>OZ244048.1:0-4833177 GCA_965215265.1 Candidatus Poribacteria bacterium | reverse complement strand
TAAGGAGGATTTAAAAAGATGGCACTTGTACCCCTTGGCGATAGAATACTCGTCAAACGTTCTGAAGAAGATGAACAAAAAACAAGCGGTGGGATTATTATTCCGGATACCGCGAAAGAAAAACCGCAAGAGGGCGAGGTGGTTGCTGTTGGCGCCGGCCGACTTCTCGATAACGGTGAACGTCAGCCGGTTGATGTTGGTGTGGGCGACTTGGTTCTTTTCGCGAAATATGGCGGCACTGAAGTTAACTATGACAACATTGAATACCTCATCTTGCGTGAAGATGATATCTTAGCCAAGGTTAACTAGGAAAGGAGTTATACACATGGCAGCAAAACAACTAGCGTTTGATGAAGAAGCACGGAATGCTATTAAACAAGGCGTTGACCAGCTGGCAGAGGCCGTTAAAGTCACCTTGGGTCCGAAAGGACGGAACGTCGTGCTTGATAAGAAATTCGGCGCACCAACCATCACAAAAGATGGAGTAACCGTCGCAAAAGAAGTTGAACTTGAAGATCCGTATGAAAATATGGGCGCACAAATGGTCAAAGAGGTGGCATCCAAAACGAGCGACGTGGCAGGCGACGGAACTACAACTGCCACTATCTTGGCGCAGTCAATCTACCGTGAAGGATTGAAAAATGTTGCAGCCGGACATAATCCTATGGCGCTCAAGCGCGGGGTTGAAAAAGCCGTCGCAGCAGTCGTCGGATCGATCCAAGACATGAGCAAAGAGGTTTCAGAGAAAACCGAAATTGCACAGGTCGCAGCAATCTCCGCTAATAATGACAACGACATTGGCGACCTCATTGCTGACGCAATGGAGAAGGTCGGAAAAGATGGTGTCATTACAGTAGAAGAAGCAAAAAGCCTCGACACAACACTTGATGTTGTAGAGGGTATGCAATTTGATAGAGGATATCTCTCACCCTACTTTGTGACAGATACCGACCGCATGGAAGCCGTCTTAGAGGATGCGGCCATTCTCATTCACGAAAAGAAGATCAGCAGCCTGAAAGACCTCGTTCCTGTACTGGAACGGACAGCACAGCAAGGGAAACCGCTCATAATTATTGCTGAAGATGTTGAAGGAGAAGCCCTGGCTACTGTCGTCGTCAACAAAATTCGCGGAACACTCCGCTGCGCAGCCGTCAAAGCCCCAGGTTACGGAGATAGACGGAAAGCAATGCTTGAGGACATCGCTGTCCTTACAAACGGACGTGTTATCTCTGAAGACCTCGGCATTAAACTCGAAAGCGTTACCATGAGCGATCTGGGGAGTGCCAAACGCATCGTCATTGACAAAGATAACACGACGATTGTTGAAGGAGCCGGCTCCAGCGAAGCTATTCAGGGACGTATAGATCAGATTCGTCGGCAGATTGAAGATACTACCTCCGATTACGATCGCGAGAAACTGCAGGAACGTCTCGCAAAACTCGCCGGTGGTGTCGCCGTGATTAATGTCGGTGCCGCAACTGAAGTCGAAATGAAAGAGAAGAAGGCACGCGTTGAAGACGCGATGCACGCCACACGTGCCGCTGTTGAGGAAGGCGTTGTCGTCGGCGGAGGCGTTGCCCTCGTCCGTGCACAAGCCGCTCTTGACGCGTTAGAACTCAGCGATGCTACTGAAACTGTCGGCGTTTCAATTGTCAAACGTGCCCTAGAAGATCCGCTTCGCCAAATCGCCAAAAATGCTGGACAAGAAGACTCTGTCATCATTGCTAAAGTTAAGGATGAGGGCGGAAACGTCGGCTACGATGCGCGTGAGGAACGTTTCATTGACATGTTTGAGGCAGGCATCCCTGATCCGACTAAGGTAGTCCGGGTCGCGTTGCAAAACGCCGCAAGCATCGCCGCGTTGATGATTACCACCGAAACGCTCATCGCGGAACTTCCTGAGAAGGAAGCACCGGCACCTCCGATGCCCCCCGGCGGAGATATGTACTAGAACCTATTCTTCGGACAGGTTTTTGTACTCAACGGACACTAAAAAGAGTATCAGGGCGGATGTTTTAAATATCCGCCCACTCTTATTTAAGCACGAACATCAATAGACTGTATATCATCCGAAACCTACGATAAAAATCATGCAACCGGAAAAATATGAAGGACCGGAAACCACCCATGCAATTCTCACTACTTTTTTCATTTTCTCACTTACCTTCATTTTTTTTAGTTTTGTCGTGAAAGGTTTTTGTTTAGAAACGTGTGACAAAAGCAGTGGGTTTATGATAAAATACCTCCGGCTGCAAAAGGTTCGTCAACGAACTTCACAAATATATGTTTTGAAAACCTAAGCACAAATCTCGCCTGAGGGTCTGATGATATGAATCTAAACAGAGAAAACCTCCGACGAGATTTACACACGAGGACTCACGACATAAGCGTTGACGGTACGGAGAGATACGAACTGTTTATTCGGTTACCACGGTTTCCTCACCCAGCATATCAATAATCTTGACGGCAACGCGGGCATCAGGGTGCGGCAGCACTATCGTGTATTGGCCCCTGATAAAATCGCTCTGCTTCTCCGGCACATCACTCTCAACGATTCTGAAATGCGTGCCGTTGTAGTCCGTATCTATCAGCACGCAATCAATCTGCGCACGGAAATCATCAACTTGTTCGTCAAAGAGGGTGCGGGCTATCTCCAAACGCCCTAAGAGGCTCGGACTGATATAATCTACGAGGGTGATGGTAACGTGTTGCCCGTCTCTTTTGAAGGCAACTTCTGCTTCAGCAGGGGCGAAGGTGGTGACACCGTCGCGTTGGATGTCCCGCACGATGAGTTGATTAATCGGGTGCCGCTTGTTTTCTGCGTCAAGTTCGGCTTGTATTCCCAACTCGCTGCCGTTGCATAGCACCGTCACCGCGCGCGTCTCATCAGGGCGGTGCTGAAGTTCGTCTTTGATAAGTTGAATATCTAATCGGGTGAGCGGTTTCGTCAACTCAACGATTTTGACAAGCGTCCCCTCTACGGTGCCGTCAAAGAAGCGGTCTTTCTTGTCGGTTTCTATGCCATACTTTTCGATGAGGAGCCTGCGGAGTTCCTGTTCTTTGCCAAAGTGATAGTTATTGATGCGATAGTGAGCGATGCCGCGGTGTTCGGCAATAGTTGTCTGGATGCGTTTCATTGTCGTCTGTATGGCCCCTCTGTTCAGATCTGCGGCAATCCAGCGTCTGCCGAGTTTTTCAGCGACGACTGCGGTGGTGCCACTGCCCACGAAGCAATCCAGCACGATGGAGTCTTCCTTGCTTGACGCTTTGATGATACGTTCTATTAGAGCTTCAGGTTTTTGTGTCGGATAATCTACACGTTCGCTTGAACTTGATGAAAGATAGTTTAACTCCCACCAATCTGCAAAAGCGGTACCCTCTGGATTTAACCTATAAACAATTCTATCATACTTTTCGGACGACATTTCGTTTTTTGCCTTTTCTTTGTTATAGACAATTAGCTGCTTTACACCGGCAACACGGTTTGTATCCCAGCCTCGTTTATACTTAGTTGCTTGTGGGGCATGAGGGTTAAACAATTTATTAAAGAGATAACTGTCACTCTTACTATAAAAGAGAATCACATCATGATTTCGCTGAAAATATCCAACCGCATTTGTCCATTTTCGATAAAGCCAGACAATTTCGTTGCGAAATTGATTTGTGCCAAAAATTTCATCCATGAGTAACTTCAGATAATGACTCATCGTGGGGTCACAGTGCAGGTAAATAGAACCAGCATCCGACAGCAGTTCCCGCATCAAGATAAGCCGCTCAAACATGAACTGGAGATAGTTATCATTCGCCCAGATGTCAGTATATTGTGTCTGTTCAATAATGGAGTGACCTCCGCCTGTTAAAGAATCGGTTTTACCCCCCCCTACTCCCACGCGGGTTCCCAGCACCTTCATTCAGAGTAGTCCCTCTAATGCCGCGGAGTTTCACCTTTCGGACGTAATCTGCACCACTGGCAAAGGGCGGGTCAATGTAGATGAGGTCTATCTTACTCCGGAAACCGTTGACAAGTAAGGTGGAGAGAATTTCCTTGTTATCCCCGTGAAAAAGGAGGTTCGGCCCCTCCAAAAATCTATCATATAGCGGCTCTTTCTCTGCGTTTTCAACGTTACAAGTTTCCACCAATTGGGCGGGATAATTGCTTACCGTCTCGAGGGGGCGTTTGCCCACCCAGTGCAGCATCGCTCTCCCTTTAACCGGCGTGATTTTCATCGTGTTCCTCCGAATGTTCAGATTTTTCATGTGCCATAGAAGGTGTTTCCTCAGGCGGATTTATGTGCAGGCACTCCTTTAACCCTGAGAGAATATCTAACCTTTTATCCAATTGCAATGGATGGTTGACACGAAAACCGTAGTAGATTCTCAATTCATATAAATCCGTGCTCAGTTGCTTGAAATCGCCAAAGTTACCTGCTCGTAAACGTCCAATTCTATGAGAGATATTTATCTTCACCTTTTCATCTTTAATCCGCGTGTACCCTTGCCGATAAGGACTACGTCCGCTTGGCGTAGTATAGACGAGTATGTGCCTGAGGCGAATTTGCATATCTCAAGTATAGAAAATTTTTGCCGAATTGTCAAGCCCTTTCTCACGGATTTATGGAATCAACCCTTCCTTATCTTGTTTTTCACCCAGAGCCACCACAGAGAAGATCCATTCTGAGGTGATACAAGAGCACTGCTTTTCTCACAGACAAACCTAACAATATCAGACATAGACTACTCCCCCCCCAAAATGGGGGTAAGTGACTTTTTTCATTTTAACTTGACAACCCCTTTTTCAGATGGTATCATTAAAATAACCTTTTGCAAAGTCTGTAGAGGTGTGTAAGTCCGGCATGTGTTGTACAAGAATGAGTCTGGAACATTTCAAACAACGAATACTACGATGTGAGTTCATGATATGTCCAAGGATTTTTTTTCGAGCGATTATCCACAAGACAACTCCCTTTATTTCCCACCTAACGCCTTGGCTCGATTTGGAAAAAGTCGTGTCACTGCCCCTAAGCTATCGCCAGACAGAACCTTGATCGCTGTCGCATCACGTATCGGGGTATGGCTCTACAATTCGCATACATACGACTTTTTGTCTTTGATTGCTGTTGAAGGGACAGGCATCCTTTCAAAAATTGCCTTTTCGCCTGACAGTTCTCAAATCGTAACAGGAGATTGGGACGGTCTCACGAAGTTGTGGGACATTGATACCGGAGCAGAACTGGCTACATTCGCTCACAAGGATTATGTTATTTCAATCGCGTTTTCTAACGATGGCAAATATTTGGCTACGGGGAGCCGCGACCGGAGTGCTACACTGTGGGATGTTGCTACTGAGGAAGCACTCTTTACAATCAACCATGAAGATAGTGTCACAAACGTGCTTTTCTCTTCAGATGGCCGGCAGGTGGCTACAGGAAGTTGGGATGGGACGGCTACCTTGTGGGATATAGCGACCGGAAAACATCTGGAAACCTTTTCCCATCCGAGTCAGGAAGAATCCGTGACCTTTTCCTCAGGAAATGTTGCGAATTTCAATGACGGCGGAATCCAGTACATCGCCTTTTCCCCGGATGGACTCCATTTTGCAACGAGCGGTAGACTTATGGACAAAAGTACACGACTCTGGGAGGTTGGAACCGGAAAGCAGCTTTGGACAATTACCCATGAAGCATCGGTCGAAACCTTGGTATTTTCACCGACTGGCGAGTATATTGCGACCGGGGCACGGGATGGGCAAGTGCACTTGTGGGAGATTGCAACCGGGAAACCCGGATTAACTGTGACTCATGACAAATCGGTTGAAGCGATTGCGTTTTCGGAGGATAGTTCGCTTTTTGCAACAGGCAGTGCCGATGGAATTGTCAATGTGTGGCAGGTTAAAAGTGCGGAAAATGTCACCTCCTTAACGGGACTTGGTCGTGTGAACGCCCTGCAGTACTTGTCTAACAGGACTCTCCTTGTAGGTACCGATTCTGCTGTTGAAATCTGGTCTGTTGACAAACAACTACTTGGCATCTTACCGCATTCACAGGATGATTGGGGTTGGCATCATGTCAGTTTTTCACCTGATGGCCAGCTCCTAGCCGGCATGAACCAGCACGGCACAATCGCGTTGTGGGATGTTCACACTGGGGGCACTCACAAAACGCTCAAAAATGTTACCGGCTACAAGATGGAGCTAGTTTTTTCATCCGAAGGACGCTGCGTTGGGATAAGCAAAGTAGAAGATACTCTCAAGTTGTGGGATGGCTTCCAAACGATTCTCTTCATCCCCGAAGAGGAAGTTATGTCCGCCACAGTCTCAGCTGATAGCAGTCTTGTGGCGGCCGGAGGCAGAGAGGGAACGGTTAAACTTTGGTGTGTAGAAACGCAGGAATGCTGTCAAACGCTATCTGGACATATTGGGCAAATTAATTCTCTCGCATTCTCACCTGATGGAACTTTTCTGGTGAGTGGAGGGGGTGACAATTGGGAAATAAAAGAGGGTGATGACGGCATTGTTCACTTTTTTCTCTCCGGAGATAGCCCTGTTGATACAACTGCTAACGTCTGGGAAGTTGCTACAGGCCAAAACATCGCTACCCTCAAACACCCTCAGCAGGTCCGCGTGGTTACATTTTCGCCCGATGGAAAAACCGTCGCCACAAGCACCGACAAAACTGTCATATTATGGTGCACAAAGACATGGCAAACACTCGCCACACTTGATACCGTCAGGGTTGAATCCTTCTCATTTTCGCACGATGGAGCGTACCTCGCCATCGGCGGAACCTGGCCGGAGCAGTGCATCCAAATCTGGAATGTGGAGACAGCACGACGTATCACTGAATTTTCGGGGCACAAAAGCGATGTGGAATCTGTCGCCTTTTCGCCCGATAATCAGCTGCTAGCGAGCGGCGGGTTTGACGGGGTGATTTATTTGTGGAATATAACACCTTACTTGAAGAATGGCTAACAAGTTTATTCCCCACATCTCAGTGGGCTGGCGAGACATGAAGACAGACCTCACACTTGCTCCGGTGTGCTGTCATGTGCTGCTTTTTGTCGTAATTCTGTCCTCCGGGATACTGAAACTCTGTCATTTGGGACACCGATCTCTCGGTTCTATTGATGGTGGAAATAGATTCAACAGAGCACCGAAATACCGATGATCATTTGCGACTTATGTTCCTTATCTCAAAGACAGCCCATCCTTTTCACAGTCCCAATGTGTGGAAAGAAAAAGCAGCACATGTGCGTAAAGCCGGGGGGAGTCCCTACCTCGTATCGTTCCGCGAATACCCCCTACCTGTTCTATTGACGAGCCAAACCGACAAACGCACCATCTATTCGGTTCCTATAGAAGAAGCGAACACTTGTTTGCAACAGTCTTCTTCCAAGGAATTACCTGATGAAATGCCATGATGCTATAATAGAGGGTATCGCGCCCCTCTCCCAAAATAGACTCCGGACCGGATTGTCCATCCTCGGTATTCTCATCGGCATTGCCAGCGTATTCTGCATGCTAGCTATCAGTGATGGTGCAAAACAGATCATCACAGATGACATTGACAAATTAGGCGGGAAAAATCAATTTCAATTCGCCACACGCACCGTAATTTACCGAAATGGGCGGCGCGTCAAAACAAAGGAGCGGTTTAACATTGCAGACGCACGTGCCATTGAAGCAGAATGTTTAAACGTGCGCTTCGTACTCCCGAAAAATGAGAGAGGGCATGTTCTCTTCCTCAGTCCAAGCGGTGCCCAAGCACGTGCAACTCTAGAAGGCGTAACAGAAGACTACGCACAAGGAATGCGCTGGAACATTAAAGAAGGTAGATTTCTGTCTGAAGGAGATATTGATACAGCAATGCAGGTCTGTGTGCTCGGCGCCGAAGTCGCCACCGAACTGTTTGGCGAAGAATCACCAATAGGACAAGAGATAAAGATACGCTATTATTGGCAGCACTCCGTGAGGTGCCGCGTCGTTGGTGTAATGGCACAGCGCGGCCGGAACATCCGCACCGCCTGGTCACTTGATGATATTGTCTGTATCCCTATCTCCACCTACCGTCAACGAATTTCAGGGCGTAACTACGTCGAACGACTTACCGTTTTCATCAAAGAAGACGCGGATATAGATACAGTCATCGCGTCCGCACGTGCTGTCATTCGCAAACGACACCGAAATACCGATGAATTTGTTGACGCTTGGACAGTGAGATGGACGCTCAAGCGGCTCAACCACATTGAAAAAGTCATAAAAATCACACTAGGGGGCATCGCAGGCTTTTCACTTTTTGTGAGCGGAATCGGTATCATGAACATCAGTCTTGTCTCAGTCGGCGAAAAAACGCGCGAGATAGGATTGCGAAAATCTGTCGGCGCAAAACGAATGGATATTTTCTTCCAATTCTTAACCGAATCCATCTGTCTCTGTCTCTGTGGAACAATCCCGGGCCTCGGACTTGGATGGATAGCTGCACACGGAATGGCGCAGCTTGCGGTGCACATTGCACGCGTTGTGCCGGTGTGGCCGGTGATAGTATCCGTACGGTGGATACTGATTTCAGTAATATTCTCAATCTTCATGGGAATTGGGTTTGGCGTCTATCCTGCGATGCGGGCAGCCCGGCTTTCCCCTATAAATGCACTCCGAACTGATACATAACCGTATGTCAGAAGACGCTGAAAATTGACAGGAGAACTCCATGCGTCTGCCAATGCTCCTAAAACGTATCACCAAGGCTATTTAGTTTTCTATTTTGGGTTTCCGTCTGTGAACTTCGGATGCGTTACACAGATATGACAGGGGCCAAATGCTGGTTTGCGTGCCATTCAAAACCACTTGCAACTGTGAAGTTAAAACTACCTAATGTCGCACTCTTCCCAAATACAGCTCACATGCTTGCAACACTGCCCGGACCTTAATGGTATGCATACATGGGGACGTGCCATCCGGCAACGCCTCGCAAGCATATTCAAACCCTAAATTAAGACAAGGACTACACGAAAACCCCCGTGGATGAAGATTCGTGATTCTGGATGCCCATGGACCCCACTGTGCTGAATTGGTAGGACCATGTAATGCAATAATAGGCGTTCCAGTCGCTGCAGCTAAATGCATCGGACCGCAATTGCCACTCAAGACCAAATCCGCACGTGCGAAAAGGGCCGCCAGTTGGTTGACGCTAGTCTTACCGGTGAGGACAACGGTTCGATGTTTTGTGCCAGTCGCTATCTGTTGGGAGACATCCACTTCATCAGGCGTGCCTGTTAAAATAATTTGGGCATTATAACGTGCAACGAGTGTCTCTGCCACTTCAATATAGAATTTGTGGGGCCAACGTCTGCGCGGTTCACCTCGTCTCCCTGCTTCCGGATGAAGCACGACGATTGGATACTTTGAGCAGAGCGCGCCAACTTCTTGAACCAAGGTATCCTGCACCCATGCTTGCTCTGTTTCATTTACCCAGACTTCTAGATGTGTTTCGTGCGTTGGACACTCAAGCCGATGTGCAATGTCTAAAAAGTTAAGTACTTCGTGTCGTCCCGGAATGTGCGGTACTACCTCCGTAAAGAGGAAGTGTCGGTGCTGGGCATCAGCACTGAAGCCGATGCGTGTCGATGCACCACTGGCATAGGCGAGCAGGGCGCTCAGTCGTGGCCAATGCTCTAGGTCAATTGCCAAATCAAACCGCTCACGGCGGAGCACAGAAATCAACCGCGCTCCCTCTAGACGTGTGATGCCACGAAAGACGATCCGTTTATCAACATAAGGGCAGTGCGCTAAATAGGTAAGGTTTGTCGGTGAGCCTAACACTGTTATCTCTGCATTAGGGTAGCCGTTTCGTACTGCACGGAGTGTTGGCACGGCAAGAATTGTGTCACCCAAAGCAGAAATTTGGATGAACAGAATCTTATTAAGTTCCCGTTGAACTGCAGGTATCGGTGCACGAGGCTGGAAACCACCTAGCAAAAGGTTCAGGGGAATGCCGAGGTAACGGTCTAAGTACTTCTGGAGGCGATTGGATTGCATGGAGCTACTCCGGAGAAATGACCAAAAAGTTTTGTCGAGATGCCTACAAGAACGCTCACGCCATATTCAGCGAAAAATAGAAAAGAACCAATGGACAATTCATTGCACGGGCACGAACCTACCTCGGACTTACCTGTTAGAGGCGTAACCGTACAACTCAATCTCAGCAATTTTCGCAAGGGCGGTTGTTGGTCCAGTGATATGGTATAAGTAACGTCCGCGTCGCGTTTTTCCATCTGCGGTTTGAACGTTTTCGCGTCTGAGTTGAACATTCTCCCGCTTTTTGGCGGCATCTTCCGTCGTGCGCCGAACCACAAGTTTAATACCGGTTGTACGGATAATCCGTTTGAGCGAGATGTCAAGGACATGCTTTTTGTTGCTGCGTTGATCGTAGAATTTATCCCATTCTCCTTGTGAGTCTAATGCCATCAGGGCGAATTCCTCTAAGTTAGGAGAATGAATCACAATTCTATAAATTGCCTTTTTCTCTGGTAAGAAGATAATCGCCTCTGATGGAATGTCGAGATCCGTCACTACACTACCGGACCCTTTTTTCCGTTGAGATTGTCCGATGGTTTCAAGTTTGCCATCAATAATAGCAGGGTCGTTTGCTTTGGCACCGGGGAGACGTGCGTAGTTTTCGCTCCACTGTTGTCCCGCTATACAACTGTGGAACAGAGGCAGGCTGATTAGCACTAAGAGTTGGATTTTCGCCATCAGAAACTCCCAACGGATGACTTTCGGCAATTTAACGCACTGCAACCTGCAGCTTGCAGATACCTTATCATGCAGAGACACAATGTACTGTGATTGTTCCATCAGTTTCCTCCATGACGTGGATGATTCCAGGCCTCAATGGCTTTAAGAATATCCGCTTTTTCCAATTTTCGCACTTGAAACTGCCATTCTTTAAAGAATGGCACCAGGTCAACCCCGGCGGCTTTGCTTAAGTAGTAAACAAGAAAACTGGTATTCATATTGCCCGGCAGTTTTTGGTGAAGTCCATCCGCTTCCATGAATTGAAAGACTTTGATATAAAAATCGTCACCATAGTCTTCACGAAGTTTTGAAACGATAGAGTAAGAATAGTTATATCGCCAACGCGTCATCGGACCGCCTGTCAAAGGACTATCTCCAGTGTGCCCCTGCCAATCCTCAAGTGCATTGACACCGTTAAGATTCAATTTTAAATTGTGCTGAAGATCGAGTTTCTGATGCGAGCCGCCTTTGGCATACTCCACCTGAATGAGACTAGCAAGCCCCTCTGAAAACCAAACGGGTAAGAAATAGATATTGGTAAAAGCGTGTGTGAGTTCGTGTGCTCTCACATGGTGTTGTTCATACATAGCAATTGGATAATCCATTTTGATGCCTGTCACCACTTTCAGATATCTGCCACCTTGGTACCGTCGATCATAACTCGTTCCTGTAGTTGCTGCATGTCTTGTTCCTCGATAAACATCGTGAAACGTTACGTGAATTTGATGCTGCGGTTGAAATCCGAAGTACTCATTCATTGCAGCGTAGAGGCTCTCCATATAGCCGAGCGCGCTCTGTGCGAATTCGCGTCGCTCCGTTACTTCGTCAAAATCCTTGTGCATCTGCAAATCTTCGGCAAATGTGACGGTATAGTGGTCGCTTGCCCCAAATAGAGCATCTGGTTCGATCTGAATATTTGCATCCGTAGGGACCAGCATCAGCATTTTTGTGTTTCTCTCTTCAAAGAGACGTGCTTCTCTCCGCTGCTGTGCTTCTTGGAGTGTGCTACAACCACTAAAAAGCAGCGAGTTTACGAGAAAGAGGTTAAGAATTATGAACTGCGTTCGGAAAATCGCTAATACACCAGTGTTGCCTATCATTCTAATTCTCCTTAAGAGGAACGGCTTTTGTTTTATCGCCGATTCGCCGCATGGTAATGTCCTGCTCTACCATCGGATCGGGCAGCCCGGTCTCAGCGAGCCGGTTTTGCAGGAAAACGTCCATATCATCCCGTAACCGCTTCACAACATCGTCTGCTTCTTCAGCCAGATTGTAGACTTCGTCTGGATCATCTTCCAGATCGTAGAGTTCTAGCTCTGGTGTATTATAAACAGCCGGTGTACTGCCTGTTTCAACAATCAGCTTCCACTGCTTCGTCTGCCATCCTCGCTTTTTCATCCATCCGCATTCAGTGAGGTAAATCGCTTCTGTTGTGCCATTGTGGCTACCGTGCTCCATTAATGTCCGTAGACTTGAGCCTTCTATATTCTCGTGTTCAGTGAGTGCAGCGTGGCTCGCATAATCCAAAACCGTGGGGGCAATATCCTTAAGGCTGACCAAGCCGTCTAGCCGTTGTCCTGCAGGAATCAAAGCTGGACAATGAACAATTAAGGGCACGTGGCAGTTAGTTTGGTAGAGTCCGTGATGGTCGTACCAGAGTTCATGCTCATCCAATTCTTCACCGTGGTCTGCAGTAATGATGAGAAGCGTCTCTTCCAGCTGCCCACAATCGCGGAGGTATTGAAAGAGTTGCGCGAGACATGCATCCATGTACGCAATGGAGGCATGGTACTGTGCGTTGACGTACCGTCTATCTGTCCACAGTTTCTTTTTAGCGAGGTTGTCCGAATCAATCGGGTCTGGTTTGCACATCCACTGCCGGAAATAGTCAGTGAACGGTTCGCATGCGTACACTGCATCCATACTCCGATTGTCCGCATCGCACTCATCCCCGCTATAAAACATTCTCTCAAACGGCGGCGGCGGCAAATATGGCGTATGCGCATCCCAATAGTGCAAGAACGCGAACCACGGTTTATCTTGGGCTTGCGCAATTTCTAAAAGTTCAATCGCCGTATCGTTAACCGCTTCCGCCTTACGTGTGCTGCGGTAACGACTCTCCCACTGATATCCGCGATAGTGTCCCTCTGAAAAACCGCGCTGAAACCAACGCCCTAAATTATCCGCCGCCACGGTGAAATATCCTACTTCGCTCAGCAATTCCGGCACCGTTTTCACTGTCGTTGCCAAATCAAGCTGCCCGCCTTGTGTGATGATTTGATGCGTCAACACATCTTTTCCAGTGAACATCGTTGTATGCGCAGGATGTGTAGGAATATGCGGACTGATACAGTTTTCAAAGAGCGTTGATTTTGCTGCCAATGCATCCAGATGAGGTGTTGTCAGGTCACTATGCCCGTAACAACTCATGCTGGATGCACGTAGCGTATCTAAGGAGATAAGGATGATATTGCGCAAAAATTCGATCCTCCAAAATAACAAAACCGAGGCACTTGCCTCCCCACCTTATCAACTTGGCGGGACTCTCATCAGCAGTGTCTTTAATCTAGATTCTGCGCGACGAGCCTTAAATCCAGAATGTTAATCGAACCATCCTTATTTACGTCTGCACCTCTATTCTCATTTGTAACAGACTGCCCGAAATATTTAACGACGAATGCCAGATCTAAAATGTTGACCGTTCCATCATCGTTTGGATCTATTGGCTCTGCGGGTATTTCAGGCTCTGCGGGTATTTCAGGCTCTGCAGATGTTTCAGGTTCTGCGGGTATTTCAGGTTCTGCAGATGTTTCAGGTTCTGCGGGTATTTCAGGCTCTGTGGGTATTTCAGGCTCTACGGATGTTTCAGGCTCTACGGATGTTTCAGGCTCTACGGATGTTTCAGGCTCTGCAGATGTTTCAGGTTCTGCGGGTATTTCAGGTTCTGCAGATGTTTCAGGTTCTGCGGGTATTTCAGGCTCTACGGATGTTTCAGGCTCTACGGATGTTTCAGGCTCTACGGATGTTTCAGGCTCTACGGATGTTTCAGGCTCTACGGATGTTTCAGGCTCTACGGATGTTTCAGGCTCCTCGGGTGATTTTTCGGCATTCTCAATCAACCGCGAAAGTTCAGTTAGCGCAGCGGGTCGCTGTATCAGCGTTTGAACCAATGAATCCCTGATAACTGTTTTAACCGCCTTATCCTCTTTCAGTAAATTAATGAACTTAATGTCTATATCCGGAGCAAATTCCCTTAGTAGTTCTGGCTGGTTAACCACCAGATTTATGGTAAGCGGAGTCAAGAGTTCTTGGATCTTAGGTTGCTTAAGCGTCCCTAAAACATCCGGGAGTATCTCTCGAATATCTTCTCGCAGCAGCGTTTGCTCGTATTTGTCAAAAACACGTTGTGCAAGAGAACGTTGCTGTCCGAAAACCGTCGCCGGTGTAAAAATGGAAATGGAAAACGTAAAAACTGTCAAAATCAGAAAACAGATAAAAGTTTGCTTGTTCATAACCTTCTCTCCTTTTCTTAAGGCATGATTATATTTTCTAACTTGTAGCATTATCCAGGTTTGCGACTTGTGCCCCCTGGATGGCTTCACATAAATAAGTAATTCCTTCAGGAATATCGTCAACGTGGCAATAAGCGTAGGCAAGGCGAATGGCTTTAACGGGTTCGCCTGCGTAATGGAACGCGCTGCCGTTGCTATATCCGACACCTTTGGCAGATGCGAATTTCTGCAATATATCTAAATCCGTGGCCTGCGGCAAATCTATCCAAAGGAAAAGTCCCCCCCGCGGGCGTGTCCAAGTACAGAGGCCGCTAACCTGTTTATCAAGGGTTTCAACCACCGCCCGACATTTAGCACCGACAGCAGCATTTGTCTTCACCAGATGCATCTCAAGGTGCTCCATGAAAAATTCCGCGACGATTGCACTTGCAAGTGCACTTGTACCCCCATCCCACCTATTCTGGTGAATTTGTCCATAATAGGGTTCCCTCGCGACAAAATAGCCTTGCCGAACGCCAGCTCCTAGAATCTTGGAGAAGGTAGCGATGAAGATCACCCGATTTGAGGTGTCTAGTTTAAAGAGTGCATCCGGTGTCGGCGTTGACGTAAAGTCAATATCGCCGTAGCAATCGTCTTCAACAATCAACGTATCGTACTCTTCCGCTAGTGCCAACATGCGTTGCCGCCGTTCAATCGAAAGTATCGCGCCGGTCGGATTCTGATGATTAGAGGTCGTATAGATGAGCGATGGCCGGATATTTTTGGATTTGAGCCCCTTGAGCTCCGCCTCCAATGCGTCCATATTCATGCCATTGATATAATCCATTGGGATGCCGACGATATTCGCTTGGAAATGCCGCATAATCCCGAGGGTACCACTGTAGGTAAATTCCTCTGTCAGGACAGTATCACCTGGATTAATAAATGTCCCAAGCACCAATTCTAATGCTTGCATAGAACCTGAGGTAATAGATATGTTATCTATCGGTAGCGCTACACCCTCTCGACGCTCAAACCGCATTGAGGCCAATTCTCGTAAGCCCCTATAACCCGATTCACCTGGGTAGTTAACAAGGCACCCACCGAGTTTACGGATTGCCTTCTCGCTGGCCGCAATGAGGCCATCCGTTGGGAACGTGTAGGGATCAGGTCTACCACCTGTAAAAGCGAAATCTTTCATTATTTTCTCCGCACAAAGTGCTTTTGACATTTATTATAACATATATTATAACATAAATCAAAAAAAAAAAACAAAACTTGACATGATAATACTGTCAATGCTAATTTTTAATATACGCTCGCAAAATTCAGCCTGAGTCTCGCAAATGAAAAAAAACACAACCTCGTTCGGAGAACTTACTTTTGAGAAAATGCAATTGTCAGACCTGCCGCAGGTGATGACGATTGAAAATGAGGCATTTTCGAATCCATGGAGCGCAAATATCTTCGAACTAGGACTCCGCAGCCCACGTTCAAACGAGCATTTTTATGTCACTCGACAACACGCAGAAATCGTTGGTTACATTGTATTTCAGCTTCTCGTTCCGGAAGGCCACATTTTTAGTATCGCAGTCGCAGCTAGGTATCAGAGGCGCGGCATCGCAAAACACCTACTTGCCTCTGCACTAAAATTTATGGCAACGCACGGTGCAAGAGAGGTCTTCTTAGAAGTCGCAGTCACCAACTTACCTGCCCAGGCCCTCTACCGACAGTTCGAGTTCCGTATCCGTGGTACCCGAAAGAATTACTATGGACATTGTAAAGATGCGTATATTTTAGCATGTTGTTTGCAAGCGCACCTTGAGAATTAGGGCATCACTTACAAGCCTATACTGAAATTCCTAAAGGAGATACCGATGCAATTTGACAATTTACCTGACTCTACAACCGGGGAGAATTTATCCCTCTCAATTCGCCGCCAAGAAGCGCGCACTGTTGGACGAAATGGCTGGTGTATCATTGAAGAGGAAGTGACTTGGAACGCATCCGAGACTGCCATAATTGTTGTTGACATGTGGAATGAACACTGGTCTTGGGGCGCAACCGAACGAGTGAACGTGATGGCTCCGCGGATGAACATCGTGCTTGAACGGGCGAGACAACGCGGCGTGCAGATTATTCATGCTCCCTCCGATACGATGGATTTCTACGAATCACATGCAGCGCGACAGTGGGTGTTTGAACTGCCTCATGCGGAGCCGCCAGACGAACGTGAACTGCCAGATCCACCGTTACCTGTTGATGCCTCCGACGGTGGCTCAGACACTGGCGAAACCGACAGTTATAAAGCCTGGCATCGACAACACGAAGCCATTGAAATTGATCTGACAGATGCCGTTACCGATAATGGACAAGAGGTTTACAACTTACTCCACCACAAGGGCATTCGGAACCTTATTTTTATGGGGGTTCATACCAACATGTGCGTCTTGGGGCGCTCCTTCGCGATAAAACAGATGGTCCGTTGGGGCTTTAATGCCCTTCTGGCGCGCGACCTCACTGACGCAATGTACAATCCGTTTAAGCCGCCCTATGTGAGCCATGAAGAAGGCACGCGGTTAATCATTGAATATATTGAGAAATTCTGGTGCCCTACAATTTTGAGCGGAGACTTAACCACACCGAAAGCGGAGTAAGCCGTTCAGATGAGCAGGCAAGGCACAAAAATAGCGAAAAAAGGGTTCCACGAAATGCAGACAAGCAGAGACCCGCTAAATTAGGTTGTCAATTCTAAGCAGCAAAAACAAAAGCCCATGGTAACTTAATTACCGTGGGCTTTTTCGCATTAGGTTTTCGTTTTATTGACGTTGGACTTTCAGCGTGCCCCAGGTTGTCGTCAGTTTCGCCTGTGCATCTACAGCAGTACTAACTGCAGGAACAACTTCTAACGCACTGAACATTGCATTTAGGTCGCCTGCGCCAGTCTCGGCGTTCCCTGCGAAATGAAAATCAAGTGCCCCATCGGTAACCTCGATGGTTTCGTAGGTTTTGATATCAATTTCATCTTTGCCAGGGGTTACGTACAGCGGCTCAACATTTTCATCTTCAATAATAATATCATAGCCGCGATTATTCGGAGACCAGTGTTCGCCGACGAGATAGGTTACGTCAAAAACACCATTACCGGTCTTAAACTGATACTTAACTGTGTCTGGAAACTGTGCCCAACTGACTGCGTAAAAGAGCTCAACATCGTATCCTGCTGCTTCAGCTTGTGCTTGTGCGTCTGCTGTCAACGTCGTGACTTCTGCGGTACGGGGTTCTTTTTCTATCCATCCACCCCAAGCCTGGTCGCTCTGCTGCGCTCCGTTCCAGACGCGTCCTTGCGAATCGGTAAAATCATCAGCCGTGCCGCCCTTAACCCGGAATTCTTCCGCAGCGAATAAAACCGGCCCGATGAGAATTGCAAGAAAGATTATTAACGCTAAAATGCTAAGAGATTTCATATATCCCTCCGTTATATTAGTTTTGCCGTTTCGCTTTAAGTGCGCCCCACGTCGTAGTGAGTTTCAGTTTTGGGTCCACGGCTAATGCTGGTATTACCTCGATCCCACTAAACATAGCATTGAGGTCGCCTGCGCCGGTCTTTGGATTCCCAGCAAATTCAAGGCTCATCACCTTGTCTTTGACTTCAATGCCTTCGTAACGCTTAATATCGATTTCGTGGTTGCCGGGGGTCACATACTCTTCCTCGACAACCTCATCTTCTATAATAATATCAAAACCACGGTTGTTCGGAGACCAGTGCTCCCCGACGAGATATGTCACGTTAAAGGTACCTTTTCCGGTATTCAAATCCATTTTAACGGTATCCGGAAATTGGGCCCAACTTACTGCATAAAAGAGTTCTTTATCGTACCCTTCCTGCTTAGCAAGTTTCTCAGCATCTTTAGTGAGTTGCTGAACCTCTGCCGTGCGTGGTAGCTTCTCGATCCAGCCGCCCCATTCTTTTTTTTCATTCTGTCCACCGTGCCAGGTCCGACCGTCGGAATCTTTAAAATCCTCAATCTTGCCGCCCCAGACGCGAATCTCTTCAGCCGGTAAAGCATCGTGCAGAAGAAACATTGCCAGAAAAACTGCAAGCGACATAATCGATACTAAATCCTGTTGCATATATTACCTCCTTTTTTGGTAAAAGCACAAGTCTCTATTAAAATACCACATTTCATCTGTAATGTCAATTGTTTTTCCATAAATGAAAACGAAGGGCCTTCCCGATCAATCCGCCTTTTCAACTACAACGAGCCGCTGATTGACCTGCACATCTTTCAACGTTTGCACAATCCCGCTTGGCCACTGAATTACGACGCGCTCAACCTTCTCCCTATCCCCCAATCCAAACTCCACTTCGGGACTACTTTGTGAAAGATAGCTATCACCAGCAGCAACCTGTTGAACTTGCACGAGCTCACCCGCGTACACCTTCACTTGTGCGCCAACTCCATCACGGTTGCTTTCCACACCGATAGTCCGAATATGCAGCCAATTCTGCTGATTCCCACCGTCGTTCCTGAGCAGCATCGGTTCGGTGCCACAGTTCACAATAAACAGATCAAGATCGCCATCCGCATCGTAGTCTCCGACAGCAACACCGCGCCCAACACCAGGGGAAGCCGATTGCCGAATCCTAATCGCCTCAGATATATCGCTAAAAGTACCATCACCATTGTTCCGGAGCAGTACATCTGCCTGCCCATGCTCCTCCGATTCAGCAGGATCGATGTGCCCACACGCAAAAAAGAGGTCCAAGTCGCCATCATTATCTGCATCAAAGAGGGCAGTTCCCCAACATGTCTTGCCGAGACCGGATTCAAAAATTCTACTCCGTGCCGAGACATCCGTAAAGGTCCCATCTCCGTTATTTTGGTACAATACGTTATTTTCATCCAGCCAATTTGTAACGAAGAGATCCAAATCGCCATCGTTATCATAATCACCCCAGGCAATACCCATACCACTGCGGATGTCTCCGGTTCGGCTCCGCGCCTCTGGGCGATTCGTATTGGTGAACGTTACATCGCCATTATTGCGATAGAGAATGTTCTGGTCGGTATCGTTGGCAAGATACAGATCCAGGGCCCCATCGGCATCGTAGTCTGCCGCGGCAACGCCCAGCGTGAGATGAAAACCCCCGTTAACTTTTGCAGCATCCGTGATATTTATGAAAGCACCATCCCCTTTGTTAAGATAGAGAATATTAGATTGCCCAAAAAAATCGTATGGAAAAAACACTTCGTCACCTTGGGGAACTTTGGTGTATTCAATATAGTTGCCAACATACAAATCAAGGAATCCATCCGCGTCGTAATCACCCCAGGCAATACCGGAACCAAATCCAGGATGCCCAATGCCACCGGCACCAGATGTATATAGATTGAAGGTCCCATCTCCACTGTTTTTATAAAATACGTTGGCTTGATAATTGGTAAGGTAGAGGTCTGCATCCCCGTCATTATCATAATCAGCAAAGGCACATCCCATACCCCAACCAGTATGCCGAACACCTGCAGGCTCTGTGACATCCGTGAAGGTTGCATCGCCATTATTTCGATAGAGTACGTTGCTCGGGAGAACCGCACCGGGTTCCTGACGTACAGCAGTTGCATTGACAACGTACAAATCTAACGTACCATCGTTATCATAATCACGCCAGGCTGCACCAGAACCTACAAGGGCAGGAACGACACGCAGCGAGATACCCCCGGCATGTTTAAAGTGAATACCAGACTCTTCAGTGACATCCACAAATTGGATATCCGCTGCGCGCCCCGGCAAACCACTCCCGAAACTCAAAATTGCGATGATTGTAAAAACTTGCCGGAATCCGTTCAAGATCGAAATCTGCATCCGTAATCCTTACTCCTTTCTTTGTATGCATGTCGCTTCCAAGTGCATATTGTACTTTATCATGATACAATGAGAACTTAAATTTAATCATGAAAATTAGTTATGCCAAGCACAAACAAATTTTAGTTGCAATTTCGCTGAAAATGTGTTAGAATATATAAGAGTCAGTACGGATTCATCGCCATCGTTCAAGTAAAGGAGAAATGTCAATGGAAACGTCTGTCTTGGTCCTTAACGCTAGCTATGAAGCCATCAACATTTGTAATCTGAGACGTGCGTTGAAGATGGTTTTCAAAGGAACTGCGCAGACAGAAGAAGCATCCACAGCCGAGATTCATTCACCCAGTACCGCCATGCCCGTACCGCATGTCATTCGGTTGGTACACTACGTTCATGTTCCACGTAGTGTTGTCAAATTTTCGCGCAAAAATGTACTTGTCCGGGACCGGTATCGTTGCCAATATTGTCAGCAAGAATCTCCGACAGCCCTGCTAACCTTGGATCATGTTATACCGCTCTCTCGGGGAGGGACAACAACATGGGAAAACGTGGTGACAGCATGTAAAAAGTGTAATAACAAAAAAGGGAATCAGATGCTACATCAGGCTGGGATGCAATTAACACGTCCTCCTAAAACGCCTTCAATTTTGACTTATTTGCAACTCAACCGGGGCAGTGGTTATAATTGCCGCGGTTACCATTCATCATGGCACAAATATCTGTACCTTAACCATGATTATTCGGCGTAAACGGTGTCTTCGTAGTCCATCTTATGAGCATGCAGCACAAAATCCATCCCGATAGCCTGAAAAAGCGCTGGGAATTTCAACGTGCCTACCAACAAGGCAGGAAGTATTGGAATTCCTACTTTGTTATATACGTGCTCGCGACGTATTCGGACAAATCATACCATAATGCACGCGTGGGGATCACCGTGAGCAAAAAAATCGGAAACAGTGTCCAAAGGAACCGCCTCAAAAGATTGATACGGGAAGCGTTTCGTGCCTTACGCCCCAAAATTCAAACGGAAATTGATATTGTGGTTGTAGGCAGAGCCGCCGCTCGCCACCTCACGTGTCAACAGGCACAAAGCAGATTGCAAAGTCTCCTTTGTAAAGCCACCATTTTTAATCAACACCCAGTGGGTGGCGAGTAAAAAGTAATCTTGTCTCATGGACAGACAAAAAATACCTATCTCGCCACTTTTGTGATATTCGACTAACTGAATGACATCCCTATGAAGAGCTCGTAAGAGTTTTCTAGCGTTTTGAAGATATAACCGCAATTATGATTCTCCAATATGCCATTCGCTTTTATCGCCGTTTGATTTCACCACTACTGCCGCAATCGTGCAGATTTTATCCTACATGTTCACAGTACGCCTTGGAGGCACTAGAACGCTACGGAACTTGTAAAGGCGGTTGGCTCACCCTTAAAAGACTTTCGAAATGCCACCCGTACCATCCGGGTGGTTTTGATCCGCTTAAATAGAAGAGGAGCACCTAATTTCAATGGGATCACGTTATATTCTTGCGCTGGTTCTAATGGTTGGCGTTATGATTGCCTGGAGCCTGTTTTACGGCAATCGTTTTGTTCCACAACAAGAGGAACCCGCAACTTCCGAGACAACCCCGCCACCTGTACCAAGTGAAACATCACTGAGTGAGAACACCGAGACACCGCTCACTCCGGGTCTTTTTACGCCGGTTCAGGAGAGCCCCGATGATGCAAAGGTGCATATCCAGACTGATAATTACCGTATCATCTTTAACGAAAAATTAGCAATCGCAAAAACTTGGGAATTAACAGACTTCGTTGACCGCACCGATACAGCGGCTGCACCATTAAATCTGATTCCGGAGAACGCACTTAACTGCCTCGCCTTGCGTTTTGAGAACCCGCAAATTCAACTCGACGCACTCCGCGCTACATGGAAAGCCGATAAATCCGAAATAAATATCGAAAACACGCCAGCATCCGAAACGCTTACCTTAACAGCCACAATCGCGGAAAAGCTAAATGTTGCCAAAACTATAACCTTCTATGCGGATAAATATTACGTAGACTTAGCGTTAACGTTCCAAAACGTCTCCACTGAACCACTCCTTATCGGTGGAACTGAACCTGCAAACGGCTACCAACTCCGCTGGGGCGCTGGTATCAATGCTGATCTGCTTCCACATGAGAAAAAGAGCGGAAAGCGTGGCAGGCGCGGCAGCGAAGGCGCGAAAGCCTACCTCGGTGAAGGAAAGCCAACGCGTGAACTGAAAGTTGAAAAAGCGTCAGAGACAGTCCTCTGGGCAGGGATTGATAGCCAGTACTTTAGTGCAATCATGATTCCGGACCCCGAATTGGAAGCAATCTATCAGTTAGATGTCTCTAAAAACGACAAGCGCGAAAATATAGAAACTGCCGCACAAACAGAGACAGCAGTACTGGTGATACCGCGGTTCCAGCTCGCCTCTAATCAAC
This sequence comes from Candidatus Poribacteria bacterium, assembly GCA_965215265.1. Lineage (GTDB taxonomy): Bacteria > Poribacteria > WGA-4E > WGA-4E > WGA-3G. The sequence continues at coordinate 4,810,557 of OZ244048.1, read as the reverse complement.
GCCAGACCCACGAGTTTCGCCTCTATGTCGGACCAAAGAACAATACGCTCCTCAAACAGATAGAGGCCCCAAATGCACCGGAAGAGCCGATCCGGCTTTCTAAAATTATTGACTTCGGGTTCTTCGGGCCGGTCGCCTGGGGAATGCTCTGGATATTCAAAGGATTGCATGCTGTTTTTCAGAATTACGGCATCGCAATTATCCTCCTAACCGCACTGGTGAAGGTGCTTTCCTATCCATTCACCCGCAAGGCACATGCATCTATGAAGAAGATGCAGAAACTTCAACCCGCACTTGCAGAACTCAAGGAGAAATATCGGGACGATCCGCAAAAATTGAACCGGGCCACGATGCGCCTCTATAAAGATAACGGAGTTAATCCATTGGGCGGCTGCATTCCATGGCTGCCACAACTGCCAATTTTTTGGGCACTCTTCGCGCTCCTGGGAAGTGCAGTCGAATTGCGCGGCACACCATTTTTCTTATGGATTGACGACCTATCTGCACCAGATACTTTGGTAGAACTCCCGTTTACAATCCCACTCATATTTACACAGATCGATGCTATCCGGTTCCTCCCTCTACTAAATGGACTCACAACGTGGCTGCAACAGAAATTTGTCGGTGGCATGACACCCACTCCTACAACCGAAGGAATCCAGACAAAATTGATGCAGTTTATGCCCCTGATCTTCGTCTTCATTTTTTATAACTGGGCTTCTGGATTTGTGTTATACTGGTTATGCAACAATGTTTTCACGGTGATGCAACAATACTTACAAACGCGGTATTCCGACACCGATGATGAAGAATTGGTAGTCGCAACTAACAAGAAATCGAATAGTTCAAAACGTAAACGGAGCTAACATTTTTTGTGGATTGAAGCGATAAGGTTTGTCAGAGACTGCTAGTGCATCCTAATTGTGACAAATAACTGAAGGTAGGGATATGGTAGGTAAGAAAGGACCTGTTCCAGCTCCTACCACAACAGCGCATCAATGAAGGAGAACCTCACTGTGCCAAACTATATTGAAACCGAAGGCAGTACGGTGGAGGCAGCAATTGAAAGTGCCCTCGCTGAACTTGGGCTAGAACGTGAAGAGGTTACAATTACTATCCTAAGTGAACCGACAAAGGGAATTTTGAAATTCGGGGCAAAACCCGCAAAAGTTCGAGTCACATGCCAAGAAGAAGAGTCCATAGACACGAATGCAGATGCACCGGATACGATCTTAAAGGAAATCCTGAACCGGATGGGGATTGAAGCTGAAGTTCAATCGGACTTGATTGACGGCAGCACGCACCTCAATATGATTACGGACATGCCTGCGCTGCTTATCGGGAAACATGGCCAGACACTTGATGCTATAGAACGTTTGCTCAACTGTATGATTAATAGATCTGTGCTGGTGAAAAGACGCGTTTTTATTGATACCGAGGGCTACCGAGAAAGACGAGAACAGTCACTTCTTGAGCTAGCACATCGGGAAGCAGCGAGAGTGAGACAAACACATCGCGAAGTTATCCTTGCCCCAATGTCGCCCCGGGACCGGCGCATTATTCACCTCGCTTTAAAAGCGGATGACGTTGTCTCCACATATAGCCAGGGCGAAGGCGAAATGCGGCGTGTTGTAATCACAACAGAAGCTCCTTAGTGTTAACCCTGAGGCCTGAGGCAAAGTTATGGAATTCCGGGATACCATCGCTGCCATCGCAACACCACAAGGGAAAGGCGGCATCGGCATAGTTCGAGTCAGCGGTTCACTAGCAATTCATATTGCATCTCAGTTGTTTCATGCACCACACGGCGTTTGTCCATCTGGACTCCCTACACATACCCTCACCTATGGGCATGTCATAGATACAGGCTCCGGCGAACGCATTGATGAAGTACTACTCGGTATTATGCGGGCCCCGAAAACATACACCGCCGAAGATATCGTCGAATTTAACTGTCACGGGGGAACGGTACCACTTACAGCGGTCCTGGAAGCGGTGGTTAAGGCAGGCGCGCGACCGGCAGAACCTGGCGAATTTACTAAACGCGCTTTTCTCAACGGACGCCTTGACCTCGCACAAGCTGAAGCCGTTGCAGAACTCATTGGAGCCAAAACCGAACGCAGCCTGAAAATTGCACTCAATACGCTTACTGGTAAACTCTCGGAAACTGTCAATCGTCTCAGCGATAAAACAGCAGCCTTACTCGCAGAAATTGAAGCCTCTATAGACTTCCCGGAGGAGGAGTTAGATTTCATGAGGGTTGAGACGCAGCTCCAAACTGCCGAAATTCTTCGAACAGACTTAACACAACTGTTAGAGACAGCAGCAGAAGGCAGGCTCATCAACGAAGGTACCACCGTCGCCATACTCGGTAAACCGAATGTCGGAAAATCAACGCTTCTCAACGCGCTCGTTGAAACATCACGGGCGATTGTTACCGACATCCCCGGTACCACCCGCGACACCGTTGAGGAAACTATTAACCTGAGCGGCATACCTATGAACCTCATTGACACTGCCGGTATCCGAAAAACCGAAGATATTGTTGAACAGCAAGGCGTTCAACGAAGTAGAGAGGTACTCAATAAAGCAGAATTCTTACTTTTAATGTTTGATGCATCGCAGCCCTTAAATGATGAAGATATAGAGCTTTTACAAATAGGTAATTCGCAGCCGACTCTCTTGATTTTGAATAAAGTAGATTTACCTATCGTCACAACTCCGGAGGCCTTGCACGCTTACTGTCCCAAACGACGGGTAGTTCAAACAGCGATTCCTGATGGAAAAGGCGTAGACAAACTGAAAGCGGCTATCCGTGAGGAACTGCTTGATGGAGAAACTGACATCGCCGACGAATCGCTGATTGTGACGAATGCACGACACCAAGAGGCACTCCGGCGCGCCCAAGATGCACTTAACCACGCAATAGACAGTTTAATAAACGCGATGCCACCTGAATTCGTTGCTGTCGACTTGCACATTAGCCTTGATGCCCTCGGGGACATCGTCGGAAAAACGACAACTGAGGATATCTTAGACCGGATTTTCTCACAATTCTGTATCGGAAAATGACCAGAATTCATCTGAACAAACTTATAGGGAAAGTTGCCCTTTGCAACTTTTATTCACATATAGTGTGTTTAACAAATAGCGGTTTCTGAGGTTTTTCATTGATGCAAGCGATAAGGCTCTATGAGAATGAAATTTCGGATACCTATTTCGCCAGAGTGGCAGGATAGGTATCTTTCTCTGTCCATGAGACAAGATAATCTTTTACCTGCCACCCACTGGGACGTTTTTGCCTGGTTGCTTGGGTAAACACTCCTTGACGAAGAGGGATATCTGATTCTCACGTCAAGTCAGCAGCTCTGAGTACGAATCCGGAAACTCGCACGCAAAGGAGGAAACCGTGTTAGTAACAAGACAACAGTGGTGCATGCGCTGTAAACGTTATGTAGAAACAGAACAGAAGCAGTCACCTCTTGGTAAACAGAAAGCCTTAGTTAGAACGGTTATTACCTGCCTTCAGTGCCGCACAACGCTGTCAAGTAAAACAACCAGCGCATCAGTTGCGGAACAATCAAATGAAAATTAATCTCAACAAGGAGAAAAAAATGTTTAAATCTGTTTTTCCTAGTCTGGCAGCTGCAGCGCTTTTACTGACGGTAGTCACAATTCCCGTACACAGAGCGAGCGCGGCAATTCAGTGGGAGAAGTCAATTGAAAAAGGTATGAAAACCGCAGCGGAAAGCGGCAAACTGGTAATGATGGACTTCTACGCAGACTGGTGAAGCTCATGCTCTCAGCTGGATGCTGAGACATTTGCTAATGCTAAAGTCATTGCCTTCGCGGAAAAGTTCGTTCCTGTTAAAGTAGATATAGACGACGAAGAACACCCGGAGAATCAGGAAGCTGCCCAAAGGTACCGGATTACAAGTATCCCCGCGATTCTATTCCTGAGCGCGGAGGGCGGTGTTGTCTCCCAAGTCGGATACACTCTCCCTGAGCAATTCATACCGGTGATGGAAGCGGCTCTCGAAACAGAGAAGGTCTTCAAACAAAAACAGGAGCAACTAAAGAAGACACCGGAAGATGCGAAACTGAACGGTGAGATTGCACTCACATACTTCAAGCGGAAACTGGCTGAAAAAGCTATCCCCATCAGCGAGAAAGTGTTTGAACTTGACGCGAAAAATCGCACAGGCTTACTGCCACAACTCCACACTGAAACCGGACTATACTACGGTGCACAGATGGAAGGTAAACCTGCAGAGGTTGTAGAGGAAAATTTTCAAAAGGTTGTCAAGCACTTTCGGGCTGTTATCGACACCTACCCAGAAAGCGATGTTTATGAGAACGCCCAATATTACCTCGGTACGACGTACGCTATCAAAGGACAATATACGGAAGCGATCGAGGTCCTTGAAAAGTTAGTGCACCACACGACAAATGAGGCTGTAAAACAACAAGCTCAATCAACCCTCGCACACGTGAAAAACTTAGCGAAATCCGCCGATTAGGCGTACAAATTTGCAATTTCCGCCGGGGTTAAAAATCTATATTGCCCCGGCGGCAGATTGCCTAACCTCACCTCACCAACTTGAATCCGCTTTAAGCGGATAACAGTGTGTCCCACTGTCTTAAACATCAAACGTACTTGCCGTTTTTGCCCTTCGTGAATAACCACCTTAAACCGTGTCACAGGGAGTGCAGATTTTCTTTTTCTACTCATTCGGTTAGCACGGTTTGGCATGTCTGTTTTTTTCCACGTCTCGTCAAAATCTTTTTCGCTGATACGTCTAATTTTCGCAGGTGCGGTTTTCCCACTCGGAATCGTGACACCTTTACGCAAACGCTCAACTGCTGCATCATTTGGAATGCCACCTACCCAGGCAAGATACGTTTTTGGAATTTCGTGGCTTGGATGTGTAAGCCTATAGGCAAACGTACCGTCGTTTGTCAACAGCAGCAGCCCCTCCGTCTCCAAATCCAAACGGCCGACCGGATAAATGCTTTCAGAAATATCCCGAACCAATTCCATGACAGTGGGGCGGTTTCGCTCATCCCGCCGCGTCGTTAAATAGCCAGCAGGTTTATGCAGCATCACATAGAACCGCTGTTTTACCGGTTCAACCTTCTTACTGTCAAATTCAACCCTATCCGTCGCTACGTTAATCGGATGCCCGGGAATCAATACTCGTGCACCGTTGACAGTGACGCGTCCAGCAAGAATCGCTCTCTTTACTGCCCGCCGCGAAGCAACGCCTGATGTAGCAATATATTTCTCTAGTCTCACAATTCCGTTTCTATCCCTCGTTCCTATTTATGCCCCTGCTATCTCAATGCAGGAACTGCCTCCTTCGCGCTTGCGAGCAAGACATAGAGGTGCGGAAAATTTAGTGGCAGGATAGGTATCTTTCTCTGTCCATGAGACAAGATAACCTTTTACCTGCCACCCATTGGGAGGCAAAGGAATTCTCGCCCTACGAAGACACGAAAAAAGCCAGCTTTAGGAAATCCGTATGTAGAGGTTCGGAATGGCACAAATGATTACGCCGGCCCTTCACCGGTTTTCCGGATGAAATAATTGGACTTCCCAGCCTTGCTTGGCGGCTGTCTGTCTCAACCTGCGATCCGGATTCACAGCGACAGGCTGCCCTACCAACTCCAACTTATAGGCATCTGTATGATGATTGCCGTAAGCGTAAGAATTGCCTAAGTCGAATCCGTGAGTGTCCGCTAACTGACGGACGAGTTCTGCTTTGTTTTGTGCATACGGATGCAACCCAACTCGCTGTCCTGTTACCTTGCCATCAACTACTTCAAGTTCATGCGCTATCATTATGTCAGTCTGAAGATACTCATGAAACGGTTGAACCAGCAAGGACAACGAACCGGACATTAGAACAAGCGTTCTCCCTGCTTCACGATGAAATTGCATCACCTCAGCAACACGTGCGGAAATACTCGCCCGAAGGGAGTCTACAAAGCAGGTATGAGCAATCTGACAGAGTCGAGAGTGTTCCAGACCGCACAGATACATTTTATTTGCTTTCGCAGGCGCGAGTGACTTTACTTTCAGCAAATTAGATGTCCATGCAAGCAGATTAGGTATCGGAATTTCACCGTGGTTCAATAGATAGGTAAGAAAAACCTGTTCTGAGGAGAGCCGGATAATTGTCCCATCCAGGTCGAAAATAGCACATGTTTTTGTCATATTTTTGTCTACAGGTTTGGTTAGGTTTGCTTCGGATAAATGTGCCGCGGCGTTACTCGCCGCCGGCTTTTTTACTGATACGTTAATTAACCTACTGCCCTAACGCAGCACGGTACGCCTGAACCGCGGCTTCCATCCCGATATACAGCGCGTCTGCCATCAAATGGTGTCCTATTGAAACTTCAAGTAGACCTGATAAGGAATGCATCCTCGGTAGATTCTCGAGATTCAGATCGTGTCCTGCATTGACTCCCATTCCTAAACAGGTCGCGTGCTCCGATGCTGTCAACAGCAGCCTGAATTCGCGTTCAATTTCCGATTCGGTTCGTGCCATTGCATAAGGCGCTGTGTAGAGTTCAATCCTATCTGCTCCAATATTGCTCGTCATCGTTATCTGCTCGCAATCTGTCCCGCTAAAGAGACTAACACGGATACCCGCGTCTTTCAACCGGGCGATGATCGGTTTCAATCTGTCGCCATCTTTTGGGATATCCCAGACGGTATGGCTGGTCACTTCGCCAGCGACGACAGGCACAAGGGTGCACTGTGCCGGCCGTACGTCCAGTACGGTATCAATCAGCTCAGGCCTCGGGTCGCCCTCAATATTGTATTCAATTTTGCTATAGTGTGCTAACCGTTCAGCAATATCGTAGACATCTGTAGGTGTAATATGGCGCTGATCTTCACGCGGGTGCACGGTGATGCCTTGCGCACCGGCCGCGATACAAGTATCCACAGCTTTGATGAGATTTGGGATATCGCCGCCGCGCGAATTCCTCAACGTAGCGACTTTGTTTACATTTACACTTAAAGCTATCATTTTTCTCTCTTTTTTCTTGTTTAAATCGGTCTGGCCAAAGCGACATGAAGCAATCTGTGACCACCTCGCTAAAGAAGGTTTGGCCGTTAACTTACTCTGGCCGATGTCTTTTTTACAGTACGCTTTGTAATTTAATCATGGACAAAGTTTGACTATTTGTCTTTTTAAGGAAAAATACCCAACTGCATATAGTCTTTCGCAATTTTATGGATGGCAATGATAAACGAGGCAGTACGCAAATCTACGGTGGGGCCATACCGATGTCGTGTTTCTCGAATTTCCTGATAAGCGTTAATCATTGTATCTTCAAGTCCGGAACTAACCAAATCTGGTTCATCTGCACTGTGTCCGATCAATTCAATTTCCGTATCTGAGAATTGATACCCGGTCGCCTTTTCAACTGCACTTAGCATCCGTTTGTGCTGTGTTTCGTCAAAACGTCTACCAAGTCTGCCAAACCGGACATGTGATAGATTTCGTAACCACTCAAAATAGGAGACAGTAACACCCCCGGCGTTTAGATAAGTATCTGGAATGATCAAAATGCCTCGTTCTGTGAGTAACGCATCGGCTTCATGTGTTGTTGGACCATTCGCTGCTTCTGCAATAATTTTCGCTTTGATTCGTTGAGCATTCTCGCCGGTGATCTGGTTCTCAAGTGCGGCCGGTATGAGGATATCGCATGCCAACTCTAGTGCGTCGTTCGGATTGTCGATCACAGTGCCATCGAGGTAGTTACGAATAGAGCCCGTTTCTTGAAGGCATGCTTTCACAGCGTCAACATTAAGCCCGTTTGGGTTATACACCGCACCATCTATTTCTATGATACCCACAACAACTGCTTCCGCTTCACTCAAGAATTTCGCGGCATGGTAACCCACATTTCCGAACCCTTGTATGACGATAGTTTTCCCGGGCAAACCGGGCGACAGTCCAATCCGTTTCATATCGTCAGCCTGAAGACACGCCTCTCTTAAACCGAAGGCGACGCCGTGCCCAGTCGCCTCTTTTCTGCCTTGAATCCCATTTTGTTCTATCGGTTTGCCTGTCACACACGCGATGGCATCTAATTTATCAGAGGCCATCGTCATGTATGTATCCAGAATCCATGCCATTTCCGTTTCGCCGGTACCAAAATCTGGAGCCGGCACGTCTACCCCCGGGCCAATGAAGTTTTTCTGAATTAGTTCGTAAGTATACCGCCGCGTAACCCGCTCTAATTCCGCCTCAGAGTACTCGCACCGATCTAGCATAACACCGCCCTTGGCACCGCCGAATGGGACATCCACAATCGCACACTTGTATGTCATCAGCGCAGCAAGGGCCATTATCTCATCCTCGTCAACAAGAGTACTATAACGGATGCCCCCCTTCGTTGGCAATTTATGGTGGCTATGTTCTGCACGCCAACCGTGAAGCGTTTCAATCGTGCCATCGTCACGTTTTATCGGAAAAGTGATATGACAAGAACTATTACAAATTTTAATTTGCTCTAGAAGCCCACGCGGATACGATGTCCACTGTGCTGCCATATCAAAATTCTGGTTGACTTTTTGAAAAAAAGGAAGAATTTTGGCTCCCACGCTTTTCACCTATATCCTTTACAAAATAGGACTTGGCATCGCTAAAAAGAACCTTAACGCTCTCTTGATGTGAAAATGTGTCAATCATAGAAACCTATCAAGGCAGTGTCGCCTGCCCGGGCAATTACCCCCTTACTCATAGAAACCTATCCGGCGTGTCAGCGCTGCCGAATGTATTTTTGTAGGCGTGCATCCGCCTGAACTTCCCCAACGTACATATCGCCGTGCGAATCCAACCAGATGCCGTGTGGACAGGCGAAAAATTCACCCGCAACCGTACTCCCACGTTCGCTACCCCATTGAGAAACGACTTCGCCATCTAGTGTCATTATCGTGACGCGCTGGTCAAGTTCGGCAATGTAAACGAAGTTTTCTTCGTCAATGTAGATGGTGTCTGGATGCAGCAGATCTCCCCACTCCTCAATATACTCGCCGTCAAGGCTAAAAAATTGGATACGATTGTTCTCCCGGTCTGCCACCATCAACCGATTGCGCGGATCAACTCTAACACAGTGCGGCAGATTGAATTCACCGGGACCCGTTCCGGGTTGCCCCCAAGATTTAAGCAACTCTCCATCCGGTGAGTACTTATGGATGCGGGTATTGCCGTACCCATCGCTGATAAACATCTCTCCATCCGTACCCAGTGCCAGATCTGTCGGTAGATTGAAAGGTTCACCTGCTGCCCCTGGCTGATCCGGTGTGCCGAGTGTCATTAGCAATTCACCATTAGTGTTGAACTTTCGCATGACGTGAGTCTCACGTTCTACACAGTAGATGTTATCTTGGGCATCGATAAAAATCCCGTGTGCATCCTTAAGAATGTCTTCACCCCAAGATGCCAAAAAATTGCCGTCCCGGTCGAAGACTACCATTGGACGTTCGCTGCGGCTGTAAACGTAGACACGATCTTGTGAATCCACGGCGACAGCCGGAATCCATCCAAATTCCCAACCCTCAGGGAGTGTCCACCAATTTTCCTGCACCGTGTACTGATGTGTACCTTGTCCAAAAATCATAAGTTCTCTCCTTTTTCGCCTAGGTTCGTTCCAGTTGAATTGCCTTAATCAGATCTTCACACCGGGGCCAACATTGTAAGCAGCTCACATGGAACTGCTTAGTCAAAACTAAGCCAACCCAATTGGTGGTAATTTTAGCAGGTTCACCACAATTTAGCAAGAAGGATTTGTTTACTGAAATTCTATACATATACCGTCCTGATCTGGTGTATCACGATGAGGAGATCCCTTCTACAGAACGAAAGTGTGCTGAATGAAGTACTTTGGGGTTGAATTACAGACCAAGATAAAAAGATAGAGACAGGCAATGAATTGCCTATAGGTCGAGTGCACCCCTAAAAAAGGCAGTGAGCTAAAATCCACTCCCCTTTAACGTATAAAAGTTGTCCTAACGTTACTTAGTTTCCAATTTCTCTATAGTCGCATTTAAGATGTGATTAAATAGGGTGCGAGTGGTTTCTGTCCACTTCCCGTAATTCTGTAAAAATACCTCCACAGTTGATTGGTTCTTTGTGTATGTATATCCAAGCCTTCGTGCTAACTGTTCCACCTCTGTGCTATTCGTCGGCAGTGCATCCAGCGGCCGGTCGTGGACAATCCGTAATGCGTTTTCAACGCGTCTGAGAAACTGATACGCCTCTGTCAACTGGTCTTGTTCTGTTTCTGTCAGGACACCAATAGCGTGCAATTTTTCAATAGCGATGAGTGTGTTTTGGACGCGAATTGAAGGTACTGTAGCACCATAGACGAGTTGCAGTGTTTGCACTACAAATTCAATATCCACAAGCCCGCCGTACCCTGATTTAACATTTGCGATAGGAGTCCTATTCCGCACGTACCGTCTGCGCCGCGAGGCCCGTCTCCGTGTCGCTTGTACCTCTTTTCGTTTACGCGTATGCATAATCTCAGCAATGGCTTTCGAAGTTAACGGTTTTCCGTAAGTGAAGGCGTGTGCCACTTCCAAAAACCGTGCACCCAGGCCTCCCGTGTCCCCAGCGACCGGTCTGGCACGTGTGAGGGCTTGGCGTTCCCAAATTTGTGCTGTGTTATTATAATAGTGCTGGTAACCAGCCAGTGGCAGGGCAATCGCGCCCCCTTTGCCATGTGGACGGAGCCGCAGATCGAGTTCATAAAGACTCATCTCCTGAGCACCCGCAAGTTGCTTCACCAATTCCAAACCGAGTTGGGAGAAATAGTCAGCATTTGACAATCCTTCAGTCGTCTCGCCATCCTCTGAGTAGACATACATGATGTCCAGATCCGAGCTGAAGTTGAGTTCACGACCGCCAAACTTACCGAGCGCAATAATTGTGAAGGTCACTGGCATTCCATCTGGACTGAGAGGGGTGCCGTGTTCGTGGCTTAGCTGCACGGCGACCTGCGGATAGATGGTTTGCAACACAGCCTCGGCTAAGTCAGAGAGCTCAGCAGTTGTCATCGGTAGCGAAGCGTTCCCAAGTATGTTTCGCAAAGCGATACGCCAGATTTCATCGTTCTTATATCGGCGGAGCGTTGTCAGGATTTTGCCGGAAGGTGCGTCTGCAATCGATTGGCGGGCTTCCACTTGTTTTTCGCGGAGCGTCTTAGGACGTTCAATTAAAGTCGGCACAGTCAACAGATCGAAGAGCTCAGGACTCGCGATGAGCAATTCAGCGAGGTATAAACTGGTACCACAAACATTGACCAGGGCTTCAAGCGTCGTCGGCTTTTCAGTAAACATCGTATAGTAGCTGCTACGCGCGCCTACCTTATCCATAAATGCCGAAAGGTATCGCAGTGCCATGTCCGGATTGGGAGAGTCGCGTAAGATATTGAGGAGAGTCGGTGCGAGTTTAAAAAACGTCCGGCGCACCCCCGGAGAGAATTGCACCCCATCGCCACCGTTCGCCAATCTTTTCAGTAACCGTTGTGCTTCCCTCACATTTTCGAACCCGAACGATTGTAAGCTTTCGTCAATGGAAGCGATAAGGCTGCTTGGGTACGAAGCGTCCCTTGCCGATTGCTTCGGAGACGCAGTTGCAGTTTCTGATAGGAGCAAGGGGATGTCAAGTTCGTTGTCCGGTTGAAGCGAGGTTGCGGTAACTTTTTCAAAGATGTGACGCACGCACTGGGTATGTGCACGGTAGTCCTTTCGAAAGGCATCCACGGCATTCATTTCTTCGGTATCCCTATATCCGCTACGCCGTGCAAGTTGTAACTCTTCGTGCTCCTTATCTGGAATACTATAGAGCTGCCGATCCGCCTCAATTTGGATGCGGTGCTCCACTGTTCGTAAGAACCTATACGCTGTTGAGAGCACATCAGTCTCTTCTGAATTCATCAGTTTGTTTGCCTTGAGGGCAGCGAGTGTCTCCAATGTATTTTGTGAACAGAGTGACTTTCTCTGCCCCCCATGAATCATCTGAAGGCACTGAACGGTAAACTCAATATCGCGAATACCACCTGGTCCAAGCTTAACGTGCTTCTGCAAGTCGGCTTTTTCGCGAACGAGTCGTTCCTCTATGCGTGCTTTTGTACTACGGATATCCGCTTTAATCTCACTCAGTGTGACACCATCTAAATAGCGTTGATACACAAACGGATGAATCATGCGGATGAACGCGTCACCCAACGTCATATCTCCAGCAACGGGCCGCGCTTTGATTAACGCCTGCCGTTCCCACAAATCGCCCCAACCTTCGTAGTAACTTTCGTAACTTTCCATAGAGCGAATAATCACACCCGCACTGCTCTCCGGCCGTAAACGGATATCGACGCGAAAGACGTACCCATCTGCTGTCACCTCACTCATCGCCTTAATAAGAAACTCGCATAGCTGCGAGAAATACTCTCGGTTCGGGACACCCTTATCGGTTTGCCCTTCATCTGAATAGACAAACATCACATCAATGTCGGAACTGAAGTTAAGCTCGTAGCCCCCCAACTTTCCCATTCCGATGATTGCGAATTTGCAGGGTCCTGTGCCTGCCTCATCCAGCGGTGTACCGCTTTTCGGTATCATTACCTCCTCACTGCCAATTTCATAACAGTGCTGCAACGTGGCTTCAGCAAGATTGCTGAGTTCTAAGGTTGTCGTCTCCAGGTCTGCCGCCTCAAACAGGTCACGTAATCCGATCCGAAGGCTTTCGCGCCGCTTATAACGGCGGAGCACGCGAAGTTTCTGCTCTACTGAGCCGTATCGCGCCAGTGATGTCACCAGCTCTTGATACATCTGAACAGATGTCTTAGGAACCGTCATCACATGGGCATCAATAATATCATAAAAATAGTACGGCGTACGAATCAGGATATCCGAGAGATAGGAAGATGCCCCGAAACTCAGCATCACACCATCAATGAGAAAAGGTGCGTCATGCAATAACTGATACAGCCACCGCCGATTAAATGAGCCTTCGACAAAACGGAAAAAGTGATTTAACGCAGATTCTGGGTTGGGGGTGTTTAATGCTGCGGTTAACAACCTAACAACAATATCAGCAAACGGTTTCTGGATGTGTACATCGTCTCCGGCAAGGTGGTGTAAATGCCGATAGATGGCTTCCTTGTCAGAGTTGTCAAGGAGAAGGGTTTCAATATCTTTTCGCTGTTGCTCAGAGAATGGCAGTTGCATTGTATTTCTCGTTGATTAAAGCGATTCGGTCAACTTTGTGTAAAACGCCCGGCGGCCGGGGCATAAAGACCTAGTATACTATATCCGTCCCGCGATTTCCATACATTTCGCCTAGAAGTCCAGCCTCCCGCGATTCCTTAAATAAATCTACCTTTGTGTAGGCTATCTTCCCATTGTGCCTGCCATTCTTCCCAGGAAGTTGGACAGTGTGAACCGTGACTGGAGCGAGCAGGACATGCAATTCTCTTTTAGCCGTCACTTTTTTCTCAAAACTCCTACTTTTTATTTATAATAACACATCAAGGAATCATTTTCAAGCAAAGATAAACAAATCAGGCGGAGAAATCGGTATCGCCTGAAAGAGAAAGAGGTGTGATGGCATTTGGCACACGGCCTACTCACCATCACACCTCTGCTTTTATCTTTAGTTCATCTCACACGGTATAGTACGCAACCTTCCATGCTCCGCTTGTCAGAGGGCATAATAACGGTAGGGTTCCTACCTGACACCCCGACAAGAGCAGCCCGGTGCCGGCCATGGCGTTCGGTGCATGCGTTTCTATAGTTCTAAAGCCTGTAGGAATGCTTGAAAGCTATCGGCTTTGACGGCTGTCAGCAGCAGGTGCTCGAGGTGTTCGAGGTCAGAAAGCGTTTCGAGTTTCTGCGTGGCAGTGTGTATGTCACAATGAGGGAATCGCGCATTGAGGACGGCGGTTATATTTTTGATAGCATTCTGGCACGCCCCTCGCTCAATCCCTTCTTCTCGCCCTTCTTCTCGCCCTTCTTCTCGCCCTTGTTCTATGCCTCGTTCTATGCCTTGTGCTATGCCTCGTTCTAAGAGGAATTCGGCCATTGTCTCTGCCATCGGTGCTACCTCCATGTCACTCGTATGCCGGGCTACCAGCTCTATCAACTCTTCTTGCTCTTCCTTTGAACGCCGATGCACAATCAGCGATACCAGATACATTATCGCTTCCCTACGCTGCCCCGAATCCGCCGCATCAAGCGCCGCCAACTGCGTCAACGTCTCCACTAAGGCACGGCTTATAGACGCTTTGTCCGCATCTCCTTGTTGCAGCACTCTCATCAGCCACCCGAATGGATGCGCCGCCTCTGTCAGCGTCGCCTTGTCTGTGCCTGTCAGATTCAGAAACAGGATGTCAAATCTCGGAACGAATCGAGAGAGCGCCGCAGGCAGATTCATCATCGCCTCAAGTGTCAGAGGCTTCTCCCACCGCCGCTCCCCCGTGTAAAACACCACGGGCAGAATCGGCGGCAATACACGCTCTCTTCTCGGCATCTTCTCTGCCGCCCACCGCCGCCGCTCTGCGTCCCAAATTAGCATCATGTAGAAAAGCACACGAAATCCCATCGTCGCATCTACCGTCGATTGATGTTCAATCAGCAGATAGAGGAGCAGCTCTGCCGCACCCTCATCACCATCACTTTTGAAGGGCACCCGATATACAATGTCTGCCTCTTGTTCTCGGAGAGTGGCGGGCAGCAGGCTCCTATTGATTAGAACCAGATGCTCAAAGTCAATCAGTTCGGCGAGTTCTGCCGACACGATTTCTAACAAGCCCCGGACGTTTTCCGTATTTTCTAATAAACGGCGTATGCTCCGATCCGAAAAGTTCGAAACAGACATCTCGGACAAAAAGTCGTGGATGTCCTTCTTCTGCATATTAGACTCCTAAAACGTATCAGTTGTCAAGTGCTTTTTTCTCAAAACTTATACTTTTTATTTATGATAACACATCAGGGAATCATTTTCAAGCAGAGATAAATCAGGCTGAGAAAAAAGAGAAAGAGGTGTGATAGCATTCGGCACACGGCCGACTCACCATCACACCTCTGCTTTTATCTTTCGCTGCGCATAAAACGAGCCGGACAAGATACGGTTTGGCCCAGCACAAAACCGAACCGGGTTCAGCACGCACCAAGCAAAAAATAAGCAGATAATTAACAGATAGTTAATATTTTACCCTATTTATAACGCTTTTTTAACTATTAGTTAATAAATTATGCCGACCCGATCTGCACGCAGATCGGAAGGGGTAAAGGGGTAAAGATTTAAGGAGTAACAGCCCTCGCACACCGGAACCCGTAGAGGAAGTCGTCGTGAACGTTGGTGCACTCCCGCAGCGATTAGCGGCGCGCAGGTAGCGTGTATTATTGTTCCAGCCACCGCCGCGCAACACGCGAGAATAGGTAACATTTGTGTAGTTATCTACAATCTCATCCACATTCGCTATCGTTCCGCCACTCACCCCACTCAACGGATTCCGAGATGGAGAATTAGCATAGAAATTCGCATCCCACTCATCAAGACACCACTCCCACACGTTGCCGGCCATGTCATATAGCCCATATCCGTTCGCAGCATAACTCCCCACAGCCGTTGTACCGCCTACATTATTACCGTAGTTCGCATCGTTCGGCGTTATCGTGTCCCCCCACGGGTATCTCTTACCTACTAACCCACCGCGTGCCGCTTTCTCCCACTCCGCCTCCGTTGGAAGACGCTTCCCTGCCCACGCAGCATACGCCATCGCACCATACCACGACACATTCATCACAGGATGGTCCCCCTTACCCACTGGATAGTTATTACCGTCCCAATGGTTTAGATAATTACCATTGTGGAGTGCATCCGGAATCCGCGTCTTCTGCCACTCGGGGTTTGCCAGCACAAAACTTTTATACTCGGCGTTCGTCACTTCGTGCGTGTCCATATAGAACGCGTCCACATGCACTGTATGCACAGGCTGCTCGTCATCCCGGGCATCAGCATCCTCACTGCCCATCTGGAAGTCGCCAGCGGGGATGAGTGCCATGCCTGCGGGCGGCGCGGTGGTGACTGGCGGCGGCGTAGTGTCTACGACCAGCGGCGCTACGGGCGGCACTACTGTGTCATCACCGGGCGCATAAAGCACTTCTGGTGGAACAATCTGTTCTGGCCCTCCGGGAGGCTCCCAAAACCATTGCAGCCCTAGCTGGAAAAGGGGGCCTTGGAAATACCGAATTTCGACATCGTGCAATCCTGTCGTGAGCCTCGCGCTCCCTTGTGCAGTTGTCGAACCTTGAAGCCCATCATTATCTACGATAAGCCCTCCATTGATATATAACTGAGCACCATCATCGGAACGAATTTTAAAGTTGTGGCTGCCGGCGGTTTCAACCATCAGCCGCCCGCGAAACCGAATCGCGAAATCTTCACGCAGAGCTATTCCCAGTTCAGGAATGCCTTGTGTATAATCTCTCGTAGGAAAATCTATATTCGCTGCGGTCAAAGTTCGAACCGGCGTTATCGTGTCGAAATCTGGTAGCCTCTTAAGCACGCCACCGGGAATATATAGCTCGGTAAGTAAACCATTAACCGGCTCCGGGGTTTCGTCGGCCGGTGGCACTACTACATCCATCGCAGGTTTATTTATACGTTCACAGCCCGCTATGGAAACGCAGAGGACCGCCGCAAACAACACGCTCAAAATCGATACAAACTTTCTATTCATTACCACGATGCCTTTTTTCGCGTTCTTCCAATCTTTCATTTCAAAATATCCTTTCGGACAATGTGTCCGTTGTCGATGCGGTTATCGCACCGGTTAGGTTCATAAAGAGTTATCGGTTTGATGGCGGGCGGGTCGGCGCACAGAGGCAGCCGGAACCCCGCCCAAACACGGAGAAGTTAACATAAGTGCACTTATGGCTGTCTTTCATAAACGCGCGAAAGACAGAAGAAGGAGTGAGTGCACTTGTGTTATCAGGTAAGGAGTTGAGGCGACTGGCATACCGGCACCGTTGGCATAAGCCAACTGGGTCCGCACGCAGGTGCCCGGGGGCCCTGCAACTGAACGCCGCATGCATCAGAAAAAAAGCCTGCAACGGCCTCCACCGTCCGAGACGGGAGGCGTGCAGGCGTGAGAAAGCAGCAACGAAGGTTGATGTAGATGCTGCCTGAGTTAATAAAAGGGTTAACGTACTTGAAGTTAGGGGGGGGTCAATCGTCTTAACTGGGACTTAAAACACACGACAGCACGGCATACGCACGCGTTCGTGCCAAAACTACAAACCCGCAACACGGGGCCAGGCACTCTGCTTATGGGGTAAACGGACTCTCGGTGTTTCATCTGTTCTATTTTCCCTTGTTCTGATTCTAGTGAATGCAGTTTATTAGAAACCAACACTTTTTGTCAAACTTTCTTTTTGCCTGACTCAAAGCGTATTTTATAGTATAACACAATCAACGTTTTTTGTCAAGTCTTTTTTCAGATTTTTCGTCTCTTTCAGCACGTCACCGACGGTTTTTTGGTCTCTTTCAGCGCATAAGACAATGCAAAACAGAGATAGGCTCTGGCGAGATTTGTACAAGGGTTATCAAAACATCAGACGTTGATGGACTCAAATAGACAAAAAAGTGAATTCCTCAGAAAAATACCAAATTATAAAACGGTTTTCGTCCAAGCGAGTTCAAGGCATCGATTTTTCTCTTTTCAAAAAAGTCTTCTGCATCCCCTCTGTCGTAGTACCAAACGCAATCAAACATAATGCTCAGTTTAAATACATCAAACAGATGTTCCTTCTCTACGCTACTGAGTACTCTATGCTTTATATACTCCGCGACTGTTTCTTGCGCTTCTCCAAAGTCAAAAATATCCTCATCTTTTCCAAAATTAAACCACGTATCCCATTTAAAAGAACGAACAAAAGGATTCAGTAATGCAGCCAAATCATAGCTCAGGTATGTATAGTTAGCATCATCAAAATCTATAAGTGCCTTGAATTCACCGTTTTTAAAAAGCACATTGGAGGAATGAAAGTCACAGTGACAAACCCCTCTGGGTAAAGCTGCCGGTAAAGACAACGTGATTAATTCATTTTCGAACCATTTCAACTTCGCTTGTGCATCTATCGTTCCAACACTTTTTGCTTGTTTATGTGCGAGATTTCTGCAATTTTCAACTGTATAATTCAATCGCTTATCTATATTTCTGGGTTGAAACCCTTGAGTAAGGTGATGAAGTTGGGCAACTTTTTGTATAAGCTGCTGTTTCTGTTCGTGATTAGGATTTGGTATATGTTCTCCTGCCACAAATTCAAAAATCACGAAAGGCTTTCTTTTATATCCGCCGACATATACGCCATCCTTATTCTTAAACTGAGCAGGACATGGATAACGCTTCTGATGTAAATACTTCATCAAACTGCTTTCAAACTGCACTGACTTTTTTGAGCGGTTTTCGTAGTAGCGAAATACAAACGTGCCCTGTGTCGTCTGCAATAAGAAATTTGTCTGCACTGTGCCAGCTACAAGCGGTTCAAACCTGATGAAATCTCCGAGGCGGTACTTTGAAAGGATCGTTATAAAGTCATCTTTTGTAAATAGTGTTTTAACGGCCATAGTTAATTGTCTTTCAATAAATCTATTGTAAATTGTGAATTGTAACCTGAGTTTGAGAATATATCACATCGTGCCGCGGCATGTCAAATTATTTTTGATATCCGTCGCTTTTTTCGCCTCTTTTAGCCCAATAAAGGCAGTTGTAATGTTTAGTGCTTTACAACCCTCGCCAGAGCCATTCGATGTATTGAATCTAAATCTCAGAATCCTCAAATCCGTCTTTGCTGTGCTGAAATATACTAAAAACTGTTTGACTTTATTGGGTATGTATGGTAATCTATTTATCTAAAATGGCGCAATTGAAAGGAACAGTTTATGGAAGAATGGATTACAAAATTGATTGAGGGTTTAGCCAGTCCGTTTCTGTTAATTATGATTGTGGTAACACTTTATACATTAGGAAAGGGTGCGGATTGGCTTGTTGATGAGGCGGTTGTCCTATCAAGCCGATGGGGTTTAGGAAAAGCGGTTATTGGTGCGACAATTGTCAGCATCGGTACAACGACACCGGAGGCGGCTGTCTCCGTGCTTTCAGCGATTCAGGGCCGTCCGGGGCTCGCGCTCGGGAACGCGGTCGGTTCGATTATTTGTGACACGGGGCTTATCCTCGGTCTTGCATCGCTAATCGCCCCGTTACAGTTCAATAGGGCGTTAGCTTCAAAGTTGTCAAACGTGCAGGTCGGGGCGGGAATTCTGTTGGTGCTTGGATGCTTCCCTTGGACATCGCCGGCGAAGGTTTTTAGTGAAGGCGGGGCGTTCCCGCAATTAATTGGGTTCGTTTTTGTAGTTTTGTTGGGGCTTTATGTCTGGCAGTCGATCCGATGGGCAAGGTCAATCGGTGCAAATGCGGAGAGTGAAGCAGAGACAGATGCTGAGGCATCGAGTGCGTTTGTTACGCTCGTTAAATTGATTCTTGCGATTGCAATTATTGTTATCTCGGCCCAAATTCTGATTCCGGCTGTAAGCCTATTAGCGGAAAGAATAGGGGTACCACAACACATCATCTCTGCTACGTTGGTTGCGTTCGGCACGTCCCTTCCGGAATTGGTGACGGCGATTACGGCGGTGCGGCGCGGGCATGGCGAATTAGCCGTTGGTAACATTATCGGGGCAGATATTCTAAACGTTCTCTTTGTTGCAGGGGTTTCAACGGCTGCCACGCAAGGAGGCTTAAAGGCAGATGGGCAGTTTTTCCAATTCCTATTTCCGGCGATGCTGTTTATCCTGATTGTTTTCCGGGTCGGGCTCTTCGTCTCCGGGACGCAATTGAAACGCCCATTTGGGTTCGTGTTAGTCGGGACGTGGCTTCTAGTGACAATTCTGAGTTATATTCTCTCAATTGAGATGCATTAGAATCGGAAGTGTTCAGAGTTAAAAGCGTTCTACGATTCGCGTTCTCATGTCAATTTCTATTGCGAGGGTTGGGCAGTTGGATTAAGGAGATAAAGATCAGCGAAATTATCGTAGATGCGAGAACACTCGAATGTCGAAAATGAGATGACGCTAGAATAACGAAACCTTTGACAAAATTTTGACAAAATTGCGATGTTATGCCATAGTATCTACGAATATGTCTAAAAAAAGTGGTTAATCAAGGTTCATACTAGAGCTGGGAGTCTGTTTGGCTCCGAATTTTTGAGAGGAATTGACAATGAACATGAATGAATCATCGGCAGCAGCATCAGAACAGGTCGGGCAGAGTTACCGTGCTGAGGCGTTTGCAGATTTCAAGGCTGAGATTTCGACACCTGGGTGCACGCCGGAGCGGCTTGCTCATTTGAAGGAGCACGGTTTCGTGATTATCAACGACTTTGTAAATAGTCCTTGGATTCCGATTCTGCGTGAGGCGGGCCGCCGGGTTACGCAGGCGTGCGCACCGGAGAACGGCTATAGCAAAATCGACTGTTCAAAAGGTTACGTGCATCGTGCAGGGGCTGATGAACCGTGGGCGATCCGCGGGCTGATTCATCCTGCTTTCAATGAACCCTGTTTCTCCGAATTCCACGGTTCGGACGAGTTCCTCAATTTCGTTCATGCGTGGTGTAATGGGCTCAGCCCTGAGGACTTGACGTTGAGCGGGATGCTCCTCTGGTGCAATCCGCGTAAGAATGAGAATAAACTCGGCTGGCACAGGGACGTGACATGGTGGGGTACTGGAAAAGGTTACTTTGCACAACGGGAGATCCGCGGAGACGGGCCCGAGGCTTATACTGAAGAAATCGAACGAATTCGCTGGAAAGAGATACAGGAACGCAACAAGAAGTCTATCACGGAGCGTAACGGCGTGAGCATGTTCCTAGCTCTTACTGATGACGAATGTCATGAGCTTATCCCTGGTAGCCATAGTCGATGGCGTACACCGTTTGAGCATGATGTGCTACTGCCGAAGGCGATGAAAGACCAGGGTATACCGTATACACCGAGCTGGGACGGCGAATCTTCGCTGCCAGGGCAGGTAGCCATCCGGCTGAAGGCAGGAGAGGCGCTTATCCGCAATGGGGCGACAATTCACACGGGCCACACCGTGCCGGAGAGAGAACGCAACACGCTGTCCATCGGCTGGTCAAAGTGGTCGGGGCCGCCTACCGAGGCACCTTCAGTTGCAGACGCACGGCACGCATGGCAACTGGACCTCGCGGTGCGCGAAGCGCTGCCTTACGACTGGATGAAAGTCGCTTGGGACCGCTGGGCCGCAACGCAGAAACTGGGCGATACACTGGAAGACCGCTACGCCGGGTATGATATCAAGCAGATTAAAGCCGGGCATGTCGTCGGATGGCAGACTGAATTAGAACGTCATGCAGCGGCGGCTGGGGATACCTGGGAGCAGTTTCAAACGGTGGAGTAATCCTGCAACGGAATTGGGTATGGTAGGATGCGGCGGAACCCTCGTCCTACCATATCCGACGATTAAAGACGATTAAAAAGGTTGTGGGACTAGACGGACGAAGGACGTAGACACGGCATCCAATTCCTCACGGATTTCGGCATCCAATTCCCAGCCGATGCCCCCCAGGGTATCGTCGAGTTGTTCAACGGTATCGCTTCCGCTGATGGCTACGGTGACTTCTGGATGCGAGAGCACCCATGACACAGCAAGCTGGGCTGGCGTTTTGCCTAATTCGCTTGCGAGCCGTTTTAACGTTGCCACGACTTGTCCAGCTGCACCCCTCATTCTGTGCTCAAATTCATCGCGATAGCGCGTTGCCCATAACGTACCTGCAGGCGGCGGTTCATCCGGAGCATAGACACCGCTTAGCAAGCCTACTGCTAATGGGCTATAACACATTACCCCAAGTCCTTCCTCGCGTACCAAACCAAACATATCACTCTCTAGGTCTCGATTCAGCAGGTTATACATATTCTGCACACACATATACGGTGTTGCGTTAATTCTATCCGCGATCCAGAGTGCTTTACACAGCTGCCATGCCTGATGATTACAGCATCCAACATATCGCACCTTACCAGAATGAACCAGGTCGTCCATCGCACGAATTGTTTCTTCTTGCGGCGTATCGGCATCCGGGGCGTGGATGAGATAGACATCAATATGGTCGGTGTTGAGGCGGGATAGTGAACGTTCGACCTCGCGCATGATATGATAGCGTGACAGGCCCTGGTCGTTGGGGCCTGGTCCAATTTGGCTGAACACCTTAGAGGTAATAACGACATCGTCCCGTTTTCCACGGATGGCTTTACCGAGCACAACTTCGGAACGTCCGATGTTAGCTCTATCATCCATCGGTCCGTAGATATTTGCACAATCGATGAAGTTGATACCGGAATGGATGGCGTGTTCGATGAGGCGTTGGGCAGTTTTCTCGTCGCGTTGTCCTCTCAATCCTAATCCCAATGCAATCGGACTCACTTTGAGTCCTGCTTTTCCAAAATTCACATAGTCCATGATGTGTTTCCTTACAAGCCTGAAGGTGAATTTATCAGCGGAAATGGGCACGGTGGCTCTGACGAGATAGATGTTACACCGTTCGTTTCAGAGTGCCGTGCTTTTCGGCTCTTTTCTTTTCAGTATAGCACTGATTTCGATTTGGTGTCAACGTGATTAACAGGAGTTCAGCGACGGTATCTTGTAATTTGCCAAGAATCTGGAATTGTGCTATCCTATAAAAGGAGCGTGGGTTTTCAATTCGCATAGAGATTCTAACTCTTTAGGGAAAGGAGAATTTTGATGGCAATTCAGGTTGCGATTATCGGTTGTGGTGGTATGGCAAACGGCCATCTCAACGCGTATCTTACTATTCATGAAAGGGTGCCTGGGAAGGTGGCGCTCGTTGCGATGTGCGATGCATTTAAAGAACGAGCGGACGCATTTGCAACGCGGGTCCAAGAGGTTACGGGCAAAAAGCCAGCGGTGTTTGATGATACGGATGAGATGCTTTCCACAGTGGATTTGGACGGTGCTGATATCTGTACATCGCACGCGCATCACCATATCAACGCGATAAAATGCCTCGATGCGGGTGTTAACGTGATGGTAGAGAAACCGGTCGGTGTTACCGTCAAAGCGAGCCATGCAATTATTGCGGCGGCGAAGGCGAATAACAGAATTGCTGCAACGGCTGAGAATATCCGCCGGATGCCGAGCCGGCGGACCGCCGAATGGTTAATGAACGATAAACAGATGCTCGGTGAGATGCGAATGTTCAGTGCACAACATGCAAGTTATCGCGCGCCGGCTCCCCAAAGTGCATGGCATTGGCGACTGGACCTTGCCCTCGGCGGTGGCGGGATGGTGATGGACTCCGGGGCACACTATTGTGATACCCTCCGGTATCTGTTCGGCGACCCGAGTACGATTTACGGACGTGTCTGTCAATTTGAGAATCTGCAAGTCACAAAAGATGGCGTGCTTGTCAAGAATGAGCAAGAAGATACCTGGGTTGCAACGATTAACTTCAAAAGCGGCGTTATTGGGCTTTGGACTTGCACTTGGGCAGCCGTTGGGCATTCTTTCAACCATGTCGTCTATTACGGCAGTGAAGGTTGCTTGCTGGATAATGGCGATATCTTCCACGGTCCATTTGACGGTGCCGAAATCATTCTTAAAGATGGGAGCCGCTATTCTATGGAGAGCCTTATGACTGACTATATGGCGAACCTCTCAACGCATGAAAAAGAGCGGCTGTTTCCTTACGGTTTTACAGATGGCGTGCAATTGGAGTGCTATGATTTTGTGGATGCCATTGAGAACAAGCGCCCACCCGAACTTGATGCGACTGTAGGACTGCGGGCAAAATCAATTTGTGAGGCTATCTACGAATCCAATGCGTGTGGACAAGCCGTGGACTACGAGGATGTCGTCGCAGGGAAGGTTGAAGTCTACCAGAAATCCATCAACGAACGGTGGGCTCTCTAATTGGATAAACAGGAACGTGCTTCAGAGATAAACCGGGTGAAGGCGATAGCAAAACCGGTCGGATATATTGAGTTAATCCGCACTAATCCTAACTTTCGCTGGCTCTGGACAGGGCAGGTTGTGAGCTTGTTAGGAGATTGGTTTAACATTATCGCCTCGCTGGCTCTAATTGCAACGTTAACCGAATCCGGTCTTGCGGTTGGGATTCTCTTTACGGTGCAAATGCTTGCGCCGTTTGTGGTAGCCCCTATTGCAGGGATATGTGCCGACCGGTACAACCGGAAACACCTACTCATTGTCACTGATATTGTACGCGCGATAGTTGTTTTGTTGTTCCTTTTCGTGCAAGATGAAAAAGATATCTGGCTGCTTTATACACTCACAACGTTACTCTTTGCGGTGAGCGGCTTCTTCAGTCCAGCCCGGAGTGCGATTTTACCGGATATTACGTCACAGCGGGAGTTGGGCACAGCGAATGCGCTTGGCGCGACAACTTGGTCAGTGATGCTTGCGCTGGGCGCAATGGTTGGGGGGTTGACTGCCGGGTTTCTGGGGGTGCATACAGCTTTTATTATTGACGGTTTGACCTTTCTCGTATCCGCTGCGTTTCTGCTTGGTGTTAAGCTGCCTCACCGTAGACGGAGTAGAGCGGAAGTTTCTCGGCGTTCTGAACTGACAGCGGTGCGTTACCTATTGCAGCACCCGGATATATTTTTTATTGCAATGCATAAAGCGGCTATTGCATTGTTAATGTCGTCTGGATTTCAGGTTATCCAGGCTGCAATTGCGAAGGATTACTTTGTTATCGGTGTCGGCGGTGCGTTGAGTTTGGGGTTAATGTACGGTATAAACGGCGTGGGGAGCGGCCTCGGTCCGATTTTTGCCCGGTATTGGACAAGCGATCGGAGCCGGGCACTACGTAGGAGCATCGTTCTTGGTTACCTGATTGGTGCACTCGGTCTGACAATTGCTGCACCGCTTTTTAGTCTGTGGAGTGTACTGCTCGGTGGATTTGTGCGGAGTATCGGTGGTGGAATTGTGTGGGTGTTTTCAACGCAGCTGCTCTTACAACAGGCACCGAATGAGATTCGGGGGCGCATTTTTGGTACGGAATTCGCGTTGTTTACCTTGATGGGTGCGATTGGCACTGCAGTCGTCGGCGCGCTGTTGGACGTTTTCGCGGATGTACGTCTCGTGTTATGGGGCATGACGGGCCTGCCCTTGATTCCTGCAGTGCTGTGGGGGATGTGGCAGGTGCACTTAACGAGAACAGATACGAAAACAGAAGCACCTTGAGACGATACAAAACACTTGCAGAAAAAAGAGAGATTCGGTATTATACCGTATTAACTCAGGAAGTTTCACGCTAAGAGAGTTTTATCGCTACTGCCGAGAAAAATATTGGGGGCATCCAGATGGAGTCTAAGCTAAGCATTGTGATTCCGATTTACAACGAGATTAGTAGCCTTGAAGAGATTCTCCGGCAGATTGTTAAAGTTGATGTCGGGATGGGCAAAGAACTGATTCTTGTTGATGATTTTTCAACGGATGGCACGCGGGATATTCTAAGGCGCATCGAGGCCGAACAACTCCCAGATGCTAATACAAGTGACGAAGCCGAAATTAAAAAAGAGAGGCAGCCGATTTCCACGAAGATCTTTTATCACGATGTAAACAAGGGCAAGGGGGCCACACTCCGCACCGGATTCCAACATATCACCGGGGATGTTACGCTCATTCAGGACGCGGATCTAGAATATGACCCGCAGGATTACCCGAAATTGCTCCAACCCATCTTGGCAGGGGAAGCAGATGTCGTGTACGGTTCGCGATTTATGAAAGGCAGACAGAAAGGGCTTTTGCGGAGCTACCTCGCGAATCGATTCCTTACATTTCTTTCCAATTTTGTCAACGGCACAAAACTCACTGACATGGAGACATGCTATAAAGTGATTAAAACGCCGATCTTGAAGGAGATTTCCCTTAGTTCCGATAGGTTTGGCTTCGAACCGGAGATTACTGCCAAACTTGCCAAACGGAAGTGTACAATTGTTGATGTTCCTATCACTTACCGCGGCAGGGATTACCAAGAAGGCAAGACTGTTAATTGGAAGGATGGTATCGCTGCTATTTTTCACATCCTCCGCTTCCGATTTTTCGCATGAATTTCTATTAAAGGTTTATCTGTTCTAATTTTCGCCCAGAACGGCATACCGTTCGCTTATAGAGATTGGACTTGTGCATGTAGCGTCTATTGAGGAATTGAGGAAACGTAATGGTCAAGTTGCAGGATTTGCTTCAAGAAGTAGATGCGATTCTCACGTCAACCGGTTCGACAGAATCAACACGAGCAGTAGCAACAAACGTGCCTGCCGGTTATCCGGAAGAACGTCCTGACGAGAAGCTCCTTGACGACGAGCTCCTTAGCGCCCTGCGGCGTTATTTTGGGTATACCTCGTTTCGCAAAGGACAACGCGAGATTATTGAAGCAATTTTAGCAGGTCAAAATGTGTTCGCGGTATTTCCAACAGGGCACGGCAAATCGTTATGTTATCAACTACCGGCGCTAATGCTTGATGGTATAACGGTGGTCATCTCGCCCCTCATTGCGTTGATGAAAGATCAGGTTGATGGCTTGAAGGCACTCGGCATTGACGGCGTTGGGTTCATAAATAGTACGCAGACGTGGGATGACTATCAACATGAATTGAGCAGAGTGAGACGTGGCGACATCCGGCTTCTCTACATTTCACCTGAACGTCTGCGAAGTCGGCGATTTTTAGACATCCTAAATGCAGCCTCCATCTCTCTGTTTGTTATAGATGAAGCACACTGTATCTCACAATGGGGCCGCGATTTTCGGCCTGCCTATCTGTCGCTCTGTGACACGCTTGAAGTTCTCCAGCCGCGTGTGATTTCCCTCTTCACTGCTACCGCACCGCCGGATATTCGCGAAGATATCCGACATCTCCTAAAGATTCCGTCCCCTAAGGTTTTCACACAAGGAATTGAACGTCCGAATTTGAAGTTGAGCGTCCAAGAAAGCAGAGATGAAGCCGAAAAGTATCAACGACTCGAAGAGATTCTGCTTGCGATGGGTGTGTTTTGCAGAGAACAGCCTGAGTGCTCAGAATCTCATAATGGGATTATTTATGCGGGCCGCCGCCGAGAAACCGAGGAGATTGCCGCTTATTTAAAAAGACGTGGGTTCCGTGCCGACTATTATCACGCGGGCCTTGAACCGCATCAACGCGCACCCGTCCAAGAAGCGTTTTTTGATGATAGCGGAAGTGGATTGGACATCCTTGTCGCCACAAATGCTTTCGGAATGGGAATTGACAAACCTGACATCCGGTATATTGTACATTGGACCATGACAGGTACCCTTGAAGAATACTGCCAAGAAGTTGGAAGAGCCGGGAGAGATGGAAAAGATTCACAATGTGTTTTGCTCTATTGCCCGGAAGACAGGGGATTGCACGAGTGGTTTATCAAAGAGAGTGCACCGGATAAACTATCTCTGCTCAAACTTTTAAAGGTGATTGAGAATTTCAAAGGTGATGGCCGCTACCGGACGATTGCTCATGATGAATTGGAGTGGATGAGCGGACTTAAAGTCACAAAAATTCAAGTCTGCCTCAGTTATCTTGAGAAACTTGGATTTGTGAAGAGGTGGTACAACGTGCCTTCGCAACTTTCAGTCCGGTTAGTTCATCATTCACAATCTGCGCTTGCACGGACGACTGATGAGAAAACACTTGTAGCAGAGTGTCTTCAAACGTATTTTGGGCAGCACCTTGGGCTAAACACAAACATGCATGCGTACCGAGGAACTATTTTGGAATTGTGTCAGAAAACGGAGTTGAATCCTAAGCAGGTTATGGAGCAACTTGCCGAATTACAGAGCGAGGGTTATATTCAGTATTGGGGACAGGAAGACCTGATGCTCCTGGAACTAATTCATGACAGCGAGCTTTTCAGTACACTGACAGACGAGCAAATCGAGGTGGGAGACTATGTCCGCCGCAAATACCGTCAAATTGATAAAGTCGTTTTCTATGCCTTGGAGGGAACCTGCCGGACACGCACGATCCGAGACTACTTTGGCGAAGAAGTTCATCCAAATTATCAGTGTGGCACATGCGATTTATGTAGTGCGCGGAGTGCCTCTGCATAAACGTCTCGAATCGGGATATTGTTCTCTTCCGCGACGCGTTTACAGTCGTCATACTCCGGGACTGTTTTGATGAGTGTGCCGTTGAAATACCCGCACTTGGCTTGGATGTTTCCCCACGGTGTCTCAAGTTGGGTAAACTGCCTGTGCAATTTGACGCGGGCCATGGAAGTACAGCGAACCCCAAAGGTTGTTGTCTCAGTGAGAAGGAGTTCAATCAGCATCTCGCGCCGGTCGGCATGACAGAGCACGGTTATCTTCGTAGCAGGTCTCCCCTTCTTCATGAAAATCGGTGTGAGGAAGACCTCTAGTGCACCGTTCTCAAAGAGTTTCTGCATCACATATCCGGTGATTTCTGGCGACATATCATCCAGATTGGTTTCAATGATGTCGACCTGGTCAGTCTCTTCATTTAATCCTTTTTTTTTTCTCCGAGGCAGATGCGCAGCAGGTTAGGACGTTGTTTTAAATCTCGCGTTCCTGCGCCGTAGCCTACCTGCGTCAGCGTCATCTGTGGCATTGTCCCAAATCCGTTAGCGAACGTTGTGATGAGTGCGGCACCTGTCGGTGTCACCAATTCTTTAGGGATGTCCGTCTGGTGAATAGGGACACCTTTCAAGAGTTCCATAGTTCCTGGGGCGGGGACCGGCATGAGTCCATGTGCACATTGGACAAAGCCACGTCCAAGGGAGAGAGGCGAGGCATAGAGCGTATCAACGTCAAGGTGTGATAACCCGATGACTGCTCCAACGATGTCAACAATTGAATCGATGCCGCTCACTTCGTGGAGGTGAACGTTAGTTTTGGTGGTATTGTGTACTTTCGCTTCTGCTTCCGCGAGCCGGTCGAAAACACGTTTTGCACCATCGCGGATGTCTGCGTTAAGCCCGCTCTGGTCAAGCAGTTTGAAAATGTCCGCGAGGTGACGACTGGGGCCGTGGTGGTGCCCTGGGGTGTGTGATGTGTGCGCGTCCGGAACTTTAACAACAGCCCGGGTTCCGGAAATGCCGTGTTTCGTTGCCTTTTCAAAGTGCAAGCTAAATTCCGCATCCAATTTAAGTTTTGCCAATTCGGATATGAGCACTTCGGGTGCGACACCTATATCAACGAGTGCCCCCAGTATCATATCGCCGCTGATGCCTGAGAAGCAGTCAAAATACGCGATTTTCAATCCTGTTTCCCTCCTAAGATTGGCAGGCGAGATAGACAAGCAAACGTTCGTGCCAGCGGGCTGCGATAAGGAATTCGCCTTTGATTCGAATCGCCTTGTCGTTTTTTTAGAGCAATTCCTGTAGCAGTTTTTTGGCATCATGCGTTTGGAGTTTAATAATGGCTTCCCCTTCGATCTGGCGTACCCGTTCTCGACTAATGCGAAGTTTGTTGCCAATGTCTGCCAACGTGTATTCGGTACCATCGATGAGCCCGTATCGTAGGACCATCACTTGTGCTTCGCGTGGGTTGAGTGCTTTGTTGAGTACTTCCACGATTGCTTCAATTTTGGAGTAGTCGAGCAAGTAGTTTTCCGGGGTGATTTGAGACTGATCAGGAATCAGTTCAGAAAAAGTCGCTTCGGGCGAATCGTCACTAATCGGTGCGTCCAGAGATGCCGGATCTTTCGTGGCTTGTAGAATTTCGACGACCTTTTTTTCCGGAAGTTCGACTTCCTTAGCGATCTCTTGGATATTTGGCTCGCGTTTGAGTTCCATGGTGAGGGTCGATTGTGCCTGCTTAATAGCGCGGCGTGCCTCTCCAATATAGCAGGGCACACGAATTATCTGTCCTTGCTGGTCAAGTGCCCGTTTAATCGACTGCATAATCCACCAGGTGGCATACGTACTGAATCGATAGCTGAGAGTATAGTCGAATTTATCAACCGCCTTCATTAGTCCGATGCTGCCTTCCTGCATCAAATCGAGAAAGGTTAAAGAGGTTTTGTTAAAGTGATGCTGCTTGGCGATGCTAGCAACCAGTCTGAGGTTTGCCTCTACAATCTCTAATTTGGTGGTGTGTGTCACCTGATCTGCGTCTTGCAGCTTGTTTGATAACCAGTTAAGATGCTGGACTTCGTTTTGCAGGCATTCAAGGACAATCGGGAGCGTCCTCGGTTTGCAAGGCGAAGACTTTTCGGGTAAAATTCCGTTCGGCAGTTTATCCAACATGCGCACGATTTCATAATGGATGATATCGAAATTCTCAAATGCGCCTGCTTCTTCCGCCGGGCTAAGCAGATTTGATGCAGGTTTCTTACTTATGGCTGCTGCTTTACTCGCTGTGCAGCTTATATTCTCCATCTTGTTGGAGGTGTCGGCTTGTTTGGCAGCAGTGCTGATGCTGTTTCGAATTAACAGGCGTGCATGTGCCCGGAATGCTTTGCCACGTCGCGTTCCGCGCGTCTCAATGGCTTTGAGGAGCCCAGACCTTCCCGCTTGGTTCAATTCTGCAGGCGATGCTTCGTTGAGGTACTTTCCAATGAGGTGTACATTGGCTGCAAAAATCGTCTCTTCTATCTTCAACAGTTGCCCTGCCTTCTTTTGCAGTTTTTCCAATAAATCCTGAATAACAAGGACATGTGAACGCACCTGGTTCATGATTGTACCATGTTCCGCTTGAGCAGGTTCAAAGCGGTATTGCCCACTAGCGGCGCGGTTTTGCGAGAATTCAAGAGATGTCAGTATCCATGCAGGAAATTGATTTAAAAGGGTGTTGAAGGTGTGCAGTCCTTCTTCGTATTTTTTAAAAAGATGTCTCTCTTGTTGGGTTTCAAGTAAAGGGGTCTTCGCGATTTTTTGTAGGTACGCGAAATTTTCATCCCTGGGTGTCTCTACGGGCTCTTCCTGTTTCTCCTCGTTGGCAAATAATTCTTCTACAAAATAGCCTTGCTCAAAGTTTTTCATGTTATCACCTCATGGAATAGAAAATTGGGGTGAAACCGCTCCTCAACTAAAAATAGTCGATTGCTGTTAGTTAGTTGCAGCACACCATAAAAAGATTTAACTTTTCTGTGTATATGTGGTATTCTATATAAAAATTGGGGATGCAACATCGTTTTTATGTTTTCCCAAAAGCACGTAATTACAGTACCAGATTCTTCTCGGCCAAAACATCTCTGGCGAGTTTCAGTGTTCAACATTCACGCCAGTGCAGCCGTTTTAAGAACCAATATCCGAAAATTGGAGGCAGTTTATGCATCAACTAACGCAAAATGATATTGTCCAAGGATGCCTTGCGGGTGAATCCTTTTCAGGTAAAAATTTAGCAGACCTGGATTTGGCGAACCAGGTCCTCATGGGCATTGATTTGTCTGCAGCTAATCTAAGTGGCGTTAATTTAAGCAAAACCGATTTAACAGATGCCAATTTAAACGATGCCAATCTAACCGGTGCGAATTTAACAGATGCGATTCTACACCGTGCCTATCTTGTCGGTTCGAATTTAACAGATGCAAACTTTGAGAATGCGAATCTGAGCGGTGCGTTTCTCAGCGGGAGTCTGCTTTGTAGTACTAACTTCCGTCAAGCGAATTTGCACCGTGCCACCCTTGGCTGTCCGCAGTGCAAGGTTCCAGGGCCGTTTGGAACTTTAACCAGTTTCGAAGGCGCGAATCTTGAAGAAGCAATTTTCGGTGAAATTAAACTCAAAGGCATCGTTTTACTCGGTGCTAATTTCAAAGGTGCCTATCTATATGAAGTCGATCTTTCTGAAACAGTCTATCGCGATACCGACTTGGAAGGGGCTATCACGAAAAGAGGGCGAAATTAAGTGCTCGTACCGATTCGGTAGGGTGTAGGCTTGTGCCTCATCCTACCGATGCATCGAGAATAGTTCATCTACGTCGAGCTGGTTGCTCATATCAAGTTTATTGGCAAGCCCCTCTCTGTTTTGCATCAGATTTGCGGTAAACGTCATAAGCGCCTCTAATTGCGTTTGACAGTCATGAATGCTGTTAAGAACCCGGGCAGAAATTACGTTGCTAATCATTTATCTGTGACGTTAATGAGAGGCTAAAGGTTTACCTAAATTTCATTTTTTCTAGAAGGCATCCTGTGCGGGGCAACCGTATATTTTAAGAGATGCCGAACTGCATCTTGCAGAGTTTCTGATACACCCCTTCCTTTGCTAATAGTATTTCATGGGTTCCTGTTTCTACAATCTCACCTGCTTGGACGACCAGAATCTTGTCAGCTCGGATAACAGTAGAGAGGCGGTGGGCAATAATAAAGCTTGTTCTACCCTTCATCAAATTCGATAATGAGTTTTGAATCAATGCTTCGGAGTGCGTATCCAATGCGGACGTTGCTTCGTCCAAGACAAGGATCGGGGCATCCTTTAGAATTGCCCGTGCGATTGAGATACGTTGCTGTTCTCCGCCGGACAGTGTTATGCCTGCTTCGCCTATTGCAGTATCGTAGCTGCGTGGCGTTTTCGTGATAAATTCATGTGCATTTGCCTTTTTTGCCGCTGCAATAATCAATTCGCGCGAGGCACTGGGGCATCCGTATCCGATATTTTCCAGAATTGTCCCGTCAAAGAGAAAGGTATCTTGTGGCACAAGCGCGATGTTTTGTCGTAGTGTCCCCAAGGGCACCTCGGAAATGCAGAGATTGTCAATCCAAATTGCCCCAGAGTCAACCTCATAGAATCGTAACAACAGATTGAGGAGTGTGGTTTTTCCACTTCCGCTTGGGCCGACGAGCGCGACGACTTCCCCCGGTTTCGCGGTGAAAGAGACATTTTTAATCACAGGTTCTTGCTGATAAGCAAAGGAAACGTTTTGAAACTTCACCGCTGCGTGCGTGTGGCTGCCCTTTTCTGTAGAAAATAGCGATATGCGTTTTGAAACTTCACCGCCTTGCGAACCTGTTTCCGTCTTCTTACAATATGCCTCTTCTTGAAAATCAAGTAGATAAAGGATGCGTTCAGCTGAGGCAAGACTCTGTTGCAAAACGTTATTAACACTTCCAATCGTTTTAATGGGTTTCAACATCAAACCTACCATTGTGATATAACCGATGAACCATCCTGTTGAGAGCTGCCCATTGATAACTTGCCAGCATCCTAATCCGAAGACAGTTGCAATGCCGGCCGCGCCCAAAAATTCAATGGTGGGAGGTAAGAATGCAGCGAGCCGTGCCCGTCGGATTGCTGCACAATACTGGTACCAGTTGATGCTCCGGAAACGTTGGCGTTCTGCTTCCTCGGAGGTAAAACTTTTGATAATCTTAATTCCGAAAAGTGTTTCTTTTAATTGAGCATAGATGTCCGCACTCCGTAGTTGAATTTCTGTGCTGGTTTTACGGATGCTTGTCCCTATACGCGTGATGAGGTATGCAAGAAAGGGAAGAACAAGTAGCGCAAATAACGTCATCTGGACACTCTTGATAAGCATCATAGACATAAAGACGGTAACGAGACTGATGGCACGGATGATATTTGCCATAGCGGCTACGGCGTTCTGCCACATCCGTACATCATCGGTGACGCGTGCCATCAAGTCACCGCTGCGCTCTTTGCGTAAAACCGCTAAGGGTGCGACAACAATTCGCTGGTAGAGTGCGTTCCGTAGGCGAAAGGCGACTTTATGTCCGACACGCGCCATCAGATAATCATTGCTGTATACAAAAATCCCTTTTATAAAAACGAGGCTGAGTAAACCGCCGAGTAACCAAAAGATTACGCGAAGTGCGCCTCCGGCATCGGTGAGTAAAATCTCAAACCCTTCAAAGTGAACTATATCCTCAGTCTGAAGGTATCTAATAGAGACGGGTTCCTCAAAAGAGCTTCCGCCAATTTGCTCAAAGGCATCAATAGTATCGGCAAAAATTTGAATCGCGCCTAAGTCACAGATAGCAATGACAACAGCAGATGCCATAGCGAGGAGAATGGAGCCGGTGTACGGTGCGTGATACGTCGCAAACCGCCAAAAAGTTCTTCGGTTTTGGTTTTCAAACATATTGACCGTGGCGTTCATCTGCTACATTGTGCCTTACTTAGACACTTCAGATTCTTCAAGGCGAATCAACTCTCTCCGGGATGCTTCGTAATCACCAAATTGGAGTATGCAAGCGTCCTTGGCGACATCTGCTTGGCATCGGATGCTGAGCTGCCGATTTTGAAAATCAATTGTCTCAATAATTCCGATAGCAAGTGTATTCCCCGTTGTTCCGATTAACCCGACCAGGCGCTTTTCAAAGTATGAGCGGACTTCTGCGGTAACATGCTTCAAACTCAAATAGTTTTTGATGCGCTCTAGAGCAAATTGAGACAGAGGTTCCTCTGTAACGAGAGACAATGCGCGGTGCCCCCATTCAGCATGATGGACTCCGGTTTCCGCGAAACGGGTTAGCAACGCTAACTCTTTCTCGTTTGCGATGCGCCCTATAAAAAACGGAGCGCGTGCACCGCGAATCTGTTCAAAAGGTATCTGCTGCACGGTACTGCCTGCAAAATAGGCACTAAATTGAGCACTTCTATAGCGGCGGCGCGCTTCGACGCTTTTATAACGGAT
This sequence comes from Candidatus Poribacteria bacterium, assembly GCA_965215265.1. GTDB lineage: Bacteria > Poribacteria > WGA-4E > WGA-4E > WGA-3G. The sequence goes on along the minus strand of OZ244048.1, from coordinate 4,775,848 downwards.
CTGTTTATGTGGTAATAAATGATGGATGCTGAGCCAATCCAATTGGCTGTAGGATGCAGTGATTCGTTCTAATTCGCTGACTCTACCAAGGCAAATGAGGTGGCAGGGGCGGAGCAGTTCTATTTTGTGCTGCTTGAGAACCACGGCGGCAGTATCATGAACATATCCTGTTGTATCTATAACGATGAAATCACACCCAGTTTCATGTGCCTTTTCTACCATTAACCGCGCCCCGGTTATCATCTCAAGTTGATTACGCTGAGGCGATATAGCACCGACGAAATAGAGTGTGTCTTCTGCTTCGCCATCTATCCGATTTGACGTAAAAACCCTCATGCCAATTGTCGTAGGCGGCCCAATTTGGGATTGGCCGATATCGGTATCTATAAACGCGACCTTCAACCCTTTCTCCACAGCAGACTTCACCAAGAAACGACAGAACGTTGATTTTCCGACATCACTAGCACCGATGACGAGTACCAACTGCTGCGGTGTGACGAGCTGCCTCGCCAGCTGCCTCCATTCTTGGTTCGCTTCATAAAGAAAATTCATCGCGCATTCCTTTAAGGTCGGAGATTGAGTTGATATCGAAAAGTGGGGCTGGTTTCTCCGAATATATTATCCAGTTTCGAGATTGCGTTGATACCTAACAGTTGTTCAAGTAAGGACACTTTTTTCTCTTTTCGTACAACCTTGGGGGTTCCCTGAATGTTCGCGAGTTGTCCTGCAACCTCAATCGCTTCAGGCAGATTTCCGAGTTTGTCAAGCAGCTTAAAATCTAATGCTTGTTTACCGGAAAAGATTCGCCCATCGGCCAGTTCTTCTACTTCGCCTCGCGTTAAGTGTACTTCCCTTGCTTGAAAGATTGTTTCCACAAATTGCGCGTGAACATCATCAACGGTTTCTTGAAGAATGATGCGTTCTTCTTCATTCATTTCACGAAAAGGTGAACCTTTATCCTTAAATTTCCCACTTTTTATCACCTGCTGTTCTAAGCCGACTTTGTTGTATAAGTCTTCTATCCGTGTGAACTGCATGATAACGCCGATACTCCCGGTCAATGTCCCGGGGTTTGCGACAATTGTATCGGCTGCACAAGCGAGATAATAGCCGCCAGATGCTGCTGTTCCCCCCATTGAAGCCACAAGCGGCTTATCTATTTTTTTGAGTTCACTATAAATTTCTTGTACAGGTGCAACACTGCCACCGGGGGTATCAATTCTGATAACAACTGCCTTCACGCTCGGATCATCGCGATAAGCGTGTATCAGTTTAATAGTCGGATCCGCTTGTGAAATGACACCTATGATATCAATGACTCCAACCTTTTCCCCTATTGCAGTACTGCCGAGCATTAAACGTAGAACTACCGTAAAAAAAAACAGTCCGATTATAGTAACTAAAATAATGAGTACTCGTTTATTTTTCATCTCTGCCTCCGTTTCGTGTTTTTGCATAAAAAATGACTACCCAGACAGTTTTAAACAGCCAGCCGAGATCTGTAGCAAAACTTTGTGTTGCGACATAGTGAAGATCCAAGGCAAGTTTCTTGGGCATTAACTCTGTTATGTAATAATGCTCAGGATTGCATTGTGCTTTGAGTTTCTGTTCTTCATGTCGATTTGCAAGCTGCGATGGGCCGGTCATCCCCGGTCTCACTTGTAGTACCTGTTTCTGTATTTCAGTATAATATCGAACGTATGCAGGCGCTTCAGGGCGGGGTCCAATCAAACTCATTTCACCTTTCATCACGTTAATTAAATTCGGGAGCTCGTCCAACTTCGTCCATCTCAAAAATTGGCCGAGGGTTGTAATACGTGAATCCTGATAGGTTGTCAAATCCCCCCCGATTTTGTCAGCATTAACAACCATCGTCCTGAATTTGTACATCTCAAAAATAATCTCGTTTTTGCCGACCCGTTTCCCTTTGTAAAACACGGGCCCCGTGGATTGCAACTTAGCGAGTACGCTTCCAATCAAAAAAAGGGGTGAAAGCAGGACTAAGGCTACTGTTGCAAAGAGAAGATCGAACAGCCGTTTCAAGTAGTTGTGGCGTTTTTTAGAAGTTCCCCCGGTGAGACGCACGGCATGACTCGCCTGCGATTTGGTGCCGAATTTCTTCATCGCAATTTTTGGCTACATTAGTGATAAGGTTATCTATACGTCAACGTTTTCTATAACCGTAGCACTTTCTGGTGCCGATGCATTTTCCTTCGAATCAGTGGACCTTTCGATTCGTTAACAAAACGTCATCTTCATCAGTTTTCGTTTCGTTTGGGAACCTGACGATATCGGGTTTTTCAGTACTGCTGGTGATGTCCTCATCACTATCCGTGTGGAACGTCCGGTTCGGTTCGTATGTTGGAACGAGTTCTTGGAATTTCGCGACAATGCCTTCGGCATCAAGTGCATCAGCGAGTTGTGCGAGTTCCTCAATCTGGGATAGCAATTGACGTTCCTCTATTTTTTCGAGCTGAGCCACGAAAATGCGTTGGTGCTTTGTTGCGGTGACCCCTTCTTGTGGCGTTAGGAGTTCTTCATATAACTTTTCGCCAGGATCGAGTCCGGTGAAAGCAATTTTGATGTCTTTCTCGACTTCAAGTCCTGAGAGTCGGATCAGGGCTCGTGCGAGATCTAGAATTTTAATGGGTTCGCCCATGTCTAACATCAGAATTTCGCCGCCATTTCCCATTGCCCCTGCTTGGATGAGGAGCTGCACGGCTTCAGGGATTGTCATAAAATAGCGTGTTGCTTCGCGATGGGTTACGGTGACCGGCCCGCCTTTCGCAATTTGTCGTTTAAAATTGGGGAGCACGCTGGCTCGGCTGCCAATAACGTTGCCGAATCTGACTGCAATAAAACGTGTCCCGTTCCGTCGCGCTTTACACTGAATTAATTTTTCGGTTACGCGCTTAGAGGCACCGTAGACACTCGTCGGATTCACCGCTTTATCAGAGGAGACGAGAATAAACGCCTCTACATGATGTTCTATGGCGGCTTCTATGAGGTTCTGTGTGCCGAGAATATTATTCTTAACGGCTTCATCGGGGTGATTTTCCATGAATTTGACATGTTTATGGGCAGCGGCATGGAAGATAATGTGCGGCTTGTATTTCTGGATAATTTTGTTGACTTTGGAATTATCACGAATATCTCCGACGATGACTGCACGATTGAGATGCGGCTCAGATTCACGAAGTTCTATATCTGTATGGTAAAGACTGTTTTCCCCACGTCCGAAGAGAATCAAAAGTTCTGGATTGAGTTTTGCGACTTGGCGACAGAGTTCTGACCCAATTGAACCGCCAGCTCCAGTTACCACTACACGCTTCCCGGAGAGATATTTCGAAACTTCTGCGATATCGATTTCCGAGGTAGAGCGGTTCAAAAGATCTTCAAAGCGGACCTCCCGGATGTGATTAACGCTCGCGCGTCCTTCAAGGATTGCGTGAATATTGGGGACAATCCTGAATTGACAACCTCGATATTCACAGCGTCGAATAATTTCTCGAATTTTTCCGCTGGGTGCTGAAGGGATGGCAATGACAACTTCTTTAATTTCGCGTTTCCGGGTGATGTATGTCAAGTCGCGCGTCGTGCCAAGTACTTCCAAACCTAAGATGCTTTTTCCAATCTTGCGGAGGTCATCGTCAATGAATCCGATCGGAAGGTATCCTTTTTCGGGATGGTTTCTGAGCGCGCGTAGCACTCCGATGCCTGTCTCCCCTGCACCGACAATTAGTACCTTTTTGCAGGAGGAGAGGTGCAGTTGCATTTTGTTTCGGGAACGTTGTTGTTCACGCAATTTTTTAAAGAAATAGATCGGCGAATAAGGCGGACGTTGCATTGTCAGACAAGAACGTCCCCAGAAGAAAAATACAAAATTATAAAGTCCATCAATTAAAAAAGGAACCCAAGGAAGATTTAAAAATGATGCTAACGCGACAAGGACTAACGTCGCCAACGCGGTTGCGCCGGTTAAGGCGCGGAACTCCTGAACATCGGCATATTGCCATATTGGTTTATAGAGATTAAAACCGAGCAAGGAACTAATGCGAACTAACGTCACAATCGCGGCAATTGTGAAATAGTAATGGTAAGGCGATGCACCGTATGGGAAAAGCGGAGCCAGTTGTGCCGTTTCGGGAGCGAGTTTTCCGTTTTGTAACTCGTTTACAAATAGCAGATTTTCAATTAAGTCAAAGCCTAATTGCTTGCAGGTATAATAGGCGAATAGAAATGCTGTGTTAACAAGAATCACATCAATAACAATTGAAGAACGCCATTTTACTTGGGGTTTAGCCATATTCCCTCCTCTTTTTTAGACATTGGGTGTAGACTTGTTCTAAATTTTCGCCAATTGCAGACCAGCTATAGGAAACTTCAACCCGTTTTCTACCAGCAATAGCGAAGGTTTCTCGCAAATGCCTATTGTTTATGAGTTGAATAACGTATTTGGCGAAGGTTTCCGGGGTATCCGCTACTAGAAGTTCTTGCTTATGTATGTCCGTCTCTAGTCCAATCGCCCCGACGGAGCTGGTCACGACTGGAATGCCCATCGCCATCGCTTCCAGGTTCTTGGTTTGTATGCCGGAGCCTGCGCGCAGCGGTGCAACAAAGACCGATGCTTTTTTAAAATAGGGCCGGACATCCGGTACATAACCGGTAATAACGATCCCGGGTTTCATAGAGAGCCGCTGCACGTGTTGTGGCGGATCTTTCCCAACTATGTAGAAGGTTGCATCCGGATGTTGTTCCCGGATTTGTGGAAAAATTTCCTCACAGAAATAGACTGCGGCATCTGAATTCGGAAAGTAACTCATTGTCCCGGTAAACAACAGAACGGGCACCTCGGCTGTGCGGCTGTTAGGCGAGGTGTCAGCTGCTTCTTTCCAACAGCTTGAAGGCAGGTCGGGTTGAAAATAGGCCAGATCCACGCCCATAGGGACAACGGATAAATTCAGACTGCTGTCCTGCTGAAGTAGGTAATCTTTATCAAAATCAGCAACCACGGTTCCACAATCAAACGCTTTCATAATTTCAATTTCATATCGGCGGACACGCTTTTCTTCTAATTTTACCAAAAAACGTTTTGGTGTGCAATCTAAATTTGCGCGTCGATTGAGATTGAGTGCCAAGGAATCGCACAAATCTAACATTTTCGCTATGCCTTGGACGTTTGTGACGTATTGTCCCATCCGAAAAAGCTGCGCGTGAATCAGATCAAACTGGTTTTGTCCGAGGAGTTCATTAATCCGACGCTGCATTTGGGGCGCATACCAATAATGCACTTGAAGCGGGTGCGGTGAGAGGCTTCGAACGGCTGTATTTATCAGGGCATAGTGCCGGCGGAAGGGCACCCAGGCAACACGTTTACAGTATGCTTGAAGATGCTGTGCTGCTTCAATATCCGCCTCTGATTCAGCAAAATAGACAAGCGTTATCTCGTGCTGTTGCGAAAGTTGTTTGATAAAGTGATATGAACGAATCCGGTCGCCTCGGTGTGGCGGATACGGGCATCGCAGGCTTAAAAATAGGATTTTCATGTAGATTGCCACTAACTTTTCCGAACTCGCCAGCTGTCTCGTGCGAAGCTAAAGTCAGGTTCCGGAAAACCTTTGCCCTGAAGGCTAAAGAACATGCCGACTTGTCCGTACAAGGCACTGCCTTACGGTAGTTCTGCTTCGTCAATCAACATAACAGGAATACCGTCTCGAATTGGATATCGGCGTTGACATTCGCCCAGGCATCTCAATTTTTCCTCACTCTCAAGGTATTCGAGCTCACCTTTACATGCAGGACAGGCGAGGAGTTCAAGTAATGTTTTCGATAGGGTTGTATCGGTATATGAGTTGTTAGAATTCAAAAGCGACCTCCTTGTTGTTCTTATTGCAATAGGCTGTGCCAAAAAGTCTACGGTGAGATGGGCCGCGTTTGCCTCGTCCCCATCTTAATTCTGGCGATTGTAGGTAAATTACTGCCCGTGGCATCTTTTGTATTTCTTTCCGCTACCACAAGGACAGGGTGCATTTCTTCCAACCTTGGGTATAGTTCCCATTGCCTGTTTAGATGCAAATTCAGCTGAATCTTGGGTAGAACTTTCGCCTATGTTTCGGGCTCGCTTAGGCATCTTCCTGCGCGTTCTGTTGGGACTTCGCCGTGCGTTCGTGCGGCGGGGTGCCTCAGTATTGAGCCGGGATTTGAAGATGAATTCGCTGACTTCTTCTTCAATGTGTTGATACATGCTCTCAAACACGCCGAGTGCTTCATTTTTGAAAACAACAATCGGGTCTTTGCCGCCATATCCAGCCCCAAACCGGATGCCCTCTTCAATGTAATCAATATTGTAGAGGTGATCTTTCCAGTGGCTATCAATTCTGTCCAAGAGGAGCAAGCGTTCAAGTATCCGCATGGCTTCTTCACCCATGTCCGTCTCCCGTTCTTTGTAAGCGTTTTGCAGTGCGTTGATGACTTCATTGTGAATTTCGTCTGGTGTTGCTTGCTCTAAAGGCTTCGTCCAAGTCAGTTTAACAGGGAAGGTAGAAGTTACCCATCGCGTGAATCTCTCTGGATTCTCGATAGTTTTTCCGCCGGTCTCTGCGAAGTTATCAGTAATAGCGTCGGCGACACTTCTGTCAATCATGTCCCAAATTGTTGTCTTCAAATCATCGCCGCTGAGGACAGTATCGCGCAAAGTGTAGATGGTATCGCGCTGTGAATCCATAACATCATCAAATTTAAGCAAATTCTTTCGAATTTCGAAGTTCATCTGTTCGACACGTGTTTGTGCTTTCTCGATAGATTTGGTAACCCATGGATGCTCAAGCGGGATGTCTTCTTCCATTCCGACGCGTGTCATAAGTGTTTGTAATCGCTCAGAGCCAAATTTCCGCATGAGTTCATCCTCAAGCGATAGGTAGAATCTGGATGAGCCGGGGTCGCCTTGCCTGCCGGAGCGCCCGCGGAGCTGGTTATCAATTCGGCGTGATTCGTGTCTTTCGGTGCCTATGATGTGTAGTCCTCCAGCGGCGAGTACCTTTTCTCGGTCTGCGTCACAAATCTGTTCTGCTTCTGAAAGTGCGTGTTGGAATTCATCTGATTCAGTGGAAAGATCAACGGCTTTTTTACTGTTCTTGCGTAGCATTTCAGTGGCGAGGCCTTCCGGGTTCCCACCGAGGAGGATATCTACCCCCCTCCCTGCCATGTTCGTCGCGATTGTGACGGCACCGGGTACTCCGGCTTGTGCGATAATATCGGCTTCGCGAGCGTGTTCCTTGGCGTTCAGTACCTGATGCTTGATGGCGCGCCGTCTAGTTCTGAGCATTTTGCTCAATTTTTCGGAATTTTCGATTGAAATTGTTCCTACGAGAATGGGCCGCCCCTTTTCGTGTTGTTCAATAATATCGTCTAACACTGCGGCGTATTTTGCGTCTTCGCTCTTGTAAATCTGGTCTGCGCGATCGATCCGGATCATCGGTTCATTTGTCGGAATCACAACCACATCCAATCCGTAGATGTGCGAGAATTCATTTGCCTCAGTCGCGGCGGTACCTGTCATTCCCGCCAATTTATCGTACATGCGGAAGTAGTTCTGGTAGGTAATTTTAGCACCTGTTTGGCTCTCTTGTACCACTTTCACATGTTCTTTGGCTTCAATTGCTTGATGGAGTCCTTCGCTGAGCCGCCTGCCGATCTGCTTTCTACCCGTGAATTCGTCAACAAGGAGAACTTCTCCATTTTCGACGAGGTAATCGACATCCCGTTTATAGAGTTGGTGTGCTGTAAGCGATTGATTAACATGGTGAACTAAGGCGATGTTAGTATGTTCATAGAGATTGTCAAGTCCGAGTCGGCGTTGTACCTCTTCTACCCCTTCATCTGTGAGCGTGGCACTGCCGCGCGACTTGCCCTTCTTGTCGATTTGGAAGTGGATATCCTGCTTTAAGGGGGCTACAACGTTATTAATCTGTTTATAGAGCTCAGGAGGTTCCCCGGAGGGCTCAGAGATAATGAGGGGTGTTCGTGCCTCATCAATCAGGATACTATCGACTTCGTCAAGTATACAATATGTGTGCCCGCGTTGTACCTTGGCATCTAATGATAAAGCTTTGTTATCCCATAGATAATCAAACCCGAATTCGCTGTGGACACCGTAGGTGATGTCAGCTTTATATCCGAGTTTTTTCTGTTCGTGTGGCATCATGCTCAAGGTAAGTCCGACAGAAAGCCCCAGGAAGTTGTAAATTTTCCCCATCCATTCTGCATCTCGACGAGCAAGATAATCATTGACAGTGGCAAGATGCACACCCTTGCCTGTCAGTGCGTTCAAGTAGACAGCGAGGGTTGAAGTTAAAGTTTTGCCTTCCCCTGTCCGCATTTCAGCAATATTGCCGTGGTGGAGTGCTATGCCTCCCATAAGTTGGACATCATAGTGTCGCTGTTTTAGAGTTCGGACTGCGCCCTCCCGGACTACAGCGAACGCATCCGGTAGGAGTTCATCAAGCGATGCTCCAACTTCTAGCTGCCGGCGAAATTCTGACGTTTTGGATTGAAGTTGCGCATCTGTAAGCCTTTGCATCTCCGGCTCGCGCGCGTTTATTGTTTCAACCAGTGAGCGAAAACGTTTAACATCCCGGTCTTCTTTGCTGCCAAAAACCTTAGTTAACATTTTTTGTATCATGTTTTTCGTCCTTGTTCTCAAATACGGTTGCTCTGGTGTGAAATTTCAAGTTATCTACTGCGTCAGAGACTTCTGATTTAGGGGTAGAGTATAATTTGATTTGGTGATTTAATCACACTTGTGCCTGTTCCGTATGTAAGAGATTTTGTCCATCAATCTGTTTGCGTAGAATGGTATAAATCACCGTGTTTCCTGCTGAAGCAATAGAGAGCAGGTAAGCGAGAATTAGGAACACGGTACCAATGACTGCAATTGTAAAAAAGATAGCAGACGTGAGTGTCCAGAAACCAGCGGTGCTTACGGATATATCTACACTGCCTGAGCGTAGCAGTTGCGAAAAGGGTTGTAGTACTTCACCACCGAGCCACCTGTTTGCGTAGTGCATGAGGTGTGCCATTTTTTGGGGATGCAGATACCCTAAGGGGAGCATGGCAATGAAAACGGCTCCGAGGCAGAATATCGTCCAAATTGGCACGAATATAAGTTTGGTGGCGAAAAGCAGGAGTTCATAACCGACCATCCGCCACGGTTGATTCCAGACGATGGCGAACTGTTGGTAGATGGTTTCAAACGCATCTGCCCCTGTTACTGCCACAACGGCTGGCACGAAGAATAGACTCACGATGAAAACGACTGCTATGAAAGCGATTAGCAGGCCCAGGAAAAAGCCGATAGGTGCACACAGTGAGGCTAACGTCAGAATCGGTTTGCCGATCTCCGGTATCCGCCCGAGCCCCGCAATCGACAGCGGGATTAACGCGAAAAAAGAGAGAATGAGGAGCAGCCCGGTGAACGCGCCAAAAACGGTTTTCCAGTGCGATTTCAGAAATTTTGCCGCATCTCCGATTGAAAAGAAAAAGTCACCTCGGAGTTGTTCAATGGTGATTTTGGAGGCAACAGTGCTCGAAAGAAAAAAGATGCCAGCGAAACTGGCGACTCCTATCCACATGAACCAGCGAGTTAAGTTATTTAGGCCGTCTCCGGCGGAGAAAGGCGTGACAGGCAAAAGGCCCTGCGTACTCCAAAACTCTTGCACTGCTGACCCACCTACGATAAAGAGACTAAGATATACCAAAATTTCGTAAATCAGATATGCAAACGCGAGCCCAATAAAATGGACCGCGATTTTCCGCCCGCTGAATCCATAGCGAGTCGCTCGGAAAATATCTTTGAAGTTGAAATCGAGCGGTTCCATAAGTAATTATGCTGCTTTAAATTAACGATGATTTCCAATCGCCGGCTACAATCTTCATTCCTAATATATTAAAATACCACAATTTGAAGCTCTCTGTCAAATTTTTAATTTTTTAGGCACATTTGAGAGTTCACTAAGAGTACAGAGAGGATTGGCACGTTATGCAAGCGGTAGGGAAATATGGGGTGTTTTTCACGTTCTTTCTGGACATTCTAATACATGGGCAAAAGTACAGGAGACGGGTAGATAGACGGTAACCACTGATGTCATAGATGTTTTTGAATGGACTAAAAATTCTTTGACATAAAAAAGCAGGTAGCCTATAATGCCAGATAAATAGGATTGGATCCTGTTTGCTGCATTGCTCTCAGGAGTTCGTCCGAGTAGCAAAAATTAGCGACACATTGCAATACTTACGGAAGAAACTCGCAGCATTTATTAGCGTCATTTGCGGTAATCAAAACATAACTGGAACTAAGGAGGATATCCGATGGCAATAACCGATGCAATGCCGGAACTTAATCGGACACTTCAATTTTTTCGTGTTGAGAACGCGAATCCGTCAACGTTAACACGTCCTCAAATCCAACACTTCAACGAGAAAGGTTTTATCTGTCCGTTAGGTGTTTTTTCGGAACCCGAAATTGCCGAACACCGTGCCTATTTTGATGGGCTGATGGAAAAAGCAATGGCTTTGGGATGGAACAGTTACTCTATTAACGGCTGGCAGACACACTGTACCGGGATATACGACCTGATTAATGAAGGACGGATTTTGGATTACGTTCAAGATTTGCTGGGCGAAACGCTTATCTGTTGGGCAACGCACTACTTTTGCAAGCTGCCTGGCGAACAACAACAAGTGAGTTGGCATCAAGATGCGTCCTACTGGCCGCTGTCGCCGAGTAAAACGGTGACGGTTTGGCTTGCGATTGACGATGCATCCGTTGAAAATGGTGCCATGACAGTGATTCCTCGCTCGCATTTGCATGGCCAAATTGCATTTGAACGTAGCACCGCTGAAGAAAAGAATGTATTGGGCCAGACGGTCCTGCATCCGGAGAAATACGGTGATGTGCCTTTCCCATTTGAGATGAAAGCGGGACAGATTTCTTTGCATTCGGATTTATTGTTGCATGGTTCTGAACCGAACACTTCTAACCGGCGGCGATGTGGTTTAACAATGCGGTTCGTCCCACCGGATGTGCGAGCAGCGAACAGTTGGAACAAACGTGCTATTATCGCAAGAGGCAGCGATGCGAGTGGGCATTGGCTGCACGCGCCAAGGCCAACTGAAGACATAATACCAGAGAGACGGTAAAAATGCTTCCACGCCGTCTGCTTTTGACTGCAATTTGCATCGCCACAGCAGCGAGTTTTCTACTCTGCGGCTACGAATTTATCCGCGCGGTTTCTACCTCCTTATTTATTGAGAGTTACGGTGCGGAGAACCTAACCCGCGCGATGATCGCGATTCCCCCTAGTCTGATGCTTCTGCTCTACGGCTATGGACGTTTACTTTCGTGGTTCGGCGCGACACGGACCTTAATCATTACGTCGTTGCTGTCTGGTGTCTTAATTTTCGGCTGTTACGTTGCCCTGTCCCACGGTGTGCATTTTGCTGCGGCTATTATCTATGTCTTTCGGGAAGCGTACATTGTAATCGTTATTGAGCAGTACTGGTCTTTTGTCAATAGTACATTGACACCGGCACAAGCGAAGCGGATTAATGGTCCCTTCTGTGCGATTGCGTCGGGCGGCTCGATTGTAGGTGGCCTGCTTGTAGGGCAGTGGGCAGTGCAGCTCGGCTCCGAAACCTTACTCTTATTTACAGTGGGTTCGTTGATTCCGACAACAATTCTAAGTGCCCTCGCTTACAAATTCGGAGGCGAACCGAAACCGAGTGTGGCAGAAGTCGGTGGGAAGCGCGGGCATTTGGGTGTAAAAACACTTTTCAGTTCTAAATATTTGGTTTTCATCGCAGTGCTCATCTTAATCACACAATTTGTCTCCACTGTCCTAGATCTGCGGTTTAACGGACTTGCTGGACTTGAATATCCGATTAAGGACGATAGAACTGCGTTTTATGGTAATTTTTACGCAACCCTTGGTGCGAGTGCTGCCTTTTTACAATTAGTCTTTGTCCCGCTTGCACTGCAGTTTGTCAGCATCCGCGTTATCCATAGTGCGATTCCGATAGTGAATTTGCTTAGCGGGCTGTTCCTTACGGTTTTCCCGTCCATGCGTACTGGTGCAGCGGCGTATCTACTGTTTAAAACTTTGGACTACTCGCTTTTTCGTGCAGCAAAGGAATTGTTCTATATGCCGCTATCGTATGACGAGCGGTATCGCGCTAAACAGATTATTGACTCCTTCTGTTACCGTTTCGGAAAGGGGGGCAGCGCCGGTACCATTGAACTTGTACGGCTTGGTGTGAAGGTAATTCCTGGGGCTGCGTTCTCTATTTCTGCGATGGTAATGGCAGCAATTTGGACAGGGATTGTCTCAAATTTAACGAGACAATATCAGGAATTCGAAAAAAGAGGTTGAACCACGCTATTGGATTGTGTTAAAATGTTTTTTGCAGCTGATCAAACATGGCTATCCGGTGAACGAACCACCTATTGATTTCGTTAGAGATATCATGGCCAGAATTTAATAAACTATTGAAAAGGAGGGGGTAATCTCATGACGTATCCCATTTTTACTCACCGGCAAACAGTTCGTTCTCTTTCTATCTGCTTAAGAGTTTTGTGCTACACCTTATGCGTTAGCTCGTTCTTTTTTGTGAACGTTATGTTCATCGGATGTGCTGTGGCCCCTCAACCATCTGTTGAAATTTCCTTAGAGCCTGTTATGGGGCGGTTAAGCACGAAAATTGATTCCGAGATTGGTGCGATGACCGTTGAACAAAAAGGGGTTGCTGTGACGCTTGAGCCTCTCAATGAAGTAGAGTTATTCGAACTGACAGAAGACCCGGCACTGAACCCCTATCTCATTGTTGGAAGAGGCGGTGCTGTTGAACCGCTTTATACAGTTTTTGAAATCACCGTCCACAACCGTGATAACTCACGGGTTATCGCTGATGAGGGGGCTGTGCTAATTGATGTAAACGGTGCACAGTATGCCGCGCTGCCTTATGCGTACTTTGAGTCCCTCTATGATGAGGTAGACGTTTCAGACGGTACCGTTTTCGCTGCACCGGCTTACGCCCGTTCGTACTCTCCCTACTATCGGCATCGGTATTTTCCGCACTACCAGAATTATGTTGATTACGCCGCGCTGGAAGGCGGGCGCACCGTGATGGAAGAGAGTATTTTCACTGGCGGGAAACTGTTCCGTGGTGCGAAGCGGCGTGGGCTTTTAATCTTCGACCGGCTTACGCATGAAGCAACGGATGTCCAGGTTATCGTGACAGGGCTCCAGATAATTGGCGAAGATCGTCAGCAGGACAAACTTGAATTTAAGTTTGATTTTAAACAGATTTCTCATGTAAAATAGAGATTTGAGTAGCGTGTTACTAGAGGTGTGTAAAAGGCATAACTCAAAACAACACGCTACTCACATAATAGAATAGAATGGAGTAAAAAGATGAAGGTATGTGTCTCAATATTTTCGAGGAGGGTTGTCAGCTACTCGCTAAGATGGTTTGTCGTCCTTCTCTTGTTAGCCGGCACCACGTTATTTTTCGGGTGCCAACCTGCTGAAAAACAGGTGAAGATAGCTGTTGCTGGTCCGTTCACTGGAAATGCCGCTGCCTTTGGTGAAACGATCAGACGCGGTGCTGAGTTCAAAGTAAAAGAAATCAATGAAGCAGGGGGAATCAACGGGATGAAGTTGTCCGCTACGTTTGAAGATGATATAGGCAAAGATACTGAGGCAGGGCTTGTCGCAGAACGTATCGCGACAAATCCACAATACCTTGCCGTGGTGGGGCACTTTAACAGCTCATGCACATTAGCAGGTAAGCCTATCTATAAACGTAATGGTATTGTAGAATTATCCCCAGGTTCAACGAATGTGAATGTCTGTGTAGGAAGTGAGTGGACTTTTAGAAATTTGTACCGTGACGATTTCCAAGGTCAATTCGTGGCCAAATATATTAAGAAGGTGTTGCCAGAATTTGAATCTGTAGCAATTTTCTTTGATAACGATGATTACGGCCGTGGTCTTCGTGATGGGTTCACCGTCGCTGCCGAAGAAATCGGTCTCACCATTGTAGGTGAGGAAGCGTACGACCGGGAAAATACAGATTTTAAGGCACAGCTCACCAGCATCAAATCGAAAAATCCGGATCTGATTTTCATCTCGGGGCTCTATAGTCAAGCGGGTTTAATTGTAAAACAAGCACGCGAGGCGGGTATCACAGCGCAGTTTTTCGCTGCAGATGGTGTAGATTCGCCGGATTTCCTCTCAATCGCAGGCACAGCTGCAGAAGGCACGTACGTCAGTACCCCTTTTATTTTTGATTTTGGTGGGGAAAGTGCTCAGCAAGTGGCCATCGCATTTGAAAAAGATTACGGTGTAGCCCCTGATACCTGGGCAGCTCTCACTTATGATGCAGTGGGTATGATTGCAGATGCAATTGCCAATACCTATAATGCTAAAGCATCAAGTCAGGAAAATCGCAAAGCGATTCGTGACTATTTAGCCGGATTGAATACGCCTGAAAAAGGGTACAAGGGGATTACCGGTCTTACCTACTTTGATGAAAATGGCGACTGTATTAAACCTGCGTACGTCAAAGTGGTTCAGAATGGAGAATTTATCACTGCACCGCAGCAAATGCTTGAGACAGACTGATTCTGTGTAGTAGCTTGAATTGATAAATAAACTATGGCACAATTTTTAGAGCAACTGATTAACGGCCTTGTGCTTGGAGGTATCTATGCCTTAATTGCAGTAGGCTACACGATGGTTTACGGCATTATCCAGCTCATCAATTTCGCGCACGGTGAAATTTTCATGCTTGGTGCGTACTTCGCGTTTGCCCTCATCACGGTTTTGAACGTCCCGTTTTGGGTTGCTTTACCAGTCAGTATGCTGCTCTGTGCAATGATGGGTATGCTGTTGGATCTGATTGCTTATCGTCCGCTGCGTGGTGCACCTCGGTTATCGGCGTTAATTACTGCTATCGGGATGTCTCTTGCTTTACAAAACCTCGCACGGATTATCTGGGGGGCGAGGCAGCGTTCATTTCCGGAAGAATTACTTCCAACTTACCTCTTAGCTGAACATGCAATTCAACTTCCCGGGGGGGCTGGGTTACCTTACCGGGACCTCTTCATCATTATGCTGGCTGTTGCCTTAATGGCTGGCTTAAACTTCCTGATTTATTTTACCAAAATTGGGAAGGCGATGCGCGCGTGTGCGCAAAACCCGGTCGCTGCCAATTTGATGGGGATCAAAACGAACCAAGTTATTGCTGTAACGTTTGCCATCGGTTCTGCACTTGGAGCTGTTGCAGGAGTGATGGTAGGGCTAAGAGAGGCGATCGAACCGACGATGGGGTATTATAAAGGGGTGGCTGCATTTGCAGCGGCGGTGCTTGGCGGCATTGGAAATATCACGGGCGCAATGCTCGGTGGGCTTTTAATAGGGATAGCAGAGGTACTAGGTGCCGGTTATATTGCCTCCGGTTACCGGTTAGCAATTGCTTATATTATCATGATTGCAGTGATTCTCATTCGTCCTTCTGGGCTGTTTGGAAAATCGACGAGCACCCGTGCTTAGCCCATAGTCAGGAATTATGCGAGATAAATTAACAGTAAAAAATCTCATTCTTTGTCTCCTCATTGCTTTTCTACCGGTACTTATGTACGGGATGGATTCTGTCATCCGTCTTCTAACAGATCGCGGGGTCTATTTACCTATTCCGAGTGGCGATTACCTTCTCCGGATTATAATTAGGGCGTACCTCTATATGCTGCTGGCTATTGGGTTAAATATTGTCTGCGGATATACTGGTTTGTTGGATCTGGGGTATGTTGGGTTTTACCTCGTTGGTGGCTATACGGCTGGGCTTTTGATGGTGCGTCTCGGCTTAAGTTACTGGATGGTTCTGCCGATTGCGGTGCTGAATGGCGTTCTATGGGGGCTCTTGCGTGGTATTCCGACGCTGCGGCTGACCGGTGATTATTTCGCGATTGTCACGTTCGGTTTTGCGGAGCTCCTTTTCCGTATTGTGAAAAATGAAATCTGGCTGATTGGCGGTCCCAATGGGTTTGTCCATAACATTCCAGTCCCTACGATTTTCGGTTTCGAGTTAAAACACAATTGGCATAACTACTACCATATTCTTATCTTACTCCTTCTGGTGGTTTTAGTGACGTATCGGTTACATAATTCCCGTGTAGGCAGGGCATGGGTTGCCATCCGCGAGGATGAACAAGCGGCAGAGAGCATGGGTATTAATTTGGCGCGCTATAAGTCGCTTGCGTTTGCAGTGAGCGCGGCAATCGGTGCCCTGGGTGGGGCGTTCTTTGCCCAGTTTCAGGTTAACATCAGTGCTGGGGCGTTTGAATTCTGGGAATCAATTTTCATTCTCTGTATGGTAGTGCTTGGCGGAATGGGGAATATGAAAGGCTCTATGATAGGCGCGGCAATCTTGGCTACCTTAGGTGAGATCTTGCGTCCGCCTATTATCCCCTACCAATTTAGTGGTGCACGCATCCTCATTTTTGGGCTGATTTTAGTCGCGTTAATGCGTTTCCGGCCTGAAGGGTTGGTCGCTAAAAAAACGTAGACATCATCTAATAACACTGAAGTTTGAGAAGTTAATCCGTTGAAAAATTGTTGAAAGTCCATGAACCCGCTATTACCGTATAAATTTGTTAAACCGTGTCAAATTAGAGTTCATGCTCTTTTAGTGTTAGTGGCGTTTTTCTTTTTGGTACGGCACCAACATCTCACAGAGTAGCAGGATGAGGGCGGCTGCTGCAAACAATTGAAACCGGTCTGCGTAGTGCCCATTTGCCCGGGCCTGAGTTGTGCGTTTCTGCAGTCGTGCTAAGTCTCTGACAAGGGGTTCAATTTCTGTCTCATGATAATAATTTCCGCGTCCTTGTTTCGCGAGTTTGCGCAAGAGTTCCTCATTTAATTCTGTTAGTACCAATTGTCCGCTGGCATCGCGCTTATAAGTTATGCCGTTTTCTTTCTGTTGTAAGACAGCCTCTGAAATCGGAATTGGGACTGGCTGTGCAGGATTACCGATAGCGATGCAATAGATATGCACCCCGGCCCTCGCTGCTGTTTCTGCTGCTTCCAGTCCGGTTTCACCGTGGTCCTCCCCATCTGTCCACAAGATTACTGCTTTATGTCCGCTGCCTTCCTTTCCGTAGAATGGGCGGCCGGTTTCAATTTGATTATTATCTGGCTTCTTGTTAAGATGAGCAGTCGCTGTCTCAATTGCATTGCCGATGCGGGTGCCGCTGTGTACGAGGGCGTTTGGGGTTACAGCAGTTAAGAATTCTTTTAGGGTGGTGGTATCAGTTGTTAAAGGGCATACTACAAAATTGGATTCTGCGAAGAGGAGTAAACCGATGCGGTTTCCTTGTAACCGTTCAAGAAGAGAAAATATCGCCTGTTTTGCACGAAGCAAGCGGTTAGGTTTCACATCTGCGGCGAGCATACTGGTTGAAATATCCAGGGCGAGCATGATGTCCAAATTTTGTTGGACTGACACCTGTTTCTCGCCAAACTGTGGTTGCGCGATAGCGATGGTTAGGAAAAGATAACTCGCTATCAGCAGTGCCGCTTGAATTTTATGTCGTCGCGTTCGTACAAGGTTCACATCCGAATAGAACCGCAGGTACGCCTTCTGTTTCTGCAAGGTTCCGAAGCAGATAACGAGCAGTAATGGCGGCACGCTCCACAGAAAATAAAGGAATTCCGGAGAGGCAAAATGGATCCAATTCATTTTTTTGAGTCAACATTCAGTGAGATTGCACGAATGCTTGATGGAACTTAGTTTTCTAAGATGGTATTTCGGATGCGCTCAAAAATTTCAACTGCATAGTGCAAATGAGCTTGGGATGCAATGTTAAAAGAGATGCCAAAATTCTTAACGGTTACGTTAGGCAGATTCGCTCTGCACTCGACAATATGAATCGGGGTGAAGTCTCCATGTACATCAACCCGAAAATGCGTTGCGCGTTTTGATGGGTAAGTATCTAACCACCAACGCCCGCCGATAGTCATACGTAGTTTCGCAATGCGCGGTCGTATTGTCGCACCGCATGAATTGATATACATAAAGAATTCCTCGGCAATCTTCTGCAAGTTGGCGTTCGTCTGTAGCGTCTCTATAAAAAGATCGTACGTCATAAACTGCCGAGCGGCTCCTCGGTACTTCCGTTCCTCATCTTTGAGCACAGAACCCCCGAGAATGGTTTCGGTGGCAACTAAAATTTCATCAGGGGCGTGGTAGGAAAAGTATGAGATATAGCTGATGTCAATGTTGAGGCTGCGCAAGTATTCGGCAACTTCAAGCACTCTCGGATCAACGCCTTCGGAAATTAGCACCAATCGTTGCCGTTGGTTGAAAGCGGATTTGGGGATATCGCCGATCGGATAGTCAAAGAATTCACTGTGCAACGTTGTCAGAGAGGTAAATTCTTTGCCCTGCTGCTGTGCCCATCGATAAGCGAGTTGTTCCAATTCAATGAAAGCGAGTTGTGAGACACCGGCTGCGTATTCTAATATCTGCGCGATTGCGGTACGCGAGGGCCTCCCACGTTTCAGTTCTATTATGACACAGTTGCCTTGCCGATCCAAGGCGAGCAGATCGATTTTTTGCTTTGAGGTGCTTAACGGCGGCTGGCGGCTGATAACACAAATACGTTCACCGAGTACGAGTGTTGCATCTTGCTCTAGCAGATCCTCGAAGTCTCGTTCTGCACCAAAGCGGAGGGGTTGCAGCTTCCCAAATTTACGAGTTTCCCAGCGATAAACTTCCATTGCTTATTCGATTTCCAGAGTTGTTTAATTCGCCAACTCAGGAAAACTAATCGGCACTGCCTCCTCTTTTTAGTCTCTGTTTTGACGTGAACTTTCGTACACGCGATGCCGTCAAATCCATTTTTGCAAGCGTTTCTACTTGATTTTGGCGTTTAACCAATTGATACGTTGGTAATATGTTTCTACTTCTCTATTTACGCGTGCCTCGTCCCAGTTATAGTTTTTACAGAGCAACCGAGCAATGTTCGGTGCTAAGTCCACTCCCTGTCCTGCTGTCCATCCAATTCTAGTTCTCCGCCAAAGAAAATCCTCCAAGTTCATTGCCATTTCGCCCCAAAAAGCGTAGAGCACTTCTCCCTTCAAAAACGGCAATGATTCTGTAATCGGTTCGGCGAGTGTTTTCTCTTCTGTTATCCACTGTTGTATGACTTCTGCATCTGCACCGTATCGCTGAATGAGGCGTGTGTTATCAGCATTATGCGGGATGAGTTTTTCTACGGTGCCGTTAAAGGCGGCGATTCCGCCATCTATTTTAGGTTTCTGGCTCATATCTTGCAGCGGCTGTGTGGCGGTTTTACAGTAGCGGGCTACTCTGAGTTTTTCGGCGAGCCTATTGACTGTTTCTTCGGCTATTAATCTATGGGTGGTCAGTTTCCCACCGTAGATATAGATGACACCGCTGTCGCTTTCAGTGATAATGTGTTTCCGAGAGATAAAATTGTCCCTTGTTTTTCTCTTTCTATTCGACATGTGCCGGTCGGGGCGGAATATGTTGGGTTTCACTGCTCTGCTCCCTCGCGTTTGGCTCGTGGCGGCGATGAGCGGGCGGATACCTGCATAAGCGGAAAGGACGTTGGAACGGCTGAGTGCGGCGTTAGGGAAAATGTGCCTCGTTTCAGAGAGTAGGTACTCCACCTCTTCAATAGATGGACGCACAGATTCTGGTGCACCCTCCAGATGGGTTTCGGTGGTACCAATCAACGTTAGGTCGTTGAATTCGCCTGCAGGTAAGACAAAAATGATGCGTGGTTTTCCATGGGTTGATTTCTCCGGCCGGGTAAAAGTTGCAATCCCGTGATGACTGGCTTGAAGACGCGGTAAGATGATATGGATGCCCTTCGCTTTTTGGGTTGACAATTTCGGCACACCGTCATAACCGGGTTCCTTCTCCCAAATTTTATCTGTCCACGGTCCTGTCGCAGACACAATGTGCTTTGTGCGGATCTCAAACTGTTCACCCGTGATGCTATCCTCGACCTTTACCGTAGCTGCCGTCTCAGCCGTCGCCCTACTCGATAGACTTGTCTGTTGTACAAAGTTGAGGAAACGGACATAGTTGGTGACTATTGCCCCATGTTTGTAGGCATCCTTGATGGTTAGCAGGCAGAGCCTGGCATCATCTACAGTACTATCCCAAATGATTACGGCACCCTTTAAGCCTGTTTTTTCAATGGCACCCATGCGCTGCTGAATTTCCATTACATTGCGGATAATCTGAGATTTTTCGGCTCTATCTCCCTGAGATAGGTAATTATAGTAACTTGCCGCTATCTGTATGCCTATGAGTGGATACCGGTCGCCGGCGTAACAGAGAATAGCAATAGGCAGCGGTTTGACAAGCACCGGCGCAATGCGCGAAAGTATTTCTCGTTCGCGGCGTGCCTCCTTAACGAGTGCAATATCGCCTTTGGAAAGATAACGAAACCCACCATGCACAAGTTGTGAGGTGTTACTGCTTGTGCCGCTTGCAAAATCGGATTGCTCAATTAACCCGGCTTTGATGCCTCCGTTTAGCGCAAGGTCGCGGATAACCCCTGCTCCAACGATTCCACCACCGATGATTAGCACATCCAGGGGTTCTGTCTGTAATCTTTTTATATTCTCGGCTCGAGTGCGTGCAGAAAATTCTATTTTCATTTTCGATTCGTTCAATTTGTGATGACTGTCTTCAGCATTACTTGGCGAACTCTTTTAGGGTTACCCCTTTTTTGATAAGTTGTGCAAGGGGTTCGGCATGGGCGACAATTTTTTGAATTGCGGCGAGTATACCTTCCACTGCATGTGGCCGCGGATGCGTTAACATCGGCAAAAACACCAGCCGCGAACAGGTTTCTTCAGTGACAGGGAAATCCCCCTCGGTGTATCCGTGATAAGTGCCGCCGATATCCGGTGGGCAGAGAGAACCGCGCCCGCCGGTGTAAAGGTCTACCCCCTGCCTGAAAGGTGGTAGTGTGTGCAAGAGTGGGTACGGATTCCTATTTGTTGGAAAATTCCCTGAAAAAATGGGCACTCCGTCTCCTACCAACGCTGGGTAAGGGTTATTATTTGCCAAAACGCCTTCCTGACGAAGTGCCTCGGCAAACGCGGGTGCTGGAAGGCCATGTAGCTCCTCCGCCTTGTAGTGAATCGGTAGTCCGAAAAATCCAGCAGGTTCCGCACCAGGGTGAGTTTCAACGGGCCTGATACCGGGAAGGTCACGCAATCCATTTGAGATTTCTTGAATGTAAGCCCGGCGTTTCGCGTTGAGTTCGTCCAGTTTCTGCATCTGCACGCCGGCAATACCGATAGCGACGGGGTGTGCACGAAATTTAACACCAAGCCCGAGGAACGGAATACCCACGTATTTCCGGCCCGCCTCCGGAATATCTATTGAGCGATTGACTTGGCCGAGTAGACAAGCCCGTTCAAAGAGTGCTGCGTCATTCGTTGCCAGCACGCCCCCTTCGCCTGCACTAACGGGTTTGCTCCCTTGTAAACTCCAAGCACCTGCATGCCCGATGCTTCCGCACGCTCTCCCTTTATAGGAGGCACCGTGTGCGTGAGAGCAGTCTTCTATGATAGGGACCCCGGTTGCGTCGCTTAAAGCCATCAGTGCATCCATATCACAGACATTTCCCCATAGATGCACAGCTACGATGGCTTTTGTTTTGCCAGTAATTCGCCGGCGAACGTCTTCCACATCAATTAGCAAGGTTCTCGGGTTAATTTCGCAGAAGACAGGTTTTGCCATCAACGTCAGTGCTGGCGTGATTGAACCCATCCAGGTGTAAGTGGGGCAGATAACTTCATCCCCTGGACCAACGCCGAGTCCAAACATTGCACTATGAATCGCCGCAGTTCCGTTAACAAGGCTTATTGCAAATTGTGTCTGATGTCGTTCAGACCACATTTCCTCAAATTTCTGAACGGTGGGGGACGTGCCAGAGAGTTCATTGCGGAACGTCATTTCATAAGCGACTTGTGCTTCTGCTTCAGTCATTTGGCACCACTGTTCTAGTTTAGGATACGGTGTCTCCCGTGTTCGTTCAAAAATCGGTTTTCCGCCTAACGCAGCCGGTAAACAGGATGCAACATCGCGATTTTTCTTAGATTTTCTGTTGTCCGTTTTGCTCATTTTTCGTTTAGGGTTGTCATGTCTCGGTTTTGTATTTCTGGTTGTTTTAATACTGCATTTGTATTAAAATAGTCTTGTAGGTTATAGCTGCCAGTTAGTTTGCTAATAGACATCCATATTAGCATGTTTTATTTTTTTTGTCAAGTTGTGGATGTATCCATAAATAAAAGAAGCAATTTGAATATCCTACGCTATTTTAATTTTACCAGAAAACAAGGTTCGAGCCAAATCCGTAAGCACGGCAAACAAATCTTGCGTAGTTGCATGCCGCCGGTGGTTGTGACGTTTGGCTTTTTCATTTTATGTGGGCTTGTGCTTATCGTGAGGGGCCGGCATCCGCGGGAATTCTATCGGGTTCTCTTTGTCAGCGGTTTTGCCAGTTTTGACGATTTTGGTTATGTGTTGTTTAACGCGACACCGCTTATTTTTACCGGGCTCGCTGTTGCAATCGGTTATAGAGGTGGCTTATTCAATATCGGCTGTGAGGGGCAGCTTTACGTTGCGGCGTTTGCTGCTACATGGGTAGGGCTGCATGTAGCAATGCCCTCTGTAGTGCTGATACCGCTCTGTATAGGGTGTGCCGTAACTGCCGGGGCGGCTTGGGGTGGAATTCCGGGGTTCTTAAAAGCGAAATTCGGGACGCATGAAGTTATCAACACAATAATGATGAACTTCATCGCGTTCGCACTCATGAATTACCTCGTTACGGTTGTGTACCAAGAGCCGGATCAGATGAATCCGCAAACCGCACCGATTTCTGAAGCCGCACGGCTTCCGCGGTTGGCCCCGTATTTCCGGTTGCTTCCGGAGAGTAATCCCCTAAACGTCAGTTTTCTGTTCGCTTGTGGTTGTGTCGTGCTCTGTTATCTCTTTTTAATGCACACACGTTGGGGGTACGAACTCCGTTTGGTAGGGAACGCGCCAGAGGTAGCATCGTACGGTGGGATAAACCCACGCATCGTGACGGTATGGACAATGGCAATCAGCGGTGCGACTGCAGGCTTAGCCGGAGTTGCTGAGGTTCTCGGTTACCGTTACCGGTTTTTAGATAGTTTCTCGCCTGCGTGGGGCTTTACAGGAATAGCCGTTGCCCTGTTGGGCAGAAATCAGCCATTTGGCGTTTTGGTAGCTGCAGTCCTATTTGGCCTGCTCAGTAAAGTTGCCTTAGATATTGAGATATTTTTGGAGGTTCCACGAGGCCTGTTTCTTGTTGGACAAGGGTTTCTCATTATCTGCTTGGTCAGCATTGATGGGTTTTCGCACAAATCCGATTTTTTACATAGCTCAGAGAGATGACTCTCAAATTTTTATGAGGTGTTTGTGTCTATCTTGTCAGCACGGCTGAATCAAGCAGGAGTGCATGCAGGGGTTGCTGCCAAGCACGGACATTCTCATGTGTGTATACCTGATTTGTAGAAAATGATTCTTGAATTAATTCCAATGACACTGCGGATGTCAACACCCCTGGGATTTGCTGCGCTTGGCGGTATTTACTCTGAACGTTCTGGCGTGATTAACATCGCCCTAGAAGGCATGATGCTCATCGGTGCGTTTGGTTACGTTATCGGCACCCAGGGCTTCGGTTCACCGTGGTGTGGTTTAATGGTGGGCCTCTGTTTCGGTGCGGCATTAGGGTTGTTACACGCTGTCGCCTCTGTTACATTTCATGCGGAGCAGATCGTTAGCGGGATTGCGATTAACATTTTGGCGTTGGGTATTACAGAGTTTATCTTACCTACTTCCGGGCGCGTCAGTGGGCTTCCCTATTGGCAATTTCCTTTTATCGGTTCGTACAACTTTCTTGTCTATTTGATGCCGGTTTTGATGGTTATAAGTCACGTTCTGCTTTTTAAAACGCCATGGGGGTTGCGGTTGCAAGCTGCAGGCGAATCGACGGAGGCACTCGCGACGCTTAGTCTGAGCCGTGCTCGATGGCAATATTTTGCTGTTATCTGCAGCGGTATCTTTGCCGCAGTCGGCGGCTGTTTCCTCGTTTCTGAGGTTCACTACTTCACAAAAGGTATGACGGCTGGGCGCGGTTATGTCGCACTTGCAGCTGTAATTTTTGGGAATTGGCACCCGCTCCGCGGCATCGCCGCGTGTTTTCTCTTTGGATTTGCTGCAGCGTTAAAACTGGCGAACCGATGGCAGATCCCAACACAGTTGTTAGAGAGTTTACCTTATATTTTAACCATGGTCGTACTCGCCGGACTTGTCGGAAAATCGCGCGCACCTGCAAGCCTTGGGAAGATGGATACATAGGTTACTTCCTTGGAATCAAAACCAAGGATTTGGGCGGGTGGGCCGCTTTTAATCGAACCAATTTGGAAATGTAAAAAAAATATAAAAATTACCTTGACAAGCGGCATAAGGATGTGGTATACTGTATATATCAGTTTTAGACGTTTAATCGAACCAATTTGGAATTAAAACAAAGAATCCTCTGTGTTGTATAAGGTGCTAACCTACTTTTAATCGAATCAATTTGGAATCAAAACTCCGTTCACTACGATTGAGAATTCTCTCCATTCAATCTTTTAATCGAACCAATTTGAAATCGAAACCAGCGACGAGTGGACTGAAAAAACGCTTAGTCACCTTGCTGCTATTATGATGGGACTGTCACCAACCAACACGCCGAGGGACTGCCATTGATTCAAGGAAAGGCAGACATCGAAAACCGGCGAACAATTGAAGAATTGCTTGTAATCAGGTCAAAGCATCCAGTAAGGATAGGCATTGAGATATGGGAATAAAGAAATCACAACTTTACGCGTCTCTATGGGCGAGCTGCGATGAGCTGCGCGGTGGGATGGACGCATCACAATACAAAGACTATGTGCTGACACTGCTTTTCCTGAAGTCTGTGTCGGATAAGGCGGCAGTGCCTGGGGATGCGACGCTGATTGTGGTTCCCCCTGGCGGGGGGTTCTCCGATATGGTGAAGTTGAAGGGGAACAAAGACATCGGTGACAAAATCAATAAAATCATCGGAAGACTGGCAGACGCCAATGAACTGAAAGGTGTGATAGATCAGGCGGATTTTAACGATGAGAGCAAACTGGGCAGAGGGAAAGAGATGCAGGACCGGCTCTCGAAACTGGTTTCTATTTTTGAGGGGCTTGATTTACGGGGGCATAGGGCATCGGCTGAGGATCTGCTGGGTGACGCGTATGAGTATTTGATGCGGCATTTCGCGACGGAGTCAGGGAAGAGTAAGGGACAATTCTACACCCCTGCGGAAGTGTCGCGCGTAGTGGCAAAAGTTATCGGCATCGGCCCAGACACGCCCCAATATAGGACTGTCTATGATCCAGCGTGTGGCTCCGGGTCTCTGTTGCTGAGGGCAAATGCGGAGGCGCCGCGGGGGTTGTCGGTTTACGGACAAGAGAAGGATCATGCGACTTACGCGCTGGCCAGGATGAACATGATTTTGCACGATACGGCGACGGCGGAGCTCTGGCATGGTAACACGCTCTCCGCGCCCTACTTTCTGAACGCGGAGCATGGTTTGAAGACGTTCGATTTTGCGGTTGCGAATCCGCCGTTCTCGGACAAAGCGTGGTCAAACGGGCTGAATCCTGTGCATGACGCTTATGGCCGTTTTGCGTATGGAGTGCCGCCTGCGAAGAATGGAGATTATGCTTTTCTGCTCCATTTCCTCGCCTCGTTGAAGAGCAACGGGAAGGGGGCGATAATCTTGCCGCATGGCGTGTTGTTTAGAGGGAATAGAGAAGGGGAGATTCGGAAAGCGTTGGTCAAGCGTGGGTTCATCAAGGGGATAATCGGGTTGCCTGCGAATCTGTTCTACGGTACCGGCATTCCCGCGTGTATTCTGGTTATTGACAAGGAGAAGGCGCCTGCGCGCCGTGGCATCTTCCTGATAGATGCGAGCCGGGGGTTCCTGAAGGCGGGTAACAAGAATAGGCTGCGTGCGCGAGATATTGATAAAATAGTGAGGGTGTTCACCGAACAGCGGGAGATGGCGGGTTATGCGCGGCTGGTGCCCGTGTCTGAGATTGCGAGTGCCGCGAACGCCTACAATCTGAACATCCCGCGCTATCTAGATGCGAGCGAGGCGGAAGATTTGCATGACTTGGATGCCCACCTGAACGGTGGGATTCCTGAGAGTGAGCTTGCCAGCTTGGAGGGGTATTGGAAGGTATTCCCGACATTACGTGAGGAGTTGTTTGAGAGTGGCATCCGGCCGGGCTATAGCGATGTGCGCGTGGAAGCAGAAGAAGTGAAAAGCACGATAGTAGGACATCATGAGTTAGAAGTTTACCGGCGGGGGGTTGAGAGGTGTTTTCACGCTTGGCGTGAGGTTCACACGCGGCGTCTGTTTGGCATTGAGGTAGGGACATCGCCTAAAGCGGTAATTGATGCGTTGTCTGCGGATTTACTGACGTACTTTGCAGACGCGCCGCTGCTGGATGCGTATGATGTCTACCAAGGATTGATGGATTATTGGGAAGCGGTGATGCAGGACGATGTGTATCTTATCGCTGCCGAGGGGTGGCGTGAAGGGGTGAAACCGCGCGCGCTGATTCAGGATAAGCGGATCAAGGAGGCACCGGACCTCGTCGTCAAGCGCAAGAAATATAAGCTGGATCTGATACCGCCGGGTCTGATTGTTGCACGCTACTTTTCGGATGAGCAGGCGGCTATAGAGTGCCTCCAAGCGTCGCATGAAAGGGCAGCGCAGGAAGTTGAGGCGTTCGTTGAGGAACACGCCGCAGAGGGTGGTGCGCTGGCTGGGCTTGAAGGGGCGCGAGGCATAAGCAAGGGGAATGTGCTACAGCGCGTGATGGAGTATAGGGACATTATTTTGAGGGAGTTTGCTGAAGGCACTGCTGAGTCTGAACAGGCGAAAGCGATTAAGAAAGCGAGTTTCGGTGCTTGCGCCTGGACGAAGGGCGTGAAGGATGCCGGGTGTCTGTTTGCGGAATTGGACGTTCTTTATGAGTATCTGCAGCTGATAGGGGAGGAGACGCGCCTGCAGCGGCTGCAGAAAGAGACATCAGAGGCGCTGGCGGTTTCGGTGCTTGGGAAGTATGCGGAGCTGCGCGAAATAGAGATTAAGACGTTGGTAGTGGAAGGGAAGTGGTTAGCCAGTATCCATGGGGCGATTGAGGCGGAAATAGAAGGGGTGACGCAAGCGTTGACGGGGAGTGTGCAGGGGTTGGCGGGGCGTTATGCGATGCCGTTGCGAGAATTAGCCGTCAAAGTGTCAGCGTTCAGCGCGCAGCTGGAAGTGCATCTGAAAAATATGGGGATAGAGTGGACAGGGATATGAGCAAACACAACCCAAGCTCCGTGTGAGTCGGACAGTTCGCGTGATTTCAAGCCCTCCCCAAAGCGGTTCAGCGGGGCGTGGCAGACGAAGCGATTGGGGGAAATTGGTGACATAACAGGAACTGGAGTTAACAAAAAAGTGAGTCGTGATGAGTTGCCTGTCCGGCTTGTGAACTATCTTGATGTCTACAACAAGACCTTTTTGTATTCAAAAGATTTGACGCACTATGTTACAGCGAAACCGGATCAGGTTCGGCGCTTTGCAGTTGAAAAGGGTGATATTTTCTTCACGCCCTCCTCGGAGATACGTGAAGATATAGGTCGCTGTGCGGTAGCAATGGAGGATATTCCGGATGGTGTTTATAGTTATCACGTTATCCGGTTGCGTTTGAAAACGAATTGGGACCTTCGCTTTCGTGCTTATGTTTTTGACACGAAGGGATTCCTCGATCAAGCCAGCAGAGAGTGTGATGGGAGTGGAACGCGGTATGTCATAAGCCTGCCAAAATTCCGTGGGATGGTTGTTCGTTTTCCTGAAAATATAAAAGAACAAGCTGCCATCGCGGAAGTCTTATCGGATGTGGATGGACTCATCAACTCGTTGGAGGCGCTGATTGCAAAGAAGCAGGCGATAAAACTCGCGGCGATGCAGCAACTGCTGACGGGTAAAACGCGACTGCCGGGGTTCACAGACGAGTGGCAGACGAAGCGATTAGGGGATATCGCATCATTTTTTAAAGGGACGAGCAGTTTGTTGAAAACAGATCTATCTCTTGATGGCAAAAGACCATGTATTCACTATGGGGAGTTGTTTACAACATACAAGGAATGTATCACTGAAGTCCTACATCGCACGAATAGAGAAGATGTCTTTTTGCTTTCTTGCTCTAATGATGTCCTTATGCCAGCATCCGATGTTACGCCTAATGGGCTTGCGACAGCAAGTTGTATCTCCGTGCCTGATGTTATCCTTGGCGGGGACATTCTGGTTATACGTGTCCCGGAGCAGATTCTCAATGGCACCTTTCTCGCATACTCGATAAAAATGAACCGTAATCAGGTGATGAAACTGGTGGCAGGTACAACAGTGTTTCATTTGTATGGTCGTGACATGGCAAACTTTTACTTCATTGCCCCGAGTGTATTGGAACAAAAAGCTATTGTTACTATCCTCTCCGATATGGATGGGGAGCTAGCTGCACTGGAGAAACAGGTTGAGAAGATACGCGACATCAAAAAGGCGATGATGCAGGAGCTCCTGACGGGGCGGACGCGGCTCGTGATTCCTGAAGAGAGCAGTTAGTTAACCCGATTTTAGGTATCCATTTTGCTGGTGCCTGACAGGTTTTCTCACATTTACCGGCAACTTGCGAAGAAAATGGGGGTAAATGAGGATTAACTTTTGGGTTGCATATTAAAAAGAGAAAAGTGTATAATAGGTAATCAACGGACGCAGAGTTGAAATGAGAATTTTGCGTCGTGTAATGCATCAAGGAGGAAAAACTGATGAAAAAGATTCTGGTTTTCACAATGCTCGCCCTTATGGTCGCGGCAGGGATGATTGCATTTGCAACGGAAGCGCCAAGCGTGCGAGGCGAATATATTGAAGCCCGCTCCGCGAGTGTATACATCGGCGCGTGCCACTTCGGTGCAGAGTTTGTCGAAGGCGGTAAAGAGGCGACCTTGATATGGAATATCCAGAGTGGCAGCTGGAACGATGTTTCGCTAGACGGTTTAACGGTGGTTGCAGTGGTAAGTGGTGACGCTAATTTGGCGATTGAGACTGCGAACCGTAAGAGTGTATTGTATGTGGACATTAGAGCCACGGTGCAACAGCGTGAAGCAGTAACGCATCTGATGCAGACGAAACGCGCTGCTGTTTTAGGGGAGCTTGTTGCAACCCAAGTTGCGCCGATAACGTTCAAAAAGAACGGTACCGAATATGATGTACAGGTTGGCGAAGTCCTCGCGCTCTCTGCGAATCGCTATCCGTGTAGCGGCTGTACACAGCCTCATCAAATTTGGTACAAACCGCTGACAGAGATTGAGGGCGCTATTGTCGGCAAGTCTGATGTCTATAGTTACAGAGATAAAGGGGCACTGCCGGTGACATGGAGCCAAGGTGGTGCAGAGAACAACGTCTTTGTGGGCGACTTCAGGATCGATTAAATTATGTCTGTGGTTGCCCGCTGGATTGGACAACCACAGACCTCTCGCCTCTCTCCGTTTAAACCTACTTGCCGGGGAATAGCGTTTTCATCAACAAATCTCCAATGTAAATTGCGCTGGGCAGGACCTCGCATTCCGCCCAACAGCCAGGGCATCTGTTTACCCCTTCCCGCTGTTTCAGAATTTCTGTACTTTCCCAGAGTTCAGTAAATTTATCGTAAGTCATTGTATTGAATTGACATGTAGGTACCCGTCCATCGTGCAGTATCCGGAGATGTGAGTTTTACGCCACAGATGTGGGATTAGGGCTGTCCTCGTTATCGAGTAACCAATTGCGAATACCGAGCGGATAGTATCGTTTGGCAATTCTCTGGAGTAGAGGGAAATTTGTTAAATCTTTATCAATTTCTATCAAAAAGCATTTGAATGTGCTTGTTTTTGCCCATCGAATACCAGATTGATGATACGGATGTGAATGATGTCTAAAGAGAAATATTTGGAGTCCGCGAATGCGTTTTCAATAAGCCCGCTGCATCAGAGAGATTGGAAAGCGAATGGCTACCTGAAAATTTCGGGATTCTATTCAGATGAGGAGGTAGCTGCACTGCAGAATTGGACGGCTCAAATTGCGGCGTGGCCGCCAACCGAAGATAAATGGATGCACCATTTTGAATCGACCCCGGAAGGTCCAAGACTTTCGCGTTCAGAGAATTTTGTTCCGTATCACGCCGGTATGAACCGTACCGTGACGCGAGGCAGGGCGTTAAAAGTTGTATCGGCGTTGATGGGCGAACCGGCGGTGCTGTACAAAGAGAAAATCAATTACAAGTATCCGGGTGGCGGTGGTTACGCTGCGCACCAGGATGCATCCGCGTACGAATTCGTCACCTTCCATATTACCTGTCTGATTTCGGTTGATGCTGCCACGCCGGAGAATGGTTGTCTCTATTTTGCACCGGGGCGACATGAAGAAGGTTTCATCGCGCTAGATGAAAACGGTTGTGTGGCACCGGAGACTGCCTCGGAAATGGAGTGGCATGCTGTACCGACAGAGCCTGGGGATATTCTGCTCTTCGGTTCTTACATACCACACAAGAGCGGTTCAAACCGTTCGAACCGTTCTAGGCGCATCATCTATCTCACCTACAACGCGCTTTCACAAGGGAATTGGCGTGAGAAGTACTACCAAGAGAAGCGAAGCGCTTTTTTAGCGGCGCTAAACGACGGTTCTGACAGAGCAGGTCAAATCAGTAAAATTTCACACTTCCAAGGGAGAACAGTCTTAAAATGATCAAGCATAACGTTGAGGCGAGCCTCGCCGCAGAGATGTCAGGAGCAAAGGCAGAAGAGCAGGTTCGCATACTTTTCGAGTATATGGAACGGAAAGGGCAGTCGTTTTACGACGAGGTCGTCACACAGTTGGAACATGCGCTCCAGTGCGCGAACCAAGCCCAAATAAATCGCGCAGGTCCAACGCAGATTACGAGTGCATTGCTGCACGATATTGGGCATTTTCTTTTAGAGGAACACAACGCCCATAACGACTTTTTGCACACAGATCAGAATCACGAAGAGATCGGCGCGACGTATCTAGAGCCGTTTTTTCCAGAAGCCGTTACAATGCCGATGCGGTTGCATGTACCCGCAAAAAGGTATCTTTGCACAACTGATGCCACGTATTATGAAGATTTATCCGATGCCTCAAAAAGGAGTTTCCAGCTCCAAGGAGGTATCATGGATACTGAGGCGCAGCGAAGGTTTGAACGGCTCCCATACTTCGAGGATGCCCTAATGTTGCGGCGATGGGACGACCTAGCGAAACTCAAAGGATTGACGGTGCCAGGTTTAGATGTTTACCGGGATGTTGTGCAGGGATGCCTGAGGGTACAGGATGATAGGCAGCACGATTCAAGTTTTGTGCAAGGAGCATCGCGCTAAGGAATTTACTCCGACAGCCTGAGACAGAAAACCGATGGTATGCACCTTTGGGTTCACCTTACCTCTCTTTATGGGCATACTCTTCAAATAATTTGTTACCGATATCAGATTCTTTCGTTAAATTAGACAAGAGTAGACTCCTAGCAAGGATTGAAAAGTGGCAGGATAGGTATTCTTTATCTCTCCTTTCAGGAGAGATAAGATAACCTTTTACCTGCCACCCACTGGGTCGACTATGGATAAAAATGTTGAAGAGTACCAAAAAGAACTCCTCTGGCGGACAGCTGCTGAAACCTTCTATCGTGTGGCCTATGCAGAGAGCCTACTCACCTCAGTAGTGCAAGCGTGGCGCCCGGTTGATGGGTTTATCAAAAGCATGGTAACGCTCACCACCATTGCCTCTGTTATACTGGGTTGGGCGGCATGGGATGTTCCCATAGGTGAGGTAGCTGGCTTGAACACGGCATCACCGTATAATCTCAATATAGAGAAATTAATATGGCTCGCCGTTGCTGGGACTGCTGCTTTCTTAGCGCTTTTGCACGTCATCCTCAAAATTTCCGACCGGTTAACGGATTTAAGTCACAATTTACAGTACTTCAAAAGTTTAAGGCTCAATTTGGAACGGTTCATTTATGAGATGGAAATTGATCCGGATTTTTCGCTGGAACAGTTCAAAACCACGTTTGAGTTGTATAGAGAGTGGTTACTGGTTGGTTCGCAAATGTTGAAGGATGATATACTTTTGACGCGGAAGCGGCGAACGAAGGTTCAGAAAAAACTGAATCAGCAAATGGGAGATATGATTTTATAAAGGTCAAATTTTGGAGTTGCTATGAAAGAACAGCAAACGGAAATCCAGTCAGAAGTTATTGAACAATCCGTGGGTCAGCGGCCCATCCATGTGAGTTACGAACCACCGGAACCGCTGCCGCAATTCCGCAGACGGCCGAAACTCCGCCATACATCCGTTTCTACACGGAGACGTTTGTACCCTTTACAAAACGTGAAACCCGCCGAAGATGCATTGCCGGCGACAGAATAGAGATAGCGAGCAGATGCGGGTACCCCATTAATCGCGTTCTCCACCATCAGATGTCTCATCCTATATTGTGCGATTCAAGTGTACCTCCGCGAAAAATTGTGCAGATGCCCCGCCCGAAAGTTGACCTAATTTCCAAATTCTGTTAAAATATCCGTAACTTAAAACTTTGAGGAGGTAAAACTTGTGAAATATCTCTCTTTGATTTTACTGATTAGCCTGATGTGCATCGCGCCGGCATTATCTCAAGTTCCGAATGATAAAGATCTGCTCTTATGGATTGGCGAAGGGCGTGGCGCTACAGCGGTTGACGGTACCGGAAATGGCAATGATGGTACCTTTGGTGGTAACGCAAAATGGGTTGCTGGCGCGGGTAAATACGCGTCCGGCATCGCGTTGCGTGGGAAAGAAAGTTTCCTTGAAGTACCGAACGTTATCACGGAAGCCGGAAGCGTGCTGTTCTGGTTCAGACCGGATTGGGACGGTAAAAGTGACGAAGATTACCGACTTTTTGATGCAAGTTTCGGTCCTATCTATTTCTTTATCGGCAAAGGTAGTGCGCATGCGGATATCACGCCCGCAGAATTCGGATTCTATTTTGAAGCAGCCGACGATGGCGATTGGCAAGATGTGGAATTCGATCCGACAGGCATTATTAAGGAGGAAGAGTGGTTTCATTGCGCTGCGACGTGGGATTTTGCAGGTGAGGCACCCTTCGTATATATTGATGGCAAAGAGCAGGCGACGAGCCGGAAAATCACGGGCGGTTTCCCCGCATTGCACGAAAAACCGCGGTTCGGGTGGGAAACCATCCAGTACATTGCGCTGACAAACGGTGCAGAAGGTATCATTGACGAAATTTCGTTTTGGCAACGCGCATTAGACGTAAAAGAGATTCGGGAGATGATGGATATCAGTTTGGCAGTTGAACCCACGGAAAAATTAAGCGTTATGTGGGGTGAATTGAAATCTATCAAGTAATATCAATTTTCATAACATAAAACGTTGGGCGACACTGCCGTCGCCCATTTGTCCGTCTTATTCCTATCTATCTATCAGCACTCCAAATAAACAGCAGTATCACTGGCACAGCGCTAGAAAGTTTGCCTATTAAGAGCAGAAGATGCTGGCACTCTAGTTCACAGCAAGGGTGCCGGGGTCTCACCGAATAGCTGAGGGAGCCAGAGGCTTAACTGTGGTAGGTAGGTTACGAGGATGAGCGCTATCAGCAGCAATCCGATGAACAGCAGCACCGAACGGTAGAGTATTACAACCGGCCGCTCAAATTTCAGACTTGAGATAAATAGGTTCATTCCGACTGGTGGTGTTAAGTATCCAATCTCAAGATTTGTCAAAACGATGATGCCGAGGTGGGCTTTGTCAATCCCGAATTCCTCAGCGAGTGGCAGCAACAATGGTACAACGATGATGATAGCAGAAAAAATGTCCATCAAACAGCCGACAACGAGCAGGAAGATGTTGAGTCCGATCAGCATCATCAAGCGGCTGTCCGTTTTCGCTTGCATCCACTCGAGCACGCTTGTGGGTACGTCAAGTGTGATGAGATAGTTTGTCAATCCTAAAGCGATGCCGAGGATAATCAGGATTGCACCGACTAATAACATGCTCTCTTTGACAATATGTGGGAAGTCTCTGAGTGAAATGGAGCGGTGTATGCCGATTTCTACGATGAGTGCGTAGATGACTGTGAGAGCGGCGGCTTCGTCGAGGGTAACGGTGCCGGAGATAATTCCGCTTAGCAATAGAAGAGGTAGAAGTAGTTCCCATTTTGCTGCCCATAAGGTTCGGGAGATTTCGGAGAGGTTAAGCTGGGTGGTTTCAGAACGTTTGATAAGACTCCAAGCACAGCAGTAAATGCTGAGAATTCCCAAGATGAGGAGGCCGGGTATGATGCCAGCGAGGAACATCCGGTTGATGTTCACCTGCGCGATAATCGCGTAAAGGATGAGCGGAATACTCGGAAAGAATAGCAGGCCGATGCTCCCGGACGCTGTCACTAAGCCGAGCGAGAATCGTTCACTATAATTTTGCCGGAGGATAGGGTAGAGCAAGCCGCCGAGTGCGATGATGGTGATGCCGGATGCACCGGTGAAGGTTGTAAAAAACGCGCAGGTACCGAGAACAACAACGGCTATTCCACCGGGTAGCCATCCGACAGTGGCGCGTGCAAAGGCAATCAGTCGCTGCGGGGCATTGCCTGCTGCGATGATATACCCTGCAAAGGTAAAAAGCGGAATGATCAGAATCGTCGGATTCTTGGTGAGGCGGTTTAGATCGATGAGCACTGTGGAAATCGGTTCGCCTGCTGTCGCGTAGCCGATAATCGTTGCTGCACCGAGTAAGACAAACAGCGCACCGCCGAGGAGCGCAAAAAGTACCAACCCGACTCCAATTAACAATCCCATGTCTGCTTTTCTCCTTTTTTAGATGTTTCATCTATCTGCTGTAAGTCCGGATTTTCACCATCGGGGGCTTCGTCTGTCAACGTCTTAGCAGGCGCTGTTTCTGTCATGTGAGTTCTTCCTGTAAACCCTAAACCTAAATGGAGTATTAGATGAATTCCGATTAGGACAAACCCGAACGGAATAATCGTTTTCGCCCACCACAAGGGGATGCTGCCAATTAGCACTGCCGGGCTTAACCGTTCGTCTGCAAGAAATACAAAGCCGTAGTAGGCTAAGATGCCGACAACGATGAGACTGAGACTCTCCACAATGAGGGTGCTCCAACGCGTGATTCTGGCGGGCATGAGCCGGCTAAGGATGTCTATGCTGATGTGCCGTTTTTCACAAGTAGCACGTGCAGCACCGAGAAAGCAGAGCCACAACGTCAAATGCTGGAGCATCACGTCGCTCCACAAAAGGCTGGTCTGGAAAACATAGCGCAAGACAATTTTGAGCATTGCGAGTGCTATCATCATTGCGACGATGAGGCACAGCAAGCCTGTTTCAATCTGACCGAGGTACGCATTAAGTCGTTTAAGCATTTTCATATAGCATTTATGATGCCACACCGTCAGCGCGGCCTACAATTTGGATGCGACATAATTTAAAGGTTTGTTGTTTTGTCAAGTAAGAACAAGAATTCCTTGTTAGGTTGTTCAGTCTCTTTTAACTAGTCGTGTGTCCACCCGGTTAAGGGCCAGCATCAGACTCGTCAGGACCACAGCTTTCTCAACTGTATTCAGTTTAAGTACCTCAATTCCCTCCCGAATCGCATCCAGTTTACGCGTATTATGTAAGAGAACAGTATAGCCACATTTAGCGAGTGCCTGCGAGACGCGCGTTGTCCCTGAAAAGCCGTCTAAAACGGTTTGCGCGTCAACTCTCTTTACGAGCCGCAGGATCTGCGGGATGAGCTTGAGTTTGGATCCAGTATACTTGAGACTTTGTGTCAATGGTGCATCAAGTTCAAGCACATCGAAAAGGGCAGGATTTGCCTCATGTTGCCGTTCCTGATTTTTGTTGGCGGAGCTTACTGTCTTCACAGCTTCATGTCCGTTCTCTGAAGAAACCTGAGTGTTAGAAAACATTTCAAAATATCAGCTGCTCCGGTGTGGTGATTCCGTTAATCGTTTTCCTTGGCGAGTACCTGAATTCCTGCAGCAGGTAAGACAGCCACTTTTGCGTTTGACGGTAATTTCTCAGCAAATAACTGAATCAGTTCGTGCAGGTCACGGAAGAGTAGCGCACCCTGATGCTTCTTGTAGAAATCATCGACTAAAAAGTTCTCCGACCAGACGTGCAGCTGCTGTGGCGTTCCGAGTTGTGGTGCCGGAAGTTCAGCCTCCGTTTTCGCTTCCCGCTGCTGTAGAAAACGTGCGTAGTCAACCTGGTCAAACAGGCCGTGGTAGCAGATGCCGTCAGTAGCAGGGTTAAGCGCCAATGAGTAGGCCTTCTCAAAGTATGCACGTGCCCAGAGTGCCTTCCCTGTTTGAATCGGGTCGCTATCAAGCGGGTAGCAGTTTAACACAACCAAATCTGTCTCTTTTCGGCAGGCTTCGGGAATTTCTGTGCCGTAAGTCTCTAAGGCGAACCGTGCGCCTGTGCGATGCGCCTGCACAAAATCGCCGGCAAACAGTCCGCAGATTTCACGCCGGCTGTTGAGTACGACGTTGGCGATGACATCAAGCCCCAGGCGTGTTGCGACGGCTTCAGCGAAGTCGCGATGATCCGGTTCGCTACTCCGTCTTTCAATGACGGCATGCCCACGGCTTGGGGAGAAGCTATGGAAATAGAACATGGTAGCGAAACCAGCAACGCCTGGTACAATCAGTTTCGCGCCCCCGCCAAAGCCGACAGAGCCGTGCGGATAGATGCCACCCAAACAGATTTTGAAGTCAGCATCTGCCACCACGCGATTGATGTAGATAGGCATGCCGTTATCCAAGCTACCCAATGCGCGAAGGTCTCCGCTCATAAAGTTGTGGCTGGTTACCTCGTAGTCAGCAGCGATATCCGTTCCAACTTTCTTCGCTACTTCTTCGTCGGTGAGTGGCCGGTGTGAGCCGCCTCCGACAACGAATCGAATTTCTGCCTTTGGAATGCCTGCAGCGGTTAGTTCTCGTATGAGAAACGGAATAACCCGCGCTGCCGGGGTTGGCCGGCTCAAATCATCAACGATAATAGCAGCCCTGCTTTTCCCTTTTGCCATCGCAGCGATACGCGGTGTGCCAATGGGCTGCGCGAATGCACGTTCAATTTGCGCATCAGAAAGTGCAGGCGCATCCTTCGGTCCGAGCATCTCTATTTCCCAGCCTTCTGGGAAATGCAGGGTGAGTTCTTTATCGCCGTACCACGCGCGTGAATGGACGGTTGTGATATTTTTCATGATGATTCTCCATTTTCAGTTTTTGGCATGTTCTGTAAGTTTACGTCATGCAACGTTAGCACTTGTTTGCCCGTTTCAAAGGCTCGTGTGCGTATCTCTTGTCCAGGCAGGGAGATGCCAACCCTTTTATTTAGGATGCACACGCTGCTGCTTGACCTTGATGGCACAGCACAGCAGTTATAAAATCCCGGAAGAGCGGATGCGGTGCAAGCGGTTTAGATTGGAATTCAGGATGGAACTGCGAACCGACCATCCATGGATTCTCTGGAACCTCAGCGATTTCGACCAGGTTTTCATCTGGGGAAACGCCGCTAAAACAGAGCCCTGCCGCTTCCAATTGCGCACGGTAGTCATTATTTAATTCATAGCGGTGCCGGTGCCGTTCCAAGATGATAGGTTGCTGATACGCGGCGTAACTTTTGGTATTTTCTTTTAGGACGCACGGGTAAAGTCCAAGCCGCATCGTTGCACCAAGGTCAGCGATAGCACGTTGCTCAAGCATCAAATCTATCACAGGGTGTGGTGTCTCTTCATCGACTTCGGTACTGTTTGCATTTTGTAGGTTTGCGACGTTCCGTGCGAATTCGATCACAAGGCACTGCATGCCAAGACACAAGCCCAAGTAAGGGATGCTGTTTTCGCGTGCGTATCGTGCGGCAACCAACATCCCTTCAATGCCTCGATAACCGAACCCGCCCGGTACCAAAATTCCATCAACTCCGTCGAAAACGGTGTCGAGATGAGTCTGTTCTATGAGGGTTTCAGCATCTATCCATTCAATATTAACATCAGCTTCGTTAGCAATACCGCCGTGTTTAAGTGCCTCTTGAACGCTAATATAGGCATCGCTGCCGGTTGTGTATTTTCCAACGATAGCAATACGGACGTGGTGCTTAGGATTTTTGATTTTATCGACCATGGCTGCCCACTCGGTATCGATCGTCCCCTCGTCGGGCAAACCGAGTTTTTTAGCGACGAGGTGTCCGAGGCCCTGTTTTTCGAAATTAAGTGGAATTTCATCGACGCATTTTGTGTCCAAACCTTCGAGAATGTAGTCTTCACTAATTCCACAGAGAAGTGCGACTTTTTTGCGAAAACTGACATCCAGGCATCGGCTTGTCCGGCAAATCAACAGATCGGGTTGTATACCTAATTCTTGTAGTTTGCGAATACTATGCTGTGTGGGTTTGCTCTTGCTCTCACCGTTAGGCAAGGTATAAATAAGCGAGACATGGAGAAACATGGTGTTCTCTCTGCCGACCTCAACGGCTACCTGTCGTATGGCCTCGACAAAAGGTGGCATTTCAAAATCGCCGATTGTGCCGCCGATTTCGGTGATGACGACATCAGCGCTGTTATCCTTTCCAAGCTGATAGATGCGTTTTTTGATTTCATCAGTGATGTGGGGTATGAGCTGCACGGTTTCGCCGAGGTAATCGCCGCGGCGTTCCTTTGCAATCACCTCGCTGTAGACGGATCCGGTCGTAAAATTAGAATCGCGGTTAAGGTCTATGCCGAGAAAGCGTTCATAGTTTCCTACGTCCAGGTCGGTTTCGGCACCATCATGCGTTACGAAGACCTCTCCATGTTCGAAAGGGTTCATTAACCCGGCATCGACGTTGAGGTAGGGGTCAATTTTAACAACCATGATGTTAAAGCCGCGATTCATAAGCAGCCGTCCGAGTGAGGCGGTTGTAATCCCTTTGCCGATGCCGGAGATGACCCCGCCTGTCACGAAAATGTACTTTGTCATATCAAGTTACTGCCCTCTGTCAGAGCGGGCGCGTCTCCTTTCTAAAATCTGTTTCACGCGTTCCAGGTCAGCAGGAACATCGACACCGATAAGTGGTACATCAGTTTCAACAACATGAATCGGGGTGCCGTTTTCTAAAAAGCGCAGCTGCTCTAATCCTTCCGCCTTCTCATAAGGCGTCCGTTCCCACTGTACGAAGGCCTCAAGTTGTTTTTTGCGATAAGCGTACAGTCCGACATGCCGGTACACCGGAGATGCACGGAGTGTCGCCTCGGTGACCTTGCCGGGTATGGCTGCACGCGAAAAATAGAGCGCATCTCCTTCAAGATTCGTGACGACTTTAACGACGTTAACGTCCGAATAATCGGCTGCAGTATCAACTTTCTGTTTTAAGGTACACACCTGTACAGCCGGATTATCGATGAACGGTTGCAGCATCAGGTCAATTTGTGCTGGTTCAAGCAGCGGTTCATCGCCTTGGATGTTTGCGACAATATCACATGAAAGTTGTTTGGCGACGACAGCAACGCGTTCTGTCCCAGTTGTGCATTCGCCAGTCATAAAGACATCTCCACCGAATTCGTTAACAGCATCGTAAATGCGACGGTCATCGGTAGCAATGATGACACGGCCAAGCATTTTCGCCTGTGCTGCACGTTCATAGACATGTTGAACCATCGGTTTCCCAAGGAGCTCGACCAAAGGTTTTCCTTCAAATCGACTTGAGGCATAGCGGGCTGGAATAATCCCTACAGCGTGAAAACTTGTTCTTGGCAAGCAAGGATCATTGTGCAATTCTTAACCCTCCTGCCGGTTCGGTAAATTTTTATACATGATGGCTCCAGTTACGATTGCGATAGTGAGAAAAATAAGTCCAGTGCTAATAAAGCCTAAAAGAAGTTTGCCAAACCCGAATAGAGTTGAATAGATAAAGAACACCCCGATAACCCAATTGAGTAACGGCGGTGCCCCTTGTTTGATAGGAGGTTGCAAGTGTGTATTATCAGTCGATGCCGTTATCGCATTAACAATCGGCTTCCATCCATCTATTGCGAGCCCAGAGCGGGGTCTGACTCGCTTGTAGAAGCCGATCAACGTTTCTTTTGAAACGGGTGCAGTCAAGAACGTCACGACTATCCACGTCACTGTGGAAGAAGGCACGATAATTAGCATCTGGATAGCGAATTTATCGTCGCCTTTCGTCGCGGGCAGCGTAAACACAACGATAGAAATGACTAAGGCTGCCACCATCGCTGAAATTTCAGACCAGGCGTTAATACGCCACCAGTACCACCGTAGAATTTGCACGAGCCCGATCCCAGCATTAAGAGCGATGAGGAATTTCCATGCGGCCGCGATAGAATCCATTAGCAGGCTGGCACCGCCTGCTGCTACCATGATGAGTACGACAGCAATTCGCGAGGCCACGACATAATGCTTCGCTGGTGCCGCTGGCTTGAAAAAGCGTTTGTAGAAGTCATTGACGAGGTAAGATGCACCCCAGTTTAGATGCGTGTCAATTGTTGACATGAACGCCGCCAAGAATGCTGTTAGCATTAAGCCGAGCAGGCCTGTCGGAAGATAGGCAAGCATCAACATCGGATAACCGGCTTCAGCATCGCGCAAGGCAGGGTTCAGGTGTTCAGGGTTACCAAGCCCAGGGTAAACAACCATTGCGACTAACGCGACAAGTATCCACGGCCATGGACGGAGCGTATAATGGGCAATGTTGAACCATAAAGTCGCGAGGAGTGTGTGTCGTTCATTTTTTGCTGCGAACATCCGTTGTGCAATATAGCCGCTTCCATCCACACCGTTTGATGCCCACCACTGCACACCGAGATAGACACCAAACGTTAAAATTGCCATTTCACCAGCGTTGAAGTTAGGCGTGAAGTTGAGGATAGTATGCTCCGCACCGTAAAGACCGCTCAGCTTCTCCTTTAGTGCACCAATCCCGCCAATCTTATTAACAGCGATGCCTGCTAAAGCAACCGAGCCCACCATTGCCATCGCAAACTGGACAAGATCTGTCATGACAACGCCCCAGAAGCCGGAGAGCGCACAGTAGATGCCAGCAATCAATAGACAGCCTAATACCACTAACGACTTTGTGTTGGCGGTATCCGGTAGCCCAAAGGTGAGTACAACTATTTTCTGCATGGCAAGGATGACCCAACCCATCGTGATGCAGTTAATAGGGAGGCCGATGTAAAGTGCCCGGAAACCCCGAAGAAAGCTTGCGGAAGGTCCTGAATAACGGAGTTCGGTTAACTCAACGTCTGTTATGATGTCGGCGCGGCGCCAGAGTTGGGAGAATAGAAACGTTGCTAACATCCCGCTCAATACAGCGTTCCACCAGAGCCAATTGCCGGCAATACCATCATTGACAACGAGTCCGGTAACCGCTAATGGCGTATCCGCAGCGAACGTTGTCGCTACCATAGACGTGCCTGCCAACCACCACGGTAAATTGCGTCCGGAGACGAAAAATTCGGTGATACTTCGCCCAGCGCGCTTAGAAAAATAAATGCCAAGCCCTAAAGCGAAACAGATATAGCCGATGATAATTGCCCAATCAATGGGTGAAATGTTCATACCACCACTGTTTTGTCTACTGATTCAGTTAGCGAGATTGGCATAAATCTTGTTGCCACAATCATTTTAGTTTGTACTAAAAAATTTAATCATGTTTAACTGACATAAAGGCGAAATTTAACCGATTTGATATATTAGTTAATTTACCAGATAGGAAAATTAAAATCAAGAGAAAACTCCGGAACATACAGTGTAATAGGACAGACTCAGTAGGCTGTGACAGCACGTACAGAAAACAATTACATAGACCCGGCCATATCAATATACCGAATAAAAATCTGAAGGACGATTCAAAAAAAATGAAATATATGGTTGCAAACTCAATTCTTAATACGTTAAAATTAAACAGACAGTATCAAATGAACTAAATTGGTGTTGTTTTTGAGAAGCAAGCTCGCTCTCAAGGACTCGACTGACAGAAGCCTGAATCTCAGGCATTCAGTCTTATAAAGAGAAATCGACTAACTTAATTTAGGATAACGATTTTTGTAAAGGAGATTTTCACAATGAAATGCAGCTTGGTAATTTTAACGTACCTCTTCTTGGTATTTGGCATTGGCAGCTTGTCTGCCGATGTATTAGATCCAGATTTGGTGCTGTACTTTGATTATGAGGACTTTGATGGGGATACCGTGGTTGAAAAATCTGGACGCGGTTATGATGGGGCGATTAATGGAAAGGTAACGCAGTCTAACGATGGAAAATTTGGGAAAGCCGCCCATTTTGCTTCGGGCAGTTTCCTCGACTTGGACGGCCCCAATATTAACCCGGATGACATACCAACAGAAGGGATGAGCGTAGTCGCGTGGATTCACGTTGAGGCAGTTACGGATATGGCGATTTTCAATGCGCGTGCTGGCGATAATACGTGGCTGGTACATCCGGAGGCTCGCGGAGATGGCAATTACCGTTGGCTAAACCGGAGCCCTGGCGGGGCCACCATTTTCGATATCCGCGCAGGAAAGAATAAAGCCAATGAATGGATCCATTACGCAGGAACGTTCAGCCGTGCTGAAGGGTTGGCAGTCCTCTACATTAACGGAGTTGCTGCAGGTGAAGAGAAGGCACGCGTCGGAACCCCTATTGCTCCAGATTGGGACAACGGGGCACGCGTGGGATATAACATAGATAATAATCGCCCCTTCGCCGGCTTGATGGATGATTTAAACATCTGGAAGCGCGGCTTATCCGAAGAAGAGGTCAACATCATCATGGAACATGGTATGAGGACTTTCTTAAGCGTCGAAGCACGCGATAAATTGGCAATCACATGGGGACGGCTTAAGAGTTCCCAACAGTAATTTTATGCAGAGGCATGTTTAAATATGCCTCTGCCTCGACAAATTGACACCAAAAAACTTGGCATATCACAAAAAAAATAAAACAGAGCTT
This sequence comes from Candidatus Poribacteria bacterium, assembly GCA_965215265.1. Classification (GTDB taxonomy): domain Bacteria; phylum Poribacteria; class WGA-4E; order WGA-4E; family WGA-3G. The sequence goes on along the minus strand of OZ244048.1, from coordinate 4,732,583 downwards.
ATCCTAAATGGCGTGAATAAATTTCTCTTTTACGAGAGGACTTAAGTCAGCATTTAACAAAAACATAACTGAGTGTTAATTTGATATGATGGAACGTGCATGCACGACATTGATGTCACAGCACGGAAGTGTTAATTTGATATGATGGAACGCGCATGCACGACACTAGACTCAAGCGGGACTGTAAAACCCGATAACATTTTAACACCACTTTTTTTATGTAAGGGCAGATTTCTATATCTGCCTTTACTTTTGCACGCACGTAACCGGCCGTTCTGAGTATTGAAAGTCGAGATAAAACCGTATCGGTTTCGGTTTCAGTTTCAAGCTCCTAGATTTTGTCTACTTTCACTGCCTCGATTTTCGGTAGAAAACGGCGCGTCTGCAATAAAATCTATTGACTTTCTTCGATTTTTTGTGTATGATACTATCAAATATTTTGGGGTGAGGCATCCCATGGGGCATCAAGAATTTAAGTTTTGCCCAAAATGTAAAGCGATTCTAATAGAACAACATATTGAAGGCAGGCTCCGCCAAGGCTGTACAAGCTGCGGGTTCGTATTCTACCGCGACCCGAAACCTGTTGCCGGTGTACTTGCATTCCAAGGAGAAAAACTGCTACTAATTCGCCGTGGAAATAGCCCGCGGCATGGCTTCTGGAGTTTCCCAACGGGCTATATTGACATAGGTGATACCCCTGAAGAGGCTGCTGTTCGCGAAGTCCAAGAGGAAGCCAATGTGGAGGTTGCCTTAGAACGATTATTGGGAGTTTATCCGAATACAGATCGGACGGTTGTCCTCATCATGTATGTCGGCAACATTGTGGCTGGTGTTCCGAGGGCTGGGGCAGAGGCTTTAGACGCGTGCCTCTTTGCGAAGGAAGAATTCCCACCGTTTGCCTTTAAACACGATTACGACATTGTGTGTGACTACTATTCATTAACACCTGCCGAGCCGAAACTCACGCGAGCACAACGGCTTGCAGCACGTCTGAAACAACGTCAAACTGCTGAAACAGATGGGAATCAGAAGAAATCGATTGAGGAAAAACCATGAAAACAATTGTGGAGCGGTATCAAAAAACCTTTTCAAAAGACAGTGAACTCTCACAAGCAGCGAATCAACTTTTTCCGGATGGTGTGACACACGACAGCCGTTATATGGATCCCTTTCCCATCTATGTCTCAAGAGCATCTGGTGCGAAGAAGTGGGGAATTAATGGAAAAGAATTCATTGACTATTGGGCTGGCCATGGTGCCTTGCTGCTCGGGCACGGTCCATCTGAAGTCGTTGGAGCCGTGGCGGAACAAATGGAGCGCGGTACGCACTATGGCGCGTGCCATGCGTTGGAATTGGAATGGGGCCAATTGATAAAGCACCTCATCCCGTCGGCTGAACGCATTCGGTTTGTGAGTTCGGGCACCGAGGCAACACTGATGGCGATGCGCCTCGCGCGCACCTACACTGGAAAAAAAAAGGTGTTGAAATTTATCGGGCACTTTCACGGTTGGCACGATAGTCTTATTCTAGGTGCCTATCCACCTTTTGATATGCCAGTGCCGGGCATCCCGCAAGAAGTAAGGGATACAACACTCCTTTGTCCACCAAACGATATTGATGCGCTCGAACAGCTATTGGAAAATGACAGCGATGTCGCTTGTGCAATCCTTGAACCGACCGGTGCATCTTTCGGAATTGTTCCGACCGATGGTACGTTTTTACGGCGGCTGCGCGAACTGACGCAGGACTACGGTGTTCTCCTGATTTTCGATGAAGTGATTACAGGATTTCGCGTCTCGCCGGGGGGTGCCCAAGCTTATTACGGTGTCACCCCTGATATGACAACACTCGCTAAGATTTTAGCGGGTGGACTCCCCGGCGGTGCACTCGTCGGAAAAAAAGCTGTTATGGAATTGATTTCAATGAAAGCAGAGGAACGTGGGTTAAAAATGCCTCACCCGGGTACTTTTAACGCGAATCCGCTCTCTGCAGCTGCTGGAATCGCTATGCTCAACACTGTTAAAACCGGTGAACCGCACAAACAGGCAAACCGCATTGCACAGCAACTACGGGATGCGCTTAACGCTTTGATTGATTCCTACCTTTTGGATTGGACAGTTTACGGGGAATTTTCAGGCATCAAACTGCTTATCGGGCATGGGGAAAAAGATGTCCGTGCACGTGATTTTAACGCCTACGATTGGGATTATCGGAAACTCAAAGGTGGCAACGATGAACGGCTCCTGACACCGCTTCGATGTGGCTTACTGCTTAACGGAGTCGATCTTGCCAGCAACGGCGGCATGACAACCGCAGCGCATACTGAAGCGGATGTAGAACATACCGTACAAGCCTTTGCACAGACAATTGAATGGATGAAAACAGAAGGGTTAATCGTTACATCAAATTAGCAGAAAAAACGGATTGGCTAAAAATCTTTGTGGATTCAAGCATCTCATCGCGATTTAGTGATTGAATCTGCCTAACCCAATTTTCAATATTTGGATGACGAGATAGGCATACAGTGTCAGACCAGGGCGGTATTACCGTTTCTGCCTACGAAAATATGGATTACTACATCAATCAATTTGGAGATGATTCATACGTAGGCTCGTCTAAAACGCATCCCTGGCGAAGCATCGCGCGGGTTAATGCTGCCCAGTTGCGTCCCGGTGATTCGGTCCGGTTTCACGCGAACCAAACATTCACCGGAAATCTGATCCTTTCAGAAACCGACACGACCGGTGGCTGTAAACCGATAACTATTGGTTCCTATGGGAATGGACGAGCAACACTCAAAGCGGGTATAGGGCCGGGGTTGCTTGCCAAAAACATCGGTGGCATAAACGTCCAAGGACTCAATTTTGTCGGAGCCGGCGAAGCAAGCAATACGAGTTCTGGCATTTCGTTCGTCACTGACTTGCCCGGAGGTATCAAACTCGCACATATCCGAGTTCATCAAGTTAGTGTGTGCGGTTTCAAGCAGTCCGGAATTTGCATCATGGCACAACCGATAGATGGGAGTTGGAGTGGATTTGAGGATGTCCGGATTACACACGCTAATGTCCATGACAATGGCGATGCAGGCATCTGCTGCTTCGGTGCTTGGAACCCTGAACGACTTGGATATGCGCATACTAAGGTTTATGTCGCCCACTGCGAGGTTTACCGGAATACGGGTATCCCAGGCAAGGGGAGCCATTCAGGAAATGGTATTGTTCTGTCACAAGTAGAGGATGCGATGATTGAGCATTGCCATGCCTATGAAAATGGCGGCTTAAATGATTACGAAGGCGGTGGCCCCGTTGGAATTTGGGCATGGGATGCGAATCAAGTTGTAATTCAATTGAATGAGTCTCATCACAACCGCACCGGAAGTAGTAAAGACGGGGGTGGGTTCGATCTGGATGGCGGTGTGCGGAATTCAATTGTGCAGTATAACTATTCACATGACAACGACGGGCCGGGGTATCAGTTGGCACAATTTGAGGGGGCGCGAACGTTCCACGATAACGTCCTCCGCTATAACCTCAGCGTCAACGATGCAAGAAAAAATAGTTACGGGGGCATCCACTTGTGGTCCTGTGGTGCTAATGGCGGTATCAGAGACACAGTTTTCCATAATAATAAAGTGGTAATCGTAGAATCTACTATAGGAAACCCTACCGCTGTGGACTGTCGGAGTGCCGGGATTTGTAATATTAGTTTCTGCAACAATCTCTTCGTGGCTCATGGTGAGTGTCCGCTGGTCCGTGGCGAATCATCTACAAATGTGCGCTTTACAGATAACGTCTGCCGTAGCGTTAGGTAGGAAATAGCCAAGGAGACTCTGGCGAAATCTACAAGTACCTTCACGCGACGCTCGGTTGAGCGCTTTAAGCGACTAAAAGAGCTAAGACAAACGAAAGGCTAAAAACCGATTAAATTAGGAGGCGAAATATGAAAACAATTACCTATCGCGATGCGTTGAAAGAAGCATTGCGAGAGGAAATGCAACGTGACGAGACTGTGTTTATCATGGGTGAAGATATCGCTGAGTATGGCGGTGCCTATAAAGTCACTGATGGGCTCCTCCAAGAGTTCAGTAAGGAACGCATCCGAAACACGCCAATCTCAGAGGCGGCGATCATAGGGACTGCATTAGGGGCTGCTGTCACAGGGATGCGCCCGGTCGCAGAGTTAATGTATATTGACTTTACCGCTGTCGGCATGGATCAGATTGTTAACCAGGTCGCCAAAATTCGCTATATGGTAGGCGGGCAGCTGGATGTACCACTCGTGATTCGCACCCAAGGCGGGGCTGGGCGCTCCTCTGCTGCACAGCATGCCCAGAGCCTGGAGGCATGGTTTGTGCATATTCCCGGTCTGCTCGTTGTGATGCCTTCAACGCCCTATGATGCAAAAGGATTATTGAAGACTGCAATTCGCGACGATAATCCGATTATGTTTATTGAACACAAACTGCTCTACACCGAACAAGGAGAGATTCCGGAAGAAGAATACACAATTCCGTTCGGTGTGGCAGATGTGAAACGAGAGGGCGAAGATGTCACAATCCTAGCCACCTCCCGCATGGTTCTGAACGCGCTCACCGCGGCAGATGAACTGGCCGGAGCGGGCATCTCTGCAGAAGTGGTTGACCCAAGGACGTTAATGCCGCTGGACAAAGAGACGATTTTCAATTCAGTGAAGAAAACCAACCGGCTGCTCATTGCACACGAAGCTGTCGGGAGAGCCGGCTTCGGTGCCGAGATCGCCGCCCTGGTCGTACGCGAAGTGTTTGATTACCTTGATGCCCCGATTGAGCGCGTCGCTGCTGCACCTGTGCCGGTGCCATTTGCACCGGTTATGGAAAATTTTGTTATTCCCGGCCCAGAACAGATTACTGAGGCGGCACGAAAATTGGTGCATTATGAAATTTAATGCAGTGGATAGGTTTTTTAGATTTGTGATTTCAATAGTCTCTTTGCTATGAATGTCAGACTCTCTCATTTAGTAGATTTTCCCATCGGTCAGGTCTTCACACCACTAAAGTGGGCAGAATGGCTCATTAATAGATGGCGCGTTTTTGAAGCATGGGTTGATGGCGCGTATATCTGCGATCCGACGGCAGGACAAGGCGCGTTCATCCTCGCGATACTTCAACTCGCGCGGAGCAGAGGCATCCCTATCACTTCCGAACGGCTTTCACGTCTGACTCTCATTGAGCTCGTTCCTACGCATCTTAAGCGGTTTCGAGAGCAGCTCAAAACAGAATTCCGGATAGATTTTCCTACCTCTCAAATGTTTTGCCAAGATGTACTCATGGAAACTCACGAGAGACACTATGATATTCTGATTGGAAACCCGCCGTGGGCAAATTTCACAGATCTGCCAGCGGATTACAAAACTCGCGTTAAACCGCTTTTTGTTGCCGAAGGACTTGTGCCTGATAGACAGAAGATGCTTTTGGGTTCTTCCCGTGTTGATGTCGCCGCACTTGTGTTAAAGGTTGTACTGGGAAAATTGCTCAAAAAGAACGGTTTTGGCTGTTTCTATCTACCGTTGTCTCTCTTTTTCGGTGACGGTGCACATCGTGGGTTTAGAAATTATCGTGCGAATCATCGCAATTTTGTTATAGATACTGTCTATGAATGGACAGAGACAAGGGTTTTTGAAGGTGTCAGCACCTCTTATGGCTGTGCAAGGTTTCATCTAGATACGCACCAGAGTTTCCCTGTCCGTTATTTTCGGGAGCAGCACGGAAAATGGCTTGAACACAAAGCACTGCCCTTCAAAGCGCAGGACGACCCGTGGCGGATAGTAGACACCCTCGATGAGATGCAGACAGATGCAGCAATTAACATTAGACTTTCACCAACGCAAACACCGCGGCAAGGGGTAAATCCGTGTGGTGCGAAGAAGGTCTTCGTTTTTGAGCGGAAACCGCTGCATCTACCCGAAGAATTCCTGTACCCGTTGGCGACAAAGGAACTCTGGCGTCAAAGCGTGTCAACACCGCTCAAGTGGGTACTACTTCCGTATCACCGAGAAAGCGGAAAGCCGCTCGAGTGGTATCAGATGCAAGAACACCTAAAAAACTACCTCTTGAACACCCGAGATGTGCTTCAAGAAAGGAAAGGAACACTCCTCCGTGCAGCTATTAATAGGGGGCATTGGTGGGCATTGCTCGGGGTTGGTCCCTATTCATTTGCGCCTTTCAAAGTTATCTGGGAGGCGTATGGCAGAAGCGAATTCAGTCCGATTGTGCTCACTGATATAGATGGACAAGTTTGGCAAGGCAATCAGTCAATGCACGCCTTTATTCCGTGCTGGAGCAAACAGGATGCGCAGCGGCTTAAAACTGCCCTTGAAGATCCAGAAATTCAAGTCTTATTGCGGCAGCTCAATGGTGCAGGAAAATGCAATTGGGCACAGCCGGGCAAGATGAAAAAAATTCTATCCTTTGTTCAGTAATTTTCCGTATCGTTCTTCTCTTCTCTCTGTTTCTACGCTACATCCATCCCTAAAATTCCCAGTGCAACACTGTTGCGCGCTTATGCCAAACGAGCATTCCCATCGCGGTGCCGAGTGCGGCACCGGCTACCACATCTGAGGCGTAATGCCGTCCTAAATAGATGCGCGAGAATCCGACAAGCCCCGCGCCAATATAGAGCGGTATTCGCCACTTCGGATACCGATAGCCTAAAATTGTTGCGGAACTAAATGCCAGAGACGTGTGCCCCGACGGGAAAGCGGGATTCCCCAACGTCTCATCAAGCGGCCGCTTTCGTCCAATGAGCCGCTTCATTCCGTACGTAACGACTCCCGTCCCCAAAAACGCACTGGATAAAAGTTGTCCGGTTTCACGGTGCGATTCATCACCGTACGCCATAAGGAGGATGGAGAGCCCCATCACAGCACGGTAATGCCCGAACTCCGTAACCGTCTCCATGATTGTCCAGATCGGTTCTTGATGCGGCGGGGCATCGTAGACGTTTTTAAAGATAGCTTGATCCCATCGCGTAAAAACATTTTCAGCCTCTGCGTTAAGGGAGATTGGCAGACAGCAGAGCATGAAAATTGCGAATCGTAGATGGTTAATTTGAAACGCATGCCCCCGCATAATCAGCATTTCAGAGACACTCATTGCGAATCGTAGATGGTTAATTTGAAACCCTCCTCTCCTTTTTGCGTTTTTAGTATAAGACAAGTCATGGGAAATTAATTTAGGCGAACTCTAAAAGGAGACACGAATGCGTATACGTGGATATACTGTTGAATATAACCTCGTTGAGGCCGCGCGCATGCTTGGCCTCTCCTCGGTTGTGCTCAAGCGGGCAGTTGACACAGGACATCTCCGGTGTTACTACCGGCTCGGTAAAAACAATTATCAGTTTCATGAGGCAAGTCTCCGGACGAATCAGGAGTTACTTACGCAAAAAGGCTACCTCGATGCCTCTCTGCCTGCTGAAGTTACCACGGTGCCTGGCGTTCGGGCAGCGGATCCACCGTCCAGGCCATCCGGTTGATGAGCCGCTCCATCATCTGAAGTTGAACCTCTCTTGCCTCCGGATGATTCCAGAGATTGTTGGTTTCATCCGGCTCTCTCTCTAAATCGTAGAGCTCACCGCCATTTGCCCCGTGCACTGCAACAATCTTATACTTTTTGCTGCGCACCATGGTCGCGTGTGCTTGCGGTTGTTGATGCCACGGCATGGCGTTATAATACTCACAATAGACATCCTGGCGGTGCGTATCCAACGGGCCATCACCTGTGAGGAGGGGTAAGAGGCTCTGCCCCTGCATACCGGGCTGTTGTTCCGTACCTGATACTTGCAGCAGCGTGGGTGCTATATCCACTAATTCCACGAGTGCGTTGGAACGTGCCCCGTTATTCAAGATTCCAGGTCCTGAAATAATCAGCGGTACGCGGATCGCTGGCTCATAGAAATAAGGTCCCTTCAAGTAGATTCCGTGGTCTCCGAGCATCTCCCCGTGGTCGGAAGTGAAAATAACGATCGTCTTCTCGCACTGCCCAGTCTCTTCCAAGAAATCGAATAACCGTCCAACTTGCGCGTCAATTACGTCAATCATTGCCCAATATGCGGCGCGTATCCACCGATGGTCTGTATCTGTCATCTCACGGTAAGGATATCCGGACTGTTTGCCATAGGCCCCACCGTGGTCAATTTTTTGCCAAACCGGTTTATCTTCTAATTCTCCTTCAGCATAATTTGGTAAGGGTATCTCGTCAAGGATGTCGCGGTATCTTTCAAGGGCTGCTATAGGGGGATCGAAGGCGTGGTGCGGGTCAAACAGATTTAACGAGAAGAGCCAGGGTTGCTCGAAACGTTCAGCGCTTCTGATGAACGACATCGCCTTTTCGACACCCCACGTCGTTTGGCTGTGTTCCTCTGACGGAATAACTTGAACGTACTGTGAGTCAGGAAAAGGTTTTGTGCTGCGATTCAGGCCTCTATCCTGCAGCCACTGCGTATATCCGTGTGCAAACCATCCATCATTCGGGTCGTGCGACCAAAAGAACTGGTCATAACCGTCATCAATCCGTTGTTCTGTCCCCTTCCAGACATCTGGGTTGCAAGGGGCGAGGTGGAGTTTGCCAGCTAAACCACACACATATCCTGCATCGTGAAGGATTTTGGTTACGAGGATTTCATCTGGGGGGATAGCCTGTCCGTTCTGTCTGCATCGCGTTGTCCGCGGGTATCTTCCGGTTAGGAAACTCGCCCGGCTTGGCGTGCATACTGGGCTCTGCGAGTAAGCGTGTTCAAAAAGCACGCCTGTCTGCGCCAATTTATCCAAATTTGGCGTTTGCACAAACGGATTGCCATAGCAGTTGAGCGTATCAAAACGCTGCTGGTCGGTGCATATCCAGAGAATATTAGGTTGCGTTTTATTCATACGTAACATTATACAACTCACTCAAGATATGTCAATATAAAAGGAGAATTCCGGTTTTAGATTTCAGCACGACTACGATTATTTTATGAATTGGTTTGTGCGTCTCTGTCCAACGGGCATTCGTGCCTCTCCTCTGATTTTGTTTTGATTTTGCGCTTGACTTATAGTATAATTAGAGCAAGCGTTAAATTGTTTGAGAGGTTAAACTTAATGAACCAATTACCGTCTGAAGTCTCGCAGGTGAACACTTTTGCCTGCATTCTTGCACTACTCATCTTAGTGAATGTGTCACCAGTTTTGGCAAATGGAGACATCGTTGGGAGATGGTACCGAGTCTGTTTCAACTGAAGAAGCACTTCATGAGTTTGCGATGGTGCCTACCACGATGCAGATGCAGATGCACATGTTAGGTGTGATGTTCGCCCTCTACGACAGCATCACTCTCATGGCAATGATGAGTTACAGAAGAAATTTTATGGAAATGGAAGGAGCACACCTGCATACCGGTGCTCACGACCATCCGGTAGGACATCATGAAATGGAAAGTGCTGGACTCGGCGACCTCAAACTGTCCGCGCTGATGCCCTGCTGAATACACAAAATGCAGACTTCATCCTCAATGCTGGGATTTCCGTTCCCACCGGTTCAATTGCGGTAGAAGGTATACATGGTGGCAGTACTGAAACTATCCTACCCGATCCTATGCAATTAGGCTCGGGTTCTTTGGAATTTATGCCTGGGTTGACCTTTTTCACAACACGAGGCAGCTGGTCGTTTGGCGGACAGACACGTGTCGCAATTCGCCTCAACGAAAATAATCGGGGCTATCGTCCGGGACCTGCTACGAGTTCAACGTTCTGGGTTGCACACAGATTCAACCATTGGCTGAGCGTTTCGGCGCGAGGCTTGTTTGAGAATCGGGGCAACATTGCTGGTCGCGAGGCGGCTTTTGAACCGGCAAACGGCGCAACAGAAAGTTTGCAAGAACATGCTCATGAATCAGCTACGCACAACGAGCACGCTGCACCGTTGGATACAGCAGAATTAGTAACTGCTCCCAGTTACCTCGCCCCCACGATGGATGCAAACCTTCAAGGAGGTGCGCGCGGCAGTTTATTGGTAGGACTAAACTTCATACTCGCTGATAAACTCATTTAAAGACAAAATTTTAAAAGGAGTTTCTAAAAAATGTTAGCAAAAGGAAAAAAATATCAAACATATTGGGCTTTCATGCTTCTACTGATTGGAACAACCTTTACCTATGGTTGTGAAATGATTCAAACGACCTTACCTATGGACGGTGTCTCAGTCAAAACAGCTGTCGCCACTATCTCTGGTTTAGATGAAAACAGTATCACCGGAACAGCAACCTTTATGGAAATGGAGGGAGCAATTCATGCGGTGATTGAGGTTCAGAATGCCAGTCCGGGCTTGCACGCGATGCATCTTCATACAGGTACAAGTTGCCTCGATGTAGGATTGCATTGGCATCCTGTGGGTATTCCAGCCGGGACAGTCGGTGTCCCTGTTGCAGAGGCTACACAAGCCAACCCTCCTATCGGCCGGGGAGAAATAGGAAATGTTCTGGTAGGTGAAACTGGTACTGGTAGATTGGAATTCACAACGCCGCTCTGGTCCCTTGGAGGCAGTCCGGATACCGATATTCTCGGCAAATTGATTCTTGTCCACGAAGCGGGTGATACCTTTGAAACTATGCCCCATGGGCAACACCTGCCAGATAATACATCCATGGTGGAAATGGGGGCAACCGAACATCATCATCACGATGCGGGGACACCGCCGCACTCACATGATGAGATGCCTTTATCTGCACAAGGCATGGAGATGCCGGATAAGCAGCCGGGAGGCGGCGCGAAAATCGGGTGTGGGTTAATAGAATTGGTAGAATAATTCACTCAATCTAAGTATAGACATTCCGATAATGCTTTGCCCCGAAGCTCTGCGTCCGGGTCTGAATTTAGGATGGCTTGAGATGGAAACTGAAGAATAACTGAAGAAGTTACTCCAGGTACCGATTTTCGCAGAAGGGAAATCGTAGCTCATATTCAAAGGCGAACTATAAGTTTGACGTAATAACAGAGACACACCATCGGAGAGTAGGCAATGAAAATTAGAGACATACAGACAGTCCGAATTAACGTTCCGACTCGCGACATACAGCACACACCGCCTCGGCGCGAGCCGTGGAACGTCCACGCCGAAGTCGCTAACCCGATGTCAAGATACCCGAAATACAAAAGGCATCGCGCTAGCTGGATGCCGAAATGGGATACAGTGTACGTGAAGGTTACAGCAGAAGACGGCACCTGGGGCATAGGTGAGACAGCCTTCGGTACACCGGTCTCCGCCATTATTGACGAACATTTCGGTCCCATGCTGATAGGCGAAAACTGCTTCGCTGTCGAAAAAATTTGGGACATGATGTTTCGTATGTCTAAACCTTACGGTTCACAAGGGTTGACAAGTTGTGCCATGAGCGGAATTGATATCGCTTTGTGGGATCTGAATGGGAGAATCAAAAATCAGCCTGTTTATGAACTGCTCGGAGGGCCGGTGCGGGACAAGCTATTTGCTTATGCAACGGGTAACGATACAGATTGGCAATTGGAACTCGGCTTCAAAGCAGTTAAATTGGCATGTCCTTACGGACCCGTAGATGGCGCATGGGGTTTAAAAGAGAACGAAAAACTTGTCGCGAAAACGAGAGAAACAGTCGGCGACGATGTGGAAATCATGCTAGATTGCTATATGGCGTTTGATGTGGATTACACCATTCGTTTAGCACAAAGGCTGCGTCCCTACCGCCTCAAATGGATCGAGGAATTCCTTATCCCTGAAGATGTTGATGGACTGGTGAAAGTGAGGGAAGCTGTGGATTGGGTTAGCTTAGCCAGCGGTGAGCATCACTACACCCGATTCCCATTCCAGCAAATTATCGAAAAACGGTGTTTGGATATCCTTCAGCCGGATACATTTTGGGTTGGTGGCATCACCGAATGCGTCAAAATCTGCCACCTAGCAGATGCTGCAGGACTCACGGTCATCTTTCATGGGGGTGGGGTCCGGCAATCCGGGTTGCATCTCTCTGCCGCTATGCCGAATACGCCGTGGGTTGAATACTATCTCGCTACTCCCCCGGGCGTGCCTTTGGAAGAGACGAAAAGGTTTGATGGAGAATCCGTGCCCAAAGAGAGTTATATCGCACCAAATAACGGTCCCGGGCTGGGTCTGAAAATTGAAGAAGAGTGGCTCACCCCACGGAACCCACGGTAGATTTAGCATCAGAGGCAAGGCATCCGTATTTTTCTTAATCTAAACTTCAGGATAAATATGAAATACGTTATTGCTTTTTTGATTTTGCTCTCTCTCGGAACAGCAGTCTCCCAAACTTTAATTGATTCAGTGATTGCTGATGTCAAAGGGCACGCTATTACCCGAAGTGAATTAGAAAATGAACTCCGCATCAAGGTACTTATTGACGGCCCGTTTCCCCTTTTAAATTCGCGGGAGCCAACTATTGTAGAACCTGCAGAGAGAGGAGAAGAGGTTCTTCCTGCTACGTTGGATAAAAAAATAGAAAAACAGGGGATTTTGGATGCGATTATCGCCCGTAAATTTGTATTGCTGGAGGCGGAGGCATTCGGCATTACCCTGCCTGATGATGCCCCACAACTTGCAGCACGGATGGGCGAGCTCATCTCAAAATATTCGACAGAAATCGAATTTCACCGCGCTTTACAGCAGCATGGATTAGAAATTGAAATAGTCAAGGAATGGATACACGCGTCGCTAATTTATGAGGATTTCTTTCGTCGCAAATTCCACAACCGTGTTACGCCTGAAGAGAGCTCAAAGTCAGCCCGGGAATACTTTGAAGAACACCGTTCTGAATTTAAGGGTGCCGCCGGTCGTCAAAAAACGTACGCAGAGGTTAGTGAAGAACTTAGCGGCCGGTTCCGCCAACAGATAGCAAAATCGGAGTTTGATGCCTGGCTCGCTCAACAAAAAGCCGGCGGGGATTGGTACATTTTAGACCCTGAGTTCGCTGAGCTGCGCTTAAATCCGTCAATAGAGAAGACAACGGTAAACAAGTTTTAAAGCGTGTAGAACGTCTGAATTCGTAAGGAAATTACAGTGTTAAACCTAAGAGCTGCATGTTTTCTTTTTTTTCTCGGAGTCCTCTTCTCAGCATCCGGGGATGTCTTGCAGGAGCAATTAGCAGCTGCCCACCGTGCCTTCCAAGCAGAAAAGTGGAACGAGGCGCTCCAATTGTACGAATCCGTCGCTAAAGAGAACCCAGAGATGCTGCTTGCACATGTTCGTATAGGTGACGCTGCCGTGAAACTACGGAATTATCCGCGTGCGATTACCGCTTTTCAACGTGCATTAAACTTGCTACCAGGCACGCCACAAGCCGAACGTTCTACTTATGAGCCTACCTTGCAAGCGAAATTGGGGGCGGCCTACCATCGCAATAAGCAACTTGACAAAGCAGATACATGCTTCCAAAAAGCTATCAAAACCGCAGCAGAACGGGCACCGGTACAATGGTACATTGCCTTAGGACAGATTGAAACGGAGCGTAATAATTTTGAGCGTGCCCGCAGATACTATCTCGTCGCGGTGCAGTTGTATCCGGATGCAACTGCAGCTTATAATAACCTTGGGCACGTCCTCCTCAAACTGAACCGCCTTGACGAATCTGATGCCGTTTTTCGAGAGGCACTCGCGCAAGAGAGCACGCTTGCCAGTGCTGCCTTCGGGCGCGGTAAGATAGCCGTCAAACGTGGGCAACTAGCAGCTGCACGCAGTTTTTATCAACGCGCTATTCAACACGCACCGTCTACACCGGCACTCCATAAAGCACTCGCGGATGTCCTCTCCGAACTTGGTGACACTACCGGTGCCGAAGCAGCGCACACGCGATACCGTCGAACGCTTGCAAAAAGCTATCTCCGACAAGCGCATCAACTGCTTAAAACCTCGGAAGACACGACTGAAATCAGCACACGAGAGCAGACGCGGCAAGCCTTACGCCTACTTCAAAAAGCTATTGACGCAGATGAAATGTTTACACCTGCTTTGAAGGATTACGCTTACATTCAAATGCAATTAGGGAAATTGATAGCTGCGAAGCAGACATATCAACACGTCCTGGCTATAGAATCTAGCTCGCGGCAAGCACTGCTGCATCTCGGCATCATAGAGGCAAAATTAGGGAACAACCGTAAGGCAGAGCGGCACTTCCTCACACTTCTACAGCATGAACCAGACTTCATGGAGACTTACGTTCGGCTTGCACAACTCCGTGAATTCGTAGGTGAACTGGATGGTGCGGCGGATGCGTTTACATGGGGCATTCAACACGAACCGACATGGGCACCGGGGTATTGGTGGCGTGGACAAATCCGCCAGAAACAGGGGGATGCCGCAGCAGCAGAAAAGGATTTCCGCCGTGCAATTGAACTTGCTCCAGAGATTCCATTTCCGAAACATGCGCTTGCGTTTTTACTAGCAGATGCCGGCAGGAACCTTGGGGAGGCGCTTAGACTTGCCGAGGCGGCTGTCAAACAGGATGGACATCCAGCACACCGGGCGACGCTCGCCTTCGTCTATTATCGTCTTGCTCGCGTCTCTGATGCACAGCGAGAAATTGAAGCCGCTTTTATGCAAGCTCCAGAGCATCCACATATCTTAAAAATTCATTCGGAAATTCTAAAAATCAATCAAAAATGATTTTTGGACAGCCACATTTGACTGCAAAGTGTATAAGATATTGGTTTGCTTGAAGATGCCGCCTACGATTTTTTGTTGACAATTTAAATAAAGTGTAGTATCATTTATTATGAAGTCGTGAAATACACAGACGTGTATGATGAAGTTGTCAATACATAAACACGAAAGTCTACTTTACCGTTGGATGATAGGTTCAGTTCGAAACTTAGTGAATCCGCTACGGACAGTGGACGAATCTTGATAAAGAGCTTAGCGAGCCTATTGATGGTAATTGATGAGTTTTAAATTGGCGAAAAATAAATTTTGTCACTATGGACTATCAAGTATATTTGCTCTGACGTGGAATATATGCGAAAAATTTGACATTTAATACAAATTATATTATCATATTAATAAGTCCGTTTGGAGAAAGATGTTATATTTGACGGTTTCTTCATCGTATTAGTAAAGTGTAAAGTAAGGTTAATCCGAGAGACGAACGGAGAAGTGCCCAGAATCTCAAGGATCTATTAACAACACCAAAGTTTTCAAGTAAACTGCTCATTAATAAGAAGGAGTATGAGTCGTTATGTTAACACTACGAATTGTCCTAATTGCAATTTTGATCGGATGTGTGGTTTCTTTCGTGTCCTGCGAACGCGCGCAGAAGGTATTGGAACCTGTTACGCCTGCTGAAGATGCTATGGCTGAAGCTGCTGACACAGCAACCGCCGACACAGCAACTGTCGACACAGCAACTGCTGACACAGCAACTGCTGACACAGCAACCGCTGACACAACAACTGCTGACACAGCCGCCGCTGATACAGCCGCCGCTGACACAGCCGCCGCTGACACAGCCGCCGCTGACACAGCCGCCGCTGACACAGCCGCCGCTGACACAGCCGCCGCTGACACAGCCGCCGCTGACACAGCCGCCGCTGACACAGCAACCACTGACAACGCTGTCGTTGAATAGGCTGATGGCCAATAAACATTTCCAACGATCGTTCGCATAAAGCTTACGATTAATCAGAAGGGCTGCATAACAACATTCTGTCGTTATGCAGCCCTTCTCGCGTCTATATTGTAATCTTCTGTCTGCTAAGAGATAAATGCACCGCTCTGTGCTTGGAGTGAAATTTGCACTGCATCTTTTGTCACTTTCACTGGCTGTCCATTGAGCAGGTCTTTCGCATCGTGGGAAAACTTTGAAATCGCCAGGTTAATTGTACAAGGAACGCGGCTGGTGTTCAGTACGATGAGTTGATGTCCTAGAAGGTAAGCATAAGTTCGGGTACTCATGTTGAGATGCACAGTTCTCCGTTTTTCAGAAAGGAGCCCCGGGAATTGCATACGTAAGGTTCCCAACCGTCGAAAATAATCTAACAAGTCTTTATCTTGTTCATCTCCCCATGGAGTCGGGAGTCTTGCTTCCTCGAAACGGCCGAGAGGGTTCTGTTGTGAGAGTCCGCCTTCGGTGCCGTTATAAATGACCGGTGGGCCGGGGAGTGTAAAAAGGACTAAGGCTGCCAATTTAACCTTCGCCTTGTCTTCTCCTGCTAAGTAGAGAATACGCGTCATATCGTGATTGTCCAAAAAGGCAGGCAGCAAAAAGTCAGTCGGAAAGTAGTTTTCATGTGCAGTCAGAAAAGATTCGAATTCACGGAGTGTCGAGGTTTCAAGAGCGAAAGTTCGCCTGAGTGTATCAGCGAGGATGAAATCAAGACATCCATCAAAATGCGGGATATATGAGGCTATTCCTGCTGAATGGCGGACGACCTCACCGAACAGAAAAACGTCAGGGTTCACGGCTTTGCAGGTGTTTCGGAATGCTGCCCAAAAAGCGTGTGGGGGGCCTGGGGCATAATCAAGCCGGTATCCATCAATGCCTCGCCGTAGCCAATGCTGGGCACACGCAAGTAGTTCATCGCAGGCAGGTTTATGTTTGAAGTTGAATTGCGGCATCCCCTTCACTCCAAAGAAACTGGCATATTCGTTCGGCCATCTATGCCAGGTGTACCAGTTACGATACTCGCTATCTGCTTCACGTTGGGCTTCTTGGAAGGTCGGATGGTGATTGGAACAGTGATTGGCGACGAAATCCATAATAACGCGCAGTCCACGTCTATGTGACTCGTCAATCAATTCTTGTAGTTCTTCATTCGTTCCGAGACGTTGTTCAACTGTATAGTAATCTGTTGCATCATACCCGTGGTGTGTCGGGCTTTTAAAGACTGGTGAGAGCCACAAGGTGTTGCATCCAAGCGATTGAATGTAGTCTAACTTTTGGATTGCGCCGCGCAATGTCCCACCGAAAAACCCCGAGAGGTTAGCCGGTTTTTTCCACGGCACTCCATCCCCTGGATAAAATCTATCTAAAAAGATGTGGTAAATAACTGCAGTCCGCGCCCATTCTGGCGTTTCGTAATTGTCTATTGTGAGAGCGAATTCAGTTGCATTGGATTGGGTTCGGGCTTGATTATCCGCAAAGACCCAGGTATCTGAGCCAGTGACGCGCCCCCCAATCTGATAATGGAGGATTGTGCCGCTGGGATGGGGTGGGATGTCCCCTTGCCACTCGCAAACATACCGCCATTCCAAAGTATTCCACATTGGAGACTGACACGGTGCCAAGTCAAATTCAGTTTCTGAACTCCGTTCACCTGAATGGACCCAACATCGGACGGTATCGTAAGGGAGCCCACCAGACGTTGTTACATGCAACGTAAACGGTTGATTTGGGACGGGCCGCCTCGGTGTTAATCGGTGGAGGTGTTTGATACCTACCAAATTGCCGCGGTATTCATCAAGACGTTTATGGGGTTCTCTTTGTGTGCCAAACATGTTTTTTGGGTCTCTCGTAAAATAAAAAAGCCGTATAACAGATGATACACGGCTTTTTTTAGGTTTTCTATGAATTTGGTTACTTATCGCCCCAAACGCGTCCCCGTGGAATCAATAGTAATTGCCCGACGTTCAGTTTTGTCCGATTAAAGATATAATAATCTTGATTGGCAGCAACCAACCGTTCCCACATATCCGGATTGTCGAATATCTCAGGGCGGGCTGCGATACGTTTGAGTGCAGCTTCACCATTCTGTTCCTGAATATCCTCTTCTTGCACGTAATATTTAGAGACAGTTTCGGGGCTCGTCACGCTAAAGCTGAATGTATGAGCTGCTGCAAGAGAATTGCCAGCCATATCGGTAGCTCCAGAAACGGTGACGGTATACATCCGTCCTGCCCGCATCGGCATATCCGAGGTGAAAGTCACAGTATCTCCACTTCCACTGACTGTCCCTTGCAGCGTCGCGTTCATCGGTTCGCTCATTGAATCCTCAGTTTTCGCAACATCGACGTTAATTGAGATGCTAGCGCTGTCAACAGGTTCGCTGAAGGTAACACTTAAACTATTCCGGACATCCAATGAGTTCTGATAATCAGAGAATACTGTGCCATCAGTAGGTTCTGTCATTGTGACAGTTGGTGGTGTTGCATCTGTGTAAGTAAACTGTTGTGACAGTGTGACAGGTACTTCAGGTTTCCCTTTGTTTGTGACGACGACCGGGACGGATTGTCCTGCCATGCCAGAGGGGGTTACAGCAGTAATTTCCATTTTGCTCGGCACTGTCACGCTTTGTGCATTTTGCCCGCCAAATGTCACGGTAACGCCATTTTTCATATCAAATTTCTCGCCGGTAATTCGCACAGTCGTCCCACCGGTCTCGGGACCTTCAGTCGGAGTTATCCCGCTGGGGATGGGTTCAGGATTACAGCCGCCGCATCCTACCATCCACGCACAAACAATTGTGAGGACAGCAAAGCTAGCTATACTTTTGGGGTTCTTCATTAATTAATTCTCCTTATCGTCAGGAATAGGCTTGTTCTTATCCAATTTTAAAAGAAAATGATTCGTTCTCTCAAGGGCATCAGATGTGTAGTACCCATATTGATACCTAAAAACGTCTGAGATTTTTCAATTATTATACACGCAAACGGATATGATTGTCAACGTTTTTCTAACCGCGCCAGGTTGTTCGTTTCAGCGGATCGCGTACGGCAACTGTCAGTTCCGGCCCGAAACCGTTTATGGACAAAGTTACCGTATCGCCATCTTTGATAGCGGTAAGTGCTTCATGGTGTGTACCAGTAGACACAACATCGCCCGGTTCCAGCGTGAGGACGTTGGTTACTTCTACTAGCAATTCCGGAATGAAACGTGCCATGGAATTCGTTGAAAAATCGTGTTGCAAATTATCGTTAATCCAGAGTTTTACCCCGAGCGCGTTGCCATCAGCCACTTCGTCTGCGGTGACGACAGCCGGCCCCATTGGGGCAAAGGTATGCCAACTTTTGCCTAAAAAGAAGCCACCGGGCAGGCCGCGCGCAGAGACATCAATAAATTGCGTGTAACCGAACACACAGTCCAGCGCATCCGATTCAGATAAATTTTTCGCCGTTTTACCAATCACAATCGCTAATTCCGGCTCGAAGTGGAAAACGGTGACATCTGCCTCCGGCAATTCAACCGTTTCCTTTGTAGCAATGATACCGGTTGGCGATTTGAGAAAGGCGTTGAAGTCACCACGTGATGGACTGTCCGGCTCAATGTAATTACCTGCCAAACAGACGAGCTGCCCGGGACGCGGCAGCGGAGATCTCAGCAAGACATCGTCAAGTGCAATTGCGTTACCATTTTCGGCAGCATCAACGATTGCTGGATGCAGCTCATCAAATTTTTCAATTACCGTTTTAATCAGTTCTTGCGGTGTGTGATAGGAAATTTCGCTGAGTGCCTCGGCAATGTCAACAACGTGGTTTTCTTTTATTACGCCGAGTTGGTAATCATTAAAGAAAGTAAGTTTCATGCGTTTCCTCCTTTATATAAAAAAAGGCTAAAAAGGCTCCGTGTTCATGAGAGCGTACCACTTTATCGTCTCCCTATACCGAAAAAGGATTTTACTTGTTCTCTTTACCAAAAGAGACGAGTGGATGTTTCCGTTCGGTAACTGGGAGCTGCACCTTTGTGCCGCTGAAGTGCGAGACGTAGGTAGCGCTCACACATTCAAGGGATACAAGCGCGTTCTGTCCTCCGAGTTCCGGTTGATTGCCCGTGAGAATTGCGTCTCGTATATTTTTAGCACTCCAGATAGTGTGGCGCGTCGGCCAGGTTTTTCCGGCGATAATAAATTGCTCTGGTTCCAATGCTATCTGTTCCCAAGCCGGGGTATGTGCTGCAAACGACACATCAAACGGGCAGTACCACATTTCATCGATTCCGGTTTCGGGATGCGGTTTTATGCTCAGTTGTCCTTCCGAACCAAGGATATGGGGACCCATCATCCAATTGTGTCTACGTTGGCGGCAGTAGAGTTCCATAATCCCGTAAGTTCCGTAGGTGCCTCCGATATGCACGAGCATTGTATCTCCAGCAACCATGCCGTTGTCGCGACGGTCGGTTTTGCAGAGTTCGCTGCTGTGCATAATATCTGCTGCTGTCACATCATGGCCTTGGTAGGTAATATGTGCCTGAATCCACTGGATCCCATCCAAGAAGAAATCCATTTCGTCGAAGTAGTGAACGCCCATCTCCATCAATTCAAATCCGGCCTCGCGCCCTTTGCCTACCTCGCGAATAGAACGGAGTTCGCCGATTCTACCTTCATCAATCCACGTTTTTGCGTGCCGAAATAGCGGGGTGAAGCGGAATTGATGGCTGACGACCAGATGAGTCCCGGCTTCGCGACTCGCCGCCAGCATCCGGTCTGCAGTCTCTAAGTCAACCGACAATGGCTTTTCGCAGAGCACATGGATGCCGGCGTTTGCGGCAGCAATTGCAATCGGCGCATGCAGTGGGGCATGTGTACAGATGCTTACCACATCTAAATCTTCTAGAGCGAACATCTCCTCGTAGTCTATATATCGTTTTGCCACACCGTGCTCATCTGCACGAGCCTTAAGTGCTTCACGATTAATGTCGCAAAGAGCAACGAGCTGGACCTCTTCCAAATTCGCGTGTGCGGCCGCATGGCTCCGGCTAATTCCACCGCACCCGACAATTCCGGCACGTAATGTCATAATTCCTCTCCGATACGACGTGGAACTGAAAGCAATTCCTTCCATTGTCCTTCATCTACCAAGACACCTTTTTCAAGGCTCTCTTGCCGTGTACGTAACATTCCTTCCCCTGGATACCTCACAGCTTCATTTGCATCTAAGGGGATGGCCCTATGGAAATCCTCAATAATCGCATCTACAGTCTCATTCAATTCCATCTGCCCCATCAATTCTGTGGCGTTAATCGCAATGTAAACTTGAGAAACAGCGTATTCTGAACCTTGCTGCACGATGTTATGCGTGGCTTGCCCGCCTGTGACGACGGTGGCCATCACATCCAGTACCAGTGCAAGCCCGGATCCTTTCCAGTAGCCGATCGGCAGTGCTCTTTGGGAATCAAGAATCTCGCCCGGTTCGACGGTTAGGTTTCCTGTGTCATCATATCCACCGGGTAGGGGTAACTGTTTGCCTTGTCGTTTCAGCACCTCTAATTTTCCGTTTGAATATTGGCTCATCGCGATATCGAGTAGAATATGTCCATCTGACCGCGGGACAGCAATCGCCATCGGGTTATTCCCAATCTTTTTTTCTGCTGAGCCCCACGGCGGCATCAGCGCAGTTGTATTCGTCCAGCAGATTCCGATGTATCCGGCTTCTGCTGCTTGTAGGGCATAAGCACCGCCGCGCATCCAATGGTTGGTGTTTGACAGTCCGACGCAGCCTATGGCATGGCTTTCTGCAAGTTCCATTGCCCGTTTCATGGAGAGATGCGCGTTAACGAGGCCGACCCCCAGTTTGCCATCCCACCGTTCCAACGCGCCAAAACTCGCAATCTTCTCAGGCCGCGCGTGAAAATCGATCTGTTTGCTCCGCAGCCCCTCAACGAACCCAATGAATCTATTTAAGCCGTGCGAGTATACCCCGTCTCGTTGGTTCTCTGCGAATAGCCGCGCACATAACACAGCGCGTTCATCGGTAAACCCGACCGTGGTCAGTACGCGATAAAATTCATCATGCAAAGTTTGGAAAGGTACCCGTTTCATATTTTTCCATCTATTCTCAAACGCTTTTGTGTTGGTTTGAACTGTCCACAGAGACTGCTCAGCCAACTCTGATTTTTTCTAAAAAAGACATTGCCGTGTAACGCCATAGCGTAGCCAAGCGATACATATTTAATCAAATCTGGATACAAAAGACACATATCATTATGCATGATTTCTGAGAAAAATGCAAGATATTTCGTTAGACTTGACATCTTAGTCACAAAATGATACGCTATCCATCAAAGTTTTGTATCCGGCTTAGAGATGGCTCTTTGGTGTGAAATTATGACAATTTGCATTTATCAGAGCCACTGTAACTGGAAAGGAAACACGCATGGAAATCTTAAGGCCGGTCAGACCGCTCTATATCGATGGGTACACGCACCAACTCAGTTACGCCCCCGGTGAGACTGTTGAATTCCATATCTCAACGAGTGCGCTGCACTACTCCCTCGAGATTGCTCGTCTGGGTGCAACGCGTGAGGTGGTATTCTGTGAAAAAGAGCTCCCCGGTAAGACATATCCGATCCCGGAAAATGCCTCATCGCACGGTTGCGGCTGGGTGCCTTCCTTCACGCTCAATGTACCGGAGACGTGGCAGAGCGGGTATTATGAAGGCACGCTCCGCGTGACAGATAGCGGCGGACGCTACGTCTACAGGAACCGCCGCACCGCTGAAAGCACCCTATTCTTTATTGTACGTCCTGCGGAACCGGGGACTAACACGTCTATTTTGCTTCAACTCTCGACCAATACTTACAACGCGTATAACAATTGGGGCGGCTTTAGTCTCTACGGATTTCATGGACAAAGCGGATTACAAGGGAGTCGCGTCTCCTTCGATCGGCCGACAGTGGGCATTTTCAAACAGTGGGAGCTGCCATTTATTGTGTGGGCAGAGCAGAACGGGTATACGCTTGATTATGCCGTGAATTCTGATCTGGAATTCCATCCGGAACTCTTGGAGCGTTACCAACTTGTGTTGAGCGTTGGACACGACGAGTACTGGTCTGCCCCGATGCGCGATAATCTTGAGGCATTTATCGCTAATGGGGGGAACGCGGCGTTCTTTAGTGGGAATTCTGTCTGCTGGCAAGTCCGTTCTGAAGATAAGGGCAGGGCGCTCGTCTGTTGGAAGCAGAATTACCATCAAGATCCGGTTTACAAAACAGGCGATTATCGCACGCTGAGTACCTTGTGGAGCCACCACCTCGTCGATCGTCCGGAGAACCAGTTGACCGGTGTCGGGTTCCTCTACGGGGGGTATCACCGCAGCCATGGGCAATTCATGGACGGTTCTGGGGCCTATACCGTGCATCGGCCTGAGCATTGGGTATTTGAAGGCACAAACCTCGTGAAAGCAGATGCTTTCGGTGGTGAACATACAGTTGTCGGCTATGAATGTGATGGCTGCGAGTTAATTTTTGAGGCGGGGCTGCCTGTGCCGACGCATCGCGACGGCACGCCGGAAGGTTTCACCGTCCTCGCGACTGCCCCTGTCCGATGGCATCCGGACGATTCGGAGTGGTATGGCGGTTGGGAGAAAGGACGGACCTGTGCTGCAACGATGGGCCTCTATACGCGCGGTGGCACCGTGTTCACTGCTGCGACAACCGACTGGTCGCATGGATTAGGGGGCGGCGATGCTGTTGTGGAACGGATTACGCACAATGTGCTACAACGTCTGTCTGGTTAGGCAGCCTCATATTATGATGATGCTAAAATGTGCTCCAGGCGGGCCCGAACTTGGGTTTTCAGTTCAGGATGCGTAAGAATATAGAACGTACCGTTCTGAATAGCGTTGTAGACGTGTTCTGCGACCTCAGATGGGTGGATACCGTTCGCCATCTCCGTTCTGGCACGTTGCGAATTTTCTATTTCGTGCGGCTTCGGCTGCTCCTGCAAGTGGGCTGGCCGGTTTCGATCTGCGTCCAAAAGGCGTGTGCGCACCCAACCCGGACAAAGGACATGCACCTGAATTTGAGCTCCGCTCTGTTTCAATTCATCGGCCAGGGTTTCAGAGAGAACCACCACGCCGTGCTTGCTGACCTTATAGATGCCTGTCCCTGCCCCGCCTACCAAGCCTAAAATAGATGCCGTGTTGACGATATGACATTCCGTTTCTTGTGCAAGCATGAGCGGTACAAATGTCCGGATGCCGTGAATGACACCCCACAAGTTAACGCCTAACATCCATTCCCAATCGGCAATGCTATGTTCCCAAATGTGACGGCTGCAGACGACACCGGCATTGTTGCACAGAATGTGCACTGCGCCGAAGGCAGTCAGTGTCCGATTAGCAAGGGTTTCCACATCCGAGGCATCCGAGACATCTGTTCTGACAGAGATCGCTGTGGCACCTGCGGATGTCAGTCCAGACTCAGTATCTGCCAAGGCTTTTTCTTCAATATCGGCAAGTACAATTTTCATGCCTTCCGCTGCGAACCGTTCAGCTATGGCTCGTCCGAGCCCGCTTGCTGCACCTGTGATGACAGCAATATTTCCTTTTTCAATCATGAGAGGGTAGTCAGTTGTCCACTTTGAAGTTATCGGATAATCCGTGTTTTTCTGATAGCATATCAGGGAATTGCGAAATTGTCAATAGAATTTGCGTGCTCATTTACCCCCATTTTTTTGAAGGTTTGTGGTGAAGGGTTTTTGTTTAGAAACATGTGAGAAAAGCCGTGGGTTAGAGATACCCGAACCGGGTAAATCCCACATCTCTGATAACCCGTTTTCAAGACATCTTCAAGTCTATTGCTCTAAAAAACCTGCGTTGCGTCACTTGCTCTTTGTGCTGATAGCGGTGAGTGTGTCGCAAACGTTTGGGGTCAATGCGCTCGCGTTGCGTTTGCCGCTTTCGGTAAAATGAGAGAAGTTGAAACAGAAAAGGTTGCTCCGCCCAGTGTGTTGGCAAGTTCGGTATTCTTGCCACTTTTCTCACACACAAACCTAACAATATCACACACAGACGATTCTCAAAAAAAATGGGGGTAAGTGAGACCATCTGATACATCATAAATCCGTAAAAAATAAAAAAATTGACGAAAAACTGTTTTTCGTGTAGAATTACCTCAATTTTGGATGAACAGGATTGGGTCTGTTAAACGGTATAGATGAAAACCACAGAACATAACAACAAACAAAATGAAACACCGCTGCTGGAGATATCTGGTTTAAAGACGGTCTTCCCGACAGATGATGGCACTGTAAATGCCGTTAATGATGTCAGTTTCACAATTGCACGTGGACAAACCGTTGGGGTTGTTGGCGAAAGCGGCTGTGGAAAGAGTATTACAGGGCTCTCGTTACTCCAGCTCATCCCATCGCCGGGGCGTATTGAAGCCGGTGAAATTAAATTTTACCGTGACGTGAGCAACAGCGCAATCGATATTGCCCAAGTGTCCCCCAGAAGCGAATTGATGCGTCAAATCCGTGGTAATGAGATCGCCATCATCTTTCAAGAACCGATGACCTCGCTCAATCCTGTGTATACGGTTGGAAATCAGATTGCCGAGGCGATTATTTTACACGAGGGCGTTAACAAAACGACGGCGCGCAAACGCGCGATCGAGATGCTCGTCCGTGTCGGAATCCCTGCCCCAGCGCAACGGGTTGATGAGTATCCCCACCAACTGTCCGGGGGAATGCGTCAACGCGTTATGATTGCCATGGCTCTCTGTTGCTCCCCGGCATTACTCATTGCAGATGAACCCACAACTGCGTTGGATGTTACAATTCAAGCACAAGTCCTCGCCCTCATGCAAGAACTTCAAGCAGAGCTGGGCATGGCGATTATGCTGATCACGCACGATCTCGGGGTTATCGCAGAGCTTGCAGATGAGGTGGTCGTCATGTATTCCGGGCGCGTGGTTGAAAAGGGAAACGTTGATGATATTTTTTATCATCCGTTGCATCCGTATACCCGCGGCTTACTCAAGTCCATCCCTGTGCTCGGTGGAACAGCACAAGAAAATTTGCCTTCTATTCCCGGAACAGTACCCCATCCGTTAGCACTTCCCAAAGGATGCTCCTTCGCACCCAGATGCGCCGAGCGGATGCCAGAATGCGAACAGATGCCAGCACTCATTGAAATTCATGCTGAAAATACAAGGAAACAGACTAAACAAAATGAAAGGCATGCCGTCAGGTGCTGGTTGCACGATAAAGGAACCCATGAACAGACTCCTTGAGGTGCGAAACCTCCGGAAATATTTCCCCATACAAAAAGGAATCCTGCAACGTACGGTTGGCTATGTTAAAGCCGTGGACGGTATCAGTTTTGATGTTGAACGCGGCGAGACGCTCGGACTCGTAGGAGAAAGCGGCTGTGGCAAAACCACAGCAGGACGGTGCTTGCTCAGATTAATTCCGCCTACTGAAGGGAGTTTCACCTTCGGTGAAGAGCAGATAGATCTCGCGCAACTCACAGCAAACGAGATGCGTCCGTTCCGCCGGCGCATCCAAATGATTTTCCAAGATCCGCACGCATCACTCAATCCACGCATGACTGTCGCAGATATTGTCGGCGAACCGTTGCGCGTCAATCGCATAGCGAAAGGGCACCTACTTCAAGAACAGATCGCTGAGTTACTGGAATCTGTCGGTCTGAAACCACAGGATATGCGCCGTTACCCGCACGCATTCAGCGGTGGGCAGCGTCAACGTATCGGGATTGCGCGGGCATTAGCACTGAAACCGGAACTTATCGTCGCTGATGAGCCCGTGTCAGCGCTCGATGTCTCTGTTCAAGCCCAAATTCTCAACTTGCTGGCCGAGCTGCGGGAAACCTTTCAACTTTCATATATCTTTATTGCACACGATCTAAGTGTTGTTGAGCATATCAGCGACCGGGTCGCGGTGATGTATCTCGGCAAAATTGTAGAAATTAGCGACGCTGAAACGCTCTATCAATCGCCGAGGCACCCTTACACGGAAGCGTTAATCTCTGCAGTGCCCCTTCCAGATCCGAGTGTCCAACGGAAACGTGAACGGATCCGGCTTGAAGGTGATGTACCAGATCCGTCTCAACCCCCGACAGGATGCCATTTCCACCCCCGCTGCCGTTACGCAACCGATCTCTGCAAACAGCAAACGCCACAACTCCAAGAGGTAGCACCGGGGGTTCAGGTGGCTTGCCATCTGAGTGAGACAATAGAGTTACAAGGCGTTTAATACAAACACGTGTCAGAATATATGAAAAACGTAAAACAGATACTATCTTTAATACTCATCATACTGATTGCCGGATGCTCAGACAACCGGATAGAAAATGTAGCTGAATACCCTAACGGACTAAATGCCAAAGAGGCACCCATCTTGGCAAAATGGGTGGATGCCGGAAAACTGCCACCGGTTGAAGAGCGACTCCCCCAAAACCCATTGGTCGCCAAAACTAATTTTGACGGCTATGAAGCCCCTGGCCCTTATGGTGGGACATGGCACCGATTCCATACCCATCCCGAATTAGGAACCTACAAAATGACCGCCGGTTACGCCCCTCTGATACGCTGGAAATTTGACGCATCCGGGTTGGAACCGGGCCTAGCAGAATCTTGGGAATTTAACGGAGATGGCAGCGTGCTAACCCTCCGTCTCCGCAAAGGGGTGAAATGGTCAGATGGGCATCCTTATACCTCTCAATCTTTCGCGTTCTACTATCAGCTCTGCCAAGATAAAAGACACAAATACGGAGAACCGGTCTGGTGTAAGGTAAACGGGATTCCTATGCGCGTTGAAACGCCAGACGATTATACCATCGTGATGAAATTCGCTGGCCCGAACTGGTTGGTCCCACTCTGGTTAGCAACAGGCTTTTGGTGGTGCAACCAATATAACATCCCCAAACACTACATGACCCGGTTTCACCCAGATTACAACCCCGAATATACCGACTTTATTGAATTTGAACGACAAGACAGACCGTACCAAAACCCACAACGTCCGACACTGTGGCCATGGCGGCTCACAAAATACGAAAAAGGCGGATTTCGGGTTGAACTGGAACGGAATCCGTATTACTACGTTGTGGACAAACTGGGACGGCAACTCCCGTATATTGACAAGGTAAAAACCAGCCTTGTGCCGGAACCGCAGGTGCGCGTGCTCAAAATCTTGGCAGGTGAAATAGATTGTCAGTATCGCGGCATGGAACTCCGCGACCTGGCACTCTACCTCAAAGGCCAAGAAAAGGGGAACTATCAGGTACGACAATGGAAAAGCACCGCAGGGGCACAACCGGCTATTCTGATTAATTGGACCGCGCCCGACCCGGTTTTACGGCAACTCATCCGCGACCAGCGGTTTCGGAAGGCACTCGCCTACGGTATTGACAGAGTAAAATGTAACGAAATTGCCTGGCGCGGTTTACTGCAGCCACAAGCTGCAACGGTGAGCCAGGAAGGCTGGCACTTCGCGGATGATGCGGGACAAGCCTTGTTTGAAGAATGGAAAAGAGCCGATGCCGATTTTAATATTGCTAAAGGGAACGCTCTCCTTGATGACATGGGATTAACCGAACGCGATAAGGAGGGATATCGGTTACGGCCAGATGGGAAACGAATTGAGATGCTTATGGACGTGCCTAGTTCTAATCTAAACAGTCAGGAAAATGACATCGGGCTTATCATTCAGGAAGGCTGGGAACAACTCGGTTTACGTACCCTGCTTTATACACCCCCTGGGGCAGAATTGAGTCTGCGCCGGACATTGGGCAAATTCACAATTAGCATGCACGGTGAAGCAGAAATGGATCTATTTACTTATCCGGATTGGGTGTTTCCGACTTTACCGAAATATTGGCACCCGAAGGTGGGCAAGTGGTACGAAACCGGCGGTGAAAAAGGCGAGCCGCCCACGGGCCCCCTCAAGCGTCTGCTCGATTTATACGACGCGATTAAACGCGAACCCGATGAAAAGCGACGACATCAATATGTCCGAGACGCTGTCCAGATTCACATTGACGAAGGCCCGTTTCACCTCGGATCGGCGGCACGTTCACCGTCACTGCTTGTTGTCGCGAACCATTTTCACAATGTCCCAAATGACGGTATTTTAGGACCCTGGGCGATTGTGACACCCGCAACGAGCTACCCCGAACAGTGCTGGATAGATGTGGAAAAACACTAGATTCTTAAGAAAGCAGCTCAAACGTATCTTCTTGGGCATCTGTGAGCTATCCGAGAACCTTACACTTTAATTATGGGCACATACATACTGCGGCGCTGTCTGCTTGCCATACCGACACTGCTGGCGATTTCTATTATCTCTTTCATCATTATCCAACTCCCGCAAGGCGATTACCTTGACCGGGAGATTCAACGATTAGAAGAAGAATTTGGGGATAGCAGCTCATTAACACAAGTTGAGGAATTGCGACAACGTTACGGACTAAACGAACCTCTGTGGAAACGTTATCTTATCTGGATGAGCGGCTTCGTTCGTGGGAACTTTGGGGAGTCTTTTGAGTACAAACGTGAGGTGCACGAACTTATCTGGGATAGAATTGCGTTCACGCTCCTCATCTCGACCGGCTCGCTAATCTTCACCTATGTTGTCGCCATCCCGCTCGGCATCTATTCTGCAACGCATCAGTATAAATGGTCAGATCATTTTCTCACCTTCCTGAGCTTCGTCGGCATGTCGTTACCTGCATTTCTCGTCGCCTTATCGCTAATGGTTTTCATGTTTGATATTTTCGGCGTGCCGCTATTTGGGCTTTTTTCGGCTTACTACGAAGGCGCGCCGTGGACATGGGGAAAACTGACGGATCTTCTCAAACATCTCTGGATTCCGGTGATTGTTGTGGGTGTCAACGGGACTGCTAGCTTGATGCGGATTATGCGCGGCAATCTGCTAGACGTGCTCGGACAACCCTTCGTGCAAACAGCACGTGCAAAAGGGCTTAGAGAGGTGGTTGTCGTTGGAAAGCACGCCGTCCGTATCGCGATTAACCCCCTCATCAGCATCTTAGGAATGAGCTTGCCCGGCATCCTCTCTGGCTCGGCTATCGTCTCCATCGTGCTAGGTTTACCGACAGTCGGCCCTATTCTTTTACGGAGCCTTCTGAATGAGGATATCTATCTCGCCGGCACTTTGTTGATGATGCTCAGTCTCCTTTTAGTTATCGGTAACCTGTTAGCAGACATAGCACTTGCGTGGGTTGATCCGAGAATTCGGTATGAATAATTTAGTGCCTCTTTCGCTTGCCTCAGTAGATGTGAGGATTCTCTATGAATAATCCACAAGTCAATGATATAGATGCTAGTTCCGTCGAAATAGGACAATTAAGTTACCGTCAACTAATATGGCGGCGTTTCCGGAAAAACCGGATGGGCCTTATTGCGAGCGGGCTTTTGCTTTTCTTTTACATCGTTGCAATAGGTGCAGACTTCTTCGCGCCGTATCACTATAACGAGATCAACATGCGCTTCCGGCACGTGCCTCCGCAACCGCTCCATTTTTCAACAACCGATGGCATCTATGTCTACGGACTAAAATCTACGCGTAACCCTGAAACCCTCGAATTAGAATTCACGCGAGATACGACACAACGGCATCCGGTTAAATTTCTTTTCAAAGATGCAGGTGGCAGGCGACACTTTTTTAGTTCTGCTGGGCCCATGTTCTTATTTGGCACCGACCGGATGGGCCGCGACTTGCTCTCAAGAATGATATACGGTGGCCGCGTTTCTATGACACTCGGCTTAGTCGGGGTTTTTTTAAGCATCATCCTCGGTTCTATTCTTGGAACGATCTCTGGATATTGGGGTGGGTGGGTAGACAATCTCATCCAACGCATTATCGAAATTCTCTCCGCTTTTCCGAATATCCCGCTGTGGATGGCACTAGGTGCGGCGTTGCCGCCTGGTTGGTCCAGCATTCAGACCTATTTCGGCATTACAATCATTTTGTCAATCATCGGTTGGGGTGGATTAGCCCGGCAGGTACGTGGCAAAGTGTTGGCATACCGCGAGAGCGATTTTGTCATGGCAGCACTTGCTGCAGGAGCCGGGCATTGGCACATTATCACGCGGCACCTTTTGCCGGGGTGTTATAGCCATATTATTGTGATTGCGACACTCGCCATCCCTGGTATGATTTTAGGCGAAACAGCCCTCAGTTTCTTAGGGTTAGGCATCCGTCCGCCAATGACGAGCTGGGGCGTTCTATTAGAGGAGGCACAGCGCGTCACCGTCCTACTCCACTATCCATGGTTAATCTTCCCAGCTGTCCCGGTGCTAGTTGTCGTCATCGCTTTTAACTTCCTCGGAGACGCACTTCGCGATGCCGCAGATCCATATTCGGATTAGTACCGTAAACTGTCAGTTTTACGTGCTTAAAAAAAGGACAAAGTTATGAACAGACATACAGACATCGGTTTTTTTGCAACAGACGTTTCACTCACCGACAAAGCTGCCATCGTCACAGGCTCCAGTCGCGGCATCGGCCGTGCAATTGCTATTGAATTAGCACGCCAAGGGGCAAACGTCCTAATAAACTACAACCAAAATCGCGATGCTGCCCTAGAGGTTCAACAGGCCGTCGAAACGCTTGGGAGAAAAGCAGTTATTTTGAAAGCGGATATCAGTGACATAGATGGGCACCCAAAACTACTTGACACCGCCCACGATGCCTTCGGAAAGGTAGATATCCTCATTAATAACGCCGGTATCACCCGAATTGCGGATATCCTTGAAGAGAGCCCGGAACAGTTTGACTTACTGATCAATACGAACCTCAAGGCACCACATTTTCTCACCCAACGTGTCGCAAACTACATGATAGACAACGACATTCGTGGGTGCATCATCTATACGCTCTCAATCTCCGATACAATGGCATCAGATAATCGGACAGCTTACTGCATCTCAAAAGCCGGATTAGAAATGAGCATGCGTGCGTATGCCGGAAGATTAGCAGCACACGGAATCAAGGTGAACGGGATTGCTGCAGGCGTGATTGATACCGATCTCTCACGCGTCCGTGTCCCAGATTACGAAGAAGCAGCCGAAAAAGGCTACATTTTCATGGTACGCCCCGGCACACCGGAGGATGTGGCACACGCCACCGTCGCAGCCATGAAACTTTACGACACCGGCGTTGTCCTCCCGGCCGCCGGCGGTGTCATGACACCTTTGTTAAACCTCAGAACGATGGCGGAGCTTGATATGAACAAGTCATCATAGTATAACATCCCGATTTCCAATTACTCACCCCTTCTTCGCGCCCTTGTTGGAGGCCGCGTTGAATATATTCCTGAAGGAAACTGGATTTTTCCATGAGTTTCTCCTCTATAAGCTGCTTGATTATCTCTATACCGCAAACGGTTTCGGTAAGTCCCTTGAAGAGTGCTATCAGATCTGCGCGGGTGGTGTCGTCAATCAGCAGGTCCGGTGAGGTTGCACTGGCAACGCACCTTTCTAGCCACGCCTTTAGCCCATCCCTGCCGGGCGTTTCATGAGTCCCGTGAACGGTAGTAACTCCGGTACTTGTTGTTGTAAGACGGATTCTCCATCGACTTCACTGAGCCGGAGAACCTTATATTGCAAGAGGTATTTGAAGTGGCCTACGTCATAAGCGTAGCCTCCGGGGTCTTTGCGTCCTGCCGTTGGACGGAGATAGACCACTGTACAGTAGACGGGGTATTGGTGTATGCCGATGAGATAGCCAGAGTAAGTCGCAAGCCTTGCCCACATCGGCTGCGCGCTGTCGGTGACTTGAAATTCGATATGCACAATCATTGGTTTGCCATCGATCTTCACTTTCACAGTGCTGTTGCCTTCATGGGAGACGAACTTCGGCTGTTGCGTGTCAACGATTTCCACTATCTCCATCTTTCCTCCGGCAAGTTCGCCAAGTATAAATTTGACGAACGGTAGCGTGTTGAGGTGCATCAAATATTTCACGGCGCTATCGCGTTCTTGGGGCATACCCGTTAGCCTCTCCATACTTTCTTAATGTTATACACATTTTCAATTATAGCAGCGTTGTCTGCAGTTCGTTAAGGCTTTGAAAGAAAAAGATAGATGCGATCTCTCACTTCCGCCCATTTTTTTTATAAGTTGACGGTAGGAGCGATGGCGGGGTATTTCTGTGAGAAACCGTGTCAGTCATCCCCGAAGCGGTATCTGCTCAACCCCTTTCTCACAAGTGTTCGACAAAAAATATCGGTTGACATTCAATACCACTTTGTGCTAAACTTTAATACATCTGTTAATTAAGCTAAGGTGTTCCAGTCAATAAGGAAAAAGAGAAAGATGGCACTACACAGGGACTTCCCCGAATCTCCATACGCAATAATGGATCCTTCAGTACGCTGGCTTCCGGATGAAACACTGCTGCGTGAAGCCCCCTATGGCATGTTACTGCCCCCGCTTGTCCAAAAAATCCGAAAGCAGGTCAAAACGTGGCGCGATGACAACTACAAAGGTGCTTCCGAGACAAGCCGGGCACTTCTCAATTGGTGGTTTAATACGCCGCACCCACGAGAACAGCCAGATGGCAGAGCGAGCAAGTTTCAGTATTACTTCGCACAACGCGAGGCACTCGAAACCATCATCTATCTTCATGATGTCGTCAAAGTGAGGAATAAATTTGATCTGATGCGCTTTGACAGTTCCGGCACTATTTCGACCGGACTATTTGACGAAAACTGGCGACGGTTTGTCATAAAAATGGCAACAGGGACAGGAAAAACAAAGGTGATGAGCCTTGCAATTGCCTGGAGTTTCTTTCACAAACTGTATGAACCAGACTCCCAACTCTCGCGAAACTTTCTCGTTATCGCCCCTAATATCATTGTGCTTGACCGCCTCTATCACGATTTTCAGGGGCTGCGTATCTTCTCTGAAGACCCGGTGTTACCCAACAACGGTTTTGAAGGGCACAACTGGCGCGACGATTTTCAACTGACGTTACACCTGCAGGATGAAGCCCGCGTCACCCAACCCACCAGCAACATCTTTCTAACCAATATCCACCGTGTCTATCCCAGTGACCAGGCCCACCCCTCACCGCACGATGACAATAGTATGGACTACTTCTTCGGCAAAAAACCCACAGGCGCAACCACAGACTCTAAGGTAGACCTCGGAGATATTGTACGGGACATAGACGAACTGATGGTGCTCAACGATGAGGCACATCATATCCATAACCCTCAGATGGCATGGTTCAAGTCCATTGAGGATATCCACAACCGTCTCTTGCAAAAAGGCAGTGAACTCGCATTACAAGTGGACGTAACCGCCACACCTAAGCATAACGACGGCGCAATTTTTGTACAGACGGTCGCAGATTATCCCCTCGTCGAGGCAATCTCGCAAAACGTGGTCAAGCACCCGGTGCTCCCCGATGCAGAGAGCAGAACGAAACTTGTTGAGCGGCAAAGCGCGAAATACACAGAGAAATACGCTGATTACCTTGAACTCGGCATCATTGAGTGGCAAAAAGCATTCGTAGAACATGAAAAACTCGGAAAGAAAGCCATCCTGTTTGTGATGACTGATGATACCAAAAACTGCGATGAAGTCGCGGATTATCTGGAAAAACGCTACCCACAACTCAAAAATTCTGTTCTGGTGATTCACACCAAGAAAAATGGTGAAATTTCAGAAGCGACATCCGGTAAGAGCAAAGAAGAATTAGAGAAACTCCGTAAACAGGCAAATGAGATTGATTCACCGGATAACCCCTACAAGGCGATCGTCTCCGTGTTGATGCTCAAGGAGGGATGGGATGTCAAAAACGTTACAACCATTGTCGGACTCCGGGCCTATTCCGCCAAAAGCAACATTTTACCGGAGCAGACGTTAGGCCGCGGGCTCCGCCGGATGTATCCCAACGCAGTGAACGAATCTGTGAGCGTGGTCGGAACCAAGGCCTTCATGGATTTCATTGAGCAAATCCAAGAGGAGGGTGTCGAATTAGAACGTCAACCCATGGGTGAAGCCACGAAACCCAAAACCCCGCTCGTAATTGAGGTCGATAAAGAGAACCCTAACAAGCACATCGACGCACTCGATATTGAGATTCCGATACTCACGCGCCGCGTCTATCGTGAATACAAAAATCTGGCTGACTTGGATCTTGCACAACTTGAGTTTGTCCCTATAACCTATCAGGAGTCCCTCGAAACGGAGATCCGGGAAATTAGGTTTGAATACATGACAACGGGCGAAGTTTCCCATACCACAGTAATGGAGGGCCCCGGGGTTGAAGATTACCGCAGTGCACTCGGCTATTTCGCACAGACGATCATGAAAGAGTTACGACTCGTCAGCGGTTATGAGGTGCTATACCCAAAGGTGAAGAAGTTTGTTCAGCACCACCTGTTTGGCGAGACGGTGGCGTTGGATAACCCCTTTACTTTGAGCAATCTGGCGGAAAGCCCGGCTACGAAAACCGTCATCGAGACTTTCAAGCGTGCCATTAACGCGCTCACGATACGGGATAAAGGGAATGCACAATTGAGCGAGACGGTCAGAGTGCAAGATACGCAACCTTTTATGGTGAAAGAGCAGAAATACTTAATTCCCCAAAAATCCGTGTTCAATAAAATTACCGGGGATAGGAATCTTGAATTAAAATTCGCTGCATTTTTGGAAAACTGCCCCGATGTCACTGCCTACGCTAAAAACTACTATGCGGTGCATTTTAAACTCGATTACGTCACCGCAGACGGAGACATCGCCAATTACTACCCGGACTTCCTCGTCAAGTTGACGGACGGACGCGTGATTGTCGTCGAAACCAAGGGCAGAGAAGATCTGGATGTACCGCGCAAGATGCACCGACTGGCACAATGGTGTGAGGATGTCAACAGAGCCACGTCAGATGTTGATTATGATTTCGTCTACGTCGATCAAGGGAGCTTTGAGACATATAGACCGGAAACCTTTCAGCAGCTGCTCGACGGCTTCAACGAGTACAAAACCTCATAGCGTGTGAATAACGAACCATGTTCCTGCTATTCTTGAGGTTGAGGTTGATAAAATTTCCCTTTTAAGAGGATTGTATTATGATAACTTATGCATTCTGGAACAACAAGGGCGGGGTTGGCAAAAGTTTCTTAGCTTTTGTTGCAGCAACTGAATATGCCCGTGCTAACCCGGGCACCGATGTTTATGTTATAGACCTCTGCCCGCAGGCAAATATCTCTGAGATGTTACTACTGAATTCCGAGGCGTTAATTAATCCCAACCAATTGTCTTCAACTAATTCCGACGAAATGTTTCCAATTGATTATAATGTCACTCACAAAAATTATGATGTGATACACAAACTGATAGAGAAAACACCTCGTGCTACAGTCGCGGGCTATCTAGAAGCACGGCTGAATTCTCCCTTTCAGTCTATCAAGGATGTATCTCCCTATGTGTGTCGCCCTCGGGACTTTAACCCAAAGCTTCCAATCAATTTACTTTTGGTTTGCGGCGATTATCTGTTGGAAATTCTATCGGAGGCGATTCGCCAGACATCTCAACTCGCTATCCCAATAAATGCATGGAAACAGGTACTCTGCTGGATCAAAGATCTAACAATCGCGTTGCGTAAGCGAAGCGGAGACAGAGATACGCTCTTCATTATTGACTGTAATCCGAGTTTCGCTATCTACACCCAATTGGCACTCGCTGCTGCCGAAAATCTTGTCGTGCCTTTTACACCTGATGATAGTTCGCGTAGGGCTGTGGAGAATGTCGTCGCGCTGCTTTATGGATACAGTATCGGTGAGGGTGACCCGAAGATAGAAACTTATGCGAGAATCAACTTTACCAACAGAGCGAAGGAAGAAGGTTTGGATATTCCCAAACTTCACACCTTCGTCAGTAACCGCGTAACCCTTTATCGCGGCAAAGCAAGCATGGCGTTCGAGGCAGTGAGTGCATCTATTAAAAGAACGTTAGATGATCTTCACAAGAAGCATCGCCAAATCTATGCAACACCGAAAGCGTTACCAAGCGAAAGGTTCATAGAAATACCCGACTATCACAGTGCTTGTGTGGTTATGACAATTAAAGGAATACCTTTAAATAGCCTTCGTGCCGGACCAAATAAAGTTCACGGTAAACAGGTTCAAATCAACCCTGGACCTTTAGAGGGGTATCGAGAAGCACTCACTGAATTTGTAAGTTATCTTTAAAGGTTTCTTGTGCCATCGCCAGCAGCATTGAAGTACAGCATCGCAGTAGGTCACATACGGACACTTCGCAGAACAGCAACAGATAGCCGATTGAGACCTACGTCGCGTGATGAAAAACAGGTTTACTATCACGCAGCACTTGCAGCTTACGTCGCAGCCTGGAACGCATACATAAGCAACTTGGTGCGTAACTTCTACAATGTGATAGCAGAGCCCTTGAACCTAAAATTTGATGCTGTATACACACTCGCTAAGGGCACAGCAGAAAATGCTTTGACAAGATTAATACGCCAAACTGGGAAAATACACGCAACCTTCTTGTCCAATACACAGGATATGATCCAATTGACGATTGGGTCTGGATTCGACGGGGAATGGTAAGCTTGCAGGTTCGGGAGCGATTGAATGAGATATTACGTGTTCGCCATAGTTTCGCACACGGTTTTGATATGCCAGCTTACAATTGGACACAATCATCGAGTGGGAGAATCCGACTAACGAGCAAGACGATTCAAGAGACTGAGGCGTTCTTCAAAAATCTTGTCAATGTTACTGACCGAGGTATGAAAGCACATATTGAACTAACTTACGGGCTTGACAGAATTTGGTAATTAACTCTGTTTTACAGAAGTGACACCCCCTGTTTCTCAACCCGAAGAATCTAATGAAATGAGAGAAACCCATGCCACGACTCACTGAACAAGAACAACAAGAAATCATCCGCTTTATTGAGGCAGACAAACCACTCCCCGACAAATACCGCTTTCTGCTCTTCGACGACAAACGCGAAGTAGAACTCGTCTGGAACGGCAAGACCGGCGAAGTGGGCAACACCGTCCTCCCGTTCCAGACCATCGAGCAGGTAGATGAACCACGTACAGAGAAACCAGAAACGACCGGGCAGCAACTCGCCCTTTTCGACGAGCGCGGCCGCCAACTTAAAGGATGGACGAATAAGCTGACCTGGGGCGATAACAAATTGGTTTTGTCATCGCTCAAGAACGGACCGATGCGTGAGGAGATTGAAGCACAAGGCGGACTCAAACTCATCTATATCGACCCACCGTTTGACGTGGGTGCGGATTTTTCTATAAATATCAAGATTGGTGAGGATGAGGAACCCTTTCCCAAAGCACCAAACATCCTTGAAGAGATTGCCTACCGTGACACCTGGGGCAAAGGCACAGACTCCTTCCTTGCTATGATTTATGAACGGTTGGCACTGATGTACGATCTGCTGAGCGAGGACGGCAGTATTTACGTGCATTGTGATTGGCGGGTGAATAGCCATGTTCGTCTGCTCTTAGATGAAATATTTGGAAATAAGAATAATTTTGAACGGGAGGTGATTTGGTTCTTTGATACAAAGTCAGGCTACAAATCCGCAGTTAATAATTGGATAAGAAGCCACGAGACAATTCTGTTCTATTCAAAAAATCACGATAGAAAAATTTTCAATAAACAGTTTTTACCTTATGATGAGAAGTATTTAAAAATATTCAAAAGGGTTGATGCAGATGGCAGAAAATATAGAGACAGAGGCAGCGGGAAAAAACAGTATCTTGATGAACTTCAAGGCATAGCGGTTCCTGATACTTGGCATGACATTAATTCTTTTCAACAAGATGCTAGGTCTGCAGAATATTTGAACTATCCCACTCAAAAAAGGGAAGCCCTCCTCGAGCGTATCATCAAAGCCTCGTCCAACGACGGCGACCTTGTCGCTGACTTTTTCTGTGGCTCCGGCACGACTGCCGCCGTTGCTGAAAAGTTAGGGCGCAAGTGGATTGCAACGGATCTTGGTAAGTTCGCTATCCATACGACGCGCAAGCGGATGATTGCTGTGCAGAGGCAACTGAAGGCGGATGGCAAAGACTACCGGGCTTTTGAAATTCTCAACCTCGGCAAGTATGAACGGCAGCACTACATCGGTGCAACCGTCCAACCCCCCCCCCCTTATCATGAGTTAAGTTATCCCTCTGACAAAGGGGAGTTAGAGAGGGTTCGTGAAAAATTAGCACAACGTCAACGAGAGGAAAAAGAGGCGGCGTTCATCGACCTCATCCTGCGCGCGTATGCGGCTGAAAAGGCTGACGGTTTCATCGCTTTTCAAGGCGTAAAAGCGGGGCGGCTTGTGGCAGTTGGGCCCGTCAATCTGCCCGTAACGCGCCTATTCGTCGAGGAAATCATCCTTGAATGCCGTAAGCATCGCATCACGCGCGTGGACATCCTCGGGTTTGAATTTGAAATGGGACTTTTTCCGAACCTCTTAGGGGAAGCCAAAAGCAAAGGGATTGACCTCCTACCGAAATACATCCCTGCCGAGGTATTTGACAAGCGTGCAGTGGAGCAAGGGCAGGTCGTGTTCCACGATGTGGCGTTTATTGAAGCTAAGCCGATTATCACATCAGCAGAAAAAGATAGGGGTTGCTCTACCGTAGCCGTTGAACTAACGGACTTCTCCGTGTTTTACTCGCAGGATTCTATCGCTCATGCTGAGGAGAAGCTCAGAAAGAAAGGCAGTCGCATCGTGGTAGAGCAGGGACAA
The DNA here is from genome assembly GCA_965215265.1 of Candidatus Poribacteria bacterium. Taxonomy (GTDB): domain Bacteria; phylum Poribacteria; class WGA-4E; order WGA-4E; family WGA-3G. Next base: position 4,693,150 of record OZ244048.1, on the reverse strand, counting down.
GTTGTGAAAATCAGCAGAGATGCAGACGGCGTTTATAGCCGCGAAGTATTGACCAAGCACTGGACAGACTGGATCGATTACTGGTCTGTTGATTTTGACTTCGAGAGCAAACGTGAAATTATCCGAGTGCAACATCCCGACACAGGCGAGTGGGAAGAGCAGTGGACAGGCGACTACGTCTTTGAAAATGAGTGGCAGAGCTTCCGCACCAAGAAAGATCGCTCGTTGGAATTGACTAGCGTGGCCCATGAATGCCCGCCGGGCCGGTACAAACTCGCTGTCAAAGTCGTAGACATTTTCGGCAATGATACCATGACGATTGTGGAGGTTTCGGTGTGAGATTCGTCCTGCCACAGATTCGTGCCAACTACAAAAGTTTTGTAGTTAGCACGAAAAAAGCATTTGGGATATTCAGCAGGATACGCTACTTTTACTTCCGTATCATCATTTTCCTCGTAGCAGTGAACTCACCCACCGTGAGTGTGTAGAAGTAAATCCCACTCGCCACGGGTTCACCGAATGCATTCCTACCATCCCAATAGGCTGCCCGGCTGCGCGTCTGATAGATGCCTGCAGGTTGATGTCCGAGAACCAACCGCCGAACTACATGCCCGTCCATAGCGTAGATTGTCAATTGGACATCTCCAGGTTTTGCCAACCGATACGGTATCCATGTCTCCGGATTAAACGGGTTCGGATAATTTGGCAAGAGGAGAGTCTCTTTGGGGGTTAGCACGGTTAAGAGTTGTTCCAAAACCAGAACGCCTCTTCGGAACGTAGCATCCGTGAGATTTAAGGAGTGTGCGTGAGAGAGCCATTTTCTCACGTCGGCTGCGGTGAGCATTTCTATCGAATCAGGATGCAGTGCAGGTGCAGCTGCACTTGTGTCTAGTGCAGCAACAACAAGAAGAAGATCTAAAATATCGACGACGTTATCCCCGTTGAGATCTGCCGGATTCTGCCCTGTTTGCCCGTAACGTGATGCAACAAATACCAAATCTAGGAAGTCTTCGGTACCGTCCTTATTAACATCTGCTGCAAGCTGTGTGGGTCTGTCTCCAGTTTGTCCTGGTTCTGGTATTTCTGGAACTTCAGCATCCGGGGTGACGGTTATTTCTGCTTTGAGCGGAGGTCCGTCATAACCTGCTATTGCGCCGGCACCGATGGTGAAGATTAGCGTAGCATCGGTGTCGATATTGCCGGTGAAGGCAAGTTCAACGGACACCTCGGTGTCGCTCACACGTGCCACGCCAAAGACGGTGTGTCCAGCTTCTTCTATTACCCAAGATCCGCCGCGGTTCCTGGCAAGGAAGTTAAAAATCTCATTATTCACTGTTATATTTCTGGAATCAATAATCCTGTCGGCAGTGAGATTGAGTGGTCCCACCTTCACTTGACCTCTGCCATCATGGAGTACAGAAAACTTGCCGTCCGTGCCGGGGTAAGTGCAACTTTCTCCGGGGGCAAGCACATCGTCAGTTTGGCAGATATCTTCTCCACTTTGTGTTGCTGCCTCGTCACTCTGCGAGGTAGTCTTAACGGCTACCGCCGGAATGCCTGAGACTGTCACCACATCAAGGATAGCGCGGATATTTCGCTCGTAGGTCCTGCTGCTGAGGGTTAATGTGACAACACTCCCATCCAAATTCGCCTCCGTCAACGGAAGGGCAGTTGAGGCAACTACCGATTCGGCTACGGCAGTGATGGGGAGTTGTGCGGTGAGCGCGGGACCATTATATTCGGCTATGGCACCAGCACCGATAGTAAAGGTTAGCGTGGCATCGCTATCTATATTGCCGGTGAAGGCAAGTTCAACGGACACCTCGGTGTCGCTCACACGTTTCACACCGAAAGTCGTAGCACTTACACCCTTAATGCCTGAGACTTTCACCGCATCACGGATAGCAAAGATAAATCGCTCGTAAGTCCTGCCACTGAGGGCTAAAGTGACAACACTCCCATCCAAATTCGCCTCCGTCAACGGAAGGGCGGTTGAGGCAACTACCGATTCGGCTACGGCAGTGATGGGGAGTTGTGCGGTGAGCGCGGGACCATTATATTCGGCTATGGCACCAGCACTAATGGTGAAGGTTAATGTGGTATCGCTATCTATATTGCCGTCGAAGACAAGTTCAACGGTCATTTCTGTGTCGCTCACACGTTTCACACCGAAAAAAGTCGTAGCACTTACCCCTCTAACGCCTGAGACTTTCACCGCATCACGGATAGCAAAGATAAATCGTTCGTACGTCCCGCCGCTGAGGGCTAATGTGACGACACTCCCATCTAAGTTTGCCTCCGTCAACGGCACCGGGGTTGATACGGTAACGGTAGGTGCCGCAGCAACATAACTGCTGAACTGTGCGACGCATATCAACAACATCACAGTCAGAATTGACCTGATAACCTTTCGGTTGACTAATAGGGTTTTCATAGTAACTCCTTTGTATAATGATATAATTATACCAGAAAGCAAATTTTTCTAGACTCGATTCCATCGAAAATTGCATCGCTGCTGTGACACTTTTCCGCAATTTTCAACAAATTCGAATCTCTATTTTCGCAACTCAATCCAATCGCCATCGATTAAAACGGATTTTGCTGTAACCTCCGCCCTATAAACATGCTCCGCCGGTCAAACACGCTGCATGAGCCCGATGTCCGATAATATAGATTTTTTGATTTTACATACCATCGTATAAGCTGGGTCGAAGACGTTGCCGATGTCATATTCTACGACTTGCCCTAATAAGATATGTGCTGAGCATTTATCCAAGCCGAGTTCACCTAACCACCGCAGGATTTCCGTTGTCGCGTGTTGTATGGCCTGATCTAAGGGCCGTGCATTGCCAGCTGCAAGGATGTAATCGGCATTCTCTGCGCGGGGCCAGTTAATACTTTTGCCCTTGAGCACATCGACTGTAAACTGCACATCAAAAGAGATTTCAATCCCCGTTCCGACAATTTCGCCATCCCCTTGCACAGCATGCCCATCGCCAAGGTGGAAAAGCGCACCGGGCACAAATACTGGGAAGTAGACGGTAACGCCCTCTTTAAAGCCTCGATAGTCCATATTCCCACCATGGGTTGATGAGGTTGCGGTTGAAATTGCCTGCCCGCGTGGCGGTGCAACGCCAAAACAGCCGACCATCGGTTCAAGAGGAAGCGTCAAATTGGCTAGCTGCGTTTCTGGCGATATCAACGTCGCGATCCATCTCTCAACATCGACGTGCCATTCTGCCCGGCCGCCTTCCGGCATCTCGGAGACGACGTAGCTTGGGTCAAGTACATTGGGGGCGACAACAGTAGCGGTACGCCCGATTTTCCGATTTGGGACGATGCAGTCAAAATGGATCGCGAGCGTATCTCCGGGCTCGGCGGATTCAATATAGAAAGGCCCTGTTTGAGGATTGCCACCGGGGGTTACTTGTGTATCGGTAGCATCGTACCCCGCATTATCAACGGTGGTCGTGTGAATGGTATCGCCGCGTTGAACGTGTAGCACCGGTTCATGCGCGCCAATCGCCGTGTGATAAACTGTGGGTTGAAAGTGATGGGTTGCCATGGAAAACTCCTCTCACTGTAGTATAATAAATCTTTGCTACAAGGCTATATGATAATATATCATGTTTTCGGAAACCTCGTCAACATGTCCTATTTTTTATAGTGCGGTTTTCTAAACGCCCCGACGGGAAAACCGTCTTCCGCTCAATCCAAAGATATGGATATTGTCCGGATAAAAAACACAGTGGATTTTAGGCCCCTGTTCGCTTTTCTCATGAAGTCAATCAAGCCTATCAGTACCCATTAGCAATTGGCTCGAATTAGAAAACGCCCTGCTTATTACTATAAACATCTTGATTTATCCCAAGTTTATATGATAAAATGATTTTATGTAAAAAAAAACAGTACTACATCTAACACACGCGATCGGCGGTTGCGTGTGGAAAATAAAAGGAAATTATGAAGAAGATACTATTGCTTTTATGTACGCTTACAATTACTGTAGCAACCACGGATGCAGCCCACAATTGGACAGACCAGATTGCTGCCTTTAAACCGATGGTAGTGAATGTAGAAACGGCCTCCGAGATTGTTTTTGAAACCGAGGTGAAGGGTACCAGTTTCGCCACAGGCTTTGTTATAGACGATGAGCACGGTATCATCGCAACGAACCGTCATGTTACCGGTAGCAGCCCGGCGTACGTTAAAATTAACTTCCATGATGGTAGTTTTACCGAAGCCAAAATTCTCTACTACGATCCGACGCACGACTTCGGATTCTATCAAATTAACCCGGCCGAAGTCGAATTTGAACTCCAAGCCGTTGAATTGGGGGCATGGGATGAACTCGCCCTTGGAGATGAGCTGTTACTCATCGGCAATAACGAAAAAGAGGAGTACTCGATTAAATTCGGAACGATTGCGAATTTGAACGTCAACAAAGGTGACCGGCACTCTAGTTATATCCACACCACGTTTGACCGGACAGGCGGTTCAAGCGGCAGTCCTGTATGGAATACCGCCGGCCAGGTTATCGCCATCCATGCGCGAGGTACCGACACTTCGAGTTTTGAACTACCGATTGATTACCTTATCGATGCCCTGCAGTTGATTCGGGATAACATGTCTATTCAGCGGGGTGAAATCGGCGTTGACTTAGATTTGATTTCTATAGGTGAAGCGATTAAACATTTTAATTTTCCGAGTGCACTGCGAAAAGAGATAGGCCCCTCTAAGGCCGGAACCCCTAAGGTGATTCAGATTGAATCCATAGTGCCACGTACAACCGGCGAGGCTATGCTGAGGGCATCCGATATCATCTACCGCATCGATGAAAAACTCATCAAGGACGATTTATATACGTTTGATGCTGTCTTGAACAAGCAGGTTGGAAAAACCGTCACTCTGGACATCTATCGTAACGGTGAAAACCTGCAGCTTGATGTTCCTGTTGAGGACTTAGAACACAAAAAGGTTCAGAGATTCGTTAGGTTCGGCGGGGCGGTTTTTCACGATATTACGCCTAAACTCCGACGCATGCTCTACTTGGAAGCAGACGGTGTCTATTTGCCGCATGCTGTCGCAGGCAGTAGTTTTTCCCGTGTTGGTGTGCAAGAAAGAAACGGCAATTCCAAAGTTGTCATCCTTGATATTAACGGGAAACAGATCCGAAATTTAGACGACTTCATCGAGGCCTGCGAAACAATTTCCGATGGACAGCACACCTACGTCGTTGTCCGCGATTTTAATCTGTTTGACAGTTCACCAACGCCGAAAAATTTAACCGTTAACCTCAAATTCGGTCCATTGCAACAGTTTGAATGGAATCAATCCGAATTAGAGTGGAAGAATGTCACAGAATCAGAGTAGCCGGAATTTATTTCGGATCCGTCTTGTTTTGGATGTGCCTCTGCTCCTCCTCATGACGGAGGCATGCCACCCACCCTACCAGCGGGCATCAAAACCACAACTCGGCAGAAATGAAGTCCGAGACGAAATCACGTTCGAAAATTCGGGCGTAGCTAAGATTTATGGTGTTAATCCAAGCGAATTTGCATTCAACACCCATGCCAAGAGTTAACAAACCGTTGGAACTACCGCCCCGAAGATAAAGGAGCGGAACAGGGTGCCATTCTGCCCCAAGATACAGTTCAGGCGTTGCTCCTTCGGTAGAGAGGACAACATCAGCTGAGAATTCACATGTGCGATAACAATACGCCGTGCCAAGCGTCATCCACTGAATCCCGTAACCATCAAGATTCTGCGCGAGCCACCCGAATTTGAGGTCAGGACGCGGTTTGAAAAGTAACCCGACATCATAAGACATCTGATAGCCGAAAAATTGATATACTCCGGACGGATGCCTTCGCTTAAATTTGAGACTCAATCCAGCAGCCACATAGGAACCGAATTGATGCGCGATACTGTAATAGTTAAAATCGGGCACGCCCGACTCAACCCCCAAGGCAATTTTGTTTCCCCAAAACAGACTATAGCCACGGTAACTATATCCGATGCCCTTGGGATCGAAACGGTAATCGTTCCTATCGTGGAATTTGTTCACACCGAAAAGTTTTACGCCTTGCCACTGTATTAACCCGGCAGGATTCCAAAAGCCGGCTGTCGCATCATCAGCAACTGCCGTGAAAGCGTTCCCGATGCCTAAAGCGCGTGCACCAACGTAGAGTGGACGAGCAGATTCAAAAGCATAGACGGTTGCCTTCTGCCCAATAGCAGAACTCATCAACGTAAAAAAAAACGCAGCAGATACGAGAGTACGTCTTAATATTGGAAACCTACAATAAAAATCCTTCGCAATCATCTTTCACTGAATCAAATAGCAATGCTAAGGTACAACAGTCAATTTAGCACAAAATGCACGATAAGACAACCGGTACCCTTTACCTCGTTAGCACACCTATTGGAAATTTAGAGGATATTACACTGCGAGCCCTCCGTATCTTAAAAGAAGTTGAGCTCATCGCTGCTGAGGATACTCGACAAACACGCCGCCTCTTAACACATTACGACATTCACACCCCAATAACTAGCTATTTCGAGGGCAACCAACAAGCAAAGCGTGCAACACTCCTCGCACGGCTAAGGAACGGACAAAACATTGCGCTTGTTTCAGATGCCGGCACCCCTACGATTTCAGATCCGGGATACCCACTGCTCCGAGGATGCATCGCAGAAGAAATTCCGATCGAGGCGATTCCCGGACCCTCGGCAGTCATTACAGCCGCCTCCATTTCTGGACTGCCGCTGCACAATTTTACTTTTGAAGGCTTCCTCTCTCCAAAAACAGGGAAACGGAAACGTCAATTAGCTGTACTCGCAGCTGAAAAAAGAACGTTAATACTGTTTGAGTCGCCGCATCGGCTCATCCGTTTTCTTGAAGATGTACTTGAAGTCATGGGGGAACGTGACATCGTCATTGCGCGCGAACTGACCAAACGTTTTGAAGAGATATTCCGCGGTAACGTCAGTGAAGCGCTCAAGAAATTCCGTAGAACCGCCCCCCGTGGCGAATTCACCATCGTCATCGCTTGCAGCACGCAACCGTCTCCTACTAAGGAGGAGGGAACCGAACGTACATAACCGTTAACGCCACTGCAGCTTAGTGCTGCAGCATCTCTTATCATTTGCGCTGGAGGTATCTGATGCAACCACGAACAATAGCAGTTATTGGGGCAGGGCTCATGGGCCACGGCATCGCTCAAGAATTCGCGACAGTCGGCTACACTGTCTATCTTCATGACGTAACAGAAGAAAAAATTGAGGCAGCTTTTGCAAGAATTGAGAGCAACCTCAACATGCTCGCTGACAACGCCATCATAGCGAGGGACGCGATTGCACCAACCATGTGCCGACTTCAGGGTAGCACAATGCTCACAGAGATAGCCCAACATGCGGATTTTGTGATTGAAGCCGTTCCGGAGAATTTGGCATTGAAACAACAGATTTTTGAGCAACTAGACGCGACCTGCCACCCGCACACAATTTTGGCAAGCAATACAACAGCACTGATGCCGAGTCAGCTCGCAGAGAAAACGAACCGGCGCGATAAAGTGCTCAATACCCACTATTTTAATCCACCCTTCCTGATTCCGCTTGTAGAACTGATTCGCGGTCCTGAAACGTCCGATGAAACAGTTTCAGTGGCCTCCGATTTATTGACGACCCTCGGCAAAAAACCAGCAATTATTGAAAAAGAAGCACTGGGTTTTGTTGGACCGCGCTTGCAAGCCGCCCTCATCCGCGAAGCATTCTCTATTGTCGAACAAGGCATCGCTACTGCAGAAACCGTTGACATGGTAGTACGCAATAGTTTCGGAAGACGGCTCAGTGTTGCAGGGCCCTTTGAAGTGTTTGAATTTGCAGGCTGGGACCTCGTCCTTGACGCTTTTGAAACGCTCTATCGTGATCTGAACAGTTCGCCTGATATCAACCCCCTTCTCAGAAAGATGGTTGAAACTGGAGAGCTCGGTGTAAAATCCGAAAAAGGTTTTTATGACTGGCACGAAGACAAGGTTCAGGAAGCACAAGCACGGATGAGCAGCGCATTGATAGGACTACTGAAAAATGAATCGCCTTAAAATTGCACTCCTATTGGTGCTGCTGGGACTTGGCTTCTTCGCTCTAATCCAACCTGCGTTTCGCAGCTGGCTAACCGATATTTTCGCCAAGTTTCAGAATTTGGAAACACTCCGCGATTATATCGCCTCATACGGCGTGCTGGCACCAATTGTCTCTGCCCTGTTGATGGTTTTGCAAAGCATCATCGCCCCACTCCCCGCCTTCCTGATTACCTTCGCCAATGGACTCCTATTCGGCGTATGGTGGGGCGCTGCACTATCATGGAGTAGCGCGATGCTCGGGGCGATGCTCTGCTTTTTCATTGCTCGCGTCCTCGGTAGACCTGTTGTTGTCAAAGTTCTCAGCGAATCCGCGATAGAAGCGTCCGACCTGTTTTTCCTCCGATATGGACAGCATGCAGTCCTCATCGCACGTTTGGTGCCAATCATCTCTTTTGATGCCATTAGTTATGGAGCAGGGCTTACAAGAATACGGTTCATAGCGTTCGCCGTCGCCACTGGCATAGGTCAGCTCCCGGCTACCTTGCTCTATTCCTATCTTGGTGAACGCGCAACCGGAAGTATCAAATTACTCTTCTGGGGATTCGGAATCGTCATTGCGGTTTCAATCATAATAGGAGTGGTGAAACAACGCGCAAAATAGCATCTTACGGAATTCTCTAAATATACCACTCATGTAATATTAACCTCAATGAAAGAGGACTTCAATAAAAATATGAAACTACACACGACTGCCTTGCTTACATTTGCTATGCTATTTTCCTGTCAATTAACAGACGGACAGACTTTTGCGGACAAACAGCGAAGACACCCTCGCGTACAGAGAGCCATATCAAAAACAGACACCGACTTGCGCAGCCTGTTTGCTGATAAAGGCATCACTTATCCACCGTTGAAACTATTCATCCGTGTTTTCAAAGAAGAGAAAATTTTGGAGTTGTGGGCAGCGGCAAAAACCGAAGATGTTTTCAAATTCGTGAAAAATTTCGCAATTTGTCAAACATCAGGAAACTTAGGTCCAAAACGACGCGAGGGAGATTTGCAGATTCCAGAAGGCTTTTATAAAATTGACAGATTCAATCCAAACAGTAATTTTTATTTGTCGCTCGGACTGAATTATCCAAACCCATCGGATAGAATTTTAGGAGACCCGCAACACCCCGGCAGCGATATATTTATCCACGGCGGATGCGTGACGGTCGGCTGTGTTCCGATTACCGATGACGGCATCAAAGCACTCTATTGGTTGGCAGTGCAAGCAAAGTCAAACGGACAATCGAGCATCCCAGTGCATATTTTTCCGACAAGATTAGATAACCGCGCGCTGGAACGCTTAAAGGATGAACCGCAGATAACATTTTGGAAAAATCTGCAAATTGGTTATAATTGGTTTGAAAGAAATCGGCAGCCGCCGCGCATCTCCGTAGATACAGATGGCGCGTATCAGTTTGCCGCTCCGTTTCCGGTTACCAGTGCAGGAAAATAAAAGGAGATCTGACATGGTTCGTATAGGTGTTGTCGGAGTTGGCGGGATGGGACGTTCTCATTGCAACGCCCTCCCAAATGTTGAAAATTGTGAATTTGTGGGAATAGCAGATCTGAGACTGGAAGCAGCTGAAGAAGTCGCTGAACAGCATAAAATCCGTGCCTTCCGTGACTATCAAGAACTTTTAAAAACCGTTGATGGTGTCATAGTGGCTACCCCGCCGATTGCTCACACAGAAGTTGTCGTGGCTGCTGCAGAGGCTGGCGTACACGCCTTTTGCGAAAAACCGCTCTCCCTTACGCTTGAGGATGCAGATACCATGATTGCAGCATCAGATAAAGCACGGACTCATTTGATGGTAGGGCAGGTACTCCGCTTTTATCCTGTGCATCAACTCGGCAAGCAGCTCGTTGATGCAGGCGAAATCGGGATGCCGGTCTACATAGAAACCGATTACACAGGTCCCTACAATGCCCCACGTACCCGTCCAGACAGTTGGTACGGCACCGTCGGTGGGTTGTTAGAAAACGGAATCCACAAATCCGACCTGATTAACTGGTTTGGTGGGACTGCTGTCACAGTCGCTGCGGAGACAGGCAGTTTTTCAGGGCATGATGATTGGGAAGATTATACTGTTTCTCTCATACGGTATGATTCGCAGGTAGTGGGAATTTTGCGATGGGGTGGTTTCCTCGGGGCACGAGGCACCAACGAAACCATCTTGGACGGATCGGAAGGTTCTCTCCGGCTAGATATGAGCACCGATATTGCTTACCTCAAAAAATTGGGTTCATCCGAATGGCGCGAAATCACACCGGATCGCACAGGTGCACACGGTGTAATCGGAGAGCTCGCGCATTTTGTGGAATGCATCCATGATAACAAAACACCTATGATTGATGGTAGAGGGGGTAAACATGCCGTTGAGGTAGTTTTGGCAACTTACCAATCTGCAAAAGATAAAACGAAGGTCGTACTACCTATGTAGGCGCGAGTGCTGCCCCCGGGGCAGCAAAACCTATGCTCTTCTTGGCTCTTAACATTGTCCTGCTGTCCGGATTCGGACTCATTCTCAAACATGCCAAAGAGAACCAACAACATCTGAACGCCATCGGCTTTATCAACTACCTCACCGCGTTTTTCATCAGCGTCTGTGCATTCACGCAAGAGCAGGACTTCGCGTTCACAAAACTGACTGCGGCGTTGGGGATAACGAATGGGTTGACGTACGCCATCGGGTTTGAGTTGTTCACGGTCGGCATCCGCTTAAGTGGAATTGTCGTTACCGCTGCACTAGTAAGGCTCTCCATCTTTATCCCGATTCTGGCAGCGATGCTGTTTTGGAAAGAGATTCCCAATTTATGGCAGATCATAGGGCTGCTTTTGACCTTCGGCGCGATTCCTTTACTCAGCCGCAAGGAAAAAAAGCCGGTCTACAGACTCAGACCTGCTGCCTATGCAGACAGCCCTGGCGCGCGTGAAAAAGTAAGTCACGGAGTCGGTTTTGTGGTTGCTATCACGATTCTAATCGTTACCGGTACCTCGCGGCTGACTATGAAGGCATTTAATGAGCTGTGCCCGGCCGATGAGAAACCCCTCTACATGTGCTTTCTTTTCGGCATCGCCACCGTTGTTTACTTAGGTGTCTGCCTTTATGAAAAAGCATGGCCCACTTGGTGGGAAGTGTTCTACGGTGTGCTAATGGGAATCTGTAATGTCGGTGGTAGTTGGGCATTGCTCATCGCACTGGATAAAGTAAACGCCTTAATTGCCTTTCCCACAGCCAGTTCCGGCGGAGTACTCTTCACAATGTTTGTCGGCATGGTTTTTCTTCATGAACGCCTGAGCCGTCCATCGCTGATTGGTGCGTTGATGGCAGCCGTGGCATTAATTTTCATTAACTTGAAATTATAGGAAACATAAGGATGAAGTCCCCGGAAACTGTCTTATCTGCAGATTGGAAGACACACGCACGAACACGCCACAAAGTCGTAGGAATTCGTAGCTGGCACGTTAACCTAAATCCGCGTGCTATGCCTACAATGGGTTTTGCTAAAGCTGGCAACCAAAACGTTCCCACCAACACCGGTGTACAGCATATTGATTGGCGAGGTCCCTTTGCTACGCAAGCCGGGGCCCTCATCGTAGAAATTACAACAGATAAAGGCCTAAAAGGCTATGGACTCGGTGGCGGTGGAGCCGCCGCCGCACTAATTATTGAGAAGCACCTCCAGCACTTCGTCATCGGGCGCGACCCACTTGATGTCGAAGATATTTGGACCCACCTATATCATATTACCTCAATTTACGGACGGCGTGGTCTGGTTATCTACGCGTTAAGCGGACTAGAACTCGCCCTCGTAGATCTCTGTGGGAAAATTGTAGACATGCCTGTCTATAGTCTCATTACAGAGACACCCCGATGCCAGATTCCCGCCTATGCCACAGGCCCGGAGGTCGGGTACTATGCTGAAAAAGGCTTCACCGCGTGTAAGATACCGCTCCGGAATGGCCTTGCAGAAGGTGAAGACGGATTCGCCGAAAACATAGAGATGATATATACTGCCCGAAATACTGTCGGCGCAGAGGTTCAATTGATGGCAGACATCTATCTCCGCTGGGACGTAGACTATACACTCCGGTTCGCCGAGGCTGCAGGCGATGCCCAACTCAAATGGATTGAGGAACCCATTCCGCTTGACGACTACGCCGGCATGGCAAAACTAGTAAAAGTAGTACAGCCAACGTGGATTGTCTCCGGTGAGCATGAGTTTACACGATACGGGTTCCGTGAACTATTGCGATGGAAGGCGGCAGACATGATTCAGCCCGATGTCAGTTGGGCAGGGGGGTTTATCGAATGTATGCGCATCGCACAAGAAGCAGCTGAACTCGGCATCCCAACCTGGCCCCATCAAGCCGGCACGCCGTGGGGCTTGCATCTGACAGCATGTCTGCCTATGCCATGCATGGCTGAGACTTTTGGTCCCTCCCGAGCGGGAGTGGAAAACGAATTGTACCGGCGTTTACGCCCCACCCCTCAAGATGGACACTTTACCTTAGACGATAAACCGGGCTTCGGTGTCGATATAGAGGAAACACTGTTGGATACCTACACCGTAAGCAGCCCCCGATAAACCAGAGACTGTCCACTTTCGCTTATCTCTGTCCGAAAAAAAAACTAACATCTCTAAAACAGAATGCCTCCAGAACCGAATCTATTAAACGTGCAGAAATTTGGCAAATCTGATATAATAGCATTAATTTTTTTTCCGGGTAACTAACTCAGTCCGACCAAATATCTACGGAGGGCCGCTTTACCTAATTTGCACATTATGGATTACCTATATAAATTCCAAGTTTTCCTCTTTCTTTTTTTTACGAGTATAAGTGCAGTATCAGAAGAGACAGTCCCGCCTGCGGAGCCAGAAAAACACCACGCGACTGCATATCGCACTTATCAGAGTATTGAAATTGATGGAGAACTTACTGAACCCGATTGGCGGAAAGCGATACCCATTCGCCAATTGATTCAATTTGAACCGGAGGAAGGTGTCCCCATGACAGAACCTACGGAAGTTCGTATGCTTTACGATGATAAGCATATCTATTTCGGTTTTGTCTGCACTGAACCTAAACCGGCTACCCTGATTGCCAATAAGATGCGGCGCGATACGATGTTATGGGATAATGACAACGTCTTTGTGCTTCTCGATACCTATAACGATAGGCGAAGCGGTTTTTTCTTTCGGGTTAACCCATTAGGTGCGCGCGAAGATGTCGCTATAATGGACAGTGGCGACAGTCGAAACGAAAATTGGAACGCCGTCTGGAACTGCAAAGCGAAAATTAACGCAGATCATTGGACAGCTGAAATCGCTATTCCGTTCAGTCAACTCCGATTTAAAGACGAAGAGACAATGGAATGGGGATTAAACATCGGACGCACGATTCAGAAAAACCAGGAGGAGGGAACATGGGCACCGGTTCCGGCCGCCTATAATTGGTTAGCCCGCTATCGCACAACGCACCTTGGCACCCTGAGTGGTTTATCTGGTATCTCGCAAGGACGCAACATTGAGTTTCTCCCCTATCTGCTTCCCGGCGTTCAACAGGCTGAAAACGAAGATATAGACGCTGTATTGGATCTTGGAGCTGATGCTAAGGTTCGTGTTACGTCAAACTTGACTGCCGATTTAACCGTCAACACCGACTTCGCACAAGTTGAAGCGGACCAAGAGCAAGCCAATTTAACGCGGTTCAGCCTCTTTTTTCCTGAGAAACGTCAATTTTTTTTAGAAGGTGCCGGTGTATTTGATTTTGGTATCCCACGCACAAGTTTCAATGCACCGCCGCCGCTCCTGCTCTTTTACAGTCGACGCATCGGCATTGCGGAAGAACACGCTATCCCTATTCTTGCAGGCGGAAAAGTCAGCGGTAAGGTAGGCAACTACGCCGTTGGGGTCCTGAATGTTCTCACGGATAAATACGCAGCAGACACCACAGAAAGCACAGATGTCGTGAATGTCCCGCGTACAAACTACTCAGTCCTGCGCGTTAAACGCGATCTGTTTACCGGATCCAGCCTCGGGATGATTGCCGTCAATAAGCAGGGGAGTGATGTCCAAAATCGCGCGACTGGTGTTGATTTTGTATACCGCCCCACGGATCGGATGAATCTCAGGGCACTTTGGGCACGAACGTTTGACGCAAGCGAATCTCAAGACGAAGCCGCTAATCTTGACAGAGAAAGGCCTATGCAAAAACCCGATGCATGGTACTTAGGCGGAAATTGGCAAAGTACTGTTGCAAGGGTCAACGCCTCTTATACCGATATCGGTGAAGATTTCAATCCTGAAGTCGGCTATGTACAACGCCCCGGGGCGAAATGGATTCGTGGTGAAGCACGAGGCACGCCTTACCTGCACCGGTATGGACTCCGTAGACTATGGATTGGTCCAGAGTTTGACATTATTTTCAATTCAGAAAATCAATTGGAGACGCAAACGCTCATGTGGGGTACCTGGCTTGAATTGGAAAAGGGCGGCTGGGGCGGTATTCGCATTAGACGAGAATTTGAAAACCTCGAGGAGGATTTTGAAATACGAGAAGACGTGATTATTCCGCCTGGGGCCTATCACTATACGCAATACAACCTTATGCTGAATTCAGAGGGAAACACAAAGTTGACCGGGAGGTTATCACTCAATTTCGGTGATTTCTACGACGGCACCCGCCGCGGATTTGACATCCGTATGGACTTCCGACCTACCGGCCGTTTTAGCCTTGAACCGAGATACGAATTTAATCGCATCAATCTGCCACAAGGTACGTTCAACACAAACATCTTCGGCGGACGCATAGTTTATTCCTTTTCAACCGACCTGTTCGCTAAACTCTATCTCCAATGGAGCAGTGATAGAGAATTGGTGACAACGAATTTCTTAGTCAATTATATCTATCGTCCCGGAAGCGATTTCTATTTTGTCTTCAACCAAACTTATGGAACAGAAAGCATGACGAACGCGTTGATAGATACGACACTTGTGGTAAAGTTTACCTATTGGTGGAATCCATAACTACGGATGGCAAGCAAGATTAAAGGGAAAAAGCGATGAAAATTGTACAGGTAAAAACCTATATGGTTGATGTACCACCACCGCATTGGGGTGGCAGACGTTGGATTTTCGTTAAATTACGCACAGATAACGGTATCGAAGGAGTCGGTGAATGTACCTATCATACCCAACTCAATCATGTTGTTGTTGAATTAATCAAGGATTGGGGTGAACGTTTCCTTATTGGCGCGGATCCGTTCCGGATTGAGAAAATTTGGAACACCCTGTACGAGGGCCCCAGTGTACGGCATTCCGGCCCGCTCAGTACTCCTGCCATGAGTGCAATAGAGATGGCCTGCTGGGACATCGTAGGCAAAGCGTTAAACCAGCCAATTTACAATCTGTTAGGTGGTATGTTTCATGAAAAGCTGCGCGCCTATTCCTATCTCTTGGAATGGCGACGTGGCGATTCCCCAGAAAAAACCGCTGAACTCGCGCTCGCCTACGTCGAAAAAGGGTTTACCGCTGTTAAATTAGACCCGGTTGATGCACGTCACGTAGATCGACTGGAGACGCTAAATTATGCTGAAAGTGTCATCCGTGCCATTCGTGATGCTGTCGGAGATCGATGCGATATTCTCATCGGAACCCACGGACAATTCAACACGAACAGTGCTATCCGTTTTGCCAAACGCGTGGAACCCTACGATCCCCTCTGGTTTGAGGAGCCTGTACCACCCGAGAACATCAAAGAGATGGCACGCGTCGCGCAAGCAACCAGCATTCCCATTGCGACCGGCGAACGGTTACTCACCAAATACGAATTCGTAGACCTGCTTGAGCAGCAGGCCGCCTCTATTTTGCAGATGGACTTGACAATCACCGGGGGCATCCTTGAAGCAAAAAAAATCGCCGCCATCGGTGAGGCACACTACGCCCAAATCGCACCACACTTGTACGGCGGACCCATCGGCGGCGCAGCGAACATCCAATTGGATGTCTGTAGTCCGAATTTTTTAATCCAGGAAGGTATCCATAAATGGGACGGCTTTCATGCTGACATTCTCAAGGAACCCTTACAGTGGGAAGACGGTTATATGATACCTTCTACCAAACCCGGACTTGGCGTTGAATTGAACGATGCAGTTCTTCAAAAGCACGCGATTGCCATTTAAAGCGTAAATTTTCAAGCAATCGAATTGAGGAATCATAACCTAGAATGGCTCAGACGAGATTTACACACGAGTTATCAAAACAGAGACGTTGGTGGTACGGAGATATATAGAAAAATTTGAATTAAACCGATAAAAACAGGTTAAAAAGGAATAGGGACGCACTCCTATCTACTAAAATTTTTAACCTTCAAACCGGGGACGGGCAGAATCGGCCCTGATTCAAAATTCAATTGGCACTTGGAAAAGCAAAAACAGAAATGGATAGAGCCGAGAAGATGTATTTAGTCTGTTACACATGTAGGCACGGGTATCGTGTACATCCAGAGAGTATAGACTTTGTTCAAAAGCAGCGCTGTTCAAGCGGGCATGTCCACGGGATATCGTGTGGATGCGGCCGGAAGTTGTTTTCAGTAAAACGCTTAGACAGAACTCGCTGGAAGTCTATTGATTACAAAATTCCTTGGAAGTATCCAGACAAACGCACGCGGACGACAAAGTAAGTATCAACGACTTCTCTAATTTCCGCGGCCCCTTTAAAACTGTGTATTTTTTATCCAGCTTAGGACTGTGTTAATTAAGCAAAACCAGTCATCTAACAGATGACTTTGTTCAAACGGAGGATTCAGGAAGGAATGCCAACTACAGAGAGAAAAACGGGCACGGTTGACGAATTGCCACCTTTAATTGAAGAAACACTAAAAAGCATCAATGTCGCTTTTGAACAAATCCGGTTTGCTGTCCAAAGTGACATTACTTCAGCGGGCGTTTTCGGTGAAGAGTGGTTTGTACTAACAGACGCGGCGATTTTCACCGTCTCCGCCGATGGCACGGTGCTGCACTATATTCCGTATAAAAGTGTACTTGGCATTCGAGCCGAAGTCGTTGTCGATGCCGGTGTTTTGATATTAGAATCAAGGGAAGGGACAACGGACCTAATTCGCTATTCAAATGGCTGCGCCGCGAAATTCGGTTTCGTCGCACAATTTATCGGAGACGAAATAGCATATCGAGACAAAAAGCGTGATGAAGCCCCAATATGGGATTACAAAGTAGAAGAACAGAGCTGCAAGACGTGCGGATTGCCGCTCCCCGATGAATTTTTCCCGTGCCCAGCATGCACAAAGAAACACAAAGTGATGATGCGGATCCTCTCGTATCTCAAACCGTATCGCGCCAAGGCAGCCATTTTCATGGGGTTCATTATCATAGGAACGCTCATTCAGTTGTTACCGCCCTACTTCTCACGTATCTTAATTGACGATATCCTCGTGTTGAATCAGGATGCCGCTGCTGCCCAAACAGCATCGGAGACTTGGCTGGGGAACATGTTCCGCACGATGCAAACGCCTGCAATAGCACTAGGCATTGCCGTAGCATCTCTGTTAACAATAATGGTCATCCGCGTTATTTTTGACGTTCTCCGCTTGCGGTTGGGAGCCTGGTTGACGTTCCGCGTTGCAGCAAACATTCGCGCGCATGTTTACCAGCATCTGCATAATCTCTCCATCCGATTCTTTGACAAACGGAAAACTGGGACAGTCATCTCCCATATCACCGAAGACAGCGAACGGCTGCAGGATTTCCTGTTGGAAGGCCTTTCATTTCTTGCCGTGGAATTGTTACTCTTCTTCGGAATTGGGGCAGTACTCTTTTGGATGAATTGGCAGCTCGCCTGCTTTATTCTAATTCCTATCCCGATCATCATCTTCGGGGCGAGGTGGTTTTGGAAAACAGTCCGAAATTTGTGGCACCGCGCCTGGCGACGCAGGTCAAAACTCTTTGATGTAGTCAATGACTCTGTCTCCGGTATCCGGGTTGTTCGTGCGTTCGGGAAACAGCGTGGCGAGGTTGACAGGTTTCATGAATCCAACATAGATGCACGGGACTACGAAACGAACGCAGAACTCATCTGGGCTACCTATTATCCACCACTGATGCTTGCCATTCAGTTAGGCACCCTCATTATATGGTACGCTGGAGGCTTGAACGTCCTAGGCACTACTATGACACTCGGCACCCTCATTGCATTTCAAAGTTACTTAAGTATGTTCTATGAACCGCTGCGTTATATCAGTCCACTGATTAACTGGGCATCCCGTTCAATGACGGCGGCTGAACGTTTGTTTGAGGTGATTGACTCACCCCCAGAGCAGCTAGACGACGGGACGCTTGAAGCGGTACCTGATATTTTGGGAGAAGTCCGTTTTCACAATATGACGTTCGGTTACGATGCCCATAAGCCGGTGTTAAAGGATATCAACCTACACGTCAAACCCGGAGAGATGATCGGGCTTGTTGGACACTCCGGTGCAGGGAAATCAACCCTGATTAATCTGATTTGTAGATTCTATACTCCGGATTCAGGTCGTTTAGAGATTGATGGGATAGACATCACCAAAATCAACCTCAAAGATTTCCGTCAGCAAATTGGTGTGGTTCTCCAAGAGCCGTACCTATTTAGCGGAACTATCGCGGAAAACATCGCTTACGCGCACCCAGACGCGTCTATGGAAGAAATTGTCACCGCAGCAAAAGCGGCAAACGCACACGAATTCATTATCAAATTCCCTGACGGGTATGACACGGAGGTGGGAGAACGCGGAGGTCGTTTATCCGGAGGCGAACGCCAACGCATCTCAATAGCCCGCGCAATTTTACATAACCCCCGCATTCTCATCCTCGATGAAGCCACTTCGTCCGTCGACGTTGAGACAGAAAAGAAAATTCAACAAGCCATTGACAGACTCGTTAAAAACCGAACGACCTTCGCAATCGCACATCGACTCTCCACACTCCGAAATGCTGATAGGCTTTTTGTTATTGAAAAAGGAAAAGGAGTTGAGTCCGGCTCCCATGAAGAACTCATGGCAAAAAAAGGTATCTACTACAAGTTAGTGGAAACCCAACGCGAAGCAGCGAATGTGCGCGCAGCAGCACAAGCCGTGGAGGGCTAAGATGGAACAGACAAAAAACTCAAAAAAAAATCTCGCGATTGAGACAGTCCAGGCTGTTACAGAAAGTCAAGATACGGACGATTTTACGCCCAACTACCTCCATCCAGCAAAGCTTCGCTTGACCCGCTCACCCGTCGGCGCAGCACGTCTTGAAATACAGGACCAAGTGTGTTACCTACGAATCATAGCACGTCGACTCACACCGCTGAGCACCCCAGAACGGTACATCTCGCTCGCTGCTGACGAGGATACCGAAATCGGGATTATCGTTAATCCGGCACAACTGGATCCGCAGAGCCTCACAATTCTCCAAGAAGAATTGGATAAACGGTACTTCACTCCTATAATTCAGAAAATTTACCGGGTTAAGGAGCAGTTCGGAATTCATGAGTGGGAGGTAAAAACAGCACGCGGCCGTGTGAAATTTTCCGTGCGAGGCTTAAATCAGAATGTCAAACAGGTACCACCGGCTAGGCTTTTCGTGACTGATGTCCGGGGCAACCGATACGATATTCCAGATTACCGAAAGTTGGATATACAAAGTTTTCAAAAGATTCAGCGGTATCTTTAGCGGTTGTCCAACAGACAGCCCCGAATACCTGCTGTATGCAATCAGCCTTTGAGGGGTGTTAGAATGCTAAAATCCGTGTGAGTTGTGTGCTCTGTGAAAATCCGCGATTCAGGCGGAAAAAGCCGCGGGCGTATCTAAACAACATCCGCGAGTTATAGTAAACCCGAATAAGAATCTGTCGTGGCAGGCACTTCAAGCACGGCATCCAGCTGCCCTATCACTTTACGGAACGCTTCAACATACAGATTCATCAAACTCAGGTCATTGGGAGGATTCACATCAAAGAGATAACAGTACGAATCGATAAACGCAACCGATTTGGGATAGTCTGCCGTGTTGTATTCAACCGTTGACTGATTACATCGCCCGCCCACCCAAATCCTTTGCCGTAACCGATTCGGTTATGGAAAATTTCCTGAGACGGGACTGGAAGCCGCCCAGCGGGTGGCGAGTAAAAGGTTATCTTGCCATGAGACAAAGAATACCTATCTCGCCACTGCCACTGCCCCGTCGGCACACCCTCGGCCCGTAATGCCGCCTGCACCTTTTCACGCAAGGTTTTCGCAGAAATGTCCAATTCCAACGCACCTGGATTATAGTATCTCCGAAAAATAAGTTTACATTTTCTGAGACTTATGTTATCATTTACGATTATGGCATATTCAACAGAGAGTTTGCTATTTTTGCCGCCGTATTCGCCGGAGTTGAACCCGATTGAGACGGCAATATAATGCTGAGGTGGCTATTGATGACATGATAAAAATGTATAAGTAATTACGGGATTCACTATAATGTGAGATGACCTGTTTCCAGAAAAACTAAAAATATTGGTTCTCACAGCCAATTGACATGTTCTCCCAACTGAAGCTAGAGAATTTGTAAGTTCCCTTGTGCAGAGAGATTGTGGGATTAACGCAAGTTGCTCGCAATAGCAAGGCTTACACCTTCTCCCCCGAACCTTGAGACATATCTTGTATTCAAGATTGCAACCGTAATGTTGTTTCAATCTCGTTATCGAGAGGCTTTTCATTTCAAGTTCTTTGGGATGTGGTTTGACAAGTGGTACGTCTTTGAGTCACTGGCTTTGTGTACCGCGACACTGGGGGCCATAACATTCCTGTGCAAGCATGGGGCAGCTCTCATCAGGAAATGGAAGGATTGCCACAAAGGATAAAGTGAAAGGCGAGGGTAGGTCGGACATGATAAGAGACGGAGCCCCCCCCCCCAGCGAAAGAAACCCCACCGGAGCTTGCGAAAAAGCACCGATAGGGTTTCCGAAGTTGTCAAAGGATAGGGCTTACCATGGAATCGCACTATCTGAAAAGGTTATGCCTGATGATGGACTTCCCCGCCATGCAGTTATGCTTGCACTGGCACTACAGCGTCTTATTTCCTCTCTGCTATCAGAAAGCAAATTTGGACGCAGACCTTTAACCCTGGCATTCTCGTAAAAATTGCCTACAAATGTGTTAGCTTCGGATCCCCCATCATTTTCTATTTCGTGGGGGTATAGTTAGCAAAACCCGAATTGCCTCGGTATTCCTCATTATAACATGTGACATCGGCGAATGCTGTCCAGCGTTGACTTCCTTCATAATGTCTAGATGATGTCCGTGAACGTGCACGTAGGATTTCGAGAAGGTCTTCGTCAATCGCCGATGCATAGGTATTCTCTCTTGTTTCTCTCTCGTACTCGTGTAACACTCGATTTCTGTGGAGTGTGTGATCGGAAATCGCGATGCTGCTTATCAAAACGAGGATGAGAAAACTGAAAATCCATTTCATATGAAATGCCTCCTTATTATAGGTTGAGAAACTGATATGGATCTATGCCCGCTGTCTCATAATCAATCACTTTAAGCCCTGCTGGAATGATACCAGACTCCATCATCTGATCAACAATTGCATCAGACAAATCCGCGGGATGCCCTCTAATTCCAAGAATCTCTTCACCATTACGACTCCATTTGACGTAAACCGTCCCGCGAATTGTGGGATACATCAACCCATTCTTTTCAGTCATCCCTGTGACCTTGTATCCTTGGTTCCATAATTTAATCTGTACACGGGTCATCAATTCAAAGATGGGGCGGTCTTCCTCATAGTGAGCCCAGTTGACGTTTCTAGGAAAATCCTCTGGGACTTCAGGATACGGGCCAAAGCCGTGAGGTGAGACAGGTACCTCTTCAGTTGGGGGGTCCTCTGCTACAAAATCATCGGGCAAGAACACATCCTCTACGTCGTCTAACTCCGAATCACCAGGTAACGTTGCTGTTCCCTTGGGTGTCTCGGTATCTGTCGCGACGCTTGCCGACGATGTGTCTACACGACCAGGTGTCTCATTTTCTGTAGGAACGTTCACCGTTTGAGCAGGACGTGTCTCATTCTCTTTTTCCAGTCTCTGTAAAAAGCGGTCATGCCGTTCCATGTCTCTTTCTGTGACTCGTAGGGTGTGCCAACGATACAGCAGGCTGCCCCCAACAGCGATAATAAAGAAAACAAGACAGATTTGTAGCCATCGATGGGAAAGTAAATCACGTAACATCATAAAACCTCTCTCATTCGGATTGATGGAAAAATGCCTGAAAAGAAAATCGGTCGGAGAGATAGCAATTTTTCCATGTCATATAGCGTGCTGGTTGCCTTTTATACCTGTTTTATGATACAATAGAAAACCAGCGCTGTCATACCGGTTCTGTAGCAGGGTTCTCCGCGGCGGCGGTGCTGGTATCACCGTCGACACCCCTCTCAAATGGGCGGCTGCCCATTCCAAATAAGATTCGATCAAAAATCACAAAAGTGTCAAGTTTTTTTGCAAAACATTGCAAACATTGGCGTTTTTTGACGGGTAAGGTATTGAACTTTAGGTTAATACCTTACCTGCGAAAACATTCAGCTACCCTGCGCTGCGTTTTTTTCGCACCGTGGTTTCCGTCTCTCTCTATTATATATATACAAGTGGCTGGGAAAAGTTTAGCTTTTTTTTTCCAAACCCACTTGTTTTCGTGCCGTGGTTTCTGTCTCTCTGTTATATATACCTAAGTTGCCACGAATCTTTATAGTATATCCGAAAAATAAGTTTACATTTTCTGAGGCTTATGTTATCATTTACGATTATGGCATATTCAACAGAGAGTTTGCTATTTTTGCCGCCGTATTCGCCGGAGTTGAACCCGATTGAGAAGGATTTTGCCACCATCAAACGGATACGGCAATATAACGCTGAGGTGGTTATTGATGACATGATAAAAATGTATAAGTAATTACGGGATCCACTATAAAACCGACGACGTAGTTGTAATAGACCGGTTCACACCCCTCAGGAACAAAAGGGGTTTCAATTCCATCAATTTGATTGAGACGTTGCGTGAGATAGTCGCAATTCCTGATGCGCGGCGCATTGTTTTCATCCAGCCGCTTAATTTGGCTACGGATGAACGCTTGGCTGAACATATCGCCGCGATACATCCACCCAAGCCCATACGCGTTATATTCTTGTTCTTCGCGCTCCTGCCCGGGCACCACCAATTCACCGAAATATTGCAGCAACGCCGCTCGCTTGTAAATTTGCTCATCATCTGTTGTGAACAATCCGCCTTGGCAACCGCTGCTCAACGTTTTGGATGCTTGCGTGCTATAACCCGCCGCGTCCCCCATAGCGCCACAGAAGCGCCCTTTATATTTCGCCCCATGGGCTTGGGCGACATCTTCGATGACTTTCAAATCGTACTTCTTGGCAATTGCCAGAATGGTGTCCATATCGGCAGGCATGCCGTGAATGTGAACCGGCATAATAGCACGTGTTCGCTCAGTGACTTTCGCCTCGATGAGGGTGGCATCGATACAATAAGTGTGCGGGTCAATATCAACAAAAACAGGAATCGCATTGTGGTGGAGGACCGCTGCCGCCGTTGCCCAGAAGGTGAAGGCCGGTACAATAACCTCATCACCGGGTTCAATGCCGACACCGGCAACACATAGGTGTAGGGCAGCCGTGCCGCTGTTAACGGGGATGCAATACCCAACACCCATTTACTCTGCCCACTCTCGTGCGAGTCCTTCGGATTGGACCTGTTGCTGTTCGGTGATTTTCGCCGAGGCCATCACCGCTGCGACAGCTTCTCTATCGGAGTCGGTAACGTGCGGCCACGGTTGAATTAATCCATCAGGGACGGTGCTTTGTCCGCCATGAATGGCGAGTTTTCCTTTCATGAAAGTCCTACTTCTTGGCAGATAAGAGGGGCAATGACGGATCTCTACGACAAACGAAAGAGGCGAGGAATAAATAGCCCAAGAGTCCCCTCTCCGGAACACTCAATTTAGGCTAGATGTCCTATTGCGCTTTCGACCCGTTCTAAGACCTCGTCTCTCCCCAGCAAAACAAGGATATCAAACAGACTTGGACCAAACGATGTCCCTGTTAAGGCGATTCTCAACGTTTGCATCGCTAAGACTCGTTTGATATTGTGTGCGTCCGTGTATTGCCAAATCGCCTCCTCAACCAGTTCCACCTGAAATGCCGGAATTTCGCGTAAAACCTCTGAGAGATGCGTTAGGATATCAGCCGCTTTCTCTCTCTTTTCAGCCGAACTTCCCCACCATTTCTTAACGGCTTTGGGCTCATATTCAGATGGCGCGTAAAAGAAATAGCGGGTCTGCGAGACGATATCTGCTAAGGTCAGCAGCCGTTCACCTACTGCGGTAACGATGCCCTCCAATTGCAGGCGCGGTTTGGATGTTATATCTATGCCTGCTTCTTCCCAAAACGGAATTACGGCATCCGTTCGTGCTGCGATGTCCAATCGCGCGATGTAGTGTGAATTGAGCCAATCGAGTTTCTTAATATCAAAGACACTCCCGCTTTTGCCAACGCGTGCCAGATCGAACTTTTCGACGAGTTCATCAACCGCAAAAATTTCCTGTTTGTCGTCATAGGACCAGCCGAGCCGCACCACGAAGTTGAGCATCGCCTCAGGTAGATAACCGAGCTGGCGATAACGATTAACAGAGACAAGGTCACCATGATGCCGTTTGCTCAGTTTTCGCCCATTCTCATCCAGAACAAGCGGGATGTGTGCAAACTGCGGAAGCGTGAAATCGAGTGCGTTCGCGATTGCCATCTGCTTTGGTGTGTTGTTAAGGTGTTCCATGCCGCGGATCACGTGCGTTATTGCCATCTCAGCATCGTCTATAATTGAGGTGAGATTGTAAGTAGGGACACCGTTTGAGCGGACGATGACTTCGTCTTCCAGAGTGCCGGCATCGATATTCCGTGTACC
The DNA here is from genome assembly GCA_965215265.1 of Candidatus Poribacteria bacterium. Taxonomy (GTDB): domain Bacteria; phylum Poribacteria; class WGA-4E; order WGA-4E; family WGA-3G. The sequence continues at coordinate 4,668,025 of OZ244048.1, read as the reverse complement.
GAGGATAATGTCATCGACACGTATGGGTTCGTCAGGCATCTTCATTCGAACCGTCGGTTTTCGTCCTTCTACAACAAAACGTTCCGTGTCTTCTGCGGTGAGATGTCGGCACCGTCCATCATAGGAACGATTCCGCTTTTCCATGCGTGCTTCAGCGCGGATTGCTTCCAATTCTTGGGGTGTGCAGTAGCAGTGATAAGCATTGCGGCTCTCAAGCAGCTGCGCGATGTACCGTTCATAAACGCCGCCGCGTTCCGATTGGACGTAGGTTTCATCCCACTTGAGTCCGAGCCACTTCAGCGCGCTATAAATTTCCTGCATGGATTCTTCGGTCGAACGCGCCGTATCCGTATCATCAATCCGGAGAACGAACGTTCCGTTGTGACGTTTCGTGAACAACCAATTGAAGAGCGCTGTCCGTGCGCCCCCGATGTGTAAAAAACCGGTTGGCGACGGTGCCATCCGGACACGGACACCCTGATTTATGCTCATCTCTGTCCTCTCTGAATCTTCGCCCATGTATCCCTAAGCGGGACAGTGCGGTTAAACACTAATTTTTGTGAGGTTGTATCCGCATCTACACAGAAATAGCCCATCCTGAGAAACTGATACTGCGCGCCGATGTCAGCTTCAGCCAGACCCGGTTCGACCTTACACCCCGTTAGAATTTGCAAAGAATTCGGATTCAGGAAATCCATCCACTCCGTTTCTTCGTCAGTGTTCTCTGGTTCTCTTTCCGTGAAAAGCGTATCATATAGGTTAACGTGTGCGTCCACAGCGTGTTCTGCTGACACCCAGTGTAACGTGCCGCGCACCTTGCGCCCGTCTTCTGACCAGCCACCGCGTGTCTCCGGATCGTACGTACAGTGAATCTCCAGAATATCGCCGGTGTTCGGGTTTTTCACAACGTTTTCACAGCGAACATAGTAGGCGTGTTTGAGCCGTACCTCCCGCTGCGGGGCCAATCGGAAGAATTTTCGCGGCGGATCCTCCATAAAATCTTCACGTTCAATGTATAATTCACGCGAAAACGGGATCTTCCGTTCACCCGCGTTCGGGTCTTCCGGATTGTTTTCAGCATCAAGCATTTCGACGTGTCCCTCTGGATAGTTATCAATAATCAATTTGACAGGATTAAGCACTGCCATCACGCGTGGTGCACGCTGATTCAGATCGTTCCTGATGGAATACTCGAGCTGGCTTAACTCAATCAGATTATCTGATTTTGAAACGCCGATGCGGTTGCAAAAATCTCTAATTGCTTGCGGGGTATAGCCACGACGGCGCATGCCCGCGAGTGTCGGCAACCTCGGATCGTCCCACCCGTTGACGTGTCCACCCTGTACCAGTCGTCTGAGCTTGCGCTTGCCGAGCACAGTATACGTTAGATTCAGGCGTGCAAATTCTATTTGTCGCGGCTGATAAATCTCCAACGCCTCTAAAAACCAATCATAGAGGGGCCGGTGGTCTTCAAACTGAACATCACAGAGGGAGTGGGTTATGCCTTCAATAGAGTCGGATTGTCCATGTGTAAAATCGTAAGTGGGATAGATGCACCATTTCTTGCCGTGCCGATAGTGTGGCTCCCGGAGGATGCGATACATGACCGGATCTCGCATGTTGAGATTCGGGCTCGTCATATCAATTTTGGCACGAAGTGTGCGTGAGCCGTCAGGAAAATCACCACCGCACATCCGGTAGAACAACGCAAGATTTTCTTCAACCGAACGGTTGCGATACGGACTGTCTCTGCCCCCTTCCAACAGAGTCCCACGATACGTTCTGGTTTCCTGCGGTGTCAAATCGCAGATATACGCCTTCCCTTTTTTGATAAGTTTGACAGCATATTCATAGAGCGCCTCAAAGTAATCCGAGGCATAGTATTCTCTGTCCTGCCAATCAAATCCAAGCCACCGGACATCCCGTTTGATTGCCTCAACGTACTCACCCTCTTCCGTGATAGGATTGCTATCGTCAAACCGCAGGTTGTAAAGCCCCTTATAATCTTCGGCAATACCGAAACTAATACAGATGGCTTTTGCGTGTCCAATATGGAGGTATCCACTCGGTTCAGGTGGAAAGCGGGTGTGGACTCTGCCATCGTACCGATTTGATTCCAGGTCTTTCTCAACTTCCTGGCGGATAAAGTCAATACCTGTTTTTCCGTGCGTTCTTCGGTCTGCCTTTTGGCTGTTGTGTTTTGTGTCAGAATCCGACTTTTTCATAAAATATCTCCTTCACAATGCATAGTTTGCATGCCACAAGGCGGAATTCTCTTTTCGAGAATCTTGTGGCACGAACTCCTCTCTCCAAAAAAAACAAAAAACCGTATGCTACCGGGATTCGTGTGCATAAGGCTTAAAAAGAGTCCAGCATCAATTTCACTCTGGTTCGCATGCCCGTGCTATCTGATTGGCAGTCGCCGGATAGAAGTCTACTACGCCCCCAGACGAGGCTGCCTCCTCCTGCATTGTACATTTCGCTGCAGCTGCAATTATAATACTACATTCCGCCTATGTTGTCAAATTTCTCAACGAATTAGTTCAAAGAATACTCCAGGGTGCGATGCAAGGCATTCCTGCACTCTCAACTGCATCTCCTGTTTCTTTTCAAAAAAAATGAAACCGTTTCCGTCTTAATTCCGTTTTATGGTATGTGAAGAAATATATTAAGAAAGGAGTAGAATCCATGGATACCAAAGATGTGCTCGAGAACCCCGCCAATTATTATGAACTCGCGCTATATCTTGCAGCTGCAAAAGCGCAACAAGACGAATTTCGTTGGGAACTTTTTATTGACGATCTGTCAAACATTTGCGATCAATTCGCCGCTCACATTGCGTCCAAAACTATTCAGCCCACGGCTCTGACACAAAAGAGGTAACAGCCGGCAATCGTCCCTAGCTTTTTTATATGTCAAGCAGGCCCCCTTTATCACAATCAATCCAGAGACATGAGGTATGTTATCATTCCAATGTACCTCATATTTTTTTACTATCCGCCGGCCCCGATTTGTAGATGCAGTTTGCAATCGAGCCATGCTAGCAGAATTCTTAAAAAAATTACGACGAAGAAGTGAGTTCATTCAGTTTCGGATGATTCCGAAAAACCTTGACGAGCGTTCGCACGAGTTTCTCCGGATCGTGCCGGATAACGTTCATCTCAATGCCGCGTTCGGTAACAACCAGGTCACGAATCAGGTCTGCCTCAACGACAGTAATACCTTCGACGTCAAGATTTTCTCGTTCCGCATTGTATGAGACTTGCACTTTTGATGCATCCGCAACGAGCATCGTCTCTGCAGAGAGTTGTGAAATATTTTTCGCGAGAGTAAGGACATCCAAAGGATGCGCAGTGCTTTCGTAAAGCATTGTAAGCCCTTCCTCTGCGAGTGAACGGATGCGCGTTAACTGCGCGAGGAGTTCTTGTCGCACATATTCCTGAATGATTTCTGTCGGCGCTGGCTGATTATTAACAAGTACATACTGCAAAGCGATCTTGGCATGGTCAAACAGGGCGTTGACGTGGTCGGTGACAGCGTAGCCATCGGTCTCCCCCGGCTGTGTCATTACGTTACAAACGTAGATTTTCATTGCATCGGACCGTTGGATTGCGTCAACAATGCCTTTAATAACCAGATTCGGCATGATACTGGTATAAAGACTGCCGGGTCCGATGATAATCACATCCGCACTGAGCAAGGCATCTATTGCGGTTTCATGCGCTTGACATTCATAGAGTTCACCAGGCGGATGGTGTGTTTTCCCATTTTCGCGCGGCTCAAAAAAGACACGCTTGATAGGCTCACGATTCTCGCGTGTTGGAATCGTCGACTCACCACGCACGATTTCACCGTCCGCAAGCTCTGCGCAAAGCACTGTGTAATCGAGCGTCACCGGGATAATCTGCCCGCGAACCGAGAGTAAGCGAGATGCTGCTTGAATCGCCTTCGGGAAATTCCCTTTTAATTCAGTCAGGGCCGTTAACAGGATATTGCCAATTGTATGCCCTCCTAGCTCCCCATTGCTTGAAAAACGGTATTCAAAAAGCCCTGCCAGCTCATCTGCATCCGACAAGGTGAACAGGAGCCTACGGATATCCCCGGGCGGAAGTACATCAAATTCTTCAACGAGCCGCCCCGAACTCCCACCATCGTCGGAAACAGTCACGATTGCTGCCAAACTGTCTAAATCGATAATGCTATCCTCTGCACAGTGAAGGTCTGCATATTGCTTAATCCCACTGAGCAGCGCAGAAAGTCCACTTCCGCCACCGATACAGGCGAGTTTCAAAGCCATAGCCTTCTCCAATTTTTTTTTCGTTTCGACTCTTTCGCATCTTCATAACCTTACATCCTGCCGCATTTCCCTTATTCAGATGCCTCGTCATAAATAACGCAATTAAGGGTGAATTTGTTTCATTAACATTTCTAGAACCGCGAGCGTCTCGTCACACAAAGCCTCTGCTTCGTCAGACGTGGGGGCTTCGCTAAAAACCCGAATAACAGGTTCTGTCCCAGACTTTCGGATGTTCACCCATCTATCATCCCAGACGCGTTTGATTCCGTCTGTCAACTCAAGTGTTTCGCCGCCATACACCTCCATAGCTCGTGCAACCACTTGTGTTGCGATGTTTTGCGAAGGGATATCTAACTTTTTGCGACACATCTCATATTGAGGCATGTTCCCAACAAGCGTTGTCACGCGGCTATCAGTCTCTGCTATCAATTGAAGAATTGCCGCAATTGTTGCAATACCATCGGTCGTGTGGTGAATATCCGGATAGATGATACCCCCGGTGCCTTCACCCCCGATAACTGCATCCACTTCGTGCATTTTATCAACGACCCAGCCGACACCCACTTTCGTTCGATGGAGTACAGCCTCATGCTTTGCTGCGATATCGTCCAGCACACGACTCGTTGAAACCGTAACCACGATGTCACCATTCGTTTTAGAGAGGATAAAATCAGCAACGAGAGCGAGCGTCCATTCGCCACTGAGCGGCACACCTTGGTCAGTCACAACAACCAGCCGGTCGGCATCACCATCGTGTGCGAACCCGATATCGGCATTCGCTGCAATTACGGTTTCAGAGAGCTCGCTTAACGCCTGAGGCGTAGGTTCAGCCGGACGACGGAAATGTCCATCAGCAACACAATTGAGTTCAACCAACCTACACCCGAGCTCTCTTAAGAGGGTTGGACTCAGGACACTTCCGGCACCGTTACCACAATCAAGCACCACCTTCAAATTGGCTTTTTGAATTAGATCCGGTTCAAGCCATGGGGCACGCAATATCTGCTTGAGATGGACTGCTGTTGCATTTTCGTACATCTCCAATACACCTTGCTCGTTCCATGGTGCCAGAATGAAAGCTTCGTTTTCGTAAATTCTTGTTAATTCGTCACGTTCTGCTTTCGTCAAAAGCTGTCCAGACATGGCAGAAAATTCGATGCCGTTCCAGTCAACCGGGTTGTGGCTGGCCGTTATCGTCACACTGCCTTGTGCACCAAGCACCTTCGCCATCAAAAGGATAGTCGGTGTCGGGCACAGCCCAACATCAATCACGCGGCACCCGGTAGCAAAAAGCCCAGAAAGCACAGCATGCCGAACCATCGGGCTCGAGGTGCGGGAATCTCGCCCTACAACGACGGTTCTACCACCAGCCATCGTACCAAAAGCCATAGCAAAACGGGTTAGTACACACGGATCCAGCGAAACCCCTACTTGTCCTCGCACCCCTGAAACACTCACAATTGGTTGCATCATATCACTTATCTTTTTTCCTTATATCTGTTTTGAATTACACCCGAATCTTTTTATAGGTAAGATTCTTTGTCGATTGAAACAGAATTCCAAAGACACAAAGCACACCGAGTCCCAATTGCCAGAAGCAGATACGATACCACGATGGATACGTGATTACATAAGAGGAGACAGGTGTTAAATCATAAAGCAAGGGTGTCCTAAAAATGTCTTCCTCAAAAAAGAGATTACAAGCCGCCATCACCGGATTAACGTTGAGAAACGGCGGAATAACTGATTGAATGTTATCCACATAGCGGTCCAAAGGCCCTAGCAGAAAAACGCCACCAATTAGCACGCTCCACAAGAGATATGTCAATTCTGTACCAAATAGGGCATCTCGGCAAAGGAGCCCTGCGCCCGCGCCGACAGCAGCCCCCGTAATGCTACAAATCACCAGGACCGCAAGCAGCTTGAGGCATGTCGCACTCCCAACATAAAAAACAGAGGCCAAGAACCCGGTAGACAAAAACGACCAGAGGATAACCGCGCTCTGACTATAGATAAGCCGAATCAGCGCAAAACGCCATAAACTAACCGGACTTAACACCAATAATTGTGTAGAAGAAACCGTAACCACAGCACGGGCCGATAAATAAGGGGCCGCCAACAACACAACCAATACTTGCGTGATAGCAAAACGTAAACTCGGTGATGCGAATTTCACGGTTGTAAACAATTCGTATAGCATCCACACGAGAAAAGTGGCAATGAAGATGCAAGAGAAAAACGTTTTTAGCCGATAAGGTGAACCCGCCACCATGCCAGTGAAAGCGAAACGTCTTAAAATCATTTCCGATTTTTTTTGTCTATAGCATAAGGTACATCTGTTCTATCTGTTCTGAATGAAGCGTGTGGTTTTCATATCGCATCTCGCCAGAGGCTCGATGGCATATCCTCTTATTCGTTTTCCAATTCGCTGCGGAGCCGCAAAATTGCCTCTGCAATCGGAAGGAGGTTTGGATTAATATGCAATGCTTGTTTGTAAGCCGTAATTGCCTCTATGATTTTTCCCAGTTTGACATAAACATGCCCCATTCCCGCGAACGCACCGAAGTGATTCGGATTGAGCGCCACGGTCCGCTTACAGTCTCGGATCGATTTGCTCCATTCTTCCAGCAGAAAATAGGCAATGGCACGCTGGTTGTAACCCTCTGCGAAATTAGGGGCTGCTTGAATGACCTTCGTAAAACGTTCAACCGCTTTATCGTAAGCTTCAGATCTCAGTAGCGCCTTTCCGTCATTAAGTATCGCATCTACAGCCGGGTCACCAGACCGCGCCCAGATATGCCACAACGCATTTTCAGCACTAAAGCACGTCCCCAAGTCATCGTCCTGGAGCGCCTCTATCAACGCCGGAATGCCCATTTCACCTCCGATTAACCTAAGCGCAGCGGCAGCAGCACGCATCTCTAACGGATCGTCGCTTCTCAGATAACATATCAAATCCTCTTCTGAATATTGAGAGGTCAGGAATTCTTTAAGGGTTTCGTCGTCACGCGAATGCATGAACATCTGTTTTGCTAATTCTGAAAATCCATTCTGTTGATACACGGTTACTCCTCCCTATCTATCACAAGCATCCTGGTTTCACTATATGATTGTAGCAGACTTTTGATAAAAAAGGCAATTAAAAATTGACAAAAAGCACGTTTTGAGATACGATGTCGGTGTGTACATACTAGAACCGCTTGCCACACAAAATGACAAAAGTTGGGATGCGATGGTTCAGCAGCGTCCCGATAGCACTGCTTTCCAGTCACTCGCGTGGCGCGACGCACTCTCAGAGACATTCAAACAGTTCGTTCCGATGTATCTGCTTATTAAGGAGCAAGACACAGTGATTGGCGGCGTGCCAGCGTTCGTGTTTCAACCGATTCGCAGCATCCGATTGTGGCACTCAATGCCGTGGAACCTAATCGGTGGACCACAGATTATCCATTCAGAACAAGTCAATCCTGATAAATTGATGTCCGAAATTGAAACGTATCTTGAAAGCGCATCCATAGAAAATGGATGGTGTGAACGCCGCTGGACGCTCTCCGCACAAGCGAGCGTGAAATATGCACATATTTTGGACGCACATGGATATGAACGGCTAGAGCATTTTACCCATCTTTTAGCGACGAGTCCAGATGTTGATGCCCTCTGGAAAGCATACAATAAACGGGTACGGGGGGCGGTCCGGAAGGCAGCAAAATCCGGTGTCAAAGTCATAGATATGGATAGTGACGCAGCACTCACGACTTTTTACAATATATATCTGGCAACAGTCAAACGATTGGGCGGTACCCCCAAGCCCCTTGCCTTTATGAAAGCCTTGCTACGCCGGAACATAGCAAAACTCGCTGTCGCTACATACAGAGAAAAAATGATCGCCGGACTCCTCTACCTATACTTCAACCGGACGGTGACATTATGGTGTGAGGCTTCGCTGCCCGAGTTTTTACAATACCGTCCTAACAACGCTATTTTTCACCATATCATCACCTGGGCATGCAACACCGGCTACGACTGGGTGGATTTCGGGGCATCGCCCCCACAAAACAGCGGGTTGATTGCGCACAAAGAGCAATACGGCGCAAAGCAAACCCATCTCTGCCACTACACCAAAGTCGTTTCACCCATCAAAAGGCGCGTGTGGACGCGAAGTGAAGGCATGCTCCGCAAAATCTATACATGGATGAGGCGGAAAAAATGAAACCTAATTTAATCTTTGTTTTCGGAGATCAGCATCGCCAATGTGACATCGGATGTGCGGGGAACCGTCAGGTGCAAACGCCTGCCATGGATGCGCTCGCACAAGAAGGAATGTTCTTCCCGAATACTTTCACGAATATCCCGTTATGCGTCCCTGCCCGCGGATGTCTACTGACCGGCAAGTATCCGCTAAATCACAAAGCTGTCTCGAATGACCTGCCGCTCCCTTTGTCTGAAACAGGAATTGCAGAGGTTTTCAAATCCGCAGGTTACGCCACCGGCTACATCGGAAAGTGGCACCTCGGCGGCATGCCCAGAGACAAGTTTATCAGACCTGAGATGCGCTTCGGTTTTGATGACTGGCTCGGATGGAATTGCCACCATAACTACTTCAATGCCCCCTACCATGACAGTGTCGGAAACCAGATGCAGATTGAAGGCTACGAACCAGATTTCCAAACAGAATACGCCATTCAATACTGCCGAGAACACGCCGATGAACCCTTCTGTCTCTATATGAGTTGGGGACCGCCCCACAACCCATACGAACATGTACCTCAACACTACAAAGCGATGTACCCACCAGAGCAGCTCCAGCTCAGACCGAATGCCGTAGACACCCCTCAAATTCGGGAGGACATTGCCGGGTACTATGCCCACATCACAGCACTAGATGAAAATCTCGGCAGATTGATGCACGCCTTGGATGAGCTCGGCATTGCCCAAAACACCATCATCGTCTACACTTCTGACCATGGCGATATGCTGGGCAGCCAAGGACACGTCCGGAAGGAACGCCCATGGGACGAATCCATTCGCATACCTTTCATTATTCGATGGCCAGGGAAAATACCCACAGGTGTTACCCGCAACACGTTGCTGAGTCTCGTCGATTTCATGCCGAGCCTCCTCTCACTGTGCGGCTTAGAGGTGCCTGAGGGGGTAGAAGGACGCGATCTTTCAGCCGCCATGCGCAACGAGACACTTGAAGAACCAGAGGCTGTCTTACTTCAAATACCATTGCATGGAAGCGAAGGAGTTAATGCAGGACTTCAAGAGTGGCGCGGCATTCGCACACACCGCTACACTTACGCACGACATCAAGACGGAACAGATTGGCTCCTTTACGATAACTACGCCGATCCGTACCAGTTGAACAATCTCATCAACAATCAGAATTCACAGCAACTCAAGACAGAACTTGAAGTGGCACTGCAACGATGGTTAATACAGATAAACGATCCGTTTCTCCCAGGCTTGGAACACATTCGTCAACTCGGATTATCCGAGCTCTGGAACATAAGCGAACAAAGGTTCGGAGGCAGAAACCCACGCTGGGCATGAGAAGGAAAAATGAAGAAACGGGTTCTCATTATCGGTTGGGACTGCGCTGCACCTGAACTCGTCTTTGACGAATTCAGAGACGCTATGCCCAACACACAAACGTTAATGCAAGGCGGTATCTACGGCGAATTGGAAAGCACTATCCCCCCTATTACCGTGCCGGCATGGATGTGCATGATGACAGGCAGGTCTCCGGGGGAACTCGGCATCTACGGATTTCGCAACCGCCAAGATTATTCCTATGACAACCTCTACATCGTCAATTCCAGCGCAGTTAAAGTACCGACACTTTGGGACATCTTAGGGAGTTACCAAAAAAAGTCTGTCGTTCTTGGCGTGCCACTCACGTACCCACCAAAACCTTTTCAAGGATGGATGGTTACCAGTTTCCTCACGCCAAACAAAAATGCGCAGTGGACATTTCCACACCGACTCAAGCACGAAATATCAGAAGTTGCGGAGGATTATATGATTGATATCCCCAACTTCCGGACAGACCTGCGCGCCGAATTAGAACGCAACCTGTTTAAAATGACCGAAGCACGATTCAAATTGGCACGGCACCTGCTGCACACAAAAGCCTGGGATCTGTTCGCCATGGTGGAAATGGGTCCCGACCGGCTCCACCACGCCTTTTGGCGGTTCTCGGATAAAACGCACCCTAAGCACGAACCGAATTCGCCTTTTGCAGACACGATGCACCGATATTATGCAATGCTTGACGCAGAATTGGGACGCATATTAGAGCGCATTGATGAACACACCACGGTAATGATTGTTTCCGACCACGGTGCAAAACGGATGGACGGGGGCATCTGCGTCAATGAATGGCTACAACGGCACGGATACTTAACCTTGAAAGCACAACCGAAAGCACAGACACCGTTTAACCCAGCACTTGTGGATTGGGAAAAGACACAAGCCTGGGGTGAAGGTGGTTATTACGGACGAATTTTTATGAACGTCAAAGGGAGAGAACCGTGCGGCATAGTTGAACCTGAAGATTATGAAAAAAGACGTGATGAATTGAAAACAGCACTTGAGGCGATTACAGATGAAAACGGAAAGAACATCGGCACGCACGTCTTTAAACCGGAGGAAGTCTACGAAGAATGCCAGAATATACCACCAGATCTCATCGTCTATTTCGGAGAACTCTCCTGGCGTTCTGTAGGAAGTGTCGGCTACAACAGCATCTATACCTACGAAAACGATACCGGACCCGATGATTGCAACCATGCCCAGATGGGCATGTTTATTATCAAAACAGGCAACGGATGCGAACCTTGTGGACGTGTATCGCCAAAAAGTTTATACGACATCGCCCCCACAGTCCTAACAGAATTCGGTATTGAGGTTCCACATGCAATGCGAGGTGAACCGATTTTCTCTCTAGGGAAGCACTAAGCCTCGCCCTGTCGTGCGCGTCGTACGCCGGTTCTGTTCCCGCGCTCACCCCTTCATGTTACAGCATCAACAATTGCCTTTGCCACGCACTCTGCTGCGAGCAGGCCCACCGTATTAACCGAAGCCTCTTGCTTGCCGATAGAGAGCCCGAAAATCGTATCTCCATCAAACATCGTGTGGGCAGGTCGAATCGAGCGTGCGAGACCATCGTGTGCCATTTCCGCAACCCGATTGACTTCTGCCGGAGAGAGGCAAGCATTTGTGGCAACAACGCCGATTGTTGTGTTTGTGCCCGGAGAAAGTTCTGCATCCAAAAGCCGCTCTGTGACATCAACGAAGGTCTTATCTTCCTTCCCACCTGCAATAATCTCGCCTGTCGTGGGATTCACAACGTTTCCGAGGGCGTTGACAACCATCAGCGCGGCTACAATTAAACCAGACGGGCGCCGGATACACGCAGCACCGACACCCCCCGATGAGGCAATAAGTCCGGGGGCCTTTCCAATGGTTGCACCCGTCCCTGCCCCAACGCTGCCTGTCTCAACCCGCCCACTTGTCGCATTAAGACACGCCTGATAGCCCATCTGCCGGTCCGGGCGGAGCTCGGCAGACGCGACACCCAGATCGAAAATAACAGCGGCAGGAACTATTGGCACACGCACCGGCCCCGCTGGAAAGCCTACGTTTCGCTCCTCAAGGTATTGGACAACACCACCCGCTGCATCTAGACCGAATGCACTACCGCCCGTTAGGAGAACAGCGTGAACCTGCTGCACCAAGCGGCCGGGGCGAATTGCCTCTGTCTCTCGTGTACCGGGGGCAGCCCCGCGCACATCAACCCCTGCTGTCGCGCCTGCCTCACAGAGGATGACTGTGCAACCGGTGCATGCAATGGTATTCGTAGCATGTCCTGCTTTAATGCCGTTAATCGCAGTAATTGTATCGTTCATTGATATTACGGTTATTGATAGATTCTAAGTATATCATGATAGCAGATTTCCGTTAAATTAAAGAATTCATCCCCGCAAGCGGGGAGAACTTCTTAAACAAAAAATATCTATCCTCACTTCCCTCCATTTTTTGTAGAACGTTTCCGAGAAAGCGGTTGAGTGGCAGGGACAATTCTTTAAATAGAATATTGAATTGAAGGAGACGTAAAAAGCAGCACCGCTTCCTAAAAACGTGCAAGACGCTACTCTTCCGGTAACGCTAACGGAATCTCCAACACATTCGGCAGCAAACATTGTGTGTCGTTACACGGCTGATACGTGAGGTGCAGTGCGACCGGGGACGCTGCATCAGATGCCTCTTTCGGTTTGCGTCTCAATTGTACAGAAATCGTTATCTCTCCTTCGTAAACTGTTAAGGCATCATCACTGAACGTAAAATGCGCAGCTGCCCCCCGCGGATATTTAACGGAAACGAGCTCCACAGGGGCAGCTGCGTCGACGGTAACAGCCGTCGGAATCAGATTCGGTTGGGCGGCCGGATTGGTGTTAATGTGCCATCCTTCCGCAATTTTGACGTTCAGTTCGACCTTAAAAATCTGTCCGGTCAAGCGGATAGATGCCGCTGCAGTGATATGCTCTGACGATGCCGTCCTTTTCGATTTCGAGAGGTAACGGTTCAGGACGGAGAGCATGTGCATGAAAGATGTAGGGTATTGTTCCATCGCGGTACTAAAACTGATAAAGGTTTCTTCGGCACGTTGTTGATAATTTTTCGTAGACGGTTGTCTCGACAAAGTTATCAGATTATTGACAGCCACAGCGTTGCCGGAAGGGAGCGCGGAATCGTAAGGGTTCTTCGTTCGGACGATGAGGTCTTCTGCATCGGCTTGTGTAAAAAAGAACCCTCCGTTCTTGTCATCCCAAAAACGTTCAATCATCGTATTCGTTAACGCTTTTGCCTCCTGCAACCAAAGCGGTTCGCCCGTGGCTTGATACAGTCCTAATAGACCGCGGACAAAAAATGCATAATCGACAAGATAACCGTCGTATTTCACAATCCCTTCCGTATAAGTATGCCATAACCCGCCATCAGGCTGTCTTAATTTTTTTAGAATAAACCGAGCAGCTTTCTGCGCTGCCTGGAGGTACTGTTCCTCGCGTAGTACCTCATAACCGTAGGCCAGGGCATCTATCATCAAGCCATTCCAGTTCACTAGAATCTTCGTGTCGAGAAGCGGACGTTCACGGAAGGCACGCGCTGCTAACAAGGTTTCACGTTCCGACGCAACTGCCTTGAGAGTCTCCTCGTCTGTCCCACTTGGGATATACAAAACATTTTTTCCTTCAAAGTTGGGCCCCTTATCTATACCGTAAACCTTTTTGAACTGTTTTGCATGCTGCTTCCCTAGTATTTCATCGATTTCAGTGGTGCTCCAGACATAGTATTTTCCCTCTTCTGCATCCGTCTCAGCATCTATTGCCGAATAAAATCCACCTTCAGGAGCTGTCATCTCTCGGAAAATGAAAGAGAAAATCTCAGTTGCTATCCGTTTATAGCGCGGTTCTTGGGTTAAGACATAGATGCGGAGATAGATTTTTGCGAGTAGCGCGTTGTCGTAGAGCATCTTCTCAAAGTGTGGGACTAGCCATTTTTCGTCAACTGAATACCGATGAAACCCACCGCCGAGCTGGTCGTAGATGCCGCCGTACGCCATCCTATCGAGCGTATGCGTTATCATTTTTTCGTAAGATCCGACTGAACCACTTCCTAACTGGGTTTCCCATTCGCTCAGCAGAAACTCCAAATTGGCAGGACTAGGGAATTTCGGTGCACCGTCAAAACCACCGTATGCTTGACTGTAGCTGCTTGTAAGTTTCTCTACGGCAGTCTCGACGAGCCCTCGCTCTGGAAGTTTAGATAAAATTGGACTGAACCTTCGGCTCATCGCATTTTCAATCGCAGTGACAATTTCCCTCGCTGCTACAATAACTTCTGATTCCCGCACTGTCCAAGCCTCATGAACGGCTGTCAGAATGGTTGGGAACCCCGGTCTACCCGGTACATCTGTAGGCGGAAAATAGGTCCCAGCATAGAACGGCTCTAAATCTGGTGTGAGAAACACCGAAGTCGGCCATCCACCGCTACCTGTCAATAACTGCGTTGCTGTCATATAGATTTCATCTAAGTCAGGCCGCTCCTCCCGATCAATTTTGATATTGATAAACTGTGCATTCATCTGTGCAGCGATCCCCGGATTTGAGAAGACTCTCCGTTCCATGACATGGCACCAGTAGCAAGTAGAATAACCGATGGAGAGAAAAATCAATTTGTTTTCAGTTTTCGCGCGCGCAAGCGCCTCATCGCCCCACGGATACCAATCCACCGGGTTATGTGCGTGCAGTCGCAAATACGGACTGGTTTCATCAATGAGGCGATTCGTCCATTTCCACGTCCCATCTGGATTTTTGAGACCGGATTCGTCAGCGAATCCGAGCGGATTGACAAGCAACAAAAGAAAAATGAATATTAGACAAAGCAAGTCAGAGCAAAACGGACGAACTCTCAATTTTGCTCTTTTGTGAACGCACATTGAAACAGCTCGCATTTTCTAATCTCCGCTCTTTCTATATATCTCCGTACCATCAACGTCTCTGTTTTGATAACTCGTGTGTAAATCTCGTCTGAGCCGTTCTAGGTTATGATTCCTCAATCACTTTTCTATTGAACAAGTGCACGTTGTGCGATGCCCCGTCCACGTGCTGTTAAAGCGAGTGAAGTGCCGCCTACCAAGGAGACACACTGATTCCCCAAGGCGTATTTAACGATTTGTGAGGCAAAAGACGGTTCCCAACGAAGGTGTTCATGAAGATGAGAGATAAGCGATTCCTCAGCAGCTTCAGGCAGTGCCTCATGATTAAGCAGATGAATCACTAACATCGTCTGTGCAAACTCCAATTTCTGCAGATGCCGGCGACGCAGAATTGCAATGAGCCCACGTCCGGGAACAACCAAAAAACAGAATCCGAAGATAACCAGCGTCATCGTTGCCATCGCACCGGCGATTGAGACATCAAAAACGTGGGCCAGCCAATAACCGGTCACCGCGTTGACGCTGCCAATGATGCCGCTGAAGAGCAGCATGCGTGCCAGACTGTCTGTCATGAGATACGCCGTGGCCGCCGGGCCAACGATGAGGGCCACAACTAAGATAGAGCCGACCGCGTCAAACGCACCCACTGTCGTAACAGAGACTAAAGTCATCAATCCGTAGTGGATAGCTGCCGGCGCGAATCCTAACGAGGCTGCCAGACTGCTGTCAAATGTCACGAGTTTTAATTCTTTATAGAACAGAAAAATAAAAATCAGGTTCACCACCAAAATCGTCCCCATAACGTACAGAGACACAGGACCCAAATCAACACCACCAACCGTCAGCCGGTTTAAATGCGCATAAGCGAGCTCTCCCAGTAACACCGCATCAATATCCAGATGCACATTGCCGGCGAAGCGGGAAATCAGGATAACCCCTATACTGAACAACGCAGGGAAGGTTAATCCTATTGCCGCATCTTCTTTCACTAATTTTGTACGCTGTAGCAATTCAACGATGATAACGGTGAAGACCCCGGTGCCGGCAGCAGCGAGAATCAGCAGCGGCGATGAAAGACTGTGCGTTAAAAAAAAAGCGAGAACGATGCCCGGAAGAATCGCGTGGCTAATTGCATCACCCATCAAGGCCATCCGGCGCAGCACTAAAAATACACCCGGCAGTGCACATGCGACTGCGACAACAGTAGCAATCAGCAAAATTTCAATGTGACTCATTTTTTCTTACACCGATTCTTTTTTCGACGGAACAGATACACTTGCACGCTGAGACAGCGTGCGTACCTGTGTAGTGTTAACCGTTTCACTTATAGACATCTTGAAGTTACGTTTGTTGCGTTGATGCCGCAACCAATTCCACAAAAGCCCTCGGTTCGGGGCAAAAGCAATGGAAAATCCGACGACGGTTGTCGCACACAGTACAATTGTCGGCCCTGTCGGAATTCGCGAGGCACTACTGCTAATAATTGTCCCGCTTATACCGGCAATTGCACCAAAGAGTGCACCGAGGAACACCATAGGACCGAGACGGTTTGTCCATTGGCGTGCTGCAGCCGCCGGGGCAACTAACATCGCGCTCATCAAAACTGCACCCACTGTTTGTAAACCGAGGACAATCGCAATTACCAAAAGGCTTGTCAACAGAATATCAAGCGCACGGATCGGTAAGCCAACAGATGTCCCAAAGCCCTCATCAAATACAAGCAACTTTAACTCTTTCCAGAAGAGGAGCATAACGGAGATTGCGATGCCACCAAGGATGCCCATTGTCACCACATCGCGCTCCAGTATGGAGGCGGCTTGTCCAAAGAGGAATGTATCCAATCCTGCTTGATTCGCATTGCCAGTTCTCTGAATGAGCGTATGCAAAACTAGACCAAAACCGAAAAAGGTAGATAACACCAGCCCGAGTGCACTATCGTACTTGATACGCGTTAATTTGACGATGCTCAGAATGAGCAGGGTTCCCAACCATCCCGCAACCGCAGCACCGAATACCAGAATCAGTGGCATCTTGCTTCCAGTCAGCAGGAAAGCAATCGCTATGCCCGGCAGTGCAGCATGTGAGATGGCATCACCGAGGAGACTCTGCTGCCGCAAAACTGCATAGGTGCCAAGGGCACCACTGACCAGGCCAAGCAGTGCGGAACCGAGGGCAACAATCATCAACGTATAATCGAGAGGTATAATACTGTTTAGAGTTTCCATTTTCTCGTTTTTTTGTATATTTCAGCCCGATAACGCCTGATGTATTGTCAATGACTGTGAAAATCTCGTCAGAGCCCTTCGATGTATTGACTCTAAGATGCAACTTTTTTGTATATCTCCGTACCATCAACGTCTAGGTAATGATAGCTCGTGTTTTTTGTATATCTCCGTACCATCAACGTCTCTGTTTTGATAACTCGTGTGTAAATCTCGTCTGAGCCGTTCTAGGTTATGATTCTTCAATCACTTAGAGAAGAGGTGAGCGTAATTCCTGCTATGAATTTTTCATGAAAGCGATCCGCCCCCCGTACGTTAGCCGCAAATTCTCGGGCGTGAAGGTTTCAGCAACAGGGCCACTCGCAATGCGGCGAATGTTCAATAACATCACCCAATCAAAATAGTCTTCCACAGTCTGAAGATCATGATGGACAACGACAACAGTTTTTCCGTTTGCACGCAGTTCTTGCAGCAGCTCCACAATCGCGCGCTCCGTTGTTGCATCCACGCCTTGAAAAGGTTCATCCATCAAGTAGACGGTTGCATCTTGGACAAGGGCACGGGCAAGGAAAACGCGCTGCTGCTGTCCACCGGAGAGTTGGCTTATCTGCCGAGTGGCATACAGCTCCATGCCGACTTTCTCCAAGGCTTGCCTAGCAAGGTGCTGTTCCGTTTTTCCCGGCCGTCGTATCCAGCCCAGCCTACCATAGCGCCCCATCATCACAACGTCTAATACATCTGTCGGGAAATCCCAATCAACGCTTTCGCGTTGTGGCACATACCCAACAATCCGGCGCTGCACTTCATAAGGCTTGTCATAAATTAAGATTCTGCCGGCTGCAGGACGGACTAAGCCCAAAATCGCTTTCATCAACGTTGTTTTACCTGCCCCATTGGGACCTACAATTGCCAAAAGTACACCCGGTGGCACATCGAGGTCGATATCCCACAAGACTGGTTTCTCGTGATACGCGACCGTCAAATCTGTCACCTCAATTGCTTTTGGTTCAGATGCTTGCATGCTGACTCCTCCCAATGGGTTGCGAGTAAAAGGTTATCTTTTCTCATGGACAGAAAAAGAATACCTCTCTCGCAACTCAAGCTGTGCGGTTACACGTTTCATTGCTCGTCTACAGACGCTTTTGTCAGGGCTTTCACAATCGTATCAATATTGTGGCGGACCATGCCGATATAGGTGCCCTCAGGCGTTCCAACGGTACCCATTGCGTCTGAGAAAAGCTCACCGCCAATGTCGACCTCAAAGCCTCTGGACTTAACAGCGGCTTTCACAGCCTCAATGCTCCGAGAAGAAACCGAAGACTCAACAAAAATTGCGGGAATGCGCCGTTCTGCGATAAAAGCTGCCAATTCCTGAACATCCGCGATGCCTGCCTCTGTTGCTGTGCTAATCCCCTGTAGGCCGCGCACCTCAAACCCGTATGCTTTACCAAAGTAATTAAAAGCATCGTGTGCTGTTACCAAGACACGTTGTTCAGGTGCTACCTTCGCCACCTCTGATTTGACGTATTCATGTAATTCAGCGAGTTTATCGAGGTAACGTTCCGCGTTGGAGCGATAATCAGTTGCATGCCCCGGATCGACTTCGCTGAGTGTCTTTTGTACCGTTTCAACGGCTTTCATCCACAGCGTCACATCAAACCATAAGTGCGGGTCGTATTGTCCCTCAAATTCAGGTGGTGCCAAGAGTCGTGTCCTATCTACAGCATCTGTGACTGCGACGGCTCGCGTGTTTCCCGTTGTCTTAGCAAGTACCTCCCCCATTTTCGATTCCAAGTGCAGGCCGTTATAGAAAACGAGTTTTGCGGCCTTCAGTCGATTTATGTCTCCTGCAGTCGCCTTATATAGGTGCGGATCGACACCGGGCCCCATAAGTCCAATCACCTCAGCGTGTTCACTGCCAACATTCTTGACAATATCCGTAATCATGCCGATAGTCGTAACAACCTTCAATTTTTCTGATGTCGCAGCATCTGGCTGTTTTTGGGGTTCACAGCCGACACTTGCCAGCATCGTTAGGAAGCATACTGCTAAAAAAGCGACTTTTCGTCTATTAAAGCACTCAGGCGAGATTAGCCGGAAAAACCGTGTGCGAATCTCATCGAAGCGGCTTTGGCCCGCTATCTTGTCTATTTTCTCTATCATTCTGTTTTCCAATCTCTGTCTGATATTGCATTGTCCGGTTTGAGGTGCCGGATTTTTTTTCTGTTTTTTCTGGACAATCCGTGTAAACCAGTGGTGGCGGGGATAAGGTATTCTTCTCTCTCCTGAAGGAGAGAGAAAGAAAACCGAACCCCGCCATCCGAGCGTTAAATTCTTCATACCCTTTTAGAAAAAGAAACGTTCCAAGAGCTCGCCGACGAGATATCCAACCGCTGCAACACCCAGCCCGACCACAAACATGTCAACCCCGCTCCGAATTAACCCACGTCCGGTGAAGATGCTCCTTGCAGCACCGACAGCAAAATGGGAAAACATAGCGAGGCTAAAAGCGAGCCAGATAGCAAGAGGTCCGGAGGTAAAGAGAAAAGGCGCAACCGGAATAAAAGCCCCGATAGCCGTGGCGAATCCGGTAATCCACCCCTCTTTGAGTGGCGTAGTGTGCGTTTCACCAATTTTGAGCTCAGTCTGTACCTTCTCAGCGAGGGCCTTCTCCGGATCTTGCATGACTTCATGAGCGAGAGTTCGCGCTTGTTCTTTTGTAATGCCGCGCGCCTCATAGATAAGGGCCAGCTCGTCCTCTTCCAAGTCGGGCATCAGGCGGATCTCCTCTTTTTCAACTCCAATCTCGTGCTCATATACTTCCTGTTCGCTTTTTGCAGCGAGGTAACCAGAAGCACCCATAGAGAGCGCGTCAGCGATAGTTCCAACAATGCCGGTCACCAAAATGATCGAGGTATCAGCAGTTGCAGCGATCACCCCGGCGACAAGCCCAAAGTTAGCTGTCAACCCGTCATTAAATCCATAAACAATGTTCCCTAACATTCCACCGGATTCGGTTTTATGCCACGGTTCGGGACTCTCACCTGTCAGTTGCTGCAAATCTCCTGTATGCATGGCGGATTCTCTCGCCATGGTGAGTGCCATACTCTTCGCATCCGTAAGTTTGCTATTTTTATGCAGCATTAGATAATCTTTAACTTCGCCTGCCTCCTCGTTCAGCATTTGCGTAAGTGTGAATTCACTGTCAACCCGACGCGCATACCAACCCATCAAGCGGGCTCGCATTGTCGGCCGTGGCAGTTTATAGACTACCTTATAGGTATCTAGCATCTCTTGCCATCGAGTGATATGCCGTTTTTCAACAATGGCAAGCTCGGTTAATATCTCTTTTCTATGTGCATCCTGCTCAAGACTCGCGAACACGTCGTAGAGGAAATGAGCATCTACCTCATCCTGCAAATGATGTTTCCAGATTTTGAGCGTTTTTCGATCGGGCGTACTTTGCTCGTGTCGTTGCATTTGATGCTCCTTGTGATTGTTTTTTCTTATACACCGTTGTTCTAACGTCAGATGTCGATTTTTTAGGGGTTTTCGCTCTGATTCACTCCGTTAATTCTGTATCGTGGATATTGGTGACAAAAATATGCTTTGTGACTTCGCGCCCGATGACAATGTGCTGTCCAGCAATATCAATAGTAAAAGGTCCTTCAAATGGGGCAATATCAAGTACGTGAAACGCAGTCCCAGGATAGAGGTTAAGTCCGCCCAAATACCGGAGTAGTTCGGAATTGGTATCATTGACTTCAGCAACAACACAGGATTGTCCCTTGCTAAGGGCCGTCATGGGCGTACGGTCCGTTTGTGTTACAACCCCATTCTGATCCGGAATCGGTGCCCCGTGCGGATCGGCAGTCGGGTAGCCTAGTATGGCATCCATCCGTGCCTCCACGTCCTCTGAAATGACATGCTCTAACTTCTCAGCTTCTTCATGAACGCCATCCCACGGCACACCGAG
Source organism: Candidatus Poribacteria bacterium (assembly GCA_965215265.1). Taxonomy (GTDB): domain Bacteria; phylum Poribacteria; class WGA-4E; order WGA-4E; family WGA-3G. Next base: position 4,647,029 of record OZ244048.1, on the reverse strand, counting down.
GGCTTTAAACAGGTAAAGCTCCAATAAGCGATGGTGCCGAATGAGTTCCAGTGCAATCGCTTTACCAGCCTTTGTTAGTGTCACGGCTTGATACTTTTCTTGGCGTACCAACTTCATCTCTTTCAGCTTTCTAAGCATCCCTGTCACGGAGGCAGGCTTAACGTCGAGATATTGTGCTAACGTCCCAGTTGAAACCTTATCACCCTTTTCTTGTAACTTATAAATGGACTTTAGGTAGTCTTCAGCTGCATGTGTAAGCATTAACTTTTCCAATTTTTGTCACTAGTAACAATATGGAAGGATTGTCATGAAAGTTCCGTTTCTATCTTGCCGGAGGCTTTACCGACTCCTTACATTATTTCGCACCCATACCTATAAATGTTAGGCAATCAGTCTCGAAATGATTAGGCATCCTTAATAAATTAATTTAGTCATACCTAAATTATACATTATATAAACCTAAATGTCAAGGAAATTTTGTTTTTGAAAAATAATCCAAATGTGAGGATAAGAATCGTAAATAGTCCGGAATAGATTTCTCTTGACATAGGATGCCGGCGTGCTGTCGTAGAAATCCGACCTTTTTGCAAAATGCGGCATTAACCAGGTCTGCTACGGTGCCCCACAATTGGACCCATGGTTATGAGGTTGGCAATTATAGAAAATTTCCATCGGATGATGGTACCGACATTCCGAACTATGGGCCTCAGGATTAGTCAGTTCTGCACCGCAACCGCCTCGGCAAGGGTGTAGATTGTCATCACAGTGCTGACTCCCGGCATCGCATCCATTTAGATTTTACGATAAAAGAGAGAATATGAAAAGCCAAGCTGCTCTCATATTTTGCGTGATTCTGCTAAAACTCGTTGTACACCTTCACAGGCTGCCCCGTCTCAATCGATTGCCAGGCCGCTACACCAACAGCGATCGACTTCGCGCCATCAACGACGTTCGGCACCGGTTCTGTATCTGCCTCGAGGCATTCCTGAAAATGGCGCATATACCGGATTACCGTTTGCCCGTGCCCATACACACTCGTATCCAACTCAGGTGGATACGTCATCTCGAAAGGTTCTCTCGCCACCATCTTGTCAAGCATCAGTTTGACTTGCCCGCCTTTATTATCTGTAAAGTCCCCGATCATGGTGCCTTTGCTCCCGTAAATTGATACCTGCATCATCGGCATCGGGGGGTGGACAATATCGTAGAGTCCCATCGCTCTGGCAATCTGCCCGCTCTTAAACTTGAGATTGAGCAAAAAGTTATTCATTATCGGGTACTCCGGGGTCAGCGGTCCTTTCATCCCGTAAGCATGAACCTCCTCCACATCGCCGAGGAAGCTGCGCAAGATATCAACCGGGTGCACAACGCCTCCGAACATCAAATCTTGTGGTTCCTGCAATCGCCAGGGTGTGAACTCGTAAACCTCGCGCATGTCATGGACATAGTAGGCATCTGCCAACGTGATGTCCCCTAAGTCACCGTCATCAAACAACTTCTTCATCGTCAAAAATTGCAAGTCAAACCGCATTGTCTGCCCGACGAGAAACTTCACCTTATGCATGCGTACTAGCTCAACGAGGTGCCGGGCATCATCCAAGGTTGTCACCATCGGTTTGGTACAAACCACGTGTTTTCCTGCCTCAATTGCAGCAATGCAATGCGCCGCGTGCAGATGATCCGGTGAATAGACGGCGATGACTTGAATGTCCTCGTGTCGAACCAATTCGCGATAATCTGTCGTCCAAAAACCGACACCAAGCCGGTTCGCATAGTTTTCCAGGACCTCAGGTCTTCTCGCACAAATGCCCCGGAGTTCATAATTCAGATCTGGTACATCTTTCAGGAGTGCTGCGGTTGAACCCATGTTAGTAGGGTTCATTCCAATAACGCCTAATCCTATTGCCATTTTCGTCTCCTGACCTCTTCTCTGGATATAGTCTCATCTTACCACAAACGTTTTTTACTGACAAGGCTTTATAGATTTTGTGCTAGGGCCATTTAGTTTTTCAAATTTTTGTTGAAAAATTTGAAAAAAAATACTATTATAGATAGAAACGTAACTTAGTCCGTAAGGAGTTTACTGTGAGCTCTATTAACAAACGTACCCGCTGGTGGCCCCTGCTTATCATTGTGCTCCTTGCCATCCTTGGAATTGGAGTTCTATGGGGATTAAATGCTGAAGATCGTGAAGGAAAAGGGGTTATGACGATTAGCATCCTCATCCTCGCCCTGTTTTTGGGGGTGCTGTGGTTATTATTTCTATCTCGCTTAGCCTGGCACTTACGTCTTTTCACTCTTTTAATGATTGCCGTCGTGCTAGTACTTTGCGGTGCCCTCTTTCGCATTCGTGGCGTACGCGGAGACCTGATGCCGATAGTAGAGTGGCGGTGGACAAATGAAACCACGAATCCTGTATCAGTTTCTACAGAACAACGTATAACCTCGACGACGGATTACCCACAGTTCCTTGGCCCAAATAGGAATGCCGTTGTCACTACCTTTGAGATAGAGCGTGATTGGGAGAAGCATCCACCAAAACTAATATGGCGGCAGCCTATCGGTGCTGGCTGGTCAGCGTTCGCTGTTGTCGGAAATTCAGCCATCACACAAGAACAGGACGGGGACTGGGAAATGGTCGTCTGTTATGACCTAAGCACGGGCGATGTAAAGTGGAGCCATCGCGACGAAGCGAGATACGACTCTGCTTTAGCAGGGCTTGGGCCGCGCGCAACACCGACGATCTCGGGTAACAAGGTCTACACCCTCGGTTCCACCGGTATCCTCAACTGTCTCAATTTCCAGACGGGTGAACAACTCTGGACAACCAATATCTTTAAAGAGAATGACGCACAGCCGCCCCCCTGGGGCGTGAGTATCTCCCCGCTCATATACGGCGAGCTCGTTATCGTTAGTGCCGGCGGCCCCGTAGCATATCATAAAGACAGGGGCGAAATTATCTGGCAAGGGCACAGAACCGGCACCGGTTACAGTTCTCCACTTTTGACAACACTTGCAGGGACACGCCAATTGCTCATATTCAATCAGGGACTGATCACATCCCACGAACCGACGACCGGGAAACTTTTTTGGAAGCGAACCTGGCCGAGCAGGGCCGAATGCGTCTCACAACCGTTACCGCTTTCTGATGACAAACTGTTTGTCTCAACCGCTTACGGAGTGGGGGGGAAATTGTTCCAACTCAGGCGTAACCCGGACGGAGACTTTAACGTTTCACTTATATGGGAAACAATACATCTCAAAGCAAAATTTACCACTGTCATCCCTCATCAAGGCTATCTCTATGGGCTTGACGACGGAATTTTCGCTTGTGTAAATCCTACGGACGGCTCGAGGCAATGGAAGCGGGGTAGATACGGACACGGGCAAGTCCTATTAGTTGGAGATGTACTACTCGTGTTAACCGAATCGGGCGAATTGGTGTTGGTAGAACCGAGCCCGGCCGAACTGATTGAATTGGCGCGTCACAAGGTGCTGACAGGAAGAACCTGGAATACTCCAGCGCTTGCAGGCAGCTACCTTCTCGTGCGAAATGATCAGGAAGCAGCCTGCTATCAATTACCAACTGTAGGCACGCATGAATAACAACGAGTCGTTTTTGGTACTCGAATATCAAACACAGGAAAGTTAGGAAAGGAAAAAAGAATAGAATGATAAAAGACATAAAACCTTTCATCTTGCCTGATAACCGCAGGCTTTCATTAAGCAGACTGTTAATTTGTTGTAGCATCTGGTTTTTACTTCCAATGTTTACAGTGAGTGCGGTAAACTATCGAAATATCCCCAAACGCTACCAAAGTACTATTGATTCACCCTTGGAAGCCACTTTTGAAGTATATATCAAAGGGCAGCGAAAACGTCGCGTTTTAGCATCAACGGAGCGAACGAGCTTTGTCGTCTACGATCTCACCAAGGGCCAAAAATTGGTTTCTATTAACGAAGAACGCCCCATGATGGCTGCCTCACTTATTAAAAATTTTGTCATGCTCGCTTATTTTCATGAAGTGAAGCAAGGCCGCAAAGCCCATACCGCTTTAAACCGGAAGCACCTCAAAAAAATGATTCAGTCGAGCTCAAATCCATCAACGAACCATTTTATTAGGTTACTTGGAGGTCCGCGTAGAGTGAATCAAATCTTGAGAGCCAACTATCGCTATTTTAAACAGACCCGGATTGTGGAGTATATTCCAACGAATGGCCGCACGTATCGTAACCGGACATGTGCACGAGATCTAAACAAGTTTTATGTGCAGTTATGGGGGGGAAGTCTTCCTCATTCTGATAAAATGAAATACTACCTCGGTTTGAAGAATGGAGATTACATCTACAAAAGGACGAATATCCCGGCCTCCGTGCGTGTCTACAACAAAACTGGAACTGTCTATGGATTGGTAGGGGACAGCGGCGTGCTAATCCTCCGGGATCCCCGCGGCAATTCGCGGCCCTACATCTTCACGGGTATGATTGAGGATACAACCAAAACGAGGACGAGAAATCGGAGAATCTCTTTTGGCGCGTGGGTGACGCGCCGGGCGAATATTCTACGCAGGCTTTCAGAACGTGCCTACTGGTATATCTATGAGAACAACTACGGTGGTAGACGCGCTCGCCGCTAGTGGATGTTTTTGGCTGTAGCTGTAGCCGTCAGAATTTCTCTGCTACCTCGTTAAAGCCCTTTTCGTCACTTACTTTTAGAAGTGAGCAACAGAACCGGAAGCGAATTATCATGCGACACGTGGTTGACATCGGCAGCCGAATTGAGCTCGTTTCGATGGATGTGCATTTTCATGAAATCACGATTGCGCTCTATCGCCAGCAACGCGATAAGAGACCTGTTTTTTTAGTCCATACGTACAGCAGGCTGCAGGGAGCCGACAGCCGACTCCAAGAGGTTGCCCGTGCGATGAAGACGTTAGGCGGCATGCAACAAATGCCTGATGGTCTCCTCTATTTTGCTTGTGGTGCCGGACACGAAGCGGCCTGCCGAAGAGCCTTTTTGGAGGCATGCAAATACCCACCTAAGACCACCATAGAAGCACGTCCGTTAAATATATTCGATAAAAAGTCTCGGATAAACCTCACCGTGCATTCCGTTGGAAATGGCACCTACCGCGTTTCCGCAGAGTCCGACGCGCCCAAAGCCAAACGCAGAATTTCAGCAATCGCAGGTGGCCTGGTCAAACTCGGAGAAATGGAATATGCTGAGGAATCTAACGACACTGTAATGTTCCCGTGTGGACATTCACACGATGCACTCCTTGGTCTCCTATTAGTTCGAGCACCTAATGTCCGTGTCGTAATACGTGAAGAGGAGCTGGAGGCAAAACGAGGCATCCTCTCTGCCCCGAGTCAACAGATGTAGAAACTATTCTAAAGCCACTAACGTTAACCTGACTATCTACAAAAAGAGGTAACCCACATGCAAAAACAGAGCGTGAACCCGATGACAGCCCGAGAACGCGTGCTGGCTGCACTTCAAAACCTACCAACAGACCGCACGCCTGTCTGCAACCCGACCTCTGTAGCTACTGTTGAGTTGATGGATTTGGTCGACGCACCCTTCCCGCAAGCGAATAGAGAACCGGAATTGATGGCACGCCTCGCAGCCACAGGGTACACAGAGCTTGGATTCGACTCGATTATGCCAGTCTTTACGATTATACAAGAATCCAGCGCACTCGGCTGCAACATACAGTGGGAACAGAAAGATAACTGGCCCACCGTCAGAATGCGAGAACCGATCTGGGAAGATGTGGACGACATCTCTATTCCAGACGATTTTTTGATGCATCCAGACACGCAATGCGTGCTGGACGCTATTAAAATACTCAAAAAAGAATATGGGGATGAAGTCGCTGTCATCGGAAAGACGATGGGACCCTGGTCGCTTGGATACCACGGCTTCGGGGTAGAACCCTTCCTGCTCATGTCTCTCGACGATCCGGGCAAAACCAAACTTGCCCTCGACCGGATGAAGGAAGCCACTGTCCAATTCGGCATCGCCCAAATTGAGGCAGGCGCAGACGCGCTAACCCTCCCTGACCACGCTACAGGCGACCTTGTCAGCGGCGAGTACTACCAGCGCTACCTTAGAGATTTACACATTGAATTTGTAGAGCGCATCCCCATTCCACTCATCCTACATATCTGTGGGCGCACTGTAGACCGGATGGAGTACATCGCCCAAACCGGCATGGCCGCCTTCCACTACGATTCAAAAAATGACCCGCTGGAATCCATGGAGATTGTGCAGGAACGGATTGCACTTATCGGCAATATCAACAACCCGGAAACGTTGTTCGCTAAGCAGCCCGAAGCCGTTAAAGCCGAGGTGATCAAGAACCTCGAGGCAGGGGTACCGCTCATCGGTCCGGAGTGCGCGATTCCACTTCAAACCACAATTGAAAACCTTCAGGCAATTCCGGACGCTGTGCAAGAGTGGCACAAGACACAAACAGACGGGCTTTAGGCATGCCTCAACTCGCGCTTCGGTGATAGCACCACCACTCCAGCAGCAAGAGGAGAAATGCGATGAGGAGGAGCCAACGCCAAACCTCTTGTTGGATAGGTTGAAGCGGGGTTCTCCCAGCTGTCTCCTCCAGTTCGACCGGCACCGTTGAGGGCGACGAAAGCGCGGACTCCGCCGGATTTAGCAGGTTTACCGTGAAACGTTCAACCAGCGCATCTCCCGCAAAAACGGAGTAGGTGCCGATCAGATCGGTTTGCGTAAAGACTGAACCAGTCAGTTCAACGGTTACCCCATCCGGCTTCAGCACCCGTATATCCGATGTCTCTCCAGATGAAAAAGCGATTCTCACACTTTCACCGGTGTGAAAGGCGTGCGGTGTTGCATCCTCCCGATATACTAGCGGCTGGATAGGGGCTGAGCCGGCCTCAAGCCACGTCAGACACTGATAAATAAACTGTGGCACCGTCGGAATGGTGAGTGCGAACCGAGAAATCTCTGGATTGAACGCATCAAACTCAAAAACGATGAGCTGTCGGTTACCGACATCGTTACCGAGCCATATCAGTGAACCCTTCTCAGTTTCAACTAGAGAACGAGCCCAGTTCGGTAATTCGCGAGCCTCTGCTCGGCTTAGCGGCACCCCTATCAGCGATATCCCTCTCATAACCGGATGCGTTTTATCCTGCTCAATAACCTGAACAGATTTTCTGGCAGTTGTCTGTAATTGCGTTGTTCCCCCGTGCCCATCTGGTTTAGTAGGTGTGCGGCGTGTCTCCGTTTCAACAACGTTAACGTTAGGCGCAAGCAGGTAACCGTCTTCTACAACAGTTGGATTGAGAAAGATGACAGCTCCCATCGGAACAGTATCTGGAGCAAACTGGTCAAAAATAGTGACATCTGTTTCACCGCTTCCGTGATAGGCCCCGGTAAAGACTCGACGCAGCTTCACATGGCTGCCGTACGTTCTCAAAAGCGGTATCAATAACGGATGTTCCCGATTGCTGACTAACTCAATCTGAAACGGAGGTTGTGTAAGCAGGAGTGCTGAGGCGGTATTATCAAGCAGAAAGTCATCTACTACCTCAAGGTGCGCACTGATAACCAAACCTTCTAAGCCGGTAGCATCCCCAGAAAACAGAACAGGCTGGGTTTTGCCCGCAGGCACAGGAACTGGTTCCGGTTTTTCATCAAGCAGATTCCCTTCTACTTTTAAGGCTACGTTAAGTTCTATGAGGGTATCGGTCCAATTGTGAATGCTGATTAGCACCAAATACTCTTGCGCTTCCAATTCCAAACGGAACTGCACGATGCCTACATTCTCTGCTTCGCTGCCGACACCAATCTTATGGAGCGGTAGAGCGATCTCCGGAAGATTGTGGAAACTATCACTGATGAAGAAGACGCGGTCTTGCGTTGAATCGGCGTAGTGTGCTACAGCATCAAACGCAGGTCCCAAACTGCTGACTGCATCGGTAGGGGCTATGTTTTTTACGGCTTGGTGCAATTTTTCGGCATCGGTTGTGAAGGCTTGTTGAATATAGTTTTCGGCAGCCTGTGTTACCAATACCATCATGCCGCCGCTTGCTGAAACATCTCGGATGAGCCGGAGCGCCTCCTCCTTGGCCAATTCTAGGCGGGTTTTCCCCATCTCCGTGGACTGCATACTGGCGGAATTGTCAATAATTAGAATCGCTTTCCCCTGCATGAATCCAGGACGATAAAGCACAGGGCGCGCAACACTTAACGTGAGCAGTATCAGAAATAGGACTTGTAACAACAGAGGCAGGTAGTTCCGGAGGCGCTGAAACGGAACGTTGGCCTTTCGATCTTCAGCAGCAGAGCGCCACAGCATGAGACTGGGCACTAGGTAGGTTTGCCGACGCAACTTCAGAAAGTGTAGTGCTACTACAAGCGGAATCGTAAAGAGGAGATAAAACCCGGAAGGATTGAGAAACTGCATTTTTCACTCTTCGTGTATGGGAAGGACTAAGCAGCGGAAGATTTCAGGCACGATTGCAGGCGTAAAAAATCTCACCAGAGGCTTTGAATGCAGCTTTCAAGAACAGCACGATTCCAAACAGTTTCCGCTACAATAGGCGTACGAGTTTATTCAGAGGCGTTTCCCTCTTTCTCCTTGAGATTCTGCATCACAGCATCCGCATCCTGTTTGCCAGTCGTACCATAGTCTTGCAACCGTTCACAAGCCTCGCGAACCTTGTCGTACTGATCTAGTTCCAAATAGATGTCGGCTAAATTTTTGTGCATTTCCCGGAACACGCCCGGCCAATTCCGCTCGCCCTCCTTGCTGAGAATGCGGTTTGCGTTCTCAAGTGCAGTGTTGACAACGGCATCCAACGCCTCCTTTTTCTCTGTCGGAAGCTGTCCCTTCTGACGGTTCTGATTGTATACCCTCAATTCGCTGAGTGCTTTGTCGCATTCGTTGTAGGTTTTTTCGATGCTCAAGGCACCTTCAAAAATTTTTGATAAAAAACCGAGTTTCATATCCGATCCTTATTTGTGCTCAAATTTTATTGGAAACGAGACGGTAGCAGTCCCGTCTCGTCCGTCGATTGAAATTAAAAACTGTCTTTCAGGTCTCCCCAAGTGGTTGTCAACTTATCGCGTGCATCCACAGCCAGCACGCCTGGGATGCTCAATTCCATAGATTCGCGAATCTCCGCCAAGGTCAAAGCTTTTGCGTAGATAACCACCTCATCAATAATTGCGTCCTCCACCTTATGGAGCGTCGGGTTTTCCCCGGCCCCGATGTAAATCGCCGCCTCTTTGAACTCCGGCCACTTAAAATTCTCAGGCTGCTCCCCGATAAACTCGCCGTTGACGTAGATTTTGCCGTCCTTGCCATCTGCAACCAGTACGTAGTGGTACCATTCGTCCAATTCAAATTGGAAATTTGCCAACTGTTTATCAGCATGGTGTCCAGCATCCCAAAACGGGTTAAAATCGGGGTCTACCATAGTCCGGAATTCGCAACACCCGCCGGCAGCAGCCTCAATAGAGATAATCCCATCGTACGAGGCGTGTTCATTCAGGTAAAACCAGGCCTCCATCGTAATCTCGCCGTTCTCGCCAATCGGTACAATAAAATCATTGGCGGGGCTCATTTGGACAATGCCGCCACCGCTTAGATGAACCGCTTTTTTGAATTGTCCATCAACCAGAGAACCCTTGCCAACGAGCTCGGCATCGTTCCCATTACCAGAGTCATCTGGAAAGACCTTCCCATTGAGTTTGTCAAACGAGTAGTAAACAAGGATGTCCTCTTCTTCAACTGCGTGAGTCAAACTGACAGCGAACAGACACACGGCTGAAAGGACTAAGATAAGCCATGTGAATTTATAACCGGTACCTTTTAGATTTCCGTGCATTTGATACTCCTCCTTAAGTTTATTAACAATTTTAGCATAAATTGGAAACTGTGTCAAACTTGCGAAGTGTTTGTGAATAGGGCTATTTCGTTAGCACATCGTCGCTGCGAATCTTGAGGGAGACTTCTGCGGGGAGGCACGGCGGAGGTAGCCCGTAAGCACCCTACTCGAAGACCTGAAATTTGCGATGCTTAACGTTGAGGATAACCGGGTCGTAAATCGCGTCGCCATTGGCATCAAAAGAGAAGTTGCTTAGCACTGTGCGCTCCGGAGAGGAGCGTCCCCTATTGAGGTTAGGTTGAGACAAACTCATCCGCACGCTTACTCTTGCGCCTTGAGTGTTGTCCACCGTTCGGTGAGTTTTCCATCCGCACTCAGATGTCCTCTCAACCGCGTCGTCTGCTACATGTCGGTGTGGTTGTCAGCTGCCACCAGCACTCTCTTTATTTCTAGTATAGCAGCCTCGCTTTTATGTTGTCAACCCTTTTTTTGGAGCCCCGGTGCGAAAACGGAGCGTGTTTTGACTCGCACCAGGGCATCGGATTTTCCGGCACAAAAGCAGAACCATCTATCCAAAGCAAAAAAACCAGGGGCAGCCATGTGAGCGTGGCTGCCCCTGGTTAGGTTAGTTTAATTTAGTTTAAATCTCACTGAGTTTATTCTTCCGATTTGAGCGTTGCCCAGCGTTCTGTGAGTTTACCGTCTGCACTCAGATGCCCTTTCAAGCGGGTTGTCTGCTACATGTCGGTGTCATTGTCAGCTGTCTCCAGCTGCCGCACGAGTTCTGCACGCACCGCCGGAGATAAATGAAGTCCGGCTAACCGCTCATCGGGAGTGAGTCCTTTGACGCGCTCATCGGGACTCAGGCGTGCTAACATATCCGCCCGTTCTGCGGCGGGTAGACTCGCCAACATATCCGCCCGTTCTGCGGCGGGTAAACTCGCCAACATATCGGCCCGTTCTGCGGCGGGTAAACTCGCCAACATATCAGCCCGTTCTGCGGCGGGTAAACTCGCCAACATATCAGCCCGTTCTGCGGCGGGTAAACTCGCCAATATATCGGCCCGTTCTGCCGCGGGCATCGCATTCAACAGAGCCAATCTATCCGACGTAGTCAGCGCCGACAGCAGCTTCGGACCTAAAGTCGTCGCAACTTCGCGAAGACGACTCTGAAAGAAATCTTGATGTCCTTCCATTTCACAAACCTCCTCCGTGACTTCCGGCTGCAAATACAACGCGGAGTCAAAATATAACGTATTCTCTTCTGTTATCACCCGCCGCAGGAACGCACGAAACTGTTTCTGCGACGACGCAAACAGCAGCAACCAATAATTCGGCTCAACCAGTGCCACTTCATTGCAAACCAACAGATGCACCGGCAGACCTGCCTGGGTATAATGTCCCGGGGCGAGCTGCTGCCACGGCAACCCGAAAGGCGGATGTGTCAGCAGCGCCCGCGGCTTCCGAGACGACACTATTGTGAGGGTTAACTCGGTTGCAGGCACCTGCTTATCTGCGAGATAACCACGCGCACGCATACAAATCCGGTGATACGCCGATTCATTCAACGGATCGTTCTGCCCTTTGAACTCGAACAGATTATACGTGCGTAAGTAAGAGAGCAGCGGATTCGCACGCACTCTCGCCCGGGCTGCGGCACTTTCGAGGAGAGCGAGTGCATCTATACGCTGCGGCAACCGGTTGACTTCTATCTCTGTCTGGATAGAGGCACCCAGCCCAGAGAACAGCCGGGCGAGGAACTCTTTGAAGAAAGGGTCCCAGAGTTTACGTTTGCTTTGTGTTTCTTTAGATGTCTCTGGTGCGGTAGTTTGCCTCATCTATCTGCTTAGACGCTCCACTTCTCATAATAAAGTATAGCAGCCTTTCTCCTTTTTTGTCAAGGCAGTCTCCAGATGTCGCTTCTCAAGGCGGCCTCGACGCTTCTCTCTATCCAAAACAAAAAAAACCGGGGGCAGCCATGTGAGGGTGGCTGCCCCTGGTTAGTTTAGTTTAGTTTAGTTTAACTTAGAGCTCACTGCGGTGATGGCTTGCACTGGCGAACGCCGTTCCAGATCCAGTTTATCGCGATAAGCACTCTCGCGCCGCAGGTTGATGACGCGTGCATCAGGGAAGTGAAGTGGCCAGAGGTGCGACCGGTGTCCGAAACGCCTGATTCCAACACGACTTTACCTCCATGTTACTTTGACAGGGCTGAGATATCCGACACTTCCGTATCACTGAGATCCAACTTTTTCAAGTTGGTGAGTTCTGACAGTGGAGAGATATCCGACACTTGCGTACCACCGAGATCCAGCTCTTCCAAGTTGGTGAGGCTTGACAGCGGCGAGATATCCGACACTTGCGTACCCGAGAGATCTAGCGTTTCCAAACGAGTGAGCTCTGACAGAGGCGAGATATTTTCTACCACCGCACCCGCAAGATTCAGCGTTTCCAAGTTGGTTGCAGATTGAAGGAAAGTCAGATCGCTAACGTCTGAGCCACCTAAATCGAGGCTTGTCAAGCGGAGCATATCTGCCGAGGTCACAGCCGTCCCCGCGGAGATGTTGAGTGTCTCCTCTATTTTCGCACGGACCGTCTCATCCGCAATGTTCACCACCGAACCCGCAAAACCTATCACTGTCAAGTTGGTGAGGCTTGACAGTGCCGAGATATCCGACACTGGCGTATTAGTGATATCCAGCCTTCTCAAGTTGGTGAGGCCTGCCAGAGGCGAGATATCCGACACTTGCGTACCCCTGAGATACAGCGTTTCCAAATTGGTGAGGTTTGACAGCGGTGAGATATCCGACACTTGCGTACCACCGAGATCCAGCCAATCCAAGTTGGTGAGGCTTGACAGCGGCGAGATATCCGACACTTGCGTATCCCCGAGAGACAGATGTTCCAAGTTGGTGAAGGTTGACAGCAGCGAGATATCCGACAGCGTTCCCGAGAGATACAGCGTTTCCAAGTTGGTGAGGTTTGCCAGCGGCGAGATATCCGACACTTGCGCATCCTCGAGATGCAGCCATCTCAAGTTGGTGAGGTTTGCCAGCGGCGAGATATCCGACACTTGCGTACGCTTGAGATGCAGCCATCTCAAGTTGGTGAGGTTTGCCAGCGGCGAGATATCCGACACTTGCGTATCATTGAGAGCCAGCTCTTCCAAGTTGGTTGCGAATTCAAGTCCTGTCAGATTGCTAACGTTTGATCGTTCATCTGAATTGAGGTTTCTCAAATCGAGGCGTGTCAAGCGGAGCATATCTGCCTGGGTGATAGCCCCCCCCGCGGGTTTGAGGCTCTTCTGGATTTCCGCACGGAGCGTCGCATCCGGAATGTTCACTACTGGACTTTGGCTCACTGCCAGGGGGGCAATGAGTAACGAAAGCGTGATGCAAAATAGAATGGAACAGGTTAAGGGGTGTTTGTAAACGGCATAACAAGCCCAGCGATTAATAATAGAACTAAAACACTTAACATATAGAGGGGGGGATACATTCTTCTCTTCATCTTATCTAACTCCTTGTTATTCTTTATCCCGTGACGGAATAAACTTGATTTTATAGTTCGGACTAAGTTTCCTAACAGACTACGTTTTCAACCTTTTTTGCCAATTCGTAAGACGGGCACACAGGTGTTCAAAAAATGAAATCGTGTTTGTGAATCCCTTTCCAAAAAATGCAGTGCATTCACAAACTGCCAACGGACACGTCAACTCATTCTTTCACTTTTAAAGAACACTTTTGCTCTCTTCTAACCCTGCAAAGGGTTATTTGATTTTAATTATACCTCAAGAAGAAGTGTTTGTCAAATTAAAAAGATGTGGAATATAGGATATGGAAAAAGCTGACTCAATTCTCAGGCTTAGAGGGGCCTCTCACCACGAGACGGGCCCCCTACACAATCTATTTCCAGAACTCACCTTGCTATTGGATTCGGGCAATGGACTTTATTCTTTACTTTTGGAACCAACGAGACGGAGAGAAGATCTCAACAGATCTCAAACCCCTATATTTAACAACAGCCCTAGATGCAGTTGTTGTTGTAGCGACAATGAACAGTTCATTATCTTACTAGTGGTATGTTATTCTCTCCGATTGCCGTGCTTTAAACTTACATGAAATTCGAAATTTCCGTATCGGCGTTGCGCAAATGGAAAAATCCATAAATCAGAATCTCTCTGCACTCTCCGCTGATTTGATACAGGATTTAAAGCACCACGCACAACGCAAGGAGACAACCTACAAAACCACCGGGTGTCCAAATCCATCATCGACAAGATCTGCCGCGTCCTTGCGCGGCACTAAGGCTTCACGGATGAGGAATTAGATTTCATCATCAACTACGACATCAAGTATCAGATGGATTGGGAAAGTGACGGAGCCAATTGAATGCGTAGCACAAACGGATGCGAGTAACCTAACCTAAAAGACAGTCTAGATTAGGAGCTGGCTATCATTTTGGCTAGGCATAGAGCGTCGCCGTTAAATTTCGCTTTCCCCCTCGATTCCGGAATTCGCACAGATAAATGCCCTGCCACACCCCTAAATTTAGCTGATGGTTCACAATTGGAATGGATACGGAAAAGCCAACGAGCGCCGCTTTGATATGTGCAGGCATATCGTCAGCGCCCTCTAATGTGTGCTGATAGAAAGGTTCGTGCTCTCTAACGAGCTGATCGAAGCTGCGTGCAAAATCCGTTCGGACAGTCGGATCTGCGTTTTCATTGATAGTCAATCCTGCTGAGGTATGCTTAATAAACAGATGTAGGATGCCGGACTCTGGTATCTCATCTATGGATTTTAGAATGTCGTCTGTGATGAGATGAAAACCACGCGGGTACTCAGGTAAAGTTATCTCAATGTGCTGAATCATCGCTATTTTGCTCCAAGCGTTATTTTTCTCAATGGTGATGCTTGTTGATGTGCTGATTTCAATGGATAAATTTTGAAGAATATGCTACCATCTAATTGCGGGAAGTTTACAATATTCCCACCTAGAGTCGTGTTAAGAATAAACTATTGCTCACCTTCAAAAAGGGTAAGTAAATTCCTATTCATGTCGGGCTTCGTAGATTTCTGCTACAAGTTCGGTCAAAAGGAACATTTTTTTATGGACATTATCTGTGCCTCTATCTGCTACCGAGGCTATGCTGAAGATGAAGTCGCTGCAACTTTGGAATACGCCCCTACAACCGGTTACCGGTTCATGGAAATCCACGGTCCCTTAATATGGAGCGTTGACGCTGTGCACGAATTTGAGCCGGCCAGCATGAAGTCAAAAATTGATGAATCGGGCATGAAATGTGCCGGACTCTATCCGCCGGGCTGGGGTGGACACAATGCTGCCGATGTACAAGCACGTGCAGAAGCGATAGCAAAATGTGTGGATATCGCTGAGGCGTTGAACGCGACGCACCTCACAACAAGCGGCGCACAACGCAGGACGGAACCGGGTGCGTTAGACAGGGTCCTAGACTGTCTAAAACAGGTATTAGCACGCATACCGTCAGAAAGCACTATTAAACTGACACTTGAGCCACACCACGGCAATGTTCTGCAACAACCTGAGGATTTCCAACGCATATTGGATGCTGTTCCTGATGAGCGGGTCGGGATATGTATTGATACCGGCCATTTCCATACATCGGGTGTAGACATATTTGCTGCGATTCGCCAATTTGCTTCACGCATCTATGCTGTCCATCTCAAAGATCACCTCGGTGCTGTCTCAGTCGGGATTGGACGCGGCGACCTTGCGTTACAGGAAATTATCGCCACGCTGCAAGAAGTAAATTACCAAGGCGACCTGACAGTTGAATTAGAAGTGGCGGACCCCGAGAACCTCCCCCGGTATACTGAGGAGGCTTATTTCTATCTCAGCGGTATGTTAGGTTTGCCTCTGTAAAGCGGACAAAGATTTCAATATACCTTGTCGTTTTTGTAACGTCCTACTGATTCCAATTCTCAATGAAATCATGAATGCCGAAATTGGGCATCATTTTATTGAAATAGTAAGGCATCGGACCTAATTGGAGGCCTGAAGAAAGCTGCTTTTTCATCTACAAGTGATGCCAAAGGTTCCAGGCTATTGTTCTCCGAAATAGACGAATCTAAGTGGCCATGAATCTACAAAACCCACTGTTTTTTTTAGACTGCAGCCTTAGCCACGCCCGACATAGAGCTGTCCTACCGGAAGGACTGTCGCTTCCAACATATTAATATTAGGGGGCAATGTTGCCATGAGAACAGCGGCTTTTGCCAGTTCGTCTACATCCATCATCGCTTCGACGGGGGCCTGCGGGCGCTTCTGAATCCGTTCTACATATGTATTCCCAGGCTGTAAGCAGCTAGCGGTGATGCCGTGCGGCCTTCCTTCCAATGCAGTTACTTGGGTTAATCCCCAAATGCCGAATTTACTGGCACTGTAAGGTGCGGTCCGGGGCCGGACGCGATGTGCGGAAATACTTCCAACGTTGATGATACGTCCGCCTTGGCCTTGTGCTTTCATAATTCGCACAGCTTCGCGTGTACAGAGGAACGGTGCACGCAGGTTTACGCCAATCACCCGGTCCCACGCCTCGGTTGAGAGTTCGTCGATCGGTCCTCCATCAAAAGCGCCTGCGTTGTTTACCAGGATGTCCAGTTGGCCGTATTCCGCCATCGCCTTTTCGAAGAGTGCTTTAATCTGTTGTTCATCCGTTACATCGGTTGGAACCGTCAGCACCGAAGCACCGGTGGCTTGGATTTCGCTGGCGGTTTGCTCTAAGAGTTCGGCGTTTCTCGCGGCGATAGTGAGGCTTGCGCCCTCAGCGGCCAAGCCTTTCGCAATTCCTTTCCCAATCCCGCGATTGCCGCCTGTCACAATTGCAAATTTTCCGTCTAATTGTCCCATTCTCAATACTCCTTTTCTCTATCTGAAAAACGTTGTCTAGCTTAATATGAAAATTTTTGCTATCAGAGCTAAAACTTGCCTCTGCAAATATTCTGCGCAGCGAAAGTTGCTGAGGCGACTACAATTCTGATAATAAACGTTCTGTGCTAACTGCTTGTAGCTTATCACCTGCAACTCTCATAGCCGCTAAATGCGCTTTCAAAAACGCTACATCTGCAGGCGTATCCACATCGTACCATGGTGGCAGTAGTCCTAACGTGGCATCGACTAAACATGCTCGCGCCACTGTTTGTTCAAAAACAGAGCTGGTGCTCCACGGAATCTCCTGAAACACAAACGGAACCGTCAACGAAATATTGGGTGAGGAAAATCCGATGAGATAATACCCGCCATCTATGCTCGGCCCGATGACGATATCCCGCGTTGCAAGGATGACAATCGCTTCAGAGACGTACGAAAGCGGTAACGTAGGGCTGTCTGAACCAACGATTATAATCCTTTCGTACCCTTCTCCGGATGCCCATTGTGTTGCTGAGATCAGACGACTCCCGAGCCCGGTTCCTACTTGCGGAATATAGGTAGCATCCCCCGCGATTAATGCTTGTAAAGCTGCTTGCTTCTCCGGAGGTGTATACGCGATAATACGAGCCACGCCGCTGAGTTCAGCAATTGCCTGGCACCAATCGGCAAGAAACACTCCGTATAATTCTGCCGCTTGTTCCGGCGATAGATACGGAATTAGTCGGGTTTTAACATGATTCGGAATCGGATACTTCGCGAAGATAATGACACATGTTTTCATATTTTGTTTTCTGAACCCCTGGACAAATGTTGCTGCAAGCACGACATGGATTCCATAGTTCTCTATCAGTTTTTCCACCTGCATCGCTCTGAATTCCAGTCTGCCGTTGGAATTTCAGCGTCACTGAAGCTGATAATACAAATCATATCACAAAATACCGTAAAATGCAAAGTTTTTCCCAAAATCCTTTTAATCCAAAAAAGCGGCACCGCAAACATCTTCGGCTGTCCGGCAAGATCTGTTGGCACTTCGTCATCGCTGCAGTTGTGGTGCGTGCCCTTCCACGTCCCCGCGATATTCCCTTTCGGTGCCGTCTGCCGATAGACCCACTTCACCGTGCGGTTAAGCGTGTCACGGACATAACGATGCAAGATGCCGAGAACATTCGCCAATTCGCACGTAGATGTCCGCCACGATAACCCGGTTGCCCAAAAATTTTTAATTTTGTCTTATTTTCGTAACAATTCCATGCTATAATTAGATTAAATTTCAGATATTGTGAAGAAAGGTAAACAGATGGAAGAAAATGGTTTGTTAGCAGCGCCACGGGTAGACTTACGCCTCCTAAGTACTGTTATTCTATTTTTTGCTGGTTGCACTGTTTTCACCGGCTGTTCTCCGAGTGGAGGAATTGGAAACGCAGTAAAAAAAGAGAAGCAGTTCATTATCAAAAATAAAGGCTCTGATACGATGGTCAATCTGGCACAAGCATGGGCAGAAGCCTACATAGGTGTGAGTACAACGGCTGCTGTGGAGGTATCGGGCGGTGGCTCTGGAACTGGGGTAGCGGCGTTAATTAACGGTACTGTGGATATTGCGAATTGTAGCCGTCAAATAAAACCTAAGGAATTGGATCAAGCAGAAAAAAATACAGGCAAAGTCCCCCAAGAATTTATCGTTGGGTATGATGCTTTGGCAGTGTACGTGAATCAGCATAACCCGTTGGAACAGATTACGATTTCCGAACTTGCTGCAATTTATGGTGAGAACAGAACTATAGCGAAGTGGAGCCAGCTGGGCATAGCACACGCAAGCTGCCCAAGTGATAAAATTATCCGTATCAGTAGACAGTCGAACTCAGGCACCTATTTCTATTTTCGTGAAGCACTCTTGGGAAAAGCACGAGACTTCGCCCTCGGTTCTCTCGATTTACACGGCTCTAAAGATGTCGTAGAGGTTGTAGAACGAACGCCGTGTGCTATCGGCTATAGTGGCATGGGCTATGCGACAACTCATGTTAAGATGTTAAAAGTAGCAGTTGAACCTAATGCCCCGTATTATGCGCCCAATCTCAAAAACGTGCTTGCTAAAACGTACCCGATCGCCCGTCCGCTGTATATGTACTCTCTCGGTACACCCACGGGCGAGGTTAAAACCTATCTAGATTGGATTTTGTCACCAGCAGGACAAAAGATTGTTGAGAAACTCGGTTTTGTGCCGCTAAAAAGAGAGGATAACCAATAAGGACAGATTTTTTGTATTGCTCAGAACAAGAAATATCTGATGCTGCTACAATGAATTTGTATTCACAATCATCTAAAAAAATGAGCATTCTACGAAAAATATCAGAGTTGGTAATTGAACTGTTTATCCGTTTATGCGGTATCAGTTCGATCCTTTTCGTGTTCGGAATTTTTTTCTTCGTGTTCCGTGAAGGGGCAGGGTTCCTTTTCGGTGGTTTAGAGCTCGGTGAGTTTCTTACGAGCCCGGAATGGTATCCTACCTCATTGAATAATAAAAGGTACGGTACCTTGGCGCTGATCTTGGGCACTTTTAGTGTGACAGCGTTAGCGATGTTTCTGGCTGTTCCATTTGGGCTTGGCGCTGCAATCTTTGTATCGGAGTTCTGCAGTGCGAAATTGCGAGAAACCTTCAAAGTTATTATAGAGTTACTTGCTGCGATTCCTTCTGTCGTCTGGGGTTTCATCGGGTTAACGCTGATGAATCAACTCATTATAGCTGTATTTAACGCGCCGATCGGTTTAACGATGCTAAATGGTGGCATTATGCTCGCGTTGATGAGTGTCCCGATCATTGTCTCTATTGCAGAAGATGCGTTGAAAGCAGTGCCGGATTCTTACCGGGAAGCCGCTGAGGCACTCGGTGCGACGCGTTGGCAAATGATTTACCGTGTCCTATTACCGGCTGCGAAAAATGGGCTATTGGCGGCAGTCTTACTCGGCGCAGCACGTTCTATTGGCGAAACTATGGCGGTGCTGATGGCAACCGGGCACTCGGTTAATATTCCGGATGGCCCTTTAGCTTGGATCCGCACCCTCACAGCAACTATCGCTGCAGAATTGGGGGAAGTTGCGAGAGGCAGCGAACACTATCAGGTGCTTTTTATCATTGGCATCCTGCTCTTTACGCTTACATTTATGGTTAACCTCATAGCAGACCTGGTCATCAAAGGCATACGGCAAAGTTAAGACACGCTTAGAGGAAATATGAATAAGAATTTAGAAACCCGTTCCGGATCAATGTTTACAGAAACCGAGATTGGAAGACGGAAGCGATGGACAGAAACCGTGGTGAGGATTTTCTTTTTTATCATGACCTCCTTTATGATTCTGCCGCTGTTGCTCATTATCGGCTACCTTTTGTATAAGGCACTCCCGGTGCTCTCTTGGGAATTTCTATTTACGAATCCGAAAGATAATATGCGTGCAGGGGGTCTGTGGGCCCCGTTTCTCGGTACAATCTATTTAGTGGTAGTCTCCTTATTAGTGTCTGCGCCGATTGGCGTATTTGCAGCTGTATATCTGAATGAGTACGCACGTGAAAATTGGTTTACCCGTATTGTTAATCTTGCAGTCGTGAATCTCGCGGGCGTACCGAGCATTGTGCATGCGTTGTTTGGCGTTGGTGCCTTTGTCCTATTTGCTGGTTTAGACGAATCTATTTTAGCGGCATCCCTCACGCTTGCAATTATGACGCTTCCTGTTATCATTGCAAGTACGACAGAGGCGCTCAATGCTGTACCTATGGCGTTTCGTGAGGCATGTTGGAATCTCGGCGCTACACGCTGGCAAACGATTCGTCGGATTGTGTTACCGAATTCAATCAGCGGAATTTTAACAGGTGTGATTTTGCAAGTTTCGCGTGCCGCCGGTGAAACGGCTCCTATTATGTTTACCGGTGCGGTTTTCTATAAAGCTATTGCAGAAGGAGACGTTTTCGCTTACAATATAATAGACCAGTGTATGGCCTTATCGTTGCATCTTTTTACAATTTCAACCCAAGTTCCGGACGTAGCCGAGGGCATCCCTTACGGTACGGCGATTGTGCTGGTAGGAAGTGTGCTGCTCGTTAACGCCGCCGCGATTGTCTTGCGGGTATACCTTCGCACCCGAAAAAAGTGGTGAAGTAGCGCTCTGGGTTCAAATGGATTTTAGTGTAAAGAACCTTATTGCCACGGTTATTCGGATTAGTATATGGAAAGCAGAGAAAAATTAAGAATTTTGATAGAAGGGCGGGTTTTCACGCTCGTCATCCAGTTCCTGATTCTTGCAGCTGCGATTGCCTTTGCCTTAGAGTCAGGTAGGCCGGAGAATGACCCGTACGCGACGCATTTTTTGATAGTCGACTATGCTTTTTTCGCGGTGTTTTCTGTGGAGTATATCCTTCGGATTTACGCTGCGCCGAAAAGACGTGCTTTCATTTTTAGTTTCTTTGGCATCATTGATTTGCTTGCGATTTTACCGACGTTGTTTCAGTTAACAGGTTTCCGGGTTCTTCGTATCTTCAGATTTCTTCGGATTTTCAGAGTTTTTAAGGCGACGCGATTTATCCTTGCAGTTGACCGGCTGACAGAGGCGTTAAACGAAGTGAAAAGAGAGCTGTTCGCGCTTGCTTTTCTATCGTTAATGTTAGTCTATCTCGCTGCGTGCGGCATTTATTATTTTGAAAAAGAGGCCCAACCGGAAGACTTTGGGACGATTTTTGATGCAATGTGGTGGGCAATCGTGACGTTAACCACGGTGGGCTACGGCGATGTTCATCCAATCACGACCGGTGGAAAAATTTTTACAGCACTCGTAACGCTAATCGGTGTTGGGCTTATCGCAATCCCTTCCGGATTGTTAGCCTCTGTCTTGACAGAGGCACGCTCAGAACGGCGAGGATCAGAGGAAACAGATGCGCCGGATAACGATCCGACTGCTTACAAACAGCACGAGGCAACGCCACAAAATGCAGACAAAGAAAATTGAGGTATCGGAACTCAGCGTCGACTACGGCACGAAACGTGCCCTCAATAGAATTTCCTTTGATGTCTACGAAAACGAAATTCTCGGCATCATCGGACCTGCGCAATCAGGCAAAACAACGTTGCTGAAGGTGATTAACAGAACGCTTGAATTCACGTCTGGCACGACTTTTGAAGGCACAGTAAAACTGGAGGGCGTAGATGTTAGCACCATTCGAGATGTCTATGCATTGCGTCGACGCATCGGCATGGTGCTACCCTTGCCAGTCGGATTGCCGCTATCCATCTATGACAACGTCGCTTTTGCACCGCGGACAACGGGGCTGTCCAAAAAGTCAGAATTAGATGGTATCGTTGAGCGATGTCTTCAACAAGCTGCTTTGTGGGATGAAGTAAAAGATCGGTTACATACGCTCGGAACCAAACTGTCAGGAGGCCAACAACAGCGATTAACCATTGCAAGGGCACTCTCACATCAGCCGGAAATTCTCTGCCTTGATGAATTTTCTATCGCTGTCGATCCGGTTACAACGATGCGGATTGAATCGGTCCTGAAAACCCTCAGTGCTGATATGACAATACTGCTTGTCACCAATCTCGTCCAACAGGCAAAACGACTTGCCGACCGAACCGCTTTTTTTCTCAATGGGGAGCTTGTTGAAATTGACAAAACTGAGGTGATTTTCTCTGAAACCCCGGCGAATCAATCCACCTACGACTATGTCAACGGGAACTTCGGATAAAAAGTAAATTAGCACGAAGCCAGGGTTCATACAGAATAACGTAGACTGTGTCTCTCTTGCATCCGGGTTTTGGCAGACATTTCAGGATATAGTAGCATATGGAAACTAAAAACTACAGCATTGAAACCAAAGCGCTCAGTCTCTGGTATGGGGATTTTCAGGCACTCATCAATGTCAATGTAAAAATAGTGGAGGGCCAAATAACTGCGCTTATTGGTCCCTCCGGCTGTGGGAAAACCACGTTGCTCCGTTGTTTCAATCGAGCTAATGAACGATATGGTAATGTTACCACAAAAGGTGAAATTACAGTATTAGGCAAGAATATTTACGATGTGGATGTCGCTTTACCGGAATTGAGAAAGACCGTCGGCATGGTATTCCAAAGACCGAATCCGTTACCAATTTCGGTTTATGAAAACATCCTATTCGGATTGCGGATACATTCACCGCTGTGGCACCTGTCGCGAGCAGCAGCAGATGCTATTGTTGAAGAATCTCTCGCCTCGGTTCTTCTTTGGGATGATTTGAAGGATAAGTTAAAGGTACGTGCAACCTCACTACAACTTGAACAACAGCAGAAGCTCTGTATTGCACGACTCTTGCCGCTCAAACCGAAGATTATTCTCATGGATGAGCCGTGCTCTGCCCTGGATACAAAAGGCACCCAGGCTATTGAAGAATTGATGGAAATACTTGCCGGAGAATACACTTTCGTCATCGTGACGCATAACATGGCACAAGCACGCCGCGTGAGCGATGAGTGTATTTTCATGTTCTTGGGAGAACTGATTGAGCATAGAGAAACGCAGGCACTGTTTCAAACACCGCAGAATTCGAAGACTGCAGATTATGTCCAAATGCGGTACGGGTAAGCTCGTACTGAAAAACGCGTAGGAATTACAATGGAAGCATCATCCAGTTTTTCGGGCTTGATAGCAAATCTCTATCTTATGTTTCCAGTCGTGCTTTTCTCCCTCTTCATAGGTGGGCTCGCCGGGGTTTATATGGAAGAGTGGCTTCCGAAAACGAACTGGGTGCGTCGCGCGGTTGAAGGCACGGTTGCTATATTAGCCGGCATCCCCTCAATTTTATACGGATTTTTGGGGGTAGAGGTTTTCATCTTTAGAGAAGGCGGCGTGCGCTTCAGCACGAGTGCGCTCACATTTGTTTTAATAGTCATGCCTGTCGCGATTCAGTCAACGCAACAAGGGATTCAGAGGATTGACACACCGTTGCGCGAAGCGGCGTATGTACTCGGATCCAACAGGTGGCAAGTGTTAAGGAACCACATTTTACCGTTGGCTTGTCCCTCGATCTTGGCTGGAATGTGCCGTGCAGTTTCACGTGCCCTAGCTGTTGCAGGAATGCTTATTGGTATTCAAACTATCATACCGATAGTTGCGACGAGTGTATTTAATACACCCAGGATTGAAATTGGGTTCTCTTTAGGTGGCGCACTGTTCTTTAGCTGCACAGCCAATATGCTTGAACGGCATTCACAGAAACGTTTCGCCTAAGCACAAAATCCGGAGTTTTTTATGGGTGCATTATTAAAAGACGCATCTGTGTTAAAGATACGTAATCTAAACGTCTGGTACGGCAATAGACAGATTCTACGCGACTCATCTTTTGACGTAAAGTCTCAGCAGGTGACAGCACTCATCGGGCCATCTAATTCCGGTAAGAGTACCCTGGTACGATGCCTCAATCGGTTAAATGACTTCACATCTAACTTCAAACTCACAGGCGAAATTCTTTTTAAGGATCAAAACCTTTATGCATCAAGCTTGGACGCAACGCAGATTCGCAGGCAAATTGGGATGGTGTTCGACAAACCGATTCCGTTCCGGCAATCTATTTACCAGAATGTTGCGTACGGTCCACGGATTTCTAGTATAACCCAGTCAGGAGAGCTTGATGCAATTGTAGAGAAAAGCCTCAGAGCTGCCGCGCTGTGGGATGAAGTCTCATGCATTTTGGACAAAACGCCGGCACTACTCACTATTGGGCAGCAGCAGCGCCTCTGTATTGCTCGTGCACTCGCCAGCAATCCTGAAGTATTGATTTTTGATGAACCGTGCCGCGAATTGGACCCGATGGAAACCGCTAAAGTTGAGGCACTCATCCGGAATCTGAAAAAGCAGTACACGCTGATTTTTGTTACAAGTAAAAGACGACAAGCGGCACGTGTCTCTGATTTTGCTGGCCTCCTCTATGCTGGTGAATTAATCGAATTTGATGCAACGAAAAAGATTTTTACGAATCCGCGAGATGAAAGAACTGAACAGTATGTTACCGGAAGACTGGGATAATCATGCGAAAACTAACCGGGGGCTATTGCTCTGCAGACACGTAGATAACACAAACCCAGGTACATAAGACTAAAAATGTTGGAAATGGAACTTAAGGTGCTGCAGCATCAACTTTTAGAGATGGCGGGCATTACAGAGCGCATGCTACACCAAGCGGTACAATCGGTGTTAACGCGCGATGAAGTCTTAGCGCGTGCAGTTATTGCAACAGATGATACCGTTGACCTTTTTGAAAACCGGATCGAATCCGCGTGTATCCAACTGATTGCTCTGCATCAACCTGTCGCGTTTGAGTTACGGTTTCTGACTTCGGCGATGAAGATTTCGCGAAACATTGAGAGAATCGCCGACAAAAGTGTTACTATCGCAAAACGGAGCCTGGAATTATTGGAATATCCACCCTTTAAGCCGTTCGTGGATCTGCCTTATGTTTCGGAGCTCATCTTGGAGTTAGTCAAAGACGCGATAGATGCTTTTGTTAATCGTAACGCCGAACTGGCACAAAAAATCCGTGCCCGCGACAGTAAGATTGATGCTATCTATGAACGGGTATTACGGGAAATCCTAGACATTTTAGCGGAACACCCAAAACTTATTTCGCCCGGCATTAGCGTTTTGCTCCTCTTCCGGCATTTAGAGCGGATAGGGGATTTAGCCGCGAATATCGGAGAAGAGGTGTTTTACCTCGTAGAAGGTAATGTTATCCGACACCAACATTCGTCTCTGTGAAAAGAAGTCAGGTCTCAAAATAGAGGTTTCTACAGCAGCCCCAATGAAATCGATGCCTGGAATCCGACTGAAAAAGTAGATTGGATGAGGCCAAAAATTATCAGACCGCCGCCAGCACATCCTGCTGCTGCCCAACGGAGCTGTAGGCTCCCAACTCTGGATTTGTAGGCTGTTGTATAGATAGCGACGTACTCCGGCGATTTTCCTAGAAACCGATCCGAGGGGGGTGAAGGCTGATAGAGATATGAACCGCCCAACCCCGCTGTAGAGACGAGACAGCCCGAGTCAAACAGTGCAATGCTGGAAAGCAGGGTGCCTGCCCCAAACCATAAAAGTTTATTGACATCGGCTTCTGCATCGTGCTCGGCTGCGGTTTTCGCATCAGTCATGACGGAGTGCTGTTGCGCGTGAGCAATAAAAGGTGCACTGCAGACTGACAGTATCAGCATCAAACAGGTAGCCGTTGCAGCTCCCAAACTCATTTTCATCTTCATCTGTGTTCCTTTCTGAATCAAACGGGTAGCCGTTGCAGCTCCCAAACTCATTTTCATCTTCATCTATGTTCCTTTTCGAAAAAAATCTTGGTTAAACAGAGCGGACATCGCGACCATAGAACTTGCGTTAAACCGCGTGTTCGCATATAACCAATATAACAGATAAGAGCGGGCATTGCAAATTTTAGGGAGCCCCCAAGTCACACCGCTTTATTGTTCTGTAAACCGATACCCGACCCCGTGTACCGTCTCAATATGTTTACCAAAGGTGCCCAGTTTGCGTCGAAGGCGGCTGACGTGTGTATCGATAGTCCGGTCCATGACGTAATAATCTTGATCCCAGATAACGTCCATGAGAATATCGCGAGTAAAGACGCGTCCAGGTGAACGCGCAAACATCGTGATGAGTTTAAATTCGGTAGCCGTAAGGTCGATAGTCTCATTTTCAGCTAACACCTGATGTTTGTCAAAATCGATAGTCAGTCCATGTGTTTTGATTTGATTTGTATTTTTTGTCTCTTGTCCGGCTTTGAGGCGTCGGAGCACAGCGGAAACCCGTAACACGACTTCCCTGGGACTAAAAGGTTTCGGGATATAATCATCTGCGCCCAGTTCCAACCCGGTAACCCGGTCGCTTTCTTCAATTTTAGCGGTGAGCATCACGATAGGGATATGTCTGGTGCGCGGGTCGTTTTTCAACAAGCGGCACACGATGAGGCCATCCACTTCCGGGAGCATCAAATCTAATAAGATGAGGTCCGGTTGCTCATCAACTGCACGTTGCAGTGCATCGGCTCCGTTCCTCACGTAATCTGTTTTGAAGCCTGCATCACGCAAGTTATATCGCAACAAATCTACAATGTCACGCTCATCTTCAACGATCAAAATCTTTGCTTCCATTTAAACTTTCCTTACTATGCTATTTGCTAATAGTGAAGCGTCGTCATGCTTTTACACATATTTTACCAGATGGTTGGGAACGATGTCAATTTTTTTTCTGGTGTGGCTCGTGTTATTCTGGAGCCCATTCCATGATTTGTGTGCAACAGTCGCCAGGTTAATACAGAGCGCCGGTTACATCTCCTTATCGGATATCCGGAAATGCTCTTGTTAGGGCAGCTGCGAAACGTCTCCGGTCCTGAAATCGGGGCGTGCTTTCAAAGCGGATAGGCTGATTTGACTAAAAATAATTTATGAACGCCTCTTCAGTTAAGGTTGCCCAGATTGTGCTGTACAGCGTCCTGTTCTCTCACAAATGACAATATGTTCCTGGTGCATCGTTGTATCTGTTTGTCGTGCGACGTTGGCGGGGCTATTTCTCTTGGGCATGCGCTCGGAATGTTCCTGACAATAGTTTCCGTATGTGCAAAGCGATGCGTGTTAAATGCATAACGGATAAATGCATCTGTAGGTAATGTGACACCTTTAACCTTCCGATTTCCGACAACGTAGCAGACTGTTGAATTAGTAGCGAGCATCTTCGCAACCGTGCAGATACTCTTCCTGAGGTCTATATAAAAAGCAGAGACCTGACGTGCCCGTTTTTCATCAATAGAACGAATCTTTTCAATAGCGTCTGCTACTGGGGAGTCCCCCAATTTTTGGTCTGTTTGATGTCCTCCCATTGCGATGCGATGAATTTTTCGTGCATTGGGGCATCCTATCCATTCTGCGGAGAGTCTCGAAAATTGCCCATAAGCGACTGTAGTTTGTGAATCGCCATACGGTGGTGATGTAATTACCACGTTATACCCGCCCGGTGGTTTCGGCATCGGGATTTCGCCGTGGGCAGTGTTCGCGTTAGAAATCGTCGCTTCAACATTTTTTCGTTTTTGAAGGAACGCCGCGAGCCCGTGTCGGTTTCTGCTCAGTTTTTTGCGAAAAATCCCGAAAACATCCGGCTCAAAATGTGCGAGTTTATGTGTAGGCATTCGATACAACTTAAATTCACCGTTACGGGTATAGGAAACCTCTCGAACGGTTTCCGAGAAGGCAATCCACATAAAGTTCCGAACTGCCTCATTTTCCACATCGCGAATCCATCTTCGAAGGAAAGCAAGGTATTTAATGGTGTATGTAGAGAACCAATATTCCAGATTCTTGATATTAGGAACGTGCGTATCCGCCGGCATTGTGTTGGAAAATTCAGTCTGAAACAGGCAATGGTTCAGTTTAGTCAAGTGTTGATCAAGCATCTTTAAGGGGATTGGTGTCAACTTAGCAGCAGCTACCAACCGCACGAGGGGATTGATATCGCAGCCAACGCTGTGCATGCCAAAGAGAGAAGCCTCAACTAACGAGGTCCCGGTGCCACAATACGGATCAAGCAACCATCCGCCTTTCACGCCATATCGATTCAGAAGTTTTCGTGCGATTTGCGGAATCATTATTGCTGGATAAATATGGAAGCAGTGGGTATATTCTTTGGTATTGGCAGATTGAAAATCCCAGGTTTCGTCTCTGTATTTATGTTTGATTTCACTCATATCAGTTGTTCCTGAACGATAACTAAAATAGATATCTTCTTCTTGCAGGTTTCCATATAACCCATCTGTCTAATCTGAGATAGTTTATCTCGTATCTGAGTGATATCCATGAATTGCTTTCAGTCTGCAGTCAACACTTGTGTCAAGATGCGATTCACCAGCTGCGGATTCGCTTTCCCTTTTGTTGCACGCATCACCTGTCCAACGAGGAATCCGAGTGCCTTTTTTGTGCCATTGCGATAATCCTGTGCTGGTCCTGGATGTTCTTCCACAACTTGTAAGATAATCTCTTCAATTGCGGAGGAGTCAGTAATCTGTGCTAATCCTTTCTCTTTGACAATCTCCTTGGGCATTTTCCCTGTCTCGAACGCCTCATCAAGCACCGATTTTGCGATTTTGCCGCTGATAGTTGCGTTGTTAATCAACTCAATGAGTTGACTCAGATGCGGTGGTGTTACCTTTGCCTCCTGAATCTGAATCTGTGCGGCATTGAGGAGGCGCGCCAGATCGCCCATTATCCAATTGGCGGCTGCAGTCGGTTCGCCGCTGAGTCGTGCTGTGTCCTCAAAGAAGTCAGCCAATTGGGGTGTAGCTGTCAAAAATTGGGAATTTTCAGGTGAAAGTCGATAGTCCGAAATAAAACGTGCGCGTCGTGCTGCAGGCAACTCTGGGAGCGTGGATTGGATTTCAGCCAGCGATTCTGCATCGATTTGAACATGAACGAGGTCTGGTTCTGGGAAATAACGGTAATCATCCGCTTCTTCCTTTCCACGCATAGCCGCGGTCTTCCCTGTGCTTGCGTTGTAAAGCAGCGTCTCCTGTGCAATCTCACCGCCTGCATCCAAGATTCGTGTCTGCCGTTTCACCTCGTATTCCATAGCGTCAAAGAGTTCCTGAAAGGAGTTTTTATTCTTAATCTCTGTGCGTGTTCCCAATTCAGTACTGCCCTTCGGACGGAGAGACAGGTTCGGTTCACAACGTAGGCTTCCTTCTTCCATGTTACAATCGCTGACTGCAATGTATTCTAAAATTTCTTTAACTGCACGGCAGTAGGCGATTGCTTCGGCGGGCGAGTGGAGTTCAGGCTCACTTACGATTTCCAATAGCGGTACCCCGGCGCGATTAAAATCCATGAAACTCCGCGTTGCGTCTCCGGTCACTTCGGCGTGTACGGATTTGCCGGTATCTTCTTCGAGATGGATTCGGCGGAGTGCAACGGTGCGAAGTTTACCGTTAAAGTCAAACGTCACCTGCCCATTTTGACACAACGGCAAATCGTACTGCGAAATCTGGTAGTTTTTCGGCAAATCGGGATAAAAATAGTTTTTACGATCAAATTTGCTGTATGAAGCAATTTGGCATCCCATCGCCAAGCCTGCACGTACAGCGAACTCCACTGCGCGCGTGTTCATAACAGGCAAGGTACCCGGCATCCCTAGACAGACAGGACAAGTGCAATCGTTCGCTGAGGCACCGAAGGTATACGCGCAATGGCAGAACAATTTACTTTGTGTACATAATTCTGCGTGGATTTCTAAACCGATGACTGTTTCGTATTTATCCATGATTTTTCTCATATCTCAGGCAATATTGCCTGCGCTGCGAAATGGACTCCTCAAAAAATGGGTCCGCTTGCTGCCTTGTTTGAAGTTATCCCAGTATCCTTTGTCTCTCTTCACACGCAATCTGCTTTGTCCGCTTGCTGCCTTGTTTGAAGTTATCCGCTCCTATTTTACGAACACTAAAGCGGTCTAAATACCGGATGATATTTGTTGAGGTTGAGGAAGAGGCACCGGTATCGTTATAGCGTTGAATGCTAGTTCATCTTACCAGGAATGCCGGCAGTTTGGTTCGTGATAACGTTTTCAGACAGGTGCCTCACCTACCCCCCTACCGCGCGTTACACGTTCTTTAAGGGTTGGAGCTTAGGCATGTAAACTCTCTTCTAATTGATTAATAATTTGCACATTCATTTCAACTTCGTTGCGGGATGTCATGCCGATAGTCATAGCGTGAACACACGGCAGCTGCATCACGAATTCGATTGCCTCTCGTGTCCGACCTGCTTCCTTAGCCAGTTTACCCTGGCCAAGTACCTTCATGCCGTAGATGCCTTTGCCAGCAAATGTCATCTGTTCCATTGTTCGGATAACATCTGCAGGTGATGCGTCCATGTGTACTCCTGCATAGTTAATCCGTGCGAGTACAACATCAACCCAGTCTGTCATAGCCGATGTCTGGAACGCACCAAAATCGTGGCAGGAGACACCGTGTGCGCGAATCAATCCCTGCTCCTTACACCGGACCAGTGCCTCCATGGCATCCGGATAGCGGGATGGCCAATCATGTTGAGTCAAGCAGTGGAGCAACACAATGTCCACATAGTCTGACGCGATTTCCCGCAGGAATCGCTTGACATCCGATTCAACTTCCTCACGTGTACGTGATACCGTTTTAGTTGTAATTGTTACACTACTCCGGTCCACGTGCTTGAGAGCCTCCCTGACATGCGGGTGGCTCCCGTACTGGTCTGCAGTATCCCAGAACGTAACGCCTTTTTGATGTGAAAATAACAGCAGGTCGCGTAGGCCTTCCAGCCCTAAGTCTGTCTGATTTGACCTGCCATTCCATCCGTTTGATCCGGTGCCAATTGAAAGGCGTGAAACCTCTAATCCTGTTTTCCCAAGTGCTACAATTTCCATGAACATCCTCCTCTGCGCGCAATATTCATTGCGCAATTAGATTACTGTTAAGTATAGCAGTACATCGCCTATTTAGCAAGTGATTTCTATACCTGCTGTTATCCTTATTTTTTTTGTTGCTGTTTGCGATTAATAAACGTTACAATATAAGTAAATTGGGGAGGTTTATCTATTTTTGAGACTCGACTAATGAGCTGGCCGTATCCCATCGTAGGAATTTGGTAATGACTGTTTAATTCACGCGAATTCGCATCCGAAAGATGAAAAACCACAATAGGAATTAAAGATATGCTTTTTTTTCTGAGAACACAAAAGTCGACAAGGGATTGGGAAAATTGGGGAAAGATTTTATTCAGTGTTGCGTTCCTGGTTTATAGTTGTTTTATTGCAGGAACGTTCGTTTATGCTGATAATATCGTGCACGATTCAAGTAGCGAGGGGGCTAAATTCGCTGCTTTTAGATTCATAGATAAGGGGCACTACAAGCGTGCTATCCCCAAATTAGAGGGTTTATTACGCGTGGCATTGTCCGAGCCGGAAAGGCAGGAGATTCATCATGTGTTAGGCTACTGCTATGAAAAATTGGGGCATCGCGCGAAAGCAATTGGCAGCTACGCACGCGTCGCGTCACATACATATCCATTGGCGGATAGCGCCATTTATCGTCTCGCCCAGATTTATGAAAAGATGAACAATAAGAGCAAGGCGAGAGCATGGTACTCGCGTATCGTCAAAGAGTATCCAGACAGTTTCTATCGTGCCCAAGCACAGTGGGCTCTGGTTGAACTGCACTTAAAACAGAAGCAGTGGACAGCAGCGAAAGCGTTCTTATCGGAACTCAGCGATGACAAACGCTATGTTCGAAAAGCGGCTTATGCACGCGGGCAGTGTGAGGAAGGGCTCCGGAACACTGCTGCCGCCTTTGAAATCTATCAGCAACTTCTTCAGGAAAACTATACCGATAATATTGCAGAAGAGTCCCTCGGCCGACTCAAACGGCTCTCAAGAAATCACAAGAGGTTCACCCTCACAGCTGAGGACCGGTTGAATTGTGGACGTGTGTTTTTAAACCGTAAAAATTGGAAGGCAGCCGCCCTCGAATTTGAAAGGATTACTTCTACGAAAGACCTGAAGTTGAGAGGCCAAGCATTTTACTTTCTGGGGCAGAGCTATCAGGGAAGAAAATGGTATAACACAGCTATTAAGAAATATAACGTTGTGGTAGCACTCGGCCACCAAAGCGACTATTTGACACGCGCCGAATATCAAACAGCGCAGTGCTACCGGCTCAAAGGCCACCTCAAAACCGCCACAAAACGTCTTGAAAGCTTCGTCAAAGCCTACGAATGGAGTGAATTAGTGGATGATGCGCTTTACGCACTCGCGCAAATCCAGGAAAAGCGCGGGAATGTGGCTGCTGCCTTCAAAGCCTACACCCAGTTAATCCAGGCGGCGCCAAAGAGTCCTTATGCCGATGTTGCCGGCTGGCGAATAGGCTGGCAGCGTTTTGACCAAAAGCGATATGAGGAAAGCTACAACGCTTTTAAAGGTTTAAAAGAAAATTTTCCGGGGAACCGTTACGCAATGGGCGCGCATTTCTGGATGGCAAAAATCCAGGAACGGCAAAACAGACCGGCGCTCGCCCAAGAGCTCTACACACAAGTCGCCAAAGCCAACTATTGGTATTATAGTGCCAGGGCAAAGGCGATTTTAGGGCTTTCTCGCTCTGAATTAGAACCGAGGGCCATCCCCGACGCAGAACTTCCAGCTCAGGCCGCCTTACCTAAACAAGCCAACGCTTTAATGAAACTCCATCTTTATGAGGATGCCATTGCCCAGCTAAACTACCAGATTGAGTACGGAGAGCTGCAAACTGCATTTGACACTTTCTATGCGTTGATTAACTGTTATGAACAGACAGCACGGTATGACCGGGCACGAGAAGTGGCTGAACAAGCACTCCAAAACCAGACTTTTGTGCATACTGATACCTCGCAGACCAGGAAACTCCGCGAAGTACTCTATCCACGCTACTATGCGTCACTAATTGGGAAATACGCTGTGTCCTATCAGGTAGACGAATACTTAATCTACGCGATGATTTTGGAAGAGAGCCGTTATCGTGCTGATGCAATCAGTTGGGCAGGCGCTATTGGATTGATGCAAATCATGCCTGCTACGGGCAAGCTTCTCGCACGTCAACTCAAAATCCGACGATTCCGCACTACGATGCTCAAACAGCCCGAAATCAATATCCAAATGGGGACTAAGTACATTGCCTATCTTAATTCCCTTTTTGACAATAACGCCATGCTTGTAACCGGTGCATATAACGGTGGACCCGGCCGCATGAGACGATGGATAAAATCTAAGAATATAGCGGATCTCGACGAATTTGTAGAAAAAATTAAGATTAGAGAGACGCGTCTGCATATCAAAAAAGTTATTAATAGTTATGATAATTATGTCGAAATTTACGGGCAGCGCGAAGCACCAGCGGTGAATTCGACCAAAGAGGGCAAACGGATAGGGCAACAGAAACGGTTGACGGGTTCGGTTATCGGGAAAGTGAGTGAGTGAGATAAACCTACAAGAGATGCCCCCGGTGCTTTATCCGTCTAACTCTATTAACTGAGGGGCTTTCCCACGGGTGAGAATAATGCGCTGTTGCCAGACGGAATCATCCCGCTCAGGGAAGTCGGTGCGGTAGTGTGCCCCCCGGCTCTCTGTCCGGATGAGCGAGGCCTCAGTGATGAGATAAGCAGTCTCCAGCATATTCAACATTTCAAATGCCGCGATGTTTGTGCTGGTTGCATAGGGCGGCAGAGAACCATTGTGGACAGTACGATGCACGTTTAGTTGAACCAATTTTCCCAATTCGGCGAGCGTTTCTCCTAAACCCTCGCCATTTCGTTCGATGCCGACGTTTTTCCACAGCGTTTCTCGGATTGTTGTCTTTGCGGTTTCGATGCCGTCGAGTGTACAACTTTCTCCGGCTAATAGGCTCTGCTCTATATTTTGAAGATGAAGGTCTGCTACCGTATCCGCAAATGCGGCGGCATTCCCCCCGGCGCGTGCCCCAAAAACGAGGCACTCTAATAGGGAGTTGCTCGCCAGGCGGTTTGCCCCGTGAACCCCGGTGCATGCGACTTCGCCACAAGCATACAGCCCCTGGATATTTGTTTCAGTTTCAATGTTCGTCCGAATCCCGCCCATCATAAAGTGTGCTCCGGGACGGACTGGAATTAAGTCTATGCAGATGTCTAATCCATGGTGTCGTGTCATATCCGAGATGGTTGGAAAACGTTGCAGTATAAAGTCCGCCGGCTGATGGGTGATATCCAAATAGACACATGGAAATCCAGTTTGGCGCATTTCTGCCCAGATAGCCCGGCTGACGACATCACGTGGTGCGAGCTCGCCCATTTGATGGTATTTATCCATAAACCGTTCGCCGCGGATATTTATCAGCGTTCCTCCTTCGCCGCGTACAGCCTCTGAAATCAAAAAATTCGGCGCACCTTGGAGATAGAGCGTAGTCGGATGGAACTGAACAAATTCCATATCAATCAGTTCACATCCAGCACGCCAAGCTGCAGCGAAGCCGTCACCTGTTGCAACCGCTGGATTTGAGGTGCACGGATAGAGCTGCCCGAGTCCGCCAGTGGCGAGGACAGTGGCTTTTGCCCGAAACCATACTAGTTCGTTCTCAACAACTGCGATAACGCCATAACACCGTCCATCTGCTATAAAAAAATCGATAGCGAAGGAGTTCGCTAAAACATCGATCTGTTCTGCGGCATTAACGCGTTGGATTAACACATCTGTGGTTTCTCGTCCGGTTGCATCGCCTTTGTGTACAATGCGTCGTCGGCTATGGGCTGCTTCTCGCGTAAACCGTGGGAGGGTACCCTCCCAATCAAAATTGGCACCCCACTCAACGAGCTCCGTTACGCGCGGCACCCCTTCCGATACCATCGTCTCAACAGCACCTAATTCACAAAGCCCGTCCCCCGCGTTACAAGTATCTTCTACATGCAGCGCGACTGTGTCATCTACGTTCATAGCAACGGCTATGCCGCCTTGGGCGTACTGCGAATTGCTCTCTTTGAGAACGGACTTTGTCATGAGCGTCACTTTAGCACGTTGCCCAGCGGACAGCGCAGCACGCAAACCTGCCGCACCGCTTCCGATGATAAGAACATCCGTATCGCATGTCTTTTGTATAGAAAACTGATTGTGCTGCTTTGGCATTTTTTCGTTTGCCCGCGATGTTCAGCTACGACTTGCTAACATGACTTTCCCACTAGCAGTAGCGACGACCGTTCCATCGAACAGAGTGACACTTGCATCAGCTAAAACCAAGCGGGATGATGCCTTTATCCGTTGTGCTAAAACAGTTAATTTCACACCTGTTGGAGAGGGATTGCGGAATCGAACATCAAGTTGCACAGTGACAGCCGGTTTGCCAAAAGTCGCTATACCGATATAGGTAATGGCTTCATCCAACAAGGTGCTGAGAATACCTCCATGCAACACATCCGCCCAGCCTTGCAAATGCGCTGGTGGCGTACATTCAATTCTCACTTGTGCACCATCTGCAAGAATTTCGGGTTTAACTTGCAAACCGAACGGATTTTTCATACCGCAAACAAAGCATCTTTCATTATTCTCAATCTCCATTTTGGTGCTCCTTCCGGACATGGGCGGGGAGATAAACTACAAGCCTGAGCCCCACAGAAATCCAGATATTATTCCGTTAAGACGGACAAACTTTGAGATAACTTTTCTTGTTCGGCCAAGAGCCGTTCCAATTGTGCGCGTTTTTGTGAGACGACTTTCGCGGGTGCCCGATTGATGAAATTGGGATTATCCAATGTGTTCTGGGCTGCTGTAACATCCTTTATCACTTGTCGGTGTCGTTTGCTAAGTCTTGCGCGTTCCGCCTCCAGATCGATGACACCTTCAAGAGGGATATAGATGACGAGCCCGTCGATGACTGCTTCAGCAGAAGCAGGCGGTTTTGATAGGCTCTCAGCAATTGTAATGCTGTGAACACGCATGAAAGCAGGGAGATACTGTCCAAGGTATGTACTTAGACGTTCCCGTTTCTCAGCATCTGGTGCCTGGATGAGTACCTTTACAGCAGCACGGATTGGGACATTCAATTCCCCGCGTATGCTCCGGATGTTATCAATAACAGTCATCACTATTCCCATAGTCGCTTCTACGTGTGGGTTTTCGCCAGCGGATTCTGGCCAATGTGCTACAGTAACAGACTCTGCCGCTTCAGAAACAGCACCGACCCGGTTATGCAACAATTGCTGCCAAATCTCCTCAGTTATAAACGGCATAAAGGGGTGAAGGAGCCGGACGCTCTTTTCCAAGACCTCCGCTGCTACCCACAAAGCTTCAGGCTCCGCCTGAGCAAGTCGTTGTTTAGTGAATTCAAGGTACCAATCACAAAATTCATGCCAGAGAAAGGCATAGACTGTTTGTACGGCCTCATGGAATCGAAAATTTTCTAGTGCATCTGTTGTCGTTTTGATGGCATGGCTAAGTCTACTCTGGATCCAAGCGAGTTCGAGCGCTTGCGGTTCTTGCACAGTATCTGGCTGGGTGTTTTCCGGACGTGGGTGCTTTTGAAGGTTCATCAGTGTAAATCGTGCCGCATTCCATATCTTGTTTGCAAACCGTTTACCGGCTTCAATTTGGGATTCAGGGAGCGGTACATAAGGGATTGGTGTCGCGACGTTTGCAAGGGCGAACCGGAAGGCATCAGTCCCGTACGTTGCGATAGTTTCAAGCGGGTCGATGCTATTGCCTTTTGATTTGCTCATTTTATCCCCTTTTTCGTCGGCAACAAGCCCGTGAAGATAAACAGTGCGGAACGGAACCTCATTCATACAACCAAGTCCGAGCATCATCATACGGGACACCCAGAAGAAGAGAATATCCCAGCCGGTGACGAGCACGGAGTTGGGATAAAACGTTTCCAAGGTTTTTGTATTTTGGGGCCAGCCCATTGTAGCGAAGGGCCAGAGTCCTGAGCTGAACCATGTATCGAGTACATCCTCATCTTGAGTCATTTCGGTTGCGC
Organism: Candidatus Poribacteria bacterium; assembly: GCA_965215265.1. Classification (GTDB taxonomy): domain Bacteria; phylum Poribacteria; class WGA-4E; order WGA-4E; family WGA-3G. The sequence goes on along the minus strand of OZ244048.1, from coordinate 4,609,684 downwards.
CGCATTGACACTGTTGTGGGGTTTCGATTGCAGCAAGCACCGTGTCACAAGCGTTGCAATACCAGATCGGTAGCCGATGTCCCCACCACCGTTGGCGTGAAATCGGCCACGGTTCAATGTTTTCCATCCAATGATAGAAGCGTGTGGTTTCGCGTTCCGGAATAAACTTCACGTCCCCTTTTTTTACCGCTTCAATAGTGCGTTGCGCGAGGGGCCGGACATTCATAAACCATTGCAAGGAGATGATAGGTTCAACAATGGTACCGCACCGGTCGTGATGGCCGACAGCATGGCGGTGCGGAACGGTTTTAACCAGATAACCTTCGCTTTGCAAGTCTGCGACAATTTGTTTGCGGCACTCGCATCGGGATAAACCAAAATACTTTTCTCCTGCGTTTTGGTTCATGTGGCCATCCAAAGTGAAAATCGTGCGTTGTTCTAAATTTTGCCGCTGCCCAATAAGATAATCGTTCGGATCGTGCCCAGGTGTAACCTTCAAAGCCCCAGTCCCGAATTCTCTATCTACGTATTCGTCTGCGATGATAGGAATCTCCCGGTTTTGGATCGGAAGAATTGCTGTTTTCCCAATTAAGTGTTGGTATCGCTCATCTGCGGGGTGTACAGCAACGGCTGTATCGCCCAACATCGTTTCGGGACGAGTTGTGGCAATTTCAAGTTGAACATCACTCTCCTTAACGGCATAGCGAATATGATAGAAATGGCCATCAATGTCTCGCGTCTCCACTTCAAGATTGCTTACAGCTGTGTTGCAGTGTGGGCACCAATTCACCATATAGGTATCGCGATAGATGAGATTTTGGTTGTAGAGTTGAACAAAAGCGGTCCGGACAGCTACAGCAAAATCGCTATCTAATGTGAAACGTTCCCGTTCCCAGTCACAAGAACATCCCAATTGTTGAAGTTGTGAGACGATGTATCCACTGGATTCTTCCTTCCATTTCCACATCCGCTGCTCAAACTTTTCTCTACCGAGAGCGTTCCGATTCGTCCCTTCTTCAATTAGTTTCTGCTCCATAACCAATTCGGTCATAATCCCGGCGTGGTCTGTCCCGGGCATCCAGAGCGTATTGTATCCCTGCATTCTGCGCCATCGGATAAGACAATCCTGTAATGTATTGTCAAGCGCGTGTCCGATATGAAGGCTCCCCGTAATGTTTGGTGGTGGAATTACAATAGAAAATTGGGGCAGCTCCGAGCTATCGGCTGCGTGGAAGTACCTATTTTTCAGCCAGAATTGGTACCATTTGTCCTCAATCGCTTGAGGTTCGTAAATTTTCGGAAGATTTGTCATAATGTTTTATAGCAATCTGCTTCCTCAATGCAAACGTCAATCATGCAGATCCGGAAGGGAGCCCCCGGTTTATTTAAAGGGTATCCCTAAGCGTGCGGGGGCAACAAGCCGCTCCATGCACATCACGGTGTGCTTAGGTAAACTGCGGTTCTACCCAACCGTACGCATTTGCATCTATCAACTCGTCCGCTTGATAGAGTAGATTTACCTGCTGTGTATCAGAATTTAAAAAGAGGATCAGCGGCTCTCCGGAGGTTTGTAATTCTGCTAACGCCTCAGTTACGCTCATCGGTTTTGATGCGTACTTCTCAGGTAGAGCAACGATAACAGGTTCATCAAGCGTCTTATCCTCTGTTTCGCTATCCACTGCTTCAGGATTCAACTGTGCGACGACTTCACGATGCGGTAGGCGATGCCGCCGATCTTTAACAACACGCTCCTTATAACGGCGGATCTGGTTCATAATTTTGTCCGTCACAATGTCTAGCGCGGAGAAAATTTCATGCGTGTGGCTCTCTGCATGAAAAGACGCTCGTGGCGCTGTTACGATCATCTCTGCCTCAAACCTATGTTTTTCTGATTTGAGCACGACGTTTAATTCTTGTATTTCTCCGAAACGGGTTTCAATTTTATCGCTACGTTTGAGGATGTAATCCCGGATGTCATCCGTGATTTTTAATTGGCGTCCGCTAATGTTAATTTTCATAACCATCCTTCTTTTTTCCGGAACCCATAAGGCTAAGTTGATATCAACCTTCTGCTCCGCGTGTTGCGAGTTTAGCCAGCATGTTTTTTTAGACGGGCCAGCTGAACTCATATTACGTGAACTAAACTTTAGCACTGCGTCTTTGCCGTCTTTGCCGAGATGATGGAATACCTAATTCTTCACGATATTTCTGTACAGTCCGCCGGGCAATGTGAATCCCTTTTGATTTCAAGGCATCACTGACAGCCTGGTCACTGAGTGGTGTCTCTGGAACTTCTCCCTGGATTAGTTTCTTAATGTGCACTTTAACCTGGCGGGCGGAAACGCCCTCCCCGTGCGCAGTGGTTACTTCATTGCTAAAGAAAAACCTTAACGGATATAAACCGTAAGGCGTTTCAACATATTTATTGCTTGTGACGCGACTCACTGTTGACTCGTGGACACCGATCCGTTCAGCAATTGTACTGAGCGTTAAGGGTCCGATCCCACTTATACCTTCGGTTAAGAACTTTGATTGTTCCTCGAAAATTGCTTTTGTAACTCGGACAATTGTCCGTTCGCGGTGTGCTATACTGTTCATTAAATAAGAGGCATCGCGATACCGTTCTTCTATCCAGGCTTTTGCTTCCGAATCAAGTTTCGGGCTGGAGGTTTGCAGGAGGTTGACGTAGTAAGAATTTAACTTCAATCGCGGTATGTCGTCGTCGGCAATGATAACATGAAATGGCTCATCTGCAGTAGCAGCACCGAAATCCACGCGCCGAATTTCAACATCAGGGAGGATAGGCACCGCGTAATCAATAGCGCCAGTTGCCCCGACATTTCTCGCCATGCTTGTATTCGGATGTGAAAAACCGCGGCCCGGATACGGAGACAACGTCCCAATCCACCGTTTTGCGTCTTGAACCTCCGAGATATCTACCCCTAATGCCTCTGCTATCTCATCTAACTGCTGATGCAACAAACCGGTAAAATGATTTTCCAAGATCGCTTCCGCGAGCGGATGTGGCTCATCACTGTTAGTAGCATCATAATTGCGAATCTGAATCAGCAGTGCCTCCCTTACATCTCTATAAGCAATGCCGACGGGTTCAAAAGTGTTCTGAATTTTACGAAGGACCTGTTCGACCATGGCTACGTCACAGCCAACTTCCTCGGCGATATCCTCCAAAGTGAGTTGATAAAAATCGAGCGGAGCCGTTCCATTCGTTACGATAGTATAGGTATTACGGTTCTCACAGTCAATGATTTTCCAACGGCCTCCATCGCCAACAGCATCCGGGGTTTTTAACTGAACAGTTGCTGATGATGATAACCACTTCGTACTGTCGCCGGTTACGTTTTGCAGGTTCTTCTCAATAACAGTGTGCAATTTCCTGGATATATTTCTCTTATCCAATTCTCTTTCAAATTTGCGTGGAATTTCAAACAGTTTCAGTTGGAGTTGTCCATCGTCATTTAAATTCCCGAGGATGTGCTCTGCAATAAGAGATTCGATTTCGTCGAATTCGCCATGCTGCAGTTGCTCCATCAGGTAATCGTGCAGTGACAAAGGTGCCGCGATGTCTATAGACGGTTCATCTGTTTCTGCATAACGTGTATTTGTCCACTCACTCGTTGAAATTCGGTCATTCAGCACTAATTCCCAGTCGACATCAACAGCCTCCTCCTTCGTATGTACATCCACGACATATTCATTTGCCTCTGCTTCTTCAAGCAGCACCGTTTCGTATTCCTCTTTAATTTCCAGAAGTGGGTTCTCCTCCAATTCTAGTGCGATAAATTGCTTGAGTTCCCCCTGAGGCATACCAAGTACGTTAATTGCTTGCTGCAACTGAGGCGTTATGACAACTTTATGTTTCAGTTGAGGTGTAGGGTTCATCTTAGGCTTGATCATTTTATATACCCCTTCATCAAGCAGATATGTCGTGCATGTCTCGAATTAAGTACCGCCTTGAGGTGTTCTGCGTTCAGTATCTAAAGCAGTGGCAGTATTTAGGGGGTTCGGTGCCTCGCTTCTTCCAGAGTTTACGAGTCGGTAGTGGAAGTGGTGCCCAAAATAGAGTTCCCTCGCCAGCTGGTTGTTGACGAGTTCCTCTGGGGTTCCTGATACCGTAATCTTTCCGTCGGCGATAAGGTATGCCCGGTCAACAATGTCGAGCGTCTCAGAGGCATTGTGGTCTGTGATGAGAATCCCGAGGTCTCGTTCGCGTAAATGTGCGATGAGCAGCTTAATATCCGCGATCGCGATAGGATCTATACCAGAGAGCGGTTCATCAAGTAAAATGAACGCAGGATCGGCAGCCAGTGCTCGTGCTATTTCAGCCCGCCGCCTTTCACCACCGGAGAGCGTATACGCTTTCCGCTCTAAGAGCTCTGAGATACCCAATTCTGTTGTCAATTCCTGAATACGCGATTCTCGCTCCTCCTTCGGGGTACGCTGCACTTCCAGAATTGCCTCAAGGTTTTTTCTAACTGTCAGTTTCCGGAAAATGGAGGTCTCTTGCGCGAGGTAACCGATGCCGAGCCGGGCACGTTGGTACATCGGCATAAAGGTGATATCCCTACCACCGTAGGTAATCCGTCCCGAATTCGGTTGTATTAACCCGACTACCATATAGAACGTAGTTGATTTGCCAGCCCCATTCGGCCCGAGCAACCCTACAATTTCACCTTGTCTAACGGATAAACTCACTTCGTTAACAACAAGTACGCCCCGGCGCGTATACCGTTTTACAAGACTGTGTGTTTGAAGTTCTATAGTCACTAATCTTGCTCCGTTGCCTCCTCTTCAGGCTTTTCATCTTGAGCTTCGCTCTCTTCTCCAGAAGTTTCCGAATCTTCGTCTGCTTCTGGCGGGTTTTCACCGTCTTCTTTCCCGGCGTTGCCATCTCCGTTTTCTTGTCCGTCCTGCTCATTAGCATTTTCAGGAGTTTCCACTTTTTTTTCTGTCGCTGTTTCGTCACTTTGCCCTTTCTCATCTTCTGTGCGTTCTTTGTCTTCTTCATCTGTTACTGATAGCGGTGTGTCTCCACTAGCACCGTCGCTCTCTTCGCCTGTCTCTGTCTGTGTCTCTTCTGCAGGCACCGGTTCCGCTTCTGTAACTCGAACCTTAAACTTAACATTCCCTTCGGCAAACTGTTTTCCGGTCGTTCTATTATAGGTGAAAAGCGTCGTTTCCAGTCTATCTTTATTTTGAATCACCACCACGTCCTCTTTGAGGATAATTGTGTTTGTGAGATGGTCCATGGTAGCATGTTCACATGTTGCAAAGAGCTCTGCATCTCGAATTTCGACGTTGCTTTCTGCAACTGTCCGGACCGTTGTGTCTGTTTCTGGTTCAGTATAAAAAGTCACCTTATCCGCGTGCAAGTAGCCGTTGGTGCGTAAGATTTTGACGTTTCCCGTAAGAATTGTTATGCCGTCTTTTTCATATCTTTCCAGATTGTCTGCACTGCCGTTAATTTCTTCACCTTCTTCATCTGCCTCGTCCGTTCCAGTTTCAGGTGTCCCCGTTTGCCTGTCTGTTTTTTGTGGTGGCGGACTGCCATCACTATTTTTTTCATCAGCTTTACCATCATTCTCTGGAACATCAGCTTTCTCTTCTGTCTCTTCAGACGGGGTTTCGGTTTCAATTTGAATAACTTCGTCGCTATTTTCGGGCGCTGCTGTATCTTCTGCCAGCGCTGTGAGGACCACAGAACCCACAAAGAGACATAAGAGACATAGGTAATAAGAGAAATGCCGGGTATTGCCTTTTTTAATGTACCGTAATTCGCAAGCCTTCTGAATGCTACTGTAATTCATCTATTTTCTCATCTTTTGTATAAATTTTGAATTGATTTTTTTCCATTTTGACTGTTTCAAGTGTCGGATTTGCTTGCATTTTAACCCCGGTCCAAGTGGAATCGCCCCGCACAACTGTTGCCTGATTGGGTGCGTATAATAAGCCTGTGCGGTTGAGCCAATGTAGTTCTTCCGTATATAATTCGCCATCATTACTCATTCCGACGACATTCCCGGATAGATGCAAGTTGTCTTTCTCAGTACCTCTCAGAAAATGGATCCCCTTTTTACTCGTTAGTTTTATAGAAACGTTACCGTCCTCAAAAATTTCGACCGTCGGATTGTCCACTTCAACAAAATCCTGCTGAAAAGAAGCCGCAGCCTCACCCACTAACGTCCATTTGAGTGTACCGGCTTCGGTGTGTTGCGTAGAAAACCTGTCGAGTTTTTGCCCGGGTGTACCCGCAACCGGTTCAGCGACCGGTTTTTCCGTATCCCTGCAGCTTATGGATAGCAAGGAAACAAGGCAGATGCTTAACCAGAGTACAGATAAGTGCATCTTAGCATGCCTGCTTCCGTTCGGCGTTAGGACGGGTTTTCCACCGTTCATGCATCCAAATCCACTGTTCTGGATATTGAAGGATGTATGCTTCAATAATTTTGGTAAATTTTTGCGTATTAATAACAAGTTCTAGTTCTCTCCCGTCGGTGCGTTGCAGCGCCAGGGGTGGTTCAATAATTGCCCGGTGACTTCCGTCGGATTGACGGACAATAAAAGCCGGTAGTATCGCCGCGCCGGTTTTGAGTGCGATTGCCACGGGACTGTATGGGGTATAGGCGAGCCGCCCGAAAAAGTCAACGAACACACCGTTAACGCGAGTATCGACATCTGCGACAATTCCAATCAATTCATTGCGTTTAAGGCATCGAAGTGCGTGTCGCAAGCCGCGGGTTCTGTCAATCGTTACATACCCCGCCTCTGCACGATAGGCTTGCACCAACGCGTTTAAACGCACTGAACGCAATTCGCGGACAATCGGTGTCAGTGGGGCGACATGTGCCGAGAAGCTTGCTGCAAGCAGCTCCCAATTCCCGAAGTGCGCGCTCAGGATAATAGCACCCTTCCCACGCGCGAGCGCATCTTTCACATGCGACACACCTTCAAACCTGACATATTCCTGAAAATCTCTAGCACTCATCCGCGGAAACCGTAGGAATTCAATCGCTGTCTTCCCAAGGTTTTCAAAGCATCTCTTCACCAGAAAACGGACGTGCTGGCCATCCGATAAGTTCAGGCTCCGTTCCAGTTGTGTACATGCAACCGTGCGTTCCCGAGCTGCCAACCAGAAGCCTAGCCGTCCTAAGAAACCGCCGACAACTAATGCAACCGAATGCGGCAAACAACGGACGAATGCTCCGATCATTTTGGTGGCAAATTCATAACACCAATCTTTCATTGTTATAATAGTATAGCGAATTTTACCCGAAATTGCAAAAGAATTTTTATAGTTGGTTTCAGAATCTAAGAATTTTCTTCAGCACAGCTTCGTTTGTAGTTTTTTAGCATTGGTATTTTCCCGGGCTGTTTCGAGAAACCGAAAACTAAATAGCCCTGCTTGCGTTTCATCGGCATTTCAGGTAAATTGTGCGTAACAGAAATAGAACACAACCGAACGGAAAAACCGATGCACAAACCTGAAAGTCTCAATAAGCAGATTGTCCGTCTCGCGATTCCAAATATCCTTAGCAATTTCTCTATACCTCTCTTGGGTGCTGTTGACACAGCACTGATGGGGCGGTTGGGTTCCGAATACTACCTCGGTGCTGTCGGCATCGGGGGCGTTATCTTCAGTTTTATCTATTGGGGCTTTGGGTTCCTGAGAATGGCGATGACAGGACTCGTTGCCCAAGCATTCGGGAAAAAAGATAAACCGGAGTGCGGACATTTACTGATGCGAGGGCTTCTCATCGCACTAACAGGCAGCATTCTGCTGCTCGTTCTTCAACGCTTATTTGCGGATATCAGTTTCGCCTTGATTGATGCCAGCACGGAAGTTGAACGGCTGGCTCGTGTCTATTTTCACATCCGCATCGCTGCCGCCCCTGCGACACTTTGCCTACACGCGTTCCACGGCGTTTTTTTGGGTTTACAGAATGCACACTATCCGATGCTATTAACGATTCTCGTTAACTGCGTGAACATAGGACTGAATCTACTGTTTATTAAATTCTTCGGTATGGACATAGATGGCATCGCTTTGGCAACCGTCATCGCACAGTATATCGGCCTACTCTTGGCAGTTATTCTATTTTTTACGCGTTATTGGAGCCTCGTTAGCGGGGCAGACCTGCGCGCTGTTCTCGCACCGTCTAAACTTAAGAGATTCGTATACATTAGCAGCGACATCTTCATCCGCACGAGTTGTCTCGTTTTTAGTCACGCTTTTTTCACCGCCAAATCTGCTGGCTTGAGTGATACTGTGTTAGCAATTAACACGATCCTGCTTCAATTTATTAATCTTATGTCCTATGCAATTGACGGTTTCGCTTTCGCTGCGGAGAGCCTCGTCGGCAAGTACAAAGGGGCGCGCGATATGCAGAACTTGAAACGGACAACACGCACGGTCTTCTCCTGGGCATTTCTATTCGGGTTGTGCTTAATGTTGCTTTTTGGTCTGTTTGCGGAACCTTTACTCAGGTCTTTCACGACGCAAACCGAGTTGGTGACGCGAGCGAAACCTTATCTGTTTTGGATTGTTGTTGCACCGGTCATCAACGTCGCCGCCTACATTTGGGATGGCATTTTCCTCGGGGCCACTGCGTCTAAAGCTTTACGAAATTCAGTTATCCTCTCAACGCTGCTCTTCTTAGGTGCTGTTTATCTGTTGAGCCCGTTCGGGAATCATGGGCTGTGGGGAGCGCTGACCGTGCTCCTCATCGCACGCGGCGTATCCCTGACAGTATTGTCACGGAAATACCTATTTGCCTCGACTAACAAATAGCGATACAGATACAACACAAGCACACGAACAGTACCTTCCTTATCTTTTGAGAGTATGCCCTTTAAAATCTCGGAACAGAAAAAGAGGGCCAAATACCCTTGAAATCCTTCGCGATTTATGCTATATTACATTAAGTGAAGTAAAAGACTCAATAAGGAGCACGAAAAAGAATGCCAAAATTTGGTGTTAATTTACTACTCTGGGCGGATAAGTTTGACCGGGAAACGGTGGAACTGATTCCGAAAGTCGCCGAAATGGGGTTTGATGGCGTTGAAATTCCAATTTTTGACCCGGAAACCGTCGATATTCCGTATACGCAAGCAGTTCTCAAACAGACAGGACTGCAAGCGATCGGCTGCAATATCATGAGCCCCGATAGAAACCCAATAGACGAAGACCCGGCGATTCGCGAAAATGCGAAAGTTTACCTAAAACGTGCAATTGAAATTATTGCAGAGTTAGGCGGCGATACATACGTTGGACCTATGTATAGTGCAGTCGGAAAACTGGTCGGACGCGCAAGAAACCAGCAGGAGTGGGATTGGTGCGTTGCAGGTCTGCAAGAAGTCTCTGAATTTGCAGGCAAACATGGCGTAACGCTTGCCAGTGAACCGCTCAACCGGTTTGAAACTTACTTTGTCAATATTGCCGAAGATGCAGTCAAACTCGCAGAGGCGGTTAAAAGCCCGTACTTTAAAGTACATCTCGATACGTTCCACATGAACATTGAGGAAAAGAATCAAGGGAAGGCGATACAAGAAACAGGCGATTTTCTGCATCACGTCCATTGCTGTGAAAACGACCGGGGCACCCCCGGCACAGGGCTGGTGAATTGGCCAGAGGTTTTTGGTGCACTTGGCAGCCTTAATTATGATAGGTGGTTAGTCATTGAGTCGTTTACCCCGGCTGTCAAAGAGATTGCCGCCGCCACATGCATTTGGCGCGACATCGCCCCCAGTGCGGAGAGCCTCGCAACAGACGGGCTGGCGTTCCTCAAAGAGATGGCAGCGGAGTACCTGTAGCATGAAGAACTACAAGAGGAGCTAGAACATGCGATTCGTGAGCGGAATGACGGGCCGGACGACCGGCCCAAATACGTGGATATTTTTTTTGTGTGCGATGTGTGCTGCAGCATTTCTAAGTAAAGATGCGAACGTGCATGCCGAAGAGTCAAACTTGCTCAGCAACATCCGGCAGTTGACTTATGCAGGCAAACGTGCCGGCGAGGGTTATTTTTCACAAGACGGCAATTCGCTGATTTTCCAGAGCGAACGCGAACCGGATAATCCGTTCTATCAAATTTATCTGTTAGATTTGTTGAGCGGTGCTACGCATCGCGTCTCACCTGGATACGGAAAAACAACGTGCGCATTCTTTCGCCCCGGCAGTGAGGAGGTGCTTTACGCCTCAACGCATCACGATAGATTTGCAACGGCGAAGCAGGAAGAGGAATTGGCGTTCCGGAGCTCTGGGAAAACGCGGCGTTACAGTTGGGATTACGATGAAGCGATGGATATCTTCTCTGCAAATCGTAATGGCAGCGACCTCAAGCAGCTGACAACTGCACCAGGCTACGATGCAGAGGCATCCTATTCTCCGGATGGCAAACGTATCGTTTTCTGCTCACTGCGTCATGCCTATCCGAAAAGCCAGCTGACACCGAAGGAATTGAAACAGTTAGAAATAGATCCAGCGTATTTCGGGGAGATTTACCTAATGAACGCAGACGGTTCGGATCAGCAACGTCTGACGGATTGGCCGGGTTACGACGGCGGTCCGTTCTTTACCCCGGACGGTCAGCACATCGTGTGGCGGCATTTCACAGCGGATGGCAGCGAGGCGGATATCTACACGATGCGGCTGGACGGTACCGGCGTGCGACGGCTCACTGACTTTGACAGCATGTCTTGGGCACCCTATTTCCACCCCTCTGGAAATTACGTAATTTTTGCCTCAAATAAATTAGGTTTTTCCAACTTTGAGTTGTACCTCGTTGATGCTGCAGGCCGACACGAACCGATTCGCGTGACATATAAAGATGGCTTTGATGGGCTCCCGGTTTTCTCGCCTGATGGGAACAAGTTGTGCTGGACATCCAATCGGAACAGCCAAGGCATCTCACAACTCTATCTCGCTGAGTGGAATCACGAAGCAGCCTTAGCAGCACTTGCAGCAGCACCCGAAACTCAAAAGCCAAAAGCAGATCTAAGTAAACCAGGGCCCGCACGAGATGCGAAGCTTAACATTCAAAAGCACGTCGAATTTCTCGCTTCCGATGCACTTGAAGGCAGGATGACCGGCTCCGAGGGGGCCAAACAAGCAGCAGATTATATCGCTGCACAGTTCAAGCAGCTTAACCTGAAACCTTACGGTGATGCAGGAAGCTACTTTCAGACATTTGAATACACTGCCGGCAGGAAGATTATTCCGAATGAAAACCGGTTTTTGATAACAAAACGTGGCGGAGATGCCGAAACCGTGACAGAATTCGATGTAGAAACACATTTTGTGCCGCTCTCCTTCTCACGCAACGGTGTGGTTGAGGGTGAGGTTGTGTTTGTCGGATACGGGTTCTCGGTTCCTGGAAAAATAGGCGAAGGATACGACGCGTATGCTGGCATAGACGTGAAAGACAAAATAGTTGTTGCCCTGCGTTATGTCCCAGAAGATGTCTCATCTGAGCGCCGGCAGCAACTGAATCGTTATGCAGGTTTACGTTATAAGGCGATGCAGGCACGCGAACATGGCGCAAAGGCGTTTCTGGTGGTTGCTGGTCCGAATTCTCCTAACGCCGGTGAACTCATTCCCCTGAAGTTTGATAGCAGCCTGGCCGATTCAGGGATTGTCGCTGCATCGATTACTAATACTGTAGCAAAAGAGCTCTTCGCACCTTCGGGGAAAGAATTAAAAGCGATCCAATCCGAGCTCGATCAGGAAAATCCACACTTTGTCGGACAATTTGCGCTTCCAGATGTGAAGGTCAAAATCACGGTTTCTATTGAGAAGGTAAAGAAAAAGGATAGGAACGTGGTCGCCTTGCTTCCGGCAGTGGAAGCTAACGATGAAACAGAGTACGTCATTGTGGGTGCACACTACGACCACATCGGCTACGGTGAAACCGGTTCGCTAGCCCGGAAAGGCGAGGAGGGACAGATTCACAACGGTGCAGATGATAACGCCTCCGGTACTGCTGTTGTTTTGGAGCTGGCTGCCCTGCTCAATGAATCACGTGATCAGCTTAAAAGAGGCGTTCTGTTCACACTCTGGTCAGGTGAAGAATTGGGGCTGATCGGCTCCTCCTATTTCGTTGAACATGGGGGCATCCCATTAGAGAAAGTTGGAGCCTACATCAATTTTGATATGGTAGGCAGACTACGCGAGAATAAGTTGATACTTCAAGGTGTCGGTTCTTCGTCGGGTTGGCCTGCCCTGATTGAGAAACGGAATGTGCCAGTCGGTTTTAACTTGACGCTACAAGCTGATCCTTACCTACCGACGGATGTGACAGCCTTCTATCCAAAGAAGATACCGGTACTGAATTTCTTCACGGGTGCCCATGAGGATTACAACCGTCCAACCGATGACCCGGCAACTCTCAATTATGAGGGCATGGCGCGCCTGGTTCAGTTGGGACATGGCCTCATTTTAGACGTGGCGGCTGCACCGGAACGTCTCGACTATCAGGAAGTCGAGCGGAGCCAAGGTGGTGGGGGTTCTCGGGATACGCTGCGTGCCTATTTAGGTACGATTCCGGACTATACCACTGAAATTGCAGGTGTCAAACTCTCAGGTGTCCGCGCAGGAGGGCCGGCTGATAAAGCAGGCTTAAAAGGCGGAGATATCATCGTTGAATTTGGTGGGCAACAGATTGCCAACATCTACGATTATACCTACGCCCTAGATGCAGTGAAAATTGGAGAACCGATTCAGGTCATCGTGTTACGGGATGGAAACCGGGTGACGTTCACGGTTATACCTGAAGCACGTAATTAGTTTAACCGCACTCAACTTTTGTATAACTGATGGCTATTTCTGAAGGGGTCGCGGTGATTTTTTTCAAAAGCATGAAAGAATCAAAAACTCTCTCTCAATCGGAGAATGTTTTGTAAAACGGTGGTCGTAAGATGGAAGCGTTTGATTCTGAGTTCACACAGCGCGTGATTTTTGGCGAAAATACGTTAGAGAAACTCCCAGAATTGACAGAGGACTTCGGGATCAAGCGGGTGCTGCTCGTAACGGACGCTGGCATCGTTCAGGCAGGCATCGCGGCACGGGCAATAGATGTGTTGGAGACAGCGAGCGTTCGTGTCTCCGTTTTTTCTCAGGTTGCACCGAATCCGACAACGCAGCATGTTGAAGCTGCAGTAGCATTTGCGAGAACGAACGCACCGATAGAGCTCATTATTGGGCTCGGCGGTGGCAGCGCGATGGATTGCGCGAAAGGAGTCAACTTTTTGCTCACAAATGGGGGAAAGATGGAGGACTACTGGGGTGTAAACAGAGCAACTCAGCCGATGCTCCCGTCTATTGGGATTCCGACGACGACGGGTACAGGAAGCGAGGCGCAATCCTTCGCACTGATAGCCCAAGCAGAAACGCACATCAAGATGGCGTGTGGTGACAAAAAGGCGATATTCAACGTCGTAATTCTCGATCCGACTCTCACTGCAAGTTTACCAAAATCAGTTGCAGCTGCTACCGGGATTGATGCAATTGCGCATGCGATAGAAAGCTTCGTTTCTACAAAACGCAATCCGATGTCACAGATGTTCGGCGAACGTGCATGGCAGGTATTAGCAGCAAATTTTGAGCAGAGCCTTAGAGCAACACCGCACCTGGCACGCGGCAACATGTTATTCGGTGCCTATCTCGCAGGGGCTGCCATTGAACATTCGATGCTGGGGGCCGCACACGCCTGCGCAAACCCATTGACAGCAAACTACGGTATCACACACGGACTCGCTGTCGGATTGATGTTACCACATGTTATTCTATACAATAGCAAGAGTGTAGGAGAATTGTATAGCCAATTATATCCAGACGGAGATTTAGCAGCGTGCATTGTCAAATTCAAACAGCGTGCCGAATTGCCGTCGAGACTGCGAGATTTTAACATCCCAGCGTGCCAAATACCGCCATTGGCGGCAGAAGCCGCGGCGCAGTGGACCGCACAATTTAACCCACATCCGCTAGAGACGCAAGACTTTGTAAGCCTTTACGAAGCGGCATACTGAGTGCACAACAAAGATCGGAAAGCGGGTTGATATTTCCATCCCCCAACAAGTGTAGGTAGTGGTATACTTAAGTATATAAGAGCAAAAGAGTGGACATTTCTTTTAGATTGCAGGTATAATTAACTTTACAAAGTGAGTTGCCGAAACCGTTTGAGGCAACATCCGTAAAATGGATTGACATTTTTTGTATTGTAACCCTTTTACAACCCATAACGTTTCTATAAGTGTGACGAAGTCGTTTGGAGCCCTGTGTCTAAATTCGTCTGCAAATAGATACAAGGCTCAATTTCAGGAATTCGAAAAAAAAGAATTGAATTTTCTCAGATTGCGGGTATCATGATAGATATAAGAGAAAAAAGTCGGCTTTTTTTTCGCGTTTTGTTTTATGGTATAATATAGCTAAAGTGTTTTTTTTTGGGTTCTATAACTTAGTCAGAAGACTATAAAGTTTATTCCATCACGGGATAAAGAATAACAAGGAGTTAGATAAGATGAAGAGAAGAATGCACCCCCCCCCTTCTATATGTTAAGTGTTTTATTTGCGTGTTGAGTGGCGGATTTATCTCATCTGTAATTTCGATAGCCGGGATTGCGATGTTAGCCGCACCGATGGCTACCGTGCAGGCAGATAAACCGATGTTAGAGTCGGTTGAGATAGAGAGTGAAGGTCCACATACAGGCGATTCGCTCTATGCGGACAGCAGGTCACGGTTAATTGCAGATTGGGAGCGGGGTGGAAATTTTAGGAAGAATCTACTAGCAAACCATACATCGGGCATTCTTACTGCTCCGGGGTACTCCAACCCCACCACGGGCCTAGCGGTTAAATTTTTCGGTAGTACAGATGAAATCGTTTTTAAGTTGACATTTGATATAGATGTCAAAGTCCAGCACGATGGAACGTCCGCTCTGCCGGCCCTGGCGCTAGATATGGACGGTGAGACCACCCGCCCCGATGGCACTACTGAGCTAGCTGCCGTCTATGATTCAGTAAGGACCGGTGCGCGAACCGATAATAAAGTCGTATATTTCAGATACGAGGTGCAAGACGGTGATGACGTTTTCGGCGATGGCGTTGTTATAGATCGCACTCCGGATCCCTATTCTGACGATGCAAATAATTTCATCATAGATAAAGCTGCTACCGTCGAGAACCCCGTCGAGAACACCGGCAATACTGATAAGTGGAAAACTGACCAGAGTAATGTGAGGATCTACTATGACAAGATGCAGATTTTTTACGACCGGAGTCATCCGCTGCCGACCCCTTCTGATCATGACGGTCTTAACTATCTCATAGATACTATCCGGGCGAGCGTGAGGATCCACGGCCTGATCAAGGATGATACTCATGATGTTGAGACGGGTTACCGCACCGCCTATGTGAATTTTGCACCGTTTGAAGCGGCAGAGCCCAATCCGCCTGTTACCGAACCTGACACTCAGACAGAGTCCTTTGATGTGGAATTCCTATTCTACAATTATGGGATTGGAAATGACGCTGATGGTGTGATTGCAGATACCACGCGAGGCTTCGAGGCGACGGACATCACGCTCAAGGTAGATGACACCGCGGTGACACTAGGCACCACCACGGCTGATTGGCAGGTTTCAGCCCCGATGTTAATCGGCTTAGACCATCGGGATCCCGGTTCTGCGCCGGCGAATGATGATCTGGGGTTGGTGAAACATAGTTCCGCCTTCAAAGTCTACAGAGCGACTATCACGCCGCCGTCTGCTTTTGACGGAGATGTGGAAATAACGGTGCCAGCGGATGCCACAATGGACATAGTGGGCAACCTGAGCCGTGCCTCGAATACGCTGACGGTGCCTGTAAATACAAGCGTCGAGGTGAATATTCCGGATGAGACGCTCCTTGCGGCAATCAAGGAGACACTCGACATCTCCGCGGGGACGGCTGTGACCTCGGTACATATGCTCGGCTTGACAAGCCTAGATTTAAGTGGCTCAGACGTTAGAAATCTGACTGGACTTGAATACGCCACCAACTTGGAAGAGTTGGATCTTGGGGGTACGCCAGTGTCGGATGTCACGCCGCTGGCAAACCTCACGAACTTGAGAGTGCTGGATCTCAGTGATACGCAAGTGTCGGATATCTCGCCTCTGGCAAATTAACAACTTAACTCGGAAGAATAAACTCAGTGAAATCTAAGTTAACCTAACCTAAACCAGGGGCAGCCACCCTCACATGGCTGCCCCTGGTTTTTTTTGTTTTCAGAGAAGCACCGAGGCCGCCTTGAGAAGCGAAATCTGGAGACTGCCTTGACAAAATAACAGAGAAGCTGCTATACTTTATTATGAGAAGTGGAGCACCTAAGCAGATAGATGAGGCAAACTACGGCACCAGAGACATCCAAACAAACACAAAGCAAACGGCAGTTTTGGGACCCTTTCTTCAAAGAGTTCCTCGCCCTGCTGTTCTCTGGGCTGGGTGCCTCTATCCAGACAGAGATAGAAGTCAACCGGTTGCCGCAGCGTATAGATGCACTCGCTCTCCTCGAAAGCGCGGCGGCACGCACGAGAGTGCGTGCGCACCCGCTGCTCTCTTACTTACGGACGTATAATCTGTTCGAATTCAAAGGGCAGAACGATCCGTTGAATGCCTCGGCGTATCACCGGATTTGTATGCGTGCGCGTGGTTATCTCGCAGCGCATAAGGTGCCAGACACGGAGGTTACCTTGACGATAGTGTCGTCTCGGAAGCCGCGGGCACTGCTCTCCCGTCCGCCTTTTGGGGAGCCGTGGGAGCCATTGGCGGCAGGGCATTATCGGTTGATGGATGGCGTGCCGGTGCATCTGTTGGTTTGCAATGAAGTGGAGGTGGTTGAGCCGAATTATTGGTTGCTGCTGTTTGCGTCGTCGCAGAAACAGTTTCGTGCGTTCCTGCGGCGGGTGATAACGGAAGAGAATACGTTATATTTTGACTCCGCGTTGTATTTGCAGCCGGAAGTCACGGAGGAGGTTTGTGAAATGGAAGGCCGTCAAGATTTCTTTCAGAGTCGTCTTCGCGAAGTTGCGACGACTTTAGGTCCGAAGCTGCTGTCTGCACTGACATCGGAGGAGCGTGCGGACATGCTGTCCCGCTTGAGCCCTCAAGAACGCACCGATATGTTAGCACGCCTAAGTGCCGATGAGCGCGTCAAAGGACTCACTCCCGATGAGCGGTTAGCCGGACTTCATTTATCTCCGGCGCTGCGTGCAGAACTCGTGCGGCAGCTGGAGGCAGCTGACAACCACACCGACACGTAGCAGACAACCCGCTTGAAAGGGCATCTGAGTGCGGACGGTAAACTCACAGAATGCTGGGCGACGCTTAAGGCACAAGAGTAAACTCAGTGAGATGTAAATTCACCTAACTAGGGCACGTGGCTCCGGCATGCCGCCTTTTTTCATTGATTCCAATCTTTCAGCCCGTCACCGATGGATTTAATGAACAACCTCGCACAAATCTCGCCAGAGATATTTTATGTTTAGAATTCATAACCTCGAAAGGCTCATACGAGATTTGTAAAGATTTTAGAAAAACATCAGGCGTTGATGTGCTGAAATATACAAAAAACGTGTAAACTTTTTTTGAGTGCCATCGTTTGAAATAATAAGAGTTTATGCAAATCCCGCAACAAGCGAGCCCTCGCATCGCCCACTAGTGTGTTCTCTGTTCGCTTCGTTTTATGTAGCAGGAATTATGGATAATTGGATTGACGATGAGAAGTTAGTTGCTCAGTTTCAAGCCGGTCATCAGAGTGCCTTTGACGAATTGATGAAACGCTACAAATCCAGAATTTTCTCCTATCTGTTCCGTTCTGTCAAGAATTATGAGGATGCGGAGGATATCACTATTGAAGTGTTTGTCAAGGTATATCGTGCCCTCGATAATTGGCAGCCCAAGGCCAAATTTTCGACATGGCTTTATAAAATTGCCTCTAACCTTGCTGTCGATCATCATCGTGCGAAAGCACGTAACCCTGTCTATTTATTAGAGGATGAAGAAATCCCGGAATCCAGGCTGATAGCCACCGATCTTGCGAGCGATCCCGTTAAACTGCTAGAGGAGAAAGAACGGGGCCGGATTATCCGCGAAGCTGTCGCGCAACTGTCCGCTAAGCAGAAATCCGTTTTCATGCTATGCCGCTACGAAGGGTTTTCCATTAAAGAGGCAGCGGAAACCCTCGGTATGGCAGAGGGCACGGTAAAGATTCATCTGCACCGGGCCGTCAAACGCTTACAAACTCTCCTGCGGCCGCTCTGGGAAAATCATGAAATTTGACGAAAAAGGAGGATGTTTATGCAAAGTTGTGAAAAGTTTGAAGACCATGCTATTGATTACGTTTATAATCTTTTATCTGAGCCGGAAGTCGATACCTTTGAAAAACATCTCAAGCATTGTGCGACTTGCACCGAAGCAGTTCGAGTTGTTAAAGCGGTTCTTGACCTGACAGAGGAGACGGAATTTGAATTAGACGTGCCGGTGCTTGCCCTCCGAGATATTGAGAAGAACGTCTACAAGCGTCTCGCTGCTAGTTCTTCGACAGATAAGCGGACTTTCCAGGCGCACCTCCGGCACCTGGCACAGATATTACTTGAATGGCCCCAGCGTCCTTTAGCGCGTTGGCAGCGAACAGTCACCGCCAGTGCTGTAGCTATTGTGCTAATTGCAATAACGGTCTTCTTTACCAAACCTTTTGAACAACAGCCGGCCTTGCGTGTCAGCAGCGTCGAATCCGCCGATGCCCGAATTAAACAATACGAACAAGAGTACATTCAACGAAGCCTAGAGGACGCTCTGATTACCGGGCATCTCCGAAACGATGCCTGGGAGGCAGCCGGTCGATTCCAGCGAGTAAAGGAGCAGGCACAAGGCACGCATTTCGCAAAGGTAGCGAATACGCATCTGCAGCGCCTCAGGTAGACAAAGCATGGCACAATACTATCAAAATCTAACCATCCAGAAGAGTACAAACCGTATAGGAGTCGGAATGCAGCAGACAATTAGACGTTTGATACAGGCAGGGCTGATATTTCTCCTCAGTATGACGATACTCTCTGTCGCTCATGCACAATTTGAGGAAGTGAACGTCTTAATTCGAGGCGGCCGCTACTCAGAAGCAGTAGATAAACTTGCGGTTCTTGCCGGATCTGCCAAAGACGTTGAAGTGCAAAGTTGGTGCTACTACCAGATTGGAGAAATCCATTCTAACTATACACAGCAGTATGCAGAGGCGGTGCAGGTTTACGACAAAATCCTGCAGCTAGAGAAAAAAGGACTGCCGAGTGAGGAGCTCTTCCTTGCCTCTATTAAGAAAGGCGATGTCTACTGCCGAATGGGGAAATACGAAGAGGCGATGCAAACCTACCATCTCCTCGTTGAATTGGCACCCGCCACGCACTTTGTGCATAAGACCGGTTTACAGAAAATTCGCGATATTCGGACTGCGCTCGCGGCACTACAAGTCCAGCAAGCACATGTTCGCCAATATCAAGGTACCCCACTTGGGGCCATCGCCCAATTTCAGATAGCTGAGCTCTACCGTAACCATGCCCAGCTCAATCGGCCAGAAGAGGCAATTGCAGCTTACAAGCTCTTGCTGAAAGCCTACCCGGAGGCACCCGTTGCACCAGAGGCACAATGGCGAATTGCACATCTCAGGCATACCGTACTCAACCAATTGTCTGACGCAATTGACGCATACCAGACGGTCGTCGATACGTACCCGACTAGCAATTTCGCTGCAGAGGCGCTCTTCCAATTGGCAAATCTCTATCGAACAGCAGCTGCATTGCCAGGGCAAACTCACACGACACCTCCTAATCAAAGCATCCAAAAGGCGCTTCTCGTTTTTGAAGAACTCAAACAGAAATATCCGAACTTCTGGAATATGCACGCAGTTCACTATTGGATAGGCATCTGTCATGAACAGAACCGAAACTATCCTAAGGCTGTAGAGGCGTTTGAAACGTTCCTTTACGTTTACCTACCTCATCTTCAACCGGGTTACTTAGGGCAGATTTCAATGTATGACAAGGATGTTTCCGAGGTGAAGTCGCTGATTCAGGCAAAGATTGTAAAATTGCAGAAGGAGATGTCGAAGGTAGAATATGAGAGACTGCAAGAAGCAATAGGAAATAACAACTTTGCAGAGGCATTAATTATCGCCCAAGCCCTCATCTCGACCGCACCTGGCACAGTCTATGCGAAGCAGACAGCGGCACAGCTCCCTTCAATGGCACACCATGCCACCATACAAAACCTGCGCACTCATATTCAGTTGGAAACGTTAAACGATACTGAAAAGACGAGAGCCCTGTTGCAAATAGGCACCATCTATGAACGGCAATTAACTGACTATTCCCAAGCCATCCAAGCGTACCAAGAAGTGGTGGAATTTGTTGAAACCCTCGCAGGAAAATCACAATCCGTTTATGCTGCCGAGGCACTCTATCGCACAGGGATTATTTACGCTGAACAGTTCTCTAATCTGCATAAGGCGCTCAGTGTATACCAAAATGTGATTGAACAGCACCCAGATGCTTTGCAGGCGATGATGGCAAACTTCCAGCTGGGCGAGCTCTACAGCAAACTGAACCGCTACAACGATGCACTGGAAGCGTACCAGACGACGATTGGCTATCCGGAACGCGACCGGTACCTCGCCGTCGGGTATAAGGATAGTTTTGCGGATAGGGCACAATTTCGCATCGGGCGCGTCCATTACAAGGATAGGCGTTACACAGAAGCCCGATTTGCGTTTGAGGAGTTTATCCAGCTCCGTCCAAACTCCCCAAGGCTCGCTGCTGCCTACGTGTACATCGCAGTGATACACCAAGAATTGGGTGAAACTGCCCGCGCCGCAGAGGCGTATAAAAACGCAGAAAAGCTGCTTTTGGCAGATGATGAGAAACGGGTAGTGCAAATTGAAATCCTGATTGACGAAGCCGGGACTCTAGGCATCCAAGCAACTGATGCAAATGCAGTCAAACACTATCTACAACAACAGCAGAAACGTCTGACCTCCTCAGGAAATTAGGCAGCTGAACACAGGACAAGCACGCCGGTATACGTATGCACGAAGTTCTCGTTACCAATCGGTGCGAACTCTGAATTCCCGAAAAATCCGATAACCGGCACCCCAGGAAACTTCTCTTCGATAACTGTAATGTCGTGATTTAATTCGCCATAGAGCCCTTTGCCACGGCCTAAGCAGTTAAAATAGAGCCCAAAAGCAGGGGGGTGTTCCCACGTTTTTTCTGATAATTGCTCTATAATCGAGCGGATTTCAGCTTTTGCCGCCGGCGCGTTACGCAGATGAAATTGAACTAATTGCCCATCCTCAACTTTCTCTGATAGTGCAATAGCAGCATGTTCTTCATTCACTCCAACCAGATTGCGAATCAGGAAGTCTCCGCGTGCAGGTTCACGATTCGCGGCATCCATCGCAATGCCAGCAAAAACCATGCCCCCCGATTGGCGAATATCCTCGCGCGTAAGCAGTTGCAATGTCTGTTTGAAACGTTCCAGAGCAGGACTGCCGTCTAATTCAAAGATAATGCGCCCTTGGGATTTCGTAATTTCATAAGGTTTGCCAACAGGTTGACAGCCTTGTGCAACCCCTACCTCAGTATGAAACTCTCCGGTCAGCATAACCCCTGCCACACCCCCTTCTCTTGCTTCATGACCCGCCCAATGGTACATCTGAGCACCGGTCGCATCCCCGGATATCGCCGCACCAACGATAGGAAGTTTCTCGCCATCCGTCCCGACCTGTTTGACTAATTCCGTAGGATTCATAGAACGGATATCCGGCAAAACTATCAACAGCGAATTCTCCTGCATCTCAGGGTGAACGCGACGCCGTATTTGGGTAGCGATTTCGGATTCAGTACCTTGCATGCTAAACGAAATGGCCGACATTTGTTCACTGCGAATAACCATCACAGCCAGTGCCGGTTGTCCTTCAAATTCCCCGGCTGAAGTCAGGACACTCATTCCACTGCCCCCAACCAGCCGTTCACAACCAGAGCACGCCTGAACCGAGCTGAACAACTCTTGATATTCTGTCTGGTAATTGATGGTTGCAAACACAATTGCCAGGTCTGCCTTTGCAATACCTGCATTCCCCATCGCCATGAGAGTTGCGCGTTCGGCTGCTTCCGTGGTAGAAAGGCTTTGGGAATGCCCTACACCGGCTCGAATCATTTTTATTCTCCTCTCTTCTTCAACATCGTCTGTTAAACACTCTACAAGTCTCACTTCTCCAGATTGACTGAATTAATGCTAATACCGTTCTGGGGCTGCCGTGCCTATCCTATTGCTGCAGCGTGGCATAGAATCCCGGGACTGTTCTGTTAGAGATATGAGCCCAGTTTTCGCATTCGCATAATAGACATGATAACAGAATTAGCAGACGGTATCAAGAAAAATTGTAGACAGAAAGATAAAAATATTGTATAATAATTGCGGAGGCTAATTCTGCTCGGATTGCTCTTCGGTATTTATAAAAACAATTCACAGAATACTGAGCGACCTTTGAGTTATCTTAGAATCGGAGGAAAATGCATTTGTCGGTAGAAATCCTTAATGGGAGTCGCCTTGCGCAGCGCATCCGGAGTCAAATCCGGCGGGATGTCAAAAAACTAACGTTCACGCCAGGGCTTGCTGTTGTTCAAGTCGGCGATGATGCAGCATCAACCCTGTATATAAAACATAAGCAACGGGATTGCGAAAAAGTCCATTTCCATTCAGAAGTTCATCGTCTCCCGGCGGATATCACCCAACAGCGACTCATTCACCATATTGAAACGCTCAATATCCGGCAAGATATACACGGCCTGCTGGTGCAAATGCCGCTTCCACGTCAAATTGATGCCCATGCAGTTATTGATGCCATCGCGCCTCATAAAGATGCAGACGGGCTCAACCCTGTCAATTTAGGGAATTTACTCATCAATAGAGAATGCATCACGCCGTGCACGCCCTCTGGAATTATCCGACTTATTGAATCGACAGAACAGCCGATTGCTGGAAAGCACGCGGTCTGTGTCGGGCGCAGTCCTCTCGTCGGTAAATCGGTAGGCATGATGCTCCTCAACCGGGATGCAACCGTCACATACTGCCATTCGAAGACAAACAACCTCGCAGCAGAGACGAAAAAAGCGGATATTCTTATCGTCGCGGTTGGTAAACCGATGTTCATCACTGCAGATATGGTGAAAACCGGGGCGACGGTGATTGATGTCGGAATTAACCATTTTGAGAATCGTGCTGTCGGCGACATAAAATTTGACGAAGTCAAACATATCGCCCGGTTTATCACGCCCGTGCCTGGTGGAGTGGGCCCAATGACACGTGCAATGTTGTTAGAAAATACATTAAAATTAGCGACAGAAGACTTTCATTCCAGAGACGGATAGTTTAAAGCTCTTCAGAACGTAATAGGAGAAGAAAAATGGCATTTCCAGGGTTTGAGTTGAAGGATAAGGTCATGTTAGTGACGGGTTCCGGAAAGGGCATCGGGCGCGGCATCGCGCTCGCCGGCGCGCAGATGGGGGCAAAACTCATTTTGAACAGCCGAACCGCCGCTGACTTGGAAGAAGTTGCCGATGAAATTCGGGCACAGGGCGGAGAGGCGGAACCCGTGGTGTTTGACGTTAGTGACCTGAACGATATTGCACGCGGCGCGCAAGCAGCTATTGACGTATGGGGACGCGTTGATATCCTTGTCAATAATGCCGGCACCAACCGGCCTAAGCCTGCACTTGAGCTCAGTGAAGAAGATTGGGATGCCATCTATGATCTCAATCTCAAAGGCTTGTTCTTTTTAACACAGACGCTCGTTAAACCGATGATCTCCCGAAAGAACGGAAAAATCATTAACATCGCCTCGACGATGGGGCTCGTAGGCGGCCCGCTACGCACTGCGTATTCAGGCAGCAAAGGCGGGGTAGTTCTGCTAACGAAAGGGCTCGCCGTTGAATGGGCACCGCACAACGTCACTGTAAACGCCGTCGCGCCTGCTTTTACCCGCACCCCCCTTGCGGATGTGCTGTTGCAGCGGAAGGAATTTTATGAGGATGTGGTCCGGCGCATTCCGATGGGAAGAGTCGGCGAGGTAGACGAAGTGGTTGGTGCCGTCTTGTTCTTGGCATCGAATGCCGCGAATTGGGTTACCGGACAGACCATCGCAGTTGATGGCGGCTGGGTGGCGTGGTAAATCTATACACACTCTCTTATAGTTACAAGATATTTGCCGGTTAAGCCGGCTTGTCAACTTGCAATGAATAGACCGGACACGCTTAGCTTATCGTCTGGCAATTCATTGTAACAACCAAAAATAGTGAAGTTATCCCGCAGGTAAATCAACATGAAAGACACTGTGTATCACATGTTGTTGCACAATCTAATTGAAAAATACAATCGCTAACTGATAAAAATAGTTAGCCCGAGCTCTATTTGGGAGGAATACAAAGTGAAAAATTTTGGGGTTTTCGTGGGTATTATTATTGCAATTTTAACTCAAGTGGGTTGCTCATCTGATGAAGACTCAGTACGACTCAGCAATGCTACAACTGTTGAGGCCGTCAGTGGATTAAGTGCACCGCCAATTGTCGGTAATGTCGTGCTTGAGAATATGTATGAAGATGAAGCACAAAGGCTGGCGAGCAAAACGCCTCTGGAACTCATTACAGTAATTGAGGGGACAAATAAAGTCGTTCTACAAGCTCGGTTTCGGAGCATCCAACAGGGCCCCTACGGATTTCCAGTGTACGAGTGTGAGTTGATTGATGAGTCAGCCAAGGCTTTTGGTGGCATTGCACAAGGCATGTCTGGAAGCCCAGTCGGTCCGCCTGGACGGGTTATGGGTGCACTCGCTTTCGGCCGGGATTACCTGCAACCGCCATATCGGTTCTCGGTGACACCGATCGATTGGATGGAGACAGCACTGCACCAACAAACGTTTGGTGAAATGCTAGATCAAGAACTAGCCGCCGCTGCACCGCCGCTTCGTGCGACTTTCACGCCGGTCAAAATACCAGTAATCGTTACAGGGATACAGCCCCATCGGCTCCAAGGACTCTCTTCACAGCTTTCCAATTCAAAGCTCGATTTCGTTGAATTCCTTGCCGGTACCGGCGGGGCTCCGGCTGCACCGCTACCCGGAGCTACCACCCAGCTCTCTGCTGGTGATATGATTGGTGCTGCAATAGCAACCGGAGATATTGTCAACGTGCTCGGCTTCGGGACAGTAACCCAGGTCTATGACAACCAGTTTGTCGCATTCGGCCATGCTATGTCAAGAAAAGGGAAGTCTGCACTACCAGTCTACAGAGCCGTAACCCACGGCATTGTATCACGTTTGTCCATATCCCATAAATCTGCTTCTGCCTACGGATCTCCAATCGGCACGATAACGAAAGATTTATCCCCGGCGATTGTCGGCGAGCTAGGTGAAATCCCGGAAATGATTCCGGTGAAGTTCTCTTACCAATCCGGAAACAATCCTGTGATAGAGAAAAATCACGTCGTCGCTTATGGGGAAGAGGAGTACATTCCCCTTGTTGCTTTAGCGACTATGGAAGCCATTCGGCTGGAAACCAGTCCCGGCACCGTCGAAGGTGCTGTCACACTACACTTTCAAGAAACAGAGAAAGTTTATACCGAATCCTTTCGGAGCGCATCTCCATCCAAGTCTATGGATGTGTTAAGAAACACCGATTCAATTATTAAGAACTTTACCGATACATTGATAAACACGGCTGGCAAAGCGACATTGAAACAGGTGTCAATCTCTGTTACGGACAGCCCTCAGATTGCAAAAGCAGAAATAGACGAAATTATCCTACCCGCTGCAGTGATGCCCGGTGAAACGCTTTCGGTAGGCATCGTACTCCTTCCGCATTGGAGTGCTGCCGGTGCCGAACGTACAATTCAGAGAGAAGTTACACTTGAGATTCCAGAGGATTTTCCAACTGGCGACGCAAGTGTGAGAGCGGCTGCAAGTTTCGTTGGCTCTCCCGGTGAATTTGGTACGCCACTTGACACAATCGTACATTTTGAATTTGAAGATTTTGATGAAGACGCGGAAAAACGTGCACCTAAAAATCTGGATGAACTGATTCAACAACTGGAAGAGAATCAGGTGGATGCAGGGCTTATCACGGTAACCTTGACTCCAACAGGCGGTGCATTTCCATTCCTTGAAGAGTCCCCACCGCCTGAGGCATTGCTACCGCCCGGAGAACAGCCACCTGACGGAGAACTACCGCAGGAATTTCCGGAAGAATTCCTGCCCCCGCTCCCTGACGATTTCCCGGTTCCAGAGGACGATGGACCTCCGCCGAGTGTCGAGGTTGAAATCCTTATTGACGGCTTTGTCGTGACTGGCTCGAAAGACGCGCAAATTATGATTAAAACTGAAGCAGCGGAAAATGGCCCGATTCAAGCAGAGGGCGAGGAAAACAAGGTAAACGAATAACACCCAATTAATCTAATTGGGGTTGTTTTCCTACCTCGTATCTTCCGCATGTTTGTTTGGTTTTCAAGTCGGCTCCTGCATGGCGAGGCTTTGTACCTCGCCATGCTTATTTCGGAATTGAAACTTTACCGACCCGCGCCTACCGCCTGCCACACGTAACTGCTTCCCGCTTAACATAACATTCCACAATGTCAATAATCAGCGAAATATCATGCCGAGCCGCTGAAAGGGACGTATAACATCCTTCATTTTGCGTGATGCAGGCATGAAAGTGTCGGAGTTCTCGCACGAATGCACTTTCCCACTCTACTGCAGGGTGCTTGCTATAGGATGTGCCTGCTGCATCTATGCCGTGTATCGTTACTTCTGAAAGAATTCCACGCGAGAACCCGGTCGGATAAGAGACCAGCACACGGCTGTTATCTCCGTAAATCTCTAACGTTTCCTTGAAATCCCACACATCCGGCAGATCCACCCATGTTGCGACACAACGTGCACCGTTCGGATAAGCAAACACGATACTCACCCCCCGGCCTTCAGACCAGACTTCTGCACTAACGACTTCACTAGGTGCCCCTAACATAACGCGTAAACTATAAATATCGTGTATCATACTCCCCGCTAGTAAAAAGAAAACACGTTCTGCTCGGTTTCGGACACGATTTCTGAGTCCATTTTGCGCTAACAGGTCGCCTATTGCTTCCGAAAGCGCCTTCTCACGCGCGACGGTAGCCGGTTTAAACGCATCGGATGGGATATCGCTAAAACGTTCCACGTCAAACTGGCTTAAGTGCAAGTTATTGTTCGGATGCAGATGGTTAATCTGAACGAATCGATAACTCTCCATGGTATCGACTTCGCGTTTAGCAAGCTGAAAAGCCGGGTCATGCACTTTCATGTAGCCGGCTTGTGCAACTGTGCCAACCTTTTGTTGCGCAGATAGCATCGCGTCCATCTCTTCAATTGAGAAGCAGACCGGTTTCTCAATAAAAACATGTTTACCGGCTTCAAGTGCAGCCAGGGCTACAGCTGTCTTCGGATCACCGTGACAAAGCAGCACCGCATCTACATCTGTTTTTAGTAATTCGTTGTAATCTGTCACGTAGGCGGGAATGTGAAACCGCTGTGCAACGGCTTTGGCAGTCCTGAGCGACAAATCGCAGACAATGGAGACCTCAAATTCTCTGTAAAGTTCGGCAAGGTTTGGCAGATGCTGAACTTGTGCAATCGCGCCACACCCGATAACACCTATCCGTACACTATTCATATTTTTTCTCCAGCAGAACTTTTAACTTTCTCTATATTTTTTACCATATCATAGAACCAAAATAGATGCAATGCAAATTGACTGATAAAACCTTTTTCGCCTGAGTGCTTCTTATATTTTTGGGTCAGTTTTGCTCTGCTATTGACAATAAAACCCTAATATGACATAATTAGGAGTAATTCTTTTTTTTCATGAGCTCTTCGGTTAGTTCTATTGGCATGACTCGTCCTTATACCTCATAGGCGAAATAGGAGGCGAAAGATATGGACATGATAACTCTCCCGTGGCAAATGTTAATTCTATGCGGTTTATCGCTCTGTGTTGGCTGGGGGATCCGAGGGAATTTCGGGCATGAATATGGTGCAGCCTTGCCTGGTGCACTTGCTGCAATGGCAATCGTCCTGTTATCCGGGCGTGAGGATTGGTGGCGATACGTGCACTACTTCGCGATGTTTGGTGCACTCGGCTGGTCATTCGGGGGCAGTATGTCCTATATGCAGGTGATTGGCTATACGCATTCACCGCATACGTCCACGGTGCTATACGGCTTCGCGAATCTGTTTGTTATCGGTTTTTTATGGGCAGCCCTTGGCGGCGCCGGGACGGCACTCCCTGCGTTTCTCAGCCACGAACAATTGCCCCTCTTCTTTATTCCGATGAGCGCTGTCTTCATCGGCTGGGCACTTCAGGCCGTTGCAATCGATTACTTTTTTTCAACAAAACGGATGCAACGCCACGAGAGCCCGCTCTACTGGTACGATACCGATTGGTTGGCCGCGCTGGTTGCTATTATTGCTGCGCTTATTGTGGTGCTTTTCCGTGGAGGTTTGGACATGGGTACGGCTCTCATTCTGTATATGGGGGTCGGCTGGTTTGCCGCGTTCCTGCTTTTAGTGAACGTGTTCGGTTTTCGAATGACACCGCCACGGGGTGACAATTGGGCAGGCTGCGTCGGCCTGGTGATAGGTGTCTTAGTATACTGTTGGCGTTACCAGCTCGGTGGAGTCGCTTTCGCAACGTTAATGACCGGCTTTGCGGGTGGCCTCGCCTTCTCTTTAGGGCAATTACTGAAATTGTTCTACATCCGAACAGGGCTCCAGACTAACTGGCATAGCGTAATGGAACAGACACAAGGGCTCTTTTTCGGGCTCGGGCTTGCTGTAACGTTCGGCTTTCTGTTTAAGCAGGCACCCGTGTTAGAGGCAGATCCAGAGCTCCCACGTTGGATGGAGGTGTTCGCAGTCTCCTTTATACTCATCGCTCTAACCTACCTAAATTACCGGAAGGCGACGACAACGTGGGTTGAGCAAGTAGCACCGTTACCGGAGAGATTCTTTGGCCTGCCATTAGCCGGCTGGTTTAGACATTCCAAAGGCTGGATAGGCTGGTTTGAGCTCTTCTATATCGCACTCAGCGTGGCATTGGGTACGATTCTCCTAGTCAATCTCAACCGGCCGATTCCGTTTATTTCTGCTGACTGGCTCGGGAAAGGGCAGCTTCTCTACTTCGTCTTTTTGTGGTGCGTTGTCATCTTCAACTTTGAGCGTGCCCTAGTCGGTTTCAGTCCGCACCGCTTGGTAACAGAGGGTGTAATTACTCTCAACGCCATTATCTGCACTGTGCTGATGGCTGTCGGGGCACAAACCGTGCCGAAACAACTCCCCGGCGCTCTCTCCTTCACTGACTTACTCTGGAAAACAGCATTGTGGGGTGTTGTGATGATGGTGGGGACAACAGTCGCTTTCTGGGGTATCAAGCATGCCTTATATGGAAAGCAACACGCCCCCGGAGCAGCACTACACATTCGATTCGGAGCAGATTCTAACGCACCGAAGGAGAAACCCACAGCAGGGCAACCGCACCCTTAGCCGCCTGAACGTCGCTGTCTATGGACGCGGCCACCTTTGACAACAATCACCGGTTCCAGCTTCTGTTTGCCTATCCTGATCTTACCGCGTGCATCCACTAATTGGAATTCGCCTTCGCGAAGTTCGAACACAACGGCATCACCCCAGGCATCAACGGCTAAGGTGCCGACCTGCCCCGGCATCAATATAGTCTCCGCCGGTACGCTCGTTACCTTCGCCAATGCTGCATCAAGTGACAGCCCGAGATGCAGGAATTTGTTAACGACGTTCACCAGGTCATAAACAGGACCGCCCACGTTGTAGGTATGCAAATCCGATGAAATCGTTGCCGGCTCTACACCTTGCGCCATTGCGTTTTCTACGACATCCCAACTGAAAGAACCCGCACCATGTCCGACATCGAATATCACCCCGCGCTCGATCGCGGCATGAACAGCATCTCGGATCCTGCCGTTCTCATCTAAGATACCACACGCCATATCGTGAAAGCAGTGCGTCAGAATATCGCGCTCGCCCATAACTGCTAAGATGTCATCAATAGACTCACACCACGCATCTTGCGGATGCACCATCAGCGGAAGACCTGCAGCATCTGCAGTCTCGCGTGCTTTCTGTAACGGCAACATACCCGCCCGGGCACCAACGATAGATTCTCGCGTCAAGCGCACCTTGACCCCTAAGATAACGTCCCGATGTAATTCTATCATGCGGCATGCCTTCCCAACATCTGCATAGTCAGGATTTTCTAATTCGCCAATCTCTCGGGTTAGCATGCCTTGTGAAGAAATGTTTAACTGCGCGAGGATGCGTGTCTCGCTCACATCAATAACGTATTTCCGGAAACCGGGGAAGGGATCCGCCCCAGCCGAACCCGCATCAACGACTGTTGTCGCCCCTCGTGCCAAACAGGTCGCATCCGGTTCAATCCCGAAGTGACTCACACCGTAGAACACATGAACGTGCAAATCGATCAAGCCGGGGGTAACGAGACAGCCACTTGCATCAAGCACTTCCCTTGCTTCAGATGCAGGAATCTCATCACTAACCGCTGATACGCTGCCGTTGACAAATCCGACATCCTTGCAGGCATGGATACCCGCCCTTGGGTCAATAAGTGTGCCATTTTTAATCAAAAGATCGTAGTTGAGCATCTTCACGGTTCCATCTGTTAGTCTGTTAGAATGTTAGAATGTACTTTCACGGTTTGTAATCGCACACCACCGGGACATCAGCAGATAATCAAACAATGCCTCTTCTGCATCCGGCGTACCAATCCGTTTCAAAGCGAGAACAGCGTTGTCACGCACGTACCGGTTCTTATCAGAGAGCACACCGGTAAGCACACCGAGTGCATCGTTTGCAGGCGGGCC
Organism: Candidatus Poribacteria bacterium; assembly: GCA_965215265.1. Lineage (GTDB taxonomy): Bacteria > Poribacteria > WGA-4E > WGA-4E > WGA-3G. The sequence goes on along the minus strand of OZ244048.1, from coordinate 4,578,648 downwards.
AATCTGTGCTAACGCTAAAGCTGATTCAAACCGGACCTGATCGTCGGCATCTCCGTCCAGCATAGTACCCAAGGCAGGTACCGCAGCTTCAGCAGTGGTGCCCATGCTGCCGAACGCTTCGGCGATATAGCGTCTGACTTCAACACAGTCGTCTGTAATTCGCGCCATCAATGCCGGCATAGCTTCGCGCGCTGCACTACCTAGTTGTGCTAAAGCGTAAGATGCTTCAAGCCGCACAGCCTCTTCTGTATGATTTAATGCTTCACTCAACGCGGGTACGGCAGGTTCACCAACGGCTGCCAATGCGTATGCCGCCATCCGGCGCGCCGGTCCGTTTTCATCTCGCAGTGTCTCTATCAACGCCGGTACCGCTGCACCACCAATAGTTCCGAGCGCATAAGCGGCATTCAAGCGCACCGGTTCATAATCATCACGTAACGCAGCAATTAGCATCGGAAGCGCTTCTGCAGCAGAATGGCCTAACAGCCCCAATTCGTCTGCCGCACGCGAACGGGTTTCCGGATCTCCGTTCTGTAGCGCCGTTACGCAAGCAGATAGGTTACCGTTAGTCGCGCCAGAAGACTCCAAATTTTGCTGCCCCGCTACCCAATTCCAAATATGCCGCCAGGTCCCTTCATGGCGAGGCAGTGCTGTGCTGCCGTTCCCCTTGCACTGTTCATCGTCCCACTGCGGATTCTCCATGTTCCATTCCGGTTCCTCCGGTTCCTCCAGGCGGATAAACTGAAACTTCATCATATACCGCGTTTTGTACGTGCGATTCGCCATCGCTCTATGCCACAAATCAAAGTGGATAATCGTTACCGTTCCAGCCTCACCGCTTAGAGGCAATTCCCCGGCGTTGCCTTCACGGAGCCGGGTACTGTAGTACTGCGTCCCCGGCAGAATCGCAGAGGGCCCAATCTCTTCTGGCACATCTTGTGGGTAGTAGAAAGCCATCGCCCAACGCGGACAGTGGTGCCGAACCTTCTGATATCCCCAATAACTATCCTTGTGAAACCCCTGTCCATCACTGTGCGGACGATTCTGGTGCGGATGCCGATGCGAATGCATGACGTAATTCTGCCCTAAAATACTCGTCAATGCACCGCGCACGACCGGCTCCTCAAAAACCGCTTGTAATTCCGGCACACGCGGCAAGATATTATTCCCTAAATTACCCTCTTTTGCAGTCAGTTCCTGCGTCTTACGATAGATAGTTTCATGATAACTACGCGGTAAGTCTGTCTTTACTGTGACATACCCCTGCATAATGAAACCTCGCATCTGTTCATCGGTAAAAAGATGTGAATTGGCTTGCATGAGACATCCTCCGTTTCTGCCTCTTTTCGTCATTTTTGACCTATCGGCACGATAGATTGCTGTAAGGGCGGCTATCCTACGACTCCTATAATACGATAAATCAGCATTCAGCCACCCAACAACTTTAGGACACTTCCCCTAAATGGAAGCATCTCCGACCCTTTCGCCGTCTTTTCCTAACCCCTCCTCATATTTTACTTGACTTTAACGTATTTGTCATGTATTTTTTTAACAATATAAAAATGAACACAATATCGGCTAATAGCGGAGAATCTATCAACATGGAAATCCTAACGCATACTCAGAAACAACAGTGGCAAGAACACGGCTATCTCCTCATGAAAGAGGTACTCACCGCCCAAGAAATTGAAAAACTGAGCGCGGTGGTAGATGAAATGGACAGTGAATTTCGCCAAACCGAGGGTGTCAATACCGATACTGTCTTTGACAGACGAAATGTCATGGAGGATAACGATATCTTCGTGGACCTCATCGATCATCCGGTTACATTTCCGATAGTCCTTGAATTGTTGGGGCCTTACATCCAGCTAAGCATGTCCGAGGTTATAGTACGCCCACCAAATCCCAAGGACAAAGGTTATTTGCACACCGATGGCGGCCAGGCGATGCGCGGCATCCGCGTCAGTCAGACCAGCTCGCCACTCCAACTTAAGATTCACTATTTTCTAACTGATTTGGATAATCCGCAGAGTGGAAATTTTACCGTTGTCCCAGGTACCCACAATCGCCCTTTTCCCGAGAGCGGTATACCGGATGGCCCTTACATCCCTGACGCAGTGCAACTGAACGTCAAAGCCGGTGATGCCGCCTTTTTCCCACACGCTTTATGGCACGGTGTCGTCGGAAACCAATCCGAACAGCCTCGCAAAACGTTAATTTATTGCTACAGCCATCACTGTTTCCGTCCTTTTGATTACGAGAAAGCATCCCCTGAACTCTTGGAACGCTGCACGCCACGCCAACGCAGGTTAATTGGCGACATCGGAGAATGGAAACCGGGCTCTTATTTCTATTCCCCAGCAGACCAGGCCGAATTGATTCTGGGAAACGCCCCACAGACTGAAAAATAAAAAGCATTGTTACCCTACTTTAGGTTTATCGTCCGGATGATCATCGCCCCTCACGGTTTCTGTGCTATCGGCACGTCCTATCATGGCACGGTAGAGGCGAGGATCCCCTAGAAGCTGTAGACGCGGTTTGCAACCGCGCTGTTCTTACTGCCCCACGGCGTGCCCTCTTTATAGCATCTACGTTCATAATATGGCGATTCATAAACCTTGAAGATTTTGCTGCACCGGATGTCTAGGTTGCTAGCACGTGTCAGATCCACTATCTTGACTGTGATGTTGGCGGAGCAATTTTCTCATCGCGATGCCCCCATTTATAATGTCTGCAGACTGCATCGAAAAAAATCATTGAGAAATAACGACCCTCGTGATAAAATTTGTAGGAATTCGCGTTAAGACCTGAGTTAACAAAACAAATTGACGAATATAGAGAATTACCAAATGCATCACGTAGCGAGCGTAGCAATATAAGAAGGAAAACCTACATTGATTGAACAGCGAGCACGTAATAGCTTATCCGCGCGCGCCGTGATTACCGGTCTGGTGTGTGCCACCACGGAATGTTTACTCGCCCCTTATAACGATTACGTCATCCGCAACATCTTCCTCGCAGGAGGGCATTTTCCAGTCGCTCCATTCTTTGTGCTAATTGCACTCGTGCTAGGGCTCAACGTTATCTTAAAACAGATACGTCCCAACGCTGCATTTTCGCCCGGTGAACTCGTCACGGTCTGGTGTATCATGTTGGCACCTGCAGGAATTCCGTCTTCAGGCATGATGCGCTACGCACTCAGCCCCATGGTAGCCTACCAGTACTTCGCAACCCCTGAAAATGATTGGATGTCTCTATTTCATCACTACATCCCACATTGGCGTGTCGTGCGGGATGAAAGTGCCATCCGCTCTTTCTATGAAGGCTTATTCGCTGGGGAATCCCTCCCTTGGAATGCTTGGATCACGCCCATCCTTACCTGGAGCGCCTATGTCATCGTTATCTACTTCGTGATGATCTGTCTTTCGGTACTCCTCCGAAAGCAGTGGGTGGAATACGAACGTTGTGCTTTTCCGCTTGTAAAACTTCCAGTCGAAATGGCAGCACAAGGCACAGGCCGTCTCGGCCCGCTTTTTAAGAACAGCGCACTCTGGTTCGGATTCGCCTTTCCGGTTTTCCTTCATACGATGAACGGACTACACACATTTTTCCCTTCTATGCCGCACGTACCACGTGACTTTTGGCTGAACTCCTACCTTACCGAAAGACCCTGGAACGCACTCCGTCCATTTCAGATTGTCATCTTCTGGTCGATGGTCGGGTTTAGCTACCTGCTAACTTTGGAAGTCTCTTTTAGTATCTGGTTTTTCTTCGTTTTTTACAAACTCCAATGCCTTACCGGCGCAATACTCGGTTTCCAACTCACTTCGGGGCCCGGTGTCCAATGGACAGGCAAATCCTTTAGTGCGGCGCAGGAAGCTGGCGCATGCCTGGCATTTGTCGCAATTGCATTGTGGAAAGCACGACATCATATTAGAAAAATGCTGGAGGTTCGGGCATCCGATGAGGCATTGCCGCACAGCTTAACGCTCTTTGGACTCCTCATCGGTATTGGTGTCCTCGTCTTCTTCAATCATCTGATGGGCATGTCCATCCCGTTCGCCCTCGGTTTTGTCCTCTTCCTCCTGGCCATGTACATCGTACTGACCTGGCAAGTGATTAACGGCGGGATCCCGTTCATCAATCCATCATTTTCACCGCAAAGTTTCTTCCTCACAACCCTCGGTTCCGCCAGAATCCATCCTTCAACGACGACCTCCTTATTAATGCATCCCGTCTGTCTCACGCTAGACCTGCGCGAATTCATGATGCCCAACATCATGAACGGCTTGAAAGCCGCAGATGAAGCACGAATCAAACGCCGACAACTTCTTATCGCCATGGCAGTCGCAATGGTTATCGGACTTGCCGTCTCATATTACTCAGCCATAAAAATTAGTTACGCACACGGCGCACCGTATACCGGCGGCAGCTGGTTCATGCGGCAATTAGAAGGCATTCTCACAAGCCCAAAAACCACCACAAATTGGACAAACACAGGATTTATCTTGTTCGGCGGCAGCTTCACGGTATGGCTAATGTGGATGCGACAGACTTTTGTCTGGTGGCCACTCCACCCCCTCGGCTACACGATGCTAAGCTCATGGGCAACATTTAAGTTGTGGTTCTCAATCTTTTTAGGATGGGGCTTAAAGTTCACCATTGTAAAGTACGGCGGACTAAAAGCATACCGCCAAGCGCGTCCAATTTTCCTCGGATTGGTCCTCGGGGAGATGACCTGCGCCGGCATCTGGGCCATTATCGGAATGATTACCGGGATTAGCACAGGATACCGCATCTTACCAGACTAACGCACAAAGTGGAATAAAGACGCGGTTTTTTAGTTTTATCGCCCATCTCTTAATCGCACAACAATCTCTCTCTATTGCTCTGAAATACAACCAACTTTAGGACGCTTTTGCACACGCACTCCGAATCTCGATAAACCGATTGAGACGCTATTTTTATAGCACGCAAATTCTCATTTACCCCCATTTTTTTTGAGAGTCGTCTGTGTGTGATATTGTTAGGTTTGTGTGTGAGAAAAGTGGCAGGATAGGTATTCTTTGGCTGTCCTGAAGGACAGTGGCGAGATAGGTAGAAAGTTGCGAGATAGGTATTCTTTGTCTCTCCTGCAAGGAGAGATAAGTTGCGAGATAGGTAGAAAGTCGTGTCCTGAAGGACACGCTTTGCTACCTTTTACCTGCCACCCACTGGGCGGAGCAACCTTTTCTGTTTCAACTTCTCTCATTTTACCGAAAGCGGCAAACGCAACGCGAGCGCATTGACCCCAAACGTTTGCGACACACTCACCGCTATCAGCACAAAGAGCAAGTGACGCAACGCAGGCTTTTTTAGAGCAATAGACTTGAAGATGTTTTGAAAACGGGTTATCAGAGATGTGGGATTTACCCGGTTCGGGTATCTCTAACCCACTGCTTTTCTCACATGTTTCTAAACAAAAACCTTTCACCACAAACCTTCAAAAAAAACGGGGGTAAATGAGGTATCAGATGTTGTGTTGCCAAACGTTCCGAAGCACCCAACTGCTTTAGGTAGCTTGTAATCAGAAATTCTCGTTGAATCAGGATGGACAGGATTTTACGATTTGCAGGATAAGAGGAGATGCACGCAGAGGGCAGGCTTTTGAACGGCGAACTGTAACAAATTTTATAGTAAAATCTATAATTATTTATACACTGACATCATGGCGCGCTGGACAATCCTTGTGAACGAAGTAGAGCTGTTGTTCATTAAATGTCAATATGTTTTCGGAGTTGACGATACATTCGAAATTACAGCTCTGTTTTAATGTGGTTCCAAAATACCGTCAACTTTTGGCTGACATCGATTGTGCTAAGAGAGGGCACATTTTCAATATGAAGGAACTGCAGGCTGTGGCCTTGGTGCCACGTTAGTTTTTCAGTATTCGTACTACGCAGATTCCACATATTATCGGCATGAGAAATATTGTCGTCGCGGTAGGGTTTCGCTGGGATTGTATCTGCCGGATCTGCTGTTTTGCCTTTAATCAGTGCCCAAGAAGCCGGAGAGACCCGCACGTTCCGCAGACGTGCTTCTTCCATTGCAGTTAAGCCGAGCTCTCGTGCTGGTGGGCTCGTAAAGAATGCCAATTTTACTATAAAACCGGAAGCAATCAGATAGAAAAGCAACGCCATAGAGTTGACAAATTTAGGGGACAACTCCAGCTTCAAACGGTCTAGGCACCACGCTAACGGATTAGCAAAGAACGCAATATGCCGCCGTTTATGAAGACTTCGAACGCTGGCTTGAATCTTAGCGACGAGCTCTGGCGGCGGCACCGGTTCCTCCACATTTTCCAGTACTGTTGCTGTATGCCACAACGCCTCATAATCCATCTGACACGCCGGACACATACGCAAATGTTGCAAAGAGCGATTTGTCAACGTAGAATCTTGATGGTGTAAGACTAAGTTGGTACGAGTCTGTTCACAATTCATTTTCATGTTTCTAATTTGAAATACTTAAGGTTTGGAGCTCTGGAATTCACTCCTACACGTTCATATTGAAATCCCTCAGAGGTAGTATTTACTCAATTTCACCTTGAGATTTTTCAAAGCCTGATTCAAACGCGAGGCAACGGTTCCTTCTGAACAGTTTAAAACCTCCGCGATTTCTCGGTACTTGAGGTGTTGCATATAGAATAACGTAACTACCTCTCTTTGCTTGGGTGGTAACCGATTAATGGCATCCTGAACGATCTGATTTTGCTCTTTTTTAAGCATCATTCGCTCAGGTGAGTATTCTTCAGAGGCTATGCCGCGGATCTCAACTTCATCTGTGTAAGCAGTAAGCGTCCGTTCACGGGATTGCGCCTTCCGGATATACTGTTGACAAGTGTTAATCCCAATTCTATAGAGCCATGTTCCGAACTGCGATTGAAATTGAAACGATTTAATCGATTTGTACGCCTCTAAAAAGGTTTCCTGGGTTGCATCGGCGGCATCTTCGGTGTTGCCGAGTATCCGATACGCGAGTCCATAAATCTTTGTATGATGACGATTGACCAGTTCGTTAAAGGCTTCAGCATCACCCTCTACTGTTTTATGCACGTAAACATCATCGGGTATCATTGTTAAGTCTGCATCCTTACGTTTATTCAACTGATAATATATTAGTTGTGTGAATTGGACATGTTCTTCATTTTTTTTAGAAACACGTTTTTTTCAGATTTAATAGGGCATCTCGTGTTGAACTTGCATGTTTTCATCTATCTGCTTCGTCGGTGTAATCTGCCTATGAACATATCACCTTGTGAGGCGGAAGAAAAGCGCCCTTACGAGCAGGACCTTCTGTTGAGGACATAGGAGTAGAGATTCCGGGTTTGCCCTAAATCCCTACCAATGGGCAGCTAGTGGTGCATGTTGCGTGCAGTGCAGGCAGTTGCCTGTGTTCGGGGACGAGTTATTTAGGTAAGAATCAGCGACAAGCGAAGGTAAAAGTGCCATCTTGCCAGAGACACTGTGACAGCCTTTTTGAGGGTGTTTTCCTGACGTGCTTCCCCGTGGACCTCCCCTTGTTGGAAGAGATATTTTGCCATTGTCTAAGCTAACTCTTCCCTTTTCTCAATGTTATCCCGCGTGAGGGTAGTCGTCCCATTGAATCTCCTCAAGCGTTTGGGCGGTGGCAACGTTCTCAAAATAGGCGATTCAATTTTCTATGAATCGGCGGGCCTCGGCGTGACTATATAAGAAGCCTATCAGATGCTTGTGTAAATCCTCTTATAAGTGTCCGGTTTTGAAAAATTACCTCATTTTCAGACTTGCCCAAGTTGTTGCTATTTTGCCTCTTGGACTGGTAGTCCGGGGCTCACTGTCAACGATTTTTTCTTCGACTTCTTTGTCGGGATTCTCTTCGACTTCTTTATCGGGGTTCTCTTCGACTTCTTTGTCGAAATTCAAATCAGGATTCTTATTTTCACGCTCTACCTTCTCGGATTCTGGTAGAGACACGAAAACGTCTTTCATTGTATAGTTCCCAAGTTCGTCCATTACCTCTAATACCATTTCATTTGCCCATTCGTGCCGATCTGCATGAAGTGTGATTGTGTCCCTATTCTCACCGTTCAGATAATCCCAATCTATAACCCTAATATCAGACTTTCTGAATATCATCGCTTGATGCAGACCATGATTGCTAGAGACACCTAACTCAAACTTCACTTTATTTTCCTGTAGCGCGGTCATTTTTGGGCGGCCTGTGTCAATTTTTGGAAAAGTAAAGTTATTGGCTCTATTATTGAAATGGTAATGCTTATCCAGCCATCGTGCCTCGTAATGTTCAAGAGAAGGGGGGTCTGGATCGCTCCCTTCAGGCTTATGATATAAACCGAAACAGTGTCCTATCTCGTGGGCTATAACGCTCACATTCAGATGACCACTATTTGCCGCTACTAGCAGGCTGCCGCCATATCTGGTGCTATGGCGCGGCCACCCATAGCCCCAAGCCCTGCCGTCAAAAACGACTACACCGCCTACTATGATTAGACGTATATTGTCCTGCTTGTCCCAGGGAGCAGTAGTAGGATTAAACCTATTAGGTAGCTCTGGTAAAATTTTTTGCCAGGCATTATTAGAGTAATGTCGCGATTCATGCCTACCGTTGACCCTATGTACTTTCACATCCCCGTTTAAGTCTTTTTCAACATTGAAAGTCTTTCTCCCGAAACCTTGCAAATCCATCTCGCTGGCATATAACTCTTGCGCATCTTTCACCAAGCCTGATATTTTAGCGTCTGAAACAACGTCTGCATCGGTAGGCTTGAAGAAAATTGTTTCTACGACGAACGCATAGGAATCCATGCAAAACATCGTTAACATCAGCGAGATTAATAGAACAAAAAACTTTTTCATGCTTATTATCCTTCCTCTGTAGATTGATTATCGAACAGTTTTATCCTCTTTTATTACCTTATCAAGTCAATCATCAACTTCTCTCTGTTTTACCTTAATTTGATATTCCTGAGGGTTTTTGGTTAAATATTGGAGCGATGGCATCATGTTAAGACAGGCTCAACACTTATATTAATATTACGTTTTTGGTTAAATATTGGAGCGATGGCGTCCCTCCTAACCCTTGGCATATTGCATTCGAGCCCTTTTGCCGAAAGTATAACATAAGTTGAAAAAAAATGTCACGAAAAAATCCTATTTTTTTAGAGATTCAAGCGATAAGGTGTTCTTAGGATGAGCACCCCTAGCCCACCGTAGGCGGCTTACTCTTACCCACAAGTCGATATGCCTTTCAACCCTCTTTATCTCTGTCATCTGTCATCGGTGTCACTAGAGTCAGACAGCATTTGAGGTTGTCTATAGACAATTTTCACAAGTTAGCGCGAACCGTTTCGTTCCATTCACGTCAAGTTCAGTTTCGTAATCATGAGTGACTGGTATGTTTTTCTCACCACACCAGTCGCATTTCGCGAAAAAATAGTGCGCTCTCTGCTCGAGGAGCGAAGCTTTTTGGTCTTCCAATTTTCGAGTGGATGCGATTAGGTCGAGCGCGAGTTTACGGAGTTTTTTGTCGGTTTCTTCCTTTACGATTTTTTCAAGGAGTGGCTGGAGCCGTGGGTCGTTTGGATTCCCTCCATCCTCGAGTGTGTGCCACGCGGCTCGGCGGACCCGTAGGTCCGGATCTACCATACCCTTGTATAATGCTACCCAGACTTTGTTAATCCGTTTTCGCACGTGACAGGGACAGAGGTTTTCCATGGCGCGGACGCGTTCGTCAGGATTCTCGGAATAGGCAAGGGCGAGATAGTATTCCACTTCATTGCCGCGCAACCGGTCTTCCCGTCGGCGATGCGATCTCTTCTGATATTTGTTCATACCGGACAATTTCTTTTTCATCAGTTCCCTCCTATAAGAAGTATGAGCTTACGGCTGACTTCTTGGGCTATGTTGTAAAATAAGAGATCGGAAGACCGCTTTCTAAGTTTTACTAGCGATCTTGTACAAACTGCTCAACAGCCTCGATTTCTTTTGGGACAGTGTCAGTTAGCACTTCACAACCGGATTCGGTAACGAGGATATCGTCTTCAATTCGCACGCCGATTCCGAGATATTCAGGAGGCACTCCTTTTGTATCGGCGGCGACGTAAAGGCCTGGTTCTATTGTCATAATCATTCCCGGTTGGAAGGTTTTAAACTCACCGTTGGGTTCGTGTACACAGTTAACATCATGCACATCCAGACCGAGCATATGCCCAACCCGGTACATATAAAACTCTTCGTATGCCCCTGTCTTCACTAATTTTTGTTTTTCCCCGGTTAAGAGCCCGAGGCTGAGCATCCCCTCTGTCAAAAAGTCAATAGATTTTTGGTGCGGTTCGTCAATTGAGACCCCGGGGCTTATAGTGTCAATAATTGCGTATTGGGCATCAAGCACAAGTTGGTAGATGTGCCGTTGGGCATCAGTGAAGGTGCCGCTGGCAGGAAAAGTGCGAGTAACATCTCCACAGTACCGGTTGTATTCTGCACCTGCGTCTATGAGAACAAGGCTGCCGTCCTCGATCTGGCAGGCATTGGTTGTGTAGTGGAGCGTTGTTGCGTTCGCGCCGCTGGCGACAATGGTTGGAAAGGCTGTGCCGTTAGCTCCTTTCTTTCGGAATGTAGCATCAACTATTGCCTCTAACTCGTATTCATATATGCCCGGGTGTACTGCCTGCATTGCTGCCAAGTGTCCTGCTGCTGTAACCTCTGTTGCCTTGCGGATGCGCTGGATTTCCTCATTATTTTTTACTAAGCGCAGTTCACTGAGAATTGGGTACGGGTCGACTAACGTAGAGATACCTTTTCCAGTGCGGATTTTTCGCCTAACGGATTGCCTGAATAACTCGAAGATTTTCGTGTCAACCTCTTCATTGGAACCGAGTGTATAGTAAAGCCTTTCCGCATTTCGTAAGTATCTCTCAATTGCCTCACCAAAGTCCTCTATCGGATATACTTTATCTGCACCATATTGCGTACGAGCGTTTACGACACCGACCCGTTTTCCGGTCCAGATTTCGGCCTGCTTGTCTTTAGGACGAACAAACAGGATATATTGATGATTCGGATGTTCAGGAGCGATGACGCAAATCGCCTCAGGTTCTTCAAAACCTGTGAGGTAATAAAAATTCGGGTCCGGACGATACACATATTCGGTATCGTGATTTTGCATAGCTGGGGCTGTACTCGCGAAGATAGCAACGCCGCGGGGCCCCATCTTCTCAATAAACGTTTGGCGATTATGCTTGTGCAATGCTTTTCTCCTGTTGAATTAGTACGTGTTCTCTCTCCACGTAGCGTTTTCATATTTAGAAATTGAGAAAATTATGGAATGTAATTTTATCGTATTATAAAACAGAAAAAAAGTCAAATTAAAATTGAGGGCAGGTAGGGCGATTTAGTTCGCCGCTAAGAACGAAGGCTAAATCGAAAAATCGCACTATAGAAAGGCTATCCTGTGTCTGACATCTTCGCAAATTTGAGAACATGTTGGAAACGAAATAACCCGAGAAAGCAGGAATTTGTGCCTTGATTCCAAAACACGTTTCTGATAGACTTATACCCGTTATGAACATCGAACACCAGAAAAAAATTGCTGCAGAAAGAGCTGCTGAGGAAATCCGATCCGGAATGGTTGTCGGATTAGGCACCGGGTCAACTGTCTATTACGCGCTCTTAAAGCTTGGCATGATGGTTGAGGCAGGCTTAGACATTGTTGGGGTTCCTACCTCCGGCGGTACCGAAGAAATTGCTACAGTGCAAGGGATCCCGCTTTCAACGTTCGCAAGGCATCCTGCAATAGATCTGACCATCGACGGTGCCGATGAAGTTGACGCTCACCTCAATCTGATTAAAGGCGGTGGGGCGGCGTTAGTCCGAGAAAAGATTATCGCCAACGTCTCTAAACGAATATTAATTGTGGTCGATCAGAGCAAGTGCTCTAAGGTGCTGGGTACAACCTTCGCACTTCCCGTAGAGATTGTAAGATTCGGCTGGCAAGTTACACAGGAGGTTGTCAATCAGCTCTGTGAAAAGTCAACATTGCGCAAGAAAAACGAACGTCCACTTATTACCGATAATGGAAATTATATCCTTGATTGCCATTTTGATGGAATTGCAGAGCCTGCGCGGATCGAATCGCAACTGAACAATATACCGGGTGTGGTAGAAAATGGGATTTTCGTAAATCGCGCAGACAAAATTATTATCGGGACATCTACGGGGATTCGGTATATGGAGAAACATTAATGGCTGTTTACCAGCGGCGCTCGCAGGGCAGTTTTCCTCTTTACTACCTTATAAACGCCTGTCTTCTGTGCTTGGTATGTGTCATCGCCCCGAACGGGGTGGTTATGGCAGACAAGTTTACGGAGAGCGGTTTGATGAATATCCCGACGGGTGATGTGCTAAGACACGGGACATTCGGAGTCGGAACGCACATCGCCTTCCAAAATTCATCACGACTTCTACGGGATGAGACAGCTCTTCGTCTTAACTTCGGCATGTTTGATAGAGGTGAGATTGGGTTATCCTACCTCTGGTATCAGTCTTTTGTGCCTGACGTGCAATTGGATAACGGAGATGCTACCTTACAATTAGCAGCCCTGAAGGTACAACTAGTAAAGGAAAAGGAACCTGGGATGATTCCGGGTGTAGCAATCGGGGTTGAGAACTTGAAGTTAGCAAAGGCAGGTCCGTCTGCTCTATTAGAAAATCCAGTTTCGCGCGAGCGTGCTGCCTTTCTTGTTGTGAGTAAAACGTTTAATCTTCCTCGGATCCACCTTATTTCGGGGCATATAGGGCTTGGCACAGCACGTTTTGCCCCCGGTGATTTCCCAGTCGGGTTGTTTGCAGGGATGAGTACTGAATTCCACCCTGTATTTGCGAAGGGAGATATCACGCTAAGCGTAGAATTTGATGGCATTAGCGTTAACGCTGCGATGCGGCATATTGCCGCAAGCGGGCTTCAAACAACATTTGGTGTTGAAAGTTTGAGTAATCCTGAAGAACTCCGCTATTTTGTATCGGTTTCATGGACGAACGAGCGTATCATAGAACAGATTGCGGAGACAAAGCGGCTGGTGATGCAAGGGGCTAAGGGGCAGCACACCGAAAAATAGGCATGGCTGTGATTATTCTTGTTGACTTTCTGTTTTCTGAAGGGATTTCATGACATTTTGGACAGATGTAAGCAGCTCTAATAAGAAATCTTGTGGTGGTACGAGGATAATTTCGATTCTCCGGTTTTTTGCCTTCGCTTCTGAGGTGTTGGCTGTATAGATCGGCTGGTAGAAAGCGTGTCCTGTTGCTGTAAGGCGATGGGCATCCACGTTCGCGTGCACTTGGAGGTATTTTACTGCGGCGACGGCTCGATCGGTTGAAAGTTCCCAGTTTCGCAATGCGTCACCGCCGATAGGCGTATTGTCCGTATGCCCTTCAATCCGGATAATATAATCTGCATAGTTGGGGTTTAGCAAAACTTCTTGTGCAATTGCATCCAGGAGCTGCTTGCCTTCTGCACTTAAAGTGGCTTTACCGGTTTCAAACAGGATTTTCCCTTTCACGTCAAGTTTTAACCGTCCGGCATCATCTAATACTGCCCCGACCGTGTCTTTAAATTTTTCTTGAATGGCTACAATTGAGCGTTGGGATTGAATCCGGATCCGCTTCAATTCGGCTTCAATTTCGTTCAATTTTGTGCGGAGCTGCTGTTTTTCTTGTTCAAGGGTGCTTTTCTCTTCGCGGAGTGCGTTCCGTTCGGTAGCGATATTTCGGGCGGCTTCGCTTGCGTTTTGCAATATCTCTTGCGTTTGGCTGAGTTCTAAGCGTGTTGCTCCTAGGGTACTTTGGATATCTTCTAATTCATTCTCTAAGTTCTTCTTTTCTGTTTCTGTTTTCTGTCGTGCTGTTTGCGATGCTGCCAATTCCCCGCGGACCGCTTTCAAGGTGTTGGAAGTTGCGTAAAGAAAAAGGGAGAGTGTAATTATCGCGAGCGCGCTAACAACGAAAGCAGTTATATAAAATTTATTCATAGTTGGTCATATTGGATGAAGTTAGCGAGGCACTCGGTTTTTGGGTTAAATCGACGCGCCAGGGTGCTTTACAACCGCCAATATTCTCCTTTTAGAATGGAAATAACTGCGTCAAAGTTGTCCGTTTTTGACGTTCTGTTTCTTTTTTTTATGCCACACTTCGTGCAGCGGTGGATGAGTATGTAATTCTGCTGTTTTTGGATAACCGCCACGGGCTCCATTAAACCTCCACAATTTTCAGCCCTATCTCCGGGATTGACATCGACGTGTCGGCTCCAGAGGCATTCTGGGCAATGGTTTGTGTATCCGTCGCCGGTGACGAACGTGCCGCAATTTCCGCAACTGAAATTTTCGATCTGTCTCTGGAATTTCTTTTCCATGTTCTATTTCAGTCCCAGTGTTGTCATGCGTTTTCTAAAGACCGTCGCGTATCATAAAGGTTGCGTAAATAGCAGCGGTCTTGACTAAGTCGGGAATGTGCACGCGTTCGTCTATGGCGTGTCCTCCTTCGCCGCGTGGTCCGTAGCCAATTCCGGGAAGACCTGTATTGACAAAAAAATGCAGATCGGTGAAACCGGTTGTGGGTTTAAATTGTGGTTGATTGAATCGGACAATGCGTACGGCTCGCGCGAACGTTTGTGCGAGCGCGGATGTTGCGTCTGTTAAGCAGGGTTCAATCTGCAAGATAGCTTCCACATCCGCTTGTAGTTCTGAATAGTATTCACACGCACCTGAGATAGCTTCTCGCAATTCCAATTCCGCGTTCTGGAGTGTTTCATTAGGAGTAACCCGCCGGTCAATTGAGAATATAACTTGTGCTGGAACTGTATTGATTTTGTCTCCGTCAGTACCGCGAAACGTGCCGCCAATATTCAGCGTCGGGTACCGTTCAGTGCCGTCAGTGAGGGTGAAAGCGCGCGTCGGTGATTTCAATCCACGTTTGAGCCGTTGGAGTGCTGTTATGAGTTCTGCTGTTTTCTCAAAGGCGTTTATACCTTTGTGCGGTTGCGAGCCGTGTGCTGCCTTCCCATTGACAGTGATGTCCATCCAGAGCACACCGTTATGTCCGTTCCCGATGGTCATACCGCCGCCGCCTTCGCAATTAACAATGTAATCGGCTTTCACCAAACCTTGTTTTGTGATATAGCCCGCACCAAGGTCTCCGCCGGTTTCTTCGTCGCATGTAAAAGAACATTCAATGTTGAAGCGCGGTTTCCCGCCAGTCTCTTGAATGGCTTTAATCGCGAAG
This sequence comes from Candidatus Poribacteria bacterium, assembly GCA_965215265.1. Classification (GTDB taxonomy): domain Bacteria; phylum Poribacteria; class WGA-4E; order WGA-4E; family WGA-3G. The sequence goes on along the minus strand of OZ244048.1, from coordinate 4,563,337 downwards.
AGTAATGCAGCGATGGCATCCTTCATATCATCAGCCCCGCGGCCGTAAAGCCACTCGTCAGCAATATCGCCGCCGAAAGGGTCAAACTGCCAGTCTCCGGAGACCGGGACGATGTCGTAGTGTGCGTTGAAATGCACCGTTTTTTCTGCCCCGACATCCCAATGCGCGATTAGGTTGAGACGCGGGTGACTTTTGGCATTGGGGGTGAATTGGTTTGCATAGTCAAGAGGCACCGGAACGATTTGCGTTTGCATGCGGAGTTCGCGGCATTTTTCCTCAAGCACGGCAACAAACTTGTCATAATCATTACCGGGTGGGTTGACAGTCGGAATTCTGACGAGTTCTTGTAGTAAGGCACAAAGTGCGGTTTGGTTGTTCTTAATATAAGTTTGTACGGACATCTGGCATCCTTGAGTCATTAGTTTGCTACGGCTTTATCATCCGTGGATAAGTGTTCTACCGTTTCACCGGTATCTGTAAACGTTCGCGTGACGTTCACCGAGGCGTAAGTCCATAGGATTTTCATCGGTGCGTTGCTTTCGTTCCAAAACCGGTGTGGAATACCGGCAGGCACAAAAGTGGTGTCAAAAGCCGTCATTGAGAAGATGTCACCATCAACTTCGCAGGCGGCCTCGCCTTCTAGAATTGTAACAGATTCATCACAATTGTGATAGTGGCGAGCAATCGCTGCACCGGGTTCGAACATCGTTACGCCATTGGTTAGTGAGGTTGAATCAAGCCATTTTCCAGTTAAAGGGACCGTCTTCACGCCTGTTCCCCGGTCAATAGGTTTCCGTTCTTGAAAATTGATAACGTGTGCTTTCATATTCATGTGATACCATAAAAAGACTGCCGTTGAGCGGCAGGAATTATTTTACTCGAGTATACTCTCAAATAGGAAAAATATCAACGTCTATTAGTTTTTGGCGTTTTAGGAAAACCGGCTTGATTTGCGATGCGAAATATGAGAAAATAGGACGAAATTATCATGAAAAACGATAAGAAAACAATTTTGGGCTGGTGTCTATATGATTGGGCGAATTCGGCCTATATTACGACGACGGTGGTTGCCTTGTTGCCTGTCTATTTTGCAGGAGCGATCGTAGGCGAAGATGGTGTTAACATTGCCGGGCATAACGTAAGTAGTGAGACGTTATGGGCATGGATGTTGGCAGCGTCCGCATTTTTAGTCTTCCTCTTCGCGCCTGTCCTGGGGGCTATCGCCGATTTCTCTTCGGCGAAAAAGCGGTTTCTGCTCGGTTTCGCTTACATGGGCAGCTTTTTCGCAACCTTGCTCTATTTTTGTAAGACAGGAGATGTCGTGTTGACGGTGTGCCTCTTTATCGGCTCCCAGGTCTGTTTTGTGGGGGCGAATGTCTTCTATGACGCTTTTTTACCACACATTGCCTCTGAAGATAAACTGGATGCTGTCTCCGCTAACGGTTATGCATTTGGGTACATCGGCGGTGGGACTCAGTTTGCTATTTCTCTGGCACTCGTTGCGATGCATGAAACGTTGGGAATGAGTCAAGCCATGGCAGCACGTATCGGGATGGCAATGGCGGGACTCTGGTGGGCAGGCTGGACACTTTTGACGGCTAAGTACCTTAAGGAAGAGAAAACACCTCACGCGTTACCTGAAAATGGGCCTGATTCCTTAAAAGTAAAAGGTTATCTGGCGCTCGGCATTCGCCGCACCCTGGCGACTGCGAAAAAGGTAGGCCGCTTTAAACATCTCACGCTCTTTCTGATCGCCTATATGATTTATAATGACGGTATCCATACGGTTACCAGCATGGCGACAATTTACGGTAAGGAAACGTTAGAGCTTTCAACAACGGTACTCCTAGTGACGTTGCTCGTTATCCAAATCATTGCAATAGGCGGTGCGCTGCTATTCAGTCGGTTAGCGGAACGCATCGGCACAAAACGTGCTATTATCTTTGCCTTGCTTCTCTGGAGTGCTGTTGTCACCTACGGGTATTTCATTGATGGTGCAATGCAATACTTTTTGTTAGGCGTGGTTGTTGGCATTGTGCTTGGCGGAACACAAGCGCTGAGCCGTTCCTTCTACGGGCGAATAGTTCCAGAACAGGCGAGTGCTGAGTTTTATGGTTTCTATTCAGTTTTTAATAAGTTCTCGGCGATTTGGGGACCGTTTGTGTTTGGCTTTATTCGTCACATCACAGGCGACGCACGCCAAGCTATCATCTCGCTTATCGTTTTCTTTATTGTCGGGTTGGTGTTGTTGCGTTTTGTAGATGAAGAGAAAGCGAAGATAGATAAACAGCGGTTTGAGTGGGAAAATCAGTAGGAGACGCATCATAGCAAGTCGTATTTGCGGATAGACAAAATCTTGCTTTGGAGTGTCGAGGACAGCAGCAGCCGTCCCGACGTTCGATCGTTAATTCACTAACTCAAAAACAATGGGGAGTTCAAGCCGCAAGCTGCTCCCATACTGCCCATCGGGGAACGGCGGATACGGCACTGCATTTTGAACCGCAGCGATTGCAGCACTGTCCAGTGCACGTGATCCGGAAGAATTGGCAACCTTCGGATTGCCTACAGTGCCGTCCTTAAAAAGCGTGAAGCGGACCGTTGTGGTGCTCCCTTCTTCTAAATTCCGTACGCTGGGAGGGAACCGTTGTGCGCGCTTAATACGTTCCCGGACTAATTTCAAGAATTCGTTAAATGACTGTTTGGCATCGCCTAAATTGATAGAAGCGAGTTCAATATTGCCTGGGTCGTTGAATTCCGATTGCGCAAGACTCGTTCCGACATCCATTCTTTCTACAAAACTGGCCGTTTGAAATTTCGGGACTTCAAACTTGGGCATGGTATTAACGATGTGAGTCTGTCTTGCGATAGTCAGGAGGTTTTTGCCAATCCCAGTCGTACTGGGTACCGTTGTGGGGCGCGTAGAAATATCGCCGGTGGGCAATGTGAAACGTGCGTTACCCATCGGAATCTTAGCGTGCGTTGTTACTGGCTTCCCTTTCGGTGCGCGAATCTTAAAAGTTTTAGGTTTCTCGGTTCGTCTGGTCGCACGCGGCGGCGTTCGCCGTTTCGGTTGTGGTTTGGCCTGGTTCACAACAACACTTTGGACCTTGTCTTCATTCATATGTAAAACTGTTTTCCGAACGATATAGACAGCGGCAATCACAATGGCGACGGCATGCAAACCGATAGAGAGTCCGATTGCGAATTTTCTAACAGAAGTTTTCCATTTTTTGGCGGCTTCTCTATTTTGTCGCTGCGCATCGACAACTGTCATTGAGACCTGAGCGGTTTTCGCCGACATCGTCACCTTTTTTTTAATAGGTGTGGATTGTAGTTTTGCGCTGCCCTTCATTTTTTGCCGCCGATGCTTCCTTTTCTGTTTGCCAAGTGCGTAATTAGAGATTGCATAACTCATAAATTTCGATCCTCCACATTCTGTGCACGAGACATAAAAGAGAATTAGTCGTCGTAACTTAGGAACTTGTAACGATTATCCTTAACAATTACAGAACCGAGAATCTTGGCTTCCAACGTTTTGCCTGTCTGATTTCTTAATGTCAAAACGGTTCCACGCAAAAGTTGAAACCCGTCATAGTCTTCTGAAGGTTTTGTAAAGCGAATCCCTACAAAGGTAAAGTTCTGTCCTCCGTAACGTTCTATGGCTCTTTTCATCCCGATGCTACATTTTTTATTGAGATTGGCCCAGGCAAAATCACCGGGGAAGTTGCTTGGCGGACGGCTGGCTGGAAAAGCTGGCCATATCCAAGTGAGATATTCTGTGCGCTGCACGCGGAGCCGGTTCATTTTTTGAAGGTCTTTCCGATTCAGAGCGTCAACGACTGCCAGACCGAGTCGGCCTGGCGAGTCGAGACTATTCTGCCACTTGGATTGTTCACATCCTGCCAAACTACTGCAAATAAGGAGACTGGCTATGAACGTCCAAGGGGTTTGCCGTGCGAGCCCGGTCTTATCGGAAAACCAAACTACGCTTATGGGGCCAGTGCTATTAGTTTTGCGCACTCGTTGTCCATCCGCTTGTCCAATTGTCGGAAGGGCTCACGCCCCCAATGAAGTTAACAGCATCAAAGAAACCGTCAGCGGGGGGTGTAGCGGCTGGTATTGAAGTGGCACCAGCACCCGGCGTAAAGTTGGGCGTGGTTTTATTGAAAGGGGCTGCCAATTGCGGGTCTGTCTCATGATTATCGTTTGTGGCTGCCCATGCCGCTTCATCAAAGCCGTCGTCATCTTTTTCATCACCGAAATTTCCTTTACCGTTTTCAAAGAAGATGCTGTTTTTTACCGTCAAAGCCCCGTTATTGGCTTGTGCGTGGGTTGATTCATTGTTGATGTCAAGCCCGACTTTGTTAAAACCGGTGACAATGAAATTCCCATATGTGCCAGCGGCACCTTCGCGAATTAGCATACCGTTGTCGCTTTCGGGGCCACTCGGGTCGCCGACGAGCGTAACGTTATAGATAGTAGCATTAGAACGTGGGGTTGCTTCATTATCTTTACTGTTGTTATCAACTTCGAAACCGTTATCCGCATCGTCACCGTACTGCTGCGCAACCCAGAATTGGCCCTTCCCGGTCCAGCCATCAGTCCAATCAAATGAATCATCACGTGCACCGGTCACCAAGGCGTATTTGAGGTTGACGGTGCCACCGAAGAACTCTATACCATCATCTTGGTTCATGTGTACTTGCACATGTTCAACGACGGTACCTGACCCGACACCCTGGAAGGCGATGCCGTTCAGTTCATTGTCAGGGCTAAATTCGATACCGGCGTATTCAACACGGACATACCGTATGACACCGCTGCTATCGGCTGGGTTGTTTCCGCCAAAGGCCCCTGTATCCCCTTCACCGAACGTAACACCCTGGTTCGTGGGGGCGTTTCCGTTGATGATCAAGCCCCCCCACTGTCCGCGGGCTCTGCTGCCGATAGCCGCATCACTAGACATGACGATAGGAGCCGAGGCAGTGCCTTGCGCCATAATCTTACCGCCTTGTGCGACAATCAAGGTCCCCTGGCTTGCGCCTTCACCAAAAATTTGGACACCCGCTTCAATCGTTAACGTGGCACCGGATTCAACAAACACAGCGCCACGTAACAGATAATCGTATGCCGCGGTGAGAGTTCTATCTTCAGTGAGCCTTCCTTCAAGGACAACTACCTCCCGTCCATCAACATTAATAATTTCCTCCGTCACTTCGGAAGTTGCTTCTCCTTCTTCTTCACCATCTTCATCTGCACCACAACCGACAAAAGCTAAGGTGAGCCCGACCGTGAAAACAAGCATGAATTGAAATAACCAATTTTTAAACAGAACCCTGGTCTCTATAGATTTGGACTGTGGGGTCGACGTAATATTTGACATTAGCTTAACTAAGCTCCTTTTTTTATTTTAGAACAAGCGGAGCACAAAAACCCCGCTTTTTTGGGTATAAGGCACCCTTTTCCCGCTCATCGGCAAAAGGGTTGCCAATTCAATTTTTTGTCTACAAGAGCACAACAATGATTGATATAATGAACACCTTAGCACAAATCTCACTAGAGCCGTTTATGTTTAGATTCATAACATCGAAAGGCTCTGACGAGATGTACATCGGATTTAACAATACATAACCCTTGATGGGGCTGAAATATACGAAAAATGATAGCCTTAAATTGTTACAGAATAGTTGCAATACTATTAATTCTTTTTGACGTTCCGCGATGCTGATGCCTCTCATTTAGAGGTTATAGCTGAGTCCGCATGAAAAGGCACGTCCGAGTTTGTACTGAACGTATACCTCTTCGCCTTGTTTGAAATGCACATAAGGGTCGAGTAAATTTTTCGCCGAAAAATTGATTCGGAAGTAATTTGCAACGGTGCGGCTAAAATTGGCATCCAACTGGCCGCGGGGCTGTTCATAAACATCAGGTACACCATGGTTTCCAACTTCAGAGAGCCTTTTGCCAAAAATGTTATAAGCGACTGCGCTCGAGATGCCCCAGTTGGGGTTTTCGTAACCGATAGAGAGATTGACTATATACGGGCACTGCCCTTGTAGGGGCCGTTCAGACGATGTCTGGATCCCAACATCAGGTAGTACCACCCGCGAAGAGATTAGCGCCACATTGGTGTTAATCGAGAATTCGTTGAGTTTATCTGTGAGTATTCCGAGGTTCTGGCGTGCTTCTAGTTCAAGGCCGTAGTTATTCGCAGCGTCGGCGTTTTCATAGGTAATGCGGACTTCTGCTTGCGGCTGAACGATTTGCTCAATCGGTTTCTGAAATCGTTTATAAAAGAGACTGGCGGCGACGACCCCACCAATTTGTGGAAACACTTCCCAGCGGAAGTCATAATTGTCAATCTGTGTCCGCTCAAGTTCCGGGTTTCCAAGGATGGTTCGTCCGCCAACGAAATCTGTGAACTCAAATGGAGCAAGTTCTCTAAAATCTGGGCGTGTAATCGTTCGTGATGCAGCGACTCGTAGGTTCATCCGTTCCGCTAGCCGGTACGTCAAGTTAGCACCGGGCAGCAAATCTACGGTTTCTAAATCTGCCACAATTGGCCGCACGGATGCTGAAAACGGATCATAGGTAGTTACCTTTTGCGTTGAAGATTCAAGCCGGACCCCCGACATGAATTGCCATTTTTGCGTGACAGGGATATCCAGCATAAGGTAGCCGGAGTAGATATTGTGGTCTGCTAGGTAGTTATCGGTTGCCCGAGTGGATTCGCGTAGTTCAAATACGCGTGGTGCAATATGTTCCTGTTTGAAAAGTGTTTCGGGCGGGTCTGATAAATTAACGGTGGCATCCACTTTGTCTGCAGGCAAAAATCTAAATCTGCGGGCATCAAAGGTGCGCGCTCGATCTCGCAAGAGTCCGCCGAATTTGAAGAATCCGGCCTTGCGAACCGGAATCCTCCAATCCACGCGCACGTTATACTCATTATCTTCCAGGTCAAAAAAGAAGCGGCTGCCACTGTGTGTAACATCTCGAAAAGTGAAAGTGCCAGCCCTATCTTCATAGATAGTCTCGCGTGTATCTGGTTCGTCCCGTGATGCACGTGAATAAGTGAGTCGCCATTCCATTGCGAGCTCGGGCTGGGTTGTTATCGCTTCTGTCCCACTATCCGCGCTGGAACGTTCCAGTTCTGGGGCACCGAAATTAAAGTCGTGCATGCCGGCTAATTGTCCAGAGAAGAGCTGGCGTTCAACATATCGGAGTCGAGAGCTCCGCATATCTGTGTTTCTATCGGCATTAAAGCCTTCCCATATCCGGGTCTCATCTTCAGCCGTATGCGTGAAGAGAGAACGTAGACTCAGTTGATGCTGTGGTGAGAACCGGAGGCTTGCGTTTAGAACACTCCCCCAGTCTACTTCATTTGCGTTGCGTTCAACGTCGTAGGAGGTTACCGGCGAAAGGATTTCGTTTAATCCGATGCGGAAGGCATTGCGCACTTGGGTACTGGAACTATGGCTGTTGCCATAAGAGAGCACGGCAAGGTAGCCGAAGTCTTTTCCGAAAAGTGGGTGACTGTTGCCGAGGTTGAATTTATAGCTTTGATTGATAGGAATCTCCTGCCGTCTTGGTGACCAGACGTTGGAGAAAGCTTGCCCGAATTTTTGGATCTCTTCCGGTGTGAAACCGGCCGGTGTAAAACGTCCCCGTTCGCGGATAGGCAGTTCCGCCGCCTGTTCTCTCACAATCGTTGGAAGTTCACGCGATGTATCATCAAAACCTAAGAAATCCAGCGTACCGCCTTCATAGGTGAGCCCTTCTTCACCGGTTGTCTGTGTGTTGAAACCGCTCGATATGGAAAGTGACATTGTTAATTCTTCAGGAAAGTCTTTCGTAAACACCTGTACAGAGCCGCCAGCGAACCCCCCCGGTTGATCCGGTGAAAACGTTTTGACTGTTTGCAAACTCGCCAGGAGACTCGCCGGAAATATATCCATCGGGACAACCCGTCGATTGGGCTCCGGACTCGGAATCTCAACATTATTGAGGAGAGTATTACTGTAACGTTCACCGAGCCCTCGGACAAACACGTACCGTCCGCCAACGATGCTAACGCCTGTCACCCTCTTAATAGCATCCCCTGCAGAAGAGGCTGGGAGGCGGCTAATCTCTTCGGTGCTGATGCTATCTTCAATTCGGGAGCTGCGCATCCGTTTTTCAAGGAGCCCACGTTCGCTGGATTGGCTCAACCGCACTGGGAGTTTAATCGCGTCGAGTTTTACAACCTGAGCAGTCATCAAGACACGAATGGGTTCAACCGCTTTCTCTACATCAACCTGAAAATCTGAAATGACATAGGCATTGTAAAACGAAGCAGTGACTTGGATTGTATAGGTACCGCTCGGTAGTTCCAGAGAAAAATTCCCTGTGTCATCACTACTGACTTGGGATTGTCTATCACGCGAAGACGTGTCCACTACCCGGATAGTGGCATTAGATAGGGGTACCTCGGTGTTGCTATCTATAACCACGCCGGTAATTTTTACTCGCTGTTGTGCTTCATTTTCGCCGAAAGCAGGCCCTGTACCAAGTATGAGCAGCAACAGCATGATGCAAAACCGTTCCATTTTTCCTCTCTTCTTTTTACGCTTAGGCAGGTTTCAATATTCTTTGGATTTTTGATGAATGTATTGTCTCCTGCGGCACTGCAAACTCCTACTGTTAGATAATTTTGATTGAGGCGAATCCGTTTGTTCTCAACTCTATTCCAATGGTAAAAAAATTATACTGGTCAAATGTAACAAAAATGTGTTGTTTTTTTGACAAAAACAAGAATTTTGGAAGGTCAGATTAAAATTGCGCAGTGTGTCCGTTACGAAATCGGATTGCAAAGCGTGGCTACCGCTCATTTTGGCTTGTCTTTAATCGGGACATCTGGCACAATTAAGGAAGCGATGGATTCAGTTTGCAACAGAGGCATCAACTGTACAGTAGTGGGTATCCTGAAGAGGAGGGTTCAACCTTGAATTCTGGACGGAGGTAGCATTGATGAAGGAAGAGTTACGTCGGAAAAGCATTCATCTGGCAGGTTTAATCGTCCCGGTTGTTTATCTCTTTATGGATAAACCGACGATACTGTTTTTTGTGTGTATTTTGACAGGTGTGGCGATAGCCGTTGAACTCGCGAAATGGCTATCGCCGCATTTCAGGGCGTTTTTTTTTACTGCACTGATGCCGCTCCTTCGGACACATGAACGCCAAGGTGCTATTACCGGTGCAACTTACTATCTCATCAGCACGCTGTTGTGCATTTTCTTTTTTTATAAGCAGCCTGCAATTGTCTGCATTTTCTTCATGGTTTTGGGGGATACTTCGGCGGCGTTGGTAGGTAAAATGTGGGGCAGGATGAAACTCACCGGTCAGAAGAGTTTAGAAGGGAGTGCTGCCTGTTTTATCGTTTGCACTGCGACGGCGATCTTTTTTTTCTCGTTCCTTTTCGACAGCGGTGTGCAGTTGCAGCCTGAATTCTCAAGTCTCGTTGTTGCACTGGTTGGAGCATCCGTTGCAACTATCGTTGAACTTCTTCCGCTTCGCGTTGATGATAATCTCACAGTTCCCTTGATTTCAGGTGCAGCGATGCAACTTATCATCTTAATTACGGAAAAAGAACCAGTTGCCGGCACGCTTTTCGATCGCGGTAGACTCGATCATCTCGTCGATAGGATTGATGGGAATGTGCTCATTTCCTTGATGGATGCCATTGGCTACGATCTCATATTGGGTACCGCAATTCGTTAGATGCGGCGTTTTTTTTCAGCATATAGGAATTGATGAGCCCGTAGTAACAACCCCACACATCACAAAAACTAGGGGCAGCTACCTCACAAGCGGCTGCCCCTGGGTTTTTTGATGGGTGTTGGGCCTCTAGCGCGCGGTTATAGGCGGTTACACACGTTGCCTGAGATGGGCCGCGTGAATTTGTGCTTGACAACTTTACACAGTTAATGGTATACTAAGAATATGGAGGGTTTATGCGGATAGCCGATGCGGAAAAACAGCGCGATGCCCGTGCTACCTATGACGCACGCTTCAAACAGACAATGCACGAGCATCTCGGCGAGAAAATCGGGCTGACTGTCCAATCAGAGGTGGAAGTCAGCCATCTGCCGCTCACGATAGACGTGGTCGTGCTGTTGAAAGATGCAGCAGAGCGTGCGAACTTGCTGGCGGTAGAGCCGATATGCCAGTATTTCCGTTCGCATAACCTGATTGAGTTCAAGAGTCAAGCGGATCGGTTAGATGAGTGGGACTATTCCCGTATCCATGCGCGGGCCAGTATTTATCTGTCGGATAAGCGGGTTCCAAAGGATGAGCTCACTTTGACGATAGTGACGGCGAGTTCGCCTCGGGGGTTTCTCTCGGGTACCAGTGGGGAATGGGAGTTGGTGAAGCCTGGACACTACCAGTGGACAGAGAGGTTTGCTGTGCATCTATTAGTGTGCAATGAGCTAGAGATTGCGCGTGAGAACTATTTACTTCTGCCTTTTACGGTGTCGTTTTCAGGCTTTGATTCGTTTGTTGAGCAGGTTGTTTCAGAAGAACAGCGTGTGTATTTTAACTATGCGTTGTGGATTCGTCCACTGCGTGCACTGGAGGTGTTACGTATGATGGGGCATCAAGGATTTTACGATGCGGAGTTGAGGGAGCTAATAGAGAAATTTGGTTCGGATATCTTGGAGAGAATTCCGCCTTCGGAGTTAGTGAAAAGGCTCAGTGTTGATGAGCGTGCGAAAGGACTCAGTGCTGATGAGCATATCAAGGTGCTTCAAAGTTTGTCGCAAGCGGAGTTGAGGGAGCTAATAGAGAAATTTGGTTCGGATATCTTGGAGAGAATTCCGCCTTCGGAGTTAGTGAAAAGGCTCAGTGTTGATGAGCGTGTGAAAGGACTCAGTGCTGATGAGCATATCAAGGTGCTTCAAAGTTTGTCGCAAGCGGAGTTGAGGGAGCTAATAGAGAAATTTGGTTCGGATATCTTGGAGAGAATTCCGCCTTCGGAGTTAGTGAAAAGACTCAGTGTTGATGAGCGTGTGAAAGGACTCAGTGCCGATGAACTGGTGAAAAGGCTGAGCGCCGATGAGCGTGTCAAGGCGCTTCAAGAGTTATCGCAGTCGGAGCTTCGGGCGTTGCCATCGGAGGTGCGTTCGGAACTGATGCGTCGGTTGTTGGAAGCGGACAACGAGAGCGATACGTAAGGTGGTTTTTCGTATCTTTTAGCACGTCACTGATGGATGTAGTATACAACCTCGCACAAATCTGACGAGATAGGTATTCTTTTTCTGTCCATGAGAAAAGATTACCTTTTTCTCGTCATCTATAGATCGTCGGAGCCTCTCTCTGTTTAGATTTTTCGTATCTTTTAGCACATCAACACCTGATAGAATGAATATCCTCGCATAAATCTCGTCGGAGCCTCTTTCTGTTTAGATTCATAACATCGAAAGACTCCGACGAGATTTGCAAAGGTTTTAATATAGCAGCAGCCTTTAATGGGCTCCTGTAGACGAAAAAACGAGATTTGTAAAGGATTAAACATTACAACTGCTTGTGTTGTGCTGCAGTATACTAAAAACCTTCAGTGAGGACGTAGGGCTGATTGGGAGCGAGATGGGTGTATATATCGATCTGCCCGGAGGGCCAAACGATTTCAAGTCTGTCTACCTGTTTCGCTTTTCCTAACCCGATTTCAAGTGGAATGCTGTTGGTTGAGCCAAATCCACACCCGCCACTGACTTCTCTATAAATTTTGGTATTCCCAAGGGTGAGTGTCACTTTTGCCCCGATGCCATCCCGGTTGCTTTTGACTCCAACTGTTTTGAGCGTGATCCAATTGTTTTGTGTACCCGGGTTATGGTAAAAAAGATTGTGCCACTGATCTCCAATAAAGGCACCGCCAACAGAAACGTAAATATCCACGTCTCCATCCGCATCTGCATCGCCAAAGGTAACCCCGTGCCCCTTTCCGATATTGCCTAAGCCTGAAGTGATGGTCTCATCGGTAAAGGTGCCGTCACCGTTGTTTAGGAAGAGCGCGTCTCTCTCCAAACGTCCCATTTGTGGCGCGCCGGTGGCGAGGTAGATATCGAGATAGCCATCACCATTAATATCTTCGAAGTTGGCACCCATTGCCCCAAAAGCTTTATAGAGTCCCGATTCGCGCGTTACGTCAGTAAAAGTGCCGTCTCCGTTGTTGCGGTAAAGCACTTGCCGGTCGCTATCGTGTGTAGCCGTGCCTGTGAGTTGACATGCGATAAATGCTTGAAAAGAACCTGAGTTTGAAATGAAAATATCCAAATCTGCATCATTATCCACATCTAAAAAAAAGGTGACGAAAGGGTCGGTGATAGATAACTCCATGCCTGTGGTAGGTGTTACGTCGGTGAAGGTGCCGTCGCCGTTATTACGATAGAGAACATTCTGTTGTCCAAAGTTGACAACATGCAGATCGATGTGTCCGTCTTTATTGTAATCGCCCCATGCGGTGCCGAGGGAGTTTCCTCGGTTCGCTACCCCGGCTGCCTCTGCGGTGTTTATAAAAGTGCCGTCGCCGTTATTGTGGTAGAGGACGTTGGGGGCCCCGTCGCCGATGACTCCGTCTGCAATATAGAGATCTATATGTCCGTCATTATTGTAATCTGCCCATGCGGCACAGAAGCTGCTCTGCGGATCTGCGACACCTGCGATTTCGGTGACATCTGTGAATGTCCCGTCACCGTTGTTGTGGTAGAGGGTATTCTCCGCTGCACCCGACCAGCCGCCGCGTGTGATATAGAGATCTATGTATCCGTCGTTATTGTAATCAGCAAATAGGGAGCCCCAGCCGCCGCGCGGATCCGCTATGCCTGCGTCTTCCGCAACGTCGGTAAATGTTCCGTCACCGTTATTCCTATAAAGTGCATGAGGCTGATAGGTGCCGACCGCGACGATGTCCAAATCGCCGTCTTTATCGTAGTCACCCCAGGCGCTACCTCGACCTCCATCAACTTTGTCCATGCCTAAAGCGGAAGCGAGGTTGGTAAATTTAGGGAGGGACAGTGTATCAAGATTTGTGCTACCGATTCGCGGTTCGGCTGATTTTGGTCGAATTTTAAATGCCTCTGGTAAGTTGTCTGGATAACCGCCGAATTTGGAAGCAGCTGTCCAAAGATTCCAGAGGGTTTCAGGGTCCCGAGGTCTGAGATGGAGGGATTCTTTGAAGTTATCTATGGCTGCTTCAAGGTTACCGTGCCGCAGATGATAGACACCTAAGTAGTAGTAAGCTCCCGCGTGCCGGCCGTAGTTTTCGATCAGATGCGTAAAACGTTTCGCGGCTTTATCCGGTTCTCCTAATCTGAATTCCGCCAATCCGAGTTGGAGCATCGCTTCTGGATGATTCGGTTCAAGTTCCAAGACTTTTTCAAACTGCCGTTTTGATGCCGCCAGATCAGGGACGAGCATCTGCTGGGGTGCACCTAAGAAATATCCCAATCTCATGCGAGCGCTTGTATCCATTGGATTGAATTCCAACGCGGTTGTCAACGCGGCAGTGGCATCCGCAAATCGCTGCTGGTAACTAAAAATTTGTGAGAGCATGAGGTAGGCTTGTGCCAATTCTTGGAGATTTTGGTGTTCTCCGTGTAGTGTTTCTAATGCCCCTAATGTCGCTTCTGCACGGTTAAATTTTTGCTGTCTAATATAGATGCGTGCTAACTGCATGCGAGCATTGAGCGCGTTGGCATTGATTTGTAAACACGTCTGAAACGCCTTTTCTGCTTCTGTCAACTTGTCCATGTCTAACGCCTCTATACCGCGTTTGTACTGAATGGAGAATTGAGAAGGAGGTTCTTGTTTAGGAGTATCAGTTTGGCAACCGATAACCATTAGAAGAACGAGGAAGCAGGTTTTCGTATATTTTAGCACGGCACCTATGATATAATATACAATCTCGCACAAATCTGACGAGATAGGTATTCTTTTTCTCTCCTCGAGGACAGAAAAGATTACCTTTTTCTCGTCATCTATAGATCGTCGGAGCCTCTCTCTGTTTAGATTTTTCGTATCTTTTAGCACATCAACACCTGATGGAATGGATACCCTTGACAAATCTCGTCTGAAGTTTTCTCTGTTTAGATTTTTCGTATGTATCTTTTAGGCTTTTGTATACTGCAGCACGGCACAAGTTGCTGTCTTACTAAATCCTTTACAAATCTCGTTTTTTTGTATACAGGAGCCCAATAAAGGCTGCTGCTATGTTAAATCCTTTACAAATCTCGCCAGTGGCAGGATAGGTATTCTTTGTCTGTCCATGAGAGAAGATTACCTTTTACCTGCCACCCACTGGGAGGGTTCTGATGTTTAGATTTTTAAAGACATAACCTAAGTCATCTCCGACGAGATTTACACACGAGTTATTATTACATAAGCGTTGACGGTACGGAGATATACGAAAAGGCGAGATTTGTGCTAAGGTGCATATTACAGACATCTTTGACGTGCTACTGTAGACGAAAACGTGCTTGCAGTTCCTCTTTTTTGATAGGTTGTGTGAAATCGAGAAGGTAAATTCGCATATGATCGGAACGATCTGCGCTGAAAACGAGTTTTTTCCCATCGTGGGACAAACTGGGTTCAAAATGGGCCCCGATGTGATTCGTGAGTTGGTTTTTGTTTGTACCGTCTGCGTTCATCATCCAGAGGGTGTAGTGATTATGAGCGTCTGAAACGTAAATAATTCGTTTTCCATCTGGTGTAAAGAGCGGTTGGTAGTGACTGTCAGTAGATGCTGTCCGCTGTTTGATGTCTCCGCCTTTTGCATTCATGACACAGATCTGGTAGGTTTCTCTGATATTTGATACGAAAGCTATCTGTTTTCCATCCGGTGTCCAAGTAGGGTTTCCATCGTCCACATCATTGTCGGTTAGCTGTATTTGGCCGGTGCCATCTATATTGATGACAAAAATTTCCATGTCATTGTCCGTTTCAGGAGTCTCGGAAAAATTTGATTCAAAGGCGATTTTCTGTCCATTAGGTGAGAATGCTGGTGCGCTTTGCATGCCTGGCATCTCCGCTAAGGGCCGTTGATTTCGACCGTCAATGTCCATCAGATAGATTTTTGCAGTGCTCGGGACAGAACCGCTTGCCTGAATCGGCGGGAGCATCATCATGCCCTTTGTGCGTTCCGTAACGAAGGCGAGTGTCTTTCCATCAGCCGAGAAGGTCGGCATATATTCGTCAAGCTCATCCGTATGCGTGAGTTGCCGGGGTTCTCCATCCGGTACCGAGATGTTCATCAGGTAAATCTCACCGTTTTGCAATCGGTAGGACGTGAAGGTTATCCATTTTCCGTCAGGTGAGATAGCGGGACTATAATCATCTGCATACTTTGCAGTAAATGTCATGATATTTCCCTTCTCTGTAAAGGTTTGCTCGTAGTCGTTACTCCCTTCAGTTCGGAGTCGTTTGACGTGGTAAGCATCCCCGGTGAGTCCTGCTATCTTTAGAAGGATATCGTGCTTCGTAATCAGGAGCTTTTGGAATTGTTCAAGTGCCAAATCTGGCTTGTCTCCAAACCAATAGACGCGTCCGAGGGCAAAGCGTATGTCGTCTCTTTTCGGTGCGAGCCGTAGTGCTTTCTGAAACGCTATCACAGCTTGTCCCGCCTGCGCGGTCTGTTCATGAACTACGCCAAGTTGATAATAGGTTTCTGCATTAGCCGGATCTCGTTTAAGGGCTTCCTCAAATTCATGTATTGCTGCTGCAGTATCACCACTGACGGCGAGTTGTTTACCGCGCTTAATCGCAGGATCTTCTCCACATCCGATTGTATGAAAGAGGATGAGTAAAGTAATAATATGCACTTTTGTATACTGCAACACGGCACCGATGATGTAATATACAACCTCGCACAAATCTCGTTTGAGGTTTTCGAGGTTATGATTCAAACAAAACATAAAAGGGCTCCGATGAGATTTATTTTTTTTCCTATATTTCAGTGGCAGGATAGGTATTCTTTTTCACTCCTTCTAGAAGTGAAAAGATAACCTTTTATCTATAGATGGCTCAACCGAACCCTACCACCTGCCACCCATTGGGCACAATACTAATCTGTGTTTTGATAACCCCTTGTCAAATCTCGTTCTTTCGTCTACAGGAGCCCGATACAAGGCTGCTGCTGTGTTAATAACTTTACAAATCTCGCCTGGGCCGTTTATGTTTAGATTTTAAAGACTATACCTAGTTAACCTCCGCCGAGATTTACATCGGATTTAACAATACATAACCCTTGATGGGGCTGAAATATACAAAAAAACGAGATTTACACATGAGCTATCAAGGCATAGGCGTTGATGGTACGGAGATATAGGAAATATCTATCCGTTGATTCACCGGAACGTCATGGAGTGTTTGTGTTATTCCATTGGGCCACGTAACCTGCAGGGATTCGACGGCTGTTGCTGTGCCTACGCCAAATTCGGCAGTATAACTATTACAAGACATGTAGCTTTCTCCGGCGTAAATTTCTCGGATTTGACTGCCATTTTCTGTTTTAATCTGAATTTTCGCGCCGATAGCATTTCGGTTTGCATCAGTTCCATGCAAGTTGACGTGTAGCCAGTTGTTAGTGCTAGCTGTCCTTACACGGATTGTATCATTGCGCAGCAGCGTGGGCTGTGCATGGTTGTTCACGATAAAGATGTCGATGTCTCCGTCGTTGTCGTAATCGCCAAAGGTTGCGCCTCGCCCTACTCGCGCCGGCAGTGTTGTGATGCCTACGAGCTCGCTGACATCGGTAAACGTCGATTCGCCATTGTTGCGAAACAACGCGTCTTTTTGCGGAATCAGGTTTTCCGGGCGGTCCAGTTCTTGGAAGGTGCTTCCATTTGTGACAAAGATATCCAGGTCGCCATCATTGTCGTAGTCAAAGAGTGAGGTTCCCCATCCAATCTCTTTGATACTGACTTCTGCTAACATTGAGGAATATGATTCATCGGCAAACCGAATTTTTTTTGCGTTAGGTGTTGACGTTTCGATGAGGAGGTTTCTATAGAGGACATTTTCTTCATCAACCCAATGGCTCATAAAGAGGTCTATGTCGCCGTCGTTGTCGTAGTCTCCGGTAGCGAGTCCCATGGAGCCGCGGAAATCTGCTGCCCAGGAATCATCGCTGACATCAGTGAAGGTGCCGTCGCCATTGTTGCGATAAGTGTGGTTGACAGTAGTATCGTTTGCAACGTACAGGTCCATATCGTTATCCAGATCAAAGTCGCTAAAGATTGCCTGCATGCTTCTGCCCCCTGATGCGGCAACTCCAACCTCGGTCGTTACATCAGTGAAGGTGCCGTCGCCATTGTTGCGATAGAAGACGTTATCTTGTGGTTCAAAGACGTGTGGATTCAAGGCACTGGGTACAGGTTTCCCAGATTGAAGGGATTCTGCCTGCATGTCCTGTAATTTTTCTAAATCATAAGTAACGTAGTTGCAAACGTAAAGATCTAAGTCGCCGTCGGCATCGGTATCAGCAAAGGCAGCACCTGTACTCCACGATTCTCCGCCAACTCCGGCGGTGTCTGTTACATTTGTAAACGTTCTATTTCCATTATTTCGATAGAGGGTGTTGTTCCCGTAATTGGTAAGGTAGAGATCAACATCTCCGTCGCCATCATAATCTGCGTAGACACATCCCATGCCGTATGGTGCAGGCTTATTAAGTGCATCGTTACTATTTTGGAAGGCACTGGTTGTTATATCTGTAAACGTGCCGTCGCCATTGTTTCGGTAGAGGACGTTAGCCTGAGTTTGCTGTCCGTGCTCCCTGAAAGGGCCAGGGCTGTTAACGATGTAAAGATCAATATGCGTGTCGTTATCAATATCGACGAAGGCTGCGCCGGACCCCATATCCTCTGGAAGTAGGCTGGAGCGAGGAGAACCACCGCTATGATGAAAATCGATGCCAGCTTCGCGCGTTACATCAACAAAAGTGGACGCAACCGCCACTGCCTTGATTGAAATTAGTGTAACTATGAGTCCGACAGTTACGTGGATGTTCTTTACCTTCATTTTTTGTATATCTCCGCACCGTCAATGTTCCTATTTTTATCAATCCGATGTATGTTTTCGTATATTTCAGCACGTCAACGGCTGATGTTGTGTCAATGCCTGTGTAAACCTCGCCGGAGACTCTCTCTGTTTAGGCATAGCATAAAATGGCTCCGACGAGATTTACACACGGGCTGTCAATACCTAAGCGTTGATGGGGCTAAAATATACTAAAAACCTTTATTGTGCTACCGTATACTAAAAACCTTTGTCTAAAAAATTTGTGAAGATGTTTCGGTTGAGAAAACGTTCGTCGTTCAGTATTTTTTGATGCAACGGGATTGTGGTTTTGATACCGTCAATTCTAAATTCAGAGAGTGCCCGCTTGAGTCGTGCGATTGCTTCGTTCCGATCCCGTCCGGTAGCAATGAGTTTAGCAATGAGCGAGTCATAGTGCGGTGGAACAGTGTAGCCGGTATAGAGATAACTGTCAACGCGAATGCCAATCCCGCCGGGCGGATGGTAGTTTTTAATCAGCCCTGGTGAGGGCATGAACTCATTGTCCGGATCTTCGGCATTAATTCGGCATTCAATTGCATGCCCTTGCAGTTGAATATCAGATTGGCTATATCCGAGCTCTTCGCCGCTTGCGAGCCGAATTTGCTCTTTAATCAGATCGGTGTTAGTGGTATTTTCCGTTACGGTGTGCTCTACCTGGATGCGCGTATTCATTTCTAAGAAATAGAAATTATCGTTGGTATCCACAACAAATTCGATGGTTCCGGCGTTCGTATATCCGATTGATTTGACGGCTTTTACGGCGGCTTTGCAAATTTCGGCGCGAAGTTTTGGGGAAATAGATGCAGCAGGGGCTTCTTCGAGGAGTTTTTGCTGCTTCCGTTGGATAGAGCATTCACGTTCACCGAAATGAACTGCGTTTCCATGGGTATCGGCGAGGATTTGTACTTCAATGTGGCGTGCCTCTTCGATCCATTTTTCAAGGTAAACTTCGGCATTACCAAAGGCTGCGTCAGCTTCTGACTTTGCGGTGTGAAATAGATTGTAAAGGCTCGGACGATTGTGTGCAATACGGATGCCGCGCCCGCCACCGCCGGCAGTCGCTTTGATACCGACTGGGTAACCTATTTTCTCAGCAAGCTGAATTGCCTTTTCGACGGTAAGAGTCGCGTTTGATTTATTTGCGTTTCTCCGTTTGTTGTCCCGGCTGCCCGCGACCAATTTCAGTCCTGCTTTGGCGACTTTTTCACGGGCATGGACTTTGTCTCCCATTGTTGCGAGGTCAGTAACAGAGGGACCGATAAACCGGATCTCATGTGCTTCACAAATTTCGGCGAATTGCGCGTCCTCGGAGAGGAATCCTGCCCCCGGATGGATGGCATCCACATTCGCGAAATCTGCCACAGCAATAATATTGGCATATTTAAGATAGCTCTCTGTTGACGGCGGCGGTCCGATACAGTAGGCTTCGTCAGCATTCTCAACGTGCAGTGCATCTGCATCAGCAGTAGAAAAGATTGCTACCGTTTTAATTCCCATGTCCTTACATGCACGGATAATGCGGACAGCTATTTCGCCTCTATTGGCTATGAGTATTTTTTGGAACATATTTTCCTCACGAAGAATTACCTAGCATCTACGGACGCGGAACAACGGTTGCCCGTATTCAACAGCGTCACCATCCTCAGCAAGTATGTCGAGTATCTCACAGTTGAAAGACGTTTCAACCGGGTTGTAAGTTTTCATGACTTCGAGGATTGCTATAGTATCTCCGGCATTTACCGTATCGCCTACTTGAACAAACGCTGGTTCTTCAGGTGCTGGGGAGCGATAGAATCGTGACGGCATAGGCGCGTTAATCAATTCAGAGTCAGGAAATTGATTCGCATCGCTGGAGTCCATAGGAGTTGGTGTCACTTCTGTGGGAGACGCTGGCAGGAAATGCCCAGTGCCGGTTCCGGGACCTTGCGATTTCTGCCTGGATACTTGTACTTCGATTTCTCCATCTCGGATGCGAACTTCCGTGAGTTCTTTTTCTTCAGCAATGTTCGCGAGTTGTACAACAAGTTTGAGGAGCTCGTCCATTTTTGTATATTTCAGCCCTCCAACGGCTGATGTTTTTTTGTATATTTCAGCACGTCAACGCCTTATGTTTCTCTAACAGAACATCGGGCGTTGATGTGCTACTGTAGGCGAAAACGTGCTGCAGTAGACGAAATAAGGTTTATCGCGTGCTTGCGTAGGGGGTGCCGCCTCTGCCAGACTTTTTCTCTTTCTGTTCATTTCTAAACCCTTTCGACATATTTTCCAGTGCGTGTGTCAACTTTGATGTCAGTTTCGTTTTGAACGAAGAGCGGTACGTTAACGACGGCGCCGGTTTCAAGTGTAGCGCGTTTGGAGCCGCCGCTTACTGTATCCCCACGTAATCCGGGATCAGTCTCGACGATTTTAAGTACGACGAACGTCGGCAATTCAAGTGCTATTGGCATGGTTCCTTCCATTTTGACGGTAACGCTCTCGCCTTCTTTTAAGAATTTCAATCCGTCGCCGATGAGGTCGGCGCTGAGGATATACTGTTCAAAAGTTTCGTTGTCCATAAAGTAGAATGCGTCGCCGTCACTGTATAGATATTGCATTTCGTGGTCAAGAAGTCGGACGGTTTCAACAGTCTCGTTTGTTCGGAAGGTCCGGTCTAGCACAGCACCATCGCTTACGCGCTTAATTTTCGTCCGGGCGAACGCACCGCCTTTACCCGGTTTGACATGTTGACAATCTACAATCGTGTAGATTGTATCGTTGAGTCGGATAACTAATCCATTCTTTAAATCATTAAGAGCTGCCATTTTTTTGTATATCTCCGTACCATTACGGTCTATGTTTTGATGGTTCTGATGTAAATCTCGTTTTTTTTGTATATTTCAGCCCGATAACGCATTATGCATTGTCAATGACTGTGTTGGGAGGATAGGTAGTCTATGCGTGTCCTTCAGGACACGCTAGTGCTACCTTTTACCTGCCAATCTATAGATAAAACTCGTCGGAGACGCTCTAGGTAATGTCTTTAAAGTCAAAACACCAGACGGCTCAGACGAGATTTTCACAGATTTTTACAAAACATAGAGCGTCATTGGGCTCCTGTAGACGAAAGAACGAGATTTGTAAAGGATTTATCACAACACACGCCTTTGTTGTGCTACTGTATACTAAAAACCACTTTTTTTAACAATAATGGGAGTGCAAGCTGCAGTGCTTTAGCCCTATGGCTGATCTGATTTTTGATGTCATCTCCCAATTCAGCAAAAGTCTTGTCATGTCCTTCAGGGACAAATACCGGATCGTATCCAAAACCGCCCTTGCCGGCCGGTGCATGTGCAATACTGCCTTCACAAACGCCAATTACCACTTCTGGTTCTGAATTCGGGGCAACGAGTGCAATAGCCGTGACAAATCGGGCACTCCTCTGAGTCTTCGATTCTAACGCTTTTAGTAGTTTTGTCAGTCGTGTCTCTTCGGATGCCCAGCGTTTGGATCTGACACCTGGGGCACCGTTGAGTGCGTCTACCTCTAACCCTGCATCATCGGCAAGAGTAAGGTGTCCGGTATAGTCAGCGATGACTTTCGCTTTCTTGATTGCGTTTTCCACGTAGGTCTCGCCATCCTCTATAACATCCGGGGCATCAAGGAAGTCCTGCAGCGTTAGAATTTGAATTGAACAGTGCGCCGAGGCTGTTTCCTCATATAGAGCGTTTTTGACAAGAGCTATCAATTCTCTAACTTTCCCGTGGTTCCGTGTCGCCAATACAAGTCTTTTCGTATCTTTTAGCACGTTTTGTATCCTTTAGCACGTTTTCGTCTACTGCAGCACGTCACCGATGGATTTTATGAACACAATTTTTTGTATATTTCAGCCCGATAACGCCTGATGTATTGTCAATGACTGTGTAAATCTCGTCGGAGCCTCTTGATGTTTTTGTTTGAATCTAAACCTAAAATGGCTCAGACGAGATTTGTGCGTGGGTGTTCATTACATCTGTTGTGTTGTGCTCCTGTAGACGAAAGAACGAGATTTGTGCAAGCGTTATCACCCCGTCCGGTGTTGCTGTGCTGCAGTATACAAAGAACGAGATTTGTAAGGGGTATAACATTACAGCAACTTGCGATGTGCTGCAGTAGACGAATTACTTCTCTGGCCATACAAGCGTCTCCAAGTTTTCGAGCATCATTTTGTTTTGCAATCGGATAAGTTGCTGGATGCCCCCGGTAGCGAGTTCCAAAAGTTTGTCGGATTCTTCACGCGAAAAAGGCTGCACTTCAGCAGTCCCTTGTATCTCTATAAATTTGCCTGTCCCTGTCATAACAACATTCATATCGACATCGGCAGTAGAGTCTTCGGCGTAACAGAGATCTAATAGGGATTGCCCTTTGATAATTCCGACGCTCGTTGCGGCTATATTCTCCCGGATGGGGAAGTTTTTGATTTTCTGACGTTGAAGCAGGTATTGTCCGGCATCCCAAAGTGCGATGAAGGCCCCTGTAATAGCAGCAGTGCGCGTACCACCGTCCGCCTGAATGACATCACAGTCGATCCAAATTGTTTTTTCTTCTAAAGCGTAAAGATCGACGGCGGTGCGCAATGCACGTCCGATGAGCCGTTGAATTTCCTGGGTTCTGCCTGCGAGGTGTCCACGAGATATCTCGCGTTGCATCCGTTCTGCGGTGGAGCGTGGCAGCATGGAGTATTCTGCGGTTACCCAACCTCTTTTGCGGATACGT
Source organism: Candidatus Poribacteria bacterium (assembly GCA_965215265.1). GTDB lineage: Bacteria > Poribacteria > WGA-4E > WGA-4E > WGA-3G. The sequence continues at coordinate 4,540,516 of OZ244048.1, read as the reverse complement.
TGTTGACGCATGAAACTGGGCTGCTGGTCTTCAACAGAAGCGGTGCATATTATTTGGGTATCTCCAATTGCGATAAAAACAGATCCTTCGGCGTGCTTAATATAGTTGCGCTTGATTTTAACCGGGCGCAACTCATCTGGCTGGCGTCCATCAATTCTTTTCATTCTTTCGTTTTTCGTATATCTCCGTACCATCAACGGTTATGTTGTGTTACATCTGATGTAAATCTCGTCGGAGGCTTCTTAGGTATAGTCTTTTGAGTCAAAATATATAACGGCTCCGACGAATTTTGTACAAGGGTAAACATTACATCATCGTTAACGTGCTGCAGTAGACAAAATTACATCTGCATCAAGAGTTCTAACGCTTTTGTATAGCTCTTGCGCTCAAGATAGTGGTCGAGCATGCGAGGAGCTGTTGGTGAGATGAGGCAATGCAGTGTGTTGATGCGGAGGAGCTGTTCTGTGATATCCGCGCCGGATTGAATCCGTTCAAACATCAGTGCCAACGTTTGTTTCAATTCCTCTCGGTGTTCAACTGTCATTTGATGCCTCCAGTTGCTGAACGGTTTTGCAGGTTCGCAATGAGACGTTTTTGGGTGCTGCATCGTATCCCTTCCAAGCATAGGGGTCGACACCAGAAACTGGAATGATGCATCGCCTGTCTGCGCTGGCGGGCCGTTCATCCTCGCGTATCGACCAGGGTAATAACGACCAGGCGTTACAGTAATGGTTTACCAGAACCCGTCGATAGGTGTGCCCACGATTCTTACGAGAGCGATGGAGCAAGTATCCATTGAAAAAAACAAGTGTTCCGGTTGTCACCTCTACAGGTACTTCATCCTTTTCATCGAATCCGAAGCTCTCTTCTGCAAAATCGAATTCGTCTGGATTTTCGTGCGGTTTTTGTGGGTAGAGGTACCCGGGCCGGTGGGAACCGGGGAGGACCCACAAGCAGCCGTTTTCAACGGTCGCGTTATCCATGGCAATCCACGCGCCGATTAGCGAACGGTCGCGCGTCGGTATATAGATTTCATCCTGATGCCATGCTTGCCCTTGAAATTCGGGTGGTTTGACGAAAAGCATTGACTGCATACACTTGACACTGCCATCCCAGTGTGGGAGGTGCGCAGCGGTTATCTGGCTTAAAATACCACAGATTTTGGGGTGTTTGATGTATTTCTCAATGATAGGACTGACGAAGTGTGGTTGATGTATACAGAGAATGCGGCTAATTGCTTCTTCGTCACTTATTTCATCTGGCACCGGTTTGAGGGTGTCGCAGGGATGCCCACCCCTGGCGAGTGTAGTTGTATCTTGCCTTAATTCCGCAATTTCTTCATCGGAGAGCAGACCTGGAACAACGAGATACCCGTTCTTAACAAAGAACTGTACTTGCTTATCAGATGCAATTTTAGGGACTTGTTGTGTATGACTCAAGTAAGGTCGCCCTTGCACTAATGTTGGTGGCGCTTTCGCGCTCGTTCTATCTAATATGGGAACCAATTTCGTATATCTCCGTTTTTTTGTATATTTTAGCACATTACCATCGATGTTTTGATAAAACATTTACAAAACGTGCTGCAGTAGACGAAATCTACTAAATCCGGTTTGAAAAAAACATCTCGGTTATAGCGAGGACAAAGACAGCAAGCATGAAATACACCCATACGTTCTGATTCTTTTCAACATCCTCATGGTACTTTGCAATGAGTTGTTTCGCGTTGAGCCCGGTTATTTCCTGAGTGCTGTTAGCCTCGGCCGCGCCCATTAACATACTCTCTAATTCTTCAACATCACGCGCGTCGAGATTGGATTCAGTAGCATCCAGGTTGACAACAAAGTAGCGTGAGGTTGCCCCCGAGGCGTGGACGGAATAGATGCCGGGCAGTTCGGTTTTTTGGTATGTGACGCTCCGCCCGGGAGTAGACAGCTCTCCTTCATTGGTATCCGTTATCAAGCTTAGGCGTGTCTCTTCGTTGTGTGGATTGAAAACAGCCAGTTCCTTTGCAGTTGAACCTTCAAAACCGCTGAGTTCAACACTGTCACCGATAAGGTAATCGGGTGCTTCGTCTACCTGTTTAAGAGCAAGATATTTTATAGATTCATGCAGGAAGGGGAGATAGACAGCACGAATTGGTAAGTCTGTCCATTCCCTGTCAAGTGTGGAGGTAAAGCAGAGAACACGTCCCGTCCCGTAGGTTCTTTCAAAGAGTGCAGGATTGCCATCGTCATAGGTAGCGATGACGACAGCGTCACCGCCGGTAGGTACAGCTTCTAAGTACTTATAAACCCGCGCTTTGCCGAAATCACCGTGGTTCGGTTCTTTGAACGGCGCGAAAATCGGGTGTTCATAGTTGACTGTAGCGATGAGCCGGAACTCTTCTCGTTCAAACGCATCTCCGACGGATTGGACAAAGGTGCACGGCATGAGTGAACTCAGTTGCTGCTGGTAAGTATCGCCTTGAACCTTATCGCCTACTGTACACATCAACCCGCCGCCGCTGCTCACGTAAGCCTTCAATGCGTTTGCTTCCGTTGAAGTGAGCTGAGAAACGTTGGCGAGAAGAAGAACGTCGTACTGCGAGAGTGTGGCTGCATCCGGCAGCCTTCGCAGTTCAGTCAACTCTATTGGGACGGCTTCACTTCCTGCCCCAATTGCCCTCTTTAGAAAGAATGTTTCACTTAGGTCGACCGGCGTTTGGTATTCTCCGTTGATACAGAGAACTTTAATAGAGGTGAGACTCTTCAACATGAAATAACGTCTATTGTCAATTACCAACGCGTCGCTAGGAATTTCAACCCATCCCCTATGTATCGCCGCGTTTTCGCTATTGAATAATGAATCAATCTTGAAGACTGCATCTTTGATATCGTTGGGTTCAATATCTAATTTTGTCGTGCTAATCAATTTTCCATCAATTATGAGGTGTACCGGCATCTCTTCAACGGGTTGGTTTCCGAAATTAAAAAGTCGCGCTACAAGTTGGGTATGCTTTTGTTCGTTTAAGATAATAGGCGGTACGTTGATAGCCGTGATAGTCACGTTATGCGGTTGTTCGGTACGAACATTGACCAACACTATGTTAACATCAGGGCTGAGTTTATCGGTTTCTATGAAGTTATTCCACCCATTTTTTTGCATATCTGCCACGAGATAGATGGATTTCTGGCCAATTAGGATAGGTTGGAGTATCTCATCGGCAGTTTGAATCGCATCTAGATAATCGGTTGTCTCATTTGTCACTGTTGCACTGTTTATAGCGGTTCGGATGTGTGTAAATTCTGAGCCGAGCGGTGTGACGATTCTGGCTCTATTTGAGGCAAGGATGAGTCCAGCGGCATCTGTAGCATCAAGATTGTCCAGAATTTCTAGTGCTTCCTTTTTGGCTGTAGCGAAGTTGTTCTGGTACTGCATGCTATAGGAGGTATCCAAAATGATAACGACATTTCGTTTCCCGCCAGTTTGCTGTGCGTTATCAGGCACTGCGGCGAAGAACGGGCGTGCGAAAGCGAGCCCTAGTAGAACCAATATCAGGATACGCAGCAGCAGCAAGAGCATACGTTTGAGTTGGTGCCGCTGCACGTTAGTCTGATGCGACATCTGGATGAAACGCAGCGTGCTGAAGATAAGCTGTTGTGCCCGTTCACGATTCAGCAAGTGTATGATGACAGGTATCGATGCCCCGATGAGACCGGCGATTGCGAAGAGTGGAAATAAAAAAGCTGGCATCATTTTCCTTTTTTTGTATATTTTAGCACGTTACCATCGATGTTTTGATAAAACATTTACAAAACTCGTCTGAGCCGCTCTCTGTTTTGATTCATAACATCGGAAAACTCCGATCTATAGATGGCAGGTATAAGGTTGTCTTGTCTCATGGACAAACAAAGAATACCTAATCTGCCACGAGATTTGTGCGTGGGTGTTCATAAAATCCATCGGTGACGTGCTGCAGTAGACGAAAGATTATAAAAAACCTTGCCGTTTGGCTAAGTAGGATGAGAGCGCGAAATCGATTGGCGTTGAGGTGTTTATCAGATTATAATCTATATCGGCTTGGCGCATGGCAACTCCGTAGGTTTCAATAAATGCATTGAAATGTTGCAGATAATTCGCTTGAATGGCTTGCGGGGTTGTGATTATTTCCGCATCGGTTTCTGAGTCAACAAATCTGATGGGCCGTTTATAATCAAAGTTCAGTTCTTCCTGTGCAAGGATATGGAAAACGATAACTTCATGCCCATCATAGCGAAGGTGTTCTAGTCCTGCGAGGAGTTCGTCTCGGTTTTCATCGTAGAGGTCGGAGATAAAGATGACTAATCCGCGTTTTGTGAGTCGTTCGGCAACCTGATGGAGCGGTGTACCTAGGCGGGTGCTTTTTGTGGTTTCGAGTGTCTCCAGTTTTAATAAGATGGCGTGCAAGTGTGTTGCAGTGCTTCGTGCGGGCAGATACTCGTGAAGTATGTCATCGAAATAAGCGAACCCGATGGCATCTCGTTGTTTTGCCATGAAGTACGCCAAGGAGGCTATCAGAAAGTTGGCATATTGTAACTTTGTTATTTTTCGTATAGCATCGTTCGCTTGTGTTGATGTATCGTTTTCGGTAGTCTTGTCTTCGGGTATTGGGTACATCATGGAGCGGCTCGTATCTAAGAGTAGGTAGCAGTTGAGATTGGTTTCTTCTTCAAACTGTTTAATGTAGTATCTATCCGTCCGGCCGTAAGCTTTCCAATCAATATGTTTGGTATCGTCGCCGGGCATGTATTGCCGGTATTGTGAGAATTCAACGCTAAATCCGTGATAGGGGCTTTTATGAAGGCCTGAGATAAAGCCTTCTACTACCAATTTTGCAATGAATTCAAGATTTCCGATTCTGGCTAGGATTGCTGGATTTAAGAATCTGGGTTTATCTCTCACGGTTTTTTCCTTAAAACAAGTAGTGTCAAATCATCAAACTGGTCTGCTTCACCCTGAAACGCGGTAACGGCTTCGTAAATCCTCTGGCATATATCGGTGGCTGTTGCAGGATTACAGTCTTTGACAACCTGTTGTAGACGTTTTTCGTCGTAGAATTCATCTTCAATGTTGACGGTTTCGGTGACGCCGTCGGTATAAAAAATGACGGTATCGCCTTTTTCCAGCTGGACTTGTCCAGCTTCATACTCAGCAATCTCTGTCACCATATCGTTGGGGAACATACCGAGTGGAACGCCGCCTTCGTCCTCGCTGAGCCATGCGCAGGTTCCGTCGCCTCTGACTATGAGGGGCGGATTGTGTCCGGCATTGAGTGTGGTTAGAACATCTGTTTCTGGGTTAAGGTAGCTATAGAAGAAGGTTGCGTACTTTTCCGGGGTGCCGCTAGCATAAAGTAAGGCATTGAGTGTATATGCCATTTCAATTATTTCGTATGTGGGGATTCTTGTATGTATCCGGTGATGTTGTGTCGTTTTTTCTTGTGTTGTCAGCGGAGTGTCTCTGAACAATTCAGAGAGGAGTCCGGCCCGCAGCGTTGCCATAAGCAACGCTGCTTGCATGCCTTTTCCTGAGACATCCGCGATGGCAAGCCCCCATCCACCAGCAGGAAGTTTGAGACAATCGAAGTAGTCTCCACCTACAGGCCCACGCGGTTCATAATGCCCTGCAACTTCGTATCCGGGTATTTCGGGAAGTGTATCCGGGATGAGGTTTTCTTGTATTTTTTGAGCTTCCTCCATTTCTGCCTGCAATTGACGGGCTTCAAGTGCTTCTTGGTGAAGGCGCGCATTTTCTATGGCAACGCCTCCCTGCTTTGCGAAGGAATCCAGTAGGATTGCGTCTTCATCGTTGAAAGCCGTGACCCTGCCACCGCGTTCTTCCTTATCTCCGACGACTAGCACGCCAAGACCGTCTTCATCGCGTCCGAGTATCGGGACAGCCATCAAATTCTTAGTTCCGAGGCATCCATCTATGTCAGTTTGCCAATGCAACGTTTTACCTTCTTTGACAACCCGGGCGAGCATTTCGGCAGAAGATACTGTGCTTTGATTCGCTTTGGAGGTGGCTTCCATTCGTTCTCCGATTATCGGTATTTCTGCCTCAGAGTGAGCGGAACTGTTATCTGGAAACGTATACTTCCAAGAGAGATTCCGTTTATCTGCGTCCAGGAGCAAGAGTCCGCCGGCGTTTGCATCTAATAAGGCGACAGCTTGATGTACTACCTGTTCAGCGGCCTCTTCCGGTTGTAAGAGTTGGCAGATCTGGGGTGCACTTTCTGCAAGCATGAACAGTCGGAATTTTTCGCCTTGGATGCCTTCTACCATATGAGAATAGGCAATAGCGATGGAGATTTGATGCGCAAGAATCGTAATGAGTTTTTCGTATGTTCCTAATAGAGTTGCATCGGTTATATGTTCTGAGTGAATGCCTTCGTGCATTGAAGTGTTCTGTCTAAGTCCTATAGTCACTTCTGGCTGGAGAAACTTTCCTAAGCTAAGAATACCGAGGAATTCCTCGTGTATTTTTAGCGGTACCCAATGTTGAGCACCGAGGGTGAGACAAAGTTCTGTATGCCGCGCGAAGAAGTCAGCAAGTTCTTCAGGGGGCGCGCCGAGTCCAATAACAGGATATTTTAACAACGCGTGCACCTCGTCCGGTTCAATACCAATAGGCGGAACTGAGGTTGCGTTTAATGCACCTGATGCGGCAGGTTCGGTATTCTTTCTCTGTCCTTCAGGACAGAGAAGATTACCTTTTCCTGCCACCCACTGGGCAGCAGCAAGGATGAGTTGATTATCCGACGGATGGTATAGCAATATAGCACCGCGTGGAACTTGGAGTGTTCCGAGAGCAATACGGAGATAGGTTTTACTTGAGACATTAAAATTACTGTGTCCAGAGATAAGCGTCTGGCCCAACTGTTCTAGCTCGGATAAACTAAATATGAGCCGGTGTATTGTCTCTTCTGTTGAGTTTATCTTCATCTTGTGCCTCTGTTTGTGTAGTGCTAAATTTTTTGTCTGAGCGGCAGGTTCGGTATTCTTTCTCTGTCCATGAGAGAAGATTACCTTTTCCTGCCACCCACTGGGCTGCGTTTTACGTGCCTTCCGATTATTTTTTTTATCTTGTAAGTACTCAGGTTAACCTATTTTCGCGAGATTATAGGTTGGAGATGGCGGTATCTTCATCGGGGAAAATACCGGCGTATTTCGCGATTGCCATCATGCGGAACGTCCGTTCTTGCGTCGGCGTAAGTCCACAAAAATTCAGGGTACCTTCTCGCTCATCAAGGGATTCTATAATTTCTATCAAAATTGAAATGCCGATGCTGTTAATCAGTGACGTTTTCTCAAGATTAATGACGAGTTTCGTACAGCCTTTTTCAATGAGAGTGTGTGCTTTTGATGAGAGTTGTTCACCAAGTGAGTCATTGAGGTATCCCTCCGTTTCAATGACAGCATAATTCGATGCTTCGCGGATATGTATATTTAATGTGTTTTCCAAAAGTGGCTCCTCCATGTTCCAGTCGTTATACTGTTTTCCTTTTAACAATACTAACAGTGGTCCCGTTTATATCGCTTTTAATATCGACCTTGTCCATGAGAGTTCTAATGATTTCTAGCCCCCAGCCGCGCTTACGCAAGTCCGAATAACCATTTTGTTTCGTAGTGGCATTTTCGTAAGTGGATTCAAATCCGATCCCTTGGTCTGTGATGATGAATTCTAATTCGTCATCCTTCATAATGAACTCTATAACAACCTGATTATCTTGACTTTGGCTATGTTCAAAGGCGTTAATGCAGGTTTCGATGATGGCGAGCTGGATCTCTTCAATCTGTCCTTCGTTAAAGCTCATCAATTCGGCAATTACGGAGCCTGTTTTTGCGGCGGTGAGTTCCATGTCTGGGTACATAGGTATCGTCAAGAGTACCTTGTGCTTGTCAGTCATCGCTATATGTCCTTGCAAGCAGCGTAAAACGCCACGCTGCGTTGCCCTCCTTAGGTATACTAAAGTTTCTTGGCACTACTCAGAGGCGTTAATGCCGAGCTTGATGATTAGGGGTCGAATTTCTCAATCTGGTTCTTGTTAAAATCTACCAATTCGGCGAAAAAAGGAGACTGTTTTTGCAGCAGGTTCTGGAATCGGTATATTATTTGACATGCTTGCGTTACTTGCCTTCTTTTCCTATAGTGCTTTTTATTTTTTATAATACCACTATTTGCGAAATATGTCAAGTTTTTTGTTTTTTGGAATTTTACAAAAAAAAATATCGACTAGACATGTCAGTTTTCATCAAGTTGGAAGGGCGATAAATTGTCCGACTACAATCCTTTGCGATTGATGGCAACTTCTGTGGAGGATGTGCGGTATTGGGTGCCTGAATCAGGCGCGCAGCCAGCAGGTTCTTGAATAGCATACCGCAACACGTCTAAAAATGGCGTGCCGTGGCATTTGTTCCTTCATGGCGATGAAGGAACTTAGACATCAGATGCACTGGAACGCCATCCATGAACTGATAATGCCCCCTCCAACTGCGCCCACGACTTCCCAAAAAGCGAACGGGAGAGCAGCCCCGACAACACAATCGTTAAGGTTACCTCTGCAGCCGGCACACGGTTATCCACTCCACCAGATAGCCGCACGCCCGTATAGAATCCGGTGATACGCCGATTCATTCAACTTGAACTCGCACAGATTATACGTCCATAAGTAAGACAGCACGGGGTTTGCACACATTTTCGCCTATGCCTAAAAAGATATGAAGTTCAGACACTGAACATCATATCGCTAAAGAAGACGGATACAGAGCCCCGAGAGGAGCATGTTACCATGTTACCATGTTACCTTCTTTTCAAATTGCCCCAGGTTGAGGCCAGTTTACCGTTAGGAGAAACGGCGAAATAGACACCGTTCTCCATATCTTGATTAATTTCGTCTGCAGTGAGTGCACGATTGTAAATGGCAACTTCGTCAACATAGCCAATCATACCATCGAGTCCAGTCTGGGCTTTGCCAATGCGAAAGACGACTTCAATGCTGTTAATTTTACCGTTGGGTGGCTTAAATTCAACATCAAGTTTGCCATCAATGTATTGGCGAATCATCTCACCGTCGTAGGTAGACGCAACGTGATGCCACTCCTCTAGCGCCGGCTTAATGGTCTGTTTATTGCGGGAACCTTGCCATCCTCCGATGTTAATCCATGTCTCAATTTGTGGTGCCCCGGTAAACTGTGCACTCCACTGAAGACAATAGCCTCCAACGTTTGCAGAACTTCTGCGTCCCATCAAATTAGAGTCCCCTTGGGACTCTTCAGGAAAAAACCATGCCTGAATCGTCAGTTCATCAGTGATGTCGAGTTCGGGAACAGGTTCGACTTCTACAAACTGTTCAAAGTCTTCCAGGTAGATAGCGCCTCCAATTTTTCCATCTTTCGACCATGTTGCACCTTCTAGGTTACCTTTGATATTATTCCCACTAACATCTGTGGTTGTGGCACCGTTGCCCTCTTCAAAAGTGAAATAGAGCATTAGTGCCTTGTCATCGTTGAGTGCCCAGGCATTAGTCATCAGACTAAGTACAATGAGTGAAACGGTAACGAGGGATTTCATAATTTTTCCTCCTTCAAGGTTGGTAAGAGCCATTTTTGGAAAATAACTCTTCCAAGGAAGTCACTGTTACAAAAAAAAGCCTTAGAATGTAGAAACCCGAGTTTCCTTTGCGGTGATGAATTCCAATAGTGCTGGCACGCCTTCTTGTGTCTTCTGGATACCGCGTTGGAGTGCCGGTACGATTTGGTCTGGTGTTTCAACGCGCTCCCCGTATCCTCCGAACGCCTTTGCCATGTCTGCGTAGTTGCCGGAGATGTCGGTAGAACCGTATTTCTCGGTGGAGACCGGCATAATCGGGATTTCGATAGCCATAGAGAAGTTGTTAAAAAGGACAGAGAGTATCGGGATTCTTTCACGTACTGCGGTTTCGAAATCCATCCCGGTAAAACCGATTGCCGCGTCGCCCCAGACATTGATACAGAGTTTATCGGGTTTTGCGAGTTTCGCGCCCATCGCAAGACCGAGTCCGTAACCGAGTTGCGTCGTTTTGCCCCAGCCGATGTATGAGAGGGGCGTAGTAGATTGCCAGAAAGGCGAGAGTTGGTCTCGTGGGCTTCCGGCATCGTGGGTGATAATTGTATTTGCGACATCGACGGTATGCAACATGTCCCATATAACACGATAAGGTGTCATGGGCACGGCATCGGAGGTCAGTTTGGGCATCCACTCTTCAAGCCACTCGGATTTGACTGCCTGAATTTCTGTGGTTACCGCCGCGGTACGACTTTCTGGTCTGCCCTGGGAAAGCGCGCGAACGGCTCCAACCAATGCCTTTAAAGTGAGCCCAGCATCTCCCACAAGGGCGATTTCAACAGGGACATCCTTATTGATATCGGCCGGATCTAAAGTAGCATGAATAACACGTTTTCCTGCCGGAATCCTGACACCAAAACCGGTTCGGGTGAAACTGCATCCGATTCCGAGAAGGAGATCGGTTTTTTGGAGAAAGTGATGTACGGGTTTAGGAATGGCACGTCCACCAGAACCTAAGGCTAATGGATGATTTTCTGGAAAAGCACTTTTTCCGCCGAGGCTGGTGGTAACAGGTGCAGCGAGGAGTTCTGACAATTCTTTGAGCGAATCCCAGGCTTGTGCATAATGGACTCCTTGTCCTGCGTAAATAACCGGGCGCTCTGCATTTATGAGTGCTTCTGCAGCTGCGGCAATAGATTCGCTGTCTGGTGCGTAGCGTGTGGTGGGCACCGGAGTCGGCTCAAACGGTTCAGGGATTTCTTCGCCAAACAGATCTGAAGGGAATTCGACGAGTGCGGGCCGCGGTCTTCCGTTCCGCGCTTGTGTGAAAGCGCGCCGCAGTGCTTCAGGGACGGCTTCCGGGAGGGAGACCTGTTCACAAGATTTTGTAACATGCCGATAGTTCAAGGCAGAATTGAAGTTCGGTTGAATCTGTGTCAAGCCGCGCGAATAGCCCATAGGTAGTACAACGATTGGCGCGGAATCCCCATAAGCTTGTGCGACACCGCCGAAGGCATTTTCAGACCCGGGGCCGCTTTGCATACAAAAAACCCCGATTTTTTGCCCTGAGGTCATCCGGCTGATTGCATCTGCCATATGTAGTCCAATGCGCTCCTGCCGAACAATGATGGGGCGGATATCCAGTTTCGCCGCCGCCTCAATTATCGGGTTAACAGGATAAGCAAATAGATACTCTACACCTTCAACTTTCAAGACTTTCGCGACTGCGTCAACAACTTTCATATTTTTCGTCCTTTTTTGTCTATTAAACTGATGGGCAACAAGGATCCGTTATCAGCGTAGTGGAATTGGGGTACCTGTCTCCATAACAAGTGGAAAATGATCTCCGGACAATTTATCCCCGTCGTCAACGGTGACAAAAGGCTTCATAACGTGATTGCCGCTGGCATCGTAGAGCGTTTCGCAGGTCATATAATGCACGGCGATAGCGCGCCGGGGGCTTCCGCTTGTATTGTCGTGTGAGCCGTGCCAGGTCAAAGCATGATGGTAGTGCACATGCCCCTTCGGGACAGGGCAGAGTTCTACTTCAAGTTGATGTTCTTGAAAAGCGTCCGGCATTGAATCAATGTTTTTGATTGTGTGCAAAAACGGGATCTGATTGCCCCAGTGATAGGAGCCGGGAACCATACGCATACACCCGTTGCTTTCATCCACATCGTCAAGCGCAACCCAAGCGGTTACTTGACTGGTTTTGGGGGTTAGAATTGGCCAGTACGGTGAATCCTGGTGCCACATGTTAACACCACCGACCTGAGGCGGTTTGTACTGGATCTGGTCGTGCCATACGCGGAGTTCCGTTGCCTGAGTCAATTGCGCAATCTCTTCAACAATGCTGGGGTTGTGAACCAGTTGATGGTAGGCAGGACTAGCTTCCCAGATATTGACAATTTGCCAAACCGGGCTCTCTTCTCGTCCACCGAGGTTTGCGATGCGTACTGGCTGCGGTTTGTCGGTGTTCTCGTAATCATCAATAACGCGCGCTAATTCTGTTCGTAATTCATCGACTTGTTCGTCATTGAGCACGCGGTCCCCGAGCAAAAACCCTTTCTCATGAAATGCCTCGACCTGTGCTTGGTTTAGCATGTTCTCCTCCTAATCTATTATATTTGTATACCGTAATTAAGCTTGCCTTATTCACCGACTACCCGATTCCTGAGTGTCACCCATTCGTCATCGGTAAGTTTTGGGGGCCAGCCGATCCGTTCGCCGAAGAGCGCGGAACGATACGCCGCCATAATAAGATCGAAACCGAGCAGTGCGAATTCCAATCTATTTCGGTGTGGCTGATTTTCATCATCCAGCCAGGTGGCGATAGCTTGTGTAAAAACGCGTTGTCCGAATTTATCATCTTCGCCAAAATAGGTTTTTTCAACGAACGGACGCGCCATTCCGTCGAGCTGATACCCCCATGACCCGTTTTCGCGCCACCACATCCTGCCTTTTGTTCCCCAAAAATCGAGATTGCATCTCGGATTGCTGCCGGGGAAATCGACGGTACCAAATGCGGTGCGCGCAGATTCAAAAAAGACACGAGTACCGTTTTCAAAGGTATAGGTGGCCACCAAATTTTCTGGGCAATTCCGATTCGGTATGTGATAGGTTTCTGCTCCCTCAACGTTCCCCCACACGTAACTGATAGGAATGTCCTTCAGGGCAAAAAGCACAACGTCCATCAAATGGGTATCCATATCAGTGATGTCGCCTTCGGTAGATGCCCGAATAAAGTGTATTTCGCCGAGGGCATCCTCGTCGAAAAATTCAAGTAACTTTTCGGCGAAAGGCAGATAACGTCGTTGATGGTTGACGATAATCTTCAGGCCCGTTTTCTCGTGTGCTGCAGCAAGTGCTTCTGCTTCCCGCGGTCTGAGCGCAAGCGGTTTTTCAATCACCAATGCTTTGACACCTGCAGCTGCTGCCGGTTCCACCCAGATATGCCGAGCGACGGTTGGCTCTGTTACAGCATGTACAATATCAGGCTGTTCAGTTTTCAACATCTCGACGTAGTCCGTGTACCCGTTAACGTTCAGTTCTGCGACAGCGGTCTTGAGTCGTTCTTCGTCAATTTCGCACAAGGCTGTGACTCGCATGTTTTCAATGCCAGCATAGCATCGCGCGTGGTGGACACCGCGCCTACCTCCAACGATTGCGGTTTTATAAGTGGTTGCCATAATTTGACTATCTCCATTCTTGTATCTTTTCTGCCTCGGTATGAATTGCGGAATGTTGCCCTCTCTGGCGGCTTTTTTGCCTAAAAACAGAGAGTTCTGCATGAGAAATCAGTTACACCACTTGGAAGATTGCACTCTATGTCAGAAATTGTAGCATGTTTCTAAATTTCTGTCAATTGGAATATTTTTCCAAGTAGAGAGGTTTAGACAATTTGCGGCGGCAGTGTTATATACATCACTGCCGACTGAAGCGGAACCGTGAAAATTGATAAATCACTATAACATAGATAGATTATGAAGATTCCGGTTATGGAGAAATAAAATTCTGTTGCACGTAAATGGCAATTATGTTATACTTTATAAACAGGTTGTTGCGGGCGGGAGATCGCTCGTACAAAAATGATAAATTGGGGTGGCGTTTCTTGCTCTGTTTTCAAACGCCGTTACCTTGGTGTAACTGGCTATTGGGCTAGCGAGAAGGGCGAATCTATCTATACAAATTATACAAATCGCTTATAACGATTTTTTTAGGAGGCTATCTTAAATGGCTCATACATTACCTGCACTGCCTTATGCACACGACGCTTTAGAACCTTATATTGACGCACAGACGATGGAAATCCATCATGGGAAGCACCATCAGGGGTACGTCACCAATCTGAACGCTGCTCTGGAAGGGCTTGGGGATATAGAGAATTTGGATATCGCGGATTTACTGCAAAATCTAGATCGGGTGCCTGAAGGAAAACGCCAAGCTGTGATTAACAACGGTGGGGGCCATGCGAATCACTCACTCTTCTGGTCGCTCATGAGTCCGAACGGTGGGGAGCCCGGTGGTGAAGTTGCTGAGGCAATAACCTCCGCGTTCGGCTCGCTTGATGCCGCCAAGGAACAGTTTGTCACAGCAGCGACAACGCGGTTCGGCTCTGGATGGGCATGGCTAGTGATTGGTGACAACGGTTTGGAAATCTATTCGACGGCGAATCAGGACAGCCCTTTGATGCAAGGACATACACCTATTCTCGGAATTGATGTCTGGGAACATGCCTACTACCTGAACTACCAGAATCGCCGTCCGGATTACGTCGAAGCATGGATAAACGTTATCAATTGGACGCGCGTCAATGAATTGTATCTCGCCAATACTTAAATAGGCAGTTTTTTATTGGGGCAGGTTTTAAATCTGCCCCATTTCCTGCTATCGCGGATAAGCGGATGAATGTCTAATAAGAACTCTCTATGCGAAATGTAACGCACATCATAACCGCTTTTCAATAAACTTGATTTATGCACCCTCATTTTTACTTGATAGAAAGTTAGCAGAATGTTATCATTAATATGAAAAGAGGAGTTAACCTGACAGTCTCAGGATTACAACCTTCAAAAAACGAGGCAAACTTATGATAAAAATAAGCAGCATGCGACAAGTAAATTGGTTATTCGGCATTGCAATTTTTTTTGCTGTTGACTGGAAGCGCGATAAGAGAAAGTAGCCTTGTATATGGCCACTTGATTGGTCTGTTTTTAGTGACATGTGCAATAGGATTAATGGCAATCTCGATTAGGCCTGAAGCCATGACACGCCTATGGCCTGAACGTCCGGCATGGATATCAAAAGGAATAACGGTATGCACTATAGCTATGGGTGTCCTCTTCATTATTGCACTTGGTTTCACTATCTGGTTTGGTTGGTAAACTTTAGAACCGGTTCACTCCTAAAATAGATAATTCAAACTTAAAAAAGAGACATCAAGCCGTTAGAGCTGCTTTCTCAAGCACGGCTCGTGAAAGCAACCCGGCAGGGACGCAACTCGTATTCGCTTCGGACCAAGATAGTGATTGCATGGATGTTGACGGCTCCAATATCGTCAACCTCACGCAAAAAAAATGTGGCTTGATCTGTTTTCATAAACGCGTGTAAAGACCCGATACTGTTTTTTTTTGACATTTCTCTTGAAATGTAGTATACTTAAAATATGATGTATATATTTTTCACGAACGTCAATCAACACATTTTTGCGCAACTTGGCGTTTACAAAACAACGTGAACCATTAACCTCCTAAATAAATAGATTTATTGTCTATCGTAGACACATTTATGCATACCATAGATAATAAATCAATAACTAACAATTAAATAGCGTTATCACGATAAAAGCGTTGAAGGGGAGGAGTAGGTCGGCCGGGCTTGCCAGAGCGGGAGACTCATAGGCTGAGAGGTCTCCTCAAGTTACCATGACTGAAGGTCGCCCTGGAGCTGCTAATCTGAATTTTCGTCTCGCGAAAGCAGTAGGGTTGGCCGGTGTGATGCCCGTTATTGCATCCGTTAGAGTGCTCTTAACTGAGAAATTTTGCCTCGGTAAAGAGAATTGGAGTGGTACCACGGAAAGGTTAGTTGAGTCCTTCTCGTCTCCAAGTTTGGAATGAGTAGGGCTTTTTTAATGTTTATTCTTTTTTTGGTATATCTCCGTACCATCACGCTTTATGTTTTGTTAATGACTGTGTAAATCTCGTGGCGGGGTTCGGTTTTCTTTGTCTGTCCTCGAGTGGCAGGATAGGTATTCTTTCTCTCTCCTTTCAGGAGAGAGAAGTGGCGAGGTTTGTGCTAGTGTGTATATAACATCCGTCTGGGTTGTGCTGAAATATACTAAATTCTCGAATTGGAGTGTGTTGGCATGAATATCGGATGCGTGAAGATAGATTGTAAAAACTGAGATTTATCAAAGAGTCTCTTATGCACTGAGGGATGCAAAACATGTGAGGGAAATTGGGATGGAACTATCAGGTGCGAGAAGTTTAGTTGAAAGTCTGAAACGTGAGGGCGTTGAGTACATCTTTGGCGTTAACGGAGGCGCAGCGATGCCGATTTTCGACGCGCTCTATGATGAAACAGTGTTGAAACTGATTCCGATGCGGCATGAACAAGGATGTTCTCATGCAGCGGATGGGTATGCCCGCGCGACCGGTAAGGTCGGTGTCGCTCTGGCAACTTCTGGTCCGGGTGCAACGAATCTGGTTACCGGTATCGCCACTGCCTATATGGATTCTATACCCATGGTCGCGATTACAGGACAGGTGTTTACACACTATATCGGGAGTGATGCGTTCCAAGAGTGTGATGTTATCGGCGTGACACGCCCGGTTTGCAAGCACAGTTACCTAATTAAAGATAGTGCCGAAGTGGCAGAAGTGGTTGCAGAGGCATTTCACATCGCCAGCACAGGGAAACCAGGACCGGTAGTTATTGACATTGCAAAAGATGCACAGATGCAGGAAACACCCTACCGCTATCCGGAAACAGTTGATATCCGTAGTTACAAACCACAGGTTGAGGGCGAGCCACATCAAATTGCTAAGGCTGTGGAACTCATTCGGGACGCGAAACGTCCTATGCTTTATGCGGGGGGCGGTGTTGTTCTCGCAAACGCTACAGAGGAGCTGCGGGAGTTTACGCTCAAAACGCAGATTCCGATTACCGTTACATTGATGGGATTGGGCGCGTTCCCAGAGACACATGCGCTTGCAATGGAGATGCCCGGCATGCACGGCTCCTGTTGTGCGAATTATGCTTTTACGGATGCCGACCTGGTTATTGCCGTCGGTGCGCGCTTTGATGACCGGGTTACAGGAGACCTAAGCAAATTCGCCCCAAATGCGAAGAAGATTCATATCGATATTGACGCATCCTGTATCGGAAAGAACGTTCCGGTAGATGTCCCCATAGTGGGGGACGCGAAACATGTTCTCACTGAGTTGAATCAACAAGTATCAACAGCTGACATAGATCCGTGGCGCGCTCAAATTCAGGAATGGAAGGAGAAGTATCCGTTTGAGTATCAACAGAAAGGGAACAAGGTCATGCCGCAATACGTGATTGAGAAGATTTACGAACATTATCAGGATGCGATTGTGGTAGCTGATGTTGGGCAGCATCAGATGTGGGCGGCGCAGTATTTCAAATTTACTGAGCCTCGGCAGTGGCTGAATTCAGGCGGGCTCGGGACGATGGGCTTTAGTTTGCCAGCCGCGATCGGGGCACAATTAGGATGTCCCGAAAAAACTGTTGTCAATATCAACGGTGACGGTTCCTACATTATGACGATGCAAGAACTGGTTCCTGCAATTACATTAAAACTGCCGCTTAAGGTTTTCATCATCAATAATATGTATTTAGGGATGGTGCGCCAATGGCAGGAATTGTTCCACGGAAAAAGGTACTCCGCAGTTGATTATCACGACAATCCAGATTTCGCTTTGCTAGCACAAGCCTTCGGCGCCACCGGGCTCCGCGTCGAGCATGTGGAAGATGTCGAACCGGCTTTGCAAAAGGCAAAAGGGATTACTGATGGGCCTGTCGTCATTGATTTCATTGTTGATGAAGAAGAAAACGTGTTTCCGATGGTACCCGCAGGCGCAGGACTCGGCGATGTTATCCGCGGCTTGTCCTAAGACGAGATTTCGTATTCTCGCGACAAGAACGCCCTTTTCAAGGGGTTTCTTTCTTCCATCACCGCCCAGGCGGATTACGAAGTTGAGAGTAAAAGGTAAGTTTACGAAACCTTGAAGAGAAGGGAAGGATGGGAATTCATCCCCGCTTGCGCGGAGGAATCCCTTCTCGTGAACTACCTATCTCTCAACCTTATCTTGCCAATCTATAGACAGCCTTTAACGGGCTCCTGTATACAGAAAAAACCTCCGACGAGATGTGCCCAGTGGTTGACAACGCTTGATGCGTTGTAGGGCTCCTATATACGAAAAAAGGATTATCAAAAACATAGCCCTTGATGGGGCTGAAAGATACGAAAAGATGTTATGAATCTAAACATCAGGAGGCTCCGACGAGATTTACAAACAAGTCATCAAAGCATAAGCGTTGATGGTTAAGAATTCACCCCGCGTGCGGGGACAATTCTTAACGGAGATATACGAAAAGACGAGATTTGTGCTAGGGCGCGCATAGCAGCAATGTTTGACGTGCTGCAGTATACGAAAATATGAAAAACATGAATCCAGAAGAACGACACATTTTTTCGGTTTTAGTAGAAAACCGGTTCGGTGTTCTCGCGCGAGTCGTCAGCCTTTTCAGTGGGCGCGGCTTTAATATTGACAGCCTCAACGTTGCAGAAACGCATGACAAAAGCATTTCGCATATAACGTTGGTGACGCACGGGGACGCGCAAATAATTGAGCAGATTTATCAGCATCTAAACAGATTAATCGACGTTATTGAAGTAACAGACCTCTCTGTAGGTACGCACGTCGAACGAGAATTGGTGCTTATTAAGATAGGGGCACAACCTCATCAACGTCCGGAGATTCTACAAGTAGCAGAAATCTTCCGTGCCCGGGTTATTGATGTAACAACTCACTCGCTAACGCTTGAAATCACCGGGGATGAAGGGAAATTGAAGGCGGCAATTGAGATATTTGATGCCTACGGTATTCTTGAATTAGCACGCACTGGCAAAATCGCTATGCTGCGCGGTAAAGAGAAATAATACCGATGGACGTGCTCAGTCCAGCGAAACTTTAGGGACGGTAGGCATAAACAAAAAAAAGAAAGTGGCAGGATAGGTTTTCTTTATCTCTCCTTTCAGGAGAGATAAGTGGCGAGATAGGTATCTTTCTCTGTCCTTCAGGACAGAGAAGAAAGGGGATTCCTCCCCGCTTGCGGGGAGAACTTCCCTTCCCTTTTACTCGCCACCCATTGGGAATACCTTTTGCCTGCCACCCACTGGGGAGTTTCGTATCCAGTACCAACACGCCAAAAAACGCGTTATTGGGCTAGGATACAAAAAGGATTATGGCGACAATTTACTACGATAGTGATGCCAATTTTGATTTATTGAAACAACGGACTGTTGCTATTATCGGCTATGGAGCACAAGGACGTGCGCAATCGCTCAACCTCAAAGATAGTGGTGCAAACGTCGTTGTCGGCTTGTACGAAGGCAGCCGTTCAAAGGCACGAGCTGAAGCAGAGGGACTCACCGTCAAAAACGTCGAAGAAGCGGCTGAGATGGCAGACATCGTCCAGATTCTCATACCGGATGAAAGGCATTCTGCTGTCTACCGGGCGCAGATCGCACCCAGGATGCAGTCCGGGAATATGCTGATGGTGTCTCACGGATTCAGCGTGCATTTCGGTCAAATCGTTCCAGCTGCGGACATTGACGTGACGATGATTGCACCGAAGGGACCGGGCTCCCTCGTCCGTGAGGTATTTGAAGGCGGAGGCGGTGTCCCATGCCTCATCGCTGTTCATCAAGATACAACACGTTCGGCACGCGACATCGCACTAGCGTATGCAAGGGGCATCGGCGGTACACGTGCCGGGGTCATTGAAACAACGTTCCGGGAAGAGACAGAAACAGACCTTTTTGGCGAGCAAGCAGTGCTATGTGGAGGGACAGCCGCACTGATCAAGGCCGCGTTTGATACGCTCGTTGAAGCCGGATATCAGCCCGAGATGGCTTACTTTGAATGCCTACATGAACTCAAACTCATTGTAGATCTGATTTACACTGGCGGTTTAAGCAAAATGCGCAACGATGTTAGCAACACTGCAGAGTACGGCGACTTAACCCGCGGTCCCCAACTCATTGACGACAGCGTCCGGGAGAGGATGCGTCAG
This sequence comes from Candidatus Poribacteria bacterium, assembly GCA_965215265.1. Taxonomy (GTDB): domain Bacteria; phylum Poribacteria; class WGA-4E; order WGA-4E; family WGA-3G. The sequence continues at coordinate 4,520,629 of OZ244048.1, read as the reverse complement.
ATTTTGAAAGACGTGCAGGGCGGTGTGTTCGCGCGCGAGTGGGTGTTAGAAAATCAGGCAAATCAAGCAGTTTTGGGAGCACTCCGCCGACAGGAAGCTGAACACCAAATTGAACAGGTTGGCAAAAATTTACGCAGTATGATGAGCTGGCTTGACGAATGATTTCTTATATATCTCCGTACCATCAACGCTTAGGTATTGATGGTTCGTGTCTAAATCTCGCCAGAGGTTAACTAGGTATAGTCTTTAAAATCAAAACATCAAACGGCACAGACGAGATTTGTGCTAAGGTGTTCATTACATCTATTGTGTTGTGCTCCTGTAGACGAAAGAACGAGATTTGTGCTAAGGTGTTCATTACATCTGTTGTGTTGTGCTCTTGTAGACGAAAGACCTTTATTGGGCTCCTGTATACAAAAAAAACGAGATTTGTACAGGGTTGTAAATAGCAGCAACTAGCATTGGACTCCTATATACAGAAAAAGGATTTGGGTGGGCGGGCGACCTCACCGATAATGGGATACCCGAGCTCATCGTCGGGAGCGGTTTCAACCGCGGTGTTAACGCTGCAGGGGGTTACCTACATTGGCTGGAAGCACCGGCTCAATCAGGTGAGAATTGGACTAGCCATCACATCGCTCATGTGCCGTTCATTCACCGTATTGCGCTCGGTAATTTCACCAAAGACGCGTCGCACAAACCAGGCCTCATCGTCGCATCGATCCGTGGGGAAGATGGAAAACCGGGTGAATGGCACAGTCCCGGTTCCCTTTGGTGTTACTAACTTCCGGATGAACCGCGAGACGGAACATGGCACGCCCATCTGCTTGACGATAGACTGCATATCAACCACGGACTGAGCATCAACGATGTGGATATGGATGGGCGGGACGATGTCCTAATTAGCTGCACCGAAGGGCTTGTCTGGTATGAGCCCCTACCGAACCGATGACACAACCCTGGCGCAAGTGGGTGATTAGCGATAAGGCGTGTAGCGATACCTACGCTGCGGATATTGATGGCGACGGTGTCAACGAAATTCTGGCAATTGAGCCATGGCACGGGAACAACCTCGTCTGGTATAAAGTCACTGGCGATTTGCGTTCATCCGCTTGGACGCGCTACCCTATTGATGATACACTCAACCGTGGACATTCTATTGCGGCAGTTGACGTTGATGCGGACGGTGTGTTAGAGGTCATCTGTGGCTATAATGGGGAAGGCACCAGCTTGCATCTCTACCGTCCAGAGAATCTGGCGCAGAACCGGTGGGGTAAAGAGACGTTAGATTTTTAAAGACTAAACCTAAGTCATCTCCGACGAGATTTACACACGAGTTATTATTACCTAAGCGTTGATGGTACGGAGATATACGAAAAATTGACGATGGCGGCTTGGGGGTTGGGCAGATGCAGATAGTAGACATGAATGCAGATGGGCGGCCCGATATTGTGGCGAGTGGGCTCAGTACGGGTAATATTAAGTGGTATGCAAACCAATCTGGAGTTTAAGGCTTCTATAAACAGATGGCCCCGCTGGAGTGGCGATATTGAAAATTCGAAGCGCCTTGCACTTCCGCGGCATATAGTAAGTGATGAATTACTAGGAGAATACAAGTGAACAAACTCTATTTCGGCGATAACCTTGAAATCCTACGCGAGATGGCTGACGAACGTGTACAACTGATATGCACCGATCCGCCTTTTAACAGCGGGCACGACTACAATGCCTTTCTGGGCGACTCGCTTGCACAAAAGAAGGCGTTTACCGATATTTGGAACTGGGACACTGCTGCACAAGATACTCGCGCCGATATCGAATCGCGTGCATATACCAGCGATACCTACAAGGCACTTGATGAGTGTCTCAAGGGATACGACATGGTACTCCGCCACGCCGTATCCGGGAAAAACGGTGCGATGCGTGCCTATCTCGCTTTCATGGGACCTCGCCTCGCCGAGATGCACCGCGTGCTTCACACGAAAGGCAGCATCTACCTCCACTGCGACGCGACGGCATCACACTATCTGAAATGCATGATGGACGCTATCTTTGGAACTGAGAACTTTAGGAATGAGATTATCTGGCAGCGCACCAGGGCACATAATGATGGCAATCAATACGGACGCGTCCACGACACAATTCTATTTTATTGCAAAAGTCGGCAACCTGTCTGGAACCCTGTCTATACAGAACACAACCCGGAGTACGTCAAACGCACTTATCGGTATCAAGATGAAAGGGGACTATATGGAGTCCACACGTTGGACGCACCGGGTATCACGCAAGAAGGTGAATCCGGTCAGCCTTGGCGAGGTATAAATCCGAGCGAGATCGGTAGACACTGGAGTGCACCGCGTAGAAATACGTGGCCGGCGGGTGTTGAACCGCCAGACAATTATGAGTCGCTTTCAGTCCATCAGAAGTTGGACGTGTTAGACACACATGGGTTAATTTACTGGCCCCGCACCGGTAAAAAACCAGGGTTCAAGCGGTATTTATCGACATCAAAAGGGAATCGGGTCCAGGATGTCATCACAGACATTAATCCGATTGCCAGTAAGTCCAAGGAACGTCTCGGTTACCCGACACAAAAGCCACTCGCACTTTATGAACGCCTGATAAAAGCCGCCAGCAATGAAGGGGACCTTGTTCTGGATCCGTTCTCAGGATGCGGTACGACGATTGATGCTGCGCACACCCATTCACGGCGTTGGATGGGCATAGACATAACAATCCTTGCCCTGGATCCGATGCGTCAACGGTTGAAGGACAGGCATGGATTGGAACCCTCAATAGATTACCAAATCGAAGGCTATCCGACGAACATGCAGGAGGTGCGCAAGTTGTTGAAAGAGGGGGACAAACGCAAATATCACGACTTCTCGAATTGGGCGGTAACACGGTTAGGGCTGAACCCGACGAAAGGGTGTTTTGAATCATAACATAGGGAACCTCAGACGAGTTTTGTAAATGTTTTAGCAAAACAGCAACTTGTGACGTGCTGCAGTAGACGAAAGGGCGATGGTGGGTATGACGGTGTCGGACATGCAACTTTATGGAATCCACAGCTCATGAAAGAAACGAATGCACGTATTCTCGCCGAAGTTAAGACTGGCAGGCCTTCGATGACGCAGGTGCGTGCCTTCTGCCAAGTCATGTCCGAAAACGGTGCAGAGATCGGCATCTTTATTACCGTTGAGCCTGTTAGTGCGGGTATGCGACAGCAAGCGGAAACGATGGGACGTTTTGAGCATAACCGGCAAAGTTACGCACGTCTCCAATTCTGGCAGATAGACGATGCGTATTTTGAGAACCCGGATAGTATCAACACTCTCGTCCGCTTGCCGACTGAGTGGAGAATTCAGCCGACAAAGAAATCAGAACGGCACTTTATCGAACAACAGATGACCCTGAAAATGTAAACAGATTTTTTGTATATCTCCGTTTTCTTGTATATTTCAGCCCAATACCAATCGATGTTTTTAGCAACCTTGCACAAATCTCGTTCTTCTGTATACAAGAGCCCAATAAAGGCGGCTGCTATGCTAAATAAAACCTTTACAAATCTCGTCTGAGCCGTTCGATGTAATGAATCTAAACATCAAAGGATTTGGGTGGGCGGGCGACGAGATTTATCTATAGATTGGCAGGTAAAAGGTAGCACTAGCGTTGGGGATTCATCCCCGCTTGCGGGGAGAACTTCCCCACCTGAAGGACACGGATAGACTACCTATCCTGCCAACACAGTCATTGACACAACATCAGCCGTTGAGGGGCTGCACCATACAAAAATTAGGAGGAAGATTGCGTGATTCGTGAAGCGATTGAGAAAGTGATTGCAGGCAATTCTTTAAGCGAGGCTGAGATGATTAATACCATGACGACAATCATGGAGGGTGAGGCGACAGATGCGCAGATTGCGTGTCTACTGACTGCGCTACGGATTAAAGGGGAGACAGTCGAGGAGATTGCTGGCGCGGCGCATGTGATGCGTGCTAAAGCGACTCCGGTCAAGACAAAACATGCATTGGTTGTTGATACGTGCAGCACGGGCGGTTCAGGATTGAGTTCGTTTAATATCTCCACAACCTCTGCTTTTGTGGTTGCAGGTGCCGGTGTGCCTGTAGCAAAACATGGGAACCGCGGTGTGACGCGGCAAAGTGGCAGTGCAAATGTGCTGATGGCACTCGGTGTGAATATTGAGATAAGTCCAGAACATATCGGGCGGTGTATTGATGAGGCAGGCATCGGTTTCCTTTTTGCGCCGATGTTGCACGGTGCAATGAAATATGCGATCGGACCTCGACGCGAAATCGGTATTCGCACCATTTTCAATACGGTGGCACCACTCACAAACCCTGCAGGAGCTAAAGCGCAGGTGCTTGGTATTTACTCATCAAAACTGACAGAGATGCACGCGAATGCACTCAAACATTTTGGAAGCCGCCATGCCTTTGTGGTGCATGGTAACGACGGACTTGATGAAATCACAACGACTACGACCACGCAGGTATCTGAACTCGCCAACGGCAAGGTGACGAGCTACATTCTCGATGCTACTGAATTGGGGATTCCGAGGACGGATTTGAATTCGCTGACAGGCGGTACACCTGAGGAAAACGCCGAGATAACACAAAATATCTTAAGTGGCGGCAAGGGCCCGAAGCGTGATATTGTCGTGCTAAACGCTGCTGCTGCGATTGTTGCAGGCGGAAAAGCGGATGGTCTTGAAACTGGCTTAGAACTCGCCAAAGAATCTATAGACTCAGGAAACGCTGCAGCAAAATTGGAACAGTTGAAAGCAATTTCCAATTCTTCTTTTCGTATACTGTAGTACCATCAAAAGTGATGTACTACAATTCCGATGTAAATCTCGTTTTTTTCGTATATCTCCGTACCATCAACGTCTATGTAATAAATACTCGTATGTAAATCTCGCCAGTGGCAGGATAGGTAATCTTTTCTCATGGATAGAAAAAGAATACCTTTTACCTGCCACCCACTGGGAGCCATTCTAGGTTATGATTCTTCAATCACTTTATGCAAGGTTGCTAAAAACATCGATTGGTATTGGGCTAAAATAGAGGAAAGACTTTGATATTAGAAACTATCATTCGCCATAAACGGGCGGAGCTCAAGGAAGAACAAGAACAGGTGCCTCTGGCGGCATTAAGCTCGCAAATAGCAAACCTACCGACACCCCGGGATTTCCGGAATGCCATTTCGGCAGCTGGTTCTGTGAATCTCATCGCAGAGGTGAAAAAAAAATCTCCAAGCAAGGGGGTTATCCGTGCAGATTTCCATCCGGTAGCGATTGCCAAGACATTAGCTGATAACGGTGCATCTGCTATCTCCGTACTAACGGACAAGAAATTCTTTGCCGGTGAATTGGAATACCTCTCCAAAATTCGCCAGGCCGTTACGGTACCGCTGTTACGTAAAGATTTCACACTTGACCTGTATCACATCTATCAAGCGCGCGTAGCAGGCGCGGATGCAATTTTACTTATCGTGGCAGCATTGACACCGGTTGAGCTGCACCGGTTGATGGAGGTGGCGGAGTCGCTGTCATTAGCATGTTTAGTGGAGGTGCATACACGCGAAGAATTAGCAGTGGCTTTGGATGTAAATGCCGAGATTATCGGCATCAACAATAGAGATTTACGCACTTTTCATACAGATATTGAGACAACGTTCCGTTTACGTGAGGAGATACCGGAGGACCGGATTGTTGTCAGTGAAAGCGGTATCTATACAAGCACGGACGTTGCGAGTTTACGGGCAGCAGGCGTGCATGCGATGTTAGTTGGTGAGTCGTTGATGCGGAGTAAGGATATTGGCAAACAGATGCAGCAATTGCTTTTGTAGATTTTTTCGTATACAGGTGCCCGATACAAGGCTGCTGCTTTTTCGTCTACTGCAGCCCCATAAAGGCTGCTGCAATGTAAAAACCCTTACAAATCTCGCCAGAGCCGCTCTAGGTATCGTCTTTAAAGTCAAAACCTAAGGAGTCTCCGACGAGATGTACATCGGATTTAACAATACATAACCCTTGATGGGGCTGAAATATACAAAAATTTGTGCTACCGTATACAAAAAACCTCAAACCCATGCTGTTTCAGGAGTGCCGCGGTTACGCCGTCGCCCGTGGTGACTGTACCGGAGAATGAGCCGTCGTAAACCTGCCCACACCCACAAGACGGGCTCCTCGCCTTCAGGATAACATGCGTTGCTCCGTACGATTGTGCTGTGCGTAGGGCCCGGTACGCACCTTGTACAAACATTTCCGTTAGGTCCGTTCCATCAGCTGTCATGACTTTTGCTTTACCGTTTAGTACGTCGTTCCCGTCTCCACCAACAATTTCAGCCGGCGGACGCGGTGTCGGTAGGCCGCCCAGCTCCTCTGGACAGACCGGAATTAACTCATCGAGTTGACTCCGTTTTATGACATTTTCGTTTAGGCTGTGGCCGCCGTCGTAACGGCAGTGAACGCCGATAAGACAAGCGCTAATGAGAACTTTCATCGTTTTTTCGTATATTTCAGCCCTATAAAGGTCTTTTGTCTACAGGAGCCCGTAACAAGGCTGCCGTTTGATGTTATCATTTTAAAGACTATACCTAGTTAACCTCCGACGAGATTTACACAGGAGCGCAAAATCATAACCTTTGATGGCACGGAGATATACAAAAAACGGAGATATACAAAAAATCATTGTTGTGCTCCTGTAGACGAAAATTCGTTAAACTGTGCCATGATTAAATTCGGCTTGCCTGTCTTAAGATGCCGATAGGTATTCTCAATTTGATGGAGTATCACTTTTAATAGTCTGTTTCTGCAGATGTCGACGTTAGTATTTAGTGCTATGCGCAGAGAGGTAGCCGTACTCTGTAGTTCCGGTGGAAAATCCTCTAAAAAGTTATTCACATTGACACCAAAACCTAGTACGAAAAACGGCTGGTTCCGCCGGTCGTATGCGAGTTCGGTTAAAACACCCGCTACCTTTTTTCTTTTAATTTTCACATCATTAGGGGCTTTTATCCGGGCCTCCAGTCCGGTAGTGGTATGAATTGCCTTCGCAATGCCGATAGCACCGATGAGGTTAGGGAGTGGAACCTCGTCATGCCTAAGTCGATGCCTGAGAATAACAGAGACAAGCAGGCATTTGCCGGGGGGTGTCTCCCATTTCCTACCGTATCTGCCTCTGCCAGCGGTTTGGTGTTCAGCAACGATGAGGGTGCCTTCTTCCGCCCCTGCTTTTCCGCGCTCAAGTGCGATATCATTGGTGGATGCCACTTGTGCATAGTGCTCAACGTGGCATCCAAGATAATAGGTCAGCTCGTTCAAACGGGTGTCCTCAATTTTTAGTATATTTTAGCACGATAAAGATCTTTTGTCTACAGGAGCCCAATAAAGGCTGCTGCTATGTTAATAACTTTACAAATCTCGCCAGAGCCGCTTTATGCTATGCCTAAGGAATCTCCGACGAGATTTATCTATAGATTGGCAGGATAAGGTATTCTTATCTTTCCTAAAGGAGAGATAAAGTGGCAGGATAGGTAGTGATAGCGTGTCCTGAAGGACACGCTATCACTACCTTTTACCCTGCCACCCACTAGGAAAACCGAACCTGCCAACACAAGAGCGTAAAATCATAACCTTTGATGGTACGGAGATATACAAAAATTAGATTTTAAAGACATTACCTAGTTAACCTCCGACGAGATTTACACACGATTAAACAATACATAAGCGGTGATGGTACCAAGATATACAAAAAGATGAGTCTACTCGAGTCCGAGCTGGCGGAGGTGTTCCTCTGCCTCATTTTTCCACTGTTGTGGCGGGTTGAGCGCGAGGAACCTTTTCCATTGTGCCCTCGCTTGTTCAGTCTTCTCTGTGTATTCATACATGAGTGCGAGGTTATAGTTTGCTGTTAAGTCTTCAGGAGCCAATTGAATAACGCGTCTAAACTGTTCCGCTGCTGCCCCGAGTAAATCCATACTAAAGAGGTTGTTGCCGTAATTGATGAGCGTAGGAACGTGTGTATCATCTAAAGCGAGTGCCTTTTCCAAGGTCTCTTTTGCAGCATTGTAATCCAATGCGTGCGCATAGTAGAGTTCCCCGAGATTTTGATAAGTAGCAGTCGCAATCTTATCGGTTTCGCCTTTTTGAATGAGTGCGACTTCAGTCTCATAATGCTGTATTGCCTTTTTCCACGCCTGCTCCCATTCCGCAATTTCGCCCAAGTGTAAGTGCACGCCTCTATATTTCGGTTTAAGGGCAAGCACTTTTTGAAAAGCGGTTTGTGCCTGTCTGTGTCTGTCTATTTCAAGGTTAATTACGCCGACATGGTAGTGCGCGTCTGCATTTCTGGGCTGCAATTCTGCTACCTGTTTGAAATCTTCAAGGATTTGGCTGTAGCGATAGACTGTGTTCCCGATCTGTTTGTAGCGTAACGTCAGCATCCCGCGGTAGAAGTATGCATCGGCGTAAGCCCCATTGAGCGCGAGTGTAGCAGTGTACTCATTGACAGCCATTTCGGCGTGCGTATGGTAGTCATCTCCGAGCGTCTCGGCGTGCCGATCGAGAAGACGGGCGTATTTGTAGTGCCACTCTAAATTTTCTGTGGCATAGTGGTTTGCCAAACCGTAGTAGTGAATCGCTTTTTCGCGCTCGTCGCGTTTGTCAAAGATGCCTGCGAGCAGATACTGAAGCTTAGGATGGTTCGGTTCAAGTTCCAATGCAGGTTGATAAATGCGAATGATGTTATCCTCGTCGTTACGTTCACGATAGATAGCACCGAGTCGGAAAAATGGTTCGGCTACGGTAGGCTCAAGCAGAATCGTGTGCTCATATTGCACAATAGCGTTGTCAATATCACCCTTGTGTTGAAATAATAGACCTGCTTGATAGTGCGCGTCCACATTCTCAGGTGCGACGCGTATCGTTTCCATAAACGCTGCGAGGGCCGCATCGTGCTGCTTAAGTTCAAGGTAAGACTGGGCAGAGAGATAGTGTGCCTCTGCATTGTCAGATTCAATTGCAATGATTTTGAGTAAAACGTCCACGGCGTTTTGGTGCGCATGCTGTTTCCGATAGATGTGAACCATCTTGAAAAGCACGTCCGGCCGCGCTGGATTTAAAGCGAGTGTCCGTTCGTAAAACAGTATGGCGCGTTCTGCATCGCCGGTCTCCTCGTAACTCTGCCCTAGTAGATAGAGGGCATCCATATCATCTGGAAACAAGAGGAGATGGATGTTTAAGGGTTCAATCCCCTTCTCGTAATTGCCGCCGTCAAAAGCACGCTGTCCGTCGTCAAAAAACATGTTTGCCAATTCAGGGTTTATTTCTATTGCCCGCTTAAAGTAGGTGCGCGCCAATTCAGCATCGCCTTGCTGGTGATAGAGCTCACCGAGTTTGAAGTAAACCTCATTCAAATTTGCAGCGGTCTGTGATAGGAGTTCCATCTGTAGATAACTCGGATCCGCCTCTATGATTTCAACTATTTTTTGGTAATGCTCAATCGCGAGTTCCAGGTTGCCTGCATCTGTTTCGATGACACCGGCGTAAAAATAGGAACGGGCATCGTTAGGTAACACACCCATCGTTTTATCTAGGAGCGTTCTTGCTTCACCCGTAGACATCGTTCGATCAAAGTAAGCTGCTAGCGGTTCAAAGAGCACATTCTTGAGCGATGGCACATCAGCGATGGCTAGTTGGTAATGTTGGATGGCAGTTAATGTATCGCCGCTTGCATAGAGTTTATCTCCAAGTGCGAAATGTGCTTTAGCCTTCCAATTCACCTGGGCGTGCCGTTCATCGGATTCGAGCTCAAGCGTTCGTTGATACAATTTAATAGCCCCTTTCGAATTTCCACCTTCATCAAAGATAGAGGCGAGTTCGTAGACCTCTTGAGCAGAGTATGCTTGATATTTCGCGCCCTTGGCGTATTCTGCCAATGCGGCATCAAAGAACCCTTCTGTAGCCAGCACCTGCCCGAGTTTGAAATAGGCAGGTGCAAATTTTTCCTTCTTTTTTGTGAGTTGCTCAAACGTTTCACGCGCAAGGTTGATATCACCTTGTGCGAAGTGAACCAAGCCGATGCCGTAGCGTGGATATTCCCACTTCCGATTCAAGTTATTCGCCGTTTCAAAGGCACGGAGTGCCTCGGCGTAGTTGTGCTGTTTGAGTTGAATCTCACCCATTCGATAGTAAACAGGATAGTAGCTAGGGTTTAATCGGGTGCAGGTCTCAAATTCAGCAAGTGCTAATTCGTCTTGGCTGCGCTGCTGATAGATAGCACCGAGATTAAAGTGTGGCCAAAATAGTGCCGGGTCAATTAGGATTGCGTGTTGAAAGTAGGTAATGGCGGTATCGCGGTTTTCGATGGGATTGTCCGTCTGTAGTGCATAGGTGTAACCCATCCCGTAATAGAAGGGCGCATCGTTTGAATGATTCGGTTTTTCTGCCTCGTACAGCGTTATCAGGTAGTGAAGCTGCCCCTTTTTCTCATACTTTCGGATGAGCTCGCGATGTTTTTCTATCGGCTTTTTCTTTTCTCTTAACACCTTTGCGAAATCTTTTTTGAGATTCGCTTGCCATTTCTCTTCCGCGGTTGCAAGAGCAATTGCCAAAAGCAATATTGAGAGGATAAGCCAGACTGCTTTTCTGTTCATGGTTTTTCTCCTGTTTCTATGCTACGTTTCTTGGAATCAGCCAATAGCTGTTGAATTTTTTCGGATGTCGGCATTGAGGGAGTTGCTCCAAGTACGGTAACAGCTGCTGCGCCAGCTGCATTCGCGTAAGCGACAGCTTCGCGTATCTGTTCCCCCCGTGCGAGTGCCGTGGCCAATGCACCGCAGAAAGCATCGCCCGCACCTGTGGTATCGACTGCATCAACTGCGAGGGCATCAATGGTTTCGGACATTGTGGGTGTCATCAGTAAGGCACCATGCGCTCCAAGCGTCAACACAATAGCGGCGGGTGCAGCATCATCTAATCGGGTGATGAGTGCTTGTGCAGCGCGGCACGCCTCTTTAAGTGTGTTCGCCTGCATCCCTGTTAACAGTTCTGTTTCAGATTGGTTTGGAATGATAATATCAACGTTTGTGAGTAGGCTGTCCGGCAAAGGTTGTGCGGGTGCTGGATTGAGTAGCACGGTTGTGCCGTTCGCCTTTGCAATTTGTGCAGCGGATTCAGAAGCCGTAATCGGTGTCTCTAATTGTAAAAGCAGGACATCTGATTCAGCAATAGTGTCTGTCGCTGCGTTTATATCTGCTATTGTTAGTGCCATGTTGGCGCGTGGTACAACGATGATGCTATTGTCCCCATCTGGCTCAATGACGATACTTGCCACACCGGTGCCTTCTTCCACCCGTCGGATTCGGGTATTCATCTGCTCAGCAGCAGTCGCTGCGAGGAGCATATCTCCGAAAAGATCTGTACCAACGCTACCGATAAGGGTGATGTCGGCTCCAAGTCTCGCCGCTGCAGTTGCTTGATTAAACCCTTTTCCTCCGGTGAAGATGTCAAATCCATCGCCGATGAGGGTTTCCCCTTTGAATGGGTGACGGTCGGCTTGAATAACCAGGTCGGCGTTCAAACTTCCAACGACTGTGACTTTCGATGTCGAATGTAGCACTATCTGTATATCTCCGTTTTTTGTATCTTTCAGCCCCATCAAGGGTTATGTATTGTTAAATCCGATGTACATCTCGGCGGAGGTTAACTCGGTATAGTCTTTTAAATCTAAACATCGGAAGGCTCCGACGAGATTTACACACGAGCTATCATTACATAGACGTTAATGGTACGGAGATATACAAGAACATAGCAGCAGCCTTTATTGGGCTTCTGTATACAGAAGAACGAGATTTATGCTAAGGTTATCAATATCTATAGATGGCAGGTAAAAGGTAATCTTTTCTCATGGACAGAAAAAGAAAACCTATCCTGCCACATCAATCCGTATTGGGCTCCTATATACGAAAAATTGTTTCAACATTCGCACGCGGCAAGGTAATCGTTTGTCCTTCTGCGAGCTTAACTTGCAACACCCGAACGTCTGCTTCTGTTTCCAATTTTTGAAGTGCTACCGGTAGTTCCGTGACATTGCCTAATCTTCCGAAGTAGGGTTCGCGAATAATCCGCACAGGTGTCCCAATTTCCAAAATGCCTTCGGTAGATGCAATGCGGGTTGGTTCTGAGGTTCCTTCACGAGTATCCGGTGGCAATGGAATGAGAATCTCTGGTCTGACAACGCCGGCTCGAATCTGTGTTGCTCCGTTGATAGAAGTTTTCATGCCTTCTCGCGCCTTTAGGAGCGCGAAGGTCTGCTCCGCCATTGCGATGTCACCGAACCCTTCAGTGATAACCAGCGTGAGCCCGATATTTTCAGAACCTGTAATAGCGACACCGAGCTCATATCCGAGGAGTTCCCGCAGGTCGGCATCATCAATACCGCCGGCGATGATGCCTTTAACACCGTGCTGAATTGCAGCGTGAATTGCAGATGTGGTGACTAGGGAACCACCGACTAAAATAGCGTGCCGATGCGCGGATTGTATTTGCGCATCTGTCAAAGTATCGTCTGGTGAACCAACCGCACTAATAAGTTGCCCTATCGTTTCGCCACCGACTCCGAAGATACCTTGAATATAGGTACCGTAAGTTTCCACAGTAGCACCCTCCTGTGCGTCCGTTTCAATGATGGTGCCATCTATATGTGCCATCACCTCAACTGGAATGGGCGGTTCACGCAAGATCGCCTGTCCAGTGACATCGGATACTGCTTCAATGGTACCATCAATTGGTGAACGTGCCTGCGATTTGAAAAGTCCGAAGAGCCCTTTTGTCATGGCGATAATCTCATCTTTCGCGACGGTTTCGCCGACAGGTTTTACCATGTATTCTGCGATGTCAGCAGGCGGAATACTGAGCAGATTCGCAATATTTAGCAGTTGAACGTTACCGGGCAAATCGGTTTTTGCGATGACATCTTCGGCTGTTACGATGTCTCCGACTTGTACGAGAACTTCGCCTTGTAAGGGGAGACATCTCTCTTTCCGAATCGTCATCTGTTCTGTCACTTTAAGTCCGGGTGTATATGCGTGTGCCAGTTCTTCTTTCTCCTTTCCCTGTGGGTGGCGAGTAAAAAGTATTCTTATCTCTCCTGAAAGGAGAGATAAAGAAAACCTATCTCGCCACTGTTTTTTTTCGTATACTGCTCATCTTATAGTTAAGTTGTTCGCCACTGTTCTAATTTTTGGTGCAGTTTTGGACTGTCCACAACGTCAGCATTGACAATCCAAGAAGGTATCTGTCCCCGAGCGACCCGTGCAATATTTTGACATGCACTCTGGCTAATGCGTTGGAAACACTCATCAGTCCAGCAGAGGCTGTGAGGTGTAAGGATGACGTTGTCTAATTCCAACAGCGGGTCTTCCTGATGAATGGGTTCTTCCTCGAAGACATCCAGACCCGCACCTTGGATGGACCGGTCGCGCAGTGCTTTTGTAAGTGCCTGTTGTTTAACGATGGGACCGCGCGCGGTGTTAATCAAGTAAGCAGTAGACTTCATAAGTCCGATGCGTCTTTCATCAATGAGTCCTCGCGTCTCTTCATTCAAGGGGCAGCAGATACAGACAAAGTCAGCGGTTCGCATCAAACTATCCAGATCTACTAATTCTACGCCAACTTCTTTTGCTTCCGCAGGACTGACGTAAGGATCGAAGGCGATATGCCGCATTCCAAACGGTTGTGCCAATTTGAAAACCTCTGCGCCGATGTTGCCCACTCCGACAAGTCCGAGAGTGCGTCCGACAAGTCCCATCCCCATGTGCCCCATCGCTTTAGCCCATCCGCCCGTGCGGGTGAGTTTGTCTTTTATTAGTAACAGATGACTCAAAGATAGTATAAAAGTTATAACGGAGGTGGCAACCGGACGGCGAACGCCATCAGGTGCGATTGTCAAAATCACCCCGTTTTCGGTGCATGCTTGCACGTCAACTTTATCATAACCGACTCCAAATCTGGCGATGATTGTTAAGCGAGTTACATCCGTGAGTGTCTCAGCAGTAATGCCGCCACCGAGTACTAAGAGCGCGTCATAATCGTGTACTTGCTGCTTGGTCAAGGTAGGGGCTAATTCTGCGAGGTATTCCCAATGCAATCCTGCCTCGTCGAAGTATGGTGCACCGATGTTTTCAAAATCAGAGGTACCGTCGGGTTTTAGGAAGTCACGCGTGACCCCGATACGAAATTTTTGGTTCATATTTTTTCCCGCATAATGTGAGTGCCGGAAGAACAATTCCGCTTTTCGTATACTGCAGCACGTCAACGGCTGATGTTGTGATGATACTTTTTCAAAAAAGAAGGATCGGAATTCATCCCCTCCGCGGGGAGAACTTCCCTTCCCCCGCCAGCGGGGTGAATCCTTTCTCACCAGAGGTTTTCTTCGTATATTGCAGCACGTCAACGGCTGATGTTGTCCTATTCAGCAAGTGAAATATGACGGAGATATTTCCACGTTAACGGATGGAGTTTGAGATTTTGTACCTTTTTGTTAATAACTAAAATATTTTGTGCGTGCGCTATGGGGACCCAGGGGACATCCCGATGAAATATCGCCTGTGCCTGTTTATAGAGAGCAATGCGTTCGTCGCGGTCGTTGGTAACTCTGGCACGTTCCAGTACATCCTGCATCTCATCACTACGGTAAAAGGCGATATTGCCTGCAGGCTTTTCCGCTGCGGTCTTGCTTAAAAGATAGTACAAGAAGTTATCCGGGTCTCCGAAGTCAGCGAACCAGCCTAAGAATGCCATATCGTGCTCACCGTTCTTCGTTTTTTCAAGATACGTTCCCCAGTCAAAAGTAACAATCTTCGTCTCAATGTTAATGTCCCGGAGGTTGGATTGTACGACTTCAGCGAGCATGCGTCCATCAGGTATGTATGGGCGCGGTACAGGTAGTGCCCAGAGTGTGGTTTCAAAACCGTTGGGATAACCTGCCTCAGCGAGAAGCTGCTTTGCCTTCTCTGGATTGTAGTCATAATCTTCGAGGGTATCATCATAACTCCAGAGCGTCGGCGGGATCGGATTTTTGGCAGCAATTCCGGTGCCTTGGTACAAATGTTCAACGATTGCGGTTTTATTAACAGCATGGTTAATAGCGAGCCGTACCTTTTTGTTGTCGAAGGGTTGCTTATCCATATTCATCGCGAGGTAGCCGATACTCAGGCCGGGCTGCGCGATGAGTTGCAGGTTGGCATCCTCTTGAATGAGAGGCAGGTCGTCGGGGTTTGGAAATTGGATGACGTGAAGACTTCCTTCTTGAAGTTTGATAAATCGGACGGCATTGTCCGGAATGGAACGAAAAATAATTCTATCCAAGTTCGGCGGCCCGTTCCAATAGTCCTCGTTTGCTTCCAAGACGATTTTATCATTTCTATCCCATCGGATAAATTTGAAGGGACCTGTTCCGACAGGATGATTGGTAAACTCAGCACCCCACTTTTTGGCGGCTGTCGGACTGACAATCGCAAATGCTGTCATTGCCATGGTATAGATAAAGGGTGCGTAAGGTTGTTTTAGGTGAATTTGAACGGTCCAATCATCAGAAGCGGTAATCTTATCAACGATACCGGCTAATCCTGCATCTATCCAATATCCATACGGACCCCCGACTCTATGAAATGGGTGTGTTGGTTCATGCTGGCGGTTGAGTGAAAACAGCACAGCCTCAGCGTTAAAAGGTGTACCGTCATGAAATTTCACGCCTTGTCGCAGATGGAACGTCCATGTTAATCCATCTGCTGAGCTGTCCCAGGATGCGGCGAGTCCGGGGGTCAGCTCCGTCCCTTCGTCGCTATATTGAACGAGTGTATCATAGATATTGTCGCAGACTTTAAAGGATTCACCGTCCATTTCATGTCCCGGATCAAGCCCGATGGAATCTCCTCCGCGGCCGAAGATTAGGGTGCCGCCGCGATGGAGGGAGTCCGCACTGCCGTGCATAACCAACACCCCTAAAATCACAAGAATTGTTATGACATAAGAAGCACCCCATATCTTGCTTATGCCAATCTTAGTGTTCTGGATAATTAGCGGCGAAATTCGTTGTGTACATTTCATACAAGTCTTTTTTGCCATTATCTTTAAATCTCCTCTGTTAAGGATGATGCAGTTTGAAAGTCTCTATTGAAATTGAAAAAACTGATTTATAATTCCTATCAGACTTTATAGCATGATACACTTATTTCTCTAATCCGTCAAGCAAAATAAAAACGTGAATCTTTTTAAAGGATAATTCGTTTTGTTAATTGGCGTCTTATGTTTTCACGGCGCGCGTAAACTGACAGTGGATGTTACATTACCGGCAAAACATGAAGACTGTTATGTTATCTTTTGAGCAATCTATACAAACATTAAAAGATCTAACGCTGCCGAGTGGGCTCCGGAGGGCGGCTGTTGCAAACCTCGCCGAGCAGGCTGAGACGGAAGCAGTGCCGTTTTTAACGGATGCACTCGCAGATGCGGATTCAACGGTGCGGCGGGAAGCAGCAAAGGCACTCCAGCAACTGAACGCGACAGCATCCCTGGAACCACTTCTGCATGCCTTGAAAACCGAGTCAAATGATCTAACCGCCTGGGCAATGATGGAAGCGGTCGCAGAACTTGGTACTCGCAGTGTGCTACCAACACTGCAATTATTCCAAAATGTAGATTCACTGTTAACGCGACTGGAAGCGAATAAGTGCGTTGCCCGGATTGAGGAACGTTTTCCCGAGGTAACGCCCGGTACGAACATCACCGATGACTTATCAGCTCACCGTTCAGAAACAACAACCGGACAAGAGACTTTCGCAGAAGAATCTCCGGAACCAGCGAATTTGCCTACGCAAGTGAAGACGAACGTTCCGGAAGATACACAGGACGTTAAAGAATCCACAGCCACAAAAGAACCCACAACCACATCGGTAGATGATGTTCTATCTGTGTCAAGTCCGTCAGAAACGGACTCAACAGTTTCTGGCGAGGGACATTTGCAAGAGAGCCCTGAAAACAGTGAAGAAGGAAATGAAGTTGAATTCACAGAAACAGAGCCGTTGGACATCGACACGCCAATAGATGTCTCAGCAGAACAGACAGATGAAGAACTGAGTGAGGATATCCTCACAGAGACAGAAACATTAGATGATGTCCCAACAGCCGAGGATGCCGAGCTAGAGAAATCATCGGCATCGATCTCCCAATCGCCCCGATTAGCCGGACAGACTACAAATCTTCCTGTATTAGCACCGAGCTCGCCTGCAGTGTGGTACAGCCCGATGGGTGCCTATAGCCCGATTGCTGAACAACCACGGCCCAACCTTTTTGCACTATTGCTACGCCCGGATACCTATTTCTCTAAACGTTGGGTATCCCGAACCCGAACCTACATTGTATTATGGTGCGTTCTCGTAGGAATAACAATTGGCGCAATCCTTTATCAAGGTCATGATGGATCAGATACAAGAGGTATGAGTCAGCTCGGGTTTATTGTTGGCGATCCGTCTGCGGAAGTAAAACGCTCCCTTGCCGCAGGGGACTTCTACATCCAAGAAGGCTATTATAGGCAAGCGATTGATTCGTACGAATTGAGCCGGCATCTCGGTCCAATTCCGATTCACTACTATAAGAAATTAGGTTTTGCGTACTTGATGGAAAATCAGTACGCGCTTGCAGTTAAGGCGTATGAATTCTTTTTAGCGGCCCATGCAAATGAGACTCACGATCCGTTTGAAGCACAAGCCTCGATGCGAACATCTAGGTATCCAGATTACAAAACGTATAATGCCCTCGGTACAGCGTATATGAAACTCGGTCGCCTCTCGGATGCGCAACGCGTTTATGAAAAAGCACTCGCGATGACACCTGAAGATGGACAGGCCTACAATAACTTAGCCCGTTTATATGTGAATGGGTACCGACAGAAATTGTTATTGGCTGAAGCGTTAGCATATAAAGCGGTTCTGCTCAACCCAGACGTTGCAGCATATCATGACACGTTGGGCTGGATCCAGTCTCAGCGGGGACAGACGAACAGAGCCATCAACACGTTAGAGCGCGTAATCCGCCTTCAGAGCGATTATATTGAGGCACACTACCACTTGGCGTTAGTTGCGATGAAAGCCAACAAACGGAAAAAGGCGATAAAAGCGATTCAAACGGTGCTGAAACTCGATCCGGCCTTCGTGCATCTCAATTTTCAATCGTAGAAAATCCGCCTTTGCGTCATTTCAACTACAGTTTTTTGGAACAACAGTCCCCTCACTCCTTGATGGCGCAGCAAGTTTATTCATATTCTCAAATCTAATCTAGCACGCACAATTGTAAAGAATTTTCTACCGCATGTCACACGAACGTGAAGGCTATCTACCCCCATCACAACGGATCGAATTTGCTGCCCTTTTTTCTGTTAGTGAGATTATATCCTAAATCGATCTATCAGGCAGTACGCCAAAAAATAAATTTGACTTTTCTGTTTTTTTTGATATAACTATTAAGAATATTATTGACACAAAATTGACAGGATTTTATTCGTAAAATATCGTAAAGTGTGTACAGGCAGCTAGCAATAGTATCTCAAAATGCACGTATTTTCTTTCAGCAAAAACGTGATTTGTGCATTTCTGGCTGGTTAGAGGTGCAATTGCTGACAAAAAGCATTGCCCTATATCATTTTCCGGAGCTTAACCGTTGAGCAAGTTTTTCAAACGTATCCGTATTCTAAAATCTATGATAAAAATGAGGTAAATAGGTGAGTGAAAGCAACATTATCAAGGCCAAAAATCGTGCCGATACTTTTATAGAAAAGGTAGAAGCCTTAATGGTCATGGAAGACAAAATCCTCACGGCACGAGAGATAGGGCACCAACGTGCCGACATTTCCAAAAATCTGGACACCGAGAAACATCGTGACCTGGAAAACTTGGAGAGGCAAGTGAAAATGTGCACCGAGGAGCTCTGCAGAATTACCGACGAGCTCTGCTGGGAAGAACCTCTTTTCAGAACTTATGTGTTACCGCGATTAATCCGAATTATGCAACAGCATAAGCCATTCACGTTAATGGAGCAACAAGATATCGAGATGCTCCTAAATACAATAGCGGACAACGAAAATTCCGGAGCAATCGGGCAATTAGAGTCGGAAATCATCACTCGGCTCGCAGACAATTTAAAAAAATGTTCCTCTGGTAGAGACGATTCCTGACTGCAGCTTCGGGGTTTCGTCTCCACTCCACTGTTGCCGCATGTTGATGAAATTGGACGCGAGGCAGGCGAGGAAAAACTGCCTGATGAAAATAATAGCATTCAAATTAGTGTCAAGTCCCTCTAGAACGTGTCTTAGCACCGAGAAATTACGATAATTAGGTCTTATGCCTCTGCTTCGCCTACTGCTAGATATTCCTTGAGTGTCCGAACATCTACATCCAGCGACGCTGCTGCTCGCGCTAAGGAGCCACATGCTTCTAGGCGCTGCCCAGCAACCACAGATAAAATCTCGTCTTTCGTCATGCTATCAAGACGGATAGGGCCTTGATGGCCATCCAAAAGTCGCGATAAATAGAAAGATGCTTCACGGATAACGCCGCGTTGCACCTGCTTAGGAACTAACTTCCATATATCGGGCGAAATCCCCGCAAAAATCTGGATAAACTCTGTCAAGGAGATATGCGTCAGAAGAGGGTAGAACGCTTCCTTAACAGAAGAACCTACCTGAGATAGGAGTATGCCTGTCGCTGGCTTTCCAAATAGTGCCAAAGAGACCTCCGAGATTCCGACAACGGATGCGTCGGTTTCAAGGATAGCTCTGCCAATCACATTTTTGAGTTCACGGATATTGCCCGGCCATGCCGCCTGTTTCAGGAAATAGAGGGCTTCCGGGGTCATCCTCACCACTTTCTTCCCATATTTCATACTTAATTGAGAAATGAAAGTAGAAACCAGTGGCGGAATATCCTCAGGACGTTCCCACAACGGCGGGATATGAATCTGAAATCCATTGAGCCGAAAGTAAAGATCTTCCCGGAACTGCTTGTTATAAATCGCTGTCTCCATATCACTATTTGTCGCCGCGATAACACGGACATCCACTCTAATCTCTCTATTTCCACCGAGCCGCGTAAACGTCTGTGTTTCTAAGGTGCGGAGGAACATGGGCTGCAGTTCAGGAAACATTTCGCCTACCTCATCCAGAAACAACGTGCCGCCGTCTGCCTGTTCCAACATGCCACGTCTTTGGGCAGTCGCCCCGGTAAACGCACCCTTCTCGTGCCCAAAGAGCTCACTAGACAGAAGCTCCCGGTGAAACGCACCGCAATTCACCACTTTAAACGGTTTGTCCCTTCTCAAACTCTGGTTATGAATCGCTTGTGCAATTATCTCTTTACCGACCCCGGTTTCACCTGTAATGAGAACCGAGACGTTCGTCTGTGCAACCCGCTGGATGGCGCGGTAAACCGCTCGCATCTGTGGAGATTTAAGGGTAACGGTAGATTCATTCATAATCCTCCTCCCATATTCAGATTACTCGGATTTGTGTCGTTTTTCTACAGTGGCAACAAGCTCCCGAGCTCCATTCATAGGGCTCTTCATTGTTAATTAGCAAATTTTGTGCCATATCTTGTCGCCGAGTTTAATAGAGAACTTCTCTCTCTAACGCCGAGAGAAGCATATCTGATATTAGTATTACACTGAGCGTTAATTTCCTAAGGGAGCAGAGCATCTCATGTCTCACAAACGCTGCGGAAAGTCTTTTCCACGGTGGCTTCTGATTGAATAGGAAACTCAACTTCTGTCTGCACGACCAAGCCGCCTTGCCCGATCCTGTAACCCAACACAACAGATGAGACCTTCAGAAGTGATTTTACCTTGGAAAAAACAGTGAACCGCCCAAAAGTCTCGCATAAACCAGCAATTTTTGCGGGCCACACATCCCCTTCTCGCAAAATAACCTACAATTTTTGCAGAATGGACACCTATTCTTACCGGACACCCTACAATTTTTGCGGGTTTCCATTTTTATCCGTCCAACGGACCGATTTCACTTCTAAACTTTCAACGGCAGCTAACGATGCCTCCATCTCGTATAAACCTGCGTGGCCCTAAGGTTTTTAAGATGTCCCAACGCACCGAATTGAGGTGCGTTCGCGATGTCCCCAGAATCGTAAGGCAAATTGGCATAGAGATTGCTTATTATTGAATCAGCAACGGCGCGTGTGATGAGATTTGGAAACAACGACATCTCGCTAGTACAATATAAGATAACGAGAACTCCTTACGCGTGCTAGGTTGCCTCGGATATTCTTCTGTTTTGAACGCAAAACAAGAAGATAAGAATTGTAGTCTTTTGTTGACTTTCATGTAGGGGATATGATAATATCATTCGTATCTCCTAGAAAATAATAGGAGAATCTCATGACAAACACATTAACTTGGGTACTTAGACCCATACAATTGCCAAAGGTGAACTCAAACCTGCTTGCGGTAATTAGCCTGATTGTTCTATTTACGATGGCGTTTCTCATAGGCTCTGTGATTGCGGAGCATTGCGAAACTGAAAGACAAGCAGTAAAGGATGCAGAAAACGCTGTATATATCGCGGGAGGGTACGTGCTAGCTGCGCATGTAGCACTCATGGCGGCTATAGCATCTGGGCAGTGGTGGGCAGTAGCCGGGCTTGCTGCAGCCAAAGCACTCGCCGTGGCACATCTTGCTAATGAGTCTGCGAAACTTGAAACTGCACGCCGAGCTCTTTATGACTGCGAAAACGAACACGATCCGCCCGAGGTAGATGATTCTGGGGCTGTGATTCTAATACTTAGAGTCACATTTTAACAACCCTCACGCTAGAAAACCATCTAGAGTATTCTCTCTACTCTAGGTAGAGAGAATACGTTCAACCTAAAATTTAGAAAGGAATCATAAGCATGGAGACTAGTCAGGAATACGAAAAAAGAATTAAAAAAAAATGGAGACCTGTATTCATAATTCTAACTCCCGTTATGTTAATCACAATGAGTTGGATTTTCATTCAAGGTCATCTCGAAAAGAGAAACCAAACAAGGGCTCCGAGAAAGGTGTATAAGATAATTCAAAAATCCCCGCCGAATGTGGATGAGGAAACATCGGTAAATTCAAGTGAAGAGGTTCTCATCGAAACAGAAGACGTAGAAATGCCTTTAAATCAGGAATCGCGAGAAACAGAAGACGTAGAAATGCCTTTAAATCAGGAATCGCGAGAAACGGATAGTGAAAGGACACCAACAATTCCAAACGAATCTGTAAACGCGGACGATGAAGCTGCAAACACGGATGATGAAGTTGCAAACGAAAGAAGGGGTGCTGAACGGGCAGCTTTGGAAGCGTGGAATGCGGAAATTGACGAGGCTTTAGCAGAAAGTGTTGAGATACAAGAAGAGGCTAAAGCTGCAATAGCTGAAGTCGTTCCTTACATTTTGGAGCATTTAAACACGCTTTCTCCGCAAGAACAACGTGCGTTCTTGAGAGAGACAAAAGACAGAATGGTTAGTCAAGCACCGCCCGGACTTCAAGAGCACGTTAACCAAAATCCTGAACTTGTCGAACAAGGGTGGAAAATCTTTTTACAGTTACTCGTTGAGCAAGGATATAAACCTCCACGGTAAATTCCGAGAAAGGTCCATTAACTTGTGGCTTTAGGCCCATACAATTGCCAAAGGTGAATTCAAACCTACTCAGCACGATAAGTTTTTTCGTGTTATGTATCATGTTTTTTACCGCCGCCACGACTCTAATTGAAGCGGATTGTGAAAACGAGGACGGGCAGATTTGTCTATCCGAATATGAGGCGATGGTAGAGGCTTCTGGAAGTTACGCCACAGCAATAATAGCCTATATAACGGCAGAAGCCATACTCGCGGCGGCGATAAAAATCGTTTAATCCAAAAGCTATAGCCATAGCAGCCGCAGCTTTTACCGCCGCCACAATCAATTTAGCCATTGCCGGAACCACATATTTGAACAAATTGTGCACTTATAATGACTGTTTAGAGGAACACCTTGACGATGGGGCCGACAGCGGTGGTTGTAGTTAATGACTTTCTTTAGTTTTTTTGTGAGGGCGGTGAGACAGACTGATACGTCTCGCTGCCCTTCTACAAAGGAGAAAAATAGATTTACGTAAATTACGGGATCGCCCAGAGTCCGAACTCGCGCCGTTCAGGATACGGATAAAACGGATACCTCTACACTTTTGCATTTTGTTAGACATCTCTCTTCTTCCCCTTTCTTTCTCTGTGATTTTAAGCCGTTATCCTAGACTCATTCAGCTGAAATCCACAGAACCGATAAAGGTATATAAGGGAACTGTATCGCTGCCGCTAGCTGGCACGGTGGAAGAAAAGAGGTTTACCGCCGGAAGCACCGTGGTAATTACGAATGCAGATTCAGGTTCTGAAACTCCTACAACCCCGATATCGACAAGGGGATCTTTCATTGAGGAGGTTAGCAACTCCACCCAAAAAAATGAAACCTCCACATCAACAACTCAAAGTACATCAGATTCTCCGACATCTTCTGAGCAAGAATCTGATGCGGAGGCAACCCGCAAACTTGCTGAGGAGGCCAAACGAAAGGTTTTTCTAAACCAAGTTTATAGAAATTTGGAGAGTTCCTTCCCTCCTGAACTTCAAACCATCGTCACCGAAAATCCTGAACTTCTAGACCAGGCCTGGAAAACCTTTTTAGATCGACTTGCCGAATACGGCTATACACCGCCCGATTAAGAAGGAATTTTGAATGAAAGACACGCATTTTTTATACAGTATCGCCACGCTGCACTCGGCAGCATCATCGCAATCTTTGTCAGTTATGCCACCGGTACACTTCCAATGCACACACCGCACGTCAACGGCTGTCATCGCACCGGCACCGGCTGTGTTCGGACTTCGTGCAGACAGACACTCCCCCGCAAAGACAGCCTCGAAAAACTGCGGGTACTGCGCCGAGAGATCCCCCCAAGAGTTGGCGGCATTTCGACAACGTCACGAAAAACTGCAAAAACAGGCGACTGCGTACCGAAAACCCGCTGAACTGATAAAGCAATATGGACTCGAAGAGGGACTCCGCCGGATCAAACAATCAGACCTGGAGATTGCCACACAACTTGAAAGTTTCATCCAAAAACACTCCGTCACTCCTTAACATAAGCTTGGCTGCGTTTTTCCTCTGCGTTGTGCTGCTCGCGTTCTGGATACGCATCCAAGGCGTAGAACAATTCCCTCCCGGGCAATTCACCGAAACCGATGCCTATTTCTACTATTGGCAGGCACAACTTGTCTCCGAACACGGGCGGCTCCCCGAACGGGATATGCACCGATGGCTACCCCTCGGTAGAGATTTAGGCCAGACGCTAAACCTCTACGGTTACGTCCTCGCTTACACCCATAAAGCCATTGCCCCGGGGTTTCCCAACGTCACACTTTATCACGTTGCCCTCTACATGCCTGTTGTCTGCTTTTGCGTCGGCCTCGGTGCACTCTGCCTGTTTCTTTACTACGCCTACGGATTTCTCTTTTCCAGCGTCGCAGGGGTGCTTTTGGCAACGCTCCCTGGCAGCATTGAACGCAGTACCGCCGGATTCGGAGATAGAGACGCATTTTGTCTGATGATTGGCATTCTCGCTCTCATAATTTATCTGATGTCTGTATGCACTGAGCGTCCTCACCACAAGCTATTGTGGACACTCGCCAGTGGTTTTACTGTCTTCCTCGGTGGTATCTCTTGGGAAGGTTTTGGCGTATTCCTCAGCATCATGCTTTGTGTTGAACTCTGGCGGTTTCTCGCTTCCGAAACAGAGGCGGGCTTAGGGCACTACCTGCTTTGGGTGTTGAGCTTTGTCCCAACGCTCTACTTCGCTTCCCCTGCCTATCGGAGCGGATATGGCTTTTCCGAGCACCTCGCTGTTTTTGTGCTTGTATCCCCACTTATTTTATTAGGGATGCGTGCACTCCGGCACCTGATCCTGTCAAAAGTAGACTTCTTTCTCCCACACGCCCGCACCCTCGCACTTGGATTAACACTTGGAAGCATCAGCCTCGCACTCAGTTATATTTACATACAACACAGCACCTTCGCCGATACCACCGTCTCCTTGAGCCAAAACGCACTTATGCAAAAGATGACAGAGCTCAGGGCACCACATTTCAGGTATTGGGTCGCCCGCTACGGCACCGTCTTTATTTTCGGAAGTCTCGGATTCGTCATTATCCCCCTGCTTCTGTGGAAAAAACTGGGGCTTATCTTCTCTATACCGATGGCACTCTTTACAGCCTTTTCCTTTTTTCGGCAACCGTTAGATAAACTCTGGGGCGAACCTTTTGGCAACGCCCTTTTTTGCGTTGCGATGGGTGGATGTGTCATCGCACTCCTGTTTGTCGCATGGCAATGTAAAAACAAGCTCAACTCATCAGAAATCATTTTCATTGCTTTCACTGTCTGGTTTCTTGTTTGGGTGTCACTCTCCCGTGACGCGAAACGCTATGACTTCTTTATCGGTGTTGCCCTTGCGTTTGGGGCCGCGGCGTTGATTCATTGCATCGGAGAGACGCTCAGTGAACGGCTCTGGCATTCTGTGTATGTCACAGATAAGTTTCGGGAAACCTTCAAACCGATTGTTCTAAAAACAGGAACCGCCACGATACTCTCCATCCTGCTGATGTTCCTGCCACTGCAACATGCACACACCTATCGTTCACTCTATGCAGCAAAACAGATGCGTAAACCGATACCCGGATACACACGAGTCAACGCGGCGTTCCTCTGGATGAAGACGTTTCTCGTGCGGAAAGTGATGGAGAAAGACCTCCCTATTGTCGCCGCACATTGGGCGTATGGTAGCCAACTCAACGTCATCGCAGGTGTCAAAACCATCATAGACCAGGACACCTACCTCCAGCATTGGATATATCTCTATAACCAGCATGTCCACAATGCACAGGAAGAGCGAGAAGTGCTTGAATTCCTAAAAACACACGGTGCAACACACGTGCTGCTAACAAAAAAGGATTCAAGGGACTCGGTTCTGCGGCAGCAATTGAGCGATGCGTTTGTCCCAGTTTACCCGTCCCGTAATTTTGCGGAATCGGACGTGAAGATATGGGAGATACACTACCCGCCGGACATCGAAAGCCATCCAAAATACCTCAAAACAGGCTTCCCTGAAATAGACAAGGAGTTACAACGGCAATAAACATGCTCGCAAACCCTCTCACCTTCACTCGCACACTTTTCACATTTGAGGTCATCGCCAAACCCGTAAAAGACACGCCTACCCATTCCTGCTAAATCCACGTGGCACCGCCGAGGCTTCAAGGCTGTATAATCAAGAGAACTAAGCCATTGGGAATTTGGTTTGCCCTGCGGTGCCCACGCGTTTTCGATGTCTACTTTATAGTGCGGTGAATTGTCATAGATATTGCACATTATTCAATTAGCAACGGCGCGTGTGATGAGATTTGGAAACAACGACATCTCGCTAGTACAATATAAGATAACGAGAACTCCTGACGCGCGCTAGGTTGGCTCGGATATTTTTCTGTTTTGAACGCAAAACAAGAAGATAGACGAGAATTGTTGTTTTTAATTGACTTTCATGTAGGGGATATGATAATATCATTTGCATCTCCTACAAATTGATATTAGAGAAAACCAAGGAATAAAAAGGAGAATTTAAGGATGAAACGCATTTTTGTCATTTTAATAATCGTTTTATTCGCAATCCCATTCGCATCTATCGTAAACATCAAGGAGGCGGAAGCGGAGACGTATCATATTCGGATTAGAACCTATTATAAAGAGCATCATGTAGGTAATAATGAGAGTAGCAATGTCTGTTACATACAATATCTGGGTTCTCACAACTCAACGACGACCCATTGGTGGCATGCGAATGGTAGTACAGACATTAAATACACGACAGTAGTCTACCACGAATTTAATAGTGCCATGTGTAATGGCGGGGGCCAGTGGGGCTAATACCCCAAGGCGCGTGAAAAGAACTGGTAACAATCTATGGATGACGATTCAGACAACCAACCTCTGTTTTTTTACAAGGATGGTATTTTATCACCCTCAACAGATCAGGTAAGATACTCTGCAAGGTGTCTTACCTGACCCTCGAGCATTAATGCTTTACAAGGAAAACATCCTATGCGAGTCATTTTACTTTGTGTTTTTATTATTCTCTTATGTAGTGCCTTTGCTATCTATATTCATATTGATAATAAACATTTTGAGAAGAGTTTACCCATAGTCCCTGTAAAGGAGCAAACCCCGCTTGTAAAGGAGCGGACAACAGAAAAACCCGATGCTGCCTTTATAGAAGATGATGAAGATATCAGTGAACCCCCACACCCTCCTCCGAATAGGACATCAACCGCGGAAACAGACACACCGTCTATAGAGACAGACAACGACACCCCATTGTCCTCCGCCTTAACAGCGGATAAGGAGCCTGTGTGGACAAAGGATGAAGAGATAAACACGGTTCCAGCCGTCCCTGCCTGGGAGCTTCCTCCGACAACTGCCTCCAATAAAGAGGCTATAAGAAAGGGACTAATAGAAAAACATGGTGAGATTCCAGAAATTGAGCAATTCATTGATTTATATCATAGATCTCAAGAAGAGGAAGGTATCCTTCTAGATGAAGCGATCGTTCTGCATGAATTGTTATACTTTTTCTATCCGAGTGAAGCGAACCGCAAAGGATTAGAAGAGATAAAAGCAATCAAGAAGTCTCCGCCAATCCAATAACGCGTGTAGAAACCCCCATCCGTGATGGCCAGTTTCCCTCTAATGATGCTTATCTTTGCATCCATTTTTATCCGTCCAACGGCCCGATTTCACTTCTAAACCTTCAACGGCAGCTAGCGATGCCTCCATCTCGTCTAAACCTGCGTGGCCCTAAGGTTTTTAAGATGTCCCAACGCACCGAATTGAGGTGCGTTCGCGATGTCCCCAGAATCGTAAGGCGAATTGGCATAGAGCTTGCATATTATTGAATCAGCAACGGCGCGTGTGATGAGATTTGGAAACAACGACATCTCGCTAATACAATACAAGATAACGAGAACTCCTTACGCGCCCTAAGTTGCCTCGGATATTCTTCTGTTTTGAACGCAAAACAAGAAGATAGACGAGAATTGTTGTTTTTAGTTGAATTTAATGTAGGAGAGCGGTTATACTTCTTACATCTCCTGCGAATTGAGAAGAGAGAAACTTCAATTTTGCACCAGTGGGTTCACCGCTCGTATCGGGATGGGGAGATTACTCCCTTGTACGAAATGTCCGCTCTTTCTTGCCTACGCGAGAAAGGACAGGCGGTTTCCGGCTGGATGGTATGGATTGATTTTTCTGTTTCATCCATAGAGATTTGAAGTCAAATATGACATTTCTATAATCTCACAAACAGAGGGCTAATATGAGAGAGGTGATATGATGTTGAGGGATTTGTTTTCAAGCCGTGCTATTCAAGCCGGACTCTTTTTCTTCGTGCTGGTTGTTGGAGGCGTTCAACTTTATAGTTGGCACGTCAGACGCACCACGGCAGCGAAACTGGCACCGATAAAACGCCTCGTGCAAACGCTTGAGAATGAAAACAAGACGCCCCCTGCACAAGCGGTTAGCGTTCCAGCAGCGAATGAGACACCCGGTTTTGTAGACACGCCCGAGGAAAACACCGACACACCGATGTCCGATGAGCCTGCGGCGGTCTCCAACGAGCCCGAGACCCTTGACATCGCGGAGCCGTTCTTACCGGATGACGTGCAAGAAGATACGGCGGAGACGCTCATCTCGCCCTATGGCTTTGGACCCTATCCCGAATTACCTGCAGGATGGCCCATCGATGAGACATGGCCATGCATCTCCGCAGACCATGAACTCATGGCACGCGTTGAGATAAAACTGGCACATCAAGGGGTAGATGTTATAGGCTCCATAATGGAGAACGGTTTGGTATACCCAATGATTTTAGGCACTGTCTATGTCAAATGGGCTGACAATGGCCGTAGAAAATATATCAGCGACATGTCAGGCGGTCCAGATGCTTGCGATCGGATTCGAGCTATTGAAGAGGAGAGAGGAGTCCGTTTCACCGAAGCGGACATTCCATCAGACATAAAAGTGCTTTCCTATGAAGAAGGGGGTATTGATCCCTACACATTTTTAGACCTACCTTAGGAGGGAAATTATGAAACGTATACTGTCTTATGTCCTACTGTTAGCCTTGTTCGGTGGGACATCTATCTGGGCTTACAATAATGTGAAGAATGAGGTTGATAACATAAAGATGGTGGGAGAACCTTAGCATGGGGTGTTCGGGAGACGGAAGTTTGAAGATGAAGCTGGCACGTTGAAAACCACTGCTTGGACTCAAGTCGACGTGGATTATCCAGGAGAAGCCTGGTACATCCGGAGGTACGGCATAGAATATGAAGGCTATGCTAAAGTGTATACCGGTTGGGGATGGAGTAAATCAGGATACTACTCCATCTCTGCGTCAGCGAATAATCGGTATCCTCTCCATGAGGGCAGAGAATGGAGGCGGTACGTGAATCGTAAAATAAGAGACACACACGTTGTCAGGTACAGCGGTGGCAATGAGAGCCAGCTGCTCAACTTTAGTTATGATGACATCGAGTCTAAACTAGACAATTCTGGATGTGACGGGCTTGCAAGTCTTGACCAATACCGCTCCCCGTCTGGTGGGTCCTATGTACATCAATCCGTCGCTGTAGTGGATTAAAATTCTGTCACAGACATCTCCATCTACGTTGTTCTAGGGACCCATCAAGGGGACTATCTACATCAGATATATTGGGGGCTTCTCCCCAACATATCTGATGTAGGTGTCAAAGTCAATATTTTGCCGTGTCTCTGGATGGGTTTGACACAACAGAAATTTTAGAAATGTATCCGGACGGTGTGCCAATACTTGAATGGACAAACAAGATTTATTCTGTTCAACCGATAAACCAACTCGCGACCCGTTGGGGGAAACTCAAAACATAGCAGTAAAGGTTAATCGGCGGGGTCGGAGATGGCGAGGGAAAAGGTAGAGAAACCTAATTTGAATCGAATATGACATTTCTATAATCTCACAAACAGAGGGCTAATATGAGAGAGGTGATATGATGTTGAGGGATTTACTGTCAAGCCGTGCTATTCAAGCCGGACTCTTTTTCTTCGTGCTGGTTGTTGGAGGCGTTCAACTTTATAGTTGGCACATCCGGCGCACCACGGCAGCGAACCTGTCACCGATAAAACGCACCGTGCAAGCACTCGAGAATAAAAACAAGACGCCCCCTGCACAAGCGGTTAGCGTTCCAGCAGCGGATGAGACACCCGGTTTTGTAGACATGCCCGAGGAAAACACCGACACACCGATGTCCGATGAGCCTGAGGCGGTCTCCAACGAGCCCGAGACCCTTGACATCGCGGAGCCGTTCTTACCGGATGACGCGGAAGAAGATACGGCGGAGACGCTCATCTCGCCCTATGGCTTTGGACCCTATCCCGAATTGCCTGCAGGATGGCCTGCTGATATATGGCCTCGAAAATCTCCGGATCATGAATTAATGATCCGAGTCCAGATAAAACTCATCGCCCAAGGGATAAATGCATTCGGTGCCATAATGGAAGACGGCTTGGTATATCCGACGATTGACAACACAGTCTACATCAGATGGGATGAAGAGACAGACGAAAGATATATCTCCGAAATGGCGGGCGATCCGGTGGCTTGTAATCGTCCGGAAAGCATCATAGAAGCGAGAGGCGACAATTTTAACGAGGCGAACATTCCGGCAGACATTCAAATTGTTTCTTACGAAGAAGGGGGTATTGACCCCTACACTTTTTTAGATTTAGGAAATAAACCCTGAAACACATACTATCTTATGCTCTATTACTTGGCCTCCTCGGCGGAACATCTATTTAGGCCTATAACAGAAACTCTGGTTCTGGGAGTAACTCTGGATATAAATCTG
This sequence comes from Candidatus Poribacteria bacterium, assembly GCA_965215265.1. Taxonomy (GTDB): domain Bacteria; phylum Poribacteria; class WGA-4E; order WGA-4E; family WGA-3G. The sequence goes on along the minus strand of OZ244048.1, from coordinate 4,489,555 downwards.
CCGCAGACGTTAACTAATTTCTGAGAGGCGACGGCTACTTAGAATCTGGAAAACTCTCCGAGACTCGCCTCTCAATTCTCTTTGAAATCTAAAAATTATGTTCATACAGAGACTCAAATCTATTTCTTTGTTTTTCCTAATTTTTTTTATTAGGGTTTTGTTGGGCATTTTAGCGGGGTACCTATGGCTTATCATGCTCGCTTTTATCTTTTATACTAAAACAGACAATCTCAACACTCTCGAAGGTTACTATATAAATGAACGAATGGATGGCGATCTACTTGAATTCTACAGCATCGCACAGGAACTTGAAAGCTATGAAGGCAACAACAAAGATCTGGCAGACAGATTTGTGCTTGTCGCTCGCACGGGAATAATAGGTTTCTTATGGGTAGGTCCAGCACTCGGGATTATCTGGGGGTTAGCACAGGATAGATTAGACCTTCGCTCACTACGAAAGAAGTTTGCTAAACTCAAGCAGTGATATTTTAAGACATCCGCTGATTGATGGAACGGGACTACTTCTAGGACGTAGAGAATGAAGTGAAGGTGCATTTCAATCCTTTATGGAGAGTCTGATACCGGCTCAGCTAGTATTCACAAACGCATTTTCACGTTCTCGAAAAACCTTCTGATGCCTTTTGACAATGCAGCGCCTTAACTTGAAAACGGAAGTCTCTTTACGATTTTTAACCGATTCCCTTCTGGGGAATTATAACCCTATGGAGTGACTTATGCTACGCGACATTCTCACAAATAAAGGGGTCCTCGTCTGTCTCTTTTTTTGCATTCTCATGGTTGGCGGAAGCCTCTTCTATAGATGGCATGAAAACCGTGCCATTCAGGACGCGGACGCGAAACACCAGCAGTTTCTACAGCAGCTAGAAACGAAAAAAGAAACACGCACCGCATAAGATGTTGGTGTTCCGACAGATACCGAGGTCCCTAGACAAGCGGAAACTATGCCTCTTGAAACTAATGACACGCCCGAGGGAGTAGCTGGCACAGACACGCCGCCGATGGAATCGGAGGCTCACACAGATTCGGTGGATGGTTTTAAATCTACCGCGACAGGTGATGAAGACTCAGTTGATGTACCGGTCTCGCCCTATGGCTTTGGACCCTATCCCGAATTGCCTGCAGGATGGCCCATCGATGAGACATGGCCATGCATCTCCGCAAACCATGAACTCATGGCACGCGTTGAGATAAAACTGGCACATCAAGGGGTAGATGTTATGGGGTCTATAATGGAGAACGGCTTGGTATACCCAATGATTTCAGACACCGTCTATGTAGAATGGGCAGACAATGGCCGTAGAAAATATATCAGCGACATGTCAGGCGATCCAGATGCTTGCGATCGGATTCGAGCTATTGAAGAGGAGAGAGGAGTCCGTTTCACCGAAGCGGACATTCCATTAGACATAAAAGCGCTTTCCTATGAAGAAGGGGGTATCCATCCCTACACATTTTTAGACCTACCTTAGCATGGGGTGTTCGGGAGACGGAAGTCTGAAGATGAAGCTGGCACGTTGAAAACTACTGCTTGGATTCAAGTCGACGTGGATTATCCAGGAGAAGCCTGGTACATCTGGAAGTAACCGATTGGAGGAATCGGTTTTGCCTTGCGGCACTCACGCATTTTCGATGTCTACTTTATAGTGCGGTGAATTGTCATAGAGATTGCACATTATTGAATTAGCAACGGCGCACGTGATGAGATTTGGAAGCACAGCTAAGACTCCTCTCCAAATTCGACTACCCTGAACCTATAGCAGCACTCCAAGATCATATTGAGATGCTCCGAGAAATCCAACAATCCGCCTTGGAGTCCGGACAGGAAGCTTTATATCAGAATAATTACCAATTTGTATCGGAGTGACGGATGAGCCTTTTTTTCGCTATTTTCAGTTTAGTGCCTTGCATTGTTTCGCTGTGCCTTGCTGCAAATAGGCTTACACTAAACGCTTCAGCGGATTATAGCAAGTTTACCCACGCGCCGCGCCGCATCCGTTTCAAGGACATAGATATAAATGCCACTGCTGATATTGATTGGATGCCAAACCTTTCTGCCCTGATCAATGGCTTTTGTGGTAAGCACGGAGATCCGGTTGCCCTCTAAATCGTAGATGCCGATGCGGGTTCCCTCAGGTAATTTATCAAACGTAATCTGGTTGCACCGGGTTGGATTTGGATAGACAATTGCGTCTGTGAGTGTCTGTGTACCGAGGGTTAGCGTTAGCATCTTTGCATCTTCTGCGATGGGTGCCCCGTGTATGTCGCTCAGTTGTAGCGTTTCAATTCGGTAGCGATTGGATAACTGAAAGGTACTCGCAGGAAATGTTAGGATAACTCGCTGTCGTGACTTATCAAGAATGGCGGATTGCGGCGTAAAAGTGCTGTTGATAACATCTGCAGGGTCAAGTTTTCGCAACAGGTACCGCCCAGGGTGCGCTGCTCTGCTTTCCATCGATTTATCAAATCGTAATGCGAGTTGGTTGGGTGGCGAGTACCTTGCCGAAGTCAGCCTCGGCTGCGCGGTTGGCATGACAGGTACCGGTTTAGATTTCGGCGAGGGGTGTCCATATGAGTTTTGTGACGCAAGCGCGTACCAATAGGTTTCGCCGGTCTTGAGCCCCGTATCTATAAAATGTTTCGTTAATTCTTCTTTGGTTATGGCGTGCAGAACAAGCGATTCTGCCGTGCATCCACGGTAGATAGTATGCGTTTGTGCATTGGGCGATGCGTGCCATTCAATACGAACGGAGGTTTCGTCAATAGGCTTTGCAGTAATACCCCAAGGTGCAGACAAGAATGATTGCTGTGCGGGCTCTCGATTGAAAACAGACAAGCGTTGATTTTCACTAAATAGGAGTTCATTCATGCCGTCGCTGTCCAGGTCTGCGACGATTGGATTTAAAGTGCTGCTGGCGGAATGATGCCAGATAGGGACGTAGTCCGTTCCATCGTGTTGAATGAGATAGAAATTGGGCGGGACAGCGATACATAATTCGTTTCTACCGTCGTTGTCAGCGTCAGCGATTGTAATACCGTTCCCTCCACTGTTGGCATTTCGAATTCTTTGGGTCCATGCAGGGCGATAATGACCGTTTTTTTGTGGTGTATCTGCACTAAAGAGAGTGATGCGCCAATGGTGGCGCGCCGGATCAGAATCGGCTGTCCATGTCTTTGCGCCAACAGCGAACTCATCACGTCCATCGCCATCCATATCTCCTGCAGCAAAGAGTTGCGGTATGCCCTCGGTGAGCGTGCCGTACCATTTCTGTCGGTACTGGTTATCTCCAACTGCTTCGTATACAAAGATATCTGCATCGGTGTCCCCTGCTAAAATTTCCGTACGTCCATCGCCATCAAAATCACCGGTGGCAAAATTTGTTCCGATGATATTGCTGCCTCGTGTCGGATTTTTCAGCATCGCGGTGTTGTGATACCTATTATTTCCAGCAGCTTCATAGACGGCGATAGCCTCGGTAGGCGTGTGCCGTGAAAAGATTTCGGGTGTCCCGTCTCCATCTAATTCAGCGATTTTTCCGCCCCATAATTCAGGTACGTTCCAGATGCGTTCTGTCGGAAATTTACCCGGCTCGGCTTGCTCTAACAAAAACGTTCCGGCAGACGCGTTACCCAATATTTCAAAGAGCCCATCCATATCTGTATCGGCAGTTTCCCACGGGTACATCGGTTCCAGTAGCGTAAAGAGTTTCTGGTATTCTCCGTTAGTATCCATCTCAAAAACGTGCGGAGGTGTCCAGCCAACTGCCTCTATCTTCGTTGTGATGAGTTCTATTTTGCCGTTTGCATTCATGTCTGCTCCCTTAATGGCGTGCAAACTGCGATTAAGAGAAGCCACCTGAGTCAAGTAAGATTGCTGAATGTAATCATCACGCATGGTGATTTGATAGAGCTCTCCGTTATTGTCATCAAATGTCTGAATTCCGGCACGATTTTGTGCGATAAGACGGTACAAGTATTCGCCTGGGGGTAACCCTAAATCGGATACGTCTATCAGGTGTCGTGTATTCACTGAATCTGAGCGTACTATTCGTGTGTTCAGATCATTGCGTTGCAGCACGGAAAGAACATCAACAGCTCCAATCTCTATTGCTCCGATAGTCAACACATCTGTTTGCCAGATAATAACATTCTCAATCCGATGCTGCACAAACCATCCTTCTGATTCATGTTTGGAAATAGCCGGTGGAGTACGACTGACTTCAACAACTGCTTTGTCAGTGACGGTAATTCCCGTTTCGGGTTGAACGCGGAGACGTAGGGTGTACTTGCCTTCTGCCAAATAAGAAACGTCCCACTCGTAGAGGAGGGCATTAAACCTCGGCTGCTTATGTGACGTTCCGAGAGGATACCAGAAGTCGGGCGTTTCGCCCTTTCCGAACTCGAGGTGGTATTCGACAAATCGAGTGCCGCCGGCACTGCCAAAGATTTCTATTTTATTGACTGAGCGTGGCGTTTCTGCACCGTTATTCTGCATTGCAACCCCTTGTTTCACATCAAGTTGCGCGATGAGTCCAGTTGAAGAGATGAGAACAATATGGGCATCAAGTAGACCGGTGCCGCCAAGGCTATCAAGTGGATATAGTGAACCTGCAGTGAGTAACTGAAGAATTTCCTTGTTCGGGCAGGTCGAATTCGTCGAAAGTATTAGGGCCGTTACACCAGCTACGTGCGGCGCAGCCATTGAGGTGCCGGATCTGGTCCGGTAATTTCCACCGGGCACCGTACTGAAAATTTCATCGCCTGGGGCGGCAATATCGACTGTCGCACCAAAGTGAGAATTTCCCCATAGCTGACCGTTTTGTTGTAGGGCAGCAACGGAGATAACAGATTTCAGTGCGGCAGGATAATAAGAGCTAGCTTCACCGCTGTTGCCGGCAGCTGCCACCAATATACACCCGCGCTGATAAGCGTATTCAACGGCATCTTGCACAATGAAGACGTTGACCGGGTCGCCCCAGCTCATATTGATGATTTGCGCGCCGTTATCAGCGGCATAAACGATCGCAGCAGCGACATCGTCGCTCTGTAAAAACGCCCCAGCACCTGCAACAAAGCCTGCTCTGAGAGTCATGAGTCGGCAGTTCCATGCGACTCCGGCGATACCAATGCCGTTGTTAGGTTCGGCAGCGATGATGCCGGCGACATGGGTGCCGTGCCCAGTTTCGTCATCGGGGCGATTGTCGCGCTCTGTCCAATCGCCGCGCCCTTGCATTGTAGGTGCATCGCTAAAATCCCACCCCTTAACATCGTCAACGTACCCGTTTTCATCATCGTCAATACCGTTGTCCGGTATTTCACCCCGATTTTGCCAGAGTTGGGAACGAAGATCAGGATGCTGCATGTCAAGTCCACTATCGACAACAGCAATGATGACGGATGGAGCGCCCTGCTCAATTGCCCATGCTTTCGGGAGATTCAGCATTCTCAGGTTCCACTGCTTTGCGTAATCCGGGTCTGTAGGCGTAACCTTAGATTCTGTTTCTGCAAAAAACTGGTTTAGCGAGTTCATCTGAACGGCTTCCACCCATTGGTAGTTTTCGTATTTTTTGCGCAGTTCGCGTGTACTTTGTATGATGGAACGTTTGGAAAACTGTATGAGATAATTACGTCGAAGGCGAGGGTGTACACCGGCAGGGGTATGGGGCGAAAAAACAGGATGGATAGCAGATGCCCCCAGTTGTGCACTCACGGTGCGTAGCTTCGCCTCGTCTGTATCTGCACGGATCCGCACAATTAATTCATGGGAGGTCTGATACAGTGTTGTGTCGGATGGACTCTGGACAACTTGTTCTGCTCGTAGGTTTTGCCCAAGAATGGAGAGGGCAGCGGATAAAAGCAAAAGCAGATAAAGATTCACATGCGTTTTTTTCACGTTATTGTAATTATTGTAAAGGTATAAGCCACGTGTCACGCCAAGGAGCATTCCTCGGGCTCTGTAGACGAAAAATTGGTACTTCAGAAACGCCTCATTGGCAGATTTTAAAATTGCTAAAAAAAGACTGAGATGTTATAATTATTACATTATATTATATCAGATGAAAGTTGAATAGGCAAACTTCAATTAATAATAAAGCATTAACAGGAGACTCGTTGACTAATATGAAAGCATCGGAATTGACTATTAAATGCCTTGAAAACGAGAAAGTACAGTATATTTTTGGGATACCGGGCGAGGAAAATCTGGATCTGATGGATGCCTTGTTGGCATCGGATATTGAATTTATTCAGACGCGTGATGAACGCGGTGCAGCGTTCATGGCGGATGTTTATGGACGGCTGATGGGTAGGCCGGGGGTATGTCTCGCCACACTCGGTCCAGGGGCAATGAACCTCGTCACAGGTGTTGCAGATGCTAATATGGATAGGGCACCTCTAGTCGCAATCACCGGACAAGCAGGATTAGATCGAATGCACAAAGAGTCTCACCAATATATGGATGTGGTCTCTGTGTTCAAACCGATGACGAAGTGGAACACGTTGATTCATTTGCCGGAGATTATCCCGGAATCAATTAGCAAAGCGTTCAAGGTTGCCACGAGTGAAAAACCGGGTGCAACCCACATCGATTTTCCGGAAGATGTGGCCAAAATGCAAATCGATGCAGAACCGCTTTCGCACGATTTCCCGAGCGAGGCGGAACCGGTCGATGCCTGTTTGAAACGTGCGGTGCAATTGATTAGAGATGCGAAACAGCCGATTATCCTTGCTGGAAACGGTGCCGTTCGTCAAGGTGCATCCAAAATCCTAACCCAATTTGCGGAGAAGACCAATATTCCAGTCGCCCACACATTTATGGGCAAAGGGAGCATCCCGTGGACCCACCCGCTTTCCCTACTGACTGTAGGGCTACAAGCGCGCGATTTTGTCTCCTGCGGATTTGACCGGGCAGATCTGGTGATTGCGATCGGATATGATATTGTTGAATACCATCCGCGCCACTGGAATCCAACTCATGATAAAAAAATAATCCATATCGATACAGAACCCAGCGAAACGGATGCAGCTTACGTAACCGATGTGGAAATGGTAGGCAACATTAAACAGAGTCTTATGCATCTCTTAAATGAGGAAATTGAGGCGAAAGACCCGGCTTACGCCTCAAATACGTTACGGAAAATTATATTGGAGCAGCTCACGGAGCACCGTGATGATAAGGCGTTTCCGATGAAACCGCAGAAGATCTTAAGTGATATTCGTTCGGTTCTCTCTGAAGATGACATTCTAATCTCCGATGTCGGTGCACATAAGATGTGGATTGCGCGGATGTATCCGTGTTATCAACCGAACACGTGCATTATCTCTAACGGATTCGCCGCCATGGGTATTGCAGTACCAGGTGCTTTTGTGGCGAAGCTGATTTATCCAGAACGTAACTGCTTGGCAGTGTGTGGCGATGGTGGATTCCTTATGAATTCGCAGGAATTGGAAACTGCGGTTCGGACCGGCGTGCCATTTGTCACACTCATTTTCAATGATGAGGCATACGGCTTGATTGAATGGAAGCAGATGAACGTCTTCGGCAGACCGGCACATATTGATTTCACAAACCCGGATTTTGTAAAGTACGCCGAGGCTTTCGGAGCGAAGGGCTATAGCGTGAAGGCAAGTGACGAACTCGTCCCAATTCTCAAGGATGCTTTCAGCCAAAAGGTCCCCTCTGTGATTGACTGTCCTGTTAGCTATGCCGAAAATCTGCGACTGACAGATACACTCGGAAATTTGACATGCCCAATATAGCGAAGCGGTTATCAGGGATGGCTTTTTGGATAAAGTAGCAACTTCTTTTAACTTTAAAATAGGTTGCAATGGGATTTCAAAAATGGTATAATATATCGTAGAAGTACCTTCGGGCAGGTAATTTTGTCAACGTGGGAGTGAGCTATCCTGTTCAAGTTAAAGGAAGAAAACGAACGACATCATGGCAATTTCAACTATTGAATGGGCAGATGGTAGAATTCGGATGATAGATCAGACATTGCTGCCCGCTGAATTTAAGCAGATCTATTGTGATGAGCTCCAGTCAGTATGGGAGGCGATTAAATCGTTGCGGGTGCGCGGTGCACCTGCGATTGGTATTGCAGGCGCATTAGGAGCAGTCCTCGGCATTTGGCACTCCACAGCGACAACGTACGAGGAATTCGCGGCGGAATTAAAATCGGCAACAGATTACTTGGCTACGTCGCGCCCAACAGCTGTTAATCTTTTTTGGGCTCTGGATAGGATAACGCGGGCTGCTGAGAAAAACAGCCATCTGGAGATTCGTGAGCTCAAAAACGTGTTACTCTCTGAAGCGTTGGAAATTATTGAGGAAGATAGGGCGATGTGTCGGGCAATTGGTCAGCACGGTATAGAATTGTTGAATGAAAACGACACGATTCTCACGCATTGTAACGCCGGCGGCTTGGCAACATCGGATTATGGTACCGCACTGGCAATTATGTTCAGCGCACAGGAAGCCGGCATGCAGATACAGGTTTACGCAGATGAGACGCGTCCACTTTTACAAGGTGCACGCCTGACAACGTGGGAACTGATGCAAGCGGGTATAGATGTCACGTTAATCTGTGACAACATGGCGGCACAAGTGATGAAAGAAGGCAAAATCCAATGCGTTATCGTCGGTGCAGATCGCATCGCCGCGAACGGTGATACTGCAAACAAGATCGGGACTTACAATGTGGCAATCCTTGCAGAGGCACACGATATCCCTTTTTACGTTGCTGCACCAACTTCAACGTTGGACTTCTCACTTCAGACTGGGGAAGAGATTCCGATTGAACAGCGCGCTGCTGAAGAAGTGACAGAGGGCTTTGGAAAGAGCACTGCCCCTGCAGGGGTGAAGGTTTATAGCCCTGCATTTGATGTGACCCCGGCGGCATTAGTTACAGCAATTATTACTGAAAAAGGGGTGGCCCGTCCGCCCTATACAACCAGTCTCAGTGCCTTTCGATAAAGTTTGTAGCAGCGAGTTTGCACTGCTGCTACAAACTTTTATCTGGCGATGTTATCACGCGGCTTTTTTGATATTGTTCCGCGTGCTTTCAAGATCGAAGCAGGCGTATTGATTATCGTGCATAATTCGCGTTGCCAATTCTATTGCCTGTTTTTCTGTTAGGTATCCGTCAGCGATTTCTGCTTCGAGTGCGCGTCGGATTTCGTTTCTCGCTTGGATAGCGTATGCCATCGCGCTGGTGGGCCATCCGGTGTCACCGCCGAAAGCGAAAAGTTTATTTGATGGAACAGCATGGATACACCGTCTCAGGAAATCGCGCGAGCTGTACGGATCTATGCTCCATGCCCAACAGAAGTCAACCCAGATGTTGCGGTAATGTTTTGCGAGGGCGACGAGTTCATCGTTGTACGGATATGCAATGTGCATGAGGACAAACTTGGCATCTAAGTAACGTGCGAACAAGGCACACATATTCCCGGCGGGGATACGTCGCACCGGCATTCTGTCGTTTCCGGCGTAGTAACCCGTATGAATTTTGAACGGCAGATTGTGTTCTATAGTGAGTTCCACACCACGTGCCCAACACCAATCGCCGAGGCAATTGCGAGTTGCTTCATCAATTTCAGCAGTGGGTTTCGTCAATACAGCGCTAAGTGCTTTTGATGCTTCGTCGTCGCTTCGTTCAATCCAATTGAGTGTGCGGTTGTAAGCGTGCTGCGATTTCACGGCAATGGCACACGGTGCATGTTTTTCAAAAATTGCTGCCATTCCGTGCTTCAGCGAGGCGAGATTGGTGACATCCACACCCGTGGCGGCATGAATAGCACTCGGGTCGACTTGCCCATTGCAGAATGTTGCCCACGAGAGATCGTAAAGGAAAAAATCTAATCCGGAGGTATCCGGTACACACTGCCAACTGAAATCGTCTGTCTGGATATGGTCGAGTTTGGCGATATCGTGTAGGATGCGGTAACGTTCACCAGGGGCTCTAAATTTTTTCACCTCATCTTGCGCGTCGGCGAGTTTTTGAGGTGTAAGTTCATCAAGTGCGTAAATATGTTCGGCAATGAGGTGCACCGCTTCACCGTAACCGGTGAACTGCGTTGATTCCCACGCAGTTCGGATTCCCTCAAAACGTCCTGCGACATCTTGAGATGCATCCATGAGATTCCGCATTGCTTCAGGGGACGCGCCTGCCGTGTGGAGATCTGCAGGAACGTAGTTACCAAACAGATCTTGTAGGATATCGGGGCCGTTTTCAACCCAGTCGGTTTCGCGTCGCATGTGCTCATGCGTGTCAACCAAACGGATAGTTTGAATGTGATGTGTCAGTTCTGTCACAATGAAAGTTCTCCTTTTAAAGATATTTTGGAATTAGCCAAAAAGTCTCTGGTGAATAGGTATACCAAACGCGGTTAATGGAAGAACTAAACAAAAAACTTGACAAATCATGTCACGTATTATAAAATATTTTGTATTGTCAGGTTTTGCCAGCAAAATCCCTTTGATGTAGAACGCAATTCGTAAACGTATACTACAAATTATTTTACAAAGGAACCGGTGTTATGTCAAGAGAAACATCCGCTATTGTCATAGGTACGTTATTGTGGTTTAAGTTGTTAACTTGCACATGCATTGGAACAATCTCCTCGCCTTGCAGATGGTTTGGTGCCTATACTGTAGTACTTCGGTTTCTCAGTCTAATACGTGTGTACCCAAGCAAGGTTCCCTGATTGGTTGGTAAGCGAACGGTAGCTATTTCGGAATTGCAGTAAAAAGCATCTTATGACGATTTTCAGGAGCAGACAATGCCTACAGGACGGATTAAGTATTACAATTTCGACAAAGGATTCGGATTTATCGCGCAAGATAGCAGTGATACTGATGTCTTCTTACACAGTTCAGCCATAAAGCATCCTGACTACGAGGAGCTGCGCGTCGGACAACGAGTGAAATATAACATCGTTGAAGGCGAAAAAGGGCTAGTTGCGCAAAACGTTGAAGTCTTACTGACACCTACGGAACGGCGATGGCTGCGACAAGGAAAAGCGATTATCCCAAGGGGGTACTCAGGCTTCCCGGGCCAAGGGCAATTTCTCGCCGAAGAAGAGCCAATCCCATCCGATGCAGGAGGGCCCTCTATTGCAGTCCGGGAGACGACTAAGCCTCGCAGTCGTCTTAAAACAGATACGCCGGTAGCGGTAGAAAGTACGAAGCAACAGGTCCCTCGCTCCACAGGTTCATCACGTCGACCAGCTGAGCAATCCTCTAAACAACTCAGTTTCGGTGACTTGTACATCCTCAAGCAGATTAATTTTGAAACCGCTATGTTCTTCGCATTGTATAGAGACGTGCAACTCCCAGCTATCGTCTTAGAAATGACGCTGACCAGTTTGACGCTCAATAGCAATGGGAATGAACAGGTTATCATCAAAACAGATGTTAAATACTGTTATAAAGATATGGACGCGGAGAAAGTTCAGGCATCTGTAGAAATTGATGAGGCTGTTAAAGCACGAAAGTTGGCCGCGTTACAAAAAGGAGAAGAGGGGTATCTATTGGATGCAGAAGCAGTGCAGAATGCTCGCAAGCGCGGCGATTTAATTGAGGTTACCCTCCGGGAAGGCGAAATATTTCGCGGAATTATAGATTGGGTCAGCCCTTATGAAATCAAATTGATTTTAAATAATGGTGCCAAAGTTGTGTTATTCCAGCACGCGCTCTACGAACTGAAGGTGTTATAGTCAAAGTGGTAAAGTCGTAGCAATCCATTTCCTGCAATATCTATTATGCAAACCTATCATGAACTCACTGCTGAGATTACCAAAGAAGTTCAGCGGTTGCGCAAAGAATATGGGCGTTTTCCCTGTCCGGCGGACTGTTTTGAATGTTGCAAAAATACTGCAACGATGGCGATAAGCGAGGCCGAAGCACGCGACTTGAAGGTGGGTTTAGACGCGCTCCCATTACAGTTACGGATGCATATCCGCCAGAAAGCGGAGCGGACCATTCGCGCCCTGGAGGCAGAAGGTTACAACGCTAAAAATATGGCAGCGCAGGTAGGGCTTGACGCGATTCAGGTGATAAAAGGCAAGCGTGAAGGCGAATGTCCGATGCTTATTGCTGGAGTTTGCACTGTTTATGAGCACCGTCCCGTCATCTGCCGGGTGTGGGGGTACCCGCTGCATAATGGAAATGAATTAGCCTGCTGCCATAAAACGTTCATCGGGCAGCGGCAACGTTTTATACCGCTCAATTACACGCGCTATTGGCGGGAATGTCAAATGGTGAGTAAGCAATTGGGCGTAGAACGAAAAGAACCGAACTGCTATGTTGTTGCCGGGTTGCTCTCCTCATCAGATAGTTCTCGCAAAAAAGCAAAGGGATAAATTCCGGTGCGATGGCCATCGTTCCATAAGAGGCGTACGGCATAATTTCCAACTGGCTGGATGTCCACTAGATTAAGGTTCTGAAAAAACGTGTCAGAGGGTAAGATATGAAAATGATTTTTTCCCTCGCGCATGGCTTGACACCTTGCACAAGGGCATTTTTGCCGGAGAAGCTTATAGGAGAGCCTACTAAGATGTGAATCTGTCCAGCGTACTACCAGGTAATCTTCCATTCTTTTGATTTCATACGGCTTGTTGCCTAAACTGCGAGTCTGCTCACCCATTGAGATTTCTCCACTGTCAAGATAGCATCAAACAAACATCTATAGGCACTTTGATACTAGAACGGAATAACCAGATCTGCTAATCAACACTTTGCGTCATCTATAGAGATGCCGCTAACTAAACCTTTTGCCCTACCTTCTGTCGTGCCTTATTGGAAGTATTCAGCGTTGAGCTCGATAAAATGTTCCCACTCTTCTGGAACATCTTCTTCCATGTAGATGGCTTCAACGGGACATTCAGGGACACAGACGTTACAATCGATACATTCTTCCGGATCTATATAGAGTTGATTTACATCTTCAAACTCTTCAGCATCCGGTCCCGGGTGTATGCAGTCAACAGGACACACGTCAACGCACGCACTATCCTTCACATCAATACAGGGCTCACAAATTACATACGTCATTTGCGAAAAAACTCCTTTCTTCTTTGAGAAGGTTCAAACGGCTGTCACTTTGTGTTACCTGAAGAAGTATCAAAAACCGACAACCGTTTGCACCTTTTTTATAGCCTTCTATTGGAAGTATTCAGCGTTGAGCTCGGTAAAATGCTCCCACTCTTCTGGAACATCTTCTTCCATAAAGATGGCTTCAACGGGACATTCGGGCTCGCATACGCCACAATCGATGCACTCTTCCGGATCGATGTAAAGCTGATTTACATCTTCAAACTCTTCAGCATCCGGTAAAGGGTGTATACAGTCAACGGGACATACGTCAACGCACGCGCTATCCTTCACGTCAATGCAGGGCTCACAAATTACATACGTCATTTGCGAAAAACTCCTTTCTTCTTGATTTACTTACAGCTTTTGTCGATTAAAACGGTAAGGCGTGTTTGGCGTGAGCGTAGATATGCCCATCTCGCCAGAGCAACCTTGGCCATTATCCACAAATATCGTCAAAGTTGCAGGAAGCTGCACTGTGAGTTGCGAAAGAAAAAAGACTGTCTACTGAGTTGCAATTCAGGGACACTATAATAATACCACATAGAATCCGATTTGTCAAGTTATATTTTCAACTGTGCGGTTTATTTTCGACAAAGTCGTGGCGGCACACGGAATTTTGAACATGTAGCATCTCCTAAATGTAGAAATGCCTTGTAGATGATAGTAACATGTCTTATACATTAACCGGGTGCCATCAAAAGTTCAACGGCTTTTTCCAAGGTATGTGGCTCAACCTTTAGTTTAGCATTTTCTACCTCGCGTTGGACATAGGTGAGCGTATGTTCACGGCTCATCGGGGTTGCAATATCGGTTAAAATTCTATGTAAACGTTTTACATCCGCTTTTTTGATGCCGGTCTGCTCTTCGACGCGGGTGTGTAACTCTCCCGGATTCTCAGGTTCTTTATCGACAGGTTCAGATTTCGATGTCGTTTTAGAAGTTCTCGAGCGGCGAGTCTGTTTCCGGGATGCCCTTTTTGTCGGTGCCTGGATTTTGCCAGTTTCTAATGCCTTCACCCCACACTCTTTGCACAACTTTGCTGTTATCTCTGCGAGTGTCAAGGTAGCGATGATGTCGCTGATTGCACCACAGAATTCGCATTCGTTAAGTTTTTCGATGCCGGTAAAAATGTCGGCATGTAGGACCGACATCTTTTTCTTGTCTGTTTTGGTCAGCTTTTCCTTTCGGCAGAGAGCAATAATTCTCTCAGCGGCTTTTTGAATTTGTGCTAAGCTCCCCATCGTATCCCTCCATATCGCGAATGTGGCGGCGTAAAGTTCCAAAGTCTCTTTTGGCTAATTTTTTCCTGCCGCCGGGTCTTTATAAAGTTTGTATTCGAAGCTGTCTATGAGTGCTTCGCAGCTAGCAGAGATGATATTGTCTGAAACTCCGACGGTTCTCCACGTCATTTCTCCGTCGCTGGATTCAATCAGCACGCGAATTTTGGCACCGGTTCCAGCTTTGGTATTGAGTACTCGGACTTTGTAATCCATCAGTCGGATGGTTTGTAGAGAGGGGTAGAACTGTTCTAATGCCTTCCGAAGTGCAGCATCAAGGGCGTTAACAGGTCCGTCCCCATCTGCGGCGGTGTGCATTGTGATGCCATCTGGTGTTGTAACTTTTACAGTCGCTTCGGAGCGCAGCAATCTGTCACCGAATTTCTCGACAATGACGCGGAAACCGGGCTGGTGAAAAAAAGCCTCGTATCCGTGAAAGACACTGCGTGTAAGAAGTTCAAAAGAGGCTTCGGCAGCCTCGTACTGATACCCTTCTTGTTCCGCTGCTTTGAGGTTCTCAAAGAGTTGGCGGACTTCAGGTGAATTCTTATCGTAATTCGGATATTCTTTCTCAATCTTTTTTATAATCGTCCCACGTCCCGCCTGATCGGAGATAAGAATGCGTTGCGTATTTCCGACGCGTTCAGGCTGGATATGTTCGTAGGTTAACCGGTTTTTACGGATAGCATCTGTATGTAAACCGCCCTTATGCGCGAACGCTGAACGTCCAACGTAAGGTTGGCGTTCGTCGTGAGGCAGATTCGCCAATTCGCTGATAAGACGCGAAACGCTCGTTAACGCCTTCAATTGCGTTTCAGTGAGGCATTCTATTCCTAATTTGAGTTGAATTGTAGGGATGATGGAAGCGAGATTCGCATTTCCACAGCGTTCTCCGTAGCCGTTGAAGGTGCCTTGTACGTGGTTTGCCCCGGCTTGTACAGCCAATACAGAATTCGCAGCGCCCATGCCTGCGTCGTTATGGGCGTGGATACCGATAGGAAGTGCTACAGCATCCATTGCTGCTTTGACACCCTCCTGAATTTCCAATGGCAATCTGCCGCCGTTCGTATCACAGAGAACAATACATTTCGCCCCTCCAGCTGCGGCTGCCCTCACCGTCTCCAAGGCATAGTCAGTGTCATCGGCGTACCCGTCAAAAAAATGCTCGGCATCGTAAATCACCTCGCGGCCGTTCTCGACAAGATAGCTGACAGAGCCCTCAATTAATTCTAAGTTATCGGCTGCAGTCACACGTAGAACATCTGTGGCGTGGAGTCGCCAGCTTTTACCAAAAATGGTGAGTGTGCGTGCACCCGTCTCAAGCAGTGCTGAGAGGTTTGGATCTTCATCAGGCGAATATGTAGGATACCGTGTGCTTCCGAACGGCACAACCGTGGTGTTTTCCAATACTAACTCTTTCGCCCTTTTAAAAAATTCTATATCTTTGGGATTGGAACCGGGGTACCCACCTTCAATATAGTGTATACCTAATTGGTCCAATGCTTCTATGATAATAAGTTTATCTTCAACGGAAAACGCCACGCCTTCGGCTTGGCTACCGTCCCTGAGCGTTGTATCATAAAATTCAACCATTTTGAAATCCGGTGTCTCCTTCTACTAACGCCAACAAAATATGCAGGTTTTGAAATTATGCCACGGGTTCACAATTGAATCCCCTGACAAAATCCTTATTAAGTACTACTACTATTTTAACATGTCTCAGTGCAAAAGTCAAATTCAGTTAAGCATTCAATGCCACAGAACAATTGAAATTTTATTTAACCTTTTTGTCTATTTTTGACACTTTCTGTCTTGAAAACATTTTGAATTTACGGTTTAATGGGAATGCTCTAATGTCATGTCATACCCTAGTGCCCTAAAATCCGTTTAATTTTAACATTTTTGAACAGTAGTACCTCCGTTTATGTTTCTCTTTTCTAATTGAGATAAATGTGTTATCATAAACATTTATGAAAACTTCTGCTATTTTTTTGTGCTGTTGTGTAGTGCACCTATCAAGCTGCGGGATTTCTACGACGAAGCCTAGTGCAAGTCAACCCCCAGCAATCCCTGCAGACTCACTCAAAAGGTTACATGCCCAACTTGACAGTGTTTTGTTGGATTCACTTTTCACAGCAGCACATATCGGCATCAAGGTTGTTTCTGTGAAGACAGGAGAAGAACTTTATGGCAAGAACGTTCACAAGTTACACCATCCTGCTTCGACAATGAAACTCATAACAGCGGCTGCGGCTTTGGCGAAATTGACACCAGACTATCGGTTTGAAACAACACTTTATGCTGAGGTTCCTATTGTAGATGGATGCGTCGCCGGAAATATCTATCTCAAAGGCAGGTCAGATCCGGTATTTCAAGAGAACGACTTGGCGAAATTGATTCATGCGTTAATAGACGCTGACGTAAAGTTGATAAAGGGTGATATCGTCGTTGATGAGAGTTACCTCGACACGGTGCGGGAGGGGCCCGGATGGATGTGGGATGATAAACCACTTCGATTGAGTGCTTTGGCTCTCCACGGAAGTTCGCCTGAAAACCCAGATATAGGGCGCGCCGTTGCGTGTGGACTCGTGTTGGAGAGGCTGCTGACACAAAGTGGCATTATCGTCAATGGAGAGGTTTCTCTCGGAACGGTTCCATCAACTGTAACCACGCTTGAGACACATCGATCGCCGCCACTTGCTGAGATTCTCAGGCGGATGAATAAACCGAGCAATAACAGTATTGCTGAACTGCTTTTTAAAACGCTCGGTGCTGAAGTGAAAGGGGAGCCGGGAACATGGCAAAAAGGGAAAGAGGTTATCACCGAATTTTTATCGGAAATAGGTCATGAGAATACCTCTGCGTTTCGGATCTTTGACGGTTCTGGATTGTCTCGTTACAATTTGGTTAACGCTGAATTGTTGACGGATTTGCTTGTTGCCGTTTACGACAATTTTGAAATCATGCCTGAATACTTATCATCGATGCCGATTGCTGGGGTTGATGGAACATTAAAGAATCGGATGAAAGGGATGCGGGCTGAGAAGCTGCTTCGGGCAAAAACAGGAACATTAAGCGGTGTCTCTGCTCTTGCTGGTTACACTATTACAGCGGATGGTGAGGTGTTAGCCTTTTGCATCTTCATTAGCCACTATATTGGGCCGGCGACGCGTGCGCGGCGTATCCAAGATGAGTTAGGGAATTATCTGACACGGTTTCGTCGTTATTCGGAAAAAATAAAAAAGCTAAGCGAAAAAAGTTCGAACGAGTGAAGCATAAAGTACATCTACATTAACCAAAGAGACTTTGACAAGATGGACATGGGAACTTACTGCCAGGCCGTCTTATCGCTCGCATCTCCAAAAAGATCGAAAGTCCGACATTCACGCTGAGGAAAATGTGTTATGTTTGGAAACAGAGATAAAAACGTGGTTATCGTATCCGCAGTGCGAACCGCCGTTGGAAAAGCAGGCAGAGGTACGCTGAAAAATACACGTCCAGATGAACTCGCGGCTGTGGTTATTCGTAGTGCAGTAGAGAAGCTGCCGGACCTCAATTTGGAGACAATAGACGATGTCATCCTCGGGTGTGCGTCGCCCGAGGGCACGCAAGGTTACAACGTAGCTCGAATTGCCAGTTTACGGGCGAAACTCCCTGTCTCGGTACCGGCAATGACACTGAATCGATTCTGTGCATCCGGATTGGAATCAATAGCGATGGGAGCTGAGCGAATTTTGTCAGGGCGCGCGGAGGTAGTTGTAGCGGGGGGCACAGAGAGCATGAGTCTCGTGCCGTTTGCTGCGAACTTGTCGCCGAATCCTTATTTGATGGAACATGCACCGGAGGCTTATCTGAGCATGGGGCTCACAGCAGAAAACCTTGTGCATAAGTACAATATCTCGCGAGCAGCACAAGACGAATTCGCCTTGGAGAGCCATCGGAAAGCTATTAAGGCAGTTGATGCAGGCAATTTCAATTCTGAAATTGTGCCTGTCACAGTACTATTGGAAAGCAGCTCGGATTGCGTAGGTTTTCACGTAGACGAGGGTGTGCGCCGGGATACGTCGTTAGAAACATTGGCATCGCTTAAACCTGTTTTCCACGAAACAGGAACTGTGACAGCTGGCAACGCCTCACAGATGAGCGACGGTGCGGCTGCGGTGGTCTTGATGTCCGAGGCACGCGCGCAGGCAGAGAAATGCACACCCTTAGCCCGTTTTGTGAGTTACGCCACTGCCGGCGTTCCGCCCGAAATTATGGGAATCGGGCCCGTCTCTGCAATTCCCAAGGCACTGAAATCAGCCGGATTAACGCTGGAGGATATAGATGTCATTGAACTCAACGAGGCATTCGCTGTGCAAGCCCTCGCTGTGATTCAGGAAGCAGGACTGCCATTGGACAAGGTTAACCCCAACGGTGGCGCGATTGCACTGGGGCATCCGCTTGGTTGCACTGGAACAAAGCTGACGGTGAGTTTGCTCAACGAAATGCGTAGACAAAATCACCGGTACGGTATGGTAACGATGTGTGTCGGGGGCGGCATGGGAGCTGCAGGCATCTTTGAGTACTTGTAAAGTTTCGTGCCATAAAGTCTCCAACGAATTAGCAGTCTGAATTTCGCACCAAAAGCACCATGCCTGGGCTGCTTACAAAAAAGGAACTAACATGCAAACTCACGTTTATTTTTCAATTGCTGGAGAGAATAGAATCGCCATCTATATGTTCAATGCAGCGAGTGGCGAGATTGAATTTCAGGAAAATGTTAATGTCAGCGGGTCTCCCGGGCCCTTAGCCCTCTCGCCATGTGGTAACTACCTGTACGCGGGGCTTCGATCCAGTCGTGAAATTGCGAGTTTCCGCATTGCGGAGCAAGCGAAGCGCCTTACCCACCTACGAACGATTGTGCTTGATGCGGATACGTGCTATATTTCAACGGATAACACAGGCAATTTTCTGCTCTCTGCTTATTATGGGGCAGGCAAAGTTACCGTCCATGCAATTGGTGAGGATAAAACTGTTCAAGGCGAACCAGTCCACACGGTTGCGACAGCACCGCACGCGCATTGTATTGAGACAGATGCGTCAAATCGGTTTGTTTTCGTGCCACACACCGTACCGCGGAACGCTATCTACCAGTTTTACTTCTCGGAAGATACGGGGGCACTGACTGAAAACAGCCGCGGACATTTCAATCCGGATACGCCAATTGGACCACGCCATTACTGCTTTCATCCTGATAAACCGGTGCTTTACTTTTCAGATGAACAGGGCTCCAGCATGAGTACTTACGAACTCATCGAAGACGAGGGCTACCTGCGGCATCTGCGAACGGTTTCTACACTGCCAGCAGACTTTGAAGAAGGAAATACCTGTGCTCAGATTCACCTAACGCCAGATGCAAGGTTCCTGTACGTTTCTAACCGAGGGCACGATAGCATTGCGGGCTTCGCAATTGACGAAAAGAGCGGCGAAATAACAACTACGGGGCACCAACTGACAGAGCCGACACCGCGGGTTTTCAACATTGACGGGACAGGGAACTTCCTATTTGTCGGAGGGCAAGGCTCAGGCAGAATCGCTACCTACCGAATTAATCAACAGACCGGGGCGCTCTCGCCCCTTGAGAACTATGCAGTAGGTGAAAATCCGATGTGGGTGCTTTTTGTATGAACCCAACTCAGGTTTGAACGTCCTTTACCCACGTGCGATTTTGCTGGTACCACGCAACCAATGCGGATATACCTTGGTGAAACGTGACCCGCGGGTGCCATCCTAAGAGGCGTTCGGCTTTTCGGATATCTGCCCACGTCGCTCGGACATCGGCAGGATGAAACGGATGATGTTCAAGTTTCGCTTTTTTGCCGACGAGCTCCTCTATCAAGCGAATGGTCTCTATTAATACAACGGGGCTATCCGAACCGAGGTTGATAACCTCGTAACCGAGCGGTTCGAGTCCGGCGATGACCCCCCGGGCAATATCCTCAACGTAGGTATAATCCCGCGAGGACTGTTGCCCATCCCCATAAACCGTGACGGGCTGTTCTTCGCTAATCCATTGGACGAATCGGAACGCACTCATATCTGGCCGTCCAGCTGGCCCGTAGACGGTAAAAAAACGGAATATCGTCACGTCAACCCCATAGAGATGGTGGTAACTATGGCAAAGTGCCTCTGCCCCTTTTTTGGATGCAGCGTAAGGGGACAAGGGTCCGTCTGTGTTCGATTCTTCACTGAATGGGAGGGGATTATTAGCTCCGTAGAGGCTTGAGGTGGAAGCGAGTATGAATTTCTTCACATCAAACTCCCGGCAGCACTCAAGCAGATTCAACGTGCCTGTGACGTTCGTCTCTACGTAAACCCACGGGTTTTCAACAGATTGTCGGACACCGGCACGCGCGGCGAGATTAATAACCGCATCAAAAGGTGTCTTAAATATCGCCGTTAATGTACTCCTATCGCAAATATCGGAAGGGTGAAACTCAAAATTCGAGTTTTCTTGGAGTTGCGTGAGTCTCCACTGCTTGACTGTCACATCATAAGCATCGTTTAGGTTATCCACCCCAACGACGGTGTGGCCATCGGCAAGCAAAAATTGACTCACTTTCCATCCGATGAAGCCGGCACACCCGGTAACAAGATATTTCATCCGTTCACTCTTATCAGATTTTCGCGTCATTTTGTTCAAGCCTTAGTCACAACTCGCCTTGAATTCTTCAAACCGTTTTTGAAACAGTGCTAAGGCAGCCTCTGAAACCTCATAGGCGATCTGCGATTCTATCTCCAGGTTATGTAATTGAATTTCATACTCGACTATCAGTTCATCAATTTCATCAACTTGTCGCTTCAACGTTAACCTAAGTTGCCACCTATAAAAAAGTTGTAAATCCATGGGTTTTCCTTTATAGTGTTTATATCACAATAAAACCAAAGCAGCGCCCATGGACCTAACTATTGCAGCAGTTTATACCCTTTGTGCCGCTCTTTTACTCTCACTCGGACATCAAGCGCATCCACAAACACAGATGACAGATGCAGAAGTGATGACTACCGCCCTTGTCGCCGCCAGCTCTTTTTATTTCACATCGCCACAAATATAAAAATGCGATTTAAAGATTCGTGGCAACTTAGGTTAGAGTAAAGAACCGGGATTATCGATTAAAAAAAACATTGCACACATAAAAGATTTCATGGTATTCTATAGAAATAGCACCTGTCAGCTGTGCTGAATCCGTAAAAACCGCATGGTTAAATATAGCACAACTTGTGAATTTATACAACGAAAATTTCAGAGACCAGTTTTTTCCGATCAATGTTGTCGCCTGCTCAGGATAGGGTAGGAAATTGAGGTTGAAAGCGTTCCGTCCTGCGGCACAGCGTCGGTTATCTGGAGGATTCTTTAGTCCCTATAGACTAAAAAACGCGCAACCCCAATTCGCATTTTTTTAGCAGAAAATGTTGAAAAATGAGGATTTCTCCGAAAAAAAGGTCTTTTGTTCGACCCGGTTTGCCTTTTTTTACGTCTTGCTGTATGAAAGGCGCAGAAAAATACGAGCGGGAAATCGCCAGATGTGAAAAAACGGGAACTCACCGCCACAAACTTAATCCGTTCTAAGACGGCGTGACCGGTTCCACTTTTTCCGACACCTTAAGAATATCACTTGAACTCTGAAACTTTGACAACGGATTTAGACGCTCGCTTACTTGAACACATCCAAAAAAGGGACGATACCGCCCTCGTAGAACTCATTGCCAAGTATAGACTGCTTATGATGAGTATCGTACGCAGGGAGGTGCCGCTTTATGCCGTAGAGGATGTGTATTTAGAGGCTCGCGCGGCGATAGTGGGCCGGTTTCGGAGGAATCCTAACGGCATCACGCTGAATACGCTCGAAACGAGCGCGGAGTACCTCAACTTCTTAGCGAAAACCTACCCAAAATTTGCTCCGTTTTTAGATATCCACGATTTCGATAAACGGGTAATGCCCCCTAAAGATCGTTACCTCAAATTCTGTCAAGAATATCTGAACATCCCAAGCGCTGAGGAGATAACCGATGATGAACAGTACGTCATTCATCACATCGCTACCTCGAGTTGGGCAAGTGAAGCCAGTCAGCGTGGTAAGGACAGGTATCCGTTACTACAGCCAGGCAAACCCTTCCGCCTCGGCCACGTACTGGCTTTTAAACCGATTGGCAGAAAAATCCTTGAGCAGCGGGAAGGTAAAAGAGCCGCTTTCGCTTTTGTTTTACTGACAGCACAAGAACACTTAGATGAGAGAGTGCTCTCATACCCTGGCGTAGAGATTACCGCAACTCTCTGTCTCATATCCTTTGATGGTATCCTCTTTCTTCACCTTGCTATATTCCACATATTTTTAATTTGACAAACACTTCTTCTTGAGGTATAATTTATATAAATCAAATAACCTTTTGCGAAGAGAGCAAAAGTGTTCTTTAAAAGTGAAAGAATGAATGGACGTGTCCGTTGAGAGTTTGTGAATGCACTTGATTTTTTGGAAAGTGACTCACAAATACGATTTCCTTTTCTTGAACACCTGTGTGCACGTCTTACGAATTGGCAAAAAGTGTTGAAAACGTAGTCTGTTCGGAAACTTAGTCCGAACTATAAAGTAAAGTTTATATCCTAACGGGATAAAGAATAACGAGGTATTAGATAATATGAAGAGAAGAATTCACCCCCCCCCTATACATGTTAAGTGTTTTAGTTCTATTATTCATCGCTGCGCTTGTTATGCCGTTTACAAACACCCCTTAACCTGTTCCATTCTATTTTGCATCACGCTTTCGTTACTCATTGCCCCCCTGGCAGTAAGCCAAAGTCCAGTAGTGAACATTCCGGATGCGGCGCTCCTTGCGGAAATCAAGGAGACACTCGGCATCGCCGCTGGGACGGCTGTCACCCAGGCAGATATGCTCCGCTTGACAGTCCTCGATCTAAGGGAATCAAACGTTAGCAATCTGACAGGACTTGAATCCGCAACCAACTTGACAACGCTGTATCTCGGGGGAACGCAAGTGTCGGATATCTCGGCACTGTCAAACCTCACCAACTTGACAACGCTGGAGCTCGGGGTTACGCAAGTGTCGGATATCTCGGCACTGTCAAACCTCACCAACTTGGTAGAGCTGGAGCTCGAGAGTACGGAAGTGTCGGATATCTCGGCACTGTCAAACCTCACCAACTTGGAAACGCTGATTCTCAGGGGTACGCAAGTGTCGGATATCTTGCCGCTGGCAAACCTCACCAACTTGACAGGGCTGGATCTCCTTAGTACGCGAGTGTCGGATATCTCGGCACTGTCAAACCTCACCAACTTGGTAGAGCTGATTCTCGAGAGTACGGAAGTGTCGGATATCTCGCCGCTGGCAACCCTCACCAACTTAGAATATCTGAATCTCAGGGGTACGCGAGTGTTGGATTTCTCGCTGCTGTCAACTTTCACCAACTTGATAACGCTGAATCTCCAGAGTACGCGAGTGTCGGATATCTCGGCACTGTCAAACCTCACCAACTTGACAAGGCTGGATCTCAGCGTTACGCAAGTGTCGGATATCTCGCCGCTGGCAAACCTCACCAACTTGACATCGCTGGAGCTCCCGAGGACGCAAGTGTCGGATTTCTCGCCGCTGGCAAACCTCACCAACTTGACAAGGCTGGATCTCAGGGGTACGCAAGTGTCGGATATCTCGCCGCTGGCAAACCTCACCAGATTGACATGGCTGGATCTCGGGGGAACGCAAGTGTCGGATATCTCGGCACTGGCAAGCCTCATCAACTTGATAACGCTGTATCTCAGGGGAACGCCAGTGTCGGATATCTCGCCGCTGGCAAACCTCACCAACTTGATAAGGCTGTATCTCGATAATACGCGAGTGTCGGATATCTCGGCACTGGCAAGCCTCATCAACTTGATAACGCTGGATATCACTAATACGCCAGTGTCGGATATCTCAGCACTGTCACACCTCACCAACTTGAGAGTGGTAGGTTTTGGGGTAACAAACAGCGGGACACACATACCTCAAACGGTGGTGAACATTCCATCTCCGGCGCTCCGTGCGAAAATAGAGGAGACACTCAACATCTCCGCGACGAGGTCTGTCACCGTGGCAGATATGCTCCGCTTGACAAGCCTCGATTTAGGTGGCTCAGACGTTAGCGATCTGACTTTCCTTCAATCCGCAACCAACTTAGAAACGCTGAATCTTGCGGGTGCGGCGGTAGAAGATATCTCGCCTCTGTCAGAGCTCACTAGTTTGGAAGAGCTGGATCTCGGGGGAACGCAAGTGTCGGATATCTCGGCACTGTCAGAGCTCACTAGTTTGGAAGAGCTGGATCTCGGGGGTACGCAAGTGTCGGATATCTCGGCACTGTCAGAGCTCACTAGTTTGGAAGAGCTGGATCTCGGGGGTACGCAAGTGTCGGATGTCTCGGCACTGTCAGGCCTCACCAACTTGAAAAAGTTGGATCTCAGTGATACGCAAGTGTCGAATATTTCAGCCCTGTCACAATAATTAACATGGAGGTAAAGTCATGTTAGACTCAGGCGTTTCGGACACTGGTTGCACCTCTGGCCACTTCACTTCCCTGATGCGCGTGTCATCAACCTGCGGCGCGAGAGTGCTTATCGTGATAAACTGGATCTGGAACGGCGTTCGCCAGTGCTAGCCATCACCGCAGTGAGCTCTAAGTTAAACTAAACTAAACTAACCTAACCAGGGGCAGCCACCCTCACAAGTGGTTGCCCCTATTTTTTTTGCTTTGGATAGATGAAAAAATTGCTCTGACTTAGAAAAACGTCAGGTACGGCTTATCCATTATCTCTCGCCAGAGTAGAACTGCCAGTTCCCGTGCGTGATAATCGCCCCACATTGATGCTTCGCCACGATGTTCGATGGATAAAAGCCCTCTTTGAAAAACATGGACGCTCAGAGGCTTTGCTTCGGATTGCGGTCCAAGACCCAATGCTTTTCTACAGGATCTTCTATGCCTTTTCAACGGATACCACCTTTCTAAAATGCGTTTACGATCCGATTGACTTAGATGCTGAACGCCGTAAGCAACTTGACAAAAAGTATGAGCAACGTTCGCGAACGCGGAAAGATTGAGACTAAACTTAGGGTGATGCGAAAAATCGGGACAGCAATCGTCACTAGCACTCTTAAAGGGGCAGCCTCGCCCAGGCGTTCAATTGGATAAAAAGCAACCTACCATCTACTTCCGTCGTTGCAGCTCACTGGAACCACGGAAGTCAACTCAATGTCCTGGCAGGGATGAAAACTATTGTGGATCAGGACCACTACATACCGCATTGGATACATCTCTACCAGCAGTCGATCAACTTCGCTAAAAACGAGAGAGCGGCATTAGAATTCCTAAAAACGCATACTGTCACCCATCTCATGTTAACAGGTAAAGAAGCTGCCACAGCTCCATTTCTACGTGGGGAGCCAAGCGAGGCATTCATTCCTATTTACCCTACGGAAAACTTCGAGAAGGGCCTCGTGAAAATCTGGGAAATCTACTATCCCCCCGGCATCCAATCCCATCCGAAATATCTCGCAACCACACCGGAGGAATAAGCCGGTTATGCTTGCAAATGCCATAACGTTCTGTCGCCTTCTCTTAACTTTCGCCTTCATCGTACTCTTCAGCATGCATCGCACCTCAACCTCACCCTCCTTGCAACTATAGTGCTCATCTTTGCTCTTAATGCAAAAGACTTTTAATCGTGCCAATTTGGAATCAAAACGCCGTAGTTGATCGAACCATCGAATCCTTTTAATCCCACCAATTTGGCGGATGAATTTTCGGAACAAGAGGATATCTCTAGACGGAGCTCACAACATGATAAAGAAATTTATTTACCTACTAATACGCACACTGCCTGCCTGCATCGCTTTTTCTGCCTCTTCTGCCGTTGCCCAATTGAAATCGCCGGGGAAGGTATGTGCCAAAGCGGAGTAACCACCGGCGAAATCCACTGCCTCCTGCGGCGATTTTTCGTTCAGTAGACTATAGATTAATCCCGACGAAAAACTATCACCGCCACCAACCCGGTCTACTAATTCCAAGTTTTCATAGATACGAGACAGATAGAATTCCGCCCCATCAAATAGAAGCGTACGCCAGTCATTGAGCCAGCCTGTTTTCGCATCGCGCAACGTCGTGCCGATCATCTCAATGTTCGGAAACGCCTCTTTGACTCGCTGCGCCACAACTTTGTAACTGTCCGGCTCCAGTTTGCTGTACGCCTCATTCGTACCTTCTGCTGCGAAACCGAGCGATTTCTCAAAATCTTCCTCATTCCCGATGAGCACACAAACATGCTCCATCATCGGCTGATTCACGGCTTGTGCTTGCTCTGCATTCCACAACTTGGAACGGAAGTTCAAATCGTAACTCGTTTTGACACCTGCTGCCCGTGCGGCTTGAAGTGCCTCCGCTGAAACCGCCGCCGCCGATGCTGACAATGCTGGCGTAATCCCACTCAGGTGAAACCACCGCGTATTACTAAAAAGAGATGCCCAATCAATCTCACCAGGTTGAACCTTTGAGATTGCCGAATGTGCCCTATCATAGGTGACGCTGCTCGCGCGCGGCCCTGCTCCTAATTCAAGGTGATAAAACCCGTTGCGTTCCAACCCAACCCCGTCAAAATCCACCCAGACGATATGCGACATATCCACGCCGTACTCGCGGCCCTTGTTACAGATATAGCGGCCAGACCAGTTATCAACCAATCGAGATACCCAGGCGGCTCTCAAACCGAGCTGCGCAGCGTTCACCGCGACGTTCATCTCTGCGCCGCCTGCTGTCATGGCGAGCGATGTCGCCTGCTCCAGCCGCATATACTCCGGCGCAGTCAGCCGAATCATCGCTTCACCAAACGTTACCAAATCATACATAGAAAAACTCCTTATTCCAATCCTGAGGCTTTTTGTTCCGGACCAGCGTGCACGTGCTGTTCGCGGGTATCTTCATATTCACGCGACAAACCCTTAATACATGCCCCGCAAAAGCAGTAGATGCGCCCATACTCCCCGACCTCTTTCTCGAGCAGCCGGTCTATCTGAAATTCTTGGTGGCAGAGCGCACACACATCTTTCACTTCCTCCGCAGGAGACTCGCCGCTCGATTTTTCTCGAGTCATAAAGTGTAAAATCACCCAAACGGTGATAGGAATGACAAGGACAAAGATAACAAATAACATTGCGTGTTTTCCTCCATAGACGTGCCCGGGTGATTATGATATACTATAACCCAAAACCAAGAACACGTCAACTGAAAATTTGAACATAAATCGCATACAGACCGGAAAACGCAGTTTTAGTTGACAGATGCCCCATATTGTTGATATAATGTTTCCAATCAATCCGTCAGTAATATCAGAAGGAAGCACATGATGAAAAATATTATCCCCTTCACTGTCTCAAATGCCCTCTTAGATGATGCCGAGAAACTCCGCCAACGGGCACAGCAGGACGGCTATCTCTACTTTCGCCGCCTCATCGATACCGAATCCATTCTCAATTTGCGCCGAGAATTCTTAGAAATCTGTCATCGACACGGCTGGGTTGAAGGGGGCCAAAACCTCATGCACGGCATCCGAAACGGCACCCCTCTTATGGAAGGCGATGACGGCTATTGGCCGGTTTTAGACAAATTCCAATCTCTCGAATCCTTCCACGCTTTCGCACATCACCCCGCGATTCTCGACATGTGCGATAAATTGTTCTCCGAGAAAACGCTCGTACACCCCCGGAATATTGGAAGAATTATGTTCCCAGAGAACACTAAATACACAACGCCCGCGCATCAGGATTTCATCCACATCCGCGGCACTGAGGAAACCTACACCGGTTGGATTCCACTTGGCGACTGCCCACAAGCCTTGGGTGGGTTGTCAATCCTTGTCGGTTCACATCGATCCGGCATCCTTCCGGTCAAGCCTGCCCACGGGGCTGGAGGACTCGGTATCGATACCGCCCCCTTGGAAGCAGACGGTTTACACTGGGCCACCGGCGATTACAAACTTGGCGATGCCATCTTCTTTCACAGCCACACCGTGCACAAGGCATTGCCCAATCAGACGCGAAATCTGATGCGTCTTTCGGTTGATTACCGATACCAAGGATGCTCAAAACCCGTTACAGCAGGTTCACTCTTACCCCATTTCAATCGGATGGGTTGGGATGAAATCTATAACGGATGGAAATCCACAAAGTATCAATACTACTGGAACGTCTTTGACTTAAATCTTGTGTGAGAAGGACTCGCAAAACAGGAAGGATATGGAAATCATTGGTTAACCTAAAATGCTTCATACTTATCGGATTCGGTTGCATTATTCTGCTCGCCACTGCATCGGCAGAGAATTACACCGGCGATTTTTTAACCAACGGAGTCGGCGCGCGTGCGCTCGGTTTAGGCGGTGCCTATGTTAGCATCGCCGACGATGCCACTGCAACCTACTGGAACCCCGCCGGAATCGCAAAACTCTCACACAATTACCAATTCTGTTTCATGCACGCCGCGCGTCGCTCCGGACTAGGGGCTTTCAACTATCTAGCCGCCGTCAAGCAGATTATACCCAACCTTTCACTCGGGCTCTCGTGGATTCGCGCCGGGATTGACGATATCCCTATCTATCCAACGATACCCGCGTTTGACCCAAATATCACTGCCGAACAACGGAAAAATCTCACTAGATACCGTCCTAAAGAGAAAGACTTCGTACCGACCGGCTTCCTCAGCGATAATGAAAACGCCTACCTCCTCACATGTGCAACCCGCTTCGCTGTTAGCCAATCTTGGTGGGATAACTTCGGACGAGACTCCGTGCCACCGGAATTCCTATTCGGTATTAACGCCAAATGGATTTCACAGCGCCTCGGCGGCAGTGCAACGCTCGCTCAAACGCCAGCAGAACCTATCACCGGATTCACCACGCCTACGCCTCAGGAGACTCGCGACTACGGAAACAGCGGATACGGCTTCGATGCAGGAATGCTCATCCGCCTACCCGATCTCAACGCACTTTTCGGACTTGAAAATGTTGGCAGCTTCGCCCTCGGGCTCAATTTACAAGACATCTCCAAGACGACCTTAACATGGAATACCAGCTCCGCCATTAAAGAATCCATCCCTGAAAACTGGAATTTCGGCATTACATATTTTAACACCAACGTTTTCAGTCGAAAACTCATCCTCGCCTATCAGTGGCAGAGCCGCTATGGCGGACAGACGCACATCGGCATTGAATATCATATCAGCGTGCTAATGGCACTCCGGGCCGGTTACCGAGACGGACGCTTAACAAGCGGCATCGGCATTCAGCTTCGCCGGTTCCGTCTCGATTACGCACTCCTCATAGGTGATTTAATCAACACCCATTTCCTTAGTCTCTTGTGGAGTTTTTGACGGACGGTAGAACGGTAGAAGCGAGCGCCCGCACACGATGCACTTTTCTATTTCGGCACCTTTGACAAATCCGGCTGAGCACGGAGCAGCAGCAGGAGCGGAGCCATCACCACCGGCAGCATCACCAACCCATCTAACACTATCGGCAGCCCAAACCGGTCCCCTAATGCCCCAACTTGTATATTCAATAACCCACCGACACCCCACACAGCACCCATCATCAGACTTGACGCGATGTTTTCATGCCCACGCAGCAGCATTTGTGCAAGCACAATGTTAATCGTGATCGAACTTGAAAGAACCACATTGCCTAAAAACAGAAAGATAAGGAAAGACACCCCATCCGTGTGAAGCGACGCATACAGAAGCGGCGGCGCACCGACGAGCGAGAACAACAATAGGATGTATGTATTAATCCGACTCGAAAACCAGCCCCCAATCATGATGCCCACTGAACCCGCAAAAATAAAGAGCGCGATAACCAAAGAACGCACCTGGTTTGAATATGCCTCATCTGCCAGATGAATCGAGAGAAAACTTTCTAACCCCACGGACGTAACCGTCCGGAACGCTGCGATAACGAATAGCACCGTCAGCGGAAAAAGCACACCGCGACGCAACGGGATGCGCGTGCCTAACGGATGCTCCGGCCCCAACTTAGAACTCGGTTCTGCACCGAACGCCCGGGCAGTAACGTCCAATTCGCGCGGAAAGCGAAGAACCTTGGGCACTAACAACGCCACCAGAACTCCCGGTATCATCTCCCAGACAAGGTGCTTCAGACCGAAGCGATACGGGAGGAGCATCAGCACCAATGGCCCGAGTGCCCGGCCAACGTTTCCACCGGTCAAAAAAACGGAGGTACCCAACCCTCTTCCCTTTGCCGAAAGCGCACCGGCATACGTCGTCGCTTGCGGATGAAAAGCCGCCACACCCAGCCCACCAACACTCAATAACAGATACACAACAAATTGAGAACGCGCCAGCCCCAATAGACTCAACCCCATCGCAGTGAACGCAACCCCTAACGTTAGGAAATGTACCGTTTTCACCCGGTCTGACAGCCACCCGAAGACGAGCTGCCCTAACGAACTGAACACGCTGTACACCGCTATGAATCTGCCTGCATAACTGTTACGCGCCGCAGATGAGACGAGCTTTGTCAGCAGTAACGGTAATAGGTGGGATAAAAGTGTCGCATAAGAATCCAAAACGGTATGCGCAAACGTTAGGAAATAGAACTGCACACGTGTAGAGACGTTCAGAGGCGGCATCTTTTTCATAAAGTTGATGTTATTTTCTTCCTCATCGCAGCGGACTGCAGCTAAAAGTTAAGAGGGAGTTTACTACACCACAGAAAAAAAGTCAATGCAGAAAAGTGAGCCATGGCCCAGAAGTCGGTTTTGGGGGAGAAAAAAGCCGTTGACAAAATAATAGAGATGCTGGTATAATTTATAAGAAAGCATCAAGAACGCAAGAATCTAAGAAAGCCAACTACAGTGCTAGAGGACGCTCAAAAAACGAGAAGCAGACGGAAGCATGGAGCCCCCTGCTCAATTGCCCATGCTTTCGGGAATGCTCAAAAAACGAGAAGCAGACAGAAGCTCTGGGACGCTTCCTTCAAAGAGTTCCTAATACTGCCGTTCTCTGTCCCCGGTGCCTCTATCCAGACAGAGATAGAAGTAAGCCGGTTGCCGCAAAGCTAATACATGAAGAACCAATTCCTTTACGAATTCAACTGTATTGAAAATGGCGAGTGGATACCTGAAAAGGTTACCCTTGAAGACCTGCTTGTTCAGGAGTTACGACGTTCTTGGAATCATCGCTATAATTTAGAACGCCGGTATCTCCTACAGTATCTTCGGAGTAACGCCGCTCGCTGGCGTTTCAAGAGGCAGCAAAAGCAAGTCCGCAGAACGCTTATTCGCGAGCTCCGGGCATACCGCAGTAATCGGGAATTTGCACCACACATCCATCAAAGTTTAGAAAGTTGGTATTTACAGAACTCTAAAAAACGTGTTGATGTCGCTTTTATCCCTAAGTGGTTGTTGACCGCCTCGTGGGCAGAAGAACCATCTGTTTTTCGTAACGCCAAAACTTGGGAACACGATTTGCAGACAGACACCGAAAAACTCTACCTAACTTCATCCGTAGGAGAAGACAATGGAAAAAATAAAGAAGGTTGAGATTCATGATAACGGCTTTGAAGAGAGCTACATCGCTCACATTCAGAGAAACAGCACGAGTTGGCTTGGGAGGATTCCAGATGTTCCAGAAGTTAAATGCGAGGCACCTACAGAAAAAGCACTGCTGAAGACCCTTGAAAATAAACTTCATGACACCTTAGTCGCAGAAGAAGAAGCATGGGAGCAGCAGTTTGAAAAAGATGTGAAAGCCGGACGGCTGGATGCCCTTGCTGAAAAAGCGGTGAAGAATTATCGAGAAGGCAAATGCCGTAGCATAGAGGAACTCCAGAAACTGTTAGAGCATGAACCATATTCTCGATGACGATTTTTGGGAATCTTACGCGAAACTTCCGTTCAATGTCCGAAGCCGCGTCCCGCAGAAGTTTCAACGCCTTCGGCAAAATCCCAGACACCCTTCAATTCATTTAAAAAAGGTCGGAAACCTTTGGGCAATACGGGTGAGTGGAGGTTACAGAGCGTTAGCCCGTGAAGAAGACGGGAATTTCATCTGGTTCTGGATTGGAACACACGATGAATACGAGAGGCGGATCTGATGCCATTGTCAGCATGTCCAAGAGCCTCGCCTTTTCTTGATTCAAGGCAGTAGTCTGATTCTGTCCCAAAGCGTCGTTTTTAGGTGTCCATAAAACCGCTGAAGCGCCTGAGGAAAATCCGTGCGACTCGGCCTTTAATGCCCCGACATTTTATTAGCAGAATCAAGTTCTTTTTGATTCAACTTCCGCCTCGCATACCAATACCCAAACTGCCGCGAATAATACCCTAAATTTTTACGCACCTTTTCAAACTCCGGAATGAAAGGACAATCCCCACCCAAAACAACCAATTCCAACTTCGCCCGCGTCATTGCAACATAGAGCACGCGCCGTTCCTCTGTCCTATCGCTATCTCCACGCGGGAAGTGTCGCCCCAATGCGTTGTGAATGAGGATAACCTTCTCATACTCACGGCCCTTTGCTTTGTGAATAGTCGTTATTTCCGATAGGCGGTGTTCAGCATGTCTACCGCTCAACATCTTTTCGAGCACGTCAACTTCGTAGTTCGTGCGGGCGAGGACGGCTGTCTCTTGGCGGGTTGCTAATTCTACCAATAACAACTCTTCTAACCTTTCAGGCGTTGCCTCCACAATGCTTATACAACCTCGAACCGGGTTATGCGCCCGGAGATCCTTCTTAATACGTGGTAAGTTACGTTCAATTAGGGTCCTCGCATGCTCAACAAGTGTCGAGGTAGAACGATAATTGCGCGTAATCTCATATTTTGAAACATCCCGACGGCTGGCAAATTCAAGCATAATTTGCGAATTGCCGCCGCGAAAACCGTAAATCGCTTGGTCATCGTCCCCCACAGCAAAAAGATTTTCTGATAAGCGGGAAATCAGCCGAAAATCTGCAGGCGAAATATCTTGAAACTCATCAACAAGCAGATATGGATATCTTTCACAGTAGGTTTGACAGATGTCCGGGCACCGTTCAAATAGATTCGCGGAATGGATAAGCATATCCTCGAAATCAATAGCGTTTGCCTCCGTTTTCGCCGCCTCGTATTTCTCTGCAAACGCCTGTACAACCCGGTTCTCAAGCGTCTTCGGGTCGAACAACCCCGTTTTAACTTGCCGTTTCGCTCGCATCACTTCCGATTGGATGGCATCAAACCGTTCAAACAAATTCTCGAAATCAGGGTGCCGGTCGAGATGCACTTCATAAGGAATGCCGAAATGCTGACAGAACATCTCAAGCATCACCTGACTACTAAACCGTTCTCGCAACGGATCTGCACGGTTAAAGACACTGCACTGGTTCTTGTAAACCCCAATCCAATACGCCTCGCGACGGTTCGCATCTGCCCCAAGCACCCATTCAAGCACCTCAAAACTGAATCCGGACACGCCTTCAGCCCGGATTGCCTGACGGAGCCTATCATTTGACGAATAGCTGAAATGCTCCCGCTCCCGTCGCTCCGGAGCTACGCTCTGACCAATGTAACACCTACCGGTCGTCTTACTCTCAATTTTATAGATAGCAACCGTGGTCGTGGAGGCTTCCTGCTCAAGTCGATTCCGCTCCGTCACGATCATTCGCCCAAGGTGTCCAGACCAGATCTGCGGCTCCTGCGCAAATCCGGCGTACCGATAGTTCTCGATGATAATATCCTTCCCGAACGCATGAAGCGTCCGGATTTCAGGTAACAAGGCACCATGAGCACAGCTGTTCTTACCTAATCCCGCCAAGATACGGCTCTCCATCTCTTCAACTGCTTTTCTATTAAAAGCAATTGCAAGAATCTTCTCCGGCGGTACGTTATGGACACGGATGAGGTTCAGAATCCGCTCGGCGATGACCGTTGTTTTCCCACTTCCCGGCCCCGCTACCACAATCGCAGGACCGGTAACGTGATTAACCGCTTTTGTCTGGTTTTTATCAAGTCTCATCTCTAGAATCGAACTCCCAATCTCGATACACCGTTGTTTCAGGTTACCACACTGAGAAAAAAAAGACAATTATATTTTCTTTCAGATAATCCCCTATGAACCTGGGCTGTATTGTTTCTCTATCCGGTATATCCAACTTTCGAACGGATAAAGGAGAATGTCCGTTCTATTTGGAGTCCCCGCGGTGCCACCCTTCATCGGCGATTTTATCCAATGAAGTGTGAAACGCCCTGTTTCACTTACTAAAAACCCATTTCAGGCGAGCAAAAAAAGTTTCCATTTTAAGTGTGTACGTGGTATTATATATATGTAATAGAGGCAATTCCGAGTTGGGGCTGAGCAAAAACCTTATTGCGGCTCGAGAGAAAAAAAGGAAGCTCGGCTCAGGTGTGAATAGATCTCGCACAAGTTGAGACGACGGTCCTGCCGTTTTCGATGGAGGTATCATGAACTTTGAAAGTCTGCTCGTTTCAAATTCGCTTGAATCATTTCGGGAGCCGGCGCACCCACAACAACAACGCAAAATTCATCGCACTGATAAAACCGAAAACATAACATTGGAAACCGGCTAAAGTGCTGAGCGTCTGAATGAAGAGGCAAGTGAAAATCGGCACACCGAGCGCTAAAACAGTATAACAGGTCAGACTTTTCGCCCCTTCTGCATGCCAAAATGTGAATTCTCGCTTGATGACCTGTAGATATGAACGTCCCCACAGCCGAGATGTCCATTTGCCCTGCATAAAACCGAGCATAATCCCGAACGCGAATCCAAACGCACACCACCGCAGGTCAATCCGCGGATGATGGGAGACTGCAGCCACCCAGAGTATCTGACCCAGCAGCGAGAGCAGGATGAACGCCAATAAAACCGGGGTTTTCATGTACAACGGAAGCAGACGACGCGATAATTTATTGCTCATGAAAAATTCGCCCTTGCATAATTGACACCGTTTTTGAAAATAGCCAAACCGTCCCCTTCTTCCGGTAGACTTTCACGCGTCCAGCGAGGATGGTTCCATCTGGTAAGAAACCGCTCCGGATGCGGCATCAGCCCGAAAATGCACCCCGTCGGATCGCAGATGCCCGCGATATTCAAATCCGAACCGTTAGGATTAGACGGATACTCCGCCGTCTCATATCGAAAGACAACCTGACGGTTTGCTTCCATCTGCTCCAGCATCTCTCGCGGCGCAGTAAAGCGTCCCTCCGCATGCGCTACCGGCAGGTAGACACGCGACTCCAAGCCGGTCGTAAACACACACGGACTCTCTTGCACCGTCATCTCAACCCAGCGACACTCAAATTTTCCGGACGTATTCATTGCCAATGTCGCGCTCTGTGTCATCTGCGTATCGAGTTTCGGCAGCAACCCGCACTTGACAAGCACCTGAAACCCATTGCAGATACCGAGTATTAACTTACCATCCTCTATAAACCGATTGAGCGCATCCGCTAATTTGTGCCTGAGCTCGTTAGCAAGTAGAATCCCCGCGGAGATGTCATCGCCGTACGAAAATCCACCCGGAATCGCCAGAATCTGGTAAGCCTCTAACCCGGTCCCCCCCGAGACGAGTTGTTCGATATGGACGAGAACCGTATCCGCACCTGCAAATTGGAAGGCAGCTGCGGTCTCTCCATCACAGTTCGTTCCTGCTGTTCTCAAAATGAGAACCTGCGGTTTCAGCATCGGTTCCCCCTTTTCCCTTTTTCCATAGGCGACGAATCGCCAGACCACAAACCTATATCTTAAACCCTTACGCTACGCAAAAGTTACCAGGATAACGGGGACTGCCACGCCGTCTTGAGAGCATCAATAGATGCTTCAACAACCCGTTCCTCTTCAGTGCCGTTAACAATAAACGCTCGTCCTGCTGTAACGGTCCCGATGCACCCCATCGGCACATCTGCCATGCACGCCTCATACGTTTCTCGGTGTTGCGGTTCAACCTCTACAAGGAATCGACTATTTGACTCAGAAAACAGGAGAACATCGTCCAGAGGAATCTCGCGTGCAACAGAACCGTCCGGCACATCTCTGTCGCCGACAGGGACGTGTGTGAGATTGAGGTGCATCCCGTATCCACCTGCAAACGCCATCTCCGCCGCCGCAACTGCAAGCCCACCCTCAGAGCAATCGTGACACGAACGCACGAAACCGCGACTTATGGCAACGCTGAGCGTCTCCATCGTTAACTTGCCTGCCTCCGGCCTAACGACCGGTGCAGTGTTGCCGAGGACACCCTGCAGACCAAAGTAGTGCGAACCACCCAGTTCGTGATAAGTATTGCCGACAACGTAGATGAAGTTACCGGGTGCTTTCACATCCATCGTGACAGCGCGATTGATATCCGGCATCACGCAGATTGCAGATATTAGCAACGTCGCCGGAATTGCACGCTGTTCACCCGTTGTCGTGTCACGGTATTCGTTGTAGAGACTGTCTTTGCCAGAAATAAACGGCGTGCCGTATACAGTCGCGATGTCATAACACGCTTTCGCAGCTCGCACCAACTCTCCGAGTCGATCCGCTTTATCCGGGTTACCCCAACAGAAATTATCCAATAACGCTGTCCGAGCAAGCGTTCCGCCAACAGCGATGACGTTGCGCAACGCCTCATCGATAGCACCTGCAGCACTGTGATATGGGTCAAGCGCGCTGTATTTCGGGTTAATTCCGTTTGCAACAATAACGCCTTTCCGGCTCCCGAGAACCGGTGTAGCGATACAAGCATCGCCCGGTCCATCGTTTTCAACTCCAACAAGCGGTTTGATAACGACACCGCCTTGTACCTCGTGGTCATATTGACGGATAACAGATTCTTTACTCGCTATATTTGGGCTCGCAAGCAGCCGATGCAGGATTTGTGTCCTATCCATCCCCAGCTCGTCAGAGACATTACGGACATTAGCGTCAACAGACTTCGGAGACCAAACCGCTTCTTTCACAGGCTGCGGGAGCCCGTTGTGCAAGAAGTCCATCTCCAAATCTGCCACAATCGTGCCTTGATAGAAAACTTGTAGTCTCTGCGTATCTGTGAATGTCCCTAACACCGTCGCCTCAACCACTTCAGCATCGCAGATATCCATCAATTCAGCAAGGTTTCCCGGTGGTACTGCGAGGACCATCCGCTCTTGTGCTTCGGAAAGCCAGATTTCCCACGGCGCGAGGCCAGCGTACTTGAGGGAAACGCGTTCTAAATGCACCTCTGCCCCGGTATCCTGTCCCATCTCACCAACCGCGGACGAGAAACCGCCTGCACCACAATCCGTAATAGAACGGTACAGGTTACGGTCGCGCGCCCGGAGCAACGCATCAACGATCTTCTTTTCCATAATCGGATTGCCGATCTGGACAACGCTACCGAGATTTTCAGAAGTATCATCCAATTCCGCAGAAGAGAAGGTTGCCCCGTGGATGCCGTCCCGCCCGGTCTGCCCCCCAATGGCGACGATCAGATCACCAGGACTAACAGATTTCTCACACCGGTCCCTCGGAATTAAGCCGACATTTCCACAAAAAACAAGCGGGTTGGCGGTGTAGCCCTCATCAAATAAGATCGCCCCATTCGCCGTCGGAATGCCCATCCGGTTACCATAATCCCGAACCCCAGCCACAACCCCCTTAAAAACGCGCTTCGGATGAAGCGTCCCTTTCGGCAACGCAGCATAAGAGGTATCCGGTAACCCGAAGCAGAACACATCCGTGTTCAGAATCGGTTTCGCACCGAGCCCCGTACCGAGTGAATCTCTAATCACACCACCGATGCCCGTACCAGCCCCACC
This sequence comes from Candidatus Poribacteria bacterium, assembly GCA_965215265.1. GTDB lineage: Bacteria > Poribacteria > WGA-4E > WGA-4E > WGA-3G. The sequence goes on along the minus strand of OZ244048.1, from coordinate 4,451,301 downwards.
GTACGGCTCGATCGCCGACGGATGGTTATGCGTCTCTACCTTAAAAACGAGGTTATATGTTTCATCGAACTCAATGATGCCCGCGTTATCCGAAAACACAGAAACACACCACGGCTTTGCAAGCTCCTCCGTCGCACGTTGAATGAATGTCTTGAACAATCCATCAATCCGCTCCGGCACCTTACCCGGTTCGGAATAGTTAATGATACTTTTAAAGGTTTTGTGAACACAATGTTCCGACCACGTTTGTGCAACCGTCTCAAGCTCTACATCGGTCGGGTTGCGCCCCAAGCCGCTAAAGTGCCTCTGAATTGCGTGCATCTCTGTTAGGTTCAGCGACAAGGTGCCGTCCTGACTGATTCGCATCAGTTCGGAATCGTCCGCATTCACAATATTAATTTCTTCCACGGTACTGGCCATCGTTTCTCCGTCACTAAAGGGTAACGCGCGCTAACAAGCATCCCCATCTTTTTGTTTAACGAACAGAGTCCATTTACTGCTTACGTCCCTTCTAACAGCTCCGCAGGTTTTCTCTGATCCGTTCCGATGATCTGATGAGAAGTAGTTCCCCCGAACACGCCAGGGAATGTCCCCATCAACTTCACTGAGAAGGCGGTGCCTCATCATCATCAGAGTCATCTTCTTGCTCAAGACGTTCTAACCACAATCTTAGAACGATGTAAATCCCTGTCAGAATTAACAGAAATATTAACAGATAGACATGCGTCCACTCTAATTCCTCAAGCAACAACGCTAATAACAAGTAACCCGCAGCCATCGGTTTCCACCAACGCATAAAGAATTGCGTCGTACGACTCCGCCTGAGAAACTCTCTCAAATTCCCACGGAATACATGGAACATAAACCGAAAAACTGCAGCTAAAAGGACTATGCTACATAGAGCGTGAAAATACCTCAGGATTGTAAAAAGTGCCTCACTCATGTGCGTATAAGTCCTAAAAAAACATCGCTCTCTATATGGCTCAAAATGTTTGGTGTAACTGGGACCTAAAAGCGGAACTATTGGGAAATTACCTTTTATAAGATAGTCTTATTCTAACACCGATTGCCGATACATGTCAAGCAAATTTTGAACCTGACGAGCGGAACCCCCGATTTTTGTGAAGAGTGAAACATATCAAAACGTATCAAAACATATCAGACGATAGCCTACCGTTCTCAAAACATGCGCCTATAGAAACAGTAGAAACAATCCGTCCGCTTCAGCAGTGCAAAATAGCATAGTATAGACAGGGCGATGCGTTCTCTCTTACGCAAAAATCTCACAACTATAGAATCGAATATGCCAACTCTAAAAAAAACTTGCATCCGAATCAAGTTTATGCTAAACTTATCAACTAAAGTTAACAATTGTCCGGTGCGGATTTGCCGCAATCCATTCAAAAAATGACTCCTGAACAGCAAGCCAGACGCAATATAGATCAGATGCTTGAAGCAACCGGATGGCGCATTTATGATTATGCTGAACGCGCCGCAGCTGAAGGGCTCGGTGTCGCCATCCGCGAATACCGGTTGAACAGTGCGGAAAAAGCCGACTACCTTCTTTTTGTTGACGGCATCGCAGTCGGATTACTTGAAGCCAAAAAAGCCGGTACAACCCTTAGTGGTGCCTCTCAGCAATCAGAACGGTACCGCGCCAATTTACCAGAGGCACTGCCCATATTTTCCGGCTGTCCTTTTGAATATCAATCCACCGGCGTTGAAACATGCTTCCGGGATACACGCGACCCGGAACCCCGCTCACGCCCACTCTTTACGTTCCATACACCCGAGGCGCTTCGCCGGGAAATCGTCGAACCGACAACCTTCCGGTACAGACTCAAAAATGACATCCCGCCCCTAGAAAACGGAAACCTCAGGAACTGTCAACTTGAGGCAATCACAAATCTTGAAAAATCGCTCGCAGAAGCACGCACACGCGCCTTAATACAGATGGCCACCGGCAGCGGCAAAACTTATGCCGCCGTCACTGCAACATACCGGCTTATCCAATTCGCACGTGCAAAGCGAATTCTTTTCCTCGTCGACCGGAGTAACCTCGGTAGGCAAACCCTCCGTGAATTCCAAGCCTATACCGCACCCGACGATGGACGCAAATTCACTGAACTATACAACGTCCAACATCTCACCAGCAACGTCATTGACTCGACAAGCCAGGTCTGCATTACTACCATTCAACGCCTCTACTCCATGCTGAAAAGCGAAACCGAGTACGACACTACCTCTGAGGAAAAATCCGCTTTTGAGAACGATACTGAGACGGAACCCCCATCCCTACTTAACTACAATCCTCACATCCCGATTGATACCTTTGACATCGTCATTGTCGATGAGTGCCACCGCTCCATCTACGGCAAATGGAGACGCGTTTTGGAATACTTCGACGCTTTCATTGTCGGACTCACCGCAACCCCCTACAAACAGACACTCGCTTTTTTCAACCAGAACCTCGTCTCCGAATATCGCCACCAACAAGCCATCGCAGACAATGTGAACGTCGGCTATTATGTCTATAGCATCCGAACCAAAATCACACAAGCCGGTAGCAATATTGAAGCCGGGCATTACGTCCAAAAACGGAATCGCGAAACACGACAGATCAACTGGGCAGAACTCGACGCAGATGTCGAATACCACGAAACGCAGTTGGATCGAGACGTAGTCTCCGTTAACCAGATCCGCACCGTCATCCAAACCTTCAAAGCCAAACTTTTCACAGATATTTTCCCCGACAGAACCGTCGTCCCTAAAACCATTATCTTTGCTAAAGACGACTCACACGCAGAGGATATCGTCCACATCGTCCGGGAGGAATTCGCTAAAGGAAACGACTTCTGCCAAAAAATTACCTACCAGAGCGATAAACCAGAAGCTCGCATCGCCAAATTCCGAACAGACCCCCGATTCCGGGTCGCTGTCAGTGTCGACATGATTGCCACCGGCACCGACATCAAACCGCTTGAGTGCCTCCTCTTCATGCGTGCAGTGAGATCTAACGGCTATTTCGAACAGATGAAAGGCCGCGGCACCCGAACCATCAGCCCAGACGACTTGCAAGCCGTCACCGGCGACGCTACCCAAAAAACACACTTCTTTATCGTTGACGCTGTCGGTGTCTGCGACGCAGAGAAAACCGATTCACAACCCCTCGAGCATCAACCTAAGCAGACGAAAACCGCTACACGCCAAACCGAACAACTTATTGATGACATTAGCGAAGATGAAGTGATTAGCGCAGGACTCAAAACCCAAACAGCAGAACAAGTCCTCTCGCAGCTCAACCGTTTCAAACAGTTCATTCAACAGAATAGAGAACAACTGCCCGCACTCCGAATTCTCTGTAACAGCCACAATGCCCAAGGCACACTCACCGAACAAACCATCAAAGAACTTGAAGACGCACTCAAACAACCCCCTTACGTCTTGACTGTGAAAAACCTCTGGGCAGCCTACGCACGTAAAGCTCCCACAAGCGTCACAGGCAACGGCACTCAGCCTAATGACATCATCTCTCTGATTCGGTTCGCCACCGGCGAAAACTTCTATCTCGAGCCTTTCGCCGCAACTGTTAACCAACGATTTGAAGATTGGATCAGCACGCAGACCCTCACTGAGGAACAACACACATGGCTTGAGATGATACGCGAGCACATTGCCATCTCGCTTGACATCCGCATCGACGATTTTGAATACGCACCTTTTGCAGCACTCGGAAACGGAGCCAAAGTCTACCAACTCTTCGGGCACGAGTTAGAGACAATATTAAAGGACCTCACGCAACAGTTAGTCTCCTAAATCCGAATTGCATTCAAATCAAATTTATGCTAAACTTAACATAAAGCTGTTGCAACGGAGTTCCGTCTCTTATTAACGTTAAGTGGGCTTAACGTTAATAAAACCGTCTCTTATTAACGTTAAGTGGGTTTAACGTTAATAACACAATTCTTATTAACGTTAAGTGGGTTTAACGTTAATAAAACCGTTTTTATTACCCGAAATTCGTGGAAAAAAAATGAATCCAGAAAACTTCAAAAATTCAACTGCAGGACGATGTATCCGCAGTATAACCCGGCCAGCATATTGGGCATTTATCCCGAATCCACTGCCACCAAAAATAGAATTGGACGGGGAGCTAATTAATCTTTTATCTCAAGCCAACAACAAAATCGGAGAATTATCCGGCATAGCTCAACTTCTCCCGAACCCACATGTCTTAATAAGTCCGTTTATTCGACGCGAAGCCGTGACAAGTTCTAGAATCGAAAATACCCAAACGGGTTTGGATACTCTCTTTATGTTCGAAGCTGACGAAACGGAACCACCGGCAATTTCTGATGTCAAGGAGGTTCTCAACTACGTTAGAGCTATGGAATATGGTATCAAAAGGGCACAGGAGATGCCCATTAGTTCCCGGCTACTTTGCGAAATACACGAAATCTTAATGAAGCAGGTCCGTGGCGAACATGCAACGCCGGGGTTCATGCGCACAAGCCAAAACTGGATTGGCAGCCCCGGTTGTACTTTGATGCAAGCAACCTACGTCCCACCGCCAGTACCAGAAATGCAACAGTGTTTGTCAGACCTAGAAAAATATATCCATTCCCCGGCAAAGGAACCGCTCCTGATTCAATGTGCCCTTGTTCATTATCAATTTGAGGCAATCCATCCATTTGTTGACGGCAACGGAAGAATCGGCAGGCTTCTTATCATTTTTATGCTTATCGAAAAAAATTTGTTATCGCGTCCTGTTCTCTACCTTTCTGATTTTTTTGAGCAGCACCGAGAGAGGTATTACGATTTACTCTTGAATGTCAGCACATCCGGAAATTGGAACGCCTGGCTCACCTTTTTCTTAAACGGAATCTGTCAACAGTCAGAAGACGCACTCTTGACAATCCAAAACTTACTCAGGTTAAAAGAGGAATACAAAACACTCGCAACCGGACCGAAGGTCCCGAAAGCAGTCAATTTTCTGATCGAATGGTTAATTGGAAAACCTATTATCTCAATAGCAGAATTCTCTAAGGTTAGTGGACTCCCGTTTCCCACTGCTCAGCGAGGGGTTGATTATCTTGTAAAAAAACGAAAACTCAGAGAAATAACCGGGCAGCAGCGCAATCGTTTATTCATTGCAGATGAAATACTCAATATAATCATGACCGAACGAACGAAATCAGTTCGTCAATAAGCCCTAGACAGTATAAGCTACGACAGCATCTTACAAGCCCTCGCTTTAATCGGATTAAAACGCTTACACAAAACAGGAAGCCGTGCATCTCTGCCTTCGCAAGAAGGAGGCCGCTTCATGCTCGGTATCGCTAAGGAAATCACAAATGCTAACTCCATTTTTTAATGATTTGCCAAACGGATGGGTGTGGACACAGGTTGGGCACGTCATAAATAAGGTATCCGTGAGCGGAAAAAAAGTAAAAAAAAGAGACTATCAAGCCAGCGGAAAACTTCCTGTTATAGATCAGGGATTATCTTTTATCGGTGGATATACCGATAACGAAAATCTCAGAGTTGAATGTCAACTACCTATTATAGTTTTCGGAGATCACACCAAAACTATCAAATATATAAATTTTGACTTTGTCGCCGGAGCCGACGGAATAAAAGTAATTAAACCTCAAGAAATGTATGAGCCTAAGCTATTCTATTATTTTATGCAAGCGATTCCACTTCCAAACAAAGGATATGCAAGACATTTCCAATTTTTAGAAAAGGCACCAATCCCCCTTCCGCCCCTCCCGGAACAACGCCGTATCGTTGCTAAGTTGGACGCGCTGTTTACGCAATTAGACGCAGGCGTTGATGCCCTCAAACAAGCACAAGCACAAGTGAAAAGGTATCGCCGCTCCCTCCTCAAAGCCGCCTTTGAAGGCGAACTCACAAAGGAATGGCGCGAAGCACGTTTGGATCCTCTTCAAGCGGAAAGTCATTCGTCTGATTTGCCAAACGGGTGGGTCTGGACACAGATTAAGGAAGTTGCGGAATTTATCCGTGGCGTGTCCTATCGGAAAAACGAGTCTTCCAAAACTCCAAAAACTGGCTACCTTCCTATATTGCGTGCTAACAATATCAATGTGCAACTAAACTATGAAGATCTTGTTTATGTTCAGCAGGGAAGAGTTAAGGCTGAACAATTCATCAAGGCATTTGATATTATCATTGCAATGTCTAGTGGCAGCAAACATCTAGTCGGCAAAGCCGCTCAAGCGCATCAAGATTTCAAAGGAAGTTTTGGCACCTTTTGTGGATTGGTCAGAATTTCATCAGAAGTTAATCGAAAATTCATCGGACTCTTTTTCCAAAGTCCTATTTATAGAAATGAGATTTCCCGTCTCTCTCTCGGGATAAACATTAATAATCTCCGAAGGGAACATATAGAAACAATGTTTGTACCCCTCCCCTCACTCCCGGAACAACGCCGCATCGTCTCCGAAGTTGAGCACCACCTCTCCATCGTAGATGAGGTTGAGGCGACGCTTGCGGCAGAAAGCAGACGCGCCGAACGGCTGCGGCAGTCGATTCTCAAGCACGCCTTCTCTGGTAAACTGGTCTCGCAAAATCCTGATGATGAACCCGCCAGCAGCCTGCTAGAACGAATGGGAAATCAGATAGACCGCCGGGCGTGAAGGCGATACATCCCTACAACTCTTTTGACCGCCTCACACAAACCGCAACCCATAACAACTATATTCTCAACCATTCTAAAAATGGGCGGAAATGAGAATTTATCTTTGCTTGAAAATGATTCCCGGATGTGTTATCATAAATAAAAAGTAGTAGTTTTTTTGGGAACTTTCCCACCCGGAGCATACGCAGCTTATTGGTTAGGACGTTAGCGTTAGGGCCTCAAGCGGCGGGCGTTTACGCGAGTAAATCTCGTGCGGGGTATTGGGATGGGCGTAACGAGCATAGTGAGCGTGTTGCGAGTGGTATCTATTTCTATACGCTGCGCGCCGGCGACTTCTCCGCGACGCAGAAGATGTTGATTAGGAAGTAAAGGGAGACAGATGTGTAAGGGTGTGTGTGCCGTCTGCGTTTGACGCGGCGGTCCCGCCTCCAACCCCTCGTATTTTTAGCCGCGAGTGTTTCGCGGCATTTGGAGGACTGTAATGTGCAATAAAAACGATTCAATGATTTGGAGGTGTTTGATGTTTGCTAAAAGTGTGTCAATGATGTTGTCGATGTTGGCGTGTGTTCTCACGGTTTTGAGTTTGGGCGTTTTGAGCGATGTGTGTGCGCAAGGGGTAAGCGTGGCTGCGGATGTCGGTGTGCTTTCGGCTGTCAAAGGTGATGCGGATGTGAATGGTGATGGCCGTGTGGATATAGTGGATTTGGCCCTGGTAGCGGCGCGCCTGGGAACCCGCGGTAACAGTTCGGCAGATTTGAACGGGAATAGTGTAGTGGATATAGGGGACGTGGCGTTAGTAGCAGAGGGGTTTAACGGTGCGGCGTCTGCGCCTGCGGCGCCTGCGTCTGTGCCTGCAGGGATGGTGCTCATCCCCGCTGGCGAGTTCCAGATGGGCAGCGATGCTGCTGATGCGCGGAATCCCGAGCAGCCTGTGCATCTGGTGCATGTGGACGCGTTCTATATGGATACGCACGAAGTGACGAACGCTGAGTATAAAAGTTTTCTGCTTGCGAATCCCGAGTGGCAGAAGGGGCGTATTTCGGATGCCTTCCACAGCGGTAAGTATCTAAACCGTTGGGAAGGTAATAACTATCCAGGGGGTAAGGGGGACCATCCCGTGACGTATGTGTCGTGGTATGCGGCGATGGCATATTCTGCGTGGGCAGGTAAGCGTCTTCCAACGGAGGCAGAATGGGAGAAAGCGGCACGGGGTGGGGAGGCAGGTCTGAAGTATCCGTGGGGAGACACGATAACGGCGAACGATGCGAACTACGATAGGAATGTAGACGATACAACGGCTGTGGGGAGTTATGCGGCGAACGGGTATGGGCTGTTCGACATGGCCGGGAACGTTCACGAGTGGTGCCTTGATGAGTGGGATAAGACATTTTATGCTGCGTCTCCGTCTAGTAATCCGCTGCGTGGTGTGTCTGGTAGTATGCTCGCGAATCTGGCTGAGATTGTATCGGACTACACAGGCGTAAATGTGAAGTCACTGCGGGTGTTGCGGGGTGGTAATTGGCGTGCTGGTGTGCGTTACCAGCGCGTCGCCGATAGGTTCAAGAGGGAGCCGACGTTCACGGAAAGCTTCGCCGGGTTTCGTTGTGTGAGTGCAGAACCGCCGCCGGAGCTCCCCACACCGCCGGAACCACCCACACCGCCGGAGCCACCCGCACTGGAGCCGGAGCCACCCGCACCGCAGGCACCTGCAGGGATGGCACTCATCCCCGGTGGCACCTTCCAGATGGGCAGCAACGATGCCGAGGCCGATGTTGACGAGCAGCCTGTGCGGAGGGTGCATGTGGACGCGTTCTACATGGATACGCACGAAGTGACGAACGCCGAGTATAGAAGTTTTGTGCTGGCGAACCCGCAGTGGCGGAAGACGCAGATTCCGGATGCCCTCCATGATGGTAATTACCTAAGCGATTGGGACGGTAATAAGTATCCTAAGCGTAAGGGGGACCATCCTGTGGTGAATGTGTCGTGGTATGCGGCGATGGCTTATGCGGCGTGGGCAGGGAAGCGTCTTCCAACGGAGGCGGAGTGGGAGAAAGCGGCGCGCGGCGGTTGGCTAGGGTTAAAGTATCCGTGGGGAAAGACGATATCCTCTGTGCGTGCGAACTACGGTAGGAATGTAGGGAACACCCGTCCTGTGGGGAGTTATGCTGCGAACGGGTATGGGCTGTTCGACATGGCCGGCAACGTTTACGAGTGGTGTCTTGATGCGTATAATGTGGATTTCTATTCTGCGTCTCCGTCTAGTAATCCGCTGAGTGGTGTGTCTGGCAGTATGCTCGCGAATCTGGCTGAGATTGTAGCGGACTATACCAATATTGAGTCTCATCGCGTGTTGCGCGGCGGTAGCTGGTCTTTTGATTCACTCTTCCTGCGTGCCGCTAATCGCCGCGGAGATACCCCTACGGACACCAATGGCAGCTACGGGTTCCGGTGTGCGAGGGCTGTGACTCCTTCCGTGCCGCCGGCACCGGGAGGGATGGCACTCATTCCCGCGGGCGAGTTCCAGATGGGCAGCAACGATGCCGAGGCCCATGGTGAAGAGCAGCCTGTGCATACAGTGTATGTGGACGCGTTCTATATGGATACGCACGAAGTGACGAACGCCGAGTATCAAAGTTTTGTGCTGGCGAACCCGCAGTGGCAGAAGACGCGGATTCCGGATGCCCTCCATGATGGTTTTTACCTAAGCCGTTGGGAAGGTAATAACTATCCAGTGGGTAAGGGGGACCATCCTGTGATGAATGTGTCGTGGTATGCGGCGATGGCTTATGCTGCGTGGGCAGGGAAGCGTCTTCCAACGGAGGCGGAGTGGGAGTATGCGGCACGCGGTGGGTTAGTTGGTAAGAAATACCCATGGGGGGACACGATAACGCCGGACGATGCGAACTACGTTAGTAATGTAGGCGGTACAACGGCTGTGGGGAGTTATGCGGCGAACGGGTATGGGCTATATGACATGGCAGGCAACGTGTGGGAGTGGTGTCTTGATGCGTATAATGTGGATTTCTATTCTGCGTCTCCGTCTCGTAATCCGCTGAGTGGTGTGTCTGACAGTACGCTCGCGAATCTGGATGAGATTATAGATAACTACACAAATGTTACCTCATCTCGCGTGTTGCGTGGCGGGAGTTGGTTCCTTACTCCTATCTACGTGCGTGTCGCCGCTCGCAGCAGGAGTACCCCACCGTTCACGGACGGCATCTTCGGGTTCCGTTGTGCGAGGGCTGTTACGCCTTAAATCTTTACCCCTTTACCCCGTCCGAGCTGCATACAGATTGTATCGATACACTTTTTTAACAGGTAGTTCAAAAAAGCGTTAGAAATTGGGTGAATTTTTAACGAGATGGGCCAAAGATAACCCCCGAGGTGTGATAGTGAGTAGGCCGTGTGCCGAATGCTATCACACCTCTTTCTCTTCGAGGCGATACCGATTTCTCTCTGCTTGACAATGATTCACGGATGTGTTATTATAAAAAGTATAAGTTTTGAAAAAAAAGCACTTGATAACTGCCGCGTTTTAGGAGATAATATGCACAACGAGGACATCCGCTTCTTAATCGACTTTTTTTACAATCTGTGGTATACTTCTTTAAGAACCAAGTGGAAAACTCGAAAAAAAGAGCCGCTTGCACCCATGCAGGCAAAACAAAATGACTGGAGAGAGTCAAATGAAAAAGCGCCTAACGTTATTCTGTTTTCTAAGTCTTATCGTGTCAAGTTCCTTCCTACCGGTTGCGTCGGGTCAGTATCCTGCGGAGACGCAGTGGGGTTTACCGGAGGGGGCGATTGCACGCCTCGGTAAAGGCTTTATAAGAAATGTGCAGTATTCGCCGGATGCGTCGCGTCTTGCAGTAGCAGGCGGGATTGGTATTTGGCTCTATAATGCGGAAACCGAAGAACCGCTCGAGCTGCTCATTGGCCATACGGATGTTGTCTGGAGCATCGCATTTAGCCCAGATGGCACGTCTCTCGCCAGCGCGAGTGGGGACAAGACCGTTCGGCTGTGGGATGTCAACACAGGCGAAACAATACGCACTTTCAACGGGCATACGCAGACTGTCGAGGGCGTGGTATTTAGCCCTGATGGCAGGCACCTCGCTAGCGCGAGTCAGGATAAAAGCATTCGGCTGTGGGATGTCAACACAGGCGAAACAATACGCACTTTCAAAGGACATACGGCAGGTGTCACGAGTGTGGTGTTTAGCCCAGATGGCACACACCTTGCTAGTGGAAGTATGGACAAAAGTGCTCGGCTCTGGGATATAGAGACAGGCGACACCCTTCATACTTTCAAAGGACATAAGTATTTAGTCAGGAGCGTCGCGTTTAGCCCCGATGGCGCACACATCGCCACCGGGAGTTATGACACGACCGTTCGGCTGTGGGATGTCAACACAGGCGAAACAATCCACACTTTCAACGGGCATACGGATATTGTCATGAGCGTGGTGTTTAGCCCCGATGGCGCACACATCGCCACCGGGAGTTATGACGCGACCGTTCAACTGTGGGATGTCAATACAGGCGAAACAATCCACACTTTCAGCGGGCATACGGCTCCCGTCATGAGCGTCGCGTTTAGCCCCGATGGCGCACACATCGCTACCGGGAGTTATGACGCGACCGTTCGGCTCTGGAATATAGAGACAGGTGACACCCTTCACACTTTCAACGGGCATACGCATACTGTCAGGAGCATGTCGTTTAGTCCAGATGGCGCACACATCGCCACCGGCGGAGGACGTTGGGACGCAACCGTTCGGCTGTGGGATGTCAACACAGGTGAAACAATACGCACTTTCACTAGACATACGCGTGATGTCTTGAGCGTAGCATTTAGCCTCGCTGGCGAACACCTCGCCAGCGCGAGTGGGGACTGGACTTTTAGGCTGTGGAATATAGAGACAGGCGAACACATCCGTGCTTTCACTAGGCATGCAGCTCCTGTCAGTAGCTTGTCGTTTAGCCCAGATGGCACGTCTCTCGCTAGCGGGAGCGGGGACCTCACGGTTCGTGTATGGGATTTTACCACGGGCGAAACAATACGCACTTTCAACGGGCATACGGATGCTGTCTTGAGCGTAGCGTTCAGCGGAGATGGCCGCACGCTCGCAAGTGGGAGTTGGGACAACACCATTCGGCTCTGGGATGTGGAGACAGGCAAAACCGTCAAAACACTCACTGGGCATAAGTGGGCTGTCAGTAGCGTAGTGTTCAGCGGAGATGGCCGGTATCTCGCCAGCGCGAGTGGGGACAAGACCGTTCGGCTCTGGGATGTGGAGACAGGCAAAACCGTCAAAACACTCACTGGGCATACCGGGACTGTCAGTAGCGTAGCGTTCAGCAGAGATGGCCGGTATCTCGCCAGCGCGAGTGGGGACAAGACCGTTCGGCTCTGGGATGCCACCACAGGCGAACCCCTTAAAACTCTCACTGGACATACGGATATTGTCTGGAGCGTAGTGTTCAGCCCAGACGGCAGTGCACTCGCAAGTGGGAGTGGTGACGGCACCGTGCTGCTCTGGGACCTCCGTCCTCCTACTGCCCCTGCTGCAGCGGAGGACATCAACGGCGATGGGTTGTGAACATTCAAGACCTCGTTTTAGTCGCCGCAGCGTTCGGGGAGACAGGCGAGAACCGTGCAGATGTCAACGCCGATGAACTCGTCAATATCCTGGATCTCACGCTCGTAGCGGCGGCATTCGGGAAAGCACCGGCAGCCCCGGCAGCAGGACAGCAGGGCCAGGCGCTGATGCGCGCAGAAGTGCAGCACTGGCTCACTGAAGCACGGCAGCTGAATCTCACAGACGCGGGTGTCCAGCGCGGGCTTGCGGTCCTCGAGCAGCTCCTCGCCGCACTCACACCGCAAGAGAACGCCCTTTTGCCAAACTTCCCCAACCCGTTCAACCCCGAGACGTGGATGCCGTATCAGTTGGAAAAACCGGCAGACGTGACAGTGCATATCTATTCCGCCCACGGCACGCTCGTCCGAACACTGGCGCTCGGGCATCAGCAGGCGGGGTTTTACCGAGCTCGTGCACGCGCAGCGTATTGGGATGGCAGAAACGCCGTCGGTGAGCCGGTAGCGAGCGGTGTCTACTTCTACACGCTCACCGCAGGGGACTTCACCGCTACACGCAAGATGTTCATACGCAAGTAAGGTTTTCGCTATTCAAGCGCAAGAGGGCTTTCTTTTCTCTATACATAATCAGCAGCCCCTTTTCAGCACTTTGGGTGGAAATTCAGAGCGGCTGCGGCAGCTAGCTCACGATGTGTGAAAGTCGCTTCTCGCGAAAATCTCTCGTAAAACTTTTCGTGAATGGCATACTTTGAAGCCAAACATCGGAAGTTACCACAGAAGCCAGTTTCACGAAAAAACCGATTCTGGATCTTCTGAACGCACTGGTAGTCTACTTTCGCCAAAATCTCTCGTGAAACTTTTCGTGAATGGCATCGGGCAAAAACACACTATTTTTTCCCATTTACAATCGCGGCAAGGCGAAGTCCGCCTTCGGTCAACAGCGGATTTTGACAAAGCCATAGAATTGAAAAAATTGCATTTGACTGCCTCACACAAACCGCAACCCATAACAACTATATTCTCAACCATGCTAAAAATCGGGCGGAAATGAGGAGCGAAATCCATCTTGACAAATCTTAGCAAATACATTATAATAGTAGAGAACTTATAGATAGTTCGGACAGGCCCGCAAAAATAAAACGAATTAACGTACATTCAAAACCTAGAAAGGCGACACCGTGAATATCAGAAAAGTAAAAAAACTAATCTGTCTATTTACAATTACCGTTCTTTCCACCGGGTTTCTGTCCTGCGAACGAGCACAGAGAGCCCTACAACCTCCGACATCAACTGAACCCTCCGGAAAAATTGAAGACAGTACCGCTTGGGTTGTCGATCAGAACGGCGTTGAGGTACCGGTCCTGGGAACTTGGCAAATCGTGGAAGTTAGCCATCCGAATTCTATATTTAAGGCAGGAGCTCTTTTCGTCTTGCCGCCAGACCCGCCGCATCAAACCACACGCTCAGAAGGCACATATACCGGCGCAGACGGCGTACCATGGACGAAAGTGAACATCATAACCCACGACGGCACACAACTCCTGTTCCTTGAACGCGTCGATACCAGCGTCAAGCCGCATCGACTCCACCTTGTTTTCAAAACAGATACCGACGGTACACCGCTGCTGGAGTACGGCGAATTCCCATTTGATATCCCGCACCATGACGTGCATATCTGGAAAAAAAGTAAAAAAAATAACCAATGATGACATTCGCAAAATTTACAACCCGAGAAGTGGAAGAACAACTAGAAGAGATACGCCAAGAGGTTGAGGAAGCCTGTAAATTGGATAGCGAGACTGAATTTGTTCCGGAATCGGCTTACACCCAAGCACGTTTTTTATTAAATATGCTGCAGGCTTTCAGCCCAATGCCGCACATCATGTGGCTCGAAGACGGAGGAATCGGGTTTGAATGGTGCACTGAGAAAGGAAAAGGAATCGGCATCATAAGCATATACGGAGACAATAAAGTCACCTATAACGCGGCTCTAGGAGCGGATAGAAAAATTAAAGAGACCTGTTCCTTGTCAAAACTATCAAGCCTCGCACCACTCCGCGATTTTTTGCTCATGTTGCGCCTCATCTATCAGGAATAAACTAGCAATGCACGCATTCTATCATCAGTTTATGTTAAAGTAACTTTTCTCCTCAGAAAAACAGAGTCAAATATGGAGCATTCATTCCACCGAAAAAGCATCCTAATGAGATTTCTGTCTATCGCACCTCCTCACTTACTGAAAGTGAAGTGTGGGATATATGAAAATAATCTTGAAGTCATTCCAGAAACCGAACAACATCCGCTACCTGCGAATCTTAAACCGATTCCCGTTGACAAATTTTCGTATATCTCCGTACCATCAACGCTTAGGTATTGACAACTCGCGTGTAAATCTCGTCGGAGATGACTTAGGTTATGATTCTTCAATCACTTTTTTCGCAAGTTCCTCGAAGACCGGAATGAAATTCTACAGGAATTGGCTGATGCCAATGAACTCGTCGTCATACCGACAGAATAACTCCGCTCCCAAACCGAACTCATAGAGGACATCTTATGCCAAACCACTCCACAATACTCGTCCAGAAATTCTGGAACTTCTGTAACGTACTCCGAGACGACGGTGTCAGCTACGGCGATTACGTTGAACAACTCACGTACCTCCTTTTCCTCAAACTCGCCGACGAACAGACCAAGCCGCCCTTCAATAAACCCTCAACCATCCCCACCGGCCTAAATTGGGAAAGCCTTCTTAGCGAGACCGGGCCGGCACTTGAGGCACAGTACCTGAAAATCCTTCAGGAACTCAGCACGAAAGCAGGCTTACTCGGGCTCATTTTCCGAAAATCCCAAAACCGTATTCAAAAACCCGCGAACCTCCAACGCCTCATACACCTCATCAATACCGAAACCTGGAGCGGCATGACCACGGATGTAAAAGGCGCTATCTACGAAGGGCTCCTACAGAAAAACGCTGAGGATACCAAAAGCGGTGCCGGGCAATACTTTACACCTCGGGCACTCATTAAAGCCATGGTTCGCGTCATGAACCCCGAACCGCGGCAAACCATCTGTGACCCAGCGTGCGGCACCGGCGGCTTCTTTCTCGCTGCGCATGACTACATCGCTAACAATTATTCGTTAACACGTGACGAAAAGGAATTCCTCAGGTTTCATACCTTCAGCGGCGCAGATATTGTCGACAATAACGTCCGACTCTGTGTCATGAATTTATACCTCCATGGAATTGGCGGCAATGAAAGTCCAATTGAGACTGGCGACAGTCTCACCAAAGACCCCGGGATGCGTTACGACGTTATCTTAACGAATCCCCCTTTCGGCAATAAAAGCAATATCACAATTGGCAATGGCACAAGCAAACGAAGCGAAACGTCACTCCGTTATGAACGCGACGACTTCTGGGTAACCACATCAAACAAGCAATTGAACTTCCTTCAACATATCAAAACCGTCTTGAAGCAGAACGGCAGAGCCGCCGTCGTTTTCCCTGACAACGTTCTCTTTGAAGCAGGGGCAGGCGAGACAATTCGACGGCAGCTACTTGCCCAATTTGATGTTCACACCCTCCTCAGGTTACCAACCGGTATCTTCTATGCACAAGGCGTCAAGGCGAACGCCCTCTTTTTCGATAAACGCCCCGCACAACAGGAACCCTGGACTGACAAACTCTGGATTTATGACTTACGTACCAACAAACGGTTTACCTTGAAGACAAAACCGATGCAAGATGCTGATCTTGACGAATTCATTGACGCTTATCATCCGGAAAACCGACTCGCACGCGTTGAAACCGAACGTTTCCGCGCATTCACCTATGACGAACTCATCCAACGCGATAAAGTCAATCTTGACATCTTTTGGCTCAAAGACGATTCTGTTGAACAAATCACAGAACTCCCACCCCCACAGGCTTTAGTCGCAGAAATCGCAGAGAACTTACAAACCGCACTCGCACATTTTCAACGCATCCATACAGAACTAGGTGAACACGATTAAATGAAAACACGCATCCTCGAAGAGGTTATCGGTTGTCAAATAGACGACACCCTTGCAGAAATGTCCATCGGCACTTCTGCACTAGAAACCTTCCTTAACACCATACCCGACGACTTTGACGCGGAGGCGCTTAAACGCCAACTCACCCCTCAGTGGGTAATCCTCGCCGCCGGTAAAGGCACACGCATTGATGCCACCGGACGATTGAGCAAAACATTAGACATCATGTTCGGGCAACACAACACCCTCCAACTCTCTCGACGCTATCTCCCCGGTCAGCTACCCCACATCATCGTCATTAACCCACAGATGGCAGAACGGCGCGAAGCAGCAGCCCAACTGTTCGGCGCAGATGCTATTTTATGCGTCCAATCCGAGATGAACGGCACCGGCGGCGCATTGCAAGCAGCACTCGAGGCACTTCGCAATTCCGATGCCGAATGCGTCGGCATCGCATTCGGCGATGAACCCTTCTTAGAGAAACCGATTTTTAGCCAGACTTTGCTGTCCCATTTCCTCTCCGGCGCAGACGTAACGCTCTGCGGCAAAGTACCCGAGACCGTTGTCGATAAGGGCGGACTCTTCTTTGATGACGAGGACCGCCTCACTTGCACCAAAGAGTGGTACGATATGAGCAACGCAGAAAAGCAGCAAATGCAGAGACGCTCCGAACGCGGCATCGCATATACCAATACCGGCATTACACTGATTCGGAAAAGTGCCCTGTTCGAACGGATTCATCGCTTGAAACCCCACAAAAACCGAAACAACGAACTACACCACGTAGATCTCATCTCGCTCTGTTATGAAGATGGACTCAAAACCAACGCTTTCATTTACCAAAGCCAAGTGCTTTCCGGCGTGAACCGTTGGTCGAACGTCTTGGTAGGCGAAGCCAAGTTGTTTGAGAACACCCGCTCCGCTCTCGTTAAGCAAGGCGTTCGCGTCGATCCGGACGCGCAAATAACCTTGGAAAACGAGGCACCGGGCATCGGCACCGGGTGTTATCTGCTCGGAAGAGTGCACCTCGGTCAGAACGTTCAAATCGGAGACTATTGCCGGCTTGAAAACGTCACGTTGCACGGCAACACGACGGTAGGCGATGCTGTCGGATTGGAAGATGTCTCCGCACTGGATACAATATTTGAGACGAATCCCGTCCCAGAGACGTTAGCCCGGCCCGTCCAAGCACTCTCCACAAGCAGCTCGATTAAAAATTGCGCCTTTGATGCCGTAAAGATAGGGCACAGCGTTCAATTATCAGCAATCCAGGCGTATGGCACAGTCATTCCATCTGAGATACGCTTAGCACATAGAACCTTAGGCGTTCCACTTGCCCAAACGCCCAGCGGGGTTCCCGCATCTGTTTTTAGGGACATCGTGCCTGAGGATTATATCCCCGGTCTCTTTACCCTAGGTGAGAAGCGCGAATTGCCCGATTGGCAGAATCTACGGCAGCACGTTCAGACACATAGCATCGCGGAACTCATTCCGCGCGCGACACGCACACCACAGTTGCAGCAGCTAACCGGCGAAGCTGTGAAAGCACTCCTCGCACTCCGAAGAGCCAATAATTCATATCTCATAGAAAGCCTCACACCTGAAGAACTCTGGGGCAGTATCTTTGAAATCGTCGCGCTCTACACCGGCAACCCAAACCCTTACCACGCAGACAAACTCAAGGCACGTCAAACCGCCTTGGCACTCCTGCCAGACTTTTGGCAAAACGATTGGCTAACACGGCTGAAGTTAGTTGTCGCAGGGAATATCATCGATTACAGCAGTGCACGAGTCATTGCAAAATTAAAAGCAAATCCGAACTATTTCACGGAGGCACTACAAGCAGCAGTTCAAACCCCTTTTGCCATTGACTCTTACCCTCAATTTCAGCAACAGGTGATTGACAGCACACCCAAGCACATCCTCTGGCTCGCTGATAACGACGGCGAGGCCGTCTTTGATTTAGCGCTCATTCAAGAACTAGCGAAATGCGGACACCGGCTCTGTGTTGCCGGAAAAGCAGACAACGCCAGCAACGATGTCACCCTCTCAGATTTGCACACCATAGCCAATTATCCACAATTTGAAGAACTCCAAACCGCAATAATGGCTGGCGATGTCACATTCATCTCTTCAGGCGCAAAGACTATCGGCACAAATCTTTATCAAGCCACCCCTGAGTTTGCGAACATGCTGCTGCAGGCAGAACTCGTCATTTCAAAAGGGCAAGGAAACTTCTATACCACCCCCGGCTGGGCAAAGGATACCTTTTATTTACTCCTTTCCAAGGGCGTAACCGCAGAACAAAGCACGGGCATCGTCGCTGATAAAACGCGCCCGATTGATGGCCTCATTTTGGCTTATATACCCAGATGGACAAAACGCGACGCACCCCTCCGTGAAATCTGCACACAATAACTCGCTACGAATCTTGTCTTGCGACTTTTGAAATTGTGAATGCACGTTTGCCCGATGCCGAAACTGGAATGTCTTCCACAAACGCCACCGCAACGGTTACATCGCCACCGAGTGCATCCCGAATCTTCTGAACGATGTAATACTCTGTTGCCGCCTCCCACTCCGTATTAATAACCAGTTTCAGCGTACACTGCTCTAAGGTTTCCTGAATCAATTGAAACTGGCTGACACCGGCGAGGTTATAGAATTGCTGTGTAAAATAGCCACCGTGTATCAACGTTCCCGCTTTCGTCCGGAACGTCGCAGTCGTACGCCCCAGCAGCTCCGCCAAAACAGGCAATTCATTGCCACACGGACAGACCTCTTCGGAAAGCCGACCGATGTCCCCTATCCGATACCGGATAAACGGCATCGCATAGTTGTTCAGTTGCGTGATGAGTATCTCCCCCGGCTCCGTATACGGTGACGGACTATCAATCTCAAGATACACATCTCTACAGTTAATATGCAGCCTCCCCGCAGCACATTCCATCGCTATTAACCCCACTTCCCGCCCACCATAACGGTTGTAAACCTTTGTGTTGAACACCCTTTCTGTTAACGCACGGTAATGCCCATAGAGCATCTCCGCAGAGCAAATAATGCCCTTTAACTTCCATTGCACCTTCAACCCATTTTCTGAGAGAAATTTGGCGTATTGATACAGCGATGAAGGATACGCGAGGATAGTTTCAGGATGCCAACGTGCCATCTGCTCATAAGCCAAATGCATCGCTGACTGCGTCAGACGGAAACCATTGAGCCAACTCTGATTCCGCCAAAAATTATTAAAACGAACTTTCCAGCTCTGCACGCCTTCCACATCCGCACGCGAACCCCAAACAATCAGTTGAGGCATACCGAAATCCCAGCCTGCCCACCGGTCAAAGTAATAGACACTTAAATTCCGTTCATTCCAATAGTGCCGATCTTGATAAAACGTGAGCGGGGCACCCGTAGAACCACCAGTAGCATTCTGGATCCGTTTCCGAGCCGGAAACAGTGTCGAACAGAGACGCGGAAGTTCTGTCTGAACAGTCCCTTTTTCAAGCGGCGGAACCTCGGATATATCCAGCGCACCTCGCCGCAAATGTTTTTGGTAATAAGGCACCGTTTCAGAAGCATGATCGAACAGTCTTTGGAGACGTTCACGCTGAAAAGCGAAAATCGATTCACGTGGGGCATCCAGCAAGAACGCAGCCCGAGAAAGCCGACGGCGGTAACGAAGCCCTTTACGATAGGTGTTATAGGCACACCACGCAGCTTTGGAGAGCAAAACTTTGGAGGAACGACGAAGCAACATCACTTTAGCGGATTCCTTTTTCGTATATCTCCGTACCATCAACGTCTATGTAATGATAGCTCGTGTGTAAATCTCGTGGCAGGTTAGGTATTCCCAGTGAGTGGCGAGTAAAAGGTAGCAAAGCGAGCCCTCGAGGACTCGCGATATTACCTATCTCGCCACTTTGTCTGTCCATGAGACAAGATAACCTTATACCTGCCATCTATAGATCGGAGGTTTTCTATGCTATGAATCAAAACATCAGAACCCTCCGACGAGTTTTGTGCTAGGGTGTCCATTGCAGCAGCCTTTATTGGGCTCCAGTATACAAAAAAATTATCAGAAGTTGCATAAGCCAATCGAACCAATTGACATTCAAGTGTATATATGCTAACATTTCTAAGGACAGTGTGCAAGCACAGGACGACAGCAAAACTCTAAATCTGAAATCCGGTTACAACGTAGAGATACAGTTAAGAAATTATGAAAAATTGGTATCAGAACAGAACACTTCTCAATATCGCCATTCTCTTGATGGTTGCCACTTTTATTGCCTACTATTTCTTTAAGTGGACATGGGGGTTGCCGCTATTCCTGGCAACCGGCACAGCCATTATGATTAGAGGCATCGTCAAAATTACCATGCGAATGCACACCAACAAAACACGTTGAAACACGAAAACACTGCATAGATTTTTCTTGACGGAGCGATGTCGTGCAGAATTTGGAACCGATTTTACACACGCAAGCACAGCAAAATTCTAAATACTCTCAACCGAAAGGTTACACCTAAAAATGAAACGAAGAACCTTCATAAAACTCAGCGCAATCAGTGCAGCAGGCTTCGTCCTCCCGCTGCAGTTAGAAGCACACACCACACAAACCGCACCCCTCAAACCGAGCACCTTGATAACGCCCAATGCCGATTTCTATATCCTCCAAATTGGCGAGCCCGCCGTGTTGGAGAAAGAAGACTGGCACCTAGTCGTCACCGGATTAATCCAGAAACCAGGTCCCCCTTTGCAGCTTGAGGACATTACCGCAATGGACGCAGTGACGACAATGCGAACACTCAAGTGTATCGGAGACCCGATTGGCACAGAGCAGATGAGCAATGCAACTTGGAAGGGGATTCGCTTACGCGACCTGCTTCAAAAATTCGGCGTGAAACCGGAAGCAAAAGTCGTTGTTTTTCGGTGTGCCGACGGATATCATACCGCTATTCCGATAGAAAAAGCGATGCACGAAGACACGCTACTCGCTTATGAAATGAATGGCGAACCGCTGCCGATCGAACACGGATTCCCAATCCGATTGCTCAACCCCGGGCACTACGGCACAAAAAACCCGAAGTGGATAGTCAATATCCAACTCGCAACGCAACACGAAGGGTATTGGGAAAAACGCGGGTGGGACCCGATTGCAGCCGTCAAGTTAGCCACTCTCATCGGAACGCCAAGCGAAGACGAGAAAATCAGCGCCGGCAAAACTTACACTGTGAGCGGGGCAGCGTTTGATGCAGGCAACCACGGCGGCATCAAATCCGTCGAAGTCAGCGTCGATTACGGACAAACTTGGCACGAAGCAGAAATTTGGGCGAAGGATACACCCTTGGCCTGGGTGCTCTGGAAATGGGAATGGCGCGTCCCAGAAAAGGCAGAGCCCGTTGAAATCTACGCCAGAGCCACCGCCAACACAGGAATCACGCAAGACGAAATCGGAATCGAAGCTGAACCGGTAGGCGCAATTGGATACCACATGATTGACGCAGAGATTGTCACACCATAGCCACTGCCGTCCAGATGCACAACGCTACCAGAGCAAACAAAAAAAGCGATGTAAGCGGCTCCGGAACGACAGAATTTCCGGACCGCGCCCGTTACGGAACGCCCTTCATGCACCGAATTTTCGTATATCTCCGTACCATCAACGCTTAGATATTGACAACTCGTGTGTAAATCTCGTCGGAGATTCCTTAGGTTATGATTCCTCAACTCAGTCAATTGCTGACTGTCTATCTGCCCGCACTCCTGATAGATTTCGCGTTCGGTGGCTTGTTGACGAACACCGCTTTTTATACCAGTTACCTGGGGCTCTCCTCAACGTTTCTCGGCGGGTTAATGGCGCTAACCACGGCTTTTTTTGTCTTTCTCGCAATCCCGTTCGGGCGGCTCTCCGACCGGCTAGGCCGGCGGCACGTCCTTTACGCCGCATGTCTGCTACTCGGGGCCGCCTCCATCGGACTCCCTTTTTGCCGTAACGCCTTTCATCTACTCCTCATTTTCCCCACTGTCGGCATCAGTATGGCACTCTTTTGGCCAGCTTACGAAGCGTGGTTGGCTGAACGCGAGGCAGAAGACATACTGCTACAGCGAGTGATGTTTTTTAATCTCTTCTGGAGCATCGGGATGACCTTGGGGCCAACAGCATCAGGCTACCTCTATCACGATGCCAACCCCTTCACGCCGTTCTACCTTGCCGCCGCTTTCAGCGCACTGACGTTCGCAACGTTCTTTTTCAATAAACCTGAACCTTCCGTGCCGACACCGCTACCTGAATCCGAACGACTCAAGCCAGACTCGCCCTCACCCGCGGTGCGCGCGACCCATCTCAACCTTGCACGATGTGCCAATTTCGCATCGTGGTTTGCACTCGGCATCCTCCGGCAAATCACCCCAAAACTAACATTAGAAATGGGCATTCCCACACAGACGTTCGGAAACTTGATGCTAACACTCGGAACCTTACAAACAGCGGTATTTCTGCTACTCGGCACCAGATACTCAACCCGATGGCACTACCGGCTAGCACCCCTCTTAACGGTGCAGATACTCGCAATTCTGAGCTTCATTGGACTCTGGCAGATACAACGCACACCGCTCTGGGCATGTGCATTTGGCGTTATCGGCATCTCTGCCGCCTTCACTTATTTCAGCAGCCTCTACTACGGTTTAGACCGGCAAAAGGATAAGGGCAACAAAAGCGGTTGGCATGAAGCGACGCTCGGTGTCGGTATCTTGCTCGGTCCCTTTTTCGGCGGTATCGCAGCGGATTCTCCATTAGGTGTTCAAAGTCCGTACCTCCTCTGTGCGGTGGCAATAGGCATCGCCATCGTAATAGAGCTCTTCATGCATCGCCGCATCGCTTCTTTTATACATCGCAGCGAATAAGATGAGAGAGGCCTCAAAAGCCTTACCACGTGCTACGAACGTTCAAACGCCTGCAATTCTAAGCGGATGTGCCTTAATGTAATCTTCGTCCACTGTGATGCCGAGCCCCGGACCATCTGGAACCGTTACAACATTGTCACGGATAGTTATACCGCTCACGGCCAACGTCTCTAAAAACGCTGGCGCGTTTAATTCCGCCGGTAACACCAAGGCTAAGGTAGAAAAAAGGTGAACCGATGCCACGAAACCGATACCGGCCTCTGTCAAACCGCTGCCGAGCAGCTCCAGCGAATTCGCTTCCGCCACATGAGCACTCTTGAGACACGCCTCTAAGCCGCCGGATTTACACACCTTCAACACCACAGCATCCGCACATTCAAGCCTGACAATTTTCGCCAAATCAAAATCGGTAAAACACCCCTCGTCAATCGCAATAGGCATCGACGTATTATCCCGCACCCGCTTCATCCCAAACCAATCTTGACTCGCAACCGGTTGCTCCATACAGTAGATTCCGTCGATGTCTG
This sequence comes from Candidatus Poribacteria bacterium, assembly GCA_965215265.1. Taxonomy (GTDB): domain Bacteria; phylum Poribacteria; class WGA-4E; order WGA-4E; family WGA-3G. Next base: position 4,427,588 of record OZ244048.1, on the reverse strand, counting down.
ACACCCGTTTAAGCAGCTCAACAGCGCCAGAAGGAACATAAGACTGATTCGCATCTATCCAGAGCGTTGCATCAGGCGCTGCTTCATGCACGGCCTGAAGACGCTCAGCATCAACAGCAGGCTCCCCTGCGACTTTCACTTTGAAACAGGTGCAAGGCGACAATGCCTTCGCCTTCAATCCCATTATCTCCGGCGTGTCAATACTCAGTGCATAACAGAGCGGCAAGGTACCCTGACGTTTCCCACCGAAAAGGGTGTGCAGCGGCACATCTAATAGCCGTCCACCGAGGTCTCGCAACGCTATATCAACTGCAGCTTTAGCAAAAGGATGCCCGTTACTCACAGCCGGTTTTAATGTACTATAAATTTCATCGTTAATTGAATTGAGATGCAGTGGATTTCGACCTAATAGCAGCGGCGCAAGGTGATACCGAATCGTTGACGTGATAGACTCCACCGTCTCATAACTCCACGAAGGCAGCGCACGCTGTTCACCCCAACCGATGTAGCCGTCGTCTGTCTTAATTTTGACGAAAATATGGTGCCCCGCCACCGCACTATCACCGACAAATCCAGTACCGATAGTGAAAACATCTTTCATGCCGATAGCTGTCGGAAAAACCGATACCTGTGAAATTTTACTCATAATACTATCCCGCTTTTTTTCTACCCTAAGCTATAGACTAACGTTTCAGATAGAACGATTTAGTTAGCCCTTAAGAATGCACACTAAAATCGCAATACACCACCGTAGACGGGCGCTGCAAATCCACGAAAATGTCCAAAACTAAATGAACCCGGGTTTAGTTGACATCTTTTATCATTTAAGATAGCACACCCCGTAAATAGAGTCAAAGAATTTTGTAACTATCAGAAACGCAACAATTTCCTAACCGTGCTATAATGTAAAAAACTTGAAAGATAAGTTTTCAACCTTCACCCGAATTGAACGGACAAATTGGGAGGCACCTCATGCTTAACATCAAACAGATTGAAACGATACCGTTGCATGTCCCCTTCTATTGCGAACGCGTCAGTCGGCACATGCACAGGGCATTGACGCACGGAGAACGCGTCTACGTCTACCGCCTTGAACTGAGTGACGGTACCACCGGTTATGGCGAAAATTTAGCCGATGAATCCGATAACATCCAACGGCTCATCGGGCAGAACCCGTTTGCCTACATGAACGATGATAGCATCGGTTTTGGCATTCAGATGGCACTATTTGACGCAGTCGGAAAAACGGTTGGGATACCAGTCTATCAACTCATTGGGCCCAAAGTCCGAGAACGATGCCCCATCTCGTGGTGGGATATCGATATGCCACCAGAGGATTGGGTCGCTGAAGTCGAAGAATCCGTCAAACGCGGCTACACCTCCGCTAAACTCAAGGCACGGCCCTGGCGCGACATCTTCGCACAAGTAGAAGCCGTCGGAAACGCAGTACCACAAGACTATCGCCTCGATATCGATTTTAACGGCTTCCTCCGAACAGCAGAGAATGCCGCCCCGGTTTTACAGCAATTGGACCAACATCCGAACGTTGCCATCTACGAGAGCCCCTTCTACCTCGGCACCGATGTAGCCGGTGCCGGAAGACTACAAGAAACCATCCAAAAACGCATCGTAGAGCATTTCAACGAATCCTGCTTACACGCACGCTGTTGCGGCGGGTTCGTTGTCGGCGGCGGCGTAACCACGCTACGGCGCACCAATGCCCTCTGTGCATCGTTCGAGCAACCCTTTTGGTTACAGATGGTCGGCACCGGCATAACCACTGCTTATGCTGTACACCTCGGCACTGTGCTTTCCAAAGCCGAATTACCGGCGATTACATGCCACGAACTGTGGGAGTCCGATCTGCTTGAGACACGCCACGTCGTAACTGACGGAACAATTCAGGTCGCTGAAACACCCGGACTCGGCATTGCGGTAGATGAATCTGCTTTAGCCGCATACCGGGTTGGAAAGTCCGAACCCACACCCCAGCAGTTATTCCGCGAAAGTGAGTACGTCTGCAGAGTGCATATCCCAAATGCCGACGGCAGCGTCACTGTTCACAATTTCACAGGCGAGGATGTCTATTACCCGGCGTTCAGTGCAGGCGAATATCCGGGATTCGTGCCGGGCATCCGCATGGAAGTCGTATAACACAAAAGAAGAGTCCTACGCCACGGGCATAGGACTCGAAAAATAGTATAAAAATTTTGCTTTTTTTTCTGACAAAATTGTAAAATCGCTCTCACTTTTATTTTTCAGATCTGCTACAATAATATAGTAACTCCTGAAAATCAGCGGACATCCTCGCTCACAGACGGCGACGCGAGGAGTGGGCACCAACCGCCTAGCTCAGGTTGGACAAATCATCGGAAAATCTACTATAATATCAATACAACCGCCAGGATTATGGACACGAAACGCACAGCATACACCTGCTGTCATCTACCAGCACTTAAAAAATCATAAGAGGCACGCAAATGAACGAAACTCTTTTCCTCAGCCAAGAATTTACACCTGTCAACGGATTTACATCTGGTATTGAGGGACCTGCCTGTGATGTAGACGGGAACCTTTATGCTGTCAACTATGCACGTCAACACACCATCGGAAAGGTCTCACCCGATGGCACAGCCACCGTTTTTATCGAACTGCCAGACGGGAGCATCGGCAACGGTATCCGCTTCAACAGTGAAGGATCCATGTTCATCGCCGACTATACGAACCATAACGTGCTGAAAGTGGATATGTTAACTCGCGACATCAGCGTGCATGCCCACGAATCAACGATGAATCAACCCAATGACCTCGCTATTGGCGCGAACGACATCCTCTACGCCAGCGACCCAAACTGGGGCGAATCTACAGGGCAGCTCTGGCGCGTGGACACCGACGGAACCGTCACACCCCTAGAAGTAGACATGGGCACAACAAACGGAATTGAAGTCAGCCCCGACGAGAAAACCCTCTATGTCAACGAATCGGTGCAGCGCAACATCTGGGCATACGACCTTTCCCAGAAAGGAACCATCAGCAACAAAAGGTTGCTCATCCAATTCCCTGATTTCAATATGGACGGAATGCGATGCGACATTGAAGGCAACCTTTACGTCACACGGCACGGTAAAGGCACGGTTGCTAAACTTTCACCAGACGGTGAAATACTACTAGAAGTTCAATTAACTGGAAAACTCTGTTCCAACATCGCATTCGGCGGTCCCGACGGATGCACCTGTTACGTTACAATGGCAGACCGCGGGAACGTCGAACGCTTCCGCGCAGATCTGCCCGGCAGAAGCTGGAAACTCTTCCAATAACCCCAGCAGAATCTCGACGCTATCGTTTCGCTTATATGCCACGCACTTGTTCGAAACGATACACTTGACACAGAAAAGTGTTTATGGTATTCTGTTAAATAATAACTATTCAATGGAGGAAAATTATGAAATATCTGTTTATTGTTCTGTTACTCGTTTTAACTTCTAGCACTTATGCAACAGCCGACTTGCTCGAAGGACTCGTGCTATACATGCCCCTCGATGAAGGCAAAGGCGGACGCACCGAAGATTTCTCCGAAAATGGATTTACCGGCGAGCTCAACGGCGGTGCAAAGTGGGTGGATGGAAAGTTCGGGAAAGCCCTGCAATTCGGCGCATCCAGCGATTTCGTCGCAGTTGAAGACGACGCAGCATTTCACATCGAAGATGAAATCACACAAGCAGCGTGGATTAATCTCGATCGGCTGCCAAGCGCACACGCCATCGTTTTCGGCACACGCATGGGCGGCGGCGGTAGACACATCGGCTTCGGCTACGGAATGAACCCGGCAAACGGCATTAAGGTCTGGACAAACGGCGGCGGCGGCGGATTCCTCGACATTAACGACAACAAAACAGGGTTGGATACCGGTAAGTGGTACTATCTCGCATACACCCACACAACCGACAACAAAGGGTTGGTTGAAATTTACGTGGATGGCGAAGTCACACACTCACAGGACTCCAACAATCCAGTCGCACCTGCCGCAGCCACAAGCCGCATCCAGATCGGCACATGGTCCGGGGAAGCCTGGCCCGGTATGGTGGATGAGGTCCGGCTCTGGAATCGTGCACTCTCTGCTGATGAGGTGAAAGCCAGCATGGATATGGGTGCTGATGAATTCCTCGCTATTGACCCGAAAGATAAACTCGCCACATCCTGGGGACAAATTAAACGCTTACGTTAAGTTAGCAATTCTGCTGAGGGCGGCACTGTCGCAGTGCCGCCCAAACTATAGCGTCCTTGATAAGAAGAACGCGAAGTATATCCCATCCGGATAACGCATCAGCGATACAAGACCGCTAGAATATCTGTCCTCGCACTACATCCGATAGCGACAGACAAAAAAAACAGAAAATGGAACGTTACGAATCTATATTAAAACGACTCGAAAAAACAGCGAAACAGTACACCAATATCGCACCAGAGAACGGGCAATTTCTCACCATTCTCCTCAAGGCCATCCACGCGCAAAATGTACTTGAAGTCGGAACAAGTAACGGGTACTCCACTATCAGGCTCGCCACCGCGCTCAAAGAGACAGGCGGCAATCTGATAACCCTTGAATTTGATGCCGCACGCGCAGCGCTGGCAAGAACCAATCTGCTTGATACAAGGTTAAACAGCATTGTTGAGGTACGCGTCGCAAACGCACTCGACGAAATCCCAAAATGTCAAGGACCCTTCGACCTCGTCTTCCTTGATGCTGAAAAAAGCGAGTATCGCAGGTACCTGGAATTGGCACTGCCGGCAATCCGACCCGGGGGCCTAATCGTCGCTGATGATACCGTCACAATGCGCGATGAAATGCAAGACTACGTCGAATTCGTCTTCAATACACCACGCCTCTGTTCTGTCGATATTCCATTGGACGACGGCATCATTTTGAGCTACAAAACCTAAACCCGCATGCAATTTAAACTGTCAGACAAATCCACACGTTTCACCGAATCTGTTATCCGAGGTATGACGCAGCTTTGCCTGCAGTACAACGCAATTAACCTCTCACAAGGCACACCAGCTTACCAACCACCAGATGAAGTCAAAGCCGCCGCCATCGCAGCAATTCAAGATGGGTACAACCAATATAGCATCACCTGGGGCGCACCCGCATTTCGCGAGGCAATCGCACACAAAATGACAACAGCAAACCACATCCCTACCGACGCCGCAAAAAACGTCACCGTTACTTGCGGCTCAACCGAGGGCATGCTATCTGCACTGCTCGCTGTTATTAACCCCGGCGATGAAGTCATCATCTTTGAGCCCTTTTATGAAAACTACGGGCCAGATACAATTATCTCTGGTGCCACCCCGGTCTATGTCCCACTACGCGAAACTGCTGCAACGGATAGCACCGGCACCTTTACTTACGAACCAGATGAACTACAAGAGGCCTTCACCGCTAACACCAAAGCAATCATCGTAAACACACCCAATAACCCGCTCGGCAAGGTTTTTACACAACACGAACTCCAGGAAATCGCCGATTTGTGTTGTGAATACGACTGTCTCGCCATCACCGACGAAATTTACGAGCACATGATATACGATGACATGCCGCATATCAGCATCGGGGCCTTACCACAGATGCAAGTGCGGACCATCACCGTCTCCGGCCTGAGCAAAGCATACTCAATGACCGGATGGCGATTAGGCTATGTTGTCGCACCCGCACAACTGACAAATGCCATCCGCAAAATGCACGATTTCCTAACAGTCGGCGCACCGCACCCGCTCCAGCAGGCAGGGGTCGTCGCCCTCAATTTACCGCCAACTTATCATCGTGAACTCGTCGAAAAATATGACAAAAATAGAAAAAGACTCGTCAACACTCTTACAAAGGCCGGTTTTGCTTGTCAACCTCCAGAAGGCGCTTACTATATCATGACCGATATCACCGACTTCGGGTTCCCCGATGACACCGCCTTTGCACATTGGCTTGTCAAAGAGATTGGTGTCGGCGGCGTTCCCGGCTCCAGTTTCTATAGTCGTTCCCAACTCGGCAAAAACAAATTCCGGTTTATGTTCAGCATGGCCGATAACCTGTTGATTGAAGCCGGGGAACGGCTTATGCAGATTAAAGCAAAAATCTGATTATCACCGCCACACTAGCAGACGAACAGGCCATCTTGATCTCAAAGGAGCAGTTATGGACACACCGCTTGAAAACGAAACGCTGAACATTTATAGAAGAGAAATTGAGAATCTCAGTCTTCGCGAACCCAAATATAAAACCCTCGGTACCCCGGAAATTCAGACAATTGTGCATGCCTTTGAATTAACCTTGACACACGGAAAAGATAAGGTCAGAGCACAAATGCTCTACGACCTCATCCATAACAAACGGCAAATATAACATGTACATAGAGAAGATCATCCTCAGAGATTTCGGTTGCTTTCACGGAAAACAAGATTTTGAATTGACTGAGGGCATTAACTTGATTTTTGGACCCAACTTCAGTGGCAAAAGCACACTTGTCAATACGATCTTTTTTACCTTAACAGGCAAACCGATTGTGCCACGGATTGATGCCGCTGCGATGAAGCATGCAAACGCATATACCGGAACCGCAGGACTCCAATTCGCCCGAAACGGCTATCAGTACCAGCTTTTTCGCGCAACGGCCAAACGCATCCAGCTGCGTGCAAGAGAACAGCAGCAGCAAAACTCTCGCTGGAAGATTCTTTTTGATGAGCAACGCGTCACAGTCGTTGAAACCGAATTGCAGAAGCGCTTCGGTTTCGCACATCAACATCTCGCCTTGACTGCCTTTCTACGCGAAGGCGAAATCTTTGAATTCCTCGCACGGCAATCCGCAACCCGACGTGATATACTCTATACACTCCTCGGTATTGATACACTCATTGCCGTCCGAGAGCGGTTCATTGACGCACGCCGACTCGCAAAGCGCGAAGAGAACCGCATCCGTTCACATCAAAATAGCTTAAGATTCAGCGCACAGCAAACACACACCGCTGAAATCCAGAAAATTGAAGAAAATATAAAAAAGTTAGAAGCTGAATATGGCGCGCACACAAGCGACACCGAATTAATTGCCGAATGGACGCAACGTCAAAACCAGTTGAAAACACAGCTCGCAGCCCTCGCGCACGAGCAGACTGAAGTTCTAAGTGGTTTTAACAATAGCGACGAACTCCGCGAGATGATACACACAATTCAGAATGCCATCGACGACTCCACTGGACTCAACGCAAAACGCGACGCTCTCATACAACAAATCGGCAGTACCAAATCACACATCGCAACCCTGCAAACTATCTGTGATACCCTACGCAGACTTCTCCAAGACAACAGCGGACACTGTCCAACCTGTTACCAGAAAGTCGAACCTCAAGTCGTACAACGGATTATAGACGAAAAAGAATCCCAAAAATCCGAATTGCAAACACAACTCAACGAACAAGAACAAACTTTAGACAAACAGAGCGAGGAATTAAACGCACGAACTGTACTTGAACAACGACTACGCCTTTTGCACACACGTCAAACTCGCTCGGAACAACTTGCCCAAACCATCCCCAAAATTCAAACCGAACTCACCACATTAGAAGCACGGCTCAGCGAAAGGGGCATCGCGGCAGAAGCAACCGACGAGCCCAGAAATCGAACCGGCCGTCCCGTAGACAAAAGTCAACTCAAAATACAAATCGACAAAGAGCGCAAACGACTTGACCAGCTTAAACAGAAAGAAGCCGTCCGATTGGACCGGCACAAAGAACTTCAGCGCGTCAATACGGCCGCAGCGGCAGCTCAACAGACACGCCTCAGCCTTGAACTCGCATGTGATGGCATTGACAAAACCATACAAACCTTACAGCATCAAATCCTCGAGCCCGTCGAACTCGAGCTGCATCAATGGATTCAGAACATGCAGCTCTTCGGCTCTTCACTCGACAAAGGACGCGTCGACTTACAGCGGCAACACCTCCTGCCATCGCTTACGATCGACGGCGTAGATAGAAGCTTGATGCTCCTTAGCGGCAGCGAGAAGATGTTTTTATATCTCTGTTTTAAAGTCGCACTCGCTAAGGTTTTAGGAAACCCCGGATTCTTCGTCTTCGACGACCCGACGCTCCATTTAGATGCCCAACGAAAAGCATTAATGGTAGACTTTATTCAACAACTTGCTAAAGAGCACCAGGTAATTGTCACCAGTTATGACGAGGAAGTACGCACTGGATTAGAAGACGCGCACCTGATTGAAATCAAATCGCAGCCAGAGAGTGAAATACGCTGAAAATAGTTTATAAGGCAGCCCGCTGATAACACCATGGCAGGCTCAAAACTGTTCAAGATAAATATCCCCATTATCCCGTCGGTTATTACTCCAAACCACAGCCCAATGTCCGTCACCAGTAGATACCACAAATGGCGGATAATGTCTCCCTTCACTCACAGAGATCGCCCGCCCGTTTTCCTCCCATAACCTCTCTCCATTTAAGTCAATTTGCTGCCCGTATATGGCATCACGGTTCTCATCACCAAAATCCTCCCGGTAGTCCAGCCATCCTACGAAAAAGCGAGTTTCTTCAGTTTGCACAATAAACGGCTTGTCCTGATGCCCCCCGGCGGTGCAGAGCGGGACACCGTCTTTTTGCCACACAACCTTCCCGTCCGCAGTGACGCGCTGCACGTACAGGTCGGAGTACACATCACGCTCATCGCGCCAGACAACGATAAACCCACCAACGCCATCACTCGAAACCGAAGCATGCTTCTGAATGCCCGGCGCAGTGCAAACAGGAATGCCGTTTTCGTCCCATACCTTGCTGCCATCCGGCGACACCCGCTGCGCGTAGAGCTCGTCGTTAATAAAATTCTCATAAACCTGCCAAAGCACAATAATGCCACCGGTACCATCCGCTATCACGCGCGGTTCCCCCTGCATCCCCTCCGACGGTGAGATAAGACGTGGCGCATCCCACAACGCGCTACCATCTAAACGCAGCCGATGCGCCATAATGTGCCAGGCATCATACCCAATCACATCCCACCACACAATATAAAATCCGCCTAAACCATCAGCAACCAGAATCGGGTCGCTTTGCAACGAGTCCGATGGAAAGACCGGAATGCCATCCTTCTCCCACATCCGTTCGCCTCCCCGATTAATCCGTTGAATGTAGAGATCTTGGAATTCAGAACTTCTACGCTCATCTTCCCACACACAGATAGCACCGCCTTCGCCATCGCTCAAAATCGCTTGAGTCGACTGGTCAGCACTGTTCGTACAGACCGGAACGCCATCCTTTTGCCATCGCACCTCGCCTCCAAGCTCCACTGCCTGAGCATAGATATCCCAATTTGTTCTATCACGCCTATCATTCCAGAGGACGATCGCGTGCGACTCGTGCCGAATCACTCGTAACCGACGTTGGTTCCTATCCGCTATGCAGAGCGCTAACCCATCCGACTCCCAACGTGTTCTCCCGCTGCTATCTACGCGCTGCGCATAAACGTCCCAATCTTTACCCGTGCGATAGTCCTCCCACATTACTATAACGCCCCCCGCGCCATCCGCTACTACCCACGGTAAAAATTGACCGTCTATTGCAGTAGACACCGCTGTTTCCGCAGATGCCAACGTACACAAGAGCATGAATCCGACTGATAGGCAGCTCAATCCGAAAAAAGGGTTTTGGGTGTCCATAGGTTGACTAAGGTTCCTCTTGTAGCAAAATCGAGCACTTTCCACTGCTTTATAGGAAGCGTAACGTAGGCGAGCGCCGCGGTCGGCATCCGTTCAATCTGCTCTGTTAGGTGCATAACCAGTTCTTCCATCGTCGGGTTATGCCCAACTACCATCACGCATTGATACGTATCCGGCAGTGCCTGCAAGGTTTCAAAGTAAACACCCGGCGGTGCGAGATAAAAGGCATCCAGTAGCTCTGGTTTCCCATCGTAACCGCAAGCTTTCGCGACCTTCGCAGCAGTTTTCCTTGCACGTTTCGCCGATGAACTCAGAATTAGGTCCGGAATTAACCCTTGTTCGCGCAGATGGTACCCCATGCGGGGTGCCGCTCGTTTACCGCGCTTGTTGAGCGGCCGATCATAATCAAAGAGCTCCGGAGCATTCCAACTCGATTTCGCATGCCGCAAGATAAGAACTGTTTTCATCTTTTCGTAGCTGAGCCTCCGCTTAAAAATTTTCGTTTGCTTTAACACAGTTAGGTATCAGGGTACTGCGTATTTTACCAAAAATTAATCTATAAATCAACACGAAACGTTCACAGAAAAATCTCACTTCCCCACCATTTTTTAAGTTTCATCTGGAAAAAGTCAGGGAAGGTGTGTCGGTTTCTGGTAAAATCTCGCCTGACAGACACACCCATGCCGATCAGGAGGGCTGCGGTGGCAGTCCTTTTTTCAAAAAAGTTGACATTCTTTGCGAATTGGGTATAATATATTACGTCAATTTGGTGGACACCACGCCGCCGTGATAGAATAGACACTGTTCTATCTCATACAAGGGGCATTGAGCATGAAGACTCGCCGCACAAACACCAGACTTCTAAAATATTGGATACTTCTCACGGTGTTTCTCGTCGTCATTGCAGGTGTTTTGGTTTACCGGCTCGCGACACATACCCCCAAACCCTCGATAAAGATGGACAAAGTCGAAGAAGCACGTGAAAAATAAAGTACCATGAAGCACGTGAAAAATAAAGTACCATGACGTATTGGAAAAACTTGATGCGAAAATCAATAAGGAGGGAACAATAAGTGAACCATAAACAGTTTAAGTTCAATCAGTCCTATAAGAGACTGGTAGGCACGTTTGCGAAACATACATCATCAATAATAGTGATTGTCATAGGGGGACTGCTCGGTTTTGGAATTAGCCAATTACCTCAATTTAATGCGGTGCATGCGGAATCAGAAAAGGAAAGTTTGGCACAACTCCGTGAGGAATTCAACGCACTTAAAGCGAAGCAAGCTGGACTCAATGCCCAATGGCAGTCAGAACTGCTCAAACAGATTGTTCCAACGTTGGCGGACGAATCGGACAAAGTGAAACGCCAATTTTTGGATTTCCTCGAAGAAATTGGCAGTGCCGGCATCGCTGCGCTGACTGAAATGCTCAATGATTCGTCTGTACGAATCCGCGAGAAAGCTGTTGACGCGTTAGGTGAGATTGGAGAACATGAGAGAAAAGCAGGGCGAAGTACGGATGCAGCTGCTATTGGCCTGGCAAAGGCACTGGGCGACACCTCTGCCAAGGTTCGCGACGAAGCACTTGAAGAGCTAGATGATGTCCGCATCCAATCATCTACATCCATTGAGATTGTCGTGCCTGCGTTAATCGCAGTGCGGACTAAGGGGTCCTCAAGCCAACGCGCAGAAGTCCTAGATGTGCTCGGGCGCATCGGCGAACTAGCAAGCGCCAGTGGCCAAAACACTGATACGATACGCGATGCTCTGATCTCAAGCCTCAGTGATAACTCCACTAAAGTGCGAACAAATGCGATAGATGAGTTGTCTGATATTCAAACCGTTTCGGCTGAAACCCTTACTGCATTAATAGGGGCACTAGCAGACAGTTCGAAATCTGTGCGAGAGAAAGCAGAGGGCGCACTAATTGAACTCGGTAAACAGGCTCATACAACTCTTGCCCCGATGTTAGCAAGTGCACTTAAGAACAGTGAAAGCGCGTTAACACGTGGGGCCATTGTTGATGTGCTTGGTGCCCTAGGAGAATCAGGAAACGCGGTTAGCATAGTTGTACCCGCACTGTTGCAAGCACTAACGGATACCTCTGATGATGTACGGCGGAACGCTGCTGATGAACTGGGCGAAATGCGGGCTACACTTCCGGAAGTGTTAGAAGCGTTGAAGATTGCACTGAACGATACTTCTTCGCGTGTGCGTAAGTCTGCGAAAACCGCAATCCGGCGAATCGAGAAGGCAAAATAGCCTTTTTCTGAATGACAGGTTTCAAGAGGGCCGTATAAAACGGCGGTCACCTTTCTCGCAATTAGAAGTTTCTGATATCTACAGTTGCGTTTAGACATTATTTGTTAAACTTATCAATCTCCATAAACGTCTTAAGTTATAACCCTGAAACACACATTTATTTGTAGCGAACTAAATAAAAAAACTTGAAGAGCGGACGGATATGAATAAGAACCGCCGACAGGAATCGCTAAAATGCAAAATATTCTAAATAATTCACTTGTTGACGTGATGCGGCAGGCAACACTAATCTCCGAACAAGAGTACGAACAAATCTTAGCAGAAATTAAAGAGAGTGGTGCCCCTGATACAACAGTACTCGCGAAGCACGTAACACCTGAAGCTCTGGAACTCGCTACAAAGAGCGTTGAGTCCGGTACCCCGTGCATTCAATTGGAGGGTATAACGCCCGAACAAGCAGCACTTGAAAAAGTATCCCCTGGCTTTGCCTATCGAAATAAGATTGTGCCGATTGAATTGGATTCAGATATCCTTACAGTGGCTATGGCGGATGTCCTAAACATCGTATTGATTGATGAAATTCAACTTATCACCAACTGTCAGATTATGCCGGTCCTCGCCGATGAGGCTGAAATAGATGATGCGATCGTTAGATTTTATGGACGAACAGCAGATAGTCTGATGAGCGCAGGGATTAAGGGGCCAGTGGGTGAAACCGAAATTTTTGCACGTGAAACTATTGATGATTTCGGTATTGACGAGAAAGATCTCAGCCAAGACCCAACAGTTATAAATGCTGTTGACCAGATGATCATCGATGCTGTTAGAATGGGGGCAAGTGATATCCACATTGAACCGTATCCGACGCAACTCAAAATCAGGTTCCGTGTGGATGGTGTCTTAGAAGACCAACCACATCCACCGGCATATCTTCAGTCTGCAATCATCTCACGAATTAAGATTATGGCCGGTATGGATGTGGCTGAACGTCGCCGTCCACAAGATGGAAAAATTAACCGGCAAATCGGCAGCGTCGGTAACCGGCAAATAGATCTCCGTGTCTCCACCGTCCCTACCGTCGCAACACTTCACAGCGAGAGTGTCGTGCTCAGAATTCTTGATCGGCAGTCAATTGATTTTGGCTTAGCAGAACTCGGATTAACGGAAGACAATCTCGCCCTCTTTCACCGGATGATTCGTAAACCGCACGGTATCATCCTCGCCACAGGGCCTACAGGCAGTGGAAAAACAACGTCCCTCTACGCATGTTTGAAAGAGATTAACACGCCGGACGTTAAAATTATCACGCTTGAAGACCCCGTAGAATACGAATTAGAAGGAATTAACCAAATCCAGGTCAATCCGGATATCGAATTTACCTTTGCGGCCGGACTCAGGCATATTTTACGTCAAGACCCGGATAAGGTGCTGGTAGGCGAAATTCGGGATTATGAAACTGCAGAGATGGCAATTCACACGGCTCTAACAGGACACCTCGTCTTTAGTACGCTCCACACCAACGATGCCCCAGGCGCGATCACACGGCTTATTGATATGAAGGTTGAGCCCTATCTCGTGGCCTCAACAGTGGAAGGAATCATTGCGCAGAGACTTGCCCGTCGCGTCTGTCTGGCGTGTTGCGAAATGTACGAACCCGATACGAACGAAATTGCCGAAATTTTTAATACCAACAAAGGGCATTTGCCAGCAGATTTGAAAATTCCGAGAGCCGTGGGGTGTAAGGAGTGCAGCGGCAGAGGATATAAAGGTAGAATTGGGATTTTTGAGGTTCTATTCATGGGTGAAGAACTCCGTGCAACGGCACTAAAGCAAGCCTCAACCAGCGACATTCGGCGGCTCGCGGTGAAATTAGGCATGAAAACCCTTCGTGAGGATGGCTGGCGAAAAGTCACTGCCGGGGCTACAACCGTTGACGAAGTACTACGGTTGACACAAGAAGACGAACTTGATTTCGGAGAAGTACTGTAGGATTATTGAATCTAAACATCAGGAGCCTCCGACGAGATTTATACACGAGCCATCAAAGTAGAAGCGTTGATGGTACGAAGATATATAAAAGATTGAATCTAAACATCAGGAGCCTCCGACGAGATTTATACACGAGCCATCAAAGCAGAAGCGTTGATGGTACGGAGATATATAAAAGATTGAATCTAAACATCAGGAGCCTCCGACGAGATTTACACACGAGCCATCAAAGCAGAAGCGTTAATGGTACGGAGATATATAAAAGATTGAATCTAAACATCAGGAGCCTCCGACGAGATTTATACACGAGCCATCAAAGCAGAAGCGTTAATGGTACGGAGATATATAAAAGAACGCAGCTGCCTACAAGCTACAGCGCGAGAAAACATAGATGCCTATCTTTCGATATGAAGCACTCACCCACGGCGGGGACACCGTAAAAAATACATTGGAAGCCGACTCAAAAGCGGAACTTATCTCACGCTTAAGGCAGATGGGCTATTGGCCTACACAAATTGCTGAAGAAGCTGAAGAAACGCAAAGCAGCTTCATGCGTTGGCTTCAAATTGGCAGAGGCAAAGTTAAATCGGCCGATGTTGAATTCTTTACTTATCAACTTTCAACGTTGCTAAACGCCCATGTCGCACTGCCGAGAGCGTTAGAGGTCACTCTAGGCCAAATCCAGAGCCCAGCACTCCATCGAATCGTTTCACAAGTCAAATACGATGTTGAGCATGGTGCGACGTTTAACGATGCATTGAACCAACACCCTAAAGTCTTCTCAAATCTCTATATCAATATGGTTAAAGCCGGTGAAAGTGGCGGCGTGCTTGGATTAGTGCTTGAACGATTGGCAGGATTTGCCGAACGTCAGCGCATTCTGAAAAATGATGTTATTTCGGCTCTCTTCTATCCTGCTATTCTCTTAACGCTAAGTATCACCGCAGTTACCATTCTCATGATTGTTGTTGTTCCACAATTCACTGCGATGTTTGAAGATATGGGCGTAGCACTCCCGCTTCCAACACAAGTGCTGATTAACACAACAGATGTCGTTACGCAATATTGGTGGATAGTAGGAATTATCATTATCATCGGGGCCGTTGGAATACGGCAAGTACTCCAAACAGAGCCAGGACAAGTCTGGTTTGACAGACTGAAAATACGGCTGCCCCTCGTCGGTTCGATTTTTAGTACCTTCGCCATTGTTCGATTCACCCGCACGATGACAACCCTTTTGCAGAACGGTGTGCGAATGCTGCCTGCACTCCAAGTTGCAAAAGATACAATCGGAAATAAAGTTTACAGTAATGCGGTTGCTGAGGCAGAAAAAGCTGTTGAGCAGGGCTCAACACTCGCCCGGGAACTTGAAAGAAATAGCGATTTTCCGGAGTTTGTCACACAAATGATAGCAGTCGGCGAGGAATCGGGCGAACCGGCCAGCATGCTCAGCAAACTTTCTGAATACTACGATGTAGAAATTAAGAAGAGCCTCGATCGGCTAACCGGGTCTATCGGTCCCCTGGTAATCCTATTGATGGGTTTAATCATCGGGTTTATCGCTGTCGCAATGATTCTGCCGATCTTTGAGGCAAACCAATTACTCACCGGGTAAAAAACGCAGTCTTTCTAATAACAATAAATGTGGCTAAACCGCCGTAAAAGAATAAAGGACCATTACCGTTAAAACCTAGAAAATCTCCGACGAGATTTACACAGTCATTCATTGACACAACATAGAGCGTTATCGGGCTGAAATACACGAATTATCCTAAAAGGGACATAGCGACACAACGTGCACATCGCCGTTGCGTCGATCTCCCCCAGAAAAAAGGTGATTTACATGCTAACGCAACTCAGAACAGACCAATCAGGATTAACCTTGATTGAATTGACAATTGTTATAGTTATCTTAGGCATTTTGGCAACGTTCATCGCACCTAAGATAGTAAATGCGCCGCAAAAGGCACGTGTCTCGAAAGCTAAAATTGAAATTGGAAACATCAAAACAGCTTTAGAGCTGTATGCGATTGAAGTCGGGACCTACCCAACCACTGAACAAGGCCTCGCTGCTTTATGGCAGGCACCCAATCCAACGCCCGAGACTTGGAACGGACCCTACCTTAAAGCTGAGACTTTTCTAGATCCATGGAACAACAGTTACATTTATAGATACCCCGGAACGCGCCCTGGGTACGATTATGACCTCTACTCACTCGGAAAAGACGGTAAGGTCGGAGGCGAAGAATTTGACGCGGATATTACCAATTGGGATACAGCCGCCGCAAACAACTGACGGTTCCTATAAAAACGGAGGCACGGTTCGTAACCAGACCTCCGTTCGCCAGCTCGGTTTTACTATCATGGAGCTACTGCTCGTCATGGCAATTATCGCCGTACTGTCCTCCATAGCCATGCCTGCGCTGAAGGGGTTTGCAACCACGCGCCGGTTGAAGGCATCTGCCTATACCCTCCGAGACCTGCTCACCTTTGCACGGGATATGGCAATTACAGAGCGAATACCCTACCTTGTTGTCATTGATTTGGACAGGGAACTTTATTGGCTCGCCTCTAGTGAAACGTTTAACCCGAGGGACCCATTGACCTCAATCGTCGAAGCAGAAAATTCTACGGTGATAACAGCACAAGCAGGCACTCTGCAGCGTCAAGGCGCAGCCGCTACGGCAAGTGGACAACAAGCACTGTCTCGTACAAGTGACATCTTAGGAATACCACAAACCTTAGAACAGAACGTTACATTCGCCAGCATGGTAACAAACCACAATGGGCGAACTGCACAGATAGAGGATGGGATTGAGTACGTCTATTTTTCGCCAACCGGCACTTCCGAGGAAACGTTGATCTATCTTCGGAACCAGCAAAATCAGATGATGTCGATCACCGTTGAGTTAGCAAATGGGCGTGTTCACGTTCGACAGCTCACGCCTGAAGATATTGAACTGCTGGGATTTCGAGCAGAAACTCGCGAATAATCTTCAAGTGCTTCCGGGGTTGTAACCCTCGAGATTGAAGAGCTTGCGCGAAAAGTTATCGAGGAATCATAACCTAGAACGGCTGAGACGAGATTTACACACGAGCTATCATTACATAGACGTTGATGGTAAGGAGATATACAAAAAACCATGAGACAATATCAGCTACCATTTGAATTGGCTCGACATGAAACAAGTAACCAAGGCTTTACATTGGTTGAAATTCTGGTAACTTTGGCGATTTTATCGGTGGTTCTGCCTGCGCTTTCGCAAGTTTTCTCGTCAACTACCCGTACTCAGGGACTTTCAGACGATCGCACCACAGCACTCTACCTCATCAAATACCGGATGGCTGAGATTGAAATGGAGGGTTTCCCTGAAGTCGGTGAAGATAGCGGGGAATTTGGCGACAATTCTCGGTACCAATGGCAGTCTGTCGTTGAAGAGGTACAATCTGAAGAGGTTGCAGCAGTCGTAAGAGTTCAAGTCACCGTCACATGGCAACACCTCGGCGGGGCACGTTCGATGTCCATGCATACCTTTATTGCAGATAGGCAAAAACAGCAGGGACGATAGGGGAAGCAGGGGTTGACAGTGCATTTACAAAAAATTGAATCTAAACATCAAAAACCTCCGACGAGATTTACACAGTTATTAACAAAACATAAAGCGTTACGGGGCTCCTATATACAAAAAACTGATAGGGGCTTCACACTTATTGAAATGCTTGTAGCTGTTAGCATTCTGGTTATTCTTGGAGGCACTTCGTATTTTGTCTTTAAGACAGCGGTAGATGTCTACCATAGAACTGCTACAAAGACGTTAGCCGCCCAAAGAAGTCGCGTCGCGTTGGACAAACTCGTGAACGATTTACGACACATACAGGTATCGCCTGAAGAACCGGAGTTTGCTTTATACACACAAGATATGCCGATGGAATCCGGAGACCGGGACATACTTAGCTTCGTCACGTTAGTAAACACAGACCCAGATCCCTTTTTATTCCAATTGGCTGCAGAAAGCGTTGGAACCCAAAGTATCTCTATGTCTCCACTCGTTAGTGATGTACAGCGCGTTGCCTATTTCCTCGGAAATGAAATACCGCTGGGCGAAACAGCACTTCCAACCCGAACTGAACAGAGTTCTGAGCAGCAAACTGAGGCACTGGTCCTCTATCGGGTTACAACCACTGCACTTGACCCGCAGCTGGTTATTGGAAATTTATTAGAGACCGGAGATGCACCTGAAACCGACGAAAATGGCGAACCGATCTCTTCTCAATTCGCAGCCCTCATTTCTGGAATTGTCAGTTTCGATTTGAAGTACTTTGATGGCGAGGAAACTTGGTATGATTCATGGGACGAAACTGAAAGTACGCCGCTTGCAGTTCAAATTCTAATCTCAGTGCAAGGGGAAGACGCAGATCTCTCAAGCCCGCAGACAGCATCAACCCTGCAAGAAGGCGAAAACGTAACACAGCCGGGAATGATGACGCAATCAACAATGGTTCATTTGCCAGGCGCAGCTGCAAATTAATCAGAATTAGGCGGAGTACCGAGCTCGATCCAAACTGGATATTGAATCTAAACATCAAAACCTCCGACGAGATTTACACAGTCATTAACAAAACATAAAGCGTTACGGGGCTCCTATATACAAAAAAAGGAAAAAACAGTGGAAAATCCTGCATACGTGCCCATATTTAAAAAAAATAAAGTGGCATGCAGCTGCAGCAACGAGGAAGGTCTCTCTCTCATTTCAACGCTCTGGATCTTGACACTCCTCTCCATCCTCGCGACACAACTGCTCTATTCGATTCACTTGGAGCAGCGTGCACAGCGAAATTTCTTGCATCGCGAAAAATTTCACTATGCTGCCAGAGCCGGTTTTGAATGGGCACTCGCTCTACTACGCGACGATCAGATACCTTTTGATGCCCTTGGTGAAAATTGGGGTGAACCGATTGAGGGACAAATTGAAGACGGTATTCAAGGCGGAAACCTTTTAACCTATAGCGTTAACATTATAGACGAAGCATCAAAGATTAACCTCAATACGGCTGACGTTTCGCTCATCCTTAATTTGTTGGTACACATAGGGGCAAACCCGGATGATGCCTTTACGCAGGAATTAGCGAACAACATTGTGGAAGGGCAGCCATACCGCACCGTTCGTGCGCTTGCAGGCGTTGATGACATGTCAGCAGAGCTGCTTTACGGGGTACAACAAAATTCGTCGGCACCCGTCCAATCGACTACACAGCAGGAAGAGACTGCAATACCAGTAACAGAAACTGGCACGAGACAGGAAAATATCCCCACAAGTGGAATCGGATTAGTGCATTTAGCAACAGTCTATTCAATTGATACAAATACAGATGCAGAAGGGCAGGAGCGCGTCAACGTGAATACGGCAGAATCTTCGCAGCTAACCCAAATTCAGGGAAATAACGGGCCCGTTTTCACGCCAGATGAGGCGGAGTCGTTCATCCAACAACGCGAATTTGACCAGATAGCAGCATTAGTAGACATCCAAGCCGTCTCCGATGAACTCTTCAATTCCGTCCGAGCTCGACTTACCACACAAGGTAACGAAGAACAAGATAACCAAGAAAAGGAGCAGCAGGCAGAAAACGGACAGATTAATATCAATACTGCAGATATAGAGACACTTCAATCGCTTGAAGGTATTGATGAGGGAATTGCCCAACGTATTGTGGCACACCGCAACTCACAAGGGAATTTCCAGAACATTGATGCGCTAAAAGAGGTCAAAATGTTAACGCAAGACGAATTTGTCAGCATCGCTGATAAAGTTACCATAAAAGATGAGGAGACGCTTAGCGGGTTAATCAATATAAATACGGCACCGCCGGAAACCTTAGCACTCTTGCCGGGAATGGATGGCGAAAAAGCACAAGCGATTGTTGCCCGGAGAGAAGAAGAAGTACCTAACACCCCGGAGATACAAAATTTAACAGCAGAAGAAATCAAAGGAAACCCTTTCACCGCAATATCCCAACTTTTAGAAATTGAGGAAATTGATTTTGAGACGTTTAGGAACATTGTGGATTGGGTAACCTATCGCTCACACGCTTTTCGCATTGAATCCGCTGGCGTTGACGCAAATAATAGAGTCATCGCCCGGTGTATCGGTATTATCAATCGGACTGGGGAAACTGTGGCAATCCCATATTGGCGGCAGTATTAGCAAAATTTCCTTACTAAACTGGGTTCAATTCTTTTGGGCCCCGCCAGCGGCTCATCGGGTGAGTATTGATTGGGAGAAAACTGTTCGAGATCAGGGTGGCGACCCAGCGGAGATTGAAGAGTTAGCGCGTAAAGTTCTTGAGGAATCATAACCTAGTGAGGCTCCGACGAGATTTACACACGATTTAACAATACATAACCCTTGATGGGGCTGAAAGATACAAAAAATCGAAAAACATAACACAATTTCGGGAGTTGAAACAAGAAAAATGGCAAAAAATCAGGTCGTCGCAATAGATATCGGCACAAAAACGACTAAAGTCGTGCAACTCGAACAAACAGCTACATCTCTGCATTTTGTTAATGCAATCGTTGTAGAGCGTCCTAAAAATGAGAATAAGCAAACAGTAACCACAGCAATAGACGAAATCTGGAAATCGCTAGGTAATCCCATTCCGACCGGGGTGCGAGCCATTTTCAACAGAAGTAAGATGCAGGTAACTATTGCACTCCCGCGATTCTTGGTGAGTACGAAACGTTTACCGAACCTGCCGGATGCATCGGATGACCAACTTGAGAATTTGGTTGCAATGGCTGCAGAAACGGAGCTGCCTTTCCGGGTGGAAGATGCAATTTTTACTTACCATGATGTCCGGCGGACAGCCGAATCAACCTCCGTAGAACTCATTTCAACTCGCCGTGCAACTGTTCAGGAATATATCTCACCGCTCGAAAAGCATCGAATTTCACCATCAGCGATCGTTCCTTCAATGGTAGCAATTGCAGAAACCGCACGTATTACCTCTACACCGGAAAATAGCCTACAAAATAGAATTATTGTTGATATCGGTGCCGAACTGACTGATTTCTGTTTCATGCAGGGCAATTCGCTGCGGTTTTCACGGAGTTTCTTGACCGGCGGAAATCATTTGACAGAGAGTGTGATGGCAGCACTGAACGTTGAATTTGAAACTGCAGAGCAGGAAAAGCGGACAATTTCTGCACGTGAAGAACCCGCAACTGCTTGGACAACCCGATTTATCAGTGAATTACGACGTTCCATTGCCGCCGCACTCCGCGAAACGGGAAATCAACCGGCAGCTGAAGCGAGACGCAGATATGAATCCGCGGCTTTACCGGAAGGAAACACAGAACTCTGGTTATGCGGCGGAGGCGCACGACTGCTTGAACTCACCCAAGTTTGTGAAGAGACACTGAATATTCCAACGCACCTTTGGAATCCGGTTGAGGCACTGAAGGTGGGAATGACACTCCCTATCGCAATTCATAACCGAGCAGAAATTGCGATGATAGCTCCTCGGACACAACAAGTATTTGATGAATGGGGCGATACCCTCGCAGTCACATTAGGCATTGCACTCAATGCACTGAACCCTGCAACACGCGTCTCGCTTTTACCCAAAGAGGTGGAAGCAACCCATACGCAAGCGAACCGGAAACGTCAACTTGTGCTCACAAGCGCGTGGGGTGGGACAGCCATAGCCGGACTTATTTTTGTGGCTGTCACCTTACAGCAAATGCAGCAGCATAGAGCAGAAATGTTAAACGCACACACTGCTCAAATCACACCGTTGATGAATCAGGCTAAGACACAAATCACCCGCGAATTGGCACTCACGAATCTGTTAACACACCGCATTTCGCCACTAGATATTTTAAAAGCCCTGAGCGAAATGTTTAAAGATCGGACTCAGATCGCATGGACCCATTTCAACATCAGCAATTTGGATGAACCTGCTAAAGCACAGATTACCTTTAATTTGGAGGCCGCTTCCCATCAGGCAATTAATGCTTTGTTCAGCACTCTCAACCGTTCTAACGTGTTCACGAGTATTGAACTCGGGGAAGTTTCGGCAATGACAGAGAATAGAAAACAGATTTTCCGGGTCCAAGTGCATTGTAAACTCAGCACTTCAGCACCTGAAACGCTCGCTAAAAAACGTCACCCGATGCCTGAACGGCAAATACCGGAAGCAGAAATTGAAATCCATCCGCCAGATGTTGAAACGCTTGAAGAACAGAATTCTGAGGATACTTCTCCGGACGCGGAAACTTCGGATGAAAACGGACCTGAAGAAAAAATCTCAGCAACCGACAATTCTGAGGATACTGAAAAACAATCCGAAACCACACCGCAAAAAAAAGAGTCTGTAAAACCAGAATTAAAGCATCGTTAGTCTTTTTTTTGTATATCTCCGTACCGTCAACGCTTATGATTTTGTTTAATCGTGTGTAAATCTCGTCTGAAATTCCTTAGGCATAGCATAAAGCGGCTCTAGCGAGATTTTCACAGGGTTGTAAATAGCAGCAGCCTTTATTGGGCTAACATATACAAAAAATCGGAGATTCCTTAGGCATAGCATAAAGCGGCTCTAGCGAGATTTTCACAGGGTTGTAAATAGCAGCAGCCTTTATTGGGCTGAAATATACAAAAAAATGGAATTTAATTTTGAATTAACCCCTCAGGCCCGAATATTACTTGGAATTTTAGGCATTGTGCTCTTCATTGTACTTGTGCTGCAAGGGGGCCCCGCCTTCTACGAACTGTTTGCTAACCAAAACATAGATGCTAAACAGAAAAACTTAGCGAATGCAGAAAATTTAGTTCATGCAGCCGAAATCCTAAAGCCTATTGAAAGGGAAATTTATAAAGATACCGGGTTAGCATCGTCAAAAGATACACCAGATCCGCTTACCATTTTTCATCAAGAACATCCTGAGACAGTTATCAGAAAGCGCGTTGACGAATTGATAAAGCGCGCCGGGGTTGAGCAAAATTACCAACTCCGGACGAAACCTTCACCCAGCAAACAGACAGTTAAACTCGGCACACCGGCGCGTCAGAATCTGGTGCTTTATCTGTACATGAAACACTTGGAAGCAGAGAAAAAGAGTCTAGAAGCGGAAGCGGAACAAGAAACTGAAGATGACACGTTCTCAAAATTGATGAACGCATGGCTGGGCGAAGATAAACCCCCGGAAAAAGGAAAAACAGAGAACATCGACAGTAGCAAAAAAATCGCTACGACAATTAAACAGCGGGAATTTGCGTCACTACCGGAAGTTATACCTATACAGACGCGGATAGAACTCGCAGACTTTATTCTCTCAATGATTTCGCAAGAGTTGTTGGGGGCATCGAATTTCCGGCCCGGCTTCCTTGAAGCACAGATTTATGAACACCAATCTCCTGCTACCCCCGGCATTTTCGGCATCGGGGCGAAGCCCACCTATGTTGAAATTCAATTCAGAGCGAATAGTAAACTGCTAGACGTACTCACGCAATCGCTGCGTACACAAGGGGCATTGACTTCGGAGACCCTACCAGCAGAGGAATTCATTGTCGCACTCATCGATTACGTTGGACAAATTCAGGAACAACGGACAGCACTTTTGAGGCAATTGGATTTGGCACCCTCGACGTATCAGTTTGATAACTACATTATTGAAATGAAGTTCAAAACCAGCATGGAAAAATTGGTTAATTTAAACCACCTGATTGAAACTAACACGAAGTGGTTGTCAGCCAAGGATCTAAGAATTACTGTGGATAAACAGTCGAACACGCGTCCTAATGAAGAACGCGAACGGCCTGCAGGTAGGGCCGCGGACAGAGATCAATTGAACCTAAATGTCGATCTCGTTATGATTGCGCAAATTTTTTAATCTCTACTCCGTTTAACAAATGATTGCTGAAAAGTGGCTTTTGCCGACTTTAGCCTTGCAAGCAGGGAAGAGTCGGCAGTGCCATTGAAGGTCGGATTTAAGTTGTGGATATCACCATTGAACGCTATCAAAAAAAATTGAGGAGGAATATCTCTATGAAAGTTCGACTTTCATTTCTTTTACTTGTCTCTATAGGATTGCTGTTCGGTGCACTTATTGAGTCACCTGCCCAGAACCCGCAACAAGCATCTATGCGTGTCGCTGAAACTGATGAAGAAGGACGTGCTATCCGTTTTGACTTTAACTTCACGGGGCAGGAACTTAACGGCCTCTTAGAATGGCTCTCACGAGAAACAGACCTCACTATCATCGCGAGCGAAGAAGATATCCGAAATAAAAGATTCTCTCTCATTAATCTCAGAAACGTTACACTTGATGAGGTAATAGAAAAAATCAAAACTGTGCTCGCCCAATATAATCTCACGTTAATCCACACCGATAACACGCTACTCATCACAACTTTTGAAAAGGCGACTGTGATGAAAGTCCCTGTGAAGCATATCCTCCCCCATCCTGAACAGGTCGAACAAACAGACGAAATCCAGACTTACATTGTGCAACTTGAGAATGCTGTTGCCCCCGCACAAGTCGACTTACTACGTCCGCTATTAAATAAACAAGCGATTATCTTTGCTGATGCTGCCACCAATTCGCTTGTCATCACCGATGTGGCCTCAAACATTCGTCGGATTGTGGAGATCTTACAAATTGCCGATGAGGGCGAACAATACCCCTTACAAATTGCGATTATAACCTTAGCCCACGCAAATGCGACATCACTTGCGCAAACCCTCACACAGGTCTTCGAACAAGAAGATAAAGAAGGAAAAACAACTGGCAGTAAACGGGCCGGCGATCCAACGCGAGCCAAGGAAACTATTCAACAAGGCGAAGACTTTGAAATGCTTGAAGGCATCATCAAAGTCTATGCAGATGAAAATTCTAATGCACTCGTCGTCAAAGCATCCGAAACCAATCTCGTCTACATCCGCGAACTCATCCGTAAACTTGACATTGCCCCCAATCTGCAAGCAGAGATTCGCGTATTCCGTCTCAAGTACGCTGTCGCCGAAGATGTTGCCTCAACACTTGAAGAAGTCATCGTTGGAGAAGAAAATACAGGACGGGGACGACGCCTAGATCCGTGGGATCGTGCCAAACTAAGCGCCTATCGACGGGAGCGCGGACTCACTAGTTCCGAATTCCAAGGAATTGTAGGGACTGTTAACATCTCATATGATGACCGGTTAAATGTTGTCGTTGTCTCTTCCGACCCGCGCAATTTTCCTATCATTGAAAAGGTTATCAACGAATTAGATCAGGAACAGACGCAAGAAGAGATTAAACTCTATTTCCTACAATTCGCCAATGCTGAAACCCTATCAACTGACCTACAAGATCTGTTTGAAGGCGGTAGTGCTGGAGCCGATAGAGACCGGCCTTGGTGGGAGCGCAGAGAACGGAGACCCACTGAAGATGGCGGCTTCGGGGTGCAAGGCGAAGTCCATATCGTCGCAGATACACGACTTAACGCACTACTTATCTCTACGGCTTCACAGAATTTTGAAACCATTGATACGCTCATCAAAAGACTTGATGTCAATATGCCTAATCAGGAATGGGGCACCCGCATGTACAAACTCAAATACGCCGACGCCGAAAACGTAGCAAATGTGATTAACAATGTCTACCAAGGCAGCTCAGGAAATTCGAGAAACTTCTTTTTCTTTCTCGCAGAACGGCAACGCAATCAGACACAAGGTTCACTAGCAGGCAATGTCACAGCGGAACCTTATCCTACCCTCAACGCAGTTATCGTGTCAACCGCAACCCAACGTAATTTCGACCTAATTTCTGAATTCATCGCATCAATGGATGTACCGACACCGGAAGGACAGAAAGAGATAACAGAAACAATCCGGCTTGAATACGGCAATGCAGAACAGCTCGCTCAGTTACTTGACCAAGTTTGGGAAGGAACATCAAGCGAAAATCGCGGTTTCAGTTTCACCCGGTTCTTTGCTACAGGAGGCAGATTAGAGCAAAACGATATTAATTCCTTGCGCGGGAAGGTTACCGTTTATGCTGAAACGGATACCAATTCGCTCATCGTCACAACCCTACAACGCTACCTTCCGGATGTCAAGGCACTGATTAAAAAGTTAGACTTTGTACGCGGGCAAGTCTGGATCGATATACAAATTCTTGAAGTCACACTTGACGAAACAACGAAACTCGGTATTGAATTGGCAGCCCAAGAAAACCGGATTTTCGGCATCGCGGCTCAACCCGGCAATCCTCTTGTTGGAGAACTGGATAGCCAATTAGGACTGGATGGGGAGATTTCTGGATTTAACCTCAGTTTGGCAACGAAAGAGTATATGGCACTGCTCCACACGCTGATCCGGGAGAATAAGGTAAAGACACTTTCGACACCCTCACTCTTGACACGCGACAGCTGGAACGCAACATGGAGCAGCGGTAGACGTATACCTTACCTCCAGAGCGTAGATACCAATAGCATCTTAAGGGAAGGCATCTCGCAGCCTCTCTTCAATTATGATTTCATCGACCCACCGGTCGGGATTAACATCTCACTCACACCTTATATCGCTAAATCGCAAGCTGGCGAAGATGAAAAACGTACTATCGGCCTCGATATCGAAAATATCAGTGCCAGTAACTTCATAGAATTTACTGACTTCAACGCACCTATAACGGATGACAATTCAATCAGTGTCTATATTGATGTTAAAGACGGACAACAGCTGGTTGTCGGCGGCATCATTCGTAAAAAACAGAAAGAGGTCGAAAATAAACTTCCGATTTTAGGCGATATCCCCTGGATTGGCAGGTTCTTTAAGAATACGGAAAAGGTTATTGAAGATGCGGAGATTGTTATCATCATTACCCCGCATATCGTCGATATTAAGAATCCTGACGATATGGAAAAACTAAAAGAGAAGGCAGACAATTGGCAAAATAACGGGCCAAGCCAAATGAATCCAAAGTTAAACAACGAATAGGCACCCCGTCGGTACCTGATATATCTCGCCTACCAGACTGCTGCTTTGAAGGTTTTTTGTATATCTCCGTACCATCAACGTCTATGTTTTGATAACTCGTGTGTAAATCTCGTCTGAACCTCACTAGGTTATGATTCTTCAATCACTTTTCTCGCAATCGCTTAAGCACGGTAGGCGAAGGCTTGAGATACCTGGTCGGTTCTCAGGGCTGTTAAACCGGCATGATACAAGTAGTCAGCAGTATCCGGAGCATGCAAGAGGGATTTTTTGAATGCAGTGAGCACCTCTCACATTCCGAAAGTTTAATCACTATAGACAGATTACCACTATTGGTTGCGGAACCCTCGTTTCCATAACTTTGAATACAGGCACGCTTTCTTGGCTACCGATTGAAAAAACATCTCGGGTAGAGGTGGATTCTTTGCAAAATAAAAACGTTTGACATCAATAAAAAAAATCAATTATAATTGTTTGAGATGGATAAAAAATCGATTGTAATTAGAGAGTGATGCTTATTCTAACGGAGGTAACGATTGTGCGAAAAATTGCTATTTTCTTTTGCTTGATAATGTCTATTCTGTTTTTCTGCCGGGTAAGCGACGCAGCGCTCCTCGTTGCAGATGACTTTAAAGGTAAATTGAAAGACAACTATTGGAAAGGCCAAGACGAATCTTGGGATATAAAGGATGGTAAACTTGAAATCCACCGGGTTGCCGGAGATGGGAATGGCGAAGTTGATTTCGGGTACGGATTAATAGAGTTTGAAGACTTCGGGCTCCAACTCGACTTTCAATTGCTAGACAAACCGGCCCCGAGTAAGATGGAACTCCTATTCCGCGCCAATAATGAAGACTACCACTTCTATCAACTGATTATCACACCCATAGATGGATTCGGACGCCCGAATTCAGCTCGTTGGTACAAACGCGAAGGAAACGACCGGGGCACATGGAACGAGTATCGTGAACTCAGAGCCGAATTCCCATTCCCCGTTGAAACCAAAATATGGTACA
Source organism: Candidatus Poribacteria bacterium (assembly GCA_965215265.1). Taxonomy (GTDB): domain Bacteria; phylum Poribacteria; class WGA-4E; order WGA-4E; family WGA-3G. Next base: position 4,399,634 of record OZ244048.1, on the reverse strand, counting down.
CGCTGGCGTTATTGGGAAATGATAACAACTTTGAACTCTATATAAAAAAGCAGGGCTCACTCGTCCAAGAAAAGGTTATAGAATGGACTGACCCGAAGAATCTTCACCCCAAGGGGGTACTCGGAATTCACACCAATCAGCTCCAACACTATTACATAGATAACCTTTACCTTTACGATACACCGCGCGAAGTCAATCTCGCTGTTGAACCACACGGTAAAATTGCTGTGACGTGGGGCGAACTTAAACAGTAGTCACTCAACTTTTCCGAAGATACAAATTTGTGAAAAAAAAGAGTTGACATTATCGGCATCTTAGCGTATAATTTACAGTAAGCATTGAGAGGACAAATTCCTCACAATCTATTGAAAATGTCACAGAAGCGTCGCTGTTTAGATCTCAGGCGATTGCATTGCAAGTGACTTCACAGACACCTCAAACTGTTACGCCAATTAACATTAACATAATAAGGAGATAATTTATTTATGCGTGTGCTCTTTCTCATTGCGATATTTAGTTTATCGCTTATGCTCACCGCTTTGACACGTGGAATAGCAGCAGATCTGGCAATTTATTCAGGACCGACAAATCCAGGGTGGATCTCACAAGATGCCGCTATTGCCAATGCTGAAACAATTATGAACGATGATCAGATAAAATCAATCTTTGCAACCATTAATAACTACGGTGATGGCGACGAAGTGGGTTACGATTCTGCCCTAGGTAAATGGATGCAGGAACACACCGGTAACGGGCAACAAGATGTCTTTATCGCAGCATCCGGAACTGCACCGAGCGCAATCTATCAATTTCCTAACGTAGACCCAGACGATTCCAATATCGAAAACTTCATTGAGGACGGGAACGTCTTTATCAACGTTGCAGATTGGATTTTGTACATGAGCTACGAGGGCGGAAGCCGAAGCGAGAATAACGGTCCTGATGGTGCCGCTAACGTCTTTGATATCCCTGGCTTAAGCTTCGGAGCCCGCGGTGGGAGCGCTGTTCCTACTGAAATGGGCGAGCAATATATCCCATCGTTAGTGGAATTTCAGTCTGACCGCCCATGGCACCTTGAACAATTTGAAGGCACCGATTGGGAAGTTACCCCTTTTGCTATTTCAAACGACGACCCAAATTCTGCCGATCCTGCTGTAGCGGTTAACCAAACGTATGGCGGTATCATTGCAGCCATGTGGCAGAAAGCACAACCAGATTGGGATGGCGATGACCCAAGAGCAACAGGCGTTATTGAATTTATCGCCAACTGGCTCATCGAAAACGGAAGTATCACAACCCCTGTAGAAGCCCAGGATAAAGTAGCAACAACCTGGGGAAAAATCAAAGCGGCATACTAAAACCCAACTCACGGTAAGAAACCGCTCTAGTTGGAACGCTTTCAAAACGTACCAACTAGAGCAGTTCGTTGATAACGATTTACCCTTCAACTAATACGGAGTAGGGCATTCTAATGTCCTACTAATACTTAGAAACAGAACCATAATCGGCAAGTGAACGGGAGTCCCGTATTTGCCGATTATGAGAAACCTCTCAAAGGAGGAGTCAAACATCATGAAACTTTATGTTAGTATAGCCATCTTTGCCCTCTTGAGCAGTGTGGCTATGGTTTCAGCCAACGATTTGGCATTCTACTCTGGCCCAACGAATCCAGGCTGGATTTCCGACAAGGCTGTTGCGGAAAACGTCAAAGTGATTAAAAACGATCCCGGTATTAAAGCACTCTTTAACAGCATTGAAGATTTCGGTGACGGCGATGAAGAAGGCGACGGTTCGCCACTCGCGAAGTGGACCGTAGAACATACCGACAACGGACAACAAGATGTGATTATTCTCGCGTGTGGAACCTGTCCGAGCGCACTTTATGAGTTCCCGAATAAAGATGCAGACGGATCTAATGTCGAAAACTTCGTTGAGGCAGGCAATATTGTTATTAATGTGGCAGATTGGATCTTCTACATGAGCTACGAAGGCGGAGTCCGTAGCCCAAATAACGGTCCTGATGGTGCTGCCAATGTCTTTGATATTCCGGGATTAAGTTTCGGTGCCCGGAATGGCGCTATGAAACCGACAGACCTCGGCAAACAAATCATCCCATCAATGAAAGCCTTTAGTTCGGATCGTCCCTGGCATGTAGAACAGTTTGACGGCTCGGATTGGGACTTAGTCATTTTTGCCGAAGCCGATAAAAATAATGCCGATCCGGCGGTGGCTATTAGCAAAACACCAGGCAAAGACGGAACCGGCATGATTGCTGCAATGTGGCAGAAATCTTCGCCTGAATGGCCCGAAAACGAGGATATCCGTGGAATCGGCGTTGTAGAATTCATCAACAACTGGCTTGCTGAAAACGGAACGTTTGATGTCGAAGCCAAGAACAAACTCGCGACAACCTGGGGTTCAATCAAACAGGTTCGCTAATTTCACAACCAAACCAGGCTTATCAGGAGGGTACCTGCCCTCCTGATAATACTCCTAGTGATAGAGGCGAAAATCATGATAGACCTTAGCAATGCGCTGCAAAGTTCATCCAGTGTGCAGGTGCATTGGGAAGCGATAGCGGATGCAAAGTATCATTTACACCGGTTACCACAAGATAAGTTTAACAGACTCAAAAAACGCGCGATAAAACGGCACTCTCCTGAGCAAGTGGATATGACATGGGAACAGGCGTTAGCCCTGTTCAATTTCAACCCTGCACATCCGATGAGGGAATATCGTTCATCGGCATTTCAAGCCTTTCTCCCATCTTCCCCGTCAATATAGGGGATGTTTGGAAACTGGATTCGGGAGGCGTTCTCCCCTTTCTTCGCCAATTTCACCCGGGTGCAACAACGGAACTTAGCGTTTTTTCTCGTAGAACACGTCAGCATGAGGGTATGAAGGCCTGTTTACGAGCACTTTCGCCCGAACATGTGGACAGCGTCTTCCGAATTCATGTTGATATGCTGCAGTATACAAAAATCTGAAAAATCTGAAAAAAGACTTGACAAAAAACGTTGATTGTGTTATAATATAAAATACACTTTGAGTCAGGCAAAAAGAAAGTTTGACAAAAAGTGTTGGTTTCTAATAAACTGCATTCACTAGAATCAGAACAAGGGAAAATAGAACAGATGAAACACCGAGAGTCCGTTTACCCCATAAGCAGAGTGCCTGGCCCCGTGTTGCGGGTTTGTAGTTTTGGCACGAACGCGTGCGTATGCCGTGCTGTCGTGTGTTTTAAGTCCCAGTTAAGACGATTGACCCCCCCCTAACTTCACGTATATTAACCCTTTTATTAACTAAGGCAGCATCTAAATCTACCTTCGTTGCTGCTTTCTCACGCCTGCACGCCTCCCGTCTCGGACGGTGGAGGCCGTTGCAGGCTTTTTTTCTTGTGCATGCGGCGTTCAGTTGCAGGGCCCCCGGGCACCTGCGTGCGGACCCAGTTGGCTTATGCCAACGGTGCCGGTATGCCAGTCGCCTCGGCACCTTACCTGATAACACAAGTGCACTCACTCCTTCTTCTGTCTTTCGCGCGTTTATGAAAGACAGCCATAAGTGCACTTATGTTAACTTCTCCGTGTTGTGGGCGGGGTTCCGGCTGCCTCTGTGTGCCGACCCGCCCGCAATCAAACCGATAACTCTTTATGAACCTAACCGGTGCGATAACCGCATCGCCAACGGACACATTGTCCGAAAGGATATTTTGAAATGAAAGATTGGATGAACGCGAAAAAAGGCATCGTGGTAATGAATAGAAAGTTTGTATCGATTTTGACCCTATTGTTTGCTGTGGCACTCTGCGTTTCTATCACAAGCTGCGATAGAAACCAAAAGACTTTGGCGACCGTAGTGTCACCAACCGAAGAAATACCGGAACCACCAGCCGAGGAACCAGAACCACCAGCCGAGGAACCAGAACCACCAGCCGAGACAATACCAGAGCCTCCCGAAGGCATGGCACTGATTCCTGCAGGCTCGTTCACTCGGGACACCATAGATGACGTGCGGACTATCCATATAGAATACGCGTTCTACATGGACACACACGAGGTGACGAACGCAGAGTATCAAACTTTTGTGCTGGCGAATCCCGAGTGGCAAGAAGCCAATATATCGGATGCTCTCCACAGAGGTAATTACCTCAAAGATTGGGACGGTAATGACTATCCTTGGGGTAAGGGGGACCATCCTGTGACGAATGTGAATTGGTATGGTGCAATGGCGTATGCAGCGTGGGCAGGTAAGCGTCTGCCAACAGCGGTAGAGTGGGAGCATGCGGCCCGCGGTGGATTAGTTGGTAAGAGATACCCGTGGGGGAACACGATAACGCCGGACGATGCGAACTACGGTAATAATGTAGGCGATACAACGCCTGTGGGGAGTTATGCGGCGAACGGATATGGGCTGTATGACATGGCAGGCAATGTGGCAGAGTGGTGTCTGAATAAAGATCCGTTTGATTCGAACCCGAATATCGCTGAAATTATAGAGAACTATAGAAGTTTTGACTCAGATCTCGCTGTGCGCGGAGGTGACTATTGGGGATCTGATCGTGAAGCGCGTATCTTTAGAATCGACAACAGTTACCCGCAGACCACGATCTTCGGTATCGGTTTCCGGTGTGCAAGGGCTATTACCCCTTAAACCCCCAAGTTGCATTAAAAACGGCAAAAAAAGGGCTATGTATCTGTGGTTATGGGCAGCAGATACATAGCCGCACTTGATTAACAACGCCTGCTTAGTAGAAAAATAACATAGAAAATACCCGAGGATGTATTTAAATTTAAATCAGCAAAGAATCGGTATCCACCTCTACCCCTCCGATTTGGACAAAGAAAAATAAGGAGTTCTTTATGAATAAAAAAAGTGTAATAATTCTGAACTTGCTGCTTATCGCAGTGTTGTGTGTTTCGCCCAACGCCGCCGGTAATCTCGAAAACAGTGATTCTCTCAAAGCCGAAACGAAGCCCGTGGATCCGTTAATCGCTTTAAATCTGTTAAAGACTTCCGATCTCAATCGCGACGGCGTTATAAACATCCTGGATCTGACTGCAGTTGCGTCGAGGTTGGGGGGGGTTGCCGTTGCAAATGAGAGGCCGAATCCTGATCTAAACGGCGACGGAAGAATCAATATCCTCGACCTCACCTTGGTAGCAGGACGCATGGGAGAAGCAGTCCCCCAAAATGGCTTGCAGGCGGAGGTCTATACACCTGGCATCAGCTTCCTGAGAGCGATACCAAATTTCAGATGGCTAAAACCAGTTAAGACCTTTGTCGTAGACAATATTAATTGGCACCAAAGACGAGGCCCCTTTGACGAACTGGGAATCCATCACACCCGCGATTTCGCAATGCGGTTCCGCGGGAGACTGCTGGTTGAAAACCCCGGCCTCCACATCTTTAAAATCCAATCCGATGATGGTGCTCAGGTGTATGTCAAAAGAAGGCGTATCGTACAAAATGACGGAAGACAGGATTTCACCACTGCGTATGGTCCAGTGGAGCTCACCACTGGATTACACGATATAGAAATCCGATATTTCCAAGGGTATGGGGAACAAGGACTGCGATTGTTTTGGTGGCCACCAGATCAAAAAGAAGAGATTATCCCGCCAGAAGTCCTTTATCTACCCGATAGCAAATAAAAAGTGTTTATGAGCGTCTAAATTATCAGGATTAAGAATATTTATAGCGGACATTGTGGTAAATAGTTCGCGTTCGGCAGCTTCGGGTTCCGGTGTGCGAGGGCTGTCACGCCTTAAATCTTTACGCCTTTACCTCTTCCGAGCTGCGTGCAGCTCGGCTTATGAGCAGCGAAAGATAAAACCTGAGGTGTGATAGTGAGTAGGCCGTGTGCCGAATGCTATCACACCTCTTTTTTTTCAGGTGATACCGATTTCTCTCTGCTTGACAATGATTCCCAGATGTGTTATCATAAATAAAAAGTAGGAGTTTTGAGACGAAAAGCACTTGACAACTGATACGTTTTAGGAGTATAATATGCAGAAGGGGGACATCCACGACTTTTTGTCCGAGATGTCTGTTTCGAACTTTTCGGATCGGAGCATACGCCGCTTATTAGAAAACAGGGAAAACGTCCGGGGCTTGTTAGAAATCGTTGCGGCAGAACTCGCCGCGTTGATTGACTTTGAGCATCTGGTTCCAATGAATAGGAGTCTGCTGCCCGCCACTCTCCGAGAACAAGAGGCAGACATTGTGTATCGGGTGCCCTTCAAAAGTGATACGGATGAGGGTGCGGCAGAGCTGCTCATCTATCTGCTGATTGAACATCAATCGACGGTAGATGAGACGATGGGGTTTCGTGTGCTTTTCTACATGATGCTGATTTGGGACGCAGAGCGGCGGCGGTGGGCGGCCGAGAAGGTGCCGAGAAGAGAGCGTGTATTGCCGCCGATTCTGCCCGTGGTGTTTTACACAGGGGAGCGGCGGTGGGAAAAGCCACTGACACTTGAGGCGATGATGAATCTGCCCGCGGCGCTCTCTAGATTCGTTCCGAGATTTGACATCCTGTTTCTGAATCTGAACCGCACAGACAAGGCGACGCTGACAGAGGCGGCGCATCCGTTCGGGTGGCTGATGAGAGTGCTGCAACAAGGAGATTCAGACAAAGCGTCTATAAGCCGCGCCTTAGTGGAGACTTTGACGCAGTTGGCGGCGCTTGATGCGGCGGATTCTGGGCAGCGGCGGGAAGCGATAATGTATCTGGTATCGCTGATTGTGCATCGGCGTTCAAAGGAAGAGCAAGAAGAGTTGATAGAACTGGTAGACCGGCATACGAGTGATATGGAGGTAGCACCGATGGCAGAGACAATGGCCGAATTCCTCTTCGAACGAGGCTTGGCACAAGGCATAGAACGAGGCATAGAAGAAGGGCGAGAAGAAGGGCGAGAAGAAGGGCGAGAAGAAGGGCGAGAAGAAGGGATTGAGCGAGGGGCGTGCCAGAATGCTATCAAAAATATAACCGCCGTCCTCAATGCGCGATTCCCTCATTGTGACATACACACTGCCACGCAGCAACTCGAAACGCTTTCTGACCTCGAATACCTCGAGCTGCTGCTGCTGACAGCCGTCAAAACCGACAGTTTTCAAGCATTCCTACAGGCATTAGAACTATAGAAACGCACGTGCCGAGCGCCATGGCCGGCACCGGGCTGCTCTTGTCGGGGTGTCAGGTAGGAACCCTAGGCGTTTTGAGAAGGAAAGCACTTGCCAGCTGACACGTTTTAGGAGTCTAATATGCAGAAGAGGGACATCCACGACTTTTTGTCCGAGATGTCTGTTTCGAACTTTTCCGACCGGAGCATACGCCGCTTATTAGAAAACAAGGAAAACGTCCGGGGCTTGTTAGAAATCGTTGCGGCAGAACTCGCCGCGTTGATTGATTTTGAGCATCTGGTTGTATCCGTATTAGAAAGGAGTCTACCGATGTTTAACCAACTGAACACTCGACACATTTGGGTGCAACGGAAACGCCTTAGCACTCAACTCCCGAAGTATTAACAGCAGATACCAGTGGTGGGTTGAAGCACCGCTGATATCGATGCCGTCTTTGAGAAGAGGTAGCTTCAAGCGATTTTAGGGGTTTCTGTATTCCTGCTTTAGAGAATCTTCAATTCCTCTCGAGATGGCAATTCGGAAATCTACGTCATGGATCCGGGGCGAAATCAAGCAGAAATAGGGCATAAGCCAAAGCCTCTTCCTAAAAAAAACGCAGAGATCTCCTATCCACCTATAAAAACGTCGCTACCGAATGTGCTGATAGAGTTTCGCGAGTCGCTCCGGTGAGAAACCACAAAAATAGAGAGCCGTTATCAGCCAATTGTTTAACGTTGTGCGGACAATACCGCGTGCTTCCCAGCGTCTTGCGGAGATATGGATGCCCGGCTCAATCAGCACCGTCTTACCCAAACGCCGCAGCCCCTGCGAAAACCCCATCTCTTCCAAAATCGGTATCTCCGGAAATCCTCCGATTTTCAGAAAATCGTCACGTGCAAGGAAAATGCCGCCATCACCATAAAATACCTTTAACCGTTTTGCACGAAAATTAGCGGCGCTCTCAATCACACGAAACAAAAAATGATGACCGTCAATCTTTTGCCGAAACGCTCCGCCAACGTACCCATCAGCGATCGCAGCTTCTACTGCAGTGATCGCCCCCGGTTCAAGCCAAACATCCGCGTGCAAGAAAAGAAGAATGTCGCCAGTTGCTCCGGTTGCTCCTGCATTCAACTGTTTTGCACGTCCCTGTTCAGATAGAAGCACTCTCCCATATTTCTCCGCGATGTAAACCGAAGCATCGGTGCTTCCACCATCTACGAGGATAAGTTCCTGGTTGGTCAACTCAGATTGAAGTTGAGACAGGTTCTTTTCCAATATCATCTCTTCGTTCAAAATTGGAATAATAACCGAAACCATGGTGCTTAAGATGCGTCTGAAGGCACATTCCGTTCGGTCTGCTTTGTGAATAAAGGGGTGCCTTGTATGTATTGATTTAAAGCCAACAACGGGAAAACAGAGGCGTAAATCGGATCAGCGTAGCCACCGATAATTTCCCAATAGATACCGACGCAGCTCTCCTCCCATGAACCGTCTTGGCGTTGGCACTCGCAGAGAAAATCAATACCTCTTTGGGCAGCTCGGTTATCAGGCATAGCGAGTAACAGTGAATAGGTGCTCCACGCTGTCTGCTCCACCGTACTGGCAGTTCGGTTGCCGAACATATCTTCCCCCCAACCTCCATCTGCGTTTTGCGTGCCTTCTAACCATTTTACGCCGCGAGCGACTTCAGGTATGTCCGCCATTCCGACCTTGACAAAAGCAGTGATAGCATGAGCGGTGCCGTAAGTCCGCTTTGCCAACCAAAGATCGTCCCAATAGCCATCAGGATGCATTTCACGGCGGAGCCAGCGAATGCCACGTTCAATCGCGTCCTCGTTTTCGCCATAGGCAAGCAATGCTTCAATTGCATGAGCAGTGATGCTGACGCACCCAACATCGCCTTGCCCAGGTTGGTATGTGCTCCAACTCCCGTCAGTACCCTGATTGCATTTTAACCACGCCACACCGCGTTGAATTGCCGCGTCCGCGTCCGATACTGCAGCTCGCAGTAGCGCGAGGGTTGCCAAGGCAGTATCGTCCGCATCACTTGGGAGTGAACTGTCGGATAGCCCAGAAAATGCCCATCCGCCATCGGAATTTTGATGCGCAACGAGCCATCCAGTAGCGGCTGCCAAAGATTGTGAAAACGGATGCACTTCAGAATTGGCCGTCCCTTCTCTAGTACCAACATCTGTAAGGGTAATAATCGACAAGGCAGTATCCCAAACGTTCAGATTTAATGCTTCACGGCAACCACCATCACGGTTGCAGGTAGAGCCAAGCCAAACGAGGGCCTTCTCCAGCATCACCGGAATGTCGTCATCAACCTGCCATTTATCTTGAAGTTCAATCAGAGCTAAAACCGATAAAGCCGTAATGTAATTTACCCGGAACCAACTTCCATCGCTCAAAACGTGTGATTTTAACCACTGTAGAAGCGACGCAATCATATCAGGACGTTTTGTTGTATTCAGTTCTATCAGGATAAAAACCGGCACGAGGGTATGCTGCTCAGCGATGAATAATTCCTCAAATAGTGACGTGTTGAACAGAGCAACCGGGGGCAACCGATGTCGGGGCGTTTTTAACCACTTGCGAAGCATAGGAATTTTCGCCAATTGTTTTACTAACTTCATCAACGGCAATGCTTTTTCTGATACGGTGAGCTCGTTCCAATCAAACTGATTAAAAGCAGCGTAAGTCAATTTGATCAGGGCGAGGGATAGCGAATGCGTTGGAATTGATTCCAGTACTTTTTCAAGCCGTGGGTCCGAAGTCCGTTGATGAATCTGTTCCAGAATCAATTTAACAAACAACGTCGCCTCGGAGTTTGATATATTAGCAGTGTCTAATCCCCACGCGCCACCTTGATTCTGATTTGCCATAAACCATTCAATAAGGTGAGATTCAACCGTTTTGCCTTGAGCTAATTGTACCCAGGCATAAGCACACGAAGGAAACGTGCTTGAGGAGAGTTGTCCCTCAAAGTACCCTTCTTCACGCTGTTGCTGACATAGGAAAGTCAGCCCCTGTTTTAAAGCAGATGTCGCTTTTACCGTCATTGCTTGTATTTTTTCCATAATAGTAGAACTTTGAAGTCCGGGTTTGAGTTCAAAGAAAATTTTTTACACTTTTTGCAATTTAACTTTCTAAATGCAAAAATGCAATGTTACGATTATTAAGGAAATCATAACATCTTCGTGAGGGTTTTGCAATGAAATGACTTTTTCAACGTTGATAGGATAGCATATTTCAAAAAAAATACCAAATGAACAAGCGTAATTTGATTTTTCCTTGTTTATGAATTGGTTCAACTTCACGATGTTCGAGTTCCGTTTTATCCATAGTCCCCAATCATATTACGAAGCAAACTGGAAACTGAAACGTGTCTTTCCGAAAAAATTGACTTTTTCCCACAATTAAGGTATACTTACATTTATAGGACAGATAGTTGAAGCGGGTTGTGCCATTTGAGCTACCGAAAATGATAGACTGAATGCATCACTAATTAAGTAGTTCGACCAGCCCGTTTATGTTGACTCCGATGAATTTCTTCACGAGGTACAACTGAATGCTCACGCACTACTTCCAGCATTCAATATATATCATTCTGTATATCCTATTTTGCGGAATTTCTACGTCTCTTGCTGCGGAAGATAGTACAACTTCAGAAGCGCCTACCTTGCAAGAACAGCCAGCGCCCATTCAATTGAAAAAAATCGTTGTCACCCCAGGACGATTTGCGATTTATGACGGGGCATCTGCACGACTCTCACTATCTAAGAAACAGATTGAACGTTTTCCGCTCATTGATAATGATGTGATGCGTTCTGCACACACCTTGCCTGGTGTGGTTGCCAGCGACTACAGCGCGAGATTTAGTGTACGCGGCGGAGAAAAAGACGATATTGCCGTTAGGTTAGACGGTATGGAACTCTATAATCCTTATCACCTCCAGGACTTCGGAGGAGCTATCTCACTCATTGGACTCGGATTAATCCAGCGTGCCGAACTGTTAATAGGGGGATTCCCGGCAGAATATGGAGAGAAGATGTCCGGTGTCTTTGACATAACCACAAAGGCGGCAAACGCCCAGAAATTCTCCGCAGATTTCGGTCTGGATCTCATTAACGCCACGGCTCTGCTCGAGGGACCTCTATCTCAAAAAGGCGGCTGGATGCTCTCAGCACGCCGTGGATACGTCGATTTAATTCTCGGGCTTATGGATATCGACGAAAGATACAAACCGCAATACGCCGATGTCTACGGAAAACTCACCTACCAATTGACAGCAAGAGATACACTCACGGTTAACGGGTTATACGGTTGGGATAAGAACCGTATTCGCGTCGATGATGTGGACAACAACCTGGACTCCCGCTATGATAATGCGACGGCTTGGACAAAGTGGCGGCACGTCTTCGGAACATCTAATTGGACGGATGTATTTATTTTTACGGGCACCGCGGGGCAAGATAGAACAACAGGAAAAGCTAACTTTGACAATCGTGAATTCGGATTTGTCGGCATGAAAGCGGAAGCTACGGTGAACGCACTTGAAAAACATACCTTCCGCAGCGGGCTTTCATGGCGTTGGTTGGCTGGACAGTATGATTATGACGTTCAAGAAAGGCAGTCCGGCATAAACCGATATGAGTCAATCCATGTCAATTTTGAGGGTACTGGTAGTGAAGTTACAGCATTTTTGCAAGATGAATGGCAGCCGACTTCAAAACTAGCGATTCAGGTAGGGGGGCGTTACTTTTTTCAAAATTATCGGGCGGCGAATATCCAACGTTATGAGATAGGTCCTCGGCTGGCGCTTGCCGTACAGCCAACGGAAAATATTATTTTGCGCGGCACCTGGGGCATCTACCATCAACCGATTCATCTGATGGGCCTGCCTATAGAGGACGGTGTTAAAACAGTCGGGCACGCTGAGCAAGCAACGCATTACGTAGTCGGGGCTGAATACACACCGACTCAAAATTTCTTGATGCGTGTGGAAGGTTACTACAACACATTTGATAACCTCGCGGGGCGACTTAGAGAATTCGGACGGCAAAACCAGGTTTTCGTGTCACCGGAATCTGGAAATGCAAAAGGCATTGATATGTTTGTCACACATGCAATATCTCATCAATGGGCGTGGAGCATTGGCTACGCCTATGGCATAGCGAAAGAAATCGCAGGCAACGAAACCATCTTTAGACAGTATGATAGGCGGCATTCCCTCGCAGTGAGCAGTAGTCACCAACTCTCCCTGACGTGGCACCTCTATCTCAGCTGGCGGTTTTATACCGGGGAACCGAGCACACCGTTGATTCACACCCTGGTAAATCTGCCTAATGGCGGCAGCGCGTGTGAACGCCAATTTGGCAAAACTCATTCCGAACGGCTGCCGCCATACCATAGTCTCGATTTTCGGATTACAAAGCGGAGCCCTTATAAACGCTGGGAACTCACGTGGTACTTTCAAATCTTAAACCTATACAACCGTACAAACGTAGATCAATATGCACTTAGTGAAATCCGAGATGAAAATACCGGTAAGATTATCGATTGTCTCATCGAAGAAGAACCACTTTTTCCAATCGTTCCAACTTTAGGAATTACAGTTGCATTTTAGCATCAAGAAAAGATTAAGATATTTCTCATTGTAAGCATGGATACACAAAGACAAGGCAGACGGGGGACGCTCATCGGTATTACAGGAGGTATCGCGTGCGGAAAAACAACCGTCTCCGAACTCCTCGCAGAAAAGGGCGCGATTCCGATTAATGCTGACGAAGTCGGCCATCAACTCCTCAAAGCAGACAGCCCCGTAATTCATGACCTGGTTGAAACTTTTGGCGAAAAAATCCTTGAAGAATCAGGGAATGTTAGCCGAAAAAAACTCGGCAGTCTTGTTTTCAATGATAAAGCCGCGCGTGAACGGTTAAATGCGATGCTACACCCTTTGATCATTCAACGTTCACGCGAACATGCACGACAACTTGTTACAGAAAATCCTGAATGCATCGTTCTGCTTGATGCCCCGCTTCTCATTGAAGCCGGGGCATACGACACAGTAGATGTGATTGTAGTCGTCACTGCCTCACAAGAGAAACAGGTTCAGCGCACTCTAGAACGCAGCCGGGCCCAAGGCAAACCGCTTACCGAAAATCAGGTCTACGCCCGGATTGCCGCACAAATGCCGTTAGCAGAGAAGCTGAAGTATGCCGATGTTATCATAGAAAACAGCGGCACCCTTCAGCAACTCCACCAGCAGGTAGATAAATTTTGGCAAGAACTTCAGCGTTCTCATCAAGGCAAGCAATAAGCGTAAGGTGGAACGTACATCACTGTAAGAGAACCGAGTGCCGGGCGGCATTCGGCGGGCGTGAAGGCTACAGCACCCAACTGATTAGAGATGTTCCACTAGTTCCCTAATCTCCTAATTCCAGAGCAGATTAATAGCATTGGCCTTGATAACACAATAACAAGACATCCCCACGCTCAATTGAAGCTGCTCGTGAGCATCATGGGTAATTTTCACAGATAACGGGTAACCCTCAACAAGCATCGACAAAAATGTTCTGTTCTCAACACGGTTTATCTGATGAATTGTCCCTTTTAAAATATTACGCGCGCTAATAGGCAGATTCGGTTCAAGTGAAATAATAATATCCTCTGCCCGAATAGCAACCAGCACGGAACGGCTGTTTTCGCCTATAGCCACGCTGCCAGACGGAAAGTGTAAGGGGGCATCCGTGGTATATGGAATGACGAGCTGCTGACTGCCAATCTTCAATACCGTGACACCAGCCGCTTTGTCTGAAAAGGCAACAGATAAAGATAGAATGTTTTCGACACCAGCTAACTGCGCTATCGGCAACGCAGATGGGGCAGCCAAGAGTTGATACGGTTCACCACTTGCTGTAATCTTTCCGTCGCTGAGCAGGAACGCCTCATCCGCAATCGCAATCGCCTCTGAAATCGCGTGCGTCACATAGAGAATTGGGATATCAAAAACCTCTTTAACGTAGCGAAGGTAAGGCAAAATCCGGTTTTTTAAGCCGTGGTCAAGCGATGCGAGAGGTTCATCCATCAGTAGCAACCGTGGATTCATAGCTAAGGCCCGGGCAATCGCGACGCGTTGACGTTGACCGCCGGAAAGTTGGTTAGGGTAACGTCCTAGCAACGTCGTGATTTCGAGAATCTCGATCACTTTATCTAAGTCTGAAGCCGTCTGGCGGAAAGCACTTTTTCCACGCGCACTGACAGATTTCTCACCATAGCGGATATTCTGTGCAACCGTGAGATGGGGAAACAGGTATCCGTCTTGAAATATATAACCGAATCCGCGTTTCTCCGGAGGAAGGTGAATACCCAATTCAGAACTATAAAGTACCTTATCGTCAAAGACAATCTCTCCTTCATCCGGAGATAGAATGCCACTGAGGCAATTAAGAAGTGTGCTTTTGCCACTTCCAGAACTGCCCAAAAACGCAGTAACTTTTTTCGTCAGCGTGCAGTTGAGTTGTAAGGTGAAACTGCCCAGATGCTTGCAAACGTTGAACCTGATTTTGATAGGATGTGACATGTTTTGTTTTTGACAATTGAAAGGGAAACAGCGGCTCTCAGTTTTAGTCTGTTTACCGGAAGGTGAAACGTTCCGCCAACCAAATTGCAACAAAAGCGATGACGGTTGAAATCAAAACTAATCGATAGACAGAAGCATCCTCTCCAAGCTGCACGGCGTTGAAAATGGCAAGTGCGATTGTCTGTGTTTTACCGGGTATGTTGCCTGCTACCATAATCGTTGCACCAAATTCTCCAAGGCTTTTAGAAAAGCCGAGGATGATGCCCCCGATAATGCCACGAGAGGCGAGGGGTAACGTGACCGTAAAAAACACTTTAAGAGGCGAAGCACCGAGCGTCCGAGCCACATTCTCAAGTTCTGACGGCACGGATGCCATGCCAGTCAGGATACCTCGCACCAATAGTGGAAAGGATATCAACGATAGCGCGATAATAACCGCAGATTGAGAAAAAACAAGCTCGAGCCCAAAAAACTGGAAAAGAAATTTGCCTATGAATCCATGCTTGCTTAAAATGACAAGTAGCAGATAGCCACTTACCACCGGCGGAAGCACTTGCGGTAACATCACAAATGTATTTAGAAAAGCCTTTGCAGGGAACGTCCGTTTTGTCAGAAGCCATCCTATAAGGAGGCCCGGTGGCAACATCACGAGGAGGCTCAGCAACGCAACCTTAATGGATAACACGAGAGCGGTGAGTTCGGCAGGGGTTATCCGCATTCTTTTTATACTACCGGTGCACTTCACTTAGATTATAGTGACAACCGCGCTCCTTATTCGGATAATAGACAAGTAAACCCATGCTTTTCAAAAATTTGTATAGCGTGTGCAGTTTTCAGATAATCAATAAACTGTTGGGCTCGTCCCTTTCGTGGACTTTGCTCCACCACCACAGCTGGATAAACAATCGGACTATGTGTCTCTGCCGGAAATTGATACAGTACTTTGACGTTTCGCATCAATGTTGCGTCAGTCTGATAGACAATAGCTGCATCAACATTTCCAGCAGTGACATAGGCGAGCGTCGCACGGACATCTGCACCGAAAATCAACTTGGACTGGATGGCATCCCACACGTCTAAGTAAGTTAATGCCTCTTTTCCGTAAGTACCAGCAGGGACAACGTCAGGTTGCCCAATCGCTATTCGTAAAATCGATTTATCCACTAAAGTATTAACGATGTCCTTGTCAGAATTATTGTACTTGACGGATAACGCAGAAGATTCATGAGACACCAGCACTAATTGATTGGACAGGATATCGCGACGGCTATTTTTAACAAGGATGCCGAGCGTTTCAAGTGCCATAACCTGCCGCGGGCTCGCTGAAATAAAAACATCTGCCGATGCACCTTTCTCAAGTTGACGTTGAAGCGTTGAGGATGCAGCGAAATTAAAATAAACCTTAACCTGATGTGCCATCCTAAACTGTTCACCGATTTCGGTGAGCACATCTGTCAAACTCATCGCACTGAAGACTGTTAATCCGTTTGGCTGTGAGCACCCTAAAAGTGCAGCCAATATGAGCAGAAGGATAACTAATATCTGAAACTTAATCCACATAATTATCTAATATTCTACTGATTTTGCTTCTCAAAAAGTATAACAGATATGCAAACAAGTGTCAAGTCTAAAGAGAAATGGGAAATTTTTCTTGCAATCCGTTTGCACTTATGGTATACTTTTCATATAGACAGATAGGAGCGAGGAGTACAAATGAAATTGGGTTT
The DNA here is from genome assembly GCA_965215265.1 of Candidatus Poribacteria bacterium. Classification (GTDB taxonomy): domain Bacteria; phylum Poribacteria; class WGA-4E; order WGA-4E; family WGA-3G. The sequence continues at coordinate 4,383,197 of OZ244048.1, read as the reverse complement.
ATGCAGTATCGCCTTTCAAGAAAAACCGCTGGAAGAGGTCATAGACATCGCAGCGGATTACGGTTTTGATGGGATTGAGGTTTGGGGCAAGCCACCTCACATGCCTGCGGAGTACGATGCGGCTCATGTCGAAAAAATTAGAAACGCCGCCGCTCAAAGGGGGTTAGCCATCTCGGCATACGGTTCTTACGTTAGCCCTATGATGCATCTCTACCAGAAACATTTTGAAGAGGCGTTTAAAATCGCGCAGGGGTTAGGTACCGCTCTCTTGAGAATCTGGTCTGGTGGCGGTGCATCTGCATCTATTGCGCCCTCAGATAAACGCCTAATCCTCTTTCGATTAGTCAGCATGGCACAGTGGGCGAATTTTCGGAACATGAGACTAGGTTTAGAAATGCACAACAACCACTTCACGGACAGTGTCGCAACCATCCTAGAAACGATTGAAGGTGTCAATGTTCCAGCGCTCCGGACATATTATCAACCACTCGCGCGCGGAGATGCAGACGAACCCCATACTGCCGCACAAAAACTCGCATCGCATATTGTCAACGTCCATGCCCAAAACTTTGATCAATACGGAAAAGCATGCCCCATTGCAGACGGGCTCGTCGATTATGCACGAATCGTCGATATCCTCGGAGAGGTAGGATACGATGGATACCTAGAGGTAGAGTTTGTACATGGGGATAACAAACTGGAGGCTTTGCAACGCGACCGGGACTATCTCGCGAGCTTAATTGGGTCAGTTACCAAAGAGTCTCTGAAAAATTTAGACGTTGCACCAGTGTAATGCATAAACGGACGTGCCGCAAAACACACGCCCAATGGGCGCATAGGCTGAACAAATGCGGTTAGAGGTAGGTATTATCTCATTGGTAGAAGCCAGCTTGGAAACGGCTGCTGAAAAACGTGCACAATTTGAATGGCTACGCAATAAACCCACTCGTGAGCATTTTGGCGATATTTACGATAATATTATAGAAATTTACACATCACTAAAAGGAGATTGGGAAGGCACAACAGCGAAAGCAGACGGTTACCTGATTCCCGATGCCTATTTTCCAGAACCCCATCATTTTATCTTTGAATTTGATGAGCTGCAACATTTCACAAAATATCGGGAACAGACTTTACGGTTTTATCCGGCGCATCTACCACAAGCTTATGAACTAAAAAAATATAGGCAGTTTTGTCGCAAATATCATGTACAAGCGCTTGCGAAGGGACCCGCGCGGTTTAGACGGGCAACAGCTGACTTTCCTTACACGAATGGGCGAGCCGCCCAGCGGGCTTTTTTTGACACGTTTCGGGACTGGCTACCTACACGACATGGGCTCAATCCAACAGTCCGCCTCGCTGAATTTGAGGTAAGAGATATTCTCAATGGAAAATTAACAGGCAATGCAGCGAAGACTTATATAACGCGGCTGCTTCACGAGCGAATTGTGAGGCGTTGAGGTTTATTTAATCTACATTGTAAGCACGGATGTTCGGTACATCCAAAACAGATGAGCAATAGCATTATTCCGATGGTGAATCTTTCAGAATACCCACTACTTCAACTAATTGGGCACACACCACTTGCCAAAATAGATCTTTTTGCAGACGAATTGCCCAATGTTCATATCTACGCCAAAGTCGAAACCTATAACCCCGGAGGCTCCATCAAAGACCGGCCGGTTTTACGGATGCTGACCGAGGCGATTACATCCGGTGAACTCACACGCGAAAAGATCATTTTAGATTCTAGTTCAGGCAATGCAGGCATCGCTTATGCGATGATTGGCGCAGCACTCGGTTACAACGTGGAGCTGGTCATACCGGATAACGCGAGTGAGGAACGCAAAAAACGTATTCATTCGCACGGCGCACAAATTATTTATACGGATGCAATCCTCGGTTACGATGAGGCACTCCGTGAGGTAACTCGACGTTACGAAGCTGCACCTGATAAGTATTTTTTTAAATCACAATATGAAAATGAGAATAATTGGCGCGCACATTATGAAACCACTGGCGTTGAAATCTGGGAACAGACGAACGGCAAAGTCACTCACTTCGTCGCAGGTGTCGGCACTGGCGGGACCATCACCGGTGTCGGACGACGACTCAAAACGTATAACGCGGATATTCACGTCTGCTCCATTTCACCTGAGGCGTTTCCCGGTATCGAAGGACTCAAACCGTTAGGACACCCTGAGGATATTGTGCCAGAAATTCTTGACGAAACTATCATTGACAGCAGAATTGACGCTACAATTGAAGATGCGCATGAGATGTGCAGCCGGCTCGCACGAAGGGGCTGGTTCGTCGGACAATCTTCTGGAGGCTACCTCTACGGGGCTTATAAAGTCGCTCAACGCATTCAGGAAGGCCTTATCGTTACAGTCTTTAACGATTTAGGCGAACGCTATTTTAGCACAAGACTCTGGGATAAATAGAAATTAATCTCGAAAAACACCACAAAGGAGAAGGCGGAAAAGAATGGAGACAGCAGTGATGCCCTTTCGTGGGCTACGCTACAATACGGAAAAGGTAGAGGACATCGCCGATGTCATCGCACCCCCTTATGATGTTATCAACGTCCAAGAACGGCTCGCCTTAGAGAAACAACACCCTGCTAACATTATTCGCTTGATTTTGAGCCAACCACGGGAAACGGATACCGAAACCGATAACCAGTACACACGCGCTACTGCACTAATGAACACGTGGATGGCGAACAGGACGCTCGTCCCAGACCAGGTCCCGAGCTACTACATCTATGAACAAACCTTCACAGCCCCGGACGGTATCACTTATACCCGCCGCGCCCTCATCGCACAAGTCAAATTAGAACCTTTTGAAAACAAGGTCATCTATCCGCATGAAAAAACACACGCAGCCCCCAAGGCAGACAGGCTCAACCTGATGCGAGCATCCCACGCGAATTTGAGCCCTATTTTCCTCCTCTATTCTGACACACAAGGCGATATTGAACGTATAATGGAAGCCTTCACAGATGGAACACCGCCTATTGTTAGCATAGATGAGGCATTCGGCAGTACACACCAATTGTGGCAGATGACACAAGCCACGCGCCAAATCCAAACGCTTTTCTCCACAAAATCGCTCCTTATTGCAGATGGACATCATCGCTACGAAACTGCCCTCGCTTTCCGACAGGAGATGCACGCACGCTCACCGCAACTAACAGGCTACGGCTACATGATGATGAACCTCGTCAGAATGGAATCCCCCGGCTTGGCAGTGCTCGCAATTCATCGTATTATCCAAGGGCTCAGTCCGCACAAAATAGCACACGTTGTTGCGAAGCTCCCTGAATCGTTCGACGTTCAAAAAATAGAAAATCTCACGGCACTCATGGAAAACCTGGCGGCACAACGCGGGGTACAACCTGCATTTGGACTGTATACCCCGGACGATTCTTATCGTTTATTAATTCCAAGATTGGATACTGATATCAAGCAATACGACCGGTTGGATGTAACGCTCCTTCACGATAACCTCATAGACAAGCACTTTGGCGTTGAAACAGTCCCGGAGTATGTCAGTTACACGGTGGATGCAGCAGAGGCTGTCGCATCAGTTAAAGGACAAGCAGGACGCGTCGCGCTCCTCATGAATCCTACCCCAGTCTCTCAAGTGCTCGATGTAGCAATGGCTGGGCAAACAATGCCACAGAAGTCTACCTATTTTTATCCCAAAATGGCCACTGGTTTGGTTCTGAATCTGCTGAACAGATAAAAAAGCAATTTTCAGAAATTTACGAGCATGTAGGAAGTTTACAAAATAAGTTTTGCTTTCACCTTTATTCTGACCTGCGTCATTTCTTGGATATACCGGGCTGTTAACTTCGACGCTAGGATTGATTGGCTGCCTTCAATTATAGCCGGTCTAGTAATAGGTGCACTATGACCGCTTCTTGTATGTGGTATTGTAATCCTCCTACTTTATGAATCTAAACATCGGAAAACTCCGACGATCTATAGATTGGCAGGATAAGGTAATCTTGTCTCATGGACAGACAAAGCATACCGAACCTGCCAAGATTTACACACGAACTATCAAAGCATAAGCGTTTATGGTACGGAGATATACTAAAAATTGGTATTTTAATAGTTTTTAGAGAGCTCATCAACTAAGCTCAAAATGGAATAGTGTTTGAAGACAGAACGATGCATACAAAACAGAAGAGGGATACTTTAGCATTTTCCCACCAATTATATGATGAGACATCTCGTCAATTAGCATTTCAGGCGACTACTGTGGCTGAGGCAGAAGCGTGGCAACAGGAGTTGCGTGCAAAACTTGTCGAATTAGTTGGTGGTTTTCCGAAGAAGAGATGCGACTTACGACAGGAGGTTCTGGATTCGCGCGAATTCCCTGTCTATATCCGTGAAACGGTGCAGTTTCAGAGCCGCCCAGACATGGATGTGTTCGGATATCTCCTTTTTCCCAGAAATTTTTCTGCACCGAGTCCAATAATACTCTGTTTGGCAGGACACGGACGGGGCGTAGACGACATCGTAGGAATAGAGGAAGATGGCTCAATGCGTCCCGAATATGGCGGGTACCAGAACGATTTTGCTCTTCAATGCGTTGAACACGGCTACGCTGTTTTTGCGATTGAACAGTTCGGATTTGGGCATCGCCGCGATAGCAACGCTCGGCAGAAGGGCGCTGCGCACTCCTCCTGCCAACCGAGTGCAGGTGCAGCCTTATTACTCGGACAGACTATGATAGGATGGCGAGTCTATGATGCCATGCGTGCGATTGACTATTTGGCCACACGTCCTGAGATAGACATCAATCGCGTCGGTGTTATGGGCATCTCCGGCGGGGGTACAACAACCTTCTTCGCCGCAGCGCTTGACCAACGTTTCAAAGCTGCTGTTGTGAGCGGCTATTTCAATACATTCCGGGATAGCCTCCTCAGCCTCAGTCATTGTATGGACAATTATATACCCGGTGTGCTAAAATACGCAGAGATGTACGATATTGCTGGACTCATTGCACCGCGGGCTCTATTTGTTGAGTCTGGCATACAAGATACGATATTCCCAATTGAAGCCACACGTTTGGCAGTGAATAGTGCGGAAGCAATCTTTACACGTTTCGGGGCACACGACAAATTGGGCTGTGAATTATTTGATGCCGGGCATAGCTTCCACGGTATAGGCGCGTTTGAGTTTCTCAAAAACGTCTTGTAGCAAACACGACAAGTGCCCCGTATCGGATAAAGGGGTAAGGAGGATGAATTGGCAATCGAACTATTTTCAATAGGCACAGAATTGGTACTCGGGCAAATTCAGGACACTAACGCCCATTGGATTGCCCAGCAGATTCTTCAACAAGGCGGCGAATTAAGACGCGTCACCATGCTTCGCGATAATTTTGATGAAATGCACGAGGCTTTGTCGGATGCCATTGAACGCAAAACTGCACTTATCCTCACAACAGGGGGACTCGGACCAACCCCGGACGATATGACAGTCGATGTTGTCGCGAAACTTACCGGCCGCAAAACCGTCATCAGTGAGAAAACCGTCGCAGCTTTCCGGGAACGGAGACAGATGTCAGAAAATGAATTGCTCAGTGAAGCCTTGATGAAAATGGCAACTGTGCCGGAAACAGCCGAGGTCTTTCAAAACCCCGCAGGATGGGCACCCTGCATTCGTATCACGCACAAACAGTCTACTCTCATGCTAATGCCCGGTCCACCCAGAGAAATGAAGGCAATCTTTGAGACACACATTCAACCTTTAATTGCCGAACGGTATCGCGCAGAAATTTGCACCGCGCGTGTCTATGTCAGTATGTTTGAAGCGGAGGTTTCACCACTTATGCAAACCGTGATGGAACGCCACCCAAACGTCTATTTAAAAGCTTATGTTGCACTCCGCGATGTAGACGGAGCAGCGATGCCCGTCGATCTGGTTTCAACAAATACCAGCAATGCAGAGGCAGAGAGGCAACTTCAATTTGCCATAGATTATTTTAAAAAACTTGTTAATGAAAGAGGAAAACACTTCAGTCTTGAAGGAGAATCCTAAAGAAGGAGAACTATTATTGTGAACCGTAGACCCTCAGGAAATAAGCGAAAGTCGGGAACGCGCTACGCGAACCCCAGCCGTCCCAAACGGAAGCCACAGAAAAAGAAAAAGGTACGCAACCTCACAGAAAATACCGAGAATCCAGGCCAAGATAGTTCACGGCCCACCACTCAAAAGAATAAAATTGAAGTGGAAGGAGTCGTTGTAGAACCTTTACCTAATGCCATGTTCCGTGTAGAATTGGACAATAAGCATCAGATTCTTGCCCATATTTCCGGTAGAATGCGTAAATTCTTTATCAAAATTCTGCCAGGCGATAAAGTAACCGTGGAATTATCACCGTACGATCTGACACGCGGACGGATCACCTATCGGAAACAGTAGCTTTCAGCTTGTGGCATGCGCTTTGCTGAATCCAGTATGTGCAGTCTCTACGCTTGCCACTGTATGAAACCGAAGAGCAGACTTATGAAACCCGACACCTTAGTTTATATCAATAACGCAAATGAAAAGGAGACTTACCGTCTACTTCAAGTTATTGAAGAAAAACGTGGACAGGTAGCGGGACTCACCTTGACTGTTCAACACCTCGAAGCTGAAGTTGACTCCTTTCAGCAAAGGTATAATGCTCATATCGGGCACTACTACCTTGAACTCGATAAAGTTGAACTTGAGACAAAAGAGTATCGGCTCCGTTTACAACTTATCCGAGAAAAAGTGAGTCAAGAAGAGATTGAGGAGCGTGTCGAATCCTGTTTCCGGGCAAATCGTGCCCGTGTCGTCGAGGACGGAGATGCAGAAGAATCACCGCAGGCGCATCAGCAGGCAGAACTTCCAAACGAAAAAGCCAAGCAGCTGCAAACCCTCTACCGTAAACTCGCAAAGCAGTACCATCCTGACAAGGCCGAAGATACGGAAGAACAGCAGCAGCGAAAGCAATTGATGCCCCTCATTAACCGGGCATACCATGAAAAGGATATCCAAACTTTAGAACGGTTAAGCCTTGGGGAGATAGATATAGCAGAAAATAGCGAGGAAGCAATAGCGGAAAAGCGCAAGCGACTGCAAGCTGAATTGCACCGGCTTAACCGGGCGACAAGTGAATTGCAATTACAGATGAATCGCCTTAAGGCAGGCCGTATCTATCAACTCAAACAACAGGTAGAATCCGCCCGAGAAAGCGGCACAGACCTCCTCACAGTACTCGCGAAAGACTTAGAACGGAAACTCAAGACAAGCCGGGCACAGCTAGCACGGCTTGTTAATATATGGCACCGCTCCAATTCGTAAAAGGAAGCATCTATGCAGCTCCAAGACAAAATTGCCATCATCACCGGCGGCGGTAGAGGTATCGGTAAAGCCATTGCTATCGCTTACGCTGCAGCGGGCGCGAACGTCGTCATCGCCGCACGCAGCAACGCCCAACTCACCCAGGTCGTCAACACGATAAGAGACAAGTCTGGCGAAGCCTTTGCAGTACCAACCGATGTGCAGATTCCGGACGAGGTGGAGAATCTGATTCAGAAAACGGTTGAACGTTTTGGACGGATAGACATTCTCGTCAATAACGCAGGAGTCAATCCGCGCGGGACGTTTTTAGAGACAACAGATGAACAGTGGCAACAGACTTGGCAGATCAATGTCATGGGCGTTGTGCACTGCTGCCGTGCCGCATTGCCCATTATGAAACAGCAAGGAAGTGGTAACATTATCAACGTCGGATCCGGCATGGGACAAGTTGGACACGCAGACCTCAGCATCTATTGCGCCTCTAAAGCCGCGTTGCATGGCTTAACCCAAGCAATTGCAGAAGAAGTATGGACAGATGGCATCATTGCCAATGTGCTCATCCCTGGCCCCGTGAAAACAGAATTATCAAAACCGGCGTGGGAGAACGCGGGCACTTTCCGGGCCCAAAGCGATCCGTGGAAGGAGCCAGAACAAGTTGTCGCAGCTGCCCTCTTCCTTGCCGCGCAACCCACTGCAACCGGCATGACCGGACAGATTCTCAGCATTATGCGCCGCAACAGCCCATAAAATAGTCAAATTAAAGGTTTACAACGGAAACACAACGCGCGTCCCCGCTTGTGCCGAACGATACGCGCCGAGAACCATCTCTACCGAAACACGCCCATCCGCTACCGTAACATCGGGCTCCGTGTTGTTCTTCAAACAGTCAATAAACGGACGTGGGACTGCCGCAATTCGCTCACCGTGACTCTTCGGAATTGGAATCCCCAGATCTTTCCACGACGGTTCCGCGCGCGTACACAACTTGAGAGCAACAGCATCCGCTGGACGCGGAAGATTACACGAAGGACCGTCGCCATAGTTCTGAATCACAACGCCTTCGTCTCCGTAAATCTCAGTCGTATTTTCACCAGCCAGCGTCACGGATGTATTCAGTAGAATCGCCATTGCGCCGCTCTCAAACCGATAGACCGCCAGCCCGGTATCATCAGGTGCTACATCAGTTAAGATATTATCAATCTCGGCAATAACGCTGGTCGGTTTACCGAGCATCCAATGGATGAAATCTGTCGCGTGGGAGGCATCGTCCATGAACATCCCCATGTTCTTTTCCGGGTCAATATGCCAGCGGCTGCGTCCAGTCACGAAAGCTTCGCTAAAGAGCGCATCTATACAGTGTCGGCGGCGCAACACCCCAATTTTCCCCAACACTCCACTCTCAATCAGTTCCTTCATTGCAATGTTCGCCGGGTCGCGCCGCATCTGGTAGCCCATCATGAACTTAACGCCGGATTTCTGTACAGCTACCTCAATCCTGTCGCAATCAGCCAAGGTCAGTGCCATCGGTTTTTGGCAGAGGATGTGCTTCCCTGCGGATGCTGCTGCCTCAACCATATCCGCATGCCGATTGGTTTCACACGTTACAATAACGCCGTGAATCTCAGGATGATTTATGACATCTTCGAGGTGTGGAGAGAAAGGCATGCCGAATTGCGTCGCTGCAGCCTCCCCGCGTTCAACGTTATCGTCCCAACATGTTACGAGGACCGCATCGTCAAACGTTCTCATCTGGTTACAGTAGGCGTTCGCATGTCCGTGCGCAAAACTAATTATGCCAATTCCTATTTTTGAGTTCATTGTCTATCAATCCATTCTATTTTTGTATATCTCCGTACCATCAACGCTTAGGTATTGACAGCTCGTGTGTAAATCTCGTCGGAGGCTCCTGATGTATTGGTTCTCAAAGTTTGTAGCCAATCTATTTTCAGATTTGAGTAAAAAAAGGGCCCCTACGGTTGAATCGCGATGCGGATAGCCTCTTGTCGCATTGCATGAACAACCGCGCTATCAATTTCAGATAACGGATATATCTTACCAACAAGCGCCGCGAACGGATAACGCTCCCGCGTTCGCGCTAAAAATCGAACTGCCTTACCAACCGCCTCCGGATGATAGTTATGGAAACCGCGGAGCGTTAAACATTTTGTGACCAATTGGTGCGCGTCGAGCGAGACTTCTGCCTCCGGATAAACGTAGCCGAGTGTGAGACACTTCCCGCCGGTCGTCAACCAATCAACAAGCGCCGGGAGCGCGGACGGCGCACCGCTCACTTCCACCGCAAGCTCAACGCCCTGCCCATCCGTGTGTTGTTTCAAGACGTTCCCGATTTCTGCCGCCGAAACCGTGTCCATATTAAAGGTATGTGTAGCTCCAAACTGCTCAGCGATTTGCAAACGCGCGGCATTTTTATCCACAACCGCCACAGTCTGATATGACTGCTCACGTAGATAGCAGACTGCATAGATACCCAACATGCCTGCCCCATGCACCACAGCCGTCGTGCTTGATTGCATTCCGATGGCATCAAGTCCATTGATAACGGTAGAAAGCGCACAATTCGCAGAAACCGCCTCGGCATCCGTTACCGTATCAGGGATGCGATAAATCGTTGTCCCCGGTCGAAGCAGAATATGTGTCGCAAAACCGCCGCTCAATGCACCTGCACCGTTGTCTTGTGCATGCCCATATTTGAACAACCGCTCGCATTTTTGCGGGAGATTTCTCGCCACACAATATAAACATGTCCCACATGATGCCGTGAGGCTCCATGTCACTCGCTCGCCTATGCCTAAGGGTGCTCCATCTGCAGCGCGTACTTGTGTAGGCGCTGCAACGGTTCCGACGACTTCGTGTCCAAGCACACACGGTAAGACCGCGGCGCGTCTTCCGCTAATTGTGTGCAGGTCAGAACCACAGACTGCCGCCAACCGTACCTGTATTAAAACGGAATGAGCCCCCAGAAAAGGAATGGGACATTTGGTGAGCTCAAATCGAGCGCCTACTCCATGAAAACGGGCAATCTGTGCAAATCTCAGCATCTCTTTTCTGTTATATATCTCCGTACCGTCAATGCCTATGCCTTGATGGCTCGGGTGTAAATCTCGTCTTTTTGTATACTGGAGCCCATCAACGCATCAGGCGTTGTCAATCACTGTGCACATCTCGTCGGGGACTTCTTAGGCATAGCACCAGATGGCTCTGGCGAGGTTTTCACAGGATTTTACATAACAAACGCCTTTATGGGGCTCCTATAGACGAAAGAACGAAATTTATGCTAGGGTGTTCATTTCAGCAATTTGTGTCGGGCTGAAATATACGAAAGCGTGAGTTCCAACATTACACGCTTACTCTTCCAAAACAATCCGAAATTCGATATCCACACCGTCCTCCGTGCGCCGCACCTCAGCAGAAATTGGACCGAGCGCCTCCAGCGGAAACAGATTCTCTTGGAACTGCTCAATCAGTTCAGCATCCGAATCCTGACCGGATAGCGAGGTCAGCAACGTAACCATCACCAAAAATCGCTTCAATTCCGGAACAAAGAGATGCGGCTGAACAAAAGTCTGCATCGAACCGGCCTTCGTGTTAAGCACCGCATCGGTTAATGTCGGAGTTGGCGCTAAGCTCGCATCCACCACAGATTTCAAACTAGCGAGCGTGGTGCTGAACACAAGGTAATCCTTGACAACAGCATAGCCTCCTGTGAGTGCCAACAAAAAATTAAAGCGCAGTTGGAACGGATGGAGGCGCGTACCCCGGTAGTCCTGCGGCGCGAGGAATTGAAGCGGTTGCCCCGCAATAGAGATTTTTCGCGCCTTCAGGTTTTCCAATTCGGCTCTCAACCCCCCCGCGGCTTTAACAGGAGCCAGCAGAATGACCGAAGGCACAACGGACAGCTGCTCTGCTTCCGCGGCGATTAACCCGAGCACCAATTCCGCACCTAAGTACTCGGATAAATCAAGATTGGGAACAAACGTCTCTATCTGAGATGAGAGTGGAACAGCGGTGACCAAGGCAGTTCTTTCCGGGAGAAGTGCACTGATACCCGGATGCAGCTGAGGGAACGTACTGACATTTGCGCCTTCCTTTGTCTGATTGCGAACACGATGACGTGACAGAATTATGCCATCCTCATACCGGTTCCCCAAAGTCCAGAATTCCGTTTTACCCAATAGCGGATGAACTTGTTCAACAAAATGCAGCAAACGTTCGTTCGTCTTGACAAATGAGGTGAGTAGGCGTGGAATATCCATGTAAACAGTACTCTTGTCACGACCATAGTCTCTCTGAATAGTTTCCTGCATCGGATGCTGCTGAAGGAAATGCTGTTTTTTGCCCATGTAGATATCAAGCACCTCCGTGAGCAAGGGGTAACTGAGGCTCAAAATGCCGATTTTTCCGATAAAGGCGTAGCTAAAATCACGCGGGTACCCCGTAATTGTATTAATTGTGAAACCCGCGTGTTCGGTTCGGGTGCGTCTGTATTTCGGGTTAATCGCGTCAGTCGCCGTCATCGCTTCAATAGCCAATTTCTCCGTCGCGCCGAGCGCGCTAATCAAGAGGAATGTAATTTCTTCGTCGCGTCGGTACAGCGCGAGAATGGTTTCTTCGCCGAAATATGCCTTCACTGCTTGGAGGTCGAGCTTGCCACCCATCTCATATTCCCATAGCTGCTTCTGATCGACGAGCTGCCTCCACCAAAGTTGCGTCTTAATTTTAGCAATAAGCGGAATTTCTGACATCTGCTGCCCGAATTCGCTGCCGGTAAACGTTTGGACGAACCCTTCAACTTCTTTGAAACTCACATAACCCACAGGATTTTCTGGGAGTAGCGTGATAAGCTGCTGCTCCGGTTTCCAAAGCGACGTACGATGATAAATAATAGACAGCAAAATAATAATTCCAATAAATGCGATTAGACTGATTATAACAATTTTTTTTCTATTGCTCAGAGGCATCGTTTTTGAGACCTTTGTGATGATCGGGAGCCTGCCGTCAGGACACGACAAAAATCTCCGTTCCGGTGTTTGAATAAAAAGAATATCGGCCCTCGCCCAAAAAGAAACTGACACCCTTGGTCGGTAACTTTAATTATACGGCTTCGCGTGAATTTGTCAACAAATATGTTTAGTTTAACCTAAACCGAAACTTTTTTACTTTTTTGACAGAATTGTTGCATTTCTATGAATTTTTACATGTCGTGACCAAATTCGCCTTTTTTAGCGCTTGAACGGCTTGGAAGAGATGAAACTGAAGTTTTTTGTGTTTCTGTTGCTGCGACCTCCGGCTCCTCGTTGTCCGAGGGTTCGCGTCGCCTTTTTCGCAGCTCTCTTGCGCCGCGCGGACTCATAGCTTTTCTCATACACAGACTCCGCCATCGCCCCCACCCGCAACTCACAAAAAAAGTGCCGCTAAATCAGATGCCCCACATTTCTCTTACAATTTTTTTTAAAATATGATATATTAATGTGAACACCATAAAAATCTGCCTGACAATGTTGAAAACCTGCTTATCAGAGGAGACAACCGCATGCACAATAAACTCACAAAGCCCAGCCTCGTCCCTCAACCGCATGGCCCCAGAGGAGCAAACGCATGAACAAAGAACACATCAGAGAGGCTCTCGCTGCAATATGCACTGGCCCCTTTTTACAAACTGCGAAAAACCTGCTCGCCACGCTCGGCTACCGCAGCGATTTGACAGAAGCATTCTCTGGAACAGCCGGCGACTTTATAGAGACTTTCCCCGCATTCAACCGAAACACCCAAACAGAACAAGCCCTCCGAAACCACGCAGCCTCGATACACTTCATCTTCCAACTCACAGACGCAGAAATAGATGGCGAAACGCAACAGCGGTTAGAACTCTTTGAAGGAAACGATGCGGAAAGTTTCTTTTTCTTCGCGGTAGAACTAAAAGAGAAAACCTACTCCCGCGGTGCGTACGCAGAATTGACGCGAGAAATCAACAAGCGTCTGATTGTTCCGACGGTGGTGTTATTTCGTGTGTCAACCCGGCTAACCCTCGGTTTTGTGGGACGCCGTCCACACGCGCACCACCCAGGGCGCGATGTTCTCCAGCAAGTGACACTCATCAAGGATATTCGTCTTGAGGCGCCGCACCGTGCGCATCTGGATATCCTCTCTGAGCTGTCACTAACAGAATGCGTGAAGTGGATTGACGCAAATAAGAAACAGAAAAACTTCGAGGGGCTGCTATCCGCCTGGCTAGCGAAACTCAACACCGAAGCGCTCAACAAGCAGTTCTACGGAAGGTTGTTCAACTGGTTCGAGTGGGCAGTGAGGGAAGCGAAGTTCCCGACAGCCGAGCTGAATCCGTTGGGTTCCGAAGCACACATCATCCGGCTCATCACGCGGCTGCTCTTTATATGGTTCTTGAAAGAAAAAGGGCTTGTCCCCGAGTGGCTTTTTGAAGATTCCGAGCAGAAAGAGCAGGCGGGCACGCAAAACAACGAGCTGTCTGAAGAATCTGAACAGAATAGGCAGGTAAGCCTGCAAAACAACCAACAGTCTGAATACCCCCCCCCTTACAGACGTTAAGTCTTCTGCCGAACGCCACGACAGAAAACAGCCTGCACGCACACCTCAAAAACTTTAACCCCGACACATCCGACTACTACCAAGCCATCCTCCAAAATCTATTCTTTGCTACTCTCAACACACCCATAAATCAACGCACCTTTAGCACACACGATAACAGGAGCCATCGCGATTCAAGCAAATATCGCTATGCTGACTTGCTGCAATCACCCCAAACCTTCCTTCAACACCTAAAGCACGTCCCATTTGTCAACGGCGGCTTATTTGACTGCTTGGATACCTTTGAGGCAACCGGCGACGGCGGTGTCCGAATAGACTGTTTCTCTGATAACAAAACGGTTCGGCAAAAATTACACGTCCCCGCAAAACTCTTCTTTGACGAAACACACGGACTCTTTCCTCTCTTCGCTCACTATAAGTTTACTGTCGAGGAAAACACACCCATTGAACAAGAAGTCGCGCTCGATCCAGAGCTCCTCGGACAAGTGTTTGAAAACCTGCTCGGCACCTATAACCCTGAAACGCAATCCACCGCACGCAAAGCCACAGGCTCTTACTACACACCCCGCCAAATCGTTGAACACATGGTAGACGAGGCACTCAGCGCCTATCTCATCCAAAACGTCAAACCCTACGACGGCGACACACAATACCTTGAGGAACGCCTCCGCGAAGACCTCCTCGCTTACGATTCCCAAGGCAACATTGATGAAGACGCACATCACCTCATTCATCCAGAGGAAATTCAACCCCTCATTCAGGCGATAAACGAACTCAAAGTCATAGATCCAGCCGTCGGCTCCGGGGCTTTCGCTATGGGCATCCTCAATAAACTCGTGCTCATCCTCCGAAAACTCGATCCGCAGAATCAAAACTGGAAACAGCGACAACTTCAACAAGCTGAGAACATACCAGACGTCCAAAGCCGAGAAAGCGCAAAGCAGGCAATTGAGGCAGTTTTCTCCAAGGCGAATCACTACAACGACTACGGACGCAAACTCTACCTCATCCAAAACTCCCTCTACGGCATAGATATACAACCCATCGCCGTCACAATAGCCAAACTCCGTTTTTTCATCTCTCTCATCATCGAGCAGATACCCAACCAGAACCCTGACGACAACTACGGCATCAGACCCCTCCCCAACTTGGAGACGAAGTTCGTTGCCGCAAACACCCTCATCGGCTTGAAGGGGGCAAAAGAAACGGATTTTCAGCGCTTGCTGGAAACAGACACCATCCAACAACTCCGCAACGACATTGAAGTCATCCGCGCCAAACACTTCTCCGGCAGCACCCGTCGGCAAAAACTTGAGGCGATGCGAAAAGAGGAAAAGTGCCGTGAAAAATTGGCACTCGCGCTAAGAACACAGTCGGAACAGTGGACGGTGCAGGAGCAAAGCCGGATATCCCAACAGATTGCGCAGCTGCCAAAAAAGGAGGCGCGCAACCAACTCCAAGAAAAACTCGAGAAAGCGTATGCAATTCGTCAGCAAAAGCTAACAGCCAGCGTAGAAGAGGCACAGAAAATCGCAGACTGGAATCCATACAACCAGAACGCCGTCGCCGATTTCTTTGAACCCGCATGGATGTTCGGCATCCACCACGGCTTTCACATCGTCATCGGCAATCCACCCTACATCCGACACCACAAAATTCACCATCTCAAACCTACCTTGAAAACACAATTTGGTGATTTCTTTACGGGCATGGCAGACATCAGCGTCTACTTCTACAAACGCGGAGCCGAACTACTACGAGAAGGTGGTTTACTCTCCTACATCTGCACAAACAAGTTTATGCGCAGCGGCTACGGAAAAAAACTACGCCAATTCCTAACCGCTGAGATGGCACTAAAAACAATTTTGGATTTCGGCAGCCTTTCCGTCTTTGACGCAGCAGTAAATGCATCCATTCTCCTCGTTCAAAAGTCGCCACCTACTCCAAACCACACCCTCCATGCGACAACCCTAAGGCATGTTTCAAAGGAATTTAACGTCCGGAAAGCATTTCAAACGCAGGCATTCCCGATGCAGCTCGCCTATTTGTCTTCAGAAGAATGGACGTTAGCACGCACAGAAACACTCGCCCTACTACAGAAATTGCAACACACGGGAACATCATTCAGCGAATCAATACAAGGTCAACTTTATATTGGTATCTTCACCGGATACAATGAAGCATTTATCATAGATGAATCTCTCTGTCAGCAGCTAATAGCAGAGGATGCCAAAAGCGCACAACTCATAAAACCTTTACTGCGAGGGCGGAATCTCAAAAAATGGAAAGCGGTATCAGCAAACGAGCACTTGATAGCAATAGCCAGCAGTGCCAATAAACAGTGGCCCTGGTCAAACGCAGCAAGCGAATCTGAAGCCGAACAGATTTTTGAAAAAACCTATCCAGCAATCCATCGCCATCTAATACGCTATAAAGAGCGGCTTTTACCCCGTGATAACCAGGGAAAATTCTATTGGGAGTTGCGTTCGTGCGCCTATTACGACGCGTTCGAAAAGCCGAAGATCATCTATCCGGATATTAGCTCATCTATGCGTGCGTGTTATGATACCGCAAACGCTTTTTCCTTACAGACTACCTACATCTTACCTACTGAGGATCTCTCTTTGCTTGCAATTTTGAACAGCCAACTTTTTGATTGGTATGCCAAATATAAGTTTCAGAGCCTTAACGATCCGTGGATAGGTGGTGGCTTGCGTTTCATTGCTCAATACATGCGACATGTCCCGATAGCCAATAGAACAGAAGCACAGAAAGCCGCACTCTCACGCCTCGTCGCGCAGATATTGGCAGAACCCAACGGCGATGCCGTGAACGCACTTGAGAAAGAGATAGATACCTTAGTCTATCAGTTATATGAGTTAACGCCGCAAGAAATTCAACTCATAGAACAGACGTATCGCGACGCAGGGATGACAGTATGAAGCACCACGCTCTATATTATAGCAACCCACCAGAATTGCGGTTTGGAGCCAAACATCTGAAGTTACGATATGAGCCGTTTTCACGAAAAAAGACGTTGACAAAAAAGCAGAGACGCTGCTATACTTTATCATGAGAAGTTAAGAGCCTAAGCAGATAGATAAGGATATCAAGATTTATTTCAAACGCGTCTGCGCGAAGTGGCGACGACTTTGGGGCCGAAGCTGCTTCGGCGATAACCGCCTCCATTCGTGAATTGGATAGTTTGTAGTCAAACAGAGGCAGCTGCCAGATAACCCGTTTTCACGAAAGAAACGGCTTTGTATTTATGAACGCAGTGGTAGTCTACGCTCACGAAAACCTCTCGTGAAACTTTTCGTGAATTGGAGACTCTGGAGCAAAACAAAGGAAGTTGCGATATGAGCCGTTTCACGAAAGGAACGGATTCTGTATCGTATGAACGCAGTGGTAGTCTACGCTCATGAAAACCTCTCGTGAAACTTTTCGTGAATTGGAGACTCTGGAGCAAAACATCTGAAGCTGCCAGATAAGTCGTTTTCACGAAAGAAACGGCTTTGGATTTTATGAACGCAGTGGTAGTCTACGCTCACGAAAACCTCTCGTGAAACTTTTCGTGAATTGCATACCACCAACCAAAACAGAGGAAACTACCAGATAAGCCTGTTTCACGAAAAAACGCATGTCGAATCTTCTGAACGCAGTGGTAGTCTACGCTCACGAAAATCCCTCGTGAAACTTTTCGTGAATTGCATACCACCAACCAAAACAGAGGAAACTGCCAGATAAGCCTGTTTCACGAAAAAACGCATGTCGAATCTTCTGAACGCAGTGGTAGTCTACGCTCACGAAAATCCCTCGTGAAACTTTTCGTGAATTGGAGACTTTGGAGCAAAACAAAGGAAGTTGCGATATGAGCCGTTTCACGAAAGAAATGGGTTTTGTATTGTATGAACGCAGTGGTAGTCTACGCTCATGAAAACCTCTCGTGAAACTTTTCGTGAATTGGAGACTTTGGAGCAAAACACAAGCCGTCGCCAGATAAGCCGTTTTCACGAAAAAAAAGCATTTTAGATTGTATCAACGCAACTCTCCTTATCAGATGGAATTGAGAGACAAAAAAAACTGTTGTCTCAGGATCAAAAATGTGATAGAATACGTTCGTTATTCTTTGGAAAGAAGGTGAACAAGGTTCAAAGAAAAATCCTACGCATTCGGCCATTCGCGATCCTCCTTATCTGTCTCTTAGTGCCGTTGAACTGTTGGTGGGTATCTGCCTCGATTATCCGTGGTGGTGGAAGCCCAACGCAAGTCTCCCTATTTTACAACGCCGTTATCACGATTTTAATTCTATTCGGTTTTGGGCTGCTTTTTCGCCGGTTGCATCATCATCTCACCTTCAACCGCGCTGAATTGCTCGTCATCTACACCTGCATTTCAGTCGGTGCAGGGCTCGCCGGTGTCGATAGATTTTTGGTTTTAATGCCGATTATCGGGCACGCGCACTGGTTCGCTACCCCGGAAAATGATTGGATAAACCTATTTCATCTGCACATTCCGCAATGGTTAGCGGTGAGCAATAGACGTGCGCTTGAAGGCTATTATCACGGGTTTTCAAGCATTTATGAACAGCCGAACTTAATTGCCTGGTTGCCCGCGATCTTTTGGTGGACGCTCTTCATTGTCGCAGTTCATCTCGTGATGCTCTGCTTGAGTCTAATTTTCCGGAAGCAGTGGGTAGAGTCAGAGCGTCTCAGTTACCCGATCATCCAACTCCCCTTTGAAATGACCGCGTCTCGTGCGAGATTTTTCCGTTCACCGTGGATGTGGGTAGGATTCACAATTGGCATCTCTATTGACATCATCAACGGGCTAAACTTTCTGTTCCCGGTTGTCCCAAGTCTCGGTGGCAAGCTATACGATTTGCGGCAGATTTTTACGGAGAGACCGTGGAACGGCATCGGGTGGAGTCCTCTCGGAGTGTTCCCTTTCGGTGTGGGGCTTTCGTTCTTTATTCCACTTGATCTCTCCTTCTCGTGTTGGGCATTCTGGTTAATTTGGCGTGCAGAACGGCTGCTGGGTGTGATAGCCGGGTGGCGGGGTTTACCCCGATTTCCTTATGAAGCCGAACAGTCCCATGGTGCTTACTTGGGCCTTTGCGTTTTGGCCATCTGGATGAGCCGGCGTTACCTAATGCAGGTCGTGCGCCAGGTAGTGTCCCCGCACCCAGACGAACCGGTTTCCCACCGCGTCACACTCGTCGCCCTCCTTGGCGGGGCAGCGTTCATCGTCGCTTTCTGTCTCAAAATGGGTATGACGTTTTGGGTGATTGTGCTCTATTTTCTAATCTGGTTCGCCATCGCGATTGCGATCGCACGGCTGCGGGCAGAGCTCGGATCTCCGGTACATGACCTCCACTTTATCGGCCCAGATGAAATGTTACCGCGCTTATTCGGGATCCGCCGCCTTGGAGCGGTAAACTTAACCGGCTTCGCCTATCTCTATTGTCTGAATAGGGCACACCGTTCGCATGCGATGCCGCATCAACTAGAAGGATTCAAACTCGCAGAGGGCGCGAATATCCCATTAAAGCGGTTCGCACTCCTCATGATGCTGGCTTCCGCCTTAGGCGCGCTAGGTTCCTTTTGGGCATATCTTTCTATGTATTACGCCGAAGGCGGTTTCGCCGGATTCGGACGAGAATCCTTTAATCGATTAGAAACATGGCTCACGTACGCGGCACCCCCGGATGTCCCCGCCATCGGCTTCGCAACATTCGGATTCGGGTTAACGCTACTGCTTGCTGCAATGCGTATGCGGTTTCTCTGGTGGAACCTACATCCCGTCGGCTATGCCATCTCAGGCAGTTGGGCAATCAATCCGATGGTAGGCTCCATCTTTGTCGGCTGGCTCCTTAAATGGTTCGTACTCAAGTACGGTGGACTCCGTTTACACCGTAAAGCGATTCCGTTCTTTCTCGGCATTGTACTCGGTGAATTTGTGATCGGCGCTTTCTGGAGCCTCTTGGCGGTTGCGCTTGATAAGCCGATGTATCGCTTTCTATTTTAATCGATTCGCCTGAAAACCCTGATTCAGGCAGTTTTGCCCACCTATAAAACGGGAAGCACCACAAATTTTCTTTACCATTTTCCCACTTCATGGTATACTATATTAAAATCTATTTTTTTTCTTACTGCAGCATGGAATTAAAACAGAAAGCAGCAATTGTCTCAGACACATTAGAGACGTTACTCGGGGTGCCAACTCGCGCCGGGAATGAAAACGTCCTGGATAGCCTGATGCTAACCGTGCTATCGCAGAACACGACAGATATTAACCGTGATAAAGCCTTTGTTCAACTCAGACACCGTTTTCCGACGTGGGACGATGTGCTGAATGCCCCTGTTGAAACCGTCGAGGATGCGATAAAAATTGCCGGGCTGGGAAAACAGAAAAGCCGCACGATAAAAAATTTCCTCGTCTGGCTCCAAGCAGAATATGGTGAACTAGCGCTAGAATTTATCCATGACCTGGAAACGACAGAGGCTTTGGAGCTGCTATGTCAACACAAAGGCATCGGTATTAAAACCGCCTGTGTGACACTCTCTTTCGCGTGCGGCCGGGAGGTCTTCCCGGTGGATACACATATTCTACGCATTTCTAAGCGGCTCGGCTTAGTCCCTTCAAATTGTAGTGCAGAGAAAGCCCACAAAGTGTTACCCCCGATTATTCCTGAAGGGAAGGCATATCCGTTCCACATGAACCTTATCTATTTTGGGCGACAAATTTGCAACGCACGAAAACCGTTATGTGAAAAATGTCCGTTGACAGAGCACTGTCTCTATTTTAACGGTACCTTGTAAGAGTCTAAATGGAGGGAAACAGATGTTCAATTGGAGCAACTTGTCCTGGAAGCATCTATTCATCGTCTTGTTGATATTGCATCTCATGCCGATCTGGATCTTTGCCTATTTCCCCTCTCAAGATGGCGTGAGTCACGTCTACAACGGCTTAGTGCTGACAGAGTACGCCAAACACGAAAACCACAAACTTCGGGACGCATGGCAGCTTAACATAACCGTTTTCCCGAACTGGCTCTCTCATATTTTATTGGCGCTACTCCTCTACGTGTTTCCACCTGTCATTGCTGAAAAGGTCTTTCTCACGCTCGCAATAGGGATGATCCCGATTGCTTTCTTCTATTTTGTGGACGCTGTTCATAAGCGAGGCTTTACATTCGCATGGCTTGGATTCCCGTTCGCTTATAACTACCTCCTTTACATGGGGTTTTACAACTTCACGCTGAGCATCTCCTTCTTCTTTTTCAGTTTCGGGTTTTGGTGGAAGCATAAGGAAGAAATGCAGGTAAAACATCTCACTGTCCTCTATGTGTTGCTGCTGCTCACCTACCTTTCACACATCGCCTCTTATGGGCTTGTCGTGTTAGGAATCTCTGTCGCGGCTGGCTCACTCGGGGGTGGC
The DNA here is from genome assembly GCA_965215265.1 of Candidatus Poribacteria bacterium. Classification (GTDB taxonomy): domain Bacteria; phylum Poribacteria; class WGA-4E; order WGA-4E; family WGA-3G. The sequence goes on along the minus strand of OZ244048.1, from coordinate 4,361,826 downwards.
AAGGCGTTAGCAGAAACGTGGCAGGCCCGGAGCGAACGTGCCACTGCGATGCTCCGACAGTTCGTTGTCAGTCTTAAACCGTTTTCACGCTTCCTGCTCTACATGATTCCGATGTACTTTGTACTGATGGGATACTACCTACAAAGCATGAAACAGTATCAACAAGGAAACCATAGGGGCCTGGAATGGATTTGGGAATACTTCTTGGGTATTAAGTCGATAGTCTATTTTACGGATTGGCATATTCCAGTCAACCACGTCCTACTTGCAGTTTTAGGCGTTGCAGTTATTATTTCTCTCGGCTACAGAATTCACCGAAGGCAGTGGGTCAAACCAACCGATGCTTTCTTGCTGATTGCACTCCTATTTACCTATATGTTCATCAGGGCACCGTGGAGTTATGGACACGGCGGCTGGATTAACGATCGCATCCACCTCTATATTCTGCTGATGTTAGTGCCATGGTTAATTCCGAATATGGGCAAACTCTTTCGCTACACTCTCACTGCCTGTCTGATTATTTTCACCTTAATCCACTTCGGCAGGACTGCCTATGACCATGGACGCATTGCCCCGGAGATTGAAGAACTTGTCACAGGCACACGTCTGATAGAACCGCACACGGTGTTTGAAATTCGAGCAGAGGATTGGCATAAATCTGAGGCGTTAGGAAAGATTGAATACGTTACACCCTTCGTGCATTCCGCATCTTTCTACGGTGTCTATGCGAATGATGTTGTCCATCTTGCAAACTACGAATCCGCTTATAATTACTTCCCGGTTAACCGGAACACTGCTAGAGAAAAAATCCCGGTAGATTATGTTGTCGCCTGGTACGACTCAAAGGCAGAGAAAGAACTTACGGAGGACGGTTATGAAATCATCCATGAAACGAAACACCTCCAACTGTTTAGAAAAAAACGTGCGCGAGGTCCAAACCTCGAACTATGGGAGAAGTCAGAAGACGGCAACCTTATAATCCGTTTTGATATGCAGCCGCACAACGCCCAGACAGCGGAGAATTACCACGCAATTGGCCCTAATACTGTCTACGAGAACGGTAAATTCGGCTGGGATACGAGCGCGCCACATGAAGCATATCATGGGGAAAAAAGCAAGCCCGCATTGATTCGGGATGCTGTATGGGGAAAGGAAGATGCCGCCTTCAAACTTGACCTCCCTAATGGGACTTATCGCGTCACCAATACCTTCTGCACAGCAGAGGACGCAGTGCATACAGTTAATCTGTTAGCAAATAGGAAATCGGTTCTTAAAAAATTCACCATCCGTCGCGACAATGTAGACATCCCACATACTCTTTCAGACAAAGTACCCGGAGAACGCCCGATCGTTTATGACAAACACGGATTCGTTGAGCATGTCTATACAGTGGAAGTGACAGACGGTTACCTCACACAAGTCATCTTCACGCCCAAACGACGCGTGGGAACCGAGGAAGAATGGGATAGGAAACACAATTATTGGATCTGGAACGGCTGTACCGTTGAGCAGATAGCCGCCTCGGATGAAAGTGAACGCTAAGACAGAAACGCCTTCCCGTCAGTGTACAACATTTGTGATATATGATACAGAGCGAATATAAGATTCGCGCAAGGAGAATTTAATGATTCAACCACATGGTGCCGAAACCTTAGACCCGCGTTACATCGCGGACGATGCACAACGTAACGAATTGGCAAAAGAGGCAGAACACCTCCCCTCAGTTCTCATCTCTTCTGGTGCTGCCGCCTCTGCAGTTATGTTGGCAGCCGGTTACTTTACACCGCTCACAGGCTACATGAACATCGCCGAAGCGACGAGCGTCGCCGCGGATATGAAACTCCCCAACGGACTTTTCTGGCCGGTCCCTGTGATGAACATCGTTCCAGGAGAACAACTCACTAACGCAGTGAAAAACGCAGAACGAATCGCTCTACGCGACGCGAACGTCGAAGGCAATCCACCGCTGGCGATTTTAAAGGTTTCGGCAATTGAGACACTCTCAAAAGAACAGAAACAATTCCTTATCCAGAAGACTTTTGGCACCGCAGACGCTGCACATCCCGGGGTCCCCGCTTATGCAGATGTAGGCGACAACGTCTTATCCGGGCCCATCCAGGTGCTGAACTACTCCTATTTCCGTTTAGATTTTCCGGATACATTCCGAACCGCCGTAGAGATTCGCGAAGATATTGCATCGCGTGGATGGAACAAGGTCGTCGCTTTCCAGACCCGCAACCCGATGCACCGTGCTCATGAAGAACTCTGTAAAATTGCACAACAAGAAGTCAACGCCGACGGCATCTTAATTCACATGCTCCTCGGTAAACTCAAACCGGGGGATATACCCGCTGCTGTTCGCGATGCTGCCATCCGCGCTATGGTAAAACACTATTTCCCAGAAAACACCGTCTCTATTACCGGCTACGGTTTTGATATGCTTTACGCCGGACCAAGAGAAGCACTCCTGCACGCAGTGTTCCGTCAGAACTGCGGTTGCACACACTTCATCGTCGGACGAGACCACGCCGGGGCAGGTGACTATTACGGTCCCTTTGATGCACAACACATATTTCATGAAATTCCTAAAGATGCATTGCATATTCAGCTCTTCCGAGGTGACTTTACAGTCTGGTGCCACAAGTGTAATAAAATCGTCATGATGCGAGATTGTCCGCACGGTGGAGACGATTATTTCTCCATCTCCGGCACGAAGCAACGCGAACTACTCGCTGCGGGCAAACCGTTACCCCCGGAAATCGCACGTCCTGAAGTTGCTAAGATTTTGATGGAGTACTATCAGAATGAGACAAATGCGTAAGTCATCTCTGTGATAGTCCCCGGGCTGATGATTTCTGCGCTTTCTTTGGAGACTAAAAAGAAAAACTGATTAAGGTAATTGAAAAAGCAATGAGCAAATGGGTCATTCGCGAAGATAGAGCTCCGTCGGAGTCACTCACGCAATAGAGGTGTCTATAACGCAGTGCAAGCCATCCAGTACACGAAAAGCATCCCACGCTATCTAGCCACGCGTTTCCTTGGAAGCAGATGGCCACCCCTCTATACGTCGCCTTTGTCTTGTCTACGCCTCGTCGATATTCCGGAGCCGCAATTGCCGACACCAGAATGGGTAAAGATAAAAACCCAACTCAGTGGCATCTGTGGCTCTGATTTGGCAACGATTACAGCAAAAGGGAGTCCCTATTTTTCGCCATTCACCTCCTTCCCCTTTGTAATTGGACACGAAATCATTGGAGAAATTGCCGAGGTAGGTTCTGCAGTGCAAGATATGGCCATCGGGACAAGGGTAGTGATCGAACCTGCATTGTCGTGTAAGGCGAGAGAAATTTCGCCTATGTGCTATCAGTGCCGAGATTCACACTTCTCCAATTGTGAAAATATCACAAAAGGCAGCATTTCTGCAGGCATTCAAACCGGGTATTGTCGCGACACCGGCGGCGGTTGGAGCCAATATCTCGTCGCACATCAATCACAACTCCATCTCGTGCCAGATGACATTTCAGATGAAGTGGCGGTGCTACTGGAACCATTTGCCTGCGCCCTACACGGCATTTTGCAGACAGAACTCAAACCAACAGACGATATCTGTATACTCGGCGGCGGAAGCATCGGATTGCTCACCGTCGCAGCACTCCGGATGCTTGGGCATCAAAATCGCATCCTCAGTTTCGCAAAGTATCCACACCAGCAGCAATTCGCACGAGAACTTGGTGCAGATGAGGTAGTAACTCCAAATAAAGGACGTTATGCGGCGTTTTGTGAATTAACAAACGCAGAATCGTATCAGCCCGAATTAGGGCAACAAGTTTTATTAGGAGGCGTAGATGTCACATTTGATTGTATCGCATCCAGCATCACCATAGACGATGCACTCCGTTTCACCCGGGCCAGTGGAGAAGTCATCCTACTCGGGATGCCAGGCATCCCGAAAAACATCGATTGGAATTCGGTTTGGTATAAACAGTTGCGCGTTAAAGGGGCATACACCTATGGGTTTGAAACACATAACGGCGAACAGATTCATACGTTTACGCTGGGCATGCAGCTGCTACAACAAATGGGAACACAATTGCGCCCACTGGTTGGTCCACTCTTTTCGTTACTGGATTACAAACGCGCAATCCATACCGCGCTCAACACGGGTACATCAGGCACAGTCAAAACCGTTTTTGATTTGCGCAGTTGATAATGATTTTTTTTGTCTACAGGAGCCCGATGCCAATTGCTGCTATGTTAAATCCTGTACAAAGGGAATTCACCCTGCCCAGTGGGTGGCAGATAAAAGGTTATCTTGTCTCATGGACAGACAAAGAATACCGAACCTGCCAAGATTTACACACGAGCTATCAAAGCATAAGTGGTTATGGTACGGAGATATACTAAAAAGAGGAAATTTGTCATGTTAACAATTCCTGAATACAACAGTCTCTACTATGGCGACAATTTGGAGATTATGCACCAATGGCAGGATAGCTGGGTGGATATGATGTACGCCGATCCGCCCTTCAATTCCAAGCAGAAGTTCAATCAACTTTACGCGATTGAAGCCGCAAATAAGGAGACACCTTCTGCCTCGCTTAAAGCATTTGATGATACGTGGCATTGGAGCCGCGAGGTACAAGCCCGAGTCGATGAACTTACCGGCATGGTTACATCACCAATTCATAAAACTATCGCCGGGTTGCACCTCATCCTCGGCAACTGCGGCATGATGGCATACATCAGTTATATGGCAATCCGCTTAGTTGAGATGAAGCGGCTTCTCAAGCCGACAGGCAGTATCTATCTCCACTGTGATGATACAGCAAGTCACTATCTCAAAATCGTTATGGATACAATTTTCGGGTCAGACAATTTCCGAAATGAAATTGTCTGGAAACGTCGGTTAGATACGCACAACCTCGCCAAAAGTCACATGGGAAGAAACCACGACACCATCCTTTTTTACGGCATGTCCAACAAAACTAAGTATCGCATCCAATACATGCCTTATGATACTGCGTATGTTAAATCCCATTACAAACATAAAGACGGAATAGGATTATATCGGCTGCTGCCCTGTACCAACGAGGCAGGTGGCAATAAACCGTATACCTTTAAAGGTATCACGCGTGCTTGGCGGTTCAGTGAAGAAAACATGACACAGATGTCTAAATCCAACCGCCTTGTGCAACTTAGAGAAGGCGGTCCGTATTATTACAAAAAGTACCTGAGTGAAGCGAAAGGTGTTCCGTTGCAGGACATCTGGACAGACATTCCACCAGTTCGTGGGAAGTCCAGTCTCGGATACAATACGCAGAAACCTATAGAACTCCTCGAACGCATCATCAATTCATCATCGGATGAAGGTGATACTGTCCTTGATCCGTTCTGTGGGTGTGGCACAACCGTTGTCGCCGCGGATCTCCTAAAACGAAAGTGGATCGGCATTGACATCAATCCTTCCGCTTTGGATGTTATCAAGAACCAACGATTTCCAGGCAGAAACATCTCAACCTATGGCATTCCCGCGGACCTTAGGAGTGCACACCGTCTTGCTAAAGAGAACCGTAGGCATTTTGAGATATGGGCAATTAACCTTATTCCCGGACTTGTTCCTAACGAAAGCGGTGGAGCGGATAGCGGCATTGATGGAATCGGTAATACACTTGAAACCCCAGAAGACGGCTACCGCAAAATCGTTCTCGCCCAAGTCAAAAGTGGAAAGTTTTCACTCAGTCACCTTCGTGATTTTCTCCATGTTGTCCATCGCGAAAATGCCGTCATGGGCATCTATATTACCTTGGAGCCTGTCTCCTCCAAAGCATCACAAAACGAGCTCTCAAAATTCGGTAATGTCCAGATAGGGAATAATCTTTTTCCGCGCCTCCAACTCTACTCCATTGAAAGCCGATTCGAAGAGAAAAGGCAAAATATACCGAGAATGCCGGATATGATAAATCCGTATACTGGCAAACCCTTAATCCCGACCTTACCGTTTGGTTTTTAAGAACGATTTACACTCATATTTAACTTGCAAACATGAGCCGCTTTATGTTTTAATTAACTAAACGAAATACACAAGGAGGTAGGGTTAAAGTTGTGCAACCTGTACTGTCAACCACCTATACAAGATGCGTTATATCGGCTGTAATATGAATCATAGCATAGATAACCTCCGACGAGATTTACACACGAGTACCCACGACATAAGCGTTGACGGTACGGAGATATACAAAAAAAATTGAACCTATTAACCTATATTGAACACCTTGTCACAGAAAAACTTGTTATTGAGGATTTGTCCCCGCCAGCGGGGTGAATCTCCAAAAGAAGGCGTGTTCTGCGACCTTTTCGCAGGCACCGCTAGTGTCGCCGCACATTTCAAAAAACAAGGGTTTCAAATTATCACCAATGATTTATTGGAACTTTCCTCTGCTTTTCAACATGCCTTTTAGAGACAATACATCGAACGGCTCAGACGAGATTTACACACGAGTTATGATTACCAAGACGTTGATGGTACGGAGATATACGAAAATTGCCAATAACGAAGAGCCGCAATTCGCCGGAATCATTAATACCCTTAGCAATGTAGGAAATGCTGACCTGTTTACCTCCTTATCCGCCTATAACCAGGTTATTGCCTGGTTAAACTGGCTACCCGGCAAAAAAGGCTTCATCTTCAACGCGTACTGCCCATCTGGCAACAACGAATTCTGTCGGCAGTACCTGTCTGATGTCAATGGACAAAAGATTGATGCAATTCGTCAACAAATTGAGACGTGGCGGGAATCTGGCGAAATTACGGAAAGCGAATTTTATCTACTGTTATTGCCTTTATTGGAGGCTACATCGAAAGTTGCCAATATCTCCGGAACCTATGCAGCCTATCTAAAACACTGGGATGCCCGCACTTACAAACCACTAACCTTAGTACCCGTGAATATTATTCCATCCCCGCTACCTCATCGTGTCTATCACAAACCTGCCAATGACCTGATTAACGAGATTCAGTGCGATGTACTGTACATAGATCCACCCTACAACACGCGCCAATATATTACGAATTACCACCTGTTAGAGACGATTGCTCGCTACGATAACCCGTCGATTCACGGAAAAACTGGATTGCGTGATTATGGAGAATCAGAAAAACCGGTGTACTGCTCAAAGACGAGTTGTCTTTCAGCATTGACAGATTTAGTCGAAAAAGCGGATGCGAAACATATCATCGTCAGTTACAGCAACGAGGGTATTCTTTCATCTGACGCAATTCTTTCCGTCCTATCTACTCGTGGTGAGGCAACTTTGAGTTCTACTATCGATTACCAACGCTTCAAAAGTCACTCTCAGAGCCACAATGGCGACAAACAGGTGCAGGAATTGTTATTTCATGTAGAGGTTACGACTCCACCCACGCGCGTTGAACTTCCAATAGATGAAGAAATGCGGGCAACGGAACAGGAAAAGGCTCAAGATCCTAGGAATAAACTCAACGATTTGTCCGGGAGTGAAACAATATTTTCATATCAGAACTTCCTAAATCTTGGAAATCCAGCAAAAATAAGCCCCTTAACCTGAACCGCAAAATTTGTTACACTTTCCGTTTCTTTTGATCATGCAAAATCAAAAAACGCTATTAATGGTTATAGTGACTGGATTCTCAAGTGTTTCAAAAATTATAAAAAAGTTACCAAATGGTAACTTTTTACGGAGGAATTACTCATAACTTTAAAGGGTGCTTCCTAAAAACTGCTCGACTAAATAGGCCTGACATCCCTCACCGGTGCCAAATGTAAGTATTCCTTTAAAAAAAAGCATCTCTATGCAACCTCCTCCCGCTACTCAATTTCGACGTTCTCGATTCGCCGTCAATAATGCACGAACCTCCCATCCTGCAATGACCGGACTCACAACTCGAAGTTTCCTCATCGGCCTCGTTGCCGTTACATGCCAATGCCTTGCCACCCCTTACAACGACTTCCTTATCGGCGGCACCTACCTCGCTGGTAATCACCTCCCCATTGCCGTGGTTTTCACACTGCTGATTTTCGTCTTGGGAGTCAATGTACTTCTCAAAAAGGCGAAACCCGGTGCAGAATTACAAGGCCCCGAACTCCTTGTTATCTGGGGCATGATGCTGGTAGCGTCAGGCATCCCTTCTTCAGGATTAATGCGATACCTGATTCCTCTATCAGTCAGCCCGTTTTACTTCGCAACGCCAGAAAACGAATGGGCAGCTCTGTTTCATCAGCATCTCCCCGATTGGATGGTCGTCACTGACCCGAAAGCCGTTTTTTACTTTTATGAGCAGCTACCGGATAGCAGTAGTATTCCCTGGAGGGCTTGGGTAAAGCCCATCATCGCCTGGAGTACCTTTGTACTCATTTTCTATTTTGTCACTATCTGCTGGACGGTCCTCCTCAGAAAGCAGTGGGTAGAACACGAACGTTTCACCTTTCCACTCGTCCAATTACCGTTGGAAATGTTTCAGTCTCCATCTCGCGGCTCACTTGTAAACCGATTCTTTAAGTCACCTATGATGTGGTGCGGTTTTGCAATACCGGTCATACTGCATGGCCTGAGGGGGTTACACCTTTACTTTCCTGCGATTCCGAGTCCGGCAGTTTATTTTCCACTTGCCAAATTTTTTACCGAAAAACCACTCTCCGCTTTGGCATGGTGGCCCTCGGTTAATTTCTTTATTTATCCGTCTGTCATCGCTGTCGTTTACTTACTCACGCTTGAGATTTCGTTTAGCTTCTGGTTTTTCTTTCTACTGGGGAGGATGGAGACAGTCCTTATCTACGCAACCGGATCGAAAATAAATCAGTGGAATTTCCATCAAAATCAGCAGATGGGCGGATTTCTTGTTTTCATCTTGCTAATTCTATGGAGCGGCAAGCGGCACTTTCGACGAGCGTTCGCTAGACAGCCAATGGATGATAACACCGAACCGCTGCCTTACGTCTGGGCAACTACTGGATTAATCCTTGGCATACTCGCACTCAGTCTTATCTGCACCAGCGCCGGCATGAGTTTCTGGGTGGCACTCTTCATATTGACACTCTTCCTCGGATTGACAACCGTGATGACATGGATGGTTGCCAATGGAGGCTTGTTGTTTGTACTATACTCCTTCCTGCCCGGGGAGTATCTCATTACGCTTTTCGGCAGTTCACGCGTCAACGCACCGAGCTGGACACTCGTCGCATACGAACGGGTTTTGATGTTTGATATGCGGGAAATCCTGATGCCGAGCGTGATGAACAACTTTAAATTGGCAGAACCGATCCGGCTCAAACAACGTCCCTTTTTGGTCGCAATAGCTGCAGCCATAGTCCTCGCAATAGGTATCTCCTACTATTCTTCAATTGACCTCGCTTACACGCACGGGGCACTCAATTTGCAACACTGGACCTATATGATTTCCGCGAAAAACCCGTTTAATCGACTTACCAGCATTTTACAGCATCCGAAAGGAATTGAATTGGAGAGACTCGGCTCCTTTATTTTCGGTGGGATTGCAATGTTTGGAATGTTCTGGCTCCGCCAGTACTACCTCTGGTGGAAATTGCATCCGATCGGCTCTTTGATGATGACTAGCTACGCGACTTACTGCTTTTGGGGCTCATTTTTTATTGGATGGTTGCTGAAATACATTGTGCTCAAATTCGGCGGCGTTGCTTATTATCGTAAACTGAGGCCACTCGTTTTAGGTATTGTTTTAGGGGAATGCTTTATCGGCGGCATCTGGATCATCGTCGGGCTGATGACAGGCATCGGATATCGCTTATTGCCCGGATAACAATCATCAAATATGTCATTTTTGTAACATTTTTAGTATATCTCCGTACCATAAACGCTTATGCTTTGATAGCTCGTGTGTAAATCTCGCCGGAGTTTTCCGATGTTTAGATTCATAGCATCAAAAGTCTCCGACGAGATGTACACAGGATTTAACATAGCAGCAACTGGCATCGGGCTCCTGTAGCCAAAAAAGCCACATCTCCAGACTCTAATTTATCAGACACCAAACAACCTATTATCCTACCAATCCCAAAATCCCACGTCTATCCGTGATTCAAACAATATAAAAAAAGAGCCTACTTGATACGGACATGCTCCGTTTTTTCCGAGAAAAAACTTGCAATATTCCAAAAACTATGCTAAAATAAATTAAAATTTGAAATGATTTTTTGTCTACAGGAGTCCGATGCCAGTTGCTGCTATGTTAAATCCTGTGCAAAGGGAATTCACCCTGCCCAGTGGGTGGCAGGTAAAAGGTTATCTTGTCTCATGGACAGACAAAGATACCTATCCTGCCACTTGCAGGGACAATTCCTTTCTCGTAGGAGACTTTTGATGCTATGAATCTAAACATCGGAAACCTCCGGCGAGATTTACACACGAGCTATCAAAGCATAAGCGTTTATGGTACGGAGATATACTAAATCGCTGAATGAAATACTTCACCTATTTCGGAAACCATCTTGTCAACGCGAAGTTGCCCGACTCGTCGGAAGTATATTACGCCAAACCTCCAATGCCCGGCATTAAGCGTGCCGCGCTGAGTGAACACACACAGCGTGCCTTTGAAAACCCACTCGGGATGCCACCATTGCGCGCACTCGTGAACGGCAATTCAAAGGTACTCATCCTATTTGACGATAACTGTCAACCGTTCCCAGCAACGAAGAAACCTGACATGCGTCAAATTATGATTGAGACACTCCTTAAAATGTTGTACGCCTATGGGGTTGAAAAAAAGAACATCCAACTGATGTGTGCTGTTGCCCTGCACCGCAAGATGAAGCAACACGAATTGGCTGACATGCTCGGCAAAAACATTATGGACGAGTTCTATCCGCAACAACTCCGAAACTTTGATGCTGAAGATGTTGAACACATAGTCCAAGTGGGGGAAACCGAAGAAGACGAAATCGTCGAAACGGATAAAGCCGTTCTGGAAAGCGATCTAGCCATCTATGTCGATATGATTCAAATTCCGCTCAACGGGGGCCACAAATCCGTCGCCGTCGGGCTCGGTACTTACAAATCCATCGCCCCACATCACTCCCCGCAGATGACCGCGGATAGCCCGCACGTGATGCAACCTGACGGCTCACACATGCACGCTTGTATAGAGAGGATGAGCCGCCTCATCCAGAAAGAGACACCAATCTTTGTCCTTGAAGCAGCAATGAACGGCGCACTCTATCCTTTTCATCTCCGATACGTCGGCAAACCGAACAGTCAGTGCAACTTCGCTGAGCGGTTACTGAAAGCCTTCACCCCGGCAACCTTAGCCCTTTTACCCGAAGCATTGCGCTATCAAATCCTCAAAAGTGTACAGACAGATTATGAACCGATGCAGCTAAACGCAGGGGACATTGACGAAGTTCATCCAAATACCTTGGCGTTAATGAAAGAACAACTTGCAATAGACATTCCACGCCAGTTTAGTACACTTGTTTTCGGACTGCCTGATATGAGCCCTTACGCCGTTGATGCCCGAATTAATCCTGTGCTTGTCGTGAGCGATATTTTAGGCTACGTTTTCAACTGGTTCTATAACAAACCACTTATCAAAAGGGGTGGCACCGTCATTATCATGAACCCCACTTATGAAGTATTTCATGAAGAATATCACGTTGCCTACAAGCAGTTTTATGAGGAAGTCCTAAGCGAAACAACCGAACCCTTTGAGATGCAGCAGAAATTTCAGGAAAAATATGCCACTGACGAATACTTAATCGATTGCTATCGGAACCGTTTTGCACACCACGGATTCCATCCCTTCACCGTCTGGTATTGGGCAACCTACCCACTCAAATATCTGTCAAAGATTATTTTGGTGGGGCCGAAGGAGCCCCGTGTCGCACAAAGATTAGGTGTCGACTGGGCGAAAAATCTTGACGATGCGTTAGCTATCGCACGCGAAATCTCCGCCGGTGTAGACGATGTAGTAGCGCTGACAATGCCCCCGTTCTTTTATGCAAATATCAAAAGTTAGATCGTAGATTGACGGGAAAAGGTATTGACCTGAGGTCAATACCTTACCCGTCAAGAGTAGCCAAACGCATATACGATACGGCTACACCTGAAGATTGCAAGCACGCGAAAAATAGATTTTGTATATCTCCGTTGATGTGCTGAAATATACTAAAAGAAGGCTTATGAAAGACAAGGATATTTTAATACCCACGAGTACGATTGGTAGTTACGCTCCACCCAGTTGGCTTTGTGTAACATTGGAAGCAATCGGCCGCGGTGAACTCGGCGAAACAGATATTGACGAAACCTTCAACGATGCAGTACGCATTGCAATCACGGATCAAGAACGTGCGGGCATCGACGTTATTACAGAAGGCGAAATGCGCCGGCAAGATTTCGTGCTTGGGTTCTATGAACGCCTCATCGGCTTAGAGCCGCTGCCAGCCCCCAGAACACAAGGTCCGGACGGACACGATCAGCGCGGTAAATGGAACCCTACCGTCCCACTTGCCGCACCCGATGGATTGGGTATTCTTTCCGAATTTGAATTCGCGAAAACCGAAGCGACTAAACCCATCAAAGTGACATGCCCTGGCCCTTTTACCCTCTCCGGAAGGATTCAGACTGGTGGCATCTACAAAGAACGTCTGGAGGTGGCTTACGCATGCGCCAATATTATTAATGCTGAACTCAGAAACCTTGTGGCAGTAGGGGCAGAATTCATCCAATTAGACGAACCTTCTTACGCCGTTTATCCTGACCGGCCCCAAGAGTTCGTGAAACTGTTTAACCACACCCTTAAAGGCGTTTCCGCTAAAATTGGACTGCATATCTGTTTCGGCAATTATCGAGGTAGGGCAGTCGGAAAGCGCTCGTATCGTCCACTATTTCCCCATATCCTTGATGCCAATTTCGATCAGCTCGCCCTCGAATTTGCAAACCGAGAAATGGCAGAAATTGAGCTCTGGAGCGATTTCCCCAATGATAAGGAACTCGCCGCGGGACTTATCGATGTCAAAAACTATTACATAGAAACACCAGAAGATGTCGCAGCACTGCTCCGCAAAGCACTAAACCACGTACGACCTGAGAAACTCGCTATTACGCCCGACTGTGGATTTAGCCAAACAGCACGTTGGGCAGCTGCCGCAAAACTGAAAGCCATGGTAACTGGTACTGAAATCGTTCGCAGTGAATTTTCGTCTGCTGCAGCCCCATAAAGGCTGCTGCTATATTAAAACCTTCACAAATCTCCTCGGAGCCATCTTATGCTATGCCTAAGGTGCCTCCGACGAGATTTACACAGGACTTTACAAAACCTAACCCTTGATGGTACGGAGATATACTAAAAATAGGATGGATGGATGAGCAACAAAATACCAACCCCAGAAGAGATTGAAAAAGAATTCCAAGACTTCGTGAATCAGAAATACGGGGGCAGCGTCCGCTTGATTAATGCAACCGCAACACAAACTACACCTGAACCACCAGAAGAAGACATTCCCTCACCGAAAAAAAACTTCGATCTGAAATTCGACCTTAAGCCGAAGGAGATTAAGAAGTACTTGGACCGGTACGTGATCAAACAGGATGAAGCGAAAAAGGCACTCGCCATTGCCGTATGTGACCACTACAACCATGTCAGGGAGTGTCACGAGAATCCGGAAGCCGCCGATGCTGACTACTCTAAACAGAACATTGTCATGCTCGGTCCAACAGGAGTTGGTAAAACCTACCTCATACGCCACATCGCGAAGCTCATCGGCGTCCCCTTTGTTAAAGCGGATGCAACCCGATTCAGTGAAACGGGGTACGTCGGGGCAAACGTAGACGACTTAATTCGAGAACTCGTCGCACAAGCCGAGGATAACCTCGAATTGGCACAATACGGGATTATCTACCTGGATGAGGCAGATAAAATCGCAACACCGCCCAACATTATTGGCCGTGACGTAAGCGGCCGCGGCGTGCAGATTGGTCTGCTGAAATTGATGGAAGAAACTGAAGTTGATTTGCATAGTGGCAACGATGTCGCCTCTCAAATGCAGGCAGCAATGGAATTTCAGAAACGAGGGAAAGTGGAAAAAGAGGTTATTAATACACGCCACATTCTGTTTATTATCAGCGGAGCATTCACCGGCATGGAGAAAATTATCAAGAAACGGATGCATGAGAGTAGAATCGGATTCAATGCAAACGTCGTAAGCCAAGCTGATGATGCAGCCCGTTATTTGGATGACGTAACACCGAAGGATTTCATTGACTACGGGTTCGAACCTGAATTTATCGGAAGAGTCCCCGTACATGTTGTGTGTCGCGAGCTCGCAGTCGATGACCTTTTTCATATTTTGAAACACGCCGAAGGCTCTATTATTCGGCAGTATGAAAACGCCTTCCGCGCTTATGGTATCAACGTCCTTTTCGCAGATAACGGATTGCACCACATTGCCGAAAAAGCCATCGAACAGAAAACTGGGGCACGCGCGTTAATGACTGTCTGTGAGAAGGTTTTGCGGGACTACAAATTTGAACTACCCTCCACCGGAGTCACGGAATTTGTTGTCACCGATACCGTCGTTGATAAACCCGCGGCCGAACTCAAGCGGATAATTGGAGACACAGACTATAACCGAAAAACCCTCATGCGAGAACATGTACGTCGTTACGAAGCACAGTTCTACAGTGAGCATAACTTACAGATCCGGTTTGATGACGAAGCAACCGCACTTATTTACGAACGTGCAATTGCACAAGAACAAGATGTCCAGAAAGTTTGTGATGAAATTCTAGAGAGTTATCAGCACGGCTTGAATCTCATTAAGCAGAATACTGGGCAATCAACTTTTAATTTTCCAAAAACAGTCGTCGAAAATCCCGACACGGTGTTAGAAGAGTGGATTCGCGACTCTTATACACACAAAGATTAGACCTGTGGTGGCAGGCATAAGGTATTCCCAGTGGGTTGCCATCTGTTTCAACCTTCTGAACCCGATTGTAAAGGCGAATTCCACTTGCAACACAAAAAAGATGCATACTGAAAAAGAAAGAACTATGAGGCCAGAACCGCTGGACATTCGAGAAGCCGGCACCCCAATTGACGGGAAACCACAGGTTATTGACCGGCGACTGTTTTTCCAACTCCATGTCTTTGAAGACTGTCCAAAACCAGAGAATGTCGTTAAACCACTTGAGGCAAGCGGTTTGAACGCCGTTTTATACGAAGATTTGAACCATCCAACCGGGATCGGCATCCTCTTTATTGCAGAAGAGCCGACAAAACTCTTAAAAAAGGTGCGTGAGATTTTAGCATCCACAAACTTCTTAGCACTTTCATATCGTCCAGAAATGACGATGATTGGCAGAACCTATGCAACCGGGCGAGAACCGGACCTGGAGCAGTGGCTCATCAACAAACCGCGGCAAAATGCTCTAAACCCACAATTTCCATGGGCGATTTGGTACCCGTTGCGGCGCAAACCTGAATTCTATCGCCTAGATCCACGTGAGCGCGGACGAATTTTAGCCGAACACGCCATGCTCGGACGCAATTACGCCGCAGGTGGATATGCCAGTGACATCCGCTTGGCATGCTTCGGCTTAGATACCAACGATAATGAATTCGTTATCGGGTTAGTCGGACCAGAATTATATCCACTGTCACGCCTTATCCAAGACATGCGCCAGACGGAACAGACAACGAAATACATTGAATCCCTCGGACCTTTCTTTGTCGGAAAAGTCCAAAGGCAGTTTGCATAATGATTTTTTGTCTACAGGAACCCCATCATGTTTATGTTTTGTTAACTCCGATGTACATCTCCTCAGAGCTTCTTATGCTACGATTCTAAACATAAAGCGGCTCCGACGAGATGTACACAAGATTTAACATTGCAGCAACTGGCATCGGGCACCTGCATACAAAAAACTAAAAAAATGAAAAACATTATTGCTGTTTGTGCAAAAGAGCTCTATACCTATTTTGTTTCACCTATCGCCTATTTTGTCTGCTTTGTCTTCACAGCAATTTCAGGGTTCCTATTTTCTATCGCCCTACTCTCCGCAGCAACAAACGGCGGCTCCGGAATAGCTGTTATGAATACCCTCTTCGGAAATATGGCAGTCATTCTACTCTTTTTTACACCGGTCTTAACGATGAAACTGTTCGCCGAAGAGCGGAAATCTGGCACAATTGAACTTCTCCTAACCTCACCTATTACCGATGGACAAGTCGTCTTGGGAAAATTCCTAGCGAGTTGGACGCTGCTGCTCATAATGATTATATTGACGTTGTTCTTTCCGTTTCTTGCCCGCCGTTTCGGTCCCATGGATATCGGCACACTCCTCAGTGGATACTTAGGTCTGCTCCTGATCGGTTCTGCCTTTCTAGCGTTAGGCGTGTTAATGTCATCCATGAGCAAAAATCAACTCGTTGCGGCACTAACTAGTTTCGGACTGCTTATAACGCTGTGGGTCATCGGTGCCCTCTCAACCCACGCCGGTGCCATCGGAAAATTCTTAAGTTATCTATCTTTGCCGGAGCACTATTACGATTTTGCACGCGGTGTTATCGTTCTCAAAGATGTTGTCTACTATGGCAGTTTTACAAGCGTTTGCCTATTCGCAACTTTTAAGTCAATTGAATCATCTAAATGGCGTTAATTGAACAAATAGTGAATGATTTTTTTTGTCTACAGGAGCCCGATGCCAGTTGCTGCTATGTTAAATCCTGTGCAAAGGGAATTCACCTTGCCCAGTGGGTGGCAGGTAAAAGGTTATCTTGTCTCATGGACAGACAAAGAATACCGAACCTGCCAAGATTTACACACGAGCTATCAAAGCATAAGCGTTTATGGTACGGAGATATACGAAAAAACGAGCCATCAAAACAAACGCGATGATGGTCCAGAGATATAGAAAGATGCCAAAAAGTAAGAACATGGCAGGCCCGCTCCTTGGGCTTATCGCTTTAATTTTCGGTTTCACTGCGATTGCGAGTTTTTTACTCGGTGCGACGCTTGCTGCTTGGCTCTGCCTTCTCATTTGTCTAACTGCCCTAGCGATTTTTGCACGCTTACGATTTAACGAGTTTGCTAGCTTCTTTGTCAGTCGCCAAGCACGCTACGGTGCAAATGTCGCGATAAGTATCATCGGTGTTATCGGTATCGCCATTTTCATCAATGTGATTGTCGCACAAAGGTTTGATAAAAGGAAAGATTTAACCCAGCATCAACTTCATACGCTGTCAGAACAGACGAAAAACGTCCTTAAATCTCTCAACAGTCCTATTCATGCAACAGCATTTTTCACTGGCAGTGCCAACAGTCCACTCGAATTTGAACGCGCCAAAGACATGTTGACACTCTATGAACGCGAGAACGAATTCCTAACCGTTTCGTTTGTAAATCCCTATATTGACAACCTACTTGCTGATAAATATGATGTTAGAGACGGAACAATCGTTTTTGAAAGTGTTGCAACCCTGCAAACTGTCAACAATGCCTCTATACCTGCAAAAACAAACATTGGAACGAACCGAATTGAAAAGGTAACCTCCGTAGACGAACAGAAATTCACAAATGCGCTGCTTAAACTCATCCGGAATGAAACGAAAAAAATCTATTTCCTCACTGGCCATGAAGAACGGAGTATTGACGACCTCACACCGTTAGGGTATAGTGGCGCGAAAGAGGCGTTAGAAAATCAGAATTATGCTGTTTTATCCTTCTCTTCACTTTTGCAGCCGAGCATCCCTGCAGATTGCGCGGTACTTGTCATTGCAGCACCAAAAACCGCTTTAACGCAAGTTGAAATAAACCTGCTCACTGAATACCTCGCCCGAGATGGAAAATTACTTTTGCTTTTTGAACCAGCAACATCATCAAATAGAGAACTCATTCAATTCATGCAGAAGTGGGGCATTGAGGTAGGAAATGACTTGGTGATAGACCAGGCCCGCCTTTCCATCTATGGTGCTACTATGATCTTGCCCGACTTTGAACAACATGAAATTACACGAGCGCTCCAAGGCACACTGATTCCGTTTCGCGGTACACGTTCTGTTACGCCTATCGAAGACATTCCAGTAAGGCTCAGTGTTAAATCCTTGGCAAAAACAGTTGGAGAAACAGGAGTCAGTTGGGGTGAAGCCGAATTTGATAGAAACGTCGTCACAAATCCATCTTACAACCCCGGCATCGATACGCCCCCGCCGGTGTCGATTGCAGCCGCCGTTGAAGAGAAAAAAGCGGGGGGGGCTGAGCAAAAAGATTGGCATCCGAATTGGGGTAAAGATCGTCTTCCGCGAATCGTTGTCTTTGGAGACTCAGACTTTGCTTCAAATTACCCTCAAATCGGCATTCTAAGACCTGAAAACCACACTCTGTTCCTAGCAGTCATCAATTGGCTTACATTAGAGGAAGACCTCATTGCTATCAGTCCAATTGATTTTCAAAAACTGGCACTCCGCCCAATGCTGGCACAAGAGGCCGTTTTGGTGCAGATACTCGCGGTATTTTTGATTCCCTTAATCATATTTATTGCAGGACTTGTTGTTTGGTGGCAACGCCGCAGCTGAGCCATTTGCAAACCAAAATATAAACAGAACTATAAGTCCAGTAGTCTTTGAAGCATAACGCTCAGAGAAATATTGCCCAAACTTACCTAACCGAATCGGTAGACAAATGGAGGCTTTCGTATACTGCGGCACCACAAAGGTTTTTCGTATATCTCCGTACCATCAACGTCTATGTAATGATAACTCGTGTGTAAATCTCGTCGGAGATGACTTAGGGAATGTCTCTAAAAATCAAAACATCAAAAGGCTCAGCCGAGATGTACACAGGATTTAGCAATAGCTACGCCTTGATAGGGCTCCAATAGACGAAAAAGTTGACGCGCTGCACTATACTAAAAAAATGAACTTCCGCACTACGTTTATCATTATCGTGCTGTTAGCCGCCGTCGCCGGTGCCTATTTCCTTTTTTTTCAGCAACAAGAGGATAAGGCAGCCGAAGACGAAAAACTTCGACTTCATCAGGTATACAGCTTACCGCAGCAAAACGTTCAGCAGATTCGTCTCTCATTTGCAGATGAGGCTTCCTATCAGCCGTTAACATTAACAAAAAATACAGAAGGAGCATGGCAATTGACCCAACCCGTTCCTGCTGACGCAGATGACCAAAAAGTTAACGAGCTGCTGGATAACTTCCTCAACAAACGCATCAAGCAAACCCTTGAAGTTAAGGAACTCGAACAGTATGGTCTGGATATACCCAATATCACAGCTTCCCTCTGGACAGACTTGACAGTTTCGCCCAAAACCTTCCTCATTGGGAAAAAGGCGATTAACTTTTCTGTCTATTGCAAAGAAAAATCCGAATCTCACATCTTCCTAATTGAATCTAGTGCACTTGATGATCTGACGAAGGCACCGGCCGATCTCCGTGATAAAACCGCCGTGAAATTTAATCCGAAGGCAGTTTCGGAACTAAGGGTAGTCAATGATAATGCAGAAGCGCTCCGGTGTGAAAAAACGGGAAATACTTGGACAATGACACATCCATTTTCTGCAAAAGCAGATATACAAGAGATTGAGACAATTTTCTCTGCCCTCAGTTCACTTCAGATCTCGACGTTTGAGGCTGATGATACTATAAACGGACAGAATTGGAAATACACCCTTAAAGAAAAATATGGGTTGCAGCCGCCTCAATTATCGGTTATACTCAAAGCCAGAGAGGGCACGTTCGGGCTCCAGATCGGTTCACCCGTTCCCGGAAATAAAAATCAGCTGCGGTATGTAAAACCTATCCATCAAAATTCGGTATATACCGTTGTTGATAACATCTACGCGCAACTCAATAAAACTGCTTTTGACTTGCGTGACAAGCGCATCCTAGACTTTCAACGCACTGACACAATTCGATTTGAGATTCAATTACAAAGTACAACTACGGCACATGGAATGGAAAAAATTGTCTCTGTCAAAAACTATGATGACACATGGCTATTAACGAGGGAACCCGGAAATTCGTCTAGCCAAATAAAGGCAGATGCAACCGCCGTTGATGAACTGCTTTTTGGAGTAGATTCTCTTAAAGCGGTTGAATTTTTCGACAATCCTGTTAAAAATTTGGCATCATACGGCTTAGATACGCCACGCATACGGGTTTCCTTCACACAACGCGGTGAAGAAGCTTCTGCAGTGCTACTTATCGGTAGATACCAAGGCGAGACTGTCTATGTCAAATCGCACGATACAGTCCAAATTTCCCTTGTCAACCGTGCACTCATAGACAAAATCGCAACAGGTGTTGCATGGTTACGGAATAAACAGATTCTCGACTTCAGTATTGACGATGTGAATCGGCTTGAGTTAAAATATGAGGATGTTTCGTTGATATGCCAACGTCTCGCTACCAATTGGCGGCTCATCTCGCCTGTGCGTGCAGACGCGAACAATGCCGAAGTAAACGCCATTATCTATGAACTTGATGATTTGAAAGTTGAGGAATTTTTACCGGTTGTCCCGGATGCTGCGACAACCGGTTTCAATTCACCACAGATACAGATTACCGTTGGATTAAGGAATCAGCAAACCTATACGCTGCAAATTGGCAGCACGGAAGCACCGTTGAAAACAACGTCTGACGATGCCAGTTCAGAAATAAACACATCAGCACGGTTCTACGCGCGCCTTGGGCATGAACCTCATGTCGTTTTTTTGCTCGATGCCCCCTTGATTCCGAAATTGAAAACCACTCTTGAAAGACTTCGTTCTTCAGATTTTTAGTATCTCTCCGTTAAGAATTGTCCCTGCCAGCAGGGACAATTCTTAACCATCAACGCTTTTTCGTCTATTGGAGCCCTCTCAAGGCGTAGCTATTGCTAAATCCTATGTACATCTCGGCTGAGCCTTTTGATGTTTTGATTTTTAGAGACATTCCCTAAGTCATCTCCGACGAGATTTACACACGAGTTATTATTACATAAACGTTGATCGTACGGAGATATACAAAAAAACGAGATGTACATCGGAGTTAACAAAACATAAACATGATGGGGCTCCTGTATACGAAAACATGCATATATACATTATTGCAACCACTTATTTTTTTCTCCTTATCCAACTGTTAATGCTTAGCCACTCGTTTGTGTATTCGCGTCGTGAACGAAAAAAGGTCTGGCCGGTTTATACGCCAAAAGCGGCTATTATCGCACCCCACTACGGATGGGACGATAACACCGCCGAACATGTCAAGGGGCTCCTACAGCAAGATTACGCGGGTGAATACGACATTTTCTTTGTCACACACCAAAAAGAGCACACTGGGTACGATGTCTCCTATCCACATCTGCAAAAACTCGCGGAAACCTCACCGAATATTCACGTCGTGTTGGCACCAAACATTATTGACAATAAACTCCGCAGGTCGCAAAAGGTGCAGAACCTCCTGACGGTCATAGAAAACTTATCGGATGATGTTGAAGTCATCGCCTTTGTTGACGCAGATGTAGCTATACGCGAAGATTGGCTAACGCTGCTCGTCACACCGCTGCAGGACACAAAAATCGGGGCAACCGTGGGCGGGCGCTTCTATTTCCCACAGACGTGGAACTGCGCCTCCCTTGTTGAAGCCATCTGGGTAAATTTCCAGATGGGTTTACAAGGGGATCACCGGTTTTCAATGGTATGGGGCGGCTCTAACGCCTTCCGTCGTGAATTCCTAGAGAAATCTCAACTTCTGAAACGGTGGAAGCACGCAACGATTGAGGATCTCAACACGACCCGGGCCGTCAGAGACGTTAAGCTGAAAGTTCATTTTGTCCCAGACTGTGTTGCCGTCACCCGCACGGCAAACCGGAGTTGGAACCAGATTGTTGAATTCACAAACCGACAGATGATTATGACGTTTCACATGGGGCTTTGGATCCAATGGCTGGGGAGTCTGGTTATATTTCTCCCGAAGGCCCTACTGGTTTTCGGAGCGCTTCCGTTTCTATTCTCTCAGAAAGGGCTTCTGCCCCTTGTGTTTGTCCCTTTTCTGGAGGCATTCAGCTACCGCATTTTCTGCTTGAATTTGCCGCACTGGCTACGCCAAATGCCGAAGATGCAGGATACCATTCGCATCACTTCTTATGCTACCCCATTTTCAATTTTTCTCGCTGGGATTAACGCAGTGTATGCCGTCTTCCAACGCAAGATTGTGTGGGGCGATGTGGAATATGAAATTCTTTCTGCAACGACGTGTCGAGTTCTCGGGACGGTTAAGAAAAAATAGAAACCGTATTATTTTAGACAGAGTACACGATGAACTTTGAGAATAGAACGCTTTTTATTGCTGACAATCTTGACATTATGCGAGGTATGGATTCAGGCACGATAGACCTGATTTATCTGGATCCGCCGTTTAAATCGGGCAAACAGTGGAAAGCACCGATAGGCTCTCCAGCAGAGGGCGCGGCATTCAAAGACATCTGGACAGACGAGGACATCAAAGACGAATGGCACGGACAGATCGCTGCCCAACACGAGGAACTGTATCAGATGATTCAGGCATCCGATTTTCGTATATCTCCGTACCATCACCGCCTATGTCGTGATAATACGTGTGTAAATCTCGTCGGAGGTTTTCTATGCTATGAATCAAAACATCAGAACCCTCCGACGAGTTTTGTGCTAGGGTGTCCATTGCAGCAGCCTTTATTGGGCTCCAGTATACAAAAAACGTATTTGACACGTCGATGAAGATATACCTGACAGCCATGGCGGTGAGATTGTTTGAGATGCACCGTATTTTGAAGCCGACAGGTAGCATATATCTGCACTGCGATGCGACCGCCAGCCATTATCTAAAAGCCGTGATGGACTCGCTGTTCGGAAGTAATCACTTTCGGAATGAGGTGATTTGGAAGCGGACCTCGACGAAATCGTTGGCGAAACGCTACGCGGTAAACACCGACCGAATTCTCTACTATATCAAGTCCAAGGGGGCAACTTGGAATCAACAATATTCTCCTTATGCCGATGAATATATACAGAAGTCGTTTCGCGGTCGGGACAAACATGGTAAATACGGCACAGCGGATCTCTCGGGTGGAAAAGCAGGCAGCAGCAAAGCGTATCTGCCCTTGAAAGGCATTGAACCGCCGCCGGGTCGGGCATGGGCACCCCCGGCTCGCAAGAAATTTCCGGCTTCTGCACAGACACTGTTGCCAGATAATTATGAAGCGCTCGACCCACTGGCAAAATGTGAAGTTCTTGATGCCGCGGGACTGCTGCACTGGCCCAAAGGTAAAATCGGCAGACCGCAATGGAAGAAGTATTTATCTGCGATGCCGGGGGTTGTCGCCGGGGACTTGTTTCTTGACACGCCGCCTGTAAAGGGCAAAGAAGACACTGGCTATCCGACGCAGAAGCCCCTCGCGCTCTTAGAACGCATCATCAAAGCGTCCTCAAATGAAGGCGATATGGTTTTTCGTATACTGCAGCACCACAAAGGCTGCTGCAATGTTAAATCCTTTTCAAATCTCGTCGGAGGGTTCCGATGTTTTGAATCATAGCATAGATAACCTCTGGCGAGATTTATACAGTGATTGACAAAGCATCAGGCGTTAATGTACTGAAATATACAAATACATCGGAAATGGGTTGGCATAGACATATCGCCCGATGCGGAGGACATCACAAAACTACGACTGTCGGATGAGGTCAACCAAGCCGCTAATTTATTCAATCCGTTGACAGATGTGATTGTTCGCAAAGATGCACCGGAACGGACGAACACCGCTGAGGAGATAGAGATGCAGCGGCATTTACCCAGATACCAAACGCACAAACCCGAGTTATTTGGTAGGCAGCAAGGCAAATGCAATGGATGTCAATATCCGTTCCATTATCGAAACTTGACGGTAGACTATATCACACCCCAAAGCAAAGGGGGCACTAACCATATAGAGAACCTGCAACTGCTTTGTGCTGCTTGCAATTCAACGAAAGGGACAGGGACACAAGCGGCACTGATTTCACGATTAACAGAACAAGGCATCCTGAAGGAGTGAACAAGAATGTTCGTCTACTGCAGCCCGATAAAGGCTGATGTATTGTTAATCACTGTGTAAATCTCGTCGGAGCCGCCTGGTGTTTAGATTCATAGCATAAGAAGGCTCCGGCGAGATTTGTAAAGGATTTAATATAGCGGCAACTGGCATTGGGCTCCTGTATACGAAAAAGCAGCAGCCTTTATTGGGCTCCTATAGACGAAAGAACGAGATTTGTGTTTTCGTATATTTCAGTACGATAAAAGTTTATGTTTTTGTTGACTTCGATGTAAATCTCGTCGGAGGTTTTTTCTGTTTAGATTCGTAGCATCGGAACCCTCCGACGAGATTTGTGCTAGGGTTTAGCATTACAACTGCCTTCGTTGTGCTGCAGTAGACGAAACTAATATAGATTATGTCAACTTAAAATCACACTTGTCTTTTTTAGCAAAATTTGGTATAGTATTCGCATTGATAAAATGAGGAGCCGGTGGCCGAACGCGACAGGTTCGTCAGAGGAGCGAAAAATGGTAGCAGAAAAAATCATTAAATCCGATGAGGAATGGCAACAACAACTCACTTCTGAGGAATACAAAGTAACCCGTAAGAAAGGGACAGAACGCGCCTTCACAGGCAAGTACCATAATTGTAAAGAAAACGGGACTTACCACTGCATTTGTTGTGGAAATCCGCTCTTTACTTCAGATACAAAGTACGATTCGGGAACCGGCTGGCCCAGCTTTTGGGAAGCCGTTTCGCCCGAAAGCATTGAAACCAAAAGAGACTTAAGCCTCTTTTTCATGCCGCGCACCGAAGTCCTCTGTAGTCGCTGCGATGCACACCTCGGGCACGTCTTTAACGACGGTCCCTCACCTACGGGTAAACGCTACTGCATGAACTCGGCAGCCCTGATACTTATTAAGCCTGAGGACAATGCTTAGCCGCACAATAGAAAAGAAAGGAGAATAGATGGCACTACGAAGTCGAATTTCGTCCCGGTTTCTCGTCAACCAGCTTGCGACTGCTATATCGGAGGACTGGGACACCTCGCGTAAATTGATTCGATACCAATTGGCAAAAGAGAGTTTCAACTTGCGGCACCCGCTACGTGCAAAGCATGGCAAAGGCGACCCACTTCAACTGGTAAGCCTCCGCATTACAGATATGTGTAATTTACGTTGCCATTCCTGCGGACAATGGGGAGATAACGGGTACCTGTTGGGGCATTCGCTTAAAGAACTCAAACAGCGCGAAGTCCCCGTCGAAACCTATAAGCACCTCGTCGATCAGATTGTGGATGCTGGATGGGCACCTGTCTGGTACATCTGGGGCGGCGAACCGATGCTGTACCCCGGCCTGATTGAATTAATGCACTATATCAAAGAGAAGGGTATGCCCATCTCTCTTGTTAGCAACGCTACCAACATTGCCAAACGCGCTGACGATATCTTGGAAACCTGCAAGATTATTTACCTCAGTGTTGACGGACCTAACGAGGAAATTCATAACACGCAACGTCCAGGCGTGTCGCCTAAGTACGACAACTTTAAGGATGTCAAAGCTGCATTGGAAACCCTGAGTGCAGAGAAGCAACGCCGTAACCTCGCTTTTCCATACATCATACCGCTCAGCTGCGTTACGATGTACAACATTGATGTCGTGGTTGACCTCTACAAGTTCACGAGTCAATATGCCGACGCGCAGATCTTTTATTTGACATGGTGGATTGACTCCCAGTCTGCACAAGAACACACAGAGGATTTTGAAAGCCGGTTCGGATTCAAACCGCAAACGCACTATGGATGGATTGGCACCTGGAAAGACTTTGACCACGGGGTCATTCTGGATAGGTTTAAGGAGATGGAAAACCTCGCCGAAAAGCAGCGACGGTGCCCGCCTATTATGATGCCGAGGTTAAACTCGCGCGGGGAAATCCAGCGATACTATACTGACCATAAGCAGACTTTTGGGTACAACCAATGTGTCAGCATCTACATGACGATGGAGATTGACAGTAACGGGGACGTGAGTCTCTGTCGCGACTACCACGACTACACCATCGGCAATATCAAAACTGATAAGGTTCTGGATATGTGGAATAACCAGAAGGCAATTAAATTCCGACAGTCCGTTAGTAATGATGGGCCAATGCCGGTCTGCCGCCGCTGCTGCGGGTTGATGGGATTTTAGAAAGGAAAAATTATGAAAATTGGATTACGCATCCCCGGTACAGCTCGCCAATTACCCTTTGCCGATTTCTGCCAGTGGTGCACGGATAACGGATTTGAAGCCGTTGATATTGGAGCAGTCACTCCGGAAATTGTCAAAACCGCGAGAGATGCAGGGCTCGTCATCGGTACAGCGGATTTACCAGGGGTTAGTGACCTCCTCAGCGTTAAAAAGTCTAAACAGAGATCCGGTGCTGCTGCTGCCAAAAACGCCATCCAAGCTGCTGCAGAAAACGACGTTCGGATTATGTTTTGCGTTTTTGTACCGGAGGATGCCAGCCTCGGTCGTGCCAAAAATTTTGATATTTGGAAGGAAACTATCCCGCCGATCGCTGAGTTCGCTGCCGAAAACGGTGTCACTATCGCTGTGGAAGGTTGGCCCGGCCCTCCTCCCACCTATCCGGCACTCGGCTGCACACCCGAAATGTGGCGCGCGATGTTCGCTGAATGCACCTCACCAGGATTGGGGCTCAACTACGACCCGTCTCATCTAGTCCGAATCGGGATTGATTACCTACGCACCCTTAACGAATTTGCACCTTATGTGAAACACGTCCATGGAAAGGACACCGTCTTCGACGAAGAAGCACTCTATCTCCACGGCAATTTGGGCCCAAGCTTCGGCAGCGCACGCGGATTCGGTGAAGAATGGTGGCGCTATACCATCCCCGGTGATGGCGTTGTTGACTGGCTGAAAGTCGTGCAACGCTTAGAGGACGAGGAATTCGATGGCATCGTCAGTGTTGAACTCGAAGATTATCGCTACTGGCGAACGTGGGAATCAGAGTCAGATGGACTCCGCCGCTCTCGTGAATTTCTCGCACGTTTTGTGCGATAACACACAATATCTTTTCAGCGCGGCGTGCATACGCACACCGCGACTCAGGAGAATTTACCATGAACGGAGAATGCCTTGAGCACTTACTCACAGAAGAAGAACAGACCCATTTTGAAGAACAAGGTTACCTGTACGTGCCGAACGCGCTATCCCCAGAAAAGGTAGAAGCGCTAACGCGAGCCGTGGATACCCTTCACCATAAAGCAATCGCCACAGGCAGAGCCAAGCCCGGTAACCCTTGGGGCTGGTCAGATTTTTTAGGAGCAGACGACGCGCTTCTAGATCTGGTAGACCTGCCGACAACGTTGCCCAAAGTCTGGGGGATTTTGGGATGGAATATCTATCTCTACCACGCGCATATGCATGTCAAACCGCCCGCAGCCGCAGATGCCAAAGAGAGTGAAGGATGGTTAGAATGGCACCAAGACAGCGGCCGCCTTAACATTGAGCTGGAAACCAATCCGCGCCCGCGTATCTCCTTGAAGGTAGCATATTTCCTCACAGATGTCTCCGAACCCGGGCGTGGCAATTTCTATATACGCCCTGGGAGCCACCTCTCGGATATGCCAGTACCGGAGTCCGAGATTAGCCGGGACCCACGCGAGGGAACCGCCACGGCTGTCCCTGAAGATGCAATGCCGGTCTGTGTAGAACCCGGCACCGCCGTCCTGTTTGACAGACGACTCTGGCACTCGCGCAGCCCCAACCACTCCCAGTTAACTCGAAAGGCACTCTTTTACGGCTACGGATATCGATGGATCCGGCCGAAAGACGAAATGACGGTTGAACCGCTTTATGAACGTTGCGACGCGATTCGGAGGCAGCTGCTCGGTGCTGCCGTGAGAAACAACGGCCGTTATGTACCCACAGAAGAGGATGTCCCGTTACGCGGCTGGCTCATTGAGCAATTCGGTGAAAAGCCGGCTTATGCGATGGGGCCCCGGCACGCCTAATTTCTTTTCTATAAGTTCATGTGGGCGGATGAAACCATCCGCCCTTACAATACAGCGATGAAAATGATGAAACACATCTGCAGTTCCTTTACATCGCCCCTGGGTGCATGCCTATTTCTACTAATAGCCGGGTTGCTAATGGGATGAAAGATAAGGAGCGGCCTTCGGTATGTATAGTCTTTAAATTTCTCCCGAGGCAACGCGCGGGAAGTTGGCATCGCACTGCAGCATTAGAGCGTATCCATGTATTATATTGATGGTAAAATTCACAAAAGAGGTCGAAAGAATAAGTAAAAAGTGGATCGATTAGGACTTGGTGCACGACCAGTTACTGGCAGGTTTCTATTCTACTATAAAGGCGAACAAAATGAATTCTGAATGGTGGAAACTCATGATTTTAGGTATCCTCGCCGGATTACTGTATTTTTGGCACATTTAGCAGTGGCGGAGGCTTCCTCCTGCGCGCAAAAAGTGGGGGTGGGCGTTTTGGTGGTGGTAGAAACCTCTATAAGGAACGGATGTAGCATGAAATTTAGGATTGGAGTGCTAATAAACGCCTGATTCTGAAGAGTTTTCATATAAAAATCTTTATAATTGTAGTACAGTGATGACTGTTTGTATACTGAAGCCCAATACTGATTGATGTTTTGATAACCCTTGCATAAATCTCGTAGGAGGGTTTCTATGCTATGATTCATAACCTAGAAAGAGACTTAAGTTGGACGAACCAGGCTGTTTCTCTACCGTTTCTATGCTATGATTCATAACCTAGAAAGGCTCTGACGAGATGTACACAGTGATTAACAATGCATCAGCCGTTGTGGGGCTCTAGTATACAAAAATAGGTATCTCTTTACTTTTGGGGTATATCAAAGAGATGCTGCAACTCTTGGGTAGCGAACTCCTCACTTGGAAATTTGATAAAGTTAAGATGCTGACGCTACCAAGAAGCCGATGTCAGACGCATGAATAGGGCGCTCGGTTCTCCGAAGATGTCACCGATATTTTGCAAACCCGTCTTCATCTTTTCTTCTGCTGCCGGTTCAACGCTTTCAACTTTTTCTTCTCCTGTTTGCGTGCCAGATATTCCGCATAAGCCCCTCGGGCAGGTCTAGGGGCAGGTTTAGGGTTATGTGGGAGTAGCCTGAATACATCCTTATTAAACAGATACGATATCACTAAACCCAGGAAAACCCAAATAAGAAAAGCGGACCAGTGATTGGTAAGTTGACGAGTAATAGCACCAAACACACCCGCAAAAAAACCTACAAAATACACAATAGGAACCCGATTCATAAAAGAACTCCAAAAGGGGCGGATATGGAAATCCACTGATGTCTTCCGATACTGCATTGTGTTCAGGGATGGGTGCTCTCACAGAGGTTGCTGCCCTTTGAGTTGGCTTTGTGACTTTTTAAACCTTAATAGGTTCGGGGACCGGAGTATTCTGTTGATATAAATAGAGTGCAACACTCCCGAGAAGTAGGAAACCACAACTTAATGCGACAAATTGTTTGCGTGTAAACATAATAAAATCTCCGTGTTATCAGTTATAGACAGGCTTGTCAATTGGCGGACATGTGAGCGTGCCGGTAGGGACAGGTTTTTGGAACCTGTCCCCTACTATAGATTAGAGACGATCCAAGTCTCCACGCTGAATCTTGTCAAAGGGCTTCTTCCGGTGTTCCTGTTTCCAACCTAGCAGTATATCTATTCCGGCACAAACGAGTCCAAGTAGAATAAACCAATACAAAGAAAGATCGGTGAACCGGACTAAAAGAAAACCAATTACATAGAGTATAGCCAGAATCAGGCTTGATCTTGAAGACCATCTCATAGACTTGTCAAAAAAACGATCGGTGAACTGGCTTAAAAGAAAACCAATTACAAAGACTATAGCAAGAATCAGAGTTAAAGACCATCTCATAGATCACCATCCATACCCACCACAGTTATAATGCTCTTCCTCGCAGAAAGTGCACCAATCTGAATAATCACTTTCAGTACAAGAATGATTACCAGAAACCTCCATATATTCATCGTAGTCCGTTCCTGACCAGTTATAACCGCAATCATTACAAGTGTAGGAATAAGACTCCTCACAATCACATCCTGAATGACAGGGGCTAGACGGACTACAACTACAAGAATCGTAACAGCTATCGTCACTCGTCTCCGAAATAAAAGCATCTGACGCATAACCAGCAACTACAAGAATCGTAACAGCCATCGTCACCATCCCAAGCATCTTCAATTTCCTTAGCCGCGATGACAGCACCAATCCACTTTATGCCTCTCCATAGCCACTTGCCGGCCTCGCCCCATCCTTGTGCTTGTGCATCTGCAGGTTGTGTAGGAGCAGCTACCCCAAGAAGTAGAGACGCTATTAGCAAAACAATTAAAACCGTGAAAACATTATACATTCCTCCTTAAACAGTTGTCAAGAAAAATAAAAGTAAACAACAATAAATAGGTTGAATCGCAGCATTTCTGGTTTTTCAGGGACGCGACACACCCAAACGTGCGCGGCACTCCTTCCGTATCTTAGCACGCCAAGACTTCACCGTGCCTTTGCCGTCTCAGTTGCCGTAAATCCTTGTGTTCACAACTCAACCACCCTCTACGTAAATAGATGCCATCTCTTGGACTACCTCAAACACTGCCGCGACTTGTCCATTCGTGTGACGCTGCCGCAATCTTTTGGAGTGGTATGCAGTCTTGTAATACCGCGTACACTCGTTGGCGGCAATTTTCTACAACCACGGTCTGAAGTTGCTCACTTCACGCAAGCTGCCGATGTATTTCCACACCGCAATCCACGTATTTTGGAGAATCTCTTCTGCATCCTCGCGGTTGTATCGCCGCGATTGGCTGAGAATCATGCCCCATATCTGTGGATTGTAACAGTTCATCAGTTCACCGAGAACGTTCGTATCTCCAGCTTGCAGTTGTTGAATCAATTCTTCATCGCTTCGTAGCGTTCCTGTATCGTCATGCATCTCGATAATCCGATTGAATTTGATAACAAGAGGGCGGATTATCGATAAAAGGTTCAGAAAAGTGCAGAAAATTTCTGCTTTTCTTCAGAAAAATTGAAAAAATATTAGGGATATCTGGAAGGAGTTGGCAAAATTCTCAGTGAGGCACGAGAATTTATCAAAATTGTGCGGGTTTCGCAAGATACGTTTGCAAGCGACAAGCAGAAATGAAGATCGGACGATCTGTTTAGGGGAAGTTATATCAAGTGGAGACAAGGGGAAATTAAAAAAGAATCCTCCGGTGGGGGCCGGAGGAAAAGAAAATGTATGGGGAGAAATTCAGCAAATTGGCGATTTTAATTCATGGATTAACCTAACATTTTCCAACCGCTGGTTATGAAACACCCTCATTTAACTAAACCATAAGTGGAATAGAACGCTAATAGGAGATTTAATCCTGAAAAAATGTATCCTTTTAAACGCAACCGCGCACCAATGCGGAGACCTCAACTCAAAATATAGAAATAAAAAACTCCACAAGAAACGCTAACCAGTCAAAAAAGCAGTTAGAAATACGCTCAGAGAGATTTTTAGCTTTCATATTAGTATCCGTCTTCGTGCCCGTTTCAGAAAATTGCGTTAAATCGGCAGAGCTCTGCCGATTTAACGAGAAATAATGGAACAAGTTATAGAAATAAATTGTTCCTTAGGAAACTGAGAGGTGGATAGTTTCTAAAAGTCGGCAGGAGCGGATTTCTTAATAATTACCACCGCTACTACCACACCACATATGTCTCCCACTCATCATACGCATCGTACATGGTTCGTTCTTTTCGACATAGATGATACTCTCCCTAATTGATTGAGCAATGTGTGGATATCGAATAGCTTGAAGCGCACCCTCGGTGAGACGATCCACCGGTTTCCCAAGGAGCTCTTCAAGATAGTCGGCGAGTTCCATGAACTTAAAACCTAACGGTTTTTCAAATTCAACAATGATATCAACGTCACTAAATTCAGTAGATACGCCTTTGGCATAAGAGCCGAATAAGCCAATCCGCCTAATATGATACGCTGAGACAAGATAGTCAGATTTTTCTAAAAGGATGTCTGTAATTGATTCTTTTGTTAATGTCATCAACTTTCCTCTACAAGCGCGGTGCGGTAATGTGAAGATTCAGCCTGATGAAAAATAGGATATGAGCATGATAGACAGATATAGACAACTGACAGCAGGCTACTCATCGGTACCAGTTCTTAACTTTTCAAAAAACGCCTCCGCTGTTAAAATTGAGATGCCTAAATCACGTGCTTTGTCATATTTAGAGCCTGGCGATTCGCCAGCGATGAGGTAATCCGTCTTTTTTGTCACGCTCGAGGTAACTTTTCCACCGTGTGTTCTAATCTGCGTCGCTGCCTCGGTGCGCGTCATACCTACAAGGCTCCCGGTCACCACAAACGTTTTTCCACTAAAAAATCTGTTTTGTGTGCCCGCTTTCGCGGAGGGTTGCTGTGCTGCTTCTACAGTTAAACAACGCAGTCCTACTGACTTTAACTTGTCAAGCAACGGTCGGTTTTGCCTAAAGAAGTTAACAACGCTTTCAGCGATCTGGGGGCCAATCCTATGAATACTCTCGATTTCTTGCTCATCTGTTTTGCTCAACGTCTCTATAGATGAAAAGTGATCGGTTAATGTTTCTGCGACAGCCTGTCCTACGTGAAGGATACCAAACCCGTAGAGCACTTTTGGTGCAGGTGCTTCCTTGCTCCTTTCAATTTGGTGAATGAGATTCTGTGCGGACGCTGGTCCCATCCGTTCTAATTCGCTGACCTGCTCGCTCTCTAAAAGATAAAGATCTGCGACATCACGAACCATTTCGGCATCCACCAATTGGGTAATCGTAGCTGGCCCGAGCCCTTCAATTTCAAGCGCGTCCCGGGATGCAAAGTGGGCAATTCTGCGTTTCAATTGTGCCAAACAAGCTGCATTCACGCATCGAACCGCCACCTCCGTCTCTGAACGTTGTACAGGCGTATCACACGTTGGACACCGCTCAGGAAATCGAAAAATCATCTCATCGCCAGTTCGCTTTTCTGTTAACACGGTAGCGATTTTAGGGATAACATCCCCGGCACGTTCAAGAAGAACCGTGTCTCCAATGCGAACATCTTTCAAGAGAATTTCCTGTTCGTTATGTAGGGTAGCATTTGTAATTGTGGCACCTGCCAGTTTTACGGGTTTCAATATAGCGACGGGTGTCAGCACCCCGGTGCGCCCCACCTGAACCGCGATCTTTTCAACGTGTGTTATCGCTTGATGCGCTGGGAATTTATAGGAAGTCGCCCATCTCGGATTTTTTGAGGTAGTTCCCAATTCCTCCTGTTGTGCAATTGTGTTAATCTTGACGACGATACCATCGACATCATAAGGAATCTCTTCACGCTTCGCGACCCACTGTTGATAGTACGCAAGGATCTCTTCAA
Organism: Candidatus Poribacteria bacterium; assembly: GCA_965215265.1. GTDB lineage: Bacteria > Poribacteria > WGA-4E > WGA-4E > WGA-3G. The sequence continues at coordinate 4,328,305 of OZ244048.1, read as the reverse complement.
CCGAATTATGCCTCTCCGTATGCGGATTGCACTTGAACCCAAACGCCTTCAGTTTTTCAAGGGACTCCGTATGCGTTGTAAATTCAAATCCTTCTGCATAACTGAGAGTATAGACGAAAATATCTAACGGACGAGAAGCAGTGATGGAAGCATCCAACATCCTGACGGAGCCGGCCGCGGCATTCCGAGGATTAGCGAAAGGCAGTTCGCCAGTCGCTTCTCGCGCCGCGTTAATTTCACTCAAGCGAGCCTTCGGAATAAAAACCTCGCCACGCACTTCGAGGACGGCGGGGCCATCCCCTATAAGTTGCAACGGAATTGAGCGAATCGTTCGCAAATTGGCGGTAACATCCTCACCGAATTCTCCGTCGCCGCGCGTTGTGCCGCGAACATAGATACCATTCTCATAGAGCAGCGAAACCCCCAAGCCATCTATTTTTAGTTCCGTAATGTACTCAACCGGAGCATCCTCTAACAACCGCCTCACGCGTTCAGTGAATTCCTTTAACTGCTTTTCATCGTAACTATTATCTAGACTCAGCATAGGACTGAGATGCGGGATACGCGAACCTAATTCAGCACCACCTCCAACCCGCTGTGTTGGGGAATCTGGCGTTATAAGTTCTGGATATGCGTTTTCAAGTTCCTCTAATTCCCGCATGAGCATGTCAAAATCTGCATCTGAAATTTCCGGCTGAACGTCAATATAGTATTTGCGCTCATGGTAGCGTATGATTTCTCTTAATTTGTCAATTTTGCTTTTCATCTTTTGAATTTGTAAATGCGGGTTTTAGTCTCGTAAAAGAAGGTAGGGACAATTCAATGGATTTACGTCACAGTAAGTGTAGGACGTAGGGCAAGATACAAGACTCACCCTACGGTAATATAGTGGAAGATGTGGTTCTGTTTTTACAATGTATGTACCGACAAATTATTTGCAAGCGTTAGCCGTCTCTGGCGTGTAAAGGTGCGCGGTCGAGTAAATCCTTCGCCTGTGGGTCCGGCGATAGTCATAGCCAAAAATCCTTCGCCTTCCAGCCCACAACAGGCGTAAGAAGGGGCATTGATAACGACAACGTTACAATCTGTCGCCTTTGCAAACTGTGTGATACGTTCAGTGTTGTTAGTATGGAGTACGGCAGTATGCCGCCGTCCTCCTTCTGCTGTAACAGCACCCTTGAGCGCTTCGCCAAAATCCCGGCATCGAACCACCGGTAAAATTGGCATCAAGTACTCATTAAGCACAAACCCATGGTCGGCAGGAACTTCCACCACAACAGCAACAGTCTGGGTAGGTGCCGTAATACCCGCTGCATCTAGAATCTGCTTTGCGTCTTTGCCAATGTATTCCTTGTTTGCTTCCCCATTCACGTTAACAACGGCTTCCAATGCTTCAAGTTGACTCGCGCCCAGAAGGTGCCCACCGTTCCGTGTTAATTCTCGAACCGTTTCATTCGCTACCGATTCAATCACAAAAAGTGCTTTTTCGCCAATGCAAAGTAGGTTGTTGTCAAAACTGGTGCCAGCAATAACGTGCTTGGCGGCTTGCGGAACGTCGGCGGTTTCGTCAATAATCGCAGGTGGATTGCCCGGGCCTGCCGCGATCGCCTTCTTCCCGCTTGATAATGCCGCCCTGACAACGCTCTGACCCCCGGTTGCGACGAGCATAGCAATATCATGATGCTCCATAATCTGTTTAGCTGTTCGCAGATTGGCATTAACAACGGAAGTCAATAGATTTGCAGGTCCGCCAGTTTTCACAATGGCTTCATTGATAACATGCATCGTCTCTTCGGTGCATTCGCGTGCATTGGGGTGCGGGCTAAACACAACGGCGTTGCCTGCTGCGAGCATGATAATGGCGTGGTTAATCACTGTCGAAGTAGGATTTGTCGTGGGTGTAATAGAATTAATAACCCCGAACGGGACGTACTCAATCAAGAGCGTCCCCGCATCGCCAGTTACGGCCTCTGATTGCAAATCCTCAACCCCTGGTGATAGTGTGACAGCCCCTTCATTTTTCATCACTTTGTGTTGGGGATTGCCCATTTTTGTCTCTTGTACGGCAAATTCTGCAAGTCGGCTTGCATTGTCAAGCGATGCCTGTTTAATCGCCTCAATCAGTTCTCGGCGTTTAGCGAATCCAAGCGCGACTAAGGCTGCTTGTGCTTCTTTCGCAGCAGAAATAGCCTCATCTACCGTTGCGAAGACCCCCGAGCGTGAAGAAGAACTCGCAGTGCTAACACTTTTTGGTGTTCCAGATTCCGTAGGGAGAGTTCCATCTTGTTGCAGCGTCGTTAAGATTTGTGAAACAATTTCTTCAATCTGTTTCTCGTCAATTTGTGTCATTCAACCCTCCAAAATTCCGGTAGAAGCGTTTTTTTTCTGTTTTCATCCGGCGTGGAGCCTCAGAAGCCTCTGACGAAAATTTCACCCATGCAGCATTGCATCAAGAGGCATCCGAAGCTTGCCCGATTCAAATTACTCCTCCGAAGTGCCACCGAGAATGGTTTCCACATCTGAATGCGGGCGGGGGATGACATGGACCGACACCAATTCACCGACCGATTTTGCCGCTTCCGCGCCTGCTTCTGTAGCAGCTTGCACCGCCCCGACATCCCCACGAACCATGACGGTGACAAAACCACCACCTACCTGTTCCTTGCCAATCAATTTCACGTTGGCGGCTTTTACCATTGTGTCAGCGGCTTCAATTGCCCCAATCAGTCCGCGGGTTTCAACCATTCCTAATGCTTCATTGCGCATATTGCTAACTCCTTATCAATCTCAAAAAAATAAATACTAGGCACCGTACAACTCACCTCTGATATGGGTAGAGGGCTGTCCTAAGGACAAACGCAGTACCTTTAATCAAATATCCTTCTTTAAAATGATACTACAAATTTCCAATTTCTGCAAATAAATTTTCAATTTCAATATCGAAAGGCGCGAAAAAAAACAAGGATGCGACTGTGGACAAGACACATCGCAGATTTTAGTTGCACAAATAACTCACTTACTAAAAACTTTTATGTTGACTTTCGATTTAATTTTTGTTAAAATATTTAAGCATTAATAATGGTAAGTCTGCAAACTTTCTTAACACGGAATATCAGAACCTCACGCGCCGTAGGCACACTGCACACGCACACCAGAGAAAAGTCCTTGTATAGATTCGGACTAACCAAATTTTCAATGAAGGAGATTCCATGTTGAATAAGAACTTAGAGGCGAAAAAGGTAACCACGGTGAGAAAAATCCTGTCCGAGTTACCTGAAGCTTCAGCGTACACCCCCGTTACAGAGTCCCTGAACAGAGCGACAGAATTAGGCGAGGAACAGATTGCAGCAGTGCTGACTAGTTTCAGTTCAATGCCACAATCCACAACCGTTTTTGCGAATCCTGCCTTGCACAAGGCAGCCGTTAAGTGCGGTGACGCAGAAATCACGCTGAATATCCGTAGTTTTACGATTCGCGGGACTGTTTTGGAAAGTGAGATCGTCGCCAACCAGCTCAGTCCAGCGTTTGTCATTTTTGCGGGGCTCTTCGGCAAAAAACCTGAAAAGACTGCTAACGATGTAGATGAAGAATCCATTTTATCAGAATTAATAGATAAGAAATTTTATAGGTTTACTGACATTCGCAGAGATAGTGTCAACGGTAAACAGCGACTCATCAATCAAGTTGCTGAATTCGTAAAAGCCTTTCCAGAAGCCGGTCCTGAAACAGTCATCCAACACTTCTCAACCCTCCGTAAACTCAGTGCCCCCCAGCAGAGAGGAATCAACGGAACAAGAACCTCCGGTGCGCTGCTTTTTGAACTTATTGGAACACACATGGAAAATGTCGCCTTGGGGACAGTCTCTGTCTACATGCGACACCAACTCCGGAGCAACCCCGCTCTACATCCACAAGTGCTAGCAATGCGTGCAAATGACCTTATCGTTGCACACCAAAAAAATGGCAAGACTGCCTTTCAGACTTCCTACAGTCTCCTCTTAGGAAGAGAGGCAAATCCTGTTGAAGCAAAGATTTTAGAGCGAATGGGTATCATACAGACACACCACGGCTCCGCCGGATCCAACGTTGTCGCACGCTACCTTGCTACTTTGCATACCGGTGCTGTCTCTGATTTCTTCGTTGCTTCACAGATGACGCTTGATGGAGATAGGCATTTCGGCGCGATTCATGATATGACTGCATTTATGAATCAACTCGAATCGCTAAATCCTGCTCAATTGGATGAAGCGATTCAGGCACGGATGCTCGTTGCACTTCCAACCTTTGGGCACCCTGAAATCGCCGCAGCTGGACGCGCAGATGAAATCCAACAAGACCCGAGGCCAGCTATCTATCTGAATCCCCTCCTTGAAGCAATTGATAACGGTGATATCCAACTCAGCGACAGACAGAAAAAACGGTTAGGGATTATGCAGCGAATTTACCAGCTCGCTTTCATTCAAGGCATCATTCGTCCCGGAAGAGAAAACGACCCGCCGCTCCGAGTCACGCCTAATACGGACTTCGGGGGATGGACAGTACAAGAGGGATTAGACATCTATGAAACTGACCGGACCTTACTTACCTATATCTTCCGCGGTTTTGGCTGGATGATGGACGCGCGCGAACAACTCCAACTGAAAATTATCAGACCGGTCATACCACCACACCCGGACATCATTCCCGCAGCTACCGATGATATGACTATCACGAACGAGGTGGTTAACCTACACAACCGCTTGGCAGGAGCTAACGCGTTTGGTTAATTGAGGAATCATAACCTAAGGAATCTCCGACGAGATTTACACACGAGTTGTCAAAACATAGACGTTGATGGTACGGAGATATACGAAAAAGTAGATATACTCTTATTCGCCAGGATGAGAAAGACAACTTTGATTCAAATCGCTCGCCAGGCTTAACGGCGAAACATCACACCCATAGTTTGAAGCAGAATATTAGAGAGGAACACCCGTGATTGAACTGGAGCAATTAAGAGTCCCTACAAAAGGCAAAAGAATTGAAATTGACAACGGACAGCGGATTGTCCCACACAAACCGATTATTCCTGTCATTGAAGGCGACGGCATCGGTAGAGACATCATGAAAACTACCCGTCGTGTTGTTGATGCCGCCATCCAAAACGCTTATGGTGGCGAAAAACAGATCGTCTGGTTTGATGTCTACGCCGGCGAAAACGCTATAGAGAAGTACAACGAGTGGCTGCCACAAGATACTTTCGACGCAATTCAATATTTTCGCGTCGCTTTGAAAGGACCTTTGACAACACCCGTTGGTGGTGGATTTCGCAGCCTAAACGTAACCTTGCGCCAAGTGCTTGAACTTTACGCATGCGTCCGGCCCGTCCGATATTTCCGAGGCGTACCAGCACCTGTCACTCATCCTGAAAAGATGGATGTCGTCATATTTCGAGAGAATACTGAGGACGTTTATGCAGGCATTGAATGGGAACAAGGAACACCTGAAGCCAAAAAGTTTATTGAATTGCTCAGCACTGAAATGGGTGTGGCTGTCCGTGAAGACTCTGGAGTCGGTGTGAAACCGATTAGCATCTTTGGTACGAAACGCCTTGCACGTATGGCCATCCAATATGCAATTGAACACAACCGTCGGAGCGTCACCTTTGTCCACAAAGGCAACATCATGAAATTCACCGAAGGTGCCTTCTGCACCTGGGGATACGAGCTCGCCAAAGAAGAATTTGCAGACAAAACCATCACGGAAGATGAACTCTATAGCAATTTTGATGGAAAAGTTCCAGACGGCAAAATTGTCATCAATGACCGTATCGCTGATAGCATGTTGCAGCAGATTTTGACGCGTACCGACGAATACGATGTCATCGTTACACCTAACCTGAACGGGGACTATCTGTCTGATGCCGCTGCTGCACAAGTTGGAGGAATCGGCATGGCACCTGGCGGGAACTTGAATGACGAAGTGGCACTATTTGAAGCGACACACGGCACCGCACCCAAATACGCAGATCAAGATGTAGTCAATCCGAGTTCTCTCATTCTTTCTGCAGTGATGATGCTTGAGCATATAGGGTGGCAAGAAGCCGCCAACCTTATTATCGCTGGCCTTGAGAAAACCATCCTTCAAAAACGGGTGACGTATGATTTGGAACGGCTCATGGAAGATGCGACGAAGGTCCGCACATCCGAATTTGGTAGCGCGATTATCGAAAGCTTTTAGCCAAGGAGGGAAAAAAGTGGCAGGATAGGTATTCTTTCTCTGTCCATGAGAGAAGATTACCTTTTACCTGCCACCCACTGCGGAGATTCCAACAGGCTCAATCAAAGTTATTTTAACAGATCCGCCTCACGGAGACAGGATTCCGTATTTGGAGCTTAGTGAGATGTGGAACAGCATATTATCGCTTAATTCCAACTACGCAGACGAGCTTGTTGTTTTAAATGCGAAGGCACGTGGCAAAGATATCCAAGCTTATAACAAAAAGTTAGCGGTGATCTTCTACCAGTGTGCCCGCGTCTTAGAAAAAAATGGGTTTTTGGCAATCGTCTTTAATACAAGATCTGCTTGTCATTGGCAAAACCTTCATGAATTGGAAGCGGCTACGGGGCTTTCATATATTGGATGTTATCCGAGTGCATATTCTGCTGGATCGATTCTTCAGGATAATAGAAAAGGTGGATTAAAAACAGATTTCGTTTTGTTGTACGGAAAGGAGATAAGTAAGAAGTGCCGACTCCAAACCGTAGCTACCTTTAGCAATGTAAATGGTTGGACGACCCGATATCCGACGGAAAGTCATTGAGAATGTTGGATTTTAACACTGCTGTGAGTCTATTCAAGAACGATAGAATTCGCGAACTCTCTGCAACAGCTGAGGGGATGCGATTTTTTAAAGCTTCGTTCACTTTCACGAAAGGAACATTTTGGATATCTGATTAATAAGTTTGGAATAGAGACTGGGAACAGTAAGTCAAAATTTATGGCGGAAACTTGATGACGAACCGAATAAGAGTGCCCGCGAACTGATACGTGAACTACAAGCATCTTTTGAATCTAAAAACTAAACATAAGAAGTCTCTGATCTATAGATGGCAGGTATAAGGTTATCTTGTCTCTCCTGAAAAGAGAGACAAGAATACCTAACCTGCCACAAGATTTACACGGGAGTTGTAGTACATCATTTTTGATGGTACTACAGTATACGAAAAATCTGAAATGGAGGAAAACGTGGCAAGAAAGAAAATTAGTGTGATTGGAGCAGGCAACGTCGGCGCGACTGCGGCGTTCCTCATCGCGCAAAAACAACTCGCAGATGTTGTTATGATCGACATCGTTGATGGAGTTCCACAAGGCAAAGCCCTGGACATGGCGCAGATGTCCCCTGTAGAGCTGTTTGATGCCGCAATTGATGGCAGCCTGGATTACGCCGAAACCGCAGATTCTGATTTAGTCATTATAACATCCGGCTCCCCACGTAAGCCGGGAATGACACGCGAAGATCTGTTACAAACCAATGCTAATATCGTTGGTAGCGTCACTGAAAACGTCGTTAAGCACTCACCCGATTGCATCATTATGATGCTAACGAATCCGTTAGATATCATGACGTATCACGCATGGAAAGTTTCCGGTTTCCCATCGCATCGGGTTGTGGGGCAGGCAGGCGTGCTGGACTCAGCACGGTTCCGCTATTTTATCTCGTTGGAATTGGGCGTATCCGTGGAAGATATCCACGCTCTTGTGCTAGGCGGGCACGGCGACACGATGGTACCGTTACCGCGTTATACGACCGTTAATGGGATTCCGATTCCTCAGTTAATAGCAGAAGAACGTATTGAGGCAATGGCACAGCGCACCCGCGATGGCGGTGCTGAAATCGTTAATCTGCTGAAGACGAGTGGATATTATGCCGCAGGGGCCTCACTAGCACAGATGGCGGAAGCAATTATTTTGGATAAGAAACGCTTGCTGCCGTGTTCGGCACATCTCACTGGACAATTCGGAATTGATGATCTGTACATCGGCGTGCCTATTAAACTCGGTGCAAGCGGCGTGGAGCAGATTGTTGAAATTGAATTGACGAACGATGAACTCGCCTCCTTACAACATTCCGCGCAAACTTATCGGGAAGGTATCGCGCTACTCGGTTACTAATCGGAGAGGTAATCTCGTCCCTACAAACTCTGGCATCAATTAACGTGAATTTAATACAAAATTTGGGATGATGAGCAAGTACTTGAGGATATCCGGTGCTTCCCGAATCTAGCCGCAACTCTACTATAGACAAGCCCGGTGCCATAGCGTGCGGTTTACAAACTGCTGTCGGTCGCCGTGAAACGAGGATATTGTGCCCCAAGTTCCTTGCCATTTTGACAGAAAACAACGGATAACCCTTTACCGTATCAAAGGTCATCGACCTCCTAGGAAATAGACCTAACAGGAGATCGACAGCAATGTAAAAAAAATAAAAATTAACTTGACAAGCTGTATAAGGATGTGGTATACTATATATCTCAGTTTTAGATAGCCCTTCAAAGCCCCTCGCTTGGCAGGTTAGGAAAACAGATTGTCTGGCGGGCTTGGGAGATGGGGACCTTCAAAGCCCCTCGCTTGGCAGGTTAGTATAGCCAACAGGAGCCCCTTGATGCCCCTGCCACACACCTTCAAAGCCCCTCGCTTGGCAGGTTAGTTTGCTCATCGGAACATTGCCACTCTCTTCAGCGAGCCTTCAAAGCCCCTCGCTTGGCAGGTTAGCCTTTACCTTTACAGTAGCCTGTTGTACGGGCGAACACCCTTCAAAGCCCCTCGCTTGGCAGGTTAGAAATTTAAATACATTATAGCATGAAACATAAAAAAAACCCTTCAAAGCCCCTCGCTTGGCAGGTTAGGTAGGGACAATGCAAGAACCCATAGTTGAACAGGCAGTCAAAACCTATTTCACTAAAAAATTCCCGCAATTTTCAATAGCACAGCAGTGTGACGTCTCGTTCGGCACGCAACACGGCATCGCGGATGTTGTTCTCCATCAGCCCATCAAAGATGAAAAAGGATACTTTGTCGCGATTGCGGAGTGCAAGAAATTACCCCTCCCCATCCCACTAGCACAAGCGAGAGCACAGTTGAAAAGTTATATGAGTGCTACTAACACACGGTATGGTGTTCTCGCCGTCGGCACGGATCCCCAGCATTGGGAGTTTTGCGAGAATAAGTATAACAACTGGTTTGCGTTAATCAATAGGGAAACTTTTGAACAAAGTGTTGAAAACTGGAAGCCTATATTTGAACAAAGTGAGGTTAATTTACTGCGAGGACGGAAAGCTGTGCGCTGGTGGAAACGGATTGCGTTGGCTTTTGCGCTTGCTTTTCTTATTTCTTGTGTGTCTGTTTTTCTTTTATGGCGTAAGCCACCACCGGAACCAGTTGTCTATATCACGCGGACAGGCGAAAAGTATCATACCTATGATTGTGATTTTCTGCGGAAGTATGCTACCGAGAAGTTTGCAATCTTACTCGACAAAGCCGAGAAGGACTATGACCCTTGTCGAATTTGTTACTCTATAAAACATCAAAAGTGAGTGCTTCAACCTCCGCGCGCCTCTGGTTGCGTCAGCAAACTTTTAATCGCACCAATTTGGAATCGAAACTTGACGAAACAGAGCCAACAATAACAATCTGGAAAGCTTGTAATCGCACCAATTTGGAATCGAAATAAGATTCTAAAGCGATACCCACACCGTGGTGGTTAGTTTGCTTTTAATCGCACCAATTTGGAATCGAAACGTGGCTTTAAGTACTTAATTAACACAACTGGAATTTTAAGTCACCAAATGTGTAGTAAAATCAAGTAAAAAGCGAGTCTTTTTAATTGACAAGCAGATACAATTTTGTTAGCATATAAAAAAAATAAGGAGTTCTTTATGAAGAAAAAAAGTGTAATAATTCTGAACTTGCTGCTTATCGCAGTGTTGTGTGTTTCTCTCACATCCTGTGGGGGAAATCAAGCGGTGAGGTATGTAGTGGTGACATCTGCCGAAGAAATACCAGAACCACCTGCCGAGGAACCAGAACCACCTGCCGAGGAACCAGAACCACAAGATAATATACTCCTTACGCTTACACACAAGGATTCAAATTCTTTAATCCCTATCAATGATTTTACAGAATGGGATGGCTGGATTGCAGGTGTGTGGGAGCAAAGACCAGATGGCACACGAACAGAACAACCTCCTGATTTCATAAAATTTCCTGAAATGTTAATCTGGGAACACTGGATATATGTACATGCAACCAGTGGGCTAAAGTACGATATTTCAGAAATAGAAGCGAGCCGCTTCGGTGCATATTTCGCCATCACAGCGCAAAATTGTACCGGTAGAGTGAGAATTTCAATATATTCCGATAAGAAAATAATATACGAATCGGAAGAATTACGCCCTGAGCATAATGGAATGTATATTGAAGCCAATATACCTAAAGGTACAGAGATACTCACAATTTTTATTGCCGAGTTAACCCTTCCCTGGTGTGACCACGTCGGTTTGGGCGAACCAACGTTGTTTGCTGAAGCTTCAAGCGAGAGCAAATAAAAAAAGGCTGTGCATAAAAGGTGGGAATGCACAGCCAAAAGGCAAAAGACCACACACACTAAAAGCGAATGAACAAAGTCAGCAACCTCTGAACATTCAGTGTGTGTATATTACATTATAGCACATTTTTTTTATGAGTATCAACAAAAAAACAGCGATGTATCTGTGGTTACGGGCAGTAGATACATCGCTGTCCTTGATGCATAAACTAAGAAACAAAAAGACTGGAGAATCGTCTAAAAAAGCAGGCACCGATACCACCTCTCAAAGCCTCCGGTAAAACAATGAAAGATACCAATGCCTGCCAGTTGTGTTTCACTCAGAAAGCGTAGATATTATAGCACAACTAAAAGAATATAATCAACCTTTCATCACAGAATCAGATCTAAAACCAGACACAGTGACGAATACTGCTCTGCGGTGTATCCGATATCAATCCGCCATAAGATTTGCACATTGCCTTGAGGATACAAAACGCCAGTGGCGAGGATAACACCAGAATCAGACTCAAGATGAAAGTTTTTTTTATCCAACATCAACTCGTATAAGTACAAAGAAAGAATTGTCTATGCTCAGCAGCATGAACAATCCCCTGAACAGTAAAAAAATCACTAGCGGGTGCGGCCGTCGGTACACCCCCTCCAAAAGAACGAAAGATTTTATCACCTACGACGACATTAGGCATCGTAAACTCTGGTATCAATCTAGTATATGAAGTCTGCAGTGCAATGGTACGAGTACTACCAACATCCAACTCTCGTAAACCTTTAGGTCAATACGAAGTTGAGGGTGGCGGGGTTCGGTTTTCTTGTCCCAGTGGGGGGCGAGTAAAAGGTTTTCGTATATCTCCATACCGTCAACGTCTATGCTTTTGAGGGCTCGTATGTAAATCTCGTTTTTCGTATATCTCCATACCGTCACCGCTGATGTCGTGAGTATTCGTGTGTAAATCTCGTCGGAGCCGCTCTAGGTAATGTCTTTAAAAATCATAACATAAAAAGGCTCAGACGAGATTTGTAAAGTTATTAACATTGCAGCAGCCTTGTTACGGGCTCCTGTAGACGAAAGAACGAGATATGCTCGAGTGCATTCACGCCAACGAAACCTGCTCGCTTTCATCGACAAAATTACTCTATCCATTGCAGGGTTTGCCGGAGTTTCTCTTTTGCTTTGGCGTGGTCCCGGCGTGCCTGATAAAAGACGCGCTGTGCCTCTGTGAATTGGGCTTGCGCCTGAAATGCGTCGTCAAATGTCAATCCGCGATAATTGGGCAATTCCACCGTGACTTCATCCAGCACGCGTTCAATCGCCCGGAGGCGCTGCTCGAAAATTTGCACCCGTTTCTGCTCAATCTCTATCCGTTCTTGCGCGTTCGCCACGGCACGATAATCGCGGCGAACTGCCACGCGAAGCTGTTTTCGTTTTTCGGTATATTCCAACTGCATCCGCTCTAGCTCAGCGAGTTCGGCGGTTCGGAGGTTAGCTGTCTGGTTGCCATCAAAGAGCGGGATGTTCAGGTTGAAGCGGACCGCCCACCCGTCTTGTGCGCGCGGCGTTCGTTCAAACAGGCTTGGCACATCTCGTTCCCGGTCTAATAGCACCGGATTGTAGCGTGCCGTTGCGTCCCACGTGCGCTGCCCGGGCTGTTGTTCTAACAAGACGCGTAAGTCCTTGTAGCGTGCCTCAGCGGACAGTTCCGGAAAACGTGTCCACAGCGTTTCGGCCACCAATCGTTCTTGACGGACGATATCGCCTTCTAACTCGCGCAAATCGAGGTTGTTTCCCAGCGCCAGTTCAACGGCGACTTCCAGCGTGATGTCGTCTGCCGGGAGTGGCTGCGAGAGGACCACTTGTGCCAGCGGGTCAAGCCCGGTGAGGCGGATGAGCTCGGCGATGTCAACATCCAGCCGCCGCTGAAGTTCGTTCAGGGCGAGCTGCTGTTCTGACAGCTCCAATTCCGTATTGAGGCGACTCAAGAAAAGGATCCGTTTTTTCTCATGCTTGATTTGAGTAGCTTGCAGTTTTTCCTCTAGTTCCACCTCGATGGCGCGGCGTTGGCGTATTTCTTCTTGTGTCAAGATGATATCATGCCAGAGGTTACGCAGCGCCGAAACGACATCCTTTTTTGCACGTTCGTGCGCAATCTCTGCCTTGCGGACCGCTTCTTGTGCTGCATCTAGCCCGTCCGGCACCGCACCAAATTGTGCCAGCAGCACGCTCAACTCCGCACGTGATAGGTAGTCCCGTTCGTCAATCTCTCCCTCCTTTTGCCGTTGATATTCCCCCGTGAGTCCGACCTGGGGCAAGTATACCGCTTTAGATAGACGCAGGTTAGCGTTCGCTTTCTCTACCACCTTTTCCGCTTTTTTGACAACCTCGTTATTTTGCAACGCCAATTCCATCGCACGTGCCGGGGTGAGGGACATCAGCCGCTGTGCCGAGAGGGGTGTTACAATACTTACCATTATCAGGAGGCACAAAATGAATCGGCACCTTTGCCACCTTCTCTCTCTTATGCAATGCTTCATCATCGAAAAAAACTCCTATCGCCGACTAATCCGTATCGTCACAATAGCAATCCCGATGACGAGCAGAATTAAGACACCAAACAGAATCGTGGTGATAGAGACCTGGGTTTTAGATTCCACCTTCACGGTAATAGACCTGTCGCGTGCCTCAAATTTTCGGTTATCGACGGTGCCTTCGGCGTTCACTTTCGCCTCGTATTCGCCGACACCCACATCTGGTGGCAGAATCAACGTCAGTTCTATCTCTGTCTCCTCGTTGCGCTGCAGCGATGCTACGAGTTCTGGCGTGACGGTGTAGTCCCAATCGGTGTTGACATCCACCCGCATGCGGATGTCAACCAGGTCGCGGGTGCCGATGTTCCTTAGCGTGGCTGTCATATTGACAACATCGCCGATTTTGATGGTTTGGAAGGCATTCGGCACAAAGAGCTCAATCTCCGGCACGCCTTTTGGAATCAGTTCAAATCGCTCAACACCGCCTTGGATGTTGGCAATCCGTGCCGCCGGCAAGTCTAGCCGGTTATTTATGCCGCCCAGGTCGGTGGCCTCTGCCTCGTCAAGCACCGCCACGTAGAATTCCAACGTGCTGTCAAGATAGGAGGCATCCAATTCTTCCGGGAGATACACCACCAACGAAAGGTCGCGCTTCGACTGCTCTTGTGTAAACTTGACTTGGGATTGCCGTGTCTCTGTTACCGGGTCTTGAAATTCAAAAGAGAGGCGGTTGAGCAAGTTAATCACGCGCAATTGAAACGTGTTCTCGGTTTCTGCCAACCGATCGAGGGTCAAATCATACGTGACGCTGCTGCCGAGGTTGCCCTCCTGCGAAAACCGCAACGAACTCACGTTCACCACATCAAGTGCAGACTCCTTTTGAAGATAGATGAGGCGTGTATCCGGCTCCGCCAATTCAGGATATTTGAGCGAGACTTTGAGGCTCTCCACATCCTTTTGGAGTTGAAACGTCAGTTCCACCGTCTCATTGTAACCCAGCACAGGGATTTTTGCCTCGTACGGTTTGACGATATTTGTGTCATCCGTCACATCTAATAACGAGACATAAATAGACTGAATTTCGTTGGCTGCGGCGATTTCCTCCTGCGACGCATTTTCTGACATCGCCTCGGTTGTAGATGTATTCTTCAACACAATCGTCACCATCATCTGATTCTCAACCCGGAATTTCTTCGCGCTCAGAATGGAGATGTGCCGCGTATCCTCCTCCAGGTGAATTTTATACAGTGATTCCTTGTCAAGGTAGCGTAGGCTGACGGTGAGGCTGTCTACATTTCTCCGCAGTTCAAAGTCCAGCACTTTCGCCTGCCCATCCTTGAGTGTCGGAATCCGTTGCTCGTAGGGGTAGCCGATGATAGCGTTGGTATCGTCTTTTATGGAGACATAGACGTTATTAATCTCTTGTGCCGCGCTCTGCTCACTTGTACCCGTGGCATCCGATTCACCGCTAACAACCGCGCCATAAGTCAGCACAACTTCCAAACGCCGCTGCTCTCCTTGTTTATAACGGCGTGCAGACACGACAGAAATATACGGTTCTTCTTGTTTGAGGTGGATGTTGCGCTCTTCAATCGTATCCAGATAAGTTAATTCGACAACCACACTCCGTATATCCTCCTTAATCAGTTCAAATTCCAGGGCGACGCTCTCGCCTTCCTTAAGCATCGGAATCCTTTGTTCGTAAGGTTCGGCGATAATGGCACCCGCACCACCAAAATTTTCCTTTTCCTTAATGGAGACAAAGATGTCGTCAATCTGGGCGCTGATGATAACGTCTTGCCCCAGCACCTTGGAGCTCTCTGTGAGTTTGACCGGTGCGGAGCTGTTTCGTAAGCGAATAGAAAAGAGTTCCCTGCCGTCTCGGGATTCATAGAGGCGGGTACTTTCGACGGTGATGTGCCATGCATCCTTGAGCGAATCGAGTTCCACCTGCTGCAGGTTAAGTTTCGCCTTCTCATATTCGGCGACGGCACGTTTATATTCTTCCTCTGCCTGATTCACTTCCGCGACGGTAACGATGTTATTCTGTTCCGCCATCATCGCTTGCAGGTTCTGCAGCTCGATCTGCTTCTTTTTCATCAGATTGGAAGCTAATTCCATCTCAAGACGTGCACCGCCGATGGCAATTTCACGGTTCTGAGCGTCTTTCGTCTTCGCGGAAGTTATCTCTTCAGGAAACTGAATCTGTAACGCCTCTTCTCGTTCCTGAGCTATCAGTGGTAGTATCAGACCTGTGACGACGAGCACCGGAATCCAGAGACATAGCAGCAAAGCGAGTCTATGTTTCATGATACCATCTCTTCCTCTCCCGGTTCATAGCCTGCGACATAGCGGAGGTATAACGCTTCAAGGTTCTCTTGTTCCACCTCTTCTCGTGTCAATTCGCGCTCCAAGTTGCCTTCGACGAGGATACCGATTTTGTCGGCAATCTCTTTGGCGCGGAAGATGTCGTGGGTGGACATGAAGATCGCTTTGCCTTCTTCGCGTAGTTCCCGGAGCAGATTGAGGAAATCCGCACCGCCTTTCGGATCCAGGCCAGAAGTCGGTTCGTCCAACAGCACCGCTTTGGCATTTTTCATGATTGCAATCGCGATGCCGAGACGCTGGCGCATCCCTTTGGAGAATGTCTTAACGCGGCGGGTAAACGCTTCCGTTGGTAATCCGACGCGGCCGAGGGTTTCGTCCAATTCTGCGTTAGAGACCTTCTTGCGTCCGCCGAGCTTGGCAAAAAAGGAGAGGTTCTGCCGGGCGGTAAAGTTCCGGTAGAGTTCGACGTTCTCGGAGACGTAGGCGAGGTATTTCTTCGCCTCCAATGGAAACTTGGGAATGTCAATATCGTCAATGAGTGCGGTGCCACTCGTGGGTTCAATAAAGTTCAGCAACATAGAGATTGTGGTGCTTTTACCGGCCCCGTTGGCACCGAGGACGACGTAGATTTCACCGTCGTTGACGGTGAGGTTGAGTGCATTCACGGCTAAGACAGATTCGTTGTAGACTTTGGTTAGGTCGCGAGTTTCTAACATTTTTTCCTTCCTTATCGGGTGTGTTGAGATACACAAGATAAATACTGCCTGATTACTGGTCCGGCTCGCCTCAATGCGCGAGTTGACATCACTTTTAAACTTTATAGTTACAAGTTAGCGATACACAGAGGGTTATGGCAAAAATGCTGATAAACGACAGTGAAACAAACGGTTTTTAGGTTTATTATCCTCTAACAAGGGTTTAAAAGTATGGAGCTTTTCCAGTTCCTTGTAACTATTATACCCGATTTTCTGATTTAAAATTCAGAAAAAGTTGCTTTAAATGTTACAAACCTGTACTGTCCGTACTACCAAAAAGTTCCATCTTTTTTTACGCTTTGAGTTACTTCGTCTCGCTCTTCAAAAATGGGATGAGAGAGATGCTAAAGAAGAACGCATAAAACAGGTTTAGCGATGCCACCGGCCAAAGCACGTTCTCATGCGAGCCTTGCTCTTGAAACTACGTTGCAGCGGCAGGGTCTAGCTGGATCATTTTTTTGTATATTTAAGCCCTATACTGCTCTATGTTCAGTTAATTACCGTGAAAATCTCGTCGGAGCCTTTCTAGGTAATGAATCTAAACATTTGATGGTAAAGCTGCAGAACGTATCTATAGGAATCAAACAGCTTTCTAGGTAATGAATCTAAACATTTGATATTACTGCTCAGCTGCTTTATCCTCAGTAAACATGAAGAAAACGAAAGGTGCCAACTTCGCCATAGCTTCACTCCCTGTCTCCTCCGGCTCATGGGCAATATGCAGTGAGAATGTCTCTTCTTGGACAGCAAGAGCAGCGAGCAGCGGTCCCATCTGCTTCAAGAACGCTATCATCTCCGGAGATAGTTGCGGGTTTGTCGCTGCAAGCGCACCGATCAATTCACCAAAGTCGAGTTGGAGGTAGGCAGCAGGCAGTGCTGAGAACGCCGCAAACCGCTGCTGCAAGCCATCCGGAGACGGTCCTGCTAACAGATTGTCTACCATTGTCTGGAACTGCTGCTCCGAAAATGCCAACAAAAAAAGGTCGTTGACTTTGCCGGAATAGAACGAGCCGGGGATATCTACAACGTTGTAGACGATCCCTTTATAATCTACTTGACGGCGCGATGCGACAGCACATTTTTCCAAAATTCCTTGGAACACTGTCTGCGATGTTTCGGGCGTATCGGGTTTGAAGAGGAAGCCTACGCTGTGTTCTTTAAAGTCAAAGCCGACCGCGTTTATTACCCCGGCTGTACTGCGCTGGTTTGTTGCGAAGCCCAACAGGTACTGCGTGATGTTGGTAAGGTCAGCGTTGCAGGTCAGCTCCCCTGCAAGCGCAGCTTGCAGCACCGCTTTCGGTGGGAACAGAAAGTTGCTGTTTTCCGAGGGAGGCAGCGCATTCAGAATAGCTTGCCATAACAGAGCTGCATGCTCCTGCGGCAGTGCAAGGAAAAATTCCTCGTTGCCGGCGAGGCCCCGCGTGGTTTGCATGACTTTTTCCGCTCGTAAACGCGGAATCAGTGCATCTTCCTGCTCAAGGTTAAGGTGTCCGTATAGGCGGTGCCCGTGCCCGGGCTGCAACAGGTGCCATGTGTATCCTAACGTGCGGAAGGCAGCAAGTTCCCTACCAATAACAGGCGGTAGCAGGAGTTGCAGATAGGGTCCACCGACTGTGACATCGATAAACGCTAAAACTTCACTCTCCTCAGCCTTTTCAACAACAGAACGATACGCGTCGCTTGTTGCAATTGACGCGGTCTCGGCATGGTAAACATCTATGAGTTTCTTGAAACTCGCCGGGTTCAGTCCCGCAATAAAGAGGTCCGTGCTCAGGCTCCCGTAAGTGAGTTGCTGCCCGCCCAGTTGTGCTGTATGATACGCGATGTCCCGATAGGTGCCTTTCTCCACGTTGACGTTGGTGCCCATGCTGGTAAGCGTTTCGGTGAGGGTGGCGAAAGTCTGTTCGGCGGTAGATGCTTTGCCGGCATTCTGGATGACGAGCCCAATCAGCAGCCCTTCTTCTGCTGCAGAAACGGTGAGCCCGACTCGGTCTCCGAGGAGCGTGTCAAGCAGCCCTGGAATGTCAGTGCCGGTAAATATCGGCACCATTTGCAGCATTTGGTTGATGGGCGACCATTTCGGATTCGCGGCAATAAGTTCAGCTGCGTACTCCCAGCTAGTCGAGCTCTCAATTGCTTCACGGCACGCGGCTAAGTGTTGTAACTCCAAGTAGAAAAAGGTATCTGCCGGAATGATATCTTCAATGGTTTTGGCGGCGGTCGGACTGACTAGAGCCCAACACATCACGAACGTAAAAAGGGCGAGATGCCCGAATCGCATCTCTCTGTTATGGCGACGTATTTTGTTCAACATACTATTTCTCCTTTCAATTTTTTGTATACTGTAGCCCCACAACGCCTGATGTTTTGTTAATCACTGTGTACATCTCGTCAGAGCCGTTTATGTTTAGATTCATAATTGCATGCCCTATGGCGTTTTTATCGAAAACAGCGTCATTGCAACGACTCAAATCAAACTTCTGATCGGACGAAGACGAGGAATGCTCCTAACAAGAACACTCCGAGCAATACTACGAGCAACAACATATCGCCCATAGCGGTATTCAGCGTCTCCCGGAAGGTCATCTTACCATCAAAAATTGGGATAGCTCTCGGTGGTACTGGTTTTTCTGACATGCCTCTCGGAATGCCGAGGAGATGAAGACTCGTTGGATCTGCACGATCTCGTGTCTCAATGAATTCCCGGAATTGTCGGACATGAAGCCTTACACTGTCAATAAAATGCAAGTGGCGGTTAAAGCCGGTGCCCGCCATAGATTCTAGGGTATATTGGACAATGGCAGCGGGCGACAACCGCGTGATGGCTCTCGTGCGTAAGACCTGGGCATGCAGAGATGCGAGATGCTCGCGTTCCAGTTTTTCCCTGATCTCCACATCTTTCATCACGAATGCCGCCTTCAGGGGGAGATCTGCATCGTCAACCTTCTCCAAAGCTGCCTTCGACGCTGCTTCCGCCTGCTTTGGCGACAGGGTGAGGAGGTTGCTGAAGAGGTTATTCGATCTCGAACGTTTTTCAAACCGCTGCGCCATTTCCTTCTGGTAATCGGTTTTGAGCTGATTGATGGCTGCCTTTTTTGCCTTGTTAAGTTGATATCGCGTTTGGACGGGCACCATCCATTTCGCCGCGAGGGTGCCGAGCGTTGATGGCATAAACACTACTGTCATGACCCAGATTAACAACAGCAGTACCAGCGCTAAGCGACTCTCACTAGTGATGGCGGAGACGATAAGTCCCACAGCGCTGAAGATGCCAGCGTAGCAGGATGCAATCAACACAATAAACCCCAACCGAACCCATACCGCCGCATCAAGCTGAGTCGATGCATCCGTAGAAAGAATCGCTAAATTGAGCAACACGCCGAAATAGAACGGAATCAGCACGGCGAGGAGGGCTCCGATGAATTTGCCGAGTAAGAGTGCGTGGCGCGAAATAGGGTTTGCAAGGCAGAGGCGCAGCGTTCCTCGTTCACGCTCGCCCGACAGCGCGTCAAACGTAAAGAGAATCGGGAGGAAGGAGAGGAGATAGGTGATGATAAACACCCAATCTATCACAATTGCCGTCGGGCGCAGATTGTTTATCGCACCCATGTTCACATTCGGATATTGCAGCCACCACACGCTTTTGACAGTCCCACCCACTGCAAACACGTTCCAAGAACCAGGGTTCCCAATCCGGCCCGGCAGCAGTGCATCTCCACCATCCGCTATGAAGCGGAGGGGCGAGGGGCGTTTGTAAAAATCGCCAGGGCCTTTTTGCAGCAGGAGATACAGTTGCGTCCGAGACTTTACCTCGTTACGGGCAACCGTGGCATTTTTGGAATAACGCTGGACCTGTGCCGGGTGCATCCGTAGATGTACCATAGCGTTGGTTACCATCAGAGCTACTAGGATGAGCGTGGTTAACGCAAACCTCAGACTGTTTAAATGGTCGAAAAATTCACGGAGGATAATATTTTTAATCATGGACTAGCTTCCTTTTACATTATGATGCACTGGGTTCCTTATACTTAATCATGCACCGGGTTCTGTTGGAACTACACTTCCATCCTAACAAAAATGAGAAATGTCGCCATGAACACGCCGAGATTCATAACAGACAATAAAAATAGTGTCGGCAGTGCCCGCTGTGCGTACACACCCACTGGGCCTGGACGAAATCGGAATTGCGGCAAATCGGACCAGTCCACCGGCCCAGCATTGGTCGCAAACCATTGTAAACTGCCGAACGCTCCTTTATCTTGAAGATAGACGATGAGGGTCTGCCGATATCGCCGAGTGGCTTGAATATAATCCAACATCCCGTCCACATCCGTACCTGCCCAAGCCATAGTTGCAAACGTATAGAGACTCGCCGGACTCAACTTCATGAGCCGTTCATCCCATCTCGCTTGCCGTAGCGCGGTTTCTGCCCCCAACTGCTGCTTGACTAAGCCTGCCCTTTCCGCAAGACGGGTTTGAACCTTACTCATGAACGCATGATATTGTTGCAGATGCGGCACTAAGGGGTCGTCGGCATCTGCCAATTTGCCGATAACCCGATCCGGACCATGACCATCAGAGCTCCCCTGAGATTCCGAAAAATTGACATTAAAGCGCGAAGGCTCGCCTTTCAGCGGACTGCTGGCGAGGAATTGCCGTTCCTCGCGGACTTCCTCTTCCAAAATCTGGCCAATCTGTTGGTAGGCAGAGCTGCGGCGAGCGTGCATATTGCCGACCGGATCAATAGCAAACCGGCTCCAGTTAGGATAGACGAGGACTAAACCCACCCATATAAACATACAGAGGATGAGCGCAGTCGCAGCACGGCGTGTCACGGTAGAAATCAGCAGCCCAATCAGGTAAAACCCGGATAGGTAAATGATTGTTGTCAAAAAGATGCCACCGATGCGGATAAATTCCGACGGGCCGAGCTGCATCGAAGTGACAAGGAGGCACTGAATGAGGACAAACAGGAAGCTCATCAGCAGCGGCAGGAGTAGACAGACCATGGCGGCGAGATATTTGGCAAACAGCAGGGCACCGCGCCCAACTGGATGCGAGAGTACCAGACGCAAGGTGCCGGCCTCCGAATCGCCGGCAATCGCATCATAAGCGAAGAGCAGCGCAAGGAGACTCAACACAACTTGGAAGATGAACATCAGATCGATGTGCATGAAGAGGTTCAAATATGGGTTCTTTGAACTGAGTGGTGTGCCCTTCTCAAGCAGGGACGGCACCATCCTATGATGGATATCAACAGAACTCCCGAACCGTGTGTCGAGTCCTACACTAAAGAGACTCAAGGGGTTAGGGAAACGTTCCACTGCCAACCTTAAGGACGAATAGGTGGGTGCAGCGGAGATCTTCTCGCGCATCACCCGTTCTTGCTCGCTATAGTTAGCGAACCTCTCTTCATACGCGCCGAGCAACACAAACGTATTGGCGACGACTAGCAGCAAGGTAATGACGACAGCGGCGAAGAATCGCGCGCTCATCAGATGCACGAGCAACTCTTGACGTATTAGTGTGCGTAGCATAATCCCTCCTTAAAAGGGTGATGTTGCAGTGTTCCAAAAACCAACACCACCGTGAGCAGCGTTACCTGGGCAATCCGCAAAACAGAGTTTCTCATGACAGTATACCTCCGTATAAGCATTCATAGAGAGTTTATGTAAACTTCTTTATAACCAAAATCAGTTTCCGAATCAGTCCCGGCGACAGCCAATTGCCGTTCCACCTGTTTTTCCTTAAGTTCACGAAGGATACCTCTTTTCAAGCGGGCCAACGCACTGCCGGTGAGTTGACTCACGCGCCCCTCCGACATGTTCATTTCCCGTGCAACCACTACGCCGCTCAAATCATGAAAAAATTTCAGCGTGAGTATCTGGCGTTCATTTACCGGTAATTATGCCAGCATCCGACGCAATATCTCGATGAGCTGCACCTTCGTGACATCCTCAACCACGTGGGCAAAAAATCTTTAGCTTTTTTTCTAAAAAAGGTATCTTTGGAAGATAAATTCCCCGGGGTGGGCAATGTTGTCCTCAGCAGTGAACAACCTTTTCAAGAAGTATTAGACATTTTTTGGACACCAACGGTTGGCTACCAAGATTACACTGTCGTTGTGATTGACACAAGGGCGTTTGAAGAGGTTGGGACACTCACACTTGAGATTGAAGTGGGTAGAGCAGATACGGTAGGTTTTTTATATCTGTTTGATGGTGACAGTGAACTCTTGGCAGAAGAAAGAGTGCCCAAGAGCAAGCTCACCTCCGTCTGGATTTCATCCGGTGAAACCCGAAGAATAATCTATTATTTCAACTCAGGCCAGTTTTTTAAGTTAGGGGCTACCGGCGGCCCGGCGCAGAGAAAATGATGAGAAATGTCGTCAATTGAATCTTATAACTCTTGAAGCAAATAGACAATATGGTGCTACATAAGCTGTCGATGATGATAGGTGCCTCGAGATAAAATTGGTTTGGCGACAGACTCACTAAAAAATCGCACACACCCACCAAACCGTTTTCGGCATCTACGCTGAAGTCAATCCCTCAAAAAAACTGAGGCTCTCACGATTATATTCAAGGAGTTCAATGAGAATATCAGCGACAATAAGTTCCGAGTGTGCTTTCTCTGTTCCGATAGCAATAGCTAGCGGTGCTTTTCTCGCCAAAGTCGTCGCGAGAAAAGCACTTGGTGCCACCGGCTCTACTTCAGAAAAGAGACCCGCGGTGTCAACCTTTTCTAGTTGAAACGCTGGTACTACCGATTCTAAAGTCCAATCGCTATAAGCGATTGGAGAGACCTCCGATATAATAGAGTCTTCATGAGAGCACAACAGACTAAACGTTCTCACTATAACTTAGTTTGCACAATTTTGCAGAGATCGGAAAGGAGAGAAACGCGTTACTTCTTGTCTTTATCCTCGTCAACGACTTCGTACTCAGCGTCAACAACCTCGCTATCTACTGGTTCAGAAGAGGTGGGTTCTCCGGGAGCTGCGTTCGGATCAGCTCCAGCTGTTTGTTGGTAAAGCTGCGCCGATGCCTCGTGCCAGACTTGGGTGAGTGCATCACTTGCAGATTTGATTTCCTCCAGATTCTTTGCTTCCAATGCTTGCTTCACGCGCGCGACAGCACTGTTTACTTTTTCCTTGGTTGCGTCGTCTACCTTATCCTCGAATTCCTTCAGGTTTTTCTCGGTTTCATAAACCAGAGAATCGGCCCGGTTGCGGGTTTCGACTTCTTCTTTTTTCTGTTTATCCTCTTCCGCATGCACTTCAGCATCTTTTACCATCTGCTCGATCTCGGCATCCGTCAGCCCGGAGGAGGCAGTAATCGTAATCTTCTGTTCTTTACCGGTTGCGGTATCCTTGGCGGAGACATTGAGGATACCGTTCGCATCAATATCAAATGTTACCTCAATCTGCGGCATGCCTCTAGGGGCAGGTGGCAGCTCGCTTAATCGAAACCGGCCGATAGTCTTGTTGTAAACGGATTGCTCCCGTTCGCCTTGGAGCACATGCACGTCGACAGCTGACTGGTTGTCTTCAGCTGTAGTGAACGTCTGCGATTTTTTTGTAGGGATGGTGGTATTCTTCTCAATCAGCCGCGTGAATATGCCACCCAACGTCTCAATACCGAGTGAAAGAGGGGTTACATCCAGCAACAGAATATCCTTGACTTCCTCGTCTCCGGCCAGGACCCCTCCTTGAATTGCAGCGCCCACAGCGACGACCTCGTCCGGGTTGACCCCTTTATGTGGCTCTTTCCCGAAGAGCTGTTGGACAGCTTCCTGTACTTTAGGCATCCGCGTCTGTCCACCAACGAGGATAACTTCGTCAATATCCGATGGGTTCATTTCTGCATCAGAGAGTGCTTGCCGGCATGGCTTAAGTGAACGTTCGACGAGCTCGTCTGTAATCTGCTCTAATTTTGAACGGGTGAGCGTCAAATTGAGGTGTTTTGGGCCGCTCGCATCAACTGTAATAAACGGCAAGTTGATTTCAGTCTGTAGCGTACTTGAGAGTTCACATTTAGCCGTCTCAGCTGCATCTTTCAAACGCTGTAACGCCATGCCATCATTGCGAAGATCTATGCCTTCACTACTCAGAAATTCTTGCGCCATCCAGTCAATAACTGCCTGGTCAAAGTCATCACCGCCGAGATGGGTATCCCCATTTGTGCTTTTCACCTCAAAGACTCCGTCGCCAATTTCTAGGATAGAGATATCAAAGGTGCCGCCGCCTAAGTCATAGACAGCAATTTTCCGGTCGCCTTCATTCTGTAATCCGTAAGCAAGCGATGCAGCCGTAGGCTCATTGATAATCCGCTGGACTTCTAACCCGGCGATTTTGCCTGCATCTGCCGTTGCTTGCCGTTGTGAGTCATTAAAGTAGGCAGGCACCGTGATAACGGCTTGCGTAACTTCTTCACCGAGGTACACCTCGGCAGTCTCTTTCATTTTTCGCAAAACCATCGCTGAAATTTCAGGTGGTGAATAATCTTTACCCTCAATGTTTACTGCGACATCCCCATCTTTATCGCTTTTTAATTCATAAGGCACGCGTGAAGCATCATCGCCGATCTCGTTGTATTTTCGCCCCATGAACCGTTTTATGGAAAAAATCGTATTTTTAGGATTGGTGATGGCTTGTCTCTTGGCGACTTGTCCGACTGGCCGTTCTCCTTCCTTGGTAAAAGCGACGACTGAGGGTGTCGTGCGGTTCCCTTCCGTGTTTTCGAGAACCTTCGCGTCGCCGCTCTCTAAAACAGCAACACATGAATTAGTTGTTCCTAAATCAATTCCAATGACTTTGCTCATTTCAAATATCCTTTCTTGTCAATTATTTTTTTTTCATACTATGCGATTAAAGATTGTGGTTCCCGATGCTCGGTCGTTCACTCACAGCGAAAACCGTACAAGTATTGTGCAATATCTGTGCCAACAAGAATCGCATGAAATGAGGGATATCCGAGTGCGTGCTCTGCCAAATTGGCACACTTCTAGGCGATTCGTCAATTTGACACATCGCGAGCAGTATATCTCTGTTTAAGAAAACCCCACATTGTCGATAATTTCGCAGCCGGTTCAACAGCCAAAATTTATTGGATACCGCCCTGAATTTCTTTGATTTCGGTATTGGAAAGCCCATGGCTAAAGAGAGCAAAGTCGTCCATGTCACCGTTGTAGTAACGGTTCAAATTGAGAGGCTCTTCAACACCCAGCAATAAAGGAGACTCAATCGGTATCAATTTGTCATTGGTCTTTGGGTAATAGATCAGAACTTCACCGTCGAGATAGACAGTCCAAAAATCCCTTGATTGAAACGAAACCGCAACGTGTTGCCACTTATCTTTGACGATATTGCGAGGACTTTGTGCTGGAACCGAACGTCCTCCTGACAATTTCCAACCCATCCGGATGGAGGAGTATCTCAAAAAATTCGTCCACATCCGGCCCCTTAGCTGCGATCAGCTGCCATGTGCCGGGACCAGCCTTCAATGTAGGGCGAACCCATGCTGCAATCGTAATTCCATCGGTAAATTCAAACGAGTCGGAATGCTCCACGCGAATGATGCCATCCTTCCCACCAAAATTGACGGCACGCCCGAATTTCCCATCACCCCACGAGATGTCACCTTCTAGTTTGCCATCATTCCGGTTTCCAGATAGGTCTGCGACGGTTTGACCGCTGCTCTCTTCAAATGCGAAGTAAACGACTAAACCTTTTAATTCTTTCGCTGTGCTGGGAATTTGGAAACTGACTGTCAATAAATACATAGGACATACAAACCGGATAACATCGCGCATGAGTATTCTCCCTGACTTTAGTTTACTAATGGTTATGCGAATCTTTGTAATATCCGTGTAACATGTAGTTAAGCGCGAACCGGTGAGATTAACGCTGCGAGTGAGGAATATCATCATTAAGAGATTCGTCTAACATGGTGTCCAAGGGCAGAGCATCCTCTGCCCAATGAAAGGGAAACAAGAAACGGTTTGTGAAGCGCTCTAAGCAAATGGGAAGGTCCCTTGATACCCACGCGGGCGCGAGACATGCCAAACCCCTTCATACATCGGTGTCACCTGATAGTGACATACCACATTGCTCCGTTCCATATCGTCGCGTTCTTTGGCACCTTGGTGCGGAATGTGATTGATGAATACAACACAGTCTCCTGCTTTCGGGTACAGGATTACATGCTCTTGTGCCTCACACCATGCCTCGAATTTCGGTCGATTTAACGGATACAGATGCGGTGGTTCGTTAAGATGCCCGCCTTTGATAAACTTAAGATGTCCTTCACCGGGGTCGTTGTTTTGAAAATAGAAGGTGGTATTAATCCCCACCGGAGCCATCGCAAACGGATGTTCGTCAGCATACCGTTTTTCGTGCCAATAGCCGTAGAAATCCATGTGCCACTCTTGGAGATAGGGCCCCGGGTTAATGTGTGCCCGTAGACTACGGAGTTGACACTGTTTACCCATCAATCCTTCAAGATAGGGGCGAACGCTTGGATGTCCAACAAGTGGAGCATAAGTATCAGGTTCCCGATCCAATAGACTATCAAACCACATATTGCCGACAGCGTTTAAACCCTCTTCCCATTGCATTTCACGTGCATAGTTAACCCGCTGCCGAATTTGTTCCGTTTCTTCCGGCGACAACGCGCCTTCAATCACAAGAAACCCGTCTTGCTGCAGTTGATTAAGTCTCTCTTTAATGTTTGCCATGGTTCCATCTCCTTTGCAAATTTTGATGATTTGCTAACTAAAAAGATTTCGTTAACACGACTCTGCATCGTGCGTGCTAAGGGAATTCTATATTTTTATTTAAAAGGTGTCAACCTTAATTTCCAGCAAAGAACTTGATGAATAGGCCCCAAGCACTACTGCCTGCAAAGACGATGAGAACGACAGAGGGAATTAGGGAACCGACGAGCATGAACGGCCGCGTACGATAGGCAGTTGGAAGTTTGAAGTTTAGATACAGTACAGCAAGCATCATTAAAGCAATGGAAAAATTTGCTAAAATAAACCCAACGATTTGCGTTAAAATGTCGAACGGAATGTTCAACCAGATGATTACCATCGTGGTAAGGAAAATATAGAGACAGATCCATCGCCGGATTGTGTCGTACCCAAATTTTCGTTCCAGCCAGACTGCCTGAAAGAATTCTTGGATAACGCACGCGTAAATTTCGGGGAGTGCCTGCAGCGTACCCCATAGCGCCATAATGATGCAAATATAGTAAACCCAAACCAGCGTTGGGTGAATGTTCTTCCAGATGCTTGCCTTATCTGTGAGTAAACTCCACCCTTCAAATGAGTTTTTGGGTGGATATAAGACGGCGGCACCAGATATCATGAATGCCGCTGTTACAATGAACAAACGACTGCACCCATACCAATATCCCACCGCAAAGGGGCAAGGATTTGACGCAACCCGTTGACTTGTTCAGATTTGTTAGGGAGGTAGTCGATTTTATCTCGTCCGGCGGCGTGGCGGCGGATGGCATCAATATTTTGGTGTGATGTCATTCCCCATCGGTGAAGGCTGACCCAATTTGCGTAAACCACATAACCCGTCACTGAGCCGCCAACATAACCGAACGTTGTCGCCATTGTGAGCAGTGGGTTTTTGACTGTGTCGGTCGGTGTCCATTCCGGGAAGTCAGTCAGATGAGCAAAACTGAAACTTCCAACGATCGCCTTTCCAAAATCTGGACGTACCATCAATGTGCCGATAATTGTTCCAACGACGAGAATACCACAAATGATTAGCTGCTGTTTTTCCAGCTTATCAAATGAGAGCCTTAATCCGAAGAGAAGCGCGAAACTAATGAACGCCGAAGTTATAAGGTTCTCCCAGATGGGCTGCGAAATAGCGGTAGAGAAGCCGTCTTTAAACAAAAAGTGCAGCAGTGCGCCGTACGGTTTCGCAATTGGCACCCAGGCTAACGGTGCACCTATCACCTCTAAGAGGACAATAGCAATCAGCAACCAACCTCTCGGACCGGGCAGTTTGACAAGCCTGTTCCCGATGTACTCGCCGCTCACTGCGGTATAGCGGCCAAGCAGATACGTCACAAAAACCCCTTTAACGACATAACTCAGCAGTACAAGCCAGAGCAAGCCGTACCCCGCCCAAGCCCCGGCACGGACAACAACGATTGTCTCACCGGTACCGATGCTCACGGATGCAACAATCGCGGCGGGGCCGAACACCGCGGCAAGTGCAATGATTTTCCTCATAAACTAGGGCTCAGCGTAGGGGGCTACTGACAGGCGGAATCTCATTTTTTTTCGAGGCCTGATTATGCGTCTGTGTTTCTTCGGCTTTCATCTTTCTATAAGGTTCCCGTTAAGGATTTGGACAGGCACAGTGGCCTGTCCATTTGAACGCAATCAGCAACACTGCTAAGAAAGGGGTTCCAAGGGTTGTGCATTTCCAAAAATAGGTGTTGGTGCATTGCCGGGTGCCGCCCACTTCGCCGCATTCGCAATGACCTGCCGCACGTTCTCATCATAATAGATTGGATAAGTTTCGTGCCCGGGGCGGAAATAGAAGATTTTGCCCCTACCGCGATAGTAGCAACAACCGCTCCGGAAGACCTCGCCGCCGGGGAACCAACTGATGAAAACTAAGGTATCCGGTTCGGGTACATCAAACGGTTCTCCGTACATCTCAGCGTGTTCAATCTCAAAATATTCGCCGAGTCCTTCTACAATAGGGTGTCCATGCTCAATCACCCAGAGCCGTTCTTTTTCCGCTGCTTCGCGCCATTTGAGGCTACATGAAGTGCCCATCAATCGGGTAAATGGCTTAGAGTAGTGAGCGGAATGTAAAACAATAAGCCCCATTCCATCCAGCACCCGTCCGCGGACTTTGTCAGCGATGGCATCTTCAACAGCGCCGTGGGCAGCATGTCCCCACCATATCAGTACATCGGTGTTCCCTAACACATCGTCTGTTAAGCCGTGTTCGGGTTCGTCCAAAGTTGCGGTTCGCACTTCAAAACCGCCCGGGGCGTTGAGTCCATCGGCGATAGCGGCATGAATGCCCTTGGGGTAAATACCGCGAATCGTCTCGTTCGTTTTCTCATGCCGAAATTCATTCCAAACGGTAACTTGAATCGGTTGTGTCATAAGTTTGTGTTCCTCTATTGCTTAATTGTTGTAAAATGCTAATTCCGTCTCTACAGTTTCATCGTAATTTACACCTTCAACTTCAAAACCGAATAGGTTTCGAAAACGTCTTCTGAAACCTGTGTAATCAGAGAGTTCATGAAAATTGCTTGTATCAATCTGTTCCCAGCGTTCCGTGACCTGGTTTGTTACATCTACCTGCAATTCCCTATCATCCAATCGAACATAACGTTCGCTATCAAGTTGTGGCTGTAGCCCGGGGCCGAGGTGCTCAGAGAAGAGCCGTTGCATCTGCCCGATCGGTGCCTCATTGATGCCCTTGGTGTTCATGATATCGTAGAGGATGCTGATGTAGAGAGGAACAACTGGTATTGCTGCCGATGCCTGCGTAACCACAGCTTTATTAACGGAGATATAGGCGTGCCCGCCCAGGATTTTTGTCAAACGTTCGTCAAGTGCGTCAACGCGTGCCTTCAGGTCATCCTTCGCTTTGCCGATGGTACCATCCCGATAAATTGGCCAGGTTAAAGCACTGCCGATATAGGTGTAGGCGACGACGGTTACCTCTGGGGCAAGCAATCCTTCAGCTTCCAAAGCCGCCATCCACATCTCCAGATCTTCGCCGCCCATGACAGCCACGGTGTCCGCAATTTCTGTCTGAGTCGCAGGCTCAATCGTCACAGGAACAATTACCTCTCGGTTCAGATCGATAGTCTTCCCGGTATAAGATTCACCGATCGGCTTCAGGACAGACTGATGCGATTCTCCAGTACGCGGGTGAATGCGGCGCGGCGCGGCGATACTGTAGACAAGCACATCTATTTCGCCAAAGTTCTCCCGGATGTGGCTGACAGTTGTCTGTTTCATCTCATCAGAAAATGCATCTCCGTTGAGACTCGTTGCGAAGAAACCGTCTTGTCTCGCCTGCTCATGAAAGGCAACAGTGTTATAGTAGCCCGCAGTCGCTGTGCGCCGGCTATCTGCAGGTCTCTCATAGAGGAGTCCGAGCGTTTTGGCACCGTATCCCCACGTCAATGCAATGCGTGAAGCAAGTCCGTACCCCGTTGAAGCACCGATGACAAGAACATTTGGTTCTGTCGGTTTATGGGCAACGTTCCGTTTAATCAGTTCTATTTGGTGTTGGACGTTAACCGCACAGCCAACCGGATGCGAGTTGGTACAGATAAACCCACGAATCCGAGGCTTCACAATTTGAATTGCCATTGTCACCTTCTTTCATGCACAAATAACGTGTTGGTGAAACTAATCCTCAATTTCAACAACCATTTCAACTTCAACCGGGATGCCACCGGGTAATTGCACCATGCCTACGGCTGAGCGGGCGTGTTTACCTTTATCACCGAACACCTCAACGAAAAAGTCTGATGCACCGTTAACGACAGCCGGCTGGTCAGTGAAATCCGGGGCAGAATTCACGAATCCCACAACCTTAACAACCTGTTTAACCCGGTCTAAATCTCCTAACGCATGTTTGAGGGTACTCAACAAGCCGATTGCCACCTGGCGTGCAGAGGCGTACCCTTCCTCAATTGTTGCATCCGTGCCGAGTTGGCTCTTATAGATTTTACCCTCGCCGGGGCCGGGGCCGTGCCCAGACGTAAAGACAAGATTTCCTGTTTGCACGGTTGTAACGTAATTGGCTACTGGGACCGCGGGCGATGGTAATTCTATGCCTAATTCTTCAAGTCTTTTTTCTATTTCCATCTGATTTTATGTCTCCTATGTACTCTGTTAAATACGGTGCTAGGGTGGCGTTTTAAAGCCCACACCGCACCTTTAGACCTGTTTCTATTATTAAACAGGTTTTCCCCTTTTTTTTCAAGCAAATTTTATTGTCTCTAGACCGGCTTTGCATAGGAATCAAGGGAAAATGTCATGCGTATTTTTTTACAAGGCATACTGTTATTGACTTTCCACGATACCTAAGTTGTACTTTCCGTGAAAATTGAGTTTATTGCAGAATTCCACATTTTTCCACAAAAAAATGTAAAACTATGATAAAATGTTTATTAAAATTCTACACTCGAAATGGAGCATTGATGGTTATCACAGTCGATGAACGTTATAAAGAAAAAAGGGATCTCACCGAACAGCAACTTTTCGCAGTGGTTGAACAGAATACGCCGCAAGAATTCAAAATTCCATATTTTCCACAAGATACGCCGGAGGCATTTGCGTTTCAACTTGATAAGAAATTGATTGACCTGTTGAACCTCTGGGAATGGTTTGGCAACTACGCGAAAGAAGCACAAGTATCAACCGCCGGTATTCGAGGACAGCAAAACATTCTATACCCGTGGGATACCCGGTTTCCGATTAATCAGGTAGGGATTGTTTTGGCAACGTTAGGGAAAAGCCTTGTTGCGAAAGAGCATTCTGCGGGGAAACCGATTTCAAAAATCGCGGGCCGCGAGGTTCGCTATAATTCAGAGAAATATGTGGAGTTCATCGCGCGCATCCAAGCCGCACAAGGAATTCGGACTTACGTCCCTAAAGATTTCGGTACCTTGCCCATCTGGATGGTATCGTTTCTCATCTTCATGCTTGATCTGGATGGGGGTGAGCATGTCACGTCAAGCCATTCTGTTAGTACGAAAAACGCTACCAAGGATCTTAATAATCAGGGTAGCCAATATTTGCCGGAAGAGTCACTGCAGTTTGTTAATAAGATTGAAGAAATTCTAAAAATTGCCGAAACGGAGGGATACTCAATCCCGTTTAGCGCGGTCACTGATGAATACATTGATGTAGATGGGTTGGATGAACTTCACGATGGGGTGCAGCTCTATGTTG
Organism: Candidatus Poribacteria bacterium; assembly: GCA_965215265.1. GTDB lineage: Bacteria > Poribacteria > WGA-4E > WGA-4E > WGA-3G. The sequence goes on along the minus strand of OZ244048.1, from coordinate 4,296,148 downwards.
GTTACCTCAAAACCGGCGTAGCCACTATAGCCAATCTCGAACTCATTCGTGCGGTGAAACCGTCCATCGTTGTAGACTGCGTTGGCGGATGTATGTACCGTCCGATGCGTGCAATCTTTGAGCGATTGGGCATTGCTGACTCCATCCATTGGCTCCACGTCCAAGCGGATCCGCTCTATCATAGCATCGGGAAGCTTGACAGGAACCCAAAGACAGGCGACATGGAATTTTATGACCTGGGCTGTGATTTTAGCATACTTGATGTGGTTAAATCGGCGAAATATGAAGAAAAGCTTAAGCAACAACCGGTTGGCACAATCATTGAAGCGACGGATCCGGATGGCGACCGGCTCATCGTATGTCAAATAGAGGCGGCAGCTCGTGCGAAAACGCTGGAGCTGCTCGGTGTTGATTTCTTAATGCTCGATGAAGAACGGCTTTTAACGATTTATACGCCCAATCAGGCATTTCTCATGTTGATGGACTTTCACGCGAAGCAACTGAAAGCTGCAGGACTTTGGCAGAATTACCCGCGTTTTATGATTAAGACGACACCTTCTGCACTCGCATGGGACCAGTGGGGAGCCGCAAACCGCGTTAATGTGATTAATGTGCCGGTTGGCTTCAAAGAGATTGCGGCGATTATGAAAAAAATTGAGGCGAAACTTGGCAATTCACCCAATGCACCCGTTGTTGTAGAGGATGTCTACGGAGAGAAAATCTCATTGGGCGTGCAGCCACGACTCATTTTTGCAGGCGAAGAGAGCGGCGGAATGATCACCGGTCCCGAAGAGCTCATCCAAAGCCGGGGTGGCCGGACTGCGCTCGCGATGCGTGAAAAATCGGCTGGGGAAGCGATGGTGCTTGTTACAGCACTTGGTGCGCACTGTAAGCAAGCGAACATTTCCTTGTCCGACTATCTCGATGCAGTTTTCACGGAAAACCAAATCAGTGCTACGTGCGATGTACGTGAGGATATCACCTATTACAACGAATCTGAACCTAATCCTGAAAAGCTCCGCGCCGCGAAACGTGATGGGGAAGCAAAACGCGACAAAAACGACCTGTTTTATCTCGGTATCGCCATCGCTTTGCGAGACGGTAAAATTAGCCTATCAGACGCGCGTGCGATCCTCACAGATGCACTGCCGAACCTAGATTTCACGACACTTGAAAATGTCCAGTTTGTAGGCGATGGCACTTATCTGCAGTTTCGCGATAAATTTGTTGAGGTCCGGAAATCTGGCACCGACGCGAAGACGAAGGCTTATGCCTCCGGAGCAGATAAAACAGAGTGTCGACGGTTTGCCAAGGCATTCGGTGAGGCACGCGGAGATTTAACCAAACTTTACCAGAGGTTTATTTGTCAAAATTATCTAGCAAAGGTTGAAGATAAAGCGCGTCAGATTTATGATGCTTTTCAGGCATCTTAGCAGCAAGCCTTTTCTTATTTTTTTTAAGTAAGGCTTGCCTCATAGCGTGAAAGAATGCGCTAGTATAAGAGCACAGCAAGTGCGGTTGTAAGCCGCACGATTGAAATTGAAAAGGAGATTACCATGGTAAGGACGATTCTCAGCCGGCCACAGTCTGCGAAAAGACGGGTCCCTTCTTACATTCCAGGGATGCTCATCGGCATCGCATGCCTGTTTCTATACACCACCGTAGGTGCCGATTGGACTGTCCTCCGCGAAGACGATATCATTCGTGGGGACGGCATTAACGCCATGCTACAAGACGTGCATTTTACCAATAACCAAAACGGATTGGTAGTCGGGCAAGGCGGATTGATTCTCGTAACAAATGATGGCGGGAAAACCTGGGAAAAAATGGAAGTTGATATGAGCCCACCGGCTGCAAGGCAAAGAGCCGGAGCACCCGGTACAGGCGGCGGACCGCCACCCGGTTTCGGTAGAGGGGGCCCCGCAGATCTCTACAACATCTATTTTATTGACGAAAAGACCGGCTTCATCACAGGCGGTAGAGGCACTATTCTGAAGACTGAGGATGGGGGGAAAACCTGGGCACGGAAAATGGCACGGAGTGAATCCAGCGGCCAGGCGGCAAACCCACGTGCACGCGGAATACGGGCTAACTTGATGGGTATCCAGATGCTTAATGCCGAGGTCGGTTTCATCGCCGGTTCTGAGAATACGATTCTCAAAACTACTGATGGCGGTGAAACCTGGGTAGGAAGCTCAGAACGTGCAAGAGTGGGCGAAACACGCAACAACCTCGAAAATATCCGCTTCGTCTCTCCTACCACAGGCTGGATTATCGGCTCGTTTGGAACACTCTTGCAGACGAACGATGGCGGTGAAACTTGGGAGAAACAAGATCCAGGTTTCGATAATAACCTCTTCGGTATCCATTTCCTTGATGCAAATATAGGGTGGATTTGTGGGCAAGAAGGTTTAATTCTACACACCATCGACGGGGGTAAGACTTGGAACCAACAGGCAACGAACTCTCACGACGATCTGCACGATATTATTTTTGTCGATGGGATGGTAGGTTGGGCTGTTGGTGCTTACAACGTAGTCTTGCACACTACCGATGGTGGCAAAACATGGAATCCCCAAAAAGCAGGCGGCGGCGGTAGCACCTTCAAGGGTGTCTCTGCTATAGACAAAGACCACTGTTGGGTAGTTGACGATTGGGGTGTGATTGCCGGGTATACGGTGCAGTAAGACACAGTTAGATGCAAATCGAGGTAGGCGCGCCCGAAAGGCGTGCCTGATCTCTGCTGACCAAGGAGAAATCTATGCCAGAAGAATTGAAAATCCATAAAATTACAATGTTAGGCACCGGCCTCATCGGAATGTTCTACACGATGACCCTCCACAATCAACGTGGCGCAGACCACGTCCACGTCGTTTACTCGCGCCGTGGGGAACGTGCGAACGCTTTTGCTGAAGAATGGCACATCCCTAATGCAACGACAGACCTCGCAGAAGCCATTAACCACTCTGAAACAGATGTAGTAGTCATTGGGTTACCTAATAATTTGCATCTGAAAGCGGTGCAACTCGCTGCAGCGGTAGGAAAGGCGATTCTCTGCACAAAACCGTTAGGACGCACCGCGGCTGAGGCGAAAGAGATGTTGGATATTGTAGAAAACGCCGGAGTCTTTGGCGGCTATCTCGAAGATCTGGTTTACCCGCCCAAAACCCTCAAAGCATTGGAATCTGTGCGTAACGGGGCCCTCGGAAAAATTCTGTGGGTGCGCTCTCGTGAAACACACCCCGGCCCACATAGCGATTGGTTCTGGGATCTAGAACAAGCAGGCGGCGGGGCCATCGTGGACATGGGCTGCCACTGCATCGAGATTATCCGAAACTTCGTCGGAAAACATAACAGACCGCTTGAGGTGATGTGCTGGGCAGACACTCTCGTGCATCCGATCGATGCAGAAGACCACGGTATAGCGCTTATCCGATTTGAGAGTGGGGCGATGGGGCAATTTGAAGTCGGTTGGGCATTCCGCGGCGGCATGGATTTGCGTGATGAAGTCTCTGGCAGCGAAGGCACTATCTGGCTCAATCACTGGCTCCGAACCGGGTTTGAGATGTTCACCGCCAGCGGACAAGGTGGTTACGTCGCAGAGAAAGCCGAGACGGATACCGGATGGCTCTTTCCGGTCGGGGATGAAGTCGCAGAACTCGGATACCGGGATATGTTTCTAGATATGTTCAATGCAATGGATGACGGCAGAGAACCTCTCGAGACGTTTTATGACGGTTACGTCGTCAACGCGATCATCGATGCCTGCTATAAATCCGCCAAGTCGAAACAGTGGGAACCCGTCGAGCTCATAGATTGGCGTGCGTCTACGGACGTTATCGATACACAACAAAGACAGACCGACGTTGGTGAACGATACACGCTCCTCAAAAACGAGCAGATGCCTGATGGCAGAATCAAACGGATTTTCCGGGATAGAGAAACCGGCGACATTGTTGAACGGGTAGAGGAATAACTTATTGAACTAAGTTTTGATGCGCATGCTTCATAGCCAGTTGTAGGCCGGAAAATGGTATCTTCTTTTTTCTTGACACTCGCGATACTTGAAGATATACTTAACATAACAGCGTTTATACGTATTTAGGAATCGATGAGTGAAAAGAGACAACGTCCCTAAAGGAGATACAATCATGGCATACGCAAACGTTTCCCAAATCCCATATACCCCGCCAGATGTAGCAGATGTTTATCCTGAATCAGACGGGAACCCGATTGCTGAAACCGAGCGACATCTCAGAGAGATTATCAAGGTGTTAGATATCCTAGAAACCCATTTCGCAGACACTCCTGATGTCTACATCTGGAGTAATATGATGATGTTTTATGAAAAGGACGATCGTCGTAAATTTATTTTGCCCGATATTTTCGTGGCCTTCGGCATTGGCCGGCAAGAGCGACGGGTATACAAAGTGTGGGAGGAAGGCAAACCGCCAGACTTTGTGATGGAATTCGCCAGCGAAAACACCTATGAAAACGACCTAGCCGGAAAGAAAAAAATCTACGCCGCTATGGGAGTGAAGGAATACTTTCTCTCGGACCCGTATCGGTGTTATCTACCATCGGCGTTGCTCGGGTTTCGACTTGTCCCTGGCGCGTACGTTAAAATTTCACCGCGCCCCGATGGCTTCTTGTCCTCAGTAACCTTAGGGTTAGATTTCGCCTCGCTTGATAACGGTATCGGTATTTACGACCGGCGCACAAACGTGCTGCTACAAACACGAGCCGAGCAGGAAGCTGCCGCACGATTGAACGTCTTAGAGTCAATGCATCGAACGGCTCAGACGATATTTTCACACGAGTTATGATTACCTAGACGTTGATGGGGCTCCAGTATACGAAGAAATCGAACTCGCGAAACTCCGAAAGCAACTCAAACGATTGGAAACTAATTCCACGAATATATAACCACCGCTAAGGTTTCTGTAGACACAGAAAAATATAACGATTAAAAATTCGGCAGGTTCGGTATTCTTGTCTCTCCTGAAAGGAGAGACAAGAATACCTTGCCCTGCCGATCTATAGACAGGAGGTATTCCAAATGACTCGTATTTTAACGATACTGGTGCTTATCCTCTGTGTCACATCAACCGCTTTGGCTGAACTGGAAGAGAACACCGTGCTGCTATACCTCTTTGATGAAGAGGCCGGCGATGAAGCGACAGACCTGTCCCCGATGGAAAATCATGGAGAGCTGACCGATGCGGAATGGACAGAGGATGGTAAAAACGGCGGCGGGTTAATCTTTAACGGCACAAGCAGTCTCATTGAAATTCCACATCACGAGAGTCTATTGCCCGGTGGCGATGAAATGACGATTGAGGCGTGGTTCAAACCCGCTACCTTCCCTGCAGGGCATCCGCCAATTGCCCGAAAAGGTGCCGTCGCTGAAAGTGGCTGGGGGTTTGATACGCCGGGCGGGACCATTCGTGGGTTTGTCTATACTGCCCCCGGCGACCCTGCCGTTGCACAAGGCGCGTCAACAATGAAACTAGACACATGGCACCATCTTGCTCTTGTCTACGACGGTGCGGAAGTTCGCGTCTATCTGGATGGGGAAGAAGACGGAAAAATTGAACGAAAAGGGAATATTAACGAGAATCAAGCCCCTGTCTGGATCGGCAAGAAAGCTAATGAGAACGTATGGCTTGATGGTGTGCTTGATGAGCTGCGTATTCTCAATATTGCCTTGACGCAAAAACAGATACAGCAGGATATGGAAGGCATCTCTTTTGCTGTCGAAGCCAAACGGAAACTGGCAATGACCTGGGGGCAGTTAAAGGCTCCATAGGGAACGTGCCTTTAAGGAAGACAGCCAATCATGAACCTCACATTCGGAGGAAACAACTATGGACACCAGTTGGCTTAACTACTGTGCCACAGAAAAACAACTCAAGGCATTCAACGATACCGGCTACCTTGTTGTAGAGGATGCCCTTGCACCGGACATGCTTGACAAGCTCGAAGAAGTCGTGCATCGCATTGATGCGGAAGAGCGGGCGAAAAACGGCACCGAAAAACATAAACTCCTCTCAAAGTTTTGCACTGTGGTTGAAGACGATATTTTTCTGGAATTGCTCGACAATAAGAAGGTATTCCCGTTGCTGTGGGACATTTTGGGGTGGAACATCCAACTCTACATTTCGCATCTCATCATGTATCCGCCTGAACCGCCGGAGACACCGCGCGTCCGAAAAGCGGCACACTGGCATCAGGACGGCGGTAGACCGGTGCCGGAGATGGAACGTCCACACCCCCGGCTCTCGCTTAAGGTGAGTTACTGGTTGAGCGATGTACCGGATAGAGATAACGGGGCGATGCGTATTGTTCCCGGAAGCCATAAACTTGACAGCCGACCGCCGCAAAGTGAACCGGACGGAGATCCGGATGCCGCGATAGATCTGCTCGTTAAACGTGGAACGGCGGTGCTCTTCGACCGGCGGCTCTGGCACTCACGCGGCTGGAACTTCTCCGATGTCACGCGGAAGGTGCTGTTCATGGGATATAGTTATCGCTGGCTGCGCGGCTTGGATTACAACCTGATGCCGCCTGAGCTCCTCGCCAAGTGCAACCCGATCCGGCGCCAACTGCTAGGGGACGGTGTAGATATAAAAGGGTGGTGGCAACCTACGGACGCGGACGTGCCCCTGAAAACGTGGATTGCGACACATCGCGGCGAGGAGTATCTACGGTAGAGACCGATGTGCACTTGTTGTCCGAACTACGGATTTTTATTCAAGGAGCCGGAGTGCTTTCTCAACGTCTATTTTCAAACTCGCATCACCTGCTTTTTCTGCTAATCTCAGTGCTGTTTGATAATCTTGCTTCGCCGCCCTAGTGCGCCCTAAGAGTGCCTCCACCACTCCCCGGTTGTAGTAGGCATTGACATAATCGGGTTTGAGACGGAAGAAAGTTTTTCGGGAGATGCCTTCTACAAAATCACATCGCCAATGCATCGGTTCCATCTGTTAGCCATGCCAAATTAAACTTAGCGAAGGATAACGTCTCGTAGGGCCGAGTCTCGCCACGCTCATAGAGACAACAGATATCCATGTCAGAGGTAATGCAGAGGTCTGAATAGGCGGCGGGCCCCGCGTGCAGTACTTTGCCTGTACTCCAACTGCGGCATTCATCGTAACTCATGCGGATTGTCATGCGCTCCCGCGTAAGACTAGCGGGATTAGAGAACAGGATACGGTTTTTGTCGTGCGACTGGCCATCAGTATAGCGTACCATGCTGGCTTGACAGACCGGTTCGATCAAATTTTCGGCGTAACCGAATTCGGTAAAGGTATCGCCGCCATCGGTACTCCAAGCGTACGCACGCCGCTTCGGCGGGACGTAGTTGCGGCAGTTGAAATAGAGTTCCTTATTCACGGTTTCAACAACCACAGCTTCATTGGTACCGGGTTGTGCTTTTCCGCCAATGTGCCACGTCTGGCCCTTGTCGTCGCTGACGATAAGGTGTGAATAGCCGTACTGAGCGTAGTCGCGCTCATTTCCAGCGACATGGTCGCACGGGATGGCCAATCTGCCGTTTGCCAGTTGGATGCCGTGGCAGGGCCCGGTTGCGTACCATGTCCATGTATTGGCTTTAGTCGTGCCGGTTATCTCTTTCGGCTCTGCCCACGTTTCACCATCGTCTAAGCTTGAGGTTACCCAGACGGTGCGGGGTGCTTCCCCTGCGACAATTTTTCCTTCTGCGCCGTCGGCAAGATTCTTACAAAAAAGGAGCCAGACGGTGCCGGTATTCCGGTCTACGACTGGGGCAGGGTTTCCGTCCGTATCGGTTCCTGTAGAGACGGCGACCTGCATCGGCTGCCAACTCTCTCCGTTGTCAAAACTCCGTTTTAGGACGATATCTATATCGCCGGAATCGCCGCCACCTGTGCGTCTACCTTCACAAAATGACAAAATCGTGCCCCGGTTTGAGACAACAAGTGCAGGAATTCGGAACGTATGGTAGCCTTCGGTACCTGATACGAAAAGGGCGTATTCTTTTTTCAATTATCGGTTCCTCAGTAGTAACGGGCGAACAAAATTGACCTGCCGGCTGGCATTTCTGCCTCCGGACCAAGGCATCTGATATTGCCCGCCCATGTTATTAGCCTATTTTCTTGTTTTTAGGCGTGCCCACGTTGTCGTTAATTTAGCAATAGGTTCGACAGGTGCCGGATCGTCCAGTACCAATTCATCGGCTTCCTTCTGATGGTCAGAAATCCGCAGCCCGTCGACAACGCAATTCGTTGGAAATTTGGGATCTGGCGGAGAGGCGTTGTTGATTTCAAAGGTTTCGGCGAACACGGTGGGCCCCTTTTTGAAGTCGGCTTCCCCCTCTAACTCGCCGTCTAAATAGAGTTTCAAACCGTCCGGGCCCCATGTACCAGCCATGTGGTGATGTTCACCTTTTTTCCAATCGAGCGGAGTGCTATTAGCATTATGCCAAGAACCCGCGCTTTTAATGCGCATCTGGGCAATGCTGCCGGTGTTAAATTGCAAAAAAACTGCATCGGTACCCCGTTTGTAAGTCATGAACATAAAAAGTTCGCCGGTGACTTCACTTGCATCTAGTCCCATTGTTACCCATAATTCAACCGTTCCCTCATCAAGATTCACGAACCGGTCTTCAACCGGGAAGTGAATGACATCGCCAACTTCTTCGCTGACGAAACCGTTTCCGAATTTACCGGGGGCGAAACTTCCACCGTCAACGGCACCGCCCTCTTTTTCTACTTCTGCTTTGCTCTCCAGTGCAGAAAAGAAAGTCTCCTCTGCCACAGATGCAGAAACACAAAGCAAGATAAGAGTAAAAAGACACAACGTTTTCATGAGAATCCTCCAATTTGTTTTTTATATAGGCAATTTTACCATGCACCTACAATTTTGTAGATATCGCATACACATAGGGTGAAGTCAACTGTTGGTTAGGAACTTGGAGCCCTACCAATAGATTCCCAACCACAATATCGGTTAAATTGACAAACTTGCAAAGTACCTCGTGTCCCCACTTGCCGATGACAGCCCGCCACGGAGAATAATCGACGACACTTAACTTCAACGGGCCGCCCGTGTACCCAAATTCTGTAACTTGAAAACCAACGTCTTGCAACACTCCGTGAAGTTCCATCGGCGTAATCACCTGATGGGTGGCGAGGAGCTTAGGACTTGCGACGCGCGCTATCGGTGTATACATGCCACGCAGGTTCGGGAAAACAGTTAGCATTCTCCCCGTGGGTTTAAGGAGATAAGACAGTTCTTTTAAAATTAATTCTGTATCGGTAAAATGTTCTATGAGTCCCATTGAATAGACAAAATCAAACGTGCCTTGATGCATCTTTGCAAACGTGAAGACATCTTCGCAGAGAATCTTCCCGACCGCGTTAGCCCGTTGTAAGTTCCGTTTTGCCAACTGACATCCTACTTCCGAAAAATCTATGCCGTGGCAGTCGCATTCATAGGTATGTGCAAGATACGGCAGCCACAGTGAATCTGCACAGCCGACTTCAAGCAACTTAGGAGTATCTAAACCGGAAAGCGTGCGGCGAAAAAGTTTGGCGAGTTGGCGGTTCGCGACGTACGCCCACCGGAGATGCCGTACTTTATGCTGTTGCCCATCCCAAAGCGCTGTCCAATAGGATTCATCTGTCAGATTTTTAGTATGATTAGGCATCATCCGTTCCTGGTTGACTATGAAGTTTGCCTGGTGTCATCTGCGCGATATTCTCGGCAAGAATCGCGTCATGCTCAAGGATTGGGCACAAGTCACAGAGTCTATCTGCACAATAGTTTTTATAGAGGCGAATTGCGCCCTGCTGAATTTTGGCACTAAGTTTGAGAGAGCGCATGGGCTGCGCAGTCGTGAAAATTTGCTCCTCAATTTTGCGGATATATTTATTTTTTTGCAATGTTGCGCAACTGCTATAGAGTTGCAAAATTGCCTCCTGCAATCCACGGCTATCCGCCTCAAGTGCCCAAACATAAGCGACCGGTAGGACTTTATTGACAATGATGTCCAATGCCCGTGATTCCCCAATGAGGCTTGCTTGACGAACTGGTTTTCCGAAGTTTGCATGAGTTTTCCAATAGCCTTGGGGTTCAAGGATTAGCAGTGCTAAGAGTTGTTTTTGAATTGTCCGCAATAACTTGGGTGTATCCGCGGTGGTGATGCGTTCACACGTCGGTAGAAAGTACATCATCAAACTCCCATTACAACGTTGAATTAACTGACTTATTGCTGCAATCCGCCGGGTTGGATGGTTAAAGGGGCGTGTTGCAAAACGCCACTGTGATTCAGCCATCCTGTCGGGGGATGCGGCGTATTTTGACGTATCCCACGCGTTTTCTAATTGCACAACAAAAGGGTTATTTGCCTCTTCAGTCGGAATCGGTTTCTTCAGTTGTGATGGAAGGAGCCCGGCCACCCCGAAGAGGCAGGCTTGGATTTCCGGTTCAGATTTATTATCGAAATCGGCGAAAGGAACCCGTTGCGCCAATTCGCGTAAAGGTGTGCTGTTTTCTTTGTAGCCTAACGCCTCCATGATTCCTTCATAGAGCAATTGTTCGTAATTAAGGCGCGTTCTCAATAAGCGCATGGACTCTGTCTTTTCCAAAAAACGTTCTCTGCCCAAGGAATCAAAAACGCCGCGAAGGATGTCTATGTTGAGTTCATGTCCTGTTATTCGACAGTAACTGCTGGCATCTACTTCAGTCTCTTGGGTTGAGTCAAGCAGATCTCCGGTAGGGATATTAATGAATTTGAGGAGTTCCAGTGTCGGAATCCGCTTCCCGTTCTGAAGGCGCGTGCGTAGATTGAAATCATCGTTAAAGAAGACTGTATGTAAGATGACGCGGTTATATCTGGAATTGAGATGGTGTTTGTGTGCGTACCATTCCGAAGATTTAACATGAATTTCGACATCGCCAACGTGTAGTTTTCCATCAATCTCCATTTCGGCGTTCATGAAATCGGGCCCTTCACCGTGGTTCCAGGTACCGGGTTTTAGTACCCGGATCGTGCGCCTATCAATTGCGGCGACATTGGCATCGAATGCCGCAACATTGGCATCGAAAAAACGTTGTGTGTGCCACAATTTCTGAACGAACGCCTCGTCAATCCGACTCAGATCTGGTTCATAATGCTGGTCGAGTTCCCAGAACGCCTTGGTATTTGTTTCAATGCTATGCGTATATGTCATATTTCTTTAAAACTGCCCCTTAGGGTTGTTAACCGACTGATTTTTTTTGGCACCCTGAATTTCACTGCGGAGCGCCGCCGCAGCTTCCTCCGGATGAGGGTGCGAGCACACAGCAGAGATAACAGCGATGCCATGTGCCCCAGCATGAATAACCTTTGCTGCCGTTTCTACTGTAATCCCACCAATTGCGATGACAGGGCAGGGTGCAATCTCACACATCCTATGAAGCCGCTCCAACCCTTTAGCGGTTTCTGCATCCGGTTTTGATTGCGTGCCGTAGATGGGCCCGAAGCCGATGTAGTCTGCCCCATCCCGAATCGCAGTGAGTATTTTCTGCTCAGTACGGGCAGAGGCACCGATGATTGCCGACATAGGGAGAATACGTCGGGCAATAGAGATAGACATGTCGTCTTGTCCGAAATGCGCGCCCGTAGCCTCGATAGCCAACGCAATATCTGCCCTATCGTTAATTATCAAAGGCACGTCGCTTTGTGCGCATATCCGCTGCATCTCTTCTGCCATTTGTATTAATGCGCGCGTCGTCCCTGTTTTATGCCGAAATTGTATCGTATCCGCGCCACCTGCAATTGCAAGCCTCGCAAGTTCCGCATGTGTGAATCGCGACTGAAGTGTTATGTCTGTAATGACGTGGAGGGCTCCGATGTTTTTCATCCTAATAACTCATTAATTTTTCGTAAGAATTTGCAAATTAAGCCGTATCTATGCTAAACTCCGCATGTGAAAGGCCGTTTGGAGAATAGTAGATGTTGCAATCGGCCTTCACAGCGCAGCAAAAAACTGTGTTTAATTATTATACAACAGACAGGAGAATTTCTGTGAACAATTTGGTCTTTCAATCCGGAGATAAGGTGCTTTTCATCGGAGATAGCATTACAGATTGTGGAAGACGTGATGCACACACGCCTTTGGGGCATGGGTACGTCCGAAAAATAACCGAACTGATTACTGCTAAGTACCCTGAACGCAATATCGCCTATGTGAACAAAGGAATTAGCGGTGATATAGTTGAGGGTTTAGAGCATCGGTGGAGTAGCGATGTTATTGACGAAATACCGGATTGGCTTTCTGTTAAAATCGGCATTAACAATGCTAGCCGCCAGCATGCCGAAGGCGTTTTAACGGAAGACTATCTGCCTCACTGGGAAGCCTGCTACCGCCGCATCCTGCAGCGGACGCACGAGGAACTATCCGCCCGACTCTTTCTTTTTGAAATCTTCTATATTGAGGAAGATGTCGAGATGCCACGTCCGTTACCCATCGATGCCTATAACGCCAGCATCCACAAACTCGCCGAGGAGTTTGACGCGCGATTAGTCCGTACGAGTTCAGCCTTTAGGAACGCGGTTGCAGCACGCCCCGGGGCATTGTGGACAACCGAAGACGGCGTTCATCCGAACGCGGAGGGGCATACCTTAATGGCATTAGAATTCCTCAAGCACGCAGCGTGGTAGGAATAAATACACCTCACTATTTACCTAAGAAGTGTCCGGCTGAATCTGATAAAAAATTGTGTGATTAAACATCCATAGAGACATTCAGTTTTTCAGCATATTCCTGAAGCTGTTGAAAAATGGTATCCGGTATATCAATACCGTTCTCAAGTCTATGTGCCTGGGAACGGGCTTCAAAATCGCCGGGGACTAACACTTCATCAAAACCGGGGGCTGGTGGTGTCGCTTTAATCGTATCTAAGAACGCACGCACGCCTTTTTGGTACTCTGACAAGGACATGAAGGCATCGGGATTAATCACCTGCATAAATATACCACCCATCTGCCCAGTTTGGATGTTAAAGGTGCCACCTAAACCTCCTAGAAGAGAGACGAAGAGAGAGAGGGCATAACCTTTATGTTTACCGAATGCAAGGAGGTGTCCACCATCGCGATATTCATCCGTTTTCACGGTAGGGTTTCCGTGTTTGTCAACTGCGCAACCTACCGGGAGAGCCCGATTTTCACTATCGGCAACGTAGGTTTTCCCATTTGCAATCATGCTCGTTGCGAAATCAAGCAGAAACGGACTGTCATCACCGGTCGGAACCCCGATAGCGATAGGGTTTGTACCGAGCACCCCCTCTGTGCCGCCGAAAGGGAGTATGCGCCCACCAGCTTTCGCGCCACCACCGACAGTGATAATCCCAATACACCCAGCTGCAGCAGCTTGTTCTGCATATTCACCAACCCTACCCACATGTCCTGTGCGGGTTAACGTTGCGTAGCAGGTTCGACTGTATTTGGCTTTCTCAATCGCACGTTGCATTGCGCAGCGCGCAGTATAGTGTCCAAAACCATTCTCACCATCAACGGAGAAAGTATTGTCGGTTTCACTGAGTATTTTCGGCTCTGCGGCTGGTTGGATACCACCGTTTTCAATTGCTTCCAGATAAGATGGAATGCGCAGCACGCCGTGAGAATCGTGCCCAACCAGATTGGCTTTAATCAAAATCTCGGCAACGCCATCGGCAATATGTTTTGGTGTCCCTGCAACCACAAAAAGCTTGCTTGTAAATGTCCTAAGTTGTGGGGCGTGAATTATGTGCCTTTTCATGATGACTCATCTCCTATCAAATTGTTTGAATAAACCTAACAACGCCCTCAGGAGTTTTTTTTTAGGCTACTGAGTCTGATAAAAATCTCAGCCCGGCCATATTCATTGTCCCCGAGTAGGAGACAAAAAGAATTTATAGCCGTGGACACAATTTGACGTGCTATACAAAAAATTAGTAACGCGTCTTATCTTCCTCTTCAACTATGTCATCACCGAGAGAAAGATTAAGTTTTTCGGAACACTCTTGAAGTTGGGTGTAAATTGTATCTGGTATCTCAATGCCGCTCTTAAGTCGTTGCGCGCGGGTTCGGGCTTCAAAATCACCTGGGACTAAGACTTCATTAAAACCGGGGGCCGGCGGCGTGCTCTTAATGCCATCCAAAAAGGCACGCACGGCTTTCTGATATTCGTCGACCGGTGTGAAAGCGTTGACATCAATCGCTTGCATAAAAGTCCCGCTCATGCGTCCATTCTCAACGTCAAACGTTCCGGCCAAACCGCCGAGCAGACACGTAAACATAGACAGTGCATAACCTTTATGCTTACCGAATGCGAGTAGTGCCCCACCGTCATAGAAATCTGCAGGCTTAACGCTGGGCACACCGTGCTTATCTAAGATACAGCCTTCTGGTAGTTCAGTGCCTTTGCTGCGCGCGACCTGGATTTTACCTTCGGCTACCATGCTGGTTGCATAATCAACTATAAACGGCGTACTGTCTCCAGTAGGTACTCCAAGGGCGATAGGGTTAGTCCCGAATACCCCTTGCGCACCGCCATAAGGGACGGTGGGACCTCCCTTCCTTCCACCACCCCCAACGCTAATCAACCCAATACATCCCGCTGCTGTGGCTTCTTCGGCATATTCACCTAAACGTCCAATGTGCCCTGTATTAGAAAGACTGACGGAACAGGAAGTGGACGTTTTCGCCTTTTCGATAGCTCGCTTAATAGCCCAACGGGCAGTGTAGTGCCCAAAACCGCCTTTTCCATCAATACGTAAGGTATTGGCGGTTTCAGCCAAGATTTCTGGTTCAGCAGATGGTTTAAGAGCACCGCTATCAATCCCTCTTAAATAAGCTGGAATGCGGAGCACACCGTGTGAATCGTGACCGGCGAGGTTTGCCTTAACTAAAATCTCTGCCACATCGTTAGCGATGTGTAGAGACGTACCTGCAGCAACAAATATAGTTCGCGCAATTGCGTGAAGATGACTCGCATCAAACAGATGTTTTTCTTCCATAATCTTTTCATCCTTCGCTTAATAGGGTGATTCTTTCGGATTATGTAGAATCCTAACCGATGCGACTTTTTTTGTCAAGTCTGAATTGATGCGTCACTTACCCTCGTTTTTCGTGAGTTAGAGCCACCCGTCAGTCAAATAGAACCACAACTCTAACACCCGGCCGGCTCCTTTTTCTGCTGCAAATCCTGATTCAGACCCGAATTATACACTTTTTCCACAAGCCCGGGTAAATGAGGCCCCGCTTCTCTCACTTACCTCCATTTTTTTCTGAGAGTCGTCTGTGTGTGATGATGTTTAGATTCAAAACATAAACGGCTCTGACGAGGTTTGTAAAGGTTTTAATAGAGCAGCAGCCTTTATAGCGCTGAAATATACGAAAACTTGACTTTTTTTAACGCATTGGTGTATAATAACTTTATGGCACAGGACTATGATAATATGGCAAAAGAGTTGTTGACGGAGCATGCCGACGACATCTCACGGTTTATACTCGGGGTGGACAATGTTGAGGTGCTTGAAAACCTTGACACGGAACAACAGGTGGTTATCGGGCAGCGTGTCGATAGCACCAAGCGTATCCGTATTGATAACGAAGAGGCTATCCTACACATAGAGTTGCAGGTGCGAGATAGCACACCCAAACCGATGTGGGCACGAAACGCAGCGTATCACGGGTATCTGCTCGGGGAATACCAGCTGCCGGTGTATTCGAATGTGCTGTACTTTCATCCGTCAGCGGGTAGAAGGGATGGGGGTGTGTATGAATATAGTCTGTGTGGCTATGCCTATCGGTTGCGGTATAAGGTTATCCGTCTGATAGAAGTAGCAGGTGAATCTATTTTGGCGTTGGCTGCGCCTGGGCTGTTGCCGCTCACACCATTGATGAAACCGCCTGAAGGTTTGGACTCGGCGGCTTGGATTCAAAGATGTATAACCGCGACGACAGGAACGGATTTGGATGAGGGGGCGCAAGGAGATTTACTGTGTGCGCTGTCGGTTTTCGGGGGTATTGTGCATGACGCGTCGCTTTTCAAACGTCTGATACCGGAGGGACTGATGCGAGAATCTAAATATTTCCAACTGTTACGCGATGAATTTATCGCGCAAGGTATAGAACAAGGTATAGAACAAGGTATAGAACGAGGCATAGAACGCGGCATAGAACAAGGTGCGAAAGAGAGCACCATCAAAAATACATTGGCGGTGCTGAGCGCTAAGTTTTCACCGAATACTGTCAAGGCGTTAGCACCGGCGTTGCAACGCATTACCGATTTACAACACCTTGAGCAGCTGCACCTGGCCGCCGTTCAAGCAGAGAGTCTTGATAGTTTCGCACGAAGCCTAAATAGATAGGAACGCTAGCCCTGTCGGGAGAGGGACTAAGGCATCATTATGCCCGTTTATCGCAAAAAACTGATTGAGGTGAATATCCCGCTGCCAGCTATCAACGCGGAATCGGCAAAGGATGCCTCGCTGACACATGGACACCCTTCAACGCTGCACCGCTATTGGGCGCGCCGCCCGCTGGCTGCTTGTCGCGCCGTCATCTTCGCCTGCCTTGTAGATGATCCGGGCGACTGCCCCGCCGAGTTCCCAACTGAAACCGCACAGAACGCTGAACGCGAGAGGCTCCATCGCCTGCTTAGCCGGCTTGTGGTTTGGAAAAATAGCACCGATGACAACTTGTTAGCCGAGGCACGCTACGAGATTGCTTTGTCTGTGGCACGCAACAACGGCGAAGAGTTGACGGCTTTTCGGCAGCGGTTTGAGAATGAACCGGGGGCGGTGCTAAACTATCTGCGAGAACACGGTCCTGCTGTCTACGATGCGTTCTGTGGCGGGGGCTCCATCCCCCTTGAAGCACAACGATTGGGCGTGCATGCCCGCGGCTCGGATCTAAATCCACTCCCAGTGCTGCTTACGAAGGCGATGATTGAATTGCCGCCGAGATTTCATAACCATCCACCGCTCTATCTCAAAGCGGATTCAGCCAATAGCATCGTCACAGAGCAGAGTTGGCGTGGCACTGCGGGCTTGGCTGCCGACATCCGCCACTACGGCCAGTGGCTGCGTGAACAAGCCCACCAACGCATCGGGCACCTCTATCCGCCAGTGCGGTTGCGAGACGGCACGGCTGCCACCGTTGTGGCGTGGCTGTGGGCGCGCACGGTGCCGTGTAGCAACCCTGCCTGCGGCCTCCAGAAGCCGCTGATGAAAAGCTTTCAGTTGTCAAAGAGGCGTGGCAATGAATATTGGACAAGGCCTGTAGTGGACAGAGACACCAACACGCTATCGTGGGTGGTGCAATCTTCAAAGACGGGTGTGCCGATGCCGACAGTGAGGCGTACGGGCGCGCACTGCTGCGCGTGCGGCACGGCAGTTAAATTGGCTTATCTTCGCGAGCAAGCGAAACGCGGGAAGATGGGGGAGATGATGACGGCGATAGTGGCCGAGAGCCCACCCACCCAACGCAAAAAGTTGTTCCTGTCGCCTACTGACGAACATCTTCAAGTGGCAATGGCTGCTATTCCAAAATGGCGGCCAAGGCAAGCCATAATGAATACGCCAAAGGTTAGCAGTCTCGGTTACGGCATGACACATTGGCATGAACTCTTCACTGAGCGGCAACTCACGGCACTAACCACTTTCAGCGACCTGTTGCCAGAAGTCCGCCATCGTATCCTACAAGACGGCGCAGAGGAAAGCTACGCCGATGCGGTTTGTACCTATCTCGCACTCGCTATCGGGAGAACTGCTGAGGCACACTGCAGTTTTGCATTGTGGGGAAACTCATCAACCTTTATTGCCCCTACCTTCATACGCCAAGCCATTCCAATGATATGGGACTTCGTGGAAGGCAACCCGTTCTCAAATTCAACACAGAACTGGATGGCACAGGTGGAGTGGATTGCAAAAGTGATTGAGCATTTACCCGCCACCGCGAACAGCGGCACCGTGTATCAGGCAGACGCTACCAACACACCACATGCTAAGGAGAGACCTGTTATCGTCACAGATCCGCCCTACTACGACAACATTAACTACGCCGATTTGTCAGACTTTTTCTATGTCTGGCTGCGCCCGTTGCTTCGCGACACTTATCCAGAGTTGTTCGGCGGAATGATGACACCGAAGAGTGAAGAGATTATTGCTGCGCCCAGGTTTGAGGGGGCGCGAGAGCGGTTTGAAGAACTGCTCGGCAAAGCCTTGCTGCGGCTGCGGCAGGACTGCTCTGACAAGTTTCCTACGCTCATCTTCTACGCCTACAAACAGCAGGCCGCGAAACGCGAGGATAACACCTCCACCGGCTGGGAGACGATGCTCGCTGCGCTCGTCAATGCAGGCTTTCAAATTGTGGCTACCTGGCCCATACGCACCGAACAAACGAAAGCACTCAAGACGCAGGTAAATGCGCTTGCCACCTCTATTCTGCTGGTGTGCCGCCCACGCCCGGAAGAGGCACCTATCATTATCCGTAACGACTTCTTGAAAGAACTCAAAGCCGCAATGCCACCCGCGCTTGACAGGCTCACACGCACCGCAAACATCAGACCTGTTGATCTGGCGCAAGCCGCCATCGGCCCAGGGATGGCTGTTTACTCCCGCTATCGCCAGGTGACGCGAATCAGCGGAGAACTCATTTCTATACGCGAGGCGCTTCGGCACATCAATCACGAAATCGTGGCTTATCATGAAAAAGAGACAGGCGAACTGGATGCGGAGAGTCAGTTCTGTCTGACGTGGCTGCAGCAGCACGATTACACGGTAGGCACTTTCGGGGATGCCGATGGACTGTCAAAAGCGAAAGGCGTAGACATCGCCGCACTGCACGACAAGGTGCTGCTTGCGGAACGAGGTCAGGTTCGGTTGCTGCGAGGCGGAGAGTTGGCAGCGCGCGAGCACAGTGAAAGGATGACGGCGTGGGAGGGGTGTCAGCGGATGGTTTGGCATCTGTCGGGTATAGAGTTTAGCGGTGGGATTCAGGGGTGCGTTAGGGTAGGGCTTGGGATGCGAGAGAGCGAGTCAGCGGTGCGTTTAGCGCGCGTGTTGTATGCCCACTATGAGAGGTGCGGAGATGCGGAACGTGCGTCAGACTACAACCTGCTCGTGTCGGAGTGGCGAGATATAGAGCAGGAGATGGGCTTAGCGCAACGCAGGCAGACACTGTTCTAAGAGGGGGTTCACTATGCGTGATACGCGCCTTTGTTATTGGATTGTTCTAAGAAGCTGATAGTTTTCACGCATTTATTCCCATTTTTTGTGGTGAGTTAGAGCCACCTATTAGCCAACCAGGATGACAATGCTAACACCGGGTCCCTTCTTCTTCTGCGCATCCTAAAATGCTGCAAATCCTAATTCTGAATTCTGATATCCAACACCCCAGACTCTCCACAAGAACCTCTTTCTCATAAGCCTGTTGGGGGCACCTAAAAGCGAGTTATTAGACTTTGTGTGTATAAGGGCGGATTTAAGGTGTAGGCAGTCACGTCTTAAATGCGCCCTATTTTTTTATTTCACGAGACAGTTCTGACGGGATACAGATAAGCCGATTCACGCCAAAAGAACTTTATCTGCACCGAGTAAAAAAAACTTCACTTTTTTTCTTGTAAATTTATCTCATTTTACTCTATAATAAATTAAGCTTTAAACGAATCTTAATTTCAGATGCAATGGCGAACGCTGTTGTAATTCTGATCAGATATAGAAACGTGAGTTCGATATAATTGTGGTAGTTAGCGAACGTCTCTAGTACGATGAAGAGACCGCACCTTTTCCAAATGGCACCGTTAATTTGATGTTTACGAGCATTGCGGTTGCCTGCGAACTTCTAAATGCTTATGTTGAACTCAGGTTTACATTACAGTAGGAGGAACATGACATGAAAAAAAATCTGTTAGTTCTCGGTGTTGTGTGTTTCAGTCTCATTGCTGTTCATATTAGCACCGCGGAGATAGACCTAGAGACAGCTGTCGGCATCTGGCTCTTTGATGAAGGTAAAGGCGAAGTTGCTGGCGACTTGTCCAACGCAGGAAATGATGGAACATTGGTTAAGTCCCCTGCATGGGTAAGGGGAAAATATGGGATGGCTCTTGAATTTGATGGCAAGGCTAGCTGCGTTCAAACAGAACAGAAGCTGCTGGATAACCTGGAAGAGTTCACGATTATTACGTGGGTGCAAACGGGCGACATTAGTGCCAATCGAATAGGTCTAGTGGGCCAAAACGATTCGCCGGAATTCGGATTTATTAACCCTCAGACCGTAAACCTCTGGACCCCAACTGCTGGTGGTACAGAGCATCCTTGGCCATTCAAACACGACAATGGCGATTGGCACCACGTTGGGTGTGTTGCGACAACAGACTACGTTCACGTCTACATTGATGGCGAATATAAAGAGAAAAAAGGGGGCTGGGCGAATCACGGCACATCCGCTTTTAATGTTAACATCGGTGGATGCGGCGTATGGGATGCCACTGGGAACTTTTTCACGGGGGCTATGGATGAAGTCGCTATTTTTCATTCTGCACTTGAGCAAGAAGATATTCAGGTTCTTATGGATGGGTTCCAAACGTATTTGGCAATTGAACCGGCCGGTAAACTTGGCGTAACGTGGGGGCACCTCAAGTCGATTAATCACTTGAAATAAGCGTGTAATGCCCCGTCTTCAAATTTAATAATTTTCGGTAGGCACGCGTTGTGAGCGTGTCTACCGAACACACAAACAAAAAACGTACTCTGACTGTTCAATGTAGTGTTGGCGTAAAACAGTACTGGACGGATAAGTAGCATGAACCTACCTTGGCGTATCCCGCCGTTTTTTTTTATCTATGTCTGTGTAACGCGCTTTAAATCTGGGTTGATATTGCTTTTCTTTTTGCTTTTATGCGTTATCCCTCTTCCAGTTGATTCACAAGGGACATGGGAGCCCGTTGCGGCTGGGCCACCGAGTGCAAGATGGCTCCATACCGCAGTATGGACAGGCAAACAGGTCATCGTATGGGGTGGGGTTAATGCAACGGGGCAGTTACAGGACGGTAGCAGCTACAATCCTGCCACAGATGTGTGGCATCCTCTTCCGGCTCATGGAGCCCCAGAAGCACGTGGCGACCATGGTGCAGTCTGGGCAGACGAGCAACTCATCATTTGGGGTGGTTTTTCGTCGGATGATACTCCTTTGAAAAACGGTGGTATATACATGCCGGGCAAACGTCGGTGGAAAATCCTCACAACCGAAAATGCCCCTGAAGCACGTGGCGGTCATACCTCGGTCTGGAATGGAGAAGAGATGATTGTCTGGGGTGGATGGGATGGGAAAAATAAATTTCTCAGTACAGCAGGCAGTTATCTTCCGGGAGCAGCGCGGTGGGAGCCGGTTTCGACGGAACAAGCGCCTGCGCCGCGTATAAGCCACACAGCAGTTTGGACTGGCATCCACATGCTGGTGTGGGGTGGGTTTGATGCGAAGAGGCAGCCTCTCCAAACCGGTGGAGTTTATGAGTCAAAAACGGATAAATGGCATCGGCTTTCAACACTTAACGCGCCAACTCCACGTGCGGCGCATACTGCTATTTGGGCAAAAACCGGGTCTTCTGGTGTAATGGTTGTGTGGGGTGGACTTAACGATGCGCAAAACCGCTTAGCAACGGGGGCGTATACAGTCCTGAAACGAATACTTGGATGCCGCTTGCTATGGAGGGTGCACCGGCGGCACGTGCGGGCCATACTGCAGTCTGGATAGGCGATAGGATGCTCATCTGGGGTGGATTTGGCGGGAACGGACAGCCTCTAAAGACAGGCGGCATATACGACCCGGGAACGGATACTTGGATGCCTATGCCAGTGACGACACGTCTACAAGGACGCATTGGGCATACGACTGTTTGGACTGGTAAAGAGATGTTTGTCTGGGGTGGAACAGACAAGCAACAGTATCTGGATACAGGGAGTCGATATGAACCGGAAACGGGGCGGTGGATCGACCTCCTGTCTGGACAGGGTATGTCCGCTCGGGGTGGACATACCGCGGTGTGGACAGGACATCAGATGCTAATTTGGGGTGGCATCACACAAGCCGGTTATCTAAATACCGGGGGGCGTTACACGCCACAAACAGAGAGTTGGCAACCGCTTTCTGTAGTTGAAGCCCCTGCTCCTCGTGGCGGGCATACTGCGGTATGGACGGGTGCCGAGATGCTCGTCTGGGGCGGTGCATCGCAGGCAGGGTTCCTCAATACCGGGGGGCGTTACAAACTCCAGGCAGATACGTGGGGTCCTCTACCGGCTCCACAAGCACCTGAGGGGGTATTTCTTCACGGTGCGGTATGGACAGGAACAGAGCTCATCGTGTGGGGTGGTTTGAATGCAGCCGAAACACCGGTGCAGACAGGGGCTATTTATACGCCGAACAGTGACACGTGGGTGCCTATTTCTAGCGAACGTGCGCCGAATGCGCGCAGCGGACATACTGCTGTGTGGAACGGCTCTGCAATGCTCGTTTGGGGTGGTACGACAGGAGAAGGGTATGTCAACACAGGCGGAGTGTATGATCCTGCGACGGATACGTGGCATCCAATGAGTATAACCGGTGCGCCGGAGGGCAGATTCGGCCACACGGCGGTGTGGAGTGGTTCACGCCTGCTTATTTGGGGCGGCACAGACGGCACCCGTTCTCTCAACACCGGTAGAATGTACGATCCGGAAACAGACACCTGGCACTCTATTTCGATGCGAAACGCGCCGGCTGAGCGTTTTGGGCATCGTGCCGTGTGGAGCAGTATCGGCATGATTGTCTGGGGAGGTTTTGGTAGTAAAGGCAAGCCACTAAAAACCGGCGGTGTGTATAAATCTACAACGGACATGTGGCATCCATTACCCACTGACGGTATTCCGGATGGGAAAGTACTTCACACCGCAATCTGGGCAAAAGATAAAATGATTGTCTGGGGTGGTACTGATGGAAAGAGTCCACAGGGCACAGGGGCTTTATATATTCCACAAGAATAAAAAGGACTACTGCTTGAGTTGTCTGAGCATTTGTAATGCATTCTGATTTGCTGGATCCAGCTGTAAGACCTTTTCAAATGCTGCAATTGCTTCCGGTATATTTCCGAGTTTTTGGTGTGCAATTCCCAATGCTCCATACGCCTGGGCGTGTTTATCGTCAAGTTCAAGTACTTTTTTAAACTGCCTGGCTGCCTGTACGTAGTGCTCCTGCATCAAAAAAATTAAGCCAAGTCTATAAACCGCTTGTATATCCGTTTTATCGTGGTTGACAACGACTTTGTAATGGGATTCTGCTTTAGCATAGTTCCGTTTTTTCCAAAGGACGACCGCGAGGTCTCGGTGCAATGCCGGAGTTTTCGGTGTCAGTCTGAGAGCGTTCTGATATTGCTCAATTGCCAGGTCAAGTTGGTTGGTTTCTTCATAGAGCATGCCGAGATTCGCGTAAACGTCAGAGAAAAAGGTTGCTATTGTTGCATTATCAGGGACAACTTGGTAGATGCGAGGTGTCGGTTGATATTGCAACGCCTTCTGACACTCACGAATAGCAGCGGCGTTCCTACCTGTTTTATAATAGATGCGTCCGAAATAGTAGTGCACCTGGGCAGTTAAATAGTCAAGTTCAGTAGTTTTTTTATACTTTTTGAGATCTGGGTCGTTGCGGAGTAATACTTGTGCGCTTGCTAATGCGGCGAATGCTTCGTTATAACGTTGGGTATAAAAGAGTGCGACGCTGTAGTCAATCCAAACCTCGACATCTTTTTGTGCGTTTGAGATTAGTGCTTGAAATTCTGCGACTGCGCTTTCAAAATCCCCTTCAGCAATATGCCACTTGCCGCGTTGGGCGTACAGCGGAGCGGTTACGCCTTGTTGAAGTACCTCCCACCACAGCGGTTCGGCTAATGGGATAAATTGGCTGGGTTGCCGTGCTGCGCGTGCATGCTGTTGCGCAAGGTGTGTATTGCCCAAAAGGCGCTGCAATTGTGCCATGATGGCGTGTGCTTCGCTTTGTGCTGGGTTGAGCTGGAGTGCGTGTTGCAAATGTGTTCGGGCGAGTTCGACCTGTTGTGTGAAATTTTGGTTGAGGAGTTTATCGTCGGTTGTTGGTTTTATTTTCTGCAGCGCGATTTCAGCCAACCAGAGGTCAGAAAAAGGGTTTTCGGGTTGGAGCTGCTTGGCGCGTTTTAAATGTTGTTTGGCTTCATCGAGCCTTCCTAAAATCCGCATGGCAGATGCGAGATAAAGGTGTGCGGGTGCGGAATCTCGTTTTAATTGCATCGCGCGTGTGAGTACCCGGATCGCTTCTTGCGGTTGCTGCTGTGCTGTCAGTCTTCCGAGAAAATAGTGCCACCGGAATTCATTAGGGGCGAGGGTAATAGCTTGGCGATAACAAGTTACTGCGGTTTGCTCCCATCCGTGGACAAGGTAGACATGCCCTAACTTTCCCCATTTTTCCGCGTCGTTCGGTTTATCTCGAACGGCTTCTTGTGCGAACGCAATTGCCTCCAACAGCAACTTCTCCTCAACGAACCCGAGCTCGGCAGGTTGTGGAATTTCGATTTCACTGGCGGCAGTTGTTCCAACCAAACTGTTTATGAGTGTGCAAAGCAGAAAAATTTTGCAATATCGGTGCGCGAATTGTGTATTTACTAAGCTCAAAAGGCTGTCCCCTCTCCTTGATAAACTTGGATCCACTGATTGGCAAGTGCCCCACCAAATGTTTCCCGGGTTCCATCTGGCCAGTGAACCTCAATCGCTTGAATAACATCAATTATGCCCAATCCGAAATGTGCGTTCGGTTGGCTGCTACTGAGATAACTTATGTTGGGGAGTATGAACGCTGTGTGTTTTCCCATTGCGGTTTTAAGGGTTACGAGTGCGCCAAATGCATCGCGGTTTTGGGTGAGGGCTTGGACACAAAGCCAATTGTGTTTTGGTGGTGGTGCGTTGTTTTGATAGACACGAAGTCGGTTGTTAAGACTGCTCACTACCATATCAAGATCGCCATCCCTGTCAATATCACCGAGGGCCAGGCCGCGGCTGACTTCTATTTGTTCCGTGAAATCTGGGGCGTATAGACTAACATCGTTGAAAGCCGGGGGATTTTGTTCTGAATTTTGGAAAAGGAGATTAGGTTCGGCGTAAAAATTCCAGAATTCGCCTTGGTCTGCGCCTTCAATCACGTTTCCGCGTTTGACTCTACCATTGACGAGGGCGATATCCAGGTCAGCATCGTTGTCAAAATCCAGGAATCCACATCCAAATCCTGTAAAAGGGAGATCTTGTCCTGCAAATCCGGCATTCTCAGTGATATCAAAAAAAATAGAGTAAGGTGAGGTTATATAGAGTGTATTTGTCTCGCCTGTTAAATGCGTTACGAATAGGTCTGGGCGCGTATCCGCGTTGATATCCCCAACAGCGATACCCATGCTGCCTTCAGGCTGTCCGTAGGTGTTGAAGGCAAGCCCGTGCACGATGGCTTCTTCAGTAAAGGTTCCATCGTGCTGATTTACCCAGAGTTGGTTTGCCTCTCCATCGTTAGCGACATAAAAATCGAGCCATCCATCGGCTGTTAAATCTAGACAGACAACGCCGAGTCCCCGGTTGGGTGCGGATTCAATGCCCGCTTGCCTTGTGATGTCTGTAAAAGTTCCATCGCCATTGTTTTGAAATAGCCGATCCGGAGCTGGCGGGAAGACTTGTGGGTTACAGTAATCCGGTGCCCCATGCTTACCGCGGCAAATCGTCTCTGCATCGAATTGGACGTAATTCGCTATGTAGATATCAAGGTATCCATCCCGATTGACATCACCGAACGCAGCGGATGTGCCCCAGGCTTCATTTGAGAGCCCAGAGTCAATTTCTAACGTAAAGGTGGCATCTCCGTTGTTTCGATAGAATGCATCTTCACCGAAGTTCGTGACGTATACATCGCTGTGGCCGTCGTTATTGACATCCCCGATTGCTACGCCTTGCCCATATCCTGGGTGCCCAATTTGGGCGGGTTCTGTAACGTCTAGGAAAGTGCCGTCCGTCTGCTGTTGAAATAACTGATTAGGGGCAGGGGCATCGGGCTGGCCGGGGGGCGGGAATCGGATATGCAGGATATCTAACAAACCGTCTGCATTGTAGTCAAATAGCGCGACACCGCTGCCGATTACTTCGTGGAGTGCGTAAGTTCCAGTTGGCCATGCTGTATTAGGATACTCAAAACCGAGTTCAGCGGTTACATCTGTAAAAAGCGGGGTATCTGCAATTATGCTGTCTGCACACGCTAAGATTCCGACAATGATAGTTCCAACAATGTATCTCTTAGGAAACACGTTAGTCCTCCAGGGAAACTGTCTTAATTTACATGAAAGTGGGAGTGAGCTCCCGCCCCCGATTCCTTTGAAATAATATTAGCATATTGTAACAAGATTCAATTTCATTAGAAAGCATCTGATAATTAGACCGATGTCAAATCTAGGACACTCCGTGCGACTTCACCTCTCTGTAGTGCTTCAAACGCGTCATTAACTCGTTCAAGGGTATAGGTTCGCGTGACTAACTCGTCTAGTTTAAGTTGTCGTGCTTTATAGAGTGCAACCAACCGCGGGAAGTCGACATGGGGCCGTGCGGTGCCGTACATGGAACCGATAACAGTCTTCTCGGGCATGAGCATTCGTGCGTCAAAATCGACGGGTGTATTTTCGGGTGCATGTCCGACGAAAACCGTTACGCCGCGGCTTCGCGTGCAAAGAATGGCTTGTTTAAATGTTTCTCCAATAAGTCCGATTGCTTCAAAGGCATAATGTACACCGGGTCCGCCGGTAATCTCGCGAATCTGTTCTACCGGGTCGACTTGTGCGGCATTGACGGTGTGTGTAGCGCCAAACTGCTTTCCCAATTCAAGTTTGTTATCCAATATATCAACGGCAATAATTGATTCTGCGCCTGAGAGTGCGGACCCTTGGATGCAGTTTAAGCCGACGCCGCCGCATCCAAAAACAGCTACCGAGCTGCCGGGTGCGACTTGAGCGGTATTGATGGCTGCGCCGACTCCAGTCATTACACCACATCCAATCAACGCTGCTTGTGCTAGTGGCATGTCTTTAGCAATTGGAACAACTGCGTCTTGCGGTACGAGCGTCTCGGTTCCAAAGGTGCCCAATCCTGCCATCTGATCTATTTCGCGTCTACTTATTTTTGTAGCTGGGCGGCCTGAGCTATCGGCTGGTAACGCACACAGATTGGGAAATCCTTTCTGGCACATTTCGCAATATCCACAGTTCCGTTTCCATGAGAGGATAACGTGGTCACCGGCTTGAACTTGGGTTACTTCGCTTCCTATTTCTTCTACAATGCCTGCGCCTTCATGTCCAAGGATGATAGGGAGTCGAACGTGGGGCCACTCTCCTTTTACGATGTGCCAATCGGAATGGCAGACTCCGCTTGCTACCAAGCGTACTCGTACTTGATTGGGGCGTGTATCTGGTAAGTCAAATTCCTCAATTTTTAGATGTGTGTCAATTTCATACAGTACAGCGGCTTTCATGAGGTTCCCCCTTTAAAATGGCTTAGGAGGTATTATATGGATTTTAAAAAAAAAGGCAAGAGGTTTTTTATCTTGCTGCGGCGTTTTACCGTTGACATCTATTGCTGAAACAGGTTATAATAGTCCAAGCCAATTTTACTATATTGGGCGTGCTAATTCTGCCTAATATCCAAAAGACGGAGGTGAACGTGTTCGGTTTAAAAAGAGGTGCTGCGGGGATGTTCCACCAATTTTATGCGCGGCTGCGAAATGTAGTGCGAGAGATAAATGTGATTAATGCCGGGTTCAAATTCGGGCAATGGAAGGAACAGTTATGCCGAGTGGGAGTCGGTATTTGTGTGCTTCTGCTGTTATCGTGCGGCAGTGGGGAAATCCAAAATTTTGAAGGCATCGAGATTCAATCGGACCCGCGCGTTGACCGTATAGACGTTAGAATTTATCTGCTTGATAGAAATGGAACGCCTCTTATATGGAACCAAAGCATTCTGAGCCCGAACGTTGGCATCAGTACTATCTCCGAGGCAGAGTTTACGACTAACGCCCAGGTTTACTCGATACGCAATGGGGCAAAGCACAAGAAGGTTTACGATGGGCGCCTCATAGATCTTCGCTGGTCTCAGGAACTCAACAGGCTTGATAGACTCCTGAGTGCTGAGATTCCGCGTGCCCTGATTGAAGAGGACCCGGAGCGCGATACACCCTTGGGGATTATCACCGTTGAAATTCAGACTAAGAAGCAGGGTCCGTTTTCAGATACATTGGAAAGAACTTCTATCTATAAGTATTAACTATGCCTATTCACACGCAACATTACCGGCATTGGGATGGGACGTTAAAACCGCACACTCGTATGCGTTGGTGGATTATCACGAAAGCTGAACTGAGGCTGCTCGCGCAACGGAAAATCGTTCGCCTCATCGTTGCCATACCGCCTGTAATCTACATTTTAGTTCACGCTATGCTTATCTATATCGTGAATCAATTTCCTGCCTCAACTCCTATATTTTCTGTTGATGTAAAGGCTTTCCAGCAATTTTTATTTTTAATTCCGGTCACTCCATTCCTCATTGCTCTGATTGCAATTTTTGGAGGTTCTGGTTTAATAGCGAATGATCTGAAAAATAACGCGTTAACGCTTTATCTCTCCAAACCGATTTCCTGGGTCGATTATCTCGTTGGAAAATGTGCTGTGGTTGGCATTCTTCTTGCTTGCCTGACGGTAGTTCCGGGGATCCTTCTATTTTTAGAACACCTGCTGTTAACGGATACGCCGTTCTTCCGTGAAAACTATTGGTTACCGTTGTCTATCATAGCGTATTCGACGATTATTATCGTGTCTGCAAGTTTGCTGATCCTATTATTCTCGTCGCTGACATCAAATCCGCGTTACGCGACAATAGGTTTTTGTGCTGTTTGGTTTGGCACGTATATAATCTTTGAAATTCTACGCGAAATTACACACAGCAGTAAAGTGGCGTGGGTTTCAGTATGGACAAGTTATGATAGACTAGGGACTGTGCTGTTTGGTCTTTCTAAGAACTACTCTGTCTCTTGGTTTTGGACTCTTCTCACAATAGTGGTGTTGGCGCTTCTCTGTGTGCTTGTTCTTCGTCACCGCATTCGCGCAGTTGAAATTGTAAAATAATACTATAATGTGTCAACCTGATGGAAATTGTGAGAGCGTTCCACGGTAGTTCTATATCAAGGTGGGGATCCTGCGGAGATTGAGGAGTTTGCGAGAAAAGTGATTGAGGAATCATAACCTAAGGAATCTCCGACGAGATTTACACACGAGTTGTCAATACCTAAGCGTTGATGGTACGGAGATATACAAAAGCCGGTTATGAAACTGGCACGGGCGCGTAGGTATTAAACCCATCCGTTCGATCTTCGCCTTGCAAGAGATAGATGTAGTGTGTGCGTCGCCATTCTGCTCCTGGGTACCGGACATCGGCTGGCATGTAACGCATTGTGTAACCGCATCGCCGTTTCTGTGACGTATTAGCAGAAGAGTTGTGAATTGTCCAGGCATCATGAAAATGAGACTCGCCGACTTGCAATTCCAAGTCAACCGCTTGGGATGCGGCCATGTCTTCATGAATAATTTCGCTTCCAAAGAGGTTATTTTTCCTATTCACGGATTCATACCGGCGGTTCCGTAATTGGTGACTTTTGGGGATGACGCGCATACATCCATTTTCGAGCGTGGATTCATCTACGGCCAACCACATAGTGATGACGTTCATCGGTTCAAGCATTTTTCCCCAATAGACACCGTCCTGATGCCACGGAACTTCCATGCCATCTCCTTCGCGCTTGCTAATGAAGTGACTAGACCAGAGCACGATATCCGGTCCGATAAACCGTTCTATTACCTTTAGGACACGTGGATGGGTAAGATATTTGAAGAGGAAAGGGTGCTCAAAGTGCGGGACATCCATCTGTTCCGGTCGTTTTCCGTCCGGCAAATTCGCAATCATTTCATCGACATACTCTCGAAGTTCAAAGATGTTTAGATTCTAAACCTAAGACGGCTCTGACGAGATTTGTAAGGGCTTTAACATAGCATAAACCTTTATTGGGCTGCACTAGACGAAAAATCGACTTCGGGTTTGGTAAAAATTCTACCGAATTTGAGGTATCCATTTTCTCTGTAAAATTCAACTTGTTCATCAGAGACAGCTGTTTCCAATTCCCAATTCATGTGTGACTCCTTTTTTGAAATTATAGTTTAGATCTGTAGCTAGGAACGTATCCGTTTTTGCTGCCCTCATAGGCTGCATTAAGATAGAAGTGCATTGAAAAAAACTTGAAAAATTGCAATGCTCGTGATAAATTGTTATTAGCGTGTTAGTCAAGAAACGTTCAAGGTTTGCCAGGAAGGCAGTTTGATGATAAACTGCGTTCGGAAAGCATGATACAATCAACATGAAAATTGTAGTCGCCCCTGATTCATTCAAAGGAAGCGTTAGTGCACTGCAAGCGGCAAGTGCGATTGAACAAGGAATCCGCCGCGTCTTTCCATCGGCAGTGATTGAGAAAGTGCCAATGGCAGATGGTGGCGAAGGCACTGCGCAATCCCTCGTTGACGCGATGGGTGGCACCATTCGGAGAGAGCGTGTGATTGCCCCACTCGGTAACGAAGTCGATGCGCGATTTGGCATCCTTTCGGATAAGCACACTGCAGTTATTGAAATGGCAACCGCTTCAGGTCTTCCGCTCGTGCCGCGCGAGAAACGGAATCCGCTCCTCACCACAACGTACGGCACAGGTCAACTCATCCATGCAGCTTTGGATGCTGGCTGCCGCCGGCTTATCATCGGTATTGGTGGCAGCGCAACAAACGATGGCGGGGCTGGCATGGCAGAGGCGCTCGGTGTAAGATTGCTGAATACAGCCGGAGAGCCGGTAGCGCACGGCGGCGGTGGACTTAGCGAATTGGCAACGGTAGATATAACTCATTTACATCCCGCTATTGCGGAAACCGAAACCGTTGTAGCATGTGATGTCAACAATCCTTTAACTGGACCAGAGGGCGCGTCGCACGTTTATGGGTCTCAAAAAGGGGCAACCCCGGATATGATTGAAACGCTTGATGAAAATTTGACACATTTTGATAAAATTTTGGGGGGTGCCCTTGGAAACTCCTTTAATAACATCCCCGGTGCCGGCGCGGCCGGCGGTTTAGGTGCAGGACTCATGGCATTCCTCAATGCTGAGTTGCGGCTCGGTGTTGATATTATGATTGATGCCGTAAAACTCACAGAACGTATCAAAGGTGCTGCGCTCGTTTTCACCGGTGAAGGTCAACTTGATTTTCAGACTACGTTTGGCAAAACTCCCGTCGGTGTTGCAAAAGTTGCGAAAGTGTACAATACCCCGGTCATTGCAATTGCAGGCGGTATTGCCAAAGGTGCGGAAGCGGTTTATAAGCACGGTATTGACGCAATGCTGGGTATCGTGCAGGAACCGATGTCCCTTGACCTCGCGGTTGCGGATGCATCACGGTTGATAGCCGATACAGCGGAGCAAGCAACACGATTAATCGCCATCGGGCGTGATCTTTTGTAAGCACAACAAGCGAATCGAGGAAATTTATCCTTACAACACCGGTGCCTCTTTTAAGAAATCGTTTGTCTCTATCTGCCACATTTGCATATCAGCGGCAAGCGATCGGATCCGGTCAGCGTGCTCAGGCTGCGTTGAGAGATCTGTTGTCTCACACGGATCTTGGGCGAGGTCAAAAAGTTGGATGCGGTTTGTCCCTGCTCCTGTTTCTTCGGAAATGTAATAACGAATCAGCTTCCAACGTCCGTCGCTGATTGTGCGTTGCATATCGCGATAGGCTGCGAAAACCGTTTCCCGTACCTGTTCAGCACTTCCATCCATGAGCGGTACTAAGTTTCTACCCTCAACGGTATCTGGGCACTCCACATCGGTTAGCGTGCAAACAGTCGGAAATACATCATAGAGATAGGTTAACGCATCAACAGTCTTGCCTTCGGGGACACCTGGGCCGGCGAATATAGATGGAACGCGAATGCTGTGGTCATAAAGGTTCTGTTTTCCTAAGAGTCCGTGTTGCCCAACAGCGAGCCCATGGTCTGCGGTATAGATGATAATTGTGTTTTCTAGATGTCCGGTGACTTCGAGGGTTTCCAGCACGCGGCCGATCTCTGCGTCCATGTGGCTAATCATACCGTAATAGTCAGCAATATGTTGCTGAATAATTTCAGGTGTGCGTGGGAACGGTGCCAACACTTCGTCTCGAATCCGCATTTCACCGTTATCAAAAGGATGCTCCGGAAGAAAATTTTCAGGCATCGGTATTTTCTCTGGTGGATACATCGCGGCGTATTCCGGAGGCGGCGTGCGCGGGTCATGCGGAGAAGTAAAAGCAAGATAGAGGAGGAAAGGGTTTTCTGCGTCATATTCCTGCAAGAATTGTACAGCAGCATCGACAAAAAGTTCGGTAGAAAACTTTTCGCCAACGTATTTCGCCTCAGCCGGATAGTTACCCGTTTCATCATAATCGAAAATAGGGACTTTGAAATGATTTCCCATTCCGCCAAAGAAAATCTTTGCACCGCCATCAAAACTGTTAGTGAAGTTTTTTTTGTCGTTGTGCCATTTGCCGGTTGCGAACGTGTAATATTCTGCTTCGCGCATGACTTCTGGCCACACGGCTAGGTCACGGTTAACCTCATGCATCCCGCTTCGAAACAAATTCGCGCTAGTGAGTACAGCGGCTCGGCTTGGTATGCAGACTGCACCGACGAGAGAGCCCATGATATGTGTTCGCCTGAACGTTGTGCCGCGTTCCATAAGTGAATCCATAATGGGCGTTTGCACCG
This sequence comes from Candidatus Poribacteria bacterium, assembly GCA_965215265.1. Taxonomy (GTDB): domain Bacteria; phylum Poribacteria; class WGA-4E; order WGA-4E; family WGA-3G. The sequence continues at coordinate 4,263,232 of OZ244048.1, read as the reverse complement.
TTGCATCGCCCATGCCCCCGATGGCATCAAATCGATGGTCATCGGCAATCATAAAAAGAATATTCGGCCGTGCGGACATATTTTCTCCTCCTCAAAGAAAATTCGGATTTAGGAAGTTCTCCCTGCAAAGCAGGGTGAATTCCTTTTCCTTCAACATTTTTTTTGTCTATTGAAGTATCATAAAGGCTGCTGCTTTCATAACGCCTATACAAATCTCGCCAGAGCGACTTTAGGTTGTGTTAATCAATAATTGTCAATTGATTCTTCGTCCCAGAAACGCGTCTACCATCGGACAGCCCCCTGCACTCCAAGTTTTCAATCGCCTCGGTGCGCGCTGTAAAATTGGGATGGGTAGATAACATCTCGTTAAATGTGTCAAGGTCTTCAGGTGCGTCATTCAACTCAATCAGTTTCCGCAGCGCCTGTAGAAAAACCGCCGGTTGCTGCGTCAGGGCCACCGCATAAGCGTCTGCCTCAAACTCCATCCCCCGCCAAAAACGCATCAAACCCAACTGAACCACCAACAGAATCACACCCAAATTAACCCCTACAAATAACAACCAATAGAGCCATGCGGGTAACGTGGGCAATGAGTCAAAGAGTAAAAGGCTCAAGTGTATAAGGAGTAATTGCCCCCCGAACCCGAGAACTATCCACGCCACCTGCTTCAGCAGATGCCGATGTTTGATATGCCCCAACTCATGAGCAAAAATAGTTTCAATCTCCTCCAGTGTCAGATGCTCAAGCAGGTAATCCGTTAGAAATACCGAGCGCCACTGCGGGAGGATACCTGCAACCCAGGCGTTGGCTAACTTACTGCTTTGAGTTCGCAGTAAGATGATGTCTCTATAAACTACGCCTGCGTTGTGTGCGAGTTGCTGTAGACGTTGCCGAAGTGCGCCGTCTTCTAAAGGGCTTCCTTTCCAAATCCAACTCATAACGAACGGTATCACACAGCCAAAGAGTGCTGTCAATAGTGCATACTGACCTAAAAGGAGAACAAGGAACAGAAGGAATGGGAGTTGGGGAAAGATTTTTTGTGTGCCGAAGTAGCAGAAAGGCAATAACAGTGTAGGGGCCCCGAGAATTATCATACGTAGGTTCGTCAGAAAATTTTCTTGGAAACTCCACGTAGTATTGCGTTCATTTTTTTCATACCTATGCAAGACAAATAGAAAAATCACGTAGGATAGAATAGGTACCGTTGCAATTCCCAATATTCCACCTAAAATTCTGTTTTGTGTCAGCGTAGTGAGTACATCTGCACATCCGATAACTGTTACCACCCATACCATTAAAGGAAATAGCATATTGATTATGATTGATTTGGCAGGAGATAATCTAATTTTTCCTGTTTCATTTTGAGACACTCCTTGTTGAATAAATAGATAAAGGATTGTGCTCGGTATAAACGTTAGAAAAATCAAGAACGGTATCGTCTTTAACATCCAGGTTTTGGAGAAGGATGCTGTAGCTCTGAGCATTGGAAAAGTCAAGGATTCTGGGTGATGCATGGGGTGAAGGATATAGCGAATTCGGTAATTTGAGATGCCTATCCAACTCTTATGGAAGGAGAATTGTTCTTGCCAGTTCCGAGCTAGCAAATTAGTGTTTTTATTTATATCAGCGTAAAATGAGAAGGTCCCTTGATAGGTAAATCCGTTTTTACCGATGATATCAATAATAATACTCTCAGCATCTTGAAACTGCTCTCGCAGCTTTTGAAAGTTGAGTGTAAAGTGCGCAGCAAGATGCTGTTTTTCTGAAAGAACTCCACCTTGCCACGCCACTTTATTGCCCTTTTCATATGCAATCTCTAAGGCGTTTTCAAAATACCTCCAGCCGTGTGCTTGTGCTAAGGCACTCAGATCTCCTTGTATCCGCTCCTTGGAAACGCGACCCGGATATTTAATACCAACGGTATCTTTAGGCTGCCAACCTAGGACTTTAAAAGTTAGATGTATTGATTCTCTAGTATCGGGCGACTCCTGACTCAAAGCATTGTTGCTGAAAAAAAACAGAAAACAGAGACAAAAGTATAATATTTTCTTCATATTGTGAACCTCCACTGGCTAATGAAATTGAAAAATGGACTGCAGCGTGCCACTTAGCCTCTGTTATGAATAAAATCCAGGACGCGTTTTCGTAAATCTATTGAATATCTCATAATACAATGAACCTAACACAAGTCAAAGCAAATGTCAAGATATTTTTAGGTTAACTATAAAATGCAAACAATACCGTTGATCGGATAGGATAGCGCAAAGAAGAACAACCCCTACGTAGATGAGACACTCAAGCGTTCACATCGCAGAAGAACGCGATGTCTTTGAGGTGTTTGGTTGACATAGCGGTTTACTGATGAAGAAGAAAGGGAGCCCACGAAGCAGACAAAAGCCAACAGCAAACGTGGCGAGGATGAAGCTGACGGTTTCGAGGGTGTCGTTATTGAAAACAGGAACGCTGGCGAGACCGGTAAAAGCGAGCATCTTGGTCATGCCAGATAGGGCACGACTGATACGTGAGCGGGTGAGGGCGGATCTCCACCCGCTTTGCGGGTATCCAGACAGGTGTTGCGAGGCATCAGTGATAAAACCGCGTGCCATGACTACGAGTGGCATCCAGAGTGGAATATCGCCTACCACAGCGAAATAAATCCAGAACGTGTTTTCAATAATTCTGTCGGATACAGTATCAAGGATCTCACCCAGTTGAGAAGTTTCGTGGCGTTTTCGGGCGATGTAGCCGTCCAGGGCATCAAGTATGAAGATACCGGTGATTGTGAAAATTAGGGCGATGTCAAGTATACGATGGAGTCGAAATAGAATCACAACGAGAAAGGTTAACAATAGGCGACAGAGCGTTATGATGTTCGCGACCATGCGTGCTTATTTCCTTAATTCTGGGGCAATGTATTTCAATGTCGGCGGCTGTCTGGCAATCGGTCTGATATTAACATTCCCGGAAAAACGATACTAAAATAGATCGCTTCTCTCTATGAAAAACGCGTCTACCATCGGACAGCCGCTCGGCACTACAAGTTTTCAATCGCCTCGGCGCGCGCGGTAAAATTGGGATGGGTGGATAACATCTCGTTAAATGTGTCAAGGTCTTCAGGTGCATCATTCAACTCAATCAGTTTCCGCAGCGCCTGTAGAAAAACCGCCGGTTGCTGCGTCAGGGCCACCGCATAAGCGTCTGCCTCAAACTCCATCCCCCGCCAAAAACGCATCAAACCCAACTGAACCACCAACAGAATCGCACCCAAATTGACACCGACAAATAACAACCAATAGAGCCATGGCGGTAACGTGGGCAATGAGTCAAAGAGTAAAAGGCTCAAGTGTATAAGGAGTGATTGCCCCCCGAACCCGAGAACTATCCACGCCACCTGCTTCAGCAGATGCCGATGTTTGATATGTCCCAACTCATGAGCAAAAATAGTTTCAATCTCCTCCAATGTCAGATGCTCAAGCAGGTAATCCGTCAGAAATACCGAACGCCACTGCGGGAGGATACCTGCAACCCAGGCATTGGCTAACTTACTGCTTTGAGTTCGCAGTAAGATGATGTCTCTATAAGCTACGCCTGCCTTATCTGCGAGTTGATGTAGGCGTTGCCGAAGTGTGCTGTCTTCTAAAGGTTTTCCTTTCCAGACCCAACCTAAGGCAAAAGGTATCACACAGGCGAAAAGTGCCGTCAATAGTGCGTATTGTGCTAAAAGGAGGAGCCCGAAGACAAAAAATGGTAAGTGTGGGAAGGCTTTCTGTGTCGCAAAGAAGCAGAACGGAAGTAGCAGTGCGGGGGCACCCAAAACCATCATCCGCAGATTGGTAAGGACGTTTTCACGAAAACTCCAAGTGGTGCCACGTGAGGCTTTTTCGTGATGGTGAAGAACACGGAGGAAAATTAGAAGGCAAGTTACACTAACCGGAACCACACTCAATAGAAAGCCCAAAAATACACTTTGTGTTACTGCTATACATAGATATATATAACCTAGATAGAACACCGAACTTATAATAATATGAAGTTCAATGTAAATGATTAGCAATTGGAGCGGTTTGAGTATAATTTTACCGCGTTCGTTGAAACGTACGTCCCGCTTTAACAACAGATGCACCGTTACACTTGGCACTACTATTAAAAAAAGCAGGAGTGGAACCACCTTTAAAAACCATACTTTGGAAAATGAGAAATTGGCTTTGAGCACGGGCAAATTCATATTGCCTGAGAACTGCACGGGATGAAGCATGTACCGAATTCGGTAAGTTGACAGCCCAACGAAACTGAGCTCGCCCGACCAGATTTTACGGAAACCAAACTGGCGATGCCACTTCTGCTCATTCATATTAATATTGTTGTTTGCAACCTCGACAGCTGCAAAAGAATCCTGATAGACGAATCCGTTTTGACCTATGATATCAATAACAATGCTATCAGCGTTGTGAAACTGCTCATGCAAGACTTGCAAGTTTAGCACAAAGTTCCTAGCAAGACGCTGTTTTTCTGAAAGTGCCCCTTCTTGCCAAGCAACCTTCCTCCCATTTTTATACCTTATTTCAAGGGATTTTTCAGCATACGTCCAACCGTATGCCTGTGCTAAAGCTGCCATGTCGGCTTGTATCTGTTCCTTGGAAACGTTTGCTGGATATTTTATCCCAATCGCCTCGTTTGGCTGCCAACCGAGCACTCTGAACATCAGATGAACGGAAGTTCCAGTCTCGGACGACTCCTGACTTATGGAATTGTTACCCAGGAAAAGGAAAAACCCTATACAGAAAAACGAGATTATTTTCATGTCGTGCCTTTCTCCTCGCTGATGTGCCCTCACGTTTTAGCATGCGGATTTGACGTGTAAATAGATTAAAACGAAAAAACAGCTTTCAGACCTTTGCTCATCAGCCAATAAATAACATAAGGAATCACCACACTGCAAAATGCTTTGAGCCACGTGATTTCAAAGAACCCGCGAATCACTATTACGATGATGAACCCGAAGCATATATTGCCAACTGCACCGATAAGTCTCAGCGGTGACAATGTTTCAGTAATTGTGTCTAACATTTCTTGTGAATCTGTGGCGTTGGATTCAACCATCGTGAAATCAGCAGGTAAACCGAAAATGATGAAAAAGGAGCAACCTAACGTTCCGACTAACAACACGAGATGGCAGATACCTACAAGTTCAAAGAAATTTCGGAAACTTCCTTCAACATCGTAAAATAACTCACACCAGAAGAAGAGGACAACGCTTATTAGCAACCAACTGATAAATGCCCCGGCGATAATAGAAAAACCACCGAGAACTGAAATTGCAATCTGAATGTTACGAGGCACCTCAGATAACTCTAGCTGCCCATAAATAGATTGCGTGTTTAAAATGTGAACGATACCATTCAAGAGAATAATTGTCAATTGATTCTTCGTACCAGAAAAGCGTTTACCATAGGACACTCCGTCTGCACTACAATCTTTCAATCGCCTCGGCGCGCACGGTAAAATTGGGATGGGTGGATAACATCTCGTTAAATGTGTCAAGGTCTTCGGGCCCGTCATTCAACTGAATCAGTTTCCGCAATGCTTGTAGAAAAACCGCCGGTTGCCGGGCCTGCTTCAGCAGATGCCGATGTTTGATATGCCCCAACTCATGAGCAAAAATAGTTTCAATCTCCTCCAGTGTCAGATGTTCAAGCAGGTAATCCGTCAGAAATACCGACAAGGATATCCTCGGAAATCACTAAGTCCTTACTCACGTGGAATCCATCCCATAGACTCATAAGGGAAGCGGTGTCTATCAAAATACACAGTGTAATTTTCGCGTGCGAGCGTCCGGTTGAACGCACGCAGAATGTATACTATAGCAAGCAGTAATTATGACTCTGGACTTGCGAAAATATAGATAATTAGTTATAATAGGATATGGCTCAAGAAATAACAACACCTAGAAACGTTCGATGGGTTGGTGATTCAAGAGAACGGTTACAGGCTTTTCCAGAGCCGGTGCGTAAGGATATTGGGCATGCACTGTATCGTGTGCAGATAGGTGAAACTCCGCCATCGGCAAAACCGATGAAAGATATAGAATCCGGCGTATTTGAGATTGTTGATAACTATAACACAGATACTTATCGAGCGGTTTATACGGTTAAGATTGGTCTAAGCATGTATGTACTGCATTGTTTTCAAAAGAAATCAAAGAGAAGGCTTAGCACACCGAAGAAGGAGCTCGACTTGATTAAACGAAGATTAAGACGAGCTAAGGAGATGGAGAAAGGGTTATGAGCAATAAAATTAAGATTGAAGAAGGCAGCGAGAATATTTTCAAGGATTTGGGGTTTTCTGATGAAGTTGCAGCGGCAGAACTGCTAAAAGCGCAGTTGGGGGCGGAGATTTTCCGCGTTCTGAAGGAACGCAAGTTAACTCAGGTAGAGGCGGCGAAGTTACTTGGCGTTAAACAGCCTGAAGTTTCTCGCCTTAAAGCCGCCAAGCTTTCTTACTACAGTGTCGAGCGGTTGATGACGTTTCTTAATCGGTTACATCGCGATATTGAGATTCACATTATTCCTTCAGAAGATAGAGAAGGACAGCGGCGGGTGGTTGCTGTTTAGTTATAGGGAATTTATTTACGCCTCGATTGTAGACTTGAGAGACTCTCTGCGCGAAAGTGCGAAGGTTCCTTTATTCTTTGTAGAAACATTCTTCGCTCAGCTTAACTTTTTTTGCGAAGTATTGTCTCCTTGGCGATGTCAAGTATACGCTGGAGTCGAAATAGAATCACAACGAGAAAGGTTAACAATAGGCGACAGAGCGTTATGATGTTCGCGACTATGCGTGCTTATTTCCCTTTCGGTGGCTGTCTGGCGAGCGGTCTGATATTAACATTCCCGGAAAAACGATACTAAAATAGATCGCTTCTCTCTATGAAAAACGCGTCTACCATCGGACAGCCGCTCGGCACTACAAGTTTTCAATCGCCTCGGCGCGCGCGGTAAAATTGGGATGGGTGGATAACATCTCGTTAAATGTGTCAAGGTCTTCAGGTGCGTCATTCAACTCAATCAGTTTCCGCAGCCCCTGTAGAAAAACCGCCGGTTGCTGCGTCAGGGCCACCGCATAAGCGTCTGCCTCAAACTCCATCCCCCGCCAAAAACGCATCAAACCCAACTGAACCACCAACAGAATCACACCCAAATTGACACCGACAAATAGCAACCAATAGAGCCATGTGGGTAACATAGGCAGTGAGTCAAAGAGTAAAAGGCTCAAGTGTATGAGGAGTAATTGCCCCCCGAACCCGAGAACTATCCACGCCACCTGCTTCAGCAGATGCCGATGTTTGATATGTCCCAACTCATGAGCAAAAATAGTTTCAATCTCCTCCGGTGTCAGATGTTCAAGCAGGTAATCCGTTAGAAATACCGAACGCCACTGCGGGAGGATACCTGCAACCCAGGCGTTGGCTAACTTACTGCTTTGAGTTCGCAGTAAGATGATGTCTCTATAAGCTACGCCTGCCTTATCTGCGAGTTGATGTAGGCGTTGCCGAAGTGTGCTGTCTTCTAAAGGTTTTCCTTTCCAGACCCAACCTAAGGCAAAAGGTATCACACAGGCGAAAAGTGCCGTCAATAGTGCGTATTGTGCTAAAAGGAGGAGCCCGAAGACAAAAAATGGTAAGTGTGGGAAGGCTTTCTGTGTCGCAAAGAAGCAGAACGGAAGTAGCAGGGCAGGCGTACTTAAAACCATCATCCGCAGATTGGTAAGGAAGTTTTCACGAAAACTCCAGGTGGTGCCACGCACGTCTTTTTCGTAGTGGTGGACAATCAGGAAAATAATTAGACCTGAAGCTAAGCCGACTGGAAAAACACCAAAGATAACTCCTAAAAGTGCGTTTCGCATTAATGCAGAACATACCTCTGCACAACCAAGATGAAGAGTTATTGCCATACCGAGGTGGATTTCAAAACTTAGTATACCCCCTTGGAGGGGTGAGTTCCTAAGTTTACCGCGTTCGTCGCGGGATAGACCTTGCCTAATGAATAAATAAAGGGTTACTCCAGGTAATAAGATTAGAAGTATTAGAAGTGGACTTATCTTGAACAACCACGTCTTGGAAAATGATGTCTCAGCTTTAAGTGTTGGCAAGATAACCTTTGCAGATAATTGTGAAAGGTGAAGGGTATAGCGAATTTGGTAAGTTGCCATCCCACTCCAACTTTTGTGGAATGTAAATTCGCTATACCTCTTCTGATTCTGCAATTCAACGCCGTTATTCATAGCCTCGACAGGTGTAAAGGCATCCCGATAGGTAAATCCGTTTTTACCGATGATATCAATAATAATGCTATCAGCATCTTGAAACTGCTCTCGCAGCTTTTGAAAGTTGAGTGTAAAGTGCATAGCAAGATGCTGTTTTTCTGAAAGAACTCCACTTTGCCACGCCACTTTATTGCCTTTTTCAGACGTAATCTCTAAGGCGTTTTCAAAATACCTCCAGCCGTGTGCTTGTGCTAAGGCACTCAGATCTCCTTGTATCCGCTCCTTGGAGACACGACCCGGATATTTAATACCGACAGCATCTTTAGGCTGCCAACCTAGGACTTTAAAAGTTAGATGTATTGATTCTCCAATATCAAGTCTCTCTTGACTCAGAGAACTATTGCTAAAAAATAATAAAAAACAGAGAAAAAATATTGATATTTTCTTCATGTTGGCTTATCCTATCTACAGCATCATTCGGTTTTCAATCTTTTTGTATATAGGAGCCCAATGCTAGTTGCTGCTATATTAAACCCCTTACAAATCTCGCCGGAGCCTTTAGATGTTTAGATTCATAGCATAGAAAGGATTTGGGTGGGTGGGCGACGAGATTTGTACAAGGGTTATCATAGCATAGATTGGTGTTGTGCTGCACTATACGAAAAAACATCAGGCGGTGTAGGGCTCCAGTATACGAAAAAGCGTTGACGGTACGGAGATATACGAAAAAAAATGAAAATTGCTAGAATTGAACAATTTTTTCCGCGTTCCCGAATGCGGCTCGTCAAAATCACAACCGATACCGGTATTATTGGTTGGGGAGAGACGACACTTGAAGGCAAACCCAAAAGTACTTGTGCCGCGGTTGACGAGCTGTCGGACTATTTCATCGGTAAAGACCCGTTGCGCATTGAACACCATTGGCAACACGTCTATCGTTCTGCATTCTTCAGGGGTGGTAACATCCTGATGTCAGCATTATCTGGCATAGATCAGGCATTGTGGGATATAGCCGGTAAGTACTACGATGTACCAACGTATCAACTCTTAGGCGGTGCTGTTCGTGACAGAATTCGCGTCTACGCACATTGGGGAATTGGGAGTTTGACAGATGAGGGGCAAGCTTCAGCCAAGCAACGGTTAGAGTTTTTACAGCAGAAGGGGGGATACAAAGCCTTTAAAAGCGGTCCTGGTGGGAAATGGCGTGCGCATGAACCCCCGGCGGTTATTGATGCTTTTGTGGAGCGTGCCTATCTGATGCGCGAGTGGGTAGGTCCCGATGTTGAACTCGCCTTTGATTTTCACGGCAAGATGACTCCTGCGCTCGCGATTGAAATCTGCCATGAACTCAAAGGCATGCGTCCGATGTTTGTAGAGGAGCCGATTCCGCAGGAAAACGTTGATGCCCTGAAACAGGTTTCTGATCACGTGCCATTTCCTATAGCTACGGGGGAGCGACTGCTCACCCGCTGGGGATTTCGCGAAATTTTTGAGAAACAGGCGGTAGCTTACTTACAGCCGGATGCTTCTCACGCTGGCGGTATAACGGAGCTCAAAAAGATTGCGAACATGGCCGAGGTCTACTACATGCACATCGCGCCGCATTGCGCCATCGGCCCTGTCGCTTTTTCCGCTTCTCTCCACGTAGATGCCGTGGTCCCAAACTTCCTCATTCAAGAACAGATCGATAACGGTTTGGGGGCAGGGCTGCTGACTGAAGAGTGGCAGGTTAAAGATGGGCACATTGAATTACCCACAAAGCCGGGGCTTGGGTTTGAAATTAACGAAAAAGAAGCAGAGCAGAATTTAGACATCTGTACGGAAGAACTCGGTGGCGAGTTTTACTACGATACCGATGGTAGCGTGGCAGACTGGTAGACGTACCAATGGCGAGTATGCTGAAGTGTAACACTCGCCAACTCATACCTAAATCACCGGTTTCCGATTTGCGACGTAAGGTGGTTCCAACATCAATTTCTGATCTTCGGAATCCATCTTAGCACGAATATCATCATCGTACCTGCCTTGCCCCCATGAAGAATGCCCGGGCGAATACTTAAATAGGATAGATCTCCGTTGGTGCTTTGCAGTCCATGGGAGTGTCCCATGTGTCAATGCTTCGGTGAAAATAACAACATCGCCTGCTTTTTGATGCACAGGCACCATACAGGTTCGGTTGTCTTTGACTGGACGAAACTGAGAGGGACAAGGATAGTTGCTCTTATGACTGCCGGGGATACAACAGAACCCCCCATCGCCTTCCAGCATATCAGTGAGTGCCCATGAAACTACGGTTAAGCCATTATACATCCTGCCGTTCCGAAAGACGTAGTATTGCGCGGGATCATAAGGGGTACCGCCGCCGTGGAGTGTACCGCCGGGGTTGCCTTCCTTCATCAAGATACCATAGACATGGTCCAGTCGGAATTTTGGTCCGACAATTTCAGCTAAGAAAGGCATAAGGCGCGGATGATTAAGGAGTTTTCGAAACGCATCGTCCTTCCAACTCAGGAATCCGCCAAACCGTTGCGAATAAACGTCATCATCTACTGGGTCTGCGTAGTTCTGCGAATCAATGAGGGTATTCAGTTGGGACAATTCTTCCTCACCCAAGACGTTTTCGATGTTAACATACCCCCATAGATCAAACAAGTATTTTTCTTCAGCGTTCATTCGAAAAGCCCTCCGTGAAGACGGTGTTTACACACCGCGAGAGTAAACGGAAGATCTGCAGCTATTGGTGTGCTGAGCGCGAAGTAGGTTCGAGCCGTGTGACGATGATTTTATCGCGATCGAGTAGCTCGCCTACACGAGGTGAGATTTCGTTTATCCACCGGTCGCTTTCATAAACAGCTGCGTATAGTCGTTCACGTTGTTCTTCGCTTTCAAACCTGCGAATCCAGATGTAGAGATCGTCTTCCTCTTCACCGACAAAGCTGCCGATGACTACCATCCCTTTGGAGATCTGAAACGGGATAACCGTTTCTTCCATATATTTTACCCAGTTATCGCGTTGTCCGGGTTTGGTTCGGTACTGTCGCAATTCAAAAAAAGCCATAATTTTTTATCCTCGTCTTTTTGTATATCTCCGTACCATCAACGTCTCTGTTTTGATGAGTCGTGTGTTGGCAGGATAGGTATCTTTCTCTGTCCATGAGAAAAGATTACCTTTTACCTGCCAATCTATAGATAAATCTCGCCAGAGCCTACTTAAGCATAGTCTTTTGAAGTCAAAGCATCAGAAGGCTCCGACGAGATTTATACAGGTTTTAACATTGCAGCAGCCTTGTATCGGGCTCCTGTGGACGAAAGAACGAAAACAGTAGACGAAAAATCAAAGTTATAGTCGATTATAGCCGTAGCCTTTCCCTGTAATCTCAAAGAGTGCGGATGCTGCTTGGAAGTGAATTTCAGCATCCTGATCTTCGAGAATTAATTCAAGCAATTGTACGCCACGTGCGTTCTTTGCATCCCCAAGAGCTTTGATGAGATCGAGCCGGAATCCTCTTAGGAGTTGAGTTTCATGGAGTGCGGCGAGTTTCTGAACGAGTGCATCGACAGCCTTATCTATTCCGATTTTTCCTAAGGCACGCGAGGCATCGCGCCGAATTTCCACATGATTTTCATCGTTGTTCATCACTTCAATGAGCACGTCTGTTGTTTCAATATCGGCGAATTCTCCGAGTGCTTGGGTGGCTGCGCGCCGCACGTCCTTTTCGGCTTCACTTTGGCCTGTCATAATCTGAATGAGGTCTGGTGTAAGCACGGCAATGCCTGCCTGACCGATGCTGAGCGCGGTAGCTTTTCGGATGTCCACATCCGGGTCAGTTAACCGCTGTTTAAATTGTGATACATCTGTTAATTCAGGTCCACTGCACTTTCCGAGAGCGACCATTGCAGCGTTTTGCACCTGATGGCTTTCCCATTCATCTGCTGCGCGTACCGCCATTTTAGGTGCGACGAATGCAGGTAACTCAAGTTTTTTGGCGGCATTGACATAGCCCTCCCAGTTCCAGTTACGTTTCAAAGAGTCGTTCCCAACAGTGCGTCTTTCTACTTCATCTTGAAGTGCGACTATATACTCCGTATCGTCAATTAGGCGTTTCCCGATAGCTTCCGCTGCCAACTCGCCTCCAATTTCACCGAGGGCTATGGCCGCTTTTGTCCGGGCAGAGGTTTTCGCCAATGCATCCGTGCTGGCATCTAACGGTACCCGTTTGTCTTCAAGAATAGCAATTAATTTGGGGAGTGCTGCCTCACTTTTAAGCTGCCCGAGGGCAACAATGGCATTATTTGCGATGTTGCCGACGCGGATGTCTAATGCCTTCATTAACACAGCCTCAGCGGTCTTGTCCCCTATATTTCCAAGTGCGGCCGCTGCAGTTGCGCGGACCTCATCTGTCTCTAGAGAATTTTCAACCATCGTGCTCAGTTTAGGGACTGCTTTTGCATCCCGGATTTTTCCAAGGGCGGCTGCGGCTTGCAAACGTACTTCAGCATTTTCATCCTCAAGTGCAGCCAACAAAGGTGTAGCTGCGCTCTCATCTTTAAGCACGCCAAGCGAATCTGCCGCAGCTGCGCGAATAGATTTCATCTCATCACCGTTTGTGAGCATCGCAATTAAAGGTTCAACGGTTCGACGTTCTCTAAAACCGCCGAGAGATTTGGTTGCACGTTTGCGGATAACATAACTTGAATGGTTTAATTCCGCCACCATTGCGTCAACTGCAAGTTTTTTGGCGGTACTACCGAGCACGTGTACCAATGCCCATCGGGTCCATTCATCATTAGCTGTCTTGAGCGCGTCAAGGGCAAATTGCGCTGTAGCTGCATTACCATCTTTGATTAAGGCACCTATGACTTCATTTTGTACAGACTGCACCTCATAGCCTTCATCAAAGCTGCCTAAACCTTTCTTTATAATATCCACGAGTCCTTCATCTGCGTTCTGAATTTCCCGGAGAGCCTTCGCTGCTTCCAGACGCGTGGTTTCATATTTATCGTTCTTTAGTACATCTAACAACGGTGCGACAACAGTCTGTCCCTTAATTTTTCCTAAAGCGATCGCTGCTTCTTGTCGAACGGCCCCCTGCTTGTCTTTTTTAAGTGCGGTTACAAGGGGCGCGATTGTAGGTTCGCCCTTCACTTCTCCTAATGCCCAGGCGGCACTTTGCCGGACGGTTGCGCGCTGATCTTTGTCAAGGGCTTGGATGAGGGGTTCTATGACGGTATCCCCTTTTATGATACCGAGTGTGCGCGCGACTTCGCTCCGCACGAGGCTCGGAATCGGTTTAAGTTCGCCCCAGGTCCGATAGTTTGCGCGGGGGTAATCTGCTGTCCACTGAATCTTTAAGGAATCGACTTGCATTCTGAGGCCGTCAAGTGTTTTATACTCACGTTTCATATATCGCTGGAAATCTGAAATTTCATCAAATTGTGTAGACAACACCCATAGAAGCGCGGGGACAGTTTCCGGTGCTTTAATTCGGCTCAGCACCTTCGCGGCGTTGGCCCGGATAACGGGACTGGTTTCATCACTGAGGAGTAACAAGAGCATGGGTTGTGTAGCTTTGGGAGGTTTGAGCTGCGCTAGTGCGTTAATAGCTGCTAAGCGTACGGTTTCACGACGCTGCTTATCCATGGAGATTATAATCAGCTTTTGAACGGCGCGTTCTGTCTGTACGTTAATTTTGCCGAGTGCTTCTGCCGCATTTGCAACCGTCGTGTCGTCATAAGTAAGCGCTTGTGTCAAGGCAGTAACTGCGAGATTATTCTTACCTCTTGCGTGCATATCTCCTAATGCCTTTGCTGCGAGTGCCTTCACCTCTTTGTGAGAATCGGTGTTCAGTGCGTCAATAAGCGGCATTATCGCGCGCCGGTCGCCTATAGTGCCGAGTGCCTCTGCTACCTTCACCCGGATCTTCGTGGTACCATTTTTGAGTGCATCCAGCAGGGGATTCATCGCGGTGCCTTGCATCTCAATCAGTGCAGCAAGTGCATCAGCTTGCAAGTCCTCATCTGCTAAGCGTGCAATCAGCGGGGCGACTCCTGCTTCGGACTTGAGTTTTCCTAGTGCGCTAATCGCCGCTGCTTGTGCCCCAATCCGATACTTTTTCATCCATGAATCGTCAATATACGCACTGGCGATGTATCGATATTCCGTGGAGGGGGCAGCAGCCTGGGAGGCAGTATCTTCATCTGGAATAAGGTTCCGGGCTTGCGTCTCTATCACTTCCAATAAAAGTGGTAGTGCAGCATCGCCAATACGGTTGAGAGCCTCTATAGCGGTATCTCTGACATAACCGTTTGAATCGGCGAGGAGTCGGAGGAGTTCGTAGACAATAGTCTCTGCTTCGGCGGCATTCATTTCACTATACGCTTGAAAGTGATGTCCGATAAGTTTGGCTGCATGCATGCGGACCTGTGCGCTATCGTTCTTCAACGCCATCTGAAGGGCTGGAACGACTACCGGATCGTTCAATTGCTCAAGTGCTGTTACTGCCTTATATGCAACGGCAGTTGCTTCATCCGGTTTGGCAAGCACTGCCTCAAATATAGGGATGAATTCGGTGTGCTGCATTGTGCCCAGGTGGTATATTGCCTCTTTTCGGATTGCAGTATCGGTATTCTGTGTTTCCTGAATGAGTAGTTTTGCAATGGGGGAGTTGGCACCGGCAGTTCTTCCTCCGGGTGAGATGAGTTTCTCCATCAGTTGCGCGAGCGTTTTTCGGACTGTGGGCTGATAACACTTTTCTGTCTCTAAGAGTGATATGATTGAAGCACTGGTGTGTATACGATTGGCAGCGGGTGATATGAGCTCAGGTAACAATTCAACACGTTTTTTGACGGCATCAGCAAGCGCCATAATGAAGAGTCCGGAGATTGCGTTTCGCGAGCGAATCAGGCGCTCTTTGCGGTCTAATTCGTCTGAATCTGGGTCTTCATGCATCGAAATAGCATGGATGTCAGTATGCAATGTTTCAAGATGCGCGAGCGATTGCGTAATTGCTTTATGCCAATCGGCTGTTTCGGTGTTAGTGCGGAGTTTCAGGAAACTATTTATGATTCGTGCCTCCTGACTTGCATTTCGCGATGCAGGGTTTGTATTTGCAGCTGCCTTTTGAACGGCTGTCTGTGCGGCATTATAGTCTCCGCGAACGATCGCGCTCCGTGCCTCAATAATGTCCTTATCCTCTTTCTCTCCGCATCCCATCAAAAACGCTAGTATAACAACCAGAATAAGATGGATGCAGATTTTGCAATATATACTTGCAAACCTCGTCCTGATAGTATATTTTTTCATACAGCAAACCTCAAAATTTAGTAAAAAAGTCTCGTCAAGGAAGTAAAGTGTGTTAAAACAGAGAAACTATGAAATCGGTAAAGTCTGCTAAAGTTTCAGCGGCTTCGTTACATAAGAAGTCTTTTGCCAACTTTAAACATTTCTAATATCCTGCAATTACCAATTTTGTCAAATCAGCGATAGCATAGATGCGTTTTGCGATTCGATTGAGTAATGCTAACCGGTTCTGTCGTATTTGCGGTTCCTTTGCCATAACCAAAACATCGTCGAAAAACCGATCTATTGCGGGTTGTAGTTTCGCTAACTGTGTGAGTAGTTCTAAATAGTCTCCGTCCTGAATGCTTTTTTCAAAGTGCGGCTCCGCGGTGTTAATAAACTCGGCCAGGCTTTTTTCGGCATCATCAATTAGAAGTGTTTCATCTACATCTATCGGCGGTGTCTCCGGTAAAATTCGCAACACTCGATTAAGTGCATTATAGACGCGTTCAAAATTCAAAGTCAACTGACTGTGCGTGTCACTATAACTTTTTTTTGATTCGTTTGCGGTCTGCTTAAACTTTGCAAGTACCTCAGCGCGCTTTAAAACATCCGGCACATTGATATGGCTTACTGCCAGTACGGCATCTGCCACATCCGGGGCGTAGTTTCCTTGTGTTTGGAGGATGCCTCGCAGCCGTTCCTTGATAAAACCGAGGACACTTGTTTCAGTATCCGTCGCCAATTCAACTTTGTAGAGCGATATTGCCTTTTTGACAACAGCATCGAACGAGAGAGGCAGCCGCCGTTCTTGTAGAATACGGAGGGCACCCAGGGCATGCCGACGTAGCGAGTACGGGTCCTGTGAACCTGTCGGACGTTCCTTAATTCCAAAGTATCCAACGATGGTATCCACTTTATCGGCTGCGGCTACAAGTGCGCCGACTTCTGTTTCGGGGCTCGCAGTATCCGCGCCGAGTGGCTGATAATGTTCAGCAATACCGTCCGCTACAAGTGCTGTCTCACCGGCGTTCTGTGCATAATATTTGCCTGCGATGCCTTGCAAGGAAGGAAATTCAATCACCAACTGTGTTGTCAAGTCTACCTTGCAGAGCCAAGCACAACGTTCTGCGTGGCAGCACGTTGTTTCTGGTAGCTGTAGTGTTGTCGCAATAAACCGAACCAATTCCTTAAGTCGTTTGGCTTTATCCAGCAATGAACCGAGTTTCGCGTGGAAAACAACGGTCCCTAACCGTTCTACTTTATCGGCAAAAGGAGTTTTCTGGTCCTCGCGGTAGAAAAACTCGGCATCATTGAGTCGAGCGTGTAAAACGCGTTCGTTTCCGTGACGAACGCCATCGAAATTCCCATCTGTTCCATTGGAAATAGTAATGAATCTGTTTTGTATGGTGCTCGAGGACGACTCTCCCAATTTCCACATCGGGAAATAGCGTTGATGCTTCTTCATAGCGGTGATCAATACTTCAGGTGGTAACACTAAGTGCGATTCGCTGAAACTTCCTACAATAGGTTGTGGGTTTTCCACCAAGTAATTGACTGTATCCAATAATTCTTCATCAATTGTAGTGAGACACTTTTCTGCCTCTAAAATATTCAGGAGTTGGTTTTTGATTGTCTGACGCCGTTCCTCTGGATGGACGATTACATTTGCCTTCCGCAATTCGGTTATGTAGTTCTCAAGTGCAGCGGATTCAAGAATTATTGGTTCTGGATGCAGGTTACGATGCCCATACGTTAGACATCCTGCGGTTAACGAGCCGTAGATGCAAGGTACAATTTTTTCGTTTAAGAGTGCAACAAGCCATCGGATAGGGCGTGCGAACCGTTTCCGGCTTGATTTCTCATCATTGAACCAGCGCATCGTTTTCGGAAAACGGAGTTTTTCAATCCAGTCCGGTATGAGCGTTTTCAATACTTCAGCGGTTGGCATACCTTTTTCGAGTTTGGTAACTGCGACGTATTCGCCTCGGGGCGTTTCAACGATACGGAGTGCTTCAAATGCCACGTCGTGGGTCTTGGCAAAGCCGATTGCCGCCTTGGTTGGTTGTCCTTCTTTATCATAAGCGATACGTTTTGGGGGTCCGACTATCTCTATCTGTTTATCTTTTTGACGTGTTGCTAGGCCCTTAACAGCAAGTGTGATGCGGCGTGGTGTGCCAAAGGTTTTGACTTCGTCAAATTCGATCCTATGGTGCATCAATGATTCGGCTGCCATAAGCCGGAGTTTTTCCAATGCGGGCGGGAAGTAACTGGCTGGTATTTCTTCCGTACCGATTTCAAAAAGCAATTCGTTTTTTGTGTTTTCGTCTATCTCGGTACCGTCATCGCGTTTGTTTTGATAATTCGTGTGTAAATCTCGTCGGAGGGGTTCTCTGTTTAGATTTTCGTCACTTGTGTAAATCTCGTCGGAGGGGTTCTCTGTTTTGTGTTGTACATCGGACGGCTCTTGGGTTTTCCATTTTCCGAGTAAGGGATGCTCCATTTCTTCACGCTGTTTCACATAAGCGCGTGCGACCTGTTGGGCGAGTCGCCGGACTCGTTCAATGTAATTCACACGTTCTGTTACACTGATAACCCCGCGTGCATCCAGCATATTGAACGTATGCGAGCACTTTAACACATAGTCTGTTGCCGGGAGTACCAATCCTCCGTCCAAGCAAGCATAGGTTTCTTTCTCGTATGTATAGAACAGTTCAAAAAGCATCTCAACATTTGCCTGCTGGAAATTATAGATTGAGTGCTCTATCTCACTGTGACGATAGACATCGCCATAAGAGAGGTTTTCGTTCCAGCGAATATTAAAGAAGCTGTCGACATCCTGCAAATAGAGTGCGATGCGCTCGAGCCCGTATGTAATTTCGGCGCAAATCGGATTGAGTTCAATGCCGCCCATTTGCTGAAAATAGGTAAATTGCGTAACCTCCGCTCCATTCCACCAGACCTCCCAACCGAGGCCAGAGGCACCAAGGGTAGGAGATTCCCAGTCGTCCTCAACAAACCGGATGTCGTTGTGGCGAGCGGAAATGCCGAGGTGATGTAAACTCTGAAGATAGAGGGGTAAAACATTCTCTGGAGCGGGCTTTAAAATTACCTGATATTGGTAGTACGCTCCTAAGCGGAAAGGGTTTTCGGCGTAGCGTCCATCAGTTGGACGGCGGACAGGTTCAACATAAGCTGCCTGCCATGGTTCGGGGCCAAGGCATCGTAAAAAAGTTGCAGGGTTAAACGTGCCTGCTCCTACCTCAACATCGTAAGGTTGCTGGATAAGACAGCCCTGCTCTGCCCAAAATTTTTCTAATGCTAAAATAATCTCTTGGAAACTCATATTCTGTTTTCAGTCGTATTCTCCAATTCAGAAATTCAGTGATATTTTAACACAACGTCTTTTTTTAATCAAGAATTTCTTGAGAAAAAGATGTGCGAGCTGTGCAAACTTATGTGTAACTCTATGTCAACTTAGGGTAGCGGGATGTCTTGCTTCTAATGATGTAAGTGAACGGAACAGATTGAAGTTAACGTTTCATTGAGCCGCCTGATTATTTGCAGGTGCGCTTTATGATGGAATACTTAACAATATTGCTATCAAAAATGCACGGGATTCAGCAAGAGTGACCAGTCTGGTTTGTCTTCAGGATTTCCAAGGGGTCCGTGGGCATTATGGACGATGCGTCGTTGTGCATCATACCAATCCTTGTAATTTGTCGCTGGTTGCAGTTTGTCATTTCGGGCATCCATCAATTTCAAGAGGGTGTGTTCC
Source organism: Candidatus Poribacteria bacterium (assembly GCA_965215265.1). Lineage (GTDB taxonomy): Bacteria > Poribacteria > WGA-4E > WGA-4E > WGA-3G. The sequence goes on along the minus strand of OZ244048.1, from coordinate 4,243,916 downwards.
ATTTCGTCTGCGAGTGTTTTTGCCTGGGGACTATCAATGAGATTCGTCAACTGTAGTGGGTCTGCTTGTAAGTCGTACAGGACGCGTCTGCCGTTAAGCCACTGCGCGTAACTGTGTGTTTTTGTACGCACACCGCGCCACTCATCTCCGTCGACAAGATAATCGTAGGTTTTCCCAAAATTCATTGTCAGTAGCGCATTCTGTTCAAATGCATCCACTTCGCCACGCCATGAGGTAGATAAATCATAGCCTTCGATTGTACGAGGTGGACGAATACCACATAAACCACAAAGAGATGGAAACACATCTACAGGTGATATGAGGGTATCGCAGACGCTGCCCGCGTCAAAAACGCCGGGTAGGCGCATCATCAGTGGAACTTTGATAGATTCCTCGTAGGGCTGCTTTTTTGCCCAGAAATTGATGCCTTGCGCGCCACCTTGTGTGCCGTGGTCCGACCCGAGAATTAGCAGCGTATTTTCAACACGTCCGCTTCTTTCAAGGTAGGCCATTAATTCCCCGAGCATATCATCTACAGTTAACGTCATGGCGAGGTAATGCCGGTAAATCTGTAGCGCCTCTGTGCGAATTGAATCTGGTACGTTATCGGGTAAGTGGAGTTGCGGGGGCAGCCGCTCATAGTATTCTTGCGGTGCAAATTCGTAGGGTGTGAAGTGCGCTTGGTGCGGTGAGATGAACAAGCAGAACGGTGCATCGTCATGCAAGTTATCCATAAACTGAAAGGCGTATCGGTTAAGTGCGTTCGTCTCGTAGCCGTTCCATCTTTCGTTTTGCCAATTGTCAAGATTAACTGTGCCGTTGAAATAGTCGGTGTGGAAATTGTAACCGCGCCAATGTTGGAATCCGAGCCGGTCGCGTCCTTCGGGGACGTAATCCCGTCCGCCAATTTCAGGAAACGAACCGGTGTGGAGGTGCCATTTACCTATCCATGCTGTCTGGTAGCCGTTGCGGCTAAAAACATCACCGATACCGATTTCATCGTGGCGGGTTTTGACAAAATTAATGAGATGCCCTGTCGTCTGTGGATGGCGGCCTGTCAAGAGCATAGAGCGATAGGGTGTGCAAACTGGAGCCGTCGCAATGGCATTGGAAAAGAGGGTGCCTTGCTGTGCAAGTTTGTCGATGTGTGGGGTTTCAATCTGCGTTTCACCGTACGCTGGCAACGAACACGCCCGAATTTGGTCTGCGAGGAGGTAAACAATGTTCGGTTTGTCTGTCATAGTTGATATCCTTCTTTTTGTATATCTCCGTACCATCGCCGCTTATGATTTTGATCTTTCGTATATCTCTGTACCATCAAAGGTTATGTTGTGTCAACTCCGATTTATAAAGGACTTAGCATTGCAGCAACCTTTTAACGGGCTCCTGTAGGCAAAAATTCAAAGCCGCAAAATTTAGAATGTCAATCCTAAACTGACGCGGTGCGCTTGCTGTAGATGGCCAAAATCGGCGAAGGCATAGTCAAGAGAAAGCAGAGTTGCAGCAACATTTAGATGGATGCCTAAACCACATGTTAACCCTTCCTCGTCATCTCGCCATTCAGGGCCCAATCTAAGTTTGTAACCGGCGCGAATTGCGGCCATCTTTTTAAACCAATATTCTATTCCTAAGTTGAGCCGCTCGCTATTGTCATTGGGGTGATTTGCATCAATCGCCAGGGTAAGTAGATTGTCTTCCGTATTGACTAAATTGTAGGCGATGCCAAGGCGGAAGTTAGAGGGCAGCGGAAATTCTGTGGTTTCTAATTCTGCCTTTCGCGTTGGATTGGTTGTTTCTGGATAAGGACGATAGTCGGCGTTTCTCGCGTCGCCGGCTATCTCAGCCCCGGTTTTAAGATTTGGCCCACTGAAACGCATTTCCGGTCCAAAATTTGAAAATGCCATGCCGATTCTTAAACTTCGCCAGCCGGTATGGTATAAGGTGCCGACATCAAGCGCGACACCTCTAGCACTTTCTCTATAGATATGCTGATGGATGTATTTGGCATTGATACCAAATGATAACTTCACGCCGGATTCTTTTTCGTATAACTGCCTGGAATACGCTAAAGAGAGCGCAGCATCCCAGGCGGAGAACCAGAGCCCGGTGCCATCTGGCTTTGCCAAGGTTGTAATTTCCATATCGGGAACGTTGAGGAATGTGACGCTTGCTCCCAAGGTGCCGACTTTTTCTATTGGAGTGGCAAAAGCGAGATAGTTATAGCGAATGTCGGCAAGCCAAGTGATATGTGTATCAGAAAAACTGGTGTTTTTTAGTTGGCTTAGACCTGCGGGATTCCAATAGATAGTGGTGACATCATTTGCGATAGCACTGAACGCACCACCCAAACTGTCTACCCGTGCACCGGGTCCAATCTTCAAAAATTGGGCCCCTGCAGTACCGACGTTGGTTACTGCGTTAGTAGGTGCGATGCCTAAAAACATAAGCGAAAATAAAAGAATATAATTCGTATATTTCAGTACCATCATCGCTGCTGCTTTGCTGATTCGTGTGTAAATCTCGTCGGAGCCGTTTATGTATTGAATCATTTTTTTTGTCTATTTCAGCCCCATCAAGGGTTATGTCTTGTTAAATCCGTTTTTTGTCTATCTCCGTACCATCAAGGGTTATGTTTTTGCGCTCCGATGTAAATCTCGTCTTTTTTGTATACTGGAGCCCCACAACGCCTGATGTTTTTTCGTATATGTCAGCCCATCAACGCCTGATGTTGTGTCAATCACTGTGTACATCTCGTCTTTTTGTATACTGAAGCCCCACAATGCCTGATGTTGTGTCAATCACTGCGTACATCTCGTCGGAGTATGTCTTTAAAAATCAAAGCACCAGACGGCTCCGGCGAGATTTTCACAGGTTTTAACATTGCAGCAGCCTTGTATCGGGCTCCTGTAGACGAAAGAACGAGATTTGTGCTAAGGTATTCATAAAATCAATTATCGAATGATTGCGAACCGACCGATTTTATTACCGACAACGGTGTTGCTTTCATCACGTGCTTCAACGTGGTAAATATAGATACCGCTTGCAAGTGCCTGGTTATGGCGGTTGAGGATTGCAAATTCTGCGGTGCCGCCCCGGTCTCCTTGCGCGAAACGTTCATGAGGGCTAAAGGGCGTGGTGTGTTCATGTTCAATTTCTCGCACCAACTCACCTGCTAACGTATAGATACGAATGGTACACCGCGGTGGTAGATGTGTGAAAAAGATTTTATCGGTTCCTTCGGCAGTGACGGCTCTATTGGTGACGAGGTAAGGATTTGGGACAACGCGTATCTTCCCGAGCTCTGCCTCAATGTTTTCTGATAACAGCGTTTCCGCTAGCGTTGCGAGCAGCATTTCATCGCCATCCTGTGGTGCGCTGACTCCACGCATCTCAACATGGAAGATGTCGCCTGCGGAAATTTCCTGATTCGGATCTTTTATGTATACATAGCCGCCGCGGATGAAAATTCGGAAGTAATCCGGTGTGTCTGCGCGAACATATTCGTCGCTCCACCCGGTCCCCGTGAGGATTGCGTAACCGTCGGCACGCCGCTCGTTAAATTCAATCTCCTCTCCTGTATCTTCGTCAACTACTTTGACATGCGTATCGTCAATAAACGCAATCGAATACGTATGGGGGCGGTAATACGTAGCCCAGAAGACATTCGGCCATGTATTCTCGCCGACACCGGGCGATTGGATATCCACAGACCAGCCTGTTACGGTGCCGTCCACCAACTTAACCTCGTTAATTGGGTTTTCGTTTGAACTGTCATAGGAGACATCAACGCCCGTTATTTTCAAGACGATTCCATCAAACATGGGGGAGAGGACTTCAACCGCGGTTTGGTTAATCGGATCGTACCACTCAAAAGGCTGATTTTCCACCACTTTTTGATTTTTTGTCATGTCAACGATGTCATAAGTTGGCGGCTGATAGCCGGGACCTGTGATGTATGCGCCGGGGCCTGTCTGTTTCGCGCCATGCCAGACGATTTTGTATTGATGTCCTGTAATTTCCTTTGGGACGAGGAGCATCGGTTCAATGGTGACAGTTCCGATTCGCGAGGAGGATAGTTCTATAATTTCAGCTGTTGCCTCTCGATGGCCAGCGGGTTGCGCGCGAGGAGTAACGTGAACCATCGTCTCGATCTGGCTACTCTCCATTGCTATGAGCCCGGTTTTTGGATTTCCTGTATCAAAAGAGGTAACGGCATAGGTGTATTGCAGTCCGTTCGTGAGTCCTTCGTCGGTGTAAAAGTTCTTGATACCTAAATCTTCTCCTAGTGCCTGCGACGGTGTGGAAACGATACGGAAAATGTCGCCTGCTGTGGGGGGGGCTGAAGGCCCATCTGTGATTTGCACGTACAACCCGCCAAAATAGATCGGTGCATCAGAACGGTAAGTGCCATCCGGGTAAGGTTCACCGGTATCAAAGTCTTTCAGGACAGCATATCCACTTCCGTCTTGTGGAAACTGTGAATTATACTCCATGACTTCCCACAAGGTTGTATTAATCAGTTCGAAGGTTGTACTGGAATTAAATTTGATAATGTAAACTGCATTTTTGAAGAAATCAGCAAAGTGGGGTTCATCTCCAAGGCTGGCGATAGTAGTATCTGACAGTTTGCCAACATGTGATACTGTGAAGAAATTGCCGGTCGTGCTAGGCTTGTCGAATTCAGCAAGCATTTGCCAGTCTTTAACAGGGTTCCCGGTAGCTGTATGATAAGAGGTTGCTCGCCGGTAAACTCTATAACCTTCAAAAATTTTCTCTGGATCCGTGGCATCGACATATTCTTCAATGCTTTTGTTGGCACCGTTGTCAACCCAGAGTTTCGCACTGTCCCAAACTAGGGTGACCTTTCGGTCTCCGGGGTAGGCAGTCACCTGAGGCGATGGTGGTGGTGCGGGCGCGACATAGGCATCGTCGTATAGTTTTTGTGCCCAATCCGAAGAGGCTTGCAGTCCGTTAAGGCCTGCGCCGATGGCGACAACGATAATGATGTTGAACTCTTCTCCGGGTGCCAAAGATTCGACTGGGCCGTAAGACTGGATAAACCGTTGATCGTCGTAGTTTGCGGGAAGGGGGTCAATCCCGGGGGTGCTGATTAAGGCGTACATTTCCGCGTCGGTCGTCGGATCTGTGGAGATGGTAATCCTTTTGTGTGCGGTGAAAGGGATTTTGGCGCTAGGGTTGTGTGCATCATCGCCAAAATAGGCATCCAATGCGCGCAACCCGATGTAACCTGGGGCAGAGGCGTTAGAGAACCCATAAGAGAGGTAGCGATTCGGGTGTGCCTGGGGGTTAAGTGCATCCGGAGTCGGGTCCAGTGCAACGAAATCATCGGCTGAGTAACTCGCTGTACCGGTTTCGTTGCTAGAGACATCAATATCGTAGCGGAACGCCATGAAGACATCTTGCAATATGTCGTTGCCTACATTTCTAATTTTGTATTCTAAAACAAAAAAGTCGAACAAAGGGGCATAACTCCATTGGAATCCGTTGACTTCAAGTTCTAATCCAAGGATTAAGCCTTGATTTGCCTCGGGATTCATATCGGTACATTTGAACATAATAGATTGACTTGTCGGGGTTCCGGTGGTTGTTGTACCAGGTTTATTTGAAACAACTTTTGGTACATCATCTGTCGGCCAGATTTCAGTTTGCCGTCCATCCGATGTAGAAACCCCGATTTGATTGCCTTTCTTCGCGCCGATCCAGATGTTTCCTTCATAAATGTAGGAGTCGTTAGATCCAGCTGGCCACCATCCTGACGGGTTTGCAGTCGGATTGCTAGGAAATCCTACTACTGCTGTGTTATAAATGGCAGACGATAGATTGCCTACATCAAGTGCTTTCCAATCTACGTCTGCACTTACCGATAGGGCGGTTATTGCCAGTGCTGCAGATAGGAGGATGTATCGTAATAATTTCATAGTTTTGTATATCTTCGTACTATCACCGCGTATGTAATGATAACTCGTGTGTAAATCACGTCTTTTTGTATACAGGAGCCTGTAAAAGGCTGATGTCATGTTAATCACTGTGTAAATCTCGTCGGAGGTTATCTAGGTAATGTCTTTAAAATCTAAACATAAACGGCTCAGGCGAGATTTGTAAAGGGCTTAGCATAGCAGCAGCCTTGTTGCGGGCTGCAATATACGAAAAATCTCGTCGGAGTTTTTCGACGCTATAAGTCGCAACTTGTCATTCATCTAATCCGTGCATTTCGGTAATTTCAAAAACCCGATACCGTTGCTTCTTGCCTTGGCTAATTTCCACCTCGCCCTCAAGGAAGAGTGGATAATCGTAATTAGTTTCGTTGACAGAGAAAAGATATGGAATTGCGCCTGCCTTTCGCGCTATCTTTGCCTGATTTATGAAATCTCGCGGTGCTTTCATGTGCTGGTTGTAAATCTGGTAAGTTGAACGGTCAGCGTAGTACATCAGATCAAAATGTGCGCCGACGCGTTCATGATCGAGAAAAAGACAAGCGTTTTCTGGTAACTCACGTTTGAGCCGCGGCCCGCTTTTCGCGTATAATGGCGTTGCATAATTCCGTTCCGTGACTTGGTAGGCTGTGTTCAAATATTGGAATGTATAGAACAATGCGAGCAGAAAAGCTGCGGTGCGAAGTCCGTGCCATATCCATTTTTGAGATTGCATCGCGGAGCCTTCAAGTGTGTCTTGCGAAATGTGATGAATTAGCAGATATCCTCCAGCGAAAACGGCCAGGAGCACCCCAAATCCGATGAGTTGTTCAACAATCCAAAAGTTTGTCCGGATGAAAGGCGCAATTTCTGGGAGTTTATCAAACTGGTCTCGACTTTTAACAAGGGAACGTCCCCCTGAAATTAGAGTTATCGAGCCCATCGCTGCGCTCCAGATTGCGGTGTAGAGCCAATCCTTCCGCTGCCATGCCCGGCTGATGACTGCTGCTAAACAGATCAGCAGCGGTGGCAGGGCAATCATCGTCGCAGACGGGGTTTTGGTTTCAGCGAGCGTGTGCGGGACAATAACCCCGATACCCCACGCCAACACAAAAAATTCGGGGAGTTTCCTGCGTTTGAACAGAACTACTATCAAGCAGAGTACTGCCGCAATGACAGCAGCATAGAAGGCCGGATAGAAAAGCGGCATGTAGTCAAACAGCGGCCGGTCCCACGTTGCCCCCCAGTTTTCGACATCAGTGTTCAGATGGTCGAGAACCCGCTTGTGTTCCCATAAGAATTCCTTCGGATAGCGGATGAGACAGTAGCCGACCCACGGGGCAACTGTTACAATTGCAGAGAGAATATTTAGGCAGATGTCAGTTATCCGGACCTGTTTATCAAGTTTGAGCAATTTGAGGCGAGCTGCAAGCCACACGACAAATGCGATGCCGAAGGTAATGAGGGCGAGGTAACTTTTCGACAAGTAAGCGATTCCCATCGCAATACCCGATAGGATGTAATTTTTGCGTTTGCCTGTCCGAATGGCGCGTAGCAACAGCCAACACGAAACCTGAACCCAGAGTAGCAGTGCGATGTCGATATGGTCTGAATAACGATATCCGTGGACGGATTCAAAGAGAAACGGATTGAAGGCGTGGAGGAATGCGGCGATGAGCCCTGCACGTTGATCGAAAAGATCCGAAGCAATGCGGAATGTCAGCCACACCGTCACAATGAGACTGATGGCAGAAGGCAACCGGAGCGCGAAGGTGTTGATACCAAAAATGAAATGAGAAAGGCAGATTGCCCACATCGCGACAGGCGGTTTATGCAACCAGATATGGTTTTCTCCCCACCCTTTGTAATCATAAGGCAGCCAAGGTTGATCGTAGAGGGTGAATTTGAGCGGGTGTTTCGTCAAATTCCGAGCGACAATCGCGTGAAATCCTTCGTCCCAATAGGTAATCCCATTGTGTGCAAGATGCCGCAATACCAAGGTACCCGAGGTAATCAGAATACAGAACAGGATTATTTCCGTTTTTTTGTATACAGGAGCCCGTAAAAAGGCTGATGTCATGTTAATCACTGTGTAAATCTCGTCGGAGGTTTTCGATGCTATGAATCATATTTTCGTATTATTGTATATCTCCGTACCATCACTGCTTCTGTTTTGATCGCTCGTGTGTAAATCTCGCCTTTTTGTATACTGGAGCCCCACAATGCTTTTTTCGTATATCTCCGTACCATCGACGCTTATGTCATGAGTACTCGTGTGTAAATCTCGCCTGAGCCGTTTATGCTTTGACTTTAAAGACTATGCCTTAAGTAGTTTCCGGCGAGATTTGTGCTAAGGTTATCAAAATCTATAGATGGCAGAATACCTATCCTGCCACTGCAATGTTAATAACTTTACAACACGAGCCATCAAAACATCAGCGATGATGGTACGGAAATATACAAAAATACGAAATTATGCTAAAAGTCTAAGCTTACGCCGAGCATTATCTGCCGAGGTGCGCTCCACGATAGCGGTGTTGAATGCTTTTTATTGTTCAGCGGAATGCCGTACCGGTCGTAAGTTACAGGATCTATTAAGTCAAATAGGTTTTTGGTGTTGAAGACGTTGCGGATATCCGCAAAGAAGGTATACGTTAATCCACCAATTCTGCTTTTTTTGCTGATAAGTGCGTCGACATTGTAAGTTGGTGGGTACCGCTTTGAGTTGATATCAGGTTTTATCGGGGCGCTCGGATTAGGCGTATAGGGTAAGCCGCTGCCATACTTGGCAATTAGGTTAATTGCAAAATTGTAAGGCAATTGAATGTCCAACAGTGCGGAAACCACGTGCCGTTGATCCCATGCTAATGGATGGCTTTCGGTAACCTCTGGCTGCTGCCGATAATATGTGAGATAGCCGAGATTCCGGCTGGAGCCCTTGCCTTTCGCAACCGAATAGGTATAACTCAGCATCCCTGAAATTGAGTTGTGCGCTGTTCTCCATTTGCGTAGCATGAGTTCAAACCCTTGTACTCGCCCGTAAGTGTTATTGATGAAATAACTGTAATCGTTAGTAATATCAACATGTATGCTATCGACAAGGTTGTTGATGTTCTTGTTAAATCCGGTGAGTTCGGCGGTTAAGTCGCGTGTAATTTGATGTGCAACTCCGACTTCGTAAGCGATGGTTTTCTCTGGTTTGAGATCTGGGTTGCCTCTTCGCCGGATCGCGCCTCGTATATCAAAATTGAGGTTTTCGTAAAGGTCATCACCTTGGGGAATCTGGTAGTAATGCCCGTAGGTAAAGTGCAATTTTGCGCTTTCCGTAATCGGAAATGAGATACCGAGGCGCGGCGAGAGCATGTGTTTGACTGATGCCGCAACTGGATTTTTGATGATAGGAAGCCCGACCTTATAGACGGTTTTATCCAATTTGACTGTTCCATCAGGATTTAGTTCAAGTGGGTCCAGCGGATCTGCGGGCGAGGCACCGTCTGGTTCATATAAGTCATATCGCACGCCAGCGTTAACAATCATTCCGGCGTACTCCATTTTGTCTTGCGCGTAAACACTGAAGAGGCGCGGGGTGACATCATAAAACTCCATATAGAGATTGGATTGTCCCCAATTAGTCGTGCCCAAATTATAGATGTTATCGACAGAAAATTCAGTCCCTGTCTGGATGAGATGATTTTCAGTGAGTTGGCTTGCAAAAACGGCTTTGAGGATGTTGGTGGTAGAATTTCGGGTCGTCCAACTGTTGTCATCCCCGGCAATAAAGTAGTTGGTATCGTTGTATGCCTGCTGGGTAGGGTTTCTAATTCTGCCTTCTGCTTGATTTTGCTCAAAGGATTTGTTTGGGTCCCAAGCGTTTTCATCAAAATTTTTATTCAGCGGGTCCCACCATTTGTCCGGCTGATGGCTTTCGAAGTGTCGGTCAAACCTGCCAAATGTTAATCTATAAAACGTGCCGGAGTTGATATTATGTGAAAGTTGAAAGGAGAGACTCTGTGCCTCCCTGTTTCCGATTGGAATCGCGCTCGGTAAAAAACGGAGGCTGCCGCCATAGAATGTACTTTCTCGTGTGTCTAAAAGTGCGCTGGCAGTGAGTTTGATGTTGCGTGTTAATTCAAACTTGATTTTCCCTTGAAGTGTATACCCGCTAGCATTATCACGGGGTAAGTAACTTTCATTTCGTCGCAATTGACTGGCAAAGGCGAATGTCAGCCGATTCTGCCATATCGGTCCGCTGAATGCAAATTCGCCGATGTGGCTTGGGCTCAAATCGTAATCTTTCGTTTCGTTAAACAATCCACGATACTGATTGAGATCTACCTGATATCCATCTAACAACGTGACCTGCTTCTTTTCATAGTCAATTAGTGTGCCGTCGGTGTCTTTGTAAGGTTGCCGTGCCATAACGGTTTCTCCGGTATTCGAATCGACTTTGGGTTTCCCGGTTTTCTGATCAATGATTGGAAGCAGTGGGTTTTGAGTTCTGTCTGCGTAGATGCCGGGGATAATTTCTGTGAAGATAACGCGGGAAGAGCCTTCCTGCCTTGCCAATTCTCCGACGGTGACATCTTCACCTCGATATGGCTTTTGGTAATCGTACGGTTTTCCGATGAAGATACCTCGGAACGGTGCGAGTGCCTCTGGTCGGAAACCTTCGTCTGGGTTTCTCCAAGGTGCGTATATCGGGTCTCCGTGATGTGATGCCCACTGTCCGGTTCGGTATCGAATTCTGCCTGAAAACCGTTGTCCGCCTGTCTTTGTGATCAGGTTAATAATCCCAGATTGGGCATCGCCGTGCTCTGCGTTGAATCCACCTGTGATGATTTCCATCTGCTCCAGCGAATTTGTGGTGATATGTGTGCCGATGCTTCTACCAATTGGGTCATTGATGGGGATGCCGTCAAGCAGATATTTGACTTCCATGGTGCGCCCGCCGCGGATGTGTAAGGTGCCGCTGGAGTTGAGAACCGAAATACCTGCCTGCGTTGCGATAATTCCATTCACGGTATCGCGGGGCATCGCAGCGATATCCTCTGATTCAATGATGCGAGTCGTTTGTGTCACATCCTGCTTAATAAGTGGTTTAGCTGCTGTCACGGTGATGCCTTCAAGTTCAACAGCAGCTGCCTCAAGCGTGAAGTCCAAGGTCGTAGTCAGTCCGGCGAGCACCCTCGCATTTGAAAGGGTTGCTGAACGGTAACCGACACGTTCAGCTTTTACATCGTACTTGCCCGGTGGGATATTGGTGAGAACATAATATCCATTTTGGTTTGTCTGAGCGGTACTACTTGTCCCGAGGAGCGTTATGGTTACATTTCTCAGAGGCACTTCTGCTTTTTCAATAGCGCCGGAAGTAGACGTTCCGCTTACAGTGGTGACAATACCTGAAATCTTACCTGTTACGGAGGCAGAGGTTCGGGTCGTACCTACTATCAATACACATATAACGATGCTTAGGATACATAAGAAATCTAGCGCGCTGCGAGACACAAGCCGTGCTTGCAAGTGTTGCTTTGGACATCCCTTTTGTGAAACCAAAACGCCATCTGTTTGCATATTTTTGTATATTTCCGTACCATCAACGCGTATGTAATGAGTACTCGTGTGTAAATCTCGTCTTTTCGTATATCTCCGTACTATCACCGCGTATGTAATAATAATTCGTGTGTAAATCTCGTCTTTTCGTATATCTCCGTACTATCACCGCGTATGTAATAATAATTCGTGTGTAAATCTCGTCTTTTCGTATATCTCCGTACTATCACCGCGTATGTAATAATAACTCGTGTGTAAATCTCGTCGGAGATGACTTAGGTAATGTCGTTATTTAAAAATCAAAACATCGAAAGGCGCTGACAAGATTTGTAAAGGGGTTAACATTGCAGCAGCCTTTGTAGGGCTCCTGTAGACAAAAGAGCGAGATTTGTAAAGGTTTTAATATTGCAGCAGCCTTTGTAGGGCTCCTGTAGACGAAAAGATACTAAACTGTATATTTCTGCATTAGACATCTAATACTTTCTCAATAAATCTGAGGCTTTTTAGATTGCGTTCGGTATGGTACTCGATGAAGTTTCCTAGTGTCTGTTTCAGTTCACGATGATTACGTGTGGAGGCGCGAAGCCGATTAAGCTCAGATGAAGTTTGCGAGTTAATCTGGAGGATCCGGAGTTTTTTGAGTAAATTGCAACTTCCGAGTGCCATTGAAAACTTTGCTGCATCACGGTGCTCGCACTCTGCGCAAAGCAGTCCACCGTGCTTCACACTAAATTTTAGTATTTCTGCTGTAATCTCTGAATTACAATAGGCACACCGGGAAAGTTGCGGTCCGTAGCCTGCAAAGTCTATAAACTTAATTTCAAATGTCCTCGCGAGGAGCCGGATATCGGTTGCATGGACTAAGAATTGATAGGTACTTTGCAGTAAATGGAACACCGCCGGATTTGAAACAGATTCGGATTCAATGGCATCTACTAATTCGGCGAAATAGCATCCATAAGTGAGACGCGTAAAATCGGAGCGGATGGTATCAAACCCATCAATTAAATTGAAATCGGTTATGTTCTGCAATTCTCGATTTTCATGGTAGTTAAAAAGAAGGGTGCCGTGGTTAAGGAGTTCCAAACTACCGGCGAGTTTGCTTTTCGCGCTTTTTACGCCGTATGCCACGGCTTTCACTTTACCGAAATCAGGCGTATAGAAGGTGATGATCTTATGAAATTCGCGGAAAGGGAAAGTGCGAATCACAATCGCTTGTGTTTTTCGAGCAGGCATAATTTTGCGAATTTGTGCATTCGTAACGTGAATTGCATCTTCGTAGGCGAGGGATTAGCCCACAATACAAAAGCAGAAGGGCAGTGCTGGTGTCAAATCTGTGCAAAAAAAATGTTGACAGAACCCTGAGAAACTTACTTATCCGTCCGAAAATCGGGGCGAGAGGATTTGAACCTCCGACCTCCTGCTCCCGAAGCAGGCGCGCTAGCCGGGCTGCGCTACGCCCCGTCCTTTTCCTTAATTATACGCTATTTTACAACCTTTGTCAAATTAATTTCAATTTTTATGAAAACGAGGTGCTTCGCCCTAACAGTTTAAGACAAATCTGCTGTTAAATCCGCTGGATCCTGGAGTGTCATCTGAATCTGAATACGATGAATACGTCGTTCATCTGCTTCAATTATCGTGAAGCGAATTCCTCGGTAAGTGAATTGCGTGTTCTGTTCAGGAACTCTGCCAAGGTAGTCTACAATAAATCCACCAATTGTATCAATATTCTCTGCTTCTAATTCTGTGCCGAGTTTTTCGTTCAATTCAACTAGGTTCAGCCTGGCATCAACGGAGTATATGTTATCATCGAGTTGAATATAAGCATCCTGCTGGTCAGCTTCGTCTTCATCGTGGATTTCGCCTACAATCTCTTCTATGATGTTCTCTAGCGTTACAATTCCAGCTGTCCCGCCATATTCATCAACAACAATAGCGAGGTGTTGCTTGTGTGCCCGCAATTCTCGAAAAAGCTCAGAAATTTTCTTACTTTCGGGCGTAAAAAAGGGGGTTCGATCGTGGATGAGTTGCCGCAAGTTAATGGGGTTTCCCACTGCCCAGTACTCAAGCATATCCTTGACATGTAGGATACCAATAATTCGATCAATTGTTTCTTCATAGATAGGGATGCGCGTGTGCCGGCACTCAATAGTGGTTTTCAAGACATCTTCTTCAGGTGTTGAGATGTCCAAGCATGCCATGTCTGTTCGCGCGACCATGATTTCGCGAGCAACTTTGTCTGGCAGATCGAGAATCCGTGAAATCATTTCCCGTTCATCCGCTTCTAAAATTTCTTGGCTATCCCCGACGCTAACGAGCGTTTCTAACACCTCCGGTGAGACGAGACTATCTTGTTCATCTTGAACCTTGCCGCCGAACACTCTCACAGCAACTTTAGCGATAAAGTTCAAAGGAACGATAACGACACAGCCGCCCCAATATATGACTCGAAGTACACGGAGTGCAGTGATAGTGGCGTTTCCTGAGCTACTCTGCACGTAGTTTTTGGGAAACAACTCTGTAAAGATGATAAGTAGTACCACTGCGAGTGCGGTTCGTCCGAGCTGAGACTGCCATGTATCAGAACCGAAAGCGGTTATGAAAAAGACGGTGATGCTTACCATTAAAACGGTTTTCCCAATAATAATTGTAAGCGAATAACGCCGTGGACGGCGCAGCAGCGATGCCAACAGATCATAACGTTTTTCTTCTGCCTCGGCAAAGTTCAGAAGATCTTCACGAGTCAGTCGAGAGAGGAGGGCCTCCGCGGCTGAAAAGAGTGCCGTCAAAACAAAAAGCACCGCTAAACTGAGCAGTTTAATCACTGTACTTAGTTCATCCAAACGAGAAATAACACCTCCTGAGGATTTGCTTTTGTCGGGACTAGTAGGTTCGCCTATAGACAGATGTTTCGTAAAATCGCTTCTTGTTTCTCAAACATAACAGTGGTTTCTTCGGGAGTTTTGTGTTGATAGCCAAGTAGATGCAGCACCCCATGCACTGTCAAGAACGCGACTTCTGCTTCCAATGAGTGCCTCGCTGTGTCTGCTTGTCGCTGTGCTGTTTCTAACGATATAACGATATCCCCGAGGGGCAGAGGGTATCGCACATCGCCTGCTGTCAGGCAATTCAAGTTCTCTTCCCCTTCATACATTTCATACATTGGGAAAGCAAGGACATCGGTTGACGCGTCAAGTCCACGGTATTCTCGATTCAGTACAATCATTTCTGCATCATCTGTCAACAAAACGCTGACTTCACATGCTTCGGGTATCAGTCGAATGACTCTGGGATGAGATTTTCTTGCATAAGACTCCTTATCGGAGATGCCCAGTGTTGCTAGGACTGCTTGGTGCACGATGTCTGTGCTAAACTCGGTATTTGGACAATGACAGGTAATGAAAATGGCGTATGTGTTAGAACGGTCTTTTGGTTTCGTCACATGGATGCCTCTTTCGATTTTTGCAATGAAGCATCTGGACTCCGTTTCAGATTCTGCAATGATGCTTGCTCGTATGCTTCAACGATACGTTGCACCAATTCATGCCGGACAACATCTATTTTTGAGAAGTAGATAAAGTCGATTCCTTTGATTCCTGCGAGTACTTCTTGTGCGTCAGCGAGTCCGGATATCTTGTGTGTCGGCAGGTCGGTTTGCGTGATGTCTCCAGTGACAACAGCTTTGGAATCAAAGCCGAGGCGCGTCAAGAACATCTTCATCTGTTCAACCGTTGCATTTTGTGCTTCGTCTAGGACAACGAAAGAATTATTGAGTGTCCTACCGCGCATGAAAGCAATAGGGGCAACTTCAATGACGTTCCGTTCAATGTACTTGTCAAGGGCATCAGGGGGCATCATGTCGTAAAGTGCGTCATATAATGGCCGTAGGTACGGATGCACCTTCGCTGCAATATCTCCTGGTAAGAACCCGAGGCGTTCTCCGGCTTCAACGGCGGGTCGCGTGAGAATAATGCGGCTGACCTGTCCGGTCTTAAGTGCGGAGACTGCCATCGCCATCGCAAGATATGTCTTGCCAGTACCTGCAGGGCCAATCCCGAAAACGAGGTCGTTGTGCTTAATGGCTTCAACGTACCGTTTCTGTCCTGCGGTTTTAGGGCGAATGACACCTCGTTTTGAAAACACGGGTATAGATTCTGCCGTGCTTTCTATCAAAGTCTCCTTTTCATCTACTCCGGATGCTCGGATTATGTAACTAATATCATTTGCATGAATCTGTTCCCCTTTTCGGATGCGGTAAAGTAGCGATTCCAATACGGTTACAACGCGTTCGATTTCATTACTGTCTTCGCCAATGACAGCGATACTGTCACTTTTCAAAACAACGCGTACATCAAAATCGTCTTCGATCCGCCTTAAGAAGGTGTCGCTTTGTCCAAAAAGGGCTTGCACTTCGGTGTTGCTCTGTACAGGAACACTCTTCGAGTCTTGTTTTTGCAATCGCGGTTCTGAACCTCCGATTTAGTTTTAGAGCGCAACTTAATAGGGTTTGTCTATGGTATAACTCAATTTTTTTTGCTTTTCTGTTTGTACCAGAAACCAGAAAACAGAAAACAGATAATTTTCGTACCGTATTATCTTCAGATTTAATTATACCAAATTTCAAAATAAAATTCAATCTTTTGTAGGCTTGCATTCATCCCTACTTTTTGGGGGCTGTAATGGGTGTTGCAACGTCATAGGGTGATGAGAGAAAAGCCATCCCGTTCCTGGGGTACATGCAGCTAAGGATAGTAACGTAAGGAATTAGGACAACAGTAGCGGATAGGTTTACCTTATCAAGCAATTTACGCAAGCAAGTCATGAGGCCGGGGTTTCCGTTATTGTAGTATCTTAAAGTAGAGCGTGGCCTGTAATAGCAACGAATCGCATGGATAAAAAGTTGAGTAGACGAACGTTCATTATTTATTTATTTATTTCCATGCTATAGAATTTTACCTCGCGAATTGAGGCACCTTTCAGAGGAATTTTAACGCGGGAATTTACGCCCTTGACAGAATTTTGCCTATCTTCCATTCCATCTGCACTCAGGCGGAGGTAAAGCACTTCTCTCCCGATCTGGAATTTAACAGGTTTCACGCCTTCTATGTCCTGATGTTGCTTGTCGTGCACCGCTTCAAAAGAGACATCAAACCGAGGCGGTTCCTCAGTTGTGGTCATTAATGCGAAATTGGATATGCGCGATGCTGGATAGACTTCAACGTAGGAGACATAAGTGGGTACGTCCAATTTGATAATAGCCTCGGTCCGTTTATTTCCTTCAACTTTCGTGAGATACTGTCTCTCGGCATAGGCGAGATGGCGATTAAAGATTTGATACTCTTTTTGGATGAAACCGTTGACTGCAAACGTGCTAACTGTTTCCAAATTACCATCCACCAATCCCGGATTGGTTTCGCAGGAAAGGCGCGCCGGTAAAATCTCAATGATTGGTTGATTGAGGACAGCACATCCGACAACTCCGATGAGTAGAATGAATAGAAGGATTAAGAGTCTCATTGTTATTTTCTCCTATAGTGTTATCACCAATTTAGTTTGGACGGATACAACAGATAAACAGAATGAAATTCAGTCAGTCTCATGACTTGAATGCGATCTTTATAGGACTACCGGTGGTTTGACACCGTGATGTTCTGCAGCTTCAACAAGCCGCCGCCACGTTGTCGCCTCAATTGGAATACCTTCTTTGAGTCTCCGTTCACGGCTCCGTTCCTCGAACTCCCCAGGGACGTAGATTTCGTCAACGTTGGGAAGTTTGGTAGAGGATTTAATCCACTCGACAAGGTACTCAATCTCTTCTTCATAATAGGCTAGTTGGATAAAATTGTCAATATTAATTGCAAACATCATGATGCCGCTTGCCCCGCGGGTCGGTTGTTCGCGACTGCATCCGGCCCAGGAGAGTCCGCCGGCGATTGCATCAATCATGACAGCCAAGCCGAATCCTTTGTGTCCAAACTGAAAACCTCCGAGTGGCATCACAGCTGTGTCATCCGGGCGTTCTCGAAATGCGACTGGATCTGTTATGGGATTGCCGTCTGCATCAATCATCCACCCGTCAGGTATGTCTTCACCACGTGCGGTTTGGACAAGTAACTTCCCGCCTGCGACAACGCTCAACGTCATATCAAGCAGGAGCGGTGATCCATTTTTACGAGGCACAGATATCGCGATTGGGTTCGGTGGTAATCGGCGTGAAGTGCCGCCATGTGGATGCATAAACCTTCCGCCCCCATTTAATAGCACAATGCCAATCATTCCGGCCTTCGCAGCAATCGGTGGGTATTCACCCATCCGTCCGGCATGTCCGCACCGATGTAAACCAACAGCACCGATGGTACAGGTTCCTGCTTTCTCAACAGCGAGCTCCATCGCTTTGCGTGCTGCAACCATTCCCAATGCCCCGTTTGCGTTAATGACGGTAGCTGCGGGACTATCCCGTACCACTTCTAACTTATCAGCAGCGGGTCCGCCTTTCATCCCTCCGATGTAGTTTGGTGCGTTAATCACCCCGTGCGAATCGTGTCCGGCCAGATTGGAATCGACGACGTGGTTGCTGACTATTTTTGCATCTTCCTCGGTTCCGCCAGCGGCGCAGTATATGTCATACGTGAATTTTCTGAGAACAGTGTGAGAGACTGTAGGCATATTTTTCTATATCTCCATACTATCAACGCTTACGTTTTGCTGATACGTGTGTAAATCTCGTCGGAGATGACTTAGGTATAGTCTTTTGAAGTCAACACATCAAAGGCTCTGGCGAGATTTGTGCGAGGTTTATCAAAACATCAGTAGGTAACGCGCTTAAATATACGAATCTAATTATAGAGTATATCACATGACAATAGGAAATCGCAATACATTAGAATAACCGGCACCTTCTGTTTTTAGGCATGTTGCTTTCACTCAGCCCGGAATCCACTTTCCGTTCGATGCCAATTGTGGCCGTGGTCTGGATCCCGGAAAGGGATATTTCTACCTAACAACTGTTTTAGTATCTCAGTTTCAGCAGTTAGTTCAGCATCGCTCAGTTGTCGAGGCATATCCTCTTGTGGATAGATAACAGAACGGTTATACATACCGAGCAATCCAACACGTGGTGTATCAGTAAGATTCGGGCATGATTGATGCCATATTGCTCCGTTGGTAAACAGGATTGAGCCTTTTGGTGCGGCAGCTACTGTCTTTTCGAGCCCCTCTGCTTCGCCTAGTTCTGGGCGGCGGAGTGTTTTGTGTGAGCCTGCAATGCACGCCGTTGCGCCGTTTTCTTCCGTGAAGTCATCCAACATCCATACCGTCTGTCCAGTCAAGGTGCCCGATGGAAACGGTGGCTGCATCGCCCAATAGGGATAGTCGATATGCCAGCCCCCTTCTGGTGCGTCGGGTCCGACAATGTTGGCGGTAAAAGTGGATGCAATAACATCTTCGCCCAACATTCTTTTCCATACGGCTATGACGGTTGGGTGCTGAATGAGTTTTCGGAAGATGGCAGATTTGCCAACAATTCCCCAGACGCGCCGGATTTTCCCGTTCCCGTAGCTGTGGTCATGTCCGTTAGCGATATCCTGGTCGACTAGTTTCCAGATTGCTTCGCGCGCCGCGTCCGCTTCTTCAACAGTAATGACATTCTTAATAATGTGGAATCCGACTTCGCGCAGATCATGTTCCACACGTTCAAGTCTTTCTGAGACTAATGCCGATTTTATCTGCACTGTTATTCCTCCAAATTTTTAGTATATTTCAGCCCTCCAACGGCTGATGTTGTGTAAATGACTGTGTAAATCTCGTATTTTTGTATATCTCCGTACTATCACCGCGTATGTAATGATAACTCGTGTGTAAATCTCGTTTTTTCGTATATCTCCGTACTATCACCGCGTATGTAATGATAACTCGTGTGTAAATCTCGTCGGAGGTTAACTAGGTAATGTCTTTAAAAATCTAATTTTTGTCTATCTCCGTACCATCAAAGATTATGATTTTACAACGCTGCTCCTGTGTCAATCTCGTTTTTTGTATATCTCCGTACTATCACCGCGTATGTAATGATAACTCGTGTGTAAATCTCGTCGGAGGTTAACTAGGTAATGTCTTTAAAAATCTAATTTTTGTCTATCTCCATACCATCAAAGGTTAGGATTTTACAACGCTGCTCCTGTGTCAATCTCGTTTTTTGTATATCTCCGTACTATCACCGCGTATGTAATGATAACTCGTGTGTAAATCTCGTCGGAGGTTAACTAGGTAATGTCTTTAAAAATCTAATTTTTGTCTATCTCCATACCATCAAAGGTTAGGATTTTACAACGCTGCTCCTGTATTTGTACAAGGGTGGATATTACATCCGGAGGTGTTGTGATGCAGTATACAATACCTTAGGTAAATTGCGAATTGCCTGAATAATCCGATCTTCGAGATCAGCTTCATCGCTATTAGGGATGCGGTTGTGCTTCTCCATCCATGTGATATTTTCTGCGACGCTTTCGATGATAGGAATTTGTGGGCGAAACGCGCGGAGTACTTTCTCCAATTTTACACCGCTGAAGATTTGGGTATGCCCGAAGTTGCCTTGCAATCCGCCAAACCGTTCAGGTGCCATAGCGATAAGTGTCTCTTGGGAGACATGCACAATTTCTATAGAGACACCGAGTGCCGCAGCGGCGGCACGGTGCCATTCATCCCAGGTGCGTGCCTGCGGATGAACGAGATTATAAATTTGACCGAAACAATCAGATCTGCCGAGGACCTCGGCAAATGCAACACCTGCATCCCGTGATGCCAAAAATTGGAAATAGTTCAACCCGTCGCCTGCGGAGAGAATCGGTTTCCATTTGCGGAGGCGATCGAGCCAACTGCCATCTCCACCCACTTGTCGATGTAGGTTCATGCCGGGGCCGTGCGTATAAGAAGGCTTGAAAATGGTTACAGGGAATCCATCTTGTTGATAAGCTTCCAAGAGCAAGTTGTCCGCGGCAATTTTTCCGAGTCCATAGCCCGATGTTCCTTGCAGTGGGGCGCTCTCCGGTAAGTTAATGCCGCTGAAGGGTGGGCCATACGTCATCACCGTTGAACAGTGCACAAAATGGCCGACGCGTCCTTGACATGCCCTCATAGCGGATGCTGCATCGTCTGCATTGAAACTAATCATATCTATGACAGCATCCCAACGTTCTGCGCCCACTTTTGCCTCAAAATCTTCGCGGTGTTGCCGGTCTCCGAGGATTACCCGGATGTCCGGAGGTGCGGCATCCACGTGTTGCCCGCGATTAAAAAGGACGACTTCGTGATTCTGTTGTTGCAATGCCGCGACAATGCCGCGGCTGATGTTGCCGGTGCCGCCGATGACTAAAACTTTCATAGGGTATACCCCCTCTATCGATATGGTTTTTTGATGCCTTAATGCATATAAGTTATATACTGTAGTTGTTCAGGAAGTCGTCTCTTTGCGTTTACGCCGCGAAAGGGAGATGCCGCCGAAGCCGCTAATCACTGCCATGTAAAATCCGAAGTCGTACCACCACCCGGTGTTGTTCTGTTCATAAAGGCGGATATTTGAATCAACTCCATATTAGCGATATAGGGGCGAGCCAACCGTGCCAAATTCCCCAAAAGAATCCGGCGGGTTTCGCTCCAGGCGGTGTCTCGCAAAATCACGCCGATGTCTATCGTGAGAGACAAGCAGCTGACGGCGAGTTCTGCCTATATCGGCAGGCCGAGTCTCTCTCCGAGCTGCGCGTTGAGATTCTGTTTGAAGCACGCATCATAGGCCGCCCGGACACCGCGCGGTTTTTCATCCTCGGCTCTGGGCATAACTCACCCCTCCTGAGTCTCTTTACTTCATAGTATAGCCGCATCGATGCTTTTTTGTCAACAATCGAACCTGTTTTGACTCGCACCAGGGCATCGGATTTTCCGGCACAAAAGCAGAGCCATCTATCCAAAGCAAAAAAACCAGGGGCAGCCACTTGTGAGGGTGGCTGCCCCTGGTTAGTTTAGTTTAGTTTAGTTTAACTTAGAGCTCACTGCGGTGATGGCTTGCACTGGCGAACGCCGTTCCCAGTCCAGTTTATCGCGATAAGCACTCTCGCACCGCAGGTTGATGACACGTGCATCAGGGAAGTGAAGTGGCCAGAGGTGCGACCGGTGTCCGAAACGCCTGATTCTAACACGACTTTACCTCCATGTTAATTTGCCAGCGGCGAGATATCCGACACTTGTGTATCACTGAGATCCAGCACTCTCAAGTTGGTGAGGTTTGACAGAGGCGAGACATCCTCTACTTGCGTACCCCCAAGATCCAGCTCTTCCAAGTTGGTGGCGTATTCAAGTCCTGTCAGATCCCTAACGGCTGAGCCACTTAAATCGAGGCTTGTCAAGCCTAGCATATCTACCGAGGTCACAGCCGTCCCCGCGGAGATGTTGAGTGTCTCCTCTATTTTCGCACGGAGCGTCTCATCCGGAATGTTCACCTCGACGACTGTATTTACAGGCACCGTCAGCGTACTCCCAAGGACGGACTCGACATCGGAGGCCTTGCTCGTGTTACCGGCAAGATCTGTAATAGCGCCTTCAGCAATCGATATCACTACATTCCCATCAAAATTAGCAGGCGGGGTAATCGTCGCACGATAGACTGTATAGGCCGCACTGTGTTTTATCTCACCGGCAAAAGGATCCCCCTCGGTGGCAACCGCATCCAAGCCATAAAATGCCGCATCGGAGATCGTCCAATCAGCGCGCTCCACGTCTTCACCAGCGAGCAGAATCTTAGCCGCACCAAAGGTATCGCTGTTCGGTTGTTCCGCGCCCTCACCAGAATTAGTGAACTTGATTTCTATATCAAACGCACCGGTTTGCTCCGCTACGGCATCGCCAATTGTTGGATGATCTGTGTTTTTGAGCGGTGAGCGTCTGGCACCGATGCCGTCAACGATGTGGGTGACGACTGTCTCGGCTCGAAACGTATCTACCGCATAAAGATTAGGAT
Organism: Candidatus Poribacteria bacterium; assembly: GCA_965215265.1. Classification (GTDB taxonomy): domain Bacteria; phylum Poribacteria; class WGA-4E; order WGA-4E; family WGA-3G. Next base: position 4,221,425 of record OZ244048.1, on the reverse strand, counting down.
CCGTCTCATCTGGATCAAGGCGTCCATTCGCAAGCGATTGACCAAGGTAGGTAAATCCACCAGAAACCTCAGGAAGGATAGGCCACACGAAAGCACCGAAATAGTCTCCTCCGGGGGCGGTACCCGGAAAGGGATTATTGCCATCTTGTGTGCCCCTTACGTGGGGCACTCCCAAACGCACATAGAGATGGGTGTTATCTGCTGCCGAATAAATCAATTTGAAACCCTCACCCTGCCTCTCATCGTCCTTGTGGAACGTACCATCCCTATTGGCGTCGCGATAAAAGGGCGCATCCCAGGCAAACATCTCTATACCTTGTACCCTGATGTCACCCTCTTGTACCGTGTATTCAAAGGTGACATAAACGTTATTCGCGGATGTATTGCTAATATTACCACTTTCATCGACGCTCTTTATAAATACATCTCCCAGATTGTCAGTATCAGGATTGAGAGCGACTTTGGCTTCATCATGCACCGCTGTGTCTATGTCCATGGGTACATTACGGCCCAGCCATATGATTAATTTCGTATCCTGATGGATTATCACCGGCCTGGTGAACTTCACGCGAATTTTAATCGTATCACCTGGCCCGTACTGTCGAGCCATTCTAGCGTCATCCCAAGCTACCTCGTTAGCAGTAGTATAACCGGTCTCCGCATTTACAAGCCCTGCCAATGTGGCCTGTGCCTCCCTTCTTTTCGCATCGACTCTCCAACGCTCTCGGTCTAGGGTAGCCCTTACATCCCCCCAACCTGGCATAGCTTCAAAAGCCCCTTGGCGAACATGCGTATAAAGAGCATGCCCCGCGGGGTTAGTGCGGGTCTCAACTATCTCATATCCATCTGCTGCTATTGTCGGGCGATCCTGATCTGCTGCATCTGCCTGTACGTGGGACGGCATGCAGAGCCCAGCGATTAAGAATAGAACCAAAACACTTAACATACATAGGGGGGGGGTGCATTCTTCTCTTCATCTTATCTAACTCCTTGTTATTCTTTATCCCGTTACGGAATAAACTTTACTTGACTTTATAGTTCGGACTAAGTTTCCGAACAGACTACGTTTTCAACCTTTTTTGCCAATTCGTCAGACGTGCACACAGGTGTTCAAGGAAATGAAATCGTGTTTGTGAATCCCTTTCCAAAAAATGAAGTGCATTCACAAACTCTCAACGGGCACGTCAACTCATTCTTTCACTTTTAAAGAACACTTTTGCTCTCTTCTAACCCTGCAAAGGGTTCTTTAATTTAATTATATCTCAAAAAGAAGTGTTTGTCAAATTAAAAATATGCGGAATATAGCAAGGTAGAGTTCTATTTTCTTGACGAGCTAATCTTTACCTACGTTAATTCTATCACATGCGTGAGTTGGTACCAATTTATTTCTACGTGCTAATAATTCCATCTAGGTTAATAAAAATCTATAAAGACATTATGACTTATGTTTTCCGTCACCAGGAATGCACCCTGATACGGTGAATACTGCGATGGAGAGGATAAGGCAGGTTAAGTGTTTTAACACGTTTTATCTTTTTGTTTTGAAACTATGTTGACTTATTATATCCGTAGTTTCTTTATAAATCCAGAGAATTTTGCTGTTCTCTAGGGGTACTGTGCTGCAGTTTCAGTTGTGGCTGCGCTCTATCCACGATAGCCCGTGCCAATGCCCAATCCAACCGTCGCCGGTACTGCCCATCACGGCGTACCCCTTTGAAAGCGGTTAGGAAGACATCATGGGTTTTCTCCCGAATTGTCGCCAAGTCTGCATTGAGCTGGTCCACATCTATCCGCCATGGTGCGTCAATCTTTGTAATTAAACGCCCCTGATAACGGATAGGGTACCCCCCTAACTCTGCGGGAATACAGAAACGGATGGAGGCGGAAAAGGTGTTATCAATTGCGATGAGTCCGAGATTTCCACTTGGTTCATTGAATCGGATGGAACGATTGGCAGAGGGCATAGGGAGATGTACACGGAGTTCCTGAAGGCTGCCAAGGAACTGATTGTTGCGCCACACTCTGACATCGGATGTTCTGTAAGGGGCGAACAGTGCAAGTCCGACTGGATGTTCTGTCTCTTCAAACATAAACTCGCTATTAGGTGATAACGGAACCAAGGAGATGAAATCACGTAAACGGTGAAGAAATAGTCCACTCCGGATGAATGCCTCTGGGATGATCACAGCTATCCAGTCACAATGTGCTAAACACTGCTCTAGGGCGTATTTGTAGAGATCGTCGTAGTGGGTAGCCTTTGGAAAAGACAGGCCTCGGCGCGTTGCTGAGTTACGTGCGAGCCAAGGTGGATTCGTGATACAGATGTCAAATCCTTTTGGGAAGTCGGCGAGTGTGTCGCGTTGCTGAACCCTCTTTGTCCCCGGTTCTACGTCAAAAAGTGCCCATTCTCGACACTGAAACTGTGCTTGATTCATTAACTGTGGGATGCTGTTTTCACCGGCAAACGGTTCTAAAACGGTACGTTGTGCTAAGTTAAGTTCCGCTGCCCATGCACGGAAAGGCTCTAATTGAAACGGATTTCCGCGGGTATAGTAACGTCCAATGGTGCGTTTATGCTCTTTTTTTAGGTTTGTCATCTAAATTGCCTCTTTGTCTATCTCCGTACCGTAAAGGTTTATGTTGTATTCAGTACTGTATAAATCTCGTTTTTTTGTATATTTCAGCCCCATCAAGGGTTATGTATTGTTAAATCCGATGTAAATCTCGTCGGAGGTTAACTAGGTAATGTCTTTAAAATCGTAGACATAAACGGCTCTGGCGAGATTTGTAAAGTTATTAACATAGCAGCCGCCTTTATGGGGCATCTGTAGACGAAAGAGCAGCAGCCTTGTATCGGGGGGGATTTTTAGTCTGCATTGCCGAAAATTTCAATGCTTTTGCTTGTTTAACAAAAGGAGTTGCTTGCTAAAAGCAAGGAAGCCTGCACAAATAAATATTAGTATACGGTAGCACGATAAAGGCGTATGTTGTGGAACAGCAATCATTGTTGTGCTGCAGTAGACGAATGCTTGTCTTTGTCAGGGATTTCTGGCCAATTGTGTTGTGGAGAATATCCGAGTTCCTGATTTGCCTGTTTCCAATCAAAGCGCGAGTCTGTGCGCCCTGCAACAGCGTTATAAGTGCCATATCTCACCGTTTCGGTTTCAATTGCACACGCTACGCACTGCGCGATATCCCTAGGATGCACGTAAACAAACCACGGTTCCGTTACAATATCAGGTGGCGAAGGACCGGGGTTGTGTCCATCCCCTGCGATGACACCGGGACGGATGTGAATAACGTTCAATCCGTGTGCTTGATGGTACGCCAAGCCGATCTGTTCGCCGAGGTGTTTCGCGAGTGAATAGTATAAATCCCCGATGCCAAAATGGAATTCATCGCCAACTTGATACGGCAATTTTCCGCCAGGGATAGGATGGCATGCCGAAATACTAGAGATATTAATCAGTTTTTGCACGCCACGTTTGATACACGCTTCAGCAACATTCCAAGTGCCTTTAACCATGACATCTGCAAATAGCGATGCGGGTTTGCCGTGCCGTTCTCGCACCAGTGCAACGAGGTGGATAACAGCATCTTGATCGATGCACGCCTCTTCAATTTCAGCGGCTTTCGTAACATCGGTTTTGATAAAACGGGTATTGCTAAACTGCTGAGGCGGTTCGACTATGTCTGCTAATGTTAACTGATATGGACTTTGCAACCGTTCTACGATAAACCGTGCCAGATATCCACACGCCCCGGTAATCAGAATTTTATTTATTGCCATAAGTTGCTTTCCTTCTGCCTAGAATCGAATTTTCTGATATTGCCTTGGTTATTCCGGCTCGAGCAAAGTGAGATTAAAGCAGTGTTGCTTCTGTATAGAGTGCTTCGTTGAAACCGACAAAAAAGGCATTGGCTATTTGCACCGTTGGGGCGCGCAAGTTACCGCTGCGTCCCATAACCGCTTTCAGGATTGCTTCTTGTGAATCCGGTGTTGGGATAAACGTTTCAATCCGCTTACCTTTGGCGACAGTAATTTCCGTGGCATTGTGGAGTAATTCCCACGTAGCCGTTGCATCCAGTTTTTCCTTCCGGGCATTTGTCCGTGTTTCCACTTTAAAGTTGTTTGCGTCAAGAACCTCCTGCGCTTTTCGGCAAGAAGTTCAGTTGTTCCGAAAATACATCCAATTAATCCGTGCCATTACAGTTCCTCCACGTGAATAAATTTTCCGGTGCCGCGGCTTTTGACGGCTGCGTCGATGAGTGCTAATGTGTGAAGCGCATCGGTGAAATCAGATCGGATGAGCGAGCGGTCTCCGGTCTCAATCGCACGTAACCACGTGCCTGTTTTATCCAAGCCTACACTGTTTTGAGTCGGGGCAGGTTTATTGAGCTCTTGTCCGTTGAGATATCCGACAATACGATTGCTGGTCATATTTGCTTGTAATCGCAGATGCGGTCCGACAATTTCAATATCAAAACTAAAGCGTTCTGTGCCGCAATGGTTCATGTGTGTTCCAAAAACGCCGTTGTCTAATTCGTAAGTCATCTGGATGGCATTTTCGGCATCAAATTCGGTCCGTTCCAACGCCATATTCTTGGTGGCTAAGGCGTGTGCCTGAATGGGTTTGGGGTTTCCCATGATGAACCGTGCACAGTCTAGTACATGAATTGCTTGTTCGGGCAAAGGGCCTCCGCTAATTTCCGACTGTAGGAACCACGGAGACATGCGGAAGCTATGGTAGTAATCAACTGTGCATACTGTCCGTACTAAGTGAACAGTTTCTGCAGCAATTAAGTCTTTAAGTTGTTCATAGAGTGGATGATAGCGGAGTTGGAAACCGACTGCTGTGAGTAGATTCGTCTTCTGAATGGATGCGAGGCATCGCCGCCCGTCTTTCATATTCAGTGCCGGTGGTTTTTCAACCATGAGGGGGATGCCGCGTTCACAAGCCAATCGGATGGGTTCGAATCGAACGGGCGGTGGCGTGGTAATAACTACGCCATCCAACTCCACTTCAAAAAAGGCATCTAAGTCGTCCGTGGCAATTTCAGCACCCGCAACTGTTGCCAATTGTTGTACTGCTTCAGGTACGATATCGTGAACTGCGACAACGGTTGCACCGTAGTCGACAATCGCTGCGTGATGGGAGTTACCCATCGCACCTGCTCCGATGATGCCTATAGCTAAAGGGTGCTGGGGTTTCATTTGGATTTCAGGGTGCCCCACATCACTGCGAGTTTCTCCTTTGGTTCAACGGGCGTGATGTCAAAATTCGGGGTTACAACCAGGACGTTATCGTATTGCGCGTGTTCACCGGCCCGATCGCCGCCGCTCATCCGGAACCCTATTTTTCCGTCTGTATGTGCACTTTCCGAATCGGTCCATTCGCTAACGAGGCTGAGCTCGCCAACGCTTGCCCCGACGGTACCGATATACGCCTTAAAATTGTGGCCGGTGCGAACCTCAAACTTAATCCGATACCAGACATCCTGCTCCCGGTCTACGCCATCGGTAAACGCGCCCGGTTCTGCTGCCCAGGAGCCGCCCACTCTTCTGTGCCATCGGATATGTTGAGGTGTATGACCAGAGCCTGCCGTTGAGACCTGGTGCATGTAAATATTATCGCCGTCTTCGCCATGAAAGACAAAGCCGGTGAGCCCGGCATCCATAGTTTTGAAATCGGCGTAATAGTCAAATTCTTCTGGGAATTCATCAACGCTGAGTCCGACACCGCCGCCCCATACGTCAAGGACTTTCGCGCCTAGTACATCATGCTCATCGGCATTGTCCTCAATTATCCAAGTGGCTAGTGCTTCCCATTTAGACTCGTCAATCTCATTACTCTCAAAATCATCTTGAAACAGAATCTCGGCAGAGACAGTGCCAATAGACAAAATCAACATTAAATAGATTACGTAACGCATGTTACCTTAACCTCCTTGCATTTTTTGTATATCTCCGTACCATCATCACTGATGTCACGGTGTCTTATAGGTAAATCTCGTCAGTGGCAGGATAGGTATTCTTTGTCTCTCCTGAAAGGAGAGACAAGATAACCTTTTACCTGCCACCCACTGGGAGCCGTTTGATGTATTGACTCTAAACCTCATCTTCTTCCTGCAACTTTCGCAATACCAGCTCCTCAACCTCCCGCGGATCCCTGCATGAAAGCGGATTTCTCTATTTACTGACAATTGGCTCAGGTGAATCGGAAAACCGCTCAAATCAGGTACGATTTAAATTGTTGTTAATTTAAGCCAAAATATCGTGTACGACATGTCCATGGACATCGGTGAGACGGAAATCTCGTCCTTGGAAACGATAGGTCAGTTTTTCATGGTTGATACCCAAGAGATGCAGCATTGTGGCATGGAAGTCGTGAACATGGACAATGTTTTCAACGGCATTATACCCTAACTCGTCGGTATTGCCGTAGCTGATACCGCCCTTGGTACCTCCGCCGGCCATCCACATAGAGAATCCACGGATGTGATGGTCGCGTCCGGTGCCTTGTGCCATTGGGGTTCTTCCGAATTCGCCTCCCCAAATGACCAAAGTTTCGTCCAACATGCTGCGCTGTTTTAGCTCGTTGAGAAGTGCGGCGGTTGCCTTATCGACGTATCCTGCGGTTGTTTTGATAGCGTTTTCAATACCGCCGTGATGGTCCCAGCCGCGGTGGTAAAGTTGAATAAAGCGGACCCCGCGTTCTGCAAGTCTGCGTGCAAGCAGACAGTTGGACGCGTAAGAACCGTCGCCTGGTGTCGCCCCGTACATATCAAGAACGTGCTGCGGTTCTTTGGAGATGTCAGTCAACTCCGGCACGCTTGTCTGCATGCGGAATGCCATCTCATATTGACTAATACGTGTGGCGATTGCCGGATCGTCTACTGTTTCATCAAAGATGCTATTCAACGTTTGGACAGCATCGACAACATCGCGCTGCTGTTCTGTGTTCACGCCATCAGGGTTGGTGACATAATGTACTGGGTCTCCGGTGGAATGAAATTGCACCCCTTGAAACTGCCCGGGTAGAAATCCGCTATGCCACTGTCGCGTTGCAATCGGCTGATCTTGTCCACCGCCGGAGGATATCAGTACAACATAGCCCGGCAGGTTCTCATTTTCGCTGCCCAGTCCGTAAAGCAACCAAGAGCCCATGCTAGGTCTGCCAGAGATTGCCGTGCCTGTATTCATAAAAGTATGGGCCGGGTCGTGATTAATCTGCTCAGTTTGCAGCGAGCGTACAATGCAAATATCGTCTGCGAGTCCCCCAATGTGTGGAAACGCTGTGCTCATCTCTTGCCCGGATGCGCCCCACTTTTTGAATTCATGTGTGGGGCCTAAGCATTTGAGGGAATTTGCCTGTCCTTGGAGTTGGGCGATCGGTTGGCCTTTCGTGAACGACTCTGGCATCGGCTTCCCGTGCATCTCTGCCAACTTCGGCTTGTAATCCAAGGTTTCCAAGTGCGATGGCCCTCCTGCCATGCAGAGATGAATCACGCGTTTCGCCTTCGGTGTTACGTGGGGTTCAGTAATGATTCCTGGCCATCGTTCAATCTGTGGGACGGCATTGAGTAGCGATGGCATAAGCAAGGAGCCTAATGCCAGTGAGCCGACACTTCGCACCGTTTTCCCTAAAAACGTCCGCCTCGTTAGACAGAGATTGGTTTCTTCGTGAATATTGGTAGGCATATCTGATTCCTCCTATTACGACAAAGTAAGCGACGCAGTAAACAAACCAAGTCAACCCAAAAAATGGAGCGAAACCGAGAAGAAACCCCACGAGAGAGTCTTGGGCCGATTTTATCCGCTTTTTTGTCTATCTTCGTACCATCAAAGGTTATGTTGTGTCAACTCCGATGTAAATCTCGTTTTTTTGTCTATCTCCGTACTATCACCGCGTATGTAATAATAACTCGTGTGTAAATCTCGTTTTTTCGTATATCTCCGTACTATCACCGCGTATGTAATAATAACTCGTGTGTAAATCTCGTTTTTTGTCTATCTCCGTACCATCAAAGGTTATGATTTTACAACGCTGCTCTTGTGTAAATCTCGTCGGAGATTCCTTAGGCATAGCATAAAGCGGCTCTGGCGAGATTTGTAAAGGTTTGTAAATCGCAGCAGCCTTTATGGGGTGCCTGTAGACGAAAGAACGAGATTTGTGCTAAGGTTTACATTGCAGCAATTGGTATTGTGCTGCAGTAGACAAATAGATTTCATGTTATTCATCATCAATACCGTGTAATTGTCTCATGCAGGTTCAATATCACGCGTGCAACAGAGGTCCATGCTGCTAACTCATGAGGTTTAACCCCTTCCGTTGCAGGTGATTCGCCGGTTGCGACGAAACTCTTTGCAGCGTCTTGATGACTCGTGTAATCGCTGCTGTGCTTTTCGTAGAGTGTCGTTATAACCTCGAATTCTTGGGGCTGCGGTAGACGAGATAAAGCGGCTTGGTATGCCCAGTTGATTCGCTCGGGCACGGTTTGTCCGCCCTCTTTAATGATCCGTGCTGCGAATACGCGTGCTGCCTCGACGTAGGTTGGGTCATTAAGCAGTGTGAGTGCCTGCATCGGTGTATTAGACGTTGCGCGCTCGGCGGTGCATTCCTGTCGGCTTGGTGCATCAAACGCCATCAAGCTTGGGTGCAAGAAAGTCCGCTGCCAATGCGTATAAAGCCCGCGGCGGTACTGGCTTTCACCTTTGTCGTGAAGGTAGGTGCGTTTGGGGAAATTGAGGTTTGCGTAGTAGCCTTTTGGCTGATAAGGTCTTACGCTCGGTCCGCCAATTCTAGGGACAAGCAGCCCACTCAAGAGCAGTGCATTATCTCGGACGAATTCTGCGCTGAGTCTCCAGTGAGACTGGCGTGCTAAGAGGCGGTTGTAAGCATCCCTTTCATACAATTCATCAGTCATTTTTGAAGATTGGCGGTATGTATTAGAGGTTACGATGAGTTTGACGATGTGTTTGACATTCCACCCATTCTCCATAAATTCGACAGCGAGCCAATCGAGGAGCTCGGGATGGACGGGAGATTCGCCTTGTGCGCCGAGATCATCTAGTACGCGTGAGAGCCCCGTGCCGAAGAAGAGTGCCCAGAGACGATTCACAAACGCGCGTGCCGTCAGTGGATTTTCCTTTGACACAATCCAGTTGGCGAGGTCCAGGCGAGTCGGGCGGCGGTTTTTGATACCTAAGTCGCCAAGGAATTCCGGTACTGTCGGCTCAACGATTTCACCGGAATCGTCCATCCAATTTCCTCTCGGCAGTACGCGCGTTGTACGTGGTTGCACTGATACGGTTGTCAACGAGTATGGGCTCTGTGATTCAGTATCAGTTCTCCGTTTCTCTAAATCGGCGATCTGATTCCGTATTCCATCAAGTGCAGGTGTGGTGCGGCGGTACTCGTCGGCAATTTGTTTGCGTTGCCGTGTGGTTCTGACAGCGGCATCTACCTGAATTGTCTCAATCACCTTTTCCGTGTGGGTATGTTTAACCGCCGAGCCGCGCGTTGTGGCGATGCCTGCGACATCCCAATAGACGGTGCCGCCCAATTGAGCGAACGCCATACCGTTTAAGACATTTCCGGGCTCCAGTCCAATGTCTGCTGGAGCTACTTCAAGTCTTACCCATTTTCCTGCGGTTGGCAGATTGCCCATCGGTTTGTGGGCGGGTGTATCGGTTCCTATTTCGCCAAAGTTAATTTTATCTTCACCCCAGAATGCTCGGTGCTCCCAATCGCCGTCATTCCATTGGAGCATGAGGGTTTTGGGTGGATTTTCGGTGTCTATCCAGATGTAGGCAAACAGCCGGTCTCCTTCAGCCAAGGTGAATGTACGATTCGCCCCGCGGAAGCTGTGCTGGAGCGTCTGTTCAGCGGATGCTTTCTGCTGACGCGAGAACTGCTTGCTGAAAACCGGTGCTTCATTTTGGGGAACAAAATTCCACTTGCCTTCGGTCCTGCCGCCGTTGGCTTGTGCATCGTCTACCCATGCGAAGTCAGCTTTCTCGTTTGAAGAGAGCTGCGAAAGAATTTGAGTCTCCCAACGTGCCTGTTCTGCTTCTAATGCTGGTGATGATGCTTCGAACACCTTTCTCAATTTTGCTAATTCGTGGTCAATTTCTTGGATGACTGCCTGCTGTTCAGGTGTAGGTAGCATGACAATTGGGAGCCATTTGCTGCGTCCGCCGTATACACCGGGTCCCTCAACATCAGCAAAGAAAGCTGCGAAGCTGTAAAAATCTTTTGCGGTGTATGGATCAAATTTGTGGTCGTGGCACTGTGCGCATCCGAGCGTAGCGCCGAGCCAGACAGAGGCTGTGGTTCGGACGCGATCGGCGGCGTAAATAGCGAGGTACTCCTTTGCCTGGGCACCGCCCTCTGAAGTTGTCTGGTTGAGGCGGTTGTAGCCTGATGCAACCTTCTGCTGGAGGGTAGGGTTAGGCATTAGGTCTCCGGCAAGATTTTCCAAAGTGAATTGATCAAAGGGCATATTTTCATTAAAGGCACGAATTACGTAGTCGCGATAGGGCCAGGTGCTAACGTTCTCATCAGCGTGGTATCCGCTGGTATCGGCGTAACGGACCAGATCGAGCCAGTAAGTTGCCATCCGTTCGCCATATTGTGGTGCAGATAGCAACCTGTTGACAAGTTGTTCATAAGCCTTCGGGTGTTCATCTTTTACGAACCGATCGACTTCGGTAGGTTTAGGCAGCAGCCCGGTAAGATCAGAGTATAGCCGGCGGATGAGGGTGCGTTTGTCTGCTTCTGCTGATGGTTTAAGTGCTTCAGCTTCCAATCTTCCGAGTATAAATTCATCAATGCGGTTTCGCCCCCACTCGCTGTTTTGCAGGTTGGGTGGCTCAACGTGCTGTGGCAATTTGTAGACCCAATGCTCCTCCCATTCTGCGCCTTGTTTAATCCATTGTATAAGGGTGTTAATTTGCGTCTGGGTTGGCTGGCGATTTGAGGTCTGGGGGGGCATCCGCTGTGCGGGATCTGGATGTGTAATCCGTCTGACGAGCTCACTATTTTCTATATCCCCTGGCACAATAATTGGATATCCACTGGGTGCGGAGAATGCCTCCTCCTTCGTGTCAAGTCTTAGCTCAGCTTGGCGTTGTGCGGGATCTGGACCGTGGCAGGCGTAGCACTTATCTGCCAAAATGGGGCGGATATCCCGGTCGAAGTAAATCCGTTCGGCATCGGCGGATTGCGCGACTATGCCTAGTAGAAACAGGAGCACTAAGGGGCCTCTGACGGAATTATATGCTAGCATTCGCAAATTCTGCACGAAGCGGATCTGCGGGTTTCGTTCTAAACTTGATTGGTGTATGCTGTCCACTATGAAACATTGCCTCCTTCTTTCGTATATCTCCGTTTTCGTATATCTCCGTACCATCAACGCTTAGGTATTGACAACTCGCGTGTAAATCTCGTCGGAGGTTTCCGATGTTTAGATTCAATCTTTTGTATCTCTTCGTACCGTCGGCGTTTATGTTGTGAGTATTCGTGTGTAAATCTCGTCGGAGGTTTCCGATGTTTAGATTCAATCTTTTGTATATCTTCGTACCATCACCGTTTATGCTTTGATCTTTCGTATATCTCCGTACCGTCAAAGGTTATGTTTAAACGCTCCGATGTAAATTTCGTAGGAGACTCTCTGGGTATAGTCTTTAAAATCATAACACCAAACGGCTCTGGTGAGGTTTATGCTAAGGTTAAACCTTGCAGCAGCCTTTATTGTACTAAAATATACTAAAAATCTCGTCATGAAAAAGAATATCAGCGGAAACCGTTCCGACGGGCCTCACGAGTATGAAAAAGATAGCGTGTCGCATTCTAATTTCCGTATAGATTGTTATGGCAAGAAGTTTTTTACGTTGCCCCAGGTTGTGGTTAGTTTCGCTGCGGGCTTAACAGGCATGGGGTCTTTGCCTCCATAAATTTCGAGTTCATCAATCCGTGCGCCGCCATTCGCGCGGATATGGATACGCACCCATCGTGCTTCCACATCCTTGAATGTAAACTCTGTTGTCTTGCTGACTGGGCCATTCTTATGGGTATAAACCTTCTTCCACGTGTTTGCATCTGAGTTTGCATCTGCCTTCGTGGTTGCCACGAGGATATCAAAATCAGCAGTTGTCCGGTCGTTAAATCCTTGCGAGTGGTCACTGCCGAAAAAGATACGGTTGACATTCGCGACATCCCCGATGTCAATCTGTGCCCAGCCGGGTATTGCACCAATGATCCAGCTGCGGCAGTTATTATAAAATCCGTCGTTGAGATATTCGATGCAGTGCCGTCGGGGGCACCATCCCTCCAATTGAGAAGATACCTCGGCTTTCGCATCTTTGAGTAGCGCTAAGTTGGGTTCATTATCGCGAACCGTCGGTACGAATTCAGGTCCTGGTTTCCCGTCTGCTTCGCAGGCATCTGTCGCTGCCTTGATATCCTGTTCCTTAAACTCGTATCTTCCGAATTTCTCGGGTCCCTGTTGATCTTCATGCAGTGCGAAAAGTGCAGGTGCAATAAACATTACAGTCATAACGAGTAAACAATACGTTGTCGCTTTCATGGAGATTCCTCCTGGATGCGTAACTAGCGTTAAGACATGTTGAACGATGGCGATTATCGTTTCAACAAGGTTCTCTCTTCCCTTAACCTGTTCTGCTTTTGTTTCGGCATTTAATGTCTTTGTATAATTCTAACAGATTCTGTCCGAAAATACCACAATTTTCAGTTTATTCGATCATCGGTTGTGTGGCAATAGGATTTCTTTGCAACCGGATCTTTGAATCAGTCAAAGTTTGAATGTTTCAAATGAAAAATTTGCGCGCCACCTGCTCTAAGAAATTCCTGCCCATTGTACGATAGCCTTCTGCATCGGGGTGAAGGTCATCTGGGAGCAGATGTGCATAATCGGTTCCGAACACGTCTAGGCCGTCCACGTAATGGAGGTTCCGGTCTCCGTATGTTTGAAGGGTTTCAGCGGCTTCTTGAACTTCTTCACGCATCTTTTTGAGATGGAATCCGACGGCGTTTGGTGTTTCTTCTCTGGGTTCGGAATAAATTGGTGACATTAGCACGAGGGGCGTATCTGGGTGCTTCTCTCGAAGAATCTGCACTGCCCCGATAATCGCTGGTCGGAACGCGCGCGGTCCTAAGCTTGATGCGCCTTGGATGTTGATTCCGAGACACATAGAGAGGTAATCTGCGGAGCTGTCACGAATCATTCGCGACACCATTGCATCAAGATGACACTGTCCACCATAGCCGAGACAGGTTAAATTGAGCCCGTGTTCGCGTGCGACAATGGCCGGCCATGTCTGTGTAGGTGAGGCTGCCGCTCGGCATTGCGTTATGGAGCTGCCGTAGGTAATCCATTTCGGACGAGAGTCGGTGAAGGCTTCCAACGTTGCGCCGTCATCGATTTCCAAACTTCGGAGTTGAAAGGTGCCGTATTGGGGCAGCCACAATTCAATCAATTTTGGTTTCGCCGGTAGGTTCTCAAATACAAAACGCTCTTTTCCGGCTAACTCGTAACCTGCTATAAATTCGCTATCACAACAGAGATCAAGGGTGCCGCTTTCGAGTTGCGGGACAATGCTGCCTGCGATGTGCGTTGTATCACTTTTAAAACTGATGCGAACGCCGGCAGGCATCGCCGAACGTTCGAGCAACGGTTCAGGAAATAAGAGATGTTCTGGATGCGGTGTGCGCCACGGCATCACCCAGTCTGTTGCCTTCTGAAGGGAAATGGCCCCTTGCCAATTGAGGTTTGCATAGTCCGGTTTTATTTTCATGTTCAGGGTTCTCATCTTTGGTTACATCGCGTCAACGACTGCGCGGAGTTGACGGACACCTGCTAGCATCTGCTCTGGTGTGCCCCAGTGCTCAATACTCGCTGCCCCGGTAAATCCGTCTGCGGCGAGCGTTTCTAAGAGTTGTTCATATTGTAATCCGGTTTCTCCAATAGGATTAAGTTTTTTTTGAGTGTTAGGTTTGACGTGGACGTGCGTCACGAGTCCTTTGATGTGAGCGTAGCCATCCGGGAGAGGGTTTTCTCCGCAATGCAACCCGTTATTGACATCCCAGCAGGAAGTTAGCGCGGAACTATTGCCGAGTGCATTGATGACAGTGCGCGTCTCCTCACAGGTTCCGGCGAGTGTTGCGTTTTCATTTTCAAAGGAGAGTGTGACCTTCGCGCTCTCGGCAATTGGGACGACTGGTGCGAGTTTCTCCGCGATGTCCTCCAGATAGTCGTTAATATCAGGGCGCGGTGCCCCTTTAACTCTTCGATTGGGATTCCAAAATGCAAAGCCTCGAATTATGTTCGTATCAAAGGCATGCGCGAGTTCAACCATCCGGTCAAAATAACGGAGGTGCTGCTCATATTCTTTCGGATTGTCTATAGCGCATTTGCCGAACGGTGAGCCGATGCTGGCGACACGGACGTTGTAGGTGCTCAGCACATCCTGTGCGCGCTTCACATCGTCGTCGTCAATTTCGGTAACGTGTTTGCCCCAGACACCACCTCGGACTTCCACGGTATTTGCGCCGGCTTCAACACCAAGCTTGACGGCTTCTTCAAAATCGGTTTTGGAAATTTCATCAGCAAAAAAACAGACATCAATCATGCTAAATACTCCGGATGCGGCGAGATGTCACATCCCGCCTATATAGGTAGGATTAACCGCTATTTGTTTAGACTCCCTACGACAAAGGGTGCTAGTTTCGCAAGAACCTCAATAGGTATCTCTTTGTCTGATAGTGTTACTGTTAAAAGTGCAGTCTGGTCTTTTACTGAAACCCATGCCAGCAAGGGCATAATTTCTGACGCATCTGCAATGAATCGTTCTGTTGGTGGTATGCCTCGGTTGATTTCTAAGAGTCGTGCGACGTTGAGCTGCACAACGGCTGTGGGTGATTTAGGCAACTGCTTTAAATGTGCGGGTTGCTTTTTTTCCATGCTCGTGTCAATCACTACGTGTATCTCGTCTTCAGAAAAACCTAAAAGAGACATACCGGCTGTCTCACCGTAGTAGATATTTTCAGCAAACTCAGACACCGTTGAGCCTCTATAATCGGATTGAATTACAGAGACGTTCTGTAAATTGGCAAGACTGTTGCCTACCTGATTCCATTTTACGGGGTAACTTGGGTTGAAAACGAAGCAGAATTGTGTATCCACCTGTCCGGCATCAGGTTCAAATGTTCCATTATCAAAGTTTAAATTGAGGTTATCCAATGCCTCTGGATTAAATTGGGTTAAATCAGATGCAGAGAGTGCCAATTCGCCGGTGACTCCAGCCACGACATCTTCTTCAAAATTCAGATTCAAAAACCCTTCAATAAACGTCATCGCTGCATGGGTGTCATTTGTAGCGTCTTTTTCGAGATGGTTGCGCACAAGTTGCCAGGCTGCCTCCAAAATTGCAGGGGCAACAGCAATAAATAGATCTGTGTGCCTTGACACCGCATTGAGCGTTTTGAGAGGTGCCCCTTCCTTCAAAAAAAGCCCAATAATGTTTTCTGGGTGTTCGGCATCTTCTTGCGAGTTTTGCCGAAATTGTGCAGTCACCTCAAGCACCGGCCCAGTCTCCAATAAATTGAGCCTTCCAAACACAGTTTGAAAAATGGAGAATTGTGCTTGCTCAATCTCATCTAGTTCTCTGATTAATGGCAGTATCTCTTGAACATTGGCAAACGCTATAACTTGTCCAGAATCTAATTTTTTACCGGCGGCAAATTCTGGCTTTTTTGCAATAGACGGTGTGCTTTTTTGGAAGGTATCAATCAGTTTCTCAAAACTTCCATCGCCAATACCTGCAACCAAAAATTCATCTACAAATCCGTAGCTGATGAGTTGCCCGGGCAATTCGAGGGTACCGTATTTAACTTTTCTATATTCTCCGGCTTCGGGCTGTAGCGTATTGTTAGCCTGCATGCCTATCATACCGGTGAGGATTTTAGTCAACCGTTGGAGTTCGCCTATATGCCCACCAGAATGGACAACGAACCCCATTTGAAGTTCGCTCGTTTCATTTTTCCAGATCGCTATTCCTGTCCGGTAGCCTATGCTCCCGATCAAGGTTGGCAAGTCAGTCCCGAACAGTGTGAGTGCTGTTGTGAGTCCTTGCTGTACTTCTGGGGCGGTATCTTGCAAGAGTGTGTGCACTTTTTTCCAGTTTTCAGACCTACCGAGTGCGGCGTATGCTTCGTCAATATCTTGTAATTTCAGATAGAGTGCGGTCTCTTTCGGAATAAAGTCTTTAACTTTTGCTGCGTTTGCTAATATTGCTAAAAGCAGGATGCCGCTGAGAATAAGAATCGTCGGTATCAGTTTTTGTCTCATTGAAGTACCTCTACTTAGATTTCTTTTACGCAGATATTTACGCGCATATTGAACAGATGCGTGCTGCCAGTTTTTAAGGAAGTCGGATCTCCTCGACGAGTTCTCGCACTTCGTCCGGTGGTGGGGTGTGAAGGCTGAAACTCCGATGGAAACAATGAAGTTTTGTATATCTCCGTACCGTTAACGTTTATGTTGTGAGTATTCGTGTGTAAATCTCGTCGGAGGCTTTCTCTGTTTAGATTCTAGACCTCGAAGGGCTCAGACGAGATTTGTGCTAGGGTTTACATTACATTAATTAGTCTAGTGCTGCAGTAGGCGAAAAATCATTGCTTGTACGTTCATATCTACTCAGTTTCCTCTGTTTCTTCACTGCCTAGATGCTTTTTCTCTAAGCGGTTCATCAACCCTGCATAGACAAAGCTCAGGCTGACGAAAATCCATATCGAGGCCTGCTGTGCGAAGTAGAAACCGAGGCGGTAACCGCCGATTTGGATTTTGTCTAACTGTTCAACGAATACAATTGAGCAGAGATACGAGGTTATAAACCAGGGTCCGGGTAAAATAGCTAGATACTGTAGATTTTTTCGCCAATAGGTCCGGTTTAGTTGTGTTGTCTCCATCACGAGGTCTCCTTTGCTAGTTAGTAAAAGATGCTATTCAGTAATTTTCCGGAAACATCAATCGTTCCACGTGTTCAATGAGGATATGCAACACCTTAGTATGGATTTCCTGAATCCGATCTGCGGTCTGCCCCGGGGCAATAAGGTAAATATCGCAGTGGTTTTTAAGTACACCGCCATCCTTACCGAGCAATCCGAGCACGTGCATGCCGCGTGATTTGGCGGCTTCTGCTGCCCGGGTGACGTTGGCGGAATTCCCGCTCGTTGAGAGTGCGAGAAGCAGGTCGCCTGGGTGCCCTAAAGCTAATACGGGCCGTGCAAACACCTCGTCAAATCCGAAATCGTTAGCGGTGCATGTAAGATGTCCTGCATCGCTGAGTGCAATTGCTGGCAGCGGTCTCCGTTCGTCGCGAAACTTCCCGCTGCATTCTTCTGCAAAATGGATGGCATCGCACAGGCTTCCGCCGTTACCACACGTAAAGATTCTGCCTTGCCGTTCAAAAACGGCGTGTATCCGTGTTACGGCTTGCGCGATGATAGCGAGGTTCTCCGGTTTTTGGATAAACTGATTGAGGACTTCGCGGCTCTCTAGGAGTGAGCGACGGATGCTATGCAAAGTATCCACTGTTTTTTGTCTCTTTACGCGACGATAGCGTTTTCAGCTGGATGCGGATTCAACCTTGACAACGATTTTTCCAAATTTCTCACCTGTAAAAAGGGAGATAAAAGCCTTTGGTGCATTCTCTAAGCCGTTTACAACCGTCTCCTCCCACTTCATTTTTCCTGCCTTAATCCACTCGTGCATATCGCGATAAAATTCAACGTTGCGCTCCATAAAATCTGTGACGATAAAACCCTCTAGCCGTAGTCGTTTGCCGATGGCAGTACTGAGATTTGAGGGTCCCGGTGTTGGTTCAATATCGTTATAGTGGGAGATCATCCCGCATAGGGCGACCCGCCCGTACATGTTCATGACTGCAAGAGCAGCCTCTAGGTGTTTGCCTCCGACATTTTCAAAGTAGACATCGAGTCCGTCTGGGCAGTGCTTCCGCAGTTCAGTTGCCAAGTCATCGACGTGCTTATAGTTAAACGCCGCGTCGGCACCGGCTGTCTCCATGAGCCACTGGACTTTCTGATCGGAGCCGGTGCTGGCGACCACTCGGCATCCCTTAATTTTTGCAATTTGGCAAACCACAGAGCCGACGGCCCCGGTTGCGGCGGAAACGAAAACCGTTTCTCCTGCTTTAGGTTGCCCTATTTCCAATAGGCCAAAGTAGGCGGTGCGCCCTGGCATTCCAACCGCGCCTAAAAAGGATTGGATCGGAGCAATCGTCACATCAATGTGAGTTACGTCTTTCGCCTGTGCAACATAACTGTCTCGCCAACCAAGCATTCCGGAGACGTAGTCACCCGGCTGAAACGACGGGCTATTTGATTCTACAATCTGGCCGACACAACCGCCCTCTAACGGTTTCCCCAACTCGGCAGAACGCATCACACCTCGCATGTAGGGATCTACGGATGTGTACAGATTTTGAACGAATACTTCGCCTTCCTCCGGTTCACGAATCGTGACTTCAACAAGTTCGAAATCACTTTCTGTGGGAAGACCGATGATGCGGTTCTTGAGATGAATTTCTCGACTGACGCGATTGGGCATTTTCTTCTCCTTTGTCTCTTTTATGGCTTAAAAGATATGATAATATATTTTGTAAAAAAGTCAACACCGTTTTCTAACGTCACTTACCCTGATTTTTTTGAAGGTTTGTCGTGAAAGGTTTTTGTTTTGATCTTTCGTATATCTCCGTCGTGAAACTGGATTCTGTGGTAATTTCCTCTGTTTAGCTGCAAAGTCTCCAATTCACGAAAAGTTTCACGAGAGGTTTTCGTGAGCGTAGACTACCACTGCGTTCAGAAGATTCGACATGCGTTTTTTCGTGAAACTGGATTCTGTGGTAATTTCCTCTGTTTAGCTCCAAAGTCTCCAATTCACGAAAAGTTTCACGAGGGATTTTCGTGAGCGTAGACTACCACTGCGTTCATAAAATACAAAATGCGTTTTTTCGTGAAACTGGCTTATCTGGCAGTTTCCTCTGTTTTGGTTCGTGGTATGCAATTCACGAAAAGTTTCACGAGAGGTTTTCGTGAGCGTAGACTACCACTGCGTTCATAAAATACAAAGCCGTTTCTTTCGTGAAAACGGGTTAGCTGGCAGCTGCCTCTGTTTGACTATAAACTATCCAATTCACGAACGGAGGCGGTTATCGCCGACAGCCGCTTCGGCCCCAAAGTCGTCGCCACTTCGCGCAGACGCGTTTGAAATAAATCTTGATATCCTTATCTATCTGCTTAGGCTGTTGACTTCTCATGATAAAGTATAGCAGCGTCTCTGCTTTTTTGTCAACGTCTTTTTTCGTGAAACTGGCTTATATCGCAACTTCAGATGTTTGGCTCCAAACCGCAATTCTGGTGGGTTGCTATAATATAGAGCGTGGTGCTTCATACTGTCATTCCTGCATCCCGATACGTCTGTTCTATGAGTTGAATTTCTTGTGGCGTTAACTCATATAACTGATAGACTAAGGTATCTATCTCTTTCTCAAGCGCGTGCACGGCATCGCCCGTGGGTTCTGCCAAGAGCTGCACGACGAGGCGTGAGAGTGCGGCTTTCTGTGCTTCTGTTCTATTGGCTATCGGGACGTGTTGCATGTATATTGTCTTTAACAGTAATCCACCTCCTGCCCATGGGTTGTTAAGGGTTTGAAATTTGTAGCGCGCATACCAATCAAAAAGTTGGCTGTTTAAAATTGCAAGCAAGGAGAGGTCATCTGTGGGTAAGACGAAGGCAGGGGCTAAGCAAAAAGTCTTTGTAGTATCATAACACGCACGCATAGATGAGCTAATATCCGGATAGATGATCTTCGGCTTTTCGAATGCGTCGTAATAGGCGCACGAACGCAACTCCCAGTAGAATTTTCCCTGAGCATCACGGGGTAAAAGCCGCTCTTTATAGCGTATTAGATGGCGATAGATTGCTGGATAGGTTTTTTCAAAAATCTGTTCGGCTTCAGATTCGCTTGCTGCGTTTGACCAGGGCCACTGCTTATTGGCACTGCTGGCTATTGCTATCAAGTGCTCGTTTGCTGATACCGCTTTCCATTTGCGAAGATTCCGTCCACGAAGTAAAGGTTTTATGAGTTGTGCACTTTTGGCATCCTCTGCTATTAGCTGCTGACAGAGAGGTTCATCTATGATAAAAGCGTCATTGCATCCTGTCTTGATACCCGAATAGAATTTGCCTTGTATTGATTCGCTGAATGATGTTCCTGTGTGTTGCAATTTCTGTAGTAGGGCGAGTGTTTCTGTGCGTGCTAACGTCCATCCTTCTGAAGATAAGTGGGCGAGCTGCATTGGGAATGCCTGCGTTTGAAATGCCTCCCGGACGTTAAATTCCGCTGAAACATGCCTTAGGGTTGTTGCATGGAGGGTGTGGTTTGGAGTAGGTGGCGACTTTTGAACGAGGACGATGGATGCATTTACTGCTGCGTCAAAGACGGCGAGGCTGCCGAAGTCCAAAATTGTTTTTAGTGCCATCTCAGCGGTAAGGAATTGTCTGAGTTTTTTTCCGTAGCCGCCACGCATAAACTTGTTTGTGCAGATATAGGTGAGCAACCCGCCTTGGCGTAGCAGCTCGGCTCCGCGTTTGTAGAAGTAGACGCTGATGTCTGCGGTGCTGGAGAAGAAGTCGCCGAAGTGGGTTTGCAAGGCCTGCTTGAGATGGCGAATCTTTTCGTGTCGGATGTAGGGTGGATTGCCGATGACGATGTGAAAGCCGTGGTGGATGCCGAACATCCATGCGGGTTCAAAGAAATCGGCGACGGCGTTCTGGTTGTATGGATTCCAGTTTGCGATTTTCTGTGCCTCTTCTACGCTGGCTGTTAGTTTTTGCTGACGAATTGCATACGCTTTCTCGAGTTTTTCCCGGAGTTGGTTGCGCGCCTCTTTTTTGGGCAGCTGCGCAATCTGTTGGGATATCCGGCTTTGCTCCTGCACCGTCCACTGTTCCGACTGTGTTCTTAGCGCGAGTGCCAATTTTTCACGGCACTTTTCCTCTTTTCGCATCGCCTCAAGTTTTTGCCGACGGGTGCTGCCGGAGAAGTGTGTGGCGCGGATGACTTCAATGTCGTTGCGGAGTTGTTGGATGGTGTCTGTTTCAAGCAAGCGCTGAAAATCCGTTTCTTTTGCCCCCTTTAAGCCGATGAGGGTGTTTGCGGCGACGAACTTCGTCTCCAAGTTGGGGAGGGGTCTGATGCCGTAGTTGTCGTCAGGGTTCTGGTTGGGTATCTGCTCTATGATGAGAGAGATGAAAAAGCGGAGTTTGGCAATGGTGACGGCGATGGGTTGGATATCTATGCCGTAGAGGCCGTTTTGGATGAGGTAGAGTTTGCGTCCGTAGTCGTTGTATCGGTTTTGTTGAGAGAAGACTGCCTCTATTGCCTGCTTTGCGCTTTCGCGGCTATGGAGGTCTGGTATGTTCTCAGCTTGTTGAAGTTGTCGCTGCTTCCAGTTTTGATTCTGCGGATCGAGTTTTCGGAGGATGAGCACGAGTTTATTGAGGATGCCCATAGCGAAAGCCCCGGAGCCGACGGCTGGATCTATGATTTTGAGTGCGTCTATCGCCTGAATGAGGGGTTGAATTTCCTCTGGATGAATGAGGTGATGTGCGTCTTCATCAATGTTGCCTTGGGATTCATAAGCGAGGAGGTCTTCGCGGAGGCGTTCCTCAAGGGATTGTGTGTTTCCGTCGTAGGGTTTGACGTTTTGGATGAGATAGGCGCTGAGTGCCTCGTCTACCATGTGTTCAACGATTTGGCGGGGTGTGTAGTAAGAGCCTGTGGCTTTGCGTGCGGTGGATTGTGTTTCGGGGTTATAGGTGCCGAGCAGGTTTTCAAACACTTGTCCGAGCAGTTCTGGATCGAGCGCGACTTCTTGTTCAATGGGTGTGTTTTCCTCGACGGTAAACTTATAGTGAGCGAAGAGAGGAAAGAGGCCCTGTGTTTTGTGAAAAAAGAGTTTTGCGGGGACGTGTAATTTTTGTCGAACCGTTTTGTTATCAGAGAAACAGTCTATTCGGACACCGCCGTCGCTGGTTGCCTCAAAGGTATCCAAGCAGTCAAACAGTCCGCCGTTGACAAATGGGACGTGCTTTAGGTGTTGAAGGAAGGTTTGGGGTGATTGCAGCAAGTCAGCATAGCGATATTTGCTTGAATCGCGGTGGCTCCTGTTATCGTGTGTGCTAAAGGTGCGTTGATTTATAGGTGTGTTGAGAGTAGCAAAGAATAGGTTTTGGAGGATGGCTTGGTAGTAATCGGATGTGTCGGGCTCAAAGTTTTTGAGGTGTGCGTGCAGGCTGCTTTCTGTCGTGGCGTTCGGCAGAAGACTTAACGTCTGTAAGGGGGGGGTATTCAGACTGTTGGTTGTTTTGCAGGCTCACCTGCTCACTCTGCCCGGAATCTTCAGACGGCGCGTTGTTTTGCAGGCCCACCCGCCCTCTCTCCAACGCATCATTGTTTTGCGTGCCCGCCTGCTCTTTCCCCTCGGAATCTTCAAACAGCCACTCGGGGACAAGCCCTTTTTCTTTCAAGAACCATATAAAGAGCAGCCGCGTGATGAGCCGGATGATGTGTGCTTCGGAACCCAACGGCTTCAGTTCGGCTGTCGGGAACTTCGCTTCTCTCATTGCCCACTCGAACCAGCTGAACAACCTTCCGTAGAACTGCTTGTTGAGCGCTTCGGTGTTGAGTTTCGCAACCCAGGCGGATAGCAGTCCGTCGAAGTTTTTCTGTCTGTTATTTGCGTCCATCCAGTTCAGGCATTCTGTTCGTGAAAGTTCAGAGAGGATATCTAAATGCGCGCGGTGCGGCGCCTCAAGACGAATGTCCTTGATGAGTGTCACTTGCTGGAGAACATCGCGCCCTGGGTGGTGCGCGTGTGGACGGCGTCCCACAAAACCGAGGGTTAGCCGGGTTGACACACGAAATAACACCACCGTCGGAACAATCAGACGCTTATTGATTTCTCGCGTCAATTCTGCGTACGCACCGCGGGAGTAGGTTTTCTCTTTTAGTTCTACGGCGAAGAAAAAGAAACTTTCCGCATCGTTTCCTTCAAAGAGTTCTAACCGCTGTTGCGTTTCGGCATCTATTTCTGCGTCTGTGAGTTGGAAGATGAAGTGTATCGAGGCTGCGTGGTTTCGGAGGGCTTGTTCCGTTTGGGTGTTCGGGTTGAATGCGGGGAAAGTCTCTATAAAGTCGCCGGCTGTTCCAGAGAATGCTTCTGTCAAATCGCTGCGGTAGCCGAGCGTGGCGAGCAGGTTTTTCGCGGTTTGTAAAAAGGGGCCAGTGCATATTGCAGCGAGAGCCTCTCTGATGTGTTCTTTGTTCATGCGTTTGCTCCTCTGGGGCCATGCGGTTGAGGGACGAGGCTGGGCTTTGTGAGTTTATTGTGCATGCGGTTGTCTCCTCTGATAAGCAGGTTTGCAAAATTGTCAGGCAGATTTTTATGGTGTTCACATTAATATATCATATTTTAAAAAAAATTGTAAGAGAAATGTGGGGATGCACAATAAGAAATCGCAGGAAAAAATAAAAAACAGTTTGACAAAGGCTGCAAATTTGCATAAACTTTAATAAATGTCTATGAAAGAGGGCGAAGAGTGGTACAGATTGCCATGAATATTGAAAGACCGAAACAGAAATACGATCAATTAATAGAGGACGGTTACTGTGTGATTAGAGGCGTGTTAATGGAAGACATGCTGATTCGGCTTCGTGTCGTGACAGATGCCCTGCTTGACGCACAAACTGAAGAGGAGCGTGCGGCCTACCGTTCATCGGGTAGTATGCTTAGTGTGTATGAGCATCCGTTTTTCGCTGAATTGGTGGTCTATCCGCGTGCATTGGAAACCTTAGCGGCGTTAGGGTTCCTGAGGCCGAAATGGTCATCGGGTTACATCATCAGTAAACCGCCACAGAGTCCGCCGTTGTTCTGGCATCAAGACTGGTGGGGCTGGGACGACCCATGCAGCTACACGCCTCTACCGCAACAGTTCTTCCTCATGTACTATTTGGTTAACACGACGCAGCATAATGGCTGCTTACGGGTGCTGCCGGGTTCGCATGTCAAGCGTCATCCGATGCATGATATCCTGCCGGACGCGCACGGTGAAAGTTTGCAGCGTGTAAACAATCCGGATCATCCTGCGTATCAATCGTTAGTTGATGAGCTTGATGTGCCGGTGCGTGCTGGCGACCTGGTCATCGGAGATTCAAGGCTGCTGCATGCCTCACATAGCAATAACGCTAATGAACGCCGCACCGTGATTACGCTCTGGTACCACCCATTCTTTGCGCTGCTTCCAGCGGGGCTGCGTGCACAGATCGGTCGACTTCGGCAGCAGCGTGCATGGTTAGAAGCAGATTACGAGAAGATCTCGGAACTTGCCCCTGTTTATGATGGCGACGTTGAGCCCCAGACGTGGAATCGCTCACCGGGGCCGGAATTGAGATAAAAGCGTTTCTCTCTCTTATAAAGGGCGACATCTATTATGCAAAAAAAGAAGCCACATGTACTCCTTCTCATCAATGATGAGCACCGTCCGGATATATTGCCGGTTGAAGGGAACACGACTATCCAGACACCGACCTTATCGCGGTTTATGGATGAAGGTGTCTACTTTCGCAACGCCTACACGCCCTCGCCGATCTGTGTTCCTGCGCGGCAGAGTTTCCTTTCCGGGCTCTATCCTCGTAACTGTGGGAGTCTCAACTTTGGAGATGCGATGCCGACAACGGTTCGCACGATTCCGGGGCATTTCGGAAACTACGGGTATTACACCTGCTGTGCGGGGAAGATGCACTTTGTCGGCACGGATGTGATGCACGGGTGGCGTGAACGGATTGGCCGCGATGTTATTGGGAGCAACGGCTATCCCTACGCTCCTGTTAAGGATGAACACTACGCGAGGATTGAACCGGAGCCGGGCACAGGTGCGAAACAGCACAAAGTCGTGCAAGAGATCCGGGATGCGCAACCCGGCTTAGGACACTGGATGCTACACGACCAATATACGGTAGCTGGTGCGTTGCTTTTCCTTGAAGAGTATTTCGTAAACGCATCTTACGATCGGCCTCGGGCAAATCCGCTCTGTATGGCGGTGAGCCTCTGGGCACCACACTATCCGTATCAGTGTCCACTCGATTTATTCAATTATTATATGCAGCGGGTGGAGCCGATTATTGAAGGGCCTAACGAGCAATTTGAATGCGATGACTTTTTCAAGGTAAGGGTTAACCAAGATGTTACCTATCGTCAGGCGCATCGTGCAACCGCGGCGTATTACGGAATGATCGAGTGGATGGATGCCCAATTTGCACGCGTCATTGAGAAGCTGGAACACTTGAATGTACTTGAGGATTTCATCGTGGTATTCCTGTCTGACCATGGAGAGATGCTCGGTACAAAAGGGCTCTGGGAGAAACAGAGTTTCTTTGACGCTTCTGCGCGTGTGCCCCTTGCTATCTGGTATCCGCAGCGGTTTGGCAAAAACGCGGGGCTGGTTACGGAAAATGTGTCCTTAGTAGATCTGTTTCCTACCTTGTGCGAGTTAGCAGAGATCCCTAAACCCGACGAAATTGATGGACGTTCCCTCGTGCCTTTAATAGAAGGGGACGTAGAGAATTGGCCCAATACCGTTTACAGTGAATTATGGAGGGCCCAAAACGGGCCATCTGTGATGGTGAAGGAAGGCAGCTTGAAGTACTTCCGATTTGATAACGGACGTGGGTGGCCGGAACAACTCTTTGATTTGTCTAAAGATCCGGATGAGCGAACCAATCTGATTGGAGATGCTGTTTATGCTAATGTCCTGGCAGGTCTACGTGCGAAAGCGAGTGCCTTACCGCCACCACGGCGGAAGGATGAGACGAACAGTTTCATAGACCCACATCGGGCAATAGACGGTGCCGGGCTGCGCAGGGATGTCCGTTAACTTTTGAACGCAGCTAAATCCGGAAGAGCTCTCCGAGTTTTCCGCCAAGCACCCGCCCCGCGCCTAATAGACACGCGATTAAGATTAACATACCGACTACCCCCAGTGCGCTCGCTGTATGTGCACCGTGATCTGGGCGTTGCGAAAGTGCCCAGATAGCTTTGGTAATCGGATAGTGTTCGTCGCGCATTGCTAAAATCAGGCTGTCGCTTACCTCCAGCATAGAGAAAGAGAATACCAAAATTGCACCTGCCAGGATGTTGGCGATGACTAGCGGCAACGTGATTTTATATAAGGTGCGCATCGGATTCGCGCCGAGGTTGTGCGATGCTTCTTCGTAGCTGATGCTTGTCTGCTGAAGTCCAGCGTAGATGGAACGTAACATATACGGTAAGCGCCGTACGGCATAACTGATAATCAGGAGGAATGTGGGGTTCTGCCTTGGATCCAAAACAGAGACTAACCGTTCTGGGAGGTGCCGTAAGAGCAGCGTCGTATCGGCGAAGCTGCCTAGGTATCCAAATGCTATCGCGACACCGGGTAACGCTAACGGCAGCATCGCGACTGCATCCAGCAGATTTTGGAATGGGATCCGTTTGCGCGTCAAGAGATACGAGACGACGACTCCGATTAAGAGTGCGAGTAGGGTGCTAAAAATGCTGTATTTTAAACTGTTGAGGATACTCGGCAGTGTATCTGAATGTGTAAACGTCTCAACGTAATGCGCGAACGTCCACGATTGAGGGAGGACGCTTAACCTCCATTGGCTCGCATCTGGTGTTAAAGAGACGAGGATGACGCTGATATGCGGTAACAGGGCCATGAACGTCAAGCCGCCGATAAAGAGGTAGATAAGGCATCGCATCGCCCAATTCGCATCTACCTCACGCGAGGTTACGTGTCCTTTTCCGAGCATTTCGTAGTGCTTACTGCCTGTCCAGCGTTTAGAAAAGTAAAAGGCAAAGGCTGTTAACATAATGATCAGGACGACGAGCGCGTATCCCATCGGATTCGTGTTTGCTTCGGTGACTTGTCGGAAAATTTTGACGGCAATGACTTCATTGTAGTTAAAGATAAGGGGTGTCCCGAGGTCCGTGAACGCCCAAATAAAGACGAGGATTGCACCTGCAAAGTACCCTGGCATCATCAACGGTAAGGTTATCCGACGGAACACTTGGAATCGTGATGCCCCCATATTCTCTGCTGCTTCCTCTAAGCTCGGATCTACGTTCGCCAAGGCGGCGACGATGTTCAGATACATTATCGGATACAAGTGTAAGGTTGACAGCAGCACTACGCCCCAGAACCCACCACCGAACCAGTCTATCGTCTCTGTTATATCAATCAGGTTAAGTTTAACCAAAAGCATATTGACGCTGCCGTATGGACCGAAGAACTGCTTCATGCCGATAGCACCAACAAACGGGGGCATAATCATCGGGATGAGAATGACAGAGCGGAACAGATTGCGCCCTGGGTAGCGGTAGCGGCTCATGAAATATGCTAGCGGGAGACTTACAATGCTCGTGACGCATGTGACCATCACGCCAATTTTAAAACTGTTGATGACTAGCGTACGGATGTTCGGATCTGTCGTCATCAATTTGAAATATGTCAGGCTGAAGGTATTCTCTATCCAGAAAGCTTCTTTGAAGACATAAAGGAGGGGGTATATGAGGAATAGGACGAAGAATAAGAGGATCAGCAGAAAGATGGAACTGATCGAGGGCGTTAAATCGTATTTTTGCCGGATCTTGTTCATCAACCGGACTGTTTTCTCTGAGTTAAGTTTTGCCCTGTGAGGGTTGGCCATCTTTTTGTGCAGGCTGCTTCCGAGTTGCTATTTTTTGTTATGTTATCGTCGCGATGTTAATTAATGATACCGTATCAAAGGGCAAAAGTCAAGTGGAATGCGAAAAAAAAGGCTCCGAATGACCTGCGGAACTCTCGAAATCATCGATTCGCACGCAAGTGTAAAAAAAACAGGGACAGCCACCCGAAGGTCACTGCCATGGAAATGTCAATGTATTTGACACCATTCGTTATTTTCCCGCCCCCGCAAAAAAAAAAACAGTTGTTGTTTCACATCAATGATAAAATCTATTCTAAACTAACCTTTGGTAAGTGATTGTTGGAGAACGAAATATCCGTAATTTTTTCGCGTGATTAAAAACTTGCTTTTCAAGTGCTATTGGTTTAGAATAGCATTTAATCTGAAAAATGGAGGTATTTTCGGTGGTACATACAGATAGCAACTCACAATCCAAAGTTTTGGTGGTTCCTGCATCGGAGACTGCATCGCAAATGGCAAATGTAGCGGTGAATTTCTTGGATACGCTCACTCCGGCACTGCGGGAAAAAGCGGCACTTCCGTTTGATGGAAATGAACGGTTCCGTTGGCACTATATCCCAATTGAGATGTGGGAACGGGAAGGAGTTTCACTCAAGGAGCTGAATCAGAAACAGCAAGCAGCTGCGTTTGCGCTGATGGCAAGCGGGCTCAGTGCGAGAGGGTACCAGAAAGCGCGGGCGATTATCAATTTAGAGACGACGCTCGGTGAGATTGAAGCGGCATCCGGTGAGGCGAGACTCGTCCGGGATCCGGGCTACTACTTTTTTACTGTGTTTGGTGATCCGTCGGGCAATGGTGCCTGGGGCTGGCGCGCTGAGGGGCATCATGTTTCACTCAATTTTACGGTTGTCAATCGATCGCTCATTTCTCCGAATCCGTTCTTCTTCGGCTCAAATCCTGCCGAGGTACCGCAAGGTAAGAAAAAGGGGTTAAGAATTCTTTCTGCTGAAGAGGATATAGCCCGGAAGTTCGTCGGCAGTCTGAATTTGGCTCAGAAAAGCCGGTGTATTATTAACGCGGATGCTCCATCCGATATTTTGACACGCGATGTCCCCAAAGTTGAGTTTGATGCTGTTGAGGGCCTCGCGGCAGAATCTATGGAAACGCAGCAACGTGAAGTCTTGATGATGCTAATTAGTGAATACATTGATCGGCTCCCTGAGGAGATTGCTCAGATTGAGCACCGGAAGTTACGCGAGGGCAGTCTCAATGATATTCACTTTGCTTGGGCAGGTGGTGAGGCGCGTGGGGCACCCCACTATTACCGTCTGCACGGACCATTTTTCTTCGTGGAGTATGATAACACGCAGAACAATGCAAACCACATTCACTCCGTGTGGCGCCACATTGAGGACGACTTCGGGGTAGATTTGCTTCGGCTCCACTACGATAAAGCCAAGCATCATGAACATTAAGGTATATTTCAGCCCTTCAAGGGCTGCTGTTTTTTTGTATATCTCCGTAAAGAATTGTCCCTGCGGAGGGGATTCCTCCCTGCGAGCAGGGAGAAGTTCCCAAAGGGTGAATTCTTGTCCGTCACCGCTAACGATGAAAAAGAACTTTACTTTATGCTTTTTTTTAGGGATTATTGTGGCCCTTTCCAGCAAACCTCTAAAAAAAGGTTGACTTTTTTTACAATCTGTGGTATACTTCTTTAAGAACCAAGTGGAAAACTGTAAAAAAAGAGCCGCTTGCACCCATGCAGGCAAACCAAAAATGACTGGAGGAAGTGAAATGAAAAAGAGTCTAACGGTATTCGGTTTATTAGCTCTTCTGGTAACGAGTGTTTTTCTCCCTGTTGCGTCGGGTCAGTATCCTGCGGAGACACAGTGGGGTTTACCGGAGGGGGCGATTGCACGTCTGGGCAGAGGCAGGATAACTGAGGTAGCGTATTCGCCGGATGGTTCTCAGCTTGCAGTAGCAAGTGGCATTGGTATTTGGCTGTATGATGCGGAGACGGGTGAGCCGCTCGACCTACTCACCGGGCATACGGGGGTTGTCATAAGCGTAGCGTTCAGTCCAGATGGGCGCACGCTCGCTAGTGGGAGTGGGGACGACACGATTCGTCTGTGGGATGTGAACACGGGCGAGACTCTCAAAACTCTCAACGGGCATAGGACGGCTGTCAATAGCGTCGCGTTCAGCGTAGATGGGCGCACGCTCGCAAGTGGGAGTTCGGACACCACCATTCGGCTGTGGGATGTCAACACAAGCGAAAACCTCAAAACTCTCACCGGGCATAGGTGGGAGGGTCTATAGCGTGGCGTTCAGCGTAGATGGGCGCACGCTCGCTAGTGGGAGTCAGGACTTCACCATTCGTCTGTGGGATGTGAACACGGGCGAGACTCTCAAAACTCTCAACGGGCATAGGTGGGATGTCTATAGCGTGGCGTTCAGCGTAGATGGGCGCACGCTCGCTAGTGGGAGTGGGGAGTTCACCATTCGTCTGTGGGATGTGAACACGGGCGAGACTCTCAAAACTCTCAGGCATAGGGCGGCTGTCAATAGCGTCGCGTTCAGCCCTGATGGGCGCACGCTCGCTAGTGGGAGTTCGGACACCACCATTCGGCTATGGGATGTCAACACAGGCGAGACTCTCAAACTTCTCAACGGGCATAGGTGGCCTGTCTATAGCATAGCGTTCAGCGGAGATGGGCGCACGTTCGCTAGTGGGAGTCGGGACTCCACCATTCAGCTGTGGGATGTGAACACTACATCTCCAATACGTTCAACGATCATATTGAATGACGGCACCATTCATCTGTGGGATGTGAACACAAGCGAACCCCTCAAAACACTCAACGGGCATACGTGGTGGGTCTATAGCGTGGCGTTCAGTCCAGATGGGCGCACGCTCGCTAGTGGGAGTGGGGACGACACCATTCGGCTGTGGGATGTGAACACAGGCGAAACTCTCAAAACTCACACAGAGCATACGTGGTGGGTCTGGAGCGTGGCGTTCAGTCCTGATGGCAGAACGCTCGCTAGTGGGGGTGAGGACGAAACCATTCGGCTGTGGGATGTGAACACAAGCGAAAACCTCAAAACACTCACTGCGCATACGGGGTATGTCATGAGCGTAGCGTTCAGTCCTGATGGCAGAACGCTCGCTAGTGGGGGTGAGGACGAAACCATTCGGCTGTGGGATGTCAACACAGGCGAAAACCTCAAAACACTCACAGGGCATACGGGGGCTGTCTGGAGCGTGGCGTTCAGTCCTGATGGCAGAACGCTCGCAACTGGGAGTTTGGACTCCACCATTCGGCTCTGGGATGTCAACACAGGCGATACAATCCACACTTTCAGCGGGCATACGGCTGCCGTCAGGAGCGTAGCGTTTAGCCCCGATGGCGCACACATCGCTACCGGGAGTTTGGACTCCACCATTCGGCTGTGGGATGTCAACACAGGCGAGACTCTCAAAACTCTCAACGGGCATACGGAGCTTGTCTGGAGCGTCGCGTTCAGCCCTGATGGGCGCTCGCTCGCTAGTGGGAGTTCGGACAAAACCATTCGTCTGTGGGATGTCAACACGGGCGAGACTTTCAAAACTCTCAACGGGCATACGGAGCTTGTCTGGAGCGTAGCGTTCAGTCCAGATGGTAGCACGCTCGCTAGTGGGAGTAGGGACGGCACCGTGCTGCTCTGGGACCTCCGTCCTCCTACTGCCCCTGCTGCAGCGGAGGACATCAACGCGGATGGGCTTGTCAACATTCAAGACCTTGTTTTAGTCTCCGCAGCGTTTGGGGAGACAGGGGAGAGCCGTGCAGATGTCAACGGCGATGAACTCGTCAATATCCTGGATCTGACGCTCGTGGCGGCAGCATTCGGGAAAGCCCCTGCAGCACCGGCAGCAGGACAGCAGGGCCAGGCGCTGATGCGCGCAGAAGTGCAGCAGTGGCTGCAGGCAGCGCGGCAGCTGAATCTCACAGACGCGGGTGTCCAGCGTGGGCTTGTGGTCCTCGAGCAGCTCCTCGCCGCACTCACACCGCAAGAGAGCCGCCTTTTGCCGAACTTCCCTAACCCGTTCAACCCCGAGACGTGGATACCTTATCAATTGGCAAAACCGGCAGACGTGACGGTGCAGCTCTATTCCGCACACGGCATGCTCGTTCGGACACTGTCGCTCGGGCATCAGCAGGCGGGATTTTACCGAGCTCGTGCACGCGCAGCGTATTGGGATGGCAGAAACGCCGTCGGGGAGCCGGTGGCGAGCGGTGTCTACTTCTACACGCTCACCGCTGGGGATTTCACCGCCACACGCAAAATGTTGATACGCAAGTAACTTTTCCTTGAACGGGTCTGGTGGGAACTTGGCACGTGCCCATTTCGCCATATCCGTTCTTTCGGTTTGTCTCTCTAAGTGTGCAGCGCTTGCAGGAACGCTTCAAAATTGGGTGTTTCAACGGCGATGAGATGCAGCTGCTTGAGCCGCACCAGGTCTGGTATCGCTTCAAGACGCGGTTGAGTCGTCTGCACGTCGCTCTGCGGGAACCGTGCGGTGAGCACCGCGATGACGTTTTCTATCGCATTCCGGCGTGCACCTTGTTCAATACCTTGCTCAATGCCTTGTTCAATGCCTTGCTCAATGCCTTGCTCAATGCCTTGCTCAATGCCTTGTTCAATGCCTTGTTTGAGTCCTTGTTGCACCAGGATTTCTGCCATGGTTTCTGCCATCTGTTTTACCTCCATCTTATCTTCTGCGAGTTGCTCCACTAATGCTACTAAGCCACTTTGTTCTGATAGCGGCCGACGATGCAAGATGAGTAACAAGAAATAGACTATCGCCTCACGCCGCTGTTCGGCACCAACCGTATCAAACTCATCAAGGTGCGCTATCGCCGTGCGTAACGCATCCCGAATCTCCGCCTCGTCTGCTCTCTCTTTTTGCAGCACCGTCAACAGCCACCCGAACGGATGATGCGTTTGAGTCAGCGTGGCGACATCGGTTTGCTTCACGCTCAGAAACAGCGTCTCAAAAGCCGGAACGAACCGGGCGAGTTCAGCAGGGATGTCCATCAGTGCCTCAAGTGTCAGCGGGGTTTTCCACTGCTGCTCGCCGGTATAAAACACAACCGGCAGTATCGGGGGCAACCGTCGTGCCTGTTTGGGCACCTTGTCGTGTTCCCATTGCCTGCGATGTGCGTCCCAAATCAGCATCATATAAAACAGCACCCGAAACCCCATCGTCGTATCCACCGTCGATTGATGTTCGACGAGCAGATAGATGAGCAGCGCCTCGGTGGCTGTCTCGGTTCTAAACGGGACGCGAAACACGCTATCCGCTTCCTGCTCCCGCAGCACTTCTGGCAGCAGGCTTCTCGGGAGTGGAACGAGTTGGCTAAAATCTATGCGTGCTGCGATGTCAGCGGCGACGATTTCTAGCACACCCCGGACGTTTTCGCCGTTTTGTAGCAAGCGCCGCACACTCCTGTCGGCGAAGTGTTCAACGCGTCCATCAAGCAGCGCGCGGATATGCTGCATCTGCGTGTCCACGTCTTTGGTTTCTTCCGTCATTTCTCTCCTCTATGCCGGGTGCCTGCCGTTTGGGCAGCCCGCCGGTGAAAAGCGGTGAAGACTCTACTCAAATTATACCACTTTTGGCAGTAAAGATGCCACCCTTTTTTTCTAGCCCGATGCCACCGGCACCGAAGAACGCGCCGGCGAGCGGCACGTCAACATTCAAGACCTCGTTTTAGTGGCGGCAGCATTTGGGGCAACAGGTCAAAATCGTGCGGATGTTAATGGGGATAGAGTTGTGAATGAAGAGAGTGCCCTTTTGCCGAACTACCCCAACCCGTTCAACCCCGAGACGTGGATGCCGTATCAGTTGGAAAAACCGGCGGACGTGACGGTGCACATCCACACCGCCCACGGCACGCTCGTCCGGACACTGTCGCTTGGGCATCAGCAGGGGGGGTTGTATCACGCTCAGAATCGTGCCGCGTATTGGGATGGGCGTAACGCCGTCGGGGAGCCGGTGGCGAGCAGTGTCTACTTCTACACGCTCACCGCTGGGGACTTCACCGCTACACGCAAGATGTTTATACGCAAGTAACGTTCTCTCGTCTACAGCCCCATAAATGCGGCTGCCATGTTAAATCCTTACCATCAATGCTTATGTAATAATAACTCGTGTGTAAATCTCGTTTTTTCGTATATCTCCGTGCCATCGCCGCTTATGCTTTTGATGGTTCGTGTTGTAAAGTTATTAACATAGCAGCAGCCTTTAGCGGGCTCCTGTAGACGAAAGAACGAGATTTGTAAAGGATTTAACATAGCAGCGACTTGTGATGTGCTGAAATATAGGAAAAGTTATATCTGAAGGCCGCCAGCGTTTGCGGCTTTCAGATATGGTTTGCTCAGAACAACTCTTACTGAGCGTTTTTTAAGGTACTCCAGGTTGTTGCCAACTTATGCGAGGGTTCAACAGAAGCTCTCTCAGCGGTGAGTTTGACAAGTCCGGTATGTTCGGAATTCTTTCCGAAAACGATAGAATGTGTATACCAGCCGCTCCAGCCTTTTTGGCCTCCTTGGCCAGCGGCTTTGTCGCCATCGTTGACACAGATACCGAGTCCAAATTCAGACCCGTCACTGAATTTTTTGCCTTTCACGTTTAGTTCTTCGGCTGTAAACCTCAGTTCATAGTAGGTTTTCTTGTCATCTTCTGCCCGTACAACGGCGATGTCATCATCAGGGACAATACCTGCTCCACCGGGGTTCTCATTCAGTGCATTTGCGATGATGCTTTCGGCTTTATCGTCTAATCCGATATTGTATAACCGCAACGGCTGTCCAGCACCCCGTTTGCCGCTCATTTCAAAGGCGAGCTGTGCGCCATCGCCGTTCCATGCTGCAGCTTCGGCATGTTCATGCTCATCATCTGTGACGATAAGCGCGATGTAAACGGCATCCGTGTCCCAGACAATCATAAAACAGGTTTCGTGATCATCAGGTCCTTCCCATTTACCGCCGGCGTGTTCTTGGAACACATCTCCTGCATATTCGATTCCACAGAAAGGCGTTCCGTCGGTGCCTGTTACGGCTTCTAAAATGCCGTCCCATTCACCAAGGTCTCCATCAATTTCAACCTCAACGCCAGTGAGTGCATTGTAAACGTCATGTGTTTTGCTACGCCACTGGGCATCTGCAGCGGCTGCTGTAACGAGCAG
This sequence comes from Candidatus Poribacteria bacterium, assembly GCA_965215265.1. Taxonomy (GTDB): domain Bacteria; phylum Poribacteria; class WGA-4E; order WGA-4E; family WGA-3G. The sequence continues at coordinate 4,186,361 of OZ244048.1, read as the reverse complement.
TATCGTTAGTATGGCCGTTAGTTTGTTCATTTTAATTCTCCTTGTTTTAATTGTCGTGCATTTCTGGCAAGCTGCGCGAATTTGCTTGCTACAACGCGAATTAGTGCGTTGTAAGGGTTAATATTTTTAGTTTGTGCAGTTGAATTTTTGTTATCTTATTTTTTTGTATTTCTACCGGTCTGTGTGGTGCTGCTTGCTACCCTTTCCGCCCAAACAAAAGATGTACCGGTCGCTAGAGCCGATGTACAGATGGCCGTTTGCGATTGCGGGCGACGAGTAGAGTTCAATTCCTCGTGCTACATCTCGCATATTGAATTCCCACTCTACTTCCCCGTCATCAACAGAGAGTGCGTAAATGCGCCCGTTCTGTGCGGCAACATAAACGTTATTCGCTGCTACAGCAGGTGAAGAAACAACGGGTGCTCCGAGCTCTGTTGCCCAATGCTTTTTTCCGTCTTTCGCGATAAGCGTGTACACAAATCCGTCACGAGCGCCGAACGTCACGTACCCGTTATGGCTTGCAATGGCGGTTAGCACAGCATCTTTTGCTTCATACTCCCATACACTCTCTCCGGTATCAGCGTTAATCGCTACAACCCTGCCGTTGGGATTTGAGGCACTATCGGAAAAATTGCCCGTACCGAGTCCAAAAAAGACGAGGGTTTGGTAAATACTCGGACTGCCCCAGACAGGATAAGGCATAGGTATAGTCCAAATCTCTTTGCCGGTTTGTGCGTCAACAGCATAAACACGGTAATCGCCATAACCGGTGCCGAAGTAGACCTTGCCTTTATGAACCAAGGGTGACATATCTGCATGGACCGCCGGGTAGTGCCAGATGAGTTTTCCTTCTAGGGCATCAACGCAATAGACACCATCTGCCCCGGCTGTAAAATAGAGCTTACCTTGACTGATGAAAGGCGTTGATTCTACGTGGCTTTCTGTCCTAAAACTCCATATCAGTTCCCCAGTTTTTGCATCCAGACAACGGAGGTGACATCGACTATCTTGGTGGTATCCTTCACCGATGTAGACACGGCCTCCAGCGACAGCAGGAGAGGAGAAAATTGGGATATCCGAATCGTGTCGCCAGAGTTCCTCGCCTTTCTCTATGTCAATGCAATAGGTTGCGCCGCCAAGTGCAAAGATTGAGCCGCGAGAGGCACCGATATAGAGCCGATTTCCGGTAACGGCGGGAGATGAAGAAAAGTCAACCGCTACAGCGTCTTTCGCAGCGAAAATCCAAACTGGATTTCCAGATGCTGGACCCGGTACGTCGTTCGCGTAGCCGGTGCGGTTCTGATTTCCTCTGAAGGTTGTCCAAGGGCTAATTGGAGTACCTGTCCTGATAGTGTTAGTGTTAACTGCGGTTGTGACAGGCTTTGTCAGCGGCCCGATGAGATAGTAGATGCTCCACATTAGTGCGACGAGGGTAACCAGTGCGACGCCTGAAGCAATCGCTTTGTGTGCTACTGCGAAGTCTCGAAGACGGTAGAAAAACATCTTCGTGGTATCTCGCGCGAACACAAGCACGGTTATGAGTGCAATGCCAACAAAGGCGAGAATCTGCGGGATGATGCTAAGCAACGCAGACAGGGGCCCGAGGAGCTGCGGAATCACAGCATGTGCGGGGTTCGCGAAGTTAACTAAGACCAATAGAAAACTCAGCATTAATAATATGGCTTTTCGCATGTGAGGTTACCTCTTTTCGTATGGTGCAGCACAATAAAGGCTGACGTTTTTGTATATCTCCGTGCCATCATCGCTTATGCTTTTGAAGGCTCGTGTGTAAATCTCGTTTTTTCGTATATCTCTGTACCATCATCGCTTATGCTTTTGAAGGCTCGTGTGTAAATCTCGTCGGAGGCTCCTGATGTTTAGATTCAATCTTTTGTATATCTCCGTGCCATCATCGCTTATGCTTTTGAAGGCTCGTGTATAAATCTCGTCGGAGGCTTTCTCTGTTTAGAATCTAAACCGCGAAGGGCTCAGACGAGATTTGTGCGAAGGTGTTCATAAAAGCAGTCTTTGTTGTGCTAAGAGATACTAAAGAGTTGTGCTATCTAGATTGACTCAGAAATTCTATAGCGAAATGCATCAGGTTCTCCAGCATCCGGCGATTTTTAGAAACATGCGAATTATTACGATTGTGAAGACTCGTAATGAGGTACATCCCTTTCCCATATTTCAGTTTAGCGACAACAATTTCCTTTCCGTTATTAGTAGTTGCGAGTACTTCATATTTCTGGTTCCATCCGTCCCATGAATCGTCAAGGACAAGCTGCCCGGAGCGGATGCGGTGTGGTGCTTTAAACAGTTCGCCGGCGCGGGATGTGGGTTTAAAATCATTGCGGGACTTGCTTTCAACACCACGGAGCGGTTCTGGTAACCAACCGGTTCTGCATGGCCGGTCGGTATCGCTATCCTGCCCAGAGGCAATCACGACACCGCCTGCTCGGACAAATTTTTTAATCCGAATTTCTTGTGTTTTGTTGAGCGTGTAGCGCCCTTCGGAGAGTGCGCGGAAGCCGAGCCACAAGATGTCGGTGTCCTCAATTCCGGGTAAATCCCGGTTTCGGGTATCCTGATATGCCATCCACTGTTTTCCAACTTGTTTAATCTGAGATAGGATTCGGTGTTCGGAATCGTAGCGCTCGGCTTTAAGTACCAACATGTGAGTCAACTCGACCCCTTCTGGTGGTTTCAGGGCGGCCCGTAGTTCTTTCTGAAAATCCGGTGTTGATTCTCTTTTCGAGACTTCATCCTTATTGAGATATATTTCAAGGTGAGTGAACATCCACCAGCGCGGTGGTTTATTGTTCCGATATGTCGCTTGGGTCTGAAACCAAGTCCCGTCTATATGTCCAAGTGCATCAATTCTCCGTCCGCGTTCATGGAGATAAAAGAAGATAATCGGTTTATCTCTCTTTAACAGTGCTGCAATTTCGCGCCGCTGATCTTTTTCACCTTTATAGACATCAAACCGGATCTTAATCTCGTTAAATTCGTTAGTCCCTTTGAGATTTTCTTCAACCTTAACCGTTGCAGTGCGTCGTTTAGCATCGACTTCTGTCACGGTTCCGAAAACGACGTTGCTACTTTCCTGGATGATTTTTTCGACGGTATAACGTTTTGTGATATATCCTTCGGCGTGCGGATGCATGAACAGAACACCTCCGACAGTAAACAGGCTGAGAAGGATAATTCGTCTACAGCAGCACCACAAAGACGGATTTAATGATAATGCTTGCACAAATCTCATTTTTTCGTATATCTCCCTTTTTCGCATATTTCAGCACATCAACGTGCTCTGTTTTGATCTTTCGTATATCTCCGTACCATAACGGTTTATGTTTTGCTAATACTTGTGTTGGCAGGTTCGGTATTCTTGTCTCTCCTGCCACCCATTGGGACCTGATTACCTTATCCTGCCAATCTATAGATAAATTTCGCCAGGGATTTACGTTGTTATGATTCAATAGCTCGAATGGCTCTGGCGAGGTTTGTAAAGGACTAAACATAACAACTGCCTTTATTGGGGTGCAGTATACGAAAAATCCACATTCTGCGTTTTTCCCGCTTCAACTGTGACTTTGACTTTCTGCGTCCCTAATTTTCCATGCCATACCTCTAAAGTGTAAGTGCGTGGCGGGAGCCCTTGAATTTTAAAAGTACCTTTTTCGTCTGTGACTGCAAAAAATGGATGCGGTACAACATGAATATACGCCGCCATCCAATGGTGAACATCACATCGCAGCGGGATGCCGATATCCATTTTGGTAAAGGTGTGGGTATACTTCATTCCCTGCTTTGGCTGGGAAATGTTAAAGGGTGTTTCTTTCAGCGGTTTCTTTTGTGTGGATACCGTTCGGACATTGTGAAGGACCGGATCGCTGTTCAGAAATTCTACTGGTTGTCCGACCATTGCCCCTACCACATGTGGTATAAAAATGCATCCCTTCTGATCGATGACAACGGGTTCCGTTGTCGGTTTAAATTCACCCTTAACGCTGCCTCTTATATAGATGAAGGCATCGCGAAGTGTTCCGTCATCGCTGACGACAAGGTCTTCGTAGTACACTTTTCCTTCGTGTAGTTTTTTGCATTGCAATTCTGCCCCGAAGTTGATTGCGCGCCTAAATGGTGCGTCACCTTCAAATGTAACTGTACCTTTAATGGTGCCGGTATCGGGTGTCTCCACCGTGTTTGATACAGAAGTGTCTGTGCTTTCATCCGCTGCCCATGCTGTTGAGCGTGTTTCTTTGAGTACTAGGTGTCGGTATCCAGTGACAATCAGTAAACAAGCAGTAAACACTGCAATAATAATTTTCATTTTTTTGTATATCTCCGTACCATCATCGTTTATGTTGTGATGGCTTGTGTGTAAATCTCGTATTTTCGTATATCTCCGTACCACCGCCGCTTATGCTTTTGATGGCTCGTGTTGTAAAGTTATTAACATAGCAGTAGCCTTGTATCGGGCTCCTGTAGACGAGGGAACGAGATTTGTAAAGTTATTAACATAGCAGCAACTTGTGACGTGCTAAGATATACTAAAGACTTTATTGATTATCGGTTAAGATGTGTTGAAGTTGGTTAAATTCTACAAGTTCACCGTTTGTATTTTCCGCCAAGCGTTGCGCTTCTATTTTTGTTTTTACTGCGACAATTCCGTAGCCCATCGGTGTCAATAGGTCTGTACTCCGTACGAAGAACACTTGTGCTGTATCTAACCAAGCGGTTTCTTCGTAATCATATACCCAAAAATGTTTAATCCGTTCACTGTGTTCGTTACGATAAATGACAGCACATCCTAAATCGTCGAATTTCTGCATCACATTTTCACCGGTCTGGTATGCGGCTGCAAAACGTTTTTCGCTGATGATCATGCGACATCGATCACAGGTTTCCTCTCCGTAGCGGATCCGTGGAAGCGTTTCCTCTTTTGTGTTACAACTGAGAGTTATCACACTCATGATGATAACCGTCAACGTGAGGCGTAACGTGCCGCTTGTTCTCTGTTTCATTAGAAACTCCTTCGTCGAAAGACACCAATTGCCAGCAAGAGGGGGATAAATACCCATAGGGAAAGCAACGCTATCAGTGTAGGTAACAGCAAACCTCCAAAAACATCGGCGGCATAAAGTCCTGCTGCGCCGAGTATTTCGAGATTCCCTTGTATGATATGAACTGCTGCTAATTTGAACACCTGCGCAGGGTTAATCAATGCGAATGCCAGCATTACGGAAGGTGCGAGCCGCAGTACAACAGCTGTCCCGATTAACCCCAAGTCGCTGATAAAGACAATGGTTAGCCAGAGGAGCAGTGCGATACTTATAGCTGTTGTGCTTTTCGATGTAAACGCAGAGAGGAGGAATCCGATGCTTACATGTACCAGCCCAATTAGTAAGGTCAATCCAACTAGCATCAAGTAATCGCTGAATTGTGCGAGCCCGCCCTGCCAAGCGATAACGATGCCGCTGAATCCAAAGCCGAATAGAATTGATGCTGTGAGCGCGACTGCTGTGCCGCAGTATTTGCCGAGCAAAAGCTCTGTGGGCACTATGGGTTGGGCGAGCAAGGGGAGTAGGCTGCCGCGCTCGCGTTCGCCGGAAATGCTGATAGCCCCTAACATAAGCCCCATAAGCGGTACGATCAGCATCACAAGATTAATCAAGCTTGCGACTGTTCGACCAAACCCGGCAATGCCGAAAGTGCCAAGCCCTGAAAATCCAAGCAGACTGAATCCGAGTGCTAATCCTGCAAAAACCACGGTAAATAGGATAAACCATTTATTACGTCTAGAATCCGCTGCCTCTTTACGCATCACAATCGCAATGTTTACAATTGCTGAATTTGTCATGCCTCGTCCCCTTCTTTTTGTATATCTCCGTACCGTCGACGTTTATGTCGTGAGTATTCGTGTGTAAATCTCGTCTGAGACTCCTGATGTTTAGATTCAATCTTTTGTATATCTCCGTGCCATCAGCGCTTATGCTTTGATGGCTCGTGTGTAAATCTCGTGTTTTCGTATATCTCCGTACCATCAGCACTTATGCTTTTGATGGCTCGTGTGTAAATCTCGTCGGAGCCGCTCTAGGTATAGCCTTTAAAATCATAACATCAAACGGCTCTGGCGAGATTTATAGTGGATTGAACATTACAGCAATCTTTGTTGTGCTGCCGTAGACTAAAATTGGCTGCAGTACTCAAAATCGTGTATAGGAATAGCGGCATCCATCAAGACTTGAAAGACCTCAATTTTCATGTTATTCGCTGTGTGGACTGAGAGATTCATGCCGCTGCACTGCACAGAGAAACCGTGCTGCGCGAGGAGCGTTTTCGCACGCCCGTGAAACGCCTCGGGGATAGTCAGATTCAACAACACGTCCGTTGAAAGATGACTGTTAAGAGAAGTGGGCGGGCCTTCTGTGACCTTTTTTCCGTTCTTTATAACGATGACGCGGTCTGCGAGCGCGGTGATTTCATCAAGTCGATGCGAGCAGAAGATGAGTGTTTTGCCCGCTGCCCTGAGATGTTCCAATGCAGCCCAAAATTCCTGACGTGTTTCTCTGTCTAAATTACTCGTCGGTTCATCTAATAAAAGAATCGGTGGATTCGAGAGCAGCGCAATTGCGAGCGACAGCCGCTGTTTCATACCGCCAGAAAGTGTGCCTACCCGCTTATTTAGAATCTCGAAAAGCTGCCACTCTTTCATGAGCTGCTCGACCTCGATTTGCGGTACCGATCGAAGCCGGGCGTAAAACGTGACTGTCTCTTTCACCGTTAGGTCGCTGTGGAGCCTTACCTCTTGCGGGACGTAACCCATTTGTCCACGGAGTACTTTGCCTTCTGTACGAGATGAATTTGACGCGGATATAGCTGATGCCTCTTCGCCGTTATTGCCTACCGTTACCGTTCCATCAAAAGGCAGGATACCCAATATACACCGTAGCACCGTCGTTTTCCCTGCACCATTTGCGCCCCATAGTGCAACTGTTTCACCGGCAGTCACGTCAAAACTCAAATCGTCCACAGCGGTTACACGCCCATAGCGTTTGGTCAGATTGCGGACGAAGATAGCAGGTGCGAGTCTTGTGTGATGTGGCATCGCATCCATCTTGAGGTTTTCGCGGTGCCTACTGTGTGAAATGTGCCCTGCGAAACGCGAAACCCATTTGCCTGATCCGGCACAGGTGAGCCCTGAGAGACATAAGATAGCAGAACCGATCAGCCAGACTGCTGACACTCGGTTTTGAGGGGTTTCAAGCATTGGAGGCATCGGGTGCATGCGAGGCGCTTCATCGGTGAGTTTCGGTTGTGGCATAAATAGAGGAAACAGGCGGGTTGCAAAATCAATCGCACTTACTGAGGGGCTGTAGGTAAAAAGCCGCAGGACTGGGTGTTGTTCTGTCAACCTCTCAAACAGATGCACAGATTGGTAGGGTGCATCGCCGGTGCCGTCGTGATTTGCATCGTAACCGCTGTAATCACTCCAATAATTTCCAGTCCATTGATTACTCCGAATTGAGCCTTGTCCCTCAATCGTTACCTGCTCTCCATTATCAACAAAGCTATTTTTGGCGAAATGATTTTTTCGTGCGGAGGGTAGGACTAAAAGCCCGGAATCGTTGAAGGCAATCAGATTGTTATTAAAGGTATTTGTTGCGTTATCCATGAACATTCCGGCCCGGTTGTCTGCGATAAAGTTATCCGTGATTTCCCCATCAAGCATATCTTTGAGCCCGATTCCATAGCCACTTGCGCCGCGGTTGCCCACAATCCAATTTTTCGTCAACTGTAGACGATAACTGTACATCAGGTAGATGCCGACAGAGTTTCCGATTAACCGATTCTCAGTGATAGTCGCGTCGTCGCAATACATGAAATGAATGCCGTAGCGCCCGTTCCGCACTTCGTTTTGCTGGACTGTTACCTCTTTTGAGTACCAGATCACCACATCTCGCCCGTCGGATACATGATTGTTTTCGACAAGAGTGCCATTACTATACCAAACCCGAATGAGATCTCCGCGGCGTCCCACATCTAAGGCTTTGCCTTCAAATGTGTTGTTTTGAACACGGGTATACGGTGAGTTTCGTACTTGAACCCCGAACAATACATCTTCAAAGCGGTTCTCCTCAATAAGTGCGCCTTCTGCTTTTTTTATCATGATGCCCGCGTCGCCGGAAGAAAGTTGGATGCCTGTGTTGCGGATTGTGAATCCACGGATAGTGACTTCCGGTGCGTTCACCATGACAACGCTGCCCAAACCTGCTCCATCAATCACCGGATTATCTTCACCGATGAGTGTCACGGATGTATCTATCACGAAACGTTCCTGATGGTACCCACCTTTCACAATAATTGTGTCGCCATTTTCAGCTAACTTCAGTGTCTCCTCAATGGTTGTATCAGATTCGACAATTCGCGTCTCTGCCATTGTCGGCATTGTCATCGAGAGGGTTAGCACGCCCATGAAAATTGTAAGGCGCTGCTTGTGAAGGTCGAGTCGCTTCAGTTTTTGTAGATAGAGTGAAACGCCTGCTATCAACGCGGCAAAGATAGCAAAATAGAACCCTATTTGGAATGTGGCGATAGTTGTGAGTGAACCTACCTTTTCCATACCAATAAGGGGTGGCACAAAAGGTTGTACGTCAGGATAGAGTGCCATTTCCGGATCAAGATTTAGCCCTATGTTTCGGAGCCACCTATAGAGTTCCGCAATGAATATAAGTGGAAACAGCAGACTTGGAAGGGTGCACCAGAAGGCCCATTTTTTGTGTACAATAGGAGATATGAGCAAACAGAACGTGGCGATGGCGATTGCCGGCAAGGCCACTTTTCGCTCAAATTCTGCGACGGTTTCCAATTCGCGCATGCCCAAATCCTGGTTGAGTTTGTCAATCTGGCGGATATTTCCTTCAAGGCGGTGCGGGCGCACCTGCAGAATCAGCGGTTTCGGGAATTTCTTGGCTTCAAAATCCACGCGCCAATATGGGAAGAGCACCGAAACCATCAACAGTAGGGCGGCATCAACGACCAGGCTTTTCGCTAACCATTGAGGTTTCATCAGGTAAAATGCCACCCGTGACAACGCCCCTGCGAGCAGGGCAAGGAAGAAGCCTAATTGGAAAGCGGCTTTTGCATTGAACTGCGCGATTTGTCCATCGCCAAAGAGCGGCGGTATGAATGGCTTGATTGTCTGATTGAGAGGCGCATCGGGATGCAAATTTAGACCGCTCTCGCGGAGCCACCAATACAGCTCACCAAGAAATATCGCAGGGAACACGAGCCCGGGCAACGTTAGCCATAGGGACCACTTTTTCGGAACAAAGGGCGCGATGAGAAGACACACAGCTGCGAGAATAATTGAAGGGATGGCGATGGCGCGTTCAAGCTGCCCGGCAGTTTTCAGCGTCCGCATTCCGATGTAGTGGTTAAGTTGGTCAATTTCTTCAACGTCGCCCTCAAGCCGATAAGGCCGGATCTGCAGCGTCAGTCCCTTGGGATAGATACCCGTTTCAAGTTCTACGCTCCAATAAGGAAAAAACAGCGAAATCAGCAAGAGGATACCGGCGACGATCAGCAGCACTTTTACTAACCAATGTTGCCGGACTTTTCCTACAGGTTGCACGGGCATTAACTCCTTATTTTTTGTATATCTCCGTACCGTCACCGCTTATGTCGTGGGTACTCGTGTGTCAATCTCGTCGCCCGCCCACCCAAATCCTCTCTCTGTTTAGATTCATAACATCGGAACTCTCTGACGAGTTTTGTGCTAAGGTTATCATAACATAGAGTGTTGATGTGCTGCAGTATACCAAGATGTTTAGATTCATAACATCGGAACTCTCTGACGAGTTTTGTGCTAAGGTTATCATAACATAGAGTGTTGATGTGCTGCAGTATACCAAGATGTTTAGATTCATAACATCGGAACTCTCTGACGAGTTTTGTGCTAAGGTTATCATAACATAGAGTGTTGGTGTGCTGCAGTATACCAAGATGTGTTAGGGTTTGACGAGGAAATATCCCACCATCTCCAAGTGTAGTGCTGAACAGAACTCTGTGCAGTAGAACGAGAAGACGCCTGTTTTGTCAGCAATGAAATCGAGCGTTACTGTTTCGCCTGCCTCAATACTTGAGGTGATGTTGTAACCGGGTAGCGCGAAGCCGTGGGTCGCATCGTAGGTGCGTTCAAGATTCGTCAGGTGCCAGACAATTTTATCGCCTTTATTAACCTCTATAATCTCGGGTTCAAAGTGGCTCCGGATGGCAGTCATTGAGATTTCCACGGTGTTTCCGTTACGGGTGATAGCGCCCTTTTCTGATGCTTTTGCATGTTTCTGTTGTTTGACGGTATCCCATCCGACTTCTGGATAGATTTCCCATGCCGAAAGTTTATCGGCTTTTATAATCTGTGCATAATGCGGTTCGCCAATTCCAAGCGGGAGATCGTAAAGGAGGGACATATTGTCCCCGGTATCAGATATATCAACCAGTTGGAGATTTTGTGGCAGTAAGGGCCCAACATTCAAGAATCGATCTACTGCCCATTTGTTTAGCGCGACCAGGTACTTTCCATCTGGTTCGACGGTGTCACCTTCGGCAGCAACAAGATGTCCAATGTTGTAGTGAACAGGGAGCTGCTGAATGAGTCTCCAGTGGCGTTCAGGGGCTTTGTATTTCGCATCTGGTCCAAGGGTCCATCGAGCAACAGCACTGTCAAGGAAAAGACTGGTGTATGCATAGCCCTGGTTATCAAACTGAGTATGAAGTGGTCCTAGGCCAACCTCGATCTGTGCTTCAAGAACAGCATCGAATCGCAGAATAGGGACACCGTATTCATCTGTACCTTCGTAATCTTTATCTTCTATTGCTTTTTTAATTTTATTGATGTGATAGACTGTGACGTGCGGATCAAGTTTGCCGGAAACAACGATGTAGTTTCCACTAGGGCTCACATCGACGCCGTGCGGGCTCTTGGGTTCCGGTGTGAGGTAGAGGAGTCCTTCTGCGACAGAAGTCTCGAGCGAAATCACCGGGAATCCGTTTATGTTGGTGGTTTTTCCGTCCTTGAAAACCTGTTCAGCTTTCCGCCAGTTGACAAGGTGCAGGTAATCCATATCTCGTTCGGTGGTGCCGGCCTCAAAAGGTGGGTTCCCATCTTCAATCCCGCCTGTGGCCATTTCAGAGTTAAAAGAGCCGCAGAAAATCCATCCGTCGCTGGTTAGTTTTCCGGCATCGGCTAAATCTTGCCAGTAAGGGGGGAGTTCTAGTGCGAAGGACTGATCTGTCACAATTCGTCCCTGCTCTCGATGGAATTTCCAAAAAGTCATCAATCCGCGATATTTTGCCTTGTATTCAGAAATCGGGGCATATTCATTGCCCAAGGGCATTGCGTATTGTGAGCCTTCAATGACGTATTCCGTGTCAGGCGTTACCATCGTCGCTCCATGGTCATTGTGTACCACAGGATTTTTTACTATCTGTTTTGTCTCAAAATCTCTCAGGTCAATTGTTGCAACGCGGCCGTTGGCTTTGTCATTGATGAAAAGGTATTGTCCGTCGTAATCGCCTTTAGTTTCGCTTAATGCGGGGTGATGGGTATCCGCCCAGGTTAGGGTTTGTCCATCAACTGTAACGCCGGCGTTTGCGGCGTTTAGTGGTAATTCCTTGACACCGTATCCGTAGCCCTGCCATGGATCTGGTGTGAAGACGGCGATGACTTTAAGGATACGCATTGAGGGCATACCGATTACTATCACTTGCCCGCTGTGCCCACCTGATGTGAACATCACATACTCGTCATGCCTGCCAGTGGGTGTATAGGTTGCGAGGGCAGCCTTGATATCATCAGGCGTTAATTGGCGTTCCTGCACAATATCCATTGCACCATTGGGGAATTGGGGGTGGGCAGTTTCCGGCGTAACTAACATATACAGTACTAGCCCCAGAATTACAGCGCCTAGTGCTGGAATTGAAAATAAGGTGTGTAGCGTTTTGTTTTGCATGGGTAAAGTCTCCTTCGTTGTTTCAGAGGGTGTTGCGTCGCATAATGTCATTCCGAATTGCAATCGTAAACCCTCCAAATATCTAATCAAGTTTGTGGTTTTCGTGAATTTTACGCTAATGCGGATTCTCGTTAATCAATGAAGGTATCTGTTATTAAAAAGAAACCGTTAATAATTATACACCGCCAAACAATGCTTGTCAAACCAAATTCGCAAAAAAGAGGAACATTGAGTTATCAGTTATCAGTATTCGGCAGTGAGTTTTTTATAGTAGGGGGCACTCGTGCCATCCGCAAGTCTAGCAGTCACAAAGTGATTTCATTCAATTTTAACGGCGGTTCCGCTTGCGCTTACCATTAACATACTGTCGCCGATCACTTCATAATCAATGTCAACGGCAACGACAGCGTTAGCGCCGCGTTGTCTTGCCAGTTGTTCCATCTCGAGAATGGCCGTTTCGCGACCATCCGCGAGTTTGTTTTCATAGGTTCCTGAGCGGCCGCCGACCAAATCGGTAATTCCGGCAAGAAAATCGCGAAACATATTTGCCCCCATAATGGCTTCGCCGGTAACAATACCGAGGTAGTCCGTAATTTGCTTGCCTTCAACGCTGTGAGTTGTAGTCGTAATCATTCTATTCTCCTTATTGTGCTTTGCCTCGTGCTGCTATCTCCCAGACAGATTCGACAATACCGTCACGAATCCCGTAATACTTGTCATGGAGATTCACTGTCGTACAGCAGTGTGTTGGTAAAATTTCAAGTTTATCACCTGGTATGAGAGTAACGTTTTCCTTTGCGTTCATTTTTCCATGCTCTTCAGAAAGACCTGTCATTTCGATTCCGTCCAAGCCGGTAGGTTGTGGAATGCCGAATTCTTTGGCAAGTACCTTAAGTCCTGTATCAACAATTACACGATCTGGTGCGGGGCGGCTGACGACGGTTGCTAACACAGTCAGTGCACACTGAAACTGTTCGCCAACCGCCTTTACTTTCCGGTAGGTTGAGTCCATAAAAATGTATGAGCCCGCCTGAACTTCTGTCATTTCTGGTATGCTACCTGTGATATTAAAAGTGCCAGTACCGCCGCCGCTCATGATAGTTACAGAGATGCTGTTCTTTTCAAGATAGCGTTTCGCATCAATAAGCAGCTGCACAGCTGCGCGCGTAGCCGCTTCACGTTCTGCGTAATTCGGGTTTGCGACGGTATGTCCTTCGTAGCCCATCAAACCTTCAAATTTCACGTGCGGAGTGCTTCGTACGTGCTGTGCTAATTCCAACGTTGGTTTTCCGGGTTCAACGCCGCATCGGTTCATGCCAGTGTTTACTTCTATCAGCATCCGGATGGTTACACCTTTCGCGGTGGCTGCATCTGAAATATCATTCACGTTTTGTGTATTGTCCACAGCAACCATAATTTCAGAATGTTTAGCGAGGTTAATAAGTCGTGCAATTTTTTGCCTTCCGACTACTTGGTTAGCAATGAGTACGTCTCTGATGCCGGCGTGGATTACCGCTTCTGCTTCGCCAAGTTTTGCACAAGTGACTCCGATTGCACCGGCAGCAATCTGTTTATGTGACAAAATAGGCGTTTTATGTGTTTTGACGTGCGGTCTCAGTACGGCATTTACCGTTTTGAAATAGTTCGCCATCGTCTGGATGTTGGTTTCCATCTTATCCAGGTCGATGAGCAGGGCCGGTGTATCCAATTCGGTTTTTGGCAATCCAATAAAAGTTTCGGGTGGTTGCATAAATAAGGCTCCTACAGTTGCTTCACTGGATTCGACAAGGTTCCGAACCCTTCAATTTCAATTTGAACGATGTCCCCGGGGGCAAGCGGTAATTCATTGGGAACGATGATGCCGGTCCCGGTAGAGACCACGGTACCGAACGGTACAGGATTATCTCTACATAAGAATTCAGTGAGTTGTTCAAATTTCCAATTAATCTGGGACGTATTGACTGTTCCTTCATAGAGAACATTTTCCTCGCGTAGCACTGTACAGTGCATTTCCAGATTGTAAGGGTCGTCAATTTCGGAAGGTGTAACAAACATGGGGCCAAGTGCACAACATCCGTAAAAGATTTTGGACTGTGGAAGATAAAGTGGATTTTCGCGTTCAATATCCCATGCGGAGACATCGTTGCAAAGTGTGTACCCGACGATCTCGCCCTTGCTGCCCAAGATATAGGCGAGTTCAGGCTCAGTTGCTGTGAGCGTGGAATCTCTCCGGATGCCGATGGATCCGTTTGGGCCGACACATCGTGCCGGTGTTGCTTTGAAGAATATCTCGGGCCGGTTGGCATGATAGACGCGGCTGTAGATATCTTGTTCACTGTCATCATCGCGCATATCAGCACTGCGTTTGTAGGTAACCCCACATCCCCACACTTCGGGTGAATCAATCGGAGCTAAGAGATGAGCGGCGTTTTCGTTGGGAGGGACATCTAATTTTTCAAGTGTGAGTCTATCTCCGTTGGTCGCTTCCCGCGCGCTAATGGCCGGATTGAGAGGGGGGAGTTGAGTGGGTTTGGATGCTGACAACTGCTCTTGTATATCAGCGAGCAGTACGCCAAGGCTTACTTGTTCTTGATCGGCAAGTTCCAGTAGGGAAAGGACGTTCTGTGATTCTTCGCTGGTTACGTCAATCACTTCATTTTCGCGGGTAACAATCCCAACCCGCTTACCTAATTTAGGTAGATGGAATTGAATCAGTTTCATGGTTGTATAAACATCTCCGTGCCTTAGCGTGCTGTGAGAACTAATTTGGCTTTCTCAAGAAATGCGACCACTTTTTGGGCAGATTCTTGCAATGAAAGTTCCTCTGTATTGACGGTTATCTCCGGATGGTGTGGTGGTTCGTAGGGCGCGCTGATCCCTGTAAATTCCTTGATTTCTCCGGTACGTGCTTTTTTGTACAAGCCTTTCGTGTCACGTTTTTCACAAACTGTGAGTGGACATTCAACGAAAATTTCCACGAACCTATCTTTGGGGAGGAGATTTCGTGCTTGATCTCGATCTGCTCGGTAGGGCGAAATGAAGGCTGTCATCGTAATAGTGCCTGCATCTGCAAAAAGTTTTGCCACTTCCCCGATACGTCGGATGTTTTCTGTCCGATCCTCCGGTGAGAAGCCTAAATTTTTATTCAGTCCGTGACGAACATTGTCCCCATCTAAGATATATGTGTGGTGCTGTCGTTGGTGTAAGAGATATTCCACTGCATTCGCTAATGTTGATTTACCGGAACCGGAAAGTCCGGTGAACCACAGCACACAACCTTTCTGGTTGAGCAATTTTTCTCTGTCTTCCTGTGTAACAGTCGCTGGATGCCACGTGATATGAGTTGCTTTCTGTTGTGCCAATCGATTGTTCCTCGTGATTTGAAAATTTTTATACAAAAATTATAGCATTTTACCCATGCTGGTCAAAGCATAATTTACTATGTGATTATTATACATACGGATTCTGAGGAATGTCAAGTCTTTTTTCAAGTACCGGATATCACATTTTCCTAACAAAAAGTAAAGAGGCTAAGAGTAAAGTTATTTCTTGCTATTTTTCATGCTATAGTTTATTATAATAATATAAAGGTGGAAAATGCATATTGCTTTTTTGTATTTGCCCGGGGTATGCGTCTGGTTGTAGCGAAAACCGACCAAAAAGTCTCTGATGGGATATCCACCGGAACACTCGCGTTGGCGGGGTCTTACTTTAATTCGCCTGCCTTCTCGCTACCCTCGACAAAAAATTGAACAATGCATGTTGTTCCGCGCACTTTATCAGTTAATCTCGCTTAGGGGTTTCCGATGCCTCGCAAAAATAGAAGGAGCAAACATCATGACGAAAGGAAAACTGAAAGTTGCAGCAGTTGGTTGCGGTGGGATTGGTTATCTTCACCAACAAGGATATCTGCAGCATCCGGGTGCCGAACTGGTGGCTATTTGCGATATAGATGCTGCCAAAGCGAGGGCCCGCGCGGCAGAACTCGGTATTGCTAATTGGTATCCATCCATTAGAGAGATGCTGGCCCATGAAGAATGCGATTTAGTAGACGTTGTCACGGCAGACCATCTGCATTTTGAACCGGTAATGGAGTGCCTTGAGGCAAGAAAACATGTTATATCAGAAAAGCCGCTGGCCCTTAACATTGACGAAGCCGAGGCAATGGTTGCGAAAGCCGAGGCGATGGGCGTGCATCTTGCTATAGACTACAACCGACGTTTTGCCCCCGGGTACGTTCAAGCCCGGAAATGGTTTGATGCCGGGGCCATTGGACAAATCTACTATTTGGATATGAAATTGTCACAAGGTGGGCCAGCATCTACATGGAAGGGTGAGTACTATCTACTTTACGAATTGGAAACGCATGCAATTGACCTCCTTCGGTGGTTTGGCGGCGAAATTGTAGGCGTTTGTGCACAAATGGCAAAACCTAGAAAGCAGCAAGTTCGCGCCGGTGAAGATGCCTGCTACACCAGCATGGCAATCTCTCTCCGTTATGAGACAGAAGCCGTAGCTACACTTCTAGCGAGTTGGGATAGCGATTTTATCCATCCAATTGAACAGTTGGAAATCTGTGGATCCGACGGTGAAATCGTTGTTAATAACGTTCTGACGAGTGCAACCTTGATGAAACGCGATAACCAGATTATAGAAGAATACCGGCCCTCAATTTTTCGTGATGAACAACTTGCGTTTAATGGGACGTTTGCACTGCGGATGGCTGCGTTGGTGGATGATCTGCTTGGGAACCGTGTCCCTGTTCCCACTGGAAGGGATGGATTACAAGCCTTGCGGATTACCGAAGCGATTGTTCAATCCTGGAAGGAAAGACGAGAAATAGTAGTGCGTTCAGATTAGAAGTGAAAGTTTTCTGGGATTCGTGCATGAATCCGAGATGAGCCTCTATGTTCGGAGCCGTTTATGTCTATGATTTTAAAGACATTACCGAGTTAACCTCTGACGAGATTTACACACGATGAAACAAGACATAAACGTTGACGGTACGGAGATATACGAAAAAGGAGTAAAAAAAATGAAGTCTGTTTTTTTTCTGTGCGTGCTCGTGCTGTTGGTGATAAGTTGTGGACCTCCGCCTCAAACAGGACAGTTTCCGTATGTTCCGGAAACCGGCACAGTTAGTGAACCCGAGTCGGTGGAGCCGGAACGGAATTTGCCGCCAAGCGCGATGGTTGATTTACGAAAGATGCCCTACCTCAGAAATGCCTTCAAAACGTTTCCACCTATTGGTCGGGGCGGAATTGATGATATCTATGGAACGACGCGTGGAAAAGTGGATAATATCGCTATTGTCTCCGGGGGCTCGCTGGATATTCTGAAAGCCTTTATTGCCAAAGGATGGGCACCGGTCGTGATAATTCAATTCAAAAATCGAAAGCCGGAATTTGTGCCTGTGGTGCGTTATGATGACCGTGCTAGCGAAATCATTCTTCAGAATCCGAACAACTTCTCTGAGCGTAGGGTCAGTTATACAGATTTTGAGATGTCTTGGCGGAGAGGCGGGCGTTCCAAATGTGCGTTAGTTACGCCACAAAGACTCACAGAGGCGAAGGCTCAAGAGGTTTTAGGCACTTATCTTCCGTCAAAAGCGTTTGCGGATATTAGCGTGCGTAGCCGTTAAGAGAACAAATGATTCTGTTCCATGAAATCTTCTCGGGAGGTTGTCAGGAATTCTATTCGTATAGTGCAGCACCACAACGCCTGATGTGATGTTAACCTCTAAACAAAATCATTGGCCTGCTTCTCTTAAACGTGATTATTTACTTACAAAGTGACTATTCTGGTTATAATCAATATTCTAACCTCTTCATCGGGCTAACGATGAATTGCCAACCAGAAAAAAGATTGCAATCGTTGTCAGTGCATCGTAAAATACGCACATGCAAAACGATTTTGACATCAGATGCTTTTCGTCCGCCTAAACAACCGGTCATGCTTCGCATTCACCTATGGAGACGTTTTCTTGTTATAGTGCTCTTTTTGCTGCTCGTAGATATAGCATGACGACGACTCGATTTCCGACGTTCACCCGTTCATCTTGGCTGAATTGAGGTTTAGCATCATAACATCGAAAATCTCTGGCGAGTTTTGTAAAGATTTTGGGAAAACATCAGGGGGTAACGTGCTGAGATATACAAGAAGGCGTTCATGCCGGCATCCATGCTTGCGGGGCGATTCCTTCGACGTGCGTTTTGACATCCACAACCGCTGGTTTCCCTGCTGCAAATGCCGCGTCCAAGGCACTCGCCAGCTCAGTAGGTTTATTCACCGTAATTCCGAAACACCCCATAGATTCCGCCATTTTGGCGAAGTCAGCATCAGGGAAAAGCCAGAGTTCATCAGAGCCAGGGGTGCGCCCCCCGTAAACGGACTCAACGCCGCCTTGTTCCTGATTTAGCGAGTGATTATTATTTACCAGGATGACAGCGTTAATGCCACATTTCATGGCGGTATCCAATTCTGTCATGTGATACCAAATACCGCCATCGCCTGTGAAACAGAGTACCGGGCGTTCGGGTTGCGCGCATTTCGCCCCCATTGCGGCTGGAACGCCCCAGCCTAAGGAACCAGAGCAGCGAATGTAAGTCTGGTCGGGATGTTTCAAGTCAATCATCGTGCCTGTCCAGATGCCTGAATGTCCTGTGTCTGAGACGAGAATTGCGTCTGAGGGGAGATAGTCTGTTAATTCTCGGCAGAGACGTTCAGGTAGCATCGGCCGGGCGTTGGAGTTAACTTTTTCCTGTACGCTCTCTTTCCAATTCTTCACTAGTTTTTGTATGCGGGCGAGCCATGCGGTACGCGGTGCGCCGGTTTCGGCACTTTCGAGCATTCTGCGCAGTGTATTCCGGACATCCCCCTGCATCCCCAACTGAATTGGATAATTCCGTCCGAGTTCCTCTGGGTTGATATCCAGTTGTATAATCGGTGTGCCTTGCGGTGGAATCTTGTAGCCATTGGTTACTTGCCCGCCGGTATGGCTCCCGATGAAGAAGACGAGATCTGCTTCACAAACGGCTTGGTTGGCGCAGGCGCGCGAGTATGAACCGGGGACACCTACAGCCAACGGATGCTCGCTCGGAAACATCGCTTTCGCGTTAAGGGACGTTGCAACAGGTATGGAAAGTTTTTCTGCAAGTGCGACGAGCTCCGCTCTCGCATCTGAAGTCGTTACGCCGCCACCTGCCACAATTATAGGACGTTTCGCAGCTACAAGCAGCCGGACGGCTTCTGCTATTTTCTCGGATTCCGCCTCCGGACGGAACGGAGGGAGATGTGCAAATTCTGATTCAATAACCACCTCCAATTCATACTCACGGTCTATGACTGCAGAGCCAGCAATGCCTTCTAGATCGAGATGTACTGGCCCCGGTGTGCCTGACATCGCCGAACGGAAAACTTGTCTGAGATAGAAAGGCAGCTGCTCCGGTGTGGCGACGAACGCACTGTATTTGGTAACGGCAGAGAACGGATTGACGTGATCTACCTCTTGATAAGCGTGCCGCTGCTGATTGAGTTGGTTTTCGCGGCCGGTCAGCGCGATGACCGGCGAACAAGCCAGATACGCATCTTGTAAGCCAGCGGCGAGATTAAGGGCACCCACGGATTGCGCCATACAGAGGCTGGGACCCCGTTTTACACGGGCGTAAGCATCCGCCATATACGCGGCAGCCTTCTCGCCATGCGTCTGCACCCGCTTAATCCCCAGTTTTTCCATCTCCATTAACGCCCTCGGCCCAATATAAGGCATGAAAAAGACATGTGTAATTCCATAGCCGTGGACGGTTTCAGCAATAAATCGAGCACCGGTCATTTTCGGCATAATTTTCCCTCCTGCTTCGGTGTTGCAACTTATATCCAACCTTTATCCTAAAGCGAATCGGTCTATTAAATACAGCATTCATTTTACCGTCATTTGCTTTTCCATTCAACAAAAATCTATTCCACGTTTCTATTGCTATTGCATACGAGATTTTGGATGTGCTATTATATAAATCAGATTTTCCGGATATAACGACAGTTTGGACACTTGGTAGATAATTGGAGGGAGAATGCCGTATACAGCCATTATCTTCGATCTGTTTGGGACGTTGGTTCCAAATTTCAGTCGCCACGCGTCTGATCAGGTCTATGTTCAGATGGCAAGGGTTTTTAATGTTCCGTATCCAGAATTTTGGCGAGTCATGGGGGAAACTATCAATGATAGACATTTAGGGGGCCATAATTCCGATGAAGATAATCTTGTTGAAGTATGTGGCCGTTTAAATGTTAAAGTCGGTACGAAGCAAATTCAGCGGGCTGTCAGTCTGAAGTATGAATTCACGCGGACTTCACTGGTCCCCGGGCGAGAGGTTTTGAAAGTGTTGGATCAGCTAAAGCGCCGCGGTTGGTCTCTGGGGCTTATCACGAACTGTAGTTCAGCCGTTCCGTCGCTTTTCCCCCAATCGCCCTTGGCACAATTCATTGATATCGCTGTTTATTCTTGTGTAGAAGGCATCAAGAAACCTTCATTCGGCATCTATCAGACAGCATGTGAACGACTGAAGGTAAAACCAGAAGAATGCATCTATGTTGGTGATGGAAGTAGCAAAGAATTGACAGGTGCCGCTGCTGCAGGCATGCTCCCAATCCTGAAACGGGCCGATTTAACCGATGTCTACGATGTACACCGCCCGGATGTTGAAAATTGGAATGGACACGTCATCGATAAGTTCTCCGAACTTTTTGAGACGCTTTCTGGTCTGTCTATCCGCGGACTATAAGAATGGATGGAGTCGGTGCATTTTAATAAAATGAACCGACTCCATTTACATTAATTTACAAAATAAGTCTGAAAAAGGGACTTGCTGCCTTAAAAGCGACTTTTTAAGTCACCCCACCTTATGGACAGTTTATCCAACGCCTCAACGGGGAAAACCCGTTCCATGGCTTGGTTAACTTCAGCGTCATCCAATGCCACACTCCAGATAGCCACGTCATCAATGAGGCCGATGTAGTGTTCTCGATTGCCTTCGCTATTTCTGCCGATGGAGACGGGTACATCGTTGGTATCAATCTTTCCTTTGGCATCGACTTCAACCTTCACTTCACCGTCGTAGTAGAGTTTCATGGTGCGTCCATCGTAGGTTGCTGCAAGATACGTCCACTTTTTCTCAGGCAATTAATGATAGCGTTTTTGACGAAAACAGTCAAGAAGTACCGTAAAACCAGATGTTGAGCAACTGGAAAAAGCAGCGTCCTCTCATCAATAACAAATCAGAGGCGCGCGTGCTGCTGTGAAAACCACTAGCACTTCAACGAATACATCTTAAAATCGTCTAATAATATAGAATGTTTTTTTAGTAGCATAATGTGATATAATATCTCTATGCCCAAGTGAACGTGGTTACTACGCTGCAACAGATGCGAACTTAATGATATAGTCGTTTTAGTTTTTGCGTGAGTTCTATACGTCACAAAAAAAATCGAAATCCGATTTAGGAGGATAAAAAGTCATGCGTATAATACGAATAGGGTTTATAAGTTTCATCGCTCTATGTTGGTTGATCGTTCCGTACAGCGTTGCGAAGATTGATAGCCAGAATATCATGGGGATGTGGCTTTTTGATGAAGGCAAAGGGAATGTCGCTAAGGATTCCTCAGAACAAGGCAATGATGGTGACATCCATGGTGCTAAATGGGTAGATGGGAAATTTGGAAAAGCGCTTGAATTTGACGGTGTTGATAATTGGGTTGAGGTGCCGCACTCACAAACTGTCGGGTTTAAGGCGGGGACCTCCTTTACGATTACACTTCATTTTAAAGGTAGCAAAGTGGGCGGTTCGCTCGTCGGAAAAAATTATGAGGATACCTCACAAGCCCTCCCCTGGTATCTGCTATGGGATGACGGATCCCGGAATAAGGTAACCCTCTACTTACGCGATAATGCTTCAACCAGTTTCCGGGCGGACGGAACCACATTTATCGGCGATGACAAATGGCATTTTATCGTAGGAAGAGCGGATGCAGATACGGGTATGGCTTCGTTGTGGATTGATGGCAAGATGGAAGGCGAAATTGCTTTCAACACAAAAGATGGCTACGGCACCAGCGAAGGTGTGCTACACATCGGCCGGCACTACGACAGGTACACCGCCGGCATTATTGATGATGTCGCTCTTTTTGATGTTGCTTTAGATGAAGATGAGATGGCAACCATCATGAACAATGGCATCCAAGTTGCCGCTGCGGTTGAACCTATTGATAAACTCACAGTCGCCTGGGGACGAATTAAACTAGGACTGTAAAGTTAAATTTACGGAATTAAGGGAATCAATCAATTATGAAACAGATACAAACTATCTTTATCTTAGCGATTATTCTGTTGGCTGGATTGAATTGTAGCACAACAGAGAATCCGGTTGGTGAAGAAAAAGAGAGTGAAGCCCCACAAACATCTTCGACAGGCATACTCCGTGGAGAGGTTCAATCAATTGAAGGTGTGGCTGTCCAGGTCCGTCTTTTAAAAGCAGGTAGCGTTGTCGCGCAAACTGAGGTGTTCGGAAGTTACAAGCTCGCTGCAATTGAAGCGGGTGCCTACACGCTCCAATTCTCAGCGAAAGGCTACGAATCAAAACAGGTAAACGTTACTGTGGTGGCCGGGCAAGTCGTTTCGTTGGAGAGCGTCGCGCTTGAAATGTTGGAGATGCCTGTTTCGCACCTGCGCGGGCGTTTGATTAATGCTGGCACAGGAGAGCCGATTGCCGAAGTTCAGCTCCAACTTTCCGATGGAGCCGGAAAAGATTACCAAGGATTGACTACGGGTAGGGGTGTTTTCACCTTTGAGAACCTGCCGGTTGAACAAACGTTTACGTTGACAATCGTGCATGAAGGGTACGAAAACCAGGAAGTCACTTTGCAACCGATACCGGTATCTACGACGTTTGAATTGGATATTGAACTGACTCCGCTGCCGCAAGTAGAACCGTTGGAACCGGGGGAAGGGTTAAGGCTGGGCAGTGACGCTCCGGCGTTTGAGCTGCCGGATGGCAATGGGACGCTTCATGCCCTCGCGGATTACACCGGAGAGAAAAAGGTGGTGCTCATATTCTACCGTGGCGGGTGGTGACCGTTTTGTGTAGCGCAACTCGGTGAGTTGCAACAAAACTACGATGCGATTCAAGCCGCCGGTGCAGAGCTCATCGTCATCAGCTCCGATAACGAAGCCGACACCAAAAGGACGGTTCAAAACCGCGGTCTCAAATTTCCGGTCCTCGCTGATGCAAAGCGAACAACTATTTCTGACTATAACGTCGTAGATGCATTCAATAACAGAATTGCGCGTCCAACTACCTATATCCTAACACAGGATGGGAAAATTGGTTGGAAGTTCGTTGATGTTCGATTAGGAGGCAGGATCCAACCGGCTCAGATTCTTGATGAGTTAGGCAAACTCTAAAACGTTGTAAGTAGTAGGCAGCGATTCACGAAGATATAAGTGCGAAAGGCAAAGATGTTCACCGTAAACCGAGCTAACCGAACCGGGGGACGCAAAATCTGAATATCAGTGTCCCGCTGCCTTCTCCTATAGGAGACAATAAATCGATGAAAGTTTTTGATCAGGTTACAGCCGACATTATCACTGATAGTAGAGCAGCGGCAGGGCAGGAGCAGCTGCCTCATACCTTCAACCGCCGGCAATTCTTAAATCGGCTTGGGGCGATCGGTGGGGCAGTTACCCTCAGCACGTTACCGGCGGTCGCGCAAGTCAGCGGACAACATGCCGATGAGACCGGTGAGGTACAACCTGCGACCCCGGTTGTTGAAGCGATCGGTCAACAACTTTGGGTGAACGACCGGCTCGATGAAGAGGCTGTCGGCGAATTGCTCGATCAGGCGATGATAAAACTTACTGGACGCGATTCCGCCAAAGAAGCGTGGCGGGCCATCGTATTTCCGGACGATATTGTCGGAATCAAAATTAATCCCCTCGGCGGACCTGAACTCAGCACACATGCTATCATCGTGGATAAAATTATTGAAGGGCTTTACGGTGCGGGCGTTCTCAGAAAGCAGGTTATTATCTGGGATCGATTTGCAGAACATCTCCTTAACGCCGGCTATCCGATAAGACAAGATGAAGCGGATGTACGAATTATCGCTTCGGATACCGAGGGCATCGGATACGACGACGCGTTCTTTTATGAATCCGAAAAAGACAGTTTTACACGTAGAGAAAACGGAAGCATCCGTTCCCGTTACTCCCGGATTGTAACGCAAGAGGTAGACGTGCTGATTAACGTGCCGGTGTTGAAACATCACGCAATAGCTGGGGTGAGCGGATGTCTAAAAAATCTAGCCTTCGGGAGTGTTGATAACACCCGGCGCTTCCACGCCAAGCCTATCTATTGCAATCCTGCCATCGGCGAGATCCTCGAACAGAAGGTACTGAAGGAAAAACTCATCCTAAATATCGTTGATGGACTCGTAGCGTCCTTCGACCACGGGCCAATCTACCACGCCGACAGCACGTGGCGTTTTAATACGCTCTTTGTCAGTGCTGACCCAGTGATCCTCGACGTACTTGTCCTTCAGACTGTGAACCAAAAACGTGAGGAAATGGATTTAAATTCCGTCTCTAAATTGGCTGGCCATATCAATGCTGCAAGCGGACTTGGCTTAGGCAGCAATAAACTAGACGAAGTTGAGCTTCAGACAGTTGAGGTTTAAATCATGAAAAACAGTGCTTGCAAATATGCATGCTTAATATACGGACCCCTCCGCACCGGAGCATCCGTCCTTTTTTTAATGACTGTGCTGTGCATCGCGGTGCTATTCTCCGGGTGCACAGTCAGTTTCATACAAAATGATACGCTGCAGCTGAGTTTATCAAAACCGACAAATGAAGCAGCAGAACTTTTATCGGAGTTTGAAGCCGGTGAGGCGGATAATTTTTCGGGTGATATGACACAGAAAACTGGGAGTGTCTGTGCTGGGGGTGCGTGTATTATCTATTAATACCTCTTTATTGTCTCAATTATGAGATGATGACGTATGTCGAAAGGACTCGCATCATCTATCTATGAAGGGAGCCCCGGCAACGTTTTTGTTCCATATAGACAAACTAATGATTCCACTCCGATTCCCCGTTGCCAATATTGAACCGTCTGGAGAGAAGGCGAATGTTTGAATTATTCCCAATAGTTCTGGGTCTTCTACCCGAGCTATGCGGTTACCGCTCGCTACATCCCACAGTGTGATGCCGAAACCTCCACCAACAAGCGTTTTACCATCGGGTGAAAATGTCAAAGTTCTGAGTCTATCTTCATTTGTGCTTATGGTGTCTATAAGGTTTCCTGTTTCGACATCCCACAATTTAATTTCAAGCATGCCAACACTCGCTAAGGTTTTCCGGTCCGGTGCTATCGCGAAAATAGAGAAAAAATGATGTGGATGTATCAGTGTCAACAAAATTTTGCCGTGCTGCATATCCCACAGTACAATTTTGCCGCTCGGGTCACCACTTGCAAGAAACGTTCCGTCTGGTGAAAACGTCAATGCATCCACGAGGTAAATATGCTCTGTGAACGTAAACAGTCTCTCGCCGGTGCGTGCATCCAACACAATAATTGTGCCATTTTTCCCGGCGGTGGCGAGGTGTGTTCCATCTGTAGAGAGCGCTAATCCTGATATCTCTGTCTCGTGTTTCGGTGCAATTGATAGACGTTGCCAGCTAGCTGCCTTATGCCACAACTGACCTTCTGCCTCTGAGTCAGAGGGTATTACACCTGCAAGTGTAGAACCATCCGCGGAAACCGAGAACATCCATTCTGCATCAGTGTCCCCTAAAGAGTTTGCCTGTTTTTGCGTGCCTGTTGCGACATCCCAGGTACGGAATGTGCCATTCCTGCTGCCACAGACAACTGTTTCTCCGTCTGGTGCGAAAGCCAAAACGGAGACTGCACTCATATGCCCTGTGAGGCGTGTGAATAACTCGTGTCCCGTGGATGTATCCCATAATTTAATACTACCATCCGCGTATCCGGCGGCGACAGTGGTGCCGTCCGGCGAGAGCGAAGCGACATCCGGCATTTCCAAAAGTCTCATGAAAGTGTTCTGTAAGTTTCCAGTGGCAGTTTCCCAAAAACGTAGCGTCCCATACTTATCTACACTGGTCAGCGTTTTGCCATCAGTGGAAAACAGCAATTCATGGATGAGATTTGTATCTCTATTACACGTGCGGAGTGCGCTTTCAGTCTTCATATCCCACAAACGAATCTCACCATGACCACTACTGGCGAGTACTGCCCCGTTTGATGAGAATGCCAACGCGCTGACCGTGGATTTATGTCCCTTGAGGGTAGCACGAAGATTCCCTGTGTGTGCATGCCACAAGCGGATTTTGCCCTCTGTTCCGATACTCGCGAGTATTTCTCCATCCGGAGAAAATGCCAACGCTCTTCCGGGCATGGAAGTTGTAATACTCGCTAAGTTGTTGCCAGTCTTGGTATCCCAGACTTGAATTAGTCCGTTTCTACCTTGGCTAGCAAGCATAGAGCTGTCCGAAGAAAAACGCAACGCTAATACTGTCTCAATTTGGGTACCATGGAGTGATAGTTGGCGGCCGGTGTCCAGCCCCCATAACTCAATTTTTCCATCGGTTCCCCCAGTCGCAAGCTGAGTGCCATCCGGAGAGAACGCGACTTTATAGACGCAATGCGGCTCTTCCGTAAATTGGAATAACTCCTCACCGGTGCGTGCATCATATATCCACACCCCCATGGTACTTCCCACTGCAAGGCGAGTGCTGTCCGGTGAGAATTTTATATCATTTATTTTACCATATCCGAGATATGCTTTCGCATTGTTAGGCAAACCCCACTGCGGAACTTCTTGTGCGAAATTGTTCGGAATTAAGACAAACACCGTGTAAATCAGGAATATCACTCTGTAGAGTACTGGTTTTATCTTCATCAGAAATCCTCCTACCTATTAGCAACTGTATGTAATCAAGCAAACCGGTTTAGGCTGTAATTAGCAGCGGTCGGGATGCTATACTTTCTTTAGTTGATAAGGGGATACGTGCAAATAGCGTGCCATTAAACGCGTCCCATATCTGCGCCTTACCGTGCTGTATCTGCCCCATTTAGGGCAGATACAGCACGTGCTGCACGAAATCGGGCAAATGTGAGGATTTTATAGTTTGTGCAGGTTTGAACGTGGTAGCCGCGCAGACCCCGGCACGAAAGGTTTAAAGGTTTAGATGCTTGCACACTATCTGTTAGTTATTAAAGGGGGCCCCTCAAAAGAGGTTACACGGCATCCTGGATTCGCTGCTGTGCGACTTTGACGTACTTCGCATTGATATCACACCCCGAGAATCGCCGTCCTGTCTGAATCGCCGCGACAGCTGTTGTGCCGGAACCCAGAAAAGGATCTACAATTAAATCGTTCGGGTTGCTATGTTTCTCAATGAGTGCTTTTATTAATTTCAAGGGTTTCTGTGTCGGATGGTACCGTTTCTCTCGGTGGATAGGAAATCGATATACGCCGTTATCATAGGTACTATGGAAGGTAGGTTTGCCGCCTTTCACGCCTAGTACGGCGATCTCGCGGCTATTTGAGAGGTAATTAGAGCGGCTATTGAGCGGTACCGGATTCAGCTTTAACCATTCAATAAACCGGAGTTGCTTAAAATCGGCACGCGTCAGTGCTTCGGCCAAGGGCGTAATTTTCCACAAGTCGTAAAAAACAGCGATTGTACCGCCTTTGCGCAAAACCCGGTAACCTTGTTGGCAAAGCATGTTTAAATCAACAGGAGCATGGTCCCATTCTCCGAAATCCATACTCACCGCAAGTCGTTCGACGCTTTTCTGTCCGAGGGTTTTAAAACCGGTGGACCGGCTGATAATATATGGCGGATCGGTTAAAATCAGATCCACGCTATTTTCAGGCAATTGTTGCAAGAAATCTTGGAAATCGGCAGTCTGAATATTCATGAGCAAGGCAGAACGCAGGATGTGCGTGTGAGCCGATGTTTCCTAACCTCGGCTCACAAGATAGTAGATACTGTGCAGCAAATAGAGCAATCCGCTGGCAGACTAACGCGATTTAATCTGCCCCCAGGTTGTTGTTAAATTCCCGGCCGGGTCAACCGGTAGTAGCTGCCCTTCTTCGAGAAAGATTGCCCACATAATGACCGGATCTCCGATGACTTCATCAATCCCCATCAGCTCCACTTTTCCCTCTGGATAGGGTTCTTTAGATTTGTAGATGAAATACTCGGTTGGGTCGTGCGGTGCATCGAGGAACAGTGTTTCCTCAGTCTCCGCGTACGATTTTGTGAACCAATCTTTGGGCTCTTGTCCGCGCTCTTCGGGCCGTCTATGCCGGCTGTCCCATGCGGTATAGACATACGCTGCCCGGTCGATTTCGAACGTCAGCCGGTAGTCCTGACCACCTGGGCAGTCTGCCGATGTAGATACTTGTGTTAAGCCGATGAAGTCTTTTGGGATCTGCGTCATCGTATAATCCCGGTCATGGAAAAAAAGTCCGCCTTCTTTCAACTCAGCAGCGACATAGACACCGCCCTTATTGTCTTCTATATTCGTAACTTCCACCGGATCCGCGGGAACCGCAAGCAAGCAAGCAAGCAAGCAAGCAAGCAAGCAAGCAAGCAAAGGCGCGATGATGTGCAACTAAATAACATTCTCATTTTTGACCTCCATTTCGTTTTCCTTTGTACCTTATGACGTGGGCACTGCGGTTTTTCAAGACAATGCTTGAGTTTGCCCTCATGCCCCGTCATATCGGAGTATATTACGGAGAATTCAATGTTTCTCCCACATAAATTTAACCAGTTGAGAAAAAACACGAATTATGTGATACTTATATATTATATAACAAATTTGTTTAATTTTCCATACAATTTGGTTTTCATCTGTTCTGAGAAAGGGAGCATTATGGTTGAACACATCGTCTTACTCAAGTTGAAATCGGGGATTACGTCAACGCAATTGGAAAGTTTGGGCGAGGCACTGCAGAGAATGGCAGGCGAGATTCCGGGGATAACATCGATTACTGCTGGTACTAACAACAGCCCGGAAGGCAAAAATCAGGGGTATGATTACGGTTTCATCGTCCGGTTTACGGATGAGACTGCGCGAGATGCTTACTTGCCGCATCCGTTTCATCGGCAAGTCGCCGGTGAGCACATCCGGCCGCTCGTTGAGGATGTATTAGTTTTTGATTATACGGCTTAATTCAGATAGGAGGTCAGAAAGATGAGTTGGAATATTGTCGTCGTGGTTTCAGATACGCTTCGAACTGCTTACCTTAGCCCTTACGGCAACGATTGGATTCAGACACCGAATTTAGCACGGTTTGCCAAAGAGAGCGTTAGATTTACGAACGCGCATCCGGAATGCTTACCAACGATTCCGACGCGCCGCACTTTACATACCGGCAGACGTGCCTTTCCTTTCCGGAATTATACACCGGTACCGTGGGACAATGTCTATACACCCGGATGGCAGCCCATGTCTTCGGATGAACCGGCGATTGCTGAATCTCTCGTCCAAAATGGGTATCACACTGGTTTTTTTGCCGATGTACCGCACTATTTTGTGCCTGGGATGAACTTCACGCGTGGGTTTCGGCAGTGGGAGTTTGTAAGGGGGCAAGCCGAAGATAGGTACCGCGGTGGTGCCCACGCCGATGCGAAGCTGCTCTCGCGCTACCGGGGGAATCCGGAGCGCGTTCGTGCGCATATTGTGAACGTCCAACCTGAACGGCCTGAAGAAATGTGGCCTGCTGCACGCTTGTTCCGCTCTGCAATAGAATTCGTTGAACATAATCATAAAAATACCCCCTTTTACCTCTATGTAGATGGGTTTACTCCTCACGAAACGTGGGAAGCGCCGATCCACTACTACGATATCTACGGGAGCCGCGAACATCGCGAACCGATTTGTCTCAATTTGCCTTACGGCGCTCTCAAGGACGAAGAACTTGAAGAACGGCTGCCGAGTGTCAAAGCAAACTATGCCGGTCTGGTTACGCTCGTTGATACGTGGTTCGGAAAATTGGTTGATACTATCGACCGGCTCGGATTGCGGGAAAACACGCTCATTATCTTCCTCAGCGATCACGGCACTAACTTCGCGGAGAATCCGGATAAAGCCACTGGCAAACCCGCCAACTTTATGTACCCCGGCACAATGGATATTCCGTTATTAGTGAGCCATCCTTCTGGTATCAATGCTGGCACAACCTGCGACGAATTCGTCTATACGCTCGATGTTCCGGCGACTGTGATTGCCGCCAGCCAAGTCGAGCCGGCCGGGGAAATTCAAGGGCAAAGTCTACTTCCATTGGTTGAAGGCAAAAGCGGTTTTGAGTCACGTCAATACCTCACTTGCCGCTATGTCAACTCTGTCTGGTACAAAGATGCGAAGAATTGGTATTTTTCTAGTGTCAATTTCCAACAAGATATACGTCTATTCGATTTGGAGGTAGACGTAGCCTGTCAGCACAACATCGCGGACCAGAGCCCTGAGCGCATCTCGCTCGCGCGAGAACGTATCCTAGCCGATGCTGACGGACATCTGCCACATTATAAACGCCAAGGTAGAACCGATGCACTCGGAAGACCTCAGTTCGCTGAAGAATAAGAGGGGTGAGTTTAAGCAGCATTGTAGCGGAAATTCAGACGAAGAGAGACGGCAGGCTGGTTTTCTCAATTCCGATTCCGGATGCCGCGGCTCTTTTACGCCAGAGAATTGTCATTCCTATCGAGTTTACCTATAACGCACGTCCCCTTGGGCAGTTTCGTGAGGCAGTCTTCATCCTCAAAAATTTGTAATATCAGAGGAGGTCAAGCCACGTGTTAACCTTATCGCATCCGACCGTTGACATTGCGATTACATGTAGCAATTTTGCGGAATCCCTCAACTTTTACCACAAACAGTTAGGTTTTGAAATTGTGCTGGAGCTGGATATCCCTGAATCGCTTGCACGCGAGGTAGGGCTTGCGCCGATGGGTTTCCGGCAGGTGCGCCTCAAAGCCGGCAACACGTTGATCAAATTGATGGAGATACAACCCCCACCGGCATCCCCAGCTGCAGGTTTTTCTGCTGGCGTTCGCTGGCTCACCTTTTTTGTTGAGAACATTGAGGAGACGGTTGAAAAATTAAAACAGCACGGTGTAGAATTCTTATCCGAACCTGTGAGTGCGCCGGATGCGGCCGGTGTTATTTGCGCGAAAGACCCGGATGGCATTCTCATTGAACTAGTCCAGATATGAGAGTTTTTTTATGAAAGCATTAACCGACATCCAGATGCAGAATTTTAATGACAACGGTTATCTTCTTGTTGAAGATGCCCTCGCGCCTGAGGACCTCAACCCACTCATTGCAGAATTTGACTCCATAATCGATACAGGTGCCTCAGATCTTTATGCACAAAAGGAGATTGACTCCGAGTTTAAAGCGGAAGGGTTTGACACGCGCTTGGCAAAAATTACGGAGCAATCCACGGGCGTGTTTCAGAAGTTATTTAGCGGTGCACACACGGGTGCTGCGCTCTTCCATCTGCTTGTTAACCCGAAGCTGCTTGACATCGCGGAATCGCTTGTCGGGCCTGAGATTATGTGTCATCCGGCATATCGGGTCCGTCCCAAGCTGCCTGAGCATGATAGAACGTTAGTACCGTGGCACCAAGACGCAGGCTATATGGAGCCGGCGTGCGATGCTGTATTACAACTCACAATCTGGATTCCGCTGATAGATGCAACGGTTGAAAATGGCTGCCTTGAAGTGATTCCACACGCACATCGTGACGGTGTTCTTCGACATCGCAGCGTCAAGGGACGTCCGTACTTGGATATACCCCCGGATGCATTACCTGAAGTGAAACCGGTTGTTATCCCCGTTAAGTTTGGCAGCGTACTTCTTTTTACGAATCTGACACCGCACCGCTCCATTCCGAATGTCAGCAACCAAGTAAGATGGAGTGTTGATACGCGTTATCAAGATGCCTCTAAACCGACAGGCTATCAACCCGAGGCCGGATTCCTTGCACGGAGCCGCATGTATCCGGAGAACGTTGTCACGACACCTGAAATGTTTAAGCAGATTCGAGAAAACCATCAACCCGGTCCAGGTCCCAAAAGATGGGCAGAAGAGGAAAATCGTGATGCGTAAAACGACTCAATCGCTCCTATTGTGCAGTTTTTTATTTATGCTTGGCATGTTGATGAACGGAATCACGCGTTCAGCCGAAAAGCAGAGCACCCCCGTGCCTCAATCGCTATCAATTCGAGAAGTCGAGTTTCAAGGAAACATTGTCTGCCTATTGGAAGAAATGCACGAACACTATAATGTGCAGCTTTTCGATAGTCATCAACACCTCTATGGATTAAAAACTGAGGGGGGTGAATACTACACAGTTCTTCGGACATCACTTGCAGAGGCATTGTTTGTCGATACGCGACTTCACGAAAAAACATTGATAATCAAAGGACGTGTCTTTCCGAAAACGCGGCTACTGGAGGTTGTCAAATTTCTCTCTGTTCGTGACGGTATTGTGCATGAGCTCTACTACTATTGTGATACTTGCTACATTCGTGCCGTTGCACCGGGGAATTGTGACTGCTGTCAAGCCCCGGTTGTGTTGATTGAGAAACCGCTGAACGTCGATTCCGCGATACCGTCTCCGTAGGTTCAGATTCTTGCATCTTTCCCTGAGTGTGAAATAGGGTGTTGCTTTACTAGATGCGTCTCCTAAAACATGAGTTAGGTTCGGTTCCGCAGTATACAATAGGACACTTAGCGAAAATCGAATTTCCGTTTATCACGAAGAGGATATCAACAAAAATTAGGAACGTTTTTTTGTATATCTCCGTACTGTCAACGCTTCTGCTTTGATGGCTCGTGTGTAAATCTCGTCAGAGCCAATCTCTGCTTTGCATTGTCTTATGTGCTGAAAGAGACCAAAAAACCGTCGGTGACGTGCTGAAAGAGACCCAAAAATTTGAAAAAAGAGTTGACAAAAAAACGTTCATTTTGAGTCAGGCAAAAAAAAGTTTGCCAAAAAGTGTTGTTTTCTGATAGAATGTTTTTGCCTCTTTTTTATTTCGGAAAAAAGAGTTGCCAAAAAACGTTCATTGTGCAATAATGCAAACTAACCTTTGAGTCAGAGAAAAAAAGTTTGACAAAAAGTATTGTTTTCGGCTAAAATGTGTTCGTCCCTTTTTTAATTCGAAAAAAAGTTTGCCAAAAAACGTTCGTTGTGCGATAATGCAAAATACGTTTTGAGTCAGAGAAAAAAAGTTTGACAAAAAGCGTTGTTTTCGGCTAAACTGAAAAATACGAAAAACCGCGAAAATCTCCGGCGAGATTTGTAAAAAGATACTCATTAAATCTGTCGGTGATGTGCTGAAAGATACGAGAACTCGAAGAGATGAAACACCGAGAGTCCGTTTACCAGAAGAGCAGAGTGCCTGGCCCCGTGGTGCGGGGTTGCAGTGTTGGCGCGAACGCGTGCGTATGCCGTGCTGTCGTGTGTTTTAAGTCCCTGTTAAGACGATTGACCCCCCCCCCCTTACTTCACGTAACTTAACCCTTTTATTAACTCAAGCAGCATCTACCTTCGTCGCTGCTTTTTATAAACCTAACTGGTGCGATAACCGCATCGACAACGGACACATCGTCCGAAAGGATATTTTTAAATGAAAGATTGGATGAACCCGAAAAAAGGCATCGTGGTAATGAATAGGAAATTTGTATCTATTCTTAGCTTGTTGCTTGTCGCGGGGTTGTGTGTTTCTATCAAAGCCTCGGATTTTGAGACGCTAAAGGCTTCCGATTTCAATGCCGATGGAGTCATAAATGTGCTTGATTTGGCTGGAGTTGCGTCTCATTTTGGGGCGGTGGCCGTTACCGATGAGGAGCGGAATCCTGATGTTAACGGTGACGGTATTGTGAATATCCTCGACCTAACCTTGGTAGCGGGGCACCTGGGCAAAGCCGTGCGTCCTCCAGCAGCGGTTGTTAGCATAGAGCCAACAAGCGGGACACGCCTCGCCGTTGATGGGAGTATCACCGTTGTTTTTGACAATGCGCCGGCTGATGTCACCGTGAACAGTGGCACTGTGACTACTGCTGGTAAAATCGTGACAATTATGGGTCCCTTTATTCCGGGGCCTCTAGACTTAACACTCTCTTGGGTTGACGGTAGCCACACATTGAGCTACACTGTCCTGCAACCAGATACCGCAGCCCCCTCCGTCACAGGGGGTGACATCACTGATGGTGACAGGGACGTTGACCCTGAAAGGATTAACAGCCGCGCGAAGATAGAAATTGAGTTTAGTGAAACCGTGAGTGGACGGATAGGTCTGCGAACGCAAACCGGTAATGATGTCGGCTGGTCAGGCAAAGTTGAAGGCAATAAAGCAATCCTAACCCTGGTGAGAGGCAAAGAGCTGGACAATGAAGTTACCTATATCATCATTGGCGAAGTGACTGACGCTGCAGGAAACGCAGCAGAGGTTAACATAGTATTTAGTACAAGTGTTAAAACCACTACCGGCGTTCCTATTGAGGTCACGGATGCCACTTTTGATAGGATTGTGTTGGAGTCTGAGTTCCCGATTGTGGTTGAATTTTGGGCAGGCTGGTGCCCATTCTGCCGGCAGATGGTGCCGATTGTAGACGAAGTTGCATCGGAGCACAGAAAGACATTCGCCATTGCGAAGTTGGATATTGATTCTAACCCGCAAATTCACAGAAAATATCAGGTGCGCGGAATACCGGCATATATTGTGTTCCAAAATGGTGAAATTGTTGGCCAGTTTGGGGGCGCAATGCCGAAAGCCCGTTTCGTCCAGAACATTCTGCGCTTAATTCGCGATTAAGGCGTTCTCTTGAGGTGCAGAATGCCCGCCTGCAAAGTGCGGCAAAGTCCTGAGCTTTAAACAACTCTAAAAGGAGAAAAATCTATGAAGAATATTCTGGAGCAGAAACCTGTCACACGTGAGGTTCCTTTCACAAAGGCACCCGCCAAGCCGCAGAGACACTTGATGTGGTTTGTCACCCTGAGTTTTATACCAATGCTTTTGAGTGTGCCTTCCGTCAAAGCCTCGGATTTTGAGACGCTAAAGGCTTTCGATTTCAATGGCGATGGAGTCATAAATGTGCTTGATTTGGCTGGGGTTGCGTCTCATTTTGGGGCGGTGGCCGTTACCGATGAGGAGCGGAATCCTGATGTTAACGGTGATGGTGTTGTGAATATCCTCGACCTAACCTTGGTAGCGGGGCACCTGGGAAAAGCAGTGCCGCCACCTGCAGGCATGGCACTTATCCCCGCGGGCGACTTCCAGATGGGCAGTGACGATGCTGATGCCTGGGATGACGAGCAGCCTGTGCACACGGTGCATGTGGACGCGTTCTACATGGACACGCACGAAGTGACGAACGCTGAGTATAAAAGTTTTGTGCTGGCGAACCCGCAGTGGCAGAAGGGGCGGGTTCCGGATGCCCTCCATGATGGTGATTACCTAGCCGATTGGGAAGGTAATAACTATCCAGTGGGTAAGGGGGACCATCCTGTGACGTGGGTGTCGTGGTATGGTGCGATGGCTTATGCTGCGTGGGCAGGGAAGCGTCTTCCAACGGAGGCGGAGTGGGAGAAAGCGGCCCGCGGTGGGTTAGTTGGTAAGAAATACCCGTGGGGCGACACGATAACGCCGAACGATGCGAACTACGGTAATAATGTAGGCGGTACAACGGCTGTGGGGAGTTATGCTGCGAACGGGTATGGGCTGTATGATATGGCAGGCAACGTGTGGGAGTGGTGTCTTGATGCGTATAATGCGGATTTCTATTCTGCGTCTCCGTCTAGTAATCCGCTGAGTGATGTGTCTGGCAGTATGCTCGCGAATCTGGATGAGATTGTAGACGACTTTACACATGTTAAGTCACGTCGCGTGTTGCGCGGCGGTGGCTGGGACTTAATGCACGCCCTGCGCGCCGCTAATCGCTACGGGAATGCACCTACGTCACGGGCTTCTCCTCGGGTTCCGGTGTGCGAGGGCTGTAACTCCTTAAATCTTTACTCCTTTACCCCTTCCGATCTGCGTGCAGATCGGGTCGGCATAATTTATTAACTAATAGTTAAAAAAGCGTTATAAATAGGGTAAAATATTAACTATCTGTTAATTATCTGCTTATTTTTTGCTTGGTGCGTGCTGAACCCGGTTCGGTTTTGTGCTGGGCCAACCCGTATCTTGTGCGGCTCGTTTTATGCGCAGCGAAAGATAAAACCTGAGGTGTGATAGTGAGTAGGCCGTGTGCCGAATGCTATCACACCTCTTTCTCTTTGAGGCGATGCAGATTTCTCTCTGCTTGATTTGTTTCTCTTTGCTTGAAAATGATTTACGGATGTGTTATTATAAATAAAAAGTATAAGTTTTGAGGAAAAAAACGCATGCCCCTGTCGCGTTTAAGGAGGACATCCGGCACTTTTTGTCAAAGATGTCTGTTTCGAACTTTCCGGACCGGAGTATACGCTGCTTATTAGAAAATCAGGAAAACTGCGGAATCTGTCTCACAGATTAATAACAGTGAAAGTAACTTCAGACGGTAGAGCGAAAAAAATGGTTCAAATTTAAAGGATTCCGTCCTCTTTCGGACCTTCTCAAAACGGAACCCTGATGGTGGCTTCACTGAGCGCCTATCGGAAGCCAGGCGGCAGGGGCTGCTTTCAAAGACACGTGGACACTTTCGGATGTGGATAATGCATGGCATGGCGAGATTTTCGGCTACGGCAGCACGTCACCACCTGATGTTTTTGAAAAACCTAGCACAAATCTCGTCTGAGCCTTTCTAGGTTATGATACAAAACATCAGAGGATTTAAATCTCGTTGTAAAGAGTTTAATATACGCCTTATTAGAATTGTGCAGAAAAAATGAAGTCTTGTGAGGTCTAAAGGAGGAAGTATGAAAACACGTCCCAAAATCGCAGCGATTGCGACAATTTATCACAAATATTCGCATGCACAACATATCGTGGATCGGTTCTTGGAAGGCTACGGTTGGAATAGCTGCCACCACTATCCGGAGATGCAGCTCGTTTCTCTATATGTTGAGCAGCTCGGTGAAAACGACTTGAGCCGCGAACGGTTGGGACGTTATCCGTCAGTAGCGGCATATTCTACAATTGCGGAGGCGTTGACGCTCGGCGGTGATAAACTCGCTGTCGATGGGGTGCTACTTATCGGCGAGCACGGAGATTATCCGGCTAACGAGAAGGGGCAACGTCTCTATCCGCGCTACGAACACTTCAAGGAGATGGCTGAGGTTTACGAACGGAGCCGTCGCGGTGTCCCGACTTTTAATGATAAACATCTCTCGTGGAATTGGGAGTGGGCACGCGAGATGTATGACATTTCCCAAGAGCTGGATTTCCCGTTTATGGCGGGATCCTCTCTGCCCGTTACGTGGCGCACTCCTTCAATTGAGATGCCCTACGATGTCCCGGTTTCAGAGGCGGTGTGTGTTGGCTATGGCGGTATAGATAGTTACGATTTCCACGCCTTAGAGACGCTTCAGTGTATGGTAGAGCGGCGTAAAGGTGGCGAAACCGGTGTTAAATGGCTACAAGCATATCGCGGTGAAACCTTTTGGGAAGCATACCACGCCCAACTCTGGTCGCGTGAGCTGTTTGAAGCCGCGCTCTGTCGGAGTCATACGCTCACCCCTTCGCGTGCTGGATTTAACGACATCTTCCCGACGTTAGATGAGCTGAAAGAGCTTGTGAAAGACCCGATCGCTTATCACTATGAACACTATGACGGCCTAAAATCCACGATGTTTTTGATGAATGGGTTGGTGCAAGACTTCAACTTCGCTGCTACTATCGGCACTGATAATACGGTGCTTTCAACGCAGATGTATCTCCCGATGCCGCCCGTCCGTACAACGTTAGCAAACTTCTTCTCGCCGTTGGTTAACAACATTGAGAAAATGTTTGAAACAGGTCGGGTACCCTATCCTGTTGAGCGGACACTGTTAACAACCGGACTCGTTGCAGCCGGCGTTGATAGTTGCTTCGCAGGTGGGGAAAAGCAGGAGACACCGCATTTAGACATTAGATATGAGCCTACTCGCGAATCAACGTTCTGGCGGACTTAAGTACGCCGGCCCTGGAGGGACGCATGGCTACCAAACGGATCGCTGTTATTACCACTATCTACCGTTATCTATCGCACGCACAACACTTCGCGGATCGATTCCTCGTGGGGTATCCGCATAAAGGCAGGTGGCACCGCCCAGATATGAGGGTCGTTTCGCTCTACGTTGATCAGAGACCGGAAGGTGACCAGAGTCTTGACAGAGCGAGAGAGTTCGGGTTCACTGTCTATCCGACGATTGCTGAGGCACTCCGCTGCGGTGGTGATGAACTTGCCGTTGATGCGGTTCTCCTTATAGGAGAACACGGCGATTACCCATGTAATGAAAAGGGGCAGGTGCTTTATCCACGATACGATTTTTTCAAGGAGTGTGTTGCTGTCTTTGAGCAGGATGGCCGTGCGGTGCCTCTCTTTAATGACAAACACCTCTCTTACAGTTTTGAGAAGGCGAAGGAGATGGTTGACGATGCGCGCCGGCTCGAGTTCGGGTTGCTCGCAGGCTCCTCGCTGCCTGTGACTTGGCGATTGCCCGATGTAGAACTGCCGCTTGATTGCGACATAAGTGAGGCACTAATGGTAGGGGTTGGCGGTTCCGATCCGATGGATTATCACGCCTTAGAGGCGATGCAGTGCATGCTCGAACGGCGGCGGGGCGGCGAAACCGGTGTCTCTGCCGTCCGGCTCGTAGATGGCGCTGATGTTTGGGAAGAAACAGGGGCCTTTTCGTACGCGCTTTTAGAAGCCGCACTCTCCAGAAGCGACACGCCGTGCGGGTTAACGCTTGAGGACGGTAGAACGCAAAACCTGCTAAGTGGCGGGGAGCTGCAACGCCTTGTAGAGAATCCTGCTGCCTATTCCATTCATTACCGCGATGGTTTGAAAGCCACCCTGCTCATGCTCAACGGTGCAGTGCGCGATTACTGCTTCGCCGCCCAACTGAAGGATGAACCGGTGCCGGTCTCTACACAGTTTTTCCTAACTCCGACTCCGAACGTTACCTATTCTGCCTGTCTCATCTCGCGGATCGAGGAGTTGTTTGAAACGGGGGTTGCGCCGTATCCAGCGGAACGAACGATGCTCGTTAGCGGTATCTTGGAGAGTTGTCTGACTTCGCGTTTTGAGGGACATGTGCTGTTGGAGACCCCGCATCTTGAGTCGGTTGCCTACCGCGCGCCGGCGGAGTCGCAGCACGCAAGGCGTTAATCTGTATTCAGTAGGCTTCAAGTTGCGAGCACTGTGAAATCTACCACCACGGGCGTTCATTCTCTTTGAGGGAATCGCGCAGGACCGATTTGTCATCGTTAAGGCTGACTCCGATGATGTCAAAAATTCTGTTCTGGATACCCCTTTGAGGCAAAATCCACGCGCCTCCGCCCCCGCCCAAAAATCGAGTCACACAACTTTAGCAAGGATTGCTCCATCGTCTTGTCTTGTTTACTTCTGTCAAAATCATCACTTACGCCCATTTTTTTTGAGAGTGGTATGTGTCTTCGGTATCGCTTGAAAGAGAAAGAGGTGTGATAGCATTCGGCGCACGGCCTACTCACCATCACACCTCGGGTTTTATCTTTGGCTCATCTCACACGGTATAGTACGCAACCTTCCATGCTCCGCTTGTCAGAGGGCATAATAACGGTAGGGTTCCTACCTGACACCCCGACAAGAGCAGCCCGGGGCCGGCCATGGCGTTCGGTGCATGCGTTTCTATAGTTCTAACGCCTGTAGGAATGCTTGAAAACTGTCGGTTTTGACGGCTATCAGCAGCAATTGCTCGAGGTGTTCGAGATCAGAAAGGGTTTCGAGTTTCTGCGTAGCAGGCTCTATATCACGGTCAGGGAATCGTGCGTTGAGGACGGCGGTTATATTTTTGATAGCCGTCTGGCACGCCCCTTGTTCTCTCCCTCGTTCAATGCCTCGTTCAATGCCTTGTTCAATGCCTTGTGCTATGCCTCGTTCAATGCCTTGTTCAATGCCTTGTGCTATGCCTCGTTCGAAGAGGAATTCGGCCATTGTCTCTGCCATCGGTGCTACCTCCATGTCACTCGTATGCCGGTCTACCAGCTCTATCAACTCTTCTTGCTCTTCCTTTGAACGCCGATGCACAATCAGCGATACCAGATACATTATCGCTTCCCTACGCTGCCCTGAATCCGCCGCATCAAGTGTCGCCAACTGCGTCAAAGTCTCTCGTAACGCCCGGCTTATAGACGCTTTGTCCGAATCTTTTTGTTGCAGCACTCTCATCAGCCAACCGAACGGATGAGCCGCCTCTGTCAGCGTCGCCTTGTCTGTGCCTTTCAGATTCAGAAACAGGATGTCAAATCTCGGAACGAATCGAGAGAGCGCCGCGGGCAAATTCATCATCGCCTCAAGTGTCAGAGGCTTTTCCCACCGCCGCTCCCCCGTGTAAAACACCACAGGCAGAATCGGCGGCAATACACGCTCTCTTCTCGGCACCGTCTCTGCCGCCCACCGCCGCCGCTCCGCGTCCCAAATCAGCATCATGTAGAAAAGCACACGAAATCCCATCGTCTCATCTACCGTCGATTGGTGTTCAATCAGCAGATAGAGGAGCAGCTCCTCACCACCCTCATCCCTATCACTTTTGAAGGGCACCCGATATACAATGTCTGCCTCTTGTTCTCGGAGAGTGGCGGGCAGTAGGCTCCTATTCATTGGAACCAGATGCTCAAAGTCAATCAACGCTGCGAGTTCTGCCGCAACGATTTCTAACAAGCCCCGGACGTTTTCCTTGTTTTCTAATAAGCGGCGTATACTCCGATCGGAAAAGTTCGCAACAGACATCTCGGACAAAAAGTCGTGGATGTCCCCCTTTTGCATATTATACTCCTAAAACGTATCAGTTGTCAAGTGCTTCCCTTCTCAAAACTCCTACTTCTTATTTATGATAACACATCCGTGAATCATTGTCAAGCAAAGAGAAACAAATCAGGCGGAGAAATGGGTATCGCCTGAAAGAGAAAGAGGTGTGATAGCATTCGGCGCACGGCCTACTCACCATCACACCTCGGGTTTTATCTTTGGCTCATCTCACACGGTATAGTACGCAACCTTCCATGCTCCGCTTGTCAGAGGGCATAATAACGGTAGGGTTCCTACCTGACACCCCGACAAGAGCAGCCCGGGGCCGGCCATGGCGTTCGG
Source organism: Candidatus Poribacteria bacterium (assembly GCA_965215265.1). Classification (GTDB taxonomy): domain Bacteria; phylum Poribacteria; class WGA-4E; order WGA-4E; family WGA-3G. The sequence goes on along the minus strand of OZ244048.1, from coordinate 4,144,990 downwards.
TGCATGCGTTTCTATAGTTCTAACGCCTGTAGGAATGCTTGAAAACTGTCGGTTTTGACGGCTATCAGCAGCAATTGCTCGAGGTGTTCGAGATCAGAAAGGGTTTCGAGTTTCTGCGTAGCAGGCTCTATATCACGGTCAGGGAATCGTGCGTTGAGGACGGCGGTTATATTTTTGATAGCCGTCTGGCACGCCCCTTGTTCTCTCCCTCGTTCAATGCCTCGTTCAATGCCTTGTTCAATGCCTTGTGCTATGCCTCGTTCTAAGAGGAATTCGGCCATTGTCTCTGCCATCGGTGCTACCTCCATATCACGCGTATGCCGGTCTACCAGTTCTATCAACTCTTCTTGCTCTTCCTTTGGACGCCGATGCACAATCAGCGATACCAGATACATTATCGCTTCCCGCCGCTGCCCCGAATCCGCCGCATCAAGCGCCGCCAACTGCGTCAAAGTCTCCACTAAGGCACGCCTTATAGACGCTTTGTCTGAATCTCCTTGTTGCAGCACTCTCATCAGCCAACCGAACGGATGCGCCGCCTCTGTCAGCGTCGCCTTGTCTGTGCCTTTCAGATTCAGAAATAGGATGTCAAATCTCGGAACGAATCGAGAGAGCGCCGCGGGCAAATTCATCAGCGCCTCAAGTGTCAGTGGCTTCTCCCACCGCCGCTCCCCCGTGTAAAATACCACGGGCAGAATCGGCGGCAATACACGCTCTCTTCTCGGCATCTTCTCTGCCGCCCACCGCCGCCGCTCCGCGTCCCAAATCAGCATCATGTAGAAAAGCACACGAAATCCCATCGTCTCATCTACCGTCGATTGGTGTTCAATCAGCAGATAGAGGAGCAGCTCTGCCGCACCCTCATCCCTATCACTTTTGAAGGGCACCCGATATACAATGTCTGCCTCTTGTTCTCGGAGAGTGGCGGGCAGCAGGCTCCTATTCATTGGAACCAGATGCTCAAAGTCAATCAACGCTGCGAGTTCTGCCGCAACGATTTCTAACAAGCCCCGGACGTTTTCCCTGTTTTCTAATAAGCGGCGTATACTCCGATCGGAAAAGTTCGCAACAGACATCTCGGACAAAAAGTCGTGGATGTCCCCCTTTTGCATATTATACTCCTAAAACGTATCAGTTGTCAAGTGCTTCCCTTCTCAAAACTCCTACTTCTTATTTATGATAACACATCAGGGAATCATTGTCAAGCAAAGAGAAACAAATCAGGCGGAGAAATGGGTATCGCCTGAAAGAGAAAGAGGTGTGATAGCATTCGGCACACGGCCTACTCACCATCACACCTCTGCTTTTATCTTTCGCTGCGCATAAGCCGAGCTGCATGCAGCTCGGACGGGGTAAAGATTTAAGGCGTAACAGCCCTCGCACACCGGAACCCGCGGTAGGCGGTCGTGTGCGTTGGTGAAGACCTGATGCGATCCGCGGCACGCAGGGTTCGTGAAAGAAAGCCCCAGGTACCGCCGCGCAGCACGCGATGAGACTCAATATTGGTATAGTTATCTACAATCTCATCCAGATTCGCGAGCGTACTGCCAGACACTCCACTCAGCGGATTACGAGACGGAGACGCAGAATAGAAATCATCATTATGCGCATCAAGACACCACTCCGACACGTTGCCGGCCATATTATATAGCCCATACCCGTTCGCAGCATAACTCCCCACAGCCGTTGTACCGCCTACATTATTACCGTAGTTCGCATCGTCCGGCGTTATCGTGTCCCCCCATGGGTATTTCTTACCAACTAACCCACCGCGGGCCGCTTTCTCCCACTCCGCCTCCGTTGGAAGACGCTTCCCTGCCCACGCAGCATACGCCATCGCCGCATACCACGACACATACGTCACAGGATGGTCCCCCTTACCCACTGGATAGTTATTACCTTCCCAATGCCATAGGTAATTACCTCTGTGGAAGGCATCCGGAATCCGCGTCTTCTGCCACTCGGGATTCGCAAGCACAAAACTTTTATACTCGGCGTTCGTCACTTCGTGTGTGTCCATGTAGAACGCGCCCACATGCACCGTGTGCACAGGCTGCTCGTCACCATGGGCCTCAGCATCGTTGCTGCCCATCTGGAAGGCACCAGCGGGAATGATTGCCATCCCTGCAGGTGCCGGCGGCACGGAAGGAGTCACAGCCCTCGCACACCGGAACCCGTAGCTGCCATTGGTGTCCGTAGGGGTATCTCCGCGGCGATTAGCGGCACGCAGGAAGAGTGAATCAAAAGACCAGCTACCGCCACGCAACACGCGATGAGACTCAATATTGGTATAGTTATCTACAATCTCAGCCAGATTCGCGAGCATACTGCCAGACACTCCACTCAGCGGATTACGAGACGGAGACGCAGAATAGAAATCATCATTATACGCATCAAGGCACCACTCGTAAACGTTGCCGGCCATGTCGAACAGCCCATACCCGTTCGCCGCATAACTCCCCACAGGACGGGTGTCCCCTACATTCCTACCGTAGTTCGCATGCACAGAGGATATCGTCTTTCCCCACGGATACTTTAACCCTAGCCAACCGCCGCGCGCCGCTTTCTCCCACTCCGCCTCCGTTGGCAGACGCTTCCCTGCCCACGCCGCATAAGCCATCGCCGCATACCACGACACATTCACCACAGGATGGTCCCCCTTACGCTTAGGATACTTATTACCGTCCCAATCGCTTAGGTAATTACCATCATGGAGGGCATCCGGAATCCGCGTCTTCCGCCACTGCGGGTTCGCCAGCACAAAACTTCTATACTCGGCGTTCGTCACTTCGTGCGTATCCATGTAGAACGCGTCCACATGCACCCTCCGCACAGGCTGCTCGTCACCATCGGCCTCGGCATCGTTGCTGCCCATCTGGAAGGTGCCCGCGGGGATGAGTGCCATCCCTGCAGGTGCCTGCGGTGCGGGTGGCTCCGGCTCCAGTGCGGGTGGCTCCGGCGGTGTGGGTGGTTCCGGCGGTGTGGGGAGCTCCGGCGGTGGCTCTGCACTCACACAACGAAACCCGGCGAAGCTTTCCGTGAACGTCGGCTCCCTTTTGAACCTATCGGTGACGCGCAGGTAACGTGCATCAGCACGCCAATTACCACCCCGCAAAACCCGCTTTAAGTTCACATTTACGCCTGTGTAGTCCGCTACAATCTCAGCCACATTCGCAAGCGTACTACCAGACACACCACGCAGCGGATTACGAGACGGAGACGCAGCATAAAATGTCTTATCCCATTCATCAAGGCACCACTCGTGAACGTTCCCAGCCATGTCGAACAGCCCATACCCGTTCGCAGCATAACGCCCCACAGAAGTCGTATCGTCTACATTCCTATCGTAGTTCGCATCGTTCGGCGTTATCGTGTCTCCCCACGGATACTTCAGACCTGCCTCCCCACCGCGTGCCGCTTTCTCCCATTCCGCCTCCGTTGGAAGACGCTTCCCTGCCCACGCAGAATATGCCATCGCACCATACCACGACACATACGTCACAGGATGGTCCCCCTTACCCACTGGATAGTTATTACCTTCCCAACGTTTTAGGTAATTACCATCATGGAGTGCACGTGGAATCCGCGTCTTCTGCCACTCGGGATTCGCCAGCACAAAACTTTTATACTCGGCGTTAGTCACTTCGTGCGTATCCATATAGAACGCGTCCACATGCACCCTCCGCACAGGCTGCTCGTTATCCCGCGCATCAGCAGCATCGCTGCCCATCTGGAACTCGCCCGCGGGGATGAGCACCATTCCTGCAGGCGCAGACGCAGGCACCGCAGGCGCAGACGCTGCACCGTTAAACCCCGCCGCTACTAACGCCACGTCCCCTATATCCACTACCCTATTCCCGTTCAAATCTGCCGAACTGTTACCGCGGGTTCCCAGGCGCGCCGCTACCAGGGCCAAATCCACTATATCCACACGGCCATCACCATTCACATCCGCATCACCTTTCACAGCCGAAAGCATGCCGACATCCGCAGCCACGCTTACCCCTTGCGCACACACATTGCACAAAACGCCCAAACTCAAAACCGTGAGAACACACGCCAACATCGACAACATCATTGACACGCTTTTAGCATACATCAAACACCTCCAAACCTTTGACACGTTTTTATCATACATTACATACCTCTAAATGCCGCGAAATGCTCGCCGCTAAATATGAGTGCTTGGAGGCGGGGCCGCCGCGTCAAACGCAGACGGCACACACCCCCTTACACCTCTCTCTCCCTTTACTTCCTTATCAACATCTTCTGCGTGGCGGAGAAATCACCCGCACGCAGCGTATAGAAATAGATACCACTCGCAACACGCTCACCATGCTCGTTACGCCCATCCCAATACGCGGCGCGCGCCTTGCTCTCGTAGCGGCCCGCCGCTTGATGCCCCAACGCTAACGTCCTAACCAAACGCCCGTCCAACGCATAGATGGACACCTCTACATCCGCTGGCACTGCCAACTGATACGGTATCCACGTCTCTGGGTTGAACGGATTCGGATAGTTCGCTAACAGCCGCGGCCGCGCCACAGGCTGCATCTCGGTTAGCACCTGTTCGAGGTTTGCTATCCCTTGCGCAAAGACGGCTGAGCCGTCATTGTTGGCACGTAACAGCGACAACCACTCTGCAACCGTTTCAGGAGAAACCGAGTCAGCGGACACTGTAGGCAAGTCACTCTCGAGCCCTGCAAGCCCCCCAACCGGCGGGGAGACGTGCCGCGTCTCTGAGGGAGCCGGCATCAAGCCGTGTTGCGCTCTTACCAGCCCGTAGCAGGCAAACACTAACACCAGCCCCCCTAATAAAACTACCACACATTTTTGCGGGTTCTTCCAATCTTTCATTTCAAATATCCTTTCGTACGATGATGTACAGTATCTATGCCGTTATAGCAACGGTAAAGTTTATCAGAAAACAACACTTTTTGGCTCTTTTTTTATTTCTGAAAAAATAGACAAAAACATTCTATCAGAAAACAACACTTTTTGGCAAACTTTTTTTTGCCGAGACTCAACGCGGATTTTGCAGTATCATGCGAGGATGTCTCTTCTAGTAGGGACTAGCTGCAATTCGTGACTTTCTGTAGAGCGCTTGGTGTGAAATAACGTTTGTTCAAGCAAAGCATGCTGCTTAGTCTTTTCTCGCAAAACAATCTAACTTTGGAATAACCCACGGGGTGCCGCTCGGATGTGACAAGATGTCAAATGAGATACCGTAGACTTCAGATAACTGATTCAAAGTTAATACCGCTTTCGGTGTGCCACACGCTACAGGAACACCGTCTTTTAACATCAAAAGCCTATCGGCATACATCGCTGCGAGATTCAAATCATGGATTGCGGTAATGACAGTTTTCCCTGTCGCACAAAGCATTTTACACAAATTGAGTATCTGGATTTGGTGTTTTGGGTCGAGGTGATTTGTGGGTTCATCTAATAAAAAGAGTTGGGGGCTTTGTGCGAGAATCCGTGCGACATCGACGCGACTTGCCTCTCCGCCGGATAAAGTCAGATAGAGCCGTTCGGAGAGCGTATCTGCTTCAACTTCGTAGAGTGCGTCTTCCGCAATCTCAACGTCACGCCGACTCTCTTTTTTTCCGTTAAGGTGCGGATAGCGTCCGAGCAGAACAATCTCCAAGCTGGTAAAAGGGAAGTTCATCTCCCGTTTTTGTTGCAAGTATCCGCGTATTTTGGCGAATTTTCTGGGTTCGTAGTTGTGAATCGGTTGATGGGGGTTGCCGAAGAGCCGTATTTCGCCGGTTGTAGGGACAAGTTCGCCTGACATCAAGCGCAGTAGGGTGGATTTACCGGCACCGTTAGGTCCGATAAGGCAGCACAGTGTTCCTGTTTCAATAGTGACGCTGATGTTACGGACTAACCACTTCTCACCGATGCAATAACCGATCTGTTTTAGTTCAATCATATTTTCGTATATCTCCGTACCAGCACGCTTTATGTTTTGTTTATTACTGTGTAAATCTCGCCTTTTTGTATACTGGAGCCCCACAATGCCTGATGTTGTGTCAATCACTGTGTACATCTCGTCGGAGCCTGCTTAGGTTATGTCTTTAAAAATCAAAGCACCAAAAGGCTCAGGGAGATTTGTATGGGATTTAACATAGCATCCGCCTTTATTGGGCGCCTGTAGACGAAAGAGCGAGATTTGTAAAGGATTTTACATTACAGCAATTGGCATCGGGCTCTTGTAGACGAAAAGCCTATAGCAAGATTTCCTGCTTAAACCTGAGCAATAACCAGAGAAAAAAAGGACCGCCAATCAGTGCTGTAACAACGCCGACCGGCAATTCTGCAGGTACGACAATAGTTCGAGCGAGCAGATCAGCTAGCACGAGCAGTATCGCGCCGCCTAATGCAGAACCGGGCAAAACGTAACGATGGTCTGCTCCACCCATCAACCGGAGGAGGTGCGGGACAATGAGTCCTACGAAACCGATACCGCCGGCAGCTGAAACGGCTGCCCCGACAATCAAGGCGACTCCAAAAACTGCTTGTCGCTTCAACGATTCCGTTGAAACCCCGAGGTGATATGCTTCGGATTCCCCTAAGCTCATCGCATTTAGGGCAGATGCGAGTCGCAGCAGTACAAATAAGCCGAGGATTGATATCGGAAACGTTATGAAAATGACAGCCCATGTCGCGCCCCCAAAACCCCCGAGTAACCAAAAAGTTAAACTGCGGAGTTGCTCATCGTCTGCGAGGAACGTCATGATGCCGATGCCTGCGCCGGCAAAGCTATTGAGCGCGATACCTGCCAAAAGCAAGGTTACCGTGTGGACGTTCCCATGAGAATCGGCAATTTTCCAGACTCCGACTGTGACAAGTATTCCACATCCAAAAGCAGCAAGCGGAAGCCCCCACACGCCTAGAGGCCCGCCTCCAACTAGGACAATCCATATTGTTGCGCCAAGTCCTGCCCCGGCGGTGACACCAATTAAGCCCGGATCGGCGAGTGGATTACGGAAGATACCTTGGAGCGTTGCACCCGATATCGCTAACATTGCGCCGACAATTGCTGATAGGATAACCCGTGGTAAGCGGACATAGGTTAGTACGGCGAAACCCTCTTCCTGAAAAAGTAGTATTTGTGGAATCCGCCATGGTAAAATTTGATAGGCACCGATTCCTGCTGCAATGCATACAGATATAGGAAGTAGCCCAATAAGGATAAAAAGGATCTTTGTGCGCTTAATCTTCCTGATCCCCTGTTGCGACGAAATGTCCTTCCGTTTCATAGATACCTTGGAATAGATCAAGCGCGGCTCGTCCGCAGCGGGGGCCGAATCCGGATAGATACTGTCCACTCATGCTGATGACGCGTCTGTTTTTGCCTGCGGGTGTATGTAGTAAGCCAGGCAATTTAAGCAATCCATCAACGCCCCCAATGGATTCCAATCCCCTGGTAAACAGCACATATACATCGGGTTGCGCGGTAATTATCGCTTCTGCTGTCATTGGCTTGCTGCCTTTGATATGCGCGGCTGCATTTTCAGCACCGACAATCTCAAACATAGCGCCAGGTGCGGAGTTTTTCCCAAGCACAAAAGCAGTTTGGGTTCCGCGCAAATAGAGAAACAGTGCCTTCTGTTTGGGGTGCCCTTCCCGTTCTGCTAGCTTCGTCTCTAATTTCTCTATATCCGCGTCTAGTGTTACCAGAAGTTCTTCAGTGCTGCTTTCGGCTCGAACGGCTTTCCCGATAGTAAGTAAACGCTGCTTGGCCGCCTCGAAGTTCCGGGGCTCCTTAAGCAATAAGACAGTTACGCCCGCCATACGGAGTTGTTCAATCACCTGCGGCGGTTTGATGTCGTCTCTCCCAATTACCAAGGTCGGTTTCAATGAGAGAATTCCCTCGGCATTGAGTCCGTACTGATATCCTACACTTGGAAGTTTCTCTTTCACATTTTTCGGGTAAGTGGAAGATGCGTCGCAACCAACCACTTTTTCTCCGACACCCAGCGCGAACAGGATTTCGGTGGTACTGCCGTTGAGACTTACAATGCGTTCCGATGAAGTAATGATAATGTTTTTACCGTTCGCATCGGTAACCTCAACATGTTCTGCTGCTGCAGCATAAGAGAAAATGGTGCCAAGCAGAACTAAAAGAGCCGCACTGTGCCATTGGTATGGTAAGAAAAACGCCTTTCTTTGCATCTTTGACTCCTTCTGTAATCTGTAAAATGAGTCGTCGGGCATGAGATTGAAGACTGCTATAAAGGTTAGGAGATTCTGATGCGTCATCATTCTCCATGCCCAACGATTCGTGAACTCGGTGTTCAGTTATTCAGTGTAAAGTTCTTTAGCGTCCTGATTAAAAATGGAATGGGGCGAGTTTTGTGCTTAAAAATTAGGACTTCCGTCCGTTTGATGGCTGTACTCAAACGTCACGAAGCCGCTGTCTTTCTTATTCTGATTATCCTTGTAATACCCGACAAAACGGACCTTGGCGAACGTTCCATCCGCTGCTTTTACAACGAAGACTCGATCTTCCAAGGGTAAAATCCAATGTGTGGGTGGACCTGTATAGATATACCAACCTTTGTCGCTTTGGGGAACGATTGCGAGTGTGTCAGCAGTATCCGACAGGTATCCGTCTGCTGGTGCTTCTGTCACTGCTTCAAACGTTGTCTCTGTCAGCATAACTGCACTGCCTTCGCCGGGTCCGCTAATGCCGCCGTTGAGTTTGACTTGAGTTCGCTGGAAACCGATATCCCACTCTTCTGAATTTTCTGGTTCGGCAACTTCAACAACATCGCCGCTTTTAAAAGAGAAGTACGCCCACGACTCTTTACTCGTTGCATCAATTGTAAACGTTACGGCTTCCAATCCAATAGGTTCTTTAACGGTTTCTGCATCGGTTGATACAGTAGACGGTGGTGTCACCTCATCGGTTTCTGATTCCAGAAGGAGCTGCTGAGGGTTCTCATCTTCAGTCGAACTACAATTGGCAAACGTGAAAATGGATAAGCATAACAGACACGTAATGACGTGCTGCTGGTTGACGAAATTCCAGACTTTTTTCATGGTAATTCTCCCTTTTTGTCTACAGGAGCCCAATAAAGGTTGTGGGGCTCCTGTATACGAACAATATCTAAACCTTTATTGACACATCCATTTTTTTCAAATCAATTTCCTCAATCACTGGTTCTTTAGCCTTCTGTAAAATTCGCAACGCTTCGGTAAACACTTCCGCGACTTGATAAAAATCTTCAGTATCCATGATGATATCCAAGGTTCTGTATCTGAAATGAAGGTGTCCATCAAAGCATTGATAGATAGCACAGACGTTGCGTTGTGATAAAAATTCGGATTTGCAAGCCATTTTTAACTCCTTTAAGTTTCCGTGCGAAAACTGTATTGAAATACCTTGTCTGCTTGCTTTGTAAGGATGCAAACAAGATAGGAAATAAACGATAAATAAACTATTGTAAATCTTTAATCTCTGCCCACGTTGTGGTTAACTTCTGTCGTGCATCGATGCTCGTGGGTTGAGCACCATCAAAGCTGCGGCTTCCATCGTCCTGTAAAGTGTACTCTATGCTGATGTGTGCCGCCCCGTCTTTGGTTTCGTTATTCTGGTAGTATCCGATAAAACGAACTTTTGCAAAATTGCCATCGGCAGTCTGCAAGATATAGATCTTGGAATTAGGCAAAATCCAGTGATTCGGTGGCCCAGTGTAGGTGTACCAACCGTCGTCCCGCGCAATCGTTGCGATTTGCTCGGTATCCGAAACGTAGTCTTCCTCTGGTGCCTCGTGGATTTCTTCGAATGCAATGTCCTTCAATGCGAGAGCACTGCCCTCTCCTGGGCCACTCGTGCCTCCATTGACGATGACTTCGGTACGCTTGAAACCGAGATCCCACTTCATTGAGGTTTTGGGCTCGTCGATCTCCACGGTCTCGTTCGCTAATAGATTGACAAAAACCCAATTGTCTCTATCGGTTGCATCAATCGTCAAGGTGTTTTGATGAATTTCAGCATGCGTGTTCAGTATCACACAACTGAAGGAGAAAATAATCAGTGAAGTTGTGAAAAACATGAGTCTTTTCATTAAATAGCTCCTTACTTAGTATGCTCAGTTGCCCTATGAGACGACTCTGATAATATCTGCCTCATAGGTGTTTTGTCTTAGTATCCTAAAGAGAGCCCGCCATAAAACGATCTGCCAACAAAGGTATAAAATGTCGGAATCTTGAAATCGAAAATGTTATTACATCCGATAGAGGCTTTAATTGATTTGAAAAGCCTCTTTGATGTGCGGACGTTCCATATCCAGTAACTCGGTGCGAATTCCTCAGGTTCTAAAACGTTGTCTCCGTCGTCAAAGAAGCCCCATTGACTGGCATACCGTCCGTGCAAATCCACTTGGAAATCACTTTTGACATGTAGGTACGCCAATTTGAGGGTTCCGCTGTGTGTAGAACGATTCAAGAGGGGTAAGCCGGTCGCTTTATCTTCGCCCCTCAAATAAGCATAACCTATCGCCCCGGAGAACCCGCCGGGTGCTCCTATAACGATTTCAGCATCAAATCCTTCCGTGAAAGCTTCACTTATATTTTTGTATTGGAATTTGCTGCCCCCTGCTGTGCTTGTGCCGACTCGTTCTGCCTCAATCAGATCGGTTAGGTCATTGCGATATAATTGGATGCTACCGTTTAATTGATCGGATACCCGATATTCCAATCCGATATTCGAATTATGTGAAGATTCGGGCTGTAGCTCAGGATTTCCTAAAACCTGATAACCGGAAGTAACGTTCGTAAAATCGAGATAAAGATCTTTGAAATCAGGTGCTCGAAATCCTTGTCCATACGAAGCGCGGATTCTCAAATCGTTTGTTACGCGGTACATTGAGCTTAACTTTGGACTGAAATGGGTTCCAAATTCTGAATGGGTGTCCGAACGTCCGCCTACAACCAAAGCAAAGGCTGGAATAGGTCGAAATTCATTCTGAATAAAAAATGAATTGGTGAAAAGGCTGCTTTCACCGCCTATAATCCGCTGGGATTGTAGGTTTTCAAAGATTAATTCGCCTCCTAAACTCAACTGATGGTTCTTCCAAAGGACGGTGTCAAACTGAATTCCGCCCTTTAGCAAATCTTGGACATTCAGGTTTTGAGAGGTTATGACGTTGTTCTCTCTTTCAAGGACGGTGGATTCATCGTCATAGCGTGTGGCGTAAAGTTTACCGATCAATTTAAGGGGTGTAAACTGCGGTTCTACGCGAGAGGGTCGCGATTTCTTGAATTGATGCTCTACCCGAAGGCTTCCACTGAAGTTTTGGATGTCTCCGAGCCGGTCGAACGCTATAGAATCGTTTACGCTGATTCCCTCTTGCGTTTGCATCAAGTATTGTCCGGAAAAAACTGCGGTTGTCTGCTGAGTCAATTGATATGCGGTCCGGGCAGAACCTGTCCAATTGGTGTAACCATCAATAGTGGTATCGAGGTTGGATGTATCCAAATCAATGGGGTTTCTCCGATTGCTGCTAAGTGTGAAAAGCGTATTGATGCTGTCTCCGTTTAGGGCGATGGTGCCCCTGCTATCAAACGTTCTGTTTTGCTCAACATTTTGGGATATTTGTAGTGAAAACGGAGCGATTGCTTTACGAGTAATAACGTTAACCACGCCGCCTAATGCGGAATTCCCAAATAGGGAGGCAGATGCGCCTTTGACAATCTCAATGCGTTCAACATTTTCAACGGCGATTCGAGCCAGATCAAGTTTGCCGGCAATGCGTCCAATTTGCGGCTCGCTATCCACGAGGATGAGTACATATTCAGAGTCGAGGCCTTGAATTTGTATGCCGTCCCCATGGCCATCTCGATGAACGATGATACCGGCCTGATTTTCAAGGACTTCTCCAAGATTTTCTGCTCCGGTTGCTTCAATTTCCGCTCGCGTAATGAGATGTGTGAGAACCGGGCTATCTTTTAGAGATTGGCGGGTCTTTGTGGCGGTTACCACAACCGGATCAAGTTTAACATCTGCTTCCGTTTGAGAAGTTTCATGTAGGTCTTCTGCGATTGCTTGTGTTGTTAACCAAACGCACGCAAACAATATGAGTAAAAACCGTGTTGTGTGCGGTCTGCACGTCCATACTAGAAAGTCAAGTCTGAAATTCATAAAGTTAACATTCTCCTTTGTCACGCCGCAATAGATTACATTACACGCCAAATAAACCAGAGCGCGAGCATCAAGGAACCCAAACCCAGCCCTGCGGCGAGAAGGCGTGGCCCGTGTAACCGTGTCCAGAGCAATATACCTGTGAGAGAGAGGACGATAAAACTACCGGCAATTGAATCTGCGAGAAGTATCCAAGCAGCCCCCATGCCGCTCGCCATGTGTAAGCGATTAAGAAAGGCAAACGCATTCCTGTCAAACCGAGTGAGAGTCACATAAGCATTACCGACCCAGTATTGCGCGCTGTAGCTGCGCTGCGGATTGCTAAAACTGACACTCCATCTTTCCGGTTGTGTGACTGATTTTCCGTCCCAACTGATTTCTCGGGGGCTCTGTGAACGTATGCGGCTCCACTTTTTTTCGAGCTCAAGTTCAGTTTGTAGCCACATTGCGAACGTTTCAATGTTCTTAGGCTTCGGTTCAGGAAGGGGCAGTTCCGTTTTTGTCTGCTCAGTTTTGGCAGCGTTAATTTTCATGACACTCCGATGGTTAAGCAAAATCCCAGTAACGCCGAATAGTATCCCCAAAGTAGCTCCCCAGAGTCCAAGCCAAGCGTGCGTTCGGCGAAGCCATTTGAGAAAGGCCCCTCTGCTCCAAGCGAATGGAAGGAATAAGTAGGGTGAACGCCGGCGAACCCTTCGTTCATACCCATCTGCTTGAGGTGTTGAAGTTGTCGTTTTTCGCATCTGATTCACTCTGTTTTCCATTGCCCCAAAAAGCGGGGACTTCACTCTCATAATACTAGCCTTACCACGACTACAGACGAAATTTCCTTGACAATTGCGGGTGCAATAGGGTATCCTAATTTATGCAGAAAAGGCGCGGGACGCAGTACGTTGTAATAGACGAACGCCAAAAGTCCGAAACACATCAAACGGAAAGTCTGAATGCAAATCGCTGCTTCTGTTTGATTCCATTAGAAACAGAGGTAATCGCTAATAATTGGCAATTGGGAGCATACCTTGTTTCTAGCGTCGCTTTTTCTGCACTTTTCTAATGCACCTTGAAAGGTTTCCCTGGTGGTTCCTCTTCCAGCTCAGGCCGAGTGGAATCAAGAAATACCTCGTGAAGTTCAAGTTTATTTGTTTGCGTGAATGCTTCTTTGGGCAACGTACCGGATTGCGCGTGCCCTTTCTGGAATTCTTCGGACTCTACCCAGTTGTCAAAATCCTTCCGTGATTCCCAGAGGGTAAACACAACGTACGGTTCGCCCTCATTGACAGGACGTAAAACGTGGTTTGAGATAAATCCCGGCATCCCATCTACGAGGCGTGCTCGGTTTCGGAAGCACTCCTCAAAAGCCTGCCGATATTCAGGCGCAACATAGATTCGGTTTGCAACTGTTATCATAATTTTCCTTGTTGAAAATGAAAATCATTATCAAAATCTATGGCAAGGCGGGGTATCTTGTTCCCCGCCGCCGACTATCGGAAGATGTTTTACCGCAGCGGATATGGCTTTTCCGCCCCTTCAGCAAGCATCTCCCTTTCCCATGGAGGAAGTTAAGTGTCCGAATACCCCGCTCTACAAAATGAAAATGAGACTCATTATCTATTTAGATAGGGATTCAGACAGTTTTTGAATCAACTGTATATATTATACGATATTCTATAAACTGATGTCAAATTTTTTTGATCGGTTTCCCAATTTATTATTCATTTTTGGTTTTCACGCGTGCATTCAGAGTTATCCGAGTTCTATTCTAAATAAAAGTTTATGTTTCTTATGCCGATGCCCACACGGCTATTATTATACATATAATGATACCAATGCAGAAACCGACCCAAAATCCACTTTTCTCTCTTTTTTTTCTGCTTCTAGCTGATTCTGTAGCGTAATTTCTTTCATTGTATATTCATTTTTTAGCTGATTCTCTTTCTTTTCATATTCAGCCCTGAGTTCTCGTTCCCGGATTTCTATTGCTTTATTAATCCGATCTTCTATTTCCTCCTGCTTGCGTACCTTGTCGTTTTCTTCACTAACGATTTTCTTTTCAAAGTCTCCGTGGGTAATAGCTTCAAAATGGTTGCGTCCATAATTTTCATAATATTTCCATCTAGTAGGGTATAGACTATTAGCAAATATACCAAAACGCGTATCTGTTGCACAGAGGTAAGATTGTAACTGTTCAATACCGTTATTTGTTGTTCCTTCTCTTTTACGCTCAGCAATAACTATTTCCGTCTCTCCTGAAAGTTGGGAGAACCAAACTAAGTCTTGTTTAAGAACAACATCAGCTCTTCGATTGTCACTGCCCATCTGAATAGGGTATTCTGTCTTGATTGAATAAGAGCGAGAATCAGATAAGACAGAAGTCTTGAGATTCTCGAAATATCCACGAACTTTCTGTACGACTCTCTTTTCTGATACAGCCACCATCCATTCTTTTCCTCCTGCACCTTGCATTCTACTTGCAATTTGACATATCCGCTTTGCCATCAAGGACTCACAATATGCGTTGCATTATACAAATTTTGAGTTTTATTGTCAAGAGTACCAATTATTATAGTTTAGCGAACAGCTTTCGGTGTGCGGATACAATTTTAAGTGTTTGCAATCCGTTCAACCACGTCCTTTCCGGCTTTAAATAAGTCATGCAGGTGCAGATAGCGGAACAGAGAATTCCTCCCAGTCAGATACAGATTCTCGAATGTTTCAAAGTAAGTAACAAGGCGTGCGACATTATCTTCAAACCCCACCTCAATGACAGGATAGGCGAAGGGCAGCCTATAGGTTTGATAATGGAGAACCTCCAGTTGTGATATTGGTTGGACGCGCTGTAATGCTTCCCAAACCTCGGTTTGTAATAATGCTTCTGGCAGACTCCATACGGTATCATCGCTGTAGCAGGGCAGTTCTAACACGATGACTGTCTGTCCTTTGGGTGCCATCCGCGGGCTTCGGTTTTTGGGTTCGTACAAACGCGTAAACGGAAATTCCTCACTTGGAAAATAGATTGAAGCGTTCTCCGAAAAAGCGTCGCGGTTCAAACAGAATACACAGAGCACAAGGTGTCGGTATTTAATTCTATCTGCAATAGCACAGAGATGTGGTGGTGCTGGCGGTTCTAACATCCGTATTGAAAGGGACAGCGGTAATGTATTAATCACTGTGGAGACAGGTATCTCAATATTGTCCTGCACTGCGGAAGGATTCGGTGGCCCCGTGCCTCTGTTTATGATAATACGCTCGATCCTCTGTCCCTTATGGATTAATCGGTTGATTCGGTGTTTCAACTTGATATGCTCAGCCCCGATAAATTCGGACAACTTATCGCTAATCATGCCGATGCCGTGTTTTGGATAAAAGAAAGATCCGTCCAAGTGGCTCGGATTTTTCGGTGTTCCTAATAGCATCGAACGGAGGAAACTGCCCAGATCGAGTCCTTTAAGTCTATTACCTGCGACAGCGATAGAGAGTTTATGTGGTTGTTGGCCCCACAGTTTTTCAGAATAGTTTAGTAGGAACCGTTCCGACAACGTTTTTCCGTACTGGTTGATAGCAAACTCGGCAAAGTTTTCTGCTTTTTTCTGATGCCCGCTAGCGTTAAGTAGTTTCTCCCATACAATCCTTAGTAAGCTCTCCGGTTCCAGTTTTTGGAGCAGGTCGCTCAGCAGGAGTGGGAACCGGTAGAATTTACCTTCAAAAAAAATTTTGCTCGGTGCTTCAACCCGTAACAAATCATCGCCAAGGAGTTTTTTTACCTCTTCGGTAACTTGTAAATTTTTGTCATGGAAGCGGTGCGCCCCGGTGTCGAATCGGAAATCACCTTTTTGCAGAATGCTAGACCTGCAATCTGTCCCTTTGATTTTGAGCGTACGACAGTTTCCTCCGGTGTGTTCACCTGCTTCAAAAATAGTGAAATTACGGAAACCGTTTTTCTTTGCGTAGTATCCGGTCGTCAGCCCAGCAGGGCCGCCGCCGAGAATATAAATAGTAGAGTTATCCATTGCGTTTTGTACTTACAGATTTAGTACTCAAATAAGGGCAATTCGGGCCACATCCGATTGACATACGGGTTGTGGTAGAACGTCTTTTTCACTTTAGGTACTTGATTTGGCAGCGGGCTCCCGATAACAATAAACTCAGTCTCCAATTCATCAAGTTGGGCGAGGTCTGCCTCACTTTTAATCGGCATATAGATTGCATCTATTGCTTGTGAAGCCAAATAGTATTTAATCAACGGCACGCATACAATATGCAGTTTATCACCCTGTTCATCCTGTTTGTCGCGCAGATATTCATGTACTTGCGCAATCGCTGTCGGTTTTTTGTGTTGAGCAACAGTATGTAGCGTGACATAACTATAACAGAGAAAAAAGATGATAACAACACCCCAGGAAACCGGATATCGAAGTCGAGTCTGGAATCTTATGATTTGGTTGCAGGCGAATGCAATGCCTAAGCTTAGAAACGGCAACAACGGTAAAATATGTCGGCTCTTATGGATAACGTTCTGGGCTAGAAATATCCATCCGAGATAGACAACACATCCGATAAAAGCTAGATTCAGAGATGGAGAGTTGTGTCTAGAAAGATTTTCTGTAGTCCATGTTTGCCAATTGGCTGCAATAATTCCGATTAAGATGATAGCCGTGCAGGCGGTAATAGGGTGCCGGTTTTGCCAGTAGAGTCCAAATCCATCTGCCCAGATGCTCTCAACAAGTCTTGTCAAGCGGAGCCACAATTCGGGATGAGTGGAGACAGTACCGCCGAAGTCTGCGAAATGTCCGTGGCTCTGTGTTTGTGCCGATGCTATCAACGTGTTCCATCCGGTAATTGAGAGTAGCGGAATGAACCAAACAAGAACACCGATAGTTCCCGCTATGATGCACTGTAGTCGACCGGGGTGTTTTAACCGTCCCACCAGCATAGGTAGCAAAAATGGAAGATATGAGAGTCGTATCCCGCTCAGAATGCCAGCGAGAAAGAATCCGGCGATGGTATGGAAATCCCACCGTATGTGCCTTCTACTTGCTGTAAAATAAAGGCTTGCCAACAGGCAGGCAACCCCCATTACATCGGGCATATAGCGATTGCTCATTAACCAGAACAAGGGATTCATAAATATCACACAGATAACAAGTTTTCCCAAGAGTGTAGTGACTTGGATTTTCGCAATCTTTAGTGTAAAGAAGATTGTGAAAAAGGTTGACAAACCTCCAATCAGTGAAAATGCTAAGGCATAACGATGGATGAGCGCATAGAGAAGTTTGGCGATGCAACAGAAAACAGGATATGCGGGGAAATGCGGTTGCAACTTGGCAACATCGTACGCTACGATACTCAGTGCGAACCTGAGACTGTCTAAGTCTTCAATGTAGTAGATAGTGCTAAGCAATCGAGACGCTATACAACAGACAAAAACAATACTCCAGGTTCTGAATTCCGTCGTCATTTATTAGGTAATTTGGTAGGTGCACTTTACAGTGCACCTACCGGTAGCAAAGGCATCTTTACAGTTAAAACCCAACCTACATCGATGCCTACCAGTTCTCCATATTCGTGTTGGAGAAGCCGTATGCTGTCTGTAGGACAACCTTGGCGCGTTCGTAATTAGCAACTTGGGTATCGTAGCCGTTACTACCGGGTGCATCATATATGGGTGCTTTCCCCATGATACCGTGTAATTCCGCCAATTGTGCATCAGTAATCAATCGGAAAGGATTGTATTGCAAAGCAATAGTATAACCTTTCATCTCTGCCCAATGTTTATTTAAATTTGCCCGGTTTTCCTCTGGCGTAGTTAACTTAGACATATCGCTGAGTGTATCGTTTATGTAATGTACCACCGTTGCGGCGATAACTTTCTCGATACCATTTGCAGCGGCTTGCCTGTGTGCGCTAATTTCGGCTACCGTTCCTTGATTCGTGATTGCCGTTCTGCCAGAAAGGAAGGCATTGAAAATCTGTTGGGTGACATCTACACCGGAGCCGCCTTTATCTCGCTTACCGGCGTTCCTGGAGAGTCCGAAGTTATATTCCGATTTGAAGTCGATGCTTCCGTCTCCGTTAGAATCGAATGTGAAATCATCAACTGTTCCGGCGAGCTGAGCATCCGTGTAGCGGGTATAATCGCGGGCAGCACCAAAGTAGCCGAAGGCTTCATCCCATGCGTGTTCCATTGCTGTATAAGGACTGGTCCCGTCTTTTGCCTCGCTATTATCGCGTTCAAGCAAGTCATTGAGATAAACGCCTGTTGCTTGGTAATAGACGACTGCCCCGATGAGTACCTTATTAATCATCTGCGACATATCGACACCGTCATCGCTGGTATAAGCCATCGATGTACCGAGTTTGTCTGGATCTTGCGAGTTATCCGCAATAGTTTTAAACCATTCCCTCACCAGTTCATCTGCAGTGCTGCCGTAACCGATAACCGGCTCGTCAGAAATCTTACCGACAAGATTTTTCCCGGTCGAAAGGGAGGAATATTGGCTTTCGAGTGCGGGTAGCGTGCCTGTAGTCGTCAGCGTCTTCAGGTTGAGGGCATCATCGTATTCATAGAATTTGAGCATATCCTGCACGGTAACAGGACGTGCCCCATCTTTTCCAACGCTATCGGTAAATGCTTTAAGGTCCTGCAGCAGTAAGTTCCGGACAACCTGTCCTGAATAGGCGACACTGCTTTCACCTTCCGTGAAACGGCTGTCAAAGACATACGCCTGCGGCACCGTGATTGTAGCCTCGGCACTTTCGTCTAAGGCAGCATCGTCCCCGTCTTCGTCGCTTCCACAAGCGGATAGAAATAGACTCGCAACAGTTAGCAGCAAGACTAACCATTGGATTTTTTTTGTCACGTAATTCATATTTACTCCTTCATTTAAGATAATGAATCTCATTATCTATGAAAATTATTATCATTTAAGGGTTGATAGACATATCTTGATAAAGTTTTAAGAGCATGTTCGTGCAAAAAGATGGGTAAGCCACTTGCAGCGAGCCGTTAAACCCTGTCACAACGAGATCTGATTTTTTATCAGTATTGCTACCAGCGGATTATCCCCTCAATAGGTTTCTATTGAAGAATCATAACCGAGTGAGGCTCCGACGAGATTTATCTATAGATTGGCAGGTAAAAGGTAATCTTGTCTCTCCTGAAAGGAGAGACAAAGAATACCTATCCTGCCAACACACGAGTTATCATAACAGAAGCGGTGATGGTACGGAGATATACAAAAAAGGCAAAACGCTCAAGTTTAAAAATAGGATGCATATCCGCTTGAATTGCGCCTCGTTTTTTTAGAAGCCCTGCTTGATACCAAAAAGTATCTGTCGTCTCGGTCCGATTAAGATACCCGAGCTCAGGTTGGCTTCAGGTTGGCCAGCATTTGAATGTAGCCGTGACCCGATATATACGTGATCTAAAATGTTTTTGACAGTCAGAAATACCTGCCACTGTTTGGTTAAACTGTAATCTATGCTTGCATTGACAATTGCGTAGCTCGGAATGGGGCCTGTATCGCCACGATTGTAAGTCTGCCGAAGATTTTCAAAATCGGTGAAGACTTCGTCCACAAATCGTATGTCCGTTCGCATACGTAGAACATCCGCGATCTGTTTCGCCAACCCGACGGTGAAGGTGTGCCGTGGGGCGTAAGGCAATTCGTTGCCGTTCAGTTCTACATAGACGTTACCGGCGATAGTAGCGGATTTCACGATGCCGTCAACAATCTTTGTCTGGAGATATGTATAAGAGAGATTAAGCTCGGGCAGTATAGACACGAATTCTGATGTCTCTAATGTCACCGCCATCTCTAGGCCCGATAGATGGGCCTTGCCCAAGTTTTTGAAGGCTGTGCCGCGTCCGGCTGCGACTAAGTCTTTGACCTTAATCAGGAATCCGGAGGCTTCTAAGATAACCCCTGGTATCCATGAGCGGAATCCGAGTTCCATATTCCAACTCTTTTCAGGTTTGAGGTCAAGTCCGCCAGTCTCAACATTTTGTCCGAAGTTTGTAATCTTCAGCGCGCCGCTGGAGGGTGCTGTATACCCTCGGTGGATTCCGCCAAAAAGATTAAAGTGTCCGAGCTCGTAGTTTGCGCCAATCCCCGGCAATAGTACTGATGAGACTTTATCTGCCAGCACCGAACCGTGCAACCGGTCCACTCGATCCTGCTTAAACACTTCAAACCGCAAGCCTGGTGTGACGGTCAACCTTTTAAAATTCATTTGCTCCTTGGTGTAGAGTGCCAATGCCATCGTCTCATAGTGGTGGCTCTGTCCTACTATTTTCACCGGATCTTCATCAGATCCGGGTGTGCCGGTGTAGTAAACGCCGTCACGTGCATTGGGTGCGTCCCCGGTTTTCTTATCGTCAATAAAACGTTCCCAGTGCACTCTGGCTCCGATTTCAGCACGTCCCACATTTCCTGCAATTCCGTGGTTGAGTGTATAGTTCTGCTCAATTCCGCCTACGTAGAAGCTACGGAGAATACCGAAGTTACTTTTTCGATTGCCGGTTCTGATGAGGTTTCCTGTCTGGAAGTAGGGTACCGGCACCAGATTCCCTGTTTGAAGTGCTGCGGGGCGCACGAAAATATCGTCCTCACGCCACCACCGCCGGTCAAACACACTTGTATAGATTGTCGTATTGCTTACCAAGTGTGTTGATATTTTGTTGGTATAGATGAGGTCGAGTGCAGTACGCAAGACCTGAAAATTGTCATGTTCTTTGGGATTGAAGTTCGGATCGGTTTGAAAGGAGTATTCAGTCAGTCCGGTATATGTTGCGTTTGAGTTTTCAAAATTACCGTTTAGTTTGAGGTAGAGAGTCCGTTCTTCGCTGAGTTGGAAGAGCGTCTTTACTGTGCCATTTGCCTGATGGAAGGTGTTATTTTCTCTAAACCCGTCTCCATGTTTGTAAAGAAGTTGTATGTCAGAGACGACTTTTTCAGGGTTTCCGATACCTCTCCACTCTGAGAAAAGACTATAGTAGCCGTTGTTGCCTCCCGTCAACTGATTCGCGAATCCTTTTGTCCCGTCAGGTTTTCGTGTTGTATAGTTGATAACGCCGCCCATTGTCTGCGGTCCGTATCGGAGTGCGGCACTGCCTTTAATCACCTCAATAGCAGCGATTCGGTCAGCGGGTGGGTTATAGTAAGCATTGGGATAAATGTAGACTGCGGGTTGTATGGGTACGCCATCTTCTAATATAAGTACGCGTGCGCTTCGACGTGGGTTCAGCCCACGGATGCCGATGCTCAAGCGTGAGTTTCCGAAACCGTCGTCGGCATAGCCGTTGATACCCGGTATTAATTCAAGTAATTCTTGTGTTCCGACAGGTTTTATGAGATCAACATCTTCTGTCTCCAATATACTCATCGTCCCTATGAATTTTCTATGCCTACGCGACGATTCGCCGATAATTTCTACCGGTGCAAGTTGGAAGGTTTGGCTTGACAGCGAGATGTCTAAATTGTGTACTGAATCGGGAGTAAGCGAAAGCATCTCGGTGTAAGAATCATAACCGATTGAACTGACCTGAATCTGTTTCTCCCCTTGAACATCATGAATAAGGTGGAAGCTGCCATCTTTGCCTGTCGTTATTTCGGCTAAAACCTGTCTGTCTGATTCAATCTTAACGACAGCCCAAAAAATCGGTTGTCTTGTCTCTTTATCAATCACTTTGCCACTAATTTCATTTGAACTTTGGCAATAGTGTGGCACACTGAATAAGAGGGTAGAAATAATCGCAATGGGTATTATCCTAGTGGGTGTTCCCGGTTTGCAAGTTAGATAAAAAAAAAGATACATGAATTCTATTTCCTATGCTTTCAAAAGAGTTTTGGATTTGTAATTGTGGCTCGGTTACCTATGTTTTTCGCATCTCCATCCTGTTTAACAGCGTTTTGCGTGTTGTTGGTTCCATCGACTGGTAGATTCGTGTTGCCGTAACTCCCTGTCTCTTCAGCAGCTTCGGATTGCGGCGCGAGTATAGGGTCGCTTTCACAACCTGACAGAACCAGACTTGTTGCTAGAGCGCACATGAATAAGAAGAGCTTGAGTCCCATAGTGGCTGAGTTCCTCATCTAAATCGTTAATCTCTTACCTTTATATTTTCGAAATTTCGTATCTCTCCGTACCGTCAACGCTTATGTCGTGAGTCCTCGTGTGTAAATCTCGTCGCCCGCCCACCCAATTTCTCTCTCTGTTTAGATTCATAGCATCAGAACCCTTTGGCGAGATTTGTGCTCCCACCCACCCAATTCCTATCAAAACATAAAGAGTTGTTGGGCTGAAAGAGACGAAAAATGGTTGCCCCAACTGCTGTTGGTGCGACAGTACACACTTTATAACGACTCCAAGAATGCAATGAGTGCATCTCGCTCTGTCTGTGACATCTGTTCAACGGCTTGTCTTGATGCTTCTGCTTCCCCTGCGTGCCAGAGAATTGCTTCCATTAGTCCTCGTGCTCTACCGTCGTGGAGGAAGTTGGAATGCCCATTCACTGTTTTTACGAGGCCAATTCCCCATAGCGGTGGTGTGCGCCACTCTGTGCCGCTGGCGTGAAAGTCTGGGCGATTGTCAGCTAAGCCGGGTCCCATATCGTGCAGCAGCAGATCTGTGTAAGGGTGAATTGTCTGGTTGCTGACAGATGGCACGCCGGTTAAAACGCCGGTTCTCAATGTCGGGACATGACAACTCGCACACTGTGCTTGCACAAAAAGTTGTTCTCCGTGTAAGACTTGTGGTGTATGCACGTTGCGCCGTGCCGGCACTGCTAACGTTTGGACATAAAATGTCACGACTTCTAAAATGTCGTCACTCACTTCTGGTACAGCGCCGCCAACTTCATTTTGTAAACGAGTTACCGCTGCGTGTTGAGGTTGTCCTATAGAATTTTCGATTGGGAATAGAGAGGTTGTCACCCCCATGTCGTCATGATATGCTGATGCAACTTGCTGGAGGAGCGTGGGCTGATTTGCTTTCCAGCCAAAACGTCCCAGAACGTTTCGCTTTTTCACCACATCCCAGACAAAATTAGGTTTACCGGAGATGCCGTCTCCATTAGCATCTGTCTCATCTGCATAAGCTAGGATGGCTTCTTCAGGAATTGCCTCCAATAACCCTAAGCCAAACACAACTGGGGCCACCCGTGGGGATACCTCAACCTTCTCTGGAAGAGGACGATAGGTTTGCGT
This sequence comes from Candidatus Poribacteria bacterium, assembly GCA_965215265.1. Taxonomy (GTDB): domain Bacteria; phylum Poribacteria; class WGA-4E; order WGA-4E; family WGA-3G. Next base: position 4,121,635 of record OZ244048.1, on the reverse strand, counting down.
GAGTGTGTAGTTAGGAGTGCGCAGATAGACACGCGTGCCATCGGCTGTCATCAGAGCCTGCTCGGTATAGTCAATTTGGATTTTGCCTTCTGGTGGTGTACCAACAATCGCCCGGTTATTCAACTGTGTCCCGAACCCGGGCACTGGAATAGGGGGCTTCCCGGGTATATCCTCATCAGTGCTTGGAAGACTCAGTCTGAGCAGGAGTGAAACAATTTGCTGGTCCGTGCGGGGTGGTCGTCCGCGCCCATCACGTGCATGGCAATTGAGACATGAAACGTTGTTATAGATAGGTCCTAAGCCGGGGTTCACTACCGCTGGAGCTGTCACAAAAATTGCCTCAAATTCAACATCGCCTTCGAGATGTTTTTCCAAAGCAGTGGTTGAAAGATTAGGCGCAGGGATTGAAAATGCATGGCTAGACGCATCAAACACAGTCGTCTCACCACCCGAAAGCGCGCCGGGCGAAAATACCTGCGCTGACTCTACAGTCACTGGAGATTCAGAATCGCATGCACACAGCACAAATGACATCAAGGCCGCTAAGATTTGAAGATTTTTCATTTTTAGTTTCTGTTTTTTTTTGAGGAAGCAGCACGATGGCTGCTCCCTGCAAAAACGAAATAGCCCATTAGCACGTTGTAAACGTGTTTACACGTTTATGTGCTAATTAAATTCGCTTGATTGAACAAGCGGAAGAATATTCTGTTCTAATGTTTGTTGTACCGTTCTGACAGCATCAATTGCTGCTTGAACAGCACCCCGGTTGGATGTAATTGAATCTCGAAATGGGTCTGGAATTGCCCCGATGGCATCAATTGCTGCCTGTACCTCAGCCTGAAAACGTGCATCTAACGTTGCATCTTTGCTGTTCACGAATTCATTGAGTCCCTGCCCGTCGCTTATGAATTTTCCCATGTAGACATTCTGAATCCCGCGAATATTGTCTTGGAAATCCGAGATAGAGTTAAAACTAAATTGGGATTCAACGAGCGCTGTGTCAGATTCGTTGTATGGATCAGAGATTTTCCCATTAGCCACCTCATCAGCGATAACTATCATGCCGTTGACTATTTCCTGAACAGCGGCACTCTGGGACGGATAAATTGTGCTTCCGTTTCCTGCCTGTGCGACTGCACTACTGAAATTCTCACCCTCAGGAGCCCATGCCACCCGCAGCTGCGAGGTACTTGCCTTGAGATTCTCTGTTGTTGAGACGAGATACGTGAGTTCACGCTCAGTGATGTCAGCTGCCTTGCGCCCATCGCCTTCACGGAACAATAAGAATTCAATGGTGTGAAATCCTTTTTGCGTATCTTCCAACCCGTTTACAAAATCGACCGTCAGTGTATCACTGCTATCCAAAACGGATTGTAGGTTAACATGATCTACCGGCCAACTATCCAGTGCCGGGTCAAGCCCCTGGGTGTCAACGGGTCCAAATAGGAAGGCTTCACTCTGTTCCCACGGGGTTCTCGTTGCCTTCCAAGCATTTTGTGCTTTCACAAGGTTCTCTTGCGTCGTGCTAGCCGCTAAGGCTTTCACAGCTGTTAATAATTCGCCTGCCCTGTCATCTAAGTTAGTATAAGTGGCTAATACCACGGTATTGGCAAAATCGTTGAGCATGGTACCGGCTTCAAAAGCCTCACCGTTAGTATTTTCCGTCTCATCGGCTTCGTCGTCACTTCCACAAGCGAATACAAGTAGCAGACAAGAAAACAGTATCCAATAGAAGCAAGCGTTTGGCTTGCTAAATTGTCCTTTATAGAACTTCATATTTTGGTTAACCTCCATAGAAATGAATATAAATGGTAGATGCCATACCCCAAGGTAATGGCTTTATCATTCCATTATAATTTGTATATCTCCGTACCATCACCGCTTCTGTTATGATAACTCGTGTGTAAATCTCGTCGGAGCCTCACTCGGTTATGATTCCTAATGTCAATACTGAAAACCGAAACCGAGTGCAAAAGTGTTTTCCCTATTTTTATCTTGTGTAGCTAACCGCCGGAGGGAATAGTGTCCTTTGAAAACCAACTGTGCGTGAGCGTGGTAATTAATCCCAAAAGTCCACGTAGTGCGTTCCCATCGAGGGTTGTCAAAGATAACTCCTTCTACACTCGCCATGGTATCGTAAAAATCGTAACGTGCGAATACATCCAACCCCGGTGATGCGGCTTGTGCATCCTTGAACAATGAGAGTACATCGTAACCTGCTTCAATATACCAACCTAACGCTGAGCTGCCTATCGGTGTGCGCTTGACGTTCAGGTTATTTGAAAGGGTGCGGTTCACTTTGGAGAGTCTATCGGCGTTTTCAAGTGTTCCCCATAACATCAGTGCACGGAGCTTGATAGGGTTTAGTTCATAGAACCCGTGGACGCTGACAATTGAGACGTGCGCGTCAAAATCGACATCTGGTTTAGGACGATTTGCCGCGGTCTCTCCATAATAACCAGAGATTCCGACGGTTGCACCTTCTCGGAGTGCGTAATCCAGCCGTCCGACGAACGCGGGTGCCTCAGCGTTGACGGTTTCAAACCGTAGTTGGTGCCCGGGCACTATCCAATGCCGAGAACTAAATCCTGTTGAATCTAAGCCGTTGACAACTTGTGCCTGATAGCTCAGCCCATGGAACTTGCCGAAAAGTTCGATGCCGGTCTCATGCCATATCGTTGGAATGAGATGCGCCTCCGCTTCAGGGCGAGTTGTGGTAAAGTAGTGTTGCGGACGATGTCGCTTGGCGACAAGCCCGACTGGAACAATGATATGTCCGATGCGGAATTTGGACAGCGGATGGAGAGAGAAAACAGCGGCTAGTTTTTCAACAATGACCTCGCCGCCTTTCTCAATTTCCATCTCAAATTCACCGAATTCCTCGAATTTATCGAATTCCATCGTACTGCCGGTGCCTCCGTGCTCAAATTCCAATTCTGCTTCCAGTTGAATGGTATCGTTGATGCGGTACTTTGGCGCAATGACAAACCGTTCTACGTCAATTGCAGCACGTCTGCCCGGGTCAAGTTCCCAATCAAAGTGTGCGTAGTTAATCACACCGTAGCCAGAAACCGTGAACGGATGCGGATTTTCTGCAGCTTCTTTCGTGTTAGGAAGCACAATCTCACAAATCGCGCAGGATAGGATAAACATTCCGCAACCGATAAGGAGAACTAACTGTTTTTTCATATAACCATGCTCTCTTTTTATGATATTGAGAATCATTATCATAAATAGGGTTAATAAAACAAGATCTATATAAATAATAATGAATCTCATTATCTTAATTATACCCACACTTTCAGCAAATGTCAAGAAAAATTATAGATAAATCAAGATAACGACGTAAATTATCTTAATTATACACTAAATTTTCGCAAATGTCAAGGAAAATTTTGAAATTTATAAAAAAACCGTTCAGAAAAACTGTATTTTGAATCTGCAAAATTAAAAATGCATCTTTTTTTTCCTGAGTTTCGTTAAAACAGAAGAGCGACGTTTGCTTGACAAACAACACGTTTTTACATTCGTCACTTGTTATTTTCTTACAAGTGTGCTATACTTTATTTATTGGGGGGAACGATGAAAGGGACAAGACGATTAGAGAATTCGGAAGTTCGGAAAGTTGCGGCATCTTTTGATGGCATTTTTGCTTTGCGAAACTGAAGTCTATTTATGCTGGGTGTTTCGACTGGCGGACGCATCAGTGAGTTGCTATCACTAACCATTGGCGATGTCTATCAAAACAGTAAGGCAAAAGCAGAACTGGTATTTGACAAGTCTATCGTAAAATGGGGCGAAGTCTCCCGGCGTATGGTAATGAACTTGGACGCACGGCTTGCGGTGGAGCAACTCATCGCTTGGCATAAGGAACGCTACAAACGGGTTGCAGAGACACGTCCGTTGTTTCCGTCTCGGAAACGTAATGCACGTGGCGGTTTAAAAAGCAGGTTGCGGATTGCGGCACATGACGTATTAAAGAGGGCTTTTGACGCAGCAGGTTTGAACGGGAATTTAGCAACCCACAGCATGCGAAAGTCTTTCGCGCAATGTCTTTTTGAGCAGACAACATCTACATGGGGTGTGAAATGCTAGGGTATAAAAATGTTGAGACGACGCAACGTTATTTAGACTTAGACTATACGAAACTACGTAATGCTTTGGAAGCGATGAGCGTCACTGAATCTAACGTAATGGATAAAACGTTAGATATTCTCTCCGGGTTAAAGGAGCACTTCCGCACAAATCCGCCTGAGGAAACGCCTTCTGTGGCACATGAAAAATCTGGAGATTCGGAGGAACACGATGAAAATCACGCCGGTTAAAGGGAGAGCGATGCTTCATTGGGTGGGCAAACGCCCCCTCGAGACGGTGAGCAACTATCCCGCCCAATTGGTGGAAACTTGTAACGTTGAAAACGCAGAGAAAGAGCCGCTATATGATGGATTTTTGGAGGGCCCGAACCTTCTCTTTCACGGGGATAACAAGGAAATTCTCTCCACCTTACTCGTCAACGGTTTCCGTGGCAAGGTAGATCTCATCTACATTGACCCGCCCTTTGCTAGTGGTGCAGACTACGTTCGAAAGGTAAAACTCCGCGGCATTCCGGGAACCTCGATGGGTGAAGGTGCTGGGAACCCAGGTGGGAGTAGGGGGGGGTAAACCTGCTTCTTTAACAGGCGAAGGTCACTCTATTATTGAACAGACACAATACACCGACATCTGGGCGAATGACAATTATCTCCAGTTCATGTTTGAGCGGCTTATCTTAATGCGCGAACTGCTTTCGGATGCCGGCTCTATCTACCTGCACTGTGACCCAACGATGAGTCATTATTTGAAACTGATTATGGATGAGGTCTTTGGCATACAGCAGTTTCGGAATGAGATAGTTTGGGGATATACAGGGCCTAATAATACCAAAAATTGGTTTCCTCGAAAGCATGACATTCTTCTTTTTTATTCAAAATCGAATACACCTATATTCAACGCCGATAGTATAAGGGTACCTTACAAACTTGGAAACAGTATAGGTGGGAAAACCTCTTTATCTGTCGGCCAAAATGTTACTATTCAACAAAGACAAGAACGGATGAACGAACTTGTAGAAAAGGGCGGTAAAATCATAGAAGATTGGTGGTCCGATATAGGTAATGGTAGCCACATACCAAAACAAGAACTTGTTAACTATCCAACCCAAAAACCGGAGGCTCTTCTAGCCCGCATCATCAAAGCATCAAGCAACGCAGACTCCATCGTGCTGGATTGCTTCGTGGGAAGCGGCACCACCGCAGTCATCGCTGAAAAACTCCGCAGACGCTGGATCTCCGCAGATCTGAACAGAGGCGCGATACAGACGACAATGAAACGCATCCAGACAACTATTGCCGAACACCGCGGCATCGCTCACTATCGCATCAATAACTATGACTTTGGCAAAGAACAAGAACTCCATCGGCTTGTCATCGAAAAGTATGGCATAGAAACGGACAAGAAAGACCGCTTCTTTGACGGCACCGTAGACGGAACCCTCGTCAAAATCGTTGAGCTGACGAAACCGCTCACCCGATTAGATATTCAACTTATCAAAGACGAACTGCAGCACCGCCCTGATGAGACGCGCTCGGTAACGGTGCTATGCAACGGCAGCGAGCTGGGAATACAAACCGAACTTGACGCAGAAAACAAGCATCACCCGATTAATCAACTCATCGTGCGGGACATCCAACGCGACGGTGTCACAACCTTCGCCCCTGCTGAAGCAGAAGTTGCCTTCAAAAGAGACAGGCAACACGTCACCATCACCCTCGTAGATTATATCAGTCCGAGCCTCTTAGGGCGTTTGGAGATAGCCCGCACCCTCTTTGACGAACAAATAGATGATTTCCGTGCGCAGATTGATTGCGTGCTGATAGATACGGACTACAACGGCACGCATTTCAGAATCGTTGAGAGTGATGTGCCGGAGCAGAGAACCGATTTTATCAAGGGCCAATACAAGGTAGTGCTGCCGCGCCGTGATGCCCGCGTTGCCGTCAAGATTATTGATATGCTGGGTGAGGAAACCGTGGTAACAGAATAAACAGTTCGTATCTCTCCGTACCGTCAACGCTTATGTCGTGAGTCCTCGTGTGTAAATCTCGTCGCCCGCCCACCCAAATCCTCTCTCTGTTTAGATTCATAGCATCAGAACCCTCTGGTGGGATTTGTGCTTAGGTTTTCAAAACATGAAGAGTTGTTGGGCTGAAAGAGACGAAAAAACGAGATTTATACAGTTGTTGACACAACATCAGCCGTTGATGGGCTGAAAGAGACGAAAAGAGGTATTTTATCATAAACTGACTGCTTTTTTCACGCTTTTCCAAACAAAAACCTTTCACGACAAACCTTGAAAAAATGGGGGTAAGTGACAGCTGCAATTTTTTCTTGACATATCCGGGCAAATCTGCTATTATAGAAGTGTATAACGTTCTATTGAAGGAGTTACGCCGCTGCCGCATCGCACGGGCGGTAGTAACAACCCGTAATTTTGCATCCTAAACAGGAGGGAAACTTATGAACTTAAGCGTTAAAAGTACCGTCATCACCTGTCTCTGTATCCTTTTTGCCAGTGGCGGATTTGTTCTGAATGCCAACGCCGAAATCGATCCCGATACCGTCGTCGGGTTATGGCTTTTTGATGAAGGCAAAGGGAACGTTGCCACCGATGCTTCCGAAAATGGACTAGATGGCGAATTCAAAGGGAAACCTAAATGGGTTCAAGGCAAATTCGGGGAGGGACTTGAACTTGATGGACAAGGGGCTTACGTTCAGATTCCGGCGCACGAAAACCCAACCGAGGCGATCACCGTCTCTATCTGGGTCAAAAGCATCGGGAAAGTTTGGAATCAGCACGGCTGGATGGTTGAGAAACGGAACGCCTATATCATTCATCCGAACGAAGGCACCGTAAACGTTTCCTGGCCGATTTGCAACGGTGGCTGTTGGAATAAACCCGGCGGCTGGCGCGACGGCGAAATCGGACCCAAAGATATTACCGAATGGCACATGTACACCACCACTTTCAACAGCAAAACCGGTGAGTGGTACATCTATATTGATGGAAAAGAAGCAAGCGCTATGGATATCGCGAAGAACCCACTCGATTTGGATAACGGCCCAGTAAATATCGGCTTCGATGATTGCTGCGGCGGCACCCGATACGGAGAAGCCATCATTGACGAAGTCGCAATTTTCAACGTAGCACTCGAGGAAGCGGATATCCAGAAACTCGCAGACGAGGGACTCTATTTTGCTGTCCTCGCTGTCGATCCCGCTGATAAAATGACAACCACATGGGCTGACGTTAAAGTCAAATACTAAGCCGCGTGTTATACAAATATTGCCAATTGAGTTATAGATAATTGGTAATTGGTAATTGATAATTGCATCTCCGGAAACAGCGATTGCCCGACAAGGGCAACTGTTTCCGGTACCTACAGAGAAAAGGAGAAAAAATGGTGCTAAAACTTGGCGAAATATTAAAGGACGTAAACGTGGATCAGGACGACGAACTTAACCAAATAGAAGAAATCAGCAAACTTAACGAAATAGAAGAAATCAGCGAGGATGATTCTGACACCTCAGAATCGCTCGGAACAGATGCGACTTATAACGCTGATAACTACGAATCAGACGATTTGCACGAAGACGACGAGGACGAGGAACAAGATGAACTGGATGACTTAGATGAAGAGCAATTTGGCAGCCCCCCACCAGATGAACAGCCACTTACTGATATTGAACCGTTCACACCCAGGGAAAAGGATAACGCTGCCTATGCTAATGCCGTAGATGCATACTACATAGACAAAAATTACACCTTGGCAATTGAAAAATTTCAGACAGCCATAGAAAACGAAAAGCAGAACAACGAAGCAGTACCAAACGAGCTCATCGCAAAATCGATGTACTGGCAGGCAGAATCCTATGTCAAAACCGAAGACCTGCCAGCAGCCATTAAGGTGCTTGAATCCCTCATTGAACTGTTCACAAAAGGCTACAACGAACATTATCTCGTCGTCGCAGCAGAACGCCGAGTCGAACATTTAAAAGCAAGGGAATCATAGGACAGAACTCTCGCTTCTCTGCAGAGGCTAGAAGTGCTACCCTTTGTGGATTGCGGGCACGAACCGAAAAAAAGAGGAAAAAAAATTGGTGGAAAACCTCAAACGCTTTCTAAAACAGAAAGCCAATAACCTACGTATACATTCCATTGTCGCCACCTCAGAGGCAGGTTCTGGGCACCCGACAACATGTCTCTCTGCTGCTGATATTGTTTCCGTGCTCTTTTTTCACGTGATGCGCTACGATGTGGCAGACGCACAAAATCCGAACAACGATCGATTCATCTTATCAAAGGGGCACGCCGCACCGTTGCTTTACGCCGCCTACGCCGAAGCAGGTATCATCCCTATTGAGGATTTGTCCACATTACGCAAAATAGACAGCCCCCTTGAGGGACACCCGACACCCCGTTTTGAATGGACAGAAGTCGCGACAGGCTCCTTAGGCCAAGGCCTATCCCTCGGGCTTGGAATGGCACTCAACGCCAAATACCTTGACAATTCCGATTACCGCGTTTATGTACTATTGGGGGATGGCGAAACCGCTGAAGGGAGTGTCTGGGAAGCCGCAGCCCTAGCAGCGCATTACCAGCTCAATAACCTAATTGGTATCATCGATGTCAATGCACTCGGACAGAGCCAGCACACCATGTACGCCTTTGATATCGAGACATACTGCCGCCGCTTTGAAACGTTCGGATGGAACGCTATCGGCATTGACGGACACGATTTCGATGATATCTTGAACGCACTCACAGAAGCGAAAACGGCAACGGATAAGCCGACGATGATAGTTGCAAAGACGTTTAAAGGTAAGGGCATCTCATCACTTGAAAATGCAGAGAACTGGCACGGAAAAGCACTCGCGAAAGGCGAACAACTTGATAAGGCATTGGCAGAACTCGGTCCCTTACACTCACACGGCACTCCGGAGATTGAAGCACCCCGTCTAGAGAATACCGCTCAAGCCAATAGTTTTCAACCGCTCAACTGCCAGGCACCAGCCTATCAACCGGACGAAGAAGTCGCCACACGCAGCGGATACGGGGCAGGACTCGCTAAGCTCGGGACAGCCCATCCAGATGTTGTCGCGTTAGATGGAGATACCAAAAACTCTACCTACGCAGAACAATTTATGGCATTACATCCGACTCGATATTTTGAGATGTTCATAGCAGAGCAAAACTTGGTAGGAGCAGGCATCGGTTTAGCAAAGCGCGGAAAAATCCCGTTTGTGTCAACGTTCGCGGCGTTCTTATCTCGTGCCTACGACCAGATCCGGATGTCTGCAATCTCGAACGCCAATATTAAATATGCAGGATCCCACTGCGGTGTCTCAATCGGCGAAGATGGGCCCTCGCAGATGGGATTAGAGGACATCGCCATGTTCCGGGCAATCCCGAATGCCGTCGTACTTTACCCGAGCGACGCTGTATCAGCCGAGCGGCTCGTCGCTCAAGCTGCGGCACATGAAGGCATCGTTTACATCCGAACCTCGCGTCCCAAAACCGCCATCCTCTACAACAGCCACGATGCTTTTCCGATCGGCGGTAGTAAGGTCGTTCGAAAAAGCAACAATGACAGCGTGACGGTCGTCGCAGCAGGCGTGACACTTCACGAGGCACTGAAGGCACACGAACTGCTTCACGCGCAAGGCATCGCTACCCGCGTCTTAGATCTCTACTCCATCAAACCGATTGACACGGAAGCACTCCGACAGGCCGCTGCAGCAACAAACAATACCGTAATTACCGTGGAGGACCACTATCCGGAAGGCGGCTTAGGCGACGCAGTTTTAGATGCATTGGCCACCGAAGCGGTTCGCGTACACAAACTAGCTGTTAAAGCAATCCCGCGCTCCGGCCAACCTGAGGAGCTCTTGGAACACCACGGCATTAGTGCAAATGCAATTGTGCAGAAAGTCAAGTATATTCTCTCTTAATACGCAGCTCCGAATCAGGAGTGGTGATACCGATGATAGGCCGATTCATTCAAAACATCGTTTTTCCTCTTGAATTCGATAAGAGAGCAGCCGGTTTGTACGCAGTTTCGCCCGGGCGGTTTCGCTTAAGTGTCGGTGTGGTTGTCAGCTGCCTCCAGCTGCCGCACGAGTTCCGCGCGCACCTCCGCAGATAAATTCTGAATCTCCGCCGGCGACAAACTCTGAAATGCCTTGACGCGCTCCTCGGGACTGAGTCCTTCGACGCGCTCCTCGGGGCTGAGTCCTTTGACACGTTCATCGGGACTCAGGCGTGCCAACATATCGGCCCGTTCTGCGGCGGGTAGACTCGCTAACATATCGGCCCGGTCTGCCGCAGATAACCTTGCTAACATGTCCGCACGTTCTGCGGCGGGTAAACTCGCCAACATATCGGCCCGGTCTGCCGCAGATAACCTTGCTAACATGTCCGCACGTTCTGCGGCGGGTAAACTCGCCAACATATCGGCCCGGTCTGCCGCAGATAACCTTGCTAACATGTCCGCGCGGGCTTCAGCGGGCAGCCGTGCGAGCAGATCCGCCCGGTCTTGAGGACTCAAGCGGGCGAGCATGTCCGCACGCTCCTCCGATGTCAGCGCCGACAGCAGCTTCGGACCTAAAGTCGTCGCAACTTCGCGAAGACGACTCTGAAAGAAATCTTGACGGCCTTCCATTTCACAAACCTCCTCCGTGACTTCCGGCTGCAAATACAACGCGGAGTCAAAATATAACGTATTCTCTTCTGTTATCACCCGCCGCAGGAACGCACGAAACTGTTTCTGCGCCGACGCAAACAGCAGCAACCAATAATTCGGCTCAACCAGTGCCACTTCATTGCAAACCAACAGATGCACCGGCACGCCATCCATCAACCGATAATGCCCCGCCGCCAACGGCTCCCACGGCTCCCCAAAAGGTGGGCGGGAGAGCAGCGCCCGCGGCTTCCGAGACGATACTATCGTCAGGGTTAACTCGGTTGCAGGCACCTGCTTATCTGCCAGATAACCACGCGCACGCATACAAATCCGGTGATACGCCGATTCATTCAACGGGTCGTTTTGTCCTTTGAATTCAAACAGATTATGCGTGCGTAAGTAAGAGAGCAGCGGATTGGCACGCACTCTCGCGCGGGCTGCGGCGCTTTCGAGGAGAGCGAGTGCATCTATACGCTGCGGCAACCGGTTGACTTCTATCTCTGTCTGGATAGAGGCACCCAGCCCAGAGAAGGGTAGGGCGAGGAACTCTTTGAAGAAAGGGTCCCAGAGTTTCCGTTTGCTTGGTGTTTGTTTGGATGTCTCCGGCACTGTCGTTTGCCTCATCTATCTGCTTAGACGCTCCACTTCTCATAATAAAGTATAGCAGCCTTTCTGCTTTTTTGTCAAGGCCGTCTCCAGATTTGGCTTCTCAAGGTGGCCTCGGTGCTTCTCTCTATCCAAAGCAAAAAAATAGGGGCAACCACTTGTGAGGGTGGCTGCCCCTGGTTTGGGTTAGGTGAGTTTAGCATTCACAGCGTTTATTCTTCCGATTTGAGCGTTGCCCAGCGTTCTGTGAGTTTCCCATCTGCACTCAGATGCCCTTTCAAGCGGGTTGTCTGCAGCGTCTGCTGCACACCTGCGTTGGAGACATCTTCAATGCGGTAGTAATACACCACATTCGGTTTGGCAGACGTATCCGTCCAACTATAGTCGTTGCGTTCGCCTGTGGTGCCGGCCCCTGCAATCAACTCGGAGTTTATCTTTGTGAACGTGCCGTTGCGCGCATCGCTCCGCAGCAGGTTGAATCCTGCGTTGTTCAACTCGGATTCGGTTGCCCAACTGATGACGATAGCGCCTTCTACGCGTTTCGCGGTGAAGGCAGAGAGCGCCACGGGCAGCGGGCCGCCGCCCCGATAGCCGGGAGTGCCTTCATCCTCGGCATTGCCGTAGAAGGTGTCGCGCTGCGCCTCGTTCAAAGAGGTGTTGGAGGCTAGCACCCAACCCGCTTCGGTGGTGCCGTCTTCGGCAACCGCGCCGGTGGCACGGCTAGCGCTACCGTAGCGGCGGATGATGGAGCTGCGCCCGTCTTCAAGCATTGGCAGCTCCCAGGCAGGTTCTTCCCCTCGCCCGACATAGTTGCCAACCGTATCCACCACGGGCTTGACACCAGAGGCTTCTTTACCATATAACGTCAACTTGAAGGCGGTGGTGGCTAGCACCGGCGAACGCCGTTCCAAGTCCAGTTTATCGCGATAAGCACTCTCGCGCCGCAGGTTGATGACACGTGCATCAGGGAAGTGGCCAGAGGTGCGCCCGGTGTCTGTCACGATGAGCAGCGTCTGGTTCGGGGGGATTATCTTACCGCCTACGAATTTGAGCGTCACATCTGGACGCACGGCGGTGTCGGTGGTGGCATCTTGTTGGATGCGGAGCGTCCAGTCGTTCAGATTCACCGCTTCGGTTAGAGAACTATTGTGCAGCTCTATCCACTGCGGCAGCCGGTTGTCTGTGTCGAACATAATCTCACTGATAGAGACTTGGCCCGCGGCGGATTTATCTTTCACTACACCGTTCTGATACCCGGGGGTACCGCCATACGCGTCAGCGTTCGGGGTATCGCGATCCCAGCCTATGCCGGTGAACCCGCGTTTACTCCACGCTTTTTCCGCGAAGTTGTTCTCATTGTCGCGCTGATAGACGGAGCCTTCCTTGAACGCCTCATCTATATCCTTAAAGATGTTGCTGTGTCCCTTCGGTGTCGCCTGCAGTGGCCAAACCTCCGTATTGTAGTTCTCCTTCTCATGCGTCCCTACAAACGGAACGAAAACAGCACCTGCCGCATCTTCTATGTGACTCGGCTTATTCTCTTTATCTTTCCCATTCCGCAGCAGCAACAAGAACTTACCGTCGGCAGGAAGGTTGAGCCCGGATACAACTACGTATTGGTGCGTCGCACCATGCTGCACCTCATCCACATCGTCCACACCCAGATTGTTCCCACCAGCGAGCAAGTTTCCTTCGGGATTGCTGTTCGCAACTAGCAACACACCCCCGCCGGCAATACTCTTATCAGGCAGCGTCACAATCACCTTCTCGGTGCGCTCATCCGCATCGCCTGTCACAAGCGTGAACTCCCACTCTTTGATACTGACGGCGGCATCCGTGTCGTTTCGCAGCTCTACCCAATCTAAGCTGTCATCCGTGTGATTCCCTACTTCGTTGATGACAATCTTTCGACCTTCGAAACTCGTCCGGTCTCCGGCGGCGATACGCTGAGACGGGGTCGAACCAGGGGTGCCGATACGCTGCCCACCGAGGTTTATGCTCGGCGCAGAGGACGCTTGCCAGTTATCGGAACGGTTACCGTCTTTGACTTCATCTGGATCCTTCTCAAAATCTATGCTCCTATACATCGAAACCAGAGACGCAGACGCGGCTTCATTAGTTGCCACGGTGCGCCCACCTCCACCGGGCACCTCCCAGTAGCCCAGCCCTAGATTGCTTATGCTATCTATCACCAGATACGGAGTCTCTCCTATTGTCACTTCCGCACGATTCACCAGGTCGCCTGTCGTAAAATACAACGCCCAATCGTCCGCTACGGCAGTGGCGGCAACCGCTTTTACTGCATACAGCTCTAGCCACTGGCCAGACGACGACGGCGTTTGACTCGCATCTTCGCCCCACAACACTTCACTTATGACTACATCACCTTTCACGGCACCGCCGGTGGTTAGCTTCGGCGCTATCAATTCTATCGTCCCACCATTGCGGAAAAATTCGCTCAAGTTACGAGTCAGGGTTTCTACAGGTGCAACGGCACTGGAGATACCATGCGTCGTGGATGAGCTTCCCTCTTGGGTCAATACCTCAAAACCGCCCGCTGCCAACGCTGAAAGCTTGAAGTAGTCCAATTTCGCGTCAGGGCGAAATATCGTCAAGTCGTCTAACGCTGACAACTCATCGGGGATATCCGATACTTGCGTTCCCCGGAGATCCAACTCTTCCAAGTTCGTGAGGCTTGACAACGCAGAGATATCCTCTACTGGCGTATTACTGATATCCAACTTTTTCAAGGTGGTGAGAGTTGCCAGGGACGAGACATCCTCTACTTCCGTTCCAGAGAGATCCAGCTCTTCCAAGCTCTCGAGGGCTGAATGCGCTGCGAAAGGCAACGCTATTACAAGACCTGCTAATAATACAACAATGCACAACGGCATTTTTTTTCCTAATGCTTTCGAATACATTACTTTACCTCCAAGTTTAGTTAATTTGTTGATGACAGCGCTGAAATATCCGACACTTCCGTATCACTAAGATCCAGCACTTTCAAGTTGGTGAGGCCTGACAGATCCGAGATATCCGACACTGGCGTACCCGAGAGAGACAGCTCTAGCAAGCTGGTGAGGGTTGACAGCGCTGAAATATCCTTTACTTGCGTATCACTGAGATCCAACTCTTCCAAGTTGGTTGCGAATTCAAGTCCGGTCAGATCGCTAACGTCTAGGCCACTTAAATCTAGGCTTGTTAAGCGGAGCATATCTGCCTGGGGGACAACCGTCCCCGCGGTGATGCCGAGTTTCTCCTTGATTTTCGCAAGGAGCGTCTCATCAGGAATGGTCACATCGGTGATTGTATTTACAGGCACCGTCAGCGTACTCGAGGCCTTGCTCGTGTTACCGGCAAGATCTGTAATAGCGCCTTCAGCAATCGATATCCTTACATCCCCATCAAAATCATCAGGCGGGGTAATCGTCGCACGATAGACTGCATAGGACGCACTGGCTTTTATCTCACCGGCAAAAGCATCATGAGCCCGGGTAATCGCTGAATTAGTAGAGTCATAACTACCGGGGTCAACAGCATCCAAGCCATAAAATGCCGCATCGGTGATCGTCCAATCAGCACGCTCCACGTCGTCACCGCTGAGAAGAATCTCAGCCGCACCAAAGGTATTGCTGGCCGGTTGTTCCGCATAGATGTCCTCATAATGATTAGCGAACTTGATTTCTATATCAAACGCCTCGGTTTGCTCCACTATTTCATCAATAATTGTGGGATCCCCTTCATTGAGCGGTGCGAATCTTGCACCGATGCCCTCAACGATTTGGGCGACGATCGTGTCGGCCCTAAACGTATCTACTGAATGAAGATAAACATTCGTCCCGCCTTGACGAAGGCGACGATGTGCCAGCAATTGACCAAGGTAGGCAAATGGAAATGCCTCAGTAGAAGCATAGTCATCACGGGTAGTGGTGACATCGGCAGGTATCACGAAAGCACCTTCCCAGGCATCACCGGAGCCGGTCCCGCCCACTACTAGTATACTGTTATGTACCAGTTGCCGAAAGTTACCCCAAGAATTCTTTAGCGGAATAATGGCCCGCGCCTTCTCTGTTGGCGTGTTTGTAAGTTTGGTAAATTGAGTTAACCGCTCGTTGGCTTCGTGAGTACCGTGACCAGGACTACCGGCAGCATCCAGGTCACGATAAAAGGGGTCAACCCACTTAATCATTCTTATACCTTCTGAAGTGAAGTCACCCTCTTGTACCGTGTATGCAAAGGTGACATAAACGTCATCAGTCTTCTGATCTGCAACTGCAGGAGAAACTTGGTTACTGTTATTGAGGCCCTGTCTGTATACCGTTCCAGCAAATCTACCATTTCCCACTCCAGCACCAGTAGGACGTTCGACCGTTTGTGTATGCACCGTCGTGTCTATGTCCATGTATACGGGCTCGTGTAGATCTATCCGTAATTTCACATCCTGATGGATTACCACTCCAAGGGTAAACTTCACGCGAATTTTAATCGTATCACCTACCGCGTAGTGTCGAGCCTTTCTAGTGTTAGTTTCATCCCACGCTACCTCGTCAGCAGTAGTATAACCGTCCGCATTTACAAGACTTGCCAATGTGGCCTGTGCCGCCATTCTGGTCTCAGCATCTGCGAAACTACCTGTTGCTCCTACCTTCTCTGCCTCCCAACCTGCTTCAAAAGCCTGTTGGAGAAGGTCAGCATAAACAGAAGGCCCCGCGGTGCTCGTGGGGGTACTAAGTATCTCAAATCCATCTGCTGCTATTGTCACTGAATCCTGATCTGCTGCTGCTGCCTGTACGTGGGACGGCATGCAGAGCACAGCAATGAATAACAACCCTAAAATACTTAATAATGGAAAAGCAAATTTTCCTTTCATTTTATCTAACTCCTTATTTAGTCTTTATTGCACACGTTATGCAATAAACTTTATAGTCTTCTGACTAAGTTATAGAACCAAAAAACACTATTAACTACATTATATCATAATATTATATCATAAAACGCGAAAAAAACCAACTTTTTTTTGCGTTTCATCGCACATTTATACAAGTTACCGATATAGACTATGTTGTAAATAACGTCTCATTATCCGTTTCCATTACAGAATCAACTTTACGAGTCTCGAGAGTTTTCGAGATTGACTCACAAAACCCTGCTATATTATAACACAAAATTCGGAATATGTCAACTTTTTTTTCTGACTAGTGACTTTTCACCCATCGACTTGAGTCCGGTGGTAAAAAGGGCCAATTGGACTTAATAAGATAACGATGAAAGCGAATTGTAAGTTACACGTTGAGACACTTTTTTGTGGATATTCAATCCAGAATCTCGCTGCCGATTGATGTCCTGTCCGCGAGTAGACGCGCGAGCAGGTATCAAGGGACGGCGGCTCTCCGTTAGGTGTCGGTGTGGTTGTCAGCTGCCACCAGTTGGCGGACGAGTTCTGCCCGCACCTCTGGAGATAAATTCTGAATCTCCGCCGGCGACAAGCCTTGAAATGCTTTGACGCGCTCATCGGGGCTGAGTCCTTTGACGCGTTCATCGGCACTCAGGCGTGCTAACATATCCGCCCGATCCTGAGGACTCAAGCGGGCCAGCATGTCCGCACGGGCTTCAGCGGGCAGCCGTGCTAACATGTCCGCCCGGTTTTGTGGGCTCAAGCGGGCCAGCATGTCCGCACGGGCTTCAGCGGGCAGCCGTGCTAACATGTCCGCCCGGTTTTGTGGGCTCAAGCGGGCCAGCATGTCCGCATGGGCTTCAGCGGGCAGCCGTGCTAACATGTCGGCACGCTCTTCGGGAGTGAGTCCTTTCATCCGTTCGGCAGGCGGAATTCTCGCCAGAATCTCGGCACCGAATGTGTTTGCTAACGCTTGCATTTCGGTTTCATAAAAGTTCTGTCTTTTTCCCATTTGTAATATCTCCATTGATGTTTGAGGGTGGACCTGCGAGCGGGTATCAAGGGACGGCGGCTCTCCGTTAGGTGTCGTTGTCGTTGTCAGCTGCCACCAGCTGCCGGACAAGCTCTGCCCGCACCTCCGCAGATAAATTCTGAATCTCCGCCGGCGACAAACTCTGAAATGCCTTGACGCGCTCCTCGGGGCTGAGTCCTTTCATCCGTTCGGCAGGCGGAATTCTCGCCAGAATCTCGGCACCGAATGTGTCTGCTAATGCTTGCATTTCGGTTTCATAAAAGTTCTGTTTCTTTCCCATTTGTAATATCTCCAATGATGTTTGAGGGTGGACCTGCGACGCATATCTAAAATAGCGCTCATTTTCTTCTGCAACTAGCTGCCTCACAAACGCACGGAATTGTTCCGCTGATGCCGTAAAAGGCAGCAACAAGTAATTCTCTCGCACCAGCGCCAACTCGTTGCACACTAACAGATGCACTGGAAACGTCTCCGTTATCTGGTAGTGTCCCGGCTTGACGCGTTTCCATTGCCCCTTGTAATAGGGCCGCGAGAGCAGTGCGCGAGGGTAGCGGGCGGAGACAATCGTCAAGGTGAGTGCCTGCTTTGAAAGCCTATTATCAGCCAGATAAAGACAAGCACGCGCCTGGATGCGGTAATAGTCGCTCTCTGTCAACGCGTCGGCTTGACTTTTGAACTCTATGAGATTATGCGTTCGGAAATAGCGGAAAATCGGCTCTTCGGCGAGGAGGTTTGCCCGGTCAGCGGTGTCTCGCAAAATCACGCAGATGTCTATCGTGAGAGGCAGGTAGCTGACGGCGAGTTCTGCCTGTATCGGCAGCCCGAGTCTCTCCCCCAGCTGCGCGTTGAGATTCTGTTTGAAGTGTGCGTCATAAGCCGCCCGGACACCGCGCGGTTTTTCATCGCCTGCTCTAGGCATAACTCCTCCATCCTGACTCGCTTTACTCTACTCATCTTCATTTATAGACTAAAGGACGGGGTAAATAACGTCTCATTATCCGTTTCCATTACAGAATCAACTCTACGGGGCTCGCAAGTTTTCTAGATTGAATCACAAAACGCTTATTATTATTATATTATAACACAAAATCCGGAATATGCCAACTTTTTTTATTGAATCCACGTCTGCTGCCTTCTTCTCAGCGAGACACGGCTTGCTATGCCATCTGAACGGGTGAATTTTCACCCACCGACTTGAGTCCGGGGGTAAAAAGAGCCAATTGAACTTAATCAGATAACGATGAAAGCGAATTGTAAATTACACCCTGAGACACTTTTTTGTGGATATTCAATCCAGAATCTCGGCACCGAATGTGTCTGCTAATGCTTGCATTTCGGTTTCATAAAAGTTCTATTTCTTTCCCATTTGTAATATCTCCAATGATGTTCGAAGGTGGACCTGCGAGCGGGTATCAAGGGACGGCGGCTCTCCGTTAGGTGTCGTTGTCGTTGTCAGCTGCCACCAGCTGCCGGACAAGCTCTGCCCGCACCTCCGGAGATAAATGAAGTCCGGCTAACCGTTCATCGGGGCTAAGTCCTTTGACGCGTTCATCGGCACTCAGGCGTGCTAACATATCTACGCGCTCATCGGCACTCAGGCGTGCTAACATATCCGCCCGGTCCTGAGGACTCAAGCGGGACAGCATGTCCGCACGGGCTTCAGCGGGCAGCCGTGCTAACATGTCGGCACGCTCTTCGGGAGTGAGTCCTTTCATCCGTTCGGCAGGCGGAATTCTCGCCAGAATCTCGGCACCGAATGTGTCTGCTAATGCTTGCATTTCGGTTTCATAAAAGTTCTGTTTCTTTCCCATTTGTAATATCTCCAATGATGTCCGAGGGTGGACCTGCGAGCGGGTATCAAGGGACGGCGGCTCTCCGTTAGGTGTCGTTGTCGTTGTCAGCTGCCACCAGCTGCCGGACAAGCTCTGCCCGCACCTCTGGAGATAAATTCTGAATCTCCGCCGGGCGAAGTCCGGCTAACCGTTCATCGGGGCTGAGTCCTTTGACGCGCTCATCGGCACTCAGGCGTGCTAACATATCCGCCCGGTCCTGAGGACTCAAGCGGGCCAGCATGTCCGCACGGGCTTCAGCGGGCAGCCGTGCTAACATGTCCGCCCGGTCCTGAGGACTCAAGCGGGCCAGCATGTCCGCACGGGCTTCAGCGGGCAGCCGTGCTAACATGTCCGCCCGGTCCTGAGGACTCAAGCGGGCCAGCATGTCCGCACGGGCTTCAGCGGGCAGCCGTGCTAACATGTCGGCACGCTCTTCAGGAGTGAGTCCTTTCATCCGTTCGGCAGGCGGAATTCTCGCCAGAATCTCGGCACCGAATGTGTCTGCCAATGCTTGCATTTCGGTTTCATAAAAGTTCTGTTTCTTTCCCATTTGTAATATCTCCAATGATGTTCGAGGGTGGACCTGCGACGCATATCTAAAATAGCGCTCATTTTCTTCTGCAACTAGCTGCCTCACAAACGCACGGAATTGTTCCGCTGATGCCGTAAAAGGCAGCAACAAGTAATTCTCTCGCACCAGCGCCAACTCGTTGCACACTAACAGATGCACTGGAAACGTCTCCGTTATCTGGTAGTGTCCCGGCTTGACGCGTTTCCATTGTCCCTTGTAATAAGGCCGCGAGAGCAGTGCGCGAGGGTAGCGGGCGGAGACAATCGTCAAGGTGAGTGCCTGCTTTGAAAGCCTGTTATCAGCCAGATAAAGACACGCACGCGCCTGGATGCGGTAATAATCACTCTCTGTCAACGCGTCGGCTTGACTTTTGAACTCTATGAGATTATGCGTTCGGAAATAGCGGAAAATCGGCTCTTCGGCGAGGAGGTTTGCCCGGTCAGCGGTGTCTCGCAAAATCACGCAGATGTCTATCGTGAGAGGCAGGTAGCTGACGGCGAGTTCTGCCTGTATCGGCAGCCCGAGTCTCTCCCCCAGCTGCGCGTTGAGATTCTGTTTGAAGTGTGCGTCATAAGCCGCCCGGACACCGCGCGGTTTTTCATCGCCTGCTCTGCGCATAACTCCTCCATCCTGACTCGCTTTACTCTACTCATCCTTCATTCTAAAAATTTACAAACTTTAGTATCTCATAAAACGCGAAAAAAAATCCAACTTTTTTCCAGTTTTATCGCACATTTATACAAGTTACCGATATAGACTAAAGGACGGGGTAAATAACGTCTCATTATCCGTTTCCATTACAGAATCAACTCTACGGGGCTCGCAAGTTTTCTAGATTGAGTCACAAAACGCTTATTATTATATTATAACACAAAATCCGGAATATGCCAACTTTTTTTATTGAATCCACGTCTGCTGCCCTCTTCTCAGCGAGACACGGCTTGCTATACCATCTGAACGGGTGAATTTTCACCCACCGACTTGAGTCCGGGGGTAAAAAGAGCCAATTGAACTTAATCAGATAACGATGAAAGCGAATTGTAAATTACACCCTGAGACACTTTTTTGTGGATATTCAATTGCAATTTGTGTGATAATAGAGACATGCTGAGTATCAAAATGAATGGTGCACGCTTTTTTTATGCACTCAAAATATTTTCTGGGTTGCAGCTACACTGCATCTTAAAGGCCTGAATTTATGTCAACAGTAACATTTGAAAACGTGACAAAACGTTTCGGCGAGCAGATTGCTTTAGAGAATCTCACATTTGCTGTGAAAGATCAGGAATTTTTTGTGCTGCTTGGGCAGACTGGCGCGGGGAAAACGACAACCCTCCGGTGTCTCGCCGGTTTAGCGAGGCCGGAAGAGGGCAGCATCTACCTAAACGATGTATGTGTCACCGACCGAACGCCTGCAGTGCGCGATGTGGCATTTGTGTTTCAATCGCATATTCTGTATCCGCATCTCACCGTTTACGAGAATATGGCGTTTCCTTTGCATCCGCGTAAACTGCCGATAGAGGAAATTGACCGGCGGGTTAAGGACATCGCACAGATGCTTCACATCGAGCATCTGCTGACACGCATGCCGAGTCAGTTGAGTGGCGGTGAAACCCAACGTGTCGGCTTAGGGCGGGCAATGGTTCGCCGCCCGCAAGTTTTCCTGATGGATGAACCGATCTCTAACCTGGATGCGAAACTCCGTATGGAAATGCGTGCAGAAATCCGATGGCGGCAACGTGAACTCGGGACAACAACCCTCTACGTCACGCACGATCAGATTGAAGCGATGTCTATGGCAGACCGCATCGCAGTACTTGAAGCCGGAAAAATCCAGCAATTGGGGACACCTGCTGATATTTATAACCACCCGGCAAACCTATTTGTTGCAAGTTTCATCGGAAGTCCAAGTATGAACTGTATCCCTTGTGAAATTTCCAATACCAAGGGGCAGCTCGAATTGACGCTCAGAGCCGCCGCACTTCACATTCCAGATGGAAGCCAGCCCAGCAGCAACCCCCGCGTAACAGCGAACCTCGATCGCCCTGCCGCTACGGTAACAATTGAGAATGCTGATGTCGCACAAACGTTTCGCAAAACTCCTGAAAACCGAGAAGCCATTTTCGGGGTACACCCTGAAGATGTGCAGGTCAGTCATCAGGCGGTACCCAATGCATTTCGAGCGGAAGTCTATAGTGTTGAGCCGCTAGGGGCAGAAACCATAGTTGAGTTAACGCTTGGAACAGATGCGGCCGGCACGCATACGCTTCTCAAATCCAGGGCCGCCCCGAACTTCCAGACGCAAATTGGCGCGTTCATCTACGTCAAGTTTGTACCGGAACGCATCCATTTCTTTGATAAAGCGACAGGCAAAGCGATACGACGGTAACCGAACCCGGGCGGTTAAACGGGTTCGACTACGACGTGTGAGAACGTTAGTTAGTCTATTGGCAAAAGTATATTGAGTCGTCTTATGAGTTGGCAATTGAAACTCTTTAACTTAACACCCAAATTTATCAAGCGAGTTGGATGCAGCCTACTGCGGCGACTCGGCCACGAACCGGATGTATGGTTGGAAAATTTCCTCAAAAAGCACAAAGATTAACAACCGTAACGGTAGCTGCAGTGCCGATAAATCTGTATAAATCTATACAAATTTATACATTCTTATACAAATCTATCGTTTGTAAGATTTTTATTTCACGTTCTGGTTTGAATGTGTTATCATATCCGTAGAATGATAGATTTGTAAAAAGAGGCGAGGCGGCTAAGTTTTTAGGCGTTAATCCTCAGACACTTCGGCGGTGGGAAGAAGGCGGAATGATAGAGCCTGCTAAACGCACACCGAAAGGAACACGCTTATATAGCCTACAAGCCTTATTGGCATCGCATTCTAAATCCTATCCGACAATTGCGTCTGCCCGCGTCTCAAGCCCCGATGGGAAGGCGCATCTCAATCGTCAGCATGCTGTTCTTGAAGCCTTTTGTAACAAAAACGGATGGCATCCTGAAATTCTTAAAGACCTTGGCAGTGGCATGAATTCCAAGAAGAAAGGACTTCGGCAATGACTTGAAATGATGGTGCATGGGCAGATGTCGCGTCTTGTAATCACGCATAAGGCTAGATAACTACGATTTGGTGCGGACATTCTGTTCCGTATCTGCGACATCAAAGGGGCATTGGCTGGGGTATTTTCGGCGGAAGCGGTGATCGGCTCTTTTTGTTTGACAGCTTCGGCAAAATGTAGTATCTTTTAAGTAACGGTTGAGGCACACCTGTGGAAAACACTGGCAATAAGAGGACTACGTTATTTACGGCGCGAAGTACCGAAAAAGCGATGATTTTTTTTACAGTCGTAGGTTTTTTGGCGCTCGCTGCAATCGTTCTCTATCACAGATTTTATGAAAACGAAAAGTGGGACGCTGCCCTCGTCCTGGTTTGGGAACGTGTCCCCCACGTGCTATCGTTTTCAACACTATTGACAATTTTCAAGGAAGGAGTAGGTCTGATGTTGGCGTATTTGGAAGAATATCGCGATAGACGGAAACAGCGCATCGAGAAAGAGGTTGAAGAAAGGCTGGCAACCCTTGTTGAAGAAAGGGTGGCAAAAAAGGTTGAAGAAATGAAAGAATTTTTGGAAGAATGGGACGCAGACGGTGAAGAAACCGTGGCAGTGAAAAATTTTTTGGAAGAATGGGAGAAAAAAACCCTTGTAAAAGTCGAAGAAGAAGCCGATTAGAAAGGCTATGAAGCTGCGAAAGCCGAGTCACGGTAGCAGGGAAAGTGAAACTTCAGCGTTTTCAGCGTAAAACGGGGAAGATGTCACATTTGAATTCCGTCTCGGAAAAGTGGGGCATTGCGAGGCGGAAACCCGCAATGTCGGAACCCTCCTCGTCCTGGGAGCAAGGGTGGTATTTCAACTCCTCGCAGCGTTGTTTCCAGAGGCCGCAACACACTTTTGACTTGATAAAGGTGATGAAACTGGCACCGCTCGGATGCCCGGAGTCATATTTCGGTGTCTCCTCAAGTATCGTGAGATACGCGGTTTGCTTGAAGTCTTCCTAGTGGGTTGACAAGTTCGGTATTCTTTGTCTCTCCTGAAAGGAGAGACAAGATAACCTTTTACCTGCCACCCACTGGGACAAGAAAACCGAACCCCGCCACCCTCAACTTCGTTTCTGTCTCTCTGTTATATATATATATACAACGGGCTGGGGCGAAGGACGCACCATTGATACAGATTTGCAAAATCCGGATTTCGTTCAACTTGCAGAAGCGTTCGGCGCATACGTGCGGAAGGTGGAAAATCTCGCAGACTTTAAGCCAGCGTTACGCGAGGCACTCGCTGCAGGAAAACCTGCACTCCTTGAGGTGATGATGCAAGAGCAGCAAGCAGAGATTATCAATTCGATCGGATGGTTACAAGGAGATGGGCTCCGTAAATCTAACAGAGAAAGAGACCTGATGAGCCCATGGAAACCCACCAAACCCTTTTTGAAACTCCCCCAGACGGACTCGAACCGCCGACACGATGGTTAACAGCCATCTGCTCTACCTACTGAGCTATGGGGGATGCTTACTTTAATGATATACTCACAACGCTTTTGAAACTCCCCCAGACGGACTCGAACCGCCGACACGATGGTTAACAGCCATCTGCTCTACCTACTGAGCTATGGGGGATGCTTACTTTAAAGTATATACTCACAACTCTATAATTAAAGTATATATCTTAATTATATCCTATTGTAACCGAAATTGCAAATTAAAATGCGTTTTTTCCGGATGCTGTGAAGATGCGGCTATTTTTCCAGATTGAGCCGACCAGCGTCCCAGCGTCAGAACTGAATAACACACATCCGCTGCCGTCACTAATACATTATTCTAAGGTTGAATCGATGGAGAACATCTGAGTATCTCCAGTTTGAATCCATCGTGCGACAACGGTTCGCCCTGGAATCACTAGCTTTACCTGTTTAACATGTTTAAAGGGAACCGTACCGAAATTCGCGAAGATTTCAACGGTGCCTGCAAACTCGGTGCGTTGAACCTGTCGATGCTGACTCAGCCACTCAAAATCTGTCATCGGCTGCCCGCCAATTTCCCGGTGAAGCGGCGAAAAGAAGGCATAATGTTTCTTTATCGTTTCCTTATGCTTTGAAAATTCTGCAATGTTAAGGTGATACAGCGGCGGCACATTATAAAGGAGCTCTAACATCCTCAACGTTTCTACTGCCTCCTTAAACTTCAAACTGCCGCTGCCCCAATGATTTGTTGTCACGAGGGAGTCATGAAAGACCAGTTGATACAGTGGTAAGCGGAATCTTGGGTCAAAATAGAGATGAAAATAGAGTGGTTTCAAGGGTACCTGTTTGACATGGATAGCAGGTGCATCAGGTGGCCAGTAACCCCCGATATAATACGGTGAACCTTTCTCCTTCATGTCTGCATCGCCCCATCCAATGACAGGTGCCATCATGCCGTGCGCGAAGTGGAGCGTAGCTGCAGCATAAGCGGCACCGCCCTCGGAACCGACTACGACTTGATAGGTGTCTCGAATCCATGCCATCCGTGCCAACCGTGCTTGCATATCGTCGAACTGGGTTGCGGTGTGTGCGGGCGAATAGTCGTCAAAAAGTTCTCCGTAAGCGTCACAATCTATGAACCAGGAATTAAAATCGGACGGCATCACTGAAAAAATATCGTTAACTCGTCTTTCAACGTAAGGCCTCGCTACCAAAGGACTCAAGTGATAGCCCTTCTGCTTAAATCCCTTATTTTTTGTGCCGTCTGCATTCACAATCGCGCCTTGTTCATAAAGTTCCAAATCAAATTGGGCTGTCTCCCAGGTTTCCGGTTCCTGAGGATGATGGATGCTATGATATGAGTCATAAGGTGCTATGAGATAACCAAGCGCTTTCGCCTTCCGGACAGCCGTCGGATGCCGGAATCCATCGAGCCACGAATCCATACCTAACCAGAGCCGGTCAAGGCCGTTTTCTGCGAATTGCTCTAACAGTTTAATAGAGACACCATCGCCCCATTCATCTGGATGGCGCAGCTGCTCAGCAAATACAGCATATAGCAGTAGACTATTGAGACGGTATACGTCGACGCGCGAGAGTGATGAAACGTCTTGAGAGAGTAAGGCGGCAACTTCAGGTTCAAGGTGTTTCTGACTCCATATAGAGGCATCTTGTTTTTCTGTATCCAGATTTTCAAGCGTTGCTTGAAACCACCGAGCGAAACTCCGTTCCTCAAGAATTTCACTTAAGGTACCGCTGAGAACGCGTTGTGCGTACACCGGCGAGCGTTCTGATTGAACAAGTACCTTAACAGTTTTCCGGACATCAGCATTAAGTCGGCTCCAAATCTGTTGTGTGACAACGGTTTCACGACTGTGCAGTTTTACTGCAAACGTCTTCCAGTCGGTTACGTCATACCGGCTTAGCATCTGCCCACCCCAGAGATAGATATGAGCGGCACCCAGTAGTTTCTCGGCTGCTGGCAATCGCTCTACTTTTTCTGAAAATGAGACGAATGCTGAGTTATCCATCAACTCTTGCCGGTAGTGCTTCGCCGGCGTAACCGGGGTTCCGGCACCCAACACAATTCGCATGCCGTAAGTTTTCCGAGCCCAATTCGGGGTGAATGCGTGCGATACCTGCATCCCTAAGCCTAATTCCGCCATTTTATTGAATTGCAATTGGTTATTGAAAGGGTTTGTTAGAATATACGTTAAGGTCCATTCGCCAAAATCTAAGCCCCAAAAAGGCATTGAGAGCCCCGCAGTTGTGCTGATAGCACCTCGTTGATGCAAGAAATCCTGCCAGAGCACGTCATCGGTTGGAACGTAACTTCCTTCAAAAAAAGGGACAATGTAACCCCGAAGAGACGGAGTGTTTTGAATCATCGGCCACGTCAAATTGCCGGAGGTCTCTGAAATGAATTCAATTGAGAGCACCTCTTCTATTAACTCAGCACGGACGCTCAGAGAAGTTTCAGACAGTTTCCATGTGGCAAGATTCCGCTGTTGAACAAGGGCGGTAACGTTGCCCAAACCTGCTTGTCCTTTTGAAACGTGAACCGCTGCGCTGCCTTTTGGCTGTGCAATCACGGCAAGCGATTGGGGTGCAATGTCAATACGCCACACATCGTTCTCGAGCGTCACAGTGTCTGTTGTATTGGCGAAAGCCAATTGAGTGAGTAGAGACGCGGCTAAATAGAGACTGGAAAACAGGATCTTCTTCATGCCGCCAACTGCTCCCACAATGCCCGATAATAGTTCATCACACGCACCGGATCCGAACTGCCGGCAATTTCCGCGAGACAGTAGCCGGAATAGCCGGATCCTCTCAGTAACGTGAAGAGTTCTCGCCATGGGTACTCCCGCCGATGCAATTCAGTGATATGGACTAAGCCAATTTTGCCTTTTACTAAATTGAAGTTACTCTCGATCGAACCGTTCTCCACTTCTCCAAAGTTAGAATTCCAGCAGACATAAACGTTCTCATGTGCCGCGACATCAATAATCGTACGAATATGTGGCAGCTCGGATGTTCCAGCACCGTGTACCTCTAGGCGAATTTGTACGCCCAGGTTTGCTGCGTACTCCGCACATTCCTGCAGTGCGAGCCCAATTTGTTCTAACGTCTTTTCGACGGGGACGCCTTCGGGAAGTCCATTCGGCCGGACCTTTACCCCCGGTGCCCCGACATCTGCTGCTAGCTGAGAATATTGCTTCGTTCCTTCTATATTCTGACGAACGACTGCCGCGTCTACAGCGTGATAGTCAAATGCAGAACCCAAGCCTGCAATGTCAATCGGCGAATCAGCGAAAAGTTGTTTAACAGCAGCACGTTCGCTCGAGGATAACCCCACTTCCACACCATGTGCATGTGTCGTACGCAATTCTACGCCTTCAAAACCCGTCTCCACACACCGTTCAATGAGCGTGGAAACATCCCAATCTTTTGCCATATTATACGTTACCAAACCGAGTTTCATAAAATATCCCCTTATTCAAAAAGTTGTAAGAGACGACAAGAAAGCCTTACGCGGAAAGTGCCGGGACAGGTGAGGCATGTCCGGCCCTTTTTTGCATTGCTTTCTCTCTAATTTTCTGCTATACTTAATTTTACCATACGCAGTCTATACTTTCAAGTCCCGGTTATCCGGATATGACAAATTTCACGAAAGAGGTCTCAAAATTATGGCATACGCACTTGAAGACGAATTTGGTGACATTATCGGCAAAGCGAGACGTGGCCAACATCTCACTCCGGCACAAACCGCCGCTGCTGCTGGAATCACCGAAGCACAACTCTCCCAGATGGAAGAGTATACCTTAAAACCGACTGAATCACAAGTTACTCAACTCTCAGAAGTGCTTAACCTAAATGCTGCAAAATTGATGGATATAGCGACAGAGACTTGGGAACCGAATCCGGTTGAATCTCCGTACCAAGGACTAGGCTTTGAAGTGATTACGGTGAGCGCACCGGTCGGGGGGTGGCCCGTCAACGCCTACCTCTTAATCTGCACAGCCACTGAAGAAGCAGCGATTATTGACACGGCTGCGCATCCAGGGCTCATCCTTGAACAAGTGGACGCACGTAACGTCAATCCAACAGTGATTCTTTTGACACATGCACATCACGATCATGCCGAAGGCCTGACCCAACTCCAAGAGCTGACCGGTGCACCAACCTATATCCACAAAAACGAACCCAAACCGACGAGCAGAGACAAAATCAGAGAAGTAGAACATGCAGATGTCCTGACAGTAGGACGACTGATGCTCACTGTCGTCAGCACGCCCGGGCATACCACCGGCGGGTGTAGCTTCCTGACACAAACAGTTGCATTCGTCGGGGATGCTGTTTTCGCAGGTTCGGTTGGTGGGGCTAATATCTCTTATGACGATGAAATCAGCAGCGTCCGCAAACATCTTCTCTCCCTGGCAGATGATGTCCGGTTATTCCCCGGTCACGGACCGCCTACCACCGTTGGTGAGGAGAAAGCACATAACCCATTTTTCTAATTGTAGGGTGCGTTCCGTGCGTGTCTCTCTATTTTTTGAGGTGTGTGAACTTTGCCCTATACGCTTTGCTCGACAAGAGGTTTGAGTCATTGCTCGCTTATATAATCCGTCGTCTGCTCTCCATGGGTGTCTCGCTTTTAGGTGTCTCGCTCCTGGTTTTTTTCATGGTGCATCTCATCCCGGGGGATGCTGCACTCGCAATTTTGGGCGAGCGTGCCACGGAAGCAGCCCTCACTGAACTCCGAAAGGAGATAGGACTTGACAGACCGCTTTATCAACAATATGCGAAATTTCTATGGGATATTGCACGCTTGGACCTAGGACGTTCGTTCAAAACGAAGCAGCCCGTTATTGAAGAAATCAAACGTTATTTTCCTGCAACCGTTGAATTAACGCTTGCCGCCATGGCGTTCTCAATTCTGTTCGGTATCACTGCAGGGTGCATCGCCGCGATGTATCGCGGAAAGTTTTGGGACTACTTCTCTATGTCGACATCCCTCGCAGGCATCTCCATGCCGATTTTTTGGTTAGGGTTAATGCTGGTTCTACTTTTTTCTTATCTCTGGCCCGTCCTTCCCAGTACACAACGTTTGGATGCAATTTTAGATTTAGAAATTCAACGACGCACCGGCTTTTACCTGATTGACACACTCCTCGCCTCCAACTTTACCGCCTTTCGGAACGCCATTGCACATCTTATCCTCCCGGCAATTACGCTCGGTACTATACCGCTGGCAATTATTGCACGGATGACGCGCTCCAGTCTCCTTGAAGTACTCAATCAACCTTATATAACTACCGCCTACGCGAAAGGGCTGCCGCGATGGCAGGTCATTGGCAAACATGCGATGAAAAATAGCATGGTCCCTATCCTAACCATCATCGGACTTGAATTCGGTTACTTGATGGGCGGTGCGATTTTGACAGAATACATCTTCTCTTGGCCAGGGCTCGGCTCATGGCTGCGTGATGCTGTCGAATCGCGCGACATTCGTCCTGTACAAGGGGGTGTCCTCTTTGTCGCTACCATATT
This sequence comes from Candidatus Poribacteria bacterium, assembly GCA_965215265.1. Taxonomy (GTDB): domain Bacteria; phylum Poribacteria; class WGA-4E; order WGA-4E; family WGA-3G. The sequence goes on along the minus strand of OZ244048.1, from coordinate 4,091,844 downwards.
TATGCTGGTGAATCTCACCGTAGACCTGCTTTACGCCTACTTTGACCCACGTATCCGTATCGGAGCGGAAACCCCATGAACCACACTGCAATGACTACCCACCAAGCCTTTCGTAAATTATTGCACCATCCATCTGCCATGATTGGGGCATCAATTATCCTACTCTTTATTATCGTAGCGATTTTGGCACCTTTGATTGCTACACACGACCCGAGGCAGGCGAACGTAATTGAGCGGTTACAGCAGAGCTCCACTGAACACTACCTCGGTACTGATGGAGTCGGGCGCGATCTCTTCAGCCGAATCGTCTACGGCACCCGCATTTCCCTGACGGTCGGTTTCATAGCGACTGCCTTTGCGCTCAGCTTTGGCACTGTTTTCGGGGCAATCGCAGGCTACTACGGCAGCTGGTTTGACAACCTTATTATGCGTATCATGGATATCATGCTCGTTATGCCCAGTATTCTCCTTGCTATGGTAATCATGACGATTCTCGGGCAGAGTCTCACCAATGCAATTATTGCCGTCTCTATCGTCTATATCCCACAGTACGCCCGAATCCTGCGGGCCGCTGTACTGAAGGTGCGCCAGCTTGACTACGTCATCGCTGCAAAGGTGATTGGGGCCAGCGACTTCCGCATCCTTACCACAACAGTGCTGCCGAACTGTATTGCCCCACTGATTGTGCAAGCAACCCTCGGTATCGGGGCGGCGATCTTAGATGCAGCAGGGCTCAGTTTCCTCGGGCTCGGGGCAGAAATCGGAGAACCTGAATGGGGGGCCATGCTCCACGAGAACCGAAATTTTATTAGACGGGCACCACTTACCGTCGCCGTCCCCGGCATCGCCATTTTCCTTGTCGTTTTAGCCTTTAACCTGCTCGGTGACGCACTTCGCGATGCACTCGACCCGCAAATAGGTTAATTTTCAAAAAACGTTGACATCAAACTGAGCCCGGACTTATAATTTGTATACAGTTAAGAGCACATAACCATCTTGTGGTAAATTTATGAATATTTTAGTTATCCATGGCCCCAATCTGCATCTATTAGGCAAACGCCAACCTGAAATTTATGGACATCAAACGTTGGAAGACATCAATACTGCCCTGGATAGGCAAGCCGCTGCTTCAGCCCATGATATTGTACTGAAAATCTTCCAATCTAATCACGAAGGCGAGATTGTCTCAATTATCGGCAACCATATCAATTGGGCAGACGGCATCTTAATCAATCCGGCAGCGTATACACACACGAGCATCGCTATCCGCGACGCACTCTCCACCGTGGCGCTCCCTGCAATTGAGATCCACCTTTCCAATATCTACGCCCGGGAACCGTTTCGGCACCACTCCTATATTTCAGCCGTTGCTGTCGGTGTCATTGGCGGTTTTGGGGCATATAGCTACACGCTCGCACTCGATGCGATAATTCAGATATTGCAAACCTCAACGGAGCCGGCAGCCCCCGGGGCAGCTCTTGAAATCTAATAGTGATGTCTCCGAAGGTAAAGGTAAAGGTAAAGGTAAAGGAAATCTTATATGTCACAAAACCGTTTCATTCCGTTCAGTCGTCCGTGGATTGATGAGACTGAAATTGAAGCAGTGAGTGAGGTACTCGCCTCCAAATGGATTAGCACCGGTGCAAAGGTGCGCGAATTTGAAAGCGCGTTTGCAGAATATATCGGCGTGAAGCATGCCATCGCCGTGAGCTCCTGTACTGCTGCTTTGCACCTCAGCCTGGTTGCCACCGAAGTCGGCAGCGGGGATGAAGTCATCACCACTCCATACACCTTCACAGCCACAGCGGAAGCTATCCGATATGTAGGCGCGAAACCTGTTTTTGTTGATGTGAACGAGCAGACTTTGAACATTGACACTGCCAATATTGAAGAAGCAATTACCCCGCGCACGAAAGCCATCCTGCCCGTACACATCGCCGGCTATCCTTGTGAGATGGATGCACTCCGCGACATCTGCGAACGCTACAATCTCATTCTCATCGATGATGCCGCACACGCAATTCCTGCAAAATACAGAGGACATTACATCGGCACACTAGCAGATGTCTCGGCTTTTAGTTTCTATGCAAACAAAAATCTCACCACCGCAGAAGGCGGGATGATTACCACCAATAGCGATGCACTTGCCGCACCGCTACGCACAATGCGGCTGCACGGTATTGATAGAGATGCCTGGAGCCGCCAATTTCAACGCAGTATTTGGAGCTACGATATTACAAGCGAGGGCTACAAATACAACATGACAGATATTCAAGCCGCGCTCGGTTTATGTCAACTCCTCAAACTTAATAAACAGCACGAATACCGGCAGCAATATGCTAACATCTACCAAACTGAACTCGCGAAAATTCCTGAAATTAGGACACCCCCTGCACCGCCCCCAAAAACCGGCATGCACGCATGGCACCTCTACATCATCCACATCCAGAACGGAAACCGAGACGCATTCATCAATGCACTCCGAGAGCAAAACATCGAATGTAGCGTTCACTATATACCGCTGCACCTCTTCCAGTTTTATCAGAAGCAGTACGGATACGCCGAAGGCGATTTCCCCAATGCCGAAGCAGCTTTCCAACGCGTTATCAGCCTACCACTTCATCCAGGGCTAACTGAAGCAGATGTCTATACCGTCATTGCAGCTATAGGCAATTTTTTTGGGGCATGAACGTCAACGCCAACCGCGAGGAGGTGCTCACGTCAAAATAAGAGGCGATGCATCTATATCACAAATCACTGATTCGCGCCTCTCAAAACCGTTTGGGCGGCTTTTTAATTCCGAATTTTGTCAATCTTTGATAAAATAAAATCGCAAGAGATACTACACTAGAAAAGCAGAATACGCAGCAGTTTTAATCAGTGCCGCGGACCAAGGGAAGAAAAAAAACGCCTTTATCGGCTCTGCGAAAAAATGAGGATACAGAACGTATTTCTGCAGCCGCTGGGTTTAAAATAGCAAACTTACCGGGTTCCGTACGTCAAAACGGAGCGAAACGCACTGAAAATCGATGGCTAACAACTCAGACAAACAACTCATCCAAATCATTCCCAACGAAGTCTGCTTTTCGTGCGATGTCTGTTGCCGGTTTTTAGAGGTGGACAGTCCACTCGCCCCGATTTTTACGGCATTAGAGACGGAGACTGTTTTATCATACGGAGCCGAGTCTACACAATTTTGTCCGCAGCTGGATGGAAAAAGTACGCAGATCCGGTTAAAAGCTTACAAAGACTTCTACATCTGCCCTTTCTTTCAGCCACAGACCGGCCGCTGCACCATCTATGCCATTCGCCCACTTGATTGTCGACTCTACCCCTTTGCTCTGATGTTTAACAAAGACAAAACCAAAGTGCTGCTGGGGGTAGACACCCTTTGCCCGTTTGGAGAAACACATCTGTCAACTGCAGGCTTTCAGCGACATATAGAACACGTCATCGATTACGTCGAATCCGAAACAGTTGCAGAACAGATTTCTTCCAATTGGAGCCTCATCGGAGACTATCAAGCGACGGTGGAAATCGTCCACGTTTTACAGAACGTTAAAGCACACAATGAACTGAAAACAGATGCAACTTCGCCCACTCACGCTCGCTAACAAGCCGCTCTTTGATGAATACACACGGCACATGGAAATCGGGCTCTCCGGTTATGCGTTCGCAGCACTCTACATCTGGCGTGAGCATTTTGAATTTTATTGGACGCTGCTGCATAACTACCTCTGTGTCTTTGCGAAGCAGAACGATGACTATTTCATGCCGCTGCTGCCGCTCTCTAAAGAGAACGTTGTCGGAGATTCCGCCTACCGGAACCTTGTTCATGAAGTGTATCAGTTTATGCTTGAAACAAATCGTAACCCACACATCGCTCGAATAGAAAATGTGCCACATGAGATGCTCGCCGTTTTACGGATTAAAACGGATACCGGAGCAGAAACGCATCGAAATAAACGCTTTCATGCCAGTTTGAAAGAGACAGAATACCTTTATCACACTGAAGCACTTGCGCAGCTAAAGGGAAATCGTTACAAGAGTCAGCGGCACGCCTACAACGTTTTTGTTGCAAACTATCCATCAACCATCCTCAAATCCTACTGTCCCGCTGACCTCGGTGAGTGTTTGGCGTTATATGACACCTGGTACTCGGAGCGAGCCAAGCAATACGATGATGCAATCTATCAAGCGATGCTTCAGGACTCTCGCTGTGCCCACCGAATCGGTATAACACACGCGAACTCTTTGGGACTTAGGGGCAACGTTGTCTACATCGATGGGCAGCTCAAAGGTTATACTTTCGGATATCCGCTTACCCAAGATATATTCTGTGTCATGTTTGAGATAACCGATCTGAAGGTAAAAGGGCTCGCGCAGTTTCTATATCGCGAGTTCACGCGATGTTTGCAGACAGGAATCTATGAAAACCATCTGTGCTTGCGCACTTTTACGCCAAAGTGGATTAACGCAATGGGGGATGCCGGGTTAGAAAATCTGAAGCGCGTCAAACTTTCTTATCATCCAGGGCGATTGATTCCATCCTATAACGTCTCTATTCCAGGAACCGAATCAGAACTGATTGCGTAAGAACGGTTACAGGAAAAGCGAGCTCATTTAGACATGAAGCCAGCCCTAATTTTTCTCAACGGCTATTATGACACGCGATATCTCAATTTTTATCGTCAAGAGATTGAAGCAGCCCTGGCGAATGACACGCCTCTCATTTGTGCCGACGGCGGTTTGTGCATATTTCACCAATTAAATCAGAGGAACAGCACCCAACTCACACCCGATGTACTCATCGGCGATATGGATTCGGTGGGAGAATTGAGAACCGATATTGCTAAACATATCGTCCAAAAATGGATAGGACAAATAGATAAGGATTATACCGACGGGCAATTGGCTGTCTCCTATGCCTTGGACCAATACGATTGCCGGCATATTATCATTTACGGAGGCTTGCCGCGGCCCGAGCACTATGAGACAGACCAATTCCTGGGAAATCTGAAGTTGATGCGCTTTGGTGCATATAGACTGAGCCTATCCGGAAAACTGGCACGCCACAAAGAAAAACCATACAGAGCGGAAATGCGTGATGCCCAACAAAGCATTCATTATGTAGTCTCCAAATTGCGGCTCAGACGGAAAAACAACGGATTGCAACGCGTCTCCTTGATTGCAGAAGAACCGAACGTCGTCGTGGAAAACAGCGAAAACTTGCGCTGGAATCTTGCATCCATGCACGTTCACCCTGCACAAACCAACACCCTCCGCAATGAATTCGTCGAAGACGCGGAATGGGCATCGCTTCAATTGGCGGATGGGTCCGCCCCGGTTTATGTTGTTCACAATTGGTATGATTTAGGCACCGGCTAAGACTGAAGTCAGCGTGTCAGTATCTAAATTGCCACCACTCATCACCATAACGACGTTTTTGCCGGCAAGCCGCTGCGTAAGTTTATGGGCAGCCGCTATCGCCGCAGCACCGGCACCTTCTGCCAAGTTATGTGTCCATCGGAGGGCCGCTCGGATGCCTTCGAGAATTTCTGTCTCACTGAGCAAAACAATGTCGCTAACGCCATCCTTAATAATTGAAAAAGGTAGCGTAAACGGCACGCGCGTTGCAAGCCCATCTGCTACCGTATTGCACGAATCGGTTTCTATATGCCGCCCTACCTTCCACGAGCGGTAGATAGCCGGGGCATTTTCGGCTTGAACGCCGATAATAGCAGCATTCGGATTAATCGCCTTGGCGACGGTGATTGCCCCACAGCAACCGCTCCCACCACCAATAGGGACGATAATCGCATCTACATCCGGCAGACTTTCAAAAATCTCTACTGAATAGGTACCGACACCGTGGAAGAGCGCCGGTTCCAAACATGGATGCACATAATAGAGCCCCCGCTCCGCTTGAAGTGTCTCACAATACTCGCGGGCCTCGTCAAAATCCGCACCGTGTTCAATGAGCTCAGCACCATAAGCATGCATCGCACTGTTTTTTTCGGGATTGTTACCGTGCGGTACAACGACAGTGGTTTTGACACCGAACTGCCTGCCTGCGTAAGCAATGGACTGCCCATGGTTCCCACGCGTCGCAGTAACAACGCCTAATTTACGTTGTACTGTAGGTAAGAGATGCATAAAATTCAAGCCACCTCGCACCTTAAAACAACCGGTCGGCAGATGGTTTTCGTGTTTGATATACGCCTCAAAGCCAAGTCGCTTCGATAATTCCGGATAATGGATTAAAGGAGTCGGTTTTAAAAAATTTCCTACAATGCTCCTTGCTAAAACAATGCCTTGAAATGTAACAGATGTCATATCTCCTCTCAATACGGCTATCTAGTTTGTCGTATGATGCTACGTTTTTTTCCTACACAACACAGACGAAACCACCGTTTCACCACTCCTTGGATATATTAGCAGAAGCGCGTGAATTACACAACAAAAAAAAACGATTCTGATGCCTCGAAAAATGTTGCGAAAATTTTGGAGGTTGCAGTATAATGAAAAATGCGTGAAGAAATCAGTTTTGAGGAAAACTAAGGAAAAGATGCACACCGACACTACAAGCGAAAGGAGACACAGAGAATGCCCACAAACCCCTCGGCTATGACGCGCTTTAAGAATCAGAATGCCTTGGTCACCGGCGGTGCCTCCGGCATCGGGCGAGCAACCGCAAGCCGTTTAGCCGCTGAAGGCGCACGGGTCATCATCGTAGACAATAACGCCCCACTCGCACGTGAGACAGTCTCTAAAATTGAGGATGCTGGCGGCAAAGCGACTTACTTGGAAGTAAACCTCGCCGACGATGAGGCTGTCAGAACTGTAGGACGCGCCACCGCCGAACAGGTGACTGCACTACACATGCTGGTTAACAACGCCGCAATCTTGAGAACCGGTAAAATTGAAGAGGGAAAATGGATTGAAAATTGGGAACCCGAAACCGCCATCGGCCTCCGAGGATGGGCACTCATAACACAAATTCTTTTGCCATTCTTAAAACAGGACGGCGGGGCTATCGTCAATATCTCGTCAGAAGGCGGTTTCCTCGGCAGACCCGGCCAGTGGGTATACGATGCCATTAAAGCTGGAGTGGTGTCACTCACTAAGACCATGGCAGCCGAATTCGTTGACTACGGCATCCGCGTCAATGCAGTCGCACCGGGCTGGATAGTTACCGAAATGCACTTCGGCAATGCACCTAACCCCGCCGCACGAAAGAAGGAATTGGAGGAGAGCGCAATTAATTCATGCATCATGAAACGTCGCGCCAGACCAGAAGAGGTCGCCGCCGTCATCGCCTTTCTCCTCAGCGACGATGCATCTTACATCACAGGGCAAACCCTCCACGTCGATGGCGGACGCATGGGAATGTCCGTCGGATAAAATGGAAACCCAATGTTGAAGAACAGTACGTCTACTAAACGCGGATTTTTTTTCGTACAAGCAGACATAAGACGAATACCCTAAGGAACCCGTATGACATATCAATGGCAATCTACACACGTAGACATTAATGAAACCGAAGATGCGATTGAGTTCTGTTATCAAAACGGTTGGACAGATGGGCTCCCTGTTGTCCCGCCCACACCGGCGCGCGTTGCACGAATGCTCGGCGGCACGCACCGGAACCCTGATGAACTCATAGCTGCTATACCACCGAAGTGGGGAAGAGCTACCGTTGAAAAAGTGGCGATTAACGCTGTGATGGCTGGATGTCGCCCCCAATATTTACCAATTGTCCTCAAAACTGTAGAAGCCATGTGCACTGAACAGTTTAATCTCCATGGCGTTCAGGTTACCACCTCACATGTCGCACCGATGCTTGTTATTAATGGGCCGATCCGGGAACGGTTAGAAATTAACAGCGGTTTTAATCTCTTCGGACAAGGTTGGCGAGCAAACGCTACCATTGGACGTGCTGTGAGACTCGTCTGTACCAATATCGGCGGGGCATTGCCCGGCGAACTGGACCGTGCTGCTTTCGGGCACCCTGGAAAATATACATGCTGTATTGCTGAAAATGAAGCTGAAAGTCCGTGGCCCCCCTTTCACGTAGAACGGGGCTTCTCAGCAGCCGAAAGCACCGTGACCGTCTTTGCAGGTGCCGGCCCGCAAAGCGTCAATGACCACGCTAGCAACACAGCAGAAGGGATCCTCAACATTATCTCTCATAACCTGACAGCACCCGGCAACAGTGGCGGCGAAACCTTATTAGTAGTCGGCATTGAACACGCACGGACAATCTCTGACGACGGTTTTAGCAGAACAGACATACAACGTTATATTTCTGAACAGACACAGCAGTACAACCCTGAAGAACTGTTGATTTTGGTAGCAGGCGGACCTGCTGGACGATGGACTATCGTCGTGCCCGGCTGGGGCTCTCCAACCTCGCGTGCCCCCACCTTGGTTTTGTAACGGTGACCTTAGCGAAATTCAACGTCCCTCTGACGCAAGCAGCTACGGGTTAACAAGATTTTGCATAGGCGTAAACGCCTCTTGTGTCTCGCAGTTAGCGCAGGTTGCTTTCCCTCACGCCACACCCAATTCACCTCAAAGTTGAGACGGTTTTGCTGGCACGGGTGGACGCGTTTCGAAACGGTTTTCACGAAAATGAGCATATCCAACAGCACTTGTTGCTAGCAAACTCGCTTCGGTTATATCAAATTCAGGTTAATTTTACATTTTCCTTGCAAACTCACCGAAATTGTGGTATACTTAAAAATGAAGTTATAAGAAACTCTCCACTGTTTTTAAACGTTATATTTAAGGAAGTCTAGCGATGGACGCGAGGATGTTGTCTCTACCGATTAGCACAATCAATTATAACCAACCTACCACTGTGCAAATTGGCTCTCCTGTTTCAGAAGTCATAACCGCAATGCAGGGGGGTGGGTTTGGGTGTGTTCTCGTCGTTGACGAGTCCCAACGTCTGATTGGCATTATCACGGAGCGCGATCTGCTTTTTCACGTTATCGGGCGGCAGTTAGCGCCTGAGGAAACCCTCGTTGAAACGGTGATGACAGATTCACCCGAAGTCCTGCGTGCGAGTGATTCCATCGCGTTCGCCTTAAATCTAATGCACCTCGGGCATTTTCGGCACGTACCGCTCTGCGTCTGGGATGACCAGGGCGATGCCTATCCAGTCGGTTTAATTTCAACGCACGATATTCTAAACCATGTCGCAATTTTTATTCAGAATCAGGGGGCGGAGACGTAGCCATGCTGTACGACTTAGCAATTGATGAAGAATTAGAACAGATGGAGCAGGACGCAGCACTCCGGGCATGGAACGCGCTGGAAATCCAAATACCGCTCCGGGCACTCATGCGCCCGCCTATCACAATTGAACTCCACAGCAGCACCCAGAACGCGATAGACTTACTGCTACATCATAAGATTGGCGCAGCCCCTATTGTCGATGCGAATAATCAGCTCTGTGGAATTTTTAGCGAACGAGACGTGCTCCGTAAAATATTCAACAAAACCGTTGGAAGTCTTGAGGAAATCGGCGTTGAGCAGTTCATGATAGCCCAGCCACAAACCGCACGCGAAGAGGATTCGCTGGATACTGCAATCCTCTATATGGCGCGCGGCGGATACCGACATCTGCCTATTATCAATGAACACAACCAGCCCATCGGCATGGTTTCCATTCGTGATGTCATTTCACATCTCGTTGAGAGTTTTCCGCAGGAAGTCCTAACGTTACCGCCGACACCTATTCGAGATGCAATGAAAGCCCGCGAGGGGGCTTAATCTATATAATTTTATCCCCGTTCTACGGAAGGAACCGATTGTGATGCGTAAGCCAGTATCGCAAATTGAGGAAGCGACTCTCCTGTTTGCCGGGGACTCCGGCGACGGGTCGCAGACAATTGGCACTCAAATGACTGAGACGACTGCCCTGATTGGCAACGATGTCGCAACTTTGCCTGATTACCCCGCAGAAATCCGAGCGCCCGCAGGCTCATTAGCAGGGGTTTCCGGCTTTCAACTCCACTTCTCAAGCCAGCAGATTCACACACCCGGGGATTACTGTGACGTGCTCGTCGCAATGAATCCCGCCGCCTTAAAAGTTCACCTAGATAAACTCAAACCTAACGGGATTCTTATCGTCAATTCCGATAATTTCGCACGGCGAAATTTGCGACTCGCCGGATATGAGAGCGACCCGCTCAAAGATGACTCCCTTACAAAATATCAGGTCTTCCCTGTAGATCTAACAGCACTGACTCGTAAAGCGCTTGAAACAACCGAGCTCTCTACACGCGAAATTGACCGATGCAAGAATTTCTTCGCACTCGGAATGATACTGTGGCTCTATAATCGCTCCATGGAATATACGATGAAGTGGATAAAGACAAAATTCGCCACAAAGCCGCAGTATATTGAGGCGAACATCCTCGCACTCCGGGCAGGCAATATCTATTGTGAGGCGACTGAACAGTTTGTAACGTCATACCAAGTGAAACCCGCGGTCTTTTCACCCGGTACCTATAGGAATATTGAAGGTAACATGGCAACGGTGCTCGGCTTAGTGGCTGCTTCGCACCAGTCCGGCTTATCTCTCGTTTACGGTAGCTATCCGATAACCCCTGCAAGCGACATTCTCCATGGGCTCGCTCAATACCGGAATTTTGGCGTAGTAACGATGCAGATGGAGGATGAAATCGCCGCTGTCGGGGTTGCAATCGGGGCTGCCTTCAGCGGCGCACTCGGTGTCACAGGTAGCAGCGGCCCGGGACTCGCTCTCAAATCTGAAGCAATCAATCTGGCTATGATTGCTGAGCTCCCCCTCGTTATATGCAATATCCAGAGAGCCGGGCCCTCAACAGGGATGCCCACAAAAACCGAACAGTCAGACCTCTTGCAAATGTTTTATGGACGGAACGGGGAATCGCCTATCCCTATCGTCGCGCCTGCACGCCCCTGGGACTGTTTCGACACAGTTTACGAAGCATGCCGCATTGCCGTGAAATACAGAACACCGGTCATCTTTCTCTCTGATCTCTACATTGCCCTCGGGGCCGAGCCCTGGAAAATCCCAAAGATATCCGAATTGCCTGACATCAAACCCAATTTTGTCGAGCCATCCGCTGTTTTGAACGGCTTTGAACCGTACCACCGGGATGCCGAAACCCTTGCACGTCCATGGGCAAAGCCCGGAACACCCGGATTTGAACACCGCATCGGAGGACTTGAAAAATCTGATGTTACCGGGCATGTCAGTTATGATGCCGAGAATCACGAAAAAATGGTCAATATCAGAGCCAAGAAGGTTGCTGGAATCGCCGCTGACATCCCACACACTGAACTCTTCGGACCTGACGAGGGCGAACTCCTCATCCTCGGATGGGGGAGCACATACGGGGCAATCCGGAGTGCCGTCGAACAATGCGTCGATGCCGGCGAACCTGTCGCCCATGCCCATCTCCGGCACCTCAATCCATTTCCAAATGATTTAGGGGCGCTACTCCGCAGGTTCAGAAAGGTTTTAATTCCTGAGCTAAACAGCGGGCAGCTTCGACAATTGATCCGGAGTACTTATTTAATAGATACAATTGGCTGTAATAAGGTTCAAGGACAACCCTTCCAAGTTTTTGAATTGGAAAGGAAAATTAACGAATTGCTTTAGTTGTCACGGAGACGGAGATGAAAAATAGAAATAGAGAAATAATTCCGAAAGGAGTTCCTACCCTCACCCAAAAGGACTTTAAGTCTGACCAAGATGTACGCTGGTGCCCCGGCTGTGGGGATTACTCAATACTCGCACAGACACAACGCATTATGCCCGAATTGGGCATCCCCAGAGAAAATATCGTCTTTATCTCCGGAATTGGATGCTCCAGCCGGTTCCCATACTATATGAACACTTACGGGTTTCATACCATTCACGGTAGGGCACCCACCATAGCATCCGGCGTGAAAATTGCCAATCCAGAACTATCTGTATGGGTTATCACTGGCGATGGCGATGCACTCTCTATCGGCGGCAATCATTTTATCCACTTGATGCGACGCAATTTCGACATTAACGTACTCCTCTTTAACAACCGTATCTACGGACTGACAAAAGGACAATATTCACCTACATCAGAGCAAGGGAAAAAGACGAAGTCAACACCCCTCGGCTCCTTAGAGACACCTTTTAATCCGATTAGCCTCGCTTTGGCATCCGGTGCCACGTTTGTCGCACGCTCTTTAGACCGGGATCCCGACCATCTTCGCACCGTGATTAAAGAAGCGCATCAACATAAAGGCACTGCATTCATCGAAATTTATCAAAATTGCCATGTATTCAACGACAAGACTTTCTTCCTCTATACTGAAAAAGTCACGAAGGCCGAAAACACCGTATTTCTCGAACACGGAGAACCCCTGGTTTTTGGAGACGAAAGCAATAAAGGGATTCGCTTGAACGGATTCCAACCGGAAGTTGTCGAAATCACAAACGGGAATTATACAGCCGATGAGCTCATCGTCCACGACCGGTACGTCGAGAATACAACGTTAGCCAACTTCCTAGCACGGATGAGTGATACGCCCGGTATGCCACATCCTGTCGGGATTTTCCGCAGTGTAGAGCAGCCGTGCTACGAAGAACTAATGACAGATCAGATTCAATTCGCTAAGGAACGCATGGGTGAAGCTAACCTAGAAGCACTATTGAATACCGGTGAAATCTGGACCGTGACATAATAAACGCACACACTGCAACTGTTTATATCAATAGGTCTTCTGCTAATTTAATCCTATAACGTTTCATTCCAAAGCCAATCATGTCAAATCACATGTCCTCTTTTAAGTCTCGGATCCGGGATAACCATGCACGTGGAACCGTTGCAAACTTTCTGACTCAGGAAATAGAGACAGGTTCCTCGCTCTCTATTATTTCGGCGTACTTTACAATTTACGCCTTTGACGCGCTAAAAGAAACTCTCAACGGTATCCAAAAACTCCAGTTTTTGTTTGGAGAACCCGACTTTATCAGAAGCCTCGACCCGAACGCGACAGACAAAAAAGCCTTCAAAATTGTGGACGAAGGATTAGAACTTAACCAGCAGCTACAACAGAAGCCTATCGCGAAAGCATGTGCCGAATGGATAAAACAGAAGGTTGAAATCCGTTCTACACGCGAATCAAATCTACTCCACGGGAAAATGTATCACATCAACACGAACAGTGGGCAGAAAGCCACTATCGGCAGTTCCAATTTTACCATGCATGGCCTCGGACTGAGCCCCCATGGCAATAACATTGAACTTAATCTCGTCGTAGACGGTGCCAATGATTGCCGCGATCTAAAAGCTTGGTTTGATGAAATCTGGAATGACCAAAAATCAGTCAGAGACGTTAAAGCAGAGGTACTTGCAGAACTGGCCCGGCTCGGGACAGACTACGCGCCAGAGCTCATCTATTTTAAGACGCTCTATGAACTGTTCCGCGACGAAATAGAATCAAGAAAAAACAACGCCCGGCAATTGGAAGACACCCATTTATATGATACCGAAATTTGGCAGACGTTATATGACTTCCAGAAAGAGGGCGTAAAAAGCGTCATCGCCCGCCTCTTAAGACACAACGGCTGCATCCTCGCAGACAGCGTCGGACTTGGCAAAACATACACCGCACTAGCGGTTATCAAGTTCTTTGAATTGAGAAACGAGCGTGCCCTGGTCTTATGTCCTAAAAAACTGAACGAAAACTGGGCACGCTATCCCGCATACAACTCCCAAGAGACCAATCCTTTCCTCGATGATAAGTTCGGTTACACGCTGCTATCGCATACCGACCTCTCTCGCTACACCGGCGAATCCGGCAACATCAACCTAGAAAATCTCAATTGGGGCAACTTTGATCTAGTCGTGATCGACGAATCTCACAACTTCCGAAACGACACGAAACCTACACGTGATAAAGCAGGGAATTTTATCCGACACAGTCGCTACACACGACTTTTGGAGGAGGTTATCAAAGAAGGCACACAAACGAAGGTGCTGATGCTGTCCGCAACCCCTGTGAACACATCACTGATTGACCTTCGCAACCAAATCTACCTCATGACTGAAAAGCGCGAGGATGTCTTCCGGGAAAGTTTGGGCATCAGCAATATTGGCTCAATGCTGCGACAGGCCCAAAAGGAATTCAAAAAATGGGAAGAAGACGGAAGTAAAAACGGCAAAAAAGACAAAGTAAAATTGCTGGAGGCACTCGGTCCGGATTTCTTCCAACTGCTCGGCGGGCTCTCGATCGCCAGATCTCGCAGGCATATTAAGAATTTCTACGCAGAAGAAATGAGTCGAATCGGTGAATTCCCCACCCCACAGAAACCGGAAAATTGCCACCCACCGACTGACTTGACAGGGAACCTCTCTTATAAAAACTTAGCAGATCAGATCTCCGAATTCGCGCTCTCCATCTATAGACCTTCCAGCTACGTCATCAGCGAAACGGCGAAAGAGCGATTGGCAGAAGAGAAAAAGAAATTTCATTTTAATCAGGAAGACCGGGAACGGTTTCTCATCGGCATGATGCAGACCAACTTTCTCAAACGGTTGGAAAGTTCCGCACATTCGCTTACACAAACGCTTGAACGGACAGTCCGAAAAATTGATGATATGTTGGAAAAAATAGAGCACTACAGACAGACTCAAACTATTTCCGACGCTCTGGTTGATATCCTGCCGGATGACGACGAAGATGATGAGGAATTCCTCGTGAATCGCGCACGCCAGCCGTACCACCTACGCGAATTGGATTACAAACGCTGGAGTAAAGAGCTCATCAAGGATAAGCTAACCTTAACCGCTGCATGGAACAGAGTCAAAACCATTACCCCAGAACGAGACGGTAAACTCGAAGCAATCAAGAAACATATTCGGGACAAGGCACAAAATCCAACCCTCAACAAGGACGGAAAACCCAACCGAAAGTTATTAATCTTCACGACCTTCAAGGATACAGCAATTTACCTTTATGAAGAATTAGTACCTCTCGCGACAGAACTAGAACTGAACATCGCCATGGTTTCCGGGGATACGACGCGGACTACCTGCGGACCAAACAACTTCAACGCCGTCTTAACGAACTTCGCCCCACGAGCGCGAGAACGCACTGATGGGACAAGCGGCGACATAGAACTGCTCATTGCCACAGATTGCATTTCAGAAGGACAAAATCTGCAGGATTGTGACACCGTGCTCAACTACGACATCCACTGGAACCCGGTGCGTATCATCCAACGTTTCGGGCGCATCCATCGCATCGGAAGCAGAAACAAGACTGTACGCATGATTAACTATTGGCCCACGGAAGATATGGAGATCTATTTACGCTTACAAACTCGCGTAGAGTCTCGCATGGCCCTAGCAGACGCAGCAGCAAGCGGCGATGATGATCCGTTCAATGAATTCACGTATGAACACGCACAGATGGAACTGAACTTCCGGGACCAGCAATTGAAGCAACTGCGCGAAGATGTACTCGACCTAGACGATTTCTCCGACGGCATCGTTCTCAGTGATTTTACGCTCGATTATTTTTTCACCCAATTACTGAAGTATCTCGAAAAAAATAGGGCCGAATTAGAATCTATACCGAAAGGGGCGTACGCACTCACAGACAACGGAAACAACCTTGCAGAAACAGGAGTCATCTTCCTCCTCCGGCAACTTAACGTCACAACCGATAAAGAGAAAAAGACACCGAGTCCTATCTATCCGTACTACACAGTCTACATCCGCGAAAACGGTGATATCCGCTACGGCTGCGCGAACGCTAAACAGGTCTTAGACCTGTTTGAAGCATCGGCTGTCGGAAAGAGAGAACCATTGCAAAAGTTGTGTCTCCAATTTGACAAAGAGACTCAAAACGGAGAGAATATGGCAGATTATAACAATCTGTTAGAAACCGTCATCACTCATATCACCAAGGCACATACAACTACCCAATTCAAAAATATGGGGATTCACGGCACACGCGGCTTTAAACTGCTCCCCACATCTAAAAAACCCAAAGATACCAACGATTTTGAGTTGGTAACGTGGCTGATTATCACAACCCCAGAGTCCTAAAAATAAGTTATTATTTAACTTTTTTGCCGAAAACCGTGTAACAGAAAGGCTGCCAATGGCAGGTAAAAATCAATTATTTGAAAGTCAAACCGAGTTCATTGCAACGCGCGGCGTTAAGGAATATCGAGATACAATCCCAACGTGGGTCAATTCGGATGACGTTGTCTTGGAAATCGGATGCGAATGGGGGACAACCACAACGTTAATCGCACCGCATTGCAAGAAAATCATCGCCACTGACATCAGTCAAAAATGCATCGAACGGGCACGGGAAATATACCCTGAACTTCATTTTGAAGTGCTTGACGGGTTTGATGTGAGAGCAGCCCTTGAACTTGCCGAGCCGTTCAGTAAAATCTACATTGACATCTCCGGCTTGTCAGGCTATAACTCTCTGCTTGATACTATCGCTCTACTGACATCGTATGCAACTATCCTACGCCCTGAGGCAATTATCGTTAAAAGTGGCGCACTAAAACGTTTTGCCTCACACTGCAGCCCTTGGCGAAGACCCGAAAAGTAATAATTAGCCGAGAACGGATAAGCCTCTACGGCTTCAGTACACCGTGATGTGCAACAGAATCACAAAGCACAGAGCATCTGACTGCAGGAACAAACGCATGAACAAAGCACATATCAAAAACGCTCTCGCAGCAATATCCACCGGCACCTTTTTACAAACTGCGAAAGACCTCTTGGCTACCTTAGGCTACCGAAGCGAATTGACGGAGGACTTTTCCGGAACAGGCACCGACTTTATTGAGACGTTCCCCGCATTCAACCCAAACACCCAAACGGAACAAGCACTCCGAAACAACGCAGAATCCGTACACTTCATCTTTCAGATCACAGACGCTGAAATAGATGCCCAAACGCAACAGCCGTTCGAATTCTTGGAAGAAAACCGCATCGAAAGCTTCTTTTTCTTCGCTGTCGAACTAAAAGAGAAAACCTACTCCCGCAGCGCCTACGCCGAATTTACGCGAGAAATCAATAAGCGGCTTATTGCACCAACGGTGGTGTTATTTCGCGTGGCAAACCGCCTAACCATCGGTTTCGTGGGACGCCGTCCACACGAGCACAACCCAGAACGCGATGTGCTCCAGCAAGTGACACTCATCAAGGACATTCGTCTGGAGGAGCCGCACCGCGCGCATCTGGATATCCTCTCTGAACTTTCACTAACAGAATGTCTGAACTGGATGGACGCAAATAACAGACAGAAAAACTTCGACGGACTGCTATCCGCCTGGCTTGCGAAACTCAACACCGAAGCCCTCAATAAGCAGTTCTACGGAAGGTTGTTCAGCTGGTTTGAGTGGGCAGTGAGGGAAGCCAAGTTCCCGACAGACGAACTGAAGACGTTAAGTCCCGAGGAACACATCATCCGCCTCATCACGCGGCTGCTCTTTATATGGTTCTTGAAAGAAAAGGGGTTGGTCCCCGAGTGGTTGTTTAAAGATTCCGAGGAGAGTGGGCAGGTAAGCCTGCAAAACAACGAACTGTCTGAAGCCCCCCCCTTTACAGACGTTAAGTCTTATTCCTACCTCCACGATAGAAAGCAGCCTGCACGCACACCTCAAAAACTTTGAGCCCGACACATCCGATTACTACCAAGCCATCCTCCAAAACCTATTCTTTGCTACTCTCAACACACCCATAAATGCACGTGCCTTTAGCACACGCGCGAACCCAACCCATCGCGATTCAAGTAAATACCGATACGCTGACCTGCTCCAACAACCCGACACCTTCCTTCAAAACCTAAAGCACGTCCCATTTGTCAACGGCGGCCTATTTGACTGCCTCGATACCTTTGAGGCAACCGGCGACGGCGGTGTCCGAATAGACTGTTTCTCTGATAACAAAACGGTTCGACAAAAACTACACGTCCCCGCAAAACTCTTCTTTCACAAAACACGCGGCCTCTTTCCTCTCTTCGCTCACTATAAGTTTACCGTCGAGGAAAACACACCCATTGAACAAGAAGTCGCACTCGATCCAGAACTGCTCGGCAAGGTGTTTGAAAACCTTCTCGCCGCCTGCAACCCGGAAACCGGGGCAACAGCGCGTAAACAGACCGGGTCCTACTATACGCCACGTGCCATCGTGGACTACATGGTAGACGAAACGTTAGTGAGTGTTTTATCGCAAAAATGCGAACCCAGCGATGGTGATGCAAAGCCCTGGGAAGAACGGTTGCGGCATCTGTTTGATTACGCCCAAGCGTTTCAGGGTGCTCACGAACAGTTTGATGACAAGGAAACATCTTGCCTTGTTCGTGCAATTTCCCGGCTCAAAATCCTTGATCCGGCGGTGGGTTCTGGTGCGTTTCCGATGGGGATACTGCATAAACTCACCCTCGCCCTGCGGAGACTGGATCCGGACAACAGCCACTGGGAACGTCTGCAGAAGGAACACGCGATAGAAAGGGCAGAAAGCGCGTTCGAAACGAAAGACGACCAAACCCGCCGCGATGCCCTGTTAGAAATAGACGAGACGTTCAAACGTTACCGGGATTCAGACTTCGGCAGGAAGTTGTATCTGATTCAAAATAGTCTCTTCGGTGTAGATATCCAACCGATGGCTTGCCAGATTGCCAAGCTCCGTTTTTTCATTTCACTCGCGATAGAGCAGGTGCCGGATGAGGCCGTGGAAAATTTCGGTATCAAACCGCTGCCAAACCTTGAGACGCGTTTTCTGGCAGCCAATACGCTAATCGGGCTAAACGGGGAACGGGGGTTAACGAGCAACGCTGCACGAGAGTTAGAGCGGCAGCTGCGCGAGAATCGTGAGCGTCACTTCCATGCCACCACCCGGCAGAAAAAACTGGCGTGCATTGCCAAAGACAAAACGTTGCGCAAAGCATTGGCAGCAGAACTAAAGCAGGTAGGGTTGCCGGACGAAGATGCAGAGAACCTCGCGCACTGGAATCCCTACGACCAGAACACGAAAGCAGATTGGTTTGATGCAGGATGGATGTTCGGTATTACTAAGGGGTTTGATGTGGTTATTGGGAATCCACCCTATATTCAGATTACGAATCTTCCTATTCCGATGAGGAAGTATCTATTCCAAAACTATCAAGCCTGTAAAATGAGAACAGATATTTACATCGCTTTCCTCGAAAAATCCCTTTCCATTCTACAGACGAAGGGAATAATGTGTTTCATTCTACCTTCAGCGTTTGCGAAACAAAAATATGGAGAGAAAATGCGCCAACTTCTCATAAAAAATTATGCCATTCGCGAAGTTGTAGATGCTAGTAGTTATCGGATTTTCGAGAATGCAGTCGTCTATAATATCATTTTGCTGGTTGGTAAGGAAAAAAGCACGATCAAAACGAGAGTCCGATTACATACTAGCAACGCGGATTTTGATACACGTGGCGGGAAGGGATTTTTCATAGATCAACACGTCTTCGCAGAATTAAAAGATTCCCGTCTTGAAACGAATCCACAAATCTTTAATAGTCTCAAAGTCAAAAACAAAATATGGCAGAGCGCTGCGCGTTTAGATCAGATTTGTCTTGTCGCTTACGGTGCCAGACTTAATTCCGCCTCAGCGAGAAAAAGAAAGAAGCACTACATCAGTGAGAACCCTATTTCAGGTAGTAAGCCATTTTGTGAAGGGAAAAACATTGGGCGTTACACGTTTTCTCAAGCAGGCTGGTTAAATTATTCACCAAATGAGCACTACAATCCTATGTTTCCAGAACTTTTTGAAAACGAGAAGTTGATATTTATCAATGTTGTAAAAGATCAGTTACGATTTGCTTATGATGCTGAAGGGTTCTACAACTGCAACACGGTTGTAAACTGTGTTCGACTAGATTTACTCTCCGGTGCTGCTCATATCTCGGCACGCCGTGCAACACAATACTCTAATAACAAATTCACTAAGCAGTATGATTACAAATTTCTCTTGGGGGTTTTAAATTCTGGAGTCACAAATTGGTATTTCCGCAGCTTCTTAAGCGAGGGTTTACATTGTTACCCCAACGATGCAAAAGAATTACCCATCCCAAAAGTGTCTACTCAACAGCAATTACCGATTATTGAATTGGCAAATCAAATCCTCTCGGCCAAATACATAGATCCTGACGCTGACGTATCAGATTTTGAAAAGGAGATTGATTGTCTCGTCTATTCATTATACAACTTAAGTCCCGAAGAGGTTGCGATTGTGGAGGGGAGCCAAGATTGAGTGTATAAACCGTTTATGGGTAGGCAAATTTTTGTTTGCTATCAACATGCGGCTGGAAGTGTTGAGTCCCTTAATAGGGAAACAGCTGCCTGTGCTGATCTTGATGAGTTAATTTAGAGACGAAACATCGAACGGCTCAGACGAGATTTTCACACGAGCTGTCAATACCTAAGCGTTGATGGGGCTGAAATATACAAAAAAATTGACAAATTTACTGGTAAGTTATATAATTTAACAATGATTGGTTGGAGAAGTATAGCAACAGAAGCAGCACTGCATGAATTCACCGATTAAAATATCTAACTTGACGGACTACATCCACCGAATAGATGAAATCACCAATCCGGAAAAAAGCTATCTCTATCGCGGTCAGGAAGATGAAGCGTGGCAAGTGACCAGTAGTGCTTATCGCCGCTTGGTAAGGCAAACCGGTACTGCCTCCGGTTTATTGGAAACGCAAACCGACTCTGAACACAGTTCGTTATCAGAAGGGCAAACCGAGGCGGAACTAGGTGCGTTAGTTGACTTGTTTGTCGGCTACTTGAAACAGATTGTTGACGAGATTCAACTACGGTACCCCTCTACCTACAGAGACCTGTCGCAGTTAGAGTGTATGGCACATTTGCAGCACAACGGAGTTGCGACAGCATTGATCGATTTTACATTCAGTCCCCTTGTTGCCCTTTGGTTTGCTTGTGATGGTAGTAAGAATACAGACGGCAAGATTATTATGTTAGAGAAGGATAGTAAAAAAATTGAAGAAATAACTACGAAAAACAGACTTCAACAGGAGCTAGATGATTTTTTTTCTATCGATAAAGAACAGTCCGATGAAAAACAGTGGTATCTCTGGAAACCCACTTTAGATAGTCGGACAGTAGACATCCAACGTATGATGATGCAGCAATCAGTATTTCTATTTGGCGGGCTTGAAGTAGATGCAGGGATGTTTGCAGGAGAATTCGTAATCCCTAGTGGCTGCAAAGAAAGTTTGAGAACGACATTAGCAAAAATCGGAATCTCTGAGAAAACACTCTTTGCCGATCTGTTGGCTTTTTTTCAGAGAAACACGCATGCACATCCCTACGATCGACTCTTGCCTTACCGGACTATGGAGGAGCACCACGATGAAAAATAAGCAGTCTGACACAGACAAGCGCTCCTACAACTATTTTCAAAGCGCAAATTTTCGGTTAACTGTGAACAAGTACGATGAAGCCATTGAGGATTATAACGTGGCTATTGAACTCAAGCCAGATTTTGCCAGAGCCTACAAAAACCGCGGGTTCGCTCACTACGCCAAGGGGCAAGTGGATGTTGCTATCTCTGACTATAACGAAGCGATAAAACTCGAGCCAACCAACGCGTATGCGTATAATAACCGCGGCATGGCTTATAGCAAAAAGGGAGAATTTGAGCGTGCCCTTAAAGACTTGGAACACGCAATAAAACTCAAACCTGATTTTGCACACGCATATTTCTATCGCGGTTTAACGTATCACCGCAAATCCGAAATCAACCGCGCCATTGAAGACTATGACGAGGCGATAAAACTGAAATATGATTATGCCGATGCATATAACAATCGCGGCGCTGCCTACCACGACGATAAAGGCGATGTTGAACGGGCGATTGAAGACTATACAAAAGCGATAGAATTTCGCTCAACCTTTGCCCAGGCGTATAGCAATCGTGGCAGGGCTTATGTGACAGCAGGACTGCTAAATTTCGCTATTAAGGACCATAATGAGGCGATACGCCTCAGGCCGGATCTTGCCGGCGTTTATTGCAATCGCGGTGCCGCTTATGCAAAAATGTCCGAGATTGAACGGGCGATTGAAGACTATACAAAAGCGATAGAACTTCAACCGGATTATGCCGATGCATATAACAATCGCGGTAATACTTACAGCAAAAAAGGCGAGTTGGATCGCGCCATCGAAGACTTTAACGCTGCGATAGAACTCGAACCAGAACTCGCCGAGGCTTATAGCAACCGCGGCGCGACTTATAAAGAAAAAGGCGAGTTGGATCACGCCATCAAAGACTATGCAAAAGCGATAGAACTTGAACCAGAACTCGCCGAGGCTTATAGCAACCGCGGCGCGATTTATAGAGAAAAAGGCGAGTTGGATCGTGCCATCGAAGACCATACCAAAGCGATAGAACTCGAACCAGAACTCGCTGAAGCCTATTACAATCGTGGCGTTGCTTACTTCGAAAAAGGTAAAACTGAGGATGCCATAGAAGACTATGCAAAAGCGATAGAACTCGAACCAGAACTCGCTGCCAAATTTAAGCCGAAACCGGGCACTAAGCTGCCAGAAGACATCGTCCCACTGCTTCCTTTTCCCCGCGGTAAACTCACAAAAGAGACTGCTGAACCGCTGTCTCCTCCATAGGCATGAATTATGCCTCAGACAATGAATTGCCCTACTAGAAGTTAGCTTTGATTGGGACGATGTTTGGCGCGTGAATCAAAGATGCAAAACGTCGTGAAAAGCAGCACAATGATAAACCCGCTCCATGCCAGCACGGGGTGCCCCCACAATTCAAGATGCGGCTTGAGATAAAGACTAGACTCACCTGTAAAATAGACAGTTAAGTGGTTTTTATCAGTGAGCGCGAGCCAGTGCGGGATATATCGATGGAAAAGCGTCGCCCACTCATTCTCTTCAGTCGCCAGCCAGCCGACCGTGGCAATGTTGGTGATGATAACTTCAAACAGGTCGTGTCCACAGATAGCCGATGCTATCGACAGCATCGCATAGAGCGTGAGTAATTCACCTTGCGTTAGCGCAGCCTCTGGCGAAAATTTGCGAAACACGGCATTAAGCGTTATTAACACGCACAACGCGAAGATAGAATTAAAAAAGAGGGACATCGTCGTCGGGAAGCCTTGGTCCCAACGAAGCGATGCGAAAACCCAATAATTGTTGAACGGGATGAGACCGAGCCCAAGCCAAATAACCCGCCAGCGGATGTTTTTATTTTTCCTTTGTTTTGAAGAATTCATCTTTATTCATATCCAGCAATAAAAACAAAAAATCTCGTCGGAGGAATAGCGATGCGGGAAGGACACTGGAATCACTCCGACGAGATTTACGAGATGATTACGAATTGGGTAGATATCAAGGCGCAGCAGCGCAGTCGATATTGAAACGGAAAGCTACTGTTTAATCACAAAGAATTTTTCCTCTTTAATCTGTTCTTCCGGAAAACGTGCCCGTGCCCAGATTGCTTTAGCATTCTCAATCATTTGTGGGTGCCCACAAGCATAAACAACAGCGCTCGTCCGGTCGAAGCCGTGCGCGTCCCCATATTTACGAATCACATCTTCAGCGCGCCCACTTTCACCTTGCCATTCGGGATCTTCCCAGGGACGGCTCACCGTAGGAATAAAGGTGAACCACTCTTCTTGTGCAGCGAGTTCGTTGAGTTCATCCAAGTAGTATCCAAGTTCCCATGAACGGCTCGCCCCGACAATTGACAAAATCTGATGTGGACTCGGTTCCCCGCGTTCTTGCTCGATTTTTTGCGTACGTGCAATACTAATGTATGGGGCCGCCCCCGTAACCGTTCCTGCCATCAGATGCCGAGTCAAGCCGCTCTGTGTATCCAATATAAACTTCCCGACGAGACGTTCCCGGAAAAAAACGTAGTCCCCAAGTTTCAGTTCCCAAAAGAGCGGGGTAGTTTCGCCTTCCGGTACCAATTCCACAAAAACTTCCATGAACGGCTCATGGGGGGAAGAGACAATAGAGTAGGGACGCTGGACAATCTTTTCCCCAATTTCAAAACCGATAGTTGCGTATTGCCCCGGAATAAACGGAAGTGCTTTCTCCGTACGAAATTTGAACGCTGCTAAATCTTCAGAGAAGTCTTCGCGTTCAATTAACTCCCCTTTACAGTATCGCGCTCTAGCGCGTCTTCTTTGCATAATAAATTCCTTTTTCTTTTCATTCAATCTTCACGCTAATCAAACGGCATTTCAGAACAAAACACAGAAAATTTCTTCGCATATATGAATGAAGACCGTTTGTATTATATATGAAAACCCAATTTTTTGCTAACAAAAAATGAGACTTCTATGGTAAACTACAAAAGAGTGTCTAGTTGTGTACAATCAATATATTCTCTGAGCTAGAGAACCACGAAAATTCGCCAACGAGTCGGGTGAGCTGCCAAAATAAATCTACGTTTACGATGTGCCTTATCAGACCTGTTACGGAACGAGAAAATTATGAGTAACTTCGAAGTCAAAGTCAATGCAAAAACACACTTAGTTATTGAAAGCAATACGGGCCGCTGTTTAGGAGGTGTCGGTGCCAACTTTTACCGTCCTTTTGTCTTTCCGCTCTATACCCCCGCCGGACATACCGTCATTCAGGAATTCGCCTTCGATCATCCGTTTCACAACGGTGTCTTTGTCGGACAAGGACCTGTTTCTGTAACCGGTGCGATTGACAGTAGCACACCTATATCAGAAGAAACCGGGCAAAAAAGGGAAGCTAACTTTTGGGCGGCACCGCCACGGCGCTCCTTTACAGACAAAATTTTCACGAACCTCGGACGGATGGATACACAAAAAGAAATAGACATTATGCCGCACGCGGACGGCGTTAAATTCATTCAAAATGTTATTTGGCGTGACGCGAATGAGAAACCTCTCATCGAGGAAACCCGCACGGTAAATCTCAGTGCACTCTGCGATGCCACTGTCTGTGATATGACAAGCGAGAAAGTCGCCGCTTATGGGGATGTTACCTATCCGCAGACTAAGTATGGGAGCATCGGGATTCGCGTTGAACCGAGGCTGCTGCCGGTTATGGGGGGCGTTATCCTGGGCGACAATAACCGAGCAGGTGATGCCGAAGTCGTTCACGAGAGTGACTCAGACTTTGTTGCATACCAAAACCGTCTCCCTGGACACGGGCACTTCGGCATCTGGATGACAATTCTCAACGAAGGAATTCGCGGTCCCTGGTTTATCCGCGACTACGGCATGGCACTCTACAACCCGACGTGGAGAGACGCGATATCAACACCAGCAGGCAAGAGTTGGACAATCTCACTTCGCATTGTGGCGTACGATGGCGGGTTGACTACTGCACGTACAGCACGGTGGGCACAACGTTAATTTGTCCGGATAAACTGCGAAGCGCGATTTCAATGGAAGAAAATATCTTACAACTCCAGAACATAACCAAGACGTTTGGCTCCCTGGTTGCAGTTGACAAAGTCGATTTTGCCTTGAGAAAATCCGAAATTCACGCCGTTTTGGGTGAGAACGGGGCTGGGAAGTCAACCTTGATGAATCTCATTTATGGCCTCTACCAACCGTCTAATGGGAGCATCTATATTTCCGGAAAACACAAAGTCTTCCGCTCGCCACGAGATGCCATTGCCAACGGCATCGGGATGGTGCATCAGCACTTTATGCTAATTGAGAACCTGAGCGTTGCCGAAAACATCGCCCTGAGCCTTAAAACGCAACCGCCAAATACCTCGAATCCGCTATCCGCCATCATACAAAAATATCGCTTTAAGAAAGCAGAGGCCGTGCGCACTACGGAAGCCCTATCGCAGCAGTTCGGGCTTGCCGTCGATGCAAATGCTATCATCAGAACACTTTCAGTCGGGTTAAAGCAGCGGGTTGAAATCTTAAAGGCACTGGCTATGGACGCACGCATTCTTATCCTTGATGAACCGACCGCGGTGCTGAGCCCCCACGAAGTAGAAGACTTCTTCACCATTCTTCACAACCTAAAGACAGATAACCGTTCCATTATCTTAATCAGCCACAAGATGAAGGAAGTCCTACACATCAGCGATAGGATTACAGTGTTACGGCGGGGCAAAAAAGTCTACCTCGGTAAAACAGGAGAATTGACAGCACGGGAACTTGCGAAAGAGATGCTCGGTGAAGAAATCACGGAACTCGTCCGAGAAGAACATCACACAACCGCAGACGTAGTGCTAAACATTTCTCGCCTCACCGTCCGAGGTACTCGCAACGAACTCGCTGTCACTGATGTCTCTCTACAAACAAAACGAGGCGAAATTGTCGGCATAGCCGGCGTTGACGGAAATGGACAACGCGAACTAGCAGAGACAATTATGGGGCTGCGAAAAAAGACCCGCGGAACAATAGAGATACTCGGAACTGAACCACAAGGCACGAAAGCCGTCCGGATGCTCGGGGTTGGGTATATTCCAGAGGATAGACAGACGATAGGTATCATCGGCTCTTTTTCAATTGCAGAAAACCTTTTGCTAAGTGTGTCGCACTTAAACGAACACAGTCGATGGAGTGTACTCAGTCAGAAAAGGAAACGTGAAACGACAGCACGTTTGATTTCGGACTATGATGTTCGCCCGCCTACGGCGAATCTGGCTGCTGACGCGCTTTCCGGCGGAAATCAACAGAAAGTCGTCCTCGCTCGCGAAATGTCACACGGGGCAGGCACAGGTCCTGAGCTCCTCATTGCCGTGAACCCAACCCGAGGGTTAGATGTGAGTGCTATGAATTATGTGCATCGAAACCTCCTAGCGCAGCGCGATGCAAATAAATCGGTACTGTTAATTTCAACGGAACTTGACGAAGTGCTTCAGTTGAGCGATCGACTCTATGTCATGTCAAGCGGAAAATTACATGAAGCGACTGAGCAGCGCGACGATATAGCCGCACTCGGATTGTTGATGACTGGAGAAACGAAACCAGATGACTAATCTGAATCATGTGAGAAATAAGAATTCACCCCGCTTGCGGGGACAATTCTTAACGTTTGCCGAACTTAAATTTTTGAAATACGCAGCTGTTCCGGTGATGATTCTGGCAAGCGCATTTTTTACAAACGCCATCATTATGTTGCTATGTGGTTACAATCCGTTAGACGCATACGCTGCCGCCGGCGCAGGGGCCTTCGGAAACAGCCGGAAATTGGGCGAAACGTTCGTGAAAAGTACGCCGTTTCTGATGACAGGGCTCTCTGTTGTCCTCGCGTTCAGGTGTGGCATCTGGAATATCGGTGCAGAAGGTCAGTTGTTAATGGGCGCATTGGCAACGACCTGGTTCGGGACAAAGCTCTCTGTTCTATTGCCGACGACACCGTGGCTGGCGGTTCCACTCGGTTTAGCATTCGGGGCACTCGCAGGAGGAATATGGGGACTCTTACCGGCAATCCTTAAGACTACGCGAGGTGTCAATGAAGTCATTAGCACAATCATGTTAAATTACGTCGCAATCTATTTAGTTAACATGATGATAGATGGCGGACCATTACAAGAAGCGATGCACCGTGGACCGCAGAGTGACCGGTTACCAGAATGGATGTTTCTCCCCCGGCTCTTTCCACCGCACCGCATCCATCTCGGAATTGTCATCGCAGTGATACTGGCAATAGGGCTGACGTTTGTCTTATTCCGGACGACATACGGGTATCAACTGCGTGCAGTCGGCGACGGGCCACCGGCGGCAGAAGCCGCTGGGATTTCTATTTTTCAGAATACACTTCGCGTCTTTTTCATCAGCGGCTTGTTGGCTGGACTCGGAGGCGCGATTGAATTAATGGCACTAACACGCCGCCTGTTTCTGAATTTCTCGCCCGGCTACGGGTACACCGCTATTGCAGTTGCTCTCCTCGCCAAATTGCATCCACTTGTCACAATTGGCTCAGCACTCTTGTTTGGAACACTGACCACCGGTTCCTATGCGATGCAGAGGAGCGTCGGCATCTCTGACAAAGTCACGTTCGTCATGCAGGCAACACTCCTTCTATACGTCATCGGCTATAGTTCCATCAAAATGGATTTTTGGTCAAATTTTTGTATATTTAAGCCCGATAACGCCTGATGTATTGTCAATGACTGTGAAAATCTCGCCTGAGCCGTTTTCGTATACAGGCGCACAACACAACAGATGTAATGAACACCTTAGCACAAATCTCGCCTGAGCCATTTTCGTATACAGGCGCACAACACAACAGATGTAATGAACACCTTAGCACAAATCTCGCCTGAGCCATTTTCGTATACAGGCGCACAACACAACAGATGTAATGAACACCTTAGCACAAATCTCGCCTGAGCCGTTTATGTTTAGATTTTAAAGACTATACCTAGTTAACCTCCGACGAGATTTACATCGGAGTTGACACAACATAACCTTTGATGGTACGGAGATATATAAAAATGTTTGAAGATATTATTTCCGCAACAATTCGAGGCGCAACACCCCTCCTACTCGCAGCGTTAGGCGAAGTCATCTCGCAGCGAGCAGGCGTGATTAACATCGGTATTGAAGGCATGATGCTCATCGGGGCGTTTTTCGGCATGGTCGGTTCGTTCTACAGTGCAGAATTAGGCCTCCTCGCCCCGTGGATAGGGCTTCTCGTCGCAGGCTCAAGCGGCTTTGTTACAGCAGCAGTTTTTGCACTCGTTGCGCTCAGGCTCCGCGGAGATCAAGTCATCGTGGGAACAGCGATGACGCTGTTAGCATTAGGATTGACAGAAGTCATCTATCAAAGGCTTTTTGGCGTAACGGGGAGTGCACTTCGGGTTGCTGCGTTCAAAACCGTCAAGATTCCACTGCTCTGGCGAATCCCTTTTGTCGGGGAGGCACTCTTTACACACAACGTTCTGGTATTTATAACGTTCTTACTAGTGCCGTGCGTGTATCTGTTTCTCTACCATACGCGTGCAGGGCTCCTGATTCGGGCATGCGGTGAGCATCCAAAGGCAGTTTCAGCGGTGGGGGGAAACGTCGTTCGATTACGAACGTGGTGCCTCCTATTTGCAGGCACGATAGCAGGTATGGCAGGCGGCTATCTTTCGTTGGCAGATGTTCCATATTTTACCCCCGGCATGACGGTCGGACGCGGGTTTATCGCATTGGCAATCGTCATTTTTGGAAAGTGGCACCCTGTCAAAGCGTGTGGTGCAGCGTTGCTTTTTGGACTTGGCAGTGCTCTGGATGTCCGTATTCAGGCATTGGGCTGGAACATCCCGTACCAATTGTTGTTGATGCTCCCTTATGTCTTGTGCTTAGCCGTCTTAGCTGGATGCGTCGGACGAGCAGAGGCCCCCCTTGCATTAGGGAAACCGTTTTCCGCCGATTAATTTGTATATCTCCGTTAAGAATTGTCCCTGCCACTCGCAGGGAGAACTTCTTATTCGTCGGAGATGACTTAGGTATAGTCTTTAAAAATCAAAACATCGAACGGCTCAGACGAGATTTATACACGAGTTATCAAAATATAGACGTTGATGGGACTGAAATATACGAAAAAGGGAAAATTAAAAGGTGCTTCCGAGTTGTAAATAGGATGTATTTTCTGAAACACCTGGAATAGAAAGTAGGGGTACAGCATAATCAATCCCGCCTGTGATGGGTCCCCAGGTTAAGCGGAGCCCTACACCAACTGCGGAAGGCAACGTCTCTAAGGCAATGTCGTCCACTGAACCCCATACATTCCCCGTATCAAAGAACGCCACGCCGCCAAGATGGAGGATATCAAACAGCGCATAATTGGGGGAGCGCAGCTCCGTGTTGAAGATAAGGCGTACATCGCCACGGTATCGGCCGGTGCTATCTAATGGGCCGAGCCCGCGTTCTGCATAGCCGCGGATGGTGTTCATGCCCCCTGCCCAGAATCGTTCAAAGGAGATGAGCTCTGCTCTACGATTTGAGCCTAACCCATTTGTGATGCCAAAACGCAATGCAGTTGCCAAGACAGGTCCCGATGTACTGAGCTGTTGGTAATATCGGAAATCTGTGGTGGTTTTTACAAAACTCGTTTCTCCTTGCAAAAAACCGCCTGCATATTCAAGCGTCACTTCATTCAACATGCCCGACGTTGGATTCAGGTAGGGCGACCGGCTGTCATGTGCCCATGTGAATCGTAGACTGCTAACGGTTGTTCGTTGTGCCTCAAGTTCAGAAAAACTGATATCTCTCAGATTTTCTTCGACCTGTTGGCGTAGATTCCGGTAGTTATATTGTAAATTGAGCAGATGAGCGCGTGCGAATTTCCGGCTCAGGATAAAATTCCCTTGGAGTGCCTGTACATTATCGTCTTCCTCCAAATTTCTGCCGGAGAATTGTAAACTGCCGTGAATTCGACGGACCAGCCACGGTTCCGTGAGGGTTGCGTCGTAGAGATAGCCCCGCGTGCCTAACCTTCCTCGGAGACTGCCTCGAATATTCCGTTGGAGAAGGTTCCAATGCCTTAACCTAAAAGAGAGCCGGATGCCGTCCAAAGAACTGTATCCGATACCGCCGCCATAGGCACCGGGTTTCTGTCTTTGAAGTTCAATCCAAGTTTCGCGGTGCTGATGGGAAATGTGTTTTGGCAAAATAGTGGCAGGATAGGTATCTTTCTCTGTCCTTTTCCCTGCCACCCATAGGGATGTTCCCGGTGTGCTGGTAGCTGTCGTGGTTCCACGGGGCTTATGCTTGGGTTGGACGCGTTGGAAAATGCCAGTATCGTAAAGATTCTGTACAGCTTCGTTCAATTTCGTAGGAGTATAGAGTGTGCCCTGAAGGTGTGCTACCTCACGTGTGAGAACATACGATTTCACATCGAGCTCGCCTTCAAAATGGAATTTGCCGAAGTACGATTGTTCCCCTTCAAAAATATTAAGGTGGAGCATCCCGTGTTCAAAAACCTCAAGGTACGTTTGACGTTGTATCAAAGAATATCGAGGATTGCCGGCTACATCTTGAATACTCCAAAGTTCTCCTATTTTTAAGGCGATAAAGGTCCCGGCAAGCGGTAAGTCGCGATTGACAAATTCCATTTGAAGTTTCCCGGGCAGTCGCCCCTCATCAAGGGCTTCCGAAAAATCAGCCTCCACCTGAAAAATAGGCGTTTCAGTCTGGGCTATATATCGTGCTTCTACCGTCACATCAATGTATCCACGTTCATGATAGGATTTTTCGACGGCATTCTGATAGGCTATTCTAACAAATCGTACATTCGGTTGGGGCAATTGGAAATCAGAAGGGAGATGCTGAAGCAGTATATCCGTTCCTACAGCGCGATTGCCCTGAAAACGACATCGATGTATCACCTCTTTATAGGATTCAGTGATAATCACATGAATCGCCATTTCTCCAATGTTCTGTTTATTGGCGTTGTCTTTATCGGGTGTGGCTATTGTCTCAATAGAAGCGTAGGGATACCCGGTTTTCTCATATAAAATTTTCAGC
Source organism: Candidatus Poribacteria bacterium (assembly GCA_965215265.1). Lineage (GTDB taxonomy): Bacteria > Poribacteria > WGA-4E > WGA-4E > WGA-3G. The sequence goes on along the minus strand of OZ244048.1, from coordinate 4,060,329 downwards.
CGTTGTCTATCTTTTTTTAGGATCTGTTTATCAAAAAAACGTTTTTTTCCGAAAAGCCGCCAAACCCCTTCCGTAGGGTGCAGCTCCATCTCTTGTAACAACTGTGCTGCCGAAAATACTTGATTCCCTGAAAAGGTTACGCGTGTAACAACATAGCGTACGCCTGGGTTTATGATAAACTTAATCCCCCCTTTCCCCTTTAAAGGACCAACTGCTAAAGGTATTTCATCCACTGTTGTCCCGATGTAACCTCTCTTCTCAAAATACCGTATTATAGATTGCTGCCACAAAGCAGGCGAAGTTGACGAAAACCTCGCCTCCTCGATCAACGCCTTCTCATCAATTTTGATATCTGAAGCAACGAACTCAAGCAGCACCTGTTTCCCCTCATCAATCCGAAATTGTAGTACTCCTGTTTTAGGGTCAAAATGAGGGACAATAATAGGCGTATAATAGCGATTTTTCCGATACAGTTCTCGAATCGATTGGATATCCGCCTCTACAGCTGTTTTGCGGTAGATATCGTCGATGCCAAGGCGGCAAGCCGCCTTGATGCGACCTGCGGACATCGCTGCATGCCCTCGAATTTGCAGCCCAGCGATGCGGGACGGAGTGCCTAAGGTGATCTGATAGATTAAAGCTCTTGCTTTGGAAGTGTCCGAAAGGTTGAGGGATTCGTCTTCACGTGAAGAATTCACCCTCCCCTCGGGGACAATTCTTTCAGCGGAATCCGATACAATAGTATCTATTTTAAACAGGGCTTTCACATTAAAATAACCGTGCTCGCCGCACACCCGTTTGATGCGTTCCACATCGTTCTTAGCAAATACAGGCACATACGCCTCGCCCGGTTTTGATTGTATCGTATTTTGAATCGCTGAACGCAACCCATCAGGAACCCCCTTGACTTCAATTTTTTCTATACGTGCAACACTCGTCAACTGAAATTTTAATACAACGCCTTCCGATATAACTTGGGCATAAACATTAATCTGAGAATACGCTGCTGAACTATAGAGAGATTTAACGCTGCGTTGAACATCAAACCGAGAAATCGGCGTGCCAATTTTTAGAAATGTCTGCTCCCTGAGCCTATTCCTTACTGCAGTCTCATAAACAGGGACACCGTCAATGTCATAGTCAATTTTCCGTACAATGAGATTTTCATATAAATTCTCGTCAGAATTATGCACTGGCAGCCCCTGTTGCGTCTCACTTGTTATAGCCTCAGAAACTCCTATGTCTCCTGAAACATCTGCACTGGCTCTCGGCAGCTCCTGCAAGCCGTAACACACAAAGGTGAACGTGAAAAACACCAGTAAATTTCCAAAAAACGAGCATTTCGCAAATTGTACCGCCAACTTATGTCGCATTCCCATCCTAAAAACGGCCCTCTAATTGAAAATCAACGCCATATTCCCCTTCCTCATCACGTTCAACTCTGATAGACATATTTCTACCTAAAGGCAGCGGATACTCAGCACTGATATTCCGTCCTTTCACCCCATGTGAAAACGGTAAAAAGGTGAAGGTAATTCCCCCGAAGGCACGTGAAATAGAGAAACGTTGCGTCAGCAGCGCGAGAATCTCCTCATCAGTTGGCAAATATGTCGTAGAAGCACTAAGCGCCTCCGCGCTAATATTGAGATTCGGATTGTCCAATTTACCGGTATACGCAAGCTTAACGAGCAGATCTACGGTACTGCCATCTCTAAGGGGGACACCATGCAACGGTTCAGCGGTGCTAAGTGAGAGGTTAAGATCTGGATTAAAAGTGTCAGTACTCTGGTTTCTGATATCTGAACCACTAACAATTTCAAAAGTACGTGCAAAGAGCCCTACTGTACCTCTGAGGAACGATACGTTCCCGGTGAAAATGGGTTGCTGAACTGGCCCGATAAGGCGGCCAAAGCATGCAATTTCAACGTCAGTCGGCCCGACAACCGAAGATAACACATGAAAACTATCGGAAATGTTCACCCCGAACTGTAAAACCAAATCTCTCAAAACCGGATAATCTAATGCTAATTCAACTTCCGTTACCTCTGAAGAAGCAGTAAGCCAATCTGTAACATCTTCCCAATTTTGCTGATAGTACCCGGAGCGAACATTAACGTCCCCGGTTAGAGTTGGCTGGGAAAGTTTTCCGTGCAGGTGAAACGTTGCAGAATCAAGAACAACTTGATACTGCCCTTGTTGTTCAAAAACGGCTGTTGTTTTAAGCTCGCTACTCACATCTATGGTAGCCTGATTCGGGAACTGCCATATTCTCTGTTCATCTGGCGATATCAAGGATCCTGTGAGAGCAAAGTCGCCCCCGTTCAATACCCCTTCAACCTGTTTGATGTCAACTCGTGTCTCCAACAGTTCCAGGTGCCCCGTTGTATTTTTCAGGGATAGCCCTGCCTCTGGAAGTTGAACCGCAAAGTCGTTGAACCGCGCTATTCCACTCAGTTTTGGCGAATTAAGCGTCCCGAAAAATGTGATATGCGTTGTCCCGCTGCCTTTTGCAGACCGAAATCCCGGCACGACAAATGAAAGCATGTTAGGATTTCTTACCGCGACATCTATTTCCCCAACAAAATTTGTAGAGCCGACTAAACTATCTCGTGTTAGGTCTGTCTCATCGACAGCACGGTCTAATCCGAAACGCTCGGCAATTTTAGATAGTTCTAAGGGTACAGTAAGCACACAGGTCAGTTGATTCTCGCCAAGGGTAACTTGAAAAGGGCGTCTGGTTGAAATTTTCCATTCTCCAGTTTGGTAGCGGAGCCGTCCATTGAGCTCCACGGGGATGCCGTTTAGTTCAATCCCATCTTTCTCTTTTCTGTTTGCTGGTTTGTTACGTCGGACTGTTATCCTCGGATTTGCAGCGGTGCCATCAACGTGTAAACTCCCGGATAACGTTCCCTTCACTCGATATTCCGGGGGCCACCGTCTGGTTAGGGCCGATACATCAAAATTTTTTAACCGAACTGTGGTATCTAAATCGCCTTTTAGTTCCCATCGGCTCCCCACATCCCCACTAAAAACCGTCCTAACAAAGTTACCCTTACCATCAGATAAAAGCGGCTCTTCATCCGGTGTCCGGCTGGCAGGGTTCGGTTTTCTGTCTCTGCCATGAGAGAAGAATACCTTTTCCTCGCCATCTCCGATCCCGTTTGGAAATGGCCCTGCCTCCGTTCCTCCTGGTTCCGTATAAAAATTTTCAAAATGAAAGCCCTCATCTAAGGAGATAACGCCTCGCTTGAACCGAATCGGAATCGGCTCTTTACTCCGGAAATCGTAGGGTTGGTTAGCGTATGGAAGCACAAAAACTAAACGGGCATGCTCTATTTCCAACAGTCCTGTTGAGACTTCTGCTGCACGTACTAGAGTTGGCATCTCTCGAATTTTGGGGACGGGCATCATCTCTCCAAGAGAGACCTGTCTGTCCAAGGAACCGACTGGATTCGCAAAAAAACCATCCAACGGCAGTACGAATTCTTTAAGAATTGTAGTCAGTTTCCCATCTGTTATAAACGCATTATGGCTAAGCGGTTCGGAGAACTGTGGAAAAATTTTAACGAGGTTTAAGTCTTCAACCTTCAGTCCGGCGATTTCAAATCTTTGGGGGATTAACCCGTCTAAAATCAATTGACTCTGTTCAAGCGTGCAGTTCGCATCTGCTAACTCAAATTGGAATTTCGTTACATCTATGAGGTTTTTCTGTGCTTTGAGCTGCAATTTTGTATTCTGTAGCGGTTCAGGAAAGTTTCTCGGCCAGAGCCGTGGGGCCTCTACCGAAACGCTTCCCTCTAAATACTGTGAACGGGTTGTACCGCGAAGTACTACATCTATATCAACAACGCCTTCTACCTCAGATAAAAATGCATCAAGCCCCGGAAAAAAAATCAGCGGAAGTTCATGGCCACGGAGATGCACGTCGATGTTTCGGTCAAACCGTCCATTGAGCGGAATGATACCGCTGAGCATTAATTTGTGCGCTTTATGAGTGTCTTGAGATGTGAGTTCAATATTAACAAGGTTTAACTGTTCATTTTGATATTCTACCTCACCTACCGAATCCACGTGCCCAAGGGTACCGTGCCATGTTGTGACGATTTCCGGAGAAACCAACGTGCCTCCAAACTTCACATCCACTTCTATATCCACTTCATCAGAAACAAGCCGCAGCGGAATATGTCCAGTGAACCCCTCCTTTACCGATGAAACTTTAAAAGGTGAACGATTCAGGATATGCATCGAGTATGCAGAAAGATTCAATTGATAAACCTCCGCCCCCATCGATATATCGTCGAGGAGTTGGACTTGGGTGGGTGGGAGCCCAACTCCTCCTCTCCCCTTCCGTACGAGCCTCACGTCTCCTGAAAGCGTGCCATGAATCGGTGATGTCGGTTCCAAGTGTACCGGGTCTATTTTCGTAGACGTGAGCGAGGAGTTGGGCTCCCACCCACCCAACTCCTCTCTATCCCAAACCAATGCGGTGAAATCTCTTATCTCCATGTTCTCAGCGGACACATCCATTGCAAACCGCATATCGTTTAGTGCATCCGTCGCAAATGAGGCTTCGCCTTTAGCGTGATAAGCCCCATTGCCTATATACCAATCAGCATCCAAGTTCCGCACCTGAATAAATTTTAGAGTTGGTGTCAGTTCCATGTGCAAATTTTCCAATCTAATTGGCTTAGCGAACACGCCAACGCGTATCAGTGCATCCTGCACACTAGCAGCATGAACCGTAATAACCGGTTTAGCAAGGCTCCCACTCAGTCCTATCAAAACGTCTAACATTCCGGCAATTAAGTCCGGTGAATCCACTGGCGGGGTTCGGTTTTCTGTCTCTGCCATGAGAGAAGAATACCTTTTCCCCGCCATCTCCGATTTCTTTTCACCAACAAGCAACTCCACTGTTTTAGGTGGAAGAGCGTTTCTGACTAAAGTCTCAAATTTTGCTAAATCCAAGGTAGCAGCACGGCTCGTCACGTTCAGATAAGAACTCGTGAATTCCTCTGGATTTACTGCGATATCTCCTTCGATTTCTATTTCATTTCCTAAAACCTGCAAGGTAAACGGTTCAATAATCACGTAATTCTTTTGATATTCTATCCGCCCCTCTGCATCGCTGATAACGACATCCCCGATTTCTGTTTTGATACTTAAGTGCGGAATTGCCCAGTTTCCTTTAAGGATAGGCTGAGCCATTGTTCCGCTTGCAGTGAGTGTATACTGTGCAATACCACTGATTGGACTTGGGTGGGTGGGGAACATTTTTCCGATAGCATCTAGCGCGAGCCCTGTTGAGGCAGCGCGTACATCTATTGCTCCACTTCCAGCCAGAAATGTGCCGGCGACTTCAATAAACGGGGCTTTTTCCGCTGTGAGTGCGAACGCCTTAATCGTCCAAACGTCATCTACCAATTCCAAGTGAATCGGTTTTTCATTTTCAAATGCAACGCCCTGATAGTGTAGTAATGTAGGTTCCACCGTAATATCCAGATTGTACGGAAAGACCTGTTTGGAACCAGATGCATCCGGGCTCAGTTCGGTAAGGTTGCCGCGGATGTGAACGGTACTATCGGCTGTACCTGTAACTGCCTGAAGTTCCTGATTAAAGATACGCAAAATAGGCGAAACTGGCATGGCTTCGCTGACGACTACGAAATGGTATGGACTGTCACCCTCAGTGCTAATTTCGCCTTGTATTTGACTCGCCGCTCCAAACCCGTATCCATCAAAACGGAAGAAACCTCCCTTTTTATCTTCATCGCCAGCTGGAGATAAAAGGGTAGCTCGGTTTCCATCTTCTACAAGTCTACCAAGCAGATAAGCATCACCAAGGGGGTTATTTTCAAATGTGATGTCTGAAAAATTGAGGCCAACTCGAAAATCAAGCGCCTCGTTGACGCGCTGTGTTCCCACGAAGTCGACATCCATCTTTGCGCCTATGGGAAAGTCAGAAATATCTGCTGCTTTTGCAATTTCGGTTAATCGGATAGGAACCCCCTCTCGGTTTTTTATCGCGAGCTCAAAGCTGCCGTCTGGTTGCATATCAAAGTTAAAAATAACTTCTTCGCCGCGCGCAGAAATCTTGAAATCAGGAATTCTAATGCCGTAATTCTCAATTTCCAACGGAAGCGTTAGTGCATCTAGGTGGATACCCCACGCCTCACCCGCGTTCACATGAAAGTTGCCTCTGCCGTTCAGATGTGTCAATGAACCGTCCAAATGCAGTTCACCGGTAACCACCCCCTCAATAGGATAATCCGTTCCGAATAAAAGTAATTTATAATCCGCAACTTGCACGGAAGGTGCCCCGACTACCCGAAAATTCGCTGGCAATTCTCCGGCAACATCAACAGTGCCGACAATTGAGAGGCGACTCTCCCCCTTATTGAGGAAACCATTTTCAATGAATACCTGTCCGGTTCTATAACGAAAACCGCCTCCCAAAACGCCGAGGGGGATGTTCATGAAGGTTGCGTCCGGTATTTCAATAGAACCGGTTGTGGTTTTGTCATGAGAAATGTTCGCAGTGAGCACCGCTTTTCCCCCGAGGTCCGCCGAGTTGAAAACACGCATGACCTTGCTCATATCAATAGAAGTCAGCTGGAGTTGTAAGGGTTTTCCGGGCGTTGGTACGAGCGGTCCCTTGAGGCTGAGCCCGGTCTCTGCATCCAGATTGCCTATAACATCAACCACAGCGCCAGCACCTTTTAAATCTTCAATAGTGCAGTTGAAGGTTGAATTGGCAACGGGGACATCGTTTAAGACAGTATTTGTAAGTTGGAACTTGCTGTGGAGCCGGAGGGTTTTCACGGGATGCCGATTTTTGATGTCTGGTGCTCTCTTGTTGAAGCCTGGGTAGCTCCCGCTAAAAGCTCCGCTTGTCAATAGGTTCGCCGAGGTTGTGTCAACATCAAAGATATCTCGTATCCACTCTGGTAGTATCGGGAAAAGTGACTCAAGGTGAATTTTCGTCGCGTGCCACTCTCCCTCGTAGATGATAGGGCGTTTGGCAAGACGTTGGAGGCGAGCCAACAGTTCCGTTTCTGGGTTCTCGTCGCTGTTTTCCGCGGCTTGCACAGCGGGTTGAACGGTGAGCCGCGCTTTTCCAGCCAAACTACCGCCCGCGCCTCGTATACGGAAGGTACTTAACGTCAATCTCGGCACCGGATGCAGTGCGAAATCTGCATCAACATCCACGTCCGTTATATTTACTGTCTCTTCTCGTTTAGGATGTCGCAACGTCACGGGCGACATGTTTATTCTCAACGTGCCGCCCAAAGTAGCATCGGTCTCTTGCACGCTCAGTCTAACAACAGCCATCCCTTGAAGTAAGGATTTCACTTCAGTTTGACGGAGCACGTGTGTAATAAGATGCTGATGCTGTTTCAAATCTAACAGCAATGTTATCTCACTGCTCCACATTTTCGGATTGGACTCACCTCTAATTTTCAAAGCCGAATTGCCGAATTTAAGGAAGAGCTCCTTTAGCTGATTGCCACTAGTAGAGAGCAGAAAGTCTGCCTTGAAACGTTCTATAGTTGTTGTCAGTTCTCCGGGTAGTTTTGTCTGAGTTACGTGCGAACTTCGCCCAATGCGAAGGGAGCCGGTCTTAATCGCAAATTTTCCGGTATGATGCCATTCGTTTAGCGGACCTTTCAGTTCAAGAGACACCCCTTCAATTGCAATCTCAAGGTTCTGCTTAATCATGGCAAAACGGATGACTCCACCCTGACAGTGAACCTGTTTTACTGCAAATCTGAATTGTGAGTCAGTTTCTGGAGAACGCGGGCGAAAAATTTGCGTTAGATTGAACGTTCCGTTTTCAGACACGACGGCATGAATCCACGGTTCAGAAACCTCTAAGGCAGTAACAACAAATTTCCGCCGTAAGAGGGCAAGCAGATTGTACTTTAGGACAATCTCACCGGTGGAAATCACGTCACTCTGTTCTTCTGCTGTGACAACCCGGATGCCTTCAATGTGAACACCTCGCAAAATATTCCCTTGAATTTTGCCGAGATGCACAATGTATTCAGAAGTTATCTGCTCTTGAATCTCCTTTTCAACATGCTCGCCTATCCAATCCAGAAAAGCGACAGACCGGATGTAAAATGCTAACGTACAAGCGAGACTAATAAGTAACAACGTGCTCAAAAGCCACTTTCTGTTTTTCCCGACACGTTTGATTAACGTCCACATAGTCTTTACGAACCTCGATAAAAACAGTGATGTGCGTTCTCCACAATTTCTTTGACAGGCAGACCTTTTTGCCTTTCAATAGAAACGTGTTTGAGCCCTTGACAAAAAACCTTGAGCCAAAGTAGGTACTCAAGATTTCCGATACCTTGGTGGATAGGCGAATACGTAAGTCCCATCACAGTAGTGGCAGGTTTTTCGTATACTGGAGCCCCTTCAACGTCTAGGTAATCATAACTCGTGTGTGAATCTCGTCTGAGCCTCTTGATGTTATGATTCAATACATCGAAGGGCTCCGATCTATAGATGGCAGGTTTTTCGTATACTGGAGCCCCTTCAACGAATGCGATAAGGTTCTCTATTGTCTCAATATGCACCGATTTCTCCGGAACAATGCCCCCTTTTTTAACATGGATGCGTCCAGCTTCAAATTGGGGTTTAATGAGGGCAATCACGTCGATATCAGGACAGTTCACCGGAAATTTGGCAGCATTGTCCTTAAGGAGCTGGACAACAACAGGCAAGACGGTTCGCAGAGAAATAAACGAGACATCAATAACAGCCATAGACAACGGACGTGTAAAAATCTCTGGGTTGATGTACCGGATGTTAGTCTTATCAACGGCTTGCACGCGTGCATCAGTGCAAAGTTTCCACGCGAGCTGCCCATACCCGACATCCACGGCGTAAACAAACTCTGCGCCGTGCTGCAGTAAGCAATCCGTGAACCCTCCTGTCGAGGCACCCACGTCAAGCAGGACACGGTTTTTCACCTCTATCTCAAAGTGGTTTAGTGCCTTTTCAAGTTTGATGCCTCCCCGACTCACATATTTTTGGGGTTGCTGCACAACAATCTCGACATCATTAGAAACTTGCTGTCCCGGTTTCAGCTGCGAGCTCCCATTAATACTTACAGCCCCAGCCAAGACGAGACGTTTTGCTTGCTCCCGGCTTTCTGCAAACTTTCGCTCTACCAGCAATAGGTCTATCCGTTTTTTTTTGATTTTTTGTATCTCTCCGTACCATCAAAGGTTATGTCGTGTTAAATCCGATGTAACTCTCGTAGGAGACGCACTTAGGTAATGTCTTTAAAGTCAAAACACCAGACGGCTCAGACGAGATTTCCACAGGTTTTTACAAAACATAGAGCGTCATTGGGCTCCTGTAGACGAAAAAACGAAAAAATCCGCAGCGGCGCGGAGGATAGCGGTTTCATCACACCCGTACATCGCGTAAAGCTGCTGAATATCACCGTGCTCAACGAATCGATCAGGAATGCCGAGTGTCTTCACGTGTATATCTGTCATACCTGCGGCTGCAAGTGCTTCTAAAACTGCACTGCCGAATCCTCCCATCAACACCCCATCCTCAACCGTAATGACGTTGCCAATACGCTCAGCCAACGGAAGAATCAACTCAATATCCAAGGGTTTGACAAAACGTGCATTGATAACCGCTGCGGAGACTTTGTGTGGTACTGCCGTTTGATATATATCGGAACGGACATTGTGTTTTTCTACATCCTTTGTTCCCCGTAAACTCTGCGTGAAACTCTCCCCTTCTTCCAGCTTTTGTGCAGCAGCCAATGCTGGATAAACCCGATTTCCGAGGGCAACGATTAGCAGATCATCACCCTTTCTGACGATTTCGCTTTTACCAATTGGAAGTGCCTTCGGTTTTTCCTCTATCTTGACTCCAACACCACTACCACGAGGATAACGGAAGGCAATGGGGCCATCTTCGTAAACGAGTGCGGTTTTCACCATATGCTGGAGTTCGTTCTCATCCTTGGGTGCCATAACTACCATATTAGGCATAGAGCGAAGATATGCCAAATCAAAAACGCCGTGGTGCGTTGGACCGTCAGCACCCACAAGTCCGCTCCGATCCAGTGCGAAGATTACAGGCAGATTCTGAATGCATACATCGTGGAGCACCTGGTCGTAGGCACGTTGTAGGAAGGTAGAATAGATAGCAGCAACAGGACGCAACCCCTCTGTGGCGAGTCCGGCAGCGAACGTGACAGCACATTGCTCAGCCAAGCCGATATCAAAGCATCGGTTCGGAAATTCTTTCTGAAACTTATCCAACCCGGTTCCGCCTGGCATGGCGGCCGTGACACCGACAATACGTGCGTCTCGTTTCGCCAAGTCAATCAAAGTTTTGCTGAACACCTGCGTATACGTGGGCGTGATCGATTTTTTCGACGTTGGCTTTCCTGTTTCCAGATCGAACGGACCGCTGACGCTATAGAAGCCGACTGGATCTGTCTCAGCAGGAGGATAGCCGCGGCCTTTTTCAGTGACGAGATGAATGAAGCGCGGTCCAGACAACTCCCGGACACCTGTCAGCACTGGGATTAATGCCTCTAAGTCGTTACCGTCTAAGGGTCCGAAGTAGCGAAATCCGAGCTCCTCAAATAGTGTTCCGAGTTTCAAAGCCGCCTCAACCCTACTCGCGAGTCCCTTTGCCTCTGGGGAAATCCGGTTGATGAGCTCCTTGGCACCTTCACGCAGCAGATTATAGTTCGGCGAACTTGTCAGTTTATGAAAATGTTTCGACGCTTCCAAGTATGCTTTCAAGTGATGCCCCAGGGCCCCCACAGTGTTTGAAATAGACATCTGATTGTCGTTTAGGATAACCACTATATCCTTTTTACGTTTGAATAGATCGGGAGCACCTGCAGCGTTTAGCCCTTCAAAGGCCATGCCTCCGGTTAATCCACCATCACCAATGACAGCCACAACTTTGTAATCAGCATTGGTAACATCCCGTGCAGTCGCGATGCCGAGGGCCGCTGCGATGGAGGTACTTGAATGCCCCGCACCAAACACATCGTACTCACTTTCTGCACGACTCAGGAACCCACTGATGCCGCCCGTTTGGCGGAGTGTTGGAAACGCGTCCCTACGTCCGGTGAGAAGTTTATGTGGATATGCTTGGTGCCCAATGTCCCAGATAATTTTATCATGCGGTGTATCAAAAACGGTGTGAAGTGCGATGGCCAACTCAACCGTACCAAAGTTAGGCGCGAAATGTCCCGGATGTTCTGAAAGTACCGCTAACAGATACGCACGCATCTCCTCTGCAAGCGTCTTAAGTTCTTGGATGTCAAGCGTTTTTAGTGACGCAGGGCTGTCAATCTGTTCTAAGAACATCTACTTCTTCCTCATTGTCCGTTTCTAGGACATTCTGTATCCGTAATTCTGCAGCTTCCAGCATGTTTCTACAATCACGGGCCATGGTGATGCCCTCTTCAAACATGCCGAGTGATTCGTCAAGCGTCAATTCATCGCCGCTTTCCAATTTTTCAACGATTTGTTTTAGTTTATCAAGTTTAATTTCAAAATTCAATTTTTCGTATACCTCTTTTTGTATATTTAAGCCCGATAACGCCTGATGTTATGTTTATTACCGTGTAAATCTCTTCGGAGATTCCTTAGGTTTTGACTTTAAAGACGATACCTAAGCAGGCTCTGACGAGTTTTATGCAAAGGTTATCAAAACATCAATCCGTATTGGGCTCCTGTAGACGAAAATCTGCTCCGAAAAAACGTTGCTGAACAGAACATAAAAGCCTTCCTTGTGACAGCTCAATTTCAATCAACTCCCCCACGTCAACCTGCTCAACCCGCGTTAAAATTCCGCCGTTCTCTTTTCGGCTAATGCTATATCCCCGCTTTAAAGTGGCGAGGGGGCTGAGGGCATGCAAACGTTCCGCGAGATTCGCAAGTGTGCGCTGATGCTCATCCAGGCTGCGTGCTACTGCCGTTTTACATGCCGATTCAAGGTTATCCACCGTCTGCGACAGCTCATTTATCTTATCTTTTTGTCGAATTGGAGAAAGCCGTCTTTCGAGCTCCACTAATTGTGCTTTGAGTGCCTGCCGTTTCCACTCCGTTATTCGATGCAGCCGTTGCTCCCGACTGCCCAAGTCTACGAGAAGTTCAAGCCTGTCTGGCACCAGATGCTCAATTGCCGCTGAAGGTGTCGGTGCACGATGGTCTGCCACCATATCGGCAATCGTGTAATCTGTTTCATGGCCAACAGCTGATACGACCGGAATTGCAGAATCGAAAATAGCACGTGCAACGCGCTCTTCGTTAAATGCCCAGAGGTCTTCAAGTGAGCCGCCACCGCGCGCGACAATCAAAACATCTATAGGGGGCTCTGAGCGTTGTGCAGAAAAATTCATACTTTGAACGGCTTCCGCAATCTGTGCTGGGGCGTGTTCACCTTGAACCAGCGTCGGATGGAGCCAGAGTTCCGCTAACGGATACCTTTTTTCAAGTTGATGCCGGATATCCTGAATTGCAGCACCGGATGCGGAAGTAATAACACCGATTCTCTGGGGGAATTTGGGGAGAGGCTTTTTATGTTTATCGTCAAAAATGCCTTCGTCTGCAAGTTTCTGTTTCAATGCTTCAAAGGCTCTCTGCAACGCACCAATCCCACGTGGTTCAACCGCTGTGACGTTTATCTGATATTTGCCTTGTGGCGGGTAAACGTTTACCTGCCCTTGAACCAGCACTTCATCGCCATCATGCGGAGCAAACCGTAGACGGGAAGCGTAATTCTGGAATAAGACACACGGGATTTGACTTTTGGCATCCTTCAACGTGAAATAGATATGGCCCGATCCGGCACGCACGTAGTTTGAAAGTTGTCCTTGCACCCACACATTTTGAAGATTTGGTTGTTGCTGTATCAGATGCTTCAGTGTCTCTGTGATTTGGCTAACGCTCAGCACTGTTCTCTGAAATTCAAATTGAAATTGCATGGCTTATTTCCTCGCTGTGGTTCTCAAATACGCTTGGCTTAGCCGGAGGGAACCGAAGCAACACGGAAGAAGGTTAAAATTGGTACTGTAGCGGTTCAATGTTGAGAGCCGTACCGGTGTCATCATCCAATTCAATGCTAACAGCACAGAGTTTGACGTTGTCTTTTGCAACAACGTGTCGTGTCGGCATCAAAGTGAGGAAACGTTCGAGTATAGGTTCTTTCTTCGTGCCGATAATTGAGTCATGCGGTCCTGTCATGCCAACATCTGTTATATAGGCAGTACCGCCCGGTAAGATGCGTGCGTCCGCTGTCTGAACGTGCGTGTGTGTCCCGATAACCGCACCGACGCGGCCATCAGCATACCACCCCATGGCGATTTTCTCTGATGTCGCTTCAGCGTGAAAATCAAGTATAACGTAAGGGGTCTTCGCTTTGACCTCCGCTAAGATGGCATCCAAAACGTGAAAAGGGTTTGTATAGCTATTCATGAAAATCTGCCCAGCGAGATTAATCACACCGAGCACCGGGGATGTCGACTCAGCACCGTCTTGTTTTGCTAGTGGAAACGTAACAAAGGTCCACCCACGGCCCGGCACTTCCACCGGATAATTCGCCGGACGGATTAACTGCGGAGTAGTATCTATGAAGTCAAAAACCGACTTATTATCCCAGATGTGGTTCCCACTCGTAATCACAGAAACACCCGCTGCCAATAGCTGATCTGTGATTTCAAAGGTAATGCCTTTTCCACCAGCCGCATTTTCCCCGTTTGCCACTATAAAATCATAAGAGCGACGACGTGTTTTCAAAAATTCAATTGTGGCGTTCCTGCCTGGGTTGCCGACAATGTCTCCGATAAATAGAATTCTCATGAGCCTCCCAATCGGTATTTGTCTACTGCAGCTTTTTTGTCTACTGCAGCCCCATGAAGGCTGCGGCTATGCTAAAACCCGTGAAAATCCCGTTTTTTTTGTCTACTGCAGCCCCATGAAGGCTGCGGCTATGCTAAAACCCGTGAAAATCTCGCCAGAGGGTTCTGATGTTTAGATTTTTAAAGACATAACCTAAGGAATCTCCGACGAGATTTACACACGAGTACTCACGACATAAACGTTGACGGTACGGAGATATACGAAAAAACGAGATTGATACACGAACCTTCAAAGCATAAGTTGCGAGATAGGTATTCTTTGTCTCTCCTGCAAGGAGAAACAAGATTACCTTCTACTCGCCACACACTAGGATTACCTTTTACTCGCCACCCATTGGGCGTTGACGGTAGTCCAGTAGACGAAAAAAGCGTCTAAAACGCTCCACGGTTACTGTGTTAAGCGTACCATCTAATCTAGATATTAAAGTCTCAACGTGGAAGACGTATGGGAACTTCTCCCTGCTCGCAGGGAGGAATCCCCAATTTAACGCGCCGCTTCTAATTCTTCTAGCGTGAAAACGGCGGAAAATGTACAGCCGAGTGCCTTGATTTTCTCTGCACCACCTGCTTGCCGGTCAATTGCGACGACAACATGTTGAACGCGGCACCCCTCTGCACGCATCTGCTGAATAGAAGTACAAACCTGACCTGCGGTCGTAATGACATCTTCTATCGCAACAAGGTTGGTATCCTTCGTCACGCCACCCTCTATAAGGTTACAGGTACCGTAGTCCTTAGCGGCTTTTCGGACATAGTAACACGGATATCCTGTCTGTAAGGAAATAGCGGTAGCGAGTGGAACGCCCCCGAGTTCTAAACCTGCCACGCCATCAAGGGTTTCCGGCAAAAATTTAACCATCTCAACAGCAATAGCGTGAAGCAGGTGCGGCCGGCTCTCAAACCGGTATTTATCCCAATAAAAGGAGCTGAACGTCCCTGAACGCAGTCTAAATTCCCCCGTGAGATAAGCGGCAGAACGTATCTCTTTCGCAAGTTCTATTTTTGTCATCTCTTTTTTAGGTTGGCTTGGCGTGAACGTTCATCTGTCCACGTTTTTTGCCATGTTATTTATGCCCATTCCCATTAATAGACCTCAATATGAGCACTCTCTGCAGCGACAACTTCTCCGATAATTGCTGCCTCAGGACAATCGTTAGCGTGCAGTGCGGCTAACGCAGTATCTGCATTCTCCGCCGGCAGCGCAAATAATAGCCCACCGGAGGTTTCCGCTTCCATTAAAATATGGCGCATCAGCTCACTCTCCATTGCATGAAACGTGACGTTGTCCTCAAGGTACACCGTGTTCGCAAGATACGCCTGTGTGTATGTTTCCTGCCAAACGAGCGCCGGAACTTCAGCGAAGTAAGGTACTGACTTGCTCTCAATTTTCAGACCGACGTTGTTGCCTTGGGCCATTTCCAAGCCGTGCCCGAGAAGACCGTATCCTGTCACATCTGTACAAGCATGTGCACCATATTTCAACATGACTTGAGACGCTGAGGCGTTGAGCCGCGTCATCGATTCAACGAGTTTAGGTAAGACTTCGTCACCAATTTTGTTAAATTTGAGGCCGGTTGTCAGGATACCGATGCCGAGTTTCTTGGTTAGAATCAGTACATCACCAATGCACGCACCATGATTTTTCACAAACTTATCCGGATGCACGATGCCGGTCACGGCAAGCCCGTACATCAGTTCTGGCGCATCTACTGTATGTCCACCCACGAGAACCGCACCTGCCTCAAGCACCTTATCCGTACCGCCCCGGATAATCTCCCCAAGAATTGGCAATTCAAGGTCTGCCCTCGGCCAGCACGTGATATTCAGGGCGGTTTTGGGCACACCGCCCATGCTGTACACATCGCTAAGTGAATTCGTCGCCGCAATCAAACCGAACGTATACGGATCATCTACGATGGGTGTGAAGTAATCCACCGTATTGACGAGTGCGAGCTCATCGGAAAGGCGGTAGATGCCCGCATCATCCGAGGTTTCTGTCCCAACAAGCAGGTTCGGATCTGTCGGTTTTGGGAGATTGCTTAAAATCTGTGCAAGCTCACCCGGAGCCAATTTTGACGCTCACCCGGCACATTTCACGGTGGCAGTGAGTTTTACATCTTGTTGACGAATTTTCTGTTGTGTCATATTTTAACCTAGCTCTGCCAATACAGATTTAACATACGCCACACTCGCACCATCTTGATAAAACTGATCCCCGTCGCGCACGCCTTCAATTGCGAGATACCCCTCATAATCTACATCTAGCAAGGCAGCTATCGCGAAACGGTAGTCAATCTCGCCAGTCGGCAGCGGCACCTGCACGTAGATAGCTGTCTCCAAATCCGGAATATGTACCCGATAGAGACTCTTGCAATGCCAATAGTTGACATGCGGGGCAAGCGCGACAATCGCATCTTCGCAGGACTCTTCCGGAATATCGTACGTCCAGTAGATATTCCCCAGGTCCGGGTTAACCCCTACATTCGGGGCATCAATCAAGTCAAGCAGATGCAAAGCGGACCAGGAATTATCGGCAATCGAATTTTGGTGGACTTCAATCGAAATCTCAATACCGAATTCGGCAGCGACGTTAGCAACATCGGTGACTGCACGTGCGGTACGCTCATAATCCTCAGCGCGAGCATACCGGCTTGAGCCTTGCGACACGGATTCTCCACGATAAGTCCCTTTGCCATTCGGGTCGCACGGCGGCGTAGTAACAGTGGAATTAACAACATTCGCACCGATTTTCGCGGCGAAGCGAACTGCATCTTCCATCCGTTTCTGGTTCGCAGCAGCAACATGAGGATGCGCCGCACCGCCACCACCCCGAATCGCAACACACGGCACCTCTGCATCCTCAAGCGCTGTACGAAGCTTTTCAATGTCCACATCACTTAAATTCATTGCAGGAAGTTCTATCCCTTCAAACCCAATCTCTTTAACTTTTTCTAAAAACTGTTGTCTATCGGATGCATCGGTAGGTAACCCACCCCCGTTATACGGATACGATGCACATCGCCGAAATGCATAGGCTATTTTCACTGTTCGCCCCCAAATAGTTGTTCTACTACGTACTGTAACTGATGAACCATTGGACTGAGTTGCGGGGTGTCAACGCTCGCACGTTTATGCAAACGTTCTAACACACTCCGATAATACCACGCTTGATCCGCAATCTCACCGTGAAACCGATCCCATACCTTATCGCCATGGATATGATACTCTGAAATGATGGTACGCAGGTTGTGGAGTTTATCCGCACACATCACCCAGCAGATTTCTATACTGGCAGTTTTGAGTGCCTCGATCTTCGCCATTTTACGCTCACGCCACCGCAGGGCTTTATTTTCAGAGCAACCCGCGACAATCTCTGCAATCTGTTCGTCAAAGTGTTGCCGAACACATTCCAAGGTTAACTCTGTGTCTTCAACCGTGTCGTGCAGGATGCCGGCAATAATGACTGCCTCATCGCAACCGGCTTCCATTAATAGAAGTCCGACTGCATACGGATGCGAGATATACGGAATGTCGGTCCCTTTCCGGTATTGCTTTTCATGCGCTTTCGCAGCGACTTCAAGGGCATGTTCAATCTGGCTTTTACCACTACAAACCATAATTCCGGTGGCCCGCCTCCACTTTTTCCCCAAATTATATAATAAAAATGATACCATATTATCATTAATACGTCAAGATTTTTTTTAGATTTTCCTTACCGTAGCATAAACTCACAGTTGACATGACTCTAAAAGGATAAACCGATGAAAACGATTGCTATTGGCGGTATCATGCACGAATCTAACACGTTTAGTGATACCCCTACTGACATTCAGGCATTTAAAAACGGCAGCTACACCCTCAACGAGACACTCATCGATGCTTGGGTAGATACGCATCATGAAATGGGCGGATTCATTGGCGGTGCTCCTCACCACGGCTACTCACTCTATCCAACGCTGATGGCTTCCGCAACACCAGCCGGACGTGTGACAGATGGGGCCTTCAACCGACTCACTGATACCCTCATCCAACAACTCAAAACTGCCCCCAAACGAGATGGCTTACTGCTCGCACTGCACGGAGCAATGGTAACCGAAAGCTATCCAGATGGCGACGGCGAAGTACTGCGTCGGCTCCGCACCGCATTCGGCAACGATTTCCCTATCGTCGTCACACTCGATCATCACGCCAATGTCTCCGAGCAGATGGTTGCTGATTCCACTGCCCTCATCATTTACAAAACGAATCCACATATAGACCAACGGCAACGCGGGCTTCAGGCAGCCGAACTCATGATGAAAATCCTACGTGACGGGGCCAGCCCGACGCAGGCGTTGGCAAAACCACCGATGCTCCTCAATATCCTTTATCAAAACACGAGGGCAGAACCGATACGTTCTATTCTCAGCAAGGCAGAACAGTTAGAACACCGTCCTGAAGTCCTCATCGCTAATGCCGCAGCCGGATACCCCTACGCTGATGTCTATGAAGCCGGCCCTTCTTTTGTCATCGTCACTAACAACAATCAACAACTCGCACAAACAGAAGCAGAACGATTATCAAAGATGTTATGGAGTGTCCGAGAGCAGTTAGCGTTAAATCTGCCCAATGCAGCACAAGCCGTTGCACAAGCAATTCAGTGCGAACAGCATCCCGTTATTCTCGTTGAAATGGGAGATAACATTGGCGGCGGCTCGCCAGGTGACAGTACACACATTTTAAGAGAATTAATACGACAAAAAGCATCCGGATTTGTTATCGTTCTCTATGATGCAGGGAACGTACAAACTTGTGTTCAGATTGGGCTTGGCAAAGAAGTCACGCTCAACGTCGGCGGAAAAACAGATTCGATGCACGGAGATCCGGTTTCAATTCGCGGGCGCGTTCGCCTCATCCACGATGGCCGCTTTGTAGAAACCGAGCCTCGGCACGGCGGGCAAAAATATCACGATCAAGGATTGACAGCCGTTGTTGAAATTGGGGATTCATTGGTTGTGTTGACAAGCAAACGGCAAACACCGTTCAGCCTCCATCAGCTGCTTAGTCTCGGGATTAATCCGGAATCGATGCGAATCATCGTTGTCAAAGCCGCCATCGCCTATCGCGCCGCCTACGAACCGATTGCCGGAAAGATCATTGAGGTGGATACACCGGGGCTAACCGCCGTCGATCCGCGGCATTTCACGTATCGGCACGTTCGGCGGCCGTTGTTTCCACTGGACTGAAAGCAGCTCGGAGAACTCTGAAAGCAGTTTTCTAATATGCTGTCTTTGCTCATTTCATCCGCACATAATGTTCTCGCGGTGTACCTAAATCCGCGAAGACCTTACCGCCGACTTTGAGGAACCGCCCGTTCAGCATGATAAACTGCTCCCCACGTAAAAACAGAGATTCCCCTACAAATTCAACGGTATCCGTCGACATTGCCGCCAAACCATCGTCAGAAATCAGAAACGTGTCGGTTACGCCGTTTGACTTCACGGTGAAGCCGGTTGCTAACACGTCAGTGTCGCTGCTTACTGCAATCGGAGAGACGGTAGGACGTTCCTTGATATCAGGTTTCATTGGGAATAGGAGGACGTTCAATACCGTAGGCGATTGGTGTCGGACACGATAGGTAACTTTATCAGCACCCAATTTAACGGTGAGGTTTGTTGTATCCACGCATCCTAAAAAGAGATTCGCGCTTTGCTCCGCCTGCGTCCAAGCTGCGCTGTCGTTTACGACTATCTGTGGGTTTGGACTGCGTTTACCGTGCGTAAGAAACTGAAAGATTTGCTCCAAGGTACGCTCACCTTCTCCGAGAACCAGGTCATGGAGAATGAAGTATTCGCCCTTAATATAAAAAATGGAACGTTTATAATGAATGTCACTCACTTTATGCCAAACTTCTATGAAATCAAACGCCGGTGTTGTTATCCAACGTGTATCAAACGCCTCTGGCATAGCTGTCTCTTTTACAATGAGGCATCCCTCAACCAACTGTCTTCCGTACGCGTGTAATAGAAAACTGAATTTTGATAAGTTTCTAGGTATTTTTACAAAAACATCAGAAGAGCCAGACATCTTCAACGGGCCTGCATCAAAGAGTAAGTATTGTGCATCGGATTCCCAGCTATCTCTCATAACGTAGTAGCCCGTCTCAGGAAGCGCGTAAGAAGTGCTGCGTGGTTCACTGCCTCGCTGCCGCGCAGAAGCGATATACTCAAAATCATCACGCCCGAAACCGATATCACCGAATTGACATAACTCAATAGCATCAAATGTGGACGCATCAGTAGTCGGAAAAGACAAATCCGGTTGGCTCAAATAGAGACACGCCTCCATCTGCTTTTCAAGGAAGGTTTTCAGTTCTTCTGCATCCGGTGGATTTAACCGCAGGTATCTGGAAAATTCAACGATGACTTCACATTGAGTCCGGAATGTCCTATCCCGATGAAAGCCATCGCGGCAGAAGAACGCCTCAGCTATCCACTTGTAACGGCGCAAGGCAAGCGCGCTTAGTTGCTCGCTTCTCCGAAATTCTGGGAAGAGAAGTGCTGCAATACTCAACTCTATCGTTCCAGCAATAACCGGTGATGGATAGATACATAGCCGAAGCAAGCAGGCCAAATAGGATTTAGCGGTGCTGTAGGTATCCGTTCTCTCTAATAACGAGGTGCCTTCAAAATTTTTTAAAAACTGCCTGCGAAAGACGGTGTACGCAGCCTTTGCTGCGTCTATATCCGCCTGCAAAACGGCAGATTTAACACGTTCTAACCCCGGCAATTCCAAATTAAGTTGATGAAAGAACCTTGTGTCCGTTACCGGAAATTTGAACCGTTTTTTCGGATTGATACGGCAATTAAAGACGGTATTATAGCTTTCAATTGCCTTATCCAAAATGGGCAAGTTTAGTTCAATTGCTAGCGAAAATGCAACACTCAGTAGATGAGTCAGATGTGAGTCTGTCTGTGATGGCACGCCCTCGGCCAT
The DNA here is from genome assembly GCA_965215265.1 of Candidatus Poribacteria bacterium. Classification (GTDB taxonomy): domain Bacteria; phylum Poribacteria; class WGA-4E; order WGA-4E; family WGA-3G. The sequence goes on along the minus strand of OZ244048.1, from coordinate 4,039,436 downwards.
CGCCGACGCAATTCTTCCGAACCCCGCGAGCCTCCAGAGTTCTGCGTGTGGCAATACACTGCAAACACTGCTCGCCAGTGCTAACGCTGTCCCTGCGTCAAGTTTTTCGCGGGCAGTAGTTGCATCGGGATAGGTATAGAGATACTCAGTGTATTCCAAAAGGATGCCCGCCAGCGAATCCCATTCGTCGTCCTCAAGCGATTCATGGGCGGCTATCGCAATCGTCTCATATACACGTGCTGCCACAGATTCAAGCCGCCAGGCAGGTTGCCTCGGCGTAAACCCAATTGGAGTCGGATGCCCTTGTGCAAACGTGAGGAGCTCTTCAAAATCAGTAATCGGTTCCAAGTGTACAATGATTGGTAGATTTTGCTTCGCAAGTTCTTCTGCAAGTAATTCGGTATGCTGTCGACGGAGTGTGGTATATTTCTCCATAAGAGGTTCCTTCCGAACTTTATAATAGTATTTCTCAGGCGTTTTGTCAATAGAATTAATAAAAAACTTGACAAAATCGGAAAATTATGCCACAATAGAGATGAAAGGTAATTGCTAAAATGTCTCTGACGAGTTTAGCCGCCGTAAACGGAAAAGCAGACTTGCTAGGGATTATTCCTCCGTTCACGCCACGGCAAAGGTACAAGCAAGAACAGAGACAAAACAGCAAAAAAGTAAAGAAAGGAGATGTTAGCATGGCATATACATTTCATCACGTGCACCTCCGCTGCGAAGATTTAGATGGGGCTGTCCGCTATTATGAAAAGATGTTTGATGGCAAAGTAAGCGAAACCGTTGAGGTACGGGGCTTACCAATTGTACGCATGGAAATTGGCGGGGCACGAATTTCCCTATCCCCTAAATTTGGCGATATGGAGGTAGAAGAAACCAGCGGCAATCCGCGGTGGGGTGTCTATCAACTTGCCTTTACCGTAGAAGATCTGGACGCTGCAGTCGCAGACTTACAAGCAAAAGGTGCAGAGCTCGAAGAGCTCAAACCCAATGGCTTGATGATGGCGTTTTTCAAGGGACCCGACAACGTTCAGATTGAACTCATCGAAGCTTAAGCATTTTCGGTATAGAAGAACCTCTAAAGCGGGCGCGAATAATTCTCTCAGCTGCTCCACACGATTTGCACAAAAGGACAGTCGGACCGACGTTCACGCTATGGCAGACGTGCTTGTGAACAGAGACGAAAAACATGAAATTTAGCGAACTGTTCTATACGATCCAAGGCGAAGGGCAATTGATAGGCGTCCCTTCTGTTTTCTTTCGCACGAGTTACTGCAATCTGAGATGTGTTTGGTGTGACACACCTTACACATCTTGGACACCGGAAAACAGAGACATCAGTGTCGCCGAAACCGTTTCAGCAATTACCCAATATGGATGCAAGCACGTCGTCATTACAGGAGGCGAACCGTTCATTCAAACCAAAGAACTGTTAGCCCTCTGCTGCGAATTAGATAAACACGGACACCACATTACCATTGAGACAAACGCCACACTCTTCGCTGAGGTGTCAGCACACCTGATTTCGATGAGCCCAAAACTGCGTAACTCCAACCCACCAATGGACAATCGCTTTTTCAAACGACATGACTGCAGACGTATCTGTCCAGACGTTATCCGCAGCTTTTTGGACACGTATCCTTGCCAGATCAAATTCGTCGTTGACACCCCGGCAGACCTCGGTGAGATTCAAAAGCTGCAATCAGATATCGGTATTCCTGCAGAAACCATCATGCTGATGCCGCAAGGGATTACACCACAGATGCTACAGCAGAAACAAGAATGGCTCATAGAGCTCTGTAAAGAAAACGGGTATCGTTATTCGCCGCGCGTTCATGTTGATATCTGGGGCAATAAACGCGGAGTATAGGCAAAATATGAAATACGACATTCTGCTCAAAGGGGGAACCGTCCTTGATCCGGCACAAGGATTGAATGCCCGATGCGATGTTGCCATCTCCAACGGTATCATCGCCGCAATTGAACCAGCTATTCCACAAAACATAGCAACGCAAACCGTCTTTGTGACAAATAAATATGTGACACCGGGCCTGGTTGATATTCACGCGCACGTCTATCACAGTGTAACGACATGGGGTATCAGAGCCGATGCTGTCTGCACAACCACAGGTACAACAACGATTGTAGATGCTGGAAGTCCAAGCTGGGCAACGTTTCCGGGGTTCCGCGAATTCATTGCAAAACCGGCGCAGACACAAATTCTCACCTACATCCATATCTCCGGAATTGGGCTTGTTTATGGTCCCGTCGGCGAGATGCACGACCTGGCTTATGCAAACCCGGGGCGCGTTGCGGAAACATTACAAAAGTATCGTGAGCTCACAGTCGGTGTGAAGGTCCGCCAAGGCAAAATGCAGGTTGCCGATAACGGCGTAGAACCCCTCAAACTGGCAATCCAAGCAGCAGAACAAGCGGAAACACCAGTCATGTGCCATATCGGTGCTGGCATACCTCTTCCGGATATTCTGGCGTTAATGCGGCCAGGCGACGTGATTACGCACTGCTTCCAAGGAAACGGCAATAACATCGTTGACGAGAAAGGACACGTCATTCCAGAGGCCTGGACGGCACAGCAGGAGGGCGTTATTTTTGATGTCGGACACGGCGGCGGGAGCTTCTGCTATGAAGTTGCCCAGCGTGCCATGGAGCAAGGATTCATCTCTGATGTCATTAGCACAGACTTGCACACTGGTAACATCAACGGGCCCGTCTACGATTTGCCCACCACACTCTCAAAATTCATGCACCTTGGATTATCCCTTGAAGCGGTAATTGAGAAGGCAACTTTTAACGCAGCAAAAGCCATCAAACGGGAAGAGCAGCTCGGCCATCTGAAAATCGGGACGGTTGCCGACGTTGCTGTCTTTGAACTGCTTGAAGGGGAATTTGAATTTTTTGATGCACACGGCACAAAATTTATCGGCAATCAAAAACTCAAAGCTGCCCTAACGATACGCGAAGGAAAACTCTGAAATGGCGAGCATTAATAGGAAGCTTAGCGGCTGTTACCGAAGAGTCTTGATTTTTTCGCTTGCAGTTGTCATTCTATGCGTCGCTGCCAGTGGAATTGCTTACTACCGACTTGGTGGGATTGATGGCATGCGGCACTGGATGGCAGAACGTGCACTGAACAGTATCGAAAAACATTTGTTGAAAAACCGACCTGATGGGATTTCAAAAGAACAGGTCGTCTCCCAATTTGAGCACGTTCGCGACGCAATTCGAAAACGGCAAATTGATTTAACACAACTTTACGAAATACTCACATCGTATCAGACTTCATTCCATACAACAAAACCGTCAACACCTGAGATTACAACGTTTTTAGAACTCCTCGCACAGACTATTTTATTTGATGAATAGTAGCAAATTTTGGGTTGCGTCGCCGCCCATCCTATATCCTGAAATAGCCCCCTAAACAGGTCTTGCGTCAATGCCACACAATGTACGTCGGCATTTGTAAAACCAATCCTATTAAACTCCACACACATCCAAGCGTATAATCCCCTAAAATTAGCCCTAAGAAGAACGGTACTGCCTGGCGATATAATTTTACTCCTCCCACTTTCAGGACAATTGCCTTCGATAACCAACTCAAGAAAATTGGGAACCACAACCCGCCCATCCCCGTTCCGCTGACCAGCACATAGCCACCTGGGTGCAGCGGCCACCACAGGAACCGGATCTTCATGATCATTAGGAATACCGTAAATAGGAAGCTACTGCCAATAACGCCTAGCTCCGGTCCGCTCGTCTCCCGGGGTGTGACAAGCCAGGTTTGCAAGCGGTTGAACGTTTCCCAGCCCATATACACAATCCATCCGCGTGCCTTACTCCCTGCGCCCATATCATAGAGGACATGCAGATATGCCCAAAATGTTATCAGGATACCGAAAACAATCGCTAAGATCATCCCGATGAGGAGCTGCCGATACCCGATTCGCGTCCGTTCTGCGAGCCGGAATGCCTCTAGTTCACTCGGTGTTGGATGCGCCCGAAAACAGCGCACAAACGGATAGAGGAACGTTAATCCGGTTAAGTTTGCTGCACCCAATCTACGCGTCCCTAACGCCAAAACCATCGTTCGCCCCGGATCAACGAAAATAAGTTGATGCAATGGCGGGCCTATTTCTGCACGAATCCGGGTGATACCAATAACTAACGGGAAGTAAAAGAGGAAAAATAGCCCAATCGCCCAAAATGCCATCCCCATCTGATGGCAGAAAAGGAATAGAAATAGCAGCCCAACGACGAATAAGCTTGCCGCTGTGCGGTAGCGCATCGGTTCTGCCCTATCGTTGGGGGCAGCTCCGTGGCGAGGGGCCAGCCCGAGTACCTTCCGAATAATCCGTCCGTAGTGTCGTCGTCCTATCCATAGTGGGATGCACCCAAACGCAATCCACGCTCCCGTCTGCTGTTCAAGATGATAGATGTTTCGGGCGCCAAACGCGTCGGTGGCAATCAACTGGAGGCGGCTGAAAAGCCAGAAAACCCAACAAGAGAAGGAGAGATCTAACGGCGTAAAGAACATCAAGCCGATGCTGAAAGGATAAAAGGAGATGCGAATCGGACCCATGGCGCTCCAGGGCTTTGAACTGAATTGTCCAATGGTTTTCCCTTTTATGGGCAAAGCCGGGATCTCCGGAAAAAGGTAATTTAAGCCGTTCAACAGTTCTGCCCCACCGGCTAAGGCAAACCCTAACCACATCCACGGTGAACTAAAAAAACGTTTAGGATTGCTCGTCAGCGCTAACGGGAGCTGCACTATTGGATAGTTCAACCGTTCATTTTCTGTCCACTGCTTTCGTAGAAAAACGGTTACCGCGAGCAGCGTTAACCAGAGGGCAATTACAAAGCACGACCAGGCGAGAACCGGGGGCAGCCATGCGTTTAGTGTCGGAGCCGTATAAAGTGTCGAGTCCCCTTCATAGAAACCCTCTAACACGCGAGAATCTTTGATAGCTATCCACGTTGGGATATGGTGTCCAAAGAGCGGGATCCATTCGTTTTCAGGCGAAGCGAAATGAAACGCATGCGCGAGCACCGGGATGAGGTACCCCATCATTGTATGCCCGCTAATTGTCGTCAGCATCACAACCATTACGTAAATGGTTTGCAAATCGGCTTGCGACATGGCAAAACGTGGGGCCCAACGCGTCAGCAGCAAGTTAATAAGCACAAAAACTAAAAGCGTAAAAACGGCGTTAAAGAACAGCGAGGCGATAGTGAGTTGCGTCGAGTGCCAGACCTCTGTTCCCATCAGGCACCAATAACTATTAAAGGCGACAAGAGCCAATCCAATAAGCAGAATATGGGGTTTAATTCTGTTTCGGTTCCCGTTAGCCATCGCCGCTCCCACGGATGCACCGCAACGCCTCCTGTAGCACCATTTCGTTGCTATATCTCGCCACTATATCCCGCATCGCAGAATCGGTAAGTCTGGCAGTTTCTCGAACTTCTGCACATAACAACGGCAAGGCCCGCACAACGTTATCCACAATCGTCACATTTGCCTGCTCTGCTGTACGCGACATCGGATTCAGGTCGACTGTGACGACCTGTTTCCTCATTTTCCGCAGTGCCTCACACCGGTCTCCATCTTCCAAGGGAACAAACACGAGGTCGGCCTTGAAGATACCCTCAGGATGCACAAACTTTCGGTTTGAGTCGATATAGGAGAGTTGTGCCTGTGCAGTCGGCATCAGCACTTCGGAGGCCCCGTGTTTTAAGAGATGCTGTCGAATCGCCTTCTCGCGCACTCCATCGGTGTGAAAGATATTTACCTCTAACGGGGCATTGCACAACTGTCCCAATTCAATTAACGCTTGAGGCACCAAGGCCGCTACGTTCCCGTTAACAGAAATGACTGGGTGTTCAGCTAAACAGAGCATGGCAGCAGCAGCACGAACCGCCTCAAGTGCAAACGGCTGCGTTGTCTCGCCAAGGAGATAGTCAAATGCTTCTCCCCTACCATGGGCAATCAGGCCGTGGATGGAAGTAATGCTATTCTCAACGCCTGCCACAATCGTATCTCGCAATCTCAGCGATAAGTAACGCGGGTGTGTTTTCGGAACATCGCTCAATTGAATGGACCCTCAGCACAATTTTCAGACAATTCAGTTTCAGGCAGCTCTTGACGCAATCAAATTAAGGAGAAATTTCGCCAGAGGTGCTTAATGAAATCACAATTATATCTATTATACTGTCCTATCGCGAAATTTTCAACGGCGATTATAAAGATAAAAGTTGCTCAACTCACGCTATCTTTAGCAGCCTGCCATCAAACTATTCGCCTATTCTATTGCGAGCTGCTCTTGTGGAAGCTCAACTCTTTTTCGAAAATAACGCAAAATCTTAATTGATTTTCTATATCGTTTCCAATTGGGATTGATCGTAAATAGATGTATAATTTCTCCATCAAAGCGAAGCACTTCGCTACTATAATCACTATGCATCAGACGCAATTAGGGCTATTATATTACTGAGGCTAAGTCCTCAGGATTACCTATTCGTGTTCCGGAGTGGCTCAAAGCGGGCTCCCAAAACACAATACATAACCATCATTGTCCTTGACTTCAAACGCTCGAAGGCCGTCCTCGGTATCTTTGAGCGGCTCGTGAAACTGCACCCCGCAAAATTCAAATTCAGAAAAGAGCACATCCGGATTGGAGCACCTGACGAATGCATCCCATCTTGCCCACTGATGGCGGATGTGATTGGGGACCGGAAGGATATCTTTCGTAATCTGTTTAAGAAGGATACGCACGCTATCACGATGCACTATCGCAAAGAACGGATCTTCTTCTGGGAGAAGGAGCTCTATCGCAAAACCGAGTTTTTGATTGTAGAAATCGATTGACTCAGCAAGATTATTGACAATAAAAAAAGGAGAAATTGCATCGAGTGTTGAATCTGTTGGCATTGTCTATTTTCTCTATATACTAAAGTTTTTTTTGCTTATCCAACATCCTAACAGATCGCTGCTCGGTATTCAAGAAAAAAGCTGCTGCGATAGTCATAAGGTCCTTATAGATTTTTATTAACCTGGATAGAATTATTAGCACGTAGAAATAAATTGGTACCAACTCACGCATGTGATAGAATTAATGTAGGTAAAAATTAGCTCGTCAGGAAAATAGAACTCTATCTTGCTATATTCCACATATTTTTAATTTGACAAACACTTCTTCTTGAGGTATAATTAAGTCAAATAACCCTTTGCAGGGTTAGAAGAGAGCAAAAGTGTTCTTTAAAAGTGAAAAAATGAGTTGACGTGTCCGTTGAGAGTTTGTGAATGCACTGCATTTTTTGGAAAGGGATTCACAAACACGATTTCATTTTTTGAACACCTGTGTGCACGTCTTACGAATTGGCGAAAAGTGTTGAAAACGTAGTCTGTTCGGAAACTTAGTCCGAACTATAAAGTCAAGTTTATTCCGTAACGGGATAAAGAATAACAAGGAGTTAGATAAGATGAAGAGAAGAATGCACCCCCCCCTTCTATATGTTAAGTATTTTATTTGCGTGTTGAGTGTCAGATTTATCTCATCTGTAATTTCGATAGCCGGGGTTGTGATGTTAGCCGCACCGATGGCTACTGTGCAGGCAGCGAAACCGACGTTAGAGAAGGTTGAGATAGAGAGTGAAGGTACACATACAGGCAATTCGCTCTATTCGTATAGCAGGCAATATTTATATCAAGATTGGGAGGATAATACCGATCCCGCGAGAAGAACCGCGGCTCGGAAGGATCTAGTAGCAGGACAGAGAGGGGACATCATTCTGACTGCTCCCGGGTACTCCAACCCCGCCATGGGCCTAGAGATTAAAGTTTTCGGTAATACAGATGAAATCGTTCTTAAGTTGACATTTGATATAGATGTCAAAGTCCAGCACGATGGAACGTCCGAGCTGCCGGCCCTGGGTCTAGTGTTTGACGGTGAGAAATTCCGCTCCCCCGAAAAGGTTACTGAGCTAAATGCCGTCTATGATTCAGCAAGGACCGATGCGGACACCGATCTTAAAGTCGTATATTTCACATACACGGTGCAAGACGGTGATAACGTTTTCGGCGATGGCATTAATATAAATTGGCTGGCTGAGGCGTATGATGATGATGACGAGAATTTCATCATAGATAATGACGAGGACGTCGCGAACCCCGTCTCGGACACCCTCGCTGATCATAAGTGGGAAACTTCTGCGAATAATATCTACTCACTAAAGCTTCAGAAGGACTTTTACGTTGGCCGGCTGGGTTCAAACGATAAGACGCCGACTACGGACCCTTTTATTCATACCGGCCTTAACTATCAAGTAGATGCTAAACGGGCGAGTGTGAGGATTCCCGGGCTGATCAAGGACGGGACTCATGATGTTCAGACGGGTTACCGCACCGCCTATGTGAATTTTGCACCGTTTGAAGCGGCAGAGCCCAATCCGCCTGTTACCGAACGTGACACTCAGACAGAGTCCTTTGATGTGGAATTCCTATTCTACAATTATGGGATTGGAAATGGCTATGATGGTGTGATTGCAGATACCACGCGAGGCTTCGAGGCGACGGACATTACGCTCCAGGCAGATGGCACCGCGGTGACACTAGGCACCACCACGGCTGATTGGCAGGTTTCAGCCCCGATGTTAATCGGCTTAGACCATCGGGATCCCGGTTTTGCGCCGGGGAATGATGATCTGGGGTTGGTGAAACATAGTTCCGCCTTCAAAGTCTACAGAGCGACTATCACGCCGCCGTCGGGTTTTGACGGAAATGTGGAAATAAGGGTGCCAGAGAATGCCACAATGGACATAGCGGGCAACCTGAGCCGTGCCTCGAATACGCTGACGGTGCCAGTAGATACAACAGGCGGCGAGGTGACCATTCCGGATGAGACGCTCCTTGCGAAAATCAAGGAGGAACTCGACATCACCGCTGGGACGGCTGTGACCGTGGCACATATGCTAGACTTGACAAGCCTAGATTTAGGTGGCTCAGACATTAGCGTTTTGACTGGACTTGAACACGCCACCAACTTGGAAACGCTGGATCTCAGTGATACAGAAGTGTCGGATATCTCAGCGCTGTCAACCCTCACCAGCTTGGTAGAGCTGTCTCTCTCGGGTACGCCAGTAGAGGATATCACACCTCTGTCAGACCTAACCAACTTGAAAGTGCTGGATCTTAGTGATACACAAGTGTCGGATATCTCGCCGCTGTCAGATTAACAACTTAACTCGGAAGAATAAACTCAGTGAAATCTAAGTTAAACTAAACTAACCTAACCAGGGGCAGCCACCCTCACATGGCTGCCCCTGGTTTTTTTTGCTTTCAGAGAAGCACCGAGGCCGCCTTGAGAAGCGACATCTGGAGACTGCCTTGACAAAATAACAGAGAAGCTGCTATACTTTATTATGAGAAGTGAAGCGTCTAAGCAGATAGATGAGGCAAACTATGGCACCGGAGACATCTAAAGAAACACAAAGCAAACGCAAACTCTGGGACCCTTTCTTCAAAGAGTTCCTGGCCCTGCTGTTCTCTGGGCTGGGTGCCTCTATCCAGACAGAGATAGAAGTCAACCGGTTGCCGCAGCGTATAGATGCACTCGCTCTCCTCGAAAGCGCCGCAGCCCGGGCGAGAGTGCGTGCCAATCCGCTGCTCTCTTACTTACGCACGTATAATCTGTTCGAGTTCAAAGGGCAGAACGACCCGTTGAATGAATCGGCGTATCACCGGATTTGTATGCGTGCGCGTGGTTATCTGGCAGATAAGCAGGTGCCTGCAACCGAGTTAACCCTGACGATAGTGTCGTCTCGGAAGCCGCGGGCGCTGCTGACACATCCGCCTTTTGGGGCGCCGTGGGCGCCGTTGGCGGCAGGGCATTATCGGTTGATGGATGGCGTGCCGGTGCATCTGTTGGTTTGCAATGAAGTGGCACTGGTTGAACCGAATTATTGGTTGCTGCTGTTTGCGTCGGCGCAGAAACAGTTTCGTGCGTTCCTGCGGCGTGTGATAACAGAAGAGAATACGTTATATTTTGACTCCGCGTTGTATTTGCAGCCGGAAGTCACGGAGGAGGTTTGTGAAATGGAAGGCCGTCAAGATTTGTTTCAGAGTCGTCTTCGCGAAGTTGCGACGACTTTAGGTCCGAAGCTGCTGTCAGCACTGACATCGGAGGAGCGGGCGGACATGCTGGCCCGCTTGAGCCCTCAAGACCGGGCGGATCTGCTCGCACGGCTGCCCGCTGAAGCCCGTGCGGACATGTTAGCAAGGCTATCTGCGGCAGAACGTGCCGATATGTTGGCGAGTTTACCCGCCGCAGAACGTGCCGATATGTTGGCGAGTCTACCCGCCGCAGAACGTGCCGATATGTTGGCGAGTCTACCCGCGGCAGAACGCGCCGATATGTTGGCACGCCTGAGTCCCGATGAGCGCGTCGAAGGACTCAGCCCCGATGAGCGCGTCGAAGGACTCAGCCCCGATGAGCGCGTCAAAGGACTCACTCCCGATGAGCGGTTAGCCGGACTTCATTTATCTCCGGCGGTGCGTGCAGAACTCGTGCGGCAGCTGGAGGTAGCAGACAACGGTACTGACACGTAACATCACGGAGAGCCACCGTCCCTTGATACTCGAACGCGGCAAGGATGATAAAACCGTCATCAGTTGAGCAACCGGATCTGAGTTCAACAACGCTGGATTCAACAGCCGCCGTGGCGATACTTGGAAACGCCGGGGGGCTGCAGACGCTGCAGACAACGCGGTTGAGAGGGCATCTGAGTGCAGACGGAAAACTTACCGAACGCTGGGCGACGCTCAAATCACAAGAGTCACCTCAGTGATATTTAACCTAACCTAAACCAGGGGCAGCCACCCTCACATGGCTGCCCCTGGTTTTTTTTGTTTTGGATAGAGAGAAGCGTCGAGGCCACTTTGAGAAGCGAAATCTGGAGACTGCCTTGACAAAATAATAGGGAGGCTGCTATACTTTATTATGAGAAGTGGAGCGTCTAAGCAGATAGATGAGGCAAACTACGGCACCAGAGACATCTAAAGAAACACAAAGCAAACGGAAACTCTGGGACCCTTTCTTCAAAGAGTTCCTGGCCCTGCTATTCTCTGGGCTGGGTGCCTCTATAGAGACAGAGATAGAAGTCAACCGGGTGCCGCAGCGTATAGATGCACTCGTTCTCCTCGAAAGTGCCGCAGCCCGCGCGAGAGTGCGTGCCAACCCGCTGCTCTCTTACTTACGCACGCATAATCTGTTTGAATTCAAAGGACAAAACGACCCGTTGAATGCCTCTGCGTATCACCGGATTTGTATGCGTGCGCGTGGTTATCTGGCAGATAAGCAGGTGCCGGCAACCGAGTTAACCCTCACGATAGTGTCGTCTCGGAAGCCGCGGGTGCTGCTCTCCCGTCCGCCTTTTGGGGCGCCGTGGGAGCCATTGGAGGCAGGGCATTATCGGTTGATGGATGGCGTGCCGGTGCATCTGTTGATTTGCAATGAAGTGGCACTGGTTGAGCCGAATTATTGGTTGCTGCTGTTTGCGTCGTCGCAGAAACAGTTTCGTGCGTTCCTGCGGCGTGTGATAACGGAAGAGAATACGTTATATTTTGACTCCGCGTTGTATTTGCAGCCGGAAGTCACGGAGGAGGTTTGTGAAATGGAAGGCCGTCAAGATTTGTTTCAGAGTCGTCTTCGCGAAGTTGCGACGACTTTAGGTCCGAAGCTGCTGTCGGCGCTGACATCGGAAGAGCGTGCTGACATGCTGGCCCGCTTGAGCCCTCAAGAACGCACCGATATGTTAGTGAGTCTACCCGCAGCAGAACGGGCCGATATGTTAGCACGCCTGAGTCCCGATGAACGTGTCAAAGGACTCAGCCCCGAGGAGCGGTTAGCCGGACTTCATTTATCTCCGGCGGTGCGTGCAGAACTCGTGCGGCAGCTGGAGACAGCTGACAACGGTACTGACACGTAACATCACGGAGAACCACCGTCCCTTGATACTCGGACGCGGCAAGGATGACAAAACTGTGTGGACGTGTTTTCTGTACACAGTGACTCATCGTGTGAATTATGGCTTTTTTGTCATATTAGACTACCTTTAGCAAGCCGATATGTATAATTTTTGTCAATTTTTATACATATTGTGGTTTATATGTATAATTATTATACAGATTGTTTTGTCGAATTCAATAATTATTATACAGTTTTTTTTGCGAGTGTCTTTAAAAGGGTAGATGTTTGCGCCGGCGTTCCGACACTGATTCGGACGTAGTCTGTGAGTCCCGGTTTTCTGAAATAACGGATGAGTATGCCTTGTCGTTCTAAGGCGTTCTTGAGTTCGGCGGCATCGCTGCCGATAACGCGACAGAGAATGAAGTTGGCTTGGCTCGGATACGGTTGTAAAAAATCAAATTGGGCTAAGGATTTATAGAGGTGCTCGCGCTCGGTCTGAATTTTTTGGACGTTTTGCATCAACAGTTCTATATCAGCAAGTGATGCCAAGGCGGCGGCTGTTCCGGCGACGTTGACATTGTAGGGTTGCTTAATCTTCAAGAGATGCGAAAGTATCCAGTGTGGGAAAATCCCGTATCCGATCCGCAATCCTGCGAGTCCTGCCCATTTGCTAAAGGTTCGGAGAACAATGAGGTTTTCATGCTCCAAAACCCAAGCTGCGCGACTGCTGGTGTGATTCGCTGAGCCGGCAAATTCGATGTAGGCTTCATCTAAGATGACGATCAGGGGCAGCGCGAGGAGTTTCCGGAGACATGCGTCAGGGAGAATACCGCCATCCGGATTGTTCGGACTGGTAATAAACAGCAATTTGACCCGGTCGATCCGTTCAATGGCTCCTTGGACGTTTGCAGTATCCAACGAAAAATCGGAGTTTCGGGAGATGTCAAGGACGGTGCCGCCATTCAGCTCCGTGTCAAACTGGTACATGCCGAACGTAGGCGGACAGTTGATGACGATGTCTGTCGGCGTAATAAAAAGACGAATGATGAGATCTATGAGTTCATCCGCGCCGTGTGCTGCGACGATGTGTGATGTATCTACGCCTATATACTCGCTTAATGCGTGGCGAAGTGCGGTGCTTTCAGGATCTGGGTAGATATGATAGTATGCTTCGTCCGCGAGTGCTTGATAGACACGAGGCGAGGGGCCGTATGGGTTCTCGTTGGCATCCAATTTAATGATGTGCTGCGGTGGTATGCCAAGGCGTTCGCTGAGGATTTCAAACGGCACAATAGGTGTATACGGTGCCATGTGAGCAATGTCCGGTCGGATAAGTTTCTCGTTTTGCATGCTTTCGTTGTTCCCTACCGGGTGGTTTGCGGCTTATGGTTTCGAGCGCGACGTTCTATTGGGCGAGCTGCCCCACTTTTTTCGTTGTTCCTGCCCGGGTGTTTTGCAGATAAGGAGGAAAACACCGTCATTTTTGCAGGGACGCTCGCTTCGGGTACGTGATGCCATGCCCGCTGTGTTGAGTGCGGGCATTGACAGCACATCTAAGCGTTTTGTAAAAACACCAGACGAACAGATTAACCTGCTTTAGTTTCGAGTGGAGTCGGTGAGTTTCTCACTTCAGCGGCTGCAGGTGTTAGTTCACCTAGGGGTGCTTCTCCGTTGAGCACACGGACGAAGTCGTCAACAATCATATCGGCGACGCGTAGGTTTGAGTCTATCGTTCTGCCGGCGATATGCGGGGTGTGTACGACGTTATCGCGATTGCGCAGCGAGTCATCAAGCGGGAGCGGCTCTTTGTCATAGACATCAAAGGCCCCGGCGAGTTCATCTTTGACAATGCGTTCACGTAGAGCATCCATATCCACGGCATAGGCACGGGTGATGACGACAACCAACGCACCTTTACGCAGGCGGTTGATGCGTTCGCGATTGAGTAGGTGCCGGGCAGACGGTGTCGGCGGGACGGCGACGAACACAATATCAGCCTGATCGACGAGCTCGTCCATATCAACACGTTGGATATCCCATTCCTGAAGTAAGGCATCGGATACGTACGGATCGTATCCCATGACGGTTGCCCCAAAGGCTCTGCACCATTGTGCGATCTTCCTGCCGATCTGTCCGAGGGCGATAACCCCGATGCGTTTTGTGCCGAGATCGCCGTTGACAAAGTCCGGGTCGTCGCAGAATTGGTGTGCTGCTGGGAGTTTATTCGGACCCCAATTCGGATTTTCAAAGTCCCATAGCTGCTCGCCGTTTGCGAGCTGCATGTGCCATTGCGCGGTTCGGCGGAGTGAGGAGAGCGCAAGCCCGAAGGCACATTCCGCTACCGATTGTGCCCAGGCACGCGTTGATTCAATAACGGGAATGCCGCGTGCTTGTAGTGCCTCAAATGGAATGCCGTGCCCGGAATTGTCTGTCATTGCGCCGAGAACTTTGAGGTTCGGCGCGTTTTCGATGCAGGCATCCGTCAGCTGGCCACCGAAGTGCGCGATACCTATTGCATCAGCCAAATCGACTTGTTCGTGGAGGGGTGCCCTGCTCGTTGTGTTGAGAACAAGGGTTACGCCTAATGCTTCTAGCCGGCTGACCATGCGTTCGTGAAGGAATGGCCAGGAAATCTCTAGGTTCGGCGTACGTGTGAATACAAATTGGGGGGCTGACATGGTTTTTTAAGCTCCTTTTTTGTCGGCACCGTGTAGAACGGGCTCGACATCCGAATTTGTCAATCTTTATCAGATTATGAAAACTTAAGATGTGGGCTCGTTGGGAATCTACCGAGTCGGCTGCCGTAGAGAGCGAACCCGCCTCTGTTTTTCGCATCCGGTTTGACTTCGTATCTCACCGTTAAGGTATCTGTCAAGTTTGACTGTATCTGCTTGAGTTTGGTGCTTTCAACTGTAATGTGGGTTAGGTATCCGTATATCCCAGGCTGGCCGTGTATATAGGAGAGTACCCCGCGCGCATCAGCCGGGCAATCCGGAAGTGTCACCGTCTCGATTTCAATACCGTTGATAGAGATGGTGACATCTGATGGGTATTGCTCAGGTTCGGTTTGCCGTGCGCCTCCGTTCGAAGAGGATGCCTCAAAAACGAGCTCGAGTCCATTCTTGATTTCTGATGTGTCGGGCAGGGATATGACATATTCAGTGTATCCGCATCCTTGTGCAGAAAAAAGGGGTTCAGTGCATGTGGTTTCCGACTCCCACTCGTTGGCAGTAGCATCGCCTGGATTATAGTAAACGGTGCTGTGTGAAATCGGATTGACCGGATTTTGGTTCTCCTTAAAGAACTCAAAATTAACAAAGTTCCGTGCAACGACGCTATCTGTTTCGTCGGTTACCCATACGGTTAACGTCCCGACGGTGCCATGGATCTGAGGCACGGTAAATTCAAGTTGATGCACCTTTTCAACATGATATTGGGGGAACGGAATTTGCACGGGGGTGCCTGATACAACGTCTCTGGATAGTGTGCCTGTTGCATCCAGCGTGTCCAGTCGCCAGTGGAGTGTTGCGCTGTTAATCGTTTTATTTGAGAAGTGACTGGCATAAATGCCTATGGATACCTTATCCGTTTCGGCGACTGTTGTGCCGGGTGGATAATCGATGGCGATAAAGTCAAGCGTATTGATATCCGTATAATCGTACCCGAATTCCTTGAGCGACCGGTCGTAGTTCATGAAACCGTTGTGTTCCCATTCAATATCTTGGAGCTCTGTGTAGACGTAGCCGCAGATTTTGGGATGGAGGCGGAGTTCGTTGGTGAGATATTTGAAACACCACGCTACATCTTTATCACCGGCCCCGGCAGAGATGCCGCCGTACTCGCTATTGATAAGTGGGGCGTCGGCCTGGACGTTTCCGCCGGTATAGTTAAACGATGAGCCGGGGTACGTCTCTGCCACAACCTTGGCGATGTGCGCCTTTGCCTGGGCGTAATCGTTAATATAGAAGTGCCATGAGTTAATGTCTGTCTCAACGTGATCATAGAGGCAGGGGGAGTTATCCTCAACGAGTCGTGTTGTGTCAAGCGATTTGGCGAGTTTGTACATCTCTCGCACCCATTCTTGGCGTTCGCTGAGTTCTGTGTATTCGCGCCCCCCGAGGCCCCACGTCTCATTGAAAACACACCAGGAGATAATAGAGGGGTGGTTGTAATCGCGTGCGATGTTGCCGCGAAGCGTCTCTTCCAGTCGTGCTTTCGCTATTTCAGTGTAGTGGCTGAAGTTGGGAATATCGCACATAAACAGCATCCCCAGTTTATCTGCCCAATAGTAGAGACGTGGCTCGTCTACTTTAATGTGGAGACGGAGGAAATTGAAACCGAACTGTTTGGCTCGCTCAATATCTGTCCGGATAGCGTCGTCGGTGAGGAACGTATAGACACCTTCAGGATTAAAGGACTGATTGAGTGCACCGAGGAGGTAAACAGGACGGTTGTTGAGGTAAATGTACTGATAGTCGCCGTGCGGTGCCTTCTGAATAGAGACTTTGCGCATCCCGAAATAGGTGTGGATGCAATCTATAGTGCTGTTCCCGGATAGCAATTCGAGGGTGACATCATAGAGATGCGGCGTGTCGGGTTCCCAGAGGCGGAGTTGTTCGGGCGGGATTTCGACGGTGAATTCGGTATTGTGTGTCGCTTCAATCTGTCCCTTTATTCCGTCACAGTCCCAGCGTAACCTCATGTTATCGCAGTTCCCGTCTATGGTAACCTTAAAACTGGCGGAACTAACATCAATATCTGGTGTTATGTGGCACTGTTGGATATAAGTGGCGTTCCTTGGTTCCAGATAGACGGTTTGCCATAAACCGCTGGTGCGGGTGTACCAGTTTGCCTGTTTTCCGACAGTCTGTTCTCCGTGGTCTTGTGCATCATAGACACGAACGGTAATCTTCTGCGTATTTTGGGCGTTCAGTTTGTCGGTGATGTCAAATTCAAAAGGCAGATATCCGTTTTGGTGTTCTCCGATGTATTGGCCGTTGACCCAGAGCTTAGCGTGCCAGTCAGCTGCCCCGAATTTAAGGATAACGCGTTTATCGCGCCAATTTTCTGGTATGGATACTGTTGTGTGGTACCACCCGATGGTGTGTCGTGGTACTTCCCTGTAATTTCCGCTGCGGTCTAGTCCCCCGCACGTGACCTGCTCTGCATCCAGGTATGCGTTTGTGCTGAGGTAATTTGCGTTGTGAGCATTTTCCTCTTCGCCCCATGCGGCGAGGCTCTCCCAAGGGTATGGAACCTGGATTTGCATGGGAAAAAGGTGCGTTGGATCCGGGGCGAACCATTTTTCTTGTTCGCCGGCATCGTCCGGGTCAAACGCAAATTCCCATGTACCGTTGAGGTTTATCCAATCAATGCCTTCGGAGGTGCCGCGTTGGAAATCTGGACGCGGGTACTCAGGGCGCGGTTTTGGGTCTCTGTTCTTAAACATGTTTGGGTTCGCGCGAGTTACCGTCGCCTACGCGAGGCGAGGCTTTTGAGCTCGTCAAAGACAACTTTCACGTTGTAGTTGTTTGTCTCTGATGCTTCAGGTTGCAAACTCCTTTTATGTAGTTAATATTAGCCGCAGTATACTATAAACTGCATTTTTATGCAACATAATTGCTGTCAAGCGAAGGAAGGAAAAGAAACCATACCGGACGGTGTATAGTGGATAAACCGCCTGCAACAAACTTCCAGCGCTTCTCTATGAAGAGGGTACATCAAAAGGCAGTGAACCTTTGGTTTGGAGTTTCGGCATCGTGATATAAATCCGTTCATGCGAGTTTCGTGCGGATGGCTTCAAAATCAGGTCCTCTGGGCATGATGAACAGACACTGGCTATTACTTCGTGCCTCCCATAATTCGCCAATTTCTCGTTTCTCGGAGGCATCGTCGGCAGACCAGAGATGTTCCCCCTTGTACTCAACCACTAAATAGCGTCCATCGGTTAAGAGGCAGACAAAATCAGGGTAAAACTTGTCGGTTAAGGTTTGGAGCCAAAAAGAAGAAAGCGGTTGGCGTTCAAGGTTCCGTACCCAATATTTAATTTGAGGCAGCGTGTCAATGAATTGGGCACATCGGAATTCTTCACCTTCGGCCTTCAGTTCTCCGACGTGTGGGTAGTAATGTTTCTGGAATTGATAGGCACCGGCATAACGCGTGTTGTAGGGATAACGGTGTGCGTCGAAGGAGAAGCAGTGCGCCGGTGAGACAACGACCGGTGTTTCGCATTCGGGTAGGAGCAGGTTCTGATAGGTGCCGCGGTGTGCGGTTTGGCGATGGCTATCAATTTTAGCGGCAGCGGCATCTTTGAGGGCGTACTTGTTGTGGATGAGCTCCTCTATCGGGATATTTCGTACTTCAATCAGATGCGTGACTAACCGCTGTAGGAAAGGGAGGGACTCCCGGCGCAGGATGTCCAGATGTTTAATAGTTCTGTCCAGCCAATCGGCGAGTCGTGCTGCATCCCAGTTTTTATCTGTGGCGAGGAGGGTCATCTGTTGATGGAGTTCCCCGAAGAATCGCATCTCTAATCGTCCGTCGCGAGCGAGCCCGATTTCGCCGCGTTCGCCCGTGCTAAATTCAGCTGGAAACTCCTCTTGAGTGAGTTCAGCGTCGCATTCGGATAAGTGCCATGGAGTTTGTAAAAAACGGGATGCCTCAAAGTCAAGGTGCCCCTGTTCAGCTTGGACCATCAACTTCGGCACGTTAAAGGTTTCGCCGCGTTCTGCGGGTGCAGGCTCGGTGCTCGGGGGTGTCATGCCGCTAAAAATCGGTAAAACAGGTTGGTTATCGTCCGTAGTTCGGATGAGTTCCGCAGCTGCCTGCTTCTCAAACCCGTTGTGGACGAGCCCATCGACTAAGGCGGATGCGGCATTATAGAAGTTCTGAGAGGCGGCGAAAGCATAAGCACTGTTCAGTGATTCTTGTGTTTTGCGCTGTGCCTTCGGGAGACGCATGATCCGCCCTAATATCTGTTCAACAGCAGTGGAGGATTTCATTTCAGCGACAGAACAGAGGACGTACGCAAATGGACAATCCCAGCCTTCTCGTAACGCCTGCACAGTGATAACATAACGAATGTGACACGCTGGATCGTTGAGGTCGACGTTGTCAAGTCCTCTGTCCTCACCTGTAGCGCGTGCCACCTGCTCTTCGGGGATATCGTGTTCTTCAAACAGACATTTCTCAACGACTTCGACAGTCAAGGTTTCTCGGTTTTTGTTTCGTGGCTGTGCCTGAATTAGCATGATCGGACGTATGTATTCGCCAGTCTTTTGGTGTTCCTTTTCTGCATCAAGTTCGAGTGCTGCACGTTGGGCAATAGCAGCGGTGAGGAGTGTTTTCCATTCTGGTGTGGTTTCCAACAGAATCGGCATCTTAATCATGTCTTCGGCTTGGAGTTCGGCAGCAGAGACAGTGTAGAGCACATTGGAAGGATTTTGCTTTGTATCGGGTGTCGCGGTGAATTCAATGATTGCGGCGGGGTTGAACCGGGCGAGCGTATCAAAAGAGAGTTGCGTGCGCGCGTTGTGTGCTTCGTCAACGATGACGAGGGGGCGCTTGACACATAAGAGGTTCGCAAGCGAATAGACAGGTTTACCGCTTTCGTCGCGCTCAATCTCCGAGAGGGTTTCGCCCGGGAGGTGTGTGAAGTGTCCCATCAGTGCGCCTGAGGGCTCGTAAACCTTGCGTCCATCGGTGTCTTCAACGCGGAACGCTTGCATCGTAGAGACGATAATAGTCGTTTTCGTATTGAGAATATGCGGTTGTAGATAGAGGGCCTCGCTAACCGTGCGTATCTCTACGTTGTACCCTGCAGCTCTAAAAACATCTCTGTATGGATGCTCAGGATTTTTAAGTGCATGCAGCGTCTGATCCCGTATAGCATTTGAAGGGGTGAGCCACAACACAAGCGGACACTCGGTCTTTAAGAGTGCTGATGCAGTCATACCGACAGCGTGACATGCGACAAAGGTTTTACCGCCACCTGTCGGTAGCCGGAGACAAATGTAAGGCATACCCGGTAAGGCTTCAATGCCGGCATACGGCCGTTGGGTTAAATGGTAAAATGCAGTGTTGGGGTTCTCATACTGCAGGCAGGTTTGGTAGTAGGTTGCCAGCGTTTCCAGGGTACGCTCTTGGTATTCTTTGAGTGGAAGGTGCATTTTTCGTTTCCCGGGTTATAGTTTATAGACAGATGGACGATGTCCAATTTTGTGTACGCTAACTGTTTGAGTACGTTCATCGTAAGTATAGATAACTCTATAATCTCCACAACGCAACGTGAAATATCCTTTTCTAAGGCGAGGCTGTGGTAGCCGTTGCAAAACTCTCGGAACTCTTGCGCTAATACTTGGTGGGAACTATCCGCCTCGAGCAGCGCAATGAGTTTTTCATGTGAAGCAAATATCTCTGCGTCGACAATAGACGCGAGCCAGTCGCTGAATGGTGCTGAATGGATGATGATGTCTTCTATTTCTGATTTGGGGTGCATGTCTACTGATTCCGAGCTGTTATCACATTCCTGCTCGACTTATCAAAATCGCTATTGCGGTATTCCGCTAATGGGACCACGCACTGACTAAACCTTCGGTCAGATTTTAGTGTTTCTAGGCTTTTCTTTCCGACAATTAATGCATCGACTTTGCTAACTGTTTTATAGTATACGCCATTTAAACCGCGGGGTCAACCCTATTTTTTTTCAAAAGCGATAACTAGCGCTTATACGAGGTGGTACGGCATCTGGCGAAAGATGATGCCGAGCTGCCTTAAGGAAGCCTCCGTGAGTTCGGTGCCACCGCAATGGATAATCTTGCTGCCCTCATGACGCGGTAAGCGGTTTATGAGCGCCGGAGTGAGGACATTCGTCGTTGTTGAGCAGATAGATGCCGACACCGTCCGAGCTTCCTAAAAAAGCGCGTTCGCGTTTTTCATGAGCGGTACAGGAACTGTATGCCGGTCTCTCCGATTCTACAAGGGACAGTGCGGTGTCAACTGCCATTGGGGTGCCTGTCTCCTTGAAAAAGAGGTATTGTGCCATCTCATGAAAAGGAATTTCTGATCTCTCCGAGAAGGTTTCGCCGACGTGGTAGTAGGCAAAAGTGCCGCCGGTGCCGAATACATGCTGTAGGTGTCCTTTCCTTTCAAAAGTGTACCCCTCGCTAACGCGCTGGAGACGTAAGGCAGTGATTTTGCGTGCGATTTCCGCGTCTAATTCAACCAAAATAAATTGCCGGTTGCCCCCATCTTCACGGTTTTGGGCGAGGACAGCATGACCTGTCGTGCCGCTCCCGGCGAAGGAGTCTAGCACAATTGAATCAGGGGTAGTAGACAAGAGTATCAACCGCTTTATTAGTTCAAGCGGTTTGCTATTGTCGAAAACCTTTTTTCCAAAAATCGCTTTTTGCTCGTTTGTGGCATCCGTTGTCGTCGCGATGTCATAATAGATAGTCCGCTCTTTCACAATTTTGATTTTGTCGCGTGTCTCGTCAAAATAGATGACTTCGTACGGGGTCCAACGCCCGCTTCTTTTTTCCCAATGGACATGGTTTTCGTCTAAGGCTTCCGGATGGGTGCGCCAACGTCCATCCCTTCCATTAGGCGCTTTAGGAAAAAAATCTTTTCCATCAGGATCCTTAATTGGATAAAACAGGGTCGGCCTGTCCTCCTTGTAAGAACCAGAGCCCCATTTTTCGAGTTTCACGAATTTACATTTTCGCCCGTTTTTGATTTTAGGAAATTCCGCTTGCGTTCTCTCTGCGGTTCTGAATTTCATCGTATAGGCATCACTTTTCCGGTAGCAGAGGATGTATTCATGCTCTCTAGCATAGTATTCGGTGTCTTGTCCGCCGCCTGCTTTTTTGCGCCAGATGAGAGTCGCAACAAAATTCGCCTCGCCAAAAATTTCGTTCATCAGTAAACGCAGGTTCGGTTGTTCATTATCGTCCAATGAAATGAAAATGACACCGTCTGCTCGGAGGAGTTGGTGAAGCAGGCAGAGGCGTGGGTACATCATGCAGAGCCACTTATCGTGTCGAGAGAGATCTGCGGCGAGAGCCCCCACTGTTTTTCCGAGCCATTTCTGGATGGTTGGGTTGTTGACGTTATCGTTGTAGACCCAGTTTTCATTGCCGGTATTATAGGGCGGGTCAATGATGACGCATTTGACTTTGCCAGCATAGTATGGGAGGAGTGCTTTGAGTGCGAGGAGGTTGTCGCCTTCAATGAGGAGATTGCCTGTGCCGGGCGAGGTAGGTGCGGTGCCGCTGGAGAGTTGTGAGTTGTAAGTGAGAGTGTGTATTGGCACCTCGTTGTGGTGGTTGATGACTGCGTCTTTTCCTATCCAGTTCAGGGTTGGCATGTTAGTGTTTCTCGTGTGAGATAAGTTTGGGGCAGGTTCCTCTGATAAATTGTAGTTAGGTATTGTCTCCGCTTACGGAATTGAGATAAAAAAAATGATTTTTGCATCGATTGATAAGCGTTGTTAATATGATAGCATATAACAAGTTAGTTGTCTATTTTATTTTGACTCGCCATTGCAACCGAAGGCTATTCAGTACAACAGATACACTACTGAATGCCATTGCCAAGGCTGCGAGCATCGGATGCAATTCGCGGAGGATCGCCGGTAGGAAGGAGAGTGGATACAGTGCCCCTGCTGCAATAGGGATTAATAACACATTATAGAAAAACGCCCAGAAGAGATTCTGGCGAATGGTTCGGACGGTAGCACGGCTTAACCGCATTGCGTCGGGAATTGTGTCTAGTTCTCCGTGCATCAACGTCAGGTCTGCGGTTTCCATCGCGATATCCGTTCCTGTGCCGAGTGCGATGCCGACATCGGCTTGTGCGAGGGCTGGGGCATCGTTAATACCGTCGCCGACCATGGCGACAAGTCCGTGGGTTGCGGCTTGTCGTTTCTGGACAAAGGCAGCTTTATCGGCCGGCATTAGCTCTGCCATAACATCGTGAATTCCGGCTTGCTTTGCAATGGCGGTGGCAGTGATGCGGTTATCGCCTGTCATCATTGTCACGTTGCCTCCGAGTTTTCGGAGTTCGGTAACGGCATCGGTTGCCTCAGGCTTCAGAACGTCTGCAACTGCCAAGAGTCCGTCAGCCTGTCCATCAACAGCAACCCACAGTACCGTTTTCGCCGCTGCTTGCAGCTGCGCGGCTTGTTGCTCAAACGCCTCGGTCTGTATCCTGTGCTGTTGCATTAAGGCGCGGTTTCCGACAACGACCTCGGTTTTACCGAGTTGTGCGACGATGCCGTGCCCGGCGATGGCGGTAAATGCAGTAGGTGCCTTATTTTCTAGTCTATGGGAAAGGCCGGCGGCTTCAGCGGCGCGGACAATTGCCCTTCCAATGGGATGTTCACTGCCGTGCTCGGCAGCAGCAGCGAGTTGAAGGAGCCGTTCGGTGTTTCCATCCTTGACAATGATGTCTGTGAGCGTGAGTTCTCCACGTGTTAAGGTCCCTGTTTTATCAAATACGAAGGTGGAGACAGCGCCAGCGCGTTCAAGGGATTCGGTGTTTCTGAAGAGAATTCCACGTTGCGCGCCGATGCCTGTGCCAACCATAACGGCGGTGGGCGTGGCAAGTCCCAAGGCACACGGGCACGCAATGACTAGGACTGATACCAAGCGGAGCATCGCGGGTGTGAATCCGTCCCCGACAAAGAACAACCAGGCCAGAAACGTTAAAAGCGCAATGCCGATGACTGTCGGCACGAACACGTTCGCGACGGCATCAACGGTGCGTTGGATAGGTGCTTTGCTGCGCTGCGTCTCTTCTACCAACTGGACCAGCCGTGCCAGTGCGGTTTCTGAACCGACGCGTGTCGCCTCAATCGTGAGCAGACCGGTCTGGTTAATCGTTGCGGCTGTTACCTCCATTCCTACTGTCTTTTCGATTGGTAGACTTTCCCCGGTGAAGACACTCTCGTCCACCGCACTGTTACCTTCTAACACGATACCATCAACGGGGATACTTTCCCCGGGGCGGACGAGCAGTACATCGCCAACCACAACCTGCTCAATTGCGAGCTGCTGTTCCTTGCCATTTTTTAGCAGAGATGCCGTTTTGGGAGAGAGCGTGAGCATTTTTTTGAGGGCCGCGTTGGTTTGGGCTTTGGCACGTGCCTCCAGCAGCTTCCCCAATTTAATGAGGGTAATGATGACCGCGGCGGTTTCAAAATAGACATGGGAGCCGAGGTGTAAATAATTGAGTGTAAGGGCGATTGTTAGCAAGACGCTATAAAAAAATGCTACAGAGGAGCCCATCGCTACTAGCACATCCATGTTTGCAGCTCGGTTTCGTAACGCTTTCGCGCCCCCGACATAGTAGTCCCACCCGACGTAAAACTGCACCGGCAGTGCCAAACCGAACATTAGCCAGTTCACCCATGTGGCGTGTGCCCACATCCCGACGATGTTAAAATCTCTGCCCATGCTGAGCAGAAAGAGCGGCAGCGTGAAGAACAAGCCGACGCGAAATTGTAACTTTTGGCGGAGGAATTCTTCCGCCTGTGCAGTTGCGTGTGCATCTGTCTTGACAACGTCAAAACCGAGTGAACGAATTTTGTCCACAATGGCCGCTTCACTGAGCACATCGGTATCAAAGGTGACAGCTGCTTGTTCCGTGGCGATGCTAACCGCTGCGTCAAGGATGCCGTCCAGCTGTTTGAGATTCCGCGTGATGAGGGCTGCGCAGTTTTCACAGTGCATCCCCGTTATAGGGAGAGTCAGGTGTTGTTCCATTGGTGGTTGCATGGAGGTTATACCAAGTTATCTTTACAGTTTTTTCTTTGTTTCTTCTATTCCACTGGAATCGAGCCGGCATCTCTGCGACTCGCCTACCCCCACAAAAGTGGAAGTCAGGTTTCCTGTGTGTGCAAACAGTGTACCCGTAATAATCGGCTTTATTATATGACGAAAACCACCGCTCCGCACTCACTTTATTAAATGTTAGCACAAGCGCAGGATTATCGCAATGCCTTCTCTTTAGGAAAAGTGTTAGGGCTTATCAGAGTAAATGAAAACGAAATAGCTCTGTTTTTGCTTTTTTCACTTGACAAAAAGGACGCATTCTGATAAACTGGTGCTAACTTGTTAAGAAACGTCTTTTTTGCTTGATTTGATGCCACTCATTAGCACCGGAAACGACTTGCCCCTTACCACAACCCGGAATACAACCTGTATCCGCATTAGAAAGGAGTCTACCGATGCGTAACCAACTGAACACTCGACATATTCTGGCATTTGTCCTGCTCTGCATCTTTCTCGGTGTCGGCATACTGTTCATTCAGACGCGGCGTAGAACATCACCTTCCGTGCAATCTGAACAGGCTTCCAAAGTCTCTGCTCCGCAGGAAACTACACCAGCAGAAGGCATCCCTGCTGAGGGCCCGCCACAAGGGGCACTTAGTGTGCAGAACCCCGTCGAAATAGGTGTAAAGAGGCTGTCTGTGTCACCACCGCCTGGCCAACTCTCGCCCTCTCAGTTCCCACCGCCGATGCCACCCGCCTCCCAGCTACCGAGCGAGGCGGAGCAGAAAAAAGAGTGGTTACGACAGGAAGAAGAGCGGATTGAAGCCCTCACTGCAGGAATGGATGCCTTCACCGCCGCGAAGTATTTGTATGACAATCACTATGGTGCCAATACCGAGCCCTACATTCGCAGGTTTGCCGCGCAGGCACTCTCAGAGAACCCAAATGACTTTGACACGCTCCTCCTATGGGTGCGACTCCAGCCATCCAAGAGTTATGCCCACAATCCTGAACGGGAGGCAGGTTTTCGCAAACTGCTGGAAATAGATCCCAATTCGCTTTCAGCATTGGTTGGACTTGGGGCAGCAATTTATTGGGTGCAACCCGAAGAAGCTATCTCTTACCTTGAAAAGGCAAAACAGCAGGATCCGAACCTTGCCAATTACTATTTAGGCTTTGCATACCAAAGGGCTGGAGACTACGACAAAGCGTTAGAAGTCCTCAAAGAAATGCCACAAGGTATCATTGGACAAACGCATCTCCACGCCATCGAATCCGGGGAACCCTACATCCCACCGCTTGTTCGTGAAACCCGACAGAATTAAATGTTAGCACAAGTGCCAGATTATCGCAATGCCTTCTCTTTAGGAAAAGTGTTAGGGCTTATCAGAGTAAATAAAAACGAAATGGCTCTGTTTTTTACTTTTTTCACTTGACAAAAAGGACGCATTCTGATAAACTGGTGCTAACTTGTTAAGAAACGTCTTTTCTGCTTGACAATTTTTTATTCGGTTATAGAATTAGGCATTAACAACACAAGAGGAATTCAGAAGATGATAAAAGTGAGATACACATCTCTGCTAATACTTTGTGCCTTGTTCCTGTGCATCCTGCTCATACCCATAACTACCGCACAAACCAACACTACTGGATTATCGGTAACTTGGTATTCCAAACATGGGACGAATAACGGTTATACCAATTATACACCCTACACAGATACCGCCAAAGGGGATGTACTGCTGTTCCAATTCACCGTGCTGAATGCTAGTGAAAATGACCAGCAAAGTTCACATCTCACAGTGTCCCTTAGCTTCGTCACGAACTACCCAAGAGTATTCATGAACACGCAGAAGGAGATAGACAGTATTTGGGCACCGGACCTTGCGTTTGCGACGCGGGCAGAGCATGTGGCGAATAATCTTACCCCTGGACTCAGATGGGAAGGGGGTGGAGAGTCGCTCACCGTGAGGTGGAACAACGCGATACAGGGCCCCGTTCGTATTTTTGTCCGTTGCAACGATGCAGCCGCCTACGGGGTGCTCATTGCAACACTGTATCGGAAAACCCCGTATATCCTGCCTATCCCATGGGATGTCACCACCACTGGAAGAACCCCTGCCAATTACATTGCCGATGCATACGACGCATTATACCCCGATTCCGCACGCAACATCGCAGGAAACATTACCGATAACGAAAGTGGGCCCTCTGGCAACACGCACAATGGTGACGGTTTATCATATTGGGAAGAATACCGAGGATTTGTTATCAACGGAGATCCCAAACGTCTCAACCCAACGGTCAAGGATGTCTTTGTCTATAGCGAACTCTCAGAGGGTTACGGGTATGCCAGCAGCTTGGAGAGCATTACCGGAAGTGAAAACGCCTTCAGCGTTTGGCTCATTCGGATAGATGAGTTGACTCGCTTCAACGAAATAACTCCGAATGCCCGTGAAGAAAATCGAGTGCTTCAAAGTGATGGGACACGGCTGTATCAAAGAGCCATTTATGTGAGAGCGGATAGGCGACCCTATAGCATATTGAAGCCAGAATTCGATAGGCAATTTGGCACAGATGCGAAGGTCGCAGGATGGGCAACACCGAGAGGTACTTATACTGCCCCGAATGCACCAGCGGCAATGACAGAGGCAGTCATCTTCACCCAAATTATCCCTGATGACTTGCCTCTAAATTCAAGCCCTTCTACGATTTCAGACAGAATCGCCAACGTCATTGGGCATGAAGTCCTTCATCACCTTTCCGTTAACGACATCACGTCTCAAACACCTGTAACGAATGCTGTCTGGAATTCCAGTATAATGGTATCTTCTTCTTTGATGCCGCTCATTAGCAGCGGAAACGACTTGCCCCCTTACCACAACCCGGAATACAACCTGTATCCGCATTAGAAAGGAGTCTACCGATGCGTAACCAACTGAACACTCGACACATTCTGGCATTTGTCCTGCTCTGCATCTTTTTCGGTGTCGGCATACTGTTCATTCACACACGGCGTAGAACATCACCTTCCGTGCCATCTGAACAGGTTTCCAAAGTCTCTGCTCCGCAGGAAGCTACACCAGCAGAAGGCATCCCCGCTGAGGGCGCGCCACAAGAGGCACTTAGTGTGCAGAACCCCGTCGAAATAGGTGTAAAGAGGCTGTCTGTGTCACCACCGCCTGGCCAACTCTCGCCCTCTCAGTTCCCACCGCCGATGCCACCCGCCTCCCAGCTACCGAGCGAGGCGGAGCAGAAAAAAGAGTGGTTACGGCAGGAAGAAGAGCGGATTGAAGCCCTCACTGCGGGAATGGATGCCTTCACCGCTGCGAAGTATTTGTATGACAATCACTATGGTGCCAATACCGAGCCCTACATTCGCAGGTTTGCCGCACAGGCACTCTCAGAGAACCCAAATGACTTTGACACGCTCCTCCTATATACCAACCTTTTGCCGTACAAGAGGAATGCCCACAATCCTGAACGGGAGGCAGGTTTTCGCAAACTGCTGGAAATAAATCCCAATTCGCTTTCAGCATTGGTTGGACTCGCAGAAACAATTTATTGGTTTCAACCCGAAGAAGCCATTGAACACCTTGAAAAGGCAAAACAGCAGGATCCCGGCCTCGCAAATGCCTATTTGGGCTTTGCATACCAAAGGATAGGAAACTACGACAAAGCGTTAGAAGTCCTAAAAGCACGACCAGAGAATGACATCGTTGCACAGGCACATCTCCACGGCATCGAATCCGGGGAACCCTACATCCCACCGCTTGTTCGTGAAACCCGACAGACGGAATTAGAAGGACCTGACGAAACGTTCACAGGCTCTGCTCTGGACACCGAGACAAGGTTCTCAACCGAGACGGATCCAGCGGCCGGGACAGATAACATGCCCTCAGCAGAAACATCCGGTGGAATAAGTGATGCAGAGTGGGCGGAGATCCAAACCCTCTTTGAGAACATGACAACTCAGGAGTTGTACGTGTTTGAACAGTTCATCCGCGACGAATTTCCAGAGTATGCGAAGTTTTTAGATGGCGAGGCAGACACCTCGGAAAGCATGAGCCGCAAAGAAATTGAGGCGGAATTCTCCGACGCGTATCAGACACTCAAGAAGTATGGGCCGGATGAGGGACTCAAGCGATTGCAAGTGGAAAACCCACGGTTGGCGCGGCAGATTGCGCACGAGTTAAAGCGCCGCGCCGTATCCCGTCGGCAACCAAAGCGGCAAGACAAGCAACCGCCATCTCCCTCAGACGAGTGAATGGACAGAGAATCCACATAATGAAGCCACCTGCGGGTTTCTTAGCACCCCGGTGGCTTTGTTCATCCGTAACCCTTCGATTGATTGACAGCCGGTGCAAATCAAGCGAATTGGGTATTGTTCCACCTGACGTTAATGAGTTAATACCCTTCATGGGGAGCCGCAACAGAGAGGGTGCGTCTAAAGAGCACGCTTCGAACGGTACAAAAAACCACACCCATCAAGTTGATTTGGTATTACAAGTTAACCGGTTCCCTTGTTGCCAAAGATTGATTCGCGGCAATAGACAGAATAGCGGATTTGGCAGCATCAGCGTATGGCGAGCGGATGGCACTGCCATCACCGGTTCGGACTGCTTCAATGAAGGTGCTATCCATAGCAATCGTGCAATTGTTTTGTGGCTCCCACGTGGTTTTCCCTTCTTTTGTGGTGAGCACCAAGGCACGTCGGAGGTGGTACTCAAGCGAACCGTCCTCACAGAAGATATCTAACCCGGAGCGCTGGAGCCCGGTTGTGGTGAAGCATGCGGAAAACATGACACCGAAAACACCACTCTCAAATTGCAAAGAGACAGCAGAGGCCTCTTCAATATCATAGTCTGCATCCGGGATTAGCCCTGTCCGGTCAACTGCATAGACGGTTTTGACTTCGCCGAAAAGGTACCGTGCCATATCGAATTCGTGCGTTGTCTGTTCCATGAGCTGCCCGCCGGATTTTGCCTTGTCGCGCCACCAACCCCCGGGCATCCCACCCATCCAGTACCCCATAAAGAATCCGATACGGCGAGCTGCGAGGAGCTCCTGGGCTTTGTCAATAATATCCAGATACCGTTCTTGATACCCGGCCGCGGTGATAATGCCTTTCTCCTCAATTTGTGCCGCAATCTCTTCTGCTTCGTCTGCATCCATGTGTACCGGCTTTTCAACGAACATCGGCAGCCCTGCAGCGATGACAGCTTTCTCCGGTGCCCCGTGTGCAAAGGGCGGAATCGAGATGTAAACTGCATCTAACTCCTCACGTGCGAGCATCTGGTTGTAATCGGCATAAGCCTTGCCGCCGTAGTCTTTAACTGCTCGTTCTGCTTTTTCTAGGACAATATCACAAAAGGCGACGAAATCCGTACCACCAATTTCCGTTAATTCGCGCAAGTGACGATTCATATTCCCACCGGTGCCGATAAAACCTAATCTAACGTTTGACATAATCTCTCCTATTTTTTTAGATGGTAGCAATAAGGTAGGAGGCCCCTTACCGTCCTTATCAGCTGCCACTGACTCATAAGTAAACATTTGGTTATGACGAACAGAAAATTGCTATGATAAATCGCTTTACGACAAACTTGTCTTCTGCCCCGCAAGCAGTCGGTAAAGAAAAAAGTGGTATTACCACTGAAACACCGTGCCTAACAGGCGCATCGGTTCATCGCGGAGCCATTTATATATCTGTGGTGCCTCGTCAACGGGCAGCTGGTGCCAGATGAGTGGTGCAATTTTAAAGGTACCTTTTTGAAGGAGCCGGCAGATGTTCTCCAAATCATCGCGCGTAAAGTGGCTACATTGCAGGATACTGATTTCTTTGTGCTGCCCGACGTTAAAGGTGTAGTTTACGTCAAAACGTCCAGCGACTAAGAGCAATCTTCCACCGTGCTTACAGGCGTGTATCATCGCGGTTACCATGTCAGCAACACCGGCGAAGTCCATGACGGCATCATACGTATCGTTTGCAATATGCGAGTGCCATCCGTGGCCGCTCGTGTTGAAAACCTGTTCTGCCACGTCGAGTTGGCGTGCTTGTTCAAGGCGAGATTCTTCGATATCGCAGACAGTCACACGTGCACCCATGGCGTATGCGATTTGGGAGGCAAATATGCCGATGCATCCCTGCCCGATGATGAGTACCTTCTCGCCGATGCTGAGGTCGATGCGGCGGCAACAGTGCATCGCTACACCGGATATGCCAAAGAGGGCAGCTTCGGCTGGAGAGATGTCCGCAGGCAATTTCAGGAGTAATCCATCCTCTGGTATTGTGAAACGCTCGACGTGGTCCTTGCTGGCATAAATGAGGTCTCCGTGCTGAAGTTGGGTTACGCCAGGGCCGGTTTCAATGACGCGGCCGACGTTTTGATAGCCGCCACCCGCTGGGAGCCGTTCGTCCGGAGCAGAATAGTTTCCGCCAATAAGCTGATTCCGTTCGGTACCGTTGGTTAATCCTGTATAGACTGCCTGACACAGCACTTCCTTATCGCCGGGTCGGTCCGGCTCTTTCCAATCCGTTACAACGGTTTTCTCACGTTGTTTATCGGGTAATAGTTTCGTGACAATCGCTCTCACAATGACATGCTCCCTTCTAAATTATCTTTCTTTATTTTACGCGAAAGTCCCGGAATTGTCAAGTTAGCGGGCGCGGTTAAACCGTTGGTTTTCATTTGCTAAACCAGAGCATTCCGTTTTATGGCTGCGCGATGCCCACTTTTCTAAGCAGGCATCCGCCCTACATGGGCAGGAGATAGCAAGCGTAGATGGTGGGCACGACGACAAACGGCCGGCTCATTTTTCGAAAAAACGAAATCACCGGTCGAACCGATGCGACCTAATTGACAAATTGTACGATTTGCCATACAATAGTAACGACCGGACGCAAACGTGGATTTCTATATCTCCGGCTTTGCACTGAAAGAGAGCAGTTACGTCCTTTAAAGCACGCATTAAGTGTGCACTGTTTATAGGAGAATTGTGATGCCTAAACGAATCAATAAAGCGGTTGAATTACTCGCTGCTGATCAGCCAGTTTTTTATACGGGTAGCCATACCGGTGCGAATTTGAATTATGATGCTGGCCGCGCCCTGGCGAAAACCTGGGCAGACTATATTAACGTCGGCATGGAGCACGGTTGTTTTGACCTCTCCGGCTTGGATAATTTCATGCGGGGGCTCGCCGATGGCGGTCCAACTAACAGTGGGCACAAGACACCGGCTGTTATCGTGGAATTGCCGGTGGACGGAATCAGTGCAGATGTCATCCGTGCCAACGGCTGGCAGATGCGCCAACTTCTCGCGCGCGGTGTACACGGACTTCTACTCTGCCATGCAGAGTCCCCAGAGGCCGTCAAGGCGTTCGTCGAAGCGTGCCGTTATCCGTTTCAAACGATTGGTGTCGGCACCCAATTGGATGTCGGCAGACGCGGTTCTGCTGGCCAAGGTTCTGCAGCGCCTATCTGGGGGGTTTCTGTAGACGAATACCTTGACAAAGCAGATCCGTGGCCGTTGAACCCGGACGGTGAACTCTTGTTAGGGCTTAAGTTTGAAAACAAACGTGCCTTAGCGAACGTAGAGATAACCGCTCAGGTACCCGGTATCGCTTTCGCCGAATGGGGTCCCGGTGATATGAGTATGTCTTTTGGCTATAAAAATGCGCCTAACCCGCGGCCGCAAGAATTACAAGATGCACGCGACCGGGTCTTTTCCGCCTGTCAAGCTGCTAGCATTGCGTTCCTAGAGAGTGCGTCGCCGCAGACAATCGAAACTGGCATTGATGCGGGTATCAGAATCTGTGGTTCAGGTGAAGAGACCGCACGCATCGGGCGGGCCTATGCCGATAGAACAATGCCTGTCTAAAACAAGTGTGTTTAGGATTTTACTGACTTTACAAATAATGGAGGGAAACTATGGCGTTAACAGA
Organism: Candidatus Poribacteria bacterium; assembly: GCA_965215265.1. Taxonomy (GTDB): domain Bacteria; phylum Poribacteria; class WGA-4E; order WGA-4E; family WGA-3G. Next base: position 4,006,737 of record OZ244048.1, on the reverse strand, counting down.
ACAGGAAATGTTGGCTGAATTGCGGAAATTCGATACGCCATCAATCACAAATGTAGTTGCTACCTATCCGAAGAGTCCGCTCTGCCTTGGACTTTACAATCCTTGGACAGAAAATTGGTATACGGATATCTCTATTCGCTGTATGTATCCGGAATTGGGAGCCGTTGCCGGCTACGCAGTCACATGCGTTTACGGTCCCCCCGACCCGAATTATTCACGTCTCTCTTTCATGGATGTTATCGATGCGTTGTATGCTTCCAAGCAACCGACAATTTTTGCGTTCGAGCAGAAGTTTCCGCCGGAGTTCGCCGATAAAGTGGGGTTAGCTGGTGGTAATATGACAGCAGCGATGAAATCGGTCGGGTGTTTGGGTGCAATCTCAAATGGCCCCTCACGTGATATTGATGAGATTCGTCCGATGGAATTTCAGTATCTGCTAAGCGGTATCACACCTGGGCATGGAGATATGGCGGTTCATGCCGTTAATGTGCCTGTCAAGATAGCGGGTATGGATATTGCGCCGGGTGAAATTATCCACATGGATGAAAACGGTGCGTGCAAGTTTCCGGGGGATAAATTGGAGGCAGTGTTAAAGAACGTAAAGAGCCTGCTGGCTGAAGAAGGTGACCGGATTGGGCAGCTGCTGTCCGGTCCGAAAACAGCGCAACAGGTGCGTGCGATTTTCGGCGGGCATTCTTACGCTGAAGATGAAGAAGAGTAGTTCTCTTTTTCACCCGCACGGTTAAAAACTCTGTGCGGGTGAACCGCTCTTCTGCTATTAGATTGTCAAAGCATCACGTTATCTATTATGGTTTCAGCCTGCATCCAGTTCTGCTCTGGCCTTTATCCCGCAAAGTATCACAAATATCAGCAGTTGTCCAAGGGGTGAGGAAAGAAAAAAGATGGAGCGATGTGGGAAGAGCAGGCACTCACAAAGCAACAAGGCATCAAAAGACACCGGACGGATGCTCCACTGCAGACACATGAGTTTATTATAGATGTGCCTATTAGCTGAGCTCGGAAACCATCCAACTCGGATCTTGAAATCTAAAGGCAAAGCCGGTGATTGCGGTTTTGCCTTTTAACCTAAACGTCTCAGGGTACCAACTGCACTTTAATCGAATCCGTTCCCTCCTGAACCATCTCAAATGCCTCAAGATACTCCTCGAGCGGTAGTTGATGCGTAACGATAAGGCTGACATCAATCGCGCCTTGGTGGATATAGTCAATCGCGAGCGGATATGTATAGGGCCCCAAGTGTGAACCGTGGATGTTCAATTCCTTCGTGTCTCCAATGATAGTCCAATCTACTGTTACAGGTTCGCGCATAACGCTGAATTCGACGAAGGTCCCTGCCTTGCGAATCATGTGGAGTCCTTGTTCAACCGCCTTCGGATGCCCCGTTGCTTCAATATAGACATCACATCCGTAGCCTTCGGTTAAATCTAACACTTCTTGGACAACGTTCGTCTCTGCGGGATTGATAGTGATATCCGCGCCCAGTTTCTCTGCAATTGCTAACCGCTTCGGTATTAAATCAACTGCGATGAGCAGCCTGGGGTTTTTCAATGTCGCTGTGGCTATCATCCCGAGCCCGAGGGTGCCTGCCCCTGCCACAACGACAACGTCGCCAAACTCAATGTTGCCGCGCTGGACGGCATGAATAGAGCAAGCGAGGGGTTCGATCACCGCCGCATTCGCTATCGGCATGTCAGACGGCACCTTGTAAACCAGCGAACGTGCGGGGAATTTCATATAGTCTGCCATCCCACCGTTGACAACCGGCTGAAATCCGTAGATGTTATGAACTTGGCAAAGCCAATACTTTCCTGTCCGGCAGTAGCGACACTCCCAACATGGAACTATCTGCTCTGCGATGGCTCTATCTCCAAGTTGGAGTCCGTATTTTTCAGCTGCGCCTTCACCTAATTGAACGACCTCCCCGATAAATTCGTGTCCGGCGATAACTGGTGCCTCCACGTACGGTTGTCGGTGTTCATCTCCCCAGAAAAGCGGTGCGCCGTTATAACACTTGATGTCACTGGCACAGATGCCGCAGGCGTTCACTTTAATCACCACTTCACCGGGACCCGCGTGCGGCATCGCGGCTTCTTCTAGCCGGTAATCCCCCGGTTCTCTACACATAACCGCACGCATCGTTTTCGGTGCTGACATCCGAACTCTCCTTGTCAATTAATTAATTGGTAAATAGAGTAGGCGGCGATGCCTAACAAACCCCTTTCAAGCGCAAAGAAGTGGGCAGTGGAACACCCACTTCTATCAATTAGGCTGCTCGGTATCGTGTCAAACGTTTTCTTGCACTTGCACGCGCGAGTCCGACATCAAGCGTAATCTGCGGGTAATCAGTTATCCCAAGGTTAATCGCGTGTGCTGTCTCAAGGTTGAAACCCCACTCAATCCATTCGGGCATATCCGCCTCAGGAATATCCCCAGCTACAATGACCTTCATAATGCTGATGCCTTTCCCTGCGTCATAAGCCCGCTGGATATATTCCAAGTGCCGGTCAAAGGGACCGCCCTCTAACATCCTGCCTTCTTTGTTAGCAGTTGTGAGAATCACCTCAATTTCCGGCTCATCGATGACAACATCCATGACGGGTCCGGTATAGATGTGCGTGGAACATCCGATGACGCGAACTTTGCCGGCGGCCTTTGCGTCTCGAAACGCGTCCAGCGCGCCCTCTCGTGATGCCAAGTCTTCCGGCGTAGAGATGCCGTGTAACAGCAGTACATCAAGATACTCGGTTTTAAGTTCACGAAGTGAGCGCGTAATGCTTGCAGTCGCACCAGCATAGTCTTTCGCCCCTGTCTTCGTTTGGATGATAACTGCTTCCCGCTGAATCTGACGAATCGCCTCGCCAAGATGCGGTTGCGTCCCGTAGCCTTCTGCGGTGTCCCAGAAAGTAATCCCTTCCTCAAGTGCTTTCAGCATCAACTTGCCGCCTGATTCATAACTGGCGCAGGTATTGTTAAGATGCCCTGCCCCGAAGCAGAGACGCGAAATTTCCAAACTTGTGTTTCCGTATGCGAGATATTCCATAGTCTTCACCATCCGAATTTGAAGTTGCCTCTATATTAATGCAATTTCAAGAAAAACGCAACTATTTTTACTTGGTAATAAATTCAGTTTTCAAGTATCATAAAATATAATGCAAAATTATTTGTCGTGGATACGTCGTGATGAAATTCCGTGGACACTCTATTTTCAATAATACTCCAATTGAAATTGCGCTCATTGGCGAACATGTTCATTCCATTCGCAAGGTCGCATCTGCTCCGCCAGACATGTGGATTGCCCCTGCGTTAATAGATATCCAGGTCAACGGTTTCGCCGGATTTGACATCAATGTTGCATCCGTTGTTCCATCAGATGTACAGGCAATGGTTCGCGCCCTCTGGAAAGTCGGTACCGGTTTCTTCTGTCCGACAGTGGTGACAGCGTCGTTTGAACAAATTTGCGATTCCATGCAAGCGATTGTGGAGGCGTGCAAAGCAGATGCAAGGGTTGCTTACTCAGTCCTCGGTATCCATCTCGAAGGGCCTTACATCTCAGGGGAGGATGGTCCTCGCGGTGCGCATCCGTTAGCCCATGTTAGAAATCCGAAGTGGGACGAATTTCAGCAGTGGCAAGATATCGCCGAAGGAAAAATCTGTATCGTAACCCTTGCACCGGAGCGAGAAGGGGCAATCCCGTTTATTGAAAAACTGGTTGATAACGGAATTGTAGTAGCCTTAGGGCATACAAACGCCACAGGAACCGACATCCGCGAGGCGATTCGTGCAGGCGCAGCGCTCTCTACGCACCTCGGAAACGGAGCACACGCCCAAATCCGGCGACACCCGAACTATATCTGGGAACAGCTCGCCGCTGATGAACTCTACGCAAGCCTCATTGTTGACGGACACCATTTGCCACCTGCCGTCGTTAAATCTATGCTCCGCGCGAAAACGCACTCGCGATGCATCCTCATTAGCGATGCCGTGGCTTTAGCGAGAATGGACCCCGGCATTTATCAATTTGCTGGAAAAAACGTCGAATTGACTGAAGAACGGGCTGTCCGTTTAGTTGGCACCGAGTATCTCGCCGGTTCTGCAATCGAACTCACACGCGGCATAGAAAACAGTGTGCAATTTACAGGAATGTCACTTGCTGGAGCCGTGGCACTTGCAACGATACATCCAGCGCGTCTATTGCGGATGGAAGAACAAATAGACTGTATGAATGAAGACATGCCCTTAAAAACGGTTGATTCTGCAAATTTAATTCTCTTTCGATGGGATGCAGGCAAAATCGAACTCCTTGCAACGATTCTTAACCACAGACTCGTCTATCACAATGGACTTTAAGCAGTGCGCAGGCTCAAGCCGCTTTTGAGAATTCGCTGAAATTGGCAGGATAGGTAGTCTATGCGTGCCCTTCAGGTGGGGAAGTTCTCCCCGCAAGCGGGGATGAATTCCCAACGCTAGTGTTACCTTTTACCTGCCAATCTATAGATATGTATGACACCCCTTAACAGGCACCTTTACTGCCAATCATAACAGGACTTGAGAATCTGTACATCAACCCTGGATAACTGGCTGCTGTATCATAAGGTAGAATAGAAATGAGAGACACGTGGAAAATTGGCATCCCGCACACACAAGTAAATATATGCCATCAGCGCGAGCCCTTTCCCAAATTATGGATGCGGAAAATTCATTGGTGTGTTAGTTGCGTTCTCATTATCTACTGCGCACTTTTAACCGGACAATCACATGCACAAATCTCTGAACTCTATGCAAAAGGAATACAGGCAAGAAAGTTAGGACTTTACAACGAAGCTGTCAGTGCATTTCAGGGCGTTTTGCAATTGAACCCGAAATACCCCGAAGCCTACTGTGAACTCGGAGCGGTGTACCGGCTACAAGACAAAACAGACGATGCGCTTAACGCATATATACAAGCGTTGGAGTTGAAGGCATCACCAGAAACACACGGCGTTGCACATCTCTGTTTAGCGAGAATTTACCACGCGCAAGGACGGTTCGCCGATGCCGAAAAACACGCCCAACACGCCGGAACGCTTCTCCCAGAAACCGCTGAACCCTTTTATCGCTTAGGCGATACATACCTCCAAAGCGGGCAACTGAGCAAGGCACAGCAATCATATCTACAAGCACTCAAACTTGACGCGAACCTGGCTCAAGGCTATTACGGACTCGGGAGAATCGCCTTCATGCAGAATTGCCTCAAAGCGGCAGTACAGTATTACCAAAGAGCGATTGAACTCGCACCATACACTGCCGAAACCCATTATAATCTCGCTCTTGCCTATCGACGGTTAAAACAAGTTGAGAAAGCAAAAAGCTTGATGGCAAATTTTCAGCGGATGAGAGCCTATCAGCAATACACAAACCGCTATCTGAGACTCTTGCAAGAACAGCCAACTGCCCTAGGACCCCGAATCAAATTAGCAGAAGCACACTTGGAAATCGGAAACCGGGACGCAGCAATTCGCGCATATCAAACCGCAACAGCACTGCATCCCAATACTCCCGAACTTTATCACAACCTCGGCGGGCTCTACATGCAAAACGGACAACTCTCGGAAGCAATTTCGGCTTTTCAGTCGGTTATCCAGTTTGATAATACCGATGCCGAGGCGTACCTTCACCTTGGCTGGCTCCACGCACGGCAACGCAAATTTACCGAAGCAACAGCCTACTTACAAGCCGCCATCCAGAACAATAACACCTTAACTCACGCCTACTATGGACTCGCGGAGGTTTACGTGCAGCAAGAAAAACCTGACCGGGCTATTAAAATTTATCGTCAGTTGACTGCATACCGGCCAGCTGACGCACAAGCATGGCTGCGGCTCGGCGTACTTCACCTCAAATTAGAGCAATTTGACACAGCAATCTCTGCTTTTGAACGTGCAATTGCAGCAGATGAGAACTCGGCAGACGCGTATAACAATCTAGCATGGCTTTACGCAACGCGTGGAGAAGAACTGCCCAGGGCTATCGCTTTGGCAGAACGGGCCGTAGAATTGGACATCAATGCCTCACACTTAGATACACTTGCTTACGCCTATTACCGGCAGGGCGCATACGCTAAAGCGGAACAAGCCATCTTACGCGCTATAACCCTAAGGCCTAACAATCCAGACTACCAAGCACGTTTGAAAGAAATTCAACACGCACAAGAGGAAACGGAAAAACAGTGATGATATATCTGTTTTTTGGAGTACCAAAATTTCATACACAACTCCTGCTTAGCATCATATTGTTGCTTGGCACACATACCGCTTTTGCAGAAGACTCAGTCATCTTTGTGGAGGTAGCTGATGAATCTGGCATCACCTTCAAGCACACCGACGGCAATAGCGGCAAACGCCTCTTTAACGAACAGTACGGTTCAGGCGGCGGCTTCTTTGATTACGATAATGATGGATATCTAGACATCTACCTCATTAACGCCTGTCCACAACTTAAGCCGATGAACAACCCAATCCCCACTAACCTTCTCTATCGCAATAACCGCAACGGGACTTTTACAGATATCACGCATTCCGCGGGTGTTGGCGACAGCCGCTACGGAGTCGGTGCCACCGTTGGCGATTATGATAATGACGGCGACATAGATGTCTACCTAACTAATTTTGGCACGAATGCGCTTTACCGCAACAACGGGGATGCAACCTTCACCGATGTCGCACAAACAGCAAACGTCGACGAACACAACTGGGGCACCAGCTGCGCTTTCGCCGATATGGACAACGATGGGTTTCTTGAACTCTACGTTAGCAATTATGCCAATTACACCCCTGAAACAGATACGCCTTGCTATCGACACGGAGTGTCGGTTTACTGTGGGCCGCGCACTTATCCACCACAAGCTGATAGCCTTTATCATAACAACGGGGACGGCACCTTTATTCTACAAAGCACTTTTGCAAACATACCCCCATCACACGCACTTGGAGTCGCTATTGGAGACATTGACAACGATGGCGATGCCGATGTTTACGTTGTCAATGACCAGGACTTCAACTATCTTTTTCAAAACCGAGGCGATGGCACTTTCGAAGAAGTCGGACTCCTCGCGGGAGTCAGTTGTAGCGACACCGGAAAAGCAGAAGCCGGTATGGGCGTGGCATTCGCAGACTATGACAACGATGGACGGATAGACGCAACAGTCAGCAATTTTCAGAATGAAACCAATACCGTTTATCGCAATGAAGGCGACAATTTTTTTATCGATACTACAGTTCTTACGGGTATCGCAGAACATACACACCGCTACCTTGGATGGGGCATCGGCTTTTTCGACTACGATAACGACGGACACAAAGATATCTTTGTCGCAAATGGCCATACGATGGATAACATCGCTGAAGTAGATAGCGCTACAACCGCACCACAGCAAAATCTACTCTTCAGAAATTTAGGAAACGGCCAATTTGCAAATGTTACCGAACTGATGGGCTCAGGGTTCGCACTGCGAAAAGTGAGTCGTGCCGCCGCTTTCGGCGACTATGATAACGACGGGGACATTGATATCCTTGTAACCAATTGGAATCAAACCGCCGACCTGCTCAGAAACGAGGGCGGCAATAACAACAATTGGATACAAATACTGGCAGTCGGAACCCAGAGTAACCGCTCCGCAATTGGGGCACGTATCAAACTCGTCGCAGGCGAACTCACACAGTATGCAGAAATACAAAGCAGCGGGAGTTATCTTGCCTTTAGTGACTTGCGGGCCCATTTTGGACTCAAAAATGCACACACAGTCGACCTGGTGGAAATTCGATGGCCCAGTGGAAAAATTGATACGGCTACCAAATTGTCAGTCAACCAACGGTTTATCGCAGTAGAAGGACAACAAATCCTTCCCTTTAGAGCCAAATGACAGCCGATAGCATTCCGGCAGCACGGATCTAGAACTTCTCAAAAAAAATTGACAAAAATTAAAACAATATGTATAATGTGCGTTAACAGAACAGGGTAACTGCTGCCTGGATTTTATCAATGTAATCTGTTCAAAGGAACAGTAAAATCTCGGCTGCATGTTGTGCGTCTGGAGGTGCTTGCTTATCTTGACGAGGCAACAACTACGGAAGAGCAGCCGCAGTGAAATGTTTTTGTATATTTCAGCCCGATAACGCCTGATGTATTGTCAATGACTGTGTAAATCTCGTCGGAGCCTCTTGATGTTTAGTCTCTAAATTAAACCCTCCTTCTCCAACATGGAGTTCCAAAAGATATCCAGATACCCAGGGCATCGGGAACGCCCTTGGAAATTGATGATAGGCAAACAATATCCCATGAGCTAAAGAGGTTAACCGTGTCTTCTGATGTTACCGGGTCCGTTGGCTTTTCCGACCCGTCTTCTGATACGGTCTCCGCGGTTGAGGAAGTGCCAGTCAGTGAGGAGTCACCGTATGGCTTTGGTCCATTTCCGGCAGTGCCGCAGGATTATTTTCTAACGGCTGAGGAGGTTTGGGGAGAGGTAAGGCTGCGGACGATGCTTCCGGAGCACGAGTTGTTAGCACGAGTCCAGATGTAAGTTGTGGAATCAGAGGATTCGTACCCTTGGTGCTAAGTTTGAGAACGGGCTCGTTTATCCGGCTCTGGATGATGTGTTTTACATTGAGTGGGCGGATTCTGTCGAAGCAGCTGGTAAATTATATGTTGTCAGACAGTTCGCATCTCCGTTAGTAATAAACCGGTATGGAGATGATATTCATAGAGGTATCTTTCCACGACATCTCACGGTCTATGAGCTCCCAGATGGTGGGATTGATCCTTATGAATTCCTCGGCTTGCCGAGGTAAGAAGATGATAAGGACTCTTGAAAGCCTCGGTAGATGCCGAGGCTTTCGGCGTTTAAATCTATATTTATAAACTGTGCACACATAGAGTTCAAATGCCCTTTCTCGCCGCTTTTATCATGGCACTGAGTACGGGATTGACATCGGGATGTTAAAGACAGCACGATGCACCTTCATGCCTCTTTTGAACCTCGGTGCGGGTGATGCCCCTTCTTCGAACCATTCGGGGAGACGTGTGTCGCTTAGAATTGACAGCACAAACTGCGGATATTCAGAAACAGGTGTGTCTGGAAAGAGGTCAAACATGCTCATTCCAGACCTCTTTTCTACTAAGGTAACGCTTTTAGGGAACCAGATGCCCGGTTCATACTGTGCCAGTTGATACGTCTTGATGTTACAACGGACCTCTACGTAAAGTTCTTCTGGCTGATTGAGAAATTTCAATTTTTTCAAAGGCCAGAGAGCCCCCTCATACGGTGAAAACCCAGCACTCTTATGACACGTCACTCTTCGAGTCACATGAAAGTCTTTCTGTGGATTCATCCAGATTTCACGTGTGGACGTTCTACATCCCGCAAACCCATCTTCTTTTACGCCGCTGTATTCTTGGAGATAGTAAAAAGGGGTGCTATCATTTTCAACGGTTTGGACATCCACCGGTTGGTATGTGTGGACATCCACCGGTTGGTATGGGAGCATGAACTTTTCAAAGGTGTCTGCTTGTGAAAGCCCTGTCCACCAGTGAGGACTGAACCTTTTGTCAAAGACGGGGCCTTCTCCGGTGTCTACATACGGTTCCCATGTTGCACCGTCCCGTACATAGATTTTCTTCTTGTGTATCAGATATTGGTGGTGTGTCTCATGCCAGAGATGTCGGGACCGGTATCGTCTTCCGTCTTTTGCTCGGATGGAGATAGCGCTTCCGTTTATTTCCCGTTTTTTCCGTGCTTTGACATCAAAAAGTTGGGTGTTGCTGTCGAACTTGTAGGTGATATGCCAATAGCCGATATCCTCATACCTGGGGGCTTTCTCCGCTTCTTTGGGGTGTAGCAGGAAGTCCCAGCTGGATTCTAAAAATTGTAAGAAGGAGACAGTCTGATCTGCCCCGTGTTTTTGGTGGAGTGTTACTGAGAATTCAATTTCGCCGTTTTTCAACTGTGCAGCGTACGCGTCGATCTCTGTTTGAATGCGTTCCAGCATTTGCCTGGCTTCCATGGAGAGTGGGGCGGAATTTTCTATAGATGCCGCCCCTTCTGTTTGAATGCGTTTTAGCACTTGTCTCGCTTCAATGGAGAGGCTGAAGCCGAACCTGTCCCCAGGGCGGCTCCAGGCGGCCGGTGAAGCAATCAGCAAGGCGAAAAAAAGAGTTGTGAGCGTACACAACCCCTTGTACTTAGAAATGAGATGCATAAGGAACCCTCAATATCAGAGGGAAGGCATATTCTGCACGTCTTAAAAAGCTACTGCAAAAAACGTAAGGATTGATACCTCCTTCTTCAAAAGGAACCAGCTTTATGTCAACTGGAATATCTTCCGAAGTCAGAGATTTTCCTTTTTCGATCCGAATCTTATGTAGACGTTTGCCAGCCTCCCCAGTTGCTAAAAGTTCACTGATATATCTGACAGTACCAGTAGCATACTCCTTCCATTTAACGTAGGCGATTCCTTTGATTGTCGGATATATCAAACCATCCTCCATAGTTGAACCTGTAACGTTAATACCTTGTGAGAGAAGTTTTATCCGGACGCGCGTCATTAATTCATGGTCAGCAGATTGATGGAAAAATGCCTGAGAAGGCATTCTGTTGGAGAGATGGCACTCTTTCCGTTTTCTATAGCGGATTGGTTTCCTTTTATACCGCAATTAATTATGATACAATAGAAAACCAACGCTGTCAAATCTCACTAAAAACCTCTTTTTCCTTTTCTTTCTTAAAAAAAGTTAATTTTATTATACCACATAAAAACCGGTTTATCAAGTTAACCAGGAGCGTCTCTAGGCCCCGGGCCGGCAGCAGTCACGCCTTGATTCACGAGCTGATTGGCCCCGCCCTTCAGGATGAGGTGATGGCCTTTGAGGAACGTCTGCTTAGGCAATATTCATATTAAACTTCTCAAAAAAAAATTGACAAAAATTAAAACAATATGTATAATGTGCGTTAACAGAACAGGGTAACTGCTGCCTGGATTTTATCAAGATAACCTATTGAGAGATAAGCCAAAAAAAATCAGGTTATCCACAAACCGAGGAATGCCCTGATGCACAGGTCCGAATGTCTCTAACAAAATTTGAATAATTTATTTAAGGAGGATTTTCATGAAACTTATTATCACAACGTTTGTTTTCACGGCATTGGTAATTGGCATTACCGTTGCTGCACAAGCAGACTTGAACGACGGTGTCGTCGCCGGCTGGACTTTTGACGACGGAAAAGTAACAGATGCTATAGGTGATGTGCACGGTGAATTGTTTAAGGGTGCCAAAATTGTCGATAAAGGCAGATTTGGCAAAGCACTCGACGTTGATGGCAGTAAAGAGACACGAGCGGATATCATGTTCAACCCGGAGCTTGAGAAGGCTGTTGAGGGGCCACATACTGTCTCCTATTGACTCTTCGTCCGAAATGGGGCGGACCACGCCGGGGTTTGGAAAGGCGAAAAGGTCGGATGGGGCGCGCATTTCACTTTTCGACTCGTGACTACCTCAGACACCCACATGACCTTTGGAACAACCAATGCTGGAGCCGAGAATTGGTTCCAGATTGAGAATTGTATCGAACCAGAGAAATGGTTCCATGTCTGCCAAACTGCAGACGGTAAGGAAGCAACCGCTTACGTTACGCCAGATGGGGATAAGCTTACAATGCCCGCCAGTCCCAGAAATAATCCACACGCCGCCCCCGAGCCTTATAACCTTTTTGAGGATAGGCCGCTAGAACTTGGCGCAGGCCGGCAAATCGGCGGCAATCAAGGAAACGATATGTTTCTTGATGCAATGATTGATGATGTCATCATTTGGGATCGTGCGTTAAGTGAAGACGAGGTGGCAGACTTGGCAAGTGGTAAACGCCCCGATAAAGCACTCGCTGTCAAAGCGGAAGGCAAATTAACCACAACCTGGGCGAAGGTAAAAACGTATCACCACCGCTAAGTATTGTATAAATTACTGTACAAGGACAAGAATCGGGAAACTCAAGAGACGTTAATGGACATCCTGTCCTGAATCAGGCAGCTCAACTGAAATCGGCTCAGAATTCTAGCTATTCTGAGCCGATTCGTTTCTCTATTGCTCTTCTATCTATGCCTTACGGCAGATCATCGCGGTAATCCAACACAGATGCCTCAGGATTGGAAGCTGCCGGAGCAGATAGCTATCAAAGGATTTGAGGCGGCGGAGCGTCCATCGATAAAACGGCGGGATAGAGATGCCTCGTTGCCAGAATAACGCCCCCAAGGCAAGGAAGTGAAATTCGCGGTGTTCCAGTCTCTCAAATTCGGCACCGACTGCCTCAATGTCGTGCAGTGAAAAGTAACGTAGTTTGTCGGAATACTTTAGAAACATTTTCCGATAGAACCACACCGCCGGATGGTGCCGCATATTTTCAATGAAAATTGCTTTGCCATGCGGTTTTAGAACACGATTACACTCTCGCGCAGCAAGTGTATGCTCTGTAAAGACAAGCACGGATTTAGATATCACAAAATCAAACGTGTTGTCTGGAAAGGCAAGTTCGGTAGCATCCATGAGCGCGAAATCAACTGCATTGGCGACGTTGTGTTGGATTGCCCGCTCCTTCGCTTCAGCAAGGCGAAAAGGCAACAGGTCAATACCTACAACAGTCGCCCCGCGTTTCGCCAATAAGGCAGCTGTCCCACCTGTGCCTGTACCCAGCTCCAAGACCTTTTTGCCTTCCAACGGACCCATCTCAGACAGGACATACTCAAAAACGGGCAGATAGAAGTCTTCCCACCAGAGCAGGAGACTTGTCTCAATAGAGGGCGTGTCAACACACGGGTGAGTCTTATCAGTCTCTCTTGTCTGGATAGGTGAAAACTTTTCCCTATCTAGACAGTGTTCGATAGGGAAAAAACGCGGCCAATCCATACAAAGTCCTAAATTTTCCCCATTTTTCGTAGATTTTCGAGGCACCGTTCAACACATTCAATAGGTGGGTAGGCGTAGCTTTCTTGTTCAACGATGTACCACTCGGTGCTACCGGTGGTTTCGCAAATGTGGAACACATCGTCCCACGGAACTTCGCCTTCACCGATGAGTGCCTTATCGTTAGTCGACGAATACTCTTTGAGATGCACCAGTTTTGCTCTGCCTGGGTAACGCTCAAGGAAAGGGACAGTATCGGCACCGCCGTGCAGCGCATTGCCGGTATCAATTTGCATGACGATCTCACTTCGGGTGTTGCCGAAGAAGGTATCCCAAGGTAACTCACCATCCATGGGGGTGAATTCGACTGCATGATTGTGGTAACCGGTGAACATTCCGTCATCTGCTATTTTTTCTGCGATGTCGTTAAAAAGTTTCGCGGTATCTAACCATGCCCGCCGCGAGTTCCGGTACTCTTCGGGCAGCCCGGGAACAATGAGATACGGATTGCCCAGAATCTGGTTGAATTTCACGGTTTTGGGGAGTTCATCACCAAGGAGGGTACTCAATTGCGTATGTGTTCCTACAATTTTTAGGCTCAAGTCGTCGCACATTTCACGTAATTCTTCGGCACTCCTATCGTAATACCCTGCAAATTCAACGCCTTCGTACCCCATCTGTGCCACGGCTTGCAGCGTAAGGGATAAATCGCGTGCACAATCTTCTCTAACAGAATACAGCTGCAACGCAATAGGGATTCTATCGCTCATAAGATTTTCCTCTCTTTAAAAGCAGGTTAGCATAGTGTTGGTAAAAAGTTAAGTGCAAATTGGAGCATCCACGCCAACAGGCTCTAGTTCATCGGTAAGTTGACTACCTGCCCACTATCTGCTGAAACCAGCCCTGCTTCTAAAATTTCCTGAGCGTCGCGGCTAACCTTTGCGCTACACAGTCCTTCAATCGGTGCCCCTGTCTCTAAACATTGGATGAAGTATTCCGCTGCGTTGCGTGAACCGGCTGGCATGGCCTCGGGTATGATGACTTGTGCGTCGGCACCGGCTGGGTGCAAATGCACCTCATTTCCACTCACCATCAACGCGCCTTCGGTGCCGTAAACTACTGGATTTGGCGTAACATACCCGACTTTCTGTGTCCAGGATGCCTCTGTAATTCCAAACGCATTGCTATATTTCATGAGGATAACGGCATTGTCGTCCGGAATCGGATAGTTTTTGACGAACGTACCGCGAAAAGCCGTTACCTGCTGCGGTAATCCGAGGAGGTAGGCACACATATCTGCACAATAACAGCAGTAATCCATCAAAGCGCCGGCACCATTCTTCTCTTCGTCATAAAGCCATTCGTAGAAATAGCGGGAACAGCCAATCTCCATGGGTCCATTGTGCGCTGAACGCCATTTAAAGTAAAAGATGTCGCCAATTGCCCCGTCTTTGATGAGATTCATCGTGGTATTTAACGCCGGGCTCCACGCCGTTGGCCAGTTTACCATGAGCAAAGTGCCGGCTTGCTCTGCAGCCTGCAGCATCCGGTCGGCTTGAGAGAGCCGTGCCGCCATCGGTTTTTCTGAGACAACGTGGAGCCCTTTCGCTGCAGCGGTTTCAACAATGTCGGCCCCGGCGTTATTTTCGGCCGCGGCTTGGACGATGTCTAATTCCGTTTTTTCTAACATTTCTTGCCAAGACTCGTAAACGTTATCAATCCCGGTTTCCGTGCTGAATTGGGTCCGGAGCTCTGCATTAACATCGCCTGCGGCAACAATTTCTACGTTCGGATGTGCCATCCAATGGCGGAGCTCGCCCCAGACATGATCATGCACCAGTGAAGCGAAGCCAATGCGGTACGTTTTTGTCATCAATTCTTTCTCCTTTATGTATTCGCTAGGGTTTTTTGGATCAATTTAAGAAGTAAAATCGGCTTAATCGTGTGCTCGGACAGCAATCTTAATTGCTGTTTCCCCTTTAATGCGATAGTCGCCGTTTAGTGCCTTAAATCCATCTTCCACTTGTGTAAGGGGTAACTGGTGGCTAATCATATCAGCGAAAGGCAGGCCGCTGTTTTCAAGGAGCGGCAGGCCGCGAACAAAATGGTCATAACTGCTGCCCCAGATAGCTTCGACGCGTAGGTTTTTGCGCATCAGGAGTTGGTTGATATTAAAGTCAATAGAACCCATGTCCACGAAATGTCCGACTTCCACAAAGGTTCCGCTGCGCCGCGTATATCCCAAACCTTCCGGTGTTGCGGGGAGGAATCCGGCACACTCAAATACAACGTCCGCCCCTTCATTTCGCGGTGTTTCCGCTTTAACTAACTCAGTTCGTTCTTCAACAGACGTAACTTCCTCAATATCAATTGTAACATCTGCACCGAGGCGTTTTGCAAGTTCCAATCGCCCTGCGGGTCCACCTACTACAATCACCTTTGCTGCGCCGCTTAGCTTCGCGCAGGCAAGCGTTACCAATCCGATAGCCCCGGATCCTTGCACGACAACGGTATCACCGAGTTTTATCTCACCGCGCATGGCAGCGTGAACGCCAACGGTGAAAGGCTCAGTGAGCACGGCAACTTCCGGCGAGGCTTCCGTTTTCATAAAACAGGTATTCGGATACGAGAGGTACATGTAATCCGCGAAACCGCCACGGAAATGGGGCGCTTCATCAGGATTCCATTGGAACCCGTAACCACCGTAGTTTGTACCAGGTGCGAAGATAATCCGGTCCCCCTCTTTAATCGGTTTACCGACATAATCGGTTTTTACACCTTCACCAATCGCTTCAACGAGCCCGACGTTCTCGTGCCCTAAGAGGATTTCAGTTTTGAAGCCGTTCTGCCAGTTATGCAGATCTGTACCACAGATACCGGCTAATTCTTGACGGAGTAGCACCGTGTTCGGTGCAGGTTCAGGAACCGGATATTCACGTATCTCAAAATCTTGGCCGTGTGCGACAACGGCTCTTGCTGTGCGAGGCATATCTATCTCCTTCTCTGGGAGGTGCGCATTAGAAACGCACAATGTCCTTTTCAGTCCCTCTCTACTTTGTTGAACAGAGCGGGCAGGTTTTATTCAGACATATCTCTGCTTTTTCGCGAGAGAATCACACCAATAACAATAAACCGAATGATGGAAATTGTCAACTAGTTTTTTGTTAAGATGAGTCAATAGTGAAGACTCGCGTGCCCATCTTTGCGATTTCCAAAAACTCGCCCGCCGCTGCCGCAATGCCGCGTTCAGCACCGCATCTGCTCAGGCACAGCGGCATCAGATATGTCTCCGCTTTTTTCGCGAGAGAACTACAGCGATAACAATCGCCCCAATGATGGAAACTATCAACCAATTGGCTTTGAAAAATTCCCAGAAAACGTTAAACCCTATCCAAATCAGCACCTCTACACCAAGGATAACCCCGGTTTTACTCCACGGAAAAGCCGCACCGTATTGTTTTTCCAACCGCCGCGCGTATATCCATGAAATACCTAAAGTGCCTACCACGATGGCGAGAAATAGGAAGTTAACCACTGTCTGGATACTACTCAAAAGAAAACCCATGAAAAATTTACTCCTTATTATCGGAAAATCCGTAATTCAGGAACCGCTGCTGCCAACATCCGTGAGCCGTGTACACCACACCGCGTGTTGTTATTCAGTTTCACATGCAGGCGGGTCAAGCCAGTCTCTATATGAGTGCTTACGGATTCTAGTGTCAGTTTGCTCATAAGTATCGATAAAGCGAACGTATTTGGCATGAACGTTCCAGGACGCAATGCACTAGAGTTCTTTGGCCTTTTCTGTTATAGAGACTTGTGCGCGAAAAAAGATAGCACGGTTTAAATATTGTTCCCTAATCGCAGAATGGGATTAGCTCATCAGACTAGGTGTGCGAATTCGTTCGGGGCAGCTATAAACCGCTAGGCTTTGGCCACGCAGAAAACCGATTAAGGTAAGATTGCCCGCTTGCGCGAGCTCAACAGCGAGGGTTGATGCAGCAGAAACAGCGACAACGATCGGAATGCGAGCGAAGAGTGCCTTTTGCACTATCTCGAAACTGGTGCGCCCACTCACCATCAAAATGTGCCTGTGCAAGGGAAGCATGTCTGCTAATAACGCCTGGCCTATTACTTTATCCACAGCATTATGCCGCCCGATATCTTCCCGGACAATGAGAAGTTCCCCGTTTTCATCAAACAGGCCAGCAGCGTGGAGCCCGCCTGTCTTTTCGAAGACTGATTGTGCGGCCCGCAGCCGATGCGCGAGTTGATAAAGTGTTGTAATCTGCATCTGCCAGCAGCACCGAACAAGTGGCGGAACCTGATGGTACAGAGATTCAATTGTCATTTTTCCACAGAGCCCGCAGCTTGCATTTGCGTGAAAGTTCCGCTGCCAACCTGCCGGCGGGCCGACATCCAATTCTTGAACCAAGTGAACGTTGACGATATTTGGCATTGCTGCAGCGTCGCCGTCCTGACAGTAAGCCATGATTTCAATATCATTACTAGAAGTTATCAGCCCCTCAGTGTACAGAAACCCTGCAGTTAGTTCAAAATCGTGCCCTGGTGTCCGCATGACAACAATTAAGCTCTCTTCGCTAACCCGAATTTCAAGCGGTTCTTCAACAACAAGTACATCTTCAACTTGTTTCAATTCGGCCTGATTCCAGCGTGTAATCGGTTTGGTACAGGTAGGTTCTTGAGGCATTTCTCTCCCTATTTAAGCGAGCTGAATTGCAAACTGTCGCCTTTAAGGTTTCTGTAAGGCTTGCAAGTTGATTGTGGCTAACCCATTTGAGGTACCTATCCATGCTGTCTCATTGATGAGCACGATGCTTTGCACCACAGATTCCCCTGTGACTGTCTGCGGCATTCTAATGGTTTTCCACGTATTAGAATTGGTGTAATAGGCGGAAACATCATCGTTCGTGGCTATCCACAGTATCAAAGGTGTGTGTGGTTCAGCGGGGAGTGGTGTTTCTATTTCTGACTCTACTTGAGAAGGGAATTCAGAATCTGGTTCATTTTGTATGCCAGCATCTGGTGTTTCCACGGGTGACTTTTCTTCCTCTTCCTCGGTTATAGGGGAATTATCAGCGAGGCCGGCAATGTAAATATCATCTAAATCGGCTCTTGTCTCTATACCTGTCAAGAGCGTTGTCGATTGTCCATTGGCTCCGTCTATATCTGCCTCGAAATACCCGTTGACCTTGGCTTCAGCATTGAACCATGTCAAGAGGAGTTGTTCCGCTGCGACTGAAAATCTGACAACCGTGGTGCCATGCTCCATTTCTGTGGACTGATAGTCGTCCCACCCCGGAACTTCGCGGTTGAACGTTGCGATGCTGCCGTCTACTGAAGCTGCCCAGACTGTTGTAGGTGTCAGTGCCAAGGTGTGGATGTCATCTATCGGTAGAAAACTATTTTGGGTATTGTAAATCAAAAAACTGCCACTCTCGCGAATCAGCCGCACAACGCCTGCATCCGTCGCAACCCAGACTTCTTTATCATCCATCTTGATATCGCGAACCCAGTTACTCGGCAATGTAGTCGGTGCCACGTATTGCTGCATTTCGCTTGTCTCCATGTTGTAAGAGAGCAAACCTTGATGCCGCGTCCCAATCCAGAGTTCTTCGGCATTCGCTGCAATCGCGCGTACATCCGGCACAGTTTCAAAATAGACGTTAATCGGCTGTGCAACCGCTTCCATCGGAGTCCAACTTCCATAGCCTGTTTCGACCGGCATGATGCCCTTCGGTGTGCCTATCCAGAGCCAGGTTCCGGCTCTTGTGACAGTTTGGATTGCATTGTCCGGAAGTCCATCTGATACCGTATAAACCGTCCAGGCACTCTCTGACAGAATTTCGCTTGCGCGTTCCTTTAAGACGGTATCCGTGCTGCTTGCGAGGATACGCTCTGCTTCCTGAGCAGCATCTCTCTTTCTACCTAATCGTAAATTGGCAATCGCACGTTCAAGTCGTGCATCATCAATCCATCCACTCTCTGGATAACGTTGAACGAACCCCGTTAAAGTGTAGAGAGCATTTTCCAACTGCTCAGTCTCTTCTGCAGTTTCTGCTTGTAGTTTTCCAATCAGGAAGAGCGCCTTCTCGTGCATAAGTACATTGGGGAACTGTTTGCTTGCCGATTCCAGAACGGGCAAACCTTTTGCTGCATCCTGCAATTGCTCTACAAGTAAAAATCCGGTACGATAGCTGAGTTCCTGAACCGATTCATGCTTAGGATAATAGGTCAAAATCAATTGATACGCATTGACTGCCATAGCGTAGTCACCGTCAGCACGGGCAATATCGCCAATCTCTCGAAATAAAGGGACGAGCTCAAAATTGGCAGCATCTATTATCGCGGTAGAGCGAAAACGGGCCAACGCTTCATCGACGTTGCCCTCAGCCTTATGAAGTAAACCGAGTTGATAGTGGGCATCTGCATATTTTGGAAACTCTTCTAGGGCGGATTCAAAACGCCGTTTGGCGAGTTCAGGAAGCCCTAATTCCAGCAGATTGCGCCCATTGCGAAAATACTTCATAGCAATTCTATCCGGGACATGCCCAGCGTCTGAGGTAAAACGAATGGTATATCCACTCAGCGGGAGACGTAAAACCTGCCCCTCAAACGTAATCTCAAAGTAAGTATCAGAAGCACCGCGCCAAACTCCGGTAAGTCTATCCCCCTTTTCACTATCAACGATGGCATACTGCTCACTAGAGACGACTTTTGCACACAAGACGGAGATTAGCACTATTGACAAAAGTATAGGATGAGAATTCGACATAATGTTCCTTCACAGTTTGCTCAGTTAGAGATTCTTGCCTGCCAAGCATAGGCTTTGAAAATATATGATTCAGTCATATCAGCAACCTGAGGCAAATTGTTGCTGCATCAGAAGTTTCTGAAAATATAGTATCATGCACCGGGGCGAAATGTCAATATAAATCAGATGCCATTCACAGAACCGCTCAAGGAGTTTTTTTTATAGGAGACGGCCAATGATTTCCGTTGAAGTTGTCAGAACCGGTAAACGCGCGAAAGCCACCGTCTTGGTTTTCCTCTACATCCCAGAGACTTCCTGTCTGAGTTAAGGCCGTACCGTGCGGACCTGGCCACGAAGATTTAGCTGCACCTTCCAATCATGCCAATGCGGTAGCAATATTTTACTTAACACAGGCTGGCGTATGCCACGCATCCATATCAGCATCACCCGTTTCTCGGCAGGATGATATTCAACCTGAAACTTTGCCCCATTAACGGAAAACTCCTTCGGATACTGGTTCTCAATTTTGGCGATGGTGGGAACGTCTATCTTGTTAAACCTCATGTCATCAGCAGAGAGAAGCTGCAGGTCTGCAGACACTTCTACCCCCAATACAGCGAGTCGCGAAACTAACCATCTGTGCGGAGTCACCGTTTCTGTGGGCCTGCCTCCGGAGAGCGCGCGATGGAGTTTCCATGCTTCAGTTGCTCGTGTTAACTGTTCAGCCACACCCGGAAAAAGTTTGCCGGAAAGGATAAGGGATGCGACGGCTTCTCTCAGCAATTTCGCTTGCAGGGGTTTTTGTACGCAGCCGAGCTGTCGCCCGGCGTATGTCGTAACTACCTCTGCAACAACCTCTGCATTCTCTATTTTAGGTGTGGCCACCTCGGTTGTTCCAATCCCAGCATTCATGAGATTCGCGAAGGTGCAAGGCATAGCGGTGCGTCCCATCAACTGGACGTGAGTGCCTTTAGAGATGCCGACGGTTTCTAAAATCAAGGCGGCGTGCTGATCCTTCTGGACGAGCGAATCTGAATCAAGCAACACCTCTGCGTGTCCATTTCCCCAGCCGTTCCCTCTCTTTCTTCTAACATAAGCACACGCTGGCCATTCACGTAAGAGATAGTCAATCAGCGGCCCCCTGTCTGGATGTTCCGTGTTTATAGAGGATGGTAATTGAAAAAAAGTGCGCAACTGTGTTGCAATCCGGCGGCATTCAGCGAGGGCGTTTTTGTGCAAATGGTGCCGTTTGATAGCACCCGTCCGCAAGGCGCGGATTGCTGCCATTGCATCGCACGAATCCCTGAAGAGCTCCTTACGCCGTGCTTCCTGAACCTCCTCACGTTGTGCATGCGGCAGCTGGTTAATGCGCCGCCATAACGGTGCCGGACGTTCAAGCGTTGCAATCAAATCAACGAGAACCTCGCGAATTTGTGGCGATGCTTTAACCAACAAGCGAGCGTACGAGACGTTCACAGGCAAATTTGAGAGCTGCGCGCCGTATTTTGTAAGGTATCCTTCATCCGATAGTACCCCCCAACTTTTCAATTCTGTTTGCGCACGCTCCACGGCAAAATCCGGCGGTGCATCCAGAAAAGATAGATCTTGTGGACGGTAACCGGCCGCAGCCACAGCGAGGACGAACTGCGTTAAATCCTCGCGCCGTATTTCGGGTAGTGTTTCCAGTTCAAGTTGACCTCGTGCTTCCCAGAGGCGATAGCATTTTCCGGGGCAGAGCCGCCCCGCACGCCCTCGACGTTGTTCTGCAGAAGACTGCGAGATCGGATGTAACGCTAAAGCGATGCGCCGGTTTTGATGGATACGCTCGCGCACTAATCCTGCGTCCACCACAGCGGTGATACCCGGAAGTGTGATCGAGGTTTCCGCAACATTCGTCGCTAAGATAACCCTGCGACGCTGCAAGCGTGTCTCAAACGCACGATCTTGCTCACTAGGCGGCAAATCGCCGTGCAACGGCAAAATCTCAACGTTTTTCAACCGCCGCAGTGCGTCATGGCATGCATGAATTTCGCCCTTACCGGGGAGAAAAACCAACACGTTTCCGTTATTCTCTTTGAGTGCACGATTAATCCCTTTTTGGACGCGTTCAACCAAATTCCGGGCTGTCGGAACCACCGTCCCGCCAAGGTACTCCACTGTGACTGGATAGACGTGCCCCTCTGCGCGTAACACCTGCCCATCAATAAAGTGGGAGAGCCGATGCGCAGCTAAGGTAGCAGACATAATAACCAATTTTGTGGCGGGCAGCTTCTTCCGGCAGATGGCTAGAAACAGGTCCACTTCTAGGTTACGCTCATGGAACTCGTCTAAAATGATCGTGCCATATCTCTCTAGTTCTTCCCCGGCTGCGTATCGCAACGCCACGCCCGGGGTGACAAAGCGCACACGGGTTGCATCGGAACTAACATCCTCAAACCGCACCGTGTACCCAACAGAGCGGCCGACCGGTTCTCCTTGCTGTTGTGCTATCCACCGCGCAAGGGAACGACAAGCAACGCGCCTCGGCTCCACTACAAGTACCGGGGCATCTGTTAGCTCAGCACACCACGGCGGAATCTGCGTCGATTTTCCGCTCCCCGTCGGTGCTACTACAACAACAGGCCCAGCCGCAAGAGCCTTCTGAAATGTTCTCTTTAATTCTGTAATCGGAAGGTTCATCTCATTCATAGCGCCGTGCATCTACCGGTTTTTCAGTTTACCCGATACCTGAACCGCCGAACACCAACACAAAACTGATGAGAGAAAAAAGCGATAAACACGTAATGCCGCTTATGCCTTGCTCCATTATATCCTATGAAACACAACGTTTCAGGGCATAACAAATCCTAACCCTACTCAATCCGCTTGAACGTGCATCGCAGTCCACCAGTACGCATCCAGCCCATGGGTGTTAACTCCATATTCCCATAAAAAATTAAATAGAGCCGATCCGCTGTCACTGCGATTCCCAGATTTGAAGCGATTGAGTGAGAGGCTGCAGCTTTCGCCATCGTTCTTCGCCTGATTCTCATACCAGAATTTTGACTTCGAGCCAATGCTTTCCGTTTTTGTTTGGCAAGGGCGAGTCTTCTCGTTTCTGAACCGAATACAAAGTCAAGCATTTCAATGCCGGTGGCTCGATTAAAACTGATAAACGGATACGGCTCATCCCCAATGCGCTTCGTGGTAACGTTACATTGCCCTGTGATAGTTGTACCAGCGTTCATTCCACGATAATAGTAGGAGGGGCCTTGCTCAAAAAATTCCACAGTTAGGTTTTTACGGTTAGCGGCTACCAACTTTGCCTTCGCCGCCGCTATCTGTTGGCTGTTCTCGTCATCTGTCACCAAGATCGGCGGTAATCTCACCGCGTCCTCCGTTTCTATCTGTTCAGTCGTGACAGCTTCGGGTGACGCTGGGGCTGCTGTGCCTGATTCGTTGGGTTCAGGAGCCGTTTGACCGTGTGCGTCGGTTTCAACTTTCGCCGATACTCCTGTGCCGTTCGTAGCTGGCGAAGCCGGAAAAATGTGCTTCTGCCTTATTTTTTCTTGAATGCTTTTCAACAACTTCGCGTTGACGTTACCTTTTTCAACCTCTAAATCTACAAATTGCCATTGACCTACCAACAACTCCTTAATCGCACTTTGGACTTTTTCCGGATTATGTTTACTACGCAAGTCGTCCTGTGCCTCCATGGTGCGTTCCCGTTCTTGCCGGAGTTCTTGGGCTGACCTGGTGGTACAACCAGTACACACCAGGAGCGCTATGCCAAGCATTATTAACCTTTTCATAGTTCCTCCTTAAAATTATAGCATATTTTACAATGACTTATAGATTGTGACCGGAGCGGAAAGATTAAAAAATTAAGTGGGTAATCATCTGCTGGAAAGAAACGTGTGCTTACAAGTCTTTGGGAGAGTTGTTGTTCCCAATTTAAAATCTTAATCTTCAGTAAAACGTCCCTATAACTCTTCATAGGAAGCTGTCAGGACAGAATCCAATTTTTAAACTTCACGCAACCTCGTCTACCAAGGCACGTAGTGTTTGCGAAGTTTCTCTGCTGAGATGTCTATTTATTTTCATAATTCACTATATTTCCGCATCTCCTATTTAATCCGTTTGAAAGAACAGCGAATTCCCCCACTCTGTACCCATCCATTTGGGGTTAATTCTGTTAAGCCGGACACGTTTAGATACAACAGGTCTTCGGTAACGACAATACCCAACATACCGGGTATATCAGGCATACCAGAGATGAATGGTACTAATGATTCACCGGTATCCCGAATAACGCGTAAATGCGGTAGGGATAAATCGCCACCAAAACGTTTTAGGTTGATTTTAAACTCTCCGGATATTTCCTTGTCTCCATTTTTACCTCGGTAACGTCGAAATACGCTGCGAGTTATAAAAAATTCGAGGGTCAGGTTTTTTCGGAGGGTCGCATGGAGTTCATATTTCGATGCCGCGAGCTCTTCACTCACATCACCGCTGGCGACCTCTATATCAAGAAATTGCCATTTTCCGAGCAGTTTATCGGTTAAGGCAGCTTCCTTCGTGCGGACATCGGCTGCTCTGCGTGCATCTTCATAAGCCTCACGAGTTTTCGCACGTCTGTACTGCGTTTCTTGGTATGCCACGTTGGTGTCCTCCTCAGAAACTATTCGTTCAAAATAGCAACGGAGTCCACCGCTCTCCACCCAACCGTTGGCGCTTAAGATCATATCTCCATAGAAACTAAAATATAACCTGTCTTCCGTGACAGAAATGCCGATGTCGTTTACCTTTTCAGAAGAAGGTACTTGTGCACTTTTTAGTCCGCCCGGTCTTCCATCGGGGCCCGCCGCGAAGAGAAGTTTTGCCATCAGCGGACCGGAACGTCTGATGAACCGAATGAACGGAAAAGGCTCGTCGCCGTAGCGGACGGTGGTGATGTTAAATCGCCCGAAGACTTCTGTGGTGCCTCTATTTCCGCGATAATAGTAAGATTTACGATCTTCAAAAAATTCAAGGGTGAGATTTTCCAATTCCAGCGCATATAGGGCGGCTTTTGCTTCGGCTACACTCTCACTCACATTCCCTGCCTCAACCTCAAGGTTAAGGAATTTCCATTTTCCGAGCAGTTTATCTGTTAACTCGGCTTCAACCGTTCCGCTATCTTGCTCTCGGCGGAGTTCTTCGTAATTCGCAATGAGGCCATCTCGTTCTCGCTGCATCTTTTGGTATTCAACGCTGGTGCACCCGGCGAAAATTAGAAACGGAATACTGAAGGTCATTAAGATTTTCATGGATCTGCCTCCTTTTCCGGAGCATTACAAGTCTATCTCTTGTGAATAATAGTTTAACACAGTCTAACTCTTATATGAAAAGAAAACGTGCAAGAAAGAGACGGGAGGATTGAATTTATTGGATTTACACGTATTAATTTGAGATTACAACTGAGCACGTAACAAGCGGCGCATCAACTTATTGGATGCAGTTCGCGGTAAGGCATCCATAACGACAACCTTGTGGATGCTAAACAACGGATTGAACCGTTCTCCGAGAGCTGCCTGTAGTGCCTGATGAATCTCTTCGGGTGTCTGGACGCATCCGGGTGTGCTAAGCACGGTATAGATGAACAGTCGACTCGGTCCGCCATCTTTCGGCGGGACGGCAACCGCTGCTGTCTCCTGAATACCTGTGACGGTGTTTAGCACTTCCTCAATTTCTGCGGAGCTCACCTTAATTCCGCTCAAGTTCATCGTATCGTCAACACGTCCGTGAATCCGGTAGTAGCCGTTGGCTAACTGTTCCAACGCATCCCCGTGTCGGCGCACCCCGCGTTTGGGCGTATCCGAAAAGTAGACGGCATCATGTTCAGCATTCAGAAGCGTCGTAGACAACCCGACGGATGGGGGAATGATGAAAACTTCGCCATTATCTGTTGGAGCCCCCACCTCATCAAAGAGCAGAAAATCCAAGCCGAGTGCAGGCGTTGTGAAGGTTGAAGGCGCTGCCGGCTGCACCCGGGTACCGGTTATATACGCACCACCAATTTCAGTGCCACCACAATACTCAATCACCGGGCGATAGCCAGCAATCGACATCAGAAACAACATCTCTGTCGGATTCGAACATTCGCCTGTGGAACTGAACGTCCTGAGGGCGCTCCAGTCAAGTCCAGCCATGCAATCAGTATTTTTCCACGCACGTACGAGTGTTGGGACGACACCGAGCATGTTGACGTTAGCCTTTTCCACAAAGACCCCGAAATCGCGCGTCGTTGGTAACCCATCGTACAGGGCAATAGTGGCTTTATTAATTAAACTGGCATAGATAAGCCATGGGCCCATCATCCAACCCAGGTTCGTTGGCCAGGCCAGAACGTCCCCAGGATGAATATCATGGTGCAGGTAAGCATCGGTGGCACATTTAATCGGAGTCGTATGCGTCCACGGAATTGCCTTCGGTTCCCCAGTCGTCCCAGAAGAAAAGAGGATGTTGGTATGCAATTCAGCATCACACGGCATCGCAGAAAATGTCTCAGTATCGCTGAGGAAATCATTCCATAACCTGTCATCTGTCCGCAGAACAGATGCGTCTGCGGTTGCCCCTAGGAGGATTGCCATCGGGGAATTGGCGGCGACGACTTTCTCATACAAGGGCAAACGTTTGCCGCCTCTATAAATATAGTCTTGTGTGAAGATAACTTTTGCATGACCAATGCGGAGCCGCGTCGCTATTTCATCCGGGGCAAAACTATCAGCGATAGAAACTACTGCACAACCGGCTTTGATAACCCCTAGATAGATCGCTACAGACTCGGCGTTCATCGGCATATCAACAGCGATTGCGTCTCCGGGCTCTATACCGAGCTCAATGAGTCCGTTAGCTACGCGGTTGGTGAGGCTTTCCAATTCACAATAAGTTAGCGTGAATGGGACTCCGTCCGTTTCAGATTGTGCGATAATCGCAGTGGCATCATCGGGGGCATTAAAACAACTCTCGGCGATGTTGAAGTCAGGTACAACTGTCATATCTGCGTACCCGCCACCCGAAAATCCATCGATTACGCTGACTGTTGAAGCGGCCCCGCCACCTCGGTTTGTCTCCCCCACTTTGATGCCCAACGTGTCAATCATCTTTTGCCAAAACGCGTTGCGATTCTTTACTGTCCAGGCATGGAATTCCGAATAGGTATCTATCTGGAGTGCTTCCATCAGACGAGTTATATTTGCGTTAACGATGTCCTCTTTGGTAGGGAACCAGGCAGGTGAAGGGCCGTGCGTCGTGACATTCCACTGAGCATACGTCTTTTCATAGAGTAATTGGTGCAGGGCGAATGGGTGTTGCGGCTTGAGAAGACTGCGTGAAATTTCACGCCAACAGTCCGGCGCGGGCAGCTTCACCAAAAGCCTATTCACTTTGGCTGCTATCTCTGAAGCCGCTGCCTTGTCTAATCCACATGAAAGGAGTTGTTCAAACGTAAGCATAAAACAGGTTGCTGTTCAAAATTGTCGTATCCCTCGCGACAGGCTAACCCCTCGATAGTTCGCGAAGCCGGTTAACGGCTGCCACGACTTCATCAACGACGATATTGACTTCTTCCAACGTATTATAACGCCCCAAACCGAACCGGATGGCTGTTACTGCCAGTTCCTGCGGGATGCCCATTGCAGTTAAAACATGCGAAGGTTTGACTGATTCAGAATCACACGCGGAGCCTGTTGAAACCGCAACCCGTTTAAGCCCCATTAGTAATGCGTGGCTTTGTACGCCCCTAAAAGAGAGGTTCAAGTTGCCCGGCAGCCGTTTTTCAGGGTGCCCGTTGAGGTGAATATCTGATAACCGTGCATCTAATTTTTGGTGAAGGACATCGCGCAACGCTGCGACGTGCGTTTTCTCCGTTTCAAGATGTTTTGAAGCGAGTTCACAGGCACCACCTAAGCCGACAATGCCGGCGACGTTTAATGTACCAGGGCGAATGCCCGTCTCTTGACCGCCGCCATAGAAGAGCGGATACATTCCTCGGATAGGGGTGCCGCCTCGGCTCCTAACGTAAAGCGCGCCAACCCCTTTCGGTCCATACATCTTGTGCGCGGTTATCGATGCCAATTCTAACCCCAACGTATCCACATTTGACATCAATTTCCCGATGCCTTGCACCGCATCTGAATGAAGAATCACGCCATGTTTGGCAGCAATCGCGGCGATATCGGAGAGCGGATTTATCGTGCCGACCTCGTTATTCGCATACATAAAACTCATTAGCACCGTTTTCGAGGTTACAGCACGCTCTACATCGCCTGGATCAACCATCCCGTATCTATCTACAGGCAGATACGTCGTTTCAAACCCGTCCGCTTCTAATGCGTGGCAAGTATCCAAGACAGCGTGATGCTCTGCTGTGCTCGTGATAATGTGATTTCCGTTATCTCGACAGGCGTAAGCAACGCCTCTGATTGCAAGGTTATCCGACTCAGTGGCCCCGCTCGTGAATATCACCTCTTCAGCAGAGCAACCGAGCAGATCAGCAACTTGTTGGCGTGCTGTTTCTACCGCCTCCTTTGCGACAATCCCGAACAGATGGGTGCTTGCGGCATTGCCGAAATGCGTCTTTAAATAGGGTATCATAGCCGCTAACACTTCCGGCGCGACAGGCGTTGTAGCATGGTTATCCATATAGATGATGTTTTTCACAAACGAGGCTCCTTAGCCGTTCTCGATTTCTGACCGGCTCTGCTTCGGCTACACTCCCAAGTGCACCAGCAGCTAAGACGTGGTCTGGGATATCGTTATTGACATCCGCCACGTTGGGGCATGGTTTGCCAATACGAACGCAATTTCATTGGGGCGCTCTCCGCGACGGTCACCGTCCAATCACCTGTCTACAATTTGTGAGTAACAGAAAGCGCAATCGGAGAGTTCCAACTGCTTCCAAGAGTATTAGAGTTGTTCCCGGAACATCGCCATCATCCCATCCGGCGGGTCAAATGGTAATTCAATAACTGTGTGAGTCAAGCCGCTGTAGTAAATCCCTAATAAGAGGTTGAACTCGGCAAGAGATTGCGGCAAATGCGTCGGATGCACCTTGTTTTCATCGTCAAGCCACTCAAACACTGCCTCGGTGAGCCCGCCTTGTGCAATTACATCTTGCGCGCCGTAACTTAGGTCTCCGCCTTCATAGCCGCCTCCAGGGGTGTTCCGTTCCCAACTCTCAAACCGCCAATGGACGAACCCTTTTTCACCAAACACACAAACTCGCTTGTGCCGGTTATTTCCGGTCTCAGGTAGAACACGCGGGGCCATCTCGGGGCCGAAGGCGACAGAGGCTTGTACGCCATTTGCATACGTAACCAAGGCCGTCGCGTTCGCTGGTGAGGGTTGCGCGCTATCTAATTGGCCCGCACCAGAGATCTGTCCATGCACTTTCACCGGACGCGAGTTATCAATATAGGATGATACAAGCTGAAGAACGTGCGGTGCTTGATCAACAGGCGGGTTGCGTGCGCTCGCCTCAATAAACTTAATCGCACCGATTTTCCCGTCTGCTACGTCACGTTTCAGGGCAAGGTTCTGCGGGTGGAAATTAAGTTGTGTATTAACAACAAACTTCGTTTTTGTACGTTGCGAAAGCGCGTAAATCTGCCGCCAATCCTCACTTTCCACTGCTATCGGTTTTTCGACAATTGCTGCAGGAACGCCGTGCTCGGAAGCCTGGTTCATTAGCGGGTACCGGATCCGTTCGTTAGTTCCGCGCAAAACTGGTGCCGTGACGATGTGCAACAGATCCGGTTTTTCCTTAGTGAGCATCTCATCCAGCTCGGTATAGCGGGCATCAATCCTGAATTCGTCGCCGAAATCGTTTAGAAGCGCCTCATTCATATCACAGATCGCAGCGAGTTTACCGCCCTTTACATGTTCATAAGCGCGGGCGTGCCCTCGCGCACGGCCGCGACATCCTAAAATCGCGCTTTTATACATTCGTTTCTCCGTTGTTAATTTGTTAACTAGCATGCTAAATGATTTGCTCTATAATATATCAAAATTCGCTTTAAAGCAACCTTTTTTTTGATATCCTCCGTCCGGACGGCTATTTCGTTTTCCCAATTTTTGTTGAAAAATGTTAATATCTGTTAATGGATGTCCGTGAAATCGCACATCGTCTTCATGATGGCGTTATAGTCAGCCCAGGATTTAACGAGGCATTAGAAGGACTTCCCCTTAATGACGGGTTTGGTCTTATTCAATCCGCTTGAAAGTACAGCGGATGCCCCCGCGTTCTGCCCACCCGTTTGGAGTCAGTTCCATGATGCCAGACAGCATCAGGTGCAACTTGTTCTGCGTGACTGAAATGCCTAGCCAATTGTCCCCCCAGGTCTTTTTTATCGAAACGGTTTTTCCGGTTCTAAGCCTGCTGGAGGACATGCCAGAGATGAATTCCGGGAACGGTATGCCTGTATCCCGAAAAACTCGTAAGAACGGAAAGTGGATATCGCCATAACGTTGTGTGCTGATTTTGAAACTTCCGGTCACCTTCATGTCTCCATTTTTACCTTGATACCGGCGGAAGACGTTCCGGTCGATAAAAAATTCAAGGGTTAGATTTTTGCGGGCAGTGGCGTGCAGCTGATACGTCAATGCCGGTATCTCTTCACTCACATCGCCTTCATCAACTTCCATCTCAAGAAATTGCCATGTGCCGAGCAGCTTATCGGTTAGAGCCAGTTCCATTTTTCGTGGATCATGTTTCCTACGTTCATTTTCGACCGCTGCACGCCGTCTCTCGCGTTCATTTTGCATTTTCTGGTATTTCGGGCTGGTGCAAGCTGTGAAAACGAGAGGAATGAGCAGGATAAAAGTTACTGGCACTTGTGTGGACATATCCAATAAGTGGCGACGGATTTTCTTCATTATCGTTTTACCTCAAAGCCTGTTGGAAGTTTTTAGATGAAAGTGTAACAGATATGGCGTGAAAAATCAAGCCATATCTGTTAGGAATGTCAAAAATGCTTACAGACGTAAACCAAAAATGGAAAACTAAATTGCCCTATATCCCTAAAAAAGCTGTTGACATCACTGCAGCATTTTGCTATACTTTAATATATTCAACAATCATTTACCTAAATAGTTTATCTTCACGGAGATTTGGCAAAAAAAATAGAAAAGTGCGAAATTCATTAGATCCGTTTTATACCAAAACAGACATCGCAGCGGCATGTTGGCAGCATTTCACCGACATTCTTTTACCCTTAAACAGGGCGATTGAGGAACTCTACTTTGTAGAACCGGCTGCTGGCACCGGTGCATTTTACGCGCAGATGCCCCCGCATCGTAGCTTAGGCATAGATATTGCGCCCAAATCTCATAACATCATAAAACAAGATTTTTTTAACGTAACCCATGTCCTATCAGTCCCGAGAGACACGGCTATTGTCGGGAATCCGCCCTTTGGCAAGCGTGGAAAATTGGCGATTGCGTTCTTTAACCATGCGGCCTCTTTGGTAGATATTGTCGCTTTTATTGTCCCTGTCAATTTTCGAAAATGGCGCGTGCATAAACAACTTGACGCAAGCATGCGCTTTATTAGTAAATTGGCCCTGCCCAGAGAAGCGTTTCAACTTAGCTGCGGCAGGCCGTTTTCAGTGAATACTGAATTTCAGATCTGGACCCGTCTACCTTTCCAAGACGCGCTCCAAGATATGCGGCGATATCAACCTTTACCGATAAATCATAAAGATTTTCGGATATGGCAATATAACAACACAACCGCCGCTCTCAAAGTGTTTCAAAATTCTTTTGACTTCGCGGTACCATGTCAAGGTTGGCAAGATTATTCCCGAAAAGAGACAGACGAAAAACGGTGTGAACGGAATAAACAGTGGATGCTTTTCAAGGCAACAAGCCCTGGTATATTAGGCCGGCTTATGTGCATTGATTATGAACGCTTAGCCAGAGAATGTGGAACAGCTGTACCCGGTTTCCGGAAAGGGGATTTAGTAAAGGAGTACTCTGAGCGCTACGAAACATAACCTAACTTATGGAGTTAAAGCGATGCAACGTTATCTTTTTATCTTATTGGCGATTTGCCCAATTCTCCTGTTCTCAGGGTGCCAATCCAAAGCCCTGCGTATGCTGATCGAGCCTCAAGAATGGAAAAACTACGCTGTGACGGAAGGTGTCACGTGCACGGCTCCAGAAATGATAGATGGCGATTTGAAAACCGTTGGGTACGCCCAAGGACGCTGGATTCATCTTAACTTCCCCACACGAAAAGCGATTCATCGTATCGTCATCCGCGGCACTAACATCACGGATGCAATGGTTTATGAGAAACTCGAAGGCGATGAACGGTGGCGTTCAATTCTGCAAATTAAAAATAACAGTGGACCTGCAATCGAGATGCGGGCCAGTCTTGTAACGGAAGCACTCCGCATCTATGTGAGCGGAACTACTGATGATAAACGCAAAGCGGGCGAGTATTCGCCGCGCTACGGCGCAGTGGTACCCCAGATACAACTCGGCAGAGCCTTCGCGCAAGAAATTGAGGTTTACGGGTTTGTCTCAGCAGGTGAAACTGCTAACGATACCCCCCAGAATCATACAACACCGGAACCTGTCTACGAGGAAAATAACCGTGAAACGCCTGATTTTTGATGATATCTATACCTGGTCTGTTTTTAGTAAGGAGCGGCAGATCGACTTTAACGGGCATCTATGGGTGCGCCCGGAAGGAAATATTATTATTGACCCCGTCACTATGATGGATGCTGACCGGGCACAATTAGCGAAACTCGGCAATACCGAGTGGATTGTCCTCACAAATCGTGATCATGAACGCCAAGCAGCTGCCTTTCAGGATTTGACAGGTGCAGGTGTGATTGTGCATGAAGCGGATGCAGACGCGCTTACAGTCACACCAACACGCACGATTCGCGACGGTGAAGCGATTGTCCCAGGGCTGCACGCGGTACATTTACGTTACGGGAAGAGTCCCGGTGAAATTGCACTCTACTTTCCGGGTAAGCACGCCGTTCTTTTCGGTGATCTGGTTGTTGGTGAACCGATCGGTGCATTGACGCTCTTACCAGACGCAAAACTCGAAGATGCCGCCAAAGCAGCACTTGAACTCCGAAAAATACTTGCCATGCGGTTCAACGCAATCCTCGTTGGAGACGGACACTCGCTCTTTAAAGACGCACGGCAATCCCTCATTGATTGCCTACAGACACGGCGCGATATCTATATCAATCACATTCATATAGATGACATTGCGTGGGCGAAAAAACACGCACCGCCACCTTACGATTTTGAGGACAAAGACATCGATCCTCTCATCGGCGGCAAAAACTTGGGCTATCGCGTCATTCGACTCCAACCCGGCAAGATGAGTTTCCCGATGCATTTTCACAACTTCGGGGAAGAGATGTGTTACGTCATGGAAGGCAGATGCACTCTCAAAACCCCACGAGGGGATATTCAGGTGCAACAGGGCGATTTTATCGCCTTCCCACCAGGAGCGACCGGCGCGCATAAATTCATAAATCAAAACGATGGACCTGCCACCTTATTCATCCTCGGGACCATCATCCCGTACGATGTGAGTGAATATCCTGATTCAAACAAGGTACTGCCGTACGTCGTCGGAAAAATCTATCGTAAAGATGAGAACCTAAGCTACTGGGACGGCGAAGCCTAATCTCGATCTTTTGGGCGCGTCGAGAGGTTCGTTTTCGGCGGTACATCCCATGATATATGCCCACAGACCGGACACTTCAACTCAAACTCAACGAGATTCCTGACAGTACCCGTCTTTTCTGCTTTTCGTCGCGTTTGACACACCGAACAGCGCACAGCACGAAATTTATCTGCATCGCTTCTACCGAAGTACGCGCTCATCTTGAAAAGGACAAACAACAGCCCCACAATGAACGCACAGACCAAAATAAAAATTAGAAAAGGGAACGGCGTTGCCATGGTGCCTAAAATTCAAGTTGAATTAGCGGGGGCTTCACCGCGGCGTGTCGATAGGTTATTTCTGTAACAGGCTCCACGAAGAAGGGGGCGAAAAAAGCATCAGCAGTATCCAGAAAATCAGGCAGGTTTAATCCCATATAAGAGTTATGGTTTGTCTGTTTAGATTCTACCAGAACCTGCCGCAATTTATCGCGCCCGGCAGTCGAAAGCGAACGCAATGGACGCAACATCCGCATGTGATACTTAATCAGGGAAGCAGAAACCTGAATTAGCCCTTGCAGAAAGAGGCGGTAGGTATCCTCTGCCTGATGCCATAAGCCTTCCCATGCCTCATGTGCTTCCCACCAATATGCAAAGTTGTAAAGATCTACACCATAAAGGTACGCCTCGTTTTCGCGCCATAACGCTGGGATTAATAGGGTGTCCGCATGTTCTTCTTCAAGTCCGTAACTGTGGCCACGCGGATCGCGCAGCGGATGCGGGGTGATGCCCGGTAGATGACGGTAAGCCGGAAAGGCACACTGCGGACAGTATCGTTGCCACGTTGGTGCAAAAGGTATAGGTTGATTAATCGCCGATGTATGTTTCATCGCCTTTTACCGCATTGGAATGGTTTTATCTACCGATACCAATGTAATGAAAACCTGCTGCTCGTGCTTCTTGAGCAGAGTACATGTTTCTACCATCAATCAGTATCGGTGTCTTCATCTGCTTAGCAACTTTACGCAGCTCCAGCCTGTGGTACATGTCCCACTCAGTGACAAGGACTAGCGCGTCTGCGTTGTAAGCGAGTTCGTACACATCTTCACTGAAATGGATTGGGATAGTGGGCAGCGTGCGTCTTGCATTCGGAATCGCGATAACATCGTGTGCACGGACCGTCGCCCCTGCTGCAACAAGTTCACAGATAATATCAAGCGCTGGTGCCTCGCGCACGTCATCTGTATTCGGCTTAAAGGCGAGGCCTAGAATACCTATCGTTTTTCCGTTCACCGTTTTAAGGACAGTTTTCAGTTTTTCAAGGATGAGTTGACGTTGTCGGAAATTGACTGTACGCGCGGCAGTCGTAATCGGCATGTCGTATCCGGTTTGCGCTGCAACACCTAACAAGGCAGCAGTGTCTTTCGGATAGCAACTCCCACCCCATCCGAGCCCCGCACGCAGGAACCGATGCCCAATGCGTGTATCCAGTCCAATGCCGCGTGCAACCTCTGTTACGTCTGCATCTACTCTCTCGCACAACCCTGCAATTTCATTGATAAAACTAATCTTAAGCGCAAGGAACGTGTTGGCGGCATACTTGATCATTTCCGCGCTATTCGGATCTGTTGTCATCATCGGTGGTAGATGGTACGCCTCCGGACGTGGTAACCAACTCGGTGGCTCAAACGTTTGCTCCAATATCGGTTGATAAAGCCGACGTAAGACATCTACTGCATCATCAAAATTCGCGCCGACCACAATCCGATCCGGATAGAACGCACCCTGCAACGCCAATCCTTCTTGTAAAAATTCTGGGTTGGAAGCAACGGAAACGTTGCATTGGATGCCGCGTTCAGACAACACTGTTGCGACGACCTCAGCCACGCGCCGATTCGTCCCGATCGGCACAGTCGACTTGATAACGAGGGTATAGTGCTGGTGTGGTTTACATACTTGCGCGATTGCCCTTGCAGCGGATTCCACATGCTGGGTATCCGCCTCGCCGTTTTTTTTCGGGGGCGTTCCCACCGCTATGAGAATGAGCTCCGATTCAGCGATGGCTTGCCGGTAAGACGTGCCCACCGGAGAAGAAGAAATGAAACGAACAGTGCAGCCCACCTCGTCAAGAAGCGTCTGGATACCCGGTTCATGGATAGGACTCTTCCTTGCACGTAAAAGGCTCAGTTTGTCACTATCTTTGTCCACAGCCGTGACTTCATGGTTCATATACGCAAGCACTAGTGCCGTGGTCAGCCCAACGTACCCAGTACCGATAATTGCAATTTTCATTTTTATGTTTTTTTTGTAGTTGTTTAACGTTATTTAACGTTATATTATACTAACGTGAGTTCGATAGATAAAAGATAGGCGTGTTTGGCATAAAGAGAATTCCTATGATAGCATCGAATCAGAAACCTTGAACTGAACCTAAAGGGGTTGTCTCTGAGCATTATCCCGCTTTTCTGCGAGATGGCCACCTTTTTTTGCGTATGAAAAAAGAGATGCGTGCACAATTTCCGGCATCCATTAGAGAGAAAAAACGCGGACGTTCTCGAAGCCTACATAACCCTGAAGTCATGACAAGACTCATTAGCTTTTATCACAGCAAATCTTGCATCTTCAAGGACTCTTCCGTACAACCTGTCCGCGTGCTCTTGCGATGTGCATGTCCCAAACGCGTCAGTTACAATTTTAATATAATACCCGATCGCGTTGAGTTTTTCAACTTAATTGAGATGAAAATAAAAAGTTGACAGAGTTTGTCACTTTAAGGTATACTTAATACAAAGTCATTGAGGCGATTCAGTTATCGCGGGTAACTCCGGCATAATGTTGTGATACATCGTCGATATCGGTGTTGCTAGGAAAGTAGACTGAACCCCTCTCGAACGACATAGGGACAGATTTTGTCCTCTATCTCATTTGACAAAAACCTCAGGCTATCTTAGGGCTCTAACCAGTTTCAAACCTGAGAGTCGGAGACGAATGCTGCTTGTCCAGCGGGAACCGGAAGTTTTCTTTTGGCAAGCAATGTCATGTCGGCCATTTAATATCTGCCCTAAAGGGGCTAAAGCAAGGAGCAGTTTCCGTTGCCTTTGATGTATCAACCCTGGAGGCTATAGGAACCAGAAATTGCGATGATAGAATTTGAACAGGAAGAATTTGAAAATTTGCGTGCGAAGATTAAAGTCATCGGTGTCGGCGGCGCAGGTGGAAATGCAGTCAAACGCATGATTGAGGCAGGACTGGCCGGCATTGAATTTTACGCTGTTAACACAGACCAGCAAGCACTAACCACTTGTCATGGTGCCACGCATCTTCAGATCGGCATTAATACCACAAAAGGACTTGGCTCTGGCGAGAATCCGGAGATCGGTCGAAAAGCAGCCGAAGAAGACAGAGAACATCTTCAAACAATCGTTGAGGATGCAAACATGGTTTTCATCACTGCAGGGATGGGCGGCGGTACTGGTACCGGTGCAGCACCCCTCATCGCTTCTCTTGCAAGAGAACGCGAGGTTTTAACCATCGGTGTTGTCACACGTCCTTTCAACTTTGAGGGCCAAAAACGTGCACGACAAGCTGAGCAAGGACTTCAAGAACTTCGAGAGGCCGCAGACTCTGTTATTGTTGTACCCAATCAACGCCTCATGGATGTCATGGATAGAAAACTCCCTGTACGTGAGGCGTTCCGCATCGGGGACCAGATCTTGCTACAAGGCGTGCAAAGCATCTCGGACATTATAACAGATTCAGGCGAAATTAACGTCGACTTTGCCGATGTCGAATCCATTATGCGTGATGCCGGCAGTGCATTGATGGGAATGGGACGAGCAACCGGGGATAACCGCGCACATAGTGCTGCTAAGCAGGCCATTTCTTCACCACTTCTCGAAGAAACCAATATAGCCAGTGCACGCGGGATGATTGTAAATATCACATCACCACCGGATTTCATGATGCACGAGCTAGATGAAGCGATGCAGGTTATCCAAGAAGCCTCCGTTGATGCACAAATTATCTTCGGACTCGTTTACAAAGATGAAGTGGAAGTCGGAGAAGAAGTCCTCGTCACCGTGATTGCAACCGGTTTTGATGCTCAAAACGGAGCCGCAGCAGATCATGACAGAGTACCCGCTCCAGGGTACACCGAGCAAAGACCGGCCCGTCCGCACGTAGCGGCCATAGATTCCAGAGGTTCGCAGCAGGTTTTGCCGACATCGCCTATCTCTGGACGTCGAAAGCAGAGAACCCGACCAACGGACAACGGCGGAACATCCAAGCCCGGGCCCCACAGGCGGCGAACCCCACGTCAAAATTCGCAGGAAACCGATGAAGAACCACGCAGCAACCGTGGCAGTAAAGATTGGGATATGCCGGCATTTCTCCGCGTACAGAAAAAGGGAACGCCTCAAAAATAATGTTTCACACTGAGGAATAAAACCCAAAGGTGGTTTTATTTCGCTATTATGATGTAGGCAAAATATTGAATTTACGCGAACACTACCGATATCTTCTTAATAACGAGGACGGAAACCACCGCCGGTTCAATAACGCCGGAACGAGATTCGCCCTTGTCTATCCGAGCACTTACCAACTCGGGATGTCAAGCCTCGGCTTTCAAGTTATCTATGCAACCCTGAACAGCCGGGCTGATACGGCTTGCGAACGCGTTTTCGTTCCTGAACCGTCATACCTCCGTACTCTGGTTTCACAGAAAACGCCGCTCTTCTCTTTCGAAACTCAAACCGCTCTCAACCGTTTTGACATCATTGGGTTCTCTGTGTCTTTTGAATCTGATTATGTCAACATACCGCGTACACTGCAATTGGCGAACATTCCACCCTTAACCCAAGAACGCTCAGACTGGGATCCGCTTGTTATCGCGGGTGGGATTAACATTTCATACAATCCGGAACCGCTCGCTGATTTCATAGATGTGTTTGTTGTTGGGGAAGCTGAACTCATTATCCACCAACTGATAGCACATTTTCAAGAGTGGAAGCAAACCGGTGCATCCAAAACGGAATTGCTCAAAACACTCGCAGGCGTTCCTGGGCTCTATGTACCTCAGTTTTATCAGGTTAGTTACCATAAAGATGGCACTATCCAGCAGGTACAACCGGGGCCCCACATCAAAACTGCGCCTGCACGGATTCATGCAGCGGCAGTTCCGAATTTGGACGATGTTGAGACATGCACACAGATTCATACTCCCAATACTGAATTTTCAAATGCACATCTAATTGAAATTGTAAGGGGCTGCGGCAGGCAATGTCGATTCTGTGTTGCGGATTATGCGCGCCGATGGCCACGGCATAGATCTTTGGAAAGCACACTCGCACTCGCTGAAAGGGCACAAGGCATAACCGATAGGATTGGATTAGTCGGTGCTTCTATTTCCGACCATCCGCAAATTGATGCAATTGCCACACGACTGGTTGAACGCGGGTTCCGCATTTCCTGTGCCTCACTTCGTGCAGAGACAGTGCGCGCACCTCTATTGAATGCCCTCGCTGACAGCGAACAAGGCACGATTACCATCGCGCCGGAAGTCGCAACCGAGAACTTACAAAAAGTCGTTAACAAAGCTATTCCGCGGGAACGTCTTTATTATATCTTTGAAGAAGCATTGAAACGCGACATTCTCAATTTACGCTTGTACTTCCTGATTGGTGTCCCTTATGAAACACACGCTGATGTAACAGCGATCGCAGATATGGCAAAGGAGATGCGCAGAATTTTACTCCCCTATGCCAAGCGAACCGGAAGGATGGGACGAATCAACTTCACAATTTCGCCTATGGTGCCTAAGCCACAGACACCTTTCCAATGGGTTGCGATGGAACCGCCCAAAACCATTGCGCGAAAACTCAATTTTCTCAAAAGAGAAATTAACAAGCTGGGAAGTATTAAGGTCGGCTCTGCAAGTGCTAGGCTCGCATATCAAGAAGCCGTTTTCGCACGAGGAGACCGGCGACTCGGGAAAGTTATATTAGAACTCGCGCATGGTGCATCCTGGAATCATGCGTTCCGGACACACGGAATTGCGCCCGATTTTTACGCGTTACGCCAACGTCCACTTCATGAAACCAACGCCTGGGATCATCTAGACCTCAACGTTAAACCCCAATTTCTACAACTCGAATTCAATAAACACGAAAAAGGGTTTATGACGAGTGAATGTGATACGGCGGTTTGCAAGAAATGTGGCGCATGCGAGTAGAAACTTCAAGCCGCTTTTAAAAATAGTACCGGAGGAACCTACCATGTTGAAATTGAGCGGGAATTGTCTTCTGAAATCTGTAGCATTTTATATCGTTCCGATTATCCTGCTGCTCAGCAGCGCAACCGCATCACATGCAGCTTTGGATGATAAATCGCTCGTACTGTACCTCTCCTTTGATGAAGGACAAGGCGGAAATGCCAAGGATGGGTCTGTTCATGGGCATGATGGCGAACTCATCAAAAACCCGACCTGGGTGGATGGTCAGTTCGGCAAGGCGCTTGAATTTGATGGAACAAAAGGACAGCACGTCATGGTTCCAATCAACGACACCTTGCAACTGACTGAACAGTTTTCTATCGCTTTCTGGGTCAAACGTGGAGACGACCAAATTCGGGATTGGAATTACATGGTGACCGCCGGGTCTCTCAAATGGGCTTCCATTTTTAAAAAAGGCGACTCCAAAACCTATTTCTGGTCAACCTCCGGTGGTGCCTGGGCACAAAAAGCAGTCACTGATGATATCCAACCTGAGGATTGGGTACATCTCGCTGTCACACATGACACAAAATCGGAGATTGTGATTTACAACGATGGAAAAAAAGCAGGCGGTGGGAATAAGCCACCCGTCGTTGATGAAATTGACGGCTCCGTTATGGTCGGCGCACGGCACCCCGGCGAAGAATTCTTCACCGGCATCATTGACGAGGTGTTTCTCTTTAATCGAATCATTAGCGCAGCAGAAATTAATGAGATTAAAGATGGCGAATTTCTACCCGTCCAACCAGCCGGAAAACTGGCGACAACCTGGGGAAGCATGAAGACATACCGAAAGTAAGCCTTGTACTGTTTGCTGACCGGCCGAAATTCCCTCGTGCATCCGATGAATGTGGTACTAGTCCTCTGACAAGACGGTTAGGGGTTATGAACCCGGTTCGTAAAGCCCAACATGCGAATGCGAAGATACATTGTCCTCCTCATTCTCTGTGGCGCGTTCGGAAACCTATTATCAGCAGGGATTGCTGAACGCAGTCCTCCTGCTGATGGACACTATCAACGCGGCCTAGACTACCTCAAAGCTGCACGGTATCGGGCAGCCATCACCGCCTTCACCGAAGCACACCGGGCACAAAAAGCATCAGTGGACACAGCATGGCTTGCTGAACTCCATTACAGAACTGCCTCTGCCTATCACGCCTTAGAGGAATTCGACCAAGCAGCGACAGAATATAGAAAAGCGATCGGGTTCAATCCGGAGGCCTTCCATGCCCACCATCAACTCGGTGTCGCCTACTCAGAACTTAAGCAGTACCAAGCCGCCCTAGACGCTTACCATAAAGCGGTTCACATAGCTCCTGATGCCTCAGAGCCACACTATAATATCGGATTAGTTTACTTGAAACAAGGGAAACTTCCAGCGGCAATAAAAGCGTTTGAAACCGCCATAGCACTTGCCTCGAAAGGTCTCAGCTTGCAAAACGCCTACACCGGACTCGGTGAGACCTACCTAAAACAGGGGGCACTGCCACAAGCTGCCGATGCGTACACCGAAGCAATTCGTCTTAACGCGAACGCAACGAGTGCATTCCTAGGTTTAGGCAAGGTCCACGCAAAACAGGGCAATTTGCCACTTGCAATTTCTACGTTTGAAAAGGTTATCAAACTCCAGGCAGATAATACAGAAGCACACTATCACATCGCTCAAGCGTGGATTAAACAGGGAAAAACAGAGGAGGCGGGTGCCGCTATGAAATTCTTCAAAGTCCTTCGCCAGACGGACCCACTTCTCGCGGAAGCCGAGAAGTGGGTTAAAATTCACCCAGAGGATCCAAAAGGGTATAACAATCTGGGAATCGTCTATCTTGCCCGCCACCGGTTTGCTGAAGCTGTCAAAAATTATAAACGTGCCATCGCATTAGCCCCGAATTTAGCAACTGCGCACTATAACCTTGGGCACGCTTATCAGAAGAAAGAGCATCTGCAACTGGCTATTGACGCTTATGGGCAAGCGATTTCCGCTGATGAAACGCTCGCCATCGCCCACAATAATATCGCGATCTGCTTTGTGGATTTACAAGCCCAGTTAGACAAAGCACTGCGCCATGCACAAACTGCCGTCCGTCTCGCACCTTCCGAGCGGAATTATTGGGACACACTCGCCCAAGTCTACACACAACTCGGATTGGAGAGTGAAGCGCAACATGCCCGAAAAAAGGCAACTCAACCGTGAATGGGGTAACGCACAATCTTCCAAATGCGATGCGACGCATTCCCTGGCAATGAAAGGGCTCTATTGCGTCCTGTTGAGCTTGGCTATTTCTGCGCCTGCCCATCCACAGATTCAATTCGTCGATGCGACAGCAGACGCACACATCACTTTCCGGCACGTTGATGGCCGCACCGGTGAGAAATACCTCATTGAAACGCTCGGCTCCGGCGCGCTCTTTTTTGACTACAATAACGACGGCAATCTGGATCTGTATATTGTCAATGCCAACAGTATCACCTCTACCTTTAACCAAAACGCCCTCTATGAAAACAACGGGGACGGCACCTTTATCGATGTAACCGCGCGGGCCGGAGTCGGAGATACCGGATACGGTGTCGGCTGCGCATCTGCAGATATTGACAATGATGGATACCCAGAAATTTACGTTACAAACTACGGCATGAACCGGCTCTACTATAACAACGGCGACGGAACGTTTACCGACATCACTCAAAAAGCAGGTGTCGGCGACGAACGCTGGGGAACCAGTTGCGCTTTTCTCGATTATGACTTAGACGGGTACGCAGATCTTTACGTCGTCAATTATATGAAGTTTTCGGTTGCAGAAAACCGATGGTGGGAGACGCGCGGCATTCGTACCTACTGTAGCCCTACCGACCAGGTTGCCGGGAGTCAGTTTGTCAGTGAAACCGATATCCTCTATCGCAATAACGCCGACGGCACCTTCACGGATAGCACCGAGGCCGCGGGCATTTCTCATCGCGCACTTGGACTCGCTGTGGCCGTCGGCGATTACGATAACGATAATGATCCGGACCTGCACATCGCTAACGATATGGAAGCTGATCTGCTTTATCGGAACAACGGCGATGGCACTTTTGCTGAAATCGCTGACCTCACCGGCACAGGATACGACGAAAACGGAATGCCAGGCAGCGGAATGGGGAACGCATTTGGAGATTATGATAACGACGGCTTTCTTGACCTCGTGGTTAGTAACGCCTCTGCTCTGCCCGTCATACTCTATCGCAATGAAGCAGTCCATCCACACCTCCCGCAGTTTTTTACCGATGTCTCTTTTGCAGCTGGTATCGGGGCAGTTACGCTACCCTATTTTAAGTGGGCAGTAGAATTTTTAGATTACAATAACGACGGCTACCTCGACCTTTACGTTGCCAATGGACATCTCCAAGAAAACATCTCCCTCTTTTCAGATGCAACGTACCCGCAACCCGACCTGCTTTTCGAGAACAGCCAGACCCATTTCACAGATGTCTCTAGTGCTGTTGGATTGACGCAGCTGCCCGCTAAAGTTGGGCGCGCCGCTGCCTTCGGCGACTACGACAACGATGGCGATATCGATATTTTTCTCAATCACTCTAATCAACCCGCAACGCTGCTACGTAATGACGGCGGCAATCGGAACCATTGGCTGATAATTCATCTGGTCGGAACCAGGAGTAACTCCTCTGCCCTTGGTGCGCAGGTTACGGTGAAAGTAGGCGAACTTTCACTGCTAAAAGAGGTGCATAGCGGTTCCAGCTATCTCTCTCAGAGTGACCTACGCGTTCACTTCGGGCTCGGCGAATACACACAAATCGAGACACTTGAAATTCGCTGGCAGAGCGGACTCACGGAACGGTTTTTGAATCTCAACGCAGATCAGATTATCCGCATTAAAGAGGGCGACGGATTGTAATATGAAATTGCATTTGTCAGCAATCCGCTGATTAAGGTATATTTCGAATT
Organism: Candidatus Poribacteria bacterium; assembly: GCA_965215265.1. Lineage (GTDB taxonomy): Bacteria > Poribacteria > WGA-4E > WGA-4E > WGA-3G. The sequence continues at coordinate 3,963,153 of OZ244048.1, read as the reverse complement.
AACCTTTTGTTTAAAACTTTATGATGAGGAACCTCTTCACATGATTGAAAAACCGCATAAAAAATGCCTTATCCTACTCTGCTTTGTCTGTTTCATTGTTACCAAGGCGGGAAACGTGAAAGGACATCCTAGTAGAACCCCGAGAACTTATCCATCAATTTTTCAGGCGTGGAACGGCATCGAAAATAGACGCGAGGAAGATGAACTTAGTCTACTCGCGCGGCACCAACTTGCTTTTGCGCATCCGTATGCCCTGCTAAGAATTTCTTGGGATATTTCTCACAAACAGCCGTACCAAGGGTTAGCAACCGGTTTGAATCCGAATCAATATAACCAAGCACGGCAAAGAAAACAACAACTCTTCTCCTTAAATCCGAATCTCCAACTGCTCGTTGAACTCCGATACAGGGATGCGAAATATCTCTCTGCGGGAAATGAAAGCCAAGCACAAAATTGGTGGGAGCTCGGCTTTTATCCGCCAGACTCGCCATATTGGCTAAAAGATCGCGAGGGCAGACCGGTCATCGGCTGGGGTGAAGATACAAACGGCGATGGGAAAATCGATGAAAACGATGCCCACCTTCACTTTCTTATCGACTTTACAAATACAGAAGTGCAGCAGCTCATAGTCGATAAAGCCGTCTCGTTGCAGAAGTCAGGACTGTTTGACGGTATCATGCTGGATTGGTGGAACGAAGATTCCGCCACAAGCCCCATCAGTGTTGATGACCGGTCTGCGACAATCCTCACACCGGAGGCTGAATTAGAAGCGAGGCTCTCCATCTTACGCAAAATACGCGAGCAGGTCGGGGACGATTTCCTTATTCTCGTCAATGCCAATACACGTCAGATTCCAAAATCCGCGTCCTACGTGAACGGCATTTTTATGGAGTGTTATAAGCCCGAATATCATAAAGGATACAACTTAAATCAGATTAAGCGCATCGAAAGCACACTGCATTGGGCAGAACAACACCTGAAAACCCCACGAATCAACTGCTTAGAGGGCTGGCGCGTAGTGACGGATTATTTGGGGGATCAGAACACTCGAATTGCGGAGAGAAACAGCCCAGAAAATCAGCAGTGGATGCGGATGATAACCGCCTTGAGTCTAACGCACTCAGATGGATATCTGCTTTTTGGTGATGATAATGCGATGCCGACACCTGATCATCTACACAACTGGTACGATTTCTGGGATGTCGAGCTCGGACAACCTGTTCAAGAACAAGCACAGCAATATCAAGACGTACCCGGGCTTTTTATCCGCAGGTTTGAAAACGGATGGGCAGTGTACAACCGCAGCGGTACGATGCAAGTGATTAGTTTCTATGCCACTGTTATGGCAGTTCACAGTCGTAAGCGTCAATTGCGCCATGAAATTCCAAATCTTGATGGAGAAATCTTTTTGAAAATCAGCGGGCACATGTGAACTTGCTCAGAACACGATGCCACGTAACACTTAACCGAATGGCGAATAATTCTGAAGTTTCTTACCACTAGACTTGATGATGTTTTCGTGTCATCTGCCTATATTTGCCCTGCAAAAATCAAATTTTAGTTGACTTATATTTGAACTCTTGCTAAATTAGGGGCAATTCCTTTCCTACAAAAAAAGCGAGGCCCTTAAATTTTGCAAAACCTTTTTGCTCATCTGTTTAGCGCAAAAATTTGGAACACAAAGTACATCCTATTCCTTCTGTTATTCATTATCTGGAGTTGTGATTCACAGCAGAACCGGCAACCCGCCCCGCGCCCTGATGATTCCCTGGAACAAAACCCCACGATGCCTATTGAAAGCGTCACGCCGAGTGCACGGACTGAGGACTGGTCGATGTTTATGTATGATTTGGATTTTTCAGGGAGGAGTCCGGATGAAATTCTTACGCCCCCGCTTGAGTTACTCTGGAAGTTCAAGACCGGCGGTCCGCTTCAGGCTTCGCCTGTTGTCGCAAACGGTATTCTCTATATCGGTTCAACAGATGGCAAATTGTACGCCCTGGGTGCTAAGGAGTGGGACATTAAATGGGTTTTTGATGCACAGAGTGCAATCCGATATTCTGCGTCGGTACGAGATGGGCATGTCTATATCAACACACGAAATAACAGAGTCTATGCACTGAATGCTATGACCGGCGAACAGCTCTGGGTATTTAAATCCAAAAATTGGATGGATGCCCCGCCAATTGTTGCCGATGGTAAAGTGTATATCGGTGTGTTCCCGTCAAAAATTTATCAACTGAACGCGAGAACAGGGATGCTTGAGGGAATACGTGAACGCACGATACGGATTCGCGGTATTGAATATGGTTGCGCCAATGGTGAATTTCGCCCGATTGGGCCCCTTCATAACGCGAAAATGTGGAGAGCAGAGACGGCCGGGAGTGACAGTTACCCGAGCACGGCAAACGGTTATGTCTATATCGGCAGCCGCGATGGGCACATCCATGCGTTTGAAGAGGCATCAAAACGGCAGATATGGGTGTATAAACTCCGGGGTTTTGTTAGTGCAGCACCGGCTGTCTCCAATGGTATCCTCTATGTTGCTTCCGGCGATGGAACTGTCTATGCATTTGGAAATACAACACAAGAAGAACAGCGTATCGGGTATCAGGCAGTAACTGCATCGCATCGCGGCATAGTTGTACGCGATAACGTCCCTGTTTTCACGGAGAAAAACGCGGTTCAGCAAAACCGCGAACCGCTCTTGCATCTCAATGATGGCGTCTTGCTACCAATTGTGCAAACTGCAGACGGATGGTATCAGGTTGAGCTGCCGAACGGAAAATACGTGTGGATAGAACGATTGAATTTTGGGCAGTTCGAAGAGACAGACGGCATCATGTTCAATACGAATTTCTGTGGGGAGCGCCGGACGTTACAATTGGTTGAAGGAGCAGAATTTCCACGCTGGAGCCCGGATGGAGAATTCATCGCGATGTTGAGAAGAACGGATTTACGCGGGCGTTATTGGCACGCCAGCGAATTAGTAATAATGGACAAGGAAGCAAAACAGGCGCGGAAGTTTCGGGCTGGACAAGCGGCTGCCGTACCAGAGATGCCGATAGCTAGAATCTATAACCCCGTGCTCTCCTGGTCGTTAGACAGCCGTTTATTGGCTTATGAATTAGACGAAGGAGGGGAGCGTTACATCTACACGTTGGATTGGCAGCTTGGACGTGTGAAAAAATTGATTCAAGGGGAGGGGCCAGCCTGGTCTCCTACTTCTAACAGGTTGGTATTTAGACGGCGCGAGAAGCGGATGGATGTCGTCTATCGTATCAACAGTGATGGGAGTGGTATCCGTACGATTGCGCGTGTTCCGTTTGAACGTCGTCAGCGTGCTTATGCGTATCTGCTGGCACCGTCTTGGACACCGGATGGCACACGTATCGCTTTTGGGGTGCAAAATCAGAAATATGTCGGCATCCGTATCCAAGATGCAGAAGGACAACGTTTAAAGGAGATACAGACGCAGCATCAGCGCGTTGCACGTTTACATTGGGCAGCGGATGGTACACACTTGGCTTATGTCCTTTCTGGTAGTAACCGTCCGGGGCAGCTGATTGATCAGCAGCTTCACTTAGCTGATGCCAGCTCCACTTCAATACAGACGCAAATTCTGATGCACACCTCGCCATCTTGGGCACCAGAGGGGAAACGGTTGGTATATTTGGAACGAGAAGATTGCGAGGGGCTGCGGTGGAAAATTTGGGTTTATGATATGGAGCGTAAGCAAAAATTCGCGATGGCGCGAACGCAACAAAAAGTGACAGCTGTTGTCTGGATGCCTGATGGAAAGCATCTTTGCATCTGGCAAACTTCAGATTATCTGCGGGATAACGCCTATAAACCTGCGATAACGAAGGGATGGATCGTGGCTATCAACGTGCCTTAACTCAATTTTAATTGTTGACATTTCAAAAGAGATATGTTAACCTATTATGTGTTAACGGAAAAGTGCGGTTTGAAAAATAAAAAAGTGGAGGATACCAGACTTGAACCTCTTGCATGCCATGCAAGCGCTCTCCCAGCTGAGCTAATCCCCCACGTGATGCGATTATTTTAATTATACCACATCTCCTCTGGGAATGCAACGGAAAATGTAGTTTTTTTAAGGGACGTAAAAAATGATAACCAAATCTGAAATTAATGCCGAAAAATTGAAGTTGAACACCCCGACTAAAGGTGAAGTCCATAAATCAGTTTTCTTTTCCAGCGTGCTTGCCCCTACCAACAGTGAGCGGATGCTTCAATTCACGCTTGAAAACCTGGGCAGGCTGCCGAAAGAATTTGATGGGCACCTGTTCTTGCCATTGCTGGACCATCCGAACCCCAAGATTCGCTGTCTCGCGGTAAAAAATATCGGAAAATTGAAAGATGAATCGCTCTTAGAAGCGGTTTCCGCGTTCGCGCGAGCGGAGAAAAACACGTTCGCCCGTCGAGAAGCCGTTTCGGCAATAGGCAGACTCAGAACTGAGAAGGCGATTCCGAATTTAGTGCAGTTTTTGTCAGATACAGATCCGAAGGTTATCTTGCAGGCAGTGCGCGGCTTGAACTGTTTCAATGAACGTCCGGATGTCCAAGAATCCTTAGCACCGCTCCGCGAACATCCCAATGAACTCGTTCGAGAACTCTTAAACCGGAGCGGAAAGGGAAGTTTGTCGCCTTCTGCTGCTGCCGCCGGCCATCAGTGCCACCCTACGAGCCCGGATGCCCTCAAAAATGTGATTGTCAGTGCCGATGTTCAAGAAGTCTTAAAGGTAGTACCGAACGAGTCAGTTCATCTCACTTTTACGTCACCACCGTATTACAATGCCCGTGATTATACCCTTTTTCAGAGTTACGAGGCGTATCTTGACTTCTTAACTGCTATTTTCAAGGAGACGCATCGCATTACAAAAGAGGGGCGGTTCTTTGTGCTTAACACATCCCCGGTCATCGTACCACGTATCAGCCGGGCACATGCCAGCAAACGTTACGCTATCCCGTATGACATTCACCCGCATCTTACTGAAATCGGTTGGGAATTCGTTGATGACATCGTATGGGTGAAACCTGACTATGCCGCTAAGAATCGCAATGGTGGTTTTTTTCAACATCGCAAGCCGCTTGGCTATAAGCCGAATTGCGTCACGGAAAGTGTAATGGTATACCGAAAAAAAACAGACAAACTTATTGATTGGAATATGAGACAGTATGATAAAAAGACGGTTGAAACAAGCAGAGTGTTTGGGGATTATGAGAAAACAAACGTCTGGCAGATTAATCCGGCAGCGGATAAAGTTCATCCTGCCATTTTTCCTATTGAATTGGCATCGCGTGTCATTCGGTTTTACTCTTTTAAAGGGGATTTAGTCTTCGATCCATTTGGTGGCAGTGGGACAGTCGGCGAAGCAGCGATAGCTTATGAAAGGTTCTTCCTCCTTTGCGAAAAAGAGGAAGAATACATCAACCGCAGCATGCAACGGTCTGATATGTCTTTGTTCTCGCTTATTCACCCACCTCAGAATTTGTCATTGCAAGAACTTAAAGTTAAATTTGAAGAATAGGACCAAAAAAACGCGACTGTTACCGAGATAACGGTTCGAAATTATTGGTTGAATTAGCATGAAAATCCTCGGTATTGACACTTCAACGCCCATCGGAAGCGTTGCTTTAATAGATAGCGGCAACCTGGTCGCTGAGCATACACTTAATATTGTGCGAGCGCACTCCTCTAGATTAATGCCTGCGATTGACACCGTTCTGAAGTGGGGCAACATCACTCCGGAGGAATTGAGCGGCTGTGCCGTCGGTGTCGGTCCCGGCTCCTTTACGGGCATCCGCATCGGGGTTGCGACGATTAAATCGTTCTGCTATGCAATTGACAAGCCGATTGTCGGCGTTTCAACTTTGGAAGCGATTGCTTACAACTGCCGGTGGACAGACAGTCTTATCTGCCCGGTTCTTGATGCCCGAAGAAGTGAAATCTACGCCGCTGTTTTCCACGGTGGGGCAGCATGGAAACGTCTCAGCGAAGATCTGTGTCTCCCGATTGAAACGTTTTTAGCCCGCCTTGCGGACATGCCAGTCCAAACGACTACAACAATCTTCGTTGGCGATGGACTCGATAAGTACGGAGGGACAGTTCGAGAGACACTCGGTAAAACTGCCTACTTGGCGGATGCAATTTTCAATGTACCGCGGGGTGCCGCGGTCGCCCAAATCGGGGCACAACGTTTGCATACCGGCGATAGCGACAGTTACTGGAGCTTAGTACCGAACTATGTGAGGGTCGGATTGTATTGACAGAGCAATCTGCCTTTTTCTTCGCCTTGTACCATTGTACCATTTTCGGAAAGCCTTCCGGCCGAGCCTTGAGCTTGGAACAACTCGCTCGACTATAACGTAGATTCGGTAATAGTTTTCTACACAATCGGAACACAATCGGAGAGGTAAAACGTAGCCGTTACATGAACCGCATTTTCGAGAATACGTCAACCCTTTTCGGTGCACATTTTATCGGCCGCCTGTGTTCACTTGTGGTAACGATTTGGCTCATGCCGCGTTATTTCAGAGCGAGTGAGCTCGGTGGCTATTTTGTTGCTATTGCGCTGACGAACCTCATCTCGAGTCTCACGGAGCTGGGGCTCCAAAACCCGCTCATCCGTGAAATGACGTTGAATTTGTCGCAAACTCGGCACTATCTCGGCAATGCCTTCATCGTTCGTGCTATCTTGTCGCTCGTGGCATATACCATCATGCTAATCAGTGGCGTGCAGCTAGGCTATGCACCGGTGATAGTGCAGATGATAATCTTCTTAGGGTTAGCAGAGATTGTTAATTCCATTGCACAGCTGTATCGATGCGTTTTTCGCGCACATGAGCAGATAAAATATGAAGCGTTAACCGTGGTCGCTGAGCGCGGCGTTTTTGCGGTTATCGGGGGCATCGCGATTCTGATGGGATATAGTCTCGTGACTGTCTGTCAAGTGATGCTGACAGCAAGTTTTATCAATCTGATATTGAGTGTAGGGATTACCCGAGCCCGCTTTACCCGGCTCCGCTTCCAACCGAACCGACAGATTGTCAAAGTGTTGATGCAGCAGGCGCTCCCGTTTGCGGTTGGAAACCTCTTCAACCTTCTCTATTTTCGGATTGACGCGATTCTGCTGTCGAAACTCAGTCCGGATGGCGTGGATGCGAATACATGGTACGGTTTAGCGTATACAATTGTCAATGCTTTCACGATTCTGCCGGGCGCGTTCCTGATGGGGGCGATGTTTCCGGTGCTCTCCCGTACTTTTGAGAGGGCACCGAGTCAGTTTCCTGCTGCATATACATTCGGTGTGCGGTGGATGGTGCTCAGTGGTATCCCTTTTGCCGTCGGGCTTGCAACACTCTCCTACGAAATGACTGCGGCGTTGTTTCCGACTTATCTGCCGGATGCGCTTAGTAAAGTGAGTATAGCGCTACAATGGCTAAGTGCATCAGGCGGACTGATTTTCTTGACGACGGTAGTGTTGACAGTGCTTCGGGCGGCAGACAAGCGGCGTGCCTTTTCATTTTTAATGGCAGGAACAGCACTGTTGAACCTGGTTCTGAATCTTTTATTGATTCCGCGTTTCAGCCACGTTGGTGCCGCGGTATCAATGGTTATCAGTGAAGGATTTCTCCTCGTTGTCGGTTTCAGTTACATTTCAAAACAGATTGCCAAGCTAACTCATATCAACTTTGTTATCAAAGCTATCATTCTCTCAACTGTGATGGCTATCGGTTTGGTGCTGTTGAAAGGGCATCTGTCTGTGTGGGTGCTGATTCCGTTGGCGGTGTTGTTTTATGGTGGGGGGCTCGCCGTTTTTGGTGAATTCAGGACGGAATTTAGGTTCGATTAAATGGTAAACGTGTACGGACATTTGAGTCTCCAATTTGCGACACTAGATATTCCGCATAGCCCTCAAAAGTGCTTGCACTAAAAATTCAGAGCGTATATAATACAAAAACCTAGGGATTACGATTTTATTTAATTGCGGCGTGTAGAGATGAGTTCGGTCCGTTTCGAGACAGGAGCCTGTCTGAATCAAAGCACGTCTACAAAGAGAGGAAGGGACCTAAAAATAACAGAATGGATTTTCAAACACGCTGCAACCGCTATCTACAGGAGATACACCGCACCCAAGCCAACCCAGATGCAACGCCTGAACTGTCTCTTTTTCCGCACCTCCAAGCATTTCTTGAAGACCTTGCGGTAGACTATTTCGACAGAGACACCATAAGATTCACACAAGAACCGAGAAAACTGGATGAGATCGGAAGACCAGATTTCATTGTACGTGAGGGTTCGCTGCCGCTTGGCTATATTGAAGCAGAGGCTTATGGCAGAGATCTTGATGCACTCACCGGACATGCGGAGACGCAGAATGCACGGTTTATTGAAAACCTTGATAACTTCATCCTCACCAATTTCGTTGAATTTCGGTTGTATACGGATGCAACGCTGCGTGCAACGGCACGTGCTGCAGAGGACAATGAAGCCTTAGAAACGCTATTGGACCTGTTTCTCAGCGCAGGGCCCTTGCAAATCGCCACTCCGGAGGCACTTGCAAAACACCTCGCGCGCCGCACACGTGAGCTCCAAACGCAGCTTGCAACCACGCTCACTGATGAAAATAGTCAAATCTACGGCATGTTTTCAGCGTTTAAGGAGCTGCTCCTTTCTACACTGACACAGGATGATTTCGCTGATATGTATGCCCAAACGCTTGTTTATGGGCTTTTCGCTGCACGCTGCACCCTTCCTCATGCAACGAACTTCTCACGCGAAACCGCGGCCAGTGCACTCCCCCAATCAAATCCATTCCTCCGGCAGCTTTTCCATCAGGTGGCCTCCCCCAATCTTGAGGAGGATGTCACCTACATTTTGGACGACATCGCAACTCTCCTCCGAAACGTCTCCACAGAGATGCTCCGCACTGCCTTTGCCAACCGGACCCATTTTGAAGACCCTGTTATCCACTTCTACGAGACGTTCCTCGCAGAGTATGATCCGCAGCGTCGCGTGGCTCGCGGTGTTTACTATACACCGCCCCAGGTTATCTCCTACATCGTCCGCTCTGTTGATGAACTGCTCAAGACAGCACTGAACAAACCGGACGGGCTCGCGGCTGAGGATGCACTCATCCTCGATATCGCTATGGGTACCGGCGGCTTTCTGTTGGCTGTGCTGGACCGCATCCGTGAATATGTTACAACGAATTACGGCACAGGAGATTGGAACCAGTATGTGAACGCGCAGCTAGTCAAACGACTCTTCGGGTTTGAGCTGCTCGTCGCCCCTTATACGATCGCACATCTGAAGTTGAGTCTGTTTCTGCAGGCACAAGGTTGGCACGCCGATGAACGGCTCGGTATCTATCTTACCAATACCTTAGAGGCACCTATAGAAAGGGACCAACGTTTACCGTTTGCAGGGTTCATCTCTGATGAGGCGAATGCGGCGGTTTCAGTGAAACAGGATAAACCGCTCCTTGTCATCATCGGCAATCCACCCTATCCACGAAGTTCTGCTAATCCAAGTCGTGTCGGCAGAAACTTGACTTTTATTGGGAAACTCATTGAGGATTACAAGCAGATAGATGGGCAACCGCTTGATGATAGGAATTTAAAAGCACTTCAAGCGGATTATGTGAAGTTTATCCGGTGGGCACAGTGGAGAATTGATAAAAACGGAGAAGGGATTCTCGGTTATATTGTCAACAATAGTTTTCTCGATGGTCTTATGTTTCGTGGCATGCGGCAGAGCTTGTTGACGAGTTTCAACGCCATCTACCTCCTCAACTTGCACGGAAATAATAGAAGAACAGAAGCCGTACCGGAGGGTAAGAAAGATGAAAACGTCTTTGACATACTGCAGGGCGTTTGCATTCTGTTGTGTGTCAAAGAACGGGACAATCTTGCACCAGCACAGGTCTATTATGCTGATATATGGGGCTCGCGAGCGGAAAAATACGACGTGCTGTCGGAAACTAATGTCCAAACCACGCAGTGGCATGAACTTCAACCGACATCTCCTTACTATCTTTTTGTGCCACAAGCGACCGAACGGAGAGTAGAGTACGAAGCAGGCTGGGAGATGAGCGACATCTTTCAAACGGCATCTGTTGGACTTGTCACCGGGCGGGATAAACTAACACTTCATCGAACTGCTGAAGCGGTTCGCGAGACTGTAGCAGATGTTGTTTCACTCTCTGAAGATGCCGCGCGCGAGAAATACAGATTGGGGAAGGATAGCCAAGACTGGCAGGTTCACCTTGCCCAGGCGGATCTCCGTAGCCATCCTGACGTTGCACAACACATTGAACCTATCCGCTACCGTCCCTATGACACACGCTGGACTTATTACACCGGAAAATCACGCGGCTTTCATTGTGCTCCTCGTACCGCGATTATGCACCATCTACTTCAGGACAACATTGCCTTCTGCGTTTGCCGCATTGTCACAGGGCCTGCCTGGCAACACGCTTTGGTAACCGACAAACTCACTGAAAAGTGTTATATCTCAAACAGAGGGAGCGAATCTGGACACGTATTTCCGCTCTACCTATATCCGCATCCAGAGGAATTGGAACTTGAGACAGAACGTTCGCTCAATCTAAGGCCAGACTTCCTGACGGTGCTCTCAGAGAGGTTAGGGATTTCGCAGAGGGGCCCCTTTGGCATCCCGGAAGGGATTTCGCCGGAGGACATCCTCGCCTATATTTACGCCGTGTTGTATAGTCCTACCTATCGTGCGCGGTATTACGACTTCCTGAAATACGCTATCCCGCGTATCCCGTTGCCGCGGGATATTGAGTACTTCCGCAGACTCAGCACGTTGGGGCAGACGTTGATAGACTGGCATCTCCTAAAAGACGTGCAAGTTGTGCCGAGGCATCGGTTTGAAGGAGAAGGCGAAGCCGTTGTCTCAAGGGTTCGCTATCACGGTGGACACGTTTGGGTTAACGCTACCCAGCATTTCACAGATGTGCCTGCGGCGGTGTGGGAATATGAGGTAGGTGCATATCAGGTGTGTAAAAAGTGGCTGCAGGATAGGCGCGGTGATACGTTAAGTCATGCGGAGGTCCGCCAGTATTGTGCAATTTTAGTTGCCGTTGCGGAGACGCTGCAGGTTATGGCGGAGATTGATGAGGTTTTTGATGTTTAAGGCGTGCCCTACAAGAACGCGGGATTCTCAAACGTAGAGCTGCTGCAGCACCTCAAAATAGTGAGGAAACGTCTTACTGACACATCCGGGATCCTTAATCTGAATTCCGCTCGTTTTTAAGCCGATTAGCGCGAATGCCATTGCTACACGGTGGTCGCGATACGTATCGATTGCCGCGGGCGTAATGGGCGCGGGTGAAATTTCAAGCCCGTCACGATGCTCAACCACAGGCACCCCTAACTTCCGGAGTTCTGTCACCATTGCATGGATTCGGTCTGTTTCCTGCCAACGTGTATGTTCAATGTTTCGGATAGTTACGCTGCTGTCAGAAAAGGGAGCTATCGCGGCGAGCGTCAGTGCTGTGTCCGATATTGGCTTCATATCCACATCAATTCCTCGGAGCCGGTCGGCGGGTCCAATTACCTCAATCCCCTCGGTAGTCGGGTTAACCTGACATCCCATTTTTTCCAACACGCGTACAAATTGGACATCTCCTTGTGCAGAATCTAAGTGTAGGTGTTTAACCTTGACCCGTCCACCTGTAATAGCAGCGGCGGCAAAGAAGTAGGAGGCGCTGGAGGCATCCGGTTCGATCTGATAGTTTCGTGGTTGATACTGTTGCCCCTTGTCGATGTAGAATTGCCGGTAGTTGTGATGGTTAACAGTTACACCGAACGTTTTCATCACAGATAACGTCATGTCAATGTAGGGAGTTTTGAGTTCACCAACCACCTGAATTTGGATGCCATTTTTTGCATAAGGGGCGATGAGGAGGAGTGAAGTCAAAAATTGGCTGCTTTTACTCGCGTCAAGCTGCGTTTTACCACCCTCAAGTCCATCGGCTTGAATGAGCACAGGCAGGTTGCCACTGTTCAATTGTGAATGCACGGACACCCCCAGTTGCCGGAGTGCATCCAATAAGTCTGCTATGGGACGGCCGCGCCGCATCGGCTCATCGCCATCAATGACGAATTTTCCGTGTCCGAGTGTAACATAACTTACGAGTGAACGTGACGTAGTCCCAGAGTTGCCGATGTAGAGTTCGGCACCCGCAACTGGGATATCACCCCCGTTTCCGGTGACATGAAAGGTTGCTTGTGTTTTATCCGCTTCAATAGGGATACCCAATTTTCGCAGTGCATTACACATATAGTGCGTATCATCGCTAAAGAGCGCGCCTGTCAAAGTAGATGCCCCACTTGATAGCGCAGCAACCAACAACGCCCGATTGGTGTAACTTTTAGAGCCCGGCACAGTTATCGTAGCATTGACCGGTTTGCGAATCGGGTATATCTCAATCATGAATGCAGTCCTAAATCTGTTAGGAGTTGTCGAAGTTCTGCTTTTGCCGCGTCGCTAAGCGGTAAGAGCGGGCTTGTCGTATAGGCTGGACAGACACCGAGGATTTCCAGACATGCCTTCATACCACTGACACCTTGTCCGTAGCGATAGAGTTGGCTAAGCCTGAGCAACCATTTTTGTAACCGGTGGACTTCATCAATATCGCGTGCTTTTCCAGCGTTGTAGAGTGCGACAGATTCTTTGGGGGCAACGTTTGAGATGGAGATAACACCGCCATCAGCACCAAAGAGCAACGCGGCACCTAGTGCGGTGTGCGAACCGAGCAAAATGGAGAAATTAGGTTTATGTCCGAGCAGAGCTAAGAGAGTGAGGCAGTTGGTCCAATCGCCGGAGCTATCCTTCATTCCGACGATGTTAGGGCACCGTTCAGCGAGTTCAACGATTATCTCTGGTTTCACTGCCGTTTTGACGGTTGAGGGTATATTGTAAATCAGCACCGGTAAGTCAGTACTGGCAGCGATAGTTTCATAAAATTCAATCACATCTGCGTCACTTGTAGAGGGGTAGTAGTACCCCGGTGTTGCTGCGACAGCATCTACCCGGAACTGTTGTGCGAGCGCAATGTTTTGGATGACGCGTTGCGTGCTTGTATCCATAACACAACAGATAATCGGTATTCTACCGCCAACGGCATTTGCTGCGATGTCCATTGCCCGTTCACGCTCTGTATTTGTCAGCGTCGTAAATTCACCGGACGATCCTAACAGATAAATTCCGTGGACACCATTGTCAATCAGACGGTTAATTTGCTTGACAAAACCGATTTCATCGACGCGTTCCTTCTCATCGAGCGGCGTTACTGTGGGTGTAAAAATTCCTTCAAATTGAATATTCATCAATGTCTCCTCAATTCTCTTGGGATGAGGTTATTCAGGACGGTCGTTTCTGTATGGAGATTTTCAGAGTCGCGGAATTGAATTTCGATCTCAATTTTAGGTTAGCGTCCGACTTCCCATGCCAAGTGCTGGAGTTCAGGTCCAATCAATTTTTCCCATGCGAGCTGCACGGCGGCGGTGGAACCGGGTGTGGATATGACGACTTTTCCGCGATAGACGCCTGCTGTTGCGCGTGAAAGCATCGCCGCCGCGCCGACCTGCTCGTAACTAAACATACGAAACAGTTCGCCAAAGCCGGGCAGTGTCTTTTCCAATTTTCTATTGAGGATGTCAAAGGTTGTGTCGCGCGGTGCAATCCCGGTCCCGCCGTTGAATAAGATAACGCGTGCATCGCTTTCTGCCATTTTATCCAAGACCTCGGCAACCTGCTCGGGTTCATCTTTGATAATCTGATAGGCGCAGACCGAGTTGCCTTGGGCTGCCAATTGCTCACGCAGAAAAGCAGCGTTCTTGTCGGTTTCCGGGGTACGCGTATCACTCACCGTGACAATGGCAACCATTACGGGGCCTTGTTCAACTGCCATTTCGCGATGTTGTTGTGTACTCGTAGAGCTCGTTGTCATTGTTCATTAATTCCTTTCATTTTAGAAATTTCTGCGGAATTTCACGTCTGGGTCCGGTAGAAAAGTTGATTTATTGGTTTGAATACCCTTTCCTTAGATGTTTAGGCATTTCGAAGAAACGTCCGCCGGTTTTTTCAGCAAGCATTTTTTGTAAATCGTTTGGCTGCGGGTGCCCGATAACATAGGCGCGAATGCCTAACGACTGACAAACTTCTATTGCGCGTTCCGCAGGATAACTTCCGGTGGTTGGTTCATCTGTTAAGATGAGGAGGAATCGGCTCGCATAAGGGCTAAATTTCACCTTAGGCACTGCTTCTACGATCGCATCAATAAGATGCTCGTCCCCACCAAAAGGGTCCTCCATGAGGCTTTCCAGCATGGATTCATTGACCGGCATTTGTGTTATGACATTACCGTTGATAACCTTAATTGCATCTGTGGCTTCTGCGAAACGGATGAGCCCGATGCGATACTTTAAGGGCAAAATGTCCAACCGGCCGATCAGCGTGCTGAGCCCGAGCATAATTGCTTGGGATTTCCCGCCCATGCTGCGGCTGTAATCTAACATAATAACGATATCGACCGCGGGCTCAAAACTGTTTCTTGTATTACTAGAAGATGCCCTCGGATCGGCACCTGCATAAATATTCAGTCTATTTTTGTCGCTTCGGATGGTATACATCCGGCGGTGCTGCGAGTCGTTTAGGAGCCATCTACTCCCCCGTTGTTGTGACATGGCAGTGAGACTTCCGGAGAGGTTCCAGCTTTCGGGATAGATACCGGCGTAGACGTTCAATGTGTTTCCTGTTTTGCGAATGGTATAGACGCGTCGATTCGCGTAGTCGGTAATCATCCAGAGATCTCCCTCGTTTTTCACCCAAACGGTTGCACTTTCAGAGAGGCGTGTCTGGTTACCTAACCGAATACCGTTTTTCTGGAATTCGCGGAGCAGTTTTTTCGTTGGAATATCGCCATCTTCAAGGAGGATTTCAAACTTTGACTCCATGCTGAACAGTAGACTGCCGCCGTTTCGCCGGATGTCCGTGACAATATCGCGAAAAACTTTGAGAAAGCTTTCATTTGCGGCGCGAGTGGTTGGAAGTGATGCAGCGTTGCCGATATCGCCCGGGATTCGCTGCCAAAGTCCGCCTGTTTCTTCAGCTAACTGGTGCTGAAACGGCTCGATATGTCCGAGGACGTTAACGCGGATTTCCTCAAGTTGGTAGCTATCGATAACCTTGGTGCGCATCCTTTCAGAAGTGCCATCTTTTTTGAAATAAGTGGTTGCCGGTTCATCGGTAACAAGAACGATATACTTGTCCGCATCTGCGTGAAACTCAATATAGTGGAGAGTATCAATGAGCGCGTCCAGTGCGTGCTCATCACCGCTCATGGTCGTTTTCTGCATTCGACGGCGTAGCATGCCGACATCAGGTAACAGCGATCGGACTTGGACGTTTTGTCCTTCGTATCGTACACTAAACTCCGACATTCCGAGGTGATATTCTAGGTTAACATGATCGAATGCATCTGTCATGCTATAAAGATTTGCTGCGACTTGCTGAATGTTATCGCGCATACTCGCGCTGGTATCTAGTACAAAGACGACGTTAACTTTATCTCGTTCTCGTGTGGCGATGATGTGGTCGGCAATGCGTTTGAGTGCTTCGGCGAACGGATTTGTGCCATCACTTTCGCCACTGCCGCCGGAGCCGTCCTTGCCGGTGCCATCTCCGACGGTTCCGATGTCTGAAGTGCCGGTGGATTCAAGTTTATGAAAGCCGGTGCCTCCTTCACCTTTGACACGTTGCCGGAAGCTGTCTACGCCTGCTCCGTCGGTGGTTTCAAATGGGCTGCCCACGGATTCAGGAATGGTGACCGTTCGGGTTTGGAACGGCTGTGCTTCAGTTGTTACCTCTGGAAGTGTTGTCTCCATATCTGAAATGGATTTCGTTGCACTGTGTAGCAGTTCTCTCTCTGATTGCCGCACTGTCTCGTCTATTAAATTGGGTGAAGCGGTGCGCTTTAGATGCTGTGGGTGTGCCTCACTCAGAGATTCGGAACGCATCACTATGCGTTTGCGTAAGGGCTGTTTGAGGGTGCGGCGCGGCTTTTGAAGCTCCTTCTGATTTATCAAATCCAATGCGATTACATCTTCAAACTGGTTTTGACTGTTTATGTAAAATGAGAGCGTCGAAACGATGATCAGACAAAGATGTAAAATGCATGCGATGAGGAACGCGTGCAGCGAACGTTGTTTTGTATTACGACCTTGCATGATGTGTTTTTCCTGTTACTGTTTCTTTCTTATTTTTTATGAAGGTGCGCTTACAAAGAAAATTTATAAGATAAATAGTACTATACCGTATTGTTTGGAAAATAGCAAGAGAATTGCTGGAGCAGAGATGATGCTGTTTATTTGCAAGTGAGGAGCGAACGTTGTCGAATTGTTTCTAATTCCTCAGCACTGAAGACCCCGGCTTGATACAGATTCCGATACTCTTCAGAGACGCTCTGCCCGAATATCATCAGATCGTCGGTATTCACGGTCACCGGCACGCCGTTATGAAACAAAATGCGGATGGGGTGAGAAACAAGTTCTGATACGGCATCCAACATCACGTTGCTCGTTGGACATACATTCAATTGAATCTGATGTTTCGCAAGCCATTGCATCACTTCAATTGATTCGGCGGCACCAATGCCGTGTTGCACTTCATCCAATTCAAGGACTTCTACGGTTCGCCGGATTTCTTCTGCTCCGCCAAATTCCCCGACATGTGCTTTTAGTTTCATGCCTGCGGTGCGTGCCTTTGTATATAACGGTTTCATCACCTCAGGTGGGCACAACTCTTGACGGCTATATAAATCGATTGACTGAAAGAGCCCCGATTCTAACGCTTCGTGCGCCAGTTTAATCAGTTTGGGATTATACGCATCCCCTCTCGAAAAGCCTAATTCTGGATGCAGCGCGATGTGGGGACGAAACTGCTCAACCAACATCTGAATAAAAGCACGAAGTTCCGCTAACCCGCCAGAATAGAATCCTGCCAACCGAATGTCAAAGCTCATCTCAAGCCTAACAACGTTATCCTGCATCGCATCGTTTACCGCTGACACAGCGACAAACTCGAAGCCTTGTTGGTGTTTTATGTGCGGTGCTAAAATTTTGTCTGCGTATTCCATCATCCCCTCAAGTCCTGCCATCTTGAGAGGCGGTTTTGTTAGGGGGTGCCCTAACCAACGTTCTACATTTTCTAATCGTGTACTAAAAAAGGCGTGGCAGTGAAGGTCCGCTTTCGGTGCCTTTTTTATCGCGGGCATATTATCGGTTGAGAGCGCTTCAATGAAATCGATATGCATGATACTTTTCTTCTGGCGGTTTCCCGATCTATTCAGCCTGAAACTGTGTCCCAACGTTACTGCGATGCCGCTGCAGCTAGTTTCCACCGTTCAATTTTAGCATCTCATTCCCTGTCTTCTGGAAGTGATACGGAACCCGTTCTATGGAACAGGTAACCCTATCTTTTTCAAGTGCCTCAAGAACAGGTGATAAGAATGGTGAATGCCTGCTGTTTACGTCAACAATAGGGAAGATTCTAACCTCTCTGCCTATCCGAAGGAGCTCCCGTATAGATTGAAGATGAAACGCGAGGTTTCTGTTCGCCGAGTAAAAAAGAGAAAATGCCCTGAGAGCACAAGGTCAAAGCATTTCGCGGAAAAAGGTAAATTCGGCAATGCCGCGTTTAAATATCTGCCTTGTTTCTTGCCTAGCTCAAAGTCTTGGCAAAACTCCTCCATTGCCTGCATTCTGATTTGTGCTAGTTCGTCTACAGAAGAGATGTTGGACCAGACGAATTTATCCTGATTATTACGCGATTGCGCGATGACATCATCGTAGGTCTCCTTAATACGTTCGCGCAGTGCTGCAACAGAATATTGGTAAACCGGATCTATGGAGATTATCGGTGTCCCGTGCTGGTACATACGGGCATTGAAGGATGCGGGACCGTCTCCGACACCGGCGATTCTCCGGGAAAGTTCAGCCTCAGACAGGGCAAACATATCGCAATATTCATCAAAAGATCTTCCCCACGGAACTACATCTTTGTACTTAAAATCCATTCTATTGTTCATGTCACGACACTTCCACCTATATTTCGTGAAAATAATGACGGAGTACTTACAAAGCGTGCCTACAAGTCTTTTAAGGCGGTATGATTATCTGTTAGACAAACAAGGCATCAACCAGAGTAGGTAGATGTGGAATGCTTCGGCATCGAGGAAATGCGCTTGATGTTCCTACTATATTTCCAACCCAATCCCAAGGCCACGTCTCAATGAACCAAGTCGCCCAAATAACTTTCAACCCAACTGCATCCGCTCCCCTTAACTCATCACTTCCACCGTCACCGACGAAAACCGCAGCATCGTTGCTGATGTCTAACCGATCACATGCCAATTTGTAAATTTCAGGTTCTGGTTTCGTGAGCCCTTCTATACAAGAAAAAATTGGTACATCGATCAAAACCGAAAGCAAGGAGGTACTCCATGCCGCTATTTCATCATGAGCACAATTTGAAATTAGCCCAATTCGGTAGTCTCGCGCCTTCAGGGTTTGCAGCATTGCAACAACCTGCAGATCTATTTTTTCAAAAGGTCTTGCCTTCTCAAACAACCTCTCTGTCTGCATCAAAGAGATTTCCTTCTCTGGCGGTGCAATTTGTGAAGAGGAACATATCTCCCGCAACACGCTGCTGTAATCGCGCAGCTTTCCTGTCATACGGGCGTGATAGCGGACAGAATACTCACGATCGAAGACTACCTCAGTTAAGCCTAACCGTTCGCCTGGTGTTGGCCCTTCAGTTCGCAGAGAATGCCATTCCGGATGATTTTCGGAGATAAGCGTCTCACCGCTCGACTCATTCCTTAATTTCTCCCCACATTGTTGAAAGTTTATCCGTTGGCTCGACAGCGAGTGTCAAGGCTAAACCGTTGTCCATGAGCATCTGAATATCGGCTTCTTCTAGCGTGACATCAAAGAGTATCATTTCATCAAACAGCCCCTCCCACTCTCTACCGCCGCCATCCCATGAGCCGATACGTCCGGGGCCAAAAACTCCGGGCAGTGGGCCCCATTTGCCCTCTGCATCTA
The DNA here is from genome assembly GCA_965215265.1 of Candidatus Poribacteria bacterium. Taxonomy (GTDB): domain Bacteria; phylum Poribacteria; class WGA-4E; order WGA-4E; family WGA-3G. Next base: position 3,943,992 of record OZ244048.1, on the reverse strand, counting down.
ATTCGCCATTGAAATAGACACGCACTGATTCTTCGGTGCTACTATACGCGACAGCCAAATGGTACCATTTATTCAAGATAGCCTTGTCTGCTGTAAAAGGGGAATCTGTCCAGCCCGGGTGTCGCACCGGATTGTTAGAGTGGATAGCCATCTCCATTTTGTTGTCCGGACGAAATTGATAGTGGACAAACCCGGAGGCCCAGCCATCTCGATTGAAGAAGCATCTCCATTGGTTAACCCTGCCTGTTGAATTAAACCATTTGACGAGCGTAAACTCCTCAAGCGGCCCAATCTCTGGAACGGTAACCCATGCATCCTTGCCGTTGAGCTCAATAGCGTTGCCAAATTTACCCTTCACCCATTTTGCACCGCCGACAAGTTTTCCATCGTTTCCATTATCAGATGAGTCCGTGGCAACTTTTCCGTTGGTTTCATCGAATAACCATGCCCCTACAATAGATTTCGGATCGATTTCAGCGTTACCCAGCTGTGCAAATAGGAAAGATATAGTGATTAAACTGACTGTAAAACGAGTCATTTTCTATTCTCCTTGGCATCAAAATAAATTCTTCCGGCTTGATGCCGTTTATGCAATTGTTTGAACTGTACTAACTATTGACATCAGACTGATTGAAAAAGAGAGAACCATCTCAAGAATCTCTGAAACTTTTAAGGGGTTGGGTTGATAATGGTGTTCTGCCTGATTTTTTGACACTTGCCGGGGCAGTTTAACTGCTGACACTTTCTATCCAGGCCTCATCAATTTCGAGTCCAAAACCGGGTGCATCAGAGGGTGCCACGTAGCCGTCTTTGATGACAGCAGTGCCGGGGAGTTTCACCATCTCTTCGAGCGGTACTCCTGGGGCGGAGACCCCTTCGGAACGTTCACCCCATGTGATTGCCGGCATCGCGAGCGCGAGATGTTGTCCGTACGGATAATTCATGCCGCCGTGCGTAATCACGGAGATGTTGTTTGCCTCTGCAATGTGACAGATTTTGACGGCTGCAGTTATGCCGCCGCACCATAAGACATCCGGCTGGAAGATATCAACTAACCTTCGCCCGGCAGCTGCGGCGAAGACGGTGGGTAGGTACCAGTGTTCTCCCGTTGCGAGTGTTTGCCAAGGGAGGCGTTGCCGGACTGTCTCGTAGCCGACAAAGTCATCTGCTGCGATGTAATCTTCCATCCACTTTAGACGGTAGGGCTTCATAGTTTCGCAGACGCGCACCGTATGCTCTACATCAAAGCCTGTCCAGGCATCCAACATGAGGTCAACCTGAGGGCCGATGGCTTCTCGCGTGCTGGCGACGAGTTCTTCAAGTTTACCCAAGCCTTCTTTGCCTTGTTCTGGCCCGTACGGTGTGAATAGTTTGGTGGCTTTAAAGCCCAATTCCATATACCATTCCTGATCAAAACCGGAGGCGTAGCAGAAAATTTTATCTTTCTGTGGTCCGCCGAGGAGCTCGTAGACAGGTCTGCCTAGAATTTTACCTTTGAGATCCCACAAGGCACAATCCACGGCGCTGATGGCGTAGCTCGTCAAACCGGTAGCACCGAATGCTGCTGATGAGCGAACCATCATGTCCCACAACTTTTCAGTCGCCATACAATTTTGGCCGATGAGCCGTGGTGCAAAATGATCATTAATAATACGGTTGACGGGACCACTGTACAACGAAATCCCGAATCCCCAGCTTCCGTCTTCTGCTGTCACAATGCAAGCGGGGCGTTTCCATTCTGAAGAAGAAACGTGTCCGTGAGTCTGGTCGGTTAGGTACCGGTCTATGGGACGGTTCAACCCAAATGTGCTTGCCCGGCTCGGTGCACGTGGCGGTGTCGTCGGTTTGGGGTTAAGCTCAATTTCTACGGCGCGAACCGCTTTGATTTTCATGGCATCTCCTTTCTGTATCCGATCAAATTGTAGACAAGCCAAATCTATTCATTACCGGAACTTGAACTTGGGCAAAATCTACGGTTCTAAAAGTGCTAAGGTTAATATATACCATCTCCACAGAAATAGCAACGAACAAATACGAGTAAATCACGACAGTCAGACGCAATGCTGCGAATCTAAAAAGGACGTGCCGACGTTATGTCGAACCGGGCCTTCGCTTTCTGTGCCGACTTGTGCGTATTCTTCAAGTTCGGTATAAAATGCCTGAATGGGCTTATGAGAGGGTTTGATATTGAGCTCGGGCATCGTGTTAACTCCGGGCCGGGGTTCGCGGTTTTAGATGTGGGCGATTTCTACCTGACTGGGCAAAATCGCACAAATATCTTATGCCAACTTTAGAGTTATTTTAACATAATAGAGAAAAAAGTCAAGCGTCTATTATCTGATTTCTCTTGCACAAAACGGTTTTTGGCTTTATCATAAGAATGGCTGCACGAAAATTGAAGCCGTCGGTTTACAGAATCAGTCATCTGAATCAGAAAAATGAAGGAGATAGAAGATGAAACAGAGATTAAGCGTGTTTTTAGTTTTAGCACTTGCGTTTAGTTTATCGGTTACATCGGTTACATTGGTTACAAACGTATTTTCAGCGGAACTGACGGACGGACTCGTCGGATACTGGCCGCTGGACGGTAATGGGAAAGACGAATCCGGTAACGGACACGATGCCGAGTTAGCAAAAGGTGCCAAATGGAGTAACGATGGTTGGGTAAACGGTGCTGTTGAGGTGGACGGTGGCGGTGGACATGTCGTCGTAGATAATAAGTTTGGATTAACCACAGATGCTATTACGGCAGTTGCCCGTGTCAACGGCTGGAAAACGATAGACTGGTCCGGGATTGTTGTCGGGCGTGGTACGAACGCTTTTTGGATGGGGGTTAGCACGACTAACACGTTGACGTACGTATGGAATAATAACGCTGAAGATACATGGGGCTGGGCTGGCGCACCAGAAATTCCAGAAGATAAATGGGCATTGGTTGCCATCGCGATTGGGCCCGATAAAGCGACAAGTTACATTTATCATAAGGCGACTGACAAACTTGACTCAGCTGTCAATGACATTCCGCATATTGAGCAGACGGTCGATAACTTGAAATTCGGATGGGATGAGTGTTGTGGGGCTAGATATTTCAAGGGTTTAATAGATGAGGTGATGATTTATGAGCGGACGTTGAATGCTGACGACATCAAAAGACTCGCGACTGTCGGGCTACCGGTTGAAGCCACCGGCAAATTGACGAGTACGTGGGCAGCAATCAAGAGAAGTCCGGAACAATAACCTTGAGGGCGAGGGTTCTTCGACTCAGTTTGTGGATATGGATAATAGTTGGGTTTCATGGCTTGGACCGTTAAACGGAAATTGTGAAATTTTTCTTGCAGTAAATTTCCTTTTACTGTATCATAAGGCTTCATGACGAGATGCTTTATTTTTCGGGCCCGCCCATATTTTTAATTTAAAAAGTATAGCATCTTTTTGGGAATCAAAAAGTCTGATTAGAGCGAAAAGGATCGCCTCCAATTTGGAAAAAGTCCCTTATAGGCAGTATGCCGCACTCCTCTTACAGTACCTCAAACCGCAATGGCTGCGGGTGCTCCTGCTCGCTATCTTCATGTTCAGCGGCATCGGTTTGGGGCTGCTCAACCCACAAATTATTCGCTATTTCATTGACACTGCAAAAGCCGGTGGGGCGACACGGAGCCTGCTTATCGCCGGTGGGCTCTTCCTTGCAATCGGCCTGTTAAGACAGGTAGTCATGTTGGTTAGTTCTTACTTGGGGCAAGATATCGGTTGGCATGCTACGAATTGGATGCGGGGCGACCTTGCCCATCACTGCCTAAACCTTGACATGGACTTCCACCATCAGCATACCCCCGGTGAGATGGTAGAACGTATTGACGGGGATACGACGGCCCTCTCGAACTTTTTTTCTGAGTTTGTACTTCAGATATTGGGTAATTTTTTCTTTTTGGTGGGTGTGCTGATTTTGGTTGCACGTGAAGATTGGCGTATCGGTATTGCGCTCACGCTGTTCGTACTTGTTGCTTTCTGGGTATACAATCTGACCCGGAGCATTGCAGTATCAACGTATACTGCTGAACGTGAAGGTTACTCAAAACTGTTCGGCTTTCTTGAAGAACGGTTAACAGGTATTGAAGATCTGCGTACAAACGGTGGGATCGGCTATACCATGTCTCGGTTCTACGAGTTAAATCGCGATGTCTATGGTCGGGCGATAAAAGCGCATGTGATCGGAGAGGTTTTACGAACTATCAGCGGCGTTCTATTTGTCCTCGGGACCGCACTGGCACTGGCGATGGGGATTTATCTGTTTCGGGAAGACGTGTTCACAATCGGAACCGTCTATCTCGTTTCGCACTACACGGCAATGCTGCGGTTCCCGCTATCTATGATCAGCCAGCAGATTAACGAACTCCAGCGTGCAACTGCAGGCATGAAACGGATTGAAGAACTCTATCATGTTTCCTCAAGTATTGATGATGGAACAGTGGGACTTCCAGCGTATGAGACACTTGGCATTGAATTTGACGGTGTCACATTTGGTTACACGAAAGACGAGCCTGTATTGAAGAATGTTTCATTTCAGTTATCTCCGGGAAAATCGCTCGGCTTACTGGGACGGACAGGCAGCGGCAAGACAACTATGACTCGGCTGCTATTTCGGTTGTATGAGGTAGAGAGCGGCGAGATTCGCGTCGGCGGTGAGCCGATTGACAAGATTCGTCTGGAAGAGCTGCGGTGCCGAATCGGGTTAGTTACACAAGATGTCCAACTCTTTAATGCAACCGTTCGTGAGAACTTAACGCTCTTTGATCCGCAAGTCCCGGATGACAGGATCTTGTCAGTCATTGAGGAGCTTGAATTATCAGATTGGTATAGTTCTCTGCAGAACGGTTTGGATACTGTGCTTTCTTCAGAAGGTGCGGGGCTTTCGGCGGGCGAGGCGCAGCTGCTGGCGTTTGCGCGGGTTTTTCTCAAAGGGCCAAGTGTGGTGATTCTTGATGAACCTTCTTCTCGACTGGATCCGGCGACGGAACAGCGCATCGAGCGGGCGGTGCAGCGATTATTGGCAGGACGAACCAGCATCATTATCGCACACCGGTTAGGCACAGTACAACAAGTAGACGAGATTATGATTCTCGCCGAAGGTGAAATTCGGGAACAGGGCGAACGAAAGCAGCTGGTAAGCGACCCGAATTCGGTTTTCTCGCAACTCTTAAAAACAGGGTTGGAGGATATGATTAAATGACAACCGGGCAAGCGTCTATACAATTAGTCCGTTATCGGCCGTTCCTTTTCCTCGCGACGATTCTTTTCCGGGGCCTGGATGATCTCATGCCATTCGTGACTGGGTTGATTATGAAGGGCTTTTTTGATGCCCTCACAGGTGAATCCGCAGGGCTCAATCCGTGGACGTTTGTCGCCTTCTTCATTGTTGCAGAGTTCGGGGATCGCAGTGTGCTTATCTCTTCAGCCTTCGTCTGGGCACGCTGGCGTTACACTGTTTCCACACTGCTCCGTAAAAATCTCATGACAGCGATTATGGACATGTCCCAGCCACATCGCGTGTCCACTGCTTCTGGTGAAGTGACCAACCGCTTCCGCGATGATGTGCAAACAATTATCAGTTATCTGGAGCAGTACATTCACTTGTGGGGCAATCTCATTTTTGCCATCTTAGCGATTATCTGGATGGCCCGAATTGACGTAGGGGTGACGCTTATCACAGTCGTACCGTCCATCCTGATTATCACAGTTGTCAATGTCTTAAGACGTTACATTCGCAGGTATCGGAGCGCACAGCGGATTGCTACGGAACGTTCAACAAACTTCATTAACGAGCTGTTCCAATCCGTTCTAGCGGTGAAGGTTGCGCGAGCGGAGTCCAACGTCATCTCACATTTTCAGGACTTGAACGATGCAAGACGCAAAACAACCCTGATCGATAATCTGTTTAATCAGGTGCTGAGGTCAATCGGTTTCAACATCAGCCATATCGCCACCGGTGCGATTCTAATCTTGATTGCTGAACAGATGAAATCCGGTGTCTTTTCAGTCGGCGATTTCGCGCTGTTTACTACCTATATCGGCGAAGTTGCGATAAGTGGTTCCCTAATCGGTTCTGTCATGGCACAGCACAAGCGTGCAGAGGTTTCGTTTAACCGCATGGCACAAACCGTTGATGAGATGTCAGAGGCGGACCTGGTCAAACACGTACCGGTGTATCTGCGTGGCAAGCAGCCGCCCCTCGCTATTCCACGAAAAGCTGGAACTGACCGGCTGGATAACCTGAGTATTACCGGATTGACCTACCTTTACGATGGCGATTCGACGGGCATTTCGGAGGTTGACTTACAAATTCCGGCAGGTTCTTTCACTGTTGTGACGGGCCGGATTGGAGCAGGCAAAACCACACTATTGCGAACGTTTTTGGGCGTTCTCCTGAAACAAGCCGGTGACATCCGGTGGAACGGCAAAATCGTCGCGGATCCGAAGTCATTTTTCATTCCGCCGCGTTGTGCGTATACCCCGCAAACACCGAAACTCTTTAGTGAAACGCTGAGAGATAACATACTCATGGGCTTGCCAGAGAGAAGGGATAACTTAGATCGAGCAATTCGGCTCGGTGTGATGGAGGTAGATGTTCCGACACTTGAAGCCGGGCTGAAAACCGTTGTCGGACCACGCGGCGTGCGGTTGTCCGGTGGACAGATGCAACGCACAGCAGCAGCACGCATGTTTATCCGCGATGCAGAGCTCCTCGTCTTTGACGATCTCTCGGCAGGGCTTGATGTGGAGACGGAACGCCTCTTGTGGGAACGTCTCTTTGAGACAAGGCGTGCAACATGCCTCGTCGTTTCTCACCGAAGACCTGCACTCCGACGGGCAGATCAGATCGTTGTGCTGAAGGACGGACGCGTTGAGAGCGTCGGGACGCTTGATGAATTGCTCGCTTCCTCGGAAGAGATGCAGCGATTGTGGGCAGGAGATTGAAAGCACCTCACGTTTAATCTGAAAGATACAACAGACAGAAATGGCGCGAATAAAACGAGAAAGGAGAATGGTAAGCGCAGGAAAACCCCGCCACGACGCAATTCTTGCATATTCTTCCAGATCGCAATGTGTTTTTGCTGAGACCGGTAGAAACAGTAGAAGGTAACTAAGGTAACCAAAGAGAAGAAATTTAATATTCTTCGAAAGATCAATTCCGAGTATCGGCTTATTCTGAGAACAGATAAATCTTGTCTGTCCGTAATGCAGAGGAGAAAAACAGAGTGAATTCAGAGACTGTTCAGACACTTGACAACAATAACACAGAGCTATTTATTGATGACACCGTAATTGCTTCCAAACGTGGCGTGAGGCGCACGCTGCATCCGGCTGTCAAGCATGAGACCTCCGTCCTGAAACCCGAGCCCAATAATCCTTGGGAGCATGGCGGACCAGATCAGTCCAGGCGTGTACATCTTTATGGAACCACGATGTACGATGCAGCATTTGGGAAGTATCGGATGTGGTATATGTGCCGAATGGGTCCGCATTGGCGGTTTCAAGCAAACGAAATCCCGGGGCTCTATGTCCCCCGACCGGATCGAAATCCATCAGCCTACAGAGCGCAGACACACGATGTATACGGACGGAAGTTCGTTGAGAATGACCGCGGAGATCTGACATGCTATGCAGAGAGCGACGACGGATTGAGTTGGACCAAACCGAACCTCGGTATTTTTGAGTTCAACGGCAACCCGAACAACAACATTGTGTGGGACCTACACGGCGCGAGCGTATTCCGGGATGAAGCAGAATCGCATCCGCAGAAACGGTATAAGGCCATTGGGTTCTGCAGGCGTTACCGCAACATCTTCCTGCTTACTTCACCGGACGGCATCCATTGGGACGACTCAGATTATCTTGAGCCGGTTGCACAGCGAGACAACGAAGGGTGCTTCAATGTCGTATACGACAATAAAGCTTGCTTGTTTCGCGCCTATGCGTTGACCCGGGATACCGACAAAGACGCACGACGGATGATCCACTATACCGAAGGCCGACACTTGGAGGGGCCTTGGGCACCCCTTCAACCGATGTTCCGGGCAAACCGTCAGGACGATGAAGTTGGAGTTGAGAGATATGGCGCGACGCGGGCGGAAATTCATAACCTGTCAGGGTTCCTTTATCATAACATCTACATCGGCATCGCCGGTGTATTATACGTGACGGGACCGGGGGCAGCGGAACATGAAATTCCGGTGGATGGTCCGATTGACGCGCAACTCGTGTGCAGCCGGGATGGCATCAATTGGCATTACCCCGACGAGAATCGCACCCCAATTATTCGACGGGGAGCACCCGGCACATTTGACAGCGGGATGATTATGGGAACCGCAACACGACCGATTATTACCGACGATGCGATTCACTGGTACTATACTGGGACAGTCCACACCCACGGTGCTGCGATGAAAGATAGACATAAGGAGATTGGACTGGCGAAATGGCGATTAGACGGCTTCGTCTCTCTTGATGCTGATGCGAGTGAGGGTATCGTTGAAACCGTCCCCTTACGCATTCCAGATGGCACCTTACAAATTAATGCGGATGCTACAGCAGGCCAAGTACGTGTTGAAGTGCTGACAGTGGGTAGAGAAGTGCAACCCGGATTTTCGATAGAGAAGTGCATGCCGTTGACAGAGGATAAGATACGGCATTCGGTGCAATGGCAGTCTGCTGCGTTAGCAGAGGCACAGCAGCCGTTGCGGTTCCGTTTTGTCCTGAATAAAGCGAGACTTTATGCTTTCAGTGTTGTGTAGTCATAACAAGCCGGACAGACGTAGCCCGTGACAACAAGGGGCAGCCACACTCACAGCTAATGCATACGCGAGATGTGATGTCGTCTTAATTTGCGATAGAAGGTCCGGAGTTCTAGCCCTAGAGCCTGTGCGGCGTGGGTGCGATTCTCATTGGTTCGCGCTAAAGTATGGAGCAAGCACGTTCTCTCCACCGATGCGATGGTTTCCCCCAACGTTCTTCTGAGCGAAAAGTCTATAACGTATACCTCCTGACGTTTTGCTGCTTCTTCAGGAGAACTGAATTGGGGTGCTAGAGGTTGTTGGACTTCTTCAGGGAGATGTTTGGGCAAGATATCGCTGCCTTTAGCACGGAGCATTGTGCTTAAGATCGTATTCTTCAACTGCCGTATATTCCGGGGCCAAGTATAGGCTTGGAGACATGAGTAGGCTGCTTCCGTTATCTTACCTACCGGTTGCCGGTTATGCATGCTCTCTATATCTAAAAAGTGTTGTGCTAATGCCGGAATATCTTCCTTCCGTTCTCGCAATGATGGCGTGGAGATACTCAACGTTTTTAAACGTTCATAAAGGTCTTCGCGAAACTTCCCGGCGGCAACTTCTTTTGGCAGATCTTGGTTGGTGGCCGCGATAACCCGGACATCCACCGGAATTTCTGTGACCCCTCCGACTCGGCGAATCGTGCGTTCCTCTAGCACTCGCAGCAGCACGGCTTGAAGCTCAAGCGATAATTCCCCTATTTCATCAAGGAAGAGCGTCGATGCCTTCGCCGCTTCAAACAGTCCAATCTGTTGTTTATCTGCCCCGGTAAATGCACCTTTCTCATAACCAAATAGCTCTGTGAGTATCAGGTGTGGTGAAATCGCAGCGCAGTTAACAGTAAGCATCCTCTTTTCGGATCTGGCACCATTTCGGTGGATGGCTTGCGCGACGAGCTCTTTGCCCGTCCCAGTTTCACCTAAAATAAGGACATGGGCATCAGTCTGAGCAAAATCATCAATCTCTTGCAGCATTGCAAAAACCGGCGGGCTGTCTCCAATGATATTGGCGTAATTTCCTTTCAACTCTTCTCTTGTGTGAAGTTCTGAAGAAGTTTCTGTCCTTTCCTCGGAAACAGGGTGCGATGTCGGTGGAACCTTGTCAGCCTGCTGCTTTGCTGCCTGAACTGTCATGACTGTCGCCTCCGGAGCTAAGTCCGTAATCGTCCGAAATGCCTCGCTTCCCTCAGGCACAAGCAGGCTATCCCCGTCTGATGCTATAGGAGAGAATTCATAACCGTGCTCTTCAAGGATGTGGCGTATTCTATTCGCAGTGGGGGTGTCCTCTATGATAAGGACGTGGAGCAACTCCCGGCAAGTACCTTCTCGTTGATTTGTCATCAATGATTCTCCGTTTTGTTTTCTAGGAATATCTGGCCGTGTTGAGTGAAGGAGCGGATAATTTGCGACAGTACGTTAATAAGTTTCTTTTTCGACAGGCGAGCTCGAGCCCCCACCAACAATACAAATCAAGTTGATAAAGAGTGAAAGGCGTTCGTCACAATAATACAACTATATAACATGTTTAAAAACATGTCAAGTAAAATATAGGCCTGCCAGTTCTTGGTCAGCAAGCGTTGCTGGAATCAGCGGCAATTGAAGTCGTTTTCATTTATCCCCTTTCTTGTTTTGCGGGTTCTGTTTAGGTTCAGCCGGTTTTAGCGGTTCCAAAATCCATTTTTCCAATGCCCCGGGTTCTTCAAAAAATGAACGTATTAGGGCAAATTGGTTAGGGGTTGTGATAGCACACCGCAGCAACCCTTCGTGTGCCCCGTGCGTTTTCAAGCGTTGGTGCCAAGCGTCATGATACACTTGTGTTTCCTGATTAGCTATGACGGGGGGCACCATGCCGAGCTGCATGATTTGGGGGAACTTGGAAAGAAGTTCCTCTTTTGTGTAGTCTTTCATTATTGGGTCACTGAAGTGTTCCAAGTGGAACGCGGCAAATTTTCCTGGGTTCTTGTTGAGGATATCCGGCTCCTCTGAGAACAATTTGCGCACCTTGAAATAGAAATTCACACAATGTTGAATTTCTTGAGGTGTTGCCTTTGGCGGGAGGATCTCTTTAAAGGCGAGCCTCGTCTTTGATTTCAATTCGGGTGTAGGCATTTCAGCAAAATAGGTTGGAAAATCCTCATAAGCCGCGCCAACTTCTGTTTTTAGATAGTCAAGATACAGTTGACTTGAGAGAATGGCCTCTAAACTTCCTTTTTCATTGAGCAGTTGCACCAAGAGTTTTTGTCCATCCTCGCTTAAGGGGATTGATGCTAATTTTGTGACAGATTCTTTTTGCTTCTGTTTGTAGACCGCGAATTTCTCCATAAATTTTGCTATTTCCTCTTCTGAGGCCAATCCGGGTTCACAAGAAAGTAGTGCAAACCAACAGAAGAGTAAGCACCAAAGAGAAAAGGTGCTTTTCGGAAACCTCTGTTGTATCTCAATTCTGCTGGGCTTTTGCGCCATCTGTGTGTCTCCTATGGTTAAGGTTTTGGGGCCTATTGGGATTACGGTTCTAGTGGGGGTGTCTCGTTCGCATTTTCAGACATCCATGCCTTAATTTGTTCTAAGGAGTTAAAGTTCTCGAAAAGCCACCGTGTTGCTTCGGCATCGGTTTCAAGCAGGAGAGACATTCCGTTGTAGGTCCCGTAATGGCGCAAAGTTTCCCTTATAGACAATATGCGTTCGGTAGATAAAGGCGTGGGGGCATCTACTGTTTTAATATTGTGACGGTTAGGTAGCGGCAGTTCGCTTATGGATGTGGGGGGACTTGCCTTTTCGCCCTCAAGAGTCTCAATATTGTGAGGGTTAGATAGCGGCAGTTCGCTTGTGGATGTAGAGGAGTTTGCCTTTTCGCCCTCAGTAAGGGCTGGTAAGGGTGCCTGCTCTTCTATATCGGAAGAAGAGAATGCGTTTCTTAGACGCGTCGCTATTGCCGTTTGTTCATCAAACCACTGCAGCTGCGGTGCGAGTTCTCCTTTAAAGCGTCCCAAAATCCATGCTGAAAAATCAGGCTCTGCATAGAGGGAATTTGCTGCGTATAGGCTTGCTTCAGAGGTGGTTCCGTGGGTCTCAAGAAAACTTCTAGGAACCGTGTAGCCATTTCCACATCATAGTCTTCTGGTTCTCCGGTGGGGAAGTATTCTCGAAATGCCTCATGCGCGCCTTGTGCAAAATCCACGTGTGGCATGCCTTGGCTTGTAAAAAAATCAAAAAATTCTTGAAAGGAAAAATTGAGAACTCCTGTCTGATTGTATTCTTTTACCAATTCTTGCATCTTCGAGTCTACAAAATCTTGGTATTCCGGAGACTGTTCTATTTGCAAAAACCGTGCTTTCTCTATCTCATCTTTGTCCGGTTTTCGTAGCGTTGGCTGCAGGATATCTGCATTCTCTAGGTCGGTAGCCGCCACGTTTTGAGGGGGTTCCCTGTCCAAGTCCGGCTCGTTTACTGTCTTGTCATTTAAGAACGTGGTTGCTTTGTAAATTTTGATAGGAACTTGGTTTTGGGAATCGGATCCCATGAAATAGAGAGCCCCCAAAAGGCAGAAGAGGCAGAGACAGACGAATACAAAAAGGTAAATGCCGCGATTTTTCATATTTTTCATCAGAAACTCCTTATGTGCTGAGAAGATATGGCAATAGGACGATTTCTCCTCCATTGCCGAAAACATTATGATGAACCGCATGCCGCCCATGTGGTAGCACAAGCTAACGATGAATATTATGATATCACATCCGCTGCTTTAAAATCAACATCAATTCGGACATTCTCTGATTCGCTATTTCCACTAAAACGACTCATCAACGAGCGTCCCGTTGCTGACTTGATAGTGTAGATGCAATATCTATGCCAATTCTTCATCTCGCGAACTATTGGACATCGAGAGCACCAGTGCCGCAAGGCAAAATCGATGTACCCGGTTGGGTTAATCGCTTGGTTGTGTACTCTAAAGCCTTGATGCCACGTGGGTTTAGACGTTTTGTCTTGATAGAGATAATGTAAACACAATCTATCAGTTTCGCGGTATACCTGACCAGCATGCGTGTTTGGACGGATTTTTCTCTATTTTCCAATGACAACTATGACAGAGTATGACAACTATGTCATAGTTAACTCTGTAAAAAATGGCAGATTATAGCATCTCAACCCACATAAACCGAGCCGGTACCTGATTCAACGGGTAAGCCTGAGCGATGAGATTCAGCACAATAAATCCGTATAAAGACACCCCTACCTATCTCTTCTAAATCCACGCGGCCCCGAGACTTCGGGGCTGTAAAATCAAGAGAAGTAGCCGCTTGAAGGCATCGGTTTTGCCCTGCGGCCCGCACGCATTTTCGGTGTCTAGTTTATAGTGCGGTGAATTGGCATAGATATTGCACATTATTTAATCAGCAACGGCACGTGTATTGATGGCTCGTCTGAGACTGAGATTTGGAGCCAATGACATCTCGCTTGCACGAGATAATGAGAACTCCTGACGCGGGCCAGGTTGCTTAGGGTTTATCCCTTTTTTGGAGACAAAATGGGGCTAGACGCATACAGTTGTGAATTTGTTCATTGATTTTAAGGCACGAGATGTGATAAGATGAGTCATATCTCCTGCGACAAATTGTCCTCAAGCGAGGATAAATCTATATGGAAAAAAAATAATGAATGCCTTTTTCAACACGAAAAGCATTGTAGGCCGTATTCTCATCGTCTCACTCCTCGCCGGCGGCTTAGCCTTCGCCGGTACGTTTGCTGTGAATATGTTTATTCCTGCTCCAACGGATAGGTCGAATTGCTGTGGCGTTACCGGATTAGAACTAGCCACGGATGGAACTTCTAGTGACCTGGAGAATTGCTGTGGAGGCAGTCAGGCAATTCTCACGACCTCTTCACCATGTAGTTGTACCGGTACCAATTGCGGATCCTGTAACTCAAGTGGGGCATGTGGTAGCACCAAACCAGCCTGCCCTGATGGTGCTTCTTGTAAAGGGACTGACGGTTGCGGGTGTGATGGCAGAATTTGTGGAAACAGTTCTAAATGCAGTGGATCCTGTGGATAGCAGTATGTTCATCGGAAAAATAAATTTGCCTGATGTTGTTTCAGATAACATTGATTCAAGCAGTTGGGCATTACCAGAGGAAAGCGTTGCCCGATTGGGGAGAGGCCGAATATCTGATTTGGCATTCTCCCCAGATGGGCGCTATCTTGTTGTAGGCAGTAGTATAGGGCTCTGGTGGTACGAACTGCCTACCCTGGCTCCTATTGCACTATCTGACACAGAACGAGGGATGATTTCCGCGATTTCATTTTCCCAAGATGGACAATGGCTTGCTACCGGCGATGGAGATGGACTTCTCAAGGTGTGGGATGTTCATAACGGTATCTGCGTTGCCAAGATGGAGAGAGCAGAGACGGAAAGACCCTATCATTGGATTTCCCAGATTGTTTTCTCACCTAATAGTCAATGGATCGCAGCGTCCAGCCAGCGAGACTATATCGTATATGTCTGGGATTCAGAAACAGGTATACAAGTTGCAAAATTCCAGGGAGAAACGAATTTCAGATGGTTCGGTGGATCGCGCCGTCCTATCGCTTTTTCTAGGGACGGTCGCCTATTAGCATGTACGATGCCAGACAAAAACTTGCTAGCCTGTGCCGAAGCGGATGGCACTATCCGGACTCCCGCGCATTCTACTAGCTTTATCACAGTGTGGGATGTGGAGAGAGGTGAACGCCTTGCCTGTCTCACGGAATCCCTCAATTTTATAGAGAGTCTTAATTTCTCGCCATGCGGACAGTTTCTTGCTGCAGGCGAGAAGGGCGGTACAGTTCGGATTTGGACAGTTAACAGTTGGAAACTACACAAAACTATCTTCAGTTATAGGGCAGATCGGATGCAGGTTTCCCATTCGCCAGAGGGCATTCTGTATGCCGCGGGAACATCTGATAACACTGTGACCGTGTGGGATGTAGAACATGATAAAAAATGCTACACATATCTTGAATCAGATAGGAATATTAAAGCTACACACTTAGCTAACGGGAGCCAATTAGTTTTCGCTACCGAACGCGAATTTAAGATATGGAACCTCAGGAATCCTCAACAGCACACCGCCACTCATTTGCATACCGGCATTCCTGATTCGCTAGCATTTTCACTAGATGGAAAAAGCCTTGTGGGTGGATATTGGGATCAGGGAATCATGTTATGGGATGTTGCAAAACCCTCAAAATACCCAACCCGTTTCAATCTACCTGGTGGCGACTATTCTGTTTCTGTGTCGCCTACCGGAAAAATCTATGCGATCGGACCCGACAGCAACACTGCCAAGGTGTGGGAAATTGGCAACGCCGAAATACCGATTGCTAATTTTACTCCCCCTGGGGAAAAAAGACATGTGACAAGGGCTGCCTTTGCACCTAAAAGCAAAATGCTAGCATGCGTGGATAATGAAGGTATGCTGCATATATGGGATATGCAACAACAGAACAGACTACACATCCTCACTGCTTATGCCAATTCAATTCATTCAATGACCTTTAGTCCAGATGAAAAGCAACTTGTGATTACCACGCATGACGGACCTGAATCCATGCTGTTGGATGTTGCACATGGTAAAAAAATCTATGAATTCCCGGCACATGGAATTCAGACTGTAGCATTTTCTCCTTATAGTGATGTAATTGCTTGTGGCCGGCGGGAAGAGATTCTGTTGTGGGATGTCAAATATCGTGAAACTCTGATGATACTGCACCACGCCCAACAGAGTTGTTGGGCGTATGCGTTAGCGTTTTCGCCTTGTGGACAGTATCTCGCCTCGGGTGCGTGGTGGCAACGCGGTATGGGGATAAAAAAGGTAGCGATTCGCTTGTGGTCCGTTAAGGCAGGTGAAAATATTGTCACACTTCGTGGTCATCCCACCGATATTCAAGACTTAGCGTTTTCTCCAGATGGCACGTTGTTAGCGAGTGGGAGTTATGATGGCACTATCCTCTTGTGGAATATGACCCCTTACCTATAGCATGTACAATATAGTTATTGAGCGGCTTATCTCATGTTGGTCCAACAAGAAGCAGGGGTGGGACAATCTGCTATTTTGGATGCGTAATTCTGTCTTCAGGTTTGCTGAAATTACGTCATTTGGGACATGCATCTCTTGGTTCAGCGGATGAGTGTTGTCATGCCCTTGTTGCCAAGAACCTGCTCAAGCATCCCCTCAAGCCAACGCTGATTGATATCCCTTACTTGCCAACCTTTGCCTTTGATTGGGGTGCTAATCATGTGTGGTTGCATAAGCCAATTCTTGGATTGTGGCAAATCGCCAGTTCCTATTGGCTGTTTGGGGTTAACACGTGGGGACTGCGTATTCCATCGGTGATTCTCAGTACTGCTGCGGTTTGGTTGACGTACCTCATTGGGAAGCAATTTCTGAGCCGGCAAGCAGGGCTTATCGCCGCTATGGTTCAGGCATTCTCACCATTTTTGATGCGATTGATACACGGCTATCAATTCAGCGATGCCATTGATATCTCACTTCTGTTTTGGACAGAGTTTGCAATCTATTTTCTGGTGCGGGCATTGCGTACAGGAAAATGGTGGGATGTATGTTTGGCAGGATTTGGTCAAGGATGTGCCTTCCTCAGCAAATCCTATCTCGCCTTGATTGTGACAGGCTTAGTCGTGACAGCATGGATGGCACCTGCTCTTGGAATGGCGAAACGTGCGGATATCTGTATTCGCGGTCGGCACGTTCTTGGATTGACAGTTACTTTTCTTTTAACGGCGTTGCCTTGGACACTTTGGACAGTGATTCAGTTCCCTGTTGAATTCCGGCATGAACATTTGTACACATGGTTCCATCTAACAACAGACATTGAGAATTGGGGCGGCCCGTGGTACAAGGTAGTGTTGACCTATGGACCTAGCTTGTATAGTATTTTTTATCTGCCAATGTGTCTAGCAACGCTTGTCTTACTTTGGAAGTTGTTTTCTGAGGAGAATATAGGATTGACACTCACTTACGCCTGGGGGTTTGGCGTGCTCATTCCGCACCTTTTGGCAGCAACGAAAACGCCTTCAGCAACACTCATCGGCATGCCTGCGTTTCTACTGCTCTTTGGAGAAGCAGTACGTAGATGCATGTTGTGGATACGTATCCACAAGAGGTTATACTTTCAAGTTGCTACGGTTATTGGAGTCCTAGGTCTACTCATCTTGAGTAGTCATACCGTGCTGGAAGCGTGGCGGGTTACATCGCATAATAGAAATACGCGGACATTGGCAGAGATTGCAAATTATACTGAGATGCACCTACCGCAAAACGCGGTTCTTCTTGTGGAACTTGATACCGAAGAACGCCGCAATACGGATGACCATTTGCGACTTATGTTCCTCATGTCGAAAACTGCACATCCACTTAGCAACCCAGATGAATGGAAAGAAAAAGCAGTGCAGGTGCACAAAGCCGGTGGGATTCCTTACCTCGTATCGTTCCGCGAATACCCTCTACCGATTCTATTGACAAGCCAAACCGACAAACGCACCATCTATTCGGTTCCTATAGAAGAAGCTAACACTCGCTCGCAACAGTCTTCTTCCGAGGAATTGCCGGATGAAATGCCATGATGCTACGATAGAGGGTATCGCGTGCCTCTCCCAAAATAGACTCGCGGCAGGATTGTCTCTCCTCGGTACTTTTGTTGGTATTGCAAGTGTGCTTTGCATGATAGCCATCGGCGACGGTGCGAAAGAAATCATAGAGAAAGACATTGAAACACTTGGAGGTGCCAACCAGATGCAATTCTGGACACGAGTCGGTTTTTGGAAACGCGGCCGGCTTATGTGCTGGACCACGGAGCGATACACCCTTGAAAACGTTTATGCGATTGAGGTAGCATGTCCAGA
This sequence comes from Candidatus Poribacteria bacterium, assembly GCA_965215265.1. GTDB lineage: Bacteria > Poribacteria > WGA-4E > WGA-4E > WGA-3G. Next base: position 3,926,271 of record OZ244048.1, on the reverse strand, counting down.
TGTGTTGTTTGTCTTGCCCAAAATATCTCGATACCGAGGCAGCACCACCAGTCGACACGGTGGGCAAGCACGTCCTTATGTAAAGGGTGTGACAGAGGTGTCATACCCATATCATACCGAAATAGGTCCTGAATGTCAATCGAGGACAAATGTAAACACAATCTATCAGTTTCGCGGTATACCTGACCAGCATGCGTGTTTGGACGGATTTTTCTCTATTTTCCAATGACAACTATGTCAAAAGTGGCAGATTATAGCATCTCAACCCACATAAACCGAGCCGGTACCTGATTCAACGGGTAAGCCTGAGCGATGAGATTCAGCACAATAAATCCGTATAAAGACACCCCTACCTATCCCTTCTAAATCCACGCGGTCCCGAGACTTCGGGGCTGTAAAATCAAGAGAAGTCACCGCTTGAAGGCATCGGTTTTGCCCTGCGGCCCGCCCGCATTTTCGGTGTCTACTTTATCGTGCGGTGAATTGGCATAGATATTGCACATTATTTAATCAGCAACGGTGCGTGTGTTGATGGCTCGTCTGAGACTGAGATGAGATTTGGAGCCAACGACATCTCGCTTGCACGAGATAACGAGAACTCCTGACGCGAGCCAGGTGGCAGGATAGGTATTCTTTGTCTGTCCATGAGAGAAGATTACCTTTTACCTGCCACTGGGTTGCTTAGGGTTTATCCCTTTTTTGGAGACAAAATGGGGGCTAGACGCATACAGTTGTGGATTTGTTCATTGATTTTAAGGCACGAGATGTGATAAGATGAGTCATATCTCCTGTGACAAATTGTCCTCAAGCGAGGATAAATCTATATATTGGGGATTGCCAAGGGCGCAAAACGCCTTTATATGATAGATGTCTTAGACAACGCCGGAAATATAGACGGCACCTTTTCACTCAGCATAAGCCGCTCTTATCACGGAAGAGTCGTACGTGAAGGAGGGAATGAAATTGATGCCGTTCGGTATTCGGCTTACGCGAGTGCCGATGCCGGTGCCGAATGGGAAGGAAAAGGAAATGCATGGGTGAATGTCCCCGGAAATGGGAGAGCTCATGATGAAAATCCTGCGGGGAGTGTTGATATCGGCGGCGACGGAGAGCCCCATGGTGTCACTGCTTATGATTTCTCCCTCCGTGCCAAAGATGCACTAAACCGAAGTGCAAGTGCTTCTGCCTCCCTCTGGCAAGGGGGTGTCTCCGCCTCTGCCAGAATCGACATCTCAGGTTTCTAATGTACGGTAAATCCATATTTTTCATAATAATCCTTGTCGTACTCGTCCTGCAAGGGTGTCAACAGGAGGCTCAAAAGTCCCCCTCCCCTCAAACGGCAAAAACCAAAATTACCGTCGGTGGGAAGACATGGAATATCAATCCAAATCGCGCCTACCAAGCAACAGGGGTTTGGGTGAACCCAAACCCACGCCCATTAACCGCCGCAGAACAAGCGCGACTGGCAAAGGTACAAGAGAAACTCAAAACGCTCTCTATACAAACCGACAAACTCAGCGACGAGGCAAGTTATCTACAAAGACTTGACAAACCAACACTCAAGGTTCGTTATCACTTTGGAATGCCCCCGCATAGCACGGCGGGTGACATCATCGACCTCGGCGAATTTCCTATGGAAATGAGGGAATTCAGCCCGCGTCAAGACGAATAACTATGACAAACAGATTCAAAAACATCTTCAAGATACTCTGTTTGTGTCTGGCTATCTTCTTGCCATTTACAACGCATGCCAAAAACAATTGGAAAATCATCTTTCGGTTGGGTGGCCATGAATTATGGTTCGGCAATGGGCATGACGAACGCCTCGCACGCCGTATTTTCAGACTTTGCTATTAAGACGTTCTCTATACAAAAAGAGGGGCGCTACATTGTGGCTGTTGCTGAGGAGAGGTTAACAAATTTGGTAGATGTCTACCTTCTTGATAGAAGCAAACCGGGGGCAGCAGCAATGAACCTAACACAGGAAGAGTATAGTCAGATTCCGGATGCAGCCATCTCACGAAACGGAGATATTGTCTTCATAAACCTTTCGTTCATCATTCCAAAGAACGGAAAGTTTATTCGTGGACTCTATCTCATTCCGTTTCGTGAGATAGAGAAACCGCGTCCAAAAGCGGAACTGTTATTGGAAGTGGATGCATATCAGGTAGACTGGGCACCTAATGGGAAGGAAATTGTATACGAGACGGATTGGGGTATTTTCCATTTCGAGATTCGGACAAAAAAGATTTCACAAATAACCAAAGATGGCACGTCCCCTGTTTTCTCGCCAGATGGGGGAAAAATCGCTTTTTTGACAAGCAAAAACCCCATGAGAATCGGCATAAAAACGGCTAGGCGGCACAACATAACGTACATAGAACCTAAAGGAAGAGGACTTGAAGACAGTGCTGATGCAGATAACGTCAAATGGTCGGTTGATGGGCAATCCATTGTCTACACCGTATTCAATGAACCCGCATATTCCACGTTTGTAGTACCGATTGACGGCGGAGACGCAGAACAAATTTTTAAAACGTTTTTCGAGGGTAGTTTGCCACTCTTTGAGTGGACGCGCACAGCGTATGTGGTTGAACCTATGAACCGACTCACCACCCTCTGGGGGACGTTGAAAATGGACAAAACCCAAAGCAGATATCAACGATGAAGGTGTTGTTACCTCTCTCGATCTCACCCGCATCGCCTATGCTTTTGGCAAACTATACCCGCATTGGCACCCTTTTAATCGCACCAATTTAGAATCGAAACCAAGGCATTGGGTGGGTGGGCCGCTTTTAATCGCACCAATTTGGAATTAAAACTCAATTCTCAATACCTTCGCCAAATTATCCGGTATCGATGTGGTTTGTATTTGATGAATAGCACCAATAGCCGCTATATGTTCAGTGATGTCTTGAATAACAATAGGATGGGGTTTTTGCGGAAGTCTTTTTAAGGTTTTCGCTAAAAACTTCAAACAGCGATACCGTGCTTTGATGTCTAAAACGCTAAAGTCGGTGTGCGCTAACTCAAAGGGAGCCCTAAGTTTTGCGGAGACATTGACCAGGAACATAGCGAGATTGACGGCAGTGTTTACCGGAGCCTGTTTGATGTTCATAAAATCCGCGAGCCCCCAATATTGTTTTGCGTCTCGGAAGTTGAACTCGATTTGAAACCGCAGTGCGTAATAATCGATCATTTTCTCTGTCTCCAGCGTCAAGTCGTTGCTGAATAATAAGACGTGTGCCTTCTGGTGTGTCTTGTTGTTCGTCTTGAGAATGCAGACGACCCAGTGGGTGGGCGCCGCCATAGGCATGGGCAAGTCTCCTTTCAAAGTTATAGTTTTTATCATCCATAACTTTAGGACACTTGTCCTATTTATTCAACTCTTTTTTGGCGAAGGTATTGAATTCTCTCAGGCATATTCGGTGCAAAAAGGTACATGAGATGAAAGATGTCCGACGATTATTGTCGTATCTGAAACCTTATTGGCACTTTCAAGTGCTCTTTATTTTATCCTCATTAGGCTACTCCGGCAGCAATCTCTTTCTGCCTTGGATTGAGAAGTGGCTGATTGACGATGTCTTTCTGGCAGAAAACGCTGGCATGCTTCTCCCGACGTGTGGGCTTTGGATTTTGACTGCAGTGGGCATGTACTTTTTCGCACTTGGAGTTGTTCACTTCCCATCAAGAGTCGCAGAAAATGGTTCTAAAGACATCCAACTTGATGCTTACCACCGCCTCCGCAAATTAGGATTCCGATTTTACGACAGTCAACAAACCGGATACGTGATGGCGATATTTACATCAGATACCCCGAAAGCGGTAGAAGGTTTTGGTGTCTTCGCCGGTGACTATATCATCAACGCTCTCCTGCTCACTATAACAATGAGTATCATCATCTTCATCAGTTGGCAGTTATGTTTGTTCTCTCTGATGCTCATTGGGGTGAATGTCTTAGTTCCTATGTCTCTTTCGGGTACAACGAAGAGCAACAGGTTTTGAAAGGCCTGAACTTTCAGATAGAACCGGGTGAAACCGTCGCGATTGTTGGCCACAGTGGTGCGGGCAAAAGCACACTAATCAGCCTAATTCCGAGATTCTATGAGCCCCAACAGGGGGCGATTTTGATAGATGCTATGCCGATCAAAGAGATACAACTTCAATCGCTCCGTGCCCATATCGGCATCGTTTTTCAAGAACCGTATCTGTTTGCCGATAGTATTGCGTATAACATTCGTCTCGGCACTGCGAATCCGGATGCTGTGTCACACGATAAAGTTGCCGCCGCCGCTGAGCTCGCAAACGCCCACGACTTCATCATGAACCTCCCAGAGAAATATGATTGCAAGATTGGCGAGCGAGGTGTCCAATTGTGTGGGGGTGAGCGGCAACGCGTAGCAATTGCGCGCGTGCTGATTAGAGATCCCGAAGATTCTAATTCTCGATGAGGCAACCTCCGCCTTGGATGCAGACTCCGAGTCTCAAGTGCAGGAAGCACTGACAAACCTGATGAAAAAATGTGTCTCTATGTAGCCATCTCCATTTAGTGTCCTACACCGAATTGCACGACCGGTAAGGCATCCCTTTCGCTCACTTTTATCAATAAATCAATGAATCTTTTCAAAACTTTTGGGTTTAATTAATTGTGGTGAGAAAAATTTCAGTTTTGACAAATGGGAGAGGAGACTGTGGCTGCTGCAAAACACGTTGCCTTTCTTATTTTTTTCAACGACCCAAATAGAGGAGAAAAGATGTTTTATCGGACTGCTTTTTTGATATGCGTTGTCATTGTTGCGATAAACCTAAATGCCGGGGCGAACAAGGAAATTAAGGCGTTCTTCACCGGAGAGACGCTTGAGATTGATGGACACCTTAACGAGAAAGATTGGGCGCGTGCACAAGTGATAGATGATTTTGTCCAACAATTTCCGGATGAAGGTAAACCGATTAGTGAACGTACAGAGGTTCGTATATTGTACGATGCAGAGAAACTTTACGTCGCTTTTGAGTGCTATGATTCTCAACCTGAAAAGATTGTGGCGAATGAAATGCGGCGCGACGGACAACTGTGGCAGAATGACAACGTTTACATAATGCTAGACACCTATCGTGATAAACGGCAGTGCTTCTTTTTTCGGACGAATGCACTCGGGGCGTTGTCAGATACTGCGGTGACAGACGGCGGCGAAAATCTCAACGGGAGCTGGGATTGCATTTGGGAGGCCGCCGGTCGAAAACACGCTAATGGGTGGACGGTTGAAATTGCTATACCTTTCAATCAGCTGCGTTTCAAACAGAGGGCTTCGATGGTTTGGGGCATTAATTTTGGACGGAATATCATGAGAACGAATGGCGCTGCGCAATGGGTACCTGTGCCGCGAAGTGAGAGTTGGCCCGGCACCTATCATCCGACCTATCAAGGGAAGTTGAGCGGGCTACAAGAGATTGCGTCGCCATCATATTTCGATGTCAAACCGTATCTGCTCGGGGGACTGGTGAGAAATCTTGACGAGGTAGGTTCGGGGTATATAGGAGAGCGCAACGTTGGGTTCGACATGAAATATGGTGTAACGTCGAATCTCACCTTAGATTTGACGTTGAATACGGACTTTGCACAGGTTGAGGCAGATCGTGAGGAAGTGAACTTGACACGGTTCGATCTGTTTTTCCCGGAGCGGCGCGATTTTTTTCTTGAAGGGAGCGGTCTCTTCGCCTTTGGAGCAGGCGTTGGAGATTTTGGTCCGCCGCCGTTGTCGGTTTTCTACAGTCGGCGCATCGGTATTGTAGAGGATAAACAGGTTCGGCTGCTCGGGGGTGGTAAACTAACCGGCAAGGTCGGGGCGTACAGTGTCGGCGCGCTGAATATGACGACTGAAGCTTCAGCAGCATCGCCTCTCACGAACTTTTCTGTCCTCCGCATGCAGCGAGACATTCTCATCGATTCAAGCATCGGTTTTATCCTTACCAATCGGCAGAGGGGGTTTGGGGATGGTTATCATCGGAATGGTGGACTGGATCTGTTTTTTAGACCGCATCCGCAATGGCGGATGCGTACAATGACAGTTGGGAGCTGGTCGCCACGGTCGGACGAACGCGATTTGGCATGGTATCTCTCTAATGATTGGCGCAACAAGCATTTCCGATTCAATGCATCTTATCTCGACATCGGTCCGGAATTTACCAGCGAAATGGGGTTCATGCAGCGCAGAGATATCCGGTCGCTAATGGTGAACGCTGGCTATGAAACGCAAGTCGAGCAGCATCTATTAAGAAATATTACCGCGAGCCTCTCAGGTAGTTACGTACTTGACCACGATAACAACCTAATCGGATGGGATACCCGGATTGGTAGCAGTCTGTTTAGAGACTCTGACGATGGATTCAGCGTTGATATCCGGCGGACGTTTGACCAGGTAGAGGAGCCTTTCTCCGTTGGGGATGTTGAGATTCCAGCGGGAGATTACGAGATGAACCAGGTTTCTCTACGGACCTTCACTGAAAGTAGTCGTCCGTTTGCTGTATTTGGCCGTCTGAATTACGGAGATTACTTTCACGGTAACCGCCTGAGTTTCGACATTGATAGCCAATGGCGGATGACGTATCAATTCGCGCTCGAGATGCACTACCAGCGGAATTGGATTGACCTGCCCCGAACAGAACTATTAACGACAAACGTTGTCGGGACGCGTATTAGTTATGCACTGAATACTCGTTTTTTTACCAAACTGTACGTGCAGTGGAACGATGCGGCAGAGCGTGCGAGCACGAATTTCTTGTTCCATTACATTTATCGCCCAGGCAGTGACTTTTACCTCGTCTACGCTCAGGCATGGGTTACCTCAGCAGGGATTGCCGTGCGTGAATGGACAGTTTTGAGCAAAACTACGTATCGGCTGAGTCTCTAGTCAGTCAAAAAGTTAACCGCGTGAACAGGTCTTAACTTGGAAATCTTATCCAGATAATAAGTGATTCAAACACGTCACAAATTACGCCCACGGGTCTAGGACAACCTTGCCACATTCACCGGTCGTTTGTAATTCCCATGCTTGTTGCACCTGGCGCATTGGGAAGGTATGGGTAATGAACGTGTCAAGCTGGTGGGGTAAATCTTGAATCACCTTCATCAGTTTAGGATAATGTCCGAGGTTGTAATGCCAATTCCCGCGCAAGACGAGGCCTTTCCGGATCATATCGCGGCTTGCCCCCAGTGGAAATTCGCCGCCTTCTCCAACGAACGTGACCTGTCCTTTTCTCCGGGCGGCATCTACCATTAACCGATGCGCGGCGGCTGCGCCGGAGCAATCCACTGCTTTGTCAATGCCGCTGCCGTCTGTTAAGTCATGAATCTGTTCTAGGATATCAGGTTCTGATGGGTCTAGGACGGTTTCTGCGCCTAACTTCTTCGCGAGTTCTGCGCGATATGGATGGCTCTCGACGCCGATGACACGTGCACCACGATAGTGTGCATTGATAATGCCGCCTAAGCCGACAGGTCCCAGGCCGGTAACCATCACTGTATCTAATGCATTGACTTGCATCTGCTCCATCGCGCCGAATGTTGGCCCCAATCCGCAACATGCCATGCCGGCATGTGCATAACTCACGCCGTCTGGAATTGGGCAGAGCAAATCGTCTATTTTGTGCATATATTGGGCGTAGGTTGCTGAGGCGACATCTGTCCCGACAATGTCGCGGACCCGCCGCCCGTGCTGGCAGTGAATGTGCTCACCAGCGACGCACAACGAACACTTACCGCAGCCGTTCTGTGGCTGCACCACGACGCGATCTCCTACCTTGACGCGCCCCGGTTGTGCAACTTCAATGACTTCACCAGCTGCTTCGTGTCCAAAGTTATCTCCGGTATGCTCACCCTTGAACCCTTTGTACTCTGTACACATCGGAACTGCATGAATTTTGACAACAACGACATCCGCTGCTGCCCGGGGGGTTGGTTTGTCCACCAAGCCCCCCTTGCCGTTACCAAACATTGCTGCAACTTTCATATTTTTTACCCCCGAGTTCTGTTTTAAATTGCGCCTGAAACTCCCAGCGGCAACGCAGAGAGAAAAGGCATCCTCCCACAGTAAAACGTGGGAGTTGACTTTGTTAATATTAACACGTTAACAAGGCTGAGGTCACATAATCAACCTGTGGCACTTGCACCTACTTCCAGCAGAGCCGCCGCTGCCAACTTCGCTTGTTCAGTTGTAGCATCCCGTTTGATGATGCGGTTTAAGTGCAGTCTTGCACGTTCATCGCCATTTCTAGCTAACATTAAAGCTTCTTCAAACCCTTTATTCCCGTAACTGAAATCTCTCGGAATTACGGTGAGTTCGTGTTCCTTCCAATAATACTTGAGTTCATCAGATTCCCAGTTGCGGTAAACATCCGCCCATTGGAGCGTATTGAAGATGTTCAGGTGTGGTTCGAGCATGTGCTCAGCAATTGGGTCATCGACTGCCTGGTATCGGTTGTCCAACGAGACGCGGAGCCGGTCTTCGGTCAAATTAGGGAGTGCCTTGTGGACAGTCAACGCTGGAAAGATTAATGTATCTCCAATTTCATAGTTAGTAGAGTGCCAGTCCCCTGATAATTCGTCCGTATTCACACACAAGCTGCCGGCACCCAGTGAAAAGTGGTGGTCTAGTACTTTATTGACTTTATGCGAACCGGGCAAGACTGCTAAACCGCCCAACGCAATTGGACAATCCCCAACAGGTGCCCAACACGTATATGTCTCGAAATTCCCTTGGAAGTGAACGAAGTCTTGGTGTATCGGTGTAGTATGGGCGGTGTATTTGGGAAACCAGAGACGGGCAATCTTCTGTGGATGCGGTAGTACGGGCCTGCCCAGAATCTTCTCTACCATCCCGACAACCTCTGGCCAATGACCTGACCTGTGGAACGCTTCTAGCTTATAGACCTCGTGGTATACATCTGTGTAGCCGACATCTCCCTCGGTACATTGCTTGGAGATATCAGCAATGCCATCTATCGCGTCTGTACCGGCGACAATCCAGCCGCCCGATTGGATTGTCGTTAGCATCTCTCGCCGCAGTGCCCAAAGTTTGTCCGGATTTTGCAGCCTCTTAAAAAAGAGATATCCCTCTTCTGACATCCGGAGACGTAATTCTTCAGGATGGTTCATTGCGTCGTTGGATATGTGCAGTTCCTTTATTTCTGTCATTATGACTCTCTCCTTAGCTCAGCCAATCTCTAAAATCTGTTTACTCGCTAACAAAATCTACACAACTACTAAACTCTCGGCTCTGTTCAGGTATTTTGCAACCCTATCGAAGGGTTTCTATTTTGCGTACCAGCATTTTACACAATAAACACATAAATTTCAAGCCCAAATTCGAATTTAAACAGATTGAATCAGAATCAACTCTACGAAAATTTGAGAAAAAAAGAGATTGCACGATCATGCAAAACACCCTTTGAGTCAGGCAGAAAAAAAATGGCAAAAAGTGTTGTTTTCGTCTAAAATGTGTTCGTCTATTTTTTACTTTTGGAGCAGTAATAACTATCCTTTGGGTAAGGCGGAGCATCCAGCGTGGTATGGTGCAATGGCTTATGTGCAGTGGGTGGGTAAACGTCTTCCGACGGAGGCGTAGTGGGAGAGAGCAGTGCGGGGTGGTAAGGCGGGTCTGGAGTACCCGTGGGGGAATACGATTTCCTATGGGCGTGCAAACTACGGTGGCGATACGACGCTAGTAGGGACTTATGCCGCGAACGGATATGGGCTGTTCGACATGGCAGGGAACGTGTGGGAGTGGTGTCTGGACGAGTATGATGCGGATTTCTATTCTGAGTCTCCGTCTCGGAATCCGTTGAGTGGCGTGCGTGGAAATACGACTGCGAATCTAGATGCACTTGTAAACAACTTCAGAAATGCTAAGTCATCTCGCGTGTTGCGTGGCGGGTGTTGGTACTATTCTCCACGTCTCGTGCGTGTCGCCAATCGCCACCGGTATTCACCCTCGTACGCGGACCCCCACAGCGGTTTCCGGTGAGTGTGAGATATGGTCCTATTTTGACACGTGCACGCCGAAACAGGTTTGGGGACCGTCTAAGGCACCCCTCTAGCCCTGCTTGTCAGTAATGAAGGATGCCCCCCTAACTCCGCTTGTCAGGGGGTGTAGTGAACGACGCATCGATTCGCTTCTGAGCAATTTGGTTGTACGCTTTCTCCTTCTCAATCATTATCCATTCCCTATTGTGTTTTTCAGCAGCAACCGCCGTGGTTCCAGTTCCAGAAAATGGGTCGAGAATGAGTTCTCCTTTATGAGTTCCGGCTAAAATAAGCCGTTCGATGATTGCTAAAGGTTTTTGTGCTGGGTGCTTCCCATGCTTCCGTTCGGATGGCTTTGTTAGTGGGATTTCCCACATATTTCGCATCTGCTTACCGTTGTTCATTGCCTTCATCGTTGGGTAATTGAAGGTCCAATTTTTTGCTTTTTTGCTTTCATTGTTGACTGCCCAAATGATAAATTCGGTAGATTCGGTAAACATTCGACACGTTATATTAGGTTGGGCATTGGGTTTATACCAAACAATTTGCGTGATAATCCGGCGGTCAAACATGTTTTGTAGAATAAACCCGATTGTAAAGATGCAGTGAAATGAGCCAAAAACGAATAGATTTCCATTCGGTTTTAGTACCCTCAGGACTTCAGTCATCCAATTAACGGTAAATTGGAAATAGTCGTCCTTCGCGAAAATATCCCACTGTTCCTGCATTGTGACATGCGAGCTAAATGCCCAGTCCAACCCTTTCCTTTTCGAGAGATTAAACGGGGGATCGGCGATACAACAGTCAAAAACTGCATCGGGGAAGGAAGGCAAAATGTCTAAACAGTCGCCTAATACGATTCGGTTGTGCGGAAGTTTTTCGGCTGTCGTACTGGATGAACTGCCAATATCTTCAGCAAGCGTAGAATCTGTTTTATTTTTGGAATTCATCTGTTTGCCTGTGCTCCTGAGGTTCGATCCAGAAAGAGCAAGCTAGCGGTCAGGCTTGCACTGCGAATTCATCGAGCATTTCGCGGATGCTCTGCTCATTTCCATCAATAAATAGGGGGGCTAATGCGCCTCGTCCGTGCAGTGCCTGAAGTAGCGTATCAATTTGTATCATACGCGCTTGAGGGGTGCGACACCTTGGCCAACCTTCAGCGAATTGACGTGCAGGCTTGGGGTTACCGGTTCTAAGCGAACGGGCACTCTTACGCCAGGCCTGCCATCGAAACGTGTATCCGCACCCGGTGCATTCGAGTTTTTCATCCCGTCTTTTCAAACTTTTCCGGTAATCCCGCCATCGACGTTGATAACCGCATGCATGACACAGAATAGAGCCTTTCTCATGAATGGCTGCACGGTTGCACCGAGGACATTGCAATTCATCACGGGCTGCTCGTTTTTTGATAGTGTATCGAGTGACGGACATCTCCGGTCTGCGGATCACGTGAAGACAATTTGGACAAGGTAGACGTACGCGGTTGGCGAGGGAACGCCGGTAAGTTTTTTGTTCCCATTTTTTACCGCAAGTGCATGTCAACTCCGCTGTTCCTGTTAGCAGTGTGCGGCAATCGAAACACCTGGGGTTTTTGCGTAGGGCATCCCGGCAGTCTTGCCATAGCAATCTCCTGCTACAGTGCGGGCAATGGAACCAGTTGACATGGGTGCCACCGTCACCGCCCTTAAACAGCGGATCTATCTTCCGTTTCACTTTTGTCTGGCATTGGGGGCAAGGGACACGGCCGTCCCGGAAGACATCTGCAACCGTTGCAATGTCATTACAACGGACGTAGAGCTCCCAGCCGACAACCTGTAGTATATCGTCATCGTAGATGCCTAAGCGGGCGTAACGGTAAAGCCGGCGGATTTTTATCGGGTTGACACGGGGTGCCCACAAGTTAACGACTTTCATGCGTCCTTCTCTATCCGAACGACTGCCCCGGTTTCAACACTATCGCTAATCGCTTTTAAAACGCGCATGTTCTGGTATGCATCTTCAAGGCTTGCATGTGGCTGTGTTAGATCTTGTAGCGATTTTGCCCAGTGGCGCATCTCTTCTAGATAGCCGGGCCGTCCGATGCTATGGATGGCTGTGTTAATATCCCACTCTTCGGTCGGCGTATCTGCGTATCCTCCGCCGGAGCCGAGCCATGTTGGGACACGATAGCGGCGCAGCGTCCGCGTCTCCAAAACCTGAATGGCTTGGTTGTTTGTGCCTTTAATGAAAACCATCGTCTCCAAAACGGGGCCGGTCCCGAGCGTCATCGTGCCGATGCCGCCGTTTTCATACCGTAGATTCACCGCTATGGAGACGGTACCGCTCGCTTCATCAATCGTCCCTATCGCGAACACTTCGCTGACTTGACCGGTGAAAAACCGCATACAGTCGGTTGGGTGAATCGCCTGATCGAGCATGAATGGCCATGCGAAAGGGCTTTTTGTCTCGCGAAGACGTGGGCTTGGTGCAAGATATCGCGTGTGGTATTGAGACACTGCGCCGAAGTCATCTTCTGCTATCAACTGTTTTGCTATTTGATGTGCGGGTGCATGTCGCCACATTGTCCCGACCATACCGGTTTTGCCGGTCTGGATTGATGCATCAACCAGCATCTTTGCGCCTTCGACAGTCGTTGCAGGGGGCTTCTCCGTGTAAATATGATAACCGCGTTGGAGGCACTCAATCCCGATATCCCGGTGCAGCTTATCCTCTGGACGGCCAACAACAGCCACTGCGTAAAGTTCTTCGTTCTTCAGCATCTCGTCGTAATCCGTATAATGACGAAGTGCCCCGAACTTCCGGGCATTTCCAGCGGCTTTTTCTTCAACGATGTCGCATGTAGCAACGAACTCGAACTCTGGGACCATCGGGATGCACTGTTGCAACTGCGATGACATCCCGCCACAACCGATAAAAGCGATTCGGATTTTGCTCATAATTGATTCTCCAATTTGATATTTTTATAATTTAATCTGGGTGTTGTCTTTCGAAATCCAATTGAGCTGCGAGCACGTTAAAGTCACTCGCGACAAGGTCTATTGGCTGTGCTCTGGCTTCCTGATTCGTATGTGGACCATATTCCAAGGGCCGTGGTACCCATGCAGTCTGAAATCCGACTGCTTGTGCTGCGTGCAGGTCTCCGGGATGGGCACTAACCATCATCACCTCATTTGGTTGTAGTCCAAGCAAATTGGCGGCGGTGTGATAAACTTCCGGGTCAGGTTTGTAGTGATTCGCCAATTCGGCGGAGAGGATACAATCCCAGGGCAGTGCTGCGAATTTTGCCATGTTGGTCAAAAGCGCGATATTGCCGTTAGAGAGGGTAGCGACGATATAGCGCTGGCGCAGCCGCTTTAATCCGCTGACTGCATCGGGCCAGGGTTTGAGCCGGTGCCAGACTCGATTCAGATGCTCCTTCGCCGTTTCGTCCAGGCTGTCTATTTTAAATTCTTCAAGGAGTCCATCCAAGATGAGCCGATGTAGTGCATCAATGTTCTGCCATGGCAATTCCCGGTGTCGAACTTTATTCATTGCGGGGCCGTAGCCGGCTCGCCATTTCAGTGCGAATTGTGCCCAATCAACATGAATGCCGTGAATTTTCCCGAATTTCTGACCTTCTTCAACAATGGAGCTGTACCAGTCGACAACTGTGCCGAAGACATCAAAGGTAAGTGCTTTTATTTTAGAATATGCGTTTGGTTTTATCATATTGCTTGTCTTCCATCGTGCCTGACTATCAATTTTTCACGGCCGTGTATACATCTCTATTCGCAATCCTTAGCAGATTTGATTCGATTTTTTTGCATCCAATCAGTTGCAAAGTCGACGATATCTCGTTGGGGTATAAGTTGACAATTCGCGAGTCCGACCTTGCCGTGTCGAGCTGCCTGTCCTGCCTCTGCACGTAGGAAATCCGCGCCGATGTGTTCAAAATCTGAGCTATCCAGGTTGATTTCTTCAAAGACTTTCCATACCCTTGAGCCGTTCCGAAAAATTGGTGCGGCATCCTGGATAATGCGTTTGGTTGAAAAGTTCGCCCGATATTCGGAGAGATGCATCGAGGTATTCCGTGCATGCCCTACACCGAGTAACAAAACAGAACCGTGCAGCTCATAGATTCTGGCAAGCGGTGACTGTTCCCCTAAGCCAAATTCCAAGGAGTGATTCTCTATAATATGCCCGGCTTTTGGGCCAGATGCACAAAATGAGTTTTGTGGATGGGTCGTGCGCAGGACGTTTTTCTGCTTTCGGAACGTCTCTGCAATCAGTCCCATTGAACGCGTTGGTGTGAGCGCAGCATCGTAGGCGGGCATAGTTTCGCGTATGAGCGGCCACCACGATTCCGGGACAGGCGGATTCTCCCATTTGCTCGGCTCACTCAAGTCCGTTGAATATGCAGGCATCACAAGTGTTCCTGTGCTGCCCAGCGTCTCTTGAAGTGCCAGGATAACGGCGACTGCACCACCGGATACCCAGCCAATTGCCCGCAATGACGAATGAACCAATAAAGTCATGCCGTCTTTCAGGCCAAGTGCGCTGAGTTCGTGTTGCAAAGATTCTATTGTAGCGGGAACTTCCGTTTTTTGGACCACCTGCGCTTCACGCATCCGTTTTACCTCAAGCCTTGGCATTATTTCTGCTTCGCTAAAAATAGGATACCGCATTCACTTGGAAATATCAAGTTAAAATTAAAGCGTTTAAGCAAAAGTATGGGTCCAAAACGGTTGGTGAAAGGCGTGAGTCTGTAAAACGGTAACTGTATATATATTTTCTGATTTTGTCTTGGAATCCTCAATTTGCCAATGATTACCAAGTGACCACCGGAGGATTTCATAGTTGTCATCGCAGAGTACTGCGGCTTGATGGCCATTAGGTTTGTGCAGTCACATAAAAAACGTGACCTAAACGTGACCACCCTTGTTTTTGCTTAATTTTTAAGCAGTAGTGGTGGAGTGTGTCTATTAAGCGGTGATCGTCGAAACGGCACCCGCAGGGTGGCAGGGAAAAGGTAATCTTTCTCTCCTTTCAGGAGAGAAAAGAATACCTTACCCTGCCACATTTTTGAAAAGGGGCATAGGAAAGCAGTTTGCTTTCCTATGCTGTATTGGATTAGATGAACTCTCGGAGTCTAATTAAAGCCCTATTCAGATGTATTGTCACTGCTTCTATCTTGGCAGGGTCTAAGAATTTAACGTTGTAATATTGAACCATTATTCTTTGCAGGTTGTGTCCGGCATATCCAATGTCTATATCGATGTTTTTCAAGGTTTTGAGGATTTCATCTTGACTTTTCAGGGTTTTTTCCCTGACATAGAATGTATATCCGTTGTCACGCTTTCTATATTCTAGGAGTTCGAAGAGGGTTTCTTCAAACTCATTGAGTCTGAGGTAGGCGTTTACAGGCTTTTTAAAAATTCTAATAGTGTCTGGGGTTATTAGGTTTTTGAGGAGGGTTTCCGTTTCTTCGGAGATGTCACAATCTAAAAAAGATTGTGTGTTTGAGCTGTAAAATTTGAATTTCATTTTTTATTCTCCTAGTTGTAGTTGGGCCTGCTGCAGTGTGTGCTGCAGCAGGTTTGGTTGGCCTTACCAATCCCTATCTTCTTCAGATAGGAGTGGTTTTATCTTCTCTCGTAGGAGAGAAGAGGCTTTATTCAGATGTATTATCACTGCTTTTATCTTGGCAGGGTCTAATTTTTTGGGATGGTATTCTTCTATTATTCTTTCCATGTTGCGTCCGGCATATACAATGTCTGTAAGGATTTGATCCAAGGTTTCGAAGGTTTCATCGTTGTTTGTCATTTCTTCAGTCATTTTTGATTCTCCTAGTTTGTTTGGCCTGCTGCAGGTTTGTGCTGCAGCAGGCGGTTGGTTTATTCAGGGATTAAGTAGTCCAGAAGTTTTAGACATTCGTTTTTGTGTGTGTGGATTTTTCTGAGTTCACTACGGACAGCTTTTATTGCTTGGCGTGCCAAACTTGTTTGGCTTGCCAGCACTTGTCGCCTCTGGTAGTTCGAGTCTTAATTGCTGTGTATCTTATGGCTATGGCTCTGAATAGCCATAATTAGTAGTAGATATCATTTGCAGTAGTAGCAGAGTAGACTTCTATGGCTTTGAGGATGTTAGGAAATTTTTCCTGATCAGCCAGTATGTTTCTGACGGCTTTCCAGCCAGCACCTTCTAAAAGAAGACCGAGGATTTTTTGAACTTCGGCTTTTTTCTCGGGGGTGAGATCTAATTGTTCGAGTGCATCCATTCCTTCTGTGTATGTGACATAAACCATTGTAGGGCTCCTTTTTTAGTTAGTTTGAATCTGGTACTTCACAAATAAACTCTATGGCTCCGATAATGCCAGGATATTCTTCTTCGTTAATGAGTAATCTGCCGACTTTCCAGCTGTGACCGTCTTTCATAAGGGCGAGTATTTTTTCAACACTGGCTTTTTCCTCGGGGGTGCAGTTTATTTCTCCGAGTGCTTCCATCTTGAAAAAAGAAAAACACCCTGGCGCGCGATTCACGAACCAGGGTGTAGAGAAAAGCCTTTATCCAGAACAATGCCCTGGGAACCCATAGTCAAGAAAGTAACATGCGTTTTACAACCTGTTCTAAAGGCTTCTGAAGCGGATGTTATATTTCTCTATATGGTGCCAAAAATTTACGGAGCTGTCGAATCGCGGCGTTTTTTCGCGAAGCCACAGTACCGATAGGACATTGAACAATATCAGCGACTTCTTGATAAGATAACCCGTGAAGTTCTGTTAACTGGAACACCATTTGGTGTTCTTTTGACAGTTTCTCGATTGCAGCTTGAATCATCTCCCGGGTTTCTTGAGCAATCAGAATTGCTTCAGGTGAGTAATGTGTATCTGAGATCGCGACTGCAAGCGGTTGATGGTTTTCATCATCTCTATCTCTATTAGCGAGCACATCCAAGGATTCCATGTAGGGTGTTCGCTGTTCTTTCGCCAGCTGTTTGAAACAGACGTTCTTGGCAATATGATAGAGAAACGTGCGGAATTTGGCAATCGGGCGGTACCTTGGAGCACTGCGCCAGAGCCGAAGAAACGTCTCCTGACAGAGATCTTCCGCGAGCGGCCGGTCTTTAACAAACCGATAGATAAAATTTAAAGTCTGTGAATAGTGTCGTTCCGTTAAAGTTTGGAATGCGTCTCCATCTCCATCTTTGACAGAGAGCATCAACTGTTCGTCAGTTTGCTGCATGCTTGTCTCCTCAGAAAGGAGTGTTCAAGCGAAGGCGAGCCACTCTACCTCCTTTCCACTGTGCTTGTAGTAGGGGCCTGCTCGTTCACTCCTAAAAATAGATACCTTTTCCATGATTGCGTTATTGTCCAAACATCGCGCGCCTCGGCTGTTTCCGAACGCATGTTCCTTCCGATAGCCGTATATCCTGCATACCGCTCTCCGTAGGCGCGAATTATTATCCCACACGTGATGCATTGCCTCAATGAGAACTTGAATGTCCTGACGCATTATGTAATCTCCTTTCTAAAGTATATCGTCAGATAGGGGTATCTAATACCCCTGTTTCTATCCTACAAAAAAAATAACTTAAATACTTTAATCCGAATCTCAAAAAAGAATTCATTTAAAATGACTGGTGATGGTTATAGGGAACCTAAAAAGACCTGGACACTTTCTTTGTTGATTTAATGGATGGCAAGACAACAACTTTGAGTGCCATCAGGGGCAGCCTAAATAGGGGTTCAGAAAAACCCCGCCTACGGCTGGGCCGGTTGAAATGTATCCAGTGAAAGAGAAGGTGTGCCTGTTGTTAATAACTCTGCGATAAGTTGTCCCGTAATCGGAGCAAGCAGAATTCCATTTTTGTAATGTCCAGATGCCAGCACCACATTGTCATACCCGGGCAAATATCCGAGTCGCGGTCCGTTCTTGGTATAAGGACGTAAACCTGCCCACGTTTGGACAAAGGTGCTGCTTGCGATTCCCGGCGCGATTTGAATTCCTGCATCAATCATCTCCTTGATGCCATCTACTGTCGGACTTTTGTCATAACCAACAAATTCGACCGTGGCACCAAGTAGAAGTTTCCCATCGGCGCGTGGTACGAGATAGATGCCGAGTCCATCAATCGTACGCTGAAATAGTGGTGGCCCTGTCTCAACAAGCACTATCTGGCCTTTTGCAGGCAAGATTTGCATAGTAGCGTCAAGCAATTCTGTCAGCTGCGCTGTCCAACACCCGGCGGCAATGACAAATGTGTCCGCGTATACGGTTTCCCCGTTGACAACGGTGGCGACAACACGCTTGTTTTTTCGGATGAATCCTGTAACAGGATTGCCGAGTTTAAAACGTGCGCCTCGCTTCAGTGCCGCTTTCGCCAGGGCCGTGACAAGTTTTGGGTTGCGTACCTGGGCATCTTCAGGAAATAGGACAGCGCCGGCAATAGACGTTGAGAGTGCCGGTTCTAAGTGCCATGCCTGTTCTGGAGTCAAAACTTCCGCAGAAAATCCGCGGTTAATGCGGCGCTCTGCTAAGCCGATAATTCTTGTGGCTTCTGCAGAATTAAAGAACACAGACAGTGTGCCGGCACGAATCAATTCAACATCGATCTGCGTTTCTGCCTTAAGTTCGTCCGCGAGTGATGGGTACAAGGCAAGGCTGGCACGGCAGAGCGTTGGATACGGTGCATCAGTTGACGCATGTGAGGTTAAAATCCCCGCGCCTGCCCACGAGGCTTCCTGGCCAACTTGTGCTGCTTTTTCAATCACGAGCGTGTTGACTTGATGCTTGGCGAGATTATACGCGATTGCGCAACCGATAATCCCTCCGCCAATGATAACTACATCTGCTTGATTCTGGCGCAAGATTTGCCTCCAATCTTATTTTTCACTAAAACTTGATTTTTGCACGATAATAGTTTAACATAAATTAAGGGGTTTTGTCCATCTTTATTAATGTTAAAGACGGTGAAGAAGAGGACCCCAGGCGGTTGACATGAGAAAACCGAATCGGAAAACTCGCTACAATAAGCGCACGAGTCGTGAATTAAGATATTAATCTTCATCAAAGCAAGTCTGCAAGTATTATAGTGAAACTGATGTTTAAAAGAGTGAATAGAACGCTATAGTGCATGAAGGAGGGACTGACACATGATAGGAATTTCTTACCACGCAGGCGGGATGAAAGAGCTGCCCCTTAAGCAGGTTATCCGCATCCTCGCTGAGGTGGGTTACGATGCGATTGAAATGATGTGCGGGCCGGAGGCACATATCCCATCTGGGGATATTACCGATAATTTGCTTAAACAAGTTAAGGCAATGACCGGAGACCACGGTTTGAAGGTTTCCGTCATCAATCCGTTTACCGGGAAAGGGTTGTATCAACTTGCACTGGAGAACAAGCAGCACGCCGTTGAACACTATGCCTTACTACAAGATGTGGCAGTTGTGCTTGAAGCGAGTGGTGTTAATTTCCTTACCGGTTATGGCGCGGACAAAGGGGACGCGTTCGCCTGGCGACTTCTGGTTGACGTGCTGAAGCCGATATGTCGTCGTGCCGGGGAGCTCGGCATTACGATGAATATCCATAATCATGAAGCTACAACAATAGACGCTGCATGCAAAGTCGCTCTGTTGATTGAACACGTAGGTTCCGATGCACTCAGGGTTCTCAACGACATCACCAATTTCTATCATCTCGGTGAAGACATCGCTGAGGTAACGGAGAAATTGGGACATCTAACTGCGCATTGCCACGTCAAAGGTGTGACAGGGATGTACCCGTATAGCACCTTCCTGATTCCCGGTGAAGCAGGAGACGAATTAGATTTCCGAACCTTTGCTGAGAGCTTGGGAAGAGTCGGTTACGATAAGTACATCTCGGTTGAAACGTTCCCGCAGATGCGAATGGAAAAGGCGCGAATTGCGTACGATATGATGGAAGCGACATTAGAAGAGTTGCAACTCCGGTAAAGAGAGCTCATCCACGCTAAGCAAGCGGGCCGCCGTTATCCAACGCTTTAATACCGGGCCAATCACGCCACATATCATCGTTGGGGGGTTCCTCCTGGGTCTGTGCGAGCTCTGTCTTCCTAAAATCGTATAACACGGCTTGCCGAATCTGGCGCGAGTAGTTATGCCCTGCAGCATGGCCGATACGGTGATGCCAGAAAACGATATCGCCGGCATTCCCGTGGCATTCGATGCCCGGTTGACGGCTAATGCGCTCCCGGTCCGTGTCATACTCCGGTTTCGGTTCGTTCTTATATTGCGAGTAGTAATCGTAATAGAATGTACGGTGGCTCCCCGGCCAGACAGTAAACCCGCCGCCTTCAGGCGGGACATCGTCAATGTAACCGACGACACCGAGGTGGAACGGATGTGCGTCCACATGACAGCCAATCGATTTTTTGGGGACATCTCCGTACGGCAAAGTGCAGTAAATACCACGTACTCGTTCTGGTATCACGAGATTGTCCTCTCCTAAAAACTGTTCCGCCATCCGCCAAACGTTCGCATCCGTGGCGAGGAGCCGCACCATCCACTCTTCGCCACCCGGCTCACGAAAGTTCCACCGGAACCCCTTCCGCTTGTTTTCAGATGCCTCGTTCTCTTCTTCCGGTTTGAAAGGCCCCACCCATGTCTCTGGATTTTCCCGACATCTACCTTCCGGCGCACCGTCCCAGAGTCTTGTGCGTGCTTGCTCCATCAGTTCCGGGTCAAGGACGTTCCGTTTTACCAAATAACCTTCATTTTTGAAAAATTCGATTTCTTCGTGCGTCAATTCAATCATGAATTTCTCCTTGCATCATCATGGCAATATTTCCAATCCGTACAATATCCATCCTACATTTCGTTTAAAGAATTTAACGTTTTCTGAATAAAAAAGCAACAGATTTTGGTTGACTTTTTTCGAGGGCGTTAAAATGTGCGTGGTTATACGCTATTAGAGAGCGGAGACTGTTTTTTCAAAGCATCCACCTCTATAAGCAGAAAAAATATTCTGATTTTTCTTGATATTTTTTGCGACTTACGTGATACTTTATTGCAAAAGGGCTCAAATGCGATAGGCCACGGGTTAGGAAGCACCCCGTCGTCCCACTGTTTAACGAAAAATCCTCATAAAAAACTACTACAAACATTTGGCTCTGCACATTGAGGTGGGAATACACGCATGGCATGCCGCCGGGTATATCGCGATGAGCAGATTACGCCTACAGTTTAGGGAGCAGTATCACGTTCATAATAATTAACAGCATGCTAAAACGCCTAACCATTTCCATATTACTATCTCTTTTATCTTCTATGTCTCCGTTTGCACATCAAGAAGGCAGCGGTGAGCATGTGATTGAAGCCTACCGTATTGAGAGTACCCCGCCGCATATTGATGGTAAACTTGACGATATTGTCTGGCAACATGCCAAACCGATTAGCGGTTTCGTTCAACTGGAGCCTTCCCGAGGTCAACCTGCCACAGATGACACCGAATGTCGTATTGCCTACGACACGCGTAACCTCTATCTTGCTTTCCGATGCTACGACGCTGAGCCTGAGAAGATCGTCAATCGGATGACGCGGCGCGGTGATGTCTATGCCTCGGATGTCATCTCTTTCTTCATAGACCCCCACCATGACCATCGGACTGGCTATAAATTTGCCACGAACCCCGGTGGGGTGCAGAGTGATAACTACCGCTATGAGGATACTCAACGTGATAGCAATTGGAAAGGCGTTTGGTGGGTAGAGGCAGCCATTGATGCATCCGGCTGGACGGTGGAATTTAAAATTCCGTTTGCCAATTTCCGTTTTGTTGACAAGCCTACCCAAACGTGGGGGTTTGATGTTGAAAGAGTGAACCGTCGGAAAAGCGAAGTAACAGTCTGGAAGCAGTTAACCCAAGCCGGTGTGGTAACACGCATGTCCGATTTAGGGCACCTGATGGGCATTTCTGAGATTGAGACAGGGAAAAATTTTGAGCTCACACCTTACCTTTTGGGCGGCGGGGCCGGAGGATCAGATGGTACCCTAACATCCGAATTCGGGACCGGATTGGATTTCCAACACAATTTAACGAGTGCATTGAAGGCAAATCTTACCGTAAACCCGGATTTTGCACAAGTTGAAGCAGATCAACTGGAGATTAACCTGACGCGATTTCCAACGCGATTTGCTGAAAAACGTCCTTTTTTCGTTGAGGGGAACAGTTTTTTTGAGACACCGTATGATCTGTTCTTCAGCCGTCGTATCGGCAGCCGCGGCGATATTCTGTGGGGCAGTAAGCTGACCGGTAAAGTAGGCAAGTATTCAATCGGCGTTCTTGGAAACCAGACTGGCGAATTCAGGACGTTTAACCAAGAAAACGGTGGAATACCGTCCGGAAAAGATCGGGCATGGTTTTCTGCGATGCGGCTCAAACGCGACATCCTCAAACGTTCTAACGTTGGCATCCTGCTTGCAAATAAGGAAATGGCAGCGGAGCATAGCCGCGTCGGAGGAATTGACATGAACCTGGCATTAGGAAAGACTTATCATATTACAGGACAGTACGCCGGCAGTTTTCATCCGGGTGAAGATACTGACAACCTCGCGTATACGGTCGATTTCGCTCAGCGCAACTATCTCTGGAGCAGCCTTGTCGGGTTCGAACGTGTCTTACCAAACTTTGAAATCAATCAGACAGGATTTCTCCGAAAGGAGTTAAACCGCGGATGGCAGCGGATATACGCGCGCAGCTCCTATGCCCCACAATGGGGGACACGCCAACTTTTTCTCGGGCTCAGTACCCGCCTCTCACAAAGTCTCTACAGACGCGAATATTTTACTGCATGGCAGGAACGCAATCCCGAACTCTCACTCACACCTGACTTTGACGAAGACCTTCTTCGGTGGAGCGTTCAAGTTAACGCGAGTCTTGAGTTTAGAGAGACTTTTTTCGACGACTTCGAAGTCTATTACAGCCGAAGACGAGAAGTTGAGCTCACAGAGGTATTCATAGCAGACAGTTACGGGCTCTTTATCGATACAAATTCCACGAAGCCGGTTGCTTTCGGCATCGGTACGGCTTTTTCTGACTATTTCAATTTCACGCACCAACAAGCCGGCAAACAGCGACAGTTCTTTCTTGAATCCACACTTCGCCCAAAAAGTAATTTTGCCATAGAATTAGACAGCAGCTACGCACAGAGTCTTGATCTTGAAAATAAGATTGATGGCAGATTTTTTGTCGGTTCGCTACGTGCCACTTATCTATTTACACGTGAAACGTTCCTACGGGCGTTTGCACAAGCCGACAACGAAAAACGACTCGCTGCACCGTCTCAGCAGGATTACCTACTCAGTTTACTGTTCGGCTGGGAATATAGCCCTAAGAGCCATTTTTTTCTCGCATATAACCAAACATGGCACGGCGACATCGGAAAGGCTATCGCCTTTGAGACTCGCGTGCTTGTCATAAAGGTGACCTACCTCTATAATCTGTAGAGAAAAAATTGCAAAAAACATCAAGGTGTGGTATGATACTATTATGAAAGATTTTTTGATGCTATTCTTTAATGTTTTACTCACTGTGATAGGGCAAATCCTATTCAAGCAGGGGATGAACACCGTCGGACGTGTGGAAAAAGTTAAGGACCTGATCCCGAAGCTGACGCAGGCACTCTTCAATCCCTATATCCTCAGTGGAATTGCCATATACGGATTCACCACGCTCGTTTGGCTAGTTATCCTCTCCCGGATTAAACTCAGTATTGCCTATCCGATGCTGAGTTTAGGGTATGTCTTGTCAATTCTGTTTTCCTGGATGATATTCAAAGAGGCGATCCCTAAAGTTCGCGTACTCGGTGCTTTGATTATTTGTCTCGGGGTATACCTTGTAGCACAAGGCAAATGGACCTAAACGTGAGATTGCGACGAAAGAATTTCTGAGGGTTTACCATTAGATATCACATATCTTTGGATGGTGTGGATGCAACACAATCAGATCAAGAATTCTAAGCTGGCCCGTTCCTATCTTGCGGCGGCTTTGTCAGCGATTCTGCCGGGGCTCGGGCAGCTCTACTTAAACCAGGGTGTGAAAGGCACAATTCTCCTCTTCACTTTTGCTTCTGCAGCCGTTATCTTCTATATTAACTCATTGCCTGTAAGGGACTGGGGTGATTTAACACGCTTTAAGCCTAAAGCGGAAACCGCCATCAGGAGCAGTGATGAGGATGCTATCGGCGAGACTTCTCGTCCGGACACTACTTCACAGCAAGATACCCGCTATGCGATTCACATCTGGACGTTTGACGACGGTGAAAAGTTGATGTACCGTCCTACTTGGAAATTGAAAATCAGTGCTCTCGTACAAGCAGGGCTCTGTTGGCTGTATGCGATCGGTGATGCTTGGCGCGGCCGGCGCGAAAGACCTAAGTAACAAGAAATGATTCCAATCTTCTGCATATGTTATCTCTCGCCTTTAATGCCTTTAGGCATATCACGAAAATAAACTTGAAATTATGCACCCGTGCGCACGATAGATTCGGTTTCTACATCATAAGCACTATGTTTATTACCGGCATGTGCGTAATGGGGTGCCAAAACGTAAACCGGCACCTTGAAAAAAGCGAAAAACTGCTTCAAGCAGGCATGACACATGCCGCGGTAGACTCGTTAACGGTGTTCATTGAAACCGAACCGGAACATCCAAAAGCACGGATGTTGCTCGGTATCGCATACGATGAATTGGGACGTTATAATGATGCGATAGATCAGTTTCGACTCGCTTCTCAATTCTATGCGGCGCAACCTGCAAAGCGTGTTGAAGCCCGTCTCAGTTTAGCACGCACATACCTTAAATTCGGTGATAGAGATTCTGCGTTTCGCGTACTCAGGGTCATTCTGCACGGTACCTCGGATACAGATGTATTGGATGAGATTACTGCGCTCGTGGGCGATACTTACAAAGTAAAGCAGCTGACGCACGGCGATTCGGATAACTACTCACCAACATTCTCACCGGATGGTACGCAAATCGCCTTTGCATCATTCCGGCGTGACAACGGCGAGATCTACCTAATGGATATGAATGGCCGTATCCGGCAGCGGGTGACTTTTACGACAGACTTTAACGATAGTTCCCCGGCGTTTCTGAAAACCCCCTATTATCTATTCTATAGTAGTGAACCGAAATCATCGCGTGAAGTTAAAGTTGTCATCCAGAGCAGCGGTTCAACCCCGATTTATGCAGGGTTCAACGTAACGCATATCCACAGCAAAACCACCGTTCCGGTGTTACCTGTCAGTTTCGGTGCGCGCGTACCGCGCACTTCACCTGCTGGGGACCAAGTGGTTTACGAATCAAACGCGGACGGTAACCTTGAATTATATCTGCTGGATTTGGCAGGTCTCAACCTTGCCCAGCTCACACCAGCTCATGTTGAACCGAAGCGCATCACTTACAATGAAACGGATGACGGGAGTCCTGCGTTTTTTCCAGACGGTCAGAGAATTGTATTTGTCTCCTCAAGGAATGAGGTGAATCAACTCTATACGATAGAGATTGATGGACAAAATGAAAAGCCGATATTGATACCGAATGCGACTCGTTACGATTGTTACAACCCGACTGTCTCACCCGATGGAAAAACAATCGCTTATGTCTCTGCGCGGGATGGCGACATGGAGATTTATCTCATTGATGCTGATGGCAAGAATGAGCGGCGCATCACCGGGGACATTGGCGTATCTATTCAACCTGCTTTCTCGCCTGATGGACGCTACCTGGTTTACGTTTCAGACAGAAGCGACACGTTCCATATTTATCTGATGGCTTTTGATGAACCGGTCACACGAGAAGAGTTAGTTGAACGGTTGCAGCCATAGACGAACGTCTTGTGATATTCCTATATGCGCCATCTCATGGTGTATAAGTCCAAAAATGGTGAGACGTAGATGCTAATCGGCCCAGTGGGTGGCAGGTAAAAGGTAATCTTCTCTCATGGACAGAGAAAGAATACCTATCCTGCCACTTTAGCCAATCAAGGGATAAAAAAATGGGAAAAATGATTCGCGTAACAAAACCACAAGGATTCGGCAACATCCAACTCGAAGAAGTGCCGGTACCAACCATAACGCCGCGACAGATGCTTGTAAAGACGGATACTACCTTAATCAGCCGCGGTTCTGAACTCTTTCGGCGTTACATTCGAGAAGAGGCGGTTCCGCCATCAATTATGGGTTACTCCCTCACTGGTACCGTCGAGGCTGCCGGTGCAGAAGTCACAAATTATTGTGTCGATGAGCGCGTCATGGTTGTGGCACCGCATGCCCAATACGCGATTGCAGAACCCATCGAAACTGATGGGCGTATTGTCCGTCTCCTTGATGATGTCTCTTTTGAAGAAGGCACATTCCTCCCGCTTGCCACGAGTGCCGTCGCTTGGGCAGATTCATCCGGTGTTAAGCCCGGCGATACCGTCGTGGTTTTAGGGCAAGGATTAGTCGGCAGTTTAATGATGCAAGTCATGCGCAGCTACAACCCGGCACGAATTATCACGGTTGATGCCCTACCCTTTCGGTGTGAATTGTCAATACAACTCGGTGCCGACGAGACGGTCAATGCCACAGAAGTTGACCCGGTCCAAGCAGTCCAACGGCTCACAGACGGAAAAGGGGCTGAGCTGGTGATAGACTGTGTTGGCGGTTATGCAGGGGTGACATCGTTTGAACAAGCACAGGAAATGACACGGCAAATGGGAACAATCCAGTTGATTGCGCTCTATCAGCAAAAACCGCTCCCTCTACATTCGTCAAAAATGATGAGCAAACGGCTTGTTGCCGGTATCTTAACCAAGGAGCCTCGTTCACAGATTGCTACGCGTGCTTTGCAAAAGATACGGCACGGTGATATTCGTCCAGCAGAGATGATTATGCACCGGTTTCACTATACGGATGCGAAAGCGGCGTTTGATTTGCTCTGGAATTCGCCCGGGAAAACACTCGGAGTTCTGATAAAATGGCAATAGAAATACCGGCGCGAAAAATTAGGTTCAACGCTGAATGCCGCGGAGTACCGTTAATCTTTTACACAACCTGGGGACTTTTCTCGCCCAAAGCAATTGATGCAGGAACACGGCTGCTTATCGAAAATTTAGAGCTGCGCGATAGTGATACCTGCCTTGACCTTGGATGTGGATATGGGGCTATCGGTGTAACAATTGCAAAATGCAGACAGAACGCTACTGTCTATATGGTGGATAAAGACTTCATCGCGATAGATTACGCCCGCAAAAACGTCCAACAGAACGGACTTCAGAACTGTCACGTTCGTTTGAGCAACGGGTTTAGCCATCTCTCCGATATCAAGTTTGATCTGATTGTATCCAATTTGCCTGCGAATGTCGGTAAAGAGCTCTTTCAAATTTTCCTAAACGATGCAAAAGTGCATCTCAACCCTGGTGGACAACTCTATGTTGTGACGATTTCAGGGATTCGGGACTTTATCAAACGGAATTTCCGGAACATTTTTGGGAACTACCGGAAAGTTAAACAGCGACACACACATACGGTTGCAATGGCATTTAAGAATCACGAGTAAACTTGACTATAGGCAGGTAGATTGGGTATAATTAAACAGAACTGACTGACTAGCTAACTTTGCCGAGAATAGATTCATACCAAAGGAGTCATACAGAGATGATATTATCAAAGCTTTGCATGGTAACTATTTTTGTCGCGGCAACAGTCTATGCAGCAGACACAGTAGAACATGATGCTTTTGAGAGTATGCTATCACAGCCCCAAGAGAGTTGGTACAACCTCTCCTTGATGAATACTAAACTCGGCTATATGCATACATACGTTGAAAAGGCCGAGTATCAAGGAGAAGTCATGCTTCGAAACCGGACAGATATGTTGCTGAGTTTCAAAGCACTCGGAAAAGACACGACTCTTGAAATGACGTATGTTGAGTATACGGATTCCCGTTTAATGCCGCGCCACTTCCGTTCAACCTCTAATACGCCCGGCTTAAAACAGGTAGAGGGACACATTCTAGATAATGTTGCTTACATTAAGACAATACTTAACGGCGAAACCACGGAATCCGAAATACCGCTGCCACCTAATACGATTTCCGGGCTCGTGGGCGCACAGTTGCTCCTCAGTCAGAAGCAATTTGAAATTGGGGATAGAAAAACGTTTAACTTATTTAGCTACGACCTGCTTCTACCTATCAAAGCAGAACTGCATGTGGTAGCTGAGGAGACTATAACCTATCAGTCTGAGGAAAAACAGGTTTATATAATCGATCAGACATTGGATATGATGGATGGGATTACGACACGTATGTGGACTTCGCGCGATGGAGAAGTAACATACCGCACGGAAACACCGCTAATGGGGCTGTCATTGATAGCGACGAAAACGGATAAGGAGAGCGCCTTGGGCGATATTGGCGAAATTGACGTTATTTTACGAACACGTATTCTTGCCACGGGTAAACGTCCGTCTCCTAAGGCAGCACATCTGGTAGCGGCGGTGAGCCTCACGAAGGGGAATGTCGCCGATGCCATCATGTCTAATTCTCGACAGAAACTGCACCTAACCTCAGACCAGGCAGGGACGGTTTCAATTCAAATTCCGACGGTTGACGTTGAAAGTTGTCCAGATTTACCTATTCAGAATTCAGAATTGGATCCGTATCTCTCAGCAACTGCGTATATTCAAGCCGAACACCCAACCATCCTCGCGAAGGCATTAGAAATCTTGGAAGCAGAAGTCAATTCGTGGCGTGCCTCGAAGAAATTGTGCGAATGGGTTTACGCTGCTATTTTGGACAAAGAAATAAATGGTGGTTTCGCTTCCTCACTGACAGCCTTAAAAACTGGTAGTGGAGATTGCACGGAGCACACAGTGTTATTCATCGCGCTGGCGCGTGCCGTTGGCATCCCCGCAAGAATCTGTTCAGGACTTGTCTTTTCGCGAAATGCGTTCTATTACCACTTTTGGCCGGAGGTTTACGTTGGCAGATGGGTGCAGATGGATCCGACGTTGGGTCAGGTTAGGGCCGATGCAACTCATATTCAACTCGGTGGTAGCACCCTTGAGTCCGATACGCTGACAGAATTCGCGACGGAGGTACTCCGGACACTAAATCAACTTGAAATTGTCGTTGTTGATTAATACGACATTAGCCCGATTTATCTCCTTTTTATATTGGATTTCACAATGACGTGGACATTGTAACTCGCGAGGTTGGAAACCTCGCCTTCCGGGGCAGGGCGTGCGAGCCGCAATGTCTCTCTGTTTTCATAAGCCACTCTAAAGTGTTTTACTAAAGAAAAAGCGTTTCATGGTAGCGGTAGAGCTACCGCCGTTATCAGTTTAAAAAAAGTGGCAGGATAGGTATTCTTTATCTCTCCTTTCAGGAGAGATAAGAAAGGGGATTCCTCCCCGCGAGCGGGGAGAACTTCCCTTCCCTTTTACCTGCCACCTACTGGGACGGATTCATTTTTTATTTCATTTTCAATATGGCTTTTCTCAACCCACTTTTCCTTTTTGGTCTCCTCGCTGCTAGCATTCCGTTAATTATCCATCTGTGGAGTCGTCGCCGTGCCGTGACAATAGATTTTAGTAGCCTCATGTTTCTTATGGCGGCACATCGCCAAAATGTACGTCGCGTTCAACTCAAAAATCTGCTAATTCTGCTTTTACGGATGTTAATTGTGGCGCTGCTCGCGCTCGCTTTGGCACGCCCATTTCTAACGTTCGGGTTACCGATAGCGGCAATCCGTGCCAAAACCGATGTCGTTATCGTTTTGGACAATTCGTATAGTATGGGGTATGAAGGGGTTGATGGCGTTCTGTTTGATAAAGGCAAGGCACTCGGCATTGATGTTCTCCGCTCCCTTCAACAAGGCGATAGTGCCTCGCTCATTTTAATGTCCGATGCCCCGGAACCTGTTTTCCGCCAACTGACACCCGATATCTCACAAGTTATAGGGGCAATTGAGGCAGCCACAGTCTCATACCGTACGACAAACGTACCGCCGAGTCTCGAACTTGCACATGACATACTTGCAGATTCCAAAGAGTTGAACAAAGAACTCTATCTCATCTCTGATTTCGCCCAGAATGGCTGGAAAGATTTAAAAGCCGTTCCGAACCGTTCAGGGGCAAGTATCTCTCTGATTCCGGTGACCAAACAGGATGCACACAACACAAATATTGAAGCAATTTCGGTTTCCAATCAACTAATTGGTGTCAATTTACCGCTCCAATTGAATGTGACTGCAACCAATTATTCAGGTGCTCCGTTAGAGCAGAGTACACTGACGTTGTTTATCGGGGGGCAAAAACGGAGAACGATGAATGTTTCCGCAAATGCAGATGAATCGCATTTAGGTAGAAACTCCAAAGCGCATATCGCAAGGCATATCTCAACATATACTTTCTCTACACTAGGGACACATACGGGCTATTTTACACTCACATCTGACCGGCTCAATGTCGACAATCGACGCTATTTTGCGGTGGAGGTACTCGGTGAGGTGCGCGTCTTGTGTGTAGGCGAGCAAACCCAATACCTTGCCTTGGCGTTAAATCCTGACAACGGCACGATGATTTTACCGACGCAATGTACCCCCGCTGAGTTTGAGACGTTTCCAATAGAGGATTATGACGTTATCATTCTCGGGGACGTACCGAAGATTTCGGCACAAATAGGGGAGCAGCTCCGTGCGTGCATTCGCGGTGGCAAAGGTATTATAGCATTTGTCAGCCGGCGCAGCGATGCGAAAAGTTACAATCAACTGGCGGATGTCTTCCCTGCAACCATTGGCACCCCCCTAACTTGGACAACACCGCAACAAGTTGGCGTGTATCAACAAACGCATGCAATCTTTGACATTTTTCCGACTGAAGGGTTTTCCCCACAGTACGCGCCCCAATTTTATAGCGGTGTGACGCTACATCCTTCGCCTGAAGCCGAGGTCCTCGCGCATTTCCAAGAACAGGGTAGCCATGAAATACCTTTTCTTATTGAACAGAAGAGAAACCGAAATGGTAGTGCGGTGTTACTCTATAACTGCAGCCTACAGAGAGATACAGACGAAACAGATGCAATGCTGCTAATCAATCCATACTTTCTACCGCTCCTCCAACAGAGTGTGCTTTACACGAGGAAAGCAGCCCGTAAAAGTTGGCATATCGGAGAAACCTATATCGCCACATATCGACGCGCTGCAGGTGCGAAAGCCACAATCAGCCGCGTCCCGGATGCTGATGACGCAGTAACAGGTGAGTTAAACCGCAGTCTAGACACTTCAACGGTAGTGCCGATTACAGAGGATGGAACGCTGCGTTTTCAAATTGCACAACGCCCAGGGATATATCAACTTGAAATAAAAACGCAGGGCAGACTTCAACGTGACTTTTTCGCCGTTAACGTTGATACCGCTGAATCTGATTTAGTTCAAATCGACCTTCAGGAGACAGCAGCGCGTGTCGATGCACAGACTCATAGTACAGATGAGGATGTTGTTGGAAGTGAGGCTTATAATGTGAACCGGCACGGTAGAGAAATCTGGGGCGAATTGCTTATTTTAGCCGTCAGTCTTCTCCTGATTGAAGGTTTTGTCTCAAGCATAAACGGCAAAAGAGAACCCAATTAGCAAGCAAATTCCAAGCGATGTTCTGTCAAATCGGAAGAAAGAAAGTAAGCGGACACTCACCGCAGGTGACGCATAATGTCCCGATATAAACCACACGGAAAGTTGAAGGGTTTCGCAAAATGGTTAAGATGTTGTACAATCTCTAAGGTTATGAAGCGCCTTTCAACACGTCGGGATTCTCTTACCCCTACACATAGACTTGACACTGGGTCCGTTTTCTCTTTGCAACGTTACAACTTCAGAATTTTTTGTATCTGTTTATTCTTTTTTATCCTCCTCAATCCTTCGCTTTCTTTAGGTGTCGGCGAGCTGCCGGAACAGAAAGAAGTGGCTAGTGAAGGAAACACTGTCCGGAGTCTTGTGATTACAGGTAATCATTCCTTACCGGACTATCAAATTCGTGCACTCATGAAGACAGATGTATGGGCTCTTTATGATGAAGCTGTATTACACCAGGATTTTGAAGCGATTGAACAGTTCTACCGGGAGAAAGGCTTCCGATTTGCCCGCGTTCCTAAGGAGCAATTCACCGTAAAAAAATTTTCCGATGGCATCTATATTGGTATTGTAATAGATGAGGGGCTTATCGGGCAGATTAGCGTATCTGGCGAGGAGAAAACGAAAACGGAGGTTATTCTTCGTGAACTTCTGTTTGAAGTTGGAGATGTCTATACGGAGGCGGATAAAGAGGAGAGTGAACGAATTCTTCGACAGAAAGCGTACCTGGGCGATACCAAAATTCATGCGGGGTGGAATGAGCAGCAACAGACTGTCTCAGTCAACGTCATCGTAGTAGACTTGTTGCCGACTTTACTTCCTGCACTGGATCCGAGTCAGTATCTGAACAGTGAGCGGCGCTATCTATTTGCACAAATTAGGGAGTCGAATCTATTTGGGTCCGGCCAAGGCGTACAATTACGGTATGAACGCGTCAGCGAAGGTGATGATAAAACGCGCAGCCGGTTCTGGGGGAAGTATGAGGTGCCACGGGTTTTCGAGTCACGGTGGAATTTTGATGGGGAATACATTCAGAAACGCGAGGGCGACTCCTGGGTTGTTTTGTTAGAACGACCGCAATATACGCTGAAAAGCCGGTGGAGTGCGAGCTTTGGACTATCAGAATCGGTTGATGAGGTATCGTGGTATGAATCTGGAAAAAAAACAGATATATTTGAACGAAATGTACACGGTGCATCCGGCTCTGTTCGCCGGTACTTCGGTGGCCGGCAGCAGCAAATTTACGTGGGGCTTTGGACAGTGTCAAAACGTTCAAAATACTTACTGATTGGTAAGTCAGGGGCCTCTGCGGCTGCACCGGTTAATCGCGACATCAAACGGGTTGGGTTTACAGTGGGACGAAAACACGTGGCGTATCATCAGACTCGGTTCATTAGACGGATGGGTTCGGTTGAAGATTTTTTCGTCGGTTCTCAATATGGGCTCTCTATTGGACACGCATCCCCTTTATACGGCTCTGACCGGTCGGAATCTTCAGTTGAGCTCGCGTTATACTCTGGTTGGCTGCAGGGAGATTGGCTTCTTGGGACAAGCGAAGTTGCGCTGAGCACAAATTTCACAAGCCGCATTGAACGTCCTATTTTTCAAGCACGCACCTCGCTGTTTTATACCGATGTCTTCAATACGGGGGACATGTATACCCTCGAAAGCGGTTTTAGAGATAACGGTCTTTTCGACTTTCATCAGACGTTCGTTGCACAATTTAAAACGGAAATGCAGTTTGGGTGGAGCGGAGAGAGCCAGGTCTTCCTCGGCACTTTTAACGGGCTACGTGGTTACACATATCGGCAGTTTAACGGCGAAAAAATGATGTTGCTAAGTCTTGAATCCAGAACCGTTCTTGGCGGCACCTTTTTCCGAGGCTTAAATCAAGGCATCGATGCTATCGCTACGTTCTGTGTCCGGCCGTTTATCAAAAATGAGGTTAATCTCGGGCTCGTCTTGAGTGCCACGGCGTTTGCGGACATCGGCTACATCTGGAACGGCAAGCGGACGTTCAATCTGAGTGAACCGAAGCGAAGTGTTGGTTTCGGAATCCGGGGGAGTTTCACGCGTGTTAGTGGGGCTGGGATTTTTCGTATTGAGCTCGCTTTCCCGTTTGATGCCCCCGCGCCACCATCGCTGAAACCTAAAATTGCTTACGGTATTGAACGCACATTTTAATATTTCCTAAGCCCCTAACTCGTTTCTGCTTTTCTAAGTTGTTTTTTTATAGTTTACACGCAAGTCGCAATTTTTGCGAAACCTACAGTTTGCACATTTTGCCCAGATGAATCCGATTGTCGAGATTCAGAAATGGTATTAGAAAAAGATCCGAAAGTCCACGACTGGAAAATCGCTCTAGAAACGGGGAAATATGAAAGCGTCACATGGCGAGCCATCCTTTTAGGGCTCCTCTCACTGCCCCTTAACATCTACCTTGTCGTTCAAACAGAAACAGTGTGGACAACGCAGTATCCTACCACGATGGCGATTTTCTTCAATGCCATTTTTACCCTATTTCTGGTTGCGATTTCCAATTTCTTTTTAACTCGATACCTCCCGAAGTGGCAGCTGACGCAAGCTGAGATGCTAACCGTTTACCTCATGGTAACGCTGGCATGTGTCGTTTGTGGGCATGACCTTTTGCAAGCGACCGTGTGTGTCCTTGGGCATGCCAGCTGGTTCGCTACCCCCGAAAATGAATGGCAATCTCTGTTCTTCCGGTACATTCCGGAGTGGATTGCGGTTATGAACCGACGTGCTTTAACCGGTTACTACGAAGGGACTTCAAACCTATTTGAAGTCGAGCATATCCGCGCCTGGCTCACCCCGGTACTATCTTGGACGCTCTTCTTTTCTGCACTTGCGTTCTCTATGCTCATGCTCAACGTGATTCTCCGAAAACAGTGGATTGAACACGAGAAGCTGAGCTATCCGATTATTCTACTTCCGTTTGAGATGACGAAAACACCCCGTTTTTATAAAAACCGGCTCCTATGGCTCGGTTTTGCGATGGGGTGCGGCCTAGACCTGCTCAACGGTATCAATTTCCTCTACCCTTATGTTCCGGGTATCCCGATTCGGCATGATATTGGGACGTTGTTCACAGAGAAACCGTTCAGTGCTATCGGTTCGACACCCATCCATTTTAACCCGTACGCTATCGGTATCGGCTTCCTGATGCCTCTTGAGTTATCGCTCTCTTGTTGGCTTTTCTATCTTTTTTGGAAGGCGCAGCTCGTCTTCGGCGCGATGACTGGATTGAATCAAACACCGGGCTATCCACACATTGATATGCAGTCACTCGGTGCGTATTTCGGGCTCTGTCTGTTTGCATTATGGATAACGCATAAGCATTTGCGGCAGGTGTTGCACAATATTTTAGGGTTCAAAAACACGCTTAATGCAGCGAATGAACCGATGGGGTATAGAACCACGTTTATCGGATTTCTCGTTAGTATTGCGATAGTGTTTGGCTTCTGTCTCAAGGCAGGGATGTCCTGGTGGGGTGTGCTTGGGTTTTTCACTGTCCATTTTATTCTCGTTTTGGCCTTTACGCGGATGCGTGCGGAGCTTGGCACCCCAACGCAAGATTTCTACCGTGCGGGGCCCGGGCTTTTTCTGACCTCGGTTTTGGGCTCAAGAAAAATCGGGCCGCCGACCTTAACGGGATTTGCTTTCCTTTATGGGTTCACGCGAAACTACCGTTCACAGCCGATGCCGAATCAACTGGAAGGCTTCAAACTTGCCGACCGGGGCACGATTAATACACGGCAGCTGCTCTGGGTGATGTGGGGTGCAACGGTCGTTGGGCTCCTGCTCGGGTTTACTGCATTCCTGCACGCCGGTTATCAACATGGGAGCTTAGGCACTTGGCGTGGACAGGAAGCCTTCAGCGACTTACAGCGTTGGCTGACTTTGCCGAATGATACGGATTGGCGGCACCTCGGATTTTTTGGATTCGGGATATGGGTTACGTTGAGCACACTGCTGATGCGCCTGCGTTTTATTTGGTGGCAGCTGCACCCCCTTGCCTACCCGCTTGCAGGCAATTGGAACTTTGGTAGACTCTGGTTCCCTGTATTCCTCGCGTGGGGTATCAAATCCATCCTTATCCGACACGGCGGAATTGGGACGTATCGTCGAGCATTGCCCTTCTTTTTCGGGACAATGCTCGGTGAATTTGTCATGGGTAGCCTTTGGGCAATTTTAGGGCTGTTTTTAGGACAACAGATGTACTCTTTTAAGCATTGGTAACGAAGTTCCCCAAACTACTTACGATTTTCTTCAACTTGCTTTGCACGAAGTTCCTGGAGTATCTCGACAATAGTTTCCATTTGCCCTTCAAGTTTCTCAATACGCTGCTCAACCGAATTCTCTTTGTCCTCTTCCGACGTGACCTCAACGGTTACCGGTGCAGAGTCGTCTGTTTCTTCTTTCGTAGTGCCGCTCCAGACATCTTTAAGGAAAGCAGGCATCGATTGTCTAACCACCTCACCAACATCTTTTAATTCACTGCCTATGGTTTTCTTAACTTCGGCGAAATCAAAGTCATCACATATCCCTTCTTTGAGATACGCGGTGACCTGATGGCAAGCAAAATAAATATCACCAAAAGTGGTGTCTGCCTCTAAGGGTTCGAACAGTCCTTCCGGTACAGCATCTAGTTCTATTAAATAAGTTAGCGCGTTATTGAACTGCCGGGCACATCGTGCCCCGCCTTCTACCTTTGTGCTATCGCTATCAATGGATGAGGTTTCTACAGCGTTGGCTGTAGCTTCTAGGAGTCGTAGAATTCGCCGGATTTCCTTCTGAGTTTCATGTTCTGTAGACATTGTTTACTCCTTTTCCGTTTCAGGGGTTTGGTTATATAGAGTCTCTGAAGTCTAAAAAGGATAGTAAAAAAATCGTAATTGCCGCAGTGGCAAAAGTTTCACCATGTCTAAGACAGGCAAACCTCCAAAAAGAGGCGAATTTCAGCTCCTAATTGCTTCAGTCCATCAGGGTCAGGGGCTTGCTGTCGTCCATCCAATAGGCAGTAGGTGCCTCCATTTCCAAATCGCGGCGCTAAAGTCCTACCTTCCTTGAAAAATCCTTGACAGCCGTTTGCTTTTTCGTTATACTTAAAAAAATAAACAATCCTGAATTCAAACGGAGCAACTATCATGACATCTGACAATTCATCCTGTCTACTCTCTTGCAGTTTGACGTTTGCTTGTTTTCTCATCACCCTATCAATGCTCAGTGGCTGCGGTATGAAAACCGATACACCTGAAAACGACCAGGGCAATCCTCTTTCTGCAACCATCGTTGAAATTGATGACCACGGGAACGCTGTCACAGACCTCCTCAGCGAAACATTTGCCGAACGCGGCTGGCAAATCGGCGATACACTTAACGCAAAATTCGCAATAGGCGAGACAATCCGAATTAAATTCGTTGAAAACTACGCGGATGTACCAGTTGGTGACTACTTGGGAAGATTTTCCACCTCCACAGGCAGGTTTAAAATTGCCATTAACAGAGGAAACATCGCCGAAACCTTGAAATTGAAAAGCAACAGCAAGGTAGTCTTTCAGAAGGTGGCACCGCTCGTGGCAAATTAATCTGGATGCCTCAGATGCAACATAACTGGAGCGAACTCTCATGACTGTAGCACATAAAAAAACGCAAATGTTATTAACACTCAAACAAGCAAGCGTGTGGGCATCAAAATACCTAAATAAAAATGTTACACCTTCAAATATCTCATATCTGGTTCAGTACGGACGGATTGAATCCATTAGTGATAGTGGGGTAACGTTGGTTCCCAAGGACAGCCTCACTGCATACTACGTAGACTATCTGAAGCAGAGAGAGAGAAGCTGGAAAAAACAGTTGGGAGCCGACCTGAATTGGAATCTCTCCTTTGAAGAAGTCAAAGAAGCAGAGACGACTAAGCACGTTCACCGGCTGCATCCCTACAAAGGTAAATTCATTCCTCAATTGGTTGAATATTTTCTAGATGCACACACAGACAACTTTAAGAAGGAGAACTGTTTTCAGCCGGGTCACATCGTGCTGGATCCGTTTTGTGGGAGCGGAACAACCCTCGTCCAAGCGAACGAGCTGGGTATGCACGCGATTGGCGTTGATGTTTCGGCATTTAACGCTTTCATGAGTAATGCCAAAGTCGCGACATACGATTTCATTCAGTTGTGGAATGAGAGCAAGAAAATTACATCGGCACTCAGACATTTTGTCTCCTGCACTAATATTCTTGAATTTCAAGCGACGCTTGCAGAAAAACTCACACATTTTAACAACCAATTTTTCCCCCTCTCGTTCAAACGCCACGTCAAGACCTGTGAAATCGATCAGAAACAGTACGGGGCCGAGAAGGAAACCGTATTTTTAAAGACATATCACAAACTTGTTGAAGAATACGGTGTTGACTTACAGATGCCGGCCGACTCTGCGCGTTTTATGAAGCAGTGGTACCTTCCAAGAGTCAGGAGAGAGATAGACTTTGTCCACGGCTTAATTAATGAAGTCCAAGATACCGAGACGCAAAACGCCTTGATGTTAATCCTAAGCCGGACCATCCGCTCCTGCAGAGCCACTACACACGCCGATTTAGGGACGCTGCGAACACCGGTAACCACAACCTATTATTGCCGAAAACACGGAAAAATCTGCAAACCGCTATTCTCTATTTTAGAATGGTGGAAACGTTATACCAAGGATAGCATTGAACGGTGGCTTACGTTCAGACGGTTGAAAACGGATACATTTCAGCACTGTTTAACGGGAGATTCGCGGACAATCAACCTCTTTGCCATACTAAAGCACGAAAATCCTCACCTCGCGAAATTGGCACAAACCCAGCGGATTAAGGGAATTTTTACCAGCCCACCGTATGTCGGATTAATTAATTATCACGAACAACACGCTTATGCCTACGATCTTTTTGGATTCAAAAGGCTTGATGAATTAGAAATTGGTCCGCTTTTTAGAGGAAAAGGACGAGAAGCCAGGGAGTCGTACGTCTACGGTGTATCGGAAGTCTTAAAAAACT
Organism: Candidatus Poribacteria bacterium; assembly: GCA_965215265.1. Lineage (GTDB taxonomy): Bacteria > Poribacteria > WGA-4E > WGA-4E > WGA-3G. The sequence goes on along the minus strand of OZ244048.1, from coordinate 3,887,565 downwards.
GCAAGCAATTTTTGGCAGAGAATTACGATGTCTTTATTGTTGCGAATGATAAGTTCAATATGTACCCGACTATCGTAGAGATGGCCGGGATGCACATCGTCAGTCAGTACAAACGACCCGTCTTAAATCGGACAGAAAAAAATCGAGGTGAGGCATATTCAGAGACGATATTCCACCTCAAAGAGAAAGGAACGTGAAGAGATGGATTCACAACGCCAAATGATGATAAAAAAAACGGCTCAAAGAGTGTATAAGGTCTAAGTTCCATACATACATGCCTGAAACAAGCAATATGCCTTTTCATCACCGCTTACTTGGTAAAGATAGGATGGCTTTATACTCTTTCATTCAGTCTTTGAATACGACGTTTGGGGTTTCAATTTATGAGCCAGTAGCACTCGAATTAGCACGTGGACGATTTCGGGTAGCAGAAACGCAAGTAAAGCCTGCAGCAACAATTAGCACTGAGGCACATCAACGAATTCAGGCAATTGTTGACGGATTAGTGGTCGCCAATAGAGAACCTAACATATTAGCTGAAATAGAAGAAATTAGAGAAGTTTGTCTAACTGGAACTTTAAACACAGTGAAATTGACGCAAGTCGACATCTGGCTGGAAAGCCAGGAAGGGGAATTGTTTTTAATCGATTTGAAGACTGTGAAACCTAATGTGGGTGGTTTTCTGTCATACAAACGAACACTCTTAGAGTGGACAGCAGCAGAACTTGCTTACAACCCACATGCTGTTATAAAAACGATGATCGGGATACCCTACAACCCTTACGAACCACAACCTTATAACCGATGGACACTGAGAGGGATGTTTGACATGCCGAACGAAATTTTGATAGCAGAAGAACTCTGGGATTTTCTGGGGGGCGAGGACAGTTATAGCGATTTGTTAATTGCCTTTGAGCTGGCTGGTGTTGAGTTGCATTCCGAAATTGATGACTATTTCGAACAATTTAAATAGCAGTTTTCTCTAGGATAGCGCGCATTCGCCTGTAGTGTGCTGAATTCCGGTTAAGCCTGACAGGCCACAGTTCATGCCAAGGCAAAGGCATTTGAAGCACTAGATAAAAAAATTGTTTATGAAAGTCGACAACACTTTTGACAAAACCGAATTGAAAAGACTGCTCAATGCAGAATACGAACTCACCTTGCAAGCGTTAACCTTTTTTCCGGAAGGTGAAGATAGTTACGGCTACATCGCTACGGCTTCAACAGGCGAAAAGTATTTTGTCAAGGCATCAACTTTCGTTCCGGAAGCCGCGTTGCAAGTCTCTGCAAGCCTTCACGACAGTTCAAATATCACTGAGGTTGTCGCCCCACTAAAAACGAAGGCGAACGGCCTGAGTATTCGGTGGCAAAATTTCCGTGTCTCGCTATTTCCCTTTATTGAAGGCAAAAGTCGATGGGATTTATGGAAAGCCGGAAAAGACTTCTCAGATAACGAATTGGCAAGCTGTGGGGAGTTGCTCGCAAAAATCCATGCATGCTCAGAAATAGAGGCAATCACCGTCGCAACGTATGAGTTACCATTGCGGCATGAACTCTTCGCAGTCCTCGATGCCGCTGAAAAAGTTAAACACGGTTCGACTGAAAAAACTTATCAGAATCCATACCAACGCCAGACGGTGGAAGCGATTACGCAGTACCGTACTCAGATATTACAAAGTTTGGAGAGATACGACAGTTTAGGACGGACAGCGGAAGCCCTGAAAGTTCCGTTTGTTATCACGCACGGTGATCCGACACCGGGTAATATCATTCTGGATAGCAATAATAGGCTGCACCTAATTGATTGGGACGGTGTCCGTTTGGGTCCCCCTGAAAAGGACCTAGTCGCCTTCACGGGCGAGCGGTTTGAGATTGTTTTAGAACGTTATCTGACAAAAAGAGACAACGATTTAACCCTACATGCAGACATTTTCGGCTTCTATATCTACGAATGGACACTGAATGAAATCCGGGATTACGGCACGAAAATTCTGTTTGATAAGGACAGCGAGGCACAGCAGAATGAGTACGATTGGGAAAGTTTGCAAGAGTACCTACCGCCCAATCAGGAGGTTATGGAAAGCGGAATTGCGGCAATTCGTAAGCGACTAACACAGTATCAAGATTAACCAGCGCGCCAACTTACCATTTTTTTTATGGAGGAAGCACAATGTCACAAATCAAATCAGTACTTTTGTGGGAAAATCAACGTCGATATGTCCGAGAAGCTCTCGATGCCGGCACCCTCATAGGTGCCATCATTCCGGCCGGCAGCACAGAGCAACACAACGAACACTTGGCAATGTATCACGACACGCAAAGCGCTGTGCATGTCTCAAAATTGGCAGCGGAGAAGCTGTTTCCGCAGGTTATCGTCACAACGCCACTCGCTATTGGTGTGTCGGAACACTGGATGGACCACAAAGGCACCCTAACGCTACGTCCGGAGGTGTTCGGTGAAGTCCTCTATGATGTCGCCGATAGCGTGCGGCGGCACGGCATTCATAACATTCTGATTGTCAATGGCCATGCTGGCAACGCCGGCCCAGTGCACGAACGGTTGGGTAGCTTCCGCCAGAAACTCGGTATCAACCTCGAATTCCACTCCTATTGGGAGGCATATAACGAGGAACTCGTCAACGCACAGATGGAATCTGGCATCTGTCCGGGGCATGCGGCGGAGTTTGAGACAGCCTTTGCCCTCGCCGCCTTTGCCGAAAACGTCGATTGGAACGAAGTCGATTACGACAGTGCAAAATTGACAATCTCAGACGCTGGACAGGCAAAATCCGATCGGGAATATCATCATCAAGCAAAGTTAGCCACCGCCGAAAAAGGACAAGCGATGATCGATGTTGCCGTCGATTGGGTAGCAGAGAAGATGCAAACAATAATAGCAGACGGTTAAGCACTAACTAGCAATAAATTTGCATTGTCAGGGCAGAACAGATAAGATTTGCCCTGGCGATGCCTATCCTCACTTTAATGCCCTTCAAGTGCCTTTCGCAGCCCATCGCCATGTTCACGCCACCAACTGTAAAGAATAGAGATATCGGTGCCGATGCAGAAATGCCGCACACCCATATCTAAGTAGTGTTTCGCGCCATCTGCACTCCCGATTTCTGCACGCGGTGGCACGCCCATCTTTATGGCAGTCTCAAAAACTTTGCGTTCGGCTGCACGGATCTCAGGTGCGCCGCGCTGGCCCACCATCCCGATGCTCATCGAATAGTCCGAGCCACCCCACTGGATCATGTCAACGCCGTCAACGGACAGCACCTCTTCAAGTTTTTCAACGGTGCCCTTCTTCTCAATCATAATGACTACGACAACATCGCGCAGTGCCTGAACATACTCCGGACCGCCGCCGTACCCCATATACGAAAAGCGGCGCGTTGCAACCCCATAACTACCGCCGTCTTCGGGGGTATCCGCCCGTGTGATGCGCACACATTCCTTCACATCCTCGACGTTCTGGCAATCTGCGTACAGCACACTCTGAAATCCAGAACCGATAGCACGCTGTGCTATAAAGCCGCGCGGTTCCTGATCTACCTTAATCATTGTCGAAATATTGTGCAGTTCAGCTGCCCTGCACAAGTTATCTAAATCGTGCAAGTCAAACGGACCGTATTCCCCTACGAATTCAACGTAGTCATACAACCCTGTATGGCCAATCGCTTCAACAATCGAGGGCCAGGTTGTATGAATATGCGTGCCGACCGTCGGTTTATCAGAATTCAGCAACTCTCGAAACGTATTTTTTCTCATCAATTCCACCTCTTTGCGTATTGGTTTTTTCCTAGAAATTTCAATACGTCTATATTAGCAAAGCGCTGCACTTTTTTCAACCGATTTTTAATCTTCGATAGACTCCCGACGAAAGGGCCTGGTTCTGGATAAAAAAATTTGCAATTTACATAGAGACATAGTATAATATAGTAATTGGGATATTAGATACGCCAAAACCCTTTTTAATCCCATCCCGTGAGGTGGAAAAAGGATGCTAAGTTACGTTTTCGAAACTGGAATTTATTCTCCTAACCGAAGAAAGTATGCGGTTTCACTTTGCACAAAGTGGAGCATCTATCAAACCAAAACATCCACTTGCCCCCAAGCAAAAGGATTTCTGGGCATCTATCAAATCAGTCCTAACAAAAAAACTATGGAACGCTGCCTTTCCCGTCAATGTGTTGGAGAGGCTTTTTTTATGCGGGTCGGAGCGGCCCCTGAACGCGATAATAGATTTTTGAACCGATGAAAATGCGTGAAAAAGCACAAGTCATGAACGCCGAAGAAATTCGCCGGGCACTCACCAGAATTGCTCACGAAATTTTAGAGCAGAACCACCAACACATCGGAGAACTGGTGCTTGTTGGGGTAAAAAGCCGAGGCGACATACTCGCACACCGCATTGCAGAAAATCTCGTGCGAATTGAAAACATCGACATCGCAGTCGGAGCAATTGATGTCACCCTCTATCGAGATGATATCAATCTCCATGAAATACAAACGCAGATAAACAGCACCGAACTACCGTTTGAAATTACCGGGAAATGGGTCATCTTAGTGGATGAGGTTCTCTACACGGGACGCACGATTCGTGCTGCCATGGACGCGCTCATGGACTTCGGCAGACCGGCCGCCATCCAGTTGGCTGCATTAATCGATAGGGGGCATCGTGAACTGCCGATCTCTGCGCATTACATCGGGAAAAATGTCCCGACCTCCCGAAAAGAGTTCATCCAAGTGCAGGTAGTTGAGGAGCACGGTGTGGATTCCGCAATAATCTGTGAACCGGATGCCAGATCATGAGACCTGTAGACAAAAAATGAAAAAACTTAGTAAACCGACAAAGAACGTAGACACAAGAAAAGTCAACGTACGCACACCCCTGGTTATCCATAACGGCCGTGTGATAGATCCGGCAAATAAAATTGATGCTGTCGGCGACATTCTTATCATGGATGGAAAAATTGCGCAGGTCGGCGGCAATATCTGGGAATCCACACCAACAGACACAGACGGAATTGACGCTACCGGTTTAATTGTCACCCCCGGACTTATCGACATGCATGTCCACCTCCGGGAACCTGGATTTGAGCATAAAGAGACAATTGCGACTGGTACACAGGCGGCACAGGCAGGCGGATTCACCTCCGTTGTTTGCATGGCGAACACCTCACCGGTAACAGACTCACCTCAGCGGATTGAGCATATTCTGAGCATCGCGCAAAAGCGTGCAGCAGCCAACGTCTTCCCTGTCGGCAGTATCACTAAAGGGCTTGCGGGCGAAGAACTCACCGATATCCGTGGCATGCTTGATGCGGGTGCTGTCGGTGTTAGTGATGATGGCGTAACAGTCATGAATCCGGACCTCATGCGTGAAGCACTGAGACTCAGTGCAGTGTATAATTTTCCGGTAATGGTGCACTGTGAAGAGGCTAACCTGAATGCAGGAGCCGTGATGAATTTGGGAGAGACTTCACGCAAGCTAAATCTAACCGGGAGCCCAAACGCTGCGGAGGATATCATCGTCGAACGCGATATCAGACTCGCTGAAGAGACAGGCGGACATCTGCATATCTTGCACCTCAGCACCGCAGGTGCCGTTGAATTGGTGCGACAAGGCAAACGCCGCGGCGTTCACGTCACTGCCGAAGTCTGCCCACACCATTGGACACTCACTGATGCTGAAGTCGAAAAGCAGGGCACGAACGCCAAAATGCATCCCCCCCTGCGGACGCAAACCGATATAGAGGCGCTCCTTGAAGGGTTGTGCGATGGAACGATTGATGCAATCGCTACAGACCACGCACCGCACGCACCCGAAGAAAAGGCACTCGATATACAAGACGCACCCAACGGGATTATTGGATTGGAAACATGTGTCCCGCTTGTCTTAACATATCTTGTTGACGCGGGCCATCTCACACTGTCTGAAGCAATAGCGAAGATGTCATGTATCCCTGCAAAGATTCTTGGCATCGACCGAGGTACACTCTCGCTTGGCGCAGTGGCAGATATAACAATCATTGATACAAAAGCTGTGGCTGCGGTTGAAGTCGAAAAATGCTATTCCAAAAGCCAAAATACACCTTTCGCGGGCTGGAAACTTCAAGGCTGGCCAGTCAAAACGCTCTGTGCAGCCAATGATTCGCACAAAAATTATACCGTGTTGCTGCCGGGTTCGGCATAAATAAAGTACTCTGGCAGTTTTTGATGTGATTTGACGTTCAGGCATGAAATAGGTTCGGAATTGCTAAGCTCCGAACAAGGAATGAAATAAAAAATTATGAAAGCGATTCTTGCCTTAGCCGACGGCACGCTCTTTGAAGGCGAGCAGTTTGGGGCAACCGGCGAAACTGTCGGCGAAGTTGTTTTTAACACCAGCATGACCGGCTATCAGGAAGTGTTGACAGATCCCTCCTATAAAGGGCAGCTTGTCACAATGACTTATCCGTTAATTGGCAATTATGGCTGTAACGAAACAGACATTGAATCCATCCGTCCGCAAGTGGAGGGGTTCGTCGTGCGGGAGTACAGCGCGTACCACAGCAATTGGCGTTCCAAATGGAGTTTGGACACCTACTTAGCAGAACACGGCATCCTCGGCATCCAAGGTGTGGATACCCGCGCGCTCACACGTCGACTGCGTGTCCACGGGGTGATGAACGGATGTCTCTCTACGGAAGAATCCGATGGGGCAAAACTCATCGCGAAGGCACACGCGTGGCACGGCCTGGTCGGATGGGATCTTGTGCAACGCGTCACTTGTCCGAACCCGTATGCCTGGAAGGACCGGCCGGCTTACGAGAGGCAGAACGGCTGGCACTTTCAACATCAACCAAACGCGCGCGTCGTGGGGCCCACTCCGCATGGAGCAGCCAGAAACCGGAAATACCGCGTGGTTGCAGTTGACTTCGGCATCAAATATAATATACTCCGGCAGCTGACGACGCATGGCTGTGAGGTGCAAGTTGTTCCAGCGAAAACATCCGCTGAAGAAATTCTCGCTGGCGAGCCTGATGGCGTGTTTCTCTCGAACGGGCCCGGGGACCCGATGCCGATTGACTACGCAATTCAGACGATCCAGCAACTTATAGGCAAAAAACCGCTCTTCGGAATCTGTTTGGGACATCAACTGCTGGGGCTCGCCTTGGGTGGAAAAACCTATAAACTAAAGTTTGGACATCGCGGTGCGAATCAACCGGTCAAACACTTCGAAACCGGTCAGGTTGAAATCACCTCCCAAAATCATGGGTTCTGCGTGGACATTGATTCACTGCCGAGCAGCGTTGACGTAACCCATATTAACTTAAATGATGATACCCTTGAAGGAATACAGCATCGGGACTATCCTGTTTTCTCTGTGCAATATCACCCGGAGGCCTCCCCCGGCCCGCATGATGCGAGTTATCTCTTTTCAAAGTTTACACAAATGATGGAGGAGACGTGCACATAATACCCACGAGACGTGTGATGGTATGTAGAGCGCGCAGCAGAGTGAAAAGATTATCCCGGCAGTGACAACGCCGTGTCAGCCTGGATTTCCGTAGCACCGGCTTACAACAAGGCAAATAGATAAAAAATGCCAAAGCGAACAGACATCAGAAAAATCTTAATTATCGGCTCCGGTGCGATTATTATTGGCCAAGCCTGCGAATTTGATTACTCCGGAACGCAGGCGTGTAAAGCACTCAAAGAAGAGGGCTATGAGATTGTTCTCGTTAATAGCAACCCTGCGACGATTATGACGGATCCGGATTTCGCAGACCGCACCTATATTGAGCCGATTGCCGCGGATACGGTTGAACAGGTTATTGCCGCCGAACGCCCGCAAGCCTTGCTGCCAACCTTAGGGGGACAGACTGCCTTGAATGTCTCGGTTGAACTTGCAGAATCCGGAGTCCTCGATAAATACGAAGTTGAGTTGATTGGCGCGAAGCTGCCTGCAATTCAGAAAGCGGAGGACCGTGCCTTGTTCAAACAAGCGATGCAAAAAATCGGCCTGGATGTCCCGCAAAGCGGCATCGCGCATTCGGTGCAAGAGGCACTCGCGCTCATCGAGCCAATTGGCTTCCCTGCCATTATTCGCCCGGCGTTCACGCTGGGCGGTACGGGCGGTGGTATCGCTTACAATATCGAAGAATATGAGAAGATGGTAGCCGCTGGGCTCGCGCTAAGTCCTATCAACGAGCTGCTCATAGAAGAATCTGTGATAGGCTGGAAGGAATTTGAATTAGAGGTGATGCGCGACGGGGCAGACAACGTCGTCATTATCTGTTCCATCGAAAACGTCGATCCGATGGGCGTTCACACCGGGGATAGCATTACCGTTGCACCGATCCAAACGTTAACAGACAAGGAATATCAATTGATGCGGGATTCCGCGATTAAAATTATTCGCGAAATAGGGGTGGATACAGGTGGCTCAAACATACAGTTTGCGGTGCATCCGGAGACCGGTCAACAAGTTGTCATTGAGATGAACCCGCGTGTTTCACGCAGCTCGGCACTTGCCTCAAAAGCCACTGGTTTCCCAATCGCCAAACTGGCTGCCAAACTGGCTGTCGGCTATAACTTGGATGAGATACCCAATGATATTACGGCAGAAACGCCTGCCTGCTTCGAGCCGACGATTGATTACGTTGTCGTCAAAATACCGCGGTGGGCATTTGAAAAATTTCAAGGTACTGATGAAACCTTGACGACGCAAATGAAATCGGTTGGAGAGGCGATGTCGATCGGCCGGACCTTTAAGGAAGCACTCCAGAAGGGCTTGCGCTCCTTAGAAACCGGCTGGCACGGATTTGATAATCATCCGCTTGAGGAACTCCCGTTCTCGGAGCTTTCTAGTAAATTAACCGTCCCTAACGTCGAACGGCTCTTTTACATCAAAACGGCGCTCAAACGCGGTATGAGCATTGAAGAGATCAACGCCTATACCCACATTGACCTGTTTTTCCTCTATAACCTCCAAGAAATCGTTGAATTTGAAAAGGTTTTGGAAGCGCCACACACCCGGAAACTGTTTCAGGCAGAACTACAGCCCAACCGTCAAGTCACATTATCTTCACAGGACGAACTCTCGCATCTTCTACGAAAAGTCAAACAGTTCGGGTTTTCAGACCGGCAGCTCGCCGATATCTACGACGTACAAGAAACCACACTGCGGAAAGTCAGGAAGAAACTCGGAGTTGAGGCAACCTTCAAAACCGTTGATACCTGTGCCGCCGAATTTGAAGCCGAAACCCCGTATTACTATTCAACATGCTCCAGCGAAGATGAAGTCCGGCACACAGACAACCCGAAAATCATGATCCTCGGCGGTGGGCCCAACCGCATCGGACAAGGCATCGAATTTGATTACTGCTGCGTGCACGCCGCGATGGCGCTCAAGGAAGATGGATACGAAACCATCATGGTTAACAGTAATCCAGAAACCGTCAGCACCGATTACGATACCTCCGACCGGCTCTACTTTGAACCGCTGACCGGTGAAGATGTTTTGAATATCTACGACAAGGAGAAACCGGCTGGCGTTATCGTTCAATTCGGCGGACAGACACCGCTGAATCTGGCGATGCTACTTAAAAACGCAGGGGTACCCATCATCGGAACGAGCCCGGAGGACATCGCCCGATCGGAAGACCGGAAGTTGTTTAAAGAGGTGTTGGACGAAATAGGAATCATGCAACCGCCCAATAGCACGGCCACCTCAAGTGAAGAAGCCGCACCGATTGCTGCTGCACTCGGTTATCCAGTGATTGTCCGGCCATCCTATGTATTAGGGGGACGCGCCATGCAGATTGTTTACGACGAAAATCTGCTCCGCGAATATATGCAGTCGGCCGTGCAAGCTTCACCGGAACACCCAGTGCTTATTGATAAATACCTTGAGGAAGCAATTGAAGTGGACGTTGATGCTATCTCCGATGGGAACCGGACGGTCATCGGTGGAATTATGGAGCATATTGAAGAAGCAGGTGTCCATTCAGGGGACAGTGACTGTGTTCTCCCACCTTATACCCTGGTTGATGAGCAGATTGAGAACCTTAAGAGGTATACTTACGCGCTTGCCAAAGCCCTGCGTGTTCGAGGCTTGATGAACGTGCAATATGCGATAAAAAACGATGAGATTTATGTGCTTGAGGTGAACGCCCGCGCTTCGCGAACTATTCCATTTGTCAGTAAGGCGATCGGTAAACCTTTGGCCAAACTGGCTGCACGCGTGATGGCCGGGAAAACATTAGACGAGCTCGGATTTACGCAAGAAATTGAACCGCCCTATTTCAGTGTGAAGGCCCCCGTGTTCCCGTTCAACCGGTTTCCTGGGGCAAACTCACGTCTCGGGCCTGAAATGAAATCAACAGGCGAAGTGATGGGTATTGATACCGACGTATCGCGAGCATTCGCGAAGGCACAAAAGGCGTGTGGCTACACGTTGCCACTCAAGGGCAAGGTATTTATCAGTGTGAGAAATAAGGACAAACGCGCCATTATTTTCATCGCTAAGAAACTGACTGATATGGGATTTGAGCTCATCGCTACGCATGGTACAGCTAAAGTCTTGCTCCGGAATGGCATGACTGCGGCGCTCGTCTACAGCATTGGCAAGGGGCGCCCAACCATTCATGACTATATCAAAAACCACGCTGTCGCCCTGATTATTAACACGCCAACAGGTGACTTGCATCGCTCGAACGAGCTTTTAATCCGGCAAATGGCAATAGAGCATGACATTCCAATTTTTTCAACCATCCCCGGTGCTGCAGCTGCAGTCAACGCTATTGATGTCCTCCGACGTGGGGAAATTTCTGTCACGCCGCTCCAAGATTACTATTGCCATCAGTTGTAACTATAAGAGTAATGATTCTATAAATTATGCAATTTTGACAGAAAGGGACGCGACAAAAGATGGAAAACGATACTGTTGAAAGAAACACGCGGTGGGTTCAAAGTCTTGATAAGATTCTTGATGTGTTGAACCTTGATGCTGAAAACCCGATTCGCGTTTTAACAATTGAGGACGGCAGAGAAGTGATTATCGTCCAACCTAATGCCTTCACTATATCGCGTGTGTACGTTACGGGCCGTCCGGACGGCATGCGTCCACACGGTGCAAATTCCTACTACGACTATTTTCGCCAGAAATTAGAGGTATACGAAGAAGAGCACGGAACCCCAGAAGGATTCGAACTCGCCCCGCAGGAATGGAACGTTCTCTTTGAGGAAGCTTTCCACCGCTACACTCGCTACCTGCTGTTCTCCGGTATCAAACGGTGGGAAGATGTCCAGTATGATACTGACATTAATCTGGCTGTTACTACGCTCGCACGACGGTACGCACCGCCGGAAATTGCATGGCAGAGTTACCAGTACAAAGGATACATGCTCATGATGAACAGCATCGCCAAAGCCGAATTATGTCTACAAGAAGGGGAGACGGCTGAAGCATTACGGAACATTGACGCAGGTATCCAGCAGATTGGCACATTTTGTGCTGAGTGCTTGCGCGAAGAGCACCCCGACGCTGAGAATGTGACACGCGAGCACTACCTCAAGAATCTCATTGAATTCCGAGCCGATTTAGAGGGTCTCGGGGCAGAGACAGACGATGAGCCGAATAATGAGAACGCCGATATCTTGGCGGAGGTAGAAAGGTTACTCAACGAAGAATAGGCGAAAGGTGCGATCTGCAGTGTCAAAACCAATCGGACTTGCATTTCGTCTTTTTTTCTCTGTGCGTCTGGACATCCTCTGCCTAGAAGTGCTTTGGCTGTATTCTCCGCACCAGAGTGCTCACGGCTTATACGTCAAAATAATTAACAGAATCGAGCGAATCCGTTTCAGTCTCTCGTGCAGCCCGCAAGAGAACGCCGCCCATAAAGATAAAAGCACAGCCGCGGAGCAGGACATGTAACTGGATGCCGCCCAGCAGCCATACGCCAACCGGGAAAGCAATAGCACAGATTAAGAATAGAGCCGCTGCCGGAGGATTCCCCCATGAGTGAAACGCTAGTCCATAACAGAGGGCCATTAAAACAGAGAAGAAGCTCCCTGTCATAAAGAGGGCCTCACCCCACTCTTCCCAGATGGCAGAGAACGCCCTTCCAAATGCCTCAGTTTCTGGATTCACCAATAATTCTGAGAGTGAGCGAAGCGGGGCCGTTAAGGAACAGTGCGCTGCCAATTCCATCAGGATCCATAGCATCGCGAACAACGCACCTAAAAGACTTCGACCACGTGTTTCCGAACGGAGTAAGGTATAATTGGCGGCAACCGTCGGCACAATCAGGATGAGGGTAACAACGCCAATGCCATGTAGAATGCCGGTTCTCTGATCAACTTGTGACTCAGCAGAGGCTGAGAAATCTGGGATGACGTTAAATATAAAGAGACAACTTGAGACTACCATCAGCAGTCCACTTAAGATACTGGTAAGACTGGCGAGTGTATATAGTGGATTGGGTTTACTATCCATTCATTACCTTCCTACAAATTTTCGTACGTTCGTTTTGCGTGAGTTAAATCCATTGAAAACCGTTCGCTATCAAATTTCGACATGGTTTGTGATACGCAATTAAGCGTTACAGGGAAAAATGGCTTCCCTGACACAAGACTCCTTCTTAGGTACGCTCTCTGAATCGCAGCCCCCGCACACAGCATTAGGCAGGTTCGCCGTGCTTTCCATTCTGTAGCGTCAGCAACTTTGCTGCAAGTAGAGTAACTCAGCAGTGAGCACAATACCCCTATACTTAGAAGTAAATAGTATACCGAAATTCTGAATTTTAAGCCACAATTTTTTAATTTTCTATAGAGCGATTTAGTTCTCCGTTATGAACGTTCGTGAAATTGCAAGATTCCTCTGTAGGAAGGCACTCCAGTGTCCGAATGCCTCGGCATATCCACGAAAAGTGCGAAAATGAAGTGCCCGTAATTTTTTTTATTTACGCCCTTTTTTTCGTGAATTGAGAGTAGGCACGATAGAATCATATGTTTTGCTTCAAAGTATGCCCATTCACGAAAAGTTTCACGAGAGGTTTTCGCAAGAGTAGACTACCACTGCGTTCAGAAGATCCGACATGCGTTTCTTTCGTGAAAACGGCTCATATCGCAACTTCAGATGTTTTGCTCCAAACCGCAATTCTGGTGGGTTGCTATAATATAGAGCGTGGTGCTTCATACAGTCATTCCTGCATCGCGATACGTCTGTTCTATTAGTCCGAAGTCGTTACCCAGCCTTCCACCCCATTGCATTTTCTACAATCGCGATGTCCTCATCGGTTAATCCATAAAGTTCGTAAACCAACTTATCAATTTTTCGTTCAACATCGTCACTGTTTAGCTTAGGGTTTTCTTGCTTCGCTGATAGAACCCCATCCACAAGTTCAATGATAGATTGTTGCTCTTCAGATTGCACAAACGGAATAGGTATTTTGCCAATATAGTAGTTATCAAAGTGCATTGTCATGAGTGCAGAGCAAAAGATAAACCGGTGGGCGTACCAGTTAACTAATGTAGAATTGAATAGAGCGGCAATAAAATTCAAGCTAAAATTTGGATTCGTGAGAAACGTGTTTTCGACCGTGTCAACTCCTAATATATCGCCGTTTTTGTCAACGGTGGCATTTATTTTTTTTGCAGTCACGATATTCTGAGAAATTATTTTTGGCTTAAGTAACGCTTGAATTTTCCCATGAGTCGAATCAAGAGTGTCACGGCATGTAAATCCTCTTATGCCATCAATTCCGTAGCGGCTTATATTTCTACCCCCAATTACTTTAATCTCACCAGTAGGACTTAGGAATTTCTGTACCGACAAACCTCGCATACTTTTTGAAATTTCACTTAGACGCATCCCGATTTGATTAATTTTTAAACCTAACCGTATTTCATGGCTGGATACATCGCATATCCAGGCCTCAAACATTTTTGGACAGCTTCTGGAAATCTGAGTCGTTTGGGTAAACGTATCACCGATAAATTTCCGTGCTGTATAGAAATCGTTTTTAGACTGGGAACTATATACGAAAACAACTTGTTCCAATAAGACATTCTTAAAGGCGCGTTCAACATCAATAAGAACTGCTGCTTTCTCAGCTAAAGCGAAGGCTAAACTCTGCCAAGTTTTGGAGTACAATAGAGATTTAGGAACAATAAAGGCAAGAATCCCATCGGATTTCATCAATTGATTTTTGCCATAATCAATAAACAGGGCAGCACTGTTTGAATTTTGTGTATCTTGTAAGGTGGCTTTAATCTTTTTCAATTCAACTTTCGGAATTTTAGCACCATAGGGTGGATTGCCGATGACGATGTGAAAGCCGTGGTGGATGCCGAACATCCATGCGGGTTCAAAGAAATCGGCGACGGCGTTCTGGTTGTATGGATTCCAGTTTGCGATTTTCTGGGCTTCTTCTACGCTGGCTGTTAGTTTTTTCTCGCGAACGGTGTATTCCTTCTGGCGTTGTTCTCGCAATTTCTGGCGTGCGGATGCTTTTGGCAGCTGCGCCACCTCTTGACTGATGCGGTTTTGCTGATGTGTTTTCCAGGCGTTGTGTTGGGCTAGCAAGGCTTCTATCAACGCTTGACGACAGGCCTCTTCTTTCTCTGCGACTTCTCGTTTGGCGGGGCGCGTGGCTGCACTGAAATGGTCTGTCCGCAGCTGGTGAATCTTCTGACGCAGCACCTGAATCTCGTCTTTTGCGAGGCGCTGCTGGAATTCGGAGGTTTTTACTTCCTTTAACCCGATAAGGGTGTTTGCGGCAACGAACTTCGTCTCCAAGTTGGGGAGGGGTCTGATGCCGTAGTTGTCGTCAGGGTTCTGGTTGGGTATCTGCTCGATGATGAGGGAGATGAAAAAACGGAGTTTTGCTATTGTGACGGCGATGGGTTGTATATCTATGCCGTAGAGGCCGTTTTGGATGAGGTAGAGTTTGCGTCCGTAGTCGTTGTAGTGATTCGCCTTGGAGAAGACTGCCTCTATTGCCTGCTTTGCGCTTTCGCGGCTTTGGGCATCTGGTATGTTCTCAGCTTGTTGAAGTTGTCGCTGCTTCCAGTTTTGATTCTGCGGGTCGAGTTTTCGGAGGATGAGCACGAGTTTATTGAGGATGCCCATAGCGAAAGCCCCGGAGCCGACGGCTGGATCTATGATTTTGAGTGCGTCTATCGCCTGAATGAGGGGTTGGATTTCCTCTGGATGAATGAGGTGATGTGCGTCTTCATCAATGTTGCCTTGGGAATCGTAAGCGAGGAGGTCTTCGCGGAGGCGTTCTTCAAGATATTGTGTGTCGCCGTCGTAGGGTTTAACGTTTTGGAGGAGGTATGCGCTGAGTGCTTCGTCTACCATATAGTCAACGATTTGGCGGGGTGTGTAGTAAGAGCCTGTGGCTTTGCGTGCGGTGGATTGCGTTTCGGGGTTATAGGTGCCGAGGAGGTTTTCGAATATCTGTCCGAGCAGCTCTGGATCGAGGGCGACTTCTTGTTCAATGGGTGTGTTTTCCTCGACGGTAAACTTATAGTGAGCGAAGAGAGGAAAGAGGCCGCGTGTTTTGTCAAAGAAGAGTTTTGCGGGGACGTGTAGTTTTTTGCGAGTATTTTTGTTATCAGAGAAACAGTCGATGCGTGTGCCGCCGTCGCCGGTTGCCTCAAAGGTATCGAGGCAGTCAAACAGTCCGCCGTTGACAAATGGGACGTGCTTTAGGTGTTGAAGGAAGGTTTGGGGTTGTTGTAGGAGGTCAGCATAGCGATATTTGCTTGAATCGCGGTGGGTTGGGTTTCGGCGTGTGCTAAAGGCGCGTTGATTTATGGGTGTGTTGAGAGTAGCAAAGAATAGGTTTTGGAGGATGGCTTGGTAGTAGTCGGATGTGTCGGGGTTAAAGTTTTTGAGGTGTGCGTGCAGGCTGCTTTCTGTCGTGGAGTTCGGCAGAAGACTTAACGTCTGTAAGGGGGGGGGTATTCAGACGGCTCGTTGTTTTGCAGGCCCACCCGCCCTCTCTCCTCAGATTCTTCAGACGGCGCGTTGTTTTGCAGGCTCACCTGCTCACTCTGCCCGGAATCTTCAAAAAGCCACTCGGGGACAAGCCCTTTTTCTTTCAAGAACCATATAAAGAGCAGCCGCGTGATGAGCCGGATGATGTGTTCCTCGGGACCCAACGGATTCAGCTCGGCTGTCGGGAACTTCGCTTCCCTCACTGCCCACTCGAACCAGCTGAACAACCTTCGGTAGAACTGCTTGTTGAGCGCTTCGGTGTTGAGTTTCGCAAGCCAAGCGGATAGCAGCCCGGCTAAGTTTTTCTGTTTCTTATTGGCGTCAATCCACTTCAGGCATTCTGTTCGTGACAGCTCCGCTAAGATATCCAGATGCGCACGGTGCGGCGCCTCCAGACGAATGTCCTTGATGAGTGTCACTTGTTGGAGAACATCACGTTCTGGGTGGTGCGCGTGTGGACGGCGTCCCACAAAACCGAGGGTTAGCCGGGTTGACACACGAAATAACACCACCGTCGGAACAATCAGACGCTTGTTGAGTTCTCGCGTCAATTCTGCGTACGCACCGCGGGAGTAGGTTTTCTCTTTTAGTTCTACGGCGAAGAAAAAGAAACTTCCGGCATCGTTTCCTTCCAAGAGGGTTAACCGCTGTTGCGTTTCGGCATCTATTTCAGCGTCTGTGAGTTGAAAGATGAAGTGTATCGAGGCTGCGTGGTTTCGGAGGGCTTGTTCTGTTTGAGTGTTTGAGTTGAATGCGGGGAAAGTCTCTATAAAGTCGCCGGCTGTTCCAGAGAATGCTTCTGTCAAATCGCTGCGGTAGCCGAGCGTGGCGAGCAGGTTTTTCGCGGTTTGTAAAAAGGGGCCAGTGGATATTGCTGCAAGAGCGACTCTGATGTGTTCTTTGTTCATGCGTTTGCTCCTATGGGGCGATGCAGTTGAGGTGCGTTTGCTCCTCTGGGGCGATGCAGTTGAGGGACGAGTCTGGGCTTTGTGAGTTTATTGTGCATGCGGTTGTCTCCTCTGATAAGCAGGTTTTCAACATTGTCAGGCTGATTTTTATGATGTTCACATTAATATATCATATTTGAAAAAAATTTGTAAGAAAAATGTGGGGTGTCTGATTTAGCGGCACTTTTTTTGTGAGTTGCGGGTGGGGGCGATGGCGGAGTCTGTGTATGAGAAAAGTTGTGAGTCCGCGCGGCGCAAGAGAGCTGCGAAAAAAGACGACGCGAACCCTCGGACAACGAGGAGCCGGAGGTCGCAGCAACAGAAGCACAAAAAACTTCAGTTTCATCTCTTCCAAGCCGTTCAAGTGATATGTAAAATAAGTTGACATCATCTAAGTTTTCCTTTACAGTGAAGTTACATCGGAAATCAGGCACGAGTTTTTCACGCTACCGGCACGCATGTTAATGGATACAAAAGTACGCATGTGAAACACGAAAAAATTCAGGTTCAATTCTATACAAAACCGGACTGCCCGCTCTGCGATGAAGCAAAAGCGGAACTGCAAATGATTTCGGCGAAATCAGCCACTATTTTTCAACTCACAGAGATTGACATCACAAAAAATCTCGGTGTGTTTACAAAATATAAGCACTTAATTCCGGTGCTCGAAATAGATGGAAAACGGATTTTTGTTCATCGCATTGATAGAAAGAAGTTGATGTGGCGGCTGCGATGGTACCGGTTTCGGCAGTGTTTTATGAAAAAATAGATTCTCTATTTTAGACAAGATAGGTACAAGAACGTTCTCGTCAAGTTAACCGGATCGGTTCCCGATACCAAAAAGAGGACTCTATAAAAATGGCATTTCCATCACACGGCACAACGCACCGTTCAACGTCGCAGTTACACAGAGCCTCGGACAACCGTTCGGCTCAGGCGAAATTCTCGGCACCACTGGAATGTTTCTCAACAATTTTATGAACTGGTTTGACAGGGAACCGATGAGCCCGAACGCTGTTGCACCACATAAACGCATCGAGATGTGTATGGCACCATGCCAAGTCAAGTCTGGAAAGCAGGACAGCCGTTCGCTGCAATTGGCACCCCGGGCAGCCACGGTATTCTTCAAACCACGTTACAGATGATACTCAATTTGTGGGAATGTTGTTTGGCGTTATTCCGTGCCTTGGAGCATTCAACTACGTTAACATTCCGTTTACTAGGCTTGGCCTCTGTTTTAGCATCCTTGCCGTTATCGTATCAGCCCAGAAAGAGTTAGCGGTTGCTGGACTCATCTGTTGTGCTGTTGCAATTTTCTTGGGTACTATCCGGCTTGTTTTAGGGTTCGGCATATTTTAAAGTCTCACCTGATACCAGATGGCGTGTGATGTCTCACACCCAAGGTTGCATTATCGCTCCATGTGACGAAAAAAGATTTTGCAAAAAAAAACCTGAAATGTGCTATAATTTTTTAGCACTAAAACCGGTAGCCGTGCGTTTAATGTTGCTACTTTGGTTAAATATGCACCGCTACCGGGCACAAAAACTGTGGCACCACCGTTTTTAATGAGAAGGGAGCAGTGCTCCCAATGAATTGAACACAAGATGAACATTCAGGCGGCTATTGAAGCACCCCGCATCCGCCTCATAAATCCAGGCACGCATGTCGGTGTAGAGGAACATATCCCCGTTTCCGTGCGTGCGGCATTGGAAGTCCGTGGACATGAGGTTGAGGTGCTCCCGAGCTGGACAGCGACTGCCGGCGGCGGGCAAGGCATCGCTTTCGACCCGGAAGAGGGAAGTTTTATGGGCGGTGCAGATCCGAGGCACGATGGGTACGCAATAGGTGTGTAGCACATTTTTTCTTTCTTTTCAAAACCGTTCGTCTTTTAAGTGTGGACACTTCATTATCCTAAACTCTAATTTCTCACCTATGCAAATGCAAGGAGATTGTTTATGCGCGATCAGTACCCCTATCCAGAGTATGACGCGGTAAGAAGTATTCTGGCCGGAATTTTGTTAAGCTTGATTACTTGTGGCATCTATGGATTATACTGGCAATACAAACAGATGGAGACGCTTAATGCTTGGCTTAAAAGAGACGAGTACTCTTTTTGGCAGTGGTTTTTCTTTTACCTTCTCACCTGCGGCATCTATGGTATTTATTACGAGTACAGAATGGCATCCGGTATTAACGAAGTCCAGGAGAACAATAAACTGAGAGTTGATACAAGTTTGCCCGCCACCTGTGTTTTGTGGCGATTTTCGGTGTTGGTATTGCCTCGCTTGCTATCCAGCAGCACCATATCAATAAGTTTTATAACACGACTCAAACATAATAGGAAAGCCTCTGGTGAGATAGGTAATGGAAGGTTCCGGCTAGACCCGCCTTATCCGCTTACGCCACGAAAATGGTTAACCACACTCATCTTGCACGTCTATTTCTGATCAGTCTGGTTGTGCTCGCACTGTACGTCGCATGGATAGGAACCATACCAGCGGTCATTTCATTAATCCGCTGTCCGTTTGATATGTTGACAGACATCCCTTGTCCTGGGTGTGGCATGACACGTGCATGCCTCGCCCTCATACAAGGAAAGTTTGCCGACGCATGGGGTTATCATCCCTTTTCATTCTTGATTCTTGCCTTGGCAATCGGGACGGCGTTTTTCCCAACTTGGATAGCAAAAACCTGGAATCAACGCTCGCATCTAACCAGAAACATAATTCTCATCAGTGCGATTGTCCTGTGCATGTTCCGCTGGATTTACAAACTGTGCATGTAACACCGTATGCTATCAGATAACAGATACAGCCAACCGTTGCTATCGGAATCAGTCCGTTAGTTACAGAAACGTAAAAAACTTGGAGCGCGCTTGTCTTCCGTCCTGCGGTGAGGGTTATGTTCGTTCTCCGCGAGTGCGACTCTTTCGGGCGAGTACCTGAATAGTGACAAAGCGATCTGCGCTCTGACAGAAAGGCTCTATGAGTTATTCTCACTTGACTATTAACATCTTTCATAATGTGGATGAAGATTTTGAAGTCTAATCACTCCGCAAGAGTGTCCCTTTTCCACCGACAATCCAACCTTTTGTTTTAAAGAGATAAATGTCTTGAAGATTTTGTTCGGCTGGCGAGTGGTATTGGCTCCACGTTTGTCCCCCATCAATTGTGTGAAGAATTAATCCTTTTTCCCCCACTGCCCACCCGCGGAGTTCATCGTGAAATGCAACATCTCGTAAGTTTAACTTCACTGGAGTCTGCTGCCGCTGCCATCGCAGTCCTCCATTCGCTGTGTGGAGAATCAACCCATTTGTTCCCACAATCCACCCGTCCAGGAGATTCGCGAAATGGACGGCGAATAACGGTTGTTCAACGGTACTTTTTTGAAGTATCCACTGCTGACCGCCGTCTCGTGTATGCAGTATCTCACCTTCTTCACCGACAATCCAGCCGTTCTGATTATCAACAAAATGTACACTCCACAAGTGTTTCTCTGAGGGGCTTCTCTGTTGTTTCCACTGGGTACCTCCGTTCTGTGTGTGGAGAATGGTCCCTCTTCCACCGACTGCCCATCCTTCCGTCGTGCCAACGAAATGCAGATCCAACAGCCCATTTTTGGTATTAGGGTTTTGTGGATGCCACGATTCCCCTGCGTTTCCCGTATAAAGCACCGTTCCGATGCTAACAACCCACCCATTGTCCGGCGTTGTAAAATTCACTTGGGTTAAGGTATTTTTAGCAACCGCTCCGGAAATCGACTGAGAGCCCCATTTCAACCCACCGTTGGTCGTCTTTAGCACGATACCTCCGCTGCCGACTGCCCATCCATGTTTCGCGTCAACGAAATGGACACCGTAGAGATGCGCCTCTGTACCACTCTCAATCTGTTGCCACTCCATTTCTCCGTCATCCTGAGTACAACCGAGGAAAACGAGGCCGCCACATAGCCCGATGAGTGCAAGTCTAAGTAATGTTTTTATCTTTTCCGCATGAGCAGCTAAGCGCGATTCCCAATTCTTTTTTTTCATCTTCTGTACCTCCACGGTTAAACGTAGAAATTGATCGCATTTATTTCCAAAATTGTGATATATTACATTATAGAAAAACAACGCCAAATTGTCAAGCAGCAGCGAGACAGATATCATGTACATCATCGGGATCGACGGGGGTGGAACTAAAACAGTTGGTATCCTAACCACAGAGACAGGCGAACGTATCGCACAAATGGAAGCGGGACCCTCAAATTACCACGTGGTTGGCGAAGCACGCACGAAAGCGGTTTTGGAAACACTTATCTCCGGACTTTTTGAACGAGCAGGTTGTGCTGCCTCAGATAGCCAGCAAGAGTGGTGTGCGAAACGCCAGGCCGGTGCAGCTTTCCCATTTACGTGTGCAAAAATCTGCTTGGGGATGGCAG
This sequence comes from Candidatus Poribacteria bacterium, assembly GCA_965215265.1. Taxonomy (GTDB): domain Bacteria; phylum Poribacteria; class WGA-4E; order WGA-4E; family WGA-3G. The sequence goes on along the minus strand of OZ244048.1, from coordinate 3,866,201 downwards.
GCTTGGGACGTAACGCAGATCGATACATCATCAACAGCATTTGCGATGAACTGGGTATCGGAGAAAATAGGATTCTCACACACGATGCACACATCGCCCTGATCGGCGGTACCGAAAAACAGGAAGGCATCATTGTTATATCGGGGACCGGTTCCATCGTCTACGGCATTAACGCACATGCGCAAGAAGCACGCGCTGGTGGATGGGGATACCTGCTCGGAGATGAAGGCAGCGGGTACGACATCGGTTTAAAAGGACTTCAAGCGGTAGCACGTGCAGCTGATGGCAGAACATACGCTACTGAATTGACAAACCGGCTCCTCAACAAATTGGGATTAAATGCATCCACCGAACTCATACCCTGGGTGCATGCAGCGAAACGAGAGGAAATCGCTCGGCTTGCAGAAGAAGTCTTTCGTGCAGCTGAAGCAGGCGACCGGGCCGCGAAACAACTCGTTACCACTGCAGCTCAGGAACTCGCACACGCGACAGCAGTCGTGATAAAGCGGTTAGCATTCACGGAACCTTTTGAGATTGTTCTCAGTGGTGGAAATTTGCTGCATGAACCCTTGTTTGTTCACGTACTCCGCAGCCGGATTGAGAGGTTTACATCCACGGCGGCAGTCATACTTCCGAAGCACGAACCTGCATACGGTGCTGTCTTGTTAGCAAGGCACGGGTAAATATTTGACGAAATACACACGGAACCTCGCGCACCGTGCCGACCTTATTCGTTAAGTCTATAAAAATGATTACGGAACAACGAAATTCAAATTCAATTGACATAGATCTGAAATCAACGTTAGAAATCGTTCAGCTTTTCAACCAAGAGGATCTAAAAGCAGCAGCGGCAGTAGAGGCTGAAGCTGAGGCAATCGCCCAAGCCGTTGACGTAATCACAAACGCCTTTCGCCACGGCGGACGTCTGTTTTATGTCGGAGCCGGAACGAGTGGACGGCTGGCGGTGCTTGATGCCTCTGAGTGCCCACCAACCTTCAGCACTCCGCCGGAGATGGTCCAAGCGATTATTGCTGGAGGCGACATCGCCTTACGTCGTTCAGTTGAAGGCGAAGAGGATAAAGCTGAACGTGGAAAACAAGAAATCCGTGCACGGCAGCTCACGCCAAAAGATGTCATCGTTGGCATCGCAAGTAGTGGACGCACACCTTACGTCCTCGGTGCATTAGACGAAGCGCATGCCATCGGCACTACAACCATATTTCTCTGTTGTGTACCACCCACAACAGAATTGAACAAATTCGTAGACTATTTCATCGCACCTATCGTCGGACCCGAACTTGTGACGGGCTCAACCCGATTGAAAGCAGGCACTGCCACAAAACTGGTACTCAATATGCTGACGACGATTTCAATGCTCAAAATCGGTAAGGTTTACAACAACCTGATGGTAGATGTGCAGGCATCTAACGCGAAACTTGTCGCACGCAGCATCAGAATTGTGCAAACTATCACAAGCGTTGATGGGGTAACGGCCGAAGCAACCTTAGCGAAGGCAGATGGTAGCGCGAAGGTGGCGATTGTCATGCTAGCATGCGGGATGAACGCAACCGATGCACGCACACTATTAGAAAAACATAACGGATTTTTGAGACCTATCCTCGAACCTATCCGGTTAGAGAACGACAAAAATTGCCTAACGAGGCGAACGAGGCGAGCGAGCTGGTAGGATACCTCTATTTATCCGATAAGCCTCACCACTCCCGTTAGGGAACGACGAAAAAGCAAAGGAGATACTTTATGGAAACGACAAAAGTTGGACTTGCCAAAACAGGTAGACGCCGTTCTAACGTTTTTGAGGCGTTAGATAATATACGAGAGGAACTCATACCGAAAGTCCAAGAGCAGGTCCTATTGAAACCGAATTTCCTCTCCAGCACGAATCAACTCGCGTCATCGCATGTCGATGCAATACGCGGTGCGTTAGACTTTTTGCTAAGCACGCCGAATCCACCAACAGAAGTCATCATTGCTGAAGGGGCAAATGAGAAGTTTTCCGGAGAGGCATTCCAGGTCTTCGGCTATGATGCCCTGCAAGCGGAATACGACATTCCTATTCAGTTCGTCGATTTGCATCAAGAAACCCGATGGGAAGAAGCGAAAGTGTTCCTCGCCGGACGTGAGCAAGATACCGTCCGAATGCCGAAACGCGTGTTAGAGTGTCCATGCACAATTTCGGTGGCGATTGCCAAAACACACGATGCTGGTGTGGTAACGCTCGCAATGAAGAATATGATTATGGGGACGTTGCACAAAGCAGACCGGATCAAGATGCATGGGTATCATAGCCACGCAGATCGTGTGCTACCGCGTGAAGCGCAGACACTTAATATGAACCTGCTTCGCCTTTCACGTCCACTCATGCCCGACATCGCGATTGTTGACGGCACCGTTGGACTGCAAGGCAACGGGCCCGGCGGTACGGATTCTGTCCCACTCGGCATTGCAATCGCCAGCGGCGATGTATTCGCCGCAGATGCTGTCACAGCAAAAGCGATGGGATTTGAGCCGTTGGAGATAGGGCTATTCCACTATGCAAATGAGATGGGCTACGGCACAGCCGATTTGGATAAGATTGACATCGTCGGGCCCGCCGTTGACAACGTTGCAACATCATTTAAGCCGCACGAAACCGCTCGACTCCAATTCCAATGGCAAGAAACGAATGCCGCAGCGTACCTTAGTTTATAGCGACGGCTAAAAAAATAGGAGAACTATGAAGTATTTCCAATATGTCCCTATAGGTGCGTTTTGTAAGCGCCCCTCCAGTCTCTGCACTGTTTTCTCTCTTTTCCTTCTCACGCTTACTATCCCAGCATGGACCTGGTGGGGTGGCGGGCACGACATCCTCACACAAGCAGCAGTCAAGGCACTACCCGAAGAGATGCCTCAATTTTTCCGCTCCGGTACAGCCGAAAAAATGGTTGCGCACTGTGCCTACGACCCGGATATATCCAAGGGGCGTGGCACCCCACACGCTCGGCAGGCCGAATACGGCGAACACTATTTTGACATAGAACTGCTAAAAGGGCATCCCGTTCCAGACGGACGCGAGGCACATATTAAGTTATGCGCTGAATTAGGACTCGCACCACGTACAATTGGCACCCTGCCTTACGCACTGGCAGAGTGGACAGAACGACTCGCTGTTGCTTTCGCTGAATATCGCAAATGGCCAGATAATCCCATCATTCAGAACAAATGTTTTGTCTATGCGGGGTTCCTATCACACTACGCGCAAGATATGTGTCAGCCTTTACACCTGACGATTCATTTCAACGGGATTGTCCAAGAGGATGGAACACGGCTGCATGCCGGCATCCATGAGACTGTTGACGCACTCATTGAAAGACTCGAATTGGATGCAACCGAATTGGCGAATGGCCAGCACATCATGCCTGTCGACGAACTGATGCCCGCAATTATCCAACAGATGAAAGCCGGACACGGCTTAGTTGATAGCGTCTATGAATTGGCAGCCCCTCTGAAAAGTTGGGAAACTCCAACGCCGGCACTCGTCGATTTTGCGAATGAACGGGCGCGTGAGTCAGTACGCTGGACCGCCTCCCTCTACCTCACGGCGTGGAAATTATCTGAGAAGATAAAGCTGCCAGGGTGGCTAGATCGAGCGCAAACCGACTAAAGTCAGAACCGCATTGATTTTGACCTTCACCCGGCAAAGTCAAGAATTGAATGTTGTCATTTTCCGGTAGGCGCGCTTTGCTAGCTAGCATCCCGCAAAACTGCGTCTACCTATTTTTCTCATACAAAAATAGGCTACTCTGCGCGCAGTATCTCGGCAGCTTCCCTAATAACCTGTAGCTTTCGTGCCGCAATTTGTGTGGTGTTGACAGGCCGGTCGGCAAATGTTCCGAAACCACAATCCGGGTTAAGATATATCTGTTCCGGCTTTCTATGCTTTAGGAGCGGGCGCACCTTGTTTAGCACAAAAGAGACCGATTCTACCTCTGTTGTCCGAGGGTCAACGACACCGAGCCCGATCTCTTTATCTGCAGGTAAGTCGCCGAGAACCTCAACACTCCCAGCACGCTCCGTCGCATATTCCAGCACAAACTGGTTCACATTCATACGACTAAAATACGGAATCAGCAAATCGTAAGAGCCGCGGAGCAGCACTTCCTCCTGCTGACTCCAATTACCGCGGCAAACGTGCAAGGCCGTTTTCATCTTACCGTCCATCCCCTTCACTACACGATTCATTAAGTCCACGGCAAAGTTGAGCTCTTCCTCCGGACTGCTCTTTTCTGAAAGTGCCGCACACATAAAGGTGTGAGTTTCGTGCGGACCCGTAAATGCAACTTCAGTCAACACCGGTTCGTCAAACTGAACAAATTGACAGCCTGCGTCCCGTAGTTCGCTCAATTCTTCCCGGAGAATTCGAACCACATCGTCTCCGAGAGATTCTTTATCAGGATAAAACTCGTAGGAGAGACGCTTCACCCACATAGAACGGGTCAGCAGATACGGACCCGGCAGCGTGACTTTGATCGGTTTTGTTGTATGCTGTTTCAGAAAGAGATAGTCGTTCAATACGAGTGCGGAAGTCCGAACTAATTTCCCATCAACGACCGGATTTTTTAACGCGAATGCCGGCACATCCAACGCATTGAGTAATTGTTCAAAAGCAGCTTTATCCTCAACATAGTCAAGCATTTGTGCCAACGTCATCAAACGGATGCCCTCAATACACTCCGTGATGAAGGAATAGAAATTATCGCGCCGCTGTTCTCCATCGCTGACAATATCGACACCGGCGCTCTCTTGCAACTTGAGGCTTTCAAGCACTGCCTTATCTGCAACCACGTTAAATTCTGACTCGGGGAGTCTGCCTCTCTGTCTATTTCGCAAGCCTCTCGAAACTGCCCGTGAGCGTGGTAAACTTCCCACGACGGTCACGGGGTATGGCGGTAGATTTTTCATTATTGAAGACCTTCTATACGCTCAGGTTGAGCCAATTTTTATACCAAAGAATCTAACAAATCTTTCCAGTAACGTAAGTGAATTTCCTTAATGTCGGCATTCCGCTTAGCATCTAACTGAAGATTTTCTGTGTACTTAGCTAAAAACATTGTTGAATCTTTTAAAAGACGTAGATAGTATTTTAATGATGGAAGAATGCCGTTGACGATTACTTCGCAACCGTGTTCAGTGCGAATTTGACGGACTATCCAGTTTACTGCATCTACATCATCAACATCTGGCTCAGCTGTAGTGAGTAGATAATAACGGGTAACAGTTCTCTGAGCAAACTTGTGATATGCATCTCTAACCAACGTTGCTGAAATAGGGATGTTATGTTTTATTTCAACACCTTCGAAAAAACTGCCATTTTCGTCCAAGACTTCAATGTCGCCAATTCCGCCAGATTTGACATCTGATGTAGTATGACTTTTCAATGGCGAAAGTATTTTGTCTTTATATCGATTATTTGCCATAAACAATACTTCATAAGCGGAATAAATTGCCAATACCGGAAGACGTGATGCTCCTGCAACGCGATAGTTGTGCGAAAAGTGCTGTCTTAAAAGATTCACTATATCTTCAATTGTTATAGCCTCGTTTTGTGGTGCTTGTGCAAATTGCCTATTATTCTTTTCCAATACAATAAAGTTGACATTGTAGCTTTCCATCAAAGCAATTAAGCCAACGAATACAGTACAAAGGTATTTTTCCGGATCTCCCCGGTTTTTTTCAACGTCATTGAGGATTTGAAGAAAAGCCTCCTTTACAAACTTATCTTGAATCCGACCTGGATAATCAAGTGTGAAGGGATGAGGTTGTTCAAGCGAACGTGTCAACCAACCACTTCCTCCCTTCATAGCAAGGCGCTCAAATTTCTCTAGAATAAAGGGTGTCACGTATTCGTTATCAAAACTTCTTCCTGAATATCCATTTGCCGGCTCCTTTTTGTGAAATCGAACATCTTGTGTCGGCGTTTCAATCTTTTTGACTAAGGAAGTCATTAGTACAGCGAGAACCCCTTTATGAGAATCCGCCTTCTTGACGATCGTTTCGACCCATTTTTGTTGGGCTTCGGAAAGATCGGAAGTGTTAATGCTGTTTGATTCAGCACGCTGATAAACGTTCTCTAAAATTGTGCGTACGTGATTCATAGTTTTTCTTAAAATAAATGGGGTGTTTCGCCTTGTATATCTGAAACTCGTTGTCGTGCAGACTCGCAGTAGTCTGGATTAATGTCATAGCCGATATAGTGTCTACCAAGTTTTTGACAAGCGACTGCCGTTGAACCGGAACCTATAAACGGATCTAAAACCAGAGCACCCGGCCGCGTGAGCAGATGTAAAAACTCCTCCACAATTTCCACCGGATAAATCGCCGGATGCTTGTTTCCCTTAATGGCAGCAACCGACGTTTCAATCACATCTCGCTTGAGTTTATTGCCGTGCATCCGGATAATCGTGAACCCTTTATTCTTCATCTGTAGTGTGCGTCCACCAATTTGCCCGCCGAACGGTTCGGCGTGAACACCCCGAATTTTCATCCGGAAACTGTGTATCTGACCGCACCGCACCTCATGGATGACTTCTGTAAGTTCACGCCGCGCAGCCGTTTTCTCTGCCTCTGATAACTCTGAATCCGCAATGAGCTCAAAATACCGCTGCCCAATATTTGTACCCAATTTTGGGCCCGACTTTTTGTCAGTGCGTGCCGAAGCCAAGAATGCATCAAGGTTATAGAAATAAGCATCCGATTTGACAAAGTGGAAAAACGGCTCCGTGCTGCTCACGAGGCGCCGCCGAAACTGGCGCGGCGTAGGATTCCGTTTAACCCACGTGATTTCGTTCACGAGTTTGACCCGGCTTGTTTCCGTAGCGGCAATTGCAAAGCGATAGGGAACGAGGAGGAGGTTGCTGTGCTGATATTTATCGCCTAGATTGAATACCAGGCTACCGTCCTCCTTCACAACACGGACACATTCCTGGAAAAGATGAAGGAGCCTATCAATGTATTGATTGACATTTTGCTCATTTCCGATTCCGCCGCCGTAATCGCGCTGCTGAAAATACGGAGGTGACGTGATTACCAATTGAACGCTGCAGTCAGGTAATTTTTTGATAAGTTGACAATTATCTCCACACAATATTTGATTGATTGGTAAATTAGCGTCAGTGTCAGGCATTTGTTAAACCCATAATAAAGGTAGATTTTCTATCGTTTGTCGTGTTCATCGCTTTATTCTGTAAACATTTGGATAGCATAGATAAGTCAATTTAGAGACAAAACATCAAGAGGCTCCGACGAGATTTATACAGTAATTTACAAAACATAAACCTTTATGGGACGGAGATATACGAATATACTCAGTTATGAGGGAACAGTCAAAGACTTTTTGTTGTGCAGCATCTACTAGAGAAGAAAGCATCACCGCTCACTTAGTAGCCTCTAATCTGTTCATCGAGCAGCACAACCCCATATTTTTCGTGTAAGGCATGCAGGTCAGCAAAGTCTGTATCTTTCAGGCGATACCCAGTATGCGAGCGAACTTGGTAATCATCAGATAGGCACTGCACTTCCCTACCACCAATAAAACCGACAGCGTTCAACTCCGACTTGGAGATAACCCAAGCACCGTAGACACCAGCACCATCCTTTGTCAGTTCGATGACATGAAAGTCAATCAATCCGTATAATTGATGCCCCATCACGAAGTTTAGATGCGTGCGGTCGTCCGTATCAATATCAATGAAGCCACGTGCAGAGAGTGCATCAGTCAGTCGTGCCGAATCTGCCCATGAAATAATGATGTCCAGATCTTTGTGCGCCCGAGTGCATTCCCCAAGTAACGCATCAACACCCCATCCACCGTCAATCCAGACTGCAACGCCGATTTCATCGAAAAGAGCTAGAAACCAGTGGACCTTATCAACGGTCATAGGATTGACGTTTTTGTTGCTTTTAATTCTCATAAAAAATTTGTTTTGAAGTCAACATCTAAGGGCGAGCGCTTCAGGTTGCCATATTTCACACGAATTCACTAAAATTAAGCAGTTAATCCGTTTTGTCGATTCACATAGCTCCTGATTACACCAGATTTTACCAATTTCCTTTTTTAATTTCAACCAGTCTTATTAGTTTTCTGCAATATAGGGCCGCTCGTCAATATAATAGACCAAATGCCCTTCATTTTCCGAAAAACCCAGCGACTTATAAAAAGGTTCCTCGCAATTAGCGACAATGTAGCCGGTGATAAACGTCGCACCTATCTGCTTGAGTTCATCCAGTAGCACTCTACCAAGCTGCTGTCCAACGCCGCCGCGGTCTGCTTCAATCAGTGAACCGTTGCCGTACTTCGTATTGTCGCCTTGGTGTCGCACATCTACCGAAAATTCCATGATGTGGGCGGAAAGTCCATCGAACGTCGCACGGGCGAGGCCGACAAGCTCTCCCTCAGCGAAAGCACCTACTCTAAGATGAGGATACTGCAAGATTCGCGTTGCCATTTCCTTGCCGAACCCAACTTCACAGATGTCGTTCCGCTTATAGAAGGCGAATAACTCATCAGCAGAGAGGACAGGATTGACCTTGATGCTTATAGAGGGTTGCTGTTTCATCGGATTACCTTTAGTTAACGATTTCGTTCCGGTTCCGTAGGAATTTCCCAAACTAACTTGATAATTCCATTAACCGTTGCAGCCAGTCCTTTGAACATTTTTAACATTTTTGCAAAATAACGATTCGATTGGTGTTTGTGCCTTTCCTATTATTAGAAACGCCCCAGCAATTCGCCGTTTTGGTGAAATGCTGTTTGTTAATCAAGATCTTTTCAGGCATAAGTCCGGCATCCAACGATGCTTTGACAACTGCATCTTCTAAAAAGACAGTACCATTCCGGACCTCCCCTACCTCAAAGGCCATCCGGCCCCCGTGTTTCAAGACACGACGGAGCTCCACAAAGACATCTGTCATCCGTGCAACCCACTCCTCCAGCGATTTTAATTGCCAAATTTTGTCCGGTTCAAGTTCTATACCACAAAACCACATCCGTAACCAATTGTCTTTTCTATAGTCGATCGTATCTAGGAAAGGCGGCGAAGTCACAACCAAGTCAACCGATTCGTCCTCAATTTGGGAGGTTCTCTCGGCAGATTCAGTGAGCAGCAGGGCATCATCACGCCAAAAACATTCCGGAAGGTTATGCCGTAGCAGCTGCTTAGATTTTCTCAGTATGAGTTCTTTTGTATCTCTATATTGCGGGATCTGCCTCCGAATCTCATTAATTTTCCGTTGTGCCACAACTGAGGCAGCAAGATTCGGCGGAAGGGTGTAAACGGAGAAAAAACCAATAGAATGTCCGGTCAGTCGGTTACACGCTACCATTTGTAACCATGTATCAACCCTATCAAGTTGCTTCTGTTGGAAATAGGTCTGCCACCCGTAAATCTCTCGGAGCGTATCCTCATGAAAAAACACCAGCAATTCCTTGTCGATTTCGGCATCAGTAGAGAGACAGATTTCGTGCAACCGTTTTTCGATTTCTGCTAACGTTGGGGGGTTGAGGCGCGGCAATGCAAGGATTTTTGACAACGGATTCACATCATTGCCGATGACCCGATGCCCGTGGAGTTGTGCCTCTATCAGGGTTGTGCCTCGTCCCATAAACGGGTCGTAGACCGTAGCGCCCTGTTTGCAGAATTTCTGAATAAAATATGCCGGTAGCTGCGGCTTGTAGCAGGCGCGATATGAAATTTCATGCAGGGAATGTCCGGCGCGTTGTTTCGCTGTCCAATACTCATCTACATAGCTAGGAAGATGGACAGCGTAACTGTTAGGTCTATTAAAATTAAAACTGAGTTGCAGCACCATCAAAAATAATCTCCGTTTAGGAATATGCGTCACAAACTATATCATTTTACTATAGTGAGGTCCATTTGCCAAGGATGATGATTCTCTGTCTATACGGATTGCCGGTGCGGGTCTCGTTGACACAAACCTCTTTGGGGCATAAGCAAAGTGGCGCATGCTTTCGGTGAGCCCGCCCGGTTCCGGGTGGGCGGGCCCTCGTCGATAAATACCGACGTTTTGTCAACGGAATTACCCCGTACTTCACTATAATTATCCTAACCGCATATCACCATGAGTTAGTTAGTCCAAGAGAGATTATAACATTCTAATAAAAACAATGAATAAAAAAAGACGCTGTTCTGCAGACAGTCATGACCGACGTGCCCGCCGCTTAGTTAGTGTTTTCAGCATTAAAATGAGACCGGGATATCCTTCTTTTGGCATCCTACTCTTGTCTTGATGCGTCAACAGTTCGAATATTGGGTTGAACCCGCCAATTTTCGATGCGGATTAGTAATCCGCTTCCGGCTCCCCGGTTCTCTCTAACTGTGCCTTCGCCTCAGCACGCATATGATATGATAAGGCTTTATTGGGGTTGAATTTTATAGCGAGCGATATCGTAATCGGGTATCGCTTCAGCATATTGTGCCATGTTCGCCTTCGCAAAGCCCCGCCCGCAGAAGGAATTATCCCCGCAAGCGGGGATGAATCCCCATCGCGGGGAGAAATTTCTTAAACGCATCCGCACAATCGGGATCGAGCTCAATCGCCGTATTGCCCCTTATAGTGTAGGCATGGGTAGAACGGTTGCGGTTTTTGTTTTCTGGCATTCAATAGGCTCCTCAATTAGAATTTTAAGTCGTTCCGCAGTCAGAATACCACAAAAAACGACTGCATCTCAATAGAATCAGAACTGGCACCGGTTCACATCTTGCCACGTCACGGGATATTGCTTTAAATTTCGTTTCAACTCTTTGCGTTCGTACATCTTTACCTGATTCTTCTGACCGTATCCGCGAGCGTCTTTGGTAAACTCCCGGTTGGTAATAACAAGAGGCTTGAAAGACATGGCATATTTTTCCTCATAAAACAGCTTCGCCGCAATGATCTCGTCGACAGCATCACGCGCCGATTTTCCGTCCGCCCGACGTTGTTTGACCTAGATTAGAAATCCAGTATTCCCGTCTGCACATGGATAAACGACGATATCCGCACCTTTATCGCCTGAGTAAGGCGTTACCTCAACACGATAACCCTGTTTCTGAAAAAGTGCAGCGACACAAATTTCAAAGAATCTTGGATCTAGCCTGTCAACGTCTTCTATCGTTAATGTGGACTCTTTTCCTCTGTTAGGTGTTATTGGGTCTAATTTAGTTAGAATTTCGACAGGTTTCACTTCGGCACGTTCTGTCGGGAGCAGAGTGTCTTGCAACAGCCGGCGTTTTCGCTCAAGGAGTTCATGTAGGATAACATCAAAAGTTTTAAATTCCGGATGGGTTGCCATCGGGAGGTAGATATGCACCCGGCGTTTTTGTCCAATTCGATAAACCCGGTCGCTCGCCTGATCTTCTTTTGCAGGATTCCACCAACGGCTATAGTGAATAACATGGTTCGCTTCTGTAATGTTTAACCCAACTCCCGCTGCAAGTGGGGACATGACGATGGCGTTGAAACCCGCGGTTTTCTGAAAGGAATCAACGGCTTGTTGACGGCTCATTTTCATTGTACCTGCTCGCTGTGCACTCCCGGGTGTCTCACCGTTCACGATAAAAACGTTTTCCAAACTGAAGTGGTCTCGGATAACCTGATATAAAAGGTATCGAAGATTGCACTCGCCAAATCCGTCGACAATTCTTTGAAGGCCCGTGTCTGTTGCGCGAGTTCGTCTTGTTGTTTTAACGAAATCTCCTCTTGGGTGGTCAGCGTAAAAAGTCGATCCAAGGCACGCTGCAGATCCGCAATCGCCTTGCCGACTCTGCCAACAAGCCACTTTTCCAATGCGTTGAACAGAAGCGAGAACAGCATGCCCCAAACGGAGGTTACAAAAGCAATCGACACGCCGGAGAGGAGTTGTTTAATGGCCCGTTGAATCTCATCCGTGTTCTCAAAATTAATATCTGAAAATGATTGCAGTCCGAAAACAAGCCCGACAAACGTGCCAAGAATCCCTAATCCTACCAAAAGGGCAGGAACACTATTCCAAAAGCGGAGGTTTAAGTGTTGCTCTAACAGCCGGTCTTCGCTAAAAAAAAGAGAGGCCTCGTCTGTTTTGTACACGATCTTCTGATTATTATTCTTTTCACGGGTAATGAGTGAATCAGCAAATTCCTGCAACACTTCGGAGAGTTCAACGTTGCGCCGATTAAATTCCTCTTTTAACTTCTGAAGAATCTTTGGATTGGCAGGTCTGGAGTATTCACTTACGTATTTGGTTAACCCGTCAATTAAGCTGCATCGATTGAAGGTTTTCCTCCAAAACCGAATTACTAACACCGACGTGCATAAAAAAATGGTAGTAATAAAACTTTCCGTGATCCACTCAATATCGCCCCACAACCATGGGATCATCAGCTTACATGGGATCATCAGCTTAAGAAATTCTGTCATATCCGTTTTCCTATTAAACCTTTCGAGTTTTACCTTGAAAATATAGGTAACCTCTGCATTTCCATTTTCAAATCAATCGCAACGCAACGTTCATCTCAACGTTTCGTGTCAACGTGCTCGTCACAGGCGACGCAGCGATTGTTTCTGCCCATAACTTCTCCAAAACCTCCTCATCCGCATCCGAGTCGACATAAATGGTCCCGCGGATCTCCTTGAAACCGCTATCCCCATCTTGCTCCGTGCCAAGGAAAACGAAAATGTTATCGATCTGGCCACTCAACGAAATTTCTAATTCCTCAATTTCCACATTGCGCTGCGAGGCACGAATCTGAAATCCCATCGCGAGGCACGCGCCCAAGGCACCGAGGACATACTCCACTGCACTCGGTGCTGCATCCTGCACATCAAAACTTGCAGGTTGCCCGACTGTCCAAGCGTGATTCCGACAGAAAACCTTCGCCTGCAGGCCACCATCCCAATGGATTCGGGTACTCCAACGGTAATCTCGTGCTTGCTGGTAGGCAGCATTTGCCTCCTGCCCTGCTTCGCCGCGCCGTACAAAGTATTTGTTATGTTCTAGTGCCGGCCTCCACCCTAGATACGGGTTTTTCGTCATCCGGCACCACGCCGGCAGGTCCTCCTTAACGCTGATTTCTGTGCTGCGAATTTCTAAAACCTCACCATCCGGCACAACTTCCATTGATTTACGAATCAACAGCAGCAGCCCTGAACCGCAGTCGAGATTGCCGCCTTCGCACACATGCGGTGTCTGCAACGTATCTGGTGCTTTTAAATCTTCTTCTCGCATCATCTTTTGTATTTTATGCTTTATCTTTTAGAATAGAACGTTTGATGAGAAGCCTTACCTACAAAGGAATAGCATATAGTAAAGTCTTTAGAAATTTACTCCGTTGTAGAAAGGCATTCTCACATCAGGCTTGGGATGAAACCCATCCTTCAAAGAAGTTTCTACCGAGATAGGCAGCAACTCCCTTTTCCAATTTCAATAGGTGATACAGGAAGCCCCTGTCGTTAAGAACTCAACAGCCTTCGCGCCGCCCACAATTGTGGCAGCATCGATAAGGTTATTTGCATCAAGAGCACGCTTTTTGAAACACGGCGAACACACCCATATCGTACCACCTATCTCTGCGAAATCCGCTATGAGTTGTTTCAGAGGCGCGAAGCCCTCTTCGTGAGTGTCATCCGCGTACCCAGCTTGCGAAAGATATACCCCGTCTGTACTGAGGAATACAACCGTCTCTACGCCAGATGCACCGGAGGCGTTAGCCACCACAAAACCTACCGTAGCTTTGTCTGGGTTATCTTTCGCATGGGTAATGCTAATCATGAGTTTAGCCATTAGTACTGATCTCCTTTTTTAATAAAAAAATAGGCCTTGTCTTCCCCACAGCAATCTGCGAGAAGTTCATTGCCTTTCATGTTACACCACGCCGCGATGTCGACAGGTGCCCCCGGGTCCACTGCTCGGATTTGTGCTATCTGTCCCGGTTCAAGAGGACGCATCGCTCTTAAGACCGCGATAATCAGGTCTCCGCAGCTCAGGTCGCCTAAATCGCAAACAGCGTCAGGCGTGATATCGGGTAAATTCATTGTCAAATTGCCTTTTCGTCTCCCCTTAACGGGAGTGGTTAGGACAATCACATAAATAGATACATCCTACCAGACTCGTTCGCCTCGTTGGGCGATTTTTTGTTCTCCCTAACCGAAGTGGTTAGCATTCTGGTGTCAAAACAGATATATTCCCAGATTTGCTCGCCTTATCTGCAATTGTACACCGAGACAGCATTTATAACACACTTTCTTGGCTGTGAGCCCTGGACACTACAAAAAAGGGTAAATTCATTGGCGCACGACAGCAGGCGAGAATTGACTTCAAGTGTTAAAGATACCATAAAAACCAAAACGCTGTCAACTAAAAACGCTCTCACCACACACCCCACAAAAAAGTTGCATTTTTTCAGACATTTATGCTATAATTTTGTATAATATTGAGTTTCCAAAACCTGATAACAGAATTCGCGAGTCCTTATGGAAATTTAAACGAAGGAGAACGTTAATTTGATCAACCTATATGGGGAAAAGTATGATAGAATACAACTACTTCGCCACGTAGGGGATATTTCACAAATTGCGCACGCCAAACAGTATCAACTCACAGACGGTTCTGAAAAGGGTGTTGATGCGATTGATTTCCGTACCGGTTCCGGTTTGAACTTTACCGTTCTACCGAGTCGTGCATTGGATATCTCTTATGCAGAATATCAAGGTATCCCCCTCTGTTGGCGTTCAAGCACCGGGGATGTCAACCCAGCTCATTATGAACCACAACGGTTTGGCTGGCTCCGCAGTTTCTACGGAGGTTTGTTGACCACCTGCGGCATGCGGCAAGTCGGTACACCCACACACGATGCCGACGAAGAACTCGGATTACATGGCCGGGTCTCACACATTCCAGCCAAAAACGTGTGGGTTGATGGACGATGGGAAGGGCACAGGTACATGCTATGGGCACAGGGAAAGGTCACCGAAACCGCCGCATTGGGCGAAAATCTTTGTCGCACACGGCGAATTTGGACCGAGCTGGGGTCCCATACCTTACACATTGAGGATATCGTCGAAAACTTGGGATACCAAGATTCACCGCACATGTACCTCTTCCATATTAATGTCGGATTCCCTATCCTCGCAGAAGGCAGCGAATTCCTCGCACCTTCTACACAAGTCACACCTCGAGACGAACATGCCTCTCACAACCTGAATAATTACAACCGCGGAGAGCCGCCTACCGTCGATTTCCAAGAACAAGTTTACTACCACACTATGGAAGCTGACGTGGATAACCACATCCATGTTGCCTTAGTCAACCGTGCTTTTAACAACGGACGCGGAATTGGGGTTTCTGTCCGATACCACAAAACACAATTCCCAAACTTCGTTCAATGGAAAATGTGCAGCGAAGGTACCTACGTCATGGGACTGGAACCCTCAAACTGCTCGGTTGATGGCAGGGCAACGGCACGCGAGCAAGGCACCTTACAATACATTGAACCCGGCGGTAGGAGACACTACGAAGTCGAAATCGGCGTGCTCACTTCCAACGCCGAAATCAACGCACTTCAAGAAAAAATTACCTCCGTCCAAAATCAACGGCAATAAAGGAATTTTAGTTTTTTTTCTGAACACGAGCACCGGATCGCGACACTCTAAAACAGCAAGGTCCGCTATTGCTTAACACTGACAAACAAATTGGAGAAATCTGTCATGAAGAAATGTTTGGTTTTAACCCTGGTACTCTTGTCATTCTTAAGCCCATTTTTGTTCATAGCGTGTAGTTCAAAAGCGAATCCATCAACTCCGATGGAAGCACAGACTTCTAAACCTGAAGTCACAAATGAAACAGAAGAAAAAGAAGGTGATATGCCCGGGGATGCTCCCGAAGCGGTAGCAATCCGTATGCCGACGGTGCCGAGCGATAGCGTTTTGCATCTGATCCCTGAGAAGAATTTAGGACTGATTTATTGTCCCAGTTTGAATGAATTAGACACGCGGATTAACATAATGGCTGCTGATTTACTGCCTGCCGCCCAGCCGCCAGAACTCCTCGCCAGCATCTTAGCCGATACGTTCGGTGCCGGATTTGAAACACTCTCAGAATTGGAAGAGATTGGGATCGATTTAAATAGGGATTTTGCAATCTTTTTCACTCACTTAGAACCTCCAGTAATTTCAGCAACAGTCCATTTGACTGAACCCGATGCAATGATGCAAGTCATTGAAATGGAGGCGGAAGGCACCTCACCTGTTGAATATAACGGCATCACCTATTGGAATGCAGCAGGTGGGAGCGGCAGCTTCGCTATTTTAAATGACATTCTCGTTTTTTCACAGCAGGCGACTGTTTGTGAAAATGCCATTGATATCCATAAGGGCATGGCACAAGCCATCACAATGAATGCCGATTATGCCTCACTCCTCAACGATGCTTTGGAAACTGACAACTTAATTACAGTTCACCTCGGCTTTGAATCCATTGGGCCAATGCTGAGTGCTGCACTAAAGAAAGAGATGGGCTCTATAGTTGACAGCATGGAGAGCAATCCGGCAACAATGGGGAATAGTGTGCTATTTGAAAAGATGTTCGGAATGGCCATAGGCACCGTTGAACAGCTGAAATCCCTCGGTTTAACGCTTCAACTTGAGGGCACAGATATCCAAATCGGGCACTTCCTCGAATTCAAAAGCGAAAGCGAAATTCAGAAACATCTGAAAGGAATGCCACAGGAATTAACAAGCCTCAACACTCTACCCGAACGCGCGTTTATCAATGGCGCACTGCAGATGAGTCCAGACATACTACTTCAGTTTATGACAGCCTCATTGAAACTTTTTGCAGAGGGTCCGGAAGGTAAGAAACAACTAGAACAATTTCTCCAAATATCTACTCCTTTGTATGAGGCACTCAGCGGTACTAGCACTTTCACCATGAATTTCGAGGATAGTTTAATACCAGATTATCTCAACGTTGTTGATTTACAAGATGAACAAAAAGTGAGGGCCTATATGGATGAAGCATTTCTTGACCAATTACAGGTCTCACAGCAATTGACACTCGGACTCTTAAGTGTGCAAGCCCCTAACCTTTACAAGGATGCACATGCCGGAACCCCTGAAATGCATAACGGCGTAGAGATTAAAAGCTACCTCTTCCCTAACTTCACGGAGGCTTTTCAGGATGTTCCGCCATCTGTTTCACAAATCATGCCGCAAACGTATAACTTTTACTACGCTTTTCATGAAGGACAGTTGTTGCAATCCATGGGTGCCAGTTCGCAACCGATTAAAAACGCCTTGGATCGGATGTCAGGAACAGGAGCCACCCTTGCAGAAAATCCGAGTTATCAGCATCTCGCAGAAAGGTTAGGCACGGCGAATAACCTCTTTTTAGCAATTTCGCCGATAATCGCAGTTAAAGGTGCTCTACCTTTAATACCAATCACAGACCCCAACGCTGCTGCAGAACTGCAAGCGTTTGAGGGCATGCTGATGAACCTACCTGATAATTATAGCATCGGCTTCGCTGCCAAAGCACGAGACGGAGGCATCGACGCGAAACTCCTCCTCACGCTCGGCGATTTCAAACAATTCATTCAAATGCTTAGCATGATGAGCGGTGGATTTAATTAATAACAGAACTGCATAACAAGCCAGTCAGATTAGCTGCTCGTGAGCAAAATTGATGCATGCGCCCCTCGCGAGCAGCTCACTCGGAAAAATAATCATAAATCACGTTGCGAAAAGTTCTCTAAGCACTCTACAAAAATTTGCCTTATCGCCACGAATCAACAATGAAAATTCTCGGCATTGATACCTCTTGTGATGAAACCGCTGCCGCCGTCGTTAAGGACGGACGCGAGCTCCTCTCCAACGTTATCGCTTCACAGATTGAACAGCACCGCGAATACGGTGGCATTGTTCCGGAATTGGCATCACGCAAACACATTGAAGCGATTAACTACATCGTTAATCGAGCGATGACTCAAGCCGGTATCTCTTTCCAAGAGTTAAACGCAGTCGCTGTTACCAATCGGCCCGGCTTAATAGGTGCATTGCTTGTCGGTGTTGCAGCCGCGAAGAGCCTCGCTTATTGCCATAGCCTGCCGTTGCTCGGCATCAATCACATTGAAGGGCACATCTACGCCAACTTTATGGTACATGATCGCTTGAGGTTTCCGCATATCTGCCTTACGGTTTCTGGCGGACATACGCTGCTCGTAGAAGTTAATGAGGGGTGGAAGTACAAGGTATTAGGAAGCACGCAAGATGATGCCGCCGGCGAAGTCTATGATAAAGTCGCCAAATACTTGGGGCTCGGTTTTCCGGGAGGGCGCGTCATTGACGAACTCGCCCAGAAAGGAGATCCGATGGCCATAAATTTCCCCCGCCCCCTCCGGAATAGTGGCGACTACCAATTCAGTTTTAGCGGCATTAAAACGTCCGTACGTTATTTTGTGGAGAAAACGCAAAACGTTTGCATAGAAAATGTTGCCGCGAGTTTCCAAGCCGCTGTTGTAGATGTCCTCGTTTATAAAACAGTTCGCGCAGCGAAAGAGACTGGCGCGCGCACGATAACCTTGACCGGCGGCGTCGCTGCGAATAGCCAGCTGCGTACCTCTCTCAAAACTGCCGCTGATAATATCGGCGCGAACGTCTACTACCCGCCAATCCCACTTTGCACCGATAACGGGGCAATGATTGCCGGAATCGCCTATCATAAATACCAGCAAGGGCTCCGTGATAGGCTTGACCTCAATGCTGCTGCAAACGGTACACTTGTTTAAAGCACATAGCGCCTACTGAAACGTATCGTGCTCCGGAGAGGCATCTCATAGACAGGCAATAACTGGCAATACGACGAACACATATACTATAAAGAGGACACACCGATGGACCTGTAAGAAAACCGCACCTATAAGGTCCAGACGCAGTGAAAGAGACGGAGAAGATGCAACATCTAACACAAAAAATGACACAAGCCACCGAATGTCTCACAACTGGCGGCATTTTGGCAGTCCCTACTGATACCGTATATGGATTAGGTGCAGATGCTTTTAATGCAGAGGCAGTACAAAAACTCTACACCTTGAAGGGACGTCCCGACGGTAAACCAATTCCGCTGATGCTGGGTGCTGTCGCCGATGTCGAGCAAGTTGCACAAAACCTCCCCTCCTTCTTTTTTCATTTGACAGAGCGGTTTTGGCCCGGTGGTTTGACAATCATTGTCGAAGCAAAAAATCTACTACCAATCGTTACTGCTGGTGGTAATACCGTCGGAATCCGCATTCCGAACCACCCGGTGCTTTTGCAAATTCTCCGTGAGTTTGGCGGTCCCATGGCAATAACCAGTGCAAATCTATCAGGCGAGCCACCCGCTACTTCCGTTCAAGAGCTCGGGGCAGAGCTCGCCGCGAAAATTGATAGCGTAGTTGATGGCGGACAAACCCCCGGGCCCGTTCCATCAACCGTATATGATATTTCTGTCTCGCCCCCGTGTATCCGCCGCCACGGTGTCATTTCCGAAGAAACACTCGCTAAGGAGTTCGCGTGTTACAACAAGCGGTAAAGCAGCTCTTACAATTTCTAGCTACCCCCACTGGACAGTGGGCACTCCTCGCTACTGTCTCTTTTATCACCTTAGCTGTTGTCTACCACAAAAAACGCCAAATTCAAGGGTTGACTGTAGAGATGATCCCTGAGGATACGTGGTTCATCAACCGGGACGACAATCATCGCTTAGCCATAGTTGTATCGCTTCACCTGAGTAATAAATCAGGTGCCCCCATCCGATTCCGTACCTGCAAACTGAGCGGCTACTCGCCCAAAGTTCCGCCCGAAAAACTCTTTTTAGAAGGACATGATAGAAGTGTGGAACTCACTTATCCGACTTATGACCTTTTCCCAGCAGGCACGCCCGGAGCGCACCAAGGACAGCACACAGAATATATCCTCAACCCTTACACCGAACAACGGCTATGGGTTTTCTATCACTCCGGTATAGTCACCATGAAAAATATGCTTCGTGCACCTATTGTCCTCAAAGCTGCAGATCGGAAGCGTAAATCCATCCATGTCGCAATACCCCGCAATATGGAGCAGATTCAACTCTATCGTGAAGCTGCGATGCGTTGGTAGGCGTAGGACAATAGCAGCCAGCCACACACCTCATGAACTAGACACAAAATTCCCTACGCCAATTCTGACAACCTGACTGTTCTGCCGCCGGCTTCCGCAGACATATCCGCCGCAAAAACCACCCGATGCGATTCAAAAGCCGTATCAAAATCGGTGAGCGGCATCGGCACATTCTTGTGAATACCGTCTATAAACGCTTGGAACTGCGGTTCATACGGATGGTCGCTCACATCACCAGAGTCAATCAGCGATGTCTCAAGCGTACTCCACCGGCTTTTATCCATCCCCTTAAGTTTCGCCGAATAGATACGGTTGTCTAAGAGGCTGCCCTCACTTCCCACCAGATGGATATGGAAGTAGTAAGGCTGGAGGCAGTCCACACAAGATGTCACTTTTCCTATCTTATGGCCCCCTTCAAATTTCAGAAGGCTCACACTCGTCGTCTTATACTCGTACGGTTGGAAGACCTCGCCAGCGGATTGCGTATGATAACTCGTCACCTCTTCAACGTTCCCATCCATAAAGAAGAGCAGCGCGTCCAGTGCGTGGCATCCAGCCGTCAGCAGGGTACTACCGCCAAAATCCTTTTTGATATTCCATTCATACTGCCCGTACCAGGGGCCGATGCCATGGTAATAATCAACTTCGGCGTAGTGGAGCTCACCGAGCAGCCCATTGTCAATCACTGAACGAATCATCGTGAAATGCGCGCTGTAACGGCACTCAAAACAGACGCACACATGCACCCCCGCTTTTTTGACCGCATCGCGAATTGCCTTCGCATCTTCATAAGTTAAACAGATCGGTTTTTCAATAATCAGATGCTTCCCGGCTTCCGCAGCAGCAATCGCTTGCGCCGCATGGAATGGATGCGGTGTGCAAATATCAACGATGTCTACGTCCGGATCGGCAAGCATCTCTTCGTAGTCTGTATAAGCTTTCAGCGGTGTACGGTATGTCGCTTCAAGTTCTACTTCATCGTGTTCGCGCCGTGAGCAGATAGCCGTAACTGTCCCACCTTGAACCGTCTTGAACGTCTCAATGTGTGCACCCGCAACCCAACCCAGACCAACGATACCAACGTTTAGATTATCTTTCGTATTCATCGTATGCCTTTCCTTTTCTTTCCTTTCACAAAACTTATCAAACCCTGCAAAATACTCAAATTTTAGCACAAATTCAGATTTTTAAGGCTCTTTTATTTTCATGATTTAAGGCGATTTAGCTCTATGTTAAGAACCCGCGCTAAATCGCGAGACTCCCTTGTAGCGGCGAGCTCTAGCTTGTAA
This sequence comes from Candidatus Poribacteria bacterium, assembly GCA_965215265.1. Lineage (GTDB taxonomy): Bacteria > Poribacteria > WGA-4E > WGA-4E > WGA-3G. The sequence goes on along the minus strand of OZ244048.1, from coordinate 3,844,749 downwards.
CTCTCTTGGCAAAGCCAAGAAAATGTTGAAAACAAAATGACCCTATTCATGATTCAAATCTCCCACCGGTGTTCAGTTCCGTGCTGACAACGGGTTAGGCAGGTTGCACATACCTACCTTAAAAAGTTGGTTGTTGGCTGCAGTGAAAGACGTGATGATGAGTGAAGAAAACGCAATCGGGCAAGCAGACAGATGTTCCTCCGCGTTGCCCTGTCTGCGAACTGTCCGAGGGGTCCCTCGAAAAACTTCAGGAATTCTGATTCTTGTGTCATAGGCGATTACGTTCTGCTCTCGCTGCGCGTGAACTTAGTATTATTATATCATATTTCTACGTGAGATTCAAAGATTTTTTTACTGTAGTCAATAGGCGATTCAATTTTCTCTGAATCGGCGAGCCTCGGCATGATGTGAATAAGAAGCCTATCAGATGCTGGAAATCATCTGATCAGTTTTCTATTTTCCTAATACACCTAAAAATAACAAAAATTTCTTGATATAATTTATGTTTTCCTTTATAATTCTGGTATAAGTCGTGCACTTATGCAAACATCATTGGGGAAAAGAGACATCGTGTTCGGGGCAAAAAATTAGGAATAGGTTGACATAAAAGATAAAATGTGTTATAATATATTAGGGTTTGCATTTTTTTGTCGACAGTAGCGATAAGGCGGGCGTGAATATTTCCGTGCAGTGCTCACTGAAGACTTTCTGGCATCTTACCTTTTTTAAGGAGACGATTCCAATGGACACCAAAATTTCCGATACTTTCCCCCCGAAATTTGCGAAAGAAGGGTTAACTTTTGACGACGTTTTGCTGATTCCAGCGGCATCGGAACTGCTCCCAGCGGAAGTAGATACCCGTACGCAGTTCACGCGCAATCTACGCCTGAACATTCCGCTCTGCAGTGCACCGATGGACACCGTCACTGAAGCAACACTCGCTATTGCAATCGCAAGAGAAGGGGGGCTCGGAATCATTCACTATAATTGTACCATCGATGAACAGGTATCTGAGGTAGACCGTGTCAAACGTTCCGAGAGTGGAATGATTACATCACCGATTACGCTCACTCCAGACAAGACGATTCGGGATGCTCTCGAATTAACCGCCAGATACCGCATCGGCGGGGTCCCTGTTATCAAAAAAGATGGATATCTAGTCGGACTCATTACCAATCGAGATCTCAAATATGAAGAGAATTTAGACTTACCCGTCACTGAACGGATGACACCCGGTGAAAAACTCATCACTGCATCCCCGGGAATTACGCTTGAAAAAGCCAAAAAGATTCTTCACGAATCACGAAAGGAAAAACTCCCGATCGTTGATTCACATTTTCACCTCTGTGGACTCATCACAATCAAGGACATTGACAAAGTACAACAGTTTCCGCACGCTTGTAAGGATGAGTCGGGGCGACTTCGCGTCGGTGCCGCAATACAGCCATCAACAAATCTCGATGATGCAGCACAACTTGTTGAAGTAGGTGTCGATGTCCTTGTAATGGATACAGCACACGGCCATTCTAAAAACGTGATTCGCGCAACAGAATTCGCTAAATCTACATTTCCTCATGTGGAGCTCGTCGCAGGAAACGTTGTTACCCCTGAAGGCACACGAAGTCTCATAGAGGCGGGGGCAGATGCTGTCAAAGTCGGTGTCGGTCCTGGCTCTATTTGTACAACACGCATCATCGCCGGGGTCAGCATCCCCCAGATTACGGCGATATACGACTGCGCTGAGGAAGCAGACAAATTCGGTGTTCCCATCATCGCTGATGGCGGCATCCGGTATTCAGGCGATATCGCCAAGGCCATTGGTGCCGGCGCTAGCTCTGTCATGATCGGAAGTCTCTTTGCTGGCACTGATGAAAGCCCAGGCTCAACAATTATCTATCAGGGACGCACCTACAAGATGCACAGAGGCATGGGCTCACTCGGTGCATTACGCAAGCAAATCGGCCAACACCCAGAACCGACCACAGAAGATGTCTCAAAACTCGTACCCCGGGGCATTGAAGGGAGAGTTCCACATAAAGGCAAACTGAGTAACTTCGTCTATCAACTCGTTGGCGGTGTCCGTTCCGCCATGGGTTATTGCGGCACACCAGATATCGAATCTTTACGTAGAGATAGCCAGTTCATACGCATGTCAAGCAGCGGCCACCGCGAAAGCCATCCGCACGACATTGATATCACCGAAGAAGCACCCAATTACACTGTAGCAAATCTCGCCAATTAACAAGGAGCATTTTTGTATACTGCAGCCCTACAACGCTTGATGCATTGTTTTTTTTGTATATCTCCGTACCATCAACGCTTATGTAATAATAATTCGTGTGTAAATCTCGTCGAAGCCGCCCGGTGTTTAGATTCATAGCATAAGAAGGCTCCGGCGAGATTTGTAAAGGATTTAATATAGCAGCAGCCTTTATGGGGCTCCTGTATACGAAAGAACGAGATTTGTAAAGGATTTATCAAAGCAGCAGCCTTTATGGGGCTCCTGTATACGAAAAACAAAAAAAGGAAGGCTACCATGAAAGTTAACGAAGAAATGTCTTTTTGGGATCGACTCTATATCCCAGCCCTCATTAAGGGGATGTTTACCACACTAAAACATCTGCCAAAGAAGAAACTAACTTACCAGTACCCGGAAGATCCCAGAAGTGTCAATGAACGGAACGAACGCTATCGCGGGATTCACAAATTAACCAAAACAGAGAAAGATGAGATAAAGTGTGTCGCCTGTTTCTTATGCGCCACAGCTTGCCCGGCTGATTGCATCACAATACAAGCAGCACCTGCCCCTCAAGGATGGTTGACGAAGGAAGGTTATCAACGCGAGAAATATCCAGATCTTTTTGAAATCAACATGCTGCGCTGTATCTTTTGCGGATATTGCGTCGAAGCCTGCCCAGAAGATGCAATCCGTATGACCGGACTCACACTCCCACAATATTTCCGGGAACGTCAGAAAGCCGGAGAAAGCCTCGGTAGTTCTCGCAGCGACTTCATCTTTAACCGGGATATGCTAGTCGCAAACAATGATATCCCGCAAGAAGGACTCAGTGTCGAAGCCAAATAGACCGGCAGCACTTATCTTCATGCCGGATGCATCCGAACGAATATACGGTATACATCGCACCGTGAAGTTTTGTATCATAACCGAGAAAGGCTCAGACGCGTTTTGTTGGCGGCGGTGACGTGCTGCCGTAGCCGAAAAAAAACCGATTTTATGAGACAAAAGGACACTATAGCAGCTGTAGCTGTTCCATTTCCGAACAAACAGTACGATATTATCTACGCAGATCCGCCATGGGACTACAAAGGACAACTCCAACATACAGGAAGCGGTGGACGAGACAGCGGCGGGGCCATTAAACACTATCCTACCGTCACCGTCTCAGAAATGGCAGCTTGGAATATCTCTGTAATCTGCGAAGAAAATTGTCTCCTTTTTATGTGGAGTTCGTCACCACATCTGGCACAAGCAATCGAACTCGCTACAAGATGGGGATTCCAGTGGGCAACCGTCGCTTTCGTATGGGATAAACTCGCTGTAAACCCCGGCTTCTATACGATGAGCCAATGTGAACTGTGCCTCGTCTTCAAACGTGGGAAAATCCCACAACCCAGAGGTGCCAGAAATATTCGACAATTGGTACAAGCAAAACGGACGCGCCATTCTGAAAAACCGGATGAGGTGCGAGAACGGATTGAGAAGATGTTCCCATACCACCGGAAAATAGAACTTTTTGCGCGTAAGCAGATCCAAGGATGGGATGTATGGGGACTTGATATACAAACTGCTACGTAATTGAAGACGATTTTCGTATATCTCGGTACCGTCAACGCTTATGTCATGATAACTCGTGTTGTAAAGGTTTTAAGATTGCAGCAGCCTTTATGGGGCTGAAATATACGAAAGAACAGGATTTGTAAAGGTTTTAAGATTGCAGCAGCCTTTATGGGGCTCCTGTATACAAAAAGCTGTCAACGCCGACAAAGATTGAGTCTGCGTTGCCGCAGCCTATCCATACAAAACGATTGAATCAACCCAATGCAAGGTTTATCACTTAATTTTCATTCAGATTCGCTTTTCGCGCTAACTGATAAAATCAAATCTAGTGTCGAAGGCAGAATGAGTTGGGGGGATACCTTCGGAATCGGGCTCGGTGCCAAAACCGATAAACATCTTATTATTTGGACACCGAAGGCGACATCCGAAGGCGACATCCTGCCCGGCTTCGACTCGCAAGACGGTACACTCACTGTCAAAATGAAACCGCGTCCGGGCGCATGGGCATCTTGGCTCGACGAAGCCAAAATTATCGCCGAAACGGACGACGATCATAACAAAATTCATAGAAGTATACAAGAACTAGAACGGAACGCACGGCAAATTGCCGATTTCGCAGACGGTGTTGTCTCCGACATTACTGTCCAACACTTAGGCAGAACTCTGACCCTGTCAGAACTCGCCCAGGAAATCTTACAGGTCCGGCTCACTGTTCCCAGCACCATTAAAACTGGCGGATATATACTCGCGCAACATAGAGATAAAGAGAACGCGGAGATCCCACCAGTTACAGTTATTATTCCTGAACAGACCCATATCCACCAACTACATCTCAATGAAGATATCCTGAATCACACGGTTCAGGCAAATCCTTACGACGTAGCACTTGTCGTCCTCCGTACGCATATTAAGCAGTACCCAGACCTTGTCGATTTAGAATACGGTTTAACACTTCAAACCACCTTAGCAGAAACAACTAATGCCGATTCCTTAAAGGTCTTCCCAACAGCCGCGGTTTACGATCCGCTTCAACCGGAGACACTTCAGTTACTGCCGATCGAATTCACTGCACCTACTCAACAGATTCATGAGGTAATTGTCCAAAGCTCGGAGAAAATTGAAACCTATATGCGCAAGGCAAACCGGCACGCATATCAACTCATGACCCAATTCCAACAAGGCGTTGAAACCCGCTTGCGCGCACTTGTACTCACCCCCGGGCAACGTGTTCACAATAAGGTATGGGATGAACTCGTCATTGCAGAATTACGCAATACCATCATGACGTTTATCGAATTCTATACAGAATATCTTACCGAAGAGTTTGAAGAGCATGCCGCAAAGGCGAAAACTGAGACTCTCATACACAACATCGACCCCATGATAGAGTTTTGGCAGCTGGAAGATAATCAACAACTCACCTTGAACCTCCTCATCCAATCCTGCTATAAACTCACCAATCACGTGTTAGATAGGGCCGCCGGGCTTTTTCATGACCTGATTTTTGAGACCGACTTCATACAGCCCGGACTCGCGAAGTCTCTTGACCTCTTAACTTTTGAGAATGGGGAACCGCTGGATAAGATTTATCTGCCGAACTGGACGCGAGCATCGGTGCGCCAAAAAATCTCCGGCATCGCCCTACGTTCTACCTTACATGCAACGCAGCTGGAACGGCTCAGAACAGTCTGGTTAGAATTGCTCGCACTCGCTAACTACACAAGCGAAAATAGACAAGATTTTGAAACCGTTACGCAACCGTTAGTTGATATTTTGTTAAGCCCTAAAACGGCACCAACGCGCCGCCGAAAGCAACCCGTCCAACAACGAAACCAGCCTGACTTTGCCGGCTTTGAAATCAACGAAGACGATTGCGAGGCACTTCTCAACCATGTCAAGGCTAATTTCAACATCATAAAGCAGTGGGTCAAAAATGCACCAACCACAGATAACCTGCAACAGCATTATGCAAACTTGTGGACGCTACTCCTTGATGGAAAACTGCGGCAGCTGCTGCTCGACAAGTTCCAGCCGACATGCGATATCAACATCAGTGTACCGGAACAGACGAAAAGGCTAATCAACCTTACCCTTGGCAGCACACTCATCATACAAAATGAGAAAGACCGGAAAGTGCTTGAACGAAATTTGAATCGTGCACTCAGCGTAAAAACCGGATACCAATTGGCGGATATCACCACCGAGGGGATGCTGGCAATACATGGCGATGCACTACTCGCCTCACTCGGCGAAGAATTCCACAATTACCACCAAATCCTTGAAAAACGCGCTTCACGCTTGACGAATGCACCCAAAACTCGTAAAAAACAGAAACGTGGGCGGGCAAAAACCGCCCACCCTAAACACCTACAGACGCTCGAAGCCGAACAAGAAAAAGTCATGGATCTCATCGCGTTTCTTGAGCCATATCGACATCAAACGGCTATAGCAACCCTCGCCACCGCAGCTCTCAACCCTAGAGACGGAAAACTCGAGGAAATTCGGAAGAAACAGGTACTTAGCTTCGATCTGAGTGAACTTCCAGAAATAGGCGACACATGGCTTGCACATAGCAAAGGCGTTGACGATTATCCAAACCTACGGATGTTCCTCCTGCAAAATCATATCCCGATATCTACAACCGGTAGAATTCTCATGGAATTGAGAAACAACTTCCCTGACGAACTCTTTAACCACGTACTCGGGTTAATACAAGAGGTTAAAGTCCTCCAAGAAACCGATTATAAGGGTGAACCTCTCAATCAGTTTGTGACTTATATCTCCGAAAAGGTGTGGCGCTGGGAACTCACACAGATTACTACCGCCGAACTCCCTTTATTCCTCAAAGAAAAGGTCCTCGCCTCCGCCGTTTGCTACGAGAAAGAAGTCGAAACCTTGATGGAGTACGTCGAACGTTACGACGAACTCGTCACCACAAAACTCGCTGCCGATGCAGATATCGATAAACAACGGAAACATCTTGAAGAACAATTTCAGGCAATCCTTGAAACCCTTTTATAGGAGACTCGGTTTTTTGTATATAGGAGCCCAATACGGATTGATGTGGCCGGATAAGGTTTTTTTGTCTCTCCTGAAGGACAGACAAAAAAACCGAACCTGCCAACACACGAGTTATCATGACATAAGCGTTGATAGTACGGAGATATACAAAAGAATGAAAATAGTTTTATTAGGGGAAAGTCAGTTGGCACTGCCGCTTGCATGGGGCTTAGGGCATGCAGAATTAGCGACTCAAATCACTTTCATCTCAGGAAGCACGTTTGCCAAGCGGATAAATCCGAAAAGTCTACAAGAACTCGTTGCGGCGAATGCGATGAGTCGCAGTGATACACAACTCTCTTTCGTATCCACACTAGATGGATGCAACGGTGCGGACATCGTAGTACTGATGCCGCAGGTAGGGCAAAACCACTTCCGCTCTCCACAAGCATCTAAAACAACGAGCATCGCCTTGGCACGGCAGTTTGTGCCTGCCATCCAGCAGCACACACCCGATGCGAAGATATTAGTTGCCCTATCACCAGCGAATTACATGGCAGCATGGATACAGCAGGCAACTGCCGCAGCGCAACATAGAGTCATCGGACTGGCGAACCCCACTGCAACCGCACATTTAATCTCTCAAATTACAAAAAAACTAAACATGTCTGTCAAGGATGTGACAGTGCTCGCCATCGGAAACGACCAGGAGACGCACCCCCTCCCTCAATACTGCCGCATCAACGGTATACCCTTATCACAAATCATGCCCGAAATTGAGGTGCAAACCCTTAATGAGACCAGTACTCCCCCAACAACCGGCGAATATACATGGATTAGTTATCTATTGCAAGTGATCTCAGCCATCGCCCACGATAAAAAACGGGTGATGAGTGTTGGAACTTACCTCGCTACGGATGAAACGGCGGTTTACCTGAACGTCCCCGCAAAAATTGGAACCGACGGTGTGGAAGGTATCGTCCCACTCTCACTCACTAAAGAACAACGCGACGTGTTTAAACAATTGGTCGCACATAGCGCGGAAGAACAGTCTTTAGTATATTTCAGCCCCATAAAGGCTGCTGCAATGTAAAAATCTTTATAACACGACTCATCAAAACACAGACGTTGATGGTACGGAGATATACAAGAAAATGAAAAAAATATACAAAAAAATCCCAGAACTTATTGAAACTTCACAAGTCGGTGCCTACTGCACCGTTGTCGAAACGAAAGGCTCAACACCCCAAAAGCCCGGCTCGAAGTTGTTAATCCTTCCGGATCTTCGCAATATCGGCACCCTCGGCGGAGGCTGTGTCGAAGCTGAAGCACGCCGACAAGCTATCGGCTTGATGCAGGGCGGGGTACCACGACTGCTTGAGTTTCAATTGGATAGCGACTATGGTTGGGACGACGGCCTCATCTGTGGGGGGAATATGAAAATCTTCATCGATTTGCCCAAGACCACCGATGAAGCAGAGATGTTCACGCGTATACAACAACTCAATGCCCGAAAGATACCTCTCGTTTGTGCAACAGTTGTGAAAAGCGAAGAGGGCCGTGTGGATGTCGGCATGAAGATGGTCTTCGCAACGAACGGCGAGCGCATCGGCACTCTCGGTGATGCAGCCTTGGAAACCACCGTACATAGCAAAATAGACTCCATTCTTGAAAAAAACCGCCCAGTACTCTTCCAACTTAACCAAACACACTCGGTTTTTCTTGAACCGCTGCAGCCGCGCCCCACCTTGCTCATCGCAGGCGCTGGGCACGTCGGACAGGCACTCTGTCACCTCGGTAACTGGTTGGATTTTGACATTACTATCGTTGACGATAGAGTCGACTTCGCATCGTCTGAACGGCTCCCCGAAGCAGACGAAATTATCATCGGCGACATCGCTGAAGAACTACGCAAATACCCCATTAATTATCTTACCTACGTCGTCATTGTGACGCGCGGACATCAGCACGACGAGTCCGCACTTCACAGCGTCGTTGAATCCGATGCACGATACATCGGGCTCATTGGCAGCCGCCGGAAGATAAAACTCATCTTTGACGACTTAGCCGAAATGGGCATCTCCACCGAAAATCTACAACGCGTTTACGCCCCTATCGGGTTGGATATTAACTCAAAAACCGTCCCGGAAATCGCTGTCAGCATCGCAGCGCAATTAATTCAGATACGCAACGCATCTGACAACTTGCAAACTTTTGATAGAACTCCGAACCGCATGCCAACCCTTTTTTCGTCTACAGGAGCCCAATAAAGGCTGCTGCAATCTTAAAACCTTTACAAATCTAGTTTTTTCGTCTACAGGAGCCCAATACAAGGTTGCTGCTATGTTAAACCCTTTACAAATCTCGTCGGAGCCTTTTGATGTTTTGATTTTTAAAGACATTACCTAAGTCATCTCCGATCTATAGATGGCAGGTAAAAGATAATCTTTTCTCATGGACAGAGAAAGATTACCTATCTCGCCACTTGTCTCTCCTGAAAGGAGAGACAAAGAACACCTATCCTGCCAACACACGAGCTAGCAAAACAAACGCAATGATGGTGCCGAGATATACGAAAACATGAACACGATTCATTTACCCGAAAACAAATCCTATACACTCGCCGAAGTTATTGACGCTGTTCAACTGACACTCGACGCAGTACAAAAAGAATCTGCGCATAATGAACTCCGGTACTCTGCAGAAGACCTCTATTGGCTGCTGCACGATATGCTCCGGTACGTCAATCGGAATGTCCCCGGCGAATACGCACTGCAGCGCATGAAAAACGGAAACTACCGTGTAACCTATACCACTGAAAATGCAGGCACAAAGAAAGCGAAAAAGAAACTCAATGCAGATGTCCGCAAAACAGCTGACTATTTGGCTGAATTGACTGGTAGGAGGCCACCTTGGGGCTAAAATTTCGTATTTTCGTATATCTCCGTACTATCAACGCCCAGTGGGTGGCATCTATAGATCGTCGCCCGCCCACCCAAATCCTTCTATGCTATGATTCATTACAATAAGGAGGAGATTTCGTGAGTCAAAAAAATAAGATAACCGTTGAACAACTCGAGATGTCCCTAGACGATTTAGATGTTCAAAAGGCAGCGAGCATCTTTAAAGAACACGGCTGCCTGGTTGTTCGAGGCTTGATGGCACCATACATTGAGGCGATTCATCAAGACATTGAAGCCGCCGCGGCAGAGTCACTCGTGCTACTTGATCAGGCTGAACAAATCGTTGAAGGGTGGCGAACACCCAACGGCACGCTTTTCATTCCAGCCCCATCCGGCTACGAACGCGATAAACAGATTATGGTACTTGCCATCAATTATCAGACAAGTGCAGCCTTCTTCCGATCCGCTTTTGATAAACACACCGTCAACATCGTTGAGGCAATCTTAGGACCGAACGTTGAATTGTTCGGCAGCGGCCAGTGTCTTTATAAAGAGCCTGTCGGGGGGCATCCGAAACATTTGCACCAAGACTCTGCGTATTTTGAGCACCGCTATGAGGGTCCCGTCGGTATCCTAAACTACGTTGTAGACACAAATCTGGTGAACGGCGCGCTGCACGTCGTACCCGGTTCGCATCGACTAGGACAACTCAAGCATATTGATACCTTTTCGCACCTCGGATTAGAGGAGAATGAATGGCCCTGGGAGAGCGCACTCCCTGTCACCGGCAAAGGAGGAGATTCTATCTTCTTTAACGTTAAGACGGTTCACGGGTCTAAACAGAATATGTCAGACAAACCGCGCCCGGTCTTTATCAACCGTTATCGCCGCACGGATGACTACGTGGTCGTGGGTGGCACCACCACAGAAAATCGTGCTGCAGCGGAAAAACGTACCGCACCCGCAAAAAAGGCCTCTAATGACAGAGGTCTGATGCTGCGCGGCTTCCGGCCATATCACAGAGAGTAGCCCATGCAAATCACAAGCAATTACAACGTGCCTGCCTCCCAAGACAAAGTGTGGCACTACTTAACAACACCAAAATTTCTGCAACAGTGCATTCCGGGGTGTGAGAAACTTGAGCCCTTAGAAGATGAAAGCACTTTTGAGGCGACCATTAAGGTCGGAATCGCCTCGATTAAAGGCACTTATCAAGGAAATGTGAAGATTTTGGATAAAAAACCACCTTCATCATATCGGTTGGTGGTTGACGGAAAAAGCAAAATCGGGTTCCTCAACGGTTTCTGTGACTTCACCCTGGAAGAAACTGGGCTGGGCAACACTCAAATCGGCTTGGTTGGCGAATTGAACGTAGGAGGCAAACTCGCACGTGTAGGTCAGCGTATTATCAGGAGTGCGGCGAAAATGACGATCGGCCGGTTTTTCAAAGGCATTGTTCAGCTCGCTGAACAGAAGCCTGCTGATTAGAAAATCTCCGTTTTTTCGTCTACAGAAGCCCAATACTGATTGATGTTTTGATAACCTTAGCACAAATCTCGTCGGAGCCTTCTGATGCTTTGACTTCAAAAGACTATACCTAAGCAGGCTCGGATCTATAGATGGCATGGATAAGGTTAGCCCAATGGGTGGCGAGTAAAAGGTTATCTTCTCTCATGGACAGAGAAAGATACCTATCTCGCTACTTGTCTGTTCTGAAGGACAGACAAAGAATACCTAACCTGTCAGGAGATGTACACAGTGATTGACACAACATCAGGCATTGTGGGGCTGCACTATATGAAATACTGCTTTTACAACTGATATAACATCAGATAAATCAACACTCCTGTCACTGAAACATATAACCATATCGGCAACGTTATCTTTGCGATACGACGGTGCTGCGTGAACCGTTCTCGCCATGCCAGATAGAGCGTCCGCAGAGCCAACGGCGGAATCAGAAACGCCAAAATGATATGCGAAATCAGGATGGTAAAGTAGACATACCGGATCCATCCTTGCAAGGTAAACGGTTTTGAGCCGGCGTTATAATGGTAGATTAGATAAGAAACAAGAAAAAGGACTGAAACCGCAAACGCAGCGAGCATACAGTTTTTATGTGCCACAATTTTCCGTTGCCGAATCAGCATGTAACCCCTTATCAGCAGTATCCCACTGATTGTATTTAATGTGGCATTGAGTGCCGGCAGATCAGATATAGTCATCATATTTTTGTATACTAGAGCCCCACACCGCTTTATGCTTTGATAAGTTCCCGTGTACATCTCGCCAGAGCCGTTCTAGGTTATGATTCTAAACATCAGAGGATTTAGGTGGGCGGGCGACGAGGTTTGTGCTAAGGTTATCAAAACATCAGTCATTAACGTGCTGAAATATACAAATAGCCTTTCCTACCGCAGCCAACGGTAGGCCTGTGCGCCTTTGGAATGCTCCAACGCAAATTCCCAACGTTGACACCACGTCTCATAATCTGTCTGCATCGCTTGCGGCCTCACACGGCTTCGCATCAGGAACGCAGGATAAAACGGCCGCCCCGTCGGTTGATAAACGTCGTGGTAACGAAGATCAAAACTCCAGCGGATGCTGGTAGACTCGTTCGGCCTCGCGCTATGGAGTGTGTAATTGTGAAATAAGATAACGCCACCGGCTCGGATAGGGAGCGGTTTCGGTTGGAGCGCAGCCGGCTGATTTTCTGGCAGCACTTCCAACCCGTTCGGTGTCCAATCGTGCTTCAACAAACCCTGTTTATGGCTCCTCGGCATCACCTGGAGGCAGCCGTTTTCTAATGTTGCATCCACTATCGGTATCCACACCGTCAGCATAAAGTAGGCATCCGTATCGGGCCAACACACCCCGGCATCCTGATGCCACGGCGTGGTTGCACGCGGCGAACTCCGCTGTGGCAGCACCGCCCGAATGTGTTGGATCGGATTGCAGATGATCTCAGAACCGACAAACGATTCCGCTATGTCCAGAATCTTAGGATGCTTAAGAAAGTTAAACGTCCCTTCTCCCCGTGCCTGCATGATGTCCAAATTCGCTGTTACTTCCGGGGCTTCGTTAGCGAGACGAAGCAAACGTTCCGTGAACGGCTTATCCTGATAGACGGAATTCACCTTCCCATCGTTGTACAATTGCCGCGCACGTTCCGCAATCAACGCACTGTACTCGGCAATCACTGGTGCCAAATCGTCTGCACCCAAGGCATCTTCCAGCAATAGGTAACCGTTATCCTCAAAGAACGAAACTTGAGATTCTGTCAAATGCATGCCAGGTCCCTCCAGCCGTCTTATCCCCACCGTTGTTCCGGCGGGTCAAACACAAATCCGTGAAAAAGCTTCCGCTGCGCAGCCGAAAGCTGCGTGTTATAGAATGCCTTAGGATAGCCCCAATGCTCTTGAGAAGCTATCATCCAGGGGTGTTCGTAGGCGTAATAAAGCATCTCGCGGCAGCCGTTCGGGTTCGTAAACATCCCTGACGAATGCCACAGCGCGTTGTGGAACAGAATCGCGCTACCCGGGGGTGCACAGACTTCTATGGCTCCAGGATACTCGGAAGGATAGCGAAGGTCTTCGTGGTTCGGATCGTACATTGCCTTGTGACTACCCGGTATCAGCCAAAGATTGCCTTGCCCCCCCTCTCTCATATCGGTGAGATAATAACCAATTTTGAGCTGCAAGAGCGGAATCGGGCGAAGATTGCGGTAACCTTCATCGTGCCCATCAATATGCCACCCCATCGGGCGTTCCATCAAATCAGTACCATGTTCGACGATAGCATCCGATGCATGATGGTGCGGCTTCTTACTGAGCAACGTCGTAACATACGGCAAAATCGGCTGCCAATCCAGCAACTCTAAAAACAGCGGATGATCGCCGAGAATGTAGAAAATGCGTGTGCTTTTCTCACCGTGAATATGTGTCATCCCCGTCTGAGGGAGCCCTTTTCGTTCGCATTCCCGCCGTTTTTCAACGGAGGCACCAAGCGCGCCGCGCAGGGCCTCCACATGCGATGCTTTCAGAAAACTTTCAAGCATCAAATATCCGTTGTTTTCAAAAAAGAACCGTTGTGCGTCTGTCAATTCATGTGACATGTCCTAAAACCTCATTTGTCCGAAACTGTACAAGCAATCTGTTGATTGGCTAGCCGTATCTATAACCTAAACAGCGATCGGGCATTATCCGCAAAAATTCGTGCTTTATCCTTTTCAGGAATGTGCATCTCCTCAATCAGACGGACAAACCGGGGCATCTCAACCCACGGATGATCTGTCCCGAATAGCAGTCGATGTGCCCCAGAAAATTGATACGCATAGTGTAAAGTTTGGGCTGAAGGCGACACCGTATCCAAATAGATATGGCGTAAATAAGCACTCGGCGGTCGCTTAATATGTTCTCGTGCCCTGCCAAGTACCTCCGTCTGATGGTCAATCCGGCCGCTCATATACGGGAGAATCCCGCCTACATGAGGCATCACGAATTGTAAGTGCGGATGCCTTTCCAAAATGCCGCTGAGAATTAAACGCAACAACGCGAAACTACAATCCACTTGTAGCCCCATCATACCTATCATCCAATGTTCTTTGATTGCCGCACCCCATGTAGGAACCGTCGGATGCATAACGATTGGCATCCCTATTGCTTCAGCGTATGCATAAATTGGGATAAACCGTGCCTCATCGACCGGGGCACCCCCGATATGGGAATAGAGCATGATGCCACGGAACCCCATCCGGTTGACCCGCGCCATTTCGCTTATAGCCTCTTCTGGATTCTGCCATGGGAGGCACGCCAACCCTGCAAACCGATCCGGATGTGCATCTACGACTGCACCAATCGCATCGTTAATCGCTTGTGCACCTGTAAGCCCTAACTCCGGAGCCAGCATACACGGAGATGGAATGTTGGTGCTGAGCAGGGCCATGTCAACCCCCGCTGCATCCATGTCCGCCAGTTTTCGCCTCGGGTCGTACGCCTCGTCTTGTAACCTAAACTGCTGCACATCACCGTATGTAACCACAGCTTCAGTCCCAAGGAGAATCACTTGTGGCGGATGTGGATTCTGCGCGAGCACCTCGATATAGGCACGCGGAAATATGTGGCTTTGGCAATCAATTCGCATATTTGTTCAAAACCGGAATTGAGGCGAGAGCATCCGATGCTGCAACTGCTTATGCAAATTCACCGTTGCTTTGCAATACGCGTTGGAAGGCATCGAGCGTTTCCACGCGCACCGCTTCACGGAGCAAGCGCCGCAGACGTTCCACATCTTCAATCTGTTCCAAATGCGACTTTATCTCTTCCACTGCACTCTCATCAAAACGCACATCCAGCACATCAAAGAGCGAGTCCAGTGCGTTTTTTCGTTCGCCTTTTTCAATACCTTGTTCAATACCTTGTTGGATGATGTGTTGGTAAACCGAAGATTCTTGCATGATGTCCTCCGTGATAAATGCTGAAATCGCACCCAAATCATGAATCAAACCACTCAGCACCCACTGCGATACCAATAAATTACTCCGGATAGCCGAGGGAAACGCAACGGACTTTGTAGCTTCATGACACTCAGCCGCCCACTGCAGCTTGTCTACACCAGCAGGAGGGCGCATCAACGGCGCAAATGGTAGCAGCCCCGCAGCACCCGCATTCAAAACTGAGCCACCATCTTGTTCTATCAGACGAATCACCTTATATTCAACAACATAAAGGTAACCCCGCACCTCATGACGGTAAACCCCCGTGTCACGCCGCCCGGCATCCGGGCGTAGATAAATCACATGCGATAGCACCGGCAACCCGTATCTTTCATGCACCCGACCTAGATATCCCACATTGCGGCGCTCCATCCTTAGTTGAGTGCTATCCCCTACTTGAAACTCACAATGCACTAACACCGATTCTCCATTCAGAGACACCTTGCACAAACTATCCATCCGGCGCATTTCAACGGTCGGTAACTCTGTCTCGAGCTGTTCAATGAAGTGGAGCTCGTTGTTTTCAGTTAGAAAGCGCAAAATCTGTTCCCCGAACACGCCCATGATGTTCTTCGTCACAATATCATACCGACTCTGGGGGAGCACGTGATCCGGCGATTGTTCTCGCATCATAACCCTAGTGAATATGATACAACACTTTCGACCACGATGTCAATTGAATTGAAACAGCAAACTGTTGAACAGTTTTGACTTTTCCCGCATTCTCAGTCAGATTTAAATGAAGTGCCTTCAACTCTCGTCTCTCCACCACGGGCCCATTCGCGCTGTGCCGAATACCGACGCGCAAAATCGGGTTAACTAACTGCTCTCTTCAGGAATCACGAGCCGCGTCCGCCCCGTCAGGAGCTCCTGCATCATCGCCTTTTTGATGTCACGTATCTTCTCAACTTGTTTCTCCAGTGCAGCTAGCTCCCCATCCATATCCGATAATACCTCCGCGATGGCACGTTGCTCATCACAAGAAGGTATGGACAGCTCAAGCGAAAGGAATTGATTCTTTGACACGTTATATCGCGTGCTCCCTTGTGCGAGAGCATTCATAATAGCGCGCCCAACAGTTCCTCTGAAAAAATACGCGAGGAATCGTGGAAAAGATTTACGCTCATCGTGAACCCGAAAACCAAAGCAAAAACTGTTGAGATATAGATTCTCCAATTGTTCATCCATCACCGCACCCATTGCCAAATCCCCCGGAGTCTCGGACGAACTGTTGAACAGTAAGTCTCCCTTCAAAACCAAGTTTTGTGATTCACTCGGACCGACATGAACAGGGGCGGTGTGGCGGAAGTCAAGGACAACGTTTTCTAAAACCCCTAGAAACGTCACATACCGTGCATTACCCCCTCCAAAATCGGCTTTACTTTTTCCTGACAAACCACCGTAAATTGAACCAATCTCTCCCATCTTTATTTTATTCCACTCGTCTGTGAACCCTGGCAGCCGCGTTTTACCCGTCAGCAGTTGCTGCATCGCCGCGAGTTTTATCGCCTGCTTCTTTGCAATCAGCGCCTCCAACGAGTTGATGAGTCCATCCACATCCGATAAGACTTCCGCGATGGCAGCTTGTTCTTTTATATTTTCAGGAAAACGAACAACCATCCCACGGAATTTTGGCAGGCTTATGACATACCGCGTTCCACTCCCATCACACTCTCTGCTGGCTTGATCGAGGAATCCCTTCGTGTCAAAAACATAAGCACGAAAGCGAAGGTCCCAATTCGTTTTCAAACGCAACCGGATAACGTGATAACTATAAACACCATCCGGAATATCCTCCATTGCTACCGCACAGCGACCTATATCTTCACGTATCTCCGAGGAGGGCGTGAAGAAAATATCACCCTTTTCAACTGCAAAGCGCCGAACCTGATCCGGTTTCGCTGTAACATAGTGCGTCAAATCTTTTGAATACAAAAAGGTCTTGTTGTAGACATCAAGATAGTTCACAAGCCGGACAGGCAACTCATCACGACTCACTTTTTTGTTAACTCCAGTTCCTGTTATGTCACCAATTTCCCCCAATCGCTTCGTCTGCCACGCCCCGCTGAACCGCTTTGGGGAGGGCTTGAAATCACGCGAACTGTCCGACTCACACGGAGCTTGGGTTGTGTTTGCTCATATCCCTGTCCACTCTATCCCCATATTTTTCAGATGCACTTCCAGCTGCGCGCTGAACGCTGACACTTTGACGGCTAATTCTCGCAACGGCATCGCATAACGCCCCGCCAACCCCTGCACACTCCCCGTCAACGCTTGCGTCACCCCTTCTATTTCCGCCTCAATCGCCCCATGGATACTGGCTAACCACTTCCCTTCCACTACCAACGTCTTAATCTCTATTTCGCGCAGCTCCGCATACTTCCCAAGCACCGAAACCGCCAGCGCCTCTGATGTCTCTTTCTGCAGCCGCTGCAGGCGCGTCTCCTCCCCTATCAGCTGCAGATACTCATAAAGAACGTCCAATTCCGCAAACAGACACCCGGCATCCTTCACGCCCTTCGTCCAGGCGCAAGCACCGAAACTCGCTTTCTTAATCGCTTTCGCCTGTTCAGACGCAGCAGTGCCTTCAGCAAACTCCCTCAAAATAATGTCCCTATACTCCATCACGCGCTGTAGCACATTCCCCTTGCTTATGCCTCGCGCCCCTTCAAGCCCAGCCAGCGCACCACCCTCTGCGGCGTGTTCCTCAACGAACGCCTCAACTTCCTGCGCTGCCCTTTCATGCGACGCTTGGAGGCACTCTATAGCCGCCTGCTCATCCGAAAAGTAGCGTGCAACAATCAGACCCGGCGGTATCAGATCCAGCTTATATTTCTTGCGCTTGACGACGAGGTCCGGTGCCTCCTTGATCCGCTTATCCTGAATCAGCGCGCGCGGTTTCACCCCTTCACGCCACCCCTCGGCAGCGATAAGATACACATCGTCCTGCATCACCGCTTCCCAATAATCCATCAATCCTTGGTAGACATCATACGCATCCAGCAGCGGCGCGTCTGCAAAGTACGTCAGTAAATCCGCAGACAACGCATCAATTACCGCTTTAGGCGATGTCCCTACCTCAATGCCAAACAGACGCCGCGTGTGAACCTCACGCCAAGCGTGAAAACACCTCTCAACCCCCCGCCGGTAAACTTCTAACTCGTGATGTCCTACAATCGTGCTTTTCACTGCTTCTGCTTCCACGCGCACATCGCTATAGCCCGGCCGGATGCCACTCTCAAACAACTCCTCACGTAATGTCGGGAATACCTTCCAATACCCCTCCAAGCTGGCAAGCTCACTCTCAGGAATCCCACCGTTCAGGTGGGCATCCAAGTCATGCAAATCTTCCGCCTCGCTCGCATCGATATAGCGCGGGATGTTCAGATTGTAGGCGTTCGCAGCACTCGCAATCTCAGACACGGGCACCAGCCGCGCATAACCCGCCATCTCCCGCTGTTCGGTGAACACCCTCACTATTTTATCAATATCTCGCGCACGCAGCCTATTCTTGTTACCCGCCTTCAGGAACCCCCGGCTCGCATCTATCAGGAAGATGCCACGGCGCGCAGGCGCCTTCTCCTTGTCAATAACCAGAATACACGCGGGAATGCCGGTACCGTAGAACAGATTCGCAGGCAACCCGATTATCCCCTTGATGAACCCACGCTTGACCAACGCTTTCCGAATCTCCCCTTCTCTATTCCCTCTAAACAACACGCCATGCGGCAAGATTATCGCCCCCTGCCCGTTGCTCTTCAACGAGGCGAGGAAATGGAGCAGAAAAGCATAATCTCCATTCTTCGCAGGCGGCACTCCATACGCAAAACGGCCATAAGCGTCATGCACAGGATTCAGCCCGTTTGACCACGCTTTGTCCGAGAACGGCGGATTCGCAACCGCAAAATCGAACGTCTTCAAACCATGCTCCGCGTTCAGAAAGTAGGGCGCGGAGAGCGTGTTACCATGCCAGAGCTCCGCCGTCGCCGTATCGTGCAAAATCATGTTCATCCTGGCCAGCGCGTAAGTCGCATGATCCTTCTCTTGTCCGTAAACCGACAGCCCCCGCGGCGCCTCCGCATTTGCCCTCAGCAACAGAGACCCGGAGCCACACGCTGGATCATAGACAGTCCTATATTGGGGCGTGTCTGGGCCGATGCCGATAACTTTTGCCACTACGCGCGACACTTCCGCAGGGGTGTAGAATTGTCCCTTACTCTTCCCTGACTCCGTCGCGAAATGCCGCATCAAATACTCATACGCGTCACCCAGCAGATCCTCAGCCGATGCCCTATGCCCCCGTAAATCAAGCCCCTCAAAAATAGAAACCAGTTTCGAGAGCCGGTCCTGCATCTCTTTCCCTCTGCCCAGTTTGCTCTCATCGTTAAAATCCGCCTGATCTATCACACCTTTCAGTTCATTGGCGTCTGCCAATCTTCCGATGATTTTATTGATTTTGTCACCGATGTCTTTGTTCCCCTTCAACTTCACCATATCGGAGAACCCCCCGCCAGGGGGGACGACAATCAGCGTCGCATCTCCATGCACTGCCGCCTTATCCGACACAGACTTCAGGAAAAGCAGTGTCAGCACATAGTCTTTGTATTGTGATGCGTCCATCCCACCGCGCAGCTCATCGCAGCTCGCCCATAGAGACGCGTAAAGTTGTGATTTCTTTATTCCCATATCTCAATGCCTATCCTTATTGGATGCTTTATTACAAGCAAGCCATAAAAAATCATCCCTTGCCATATTATCATAGTCCTATGCCATAAAGTTATTATACCGTAATGTGTTGAAAAAAGTCAAGTGTTTGTATATTCGTCTATTTCAGCCCCATCTTTGTATATTCGTCTATTTCAGCCCCATCAAGGTTTATGTTTTGTCAGTTACTGTATAAATTCGTTTTTTAGTATATTTCAGCACAACAACTATTTATGTTTTGAAAACCTAAGCACAAATCTCGTTTTTAGTACCTTTTAGCACAATAAAGGCAGTTGTGGCAGGTTAGATATTCTTTATCTCTCTTTTCAGGAGAGATAAGATAACCTTTTACCTGCTACCTACTAGGAAGATGACTGTTTTTCTCCTATACAAACCTAACAATATCAGACACAGACGACTCTCAGAAAAAAAATGGGGGCAAGTGAGAGATGATTTTCCACTTGACAAAGACATCGACTTCTGCTAAACTATAAACATGGGGTTGGAGATACCTAATCGAAGATCCTGGACACTTTTGATTAAAGTATTGCACTGATGCACCGGCCCAAATTCACAGCGGAACTAAGATCTGTATACCATAGTAAAGGCACTTACGTCTTAGGACAAGAGTTGAACGATAAAATCCAACACCTCTACCGGAATTAGACCTGATCAACCGAGGCTGCATCTGTTTAGTTACTTGTCGGATGACAGGTACAAGAAAACACGAATAAAATCCATTTCAATTCAATATCATTCCTGAAAGGATGAGTCCAAAAATGGCTAAATCTATAAATAAGACGAAAATAGCAACGCAAAACTTGAGAGTATGTTTTTTTATGCTGCTCCTAGTTCCTTTCTACATGTTCGCCGCAGCTGACGAACCGGCTTTAGACGTTGAAGCCATCGTCAAAAAGATGGATCAACTTTATCGTAGTGAAACGAGTCAGACAGAGATAGAGATGCATATTGTCACGCCACATTGGGAACGCACCTTGGCGATGAAGGTCTGGACAAAAAGGATGCACAAGACTTTTATCCGAATTACGTCTCCGAAGAAGGAACAAGGAAGTGCGACTTTACGCATTGGGAATGAAATGTGGAACTATCTTCCTAAGACTAACAAGGTAATAAAAATTCCGCCATCAATGATGATGGGTTCCTGGATGGGCTCTGACTTTACCAATGACGACTTAGTCAAAGAGTCGTCAATGCTCAACGATTATACCTATCAGTTGATTTCGCCTAAAGATGCCTCTCCTGGCCATCTTTACATTCAACTCATACCGAAGGAAGATTCGCCGATTGTTTGGGGCAAGATTGTTGCTGCCATACGGATGGGTGATTATCAGCCTGTATGGCAGCATTTCTACGACGAAAAAGAAAAATTGATGCGGGTCTTAAATTTTAAAGAGGTTAAAACTTTCGACGGCAAAACGGTCCCTTCTGTCATGGAAATGATTCCCCAAAACAGAGATGGGCACAAAACGGTTGTTCGGTTTTTGAATGCCACTTTTGATGCTGAAATCGACGATAAAATCTTTACGCGTCGGAACCTTCAAAGAAGAAGATAAGCCAATACATTGAGTTGGCATGATGGTTAAGGCACTCTTCTTACATGCTGGTTAAACTTTGTAATCCGATAAGTGTGGCTTTGTGTGAAGAATGATACTCAAAATTGCATTTCGTAACATTTTCCGGCAAAAACGGCGTACAATCCTTACCGCTCTCGCAATGATTGTAGGATTTACACTCTCATCAATTTTCATCGGCTGGTCAGACGGTGGTTACGCTAACATAATCAAGATGTTCACGCGAAACCGCATTGGGCATATTCAAGTGCATCGCGAAGGCTACCTTGATAAGCCGTCTCTCTACAAAACAATCAACGCTTACCTGTCTGTCGGTGAGATAATTCAAAGCAGCACAGAGGTCGAAGCTTGGACACCGCGAGTGTATGCAGCAGGGCTTGGATCGGTTGGTGAAAAGAGTACCACTGTCCAAATCATCGGAATTGATGTAGAACGAGAATCCGAAACGACCCAATTCGATAAAAAGGTAATTGAAGGAAGAGTGCCAGCGAAAACGCCATCGCATGAAGCTATAATTGGAAAAGGACTCGCGAGACTTCTTTCTGGAACAGTGGGAAGTGAAATTGTAATTGTTTCTCAGGCTGCCGATGGTTCAATTGCGAATGACATGTATACGATCGTTGGTATAGCAGAAAGTGGCGACGATAGATCGGATCGGATGGCGTGTTATCTGAACCTCCAAGACGCTCAGGAGCTATTAGTCCTTGAAGGGCGCGTCCATGAAATGGTTGTCGTACTTTCGAATATCAACCGTGTCCGTAAAATCACACAAGCACTTGAGACACGCCTCAAGGATCTAACGCTAGATGTTTCCCCTTGGCAGGAGGTTGCTAAATCCTTTTATCGAGCCATGCAAGCTGATAAAAAAGGAGATGCCGTAGCACGAATGATTATTATGCTTATTGTCGCCATCAGTGTCCTGAATACGGTATTGATGTCGGTCCTGGAGCGGACGCGTGAATACGGCCTGCTAAAAGCAGTCGGAACGAAGCCGAGGCAAATTTTCTGGCTGGTCATATGCGAAGTCGCCATTATCGCCGTTGTCAGCATTGTTGTCGGCATGTTCCTTGGCGTTTTAATTAATTATCTGCTATCAATATACGGCATCACACTCCCGGAGGAATTTACCTACGGTGGCATCAAATTTGATAAGATATATGCCGAGGTCAACACCCGTAGCCTCATTATTCCGGCCATCACCGTTCTGCTCTCAGCGATTGGAGTGAGTCTATTTCCAGCGATAAAAGCTGCCCGAATTACGTCCGCGAGGGCGATGCGGATGCACTAAACGCGACAATTCTTCGTATGATTGCGAGATGAAACCGCCTTTGATGCTTTCAATCTAGCTTGAAAACGGATAACAGTTCAAAACAATGTGGCTGATTTTAATCAAACTGGCTTGGAAAAACATCTTTCGGAATAAACGACGCACGTTCATCGCAGCAACCGCGATCGGCATCGGCTTGGCTGCTCTAATTTTTGCCGACGCGCTATGGCTGGGCATGGAAGAGAATCTGGTCCAAACGGTTACCGAGTCGTTCCTTGGCGATGGACAGATTCATCGGCAAGGTTTTCGAGACACACAAGCAGTCTCGATGACGATTCAGGGACTCAACGAGTTGACTGCACGCCTATCTGAGGAACCGATTGTTCAGCATTCAACAAAAAGAACGTTCGCTTTCGGAATGATTACCTCTGCAGCGAATGTGAGTGCCATTAACCTCGTGGGGGTTCATCCCGCAACCGAGCGATTCTTGTCGCAGCTTGATGACGCAATGATAGAAGGTGTGTACTTTGAAGGAAGTAATAACCACGATATTGTAATCGGTGCCAAACTTGCTGAAATTCTGGAAATTGAACTTAGCAGCCGAGTGGTTGTGACAGTGGCTCAAGCCGAAAGCGGAGAGCTTACGCAAGAGATGTTCCGGGTTTCAGGCATTTATCACTTTGCTGATGAAGAGATGAACAGCGGCATGGCATTCGTTCGGCTTGAAAAAGCACAACAGATGCTTGCCATCGGTAACGGTGTGCATCAAATCGCGATTAAGTTTATTTCAGCCGCATACGCTCAGGATGAACATCTGCCGTTTTGGGAAGCCTATTCGCAACATGGCAACGAGGCATTAAGCTGGACAGAAATTTTGCCGCAATTGCTCACTGTATTGGAAATATCAAAATACAGCAAGTACATCCTGGGGATTGTGCTTTTCGGGGTAGTTATCTTTGGGATTATCAATACACTGTTTATGTCGTTATACGAACGAATGTTTGAGTTCGGCGTGTTACGCGCCGTTGGGACACGCCCTTTTGGAATGGCTATCCTCATCTTATTTGAGGCCGGGGCCTTGGCAATTGTAAGCATCGGCCTAGGGGCAATAGTTGGCTTCATTTTCACAGCGATTTTAGCTCATATCGGTATTGATTATACAGGCATTGAAATGATGGGCGTGACGATACAAGAGTCAATTCATCCCATCATGGCGGTCCGGCAGTTCATCCTCTATCCAGTGTCGGTTTTTGTTTTTACGATCGTTGCTGGGCTGTATCCTGCCCGGTACGCAGCCAAAATGTCTCCGGCAGCCGCGATGCGTCGGAGTTTTTAGGACCTGATGATGCAAGAGACTGAAAAAAGAGAAATCATTGTCACAGAAGGTGTGACGAAAGTTTATTCTGCGGATGGAATCCCCGTTAATGCGCTTCGCGAGGTCTATTTGACCATCCAATCGGGGGAATTTACGGCTTTGGTCGGCCCATCTGGTTCCGGGAAAACAACTTTTCTCAATATCATTTCTGGGTTGGATACACCCACAGCTGGAAAGGTGTGGCTCTCCGGCAAGGTGCTATCAGACATGAGCGGCAATGAACTCTCTGATTTTCGACGCGATAACATCGGGTTCATTTTCCAAGCCTACAACCTAATTCCTGTACTGACAGTTGAAGAAAACGTGGAATACATCATGCTCCTCGGAGGGATACCGAAATCTGAGCGGCACCGGCGGGTTACAGCAATGCTAGCAGAAGTCGGGTTGCAGGGGTTTGCGGATCGAAAACCGCCACAACTCTCAGGTGGACAGCAACAGCGCGTCGCCATTGCGCGAGCCATGGTCTCTGAACCTGCGATCATTCTCGCCGACGAACCCACTGCGAACCTCGACTCGAAAACGGGAGCAGACCTGCTTACTATGATGGATCGGCTCAACACGCGGACAGGCATGACGTTCATCTTCTCAACGCATGACCCGATGGTGATGGAGAGGGCGAGACGTTTGATAACACTGAGAGATGGACAAATAGATAGTGACGAACGTCAATAAAGGATTTCCCGGTTTTGAGAAATGAAAAAAATCCTGGCATTCTTCATCCTTTTGATGATAACCTCAACTGTCCTAAGCGAGGCAAACGGAGCCACAAAACTCAACATCGGTGGGTACTACAAAAACTTTTTTACTACTCTGGATTCGCCGATGCCAAATCAACCCATTATGGGGGCAGTGGTCAACCGGCTCCGGCTCAATCTCTCTTATACGCCGACCGATACCGTTTCTTTCGCCTTCGCCTACGATTTTACACCGCGTGTCCAAGACCCATCGCTGTTTTCTGATTCGCTAATTCCTGTGGCAACTAATCCATACAAGTATCGCCTTGCAGATTTTGATGCCACAATCTATCCTGACAAGAATGAACAGCTCGGAAGTGTAAGCATCTATCATAACCTTGATCGTGCATCAGTTCAGTTCAGTACTAATTTCGCGGATATCTTACTCGGTCGGGATGCGATTGCATGGGGAAGTGCGCGCGCCATAAACCCAACCGATGTCGTTGCCCCCTACAGTTACACTCAACTGGATACCGAAGACCGTATCGGCGTGGATGCGATTCGGGTCCGTATTCCAATAGGTATAATGGGAGAATTTGATACCGGATATATCTTCGGCAATGCTTTCAATTTTGAAAAAAGTGCCTTCTTTCTCCGGAGTCAATTGAATGCTGTAGAGACAGATTTCTCTATTTTATTGGTAGAATTTCGCAGAAACCTGCTGTTAGGGTTGGATATCGCTCGCAGCATTGGTGGTGCGGGATTCTGGTTAGAAACTGCCTATGTACTTGTGGAGCCTCCGGCCGGTAATATCAACGAATCGGACAACTATTTGCGGACTTCCCTCGGTCTGGATTATAGTTTTTGGGGCAAGACTTACGGGTTTATTGAATATCATTTCAATGGGGCAGGCGCGAAGTCCCCCGAAAATTTCCGCACCAATTTAACTCGCCCGGCGTACACCCATGGCGCGGTTTACCTGATGGGCATTCACTATCTGGTATCCGGACTCACTTACCAGATGACACATCTGATAACTTGCAGTTCACAGATGTTCTTCAATATAA
This sequence comes from Candidatus Poribacteria bacterium, assembly GCA_965215265.1. GTDB lineage: Bacteria > Poribacteria > WGA-4E > WGA-4E > WGA-3G. Next base: position 3,818,874 of record OZ244048.1, on the reverse strand, counting down.
TTGAACCGTCGACGTTAGTCGGTTCTCAGTTCGGATATAACATCGCAGAGGATATTTACCTCTCCGCCGGCGGTTTCATCGGCATCGGAAAGCGCCCCGAAAACAACGAAACCCCTCAATTCCGATCGGAGTTCGGGGGGTATTCCACTGTTTTCTTTTCCTCATTTCGAGTCTATTTCTGACTCCGGCACTCCTTACGGCTTATAAAAGTTTTGCTCTTCCAAGTTCAATGCTATTCGAGGCAAGCGAAGAATGTCCAAAATTAGTTGAGAAATTGACATGATTCCTATAAACTAAAAGGAAAAGTCTCAATTCTATTTTTAAGAAGTTCTCCCTGCAAAGCAGGGACGAATCCTTAATTTTCACAAAAAAAAAAACAGTCTATCAGGCTTTATACCGGATGTCTGATGTAAGGGAAAATGTCGCAAAAAACACTGGCCCATCTGCTTATCGCACTCACAGTTTTATTCGATCTCTGTCTGGTTGCCACCTCTATTTTGGTAGCGTATTGGCTCCGTTTCGCATCCGGCTGGTTTGAGGCAGTCGCGATTCACAAAGGCGCACCCCCGCCGCTGGCAGACTATTTCCGCCTTATTCCACTCATGGGGATTATCTGGTTCTTGACCTTGAAAGGCTTGAAACTGTACCGCTTGGAGAGCAATGCCACCTTTGAAGCTTTCTGGAGACTCTGTAAAGCAGCGATCATCACGTTAATCGTCACATTAGGTGCGATATTTTTCATCTATCATCACGACGCATACTCCCGGTGGGTCATGCTCCTCGCCTCAGGATTGAACCTCATCTGGATGGCGTTCGGAAGACTTGCGATTCATCGTTTTCGGCAGGCGATCCAAGCACAAGGTGTCGGTGTCAGTCGGGTTGCTGTCGTCGGCTGCACACCAACCGTAGAAAAACTGATAGACACCCTCAACGAGCACAGCGGTTACCAATTTGTAGGACACATCGCAGTGAGAGACAGTGAAAAGGAACGAGAAGATTCCACTAAGATGCCTACGCATCCGCTAATTGGACGAACCGAAAACGTGCCGCAACTCATCCAAAATTATCGGTTGGATCAGCTCTTCATTGCCCAAGCCTGCTTTGAAGGGGCAGAACCGCGTACCTGTCCAATGCCCGGTAGTCTTGCCTACATTAGCAATATTCTCAATGTGTGCGAAGGAATTCCAATTCAGATTAACGTATTGCCGGAGTTCTACGAATTGCATATCCCTCGCACTACTGTTATGAGTTTTGAAGGTATTCCGGTTATCCAGTTAAGGGAGTCCCCAATTCAGGGGTGGCAGAGCATCGTCAAACGGACGATAGATATTGGCTTCAGCACGTTAGCGTTAGTCGTTTTGAGCCCGTTGATGCTTGGGATTGCCGCAGCAATTCGGTTGACATCATCCGGTAAAGCGATTTTTCGGCAGGAGCGCGTCGGTAGGGCAGGCAAACGTTTTGAGATTTACAAATTCCGCTCCATGTGTGAAGACGCTGAGGCTGCGGTTGGACACACGTGGGCAACACCGGATGATGCCCGGCAGACCGCGTTGGGGAAGTTTCTGAGGCGGTGGAGTTTAGATGAGCTGCCCCAATTTTACAATGTGCTTAAGGGAGATATGAGCCTGGTAGGACCACGTCCGGAGATGTCCGGTCTGATCGATGAGTTTCGTGAATCAATCCCGCACTACCTCGCGCGGCAGCGTGTAAAATGTGGTATGACAGGCTGGGCACAAGTCAACGGGCTACGCGGCAATACATCGCTTGAGGAGCGTATCTGTTATGACCGGTACTATATCGAAAACTGGTCTCTCGGCTTGGATATGAAAATTATTTTGAAGACGTTGTGGGCGATTAAAAAGGGTTCACGGTAGCGAATTACACCATCTGTTCAAAATGTCGTCGGACAAAAGGCCATGCCCCCGCTTTGTAGTACCGATGCCCGCCGTCACCGATGAAAAGTTCACACTTATCCGCAGCACCTGCCACGGAGTAGATTGCCTTGAGCCGTTTATACGCGAGTTCAACGTGGTCAATCGGGAAAATTCCATCATCTCTTCCGGCGATGGCACAAAAGGGACGAGGCACTATTAAGCCAGCGACATCGTACATCTCGCCAAGACGCATCAAGCCCGGTACATAGTTGCAGTCACAATGATGGATGGTACCAATGCTACCCTCAAAGGTGCAGAAATAGCAACTTGGTACTGCCACAGTGATACGGGTTTCGCACGCCGCAGCGAAGAGCGAGACAGTCCCACCTCCAGAATTGCCCGTGATAGCAATGCGTTGTGAGTCAATCGGTAGGTTCGCTATTGCCCAATCGATGAGTCGGGACATATCCCACACGCGTTCACCGATAGGCGTGCGGCCGACGAGCATGCTATATACGAGTTGATCGCGGCAGGAATGGGTCTTATTGTTGCGTTTATCCGATTCCGTGCGGGTTTCACCGAATGCACGCGTTGTCGGTGCGATGGCAATATAGCCTTCTTCTACGGCAGCTTGCCGGGCGATATCGCGTTCGCCTTCCACGATCTCCTTTTCCTCAGATTCGCTGTGTGCAATGCCTGCGTAGATGTGCGGGTGGTTGTGCCCGTGTGGTGCAAGAATGAGCGGGAGTTTACCTTCAACGTTCTTAGGCTTCAAGAGATAGAACGGTAACGGAACCGTAGGTTCTACCCATAAGTGCCAACTTTCGCGGATATGGTTGCCCATGTCCAGCGATTCTGCTCGTTCTGCTTTCGGTTGATACGCGTGAAAGTCTGACTCCATATTATCTAAACCGAGTGCTTCGCGCAGTTTCGGGCGGAAAGCGGTTTGCCACGCACTCCATCCTTCCCGTGTGGTTGCACGGAATTCGTAGTTCCTCTGCACCGATGCGTATAAGGTTTCAAAGTGTTTCGCTGCGTTATACATGGCACGTTTCTCCTTGTGTTGACAAAATTTTCAACGTTGCTATAATATATCATAATTCCCAATGTGTGTCAACGGAAGGATTTTTTATGAAAGTATTGATAACCGGAGCGAGTGGCAGGCTCGGTGAGTTTGTGATACGAGAATTGATGGGCCAGCACACTGTCGTGCTCATGTCACGTCGCCCTCCACCTGATGATTTTTCACATCTGCGATTTATTCAGGGTGACCTGAATCATTTTGAAGACTGTCAACGTGCAGTAGAGGGTGTGGACGCAATCCAACATCTCGGGGCGCAGCCCGGTCCCGTCGATCATCCGGACCTTCGAGCGGACGCTGAAGCACAAGGCATTCCGTTTGATGCAACTTTCAAAACGAATATGCTCGGCACGTATTACCTCATGCAAGCAGCGGTTGAGGAGGACGTTCAAACGGTAGTGATGTCCGGTAGTAATTGTGCATTAGGGCACGGGTTTCGTATCAGCAAAACGGAGATGCCGATGGACTACCTGCCCTTAGATGAGAAACACCCGTGCTATCCGGAAGATTCTTACAGCTTTTCAAAACGGTGTGGCGAAGATTTGCTATTGAGCTATACCCGCGCCTACGGTATCCGAACTTATGTTACACGTCCTGCTGGCATCTGCGCAGCAGAACGGCGGCAACAGATGGCAGCGAACGCAAAACCGACAACCGGATGGACACCGTGGCTCTGGTGCTGGGTCGGCAGTGAAGATGTGGCGAGCGCGCATCGCTTACTGATGGAAAAAGCAGAGATGCTACCACCGCATGATGTCTATTTTCTCAACGCCGATGATACCTCCGCGTTAGAACCGACTCAGGAACTGGTGGAACGGTTTAAGCCGGAACTCCTTCCCAAGCTAAGAACCGTTAGTGGACATGAATCGTTTATTAACTGTGACAAACTTAAAAATGCTGTCGGTTGGGCACATAACACAGCGTGGAGGCAAACATGAGCGATAGAGTGCGGATCGGAGTCGTCGGGGTGGGAAGTATCTCGGTGCGCGGGATTCTTCCGCACCTTACGCAAGACGATGTCCAAGATAGGCTGCAAGTAACTGCTGTGTGCGATCCGGTCCCAGGCAGGGCACGAGCCGCATCCGAAAAATTCAATGTACCGCATGCCTATGAAAGTTACGAAGAACTATTGGCTGATGGACATGTAGATGCAGTTAGCATTGCGTCGCCGATCGGTTTGCATTACGAGCAGGGAAAACTTGCGGTAGAACACGGTGTTCATGCACATTTTAATAAGACAATGACAACTACTGTGGACGAAGCGGATGATCTGATTGCGACAGCGGCGCGCAAAGGCGTAAAATTAGTCGCTTCACCTGGGCAGATGTTGCGTCCGATTAACCAAGAAATTCGCAGGCTCGTTCGAGCCGGTGCCATTGGAACGTTGACGTGGGCAGCGACCGGTTCGGCCTTCGGCAGATACCACGAAAACGAATCCGTTCGACACGGAGCCGATCTGCTCTCAAATATTAACCCTGCGTGGTATTTCCGGAAACCGGGCGGAGGTCCCCTTTACGATATGACGGTTTACGGTCTACATACCATGACAGGTATCCTCGGTCCCGCGAAACGCGTGACAGCTTTTTCTGGGGTTCGAGTCAAGGAGCGTGAATTCCGGGGCGAGATGCTTCCTTGCGATATGGACGATAACACCTTCATTTTATTGGATTTCGGAGAGGCATTCTATGGATTTGTCTACGGTGCGGCCGCGGGCTCAGTCGTCCGCGGCGGATTAGCGATTCACGGAACAGAGGGTAGCATTCAAGGGAATTCGCTTAACGGAAAACCGATTGAAGCACCGGACATGGCATTGCCACACGTGGTGGGTTCCCATCGGAATATTGAGGAATCACATGTGTACGAGGATATCATGCAGTTAGTAGACTGGATCCGTGAGGATAAGCCTACCATCGTTACGGCGGAGCATGCTCGGCACGTGATAGAGATTTTCGATGCAGGGTATCGCTCTGCCCAAACCGGGCAAGCCCAAACCTTGTACACGACATTTTGAAGGGACTAAACTCGTATGCCCAAAGCAATCTGTATAGGTGAGTTGCTCATAGATTTTGTATCAACCGCAACCGATGTAACGCTCGCAGCATCGCCGGGGTTTGTCAAAGCCCCGGGCGGCGCACCAGCAAACGTTGCCGTTGGATTGGCAAAACTCGGTATTGATACCGGTTTTATCGGGAAAGTCGGCGCAGACGCGTTTGGGGTTTTCCTGAGAGACACACTCACACAGAATAATGTAGATACTTCCTACCTCATCGCTGGCGAGCACTCTCGCACGACCTTAGCGTTCGTTGCGACACGTTCTGATGGAATGAAGGATATTACCTTCTATCGGCACCCCGGGGCCGACATCCAACTCTCGCCAGATGAAGTCGATGCAGCCTATCTAAAATCGACCGAACTCTTCCATTACGGTTCCGTCAGCCTCAGTCATTCACCAAGTCGAGAAGCAACGTTAAAAGCGATCCAGTATGCGAAATCTGCCGGAGCATTCCTTTCCTACGATCCGAATTTGCGGTTGATGCTTTGGGACACCGCCAACGATGCCAAACAGTGGATCTGGGAGGTGATGCCGTCAGCCGATGTCGTTAAAATTTCGGAAGAAGAGTGGGAATTTATCATGGGAGACGTTCCGTTTGGAAGGGGTGCAGAACGGATTCTCGGGCTCGGTGCTGTGCTGCTCATAGTGACATTAGGGGAGCGAGGATGCTACTACACCAACGGCAGTGCTGAAGGGTACGTTGATGGGTTTGCCATTGATGTTGTGGATACACTTGGCGCGGGCGATGCGTTTGTCGCTGCGATGCTGTCAGAATTGATACGTCATGAGCATATCCAGTCACTTGATACCACGAAATTGGAGACAATCATGCGCTATGCAAACGCTGCCGGAGCGTTAGCCACACAGAGGATGGGGGTTATTCCTGCGTTGCCAACTCCAATTGAGATTGAGCAATTCCTTCTCTCCGAGGGTTCTGCCCGATAAAAGTATAATATGGCTATTGATTACAGTTCATTGCGTTCACTAACCGTGCGAAAAACGACTATTCATCTTCACAAGATGAGTCAAACCTTTGCTTTAGTGGTCAGCGACGTACCTTCTATAAATAGCGTGTTCTTGCTATTATGGCCGCCGCGCTTTAACAGCATACATCGGCCATGAAAAGTAAAAATCGTCACCCTCTAGCTGGACGGTGTAATGCTCTCTGGCTTCATCCGGGGAAAGCTGCGCGAACGCCCTGCGAATCTCATTAACCAATTCAGGTGGATTTTTCCCCGGCCGGACCCACCACGCGAACGACATCTGTGCATTTCGTACATGCGTCGTTTTCTCTATGACAAATCCCGCCTCCGTAATCATAGCATCCCACTGAGATGGCGGATAGCCATAGACATGCGAATCATCGCGCAACGTCTCTACGCGGTTCTGCCACGCCATGAGTTTCTCGGATTCCGGGGAAACCGAATCTACCATGCAGAAACGTCCATCTTTCCGCAGCACCCGGTGAACTTCGCTTAAAAATGCAGGCATGTCCTGAAAGTGATGCGGTGCGAGGCGGCACGTCACGATATCGTACGTTGCACTCGCAAAGGGGAGTATTTCAGCAGCCGCAAGCGCAAAGTCAACGTTGTGTATCCGTTGTTCATTTGCTAACTCGGTTGCCTTCGCGACCATTTCTGCAGTTAAATCGGTTGCGACGACGTGAGCGACTTTAGGGGCGAGGACAAACGCAGTGAAGCCTGTTCCAGTTGCGATATCCAACACACGTTCACTGCCTATCGGTTCGGCGAAGTCAAGGATAACCTCTAAGGTGTCGCCTTTCGCGTGTGCGGTGCTTTGTGCATAATAGTCAGCGTGTTGGCTAAACTGCTGTCTGACTGCATTGTGTATGGATTTCATATTTTAGTTCGGTACTAGTCAAAGACGATAACCCCGCGTGCGTTTTCACCGGCCTCCATATCAGCGAAAGCCTCATTAATTTGCCCGAGGCGATAGTGCCGCGTAATGAGTTCGTCTAATTTAAGTTTGCCTTCTTCGTAAAGATTGAGGATTTTAGGCATATCGACCCGCGGTTGGCATGAACCGTAGAAAGAACCGATGAGACGTTTTTCACTCGAAACGAATGCCTGTGCTGGAATACTAAATTCGGCTTGATGATGCGCCATACCGACAATGACAGCGGTTCCGGCTGCACGTACCATGTTATAGGCTTGCACGATAGTTTTTGGATTCCCGATAACCTCAAATGCATAGTCAACCCCGCGGCCGTCTGTCAACTCCTGCACTGCTTCAATCGGGTCGGTTTCATTGGCGTTGATACCATCTGTAGCACCGAAATTTTGTGCAAAGTTCAGTTTCTTTTCGGAGATGTCAACGGCGATAATCTGTTCTGCATCTGCGAGGCCCGCCCCTTGGATGACGTTCAAACCGACTCCACCGGTGCCAATGACGGCAACGGAACTCCCTGGCTCTACCTTTGCTGTGTTAAGAACTGCTCCAACACCTGTTGTGACACCACACCCGACGAGGGCGGCTTGCTCCAATGAGTAGTGCGAATCAATTTTGACGAGGTTTTGTTGTGGCACAACCATGTACTCCGACATCGTGGCAACGCGTGCCATCTGGAGGATACCATCGCCAGATTTATTGCGGAGACGGTAGGTGCCGTCTAACTGAAACCCACGTGGTACGTTGTAACTTTCGCAGAGGCAGACACGCGCCATCTGGCACATCCGGCAGCTGCCGCAATAACTGACGAAAGATAAGATTACCGGGTCGCCAGGGCGCGCGTAAGTCACCTCCGAACCGACTGCTTCAATCACACCGGCTCCTTCGTGTCCGAGAGCGACTGCTGCATCATAATAGATTGTTCCAGTAACGACAGATAAGTCTGAATGGCATACTCCGCTGGCCGCGGTGCGAATTAGAACTTCGTTAACCTTAGGTTCGTCTAACTCAAGATCTTCGACGACGACAGGTTGGTTGTGTTGATAGACAACAGCAGCACGCGTTTTCATTCTGTTTTCTCCTCGATTTTAGGTTTACCTACTGCAGTGGCGATTTTCCGTCCCTTGTTGTCCATTGTTATTGACAAGATACTTAGGTTTGATGTTTAGCATTATTTGATGGTAGCAATAACAGACGAATCAGGTGTCGACTCTATAGTAATGATTGCAAATAACTTTTTGCTTTTCGCATGGATTCAACCGGGTCGGACGGACCTTCATAAACAACGGAGAGACAACCGTTATAGCCGACAGCGCGTAAGATTTCTAAAACGCGCGGGTAGTCAAGCCATTCCTCTACGCCACTGTCAATCTGATAGAATTTTGTCCGGACGTATACTGCATGCGGCGCGGTCTGCTCAATACTTGTGTAGCAGTCGTAATCCGGATGTGGTGAACCACGATGGCCACTTGCACCGGGGGAGCCTGCGTACTGTCCTGTATCAAGGATATGCGTGAAGTACGGATGGTTCGTTCCATTCAAGGCTCGTAGGACAGCATCCCCATCGCGCGTCACATTGTTATGGTTGTGATTCTGTAACCCCACTAGAATGCCGGCTTCATATCCATACTCAGCTACCTCCTTGAACGCTTCAATCATAGGTGGCCATAAGGTTTCCTCATTTTCACAATCGTCAGGCACGTAAGCGGCGAAGACCCGAACTAGTGGACAGCTCATAAAGGCGGCAATGTCAATCCACTGCTTAATCCTGGCGATCTGCTCCGGATGTTGGTCAACAGGTACACCGAAATTATTGCTGATGCCGATGTACCCTAACGGTAAACCTTTGCGCATCAGGTTTTTCTTAAGTTCACGCAAGTAACTCGCATCGGTAGATTCAAACGCGCTTGAATGCAGTTCGATAACATCAAAACCGAGTTCGTATACGATTTGTGCGAAGGCAGTCGCGTTTGTATTTCTGAGGTTCAGAGACATCGTACCTAATTTGATCATATCGGACTTCTCCTTTCGATCACGCGTGTCCGTTGACAAAGTGCGTCTATCGTAAATTGTCAGCGTTTTCTTTCATCAACATTTGCGTCAGTTGATTTGAGGCTTTGAGAAAAGTTTGCAAGGTTTGTTGGAGCGCATGGAGTTGCTGCCGATCGATTTCGAGGAGTTTAATTCGCTCATCAAAAGTTTCAAGTTGGTTAAGATGATCGAGAATATCTTGGACCATGTTTCGAAGTTCACGATAGGACTGCCGTTCTTCTTCCAATTGCTCGACTCTGTCTGCCATTAAAGAAAGGCTTTTCTGGGTTTGTTTGAGTTCGCGTTGCAGGTTTTGAGCGAAATTGATTAATTTTTCAAGGGTATTCGTTGTTTTGTAGGGTGGCTTCTCTGCGGTTTCAGCCATTTCTCTCTGTTGTACAGGCTGTGTGTGCGTTGCATAGTCCTCATGCTCGCTGGTTTCCTCTTCCGCAGCCTCAATGTGTGGGAAGATTCCGAGCATTTTAATCTGATATAGATATCGGCTATAGTGTCCTTTACGTTCGGAGTAAGTGATTTGGACACGGATTTCCTGATTAACCTTCAGGTTAATCAAACGGGTGTGAACATTGCGGATAACGAGGTCATTATATCCAAAATCGTCATTCGGTTTTGCATTCAACTCCCGCAGGTAGCGGATTAACTCAACTGCATCTGAACTTTCCCGGACGATGCCTTCAGTGTTTAAAACTCCGACTATCTCCTCTTCTGAGTATTGTTGCTCGGGTATGACAATATCCAAGGGGACTTCGCCTTGGATGGCTTTCATTCCGATTTTCCAAGTGTCCGTTGAGAGTTTACAGCAGTATGCGATGAAGTCGTAGTTAATTGCCATCATTTTTTCTCATTAAACTTGCTGTTCCAGATAAAAGGATTCATCCCTGCTTTGCAGGGAGAACTTCTTAATTGGAACGGCGATAAAGGTAATTCTTTCCTCAAAAACATTACGACTTCTGCAAAAGGTGCCTGTCGTATTAGGTTGCTATCGGTTTTAATCGTGCCATCACCTGTGTGAATGTTGGAATATTTGAAGCGCCGGTGCCCTCCACAGCGAACGAGGCAACACAGTGTGCGAAATTGAGTGCCTGCTTGACCGCCCGGGTCTGGCAATAGTTAATTAGGAAGGCAGTCGCGAACACGTCGCCAGCACCAGTCGGATCGATTTCAGTAATAGAATACGCTGGTGATTTGAGGACGTTTCCATTTTGAAAGAGTTGCGCGTCTCGTGCGCCTCGTGTTAAGACAACGATTGGTGTCAATGTGATGTATTTCTCCAATTCATCTGGGTACATCCCCAGGTCTTCGTCACTGAGAACCAAGATGTCCGTATGCGGCAAAATTTCTTCAGCGTTTTCCCATCGCTTTGGGAACACACGGCCGTCGCTATCCCACTGTCTCATCCATCCTTGGGGTGTTACACCAATCAGCGTTTCATCGCTGAACATGTGAATAATGTCGGCATCAACCTCACCAGCGATTGGACAGAGATAAACAATATCGGGGCATCTCCACGTTATAGGAATGTGTTCCGGGCTTAAGTTCATTGCGAGAGCAGAAATAAACTGTAGTCGATTGCCACGTTCATCGTACTGGTTATCAAAAATCGTAGTTTCTGTTGATTGATGATAACGGGTTTCAATGCCTTTTAACAGACAGTTCTCAGCGTCAAAATTGGGGCCGACAGCCGTGACGGCGCGAGCAGGAATTCCGAGATTTCGTGCCGTCACCGTTGAGTACGCAGCGGAACCGCCCAGGATGTAACCATCGGGCGCAACATCATAGCAAAAATGCCCAACAGAGAGAAAAGTCGGTTGCATCCGTTTATCCTTTACAACTCAAAAACAGGTTCCATGCGCGCCCACCATTCATCAGCGCCTGCCTCAGCCACTGGTTCTTGGAAGGTACGCATTAATTCGTCCCATGCCTGGCATTGCGGATGTTGCTCAAGGTAGCGCGAAAAATCGCGTTCAAGGTCAAAATCATCCACGGTTTCCATAGCCATGAACAGCCGACATCCCAAGAGATAAATGTTCATCTTCGTAATGCCAACGTTCTTGAGCCCCTCGACGACCTCCGACCAGGCGTTGAGGTGATATGCTTTGTACTGTTTGATAACTGCCGGATCGTTTTTCAAATTCAGTGTTAATCCGAAGTGCTTCATTTTTCTCAGGTTTCCGATCAAATAACACGCTGTTGAAAATTAAGTCTTGCTTATAGAGTATAATATCATATTGTCGCCTTTTTTGTCAATTTTAAAAAAGATTTGCACTTGTAATAGTTAATTCTCTCATGGTATAATGGGAAATAGACGTGCAGAAAATGATATTATAGCGAGCCGCAGCTGAATTAGCCGAAAAAATTCCGCAGTTTCGTGAAAGAATAATGAACGAATAAAGTTGATTTCGAGATGGGCATAAATGCAGAAAAAATGAAAATGCTCCCATTTCTCATCATTTCTCCGTTTAGACCAAGCCCATCTTATCACAGACACGAAATAAAAAGTGCTATGAAACGTTTTTTTCAGAAAGTCATCTCAAATGCCTTAATCCTATCCATTGGCTTCCATATCCTTCTACTTTTGGTGCTTAGTCCGTTATATCGCCAGAGAGTCTCGCGGCATCAAGCCTCATTTTCTGATATTGAGATTTCTGAGATGCGTCAGCGTCTACCTGTCCGTCCTATAAAACGTCTGCCGCAGGTTCCATTGCAATTACCGCTAGTTTCTGAGACGTTGCCCCGGTTCCAGACTGTGAAGGTGAGACCAATTACGTCTCCTGCCTCAGTGAGCACAACTCTACCTCAGGAGATGAAACTTCAGTTTCAAACTGAAGGGTTGCCATTTCCATCTACTACAAGACACGGATATAATAACGGAAGTTCTTCGCTTGTTCCGGGAATAGAAGGTGGGCACATAAATTCAAGGATTTCAGCAGGTGTGGAGACTGAAGGTTATGGAGACGCGAAACATCATTTTTTTAGCACTTCTGTCCAAAAGCCGAGTGCTGATGTTGCTGAGCTCACTCTACCCGATTTAGCATTAACCAAGATAGGCAGACACATTATCGCGAACCGGACCACCCATCTGGTTGACATTGTGTTTGTAATTGATGGGAGTGGGAGTATGAAAAACGACATCAACGCCGTGCGCGAGCATCTCAGTCACATGACAGAAATGTTCAAAGCCGCAAATATGGACTTCACCTTGGGGATTGTGGCGTTTCGGACTGGCACCGGTTATAAACTTCTCGGACTAGATTTTGAGATCGTGTCGCAAACGCGTTCGGTTTCACAGATTAAACGGATATTAGGACAATTGCGATGCAGCGGCGATGAAAATACACTAGATGCTTTGGTCCGGGCAGCGGATGAGGTGAGATTCCGGCGTGAGGCAGATGTTCATTTCATTCTCGTCACAGATGAATATGTCAGTGGGGCTTACTCCCACACAGATGTGATTATGAAGATGAAGGAATCGCGAATTCGCGTCGATGTTATCGGACGGGATGAGCCGTATCAAAAATTCATCGCCAAAAGTACCGGTGGGTTGTGGTTACCTATCTCCAGCCTCTCAATTCAGTGAACGGAATTAACCAAGCGAATAGTCATGACAGAAAGGGCTGAATTCGTTCTCAGCCCAGCAATTGAACTATGGATAAAACTGATACATCGTCGTATTCAAAAGCACGTTCAGTAGACTCCACAAACTACCCATGAGGTAATCACCGAGGACGAGCCCTAAAAAGAAAGGGATGATACGTCGGTAACTCTGGATGCCACCGTGCCGGAGAATGAGCCATTTGAGGGTTAATGCAATGAATAGCGGTATCCAGAGGTCGGACATCTCTTGATTGCTTGCCATCACATAGCCGAGCGGGTGCAACGGAAGCCAAAAGAATTTGACGCGTAGGTAAGATAGCCCCATCATCACTGAGAATCCGATGCCGATGAATATCACGCCTATCCAATCTGTGTCTAACGGATAGGTTATCCAGTTCGTTAAACGTCTGAAGTATTCCTTCCCGTAGCCGAGTGCCCAGGGTCCGAAATAGCCGGAATCTGCACCGAATTGATAGTAGAGGTGCAGCTGCACCCAGAACGCAACCAGCACCCCGACAACGGTAGCGATGATTACAGTAAAGAGCATCTGTCGCTGCGGGATACGTGCAGCTTCGGCAATTTTGAACGCTTCTAATTGATGCGGCATCTGTTGCGGACGGTAGTCACGATTGAAAAAACAGACTGATAATGCAGTCAAGTTTTGTGCACCGAGGCGGTGTGTCCCCAAGACGGTATTCAATATGTATCGCGGTGCTTGCCAATGGTAAGCGTGAACGAAGATACCAGATTCAGCACGAATGCGCGTCGTGACAAGCGGTGTTATCAGGAATAGCAGTGCAAACGTGATGGCAAGCCACATCGCCATCCCGGCTTTGTGCAGTAGAAAGGCGAATAGGAGAATTCCCAGCACAAACCCCCATACGGCCACGCGATAGGGCATCGGTTCGGTATCTAATCCGACAGGTCCATTTGTAGAAGCAACATCCCGGTTGCGAGGCTGAAATGCGGTTTTCAGTACACTGCTGAAATGTCGCTTACCGGTCCACGCAAAGAAAAAGCACAACCCGATAAATGCGCCAATGGTCTGTTCATTGAGATATGGGAATCGCGGAATGCTGTGCCACCCGACCGCTTTTGCTAATGCTACTTCGTTGCGATAGAGTACATAGAAAAACGTTGTTGAAAAGAGCACGTCTAACGGCATGAGGAACATAATACCGATAGCAAACGGATAAAAGGCTGTAATAACTGTACCGTAAAGGCTGAGCGGAGGTTCGTGAAACCTGAAAAATTGTCGCGTTATGGGGATACTTGGGATGACAGGATAGAGATGGCTCAATCCGTTAAAGAGGCTGATACCCGCGGCAATTGTGAAACCTATCCACATCCGTTTATTCCGAAAGAAACGGGATGCCGGGTCGGTCATGGCGAGTGGCAGTTGGATAATCGGGAACGTCAACCTTTCACGTTCAGACCACTGCCGGCGCAAGATAGTATTAAGGCAGAGGAAAATGAATGCGACTACCAAGAACAACAAGAGCCATGCTGCAACAATGGGAATCCAAACCCGTAGGTGATGCGGCAGATAGAGACTGGACTCGCCGTGGTAGTAATTGCGCAACGCATCCCTATCTGAAACAGTCAGCCATTGCGGAAGATGGTGCCAAAATAGGGTTCGCCATTCGTTTTCTTCGGTGGCAAACCAGAAACTGTGTCCGAGTAGCGATAAGATTGCTTGCAAGACATCGCAGCCAGCTAGCGTCGTTGCGAAGCTAAGTGTTACATAGAGGAATAAGAGCTCACCTTGGCCGAGCGCGAGGCTGCTTTTCAACAAGCGGACGAGCCCGTTTATTAGCATCACCGCGGTGAGAATGAAAATTACGTTGGATAGGGGGACGACCCACGTTGGAAATGTATACCGCACCAGTTCCATCTGGATGAGAAAGTAGCAGTTAACCGGTGCGAAGATCGCGAAGATGCATAAGACGCGCCATGTCAAGCTACGTTGTTGTGTTGGTAAGGTCATTTAGTTTCCAACATTTTCTGGATTTGCCCAGGGTGTCGGGATGTGGAGAACCCGCCTACAAGGAAGCCTTGCGATTTAGCACACGTTCATAACATAGAACTCAATCACCTTGTTGAGGCATCGGGTTAAATTCCACGAGTTATCCACAAAATCTGATTTTCTTAGGTTCAATGCTACGGTATATCGTGCATTGTGCGGAGTTACCACTGTCCATGCACCGGCGTTTCAGAAACTTGTGCAAATAACTCCGCCCATTCCTGAGAACCGTCGTTAAAAGTCAGTTCCAACCGTGCACCTTCCACTTGCGCGTATCCATTGCCGGCATTGAAATAACTCAAGCCGTCGCCTGCCATATGGATGCAACTCCCATCTGGATAGACCACGGTCTTGATTATCTCTGGCACGGGGTGAATTGTATACCTATCAGCATCTAATTTATCGGCAGGTACGCGAAAACGTTCCACTGCTTCCTCATTGACTTCAACGCCTAATCCGGGGGCATCGTGGACTTTGTAGCAGCCTTTGCTGACCTGAATGGGTTGCGTCAAGAGATGGTCACTGTAAAGGTTCAGACAGGTAATCGCGGGCCATATAGCGTGTGTTAAGACGCTTCCGAGGTGTGCCGCCCATGTTGTGGTGAGTCCGTTTCCGACGATTTGGAGCCAGAACGGCATATCTGCTTCGGCGCTGAGCTGCCCTTGCCTCATCACCTGAGACTTGCCTCCACTGATAACAAAACCGCTGCAGACATCTTCACTGATGCAGGTGGTGTAAGGCGGTGCCCCGAAGTGCATTGCAATTGGTCTATCAACGGCTTGGCGAATCTGCTTATTTCCTTCTACATCGCCCTGCGGGATAGGGGATTCAAACATCGCCACGTTTGGATAGGTTGCTAATTTTTGCAAGATTGGAATGGCAGTGGCGGCATTGCGCAAGGAACTGTTGGGGTCTAGGTCTAATTTAAAGTCACAGGGGACTGCTTGTGCGATAGCTTCAACTTGTGCGACAATATCCCACCATGGGCGTGGCTTGTTTTTGAAACTGGTGTAACCGTGCCTCACAGCCTCGGCGGCTTCCGCTGCCCAATTCTCTGGAGAGGCATCAATGCTCCACCATGAAATAGGGACAACCTCGCGGCATTGCGTCCCGAGGAGTTTGTAAACAGGGATGTCTAATATTTTTCCAACCACATCAAAAAGAGCCATCTGTAGGCCTGCGCCGAGTGAGTCATCGTTCATGAACGCCGCGGGGCTTTGCCCAATCACGCGCTTGACGCTATCGTCGCTCACGCGTTGGTAGGTGTAATGAATCACGGTCTCGCCCCATCCGACGTGCCCGGTATCTGTCGTGACTTTGCACAGTTCCAGAAGAGACCAGTTATAGACAGTAGAAACGCTCTGCGTGGTAATCTGTTGCTGGCGTGGAGTGAAAGAGACATCTACAATGGCACGTTCAACGTTTGTGACTTTCATGGGTAGTCCCCTTTATAGAGAGCAGGCGAGATTGAGCAATCCCGCCTACATTTCAGATTTTAAGTCGTACTTCAACAAGTAACCTTCCTTAATAACTGGTTTTGACATCACCCCAAGTGGTAGTCAATTTGTCTTTGACATGGACATCAAAACCATTCAGGTTGGTGACAAGAATGCTGTCTATGCGTCCCATTCCCCAGCTTTCGTGCCAGACTCCGACGAGCCCTGCGCTCTTGTGAGTCGCCTTGTCTGATTCAAGCACCGGTTCCCCGAGGTCATCGGAATTAGCGAATAAGTCCTTAACATCCTCAAGTTTCATGTACCAGACTTTGACGTTGCTGCCGCTAACCTCGACGCGTCCAAAATATGCAACGCTGTTCGTCTGATCGAGTCCGGCCCCGAGTCCGTGGTCAACGCCTGCTATTTCCTTACCGCCATTTTCGCATCCACACTGATCTAGACATTGTCCGGAGGGACAGCATCCATCGGCAAGATCCGCGAAGATAACTTTTGAGGTCTCATTATAGCCAAAGACAACAAGATAGCCCTTATCATCTCCTTTTCTACGGAATTGTACGCCAAAACTATCATCGTCCCCAAAGGAGAAAATGACTTGGATGATACCGTCGGTGAAGTCATCAACACCGGGCAGCGGGGTATTACCTGAGATGCCGCATCCCTCAGCAGTTTGCGCCATTGCTTTTGTACCGCCGAGATTGCCACCTTCGAAATCTGCATCTGCCCAGATAGTTCCTCCGTTCTCAGGCTTATAGTTTTTGATGTTGTTCACATCAGCATTCGGTTTTGCGTCCTTAGAGTTAGGTTCAAAGTCCGCATAGAATGCAATTTGTCCATTAGCAGTCAAAGAAACAAGTAGTATCATAGCCGATATCAACAAAATAAATTGCGTTTTCATTTTATGAGAAATCTCCTTTATAGTGAATTAAAAAAATAAGTAGATATTTCGACAGATAAACTCGGGAGCATCGCTTGCCTGGGTAGACGAGGTTTCCAACCTTGCAGGTCACAAAGTATCAGTGAGCTAGCAAGTCCAGCACGATGATATACCGTGTCAGTATCAATATGGAATTGAAGTTGCGCAGCGTGCTTGAATGGAAAACAGTAACACTCTCCCTATAGGAGAGTCAGCTTATCATTTAAAGATGTGAAACCTGCCGTAGGACGCGGCGTGCAGGCCACCTCGTTTGAAAAGCGTGCTCGAGAGTTAGTTTAGGAAGCAGGAGTGCTAAACTAAAAAGGACTCCTGCTTCCGGCGGCAACAAAGGATTGCCGTTGTCTATTCTCAAGTGTGCAGCTTTTTAGTAGCTGCTCTTGACATCGCCCCACGTTGTGGAGAGTTTAGCATGCGGATCGACAGCAGTCGTAGCGAAACCGTCGGGTCCTGTGACAAGCATGCTTCCGACTCTACCATTTCCCCAGCTTTCGTGCCAAATTCCGACGGTTCCGGGGCCGGCATCATCAGCGCCATCGTACTCAGCGACCGGATCTCCGAGTTCTCCGGAATCCGCAAAGAGGTCGGGTACATCAGCCAACGGCATATACCAGACCTGGATTAACGTGTCAGTCACTTGAACACGCCCGAAATAGGCGACAGTGTTATCTTGGGGCAGGTCTGCGCCTAATCCGTGGTCAACCCCAAGGAGTTCGTTGCCACCATTTTCGCACGTACACTGGTCAAGACATTGACCGGAGGGGCAGCATCCATCGGCAAGGCTCCCGATAATAATCTGAGGTGTTTCGTTATAGCCAAAAGCGACGAGGTAGCCTCTATCATCACCGACGCGCCGGAATTGGAATCCGACACCGTCATCGTCTTGCCATGAGAAAACACCCTGAATGATACCGTCGGAGAAGTTATCAATACCGGGTAATGGAGTGTTACCAGAGTTTCCGCATCCTTCTATAGTCTGATGTAACGCGCCTTCACCCCCTTCTGGGAAATCAGAGGCTGCTGCCCAAACCATGCCGGGATTTTCAGGTTCGTAATTCGCGGCGTCGTTGACACTGGCATCTGGCACCGCGTCTTGTGAGTCTGCTTCAAAATCAGCATAGAAAATCACTTGTGCACTCGCTGAACTGAGAAGAATAACCGAAAACAGTACAATGAGCGTCATAAGGGAAGTTCTTTTCATTGTGTAGCTCCTTTCATTTGATTAGGTAGTGCGCAAACTGAGAGAGCCCGCGCGAGGTACGGCGATTCTACTAATTCGCTTTTTTTAGCAAAACCGCTTTCATACCCTACCTCCATATTTTGAAAAGCCTCAAGAAGTGCATAGTCTGAGGGACTTTAGAATATAAAAGTAGGATATTGTGCTAGAATTTAGCAAAAATGTACATTTTTGTCAAATTAAAAAAGATTATAAAAATCAAATTTTTTAATATTAGTGGCGGTTAGGACAATTCTTCACTCTGTCTTTTCCGTGCCCTGGGAAAACTCAGAAGCTCGAATACCGCAACGCGGCATCGTCGATGCCATCGCCGGATGGAGAGGCGGCTGCCTCGACTGACAAGTTCTGTGCAGGTGTCTAGCGTGCACGTGGGCATTAGCGGTTTGGAGCGCAGCTGAGTAACAACTCTAGTCGTTTGACCCTCGGTGTTTTTCTCAACTTCTGTTTAGACTGCACTCTCTGATGGTACTCGAAGATGTTGGGTTGGCATCCGTGAAATCAACAAAGCAAATTGCTATACATTTTTAGGATGACTATAATTAGCACAAGTCGTTTCTATTCAGTAACCATAAATCTGTAAAAGACTTATGGCCGCGGTTTGCCAGCACGTTTTTCTTATTCCATGCGGAACAATCTGTTTAGCGGCTTAGAATTCAGCGGTAATCCCTAAATATGGGATGATTGGAAACTGATTGATATTCTCTTTTTCAGTGTAATCGTCGTTGTAATTGAAATTCAGCAGATTCTTTCGGTTATAGGCATTGAGTAGTTCGACGAAAAAGCCGAGTTTCCAATTAGAAAATCGGAAAGTTTTACTCACGCGCAGGTCCAATCGGTGATAGGCAGGGAGGCGAGCAGAATTGGTTTCCAAGTAATTCGGGATGTAAATGGTTTCGCCATTTCTAGGGTCAAATTCAACAGTTGAAGGGTTCTGTGTATTAAGTGGCGTGTATGGATTTCCTGTGCGGTATTGCCATTTTGCCCCGATTTCCCACGTCGGTGTCAAATTGTAGCTAGCGGCGAGGGTTGCAACGTGTGTCTGATCAAATGAATAGTAGCGGTATGGTTCGGTGGGCCGGTCGCGTCGTTTAGACAGGGCGTAAGCGTAGGATATCCAGGTAAAGAACCGGTCTTCGTGATAATGGCGTAGGAAAATCTCAGTGCCTTGTGCATATCCTGTACCTTGGTTGAGATAGGTGTACTGTTCATCAAAGGTTACTAGCCGGTCAAGATGTTTGTAATAACCTGCTAGCTTGATGTCCGTTTGTGGTGAAAGTTGCCGTTTCAACTCAACGATATAATGGTTGGCGAGGCTTGTCTGAAGATTAGGATTTCCGACTGCAGGAGAGAGGCGTGCTGGTTCCGGTGTCTGATTGTAAAGTCCGTAAGAAAATTGGAGTTCTGCGCCACTTGGTAGTTCAAACAAAAGACTGCCGCGCGGTTGGATAGAGAGTTCATCAATCAGATTGAAATAATCAAACCGGATGCCGAACACAGCGGACAAAAACGGCAGGAGTTCGTATCTGTCTTGCAGGTAACCTTCAAGACGTTGCCCGCGTATAAAATCATCAAAGATTTTTCTTTCCTGAAACCGGAAATCGTATTCATCTTCACCTTCGTCTGGAACGCGCCCTCCTTTTCCGGTAACTTTTCCCGGTTCAATTGCGAGTATGAGTCCGGATTCAAGTTGATGTTTTGGGCTGAGGGCGTAACTAAGATCTTCGCGTAGGACGTAGTTCGGTGCATCAATTTCAATAGAAAATACTGTTCCAATGCTTGTGTCAAAGAGAAAATCAGAATAAGTGAGGGATAAAAAGGAGGTTAGCCGGTTTGTGAGAAGAGAGCGGAGATGAATGCCTGCGCCGGAAAAACCGCTTTGGTAATCTAAGTTTCCTTGCAAGTCTTGGTCGATATCTTCACCATCAAGTTTAAGTGAAAACCGGTCGCGTGAGGAGAACGCATTAATAAATAGTTGATGCTTATCATTCAGTTCATAGCCTGTTTTGAGTTGATAATCCCAAAATCTCGGGAATGCGGTGATTTCGCCTGTTTCAAACGAGAGTGAACCGATAAAAAAGTCAGCGTAGCTGCGTCTACCAGCGGCGTACCAGAATCCATTATCCGCGATTTTTCCTTGCAGCATGCCTTCGGAGTAAAGTAGGTTGAGGTTGAGTTTGCCGTGCAATCCGCCGGGACTGCTATTGTATGAATAGATGTCAATGACAGCTTGCGAATCCACGCCGAATTCCGCGCCATAGCCACCAGCATAAACATCAATCCGCTCAATAATTTCAGAGCTGAGAGACGAGACAAGCCCGCCAAAGTGGTAAGGGTAAGCAATCGGTATCCGGTCAAAATAGTAAAGATTGTCCTCATCAGAGCCACCACGGATGTAGAGTGCGCCGCTAAAATCGTTTGCAACCCCGATACCGGGGATGGAAGGTAAGGCACGCAGCGCGTCTCCGGCTGTTCCGGGGAGCCGCATTATCTCCTCAGCTTTCATGCTCTTTCGGCTGACCGTTTTAGCGAGACGCCTCTCTTTTACCTCTATCCCCTCAAGTTGCATAATTTCCTCAAGGTAAATCTTTGGCTGTACGGTTTTCCCTGCTGTCACGACAATAGAGACCTGTTTTGCCGATGTGGAAGTCGGTGAAGTAACAGATAAGGTCCAGTCTCCTTCAGGAACATCGCGAAACGCAAAGGTACCCGTTGCGTCTGTTTTTTGAGATAGATTGATTTCAATGAGATGAACGTTCACTCCTACCAAAGGTTCCTGCGATGTGCTACTGTAAACAGATCCTTCAATGGTTCCGGTCTGGGAAAAAGCATGTAATGGGAATAAAAACACCCAAAACAGCAGCAAAAAACTTTTCATAACGCCTAGTTCCTCCTCTACTAAAGGTATTGGAAAATTATTAAGAAGATTTGTTTTCTCGGTCGCGTGATTTATAAGCGCGCTGTTCTGACTCAACATCAACGATTCAGAACACAAGGGAGGCATAATCGCTAATCGCGATACCCAAATCACTGCCGCTTGCGTACTTTCTATTAACACTACTCGTGATAACGCGACCTATCTGTATTGCCGCCATATTTCAGTGCATAAACGAGCAGATTGCACATAAACCGGTAGACATCAGTTGAACGTCTGAGTCGCAACATCGTGCGACTCTCAATTTCCGCTGTCTCCATCGCACAGAGATAGTCCTTTCGGTTGTAGATAACAGCCACTCGGTTTTCAATGATAATGGCTTTCTGATAGCGGAACTGTGTCGGTTGTGCGTTGTTCTCATTTCCCCAAAAGACATCGCCGCCATCCGGGGGTTTAGGTAGTTGATAGTAGATGCGGTAGAGCTCATGTTCATGCGGCAGAATATCAAGTGGATATTCCGGAAAAATCTGGTTGAGTTCATCAGCCACGATATTGGCAAACAATCCGTTAAAGCCGCAGTCGTCAAAAAAGAGCGTACCTCCTTTTTCCACGATGTATTTGCGTAGTGTTGCGCGTTCTTCTGGCATAAAACCTGTGTTCAGTGGACCATCCTTTGCAATCCCACGTCCGACGGTGATGTCCCTATCGTGTCCCGTCATAATGATAAGCGGGGCATCCAAGATCGCCGGGTTTGTTAGTGTTAAAGCACCGCCTTCAAAATTCATATCTGCTCGAATCGTCGTATGTTTCTCCATCCACTTAATAAGAGCAGGAATAGCGGTTGGATCTTGCCACCAATCAGAGAGGGAATGTTTGAGCCGAATCAGGCGAATATGTCCGAGTATATCTTTTCCTCTGCCTTCAAGGACACCGCCGAGCCGTCCTTTAGGAACCTCCACACCGAATGGAGTATTAAACCCGTATCCTAAGTCAGCTGCCGGTAGAGTACTCTCAAGAAATTCCGGATGACGGTTAGAAGGTTGAGAAGATATCCCGCTCCTCTTAAGAGAGACAGAGGATTTTATAGGTACCACGGTTAGAGGACGTGCTACAGATGCAGTTGGGGCGGAGCCGGCTTTGGGCTGCGCAGGCCCAGCTTCCGTGGATTTGACTGACACGTTCGTAAAACTTAGTACATCCGGATTAAATTCTAACGTAGACGATTGCGGTATGACATCTGTTTGGTGCCTCGGAATTGGGTTTATGGCACTCGGAGCAAATTGAGACAGCGACGGATCTTCTACGGTAAGAGTAGGAAGAACACGTGTCGGACGTGTCGGACGGATATCCACATTGTTACCCGGCCGGCTGAAGTTGAAAAATTCAACATCATAAGCATCCTTATCCACTTCCCGTTGCTCCGATAACAGCAGTGCAACAATAAACGCGAAGAGGAGGTGTAGTCCAACTGAGGCGAGGACAGCTCTATTTTTAGATATGGTCCTTCGGTTCGTCCGGTTTTGCATGAAATACCTCGATTTCCGGATCCTTCTGCTTCATTTAATTTTACACGAAATATCCAAAAAAGTCAATTTTTTTATTCCAAAAAGCGGATGGGACATTCTTCTAATCTACGCGAATTTTGGACTCCGTCAATAACGACTCATGTCAGATTATTTTCAGAATTTAGTATAAAAATGTTTGACAAACTTCGCAATTTGTGGTAAAATCACCAATTATGGATGCAAAAGAATTAACTAAAACCTTGATAGGGTACAATACGGTAAGCGCGCGAAGCAACGTTGCAGTGATGGATTTTCTGACGGAAACGTTGGAAGGTGTGGGATGCGAGGTTGAAACGGTTGAATACAGAGATCCGGCGGGTGTGCAGAAGGTTAATTTAATTGGTTGCAAAGGTCGTGGTTCAGCTGGAGGTGGACTTGCGCTTCTGGGGCATATAGATACGGTGCCGGCTATCGGATGGTCGACAGATCCGTTTAAGGCCCGGATTGCCGATGGTAAGATGTACGGGCGCGGCAGCTGCGATATGAAGGGCAGCGTGGCATGTATGATCGAGACTATGTCGCGATATTCAGCTACGGTGTTAGCATCACCGTTGTATGTCGTTATCACCGCTGATGAAGAGGTGGGTTACCTCGGTGCGAGTGCAGTTGTCGAAAAATCGGAGATGTTTAAACGGAATGGATTCCCGCGGTACGGTGTTGTCGGTGAACCAACAGAACTGCATGCTGTGTATGGGCACAAAGGTGTTTGCCGTTTCAGCGCCACGGCTCACGGTTACGCGGCCCACAGTAGCACAGGTAAAGGAGATAATGCCAATCTGAAGTTGATTCCATTTCTGTCAGAGATGCGAGAAATTTATCAGGAATTGACAACCAATTCTCGGTATTTCAATACGGAATTTTCGCCGCCGTTTACAGATTGGAATATCACGATTAGCGATGGGGATTGCGCAGCGAACATCACGCCTCCCTTAAGTGTATGCCATATTAGTTACCGTCCGATGCCGGGCGATGACACGGAAGTTTGGATAAATCGCGCGCGAACGGCTGCCGAAAACCATGGCTTGGAGTTTAAGATATTAATAAATGGGGATCCGGTACGCACGTCACCCGATGCAGAGATTATCCAGGCAGCCCTTGAAATTACCGGGGAGTCGTTTCCTCAAACAGTTGCGTATGGCACGGATGCGACCGTCTTCGCACAATACATGGAAACGGTCGTCATCGGTCCGGGTAGCATTCTGCAAGCACACACGGTGGATGAGTGGATGGCGTTGAACGAGTTTGGCAAAGCCGTCTCGGTTTTTAGCCGGTTTGTCGACCGGTTTTGTGTTGGATAGGCGCGTCAAAGAAAACCGCGTCCGGTTTAACCCATTCGGCTTCCCCATCTACCCAGATTTCGCGCTTCCAGATAGGCACAATCTGCTTGAGGCGATTCATGGCGTATTGACATGCTTCAAACGCGTCTTTTCTATGGGGTGCTGCGACTGCGACAGCAACACTCACCTCTCCGATGTCGAGTTTGCCGATGCGGTGAATCATGGCAAGACGGAGGTCGGTGCCCCACTTTTCGGTGGCTTCTTGTGCAATCTCTGCCATCTTTTTTTCTGCCATCGGTGGGTACGCCTCATATTCGAGGCAGGCGACGGCTCTTCCATCGGTGTTGTTCCTGACGGTGCCGAGGAACAACACGACTGCGCCAGCACCTGGTGCCTCTACGACTTCTTGAACTTCTGTACCGGTGATAACTTCGGAGGTGATCTTAAACATCGCACCCTCCGGTGACTGGTGGAATCAAGGCAACTTCATCTCCATCAGCGAGTTCACTGTTTTCGGTGGCATATTCCCAATTAACGGACATTTGCATTACCTCGTAGAACTCGGCAATTTCTGGCCATTCTTCTTCAAGACGTTCAAGGATAGTTTTGACGGTGGCACCTGCCGGCAATTGCATCTGTTCCTCCGCTCTATCTAACATCTCATGACAGACAGCGAAATATTTAACAGTAACGTTCATTATACGCTCCTTATGCAAAATATAAGAAATGCGAAAAATTTGACCGTGTGCAGTTCAAATTTGGTTAAATAAAGTATACCACAAAATGCGTTAAAATTAAAAATCAATTTTGGAGTTGATTTTTATTTGTTCATGAGGTAAAATAGGGGCAGTATAAATTTAGAAAGTGTACTAAAGTTACAACGTGAGTTTGATGTAGCGTAAATTTACGAGAGGAGAAGACGTATGAAACGGAAATCGATTTTTTATCTCATCCTCATCCTACTTGCCATAGGGATTATGGCATGCGGTGGTGACGATGATGAAACGGCAGCACCTGATACGGATACCCCCGCGCAAACAACAACGCCATCGCAAGCTGCCGAGCCAGCCGGTGTTGTTGAAAGGGATATTGACTTTGCGGCAGAAGAGGAAGCGATCCGCGCGCTCTTTGCGGTATACGCTACTGCCCACGGTGACCAGGATGTTGATACGTTGGGGGATAGTTGGTTGAAAAGCGAGAATAAGAATGATGAGGTTTTTACCGCCTGGACGTTTTGGGCTGGTACGTTTGAGAGAAATAATGGGTGGAAAGACGTAAGAGATGCCTGGCCCGGCATCTTCCGGCTGCGGGGCGGCGATATGAGCGTGGATATCACCTACATTGCTATTGACGGCAGAGGGAAAGATGCAGTTTTGCGCGGAGAATACGCCTGGGGTAATCAGAAGGGCAATCTCATTTCTTCATTAAGGAAAGTTGGTGCCGATTGGAAAATTCGTGCTATTGATTATACTGGCGGAAAAAACGGTAGACAGGTCAAAGACATGGCTGATCCGGCGCATACGTTTGGTGAAATCGTAGAAGAATAGCCGAACGAAAGTTAGTCACGGCACAGTTTTGAAAGTTAGTAGAGGGTTCCTCTGCAGAGATGGAAGTTCTGATTAGGCACTGGACCGACTTTTAAACTTTATGGACAAACTCATTCTCAAAGGCATCCGATTTCATGGCCACCACGGTGTCCCCGAAACCGAACGTCAAGTTGGCGGCCATTATGAAATTGACGCAATGTTAAGCTGTTGTCTTGTGAATGCTGGCCGTACCGATGCGTTTGAGGAGACGATTAACTACGCTGATGTGGTGGCACTCATTGTTGAAATTGGCACGCAGTATTCATTTCAACTTGTTGAGGCACTCGCAGAGAAGATAGCAGAGGCGATTTTAGCCCGATTCGCAGTGACTGAAGTCCAACTCACTGTCAAGAAACTCCATCCACCTATAGAACAGCCGATTGCCTATTTCGCTGTTCAAATCCGGAGAACTAGAAATTAAAGATGCAATTGTTGAAGAAGTTGTGGTGTGTTATCGCGATTGTGCTGTTACCAATCTGCTTTGCACAAGCCGATGGGCAGAAAACGGAATTGTTTCCGGGTATATCGATAGGACTCCGCATCTATCGCTACGATTGGGATGTTGAAACGTGTGTGCTATACGTTGCGGAGATGTCTCGGTGGCAACCTGGGCTGCATTTTGAGGTGTCCGTTGCGAATTCGCAGATATTAGGGAAAGAAACGGTCCGCGCGATGGCATCACGGCGGATAGAACGAGGAGATAGGCACGTACTTGTGGCTGTTAACGGCGGATTTGGCGTGCTCGGTGACATGCGCGGATACGGCGGTGTATTAGAAAATTTACACATCCAAGACGGCGAACTTATGACGCAGCCGACAGACACAGCAGCATGTTTCGGGGTAACAGACAGTGGGGAATTTTTAAGTGGACCTGTCGAGATGGAAGCTGCAGTAACCGTAGGGACACAGAAAATACCGCTCGGATGTATCAATCAAAGGCGGCTCGACGGTTGTCAGATAACACTGTACACGCCGCGTATGGGGGCTTCTACACGCACACATCGTCGTCGAGGGCATGAGGTTGTTCTGACAGGACTTTCTCTACCTCTGACCCCGAATTATACGAACGACTATCGTGTGGCTGGTGTGACACGAGATGGAGACAGTGCTATTCCGACAGATGGCGCGGTTCTCTGGATTAGCTCTCGTATAAAAGACTCAGATGTTTCTGAATTTCAGGCAGGCGCGCACGGTACAATTACGCTTACGCTCTCGCCCCCGATATGGAACCGGGCGCGCTATGCGATTGGGGGACGCATCCGGCTCCTCAGAGACGGAAAGATACATCCGATGCTGGTGGAGATGCATCAAGCAGAAAAGCGGCATCGCCCCGGTAAACGAGCATCTGTATTAAATCTGAGTCATGAACCGAGAACTGCCCTCGCTTACAATGCTGACACGTTGTTTTTGATTGTCGCTGACGGCAGGCAACCAAAATATAGCACCGGTTTGACACTTTACGAGCTCGCTAGCATTCTGCTGGAGCTCGGTGCAACCGAGGCGATTAATCTGGACGGAGGCTCGTCCAGTACCTTTGTCGTTAACGATGAAGTTATCAACCGCCCCTCTGGCCAGAAAGAGCGAGAGGTGCTTAATGCCGTCTTTATCACGATGGATGTCGACTAATATCAATTCGCTGCGTTGCCAAAAGATTTGATACGAGATGTACCCAAGAATTTTCACGTTTAACCGTTTTATTGTTCCCGTTTCCCCAAAATTGGAGGTGTCGCTTGACAACTTTTTTCGTTGGTTGTGTGCTGTTTTTCATGCTTGTTAGTGGAATTTTCGTCAGTCAAGCCGAAGAGCCGAAACTACTGAAGGCGGTCCCCCTCTCTCAGACAGCGATTCAGCTGCGGTTTGATGGACAGTTGGCAGCGGAAAGTGCAGAGAACGTAGCAAACTACGAGATAACGCCAGATATAGTGATAGAAGAAGCGCTGCTCGATGAACGAAAAACCCGGGTAATGCTTTTTACGACACCGTTAGAGGTGCGCAAAACCTATCAACTGATCCTCTCCGAACTTCAGAGCAGCGTCGAGGTAATACTTCCTATGGTAAACGAGATAACCTTCGGCGAAAGCGGATCTGTCACATTTCCCAATACGCTGCAGGATACGAGTCTGATTGTAGAGGACAACCGGAAAACGCGCAACAATAACGCTGGTGCAGAACAGACGTTAGGATGCACACCGGCAGGCGGGGTTTTCTTCGTTGCATTTGACTTGTTTGATGCATTTGCGGATATGGGGATTACTGAACCGACGCAGGTGTTAAAGGCTACTTTGAACCTCCATGTGCAAGAATGTGAAACGGATGCTAAGCAGACGGTCATCCTTCGACGGGTACTGCTACCGTGGCGGGAAGGGCGAGGTCTCTCGGAACGTGCGGAAGAGAACGAACTTACCTATAATAGCGCACTCCATCGTAATCTTCCATGGAATAAGCCGCCAGCACAAGCGATGTTAGAAGGAATAAACGGCGACAAGGAAAGTGATTACAACGGCTCAGAGGATGTAGCACATCGTATTGATGGGCTGACAGAGATTCAGGGTGCCGGTAAGCGTTATACTTGGGATGGCGAGCTTCTCACCGGTGCAGTGCAATTTTGGGTAGCGAACCCGGATTACAACTACGGTTATCTCTTCGCTTTACGAGGTGGCAACGGAGCGATTACGTTTGCTTCTAAAGAGTCATCTACTGAAAGTCTCCGTCCTCTGCTAACGATTCGATATAGGACACAGGTGGTAGAGTAGCAACCGTTCGTTGTGCCTTAACAACCCCACTGCAAATCCCAACCTCTTTAACTGTTTGATGAACAAATAAAAGTAGTCGAAATAAGACAAATCCATTTTATTCTATATGAGATAAAGCCCAGTTAACCAATATTTGTGAGTTCTATTAAAGGTAGCGTCGCAGATGCTCTAAAGTCTGCTCCACTGCGCCTAGATTTTCTACTATAACCCGTTTTCCTATTTGTCCTGCGGTGGTTGCTGCATTTTCGTTAGTGAGCCATTCGATGATTGCTGTTGCCATCTGTTGTGCGGTGTGAACGATTTTTGCTGCGCCGCGTTGGGTTAGAAGCGATGCTTCGTAAGCATTGTGGATGGTGGGGCCAAATAAGACTGGTTTTGCCATGGCGGCGGGTTCCATGACGTTGTGAACGCTGCCGTGGAAACTCCCGCCGACGAAGGCGATGTCTGCAAGGCAGTAAAGTTTGGCAAGATGCCCTACGGTGTCAACCACAAGGGTATCAGTTATCGCTAAATTTTCATGGGGTTTTAGGGCTGAAAAGCACCGGTGCGTCATGTTGTGCTGCACTAACTGTGCTTTGATTTGTCCAATTCGCTCGGGTGTCGGCTCATGCGGTACGAGAATTAGATAAGGTACGCGCTGCGGTGAATGATGGCGCAGCAGTTGATACGCTTCCAATAAGATCTGTTCATCTTCTGTGTAAGTGCTTCCTGCAATGAGGATGGAACGTTTTTTTGTGGTGTGGGGCTGGTTTTGTGAAGTCGCCCTTAAAGTGGCTTGTCCCGGGAAGAATTCAACGTCTGGTTGAACGGCAGTGGCACGCCGATAAACTTGTTCATAGCGGGTATCCCCGGTGACAACAATCTGATTTTTGGATGAGCAGAGCTGTTTGAAACGTGCGGCATCCTCATCAGAGATTGCACAGTGGACGTTGATATAGCGGTGTACGCTTCTGAAGAAAGGTTTCGCGAGAGGTGACAACCGTTTGGATTTGCTGTGGAGTGTTCCTGCGACAACAATGATAGGAATACCGTATTTGGAGGCTTTCCAGACGAGATTGGGCCAAATGTCAAACTTAGAAAAAACAATCACTGTGGGTACGATGATGCGAATCAAACGTTCTGCGTTTGCTGGTGTATCAAGGGGCAGGTAAACGGCGGCATCTGCATATACATAGGTGTCGACGTTCGGTGCAACAGATGGGGAGAAAAAGGTTAGCACAATTCGCGTCTCTGCATGGATGGCTTCAATAAGCGGTTTGGCTTGTTCAAATTCTCCGACGGAGGTGAAGTGAAACCATGCAGTCCGCTTGAGATTTCGTGAAGAGCGGATTTGGGTTTTTAGTTTCTCAAATATCTGTTTCCGTCCGAGGATGCCTTGACGAATTTTCGGTTGGTAATATCCAACTCCATGAAAACCGACGAACATAACCGGAACAGCGAGGGCGTTGTAGATGAATTGCCAGAACACAGTGTCTCCTCAGGTGTAAACACCCGTTGCTACATCAGGCTATAGGAGAGAAGGAAATCCATCGCAGAAGCCATGCCGGAGTGTTTTTTTTCGCTCCGGCCTTGGTACTTCCGCATGGAGATTGCTTAGGGTTAGGTTGTAAATTTCTGATGGAATTTTTCCAGAAATGGCCTGATGCTTGAGAAATAGAGAAATTAGAACGAGGGCGTAGTGTGCCTTTACATCATTAGAGTACGTCTAGAATTTTCTTCTTGAGTGCTTCTTTGGGCATTGCCCCGACGATCTGTCCTGCGACTTTTCCATCTTTGAAGACCAGAAGTGTTGGAATGCTTCGCACGCCAAACTGCATTGCTGTCTGGCGATTATCGTCCACGTTAAGTTTCCCGACTTTGAAGGTGTCTTCGTTTTCAGCAGCGAGTTCTTCTAAAAGCGGCGCGATCATTTTGCAGGGCCCGCACCATTCTGCCCAGAAATCAACAACGACTGGCGTTTCCGACGTAAGTACCATGCCTTCAAATGTATCATCACTGATTTCGAACGTATTTGCAGCCATTATATTCTCCTGTTGCTTGGATAGAATCCAGTACGTAACGTAAGGGTAAATTTCTATATCCGCCCGTTTGACGAATTAGTATGTTAACATGATACCCGATTTCGCGATGAATTTCCACTGAATTTTTATCTTTTTCTAATTTTGATAGAAATGCAATTACTGTGTATAAATCCGGAAAAAGGAAAATAAATACGTCGTTTTTTTGACAGAGAAACCGTTTTGTAGTATGATTAACATTAATGGAATAGGGGGCAAACCTATAAACCAGAACGGACGGACACAACTTTTCATAACCTTGGCCGCCTGGCAGTTGTGAGTGGTGAAGGAATGAGGCAATGACTACATTAGCCATTGACCTGGGCCAGAACGGAATCTGCACATACGTTAAAGAAAAATTAATACGTATAGGATGCAGAGAGGGCAATAATACAAGCATCTAAAGTTGAATATCCCATTCCACTTTGCAAAAAAGCAAGTATCTCCAGACATCAGACTCGTACAAGTTGCGGGTAACAGGAAGAAATCGTTACGGTAGACTTCACACGAAACGCGCCTTATCGTTCGATCTACTTTTTTTGATAAAAAAACTGAAATGTGATAGACTAAATTAAGTGAGAGGTAACGAAGATCTAACCAATACATAATACATCGGACAGATAGTGAATAGTGTTATTTGTATTTGTGAGACATAACTAAAGGAGAATACACATGGCGGAGAAAGATAAAGAAAAGAAACAGGGTACGAGTATCTCGCGTCGAAATTTCTTGAAGGGCGTAGGTACCGGCACTGTTGCTGCGACAGTAGCACCGGCGGTGCTTATTGGTACAGAGAGGGCAGCGGAAGCACAAACAGATGAGGCAATTTCCGTGGCGACGGTTCAACTGAATATCAACGGTAAGATGTATGAGGTAGAGGTTGAACCCCGTACAACTCTGTTGACAGTTTTACGCGACGGAATTGACACCAACGGCCAAAATGTTGATTTAACGGGTGCAAAACTAATTTGCGACCGCGGTGAATGTGGTGGTTGCACGGTGATGGTAGACGGTAAAACAGTCTATGCGTGCATGATGCTTGCGATTGACGCACCAGGTAAGCAGATTACGACTGTTGAGGGATTGGCAGACGGCGATGACTTGCATCCGGTACAAGAGGCGTTCGTCCAACACGATGCACTGATGTGCGGTTTCTGCACGCCGGGTTTTGTGGTGTCGTCAGCAGCACTGTTGAGCGAAAACGAGAAACCGACATTGGAAGAGATTAAGATGGGCTTGTCTGGCAACACCTGTCGTTGCGGCACTTATCCGTTCATTTTTGATGCGGTGAAGAGCGCATCACGTAAAATGGGAGGTTAACCGATGGCATCATGGGGAGAAGCGAGTGAATCTCGCCTCATCGGCAAGCGGATTCCACGTTTGTCGGGTAAGGATAAAGTTACAGGAAAAGCGAAGTATACGTTTGATATCAATCGTCCGGGGATGCTATATGGACGAATCTTGCGTGCTGAGGTGCCGCATGCAACGGTGCTAGGGATTGATACCAGTGAAGCTGAGGCACTGCAAGGGGTCAAAGCGGTTATCCCGTTGATCGAAGTAGGGAAAAAACTCCGGTACCAAGGTCAGGAAATTGCCGCTGTCGCAGCGATAACTGATGACCTAGCGAAAGATGCGCTCCGTTTAATTCATGTTCACTTAGAAGAGCATCCGTTCGTTGTGACAGAATCGGAGGCGATGGCAGACGGCGCGCCGCAAATCCGTGACGATTGGACAGGGAATCAGAGCCCGCCAAATATTCGTGAAGCCGGTGACTTGGCTGCAGGGTTCGCCGAAGCTGCCGTTGAAGTAGAGGCAACGTACCATGCCCCGGTTCAAACGCATGTCTGCTTAGAGACACATGGGCATGTCGCCGAGTGGGAGGATGAGGAGCACCTGACGGTATGGGCATCGACACAAGGCGTTTTCGGAGTGCGGAATGATTTTGCACAGCATTTTGAGCTTCCTGCAAATCAAGTTCGTGTTATTACAGAACACATGGGGGGCGGCTTTGGGAGCAAATTTGGCCCAGGGATAGAAGGACGAACAGCTGCGGAGTTAGCCCGTATTACCGGGAGAGCGGTTAAACTGATGCTGACCCGTAAGGACGAGCACCTCGTTGCGGGCAATCGTCCTTCAATGACGCAGCACGTTCGTGCTGGTGCGACGCGTGACGGACGTCTCATCGCCTATGATATGCGCGGCCATGGGACAGGCGGCATCTCTAGTGGTGCCGGATTTCAAGCGCCGTACGTGTATCATGTTCCGAATCTCCGGACTGAAAAGGTGAATGTCGTCACCAACGCGGGTAACCAACGCGCGATGCGTGCGCCCGGGCATCCACAAGGCGCGTTTGCAATGGACTGCTTGATGGATGAATTGGCAGAGAAACTCGGTATGAATCCATTGGAATTCCGCCGCATTAATGATCGGAGTGAGGTGCGTCAAGCACAGTA
This sequence comes from Candidatus Poribacteria bacterium, assembly GCA_965215265.1. Classification (GTDB taxonomy): domain Bacteria; phylum Poribacteria; class WGA-4E; order WGA-4E; family WGA-3G. The sequence goes on along the minus strand of OZ244048.1, from coordinate 3,786,101 downwards.
TACGTTAGGGGCACAGGAGATTGGATGGCACCGTCGGAATAGGGTCCCGGGTGGTAGCAACGGTGTGAAAAAACGCGGTATCGGGCTCGGCAGTGGCCAATGGGGTGGTGGCGGTGGGAGAGGCACCGAAGTACGTGTCACCATCAATTCGGACGGTACTGTTGAAGCTGTGACAGGTACACAAGACATTGGTACCGGCATCCGCACGGCAATAGCGATTATCGTTGCTGAAGAATTCGGGCTCACTCCAACGGATATTCAGGTCAAGGTAGGCGATAGCGGTCCGGGCTTACCTTCCGGCGGAAGTGGTGGGAGCCAGACGACTGCCTCGGTTGCCCCGGTTATCAAGACAGCAGCGGCGGCGGCGAAACAGAAGTTGTTTGAACGCATCGCGCCTTTATTGGAAGCACCTGTTGCGGACCTACGTGCCGGCAGTCGTACCATCTACGTTGTCTCTGATCGGACGAAGACGCTTACCTGGGAACAGGCGGCCGGCCAACTGGGTATGGAAAGCATCAGTGAAGGCGGGAATTGGGATGAAGAACTTCGCCAAAATGGTGTTGCAGGTACACAATTTGCTGAAGTGGAAGTGGATACAGAGACTGGTATTATCAAAGTTCTCAAAATTGTCGCGGTTCAGGATTGTGGCCTGGCGATCAACCGCCTCACGACAGAGAGTCAAATTAATGGCGGGGTTATCATGGGCTTAGGGCAGGCAATGTTTGAAGAACGTCTCATGGATTCACAAGTGGGACGCATGGTAAATGCGAACCTCGAGGATTACAAGGTGCCTGGCAGCTTAGAGATTCCTGAGGTTAAATCGATCGTCTTTGATACACACCGGAAGGTGACGGGTGTTGGTGAACCTCCTTGTATTCCGACACCGGGTGCGATAGCCAATGCGGTTTACAACGCTATCGGTGTACGTATCCGTTCGTTGCCTTTGACCCCGGACAAAGTTCTCACCGCGCTTGCTGCGAAGAAGGCGTAATTGTAGCGTAAAGTGATTTTGTCGCTGATGTTCAAACACGGTGCTTTTCGTGTGCAGTACTTCAGCGGCTTGAATTGTTCGTTTACGCAAAAGGAGATAGTCAATGGAAAAATTTACTTACGTTAATGCGACCAGTCTCAAACAGGTTACGTCGTTGTTGAATGACAGCGGTTGGGGTGAGGTAATGGTTATCGCGGGCGGGACAGATCTGCTTACTGAACTGAAAGAGTACATTCAAACCCCGAAGACGTTGGTTAACCTCAAGACGTTACCTGGTATGGATGAGATTTCAGCGGATGCCTCAGGTTTGAAAATAGGCGCGTTAGCGACTGTCGCTGATATTGCGATGCATCCTACGATTCAGCAGCACTACACGGTGCTTGCACAAGCGGCGATTTCTGTAGCGACACCGCAGATACGGAACGTCGGGACGCTAGGGGGTAATCTTTGCCAACGCCCGCGTTGTTGGTATTACCGTGATGAGACAGTGAATTGTCTCAAGAAGGGCGGAGACCTCTGCTACGCTGTTGAGGGGTTGAACAAGTACCATGCAATTCTCGGTGGAGATCCAGTGTATATCGTGCATCCTTCGGATCTTGCTCCGGCGTTAATTGCGTTGGGTGCGACGTTGAAGATTGTTGGCCCTGAAGGTGGGAAAACGATGGCAGTGGAAGAGTTCTTTACGCTTCCTGCAGCGAATCCGTTTCGTGAGAACGTTTTGGAACCTAATGAAATCGTTGTTGAGGTAGAGGTACCGGCTCCAAAACCGAACACGAAGAGTTTTTATCTGAAAGCGCGCGAAAAAGGCTCCCTCGATTTTGCTTTGGCAAGTGTTGCCGGTGTATTTGAAATGTCAGGTCAGACGTGCGAGCACGCGAGCGTTGTTTTGGGGGGTGTTGCGCCTGCGCCGTGGCGTTCTGCGGAAGCAGAAGCCGCCTTGACAGGTAAAATGATTAACGATTCTGTAAGCCGACAAGCCGGGGCAGATGCTGTCAAGGATGCCCAACCTTTGAACGACAACGAGTATAAGGTGTTGCTAACTCAGAATCTGATCGGTCGTGCTGCGATGATGGCTGCAAGTTAGATGCGATCGAGTCAAACAACTCTGATTAAATGGGCATTGGGAGTTTCATGCGAAATAGCTTGAGTGCTTCCAGAAGCAAAAAGGAGAAAAACATGGTACAAGCAAAGACATTGCCCCTTTTCAACCGTCCGATATGTCAGTATCTCCGGACGAAGGCGATTTACATTCCTGGCGGAAACGTACAGAACTTGGTTGAAAATAATCCGGAATCGCACTATTGGTGCAATTGCACAATGCAGGCGATCGGTCCGGATGACGATTTTGTTTCACCGGATGTCTGCAAGCAATTTCGTTCTTGTTTCAATCCGATTGGCGGCAAACCTGTTGTGTAGACTGTTAGGCGGATACGGGGATATGAACTGTATCCGCCTTTTTCTCGCTTGGCTAGTTCTACGGCGGTTCGTATCGAGAAAATTATGTTCCTAAAACCGTTGATGCAGTGGTTACATGTCGGTTCAGTAGTTTTGATGATAGGGGGCTTCTTCTTTTTTCGCGTTGTTCTGATTCCGGTTGCCAACCGTTTCCCTTGTCCGGGGAGTTTTATTTCAGCTGCCCTAAGGCGCTTCAGGGCTGTTGTGTGGACTACGCTTTCAACCGTTTTAGTATCGGGATTGTACAACTTCATCACCTTCCTGTGGGAAACACGGAAAGTGGCTACTACACATCCTACCGTTTCAAATTACTCAGTTTACATCCTCATTTTAGGTATCAAACTTTTTATCGTATTTCTGATATTTACGGTTGCAATTGTTCTAACGTTTCCATATCCGGTATTTAGCGTTTTCCAAAAGAAGCCTTCACGGTGGCTGAACCTCATAATAATTTTCGGTTTAATAGTTATCTTTCTCTCTGCTTTTTTACGCCGTTTGACTTTTTAGGATAGTTAGAAGGAGGCAAAAATGCCTGTATTGAATTCAGAAGCGCGCGATTTTTGGGAAGAGAACGGTTATGTCGTTATTCCGGATGCTGTGCCGTCGGACCTTGTTGGAGCCGCCGAGAAAGCAGTCTGGGATTTCCTTGAAATGGATGCGGATTCTCCAGCGAGTTGGTATCCGGACCCTCCTCGCAAAAGTATCATGGTAGAAATATACCAGCATCCGGCATTGTGGGCGACGCGCCAATTTCCGCGCGTTCACCAAGCGTTCGCTGAGATTTGGGGTACTGAGAAACTGTGGGTGAGTTTCGACAGGGCGAGCATGAGTCCGCCGAATGTAACAGGCAAATTTGAACGGAACAATCTCGGGTTGCATTGGGACACGTCAATTGAGGTCCCGTTCCGATTCCACGTTCAAGGGGTGCTGTATCTGACAGATACTGATGCCAATCAAGGCGCGTTTACGTGTGTGCCGGGGTTCCATCGCAAAATTGAGGAATGGCTAAAAAACCTTCCAGATGATGCGGATCCGCGCCAGCAAGATTTAGAGGCGTTAGGTGCAGTGCCTGTAGCAGGGAAAGCAGGCGAGCTCGTTATCTGGCACAGTGCGTTGCCGCATAGTGCGGGTATCAACACGGCGGATGTGCCGAGGGTGGTGCAATACATCTCTATGTCGCCGACCGGCGAGAAGAATCCAGATGCTAGGGAGCGCCGCATCAATGCATGGAAAAATCGGATGGCTGGTTTTGGCGGTGAACGGACTGAAAAGGAGCATGAATTAGGTGAAACAGCGTATCTAACGGAACTCGGCAAAAAGTTGTTGGGGCTTGAGACGTGGGGATGAGGCGTTATCTGAGTTGGATGGTGCGAGGCTACCTTCGCCGGTGCCCCGTCACTGATGGGAAACGTCATCTGTTAGCGTTGACGAGAAATTGGATTATGCCGCAGGAAAAATCTGTCGTTTTCAAAACCAAGTATTCTTTTCAGTTAAAGGCGAACTTAGCGAATCCGGAGCACCAATATCTCTATTTTTACGGTACCCATGACGAACGGTATGCAATCGGTAAACTGAGGCGAATACTCAAACCGGGGGATGTCTGCTGGGATATTGGGGCGAACATTGGGTTTTATACCTGTCTGTTTGCGAGCTGCATTGGGAATAGTGGGGCAGTTGTGGCGTTTGAGCCTGCTGCTCAGACTTGTGGATACCTGCGTGAAAACGTCTTTCTGAATCAATTCTTAAACGTCACCGTTGTCAACAAGGCGATGGGTGACAGAAAGGAGCAGCGGCTTCTGTACTATTCAGATGCGGTGCTTGCTGAAGGCACCGCCTCATTAAAATATATGAAGGAACCAGGCAGCTCGGAATCGATAGAGTTGGATACCATAGATCGCCTCGTGCCGAAGCTACCGCTCCCGAATTTCATCAAAATTGATGTTGAAGGCTATCAGTTGGAGGTGCTACGTGGCGGTGAACACTACTTGAAAACAGACAGACCCCTCGTGATGGCGGAATTGAGAGATGTCGGAGAAATGAATAGTGACACTTTTGAAAAGATAGAGCAGTATCTGGCATCATTAGGGTACAGTCTTTATGAGATTAGAAAACATTCGCTCAGACGTTGCTCCCACATCTCAGAGACGTGCGGTCGCAATTTCTTCTTAGTCAACGAGGGTTCGCCACTATTTGACAGAATTTCGTCATTCGTGAAGTAAGGCTTCGCGAAAAACGGATAGTGTAAAACTGACGGTAGCCTTATGTGCACGAATGCGTTTTTAAATAGGCTGACTGTGTACCGTCCTTCCAAGTACAGGATACGCCGGGTCATTGTAGCCTTCACCGGTGTGTTCACCGGGCGGTACCAACTGATTAATGGCGTTTTCATCGTTCTCGGTTATGGTGCAATCCAGACAGCCCAAGTTATCTTTCAACTGTTCCATCGTGCGGGGTCCTATGATAACAGAAGTGATAATAGGGTTCGCCAGTACCCATGCGAGTGCAAATTGGGTTAGTGTTTTCCCGTGTGCGTCTGCCAACGGTTTGAGTTGTTGTGCGACTTCATAACTCTGTTCGCGGAGTTCGGTTTGTAAAATTCGCCTATCCTGTCGAGCTGCCCTGGAGCCTGCGGGAGACTCTTGTCCCGATCTATACTTTCCGGATAGTACGCCACGTGCGAGTGGACTATACGGAACGACACCGACTCCGTATTTTTGACAGAAGGGCAGCAGTTCCACTTCAATATCACGATTGACAATATTATAGAGGGGTTGGACACATACAAACTCTTCTAGTCCGAATTTTTCGCTTGTGCATAATGCCTCGCAGATGCGCCACGCTTGAAAGTTGGAGCAGGCGATGTAGCGAACTTTACCTTGCCGGACACAATCGTCCAGAGCACGCAGGGATTCCTGAATCTGTGTAGTGGCATCCCATCGGTGGAGGTAATACACGTCGATATGGTCTGTGCCGAGGCGTTTAAGGCTTGCTTCGACTTCGGACATGATATGGAAACGGTGTGAGCCGTTCTCGTTGACATCGTCGCCCATTGAACCGTGTACCTTTGTAGCAATCACCCATTTTTTTCTGTTTGTCCGAACGGCTTTTCCGATAATTCGTTCTGATTCGCCGGCGTTGTAGACGTTTGCAGTATCTAAAAAATTAATACCGGCATCCATTGCGCGATGGATAATGCGAATTGAATTCTTTTCGTTCGTTGGGCCGCCAAACATCATGGTGCCGAGGCAGAGTTGTGAAACTTTGACACCGGCGCGTCCGAGTGTTCTGTATTGCATGGATTTCTCCTTTCAGATAATTTCTATGCCATCCGTATCCCGCCGTTGACATCAAGTGTTGCCCCGGTGACGTAACAACCGTCCTGGGAGGCGAGAAAGAGAATGGTACTTGCGATTTCAGCGGCATTAGCGACACGTCCGAGAGGAATCTGATCAGTCATATCGGGATGATTTTTCGCCATTTCTGTGGCGGCGACTCCCGGTGCGATAGAGTTGACTGTAACCCCGTATTCGCCTAAAATACGAGCGAGGGATTTGGTGAGGCACATCACGCCGGCTTTTGATGCGGAGTAAGGGGCGGAGGCGACAATGCCGCCGACTTGTCCCGCCAAAGAACCGAGGTTGATGATTCGCCCGAACCGTTGTGTCTTCATAGTCTCCATGACGGCTTGTGAACAGAGAAACGGTCCCTTGAGATTAACAGCCATCATCCGGTCCCACTCTTCTTCGGTGCATTCATCTATACGGGTGTAACTGAAAATGCCGGCATTGTTAACTAGGATATCGATGCGCTCAAAAGTGCTGAGCGTTTGCTGAACCATTGCGCGGACGGATCTGCCATCGGATACGTCGGTTTCAATAACGCTGCATTGCCGACCGAGGGCAGCAATTTCAGCAGCGACTGCCTCCGCGTTTGCGAGATTGACTTCGGGAATGACAATATGCGCGCCTTCACGTGCGAAGGTGAGGCAGGTGGCTTTTCCAATTCCGCCGCCCCCGCCTGTCACAATTGCTACGCGTCCTTTCAATCGCATTTATGTTTCTCCTATAGACATTGAATTCCGTACGTTTTTTATTGAAAATCTACAATAATTGTGGTAAAATATGCTTATTATGACACGGAGTCTGGAAAAAATCAAGTTTTTTGTCTACTGCTTGGGTGAGACGGGGTTTGGTATTCATATCCGATGCTGGTAATGTAATGCATCAGCTCTCAGTAGACAGGAAGTCAAACGAGGATTGAATTATATTATGAGGAATACCCGCTTTATATTTTCGCTAACAGTTATTTTTATGTGCGGCTTCGTATGGACAGCCGCCGGACAAAATTATTATCCTTCAGCTATCGGTAATACGTGGGTTTTAGAGAGTGCGGATGGTGAAAACCGGCGTACCTATACCGTTGAGAGAACCGAGATTATTGATGGTGAAGAGCTCACGCTTCTGGAAATTAAAAATGAGGGCCCGGAGTTAGACTCGGTTGACATTGACCAGTATTTTGTGAGTCTTACGGACGAAGAGCTCCTATTGCATCAAACTGTGTTTGACGAAGGCGTTTTAGGAATTGTTCCAGCAAAATTTTCTCCACCGGCCACTTTCTTCCCACTGCTTTTGACGGTAGGAGATATGTGGAAGATAGTGGCTGAGATAAGGTTGACAGAACTACTGCCGGGAAGAGAGATTTTGGTTACCAGCACCACCGATGTAGAAGTCATTGCTGTTGAGGATGTTGAAACCCCGGTGGGAATATTTGAGGCATGTGTCAAGGTTGCGTTGGCGCAGCGTGTGAGCTCTCCGTTTCTAAGGCTCGATGCCACTTCCTATCAGTGGTTAGCACCTGATGTGGGCCCCGTGAAATATGAAAACAGCGATGGAATTGTGTTTGAACTGGTGAATTCTAATCTACTGAAAGAGGAAGAAGAAGTGCCGCGGTCTGACGTGACGGGTGATGGTGTGGTTGACATCTTGGATTTAGTGTTCGTAGCTTCCCGGTTCGAGGGGAACGATGCGGCTGCTGATGTTAATGCTGATGGCACTGTCAACATTCTGGATTTAGTACTCGTTGCCAAGGATTTTGGAAATTAATCTTGAAAATAGAAAATACATCATGTATAATAAAAAAAGAGAGTATTTAGATAAAGATAGAACAAACAATTGTGGGAAGGCATACATTTTTGGGAGCCTATGAACCGCTATGAAAACAGGCTCCAATATCGTAGTCTTGTTTCGTTATGCGGACATCTATACTATAAGGCAATACTCTCAAAAAGTTAATGCGCTATTGAAGTTAACGTCAAAGACGATGGGCGAAATTGCATCAGATGTGTCGGAGGCTAAACTGTATAGTGCATCAATTATCAGACGAGTTCTGGAAAAGAACACTATGGTAACTTGGAAAGTAGCATTAGTTGTTATCATCATCGTTATTTTGCTAACCGTTATAGGCATGTGGTTTGGGTATCGTTACGTGCGGGAGCAGGACGATATCTCTCCGCAAGGCTGGATAGCACCCTATCACAATCAGGTGCGGTTGCCAATGGGTGTAGGTGGACGTTAGATTGCTTCGACAGGAAAAAGTATAGGTGCAAATAGGTTTGCGTCCTATTCTCACGTTGATTTTTTAAAAGGAGATTTGAAATATGAAAGATACTGCATTTGCACGTTGGCTGATGCCGATTCTGGTGTTAAGCCTTATGTGTAGTTTCACGTTTACGACGATAGCACAGACTTATTACCCGCCAGCTATCGGCAATGTATGGGTTTTAACGAGTACCGATGGGTTTGAGCTCCGCAGCTATTCACTTGAAGAACCAGACATTGATGTTAGTGAAGGAATTATCCGCCTCAAAATTAAAACGGAGGTACCCGGCACAGACGCATCTGATATCGACAACTATTATGTGACTGTTGACGCGGCGGGTATTAATCTGCATCAATCGGTTACAGATGAAGGTGCATTCGGCATTGCGGAAGCCGTGTTTTCTCCGCCAGCGGTTTTTTTCCCCACAGCATTACCCGTCGGCGCTGCCTGGGAAATTGTCGCAGAGACAGAGCTCGCTTTAGTCGGCGCTACCACTAGTACCACCAATGCCGAAGTTGTTGCGGTTGAGACGGTTCAAACCCCGGCAGGTACGTTTGATAACTGTGTCAAGATTGAGCTGAAACGAAAAGTTGTGACGCGCCTTGTAACAACTCGCTCAACCGCCTACCAATGGTTGGCACCGGATGTTGGGCCCGTCAAATATCAAAATGACCAGAATGTTGTATATGAATTAACAAGTTTCAATATTATTGAAGAGGCACCTACTGAGGTGCCTGTCGTCACAGAGGAACTCGCTGAAGAAGTGGCCGTCCCAGAAGAACCTACAGCGGAGGTGGAACCTGCAGTGGAAGAACCTGTTGTCATAGAAGAGCCCACTGAAGAGGCACCTGTCGTCACAGAGGAACCGGCAGAACAGCCTGTTCGACCTGCTAGTTCCAGTTTTACGCTTTCGCTGGAATCGGGTTTGAACCTGATTTCCGTTCCACTTATGCCTGCGGAACCTTATACAGCTAAATCGCTTGCAAATATGTTGGGTTCAACGGTTGTCATCAAGTTAAATGCAGCCAGTAAGTCGTTCGTAGCTTACTCTGTTGCAGAAGAAGACGACGGTTTCGCAATCGGTGGTGACCTTGGCTATATCGTTAATACGCCAGCGGGCGGCATGGTGACATTCACGGGTTCGGCGTGGTCGAATACGCAAATAGCATCGCCTTCCGAATCTGCCGAATCAGATGCTGCAGCGCCTGCTGTTTCGACGGTTAAAACCACGTGGGCATTTGTTCTCACGAGTGATTTGCAGGAGATGGTAGCTGGTACATCGTACGTTGTTGTTGCCGAAAATCTACGTACAGGTGCCGTTGCCACTGAAAGAGTTAACAGTGATGTGAAGGATGTCTCTGCGGCATGGGCAGATTTAAACCGGAAGAGTGTTGTTGAAGCCGGTGATAAACTGGAGGTTACGCTCTACGATGAACATGGTAACATTGTCTCCGGCCCCTTCCAGCGGACAGTGTCCACAACCGATATACGGAACGCCTATCTGAACGTACAATTACGCGTCGGCGATTTACAGCCCAAGACGACGGCTCTGGCACAAAATTTCCCCAACCCGTTTAACCCGGAGACGTGGATTCCGTATCAACTGAATGAAGCTGCTGAGGTGACAATTCAGATTTATGACATCTCGGGCCGTTTGGTTCGGACGTTAGATATAGGGTGGCAGGCGGCTGGTTCTTACATGACTACTTCCCGTGCAATATATTGGGATGGCAAAAATGAGATAGGGGAGCCTGTCTCAAGCGGAACGTATTTCTATACGCTTCGTACGCAGGATTTTGCAGCCACTCGCAAGATGGTTATCCTCAAGTAGGTACAACCTGAGCGTGCAGGATGTCCTGCTTTGAACGCCCCGATGCCACCGGTTTGCCGATGCATCGGGGCATTTTTTTACTGAGGGAGGAACAGATGAGCGGAGTGTTTATAGTTGTATTGCGGAAAAAGGTGATGCTTATGTTGATGTTTGTGTGTAGCGTTTCATCAGCGGCCCCGAATTATTATCCGATGCAGCTCAGCAATGTCTGGGTCTTAGAGAGCCTGGATGGTACGCAGCGGGTCACTTACACGCTTGAAGAGGCAGGCGACGATTTTCCCGGAAATCCAGAGGTGAGGAAGCTTAAAATGACCTCGGAAACCCTTGGGGTGGACGCATCGACTACCACGCTATCCTTTGTAGAACGCGATAGCGAGGGCGTTAAACTCCATAAACTGGTTGTCGAGCCCGACTCAGTGTTCGGCGAAGCGAGTGTAGCGTTTTCACCGCCTGCGGTGTTTTTTCCGTTTCCACTCAGACTCGGCGACACATGGGAGATTGCAGCGTCAACAGAAGTGAATCTGTTAGGGCCGGTAAAGTTAACCACCGTTGCTGAAGTTGTCGCGTTGGAGGACGTGGTGACACCAACGGGGACCTTCAAAGACTGCTTCAAAATTCGGTTGCGCTCAAGAACGGTTTCTGCTTTTATAATAAGCCGTTCAACCTTCTATCAGTGGTTAGCACCGGATGTAGGACCCGTTAAATTTCAGACAGATCAGGATATTGTATTTGAATTGGTAAGTTCCAACCTGCTTTATGACGTAACAGGTGATGGCGTTGTCAATATATTGGATCTGACGTTTGTGTCTGTGCGTATAGGGACGGAAGATCCGGAGGCAGATGTGAACAACGATGGAATTGTGAACATTCAGGATTTGCAATTAATCGTGCAGTATATAGGTGGATAGCCTGATATTGATGTGAAAAGCGGTGCAGTGCAAAAATTTGTAAAAGCCGTACCATCGGTGTCACCGGTGAAAATCCGCGATTGAGACAGAGTTTCGCGAGCCGTTCTCCGAAAATAGCAGACTATCAGATAAACCAAGATTCAGACAGCCGAGTTGTCGGAGCAGTCTCCTTATAGTGCTGCGTTAACTTATGGCTAAGAGTCAGCAGGCTATGAGCAGCGGTTAAATGAAATTTTTACCTTGTGACTATTTTATGTTGAATCTGCCCGGGTTCGACGGTCAGTTCAGACCACTCCTTATCTTCACTAATTTGCAGCAACCACCGGAATGTGAGAGGTAATTTTCCACTGTTGTAGAATAGTACAGAAGCGCCGTCTTCTTTACCGAGAATAGGGCGTACGAGTGAAAGGAGTGTGGTTGGCAGATAAGGTTTTCCGTTCTGCTGTTTGATGCTTAAGAGGGGCGTTACTTCACTCAAGATTTCGCGTGTACCGAGCAAGAGGGGTCCATAGCAAGTTGTAACCGAGCCTTGTCCCCAATTTCGTCCGTGGCCGGCGGCGACGGAGCAGACCGCGCTGCCCATATCTGCATGTTCTCTGCCTCCACGCAAGACGCGTCTTGCAATAGTAAGCCGTGCTGCTGCGTTTCGTAATGCACGCACTGCAAATGACAAGTCCCCTGTTACCTGATAGGCAAGTGTCAACGTTGCGGTTGAGGGTTCCTGAATGGGTTTGACTGAGCCGTCATCGGACCATTCGCCCCAATATGCCATATCGGCACGTTTGCCGACACCTGGTTCGCGCCGTCGGATTTCTTGCGGAATGATGAGGGCGAGCAGTTCAGGTGGTGATGTCGGAAGTTCTTGAACGGCAGTATGAATGGCAGAATCATAGGTCGTATCATTGAATGTCCAACGGTAGTAACTGAGGGCGGCTGCGGCGGGCTCGTTGTACGGATCTTGTAGGGAATCGACAAGGGGTTCAACGATGCGTTTTGCAGCGGTTTGGAAGATGGACTCTGCAGATAATCGGTAGAGATCTCCAAAGACGTAAATGGCACCGGAGGCGAGTAGGTTCTCAATACCTGCGAGTGGATCTCCTGGTATATGGTGTGTGCTTGCAACCAATCGATGTAAATTTTTTGCGTTGACTTGCGCTTCGCTGATGGGTTGCCCATTCAGTTGCCATAGGAGTGGCATCGGTTCTGGTGCTTCGCTGATGCGTTCGGCGCGTTTCTTACCGTAGCGCAATGCCCATTCTAAGTATCTTTCTTGGCCAGTAACGCGGTATGCAGCGAGGGCAATGTGAATAAATCGGAAGTGTTCTGCTAATTCATAGGCGTTACTTGAGTCGTTTTCTACAAATCGGGTTCCGATGTTGTATCCGATAAAGGTATCACGTGTATAATCGTACCATGGTGGGATTTCGGGTACCCAGTTTCCGCAGTGCTCGGCGGCATCTGTTAACATTGCAACGGCTTCGGTATCTTCTGGTTTTATGCCGATATAGCGCGGGAGAAAGAGCAGAAACGGTTCTGGGCCATGATGCGCCTCTGCTTTGGGTTCATATCCATGTACACAACTGCGTTGCACCCAGCCGTAGAGTGCGGCTTTGAGGGCTTTAAAGTGTTGACTGACGGTTTCATCGCCGGTGATGAGATAGTGTGGGAACCAGGCGAGCGCATAGTTTGCTTCGTCTTCGCCACCCTGATTGGGTCCGGGCGGATCGAGGAGCATGCTCTGTTTGAGCCAACGGCCCATTTCTGTCCTGAGTGCAGTGTAGGCGTTGTAGCATTGGTGGATATCGCTATTCATACTTTCCTTCTTTCCTTCTTTCCTTTTTTGCTAAATGAGGGCATTGAGGAATTCAAAACTCCGTTTCGCGATGGTCTGCGGATCAGGTTTGAAGTCAAAAACTTCAGTTGAGACATAGCCTTTGTAATGGATGGCCTTTAATGCTTCAATAATAGGTGGGTAGTCTACATTGCCGGAGCCCGGGAGATAGCCGTTGTCATCATTGGAGTGGAAGTGCGCGATGTGTTGGGCGCAGTTATGAATCTGTACTGGCATGTCCAACCCCTCTTTTGCGGTGCTGCAAACATCCAGGATCATCTGAAAATTAGGATGATTGACGGCGTTCACCATTTCGACGGCTTTATCGGGGTTTGTGATAAAGTTGGTCTGATCGCTGGATAAAGGTTCGAGACAGAGCATCACGTTTTTATCGGCGGCGAGTTGCGCACTTGCTGTGAAGGTATCGTGTGCATAATCCCATGCTTCTTCAAAGGTCAGGGGGTTGATGACATTTCGCTGCTGCGGTGAGCCGATGACCATGACACGCCCGCCGAGGTCGGCACACAGCTCAATCAGTGCGAGGAAATAGTCCCGTGTTTCGTTGCGGATTTCTGCATCTGGATGGTTAATATAGAGGCCGGGAGGAGAGACAAGCAGCCAGTGGAGTCCTGCAATTTCTATCTTCGCGGTGTCGGCGGCTTTTCGGATGCGTGTACGTTCGGCTTGGCTAATGTCTAACACGGAGTCTGCCAACGTAAAGGGGGCAATTTCGACAGCATCGTAGCCGAGTTCGGCGGTGTAGGTGAAAACGTCCTCAATTTTCCAATTCTCAAACATTTCGTTGCATATCGCTAATTTCATTCGTGTGCTCCAATTCAGGTTTTTCATGAATTTTAAGGCGGTTCCGTTTTTTTGTCAAGCGGTTTACCTGCATCATAACGCGGTAGAGCAAACAGAGCAGATTCAGCCATCTGTGCGATTTAACAAGCCAGCTTTAGTGAAACTGATTTGATATTATCGGATTACAAGATTCATAGGATGAGAGCGTTTGCGTAGTGGTAGAGTTTTTCGCTGCTCCGGTAGGCAAGATCTGGTTTTGTCTGTTTGGAATCGTAAGGGCGGATATGTTTGCTATCCGCCCGTTATTCGGTGAATTAGAAACAACCTACTTCAGAATGAGCATTTTCCGTGTTGCGGTGAAATCGCCTGCCGTGAGGGTATAGAAATAGAACCCGCTGGAGACCTGTTCGCCGATTTCATTCGTGCCATCCCAATACATAGCACGACTTTTGCCGTGATAGATACCTGCAGATTGATGCCCTAATGCCAGAGTGCGTACCACTGTACCATCAGCTGCATAGATGGTCAATGTGACATCTGCATCCTTTGCGAGTTGATAAGGTATCCACGTCTCTGGGTTGAACGGATTGGGGTAGTTATGCAGGAGTGCAGTCTCTGTGGATATTGACGGTGCGAGGAGTTGTTCAAGCAATGCAATACCTTTTTGGAATGTTTCATCGCCAATATTGTGTTGCTTTGCTTCAATTAGCCACTTCTGTAGAGTATCTACGGTTAAAGCGGGCGCAGCAGCACTTTCCAGGGATTCTAGTGCGACTACAACCAATAGCAGGTCTTGCAGATCTATGACTCCATCCCCGTTAATATCCGGATTCGGATTTGCGGTGCGGACTGCCGAGCTGCCGAAATGGGAGGCGACAAGAATCAGATCTGCAACATCAACGGTTCCATCGCTATTGATATCTACATGTGCCATCTTATTTACAGAGATTGGATACGTTCCTTGTGTGAAGCCTCCATGCACATCAATAACCTTAAGTATAACTTCAGTCCCGGCTTTCACGTTGAGTTGGGTAGTGGTAAATGCAGCGGTGATGCTTTGGCCGGTTATGGACTGACACTTGTGTAACTTAATGCCATCCGCAGGATCTCTAGCCGTTGTGGGGATGAACAACTGTGCTTGATGGAGCCCATCAGAATCGTTAATCTCAAAACGGAAGTGAATCGCATTGTCTGGATATGCCACCGGTGGCAGCATCTGAATCATTGCAGGTTCGTTAAAAGAGGTGTGTGAGGTGTTGAAGAGTCGGTGAACATCCAACCATTCTGCTGCACAGTAAGAGAGCCGGGCTTTCATGCCGCCGTATGACATGAGATAGGCATCGTTCCGGAAATCGTGTTCCAATCCAAAAGCATGTCCGAGTTCGTGTGCTGCTGTCCTAATCTGGTCAAAACATGCGCCGGAGGCGGGTATGAGTGCGATTCCGGCACTAGCCCCTCTGGCACCGCCTGTACCGCACCATTCGATGTCAATAGCTTCGTTACTGACTTCGATTGCAATGAGATATATATTTTTTGACATATCAAACCGTGTCTCAATTTCTTCCACAACTTTGTCAAAGGTTCCCTGCTGATAATATAGATCAGTAAATTTTCCGCTAATCTGATGAACTACAGCGTTCCCGGTTGCATCAGTTTCAAAGGTAAAGGTTTTTCTGCCGAATCCGTGGCTTTGCATCTGTTGTGCATAAAATCGCTGCACGTCTTTTACCAACGTGTCTATCTTTGTGTCTATATCTCTCTGGGGACGGCGGTTGATTGGTATAAAATAGATCAGTCGGATCATCTCTCGTTGTTGTAGTATCTGCGAAAAGGTTTCAATATTTCGGATTCTCACTGTCTGATCTTCGCCTGCGCTGGCAAGTGTGGTTCCGTCGTGTGAAAAAGTGACACCAGTAACCCAACCAGTATGCTCTGTCAGTGTAGCTATCTTTGCGCCACTTTCCACATTCCAGAGGGTTACAGATTCATGCCCGGTACTGGCAAGCATTTTTCCATCTATGGAAAAATCAATTTCATGGACTGTGCCTGTGCTGGAAAGCGTGCCGATGAGTTCCCAATTTGCTACGTCCCACAACTTGATATGCCCTTCGTAACCAGAACTTGCCAAGAGGCGGTTATCAGGTGAAAACTTGACAGAATAGACAGAATTTGTATCGCCGGTTAATCTGGCGATGACTTGTCTGTTCTGAACATGCCAGATATTGACGGTGCCAGATCCATCTCCAGCAGCGAGGTACTGTCCATCGTGTGAAAAAGCAACTGTCCAGACCCATGTGTCATTTCGAAGGTTGGCTATCTCTGTCTGCTTGCTGACATCCCATAATTTTACGTTCCAGCCGGCAGTCGCCAAGAGGCGTCCATCGGGCGAGAAAGCGACTGCCTTGATTTGGGACCGGGTACGGTCTGTAATGTGCCCAAGGGTTGCGATATTTCGGGGTTGATTAACATCCCACAATTTGAAAGTCCAATCATCACTGCCACTAGCGAGCAATTGACCATCCGGGGAGAAAGCAACTGAATTAACTGTTCCGGTATGCCCTCTGAGTGTCGTGACAGTCTCTTCGCGCAAATTCCACAACTTGATGATGTTGTGTTCAGTACCGCTCGCTAGGAGTGACGAATTCATAGGGGAAAATGCTACCGTGTTGACTCGACCACTATGCCTTAGAATAGTCGGTTCCTGCGCAAAACTATAGAGCGAAAAACCGAGCATGATGGTTAACGTAAGAAATACGTGTTTGAATTGTAATCTTATTTTCATAATGCAAAGGATCCCTTTTTGTAAAAAGTGATGATTTTAGCTAATGATTTTGAAAGTATATATATCGTAAAATGTATCTATTGTCAAGTTTTTTATTTTACAAGCAAAATAGGATCCGAGATTTTGTTATAAAAGAAAGAAAGAATTGGGAAATTGCTCTCACGTGTTATACAGATACTGTGCCGCTGGTGCGAAACTGTGTTATGAGAGCTGATAGACAGTCAGGTGCTCGCTCCTACATTATCCGTTAGAGTAACTTGAATTGTCTGAATTAGTTGACATTCGACGCTATATCCGTATAATAGAAGTATATTATCCAAGCAAGTGTTGTGTAGGGAGGAAACGAGATGGCATATACTTTAGATCCGGAGGCAATGTACCGGATGCCGACGCACTTTGGGCCGAGGACGGGGCCCAGGTCAGGTCCGGATGGTAGAAAATTTGAGTGCCAAGATAATCCGAAGTCAACATCAATTTCAGTGAGTTTTTTAACGAATAGCGAGCAGTTGGAAGCATTTTTGCCGGAAGGCTTTTGGCTTCATGGTGAGCCGGTTGTGTCTGTGTCTGCAAGCTACATGAAGGAAATAGAATGGCTGGCGGGGCGTGGCTATAACATGCTTGGTGTGAGTTTTCCGGTGGTTTTCAAGGGAAAGGTAAATGATGCGACAGGCTCCTTTTTAACGGTGCTGTGGGAAAATCTAACAGATCCGATTCTCACGGGACGTGAGGAATTAGGGTTCAGTAAAATTTACTGTGCGCTCCCGGAACCGCACGTTTTTCGAGGGGAGACACACTGTGCTGCGAGTTGGCTCGGTTTTAAGTTTATGGATATGCATGTACGTCCAACAGAACAGGTGTCTCTTGGAAATTCGCCTGCCGTGCCCCAGGAGCCTGTCAACGAGTCTCCGCTTACAGGTACGCTGCACTATAAGTATATGCCAAGGACGGGTGAGTGGGGGACAGCGGATGCGGCTTATGCGGTGCTAACGCCTGCGCGTACTCCGAATCGCGTGGTTAAGGAGCATTGGCGCGGTGAAGGGACGGTCAAGTTTCATAAAGCGCGCTGGGAAGATCTGCCGACACAGTATAACATTGTCAATGCGTTCCATGCGCTTGAAGTCAGGGAATGGCGCGGTGCATCGATAGTCAAGACGGTTGGTGGTAAGGATTTGAGCGACCAGCGCATTCTCCGGTAGGTTTTGCCCCTGGGCTCAATCGTAAACGGGCAGCTACAAAGTTGTCGATGCCCTTTAGTCCATGACGGAACCGCCGGCTACACAGATAGAGAGTCCAGTGAGATATTCAGCCTGGTCAGAGGCGAGGAACGCAGCCATGTTAGCCACATCTGCGCCTTCGGCGAGCCGCCCTAAGGGGACCGATGCCTTAGCCTGTGTTGCAAAGGCCGCCCGCTGTTCTTCCGGTGAGAGTTGAGCAGGCATGAGAACAGATGCGAGGTGGCCGACGCGTTCTGTATCTACAAGGCTGGGACAGATGGCGTTGACGTTGACTTGATAAGGGGCGAGCTCGTATGCGAGGGATTGTGTGAGCCCGATGACAGCAAATTTTGATGCACTATATGCTGCATAGCGGGCTGAACCCTGTTTCCCGGTAACAGAGGAGATATTGATAATCTTGCCCTTGGTTTTTTGTAGGATGAGATGGCGTGCGACGGCTTGACAGCAGAGGAACACGCCTTTCACGTTAACACGTTGGACCCGATCCCAATCTGTTTCAGCGAGTTCGACGATAGGTACCCGGTCTTTGCCAGCAATTGTGCCTGCATTGTTGACAAGAATGTCTATTTTTCCGAAGTGCGAGACGGCGTTGTCTATCATCTGTTGCACTTGTGCTGCATTGGAAACGTCTGCGATGATGCTAAGTGCGCGTTGTCCGATTTTTTCAATTTCGCTGACGAGCTCTGGCAGTCCTTTCCACTCGGTTTCATCGGCTGCATAAGGATGCATCGTGATGTCGTTGACTGCTATGTCGGCTCCTTCTTTTGCCAAGCGGGTGGCAATGGCGCGGCCGATGCCGTTTTTGCCACCTGCGCCTGTGACTAAAGCGACTTTTCCGTTTAAGTTGTACATTCAGATATAACTCCTTTGCATTGCGCTATCTCTTATAGACATGCCCGTAAAGGTTTGATTCGTGGTATCTATTGAATGGTGCAGAGTGTAGCAGATTTTCGGAGAGATGTCAAATTTTGGGTTGATAGTTAGGAATATTTAATTGAGCACGGTTAGAAAATGCACTTACAAGAAGATAACAAAGCCCAGACATTCTCTAATCCTGACCATCCTAAAATCATGTCAATCCTGATTTAGACAATTAGCACGCTGCCATAAATAAACACAGCGCGCCGGAGGTACGATAAATCGCCCTACTATAAACGCGATCCTGGGCTCTGTCCGAAACCTAATTTCTCTTGCCTTTTAACGCCAAACCTGCTATTATAGACTTATGCCACAACTCAATCTCAAACCTACTCATAAACCGGTCCGAGACTACTACGCGACTTTGCAACAATACGACCTGCACGATGCTGTGCACGAAGGCGCAGTCAGCAATCCGTTCGCCTTTCTATTGGATATTTGTGCAAAACAGGTTGGTGCCACCCTCATTCCGCAATATGCGATGCACACCGCCAAAGGAAACCGCATCGTCATTGATGGCGCGATACTCGACGAGTATGGACTGCCCTTAGCCTATTGGGAAGCCAAGGATATGCACGACAACCTCGAAAAAGCGGTGCAGGAGAAACGCGACACAGGCTACCCTCTTGATAACACCCTCTTTCAAACCCCACAGCGTGCCCTCTTATATCAGAACGGAGAGATAGCATTAGACCTGGACATTACCGAACCGGCACGCTTGATCGCTGCACTCCAACATCTGTTCTCTTATGTCCCGCCCGCGCTTGATAACTGGCAGGCTGCAGTCTCTGATTTCAGAGAACATGTGCCAGACCTCGCAAACAAACTCAAAGAACTGATTGGTCAGCGCCACGAAACAGATCTGCACTTTCAAGAGGCGTTCGCCGATTTCTATCAAACCTGCCGTACCTCGATTAACCCCCAGCTCTCACAGGATGCCGTCGAGGAGATGCTCATCCAGCATATCCTCACGGAACGCATCTTCCGCAACGTTTTTGAAAGATCGGATTTTACAAGCCGAAATATCATTGCAAGTGAAATTGAAAAAGTCAGTGCGGCACTTATGCGCTACGCTGTGAGTCGCGATGTGTTTCTCAAACCACTAGATAGATTCCACATTGCTATTGAGCAGGCAGCCACGCTCTGTAGAGAATTTGCCCAAAAACAGCACTTCCTCAATACGTTTTATGAGAAGTTTTTTCAAGGATTCTCTGCGGATGTGGCAGACACACACGGTATCGTCTACACGCCGCAACCGATAGTCGATTTCATGGTGAAAAGCGTTGGATACATCTTGAGGCATGAGTTCGACCGGTCGCTGTCGGATAGCGGCGTTCATATCATCGACCCCTTTGTTGGTACCGGCAACTTCATCGTGCGCCTGATGCAAGATATTGAAGGCACAATGTTGGAGGAGAAATACCGCACGGAGCTCCACTGCAATGAGCTGATGCTTTTGCCTTATTACATTTCCAGTTTGAACATAGAGCATGAATATTTCCGCCGGACGGGTGAATACCTGCCGTTTGAGGGCATCTGCCTTGTTGATACGTTTGAGTTGCTTGAACCGCAGCAGGCACAACTCTTCACGCGTGAAAACACGGCCCGCGTTGAACGTCAGAAAGCGTCGGAGATGTTTGTAGTTCTGGGGAATCCGCCCTACAACGCTGGCCAGGTGAATGAGAACGATAACAACAAAAATCGGAAGTATCCAGCGATAGATAAACGCATCGCGGAAACGTACGCGTCAGATTCCATGGCACGGTTAAGAAATAAGTTATATGATCCATACGTGAAAGCGTTCCGTTGGGCATCGGATCGAATAGGTGAACAAGGCATCGTTGCGTTCGTAACGAACCATAGTTTTCTTGATGGCATCTCTTTCGATGGAATGCGGAAACATCTCGCGGCTGATTTTGACAGCCTCTATTTGTTAGATTTAGGCGGGAACGTTCGGAAGGGGCATCCGGGAAATTCCAATGTATTCGGCATTCAGGTTGGCGTTAGCATCAATATCCTCGTGAAAACGAAGCAGAAGCGTCCGGAGCGGCCCCGTCTCCTGTACAACGGTGAATCTGTGGAGTGGGATCAAAAGCGGACGTTTGGTTTTCTGAATCTACATGCAGATGTCGGAGGGATGAGCTGGGAAGAAATAACGCCTAATGCCAAACAGATTTGGCTTACTAGCGGGCTGCGTGAAGATTTTGAAACGTTTATCCCGATCGGCAGCCAGAAAGCAAAGGCGAAAAAAGAAGCAGCAGCCGGTGTGATTTTTCATCAATTTAGCAATGGTGTGAAAACCAATCGTGATGCATGGACTATCAACTTCAACGCCCAAGCGCTCTCTCAAAATATGCAGCGGATGATTGAGAACTACAACACGCAGGTTTTCAAGTGGCAGCATCAGCGGGCTCGAGGCACCAACGTTGATGATTTTGTGGATGCTGATGCCACGAAAATTAAATGGAGTTCCACGTTAAAACGGCATCTGAATAGCGGACATTTCGCTGAATTTGAAGACTCAAAACTGCGGCGATGCCTCTACCGCCCTTTCACGAAGCGGGCGCTCTACTTTGATCGGATGCTAGTAGACCGGCCCGGGCTCTTTCGTTTCATCTTTCCGACTCCTGAGACGGAAAAAGAGAATCGGGTGATTTGTGTCAATATAACAAAAGAAAAACCTTTTACTTCTCTAATGGTTAATCGCATTCCCGAGCTCGGCATGACAGGCGGTTTTGGATCTCCGGCGCAATGTTTCCCTTTCTATATCTACGCCGAAGACGGCAGCAACCGCCGTGAAAACATCACGGAGTGGGCATTGGCAGCGTTCAGAACTCACTACGGCGAGGGCACCATCAGCAAGTGGGACATCTTTCACTATACCTATGCACTCTTGCATCAGCCGGACTATCGCGAAACTTATCAGATGAACCTGAAGCACGATTTACCTCACATCCCATTTGCACCAGATTTCTGGGCGTTCATGAACATTGGCGCGCGGTTAGCAGAACTTCACGTCAACTATGAAACGCAGCCCGAATCTGCAGGCTTGCAGTTTATTGAGACACCGGATGTCCAGCGGGATTGGCGTGTAGAGAAGATGAGATTCTCGAAAGAGAAGACGCAGCTACACTACAACGACTTCCTGACGATAGCCGGTATTCCGGATGAGGCGTTTGCGTATCGTTTAGGAACGCGTAGTGCGTTGGAGTGGGTAGTGGATGGGTATCGTGTGAAGGTAGACAAACGGAGTGGCATTGTGAACGATCCGAATCGTGCGGATGTGCCGAAATATATTGTGGAATTAATCGGACGGGTTGTGTCGGTGAGTCTAGAGACAGTGAAGCTTGTGGGGCAGCTGCCGCCGCTAGCATGATAGCGAATTGCGTTCAATTATCGAGTGCTGCCTGAATGTCATTTTCATCCATCGCAAGCCCATTGTCACCACATTGACTTGACAAAACACTTTGTTAGGACGTATAATAGCTTTATTGAACGGTAAGAAAAAATCGAAAACGAAAAAAGAGACACGCGTCGCGATGGTCTACTCTGCTGCCAATGAATCGTTTTTTTAGACGGACACTTAATCAATTTGTTAACATAAATTGCACCGTAATACTGCTTTTTCTCTTTTCCGTTAATGCGATTGCGGCGGACACGCCAGTACAAGAGATACTAAAAAAAGGGCGCGAGCAATTTTACGCTGCAGTTAAAGACGAAAAGCAGATTGAACCGACAATTAAACTATTTGAACGAATTGCCTTTTTGGAACCGAAGCACAGTGGCACCAGTCAGGTTTACATCGGCGCGCTTGTTGCGCTTAAGGGAAAGCACGCCTTTTTCCCTCACACCAAACTCAAGTGGGTAAAGCGAGGGCTCTCCATTATGGATAGCGGCTTGAAGAAAAACCCAAATAACATTGAGGCGTTGTTCATCCACGGTATGACGTGCTATTATCTTCCGTTCTTCTTCAGACGTTCTGACGATGCCCAGCGGAATTTCAAAGAAATTATCAAACAGATGCCGCTTGAGAGGCATGCCTATTCGCCGAAACTAATCAGAAATGTAGTCGCCTTCTTGCTGGAACATGCAAAACTCACAACTAAAGAAAAAATATATCTCCAAAGCGTCAAATCGAAATTGCGCCCGTAGCAACGAGTCGCTCATCAATGAAATTTGAATACCTGCTGTTTAATCTGGTTGTTATTGGGGGACCGCTCGCCTCAGAATTTATCCAGCCTATTAAGCACCTCTCGCGTTGGCGAGTAAAATTACTGACATGTGGAATTGTTATGATTCCTTACGTCATCTGGGATATGCTCGTCGCAGGTTCACACTGGTGGTTTAACGAACAATACACGCTTGAATTTCGCTTGCTGGGGTTGCCTATTGAAGAGTGGCTTTTTTTTCTTACGGTTCCATTTGGGTGTTTGTTAGTCTGGGAAACGCTGCCGCAACGCGACTCCTCAACGAAATTGAAATCGCTTCAACCTATCAGAACAGTTTTATACGCTGCACCGTTGGCGGGTATATGGTTGCTTAGCATAGGGAAACAGTACACAGGATTAGTGCTGTTTTGCTTCGGACTCGTTGGAGTGGCGGATAGGTTGTTAAAAGTTGACCTGCTCCTGAAACTCAGGACTTATCTTTACCTCGCAATTGTTGCTGGTTTGACGTTGGTGTTCAATGGGTATCTCACAGCACGTCCTGTTGTTCTGTACGGTGAGTCGTATCAGCTCGATTACCGAATTTTGACAATTCCGATTGAGGATTTCGGATATGCCTTTACACTGATGCTTTTTAACGCAATGCTCTACGAAAAATTGTGGCAGGATAGGTATTCTTTGTCTCTCCTTTCAGGAGAGAAAAGATTACCTTTTACCTACCACCCGCTGGGAGGAGGAATTCATGATAAAAAATAAGAGCGTCGTAGTCATTGGTGGGGGACTCGGTGCGTTAAGCGGCGCGATTCGTCTCGCACGTTTGGGCTTCTCTGTGCAATTGTTCGAGAAGAATCCGAAAATTGGAGGGAAGGTCAACGAAATCGTTTTGGACGGATACCGATTTGATACCGGGGCATCGCTGTTGACAATGCCGTTTGTTATCGATGAATTGTTTGATTTTGCTGGTTTCAAACGCTCCGATTACCTTGACTTTGTGGCAATCGATCCGATATGCCGATACTTTTTTCCTGACGGGACGGTGATGGATGCCAGGGCTGCCAAAACAGAGATGAAAGCAGCCATAAAAAAACTATCGCCTCAGGATACTGAAGGATATGAACGTTTCTTGAAATATGCAGAACGGATTCACAGATTAACATCGGAAATCTTTATATTTACACCCATTCATGAATTCAAGAAAATCATGCGGCCGCGGTACCTCCGGACACTGTTCAGGCTCCATCAAATAGATCCGTTTCGGACCGTCCACCAGAGTGTGTCTCGTTTTTTCTCAGATCCGCGGCTCATCCAACTCTTCGACCGTTATGCTACATACATCGGTTCAAATCCGTTCCAAGCCCCGGCAACCCTCAATATAATTCCCTACATTGAATACGGATTCGGTGGGTTCTACATCAAAGATGGCATGTATCGGTTAGTCGAGGCCTTGGAAACCATCGCACGTCAGCAAGGTGTCCATATTCATACATCAACAAAAGTTGAAAAAATCTGTCAAGTGGGCGAACGCGTCAATGGGGTCCAAATCAATGGAAAAGAGAAAGTCTACGCAGATTATGTCTTGTGTGGCACGGATGCAGTGATAGCACATAACGAATTACTTGATAGACATCCGCATCAACGCAAAAGACTCAATCAATTGGAACCGTCTTTGTCCGGAATGGTATTCCTTTGGGGCGTTAGCGGAAAACATACAGCCTTAGCACACCACAATATTATCTTTTCCAGCGATTATGACGCAGAATTCACGCAAATCTTCAAACAGCGACAAGCACCTGATGAACCGACTATCTATATTGCTATAACCAGTAAAGTAGATGCGCAACATGCTCCCGCTGATGGCGAGAATTGGTTCGTGCTTTTGAACATGCCCTACCTCCAACCAGGACAGATATGGGCAAAGGAAAAAGTTCGAATGCGGAACACTGTTCTCGACAGATTAAAGCAGATAGGACTGGATATTGTAGATGGAATTGAGGTAGAGCAGACTTACACACCGGCAGATTTCTCTCAACTTTATGCAAGCAATCAAGGCAGTATCTATGGCGTTTCATCCAACAGCAAAACGACAGCGTTCAAACGTTTACCGAATCGGAGTCGTCTGGTTAAGGGACTCTACTTCGCAGGTGGTTCGGTACACCCGGGCGGCGGCATTCCCTTAGTCATCTTGTCTGGCAAAATGGCAGCAACCTTAATCGCAGAGGATGCCGGCGTTCGCTCAGATGGGATGTGCAACAGATGAGATGTGCAAAAACCGAATTGCCGTGAGTTAAACCGAAGGGCTGCTTCAAAATTGCAAGGCCCAACGAGGTAATTGGAGGAACACCCTAAAGCTATGAAACTAAAGATTGTGATCATCGGTTCAGGTTTTGGTGGGCTCGCGACAGCGATTCGCCTGCAAGCGAAAGGTATGCAGGTCACGCTTCTCGAAAAGAATGCCGAAGTTGGGGGACACGCGTCTCAACTGATTAAGAACGGGTACACCTTCGACATGGGCCCATCAATTATCACGGCACCCGAGCTGATTCAACGCCTGTTTGAATGTGCTGACAAGCGCATGGAAGATTACCTCGACTTAGTAAAACTCAATCCATTTTATCGAATCTACTTTCATGACGGTTCATCTCTCGACTATACGGACGATGGGGGATGCATGAAAGCACAGATGACGTGTTTTAGTAAGGCAGATGCCGGAAACTACGACCGTTTCATGGCGGATACCCGTCGACTGTATGACGCTATCATCACAGACGGCCTGGGGGCAACTCCATTTGATTTACCGACAATGCTCAATTTTCTGCCCCGTGCCTTACGGCTTCGCGCATTAATACCGGCTTACGACTTCGTTAAGAAATATTTCAGGCATCCGCACCACCGTTTCACCTTCTCGTTTCATCCGTTGTTCATAGGGGGCAATCCCTTCCGTGCACCAGCGATTTACCTGATGATTCCTTATCTTGAAAAAGCAGGCGGTGTCTGGTTCTGCAAAGGCGGTATGTACGGTTTGGTTCAGGCGTTGGAGAGTGCATTCAAAGCACTCGGGGGTATCGTCGAAACCGATGCAGAAGTGGAACAAATCCTGGTAGAAAATCGGGAGGCAAAGGCGGTGCTTGCGAAAGGTCAGCTTTACGAAGCGGATGCCATCGTTTCAAACGCCGATTTAGCACACACTTACGGACAACTTATTCAGCCTGAACATCGTAGGAAATGGTCTGACAAAAAACTCCGCAAAACCCAATACTCTATGAGCGCATTCCTCCTATACCTCGGTGTCCGAAAAAAATATCCGCAACTCAAGCATCATACGCTTATTCTTTCTGAGAGGTATAAGGGGTTGATAGATGACATTTTTGATAACAAAACGCTAGTAGACGATTTCTCAATCTATCTGCACACGCCTTCGCAAACCGACCCGGCGATGGCACCTGAGGGCTGTGAGAGCTTGTACGCCTTAATACCGGTACCGAATTTAGAGAGTGAGATCAAGTGGGAACAGATGAAGGAGAAATATGCAAATAAGGTGCTGACTTTCTTGGAGAAGAACTTCGGACTCACAGATTTAAGAGACTCAATTGAGGTACTTGAAACGTTCACACCGTTAGATTTTAAGATGCAACGGAACAACTATCTGGGTAGTGCTTGGGGTATTGAGCCTAAATTGACACAGACAGCATATTTTCGACCGCATAATCGAAGTGAAGATATACAAAAACTCTATTTTGTTGGAGCAAACACGCATCCTGGTGCCGGGGTTCCCGGAGTATTGCTGACGGCAGAAACAACAGTTAAGCTGATTGTCAAAGATCTGATTGGGAGGAGGATATTATGAAATTGTGGAAAGCAGTAGACGGGAATCGAGCTGCCTTTGAGTACGCTCGCAGCATAACCGCTTACCACTCAAAGAGTTTTTACTACTCAGCAAGAATGCTGCCACGTCAACAGCGCTGGGCAACGTACGCAATTTACGGCTTTTGTAGACACTGCGACAATCTGATTGATACACCGCGGCAGCGAACTGCAGATGAAATCCTGAGAGAACTCCAATTCTTGAGAGAAGAGTTGAGGTTAGCTTACGACACCGGAGAGTCCGAACACCCGGTGATTCGGGCCTTCATCTTGGTTGCCAATCCGTATCAGATTCCTATTGAGTACCCGCTCGAGCTACTCAAAGGTGTCGCGATGGACATCCAACAACAGCGCTACAAAACCTTCAACGAACTCTCTGTTTTCTGCTATCGCGTCGCATCCGTTGTTGGCTTAATGATGACACATGTCCTTGGTTATCAAGACAAACGTGTCTTTAACTACGCTAAGCAACTCGGTTTTGCGATGCAGCTAACCAATATTCTACGAGACATCCGAGAAGATAAGGAGCTCGGGCGAATTTACCTCCCACAAACTGAATTAGCTCGATTCGCTGTCCGCGAAGAGGACATCTTAGAGGAGAAGATGACACCTCAATTAAAAGCATTTATGAAATTCCAAATCGAACGGGCAGATCGCTACTATGCTCAAGCTACACCCGGCATTTCTCTCCTTAAACCGGAATCCCAGTACGCGATTTATTCGGCGGTTAAAATCTACCGGGGTATCTTAAGGAAGCTCGAGGAGCGCGATTACAACCCGTTTGTAAGCCGAGTTTTTGTCTCAGTTACTGAGAAAATCGGAATTCTGGTACAAGAACGGATTCGGACGAAAGTCCTATCGGTGCAAGAAAAACTTTGCCCCCGGCACACCCGTATTATAAGCAAATGATTATTGCACAGCACTGCCTTTGGGCAGATATCATCTTCCAGCCGTATCTGAAGTGGCTATTAAAGCGGCATTTCCATGGGATGCACCTTCTCGGTACACAGCCTAAAATACCTGATGAACTCCCGTTGCTGTTGCTCCCGAATCATAGTACCTGGTGGGATGGATTCTTTGTTTATCTGCTCAACAAACGGATTTTTCACCGGACCGCCTATCTTATGATGCTTGAGAAACAGTTATCTCAATATAGATTCTTTGCGAAGATCGGGGCGTATTCAATAGAACCGGAAAGTCGGCACGGTATTATTGAATCGCTAGAATATACTGTCAAACTTCTTAATCAAAAGCGATCTCTTGTCTGTGTCTTCCCCCAGGGGGAACTGCTGCCGTGGCATACGCGCCCCCTTGACTACAAACGCGGCGTTCACTGGATTATACAAAAATACCAAAAGCCGATCGCTGTGCTACCGCTAGCAATTCGCACAGAGTTTTTAGGTGAAAAACGTGCTAAAGTGTTTTTTCTCTTAGGGGATGTTCATTCGTTCAACACGGAAACATTCCACGGAATGGATTGGCTTCAAAAAACTGAAACCGCACTATTGGATAACTTGGCTTCGCGGATACTTTGCCAAGAAAACGGGAAAAATCTGCTTTAAAGCCCAGCCCAGTGGGTGGCAGGTAAAAGGTTATCCCAATGGGTGGCGAGTAAAAGGTTATCTTCTCTCATGGACAGATAAAGATACCTATCTCGCCACTTGTCTCTCCTTTCAGGAGAGACAAAGAATACCTATCCTGCCACAAAATTACTTCAAACGGACTTACAATATTGTTTACATTAATGTTGATTTCCATTGGACTGCTGGCGATTAGCTTAACAGTAACGCTGTTTAATGTCGTAACGGCACCTATGCTGAAAAAAACTGGCAGCCACCGGCACCGTCCGCGCGTTTCAGTGCTGATCCCCGCTCGTAACGAGGAATCCAACATCCAGAATTGTGTTGACGGATTACTCTCTCAAACTTACGATAACTTTGAAATACACGTACTCGACGACCAATCCACAGATCGCACGCTAGCCATCATCCAACAATTCAGCGAGCAGCACCCTCAAGTTCAAGCGATTTGTGGCGAATCATTGCCCCCGGGTTGGACCGGGAAGAATTGGGCATGCCATCAGTTAAGTCAATCTGCAAACGGTGAAATACTCATTTTCACTGACGCGGATAACCGCCCTGCCCCTGAGGCGATCGCGAATACCGTAGCCTATATGCAGAAACTAGAACTTGGGTTATTGTCAGCGTTTCCAGAAAAAGTGACGGTGACATTGGCGGAGAAACTGGTGGTCCCAGTGGTCGACATGTTCGTTTACGCAGGGCTTCCATTATGGCTGACATATTTCAGTCGTTCGCCTGCACTTGCCGCCGCAAGCGGGCTGTGGATTGCCTTCACGCGGGAAGCATATAAACAGATTGGGGGCCATCAAGCCGTATCAAATCAACTGGTTGAAGACGTTGAGTTGAGTCGTTTGGCAAAAAAGAACGGTATCAGAATCTTAACATCAGCCGGCACTGGCGTTGTAGCTTGCCGAATGTATCATTCATTCAACGAGGTATGGCACGGATTTTCTAAAAACCTCTTTGGGCTGGTCCGCTACCGCATCATACCGTTTTTTATTTTAACCCTGGGACTGTTCACGATGTCTATTTTGCCCTATATCGCTGTCTGGTTTGCACAATTGAGAACACTGGCACTCGTTGCCATCGCTATGAACGTTGCTATGCGGATAGCACTGGTACTCAAATATAAACATCCATGCTTTACAAGCGTGATTTTGCATCCGTTTGGGGTTTTGCTGACGCTGCTAATTGGCATTCATTCTGTATACCAAGTCAGGACGGGACGCGTACAGTGGAAGGGACGTGAAATCAATTTGCAGATAAACGACTAAACCAGGGCAAAACCGCCCTTTGGGCTAATACGACTCATCGAATTGAAATTGACAGTCCGATAATAAGTACTTAAACTTCTATTTGTAAGGAGACCCAGAATAGGTAAGAAAAACAGTATCAGTCTAAATAAGTTCAAAATAGGCGTGCTCTATCTAATTTTAGGTGCCGGCGGACTATGGCATCTACTGGATGTTTTTCAACAACCCATGCGAATCCTCGCTTCGCCAATTATGCTCGGTTTAGGCGCATGGCTGTTCTCGGAATGCTGGTGCGCCTCTCCACAGGATGAGAAACAGAAAATTTCCTGCTGGAGCATAGCGATTATTATCGGTAGTTTTGGCATAGAATGGTTCGGCGTACGCACAGGTCTGATTTTCGGTTCATATCAGTATGGGCAGACATTACGTCCATCGCTTGATAGTGTGCCAATTTCTATTGGATGTGCATGGTTCGTGATGCTTATCGCCTCAACGGCTGTCGTCCAAACCGTCTGTCCCGAATCCATAACGAAAAGTCTATTCAAGTTACCGTGTTTGGTGGCGTTGCTAATGGTCGGCTTCGATATGCTTATGGAGCCAGCCGCAATCAAATTGGATTATTGGAAATGGACTAACAACCGCATTCCTTTTCAGAACTACCTAGCGTGGTTTGGATTAAGTTTCATCTTCTCTACAATCGGCTCGCACATCGGCTTATTTCGCCGCCCGTTGCCACGTATCGCGCTTCACTTCTATTTCGCACAACTCACCTATTTCGGACTCGTGAACTTGAAAACCTAAAACATGCTAGCATCAGACGATCGACGTAACACCAACCACAATTTAATTAAAAATATGAAACCGATACATAAGGGCTTATCTATTGCATTAACGATTATCGGGTTATGGATCTTGAGCCTTACGACATTACTGACACGTGATGTGGCTCAAATCCAGATTGGCATCATACCTGTGTGCATACTTTGCCAGATGTTTCTCTATACAGGTCTGTTCATTACAGCACATGACGCGATGCACGGTACGGTATGTCCGGCTCGCCCACGACTCAATAACATAATTGGAACCGTCGCTGTTAGGTTATACGCACTTTTTGAGTATCGTAACTTATTAGTTAAGCATTGGGCACACCATAAAACACCCGCAAGCGGGACGGATCCGGATTTTCATGATGGCACACATAGCGGCTTCTTGGCGTGGTACTTTCATTTTATGAAAACATATCTCGGTTGGAAACAGATAGTTGGGATGGCACTCGTATTTCAAATCATGGAATACGTTTTGGGAATTCCGACTGTCAACCTTTTACTGTTCTGGGTTCTGCCTTCCTGGCTGAGCACATTACAATTATTTTATTTCGGCACATATCTGCCGCACCGCCTTCCAGAAGGCGGCTATGACAACCGCCATCGCGCGCAGAGCAACGTCTATTCCAGATTCTGGTCTTTTATCACCTGTTACCACTTCGGGTACCATTGGGAACATCACGAGTATCCTTACGTCCCTTGGTGGGAACTGCCAAAAATACGCAAAATTCAGTTGCAGGAAGACAAAAATTCACTCCCGTACAAGAACGCACCAACCTAACGGAATACTAAAAAATGAACCCAATTATTGCTGTCATAGCATTGGTAACGGCTACACTGTTGTCTCGATTTTTCTTTAAACCACCCTTCGGAAAGAATATTGTTCAGATGCACACAGAGCAAAAGATAGTCGCGCTCACCTTCGATGATGGACCTAATCCGCCCTACACCGAGCAGCTACTTGAAGTACTTGACCTGCATAACATTAAAGCTACATTCTTTCTGGTTGGTCAGCGGATTGAAAAACATCCCGAAACGGTCCGTATGATTAGGCGTAAAGGACATCAGGTTGGCAATCATTCCTATAGCCATCCGGTGCTAGGACTCCGGACCTCTACTTATATCCAGCGAGAAATTGAACGAACTGACCGCCTTCTTCGTGAGTTGGATATTGGAGATGAAATCGTGTTTCGAGCACCGATGTTAACAAGGTTTCTGCCAGTTGCCTGGGTCCTTTCAAAAGCAGACCGGACGCACATTAGTTGTAATGTCTGGAGTTGGGATTGGACAACACAGAACCCCCGGCGAATCACTCAAACGGTACTAAAAAAAACAAAACCAGGGTCGATTATCGTCCTCCATGACGGCAAAGCTGAAAATGAACACGCCGATCGTTCAGGTACAGTTGAAGCGACAGACAGAATCATCACAGCTCTTAAACGCGAAGGGTACCAGTTTTGGACAATAAAACAGTGGCTGGAGGGCGGCGGTTAGTGGAACCGCCTATCCACTCCAAAGTTGGGTTGGCCCTTAAGGATTCCACCAATACGTCAATTTACCCACAACCGTCCAGTCACCGAGTTCTATGCCTCCATCTGCTGTATTATAATTTTGATTGAAGACCAGGTAGAAATCACTGCCAGGCCGGTAAATATAGTTGAGCAAAAAGTTCGTAGAGATTATATCTCTATCGGTGCTCCATTGGGCAAACAACTTAGTAAAAAGTGTCGTGGAGAAGGAATAGCCAATTCTGCCTCCAAAGACGTTAGCATTGAAAGCCGTCTCAGATAGCGTAATCCTGTTAAATTCAATCAACGACTCAATACTGAGTTGTGCAGTGGGTCTGATGCTTGTGTCGATTGAGAAACCACGCCTGGTGCCGTGATAGAATTCACCGAGCTCCACTTCGAGGCTCCCGGAAATCATCCGGCTGCTACTCGATTGGACGGATGTCTGAAAGGAAGTAAAATTATACTCATCTGCCGGGATACTAACCTCTTGAATGAGAAAATCTTCCTCAAGATTTTCTGTTGCATTCTTGACTTGAAACCCGATGTCGTCACCCGTTTCAAATTCAAATTGCGTGTCGAAAGTAATCTCTTGCGTTTCTAGTTCATTCTCTTGTGTCAGGACGAGATCTATTTCAGGTCCAATCTGAATCCCACGAATGCCAAATTTGCCGGGCCAGGGGGTGTAGCTAGCATCGCCTCGAAAGCGGCGGATCCCCCGGCGTTGCACAAAACCGACTTCCGGCCTAAAGTCTTCGCCGATGTCTGTATATGAACCGTTGAGTCGAAATAGATTCGTTCGCCAATCCCCACCAAAAAAGAGAGCATTGCTGTTTCCAGAGATGCCTTCGTCAAAAGTACGCGACCACAAGCCGCGGATATCAATCTCTCTTGTCGGCCGGTACGAGAAATCGAGCCCCGTTGTGCGATTGTATGTGTCAGCATCTTGCTTATTGACAAAAATTGCCCCTACAGTTGAGCGCTTTAAGATGTCACGGTTCACCCGTACAACCGAGTAATTTGTGCGCGGTTCGTCGAATATGTCATCCTCGGAAGTTCCTGTCTTTTCCTCTCGGGATTTGTCCGTCAAGACGTTCAGGATGCCAATACCGTAAGGACCTATTTTTCCGGTAATTTTACCGCCACCGAGGATAGGGATCGCCCGATCTTTGGCAAGTCCGACGCGGCGGCTATAAAACAGTAGTAAGGGCGGTGGCCTGCGGAAACTCGGACGCGGGATGCCTACATCGAAAATGCTCGCACCTTCCAAGAAGAACGGACGCTGCTCCGGAAAAAAGAGGTCAAAGCGGGTGAGGTTGACCTGCTCCTGGTCCGCTTCAACTTGCGCAAAATCCGTGTTGAAGGTTAAATCAGCAGTTAAATTCGGGGTTACGCCGTATTTGAGATCTAAACCGGCTTCAAATACGCCGTCACTCTCATCTGTCGTTGATGTGAAACTTGCACCGGGCGACACATAAGGCAGCAATTCCAGATGCCTTGATGGACGGATACCCTTTAACCCCTCAAGTGTACCGAAATACGCAGTGCGATACTTTGCTAGCCCACCATAAGTTTTTGGTGCCTCATTCCACGCTGCAATTTCTCGGTTTCGTGCAATTTCACGTCCGAAATTTAGCCCCCACGTCATCACGTCGCTCTGTTCAAATCGGAGTTGACTAAACGGTACTGCGATCTCCGCTGTCCAGTTTTCTGGGTTAATTTTGCAGCGGCACTCCCAAACAATGTCCCAGCTCCCGTTAAGACTCCCACCACTGTTTGAGACTGCTGTATCTTCCACGCCCCCCACGGGCGTGAACCGGAAGAAAACGGCATTTCGCCGGTCGTTGTACGTATCCAACAGCAAAAAACCGTAGTCGTTGGAACGTAGGCCCGGGGAATCCCGGCGCATGTCGTTCGCTACCAGTTTGTCAATCTCCGAATCGAAAAAGATGAACCCGAAGTAGAGTTTTTTGGTATCATAAAGGATTCGTACTTCAGAGGGTTGTGTCGCAGGCTCACCTTGGTTAGGTTGGATTTGGTATAACTGACGGATTGGCTCTACGGTTTGCCAAGCAGATTCGTCAAGTACCCCATCAATTTTGATTTCCTCAGAAGTGCGATGTGCTGACATACGCGGTAATGCCCGCCCACTCTGTGCATCGACAGCAATAGGAATAAATAGAATACACACCCACAATCCGGTCAAAATTTTCATCCACAGCCCCCGTTTTTGAAATTGCGTATCAATCCGGAAGTGTAACATAAAATCGATTATTCCTTCAAAAACCGTCCTGAACCGAGAATTCTTCTACCGTTTTACGGAGACTGAAACGCCATCGCGAAGCGGGATTATCGTGGTGAACACATCCGATGAGTTGTATAGCAGCTGCGTCACTTCTTTGACTCCAGCGGTTGCTTTGTTCAGCCACTGTTCTCGTTCATCACCACTTTGTGTGCTAAGCTCGAAGTCCGGGGCGATGACGCGCCCGCCCCATAGCATATTATCGGTGATAAAGAGCCCACCGCTCCGGAGACGTGGAATGGCTTTGCGAAACGCTTCAGGGTACCCATCTTTGTCTATGTCATTGTAGATGATGTCAAATTCACCTTCGGTCTCATCAATGATTTCTAGGGCATTCCCGACACGGTAATCGATGCATTCGGCGATACCACCGCGTGCGAAATAACCGGCCGCTCGGTCTGCGTTCTCTTGCGAACCGTCAGTACAGATGATACATGCTTCCGGATGCCGCAAGGCCTTTGCCATCCAATACGCCGAATACCCAAACCCTGAGCCCATCTCAAAAATCCGTGTAGGATTCGTAAGCAGCACCAATTGATGCAACACACGTCCTACGAGAGGACCGACAATCGGGAAGCGGTGCTCCCGGGCACGAGCCTCCATTTCTGTCAGGACTTCGTCGCGTTTCGGAATAATGTCAAGTAGATACTCGTTAATTGATGTATGTAGAATATCCAAACGTTGCATAAATTCCTCCTAGTAGTGATCCGATACAAGACACCAAAATTCGTAACTCATTCTATTATGTGCCGCCGAAGTGGCGGGTTTTGAGGTTTTCGTATATCTCCGTACCATCAACGTCTAGGTAATCATAACTCCTGTGTAAATCTCGTCTTTTTGTATATTTAAGCTCGATAACGCCTGATGTATTGTCAATGACTGTGAAAATCTCGTCGGAGGGTTCTGATGTATTGACTCTAAATTAAACCCTCCTTCTCCAATTCAGACTTTTGTATATTTAAGCCCGATAACGCCTGATGTATTGTCAATGACTGTGAAAATCTCGTCGGAGGGTTCTGATGTATTGACTCTAAATTAAACCCTCTTTCTCCAATTCAGACTTAAGAATGTTCAGAGTTTAAAGTCTGGACATGGTGTACGGGAGAATAGCCAAGTACCTTCGTTAGGATTGCCCTCCAACTTCGTTCTCTATCTTTACTTAACATGTTGTGATTAAATTTCTTTCTGCCACCGTTCAAGCGGGTGTTCACGCGGGGTTAGCGGTAGATATACGCGCGCTCTCTGCCGATGAGATTCCCACGTCGCATGAATCATCTCTAGGCAATCCCGTCCATCCCTTCCGCTTGCGAACGCCTCCCGGTCAATCTGAATCGCCTCAATAAGATCGCGTAGCATAAGACGTTGCAATAGCAATCGCACAGAGCCTTTATCCCGTGGATTTCCTTGCTCGTCAAGTTCTTCCTCTCGGAGATGGACCTGTTCCCACACGTCTGCCGGAGTCTTATGTTGGCCCTTATGGATAAACATAGTAGTGCCGACGCTTTCTCGCACAGCGATACGTCCTTCGGTGCCGATAATATCAATGCCGTAGCCGTTATCGTTAGTCTGCGGCTGTGCAAGGAACTGCACATCGGCGTGGATGCCGTTTTTGAAGCGGAAGGCAGCGTGCCCCCGTTCTCCAAGTACTAGTCCCGCATCGCGGTCGTACGAGTGAACCTCTTGTGTATGCTTAATGTCATCAACGGTTGACTCGCCTCCATCC
The DNA here is from genome assembly GCA_965215265.1 of Candidatus Poribacteria bacterium. Classification (GTDB taxonomy): domain Bacteria; phylum Poribacteria; class WGA-4E; order WGA-4E; family WGA-3G. Next base: position 3,750,534 of record OZ244048.1, on the reverse strand, counting down.
AACTGAACCAGATGCGCATGCACCCACTCCACATCACCACCGAAAAGACGGAGCCAATCGTAAAGATGCGTGCCCATCTCCATCAGCGAGTTACCTGCCTTACGTCCACCTTTATCAGTCGCTTTCAGTAGCACGACCTCACCGATGTCCCCTTTGTCTATTAACGAAAGGACGTGCCGATTGTACGGGCTGGCACGTTTGATGTGGTTAATCGCAAATTTGACGTTGTGCCTGTCACAGGTTTCAACCATGTCGTCGGCTTGAATCAGGTTGAGGGCGATCGGCTTTTCACAGAAGACGTGGATGCCGCGCTTTGCCGCGGCAATCGTTGGCCGGTAGTGCATCGGTGCCTGCGTCGGGACAATAACAATGTCAGGCTGTTGTTCATCCAACATCTTTTCATAGTCGTCATAGATGGCTTCAACGCCGAATCGGTTGCCCCATGCTGCCGCACGCTCGGGGTTAATTTCTGCACCGGCAACCAATTCACAGTCTGCGTCCAATTCTACTGCCCTGGCATGTTCCATTCCCATACCACCTAAGCCAATAATCGCAATACGATAGATTTTCATGCTTATCTCCTAAGAAATTTGCCCGTTTGCGACTATCATAACAGAAGCGAGCTCGCTCTTCAACAAAAAAGTTACCACTTTATCTTCGCTGAATGTTAAAAGAAGGAGCTATGTGCTGGGAGATTGAATTTATTTCCGGATGAGCATTTTTCGGGAAGGAGATTCCTCCCCGCTTGCGGAGAGAACTTCCCTTCCCGTCCCGAAAAATCACCCGCGCTTAGCGTATAGAGATAGATGCTGCTACTCATAAGTGTCCCATCTTATTGCGTCCATCCGAATAAACCGCTTTTAAGGATTTGCGGATGAATTCCTCCTGCTCGATATCCCCCAAATTAAAGTGGCCGGGATAGACACCGGCGATGCCGTTAATGGAAAGCCGCGAAGAAAGCAAAAAAGAATGCGACGCGTGAGATGCGAGTGGCGAGATAGGTATTCTTTGTCTCATGGCAAGATTACCTTTTACTCGCCACCCACTGGGACGATGGTGATTATCGTTTGACACGAAATCTCGCGAATAAGCCAACTGTTAAGTTTACCATTTCAATACTTTTGGAGCCGATAATCGAATTTCGCTTAAACCGTCCGAACCGATGCCGCATGCGACAAGTGTTTCGTTCAATTCCACGTGTCTCTGCTTTGCGCTGAACCCACTTTTCTTCCGGGATCACCGAGGCGTAGCCCTGTCAATCATCGGTGTAATAGCACTTCATCTTCCACTTTTCTAAGCGGTGGATGAGCTTTTTCGAGGTTGCTTTATTGGGTTTGTCCACCGGGCGGAATCGTCTTTTCCCGCACCGCAACCTTCTCATAGGTGCACAAGAGAACCACCTCTAAAACCTCCAATGGGCGATGGAAAAGATTCTTTATCATATTTCAAATAGCGAAAACCGAGATCAGGCGAAATCCAAATCGGGGGCCTGCTACCTTAAGATTCTACATCAGCGCACACTACATTGCCTGTAACCTATCGCTTGGGTGCCTATAAGATTATCTATTTCTCCACCGCTTTCTCTATATTGCCGGGCAACACAAGGGGGACAATAACTTTGTAAATCATCATGGAAGGCTCCTTTCATTACGATGTCGGGCTACTTCACCCACTCCAGATCAAAAAAACATCTAAGAATTCCTTTTTGGATAAATTCTTTCGTAAATCATCCACCCAAATTGGGACAGTATCCGGAACTTCAACGCCAAATGTTGATTCCGGAATGTCGTGATTCACCCGAAAATTTTTCGTCTCAATCTCCGTTTTTGTGAGAAGTTGTTCTTGTCCATTTTTGTCAATAAAATAACTTTCAATGAAAGTCTGTTTCGGAAACCAGACATCTTCATATTTTTGGTAAAAGGCACGCCTGCGTTCGACAAGCGGGGTTCCCCGGTTCAGACCACGACTTGGAAGAGTTGTTTTGAGGGCAAATCTATATTCGTATTTCAAAAAATTGAATCCTTGTTCGGGAGAAATCCAAATTTTCTCACCTTCCATATTTTCTAGCACATAACAAGTACCCCGGTTAAGTTTTTCCTTCTGCTTAATCTCAAACTTTTTTTCCTTTAAATGCTGATAAAGACTCCCTTCCTCCCAATCTGTCATTATCCTTTTGGGGTGCCAATCAAAAAAATTTTTTGTAGGGGCACTAAAATAAGCAAAGCGATTCCGGCGTGCATTGCTGTCGGGCACGTGCAATTCTCCCTCACTTTTCGTTTGAATGACAGTGAGTTTAGGGTTATGAACTTTGCCAACGTGGTATTCCGGAATATCCAGCCGGGTTTGATGTTGTGTAAAAGTGAGATAGTACTCGACGACTTTGCGGTGTCCATCATCAGTAAGTCCTGGCATTTGCACCCGTTTGTAAAGGACTACTCCTTCGCCAGTTTTGACGAGGGAATCATAATGTTTGATACCGGCTAAAATCATTTCTAAATCTATTGCATAGTCTTGTGAAAAGGCAACAGATGAGAAAGTTAGCAGAAAAACGGTGCTCACCCAGAACAAAATTAATAAATGAATATTTCTTCGGCCAGCGAGGAACATTAGACAGTTCTCGTATTTACATAAAGTGCCGCCTTATACCTAATGAACTGGGCCGGTGGCACTAGGTTCCAGTACGATCTTCAATATTGAAAAAATCGATGCTTTTTCAACAAAAGTAGTCTTCAATTGGTTATAAATCAACCTTTCGGCTGTTGTATCAGCGGCAATTGCAACCCCAATGCTACACTGCCAGCGATAAATTTGTTGTTCCGCGCATCACCTCCTTTCAGGGAGTTTATCGGGATGTTCCGCCATAGGTAACTCGCATCGGTAGCGGTTCCATCAATTCAGAAAGCCATCCCCCCCGCGCGTAGCGGATTCTCTCCGCCTGTCGCCAGCAAATAGGAGACATAACGCGGTATTTTTTCACGAGATGCTTCGTAGAAGAGCTGCTTTATCTCTTTCCACGTCTCGTCGCGCCACGCGGCTATCTCAGGCGATGTCCTCGCCAATCCATCCGTTTCTCTCAGGTCTGCATAGAGCCCCACTGCTTGGGTCAGATTCGTGCGGATTTCTGACTCAAGCACAGGAAGCATCGCCTCAATCTCTGAAACTGTCAAACCGAAAAAACGTTCCTCTCCTACGACTAGATCGCTTTCAACTTCAGTAACAGCCCCCTCGGGGCTTTCATCGGAATGCACCACTACCTCGGCGGGCTGCACCGCTGTCGTATCTACATCCGTAAAATCTACCCACTCACCCGAGTCTCTCATCACGGGCATAGGTTCAGCCTCATCTACAGACTCCGCCTGCATAGAAGAAACATCTGGGGACTTCGGCACAGCAACCGGGGGAGCAACCGTTGCTTTATACACCTTTATCACTTTTGGAGATCTATTTGAGGGGTGAAGCAAAACCCCTAAGAATATCAACGCACAAACACAAAACAATGCACAGATCCAAAGCCACTTCAACCTAAAAAACATAACGAATCTCCTCCTTACTTAGAATGAGCGAAAAATCATGCAATGGCTCCCTTTCCGGCAACCAATTCACAGTCTGCGTCCAATTCTACTGCCCTGGCATGTTCCATTCCCATACCGCCTAAGCCAATAATCGCAATACGATAGATTTTCATGCTTATCTCCTAAGAAATTTACCCGTTTGCGACTATCATAACAGAAGCGAGCTCGCTCTTCAACAAAAAAGTTACCCTTACTTACCCCCATTTTTTATAGCGTGTCAGCATCAGGATTTGCCTGAAAAGAACGGATTCACGCGGACGGCTGCAGATGCCGCGTTGATAATTGGCAGCAGGATATTGACCTCAACCCGTGTTTTGCGGTAAGCTGGCATAATGATTTCGCTATTAAGCCTTGCCATATATCTGCCTTGTGTTTACCAAGGTGAAGTTCCTATCGGTTTAGACTTTGCGTGAAGGTATCAAGGCTCTCCGCTTGAATGGCGGTGAGCAGCAGCAGCTCAAGGTGTTGTAAATCGGTAATGCGTTGCAAGGCGGGAGCTAAGGCGTTGACAGTATCTGGTGAAAACTTAGCGCTCAGCACGGCCAATGTATTTTTGATGGTAGTCTCTTTCGCACCTCGTTCCATGCCTCGTTCCATACCTTGTTCTATACTTTGTTCTATACCTTGTGCGATAAATTCATCGCGTAACAGTTGGAAATACTTCGATTCTCGCATTAGTCCCTCCGGTATCAGACGTTTGAAAAGTGACGCGTCATGCACAACACCCCCGAAAACCGACAGCGCACACAGTAAATCCCCTTGCGCCCCCTCATCCAAATCCGTACCTGTCGTCGCGGTTATACATCTTTGAATCCAAGCCGCCGAGTCCAAACCCCCGGGCGGTTTCATCAACGGCGTGAACGGCAACAGCCCAGGCAAAGCCAACGCCAAAATAGATTCACCTGCTACTTCTATCAGACGGATAACCTTATACCGCAACCGATAGGCATAGCCACACATACTATATTCATACACACCCCCATCCCTTCGCCCCGCTGACGGATGAAAGTACAGCACATTCGAATACACCGGCAGCTGGTATTCCCCAATCAGATAGCCGTGATACGCTGCGTTTCGCGCCCACATCGGTTTGGGTGTGCTATCTCGCACCTGTAACTCTATGTGTAGGATAGCCTCTTCGTTATCAATACGGATACGCTTGGTGCTATCCGCACGCTGCCCGATAACCACCTGTTGTTCGGTGTCAAGGTTTTCAAGCACCTGAACATTGTCCACCCCGAGTATAAACCGTGAGATGTCGTGGGCATGCTCCGTCAACAACTCTTTTGCCATATTATCATAGTCCTGTGCCATAAAGTTATTATACCCGAATACGTTGAAAAAAGTCAAGTGTTTGTATATTCGTCTATTTCAGCCCTATCAAGGGTTATGTTTTGTCAGTTACTGTGTAAATCTCATCAGAGATTCCTTAGGCTATACCTAAGGAGGCTCCGACGAGATTTGTGTTCTCGTATATTTCAGTCCATCAGCGGCTGATGTGGCAGGATAGGTTTTCTTTCTCTGTCCTTTCAGGAGAGTGGCAGGATAGGTATCCTGCCACTTCCTTCAAACGCCTTTGCCTTGCGATGCCTGTGTTCTGGTTCATCTATAGCGATGGGCAAATTCGGGACGGTATCTATAAAAGTCATAACGAGATTATCCAATACTTTTGTGAGAGCAGATGGAAAATGTGCAAGACGCATTATAAAAGGGGAAGGAAGTCCTATTGGAGAGTTCAGTATATTTTTAGATCTCAACGCGATCGTCACGCCGGTGCTATGCTCCCGAAGCAATGGGTTCACCAGTCTAACATGGCGGTCTAATAGTCGTCAACTCGCTGAGTTGCTATACCTCTCGCTCAGTTATCTCCGGGCCACACTTGAATATTTAGAAACCCACCATTGCTCGAACAAACGTTGTATGACTCGTCTTATTTTGAAACAGATTCGTGGTTCTACGGTAACCTGCAAGGACGACTATATAGAAGCCGACCCATTCGCCTTTGTTGATGGCTTGGATTTCAAAAATACGAGTTCGAACGTCAGGGCGGTATAGGTTTGGAACGCTAATGTTAGTTGAGAAACTTCGTAGGTAGTTCTTGAAGTTTTTATCCCGGTTAGAAAACTTCCGGTATTGGAAGCCGCCAAGTATATTTAATCTCTGTGTAAATTGATAATCAAGACGGACACCGAGGATATCCTCTCGACTTCGACGATTGAATCGTAAATATTCAACCGGCTGATCGTCGGTTGGGAGGAACAGGTCTGGTGTCAGTGTTTTTGGGGTTTCATCGGCACTCCGGTCAAAAGCGCGGTCCCAGACGTACTTAGCCATAGGGGTTACCGTTAAATCTTCAACGATTTTGTTAACAATTGGGAGCTCTCCAAGTGGAATCTCGTATTTCGCCTTCAGAATAGTTAACTGATGACGGATGTTCCGTTCAGGGTAACGGCGTTTTTTCCAATTCGCATCGTCATAGATTAAACCGGTGTCAGTTGGATCAAGTGCATGAATGCCATGATCTGGATAAAACGGGTACACACGTCTCCCTTCGTAAATCCGGACCTGTTCAATTGGTACCATAAAGTCAACGCGTTCATCGGATTCAAAATTCTTTGATAGGGCGTCGTATTCAACATCCGTGAAAAGTGCCCTGCCTTCGTCCTGTTCAAACTGCTTTTGCATGAGAACTGAGGATTTGGCTTCAAGTGTCAAGTTGGGCACTGCAGTATAGAGGCATTGGAGAATTGTTATATTCAACCGGGCATTGTAAAAATCAAGTTCGTCATTAATGTGAATCGGCTCCAATTCTCCAACAGGCAAGGCATGTGCGTAATCCGGAATATCATCCTGCACTCGGACAAATCTATTTTGGAACTGAAAACTGCCAAAATTCGGGATATTGCGTTTATAGGTGACATGTATGTATTTAGAATTATTTTTCCGCCGGCTTGAAATTTCGCTTTCGTTTAACCAACCGACTTGAGCAGCAAGGTTATCAAACACGTCATATCTCGCTTTGAGGTGATAACCCTGACGGTCTATACCGTATTCGTATTCTGGTTCAAAGTCATCCTCAATCGTATCAATAATACCGTTGTTATTCAGATCGATAATGTTAGTAAATACAGGCGGATCCGCTTCAAAAATAAGAAAATCTTCTTGGAAGTCTAATATCCCATTCCGGTCCCGGTCATCAGCAAGTGGAATTACTCCATCAAAGTCAATGCCATCCGGCCAGTCGTCGCCATCATCGTCATCTTCAATCAATGTATAATTAGTTACGTCCCATGGAATCAATTCCTCTGCAATTTGTTCTTCCAAAGGCCGACCTGGGCGGCCCCGTCCGGCCGTGTAAATTTGACCGCGGTTCGGATGCGCCCCAAAATCCAGGTAGTTGGTTGTGTAGCCCGGGTCGATATGATACAAGACTCCTTCTAAGTGAAGTTTGCTAAATCGAGACTTAAGTTGGACGAACCAGGCTGTTTCTCTACCGAGCTTTCCGTTGCCATCTTCATCTGTCCCATCACCGCCTAAAAATGCCTCAAAACGTTCGCCCTCGGTTTCCGAATATGTGGGGACACCATTTGCATCTACTGGCAGGCCGCTCCTAATATCAATAGAGACACCTGTTGGTTCCTCACCGTCGCGAGTCTGAATAGTGGTTTTGGTTCGACTAAATCCTACTTTATCTTTCGGGACCGTCGGATACTGTTTGTATTTACCGTTAATAGAGTAGTGTGTCCTGATGAAAACATTGCCCACGCGCCCTTCAAGGTCAAGTCCGTAGAGAGTCGCAGCACGTGCAGCACCATAGCGGTACCGGATTTTGCGAGGCCTCCCTTCACCTGTCCATTGCGTGGGATTGTCTACCAGTTTTTTCCTATTTTTGATGTAATCCGGAGATTGCCCATAATTCCCCGGTGCCTCAATTATGTCGCGATACGGCATCTGAATGCGCCCATCTTTAGTTTTAATCCACTCTTGTAGCTCAGGATTTACCTCGGCTTTATTTGCTTCACTAAAGCCGATAACCGCGATATTATAATCGCCCGCAACAACCATCTCAAATGTAACCGATTTGACGGTGCGCGGGTCAATGTTAATCTTCCCATCAGCCAGAATCAGATCATATTTCATTTTATTAAAACCGGTGACGATCTTCCACTTCCCATCAACGGAATCACGTACCTCGGAAGAGCCGCCGGCATGATCCACCGGAACAAGATCTGCAGCGAAAACATAGAATTGGTGAGTCATTTTAGGCAGGAGGTCGGGTTCAAGCCCGCCCTCTATATCCGCACGGGTTAATTCTTCAAGTTCTTGTGTAACAATTGTAATCTTCATGCTTTTGAAAGCTGCACCCACACCATCTTGTATATTATCGCTATGTAAGCCGGGCTCATAAGAATCAAAATCTGTGAATGCACTCGTGTGATTATCCTCAGGCGAGTCATCACGAAAAACAACCGATATTCTTTCAGGCGGAGTATTGGCAACGCTCCCCATGAAGGAGTTTATTAGACGTTCCGGATGTTCTTTATACAAATTTAGATAAGTAAATCCAACCCGCAAAAATTCACCTAAAAGCCCCTGGCCCCGAAAACCAACGAGACGTGCGTTTTCAATGTTCCTGACACCTGACAACGCGTTCAAACCGTTTCGCCGCCCAAGATCCTGTCCGAGTCTTTGTTGTTGTGGATCATCTGTTATTCTAATAGAATTGGAAATATGTGAGTGGATGAACGTAAAAAGATGATGCTCCTGTGCAAAAGAGATATCCCACCGAAGCCCATCAAACTCACTTTTGAATATAATATATCGGTTCGGAAACAGCGAAGCAGGTTTGAATCGTAGATGATCTCCAATAATAAATTCTGTATGTCTGCCTAGAAAGGTTTCTTCAGTCAAGATAGTCCGATCCAGCTGAGCAGTGAATCTAAGACTATCAAGCTGACCCGACCAGCCAGCAATTAATTTACCGTTCTTATCAAATTCTTTCTGATTAACGTATGTATTGAGTTCGCTGCCTTCCACGATTTTTTTACCATACAGATCATAGAAGAATTCCGGTTCCTCTTCTAATTGGTATCTGGCTGAAAACTTAGTTTCACCCTCAATGGCAGGCAAAAGCGGTTCATACGGCCCAAGACTTTCCGCACCACAACCATAGAAAACAGGGACACTCAGAACGCAAGCCACTACAAGCAGAAAATTAATCGATTGTTTTAACTTATTCATTCGTTTGTATCCTCCTTACGGATGAATTAACTGAAGCTGTTCAAGTTTGTACAATCTCTGAATAGAATTGCTAATCTCCTTCTAGACAAGCGTAGCAGCAACCATTATCTAACATAGATTCGGTTATCGTAGAAATGAGCAAATTACGTGCCAATCCGAACAATGCGACGCGGGTGCGATTCTTAGCTAAATGGTCAAAAAGCGCTGCACAAAATAGGGCATACCTTAAATCTAATTGCACAAAATAGGGCAGCGGCGTGATGCCGAAGAAAACCTATTTGGCATGCAATTTTTGGCTGTTTCCTTTGTGGGCATAGCGAAACCTGTCTGGGGCGGGCATTGTCTGTAGCGAGGCTTGACCTATTCCCCTATTATGGCGACTAGCGGCTTTTTTTTCTCTTATCAGAAGAGCGCTCTGTGAATTGCATCTTGTTCAGGCGAGCTTCTGTACCACTATTCTGCGTTTCCCAGAAGCACTACCTTCCTCATTCTCTGCTTCGTCTTTATGATATTATCTAGATAAAAGTGCAATTTTTATGCCAAATACCGTTCAAGGGCGAAACCCCGGCCAAAATAGGATTTCTCACCGAGCTTGTCTAACGGTCTGCTTTCTTACAGTTCATTTTTTAGACATTAATGTTCACAAGATAGAAAAAATCTGAGTATAGTCAGGAAACATCAGTCGCACTTCTTTTGTATTTTCATACACACTGATGAGAAAACCGAAACGTTTTTTTGAAAAAAGCATTGATATTTGATGTAAAATGTAGTAGCATTCTTAAACATATTTTTGAAATAGCGCGCGAATCCTGATTTTGAAGTAAATAGGAGGAAAACTAGCAGATCAACCAATACATAGCATAGTGCACGGGTGCAGTTGATTCTGCTTAGGAGAATTTCTGCTTCAGACAGGTGAGCGATGATTTGATACGATTGGATACGTCGTGGCTCTTTGAGTGGGAGAAATTTCGTCACAAACTTGAAGCCGCCAAAGTAACATAGGTTGCAAAAAGGAGAGGTAGAAATGGACAAACAGGCAAGGATAACCGACTTCGTTCCAATGTTGGTTGGCAAACTTTTACTAGTGCCGTTACTCTTTATGATGGCGGGTTGTACGACATTGACACCCGACATCCCGTCTGATATCTCGCTGCAGGATTTTCCCTCAGATTCTCGTGCAGAAAAAACATGGAAGGTTGAGCAGACCCTCGTCAGTAACGAAGTCAACTGTATTGCTGCCGACTCCTATAATGTCTGGTTTGCTACTGAAGCCGGCGTTTCGCGCTGGCAGCGTGAACTAGATCAGTGGACGCACTACACTATGGAAGATGGACTCGCGAACGATGCTGTGAATGCTGTCGCAATCGACGGAGATTGGATTTGGTTCGCTACAGATGAAGGCGTAAGCCGCTATGATATGCAGAACAGCACCTTTGCCACTTTCCGTAGTATTGATGGACTTGCAAGTGACATGGTCTCCTCAATCGCTGTAGACGGAAACTACGTCTGGTTCGGAACGTCTAACGGACTCAACCGTTATGACAAAACAATTGACAGTTGGGCAGTCCGAACCCGGAAAGATGGGTTAGTCAGTAAAGTCATTACGACAATTGCTGTCGAACCAGAGTACGTATGGGTCGGAACCGATAAAGAAATAAATCCGGATCCGTATGGCTGGGACGAAGACCCCAGATTTAGCAAAGGCGGTGTGAGTCGCTACCATCGCGATACCGATTCATGGAATAACTATACTAAATCAGATGGACTCATAGACACACAAATTGCCACCATTGCCGTTGACGAAGATAGCGTTTGGTTCGGCACTAAAAAGGAGGGTGTCAGTCAATATAATCAAGTCGACCAAACCTTTATCAAAACCTTCACCAAAACCGATCTACTCAAAAGTAATATCATCACATCTATTCACGCAGACGGATTCCAGGTCTGGTTCGGCACGGCGAACGCAGGCGTTCACCGTTTTATTAAGCCTGTCAATACTTGGGTTCACTATACGAAAACTGATGGACTGTCAAGTAATCATGTCTCTTGGATTACTACACAAGGCAATGATGTCTGGTTCGGCAGCAAAGAAGACGGTGTCAGCCGGTTTGATAAAGTGAGTGGCGAGTGGACGCAGTACAAACAAGCCGATTTTCTCGCAGATAACGATGTCCGTCACATCTCACGCGACGCAGATGGAAACCTTTGGATCGCTACCGCATCCGGTGTCTCTATCTACACACCACAAACCCAAAAGTGGGAAGTCATCTCCAAAGAAGACGGGCTCCCCACATCATACATTATGTCCATAGACGTTCAGACGAAAGCAACCGAATCAACCCAAAAAAAATCAACGAGTCAAGCGAGTCAGATGAAGGAGCCGCAGATCTGGATCGCTACGGACCGAGGACTTGGCTCACGTGCATATTCAGGCGGCGACTGGACCTTTTATGCACCCCAGTCAACACTCGCACAAAGAGATGCCTTTGTGACAGCACTCGATACCGATGAGGATGCTGATGTCATCTGGCTCGGGACGAATTCAGGCCCCGCTAAGTATGACCCGGCCTCTCAAAAATGCATCTCACTCCGTGCTAAAACGCAAGCGAAGAATACCTCTACAGCTCCATTTATCTCCACCGTGCTTTCCTGCGACGGAAGTGTCTGGTTCGGCGGCGCGACAGGTATTTTGCATTACACCATCGCCGAGAAGAAATTAAAGAACGCATCCGAGGGACTGCCCCATCCGTATGTGAATGTCCTCCTTTCTACTGGTACCACGTTGTGGGCAGGAACGCGCAACGGTGTCGCACGATATGACAACACACAACAGCGCTGGGAACCGATGGCGTTTAATAAACAATTACCCTTCACCAATGTCACTGCCCTCGCTTTTCAGCCAGCGGATCCTGCTAACAGCCAAGAAGATATCCTCTGGATAGGCACACCACGTGGACTTGGCAGCTACTCGCTTACTTCCAGCTCTTGGAAAGCTCTCCCAAACATCTCTTTCAACATCCGGGACATCTTGATCGATACAGACCGCACCCTTTGGTTAGCAACATCTGCCGGACTTGTTGAGTATCGTACTCCCAATAGCGAACCGGTGCTGCATCAATCACGGCCCGAACGGACACCGCTTCGTGAAATCACACTCTCTAATATTAAATTTGACGGAGACTACGTTTGGTTCAATAACTGGCACTCTTCCCCCAATGGATGTATTTTACGGTTCCACCGTCCGACCGAAACCTGGCAGCGTTTTACCCGAATGGATATTCTTAAGTCAACGCAGAAAAAAACGATGACTTTAATTCGTTGGATTTATATAGATACCGACGCTGTCTGGTTCACCACGGACTTGGGGGTACTTCGTTACGATAAAGCAGCGGATACCTGGGAACATTTTACGCGCGAAGATGGACTCTCTACCAACGATGTCGATAAGATTGCTGTCAGCAAACACAGCGTCTGGGTCATTCCAATAATAGGAATGGAATTGAACCGTTACAATAAAGCGGACGGCACATGGAAGGTCATCGTACAAGAAAAGAGAGAGGAAATTGAACGGGTGAATGCGCTTGGGGTTGACGGCCCAGAAGTATGGTTCGGTTCAGGGCGCGGACTTCACCGTTACAATGAAACCACAGGCGAATGGGGACTTTTCACACCACGCGACGGGTTGGCCGGAAGAGGCGCAGAATGGATTACTGTCGATGACGATTTTATCTGGGTCGCACGCTCTGAATGGGATAGAGATAGCAATCGACCACTATCACGCTACAACAAAAAAACAAAAAAATGGACCACATTTTCAACCAATGATGTCCTGGCCGCCGCTACCGTCAGACAAATCATCTCTACAAAGGAGGCAATTTGGATACTCTACAGACCCTGGGATAATGCAGGAGTCACCCGATACGATAAGCGCACACAGGAGTGGACCACGATTAAGTCTGGCAACGGCACTACCGAACTCGCTACAGATGAAGATTACCTCTGGTTGGCTACGCCTAATGAAGGTTTGCGTAGATTCCATTTCGCATCAGGCACCTGGACATCGTTTCGTGATCGCAACGGCTTACTCCATAACCACGCCAATGAATACGGACTCGCTGTCGATAAGGACTACGTCTGGGTCGGAACGTTACGCGGGCTCTCACGTTATGATAAACAGAAGGAATCATGGGCTGCTTACACCGCCTTGCCAACCCTTGCTGATAATACAATCCGGACGGTAGATACAGACGAACGGTTTGTATGGGTCGGTACAGATAATGGCATGTCTCGCTATGATAAATCCCTCGGAACATGGAAGAATTACCAGCAAAAGGGCGGGTCGGAAGCAATAGAGACGCACGGGGGGCATTGGCACCGCCACCGTCCTAAATCTCGTGATACACTCTCCGATAACGCTATCAGCTCCATTGTCGTTGATGAACAATACGTCTGGATCGGCACCCGCGACGGTGCAAATCGCTTTGATAAACTCGCGCTGCGTTGGGATCAGTACAAAACCGAACACGGATTACCTGCAAACAATGTGACGGCTGTCAGCAACGACGGTCATAACATCTGGGTAGGAACTACCTCCGGCATCGGCAAATACCCGCGGACAGCTGATGACCTCAACGCTTGGATTGCTTATACCTCCGGCACCGAAATCCAGCCATCCGCCGTCTCAAAGGAATTCGCAGAGTCATTGGTTACAGACGAAATTTGGTGCATTGCTACAAGCAAAAAACATGTATGGATCGGCACCCGCCGAGGAGTCAGTCGTTACGATATTGGACGAGATACCTGGCGCACAATTACTGCAGCAGATGGGTTGGCAAGCAACGAGGTCACTTGTATCGCTATCGACGGGAATCGCGTCTGGTTTGGCAGCGACCGAGGCGTTACTGTATACAATGAAAAAATCGACAATTGGACATCTTACACCGATGAAGATGGCCTCGCTAGCAATAAAGTCACCACTATCGGTGTCGATGGCACAAACGTATGGATCGGGACATACAATGCAGGAATCAGCCGGTTCGATCGACTCACAAATCGTTGGACAACTTACACCCGAAAAGATGGCTTAACCCATAACGGGATCCTTTCTATGGCTATTGGCAGAACTTACGTCTGGTTCGGCACCTATCGGGGCCTCAGCAGGCTTGATAAACGTACAGAACTCTGGACCACCTTCACTGAATCCTACGGATCGGAGGATATTTTTTGAAAGTTTCTTATAGAAACTGGGACTTTGCCTGCATAAAAGCGCTACTCCAGCCTGCAAATGTCCGAAAACTCATAGCTTACCTCATCATTCTTTACCTAATTTCCTCTGCTCTCCGTGCTGAAGCCGAGGATGTCTACAGCTTATTTGGGAAATTATTTTTGTCGGGACGTGTTGAATACGATTTCACAAATAGGCGAAACTTCCTCGCTGATACTGAAGAAGAACAGGTCCGACAGGACAGCTTCGATTTCGATAGGCTCTTCCGGCGCGGCTTCCACAGCGTTATGGTGATCGAGGAGACCGCAGGCAGTGTCAAGAACATCCTGAGCCTCGGGGAAGTCCCCACAACTTTCACCAAATTCACCTTCGATCAGATAGACCTCTCCGGTGTGCGATGGGAAGTCCGCTCCGAACACACGGATTGGACGATCTTAATGGTGCCCGGACTACTCAATAGACTGAACGGCCAAGAGCAGACTACAGAAGGCTCTGGCATCGGACTGCGGGAAGTCACTAAATTTGGCAAATCGCAGCTCGGGCTCTCCTGGTACTTCCGCGAAATACCCGTCTGGGCAGTGGATATGGAAACCAACTTCACAAACTACGGCATAAAAGCCGAGGTCGCTATCACACCCAAAACCGCCTTACAAAAAAAACTCCGTTCCCGCTTCGACGCAACGACAACCGTACTTAAAGCGTTTCAAACCGTCGGAGACACGATCTTTCAGGCAGAAGCCTTTCGCGTCGGACCCCGGTTTGATGCATCTCGATCGGTTGGCGATAATGATGACCAAGACCGGTACACCGACAACACCCCACTTGACCCGCCTTCACTCATCATCCCAGGCGATCTGGATAAGAACAACAATGGAACCTTTGATTATGAGGACGATATTCTGCTTTTTGATGTCGATGAAGACTTCCTTGATGAAAGCGACCCCAACAACAACGGAATCCGCGACGAGGAAGAAAACGATAAAGAACCTAATTACGAATTCAATGTCGGACTCCAAGGCATACGCCTCTTCATGAACCGTAAACAGAAACTTCAAGGAAGCATCGTTGATTGGGACCTCGGACTGCAACTCGAAAAAAACCTCAGACTCAGAAATACACCCTCTTCAACCAAAGCCTTCGCCAATCTCATTTACCAGAGACAACTCGCACGCGCCTCTTCACTCGTCTTTGAAAACGAACTCAAACTCGTAAAAGACCGAATCCCTGATGAAACATGGTATTATGCAGGATTCCTAAGCAAAGCAGAGGAGCGACTCTATCGTGCACAGCCAGAAGTCACCGAATTAGAGGCAAACGGCGATTTGCAGTTCTTCAACGTTGACGGAGGAACTGAAGTAGAAAGACGACGCAGAGACCCGCTTCTCATGCAGAACGACCTCATTAACACCGCGAAAATTACCTGGGAATACCTAGGCATCGACCGGCTCGTTACAACCGCCCGTGCGAAACTTCAATATAATATCGATTTCGACAATCACAATCAACATTACGAAGTCGGAATTTTCAAAATGCTCTATCGACTGAGACCTTCCAAATCACTCGAAATCAGTCCTATGTTCAAATACACCGTCCGAAATGGATTCCGGATGGCTGAGGACCGGCTTGAAGACCTCGTCTTGAAAGAGGAAATCGAGGGGATGCTCCTTACCCGCCGCCTACGACTCCGCAAAATCGAACAGGCGGATGTACGCGATATGACACCCGCACTCATCCTCAAAGTCGTCTATCAATTCACAAAAACCATCAAACTTACCGGCGGCGGACAGATTCTGCTCTTTAACGACATGATTCATGACGATAACGATTTTGTACGGCAGGCCCTATTGGCGGAGATGGAAAAGAGTTTTGTCGCATACCGCAAGCAACTCTTTCTGCACATCGGTGCCCGATACATCGATCAGCGTGCAATAGGTGAAGTGAATGATCAGAATTTCATGGAGCTCTTCGTGCGGGTTTTTGGCAAATTCTAAAAGGTTTTTTGATGATAATCCGGATGTGAGAAAAAAGTTTGACAAAAAGTATTGTTTTCTGCTAGAATGTATTCGTCTCTTTTTTAATTCGGAAAAAAGAGTTGCCAAAAAACGTTCATTGTGCAATAATGCCAACTAACCTTTGAGTCAGACAAAAAACGTTGTTTTCTGATAAACTTGACCGTTGCCATAATGGCATAGATACTGTACGTCATCGTCCGAAAGGATTTTTGAAATGAAAGATTGGATGAACCCGAAAAAAGGCATCGTGGTTTTGTTAGGGGGGCTGGTGTTAGTGTTTGCCTGCTACGGGCTGGTAAGAGCGCAACGCGGCTTGATGCCGGTTCACTCAGAGACGCGGCACATCGCCCCGCCGGTTAACGGGCAGGCAGGCATAGACCGTAGCTTGCCTGCCGTGTCCGCTGACTCGGTTTCTCACGAAACGGTTGCAGAGTGGTTGTCGCTGTTACGTGCCAACAATGACGGCTCCGCGGTTTTTGCAAAGGGGATAGCGAACCTTGAGCAGGTGCTAACCGAGATGCAGCCCGTGGCGCGGCCACGGCTGTTAGCGAACTATCCGAATCCGTTCAACCCAGAGACGTGGATACCTTATCAGTTGGCAGTGTCAGCGGATGTGGAGGTGTCCATCTATGCGTTGGACGGGCATTTGGTTAGGACGTTAGCGTTAGGGCCTCAAGCGGCGGGCCGCTACGAGAGCAAGGCACGCGCCGCGTATTGGGATGGGCGCAACGCCTCTGGTGAGCGTGTTGCGAGTGGTATCTATTTCTATACGCTGCGCGCGGGCGACTTCTCCGCCACGCAGAAGATGTTGATTAGGAAGTAAGGCCGGAAAGGGCGGTGCAGCGTGCCCCGCTCCCCGGCACGTCAAAAAACGAACAAATAGATTCACTTGAAAAATAAGGAGTTCTTTACAATGAATAAAAAAGGTGTACCGATTCTGAGCTTGTTGCTTGTCGCGGTGTTGTGTGTTTCTATCAAAGCCTCGGATTTTGAGACGCTAAAGGCTTTCGATTTCAATGGCGATGGAGTCATAAATGTGCTTGATTTGGCTGGGGTTGCGTCTCATTTTGGGGAGGTTGCGGTTACCGCTGAGGGGCCGACTCCTGATGTAAACGGTGATGGTATTGTGAATATCCTCGATCTAATCTTGGTAGCGGGGCACCTGGGCAAAGCCGTGCCGCCACCTGCAGGGATGGTGCTCATCCCCGCGGGCGAGTTCCAGATGGGCAGTGAGGATGCTGATGCGTGGGATAACGAACAACCTGTGCATACAGTGCATGTGGACGCGTTCTATATGGACACGCACGAAGTGACGAACGCCGAGTATAAAAGTTTTGTGCTGGCGAATCCCGAGTGGCAGAAGACGCGGATTCCGGATGCCTTCCACATAGGTAGTTACCTATGGCATTGGGAAGGTAATAACTATCCAGTGGGTAAGGGGGACCATCCCGTGACACGTGTGTCGTGGTATGGTGCGATGGCGTATGCTGCGTGGGCAGGGAAGCGTCTTCCAACGGAGGCGGAGTGGGAGAAAGCGGCCCGCGGTGGGGAGGCAGGACGGAAGTATCCGTGGGGAAATACGATATCCCCTGCGAACGCGAACTACGATAGGAATGTAAACGATACAACGGCTGTGGGGAGTTATGCTGCGAACGGGTATGGGCTATATGACATGGCAGGCAACGTGTCGGAGTGGTGTCTTGATGAGTGGGATGCGAATTTCTATGCTAATTCTCCATCTCGGAATCCGTTGAGTGGGGTGAGTGGCGGAACGATAGCGAATGTGGATGAGATTGTAGATAACTATACAGATGTTTGGTCATATCGCGTGTTGCGCGGCAGTACCTGGTTCGGTAATACGCGGCTCCTGCGCGCCGCTAATCGCTTCGGGGGTATACCAACGGCCGCGGGCAGCTACGGCGCCGGGTTCCGGTGTGTGAGGGCTGTTACTCCTTAAATCTTTACTCCTTTACCCCTTCCGATCTGCGTGCATATCGTGTCGCCATAATTTATTAACTATAAGTTAAAAAAGTGTTAGAAATAGGGTAAAATATTAACTATATGTTAATAATGTGCTCATTTTTTGGTTGGTTCTTGCTGTAACCGGTGCGTTTTTGTATCAAGTCAAACCGCATTTTGTGCGGCTCGTTTTATGTGCAGCGAAAGATAAAAGCAGAGGTGTGATGGTGAGTAGGCCGTGTGCCGAATGCTATCACACCTCTTTCTCTTTTTTCTCCGCCTGATTTGTCTCTCTTTGCTTGACAATGATTCCCTGATGTGTTATTATAAAGACGTAGCCGTTTTAAGAAGGAAAGCACTTGCCCCCTGTGGCGTTTTAGGAGTCTAATATGCAGAAGAGGGACATCCACGACTTTTTGTCCGAGATGTCTGTTTCGAACTTTTCCGATCGGAGCATACGCCGCTTATTAGAAAACAGGGAAAACGTCCGGGGCTTGTTAGAAATCGTTGCGGCAGAACTCGCCGAACTGATTGACTTTGAGCATCTGGTTCCAATCAATAGGAGCCTGCTGCCTGCGACGCTCCGAGAACAAGAGGCAGACATTGTATATCGGGTGCCCTTCAAAAGTAATGGTGATGAGGGTGCGGCAGAGCTGCTTATCTATCTGCTGATTGAACACCAATCAACGGTAGATGCGACGATGGGGTTTCGTGTGCTTTTCTACATGATGCTGATTTGGGACGCAGAGCGGCGGCGGTGGGCGGCAGAGAAGGTGCCGAGAGGAGAGCGTGTATTGCCGCCGATTCTGCCCGTGGTGTTTTACACGGGGGAGCGGCGGTGGGAAAAGCCACTGACACTTGAGGCGCTGATGAATCTGCCTGCGGCGCTCTCTCGATTCGTTCCGAGATTTGACATCCTATTTCTGAATCTGAAAGGCACAGACAAGGCGACGCTGACAGAGGCGGCGCATCCGTTCGGGTGGCTGATGAGAGTGCTTCAACAAAAAGATTCGGACAAAGCGTCTATAAGCCGTGCCTTAGTGGAGACTTTGACGCAGTTGGAGACACTTGATGCGGCAGATTCAGGGCAGCGTAGGGAAGCGATAATGTATCTGGTATCGCTGATTGTGCATCGGCGTTCAAAGGAAGAACAAGAAGAGTTGATAGAGCTGGTAGCCCGGCATACGCGTGACATGGAGGTAGCACCTATGGCAGAGACAATGGCCGAATTCCTCTTCGAACGAGGCATAGCACAAGGCATAGAACAAGGGGCGTGCCAAAATGCTATCAAAAATATAACCGCCGTCCTCAACGCACGATTCCCAGGCTGTGACATAGAGACGGCGACACAGCAACTCGAAACGCTTTCTAACCTCGAACACCTCGAGCAATTGCTGCTGACAGCCGTCAAAACCGACAGTTTTCAAGCATTCCTACAGGCGTTAGAACTATAGGACCGCACGCACCGAACGCCCTGGTCGAGTGAGCGGAGGGTTCCGTTTTCATAAAAGTGTTTCTCGGTTTTGTGCTGGGCCAACCCGTATCTTGTCCGGCTCGTTTTATGCGCAGCGAAAGATAAAAGCAGAGGTGTGATGGTGAGTAGGCCGTGTGCCGAATGCTATCACACCTCTTTATTGAATCTTTATGCGATCAACTCCGTTTTTTCCGCTGCAGCAGATGCCCCTGTTTTTCCCAACGTTAATGCCTATTTAACTTTTGCATACTAAAGGGGTCGGGGATTACGACAAAGCGTTAGAACTTATAAAAGCAAGGCCTGAGAGAGAGACATTGTTGCACAGGTGCATCGCCGTGCCATTGAATCCGGAGAGCCCTACATTCCACCCATTCAGCGAGAGGTTTCGTCCCAGCAGGAACATTCTGAGGCGGACGGAGCCTTCATGGATATCCTTCTGAATACCGACTCAAGGTTCTCAACAGAGACAGAAACGCCTTAGTGCTCAACTCCCGAAGTATTAACAGCAGATACCAGCGGTGGGTTGAAGCACCGCTGATATCGATGCCGTCTTTGAGAAGAGGTAGCTTCAAGCGATTTTAGGGGTTTCTGTATTCCTGCTTTAGAGAATCTTCAATTCCTCTTCTTCCCCGCTTTCCTTTAACACCGTCTGCAATTCCATCGCCGCTGTGCCAAATGCTTCAGACTGTGGAGAATCCGGATGCCCTGCCACAATAGGCACCCCGAGGTCGCCTGCTGTGCAGACTTCAGCGTCAAGTGGGATCTGTCCTAACAAAGCAACGCTGAACCGCTCACTCATATTTTTCCCGCCATCGGCTCTGAAAATTTCAGTTTTTTCGTCGCAGTGTGGACATATAAAATAGCTCATGTTTTCAATGATGCCCAAGATCGGTACGCCTAATCTTTCGAACATTGCGACACCGCGTCGGACATCCGCCAAGGCGACATCCTGAGGTGTGGTAACAATGACAGCGCCGGTGAGCGGCATCGCCTGGGTTAATGAAAGTGCGACATCGCCTGTCCCCGGCGGCAGGTCGATGATGAGGTAATCGAGTGCACCCCAGTCGACATCGCTCAGAAATTGACGGATGGCACTGTGTAACATCGGGCCTCGCCAAATCATCGCTTGTTCTTCGGGCACCATAAAACCGATTGACATGAGTTTAATATCATGTCGAACAAGCGGGACAAGTTTCCGTGCCGGACTTGTTTGTGGGCGTTCTTGGATCCCCATCATTGTTGGAATACTGGGCCCGTAAGCATCTGCGTCCATCAAACCGACTTTTGCCCCCGCCTTGGCCAAGGAGATTGCCAGATTTGTAGCGACAGTTGATTTGCCAACTCCGCCCTTTCCACTTGCCACGGCAATCTTATACTGTACATTTGGCAGCGTAATGTTCTGCTGCTGTGGTTGTTGCAGTGGGCGCTGCTCTTGCGATGGCTTTCCTGAAATCTGTGTCCCGCTGATAACCTTCAACTCAGGATGCGATTTCGTTGCATCATCCGATTTAGGTGCCGTTTTTTTTTCTTTACCTTTTTTAAAAAATTTCATGAGACAGGTATTCTCCTTATATCTGTTTATGATAATAATGCCACAAAACGCGACGGTATGGCAACCTTTTTTGAGAGGCGGTGCGAATATGTTACCACTTTTTTTGGAATTTTTGTATAATAACACGAAAAAATTGTTTCACAATTCTTGTATTCCTTGGGAAAGGATCGTTTTATGAACATTCTCATGTTACGTCATTCCGCTGGTTTTGAGCACAGTTACCTACCGGATGCTGAAGTGGCACTCAAGCAGATCGGTGCAAAAAATGGTTGGAACGTTGGGACAACCCACCGGTGTGAGCAGATTAACGCCGAGAACCTCCAAAAACAGGACCTCGTCGCATTTGCAACAACGGGCAATTTACCTTTTGATAACGTCCAGAAAGAAGCACTACTTGGCTTCGTTCGCGACGGCAAAGCATTTTTCGGTATCCATAACGCCACGGATACCTGCTACGATTGGCCAGAATATGGTGAAATGCTGGGTGGCTATTTCGCTGGGCATCCGTGGCACCAAGAAGTCAACGTTATTGTTGAGGATACTGAGCACCCTGCGACGCGAATGCTCGGTAGCAGCTTTAAAGTCGTTGATGAAATCTATACATTCAAGAATTGGGCTCGTAGCAAAACGCGTGTGCTCATGCGCTTAGACAACGCCTCTATTGATGTCTCGCGTGGAAATCGCGATGACCAGGACTATGCCTTAGGTTGGTGCCATAGTTACGGCAAGGGGCGCGTCATGTATACCGCGCTCGGCCATCCAGATGCACTCTGGCGTGAAGGGTGGTTTCACGAGCACATTACCGGGTGCATCAAGTGGGCGGCGGGTCTTGAAGACTAAGAGCCACTCCGTATCGGACGGGCGGATCCTGATATCCGCCCGTCATAAAGCAGTAATATTCTCAATCTGTGATAACTCCGGTTGCCCGTAGAAGCGTTTCCTGTACCAGCAATTCGTGAGATGCGGGCCGGTCAGGCGGTTGGGTTCCAGCGATGGTTGCTAAAAATGCGTCCAATTCCAATTCATAAAGTCGTTGGCGGCTTTCACCTGCTATTTCTACTATCTGTTCTCCTTTAGAATAGTTCCCTCTAGCTTCTTCCAAACAGAGCCGAATGTTGAGCCCCGGCTCGAACGGTTCAACGATGATAGCACTCCCTTCTGTCCCATAAACTTCGAATCGGCGGGCAACCGGCCTGGGTTCCAAAGCTGAGATAGAAATAAACGCCATTGCGTTTTCAAATTCATACACGGTGAGAGTATTATCTTTGAAAGGCTCCACGGAACCACCATCGTTTCGTAGAAAGGCAGTAACCTTCTCCGGTCTGCCCAACAGCCATAGTACCTGGTCCAGCACATGTCCGCCGAGGTCGAAAAAGATGCCGCCGATATGTTGGCTGATACGCGTGCGTGCCTCACGCGAGATGTTTGTTGACATGTGCGCCCGGATAGAAAAGATGTCTCCCAAAAATCCTGATTTCACCCAGTCTGCAATCTGTCTGAAAGCAGAATGGTAGCGCAACATATACCCCATCTGTACCAAAACGGATTTTTCTTGTGCGGTACTGATGACGTGCTGCCATTGCTCCCAGTTTTCACCTGCGGGTTTATCGTACCAGACATGCTTACCGGCATTGACAATCTCTTCTGTCTGGTTCAGGCTTTCGCTGTTGCTGCCCTCTGAGGCAATTGCGACAATTGATGCATCACTTAACATTTGGGCTGAATCTGGAAACCAGTGGACATCTGCAAACGCGCCATCTGAATTTTGTAGGCGTGCTCGTTGTTGTTTATCGGGTTCAAAAACACCTACTACTTCTACATCTGGATTGACAAGCATCGCTTGCAATTTGCCGCGTGCATGCCCGTGTTTTGTTCCGTATTGTGCCATCCGTATTTTCGCCATATCTCATCCTCCTATATTCATATACTTTGTAGATAATGGCCCCAAAGTCTCTAACGAGAAAAGTTTCGAGGGTTCACGTCAGAGAAAACGGGCCGTGTATGATAGACCTAAAAATGAAGTCTCATAATACTATTATATGCACCGTTAACGGGATGTCAAGTTGTAAATTGCAAGACCTTGCTAACGAAATCCTTTGGTGCAGAAATGAAAGCGCTTGACAGTTTCACTCAGAGTATGTTATAATTCGCCTACAAGTAGTTTTAATAGGAGTATTTTTAAGGGGAATGCCTAAAAAGGCTCTGACGAGATAGGCACAAGGCCCCTCACGGCAGAAAGCCCTTAACGTTTCCAGCAAGAACAATGAAACAGATAGATGGCGGAATCACCGCTGCACGGGGTGTACAGGCAGCAGGTGTACACGCTGGAATTAAAAAAGACAATCAGAAAGACGTGGCTTTAATTGTGACAGCGTCCCCGGCTGTTGCCGCGGGTGTTTTTACCAAGAATAGCGTCACTGCCGCGCCGGTGTGGGTTTGCCGCCAGCACCTCACTGATGCCACAGCACAAGCCGTTATTGTTAACAGCGGGAATGCGAATGCATGTACTGGCGAACTTGGTATGGCGAATGCAGAAAAAATGGCAAGGTTGACAGGTGAACAGCTCGGCATTGCTGAAAACCTCGTTCTCGTCTCCTCAACCGGCGTGATTGGGCAACAGCTGCCGATGGACACTATTGGAAACGGGATTAGTCAGGCAGCAACAAGACTTAGCACGGAAGGCGGAGATGATGCTGCAGAGGCAATCATGACTACGGACACACACCCTAAATCTGTTGCCGTTGAGGTAGAAATTGATGGTACACCGGTAAGAATCGGTGGCATTGCCAAAGGTTCGGGGATGATAGCGCCAAACATGGCGACGATGCTTTCCTTCCTGACAACAGATGCATGTATCACTGCAGAAGCGCTCCATACTGCACTAACCACAGTCGTCAATAATACATATAACCTGCTAACTGTCGACACCGATCGTAGCACAAATGACACGGTGCTGATCCTCGCGACGGGCAGTGCTGGTAACGCTGAAATTGTTGATGCAGAAGGCAAGAATTACGGAGAATTCTTTGAGGGACTCCAATTCGTGTGTACCGAATTGACTAAGATGCTCGCTCGCGATGGCGAAGGTGCCACGAAACTGGTTGAGGTAGTTGTCAAAAATGCGAAAAACCGGAATGATGCAGAAAAAGCTGCCCGCGCTGTCGCGGAGTCTCCGCTTGTCAAGACAGCAATATTCGCTAATGATGCAAACTGGGGCCGCATCATGATGGCAATCGGGAAATCGGAGGCAGAATTCAACCCGGATCAAACCAACGTATGGCTTCAGGACTATCAACTCGTCAAGGATGGAATGGATGCCGGTTTTCATGAAGAAAAAGCAACTGCCTTGTTCGCACAAGATCCTGTGAAACTTACCATTGATTTGCACGCTGGCGATGCTGAGATAACGATGTGGACATGTGATTATTCTTACGATTACATCCGCATTAACGCAGACTACCGAACGTAAAAAAAGCGAGACACTGTAGCATCGATTGCAGGCATGGAGCCGTTTAATGACAGCTGACAAAGCAATAACTGCACGCGATTTTCTCATCAGCCCTTCAAAAATGTAATGACACTTAATGTGGCGGGTAGCTTGGGGGAGGGCGAGTTGCTGTGAGTGCCATCTGGTACACGAGTGTCATCGGAAGGAATATAATAAATTTTTTGGTGAATATCGCTGCTGCGTGGATGACGTATAAGTATCGAGAGAAGAAACCTTCTCTAAATCTACGCACCTTTTAGCAAATCAGAGATTTGCCCGGGGACGCTTTCTAAATTTTTAACCCGAGCCACAACACTCACGTTAACCAACCGAGGTTGTGGCTCCGGCTAACCCAAGGAGGCTTATCCAAATATGTGCAATTTACATGCCAATTGTTATCGATTCAACGCTGCATCGGTTATGTCGTATAGTTAGGGAGATGACAGCCATACGCTGCCAGAGCGTGCAAAACTCTATGCGAATAGAATTGCCCATTTTTTGAACAGTTTGTGATAAAAAAAGTGACACCGCCCAAATATCAGACAAGAAATCCACATGATTTATGCGGAGCTGGATTTTAACAAGTTAGACTAAACCGCCGCGTTTCCGCAAGAACCATTCAAATCCGAGCATCGCAATAAGCAATCCAAAAATCAGCGGCATATCCCAGATATCCACATCCTTAATCGTTGAGGTTGCGCTCTCAACCAGCGGTATCTGATTGACGAGTTGGGATACCTCCTCAATAGAGTAGTATTTTCCACCGCTACCTTCAGCAAGGGTTTTCAGCAGCGGAACATTGAGTGCCGCGTTGCTAAACTCGGCGTAGGAGGTTTTCACGTCAAAAAGCCCTTGTTGCTCTCCGAGTCTTTCTCCATCAAGCGTACCGGTTGCAGTGACGGTATACTCGCCGTAACGGATTGGGATAAACCGGCCTGTGTAGTAGCCATCTCTGCCGAGTACCTGTTCAAGCGGGAGTTCGTTGCGCTTTCCGGTTTCGTCAACAATAACGGTGCGCAACTTCGCTTTATTCGTCAACTCAAACTGCTTATCGGTAGCTGTAACCTCAATGACCACGGGTTCTTTCAAGGTATAAGCAGTCTTCGCAATATTAAGTTTAAGGTGTTCTTTCGGTGCTGTTGTCAACCATTTCGCGACCTGTCGCCAAAATCGTTCGTGGAATCCCTTTTGATACTGAAACGGCGGTTCCGGGTCGACCATTTTCCATCGCCATGAAGTGTGCGGCGTAAATACCATAACGCGCCCGGCGTTGTAGTTATGGGTTGCGATAAGGATGCGCTTGCCGAATTGATTTCGCGATGTCGGATGCACAGCTAAAACAAGTGCCCCGGCTTTGGCACGCTTAACTTTACTATATCCCTGCATGATGGAAAGGTTCTGCCACCGTTCGAGATTCTCTGTCGGCGTATCCGCCATTGCCATTAACATCTCAACTTTCCCTTCCGGTGTCAATTGCAATTTGTAATTGGCATCCTTGTCAAGTTGAGAACTGGATACCTGGGTGCGCCCCCGTCTCGGTGCCAACGGTGGTGGTGAACCGAGTTCCAATTCTACAGGGAGAAGTTGCGCAATGGGTGTATTAATATAGGAGGCGGAAAACTCAGGGTTGCCTAGGGAGTCGCTGCCTCCTAACATCAGGAATCCACCGCCGCGCGTGCGAATAAACTCTACCGTATTTTCTAGCTGCACCTGCGTAAAATGTGTCGCATCTACGTTGCCAAAGATAATAGCGTCAAATTCAAAGAGCGTTTCTTTCGTATCCGGATAGAATTGAAAGGCTTGCGTTGTATCGGTCTGCGTACCGCCATAATAGTCGCCGCTCGTTAGAAACCGATCAGTGAGTTGTATATTCGGGTCGTTCCTAAGTGCCCGTTTGATGAATCCGAATTCATACCTCGGACTCCCTTCAACGAATAAGATTTTGACTTTATTGCTTGGTGCCACCTTCAGAAGAAACGTTTTTGTATTGTTTTGGGGAACGGTTTCACCCTCCGGTGGCAGAACGTGAACTTCGTACCTCTGCGTTCCGGGTTGGAGCGGTGTCCACTTAATAGGTACCCGGACAGTTTTAGTATCTTTTTCTGTTTTCTCAGGTTTACCTTTGTCCATGTCAACAGTGACTTCTCTGAGGATCCGCCCACTTTTCTTTAATTGAACATTAACCTCTTTTCCCTTGTAACCTACCCGTTTGACTGTGGCCGACAGTTCAACCGGAAAATCTTCTTCTGCATGACGAGGGACATCAACTTTAACGAGTTCAAAATCTGCTGTGTCTTCTTCTGAGCCAATTCCAACAGTATGGATGGGGAGTTTACGTTCTCGACTTTGCAATGCCAGTTTTGCGATGTCCGTGCCACTCCGGTCGGCACCATCCGTTAACAGCACTACTCCAGACAACGGAACCCCCTGCAAATCGTCTAATGCTTCGTTGAATGCTGTGGGAATATCGGTACTTTCTCCATCCGCGTTCGTCACTGTCACACTCGGAATCCGTTTTGCCTGGGTATCAAAAGCGAAAAGCCGAGTTTTAAATTTTGCATTGAGTTTGTGTAGGAGTGCGTCACTATCTTGACTGCCATTTCCAAACAGCACCTTGTTAGCGTGATGCAGTCGTGTCTCTCCATCTACAGTATCGGCAATCTGCATACTCTTGGACCGGTCAACCATCACTAACAGATAGGAGTCATCCGGGTTAGTCTGGTAAATTGTTAGAAACGGCTTGAGCAGGCAGAAAGCAATAAAACAGAGGACAATTGCGCGAAGAAAAATAAGAAATCCGCGAAACCAACGCCCCGTCCTGCCTCTCGTGCTGCGATATCCCCAAATTGTAACCGCTACGAGTACTCCGAGTAGCAGAAAAATGAGGAGCCCGGGCAATGGGACACCAAAAGAGAAATCCCCCTCCCTAAAAACATCGATCGGGTACTTCATAATTGTTTCAAACATGATGCATTTTTCCTCTTTTGTCGATTAAAGCGAGATAGTCTCTTACTTTTTCACACATATTGTGGGAGAAGCACGGTGTGTAGGCGTGCTGTCGTCATGTATGCACTCTCGCCTCGCGCCTCGCTTAGTGCCATTGGGGCACAAGTAGCGTTAATTTTGATTCAAGGCATTCATAGTATTGATTCGGAACGACATGTTAATAGAGATTTAGCCTTGCTCTGTAACTTGAACACGCTGTCCGGTGTGTGCGGACTGATGCAATGCATCAATAACGCGCATATTCCCCAGTGCATCTTCAATAGGCAGAAGTAGCGGCTCCCCTGTGTCTATAGCACGGCATAGGTTTAGAATCTCAGCTGCATACGGATTGACCCCGGTAACCTCAACGGTGTCGCCATTCACGATGAAATGAGAATTACCTTCGCTGTTTCCCCAGGCACTTTGAACAAAGAGGGTTCCCTCTGTACCTGCAACCTCATAAGATTCGCGCCATGTCCAACCGAAACTACAATCTAATTGGCCAGTAATGCCGTTGCCAAAGTCTAATGTACCAATCAAGGTTTCCCAGACGTTGTTAATCGGTTCAAAATTCCCGGTTGCCCATACAGCCTGCGGTTCTTGCCCCATAAGATAGCGCATGATGTTGATACAGTAGCAGCCCAAATCCATCACAGCCCCGCCGCCGAGTTCTCCGCGGAGTCGCCAATTCCGTTGATCTGTTAATCCGGTTGAAAATGTGGAGCGCACGTAGCGTACTGCGCCGACAGCCCCGTCCTCAATCTTCTGTTTCACCGCCAATGTCAACGGATGGTGCCGATACATAAACGCTTCCATTAACCGGATCTTAGCCCGGTTTGTCACTTGGATCATCTGCTCAAGTTGTGAGGTATTAACAGCAATCGGTTTTTCAACGAGGATTCCCTTCACCCCAACCCGAACCGCCTCAAGTAAATTTTTGAGATGGCTTGACGGCCACGTTGCAATTACCAGAACATCAGGTTGCTGTTTTTCTAACATCTGCCGGAGTTCTTTGTATGTATTCTGGACGTTATATTCTGCGGCAAACCGGGAGAGCGCCTCAAATTTCTCGTCACAGGCACCCACGATTTCAATTTCAGGAACCTGTTTCCAAGCGTTTCCGTGTGCGTATGAAATGCCGCCACATCCCACGATAGCGACGCGGTATTTTTTAGCCATAATGCTCCTTTTAGCTAATTTCTGCTATGGAAACCGGACGTTTTTCCTGCGCAGATCGGTTCGCACCAAGCGATATCGCAAGGCTTTTGACAGCGTCACGATAAGGGCTGCGGATTGCTGAACCATCACCACGCCTGACTGCGTCAACGAAGACTGAGTCAATTGTCGGACTCGGTTCTGTTTTATCTACCCATTCTCCATTTTCTTTCACTGTCGCAGCAGCCGGGCTCCAGTGGAGCATCTTCGCTTCATAGAAAATATCAAGAATATTTGCATTCGACCAGTCGCCCGGATCGTATGCCCACGTCGCCGTCAATGAGCCGATGGCACCGCTAGCAAATTGGAGCGTCACACTGTTGACATCGGGACAATCCGTGTCAGTCAAAACGCGGGTAGCTTGCATCGCGGATACAGTTTCCACTTCGCCTGCCATATAGCGCATCATATCAATTGTGTGAGTTGCTTGTTCAACCAGTTGGCCACCGGATCGGTTCATCTGGCGGAGCCACGTGCCGGGGTCTCCCCGTCCGGTACCGCACCAATACTTACCGACCAGCATGTTAATAGGTGTATTTGCGATGATTTGACGGACTATCTGTGTTGAAGCGAGGTAGCGGAGCTGATAACCCACACACGTAATAATACCCGCTTCTGTGACTGCGGCTTCAACCTCACGTGCAATTTCCATGTTAATGGCCACGGGTTTCTCAACGAAGAACGGTAATTCGCGTGCGATGACATCCAATTCTGGTTGTCCGTGTGCGAACACAGGCAGACTCAAGTAGACAGCATCCAAGTCGTCGCGTTCAAGGAGTTTGCGATGTTCTGTGTACGGGTGCGCGTTATGTTTGTCCGCAGCGGCGTGCGCGCGTTCGGGCTGCACATCGCATACGGCAACGATGCGTGCACCTTCTATACCTGCTAACTGATTCATGTGGCCGTTCGCATTGCCGCCACACCCGATAAATGCAATTTTAACTTCTTTCATCCTACCTCCTATACGAAACGGATTTCCTAGTTGTGGCACCCTTGTTTATCGTTTTAGCGCGCCTTAAAATTAACCTGTAATGCCTTTTCAATATCTGTGCGCGGGTGAATACCGAATCGCATTTCAAAATCCTTGTCAAATGCTTCTTCTTCGACGAGTTCAGGTTCAAGGGGGAGTTGAACCGGTTGGCGATTGTTCCGGCGCGAACGGTGTGCAGCGATGACCATCTCCTGATCAGCCCTACCCATTTCGCCGGTCCAAAGCGGTGCCGTTTTTTCGCGTACCGCGTGTGCGATGCCATCAAGCATCGTCGCCAATGAGACACCGCCTTCCGTTATATTTGTATTCCTATAAGGATTCAGCCATTCGATGGTTCCACCTAAAGATGTCGGCAGTTCAACAAAAATACGCCGCAACGCCCCCGTTTCACTATATTCTCTCTGAAATTCGTAGGTTTGCGCTCTCGCGGCATGCATCACGATATCTTCATCCGTACAAACGTTGACAGTTTCACCGCCAGAGGTGCCCTGATTGCCATTGGTGATAATTGTGCCACGCTCGCCGCAGGTTTCAAAACCGACGAGATGATTGCGCCCGAGGCACCCGTTCTTATTGCCTACCATGGCGATGCCGAGCCCACCGTTGTCAAAATCAACAGCATAAAACTCAAGATTTTCCGACTGAAAGTCGCGCTTTGCCCGATCGACGTAGGGGGTTACCGGCATCGTATGCGCAATGCTGCTGACAGCGACAGGATCCGCCGCCATCCGGCACCGTATCGCTGCGAGGCCGTGATAGCCGGTTGTTGAAAAAAGACGGTAACACTTGTGGACTTTCCCAATGATGCCCTCACAAATGAGTTTCAACACAAACTGTTCAATAGGCACAAACGGAAAGTTCTCCGATGTTTGCAGTATGACGCTGTTTTGTGAGGCCTCTGCTATCATTATATCCATCAAACCGAGTGTCGGAGCAAGCGGTGTCTCAACGTTATGGGAAATACCACACCGAGAGAGATAGCAGGAGACAATATGGTGAAGCGGTGCCGGCACGACGACATCGCAGATATCCGGTGCTGCTTCGTCAACGAGCCTCCGTACATCGGTATAGGCTTTTACATTGAGTTTAGCGGCACCCAATTCCGCGGATTCGCGGTGTGCATCGCACACAGCAACCACTTCAAAGGTCTCCTTTAACGCTGCCGCCGTTGCGAGATGCGCGGCCCCTCGCCGTCCATGCCCGATTAACGCATATTTCAACATAACTTGCTCCGAATCGATACTACAAAGAAATGGACTCGGTTTTGGCATCAAATTCCGCCGCCACTAATTCCTCAAACTCAAGCCCTCTCGCTTTCACGGAGATAACCTTGCCATTGCGATCCAGCAAGAAGGGTGCCGGAATACTCTTCACCATTTTTCATGTACTTTGGCTAAGCCGTGTAAACCGTCCCAATCGTTTGCGTCTCGTTCCAACCGTTTCTCAAAAACAATCTGCGCGTTTTCCAAAACAGATTGCCCCGCTTGAGAATTGCCTAATGTCTCGTGGTGCTCAAGCAGCATACTTATAGTATTCCAATCGTGCGGTGTCGATTCCAACTGTTTTTCCAAAACCACTTGAATATTACGCATCACTGCCTCCCACCGGGGCAAAAGTGGGTCAGTGCTCTCAAAGTGCTTATGAAAATCGCAAGGTCTCGCCGTGACATGAAAATAATCATAACAGCACATCCACACCCAATCAATAGCGAGCTTGTGTGCCATGCCGTTAAGCCGCTCGAATAACCTTTCAAGCGAAATGACCGCTTTTTCTTTTAAGAAATCGAAACCTGATTTTTCAAACGCCAGAAAGCAGATATCAATATCATTTGGTAGGAACCGCATTGCTGTCTCTAAAAGCGGCCACATTTCATCCGGGGCCGGTGAATAGGTTTCTGCCATATCTATCGCCAAAAACTTTGCTGCTGCACCGTTGTTCGGATTAGTTTTTAGTCTATTTTGGGCGTACTCACGCAGTTCCCACTGCATTTTTTTTAGGAAAACGATAGATGTAATCCAATAGATTCGGCAGTGAAGCACCAGCATCTATTTTCTCTTTGAAATAGCCGATTAATTGTGCCCGAACATCGGCACCAATCTTCCAATTGAGCTCGGCTAGTCCACGGTTTTTAAGCGTATTCAGAAAAGCATCCCAAACATCCACAACTTCTTTGTTCATGATTCTCTCCTACGAAGAAAAAATATTTAGATGCATTTCCTTGTCAAGTCTACGATATATTATTGTAGATTTTAGAATTACTGATACGATAACTAATCAGTGCAATTACAGTGATTCTTCAATTCAGATAACCGATTGCGGCAAGTTCGGTTCTAATCTTCTGAACTTCTGCTACAGACAATTGACGGAGTGGGCGGCGCATCGTCATAGACGGAAACCTACCCATTAACCACCGCGCGCATTTCATACGTTGGTGCGCGTCGCTGCTAGGTTCACCGAAGTTGTAGACGATTCGTGCCAGAGCGTCTACCTCCTTGCGTGCTTTACGTGCCCCGAGCAAATCGTCGTTGAGCGCGGCATGCACAACGGCAACCATCAGTTCAGGAACAAATCCTGCAAACCCGATCAGGGCACCGTCACTGCCTTCCAACAACGAAGCGAGTAGATATTCATCATGACAGGTAAGGATAGGGATGTGCGGTGCGGCAATTTTTAATTGTTCATAATCCCATCGCCAGCGTGCCATGTCCCGCGTGCCCATCTTAATGCATACAACTTGCGGAATTTTGACGATTTCTAACATCTCTTCAAGAGTATAGCCTGCTTTTGTCCATGCTGGGTATTGATGCACAATGATCGGCAGGTCTGCCCCGTCGGCGACATCTGCAAAAAAGCCGACAGCGGTTTCAGATGTTCGTCCGAAACGGAGCCAATGGTGAGCGGGCATGAGCAAGATCGCATCCGCGCCGGCTTCTTTGGCTGCGAGTGCATCGTCGATCGCCGGAAGGCTCCCCTCGGCACTCACCCCTGAAACCACCTTCACTTTGTCCCCGACGGCTTCAGCGGTAACTTGTGTGACCTGCTGCCGTTCGTGTGGGCGGAGTGACATAATTTCGCCGGTATGTCCATTACATACAACGCCTTTTATCCCGTCGACGTTGGCAAGTTCCTGCATATAGTTGCGCAAACCGTCTTCGTCAATTGATTCGTCTTCATGAAAAGGGCATAACGTTGCAGGAAACACGCCTGCCCATGGATGCTTCCGCCAATTTAGGTTCATGGTTTTCTGAGTCCCTGACTTTTTTCAATTTAACCTTATTTTAAACTGAAATTCACTTTTAAGTCAAGGATAATCGACTTTTTGTAGTTTTGGATCCTCCCTGCCCTGATGCTGCGATAAAGCTTATGTAAATTTCGTCAAAAATTTCTCGTGCTACTACAATGAGATAAAAAAAATTTGCATCTCTTTATAGATAAATGATATAATTAATTGCAGTGCTAAATTCTTGTGATATCGAGGAGGCTTACGTGAAACAGCAAAGAATTAAGGTTAGTGTAGCGAGTGTGCTGCTATTTTTGGCGATGGTATTTTTAGTCATTGCTGGCATTAGGCACACGAGTCTGCGCCATTTTACGCCCGCCGGACTTGTTGCCGAGGCCGACAAACTCAACAATCAACGGGTTCAGGTCGACGGTCTCATTTCAGAGGGGAGTACGAAATGGGATGCTGCCAATTTTGAACTCACCTTTGCCGTACGTGACCGGGAAAGTGATGACACAGTCAACGTCATTTACAAAGACCGGCTCAAACCGGATAATTTTACCGATGGCGGCAGCGTGTTTGTGGAAGGTAGATACGACGCTTCTCAGAACGTGATTGTCGCTTCTAAGTTGATGACAAAGTGTGCTTCTAAATACGAAGGAGCCGAGGGTAACACAAATACAGACGTTTCTTATAAAGCTGACTAGAACGTCCAGAACACTTGACTGTTAGGTAAAATCCATTCCTTTAAACCTGCGGTACTTGTGAGAAGGTAGCACCTAATAAAAAACGTCCACGATAAATTGAGGAGGCATAAAACTTATCCTATGACAGCCGAAATCGGACAAGCGGCTATATATCTTTCCATTCTCTCTGGGCTATGGGCAATTGGTTTACTCTGCGTGGGATTAGCGGAGAGAAATGCCAACGCCATCCGGAGCGGGCGCAATGCCATCGTGGCGACGTTTATTCTTATTAGTACAGCGACAGGCGCGCTCATCTACGGATTTGTGACTGACGATTTCTCAATGAAGTATGTGGTTGAGGTTTCAAGTGGGGCCCAACCACTCCTCTATAAGGTAACTGCACTGTGGGGCAGAATGTCTGGCTCACTGTTATTTTGGCTCTGGCTGCTCACTGCTGCGGGAGCAATCGTTGTCTGGCAAAATCGGAAAGCCACTGACAACCTCTCGGATTACGCGCTTGTTCCCGTTGCAATTGTCCAACTTTTTTTCATCATTCTCGTCAGTGGCCTGATTGAGGGTGTGTATAATCCGCTGGCAAGATTTCCGGGCGGGCAGGTAGCTCCAGACGGGCAAGGCATGAACCCACTGCTCCAAACACCGAGCATGGCATTTCATCCGCCAACTCTGTATATCGGTTGGATCGGGATGACAGTTCCGTTCGCGTTCGCGGTTGGCGCACTCGCCTCTGGGCGCATCGGCAGCAATTGGATCCTCCGTTCCCGTAGGTGGATGCTGTTCTCATGGATTGTCTTGACAATCGGAATAACGCTTGGCGGCAATTGGGCGTATAGAGAACTCGGTTGGGGTGGCTATTGGGCATGGGATCCGGTTGAAAATGCCTCTTTTATGCCGTGGCTCCTCGGCACGGCGTATCTACACTCCGTGATGATTCAAGAGAAGCGGAGTATGCTCAAGTTATGGAATATCCTTCTCATTACGTTAGCATTTCAGTTTACACTGTTGGGAACCTTTATCACCCGAAGTGGGATTATTTCGTCCGTGCATGCATTCGCTCAATCGGACATCGGTTGGTACTTCCTCGCTTTCATAATTGTCTCAACGGCGATTGTCATCGGCCTCATCGGCTACCGTTGGAAAAGACTTAAAAGTGCAAACCAGTTGGAATCCCTGCTCTCGCGCGAGAGTAGTTTTATTCTTAACAATTGGCTGTTCGTCGGGCTGACGTTGATTATCCTCTGGGGTACTTTATGGCCTATCATCTCAGAGGCAATTAATGGCGAAAAAGCATCAGTGCCGGAGGCTTTTTTCAATAAAGTTGTTATTATCCCCGGTCTACTGCTCCTCTTTTTGACAGGTGCGGGTCCCATTATTTCATGGAAAAAACTCACTCCGACTAATTTTCAGCGGATGTTTGTCTCCCCAATCGGCTTCGGTTTGGTAGTTGGTGGTTTAACATGGGGATTTCTTGCTTGGCGCGGTAACCCACTGCCGGTTTACTCTGTCCTCTGTAGTTTTGCCGGGGCTTTTGTGCTTGCAGCCGTTTTTAGCGAGTTTTATCGCGGTGCTAAGCTTCGTGCTAAACGACAAGAGACCTCCTTTTTTAGCGGCTTGAGACTGCTCATTGGACGAAATAAACGGCGATACGGTGGCTATATTGTCCACATCGGCATCGTTATTCTCTATATAGGAATTATGGGCTCTAAAGGTTACTTTCTCCTTGAATCCGCGGGCATGCAAATGGGCGACTCCTTAAAGGTCGGTTCGTTTGACCTGACTATGAGAAATTGGTTTCAGGAGGAACAAGAAAACTATTCCCGGGCAGGCGTTGTTTTTGATGTCGAAAAAAACGGCAAACCGATCGGCGAGATGATACCGGCGCGCCACTACTATCATAAGACCGGACAAGGCGAAACAGACACCATTGAGTCCGCAGTTCGCCATTTGGGTATGAATGATCTCTATATCGCGCTCGGAGATCTGCCCCCGGATATCGGCAATGGCGGTATTGTCCCAGTTCAAGTCTATTACAATCCACTCATCAATATTGTCTGGATTGGCGTTGCTGTGATGGTTTTAGGCGGTATTATCGCTTTTGCTGAGAAACATCAACCGAAACCGAGAGAGGAGTAGCAATCTCGTCTTATCATAATTACGGCTCTTTTCTTGTATGCACAGTTATGAGGACTAATAAATGACAACGCGATTTTCTGTTATCTCTCTCTTCCTACTGCTCAGCGTCACTGGTGTCGCCGAGCTGCCTACACAGGATGCTGAAAAACAGTTTGATGCCCAGCTCGAGGAATTGAAGACAAGTGTTTATTGTTACTGTGGATGTGAAAAAATGACAATCCAGATCTGTGACTGTGGGACGGGACAAGCAATCGAAAATGAATTCCGACAACGATTGAGCGGAGGCGAGACTGTTGAACAGATTATTGAAGATTACCTTGATGAACACGGACCCCAATATTATGCTCTGATGCCTGCAGAAGGCATCAATCTAATCGCGTACATCATGCCGGCAGTTATTCTTATTCTGATTGGCGGCATTTTCCTCGCCGTTCTACGAAAGCTAACAACACATTCTCGACCGGCTGATCAAGGGGACACAGCGGATTCCACCCCATCTCATGAAACTATTAAACAGATTGAATCAGAATTGGAAAAATACAAGAGGCAACGTTAGTTTTTTAGTGATTATCTTGGGGGAAAAAACAGGTCTGTCAAGTTTATTAGATTAAGAGGAAATTTGTATGTTGGTTCTTTTATGGGTGATAATTCTTGGCATTGCGTTACTCGTCTATCTTGCCTATCCTATTTTCGCGAAAATGCCAACAGACTTCGTTGAAACCCATCCGGATAAGGCAGTGCTTCATCAAGAACGCCAGCACATTTACGCCGCCTTGGACACCGCCTTGGAAGAACTCGATGAAGATTATGAAACAGGGAAACTCTCGAAAGCGGATTACAACGAACTACGTACCGCGCTTTTTCAAGAAACAGCGCAGATCATCCAGCGACTTGAAAACAGTGCTATAACGGATGTGGAAGCAGAAATTGAGAGATATAAAGAAGAAAAACGTTCGTAAGCCTATTAATAACAATAAATATGTTTAATACCTTAGATTTAATCCGAACACAAAGCCCTAATTTTTTCGCTAAATGGCATTGCTGGGTAACGATACTCACGATTCTAATCTGTTTGGGGAGTACCACCTCTGTTGAAGCAGAAGTTGGTTCAATTCATGGACAGTTGACAGACAAAAAACAGGACAAACCCCTGGCAGCACATCCCGTAACCCTCCGCGTTCATAAAACCGATGGCGTTGAAGAGCAAGAAACCGCAACAGATGAAAATGGAAACTACCGGTTTGATAACTTAGCTCTGGATCCGACCGTCCATTACACTGTCGCGACAACCTACGAAGGTAGCGACTATACAGAAAAAGACCTGGTTTTGTCCAGTTGGGTACCAAATCTCTCAATCGACATTTCCATCGGTGCTGTTACTGATGATAGGACAAAAATTCGGATTAAGGTGCATACCCTTGTGATTGGTCCTGCGCCTGAAGGACACGCGCCGGATGGAGCAGTCTCCCTCATGGAGGTACTCCAAATTGAAAACAGAAGCGATTTGTCGTTTCAAATCCGGCATGACAACCAGTCTGTTGGTTTACATCTTGGACTCCCGAATCAGCATGAAGGCTTCGAGGCTCGCACAGGGCATGAACTGTTGTTGAACACGACTACGCAGCAGCTCACGCTTAGCGAGCCATTACCGTCGGGTATAACAGAATTTGGCTACTCCTACGTTTTGCATGTTGATGAATCTGGACTTGATTTATCTCGTGCCTTCCATTTTGACACAGAGCTCGTCTACATTTTTGTCCCGGAGGGATTAAATTTAAGTCCAATCGCAAAGCAATTTAGACTTGAACGACGCGAAGCGATTCACAATGTGATTTATAACATTTACAAAACTCAGCCGGGAGAAGGTTTTTCAGCGGGAGAACGGGGGAACTTAAAATTGAAAATAGACGCCATAGGAGGTGCATCCAATTTGGGTTCCAATTTGGCTCAAATGGTCTTGATTGCGGTGGCTGCTGCATTGAGTGGTGGTTTTTTGGTTGCGGCGATTTTCAAACTCCGCTATGCAAACCGCACCACTGGCAAGTCAGAAACGCAACCCGATGTTTTAAAGTCTGACATCGGCTGGCTCCGAAAACTCAGCGATGCCGATTTGGAGCATGCCCGGACCGCAAGGCTTGAGTGCATCTCTCATCTTGATGAAATGCATGGGAAAGAACAGATCTCGGAACGCGTCTACCAGCGACTCCGTAGAGAACAAACGGAATCTCTCACCGAAATCCTGACACAGTACAAAGAGAGAGGTATAGATAATTAACGTCAGCAACATTTCCATCTTCGAAGAAAAATGAATAAAGACAACTACACGGTTAGTGATTTAATCGTGCAATTATCGGATATAGATGACGACGTTCGCGATGCCGCCAAAGCGGAAATTACTGCCATTGGAGAACCCGCAATTCCAGAACTTATTGATGCACTTGCAGAGAATTTGTGGGAGGTTTCGGACCAGGTATCAGATATCTTAGCCAGCATTGGAAAACCCGCGGTTCCACTGCTCATGGAAACGTTAGAAACCGCTGAACGACACCATGCGCTCTGTATCAGTTCTACGCTGTCCCGGATTGGAACACCTGCGATTCCAACTCTCACAGAGGCCTTGACTGATATAGATGAAGAAGTTCGCGAATATGCAATACGTGCGTTTAGCAGTATGGGAACCCCCGCGATAGACGCGCTTCCGGTGCTTATACAAGCACTCCGTGACCCTTTCGAAGAAGTTCGTACCTATGCTGCCTATGCACTCGCGAACCTTGGCGAAGCTGCCGCTGCTGCAGTGCCTGCAATTGCAGAGGCATTTGAGGATGACTCCGAGCGCGTCCAGCATCACGTGGTTTTCGCCTTAGAAAGGATTGGCACCCCAGAGGCACAGCATGCACTCAAAACCTTGCTGACGTAATGCCGGAAATGCTGCAAACTTGTTCTGAGGGTTACTATAGAATTTTGAACAGACTTCTCTTCAAAAACCGTAGGTTTCTGCACAGTGGTAAAAAAATTTGAAAACGCGCTTCAAATGTGGTATAATTAATAAAAGTTGAATTATTGCAGGTGGTACACCTATGAAGAAATCGGGAATTTAACAAACAAACGTAACTTGCTTATTTGTTCCCGGTAGAAGCATGTATGCGTGTTTGGGACCCACGCATATCAAGAATGGTAAGCGCGATTTCCTCATCGCGCTTTAAAATCAAAAGGAGCCAAGATGGCAAAGTACGATTTTGTAATTGCTGTAGGAGGGGCACCCGGGCAAGGCATAGATACTGTTGGCAAAAGTATGAGTCAAATCTGTGCTCGGCACGGCCTTCATGTCTTCACTTATAGCGCCTACCAATCTCTCATCCGCGGCGGGCATACTTTCCTCACCGTCCGGATCAGTTCCGAGCCGGTTGCCAACCATGGTGACAGGATCGATCTGATGATCGCACTCGACCGGAACAGTTTAGAGAAACACCTTCCCCATGTCGCCCCCGGCGGTGCAATTATTTACAACAGCGATGACGTTAAAGCAGAACCGGAAAGAGACGACATCCAGTTGTGTCCCATCTCTTACAAAGAATTGTCCAACAACACCGATCGAAAAAAACTGATGCTGAATATCTGTACCTTCGGTGTCGCCTTGAATATGGTGGGTGGGGATTTACAGATACTTGAGGACATCATTACCCGCACGTTCCTCCGTAAGGGACAAGCAATGGTTGATGCCAATATTAGTGTTGCACGTGCAGGATACAATTATGCAGCGGAAAACTTCACCACGTTTGAACAGCAGTTTGAAAAACAGGAACCTGCGCTGGCGTTCGTTGACGGTAATTCAGCAATGGCAATGGGCGGTGCTGCAGCTGGGGTGAAATTTTACTGTGCTTATCCGATGAGCCCTTCCACGGGTGTTTTACACTGGATGGCAAATCACGCACGTGACTTAAGCATCATGGTGCGGCAATGCGAAGACGAGATCAGCGTCGTCAACATGGTTATCGGTGCAGCCCATGCAGGGTGTCGTGCGATGTGTGCAACCTCTGGCGGTGGGTTCGCGCTCATGACAGAAGCCATCGGCAGTGCTGGGATGATGGAAATTCCGATGGTCGTCATTAATGTCCAACGCGGCGGTCCCTCTACCGGCTTACCGACTAAAACTGAACAAGGCGATCTGTGGCAAATCCTCGGTGCCAGCCAAGGCGATTTTCCCAAGATTATCGTCGCGCCGACCGGCATCATGGATGGGTTTGATACTATCCCCGAACTCTTTAACTTAGTCGATAAGTTCCAGTGCCCAGGCATGGTTCTCTCTGATCTGACACTCTCGATGGGCTTTACTACATTTGATCCAAATTCGATTAATTGGCAACCCGAAATCAATCGTGGCGAACTCATAACAGACCCTGGACAAACAGATGGCGAATATCTGCGGTTTCTGATTACTGACAGCGGTGTCTCGCCGCGTGCAATTCCGGGCACGCCGGACCACGTCCACGTCGTTGCCACCGATGACCACGATGAAGCCGGCGGATTGATTAGTGATGAATTCACCGATCCACACAAGAGACGCGACATCATGGAGAAACGGCAGCGGAAAATGGATGGTATCATCGAACTTCTCCCTCCTCCGACCTTGGAAGGAGCGGAAGACGCAGAAATTACACTAATCGGGTGGGGCTCAACGCACAGTGTCATTAGCGAAGCCGCAGCACTGCTAACAGCACAAGGCACACCGACTAACCATATCCACTTCAAATGGCTCTACCCAATCGACGAAGACATCGTCAATGCAGTACTTGACAAAGCAGCACATGCCATCATTAT
The DNA here is from genome assembly GCA_965215265.1 of Candidatus Poribacteria bacterium. GTDB lineage: Bacteria > Poribacteria > WGA-4E > WGA-4E > WGA-3G. The sequence goes on along the minus strand of OZ244048.1, from coordinate 3,709,947 downwards.
CGAGTGTAACTATACCGGTCAATTCGCGCGTTTCTTGCGCGGCGAAACTGGCTTTAAAGCCGCTGGACAGATCCGTAAATACGATGGCGAACCGTTTATGCCGCATCATATCGTTGACGGGGCAAAACAAATCTTAAGTGGCAAGACGGACCTTTACGTCCCCTACCAAGAAATTGTTGTCTAATAAAGGAGGATGAATCAGATGGCGAAAAAAGAAAGACCTGTGCTCGGTGCTCCCACAGCGAAAGACTTTGCGAGTGATACCCGGCCGGATTGGTGCGCCCAGTGCGGCGATTACGGGGTCCTCAGGGCCCTACAAATCGCTTATGCAGAACTCGGACGTGGCAATCACGAATACTTAACCGTGAGCGGCATCGGATGCTCCTCTAACCTCCCCGGTTACGTTCGGACTTACGGCATGCATACGCTACACGGTAGAGCACTCGCTGTAGCAACTGGCGCAAAACTTGCCAATCATCAAATGAACGTCGTTGTCACTGGCGGCGACGGTGATGGATACGGCATCGGCGGGAACCATTTTGTGCACACAATGCGCAAAAATATAGATCTGCTCTACATCGTCATGAACAATCAGATTTATGGGCTAACCATCGGACAGACATCGCCAACCAGTATGATGGGAATGAAAACCAAGAGTACACCTTTCGGCAATATAGAGGCACCCCTGAATCCTATCGCCATGGCGATTATTACCGGGGCTACATACGTCGCCAGAGGGTTTAGCGGGAAGCCGAAAGATTTGGCAGAATTGATGTATAACGGCATGACGCACAAAGGGTTCGCTCTTGTTGACGTGTTCAGTCCGTGCGTCACTTTCAATAAGGACAATACCTTTGATTTCTTCAAACCTCGTGTGAAGGAACTTGAAGATCACGATCCGGCTGATAAAACCGCCGCACTCGAACAGGCAGTCAAATGGGGTGATGAGATTCCTATTGGACTGTTTTATCAAGATACCAGCCGCGATGCCTTGGATGAGATGGAACCTGTGTTGCAAAATGGTCCTATGGCACATCAGCCCCTCGGTATCACTAAAGAACAAGGCGATGCGATTATTCGGGAAATGATGTAGCAAAACATCCGTTTGTATCCACCGGAGACAACCCCGCTGAGCGCTGCGGCCCATCGACTGAGGGAGTCTGTTTCCGGTTGATACAAAAATCTTGCCTTTATCTATCAGGTCAGATAACGTGCTTATCTACCTTGACATAGGCGCGCATTTGATGTCGCGAATTCTTCATGCGTCTCCGTGCATCCGGCATTACAAAAACCTTCGGACACCGCACGATTGTCAAAGACGTAGACATTGCGGTTGACGCTGGCGAAGTGGTGACGATTTTCGGTCCCAACGGTGCCGGCAAAACCACCTTGATTAAAATCCTCGCCACGCTCCTCCAGCCAACATCCGGACATCTGGAAATTGAAGGCACTGATGCCTTAGTAGATACGATTTCTATTCGCAGACACTTGGGCGTCGTCATACACGACTCCCTAGCATACCCTGAATTCACTCCGCATCAGAATCTGCAGTTTTTCGGACGCATGTACGGAGTTGAAATGCTGGAGCAGCACTGCACAATGCTCCTTGCTGAAGTCGGGCTGAGCCGCTTTATCCATGAACCGATCCAGATTTTCTCGCGCGGCATGACGCAGCGCTTTATGATAGCCAAAGCCTTGCTACATAAACCGTCAGTGCTTCTATTTGATGAACCTTTTTCGGGACTCGATACGAACGCTAAGCAGTTTGTCCTCCAACGTATCGAACAAGAAAGACAGAATGGTAGAGGCATCGTCATCACCACGCACAATACGGAGCTGGGATACGTTGCCGGCACACGTTTCCTCTTTATGATAAATGGCGAACTTGAAAATGTCGCGAGCAAAAATCAAATTGAGGTAGACAATCTAGTGCAGCAGTACGAATCGCGAGTGATATAGCGGGGTCAGTGAGGAAAATTAGAATTAAGAATCTCAAATGAAGGCACTCCGTCAAATTAATTGGCTGATTCGCAAAGATCTGGCACTTCAATTCCGCTCAAAAGAGACTTTGGCTCTTATCTTTATCTTTAGTTTGCTGGTTGTTCTTATCTTTGCTTTTGCGTTTGGCCCGATTTTCCCAGAAAAAACAGACCGCGGCAAGTTAACCGCCAGCGTTCTCTGGGCAGCATTTGTTTTTGCAGGAATTATTAGCTTAAATAGGTCTTTTTCAATAGAGCGGAAGAACGGGGCTTTGCACGGTATCCGGCTGACCGGGGTCGATGCGAGTAATTTCTACCTCTCTAAAGTTATCAGTAACCTCATTTTTTTATTCCTATTAGAACTTGTCATTACACCGATTGCCCTCCAATTTTTAGACCTGTTAGATGTGGTGACGGTGAATGTGCTGATAAAGTTGCTGGGTGTACTGAGCATCGGCACCCTCGGTTTTTGTGCAGTCGGCGTACTGCTTTCGGCCATGTCAACGACTACTAGTGGCGGTGAAAGCCTCCTCTCTGTTATACTACTACCTCTTGTTATTCCGATTATTATGGGCGGTGCGAAATGCACCGTCGCACTATTGGTAACCGGAGGTTTGGTAGGCAGTTTTTGGCTAAATTTATTAGTTGGATACAGTCTTGTCTTTTTAGTCTCCGCTTATATGCTCGCTGAGGTGGTTATTGAGGAATAGTTTTTGATTAAAGCGATACGGTGAATCTCAGATGAACCGACTTGTAATTATCTCGTCGGAGGTACCTTCACCAAATAAATGTTGATGGGACGTGTGATGAACGGCATTCTTTAGAAATGACTAACCTCTCGAATGGTCTGCGTTTCTCGAAGTGTTTCGTAAAAGTTATATAACCAACCCGTAGATTTCTCTAAAAACCTGCGGAAAGAAAGGAACCGAATCAATTGTCAGAAATTATCGATATCCATGCAAGAGAGATTTTAGATTCGCGTGGTAACCCGACGGTTGAAGTTGACGTTAGCTTAGCATCAGGTGCTACGGGTAGAGCCGCTGTTCCATCGGGTGCATCCACCGGTGAACATGAAGCCGTCGAATTGCGTGATAAGGACATGAGCCGCTACTTGGGCAAGGGCGTTCAGAACGCGGTTCACAACGTCAATACCGAGCTCGCCGGTGCCCTCGCGGGGCATGATGTGTTCGCGCAAAGCCAAATTGATAGGACAATGTGCGAATTGGATGGCACTGATAACAAAGGACATCTCGGTGCCAATGCTATCTTGGGCGTGTCTCTTGCTGTTGCAAAAGCCGCTGCAGATGAACTCGGACAGCCGTTGTACCGTTACATTGGCGGAACAAACGCGAAAGAGCTGCCACTACCGATGATGAATATCCTCAACGGCGGCTCGCACGCCGACAACAACGTGGATATTCAAGAATTCATGGTGATGCCAGCAGGTGCGAAGAATTTCGCAGAAGCACTCCGGATGGGTGCTGAGATCTTTCACAATCTCAAGGCGGTTTTACAAGCCCGCGATTGTAACACCGCTGTCGGCGACGAAGGCGGGTTCGCGCCCAATCTGCAATCGAATGAAGAAGCCATCCAAGTCATCCTTGAGGCGGTTGAACGTGCCAATTACGTACCGGGCGACGATGTCCTCTTAGCACTAGATGCAGCCTCCAGTGAATTTTACAACGCCGACACCGGCACCTACGAATTAAACGCAGAGGCAAAACCGACGAAATCAGCAGAAGAGATGGTTGCTTTTTACAGTGAACTCTGTGCGAAATATCCGATCATCTCAATTGAAGACGGCATGGATGAAAACGACTGGGACGGTTGGAAACTTCTCACAGATGCAATCGGCGGCACCGTCCAACTCGTTGGCGATGACCTGTTCGTTACCAATACGCTCCGATTGGAGCAAGGTATCAAACGCGGCATCGGCAATTCTATCCTGATTAAAGTGAACCAGATCGGCACCCTGACAGAGACACTTGAGGCGATTGAACTCGCCCGCCGCTTTAACTATACCGCTGTCGTCTCCCACCGTTCTGGTGAAACAGAGGACACCACTATCGCTGACCTTGTAGTTGGCACCAACACAGGACAGATTAAGACAGGTTCACTCTCACGTACAGACCGTGTCTGCAAGTATAATCAACTGCTCCGGATTGAGGATGCACTCGGCGAGAGTGCAGTCTTTAACGGCAGTCAAGTATTCTATAACTTAGGCGAAACGCACTAACAGGCTATCCGGGCGGTAATCCAGCAAAGCCGCCCATCGCTATCTCTATAAACACGTTTGAAAGGAGCGCTTTATGCGCATTGTCCGTTTCCTTTTTTTTATTATTGCTCTTGCCTTACTAGGCGCTAGTATCAAGCAATTCTTAAACGGCTACCGCGATTGGCAGACAGCTCAGCTTGCTGAGCAATCCTATTTAGCTGAACTCAAGAAACTTGAAGCGGAACGCGACCTGCTTAAGCACCACATTGAATTGCTAAAAACCGATGAGCTCACGAAACAACGTCTCGCTCGAAAACGATTAGGCTACATTAAACCCGGTGAGATAAAATACAAAATTGTCAAACCAAATCAAACCCGAGGATTACCATAATGTATAAATTTTTCAGCATGCTACCACAAAACAGAAGCACGGCACTTCGCCTTTTGCATCTTGCCGGAAGCCAAGCCTCGAAAGGTATCGCGTTCTATGCACTTTTGAGCACTCTCTTCCTCTTTGCAGCTTGTGAGAAAATGCAACAGACGGTTACGCCTGAAAATGGAACAACCCGGCATGCTTGCACAGATGGCATGCGCGTGCTAAATGTGGGCTTCTTCCCCTTTTTTGAACCAATAAGCTACAGTGCAGACCCAGACCCGAACTCAGATGGATTCAATACACATCAGGGGTATGAGGCAGACCTGCTAACCGCGCTTGAAGCAATGGAAGGAACCGGACTTTCGTTTTCACGCCATGCAATCCCCGAATGGCCCGACATCTGGCTGAAGTCAACAGAACCCGAATACGACCTGATTAGTGGCGGCATTACAATCCTTGACTCCCGGACGCGCGATGCAACCGGCACACGACGCATCATTTTTACCTCTGGGCATATCACTTTCCAGCAATCGCTCCTCGTAGCTGCCGAAGATGCCAAACGCATCGCTACCCATGCAGATTTGACTCAAGACATGCGCATCGCCACGCTGCCTGGCACTACGAGCGAAGCCCGGCTCCTTGTACTCACAGGGCTCGCCAATGAAGAAGGTACTCTCGCCGCGGGCACACGAATTGAGACACCGCAAGCGACTCTCGTTGCTGACGGAACACCAGCGTACAAAATCACCGCTGGTGCGGTTTCACCCAATCTTGTAACACGGACCCGCCTCTATCCACCAACAGAAAACATGCCTCAAATCATCTACCTTAGTGCATCCGAACGGCTAGAAGCACTCAGGGCTGGTGACATCGATGCAATCGCACGCAGCAGGCTCGGTAACCTTGAATTAGCGCATGCTTCAGGTGGCAAATTCGTTGTCACCGCTCTTGATGAAGAAGTAGAACACGGCGGCTTTTCATTTGCCTTGGAAGATGCTGAGCTGGCCGCCTGCATTGATGAGAAAATTAACTACCTCACCGATAACAGAAATATCGGTTATGAAGAGTGGCTGGCAGATCGTGGCGTATTCCTCGAGCGTGCACAAATGTGGAAGGCGCAATAGACGATGCGGATTTTGGTATCAGTGACGCAGATAAGGCAATTTTTTCAGTAAAACGCATTTCTGATCTGATATTTTTGACACCAATCCTGTTTTAGAGTATACTTAATGGTATAGAAACACATCGTGCAAGGTGAACTCCAACCGTTTACCCAACAAAAAAAGAGACGATTATGCCATCAAACTTCAACCAAAAACTGATTAACCTCCTCAAAACCGACCGGCGTTTTGTTGACGATGCCGAGGAACTCATCCCTGCCGCCGTCAGAAATCACGCCTGGCAACTCGACCACGGCTTGATTGCTCTGTTGATGACAGATAAGGAAATAGCGGAAAAATTTTTTGACGACATCAACGGGCGGTATGTTTTCAACTACAACACCTTCATTACCTACATCTCTGACAAAAACTTCTTTGGCAACTCCTACACCAGATTCCGGAACAGAATCGGATTAACCGTTGATGACAAATTCCTGCGCGAGCGTGGCGAGGTCTCCCTTGTTTGGCCGTATAAAGACTGTATACTGGAGGGTGGACAGACACACGAAGAAGAGAAGCGAAAAGAACTCTTTTTCAATCAAACCCTTGCCGACGATGAAATCAACCGTCTTTTGGATGCGAAGGTGCTAACAAATTGGAAACGCCACACGGCTGCTGGGACGGGACCTGTGTCCGCCATCAAACGCGATGAAGAGGGCACAATCCGGGAAAACCTTATCATCAAAGGCAATAACCTATTGGTACTGCATAGTTTGAAGCCACAGTTTCAGGGAAAGATAAAATTGATTTACATAGATCCACCGTATAATACAGGCGGTTCTGCGGCCAGTTTTACCTACAACAACGCCTTTAATCACTCCACTTGGCTCACCTTTATGAAAAACAGATTAGCGGTTGCGAAGGAATTACTAAGCGAAAATGGAATCATAGCGGTAGCTATCGATGATACAGAATTATTTTACCTGGGAGTGCTATTGGATGAAGTTTTCGGTGGACAGAATAAAATAGGCACGGTTTGTATCAGACATCATCCGCGTGGTAGAACGCAAAGCAGTTTTTTCTCAACCGTTCATGAGTACGCGTTATTTTATGCCAAAAACATTACGAAAGTTAAAGAGGATTTCCGTTTTGAAATAAATGAAGCGGAAGAAGAGGATTCATTTATCCGGTCAAGAGAAGATGCAACCCCGGAGACCCGCCCTAGCCTTTATTATCCTATTTTTTACAATCCGATAACCCAAGAAATTACAATAGATGATAACGGCAGCGATTTCGTCAAACTTTTACCTATGGGTAAGAATGGGATGAGAACTTGGAAACTTGTTAAGGAATCCTTTTTAGAGGAACTAAATGCTGGAAAAATTATTGTGAGAAAAGTGGGAAACGAACACAAAATTTATAGAAAAATAGTTAGAAAGAAAAATAAAGCAACAACCATGTGGATTGATGCCCGGTACGATGCAAACCATCATGGTACAGGTTTGCTAAAAAAAATGTTAGATCGGCGGCAGACGTTTAGTTACCCCAAATCTCTATATACTGTTTTAGATATCATGAAACTCACAACTGATGCGGGTGATATTGTCCTTGACTTCTTCGCTGGTTCAGGAACGACGGGGCATGCTGCCTTAGAACTTAACAAATATGAAGGGGGGGGGTAGAGCGGCAATTTATCCTCGTTGAGCAATTAGAGGAACATGTCGTTATTTGCAAGGAGCGAATTGAGAAAGTGATGGCTCAGGAGGGGTTAACACCAGCATCTTTCCTGTCGTGTGAGTTAATGCCATACAACGAAGTGTTCATGGAACAGATTCAAGCGGCACAATCCTCTGAAGAACTTGTCACACTCTGGCGAAACATCGCAGAAAACTCATTCTTGAACTGGTATGTTAATCCGCAAATCCCTGAAGCCGCGGTGCGAGATTTTATCGCCATCAATGATGTGGACAAACAGCAGCAACTCTTGGCGGCGTTGCTGGACAAGAATCAACTCTATCTCAACCTCTCCGAAATAGACGACGCGGATTTTGGTGTTAGCGACGAAGATAAGGCACTGAACCAGAAATTTTATACATAACCGACAAAAAAGGAAAATCTATGCGTAGAGCCAACCTCAACCAAAAACTCATCGCCCTCCTCAAAACCGACCGGCGTTTTGTTGACGATGCCGAGGAACTCATCCCCGCCGCCGTCAGAAATCACGCCTGGCAACTCGACCACGGCTTGATTGCTCTGTTGATGACAGATAAGGAGATAGCGGAAAAATTTTTTGACGACATCAACGGGCGGTATGTTTTCAATTACAACACCTTCATTACCTATATCTCCGACAAAAACTTCTTTGGCGACTCCTATACAAGATTCCGAAACAGAATCGGATTAACTATTGACGACAAATTCCTGCGCGAGCGTGGCGAAGTCGCACTCGCATGGCCCTATAAGGATTGCGTCTTGGAGGGAGGACAGACGCACGAGGAGGAAAAACGACAGGAACTTTTCTTCAATGAAATTCTTGCCGACGATGAAATCAACCGCCTCTTAGATGCGAAGGTGCTAACGAATTGGAAACGCCACACGGCTGCCGGCACACAACCGGTGTCCGCCATCAAACGCGATGAAGAGGGCACAATCCGAGAAAACCTTATCATCAAAGGCAACAACCTATTAGCACTGTATAGTTTGAAACAGCAATTCCGGGGCAAGGTGAAATTAATTTACATAGATCCGCCGTACAACACCGGAAATGATTCGTTTGGTTATAATGATAGTTTCAATCATTCCAGTTGGCTCACATTTATGAGAAATCGGTTGGAAGTAGCGATCAAATTATTGCGAAATGATGGAGTAATTTTTGTTCAGTGTGATGATAACGAACAAGCATATCTGAAAGTTTTGATGGATGAGATTTTTGGTAGCCGAAATTTTATCTCAAATTCTATCGTTGTAATAAATAGAAGTGGTAGAGATTACGGTGGTATTGCGAGGACTCACGAATACCTTTTGATCTATTCAAAAAACAAACAAATCGAACTGAAGCAATTAGAAGAAAACGATAAAACGTTTGACTATGAAGATACACTCGGCGGTTTTAACTTAATGGAGCTCAGAAATCGCAATGTTCGATTTAACGCTAAAAATCGTCCAAACCTCTGTTACCCTTTTTATATCAATCCAACCAATATGGATGCCAATGGCTTGCTGGAAGTTTCCTTGAAAGAAAAACCAGGTTTTATCGAAGTGATGCCATTAAAATCGCAGGGCATCCAAACGGTTTGGAGATGGAGCCAGGAAAAAGCACGCCAGAACTTAAACACGGAGATAAAAGGGAAAGCGAAAAGAGATCAAGGGTATATGATCGTCCAAAAATATAGGAGTAACTCAAAACGACAGCGAAGTATTTGGGATGAAAAAGAATTCGTAAACGAAAGAGGAACCGAGCACATAAAAACATTATTCGACCAGAAAGTATTTGACTATCCGAAATCTGAACATCTAATTGCACGTGTTATTGAACTCGGTACCGATGAAGGAAGCATCGTGCTGGATTTTCACTTAGGTAGTGGCACAACTGCATCTGTCGCACACAAAATGGGTAGACAGTACATCGGTATTGAACAAATGAATTATGTCGAAACGGTGACGCTCACCCGCTTAAAAAAAGTCATTGCCGGAGAACAAGGGGGTATCTCCAAATCCATCAAATGGCAAGGCGGTGGTAACTTCATCTATTGTGAACTGATGCCATACAACCAAGCCTATATGAACAAAATCCAAAGTGCACAATCCTCTGAAGAACTTGTCACACTCTGGCAAAACATCGCCGAAAACTCATTCTTGAATTGGTATGTCAATCCGCAAATGCCTGAAGCCGCAGTGCGAGATTTTATCGCCATCAATGATGTGGACAAGCAGCAGCAACTCTTGGCGGCATTGCTGGATAAGAATCAACTCTATGTCAACCTCTCCGAAATAGACGACGCGGATTTTGGTGTCAGCGACGAAGATAAGGCACTGAACCAGAAATTTTATACATAACCGACAAAAAAGAGACGACTATGCCATCAAACTTCAACCAAAAACTGATTAACCTCCTCAAAACCGACCGGCGTTTTGTTGACGATGCCGAAGAACTCATCCCCGCCGCCGTCAGAAACCGCGCCTGGCAACTCGACCACGGCTTGATTGCTCTGTTGATGACAGATAAGGAGATAGCGGAAAAATTTTTTGACGACATCAACGGGCGGTATGTTTTCAATTACAACACCTTCATTACCTACATCTCTGACAAAAACTTCTTTGGCGACTCCTACACCAGATTCCGCAACAGAATCGGATTAACCGTTGATGACAAGTTCCTACGAGAACGCGGCGAAGTCGCACTCGCATGGCCCTATAAGGATTGCGTCTTGGAGGGGGGACAGACGCACGAGGAGGAAAAACGACAGGAGCTTTTCTTCAATGAAATCCTTGCCGACGATGAAATCAACCGCCTCTTAGATGCGAAGGTGCTAACGAATTGGAAACGCCACACGGCTGCCGGCACACAACCGGTGTCCGCTATCAAACGCGATGAAGAGGGTATAATCCGAGAAAACCTTATCATCAAGGGCAATAATCTGATTGCACTTCACTCCCTCAAACAACAGTTCCGAGGGAAGATAAAGTTGATTTACATAGATCCACCGTATAACACGAAAGGGGATGCTAATATTTTTGGATACAACAATTCTTTCAATCATTCAAGTTGGTTGACGTTTATGAAGAACCGGCTAGATATTTCAAAAGACTTGCTATCAGAAAAAGGCGTTCTAGTCGCTACCATAGATGATTATGAATACGCACATCTCAAACTACTCTGCGATGACACTTTTGGCAGAGAAAATCATATCGGGACTATCGTCATTCAAAGTAAGCCAGGTGGTCGCACAACGAACACTCACTTTGCAACCTGTCACGAATACGCACTATTTTACGCCAAGGCCATTGATAACGTATCAACAAACCTTATAAAATTGACAGAACAACAAGAACTTGATTTCAACCATCAGGATGAGATAAGCAGGTACCGCCTTTCGCCCTTTAGGAGAGGTGGAGGCTATTCAACTCCTGAAGAGAGACCAAATTCTTTCTATCCGATTTACTATAATGAAAGCGAAAATGAATTTTCGTTGGAAGAAAAAGAAGGATTTGTCAAAATTCTGCCATTAGATTCGCTTGGGAAAGAACGAGTATGGCGACAAACAAAGCCTTCTTTCCTGAAACTTGTGGCAAAAGGGGAAATAGTCTGCAAGAAATCTAGGGGCAAATGGACGCTGTATATAAAGGATAGAATTCGAGAAGGCAGGAAAACTAAAACAATATGGACTGACTCAAAATATGATGCGTCTGCACACGGGACAATCCTACTGAAAGGAATGTTTGATGGCAAAAAAGTCTTCAGTTATCCTAAATCCATTCACACTGTAAAAGATGCAATTGATATTATCACCCAGCGCGGCAGTAATGATATTGTTTTAGACTTTTTCGCCGGATCAGGCACAACAGGGCATGCCGTGCTTGAACTTAACAAATCTGAAGGGGGGGGGTAGAGCGGCAATTTATCCTTGTTGAACAATTAGAGGAACATGTCACTGTTTGCAAGGAGCGGATTGAGAAAGTGATGGCTCAGGAGGGGTTAACACCAGCATCTTTCCTCTCGTGTGAGTTAATGCCATACAACGAGGCGTTTATGGAACAGATTCAAGCGGCACAATCCGCTGAAGAACTTGTCAAACTCTGGCGAAACATCGCCGAAAACTCATTCTTGAATTGGTATGTCAATCCGCAAATGCCTGAAGCCGCAGTGCGAGATTTCATCGCCATCAATAATGTGGACAAGCAGCAGCAACTCTTGGCGGCGTTGCTGGACAAGAATCAACTCTATCTCAACCTCTCCGAAATAGACGACGCGGATTTTGAGGTTAGTGAGACAGATAAAGGACTCAACCGAGAATTTTATGGAGCAGATAACGATGCCTAACCAATTCCTTCATGAAAAACTTGATATTACATTCAACTACGGAGGTCTCAAACCGGAAATGCCGGAGAGCATCATGCAAAATCTGAATCCGGTGTTTGAACTCCGTCCCTATCAGGAAGAAGCGTTTGCAAGGTTTATTCACTGCCTCAATACCGATTTCCCAGGCAAGGAGAACCCGCTGCACCTGCTGTTCAACATGGCGACCGGCAGTGGTAAGACGCTCATCATGGCAGGGCTAATCCTCTATCTCTATGAAAAAGGGTACCGTAATTTCCTATTTTTCGTCAATTCCACCAATATCATTGAGAAGACGAAGGACAACTTCCTCAACCCGCTCTCCTCTAAATATCTTTTCAGCGAAAATATCTATTTTGCGGGACGACGCGTTGCCGTGACACAGGTAGATAATTTTGAAGGTGTCAATGAAAACGAGATCAATATCTGCTTCACAACCATCCAGCAGCTCCACGGCGATATGACAACGGAGAAGGAGAATAAACTGACCTACGAGGATTTCGCAGAGAAACGGATCGTACTCTTGGCGGATGAAGCACATCATATGAACGTTAAGACCAAGACACAGCAGGAGCTATTTGACAATTGGGAAAGCACGGTGGAGCGAATCTTTAATTCCAATAGAGATAATTTGCTGTTGGAATTCACCGCCACGCACGATTACGAAACGTCAGCAATGGTGGAGAAATATCGGAATAAGGTTATTACCCGCTACGATTTGGTGAATTTCCGAAACGATCGGTTCTCAAAAGACGTGGTAATTGTTCAATCCGATTTTGAATTGAACCAACGCATCTTGCAGGCTCTCATTCTCAGCCAATATAAACAGGAGGTGGCGGCAGCTTACGGGATTAACTTCAAACCGGTGATTCTGTTCAAGGCACAGCGCACAATTGCACAGTCGCAAGAGAACAAAGCGACTTTTCATCAATTGATTGACGGTCTCACGGCACAAGAGATCTGCGGTATCCGTGGATCAAACATTCCTATTGTTGAACAAGCACTCCGATTCTTCGCTGAAAATAATATCACCGAGGAACAGTTAGCACAACGTCTGAAACAAGAATTTCAAGAAGCACACTGTCTTTCAGTCAATGATGAGAAGGAGAAAAAGAACTATCAGATCCAGGTGAATACGCTTGAAGAGCCGAGCAATCCGATCCGGGCGATCTTTGCGGTGCAGAAGCTCAACGAAGGCTGGGACGTTCTGAACCTATTTGACATTGTCCGTTGTTATGAGACACGGGATTCCGGACGAGGTAAAATCGGTTCAACGACGACATCCGAGGCGCAGCTCATCGGACGTGGGGCACGTTATTTTCCGTTTATCCTACCAGAACAACCCGACCGGTTCCGACGTAAATTCGACGGGGACCTTGATAATGAACTACGTGTCTTGGAAGAACTACACTACCACAGTATCAACGACTCGCGCTATATCTCTGAAATCCGCACTGCCTTAGTCGAACAAGGCATGTTAGACGAGAGGACTGTAACCCGAAAACTCAAATTAAAAAAGCAGTTTAAGCAGACCGACTTTTACAAATACGGTGTCGTCTGGCTCAACAAACGCGTCCCGAAGGATCACCGGCATATCCAATCTTTTGAGGACTTAGGTGTGCAGAAACAAAACTACGTTCATAACGTGGCGACCGGATCCGGCGGGACGACCACCATATTGGAAAACGGGATGACACCGGTGGTGTACAATGAGAACCGACGGGATATGAAGGTAACTGATATTGAACGCAACGTCGTTCAATCCGCGATTGCTAGGAATCCGTTTTTCACGTTCGCCTCGCTCAAACGCTATTTTCCACAACTAACATCCATGCGCGAATTCATGACATCAGAGCACTACTTAGGGAGCCTAGAAATCACCTTTGAAGGCGATATCGATGCATTGGAATCAAATCGTCACGAACAATTCGCAGCATGTTGTGGGCTGATGCAGCAAATTGAGGCAGAAATCCAAAAGCAAATCACAGAATACGAGGGCACAACAGCGTTTGGGGAGCAACCTGTCCGGGCAATTTTCACGGATAAGCGTCTGAAATTCAACCCTAACAACCCGAATGCCGACGAGGACGTACAGTTCAAGCACTTCGTCTCCGTCAGAGACTGGTTTGCCTTCAATACCCTCTACGGCAGCAGTGTAGAAAAGGCGTTCGTGCGGATGTTAGATCGACTCATCCCACAATTAGAGGAAAGATACGAGGATATTTATCTGCTCCGCAACGAAGGGCATTTTGCTATCCATAATTTTCCAGATGGGCAAACTTTCCAACCCGACTTTGTCTTGTTCTTACGTGAGAAAAACGGTTTAAAATCCGGAAATGATGCTAACAAAAGCGATACACTGCTGAGTTATCAACTTTTCATCGAACCGAAAGGGGCATTTTTGCAATCACATGACAAATGGAAAGCCGACTTCTTGGAAGAAATCAGAGCGAAATTTAGTAATAGAATCCTGACAGAGGATAGAAATTATCGCTTAATCGGCGTACCGTTCTACAACAACGCAGATGAAAACGAATTTCGGCAGTCGCTTGAGGATGCGTTAGAAAATGCAGCCCAAATGTAATAGCAGGACAGCTGGCTTTTTACAAAACCCATCTCGTATCCGGTTTGTAAACCAAACCACCTCATCTTTGCAAAACAACTTAACATGCATTACAATTTAAGGTATCTTTAAAAAGACTTTATTCAACTTTAGATAGGTTTCCGGAAATCTGTTATCGTTTTTATCTTTCCACTGTGCCGTTCGTCGCGCTAGACATTTCTTATCCCCAGAACTCGACGAACAGATATTCCTTGTAAATGCAATTCCCTATTGCAGCCAACTCATACACAGCCCCTTCCTCAGAAACCCACTTAACTTTAGACATTTTAACACACTTATAAAACCAAATAGCCCAACGTTATTTCACGTTTATCACTTGACAAAAAGCATAAATTGCATTAAAATATTTTGAAATACACTCACTTGGTAAACTTTAGAAACGCTATCCACTTGACCTGCGGACAATATGTTTACAAATCTACTGCAGATTCATCAAATAACAATATGGGGCGTAGGCTTAATCGGAGGTTCGCTTGGGCTTGCATTGCAAGCAAACGGCTTTCCTGGGAAGCGCGTTGGGCTTGGTAGGCGGCTTTCCACGCTCAAACGAGCACTCGAGCGAGGAGCAGTCGATTCAATAACAACGCATTTTGAAGAAGGGCTTGGAAATGCCGAACTCGTGGTCATCGGCACACCTGTTGAACAGGTGCCGGTGCTCGTACAACGGATCGCCGAATCTACTGCTGCGACACGGCAACGTTCTATTGTCATTACTGACGTGGGTAGCACGAAAGCAGAAATGGTTAAAGCCGTTGAAGCACGTTTGTGCCGTCAAAAAGGACATCCTATAATCTTTGTGGGTGGGCATCCGATGGCAGGTTCACACGAAACAGGTGTGAATGCTGCACGTGCCAACCTCTTTGAAAATGCTAAGTGTATCCTCACACCGACAGAAGATACACCTCCGCATGCGCTGAGGCTCCTTGAAAATCTATGGCAGTTCACAGGTGCAGTGCCGCATATCCTTTCGCCTGAAGTGCACGATTTGCTAATTGGGGCTGCAAGCCACCTGCCCCATCTCATCGCCAGCGTGCTGACAAATAGCGTGGCCGGCCTGGAAACTGATGCCGGAAAAGCATTAGATTTCACTGCGACCGGCTTTCGGGATACGACCCGTATCGCCGCAGGCTCTCCAGAGATGTGGACGCAGATCTTCGCGCAAAACAGAGAGGTGCTCTCGTTATTGATTGATAACATCGTTGATAATTTAATGGAATTTAAAGACTTGCTCCAAACCAAAAACACTGCTGAGATTGAGCGCGTACTCATGGCGGCAAAAAAGTCTAGGGATCCCTTATAATGTATAGGAAAGAATGTTACTGACGAGATTAGCACGGCAGCATCCATATAGGCAGGATGCCATCGTGCATTCTACCTCGATTCACCCAATTTATCACTTTCGGAAATGAAAAGGACTACAGCATAATGCATACGACGATTGCGATGGATGGCCCCGCCGGCTCTGGCAAAAGCACGGTTGCTCGACGCGTTGCGGAAAAACTCGGTTTCCTTTATCTCGATTCCGGTGCAATGTACCGAGCTGTCACTGTGCTTGCTATCCGGCATCAATACCCTGCAGGTTCACCACAACTTACTGACACTGTAAAGCGGTGTTATATCGAATTCACTGATAACGGAAAAGTGGTTTTATTGGATGGCGAAGATGTCTCTACCCAAATCCGGACACCCGAAGTTAACAAACTCGTTGCTGATGTTGCAAAAGTCGCTGAAATACGGCGTGAAATTGTTAAACACCAACAACGCATCGGGACTGAAGGGAGCATCGTTGCCGAAGGGCGGGATTTGACAACAATCGTTTTCCCAAACGCCGACTTCAAATTCTACCTAGATGCCTCCGTTACCGAACGGGCAAGACGAAGACTTGCAGAATTCCACAAACAGCACGTGCAAACTACACTCACAGACGTAGAGGCAGCAATTCGCACACGCGACGAGAAGGATATTTCGCGGGAACATAGCCCTCTGCGAGCTGCCAAAGATGCAATTGTAGTGGATACAACGCATAAAACAGTTGATGAAGTCGTCAATTTTATCCTAAATAAAGTGCAATACGCCCAAGGAAAATTATGAGTTATAAAAGCATTATGTTTGTTATCGCGGATGACTGGAGCCGTATCGCGAAGTGCTACGGAAATGAGGTTATCCGAACGCCATCCATCGATGCATTTGCCGGACGCAGTGTCGTCTTTGATTATGCATTCTGCACAAGTCCGTCGTGCGCGGTGAGTCGGGCTTGCATCCTCACCGGGCAACATAGCCATACGCATGGACAATACGGACACTGCCACGGTATCCACGGATTCCGGACGCACGAACACATGCAATCCGTTCCAAAGATTCTGAAATCGCGAGGGTTCGCGACAGCGTGTATCGGCAAGAAACATGTGGAGCCCGCCAGTGTGTATCCTTTTGATTTTGAACCGCAGGTTAATCCCAGGAGCCCCGTGGATATGGCAGCGAAGGTTAACCAATTCCTTAACGAAAACGCAGATAAGCCTTTCTACCTGCATATCGGCAGCACCTATCCGCATCGCGCCGGTAAAGGTTTCGGAAACGACCGGGAGCATCCTGGAATCGTGCCGATGTCTTATGCCCCTGATGAGGTGATTGTCCCGAACTTCCTACCAGATGTGCCTGCCGTGCGCGAAGATCTAGCGGACTACTATGAAAGCATCTCACGCTGGGACGCGGTTGTCGGCTCGGTTCTGGACACGCTACATGCCTCCGGTCGCGCTGACGAAACGCTTGTCTTTGTCACAACCGATCACGCGATGCCTTTTCCGGGTGCAAAAGCCTCAAGTTTTGACAGCGGGCATCACTGTCCCCTAATCATCGCGAGTCCTTCTCAACAGCAACGTGGACTCAGGAACCAAGCGTTAGTTAATTGGGTCGATTTCTGTCCGACAATGCTCGACTGGTGTGGTGTTGAACACCCTGATGGTCTACATGCACTCCCCGGCCGTTCCCTTCTCTCAATCCTTGAAGATGACAGTCCACACCCTGGGACCGGTGAGTGGGAAGAAACCTACTTTTCCCACTGTTTCCATGAGGTGACAAACTATTATCCGTATCGAGTGCTGCGTGGACGGCGGTATAAATATGTCCGTAATCTGGCGTATCAACTAGAAACACCACTGCCCAGTGACCTATTTCGTTCCATTTCATGGACAGCGGTCAGAGACGACAACGTGCAGCAATTGGGTCAACGACCGCGCGCGAATTTTCTTCAACAGGATCGGGAGGCACTTTTTGATATGCAAAACGATCCGGCCGAATCGCGAAACCTTATTAACGCGCCGGAACTACAAGAAAAAGTCAAGGCGATGCGCGAGAAACTCATCCATTTTCGCGTCAAAACAGAAGATCCGTGGCTTGAGCAGTCATTTCAAGAAGGCGAAACGCGGGCGTTTTTTTCATAGAAGAACCCAGACATGCAACAATACGATTTAGATGCGATGAACGCTCGAATCACAGAGGACAGTGGACTCATACAGCAAATCTTAACAGAGACAGGAAAAGTTATTGTTGGGCAACGGGCGCTGCTTGAAGGCTTGATTATTGGGTTGCTTTGCAACGGGCACATCCTACTTGAAGGGGTGCCAGGACTTGCAAAGACGACAGCAGTCAGTGCGTTAGCACGTACAATTGATGCCAATTTCAATCGGATTCAATTCACACCGGATTTACTGCCAGCAGACCTGATCGGTACCCTCATTTATGACCAGCGGCAAGGCGATTTTTACACTAAAAAGGGACCTATTTTCGCTAACGTCATCCTCGCCGATGAAATAAACCGGGCACCTGCCAAAGTGCAAAGCGCGCTGCTTGAAGCGATGCAGGAACGACAGGTAACGATTGGCGGTACTACCTATCCGCTCGACGACCCGTTTCTTGTTTTAGCAACCCAAAATCCGATCGAACAAGAAGGCACCTATCCACTCCCAGAAGCACAGATGGATAGATTTATGCTAAAAGTTAAGGTTCACTATCCCTCACATTCAGAAGAGTTGGAAATTCTCAGAAGGATGACAACCGAAGAGATTCCGGAGATTCAGCGGGTGATTTCCCCAGAAGATATTATCCGCTTCCGTGAGATAGTGCGTAACATCTATATGGCGGAACAATTGGAAAACTATATCGTAGATCTGATTTGTGCGACGCGAGCGCCAGAGGCATATCAGTTAGATGCATTGAGCGCACTGATTGAATACGGGGCATCGCCTCGTGCTACTATTTTCCTCGCACTTGCAGCGCGTGCGAAGGCGTTTCTCTCTGAACGTGGCTATGTCACCCCGGAAGATATCCACGCTGTCGGTATGGATGTACTCAGACATCGGGTTATTATTAGTTACGAAGCGGAGGCAGAAGGGTTAGAGGTAGAAGAAATCATTGAGCAAGTCTTCGCGAAAATTAAGGTTCCTTAAACTGAAATTTTTCGCTATGCTCAGCAGCTTGTAAAACGCAAGGGCTATTCGTGCCGCGGAATTGCCTACTTGCGCAGGCAAGGTGGGTAAATTCCGATACAAAATCTGCATTTAAGATAAGACAAAACATCAAAAGGCCAAGGCTTATTCATCCGGCGCTGCAGAGGTTTCGTATACAACTTGACTTTGTCCGGCAACAGCCGAAGCCCTCGCCCCAACCGCAAGCACACCTAAAAACCCTTCGGAATCCGCGTGGTCGAAGTCCCCGATAGCCTCCATAGATGCCGTTTCTTCAGAATAGAGTGAATGTGGGACACCTCCAGCGGCGTGGAATGCAACATTGCCTTTGTAAAGGCCAACCGTGATACTTCCCGTTACCAAACGTGTGAATGCTTCAATTGACACGAGTAGTGCCTGCGTCGCGGCATCAAACCAATAGCCTTGATATATCTGTTCAGCAATAGTAGAGGCGACGCTATCGAAATGTCGACGTGCCCGTCTATCTAAAATCAGTTGCAAGAGATACTCATAACACGTCCCGAGCAATTCCATTCCGGGGGATTCATAAACGCCGCGGCTCTTAATCCCAACAAACCGGTTCTCAACGGTGTGAATGCCGATGCCGACTCCGTTTCTTCCGCCAATCTCGTTCGCCGCCAATAAACTCTGAAGCGGTGTGACAGGACTGCCGTTAATTTCAATAGGCACTCCACGTTCAAAAGTAACGGTGAAATGCTCTACCGTATCAGGTGCATCTTTCGGATGAACACCCATCCCTGGTGTAATAAATCCTGCTGGTGTTTTCAATGACTCTAATCTTCCAGCTTCATGTGTCAATCCCAGCAGGTTCGCATCTGTTGAATAGGGCTTCTCATGCGTGGCAGTGATAGGTAAACCGCGTGCCTCACAGAAGTCTATCATCTCTTTTCTACCACCGAATTCTCCCAGAAAACCCGCATCCCGCCAGGGTGCATAAACGGAAAAATTCGGATTGAGCATATGCGTTGCAAGTTGGAACCGCACCTGGTCATTTCCGCGCCCAGTCGCGCCATGCGTCAGAATATCGATACCGCGTTTTTCCATCTCCGGTAAGAGCGCCTTCACCGTCACGTGTCTAGCGATGCCGGTCGTATTCCAATAGCCGCCCTCGTACATGGCTTGGCACTGAATCAGGCGAACGCCTGCATCTGCAAGTGCAGCTTTGGCATCTACGATGATGGCTTCTTCAGCACCACACGCCAACATCCGTTCCCGAATCTCCGAGACATCCCGTTCATCCGGCTGTCCAAGGTCTGCAGTGAAGCAGACCACTTTAACACCGTTATCAACCAGCCATTTGGTGATGGTGCAGCTATCTAAACCGCCAGAAACAGCAGCACCGACTGTTTGCCCTTTTAATGTATCAATGTTCACAGCATTCTCCAAAGTATATGATACCAAATTAACCGCTACAATGTTTTACATCCTATGGAATTATACCACCCTTTTTTTTTAATGGCAACAGAAATTGAATACACTGTGGGGCTTTTTCATACTCCGTTAAGAACGCGTTTTAATGAAGGGCGTGTGTTGACATCTTAGACAGTTCAGGATAGGGCCTTCTGAAGTCGGGATTGATTTTCCATAAGGAGCCCTCGTCTGTCTCTGTTCGTGAAAAAAACAGTCTGATTTTTTTTGAATATTTCCCTAAAATTTGTTATCCTTTTAAGGATTGAAGCGTTAATTGAATACGGTGCAGCTGCGTTAGAAGCGAGTGCCATTTCATCATTATATAAGGTATAGAAAATACTATGTAATCACAGCCGGAGTCAATTCTCCTGCCGGTGATAATAAACTTTTTTAAGGAGTCTGATCATGAAACGAATATTGACTTTAAAATTAATTGCTTTGATGCTTAGTTTTATTGCAGGGGTTTTTGTTTTGCTTCCAGCAATAGCAGAGGCTGATGCACATGGAGCCGACGAAGGAACCGGCGAAACAGAATCTGAATCTGCGAAAACTTCAGTGGAAGAAGTTGTAGAGCTTGAAGGTGTTGTGACCGTGGGTTCCCGTGCACGCCCACGTTCAGTGCTTAATTCTGCCGTGCCGATTGATGTGCTTGGCGGCGATGAATTTATCAAGCAAGGTGGCACCGATTTACCGGATCTTTTAAGAAATGTTGTTCCATCTTATAATGTGAATGCACAACCTATATCGGATGCAGCAACCGTCGTGCGCCCAGCGAATCTACGCGGATTGGCCCCCGATCACACCTTGTTACTCGTTAACGGTAAACGCCGCCATCGCGCCTCAGTCA
The DNA here is from genome assembly GCA_965215265.1 of Candidatus Poribacteria bacterium. Taxonomy (GTDB): domain Bacteria; phylum Poribacteria; class WGA-4E; order WGA-4E; family WGA-3G. The sequence continues at coordinate 3,688,858 of OZ244048.1, read as the reverse complement.
TTTATTGGCTCGGAAATGGGCTATCTGATGGCTCCCAAGGGGCTGACCTATCTCCTATCCCAGCGATCGCGCTGAAACAGACGGAGGTCCTTAGAGACGGGGCATCCGCGCAATACGGTTCTGATGCTATTGCTGGCGTGATGAATCTACAATTGAAAGATAGTTACAAAGGCGGGTCCTTGCAAATTAAACCGGGTATCTTCCAAGCGGGAGATGGCTTGACATATTCTGTCGCGGGTAATATAGGCTTAGGACGAGAAGATCTCTGGACGAACCTCAGTTTAGAGTACGGTAACGCAAATGAAACGGACCGTTCGGTGCAGCGAGATGATGCAGAGGCACTTATCAGTGCCGGAAATGAAGATGTAGCAGATCCAGCACAACCTTGGGGCCACCCCATTATTAGAAACGATGTCAAACTTTTTGCGAACTACGGTGCCAACATTGTTGATGACATCAAGTTCTACGGTCATGCGAACTACGCACAGAAAGAAGTAGAAGGTGGATTCTACTTTCGAAATCCTAATACCCGCCCAGCGGTCTTTAGTAACGATGAAGGGGAAACCTTGCTCATCGGACGTTTAGCGGGTACAGGCGAGGTCCCTATCGTAAAGATAACCAACGGGGTACCGGATCCAGTCGCCTTGCAACAGGTTTTCAATGACCCCAATCTTTTCACCTTCCAAGAACTTTTTCCTGGTGGGTTCACGCCCCGCTTCGGTGCCAACACACTGGATACCTCTATTCTTGTCGGCCTGAAAGGAATCGCTGTGGATAAACTGGGATGGAATCTAAGTGCTTCTTACGGGCGGCATGCCTCGGATTTCTTTATCATGAATACCGTTAATGCCTCCTTGGGGCCCGAAACACCTACTGAATTCGACCCTGGCGATTATATCCAAGCCGATACCAACGTTAACCTTGACGCAACTTACCCCCTACACGACATGGTGTTTCTCGCGTCGGGGTTGGAATATCGTACTGAAACTTTTGAAATTGTTCAGGGCCAGCTTGAATCTTGGAAAATTGGCCCGTTGGCGAGCCAGGGATTTAGCTCAGGTTCTAACGGTTTCCCCGGTTTCAGTGATATTGCCGAAGGCAGTTGGACCCGCTCCAACTTTGCTGGCTACTTGGAAACGGAATTGAGACCTCTTGACTTTTGGATCCTGAGTGCCGCTGTGCGCGGCGAATACTTTGATGATTTTGGGAGCACCCTTAATTACAAAGTCGCAACCAATTATGGTATTACAGACACGCTTGAAGAATTCCTCGCGGTTGAGTCCATCCTTAACCTGAGGGTCCGCGGCAGTTACAGCACCGGGTTCAGGGCACCGACTCCAGGGCAACAAAACGCCTTTAACGTCACAACTGAATTCGGCGAAAACAATACGCTAGTCAATAAAGGAACAATTCCTTCTACTCATGATGCGGCGAAGCTAGTCGGCGGCAAACAACTTGAACCGGAAAAATCACAGAACTTTTCCGTCGGCACGGTTATCGATCATGATATTGCCAGTCTAACCATTGACTATTTCAATATCAAGGTGGAGGATCGATTGGCCCCTTCAAAAGACTTCCTCCGTGGCCAGGATATTACAGAGACACAAATCGAGCAGCTAGTCGCTGAAGGCATCACAAGTGCAGCGAATCTGCAAGAATTTCGATTTTTTACCAATGAATTTGAAACCAGCACCCAAGGTATCGACGTGGTTCTCACAGCTCCATTCGGTAAAGGGACTCTGAGTTTTGTTTACAATTACACAGCTACCGAGGTTACAAAACGCAACCCTGACATCCTGGACGACACTCGCGTCCGGCTATTGGAAGAAGGGCTTCCGAAGCACCGCGGGAATGTGACATTAACACAAGCTATCATTGATAATTTCGGAATTCTGGGGCGCGTCAATTATTATGGCCCTTGGTATGAGAACGCTGTCGGGGAACAAACATACGGGGAGGCCTTCTTAGTCGACCTTGAAACGAACTTATCATTTATCGAAAACATTGGAATCACAATTGGCGTTCAAAATATTCTCAATGTTGAGCCGGACAATATCACCTCGTCTACGCCCGAAGGGACAGAGGAAAAAAGTTTCCCGGCTGAAATAGTTGGTAGGCCCTTCGGCGAGTACAGTCCTTATGGCTTTGGTGGTGCGTTCTGGTACGCTAAAGTCAACTATAATTTCTAACACTGTAGCAACGATAGAAAAGGGTTGTCGGTTCGGATAGAATCCGAACCGACAACCCTTTTCCCCACCCGAAAGACTGAGTCTCTTATAGACAAAGTCTGCATCCGTGCATCTTGCAGCGATAGCCTTTCAGGTAAAATTATCCTATCAATTTTGGAGTTAAAACCATAGATGACTTACCGTGACAGTTTAGAAAAAATCCGGCTTGCTTTTCCGCAACCTATATCGGATCCTATCCATGACTCGTACTTCGTGCATTCTATTATGCGTGCCTTGGATAGAGTTGACACACTGAAAACACACCTGCCGATCCTCGGTAGTGTTATACACGGCGATTTCGAGAAGGCACGACACACAACATTACCCGATGCTATGTCGTCCGTTGAGGATGTCGCGGCTGAACTCGTGAATTATCTCCGTGGTATGACTGTTTTCGGGCATCCTTGCACGCAACAAAATGTCATCGCCCCACCCACAATTCCCAGTCTCATCGGGGTCTTGCTCGCTTCTTTACATAACCCAAATATCGCCTGGGATGAATACAGTCGACTCGTCGCATTGGCAGAGGTTGAAGCGGTTAGCATCACTGCACAACTTATCGGATATGAGCCGGAACAAGCGACCGGGGTGTTTACTTTTGGGGGCACAGGCACGACACTCTACGGTGTGAAGATTGGGTTGGAAAAGGCGTGCCCTGAATCGATGCGTAAAGGCACCCCTGAAGATGTCGTCGTATTCGTATCAGATGCAGGACACTATTGTGCTACTAGCATTGTAGGCTGGCTCGGTATTGGTACAGACAATTTAGTGGCGATTCCGACAACCATAGACAACGAAATAGATTTGGTGCTGCTTGAAGAAGCCGTTCGCGCAGCACTCATGGATGGAAAAAAGATTGCCGCGATTATTGCAACATTGGGAACCACAGATGCATTCGGATTAGACGATTTACAAGCAATTGTTGCATTACGAGATACACTCGTTGATGAATTCCAACTGGATTACCGGCCGCACATACACGCTGATGCAGTCATCGGGTGGGCTTGGTCGGTGTTCAATGACTACGATTTTGATGACAACCCGCTAGGTTTTCGTCCACGTACCCTCCGTGCACTTGCAGGCGCACGCCGCAGAATTCGTCATTTAGCACTAGCAGATTCCATCGGTGTCGACTTTCACAAAACAGGTTTTACCCCTTATATCTCCAGTCTCGTCCTGGTAAAAAATAGCGAAGATCTAAAATTAGTAACACGACATCCTAATCAGATGCCGTATCTTTATCACTTCGGTGAACATCGCCCCGGCATGTACACGCTTGAAACTTCTAGAGCCGGGACGGGCCCCCTGGCCGCACTCGCTAATTTTCGTCTGTTCGGTTTGCACGGTTTGCGTGTTGTCCTCGGGCACATCGTTGAAATGACACAACTCCTACGCGAGCATCTTGACGGAAACGAAGGCACAAGCGTCCTCAACCGCGATAACTTCGGAACCGTAACGCTTTTCCGCACTTATCCCATAGGGATTGATACCTTCGCAATCAAGCGACAGGAATTTGAGGATGCAACCTATCGGGACACACTACTTGCTCACAACGCCTACAACCGCGAAATTTTTCAATACGTCCACTCGGAAGCCATGGAAGGACGCGGTGTTGTCATTTCTACAACTGAATGCTACCGACAGACCCAATATAACGAACCTATTGTGGCGTTAAAATCGTACATTTTGTCGCCTTTTGTCGATGAAGGCAATATTGAAGCCGTCGTTTCAAAGGTCTTAGAAGCCAGAGAGAAAATTGGTGCGGAACCGTCATAAACTGATATTCGGGGACATTATGATGAAAGCAAAAAATCATAATCGGGCTTATGACGATAAATGGAGTACGCAGTGCTTCAACTAACTGTGGAACCCTAAAGGTCACCTTGGAAATGTGATTCACAAGGTGACGATTGAGGGAATTACCTAAGCAAATGTAGCAATGGAAATTCACAAATCGAATATAAAAACAGACTTCAAAAGGAATTTTTTTATGAATAATCGAAACAAAAACCATCATCAAACTGTAATCAGTACCATAACAGTTTATGGATTCTTAGCATCAATTTTGCTCATATCTATCATGTTTTCTGGTTGTGAGCGCCTTCAACAAACTGTTCTTCCTGCAGACCCAGAAAGTGTGCCAATTCATGAGAGCAACAAGGCGATCAAAATTGGATTCCTCTATTCAACACCTATCCCAGGGACGACGTTAAACGGGGCACAATTAGCGGTGAGTGAATTGAACGACACCGGCGGTGTAGATGGGATGCCGATCGTGCTCATCCGAAAGACGACACAAACGATACACAACGCAGCGTTGAATTAGCACAAAAGTTGATTGCCGAGGGTGTATTAGGCATCGTCGGGCCTGACTGGTCACCGCATGCTCTAGAGGTCGGCCCCGTTGTCCAAGCTGCTAAGATACCTATGGTGACAACTTATCCTACTAATCCCACTGTCCCTGATGCAGGTGACTTTGTATTTATGGGTGCGTTCACTGATAACTACCAGGGCGAATTAATCGCTCGGTTTGCCGTTGAATCCTTATCTGCAACGAGTGCTTACATCCTGACTCAAAACGACAATGCATATTCGGTGGGATTATCCCAATTCTTCATTGGGAACTTTCTTGAATCTGCTGCAGGCGTTGAAGTGCTGCAACAATTTTACACCGCTGGCAGCGTCAATTTCACAGCACAATTAACCGAGATTGCTGCTATGTCACCAGATGTCGTCTTTCTGCCCGGCTTCGTCCCAGAGGTTCCGTTAGTGGTTAAACAGGCAAGAGAAGCTGGTATTACAGCAACTTTTATCGGTGGTGACGGTTGGGACAGTCCTGAGTTAATTCCGACCGGTGGTGCTGCACTTGAAGGAAGTTTCTTTGTTAATCATTTTGCAGCACAGAATGAAGAGGCAAGTCATTTTGTGATGGCTTACACAGAAATGTTTGGAATACCGCCTGATGGCCCTGCCTCGCTCGGTTACGATGCGGTTAGGATTTTGGTCCAGGCGATGCAGCGTGCAGATAGTTTGACGACAAGTGCAATTCGCAACCAACTCGCAGCGACGCTGGACTACAACGGGGCAGCAAAACTGTCGCATTACAACGAAAAACGTCAGCCGATTAAGAGCGGTGTCATCACTACTATCACAAACGGTGAGATGCGATTGCACCAGGTGGTGTCACCGTAACGCTTCTTTCAGGCGGGACAGTCTTGTCCCGCCTAATTTTAGGTTTCTATTCAAATGAACATGATTAAACCAAAAATGTTGCACCCTGGAGATCGCATCGCTGCAATTTCATTGTCGTGGGGCGGTGCAGGAAAGTTTCCACGTCGCTATGAAGCTGGGAAAAGACAACTTGAGGAAGGATTCGACGTAACCGTTATTGAAACCAAGCATGCGTTGCGAGATCCGGATTGGCTCTCCAAGAACCCGAAAGCCCGTGCTGAGGATTTGATGGCCGCCTTTGCTGATGATTCCATCAACGGAATCATATCTACTATTGGCGGAGAGGATTCCATCCGCATCCTACCCTATCTTAATTTAGATGTCCTCAGAGATAATCCGAAGGTCTTCATGGGATATTCGGATACTACTATATCGCACGCCGCCTGTTTTAAAGCAGGGCTCGTTTCATTCTATGGCCCTTCAATTATGGCTGGTTTTGCTGAAAATACAGGAATGTTTCCGTACATGGTGGATTCGGTCCGCCGGACCTTGTTTTCCGATGAGCCGATTGGGATTATAGAACCTAACCGAACCGGATGGACGGTAGAGCATCTGGATTGGGCAGAACCGGCAAATCAGTCAATTAAACGAAAAATGAAACCCTGTACAGGTTGGAAATTTCATCAAAATGATGGCATCGTTGAAGGGCAGCTTTTTGGAGGATGTGTTGAAGTATTAGACTGGCTCCGCGGAACTTCGTATTGGCCTCCTACTGAATCTCTTCAAGGAGCAGTACTTTCACTTGAAACCTCTGAGGAAGCACCACCTCCCTCCATGTTGACACGGTTCATCCGATGTCTCGCCGCGATGAATGTTCTTGAAAAACTCAGCGGCATTTTGCTCGGAAGACCGGGCGGTCCGGTTAAGCCGGAAGTTTTTGTCGAATATGAGGACGTGCTTTGCAATACAGTTAGGGAAGAATATCGGTTACACAGCATGCCGATCGTCACAAATATGGATTTTGGCCACACCGATCCGATGTTCGTCATACCCTTAGGCTTGCGCGTTCGGATTGACTCGTTCGTGCGGCAAATTACCATTGCCGAATCGGCAGTTACACCTTAGTTGAAATCAACGACTAGTCCTGTCTTGCCCGGCGGAACTACCTGATTGTTAGACCTAGTGCAGGCGCTAGGCTAACAATCAGGCTTCACGCTGAAATCTCCTGCTTCCGACGCAGAATGATGCTCATGAATACGTCCCTCGACATAACTCCGTTTGAAAAGCTTCGAGCGAGAACATTCGTGTGGCGTGCGCTCCTTGCGGTTATTGTAAGTAGCATTATCCTCGCTATCTTCTCACCTGTACCGCTAAATGAAACGTCTCACATTCAACAAGTCTGTTTCGAGCTGCTCATATATTTCACCTTCCTGCTATTTACCTTGCCCTTGATGAATCGTACAAGGATTTCTTACAAACGATTGATTGGAAAACGTCTTCACGAAACGCCATATTCCCAAACCCACTTGGCAGATGCCATATATCGACGAATTCAGTACAAAAGCAAATTCCGACTCATTTCTTTAATTGATAACGACAGTACAGAGCAAATCATGAGCCTTATGCAAATTCTAGTAAAATGCAGCGGGCGCGACACATAGATGCTCCAAAAACTAACGACTGCCTCGCAGCCTTGAGTGGGCATCGCGTGAAGAAATCCTGCAAACCCTCTAATCATGTAAATCCTGACTCAGACAGTAAAAAAACTTGACACCTCGAACAAGATAGCGTACAATGAAACCCCAAATCAGATCTGTTTCTGAAGTTTGCGACTTGTAACACGCTAACGTGCAGATACGGAGGTTTCTCATGTCAACAATTGAAAAGATTTTTGATGCTCCAGGTCCCCAACCCAACGGAATGCAAGCGACTGAAGCGGGGCTCTGGATTCTCGACCAACAGACCAACGAAGTACATCTCGTATCCTATGACGGTGTGGTCCAAAAAACACTCGCCACCGGTTCCGATAGAGGGAGCGGCATTACAGATACAGGCACGACGCTCTGGTTAGCCTCAACCTATAGTTGCGAAATTCTGTCTACTGACCCAGAAAGCGGTCAGACGATTGCCTCTTACGAAACACCGGGTGCGGGGCAAACCGGTGCACACGGGTTAGAATGGCGCGACGATAAACTCTGGATGGCAGTTCCGCCGTCTGCGACTATCTATCAAGTGGATGTTGCTGATGATTTCACGGTTATTCATACATTTCCTGCCCCTGGGGACAGGCCGCACGGCATCGCATGGGTGGGCGACGATCTCTGGTGTGTTGAGACAAATCATCGTGCCATCTTCCATCTTAGTCCAAAAGATGGTAGCCATTTAAACAGAATTGAGATTCCGGAACCGCACCCAGAACCGCACGGTATGACATACTGGGATGGCTACTTCTGGTACTGCGATGCACATACCGGGGCAGTCTGCCGAGTCGCGTTATCATGATTCCCGCAATCAAACGGGGGATAAATATAGCGAAAAACAGCGCAGCAATGAACATGGCAATTGATGAGGTACTGCTATTGTCGCAAAAAGAAGAGCCTTGTCCAATGCTGCGATTTTATGGCTGGATGCCTCCTGCTTTCAGCTTTGGCTACTTTCAGAAGATTCGCGAGGAAGTTGATGTGGATTCTTGCCGTATAGCGGGAATCGAATTGGTGAGACGCATGACGGGCGGCGGTACTGTTGTGCATGGCTGGGATTTAACTTACTCACTGATTGTCCCGCGCCGCCCTGGTGATATGGATGTTTCTGAGATATATCTTCATATTGCAGAACGTCTTGTAGCGGCATTTGAGAAGTGTGGCATTCCCGTGCAACGTCATGTTGGCTGCCCGGATACTGATACCCGGAATATCTGTTTAGCAAATCCTGTGCGACACGACGTGATACTCAATCACAAAAAGGTCTCCGGAGTCTCTGTGCGACGCAATCGGAACGGGATGTTGTTTCAAGGGTACATCTCCTTAGAAATGCCGCCGCCTACTATCTTGGCACATGTCTCAAAAGATCCGGACGTTCAACATCTGATATGCGAAAAGTCAACCGCCATCAATACTGATGGACATTCTATGAGCAGAAGCACGTTGATCCAAGCGATTTGTGAAACTTTTCAGCCTATATTCACGTTTCGCTTAGCAAAATTATCGACTGCTGAATATGAACAAGCAGAGACGTTAGCGAGAACTAAGTACGCTACAGACACGTGGAATTTCTAAAGGAGACGGTCACAGTGTCGCGGACGAGATGGGCACCAGATGCTTTACATCCACCTGTTCTCACTGCTTTAATCAACAAAAAATGAATCAAAAGCAAATATCCTCCAATACTATCCTGATTCCACCAGGTGCATTTATCATGGGCACGGACATTGAGTCTTTCTACGGCACCGCCTTGGCCAACTCAGAACATGCGAAACAGGATGAAGCACCGATGCACGTCCGCTTTTTGGAGGCTTATCGCATTGAACGGTATCCGGTGACAAATGCCGAATATGCCATTTTTGTCCAAGAGACGAACCATACCCCGCCAGCACATTGGAAAAACGATCGTTACGCACCAGATGCAGCGAACCTACCGGTTGTCCAAGTTAGTTGGTATGATAGCAACGCGTATGCGCACTGGGCAGACAAACGTTTACCGACAGAAGCGGAATGGGAGAAAGCCTGTCGGGGAGCAGATGGGCGCCTATATCCGTGGGGTAATACATTCATGTTACCGAGTGGAACGAAATTCGCACAGATTTTGACAAGCCATCTTACGCCTGTCGGAAGCCGGCCAGCAGCAGAGAGTCCTTATGGTGTACAGGAAGCAGCCGGAAATGTATGGGAGTGGACAGCAGATAGGTATGAGCCCTACGTAAATGCCAATCAAATCACATCCGGAAACAGAGCCGGTAACGCACATAAAACGCTGCGCGGCGGCTCATGGTTAGAAGCACGCGACGGCACAGCCAAACGTTATTTTCGGTGTGCGAACCGGTTACATGCCCCACCATATTATAAAGCAGATAACATTGGGTTCCGGTGTGTGCAACCGCTACCACCAGAACAAAAATATGCAGTCCATATTCCAATAGAGCCACTCACAAAGTACGTCATAGAACAGAAACGCCGGAACCTAAACCTCATCCACAAACGAGCGCAACGTCGCAGCCTCAAAGATAGTATTATTGCCGGTGGGCTTATCGGGGGTGGCATCTATGTAATTATAACGTTCCCAGAATTCGCGTTTGGCGGCATAGGGGTTAGCATCATCGGTGTTGGATTCCTTTTTAGTGCATCTGTAAACTTTTGGCGGAGTTGGCGTGCTGGTAAACGCCTGAAAGAACTCGAGAAATACCGTAAAACAAGTCTTGACGAAAATTCAATTTCCGGATAAATTAATGAAGATAGGGTTAAAACGGCTCTGGCGAGATGGGGACAAGAGTTTTCACGCCCACTGAATGCTATACTCGCATTCGTAGCGTTGATTCGCCGGCCCTAACACTTTAATCGACGAGAAATTTGTGTGCGCTTGAACAGCGCGCCTATTGGAGAAGCATATCATGAACCCACTATGTTTAGAGCACTGTTTAACAGATACCGAAAAGCAGCAATTTGAAGAGAACGGTTTCTTTGCAGTCGAGGATGCTATTCCACAAGACATGGTTGAGAAATTAATAGCCGCCGTTGACCGGGTTGGTGCCGAACACTTAGGCACAAAGAAACTCCCGGCCGACGCACGGTTCAACCTCCTCGACTTCGTAGGTAAGGATGAAAACTTCATAGAGCTGCTGGATTGGCATACCACTTTTCCGAAAGTCTGGGGAATTTTGGGGTGGAATATCAAACTTTATCATTCACATCTGATTGTGCTACCTCCGCTTCCCAGTAAAGAACGTAAAAAATCGAAACGGCTTGGCTGGCACCAAGATAGCGGCCGGTTGAACATTGAATTAGAGGGTACTCCGCGTCCCCGAGTCTCACTGAAGGTTGCGTATTTTCTCACCGATACGTCTGTGCCCGGACGTGGCAATTTCTCTGTGATTCCGGGGAGTCAGAAATGGAATACCTTGGAAATGCCCACGGAAAACACCGCAGATCCGGAGAATGCAACTCCTGTCTTCGCGAAGCCGGGAACCGCTGTCTTCTTCGACCGGCGGCTGTGGCATGCAGCCGGACGCAATACCTCCGACATCACGCGCAAAGTCCTATTTTACGGATATAGCTACCGGTGGTTGCAACCGCGCGATAACATGACGGTGGAACACTTTATGGAACGGTCAGATCCGATTCGGCAGCAAATTCTGGGTAAAAGCACAGGTGGCATGGGGTATACCTCACCCGGTGAAAAGGATGTCCCCCTTCGCTCATGGATCCAAGAACATCTCGGAGCTGAGGCAGTCGCTCGCTAAACCTTTGAAGGTGCCCCCGGGCACCTTCAACGTAAATTAATCATATTATTTGCTGCTTTCCGGAATATCCCATCGCGGATAAGTTTATCCAATAACGGCTTCATTCGCTTAGGAATCTTCGTTCCAGTTGATTTATAACCGAACAATTTTGCCGCTTCGGTTATGAGTGCATCCGGGGAAATTGCACCCTGTGACGTGAGGACCATTCTCATCGCCTCGGTGATTTCTTCGTCGCACAGCCACTCAATACGAGGTTTTGCGCGCCTACGCATAGGAATCTCCAACTCTTCAACAGCCCACCAGAGAAACTCTCCTTCGCGGCGAACTGTTCCGCTTCGCTGTGCGTCGGCTACACCGCTCTCAATCGCATCTTTAATCCGTTTTCCTGCTTTCTTCAAGCCCCATAAAGAACGGATGCGAGACACAGCCTCATCAGTGTGGACTGGGCTCTCAATCCGCACCACTCTTGTAATTGCTATGGCAAGTTCGACAGGATCTTTCTTGTGTAATTCGCCGTCTATCGGAATTCCAAGATCCGTACACTCGACATAATCGGGTACTTTTGGGCACGCTTCATACACAGGAGGTTCGGTGGGTTCATCTGAAGCGGGATTAACCGGCTCTTGTTTCGTCGGCTGTACTGCCGGTTTTATGGGGACAGTCATCTCGCTCAACTTCGCACGTTCAACTGCCTTTAACAGCCGCTTTCCTGTATCTGCCCGGTTGCGATACCAATCTGTAGACCAGATGCGATGCAGCGTCCAGCCTAAGCCCTCCAATACCTGCTGCCGTAATCGATCCCTATCCCGTGCAACAGGCGAACTGTGATACTGCGCGCCGTCGCACTCAATTCCGAGTAGATAACGCCCCGGTGCCTTTGCATCAACGACTGCGAGGTCAATCCGATAACCTGCACATCCCACTTGTTTGCTGACAGTGTAACCGTGGCTCGTAAGGAATTCGTAAACGGCATCTTCAAAGGGTGAATCGGTATCCGCCCCTGTCGGTAACACCGATTGTAGATTTCTATTTTCGGCATAATCCAGGAACACCTTCAGTGCCTGTGTACCAGAAGGAGCATTCGCATCCAATTGCAGGTCACTCGCGCGGAAATTGGAAAAGACGACGCATCGTTCACGCGCGCGGGTAATCAGAACGTTCAAGCGCCGTTGGCCACCCTCGTGGTTAAGGGGACCAAAATTCTTATGAAGGCGGCGGTCTTGATCAAAACCGTACCCGATACTGAGGAAAATTGCATCCCGTTCATCGCCCTGAATTGTTTCCAGGTTTTTAACAAAGAAATGCTCATCGCGGCTGCTCGCAAAGTACTCCTCCATCTCCGGATTCTGACGGAGTTGGCGCTCGACCTCGTCCAGGATTGCCTGTTGTTGTTTGATGTTAAAAGTACCGATACCGAGGCTTTTATCTGGATACTCGCGATAATGCTCAAATGCAGCCTGGACAACCGCCTGTGCCTCTTTCCGATTAACAGAACTTCGTCCTCGATCGTAGACAGCATCTGGGAGATGAATAAACTTCAAACCGAGATGCGCTGCGCTATCAATTGGTGATGGGAAGATTTGCAGATTGTTATCATAGAATTCCTGATTAGACACCGCGATTAAGGATTCATGGCGGCTGCGGTAGTGCCATCTCAACGCTTTGGTAGGAAAACTCAGTTTGCACTGGTGCAAAATGCTTTCCACGTCAACAATTGCGGTAGTCATGTCGTCTTCATCTTCATCGGTGTCTTCAACGATATGGTCAAAGAAACTGGTAGGTGGCAGCTGCTTCGTATCCCCAATAACGACGGCTTGCTTCCCGCGCAGCAATGTGCCGAGGGCATCCTCTGGACGGATTTGGCTTGCCTCATCAAATACAATAACATCAAAATTTACGATGGCCGGGTCACAAAATTGCGCAACGGAAAGAGGGCTCATCATAAAGCACGGTTTAATCTTCTGAATTAAGCTGCCGGCAACTGACAACAGTTTGCGAATCGGTAGGTGCCCGCGCTTTCGATTGAATTGGCCTTGTAGAATGCCGATTTCGGAGTCCGGGGATGCGCCATTCATGAGGCGCGGCTGGCTCTGATACAGTTCATAGGCGAGCCGCTGCTGATTCAGTTTAATGCATTCACTGTCCAGTTTGTAGAAATCTTCTATTTTCTTTTCATGCGAGTCTTGGACAAAATTACCGAGTGCTGAGCGTTCAAGAAACGCATTGTGAAGGAGCGCATCCGCGAGATTGCCTTCAAAACATTGCACTAAGTCTTCTGGTGCGATCTCCGCAATACGTTCAAGCAGCGACGATGCCGTGCTATCTCGGCACACATCACGTCGCGTCACAAATTGCGCCCAATAGTGGAGCGCGTCACGTTTTTCCTGCCACTCCTCCAGGCGTGCCCGCAACTCGGTGAAAGTTAGTTTCTCAGCCTCTATGCCGAATAACGTGTGAATATCAGTACCGAGAAGGTTGAGGAGCGCATCGCGTTGTGTTACAAAATCGTTGAGGGCAGTTTGCAGTGCTTTGATGTGCACTTGCACCTGTTCTTCGGAAATACCTGTGCTAGCTATTTCCACAGCACGTTCGGTAAAAACGCCCGAAAGTAGCTGCTGCCGGAACTTTACAATCCATTCCGAAAACTCTGTTAACCGCTCCAGGTCACTCTCCTCACCGCGCCACTCACTGCCAAAGAGTGAGCGTCCCGTCTGTTCTTGTCTTTTTATTTTCTGTTGTAAGTCAATACAGTTGGCTAATTTCGAGAAGTCAGCGCTAATCTGTGTGGGGTTTCGAGATGTTGCGGTTTTGAGGTAGCAGTTACGAAATTCACGACTGATAGAACGGTAGCGGCTGTTCAGCATCCTCAACAGAAAAAACTTCCCCGATAACTGCTTATACTCGTCGAGCAACGCCGCAATGTCCTGTTTTAATGCAGCCTCGGTAAACTTTTCCCGTGCGGACTTAAGTGCCTTCTTTCCTGCTTCAACTGTCTGGATGAGTCTCTGTGCATCGTCATTAGACGTATTCCATGCCTCGTTGGTTAAAACCTGCAGTTCAACAGGGCGTGCCTGTGCCATCACATCTGCAGCTTGCAAGGCATTGGATAAATCTTCCAATGTAGCCGGGCTGCAAATCCCACACAGCTCAGTCAATGAATCAATTTCTACTTCCAAAGTATTTAAAGCAGTTTTGCATGCTTCAATAAGGGTGTTAATTTCTCTTTCAACAAGTGGTGTTATGGTACCAGGCTTACAACCTCGCCACGGATGCTCACCAAGTGGCATAACACGAGGTAGAATAACAGCAAGGTTTTCTAAACGTTGCACTGCGGTTTGCCAATCAGCAGGCGTGCACGTCGTTGGGTCTGTTTCAAAGGTAATGTGCAGCATCTGCTTCTCTGCTTTTTCAAAATGCCGGTGAGCAGCTTCACGAATACCGAACAACGTAAACGGTGACTTCTGTGTTACGCCGATCGGTTCCTGGATAGCGCTAACATACGCGTTTAACTCTGCTTTTTTGTTATCTATTTGAGCAAAGACATCTTCCTGGGGCATTTCTTGTAGTGGCTGTACAGAAAGTGTTCGTTGGAGTTCATTCAGCACCTCGCGTTTATTAGATTTATGGCTATGCAGTTCCAAGCAGAAATCACCGAGGCCAACCTTGTCAAGCCGGCTTTTCACGACTTCAAGCGCAGCCATTTTTTCGCTGACAAAAAGGACGTTTTTCCCGGCGGCGAGAAGTTCAGCGATAATATTCGTAATGGTTTGGGATTTGCCGGTCCCAGGCGGGCCCTCGACTACTAAGTTCTTGCCGCTTTTAATATCTTCAATAACTGCAATCTGTGATGAATCTGCATCCATAACATGATAGACGTTCTGACTCGGTAACCCCAGGTCGACCTCTTCTGGTTTAAAACCATCACCTGCACCGGAGTTACCTGCTGTCTGTCCTAAAATAGTTCCGAGCAGCGGGTGACTGTCAACTGTCCATGCCTCCGGTTCCAAATCTTTATACATCACAAATTTGGTAAAACTGAAAAAATCGAGGTAGATGTGTGGTACGACACGCCAATTTTCGTGTTCGGAGACTGCCTCACCCACCTTCTGAAAATAGGCATCGAGCTCAGTTTTGTCCTCAGGGGTTTCCAATATCGGAAGTTCGACGCTGAGCTCTGAGAGTTTTGCCTGAAGAGAAAGGTTTGGAAAAAGTTCTGCCCCGCTCCAACGGAGGCTGAATCGAGTACGGACTTTTTGACGTTCTAACTCAACCGGAATTAGAATTAACGGGGCAGAATTGGTTTGTTCCGCGTTGGCATCTTCAGTCCACTCAAGGTAGCCAAGGGCGAGATACAGAACAGAATAGCCTTGTTCTTCAAAAACGGAGCGCGCTTGCTGATAGATGTAATACAATCGCTTCTGAAGTTCTTCTTTTGTCAACTCCGTCTGTAAAAGCCGGTCGATGTGATGTTGCTCTGGCTCAGTAGCATCCCACCACGGCAACGCTGCAATATCCTCATCAGCAAAAAGTGACTCGGTGTCTTCCGCAGGTTGTTCAGAAGGTTTAAACTGCATCACGCGTTCATGCAGCACCAGGATGTCAAAGACCTCATTTGGGATTTCGTCAATCACCTTGATAGTTCTGCGCTGTGTCGGTCGGAAATTCAGGAGGCGGTTGTGCAGCGTCAAATCAAGGAGGCGTTCACGTGCCCCTTGCAACTGTTTTTCAATTCCATTTTGCATTTAACTTAATCCTAACGTCTTTCTTACGGTTCCAATATTGGTTCCGAGAACTTATTACCAATTCGCTTTACGGTTATCCCACAGATGCGCTTTGACAGCTTCCTCATTGAGTTCGGTACCCCAACCTGGTCCGGTCGGGATTTTCATAAATCCGTCGACGATTTCCGGTGTGTGAGTTGTCAAATCATCTTTCCACGGGACATCGTCGATGTCAATCTCCATAATCCGCACGTTGGGTAGCACCGCACACAAACTTGCACTCATGTAGGTGGCAAGATGACTGTAATAGTTGTGCGGCGCGACGTTAAGTTGATAGACGTTTGCCAGATCCCCAATCTTTTTTGATGGAGAGAATCCATTCCACGGTACGTCTATCATAAAGACATCCGCGGCGCGCACTTGAAAATAAGGGAGGTACTCACGCATATAATAGAGGTTTTCGCCGGTGCATATCTTTGTCGTCGTGGAATCCTTGATTTGCCTGATAGCCTCATGGTCATACATATCAATTTCAAGCCACAGCATGTCAAACGGCTCCAATGCCTTTGCAATACGCATACACGCCTCAGGCTTGAAATTGAAGTTGAGATCTAGGTTGATACCAACATCTGGACCAACTGCATCCCGGAATGTGCCAATCAAGGTTACAATATGTCGCACGAGCTGCGGTGTCACGTTGCCATCGGTGGTGCCGTTACCGCCGCCAAAACCTGTAAAATAGACGGAGGCAGGTTCACCGGGGATAACGATATTAGTTTTAAGAGCAGTGAAGCCTTTCTCAACGACCTCGCATCCTAATGCTGCAATATCATCCATCGTTTTTAAGGGCGGAACACCAAGTAGTTCAAAATTACTTGCTCGGGAGGTTCCGCAGTGCGACCAGTAGACACGCACGTTATCACGGGTGGGACCGCCAAACAGTTCAACAACAGAGAGCCCCAAAGCCTTTGCTTTGATATCCACTAAGGCACATTCGATACCAGCGATAGCCTTCGCAGCGATGCCGCCAGGGCTTTGCCGGGAGCCGCGAATCATATCCCAAAATCGCATCTCATAAGTGCGCGGATCCCGTCCAATTAGCAGTGGGGTGAGGTCTTTGATAGTGCCAGTTACACCGTTTGGATTTCTGCCATCGCTGCATTCACCGTAGCCGGTAACGTCCTGATCGGTTTCGACTTTGACAAACGTCCAGGGCCTCCAACCGGCATCGACAATAAAAGTCTCAATGTTCGTAATTTTCATACTGTGTCTCCTCGGGCGCTTACAAAATTAACGAAGCAGGTACTACCCTTTACAAGGTGACAACTTCACGTCGCCGAGCGGATTCAAGCAGCGCATCGCAGAGCTGCATCGTATTAACAGCAACATCCGGCCAGTGTTCATCAAGTTTTCCAGTTTGAACGATTTGCGAGAACCGCTCAATCATAGTAACTTCCTGAATGTATCTGCCGGTTTCGTGTCTCTTATTCTCAGTGCCGTGGATCCAGAATCGGGCAGATTCTTCAGATGTCGGCACCGTGAAATCATCACAAACGAGAGAAGCACGCGTACCGGCAACCTCAAACCATTTACGGAGCCCAGTATCAAACCCGCAATCAAACGTGGCGATACGTTCATGGTCAAACCAGAGGATGCCTGCAAGATTGAATTCGACACCGACTTTATACCGTGCCGTGGCGAAAACCTGTGTCGGCATCGTCTCAAACGCCCAGAGCATCGCGCGTACACAGTAGTACCCCAAATCGCCAAGACATCCGCCTGCAAATTCTTTCATTGCCCGGATGTTGCCCGCCGGAATCGTATCCCAATTGAAGGTAAAAGCGGCTGTGATCCGGCGGAGTTGTCCTAAGCTGCCATCAGTGAGTTTCTGCTTCATCGCTGCGGTGCGTTCGTGGTGCACCCACATGACACCGTCCATGAGTTGCACACCATTTTGGCGGCACGCATCTGCCATCGCAACAGCCTCGCTGGCGTTTGCAGAGAGCGGCTTCTCACAGAGGACATGCTTGCCGTGCTCCGCGGCTTTGATTGTCCATTCCGCGTGGAGTGATGGCGGCAGCGGGATATAGATGGCATCAATAGACTCGTCATCGAGGAGGGCATCGTAGGTGCCGTAAGCGGTTGGAACGTTATGTTGCTCAGCCCACGTTGTGGCGCGTTCTGCGGTGCGACTGGCAATCGCAATTAAGTCAGCATTCCGAGCAAGGTGAATTGCGCGAGCAACCTTCGTGGCAATATTCGCAGTGCTGATTACACCCCAGCGGATAGCGGGTTTCAATTCATTTTTCATAGGGTTCTATTTAGTCAGTTTAGGTTTATGTATAGTATACACGATGGCAAAAAATGAGTCAACGGTGTCGAAACGTTTAGTTACAGTCGTCAGTGAGCCTATCTTGCATTAATTGCTTTAAAAGTCAGGCAAATTGTTCCTACAGAAATCTTTCTATTCGATAGGGGGCGAACAGTTCCACGCGTGCACCGTCAACAATTTCTAAAGCTGCCATTTCGCTGACTAAAGGTGCCAGCGTTACGCCGCTGTGCATGAGGGCAATATACAGATTCGGCACGGTTGATGTAAATCCAAGTACCGGAAATCCATCAAGTGGCATTGGGCGATAGCCGACCGGGGTAGGGATTGCCTGTGCGTCAACTATGGCGGGTAAGTAGGCTTTAGCGCGAGCGAGCAGTTCATCGGCATGCTGTTGTGAAGCATCACTGTTTATGCCCTCTTGTGTGCCTTGACCGATTCGGAGGCTCCCATCAGCGAGCTGCCGAAGATGAAGATGCTGACGGTTTGCATCTATTGGCGGGGCATGAATAACAGCAACGTTTTGTAGCACCTTGGGACAGGACGTTGTCTTAATAACGATACCCGGACTCTGTTGTTGTGGGATAGTCACTCGTGCGAGTTCTGCCAGTTCGGTTGTCTGGACACCGCTCGCTAAGACAGCCACATCACACGGGAATTCAGCATCACCTGCCTTGATAGCGGCGATTCGGTCTCTATGGATGACGAACCCTGTGACGGTGGTATACGGATGCACAACTGCGCCTGATGTGCGAGCACGCCGGAGGCAGATATCAATGCATTTGTCGGTTTCAACGTGGATATCCGCTTCGGAGAGTGAGGCTGCTAAAACATTGCCAGTGCAGAGGTCGGGCTCAAGTTCTGCGAATTCCTCATGAGTCAAGAGTCGACAGGGATAACCCCAATTCTGAAGTTGTCGGATACGTTCTTGTAATTGCTCTGCCGGCTCTTTCCGGTTTTCCCACCGCATCTCCCCTCCATAATGCAATCCAATATCTTCATTGAGTTGATACGCGAACCGATACCACATATCCAAAGAACGGCGATTGAGAGAATGGTAATGCTCCGGGGCTTTTCCAAAGGCGTTCGCCCATGCGAAAGAATGTCCAGATGCTCCTGCACACGGCACATTCCGTTCAAGAACGGTTAAGGCAATGTCCGTTCTTCGTGAAAGCTGATAGGCTATTGATGCCCCGATGATACCAGCACCGACTATTACAACGCGAACAGTTTTGGAGGAAGCCATAAAACTCCTGTTACAAACTGATACCCATCAAGTTAATTTGGGATGGTAACAATTAGCGATGTGCCACGACAATGAATCCGGTCAAGCCAGCGAGCAGCAGCTGGAACCCGGTATGATAAAATAGTATGAGCCATGGCTGACAAAGTGAAATCAGACCGAACGCAATTAAACCGATGGAAATGCGTTCGCTGAACACCGTCGGGGTAGAAACAGTAGATAAAACCGTTATGCCTGGCAGTAACAGGTGGAGAGAACTGCCACCGAGTCTTGGTAAGAAAGGTTGATAGAGGAACCCTATACCGAGAAGCACGCACACGGCAGATGCCACCGTTGCGAATCGCTTGGCGGAGGTTGTCATTCCAAACGCAATCGCACTCGCAAACAGCAGATGAAAAGCAGAACCCCGGACAGATGCTAACGGGGGGAGATAGAGAAACGAAAACCCAACTAGTAAGCCGAGGATAGCAATCATTTCAATCAGTCTTTTATTTTCGGAAGACACACCGGCTAAGATAGCAGAGATGCTGAGCAGCACAAGGGCAATCCCTTTAAGCAGGGTCTCAGCTACGGGTAAATAAAGCAAGAGAATTCCGAGCACGCAGAGTTCAATTGCAACCAGTTGAAGTTCTTCCCCTTTTCGTTTTGTTATAGCCATTTTTCAAATTAGGGCACTTGTGTGTTGGCACACCCTTCTGCCACGTTTGTTCACTCCTTCCCTGAGAACCAGCGATTTACCCAAGTTTTAGTGGCTTTCTCTTGCAATTGGGTTGTTAAATTGTCAACTTGCATATGCAACTCATGATTTTCGTCGACTTGTTCCTGCAAATCGCGATTCTCTTTGTCAAGTGATGCGACTGTTTGCTTGAGCTGCTGGTTTTCGTGAATCAATTCTTGATTTTGGTTTTCCAATTCTTCGTTCGCTTCTTGTAGATACGTAAGATGTACAATTTGACAGATGAGATTCTCAATGATTTCATCTGTCGGAATATTGTAACTAAGTTTTTTTATCAGTGGCGCGAGCCCATCTACC
Organism: Candidatus Poribacteria bacterium; assembly: GCA_965215265.1. GTDB lineage: Bacteria > Poribacteria > WGA-4E > WGA-4E > WGA-3G. The sequence goes on along the minus strand of OZ244048.1, from coordinate 3,668,681 downwards.
CGTATTTGAAGCTGTGTACTCAGGGTGTCACTACCATCTTCGGGTTGTCCACTTACGACATGCAGATACGGTTCAATATCGGTATCTCTACGTTCTAAGGTGCTTTTGACGATTTGTGCCTCAACACCAATAGTTTTGGCGACATCGTCGGGTTCCATATAAAGGTGCATTCTCGAATATTCCTAATTTTGTTACCAGCCATCTACACTGACATCGATAAGGCGACTATGCAAGCGAGTGCCGGTGCCCATCTCACTGTTTTAGTGATGCTGTTTTATCTCCAGAAGGGATGCGACGATGCGTTTCTAACTCACGGAACATGTTGCGTGCATAACTCACCGTCGATATCACAACAAATACCAAAGCGACACAGAGACTATAAAACTCAATATTCTCCGGTAACTGCAGTACTATTGGGCGGAGGAGATAGAGCATTAACGTGATTGACAAAGTCAAGCTCGTGCATTTTCCCCAAAAATTAGAGCGAGTAATCATTTTCGCCTTATACGCCAGAATAACATTGCCGAGCACGATGGCGATATCGCGTATAGCAACAACGACAAGTGCCCACGCTGGAAATGTGGATTTTGATAAAACTAACGCAAAAACGCCCGCAGCGATAGCGGTTTTGTCGGCAACTGGATCCAAAATGTATCCGAGTTGTGTGTGTTGATTCAACCGCCGTGCGAAAAACCCGTCAAGCAGGTCAGTAATAATCGCGGCCAGGCCCCAAACCGATGCGATCTTCCACTGTGCCTGGTAAATAAAATAAAAGATAAAGGGCACCATGAGTAACCTGAGCGTTGATAGCAGATTACTGATGTAGAAGAAATCTCGGGGTGCAATTCGGATGACCCGGGTTTCGGTAAACTGGTGAATAGGAGCCTTTAGTGACATAATAATATATTAGCCAAAAAGTCTCTTAGATGGCTTGGAAACGCGTTTGCAAAAAGCGGCATCAATTCAATTATTTCGTGCCATCAAGCGAAACGAGATGCGGCGATTCTCCTTTTTCAGGATTTCGATTTCGCGCGTCAGGAGCTCTGTCAACGGAACCGTTTCTAAGAGTCCCTGTTTTTCTTCAAGCGAGATGCGCAGCCGTGTCGCAATCTGATAGGCAAGTTCCCGTGGATGAACCGGATTTTCCTCTGGTGAGTGCCATCCAAAAATTAACCGGCTTGATAACAACTCATACGCTTCATACAAATCTTCAATTTCTGCAGCAATTGCTGCTAGCGCCGGGTCCACTTCCGAAGTTAAGCTATCTAATAACTGCACTCTACCAACTAAATACGGTTGATGTTCTAGCGCCTCAAGAATCTCAAACCGATATTCTCCTGATGTCATGATGTTCATACGACCATCGGGTAAATGTTCAACATCCCGTATCCGAACGGCTGTGCCAACTTTATACGGTGTCACCGGCTCGTCGACCTCCGCCCCCTCTTTTATTAAAATGACACCGAACTCAGATTCATGTTCCAAACAGAATTTAATCATCTCGCGATACCGCTGCTCAAAAATATGAAGCGGTAAAATGCCACCAGGGAACAAAACAACCTGCAAGGGAAAAAGCGGAATCTCTCGTTCATAAGATGCAAGCGAATCGTTTTTCATATTAAACTCTTTTTTCTTAGAAGCAATAGGGCGAGTAGGGCATGTAAATTCCCAAGCTTCTCGCGTCTGCAATGAAAGATTTTCGTGCCTCATGACTTAACAACATGCACGTTACAGGTGACAGATGCTTTTCGTCACTATCTTATATATATTTTTACACAAAATCGTCGATTTGTCAAGTATTTTTCTCAAATATATCGCTATTTAACTTGTGGAATACGTCAAAAATTTGGAAAACTACATTGCACTAAACGCAGGTTTTTCCTACCTTGTTATCTTTCAGAAAATGAATTATACTCATAGAAATTTGAGACGTTAGCGATTGAGACTATGCTGACAGTACATTGAGACAATAACGGCTTGTACAGCTGCTTCTGCTTTTTTTATTTCTTGACAAAAAATAAAGAATGTCTATAATAGATTTAACAATCAGGAGGTTAGGCTAATGTCTTTGAAACAACGCGTCCGTAATAAAGAAGCGATTAAAATTGCTAGCGGTGTTCCTTTCGGCTGCACCCGCGATGAGATGGAAGCCGTGCTCAGCCAAGACGACTACGATTTAATAGGTACCGACCATCAGCATGCCGCTGCAGATGAAGAAAAACTCGTTGAATACTGCGGAATGGCGAACGAATTCGGTGTTGGTGTTCAACTCCGGATTAAACACACGCGACACACCTATCTTATTGGCAACATGCTTGATTTGGGACCGCTCGCCATTGTTGTACCACAAGTGGAGAAAGTTGAAACGGTCTATGAAGCAGTTGATGCCTTCTATTATCCGCAAATAGGTAAACGTAGTTGGGGGCCCAGCCGAGGCTACGGTTTCAAACCAGGCATAGAACGGCTTGAATATGCTGATTGGTGGAACAATAATGGCCTTCTCATCTTACAGATTGAGTCTGTCGATGCTGTCATTAATGTTCGCAAATTCGCGAAACCCGGTGTAGATATGGTTACCTTTGGGGAGAACGATCTTAACTTTAGCATAGAATCGTATCCGAAATCTCCGCTTAAGAACCTTCAAGAGTGCATTGAACATGTGCAAATTCAATTACAGGGTACGCATGTCAAAGTAGGGGCAGGGCATACGCCAACAGGACGATTGTAAACCTGAGGACAAATTACTGTAGTGCGAGGGTTCTCTCTCGCGTTTCAACGCCTTTAAGGAGTATTAAAATGGCGAAACGCATCAAAATAGGTCTTATTGGATGTGGCATGATATCCGGTTCACACATCAACGGCTACCTTGCGCATCCTCAGCACGCCGAAATCGTTGCTGTCTGCGATACAGTAGATGCGAACGCACAACGCCGGCAAGCGGAGGTGCTTTCCAGCGCGGCCACACGTGCTGCATCTGCAAAAGAGGAAGCAGAAAAAGCAGATACCCAAGAAGCACGTCAGCAGTTGAAAGCCAATAGCGCGCTGTTGAATGAATATAGCAAAAACGGTGTTAAAATCTTTAACGATTACAATCAGATGTTGAAGGGATGTGAGTTAGATGCCATCAGCATTGCTGCACCCCCTTTTGTTCACGAACCGGCGACTGTTGCAGCGGCGAGTGCAGGAAAACACGTCTTTTGCGAAAAACCGATGGCGCGCACGGCAACAGAAGCGAGGAATATGCGTGACGCATGCAAGCAGGCTGGTGTCAAACTCGCATATCAGAGCGGCGGCACATGCCTCGATTCCATAAGTTACGCCATTCGGGACTACATAACCACCGGTAAGCTCGGAGATGTCTACTATGGACGACTCACTAGTTATCGTACCCGTGGCCGCCCTAACGTAGATATGTTTGGCTTCGGCAGATGGTTCCTCAATTCCGTCTACAGTGGGGGCGGCACCATCTATGACACGGGTGTCTACCTCATCAACCGTTCAATCTACCTACTTGGTTGTCCACAGCCCGCTACTATCAGTGGGATTGCCTACCGCGGCATGCACCCTGAATACACTGGTGAAGAGATTAACGATGTTGAGGAACACGCCTCTGTATTTGTCAGGTTTACGAACGGCATGTCGTTTACGTTTGAAAACGGCTGGTCCAGCAATATGAGCGGGCAGCCGCAAGGCATCTTCATCTTCGGTTCTAAAGGCGCGTTCAGCAACGATAGACTCTTCCTTGAAAAAGGGAACTGGGATACCGATGAACAAGGTAATCGTAGACGCTATCGTGACAATCTCATTGAAACACCCTTGGAACTTCCAGATATGTCTTTCCCGGACAAATTTCGAGATTTCTTAGATGCTTGTAACAGCGAGGCGCAACCTGTGAGCAACGGCGATGTCGGCTTGAAAGTGACAGAGATTATGAGTGGGGCACTCTTATCCGCGAAACTCCGCCGCGAAATCACAGTCGCAGAACTTTATGAACTTGAAGCACTCCGGACAGAACCGACACCAGGATGGCCAATTCCTGAAAACCTATCCTAAAGTCATAAAGCGGATCAGCGAGGTATTGCACCATCTTAGTGATACATCTATGTGCGTGTTCCACCCATCAAGACACGTAAAAATCTTTTTATCTTGACAATTTTTCAGATTCATTATAAAATATTAACATCACGAAAAACCTATGAATATAAGGGAAGGAGAAGACTATGTCGAAAAGTAAAATTCCCTTCCTGTGGCACCATTGGGGTTTTGAGATGTCGCGGCACTACCATAGATTATGATTTTTTAGGACTACAACGCTAAATGGAGAATCTTCTCATGAGAATTATAATCTTTTGTTTATTGAAGCGATAATAATGCTCACGCTCGGTTATTGTTCCAACTGAACAACGGGGTTAACCTGGCGGTCCAGTAAGCGTGGACCCGCGAGTCTCCTGGGCATTTTACCTCGGTACGGACGGGATATGCTGACAAAAGTGGGCGATTGGGGCACTTGGTGTACACCTCACCAGGGTAACATCGCCGGAACATGGCAAGTGACGCATCACAATTCACCCCGGGCGATGTGCCGACAGATTAAGACAGGCAGTCCAAGGTGTTTGCCGTCCTACACGGCGAAGGTGGCCCCTTTAAAGGCTAAAATAGAAATTTACCGTTACCACTTAGGATCGTATGAAACGGAGGCTTAAATGTGAAAAGTTTTGATTTTTTTGAACCCACCACGCTTGCGGAAGCATCGCGTTTGTTCTCACAAGAGCATGCACAACTCCTCGCCGGTGGAACAGACCTGATTATCGGGATGAAGGCACTAACCGAAACGCCACAATCCGTCATCAGTTTACAAAGAATAGCGGGCCTTGAAGGTATCACAGTTGATGCGAATAATGGTGTAACCATCGGCGCGATGACGAAAGTGCGTGAGGTTGAGCTCTCCGCAGTCATCCAGGGACGTTATACCGCGTTAGCAGAAGGTGCCGCAGAAATAGGATCTATCCAAATCCGCAACCTTGCCACTATTGGTGGGAATATTGCACACGCTTCACCTGCTGCTGATACTGTCGCGGGATTGCTCGTCCTTGATGCACAGGTTGACATCGCCAATGCAGATGCCGAACGCACCGTGCCGATTCATGCCTTGTTCACCGGTCCCGGGCAGACTGTGTTAAAGTCGGGTGAGATTATCAAACAATTTCGATTGCCGGGGCCAGCTTCCGGTTCACATTATATCAAGCATAAAATTCGCGAAGTGATGGATCTGGCGTTCATCGGGGTTGCTGCTGCAGTCGATATGGACAACGATACAATTACAGATGCACGGATTGGCCTCGCTGCTGTCGCTCCGACTCCAATTCGCGCAACCGAGGCTGAAGAATTGCTAAAAGGCAAATCTCTCACTGATGCACTGCTGGAACAAGCCGGAGCAGCAGCAGCAGCAGCAAGTAGTCCTATATCCGATTTGCGATGCTCTGCGGAACATCGTAGAGAGATGGTTGATGTTCTCACCAAACGCACTGTGCAAGAATCTGTCGCAAGGGCCCTGAGTGGCGAATAACACTTTGATTACCCCTTTGGCCTGAGCTGGGTGTTGATAGGTAGACATTCATGCCAAGGGAAATACATTTGAGGACCGATAAAAAATGGCAAAAATTCCAATTACTTTAACCGTCAACGGGGACGAGTACGATTTACTTATTGAACCACGTAAAACACTACTTGCAGTGCTGCGCGATACGATCGGTTTAACCGGTACCAAAGAAGGATGTAGCACCGGAGACTGCGGTGCATGCACCGTTATTGTGGACGGGAAAGCTGTCACGTCCTGCATGGTGCTTGGCGTTACCACTGCAAATAAAGAGATTACTACTGTTGAAGGACTCGCAGCGGATGGCGAACTTCATCCGGTTCAACAAGCATTTATTAACACTGGCGGCTACCAATGCGGTTTCTGTACACCGGGTTTCATCATGGCATCGAAGGTACTCTTAGATGAGAATCCTAACCGGACTGAAGAGGAGTTTAGACACGCTCTCGGTGGAAACATCTGTCGATGCACCGGCTATACCAAAATTCTTGAAGCAGTTATGCAAGCTGCCGAAGAGGTTCAGACAACTGCCTAAGGTTACGTTTATCTATTATTTAAATCGAAGGTTTTTTGTCTACAGGAGCCCAATAAAGGCTGCTGCAATCTTAAACCCTTTACAAATCTCGCCAGAGCCGCTTTATGCTATGCCTAAGGAATCTCCGACGAGATTTACACAAGAGCAGCGTTGTAAAATCATAACCTTTGATGGTACGGAGATATACAAAAAGAGGAAAAATGGCGAAAACACATCGTGGGAAAGGCATAAAGCACCTCTATATTGATACAAAAGGGGTTACCCATACTGGCGAGTACAACAACGGCCGCGGCACCTGCCCTGTCTGTGGACGAACCGGTGTCAAAGTGCTTTATAGCCGAGAAGTCAGTGAAAGTACTGTGAATGTCTGTAAAAGATGCAACACCGCGATAGGCCGCGGTAAACTACACCACCTCGTTAAACTTACATAAGGTTTTATGGGAGGAAACCTCCCAGAAACATATTGATGGAGCGATCTGGCAGATCGCAATTAAGAAGTTCTCCCCGCCCTGCGGGGTGAATTCCTCATCTATAGGAGCGTCGTATGTCAGAATATACTGTTGTCGGTCAAAAAGTCGCGCGAGTTGATGCTGTTGAAAAGGTGACTGGTGCTGCGCAATATGGCGCGGATGTTCACCCGCCCGGGATGCTCTACGGCAAACTGGTGCGAAGCAAGCATGCGCATGCAAATATACTGAATATTGACACGAGCGAAGCCGAAAAACTGCCGGGTGTCAGAGCAATCATCACCCAAGCGGATGTACCGAGTGGTCGCCGAGTGTTTGCTACTGATAAAGTGCTTTACTTAGGCGAGCCGCTTGCTGCTGTCGCCGCAACCGATCCGGATATCGCTGAAGAAGCTGCAGAATTGATTAAGATTGAATATGAAGTTTTGCCCGTTGTCCAAGATGTTATGGAAGCGATTAAACCGTCTGCGTCACGTTTACACGGTGATGTCACAAAAGACGGTCCAAATCGGCGCAAGGTTAGTGCCGAAATTCGGAAACTCTCTCGGGATAAGGAAGCCGATCATGCGGACAAAATTCTCGAACTAGAGGCAGAATTAGATTCCTACCCCGATGAAATTTATTATAACATTTCTGCGGAGAGCCATTCCGAAGTTGGCGATGTTGAGAAAGGCTTTGCTGAGTCTGACGTAGTGGTTGAAGATACATACGTCATTCCGCGTGTCCACCAAACCTATATGGAACCGCATGTCTCCGTCGCTAGTGCGGATTCTTCAGGAAAGATCACGGTATGGGCATCGACTCAGGGGCCCTTCGCAATTCGTTCTGGTATAGCAGGCACGTTGGGCATTCCACTGACGCAGGTTAATGTCATCGGTACTACCATGGGGGGCGGTTTCGGTGGGCGTTTCGGCGTAATCATCACCCACGTTCCAGCCGTCCTGCTCTCGCAGAAAACGAGCCGCCCTGTACGCGTCCAGATGACGCGCGAAGAGGAATTTCTCGATGGGAGACCTGCCCCCGGCTGCGTTATCAAAATTAAAACTGGTGCCACCCGTGACGGCCGCATCCTTGCTCGGGAGGCACTCGCTTTCTGGGATTCAGGTTCTGTCTCCGGGGCCTCTATTGGCAGTACGATTCGCGTTCGAGGTGTCTATAAGATTCCGAACCTCAAAGTAGACGCGTACGGCGTTCACACTAACAAATCTGGAACGGCTGCTTATCGTGCGCCCGGTGCACCGCAAGCCATTTTTGCAGGCGAATCTCAACTTGACGAGCTCGCACGACGTATCGGGATGGATGCGGTTGAATTCCGCTTGAAGAACATGCGCAAAGAAGGCGACGAAATTCCAGCCGGCGGTAGTGAACCCAAAGTCGGCTACAAAGAAACTTTGGAAGCTGTTGCTGATGCAGCAGGATGGTGGAACCGTGAAGCCGGCGAAAACCAAGGCTGGGGGGTTGCTGTCGGCGATTGGACGAACGGATGTGGCCCGGGAGGTGTCTACGTATCTGTCCATGAAGATGGAAGTGTCCGGATTTTCCATGGTTCTATGGATATTACAGGAACGGACACGGCGATTTCGCAGATTATTGCCGAAATTCTTACCGTCCCTTACGAAAATGTAACTATCACTCGCGGCGACACTGATTCTGCACCCTATTCTACAGGTTCTGGCGGGAGTGTGGTAACGTTTACGATGGGGAATACCGCCAAATTAGCAGCTGAAGATACACACCAGCGTATTCTGGAACTTGCGTCGGAGCGCCTCAGTGCCAACGTCGATAACCTTGAACTTCGAAATGGGGCTGTTCACGTTGTGAGCGCGGATCCGCCTAAATCTATTTCGTTAGCGGAATTGGCCGCTTATAGTCTCTCCACGACAGGTGGCCCGATTGTCGGCAAAGGCTCCTTCGCCCGGCAACCCAGTACCCCTGCTCTCGCAGCACAAATTGCTAAAGTTGAAGTGGATCCCGACACAGGCAGGACCAGAGTGTTAAAACTCGTTGCCTCTCAAGATGTCGGGTTTGCAATCAACCCCATGGCGGTTGAAGGGCAAATTGAAGGCGGCACGGTGCAAGGATACGCTTGGGCAATGATGGAGGAGATGCAGTACAGCGAAAACGGCAATGTCAATCCTGGCTTTGTCGATTATCGCGTTCCAACTTCTGCTGATCTGCCGACTGTAGAATCTGTCATCGTTGAAGTACCAGCTCCCAATGGCCCTTATGGTGCTAAAGGTGTTGGTGAACCACCGATTACGCCAACCTTAGCAACGATGGCAAATGCTGTTCGAGATGCCGTCGGTGTCAGGATTAACGAATTACCGATTAAACCAGAAAAGGTGGTTAATGCCTTGAAGAGCAACGGACGTTAATTCTCAGTTTTGTAGGCGGGGTTTACAACCCCGCCCTTATTCAAGTAAGCGGATATTCTACGATACAGGATACACAAGTTATGTTTGGCGAAATTAGAAACGAACACGGTGAAGGAATCGATTATACCTTCCACCAAGGGAATCAAGATTGCCCAGCGATTGTTATCATTGGCCACGGTGTCACAGGAAATAAAGACAGACCGGCTCTCATCGCTTTAGCAGAAAAACTTGCCGCATCAGGAATTCATGCCCTCCGATTTTCCTTCTCCGGCAATGGCGGATCCGATGGCCAATTTACCGATTCTACTATCACTAAAGAGGTAGCGGACCTCGGCAGTATCATTGATACCCTTGCGGACTATCAACTCTGCTATGTAGGACATAGCATGGGCGGCGCTGTCGGTGTCTTGCGGACTGCTGTCGATAACCGTATCCGATGTCTCGTCTCGCTCGCAGGCATGGTACACACAAAAGCGTTCGCTCAACGCGAATTCGGCGATGTTACACCTGACAAAGGCTTCATGTGGGATGAACCTGACTGCCCGCTCTCTCAAGCCTACATGACTGATTTGTTTGCAATTGACTCTGTTGTAACGTCTGCATCGAAAATACATGTCCCGTGGCTATTAGTTCATGGAACAGAAGATGATGTTGTTCCGATTCAAGATAGCCGAGACATTCTCAGCCACGCAAATGAAAAAACAGAACTACTTGAGCTTCCCGGAGTTGACCACGTTTTCTCTGGTAAATTCGCTGATGTTATGGCCCAACAGGTCGTCGCATGGGTTGACCAAAACCTATAAATGTATTGGTAAACCGAAGATTCTTCGATGATGTCCTTCGTGATAAAAATTGAATAAACAATGAGTCAAGCACACTTAGGGTATAAGAGCAGAATAAATTTGGGTAGTTACTACACTCCTACTGAAATTGTGAATATAGCCTGGCAGATAATTGCGCCTTATGTGCATTCACAGACGGCTATCATCGATAGTACGTGTGGATACGGCGATTTCCTGAAAAATTGTGGGCAGGCCATCACAATTGGATGTGATATAGACGAGACTGCAATCAATGTAGCTAAAAAGAACAATGATAAGGCTCTGTTTTTTCAAGCGAACGCTTTATGCAACGTATCAAGAGCAAAATTCGGTATTCCTCAGCAGTCCAATTTGATAGTCGTTGGGAACCCACCTTATAATGATAAGACATCCTTTATTCGTCAAAGTATCAAAAGTATCAATTTTGACATAGATGAAGACTTAGCGAGCCGGGACTTAGGAATATCATTTCTCCGCTCCTATAATAAACTCGAAGCAGATTTTATCTGTGTTTTGCACCCATTGTCTTATTTAATTAAACCGACCAACTTCAGGCTCTTAAAGGATTTTACCACAAATTACAGATTGATCTTCGGACTATTAATCAGCAGCTGGGAATTTCCTGATTCAGCAAAACTCACGCCTTTTCCAATTGTCCTTGCTCTTTACCAGAGAAAAACTCAAGGAATGACTTACAACTTTATTCGCTCTTTTCGTTTTCGGACATTATGTGAAAGTAATTTTTGTCTTGGTGATTTTGATTATATTACTCGTTACATTGATAAATATCCCAAGAAGAATCGACCGACATATAGTAATACCTTGTTTTCATCAGTAGAGGGAGACATCCATTGCTCCAAAAATGATGATTTGCTTTTTTTTTGGACAATGCGAGATATCAACGCATTAAAAAGAAATCGCACCTTTGTCGAAAGTTATAGTGAAAATACGATTGTAATTGACAAGCGAAAACTAGATTATTATGCCTACGTAGATGTATTCAAAAGAAATCTGCATAGACTTCCGTTCTATTTCGGGAATTGTGATGTTCTTATAGATAATGATCTGTTCAGGCAATATAAACCCTGTTTCATCAGCGATACTGTTAGACACCATCCTTTCCTGAAAAAGCATTTTCAGATAAACCCGATGGAAAAGCAACAGGCAGAGTCCGAATTAGATATGTATTTTAAATTGTTGTTAGGTGAACATCATGTTTGATAAAGAGAATAGGAAAATTCTTGTAAATCTTCCTCTGACAAACCATACTGGTAAAATAAGAATTAAGTCAAGAAGTATGTTTTATGAGTATGGCAAGCCGCATGCTACAAGAAAGGAACCTTTCAACCCAAATAATTATGTTGAATGGCAAATAGGTTACGATTTAGAATACAAGAAAAGGGATAGTTCCTCCCTGCCTCATGTATCGTTCATTGCATACAACGGAAAGAAAAAGGTCTTGTACGAATTGTCCGAATATCTGTATCACTTCTATTCTTGGGATGTAATTACTTTATCAGAATTAAGGAGTACTCTTGAGTTTCTATCTGGACTGAAGGAAGAAAATCTACTGTCTAATCACCCGGACTGCCAGATAACTAGAACGCATCCTATTGAGAAGCAGATCAATAACACGACATTCTTTGGGATAAGCCTGAATTATCCACAACTCGTATATAAATTTGGAAAATATGAAATTAGTGCAGAGATTACTATAAGAGAAAAGCAAAGAGCAATTGGTGTCCAACCAATGCTTTACTTATGTTTTCCTATAACAGAACTTCAGACAAGTGAAAATCCAATCCGTCGTATCGCACAAGTAAAAGAAACAGCACAATTTGTAGTAGATCAGAGTAACTCCAGCATAGTTATTGAGATGGTGAAAGTTTTCGGGATGCTTAGCCCTTCACACCATAAGGATATTCTTGAGATACTAAAATCTATTTACGGAGTTATGTTACAGCACACCGAAGTGTGCCTACTACTTTCTAGAATATTCCTGCAATTTTGGAGAATTTAAATTATGTCAATTAAGAAGTTCTCCCCGCCCTGCGGGGTGAATTCCTCCCCACGCCTCTCGGTTTCAACATGGAGTTTGCACAGGCAACTTGGACGGCCCGGGTTCACCGGCCCAGCGAACGGCATGCACATTCCTATTGAAACGCACAATAAAGGTCCCATTTCCTTGTTGGAATTACCGAACCACGTTGCCGAATTTGGTATCCACACTTTAGAAATTTGCCACTTCCATTTGCCCTCTGTTGAGCGAGCATACTTGTCAGAACTCCGTGCAGCCTTAGCAGATGCTCATGTTGAACTTTTTTCATTGCTAATTGACGACGGTGACATTACACATCCAGCCGAAGCAGCACGCGATATAGCGTGGATAGAAACCTGGCTCGATATTGCCGGTGAACTCGACGCGAAGTGTGCACGCGTCATCGGTGGTAAAGCTGCACCCTCTGAAACGACGATTGCACAAAGCCGCAATGTGCTTGCCCAACTCGCTAAGCTTGCAGAAACCGTCGGTGTCCGTTTGATGAGTGAAAACTGGTTTTCTATCTTTTCCACGCCTGACAACGTTAATGCTATTTTAGGCGAATTAGATGGAAAGGTCGGACTTTGCTTGGACTTCGGTAACTGGCGTGGTGAGACGAAATACGATGACCTGGGTGCTATTGCCTCGTTGGCAGAATCGTGTCATACCAAAGCCCATTTCACTGCACCGCGCCAGATGGAAAAGGATGATTATGTCCAATGCTTGGAACTGACCCGGAAAGCTGGTTTTTCTGGACCACACACCCTTATCTATGATGGACCGGGCGATGACGAATGGGAAGGATTAGCTTTGGAACGCGAGGTCGTTAAGCCATACCTTAACTAAAACGGAAAAGCAATGTTTTCACTATCGCAAACACAATACAGTTTAACAGTCGCGTGGAACGGACAGCAGGTCTTGAGTTACCACTTTCCTAAAGAGGGTAACCGTCCGTATTGTCACCCACTGAGATTGCCCGGTGCACCGTCGCTGACGATGAATGAACCTGGTGACCACGTGCATCATCAAGGAATGTGGGTGGCTTGGAAAAAAGTTAACGGTGTCAATTTTTGGGAGCAACCCGCTGCTGGTGCGGATGCTACGGGTTTCGGAAAAATCGTACATCAAAACATTTTTGAACAGAAGGCAGATGCCGAACACGCAAGCTTAATCACTGAAAATGCTTGGATCGATTGGCAAGGCATAACGTATATGACAGAACGTCGGCAGCTCACCGTATGCACGCCTACTGAGGATTCTATGCATATTCTCGTAGAATTGGCATTCCAACCCAATGATCGGGAGGTCGTTTTAGATTTGCGACGGGGCGAGCCCGGCGCAGATGGCAGGTTCTACAGCGGTTTAGCTATTCGTTTTGATAATGTTCTCACACCAGGCAAACTGTTGGACGCAGACAACCGCACAGAACCTATGGACATCTTTGGCAAACAGAGCCAATGGTGCAGTTTCACTGCGAAACACCCGGCTGATAGCAAGGTTTATGGGGCTGCTATCATTGATAATCCGGAAAATCCGCGCTATCCGACAACGTGGTGGGTGCGGAATCGGCAGCATTACTCCCTTATCCATCCTTCTCCTGCCTACTATAAACCTATTAAACTTGCCGACGATGATAACCTGAGGTTACGGTACTGTGTTGTCCTCTATCAAGGGCATCCCAATACTGAGTTATTTGAACAAATCCGCAAAACTCTCTAAATCAAAAAAAGGAAAATCTCACATGAAACTCGGTGTTATGTCCGATAGTCACGACAACATTCCCCAAATCGAACGTGCTGTTGTCCTCTTCAACGATATCGGCGTTGATTTGGTTGTGCACGCGGGTGATTTTATCGCCCCGTTTGCCATTACCCCTCTAGCTAATCTGAATTGCCGCGTCGTGGGAGTGTTCGGCAATAATGACGGGGAACGCGTTATTATTGCACAACGGTTTGAAACCATCGGGGAGGTACACCCCAACTTAGCCAACGTTTCCCTTGGAGAGCGGAATATCGCTGTTATGCACTATCCGGAGCTCGCTATTCCGATTGCAAGGGGTGGTACTTACGATATTGTCGTTTATGGCCACACCCATAAGATTGATATCTGCAACGAAAAGTCGCTTTTACTTAATCCAGGGGAAACAGGTGGGTGGACAACTGGTAAATCAACGGTAGCCGTTGTAGAATTGAAATCACTGGATGTGACAATTCATGAACTGTCTCCGTCTTAGAAATTGAACAATCTACTCAACGTACCCTAAATCCCTTAGTCTTCCTTCCAATATTTGGGTCTCTTCTGAGGTCGTTTCTTGAGCCTGAAGGTGCTGATAGTTGGAATTCATCAAAATATCGTCATAAGCCTCACGAAATCGCTGCGGATCTCCGCACACGATATCTTCTCCGCTCTTTACCTTTCTATACACAAATTCGCCGGTTTGTTCGTCTTCCCGATAGAGATGATCGCCATCCGTAAGTGACCAGAGTCGGACTCCTTCTGAGTATCTATTGATTTCTATGTTATCGACCGATGTACGGGAGGTCACGCGGTTATGTGGCATTTCTAAGTTACTCCGACTGAGGAAACCGATGCCGTACAGACTATCCAACTCTGACAAAACCAATGCTCGGTTATCAATTTCCGATGGGTTTAGTAGATTGTGTCCATATCCTTTATAATCTACGTCAATACCGGCGAGGTTCGTGAGTGTCGGGAACAGGTCCAATGAAGATAGTGGAGCGTTAGGAAATTCCAACACTTCATAGTTGGGGATATGCACTAAAAGCGGTACATGCAGCACGTTCTGATTGAGGGTGTCTCCATGTGCGATAATTTCCTCACAAATCCCTTCGCCGTGGTCGCCGAAGATAAAGATCGCCCATTCAGAAAGCGAAAGGTGTTTCAGAATTTCAACCAGTTTAAATTCAAGTATATGTGTCACAGCGGCGTAATAAAAACGCAATGCCTCATCTGTTCTCCTACTCTCCACGAGTGATTTAAAATTTGGGGCATTCGGTATACCTGACATGCCGTATCCGCCGTGCGTATACCAAAAATGAAGGAAACAGAATTGTGGTGTATCTGAGGGCTGCACGAGGTGCTCAAGAAGGTCTTCAAGTGCACCGAGATGTTGTGCTTTGGCACGCGGGTCTAGTGCAGTAATAAACGGCTCAAAATCGAGAAAGCGAAATACCTCCGGGCGCTCCGATCTGCCGGTGATGTGATAGCCTGCATCTTTAAAGAGTTGAAATAGATGGGGTATACCTTGAAACATTTTGAGGTAGGTCTGCCCGTAAACCCCATGTTCAAACGGATAAAGTCCTGTAAAGTATGACGTATGCGAGGGCCGGGTTGCTGGTGCAGTGACGAAAAACCTCTCAGCGAGGGAGAATTCCTGAGTGAGCAGGTCAAATTTTGGGGTATTGAAACGTGGATTGGTGCAGCTGAGTGCGTCAAACCGCCAGCAATCAATAGAGACAAGCAGAAATTTATTAACCATGTTGTTTCTTAGTCCATTAACCGGGCGTTGTACTGCCGTTCCGTGTGCTTATAGCCCTTAAATTGGTTGGGATTAAAAGGTTTTGGCGTATAGATATAGACCGTGTCACTGTAAGGGTCATATAAGATAACCTCTTCCCGTTCGTCTCCACAGACATCAGCAGGAAAGCAGTGGTACCACCCCATTTTGCCACCAGTTGGTGGCGGGAGTTCCGGAAACGTCACCACTTTATTCCCGTATGCATCATAGAGCGCCGCGGGACTATAAATTAATTCAGCATTACCTAATCCATTCCAACGGATAATCTCTAAGCCTGTATTGTTTGGCGCTTCCTCAACGCGAAACCGGCTCCGAATCTGCCCGCTGTTGTCTACCACCATCAGTTCTGGCTTGTGTCCGTTATAACGGACAACAAGTTCGCGCCCTGATGAGTCTGTGAGGAGGTTACCGCACCGAATTTCTTGTCCATGCGGCACTGTTTCGAGCCCCAGCGAGAAAACCGACGTACCATCGCTACGGAGGACCTGGCCCCCTCCAGAGAGGATAGCTGCTTTGGCATCTCTGCTATTCTCGCCCCATTCTTCAACTAGGACTGAGTCCATGTTATCGCCAAGGTACTTATCCCAGAGTACCGTTCCATCGGCAGCTAGCCCGAAATTGCCACCGTTGACTTCATCAAGCCCGTCGCCGTTGATGTCCCCAACAGCGGGGATATACGCTGAGTGGCGCGGGTAACGGAACCACCGATCCGTATGTTGCCACAGTAACTCAAGTTCGTGGTTAAAGGCGAGCACAGCAACCCCAACCTTAACGACAAAATCTTGGGCTTGGGCATTGCCACAAAGATTGGCAATCATCAAACGTTGATGTACATAGTTTGGAATGTGCAGTTCACCTTCTGCATAAGCGTTACAGTGCCGAAGTTCGTCAGGTGTGCTACTGTGTTTAACCGCACCGGTCGCGCCGTCTAAAATCAGCAACTGAATTGCAGATAGACTCCATTTGCTCGCTTGTCTCGCCTTTGAACTAAGCCAAAAACAGATAACCTCTGCTTTTCCGTCCGCGTCGATATCATAAATCGCAACAGGACCGGGACGTTCGGGCGAGAGTGTTTCTAGGACAGATGTTTCATCGTCAGCGTCTTGGAGTGTAAGATGCTTATTACCGAATGCCCAGATCGGCTCACCTTCGAGTGTAAACGCCCCAAGAAAGCATGGATGGATACCCCCGATGGATTTGTAAACCAGAAGATCGGCATTTCCATCACCTGTCAAGTCCCCGATACGGATATCGCCGCCCCACCTCTTTCCAGATGTTTCATTAAGGAAGGCAAGTGGAATTGCTACCCGCCTATAGAGATGTGCAGATTGTGAACTCTTCATGTTTTCAGATAAAGGCTTTGAAAAGTCCAACGTAGAGAGCGAGAACCTTCTCCGCATCCGGGCCGGTATACGCGCACTCATTGGAAATGTAGCCAGAGAAGCCGATGCGTTTAAGCCATCCAAACATTTGACGATACAATTCAAATGTTTCCGGTTCTTCTACCCGGTGTGTATGCACAGCAGTGATGTAGGTTGCTACGCGGGAAAAGAGTGGTTCAATACTGCCTTCATCACAGCCAACAAATTGCGAATTGAAGACAAAGCCAACGTTGGGTAAATTCACGTTTTCAATCACCTGCATCGCGGAATCCGGATCGGTGAAAGAACCGTGCATCTCAATAGAGACAGTAATGTCCTTTTCCCCAGCATAGTTTCCTGAGGCTTTCAAGCCTTCTGTGACGTACCGGATGACAGCATCACGAGTATCCTCAGTATACCGATCTCCGAGGACCCGGACGTGGTTGCAGTCCATAAATTCTGCCATATCAATCACACGCATGATGCGCCGGATGCTCTCTTCCCGGTCAGCAGCCTGAGCAGAATGGAAATTTTGGCAGCTCGTCAGTGAAGAGATAACGACCCGGCTTGAATCAACTTGTGTTTTTAATCCTGCCCACTCCTCTTTCGGTGTATTCCATTCAAAACCATGTTTTTGTTGGTAATCCATGAGGAGTTCAACACCGTGATACCCCGTAGCTTCAGCGGTTTCAAGTATCCGTGCAAGCTCCCACTCCTGACACGTTTGATATGTATTCAATGCCCATTTCATCAAACTCTACTCCTGTTTCGGAATGGGGAACCAGAGTCCCCCGGTTTTAACGGTGAGTGCTTTGTGAGAAGTATCGTTAATACCGATAACATCTACCACAATTTTCTGTTTCAAACACTGAACAAGCACCTCTGATAATGAATAAGAACCTTTACTTGGTTCATCAGTAACGAGGATGAACCTGCGGTTTGCTCCCTCTCTAAAATTGACACGGCGAATTGTTTTCATGATAGCGTTGTGTGCTCTTTCATCACCGGCTGCTGCGACCACGTGAGAGGTCAGTAGTCGTTTATATCTCTCAGCATCTTTTGTCTGTGGATGGATGATCGTATCACCCTCAAGGTATCTAAAAATAACAATACCGAGAGTAAAATCAACGTTTTTCTCCTCAAATACCTCTACCATGCGGGTGAGTTGTCTACCAACTGCACGGATATTATCTATCATACTCCCACTAATGTCAAGTAAAAAAACAGTGTCAACGGCAACCGGCTCGCTAGTGCCATCCGCAATGCTTTCTGCTATGCCTTCCAATGCCTCACCGATATGTGCATCTCTATCAATGAGACCAAGGAACGGTTTAGATTCCACTGTACCCGTTTGCTGTGTCATTTTAGACGGTTCTTGCATCTTCAAAACATTTAGCAAATTAGAACTTACCAGCTGCTCCGGCTTTACATCGGCTGTTGCAAGTGGTTTCAATTCTGCATTCAGCGTATCAATGGATGTCTCTGTCATCGGTAAACGTGCCGCTGTCTGTGTACTGGGCATTGCCGTACGTGCTGTTATCGAATGTGCCGCTTCCATCGGACGCATCGGTGCCGCGGTGTCCCGGACGGCAGGTGCTGTGGGACGTGAACGCCGTGCTGCAGGCATTGAACGTTTCCGGAAACTTGTTATATGGAAACGTTGAAGTTCCGTTACCGTAATTGCTTCAGACACAAGTGGTTCTGAGGGCAGCATCGGTTTATACCATTTAACGTAGCTGAAGCTGAGCAACCCGAGCACGATTGCATGAATAATCAGAGAACTCAGAAATGCGTTTCGTGTCTTTTTTCGGCCGCTGTGTCGTCTCAGTGAATAGTTCTGACGCTGAGCAAGTTGAGTGATTGGATATTGGAATTCGCAGTGCTTTATTTTCATGGATCCTACTAATCCTAAAGAATCGAAACGGTACCTTGGTCTCCATCCACACGTAGTTCTTGTCCATCAGAGATTTTGCGCGTCGCGTCCGGAATGTTGACGACAGCCGGAACACCGTACTCTCTTGCAACCACTGCCCCGTGCGAGAGCAATCCACCTCGTTCCATCACAAGTCCCGCGGCATATAGAAATAGGGGTGTCCACGCAGGATCTGTAGAAGGACAGACCAAGATATAATCCCTGTCTGTCGGAAGCACATCAGCAGGATTCAAAAGTACACGTGCGGTGCCTATCGCTACGCCTGCTGATACGCCTGTACCGGTATATGTTTCGGAATTTGCTGTCAATTTTTCTGAGACCCGAAGTCCGATACTATCCAGTGAATCACTAAAAAGCACATCCGGAAGCTCAATCTGCAGCAGCAGCTCCCGCTGGGATTTGCGTTCTGCAATGATATTACAGACATCCTCCCCATTAATAAGTTGTGGTAGTTCATCAGGTATCAAATAGAAGATTCCACTGTCAAGTCTATAGCGTTTATCGAGTTCAACTAAGGTGCGTCGAATCTGTTCGTAACCGAGCATCAGGTAAAATTTCGCTGTCTCACGGAAAGGCATATAGCGGCGTGTAAAAGCGAGTTCTTGCTCGATCTGTTTTTTTACACGATTGTGCTTTGTTAGCAGTACTGCGAGGCTTTCTTCTGCTTCTTCACGTTGTTCTCGTTGTTTTTGCAAAGTATAGTGTTGAGGTGTATCTGTAGCACCAGACGTGCGGAAGGATGCAATAACCTGTTCCAGGTAGGCGCTATCTTCGCGCCAACGCGGTTGTGCCAATTCAAATTCTCCAACCGCACGATGCCCTGCCTCGTTTAAGAAATCGGCAAGTGTAAATTCACCCGCTGCCACCTGCCACAATTTCTCGTTCGTTTTGACAGTCAGATTGTCCGACAGCCCCCCGATGAGTTTTTGTAAGAGAACTGCTGCGGATGCTTCATCGGTACATTTTTGAAGTGCGGCTTGTAGCCGCTGTAGTGAAAAACCGGCGAGTAGGGTTGCTATCAATGCTTGTGGGGCAAATTCATTCAAGGTTTTGTCACGCCACGTCTGGAACTTCTGAACTAATTCAGCGTTCGACAAGTCCGTATAAACGCATTGGCGTTCGGCTTCAGCAGCAGCCTGAAACTGTGGGAATATCTCCGCCGTCAAAAACTTGTCGAAATCGGCACGCTGTTTTCTTAAACGCAATTCTGCCTTGCTCATTCGGACGATGTGTAGAGGTAGTTTGAACCAAAATGAGGCGGAACTTTCGCTGATGTTAGGGGCAGCTTGAGCATACATTGCCTTTTGCGGGTGCTGTTTGAGTGCCTCAAAATCGTGTACAAACGGAAAGCCATCAAAGAAGAGTTCTGCCTCACGATTCAAATTAACGTAAATTCGCCCGCAGACTAAATCGAGAATACCCATTTTATCAACGCGCTTGCTCGGATAGAACCCTAAGCTGCGATAGGCCATGCCCAATCCGCCGGAGCCGGACATAAATTCTTTAATAATTGCCCAGGTCATGGGGAACGGCGCAGGCAAAACCTCGGCGAGATTGTGATGGCTCCAAACAATTCTAGAGGCATTGACGCATTTTTCTAACCGCTGAATTTCTGCCTGTCGCAGCGCTTCAACCGCTTTTGGAGCGTGTGTCGTAACTTGCCCGGTAATAGAACGCGCTTGCAATAAAACAAATTCTCCGTCTGTGAGTGCCCATTCAATATCCATTGGCTGTTCGTAGAAGGCCTCTACCTCTATTCCGAGTTGTGCAAGACGTTTCAACTGTACATCTGTTAAACTCGGAATATTCTGTTGAGCAGATGGTACCTCACTGACACCAGAGGCCGTTATCATCTCCTGTTTCAGAGCAACATTTTTTTTTACAATTTCCCCCGTTTCTCGCGAGACATGAAAGTTGTCTGGAGTCATTGCGCCGGAGACAACTGATTCGCCTAATCCCCAATTTGATTCGATAATACAGATATTTTCTTTTGACCCTGAAAAAGGACTCATGGTAAACATGACACCGGAGACATCCGCTGTGCACATCTCTTGGATGATAACTGCCATAGCTAATCCTTCTTCGGGAATGCCTTGGATTTGCCGATAGGCGATAGCACGTTCGGACCAGAGAGAAGCCCAACATGCTTTCAGTGCGTCTAAAAGCGTCTCCGGATTTACGTTTAAAAACGTATCTTGTTGTCCAGCGAAGCTTGCATCCGGTAAATCTTCAGCAGTTGCACTGGAACGAACAGCCACCGTGCCAGTCTGCAAAGTCTTATATGCCTCTTCAATTTCCGCGATAAGTTCTGGGGCTAACGCAATACTTTTAACGGCATCTGATTCCACAGTACCTATGCCCATTACGAATCGATAGGCAGCTGTTGTTACACAGAAACCTTTAGGGACAGGGAACCCGCCTCGCATCAGTTTTCCGAGGTTCAACGTTTTACCGCCGACGCTCGAAAGATCTGCATCATCAATCTCTGAGAAGTGTTTAATAAACTGCATACACCCGCGTCCGACTCCAACTCTAAAAAAAACACTTGAAAGTAGTATAGCAGAATCTACTTGCGAATGCAAGTTAGTTTTTGGTGCCGCGTTCCTAACGTTACCTCTACACAAGCAAATATTTGACAGTTATCCTATAAATCTGTTATACTGTAGAACCATGCTTCGGAATTTAAAGGAAATTTTCACGTTAATCGTGTCTGCGGCTCTCCAGTGCCTCTTTTATCACAGCAGGTTACCGAGCGATTGGATGCCACAACGCATCCTCGTTGTCAAACTCGATCATCTCGGAGATGTGTTGTTAGCGACACCGGTGTTTTCCAATTTGCGTCGTGCGTACCCGGATGCCGAGCTGCACGCACTTACCGGTGCCTGGAGTCGCATGGTTATGGAAAACCATCCGGATGTTAATAAGATAATTGAATACAATTCACCGTTTTTTTGTCGTGTAGACGACTCGCCGACAGGGCTCTGGGAGACAATTAAACTCTACCACCAGTTACGTCAGCAAAAATATGATGCGTTAGTAGAATTACGTAGCGATTGGCGTATTGTCTGCTGCGCACTCTTTCGAGTTGCACCAAAACGGCTTGACCGGGCAACCTTACAGATTGCTAACTTTTTGCATCAAAAGTTGTGTGTTAAAGGATTCTTTCGATTCTCCGGTACACATGAAACCACGCGCAATCTTGATGTCTTAGCGCGTGCAGGTATTCCAACGCCGGTGAAAATTCCTAAATTTCAAGTGACAGAAGAGGATAAAAGATGGGCATTTAATTTCCTAAAGGCGAACGGAATTAATTCAACTGTCTTGCCAAATACTACGATAGGCTCAACAGTATATCCGTTAGTTGCTATCCATCCGGGCTCCCCGATTGCGCTTAAACGGTGGAAACCGGAACGTTATGCCAAACTCGCCGATTGGCTAATTGCACAAAAACGTGCAGAAATTCTCTTTGTCGGCGTACAGGATGAAATTCCGATCGTCACGCAAATTCAAGGTTACATGCGGGAGCAATCAACGAATCTTGCCGGCAAAACAACCTTTCAGCAATTGGCATCAATTTTGTATATATCTCATATATTTATAGGCAACGATAGCGGCCCGATGCATCTCGCAGCAGCAGTCGGTATACCGACCATCGGACTGTACGGCCCCGGCGACCCCGCCCGTTTTGGTCCTGTAGGCGCGCAGTGTCAGACGATTCGGAGGGAGCAGGAGTGCCCACCATGCCTCGGAACTTCGTGTCGATTTGGAATAGACGGATGCATGCCCGAAATCCAAGTCTCCGATGTGATCCAAGCCTTTTGTACGCTTCTTAAATAAGTTTACCTTCGGAATGAATATCTACTCTCAATCAATTTCGGCTTCGCCAGAGTAATCTTGTTAAGAAACCTTGTGAGAATATTTCTTGAAAAAAAGTGAGTATAACGTCCTTAATTTTTTCTGATAAAATTAACTTGACATATTTTTTTTTATAAACTATAATATTTTAACTTGAACAGTATCTTAAGAAAAATTCGTCTTAATCACAAGACGATTCCTTGATGCTATTGAAAAGCCCAAAGGAGGAATTTAGAAAATGCAATTGAGATTAAGGTGGCTCGTAATTGTCCTATTCGTTATGGGCATCGCGAGCGTTAGCATTGTTGGCTGCGGCGGCGACGATGCAGAAGAAACCGCTGAAAAACCGGAAACAAGTTCCTCGCCTACGAGTCCTGCTGACGAAGGACCTATTGTGGCGAGTAGACCCGTCGATTTTGAAGTTGAGAAACAGGCTATTCAAGAAGTCTACAGTGCCTTCTATAAAGCCTTTAACGATAACGATATTAAAGCGGTTGCCGCAACGTTTGATACAGGCTCTATTTCATTCGGCACTGTCTTTGCCGGTAACGAACCGGTTCCCATCGCAGATGGGTGGAACGATGTGAGAATTGGCATACTCGGATTATGGGGAGGTATCGGTACAAAGGGAAGCAAGTGGGGACAGAACGATCAGTTGTCACACTTTTGGATTCGTCGGAACGAAGCGAGTGCCGTCGGGTTTAACTGCTTTAAAGGAGCGTTTCCCGGTGAGACACAACTCTATCTCGTAAAGAAAAAGGATGAATGGATGATTCAACAGTTGGATAGTATCACACAGAACAATACGAATATCTTTACTTGGACAGATAGAGGGAGTTGGCGACTCACGAAGTTTTTCACCACATCAGAAGATAAAGCACCCTAACGGACAATATCGCAACACAAAGGGTGTTCTATTTACCAAAATTGCCCCTTTTTGTGCAGCGTAAAAAATAGCTGCCCCTTTTCGTGCAGCGTAACCTTGTTGATGCATGGAGATATGTCAACTTCAACGTATCATGGAAAGCGGCTCTGAACAGATAGACACAGGAACGTTCAGACTAAACTTGCCTTATTCATGTTGAATAGGAGCAATTGGCATATAACTTGCACATATCTTTAGCATCAACATCTTATTTTTGGATTCTAAGTTTATTTTTGCAAAACCCCTTGGAGGTAAAATAATGAGCGCAAAAAGAACCTCAGGAGCGTTGATGACTTCAGTGGTGATTCACGGAATCGTTATCCTGATCGCCGGATTCTACCTGGTCAGCCAAACAGAACAGTTCAAAGATCTCGTAGGTGCTGAAGTTCTTCAACCGAAGGAACCCCCGAAACCGAAGGTTCGTAAACCTGTCGTCAAACCAGTTATTAAGCCAACCGTTCCAACTCAGAATACTGTGGTTGTGGAACAAGTTCAAGTCCAACCGCGTGTCACCACCGCGTTTGTTGCGAAGTCAAACTTCCAACCGCAGACGGTGCTAGAATTTTCCAATCAAGCCGTTAAAGTTGACGCACCGATTAACCCGAATGTCCCGAAAGTGGTGACACCGAACGCGCCGGTGCCGCAAGTGGTGACGCACACAGACCTGCCGGTTTCAGATGCACCGGGTGCGTTAGCGTTCTCAGCGCCT
This sequence comes from Candidatus Poribacteria bacterium, assembly GCA_965215265.1. GTDB lineage: Bacteria > Poribacteria > WGA-4E > WGA-4E > WGA-3G. The sequence continues at coordinate 3,644,528 of OZ244048.1, read as the reverse complement.
GTTGCAACCGCGCCGTCTGCGGGTCCTGCGAACATCGCACGCGGTGTGGCAGGCGGGGCAGTGCAGGTAAAAGTCGCATTTGAACGTCCACCCGGGCTCGCGATGGTTGAACATGTGGGTGCCGCACGCGACGCACTCGGTGATGTCGTTGAGAATATTACACTCGGGAACGTTGAAGTGCCGCCCCTCCCCAGAGGCGAACCCGGTGGCCGTGTGATTGGTAAAGGCCGCGACATCCGCGGTGTCTTCCGTTTTACACGTATCCGTCACAGTCTCTCTGACTGGTGGGCAGATGCATCCTCACTGAATGCATTGACAAAGTGGCTCAACGAACGTACTAAAATTAAGACAGACATGAACGTTGAAGGCGGTGCCTTGAAACTGACTGATGCAAACTTGTTGAAAACACCCTTTGTGTTTATGACAGGACATGATCCGTCACTCGTTCGTTCGCGGAACCTACTCGGACGGCAATATGGCGGCGGTAAGATGGATAGCCGACTCAGCGAAACCGAAGCCGCCGGTATGAGGCGGTACCTGGTCGAAAAAGGCGGCTTCCTCGTCTTTGATGACTGCGGTGTGAACGCACCCGCGCAGGCGATGATTCGACTCTTCCTCGCACAAATGCGATATGTCATGCCAGAATATCAAATTGAGCGGATTGACAACGATCATGAGGTCTACAATAACTTCTACGAAATGGGCGGTCCGCCGGTCGGTTTTGACATTTTCTGGTGGGGCACCCGTCCACCGAAACGGAATTACCTTGAAGGTATCTCCGTGGGTGAAAAGTTGTCGGTTATCGTTGTGCGGCGTGACTATATGTGCGCGATGGAGTCTGTAAGTCTTCCAACGCGGAGTGTCCACTATTCGCCGGGTGTATATCGTTTTATGACGAACGTAGTGGTGTATGCGTTGACGCATGGTTCGATTTCGGATTACTCGGGTTATGTGCCAGAAGACACCTTAGCGAAGAAGGAGCTTCCGACGCGTGCGCCTGAAGCCGCGAAAGTTGGTGGGTTTGAATAGTCCCGCCGTTTTAGTAGGTATTTTGGGATAACGCAGTTTTTGGATATGTGAGATGGGTTTTTCAACCCATCCAATAAAACCGGCCGTCACCTCCTATAGAGAGTATCGGCCGGTTTTACTTTAAAAAAATCAACAGAATACACACAGATGTAGACGTAATTACCGTGAAATATGCTGCAGACATACTGGAAGTTAAATCAATAAATACCACAAATTTATTAAAACGGAAAGTGCATTATCATTTAGAAGGATTATGATCTATGAAACTTGGCGTATCTACTTATTCCTATTGGCATTTCACACCTGAGCGCGTGCCCATTGAGCATGTCATTGAGGCAGCCGCGCGTCTTGAACTTGATGGCGTTGAGATTCTTCATCAACAAATGGTATCCGAAGCAAATTCTTATCTTCAAAAACTGAAGCGGCATGCCTTTCTTCATGGACTCGATCTGTATGCCCTCTCTATTCATCAGGGCTTCGTTTCACCAAATATCGAAACGCGACAAAAAAACATTAATCATACGATTCATTGCATCCGGTTGGCGCATGAGCTCGGTATCCCCGCGATTCGACTTAACTCTGGACGATGGGGTACCGCCGGGTCTTTTAATGAATTGATGAAATTAGAGGGACAAGAACCAACACTCCCCGGGCACACTGAGGATGAGGCATTCGCTTGGGTTATTGCTGCCATTGAACAGTGCCTCCCGGATGCTGAGAGGTACGGAGTCGTCCTTGCGCTTGAAAATCATTGGGGGTTAACATGTACGCCCCATGGCGTGAATCATATCGTTTCCGCTATTAACTCAGATTGGTTGAAGGTGACAATGGATTGCGGGAATTTTCTTTCCGACCCGTACGAAAAACTCAGGCAGATTGCCGATGAAACCGTACTTGTTCATGCCAAAAGCTATTACGGCGGAGGCGAGTGGTATACATTAGAATTGGATTATGCTAAAATAGCGGAAATTCTGAATTCTGTCGGGTTTCACGGATATGTATCTATTGAATTTGAAGGGAAAGCAGATGCGCAGAATGGTGTCCCACAAACCGTGGAGATGCTCCGGCACGCATTGGCTGAAAGGAGTCATGACTCATGAAGAGCTTCACTATCTTTATATTCACGTTCATAATAGGGGGGTCCGTAGCAATGGCAGGGACTAGTGAAATCTTTAACGCGACTCATGCAGCAGAAGTTTGGCGTGCTTTGCAACGTTTACAGACAACTGCTACCGTTCTACATACTGTCGCTCATCCTGACGATGAAAATGGTTCGTTGTTAACCTGGCTCAGCCGAGGGCAAGGAGTTAGAACGGGATTATACTCAACAACACGCGGAGAAGGCGGTGCGAACCTCATCGGCCCGGAACTGTTTGATGCATTAGGAATTGTCCGGACAGAGGAGCATCTGGCCGCAGCATACCACTACGGAGTTGATCTGTTTTTTAGCAGGGCAGTAGACTTCGGCTATTCTAAAAGGTTGGACGAAACGCTGGAGAAATGGGACTATCAGATGTTATTGGAGGATATGGTCCGGTTGATTCGCCAGTACCGCCCCGATGTCATCATCTCGCGTTTTCAAGGAAACCGTCAAGATGGACATGGACACCATCAGGCTTCAGGGGTTGTCACGTTAGAAGCGTTCCGTGCCGCAGCGGATGCAACACGTTTTCCTGAACATAGTCAGGAAGGAATCCAACCCTGGCAACCGAAGAAACTCTATATTACACGTTCACGATGGAGACGCAGCGAGAGCGAGACGGATATCACGGATCCGCAGCCCCTAAAAATTGATATAGGTGAGTACAATCCTTTGCTCGGGCTCTCTTACCATCAAATTGCACGCAAGGGGCTTAGCTACCAACGATCGCAAGGGGTAGGGCAGACGCGCGCATCCAAAGGCGCTTTGTTTGCTGAATTGAGGTTAGTCGATTCAACATTGCCCAAAACAGGTGCTGAGACAAGTATTTTTGATGGGGTGGATACCACAATTAGCAGTATGTCGACATTTGCTAACGTGTCAACGTTAGATGCGGATTTTGTACAACTTGATAAAAACGTTGAGGCGGCACTGCGTATTTTTGATGCCCGGAAACCTTGGGAAGTGATAGAGTACCTTGCCATCGGTTTAAAAACGACACGCGATTTAATCGAAAAGATAAAGCAGGCAGAACTTGGTGATACCACACGCTCCCATCTGCTTTTCTTACTCCGGAATAAGGAACAGGAGTTTATGATAGCAGCAAACGCAGCACTTGGACTGTCGCTAGAAGTACGTGCACAAGCTACATCCGGCTCGTCTGAAACCTTCACTGTCGCAATTCCAGGGCAAAAGTTTTCCATTACGATGCGAATGGTGAATCCGACTGATATTGAAACTGTCCTTGTTGATGCATTCCTCCACACTCCGGAAGGTTGGAATGTCCGCAAAATTCAATCTGGAGAAGCAGCAGGGCAAATAACACGTCTGCAAAAAAATGCGCCTGTCACTCTTGAGTTTGAAGTAGAGGTTCCGCCCGATGCAGGCTATACACAACCGTATTGGACACGTGCGTCCGAATACCATGATGCTGTTTACACACTTAACCAACCGGAATTCCGTTTTGAGCCTTTTGCCCCTCCGGAAGTTCACGGTATTTTAACCTATCGCGTTAATGGTGTGGCTTTTAGACTGAAACAACCGGTAGAGACGGTATCTATTAACCGGCCCTGGGGCGAAAAAAGGCGTTTACTAACCGTCGCGCCAGCACTCAGTCTAACAATTTCGCCACGCATCGGCGTTATTCCGGTCCAGGAAGACGATAGTGAACAACTTTTTTCTACAACGGTGGAGGTGCTAAATAACGTCAGAGGACAGGCTGAAGGAGGGGTTGTGCTTCAACTCCCTCACGGTTGGACTGCTGCTCCAGAATCGATTCCTTTTTCTTTTACACACCAAGGGGCGAGTCGGACGTTTAACTTCCTTGTATCGGCACAGAACATCGAAGCCCGCAAAAATTACACAATTCAGGCAATTGCGACTTACAACGGTAAAGAATACAGTACCGGTTATCAAGCAATTGAGCATCCAGATCTGGAGCCTCGTCACCTATATCGTCCTGCTACAATGCTACTCAACGCTATTAAAGTCAAACGCCCGCAAAATTTGCGAGTCGGATACATCATGGGCGTAGGCGATAAGGTTGCAGAGGCTTTGCAGCAATTAGGTGTCGAGGTGCAAATGCTTAACCGTGAGGAGCTGCGTACAGGCGATTTGAAACAGTATGATACGATTCTCGTCGGAATTCGTGCTTATGCTGTTCGCCGTGACCTCATCGCCTATAACAGTCGCCTTCTTGATTACGTGCATAATGGCGGTAATCTCATCGTGCAATATCAGACTCCGGAGTTTGATGCTGCTCCGTTCGGGCCCTATCCTTATACAATGGGTAGGAGGCCAGAAGAAGTTTCAGAGGAAGATGCCTCGGTCAGCATCTTGCAACCCCATAATCGGATTTTCCATTTCCCTAATCAAATTACGACAGCAGATTTTGAGGATTGGGTTGAGGAACGCGGTTCAAAATTCCTAACCGAATGGGATGCAAACTATCTGGCACTACTGTCGTGCAACGATCGGGAACAAGAACCGCAACATGGAGGCTTCCTTTACGCAGAGTATGGGGAAGGCACGTATATCTATGCCGCTTATGCCTTTTATCGTCAACTACCCGCTGGTGTGGAGGGCGCGTACCGTCTTTTTGCTAATATGATTAGCCTAGGCAAATAACCGGTTCCGCCATTTAACTTATATCCCATGGAGCTATTGCGCCAACCGGCTGTGGTGCAGGAAAGCGGCTAACGACATCAACAGCTTTACCTAAGTCGGAGGATTCAATCACGCGTTCGCACACTTCCAGGGCGTGACGAGCTTGCGCCCCGTTACATCGTGGCAGCCGGTTGTTCCGAATCGCGCTTGCGAAGTCTGCCACACCTTTCCCCCAATCTAAACCTATGTATGCTTTCGGGGGTGAATCTTCATCTGTCCATCCATTTTTAGGGGTGAATTTTTGGATGCCTCGTCCATCATCGTGTGCTTGAAGCGAGAACCCACCTTTTGTCCCATGGATTTCATAAGGAGGAATTCCAGAAGAGATCGTAAAACTGTGATAGATTAGCCCGTGTGCCCCGTTCTCAAATTCGAGCACGGCGAACCCATGGTCCTTCTCGGTAATCTCGAATTCAGTACCTTTCCGGGGGCCTTGGTGTAACAACCGCTTAGGGACAGCAACTCTGGCGAATCCATGGACCGTTTTGACAGGCGCAATCATTGTTGTCATGGCCGTTAAAGGATACGGCGCAACATCTCGAAACGGCCCAGCATGCATTAAAAATGCATCGGCATTAGGATGCCAATGCTCTAAGGGGCCTCCAAAATTGCCGACTGCGGAAATGACATCGCCAATCTCTCCAGCACGGATGCGTTTCCATACGTTCTGTTGGACATAGCCCAAAATCGCTGATGGTGCACATGCCAATTTTAAATCCATTGCCTCGGCTGTTTCCACCAGTTCGTTCGCTTCGTCCGTGCGGATGGAAATAGGTTTTTCAGAGTAGACATGTTTGCCTGCTTTGAGTGCTGCTAAAGAAACGGAATAGTGAGCGATGTGGATAGTTAAATTAATAATCGCTTCTACGTTTGAATCATTGAGGACTTCATCAAGTGATTTATAGACACGGCCACCATTTTTCTCTGCTAAAGCTGCTGCTCGCGCTTCGTCCTGGTCGTAGTAGCCAACCAATTCAATCTGATGTGGGTATGCTGCACAGCGGGGCTGATAGCCCCCAGCTGCAATCATGCCACAGCCGACAATAACAGTACGAAGTGGAGTTGTGTTGGACATTGTACGTCCCTCTTCTAATATATCAGGTTTGCTAAAAGTATAACACAAAAGCATCTCCTCGGTATATAGAAAATGAACTCGATCGCCAATCACAAAATTTCATTTGCTTTTCATTACACATTACACATTACACATTGACATATTGGCAAAAAAAGGCTATACTATTAGGTGAGCCTACGTAAATAGAATACTCTTATGGAACTAAGTGTTCTAATTACGAAAAACTTGACAAAAAAATCAATTCAGCGTACAATACTTAAGGCATAATTGAAATGTTCTGAGGTAAATAGATATGCTACAACATAACCCGTCCGTGCATAGTGCTATTTGCATGATTGTTTTTTGTACACTGTTAGGGTGTGCAACTTCGCGTGATGCTACACAAGCATCTGCCTACAATAGATTTGCCATAAAAGCAGCGCAGGCGGAGTTGTGGAACGAAGCCATCTTCCGGTGGGAGCAGGTGATAGCCCTTGACACAGAGAATTCCAAAGCATACAACAACCTCGGGGTTGCTTACGAGGCATTGGGGAAAACTGAGGAGGCACTTGCCTGCTATCAGCGCGCAACCGAAATTGCACCAGACAATCAATACTACAGACTTAACCATCGCCGATGCCGTATAAATATACGTCGGAGCGGAACGGTTGGTTCTGATGAAGATGTTGGCACCCGCCCGAACGAATAATTGACGTAGGAGGCCAAAGAAGTTAATACAGAAAATGTGGAAGATAACGCAGAGTCTCACAGTTAGAAGCATTCGCAAACTCACAAGTTATGCTGCAATATTGGTAGCCATAACCTTTTGCGGATGTAGCCCAGCTGTCACGCGTGTTTCTATCCCGGTCAAGGTGCAGTCAGAAATTGATATTACTCGGTACTCTAACTTCGCTGTCCTGCCGTTTGTCGATGACCACCAAGAGGCTGCTTCTTCACAACTCGGGGAAGATATTGCCGCGATTCTCCGGCGTGGGCTCAAGCGAAACTTCCAAGTTTCCGATAAAGCGGGCTCTCACTTACACCATTTTGATGTTGTTAGTACTCAGGAAACCGCCCGCCTGCTGACTGGAGAAAAAGTCACCAAAGAATGGCTATCTGATACGGAACGTTTGCGGGAGCTAGGTCGTTATTTTGAAGTCAAAGCCATCATTATTGGAACATACAAGTTTGATTCGGATAGCCGCCCGAGGCGGTATTACGGCGAACGCTATTCCGTGCAACGGCAAAGATATGTCTTGAATTACCAAGACTATATGCAGAAAACCTATTTTCTCACACTCCGCATTTTGATTATTGATGTCGAAACGGACAAGGCGGAGGCTCTTGTCGTTTGGGATGAAGCGTATCGCGGAAGCACTGCCGAAGCCCATACCCTCGGGTCCTTCATCTTTTCACAAGCAGGACCACAAGAGAACACTGCCAGAGAACTTAGCAGACGTGCTATTGCCGAATTTACACGTAGAATTTCACCGCACTACGAACGTGAAGATAGGTACCTACTTAAGTGAACTTCTCTAAAAAATTGCCTGCATCACACGAGTGTTTCCTAAATATCTTCAGACTTGCATATCAGGTATTGCTGAATTGCCCGGGCACAAGTCTGTATTTCGGAGTTTAACATGATAATGACAAAATTCCCTTCTCACCGTATCAACAAAAGCGTATGCCGCCGGTTGGTGAAGGAACAACGAACGAATACTCACCGGATACCACGCAGCATTCGTAGCGTTGATTCTGATTCCGAGATAGGTATAGGGTCGTTCGTGCCAAATAGGGCTTATCGCTTCTGCCGACAAAGAATCTTACTCATCTTAGTCTTACTGATTCAGGCAAATCTGTGTTGGGCACAAGGATTCGGCAAAAATAAGATTACAGGACAACGTTTTGATTGGCACATCCATCGCACAGAACATTTTGACATTCACTACTATCCGAGCGAGGCGAAACTGGTGCCGATTATGGCAGATATTGCTGAGGAAGCCTACGAAAAACACAGCGAAGATTTTGAGCATGAATTGGAGAATAGGACACCGCTCATTCTTTACAAATCGCATAAAGATTTTCAGGAAACGAACATTATCCTCCAAGAACTCCACGAAGGAATTGGCGGGTTCGCCGAGCTCTTTAAACATCGCGTCGTTATACCGTTTACCGGGTCACTTGAAGCGTTCCGTGAGGTAATCTTCCACGAACTGATCCATGTTTTTCAGTACGATATTATCTATCAAAAGCCACACATGCGCATCTATAGCGGTGAATTTCTTTACTCTCCGCCTGTCTGGTTTATAGAAGGAATGGCAGACTACTTCGCTGAAGATAATGATGCGATAGGTGAGATGGTCCTTCGGGATGCCAGTATCAATAACGCTATCGTTCCGTTACCACAATTGCAGAATTTCAACCGGCTCCGCTCACCTTACGTTGGATATAAGATGGGACAGCTCGCTGTCGCCTATCTATGTGAAACATACGGCCGTGAGAAAGTCGCTGAAATTATGCACGGGCTGCGCGAGAGCCGCACAAAGGACTTAGACCGTGTCTTCAAAGAAGTACTCGGGGTTACGCTTGCAGACTTTGATAAAGCTTGGCGACAAAAAGTGCGAAAACGCTACTGGCCGCTCATCCAAGATCTCGAACTGCCTGAACTCTTGGCGAAGAACCTTACTGAAAAATCTAGATATTCGCATAACATAAAGCCTGTGTGGGCACCGAGCGGCGATATTATTGCATACGTAACGGGGAATGACGGCTTTCTGGAGATTGTGCTAGTCTCGGCGAAGACTGGCGAACGGATTGAACGACTCACGAAACGGTTTTTCCGTAGTAAATACGAGGACATCCGAACAGATTTTAACGGGTTTGGTAGAAGCATTGCATGGGCACCTGATGGAGACAGGATCGCGTTTATCGCGAAGCATCACGATGCAAATTATTTGCTTGAAATCAACATTTTGACAACTGAACTCACGCATTATTATAAACTCGATTTTGATAATGTCACAAGTCCCGATTACGACGGGCAAGGCAAACGGATAGTTTTCTCCGGTTTATCAGAAGCACGTACAGATCTTTATATTATTGAATTAAGTACTGGAGATGTTACGCCTCTGACATCAGACGTGTTTCACGATACACATCCTTCATGGCACCCAACGCGGGATGAAATTGTTTACGCCTCCGAACGCGGCGGTAGAAACCGGCTGGTTCAGATTGAGACGGTAGCAGATAAATTGATGCCGATTGCTACTTCACCGCGGCTTTTAACAGACGGGACCTTCAATGCAATGAGCCCAACCTGGACCCCTGATGGTGAATCAATCATCTTTTGTGCCGACATCCAAGGTGTTTACGACGTACACAAAATCCAACCGCTAGCAAATTCAGAAAATGCGCCGCAAAACGGAAAAACGGGTTGGCGGCTAACCCGTTTGACTAACATGATGACGGGCTGTTTCAACGCGAGTTTGTCACCTGATGGCAGGATGCTCTTGTTTAGTGCATATCAGAATGGAAAGTACGATGTCTATCTCATGGAGACTGCAAAGATAGTTGAAGAAGAGGTTGACTTGCGACCTGATGCAGTGTTACAATCGGAGGAGGTTGAGCCATCTCCCTTACACTGGTACGAAAAAACAGCAGATGAGCGGAATTATCGGATTGCAAAACGGAAGTACAGTACAAAATCGTCGTTTGTGTTGGATGCAATCTTTCCTAATTTTAGCATGGGGGCAGATGGGCTACTGCGCAGCACAGTGCAAATTATCGGTAGCGATATGTTAGGCAACCATCGATTCGGGGTAACTGTGATGAACCAATCCTCCTATCTCGCGCCGGACTTCATTGCACAGTACGGTCTTTTAACGCACCGGCCAGATATTGGAATCAGCGTTTACAATTACCATGAATACCATATTTTGGGTAGGATCCAAAGTCGGCGCGGCGTTTTACAACGGATTACCGGCATCGGCGGTTATCTGAGTTATCCTTATGATAGATATCACCGGCTTGACATCGGTGTTTCAATGCAGACTATGCCGTTTTTGTTCAACTTCCAGACGAGTCGCCCATTAGATCCATACGATAACAGAGGCTTGCTGTCGCTCGGGTCAATCGCCTTTATTGGTGATACAACAATGTGGAGAGAGTTCTATCCTTATACCGGTTCACGCTACCGGTTTGAGGTAGAACGGGCGTTCACATCTGTCGGGAGCGAATTATCGTTTACCAACGTTGTTCTCGACGCACGTCGTTACTTCAGTCTTGGACGCCGTTCCACTGTCGCACTCCGGTTATTACTCGGCGGTAGTTTTGGCACGGATAAAGACCTCTTTTATCTCGGTGGAATTGATACACTGCGAGGTTATAACTACGAGGAATTGATAGGTTCACGCATCGGGTTGTTGAATGCCGAAGTGCGGATACCCTTCATAGATATTCTCCATTTCGGCTGGCCGGTTCAGTGGACGCTTGGTGGCATCCGCGGCATTCTCTTTGCAGATATTGGCGGGGCCTGGTCGGATTGGGAATACGGACCTGAAAATCCGTTCCGCATCTTCGCACGAAAAACTGGGAACACATATCGGTTTCGGTTGGATGATGTCAAAGCATCAATCGGGCTTGGACTTCGCCTCCAAATAGGACTGTTTTCTATCGATTTTGCCGCAGCCCGAAACACAGATTTAATTGAATTAGAGCCCGGTTTTAAGTACCACTTAGGACTCGGCCAAGCATTTTAAAAAAATACTATACCTATAGAGGGAAAAATGGATTCACGCATTAAGCGCTTTTTTATCACAGTTGTAGTTCTAGCAATCCTCGGGGGGCTTTCCACCGTCTGGATTAATATTTATCCTGATTATCTATGGTTTAAGATGATAGATCACCTCGAGGTTTACACTAAAATTCTCTTCACCAAAATTTTTATTGGGACGGTTGTTGGCATTGTCTATTTGGGCATCCTCATCGTAAATCTTATCTTAGTCTATCGGCTCACGCCAGCACAACTGAGCCCCACTTTTATGGGCGGAACAGAATTGATAGGTGCCGGTGGCAACACTCGTAAGTTAATTTACGGGGGACTACTGGTTCTTGCTGTCCTCTTCAGTATCCTAATGGGGTATACAGCGAGTGACCGGTGGGAGGTTTATCTACGCTATCGGCATACGGAGGGGCTGGATTTCCGCACTGCCACACCGCTTCTTGTAGAAGGAGAACTTAACTCGACTGAAATTCCCGTGTCTGCATCTGAGTTAGAAGGGAAGAACATCAAAGTCGGCGATGAAATCATCGTCCAAGTAGATGGAACCGATCAGACAGCACGTGTTGAATCGGTCCTTGAAAACGGTATCCGTCTCAATACACCTATTCAGGTAGACACTGGGCAAAAAACCGTTTTCACTGTTTCCGCTCGCGACCCAATTTTCAGTAAGCCTGTCACTTACTATGTCTTCAAAATGCCCTTAGAACGTTACGTTGTCGGAACCTTCTTCGGTCTTTTCTTGTTGATAACCGTATTTTCCACTGCCATCTACTTTTTCCATGGGTTAATCACCGGCGATACGAATCAATTACGGTTCCAACCTCCGTTTCCGGTCAAAGCACACCTGTTTGCTTTAGTTGCCTTGACACTCCTGTTTCGAGCATGGAATTATCGATTTGCCATGTTTGACCTGTTGTATACCTCAAACGAAGTAGTACGCGGTGGGGGCGGGTACGCTGCAATTCATGCACGCTTGCCTGTATTGCAAATTCTACAAGTTCTTACGGTTCTCTGTGCCCTGGTTTTTGTTATTAGCATCTTCTTGCGCCGCAGCAGATTCGCGTTCGGCGGACTCGCGGTATTTCTCGTTGCGGCCCTCCTCGGCCAGTTCTACCCAATACTAATACAGAAGTGGCGTGTTGAACCAAGGAAACAGGATTTAGAGGCGAAATTTATTAACTATAACATTAAGGCAACGCTCCAAGCGTATGGGTTAGAGGATGACACGGTGACAGAAGAGGAATACCCACTCACAGAAGAACTCGTTTATGAAGAGATAACGAGCTCCGAAAACGAACCAGTTCTCAACAGCATCCGCCTCTGGGATTGGCGCCCCTTGCGTAGAACGTTCCGGCAGTTACAAGAATTACGCTCGCAATACGACTTCTTTGATGTTGATATCGATCGATACACCGTTGACGATGAGATCCGGCAAGTGATGTTGTCCGCACGTGAACTCAATATCGATGAACTCCCAGCAGAAATCAGAAATGATTGGTATAAGCAAACGTACACCTACACACACGGCTACGGGGCAGTTCTCAGTCCAGTGAATGAAATTGATAACGGTAAACCGAACATGTACATCCGCGGTTTACCACCAATTAGTTATGAATCCCAATGGCCGCACAGATTTAACGAAAATCCAGGGCCTCGCATCTACTACGGGGAACGGACAGACCGGTACGTCATCGTGCATCCAGACCGGCCGCAGGCATTGGAATTTGATTATCCGCAAGAAGGGCAACAATACGCCGAGTACGCTTACCAGGGTAAAGGCGGTGTACCACTCAACTCTTTCTGGCGGAAACTTGTTTACATGTTGAAGTTTGATAACCAGATTAACTTCATCTTGCCGGGCGAAATTACACCTACGAGCCGGGTCCTTTATGAACGGAATATAAAAAAGCGCATTCATAAAATTGCCCCCTTCTTGCATTATGATGGTGATCCTTACATTATCATCCATAATGGAAGACTCGTCTGGATGGTTGATGCTTACACCGCCACGCACCGGTATCCGTATTCTGTTTCAATGCAGAAAATTACCGAATCCCCCGTACGACAAGTCGCGAGAACACGGAGAGATGCCGAACCCTGGGGAAACTACATCCGAAATTCAGTCAAAGTTGTTGTTGACGCTTACGACGGCACCGTTGTTTTTTACATGATGGAGCGTGAGCAGGATCCAATTGTTGCGTGCTATGCCAAAATCTTCCCAAACCTTTTCAAATCTTTTGAGGAGATGCCTGCTGAATTGAAGACACATATCCGTTATCCGCTCGGAATGTTCCTTATCCAAGCGCAAGTATACCGGGATTACCACATGAAAGACCCGGTAACGTTTTACGCAGGTGAGGATCAGTGGGAAATTGGACGGGAATTATATGACCACACTGATGCACAACAGAGACAGGCGGCACCACCACCGCAGGCGAGCCCGTTCGCACCCCAACGGCCCGTTGTTCAATTCGCACAATCAAATGATCAACCTGTAGAACCTTATTACGTTGTTATCCGGCTGCCGGGGGAAGAACGGGCAGAATTTATGCTCATGCTACCGTTTACCCCGCGAAATAAACCGAACCTGACAGCATGGTTAGCCGCTCGATGCGATGGACCGCAATACGGGCAGCTCCTTGTCTACCGTTTTCCCAAAGCAGAGCTAGTTTCTGGGCCGATGCAGGTTGAAAACTTCATAAGCCAAGAACCTGATATCTCACAGCAAATCAGTCTCTGGAATACGCAAGGCTCACGTGTCCTCCGTGGTAATCTGTTGATTCTACCTATGAACAATTCGCTGCTCTACGTTGAGCCTATCTATATCCAATCCGAAGATGAAAAGACTGCAATTCCAGAATTGCGACGAGTTGTTGTCGGGTACAAAGAGAATGTTGTGTGGGGGGCAACGCTTGACGAAGCACTTGTGAATATGTTCGGACGGAGCACGCGCGTAGCAAGTACAACCGATGAGGCTTTGGATTCTACGGCGACATCATTGGTGGAACTAAAGCCAGGGACATCGCTTTCTCTACTCATCGAACGAGCAAATCGCTATTTTAACCAAGCACAAACCGCGCAGCGGGCAGGCGAATGGGCTGAATATGGCCACTACGTTGAACTTTTAGAGCAAACCTTGAGGCAACTTGAGGAAAACGCGCAATAGAAAAGGAGGTGAAAGCCATGGCTCTAGATTGGAAACCACGGCACAGAGATATGATTATCGGCGATTTCCCGTGGCTCGCTCGGATTACCGATAAAGCCAATGCCAAATTACAAGGCATCATCGGGGATTATATCTATCCGTGACCACAAGATAAAATGTTCCTGGAGGAACATAAGATCACTGCTGAAGAGTTTGTTGAAATAGTCAAAAACAACCCATCGGACAAGGAAATGATTGCCGCCATGAGGAAACTCAACGGTTAATGGAATAGACGGCCAGGCGGGGTTGGCTTTTTAATACGCTTGAGCGCCTAGGCGCGGTTTGTAAACCCGCCCCGCCGCCTTACTTGCAACTGAATACTGTGAAGATGGAACTGAAAGAATACCGCAAGCAGATTGACGAAATTGACGACAAGATTTTATCCCTGTTACAAAAACGGGCAGGAATTTCTAAACAGGTCGGGGCTGTAAAAGCAGAAACTGGTACAACGAAGGTTTATGTCCCGCATCGGCACCGGGAAATCATACAACGCCTCAAATCCAAAAACCATGGCGTGTTCCCAGATGCCGCCCTAGAGGCGATCTGGACTGAAATTTTGTCAGCATCGCGCGCATTACAAGCACGCGAGCGCGTCGCCTTCCTTGGCCCTATTGGGAGTTTTGGGCATCTTGCAGCTTTATGCCATTTTGGTGCCTCTGTTCAACTCGTTCCTGTTCAACCGCAAACCGCTATCTTTACCGAGGTGGAGACGGAACGAGCCGACTATGGTGTTGTTGCAATTGAAAACTCTGTACAAGGGACCGTCCGAGACGTGTTAGAACAGTTCCAAAAAACACCCCTGCAGATTTGTGCCGAGGTTTTCCAACCCGTTAAACAGCATCTGCTTTCAAAATCACCTCTTGCTGAAATTCGTTGTATTTACTCGCATCGACAACCCTTTGCACAGTGCCGAGTCTGGTTAAATCAGTTTATGAAATCGGTTGAACAAATTGAGGTAGTCAGCACCTCTGTTGCTGCACAACGTGCCGCCAATGAACCTGCAACGGCCGCCATTGCAAGCAAACTTGCCAGTGACATTTATCAAGTGCCGATAGTTGCCGATTCCATCATGGATGAACCGAATAATACCACTCGTTTCTTTGTTATCGGTAATGATAAAGCGAAACCGAACGGCGAAGATCGGACCTCGCTCTTCTTTACAATTCGCGATAAGGTCGGGGCCCTGTTTGAGGTGCTCGGAATTTTAGAGACACATCGGCTGAATATGAGCTACTTGGAGTCTTTACCTTCTCGAACTCAACCGTGGGAGTACATTTTCTTCGTTGAGATGGATGGCCACGTTGCCGATGAAAACCTCCAATCTGCACTTGAACAACTTGAAACTTTGTGTCAAAGTGTCAAAATCCTCGGTTCGTATCCACGTGGTACCTTCCCATAAGTAATTATGACGTTTAAGAACTTTCTCCCCGCTTGCGGGGATAATTCCTTAACACAAAAAATTCAGTCCCGCGCACACGAATTGGGGTTTGCACTGGTTGGAATTACACCTGCAGAACGGAGTGAAACAATTAACCGGTACCGGTGCTGGCTTGAAAATGGGTACGCCGGAAAAATGGGCTATCTTGAAAAGCATTTGCTGCTCAAGGAAGATCCACGCCTGCTTTTAACAGAGGCGAAGTCTATTATTAGCCTGGCCATAAACTATTACACGCCACATTTACCTGACACGGTAGCACGCGACCCCGGACGTGGGCAAATATCACGATATGCCCGGGGGAATGACTACCACGATGTGATTCGCGA
Organism: Candidatus Poribacteria bacterium; assembly: GCA_965215265.1. GTDB lineage: Bacteria > Poribacteria > WGA-4E > WGA-4E > WGA-3G. The sequence goes on along the minus strand of OZ244048.1, from coordinate 3,628,891 downwards.
ACGTCTTTTACATCTCGTCGTTTTTATTAAACGTGCCGCAGAAGCTGAAATCCAGACCCGAATTTGTGTCGATACCGCCCCAATGCTGGAACGGGCGTACGCACAAAAAGCCGGCCTCGGTTGGATAGGCAAAAATACTAACCTCATTCATTGGCGTTCCGGTTCATGGTATTTTCTCGCTGAGATCCTTATCAATGTCGAGTTAGAAGCGACAGAACAACCAGCGAAAGGCAGCTGCGGTACTTGCACGCGGTGTATTGAGGCTTGCCCAACTGATGCAATTATTGAACCGAATCTGCTTGATTCGCGACTATGTATCTCTTATCTAACAATTGAACTTAAGGAGAGTATCCCCAAGGAACTTCGTTCGAAAATGGGCAATCTTATCTTTGGATGCGATATCTGTCAAGAAGTTTGTCCATGGAACAGCAAAGCGACACCCACAACGGAACCTGGCTTCCAACCACGCGATGGAAACCTCGCACCCAAGCTGCTGTCGCTTATCAATATGACGCAAACCGAGTTTAGTAGAAGGTTTAAGGGGAGCCCTATCAAGCGCGCTAAACGCCGAGGATTCCTACGGAACGTCCTTGTTGCCATCGGCAATTGGGGGGCACCGGCTGCGTTACCTGCACTCAAAATTGCGCTAAACGATGATGAAGCCCTAATTCGCGGACATGCTGCCTGGGCGATTGGGAAAATCGGCGGCGACACCGCCAAGCAGATATTACAAACTCGTTTGGCAGTCGAGGATGAACCGGAGGTTATTACTGAACTCAAACAGGCACTTGAGATATCAACCGCAAGAGGCGGAGAAATGAAGTTGACATCGGTAAAAAAGAATTCACTCTGCAAAGCAGGGAGAACTTCTTACCGTGGAGGTAGAAATGCGTGAAGGAATAATTGCACAACAATTTCCGGCTCCCGGAGCCGGCACGAACGGACTCGCATGGCAAGGACGGGCTATCTGGAGTGTTGAAGGCGGTGGCCCCCTCCATAAAATTGATGCCCAAACCGGAGAGGTGCAAAGCACTTTATCGCCGCCCTACCCAGGTGGAGCCGGCTTAGAATGGGATGGCGAACATCTCTGGTACAACAGCATCTGGCAGCAAACCTTTTATAAACTCACAGTCCCGGAATTAAAAGTTGTTACCCGCTTCCGAGCCCCCGGAGAGGGCCCCCATGGATTGGCATGGGACGGTGCACACTTGTGGAGTGTCGACATGAACACTCAGCGCTTTGTAAAGCAATGTCCAGAAACCGGCGAGATGCTTGCTGAACTTCAAACACCCGGGGGACGAGCACACGGGCTCGCATGGGATGGCGAAGCACTTTGGAATGCAGACACAAATGAACATGTTCTTTACCGCATTCATCCAGAATCCGGCGAAATTCTTGATGCCGTTACTTGTCCCAGTGAACCCCATGGTCTGACGTGGGATGGCACCCATTTGTGGTATGGAGATGACAAAGGTCTGCTGCTCTCTCGGCTAACGTTTCGCACATAGTGTAGGAGGCACCCGTGAATAGACTACAAGTCGTTTTAATCATCACCTTATTCCTGGCGATCGGTTTGATAAAAGGCGGTAACGCTGATAGGGTCCAACTTACTACGAGTGCCGCGGTGGTAAGTGATAACCTTGGAGCAAGCGTTGGCATCAGCGGCGATTACGCGATTATCGGGGTACCGAAAGATGATACCGATAATGGCAGAAATGCTGGCTCCATCCAGGTCTTTTTTCGAAGTGAAACCGGATGGGTGCAGCATCAAAAACTGCACGCCAATGATGCCGCACAAGGAGACGAATTCGGCACAACCCTGGCAATCGATGGTGACTACGTCGTCGTTGGCGCACCTAGGAAAACTGGTGCCGGGAGACGCTCAGGTGCAGCTTACGTTTTTACGAGGCAAGGGCTCGAATGGGTTGAGCAAGCGAAATTGGTCGCATCTGATGAGAATAGAGGCGACTATTTTGGTATTTCTGTTGCCATTGATGGTAATACCGTTTTAGTCGGTGCACACCGTTCAAATGAACCCGATGCCGATGCAGGGACCGTCTACGTTTTTGAGCGCACCGGCACAAACTGGAGTCAAACCGCGCGGCTCAATGCACCGGATGCAGACAAATTCGCATATTTCGGTTTCTCTGTCGGTATAGATGCAGATACCGCCATCATCGGGGCCACCCGAGACGATGGAGCCGGGAACGATGCAGGAGCCGCCTACATTTTTATACGAAATCAATTCGGATGGAGCTTTCAGGCGAAACTCATTGGGAATAACACCAAAGCAGAGGATAATTTTGGATATGCTGTGGATGTTGATGGTGACTTTGCAATCGCAAGTTCTCCTCGAAACAGCGGTAGTGGCGCGGTTTATATCTATAAACGTGAAGGCACCGAGTGGAAACAGAAAAGAAACCGTATCCGTCAACGAATGATACCCATAGATCCAGAAGGCGCAACTGCTTTCGGCGTTTCTGTCGCTATCCAAGGAGACATTGCTGTCATTGGGGCAGCTGGGGGTATTATCGGAGATGAGCCGGTCGGGGCCGTCTATATTTTTGCACATACCTATCCACCGTTCTGGAACCAAGACACGAAACTCGCTGCAAGCGAACGGAGTGCCGGAGATCAGCTCGGATTCTCTGTCGCCATTCATGGAGATGAGGTGATTGCAGGGGCCCCGAAGCATAGTGCCGGTGGACTCGCCTCCGGTGCCGCTTCTATTTTTGAAAAAAGAGAAGAAGGCGGCTGGGTCGAAACTGTCCAATTGAGCGACGGGGACACTGCATCCGAGGAACAGTTCGGGATATCTGTCTCGATTAGTGGAAATTTCGCCATTTCAGGTGCGCAGCAAGATGATAGTGCCGCGCCAAATGCCGGCGCGGTCTACGTTTTCGAACGGAGCGGCACACTCTGGTTACAACGCACAAAGCTGGTGGCTGACGATGCAAAAGCCGGAGACCTATTTGGAAGTACTGTCGCCCTCAGCGGGGACACTGCTGTTATTGGGGCAGTAGGGGTGGATGATGCCGGACCTGAAGCAGGTTCGGTCTACGTTTTTCTACGGGTTGCAGATGAATGGTTTCAACAAGCAAAACTCATCGGCGCAGATGTCGGAATGTTCGATAGATTCGGCACGACCGTTGCTATCCATGAAAACACTGCTGTAGTTGGAGCAGCCGGAAAAGATGAAGTCGGAGAAGATTCCGGTGCAGCCTATATTTTTATCCGAAACGGCACGAATTGGGCACAACAAGCAAAACTCACACATCCAGACGCGGTACCGGGCGACCTGTTTGGCTTCTCTGTAGCAGTTAACGGCGATAGCGTCCTTGTTGGTACCCCATTGAGTAATACTACGGGACCTGACTCCGGCGCGGCGTACCTCTTTACCCGCAATGGTGATTCTTGGAATCACTTTTCCCTCAAACTTATACCCAACGATACAGGTGTCGGGGATGCATTCGGATACGCCGTGGCTCTGAGCGAAGATGCAGCGATTATTGGGGCACCCAAAGAAGATCGCAGCGGAGAAGACATGGGTGCCGCCTACATTTACGTCGAAACTAAAGACACATGGGTTCAACAGGCGAAATTGATAGCAACTGACGGCGAAGCAGGGGATGAATTCGGCTCCGATGTCGCTATTCATCAAAATACTGCACTTGTTGGCGCGTGGAAAGACGATCATCCCCTCGGGGCAGGGATTGACCTAACATTGGAAATTGACAAAGGATCTGCATACACCTTTTTACGAGAAGATCTCTCGTGGGTACAGAAACGACGGATTGTCGCAGGACAAGCGAATCGCGCAGATCTGTTTGGCGCATCCGTGGCTATCCAAGGGGCCTTTGCAATTGTCGGAGCCGCCGGTAATGATACTGCCGGTGATAATTCCGGTTCCGCATTTATCTATAATCCGATCGACCTTGGATTCCTCTCTGAGGACGTTCCGTTTTCCATTGACCCGGCATCGCGGACACTGACAACCCTTGGGCATATTAAACAGACAACCGTGTTCCAAAACTATCCGAATCCTTTTAACCCCGAGACCTGGCTCCCTTACAATTTAGCACAGAAGGCTGCTGTTACAGTGGACATCTACGATGTACAGGGCCGGCTTGTCCGACGATTGAATATTGGAATACAAGACCGAGGCAGTTATCAAAGCCAAGAAAAAGCGGCATATTGGAACGGGAGAGATGAATTTGGCGCTTACGCTGCGAGCGGCATCTATTTCTATACATTTACAGTCCAACCTGTCGATGCAAGCACCGGCGAGTTTCAAACGACGCGCCGCATGGTGATTATGAAGTAAGCCTATTCGTATATCTCCATACCATCAACGCTTTTTCGTATACAGGAGCTCTACAACGCCTGATGTTGTGTCAATGACTGTGTAAATCTCGTCGGAGCCGTTCGATGTGATGTATTGACTCTAAACATCATTCATCCTCTTCATCATTGATAACCTTTTTCGCAAGCTCTTCAATAATTATTCCCAGCGCGCCCAGGCGTTTGGCGTAACATAGCCCTCGGCGGCATACGGATCCGCACCAGCAACAACCACAACTCCGCGATAGTTACGCTCCCCCTTCCAACCTAACCATGAGGCAGTTGTGCAGTAGTGACTCACTAAAATGCGGCGAAAACCGTTGCTCCTATTCTTTTTCGAACGGTGTAACAGGTAACCGTTGAAAAAGAGAACGCTCCCAGCTGTCATCTCAACCGGAATTTCGTCGCTGTCATCGAAACCGACGGCTTCGTGACAACTGTCAAATTCGTGCTGTTTATTGTGTGGATGCCTGTCGTAAATTACACCAAGACGATGGCTATTAGGCAATATCCATAGACAGCCATTTTCAACGGTGGCATCATCTAACGTTATCCAGACACCGATAAGAGAACGGTCGCGTGTCGGAATTGGGTGTTCATCCTGATGCCACGGGTTACCGTTATGCCCTGGTGCCTTTCCTAACATCATGGACTGCATGCACTTTACACCGCCATCCCAAAACGGGATATGCGCACCGACAATCGCTTGAAGCACCTCACAAATTTTGGGATGTTCAACGTAATGACGCACGAGCGGGCTAAAGACATGCGGCTCGCCAACGCACATAATTCTATCTAAAACCTCCGTCTCGCTGGCTGTCGCCGCCATCGGTGGAATCGATTCGCACCCATAATCACCACGAAAGATTTTCAGCATCTCTGCCTTTAATTCCTCACATTCTTCTGGTGTAATCAGGTTCGGCAGCATCAGATATCCATCGTTGATGTATGATTTTACCCAAACATGAGAGGGTTCGTTGCCTTCCATTTTCAACTCCTTTCATCACGTGCACGGTTCACCCGTGGAATTATGAGACACAATTTTTCGTATATCTCCGTACCATCAAGGGTTATGTTATGTGAAATCCGGTGTAAATCTCGTCGGAGATTTCTTAGGCATAGCATCAAAGAGATATTGTCAAAACAGATGATAGGTCTATTTTGCGGTACCAATAGACATCGCTAATAAACGGTGGGACTATTCTGCCCGGATGATGCGCCACGTCTCATCTTCGCTTGCTAAAACCAAGGTCAATTTTCCGGATGTCTGCCGAACCGTCCCGTCTGCTTTTGAACGATACTGCAGCGTATAACCGCCGGTTACAATCGCTGTATCATCAGCGATGTTCGGATGAATGTCGATGTTTGTGAGCGTCATGTCAATCTGATGGTACATTTCAAAAAATCGCGCTGCCTTAGTTTGAACGTCTTGATACGTGCGTCCATTAGACAAGTACGCCGTTGAGAAACAGGACATCACCTGCTCCAGCTTCGCCATATCATAACCCAATTCGTACAGATTTAAGACATGCCGGATAGTTTTCTCGGATGTCGGTTCAGCGGTTTCTTGTTCGGTTGGTGTCTCCATCGGCACGGTGTGGCTAATCGACTCAGGCGGTACCCCTTGCGCAATCTGTTTGAGTGTGTGTACTTCCGGTGCTGCATAACCCCAGATCTCCAATTCCATGACACGTGCGATGCCTTTTACGTCGTAGACGGGCCGTTTTCCTGCCATGTGTTGGTAATTGCGCACGGTATCATTCGACGAGACCGGAACAAGCCGGACTTTACTCGCAATTAGGCGTTGCCTGATTTGATGAGTCCTTCTGCCTTTGGTGTTATTCCGGGCAGTGTACTGCTTATCTTTGGTATCTCCTGACGGAACTAAACCCCATCCGGTACCATGCCAGTACTCAATCCGATAGTCTTTCAGTCCGAATTCGTTTGCTGGGTACTGCGCAGCGTCAATCGTCCATACAACAATCCGGCGAATGTCAACGGCGCGCGCGAGCTCAACGAGCACATAAGGGCGTTTGTTCAAATCTGAGGTGCGGAGGTGTTCTAAACTACACCCCCAACCACTGCCTTCATCCCATGTTTCAGAGGTTGTGTCCCCATCAATCACTTCTCTCGGCAGATGGTTCTCGACTGACTGTGAGGCTGTCGCAGTTGCTCCGTTCCGGCTGAGGGCGAAATTAATAAGCGGCGGCGGCGGTTCAAGCAGATGTTCTTGTAAAGTCTCCGATTTACAACCGATGATCGACATTAAAAGCGTTAAACATACATATACACGGGACATCATTAGCCTCCTTTTCATCTAAAACGCTACGTTATTTTTTTTACGACTCATGCCCAGGTCTTTCCATTCCTCCCAGTGGGTGGGTGCCATACCTATCCTGCCACTATTTTTGGCTTATTATCTTAACACGGCTAACCGTCCGATGGTCTCTACCTTCTCGTCACCTGCAACAACTCGAATTCTATAAAAATAGATTCCGTTGGCGAGGCGTACTCCCTCTGAATCACGGGCATCCCAGAAAAATTCGTTGTAGCCTTCGTCTACAGGAATATCTGTCAAAATTTGCACGCTGCGCCCCGAAGTCGTATAAATTGTTATGCTCCCCTCATCTGCATCAAGCGTTAATTGATAAGTGAAGGTCGTTTGGCGTTTCAAAGGGTTCGGGTAATTGTGCACTGCCCAGATTCTGAAGGGTGTCTCCTCCGGTGAAAAATCGTCTTCGTACTTTCGGAGGTTTTGATAATCAAAACTGGTAAGCCAAGCGACTTCTGCGTTTAATGTACTCAGCAGCTCGGCTTCAATTGTCTGATGCGAGTATCCAAATAGCGGGACAAACTCCTCAATCCCTTTAATGTGCGGCTGTATCGATTTTGAAAACTCTATCGCACTTGTCAATTTAGCGCGGAGAACGTTCTCGGCACCTGACTCATAGCCGAGTACGATGGCTTCTACGAGTTTCGCGCGACTCTCGAAAAGCAAAACCCACAATTCCATGATATGAACTGCATCTTGCATATCTTCACCTGCTTCCAAATCGAACGGTTCTGCTACTTCACGGGCTTGGCGCATCTCATTTGCGGCCTGTTGTTGGGGTGCCAAGAGCTCTGTGAACCGGTTCACTGCGACTTTTGCGGTTTCAAGTTCGGGAATCGCTAGTGTATCCTCCACGGCCCGGGGCCCGATAATTGCCCACAACCGCGTTGCCAATCCGGCAGAACCACTTCCATACGCACCTCCTACGGAAATAGAACCTGCGTAATCTGAAAAATAACTCGCCAAATTCCAGCCGTTAATCCGGAGCGCATTCAGAATTAGCGGGCCTGCTGCTGTCCCGTATCGGGCCACCAACTCGTTGTGAAGTAATTGAAACCCATCAAGTTCAATATCCCAATTCAAGCGCGCGCTGACAAGCCTATCTAGGTAACCTAACCCTTGTGTTGCACCTTGCACGGTAAAACCGCTGAGTCCCACAACCTCCGGATTGTTGGAGAACTGGCGAACCCCTTGCATAAACAGGTCGCTTTCCAACATCCACAACGGCATTACCTCTTCTACTTCATGGGAAAGCACAATAAAGCGATGCCCCATCTCGCCAAGTAGATTAATCTGCGGAATCGGCAAGCCGGGATGGACGATAGGCTCACCGTCTGCCCCCCACTTTCGAGAAAAAATAGTACCTTTTGGCAGCTGCCGGGCATAGTCTCCAGAGGCATCCTTTAGCCAGCTGCTGTCATAACCGGAGATGTAAAATTTAAAATCCGGTCGCACCTCCCGTGCGGCGTTGATAATCGTAAAGTAAACCTGCCAGAGCTTGGCTTGTCCTTGTTCGGTCCTGTCTCCGCAATCTGGGCAATCGCATGCACGTGTCTCATGTCCCCAAGAACGGAGGTGAAAACCTGCCAGTGCCGGGTAAGTTCTCACAATCTCCTGAATTAACTGCCGCGCGAGTGCATGGAATTCCGGCTTCGTCCAGCAGAACGGACGATATGAAACCTCGTTCCGAGAGGATCCGTAAAGCACAGCAGGACCTAATACGTCCGGACGCTGTCGAATCAAGGCCTCTGTCGGTTCTCCAGTGACATACATGAAAAGATACGGGTCGATGCCCCGCCGCTTCAGTGCGTCGAACCGATACTGCAGCTCCTGAATCCGTTCTAACCGTTCGGCACGCGGTTCATCTTGCAACGTTTCAAAAGCCAGTGCATCTACATATTTAAACGCAGTGCCGAAGCCGTCTTCAATGCCTGTACCAGTCCAAACCCCCTCGCCGCCGCTCATATTAACGCGGTGCCGTACAAGCACGTCCGGTTCGGCTATTTCAAGGACAGCACGCACTGGATAGAAAGGACTCGATGACTCGTCTATGAACGGCACAAGCAATGCCGGAGTTTGCGCGACAGCCAACTCCGGATGCACCGGCGACAGTCCTGTTAGGGCTGTAATGCACGCCTCAATGAAACCGTATGCCCCATAAATCACACCCCGGGGGGTGTGAGCCGTGACGATAATGAGAATTTCATCCTCAAATTCAACTGTTTTTATACGGTACCCTTCCTCCCCGAGCGTCTCTGCTAACGCCAACGTTTGATTCGTTAAGAATTTTGCAATCGTCGGATGTGAATCCGGTGTACCTAACAGGATGACCGTTGGCGTTGTTGTCTGTTCGCGGTTTGTGACGAGCTCCAGTTCTGCACCCGTGAATTGCCGAATAAACGTCTGGATCTCTGATGCAGCGAACTCTTCCTGTTCAGATGCATTCGCTGCGATTTGCAACGCTGCCCTCGGTTCACCGGAGACTGCTATCGGCACCTCGGTTCTGCCTGTCAGTACCGTTAAAGTGAAGAAACATAAGCCGACAATAACAATTTTTACGACGGTTCTACGGTCAGCGTGTTTTTGCATCTACGTTCCTTGGCAGCTCCTCGGCTGATTGCAATGTTAGTGATAGTGTATAGGTTCAAACCCCGGAAAAAAACGGATAACACAAAACGTCAGGATAAATCCGATGATAAACATGACTTTAGCGACTTTGCTCAAGCCTCCACTTTGGGGCAGGTAACTCCCTCGAAAACCGTCCACTACAATGTGCAGCAAGGTACCAGCCGCGAAAGCCGTGAGATACTCTGTTAATTCCTTGAACGGGCCACGGAGCAACTGTTCGCCTAATAACGCTCCCAGCAACGGCCCAAACATAAGTGGGATGAGCTGCGCACCCCGACTCACCGAAGCGGAATCTCGCAAAAGCGCAACAGAAATCAGAATAGCGATCGGCAATCGATGGACCAATATGGCCAAGGCCAAGGGACCGCCCCACGTCCCTTCCTTGGCTGCGATAACCAGGTTGAAACCATCAGTTAGCGAGTGAATAGATAAACCTATCAGTGCTATATTGACACCCCAGAAATGTCGTTTGTCGAAACGCGCAGCGCCACCGGAAGCACCTCGCTTTTCAATGCCTAACCATGGTGTCATGTACTCCAAAACCGAAATTAACAGGAAGCCACCCCACATTATTAAAATTGTTGCATAGCCGTACTCTGTGTAAAGATGCAGCATCAGCATTAAAACAATCCCAAGCACTGCCCCAGCAGTAAACCCGAAAATAATGCTAAAATGTTTCTGCTGTGCCCGCGAAGTGAACGCAATTCCCGCGCCAAGGGGAACCGCCAATACCGCCAATGCTAAATAAAATATGAGCATATCATAAATATAACAGAATTTGTCTTGAAATGCAAATGGAAATTGTGATACTATTTATATTGAATGTTGTAGAACTCTCCGAAAACAGATTCTGTTGAGTTGAAAGAAGCAACACGAACTGAACTAATTCCATAAAGTACACACTTAAGACGCTAATAATTGCAGAACGCGACTTGCAGGTTACTTACAAGTGAACAACCTAAACCTTAACATCGACTTTTCAATAAAAGAGACGTGCAGCGCAGCTGCCAAACTTCACGACGACCTCAGCACGCACGACGCATATCCACGTTTCGCGTCTCTATGGCCTATCAGCACCGACGACTTAGTCTCTTCCTTGCCACGTAAGGGCAATCAGCAGATTAAACTCATTATACCCCCCCCTTGTTAATTTAGAATTAACATCCAGTATATTTTTATATCCGCAACCTTTTCGCTTTTCCTGTCTTGCGTCGGCTTATCTCTTTGCGCCATGCAAAATAGACAAACGCTATCGTAGCTCCTTGGACCTCCGCTGTGAGACACCTCCATGGGGCTATCTCTGTTTGGTGGTAGTTTTTCCCCGCTTTAATCGTCAAAAAAAAGTACAAGTACCCAAGGAGTGAACCTCTATGAGCACAATAGAACGCCCTAACCGTGACACCCTCAACAAAGCACTTGACATCTACCGCGATGCAATGCGTCCCTTCGTTGTTCGTTCCTTAAAACGAGTCAGAGGCAAGACCCTCGACGAAGCGATTTATGATGTCTTGCCGAGTAAGCAGGCGTACGAATTTCAGAACCAATTGGAAAGGAACGGCGGCGACGTTGAAGCCGCAATCGACATCGGATATTTCCCTTATCTCATCAGTAAAAACTGGAAACAGGAGGTTTTCGGACGGCGGTTTACCGAAGATATGACCGTGCTAGACATGCTCCGCATTATCACGAAAGCCCGAAATCATGTCGCGCACCCAGGCACAGCGGATTTGGAGAATGAATACACCAGAACCTGTCTGTTTCACATTGTTGAGGTGTTAAACAAAATCAACAGTCCTGACGAAAAAGCGGCTGTTGAGGAACTCCGCGACGCACTTTTCAACGATAAGAACAAGCCTCCGATGCCAGTTGATAGAAAGACGCAACCAACGGCCATAATTCTGAAGAGAGAACCTGATGAGAAATCCCAGCTGACTAAAACCTCCCTTAAACCGTGGCGCGAGGTCATCCCACCAAACTTTGAGCTCACCCAGGGGACTTTTGAAGAGGCGGAGTTGGCAGCCGACCTTCAGCAGGTCTATGATGGCCGAGCTAGCGCGACTAGCTACGGCAATCCGGTTAGCTTTTTCAATCAGACTTACGTAACGGGCGGCATCCGGGCATTGTTGGTTAATGCCGTCAAGAAACTCAGTGGTAAAGGCGGTGACCCAGTCATTCAAACCAAGACAGGGTTCGGAGGTGGTAAAACGCACAGTCTCATCGCACTCTATCACCTTGTCAACAGCATTGATGCGTTCACTAATAGACCGGCTGATGGTGAATCTACACAGACGCACACGGAGATTCACGGCATTCTGCACGAAGCCGGGTGGGACACAGAATCCGGTGCACAACCGAAAGTCGCCGTGCTTGTCGGCACCTACCTATCACCCACCGATACTGAATTAACGAAGGAAAACGGAGATCCGTTGAATACGTTATGGGGGGTGATGGCCTATCAACTCGGTGGACAGGAGGCGTACAACCTGATACGCGAGGCGGCAATACAACAAAGTTCCGCTCCTCTCGGTGCTCAGCTTGACCGGCTCTTTGCGTCCGTCGGGTCCTGTGTCATCCTCATGGACGAACTCGTCGCCTATATGCACAACGTTGCGGAGAAGGTACGTGGGGTTAACTATACCTTTATACAAGCCCTCACCGAATCCGTCCGTAGAGCCAAGAACGTTATACTTGTCGTCACACTTCCCGAGAGTCAGGGAGAGGCCGGCGGGGTAGAGGGCGAAGAGATTCTTTCAATACTTGAAGCACGTGTGGGGCGCATCGAATCTATATGGAAACCCCTGGAAATTAACGAAGCTTTCGAAGTCGTGCGGCGTCGACTCTTCGGAAATAAAATCGACGAAGCAGCACGAGACCACACCTGTGAAGCCTTTATAAATCTTTACAATAACAACAGAAAGCAGTTTCCGAAAGGGGTTCATGAGCAACGTTATCTGGAACGGATGAAAGCATGCTACCCGATTCACCCAGAGATATTTGACCGGTTGCATTCCGATTGGTCTACCATTCATGGATTTCAGCGCACGCGTGGTGTCCTACGACTCATGGCAATCACCATTAACCGGCTCTACCAACGCAGTGATGCAGCCCCACTCATCATGCCTGCCACGTTACCCCTTGATGATGAGAACCTCTCCAGCGAATTTGAAAAGTGGCTTCCAGGGCGATGGGAACCTGTGCTTGCAGAGGTCGACAAGGACGGTTCTCGCGTCGACTTAATAGATCAGGGAGAACGTAGATTTGGCGAGCTCGGCGGAGCTGCACGCCGCATCGCCCGGACGGTGTTCCTCGGCAGTTGTCCCAGTGGAGCCATCAAAGGCATCGATGCCCGTCATATTCATCTTGGTGTCGCACAACCTCGACACGGAATTGCCACTTACACCGAGGCACTCAGCAAGATGAGCGGCAATCTCCACTATTTATACAATGACGACAAACGTTATTATTTCCACACCGAGGAGAATCTCAATAAGGTTGCCATCGATCGTGCCAATGAATTCAGCAACAGTGAACTTACCGAGCAGATCATCCTTGAAATTCAAGACGCTGTGGGCAAGCGAAGAGACGTTATTATCTGTTCCAAAGAGCTATATTCAATTCAGGAGACAGATGAACTCCGGTTGATTATCCTGCCGCCGGATAAATCGCTACCGAGTCGAGCCTCTGAAACCGATGAGGCAACACCAACCGCTTTACAAATTCTCACACATCGTGCAGATGTCGAACGCACCCATAGAAATGTGTTACTCTTTTTGACCGCAAAAACTGACGGTATCCGAGCTCTGAAAAATATTGTACGCAACTCTCTTTCATGGAAATCTATCATCCACGGAGAACGCCGCATCCAAAATCTCACCGGCGAACGATTGAAACAGGCACAAGCCGAAGTCCGAAAGGCAGACGAGGCAATCCGACGGACGATACCCAAGACATACAGATGGGCAATTGCACCAGCACAACAGGACCCGCAGTGCAACAAATTCTCTCTGTCCCCTGAGCAAACCCGTATTTTGGAGAACGGGGACATCGTTGAGAGCGCGTTTAAGACGTTCAAGGCGAGAGAAGCACTCATTGAATACGAAACTCCGGAAGCACTCGATGCACGCTTGAAAGAATACGTCTGGGATAACCAAAACCACATCAGCATTAGCGATTTGTGGAACATGATGACGTGCTACGTCTATATGCCAAGACTCCTAAACAGGTCTGTCCTCATCACTTGCATCAAGGAAGGGGTGAAGAACGGAACGTTCGGATACGCGGAGGATTATGATGGCGAACAACGAGCCTACCGAGGTATGTGCTTCGCTCAAGCTGTGCCTTCTGTAGAGATGAACGGCCTACTCGTTAAACCTGAAATTGCAAAGCACAAGCCACCCCTCTCCCTGGATTCGCTAGCACCAGAGACCGTAATACCTGAAGGATTGCTTGTGGATCCCAAAGTAGCAGCCCTTGAAAAAGATAAGTCGAGAGTTGGCTCCAGACGGATTATCGCACGGAAAACTGTCCAAGGTGAGCTTTCCCTTGACGACATGAACGACCTCCGACAAGAAATTATTGAACCCCTCAACACCGACGGCGGCGAAGTCACCGTGGAAATTACCATTACCGCCTATAAGGCGGATGGCTTCTCTCAAAACATTGAACGTTCTGTAAAAGAGAACAGCGTTGAGCTCGACGTTGAAGTGAAAACTAGCAGTGAATAGAGGTGACTCACCTGAATGAATAGCCCAACTCCATACCGAAAAAAACTCATTGAAGTCGATTTGCCACTAGATGCCATCAACCGTGAATCTGCGCGTGATGCTTCTATTACCCAGGGACACCCTTCTACTCTCCATAGGTATTGGGCACGTCGGCCCCTTGCAACCTGCCGCGCTGTCATCTTCGCCAGCATGGTAGACGATCCCTCGGCATGCCCAGAGGAATTTCCAACTGAATCAGAACAGGAAGCGGAACGGGAAAGGCTCCATAAGCTTATTAAGCAACTCGTAGCATGGAAAAATAGCAACAACGAAGTTCTCCTCGCTGAGGCACGCCACGAGATCGCACGTTCGGTGGCGCGTTCCCACCGTGAAATCGCTCCTACGAATGCGGATGAAATCTTGCACTACCTAAGCGAAAAGGTACCACCCGTCTACGATCCCTTCTGTGGAGGCGGTTCTATCCCGCTTGAGGCACAACGGCTTGGACTCCGCGCTGTTGCTTCCGATCTCAACCCTGTCGCCGTGCTTATCAACAAGGCGATGGTAGACTTGCCACACCCCTTCCGCGATAAACCGCCCGTTAATCCGGACGCAGATCCGATGGGGATATTCGTCGGAAGCGGCAAAAACAGAGCACAAGTGCCGTGGCGCGGCACCGCGGGGTTAGCAGCCGACATCCGCTACTACGGCCGCTGGATGCGCGAGGAAGCATACAAACGCATCGGCCACCTCTACCCGAAGGCAAAGTTGCCAGACGGCACGGAAGCCACCGTTATTGCGTGGCTCTGGGCGCGTACAGTGCCATGCGCCAATCCTGCTTGCCGCATCCCTATGCCGCTAATAAAAACGTTTCAATTATCCACGAGAATAGGGAACGAGCACTGGACCCGCCCAATTGTGAATCAAGAGACAAAGGCGCTCTCTTTCATGGTACAAAATCACAATACAGGCATTCCTGAAAACGGTACTGTGAACCGTAATGGTGCAGTCTGTGTCGCCTGCAGACAGCCTGTCAAGTTAGAACGTATTCGCCAGCAAGCGGAGATCGGCAAGATGGAAGAAATACTGACAGCGATAGTTGCTGAGAGTAGCCTCAAAAAATTATTCCTATCTCCGACCGAAGAACACATCCAAATGGCCTTGTCGGCCGAACCCACGCGAAGACCTAGAGGTAAATTGTCTAGACAAGCAGCGAATTTGGCCGTCCTCGGTTATGGAATCACCGATTGGCATCAACTTTTTACGGAAAGACAGTTAACCGCTCTCACAACTTTTGGAGATCTCCTTACGGAAGTTCGTCACCGTGTCTTACAGGCCGGAGCAGAATCCAAATATGCTGATGCTGTTTGTACTTACCTTGCTTTTGCTATTGATCGGACTGCTGACGGACATTCTAGTTTCACGTTCTGGTACAACTCTAGTGATCGAGTTGTAGGACTCTTCGCTCGCCAATTTATTCCGATGATGTGGAATTTCCCTGAAGCAAATCCGTTCTCGGATTCCAGACAAAATTGGATGTCCCAGATTGAGTTAGTTGCAAAGGCCGTTGCGAATCTACCGGTTTCAGCGAATGCTTCCACGGTGTACCAAGCAGATGCAACTACCACAAGGCATGCTTGTGATGGATTTGTTATCGTTACAGACCCGCCCTACTACGATAATATAGGCTATGCTGACTTATCAGATTTTTTCTACATTTGGCTAAGACCTCTGCTTCGGGATATCTATCCGGAACTGTTCTGGAGTATGAGTACTCCCAAAGATGAAGAAATGGTTGTGAATAAATCTCGCTTTGAAAACTCTCATATTCGTTTTGAAAAATTGATGGAAAAAGTACTTCGCCGGCTGCGGCAACACTGTCCTCAAGAGTTTCCTGCATCCATCTTCTACGCATACAAACAATTGGAGGAGGAACAGGATGGCAGAACCTCTACGGGGTGGGAAACAATACTCACTGCAATCGTCAATGTAGGTTTTCAGATAGTCGCTACATGGCCGATGCGCACGGAACAATCAAGAGCACTCAAGACACATAAAAACGCATTAGCCTCATCTATCGTTCTCGTCTGCCGCCCGCGCCCCGACTTAGCACAGAACATCAGCCTCGGTGGATTCCTGACTGCACTCAGGAACGAGATGCCTGCTGCACTTGACAGACTCACGCACGAGGCACATATCGCCCCCGTAGACCTCGCACAAGCCGCCATCGGACCCGGCATGGAGATTTATTCCAGATACAAAAGTGTCAAAACAACACGAGATGGAAATCTTGTAGATGTCTCGGTACGTGAGGCGTTGGTTGAAATAAACAACGAAATTGACAGATACCACGCAGAACAGGAGGGGGCATTTGATCTGTATACCCGCTTTTGTCTCACCTGGTTTAAGCAACACGGCTTCGCAGAGGGTGAGTATGGCGATGCGGAGACATTGGCCAAGGCAAACGACATAGGAATAGCCTCAATGCAAGGGCGTGTGCTAATTGCAGAAAGAGGCAAGGTCCGATTACTATCCCCGGATGCTTACGATGATAACCATCCGAACTCGGGGCTGTCCCTGTTACAAATGACTACATGGGAAGCGTGTCACTTGATGGCGTACCATCTCAACCCTAAGAATGAGGCGGGCAGAGATGTGCCGGGTGCTGTGGAGGTTGGGCTTGCCATGAAGAACAACGCGATATCTGATTCTGTTATGTCAGTAGAGCAACTCGCGCGCCTTCTCTATAGCCATTACGACAGGATAGGTGATTCTGATAATGCCGTGCTTTTCAATAGTCTCGTGACATCGTGGGACTCAATTGAGGGAGGAATGGAACAGGACGAACAATTGAGTCTTCCAACTGAATAGACGAACCAATCCGGAATCTCATATACGATGCTTTTTAATATCAAATATCAGCTTGAGCAGAAGCGTGAGTCGTTTACCCGCGAGGCAGTGTTGCAGCTGCCAAAAGGGCGGTGTGGACTCTACGCACTATGGCTCCTCACCAATGACGGTGAAGAAACAGCCTATGAACGTCTCTACGCGGGTGTGTCTACCACTTGTGTTCGGCGGCGGCTGCTACAGCATCTTTCCGATGAGAAGAATCCTGAGCTTCGTAACCAACTCCGCATGTTCGGTGAGTGGGTTCACTTTTCTGTGACATTCACCGAAGATCGGGAGCAGACGCTCGCCTTAGAAACGCAACTCATTCGCGAGTGGCAACCCGAGACAAATCGTTACAAGCTCAAGTGAAAATAAGGTCGGCAGAGGGAACCGTATCGGCCCCCTAATAACGGGTATTAGGGGATTGTCTCTCTTTTTTCGTCTCAACCCGTTTCTCAACAGCCTGCTACAAAAATCGGGGGAAGTGAGGTCTATTTTTCTCTTGCATTCTACCCGAGTCTCATTTATAATTAGGCATCAATTCAATTTTTTGTAGCGCTGGAGATAACGTTCTCTGACAATCACATCATCATAGAAAGAGAGAGCGGTGCCTCTTGCGAAGGCAGATAACCGATAAGGAAATGACAACATGACTATTCGAGTAGGTATCGTTGGTACGGGTGGAATTTCACGTGCACACCAGAGAGCCTATCAGAAAGCCGGCGGTTTTGAGATTGTCGCTGTGTGTGATATTTTTCAAGGTAAGGCACGAAAGGCAGCCGAAGAGTGGGGTGTCCCGAAGAAACATGTCTTCAGAAGTTACAACAAGATGCTTGAAATGGACGAGATTGACACGGTCAGCGTTTGTACTTACAATCAGGGGCATCGCCGGCCCACAGTTGCAGCGTTGAATGCAGGTAAGCACGTTTTCTGTGAGAAACCGATGGCGGCAAGGCTATCGGACGCAGCAGCTATGGTACGTGCGGCGAAGGCCTCGGGTAAAATCTTACAGATCGGCATCCATAGTACGTTTAATCCGAGGCTCCAATTTGCTAAAAAAGTCGTTGATGCCGGATTACTCGGTGACATCTATTATTCTGAATCGGCAGGATGCCGGCGGCGTGGGAACCCGGGGCGTACATTCATTTATAAAGAAACAGCCGGCGCGGGGGCAACGGTTGATATCGGGGTATACAACATGCATAACTCCTTATATGCAATGGGGTATCCAAAACCGGTGCGTGTCTCTGCTATCACAGAGGATTATATCTCCCAGCAAGATCCGAGATGGCGTGGGATTATGGATGTCGAAGAGTTCGGTGCCGCCTGGGTCCGGTTTGAGAACGGTGGTGTAATGGTGTTTAAAATCTCTTGGGCGGTCCATCAAGATTCGCTCGGCGGTAGTTTCTGCTTGGGCAGAGAGGCAGGCATCTCTTTAGACGGACCTGTTGTGTATGCTGATGCGTACACCGATGAGCTCAAGAAACTCGTCGCAGCAGAGGGACTCACGGCTGAAGCGAATCCGCCGGAGGGCATGACGACAATCCGCTTTAGTGGATTTCCAGAGGTTGATGTCTGGGAAGCGCAGATGACCGCGTTCCGTGAAGCGGTAAAAGCGGAGCGCCCCTCACTGATACCACCGGACGGCGTGCTGCTCACGAATGTCATCATGGACGGGATTTTCCGTTCGCATGAAGCTGGGAAAGAGGTCGCAGTGAGGGTGCCTGAGGTCTAATGGCGGTACTACAGCGGGAGTACGATAGGTGTGCCGGTATCCGCGGAGCGATACACCGCCTCTGCCAACTCAATGCCGGCGCGCCCGATACTGCCATGGGTTGTCGGCTCTGCTTCGCCGGCAATGCACTCCAGCCAATGTGCAATACTTGCCCCTTTCGCCGCTACGCTCCAATACCGTTGTTCCCGTTGTGCTGGCGGGATATTGCGGTATGTAGCATCATCGGGTACCGAAGCAGTGAATTCTTCTGCTGCCGGCATCTCGTGTGTTTGCCACCGCAGCCCATGTCGGATGAGGGTTGCGGAGCCGTTGCTAGCAACGAGCCCGTTCCCGCTATTCCCAATTTGCGCTGCCCAACTCTTAATCATCATACCAACGCCCCCGTTTTTGAAACGGATGGTTAGCACTGCGTTGTTCTCGACTGCTTCGTCTGGTTCCGGGTAAGTTCCCCCTAACGGTACATGGCTTGTGACACCGTAGACAGATTCTGCGGCCCCGTATAACCACAACCAGATATCCAGATGGTGGATGGCTTGTTCAACGAGCATGCCTCCGGATTCCGCCTTGACAAAAAGCCAAGGGTGCCGCTCCGGTGAAAACCAGCTCACCTGATTAGAATACGCCATCTCCAAAGTGCCAAGTGTCCCATCATCCAGTAACGCCTTTAACTTCTTATGTCCCGGATCGAACCGCATCATGTATGCCACCATCAAAAGGACTCCGGCATTTTCAGCGGCGCTAATCATTTCATCGCCCTCGGTGACGTTGCAACACATCGGCTTTTCCATCAGAATGTGTTTGCCTGCGGCGGCAGCAGCGTGCGTTATCTCACAATGCGGCCGCGGGTGCACACACACATCGACGGCATCTATATCCGAGTTGTCAAGCAGTGCACGATAATCGGTATACGCCTCTGCCCCGAAGCGGGCGGCTTGTTCTGTCGCAGCGGCTTCGTTGAGGTCAGCGACGGCAACGATATCACCGTGTCGCGTCGGTTCTTCATAATACGGCGCGTGTAGACTTCGGAATATGCCACCGCATCCAATAATACCAACTCTGAGTTTATCCATTTGAATCGGCTCCTTTTTTTTTCACCGATCACGTTTTTTCTCGTAGAATCGGCACTGGGGATTCATCCTGTAGCAGCGCGAGCGCTTCAGCGATAATCTCGTGTTGTAACTTAGGGTTGTCCGGTTCTCCAAGCGGATGCCCGAATTGATAAGGCACTAACAGTGCACGTGGAGGTTTGACCTTCCTTGCAATACTCTTAACAAGCGCGATTGAGACCGTGGAGATACCGTTCTCTTCAATAGCACGTTGTATCAATCCTACAGATTGATTGCACATCGGTCAGAAGGGGGTCAGAAACACTATGTCCACGTTATCTGCTACAAGGTGCCGTGCAACTTCTGGGGCAGTTTCTACAATTAGCTGCCGCGGTTGCAGGATGGAACCCATAAAACTGAAGTGTCTGTGGTTGAGTCCCCCGATTGTGCTGCTGTCCTCCAATTCACGAAATCGATCTAGCGGAAAGACGAGGTTTGGATCGAATAGCTTCGCACTTTCATGGTAGATTTCTGTCTTATGCGCGTGATAGAGCGTTTGGGTTGCAACGGTATTCGGAATCTCACGATATGAAAAATCACCGCTCCTCACCGCTTTATCAAAAGGCTGTTGCTCAGGGAGATAGAAACCGGCAGTCGTAATCAGCGCGACCCGGCATCGGCTCAGCGGCAGCTGCAGCGGCGCACACGGGGTTGTGTGGTAACGTTTGTAACCGTAACTCATCATAAAGAGACGGGATGTGAGATTCAGTTCCTTGAAAGATGCCATGTGTGTACCTTATCACTTCCTGATTTGGTAGCGAGGCTCGTCCGGACTTCATCGTATCAGCCGTTCGCGAAGATGAGCCGTTTCCTGTTTCGGCACGGCAGCTGTATCGTTTGAGCTGTTAACCCACTCTCAATTGTAGCGAAACCGAGCTCGTTAACGGCCGTATAATCATCACGTGCACAATCCGGGAGTGGTCCGCCATCCAGGTAATCCGTAATCTGTTTGTAAGCGACTTTGAAAGGACTCGCGTTTTCAGGAAAACCGAGCCTGCTCGTGTCAACCAATTCTCCTTCTGCATGTATAACCGTGTTCGTATAAAAACCCGTGCTCACGGTTCCTTTACTGCCGAAGATATCAACGGAAAAAGGGACTCGTGCACCATGGTTTCCTAAGTGGTGAGCGACAACACCCGTTGCAAAGCGAATCGTTGAACCGACAATCGCGGGTTCCGGTTCGTAAGGTTCAGGAACGTTTCCGCCGCCTTCCACAAATCCGGTTACTGAAATTGGGTCATAGCCCGCGAATTGGCAGATCATGTCTGTTGTATGGATGGCGAATGATAGGACACCACCTCCACAGTAGCCGATAACGCTTTGGACCTCACCGATAAGGCCATCTCGGATAAGTGATTGCAGGTGAATGAGATACGGGCCCCAATGCCGCGTATAATCCACAATAATAGGAATTCCTTTTGCGTCAGCACCGGATGTCATCGCATCCACTTCTTCAAGCGAACAGCCTGCCGGTTTTTCAAGAAAGATTGCCTTGATATCCGCCTTCAATACGTTTTGCATCACTTTGTAATGATGAGGTCCGCGGACACAGACAGCCACGATATCTAAACTTTCGTTTTCGAGCATCTCTACGTCTGTTTCGTAGTAGTTGATAGTGTGCTCTGGAAATGCGGGGCCCCACGTCTGTCGGAACTCTGTCTGACGTTCATGGGACATGTCTGCGACGGCTGTCAATTCGGTCGTTTCACAAAAACGGATACCACCGACGTGGCAATACGGATAAGGATTATCAGGATTTGAATAGCGCGAAGCAATGTTGCCTAAACCTATAATACCGACACGATACATTGGGACAGCTCCTTCTTATTTCAGGTCGTGTCTTAAAGTATAGGATAAAAAATGGGAATTTGTCAAGCGAATTTGGGAACTTCATTTACCCCATTTTTTTGTGAGTTGACAGTAGGTGCGATGGCGGGGTGTCTGTGTGAGGTACCGTGTCAAGTCATCCCAAAAGCGGTATCTGCTCAACCGCTTTCTCGGAAGCGTTCTACAAAAAATGGTGGGGAAGTGAAAATTTGGGAGCACTCTATAAATCAGTTGACGTAACACCGTTTTTTAGGGTATAATTATAGGGAAACTATCCAACGGATTTATCAAACGAAGTTAAATGGGAACAGGTTAGTAAGGGAGACCAACCTATGTCAACAAAAAATTTGAAACAGCGGATTCGCGATGGCGAGCATGTGTACGGTGCTTCTGTCTCAATGATGACACCCCGCGACAGTCTAGCCAAAAGAGTTGAAGAGGGTGGGTACGACTTTGTTGCAGTGGATAGCCAACATTCTGCCTACAGTGAAGATCGGCTCGTTGCTTTCTGTGATCTGGCAGATGAACTGGATATCCAGGTCAACTTTCGGATTAAACACACCCGAAATGCCTATCTCATCGGGAACTATCTCGACTTGGGGCCCTCTGGGATTGAGGTGCCGCAGGTGGAATTAGAGTCGACGGTGGATGAGGCCGTGGAGGCATTTTACTATCCGCAGCAGGGCCTCCGCAGTTGGGGGGGCGCGGCGAGAAAAAATTCAGCCGGTCAGGAACGGCTTGAATATGCAGACTGGTGGAATAATTACGGCATTCTCTGGATGCAAATAGAATCAATTGAGGCGGTAACACATGCTAGTAGACTCGCAAAAGCAGGCGTTGATTGTCTCTCCTTCGGGCCGGCGGATTTGACGTTTAGCATTGAAAGTCATCCACATCACGCGCTCCAAACCGTGGATGCTTGTGTTGAGTACGTTGTCAAAGCGTTAGACGGCAGTCCTACCGCTGTCTGCTTTAGAAACGGCAACCCGAGCACACGCGAAAAGTATGCAGAGATGGGTGTTACCGTGTTTTTAGAATAGAAAAGATGAACTACGCACTCGTAAGCACTGCTATCGCAGCCGCTTCAGACGAGAACAACCGGCGGAAGCTGCGTGATGGTACACGTCTGTTAGCAAAAATGGCACACAAATACGGCATCCCGATAACATGGGCATGCACAGCTGAATCCGCCAGATTTTTAGCGAATGATATTAACACGTGGCATACCGAATATGGCGACGAACCGTTGCTTATGCTAGATGTTAAACCTTTATGGGACGCGGACCTGGCAGCGGAAGGTGTCGACGATTTCGAGAGTCTAATCAACACGCCAGTTACCACCACGGCAGCTGCAGAACATCTCGTCAGAATGCGCGAAAAACTGCCGCAATTTGTTAGTAACGAATGCGATAAACTTAAACGCGCAATTCCTTGCACGACACCGATTGTTGCAGGCGCGACTTGGAAACACCATGTTCTGTTGCACGCTTTGGAAACAGCACAGTTTAAGGGTTTATGGGGGTACAATCACGCCGATACAGAAACCGATGCAGGATGCCCGTTCGGCTGTTTTTATCCGTCTGCCGAACAGCATAATTTCAGCGCACCGTCAGCACCAGGAATAGTGGGCATTCCGTATCTATCATCCGCTTCTATCGATAATGGTGAGGGTAATCTCCGGGCATCTCTCTTAAAGGGTATGAAAAGTTACGATGTCTACCTGCAGAATACGGACTGGAATCGATGGTTAAGCTACGTTCAACATCTCAATGCCCTTGAAGTTATTGAGTTAGGAACGGAGATGTTAGAACGATTGGATTCGTATTTGGCACATGTGTCCCGCGGAGAAAACACAACGCTCCTACCCGTCTCGAAAATGGTTAACGATTACCAGAAAAATTGCCAGCAGACCGAGCCAACTTGTGTACTCGCACATCCATGTATGTACAACGGAGCCCCTGTACCTGAAACAGAGAAAACAACGTTTTTTTATTATGATGCAGAATGTCAGTTCACATTTACCGAGGATGCGATGGAGCCGATTGAGATGAAAAACTACATTTCACCGCCTGTCTCTGAGACGACTGTTGTATCCCACGGAAGTGAGTATCATTTGCCGAAGATGGCACAGTTTATGACCCGCAGAAACAGGTCTCGATTGCACATCGCCTTTAATATTGAATCTACGAAGCCGATGCCCTACGGTGTAGCACTCTGGGGAGACCACGTCGGTTTACAGTTAGCAGAGTCTAACGTGGAGGATGTCACTTGGATAGGTGCACATCTACTGTTTGCGCGCATCGCATTGCAGCCCGGAAACAACGATTTCGAAATTATCTTAACCATTTAGTTTCCTGCATTCTACATTAAAATGGTGATGTCCTGTGCGATAAATCAAGACCTCTGGTGATGAAAATTCTACCTGGCAAAATCGCGAAAAAAGCACTTTGATAGTACGAGGCATATATTAAAAATGGAAAAAGTATTGGGCTTAAAATGCCGTGAATGTGAACGGAAGTACCCAAAAGCACCGTTTCACGTTTGCGAGTTCTGTTTCGGTCCACTAGAAGTGGACTATAATTATGAAGTAATTCAAAAAAAAATCTCAAGACGTTCAATTGAGCGAGGACCTGCAAGTTTGTGGCGCTACATTGATTTGCTGCCCATTGATGGAGAACCGACAGATGGTTTGAACTCAGGCTTTACTCCGTTCATTCATGCAAAAAATCTCGGTGACGCGCTGGGTGTGAAACACCTTTATATAAAAGACGATTCGGTCTGCCATCCGACGCTCTCTTTCAAGGACCGGGTTGTGGCGATTGCCCTAAGCAAAGCAAAGGAATTTGATTTTGATACGGTATCGTGTGCATCTACAGGCAACTTGGCGAATTCAGTCGCTGCGCATGCTGCAATTGCTAATTTAAATTGTTATATTTTTATCCCTGCAGACTTGGAACTAGGGAAAGTTGTTGCTTCGCTGGTTTACGCGCCTACCGTAGTTGGCATCATGGGTTCCTACGATGAAGTCAACCGTCTGTGCAGTGAGATTGCCGGTGTCTATCCTTGGGCGTTTGTAAACATTAATATCCGGCCCTTCTACGCAGAAGGTTCTAAAACCCTCTGTTTTGAATTAATCGAGCAGCTCGGTTGGGCGGCACCGGACCACATCATCGCACCTGCAGCTGGCGGCTCACTTATCACAAAAATTGGCAAGGCACTGAAGGAATTCCACTTGTTGGGTTTAATAGATAAACCCACAACCCAGATTCACGTCGCGCAAGCGGAAGGTTGTGGCCCAATTGTCAACACACTTAAAGAAGAAAGTGATTTTGTCAAACCGGTTAAACCGAATACCATTGCTAAGTCGTTAGCAATTGGTAATCCTGCCGATGGTATCTATGCAGCGGATACAGTCCGTAAATCGGGCGGTGCCGGTGAACATGCCACTGATGACGAGATTATTGAAGCGATAAAACTCCTCGCCTCTACAGAGGGGATTTTCACAGAGACCGCAGGCGGTGTAACGCTCGCTGCAGCGAAAAAACTTATTGAGACTGGGTGCATCGGACGTGATGAACGGATCGTTGTCGCTATTACAGGGAACGGACTCAAAACTGTGGAAGCACTTGAGAAGCAAACGGATGAACCACACGTCATTCTACCACAATTGAACGCTTTTCGGAAGCTTATGTCTAAACTTGAATAGGTGCCTCATGGAAACGCTTCGCGGCATTCTTGAACGTATTGTTTTTGAAAATCCTGATAACGGCTACACTGTGGGCAGGCTTTCCTCGCGTGAGTACCCTGAACTTGTCACGATTGTCGGGAACTTGGCCTCTGTCAATCCAGGCGAAAGTTTACTCCTACAAGGCAATTGGGTAGAAAGTCCGAGGTATGGCAGGCAGTTCAAAATTGAAAAGTACGAAACCATTCTCCCTGCTAATGTCGTCGGTTTGAGAAAATATCTCGGTTCCGGCCTGATTAAAGGTATTGGCCCAAAAATGGCTACCCGGATTGTCAACACATTCGGGATGGATACGATGGATGTCATTGAGCAAGCACCCGGCAACTTAGCACGCGTGCCCGGTATCGGCAGAAAACGGGTGAAGAGTATTCAGCAAGCGTGGGAGGCACAACGCGAAATTAAAAATGTTATGCTCTTTTTGCAATCGCACGATGTCAGCACGGCACATGCTGCAAAAATTTACAAGACCTACCAAAATGAGGCGATTGCGCTGGTTCGTGAGAATCCGTACCGTCTCGCTGATGACATTTATGGCATCGGTTTCGTAACCGCCGATACAATCGCACAAAAACTCGGTGTAGATAAGGACTCCCCCCACCGCGTGCAGGCTGGTATCAAATACGTACTCAGTCAAAAGGCTGATGAAGGACATGTCTTTCAACATCAGACAGAACTGATTACGGCATGTCAAACAATGCTCGAACTGGCTCCGATCGCCATTGATGCTGGCATCGCCGCACTTGCTGAAAAAGAAGAGATTATCCTACCAGAAGAACAGCCTTTAATTGATAAGGCCGTACCTATGCCAGACGTTAAGGGAGTCGTAGAAATTCCGGAGGAACCAGATTTAGACGAAGAAACGTTAGAATACGAAGTTGAATCTATAGAGGAATACCAAGCGAGAGATACGGCTGTTTACCTCGCCCCTTTTTACTATGCTGAGTTGGGGGTAGCAAACCAATTTTTGAGGCTGTTAAGCAATAACAGCCAAGGTTCAGACACTCGCACAGACATTGACACCTCCTTGGCCCAATTGGAATCTGAGATGGACATCCGGTTCGCGCTTCAGCAGCGGGAGGCAATTCACACAGCACTTTCTGAGCAAGCTATGATACTCACCGGCGGTCCCGGCACCGGAAAAACCACCACCACCGTTGGAATGATTCGACTATTTGAACTAGAAGGTAGGCGAATTGCTTTGACAGCGCCAACCGGACGTGCCGCTAAACGGCTCAGCGAAACGACGGGACGTGAGGCAAAAACGATACATCGTTTGCTCGAATTTTCACCGCAGGGGAACGCGTTTAAACGTAATCGGCAAAACCCTTTAGAGGCAGACGTGGTGATTGTAGACGAAATGTCGATGGTAGAACTTGTGTTGATGAATCGTTTCATGCAGGCGATTCGTCCAGGTACCACCGTCATTCTCATTGGAGATATAGACCAACTCCCTTCCGTCGGTGCCGGAAATGTGCTGAGATGCCTGATCGATTCCGAAAAAATACCCGTGATTAAATTGACAGAGATTTTTCGGCAGGCACAGCAGAGCCTGATTGTCACCAACGCACACCAAATTAACGCCGGAGAATTTCCAAAACTCACGGGTGCCACAAATAGAAATTTTTTCTTTATTGAAGAAGAGGAACCGGAGGCAGCGGCAGAATTGATAGGCACTTTAATTGCGGAGCGTTTACCACGGCACTTCAATTACCATCCCATAGATGATATTCAACTTTTATGTCCGATGCGACGCGGGACGCTCGGTTCTGAAAACCTCAACAAACGGCTCCAAGCACTGTTAAACCCAAATGCTGAACAAGCCGTCCGTGGATGGCAGGCATTTCGCGTCGGGGATAAGGTCATGCAGGTACGCAATAACTACGACTATGATGTCTTTAACGGTGATATTGGGCGGATTATTGGTATCAACGCGGTTGACAAGAAGGTAAGGATCCAGTTTCCGGATAAAGTCGTAGATTACGATATGGCAGATTTGAACGAACTTGTATTAGCATACGCCACAACTATCCACAAGGCACAAGGCAGCGAATACCCGGCGGTTGTTATCCCTTTGCACACGCAACATTACCTGATGTTACAACGCAACTTACTTTACACAGGCATCACCCGTGCTAAGGAACGGGTCGTGCTTGTTGGAACGAAACGCGCAATTGGTATCTGTATCAGGAATAATCAAGTCATGGAACGGAATACGTACCTTGCGGAACGACTACAGGCCGGACAGATTAAATCAGAACCACTCATGTCCATTTAACTCGATTTTTTTGCAATCTAAGGAGAAGAAAATGAAACGACGAATAATTATTCCGGGACAGATATCCATAATATTGCTGCTCGGTTGCGTATTCCTATCCTTGCAAACCTTAGTACACGCCGAGGTGACACTACCAAACGTTATCAGCGATAACATGGTACTACAACGTGATGTCCCCGTCCCTATTTGGGGCTGGGCTGCTGCCGGTGAAGAGGTTACCGTAACATTACAAGGTAGTGATGCAGAAGCGACTTATAACACCACAACCACTGCTGACGCGAAGGGCAAATGGCAAGTTACGCTTCCAGTTACACCCGCGGGCGGACCTTACACCCTTCATGTCGCTGCGACGAATGCGCTTGTGTATGAGAATGTCCTTTTCGGTGAAGTATGGGTGTGCTCTGGACAATCAAACATGGAATGGCCAGTCAGAGCCTCAAAGGACAGTGACACAGAAATTGCCGCTGCAATCTACCCGATGATTCGACTCTTTGATGTACCGCACAAACCGTCTGGACTCGCTATGTACGATGTCAACGCTAAATGGCACCTCACGACACCTGAGACAATAGAAAATTT
The DNA here is from genome assembly GCA_965215265.1 of Candidatus Poribacteria bacterium. Taxonomy (GTDB): domain Bacteria; phylum Poribacteria; class WGA-4E; order WGA-4E; family WGA-3G. The sequence goes on along the minus strand of OZ244048.1, from coordinate 3,600,731 downwards.
CTCTGCTGTTGCCTACTATTTTGGCAGAAAACTCTACGAAAATCTCAATGTACCAATCGGCTTAATTAACACATCTTGGGGCGGTACGCGTATCGAACCGTGGACACCGCTTATCGGTTTTCAGACGGTACCCGCACTTGAATCCGTCGCTAAGGAGGTTCAGACAAATAATGCTACGTATACGTACCGGAAGGAACTTCCAAGGAAAATTAAGGCTATCGAAGCATGGATAGCAGAAACCCGTGAGGCGTTAGCAGCAGGAGATGTCACTGTTCCGATGCCTGAAAACAGACATCCGCTAGCACATCACGCACGGCCGACGGGGCTCTACAACGGCATGGTGCATCCATTGGTGCCTTTTGCAATACGCGGTGCAATTTGGTATCAAGGAGAATCGAATCTCAGAGACAGCATGATGTACCATGAGAAGATGAAGGCACTCATTACCGGGTGGCGGAAAGTCTGGCGACAAGGTGAATTCCCTTTCTATTTTGTGCAGCTAGCCCCGTACGATTATAGCGGATGGGATGTCAGTCCGTTTCTGCTTCCAGAAATTTGGGAGGCACAAACAGCGACATGGGCCACTGTCCCACATACAGGCATGGCAGTGACAACAGATATCGGAAATCCCAAAGATATTCATCCAAGAAATAAGCAGGCGGTCGGCAGGAGGCTCGCACTGTTCGCACTTGCTAAAACGTACAATCGAACGGATATTACCTATTCCGGACCACTTTATAAGTCGATGAAGGTCGAAAACAACACTATCCGGATTCTTTTCGACTATGCTACCGGCGGCTTAATGAGCCGTGATGGAGAACCACTCACACGTTTCGAGATTGCCGGTCAGGACAAACATTTCGTTGAAGCCGTCGCAACGATTGATGGAAATACAATCGTTGTTTCAAGTGACACTGTTCTGCATCCGGTTGCTGTGAGGTTCGGTTGGCATCATACTGCAGAACCGAATTTGATAAACAACGCAGGATTGCCAGCATCACCTTTTCGGACACATCGATGGTAGTGTACTAAAAAACGAACCTTTTATTTTTACTGCTGTCTAACTGCACTAAAAGCAAATTTCAGATGAAGCACTACCGCTTCCGGAGGGAAAATGTCTATTGCAATCCTAACAGCGGATATGGATACTTACTCAGAGGTAGGAGCAATCTCTAAACAGGATGCCCAAGATAATCTTGACCTTGAACAGGAACGTGAGCTCGTTTTGCGGTGCCAAGATGGCGATGCAAACGCGATGGAAATCCTTGTGATTCGATATCAACATTGGGCTTACAATATCGCTTACGGGATTCTCGGGCATCACGAGGACGCGCAAGATGTCACACAGGATGCGTTCCTCTCTGTGTGGGAAAACATTGGGCGGTTTAAGTTCCGCTCCCGCTTTTCTACATGGCTCTACCGAATTGTAAAAAATAAGGCACTTAATCTAACCGATCAGTACCAGCGCCGAAAAACGGACCCTATGGAAATTGACGATACCCAGCCATGGGTACCACTTCACAGGGAGACTCCGGAGGACTTGGTACTCCGTGCAGAAGCCCGGGAAATCGTTCACGCCGCCCTGGCAAAACTGAAGGAGAGCCATAGAACCATCTTGGTTTTGAGGGAACTTCGCGAACTTTCCTATCAAGAAATCTCCGAAATCCTCGGATGTACGTTGGGACGGGTCAAATCTCGACTGCACGAAGCCCGAAAAGCACTAAAAGCAGAATTGGAAAAAGTTGATTGGTAACGAATGGTACAAAGATATGAACCATAAACGGATTCAGAACCAATTATCAGCCTATTTAGATGATGAATTAACGCCCGTTATGCAGGCGCATGTTGAAGAACACCTCCTTGTTTGTAGCGAGTGTCGAGATATGTTATCGGCGTTTCAGAAGAACCGTCGACAGTTCGCATCGCTCGTCCATCCAGCTCCACCGATTAAGGACGCAGTGATGGCACACATTCGCGCACAAACGGCACCAGCCGCTACTGACGGTTTTTCACGTTTTGAATGGTTAACCGGCTCACTGAGGCGAACTGCCCGCTACTTGATAGATTGTACAAAGGCAGCATGCGGCACAAGGCCCTGGTACTTCCGCCCCCTAACGGCAGGCGCGACTGGGGTTTTGACACTTGCACTGCTTTTAGGATTCCTCTACTTTTATCCGACTACTCCACACTATGAAGACGCGCTTGATGTTTACTTCGGGATTCATACCGAGCAGATCTCAGGAAATCCACTTAAGTCAAACGTTGGCATGCCCTTGATTAGTACCCCAGTCTCTACTCTGGACACCGTAGACGATACCGAATTATTTCTTGATCTCTATTTAGGCGATTAAGTGTTCCAAAATCTTTCTAACAGGCAACACAAAATGCTTAAGTATTTACATCTCAGCTGTTTTTTTATTTTAACTTTTCCGTTTAGTCTGTTTGCTGATATTGCTACACTGGACCGTATTGCTAAAGCCGAACGCGAAATCGGTTATGTAGGTGTCCGCCTCAAGACAACCAGTACATCGCGCGGAGCACTCACAATGACTGAATTCGTCATCCATAAATCTGCAGAATCTTCCTACAAAAAAGTCCTGGATGTCGTTGGAGAACGGAAGTCCGGCAAACCTGAGCGTACTCGTAAACAGCAACGAGAGGGAAACGCTGAAAATAACCGTAGAAGAAGTAGGAACCGGAGAGGTGACGAATCCGATAATGAAAGCTCGAGAAGAAATAGAAACCGAGAATTCCATAGATGGAGACGCGACAGGAGCCAATTTTCTACAAAAGAGATTGAACTCATTGCGAAAAACTACCACTTAGAAACGCGAACCTCTGACGAAAAAATTGCAGACTATGAAACTGACCTTTTAATTATTACGCCAAAACTCCCCGGCAGACCTACCAAATATATCTCCTTTGCACGTGAAAACGGGATTATATTACAGGTGAAGGATCTGGACTCTGAAGATACACTTCGAGAAATGTTTGTCTACACCTGGATTAGTTTCGAACCTGAAACGATGAAACATAAGTGGGAGGCACATGAACAAGAGATAAAACCCGAGCCAAGACGGAACCAATCAATTTCACTTGACGAAGCGGAATCACGACTCAAGTGCGAACTCGTTCAGCCGGACTATTTACCGATGGGGTTCCAACTTCAAGATGTGCAGGTCATCAAAGACCGGAAAGCGACAGTCTATCTTATCTATACAGATGGATTGTTGGGGTTTTCACTGTTTGAAACGACACAGCCCCCAACTCGCTGGAGTGGTGAACCGCGGAAAGGCTGGCGGACGCTTGAACTGAGCGGGACGACTGTGTATAAACACGAGCGGGGTTTGACACACGCCTTCGGTTGGGCTAGCGGAGATATTGACTTCTTCCTACTCAGTGAGATGCCTGCTCATGAAATGCTGAAGGTAATAGAATCTATCATTCACATCACAAAAAAGAAGTAAAAGGAGAAAACTGTGTTTAAGGAGTTAGAAACCACAATGTTAAACATTATTCTGGTCGGTATTGTTGGAATCAGTATCTTGCACCCAACCAACGTAGCAGCTGATAACGTAAAGACAGAGCTCGAAAAATCGCCGCGGCACGGAGAATGGGTGAAAATAACGGCATCCGATGCACGCAATGTCAACGCCTTTGTTGTTTATCCAGAGGTTAAGGAAGCTGCCACTTCTGTCATTGTAATTCATGAGATCTTCGGCCTTACAGATTGGATCCGTCTGGTTGCAGATAGGCTTGCTGCTGAAGGATACGTCGCGATTTGTCCTGATCTGCTTTCTGGTATGGGCCCGGACGGCGGCGGAACAGAAAGTTTCAACTCCGGAGACGATGTCCGGCGAACTATCCGAGAACTCCCTGCAGCTCAAGTTAAATCAGATCTGGATGCCGTGCTAACCTATGTCCGCGGCTTGCCTGCAACGAACCAAAAGGTCGCAGTTTCCGGGTTCTGTTGGGGAGGCGCCCAGACCTTCCGTTTCGCTGTTCATTCTGATGAGATCGCCGGGGCCTTTGTCTTTTACGGTTCGGCACCGCCAGAGGCGGACATTCCGAAGCTCTCCGCTCCCGTCTACGGGTTTTATGGCGAAAGTGATAACCGTATCAACGCAACAATTGATGCCACTAAAGCAGCAGCCGATGCAGCAGAAGTTACCTATGAACCTGTCATTTACGAAAACGTTGGGCATGCTTTCTTGAGACGCGGTATGGCTGAGGATGCGAGCGAAACGCAGAAAACCGCCACGAAAGCAGCATGGAAACGGTGGGTCACCTTGTTGCAAAGCCTTTAGAGAACCGACGAAACATGCCGAATCGATTAAAAAATAAAATTGCTATTATTACCGGAGCCGCCCGTGGCATCGGTGCGAAGAGCGCGCAGTTTTTCGCACAAGAAGGGGCCGCTGTAGCTCTCTGGGATCTTCACGCAGAACGCGGGCAAGAAACCACACAGCAGATTCAAGCCCAAGGCGGCAAAGCGATTTTTTGCCACTGCGATGTAACCGATGCAGTACAGATTGAACGTGCCGCTGCCCACGTCCAATCAGAATTGGGGATGCCCAACGTCCTTTTTAATAACGCGGGCATTGCTGTGGTAGGAGAACTAGAGCAGATTTCTGAAGACGACTGGGAACGTCAATACGCCGTCAACGTTAAGAGTATCTACCTTGTCTCGCGTGCCATCATTCCGTTGATGCGCGAAGCAGGCGGTGGTACTATTATTAATATGGGGAGTGAGTCTGCCTACGTCGGATTCCCTATGCATCCAGCCTACACTTCTTCCAAAGCAGCTGTTGTACATCTCACTCGGAGCATGGCCGTTCGATATGCTGAAGATAATATCCGTGTCAACAGTCTCTGCCCCGGCACTATTAACACCGAGCTCTATCAAGAATTCTTAGCGCAGCAGCCAGATCCGGACGCGGTAAATAGAGAGATTGAAGAGATGCATCCTTTAGGCATTGGAGAACCCGAAGACATCGCTTGGGCAGCTGTTTATTTAGCCTCTGATGAATCCAAATATATGACAGGCGCGCCGATGCTGATTGAAGGTGGGATCCTTTCACTATAACCGGCGCGTCCTGTCGCTTTGTAGAAGAACCATCAGCCAACCTGGAAATCTGTTCGGAAATTCGTGAGTGGTTGAGCGGCACCTTCTGAAATGTGGAAGGTGTCCTCTAATCGAACCCCACCGACTCCAGGTACAGAAAGCACCGGATGCCCCACCGTCACTGTCATGCCCTCACGAATCTGAATCCCGGAGTCGCCGGGGTGAATCGTTGGAGCCGGTGCCTCTTCAAACATTAACCCAATACTGTGGCCAATTCCTGCAACATAGAATTCACCATAGCCTGCTTCTTCATAAACTTTCTTCGCTGCTGCATCCATGTCCCGTACCCGCGCGCCCGGTTTTAGTGCCTCTCGTCCTGCTGCTTGCGCGCGTTTGTAGGTGTCGAACATCTCCTGCTGCTTTGCGGTTGGAGTCCCAACAACAAAGGTGCGGCACAGATTCGCACAATAGCCTTTGTAACGCGGGACTAAGTCGAGAACGATTAAATCTCCGGGTTCTATTCGTTTATCTGTCGCGGTACCGTGTAACCATCCGGAACGAATCCCTGAGTTAACGAACACCGGGGTTGCTACACCGTGTCCGCCTGATTTTCGCATCGCGTATTCCACTTCGGCCGCAACCTCGTTTTCTGTTACACCGGCCTTGAGGTTCTTCACTGCTGCTTCCATGCCGATGCCAGCAATTTCGGCAGCACGCTGCATCAGAGCAACTTCACCGGCATCCTTCACCATCCGGAGCTCGTCCATCACTGGAGCGATGTCAACAACTTCAACGTAAGGGTTCGCTTTTTGAAACAGATTTAAAAGGAAGGCAGGTGTCGAAAACCACATCTGCACACCAATAGTCAATGTCTCTTTTTGACCTTTCATCTGACGCATCACTTGAACGACATCTTTGATTTGCTGCCCGACAGAACCAAAAATGCGCACATCTTCCACACCCAGAGATTCCCTGACCTCATCTTCTTCTCCGGTAAAGGTGACAATAATAGGCATGCCTCTTGCTGGTACAATTGCCCGCGGTTGGTACCGGTCCTCGCCGAAAAAGTAGATGTAGTCATCGTGGGTTAGAATCAGATAGGCATCAATTCCTTGTTGTTGCATAAGTAGCTGCGCGGCTTGAAGTCTTTTTTTATTTAGCATGATTTTCAACTCCAATTGTCTTTTATAGTAAAATCTACAATTATTTATACACTGACATCATGGCACCGCGGACAATCCTTACCCAATAGACACGGTTTGCAACCTCGCTGTACTTGCTGCCTATCGGTTCAGTCTGCGTTGTCGAATGTATAAGCCATTCTAAAATTTGCTATAACGTAAGTTGGTAGGCGGATACGAAGATCCGCCGCAAGTTTGAATCAGGGGAAACCTTTCCTGTCCTGACAATATGTGCAAAGGAGTAGTTTACACGACAATAGTTACAAGTTATCTTTTGATTGGAAACCTAAAGTTGATAGTCCGCCGGGCGGATCCCGCGCTTAAAGGTCCCGAAGCCAAAGAACATCGGTGTGTAATCTTGGACATAATCAACAACACTTTTTTCAGGAATTTCGTCCTCCATCTCCATACACCAGTAACAACCGTTGATGAGGAGCCGGCGAAGACCTTCGCTCTCCAAATCTACCGAAGCTCCCATCGTAGTGCAAAACACACGTGATGTGTTGCCTTCTTCGCCGGTATAAGTTTTAATCCATGCCATCGGCATCGTTGGTGTATCCGGTTTCGGAGCATCCGTCGGCTCCATTCCGACGAGGACTTGGCCGTGGACGAGCACCTGTGCATCGCCTGTCAATTCCGTAATACCGTAGACATCCGACGGTCCCCAGATATCCTCCACACCTTTGAGGATAGGATGGGTTTTCATGGCTGCATCAATTACACCGCGTGCACTCTCTTTGCCGTGGTGTCCGTGGTGGTTAACCCATGTCTCACCAAGCACTTGGCGGCCGTAACCGCCTTCAAACGCTTTGTTATTATGGCTATATTTAGCGTACGGACTCTCCAAGTTCCGTGAATAACTAAAAGCGTGCGTAGCGGTGCGCAAACCCATTACCGGTTTGCCAGCGTTGGTATAATCCACGATATATTTCATCTGTTCATCCGGTAACTCGCGGAACCGTGTAAACAACACCATCATATCAGCGGATTCCAGATGATGTAGTCCTGGGATATTCGTCTGCGTCTCTGGATCAATTTCACCGGTTTCCGGATTAATGGCGAATAACACCGTGCATCGAAATCCATGGTGAATTGCTAACACCTTGCCGAGCATCGGCAGGGCCTCTTCAGAGCGATACTCCTCATCGCCGCTGACAAGCACAATATGCTTCCCTTTTCCGGGTCCCTCGTTTCCTTCATAAACAACCCATTCGTTTTTCATCAAAAATTAAACTCCATAGACTAAAATTTTGTATGTAAAAGGCATCTCATCAGAACCGAGAGCGCGGGCAAACTGCTTGTCGCGCTGCGAGCCCATACCGAAGCGATGAGACAATTGCTAGTAGTATACCACATTAGTTGCCCAAAGTCACGGTAAATGCGAATGCGAAAAATCCTTGACACGTACAACCAATTTGTGTTAAACTTGAGTGAACCTCGTGGGTAAGAGAACTCCGGCACAACGCTGTAGGCAAGCAGGCAGTGTTCCATCGCAGAGAGAGAAGATAATGCATCTGGAAAAGTACCAATTCGCGCAAGCACGGAAACTGCCTCTTGAATCTATGAAGATGACGTTGGAAGAATTTCTTGACAGCGCGAACGTCATCGAAGGCCTCTCTTATCAGGTTGTGCAACTTTTTGAATAGATGGGTTTTACTACTGTAACCACGGAAGAATTGGAGGAACCGGATTGTTAAAAGTATCGAAATTTGGCGGGAGCTCCCTCGCATCAGCAGAGCAAGTCCGCCAGGTCTGTGACATCATCACTGCTGACCCGGCACGACGATTAATCGTTGTCTCGGCACCTGGAAAACGACATAGCCAAGACATCAAAGTCACCGATCTGCTCATTTCGGCGGCCTCAGAGAGGTTAATGGGCAAAATTGGAGCATCAGAATGTGCAGAAGCCATTGAACGTTACAGAAGCATCGCCTCTGAATTAGGCTTGCCGCCAGAAAGTGTCGATGTTGTAGCGCAAGACTTCACTGAACGGCTGGAAAACAGTACTGCCGATGCTGATTTATACATGGATACGATGAAGGCCGGCGGTGAAGATAACTGTGCCAAACTCATAGCAGAAATTTTACGGGCGCATGGTGTAGAAGCGCACTACGTTAATCCGAAAGATGCCGGGTTGCTGCTATCAGATGAACCCGGAAACGCTCAAGTTCTCCCGGAAGCATATACCTATTTGCGAGAACTTCGCGAACGCCCAGGCATCACGGTATTCCCCGGATTCTTCGGTTATTCCAAAGCGGGCAATATTGTTACGTTTTCGCGCGGCGGCTCGGACATCACGGGGGCAATTCTCGCCAGCGCCGTTCGTGCACATGTTTATGAAAATTTTACGGATGTAGATTCCGTCTTCGCGGCGAACCCGTCAATCATTAATAATCCTGCTGCAATTATGGAGTTGACCTATCGTGAAATGCGCGAACTCTCTTACGCCGGGTTTTCTGTCTTCCATGATGAAGCATTGGAACCTGTGTATCGCGCGCAAGTACCGGTGCATATCCGAAATACCAATAACCCAAAAGCATTTGGTACGCGGATTGTCCCGGAACGCCCCTTGAAGAGCTTTCCGGTTGTCGGTATCGCTGCTATGGATAATGTCTGCTGCGTTTATCTCAGTAAGTATCTCATGAACCGTCAAATCGGGTTCGGGCGGAGGTTATTGCAAGTATTGGAAGCCGAGGACATCTCTTTTGAGCATGTCCCCTCAGGCATAGATAATATGTCGATCATCATTCGTGAAGACAACTTACCTGCAGCGAAAGAGAAAAACGTCGTTGAACAGATTCGACAGAAACTCGCGCCTGAAGATGTCTCAGTAGCACGTGGACGTTCGCTAATCATGGTCGTTGGTGAAGGAATGCAACATACTGTCGGAATTGCTGCACGAGCCACGCACGCATTAGCAGGAGCAAACGTCAATATTGAGATGATTAACCAAGGTTCTAATGAAGTCAGTATGATGTTCGGTATAAAATCGGAGAATATGGAGACAGCGGTGCAAGCCCTCTACGATGAATTTTTTGATAGCACCGAGGAAAATTAACATGGAAATAACAGTACAACCTGAAGAATTGGCAGCTGGTGAACTAACAGAATCCCATGTCATCCAAGCCGTTAATGCCATTCGTGTTGATGGTTATGTTGTCTTGGAGAACGTTATCTCTCATCAACATTTGGACATTTTGCGTGAACGGATGGATGCCGATTCACAACGCCTAATTAAAGCCGAGAAATGGGGCGGGGCCGGACGGCTTAAAGGACACCTACAACAGGGCCCTCCGCCATTCGCCCCCTATATCTTCAACGACATCGTTGCAAACCCTTACATCGTGCAGGTAACGAAGGCGCTACTCGGCGCTGGCGTTTACAACAACTTTTACAACGGCAACACCAACTGCCCCGGTAGCACAACACAACCGCTGCATAGGGACGGCGATCAGCTGTGGCTTCAACAAGAGGTAGCACATCCGCCAGCAGAAGTCGTCGTTAATATTTCCCCGCAGGATACCACCGAGGAGAATGGCAGTGTAGAGCTCTGGCCCGGCTCGCACTTTGATGTCAGTAGCCGACGGATAGAGGCAGAAGCAGAAGAAGCACGCCGCAAAATCGTGCCACCTATCCGCGGAAATGCAAAGAAGGGCAGCGCCCTGATTCGAGACATACGGCTTTGGCACCGAGGGGTACCCAACCTGTCCGACGAACCACGGCACATGATTGCGATGATTCACCGCGTCCGATGGCTCCGCTCTAACCGCCGCCTAAAATATAGAAACGGATGCGAAGCAGCCTTTGAAAACAGTGACCTTGACCCAAATGCAGAATTTGTTGACGAAAAACTGGAGGATTATCTTTTTTATCCCAGTTTCTAAATTTGATGCAACAGTTATTTTTCTTCCTGTTGGTTTCAAACTGATTCCTAACTATATCAGGACTTTCTACACAATGAGGTTAATATGCACGCTTCAACCAATTGGCTTCCGGCTCAACCTGACCTTAAAACAGTCTGTGAAACTTACCCTGATCCGATTTATGCACTTTCTCAAGCGGAAGTACCGGCGATTATTTTGCGGCAAGCATATCCACCGGAACAATGTGATAAGCTTATCCGCCGGTTCACCAACATGGGATTAATGCGCGATGAAGCAGACATCAACTCCCACGACAAACGAACCCGAATCGACATCGGCACGAGTCTTGGCAACCGTGGCAACGATAAAACCCGTTTTTTAACACACGCAAAAGAGACGCACCACCTCTTCAAATTTCTATTTAACGGATTTGATAATCCCGTTAACCTCATCTATGAATCCCTTTCAGCCCTCGCACCCGGGAAGAAGGTTAAAGTAGCACGCGAACCCGACGGCGCACTCTACGGACCTGCCATTTTCCGAGTGCATTATGAGACGCATAGTTACAAGCCACATATAGATCACGTTAAATATCGGGAACATCGCACAGATTATGCCGTCTACCGTTTTGAGCATCAGTTTGCAGGGGTTTTGTGCGTCCAAAACGCTGACGAACGCGGAACAGGCACCCAGGCCATTTTGCATCGATGCCTCTGGTCAGAAGACATTCAGCCCCACATTGCAGAGGAAACCTTTGACAAGTACGCAGCAGAAAACGGCGTAGAGAATTACCAAGTCGATTTAGAGCAGGGCGATCTCTACTTTTTCAACACGCGATGTATCCACGAGGTGCCACCCGTTGCAGGAAATCGCGCACGGATTGTCTTGGCAGTTTTCATCGGCTATTCCGCTGACGATGACGAAGTGTTCGTCTGGTCTTAACACCGTTTTCTCTCTTCAGTTGTATTGATGACCTGTATCCATTAGGTTTTAACGGCATCTGTACCCATATTCCTATATCCTTTCGTCTACTGCAGTACCATAAAGGTTGCTGCTTTGATAAGGCCTATACAAATCTCGCCAGAGCCGCTTTATGCTACGCTATGCCTAAGATATCTCCGACGAGATTTACACACGAGCCCTCAAAAGCATAGACGTTGACGGTACGGAGATATACGAAAACCTTTCTCACATACGGGCGGAGTGTACTCCGCCCGAACTTCTGAGCGATTTTAGGTTTTGATTTTAAAAGACTATACCTAAGGAGTCTCCGACGAGATTTACACACGATTAAACAATGCATAAGCAGTGATGGTACGGAGATATACGAAAAAAACATCAAAAATAATTTGCACAAAAACGGGCAATCCTGATGTCTTTGCACAATATAGGGCAACTGCAGATGATGGTACGGAGATATACAAAAAAGTTGCATCTTAGAGACAAAACATCAAGAGTCTCCGATGAGATTTATACACGAGCTATCATTACCTAGACGTTGATGGTACGGAGATATACAAAAAAAACTGATTTGATAAATATCTTTCCCTACTTATAGAGATCAACTCCCACCATCCCGTTATTCGCCCCACGTCCACCCTCGGTTTACAGATTATTAGCATGAAATGTTCAAATTCTGGACAATCATGTGCTTCCTGATAAGATAGAAAGATAGCAGTGCTGTTTTACTATACATCAAGAGGCTCCGACGAGATTTACACACGGGCTGTCAATACCTAAGCGTTGATGGGGCTTAAATATACAAGAAACTATTGGCATAATATTTGCAATAATCACAGCACACAATATCTTGCTAACTGGAGACCGGTACTATGAAAATAAGGCAATTAGTGCACATCTTACTGCAGACGATATTAACTTTAACAATCTCTACTCCAACTGTTTTTTCTCAAAATTACACCGAATGGGGCTTACCTGAGGGTGCTAAAGCGCGGTTAGGCAAGGGGAGTATCAGTGACTTAGCCTATACCTCTGATGGAAACCGCCTCGCCGTAGCCACTACCATCGGAATTTGGAGTTACGATACATCCACCGGTGAAGAACTCGATCTACTCACCGGACATACGGGCGGTGTTAGCTGTATCGCATACAGTCCAGACGGCCAGAGGCTCGCAAGTGGGGGTTATGATGGTACAGTGCGGGTGTGGGCTACTGTCAGCGGACAACTCAAAACCACACTTATAGGGCATGAGCGCGATGTCTATAGTTTGGACTTTAGTCCGGACAGCCGCACCCTAGCCAGTGGAAGTGGAGACCGTACCGTGCGTGTATGGGATGTTGTGAGTGAACAACACAAAACCACGCTCACAGGACATGAGGGGAGTGTACACTCTGTTGTCTTTAGTTCGGATGGCCAGATGCTTGCAACCGGTGGGGGCTACAAGGACAACACAGTACGTTTGTGGGATATCACGAATTGGCAGCTTAGAACGGTACTCACGGTAGATACGGAAGATGTTTGGGGGATCGATTTCAGTCCGGATAGCAAAACACTTGCAACTGGGAGTTGGAACGGAAATGGTGGGATCTGGGACGTTGCAACTGGCGAACACAAGGCAACTCTCCCTAAACGTATGTCGTACGTTTTGTTCAGTCCGGATGGTAGGACCCTTGCTAGCAGCGGCTGGGGCGAATTGAATCTATGGGAAGCAACTACAGGTGCACATAAAGCTACGCTCACCGGCCATCTGTCAAGCATTAGCGTTTATGCAATTGCCTTTAGTCCGGACGGTAAGACTTTAGCAAGTGGTGGAACGGGTGAGCTGTATCTGTGGGATGCTGGGAATGGGGCACAAATAGGGGCAATTATGGGGCATACACCGGGTGTTTCTTCAGTCGCTTTCAATCCTGAGGGTAACATACTTGCCGCTAGAGGTTGGAGGGAGATAAACTTGTGGCATCCCACCATAGGTGTCCACAAAGCAACACTCACTGAGGAGTCAGGTAACTCTTTGACTTTCAGTCCGGATGGCAAGACACTGGCAAGTGGTATTGGATGGCATATACGTCTGTGGGATGTTTCTAACAGTACTCACAGAGCAACCATCAAAGGTTATACCGGCAATAGGGCCAGTGGTTCAGGGATTGCCTCAATCGCCTTTAGTCCGGACGGTCTACTCTTCGCTAGTGGCAGTAGCCAGAGTACAGTGCAGTTGTACTATGCCGCTCGCACACACAAAAGCACACTGCGTGGGCATATAAGGGGTGTTACTTCAGTCGTTTTCAGTCCAGATAGTCGTACTATTGCGAGTGGAAGTGACGATAACACCGTCCGACTCTGGGATGTCGCTGCTGGTACGCAAAAAGTCGTCCTCATCGGACATACAGAACGAGTCAATAGCGTCGCTTTTAGTCCAGATAGTCGTACTATTGCGAGTGGAAGTGACGATAACACCGTCCGACTCTGGGATACTCGGAGTGGTATGCTCAAAATCTCTCTCATCGGACATACAGGTCCAGTCAATAGCGTTACCTATCGTCCGGGCGGCCGGATCCTCGCGAGTGCCGGCGGTGCTCGCGGAGACCAGAAGGTACACTTCTGGGATGCTACCATGGGTGAGATTAAAGCAACGCTCAGCCCGAATGCAGGTTCAATTTATAGTATCATGTTTAGTCCGGATGGCAACACCCTGGCAAGTAGTGGAGCAGCGGTGCTACTCTGGGACATTCCGCAAACAGTGGATGGTGAAGAAGAAATTCGGCAATTCCGTGAAGATGTCAACCGTGACGGTGTTGTAGATCTACTGGATCTGACTGTTGTTGCTGAACTATTCGGGCAGCCGAGTACAGATAACCTCGCGGATGTCAATGAGGACGGAGTTATCAATATTGCAGATCTTGTGCTGATCGCTGCAGTAATACAAAAATCACAAAATTAAATCAAACAGGAGACCGAATCCATGGAAATGCGGCGACTCACACGAAGCCTGCAAACCGCTATATTAACGCTACTTACCTTTTTTGTATTTTTTACGTTCGCCTCTGTTGCAGATTATACACAGTGGAAATTACCACAAGGAGCCAAACAGCGCATTGGGAAAGGCTGGATATTTGGGAATGTCATCTTCTCTCCGGATGGCACTCGGCTTGCAGTTGCAACGACCATCGGTATCTGGCTCTACGATACACACACGTATGAAGAACTAAACTTGCTTACCGGGCAGATAGGCGGTATTATGAGCATTGCTTTCAGTCCCGATGGGCATGTACTTGCAAGTGCAGCTGCGTCTGATAAGACGTTACGGCTCTGGGATACTATCACAAGTGAACATAAAACCATACGCACGGAGCATAAATCCCGGATTGCAAGTGTCACTTTCAGTCCTGATGGGCGGACCCTTGCTAGTACGGGAGGGCACGACAACACAGTGCGATTCTGGGATGCTGTCACGGGCGAACATAAAGCGACGTTTCGCGGGAATACGGATTCAGTAAAGAACCTTGTCTTTAGTCCGGACGGTCGCACATTTGCAACTGATGGTTGGGAAAATGACACGATACAACTCCGGGATACTGTCACGGGACGTGTCAAATTAAGACTAACAGGCCATACGAATGAGCTCACTTCAATCGCTTTCAGTCCGGATGGGAAAACGCTTGCCAGTGCAAGTTTTGACACGACAGTGCGTCTCTGGGATGTTGTCACAGGTAAACACAAAGCCACTCTCACGGGGCATACAGCCCAAGTCTATAGTCTCGACTTCAGTACCGATGAACGGACGCTTGCTAGTGCGAGCTCGGACGGCACGGTGTGTTTGTGGGACTTCCCTAGTGCCACCTATAGAAACACGTTATCTCATACAGATAGCGTCTCAAGCGTTGCGTTCGCACCAGATGGACGCACGCTTGCGAGTGTAGGTTGGGATGGCACGGTGTATCTGTGGGATAGTATCACTGGTACGCGTGAAACTACGATTACGGGCCATGCAATGAGTGGCGAAACTTTTACCTTCACGCCTAATTGGCGCACACTGGCCGCGGCAAGTGATGATAAGACAGTGCGGTTGTGGGATGTTGGCACGGGACGGCAAAAAGCCGTTCTCACTGGCCATACAAGTTATATTCAAGCTGTCGTCTTCAGTCCGGATGGGCAGACGCTTGCAAGTGCTGGGGGCTCTAGAGACCACACGATCCGGTTATGGGATGTAGAAACAGGAAAACATAAAAATACCTTCGTTGGACATACGCGGGGTGTCCGAAGCCTTGCATTCAGTCCAGATGGGCGCATTCTTGCCAGTGGGAGTGCAGATACTAAGGTCTGCTTGTGGGATACTATCAGTGGGCACCATAAAAGAACGCTCCTTGCGCATATAGATGGCACCCCGAGTGTTGTTTTCAGTCCGGATGGACAGACGCTTGCAAGTGGAAGTCGAGGAGCGGTACGTCTATGGGATGTTCCAAGTGGACATCACAAAGTTACACTCACCGGACATAGAGACAGGATTCGAAGCCTTGCCTTCAGCCCTGACGGCCGCACGCTTGCAAGTGGAAGCCGGAAAACTGTTCTCCTATGGGATATAAGCACCGCTAAACTCAAAACGACGCTCCTTGGGCATACAGATGATGTCTGGAGTGTTACCTTCAGTCTAGATGGGAACGTACTCGCAAGTGGAAGTAGAATAGGGACAGTGCTATTGTGGGATACCCATTCTGGTGCACTCAAAGGCTCATTCGCCGGACCTGCCGGTATCGTATCCCTCTTTTTTAGCCCTGACGGGCAAACACTCGCCTCCGGAAATGAAGATGGTACGGTGTTATTCTGGGATTTAGGCAATATAATTTCGCAACATACACTTGCAAACAACATGATGCAGGAAGCCTCGTCTTTTGAACCAGCAGCTACAGCAGCACTACCGCCGATTGAATTTGAGGCAGCGAAAATTGAAATCCAGAAAGTTTATAGTGACTTTTATCGTGCCTTTAACGATAAAGATATCGATAAGGTCGCAGCAACATTTGATACCTCAGAACCCCAATTTGGTACTGTGTTTTCGCGCAGTGCATGGATCCCTATCGCAAGAGGTTGGGACGATGTCACAGTAGCATTTAAAGGCTTATGGAACGGTTTCGGGACTAGAGACGATAAGTGGGGACCAGATGATGCACTCACAAATTTCTGGATACTTCCAACAGAGGCCAGCGCGAAGGGCCCCAATTGCTTCAAAGGTGCCTACCCTGGAGAGACGTACATTTACTTAGTGAAAAAAAATGATAGATGGCTTATTCAGAAGATCGATAGCATCTCTGAGGAAAATCTGATGTTTTTCAAAGATGCGCCCCGCATTAAAGAATACTTTAGTTACCCGGAACGCAAGGCACCGCCAACTCTACAACGGCCCGAAGATATCAATGGCGACGGTGTTGTCACTCTTCAGGATTTGATGCTGGTTTCGTCGCAGTTTGGAGAACCCGGAGAGGAAAACCTAGCAGATCTAAATAGAGATGGCATTGTCAACATTCTTGACCTTGTGCTAGTTGCTAAAGCATTAGAAAATAATTGAAACTACCGTCACCTTTCCGGGCAGTCCTTGAACGAGCTACTTTCATTTACAGCAATGCTGCTGCCAATTCCGTAAAATCGTTTACTGTTAAATCAGGTTGATAAAGGGTATCCTCATAGGGTAGGCGATAGCGGTTTACAAATGCACCTTTGTACCCACACGCCCGCGCCCCCATGATGTCAAACGAATTTGCCGATACCATCATGCACGCGTTGACATCAACACCAAGTTTTCCAGCAGCACCGCGGTAGACAGCCGGATGCGGTTTAAACGCGCCGAAGGATGTAACCGAAATTACCTGATCAAATTGCCAATCAACCCTTTCGCTAACGAGGTAAGCTAAAAAATCCGCATCCCCGTTGGAGAGCACGACTAACTGATAGCGAATTTGCAAACGTTTGAGGGCTACTAAAACTTCTTGAAATGGAGAAAGGTGATGCCAACCTTGCATAAATTCTTCTACAGTCTCGGGGGAGGCATCAACACCGTTGCCTCTCAGTGTATAGTGCAAGGCACGACGCACTGTTTCTAAATAACCGCTATGCCCAAGCATCGTAATCGTGTCCTGATATTGCTCAATCCGCTGACGGTACCGCCACTGTTCCCAAAATGTACCCGGCGATACGTTGGCCCCGCGCACAGTTAAGGCGGGTTTAATTTAGAGTCAAAACATCAAGAAGCTCAGACGAGATTTATACAGTCATTGACAATACATCAGGCGTTATCGGGCTGAAATATACAAAAAAATGATTCTTCAATAAACGGTGTAAGGCTACTACCGAGGTCTAAAATCGTTCCGAATAAGTCAAACGTAAGGACTTTAATATCAGAAAAATGTGCCATAATCTGTTCATCTCTCTCTTCTCTCTATTTAGAGACAAAACATCAAGAGGCTCAGACGAGATTTATACACGAGCTATCAAAACATAGAGGTTGATGGTACGGAGATATACGAATAGACATATTTTCCGTGGGTGAGCTCTGACGTGCTCACTCGCCGACTACCATAGTTCTGGGGAACCTAACCCAATTCGACCGTTCTGCCTGTTGCCATGGCTTCAAAGGCAGCATCAATGACCCGCATCTGATTTACACAACTCTCTGGTGAAATACGATGTGGTTTTCCTGTCGCGAGACATTCACACATATGCTCTAATTGTAATGCAAACTGAAAACATGGTTCAATATCAATGACTTCGTGTCCATTTCGCGTGGTCAATTCTATGTTAACAGGAGAATCTTCATTGTTCCACACCCGGTCGAGCCTGCACATGCCACCGGTACCGGACATTTCCACGTACTGTCCTCCGGCGCAATTAAAGCCGACAGAGAGCTGCGCAGTGCGGTTACCGGGGAAAACTAAGAGTAGATACGCCGCATCGTCGACTTCTAATCCGGCTTGCGACGCACCCGAAACCCGAATCGGTTCAGCATCAAACATAAAACGTGCATGGTGGATGCAGTAACAACCGAGGTCGTAGATACTACCGCCCCCTTTTGCTTTGTTGAACCGCCAATTCGCCTCAGGTCGACGTTTCTCTGGACCGCCGCCACCACCACCTGTACAGAAAGTACTGCGCAGCGTCATAAAATCACCGATTGCACCTGAATCGATGAGTTCCTTCGCTTTGAGGTGCATCGGATGGTGCCGGAACTTGAAGGCCTCCGCGACGAGCACTCCATTGGCCTGTGCCGCATCTACAAAAGCCTCTGCTTCTGCTGCTGTTGAAGTGAACGGTTTTTCACACAAAATCGCCTTAACCGCTCTGGACTCAGCTATCTGAATACCGGTTTCAGCGTGATAGGCACCCCAAGTACAGATAATTGCAATGTCCAAATTTTCAGATGCCAACATCTCATCTAAACAGAGGTACCGGTTATCAGTAGCCACTTCAAACTGCTCACCGAAATTGGCTAATGCCTGCTCCGATACATCACAAATCGCAGCCAATTCGGCATGTTCTGCCAATTGACATGCCTTGCCGTGTGCCCGGGCGATACCGCCGGTGCCGACAAGTCCAACACGGTAATTACTGTTTTTTGACATGTTTCGTCCTTCTTTTCTCGCTACGCGGTAAAATTGGCTGTGGTTGGATAGCCATTTTCCACGATTGCTGGTTCAAGGAATTCAAAATCGTAGGGAAGTAAAAATGCTCCATCAACAAGATCACCTTTCCAGCGCCCGACAGCGTCTTGCCGCACGACAATCCGTCCCAGCGGAATCCCTAGAAATGTCTCGAGCCGTTTGAGCGTCTCTTCCTGTTTCAAAACAAAATCTTCAAATCGGATTTGAATGACGTTTTCAGGAGTCAGTGTTGCTTTCATCAACTGATATTGATAGTACCAAGAAATCGCCCGCATTTCATAGACATTATCAGTTCGCGGGTAATTAATACCAAATTTACGCAAATCGTCCGTTTTGTGTGCACCACGGATACAATCCCTCGGATCGCGAATCCAATGGATAAACTTTATCTGCGGAAACATCCGGGCTATCCACGGGTAGACAAGCGTCGTTTCTGGAATCTTCCAGCCTTTGTTAGCAGATGAACTCCGGAAGACATCTGATAAATATGCATTGATTAGACGCTTAAATTCTGGATCGATCGGCATAGTAAACAGTGCATCAAAATCCCAACAGAGTCCACCCTTCCAAGTGACGTATTGTGCGATGACACGGCAAGCATCGTACATCTCATGCGGTGGAATCTTATCTCCGGACGGATTCAACTGATTGCCCATGAAGACCCCGCTCGCGTATAATGTATGAGAAATGGCACGCGTCCCCGAGTGACCTCGCCCTATTACTGTGATTAATGCCATAGTTTTTTTCAATAATGGAAAACTTGCAAGTTTCGCTCTATGTCAGATCTTGTAAAATTTCTTGACAATCCTTACGAATTAAAGGATAATAATAATAGATTAGTCCGGTAACCTGACTAAAAGTTGTTTGCTTTACGGCGGCGTTAACCTAATACACCGGAATATGTCTGTTAATATTTCCTAACAGTTCTGATAAATTGTAGCAGAAACGTTAAATAAAAGAAAGAACTAAATCTGGAGCCATAAACGTATGAGCCGAAATGTCTCTGATGAGATGGGCAGCGGGACACGCATGTCAATCTTGTCTTATCGCTCGCAGAGACAGAAAAGGAGACAAAGATGAATAAACCGCCAGAAACCTTTGTTCGTGTCGACGAAGAACGGCTGCTCAACTTCAGCACAGCTTGCTTTGAAAAAGTAGGGCTCACGCAGGCGCACGCCACCCTTATTAGCCGTCTGCTGGTAAATTCCGATTTGCGTGGTGTCCGTAGTCACGGTACACGGACAGTGAGCGGTTATTGTAGCGGCTTTGAAAACGGGAGCCACAATCCGCGCCCTGATATCCGGACTCTCCATGAAACTCCAACGACTGTTGTACTTGATGGAAACGGGACACTTGGCTATCTTCCGATGGTACGCGCAACCGAACACGCTATTGCTAAAGCCAAAGAAGTCGGCATTGGGATGGGCTTGGTACGCTATATTGGGCATTACGGCTCCGCCGGACATTATGCACGAATCTGCAATGAAGCCGGATGCATCGGTTTCTCGGTACAAGGTTATCAGAAGCACGGCAACGCCCAAAATCAAGAACCGAAGCCGCAACTCGGCTACTACGGGAACCCGCCGATCTGTTTCGCTATCCCCTCCGGAGATGAACCGCCTGTTGTACTTGATGCAGCGACATGTATCATGGCAGACTACCAGCGCGGCCCCGATTTTGATGCCTTGCTTTCACTTATTCCTGCAGCTTTTTTCAAGAGTATCGGTTACACCGCTATCGCGTGCCTCCTCGGCGGCGCACTGACCGGATTCACGGAAGCACCCCCGGAAGACACCGCCCAGTGGAGCGGAGGACGCATGGGCGGAATGGTATTAGCGATAGATATTGCATCGGTTGTCTCTCCAGGTCTCTTTCATGCTGAAGTCGATCGACTGGTACGTGATGTACGCAATACCTATGAACCGATGCCCGGGACAGATAAGGCACTTCTTCCAGGTGCCATCGAACTGGAGCAGACAGAACTTCACAGACAGGACGGAATCCGATACGGGGAGATGGAACAAGCGTCGGCGCGGGCTGTTAGTGAAAGACTCGGTATTCCTTTACCTTGGGATGAGGAGAAGGTCGCGTCTGTCTAGCCAATTCATGAATTTTCGACTTTTGGGGTCCCATAGTCCTGAATAAGGCAGTATGGAAAAATACGTTTTGCGAAATATCTGCAGCCAATGTGCTCAAACATATCCAGTGTCGGCATTACGCTATCAGTGTGACTGTAGTTCACCGTTGACGCTTGAAAAGCCGGAATACGAAACCTCCAAACCCATATTCCGAAAACAAGAGGCACCCCATGAACACAGCATGTGGCGGTATCGTGAAGCACTCCCAATTCCTACGGATGCCGAAATCGTAACACTCGGCGAAGGAATGACACCGTTGATACCCTTTGATGCAGCAAGTTATGGACAAAACGCAAGCCTACGTTCCACAGTAGGAACGAATACTGCAGAACACTATGTGAAACTGGACTACCTCTGCCCCACAGGTTCCTATAAAGACCGGGGGGCTTCTGTGTTACTAACCCATTTGAAGGCACTCGGCGTTGAAGAGATTGTTGAGGATTCGTCCGGAAATGCCGGCGCAGCAATAGCTGCCTACAGTGCCCGTGCGGGCATCCGGTGTACTATTTACTGTCCGAAAACTACTTCAAAAAGCAAATTAACCCAGATCTCCGCGTATGGTGCTGAATTGGAGCTAGTAGAAGGCAATCGCATGGCAACAACAGAAGCAGTAAAGTATGCAGCAGAAACGACATGTTATGCTTCTCATAATTGGCACCCGTTCTTCTTAGAAGGCACAAAGACCTTAGCATTTGAGATTGTTGAGCAATTAGGCGGAAAGGCACCGGTTCACGTTATCTGTCCTGTCGGATTCGGCAGTATTTACCTGGGTTTGTACCTCGGATTTCGCGAATTGCACGTACAAGGTGTTATTGAACAGTTCCCCCACTTACTCGGTGTTCAATCCGCAGCGTGTTGTCCGATTTATAACGCTTACCTTAGTAAAACATCTGATATTTCTCGGATGGTACAAACGCGGACGACGCTTGCTGAAGGAATTACAGCGGAACTGCCTATTCGCAGGAAAATGATTATGGACGCAATCCGTGACACGAACGGGGCATTTATCACTGTTGACGAAGCCGACATCAAGTCTGGACTGAAAATCCTTGCAACCCGGGGGCTTTACGTTGAACCAACTTCCGCTGTAGTCGTCAAAGCGTCTGAAAAGTTTCGCGACACCGGTATCATTAGCGAGGGTGAATTGACGGTTTCAATCCTCACAGGTATCGGCTTAAAGGCATTATAGAAAATGTTGAAAGAAAATAGTTTTCATATCCGCAGACTTATCACGATTTGCAGTTTACTTGTTTTTTTTATATTGGTTGTTAGTGCGCTGC
The DNA here is from genome assembly GCA_965215265.1 of Candidatus Poribacteria bacterium. Lineage (GTDB taxonomy): Bacteria > Poribacteria > WGA-4E > WGA-4E > WGA-3G. The sequence continues at coordinate 3,578,597 of OZ244048.1, read as the reverse complement.
GTGGTTTGGAACGTCCATCGCTTGTCGGAAAAATAGACAAGCTCCCTGAATCTGTCAAACGGCGTGATAAACTGAAAGGCGCACGTTGGCCGAAGGGCTTTCGTCTGCATCGGTATTGGTGGAAAGGGGGTGCTGCGGTTTACGTTGCGGAGATGGAACGCGCCGCAAAAAATATAAGATTTGATGTAGAACTCGCCAACACCCGTATCTTGGGACGTGAAACCATCAGTCGCGCCGCCAAAAGACTGATGCAAAAACAGATGCTGCCCTTAGCCGGAGTCAATGGAAGTTTCGGGATTCGCGAAGACGGGCGCGGACGAGGCGGAATGATTTTCAACCTCCATATCCAAAATAGAGAACTCGTTAGCATTCCTACACAACTCAATAGATGGGGCTATTCACCGCCTTCACCTTGGGGCGAAACCAGTTTCGGTGTAACTTCTGATGGTGAGTTCCTCTTGGATACCGTACAGTTAAACGGGATACTTCAGATTGGCGAAAAAAAACTCACGATAAACGGTATTAACCAAATCTGTGATTCGTTGTGTCCAGTTGTAATATACACACCGCGCTTTGGCAAGCGCACATTGACTCGCCGGTGCTATGAAATCACTTTAATGAAATTGGAACTTCCGCTCACAGGGAAATATCGCAGCCGTTTTGTCATCACTTCTGTATCTTCACGTGGTAACAGCCTCATCCCGCCACGTGGCGTTGTCGTTGCAATAACTTCAAACATCGCAAGGTCCTGGCAAGATAGGTTCGCCGAATCTACAACAGGAGAACTTGAAATCGCGCTCACACCACAAAAATGGCAGTCTGTCCATTCCGGAATCGGCGGAAATCTACGGCTTTTACGGCATGGTAACATTGAACCTGAACTGCTACAATTTAACGCATCACGTGGGAGAACGGGCTCAAGTCATCGCAACGCTGCCCGTCGCAATCCACGGAGTGCCTTAGGTTTTAACGATGAAAAACTCTTTCTCATCGCTGTCGATGGACGGCAACCCGGATATAGCATGGGAATGACGCTCTACCAAATGGCTCAATTCTTTCGAGAACTCGGCATCAAGAATGCTATTAACTTTGACGGCGGAAGCTCCTCAACCTTATGGGCATTGGGCGAAGTTGTCAACAATCCGTCACACGGTTACGAACGGCGCATCTTCAACATCGCAATGATTCGGGCAGTTACACAGCAACCGTAAACTTGATAAAGGTAAAAGGCTTATAACAGGATAGATTCACTACAATACAAGTACCTGTAAAGGCGGTACCTTTCCAAATGAAAATAGAATACGTCCTCGTATTCATGTTAACGCTACTCGCTTGTTCAAATAGAAATACACCACAAGCAGTGAGCGAAGACTTTATCTATAACTACTATCAACGGGCTGATCAGCAGGCGGCACTCATGCTCAGCTATGGACTCGCGTCTGAGAAATTGGAAGATGAAATTGCCCGTTTACTTGAGGTGCGGATGCCAGGACAACCTATTGACCAAATTCCACAGATTAAATACGAACGTGTCGCACAAGAAAACAGAGGTAAGGGACAAGCAATATTTAACTACAAGTTGACTATCGAAAATCCTGGGATTGCAACATCTTCGCGAAACGTGGTGATTTACACCGAAAACGTTGAGGGAAAGTGGAAGGTTACTAACTTTGATGAGTATTGATAACAGGGCGAGGACGACGCAACGGATAGTTCCGGTGGAGTGACTCCTAAAATCCATACTCACAGAAATCTGACTGTACTAGCTCGCTCTTATATCAGAATAAGAAAAAGATCGGAACTATGAAAACTGGAAAAGTCGCTGTTTTTACACAACCACAAGCACCCATGGAATTCCGGGAGTATCCGGTACCATCTGTCAGTAGTGATGACATGCTCGTACACATCCGTATGGCGAACATCTGTGGCTCCGATTTACATTTCTGGCGTGGACACGGTCCCAAAATCGCTAGTGGTATTCCACAAGTACTTGGGCATGAAATGGTTGGTACAATCGCGGAATTAGGGAAAAATATCGGAATCGACAGTACTGGGCGGCCTTTGACTGAAGGCGACCGGATCGCGTATTCCTATTTCAAACCATGTCAGCACTGCTGGATGTGCCTCAATAGTACGCCCGGATGCCCAAACCGTTATCGGGATTGGCTCGGCGTATCCAGTGAGCAAACTCCTCACTTCCACGGTGCCTACGGAGAGTACTACTACATGAAACCGGGACATTGGATTTTCAAGGTTCCGGATGAACTACCGGACGTGCTCGTATCACCTATCAACTGTGCGTTATCCGAAGTCATTTACGGGCTCAACCAGATTGGTATTACGCTCGGGGATACAGTCGTTATCCAAGGTGCCGGGGGACTTGGACTTTATGCGACTGCCGTTGCAAAGGAAATGGGTGCAGGCAAAATTATTGTCTTAGAGCGGCACCCGGCGCGTCTGCAGCTCGCACGTGAATTTGGCGCAGACTATGTTATCAATGTTGACACCGCCGAGCTTGATGAGCGTGTCTCTTACGTGCTCGAACTGACCGGTGGACTCGGTGCCGACCTTGTCGCTGAGTTTGTCGGTTCACCGCGTGTTCTCTCTGAAGGCATAGAAATGCTACGTTGGGGTGGACGGTACCTCTGGATAGGCAACATTAACCTCGGATTTCCTACGCAAATCGACCCAGGCAATATTGTCCGATGTAGTAAGATGATTCGCGGTGTCATCGTTTATGAACCTTGGGTTATCCCTCGCGCACTTGATTTTCTAAGCCGAACACAACACAAGTATCCTTTCCATAAAATTATCTCGCATACCTTCCCGTTTGAGCAGATTAACGAGGCATTTGCTTACGCCAACACCGGGAATGCAATCAGAGTCGGCTTAGAATTTGACTAAAGAGATAACCGGATATGGCTTCTTCTTTATACATACATATCCCGTTTTGTACTACAAAATGCTACTATTGTGCTTTCAATACGTACACGTTTCATAAAGTACAAGCGATGGCATATCTACAAGCACTCCAGATAGAGATGGAACTCTATGCACCGATGGCTGCCCCTTTACGGACAATCTTTATTGGGGGTGGCACACCTTCCATTCTTTCTACGAGTGACTTAACTCAGATATTCGCCAATCTACAGACATATTTCGATAGACAGTCCGACACGGAAATCACTGTGGAATGTAACCCTGGCACGGTTGATAGAGAGAAGCTAAAGATCTTGCAAGGTGCAGGCGTGAATCGTCTCAGTTTCGGTGTACAAGCGATGCAAGATGAAACATTGACGCAGCTGGGCAGGATTCACACCGTCGCTGACTTTCTTCAGAGTTATCACCTTGCTCATGAGTGTGGTTTTGAGAATATCAACATCGATCTGATCTTCGCACTCCCTAAGCAGACACTGGAAACATGGCAGCATACCTTAACCGCAGTACTTGCACTCAAGCCCGCGCATATTTCCGTCTATAATCTCGTCATGGAGGAGGCAACACCGTTTTATGAGTGGTGGAAGTCCGGCACACTGCACCTCCCTACAGAAGACACTGAGGCGGATATGTTCCAGTATGCGATTGACACACTAACCAGACACGGATACGAACACTATGAAATCTGTAACTTTGCACGTCCGAACCGTTTTGCAAGGCATAACCTTGTCTATTGGAACAATCAGGCCCACATTGGATTGGGTGCCGGCGCTTACGGTTACATTGACGGAGTCCGCTATTCAAACATGAGGGGCATTATTAATTACATGGATGCACTACGTCAAGGCATAAAACCGATTGCGGATTCCGAGAAACTCACTGGCCGGGCAGAAAAAGCCGAAACACTCATGCTCGGGTTCCGTAAACGGGAAGGCATTTCTCTTGTCGCTTACCGGACCCGTTTTGGTGAACTACCTAAAGTGGAGTTTGGTGAACTCCTCGAGAAATGGAAAAGTTTGAAGTTGCTGGAATGCTCGACAACTCATCTGCGTCTGACGGCTCGCGGGCTTTTTATAGCCAATGAACTATTCATGGAACTGTTATAAAGCCTTTCGTACTTGACAGAACTCACAACTTTTGAGAAAATTGGTGTATGCCACGGAAAAACAAAATCCTCAACATCGGTGATACCGCGCCTTTGTTCACATTGCCTTCACATCAGCGGCAAGAAGTATCGCTGGTATCTTATCGGGAGAAATACCATGTCATCTTAACATTTTTTCGAGGGACCTGGTGACCAAATAGCCGTCGCCAGTTGGCGGCAGTCCAAGGGCACGTTGACGAGTACACAACGTACAGTGCGATACCCCTCGCCATTGCAGGACAGTGGCCCCGTGAACTCCGTGGATATACAAAACAGAACGGCATTACCTATCCTTTATTAGTAGATAAGGAGCGGAATGTTATCAAAAGTTACGGTGTCTACCACTGGCTCAGTCTTGAGGCTTACAATATTGCACGGCCCGCGACATTTATCATTGACAAACTCGGCATTATCAGGTATATGTACATTGGTTCACACCAATTTGATTTGGTAGTGCAGACAGAAATTCTTGAGTCTCTGAAATTAGTCGCGAGTTCTAAATAATACGAAAACGCGATGTATGAATTTTTGTGTAATTCCGGATCGTCGGTTTTGCCGAAAAAAAATGGTTTTGATTTCCGGTTGAAATATGATATACTATTATTTAGTGAGCCAAAGGTGATGAACGAGAGACATGTGGCGTTTATGCAACGCGCGCTGGCTTTGGCAAAGAAAGGAAAGGGACGGACAAGTCCGAATCCTCTCGTGGGCGCAGTCATTGTTAAAGCCGGTAAGTGCATAGGTGAAGGGTACCATCAGAGAGCAGGCGGCGCGCATGCAGAAATTCATGCACTCCAAGCAGCAGGGGAGGCCGCTAAAGGGGCGACGCTTTATACAAACCTGGAACCGTGTTGTCATTGGGGACGCACACCTCCTTGTACCGATGCACTCATTGAGGCAGGCATATCAGCGGTTTATGTGGCGGAGCTAGACGTAAATCCACAAGTTGCAGGCAAGGGGATTCGTCAACTTGAGGCAGCTGGCATTTACGTCAATGTAGGCGTGTGTGCTGAAGATGCCGCACACCTAAATGAGGTTCATAGGAAATACATCCGGACAGGAAGACCTTTTGTCATATTGAAGACTGCGATGAGTCTGGATGGAAAAATTGCAACTTCTTCGGGGGAATCACAATGGATTACCTCAACTGCATCACGACAGTTGGTGCATGAGATACGAGATGGAGTCGATGCAATTCTTGTCGGCATAGGCACGGTTATCCGGGACAATCCTCGATTAACAACGCGCCTCCTGCATCGTTCAGGCAAGGATGCAGTTCGAGTCGTACTAGATTCACAAGGTAGAACCCCGGCAGATGCTCGAATTTTCAACACTTCAAGCCGTGCTGAGGTTATCATCGCAGTTGGACCAGACGCACCTGCCAAAAACGTCTACGCTCTTACAACGGCCGGCGCGAAAGTCATAACGCTCCCTATAAATCAAGGACACCTCTGTATCAAAACCTTGATGGATATGTTAGGGGCACACGATATAACGAGCGTCTTAATAGAAGGCGGCGCAGAAGTGAATGCCTCGGCCGTTACAGCAGGAGTTGTTGATAAGTTCATGTGCTTTGTTGCACCTAAGTTTATCGGCGGTGCGCATGCTCCAGGTCCACTTGGCGGTGCAGGAATACACCCCTTGGCAGCCGCACCACAGCTACAAAGACTAACAGTACAACACGTGCAAAGTGGCGATGGCGATCTGCTAATTGAAGGGTACCCAGTGGGTGGCAGGTAAAAGGTAGTATCGCGTGTCCTCGAGGACACGCGATGGGGATTCATCCCCGCAAGCGGGGAGAACTTCCCCTACCTATCCTGCCACTTTGTATCAAAATGAGTGGTGCCTAAACTATTTATGCCAAACCCGCATGAGCTAAGCCAGAGACAAAAATGTTTACCGGAATCGTTGAAGAGATTGGTACTATTGTTAACATCAAACGTACATCCCAAAGCGCGACCCTTCACATTAGGGCAACTGAAGTACTCGCAGACGCGAAAGTAGGGGATAGCATTGCCGTTGATGGTGCCTGCCTTACTATTCGTGCATTGTTGGCAGATGGATTCATCTCCGATATTTCTGCCGAAACGCTACGTCGGACAACATTGGGAGACCGAAAACCTCGCGACCGGGCTAACTTAGAACGTTCTCTACAGTTGAGCCAGCGGTTAGGAGGCCATCTCGTCCTCGGGCATGTTGATGCAGTCGTTGTAATTAGTGGATGGAAGGATGAAGGCGATTCCTCTCTTATGCAGGTGACAATGAACGCAGATGTTAAGCCTTACATAGCCTATAAAGGTTCTGTTTCCGTTGACGGCGTGAGTTTAACAATAGCGAACGTATTCGCCGACACCTTTGAAGTCGCTTTAATTCCACACACAAAGTCGGTTACAACTTTGGGGACAAAAAGAGAAGGGGCACGTGTCAATCTTGAAGTAGATGTGATTGCACGCTACGTCGAGGCGCTGTTGTTAGCAAGAACAGAACTCTCCAGCCAGAAGAAAAACCGAAATCAATCCGGACAGCTTGATATGGCGTTCTTAGCACAACATGGATTCTATTAAAACGGTGCACGTTGGTACGAGGGACATTAGATCTAGGTACCTCAATTGTGCATCTATCAACCGAAGACATCAAAAACTTTGGAAATTTAAATTTTTTGAGACAACTATCAGGAACTGAACCTAGGAAGGCCCTGACGAGTGGCAGGATAGGTAGGGGAAGTTCCCAATGGGTTGCGAGTAAAAGGAATTCTTTGTCTCTCCTTTCAGGAGAGACACTGAATACCTATCTCGCAACTCCCCGCTTGCGGGGATGAATCCCCATCGCGTGTCCTTCAGGACACGCTTGCACTACCTTTTATCTATAGATGGCGGGGATCTCGCAACCGACTGGGTGTTGACGGTACGGAGATATACAGAAAAAATGGCATTTAGCACAATTCCAGAGGCGCTTTCAGCTATCCGAAACGGTGAGATGATTATCGTCGTTGATGAACCGCATCGCGAAAACGAAGGCGATCTGATTATGGCCGCCGAAAACGTGACAGCAGAAGCTATTAATTTCATGGCGAAACATGGACGTGGTTTGATATGCCTGCCTACCTGTCCAGAACGTCTTGCGGAACTTGAGCTGCACCCCATGGTGATTGATAATACTGCACAAATGCAAACAGCGTTTACGGTAACCATTGACGCAAAAGAAGTGACCACCGGCATTTCCGCACAAGAGCGTGCTTTTACAATTCGCAAATTTGTGGATAAAACAGCCAGACCCTCAGACTTTGTACGCCCAGGGCACATCTTCCCTTTAGAAGCGAAACCCGGCGGGGTACTTCGCCGCGCTGGACATACAGAAGCTACCGTAGACCTAGCCAGACTCGCCGGCTGCTATCCAGCCGGAGTACTTTGTGAAGTCCTCAACGATGATGGCACTATGGCACGTGTACCCGAATTGATAGCGTTTGCCCAAAAACACAATCTCAAGATTATTACAATTTCAGATCTAATCGCGTACCGCCGGCGAACTGAAACCCTTGTCAAAAAGGTCGCAACTGCCAATATTCCGACCGCGCATGGTCAATTTAAACTCTATGCTTATGAAAGCCGTTATACCAACACAACAAACAGCGACTCGAGCACGTCTCTCCTGAAAGGAGAGAGGATTCGGGTGGGCGGGCGTGAAGAGACTAAGACTCACATCGCTTTAGCGAAGGGCAACCTTGAAGAGGCAACACCTCTGTTGGTGAGGGTACACTCGCAATGCTTAACAGGTGATGTATTCGGCTCGCTACGGTGTGATTGCGGAGAACAGTTGGAGCTCGCTCTTGAAAGGATTGAAAAGGAAGGTAGGGGTGTACTGCTCTACATGCGACAAGAAGGCAGGGGCATGGGACTCACAGAAAAACTTCGTGCCTACCAGCTCCAAGACAAGGAAGGTTTGGATACCGTTGAGGCAAACGAACGCCTCGGTTTCGCGGCTGATTTGCGCGATTACGGCATCGGTGCACAAATCTTAGTAGATCTAGGCGTTAAAAGAATGCGGTTGATGACAAATAACCCACAAAAGGTAAAAGGGTTGTCCGGATATGGATTGGAAATTGTGGAGCGGATTCCGTTGCAGACGAACCCGAACCGTTTTAACCGGGCTTATTTACAAACGAAACGTTCAAAACTCGGACACCTACTCTTGCATGCTGAAGAAGAGTGAATTATAGCACGAGACTATACGAAACTGAACATCAGGCGTTATCGGGCTGAAATATACAAAAAGCGGTTTAGTACAAAAACATCAGCAGCTCACAGTACTAAAACATATTAAACACTTGAAGGAATTGGGCGGGTGGGCGGAGACAAATCATGCCTAACGTTTATGAAGGACACCTTAACGGCGATGGTTTGACATTCGGTATCGTTGTAAGCCGATTCAATAGCTTTGTTACCGAAAAACTCTTGGCAGGCGCGCTTGATGCACTGCAGCGCCATGGGGTTAACTTAGACACAGTTGATGTCTTTTGGATACCCGGCGCTTTTGAGATACCCGGCATCGCGAAACGGCTCGCAAAAAGCGGACGTTACGACGCGGTTCTTTGTATCGGGGCAGTGATTCGCGGCCAAACACCGCATTTTGATTATGTCGCCGGCGAAAGTGCTAAAGGTATTGCCCACGCCGCTATGGATACAAGCACTCCGGTCATCTATGGTGTTATCACCACGGATACGATAGAACAAGCACTTGAACGGGCTGGCATAAAAGCCGGGAACAAAGGTTTTGAAGCCGCTGTCGCTGGAATTGAGATGGCGAATCTTTATAAACAAATGTCTGAATCAGGTGGGTTTTAATCAATCATGGTTGCAATTATAGACTATGAGGCTGGAAACCTCACGAGTGTTGCTCGCGCTTTAACGCATCTCGGTTATGAAAATGAAATCACAGACGCAACCGAAACAATTTTAGCCGCCGACCGGGTCATCTTCCCTGGAGTCGGTGCAGCAAAAGCGACGATGCAAACGCTACAGAAGCGTGGACTTGACCAAACTTTGGAGAACTTTTATCAGACCGGTAAACCGATGCTCGGCATCTGCATCGGTATCCAGATCCTCTTTGAACACAGTAACGAGGAGGATACTACTTGCCTCGGATTCTTGCCAGGGCACGTGAAAAAATTCCCCAACCTGAAAGGAGAGACTGGAAAAGGGTGGGTGGGCACCAAAAAAATATCTCCACAATCTGGAGCATCACTAGCAAAAACGCTCGGGTTCGAAATGGAAAAAAGATTTGCACTAAAGGTCCCACAAATCGGCTGGAATCAAGTACATCAAACCCGATCGCATCCGGTTTTTGAAGGAATTCCAAACCCCGCGCATTTCTACTTCGTCAACTCCTATTATCCTGTTCCAAAGGCAACAGATGTTGTGATCGGGCAGACAACGTACGGGCTCGAATTTTGTAGCGCACTCGCCCACGATAACCTTATCGCAACTCAGTTTCACTTGGAAAAAAGCGGTCAGGTCGGTTTAAAAATGCTAAACAATTTCTTAACGCTATGATAACATTTCTGCTGGCACTTTTAGTGCTTGGTTCAAATCTGCTGGTATATCTACTTCACGTGCCACAGTACTATCAAATACTGAGCCACAGTTACTACGGCGTGATGATGCTCGCTGTGATATACGATCGAGAATGGGGACAGAAATTCTTGCTCACGCTGACAGCAGCAGCCAATTTAATCTATGCTTTTCACCAGCCAATCCAAATACAAAGCATTGTCGTTGCCTTTTTTTATCCGTTTCTTGTCCTCGGAGTCATTCATATTATCCGACAACTACGAACCGAGCGCGGCGTTCACGGAGAACAGTTGAAACAGATAAATAATATCAATGCAGATTTAGAAAAGCGCGTAAGAGATTTGTCGACGCTTTTTGAAGTGAGTCAAGCCGCGAATGCTAATCTTGAGCTCGCTGAACTCTTTCAGCGGATTATTGAAATTCTCTCCAATCGCCTCGGTATCTACCGAGGAGCTTTGCATCTCTACAACGAGAAAAAAGTTGTTACATCGGCTGAGGTAGTTCTCGGACTAACCCCGGCGGAACTCAAACGTGGAACTGATGGGCTGATTGGGGATATTCAGAAACGTGTACTGGCAACAGGTAAAGCCGTTGGAGTCCCACACGCCCGACTCCCAAGAAGTTATGTTAAACTCTTCGAACTCGGATCTGAAATTTCTGATGAAGATTCAAGTGTTATCACGAAAATATCAGAAAATGGGAACTCTGAAATAAAAAAAAGAGGAAAGGATGCAATCGCGTTCTGGTGTATACCTGTTATCGTCGAAGAACAAGTTGTGGGAACCTTGACTATTGATAAGGCATCGGACGAATTTTCAGCGGAAGATGACCAGCAGCTACTGACGATTGTTGCATCCATCATCGCACAGCGCGTCAAAATCCAGCAGACTATTGAAGCGCTTGTTGAATCTGAACGTCTGGCAACGCTCGGAAGGTTAGTCCGGACAATTGCTCACGAGGTTCGTAACCCACTCAGCAGTATACGCTTGGGAACGCAGCTCCTCCAGCAGACAACGGAATCCGAATCAGACGAATATGCCGAAATTATTATCAAAGAGGTTGACCGGCTCAACCGGTTTATTGAGCAGCTGCTTGCTTTCAGTAAACCAGCGATGGAATTCGCGAAACCTTGTGATATACACGAATTGCTTACCGACAGCCTCTCAATTTGTGAAACAGAATTGCAACGGTACGCCATTCAGGTAGTGACTAAATATCAGTCGCCCTATCCGAAGGTGAACGTTAACCCTGATGGAATAACGCAGGTTCTCCTGAATCTATTCTACAATGCGATAGAAGCTATGGAAGCGGGGGGAACGCTGACGCTTCGAACAGAGTACCGAAAGGCGGAAAAATTAGTATACATTAGCGTTCAAGACACGGGACCCGGGATTTTGCCCGATGAGGTGCCACAGCTCTTCCATCCTTTCTATACAACAAAACAGAAAGGCACTGGACTTGGGCTCTATATCAGTCGAAAAATTCTTGAGGAACACAACGGTAGCATTGACGTAAAAGCCGGGCTGGCAGTTGGCGCAGCATTTATTATTACACTGCCCGGAATTGAAGCCCGCCCAATGGGTGGCAGGTAAGATGAAGTTGCATCTTAGAGACAATACATCGAACGGTTCCGACGAGATTTACACAGTCATTGACAATACATCAGGCGTTATCGGGCTGAAATATACAAAAAAACGAGATTTACACACGAGCTATCATTACCTAGACGTTGATGGTACGGAGATATACAAAAAAATGGAAAACTTAGTGCTTATTGCTGATGACGATGAGAGTCTCCGCCGCGTCTTTGCTGCCGTCCTTGAGAAGGCAGGTTACCATACAGTCAAAGCCCGAAATGGAAAAGAGACACTCGCCGTTGTTCAAAAAGTGGATGCAGATGTGATTCTACTTGACATCTTTTTGGGCGATGCGAACGGACTAGAATTAATCACGGAGATTCAGAAGTACAATAAGAGTGCCTCAATTATTATCGTCACTGCCCACGGCACTACGCAAACCGCGATAGATGCAGCAAAGCAACGTGCTTATGGATATCTTACCAAACCCGTCGATACAAAGCAACTGCTGGATTTAGTAGGACGTGCTGCATCGGCTTCAAACCAAACTAAGCACGCACAAACTTCGCAGCTCCCTGTTGAAATCGAGCGGCAAGGCAAGATAGTCGGACAGAGCAGCGCGATGCAGGCAGTTTACCAACTGATAGGTAGAGCCGCTGTGAGTGACGAGACTGTGCTCATTCTTGGCGAAAGCGGAACAGGCAAGGAATTGGTGTCGCAACTGATTCACCGCAATAGCCCGCGCGCCGACAATCCCTTTGTCATTGTTGATTGTGGGGCTATCCCACCAACCCTCATTGAAAGTGCTCTCTTTGGACATGTAAAAGGGGCTTATACGGATGCACGGACAGCGCGGACAGGGAAATTTGAACAAGCAGATGGAGGCACAATTTTTCTTGATGAAATCGGCGAACTTCCTGCTGAAGTACAGATGAAACTCTTACGTGTTCTTCAAGAACGAGAGGTTGAGCCCGTTGGTTCAAACGAACTGCGCACTGTCAATGTACGGATTATTGCTGCAACCAACCGGCACCTTAAAGCAGCAGTCGAACAGAAAGAATTTCGAGAAGATCTCTATTATCGCTTGAATGTTGTTCCTATCGTCATTCCACCACTCCGAGAACGGAAAGAAGATATACCCGAATTAGTAGATCTTTTTACCAGCAGGTTTGTTGAAGAATACAAATTACCACACATCGGAATCTCAACAGCCGCTATGGAGCAGCTCACTGTTTATGAGTGGCCGGGCAACGTACGCGAGCTAGAAAATGCCATCAAACGTTCACTCGTTATGTGCTCCGGGCAGATGTTACTCCCCGAACATTTCACTCATGTAGGACGCAGCTCACAAAGGGATACGGCAGAACAGCTCAGTACCTTCATGCAGGATGCCGATTTTGACGAACAGGTTTATGCCCTTCTCTACGCACAAGTTGAACGCTACCTAGAACGTGAAACAGAAGATGGCGAACTTTATGCTGAAATTCGCGCCATTTTTGAGAAACCACTCTTCAAAATTGTACTTGAACATACGAAAAAAAATCAGAGCAAGGCCGCAAAACTACTCGGCATTAACCGAAATACGCTCCATACAAAATTGATTGAATATGAACTCACCTAATCGCTATCGCCTATCCCAGATACATTTTTATGCTATACCTAAGATATCTCCGACGGGATTTACACACGGCTCATCAAAACACAGACGTTGATGGTACGGAGATATACAAAAAGACGAGATTTACACTGTCATTAACAAAGCATAAAGCGTGATGGTACGGAGATATACAAATTTTCTCCAGATAGACTGAAGCAAAGCAGATAAAAAATGAATTATATCATTGGAAGATAACACTAATGGATATAGCAAAAGTCATCGGCACCGTCATTGCAACCCGAAAACATCCTAGCTTAGAGGGGACCCGTCTCCTCCTCGTGCAACCTTTGGACCAAAAACGCAACCCCATTTCGACACCAATTGTTGCAGTGGATACCTTACAAGATGCAGGAATCGGCGAAACAGTCTACATAGTCACCGGCGGTGATGCTGCAGGGGTTTTACCTGGTAAACGGATGCCGGTAGATGTCGCAATTGTTGGCATTGTAGATTCTATCTCCTTGCATGATACACCATAGGAGACTGAACCAATACCACCTTCAACCAACGGATGATGTTTAGAGTCAATACATCAAATGGCTCTGACGAGATTTACATATAAGACATCGTGACATAAGTGATGATGGTACGGAGATATACAGAAACGAAGAAATGCTGTCCAATCCGATTAACTAAATTCTAAACATGTACCTAGCAAAAGTCATTGGCAAAGTTGTTTCAGTTATTAAGCATTCTGCGTATCAAAATCGCACACTGCTGCTCATCCAACCACTAAGCCTAAAATCCGAGGTAGTCCGTACGCCAACGATTGCTGTTGATTACGTTGGTGCCGGTGAAGGTGACACGGTAATTGTTGGAGCAGGCCCCGGCGTTGCACAAGAAGTCTTCGGGGTTGAGAATGCCCCTATCCGTGAACTTGTGATGGGTATCGTAGACCGGTTTGATGTTGCAGGCTAACTCAAGGATTTGGGTGGGTGGGAGCCATACCTATCCTGCCACTTGCAGGGAGAACTTCTTTACGGAGAGATACAGAAAAACGTAATCTGTTTAAAGTCTCTAACACGATGAATCGATGGAACATTCACACCAACCCGACCGTGACTAAAAATAGAAAAGTTATTGAAGAATCATAACCTAAGGAATCTCCGACGAGATTTACACACGAGCTGTCAATACCTAAGCGTTGATGGTACGGAGATATACGAAAAAGGCGAGATTTACACACGAGTTATCAAAACAGAGACGTTGATGGGGCTCCAGTATACGAAAATAAAAAAGTTATTGAAGAATCATAACCTAGAATGGCTCTGGCGAGATTTACACACGAGTTATCAAAACAGAGACGTTGATGGGGCTCCAGTATACGAAAATAGAGGAGAAAAAAATGGTACCCCGTAGCAGTGCATACCAGTCCGTGATACTTTTGTGGCTTCTAATTATCTGCTTACAACTCAACGCTTGTAGAATCGTTGAGGTTTTATCAACCCGGTACAGCGAAAACATGGCCCTCACAAATTACGGCACAGAAGCGAACCACCCCGGCTTAAACGACGGTAATGTTGAAACTTTAGCGACTCTCCCAGCTCGAAATGATCGGAACTTTATCATTCGATTTGCTGAAATCAAGCCAGTACGAAAAATTATCATCCACAACGGAAACTTGTTCCGGTTCGAGATGGACTATTTGAATGAGGAGACCGGTGAATGGGAAACCTTTGATTCCATCATCCAGCGACGCAATCTCGATGGAGAAAGTGCCCAACCGACGTTCGTCTTTGATCGATTGAACTTTCAAACCCAGATGCTTCGGGTAACCGTCACTCGCACTGTGGATGATATCATCGTTAACAAAATTATTGCCGAGCCCGGCGATAAAGTATTAGACCGGCGCACAACACTTGCCGGCCAGTACTACCCGCACTATCGAGTCGTACAGCCTGCAATCGCCCAACTCCGGGAGATTGAAGTTTACCACCTCGCCCGAAATTAGTGGCGAGATAGGTAGTATCGCGAGTCCTGAAGGACACGCTATCACTACCTTTTACTCGCCACCCATTGGGTTGACGGGTAAGGTATTGACCTCAGGTTTCAGGAGAAACAAAGAAGGATTCGGGTGGGCGGGCACCACCCTCAATTTCGTTTCGTAAACTTACCTATCCTGCCACTCGTCTGAGCTCTTCTAGGTTTAGATTCATTACATCAGGAACCTCCGACGAGATCTACATCGGATTTAACACAACATAACCCTTTATGGTACGGAAATATATAAAAGTATGAAACAGACCTTTTTATTCACGACGATTCTATTACTCTTAGGCATAGCCACGTTCGGTGTACATGGAAAAAAAACTGCACGGTCAAGCGGAGAGATTGAACTGCTCAGTGCGACCGTGCACAGCATAAAAATTCAACTCATTATCCCGGAAACTGATTTTAATGTTGCTGCACTACCGGATGCACAATTAGCGGGGTTCGGTTTTCCTTCTCTGTCCTCGAGGACAGAGAAGAATACCTTTTCCCCGCCATCTCCGATTTCTCCATTTTCGTTCCCCGGTGCCGATTTCACAACCCAGCCGGGCATGCCGCCGATGCCCGTAAAATCAGCGTTAATCGGGGTACCACCTGACGCGGATTTTACACTCCGCATCGTTCAAAGTGACTTTCGCATACGCACTGTAGCTGCGCTAGAACATAGAACACGTACAACTTCTAAGAACCGTTTTTTTCCTGACAGAGCCGTTGAAATCAAAGCAGCAGGCTGGATTCGAGAGAATAGAGTCCTCCCAATTCAACTGAACCCAGTACAGTATAACCCTGTAACTGGAGAGGTTAAGTTCTATCATCGGCTCATCGTTGAAGTGCAGTTTCACCGCTCAGGAAGCGCGCCACCTGCGATGCACCGGTTTCTACGCCCCGAATCGCCTGTTTACGACGCAATGTTAGAGAATATGCTTATCAATCCACACACAGCAAAACAGTGGCGTGCTGCTTCCCTACCGGCACCTGGTGCCCCTACAACCGTTTTACCCGTCACCCCGCACTATAAAATAGTTATCAGCCAAGATGGAATGTACCACATCACCGGACGAGACCTGGCAAAAGCCATCGTAGAAGATATTGACTCTATCGTACCAGCTACGTTTAAACTGTCAAACAAAGGTAGACAGATACCTATTTTTGTGCGAGGCGAAAGCGATGGAAGTTTTGACCCAGACGATGAGATTGTTTTCTATGGCCAGCGGAACCGCGGAGAAACCACTTACTTCGATCCCTTTTCTGATGAAAACATCTATTGGCTTACTTGGAGTGGCACCCCCGGAATCCGAATGGGGACGAAAACAGCCCCAGCAGATATAGGAGATGCGTTAACAGAAACAGGGGCACCTCCACCCTTCTATCAACGCTTTCTCACACGCGCGCATTTTGAGAAAGATCAGCATTTTGCAAGGTTTGAGGAAGCAAACCTCGCAGAAGGAAGTGAGTACTTACAAATTGGTGCAGGACTACAGGAACGTTTCTTTACCCTAACAGAGCTACCCGAACTTCCAAGCGACAGTTGGTTCTGGACACCTCTACCGGCAATATCCGTACCACCGACACGTTCAAAAACGTTACCTTTCGAGCTCCCCGGCGTTGCACGCACCGGGTTATTTGCAACACTACGCGTGCAGTTCTACGGAAGATCTAACACTCCACATCAAGTCAACTTATGGTTAAATGACAAACGCAGGTTTGAAGTCCCACTATGGAACGGACAAATTGAATTCCAATTTGAGAATCAGGAAATCCCACTCTCCTTTTTGCAAGAAGGAACAAATACGCTTCGTGTCAGTCTCCGAGACGCTTCAGATGGCACCTTGGATAGAGTCATGTTTAACTGGTTTGAAGTCGAATACTGGCGAACGTTTGAGGCAAAAGCGGATGTCCTCCCATTTTCAATCACCCCTTTTCCGGAACAGACTAACACCAGAAAGTGGTTGAAAAACTTTTCTACTCCCAACATTGAGATTTACGGTGTTGATGGGACCCGCTATATCGGCTATCCTATTGTGGACAATGAGGAAGCAGCAGGCACCTACAAACTCGCTTTTGATACCACACAAACCGGTAACACGCATCCACAGAATACAACAATTCAATACATCGCGCTGACGCGGGAACAATTTCTAAAACCGGAAATACAAAAAGATAGACCCGCCAACTTACGCAGTACACACAACGGCGCAGATTACATCATCATTACAGATACGCTTTTTATTCCAGACGTACAAGCGCTCGCTAACTTCCGGGCACAAAACGGCATGCGCACTAAAGTTGTTGATGTTCAAAACATTTACGATGAGTTCAACTACGGTATTGTCAATCCGTACGCCGTTAGAGAATTCCTTAAATATGCCTACCAAAATTGGCAGCCCCCTGCGCCAACCTACGTGTTTCTGGTAGGAGATACGCATAACAGTCCCAAAACACACCCTAATTTTGTACCCACGATACAAGTGCAAATTCCAGGATACGGCTCAAGTGCCAGCGACCATCAATTCGTAACCTTCAGAGGCGACGATAGTTTTCCTGATATGCTCATTGGAAGGATACCTGCAACCAATCGCGTTGACGTGCGGACATTCGTTGAGCATGCCATTAACTATGAAACCAACGCCGAGATCGGCCCCTGGCAGAAGCGACTCCTCATGCTCGCCGGCACAGATTGGCGGTTTCACAGCCAAACCGAGGGGCTGCTTAAACAGAATGAGATCCGTTCCAAATATGAAATTACGCCCATCTATGCCCCAATTACACAAACCGAAACGGCTAGCGAGCAGAACAATCTGTTTGTTGGTAGACAAGTGATTGATGCATTCAATGACGGTGTCAGCATTGTTAACTATATCGGCCATGGCGCCGGCGGTGTCTGGTCATCTTCTCGCATGCTAGATCTGGAAGATCCTGAACAGAACCTAACCAATATCGCGCAACTCCCCTTTGTTATCAGTATGACTTGTTACACAGCTCACTTTGATGGTAACAGCAGCTGCCTTGCTGAGGAATTGCTACGCTCACAAAATGGAGGTGCTATTGCAGTCATTGGCGGAACCAGCATCGGATTGCTAGATGGAGACTATATTCTCAATCGCGCTATTTTTGACGTTATCTTTAAGGATAAGACATCGCATATTGGGGCCATCCTCGCCGAAGCCAAAACGCTATTTCTTATTAACGCACCGAGTTATTTTGACCTCGCCGAAGTTTTCACACTCTTCGGGGATCCCGCAACTCAGCTCAGATTGCCGCATACACAGATGAAGCTAACAGCAGATATAGATCAAACCTCGATGATGGTTTCCGGCGCACTCGCCAACCACAATTTTACCGGAAACGCAGAAATTGTTGTCTTCCCAAGATCGCTCCAGTCTTCAAGAGATACAGAAATAGAACCTCCACCCCCAGAACGAGAAACTGTCCCTGTCGTAAATGGACAATTCACCACGGAAATCCTACTGCCAGCGAATAGCCAATTTGATAACGGAAACATACAAGCCTACGCATGGAACACTGAGGAAGATGCCATCGGTTACGCAAATTATAATGCACTACAACGATACCTTGATAACGTCCGAATTGTCCCTTACCCCGTTGAACCAGAACAACCTGTACATCTTTACACAGAGGTGCGAAACAAGAATGATATTGAAGCAATGACACTCTTTTGGAGCTTAGATGGTTTTGAATTTGAAACAATCCCGGTTGTCCAACACACGGGTTCAACCTATAGAAGCGAGCAGCCGATCCCTGGTTATCCGGCAAGAGAATTGATTGACTACTACTTGGAAGTCGAAGTGCGCGGCGGGAAAACCTTTCAAACAGAAATAGAAACTTATGAATTCGGTTTGATTGACGTTGACTTAACGATTTTGCAGGAAACGATTGCTTGGAACATAGAACCTCCCTTTACACTTTCGGCGCAAATCCGCAACCGAGCCACTATGCCCGCACGAGATGTATCGGTGCACTTTTTTCAAATGCCTACACAAGCAGATACCGGAACCACCACGCCGACTCTTGAAGCACTTCAAAATGCTACTCAAATTGGCGAGGTTCAGATGCTCGCGGAAGTACTACCAGAGACTCATGTTATCGTCAGTGTACCCTGGCAGCCGCCACTCGGAAACTACCTCGTCACGGTTGTTATTGACCTGCCGTCTCAAGCACATCCAAAAGGGAATATTATTGAACGCAGGGAACTTAATAACATCGCAGCACGACAGTTTAAAAACAATCGCATCCTGCTCACACCCAAACACCGCGAAATCACAAGCGTAGATGGGGCCTTGCACCTCTCTGTTTCGCCTGAAAGCCTTCAAAGTAGCACCGTCATGACGTTTGAACAAAGAGAATTATCCATTGCAAATCAGCCGGATATTTTTCCCATCGTGGAGATAAATGCTTCCGGGGAAACAGTCGCAGATGCTTCCGTAGCCTATCATTTTTCGGTGAATGAGCCAGCCGAATTGAAGGCAACAGCCTCCTTCATAAAACCTGCAAATTCAGACGCGCACATCTATATGCTCCATGCCGAGACACGCAATTGGATTCGCATCGGCAATGAAACCCTCACGGATGAGAAGATCTCAACTCAAGTTACACTGCCAGGGACGTTTGCCCTGTTATCCCACGCAGATTCCCGCCCCCCCATACTTGAGATGACCGTTGAACATCAAGGTTTTATTGATGGGGATTATGTCTCCAAAAGCCCCACTATCTCTGCGAGGATTGAGGATGCGAATGGAATAGATCCACGGACTGAAAACCTTCTCATCACGAAGAACGGCGCGCGCGTACCACAAGATGAGTATGTTATCGCTTCGTCACCTGTCAATAGCCGGGTGTTGCTCGTAACCTATACACCTGTTTTAGAAGCAGGCGAATATCGCATCCGGTTGCAAGCACAAGATGCAAACGGAAATCCCGCCTCCACAGAGCACACAGCTAACGTAGCCGGCGAGTTCGCAATTAAAAATATAGCGAATTTCCCCAATCCTTTCCGACCCGGGCGCGGCACTGATTTCGCCTATTACCTCACCGAAAGGGCTGACCAGGTCAGCCTCAAGATTTATACCCTCACCGGACGCCTCATCTCTACCATTGATACCTTGGATGCATCTGTCTCTTACAACGAATTCCACTACGATGGCATAGATGCAGATGGAGAACCGCTCGCAAACGGTGTATATCTCTATAAGTTCACAGCACGTAAAGACGATAAGCGAAAACAAAAGGTTGGGAAGATAGTCGTTCTTAAGTAAGACTTCTCGTATATCTCCGTACCATCAACGCTTATGTCGTGGGTACTCGTGTGTAAATCTCGTCTGAGCCTCACTAGGTTATGATTCCTCAATCACCTTCCTCGCAAGCTCCTCAATCTCCGCAGGATCCCCACCCTGATCCCGCACCGTTTTCTCCCAATCAACGCTTATTTCTATATCTCCGTACCATCAACATCTATGTTTTGATAGCTCGTGTGTAAATCTCGTCTGAGCCGTTCGATGCATTGACTCTAAATTAAACCCTCCTTCTCCAATTCCGACCGAACAAACTCCTCAATCTCACGCGGATCCCCACCTTGCTCGCGCACAGTCTTCTCCCAATCAACATCAACACGATGAGGCACAATCGGTGCCCAGAATACAGGATTAATACGTTCCATCATTTTCAAAGCCATTTCAGCATTAGGTGGCTTCGAGGTTGATGTAAATTCAACCCTCCCCTCTTTTGTTTTAGTAACCGTCTTGTTCGTAAAAGTCTCCTGTCTTTCTACAGCATTATTCATAACCGAATCAATCAAAGATAACTCTGTACTCATTTTCAACTCAGCAAGCCTATCATAAAATTCGCGATAGAGCCCCGCCTGTTCGGTTCCCTCACGCTGCATCCACCGATACAACGTCGCCGCCGAAACCCCAACAGCATGTGCGATAGCATCCCAGCTCATGCCAATTTTGACTTTTTCAAGTATTGCATCTATTCGCTCTAATGTAATTTTCGCCGTCGTCGGCTCTACAAGTTTGCCATCACCGCTACTGCCACCTACTGGCGAAGTCAACGCATCATAAAAAGCCCTATAAAGACCTGATACCTCTAACTTCCCACGATCACGCCAGCGATAAAGCGTATGCACAGAGACTCCCGTCGCACGCGACAACGTCGCAATTTTTTGTGTCTTCTTACACAAAGACAATAAACTTTCAATATGATTTCCAATCATGGATAAGCGAGCCATGTCAAACCCCCATTCTGCTATAATTTAAAAACACTATTTTGCTATCTTATTAAACATAGCAATTATAGCATATTAAAAAGAAAAGAGGCACACGATGTTAATATCACCGCAGAAAGCCTCATCCCCGTAAAGCCCCAATCCGTTCCTGCCGATTCAAGGTTTTTGCTTTTTCTGTCGTCCTTTCTGAATGAAGAAGACGATGTTGCCTAGTACCACTAGCCCGATAATTAAGACATGTACCTACGCTGCGTTGTTTATGCCGATGGTGCCATTGGCAAGATGCCGCCCGAAATCGAGACACTTGCTCCGCGTCACCTGAAATCCGCCCGAATAAATAATGTAATATACTGAGCCAGGCAAAAAAGAAAAAGTATACCTCTAAACATTAAAGAAAATGTTTAGAGGTATACTTTTAAATCTTTCTTTTCTGCCAATAGATGCAAGAGTACAGGCGAAGTCACTTGCACAAGCAGCCAAAAGTGCAATCATCCCGACCTAGGTAAACTCACGACTATTCACGACTTTAATCACTACTGTAACAGGAATGTACTCCAGAATAATAATGACCATTGGGGCAATAGCCGTAACCCCCAGTACTATAACCGTAAGAGCCTTCGGAAGACTCATCACCGCCATGCTCTTCATCTATATGATCATATATACAATAATGATCCGTCCCTCGTGCATATGTCACATTACAACGACTACAAGTCTCATCCTCATCGGAGTCATCCATTGTATCCAAGATACCTATACCTATACCGACCGCGGCCGCACAAAATCCACCAACAGTAAGTGCAGGTCCCCATACAGGGGATGTCACAGCTGTACCGGCGACAGCCACCCCTAGGCCAACAACCGCTACGCCGTGACCCACCCAATCTCTCCAGTCGTCGGAAAAAACGGGGGACAGTGTTATCATTATCATGAAAACCATCAGCAGACCGACTCCCAGGCTTCTTCGTGTTTTTGTCTTATGAAAATCTCTAATCATCATATAACCTCCATTAATTCAGTCTTGCCCGCATTCTACCTAGCGCTCGGTGAATATATTCTGGGGGCAATCCTTGTGGGTTTTGTTGAAATTCAACTTCCAAAACATCAAGCACTTCGTGTGCAAATTCTCTCGGAAGTTGATTAAACAGACGCTCAAATTCACCTAAAGTCTCCTCTATCATAGATTCAGCTTGTAATTTGAGCGAGGCTCTTCCCTCCTGAGTCTGAGCCATTCTTTCAAGTACATCCGGATCAAAAATCGCTGGATACTTCTCTAGTAAAGTTTGGGAGTAATCATTCCAATCCTGAAGCAATGTCTGTGAAAGCCGCTCGGCTTCTGCGGTTTCTTCCCAAGGCACATCCGCCTCAACCGTTGGTTCAAAAGGAACGATCTCCTCTGTATCGATCGTGTCATCAGTTGTATCGATGGTGTCAACAGTATCTGTCTGTTGCGATATCGTGTGTGATTCACTCTGCCATTCCTCGCCAGGCCAATGCCCGCCTTGCACAGTCTCTGCCTCGGCAGAGGGTGTGGCGGTTGGCACCACGGTCGCTTCTCGTATCGTACCCTTGTAGATTTTGACAGGGTTCGCATGGAGCTGCGCCATCCGATGTTGGTACCAGAGGAAATATCCTGTCGCTCCGAGGACCAGCACGAGAAGCATACCAGCGACGGTTTTCCAATAGTTCTTTAACATGAGTGATTTTCCTTGTGGACGGTAAAGATGAGAGCGCTCATTTTGATTAGGAGGCGCCGTGACTCAGTATAACACGTCCACTGCATCAAAATAAATCAACGAAAGTGAATATACATTCCCCCTTTTGAATCCAAAAAAGGGATAAACCGGAAGCAGCCTGAATCGCGTTAGGACTTCTCGTTTTTCGGTGGAAACGGCAATCCGAAATGTTCATGAACACGCTCACGAATCTTCCACCAGCGTGACTTCGCCGTGTCCTTCGGAATTCTCAGCCGTTTGCCTATCTCCGACAACGTGTAACCCGCCGCACGCAATACGGCTACTTCTACAGACTTGGAACCTAGTGCCTTGATAACCGCCATCGCCTCTTCTTCATCAGGCACGTCCCGAGACAGATGCCGGTGCAACTCTCGCTCCTCTGCGGCTTTATAGAGGTCTTCGGCAATAGCACGCACATCCTGTTCTTTGGCAAGCTGCCGCCCGAACTCGAGACATTTGCTCCGCGTCACCTGCTTCACCCACTTGTCCACGGTGCGGATGCCGTCGGGATTCCTGCGAAACCGAACCACCATCGCCGCACGCGCATCTAAATACACATCCTCTACCGCATAAGCCGGGACTTCACCGCGCACGATAGTCATCATCAAAGGTTTATACCTTTCAATGAGTGCTACGAGGGCGGTATCGTCCCCTTTTTGGATGCGTTCAAGTAAGTGAGTGTCTGAATTCGTTGTCAAAGTTTCAGGTTCCATGTGCTATTCTTAAGGTGTCGGAAAAAGTGAAATATGTCCCGCCACCTTACAAGTGATTAAATTTGTCGCAGGAAGTCACCGTTTTTTCACATTTGGCGATTTTTCGCTCGTATTTTCCTGCGCCTTTCATAATAACAAGACGTAGGAAAATGCAAGCCGGGTCGAACAAAAGACCCGTTTTTTCAGAAAAATGATCATTTTTCTGAACAAGACGTAAAAAAATGCAAGCCGGGTCGAACAAAAGATCCTTTTTTTTCGGAGAAATCATCATTTTTTAACATTTTCTGCAAAAAAATGCGAATTGGGGGCGCGTATGCAAAAAAGTCAACGTTTGCTCATTTTTTTTCTTGCAATCTTAACAGATAAAAAGTATCATTAAGGTTACAACAAATGCACCCGCAATCAATCGGAGAAATTCTGATGAAATTCTATGATGCGATTGGACAATAGGAGTGCGCAGCCGTATCGTATCGCTTACATCTTCCATCGGTGCAAGGAGGAGGGGAAAATGGGGATGTGGAGGTTACCAATTGTTAACATCGTTGTGATTTTATCTTCCGTATCCTGATTTTGAGACGCTAAGCGTTGTGCTATGTGTCCTTTTACATTAAATTAACCTAGATTGCCACGAATCTTTAAATCGCATTTTTATATTTATGGCGATGAGAAATAAAAGAAGTTTCAGTTCAAATCCGTGGGCCGCCACCGCGTGGATAGACTTCGGTAAGAGTTTTTCAACAAGACTCTTTGTCACTTCAACGCGTTTTCTGTAAGACTGGTGTAGATAGACTTCAGGCGGCGGATACTGCCGTTTGGCATTCTTCTTCCGTAACGGTTTGAACATAATCTCTATATCCCCCAGGGCATCTTCAATGGCATAGTTGCAATATGCTTTATCGGTGTCCATCACGGAACCCGCAGGCAGGTAAAAACGATAACACCGCATGCCAAGCACATCGTTACTGCTCCCCGGTGTGAAGAAAGCTTCAACGATAGCCCCTGATTCAGACACCATCAGATGGACTTTGAGCCCATAGAAATGCCGCCGTTTGCTGGCAATCTTCCCTAGGTAGGCTTCGCCTTGATACCTGCGAAACCGAGAAATGTCGTATATTTCAGCCCAATAAAGGCTGCTGCTATTTACAACCCTGTGAAAATCTCGCCAGAGCCGCTTGCTTTATGCTATGCCTAAGGGAATCTCCTACGAAATTTACACACGATTTAACAAAATCATAAGCGTTGACGGACAAGAATTCACCCTGCAAGCAGGGACAATTCTTTACGGAGATATACAAAAACGGATATTATCACAGACTGCGACAGCAAAGGTATCCACCGAATAGATGTTATTGTCGTTCTCCGTTTTGGCGGTTTGAGCGAGATGTTCAAAGAGTGCCTCAAACAGCGGTGTGATTCGATGAAGTCTACGATTGTATCGAGACGCTCGGTGCCTATTTGGAATATAGCCGAGCGTCTTCAAAGCAGAACATGCATTTTGATGAGTGCCTGCGAAGTCTCTGGCGGCGACAAGGGCGGTAGTCATCACTTCTGCATCTGTCATCTGTGTTTGTAGATGTTCTTGATGTCCGAGTGAGAGTAAAGGAGCGTCACAAAGGGTATAAACTGCTACAATAGTTAAGTCCATGGGGGCTCCTTTGGTTTTATTGTGATATAAACACTATAAAGGAGAACCCATGGATTTACAACTTTTTTATAGCTGGCAACTTAGGTTAGTAATTAGCTATTTCACTTTAACATCTTAGCAGCTTGAAACGTGAACCCAACTTATTTCGTAAACGTTCTAGACAAGTAAACGTCAAAAAGAATTGCAAAAAAACGGAAATTGTGGTATCCTATTAAGCACATTGGGTTCTGACAAACTGTCTTTAAGAGAATTGAACCCCTTTGTACTGTCGTGAAGAATAAAGTGCAATTGTAATTCGTTCTTGAACATGGAATACCCCGAGGGTAAGTGACGAGGTCGGGGTGTTAAAATCTATTTTTATTTATAGGTAATACCATCTTAACCAATGATATTATAGAATTCAGAGTGATTAAAATTGGAGATGCACACAGATTATGCCAAATGCCCTATTTGTTTATCCGAAGTTCCCACCATCATATTGGGGCTTTAAATACGCCTTAGAATTTTTGGGAAAGAAATCCTCAATGCCACCCCTCGGCTTATTAACTATCGCCGGCATGTTCCCCAACAACTACCGGCTCAAAGTCGTTGATATGAACATAGAACCGCTCACCGACACGCACCTTGAGTGGGCAGATGTTGTGCTTACCTCAACCATGATCGTTCAGAAAGACTCCTTCTACGGGGTCGTGCAGCGATGCAACCGTGCCGGAATTCCGATCATCGCAGGCGGACCACACCCGACCTCTTACCATGATAACATTCGAGAAGAGTGCAACGGAACCGTAGATCACTTTCTTTTCGGGGAAGTCGAGGAGACCTTTGAAGAATTCTTAACCGATTTCGAGAGCGGGAATGCTAAAGACGTTTACCCCGAAAAACGCAAGCCATCTATTACTATTGCACCCTTACCACGCTACGATCTGATTAATATCAACGCCTATGGTTCTATGGCACTCCAATTTTCACGCGGATGCCCCTTCAACTGTGAATTCTGTGACATCACTAAACTCTTCGGCAGAGTTCCGCGCACGAAAACCAATGAGCAGATGCTGGCTGAATTTGAGATGCTATACCAGCTCGGCTGGTCCGGTGCCATGTTCGTCGTTGACGATAACTTCATAGGGAATAAGCGCGATGCCATGCGGCTCCTACCTGCCGTCCAAGAATGGCAAGAAAAACGCCAGTACCCTTTCGCACTTTACACCGAAGCCAGCGTCAACCTCGTAGAAATACCAGAAATGCTCGACGCAATGAGCGATGCAGGGTTCAACATGGTATTCCTCGGCATCGAAAGCCCAAACGAAACCGCGTTACTCAGCACCTCCAAGGGGCAGAATACTAGCAAGGACGAAGATGCCGGTAGCTACTTACTCAATGCCGTCAGAAAGATACAGAACAAAGGCCTAGAAGTCACAGGCGGCTTTATTGTCGGATTAGATGGAGACACCGAATTCGATTCGCACATCAAATTTATTCAGGATGCAGGCATTCCTATGGCAATGGCAGGACTCCTCACTGCCTTAAAGGAGACTGATCTCTGGTACCGATTAAAGCGCGAAAATCGACTCTTAGAGGAATCCAGCGGCAACAATACCGATATGAGCCTCAATTTCATACCAGAAATGCCACGTGACAAACTCATGGCAGAATACCGCCGCGTCGTCTCAACCCTTTACGATTCCAAATTGGAAAACTATTTTGAACGCTGCTTAACGCTTTTACAGCACATGCGCCCCACAGGCCACAACGTCAGGAGCGTCGGCACCGAAGAACTCTTCGCTTTCTTCCGATCAATGCAACGGCAGCTCTTTTCTAAACAGGGGCCAGCATACTTCCGATATCTCGTCAAAGTCCTCAAGAATCACCGAAGCATGTTCCCTGAAGCCGTACGCCTCGCTGTCATGGGATACCACTTGGAGAAGACAACCCGCTACACCGTCGCTGTTGCCGATTTCAGAAACCTCTTAAACCAAGAGATGGATGCCTTTAAAGCACGCGTCGAGCAGTTTGCAACAACCCAGGGCGAACGCATCGCTGATATCAATCAGTACGCCCATCAACTCTTTAAACGGGTGAAGGCAGAGTACGACAAAATTCACGAAGATTTCAAGTACGCCGCATACGAGGCATTAGCCGGATTCCAGAATTCCGTCTTCAAGCAATACCTCGCCGCCGAACTGGATGCCTTCAAAACCGCTATCGCCAAATTCGCCAAGGCACAGAGTGACCGGCTCAATGAAGTACAGAACTACGTGCAAAACCTCTTCAACAGAGTCCGAGCCCAGCACGCGCAGCTTCATGACGATTTCAAGCACGGTGCCCAAGACACCTTCGCAGCATTCCAAGATGCCGTTACGCGACACTTGGAGCAGCTCTTCGGATCTGTACCAGTCCGCATCGAAGGATTAGAATAGCAATGCATCTCTAGTTCGCGATATCCGCTGCAAAGGTTTGTAGCCGTCCACCCACTTAGTGTGCCGCACGCGGCCGGTTTGTTTATAGAGACGCACAATCAATCGCGCTACTACGAACAGACAGGTCGCAGACATCAAACAACTTTAGGCACTTTAGTACACTCTCCGTGCGTCGGCAATGAGCTCGCGAGCACGATACGCGGCAGCATCTTAACATGTCTATGGGAGAAATACGCTTAGATAATCTCTCTTTTACCTACCCGAGCCGCGACAGCCCCACGCTCCGGAACATCACCGCCACCGTCGCGCCCGGAGACTTCGTGCTGCTCACCGGACCGACTGGCTCAGGCAAATCCACACTCTTGCGAACCATCAACGGATTAATACCCCATGCATCCGCAGGCTCTCTCACCGGCAACGTGCAGGTAGACGGACAAAACGTCTCTGAACAACCCCTCGTGCAAACTTGCAGACACGTCAGCCTCTTATTCCAAGAACCCGACCGGCAGCTATTTTGCACGCACGTTGAAGATGAAATCGCCTTTGGACTCGAAAACCTCGGCACCGCACCTGCGCAAATTTCGCATCGCATCGACGCAGCACTGCAACAGGTCGGCTTACCCGGATTCCGTAACCGGCGCACCGCAGAAATTTCCAGCGGCGAAAAACAGCGAGTCGCTCTCGCATGCCTCTGCGCAATGCAACCGAGGGTACTTCTCCTTGACGAACCTACAAGCTACCTTAACCCTCGCGCTGCCAAAAACATTCTCGATATTGTCAAAAAATTGAACCTTCAACGCGGAATCACTGTCCTCCTTGCAACCCACAGAACCGCCGCAGTCGCGTCTCTATGTAACCGTGTCTGGCTCCTCCACAACGGGACGCTCACATTGAATCTACCCAGACGGAAGGCATTTCTCTACCTAGAACCATACCGCCGTCTAGGTGTACAACCACCTCAATCCACACCTCTAATAAGGCAGGATAGCACGGATGCCGTGAGCCCCCCGCTGACAACGAAGCATAGTAAGATTAAAGTACATTCCGGCTTGACAAGTGAGGATGGCGGCGTTAAGTCCACTACGCAAGCAACCATCCTCAAAACCCAAAATCTCACCTTCACCTACCCGAATGCTAAATCTGAGGTGCTAAAGTCAATCTCTTGCGAAGTCAACCGCGCGGAAGTTATCGCCATCATGGGTGAAAACGGCTCCGGTAAGACAACGTTAATCCACCTCATCACAGGACTCCTACGCCCAACAGCCGGTGAAATTCTACTGAACGGCGAAACTATAAAGACTAACAAACTCCACCAATTCGTAGGGAAAGTCGGCATTGTCTTTCAGAATCCTGATCTCCTGTTACAAGCCGAAACCGTCGGCGATGAAGTCGCATTTGGACTCAAAAACCTAAAATTACACCCCAAAACTGTCCAACACCGCCTCAAGGACACACTCTCTCAATTTGACATATACACTTTCGCCTACGAACCACCATACGCGCTCTCACGCGGGCAACGCCAACGCGTCGCCGTCGCCGCAATTTCTGCACTACAGCCAGACCTTTTGCTGCTTGACGAACCCACAACCGGGCAGGACACCCAGCACAGCCACCAATTAATGAACGAGCTCTGCCAACACATCCAACGAGATAAGAGAACGCTAATCTTCACAACACACGATCCGGAACTTACTCTGAAATATGCACACCGGGTACTATGCCTACACAAAGGACAATTAATTTTTGACGGCACCCCTGAACATCACAAACTACAGAATTTATAGGCGGACGACTTATCGCTCATCTTATGGGATTATAGTAGAGTTACTATGATTTAAATCTTGTGACCGGTGAGGTTGGCACCTCGTCTACCGGAGGCTTTTAGGTATTGTGCTCAGCAGTCCATTCCCACAGTTATAGCATGCAACAGGAGGTAAAAAAAACACTATGCACAAAAAAACAACGCTCGATGCCCGTACAAAAATCGGCATCATGACGATAACAGGATGCGTTGTCATTATACTCGACAGCCCCAGTGCACTGCTCACCGGTTTCCTTGCTAGCTTAACACTCATCGCTGTCTCAAAACCGACACGCCGCCAATTGAAATTCCTATTCGGCATCCTCTTTTTTACGACCTGGGGTATCGTTTACAGCCAAGGCATTTTCTACAACGAATCGCCGCGCACCGTGCTGCTTACCTTCATTTCCCCAGAATTCCCATTTTTAGGGAAACTGACGGGAGGCATCCGGCTTTACCGCGAAGGTTTATTCCACGGTATTCTCCAATCCATCCGTTTTAACACCACGTTAACCGTCGGCTGTTTCATCGTCTGGAGTACCGCACCACGTGAGCTGCTCATCGCACTCGGGCAGCTCCGCGTCCCTGCCCCTTTAGCATTCATGGTAACAACTGCCCTTCATTTCCTCCCCGGTATCGCTAATGAAACCGCCATCGTGCTCCGTTCACAGAGATTGCGCGGCTTCCGCTACCTCCGTCTCAATCTTTTAACCACTGCACGGGGTATCCTCAATAGTTTCCGTCCAATCTTAGCCAGTAACATCCGCCGGGCAACTCACTTGGGCGAATCCGTAGAAAGCCGCGGCTTTTCCCCGGACACCGCTGTAACGCGCACCTCTCTTCATACCACAAAATGCCGCACGTTGGATGTTATTATCCTTGCAGGGCTCGCCACATGCCTCATCAGCATCGTCATCTTAAAGACTCTCTATTTCTGTTACGCGCATGGCATCTATTACGCATCGTGGCTAAGACATGTCTATACCTTCACACGTGAAATACTCTAACCCCGTTTCTGAAAAATCTCCAGATTCCGATACGACTTTTTCTACTCCAACCTCAAAACCACCTGCATTTATAAGTTTGTTGCGTTAAAACGTGATTTGTTGTAATATCTTAGCATCATGTATCAAGGAGAAAACAAACAATGAGTCTTTTAGGTATCGATGTCGGCACAACTGGATGCAAAGTCATCGCCTTTCGCGAGGATGGTGAGATTCTCGCACAAGCTTATGGCGAATACCCGTTGATACATCCACAACCCGGCCGGTCGGAGCTCAATGCCCAGGTCGTTTGGGATAAAATAGCAATTGGCATTCAACAGGTCGCGGCACAAACACAAACAGATCCGGTTGAAGCCATCAGCGTTGCGTCACAAGGCGAGGCCGTGACACCGGTTACCTCTAACGGGAACATCTTATCAAACGCAATTACCACTTTTGACGATAGGACATCCGGAATCTGTGAAGAACTAAAGCAACACGTTAGTCCTTTGGAAGTGATGCAGATTACCGGCATGCCACTCAGTGATATTCACACACTGCCAAAACTCATCTGGATGCAACGGAATCAACCCGATATTTATCGGCACGTGTGGAAATTCCTCGGGTTTGAGGATTTCGTCTATTTCAAACTCGGCCTGCCACCTGTCGTTGACTATTCCCTCGCTGCTCGCACCATGGCCTTTGATATTATTCACAAAACCTGGTCCGAAAAAATGCTTAGTCTGGGAAACATTGATGCCGACCTCTTCCCAGAGACTGCACCCTCCGGAACTATCATCGGAAAACTTTCTTCACAGGTCGCCGACGAACTCGGCCTGCCCCACGACGTAGTCGGTGTGACTGGGGGACACGATCAGCCGTGTGGCGCGTTAGGGGCAGGCATCATTCGCAGCGGCGAAGTAATGGATGCAACCGGCACCGTTGAGTGTATTGCCCCGGCCTTCACGCAACCTGTTATCAATCAACAGATGATAGATGGCAATTTTGCATGTTACCCGCATGTGGTGAATGGCTTATACGTAACCCTAGGTTTTGTCTCCAGTGGCGGTGTTGTACTGCGATGGTTTCGGGATACGTTCGCGCAAGCAGAAATCGCGCAAGCGGAAGCAACCCAACGCGATGTTTATGATATCCTACTTGATGAGATGCCAAACACGCCCGCCACCGCCATGCTACTCCCGCATTTCACCGGATCAGGAACACCCCACTTAGACCTAGAATCAAAAGGGGCACTTGTCGGATTAACGCTTTCAACTACAAAAGGCGAATTTGTCAAAGCGATTCTGGAAGGTATTAGTTACGAAATAAAACAGAATCTCGCTATGTTACAGGATGCAGGAGTCGCCATAAACGAAATTCGAGCTATAGGCGGCGGCGCAAAATCTGAAAAATGGTTGCAACTTAAAGCGGATATGTTTGGAAAAAAAGTCGTCGCACTTGACATCTCCGAAGGTGTTTGCCTCGGCACCGCCATTTTATCCGGCACTGCCATTGGTAAATACCATTCTGTCGCCCAAGCTGTTGAACAATTGGTTACACCGGGGGCGATTTACTACCCGCGCCCGGATATCGCACAGCATTACGATGAAAAACTATCAACGTACGCCCAAATTTATCAGGCACTACGTCCACTTAATTACAAAATTGGTTAAGGCGGACTCGAGACGACAACGCCTTTTGGATATGATAGAAAAATATGAACAGACACGTTGTTGGCATTGACATTGGCGGCACGAAACTTGCAACCGTTGTGGCTGATGAGAACGCAAATATTCTCTACAAGACACGCAGACTCACGCACGCTGAAAAAGGTCCTGATTACGCCATTCAGCTCCTTTTGGACATGGTGAATGAAACTATTGCTGCCGCTGGATTGAAACGCCAAGAAATATCAGCAATCGGTGTCAGCTGCGGCGGACCAGTGGACACCAATACCGGCATTGTCTATTCGCCACCAAATCTGCCGGGATGGGATGCTCTCCCACTCAAAGATGTCCTTGTCGCAGAATTCGAAATGCCGGTAACTATTGAAAACGATGCCAATGCATCTGCTCTCGCCGAATGGCGATTCGGCGGTGGGCGCGGCTACCAAAATTTACTTTATATCACCATGAGCACCGGCATCGGCGGTGGACTGGTGCTTAATGGAAAAATCTATCACGGGGCTAATGACAGTGCAGGCGAAGTCGGACATCAGATACTGCTCCCAGGTGGACCGCCTTGTGGATGCGGTAAGCGCGGATGTCTTGAGGCGCTCTGCTCCGGACCTGCAATTGCACGAAGAGCGAAAAAAGCATTACAAACTCATCCACACACTACGCTCCTAACCCTCGTTGATGGCAACATTGACGCTATTAAATCAGAACATGTGTTTGAAGCAGCACAGACAGGTGATGCCGTGGCACTGCAATTGGTTCAAGAAACCGCTTATTACATGGGATGGGGCATCGCAAATCTGGTTAACATTTTGAATCCTGACATCATTTTAATTGGCACAATTGCTATCGCCGCCGGCGATTTGTTGCTTCAGCCACTGCGGAAAACGGTGAGGCAGATGGCAATGACACGCCCCGCAGAAATCGTTAAAATTCAGCCTGCGCAGCTCGGCGAAAATTTAGGAGATCTCGCCGCCGTTGCTTTAGTCGTATAGGAAAAAGGAGAATACCTGTTTTGGAAAGAATTCAACACTATATTTCACACCTACAAGACACCTTGGCACGTTTACCTTTGACAGAAGTACGCCGCTCCATCGATGCCATTATGGATGCCTATTACCACGAAAAGCAGATTTTTGTCATCGGGAATGGCGGCAGTGCATCAACCGCCTCACACATCGCTTGTGACTTAGGCAAAGGCACCAGCACACCTGGAAAACCACGTTTCCGGGTTATCAGCTTAACCGATAACGTGGCAACCATCACAGCATGGTCGAACGATGTCTCTTACGAAGATGTTTTTCTTGAACAACTCAAAAACCTTGTCAGCCCTGGTGATCTGGTTCTCGGTATCAGCGCAAGTGGTAATTCTGAAAATGTCCTCCGTGCCATGCAGTACGCCACTGAAATCGGATGCAAAACAGTCGGATGGTGTGGGTTCGGCGGTGGAAAATTATCCGAAATCTGTGATGTCTCTGTTGTTGTCGATAGCAACGAGTACGGACCGGTTGAAGATGTACATCTCATTTTAAACCATGTGCTTCATGCATGGATTAAAGCCGAATTCAATACCGAGCAAAAATGATGCTCCCAAAATAGAACTATTGCGTTTTTTTAGATTCTTTAATAGTTGTAAACGAAAAACAGAATTCTCCTTGTAAAAAGCGAAATTGGCTTGACACACAGGGCTACCTCGGTATATAATAATTAAGATACTTTCTACCTTAAAAAGACTTGAATCGGATATGCTGCCTGCCGCAGCAGTGCTAAAAAGGAGCATTTGTCATGAAACGCGCTATATTTTCAGACCCGCCCGCAAGGAAGGCAAGACTCTACCACGTCTCTATTCTAATTGCAAGCCTTTTCATAATCCTGAATGCAACTGCACAAGATGACGCATTGGTGTACGTCATTGACATCCGGACCGAAATTGGAAGTGGTGTCAGCTCTTATATCAGCCAAGGTATTGAGAATGCTGAAAATGCCAAAGCCGATGCAATCGTTTTTGATGTGGATACCCCTGGTGGCCGCGTTGACTCGGCCGTTCAAATTATTCGCTCCATTCAGGAAACAGACATCCCTACCATCGCGTTTGTCAATCGACAAGCCATCTCTGCTGGGGCCATGATATCCGCTGCATGTACACAGATCGCCATGACATCCGGCGGAACCATCGGGGATTCCGCACCCGTCGACATTCAAGGAAATGAAGCTGGCGAAAAAGCCATTTCTTACATCCGAGCTACCATCCGAGCTACTGCCGAACGTCAAAACAGAAACCCCGATATTGCCGAAGCGATGGTTGACAAAGAACTCGTTCTCGTCAGATACCCTGATGGACAGATCGTTAAACTCCTACCCGAAGAATACATCGTTCAAGAAGAAGCCGGAGAACAAATGGAAATTCTTTGTGCACAAGGGAAATTGCTCACTATGACAACCCAACAAGCACTTGAATACGAATTCGTTGACGCTCGCGCTGAAAACTTGACGGCACTTTTAGCCCAATATCAGATTGTTGAAATTGACGGAATCAAAATGGCTTTATTGGAAGAGAAAATCCTACAGAAACAGAGTGAATTAGGCGTAAACCAAGTTACGCGCATTAAATCATTGGCGGATGCCACTGTCCAAGCGTTCGCTGTAACCCTCGCAGATCGTATAGTCTTTTTTCTTACCAGCCCCATCATCAGTTCACTCCTCCTTTCGTTAGGTGTATTGGGCATCTTTATCGAAATTCGGACACCGGGATTCGGCATCCCCGGTTTCCTTGGGCTCTTGTGCATCGGGCTGTTTTTTGGAGGACACATGCTCAATCAACTTGAAGCAGAATGGGCAGCACTCGCTTTTGTCCTCGGGCTGGCTTTAATCGTCTTGGAAGTGTTCGTCATACCCGGGTTCGGGGTCTCCGGGATACTCGGTATCACACTCATGATTGGCAGTGTGTTTTTCGTATTTAAAGGAGCATACGAGCTCGGCACCGCTGTCCAATGGCTCTCCATTTCTGTCATTTTAACCTGCACCTTAGCAATCCTCGCCGTATGGATGCTACCTAAGACAGAAAGCTTTCAGCGGTTTGCGCTCCCTATAGTGATGGACACTAATATGGGCTACCATTCCGCAGGCTCTGAAGATTTTCAGAACTACCTTGGAGAAACTGGTATCGCCTTGACACCGCTCCGGCCAGCAGGCACTGCCCGCATTAATAACAAACGCGTCGATGTCATCACTGAGGGCGATTTTATTGCAAGCAACACCACTATTAAAGTTCTAGAAGTTGAAGGTTCTAAGATTTTTGTAGAGGCCATCGAGGATTAATGCAATAATTACGGGCGAAACAACAGTCCAATCCGACTTTGTCGGAAATTTGGGAGAAGAGTTATGTGGTTTCCAACTGTTCTCATAGTACTTGGCGTGCTATTGGTGTTCATTGAAATCCTAATTCTACCGGGGTTCGGAGCCGCTGGTGCCCCCGGAATCGTGCTGCTTCTAACCGGGCTAGGTATTATCTGGTGGAAACTCGGTTTTTACATAGCACTTATCTATGGAAGTGTCGTGCTCGTTTTTGTTATACCTATTGCTATTATCGGCCTATCAATGATTCGTGACACCCGTGTCGGCGACGCTTTTATCCTCAGAACTACCCAAAGGAGCGAAGCAGGATTCCAAGCGATGCCCCAAGAACTAACAACTCTGGTTGGCAAATCTGGGAAGACCGTCACGCCATTACGTCCAGCCGGCATTGCCATCATCAATGGCCACCGCATCGATATCGTCACACGCGGTGAATTTATTGAAGCAGAAGCAGAGGTCGAAGTCATTTTGGTTGAAGGAAATCGTGTCGTCGTTCGAAGTTTGTAACTCGCAATATAGCCTCGCAAGCCACACTCATAAAGGCTAGCCGAGGACTCATCACAACATTTGAAGAAGGAAGGAACTTATGGATGCCTTTACAGGTATTATTGCTCTCGCGATTTTAATTGTTCTAATCGCTTTCTTTTGGTTCGTCCCAGTCGGACTCTGGATTGCCGCTATCGCCGCGGGGGTCCCTCTCCGAATTTTAGACCTGATTGGAATGCGCCTCCGCAGGGTCGATCCCAACATCATTGTCAAAGGGCTCATCAGTGCCCACAAGGCTGGATTGAAAGTCGCAACTGCTGAATTAGAAGCACACTATCTCGCCGGCGGGAACGTACTTAACGTTGTCAGTGCTCTCATTGCCGCTGATAAAGCACGAATTGAGCTCAGCTTCCAACGCTCATCTGCAATCGATTTAGCTGGGCGAGATGTCTTTGAAGCTGTACAGGTGAGCGTTAACCCACGTGTCATTACAACGCCACGCATCAGCGCGCTCGCATTAGATGGTGTCGAATTAATCACCACTGTCCGGATTACCGTGCGCACAAATATTAACCGCCTCGTCGGCGGTGCAGGGGAAGAAACGATCATCGCACGCGTCGGGGAAGGTATTATTAGTGCAATCGGTGCATCTGAAACATACGAAGATGTGCTGGAAAACCCGGACATTATCTCTAAAACCGTGCTGGATCGCGGACTCGATGCAGGCACTGCTTTTGAAATCCTCTCTATTGATATCGCCGATGTCAACGTCGGAAAAAATATCGGTGCCGAATTGCAAGCCGAACAAGCCGAAGCAGACCTCGTCGTAGCACAAGCTAAAGCAGAAGAACGCCGTGCTATGGCAGTTGCACGAAAACAAGAAATGACCGCCAGCGTTCAAGAAAAACGTGCCGGAGTCGTTGAAGCCGAAGCCAATGTACCACGCGCACTCGCAGGCGCATTCCGAACCGGAAATCTAAATACTGAAAACTAAGGAGAATCCAATGCAACCAATTATTGCAATTATTGCTGTCTGTATCGTCCTATTTATCATCATCATCTCATGGCTCGTCCCAATAGGACTCTGGATTACCGCTATCGCTGCAGGCGTAAAGGTCGGAATTTTTGATCTTGTCGCAATGCGCCTCAGACGTGTACCACCCAAAGCCATCGTCGAACCACAGATTAACGCTACTAAAGCAGGATTAACCCTTTCCTTGGACGAACTTGAGGCACACTACCTCGCCGGGGGGCGCGTCGCAAGTGTCGTTGCAGCACTCATCGCAGCGGATAAAGCCAATATTGAACTCGGATTCGCACAAGCCGCCGCCATTGACCTCGCCGGGCGAGATGTACTACAAGCCGTACAAGTCAGTGTAACACCCAAAATTATTGATATACCCGAAGGCAGTGATTCTACTAGCGGCATCACCGCCGTTGCACGTGACGGAATCCAACTCATTGTCAAAGCACGCGTCACCGTCAGAGCCGACATTGACCGCCTCGTCGGCGGTGCTACAGAGGATACCATCCGCGCCAGAGTCGGAGAAGGAATTATCACAACTATCGGCTCATCAGTAAGTCACAAACAGGTTCTCGAAAACCCTGTTCTCATTTCTGAGACAGTACTTGCAAAAGGACTCTCAGCGGGAACTGCCTTTGAGATACTCTCCATTGATATCGCCGATATCAATGTCGGAGAAAACGTCGGCGCAAAACTCCAAACCGACCAGGCGGAAGCAGAACTCAAAATCGCACGTGCCAAGGCCGAAGAACGACGTGCACGCGCTGAAGCAGAAGAAGAAGAGAACAAAGCACTTGTCGAAGAGATGACTATCAAACTCATTGAAGCTGAAGCAGAAGTACCACTCGCTATCGCAGATGCTTTCGATTCTCAAACAATGGCGGTCATGGCATATTACGAACTCCGGAATATCCTCGCGGATACCGAGATGCGCCAATCCATCGCATCACCCGGCGGGACACAAGAAGTTGACACAACACGCTCCGCACATTCACTCGGGTTCTCGTAAACACGCCCGCACAGAAAAACTGACTCATCTACAGTTTTACTGACGAGTGTCCAAACGAGCCCCCGGCTACCTTTTGCTTAACGCAGAAGACGGTGATGAAACAAACAGAAAAAGGAGAAAATTGATGGACGAACTTATCCAGCCAATTATCGCGCTTATTATTGTTATTGCAACGCTCTTTCTCGGTAACGTCCGCCGGAAAAAACCTGAACAACGAAAAACTCAAGACGAAAGCCATACAACGGATCACGCAAGCAGTGAAACAGCCTTACCGCCCTTCATGGAAAATTTTCCGTTTGATACAGAGACGATGCCTGACTTTCTTGGCACTGAAGAAGCACAAACCGAAGAACAAATGGAGGCACCGATCGCTGCAGAAACGCCTAAAGAGCCACCTGCAGAACCATCGCCGGTTCCGGTTGACAGCTCACGTCCAACGCGCAGACCTGCACCGAAGCCGATACCAGCAATTTCAATTGGCGATTTTTCCTCACAAACATTCCGACAAGGCATCATTCTCGCAGAAATTCTCGGGCCCCCAAAGTCACGCAGAGCGCGGCAAAGGTATAACCCAGAAGAACGCTAAACGATTCTGAAAAAAGTCAGATGAGATTGCAGACCACTCAATTTGTAGAGGCAAATTCCGGAACGCACGCCTTTGCAACCAGCACAAGCATGCAGCGGCATTGTGTCAGGAAATCGACCATGCTGAACTATACAAAAAAACTTTTTTATCAATTTGCCGCCGTCACGCTATTCCTTTTGTTGTTTAGCAACTGTACCCAATATCCAGACGTTATTGAGCAACAAGAAGAATCTGCTGCGCCTGAAGTCCCACCCTACGCTCGCCATCTCAAGGAATTCACAATTTGCCTAGACCCGGGACACGGCGGACAAGCACACGTCCCCAATTATAAGCGAGGTCCAACCGGACTTCGCGAAGCAGAGGTCAACCTACAGGTTGCGCTTTACCTCCGCGAACTCTTGCAGCAGGTCGGTGCTACAGTCATCATGACACGCATCGATGATTCCTACGTCAGTCTACCTGAACGTAGCCGGATTGCCAATGAAAACGGTGCCGATTTTTTCATCTCCCTACACCATAACGCAATTAGTAACTCTGAAACCAACTATACCTCCACGTGGTACCACGGCGATGCAGACGAATCGCGCACCAGTCTCGACCTCGGACGATATATCCAACAAGCTGTCGCCGACGCACTCCGTCTGCCCACAGCCCCTGCAACCGGACTCTATTCTGATAAGTTAGTTGTCTCCACAGGCTTTGGCGTTTTGCGCTTAACCAAATGCCCTGCAGTTGTGTGCGAGGCATCTTTCTACTCTAATCCTGAGGAAGAAGCCAGACTCAAATCTGCAGAGTACCTCAAACAGGAAGCTTACGGCTATTTTCTCGGCATCGCACGGTACGTCGCCGCCGGATTCCCTAAAGGCACACTCGTCAAACCCCTACACGAGGCCGTTATCGAAACCAAAACCCCCAATATCCAAATCCAAATCACAGATGGACTCCACGAACGAGGCGCATGGATGCTAAAACGACAACAAGTTTTCACAAACTCTATACGAGTCAAAATTGATAACGTGGACGTTCCCTTCCACTATCGCCGTGACGAGGATTTAATTGACATTCTCATCAAAGCACCGCTATCAAA
This sequence comes from Candidatus Poribacteria bacterium, assembly GCA_965215265.1. Lineage (GTDB taxonomy): Bacteria > Poribacteria > WGA-4E > WGA-4E > WGA-3G. Next base: position 3,538,965 of record OZ244048.1, on the reverse strand, counting down.
CGGCATCCATTTTGTCGAAACCGAACTCGTCAACTACTACGGAAATCACAGCCTACCTTTCATGCAATGGTTTAAGGTGGCACCACCTGCAGCCAAACTCAGCATGAACACATGGACGGATACCCTACCATTTGACGGGAAAAGTTACGCCCGTATTACCGTTACAGCACTAGATGCGGAAGGAATGCCAATTGCCGACGGGGAGCCGATCCACGCCACAACATCAGAAGGCCACATCGTCGCAGCAAACGCTTTTTCTCTATCATCTGCGCGCTCCCCGCATAAACCATACCAAACTGTCGGATCCTCCAAAAATGGGACCGCACGCTTCTATCTACATGCAACCACACAACCTGGCACAGCAACGGTGCAGGCTGCCTACCGACAGAAACGCAAATCGGTTAAAATCCGTTTTGCAGAAATCGACAGCGCACTCCTCCAAGGACACGTCACTGATGCTGATACCGGCGAACCGATTCCGAACGTCCAATTACACGCCCAACCCGCATTAACCGCTGTCACCGATGCCGCCGGCCATTTCTTCTTGATGACAGAATTTGAGGGCGAAGTAATACTCCACCTCACTGCAGCCGGATATTATCCATACAAACGTCAGATTTCTCTCCACCTCAGTAGCGCGACGGTTGTCCATCCTAAACTACAAGCGATAGCGGACGGCATATTCGCTGAAAACGTCTTTGTTCTGGATTCACAAGGCAACGAACACGCCACTGCAAAACTCATTGCAACACTGAAAGAGATGCTAACACTCGCAGGCGCAAAGGTCTATCTGATTCAGCCACCCGGACAAAAACTACCCCTCGAAAAACGCATCGCCAACGTTAATGCGATTCCTGAAGATGGATACTACCTGCGAATTCACCACACACCGGCGCGGAAAACTGAACCCACCGTTATCGCCGCACATTACCGAGGAAATCACACAGCCGAAACTTTTCTAAAGCAGATACTCCAGCAATTTAACGCTACCCTTTTTAAGACACCCATCGAAACCATCCACGATAGGATAACACCGGAAATCCAACAGACTAACAAAATCGCGATGACTCTCGAAATTACGTCACTAAATCACGCCAAGGCATCCCACGCACAAGAGGCATCCGCCATTTTCTTCGGTGCATGGGCAGCTTTAAATGGCGAACGGCAAATCGACGCGGAAAAACAGAAACGTTTCCTGGACTACTTACAGAGAAAGAGATAGATGCAATAGAACAACATGCATATCGCTACAACGATCACGCAACTCAAACTACAGCATCCTTTCAAAATTGCCCGCCGCACCGTGGATACATATAGAGAAATACTGTCTGTACAAATCGATGGCGGCATCGGTGAAGCAGCACCTGCGCAATTCTACGGAGAAACTGTCCAGACAGTCACAACCGCATTGGAAATCCTGGAGCCTCAGCTTGATGGCAATCTTGACGCAATTCATGATGTCATGGCACGCCTCGAAACAACACTCGGTGGAAATTACGCCGCCAAAGCCGCCATTGATATCGCACTGCACGACCGGCTCGGCAAAAAATTGGGGGCCCCACTCTATCAACTCTGCGGACTTAACCCAGAGAAAACACCCAATACTTCCTTCACCATCGGACTGGACGAGCCCGAAGTGATGGCCAAGAAAACACGCCATGCACAAGCATTTCCCATTCTAAAGGTAAAACTCGGGACACCGCGCGATATCGAGATCATCCAAGCAATCCGTCAGATTACGGACAAACCCATCTATGTCGATGCAAACACCGCATGGAAACCCAAAGAAGCTGTAAAAAAAATTCAACAACTCACACAATACAACATTGAACTGATTGAACAACCCACAAACCCTAACGACTTGAACGCACTCAAATTCGTTCAAGAACATACCGAACTCCCTATCATTGCCGATGAATCCGTCAAACGGGCAGCTGATATCCCAGCGCTCGCTGAATGCGTCGACGGCATCAACATCAAACTGGTAAAGTGTGGCGGCTTGATTGAGGCTCTCAAGATGATACACGTTGCTCGTGCACACGGCTTACTTGTCATGATCGGGTGTATGATAGAGAGCTCGCTCGCTATTACCGCCGCCGCGCACCTGACCCCGCTCGTTGATTACGCAGATCTGGATGGGAACCTGCTCATCGAAGATGACCCGTACGCCGGCGTTACGCTCGATAAAGGAAAACTCATTTTGCCCAACCGCCCCGGCATCGGGGTACTACCCGCTGACACGAAATTCGCTTGACACCTTTTCCGATACGTGTTATCATTGCACTAAACTAACACACTAATTGAAAAACCGAGGAGGAGCCTAAAAAATGGCTGAACAAAAACGTAACGTCCTTATCACCGGCGGCACCGGCATCCTAGGCAGTGCTGTCACAAAAGCATACATCGCCCAAGGCGACAATGTCGCCGTTACCTACCTCTTTGAAAATGAGGTCGAACGTTTCAAACACTACAACCCGGACATCAGCGAAGATGTTACTTTCTTGTTCGCAGACGTTACCGAGGAAGCCAACGTTAAGAAATGCTTCTCAACATTCGGACAGATCGACGTACTGGTGAACATCGTCGGCGGCTTCGTCGGCGGAACCCCTGCCGCTGAACTAGACATAGAGAAATGGGATTTCATGATGAACCTGAATCTCAAATCCGTTTTCCTCTGCTGCAAAACCGCACTCCCACAGATGACCGCGCGCGGCAACGGCAAAATTGTCAACGTTTCTGCACGTGCCGGCCTAAAAGGCGAAGCCGGACTCAGTGCATACTGCGTCTCAAAAGGCGGAGTCCGAACCTTGACCGAAGCTTTAGCCGCAGAAGTTATGGATGCCGGGGTCAACGTTAACGCCATCATGCCCAGCGTCATCGACACCCCCGCTAATCGCGAATCCATGCCAGACGAAGACCACTCCCGGTGGGTCGCACCCGCAGACATCGCTAAAGTCATCTGCTTTCTTACCTCAGAAGAGGCCTCTGTCATCAACGGTGCCGCAATACCAGTTTACGGCAGAGCGTAAAACGACTTATTTTTGCTTTCTCTGCAGAAATAACCAACTTGGAACAGAGCAATTTATCGTCCGGCACACGGCATTCTCATATTCCATAAAACCTGCTTATGAAATACAATATCTGAAAAATGGTATAATACATCAACCCACAACAGAAAGGCACCATGCATGAAATACACCGCAGACCACCCGCATCCGCTCTCCACTCGCAAAACCGAGCTGATCTGGGAGGGCAAATACGACGAACAGGGCAACAGACGGCCCATTGACATCAACGCCGCAACGCTACCCCTCCAACACATCGAACAGGTTGACCAGCCACGCAGCGAGGCATTCGCCAGTGGACAAATTGAACTCTTTGAGAGGCAAACCCAGCGTCAAGATGACTTCCGAAACCGACTGATATGGGGCGATAATAAGGTGGTGATGGCAAGTCTGCTCTCGGAGTTCCGCGGGAAGGTGAACCTCATCTACGCAGACCCGCCCTTCAACGTCGGGGCTAACTTTAAAATGGCATTGCCAATAGGCGAGGAAAAAACAAAGGTTGCCAAAGGGCAGTCTCCGTTGGAAACCGTCGCGTATTGCGATATGTGGGGAAAAGGCACGGCCTCCTATCTCCACTTTATGTCCGAACGCTTAACCCTAATGCGGGACCTACTCGCAGAAGACGGCTCCATCTATCTCCACTGCGACCCGACGATGAGCCACTATCTGAAGTTGCTTATGGATGAGATTTTTGGTGTGCAGTATTTTAGGAATGAGTTGGTTTGGAGTTATAAGGCAAGCAATAGTCCGATAACTAACAGATTTCCGCGAAAACATGACGTAATTCTGTTCTACTCTGGAACCGACGCAGTTTTTAATCCACAATACACTCCGTATTCACAAGAACGTATCGCAACAGCGTACCGTCATACAGACGAAGATGGACGGTTGTACCGTAAGCATTCAAAAAGAGCTGATGGCTCGGAACGACGAATCTATTTGGATGAAGCTAAAGGTGTACCTGTTCTTTCATGGTGGACAGATATAAAAGGATTCGGCACCGCAACACAATCAAAAGAACGTCTTGGTTATCCTACGCAAAAACCGGTGAAGCTGCTTGAACGTATCATTAAAGTGTCCTCTAACGAAGGCGATATTGTGCTAGATCCCTTCTGTGGCAGCGGCACCACCGGAGCCGTTGCTGAGCAGCTGGGCAGACGGTGGATTCTGTCGGATTTAGGCCGGTTTGCCATCCACACCACCCGCAAACGGATGATTGAGCTGCAACGCGAACTGCACACTGCGGAGAAACCGTACCGTTCCTTCGATGTCTATAATGCCGGTAGATATGAACGGCAGTGGTGGCAGAAGGCACACCTCAAAGGTGCAGAAACCGAACACCGCCGCGTCGTCTTGGAACTCTTCGGGGCAGAAGTGCTCGCACCAAAACACCAACCCTCTCCGGACCTGCACGGTATCAAGGACGGTGCCTACTGTTACGTTGCTCCGATAGATACCATCTTCGGCAAGGCGACCGTGGCAGAAATGATGGGAACTATACTTAACAACAATCAAGGGGGGGGGTAAATCAGAAATTATACTGTCTCGCTTGGGAGTTCGAGATGGAATTCCACCAAACGGTGGAAGCGATCAAAGCCTCGCACGGTATCACCTTACAACCCATCCGCATCCCGCGCGAGGTGATGGAGAAAAACCGGACATCCGCGCTGTTTCTTGCCCCCGCCTATTTGCAAGCTGAGCCCGTCTATCACAAAGACGGCACCGTTGACATCCGCCTCACCGACTTCGTCCCAGATTTTGCGGAAATCCCAGCCAACCAATTAGAAAAAAATAAGGACCTTGCCGCCAAAAAGCCGTTTGACTTTATAGACTTTTGGGCGGTGGATTTTGAATGGGCCTGCGATAAGCCGTTTACGCATCACTGGCAGGACTATCGCACCAACAAAGACAGGTCCCTCAGCCCCGTCAGCACTGCGTGCCACAAATACGCGGCACCGGGTGAGCACTTTGCCTGCGTGCGTGTCGTGGACGTGTTCGGCTGCGATACCGATATTACCGTCCGAGTGGAGGTGTCCTGATGACAACATTGCATGTTGACCGACAAGAACTTTCGCGACTGCACGCACCATGGGAAGAACCGAATCGGCATCGTCAAGCAGGCAATATAGCAGCGGGGCGCCGCCCATCGCACCTTGCTGTGCCTAACGCGCTGCGCCGTGCCGTTGGAACGTGGCGTGAAGCCGGGTATGAGGGTGCGAGCGAGACATCGCGTGTACTACTAACGCACTGGTTCGGCGGCGAGCATCTAATCGGCGAACGTGAATTCCGATACTACTTTTGTCAACAAGAAGCCATCGAAACGCTCATTTACTTGTATGAAGTTGCGCAGATTCGGAGCGTTTCTGGCCTCATCGCCAAATATGATTATTCGCTTAATGCCGAATTGGTAGCGGCGGGGGTGCCGCGCACGGACAATGCGTGGCCGAAGTACGCCTTTAAACTCGCAACCGGCACCGGCAAAACGAAGTGCATGAGTCTCGCCATTGTCTGGAGTTACTTCCACGCACGCCGAGAGCCCAATTCTGAACTAACAACACGATTTCTAGTAATCGCCCCAGGACTTACTGTTACAGAGCGGCTTTTAGAAGATTTCGGAGACGGAGAAATCTTTGATAACGATCCATTAATCCCTCCAGCGTGGAAAAAGGACTGGCACCTCAACGTCATCCATCAAAACGAACCCGGTGGTGCAGGGAATGGTGTGCTTTACCTCACCAACATCCAAAAGTTGTATCCGAAGCAACAGGAAAAGGCGAATCAGTATTATACATTTATGGGCCCGGCTGTCACCCCTACTTCGTCCATAGACATCGGGGCAGCACTCCGCGAGCGCATCGCCAGTGAATCGCGGCTGATGGTCCTGAACGATGAGGCACATCACATCTGGCACCCGGATCTGGCGTGGAGTCAAGCCATCCAATTCTTCCATCAGGAAGCGGAGAACCGGCACAGGAGCGGCCTTGTGGCGCAGCTCGACTTCTCTGCTACCCCGCGCGACAGAAGCGGCACCCCCCTAAAACATATCGTCTGCGACACACCCTTGGGCGAAGCTGTCGATGCAGGCATTGTGAAAGTCCCAGTTATCGGTTCTGCGGCGCTGCAACAAAACTCTTCCGATAACGCTGCCGAAAAGTATCGTGCACATTTGGAACTCGGTTACAAAAGATGGAAGGCGAGTTTTTTTGAATGGGAAAAGGTTGGAAAAAAAGTGTTGCTGTTTGTCATGTGTGAGAATACGCAAGCCGCAGATCAAATTACAAAACTTCTCAACACCGACCCACACTTTGAGAAACTCAACGGGAAGACGCTTAATCTCCATACAAACCTAAAAGGAAAAATCAACAAGCACGGCGAGTTCATTGAAAACGAAAAACAGATGAGCAACGCGGATTTGAAGGCCCTCCGCAAGCTGAGCAGAGAACTGGATAGCAATCAGAACCCCTATGCTTGCATCGTCTCTGTACTCATGTTACGAGAAGGATGGGATGTCAAAAACGTCACAGTAATTGTGCCGCTTCGGCCGTTTACAGCCGACTCCAAAATCTTGCCGGAACAGACACTCGGTAGAGGCTTACGCAGAATCACACACCCCGACACGACGGAAGTCGCTGAGACAGTTGTCGTCATTGAGCATCCGGCGTTTAACACTTTATATCAAGAGGCACTCGGAATAGAAGGAGTCACCCCAATTATCCAAGAGCCGACTACCATCAAATCCACCGTTGTTTCAATCTACCCGGAACAGATTCCTGCACTTGATATCGAAATCCCGTGCATCTCCGATGCACACTGGCTAAATCTTGTCGCACTTGACGCTATCAACCGCCGGGATGTTGAAGGGCGGTGTGCTGAGCTGCCCAAACTCTCATTAGCAAACCCACAAACCGCTGAATACATAGGGCGCCACCTCATCACCAATCAGCTCGTTGAATGGATGCCGTTTCACCTGCCGCTCCTTGAAAACGGTTGGACAGCCATCTCTTATTTCGTCAAACAGTTAGAGCGTGTCTGTTGTCTCCCGCCGATACTACACCCGATTATTGCACCGCTCTTGGCACAATTTCTCACAGAGATGCTCTTTGAAGAAAAAGTAACACTGACTGACGCGCGCCTCATTCAGCGCCTCAGCGATGACGATGTTGTCCAACGTATCCATGCTGTGTTTGCCCCCTTAATTTTAGAGCGACTAACGGAGACGCGCAAGAGGCGTGCCTTTGAAACGGCACCGATGCGGTTGTCTACATGGCAACCGTACCCGTTCACGGCGAGTGAACGAAACCCCGTCGTTACTGCAAATAAGACGATGTTCAATTTAGTACCATGTCATCGCCATTTTGAGGCAGAGTTCACCCGGTGGCTGGACGCTGCTACTGATGTTAAAGCCTTCGCGAAGAATGCAGGACCTGAAGCCCTCCGGATTGACTATCTAACAGAAAAAGGGCGCATTGCACGTTATATCCCCGACTTCGTCGTTTGTGACAGCCGCGGTGCGCATTTCCTCATCGAGACGAAGGGAATGCCTGATGAGAACGCCGGGCAAAAAGCGATCGCAGGACGTTCATGGTGTCGTGCAGCGTCCGAATCCGCTGTGCCGTGGCACTACCTCTTCGTTCACCAAAACGAGTGGCGATTTTTCAGTGGGCAATCGTTACACGGACTTCGACAGTTCTTACAGCAGACAGATGGATAAGCACTGTCTAACGGATGCCCGGAATATCAGAGAACATAGCCTCTGAGCTGCCGTAAAAGGCGTACACCGCGCTGCACGATTTTGTACAATTTGAAAACAGATTTGCCCTTTTTCGTGCAGGACCTCTCCGCGAATACCCGATATCTGTCCATTTATCGCGTTTCCGAAAGTGGCACGAAAATTGCGCTATACTGTCCAAAACAGGTAAAATTTTTTGGAGGTATAAAGCAATGCGTATTAAAGGAACTCACAAAAAAATCTCTGGCGAGATGGGCACACTCCCTTTCACGTCAAAAACACTTGAACGTTTTAGGAGACAAAAACTTCCAGGATCCCTTGTAATTTCGCTGACGTTCCACTTAATCGTTGCGGTTATTGCCGGGCTTTATTATCCCGGGAACACTCAGCATCAATATACGAATCGGAATTTAGTAACTGCTGATATTATTAACCCCTTGGCACCCCCGGAACCGATGGTACGAAAACCTGTCATTAAGGGGACTTTGCATAGCAGCACTGTCGTTGAAAACAGACATGTGCAACGCCGCTCCATCAAAGCAAAATACGCGGGAGCAGCGGCATCCTTTGATGTTGCAAACCCTCAAGCCCAAGGTTTGAACCCCCTAACGATGCCGCCTATCCTGATGTCTATTTTCAGCATCACGGCACCAATCCGTTTATCGATACAGAAGATGACCCCTTTTCGACATTCGCTATGGACGTGGATACTGCGTCCTATGCTGTGGCGCGACGCTACTTCCGAGATGGACACTTACCCCCGAAAGATGCAGTGCGCGTTGAGGAATTTGTGAACGCCTTTGATTACGGTTACACTCCTCCAATGGAAGAGGCATTCGCTATTCATCTTGAAGCCGCGCCTTCCAAGTTCGGGGAGGGCAAGCGGCTTCAATTGCTGCGCATCGGTATTCAAGGGCGCGTTGTTGAAGCGGATGAACGGAAGAACGCAATCCTGACGTTCGTGATTGATGTTTCCGGCTCTATGTCTATGGAAAGCCGGTTAGGGTTAGTCAAACGCGCTTTGAGACTTTTAGTTGAGCAGCTGCGACCGAAAGACGAAGTCGGTATCGTCATTTATGGCACCGATGCCGAGGTCGTGCTACCCCATACCCGCATTAGCAACCGTGAGCATATCTTAGAAACAATTGAATCCCTTCACACCTCTGGCGTGACAAATGCCGAGGATGGCCTCCGGAAGGGATACGAGCTCGCACTTCAGAATTTCCAAAAGGATTGCATCAACCGCGTGATTCTCTGCTCCGATGGCGTTGCAAATGAAGGGATTACGAGTGCCTCGGGTATTCTCAAAGAGATTGAAACCTATGTCAAGGAAGGGATTATGCTGACGACCGTCGGTTTCGGCATGGGTAACTACAACGACGAGCTCATGGAGCAACTTGCCAATAAAGGCAACGGTATGTACGCCTATGTTGATACCTTGAAGGAGGCGAAGCGCATCTTTGTCGAAAATTTGACCGGCACGTTGCAGCTCATCGCCAAAGATTCCAAAATTCAGGTTGAGTTCAATCCTAAGACAGTCAGCCGGTTCCGGCTCCTCGGCTATGAGAACCGGTGGCTTGCGCATAAAGACTTCCGCAATGACGCAGTGGATGCTGGCGAAGTCGGTGCAGGCCATAGTGTCACCGCACTCTATGAGATTAAACTTCATGAAAATGCTGTCGGTACCCTCGCAACTGTATTCATCCGGCACGAAGATCCGGACACCGAGCAGGTGACGGAGATTCAGGAGGCTCTCTCCCTAGAAGCCCTACATCGCACTTTTGAGGAGGCATCACCCGCTTTTCAACTCGCTACCGCTGTTGCTCACTACGCGGAAATCCTTCGAGACAGTTATTGGGCAAGGAAAGGCTCCTTAGAAACTGTCCAGAAGATGCTGAAAGGTCTCAACTTGCAAACGCCACAGCTGGATGAATTGATCGAGTTGGTACGTCATGCAAACCACCTGAAACAACTGAACGATACCGCATCCATATAAAGTCGCCGGTCTCTGTTCTATTGGATATAAAAATCTCCGTAGGCGAGCGTACCACTCCTTGCCTACGGAGATTCGATAATTCACTAACCATTATCCTCACCCCAAAAATTTCTATTCAACGGCTCCAATTCTCGCAGCTTAGGGCGAGCACCTCATAAGTGGCCGTTCTGTTAATCTGTTTTCCGGCACACATCTTGAATAACCGGAGATGGAACCGTAGCGAACATTTTCAAAGGTTCGCGCATGTCAGTTTGACAGCCATCCTTCAACGTTCATATTCTTCTTAATTCTCGTTGAACTATTTAAGGAGTGCGATTTCCAATCAAGCATGTCTCGTTTGTGTCTGCACAAGCCGTTCTAAAATTTGCAGCCGGAGTTCCGTTTCGACATCTGTCATGTCGGTAGAGCCAGCAAGGTTATGCGTCTCCGCCGGGTCTTTTTGAACGTCAAAGAGGAGGTATGTTTCTCCGTTTGCATTGAGTGCGATTTTCCATTCGCGATTTAACAACATCACTTCGCCTTCTATTTCAGAGATAGCGAAGTCCCTGTGTGTTACCTCTGGACTGTCCAAAACCGGACATAGTGACTTGCCAAATTGACGGTGTTTTAGCTCGCCACCTGCGGAGTCAACAAGCGTTGGGCCGATATCAATCCATTCAACAAGACTATCACAGAGACTTCCTGCAATTTTAGTTTTTAATGTTTCAGGGGTTCTAACCAACAGAGGCACTCGCACCGCGCCATTCAGGAAATTGCTTTTGTAAATTAACCCATAGTCCCCGTTCATCTCGCCATGGTCGGAGGTATGAACGATTATAGTCTTATCCAATTCGCCGCGAGCCTGAATGGTATCCAAGATTTCGCCAATTTGTGCGTCAATCAGTGTGACATTGCCGGCGTAGTTCGCACGTAGCCTTCCGATTTCACCCTCTTCAAAGGAGGGATTAACGCGTTCCAAGAGTTGATCTAAGTACCCACGTGGCCTCTCTCCGGTGACCGGACGCGGTATTGCCGATGGCATTGCATCCGGATCGTACATGCTGGCGTAGGGCTCCGGGGTATCCCACGGCTCATGCGGCCCACCGAAACTCACCCAACAGCACCAGGGCTGTGCCCGATCGTAGCGTTCAAGATACCGCTTCGCTTGTTGCCCAACGTAGACATCCGCATAGTTTTCTAGTCCAAGCACAGATGGCCGGACGAGGTAGGGTTTCGTACTGAAACGTTCTCTATAATCTGCGCGATAAGCATCCCATAACCCCTTTGCCTCCCATTTCGATGTCATGTGTGATAGCACATTCGCACTCGCGCGCGGTCCACCGATTTCATTGACATCGTCCAATCCGTAGGCATTCATCAAACCTTCCCGTTCACGCAAATCTCCGTGGTGCGGGTGCAGGTGAGTTTTGCCGAAGAGACTGGTCCGGTAGCCGGCATCACGCACTGCCTGCATCCACGTCTGCGTTTCCGGTGCTAGTTGATGATTCATGTTGTTCCAAACGCCGGTGTTGTGCGGGTACAATCCTGTTGCTAAGCTGAGCCGAGTCGGAATACAGACAGGCGATGTGGTAACGCAATGAGTGAAGCGTACCCCTTCGCTGGCAATTCGATCTAAGTTCGGGGTTTTAACCCAGTCGCTACTGCATCCCATCGCGTCCCAACGTTGCTGATCTGTCATGAGCAAGAGGATATTTGGCTGCATCGTTACACCCTTTCAATGCCGGCATCAATAAACGCCTGCGATAATGTTTCATAAGACAAAGTTGCGGCGGCAAGCGCATCGTAATCTTCACGCGCCTGCACCATGAAACTGACCTCTGCCGTTATGAAGCCATCATAACCGTGTGTCTCCATCGACTTCAGATAGGCAACGTAATCAAAAGGCCCTTCACCTGGGATGAGAAACTCAAAATCCGGGGCAAGCCCGCGCTGATCTTTGACGTGCGTGTGTGCTGAAACAGACGCTAACGCAGAGACCGTCTCCTCAATTGTCAGCCCCACTATATCAAAGTGGCTGATGTCAAAATTCACTTTGAGATATGGAGAATCGACAATGTTCAGCAGTTCAAGTACCTTATCCGGTGTATCAATAATCGCGCCAATGTGCGGCTCCATAGCGATAGTTACACCGGATGTCGCAGCATAATCGACTAATTCACCCACCCGGTCAGCAAGGAAATGTTTCTTTGATTCCCACTGTTCCGGTTTTCCACCGGGGGTGGTATTGACTGCAGGCAATTCACCACCTTGTGCGAGTTCCACCGCCAAATCTACGCCACCTTTTAACCGCCACATATTCCGTTCGTGTATCTCAACATCAGTTTCCATCAAACTGGAATGCGCCGCAATTGCCGGTAAGGCTAAGTTATGCTGTTTCAGCAGACCTGCAATTCGTTTCCGTTCTGTGGTATCAAGGGTGCTAAGCTCCGTTGTGAAACGTGGTATGATGGTTAGTTCTATACCATCGAAGCCGAGGAAGGCAAGATGTTGAATAGCAACATCTACCGGCACTGTGGGCATCCCCCAGGTACTATATCCGAGTTTCATGAGATTTTCCGCTCCTTCTTATCTAAAAAAATAAACCTGATTTTTTGTAGCGGTCTAGGCCTCGGCAACGGACATCTCTGAATATAATAATGAATCTCACACGATTTGCGGCCTTGTGATATATTGTCCAGTTGCACATGCGGCGTTCAAAAAAGCATTCCGAGCCAATCGTTTAAGAGAAAATCAACGCGTTGGATTAAGAGAGCAACACGTCCCATCACCGTGTTGCCGAATGCAGAACCGAATCCAATCATCAAAAAAGCGATTCCGACCTTTGACAGCCACTTGATGGGACCTCGGTGTTCAACAGAAAAGAAGAAATAGGTAAGTGTGCAAACGACTCCAACAACCATAAGGACTGCTTCGAAAATACCCCATCCAGAAAGAGTTCCTGCATGTGCAGCTGCAAACGGTTCAACTGTTCCCCGCGTCTGCTCAAAAATATTTGCTCTTAATACATTCGGGATTGAAAGACCTGCCCCAAACCCAATTAAGATAGAGCTAGGGTAGCGAATCAACCATGTGTTACGGGGCGACACTCCACCCAAAAATAGTAAGCCAATTCCGATTGGGATCAGTTTCCACAACCCGCTCCAGCCTGCTTCTCGGGGCACCCCTGGCCAAAACGGTTTCACAGCTGCCCAGAACGGTTCCCACGCGAACGGTATGAATCCTTGGTGAACAGAGATAACAATGCTATAGCCAACAGACATGCCTACAAAGAGGTGCTCTGCGAATCGATAAAATGGATTATCTCGATAAAGAAAACTATAAATACAGAGTGTCAAAGCTGCTGCAATCCAGATCCCTACAATATCTATAATTTCCATAAATTTACTCCTTCTGTCTACGCTGAATAAAGAATATGACGTTGCCCATAACGACTAATCCCAGAATTAACATATGTACTAGAGAGGCACTGTTTATGCCTTCTGTTCCCTTTTCAGTTACACCGACGAGTTTCTCATACTCGGCGGCTCCTAGAAATCCGGGCATTAATCCGACTAACTGCTTGGTTTGTAAATAAGGATACATTTGGGAAACAATCACACCAGTAACTCCAGCGGCAACCTCTTGGCTATATTTCACGTTGACATAGGTGATCCAAAGTTCAACAGTACTTCCGGACGCGAGGTCTAAGATAAGGTCAATTTGGTCGTAATTGGTGATATTCTTCATCATCGGAATCTCTGTGAGTGGAGTGTTTGTGTAATCCTTCTCAAAGGTGCTTGCGATACTCGTTCCCATACGAAGCATAACTTGTTCATATCCAGGTCGGAATCCAAGAAAAACATAATCTTCACCACGTACCGCACCAGCCTCATCGGCAACCTCTTTCATCAAAGTATCGGCGAGAGTTGGAGCAAAGGGGTAAAGTGTCATTCCAATAACGCGGACATCTTTATCGAAGCAATGTCTTAAAACAGCTTTTGCCATGGGGTTGAGCTCAGGTAAGGAAGAGGGTCCATAATCGAAAGAGATCATGATAGTTGCCCCAGCTGGAAGAGCATCAATGTAATCGTAGATTCTCTCTGTCGGTCCAGAGACTGTGATTGGCAAATTGAGTGGCAAGAGTGTTGGAATGATGACTGCTAACGCGACGAGAATAAAAACAATGCGCCGGTCGAGATTCATCAGTTTACTAAGCATTTTGTTAATCTCCTCCACCTATGTAAGAGCGCTCAATCCCGAGGATGAGGCGTATGGCTTGTGAAATCACGCCCAAACTGACACCGAGGATGATTCCACGCCGTGCTGAGAGATTGGGATTTTCCAAAATCCATTGCCTTGTCCCTGAGGCCCCGTCGTCCCAAGGTAACCAGGATAAGACCGTATTCCAGATCAGATCCCCAACAGGAACATTTCCGATTACTACAATCATAGCAGTAATCAAGAGAAGAGATGCCTCAAACGTCCGAGCACGGAACGCGCGAAATGCCGCAGATGCAATTAAAAAAGCAAGAAGTGAGAACATTGTAGCATCCAGCGGTACTTGGATGTTGTTAAATAACCATTCAAACATAGGATATTGCGGTCCAAAGGGAAGTCCTATAGCTACCATTGCGAGAAGTCCAGCAAAGACAACAAAACTGTATTGCCAATGCTCTGTGCGGCGGCGAATGCGTGTCACATGGGTTTGAATAAGCGTTATCGTTCCTACTGCAAGAGCAAAGGGCGACATAATCAATGCCCAATAAACTACCTCGTTGTAAATTGCTTGCGAATATGAATGCGGACTAAACTGGGTGAAGCACATCACAACGCCGAAAAGAAAGCAGAGCACTAAAGGTACTTGTCGTTTCATATACATCTCCTCAGTGTTGCCCAATTAAAAATCCGACACACTTGTAATTGATTCTTCATAAGACTCCCTAATTAACCCGTTGTAAAAGTGTTGTTATCCAAGTAATACCGGATAGTTCAAGAATGACACCGAGGGCGATAGCGGCGAAAATAAGGACTTTCCCCCAGTCTTGCCCTCTAAGACTTCCGAGGAGCATTGGCTCTTTAGAAAGGTAAGCACTCGCGGCGTAGAGCTCTTCGCCAATTAGAGTGTAATCACAAGCGGCGATAAAAAATGGAAGCTGGTGCTCAGAGTCTGTCCCCGCAATCTGAATAGCACCGATAGAATTCCCGGTTTCAGCAAGGATGAGGGATTCTGCAGCAAAAGCCCCCTGCAGAAATACTGTAGCCGGTTTCTCACGCACCATGATACCGTCAACGCCTGCTGCGTAGGCGAACTGGTCCTCTGTCAGAAAAAAGATATTATCTTCATTGTAGGCATCCGGGTGCCCCTCTTCAAGATACGCGGTTTTCACCATCTCTCGTACCACGTTCATCACGATAGGATCATTGCACGGCACACGTAAGGGCGTTTCATAATCGGCAGTCCGCCGTGCTACTTGCGCCAGAATTGTCATACTGGCAACTGTCGCGACTCCACTAACACCCCCTAACCCTAATACGTATAGAATCGAGCGTCCCATCTCTGTGGCCCTGCCGATAGCTTCATCCACCGCTTCTAAGCCAGGAATGCGGCGAACAAATATTTCTTTTCCACTTCGTGCATGGTAGGTATTCCAAACAATCGCTGCAGAAAAAAGCAGCATGGCGATAAACAGCGGCAACTTGCCGGTATGAAACCATTCGCCGGTCCCTTTAACTGGCACGGTTTGTTCAGAATCTACTGTTGCCTCTGTTTCACTAACCGCGCGGACAATATAGGTATAAGCGGTTCCCTCTTCAACGGATGAATCTGTGTATACTGTTGTATCAGCAGGGAGCAGGCCCCCGATTTCCTCAAATTCGTCTATCACTAAACTCCGTAGAATTTGGTAACCTCTGATGCTGCTTGCTTCGTCAGCCACATCCCACGTGATGGTAATGCTTTTGCCATCGTCATTTGGTGTATCTACTGCCTTAACATTTGTAGGTGGAGCGAGCCCCTGAGCTAACACCGTAGCAGCAAATAAGCATAAAAGCACGCAGCTTATTATTGATAGAATAGTTTTGTTAAATCTCATATATTTTCCTTCAAAGTCCGCACCTGATTGCATCACGGACTAACAACAGCTGGGATAAGAAGCAGCACTTTCTCCTACAATTTTTGTAAGGGAGTTTTCTGATCCTTAAAAAGGACGGAGTCCCTACTGTCTTTCGCGTTGTATGGCTTAAAAGCATTGTGAAATGGCATTCAAAACCTTTTTTATATCCACGTTATCTTCTATAACCACTTCGCCAATGCGCGTCGGTAAAATTAGACAAAGCATGCCTCCCACATTTTTTTTGTCTAAATAGATTGCATCACATAACCGTTTCGGTGAAACCTCCGATGGGAAATTAATTGGTAGTTTTGCACGCTTTAATAATTGGCGTTGACGTTGGAAATCCGTTTCGGAAAACAGAGACAAATTGACTGCTAATTGTGCTGCGCAATTCATTCCAATTGAAACCGCCTCACCATGCCGATAGGTGCTGTAATCTGTCAGTGCTTCCAGGGCATGTCCAAATGTATGCCCATAGTTAAGCACCATTCGCAACCGGCTCTCCTTTTCATCTTTCGTCACTACATCCGCTTTATTGGCACACGCGCGTGCAATTATTGCCATCAACGTTGCCGCATCTAAGTCGAAAATCGCATTGAGGTTATCCTCTACCATTTTGAAGAGCAGTTCGTCTCGGATAACTCCCATTTTAATCACTTCAATTAGCCCTGCGCGTATGTCTCGTTGCGGCAAGGTTTTCAACGTATCTACATCGATTAAAACTAATTTCGGCTGATGGAACGCGCCAATCAGGTTTTTACCTTTCGGATGGTTAATCGCCGTTTTTCCACCTACGCTGGCATCGACTTGGGCTTGTAGCGTTGTTGGAATTTGTACATAACCAATCCCCCGCATGTAAGTCGACGCAGCGAAGCCGCCTAAATCGCCAACTACTCCTCCACCCAATGCTACGAGCACGGAACCCCGATCAAGCCGATGCTCCACAAGGCTATCTTGTATCCGAGCAAACTGGGCCAACGATTTGCTCCTTTCACCAGCAGGAACCTCAACACTGTTTACGGCAAATCCAGCATCCGTTAAACTTGCCTCGACAATAGGAGAATAGCATTGGTTAACATAAGCATCAGAAACAATAAGGACCTTGTCTGATTTGACATGAGCAGTAAGATATTCTCCAACTCTGTCGAGAATTCCCTGACCTACGATGATGGAATAACTGTTTGTGCCCAGCGCAACATTTAGCGTTTTTGTTTTCATAGCATAATTAGCCAACCATAGCAATATCGCTTCTTTGACCTCGTGGGGAATTAAAAAATAGTTAGCCAACCATCCTGCAACGATTCTGGCGACCCAATCCTGAGATAAAATAAGCATTACGGTTTTCGCTTAACAACACCGTAAAAAATAGATTTGATGTGTGCGACAATCTCGTTAAAGGGGCACCCCGTCGTTTTTACCATATAATCCGCTTGAGCATAATACGGCTGACGTTCTGCCAACATCGCCCGTATTTTATCCAATGGCTCAGGCGTTTGAAGCAACGGTCGGAACGTTTGGCTGCCAACGCGTCGATAAATTTCTTCTGCCGTGGCTGTCAAGCAGAAGATGATACCGTTCCGCTTGAGATTTGCCATGTTTTCTTCTTTCAAAACAACACCGCCACCGCTGGAAATAACATGGTTGTGCAACCGCGATACTTTGCGAACAACTTCATTCTCTAACTGTCGAAATGTAGCCTCACCGTTTTGCGCGAAAATGTCGCTGATACTTCGCCTGCTTTCTTGTTCAATCAAAGTATCTGTATCAACGTAACGCATCCGTAGGTGCGTAGAAAGCCTTCTACCAACTGACGTTTTACCGGTTCCCATGAACCCTACAAGGATAATATTTGGCTTTTTGCCTAGCGTTCTATTCACGCGTGTTCTACCTTACACGATGTGCTTCCGCTTTTAAGTGTATTTATTATACCAAATTGCCCCAATAATTGTAAAGTCTTTTTTGCGAGAAATTTCGGAATATGGTATCATGATGCTGACAGTTAAGTCCACAAATTGAATTGCACGCTGGAAGGCGGGACCGGAAAGGAAATTACCAGACTTCACTGACGAGACGAGCATCAGAACCTTCATGCTTTGTCTACTTTATTGCTTCCTACGAAAAAAAGGATAGGAAAATGGCACGACAACTCAGAATGGTACGTCCTAATTTAGAAAGACTTCCGGAAATTCAACTTCCCACCGACTATGAGATGCGAACCTACCAAGATGGCGATGAGAAGCATTGGGCGAATATCATCAGTGACTCTTTTGGCGGGAAGCAACGCACTGCCCAAGATGCATGCAATGAGATCACAGGGCAAGCTGTTTTTGTACGTGATGGACTCTATTTCGCAACATATCGCAGCATACCCGTCGGCACCGCTTGTGCTTGGCGGCAATCTGTTGACGAAACGGATGTCGGATACGTCCATATGGTAGGTGTCGTATCTGAACACACGGGTCTAAAACTGGGAAAATGGGTATCCTTGGCTGTTCTCTACTATTTCTCGAAACACGGATTCAAATGCGCCATGCTTGACACAGACGATTTTCGCATTCCGGCAATTAAAACTTATCTGAATTTAGGATTCGTGCCTGTATACGTTGAATATACACAGCCCGAACGGTGGCAAGCCATTTTTAATAAACTCAACCTTCCAGTGACAATAGAGCAAATCGCGAACGTCCAAGAAACCCTCCCTGAAGCACTGTGGACTAAAGTCTCGCGCTAACGGAAACAAAGTTGCAAAGTCTAAGAAAATGTCTAAAGTTGAAACAGACCTTTGTGATAGCCTGCATTCTCACCTTCGGCTTCGGGATTCGCATCCTCGGCTTAGGTGTCGGGCTCCCTGACTCACCGGACCCGCGCGAAGTGCTAATCTCGCACGAAGTTCTGAATTTGATCAACTTTACCGCACCCCCCGAAATCTATAACTGGCCCGGAACAGCCTGGTTCTATCTTATCGCGCTGATAGGGAAACTACTCTCAATTGTAGGCTTTCATCTCACAGAATCTCGTGTCATTTTGCTGGCGCGTTTCGTAAATACACTTTTATCAACAGCCACGCTTTGGTTCACCTATCGTCTTGGTGCCTCCTGTTACAATAAACGGACCGGACAAATTGCGGCTGGACTTCTCGCTGTCACGATGCTACACGCGACAAACGAATCCCGTTTCGCACTTGTTGACATTCCTGCTACCTTTTGTGTGACGTTATTTCTC
Source organism: Candidatus Poribacteria bacterium (assembly GCA_965215265.1). Classification (GTDB taxonomy): domain Bacteria; phylum Poribacteria; class WGA-4E; order WGA-4E; family WGA-3G. The sequence goes on along the minus strand of OZ244048.1, from coordinate 3,519,861 downwards.
TGGCTTTTGATACGCGACGGGGCACAGTTACAACGTAAAACGCTCGTGTCCCTCGGTGTTGTCTCTGGCATCGGTTTCGCTGTTAAATTTACAACTGCCTTTGCGGTTTTATCTGCCCTATTTTTTCTCTCCCACACCCACCTACGTAGCGATTCGAATAGGCAGACACTCACCTCAACACAACCCATGTTGAAAAAAAAAATAAAGAAATCAATCACCACACTGATTAGTGCAGCTATTATTACCTTTACGCTGAGCTGTCCGTATTGGCTCATTGATTTGTTGTCGCCGGTGTGGAACCTCTTCTTTGAGGATTTTTGGTATGAAACCACGCACTATCAACGTGGACATTTCGGATTATTTACTACAACCGAAACTAACGGACTACAGCGATTTACCTATTTGTGGACACTTCTCAAATGGGGTATGGGCTGGCCACTTGCGTTTCTTGTCAGCGTTAGTATCTTATATGCGCTTGTCATTGCAAGCCCATGGAAATCTCATATTAATCAATTTAACCGAGAAAAATATGAAAAACACAAACGTTCAACAAGGGCGTTGCTCGTTTTCATTATCCCGTATCTGCTATTCATTGGTGCCTACAAAGTCAAATTTACGCGACACCTACTTATACTCTATCCTGTACTCGCTGTGCTTACTGGGGCGATGCTTGCACAATTACAAAACACATCCATCCGAGCCATATCTTTGTTTGGGTTGCTCTTCGGAGGTGCAGTAGCAATTTACTCAGTGATTTACACAGCCGCTTTTGCTTCTGTTTTACTATCATCACCGACTCGGGTTGAGGCATCTGAGTGGATAACTGCCAATATACCGCAAGAGGAGTCTATTTCATGTGCACCGGAAATCTTGTTCGACTGGCTCCTCCCTGAATTAGATCGGGAACTGATACATACTGATGCAGACTGGATTCTGATTCTGATACCTAACGTTGAAGTTTTTCAAAAATACGTGCCAGGGCAACAGGGCTCACACTCCGGGCAGAGGCTAGAAAACCCTGATTGGTATCCTTTGGAAGGAATTGAGTTGGAGCACAATTTAGCGTTTTACGCGCCAATTTTAGGCAAAGATCTTTCGTTACTGGAGAAACCCGGGAAGTCACAAAATAAATACGAATTGCGTCGCGTTTTTCGTCGAACCCCGCAATTTTTAGGCATCCACATATCCGATACCGGTGCACCGTTTCCGATGCGTGCCCTCGTGCATCCTGAGATACGTCTCTATCGTCAACGTCATTGAAACATAAAACCATAGGCGAGACAGAGAGCTGCATCGTCTGCAGAACCTGCCTCGTCTAAATTCTATACAAAAAAACAGATAGGTCAAACGGACTTATCTAATTTGAATGCCTTCCGCTTGGAACGGACGGAGAGGACGCTACATGAGAGGTGGTGAAAAATGTTTTTTTTGAATAGGGACCACTGCCTCTAAAATTTGTTGCAGTACCTCTACCGGAATCGTCTCTGCATCCACAATTCGGACGAGTTCCTGAGGATAACAATCAATCAGCGGTTCCGTTTCCTGTTTGTAGATTTCCCATCGATACCGGACTATGGACTCTTGCGCGTCGTCCAAGCGATGTTCTTTTGCTGCGCGCCCTCGGATGCGCTGGAACATCACCTCCGGATTCGTGCAAATCATATAGAGAATTTTAAGCACTTTAACATAAGGCTTGATCAAGCTCGCTTGCTTTATATTCCTCGGTATGCCATCAAGAATCAGCAGATCATGACCTGGATTGAACGTTTTTTCCAATACTTGCGTTTGTATATAGTCTTTCCATATTTTCACCGTAATTTCATCCGGTACCAGATCGCCGCGTGTTGCATACTTATGAAAGAGTTTCCCTGGGGCGGAATTAGGATCAAGCTGCCGAAACATATTACCACTAGAAAGGTGGTAAATCCCCGGAATCCTTGACAGCAGCTCACCTTGTGTGCCTTTGCCGACACCAGGGGGACCTACCAGCAGAACGGATTGATACTTTTGTGTTTCATCAGCTATGGGTTTATTGGCAAGCGGCTCCTTTGCCGCATGCGGAAAATTCTTATCTGTTCTCATTCTCGTTTTAAAATGCAGGGTTTTGCAAAATGCGTTTCTACAATTTGGCGAAGATATCTCCGATGACATGTACGCCAAAATAACCTTACAAAAAATCAATGCCAAGGGTTTCCGAGGCGGGAAACCTTGCCAGCGGCTTCTTGCAGATCTAAACAGCACTTTCGCAACGTGCTTCTAAAGAAAACGGAAAGCACATCCGACTGTTACTTAAAACCCCGTGTCCATGTTACTCCTGTTAATTTCCAAGAAGATGTGTTAGGATATAGAAATCCAACCCTTCGTAGTCTCTTGCTGCAATAAATTCTTGCTCTACCTTTTTGTCATAGCTGCGAACCTTTTCTAATAGGTTCAGGAACGTCCGGCGGCTACTCAAAAGATGTTTAGTTGATAACTCGCGCGGTTGTGTGCGCATAACTTTAACGTCTAAGCCTACAAACTCCCCGTTTCTGCCGTAACCGTTCTTCTCAAGCACCCGGACTTGATTAAAAGCACGTCGCAGATTGACGGAACCGAATGCCTTGTCCTGGTCGAATTTGAGCCCGTTCTGATCGTTGAGATGGACGCTCCACAGTTTCTTGTGATAGAGGGCGTATCCCATTTCATCTGAGGGTTCTAACCCTGCAAGGATGGCGTGTGCACTTTCGATAAGACCTCCGACGCGTTCCGGTGCCCGGCTCGCATAAGCCAGCCCAATAGCATGCCCAATTGTTGGAATATAAGCAATATCCATGGGCTCATTCGGCTTCGGCTCAATCAGGATGCGGATTTCCGAGTCGTATTCCAGCAACGTATTGATTGCATCCAAAATGTAGCCTACCGCGTCGGAGGCACTCTTTGTTTCCCGAATATAAGTCCCTTCGCGGGCAAGCCATAACACAAGGTTTTGGCATCCGATTTCATTAGCAATATCAATACACCGTTTTGAACGTTCAAGCGCGTAGGCCCGCTCCGCTGCACAATTGGATGTGTAAGCACCATCAATCGTCTGCGGTGATTCCCATAGCCGTGGTGCAACGACCTCTGCTGTTAAACCGTTGTTATAGATCTGCTTTTTGACCGCTTTTGCCCTTGATATCAGCTGCGCATGCGTCTTGTCGTCAATATCCGGCACAATATCGTCATCATGGAATTGAATCCCAACAAAACCGAGTTCTCTATAGAATCCGACTTTCTTATCAAAAGTAAACCCATCTCGAACGGGCGGTCCAAAAGGGTCTGCTCCTTCTTGTATATTCCAAGGACCAAAAGAGAAACAGTATTCTGTATGTTCTTGGTTCATTTAATTTTTCTCCGATAACGGTACGCGTTGCACATTTTGGAAAAATAAACTGCTTGACTTCTATAGTAAGTATAAGGTATTATTTAAAACATGTCAAGTAATTATCACACGCACCACCAAAAAAAAAGAAACTCTAAACGTTTTGTATGATTTTTCAGACAGCAACCTTTAGCATTAAAGAGAGATTGGGTTGGCTACGCCACGGATTCCAAACCTCTTATCAAATATTGAATTGCGGACAGACAGACCAAAGTCATTGGCATAGCACGGTGCAGAATTTTAATCCGTTTGTCTCCTGCAAACACCACGTTGCCTTTGCTCGAGCTATGTTCCTCTATATCGTTTTTTATACTGTACTATTGTATTCAAGTTTGGCGGTGCTGAATCTGTACGCCCAACCTGAAAGTAAAGAGGACATGCCACCTGCTGTCCAGTTAACAAACGGAGTGGAAGCAATCTCAACTCACACTTTTGATCTTGATGATGTCGATCAGCTAGCCCTCAATTTACAAGCGCGTGGAAACATTGAGTTGGTAAGTACAGATAGCAATATGATACGCGTGACATTCACGAAACTTTACGCGCCGCCGCAAAGCGCTGATAATTTTCAATTGCCGGCGGATGCTGTAAAAAACTATCTGGATAACATTTCCTTAACGGAAACACGTCAGAAGGGTACACTTCAATTAAAAGTCCAATTTCCAAACGATGCGCTTGCACCCCCGCAAACAACCTTTTTTGAACCACCACCGGAATCTGTTCTGCCCAGCAGAGAATACCCCCAAATTCAATCTTCTATAGAAAAACAGGTTCAACTGAGCTGTACAATTGGAACGCCGCCGGATATCTCTGTTAAACTTGAAACGAAAGACGGAGATATTCGACTTCAGCGCCTCCGCGGGAAAATGGAACTTGTCGCTCACACAGGGGATGTACATTTAGGTGAAACCCAAGGAACCTATTCTATCAAAGTCACCAAAGGAGACATCTCCGGCAAAATTTTGTTAACCCGAGGGCAAAACGTGATAAACACACAAAATGGTTCAATTGAATTGGAGGTACTTGATGCTGTCGCAGCACCGCTGGATTTAACAGCACACGGAGGCCGCCTCCAATTGCGGCTCCCTGAAAATTATCCAGCTGATGTTGAAGTTGAAAGTCAGAAGCAGCAAGTAGTCGTCAATCTACCTGTCCAAATTGAAGATGACTCTCGCATGATACTGAACGACGGCGGACCGCTGCTCCGCTTGAGAGCCAAAAATACAATCTCTATTCTACCGATCGGAGCCGAATCTGCACCACAGCCGGTGCCAGTTGAAACTGTACAACTTGTCCCCCAAACGGTGCTAACGCCTGTTATTGATGGAAATCTCTTTGAAAAAGCGTGGATGGTCGCCGCGCGTCTTCAGCCATTTCACAATACAGATGGAACCGAAGCCCCAGAAAATCCGACCGAGGTACTTTTGATGTGGGACGCACAAAACTTCTATATCGGTGTCAAGGCGTACTTTCCCAACATACGAATTTTCCGTACCTCGCAAACCCAACAAGATTCCCCTATCTGGGAGGATGAAGCTGTTGAAATCCTGCTTGACCCGGATCCACAGACAGAACCTTACTATCATTTCATTGTCAACCCGATTGGAGCACTTTTAGATCAGAAGGTTAAGGCGACCGGGCCACCTATTCTTCGTTTTGCCCCGGCTGACGTTCAATGGGAAACACAAAACAACGCTGCACAAACATTTAAAGCGGATAGCAAGTGGAACTCAGATGCCAACGTGGCTACACGAATCAATGCCACATTTTGGAGCCTCGAACTCGCCATATCACGGCGTAGGCTCGAACAACAAGCGAAAGATACATGGTACTTCAACATACACCGAAAGGCACAAGGACAAATCGCGAACCTTGAGTTTCTAGAGTTTGATACACAACGGGAGTACAGTTATTGGTTACCTACTTATGATGTTGAGCATCCGTGGTGGCCACATTGGAAAGAAGCCATGGGGGCTCTAAAACTTGTAACCGCTCAACCACAACTTGCCGAAAATTTTGGAACTGAGGAAAAACTGCATGTTACCACCCTTGAAATTGAAGGGAATACAAGGATTCCAACCGAAATTGTGCAGAACCATATCCTTATCAAGCACGGTGATGTTATCACAAACTCACAACTCTCTTGGCTAATTGCTGGATTAGAAAATCATGACTGGTTTCAAGCAGCACGTTTGGAGACTGAAGCAATAGCAGCCTCATCACAATTGCCAACGACTAAAATTGAACAGCATCCACTATCCGAAAAAATCGGTAGCAATCAATTTGCAAGTTCAGACTACGCTTTACGCATTCACGTAACAGAAGCACCTGTTCGATTTGCGCGCCACATTGATATCATAGGAAACCGGAGTTTCCCAGTACAATTTATAAAGGAATGGTTTGATTTAGTGCCGGGATATCTCGCGATTGCAACTGTAAAGTTGAAGCAGCAATTGATTGCCAATTTTTATTGGAATCGCGGTTACGAATTGGCTACAGTCACGTATGAATTTCTCAACGATGTCCTCCAATTTTCCATTAACGAGGGTTCATTAGATGAAATTCGTTTCACCGGCAATAACCGAATATCGTCCACAGAACTTGTAGAGGCCCTTGATTTACGAACCGACGACGTATATTACCAAACCCTCGGTCAGGTAAAAATAAGACAGATGCACGAGCGTCTCAGTCAAAACAACGAACGCTTCAAATCTATTCGCGACTGGCGAGTCCAACGAGAGGCAGGGAAAAACATCATGATTATTGATATTGAGGAGCAGCCTATCGTCAAACCGGGTGTTTTTCCAATCCTGGGCTTTAATAGAGTTCACGGCCTAGTACTGGGTGCAAGTGGGGGGCTCTTAGCACGACTAACCGATGAAGAACTGTTTTTCGGTTCACTCGGACGTGGGTTTTCCAGTCGGATATGGAATTATGACATCGGAATCGAAAAACGTTTCTTTAACACCATCGGGAGCAGCTATATTGGCGATATAAAACTCGGTGCAGGTTACTACAAACTAACGGATGTCAGTTACAACAACGCTTTGCTCCCTACCCGAGCCAACCTGAGTGCTGCATTTTATGGCTTCGATTTCGAGGACTATTATCAACGACATGGGTATCAAATCTGGATAACACATGTCTTTGGAACATCAGCACAACTCAGGTTTAGATTCACACAAGAGAACCACGATAACCTATCCAAATCAACAGATTGGAGTTACTTTAACAGAGGACTCCTCAAACGAGGCAATCCTCGGATTGAACCTGGGCAATTGAGAAGACTCTCTCTCAGTTACACATTTGATACCCGGGATGAGAAATATAGCAGCCAACCTTTCCACAATATGGGAGAGAGAATCTCTATGCCACATGAACGTACCCGGCGCGGCTGGCGAGGACACTTTGCAGTTGAAATGGCTGGCGAACGCCTCGGTGGAGCTCACGCTTTTAATTTTTACAAATTTGAACTATCACGTTACACACCGATTTTCGGACCGCATCACTTAAACATCCGCCTCGCAGGCGATTTTTCGGATACGCCATTACCTCGGCAGCTACTTCTCTATCTCGGCGGTACAGCCACGCTGCGCGGCTACGATTTCAATACCTTCGCGGGCGATAGGCGAGTACTGCTCAACATTGAATACCGAATTATTAAAGAGACAATGATTCCCACGGGAAGTGACACTGATGTTGTTCTCGGATGGGCGTTTAACTCTTTTTTTGATGCCGGACAAGTGTGGTGGTTTGATGAACAACCCTTCTCCGACTTTTCCATACGAGAACGGTTAAAGACCGCTGTCGGTATCGGATTCTCGGTTTTCGTAGACCCACTTGGAGATCGAACACCGCGAAGCCTTGCAGTTGAGATAGCTGTCCCGTTAAAGGATTTCCCCAAACTCCCTTCACGCCTACAAGATGCACAAATTATCTGGCGACTGGAGCGAATGTTTTAACCCAAATAGGAATTGACACAGATTAAAGGAACACACTCACATAGAAACATGAGAACGACACCGCTTTATCACATCCACTGTCAACTCGGTGCAACTTTTGCTGAAAGGCACCACGGTTGGAAAGTTCCCGTGCATTTCACAGATACGGTTACCGAGCACCACGCCGTTAGAAATAGCGTAGGGCTCGCTGACATGTCACACCGTGGTAGATACCGGGTAACAGGAGCAGACCGGGCAAAATTTCTGCACCGCATCCTCTCCAATGATGTTGAAGGACTCCAGGCCGGACAAGGAAATTATACCACGCTTTTAACGAATCGTGGTAAAATTATTTCCGATATGCACGTTTATGTACGCGATGATGCTATCTATATTGACACCAATCCGGAGGCTACGGAATCCCTTTTCAAAGAATTGGACAAATACATCATTGCAGACGATGTCGAATTGGAGAACATCACCACACAAACCGGTGCCATTACCATCTGTGGAACACAAGCACATCATCTTCTCTGCGCCGTTTTGGAAGAACCAGCCCTCCCGGAAATCGCGGAGCATCACAACGGTTACTATGAGGTTGATGGCGGCACCAGTTCGCACCGGATAATGTACGCTCGAACGCACCAAACCGGCGAAATCGGTTATAATCTGTATACTGCAGCAGAATCATTGCAATGGCTGTGGGACCGTCTAATATCCCAATCTATCCATCCTACACCTATCGGTTGGGAGGCAGCGGAGCTGCTGCGAATTGAGGCTGGTACCCCAAAATATGGTGCCGAATTAACAGAAGCGATTATTCCGCTCGAAGCAGAGCTAACGCATGCTATTGATTTCGAGAAGGGGTGCTATATCGGACAAGAGATTGTCGCACGAATGAACTACCGTGGGCATCCCAACAGGCTATTACGCGGCATTGAAATCGAATTCGCTGTATCCGAACCAAAAGGCCTCCACGAGCGGTATGCAAGCACAGCCGTATTTGAGCACCGTACAAAGAAAGTTTATAGCGAACAAAAAGAGGTCGGTTGGATTACCAGTACAGCCTATTCGCCTATCCTCAACAAAATGATTGCTCTTGGCTACGTCCGGATGGCTGTCACGGAACCGGGCAGTCGCGTACAGATCGAGATGCCAAATGGGCGCGTCAATGGTACAATACGACTTTTGCCTTTCTATTCCGTCGTATGAGATTGACTTTAACGACAAGATTGAAATTGCATCAGAAGCCCCTGGCGAGAGCGAACCGAATTTATCACTGCAGCTTGCACTATCATGAGAGAGCAAAACATGTAATTTAACGCAAATATACCTTCACAGCAAATTATGTAAAATCAATTCCGTAACAAAAGGAGGAATCTGTTACTATGGTACGGAACCTATTGAGAATTCAAATATTTTTACTGCTCTTGCCGATATGTCTCGCCGGGTGTAGTCTCACCAAATTGACAGTCGGCAGAACCGTTATTGTCTACTCCAAGGCAGGTGCTGCACTTCAAAAAGAAGGCGACCTAACTTTAGTAGAAGCCAGCATTAGAGGGAATCTCAAGACTTTTGAGGGGATGCTTGAGATTGTGCCAGAGAATACTACCCTCTTAATGATGACATCCCGTGCCTTTTCATCTTACGCAGGTTTTATCGAAGATAAGATGGAGGACGCTGAAATTGCAGGTGCCACTGCCATTGCCGCGGAACTGCGCATGCGTGCAATTGACTACTATGGACGTTCCCAACGCTACGCATTCAGAGCCCTAGCGCAAACTAATAAAACCTTAGATCAAGCCATGACTGTCGATGTTGAAATGTTTGAAAAAGCACTCCAGAAACTAAAAAAAGAAGATACCGAACCTCTATTCTGGGCAGCTTATGCATTGGCGCGCGGCATCAGTCTCCAGAAGGACGACCCGATGCTGGTAATCGATTTACCCCGGGTAGAACTCATGATGCAACGCATCCTTGAATTGGATGAGACTTTCTATTACGGCGGCGCGCACCTCTTCTTTACCGTTTACTACGGGGACCGGTCCCCATCAATTGGCGGTGACTCTGAAAAGGCGAGAGAGCATCTTGCGCACGTGGATAGAATCAATAATGGGCGGTTCTTGCTCAGTAAATGTTATCTCGCCCGGTATTATGCCTATCCAACCCAAAATCTGAAGCTCTACAAGCAAGCCTTACAAGAAGTTATTGATGCCCCGTCAGACATTTTCCCAGGGCAAGAAGCCGCTACTGCCATCGCAAAAGCTCGTGCAAAACGCTGGCTAGCTCAAGCGGATACACTGTTTGATACAGACATGGAAGAAGGAGAAACCGAATGATGAAAACCAAAACGTATCAATTAACGGGTGCTTTGGCTGCACTTTTAACGCTATTGATTTTTACGGAACTTTCTTTCACCGGACATTCCGTTGCCGCTGAAACAGTTAAGTTCGCAACACTCGCACCGAAAGGCTCCTCGTGGATGAACAGTTTCAGTGCCATGGCCAAGGAAATTGGTGATAAAACCACCGGTGAAGTCAAATTCCGTTTCTATCCAAACGCAGTGCAAGGCGACGAATTAGATGTCATTCGCAAAATGCGGGCAGGGCTGCTCCATGCCGGAGCGATAACGGCTACAGGACTCGGTGAAATTCACAAAGAGGTGTTGATTCTTCAGCTGCCTCGGATGTTCAGAACATATCAGGAGCTCGATTACGTCCGAGACTATCTTCGTAATGAACTTGATCAGGCTTTTGCTGATGCCGGGTATATTCTCCTTGGTTGGGGTGATATTGGTTACTATTACGTTTTTAGCAATCAACCAATTGATTCTATTGATGCCCTCCGGACTCCGAAGGTTAAAATGTGGACTCGCACCACCGATCGAATCGGGCTGGCATTTGCCGAGAATCTAGAAGTCGCAGACGTACCTAAAGAGGTTTCGCAGGTCCTGTCTGCACTCTATTCCGGACAAATCAACACTGTCGTCTCATCGCCTTACGTGTGTGTCTCGTTGCAATGGTACCCCAAACTTAAATACATGACCGATGTGCCGGTTAACATTGGTCTCGGTGCAACTGTCATGACTAAGGAAAAGTTTGACCGACTTTCTACGACACAACAGAAAATTTTGCGCGAAGTTGCCACCAAGCATCACGCAGAGTTAGTTCAGAAAATTCGGAAGGATAATGACATCGCAGTTGAAGCACTTCAAAAGAAAGCTGGAATTAAGATGGTTGAATTTAATAAGGATGCTTGGGAAGAATTGGATAAAATCGCTGCGAAAACCCACAAAGATCTCGTTGGTGAAATCTACTCACAGGCGTTTCTTGACAAAATTAACGCACTCTTACAAGAGTATCGGCAAAGCAATTAGGTCCGATTTACATCTACCTCGGCTAAGCTACACGTTTCATCACTTTCAAAGTGAGACCGGAGATTGATGTGAAAAAGAGTGCATCCGTCTCCGGACAACGTACATATTTCAAATTGAGGCGATAAGGTGAGAAATGTGGCAATTTTCTTACCTTACGCCACCGAGCATACCTGCAGGTAAATTTTAGAAACTCGTCTATGTCTCCCTTTTTGAGAAAAATCAGTAGAAAAGCCGCACCGAGAAACGTGAAGGCTGTACATCATAGCGGCCGTTAACAAAAGCGTAATCTAACACAATGTTATTGTCTTGATAGCCAAATCCGAACGTGAATCCATGTGACACACCGTCTGTGAAACGCCAGCCCAATCGCACAGAGACGATACCGTTATCTGAATTGAACCGATACTCACATCCGATCAGCGGGTCTCCGTTTTCCAATTCAAAAGCCGCTAGGATGGAATCTAAGGTTAATGCACAACCAACGCGCCATTCCGGTAAAAGTTCCTCGTTGTAACGTCCTGCCTCACGGCGATAATAGAGCTGCGATAACAGATTTGGGAACATCGCACCGATCGTAACCTCATCCAAGTTACGGACTGCCAGTTGCGCGCCTAACCTATAATGAAGACCGAGGTCTACTGCCCATCCAGTTCCATGTCCCAATGAAAAGATTGGAGCCCGCGCATCGGCACTAGGTAGGTTGACTGAAGTGGAAAGGTACTTGATGTTAGCACCGACATGAATCGGAAGACGCGGGACGCGGGTTGCACCTGACAGCAGAACAATCCGTTCTTGCGATAAGCCTTCAGTATCGCGTGAACTGAGCACGGCCGCACCAATTGTTTGTCTGCTCCCTAGCGTGTGCTGCCCAAACCGAGTGGGGTGTGCCCATCCAATAAAACTATAACCGAGCATTCCGTACAGTTCTGTATAACTTAGCCCAATCTCAGGGGTACCGAGTTGAGTTAATCCCGCTGGATTCCATATCAGTGCGCTCGTATCACTGGCAACTGCAGAATGCACGCCTCCCATCCCCATTGCCCTTGCTGTCAACCCAATGCTTTCAAACGCAGCCTCAACTTCTGGGGGCCATAGAAAAAGCAGTATTAACAACGTCAGGCATTTTCTAATTCGAAAACAGCATGAAGTTAAAATTAGCCACTCAGGGCTACCAAGTTTCACTTTAATTGTGTGTCTACAGTGTTATGATGAGAGTCCATCTACGCGCACCATATAGAGATGTGTCGTTAAAATTGCCCAGATGGGCACCAAAAATGTTAGTATTAATCCTCTGACTACAATTATCGGGACCTTCGCCCAAACGCTCGGAAAAGCCTCTAAGATAACTGCAGCATTGGCCCCGAGGAATAGCGTGAAAAATCGAAACTGCAGCAATGCATCGCGAACCGGGGCGACTTCTGGTATAAAAATAGAAAATGCCAAAAATGTGCAACCAAGGAAAATTGAGGTTATAATTGATGCTACCCATGAAGTCACCATATATATCAAGAAAAACCGCCAGCGCACCCCCTTTACTAATGCATGGCTCCGGCGAAAAACCGATATTACCGATTGCTTCTCAAGCATAAGACACGGATTGTAAAGACTGAAAGTTACCAGAATATAGCACATGGGTACAATAGTTATAATCCTCAAAAAGAACATTACCACAGTGTCGCCCATAGGTATAATATTCATCATCACGGAGGAAATGTGAATAAATTGAAATGTTACCGAATACATAAGTAAGTGAATCGCTTCATGAATCAGTATTAAGAGGAGATTCGCACCTAAAACTGACCAGAACTTCGTGCGAGTTTGCCGCCAGGCATCCCGCGCGATCATTTTCGGGTACCGAGAAAGTTGAGCAACAGCGAAGGCGAGCGGACAAAGCGTTAACAGTAGCAGACTGTACTCGAAATGCCGAAAAGTAAAATTCCATCTCCAACTGCTATCGTCGTCACCAGTGAATATGAAATCGTTTGTGCTAAATATCCAAATCCAACTCCTCTCAGACTCAAGTTTAGGCCTTGGAGACACTGTAGGTTCAATACCTCTGACTGTATTGGCTGTCCAATGAACTTCAAATTTATTTTCTTCTGCAAATTTCTCAAATCTGGTGTGGTTATAGAAAAACAGCCCGATATCAACTACAATTACGACGATAACTACCGGCATCATGATACGCCACAACAGTCCAAAATGCTTAAAATACGATGCTGCTACTGTTCTGCTGAGCTGCACAGCCCCACTTATTGTTTTACCCAACATTATGTTTTCCTCCGTTTATTTAGCAGTTATTTTATAGGATGCCCTATTTTACGTCAAACCATCCGATAACGTTTTGCATGTGACGGGTTTATTATGGTATACTCAATGACATGATAGTTTAAAAAAGGTGAGGTGTATGACGCACAGTCAATTGAAGGATAAAATAGTGTATCAGTTCGTTAGGAGTTTTGGCTGGTTCTGCCGCCGAATTCCCAAATCCTGCACGCGGCATCTTGGGAGTGGCATAGGTAAACTTCTCTATCGCTTATGGAAACACCGTCGACAAATTGCGCTTGACAATCTAGAGATTGCATTCGGCAAAGAATTAACAGAAGCACAGAGACGAGAAATTGGCAGAGCATCTTTTATCAACGTGTGTAAAACCTGCATTGAATTTCTCAGATTTCCGCAATTCAACGTTGAGAATATCTGGCGTGATGTCACCGTGGTGGGCGCGGGAAACCTTCATAACGCTTTAGCACACGGAAAAGGCGCGATTGTATTCCTGCCACATTTCGGAAATTGGGAACTGCTGGCACTTGTCTACGGAGCGCTCATCCCCAATCAAGCGAAAGCGATCGCTTTTCCATTAAAAAATGAGCCACTTAATGCTTATGTCTGGCAACATCGAGAGCAGCTGGGTTTAGAATTAATTCCTCGGCGACGTGCAGTCCGCGAAACTTTACGGGCACTAAAAAGCAATCATGCTGTTGGGTTCTTCGCAGATCAGAACGCCGGACCGGAAGGCGTGGCTGTCAAGTTTTTCGGAAAGCAGGCTTCAGCAGCACGTGGCCCCGTTGTACTCGCGCTTAAAACTGGAGCACCGGTCCTTTTTTCATTAGATATCCGACAACCCGATGATCGCCACCATGTTCATATTTTGCCACCCATGCACTTAGAAACCTCCCCCAATTTCGAGCACGATGTTCAGAAGTGGACGACACGCCTGCTCAGACAACTAGAAACGTACATTCGCAAATATCCTGAGCAGTGGTTATGGCTGCATAACAGATGGAAGACACAACCACTACCAGAGTGGCAAGCAAAACGTCAAAATCGGCTCACCAAATAGTAACGCGTGCATCAAAAAGCCTTCGTTGACTGAACCGAACGGTATCTACGTGCTAAATCTACGCGAATAGCGTTGTATAAACGTTGAAATAATGTTATAATGTTATAATAGAAGAGCTTAAAAAATATTCTGAAAATGTGACACTTTAAAAAAGAGGGAAAATCATGAAAAGATACACTTTATCTTTCATTGTCTTAGTCGTTGCTGTTGGTATTCCGTTTCTACTTATCCATTCCGGTGAAAAAGATGCGCTCAGCGGCGAAGAACGAATCACGCGTGCAATGCTAAATACTGCTCTCACATCAGCCATCTATATTGCCGAACAGAATTATTATAAACCGATAGACAGTGATGCAATGTACGTCGGAGCGATTAAGGGGGCACTCGCGGCTATCCATGACCCTTACACGTACCTCTTATCCCGCCGCGATCACCAACGTTCCGTCGAAAACCTCTATAATGCTGAATTTGGTGGGCTCGGTGTCCGTATCTACAGAGACCACCGCGGATTCATCAAGATTTCCAAACCACTTCCAAAAACACCTGCAGAAGCCGCTGAACTGCAAGCTGGCGATTACATTATAAAAGTCAACGGAGAACCAATTCATCTGAGTGAAAAAACTGGCATGACAGAAGACGATGTTGTTGATTTACTCAGAGGCGAAATTGGAACATCGGTAACAATTACCATACAACGCGGACTTTTGGAACCATTTGAGGTAACACTGACCCGGGCAAGAATTGCAATTAGTAGTGTCACGTCAACGATGCTTGATGATGGAATCGGCTATATCCGTATCACTGAATTTATCGGGAGTGGCAGAAAGGACGGAACTGAAGAAAAATTTAGGAGCGCCTTAGAAGCACATAAAGCCGCCGGCATGCAAGCACTGATTTTAGATTTACGGAGCAATCAAGGGGGGCTGCTTAATGCAGCATACCACATCGCCGATGCTTTTATTGATGAAGGACTTATCGTTTCAACCAAAGGACTCAGAAGCCAATTTGATCAGACGTACCCTGCAACCTCCCAGCTGCTCTGCGATCCAACTATTCCGCTCGTCGTGCTCGTGAATCAATACAGTGCAAGTGCTTCCGAAATCGTGGCTGGCGCGATTAAAGATACCCGCCGCGGCATTCTTGTCGGTCAAAAAACTTTCGGGAAGGGAGTCGTCCAAAAGCGATATCCGCTCGGAAAAATCGGGGCTATGTCGTTGACTATCTCTTCATACTATACACCTAATGGCACCTCTATTGATAAAGAAGGAATTACGCCCCATGTCTATGTTACCCCAGAAAAACTTGAACTCATAGAACAGACGATGCAGAGAATGGTTCGCGAGAAAGATATCGTTGAAGATTTTGTCACAAAATGGATTGAGGAGGAACTTAAGCGTACAGGTGAATTGCCGAAAGATTTTACAAAACTAGAGGCAGCGCTGCCGAAGTTAAAACACGCCGTATTATCTCTTTGGCTTACTACACTCAAAATTGCAGAAACGGATTTTCCGAAACTCAGCGAAGTCCTCGCCGAGACTAGCATCGGCGTTAATATGCAGTGGTTAAAACTGCGTACTGAGCAACTCTTTAACCGGAATGTTGGCATTGAAAAAGTAGTGAATTTAGAATACGACAGGGAATTGCAGGAGGCGGTCCGCATTATCAAAGCAGGCGAAATTGAAAAGTACCTAAGCAATGCAACAGAAGATGCCGAATCGCTTTCCACTACCGAAATCCCTGAGATACCTGAAGAGGAAGCACCGGCTGAAGAATAGCCTGAAAACAAGGTTTTTTATCTGTCCCAATTACGTACCGAGGACGGAGTATCACACTATTGAGTTCCTCGGAAATTTCTAATCCAGAATTTAGAAGATTTCTGTCAGGTACTCGCCACTACTAGGAAAGCCCAAGAAGTTGTAAGCTGCCCGCGATTTTAAATATGAGCTCTAGTACCGCCTACGCGCATCCTAAAAACCCGCCTACAATTATCACAAAAAAAGCGATAATTGTAGGCATTATCCTAGTTATCGTCAACGCGTATTGGGTAGGAATAGCAAGTGAGCTCTGGTACGCTGTCTATACGCTCGTCTCACCATTTTCTAATGCAGTATTTACGTTAGTTGTACTACTCGCAATCAATGTACTACTTCGTACAGCCTTAAAATTCGGATCGCCAATTGCCCCCTTTACTGCCAGCGAGTTGTTGCTCATCTATGTTATGGTAACGATGGTTTCCACCATTTCTGGTCATGCGATGATGGCGATCCTCATGGGAACATTGGCACATCCTTTCTGGTTCGCTAGTCCTGAAAATGAGTGGGCACAACTCTTCTTACACCATATCCCGTCTTGGCTCACGGTACATGATTTTGAATGGTTAGCGGGCTATTATGAAGGCGAATCTAGCATTTATTGGGCAGAACATCTCCGTATCTGGATAATGCCTGCACTCATCTGGTCCGGTTTTATCTTTCTGCTCTACGGTTCACTTCTCTGCTTAGGGATGATGCTGCGCAAGCAGTGGATGGAACGCGAGAAATTGAGTTTTCCGCTAACGCATTTGCCGCTGCAAATGACAACCAACCGCAACTTCTTTCGTTCACGCGCTCTCTGGATTGGGTTCGGGATTGCGGCGTTGCTCCGGGTGCTAGCTGGATTGCATGATATTTTCCCCGTTATTCCTGCACTTCCTGCTAATTATCGTCTAGATAGACATTTCACAGAACGACCTTGGAATGCCATCGGCTATGCCTCAATGTCGTTCAATTTGGCGATTGTTGGGTTAACATATTTCATGCCGCTCGATCTTGCCTTTTCGACGTGGTTCTTCTTTTGGCTCACTCGTGCAGAACGCGTCATTGCGAGTGCTGTTGGTGTCACAAATATAAGCGTTCTACATCTCAACGACAGAGCCTCCGGTGCATGGGTAGGCATCGCTGTATTGACGTTGTGGATGGGAAGGCGGCATTTCGCACGTTTTGCACGGCATATCTTCGGGCGGGAACAGGGCGACGATACCACTGAACCTTTCACATATCGGACTACGGCTGTGCTGACAATTATCAGCATCGGACTTGTGTTCGCGTTCTGTTATGCAGCAGGAATGTCGTTGTGGGCGATTGCCGTGTTTTACATGCTATTCATCGCTTTTGCACTGGCCATCGGGCGTGTACGCGCTGAGCTCGGGCCTCCCTATCACGAGGTTATCGGCATCAATCCGCGACAGATGATGGTGAGTATGTTTGGAACCCGCCAATTGGGGGCCGCGAATCTCACTATCATGACATTTCTGTACGCCTTTAATCGGTGCAACCGTTCGCATCCAATGCCGAATCAGATTGAATCGCTTCGCATCGGTGAGCGGGTGGGCATGCCCGGCAAAACATTGATAGTAGGAATGGCACTCGCTATCGCCGTGGGTGCACTCGCCACTTTCTGGACATATTTGCAGGTGGCGTACCACTACGGGGTGTTGGCACGCTGTCAAGGCGTTGTCGGACGGTTTGGGTGGGAAAGTTTTAACCCCCTCCAGAGTTGGCTACAGCATCCACAAGAACCTGATATTAGTGCACTCGGGTTTATGTGCGGCGGCTTTGGGTTCGTATTTCTGCTGAATTTTATGCGCACCCGCCTATTGTGGTGGACGCTTCACCCATCAGGCTACGTACTTTCCGGGGCATCGTGGGGCGGACTCATTTACTTCTGGTTCCCTGTTATGGTGAGTTGGTTGGTTAAATTCCTGATCTTGCGATTTTCAGGATGGCAGACTTACCGTCGAGCAATCCCCTTCTTCCTCGGACTCGTTTTAGGCGATTACATTCCGCGGAGTATCTTGAGTCTGATCAGTTTCGCTTTAAATCTTTACATGCCGTCATCAGGTGCAGGACATACGCTTTAAAGTAGTAGAGATGCCTATCAAGAGAACAACACCGGCTCACATAAGCACCGCGTGTCCTTTAGTTGCTAAAGACGAAATAGGCACCTGTTTTATCATTTCTGCATTGGATAGAAAAAAATAAAATTATCATGACACCCTTACTCACTGTTGACGCAATTACTAAAAGGTTCACCGCCAGTCAGCCTGCCGTGGTTAACGCTGTTAGTTTTGAAGTCTATCCAAGCGAAATGTTCGCACTATTGGGGCCCAGCGGCTGTGGGAAGACAACAACGTTAAGACTAATCGCTGGTTTTGAAAAAACAGATGCCGGAACGATCACCATGGCGGAACGTGTACTGGTAAATAGCAACGTACACGTGCCGGCTGAATCGCGCAGCATCGGGTTTGTATTTCAGGATTACGCCCTTTTCCCGCACAAGAACGTCCTGGAAAACGTTGCTTTTGGACTGCGTAAAATGCCGAAAAAAACACGGCAGGTTAGAGCCATGGAAGGACTGGAGATGGTTGACCTGGCAAACCTACATAATCGACTACCCCATCATCTCTCCGGCGGTGAACAACAACGGGTAGCGTTAGCCCGTTCCATCGTCGCACGCCCGAAATTGCTGCTGTTAGATGAACCCTTCTCGGGGCTTGACCCTGGTTTACGTCAAGCAACCCGCGACGAGGTCCGCGCCCTCCTAAAAGCCGAGCATATCAGTGCCGTTTTGGTTACGCACGACCAGGAAGAAGCCTTGAGTTTCGCAGAACGGTTAGCTGTCATGAAAGAAGGGACTCTTGAACAGATAGGTACACCGGAAGAGATGTACCACCAACCGAGAACCGCGTATGTAGCAGGTTTCCTTGGACGAACCAACTTCATCCGCGCGCATGCAAAGGATTGGATAGCTGAAACCTCGTTTGGCTGTGTCAACCTTGAGAACCCAACCACTGGTGAAGTGCTTTTGTCAATTCGCCCAGAGCATTTCACTTTAACATCACCTGACTCTGCCAACCAAAATACAAAATGTGCCCGCATTATCGGACGAATGTTTAAAGGGAACTATTTAATCTATCACGTTTTACTAGACAAGCAGCACTACTTCGTCCAAACCGACCCTTGCTGTACATTTCGAGTTGGTGATAACGTTCTATTGAAAGCGAAGTCCGCAGTCCCGGTTGCTCCTGACACGGAGACAAATGCTTTATACGATTCTGCATCGGTAGATTTCTAGCCTAAATGCCGACCTCGGTACATTTTAAGAAGGGTTGCGAGCCGCACAAAATTCTCGTTCTTGCTCTACATTTAGAACTGTCAAACAGGTTAAGTTTAGAGCAACGCACGAATCTTATTTATTCCTTCTATCATCCGTTCAAATGCTTCCGCCAACCGGTCAAGTTGAGCACGAAGTTCTTCATCATCTTCCGCCTCTAATGCATCGTGAACACCGGGGAAAATAACCGCTGCATAGCCTGTATTGAGCCCTGGGGCATAGATGAGGTGCTTGAACCAAGGACGCAGCGGCAGCCCTGCGTCATCCGTCAAATTCCGTTCTAAGTTATATAGACGGCGATTTATCTTCTCTAATTGTAGAACACCGCTTTCAAGAGTGTTTTGTGAAGCAGGCAAGTCTCCAGCTGTGAGGTGCCGATTGAGAGTTTGATGCATTGATGCCGCGGCCGCTTGCCAGTTTGTGAGTAACGCATCTAACCTTTTTACCTCTGAGGCTATCTTCGCTTTTGAACCGGCATTTTGTAAGAGTTTTAACGGGGTTATGAGTTCTGTCGCGTAATTTTCGTAATCAAAAGGCAAGATATCGGCATTTGCAAGTCGTAGCGCGAGCAGCCCCCAAATTTTCGCCATCGCCGCCTGATATTGAAACGTCGGATCTCCGAAGTGTTCCATCCAATAAAAATTATCCTGCATAGCGTGGTAAACACCGTACGGTCCGTCAAATCCCATACTCACAGCAGGAATCCCTACATGCCCGATAAAGGGTGAATGGTCGGAACCGCTACCAAGATTGCCAATCTGAGGAATTTCCTTTCCTTGCCGCGTTTTCCAGCTGTCATAAACAGATTTCAGAGTCCCTGGATCCGTCACATTTTGTGTTACCTCGTGAATCAGTGAGCTCAGTGAAGGAATCGCCCCGACATAGAGGTCTCCGCCTGTCGCTGCAATATCAACGTTCAGGTACACCACTGCATTTTGCTTTAACGTCGTTTTCAATTCCTCTACCCATTCGGTTGAGCCGATGATGCCAAATTCTTCTGCATCCCAGGCCGCGAAAACTATTGTACGTTTGGGACGCACACCTGTTTTCGCCAATTCCGATAGGCACCGAGCGACTTCTAAGAGCGATGTTGTCCCACTTCCGGGGTCCGCGGCACCGTAAACCCACGCATCGTGATGGTTGCCTAAGATTACCCATTGGTCGGGGTACTCCTCGCCTTCTAAAGTCGCGATGACATTATAGATGGGACGCTGACTATGCTCACACCGAATTTTGAGACGAACTCTGGCGGGGCCGGGACCGATATGATATGCGAAAGGCAAACCACCTTGCCATTTTCTCGGAACATTTGGCCCTGCAAGTGCCTTCAACAGTGGTTCGGCATCTCTATAAGCGAGCGGGATAACTGGTATCTCTGGTAGATCTGTAGCTTCATCAATCGTGAGTCTTTCGGCATCTTCAGTCGCCGCCCAGCCGGGTGTCAACGGATCGCTCGCATGTTGAAAGATATATTTAACCGTTCCACGTTGAATCGCATCGGCGGGACGCCACGGGCCACGAGGATAGACATCACCATGCATGTAGCCATCGTCTGCAGGATCTGAATAAAGAATTAAGCCGACTGCCCCGTTATCACCTGCAACTTTGGCTTTCACACCTCGATAACTGCCTCCATACCGAGAAATGCAGATTTTGCCCTTAACAGAGATGCCTTTTTCGCTAAGAATCTCGTAATCCACTGGCAACCCTTTGTTTACATAGACGAGCTCTGCTGTTACATCTCCATCGGGCGAATAAGCATTGTATCCCGGCACAAGCTCGGTTTCATAAGAATCCTTGTCCCACTCCCAACTCGCCTCTTTGCCAATTGCTTGATACTCAGTTGGAGAAACCATTTCCACGCTCACTTCAAGCGGATGCGGCAGGTAAACCTGATATTCATATATTTGTACTGTCAACCCATAACTTTCAAATTCATCCCGGATATACTCCGCTACCTGACGACTATTCTCGGTACCTGCGAGATGTGGTTCTTCTGTCAATTGACGTAATCGTCGCCGACAAATTTCTGGTGAAACGAGTTCCTTGAAAGCAGCCTCGTATTCCCTTTCTCTGGGAATGTTTTCAGTCGTGAACCCGCGCATACCGAATGCTGTCTGCACGAAAAAGCATACTAATATCACATAGAGGAAGCATAAGCCCTGTTTAAACCGCTGAAATATAGCATGTCTTCGACAAGTGTGTATTAAAAATCCTAACCAAGAGCTCTCTGACGAGTTTGAATGTTCGCACCGTATATCTTTGAGTAGCATACAAAGAGACTGTTTAACATATATCGTGATAATTGTTCTTTCCTCCTTACTGTTTTTCATCATAATAGCATATTTCCAACACATTGTCATCAAAAAATTGTTGATTTCTCAAACAAAGTCGTGTAAAATCATATTAACACTGAATGGGTAAGGCATCCGTGACGATATGGCAGCCCCAATTTCACCCGACAGGTGCCTTATAACCAACAATGCAAAATTCAAAAGATAAAGGAGCAATTTGATGACACCTGAAGTCGCCTTAGCAAAAAGGGAGCAAATGCTTCGCGATGGCTACTGTGTTGTAGACGATATTTTGACAGAGGAGTTCGTGCAAGAACTGCGGGATGAATCAGAACGGCTCATCGCAGGGCATGTGCAACCAGACGATGTTGTCTATCAAGGCCAGCACGTCAATGTCCGCGGCGAAGACAACCCGTACATTCAGAAGCTGCTGGAGTGGCAGCCAGCACGAGTAGCACTTGAGCAAATCGGGTTTGGGGATTTCACCTCATCCGGCGGGATTATCATCTTGACGAAAGACCCAGGCGCACCGGCACTCTATTGGCACCAAGATTGGATGCGTTGGAATGATCCGCTCAGCTGCGCCCCCTGGCCGCAAACTATTTTTCTCAACTATTATCTCACCGATACCGCGCCTGAAAACGGATGTCTGAAAGTTATTCCTGGTACTCACCTCAAACGCATTGATTTGCATGATATCTTGGTACCTGCACATGAACAGGGGGCAAGGTTTGTTGACGAAAACCACTCTATCATGTTTAGCAACCATCCAGATCAGGTGGATGTCTGCGTAAAGGCAGGTTCCTTGGTCATGGCGGACGCGCGCCTCCTGCACGCCGCACGGAAAAACTATACCGATGCCCGTAGAACCCTGATTCTTGCATGGCACAGTCGGCCGAATACCGTCCCGGAATATTGGGAAGACGCGATTCCCGAGGTTATCGCGAATCGCGATGAAAACGCAAACTACCCCGGTTCCAGAATCCCAGGAGAATTTTTGAAATGATTTTTTCCCTGCGATTCAAAAAAGTGCTTGGTACGAGTGCCGGACGCTTAAGTTCGCCACGAATTTCTTGAGCACATTCACCAAAGAGAGGAAAAATGCGTCAACATACAATTCATTATGAAGTCTTGAATTTCCATAATCCGGATGGAGAAACAGGGCAACATTGGAACATAGACGTACATGCTACACCCAAAGAGTTACAGGAATTTGCGGATACCGGCTACCTCATTCGGGAAGGGCTATTTCAGGGCGAGGCACTCCAAAAACTACAAGGAGCACTCGATCGGTTGGAAGAACAAGAATGGGAAAGACGAGATCGGGCAATCGCCGGAAAACGAGGCTGGGGCTTCATTCCGCGGCATCTCATGGACAAAGATGAAACGTTTCTGGCACTGCTGAAGTTCCAACCGACCCTCTCCATTGCACGAGCAATGATGGGACCTCTTGTACGGTTGCGTGGGTTAAGCGCGCGTATCAGTTACCCCGGTGATGATAGGCAGCACCAGACTCCCTGGCACCAACATATGCGTGTGATCTCAAATCCGCTCCCGCCTTGGTTTTCACAACCCCACTGTATAGATTGCCTCATTTATCTTGATGATCTGAACGCTGACACTGGCACAGTTGCAGTGGTGCCAGCGTCACACGCTTGGCTTGACCGGGCAGCGCCCAATACCTACGAGCCCATTGAGGGTGAAATGGAAGTCACTGTCAAAGCTGGAGGCGGGGTTTTAATCCACGGCAATTTGTGGCATAGAGGCATGCCAACGTTGAACGCCAAACGCAGAATGTTAATTTTAAGTTATACACCGACGTGGTTGCGGAAATCACCCCACGGAGGCCCCCAACCTGAAGACGGCTTAACCCACACCTTCCTCGAAAATGCAGATCTGGAAGAACGGATGCTTTTGGGGGTAGGCGGCTATTCTTAGGCATAGAAAAATGTACCTAAACTGAAAGCAGCGTTGAGTTCGGGAATCGATGCACGGGTGGAAACCCACGCATATAAGGAGCATTTTGTAAATGAATTACAATTTATTACTGATTATCACGTTATCTCTTTTCACCATCGGTTCTCCGATTTATGCACAACATCCAGACGCTGTCGGAATCTGGTTATTTGATGAGGGCGACGGCGACGAAGCAGCCGATAGCTCTGGCAACGTACATACGGCTAAAGTGGTTGGAGGCAAATTGGAATGGGATGAAGGTAAAATCGGACAGGCAGTCGGTTTTAAGCCCGGCACCTATCTTGAGGTGGCACATACCGATGCATTGAACCTCGAAACGTTTACCGTTGCCGCGTGGATTAAATTTGTCAGCGATACCGGAGGCGGTGAACAGAACATCGCCTATAAGCAGGTCGGGGATAATAGGGCGACACGGAACTATACGCTTAAAATGTGGGCGGCAAGATTTACGGGATTTTCGCCAGAGGCGGGAATACCGATGCTGTCGAATTGGAAAGTACAACCGATGTCATTGATGAAAAATGGCATCCCGTCGCTTTGACTTACGATAAAAAAGCGTTGCGATTATACGTCAATGGCAAGGAAGAAGCATCAGGAGATTTCGCCAAAAATCCGGAAACCAACGAGGCACCACTCCGCATCAGGAAGGGCATCGACGGCTTTATTGACGAACTCCAGATTTTGAGTGTTGCACTGACTACCCAAGATATCCAACGAGATATGAATACTGGCATACAGTTGTCTGTTCAAGCAACAGACAAGGTGACGACAACATGGGGACAACTCAAGAATTTTGGTAATGGTTAACTATGGATACCACCATTAGAAAAGCGACTTCCGCGGACGCGGCAGCAGTCGCAAACGTGATGAACGCCGTTATTCTGGAACGAAAGTATACCGCTTTAATCAATCCATTTACAGAAGAAGAAGAGCACGAATTCATTTCTGGTTTGGGACCTCGAAGTGCCATGTTTGTCGCCGAGGTGGAAGATCAAATCGTTGGTTTGCAGGTCATTGAGCCCGATGGTTTAGCCCAATATACAGATTCCATGCAGCATGTTGCCACCGTAGGTACCTACATACACGCTAACTTCCGCGGGTATAAAATCGGGCAGCTTCTCGCCGAGGCATCTCTCGCATTTGCAAGGGATAACGGCTATAAGAAAATCTCTATTCAGGTTTTGGCAAACAATACACGGGCCCTGCGGTTTTACCGCAATCTGGGTTTTGAAGATATCGGTATCGCCCAAAAACATGTGAAACTTAACGGACATTTCTACGATGCGGTTTATCTAGAAAAATTCATAGCTACAGAATATCCTTGATTTGAGGCGACTGAAATCATGTGAATCTAAAACCGAATTTCCCACAACGGAATCAGAAAATCGGCCGAAGGCAAACCGCTTCGTCAAGCCAAGCCGCAAATCGAAGCGACGTATCTATTCGCGCGGTGTTGATAGGGTTAGCGTTCATCCCTATGAACGCTTATCTTGTCGTGCTCTTGGAAACAGTCTGGGGACTTGGTGACCCCACCACAATGACGATATTTTTCAATGCCATTTTCTGCATCTTCCTCGTGGTTGGCTTGAACCTGCTTTTTTGCCTCGTGGTTCGGTTAGACAACGTTCGCATCAAACACCTCTCACATCCCTTGTCAAAATCTGCTTGCCTTCCAGCATCTCTATCAAGTCCTGCTTTATCTCAAGGCGAATTGCTGACAATTTATAGTATTTTGATGGTATCTATTTCGGTGAACGGGCAGGACTTCACGCATACCATCTTCGGGACACTCGGAAATGCTCGATGGTTTGCTACCCCAGAAAACGAATGGGCAGCACTTTTCCAGGGTTATGTCCCGGATTGGCTTGAACCTTCTAAAGAAGCATTAGAAGGCTACTTTTCAGGCGAATCATCCTTCTATCTGTTAAAACACATCCGGGGATGGTTGTGGCCCCTATTCTGGTGGAGACTTTTTCTCACCGTTTTGTGTTTTGTGATGCTCTGCATTAACACGCTCATCCGAAAGCAGTGGATTGAACAAGAAAAACTTACTTACCCGCTCATTTATCTTCCTTTTGAGATGAGCGGGCGATTTTTTTTGGACAAATCTGTTGTTATGGCTTGGGTTTAGTATCGCTGCCGGCATTAATCTCATTAACGGTCTAAACACGCTTTTTCCGATAATTTCGAAAATCCCACTCTCCTACAATCTGGCAGTCCACTTCGGGGAACGCCCTTGGAGCACAATTCAAGCGTGGCCCGGCATGCCTATCCAGGCGAATCCATTTATCCTTGGACTGACTTTCGTTATTCCGCTCGGCTTGCTGTTTTCCTGCTGGTTTTTCTATCTAATTTGGAAACTCCAATATGTAGCCGGTAGCCTGGCTGGGGTGAATGTTCCACACTATCCATTCGCAAATCAACAGATATTGGGCGGTTATTTAGGCATTGTGGTGGTATCGCTCTGACTTGCGCGAAAACATCTATTGGATATCCTGAAAGGTGTTGTTAATAGACAAAAGCATGAGCACCTACGCCTACAATCTAGTGAACCGATGGACTATCGAACCACAGCGTGCGGGACCTTAGCCGGCAGTGCATTCTTGGTTGGATTTTGCTATTACGCGGGCATGTCAATAGGTTTTGCGCTTGCGTTTTTTGGAATCTATTTCCTTATCTTGTTCGGGTTTACGCGAATGCGTGCAGAACTCGGACCTCTTATGCATGGGATCCACTATTTTGGCCCGTTCCAACTTATGGTGGCGATAACGGGTAGCCATCGCATCTCGCCGCAAACCCTTACGGTTGCAGTACTTTATTGGACACACCAAAGAGTTTCTGAACAAACCGATGCCTGTCTATTTAGAGAGTTTTAAACTCGCCGAACGCGCCAACATAGACACACGAAAACTCTGGAAGGTCTGCCTTTTGGCAACATTTATGTCAATTGTTGTAATATTCTGGGCGTTTTTAGAACTCGGTTATCGATGGGGCGGCCCTGGGGCATGGCGTGGTAACCTCGCTTACAATGCTATCGCTCGTTTGTTGAGACAGCCGACAGACCCGGATTTTGCACAACTCGGCGCGACTGCTTTCGGCATCTTATTCATATTAGGAGGGACCGCTTTACGGCTCAGATTTTTCTGGTGGCCCTTCCATCCACTTGCATACCCACTAAATTAATGACGATAACGATTTTGTGCGGCAAGTCCTATTGGCGGAGATGGAAAAGAGTTTTGTCGCATACCGCAAGCAACTCTTTCTGTACATCGGTGCCCGATACATCGATTAGCGTGCAATCGGTGAAGTGAACGATCAGAATTTCATGGAGCTCTTCGTGCGGGTTTTTGGCAAATTCTAAAAGTTTTTTGATGATAATCCGGATGTGAGAAAAAAGATTGACAAAAAGTGTTGTTTTCGTCTAAAATGTGTTAACTCGAATCAGAACAAGGGAAAATCAAACAGATGAAACACCGAGAGTCCGTGTACCAGAAGAGCAAGAGTGCCCGGCCCGTGATGCAGGGTTGTAGTCTTTGTGCGAACGCGTGCGTATGCCGTCCTGTCGTGTGTTTAAACGCTCTGTTAATACGATCGACCCCCCCCCCTACTTTACGTACGTTAACATATTTATTAACTCAAGCAGCATCTACCTTCGTCGCTGCTTTGCTGATAACCCCGAACGGTTTCTTCGCGTCTCGGGCTATTTTTGTTGTTGCCTCGAGCAGCACCAGATGTGTGTTTTCCGTGTCAATGGTAACCCCGGCCCCTTGTATCCGCCTATATTCAAAAATCAACGTGGGTGCCGACTTTATTGGGGTATAGGTGGACAACGTGTCAGGGCCTGCGTCTGGGCAGGAGTTTTTATATTTGTGTGGAACGCTGCGTTTACTGTTGATGTTTTTGAGTGCTTCTGCCGGGGCATCAGTTGTTATTTGTGAGAACTGGGCAGCCCGACTGCCCGAAACCGCAAGGAAAGGTTTTTTATTATCAAAAGAACATTTTTTGCATTAACCCTTTCTATAATTCGTTTATAGAGCAGATCACGTCGTCTGCACAACAACTATGAGCATGACGGCATGGCGGCGTGTTGAATGCTAGTTTTAGCACAACGCTTATACTTAAACGGGTTTTTGATGCATTTCGATCTGTCACACACACGCACCCCCGACGGTGTTATGTCTACAACTACAGAACCCTTGAAAGGAGGAAATAAATAGGTTGTTATGAGGTTTATCGATCTTTTTGCAGGGTTGGGATGTTTTCATCAAGCTTTGACAGAATTAGGACATGAATGTGTATATGCCTGTGAAATTAATAAAATCTTAAATAAACTTTACGAGAAGAACTGGGGACTTACCCCTGATTTCGATATACGTCAAGTTAACATTGGCGATATCCCCTCGCATGACATTTTATGTGCTGGGTTCCCTTGTCAACCCTTTTCTCATGCTGCACCCACACGCAAAATGAAAGGTTTTGAATGCCCAGAGAATGGTGACCTCTTTGATTTTATTGTGAATATTTTGAGTGAAAAGAAACCAAACTATTTTATCTTAGAGAATGCCCCTCACTTTCTAAACCATAACAAAGGAAAAACATGGTTAAGAACGGTAACCCAGTTGAAAGATGCAAAGTATCGAATAGATGTCAATATTTACTCACCTACTGAATTTGGAATACCACATAATCGGAAAAGGTTGTTTATTGTAGGGAATCGATCGGATTTTCCTTCCCTACCTTTACTATCTCCTAATATTGCATCGGATATTAGAGACAACGGTTTTCTTTTTAAGAATCCTCAAAATGCACGCCCCCTCTCAGAAAGACATATCCGTTGCTTAGAAGTTTGGCAAGCGTTTATTGAATTACTTCCGCCTTCCACAACAATTCCACGCCCCCTATGGTCAAGGGAATTTGGAGCATCCTATAGCTATGAAACGACAACTCCATATGCGTTGGGTGTGTCCGAGTTGAGAAAAAGTTGCGGGAACCACGGAAGCCCGCTTTCAGGTTTATCCAACAAGGACGTTTGGAAGAATTTACCTACATATTCGAAACGCCAGCAAAAACAATTTCCTAATTGGAAAGTCAATTATATCAGAAAAAATCGGTTGTTCTACGAAGCGCACAAAGAATTATTAGATGAGTGGAAAGAGAACATTAAAGAATTTCCTTCAACTTGGCAGCGATTAGAGTGGAATCCTCAATCCTCTACAAGGGATATATGGGATAATATAATTCAATTCAGAAGTTCGGGGGTTAGGATTAACACAACAAAGCAAATTCCCACCTTAGTCGTCAGGGTTTCAGACCTTCCAATCATAGGTTGGGAAAGACGTTACTTAACTCCCAGGGAATGTGCGCGTTTACAGAGTATAGATGATAGTGTGGTTTTACCTGAAACAGAAGCGAGTGCTTTCAAGGCTCTCGGAAATGCCGTGAATGTAAAGGTTATTTCTGAAGTTGCTAAAGCACTCATTAAATAGAAGGAGGTATTAGAGTGATAAAAAGTGTCAATATGCGTCCTACTACCGGGATGCTCTATAATATGCGCTTTATGAATTATGAACAATCATTTGCACTTGCAGAATTTGTAGATAATTCAATCCAGAGTTTTCTTGATAATGAAGAACAAATTAAGGCAATTGATGGGGAAGATGCAAGACTAACAGTTAAGATTGCTCTTGAAAACAATACTTTGTTTATTACCGATAATGCAGGTGGTATTAGTGAGGAAAATTACCAACGAGCCTTCTCAACTGGAGAGAGAGGGGATAGAACAACTGGATTATCGGAATTTGGAATGGGAATGAAAGCAGCAGCATGCTGGTATGCGGAGAATTGGAGCGTTTGTTCAACAGCACTTGGCGAATCTGTGCAAAGAACAGTATCCTGTGATATGTCTAAAATTTTGAACAGCGATACAGATGATGTGGATGTTGAATCCAAATCAACTGACCCTAATTCACACTCTACAACCATTAAACTTTCCGATTTACTTAAAAAACCTTACGGAAGGGGTTACACGAAGATTCAGGACTATTTATCAAGCATTTATAGACTCTTTCTTCGTGATGGGCAACTACAACTCTGTTGTTTCAATAAGCTTTTATCCTATCCAGAAGCAACAGAGATTTTACAAGCACCTCATCATAGCGAGATGGATAACTATGAGCATATAGAGGATGTTCCTCAAGAGAAAAAAAAGGTATGGAAAGTCCCAATAGACTTTGAAATACAAGGGATACGGGTCAATGGTTTTGCAGCACTCCGTCCTAAAGGGGACGCAAGTGGAATTGGATTCTCGCTCTTTAGAAGGAAACGTCTAATAGTTGAAAGCTATCGTCCTCCTGAAATTTTTGGAAGTCTAAATAGTGCACTAACTCAACGCCTGTTTGGCGAACTTCATATTGAAGGTGCGGGAGTTAGTTTCGCAAAGGATAACTTTAATTGGAATGAGAGCCAAACAGACGCTGTCGTGGAAAAATTGGAAGAGAAGCTTGAACGTCTGCGTGATCAGGCTCGGAAATTCCCGTATAACAAACTTAAGTCGAGACCAGCGTCTACTCCTGAAGTAAACTGCACCCTTCAAGAAGATCGTACTTCTGAAGTAAACCCTGATTCTGAAGGAGACCCCACCCCTGGAACAGACTCCGCGCCTCAACCAGATACTCCGAACATTGTTTCTCGTATTGTAACGGTAGAATTTCAAGGGGAAAATTGGGAGATTAATTTAGACACTTGCTTGATATATTTTATGAAATTACCAGAAGGAAATGTTATAAAGATAGGTATAACAAATTCGGTTAGAGGACTTACCCAACGCAAATCAAGTGCGCAAACGTATTTTGTTGAGGATGTGATCTTCTTAGGTGTAAAAACCTTTGGTGTAGGACACAATCCAGAACCAGATGAGCAAGAATTGCTAAATCGCTTTGGTCGTGCAAATACAGAACGGAACGGTTGTGAACTTGTCTGGGATACCTCTGAAGTTAGAGAATATATTGACGAGAACTGCGATCCTGCTGATCCGTATCTTAGAGCAGCTCGCACATCATAATAAGCATCAGTGATGTGTTAGGGGGACTGCGCGTCCCCCTTTAAATCAATTCTTTCGTCTAAAACCACCGAAAAACCGATTGACATGAGTTTAATATCATGTCAAACAAGTGGAACAAATTTCCGTGCCGGACTTGTCTATGGACGTTCTTGAATTCCCATCATTGTTGGAATACTGGCCCGTAAGCATCCGCGTCCATCAAACCGACTTTTGCCCCCGCCTTGGCCAAGGAGATTGCTAGATTTGTAGCGACAGTTGATTTGCCAACTCCCCCCTTTTTTCTTCACCTTTCTTAAAAAATTTCATGAGACAAGTATTCTCCTTATATCTGTTTATGATAATAATGCCACAAAACGCGACGGTATGGCAACCTTTTTGAGAGGCGGTGCGAATATGTTACCACTTTTTTTGGAATTTTTGTATAATAACACGAAAAAATTGTTTCGCAATTCTTGTATTCCTTGGGAAAAGATCGTTTTATGAACATTCTCATGTTACGTCATTCCGCTGGTTTTGAGCATAGTTACCTACCGGACGGTGAAGTGGCACTCAAGCAAATCGGTGCAAAAAATGGTTGGAACGTGGTGACAACCCACCGGTGTGAGCAGATTAACGCCGAGAACCTCCAAAAACAGGACCTCGTCGCATTTGCAACAACGGGCAATTTACCTTTTGATAACGTCCAGAAAGAAGCACTGCTTGGCTTCGTTCGCGACGGCAAAGCATTTTTCGGTATCCATAACGCCACGGATACCTGCTACGATTGGCCAGAATATGGTGAAATGCTGGGTGGCTATTTCGCTGGGCATCCGTGGCACCAAGAAGTCAACGTTATTGCATAATTCTTGCTTTTTTATTTTAACTTTTGTAAAATACGAGTATATTTCCCCAAAAACAGGTTGCAGTTTTGCAGTGGGTATCTAAGCTAAGCCGAAGATAAATCTTACGGTTCAATGGATCTTCCACAGCAAATCTTCATATAGCGATCAAGTTAGAAAGCGTTGAATGAACACCCGTTGTTGTATTTCGTCAGAGGCTTTTTGGCTTATACCATCTAGTTTCTTAAGGCAGCCTCATAAATTCTGAAATACCAACAATTCCAATTTTTATGAAAGGAGAACCCATGAATATCTTTATCAACGGTGCATCTGGCAAATTCATATTCGATGTAAGATTTTTGATATTAATCCTGATGTTAATAGGACCCGCGTGCATTGGCCATACACAGCTACTTAGCGATGAGGACCTAATCATCTATTACAGTTTTAACGAGGATACACTCAAAGGTGATGATATCCTT
Source organism: Candidatus Poribacteria bacterium (assembly GCA_965215265.1). Classification (GTDB taxonomy): domain Bacteria; phylum Poribacteria; class WGA-4E; order WGA-4E; family WGA-3G. Next base: position 3,488,019 of record OZ244048.1, on the reverse strand, counting down.
GACGGCTCGGAAAATGGAAATGACGGCTTCCTTCACGGCAATAACCTTGAGATAGTCAAAGGCAAAGTCGGGGAGTGTATGGAGTTTCCGGGGAACGCAGCCGAGTATATTTCAGTACGGGAACACCATTACAACGAACCGATTGAAGCACTCAGCCTTGCTGCATGGATTAAAACAGATAAAAATGGAATGATTGCCTCTTGGGACAGGAGTGAATTCTTCCGTTTTGCTGCGGGTGATGACCTGCTCGGTAACACAACCTTCGTCGCTTTTGATACGTGTTGTCCTTGTTGTCATGATTGGCATGGTGAGACTAAGGTTACAGATGAAAAGTGGCACCATGTTGCTGCCACATTTGATGGCAAGGAGAAACGGATATACGTTGATGGTAAGTTGGATGCAAAGGTAGATGCCCCAGCGAAAGTTATCGGCGCGGGGCTAGAACGGTTCGGATTTATTGGAATTGGCTCAGAAGCAGGGGCCTTTGATGCCGGGGTGGGCCCCACATGGGCGTTCGGAGGACTGATGGATGAATTTTTGATGTTCCACCGGGCACTCTCTGAAAAAGAAGTCGAGCACCTTGCGAATGGCCCAGGAAATCCGTTTGCCATTGAACCGGCAGACAAACTGAGCACGACTTGGGCGGATATTAAAAACACCAGATAGAATCTTATTATAGAACGGGATCTCCGGATCCCGTTCACTTTGTAGTCGATTACACTTGGTATAGAATAGAGTGCAAGTGAACAAATTTTAAAGCACGACGACTAAAAACCATGCGCACTCTATTTTCGGTTAGATTTAAGATATTGCTTCTTGAATACCTGGCCATTCTCGCCAGATATCCGTGTAGCCATCATGTCCATTCTGCTCACAGTCAACATGGCGCAGCCTGAAGATGGCAGCATAACGGATATCTGCCGCCGCATTAGGTGCTGCAGTGTGGACTATCTGGTGATGTGTGAGAACAACATCTCCTGCCTTGCCGGTTATCTGCACCGGTCCTTCAGGAAGTTCAGGACGCGGCATACCGTTCGCCAATACTTCATGTCCCTCTTTTTTAAAATAGTCCGCGAAAAAACTGTGCGATTTCGGCCACACGGTGAAGTTACCGCTGTACGGATCCAGCACATCCGCCAGATAGACAACTGCAAGCGCAGTAAAACCACGCCGATAAACACCTTTCGGCATTCCATTTGTACCGCTACCTAGTCCATCGAGGTGCCCGTTCGGTTCATTTGGGTCCGTGTGCAACGGGCCCGGGAATCGCAAGGCTATCTGGGCTGAACCCGGCACATTGACTTTGCCTTCACCCATTAACGATTCTGCTAGCTCCCGAAGAGGCGTTTTGTCGTACAAATGCACAATCTCAGGAGCGTTCCTAATCTCGTTGCAGTAAGATTGCGCCCTGAACCGTTCCAGGTCGCCTTCGTGCAAGCCGACAGCACCGATGGAATGGTTAATCGCCTGTCTCGCGGCATCCACCATTAACTGCGGTACAACACCCGGAACTTTGATGTAACCGTTTTCATAAAAATCTAACTTCTGTTTACGTGTTAGCATGTTTTTTCCTCCGTTTTGACTCAATTTAGACCTCAAATTAACGCTAAAAGTTTAAGAATTTTGCTTTTTGAAAGGAATCGCAATCGAATTTTATTAACACAAACGTTAAGAGAAAGTTTACGGTTTCAAGCGCGGTACATAGTAGCAGTATCAGATATTAAATCTCGTTGCAAATTTTTTATCCGGATTTCCAAAAATTTGTTGACACCTCAGTGCGTTAGGACGTAAATAACAGCGTTAATCCCCATTTTCAATGCCATATCGGAGTACTCACGTGGATAAAAATCCTCAGCGGCATGTTCCCACGCATCCCCGAGGTCGGTGTTGAAGTTGATCATCATCAGAAGCCTACCTTTGTCATCATAAACACCGCGACAATAGGCTGGATAGCCGTCAAACCGTTCGTATGTTCTACCACTAAAAAGCGAACGGAGCCCAGGTATCTGGACTAATTTCTCAATCTTGAAGAAACAACGGAAAATAGGATGCGAAATTGGAATGTCCACCGGTTCGCGCTCTGGAAAGATTTTCTTGAATTCTTTATAGAACATTCGCCATTCGCGTTCACCATGGAAATCGTCTATCAAGATGAAACCGCCGCGCAGCAGATACTCCCGTAGATTTTTTGCCTCCGCCCGACTTAGGCGCAGACTACTCACCTCTAACATATACGCAAACGGATATTCAAACAGTTCCTTTGAACCGACTTCGATAATCTTTTCGCGGGGAGCAACATCAATGTTTGTCTGTTTACTGAGCTGCCAGATAAAGTTTCTATCGGAAGCCGGCCAGTCGACCTGCCAACTACTACGCCGCGTCAGCGCACCACCATATTTGAGACGGACAAAAGTAAAGTCGTACCTATTGTTCTCGCCGTTTGGCAGCGCAGAAGACCCGCAAAGCAGTATGAAAATAACGATTGCAATAAGTTTCGGGCGCGAAAAACCGCACCACGCAGCACAACAGCAACGGATAAAAATAGATAGAGTGTTCACGTCGCAGTCCCTCTAAAAACTCTGATACCACACCGCAGTGATCACAGCGCTTTGTCCAATTGAGAGCCGCCTCAACCCCGGCGAGTTAGAACGGATAGGTGTTGCAAAGTTAATCCTAAAAATAGCATTATTTTCACCGAGCTGCAAACCTATGCCCACATTACCCTCCGGATCAAAACGTGTATTTTTGTTAGAGGCACCCCATACTTGTCCTTCATCAAAGAATCCAACCACAAAAACGTTTTTGAAAAAATCCATATCGAGTACGTTAGACAGCCGATAGTAATATTCAAGGTTGAGCAGGAACCCACTGTCGCTTGTAAATGCATAGTCGGAATACCGATACCAATTGCCGGTTGCTGCCCTTTCCACGTCATTTGCAGCAGCGAACAGAGGATATCCTCTCAACCCACCTGGACCGCTAATGACAAATTGACGTTGGATTGGCAGCACTGTATTAGCAAAACCGAACAGCAATCGGGTCCGGATACGGTTATTCCCAAGCGGGAAAGCGTACCTGAGGTGCAAGTGTAAACGCGTAAAGTCAAAATCGGAACCGAATGCTGCATTACTATGTTCAATGAGGAGGGTATTATGCCAACCGAGCCTATTTTTCCGGGTCTTAAAATCGTACTGAAACGTGATGCTTCGCATCTGTCCAACGGTTACCGGGGGATTGCCTCGCGTCTTACGATTTGAACGCCAATTTGTGATATTCCAATCTGTACGCTTTTGTAGGCTTTCATGGGATTCCGCAACCACGCGAAAATTGAAAGCATGGGTTGGCATCACGGGGAACCAGCGGAATGCTACCTCAACTCCGTTGCGTAAATAGTAGTTGGCAAAATCATGCCCGCCAAACACACGGTAAAGCGTGGACAGGCCATTGTTGTAACCGGGAAAAATTTCAGACCCGATGGCGACAGCACCTCGATGGATTTGCGTCGTCAATCCGAGATGCCAGACGTAGGGCTTTCCCCAATTCGCTGCTCCACCGAGACGATAGTGGATGCGCGGATTTCCAAAGGCGTAACCTACTTTTCCAAACAGTTTGGATGCTTGCTCCTCAACCGGATCCGCCACATTCCACACCCATAACGGCCCCACCTGTTTCCGCAGTCCTATTGCAAAACCGGTGTCGATTTTCCAGCCTATGACGCGGTTAAAGCTAAACCTCAATGGCGGATTGAGACTGAGGTAGACATCCGAAGAGAGCAATTTTTCATCCACGGTGATAGTAGCAACCCGCTTCGTATTTTCCTCCGCAATCTCTAGGTTTACTTCGTTAAAATAAGGCATAACCTGAAATAAAGTCTTAAGTGCCTCTTCAATATCTTCCGAAGCATTTCCGAGTGTCTTTCTAATCTCTGTTTCCTGAACTTTTCGATTACCCCGGATACGTATCTCGTGAATAGGTGCTCCTGCAATCCGGAACCGGGTTGCAGGAAATGCCTCCTCGGTTATTCCAGTTGCGAACGTTTCCCTCTGTTTTCGGACTGTGCCAGATTTTGAAATCGTTAGGGACTCCAATCTGAATGCTGGCCGTACTACAGTCAGGACAGCCGTCCGTTCCGTTCCTTCCTTCTCTATTCGTAATGTTATCCGCTTTGGATGGAGCAGCTTGTCGATAATCGGGACGGCCTTTTCAATATCCCCGGATCCGCCTTCAAGTCCGTTTCGCATTTTGGCAAGTTCTTCTTGTGTGCCTCGTCTCTTTAATATGTAGATTGGCTTCCCCTGATAAGTCCACGCCAGCGGACTTCGTACTCGCAAATCAGCCCCCGTTTTATACAACTGTGTCTGCTTTATTCTTCCGTTTTTCTCTGTAAGAGGTGACGGCTGCCCTCCAGTTTTGGGGGCAGGCGTTAACTCATTGACTGACATCAATTCAGGGATTTCAATGCCCAGATGATTGAGGTTACGCAGTAATTCACTAACCTGTTTAGACGGAATCTCCCCAACGATGTTTATCAGATAAACACCGTCTTTACTTTCGGAGATGACGAAAATTCCCAAGGTGATGTCGCTGTCCATGAGCACATAGAGGTGAAGTCTCCCTTTTTTCTCCTTTAATTCACGCTGCGATGCTACCAATGCGTTCCATCCGCGTGATTTGAGTGTATCGCCATAATACTGATGAATCTTCGTTACGTCGACGCTTTGGTAGTAGCGGAGACGCAGACTTTCCAGTCTCGTAAATAGAGGAATACTCTCAAAATTCGGATCTTCCATAACCTGCGCAATGACGCGCCGATCCAAATCAAATTGAAATTTGGAGGAAGGCACACCCGGACAATCAAAAGCAACAGTCCCATTGTAATTTTGCGCATAGAGAAGAAAATGTCCAATCAAGAAAAGGAATACTATAGTCATCGTGGACTTCATTTAACATCTCCGTTTTGGGTTTTATGTTTTTAATGTTTTTAAGCCGCTCTTGGAGTTTCTTCAAGGCATCTGGAATGCGCGGCTTGCCAGGACGATAAATAACCTCAGGCGGAACAACCTGTCCGGGAACCCAGACCGCATTATTAGAGCTTTTAGTCGTATTTGATGGGCGCGACACATGACGTGCACTCCGTTTTGGCGGCTGATAGAACCATTGCAATGCTATAGTGTATCGTGGACCCTGAAAATAGTGGATTTCAACCGGATGCATGCCTAATGGTAGCCATACGCTGCCTTCTCTGACTTGCGGTGCATGGATGCCGTCGTTATCAACAATCAGTTTTCCGTTGACATATAACCTCGCGCCATCATCGGAATAAAGCCAGAAGATATGTTGTCCCGGCGTATCTATAGCCAATTCTCCTTGGAAACGAATCGCGAAATTCTCTGTAACAACTTTCATCTTGGACGTAGGAAACCCTTCGGTATAGTCTCGCGGTGGTACATCCAAATTTGCTGTCACGAAAGTGTGAAGCGGGCTAAAAAGTTCAAAAATAGGCATCGTCAAAAGCGGAGCACCGGGAACATAAACCTCTCCGATTAATCCGTGCCCCGGTATCACGTCGGTGTTAAAGAGCCCTAGCCCCAGAGTCGTATTCTCAAAATCCGCCATATCGAAGTCCTCTACCTGCGTTTGGTTTGCAAAGTGCCTTCCAGTACTGTAACCACGGTGCCAGGGCACTTCAGCCTTGATACCGTGGCACCCCTTGATGGCTATTGGTGCTGCGCTTACCAAACGCATTCCGAAACCGGCGTTTCTCATAGCAGGTATCTCCTTTTGCGGTATGTCGGCGTGCGTGACTATCTGCGGAACTAATTCGGCCTGAACGGGTGCTTCAGGCGCGTGAAAGTGAGGTGCATACGTCCGTGCAGACAGTGAAGAGATTGATGCCGCAATGCGAGAAGTCTGTGTTACCATCGGGGCGCGAGTCCGCAACCGCTGTCGCCGTAGCCGCCGCTTAGGTTCCAATTTTAGCATCACAACGGATAGGCTCTGCTTCGTTTCACTAAGAGGTTTCGAAAGAAAGGGAGACACCGCTAATATTAATGCGATGTGGAGACAACATGAGATGAATAGGCCACGGTTTGTACATTTTCGCATGTAATAACGCCTAAAAACTGTAAAACTACATCAGATTGCACTGAGGCCCTTGTGCAAATTCAAACACTTTCGCGACATTGGTTCTCAAACTCTAAACCGATACTCGCACTACCTTTGGGAATAAATGTTCACGTTTCGTCCAGAATGCCCAAATTTCTCCTGCAGGGAAGCACAACATCACAAAAATTGAAACCGAGATGATTTGGTAAACGTATTTGGCAAATAGTGCAAATTGCAAAAGCGTACAGCGTATACCCGTTAAGTGTTCCAGGAGCACCAAGCATAATTTGTACTACAAATAACGGACTGAAAAGTTGCAAAATTTTTAGTCTCTTTAAAAGGAAATTATTGTTAATTTGCACTTTTTTGTCAAATTTTGAGCAGAGATGTGTTATACTTAAAAAGCATAACATTTTCGTTTTAAGTTTGGAGGTGTGCCATGGAGCAGCAAATAACAACTGAACAGTGGGAACACTTTTGGGAAAATGGCTACGTTCGTATCGGGCAGGTAGCCGGCGACGCTGAATTCGCGCAGTTACAACAACGCATGGATGACATCATGCTCGGCAAAGCATCCTTGGATTATGAAAAAATCATGATGCAATTAGACCGGGAACCGGGGAAAAATTCACCCGGGCCTCAGTCCAAAGGACATAAAGGGGCCACCCTATTGTATCGAAAAATTCAGAATCTGGAGCTGGATCCCTATTTTTTGACATATCTTCAGAAACCTATTTTTCGCCAAGTATGCGCGGAAATCTACGGGGACGATGTCCCTATCGCATGTTTTCGCGCAATGTTTATGAATAAACCCGCGCACGAAGGCACTTACCTCGTCTGGCACCAAGATAGATGGACAGATCTAGATCGAGACCCGCAGATTACCATCTATACTGCCTTAGATGCAGCCACGATTCAAAACGGCTGTGTGCATATCATCCCAAAATCGCATAGCACGCTTATCAATCCGTCACACGGCTCCGGTTTCCTGGCACAAGAACAGATTGATGACATCGTTGCCAAGTCTACACCAGTCCCTCTGGAATTGAAGGCAGGTGAAGTGGTATTGCTACACAATTGGTTGCTTCACAGTTCCGGTACGAACCAAACTGATATTCCGCGGCGTGCCTTCAGCGTTTGCTACATGCATGGCAACACCCGGTCGCACCACGGGGCAACCTTTACACGAGTATTCGGGGAAGGTGCGTTGAACGTTGCACAGTTGAGCGCGGCTTGATACGCCGTCTTGTGTAACTTTTATACCTAATCCCGAAAAAAGGAGAAAAATATGTCTAAAATTCGGCTTGCTATGATTGGCTGTGGCGGAAATTCCTCCGGCCACGCACGGCGAATGAATGCAAACCCTGATGTACAAATTGTCGGCACGTGTGATGTCAACACTGACATTGCAAACGGATACATCGACCGGAATCTATCAGGGCTCGCACCGCGGCCAGGGGCCTATGACAATATCGCAGACATGCTTGGCGAAACAAAACCAGACGCTGTCGTAATTTCTACGCCACATACCCTGCATTTTCAGCAAGGGATGCAAGCACTTGAAGCAGGCTGCCACGTACTCATGGAAAAACCGATGGTCACCTCTTCGCAGGACGCGTACACGCTTGCAGAGAAGGTCAAACAGACGGGATTGATACTCACAATCGGTTACAATACACCCTGCACCCCTAACTTCTATTACATTCGCGAGACTATCCGAAACCAAGAACTTGGTAAACTTGAGTTGGTAGTCGGCTACATTACACAAGGATGGAAGGGCGGAACGACCGGAACCTGGAGGCAAAACCCGAAACTCTCCGGGGGCGGACAGGCTTACGATAGTGGAGCACACCTCCTCAATAGCCTCTGCTGGACAGTTGAAGCAAACGTCGCTGAAGTTTATGCTTTTACTGATAACCAAGACCGGGAGGTCGATATCAATTCTTCTATTAACGTCAAATTTGAAAACGGTGTCCTCGCATCAATGGCTGTTAGTGGCAACTGTCCCAGTCCAGGCGGCACACACATGGCCCTAATCTTTGAGAATGGACGCATTGAAGTTGATGGCTGGGGAGGCGGATGGATCCGCGTCTGGAAAGGCAATGAAGCACTAGAGGCACCGCCCATTACTGACGATATGTCTGCTGGTACCCCGGATGACAACTTCATTGATGCTATATTGGGGAGAGCAGAACCCCGAACCAGCCCAACCAACGGGATTATCCAATCCGAATTAATGGATTTGATTTATGAATCCGCAGAAACAGAGAGCCCTGCCCGGCCAAAACGATGAAACAGAGGGCTTGTTTGGTGTAGGCGGTGAGAATAGACATCACCGCCTACTCCTCTCTGTAGGTACGCTTCGGAAAACCGGGCTTGTGAAGACGATACCAGAACGCACTACCCTTACCACTTCATATTTAGGGCAAATCTCGGTCGGTTACTCAGATTGGGACTGCCCGCATGTGCACATAAGTGGTGTAGAAATAGCACATCCCCACGGCGCGGTTCCAACTCAATCGGTTCACCCAATTGCATAGTCAGCATATCTCTCGACAGGGCATCCCGGTAGGCGTAACGCGCCGGAGCTACCTTAGCTATCGCTTCTATCTTTTGATGAGAGCCCGGCCACACAACAGTACCACCGCCGTGATGCCCTACGTCACTCAGATAGGTTAACGTCCCGATACGGAATACCGCAGGGAACGTTTTGTGATGATGCTCCGGCAACGAATGATCAATGTGCGGCTCCTGTAACACCCAGTCTCCTTTTGTGGGAAAAACGTTAATCACGTAAGCACAATCCCATCGAAAAAAACGGGTGAGATCTTCATTGGATTTTTCTGCTTCAAGGAAGTCAGGGGCACAATAAGTTTTAGGGTGAGTATCTGTTTTGCTAAAGGTAGTCGGATCTGCGTCTGCCAATTGTGCGGATGCCGCGAGGTATTCCGGCGTGTAGCAGTTGACTAAATCGACGTCATTGTAAAGTCGGATGCCGCCCGGGGCACCCTCCCATGATGATGGCGGTGCCGACGCGTCCATGCCGATACACTCCCACATCGCTGCTTCGGCACGTTCCGCAATGTCCTCTGGAATTAACCCAGAAACCAATAAACACCCGTCTTTATCATATTGGGCTATCTGTTCCTTGCTGAGTGGAGCCAGAATATTATCAGGTTGCATTGCGAAATATCCTCCTGTTAAGGTTCCACTGCCAGGTCTAACGCACGAATATACCCAATAGTCCAAGCGAGCCCGGCGACAGAATCCCCGGCAATCGCTGGAAAATGCTCTGGGTAAATTTCACCGTGATAATTAATCTGTTTCAACGCCCGAATTGAGCCTACCATGTCAACTTCACCGGTTCCGAAGGGCACCTCAAGGTATCCGATATCCTGAAGTCGTTGTCGGACGATGGCATCCGCGCCGCTCGGCGTGCAGGTTACCACATCCCGAATGTGAAACATGAAAATCTTGTCGCCATAATTCAGAATATCCTCCGCAAGCGTATCCCCTGCCATTTGAGATTTACCTTGGCAGTAAGTAACACCGTGCATGTCACTTTGAACCGCACTTAAAAGCGCACTCATCGTTTCATAGTTCCACAATAATCTATTCGGAAGGTGATAGTGGTGTGTCGAAACGAGTACACCCGTCTCTTCAGCAATCTCAGCGAGTTCGTGATAGACTGAAATTAAACCGTCCCAGAGTCGCGCACGTTCCGAGGGACCGCCTTCAATAGCATCTACGTTGAGATAGAGATGAAGGAAAGGGATACCACTTTCGCCCATCGCCGACATCGTTCGTTTGAGGAGAGTTAACTCCTTCACCCGGATATCTCTATCTAAAAACGCTGATTGGCTGATCCGGGATGGAGTCAACGCACGAATCGCTACATCACCATCGGCATATTGCCTCACCAACTGCTTCAATTCAGAGACCGATGGGATACCATCCGAAGCTTGTTGAGCTACCGCAGTGGCACTGTGAACAATGTGATGGACACCTGTATCGTTGCAGAACGCGATGTTCCGTTCATGGTCCGTCCGATACGGTGCGAAAATTCCAATATTCAGCATGGGATCCTCCGTTCATTTAACACACTGTTTTCCTTAAGCATAACAGTCGTCCCAAAACGTGTCAAGGTTCTTTTTGAACTGACGAAAGCCCTTAAATTTCTTCTATGGAAAAAAACATAAACATGTAGTATAATAATATACGAGACGCTTGCAAGCCGCACGCTATATTCAAGAAATCAATTAATCGGAGGAGCCGCATGAGCAGTCTGGCATATAACTTATTAGCTGAAACGTTAGAGAAACAGGGAATTCAGATTGAAGTCGTCAAAGCACATCTGAAACAGCAACATATTGAAACACCCTCTTGGGGGTACGGGAATTCCGGTACCCGATTTGGCGTGTTTGAGCAGCCCGGCGCGGCACGAAATGCTGCAGAACGGTTGGAAGACGCTGCTACTGTTCACCGATTTACCGGAATTGCACCTACCGTCGCACTCCACATCCCATGGGATAAGACAGATGATTGGGCAGCATTGAGACAATATGCAGCCGATGTCGGCATTGGTATCGGCGCTATTAACCCCAACGTCTTTCAAGATCAGATGTATAAACTCGGAAGTATTTGTAACCCGAGCAACAAAATCCGCAGACTCGCAATAGAACATATATTAGAGTGTGTTGACATCATGCAGAAAACCGGATCGAATTTGCTCAGCTTGTGGTTTGCTGACGGCACCAACTTCCCAGGCCAAGCCAATTTTAGAAAACGCAAACAGTGGATGGAAGCAGCACTCAGCGAAGTTTACGACGCGCTGCCTGAAGCCACACGGATGCTGATCGAATATAAATTCTTTGAACCGGCTTTCTATCACACCGATTTAGCTGATTGGGGCACAGCCTACCTCATGGCCACTAAACTCGGACCTAAAGCACAGGTGCTGGTAGATTTAGGACATCATCCACAAGGTACCAATATTGAGTTTATTGTCGCATATCTGATTGATGAACGCAAACTCGGCGGTTTTCATTTCAACTGTAGAAAATACGCAGATGATGATCTGACGGTCGGCTCAATCAATCCTCAGGAGCTTTTCCTCATTTACACAGAACTTGTCGCAGCCGAACTCGATCCGGATACTGAAACCGATATCGCCTACATGATTGATCAGAGTCACAACCTAAAACCAAAGGTCGAGGCGAGCATCCAATCCGTTTGCAACTTGCAAAAAGCTTACGCCAAAGCACTACTTATTGACCGGGACGCACTCGTAGATGCACAGGACCGGGCAGACCTGGTTGAAGCAGAGAGCATCCTCCAGCAGGCTTATGAGACCGATGTCAATCCTCTGTTAGAACAAGTTCGACTGGAGATGGGACGTGAACCCAATCCTTTGAAAGCCTATCGCAAAAGCGGCTATTACGAAAAAATTAGCAGCGCACGTATCGGAGGCGAAAGCCAAGGCTGGGCATAATTGAATTGTAGGTGATACCGCTGTATGCAATCGGTTACAGTGCTACACATAAGAAAACACATTTTAGGGCGAAGCTTGTAAGCCCATATTAAGGAAGTATGAACCACATTAAAGTCGGAATTATCGGCTCTGGAGGTATGGCACGCCATCATCTGGAACAGTTTGCGTCAATGGAAACCGCAGAGGTGGTGGCGATAGCTTCCAGAAACCAACAAACTGGACGGCAGCTTGCTGCTCAATGTACCGCAACGTTTATTCCTGAGTGGACACAATTGGTTGAACGTAACGATATAAAGGCGGTAGTGATATGCACACATAACGACAGCCACGGCGCAATTGCCCTTGCTGCGTTGAAAGCCGATAAACATGTCTTTGTAGAATATCCGCTCGCCAGCGATATCCGTGAAGGCGAAGCAGCACTGGAACTCGCGAAAGCACGGAAACGTGTACTACGCGTTTCACACCCGGAAGTCGTCTCTAATACCCATAAAGCACTTAAGCAGAAAATAAGTGAGCTCGGTACATTGCAGCTCACCTCTTTTGTGAGGTTAACCCCCGGGCGCGGCGCTCGACCTGAGATTTTATTTAATCTACACGTTTCCGGAATGCCCGTGCACTTCTTTATTTACCATATCTATCCTATCGTTGATTGCTTTGGCTGCGCTACGTCGGTAGAAAGTAGTGCTGCCTACGAAGGATTAACCGAAAGCGGCCAATACCGCAGTTTCGTCAACACGCTCACTGTGGAATTCAAGCGCGGGGGCATTGGACAGTGGACCTGGGCAGGCGGTATACCGATTAATGCCGCTGAACAACATATTAGATATGTTCTCACGGGCGGCACACTCAGCAACGACGGAGATGCATGGCACTGTTCAACGCCTTCAGGCATCGAAACTATCCGTATCCTTAACTCGCCGCAACCAACTCTGCAAGAGCTCTGGTTCTCTGAAATCCGGAATGCAGCGCATCAGCAGCCTTGTCTGGAAGACGCTGAGGTCGCGCTTGAGGCAATCCGCATCAGCCTCGCAGCTGAACAGGCAATCAAGGGCAGAATCCAACTGTAAACACCAATACCTATATGAGATTTTCATTATGAAGCAGCTGCCTCAGTTAAAGTCTCTGAATATTTTTCGACATACCGTTGAAACGTTCATTACGTTCCTCTATCCAGCACAATGCCGGGGTTGCGAAAAATTCATCGGGCTTGAGTCAATTCCGTACTTATGTGATGCATGCTGGCACGATATTCAATTGCTCCAACCACCTTGCTGTGACATCTGTGGTGTACCACTCTATTCTGACAAACACCCGCATGCATCATCTCAAGCGAATACCTGCGATGAATGTGCACGTAAGCCTCCACGATACGGAAAACTTCGGACGATCGCTTTTTATCAAGGGACACTCCGTCAGGCAATACACCTTTTTAAGTTTGAAAAGAGAACGGCACTGGCAAAACCGCTGATTCAACTCATGACAGCCAATCTTCCGACTGACTGCCGAATCGAGGACTATGACGTTATCATACCGATACCGATACATAAAAATAGACTGCGCGAACGCGGATTCAATCAAGCTACACTCCTCGCTAAAGGAATTGCAAACACAACAAACGTGCCGGTTGTAACAGATACCCTCATTCGAGATAAAGATACACAGCAGCAGAGCAACCTTAGTGGTAGAAAAGCACGACAAGAAAATATCAGCGAAGCTTTTGCACTTCGTAAGGTAGAAAGCGTGCGTGGAAAACAGCTCCTGCTCGTTGACGATGTTTTTACCACCGGTGCAACTGTTCAGGAGGCAGTAAAGGTACTATGGCGCGCAGATCCGGCCGAAATTGACGTGCTCACGTTGGCACGCACAGCAGCTGCTAAAACGTCATAGCATCAGAATCCATAACATATCTCTAAAAAGCGACTATACCTAAGTCATCTCCGATGAGATTTACACACGAGTACTCACGACATAAACGTTGACGGTACGGAGATATACGAAAAACCGTGATGGCGAATATCTGAACCGCTAAGCGATATTGATAAAGACTCCAACCGGATCAGCTAAACGGTGTCCGTGTAAGCTTCTGTTCAAGGAATCGTTCAAAAAGCCTCTGGGGAAATGGAGGCGAGAAGTTTGACGTTCATCTCGCTTTATCGCTTTCAGATAACAAAAAATAAGAATTTGAAACGAGACACCTTTACTTAACGTAATAAGCAATAGGATTCATTCCCTAGAAAACTGTATGAACTAAAATTTGAGCATCCGTTTAGGCTTCTTGCGGACATGTTTTGAATCTAAACATCAGAACCCTCCGACGAGATTTTTACAGGTTTTTACATAACAAACGCCTTTATTGGGCTGCAGTAGACGAAAGAAAGAATTGAAAGGAGATTTCCCTTTGCACTTAAATAGCATCAAAATTAGCGGATTCAAGAGTTTCGCCGAAGAGGTTGAATTGATATTGGAACCGGGTATCACGACGATTGTCGGGCCTAATGGCTGCGGTAAAAGCAATGTCTCTGATGCAATTCGCTGGGTGTTAGGACAACAGAGTGCCCGTGCACTTCGATGCGCTAATATGCGCGAGCTCCTTTTCAACGGCGGTGCTCAGTTCAAACCTGCGCAAAAAGCAAGCGTCTCACTCGCCTTTTCAAATATAGCCCAGAATCTTAAATTCGCGGTGCCCCATGTAGAAGTGTCTCGACAACTCACTCGCAACGGAGAAAGCAGCTACCTTATTAATCAAACACCGTGCAGGTTACGTGATATCACCGAGCTCTTTATGGACACCGGCGTTGGCGTTGACGCTTACTCCGTCATGGAACAGAGCAAAATAGATCTCATCCTTAACGTGCGGCCGGAAGAACGGCGCTTCCTGTTTGACGAAGTCGCTGGCATCACCAAGTATAAGCACCGCAAGAAGACTGCCATCCGTAAATTGGAAGAGACCGAACAGAACCTGGTTCGTATCAATGATGTCATTCAGGAATTACAGCACGAAACGGAATCTCTCAAAGCACAAGCTGAACAAGCCGAACACTATCAAAAACTTCAACAAGAATTACAGCAATTAGAACTAAGTCTCGCTTGCCGTGAGTACGAAAAACTGGCAACAGAGTATCGCGAAACCCAGTCCGACTTAGACACGGTAATCTTCCAACTAGAGGCGGCAAATCAGCAGCTACAAGCGGGTGAAGAACGGATTGAGCACGCCACCAGCCGCCGGGCCGAACTTGATACCGCCATCACTGCTGCAACCCAGACACTGCAAGAGATATCAGCGCAAATTGAGAAAATTGAACGTCAGATAATCCTCCACAAAGAACGCCAATTGAACATCCAACAACAACGGCAGCGCGCCCTTGAAACCCTTGAATCTTTAAACAGACAGCAAGCTAACCTTTTAACACGCAAAAAGGAACAGACGCAAGAATATAGCAAACTCGCAGCCTCTATCAAGGTTGAAGAGAACCGCTTAACAGGAAGACAACAACTTTTAAACGACTTAGCCTCACGTACCAGAAGCGCGAGGCAGATTGTCGAGGAGACGGAAACTCTTCTCCAAGACATCACAACCAGTTTGACACAGCATGAAAGCAGACGATTATCTATCGAACACAGCCTGAAAAACACAGAGAGCAACCTTAACCGCATCTCTGAGAATGCTGATGCTGTCAACGCAGAACTAAAAACCGTAACTGACACCTACGCAGCAGCACAACACGCTGAGACGCAATTGAAGGCGGAACTCCTTCAGATTGAGACACACAAAAATCAAACCGAAGCCGCCCTGAACGAGAACCAAGAAAAACTCCGAAAAGCCGAATCCGAAATGCGCGGATTACAAGAAACGTTAGGCATGAATGTCTCACGACTCAAATCCTTGCAGGAATTGCAATCCGCCTATGAAGGATATTACACTGGTGTTCGTGCAATTATGCAGGCAAAGCACCACTACCCAGCACAATTTCACGGAATTTGTGGCATCGTGGCGGAATTAATCAGCACGGATACAGACTACGAAACCGCTATAGAGGTCGCCCTCGGCAGTGCCATACAGAATGTTATCACAGAAACCGCTGAAGATGCTGAAAGTGCCATTGCCTTCCTCAAGAAGCACCGGGCAGGTAGAGTCACATTCCTCCCCCTCGACATCTTGCGCGGACGAACCTTTTCCGACGATACACTTTTATACGAACCGGGAGTCATCGGCATCGCAGAAGAACTCGTTGATTACAACAGCAAGTATGAAATCGCTATTCAGC
Source organism: Candidatus Poribacteria bacterium (assembly GCA_965215265.1). Classification (GTDB taxonomy): domain Bacteria; phylum Poribacteria; class WGA-4E; order WGA-4E; family WGA-3G. Next base: position 3,472,158 of record OZ244048.1, on the reverse strand, counting down.
ATCTCCTCGGCAATACGCTCATCACCGAAGAACTGGATGCAGCCGTCGCACTGACACGCCGGTTCCGTCCTACGGCACGCTTAGTTACACTTGATGGTGAAGTCATTAATACCTCCGGGGCTATCACCGGCGGACAGACCAGCCAAAAGAAGAGTGGATTGCTCACACGTTCACGCGAACTTGAAGGACTTGAAAATAAAATTCGGAAGTTGACGCGGACGGTTGCTGAAAAGGATGATGCTCGAAAAAAATATGCCGCTAAATTGGCCGAATTGCAACAGACCCGGCAGAAACTTACGGCACAATGGCAAAATAAAAGAGTCGAGAAAGCTGCTTTAACCAAAGAACTGGAACAAGCGAATCTTCTCGTCACACGCCTAAAACGCCAACTCGCTGAAGTGGAGATGGAAAATAAGAATCTCCACCAAGCCGTAGAGCTATCTCGCCAACAACAACAAGAACTCGCTGATGAAATTACTGAACTTGAGAAAAAACGGACCCAGAACCAACGACGCGTCCAACGGATGAACGAGCAGATTCACAGTGAAAACCGAAAACGGGAAGAAGTCGCAGACGGCTGTCAAAAGATGGAGATCTTCCTCGCAGGACAACGGCAGAAATTGGAAAGTTTGAAATCCGAATTAAGCACAATTGAGGAAACACAACGACAAACCGCGGAGAACATCAAAGCACAACAAACTATTATAGATGACGACGAACAAACAAAATTCGATCTCGGAGAACAAATTGCAGAAGCACAGCGCCAATTCCTACGCACCGAAGGAAATCGCGCTGAATCGGAAGCTGAACTTGAGGAACTAACTGAAGAACGCCAAACCCTCATCGAACAAATAACCCACCAGCAGAAGCAGACACGCACACTCCGAAGACAGTTTGATAAGCAGAACCGCAAACGACATCAACTCGAAGTAACCACCACCCAACTTGAGATGCAAATCAAGTCTATCTCAACACAGACCTTTGATAAATATCAGGTGACGATAACTGAGCATGCCCGGCTCCAACATCAATCGATTGAAGAAATTACAGAGGCCTATTTGATGGATACGACTGAAAAGTTGAAGGCGGAATTAGAGGCGATGGGGGCTGTCAACCTAAAGGCCATTGAGGCACACGCAGAGCATAAGGAGCGGTACGATTTCCTTGTCGCGCAACGCACCGATGTGGAGCAGTCTATCCAAGCTACCTATCAGGCGATCCGGAAAATTAACCAGACCTCAAGGGACGTATTCCTGAAAACGTTTGAACAGGTCCAAACTAACTTCCAAGAGGTGTTCGCACAACTCTTCGGGGGCGGCGAAACCGAGTTGTTGTTAACTGACGCATCCGATGTCCTTGAATCTGGTATTGAGATTATTGCACGTCCACCCGGCAAACGCCCCCAGAGCATCACACAACTTTCAGGCGGCGAACGTTCACTTGTCGCAATCGGGCTCCTATTTGCTGTCTTCAAAATCAAGCCGAGCCCCTTCTGTGTACTTGACGAAGTGGATGCAGCACTTGACGAGGCAAATGTCCTAAGATTCACCAATCTCATCCGAACTTATGCAGAGAATACACAGTTTGTCATTATCACGCACAACCGACGCACTATGGAAATCGCCGACATCATGTACGGCGTGACGATGGAACAAGCAGGGATGTCAAAGATTGTCTCAGCGAAGTTTGCTGAATAGGCTTACCATCACGCAGCGTAATTAGGAGTTTCGATATCCCACTGCGCTTAGGTAAGTTTTTTGATTATCTAAACCCATAATCCTAACTTGTTTTTTTAGTCAACGGATAGGGCTGAAATTTACAGCTGCGGTTTTCTATCTACTCCTTTGGTCATCCGTAACCGCTTCTCCTCCGCGAACCGTTGCGATGTGAGAACGCGTGGTTTCTGCCTTAATGCTGCTAAGTGACCGGCAATTGTGAGTTTCAGGCGTGCCGCCCGGGCTGCACTGGGCCACTCCCGTTCAACCCGATTAAAAAAAGTAAAGTCCACGACACCTCCAAACTGATACGCCAATCCAGCCTTGAAAAACGGATAATAGATTATGCACTACCTTAACCGCAATCACTTAAAAATCCTACCTCTCTCCGAACGCAAGCATAAAATGAGCGTGGCAGATGTCTATCCACTGAATGCCGAAATCCCGCCGTATCAGAATGACCGGCTTTCTGTTGTTGCCGATCGGATTATGGCAGCCTCTCGCCGTGCTAAGCCAGTCATCTGGATGATGGGCGCGCATGTGATGCGCTGCGGCAACTCGCGGTTTATCATAGATTTGATGGAACGTGGGTTAATTACACATATCGCTTCCAACGGGGCATGCGCTATACACGATTTTGAACTCGCCCACATCGGCGCAACCCTTGAAGATGTAGAACAGTACATTTGGGATGGAAAGTTTGGCAACTGGGAGGAAACCGGCCGATATCTGAATGAAGCAATTGTGCGAGCACATCGCGACAAGCTCGGCTTCGGCGAAGCAGTCGGACGCTTAATTCAAGAGGGCGAAGAAAACATCCCGTTTCCGTACCGCGATGTTAGCATGTTTGCCGCCGCATATAGGTTCAGGATACCCTTCACCGTTCACAAAGGCATCGGCTATGACATCATCGACCAGCATCCTGCTGCCGATTACGCCGCAATGGGCTCGACCACGGGCGTAGATTTCTTGAGATTCGCACACAGCATCTCACAATTGGAAGGCGGCGTTTTCCTAAACTTAGGGTCCGCTGTCATGGGACCCGAGGTCTACCTCAAAAGCCTCTCCATGGCACGCAATATCGCTGCACAGAGGGGCGAGGAAATCCGACATTTCACCACCGCTAACTTCGACCTGATCGATTTTCCGGATTTCCAAGAAGAGGGTAATCCTACCGACGCACACTACTACCACCGGCCTAAGAAAACGATTCTCATCCGCACCGTCAAGGATGGAGGAGAGAGCTACCATATTTCCGGCGATTTCTCGGTCACTGTCCCACAGTTGTACCATTTGTTAACTTAAATCAGTTTCTATATGTTCGTCACCAATTCGGGTCATAGTCCCAATTGACGCGCTGTCTTCCGTATTTTTTACCAGCAATTTCAGTCTGATGGCAGACAAGGCATCTATGGAATTCAGCCACTCCATGTAACTCGTGTGCTGTGCGGAGCGCCGGCGTATTATGCTCATGGCACACAACGCACGTGTAGCTGCGATAAGCAGAATCGGCATAAACGCCGAGCTTCTCACTGTTTTCTAACACGCCTATATGATAGACACGGGCACCTGCTTTAACCTTCCAAGCTTGCCCCTCGGTTTTCACAGAGAGCTGGGCAGTTTGTTCAATATTAATCTCTTGTAGTGAGAACTGCCAATGGATATCATCCGGAACGGTTTTAGCCGTATCTAATTCTTGTTGAAGGAACCCATCCACATGGAATAGCAGGGCTCCAGACGTATGACACCTCGCACAAGGCACATCGTGCACGTCGGTGAGCGGAAAGAATCCGTCATGCTCCAATTTTTGTTGTCCATGGAAAACAATACTGATGAGTAGAATCGGTGCAAGGACAAGATGGCACCGAAGCAATAACTGCCGCGTACGACGCACCGTGAAACTGACAGCGATACCGGTACCCAAATTCAATAGTGCGAGCAAAAACGTCAGCCACGAGTGCCACATAAGCGGCTGAAATGCAGAGTGAACAAGCACTAGGCACAACCCTAACGAAGCAAACCGTTGATGGTATTTCAGCCAGAGTTGTCTACTCCCCCAGCGAATCCAACGGCTGCGGAGCAAATATAGCCCAGCAATTGCGATGACAATAGCACCGATGATGCTGATGGTATGGCGTGCTTCCCCGAAACTACCAACCCGCCAGATGCAGAAAACGGATATGACAACGGCACCGATGATGCCGTGCACGATGTTAATCAAAACCTTCACAATAATAGAATCCGTCCACTTTCTGTTTCCCTTAAATTTATCATAAAGCCGTCTTGCTTGCAAGAAAAAAGTTGCGAAAATTCCTTCGCATCTGTTAAAATAGACAGCGATTACAGATTAAGGAGAATGCTATGCCACAAACAGATGCCCATCAACCCAATGTTATCGTTTTTTTCACCGACCAGCAGCGGTGGGATACCTCTGGACTGCACGGCAATCCGCTTGACCTGATGCCGAACTTCGACCGCATCGCACAGCGCGGAACGCATGTCCACCGCTCATTTACCTGCCAGCCGGTGTGCGGACCTGCAAGATCATGCCTACAAACCGGTTTATACGCAACACGCACCGGTTGCTTCCGCAACGGGATTTCACTATCCCCAAATCTTAAAACGCTCGCGCATCACTTCGGTGAGGCCGGTTATGCCACTGGCTACATCGGTAAATGGCACCTCTACAGCGGGGGGACAGGCCCAGGACCTGTCCCTGCCCAGCACCGTGGCGGATACGACTATTGGTTGGCCTCTAACGTCTTGGAATTTACGTCCGATGCTTATCAAACCACACTTTACGATAATGACAATCAGCCGGTCGACTTGCCCGGGTACCGTGTTGACGCACTTACCGATGCCGTCATTCGTTACATTGACAGCAACAAAAAAGAGCCGTTTTACCTCTTTACTTCATACATTGAACCACATCACCAGAACCATTTGGACGATTATCCACCACCGGACGGTTATCGTGAACGCTACACAGGCAAGTGGATACCCCCGGACCTCGCCGCACTGGGCGGCTCAACGCACCAGCACCTCGGCGGCTACTACGGTATGGTAAAACGGCTCGACGAAGCATTAGGAAGGATCCTCGACGCACTCAAAAGCCTCAAGCTGCTTGACAATACAATCATCCTCTTTACTTCTGATCACGGATGCCATTTTAAAACCCGCAACGGTGAATATAAACGTTCATGCCATGAGAGCTCTATTCGCGTTCCGACTGCCTTTCACGGGCCCAGTTTCATTGGCGGTGGACAACTCCAACAACTCGTCAGTCTTGTTGATTTGCCACCAACGCTGCTGGATGCAGCAGGACTCACAGTACCAAGCGAAATGCAAGGCAGATCTATCCTGCCACTCGTGCATAGAAGAACGGACGACTGGCCGGAGGAGGTCTTCGTCCAAATCAGCGAAGCACAAGTCGGACGGGCCGTGCGTACACAACGTTGGAAATACGGTGTTGACGCACCCAAGAAAAGCGGCAGCAGAGATGCCGGTTCATCGTATTACGTAGAACAGTACCTCTACGACCTTCAGACGGATCCGTATGAATTGCGGAATCTCATCGGATTGCAATCACATGAAATTGTGACAGAGGTGATGCAGGAACGGTTGATTCGGCGGATGCTCGAAGCAGGCGAAGAGGCACCAACCATTGAAAAAGCAGCAACGCAGCAGAGTGGGCAGCGTAGCATCACAGAGGCTGAAGCGAGGAGCTAATATGAAAATCACAGATGTCAAAACCTTGGTGATGGGCACAAGTTGGCGGAATTTAACCTTCGTTAAAGTAGAAACCGATGAAGGCTTAACAGGCATCAGCGAAGTACGGATGAACAACCGGACCGATGCACTCGTGGCATACCTGGATGGCGCGAAAAAACGACACGTCATTGGCCGCGATCCCTTCAACACCGAAGACCTTTATCAGCGCATGTTCCGGAACGACTACGGACGTGCAGGCGAAATCGTCGCAACAGGAATTAGCGTCGTTGAAATTGCATGTTGGGACATTATCGGCAAAGCACTCAACCAGCCTATATACCGATTAATCGGGGGGGCATGCCGCAACGCGCTCAAGGCCTACGCCAACGGATGGTATCGCGTCGAACGTACGCCTGAAGAGTTTCATGCCGCCGCCCAAAGAGTTTTAGAGAAAGGGTATAAGGCACTCAAATTCGATCCGTTCGGGGCAGGCTACTATGAGCTCTCTTATGAAGAGAAATTGAAGTCGGTTTCGCTTGTTGAAGCCGTACGTGATGCTGTCGGAGCAGATGTTGAAATTCTCGTCGAGATGCACGGCAGGTTTAGTCCTTATACCGCAATCGAGATTGCCACTGAACTTGAGCAATTCAAACCGAGCTGGGTTGAGGAGCCCGTCCCACCGGATAATATCGCAGCACTTGCAAAAGCAGCAGACAAGATAAACCTACCGGTTGCCACAGGTGAGCGGCTCCACAACAAATATGAATACCGCGAATTGATTAATTTACAAGCAGCGGATATCCTGCAGCCAGACATTACGCAAACCGGGGGCTTGTCCGAGACGAAGAAAATAGCAGCGATGGCAGATATGTGCTACATGACCGTGGCACCACATAACGTTGGCGGCCCAGTCTCTACGGCAACCGCTTTGCACTTTGCTGCAGCAACGCCAAATTTTAAAATCCAGGAGCATTTCAACGATTTCTCTGAGGCCTGGGTTAAAGAGGCAGCTATAGGCTGCCCAGAAGTCATTGATGGCTATTTTAGTCTCCCTAACGGACCAGGACTCGGCATGGAATTGAACGAAGCACTCATCGCTGAACATCCGTACCGCGAAGGTTCATTCAACCTCTGGGAAGAAGATTGGCATAAACGCGAGTATTAATTCGCATCCACAGAGGCAGCCGGGCGGTTTTCCAATGCCGCCCGGTAACATAAACTCAGAACATAGGAGCAGCTTCAATACACATGGGTTTTCATTACAAAGAAGGTTACCTTTACTGCGAAGATTTAAAAATCAAGCACATTCAGGAACAGATACCACACAGTCCTTTTTACCTCTACAGCCTCGCTCAGCTTGAATCAAACTACGCCGCTTATAGCAACGCCCTTCAAGGTACCGAGGCGATTATCGGCTATGCTATTAAAGCCAACAACAACCTTACTCTCCTGAAACGGTTAAGTGCTTGCGGAAGTGGTGCAGTCCTCGTTAGTGGGAATGAGCTGCGGCTTGCACTTGCCGCCGGATTCAACCCCCAACGAACAGTTTTCAACGGAAACGGTAAGACGCTTGACGAGCTCCGGCTCGCCATTGAACATCAAGTACTAATTAACATTGACAGCGAATTCGATCTGGCGCATATCCGAACTGTCGCAGTTGCATCGAATAAAACTGCCAACGTACTAATCCGCATTAATCCAGACGTAGATCCGGAGGTTCATCCGTACGTCTCTACCGGCATCAAAAACTCTAAGTTCGGCATCCGCAACGAACGTCTTAACTGGTTCTTAAGCAACATTCGCGAGGAGACATATCTCAATCTAGTAGGCGTTCATTGCCATTTAGGTTCAACCATTAAGAAGGTCCGGATTTTTCGCGATGCTACTGAGCGAATGGTCGATTTTATCCATGCCATTCAAGCCGAGGGGTTCCAGCTCCGTTACCTTAACCTTGGCGGCGGCTTAGGCATTGACTATGAGCGAACAGGGGAGGAAATCCCGAGCCCACTTGACCTGATTGATTCAATTCGCATGTTGCTGCCCGAAGAAATCACACTAATTATTGAACCGGGGCGCTCTATCATCGGCAATACAGCCGTTTTTGTCAACCGGGTTACAGGCGTTAAGAGCAACGGGAACAAACATTTCATTGTTACTGATGGCAGCATGGCAGAGCTGATCCGGCCCAGTCTCTACGATGCATATCAACATATTGAATTCATTGAACCTGTTGAGGGAAACCTTGAAACGTACGACATCGTTGGACCTGTCTGCGAATCTGCCGATTTTTTGGGCAAGTCGCGAAAATTAAACAGACCTGACGAAGGCATCGGACTTGTTGTTTACGATGCCGGGGCCTATTGCCACGCGATGAGCTCAAACTACAACCTAAAAATGCGTCCACCGGAGTACCTCGTCGATGGAAAAACACTCACCTGTATCCGACGTGCCGAGACTTTTGACGACTACCTACGCCTATTTGATATTTCATAAACACGCGTGCATCCCCAAAATCACAGTCGTTCCATCAGAAATGCGATGCCTGCCTCCAGATCAATTTCATGTTCACCTTGAAAATGATCCAAAACCAGATTTTCCGGTTCGCCGGAGGCGGTGTAGATAGTTTCGAGATGCGCGAACGCCGAAAGTGCATCCGATTCAATGAAACAGTTATCGTCTGAACCGATTTGCACCATGCAGGCACGGGGCGCGATTAACCCCGCCACATCGGCAATATCACCATGCTTTCGCAGCCCGAACATGAACTGTGAACCGCACGTATTGCCCCGTCCACGGTCATTGAGCGCATCTATCAGTGTACTCAGGTAACAGACGATAACAGACGCTTTAACCCGCTTGTCAAGTGCAGCAATGTACGTCGTCATCGTGCCCCCAAACGAACAGCCCATGCATCCCAATCGACGAACATCGACCTCAGGACGCGACTGCAGATAGTCCAAGCACCGCTGCCCATCGGATATATTGAGCCGCAGCAATTGATAACCGAAATAGCCGAGTGCAAGGTAGGCGATGTTACAGCCATCGCGCCCTGGCCGCCGGGCCCATTCATCGCGATCTTTCCGTTCACCGAAGCACCGCCAATCCGGGGCAAGCGTTACAAATCCACGTCTCGCCAATTCAACAGCGTACTCTTTCTGATAGTCCTCCACTATCCCCACCGCACCGTCTTTCCCCACACCATGCCCGTGCGCGCATAGCACTGCAGGTGCAGGTTTCTCTTCAGTCGCGCCATCCGGAATTAAAACGTACACCGGTATAGAAGAGAACGGATCCGGGTTAAACACAATTTTTTCACGGGTATATCCATCAAACTTAATTTTTTCCAACGTTTCCACTTCAAGCGGCACCGATTCCGGCTTGCTGCCGAGCTCTTTGGCGAGATTGCGTCGAAATGTTCTCCGCCATTGCCGCCACTCGCCCTGGGTTGCACCCTTGAAATGCAGCGGTGGAGTTGTTTTAAGCAGTTGTTGCACGCTCTGTTCAGCCGTCAAAAATCGCATGAGTCTCAATGCCTCCTCTTATTTTTAGGATTATATCCTCGCATCCTATCCTTATTGTCCAATAAATCTATGCTCATGTCAAGTCTTTTTGGAAATCTTTCCCAAAACTTGCTTGACTTTCTACGGATTTTCATGCTATAGTAGTTTTATGAATGAAACACTGCTTCGCGTAGAAGAACTCAGAACGTATTTTCGGACACCGGAAGGTTTAGCCCGTGCGGTGGATGGAATCTCTTTTGAACTCCGACACAATGAAATCTTCGCGCTTGTTGGTGAGTCAGGCTGCGGAAAGAGCGTCACCGCACTCTCCCTTATCCAGCTTGTCCCACAGCCGACAGGCTTTATTGCCGGGGGAGCCATCCACTACAAAGGACAAGAGATTACGCGGCTCTCCGCCATCGAAAAACGCAAAATTCAGGGCAACGATATCGCGATGATTTTCCAAGAACCGATGACCAGTCTCAATCCAGTTTTCACCATCGGAGACCAAATTTCAGAGGCGATTCGTGCGCATCAAAACCTCCGTGGCAGCGCGGCCAAAAATGCCGCAATTGAGATGCTCGACCGCGTCGGAATTCCAGAGCCCGCTGCTCGTTACGACGAATATCCCCATCAAATGTCCGGCGGGATGAAACAGCGGGTGATGATTGCGATGGCACTCTCTTGTCAACCCAGCCTACTCATCGCTGATGAACCTACCACAGCACTCGATGTCACCATCCAAGCACAGATTCTAGAACTTATCCAACGCCTCCAACAAGAATTTGAAATGGCAGTGTTACTGATTACCCATGACTTAGCAGTTGTCGCAAACATGGCAGACCGGGTCGCTGTGATGTACGCCGGGCAAATCGTTGAAATGGGGACATGGGACATGCTCTACAACAACCCACAGCATCCGTATACCGTCAAATTATTGGAATCCACACCTGCACGCCATAAACGCGGCACTGAATTACAGACGATAGCCGGACGTGTTCCTAAAGCGACTGAGTATGCAGAAGGCTGCCGATTCGCTGCACGTTGCCCGAAAGCGATGGACGGTTGCGAGAGCATCCCGCCAATTTTGCAGCCCTCTACTCTAACAACTCAAAGCACACCAACAACGGACGCACAGCATCAAGTCGCTTGTCATCTCTACACTCCCGCACCGCCTTTCGCTGTTACCACCGGCGAACCGGACACAGAAATTCGTGGTCCAAGAGTGGGAGCCCCGACAGACGGCGCAGTAGCAGACTCAACCCGGGCGAAGAGCAGAGAGGACCCCGCCCTGCAACTTAAGAATATCTGCGTCCACTACCCAATTTTGAAGGGCATCTTCAAACGCACTGCCGGATATGTTTATGCCGTTGATGGCGTTGATTTGACAATCCCGCGAGGCAAGACGTTGGCACTCGTCGGTGAGTCAGGCTCAGGCAAAACCTCCTTCGGCAAAGCGATTCTGCGGCTAGGCGTGCCTGTCAAAGGGCAAATTTCCTATGATGGTACCGACATCGCCAGCATGACACGGAGGCAGCTGCATCCATACCGGAAACGGATGCAGATCATCTTCCAAGACCCGTACTCTTCATTAAATCCACGCATGAACGTCGGTGACATTATTCAAGAAGGGATGCACACACATAACATCGGTGACTCGGTTGCAGAACGTCGAGAACGGGTTGCAGAATTAATGCAACGCGTCGGCTTATCGCCGGATATGGTAACACGCTATCCGCATGAATTCTCAGGGGGGCAGCGGCAGCGCATCTGCATCGCCAGATGTCTCGCCGTCAACCCAGAATTTATAATCTGTGACGAAGCAACCAGTGCTTTAGACGTATCGGTGCAAGCGCAAATTCTAAACCTGCTCAAGGACTTGCAAAACGAATTGGGACTCACTTACCTGCTGATTACACATAATCTCTCAGTTGTGGAGTACCTTGCAGATGAGGTGGCGGTGATGTACCTCGGACGCATCGTGGAACAAGGAACAACCGAAGAGATTTTTGATGCCCCAAAGCACCCTTATACGTCTGCACTTCTGTCGGCTGTCCCGAAAATGGATGTTGAAACAGGCGTTGAAAAGATTCAATTGGCAGGGGATGTACCATCGCCCATTAATCGCCCGGCGGGGTGCCATTTTCACCCACGTTGCGCCGAAATCATGCCCCATTGCAACACTAAATATCCAACTGTAACGAACTTCACAGAAACGCATTCATGTCACTGTTACCTCTATCAAAACGGACAATAGCATGCTAATTTTCAGATGGCATGAATATTGCCGGTGTTATTCATCTATAATGCCGGTATGGACATAAGGAGGTGCCGTGTTTCGCAAGTGTACGGCACAAAATAACAGATGCCAAAAATCAAAATACTCTCTGCTGATGTTGCCAATAAAATCGCCGCGGGCGAAGTCGTCGAACGTCCCGCTTCCGTCGTCAAAGAGCTCGTTGAAAATGCAGTGGACGCAGGCAGCACCAGCATCCGTGTTGAAATTCGCGCCGGCGGAAAACGGCTCATCCGTGTCTCGGATAACGGAATCGGCATGTCACGGGAAGATGCACTGCTTGCCCTAGAACGGCATGCAACCAGTAAAGTCAGTCAGATTGAAGACTTAGAAAATATCCAGACGTTCGGATTTCGCGGCGAAGCGTTAGCCAGCATCGCATCTGTCTCACAATTTGAACTTCTCACACGGGCAGCAGAGGCGATAGAGGGCACCCAAGTTAACCTTGATGGCGGTGTCTTCCGTTCTGTCCAAGAAAGCGGCTGCTCCCCCGGCACACACATGTCGGTTAACAATCTCTTTTACAACGTGCCCGCACGCCTCAAATTCCTCAAAACTGATACCACAGAAATGAACCATATCACGAACCAGGTCACGTGGACTGCGTTAGCACACCCCAATATCCAGCTTTCACTGAAACATAACGGCAGAACCATACTCGATGTACGTGCTTGTGATTCTTACCTCGAGCGCGTCAGACTCCTGTACGGTAGGGAATTCGCTGAAAATCTTATCGAATTTAAAGAGGAATTGCCGGAATTGAAACTGTACGGATTGCTCGGAAAACCCGAATTCACGAAGCCTAATCGGGAATATCAACTCTTCTTCCTCAATCAACGGCCGATCCGGAGCCGCATCATCGGGGCCGCGCTTACAGAGGCACTCAGCGCCATGGTGACAAAAGATAGACATGCCGTCGCACTCCTCTTCCTAACCTTAGAACCCGAGACCGTGGATATCAACGTCCACCCTGCCAAAATTGAGGTACGCTTCCGGAATGAACGCACAATTTACAGCGCAATCGTACGAATAATCCGAAACGCTATACAAAAACAGAAATATATTCCGAAAATCGAAACCCCTATTCAAACGGCTGATGAAAAAGGAAACAGCATCCGAAATATCCAAGGCTCACGTACCGCTACACGAGGAGTTACTCCGCAGCCAAAGCATCCGGCACCGACTGCTGCCACAGACACCGAAATTTCAGCCGATGAACCCGAGTCTACCAGCGAAACCACCTCCAAGACCACAGTAGAGACGCAGCCGACAGAGGAGACACGCACAGAACTCACCTCCACTGCAACCGTCGTCCAACCACCACAACAGCAGATTCCGGAAGGTGCAACACTTAAATTACTCGATTTCGATGCCGTTGAACTCAAAACTAACCTCTTTAAAACCTATATCGTTGCTGAAGCAAAGGATAAAATTTTCTTTATCGACCAGCACGTTGCCGCAGAACGCGTGCTTTATGAACGGTTCGTCAACCAACTCAAAGAAAACGGCATTCCCGTACAGGGGCTGCTGCTGCCGGTTACCTTAGAGAGCAACCCACAGCAGCTTGCAAGGCTTAAAATGCACGTCGACATCTTCAAAAAACTCGGTTTCGATCTGGAGGAATTCGGCGGAAATACAATTCTCATCCGTGCAATTCCGTCAACACTGCCTACTCGACTTGCCGCACAGGCAGTCACCGATATACTCGACGGACTCCCTGAAGAACAGCACAGCAACGTAGAACTGCCAGAAGCCATTGATAAAGCATTGATAACCCTCGCTTGCAAATCCGCAGTCAAAGCCGGAGATACCCTGGATGCTAAGGAGATGCTTCACCTCGTAAGAGAATTATCTGAGGCGAAACTCCCGTTCAATTGCCCTCATTCGCGCCCGATTATCGTTGAAATGGGACGCGATGAACTGGAACGCCGATTCCAAAGGAGATAAAACATGTTCATTACGGAGTGCATTGCCTTATATTTTTAATTTGACAAACACTTCTTCTTGAGGTATACTTTAAATCAAATAACCTTTTGCGAAGAGAGCAAAAGTGTTCTTTAAAAGTGAAAGAATGAGCTGACGTGCCCGTTGAGAGTTTGTGAATGCACTGCATTTTTTGGGAAGTGCCTCACAAACACGATTTCCTTTTCTTGAACACCTGTGTGCACGTCTTACGAATTGGCAAAAAGTGTTGAAAACGTAGTCTGTTCGGAAACTTAGTCCGAACTATAAAGTCAAGTCAAGTTTATTCCGTAACGGGATAAAGAATAACAAGGAGTTAGATAAGATGAAGAGAAGAATGCACCCCCCCCCTTCTATATGTTAAGTATTTTATTTCCGTGTTGAGTGTCAGATTTATCTCATCTGTAATTTCGATAGCCGGGGTTGCGATGTTAGCCGCACCGATGGCTACCGTGCAGGCAGCGAAACCGACGTTAGAGAAGGTTGAGATAGTGAGTGAAGGTACACATACAGGCGATTCGCTCTATGCGTACAGCAGGGCATATTTAATTGCAAATTGGGAGCAGGGTGGAAATTTTAGGACGGATCTAGTAGCAAACCATACATCAAACATTCTTACTGCCCCGGGGTACTCCAACCCCACCACGGGCCAAGCGGTTAAATTTTTCAGTAGTACAGATGAAATCGTTTTTGAGTTAACATTTAGTATAGATGTCAAAGTCGAGAACGATGGAACGTCCGATCTGCCGGCCCTGGAGCTACGGATGGACGGTGAGGATGACCCCGGTGGCACTACACTACGTGCCGTCTATGATTCAGCAAGGACCGCTGCGCGAGCCTCTAATAAAGTCGTATATTTCAAATACGAGGTGCAAGACGGCGATGACGTTTTCGGCGATGGCGTTGTTATAGTTCATAGTAGCAATCCCTATGTTGACGATGCAAATAATTTCATCATAGATAATGGCGAGGACGTCGCGAACCCCGTCAATACCACCCCCGATGATCATAAGTGGAAAACTACGGGTAATGCAGACTACACACAGAAGCTTTCGCGGGTCTTTTATGGCCGGATGCCTCCGCTGCAGGAGCCTTCTATTCATGACGGTCTTAAGTATCTCATAGATACTATCCGGGCGAATGTGAGGATTCCCGGGCTGATCAAGGCTGAGACTCATGATGTTAGCACGGGTTACCGCACCGACTATGTGGATTTTTCAACGACAGCACCCGATGCGGCTGTTACCGAAACTGACACTCAGACAGCGCCCTTTAATGTGGAATTCCTATTCTACAATTATGGGGTTGGAAGTGACGATGATGGTGTGATTGCAGATACCACGCGAGGCTTCGAGGCGACGGACATCACGCTCACGGTAGATGGCACAGTGATGACACTGGGCTCCACCGCGGCTGATTGGCAGGTTTCAGCCCCGATGTTAATCGGCTTAGACCATCGGGATCCCGGTTTTAATAGTCCGAATGTAGATGATAGCGGGAGGGTGAAACATAGTTCCGCCTTCAAAGTCTACAGAGCGACTATCACGCCGCCGTCGGGTTTTGACGGAAATGTGGAAATAACGGTGCCAGAGAATGCCACAATGGACATAGTGGGCAACCTGAGCAAGGCCTCGAATACGCTGACAGTGCCTGTAAATACAGTCGTCGATTTGAACATTCCGGATGCGGCGCTCCTTGCGGAAATCAAGGAGACACTCAACATCGCCGCGGGGACGGCTGTCACCTCGGCAAATATACTAGGCTTGACAAGTCTCGATTTAAGTGGCTCAGACGTTAGCGATCTGACTGGACTTGAACACGCAACCAACTTGCAAACGCTGGATCTCTCGGGTACGCAAGTGTCGAATATCTCGGCACTGTCAAGCCTCATCAACTTGACAACGCTGGATATCACGGGAACGCAAGTGTCGAATATCTCAGCCCTATCAAGACTCACCAACTTGCAAACGCTGAATATCACGGGAACGCAAGTGTCGAATATCTCAGCCCTATCAAGACTCACCAACTTGCAAACGCTGAATATCAGTGATACGCAAGTGTCGGATATCTCGGCACTGTCAAGCCTCATCAACTTGCAAACGCTGGATATCAGTGATACGCAAGTGTCGAATATCTCGGCACTGTCAAGCCTCACCAACTTGCAAACGCTGGATATCACTAATACGCCAGTGTCGGATATCTCGGCACTGTCAAGCCTCACCAACTTGCAAACGCTGGATATCACGGGTACGCCAGTGTCGGATATCTCAGCACTGTCAAGCCTCACCAACTTGACAGTGGTAGGTTTTGCGGGTTCGCCGGTGGTGAACATTCCGGATGAGACGCTCCTTACGGGAATCAAGAAGAAACTCGACATCGCCGATGATATGGATGTTTTCCAGAGAGATATACTCCTCTTGACAGAGCTTGATGTAGGTGGCTCAGACATTAGCGATCTGACTGGACTTGAATACGCCACCAACTTGGAAGAGTTGGATCTCAGTGATACGGAAGTGTTGGATATCTCAGCCCTGTCAAACCTCACCAGCTTGCTAGAGCTGTCTCTCTCGGGTACGCCAGTAGAGAATATCTCGGCACTGTCAAGCCTCACGAGTTTGCTAGAGCTGTCTCTCTCGGGTACGCCAGTGTCGGATATCTCGGCACTGTCAAGCCTCACCAGCTTGCTAGAGCTGTCTCTCTCGGGTACGCCAGTAGAGAATATCACACCTCTGTCAAACCTCACCAACTTGAAAAAGTTGGATCTCAGTGATACGCAAGTGTCGGATATCTCGCCGCTGTCAAAATAACAACTTAACTCGGAAGAATAAACTCAGTGAAATCTAAGTTAAACTAAACTAACCTAACCTAAACCAGGGGCAGCCACCCTCACATGGCTGCCCCTGGTTTTTTTTGTTTTCAGAGAAGCACCGAGGCCGCCTTGAGAAGCGACATCTGGAGACGGCCTTGACAAAATAATAGGGAGGCTGCTATACTTTATTATGAGAAGTGGAGCGTCTAAGCAGATAGATGAGGCAAACTACGGCACCAGAGACATCTAAAGAAACACAAAGCAAACGGAAACTCTGGGACCCTTTCTTCAAAGAGTTCCTCGCCCTGCTATTCTCTGGGCTGGGTGCCTCTATCCAGACAGAGATAGAAGTCAACCGGTTGCCGCAGCGTATAGATGCACTCGCTCTCCTCGAAAGTGCCGCAGCCCGGGCGAGAGTGCGTGCGAATCCGCTGCTCTCTTACTTACGCACGTATAATCTGTTCGAGTTCAAAGGGCAGAACGACCCGTTGAATGCCTCGGCGTATCACCGGATTTGTATGCGTGCGCGTGGTTATCTCGCAGCGCATAAGGTGCCAGACACGGAGGTTACCTTGACGATAGTGTCGTCTCGGAAGCCGCGGGTGCTGCTCTCCCGTCCGCCTTTTGGGGAGCCGTGGGAGCCATTGGCGGCAGGGCATTATCGGTTGATGGATGGCGTGCCGGTGCATCTGTTGGTTTGCAATGAAGTGGCACTGGTTGAACCGAATTATTGGTTGCTGCTGTTTGCGTCGTCGCAGAAACAGTTTCGTGCGTTCCTGCGGCGGGTGATAACGGAAGAGAATACGTTATATTTTGACTCCGCGTTGTATTTGCAGCCGGAAGTCACGGAGGAGGTTTGTGAAATGGAAGGACGTCAAGATTTCTTTCAGAGTCGTCTTCGCGAAGTTGCGACGACTTTAGGTCCGAAGCTGCTGTCGGCACTGACATCGGAGGAGCGTGCGGACATGCTCGCCCGCTTGAGTCCTCAAGACCGGGCGGATCTGCTCGCACGGCTGCCCGCTGAAGCCCGTGCGGACATGTTAGCAAGGCTATCTGCGGCAGAACGTGCGGATATGTTGGCGAGTCTACCCGCCGCAGAACGGGCCGATATGTTGGCGAGTCTACCCGCCGCAGAACGGGCCGATATGTTAGCACGCCTGAGCCCCGATGAGCGCGTCAAAGGACTCACTCCCGATGAACGGTTAGCCGGACTTCGCCCGGCGGAGATTCAGAATTTATCTCCAGAGGTGCGTGCAGAACTCGTCCGGCAGCTGGAGGCAGCTGACAACCACACCGACACGTAGCAGACAACCCGCTTGAAAGGGCATCTGAGTGCGGACGGTAAACTCACAGAACGCTGGGCGACGCTTAAGGCACAAGAGTAAACTCAGTGAGATGTAAATTCACCTAACCTAACCTAAACCAGGGGCAGCCACCCTCACATGGCTGCCCCTGGTTTTTTTTGCTTTCAGAGAAGCACCGAGGCCGCCTTGAGAAACGAAATCTGGAGACTGCCTTGACAAAATCTGATGGGCGATATCGTATCGGCGCGCGGCTATGCCGATACCGTCTGCTTGGATATTGATGTCGAAGACTCCGCCGTGTTTACGCTCTGCTTTAAGAGTCGAGCGCATGCAGTGGCGAACATTAACTGGAATGTGGGCTTCTCAGTGGACGCGATTGAAGTCTACGACACCGAAGGATGTCTCCGTTGCGAGTCCCTGAATAGTGGAGACTTGACGCATGAGAACTCAGGCACTCAAGCAAGTTTGACAGACCTGCACCAACTCCCTCTCCCTCACACGCACACGGGACTTGTGCAAGACTTTGTCCATCACCTTAACACTGGCGAGGCGATCCGTTCGGATTCCAACGCCAACCATTCTCCATAACCGCGCGGCATCTCCGCAGGCGATTCTAATCCGGTTCCTTCGCGCCACCGGAGCAAAGGGTGCCGCCGGTCTGTTTGTGGTAGTTCGACCCGCCTGCCATACGCCGCAGATTCAAAGATACCCATCATCATCTCAATAATGTGGCGGCCCGCTGTCCCACTGCATTCATGTTCCCTATTTTCATCCAATGCGCGGACATATTCCTCTACGAACCAATAATCTGCCTCCGCTGCCCCGCTTTTGACATCGTAGTGCTCAGGATAGATAAGTTCTAATGCCTCCCATCGGTCGTTTGTACCATCAGGGAGATAGTGTGGATGGGGTAACCACCATGCACCCCCGCTCTTCCAAAATAGTCTGCCTTCGGTACCGTAGAGTTCCATGGAATACGCTGCAGTATCCATCTTATCAAACCGGTGTTGAAGCAAGGTCCCTGTAACATTACCTTCATATTGCAAAGTCGCTGTGATATATTCACCAGCGATAGTCCCCATGCCGCTTGGCGATGGAACGACATCTTCCGGCACGATCGGCCGGCTACCTGTCATGAGTTGTGCCACAACACTTCTGCACCGTTTCCCGAAATGCAACATGTTGTTGAGCATGTGCGTACCGATGTTCATCAAGCCGTATCCACCGTAGTAGCCTTTCCCACTTCCATAGATATATCGCAGTTCCCCGATTTTGCCAGCATTAAAGGCATGCGCGATCGCCTGCATCGACGCACCCACCCTGCCTTGATGATGCACGGCAACCTTGACATTTTTCTCGGCTGCTTTGGCAATAACCGCATCTGCTTGAACTAAATCCACACACATCGGTTTTTCTACCTCAATGTGGATGCCGTGTTCCAAAACGCGCAGACACAAGTCATAATGAAATTCTGTACCGGTAGGAATCGCGACAATGTCAGGAGTCGTCTGTAGAATCATATCGTCTAAATTCGCGAACCGTGCGGGGACATTGACTTCGGCACCTAATATATCTCGCCGTTCTTCAATCAGGTCACAGAGTCCGACAATCTCTACACGTGGATGTGCGTGATACGCACGGGCAGCGGCTGTGCCACGTCCTCTACAGCCTAGAATTGCAATCCGATAGGTTTTCATAGGTCCCTCGTTTTCTAATTTCGCTGTGATAGATAAGCCGACAGCGCGTAATCAAACGGCGTAGTTGTATCCATCTGCACATAATCAATTAGGCTCCCGCCACATCCACGGCGATAATTCTGGATAAACTCATTGAGTTGCATGAGATAGGCAGCCTTTAACGTATCTGCCTGCGTTGAAAGTGTCTGCCCGCTCTCCATATCCCGAAAAACAACTGAGCCTTTGTACGGAAAGTTCAGTTCCGCAGGGTCCAGCAGGTGGAAAACGATAACCTCGTGCTTTTGATGACGGAGATGTTTCAAAGCAGAGATGACCGCGGTCGGTTCATCAAGAAGATCGGAAATCACGATAACTAATCCACGCCTGACAATCCGCTTCGCAAGTTCATGGAAGAGGCTGCTCAGATTCGTCTCCTTACCCGGTTGGGCATGCTCCAAGGCAGACATGATGGCACGGAGATGCGTCGCAGTCCCTCGTGGCGGGATATACTCAGCAATCTCCGTATTGAAAATTGCTAATCCGACAGAATCACGTTGTTTCAGCATAAGATACGCTAAGGATGCTGCGAGATAACAACCGTATTCAAACTTCGTCAACGTTTTTCGTTCGCTATCTCCTTGACTAAAATTCATTGACGCACTCGTATCAAGTAGGATATACGCACGGAGGTTCGTTTCTTCTTCAAATTTTTTGACATAGTACCGGTCAGATTTTCCGAACACTTTCCAATCAATATAGCGGATTTCATCGCCGGGCATATACTGTCTATGTTCTGCAAACTCGACGCTAAATCCTTGATACGGACTTTTGTGTAAACCGGTGATGAACCCTTCCACAACGAGCCGGGCGACCAGTTCCATGCTACCGATGCGAGAAAGTGCCACCGGATCCAAATATTTATGAGATGTTTGCATGTTTTTGCCTATTCAAACAGTTTACCGTTTATCTAGCAGCGGTTTGAGCCAACGTTCCGCCGTTTCAAGTGTCATTCCTGTCCTTGCAGCATAGTCTGCGTGCTGGTCTGCACCGATCCGGGCGATGCTAAAATACCGCGCTTCCGGATGTGCGTAATACCAACCACTGACTGATGCTGCAGGGGCCATCGCGAGATTCTCAGTGAGAGAGATGCCTATATTTTTCTCAACGTCCAACAAACTAAACAACACGCGCTTTTGGGTGTGCTCAGGACAAGCAGGATAGCCTGGGGCAGGACGAATCCCCCGGTATTCTTCCGCAATCAGTGAATCGTTATCCAACGTTTCATCTTCTGCATACCCCCAGATCGTTGTGCGAACGCGCTGATGCATCCGCTCTGCGAATGCTTCCGCCAGCCGGTCAGCTAGGGCTTTTGTCATAATGCTATTGTAATCGTCCTGTTTTTTTTCAAATTCGTCGCAGAGTTCTGAAACACCGATGCCTGTCGTCACCGCAAATGCACCGATATAATCCTGTAGAGCGGTTGCCTTGGGCGCGATGAAATCCGCGAGACTCAAGTTCGCTCTGCCGAACGGTTGTTCTGTCTGTTGCCGGAGGTGATGCAGCGTTGCAAGCACCTCTCTCCTTGATTCATCAACGTAAATTTCAGTATCTTCGCCCACGCTGTTAGCCGGAAAGAGCCCGACGACGGCACGGGCACGAACCCGCTTTTCCTTGACGATGAACCTGAGCAGTTCTTGGGCATCGTTAAAGAGTTCGCGAGCTTCAGGTCCCATTTTTTTCATCTTAGCACGGATACCCCACGTCGTGAAGAACGGAGTCCAATCGATATAGTCAACCAATTCTGCTAACGGATAATCGTCTAAGACCTGAATGCCAGTAATCTTTGGAATAGGCGGTTGATAATTCTGCCAATCGGATACGAATTTACGTTGTTGCGCTACGGAAAACGGTAAAAGATTCGACTGTTTTCTGTTTTTAGAACGACGTTCCCGAATTGATTCGTATTCTCGCCGCGTTTCCTTCGTAAACTTACACTGTTTTTCACGGCTCAGCAGCGAACTGACAACGCCAACGCTCAGTGAAGCGTCCTTGACATGAACCGTTGTTCCCGTGTACACGGGTTCAATTTGAACTGCAGTATGCACCTTTGAGGTAGTCGCACCGCCAATAAGAAGTGGGATGCTAAACTCTTGACGTTCCATTTCGGATGCTACATGCACCATCTCATCTAATGAAGGCGTAATCAGCCCGCTCAGCCCGATCAAGTCAGCGTTCTCTTTCCGCGCTGTCTCCAGAATTTCTTCTGCCGGTACTTTCACACCTAGGTCAATTACATCGTAGTTGTTGCATTCTAGTACCACACCGACGATATTTTTCCCAATATCATGGACATCTCCTTTAACAGTCGCCATGACAATCTTTGCACGCTGTTCCTTATGAGTTACCATATCCACTTGTGCTTGCTGCATTTTCTCAATATACGGCTGTAGGTATGCAACCGCTTTTTTCATGACACGTGCACTTTTGACAACTTGCGGGAGGAACATCTTACCCGCACCGAAAAACTCACCTACTTGATTCATGCCGTCCATCAAAGGACCCTCAATAACCTGGATGGGGGATTGGTAGTGTTGCCGTGCTTCTTCTGTATCGGCCTCAATGAATTCAAGAATACCTTCAACGAGCGAGTACCGGAGCCGCTTTTCAATAGAGAGTTGTCGCCACTCCTGCGTGATATGCAGCCGTTTCTTCGTCCCTTTTAGTTTCTCAGCAAGGTTAACAAGTCTGTCGGTTGCATCCGAACGCCGGTTGAATAAGACATCTTCAACAGCCTTAAGGAGCGCCTTTGGAAGTTCGTCATAGACTGCTAGCTGCCCGGCATTGACAATTCCCATATCCATGCCTGCTCTGATGGCATGATAAAGGAAAGCGGCGTGCATCGCTTCGCGCACGGTGTCATTGCCTCGGAAAGCAAAAGAGATGTTACTCACACCGCCACTAACTAACGCATACGGACAGGTGGCTTTAATCTCCCGGCACGCGTCAATAAATGCTTGTGCGTATTCGTTGTGCGCTTCAATCCCAGTTGCTACAGTGAATATATTCGGATCGAAGATGATGTCTTCAGGCGGAAACTCTGCCTCTTCCGTTAGAAGTTGATACGCCCTACGACAGATCTCAACCTTCCGTTGATAGGTTTCCGCCTGTCCCTCTTCGTCAAATGCCATGACGATGACAGCCGCACCGTAGCGGCGTACCTGCCGGGCTTTCGCTAAAAAATCTGACTTCCCCTCTTTCAAACTAATTGAATTGACAACGCCTTTCCCTTGAATACAAGCGAGGCCTGCCTCTATAACCTCCCATCGGCTTGAATCCAGCATGATAGGGATTCGGCTAATATCCGGCTCCGCCGCAATGAGGTTAAGAAATGTCACCATCGCCGTTTTGGCATCTAACAACCCTGCATCCATGTTAATATCAATAAGTTGTGCGCCATTTTCGACTTGTGCCCGGGCGACTTCCAAGGCTGCTTCGTAGTCTCCTTTTTTTATCAGTGTTGCAAATCGCCGGGAGCCTGTTACGTTTGTGCGTTCACCAACGTTAATAAAGAGAGAGTCAGGTGTGATGTTGAAAGCCTCCAGACCGCTCAATCTACAAGCACGTTTCTGCGGTACAGGTTGCCGGGGTGGATATTCAGCAACAACCTTGGCTATGGTTTCAATATGTTCAGGTTTCGTGCCACAACAACCGCCGACGATGTTAAGGAAATTGTTTTGAGCGAATTCGTGGATATAGTTTCCCATTTCGACGGGTGTCTGCGTATAGTGCCCGAGCTCATTCGGAAGTCCTGCATTCGGATAACAGATAATAGGAATATCTGCAATTTTCGCAATGTCGGCGAGATAAGGGTAGATCTGTTCTGCACCGAATCCGCAGTTTAACCCAACAGCGAGAAGGTCAGCATGCCGAACAGAATTCCAGAACGCTTCTACTGTCTGACCTGATAGATTTCGGCCACCGCCACCGCTTCTGTCAGATGAAACAATGAGCGGGATATCAATACTACGCACTTCTGAAAGCATCTGAACTGCGAAAAGTGCCGCTTTACAGTTGAGCGTATCCATCGCCGTTTCAACTAATAG
The DNA here is from genome assembly GCA_965215265.1 of Candidatus Poribacteria bacterium. Lineage (GTDB taxonomy): Bacteria > Poribacteria > WGA-4E > WGA-4E > WGA-3G. Next base: position 3,449,082 of record OZ244048.1, on the reverse strand, counting down.
TAGATCGGCACCGCCATCAATTAACCCCTCCGCCTGTGTTGTGTAAGCGTCAACGAGTTGGGCGAAGCTGATATTACGATAGCCTGGGTCATTCACATTCGGTGAAATGGAGCAGCTGCGATTGGTGGGCCCCATGCTACCTGCAACGAAGCGTGGTTTTTCAGGAGATGTCCATTTGTTCGCTACCTCGCGTGCAAGGACCGCGGCGGCGTAATTGACTTGATACGCCATATCTCGGTTTTTGTCAGAAGAAACGTTCGCACGGAGGACACCAGAAACACCGTCCGAGGGAACGACGGGTAAAGAAGTAAGTTGATAATCTACCATTGAAACCGCGGTACTGGTGAACGTATTGGTTGAAATAATGTCTGCACCTGCTTGACAGTAAGCGGCATGGATTTCACGGACAACCTGCGGTTGCGTTAGAGAGAGCAAATCATTATACCCTTTGAGCTCAGACGGATGGTTCGCAAACCGTTCACCCCGAAAATCTTCCTCAGAAAGCCGATAGCTCTGCAGCATGGAGCCCATCGCACCGTCCAAAATCAAAATGCGTTCCTTTAGTTGATCTTTGAGACATGTTATTCGTTCAATTTGTGTCATTGTTCCCTGTATTGTTGATATTATGATGCATTTGTGTATATACTATATCATATAAAGTGAGTTTTGTCCACGTCAGCAGAGGAAGAAAATTTGTTATTCCGTAATAAAAAAGAACAAGCACTACTTCAAGGCACTGAACCGCCGCTTCATGCACACAAATATGCAATCCACTTTGAGCTCCTTGAGGATGCAGCCGGTTGTACAGAGCCCAGCGACAGCCTAGAGGATATACAGCCTGACATGCCGTATCTGAATACAGAACTCTGTAGTTTAATTGCGGAACTGCTGCCTCTTTTTCAGGGATTTCCTAAGCACGTTTGGATTTCACAGCAGCGGATTGAGGAAGGGCACGGTTTTTGTCGGGTTGTTTTTTGGACGTTTGCTGCATCCGCCGATGCCATTAAAACGTTCGCTATCTGGTTCCAGGCAATCTTTCGAGATAGTCGCGTCACCGAAACTTTAGAACGTCTCGTCGCGTGCGCGTTAGAGGAAACCGCTGGTTTCGAAATTGCACTTACCGACTGGCTCCGACTGCCTGCCACGAAAACAGACATCGAAAAAGCGGTAGCGACGGAACGTTAATCGAATATATTGGCAAAAACCCAAAATTAAGATTGACATCGGAAAACAAAGCATGCTATACTATTTTAGAATCAATTAAGCAGACACTTGCAACTTTAACAGCACACTGCTTACGAATGCAGGGTAAATGTTTCTGACTATATAGGGACCGGCTGGCTATGAGAAAAATCTATTGGGGCATCCTGTTAATGCTCTTTTCAGTCTTACTAACTTCTGCACTGCTTACCAGCACAGATAGCGAAGAATCTGATGTCTATACCGTTGAAGAAATTTTTCAGAATTTCAAAGCAGCATATACGAAATCTGAGAATTTCAGTGCCGAATTTGAGGAGACAACGTTGTTCGCGAATAGGGAAAACGTTGCACGCGGGCGGTTAGTGTTTGGGAAACCAAATCTCCTTCGTAAGGAATATGTTGACCGAAAAGATAGCTCAAAAATCGTCCAGTTGACCGTTTTAGACGGTGAGTACGGATGGACGTACACACCGTTGCTCAATCAAGTCAATAAGATGAAGTTGAAAAACTCTGTGCGCAAGGAATTATTGCCAGGCATTGGAGAATCACTTGAGGATGTGCCAAAAAACTATGACATGGTAATCGTTCCCGATGAAGTGGCAAACCCGAAAGGCATCCATCAAATCCGGTTAACGCCCAAAGCGCACTTAGTCAGTCCATCAACACCGCAAACAACTGTTGCAATCACTCAGGAAACCGTTGAAATCTGGGTCAAAGCAGGCGAATGGCTGCCTGTGCAATTTGGCTACAAAACCGAATTTGACGATGGCACCACACAAAGTGTAATTGTCGCGCTCAAGAAGATTGAACGTGATAAGAAGTTAACCCCAGAGATCTTCACGTTTGTCGTGCCGAAAGATGCTGAAATAATAGATCTCTCTGATGAATAATTTACGGCTTTTAAAACATAAATTTAGAACGGTGCACGGCAAAATATGGTGAATTTCCGGACGCTTTTACGGTTGGCAAATCTCTTAACGCTTTTACGTCTGTTACTGGTGCCACCGTTGATGCTCTGCTTTCGAGCAAATCAGATGCTTCCTGCACTTATCGTTTTTAGTTTTGCTGCAGTAACCGACCATCTTGATGGCAAAATTGCACGAAAACAGGGCGTAACCGACTTCGGAAAATTCATGGATCCGCTCGCCGATAAGTTGTTAGTGGCGGCAGCGTTAATCTGTTTAACCCGTTTTAAAGACGTTGAAGGGGGTTTAGTTCCAGCATGGATGGTTGTAACCATCATTGGACGTGAATTTGTGGTGACAGGACTGCGCGTCATCTTTGTAACAAAGTACGGACAGGTAGTATCAGCCAATAAATTCGGGAAATACAAGATGCTATCCCAACTGATTGTTATTTTGATTAGCCTTGCTTTGCTGACATTCTGGGATGATAGCACCTTCATCGTTCAGGCACGCGGGCCTATCTATTTTATGATGTACATCCCGCTGGTGTTCACAGTTGTTTCAGGCTTAGAATTCATTGTTAGAAATCGCAAGTTCTTATACGATTTGATGCAATCAACAAACGGATATGATCCCGGAGCCGATGTATGAAGTCAGAATCACCAATTCGCTGTTTTGTAGCCGTTGAAATACCGAGAGCAATTCAGAACCTACTGCTTGCTATACAGCAGCAGCTACACGAGGAGCCGCAGATAGCCGGGGGTAAGCCATCATGGACAAAGTCCGGAAATTTCCACCTCACTTTGAAGTTCCTCGGGGATATCCAGACTGAAGCCGTTGGAGAGGTGAGCACTGCCCTGCAAGCAGCTACAGCGACGCAAGCTCCGTTCCAGATAGAATTCGGTGGCATCGGTGCATTTCCCAATATGTCCCATCCGCGAGTTGTATGGGTGGGAATCAAATCAGGTGCGACAGCTGTGGCACGGCTGGCAGCATCTATAAATCGTCAACTAAATTACTTAGGATACTCAAGCGAAAATAGATTTCACCCGCATCTGACGCTTGCGAGGCTCAGAAACCGAGTCAATCTAAAACCGCTTCTGCATCTTTTTAAGAAATATGATACAATTGATGAAGCTACCATGACAGTGCATGAAATTACGTTCATGCAAAGCCGGTTGCATCCTACAGGGGCAATCTATACACCCCTAAAAATTGTTCAGTTCCAGAATACTTCGTTAGTAGGATGAACCTTGCATCTCGATAGTTTTCATTCTACTAGGCAAATATAGCCTGGATTACCCTACAGTCCGTCATAAAAACAGAGATAAGGAGAAATTCTGAAGTATGTTAGATGAAAACAAACAGAAAGTGATTGACCAGGCGATTTCGCAAATTGAACGTGAATTCGGCAAAGGTTCAATTATGCGTTTTACAGACAGTGAGGTAGTCCCTGTCAACGCTATTCCGACAGGTTCCTTGGCTCTTGATTTGGCACTTGGTGTCGGAGGAGTGCCGCGCGGCAGAATCGTTGAAATTTACGGACACGAAGGCACCGGCAAAACGACCTTGGCACTCCACATTGTGGCGGAAGCACAAAAATTGGGCGGAACTGCCGTATTTATTGACGTTGAACACGCCCTGGATACCACATACGCCCGTAACATCGGGGTGAACATGGAAAATCTGCTCATTGCCCAACCGGATGCAGGAGAGCAGGCGTTAGAGATTGTGGAAACCTTGATCCGCAGCGGCGCGATTGACGTAGTCGTTGTTGATTCTGTCGCAGCACTCACACCGCAAGCCGAAATTGAAGGTGAAATGGGCGATGCACACGTCGGATTGCTGCCACGCTTGATGTCTAAAGCACTACGTAAACTGTCTGGTATCACAAATAAATCCCAAACTTGTGTGATTTTTACAAACCAGATCCGTCAAAAAATTGGCGTGATGTTCGGCAACCCAAACACTACACCCGGTGGGCTCGCGCTGAAATTCCATACCTCTATTCGCTTAGAGATTCTTAGATCTCAGCAAATCAAAGCAGGTAACGACATCCTCGGAAATCGCGTCCGAGTCAAAGTTGTCAAAAACAAGGTCGCACCGCCGTTTAAAGAGGCTGAATTTGATGTAACCTTCGGCAAAGGTATCTCTAAAGAAGGGAATCTACTAGACATCGCTGTTGAGAATGAATTCATCCAAAAAAGCGGTTCCTGGTTCGCCTATAACGGAGAACGGATTGGCCAGGGCAGAAATAACGTCAAAACTTACCTTGAGGATAACCCGGAGGTTGCCGAGGCAATCGAATCCAAAATTCGAGCAAGTTTTAACCTATCTCCTTCTGCTAGCGCCGGCGAACTCCCTTCTGAAACCGAAGACGTTCCGGATCAAGATAAGTCATAACAATTCCACCACGAAAGGTGTCGGTATGCATGCCTGATTGGTTCAAATTGAAGGAAAAGCAAAGCGAGATAGAAACAACTAACTCAGCTGTCTCTGTCGCATACTTTTTCTTGACACAATTTTTTTGACATGCTATACTCTGATAAATGTGACTGATTTGTATTCCTTCGACGTAGCGAGACAGCCTTCAGCCCAGGCAATCTCATACGTCGCTTTAGAAAGTGAGAACCTCACGTATGGCGATCAGAAACGAAAATTCCCAGGATTCTTTCCTTGACGAACTCGTTGAAGAACCCAATTCGGAGGAAGCAACATCCGAAGAAGCGTGGTATCAACAGCAGATTCGGGAACTTAAATGGACAATAGAGAGGCTTGAAACTGAAAACGAAGCACTAAAGAGCCATAAACGCGTTGCCCGTGCCGAAGATACTGATGCACGTCTCTATGAAATGACACGTGAACTCATGGCGGCACACCGGCGCAACAGGAAGTTGACAGCCACACTCCAAGAAGCGAAAGAAAAGTTGGAATTCCTCAAGGAGAAAGTTGAGGAACTCAGCGCACCTCCTAATAATTACGGGGTTTTCCTCGCATGGAATGATGATAAGACTGTGGATGTTGACATCAGCGGCCGGAAGTGGCGCGTCCGGTTGGATCCGGCACTCAAAACACAAGACATTCAAGTCGGCCAAGAGGTTATCGTCAATAGCGGCATGAACGTCATTGGGGTCAACCCCGCTGAACAGCACGGTGATGTCGTAAAAATTAAAGAACGCATCACTAGAGAACGCGCCATCGTAAGTCTCCGCACGGATGAAGAACGCGTCGTCCGACTCGCGGGAACGCTCAAAGATGAGACTTTAAAGTTAGGCGATAACGTTCTCATTGACTCACACAGTGGCATGGTTATGGAAAAACTCCCCAAACGGGAGGTCGAAGATCTGCTCCTTGAAGAAGTTCCAGATATCGGCTACGAAGACATCGGCGGGCTGAACACACAGATCGAAGCAATCCGCGATGCAATCGAGATGCCATACCTCTATCAGGAAGAATATCAGGAATTCAAACTTAAGCCACCCAAGGGCGTGCTGCTCTATGGCCCACCAGGCTGTGGAAAAACCTTGATAGCCCGGGCAGTTGCAAGTGGGATAGCCGAACGCGTTCGTCAACAAACCGGCAGGGAGGACGTGCGCAGCTATTTCATTAACATCAAGGGCCCGGAACTCCTTAATAAGTACGTCGGTGAAACCGAGCGCAAAATCAGAGAAGTTTTTCAAAAAGCACGCGAAAAATCTAGAGAAGGTTTCCCGGTTATTATCTTCTTTGATGAAATGGAGTCGCTATTTCGATCCAGAGGCACCGGAATCTCTTCCGATATGGAATCAACCTTGGTACCGCAGTTCCTCTCCGAAATTGACGGTGTAGAAAACCTACACGATGTCATTGTTATCGGGGCAAGCAACCGCCAAGACCTACTCGATCCGGCCGTGTTGCGCCCGGGACGCCTGGATATTAAAATTAAAATTGACCGGCCCACGCTTGAAGGAGCAAAAGATATTTTCGCTATATATCTCACGCCTGAACTTCCATTCGCCAAAGACGAAATCGAACGGTTTAATGGAGATATGGAGCAACTCACACAGCATTTCATTGAGGAGACAGCCGATGAAATGTACGCGAGCACTGATGAAAATAGGTTTATTGAGGTAACTTACGCACGCGGCGAGCGAGAAACGCTCTTTTTCAAGGATTTTGTCAGTGGAGCAATGATTGAAAACATTGTCTCACGCGCCAAAAAAGCAGCGATTAAACGCTTTATCAGCTCAGATAGAGAAGAAAAAGGGTTGTCAATCGCCGATATGAAAAGTGCTATCCGGGAAGAGTACCGCGAGAATGAAGATCTGCCCAATACCACGAATCCGGATGACTGGGCAAAGATTTCAGGCCGAAAGGGCGAGAAAATAGTCAATATCCGTGCCTTGATGAATGAACCCGCACGCGAGAGAAAGCAGGATGTTCGAGTCACGCGAGGCGGGACGTTCTTATAACACAGAAAGGCACAGTTCCGAGAGTTCCCTCTGAGGAATCATAACCTAGAATGGCTCAGAGGAGATTTACACACGAGTACCCACGACATAAGCGTTGATGGTACGGAGATATACAAAAACACGAATTATCAAAACATAGACGTTGATGGTACGGAGATATACGAAAACGGAATAGATTTAGCGGGCATCCAAAGCACGCTTACTCATTATGGACATACCAACGATCATCGGAACAGAGACCGAGTACGGTATCTCGGTTAAAAACGCACGAGAACAAGACCCAGTTGCCGCTTCAACTTTGGTTGTCAACGCCTATAAAACCGGAAGTGTCAGAACCGCCACCTGGGATTATGAACAAGAACAACCATTGATGGATGCACGCGGGTTTATGGTGGAAGCAGAAAGTAACCACTTAAATGACAATGCTATCAACGACATTTTAGTAAACGGAGGACGTTACTACGTCGATCACGCGCACCCGGAGTACTGCACCCCGGAATGTACAAATGCACGGACTTTGCTGCAATACGAAAAGGCAGGCGAATTAATTTTGGAAGTCAGCCGGGCTGCAGCCGAGCAGCTTTTATTAGACAACCAAGAAATTATCATCTACAAAAATAATACAGATTACAAAGGGCATAGTTACGGGTACCATGAAAACTATCTTATGTCGCGCCAGCTGCCCTTTGATGCCATCGTGAATGGCCTCACGCCTTTCCTCGTTACACGCATCATCATTACTGGGAGCGGCAAAGTCGGTGCTGAAAATGGGACAACTCAAACAGAATACCAACTGTCGCAACGCGCCGATTTCTTTGAAAAAGAGGTCGGACTCGGAACCATGATGGACCGGCCGTTGATTAACACACGTGATGAACCGCATGCCGATGAAAAACTCTATCGCCGGTTGCACGTCATCGTTGGCGATGCCAACATGTCCGAATTCAGCATTTACTTGAAGATAGGAATGACTGCTATCGTCTTACAGTTAATAGAGAAAGGCGTTGTCGGAGAGCAGTTCAGGTTAAAGGATCCGGTCGCCGCTATAAAAAGCATCTCGCGCGATTTATCCTGTAAAAACCCAATTCAACTGATGGATGGACAGGAACGGAACCCCATTGAAATACAACGTGCCTACCTTGAACTGGCACAGGCACATCTCTCAATAGAAGAACGCACCCCTGTTGTCCAAGATGTTCTCGAAAAATGGGCCTATGTACTGGATGGCTTAGAAATCAATCCGAACCGGCTCAGCCAATATCTTGACTGGATTATAAAAAAGAAACTAATTGACGCATATAAAAACCGACACGGATTCAAATGGACAGACGCACAGGTACAGATGTTGGACTTGCAGTATCATGACATTCGTCCAGATAAAGGACTTTATCTCAGGTTACTTAAAAATGGGCATGTCAAACGGTTACTTACACCAGAGGAAACCGTTCAGGCAATGCATTATCCACCTATAGATACTCGGGCGTACTTTCGCGGCACCTGTTTGCGAAAATTCCCGAATCACATTCACAGTGCCAGTTGGAATTCCTTGGTTTTTAAAGCCGAAAAAGGGTTTGACAAAATCATGATGGAACGTCCGCACTTCGGCACACAAGAGATTGTCGGCGAGCTGCTGCATACCTGTACAGCAGAAGAACTTGTTAAGAAAATCAAAGAAACTGCCTCAAAATAGTCTATAGAGTAGAATTTAACACGCTGTGCGCGGACATTACGCGCCTATTTAAACTAAGGGGAATACAATGTCAGTCGAAAAACAGCAGGAACTCAATGAGCAACACGTGGATGACACCAAGGACATCCAACATATCCCTGAAAATCAGGAGCTGGACGAGGAATTCGCCGAAGATTTAAACGCACTTCTGGACGAAATTGACGAGATTTTGGAAGAAGACTCCGAGGAATTTGTTGAAAACTATATCCAACGGGGAGGGCAGTAGAATTGCTCGACCTTGGTGATTACGGTACGTCCGGTTTCTTCCAAATTTTGAAACGGCGGCACCCGGAATTGCTAACGCATTTAACTGGGCATACGCCTGAAACGCAGGCACATTCCAAGAGAACCACCGGAGCCAATACCGCTATGCCACCGCACCCTGGCGAAACGCCCCCCTGGTACGAAGGGACAACGGTCCTAGCTGTTGTCTATAACACAGGTGTCGTTATCGCAGGTGACCGGCAAGCAACTGAAGGCTATCAGGTTGGCGAACGCAGAATTCAAAAGGTTTATCAAATTGACCGGCACGCTGCCATCGCTGTCGCAGGTGCCGCCGCACCCTGCATTGAGATGGCGAAACTTTTCCAAGTTGAAGTCGAATTCTACGAAAAAACCGAAGGCATCAGTCTCAGTCTGGATGGCCAGGCAAATTTCCTATCACACCTCGTCCGTTCAAATTTGAGTCTCGCTATGCAAGGCTTAATCGTTTTGCCACTCTTTACAGGGTACGATTTGAAGCAGCAGCGCGGACGAATTTTTAAATATGACGCAATCGGCGGACGTTACGAGGAAAGCGAGTTTTACGCCATCGGTTCCGGCGGTAAGGATGCCCGGGCAACACTTAAGAAACTTTACCGGCCCGGGATGCCCCAAGAAACCGCACTTCAAATAGTTGCTGAAGCACTTTGGGATGCCGCCGATGAAGACATTGCTACGGGAGGACCAGATCTCATCCGGAAAATTTTTCCAACCGTCAGCATCATTACGGAAGCAGGAGTCTCCGAAATACCTGATGAAACCGTTGAAACCTTGTATCAGGCGTTAATCTCTCGTCTGGAAACATTGAATTAGGTAATTCGTATATCTCCGTACCATCAATGCGTTATGTATTGGTAATCACTGTGTAGCTCTCGTCGGAGGCTCCTTAGGTAATGAATCAATACATCGAAGGGCTCTGACGAGATTTGTGCTAAGGTTATCAAAACATAAAGCGGTAATGGGCTCCTGTAGACGAATAATCAAAACGTGAAGAGGAATTGAATGTCCACACCTTATTATGTTTCCCCTGAACAGATCCGTCAAGACAAAGAGGATTTCGTCCGGCGAGGCATTGAACAAGCGAAAGAGGTTGTCGTTTTAGAGTACCGAGACGGACTGCTGATGGTAGCAGAAAACCCTCGCAAATCTATCTTTAAGATTTCTGAAATTTATGATCGGATTGCACTCGCATCGGCCGGGCGCATCGCTGAATATGAGGCACTCCGCGTCGCGGGTATCCGCGAAGCGGAAATTAAAGGCTTCCGCTACTACCGCGAAGATGTTACCGCAAAATGGCTGACAAACCTCTATTCACAACACATGGGCGCAGTCGCGCAAGCCTGGGATGCAAAACCCTTGGAAATTGAACTTCTCGTTTGTGAGGTAGGCAGCACGGATAACTCAAACAGCAATGGCAGCTACGCGAATCAGATTTACCATATTCACTATGATGGCATTTATTGGGAAGAGGAAAAATACGCTGCTATTGGCGGGCGCGCCGCAGAAATCACAGAAATTCTGGAACAAAACTACGTTGACAATCTAGAGATGGCGGCAGCACTCCAACTCATAAACCAGACTTTTCAAGCAATCGAAACTCAAACTGACTCAGATTATGAAATCTCCGCCGACACAATTGAGGTAGCGTCCCTCGTCCGGGGTCCAGGGCGACGCAAATTCCAACGTCTCTCTACCACAGAGGTCGTGGAATTATTAAACGCTTCCTGAAAACAGACCTCGTAATTTGGAGAAAAGTTGCCCATGAAACGTAGAATTTACGGACTTGAAACGGAGTTCGGAATTATATGGACACCCGATGAACAGCGGGGGAAGTCCCTCACTGTCCAAAATACCGTCATGTATCTTTTCCGAGAAATCGTCGCCGGGCGCATGTATCCAGATGTCTTCCTTGAAAATGGCGCACGGTTTTATCAAGATATTGGATGCCACCCTGAATACGCAACCCCGGAGTGCGATGATGTCGCCGAGCTGGTCGCACACGATAAAGCCGGCGAACGGATTATCACACGCCTCGCAAGCACAGCGGAAAGGCGGATGCGGAATGACGGATTCCGTGGGAAAATTTCCATTTTTAAAAACAACTTAGACACCTCTGGCAATACCTATGGCTGCCACGAAAATTATTTGATGGAGCGGCACGTTCACTTCCGGCAATTGGCAGCGCAGCTGATCCCGTTTTTTGTTACGCGACAAGTCTTCACAGGCGCAGGAAAAATCAAGACAGGCAAAATCGCAGGACAATTCACAGAACACGGCAGGCAACTCCCTAATAGAGAATTATACGCCATCTCGCAACGAGCAGACCATATTCGTGAAGAAATTTCAATCGGCACAACGACCGCACGCGGAATTATCAACACACGCGACGAACCTCACGCCGATAGAGAAAAATATCGACGCTTACACGTTATTGTTGGCGACTCTAACATGTCTGAATTTTCCACTTTCTTGAAGGTCGGCACAACCGGGATAGTACTTCGCATGATTGAGGATAACTTCATTCAGCAACGGTTTAAACTCCTCAAACCCGTACAAGCTATCCGACAAATCTCCGATGATATAACTTGCACACGACAGATTGAACTTGAAAATGGAAAACGATTAACCGCAGTGCAATTGCAGTGGCAATATTTGGAATGTGCGAAGCGGTACCTTGAACAGGCTGAATCCGATCAGACAACCGAACAACTCATGGCACGCTGGGAGTACGTTCTAACCTGCTTGGAAAAAGACCCGATGCAATTAGATAGGGAACTCGACTGGGTCATTAAATGGAAATGGCTACAGACATACCTGGCGAACCGTTCTCTGCATTGGAATTCCCCTGAAGTCAGGCTGCTCGACCTGAAATACCACAGTGTACGTCCAGAGGCGAGCCTCTACTATGCCCTCGAAGAACGGGAGGAAATCGAACGAATTGTTGATGCAGCGCAGATTCGCCATGCAGAGCACAATCCCCCAGAAAGAACTCGTGCCAAATTCCGGGGGAAATTTATCAAAAAGGTTAACCAAGGAAAGGTAATTGGCGGTGTCAATTGGAGCTACATTCAACTTTATGAGCCGTATCAAATCCTCTACCTCTCTAACGATCCGTTTAAACCTGAATTTGATGAAGCGAGTCGTGCAATTTATTCAATTTAATTAACTTTTTTGTCTACTACTGTAGTACCATAAAGGCTGCTGCAATGTTAAAACCTTTACAAATCTCGTTGGAGATATCTTAGGCATAGCATAAAGCGGCTCTGACGAACTGGACACTGTCATTCACAAAGCATAAAGCGCGACGGTACGCCAATAGACGAAATAACGCAGTAGCCACGGTTTTCAACCGTGTACATGTGATACATCTACCCAAAATTAGGAGGTTTTTGATGTCAAAACCAAAGTACGTTTACTTCTTTGGTGCCGGTAAAGGTGAAGGCGATGCTACTATGCGGCTCCTACTTGGTGGTAAAGGAGCAAATCTCGCAGAAATGACCAACCTCGGTATCCCAGTACCACCCGGTTTCACTATCTCAACCGAGGTTTGCAAATTTTACTACGAAAATGAGAAGCAGTACCCAACCGAACTTGATGCTCAGATTGACGATAACATACGCAAAATAGAAGGAGCAATCAATTCAACGTTTGGCGGTACTGAAAACCCGTTGCTTCTCTCTGTTAGATCCGGGGCTGCTGTCTCAATGCCGGGAATGATGGATACTATTCTCAACCTCGGCTTGAATGATGACACGGTAAAAGGGCTTATCGCGAAATCGAAAAACGAGCGTTTCGCGTACGATGCCTATCGCCGCTTCGTTCAGATGTTTGGAAACGTCGTCCTTCGTGTTGAGCATGACGAGTTTGAACATTTACTTGAAGAAAAGAAAAAAGCAAATGGAATTACATTAGATACGGAACTTGATGCCGCCGCACTTTTAAGCCTCGTGGATGAATTCAAACACATCATCAAACAGAGAACCGGCAACGATTTCCCTGATGAGCCGAGGCAACAGTTAAATATGGCACGCGATGCCGTATTTGAGTCTTCTGGCAATCCGCGTGCCATCACGTATCGACGACTCAACGATATTTCGGAAGAAATCGGACGCACGGCTGTTAACGTCCAAGCGATGGTCTTCGGAAATATGGGCGGCAGCTCAGGAACCGGCGTGGCCTTCACCCGGAATCCATCCACCGGCGCAAACGTATTTTATGGCGAATTTTTGATGAACGCCCAAGGCGAAGATGTCGTCGCCGGTATTCGCACACCACTTCCTATCGCTGAACTGCAGAATATCTTACCGGATTCCTATTCACAATTAGTCGATATCGGAGAACGGCTTGAGAAACACTACCGCGATATGCAGGATGTTGAATTCACGATTCAGGACGGGCAGCTCTTCATGCTCCAGACTCGCAACGGGAAACGGACCGGCCAGGCCGCTGTCCGAATCGCCGTTGAAATGGTTGAAGAAGGGTTAATTGATAAAAACACGGCCTTGACCCGCGTCCCTGCAGGGGACTTGGACCAGCTGCTACATCCGCGAGTCGATCCGAGTGCAAATGTAGAAATTATCGCCCAAGGCCTACCAGCCTCACCAGGCGCAGCAGTCGGTAAAGTCGTTTTCACAGCAATTCGTGCCGAAGAGCTCGCCTCCGATGGCGAGAAAGTCATTCTGGTTCGAACTGAAACCTCGCCTGAAGATATTGGCGGAATGGATGCTGCCGAAGGTATTCTCACCGCACGCGGCGGTATGACAAGCCATGCAGCCGTTGTCGCACGAGGAATGGGAAAATGCTGTGTCGCCGGATGTAGCGCTCTCTTCATTAATGAGGAAACTTTAGAATTTTACGTCGGTGGAAAGCAATACGTCGAAGGCGATTTTATCACCCTCAACGGCTCCACAGGCGATGTCCTCGATGGAGAAGTCCAACTCATACAACCTGAACTGAGTGGACAATTCGGCACACTCATGGAATGGGCAGATGAACTTCGCTCACTGAACGTCCGCACCAATGCAGATACACCAGAAGATGCCCAAAACGCACGGCAATTTGGCGCTGAAGGCATCGGCCTTTGCAGAACCGAACATATGTTCTTTGGAACCGGTATTGATGCAGTAAGAGAAATGATTCTCGCCGACGATACTGAAGAACGCGAACAAGCACTGGCGAAACTCCTTCCACACCAACGCTCAGACTTCATCGGTATCTTTGAAGCAATGGCAGGATACCCCGTCACTATTCGGACCCTTGACCCGCCGCTGCACGAATTTTTGCCGAAGAATAACACCGAAATAGAGGAACTCGCCGCACGCCTCGATGTCCCGCCTCAGAAACTCAGTGAACGCGTCGAGGACTTGCATGAATTCAACCCGATGCTTGGACATCGCGGATGCCGGCTCGGTATTATGTATCCAGAGATAACTGAAATGCAGGCACGTGCAATCTTTGAGGCAGCCGTTGATGTCAAACAGCGCGGGATTGAGGTACTCCCGGAAATCATGATTCCGCTTGTCGGACATATCAACGAATTTAATTTACAGCGCGAAGTCGTCCTTGAAACAGCTGAAACTGTCTTTACTGAATCAGGCACACGCGTCGAGTACCTCGTCGGCACCATGATTGAGCTGCCTCGGGCTGCACTCACAGCCGACAAAATCGCTGCACAAGCGGAGTTTTTCTCTTACGGAACCAATGATCTTACGCAGACAACGTTCGGGATGAGCCGAGACGATGCTGAAAAGTTCCTCGGGCAGTACGTCGCAGACGGCATCCTTGAGCACGACCCGTTCCAAGTACTAGATCAAGATGGCGTCGGCACTCTCTTAAAAATTGGATGTGAAAAAGGGCGTACGACACGGCCCGAATTGAAGGTGGGCATCTGTGGTGAACACGGCGGCGAACCGAATTCCGTGAAATTTTGCCACAGCCTAGCGTTTAATTACGTATCCTGTTCACCGTTCCGTGTACCGATCGCACGCCTAGCAGCAGCGCAGGCTGTCATTGAGGACTCAGAATCTTAAAATGCAGCGCGGTAAGCGCGCTTTGATGAAAACTAAAAAATAATTCATGAAGCGCGCCACCAACATAAATCAGCACCGAAGGAGAGCAAAAATATTAGATTAGAATTTTCAATATCGAGTCCTTGAGTATTTTCATCAGAATTTTGTGATACATTATCAAAAACACGCTTGATAAACGCACTGCAACAGTGACAGCCTATCGTTCGGAAACAGATATCACGCCGCTTACATTGGAGAGTGTTATCGAACGGTTTCATATCTAGTAACAGAACTTTTTGAATAGAGCGGAATCGCGATACAGAGCTCACACCTACAAAGGACAACACATAATGCTCATTGCAGATGTAAACAACATCGACGGACGCAGTTATCCCGCCCGCCGCACAACCAAAAACCTCGTCGGAGGGGCTTCTCCAATTCAGATAGAGAACTTCTGTATGGGGTTCGTAACCTTATACCCAAACGGCGGACAAGTCCCTTGGCATAACCACGAACAGGAAGAAATCTACTTCATCGTTCAAGGGAAAGGGGAAATGTGCCTGGGCGAAGAGAAACAAACGGTATCCACCGGTCAGACCGTCTTTATTCCCTCGTGGGTTTTTCACCAGTTAACGAACACTAGTGATACACCCATGCAGATGGTCTACTGTTATGGGCCAGCAGGAGATGTCGCACATTGGAAACAAGAATTAACAGGCACACTCCCGAAAGCAGGCGTTGATGCACCACCGCTTCCAGAAGGCGCAGCATCCCAATGCACCGACAAACCGCTTTGAGAACATGCCGGATACTCCACACCAAAAGGAGACTGGCTTGCAGCAACTCTTTGAACTTGATGAACTCTTCAACATTGGATGATATTGAGAATAAGGACCTCTATGACGAATCAGATCAAAGAAGTACAACGTATCGGCATCATCATGAACGGTGTCACCGGAAGAATGGGCACCAACCAACATCTCATCCGTTCCATCTTAGCAATCGCTGAAGAAGGCGGCATTCTACTTGAGGAAGGAAAAGTGATTATGCCTGAACCTATCCTCGTCGGTAGAAACCCAGCCAAACTAGAGAAACTATCCCAGACTACAGGTGTTGAAAAATGGAGTACTGATTTGGATGCTGTCCTCGCCGATGACGGTTATTCTGTCTATTTTGACGCGCAAGTCACGTCACAGCGTGTCAAGGCGGTTCAATCCGCAATCTCCGCCGGCAAACACATCTACTGTGAAAAACCAACCGCCACCACGACTGAAGATGCGTATCGCCTATACCAACAGGCAACAAACGCCGGACTCAAAAACGGAGTCGTTCAGGATAAACTCTGGTTACCCGGCATCCAAAAACTGAAACGTCTCATTGACGCTGATTTTTTCGGGAAAATTATTGCCGTCCGAGGTGAATTCGGCTATTGGGTTTTCCAAGGTGATCTAATCCCGACACAACGGCCCTCATGGAACTATCGGGCTGAAGACGGCGGTGGAATTATACTCGATATGTTTAGCCACTGGCGATACGTACTGGACAACCTTTTCGGCGAAGTCAAAGGTGTCTCCTGCATTGCAGCGACACATTTTACGCAACGCTGGGACGAAGAAGGCAAACCATACCGATGTACAGCCGAAGATGCCGCATACTCGACTTTTGAATTAGAAGGTGACATCATCGCTCATTTTAACTCCTCTTGGGCAGTCCGAGTACGACGCGACGATCTCTTGACAATACACGTAGACGGATTGAACGGCTCTGCTGTTGCTGGATTACGCGATTGCTGCATCCAGCCTCTCTCTGCAACCCCACGTCCCGTCTGGAATCCTGACATCGAACAACCTATCCAATTCTTTGATGGATGGCTCAAGGTACCAGAACAGGAAACCTACGAAAACGCCTTCAAGGCACAGTGGAAACTCTTCCTCAGACATGTCGTCGCTGATGAACCGTTCCCCTGGACACTTCTTGCCGGCGCCAAAGGCGTTCAGTTAGCAGAAAAGGGATGGGAGTCTTGGAAAAACCGACGATGGATGGAAATACCAGAGTTGCCAACTCTGTCCCCTTAATGTCACGCACAGCTCTCTGAAAATATTGCTGAGACAATGTTTCTGGTTCACCCGGTTTCAAACCGCTAGTCTTAATCAAACCGAGTTTTATCTGAACGTCTGAAAAACCAGATGTTCGCTATATAGTTGATTCTAAAAATAAATAGATCTTTCAACTCGCAAGTTAGGAAACACCCCCTGCCTCGACAGATAAGGGTTTCCAACCTCGCGGGTAACCATAACGCTCATGCATATAACTCTTAGCACTTCAGTAAAATCTGTCCTCTCTCTCAATACCGCGCTGCCGTTGCACGCAAGCACTCAATCGAGATTCACGCGTATTACGACTGCCGCCGATAACTGCCATCTGCCGGGTCCGTCAGCAAAAAGAACGATTTACCCCCCCCCTTATATCTGTTAAGTTCTCGCGCATCACCAGCTCGCCTCAACTTCACTTTCACTCGACTGCACGCCTGCCCACTGGCACCCTCAAGCACAGGGCAGGCTTTTTTTCTGCTCGCAGCGCTGCCACTAGCGCCGCCGCCGCTGATTCCAGATATCCCTCACCTCCAGAACGGCACCCTGACACGCCAAGCACCACAACAACAATCCTTCCGAAGACCCTACATCCCCGTTCGCAAAGGAGCTGAAAAGAACTAATATGTCAGAAACCACACAAATCTACTTAGACTTACAAAGCGGAACCGAACAAAAAGATAACGGCTTCTACACGGCCCTCCACTACATTCGCGAAAATGCGAATACCCAATACGGAGTCGGCAGACTTTTCGAGCGTTTAATCCGGCGCTATCTGCTTGAAGATGCCTTCTATAAAAATCGGTTTTCCGATGTGTATCTCTGGGCTGAATGGGCAGCGCTTCGCCCAGAGTTCGATGGGGTGGATATCGGCATCGACCTGGTAGCGGAAGAACGCGAAGGCGGCTACTGCGCAATCCAGTGCAAATGTTACGCTGAAAACACACGTATCAGAAAACAAGATGTGGACACCTTTATCTCGGCATCCGGTCGTGCGCCCTTCACCGCGCGCCTGTTCGTTGACACCAGCGACAGCTGGAGTGCCAACGTCTATAGGACTCTCGACGGCTTGCAACCGCCCTGCCAACGCCTCAGTGCCGCCGAGCTCGCCAGCCGCCCCGTCAACTGGCCGGACCTCGCCGAGCAAGCGCCCGAACAACTCGACTCTCAACCAGAAAAGTTCAGCCTCCGCCCGCATCAAAAAGAAGCGGTTGATGACGTTATCAACGGCTTCAAACATTCCGACCGTGGCAAACTCCTGATGGCGTGCGGCACCGGCAAAACGTTCACGGCGCTCCGCATTGCCGAGGCTATCGCCGGTGTCGGTGGCAGGGTGCTATACCTCGTGCCCTCCATCGGGCTCTTTTCACAAGCGATGCGAGAATGGGCAGAACAACAGGCCATCCCGCACCGCTACATCGGCATCTGTTCCGATACCCGAGCCGGGAAAACCACCGAGGAGGCATCCATCCTGGAGCTGGAAATACCAGTGACGACAGCGCCCGATGTGATTTCTGAAGCGCTTCAGAAAAGAGACACGGACACTATGAAAGTCGTGTTCTGCACCTACCATTCACTCCCCATCGTCGAACAAGCACAAGCGGCAGCCGCCCCGCCGTTTGATATCGTCCTTTGCGACGAAGCACACCGAACCACAGGCATCGCAGCCTCAGATGAAGACACTTCTCACTTTATACTGGTACACGACAACGCCCGAATCCATGCCAAGAAGCGCCTCTACATGACGGCTACCTCACGCCTCTATACCGAAAGCGCGAAGGCAAAAGCCGCACGCCATGATATTGAAGTGTTCTCTATGGACGATGCGGACACCTACGGCGAAGCATTCCATTACCTGCCCTTCTCTAGAGCCGTCGAACAAGATCTGCTCTCTGACTACAAGGTTGTCGTGCTTTCCATATACGAACCTAATGCGGATGCAGCGCTGCAGACATACCGCACATCCGGTGGCAGCGCCCTTAACATTAACGACGCGACGAAGATTGTAGGCTGCTGGCGTGCCCTCCAAAACCCGGAAAGAAAAACCCCTGACGATGCGGCAATCAAACCGCTAACCCGTGCCATCGCCTTCACCAACACCATCGCCGCGTCAAAGAACCTTGTGAAACATTGGGACGGGGTTATAGAGAGTGCTATAGAACGAATGCCGGACGCGCACCGCCCGCACAACTTTAAGTGCGAAACCGAGCACGTGGATGGAAAAGATAATGCGCTCGCCCGCAAAAAACGGATTGAGTGGTTAAAGGGTGATTCTGACGGGGTTTGCCGTATTCTCTCAAATGCACGGTGTCTCACCGAAGGCATCGATGTCCCCGCCCTCGACGCAGTGCTCTTCATGGCCCCGAGGAACTCGCACGTGGACATCGTGCAAGCAGTCGGCCGTGTGATGCGTAAAGCGCCCGGCAAGCAGTACGGCTACATCATCCTGCCGGTGGCAATACCCGCAGGCGCAGATCCGGCCAATATTCTCAACGACAATAACCGGTTCGCCGCAGTGTGGAAGATTCTCCGCGCCCTCCGCTCACACGACGACAGGCTCAACGCCGAAATCAACAGAATAGACCTCAACAACACCCCCACCCCTCGGATAATCTTCACCGGATATAACCTTGATGGAGATGGCACGGACACCCCGGCTGCCTTAAACGCGCAACAACTCTTTTTGCCCCTGGAGATTCCCGCCGATGCCATCTGCGCCAAAATCGTTGAGAACTGCGGAGACAGAAAATACTGGGAGAGCTGGGCAAAGGATGTCGCCGATATTTTTTTGCGAGTCACCGCAAGAATTGAAGGCTTACTCAATACCCTCGAAAATGAGGCACTGCGTGAATGGTTCGACGCGTTCCATACAGAATTGCAAAGTTCAATAAACGCCTCAATCACCCGGAGCAACGCCATAGAGATGATGGCACAGCACATCTTGACACGCCCTGTTTTTGAAGCACTCTTTGAACATTACGACTTCGCCGCCAGCAACCCTGTCTCGAGGGCCCTGAACGCCCTTCAAGCCGATTTCTCAGAATTCGGATTGGAGGACGAAACACGCGATTTAGCCCGTTTCTACGAGAGCGTCCAACTCCGTGCACGCGGTATAGACAACAGCGAAGGCAAACAACGCGTTCTGTTGGAACTTTACGAGAAATTCTTCGCCACTGCCTTGGAGAAAGACGCACAACGCCTCGGTATCGTCTACACACCGATTGAAGTTGTAGACTTCATTCTGCACAGTGCCGAGGAGGTGTTGCGAGATGAATTTGGCCGATGCCTCAGCGATGAAGGAGTGCATCTGCTGGATGCGTTTACGGGCACCGGCATCTTTCCCGTCCGACTGTTACAATCTGGGCTTATCCACCCGGACGATGTGGGGCGCAAGTTCCGGGAGGAACTCCACGCCAATGAAATCGTGCTGCTCGCCTACTACATCGCCGCCGTGAATATAGAAGAAGCGTTCCGTGGCCGGCACGGAGAAGACAGCCCCTACGAACCCTTTAAGGGCATCGTGCTGACGGATACGTTCAACCTGAACAAGGAAGAAGCTCCCACCCTTTTCCCGAAGGAGTGGCTGCCCGACAACAACGAACGTGCCGAACGGCAACAGCAACTCCCAATCCAGGTCATCGTCGGCAATCCACCCTGGTCCGTAGGACAGCGGAGCGCAGCCGACGACAACCCCAACATTGATTATCCCGAACTTGAAAACCGTGTCAGAGAGACTTACGCAGAACGTTCTACCGCAACACTAAAAAACAGTCTATACGACACATACAAGTTAGCAATCCGCTGGGCATCTGATAGGCTGGATGAAGGCGTTATCGCCTTCGTCACCAACGGCTCATGGATTGACGGAAACGCCGATGCAGGCATCCGCGCCTGTTTAGTGGAGGAGTTCAGCTCCATCCACGTCCTAAACCTACGAGGGAATGCGAGAACATCCGGGGAACGGAGACGTGCTGAAGGAGATAACGTGTTCGGTCAAGGCTCACGGGCCCCTGTTGCTATTACAATCCTTGTCAAAAACCCAAACGCCTCCCATGACGGATGCCGCATCCACTACCGTGACATCGGCGATTATCTCACCCGCGAGGAAAAACTGGATGCACTCCGCGAGGCAGTATCTATAAAAGGGTTCAACGATTGGCAGATAATTACGCCTAACGCCCACCACGATTGGATTGAGCAGCGCAGTGAAGCGTTTAGTAAATTTTATCCGATGGGGACAAAGCAGGCAAAAGCAGGAAAAGCAGACGATGCGATATTTAAGTTATATTCGCAAGGTTTGGCCACAAGTAGAGACGCATATATCTATAATTTCTCACGCGAGGCATGTGCTGAAAATGCAAGACAGATGACGCAAGACTACCTCGCCGCACTCTCTAAACTTGAAGAAAACCCGGAATTAACAATAGCGGAGGTCGTCAACCGCTACGCCACAAATATTAAGTGGAATACAGATCTTGAGAACGACCTAAGGCGGAGGAGAAAAACCGCATTTAATGAGAGTTATATCCAAAAGGTTGTGTACCGACCTTTCATTGCCACAAATTGTTACACAGATTACACGTTCATACAGAGGCGGTACCAGATGCACCAGATTTTCCCAGACAGTTCCAGCGAAAACCGAGTGATATGTGTCCCCGGCATCGGTTCAAAAAAATCGTTTTCCGCGCTTATTACTGATACCCTGCCGGATCTCGGCTTTAATGAAGCGTGCCAATGCTTCCCGCGGTGGCAATATCCGAAACCTTCGGATAAACCAGACGCGTCTGACTCATTTCTCTCTGTTGACGATTCACCCAAACGGATTGACAATATCTCAGACACCGCACTACTTGCCTTCCGTGAACATTACAGGGACGACACCATCAGCAAAGACGACATCTTCGACTACGTTTACGGTGTACTGCACGCACCCAGTTACCGGGAACAATTCGCCAACGATTTGTCCAAGATGTTACCACGCATCCCGTTTGCACCCGATTTCCACGCCTTCGCGGAAGCGGGCTCCAGACTCGCCGAACTCCACCTCAGTTACGAGACGGGTGAACGCATTCCGTTGGAACTTATTTTCGCACAGCAGGGCGTGCCGCAACCGCAGCATTTTCGGCTCGGCACCCGGGCCATGCGATTTGCCGATAAGCCGCAGAAAACAACGCTGATGCTCAACGAACACGTCCAATTGACCGGTATCCCGGAAGAAGCGCATCGTTACCTGGTCAACGGCAGAACCCCCTTGGAGTGGTTTATAGACAGGTATCGCATCAAGCAGGACAAGGAGAGTGGCATCATCAACGATGCCAACGGCTGGTTCGAGCATCCACGAGACCTGATAACAGCCATAGAGCGCATCGTTTACATCAGCGTCCAATCAACCAGAATCATTGAGCGCTTACCTCATCAGGTAATGCCTGAATCTGATGATGAGAGTGGACAGCCTTCATAAAAAGGAGAGGCTGCTGTTATGCCAAGGTAAATAGAAAGTGCGAGGCGGCTTGCGCATAGGTTTCGTGCTGAATGCTACCACACCTCACCCCGGATTTTGCTTGCAATTTGCGCCAAAATACGATATAATAACACAAAGCAGTTACGCACTATCAGATTGTAGAGATGGAAAGGTGTAAAGGTGTAATGGCGACTGATAACCCAACAAGCGAACGCAATTTTCTTGACCCTGTCTTCAAAGAAGTTTTGACAGTGAACTTCGGGCAACTCGCCATCCCTATCCAAACACAAGTGGAGGTGAGCCGGCTCCCACGCACCATCGATGCGCTGCTCGTCTTGGAAACCGCTCAACAGCGTGAGAGAGTTCAGACACAAACCGCTTTCAACTATTTCAGCCGCTACAATCAGATTGAATTCAAAGGCAAAGCCGATGCTCTCACACGAGACGGATACCACCTCATTCGTGGGCGCAGCCACCTCTACCTGGCCGAGCAGAAAATCTCGGCAGCTGACATGACGGTGACAATCGTCTCCGCGCGTCAACCCAGAAACGTGTTGAGCCGCTGCCCATCTGATGTGAAGTGGGACTCCGTAGGTATCGGGCATTATCAAAGCACGGACTTATTGCCTGTGAACCTATTTGTGTGTAACGAATTGGAACTGGTAGCGAAAAATTACCCCCTGCTGCTCTTTGCCTCGTCCAAACGGAAGTTTTACCCGTTTGTCGAGCAGCTCATCGGCGAGGATAATCTGGCTTACCTCTCCTATGCGGCGCGGGTAGCGCCAGAAATCACAATGGAGGTCTTCAAAATGGCAAAAAGAGAGAATTTATACGATAAACAGCTCCGGCGGATTATTGATGTCATGGGGCCCGATTTGCTCAAAAAAATGACACTAGAAGAACGGCTCCAGGGCATCACACCGGAAGAACGGCTCCAAGGCATCACACCGGAAGAACGACTGGCTGGGCTTAGCTCAGAAGATTTACGCGCCTTAGACACCGAAACCAAAGCAGAACTCCTGAAGTTGTTAACCCAATGAGACGAAACACCACATTAAAAACTCCCTGAATTTTGCGGGTAATGAATTGGAACTGGTGGCGAAAAATTACCCCCTGCTGCTCTTTGCCTCGTCCAAACGGAAGTTTTACCAGTTTGTCGAGCAACTCATCGGCGAGGATAATCTGGCTTACCTCTCCTATGCGGCGCGGGTAGCGCCAGAAATCACAATGGAGGTCTTCAAAATGGCAAAAAGAGAGAATTTATACGATAAACAGCTCCGGCGGATTATTGATGTCATGGGGCCCGATTTGCTCAAAAAAATGACACTAGAAGAACGGCTCCAGGGCATCACACCGGAAGAACAGCTGCAGAGCATGACATTGGAAGAAAGGCTTCAGGGCATGAAACTGGAAGAACGACTGGCTGGGCTTAGCTCAGAAGATTTACGCGCCTTAGACGCCGAAACCAAAGCAGAACTCATCAAATTATTAACCCAATCAGACGAAACACCGCATTAGAAATCAATCAACCATCTGAACCATGTAAAATAGAGAGTTATTATGGAATACAACATAACCCTTCAAAAACTGGATGAATACCGTTGGCGCATCCCGAAAAGTTATATGAAAGGTATGCGCGTAGACGGCATTATATACGCCAATGAGAAACTCCTTGAACAGGCAAAAAGCGACGAGGCACTGCAGCAGGTTGCAAACGTCGCGCATCTCCCCGGTATTGTCAAACATTCACTGGCGATGCCCGATCTGCATTGGGGCTACGGTTTCGTCATCGGTGGTGTCGCAGCCACAGATCCGAAAGCCGACGGTGTCGTATCCCCGGGCGGCATCGGATACGATATTAATTGCGGTGTGAGGTTAGTCCGAACAAACCTGGATGCAAAACAACTAGCAGGCAAAACGAAGGCACTTGTCAGTAAGTTATTTGAAAATGTCCCATGTGGTGTCGGTTCCACCGGCCAGATTCGACTCTCTATCGGAGAAGAACGGGAGATGTTGGAAAAAGGCGCGCGCTGGGCAATTGAGCGAGAGTACGGCCATCCACACGACCTTCAATTTACAGAAGCCACAGGCTTCCTGCAAGGCGCGAATTCCGATGCTGCAAGTCAACGGGCCCTCCAGAGAGGAAAAAATCAACTCGGAACCCTCGGTTCCGGCAACCATTTCCTCGAAATTCAAGTTGTTGATCGAATCTTTTACCGCGAAGCTGCCGAAGTGATGGGGCTCACTGAGGGGAACGTCTGCGTCATGATCCACACTGGTTCGCGCGGGTTCGGCTACCAGATTTGCGACGAGCACGTCAAGAGTTGGGTTAAAGTCGCAGAAAGATACGGGATTAACCTCCCTGACCGGCAACTTGCCTCGGCACCCATTAATTCAAAGGAGGGACAGGATTACATTACGGCGATGGCATGTGGTGCAAACTACGCGTGGAACAATAGACAATGCATTATGCACTGGGTCCGCCAGACTTTCATGCAGTTTTTTGAAACAACCGAAGATGAGCTCGGCTTAGAGCTCGTCTACGATGTTGCACATAACATCGGTAAGTTTGAAAAACACATGGTTGACGGCAAAGAACGCGAGCTTTTTGTCCATAGAAAAGGTGCGACCCGTGCCTTCCCCGCAGGGCATCCGGAGATTCCGCAAAAATATCAGAAAGTCGGACAACCGGTACTGATTCCTGGTGATATGGGGACAGCCTCTTATGTGTTGGTCGGCAATCCAGGCGCGATGGCAGAGACGTGGGGGACGACATGCCACGGTGCAGGGAGAGTCCTCTCGCGCAGACGGGCAATCGCCCTCACGAAAGGCCGCTCTATCCGGGCAGACCTGGAAGCACAAGGCATCTTCGTACGTGCAGAAGGCAGACGGACACTGCAAGAAGAGGTTTCAGAAGCTTACAAAGACGTGGATGAGGTCGTACGGGTGGTTGATAAAGCGGGGCTCTCAAGGCGCGTTGCGCGCCTCCGGCCCATTGGCGTAGTGAAGGGGTAAGCGCGGGAGCACGGACTTCCCGCGCGGCAGCTTCGCCAAAAGTTGACAACGGCTATTCACTACGAGACTTGGCTTGCAGCCTCGCTGCCTCACCCGGATTCCCGATGTGCATCGTATTATACGCCTGTTCCGATGTCTTAAAAGGACCCACACCTTTGTGCCCGTGCCAATCGCCTTGTGTCATAATTGGGTTCGTCAGGCCCGTCTCCTGCTCCCGCTGAGAGATCCAATTTTTCATCCGAGTTTCTAACACGTTGACGATGTCAGGATGACTGGCAACCAGATTGTTATTTTCATCCGGGTCTTGGATTAAGTTATATAATTCAACGGGCGGCTTGAAATGGAAGTCCGGTTCGAGAGCAACGATGAGTTTCCACTCCGGGGTACGCCATCCATGTTTCCGCATCCAGGTACATTCCGTGATGTAAAATTCACTGTCAAATGAAGGAACCTCCCCTGTTATCATCTTCATAAGACTGCTGCCATCAAATCTAATGCCGCTCTCCACGTCTGCTAATTCAAGAAGTGTAGGGACTAAATCTTTGTGCTGGTTATAGCCCGAAACACGTGTCCCAGCAGGTATGCGTCCTGGATAGCGGATAATGAGTGGGACGTGTAGTGTCACATCATAGAGCCCGTGATGATCGAACCAGCATTCATGGTCATAGAGCGTTTCGCCGTGGTCGCCGTTGATAACGATAATGGTCTCATCCATGACATCGCGTGCCTCAAGTACGTTAAAGAGCGTCTGAATGCAAGCATCCATATAAGCGATGGCACCGTCATACTGCGCGATAACGTAATCCTTATCAGTAATACCCGGGGGCATCCAAGATGCAAAATAATCACAAAACGGCTTAAATGCCATGACCTGTTCCATCGAGGGGTTGCCGAGGTCGCACTCATCGCCGTGGTAGAACATCCGCTCGTAGGGTGCCGGGGGTAGATAGGGGGAGTGCGGATCCATGTGCCGGAGAAATAAGAAAAACGGTTTGTCATCGCTTTCGTCCACAAGTCGATTTAATTCGGGGATCGTCACGTTATTGAGGTTCTGGGCCTTAGGGGCACGGCCGGTTTCATCACCACCCCATCCTTCAAAGTTGAGGTAACTATCAAAACCACGCGCGCTCGGACCACTGAACCCGACACATGTCGTATTGTAGCCGGACTCTCCGAGAATCTCCGCTAACGTTTTCACTTCCTCCCGAAGCGGTCCCTGATGTCGGAGTGCTACAACCTGTGTACTGAACGTATCTAAACCGGTTAGCATAGAGGCGTACGCGCTTGTCGTCGGAATGTGTGCACTATAGGTTCTCTCAAAGAGCGTTCCACCTTCTGCAAACCTATCAATGTGTGGTGTCGTTAAGCGATGATACCCGTAGCAACTCATGTGCGTCGCCAAGAGCGAGTCAACTCCCATTAACACGATATTCGGCTTCTTAGTTCCCATGCATTTCTCCTTTACCCATCCAATCGTTGTGCCAGACGAGCGGGTTCTGTGTATTATTATCTAGTATGTCTCCGATTTTGAGGGACTCAAAATAGTCCTCAGGCAGTATGTTTCTCTTTCCATTGAAGGTGCTTCCGTCAGGCATAAAGCCACACGTCATTGCACGGCGATGTAAAATGGTCATGTTCGCGCCCGCACCGTGTGCCGTTAAGCCGTTATGCCAGACAAGCGAACCGGCAGTGCAAGGGGCAGCTTCCGGCTCAATCTGTTTCCATTCTGGATACACGTTAAACAGCTCACCGATATTCACACCAATCCCAACGTTATCAAAACGTGCGGTTTTGTGAGTACCGGGCAGATACCACATACAGCCGTTCGCTAACGTTGCATCATCCAACGCCATCCAAAATGATAGCGTATCCCGCGAGTCAAACGACCAGTATGGCACATCAAGATGCCACGCCGTTGGGTTTCCATGCGGTGGTTTAATCAACGCCTGATCGTGCCAAATCCGTATACCGTCAACGCCTGCCAATTCTGTCGCCATCCTACCGAGGCACGCATCATGGATGAGCTTCCGCATGCCGGCGTGTGTATCTGCTAAGCGCAGACACTGCGTAAAGACGCGTGCATAAAACTGATTCGGATCCATCTGGTTTGTCATAAACTCAACGGAGCCTCCTAACCGCTCCTCAACGGCTGCATCGGTACACCTTTGCCATTCGGCAAGCTCCTCTGCATCCAAAAAATTTTCAATAACCAGAAATCCGTTTTCCCGATAAAAATCAATTTGTTCCGAAGTTAGTTCGTGTTTCATCTCTATTCACTCCTTGTCGAGGCCGCTCATGGCTATTTTAGTATGGTGCCTTAGGAAATATCATATCACATCATGCCGAAATCAACAAGAGGAAATTAGTTAGTTGACAAACCTCCTGAAATTTGCTATACTTCAGAGGGGATGATATCAGATTCATTTCTCGTGATACATTTCTTAATATGCAGTCAAAACAACATCGAGCATGGCAGTACTGAGCCGTACCCCTCTCTTCAAAAACCTGCTAAGCGTTACACCGCTCAGTCTGCTTGGGCGCGCCGGAACGTTTCTTATCTATGCCTTTCTCGCCAATTGGTTCGGTGCGATTGCGAGCACCGATTTTATCTACTATTATTGGGGCATCGCTGCCTTTCTGATCGAGTTGCTCAGTGCCGCTTCTGCTTACTCAGTCCTCGTTCCAGTATTGGCAGAAGCAAGGGCCAAAAGCGAAAACGACGCACAACAGTGTATCCAAGCCATCTTCTCCCTCTATATCATAGCAATGCCGGTGTGCTGCTGTGTTCTGATAGGTGTTTCATGGATAATCTCTGAACGGTTTTTCCCGGATACCGAATTGTCATTTTCCACAGAAATCGCCATCGTGGCGTGCTTTGCATGTTTCACCCTCGTTTCTGCAATTCGCTGGATGCTTAAAGCGATTTTAGATACCTATCAGGCATTTCATTTACCGTTGATTGTACAAGCGCTGCGTGCACTCCTTGTACTCGCTACGATTTACCTATGTAAATCATCTCTCAGCTTGTTTTGTATCCCGATTGCGCTGATTATCGGTGAATTGTTCCAAGTGATCATCTTATTTCAGCGATGTTGTGCTATGCTTAATCTGGCATTAGGTGAACTGCTTAAACCAAGACGGCTCAGCAGCCACTGGCACCACACCCCACAAACCAAACAGTTCGCACGCCAATGTTTCCTGATGATGGCAGCCGCGATTTCTGATGGAATCAACCCTGTTGTCGATAGGGGGATGGCGAGTCTGCTAAGGGTGAGCTCAGTCTCTAAGTTGGACTACGCGCTCCGTCTATGTTCGATTCCGGAGACCTTGACAGGTGTGACGTTACCCGTATTTTTATCGCATTGGGCTCAGTTCGCCACCACGAAACAGTCAGAGATGGAATGCCATCATTCTACTTCCAATAAGGCATCACAACTCAAACAGAGCATCTGTCGTAGCATTGTCGGCACACTCATCCTGATGGTGCCGTTTTTACTCGCATTCTACGTATTTCGTGGGCCTATCGTCAACCTTTTGTACGGGCACGGTGAATTGTCCGAGGCAGGGTTACAGCATATCGCCAGTCTACTAGGCATCTACTTGATAGGGATGCTTCCACGTTTGCTGAGCCGGTTGCTAATCCGTGCGCATCTGGCGCGTCAAAACCACGCGACCATTGTGGTTGCAACACTCATCAGACTTGTACTCAATCCGGTTCTTAATTGGCTCTTCATGCAGTGGTGGGGATTAGAAGGCATCGCCTGGTCTACGGCATTGCTCTCTTATCCGATTTGCGGGTATATTGCGAGTGCCTTTTGGAGGAAATTTTAAATCTTCGCGAAACGTTCAGGGTGGTTTGACGTGATGCCCTGCACGCCAAGGGCACGCATCTGGTGCATGCGGGCAATATCATCCACAGTCCAACACCACAAGCAGATACCGCGCCGCCGCACCTCATAAGCGAATTCAGCATTTAGCAGACGGTGATTCACGTTCAGGAGACTGCAGCCCATTTCGCACAATTGCTGACACAACGCTATAGGCGACTCGCCGTTATTGTGACTGCCGATGAGCCAACCCGTTGGAATGCACGGTTCAAGCGAGCGCGCTGTACGTAAGGCAGCAGTGTAAAAAGAGATGATAACGACTTTCTCTAGGGCATTCATCTCTCGGATTTTTGAGACAACCGTTTCACAGATTGCCGGGTCTTTGATTTCAGCAACCGCCATCGCCTTCGAGGTAATGCAAGCTAATGCCTCCTCAAGCGTCGGGACGCGTTCTCCTTTCGTCTCAGGAGGGTGGCACCTGATTTCTCTGCCTGCTGAATCGCTCCGTAAGGCACGTTCACCTCTAAAGTCCGGATGGAACCAACCACTTGCATCTGCAAACTTAATCGTTTCTAACCGTTTTTTTCTAACAAGTCCACTGAGGCTGGTGGTTCTATTCAACGTGGCATCATGTATGACTACCACTTCGCCATCGGCTGTTCCGTGCAGATCGAATTCTACGGCATCAACACCGATTTCAATTGCCTTATTGAACGCTGCAAGCGTATTTTCTGGGGCAATCCCCGAGGCCCCACGATGTGCAATCCGAATCCACGATTCCATTCTGTTCCTCTTCCGTAAGCCAAGTTTTAACGAGATTGAATCAAATGATTAAATACCGTGAACTCTATTTCTCTATATGTTGCTTTATCTTCTTTATGAGGGTAGTGCGGCTTATCCCTAACAAGTCGGCAGTTTTGCTATGATTTCCTGAAAATTCATCTAAAATTATCCCGATTAGTACTTTGTCTAACATCGCCACCACCTCCTCATAAAGTCCATCTTTTTCTTCAGCAACCGCTTCCCGGATCATACGTTGTAAAACAGCTCTGAATGATATCTCTATATCCATCTCAGAAAATCCGACGGTTGCGGTGTGCCGGTTTCCGTTCTGCACCTCTATAGGTAAGTCGTCAGGCAGAATAACATCTGCGCGGGTAAGCGTCGCCGCGCTCCTGAGGCAATTCTCCAATTCACGCACATTGCCGGGCCATTCGTATTGTTGTATGAGTTTCATCCCTGCTTCAGAAATACCACGTATCGGCTTCCGCAATTCATCTTGTGTCAGTTGGAGAAAATGTGTAACGAGCAGCGGAATATCCTCGCGTCGTTCTCTCAAAGGCGGGAGATGGAGCGCGATCCGTTTGAACCTATAGTAGAGATCGCCTCGGAACTTTCCAAGACTAACCATCTGTGCGAGGTCTTGATTGGTAGCAGCGATGACTCGGACATCAACCTTAATAGTTCGAGTCCCGCCAAGTCTCTCAATTTCTTGGGTTTGGAGCGCACGGAGGAGTTTAACTTGCAACGCGGGTGTCATGTTCCCAACTTCATCTAGGAAAAGCGTACCGCCATCCGCCAACTCAAACCGCCCCGGTTTACCTTCAGCTTTCGCACCAGTGAACGCACCGGCTTCATAGCCGAACAGTTCGCTTTCCAGAAGTTCATCCGGCAGTGCACCACAATCGACCGGTATGAACGGCTTCTCTTTCCGCTCACTACCGGCGTGGATTGCACGCGCGACAAGATCTTTACCTGTTCCGGTTTCGCCTTCAATGAGCACTGTCATCGTATTGCTCGCCAGAATTCCGATGAGTTTGTAGATTTCACGCATCGGTTCGCTCTTCCCAACAAGTCGATGTCCCTGTTTTCGTGGCAATCCGGAGCCTGCTTCCTGCTCGGGCAGTGTACTGCGGGCAGATTGGATGCGGAAGGCACGCTCCAGAACGGTTTTCACAACATCCAAATCGATCGGTTTCGGGACAAAATCAAACGCTTGGGAACGCATCGCGGCGATTGTTGTCTCTACATCGTCGTATGCTGTGATGATAATCACGATAGCCCACGGATGGAGAGACTTAATGTGACTCAGCGCCTCTAAACCGCTCATACCCGGCAGCTTCACATCAAGTAAGACTACATCAGGCTTCTCGGATGCAATGCGGAGTAAACCTTCTTCAGCATTGTTCGCAATACTCGGCACATACCCCTCTGCTTCAAGGAATTGCTCAAATGCCCAACAAATTTTCTCATCGTCGTCAATTATCAGGACGTTTTTCATGATGTCTCTCGCCGTTTTCCACCCTCTATTGAAAGGAGAAACTTTTTGCCATCATCACTGATGTCAGTCTGATCGGATTCTGCTGCCTCGTCTACCTCTAATTTTTTTCTCAGGAGCGGATAAGCATCCACAGGTGGGACCTTATTAAGACGTTTCAAAGAGGGTTTCCGTGCTTCAGCGTGCACAATCGCTTTGGCAAACCGAGAGTTTTTTTGTGCGGTGCTAGCGGAATCTCGATCTTTAAAGTCAGGTAAAACCCGTTCAGCGAAAAGTTCCATCGATTCACAGATATGTTCATGTCGATTGCCCCCGGCCTGCTGAATGAAAACGACCTGGTCTACGCCGGCTTTCTCCATTACCTCCAAGTGTTCTCGCACCTGGTCAGGGGTGCCTATCCCTGCTCGTCCCTCAGTAGGTTCCTCCGGGGTTTCTTTATATAGTTTCCAAATATCGGTTTTTCCGGGAATCTGCGAACCGTTGTGATAATAATGTGCAAGGGCAAAGCGGAAGAAACGCAAACCCTCTAAGCCACGAGCGATGGCTATCTCTTCACTATCGTGACATGAAAATCCCGAAACCATGGCGATATTAGGGTTGACGGTTTGCGTGAGAGGTTTGCACTCCTTTTCAAAGAGTTCATAATATTCTTCTACCCAGAATTTTGCTTCGTTGGCATCAATAAACGCGAAGGTAAGCGCGCCGAGGCCGTATCTGGCTGCGTATCGGAGACTGTCGCGGCTGGAGCAAGCCATCCATGGAGGCGGATGCGGCCTTTGCAACGGTTTCGGTAATACATTGCGTGTGGGCATTGAGAAGTACTGCCCATCATGCCCCGCGTAAGGCGATTGAACCATCATTTTAGCCGTCTCGCACGTGCATTCTGCCCACATCTGCCGCTTCACCTTCGGATCAACGTTGAATCCACCCAGCTCCATGTGTGAGGCAGATTCTCCAGTACCCCATTCCACGCGTCCGTTTGACACCAAGTCCAATGTTGCGATTCGCTCAGCAACACGCGCCGGGTGGTTATAAGCCGGTGGCATCAGCACAATTCCGTGTCCCAATCGAATTTGTTCGGTGCGTTGACTGCAAGCTGCGAGAAACACCTCCGGTGCAGAAGAATGTGAATACTCTTCAAGAAAATGGTGTTCAACCTCCCAAATATAGTCAAACCCGAGTTTATCCGCCAACTCTACTTGGGCTAACGCGTCCTGAAAGAGCTTATGCTCTGCCCCTTCATGCCACGGACGGGGAATCTGATGTTCATAAAATAGCCCGAATTTCATCCCTTTATTTGATATCCCTTTCACTATCAAGAATCTGCATTTCTGTCTCCGTTAACTTCCACGTGAGTATCTCTAAATTTGCATGCAAACAGCATTTCACTTCTGGATGCAAGCGGGGCGTTTGCCCTCAGATCTACTCTTTATCTTCTATCATTATAGAATCAATTGGAGAAAAAGTCAAGAAAAAACAGATTTCCTTGCAGCTACAAAGAAATTTAGATATAAGAGACGTAAGATAAGAATCTAGGATTTAACAGGAACCGGTACCGGCTTTCTACTAAAAACAGAACTCAAATAGGGAGTTATCTCAAAGAATTTAACAGGAACCGGTACCGGCTTTCTACTTTTCTGTAAAAAACGCCAAAAACGAAAGACATTGACAAATCTTTTGAAATAGGGTATACTATTAACACGGGCGTGGGAAATTAACCTTCACCGCTAAAAACATCAAAAAGCAAAAAAATTTGACAAATCTTTTGAAATAGGGTATACTATATAATACAGTGCCGGTCGAGTGGTGGAATCGGTAGACACAATGGACTTAAAATCCATCGCCTCTTAAAAAGGTGTGAGGGTTCAAGTCCCTCCTCGACCACTTCTGTAAGTCGTAAGAGAACTGTAGAAGTCATTCTCCAATCCATCTTACCGCAGGGTAGAGCAGTCAGGTAGCTCGTCGGGCTCATAACCCGGAGGACGTGGGTTCAAATCCCACCCCTGCAATCTTTAGAGTTCCCTTACATTTAACTCTTCGCCGGTGTAGCTCAGTGGTAGAGCACACGACTCATAATCGTGCTGTCCGGAGTTCGACTCTCCGCACCGGCATTTAGGCCAGGTTCCGCCCTAAAGAACGCTTGTCGTTCGCAGGAAAGTTCTAACGGACAATATCTTTTTAGACATGGCTCATGACCTCCCGTTTTGTACACCAGCTGCATCGCTTTATCTCGACACATGCCTTGATCGAACAAGACGATAGGGTAGTTGTTGCTGTCTCCGGCGGGGCTGACTCGCTCGCGCTGCTTTACGGGTTGCATGCCCTTCAGACCCAGTTAAATTGCTCCCTCCACATTGCGCACTTAAATCATTGCATCCGTCCGGATTCTAATACCGATGCCAAATTTGTACAGCAGCACGCAAAACGTCTGGCGCTGCCATTTACGCTCCGTACTGTTGATGTACGACAGACGCTAAAGCCTCAGAAATCTTCCCTGGAAGCAGCGGGACGTGCAGCACGCTACGAATTTTATGAAGTTCTATCTCGGCAAATCGATGCCACTAAAGTTGCACTTGGACACCATCAGGACGATACCGCCGAAACAGTTTTGATGAACCTACTCCGTGGGGCAGGTCCTAGTGGTTTGAAAGGCATTGCTCCTATTAGAGACGGACCTGATTCTACCCACAAGCAAGGAGCAGTGAAAACTGAACGGACTGTAACTCCTCCGTTAATTATCCGTCCGCTCGCAGGATTTACCCGACAAGATATTGAAACGTTTCTCAACTCCATCGGCATCAAACCCCTACACGATGCCACCAATACAGATAAACGTTACCTCCGAAACCGCATCCGGCATGAATTGATACCACTGCTTGAACGCAACTATAATCCGAATATCAAAACAGGGTTAAATCGCACTGCTGAAGTGTTAAGGTCAGAATCGGAATACCTTGATACAGTTGCACATGACGGGTTTGAGGCTTGTCAACTTCCGTCTATTCATAGCAAGCCAGAACATCTCATCCCACAGCATGAAAACACAATCGTATTAGACAGGGAAAAGTTCTGTCAATACCACATCGCGTTGCAACGGCGTATTCTGCGGCACGCTGTTACTGTACTCCAGGGGCAGCTGAAC
Source organism: Candidatus Poribacteria bacterium (assembly GCA_965215265.1). Taxonomy (GTDB): domain Bacteria; phylum Poribacteria; class WGA-4E; order WGA-4E; family WGA-3G. The sequence goes on along the minus strand of OZ244048.1, from coordinate 3,414,715 downwards.
GATTTCTATTTTCAACACTACCAAGCAATTCTTGATGTAGTGAGTGGAGATACCCCCAATGCTGTGTTAGCTCTCCCCAACGGTTCACAATTCCGACGCACTTACCAGCAGCTGATTTTTGAAGTAAATCCGGACAACAGGCGCAAAGATTTTACCCATCCTATTGCTATCAGTGGCAAAACGTTTATTCCCGCTTTAAATGCGAACATTACCGCAGATGTAGTCGAGCCCTCTCCGCCCGATACCTTTCCAATTCCCGATGGTACGTTTACCGCGGTATTTGATTGGGACACAATTCAGTTGCCTCTGATCATTCGCAATCGGCAGCCAGGTGATAGATTTCAACCATATGGCATGAATGGAACTAAAAAGCTTAAAGATTTTTTTATTGATGCTAAGTTACCTCTTTATGAACGCGAACACCTGCCGCTCCTCGTCAGCGGTGATGAAATTTTGTGGGTCATCGGATATACCACCAATGAGCGGACCAAGGTTCACGACAGTACTCAAAGATATCTCCATCTACAATATACATTAAAAGACTCATGCTGACTCCACAATTCATTCTAATTTCTGAAATTGACATTCAGCGTCGCGTTCATGAGTTGGGCATACAGATAGCTAACGATTATAAAGAACAGGAACTTGTCCTGCTCTGTGTATTGAGTGGCGCGGTCATGTTTTATGCGGATTTAGCGCGAGCAATCTATAGAGCACCATTGCAAGTACCTCTTCAATCTGAAATAGAGGCACCGCTCTCTGCTCCAGGACCGCTCCGTTTTGAGTTTGTGCAACTCTCTAGCTACAAACGCAGCACAAAGCCATCAGAAGTGGAACTTATTCACGGCGGGAGTGATGCGCTTACAAACAAGCATGTCCTCATTGTAGAGGATATTGTTGAGAGTGGAAGTACCTTGGCGCTTCTCATGGAACATCTCAGTTCCCTAAACCCGAAAACTGTTAAAGTTTGCGTACTTCTGAATAAACCTTCGCCACGCAAAATCCACGTCAACATTGATTATTGCGGCTTCGAAATTCCCAACGTTTTCGTTGTCGGTTACGGACTCGATTACGATGCCAGATATCGGAATTTACCATACATCGCTGCTTTAGAAGGATCCGCAGATCAGCACCCAGGTAAATCTTTAGTCTGTCCCGGAAAGACTCCTGCCCGCTAATCTGATAGCGAGCTCGCCCGCACCTGTAAATACAAAAAAGTTGTTCGCACACTTAAATGGATGCCCAACTTTTTTCGCTGCCAAAACTAATTTTTATTGTTGATAATTAATCAGAATTTTGCTAAAATTCCTCTAAGATTAATGAGCAATTGATAGGCGACTACCGCCTATCCTTAAATTAATCAAATAAAGGATAAGGAGATTCTTGATGCGCAAATTTGTTTGGTTTTCATTGGGCGTGATATTGGTAATTGGATATGTTTTACTTGCTCATGGGCAATTATCTGAAAAAGCCCAACTCGGTCGCGAGTTGTTCCACGATCCAACCTTTAAAGGCACAATTCCTGCAAATGCTCCTGCCGGTCAGAAAAAGGCAACGGGGCTGACGTGTGCTAATTGTCATGCGGATTTTGATGATAAGGCAAACCCGGACGGTGTCATTCGCGCGGGACATAGCATTGTCGGTGTACCGCACCGCGGTGAAGCAAAAGGTGGTATGATTAAAAACGCCGATTTCGCACGCGCCGCCGGTGGAGGTGGGTTCTGCTACGAGCATTTTTTACAAGGTGTCGCCCATGATAAAGTGAATCCCACAGCCATTCCAGCAGAATACGCCGAGGCACTCATGGCTTATTTTGAAGCGATCTCTGGGGACAATAAGGGCCCCCAATTCACGATGGAGATGCTGGATAGTGATGCGAAAAAAGCTGCAGGCGAAAAAATTGCTGGTATGGCCGGGGATACCAAAAAAGGCTGGGAGCTTTTCGGGCGTGCATGCGTTACCTGCCATCCGACTGTCCGAAAAGGGGGCATTGGACCCCAACTCGTCCGTTCTCGGGCACCGCGTGATATTGACAAAACCATGGTGCGCTGGGCAACTAAAATTCGGGGAGGCGGTTCGCTCATGCCGTTCTACGCTTCCGATATCTTGTCAGATCAGGACATTGCAGATATAATAGCGTTTCTCCGTCAGGAAATAGAAAGCACCAAAAAATAGACTATCCATAGAGATAATACGTGAGGACCGGGATATCTTCTCTTGGTTCTCACCCATTCGTTGCATGCTCTCCCCCAGATTGTAACTATTTCTCTTCCTATTCGTTTGTAATGATAGCGTTTCAGTAAGGCACTCCCTTTCATGCTTTAGATGCCGACAGACGAGAAACCTATCTAATGATATAGTCATTCTTATTTATCAGAACAGATCTGTTGTTCTGAAACAACAAAAAGAGGAAGAGTTATGAGAGCTTCTCAATTCTTAATATTATTAAACATTCTCCTTGTCAGTTGCGTCTTAACTTTCGTGAGTTGCGGCGGTAGCAACCTAAACAACCCTGTATCCGAATCCGGTACAACGGACGCAACTACCGATGATATTATCGAGTTAACAACTGACTCGGAGAACAAAAACGCAGAAGAGGAAGTTGCTAAGCTTAACGTCAAGGTTACCGTTACGAAAAAAACGGTAACCCCCGGGGAAGACGTGGAACTAACAGCTTCGATAAAAGGGGTTAAAGGTACCAGTGTCACGTTGCACTGGCTAAACGTTACCAACTATGGTACGCTTTCCGCCACAGATGAAAATCCAGTTACCTGGAGTGCTCCGTCTACGTTGGACGGAGAAAATATCCAGGTTGAAGTCATCCAATTAGTTGTGACAGTGATTAGCGAGATAGTTTCCGTTGGTGCTGCTGGAATTGATACCGATACCCAAATTTTGTCAGAAACAAAGACAATATTGCTAAGCGTTGAAGCCGATTAGCATATTTAATTTGTACGAGCGAGCCCCCGAGCGCAGTATTTTTAGAAACAGAGTTAGGGTATCATCAAATGAGAAAACAGTTTTATATCTTTGTCATTTTTTTCTTAACGGTTTCAATATCCAGAGGTACGTTAGGTCTTAGTAAACAACATGAGGTTCAGAAAGGAGAAACGTTGTCGCAGATTTCCCAACAGTATGATGTATCTCTTAACGCCATTCTCCAAGCCAACGGTATTCTGAACGCCAACAAACTACAGATTGGACAAATGCTGCTGATTCCGGTGAAATCGGATAAGGGTATATCATATGAAGTCCAGCAGGGCGATACGTTGTCTGAAATTGCGTATCGTCACGGACTTGGGTGGAAGTTGCTTCAATTAGTCAATAACATTTCCTCCCCGCGACAGATCCGGATCGGCATGAAAATTTTTATTCCAACCGGCAGAGAGACGATCTTCGAATGCCCGTTACGAATACCTATAGATGTGACATCAGTTTACGGTCATCGATTGCATCCAATCACGGGCAGGTACCGTTTACACGAAGGTATAGACTTCAGGGCATCTGTTGGAACTCGTGTTTATGCGGTCCAAGCCGGAGAAATTATCTATGCCGGACGAAAAGGTGGTTATGGGAAAGTCGTTGGAATACAACACGCCGGCGATTTTACAACATGGTATGGACACTTGTCAAGAATCAGAGTCTCGGTCGGACAAAGTGTGGAACAGGGCAAGGTTATTGGGCTCACGGGGAACACCGGTGTTTCAACAGGTCCACACTTACATTTTGAAATCCGTTACAAAGGCAAAAGCGAGGATCCCGCTCGCTACCTCGCCCTTCCGTAAACGAAGATGGTTTCTCATCGCCATCTTGTTATTTGTACTCACGTACGAATCATCAGAACAGAGCAATTCATCAGAGTTACTCACTTTGAGGCCGGAGGTTGGCACACGTGGGCTCGGTCTAGGTGGCGCGTTTATTAGCAGTGCCGATGATGCAACAGGTGCATTCTGGAATCCCGCCGGATTAGCGTCCTTAGAAACCGCAAACCTTGTCTACGATTTGTCACAAGGAGCGGTTTCTCTCGCATACCCTATCAACCGGATTGGCACCTTCGGTTTCAACGTGCTCGATTTTCATTTCGCAGATCGGTTTTTGGTGAAACATCCGAATAACCCGATAGGCACTTTTCAGTACGGAAGCAATCAGGCGTTGTTCTCTTATGCACGCGCATTTGGGAACGTACAAGTTGGCGCAAATTTTGGGTATAACCGTGCACCCTATGTCAGTAGTCAGTGGGCTCCCAATTATGATATTGGCAGTGTTGTGAAACTCAATCGTAACGTCGCCTTGGGTATACGGATTCGCGATATTTCCGGCGTCGTCATCTATGACGAAAACATGCAGGTATTGCAAACGTTTGATCCGCAATTTTCCTTTGGTGCGACGGTGGCACTTCACCCCTCTCTCCAATGGCATAGCAGAGCAGATACTATATCACGCAGTTTTGGCACAGGACTGGAATTCTCATTGAAAAACCTTTCTGCCCGAATAGGTTCTAACTTTGAGAATCTTCCTTCCGTGGAACCGCATTCCTGGAGTTTAGGATTCTCATATTCCCAATTTGGAACACAGATTCACTATACATATCTAAACCAGCAAGATTTAGAATACAGACAACTCATTTCAGTTGGGCTCACCTTCGGAAATCCACAGCAATCGCTGACAGCATCAGAACGTGCACCTGAGCAAAAGAAGGTTAGCAACCAATTTGCAACACATCAGTCTGAACAGATTGCAAAACAGTACGGTATTGAATTGGAACTCCTGCTCGCGTTGATTTATGCTGAATCCTCTTTTAATCCGTTCGCGGTTTCAAAGACTGGAGCCGGTGGTCTAATGCAGATGATGCCTGATACTGCACGAGGACTAGGCCTTAAAGTCCCAAGGTATGAAAATAAGCGCAAGCCAACTTTGGATCCGCGTGTCGATGAACGCTTCAATCCGCACAAAAATATACATGCCGGGTTAACCTATTTTAGTCAACTTATCGAAAAATATAACGGTAATTATCAATTAGCCCTGGGCGCTTACAACGTTGGGCCGGGTAGAGTGAGAGAAGGAGGCCCGCTTCCAAGCAGTGGCAAAAGATATAAGGATAAAGTAATAAACCGTTACCTGCGTTACGTCAATGATAAATCGCTCATGGAATCAGACTTGAGAAAATTGGAATCCGCTTTGTAGTTGAAGTCCACTGCGGTCTTCAACGGCACCTTGTACACTTTAGGGAGAGAAGGAGAGCCGCGGCTCCCCTCAATAGGAGTTAAAATATGGATGCGATTCGATTGGCAATAGTTGGTTGTGGCGGTATGGGGCACCGCCACATGTATGGGCTGGCAGAACTTCATCGCGCCGGATGGGAACGTTTCACGCTGGTAGGAGCATGCGACCCGGTACGGGCAAATGCCGAATCCTTAGCTGCTCAAGCCGAAGAACGTTTCGGAGCACGCCCTACCGTCGCTGCTTCCCTTGACGAACTCGCTCAAATTGGCGTTGAAGCTGTTGATGTCACGACAACCCCGCCGTATCATCATACCGTCGCTGTTGAAACCCTTGAACGCGGCTGGCACACCATGGTTGAAAAACCGATGGGGCTTACCGTTCGTGCCTGCAACCTCATCCGCCGGGCTGCCGATGCCTCACAGGCTGTGCTGAGTGTTGCCGAGAACTATAGGCGAGATCCGGTTAATCGGCTTGCTAAGGCCCTTCTCCAGGCAGAAGTCATCGGCAAACCGCGCTTTCTAATTCACCACGCAATTGGCGGTTCAAACCGAATGCTCATCTCTGTCTGGCGACATCAAAAAGACCAGAGTGGGGTGCTGCTAGATGTGGGTGTTCACTACTCCGACATGATTGAGTATTTACTCGGCGAAGTAGACACGGTTTACGCGCAAACTAGACTTCATGAACCTACTCGGCACAACCCTGCCGCCGGAACTGGCGAATCCGGCTCCAATCCAGCCGGTGTCTACACAAAATGGCAGCAGAAAATGCCTGCCGAATTTGAAGCCACCGCTGAAGATGCCGCTTACGCAACGTTAACCTTCAAAAACGGAATTGTCGCTCAATATATCGAAGACCATGGTGCCTGGGGGCAAGGCAGCTGGATGCGGCAAATTCACGGTTCCAAGGGGTCAATGACTTTGCCCGGAGACCGAAGTGGCAGGCTTATCACACTCAATATTGATGGACAGGATACCATTAACGATGAAAGACTCCTATCTCTCGTTCCAGATTTCCACCTCGATGCCGTAACAGCAGATCTCTTCGGCGGAGACCGGCTCTGGCGTTATGAATTTCCCTTTCCACAAACCGATGCGAAAATCATCGCAATTGAGTACGGCGATTTCGCAGAGGCGATTGCCGGAAATCGCAGCGTTGAAGTTGATGCTTATCAAGGCACACGTTCTGTTGCTGTCTCTTATGCCATACTTGAATCTGGGGCAACTGGACAGACTGTCACCCTTGACCAGATGTTGGATGAATCCATCAATACCTATCAGCGCGAAATTGACGAAGGATTAGGAATTTAACCCATGACAGCACGACAAAGTCTCGGCATCGGTTTAATTGGATTAGGTATCGGACAACAGCATCTACTCGGTTATCAACGTAAAGGGTTATACGTCGCCGCAATCTGTGATGAAGACGCGGCGCGCCTCAACCAAACCGGCGACACATTTAACATCCCGACGCGATATACACGTATTGCCGACCTAATTGCAGATGCCGACGTTCATGTGATTGACATAGCAGTACAGCCGTGGATTCGCTCACCTATTGTCAAGGCGGCCGCTCAAGCGGGAAAACATATCCTCTGCCAAAAACCGTTTTCCATGACGATGCACCAAGCAGTAGAGATGGTGGAAATTTGTGAGCAACACGGCGTGCAACTTATGGTGAATCAAAATTCTTGCTTTGTCCCCGGCTTCCTCGCCATCGAACCCTACATTAACACCGAACGGCTCGGCGAAATTTATCACGTCTCTATCACCTGCAACGGGTTTTACACGACTTTCCCGGAACGGCATCTGATTCCTGCAATGCAGATACATCACATCGCGCTCATCCACAAATGGTTCGGCGAATATGAAAGCGTTTACTGCCAAGCACACGGACACGATAGCAGAATTGATGAAGGCGAAGCACTCGCTGTCGCGCTTTTTACAAGCCGGTGTGGCATCCAAGGGCTCCTCTCATGCAATTGGGCATTTCTTGTCAATTCGGGGCGTAATCTCCAGCATCCGCATGAAGAGATTCGAATCCAAGGCACCAAAGGGGCTATCTACGGAAACAGTGAAGACCTGACGGTTCACCTTACCGAGCCAGAGACGAACGAATTTAAGCCGGTGATAGACGGTACATGGTTTCCAGATGCTTTTGGCAACACGATGGCACACTTTCTCGACTGCTTGCTAACAGGACAACGCCCAATTACAGATGGGCACAGTAATCTGCACCTTGTTCAAACCGTTTTCGCCATGCACCAATCTGCAGTATCAGGAAATATCATCAAACTTGACGATATTTCGCTTGATGGTGACTACAACCTGAGCCCGCATCCAGTACTCAGTCCCAATGACACGAGTGTTTTGCAGTAAGGAGAAGGTATGCCCATAACCAGACCTCAGGCGTTTTTAATAGACCTCGATGGAACGCTCTATTTTAAAGGTGAACCGTACCTCGGTGCCATTGAATCCGTAGATTATTTGCGTGAGCAGAAATATCAACTCCGATTTCTCACAAATACAACCGCTAAGACACCAAAGATGCTTCATGCGCAGCTGCAAAATCTCGGTTTTGACGTGCAGGAAAATGAAATTTTCAACGCTACCTATGCGTGTCTCCTCTATCTTCGCTCACAGCCTCAGGCGAGCTGCCACTTCCTAGTAGATGATGCAGTCAAAACGGTTTTTAGAGAGATACACACGGTGGATAAATCTCCCGATTTCGTGATTGTGGGCGACTATGGCCCTAAGTTTGACTTTGATTCCTTAAATCACGCTTTTCAGCTGTTAATGGGTGGTGCCGAACTTATCGCACTCCAGAAATCACCTTATTGGTTTTCGCCTGACGGGATGCGGTTGGATTGTGGAGCGTTCGTCGCCCTGCTGGAATATGCTTCAGGGAAAACTTCCAAAATCATGGGCAAGCCAAGCGAGCTGTTTTTCAAAATCGTGCTAACTGATTTGCAACTTCCGGCCAGCGATGTGATTGTAGTTGGCGATGACATCACATCTGACATAGTTGGCGCACAGCGGATGGGGATGAGAAGCGTATTGGTAAAGACTGGAAAGTTTAAAACCGAGCACTTAGATAACCCCCCCGCCACAGCGACCTGGATGCTTGATACTGTTTCGGAACTACCGCAACTGTTTTGAGCTCCAAGTAAACTCATGCTATGCTGAAGTCGGTTTAAACGAAAAAAGTGAGAGGGCATAGCATCTCCGCAATGCGGATTCTCTACACCTTCCCACCTTTTAGAGAAATACTTTACTGAACTGATTTGAGATGCCCCCACATCGTTGCCAGTTTGCTTTTCGCATCGACTGGTAACGAGGGACCATCAGGGCCGTAAACGACCACGTCATCATACTTTGCAACAGTGCTCCAAGTCGCGAGGCCGATTCGCCCTACCCCGTTTTCGGTGTCATCGTCAACTTTCGCAACCTCTTCATCATTGAGGATGACGGTGTAACTGTCGGCTGTGTTGACAATCTTGATGTTGTACCATTCTTCTTCGTCAATGGTGTGGTTACTGTTTGCACCGGCTTTTCCACCCCACGACTCTACCTGAGAACGGGTATTGCCCCAACCACCGAGATTCCACCAGTACTCTAAGGAGGGTTTGAGTTTCTCCATACGCGGCGGGTGGTCTTCCAATGCTTGTCCCCGGGCTTGCATCATGCCTTGGCACCGAAACATGATTAAGAATCCTTCGGCTCCACTCATTTTATTGCCCCGTACCTCAAAGGTATATTCATTCCAAGCATCATCCCAAAATTCGTCCGCAACGACACTCATACAGTTAGGCGTATTTTGGAGTTGATGGTATTCATCGCTTTGGAATTCCCATTCTCCGAAGAGAGCGACCCATTTCTGTTCCGATGCCTTCGCGTCGTCAAAATTATCCTCAAAATAGGTTTGTGCCATCGCTACTGCCGCGAGGCCAATAGTGATACCACAGATAACACTGAACACGTTACGTTTTTTCATTGATTAATTCTCCTTTAGGCGGAAGACATGCATGTACCTTCTGCCTTTCATAATATCAGACTTTCCATTAAATGCTAATGATTGAGTGAAAATTCAGCAGAATTTAACAAAACCCAATAGAGGTCTTCGTAAGCCAGGTCTTTGTCCCGATAGAGACTACGTTCTAAGTAACGTTGGAAATATGTTTTTTCTTTACTGGTAGGAAGACGGGATAACACAGTGAGGTAGATATACTCCAGTCGCTCTATGGGTTCACGCCATTTTTCCAGTACATAGTGAATAAAGCTGCCGTGTTGCTCATGGTTTGCACTATCGTTAACCATAGCTCCATTAATCATCATAAGAGCTTGTGGGATAGTTCCGTTGAACGCTTCAATCTCTTCCATTTCTCCGTTGTCAAGCAAAAAGAGGAACCGTTTAAGGTGCTGCCGTTTCATTTCTTCAAGTTTTCCACGGTCCCGCCGCTTTTGAAGCCGTTCAAACCCAGTCGCTTGCAGCATAGAAAGGAAGAACTGTTCTGCGCTCAGCGGCTTCACATACGCGTGCGAGTAATAGCGCTCATCGTCCTTGTTGTTTTTATTTGTCTCCGAAGTGCGTTGATACGTTTCTGAATTGAGGATGGTACGCATTAAATGCTGGAGATCGTATCCGCTGATGACGAAATCCTCCGCGAGCCACCCTAAAAGTTCCGGGTTCGTCGGTGATTTTTCCTCTCCGAAGCCGTCGAGCGGTTCTACAAACGCACGGCCTATAAAGTGTTTCCAGATGCGGTTGACTAGTGCCTTGCTAAAATAAGGATTTGTCTTATCGGTTATCCACTGTGCAAGAGCCTCTCGCTTTTTGGTCAGGGAGCCTTTGTATGCGGTACCATCTAAAAAGCGCGGCGGTACAGATGCCTCCAACCTTTCCACCCAGATAGCCCCTTCAGGTTTATTAGTAATGAGGTAATTCTGCATCCGCATCCGATCGGTTTCCATGTTTTGGACATCAATATACCCCATCTCTTGACTTTCTATGCCGGTGAAAAAGGCAGCGATACCGTAGAAATCTTCCTGCCGCCATGCTTCTGTCTTGTGATCGTGACATTCTGCACATTGCATGGGGAGCCCTAAAAACAAGCGCGAGGTCTGTGAAGTTAGAAAAACAGGAGAGCGATCGTAACGGAGAATATAGTTTCCCGCTCCACTATCTTGCAAATGGCCATCGGCAGAAATCAGTTCTTTGACAAAATGGTTGTACGGCATATTGACAGTCAATGATTCTCGAATCCAATGCTTCAATCCGACACTCCGTTCATCTCCGTCTTCACGATGCCCAATTAACCAATTCGCCCACAAGCTGCTCCAATAGTCGAGATAAGATTCACTCTCAAGCAATTGCTCAATTTTCTTCGAACGTTTGTTTGGTGAACCATCTTTGAGAAAATCCAGTACCTCTTCAGGGGTGGGGATCTTTCCGGTCATATCTAAATGGACACGACGCAGAAATTCTGCATCTTTAGACTGTTTAGATGGCTGAAGTCCTTGCTGTTTTAGAACGGTATTAATATGCCGGTCAAGATGCTTGGTACTTGAAGAGACATGTCCTATTGGCGTAGAGGTAATTTTTGTGCAATTTAACGTCAAAAAAGCGAAGGCGACTAAGATAAGCCAACGGCTAGCATGTATGCCGAATGCTATTTTCATGACGGATCGACCTCCTCATTATATACATTATACAGATAGGGTTGAACCCATTTCTTGATAGTGTAACCTATTTTTTGACAAGATGTCAAATAAAATTCACATAAACAAAAAACAGAGGACAGTCCAAATTACAGTCGATTCTAAGGTCAAAGTGTACCAGACACAGTGCAGTCGCGGTTAACTCCACCGGATACCTGTCGGAATAATATCGACATTTTCACCGCGCTGCATCGCTTCAGCGGCATCCAGAATGCTCGCTAAATCATGTTTCGGTTCATAATCCAACAGCGTCTTGATTTTGTGGAGGTCAAACTCAAAATAGTTGGTATTTGGGAGTTTGACATCAACAAAATCCATATTATACCGTTCACACAAATATGGAATAATTTCTTCAAATCTGAAGAGCCCCTTTCCACCGAGGGTAAACTCTTCCCCGATTGCTGCATCTTTTTCAAGCCCAAGCACTAACCCTTGAACGATATCTCGCACATCAGTAAAATGCTCCTTATACGCGCGGCCATCGGGGTTGCGTTTGAGGATAAATTTCTCTTGACCGTCCCATAGAGATTGCACAGTTTTTGCAGTCGCTTGTTCTACCGGATTATCTCCTGTGTAAGCCTTGTATCGGTTATAGATAGGACTGAAGATGAACTGCCGAGGCAAACCGGCTTCATTGAGGAACTCGCTTGGCTCAATCACCGTTGTGAACCGGAATACCGTAGTAGGTACACCGTATTGATGGTAATACGCCATACACAACTCCTCGCCGATCCATTTTGTGAGGAAGTAGGGCATAGCATGGTATTTTGCTACCATATCTTCTGTAATCGGCTCATTGAAAAGCCTGCCTTTTGCACTCAATTCCCAATAAATGGCTTCGGTACACGCATAGATGAGCCGTTGGATGCTAGGATTAATCTCACGAATACATTCTAAGATGTTAAGCGTCCCCATGCCGTTGATAGCCAAATACTGTCTATTATTAAACGGGCCACCGAATGCAGCGGCAATATGATAGATGGCATCAACACCGTCAACAGCTCTTTTTACATCTTCATATTCGCGAAGGTCGCCGAGTACGGTTTCGACACCTTGATACGCATCTAAGCGGTTAATCCGGTTGGCATCAGCCGGATAAACGAAACTCCGGATATGATGTCCTTTTTCTAATAATTTTTTGACAAGATTCGCCCCGATGCGGCCTGTACCACCTGTCACTAAGATTTTCATTCGCGACCTCCTCTAAAAGGTGACAGCATACCCATCGGTTCTCGGGTCTGACCCACCGATGAGCGCGCCGGACTCCGGATGCACCATGATAACCTGCGCGCTGCCTGGACCACTCCAATCCCCAAGCATCTGGAGTTCATGCCCCCTTTGTGCTAAACCTGCCTGCACATCTACCGGAAAGCGCCCCTCCAACTGGAGATGGTTAGAGCAGACATGTGGAATAGTGGATTCCATCGGGTTTTGCAAACTCCGCCAGCGCGGGGCAGACACTGCCTCTTGTGGTGTCATCCCGAAATCAAGCAGATGCGTTAAAAGCTGCAAATTGGTCTGCACCTGTGTGTCGGCACCAGGGGTACCACATGCTAAAAACGGCCTTCCCGCTTTTGTGACAATGACGGGATTCATCGTGTGGCGGACGCGTTTACCCGGCATCAGGCAGTTGGGGTGATTCTCTTCTAAATGCCAATAAGTCATCCGATTGTTAAGGAGAATGCCCGTATCGCCGGCGATTAAACTGGAACCGAATCCGGATTGAATGCTCTGTAACACACAAACCAAGTTACCTGTCCTATCTGCAGTACAGAAACAGGTGGTATCTCCATGTGATTCCGGGCCCCCAGCCGGTACATCTATGGCTGCCTTATGCCAGTTAATACGTTCAGTCTGCTCAGCAGCATAGATTTTGGACAACATACCTTCTAACGGAATATCTATCCAGTCCGGATCCGCCATGTATTTTTCCCTATCAGCAAAGCACAGTTTTTTGGCTTCAACCATCAAATGCACACTTTCAGTGGTATTGCATCCGAGGCTTTGCATATCAAAACGTTCAACAATGTTCAGTTCCTGCAGCAAAATATGCCCGCTTGAATTGGGCGGCATTTCGTAAACTTCGTAGCCTCGATAATTGACATGTATCGGCTCAGCCCAATGAGCGTGGTAATTGCCGAGGTCATCCGCAGTCAAAAGTCCACCGTATTCGCTACTAAATTCGCCGATAGTTTTAGCAATTTCTCCTTCATAGAATTCGTTGCGTCCTCCCTTGGCGATTGTTCGGAGAGTTGTCCCGAGGTTTGGGTTCCGGATAAACTCGCCCGGGGCAATCGGTTGACCGTCATTTGTGAAGACAGCCCGCGTGTGTGGGTCAGAGGCAAAACGCTCGTGCTCACCTCGGAGTCCACTAGCGAGCCTGTAACTAATCGGAAAACCATTTTCGCAGAGAGAAACAGCGGGTTCAAAGACTGTCTCTAACGGAAGTTTCCCGTAACGTTCGTGCACGAGAAGCCAGCCATCAACGAGCCCGGGCACAGAGACGCTTCGCATTCCTTTCATCGGAATGCCTCCATTTTCGAGATAGGTTTCTCGCGTCGCTGCACGTGGGGCAGGTCCTGTTGCATTCACCGCGGTAACTTGTCCTGTTTCCGCCCAATAAATCAGAATAAACCCATCGCCGCCAACTCCGGAGCCTGCAGGTTCAACAACGCCGAGGGCGGCTGCAGTTGCAATGGCGGCATCAACCGCGTTGCCGCCTGCCATAATTGACTGAATCCCAGCTTGGGATGCAAGCACGTGTCCGGATGTAACCAGCCCATTTCTTCCCATGATAGACGGACGAAATGCTGCAGTAGTTATTCCGTGTGGAGATTGCATATAAATCCTCCGTTTTTTGTTGATTAAAGTGTTCGGCAGCTCGAATCAAAGTGGACTGGGCGTGTAACATTCGGCAGTGTAAACTGTTCTGTAGCCATTTCGCCAGAACCATTTTGGCTGGAAATAACCGAGACACTGCATCCAGCCTCTATTCTCATCCAGAAGACGCTTAATCTATCTTCATGCAGCTAGCATTTTCGCAGCAAACACTTCCATATCAACGCGTTCGTGCGTTCGTGCTGATTCGTTGCATGCCTCCATCATCAGCCAGGTACCTAAGGTTGTCTCCTGCATCCACTCACGATCTTTGCCTGTTGCAATTGCTTCAGCGAATGCATCAAATTGGAGCCGATCGTCCTCGATGAGTCCAGGGTGAAGATCCTGCAGTGTGAGGTCTTCAACGCACGTTCCTGTTCGGAATAGTTGCAAGTGCCCAGCATCTCGGCGGATATCACCGTCTTCACCGTGGAACGTCCAATGGCCACTCCAGCCAAAGGATCCGGCATGCCCGGCTCGGGTTCCTGCGTACGAGAAAGGTGCGCCGTTGGCATATTCCATGAGGGCGTTTCCGCCGGCAGTGCCCCACGCCTCAATTTGTCCAAGCTCCGGATCGCGTCGGTTGTGGATGTACGCTGTAACGTACTTAGGTAACCCTTTTGCCGCTACGAGCTGGTCAAGTTGATGACTGGTGCCGGCATGAAAGAAGAGTCCATCGACGTAAGCATCAGGTTGCCGAGAATCGGCTCCGGTGTACAGATTCTGCCGAATCCAGAATCGGCATTCCCCGGCTAACATGGCTCCGATCCCGCCTTCTTCACGGAGCCATTCCCGCATTTTCGCTGCAGCGGGGTTCCACCGCTTGTTCTGCCCTTGCACGAGCATGACCCCTGGATTCGCATTGTGTGCCCGGATAATCTCACGGAATTCTGTCTGTGTTGTTGCAATCGGCTTCACACAGAGGGTATGCATGCCGAGATTCAGGCTTTCCACAATCAGCTTCGCGTGAACGGTTGTCGAAGCATAAATAAGGCAGCCTTCTGCATCATGCTTCTCTTTTGCTTCGGTTATCGTCGTGTAGATGCGCTCTGACAGATATGGCGGCACATCCCCCTGTAGACTGGCTACACCTGCACGTGCCGCTTCCAGATTAATATCGACACATGCAACCGGTTCCAAACCGTTTGTGTTAATTTGTGCTTGCAAGCGGCCGTGCGCAAAGTGGGTGCATCCGACGTGAATGGTTCGGATTGGCATGTTTGAATCTCCTTTTTTTCTAAATTAAAGCATTCAAGACCTTTTGGTGTGAAGCGTTTTGTCCGAATTTCGCCAAAGTAACCTTGGCGATTAATCATAATTCACGCCAGATACCTAACCGGCCTCCGTGCCAGAAGCAGCTGAGACTTCAACGGCAGGGGGATTGATGAAATCATGATATTTCTGTGCTACCTTCCCTGCTGTTGCATCACCCACATGAATCAGCACGCGGAACCGGAAGTGCATCTCCTCACCTTTTTTTAGAATATAGGAACCGTCTTTGGACGCATCGCCTTCAAACGTCCCGCTTCCAAAGATGTTGGTTCCCATTAATCCGTAGTTGCGAACGTGCCAATACGTTGGATACCGTGGATTGCTGAGATGATCGAATACAGCCAGCCCCACAGATGTGCCATCAACGACACCCGAATAATCACACCAATGCGCGCGCTTGCCCCAAGTTTCACCTTCATTTATACCCCCGAAAGCGTTTTCTATTTTCCCACCATTAGAGGCATTCATGGAGGGATGCACCCGGATCGATATAATACCCCCCTCTTTGGTATCTCCAAAATGCACATCCCCGACAGAGGCGATAAAGGTTAAATCCAGGTCAAGGATCGCCGCGTCCTCAGGCAGATTGTAGATTCGGAAGTGCTGCATATCTGTCATCAATACGCGGCCGTCCGGGTTCTCCCAATTGTTTACAGTATAAATCCTTCCGAGAACAGCACCCCCGTGTTTCTCGCTGAATTTCTGATGGACAACCCGGCCCGAATTTTTCCCTTCGCCCCACAAGTCAACGTCGTTGACTTCACCGTAGGCAACGTAGAGAGAACGGTGATGAACGTGATCTTTTGAGATATTACTCGTTTCCCCGCGTGTCACCTCACGGCCCTCGGGACCGAGCAGAGGAAAGAAATAGGGGCGGAACTGTGATTTGCCGTAGCGGAACGTTGTAAAGGGCCGCCTGTTGCAAGTGATATCAATTGTCTCGCATCCATCCTTTAATTCAACACCGGATTCCTCTGCAACGTTTCCCTCAGAGAGAGTATAGGTACGCGAAGTGCCTGCAGCAAGGCCATCCAATATCCAGGCCAAGGTAGTAGACGTGCCATCCTTGCTGGGATAACACTGTGCGGGGATAACATCGCCGTTTTCCGAATTGGTTAAGAATACCTCCCGGTTCACAAATGAGTTGAAGGCGGCATCGCTGACGTTAACAATAACAGGGCATCCGTCCCGGTCATGGAAGCCAGCATGGACAGTAAGGGTTGGACGGTTGTGATTTTCCATAAATTTTCTAACTTTTCTCCGTTGTTAGCGCGAGAATCGCCTCCTCTTCACTATCGTAGCTCTCAAAAACGGTCAATAATCGGCCCAGGACAAGGAGGTTTCTGATATGCGCCCCGGCCCCAACAATCGCTGTGCGGCCGCCTTTTCGAGAAACGCTTACATGCACAGAAACAAGCGTCCCTAAACCGCTACTATCCATCCGGTTGACAGCCTCAAGGTTAAAGAGAATCTTCGGTGCATCAAAATACTCCTCAAGTTCTTCATTAACCTGTTGTTTGAGTTCAATATTCGCCGCGCCGATCATGCGTCCGACGGGCCGAATAACAATAACACCTTCTCTCTGGCGTATTTCAGCTAACATTTTTTTTCCTTTCTATAATTTATAGTGCACTGCCAAATCATGCTCCCAAAAAATAGGACTACACTCCATTTTTTTTGACAGTGCCAAACGCCTTTTTCCTACATATTTCAACTTCGCATACTGTGTTTGAGGACACTATATTCAGTAAAAAGTCTGGTACACAAAGAAATCAAAAAGGACCATATCACCTTATTTTAAACCACATTTATGATTTTGTCAAACAAGTTGTTCATAACTCTTATCATTGAGGTTACTTGTTAGTTTATACTTCGCTATAATCATATTTCCCTAACGGCCCGCCGAGGGCGGGGGCGGCCAATGGAGCCCACGCTGTCCTGATAACGCACAATTCGGAGACGGGTTATAGTCCCGGTCTGGTAAGCCGACAAGGGCACCATCTTGAACCCAGTTTTCATCGCCTCCATAGAGTTCGCGGATGAGGTGGTTAGTCAACTGTTCAAGCACGTCTGCGTACTCTAAATTGGGGGCGAGGTCTATCAATTCCCGCGGATCCGCCTGCAAATCGAAGAGTTGTCGGTAGTTTCCGCTCGCGTAGTAAATTAACTTGAAACGGCCATCATGAATCATCCGGGTTGCTTGTGCGCCTTCGCTGCACTCGCCGTATAACCGCTCTCGTTTTTCACCACCCACCATGGAGATGCCTTCTACCGTATCAGGGATATCAATGCCTGCAAGGTGCAACAGAGTCGGCATCACGTCTTGCCATCCGACAAGCCTGTCGTCCACCCTATGATGCCCAACCCTTTCATCGCCAGCAACGCCGACAAGGAGCATTGGGACGTTGGCAGAGTCTTCATAAAAGAGGCGTTTTGCCCACAACTGATGATTGCCGAGCATATCGCCGTGGTCGGACGTAAACAACAGAATCGTGTTGTTCAATAGGCCTTCTTCTCGCAAAGTCCCAATAACCACGCGAAGTTGATGGTCTATGTGCGTACAGAGTGCGTAAAACGCCTGTCTCGCTGACCGAATCTGATCTTCAGTGAAATGTGCGTCCTGCATTTGGCGCCCTCTGATAGGTAACGGTAACTTCTCTGGCACCGTCGCCCATGTACCACAATACGGCATGTCCACGTCAATATCACGATACATATCCATATAGCACTCCAAGGGTGCCAAAGGCGGATGCGGATGACAATAAGAGAGATACCAGAACCCGGGCCGAGTCGGGTCCCGTCTTTTAATCATGCGGACCATCTGTTGTGTACTCCAGTTGGTAACGTGGCAATCTTCGGGGAGATGCCAGGGACGGTTGAGATAATCGTTGTTACACATTCCGTGTGCAAACTGCTGGCCCACGTAGCCCCGGTCTCCCAGGAACAGTTCGTAATCATCGATCACACCGTGCTGCAATCTACCCTCCTCACCGAGTATCACATCGTCAAACCCGATGCGGTTGCGTTGGGGGTGCACATGCAACTTGCCAACTGCATACGCTTGATATCCAGCATCTCGAAACGTTTGTGCGAGTGTCGGCAATCCGTTTAAGCCTTGCCGGTCTTTGAACACGCGGTCTTTGTGGATGCGTGGGGGTGTTCCTGTCATCAACGTCTTTCTCGCGGGCACACACACGGGGCATTCGCTGTAGCCGCGCGTGAAGCGCGTACCGCTGCAGGCAAGTGTATCCAACGTCGGTGTCTGTATCTTAGGATGCCCACTGACTCCCAACAGCGAGTTGGGCCAGTGGTCGGTTGTGATTAGCAAGACATTCGGTTTTTCAGCCATAGTGCTCCCTTACCGGTTGTACCGGGCAAAATAGAAAGTTTTGAGCGGTTTATCTGTGTCATTTATAAGGCTATGCCCCGGATTTGATGGTGCAACAGAAACGGCATCACCCGGCATCTGCCTATAAACATTTCGACTGACAACATGCATGCCGTTACCTTCAAGCATGTACCAGACCTCGTCCATACCGGATCCGTGCCCATGCGTATCTGGCGTTTGCATCGCTTCAATCCGGACAACCAGGACTGAATGAATGGTTACCAAGCCGTCGGCTTGGCTAAAAATTGGATGGACGAGGTGAGTCCAGTGCCCTTGCCCAAGCGACTGTATTATGGGTATCTTATCAGAATTTGTCTTAACTGACAAGAAAAAATGCGCAGCTGAAGAAATTTAAGTTTCACCTTCATGCGAACTAACATTGTCCGGTATACTCCATAATCGGGTGGAAGTTAGATGTTTGAGGAAGGGATAGGAAAAGCAAAAGACGGAACGAGGACAGATTCGAAAAAACGCAGTCGAACACCTAGCTTTTTGATCTATATGTCCGACAGGGCTAGGTGCAATTGCTCAGGGCAATACCGAGTCCGTAACAGTCTCACCAGTCGGTACCTCTTCTGTTGTCGTAGTAGTGGTGGTGCCGACTTTTACCCACACATCAATGTAGCCACCGGCTGAGTCACTCCACTGCCTTTGCGGAGCATACACGTCAGTAAAAGTTTTTTCATCTTTCAGT
Source organism: Candidatus Poribacteria bacterium (assembly GCA_965215265.1). Lineage (GTDB taxonomy): Bacteria > Poribacteria > WGA-4E > WGA-4E > WGA-3G. The sequence goes on along the minus strand of OZ244048.1, from coordinate 3,395,544 downwards.
TCTCCTTAATACTCTCTACTTGTGATATGCTAATTATTGCCTCCGCTGACGACAATACCGACAATAACCCCGGTGAGCGTTATTGCCCCCGACACGGCCACTGGGTTTGTTAAACATCATACCAGTGACCATGATCTTTTAATTACTCAACGGTTTCCGTAATAGTCTCACCGGTCGCTATATCTTCTGTTACCGTAGTGTTTGTTAAATTACTAGCGTGTGCTAGGTGCTTAGGCGAGCCGTCTCACCTGACCGCACTCCAGATAAAAATCTCACTCATCATCCCAATCTATGAGATGGAACGGGATTCCCTCTGCTCTCGCCTGGCCGATTCCAAAGGAGATAAAACATGTTCCTTCGAAAATATTGATTACCGCTCTCCTCTCCGTCTCGTTCGTTCAAAAAGTTTTGACAAACACTTCTTCTTGTGGTATAATTAAAATTAACCTTTTGCGAAGAGAGCAAAAGTGTTCTTTAAAAGTGAAAGAATGAGTTGACGTGTCCGTTGGCAGTTTGTGAATGCACTTCATTTTTTGGAAAGTGACTCACAAACACGATTTCATTTTCTTGAACACCTTGTGTGCCCGTCTGACGAATTGGCAAAAAGTGTTGAAAACGTAGTCTGTTCGGAAACTTAGTCCGAACTATAAAGTCAAGTAAAGTTTATTCCGTAACAGGATAAAAAATAACAAGGAGTTGGATAAGATGAAGAGAAGAATGCACCCCCCCCTATATATATTAAGTATTTTAGTTCTATTATTCATTGCTGTGCTCTGCATGCCGTCCCACGTACAGGCAGCAGCATCAGACACGGATAAGAACCCGACAATAGCAGCAGATGGATTTGAGATAGTTGGTACCCCCACGAACCGCGCGGGCCCTTCTATGTATGCTCACGTTCGCCAAGAGGCTTTTGAAGCTAATCCAGGTTGGTTCGAGATAAGGGAGACGGTACCACCAACAACAGGAGCAGCAGGTTGGGATGATCGCGCCAAAAGAGCTCAGGCACAGATGGCATTGGCAGAAGTTGTAGACGCTTCGACCGGTTATTCTAAGGTAGAGTGGGCTAACGCTAGAGATGCTCAACACTACGGGCCAGGGGAGCAGATAAGAATTCGCGTGAAGTTTACCAAACCGGTGATAATCCATCAGGATACGAAATTAAGGATAACTCTACGCGGTTTCGCATACATGGACATAGACACTACGGTGCATGATGATCCCCTAGTCGCTCCCACAGACTTACCTGGGAGCGGGCGGCAGAATCTGAGAACTGTATATCATTGGAGCGTCGATGAAAACGACGCTGTTTCTCAGACAGCATCTGATAACCTTTATGTCACCTTTACATACACGGTACAAGATGGTGACTTCACTCCAGAAGGTATAAGAATGCCTGCCTGGGATGACCCCCTTTATCGTCAGGATCAGAGCGGTGGATACTTAAGGATAGGGAGTCAGCCTACGGTGAGTGATTATGGTCCGCGGTCCGTTATTCCGACAGATAATGGTTGGTCTAGCTATGTGCCTCTGAACTCTAGCAAGGTAAGGGGCCAAGTAACGGCCGGTACGGCCGATACCGGTACCGCCGCGAATGGAGACTATGAGGGTGCTTTCGTGTGGCCTGTCGATGTCGCTGATCCCGGTCAACGTCCATTTACCTACCTTGGTGAATCGCTGCCGTATAAGCGCCTTAATCTCAACGGGGTAAATGTTTATCTTTATTCAGTAGATACATTTAGCGCCGACACGGTCGTCGCCCAAATCGTTGACGGCATCGGTGCCAGACACGATCCGCTCGACACAACTCATCCAACAATTGGCGATGCCGTAGCGGAGCAAACCGGTGCGTTTGAGATAGAAATCAAGTTCGCTAATTATGTGACTGGCAGCCGCTATGCGGAACAACCGCAGAGCAATACCTTTGGTGCGGATAAGATTCTTATCGATGGTGACGACGTGGAGCGTGATGATTGGACTATCTCCGGTGCGGATTTTTATGCTGTGGATGCTGTAGCCACGGCTGCCGCCGGTGTTAATGATCCTTTTGCCGGTGAGCTAAAACACAGTACGCCCTATGCTGTCTATCGTGCGACGATTACCCCGCCTGCTAATTTTGATGGGGATGTAGCGATATCGATTGCTGAAGGCGCTATTACAGATCTTGCCGGTAACACGAGCAAGGCATCCGCGGATGCGCTGACAGTGCCTGTAAATACAATCACCGATGTGACCATTCCGGATGAGATGCTCCTTGCGAAAATCAAGGAGGAACTAGGCATCGCCGCGGGGACGGTTGTCCCCCAGGCAGATATGCTCCGCTTAACAAGCCTAGATTTAAGTGGCCTAGACGTTAGCGATCTGACCGGACTTGAATTCGCAACCAACTTGGAAGAGTTGGATCTCAGTGATACAGAAGTGTTGGATATTTCAGCGCTGTTAACCCTCACCAGCTTGGTAGAGCTGTCTCTCTCGGGTACGCCAGTGTCGGATATCACACCTCTGTCAGACCTAACCAACTTGAAAGTGCTGGATCTTAGTGATACACAAGTGTCGGATATTTCAGCACTGTCAAAGTAACAACTTAACATGGAGGTAAAGTCCTGTTAAAATCAGGAGTCATGTTAGAATAACGACTATAGTTGGACGGATACGTCTGCCAAACCGAATGTGGTATATTACTACCGCATTGAAGATGTCTCTAATACGGGTGTGCAGCAGACGCTGCAGACAACCCGCTTGAGAGAGCATCTGAGTGCAGACGGAAAACTCACAGAACGGTGGGCGACGTTCAAATCGGAAGAATAACCTCAGTGAAATCTAAGTTAAACTAAACTAACCTAACCTAAACCAGGGGCAGCCACCCTCACAAGTGGCTGCCCCTGGTTTTTTTGTTTTCAGAGAAGCACCGAGGCCGCCTTGAGAGCTGTCATTGCCATAGGTTCTTTTGCCCTCCTGGCTCGCTCCACCTCAACGACAATATGAACCTCTGGGATATCTCCAAATTGTTCGAGCAGCTTTTCTTTGTAGAGTTTTGCAAATACCTCTGGATCCTCGGTCTCATACATTAATTTTGACTTTAGGTAAGTTTCAAGTGCACGCCGATTGCTTTTTTCGTTTGGCCGGAGAAGATTCAGTATTTCTATCTATAAAATGCGGAGCAAGACAACATTATATAGGCATAACCGTGGTATTTGTAAGATAAGGAGATTGAAACCGAGTCATGTCGCCTGCCTTGAGCCCTGGCACAGGAAAAAGACGGGCTGAGAGGGGTTTTGAGAGTTGCGAAGATAGGGTGGCTACGTCCATCAGAATGGCAGTAATTTGCGAGCTAGAAGCATTGCCGGGAATTGGAATGGTGTCCAAGCCTGTGCCACAGACAGCCGAATAGAGTAAGAGACTATCTATGTTGAAGCGACCTGTCCCTAAACCGATGTCTTCAAGTACAGGTAGCATTAGCCCCGAATATCCACACAGTGGCAAATTGAGTGTGCGGAGTGTGCGCGTCAAGCCAGCGCAAACTGTCAAAGTGCCGCGTTCTCCGAAACGCCCGGGTAGCTGTTGCTCAATTGCATAAGCGATGCTGTCATCTCCCATAGGGGCCGGTGAAACGTCTATTCCGATAAACGTGATACCGTGTATCTGTGCCAAGGTTTGTGCAAGCGCGACAATCTTCTGTCCCTCTGTCTCCATAAGCGTTTTGAGGTGCTGTAGTGCAGTATCAAAATCTGGCGCGTTAGCGAAAGCGTTATGCACTAAGTCAGCAGCTTGCCAACCAATGCCGAAATTGATACCGGTGCCGTGCCAGTATGCTGCCGGAAAGAAGGGCGTGTTTGGTGGGCAATTCATTAACGCTGCAAAACGGAGGTTCCCGTATCCCTCTTCGGTGCACCGTGCTATTTCTTGAATGATGGTGGCGGTGGTTTCGGCAATATCCCGTGCTACTTGTCCTGATCGCTTCGTGAGGGTAACAGTTGCAAAAAGCGTTTCGCTCTGGACAATTGCGTCAGCAACCCGTTCAAGATGTCTTGCAGTATTTAGATTATCAGGGAAGATCGTGCCTAAACTGAGAAATTCAACTCCTAATGCGTTTGCCTCTGATTCCAAGGAGAGAAGCACGTCGACGGTTGGTGACTCATCCCAAGCTTGACTGCTCAACCGTGTCGATTGCACCTCGTAACCGTTTTCTTCAAAATAGGTGCGGCACACTGTGTTAAATTCAGCAGCGCACTGGAGATAGTGTGACGAGAATGGAGACGGAACCCCCGTGGTAATCGTTCGGATTTTCATGGATTTCGTAAGGAGCACCACTTATAGGTGTTGCGTATGAATATACATTAGTGTTAGCCAAAGGATTCTCGTTCTATTTTACAGAATCCTCACCATAAAGCCCGAGATGTCGATACTTTTCATATCGCTGTTGGATAAGTTGTTCAGGGGTGAGCTGCATCAATTCCGAAAGGTGTTTTCGGATTGCCCGTTTGACGTTGCGTGCCGCAGCCGTTGCATCTCGGTGTGCACCGCCAAGGGGTTCACGGATAATCCCATCAATAATACCGAGTTTGAGTAGGTCAGGTGCTGTCGGTTTATAGCCCTCCGTTGCTTCAGGTGCGTGTTCGCCTTTATCCTTCCACACGATGCCGCTGCAAGCTTCGGGAGGCGCGACACAATAGATGGCGTACTCCATCATCAGGACACGGTTTCCCAAAGCAATGGCTAATGCACCGCCGCTCCCACCTTCCCCAATAATAACGACGAGAATGGGAACACGCATCCGCATCATCTCGGCCAGGTTTTCAGCAATCGCCATCGCTTGTCCATATTCTTCAGAACGTAGATCGAAGTGTGCGCCCGGCGTATCCACCAAACAGATTAAAGGCCGGTTAAACTTATCGGCTAACTGCATCAACCGCCGGGCTTTACGATAGCCTTCCGGATGTGTATAGCCGAAGTTCATCTCTTGTCTCTCTTTAAAATTCGTGCCTTTCTGCTGTGCAAGGTAGACGACTGGCTGCCCAACAAACCACGTCAAGCCGCCGATCAGAGCCCTGTCATCTCCATACAGTTTATCACTGTGAAGTTCAATCGGTTCCTCAAAGAGTGCATCAATATAGACAGAGGCTTGTGGACGCTGCACGTGGCGTGCTAACTGTACCTTATCCCAGCGACTGAGTTTTTGGAACTTCTGTTTAGTGAGAACTTCCGCGTTCTCTTTTAGCGCGTTAATTCCTTGAGAGAGGTCCAACTCTGGATGTGTCTGCGCAAAGGTCTTTAGCTGCAACAGGTGGCCCTCCAATTCAATAAACGGTTTCTCGAATTCTAATTCTGCTGAATTCATGGTATCGTTAGCGGTAAGCGCCTCCTATAGAAAGAATAAGAAGCAAGCTGCCTCCTTTTTTCGTAGATTAAAGCGTTCAGGACCTTAAATCAAGGTGGAATGCACGCATGGCATTCCGAATCAACGCCGCCGAATGCCTTCACACTGATACCGTTGATTTCAGGTATTCATAGCGGAATCAAATCAGAATCCGGGGCATCCTATAATCAGATTCATGCGGCAGGTCTGAACGTTCGTGTGCTCATCTCACCAAAGCACGCTTAGCTGCTATCCACTTATCTAGGTACGGTATCAAAAAGAAATTTGTTCACCACCATAATGCGTTTCTGCCTTTGGCCGCTCGTCAAGCTGCCACGGTAAGCGAATAGGAATAGTGCCATCTTCAAAATAGATATCTGTTATCTGCCAGAACTGTAATCTCGAATATTGCTTCCCGTTGTGTGTGATATATCCCTCTGCTTCCGCGAGGTTCCTGATGCCGCGTGTGACAGGATGGAGTGTAATGAAAATCCCAATAGCTGCCCCGTTATCCCGCATCGCCGTCCGGAAGGCACGCACTTGACCCGGATTTAAACTTTTACCTGATTTCACTTCAGCGATGACCGGCAACTTCGCCTGTTCATGTTGTAGGAGGTGGCCACTCTCCCACAGCACAATTTTCCCAGTGCCATCAAATCCGCCGTCGTTGCTATTTGGCGTTGGCGTGAGGCCCAATCGAGTGACTGCCCAATTTGCAAAATCGTTCGGGTTTTGCTTGGCAAGAAGCAGTGCATCCTGACGCGTTGTCGGGTAACCTTCAATCTGATAATCCGTTTTCGGACGAAGGCCATGACGTTCGCGAAGCCTTCGCTCCATCGGCTCTAACGCAAGCACGGTTAAGTCGATGCCTACCCAGTGTCGAGATAACCCATGTGCAGCGTCCAAGGCCGTACCGCAGCCACAAAACGCATCTAAGACGATGTCTCCAGGGTTGGATGAGGCTTTAATGATGCGCTCCAGCAGCTTTAACGGCTTCTGCGTCGGATAACCGAGGCGTTCCTTGGAAGAACGAACCGCAACTGCTATATCTGTCCACCATGTTTCAGGAATTTTCCCTGTCTGTTCATAATACGGATCTCCAATAGATCTTCTGCCTCCGGTGAATCCACCTGCATGCGGTTTTCCGCCTTTGTGGGGTATCCGCACATCGTCTTTATTGAAGGTCCACGTTTTCCCTTTAGAATACCAGAGAATGTTATCGTGCTTGCGGTTGAATTGCCGCATCTTCGGGGAACCGGGACCAGTGTAGCACCATACAATCTCATTTCTGAAATTTTCAGCACCAAAAATCACGTCCATAAGTATTTTCAGATAATGACTCGCGTGCGGATCGCAGTGTAGATAGACGCTACCGTTGGGTTTCAATAACCGCCAAATCTCTGCCAAACGTGACACCATGAAGGCGAGATAGGCACGCATGGATTCTTCTTGTTTACCCCCCCCCTTAAAAATTTGTTAATTCCTTTTAAACAGTTTGACAACTTATCCATTACCTCAACCAACTCCGGGTGTTGCCCATCGTAGTGCAGAACCGCTGACTGATTTTCGCGAGCCGCATCGTCCCACTGCCAGATATCGCCAAATGCCTTTCGTTGCGCTTTAGAACCAGCTAAAAAAATATTGTAGTTGCGGCCGCTGTTAAACGGTGGATCGAGGTAGCAGAGATGGTAACTACCCGTTGACATTTCTCGCATGACCTTGAGGTTATCCCCGAAATAGAGTGCATTTTTCATGGTTTTTAACTCTCTGAGCAAAATAGAACGTAAATCAACTAAATATCCTTGGTGAACTGTTTGCCTGGCAACTGTTGAACAATTCCCTTGAGCTCTAACATCAAAAGAACACTAGATACCTTGCCGATAGGCAGCTCCGTCTTTCGGACGATAACGTCAATGTGCACTGAAGGAGTTTCAATCGCATCGAAGACTGTTTTTTCATCCCCGGTTAAATCAGGTGGAGGGGCTGCCGGAACAGGTTCCGACTTTTCAGATTCCGGAGTTGATTGTGAAACAGGCTGTGCCCGTCTCGTCAGAGAGTTATCTGTCTGTGAAGGCTCGGGCATAGGAGTTGATCCGGTGGTTCCTTTACCCTCGGAAGTTTCGAGAGCAGTAACCGGGTGCCCGGATGCTGGATGAGCACCCAACATTTTAGATGCATCTGCTGGCAGGACCTCGATCAAATCATCCACAGTATTGATAAGCGTTGCCCCGCTATTAATGAGTTTGTGTGTGCCTGTTGAGAGTTCAGAGAAAATTTCCCCAGGCACGGCGAACACCTCTCTGCCTTGTTCCGCTGCGAGTCGTGCGGTAATGAGCGCACCGCTCCGATTTGATGCTTCTACGACAACAGTACCGAGGCTTAAACCGCTGATGATACGGTTGCGCCGGGGAAAATTTCGCCCGATCGGTTCCATGCTCATCGGAAATTCGGAAATTAACGCACCGGCTTGTTCGATCTGCTCTGCTAATTCAGTATTCACGGCAGGATAGATAAGACTGAGCCCGTTTCCCATTACAGCAACGGTTCTGCCGCCGGCTTCAAGTGCACCGCGATGCGCCAGGGTATCAACCCCTTTGGCAAACCCACTGATCACGGTTACACCACGTTTCGCGAGTTGGTAACTGAATTGGTAGCTGATCCGTCTACCATAATCCTTCGCTTGCCTGGAACCGACGAAAGCAATGCTTAGGGCATCTTCAGGTTTCAGTTCGCCTTTGATATAAAGGATTAGAGGCGGGTCGGCAATCTGCCTTAATAGGGGCGGATACACTTCGTCATACAGTGTTACAAGCTGACAGCCATGGGATTGGATAAGTTCAAGTTCCTTTTCTAATGAGTACGCGACCGGTCTGCGAATGAGCAGGTCGCGTACCGTAGGTGAGAGGCTCTCGACCTTGTGTAGTTCTGCCGGTGTTGCCTTCAGTGCCTGTTCTGCACTCCCGAAGATTTTTCGCAGAGTTTGAACGGTTTTTAGTCCGACACCTTGAATCAAATTTAAATGAATTAGGCTTATGGTTTCATTAGATAGCATCTTAAGCCTCTGAAATAGTAGAATTCCCTTCTGATTAGGCATCAAAAAGGAGTTCTACCTTAACCACCACTTCGTGCGTCTTCACGATTCCTCTCCGCGCGTATCTGACTTACTCCGCTGTTGTGGTTTCGGTCGTTTCAGGTGGGAGCGCATAGTAGAGTTCAATTTCCTGAATTTTCTTGTACTCACTCGCGGTTGGGGCACCACCTTCGCCGCGCGTTGAACGTTTCTGACCGCCGATGCGTCGTGAATCCCAAGTCCGCGGCACCTTTAAACGGAATTTTCTTGTCGTAACGGGGTTCTTCAAGGTAAATTTATAGACTTCGCGCCAGTTATCCTGAACCTTTTTCACGGTTAACCATTTTCCTTCTTCATTCATGTACTGAATTTCAAAGAATTCCAATTCTCCCTCTGGTGCTTTTACGACAACTTGCTGAATAGTTTGTGGTTGCCGCCATTCAAGCAGGGCTTCGGTAAATTTCTCGGATTCCTTCTGGGACGCTTCGTCCCTCTCAGCTGTGAGAATGGGGCCAGTCTCTCCCAACGTCCACATATTATCATCATGGAACTTTGTATCTTGGCTGGTTGCATCAATAGCGATATTCTTACTCCAATTGTAGGAAGGGGTGGATGAAAGAATACACCCGGAGAGTCCAACCAATCCACAGAGGATTATCGTTAGTAATCCAAAACGCATGTATGTACCTCCTTTTTTCTTCATTAAAGCGTTTGTGCCCCTTTGGCGTGAACTTTCGCGTGCCCATCTTGTCTAAGACACTTTAGGCCGGGTAGTCCCGGTCAAAACATTTCTGGCGAGCTCGGGCGTGGTACTTCACATCAAGGATGCCTTACCGCTTCCGATAGTTCTAATATGTAAATAAAGGCAGCGTTCGACAATCAGCCGCCTTCGCATCATGTTTGTTCATGTTACTCTAAGTCCAACAAATCATCAAGTTCTTTTTCTCGTTTATCGGAGGCTCTCTCCTCGCCCATCTGTTCAGTAGATTTGTAGCCATAGAGTTCAATTTCTCGAATTTTGCCTGGTGCACGACGGTTACCGGTTCCATAAAATCTTCCTCCAGAACGTGCCCGTTGTCGGCGGTTCAAAAGCGCGTCATCTTTGGTTCCCAGTACTTTCAGTCGAAGCCGTTCAGTTGGAAAAGGTATAAGCAAAGAGATCTGGATGGGTCTGTTTTTTACACTCTTTATATCTTTAATCAGCTGCCAATCGGCTTCAGTCACGAGAGTGCCTTTATCTGCATAGATGGCAAACTCCGTTAAATTATCCGAATGCACCACAATCCGGCGGATAATCTTTTTTTCTGGCAGCGTAATCACGACTTCAGAGGAAGCACTTGAGCCATAGAAGTTTTGCGAACCTTGCGGAAACGTTGTCTCCCCGATAGTGTTCAACTTACCATCAATCATCTGTGGACTACTAGACCGCACGCCCTCCATCACGGCATAGTTTTCACTCCATTCTTGTTCAGAGAAGAGCGTACTGCAGCCTATCAGCATTCCGGAGAAACAGATGAAAAAAAAGAAAAAGCCAATACGTTGATAAATCATTTTTTAATCTCCTAAAGTTACGCACTTCGACGCGCGCTTGCAAGTTTATATTACGATATAAATTTCCAGGTAGTACCTTGGCGAGTATCCTGGATATCAATATTAAGTTCCTTTAGCCTGTCGCGGATTTTGTCCGACGTTTCCCAATCCTTGCTTTGTCTTGCATCCTGTCTAATATCTAACAATAAGGTAATAAGTTGGTTTAGGGTATCCGCGCTGTCGCTGTGAACACCGGTGCCTTGTGCGTTATAGATACCAAGGACACCACACATCTCTATCAGTGCATTGTGTGCTTGTACAAGAAGCACCGCAGTGGTATCCGTCTCCGTTTTAAGCGTCGTGAGATATCTGTTGACTATACCGACGAGCGTGAAGATGGCACCGAGCGCACGTGCCGTATTAAAGTCAACATCCATTGACATCTTAAAATCGATTTTCATCTGCTGTATCGCAGCGAGGACGGTAGTTTCAGGTTCGCTCATCGCTGCACTGGGTTCTATCGCAGTATCTATTGTTGCATGGCCGTTTTTCCCACTATAAGCGTTCAAAGTTTCCAGACAGTTGTTGAGTCTCCGTATCGCACCTCCGGATTTTGTCAAACTCTCTTTGTTGTAATCAAGCGGATGCCGGTAGTGTGCCGAGATTAAAAAGTGGCGGATGACTTCGGTAGGATAACGATCCAAAGCATCTCGGAGGAGAATAAAATTATGTTCCGATTTGCCCATCCGTCTGCCATCAATTTTCAAAAAAGCGACATGCACCCAATAGCGAGCAAAAGTCACGCCTGTTGCTAATTCGCTTTGCGCAATTTCATTTTCATTGTGTGGAAACAACAGATCTTCTCCAGCAACATGAATGTCAATAGTTTCGCCGAGGTGTTTCATCGCCATGGCGGAACATTCAATATGCCATCCGGGTCTGCCCTTTCCCCAAGGACTATCCCAGGCGGGTTCACCGGGTTTCACTGCTTTCCACATATCAAAATCACGCGGGTCCTCCTTGCGTTCATCAACTTCAACACGCGCACCAGCGAGCAAATCCTCAGGCTTGCGCCGTGATAGTTTACCGTACTCCGCGAAACAATTCACCCGGTAGTAAACACTCCCGTCAATAACATAGGCGGCACCTTTGTCAATTAACTTCTGGATGAGGGTTATCATCTCCGGAATATGTTCAGTCGCTTTAGGATGCACGTCGGCAGGTTGTATACCGAGTCTTTGCGAATCCTCTAAGAAGGCTTCGCCGCTCTGATACGCGAGTTGCTTCTCACTGATGCCGAGTTCCGCAGCTCGCTTGATAATCTTATCATCAATATCGGTTAAATTTTGAGCCAGTTTGACGTTGTAGCCCTGGTACGCAAGATAGCGTCGGATAATATCAGTCACTAACGCAGTGCGGGCATTGCCCATGTGGATGTAATCGTAAACCGTTGGGCCGCAACTGTAAATCGTCACTTCCTCGCTGTTTAAGGGTACAAAGTCTTCCTGTTGTCTGCTAAGCGAGTTATAGATTTTAATTCGCATGTTTCGTTGGCTGGACCTCCGTTTTTGTGCATCCCAATTCGCTTAAAGAGGCTTGGGCTGAATACCTCTTGGCGTTAACAGAATCAACGGGATTCCTTCCCTACCCAAGCGTGGCCTTAGTTATCGATGACCTAGGAGTTTTAAAATTGCCCCCGGCCGCTACGGTATATCCGAATTGTTCTATTAACATCCTTGTAGTAGCAGGCATGCTACAGCTTGGGCGACAATGGCTTGTCCTTCACCCACAATACCTAATCCTTCAGTGGTTGTAGCTTTGATACTTATCTGGGCGACGGGGATTTCAAGAATTTCCGCAAGTGTGATGCGCATTTGTGGAATGTAAGGCACCAACTTCGGACGTTGTGCTATCACCGTGCTATCAATATTCTCAATTCTGTATCCTTCGTGTTTAACCTTTTCCGAAATGTCACGCAGAAAGATAAGGCTGTCCATGCCTTCATAACGTGCATCAGTATCTGGAAAGTGTGTCCCAATATCCCCTATCGCTGCTGCACCAAGTATAGCATCTATAATTGCGTGTGTCAATACATCTGCATCAGAATGTCCTAACATGCCATAGTGGTATGGAATTTCAACGCCGCCTAAGATTAATTTCCTGTTTTCAACTAGTCGATGAACGTCATAACCGATACCGACTCGCATTTTTTTGTCTAGTCCCTCACATTTTTCGTGTTTGCTGTTAAAGACAATACTCTGAGAGCAAACCGGGATTTTTATAGACGGTATACCGCTCACACCAGAGCTGCCTTATTGCCTCCACCCAGGAAAAAAGGGTTTTCCACGAGAATTTCTGCAATGAATAAATCCTCCGGTGTTGTTATCTTCAGGTTGGAATAACTACCCGGTACCAACTTAACGGGGTGGCCCAACTGTTCAACGAGTGAAGCATCATCGGTTGCTATAATTTGCTGCGCTTGCGCCGCTTGATAGGCCTCAACGAGCAGAGATTTTCGAAACACCTGCGGGGTTTGTACCGTCCACAGTTTTTCACGCACAGGTGTTCCAACAATGAAGGATTCTTCGTTAGCGACTTTAATCGTCTCCTTGACAGGGACGGCAGCCACAGCAGCCCCGTATTCTGCTGCTGTTTCAAGACATTCAAAAATTATTTCGTCTGTCACAAAAGGACGGACTCCATCATGGACAATTACAAAATCCACATCTTCAGGCAAGGCCTGAATTCCGTTATAGACAGATATCTGCCTTGTTGCACCACCTGCTACCAACTCTCGCACCTTCTGAAATGTATAGGGTGCTATGACAGTATCGTAACATTTATCCAAATCCGCCTTATTGACAATAACCCAAATCCCATCTACTGCAGTATTTTGATCAAATCTCTGAATCGTATGTGCCAAAATAGGCATCTGTGCCAACCTTAAATAAGGCTTCTTCACATCACCCTTTAGCCGTGTCCCTTCACCAGCTGCCGGAATAAGAACGCATATTTTGCGGTTCAGTTGTGTCCATCTCATCGACTTTTCTCCGTGTGAAAATCATCTGTCCCGCATTTGTTCGTAACATCTGTGTGACAACAACATCAAGTGTTTGTCCGATATATGGCTTTCCATCTTCAACGATAACCATCGTCCCATCATCCAAATAGCCCACTCCTTGATTCGGTTCTTTGCCTTCTTTAAGCAGATGGACCTGAATCACCTCTCCTGCGATAACAACCGGGCGTACGGCATTTGCCAATTCGTTAATATTTAACACCTTGACCCCTTGCAATTCAGCGACTTTGTTCAGATTTAGATCGTTTGTGATAATTCTTGCGTTCTGCTTTTGGGCCAGATGCACCAGTTTTGCATCCACTTCAGGTAGATGCGGTAAGAGCTCATCTATTATCTCAACAACAATCCCAGGATTGTTCTGAAGGGAACGGAGAATATCAAAACCGCGGCGCCCCTTATTTCGCCGGAGGACTTCAGTGGAATCAGCAATATGTTGCAATTCATTCAGCACACATTTAGGTATAATAAGCGGGCCGTCAATAAAGCCTGTTTTGGATATATCAAGAATCCTACCATCAATAATAACACTTGTGTCCAAAATTGTAGGAACGTTTTGTGATTTTGCTGTGCTTACCACCTCCGGCAAAACTTTCTCGCCTGTTTCAACCTTTCCGTTTGATTTCATTAGATTCCCTAAATAGCCGGTTTCAGAAATATAGTAACCGCTCAGCATGCCGAAGTAACTTACGCCTAATAGAATTGCTATCCTTAGACTATCAATAAACCGCGTAGGCAACATATAGAGGAAGACAGATGCAATGAACAAACCGACTAAGAGCCCTATTAGACTGGCAGCAATACTGCGTACCCGATGGATATGAAGGCAGAACTCCGCACCAACAAGCAGAAGTGCACAGACGAAACCGACAAGTACAGGAAAAGGCTTCTTATAGACGAGGTAGCAACTTAAGACGCTTGTCGCAATAAAAAAGAAACGTAGCCCCCAAATTTTCATAATTTCCTCGCAATCCGGACACGTCTTGTGCCAGAATTCATTTAAAGCCAGTTTAACATGCCGATACCTGTACACATCTCGTTAGAGTTTTTTGGTTTCTCGGTTCATGAATCTACATTAAAGCACTCAGGCTGTCATACACATCACACACACCTACCAATTCAATTTTCTCATCTATATCTAATCCCTTTCGGTTATAATCAGGGAAAATGACACGTTCAAAACCCAATTTCGCTGCTTCTCTGAGCCGTTTTTCAACGTGAGTCACCGGACGGATTTCTCCACCGAGCCCAACCTCACCGATAACAACGGTCCGGCTATTAATAGGAATATTGCGATGGTTCGAGGTAATTGCCATCAGTACCCCTAAGTCAATGCCCGGTTCATCGACACGCAGCCCGCCCGTAATGTTCACAAACACATCAGAATCGCCAATGTCAATCCCAATTCGTTTATTTAGAACAGCAATCAGCAATGCAACACGGTGCCTATCCACCCCTGTTGCGGTGTTACGCGGGTTCCCATAGTTTGTCGGCACAACTAAGGACTGTACCTCCATCAACAATGGCCGAGTGCCCTCCATACTTGACACAACAACAGAGCCTGAAACCTCCTCCTCTCTATGACTTAAGAAGAGTTCTGAAGGATTGAGCACGTCTACAAGTCCTTTGCTCTGCATCTCAAAGATGCCAATTTCGTTTGTTGAGCCAAATCGATTTTTAATCGCACGTAATACCCGGTAAACGTGGTGTCGTTCCCCTTCAAAATAGAGGACTGTATCCACCATGTGTTCCAAAATCCGTGGCCCTGCCAGCAACCCTTCCTTCGTGACATGCCCAACCAGAAAAATAGGGATATTCCGTCCCTTCGCACTGGTAATTAGAAGTCCGGTGCACTCACGAATCTGAGTAACACTTCCCGGAGCCGACTGGATGCTTGGCAAAAACACCGTTTGGATAGAATCAATAATAACAACTTTCGGCTTGAGCTCCTCAATATGCTTCTCAATTTGTTCCAAATTGGTTTCACACAGTACATAAAGCTGATCTGAAACGACTCCAAGTCGACTTGCGCGGAGCTTCGTTTGACCAACCGATTCTTCTCCTGAGACATACAGCACCATACCATAATTTCGACTCAATGCGTCGCTAGCTTGGAGCAACAACGTCGACTTACCGATTCCCGGGTCGCCACCGATAAGTATCACCGAACCCGGAACAATTCCCCCGCCAAGCACCCGATCGAATTCTGACATCCCCGTGAGGTGCCGTTCCACGTCGTTCGCGGTAATTTGTGAAATCGGCTCAGGTTTGGAAAATGGCCGTACAATTCCCCGGGGCATTGAGGCAGAGGGTGTCGCAACTTCCACCTCTTCGGCGAAGCTCTGCCAGCTTTTGCAGGACGGGCAACGCCCCAAACTTCGTGGCGTTGTATACCCACACTCTTGGCAGACAAGTTTTCGTTTTTCTCGCGCCATATTATTCTCTTCTAAATTAAGAAGTGATAAAGCGAATTTAGCATGCAGGTGTCTGTAGACTTTTTAACCTTGCAATAGATACCCGGTTTTTTATATACCGTTCAATGTTAAGTATTTTACCACTCACCAGCGAGGAAGCGAAACCCGGTGGTCCAACGTCGCTTACCTGTCAAATTTTCCACTCCGAATAGCAGCTCACCCTGCCGCAAAAAACGAAATGTTAATTCTGTGTTCAATTCAGGGAAATTGCTTGTCAAGCCAATTCCCTCCACACTGACACCTAGCCGCTGTGCCAAAAACCACAGCTCAATACCCACTCCCACCTTGGAACGCATGAATCCAGCACGTGCCCGCAAAAAGTCTGTTACATTGTACCCGTACTGAAATTCATAAGCGATCCTTTCCTGCCGGACACCTAACCCGAATCTATAGGAGGCTTTCGCCTGTGGAGATAGTAAAATCGCTAATTCATTATGGAGATGCTCATCAAGACTTAAATAACGGAGTTCATAATCCCAGCCAATATTTGGAAGTTCAAAATTTTTCAATTCCTGTTCGGTTCGTTGCGTAAGTGTCATAACTGAAGACATTGTTTCATTGACATTTTTCAAAGTCTGGCGTGCATCCTCAAGCGGTTCGGGCGTGTTAATCAGTTGTGCAACCGTTCCTTCGCCTTCTTGCACGGCGACTAAAAGCCGATTGATATTTTCCTCTAATATGATGAACGCTTCAGTCGTGACCTGCAGATTCTCTAAAATTGGGGTAATGTTTGCCTCGCCCATTTCAACTGCACGGCTCCCTTGGGCAACAAGAGCAGAAACATCGGATGTTAACGTATTCATGTTACGCTGAAATTCCCGGGATACCTCACGAAACAAGACAGTGCTCGCCTGCACTTCCGTTAAAATGCTATTCAGTTTTGGTGAATTCATATTAAGCAGCCTGAGCAATTCCCGCGTAATATCACCTATTTGGCTGCTCATCATCAATGAATCAGTCTCCAATTGGCTGATGAGTCGATTTGCCTTTAGGAGTGTATGCTGAAAACGGGTATCGGTTTCAGTTGTCAACTGATTCAATATTTTAGCCATTTCTTCAAAATCTACGCTTAACTTTTCAATCGTTCTGCCAGTCAGTGCTACAACTTCCCGTGTCTCCTTAATACCGAGTTGGATGGCTTCCTGATTCGTCTGTAGAAGTTGATTCGCTGTGGCAATCAACGCAATTGTTTGCTCCAGCCCACTGCTCGCTTGTTCAAGTAGTTCTAAGGCGTTGACTGGCTTCCTTCCAATAATCGGTAAGTCTGTCGGTTTTAACGGAAGATTGTCCGTTGGACCGTTGTCTAATGCAATGTAGATTTCACCAACAAACCCATTCATGGCAATTCTCGCGCCACATCCTCGGCGTAATATTTGAAATCCATTTCTGACTCTAGCTCGAATTTCAACATCATTCGTTTCGGGCCGCAGTTGGATGCCGGTCACTTTTCCGATCTGGACTCCAGATAAGTGCACGCCTGCTCCTATATAAAGCCCATTCACGCTACTGAATCGAAATTCCATTTCATCACCGCTAGTTGCCCAGGGCCAATTCTCAGCATTTATGAGAAGTAGGACAAGTAACACAGCTGCAATGACGAGCATCGTTCCCACTTTAACAGCGGGGCTCCAGAATTTTAAATATGGGGTACTGGCACGCTGTGTCGTTCTCATGTATCTCTCCTAATAAATTCTTGTAAAACTGGATTTCTTGTGTTGAGGATCTGATCTGGGGCACCAAACAAGATAAACTGTTGTAAAATCGGGTCATCCATGTTTCTAATCTGGGTTGGGCTTCCATAGGCAAGCTGCTTGCCTTCATGGATCATGACCATCCGGGTTGCTACACTGAAGGCACTATGCATATCGTGCGTCACGACAACCGATGTGACTTGTAGTTTTTGATGCAGGTTGCAAATGAGTTGATTAATTTCGCTGCATGTGACCGGGTCAAGCCCGGTTGTCGGTTCATCGTAGAGAATCACTTCAGGGCTAAACGCGAGGGCACGCGCGAGCCCAACGCGTTTTCGCATTCCGCCGCTGAGCTCTGCAGGTCGCAATTGCTGAACGCCATCTAAATCAACCAGGCTGAGCTTCTCATCCACAACCTTCCTTATTTCCGATTTACTGAGGTTTGTATGCTGGTCCAGCATAAACGCAACGTTCTCCGAGACTGTCATCGAGTCAAATAAGGCTGAAGACTGAAAAAGCATTCCAATTTTCCGACGAATCATATTGAGTTTTTTTGCATTGAGATTTGAGATTTCTGTCCCTTCAAACCAAATTTCACCCGAATCAGCAGAGAGGAGCCCGGTTATAATCTTGAGCAGTACACTCTTGCCACATCCACTACGTCCCATAATCACGAGCGTTTCACCCCGTGGAACCTCAATGCTCAGTCCATTTAAAACGTTTTTTCCATCAAAGTCTTTTTTGATGTTCCTCACAGAGATCATATTTTTCGTATCGTATTGCAGTTATGAACGCACGGTGCGTGTAAATTGTTGGAGAGGCCTCGATGACGCTTTTCATACCCATCCCAACATATTAAACAGAATATGGTTTAGGACAAAATCTAATACCAAGATTGTTATCAAGGAAATTACCGCAGAACCCGTTGTCGCGACACCAACACCCTCTGCACCACCGGCAGTTGAGATACTGAATCCTTTGTAACAACCGATTGCTGCGATAGCCATGCCGAAGGATGTTGCCTTGATTAAACTAACAAGAACGCTCGCCACAAACAGATTCCGCTGCACCTCTAATAAAAAAAAATAGCCGTTTACATCAAATAGAGACACAACGGCGATAAACCCACCTGCAATTCCTGCGAACGTTGAGAAGACAGTAAGAGTCGGGAGCATGATAGAACAAGCGAGAAATCGCGGCACAACCAGATATTTGATAGGGTTGGTGCCCATCACCTCAAGCGCATCAATTTGCTCTGTAACTTTCATTGTTGAAAGCTCAGCAGTAATTGAGGCACCAATTCGCCCGGCAAGGACAAATGCCGTAATCATTGGTCCGAGTTCCTTTACTACAGACACACAGACAAATCGCGCAACAGAGCCTTCCACGGCGTACGGCTTCAATTGAATGTAACCCTGAATTCCGAGCACCATCCCCGTGAAAAATCCTGAAACAAGAACTACAGATAGGGAGTTAAATCCGATTAGCAGTAACTGCTTAGTCAGCAAATCAAACTGAAAGGGCGGCAGGAAAATCTGAACAAGCGTTTGGAAAAATAACGTAAATGCATGCCCTATCTCGGAGAGGGCATGATACAATCGAATTTTCAGTGAAAACCTAAACCCCTTTGAGAATTCATCTGGCATCGGTTGATGATTCATATTTTTGTAC
This sequence comes from Candidatus Poribacteria bacterium, assembly GCA_965215265.1. Classification (GTDB taxonomy): domain Bacteria; phylum Poribacteria; class WGA-4E; order WGA-4E; family WGA-3G. The sequence goes on along the minus strand of OZ244048.1, from coordinate 3,376,676 downwards.
GCGTTCGCGATATCGACGTTCGTTCTCGCGTCTACCTTTCTCGCTCCATCTCATCAGAACCATCTTAGCCAGCGTTACGATGAGCTCTCATGCCATTTAATAACTGGCATTCTCAAATCGCATCTGCTTTTTGCTAAAATAGAGGACGACCGTCCCTGTAGGTCCGTTCCGCTGCTTTTTTATTAGCAAATTGGCTTCAACCCTATCTTCATCGTGTGTCTCATCTTGGTAATAGTCGTCACGATACAGAAAAGCAACAAGGTCTGCGTCCTGTTCAATCGCGCCAGACTCACGTAAATCAGAGAGTTGTGGCTGTTTGTCCGGGCGACGTTCAACTTCACGGCTCAGCTGCGAACATGCAATGATAGGGACGTTTAATTCCCAGGCGAGTACTTTCAACGACCGGGAGATTTCTGAAATCTCCTGCTCGCGTGCAGTATATCTGCCTGTTCCTCTCAGGAGTTGTAGATAATCAACGATAATTAGAGCCAGATTCTCGTGTTCACCTTTCAGCCGACGGCCTTCAGCACGCAAACTTTGAGCGGTTAATCCACGGTTGTCATTAATCAGGATAGGGGCTTCTGCTAATCGGCCCGCACCTTCAGTGAGTGGACGCCAATAATCTTCACTAAACTTACCGGTACGAAGTCTGCCGAAATCTATCTGTGATTCCGCAGAGAGCATCCGCATAACAACATCCTGCGCAGGCATTTCAAGGCTAAAGATAGCAACCGGACGCTCCTGTTCCAACGCGATGTTCTGGGCTATATTCAGCACCAACGTTGTTTTTCCCATACTCGGCCGCGCTGCAATAATGATAAAATTGCCAGGCTGCAATCCAGAGGTCATCACATCGAAATCCATAAACCCCGTTGGAACGCCAAGGAATCGATCCTTTTTGTGATAAAGCTTTTCAATTGCATCAATGCTCTGCGTCAGTAACGGCCGGATTGCCGCAAATCCCCTTTGTGCGTCACTTTGCCCTAACTCAAAGACAGCCTCCTGTGCTTGATTTAAGACCTCTGCGAGCTCTATATCTTCATCTTGTGCAAGTTCTCGAATCTGCCCACTTGCATAAGTTAATCGCCGGCGCGTTGATTTTTCATGAAGGATCTCCGCGTAAAATTCTGTACTTTCCGTCTCTACAATAGGGGCTTGCAGCTGATAGAGATAGTCAGCACCGCCAGTACGGTTCAATTGACTCGTACGATTGAGTTCGTTCGCTACCAGCAGCGGATCCACTTTGCTGACCCGTTCATAGACTGACAGAATCGCTGTGTAGATTAACTGATGATCTGTGGTAAAAAAGGCATCCGGGGTATGCCCAAGCAAAGCAACAACCCGGGGAATGACTGACTTTTCTGTCATCATTGCACCCAGCACAGCTTGTTCTGCTTCCTTGTCTGAAAGAGGTTCAATCCCTTCTACCTGCATACACCACCCTGATATTTGGAATTAGGACTAGGACAATCCGCCCCCAAGTCTTTAAGGGCAGCCGCGGCCACTGTTACTCTTCAGTTTCACGTTCAACAACCACCCGGAGCTCAACGACGACATCTGTGTGTAACTTAACCGGCACCATGAATACGCCAAGTTCACGAATAGGATTTGTCAGGTCGATCGTCCGTCGCTCTAAATCAAATCCTTCTACACGCAGTAATTCCAAGATATCCATAGATGTGACAGAACCGAAAAGTCTATCATTTTCACCCGCACGTCTGCGGAGATTACACGTGACACCGGCTATCTGTCCGGCAATCTCGCGGGCGCGTTCCCGATCCTTAGATTCCTGCTGATCGATCACCCGTTTTTCGTGTTCAAAATGCCGGCGATTCCGTTCGGTTGCATGCACCGCCAGCTGCATGGGCAGTAGGTAATTTCGGGCGTACCCATCTGCTACCTTTAAAACATCACCCGGGACTCCGAGCCCTTCAATGCTTTTTTTTAATATAACTTCCATAATTAACTTCCTAAGCATGTTAGTCTTCTCAGGGCGGTTGTCGCTCATTGCACACCCGGCCTGAGGATGTCGAGATTATCGCGTAAACGGCAAAAGTGCCATGTTCCGCGCACGTTTGACAGCCTGTTTAACCATTCGCTGTTGCTTCGCAGATAAGCCCGTAACCCGGCGACTCACAATTTTTCCACGTTCGTTAATAAATTTTCTCAACGTATCAACATCTTTATAATCCACAGATTCTAATTTACCAAAACGTTGTCTGCGTCGGAATGCCATAGAAATTTCTCCTTTTTTGGTTATAGGAAGCGACACAATCTATTTGGAATGCACACACCTATGCTCACAAACCCATTAAAACAGTTTTAGCCTTCCCTTCCAATCAACTGTAAAGCCAGATCTGCTACCCGCCTTTACAGTTGATTGGAAGAACGTTTGTACGAGATGCGTTCTTAAAATGGGATGTCATCCTCTGTAGTCGAGGGTGCCGCATCTTCTATCGGTGCTTGCACTGTCGGTGAAGCCGCGGGCTGTGCTTCAGCGTACCCACCGCCCGTCTCGGCATCATCCGGACGCCCTCCCAGGAATTGGATACGAAAGGCGCGAACCGAAAGCCGGCTCCGCCTACTCCCATCTTCAGTTTCCCAAGAGTCAAACTTAAGAGACCCTTCAATGAAGACAGGTCGCCCCTTTGTCAAGTACTCGTTCGCTATTTCAGCTTGTCTGCCCCAAGCCTCTACATCAACAAAACAAGCACTCTCCTTCTGTTCTCCGGTTTGCCGGTCGGTATATCGCTCATTCATAGCGATGCCGAAATTCGTAACAGCAGCCCCGCTCGGTAGATATTTCATCTCAGGGTCCCGGGTGAGATTTCCCATTAGAATGACCCTATTGTAGCTTGCCATGATTGCTCCTTTTTTCGCAGGAAGCGAGAAGGCCAATGTGACGTGCAGATTCCTGGACGCATCTCATTAGAGATTTTTGGCCGTTTCCGTTAATTTAATTAGATTCCGCGCGTGGCGGGAAAGTACATATTCCGCTCGCGATAAAATCCTGCACGTAGCAGGCGAAATTAAATCTTCATGTGCTAATTCTTTACGCTGAGCACTATATTTTTTTAACTATCATCACCCTCAACTTCAGCTGCTGAAGCTTTCAACTGCGCAACGTCGCCTTCGTAACGGACAATCATATAGCGCATAATAGGTTCAATCACGCGCAGCGACTGATTTAATTCCGCAATGAAACTCGGCGCGCTTTCAAAGATATAGAGCACGTAATAACCTTCAGTGCGTTTCTGAATCGGATAGGCGAACCGCCTCTTTCCCCAAGCATCCACCTTTAAAAGCGTTCCACCATTTTTGATAAGGCTCTGAACATTTTCGCTCAAGGCTTCTGCTTCACTATCATCATGCTCAGGGGTAATGATAAGCAAGAGTTCGTATGGTTTCAAAATTAAATGCCTCTCTTCGAACTGACGGCTCCACTGCTAATGGAAGGATTTACAGGGAGCAGAGATTAATCGATATATTCGACCTGGTAGTCAAAGTCTCTTAAATCATTTTTCAAGTTTAGTACTATACAATTATACCACATTTTAATTGAGTGCGCAACCTAAAATCCTTTTTCTTTCGCTAAATTAAAAGGTAACAAGTAAATTTATTTTAACATATTTTTAAGGAACATGTCAAATCTTTTTCACATGCTGTGCGTATGCAGAAACATGTAATGGTAAAAAGAAGGGGCGTTTTGCCACAGTCACTTCCTGCCGTATCCGGTCGGCAAGAGTTTCCACATCAACTTGCTCAGCGGTTGCAAGCCCATATTTTTCTAAGAGCGGGAGGAGACTCTCAAAAATAGTCGCCATGTATTGGTATCCTTCCCAGGTTGCCGCCGCCCCGATAGGTGCCTCAAATTGCATAGTAGGTTCAGGCAATCCTGCTTCAACAAAAACCCGGTAAAGGCCAATACCCAGGTCAAGATGCGCTCCGGAGGATTCAAATACGGAGCAAATCCACGTAATGAGTTGGTTCATCAAAGGGGTATCCGGATGTAAAAGTAGGCGGTAGGCAGTGTATTCCGGTTCCTGAACAGCGACAATCCCTCCAGGACGTAGGTGGGTTATGAGATTTTTCAACGCATCAACAGCATCCGCCATGTACATCAGCACAAATCTACCTACAATTGCATCAAAGTCCGTGTCAAGGTTAAGTGTTCGTGCATCTCCAGCGATGAATTCAACGTTTGTCACCCCTGCTTTTGCTGCGCGCTGCCGGGCGGTTTCAAGAATTGCGGCGTTAACATCTACACCTATCACCTGTCCCTGCTGTCCAACAAATTCGCCGAGCATCAACGCAACATCGCCTGCACCACTCCCGATATCAAGGACCTTCATCCCGCTTGCTATACCAGAGTCCTTCAAAAGGTGCCAGGTCGCACCTCCATAAATTTTCGACTGTGCAATGAGCCGCCTCGTTTCATGCTCGGTTCTCCCTAAGGCGTACGCCGGCTCGTTCTTTAGTTTAGGCATTTCTATTTTCCGTTCGTAGACAATTTCTGTCGATGCTCCTATCAATGTTTAGTAGGAAAATTCTACGTTAATGTGAATTCGATAAAAGAGAGGCGTGTTCTGAAAAATAGATGCCCTTTCAACTTCCGGTATCCATCAGTGAAAAAAGATGCTGGCGTGCTAAGCCCACATACCCGTGAAGTCATGAATATACTCATTTGTTTCCATCCAAGTAAATCTTGCACCTCCAAGCACTCTGCTCCGCAAGTGTCACCGAAATCTAACAACCTTTTTTCAACATCGCGGCGGTGTGGACGGTGTGGACGGTGTCTCTATATCAAGGAAGAAACCTCCTCTGAATCTACGCAGCACTCACGTTACGTTAATAATAGCATGTAGTATATCGAATATGCCACTCTAAAACTTTTTTCTATATATTTTGTTAAATTGTGGTAGAAATTTGCAACATAGGATTGCAATTCGCGTGCTTTGCAAAAAAAACTTGACAATCCATTTCTTTTTCATATATACTTAAAAATATCAGAGAGTTGATATGTAAAGTCCGTCGGGGTAGGTTGCAATTCCCCGATTCCAATTTTCTTTTTCTATCCGTGTTGATGCACATTGGCTGCCGTGTTTTGTTTTCATAACGTCTTTTTACCTTATGCCTTATGTTTCAGTTGGAGTCGGATTTAGGGACACGGACTGCCTGTGCAGTAAATGGATACGATTTAAACAGAATTTCGTACAACTTCAATAAAAGATACTTCCATGGCAAAAAAAAAGGGACGTAGGACCGCGAATGTTGCCCGGAAACGTGAAAAGCGCAATCGCGACCGGAAATCCCGGCAAAAACAAATCGCAATAGAAAAGCAGCGTAGACTTCCTTATGAGAGGTCAGAGAAGGAACAGTTACACCTTTGCATATCGCAGAGCCGTGAACTACTCAACGAACCCGAACTCGAAAATGTACATTTCGATTTTGACTTGATGTACACCTGGGTGACAGATCTTCTTGACGACTATGAGACATCCCAGGAGAACACGTCTTTAACAGAGTCGAATGAGCTGCTTGAATTGAGAGAGACGAGTTCTGCTTTAGATCCGCTCGCACAAGTCATGCATGAACGCGCGAAACAGATACAACAAATGGAACAAGCGGAACGTGCCTGTGAACATTTCCGAACCCAAATCCTTCCCCATCTCGTGACACCTGAGTTTATGCAGGAATTAATTCGAGCGTTAAGGGGCTGTGAAACACGCCTCAAACTTGAGAGGAACCGCGAAATGGCGAAAGTCGCTCGCGTCGCACGCTCAATTTTTGAAGTCGCCCCACCAGAAATGCTGGTATTTCACCCACTAATCCAATCTATTGGCATTCAAACACTACGACAGATTGTCACAGAACCAAATACGATGATGGAGGCACGCGAAGATGTCAAACACATCATTTCAAATGTTTTGGAATACGAAGAGGTGACTGACTACAATGAAATTGACATCACAGAAGAAATGACGGTGGAGTTGAGGAACCAATCAGAAATTGCCGGTTCCGAACCGGAGAAAAAAACTGACGCGCTGCCTGCCTTTTCGAAAATTGCTGAAAACCAACTTGACTATATTGAAGCGGAGAAAGATTTACCTAGGTCTGCTGTTTTTTCACAAAAACTGGAATCTGAAATATCACGGAGCATTGTAACCGAGGAAACTGCATCTGATGATAAAAAATTGCCATTAGCAGACACGCCAGAATCTCCACCGGCCTCTATGAGCGATACGCATCCACCACATCCAGATGTTCCATCAGAGGAAAACTCGTCTGACACCTTTTCCGCGCATGCATTGTACAAAAATTTCCACGGTTTGGCAATCAGAGAAATTTTTGAAGTAGATCCGGCGTTTACGTTAGAGGATGAAACGGAGAAGCAAATTAGATTTGCCAATGTCAAGTCTACTTACGACATAATAGTTACCGATGATCGGCTCCACTTACAAGCATGTTCCGAACCAGAACTTACTGTTGCCATGAATGAGGTTGAATCACAGTGTAAATCGGCACTGATGTACCTCGCCAAAACTATTAGACTTAAAGCTTGACTGTCACGGAGGTCTTCATGAAAAAGGAGACATTCTGCCCACCGCGAGGACAAGAAAGGAGGGAATGCTATGCCACGCAGTAAAAGCGGCCAGGTCCGGCGTCGGACCCAAATCCGCCACCGTCAGAAACGGCGGTTGAAAAAGAAGAAAGCAGCGTTGAAAGAATTGTTGCAAAATCAATAATCGTTCAAAGCTAGGCTGTTTACACTACCTTAACCGTATATTGGGATAACTACATGCTACTTCGTTTCTCGAAATGCACAAATGCTGATGGATTTAATCTAACAGACTGCCGTCTGTCTTCACCAGTGTAGCCGAGCCTTAGCAGCGTCATCACTTCGTGAGATGCAGGCATATTGAAAAACTGACGGATTTTATCGCGGTGTGCTGTGCTTTCTAAAGGCGCGCTTATAAACTGAACCCCAATACCGAGTGCAGTGGCAGAGAGCAGCAGGTTCTGAATCAACATCCCGATGCTGAGCCACATCCAGCGGGTAGCACCTTCACCCGGGGGATGCCGCTCGCAATTCATGGTAACAAGCATGAGCATTGGCGCGTTGCGAACCTGTTCTGCAATTTCTCTCGCAGGCATTTTTCCTGCGCCTAAATGTCCTAAAACCGTCAAGGATTTTGCATTTTTTAGCAGCAGTCTTAGCTTCTCCGGAGAATCTTGAAGGAACTTGGGCAACGTGACATGTTCGCTGAGGAGCACACCATCCTGATTCTTCTGCCATTCGGTTTCGGTGAGACGTATCCACCGGCTATTATCATCCAGAAACTTGGCATCCTTGAATTGGGCGACAATAGCCTGTTCTGTAAGATTCGCGAGCTGCGCTTTTCCTTTAGCTTCCCGAATAATGAGCAGTTCCCACGGTTGAACATTAAACGGTGAAGGTGCCCATTGAGCTGCTTCAATTAACTTGCCGAGGTCGTTCTCATCAATGGCGCGTTCATGAAATTTACCGCGATGGCTACGTCGTTGTCTAATCGCATCAAAAACGTTCATGGGTTTATATAACTCCGATGGCGTTGGAGGATTTCTTCAGGAGATGCAATGCCGGTGCTTCCAAGTTTTGTGACGGTAATTGACGCAACCAGATTTCCGATGTACGCTGCCTCAATCGCCGATTCTACACCGAGAGTACAGAGCGTCGAAACGAGTCCAGCAGAAACGCTGTCCCCTGCACCTACCGGATCGGTTTCGCAATCAAGCCGAATGCCGGGGACGTGCGTCAACTTGCCCTGATAGCAGACAAGAATGCCATCTTCACCAAGTGTAACGTATACGGTATTCTTCGTTTGTCGTGCAAGGGCTCGCGCGCAATCTGCTGCCGCTTCTCTGCTAACATCTCTTCCTTCCCACAAAGGTTCAACAGAACGTTTCGCCTCAAATCGGTTGGGTTTAATGATAACGTCTCGGTACCTACCAATCCGCGTACGGGAATCAGCGAAAAAGATTTTTTCCCGGTGTTTCCGGGAGAGGCGGCAGAGCTCTTCTCTCACGTTGTTGGTAATAACCCCCAAGTTCTCATGCGGTGTCTGATCTCCGATAATTACCCCATCAACAAGCGGTAAACATTCTTGTAGTGCATCGATTACGGAGGTCTCTATGGCTTCAGCCATCGGAGCTTGGTTCTCAATATCAAACCGCGGGCCCTCGGTTTCCGCACCTTCATAGCCACGATGGATCGGTTTGAGATAGGTAGGTGTCACCCATTTCGATGCCTGCACCATAAAGTCTGTAGTACAGCCATTTTCTTTTAAGCAACTCAGGAGAGTCCGTCCAAATCCATCTATCCCGATAACACCTAATGTATAGAGCTTGCCTACCCCTAATGCGTTCAGGTTATTTGTGACGGTGCCCGCCGCCCCAGGGCTATAACGTTGTGCGACAACAGGGTTGGTATGCCAAGGTGTCTCCAGCGAGAGACTCGAGCGCGTTTTATCTATGTACCAGTATGCATCAAGGTAAAAATCCCCGATGACAAGTAGTTTGAGGGCTCGAAATTTGTTCAGAACTGTTTTTAGGCGCGTTTCGTTTATCAAATTCTTTCCTCAACGGTTGTTTCAATCTTCAGATGAAGGTATTATAGCAGCTTTGCCCTTTTTTAAGAAGAAAAATCCTTGGAATCACTCTGTTTTCTCAATCTATAGATTTGAACTTTGCCCTAGCCTTGCCGACTTATCAATCTGATTTCTCTGCGTCCCTATTTGCAATATACCGCCAAATGTGGTAAAATATAAAGAATCTAAAATTGAAGCCTGTTGTGCGTGATGCGGCAGGCAGACAAAAATGACTTTTGGAGGACAACCATGTATAAAATCGGCCTCATCCCTGGCGATGGAATCGGCCCCGAAGTAACACGCGAAGCAATGAAAGTCTTCGGGGCCGCAGCTGACAAGGCAGATTTCCAATATGAAACAGTTGAATACGATGTCGGCGGCGACCGGTACCTCGCAACCGGCGAAGTACTACCGAACTCTGTTTTAGAAGAACTCCGAGATCTTGATGCTATCTATCTCGGAGCCATCGGGCATCCGGATGTTAAACCCGGTATATTAGAGAAAGGCATTCTGCTAAAGGTCCGGTTCGAACTGGATCTCTACATCAATTTACGGCCTGTGAAACTCTATCCGGGCGTACCTACGCCACTTAAAGACAAAGGCCCCGAGGAGATCGATTTCGTTATCGTTCGCGAAAATACCGAGGGGTTATACGCCGGTATCGGTGGATTTTTGAAACGTGGTACCCACGATGAAGTCGCAATCCAAGAAATGATTAACACCTACAAAGGGGTAGAGCGGTGTATTCGCTATGCTTTTGAATTCACTCGGAAGCGCGACGAGCAAAATACGTTGACACTCTGTGATAAGTGTAATGTCCTTACCTACGCACACGACTTGTGGCAGCGCGTCTTTGCCGAGGTCGGTCAAGATTACCCTGATATTAAGAAAGAACATACGCTCGTTGATGCTACAACGATGTGGATGGTCAAAAATCCAGAGTGGTTTGATGTCATCGTGACATGTAATATGTTTGGCGACATTATAACAGACCTTGGCGCAATGATTCAGGGCGGTATGGGAATTGCTGCATCCGGCAATTTGAACCCAGAGAGTGTAGCGATGTTTGAACCCATCCACGGTTCCGCACCACGCTATACCGGCAAAAATCAGATTAACCCTATCGCTGCAATTGGAGCAGCAGGGATGATGCTAGATCATCTTGGGCAGACAGAATCCGCTGCAGCTGTTGAAAAATCTATAAGTAACCTGCTTGCCAGTGGGAAGATTAAAAACCTGGGTGCAGGCAAAATGGGCTACACCACAGAACAAGTCGGAGATATGATTGCCGAAACACTCTAATTTTTTCTCCTCGTGACTGAAACTTGACCGGAATTCTAAACTCGCAGGGCCTGATGCTCATATCAGCCGGGCAGTAAAATTAATCCGATCTGAATAGCGGTTCCACTTGTTGAACGTATACATATCGTAAGCACTTAATGGTTTATAACCGGACGCTTTGAGCAGTGCTTCGACAGTACTTACGTCAAACATTTTCTGCTGATGAATCTCTTCAAACCGACGAAACGACTCGCCTTCCCGGATGAAAAAGGTCAGACGGGTTGTGCAGATTTTCGAGTGATGAAAGTAACTATTTTTCCAAATGTAGGTATAGTCCTCGTGATTTTCGGAGAAGGTCCTATTATGAAAATGTTCCACGATGTTTCGCTCAGTTGTCACGTCAAAGGTAAACAGCCCATCGGGGGCTAAATGCTCAGAAACAGTTTGGAACACGCCGCTTAACTCATCTTCATCGCGAGCATAGTTAATACTATCATAGGTACAGAGGATTGCATCAAATTGCTGGTTTAACTGGAAGTCGAGCATGTCGCCCTGCTGGAATTTGATCTGCAGGTTCGCCATTTCTGCTTTTTCGCGTGCAATCTCAAGCATGCCGCTTGCTCTATCAATGCCGGTCATCTCATAGCCTTTTGACGCTAACAGGAGCGTCAAGGCTCCTGTACCACAAGCCACATCCAAGATGCGGCGAGGTTTACAATCGTACTTATCGAAAATCGATTCAATATAGAGGGCCCAACGCGTGTAATTGACGTTTGTCATCATCCTATCGTAGGCGTATGCAAACCTTTCATAAGGGGGGGTGAGTTCCATCGGCATCGTGTTACTCTGTTGCTCCTTTAAACCCGACAGAAGCATTCATCATCCGAAGGAGAGTGTTAATTTCTTCTGCATCCCACGACTCATCAGCGTTGGCTGCGATTGCGTATTCGCCAACCTCTCTAATTTTTCGGAGACTAATTCTCCCAGTGATGAAGCTAAACGGCAGCTGCTGCCCGGCGATTTTAACGCGTTGAAACGTCTGGTGAATATAGGCACGGTCAACGCCTTCAGGGGCTTGTTTAGTCAATGAGTCTTTCACCATCTCTGCCCCAAAACTGAATAACTCTTTGATGATAAACCATTGCAAAATGGCGAGACAAACCATAAATATTAAAATAATAATCAAAGCCTTACTGATGTAGTTAGTCCATTTCGGGCTCTGGTTAGTCATCTTGGATTCACCTCTCAGTTGTAATTCACGGAGAGCGTATGAAAATAGAGCATTTCCATACTTTGCCTCTCTGCTGGTAAGCGTGCATTCTGCGCACTGCTACCCACTATAGTTTAGGAAATCCGACTTTAGTTATTTAGTTTATCATTTTATGGTAAACTTGTCAATTTTTTTTCTATTAGAACTCAAAATATGTCTGTTTTGAACATGAGTCCCTCTTCACGAGCCCGTTTTTCCAAAAGGCCGTTGTCCTCATCACAAGGACAGAATTTTCACCCACTGCAAAAACCCTAACCAAAACTGGATAAAAATAAAATATGAAAATAGGCATTGTAGGCAGACCTCACGTTGGTAAAACCACCGTTTTCAATGCACTTGGGCATGCCACAGCGGAAATAGGAGGATATACAGGACGTTCTGAGACAAACCGCTGTACCATTAACGTCCCAGACGAACGTTTGATACGCTTAGCAGAGGTACTCCAACCGAAAAAAGTCACACCCGCGACAATAGACTATATAGATGTCGCAGGCGTAACCCAAACGGATACAGCACAAGCAGAATTAGATGCCGGAATTCTGGCGAGCCTTCGTACAGTTGATGCACTCGCCCATGTCGTCAGGATATTCGAAGATGAAACGGTTCCACACGTTGACGGTAGCGTCAACCCAGAACGCGATATTGAAAACGTTGGACTTGAGTTAACATTTGCTGATCTGCAAGTGATTGAAAGCAGACTCGCCAGGCTCCGTAAGTTAATACAGAGCCAGAAATCCCCCGAACACGAAACTGAGCTCCGGGTTTTAGAACAGTGTAAGCAGACTTTAGAAGCCGGAACACCTCTCCGCGCTATAACCCTCTCTGATAATGAGGAAAAATTGATACGCGGTTATGGCTTCTTAACGCAAAAGCCGTTAATGCTCATCTGTAATATAGGGGAATCACAACTAGACACAATGGATGAAATTGTGAAGCGGTTCTCTGAATACGAGCGTTCCCCAGGCACCGCGGTTTTTGTGCTGGCAGCGCAATTGGAAATGGAAATCGCACAACTCGATCCAGCCGATGCAAAGGTGTTTATGACTGAAATGGGGTTAGGCGAATCTGCAGTAACGCGGTTTATACAAGCATCCTATCGGCTCCTCGGATTAATCACATTTTTTACAGGGAACACGAACGAAGTTAAAGCATGGACGCTGCGGCACGGGCAAACCGCTGTCGACGCGGCAGGCACTATCCATACAGATTTTGAACGCGGTTTCGTGCGGGCAGAGATTATCAACTGTAGCGAATTAGTTGCGTGTGGCGGTTTCAGGCACGCACGAAGTAAAGGGCAGCTGCGAGTAGAAGGGAAAACATATCAGATCCAAGAGGGCGATACGGTGTCTATTTTAGCGAATCCGACATCCTCCTAACCGAACAATGTTCGCCGGGTTAGTTATGGCAAACCTCCTCGGCACCCTATCCAGTCCATCCATTGAGATTCCCAGTCGTATGTATAGCTCTTTGTCTTTTTTGAACGTTTTTTATATCGCCTTTGCGGCAGATGTCCGATAGAGGTAGACTTCTGCAGTATAGAATTCTATTACTTTATCAATGTTAAGTTCGTGTCCGTGCCGGAGTTTTTGCTTATACCTTATGTAGGTGCGGACTTCTGGAATATCTCCGAACTTGCTGACAAGGCGGTTGTGCGGGCTCGGATTGTCCGGGTCATCCTTGAATGGATTGAACCCGATGATGAAATCTTCTTTAGGGGCATCCTGTTCTTCTTTCTCACCGACGGGAGTCGTGTTTTGGAGGGGTGCGGTGCATTGACGTGCTTCACACCACAACTAGATAACGCGGTCATGAACATAAAAAAACAAGGAAAGTGTTCAAAGTTTTCATGAGTTCACCTCACAATTTGCGTGTTTCTTGGATACTCAGAGGCTCTTTTCTCCAAGAAAATCTCAAGCGTTTTCTTGGTTATGGCATCTGGCCAAAGATGATATTGGGCTCTCGTATAATCAATGTGTTCATCCCAGGTGAGCGACGGATGGCGTATCGGCACCGGAGTTGCTTCTTGACAAAAAGGTCAAACCGGTTCAGATAGACGTTCGTGCCTCTTATCTCTGAGTTCAGCAATGGCTTGCATTATCTCGATGCCCATGTGTTGATATAGTTCGCGTTTCACGTCAAACTTATCCAGTCCGGTAAACTCAATAGGCTCTCCCACGGTTACGGTGAGCTTAGCGCGACGAAGAGATTTGCTGCCTCGACGCAACATGCGTTCTGCCCCGCTGTGAAAAATAGGTAACGTCGGTACACCGGCTCGGTGCACAATAAAGCAGACACCGTCATGTGCCTTTCCTAACGTCCCATCAACACTACGGGTCCCTTCCGGAAAGATAAGCACTACGTTGCCGGCTTTCAGTAGCGAGATAGTCCGCCGCAACGCCCCTAAATCCGGAGCACCTCGATTTACAGGATAGGCATTATATGCCGAAATCAGTTTCCCCAAACCCGGAACCTTAAAAACGTTGCTCCGTGCCATGTAGTGGACCTCGCGGTTTACAGCAGAGCCAACGATAACCGGGTCCAGTAGACTGACATGGTTTGAAACAAGCAGCACACCGCCTTCGCGCGGAATGTATTGAACCCCTCGCGCTTCAAGATGGCCCATGCTCTTACAGAAGAGCGTCGTCAGTCTATGCCCCCACCGATACAAAGGGCGGGGAGTCCAGAATTGATTATTGGTATACCACATCAGAAAAATTTCATCAAATTTACGCGCTACCTACATCTCTAATCTGAAGAATAGAATTGTGGCGCACAGTTGCGTTAACTTCCATGAGTTACATTTTACCGTATCCAACACGTTTTCGTCAACTTTCAATAGCTATTGCGTTATCTTACGGTTTGGCACGGTAACGTTCTTTTATTAAAACATAAATCGATACATCGGACGTTCCAAGGCGATGCCTATTAACGTCCATATTGCACCGACAATGAATTCGCCAATGACAAGACCGATAAAAAACGGCATAGCACGGCGATAAGTACGCAGACCACCAGTTTGAAAGAGTATCGCTTTTATCCCCCAAGAGAGAAAGATCGAGAACCAATACCAACTCGTATTCCAAAAACTCAGCGACAAGGCATAGCCGGCAGGATGGAATGGCCACCAAATAAACCGGCGGCGAAGCACCATCAAAAGGGTTGTTAACGCAATCGCACCGCCGGAAGCAGAGACGGCACCAATATCTATAGATTGTGGGTTAATCAACCACTGCTTCAACTGCTCGTAAGTCCAACGGCATTGTGCTTGTTCACCGTAAACCGCTCCTCCGTAGTGATAACCTTGTGCGTAGTATGCCCACGCAGAAGAGATTGTCCCCACTATAGTCACTAAAATAATAGAAAATACAAAACGGTTATGTGCCAGACCACGTACCTGTGCAACCTTAAATCCCTCTAATATAATCGGCATCGGGTGGGAACGATAGGAGCGATTGAATCCGTGAAACATGCTGAACGCTGTCAGTCCTTCTGCTCCGATGCGCCGTGTTCCAAAAAAGGAGACCAGCACCTTATCCGGTCGCCATGGAACGTCGTGCGCCGGCGGTCCTACTTCAGCCCGGATGCGTGTAATCGCAACCGCTAAAGCAAAGAAGAGGGTGAAATAACCGATTGTGCTCAGTATTGAAGCACCCGCACTTTTGAAGAAAAAGAGGATAAAGAGACTGCCCAATAACAACCCTATGAGGGCGAAACTTGCAAACCGGCTGCTTTCGCCTCCACCACCATGCCCACCGAGGACGTTTTTCACTTGGTGCCCTATGAACTTTCGAGTCAGCCAGATCGCCGAGATGCCTAAACAGAACCACGCCCCGAAAGATTGGGCATCGAGAAATGGGAAGCCCGGCAGGTGTCCAATACCAGCCATAGTACCCCACACGCGCGTCATTTTATGGAAAAGATAGAAAAACCAAATGGAGAACGAGAGTTCCAAAGGGATAAAGAAACTCATCCCAATTGCAAACGGGTAAACAGCAATAGGAAGCCTGCCAATCGCATTCAGCGGTTTCGTCTGGAAGTACTGTCCTAAATTGTAGAGACTGCCGCCTAACCCCGGCACACTTGGAAAGAGAAAGTGGAGCCCGTTCAGTAAATTCATGCCACCGGCAAGAACCGCACCAAGCAGGAACAGACGATTTGTAAGCAACACCCGGCCGCCTTTTTCTGTCAGATGGAGCGGTATCTGGATGACTGGATAACTTAATTTTTCGTGTGTCACCCATTGGTGTCGTATCAGGAGGGTGATGCAAAGCATCATGAACGTTAACACAATAATCAGGGAAGACCACCACAACACAGGTGTCAGCCAGAGTTGTAAGTGTTCAAACGTGTGAAATGAGTCGTCGCCTTGATAAAATGTTGCTAAGACATCTCGCTCTTTAATCGTCAACCACGCAGGCATGTGCTGGTGGAACAGCTCTGCCCACTCATTTTCCGGGCTAGCAAACCATATAGGATAGGTAAGTAACGGCCACAGTATCTGAAGCGTGTCATGCCCAGCGATGGAAGATGCAATGGATAAGAGGAGATACACCACCATCAATTCCCCATCGCTGAGGCTCGCGCGCCCCCGAATTGTACGAAGCAGCGGGTTCAGACCCATCAGGAGCAAAACGATAAAAATGACATTAAAATAGACTGTGGATACAGTAGGAAAACTCTGGCCGCTGCCATAACCAGATGGACCCCAGTTAATCATCAGCCAATAAGAGTTCGGAATAGTGAAGAGGAGCGCGATCAGCACCGCACGGACACTGACGTTTTTTCGTTTTTTTTCTATGTTAACTCGCTCAGAAGGGTTTGGCATGAAATCCCTTAGCTAGTCTCGTCAGAGTCTTTTCATCTTTGCAATTTGTCGCCCAGATCCATGAAATGTTCCAGTTTACTTAGCACCGGTTCCCAACCTTCTCATTGTCCTACTCTGTATTATAGCCGTGCCTTTTTCCTCTCAACCCAGAATTCCAGCCAATCTAATCATTTTTTATCTCCCCGTAGATTTGCAGCTTTAGAAGTCTGCTATCTACGAGGTTATTAAAATTTTTTAGTATTGACACAAAGATGACAAAATGCTATGATACCGGGAATGTTTAGTTTTCTTCGGCACCTTCATTAATCCAATCAATGAAGAGTTGGATCTGATCCTCGTCTAAGGCAGGTGGAATCGGCGGCATTCCGCCACCATCAATGCGTTTGACAACTAGGCTCTTATCACCATCTCCTGCAACAAACGCAGGACCACCGTTTCCACCTTTTTTGAAGGTGTCATATTGACTGAGGTCTAGATTTGCGGCACCTCCCGCGACGTGGCATCCGGGTATCGCGCATCGCTCTTGGAGGATGGGAGAAATATCGTCCTTAAACGAAACCAGCGGCTCTTCAACCACCGGCTCTTCAACAACGTCCGCTTCCTCAACCGCAACGGGTTGCTCTACGGGTGGTGTTGTCGTGGGTTGGATAATATCTATCATACCACCGGATGCCTCTTCAACAGATTCCCCTTCATCACCGCAGCTGAGGATGAAGATTGACAGAAGTAGAACACTAATGGTAAAAAGGATGGCCGGCAATGAACGAGATTGTTTCCCAATCCTTAAGTTGAAACGTGAATAAATCACAATGTAATTCTCCTTTTCTGAGAAGTTGTGTCTATTTTATTGAAAACGAGCACCGGTGTATGAGGAATTCCGATTCGGAATTTTCAATACTGAAATGGCATCACCCGGAACTTGTCCGAAGAAACGTGCTTTTGGACTCGCCTTACAATAAATTCTGTTTTTTATTTCTATATAGAATACCACAAAATGGAGGAGAGATGCACATGAAAATTTTGATTAACACTGACATCACATCGGAACAGCAGACACAAATTGCATCCGTGTCTGAAGAACTCCGCCTTGTTCAACCCAAGAATGCGGCGGAAGCACACCGTGAAATTGTGGATACCGACGTTGTTTTCGGTGGGTTTAATCGCTCGCTTTTTGAGAACGCCAAGCAACTCAAATTGGTGCAAGTGCTTTCTGCAGGCGTTGATGGACTCCTCTTCCCTGAATTCGTCAAGAGCGATGTTATCTTAACCAGTGCCAAAGGATTCGTTGGTCCTCATTTGGCAGACCAGACGTGGGCTCTAATTCTCGGATTACTCCGCGGCATTGGCCGTTCCGTCCGTGAACGGACCTGGCAGAACCGCATGTCCATCAGGTTAGCAACATGGGAACTGAGTGAACGCACCCTCGGTATTATCGGACTCGGCGGCACCGGAATTGAAGTCGCCAGACGAGCACAAGGATTTGATATGCGCGTCATCGCCGTTGATCCTGAGCCGGTGGAGGCACCCTCGTTTGTACACGAAGTCTGGAACATGAAGCACTTCCATGACTTGCTGGCGGAGTCAGACATCGTTTCCATTTGCGCACCTTTGACGCAGGAGACACACGGAATGTTTGACAATGCGGCCTTCCAACAGATGAAACAGCACGCCTTGCTTATCAACGTTACGCGCGGCAAGATTGTAGACGGACCGGCACTGCTTAACGCTCTGAAGAAAGAACTTATCGGCGGCGCAGGGCTGGATGTTACACCAGAAGAACCACTGTCTGATGACAGCCCTCTCTGGGGTATGCCAAATGTCATTGTTACACCGCACGTCGCTGGCGGTTCACCGATCCGTCTCGACCGGACCGTTGGCCTCTTCTGCAATAACCTTGAACGACTTTTGGTTGGTAAACCACTCCTGAGTGTTATTGACAAGCAAAAAGGGTACTAAGCCTGCATACACGATAGCTGCCGCCTTCAGACAATTCTATTTGGCGGGTTCCGAAAACCCGCCTACAATTCACTTACATCCGCGATTTTGACGAGTTGTTTTCCGATATTACCCCCTTTCAGCATGCTAATGAACGCCGCAGGTGCCCGTTCAATGCCACCCTCCTCTATTGTCTCACGATATTTCAATTTCCCTTGTCGAACCCAGGCTGACATTTCCACAAGAGCCTCTGCATGCCGCTCAGCGAATTCAGAAACGAGGAACCCCTCAATCCGAGCGCGCTGCGTAATGAGATGCCATAGAAACCGTGGACCCACCTCCGGATTCTCTAAATTATACTGTGAAATCTGACCGCAGATAACAACACGACCTTTAACCCTTAAATTCAAGAAAACTGCATCCGTAATCGCACCACCAACATTGTCAAAATAGACATCAATACCATCGCTGAAGAGTTCGCCTAATTTTCTCTGATAGTCGGTAACTTTTTTGTAATTAAAAGCAGCATCAAAGCCGAGCTCGTCAACGATATACGCAATCTTCTCATCGGTTCCTGCAGAGCCGACAACGCGGCATCCCTTAATTTTTGCAATCTGCCCGACAACTGACCCGACAGCACCAGCCGCACCAGAGACGAACACTGTCTCGCCCTCCTGAAGTTTGCCAATCTCAAGTAAACCGAAATAGGCTGTCAAACCGGGCATCCCGAGAATGCCTGCCCCTGTTGAAATCGGCGCAATTGTCGGGTCAATTTTCCGCAACCCATCACCGTTAACTATTCCGTATTCCTGCCACCCGATGTTCGCGTTCACAAAATCGCCGTGCGCAAAATCCGGATGTTTGGATTCAAGCACTTGCCCAATTACACCACCTACCATGACCTCACCAATTTCAACATTGGCCGCATAAGAACGCGCTGGATTGATGCGTCCCCGCATATACGGGTCGACTGAGAGATAAATGGTTTTTACTAATACCTGTCCGTCTTCCGGAGTCAGGATTGGCGTTTTGACTAAGGCGAAGTCAGATTCCTTCGGGTATCCGACGGGCCGTGCAGACAAAGTTATTTGACGATTCATTGCTAATTTCTATCTCCTTATCGTTTGCAGACGTGAATTTTCACGCAATGCTACCTTTTACAACTTGAGTTGTCGTTCAAATCAGGATGCTGTAGACTGCCTTTTGTTGAATTGAAGCGGATCTTCGCCATGGATGACAATCAACTCGTGAAGCGGCGAGTCCCAATCAAAGACTTTGACAATCGGAACAATCACGCGGATAGCCAAGCCGATACGACGTTTGTCAGAACGATTCGCATCTGAATGGTGTAGGGTCCGCTCGTTAAAAAGCACAAATTCGCCGGGCCGCATCTCTAAATTGACAATATTGTCCGTGTTAATAAAATGCATGTCGCCCATCTGATTGAATGCCATGTCCGATGTGGCTTTTACATGTGGCACTACTTTTCGATGAGAACCCGGGATGAATTGGAGGCAACTGTTCTCCAATGTTGTTTCGTCAATCGCGAGCCAAGCCGAAATGATAATCGGAGGTTCCAGCGGCCAGTAGTTAAAATCTTGATGCCACGGAATTTCCTTCGCTCCTGGTTCCTTTACAAAGAAGTTCGTACGCCACAGTAAGAGGTCCGGTCCATAGATGGATGCCATTTTATTCACAATAGTAGGATGTGTGGCGAGATCATAGATTATCGGAAAATCGAGATGACGGTTATGCACCCTATCTTTGTGATCCGGCGGATCGGTTTCAAGCACTTTCTCAATTTCTGGCTGCATGCGCCACATCTCTTCTGGACTACAGACCGCGTAGGGACCGAGGTAACCCTGCCTCCAGAATTGCGTCATTTCTGCTTCGCACAACGACATGTTAGTTTCCTCCTTCATCCACAAAATAAAACACTACTGACAGACTTGAACCTTAACTGCACCTGAGGTTTTGTCTGCCGCAGCACGAAAGGCACCCTCAATTTCATCAAAAGGATAACGGTGCGTCACTAATTTTGTCGCATCGACGAGCCCAGACCCGATGAGTTCAATTGCAGCTTCAAAATCGGTTTCCATCCCACTATAGCCGTAGCAGTTAGAGCCGGTGATACGCGCCTCAGACCAGACAATGGTGGAAAGGTTCACCTCAAGCGGTTTGTAATATCCGGCAACGAGGACGACGGTGCCTTGCTTGCGAACAATAGTTGCTGCAGTGTTGAAATTTTCTGCACCCCCTACTGTTTCAATAACTGCATCAAAACCTCCACCGTTTGTAATGTCCTTGGCGTATTCCGTCACGTCCGTGTCCTCGACGTTAACGACATGGTCTGCACCGAGGGATTCGGCAACTTCCGCCTGCTGTTTATATTTGACGGTAATTAACGTCTCCTTAATACCTGCAGCGACAGCATCTGCTAAGCAAAATTGCCCTATCGTGCCACCACCGATAATCGCGATGCTGTCCCGGGCGTTGGCACCGGAACGAGCCACGGCACGGTGAGAAACAGCAAGCGGCTCAACAAGTGCGCCTTCCTCAAACGTCATGCTCTCTGGCAATTTAAACAGTCCAGACTGATGCACTGCCGTGTACTCAGCAAAACCACCATGCATATTCGGTGATATCCAAGCTCGACTCAGGCAGAGGTTATATTGTCCAGTTTCGCAGTACTTGCAAGTACCGCAGTGCGAAAAACACTCGATTGCGACTTTATCACCGATTTCAAAACCGGTAACACCATCGCCTAACTGAGTCACGAGTCCGCACGTTTCATGCCCAGCTGCGTTTTCATGCGATTGTCCCCAATTCCCGAAGTAACTGTGCAAATCACTGCCACAGATGCCGGTCCGCTTCGTATCAATCAGGACGTAGCCAGGAGGCGGTTCGTTCCGCTCAACCGCTTGTATTGCAATTTGTTCAATGCCTGTGTAGATGGCCGCTTTCATCTTCATGTCCGTATCTCCTTCTTTTTTTCTGAGGAAGCCATGAGGTGCATTCAACTGAAAGTACTTGGGCTATCTTCCAATCAACGGTATTAGTTCGCCATTCCTATCAGATATAGGAGGGCCGACAGATACTTTTTGTATCGTCCGGGAACAGAGCCACCTTAAGAATCGGATGTTAGCATCTGTTGCCGAATCGCCTTTTTGTCAGATTTTCCAACACCGGTCTTAGGAATTTCATCAACAAGTATAAACTTATCAGGAATCCAAAATTTCGGAAACTGCAGAGCAAGGTGCCTTTTCAACATGGACTCGGAGATACCCTCCGCTTTTGAGACGACAAGCGCAACAGGACGTTCTCCCCACTTTTTGTCAGGTACCCCGATAACCGCAGCATCAAGCACTTGCGGGTGTGCTATCAGGACAGTTTCAAGTGCGATACTAGAGATTGATTCTCCACCGCTCCGGATAATCGCTTTTGCCCTATCAACAATCTGTACATAGCCTTCAACAGTGATAGTAGCGATATCTCCCGTGCGGAGCCAACCTTCTGTGGTGAAATGTTCCAAAGTCGGTTCAATTTTGTAGTATCGGCTGGCTGTCCACGGACTTCTCACCTGTAATTCACCCACCGTCTTCCCGTCCCAAGGCAATTCCGCATCAGAAGTTGTCAGGTCTGCACCCATACCAGAAAGTCGTATTTCAACACCTGGGATAGGTCTTCCCTGCATCGCTTTTAACTTCCATTTTCCCGTATCAGAGAGGTTACTGTGCGCGCATCGCAGCTTTGAGACCGTGCCCGTTGGGGACATCTCTGTCATCCCCCAAGCATGGCGCACTTCAACATCGAGCTCCTTTTCATAAGCTTCAATGAGTGTCGGTGGCATTGCTTCTCCGCCAACGATAATTTGCCGTAGTGAACAACCATTTGCTCTACGCTTTCGTAATTCCGGATACGCTTGCGCCCAAACTGTGGGGACACCGGCAGCAATAGTGATGCCTGTTTCGGCAATGAGGTCAGGAATTTGTGTCGGTTTAGCGGCTGCCGGTAGCACCATATCTGCACCTGTAAACATCGCGGCATAAGGCAAGCCCCATGCCATCGCATGAAACATCGGGACGAACGGCATGACTACATCTGCCTCCGTTATTCCGAACACATCTGCTTGATTAACAGCCATCGTGTGAAGAAACATGGAGCGATGTGTATAGAGGACTCCCCTAGGTTCACCGCATGTTCCGCTCGTATAGCAAAGCCCCATCGCCCAATTTTCGTCCGGAATATCCCATGCATATCTCTCGTCTGCTTCAGAAAGCAACTGTTCATAATCGTGAAACGGATACATTTGAGGTCGATTCGAAACCATTCCCTCTTTAGGCGAATTAAAAACTGCACAATCCATTTGGCGCAACTGCCACAGCTCTGAAAACTGCGGTGCGAATGTCCCATCCGCGAAGATAAGCCTATCTTCTGCCTCGTTCAAAATCTCAGTAAGTTGCGTAGCAGAAAGTCTTACATTGAGCGGATGGAGAATCCCGCCGATGCACGGAATAGCGTAATAGAGCTCTAAGTGTTGATACGTGTTGGAGGCAAACGTGGCAATCCTGTCGCCGGACTGTACGCCAAATTCAGTGATGACATTTGCCAACCGCTTGACACGCCGATGAAATTCCGAGTAACTATAACTATGCATCTTGCCATCCGGACACAGTGTGCTAACCCGCTTATCTCCATGGATGCGGTGTGCATGTTCTAAAATCAACGCGAGTGTCAATGGATAGTCCATCATGAGTCCGTGCATATTAATCAAAATCATCAAAAAGAGGTCAACGAAATCAGCAAAATCACTTTTTTGTATATCAAACCCACCTACGAGTTTTTCATAACTCTTTTAAAAACCTATCTCATAGCGCTAATACCTTCGGCAAAAAAAGTTGGATAAATAGCAAAATATCCTAAAGTTATCGGTGAAAGAACTCAACTCAGAAACGATATTTGTCCATGTTCGAAATTATATCACTGTTGAGTGTTTTTAATCCATATTTATTGCCAACGATCTGCAGACTGCTTTCTTACGTTGGGTTCGCATGCCTTGCGATGACGGTGCGGTTGACGATGACACATATCTCGTTCAGTTTCTCTTGACAAATGTAAAATTTTGTGGTATACTTCATAGAATAGCCTTGAGGTTTCGCGAAATTTCATACAGGTCGAGTAACTCAGGTTAAATTAGGTTTTATGTGTAAAAAAAGAGTCCTTGTGGAAGATCAATTCGAAATCAAGGATTAATCCCAGAAAAATCTCTAATTCTAAGTAACATGGAGGTAAAGTCATGTTAGAATCAGATAACAAATTGCCTTGGTGCATTGTCGCTTTATTAGCAGGACTTGTAATAGCGTTCCCCTTAACTGCGAATTCAGCAGCGCTCAAGGTAGTTGTTCAAAATCAGGATGGTAACGCCATCCCAGCAGCAAAGGTCACAGTAGGTTCTGAGGAACAAACGACAGACGAGGCCGGAACTGTCACATTCGGCGATGTAATAGGTGCGCAGACCGCGCTCGTCACGGCAGATGGGTTTTCCAGCGAAAGGTTTAACGTTGGCTTCGGGCAAACTGAGCTAACAGTCACGCTTACGCCAATTCAAACGGTCGAATCTGTAGTAGTAGTAGGTACACGTAGTATAGGACGGCGTGCTTTGCAGGCACCTGTCCCGATTGATGTGGTGAATCGTAAGCAGCTGAGCCTTACCGGGCAATCGGAAACAGGCAGAACCTTACAGATGTTAGTCCCCTCCTTTAATTTTTCTAGTTCAACAATCAGCGATGGAACGGATGCTTTGCGTCCGGGTACGTTGCGAGGCTTAGGTCCTGATCAGACGTTAGTCCTTGTCAACGGCAAGCGTCGCCATAAAAGCGCGTTGCTCCACGTAAATACGTCTGTAGGCCGTGGCACGGCAGGAACAGACTTCAACGCCATTCCAGCATCCGCAATAGAACGAATTGAGGTACTCCGCGATGGGGCGGCAGCGCAATACGGCTCAGATGCTATCGCCGGTGTGATTAACATTGTTCTAAAAAACAGCGTAGAAACAGGGGATGCAAGCGTGTATTGGGGGCAAACCTACG
Source organism: Candidatus Poribacteria bacterium (assembly GCA_965215265.1). Classification (GTDB taxonomy): domain Bacteria; phylum Poribacteria; class WGA-4E; order WGA-4E; family WGA-3G. Next base: position 3,352,649 of record OZ244048.1, on the reverse strand, counting down.
AAGGCGATGGGGATACCTGGATCGGAAATGCCAATTATGGCATGAAGGTAGCGGACAATGGCTTCCTGAACCTTACCGCAGAATGGCGTGACCGCTATCGCACTAACCGCGCAGGCCTTACCGGCACACGTCAGTACAACTGGGTAGAAACAGATCCCGGCAGGCCCGCAGATCACATCCTTGAAATAGAAAATGATGATGGCACTGTCACAGCCAAACCCATGTGGTTCGACTCCCGCGAATATACCTTTGAACGGCAAAATTTCCGCATCGGTGATTCGGATTCAGCCCAAAAGGTTGGATTTTACAATTTCGGGCTGCCTTTGGTAGAAGGACTTGAAATTTACTCATTTGGTGGGTACTCGACGCGCCAAAATAATAGTGCCGGATTCTATCGCAGAGCAAATCAAACCGAGCGCACTGTCACAGAAATATATCCAGACGGATTCTTACCAGAAATTAACACCGATATTGAAGATGTCGCCCTCGCTTTAGGGATGGCATGGACACACGAAGCAACGGATTTGAACATTGATGTCAGTCTGAACCACGGATTGAATACATTTGACTTTTTTATCTCTAACTCATTAAACGCCTCTTATGGTAGCAGCAGTCCAACTTCAGCTGATGCTGGAGGATTCGCCCTCTCTCAGACCGCGTTCAACCTGGATATTGCCTATCCACTCAGCTACCAGTCTTCCCTCATTAATTTAGCAGGTGGGGTCGAATTTCGGCGTGAAGGCTACGGTATTGATGCCGGTGAACCGCTTTCATGGATTAACGCTGGGTTAGGGGTGGACGGTGCCTCAGGAGGCATCCAAGTTTTCCCCGGTTTCCGGCCAGACAATGAAGTAGATGAAAGCCGTACCAATCTCGCCGGATACGCCGATTTTGAATCATATCTCAGCGGCATACCTGGAAGTGGTATTGCAGTGGGAGCCGCGGTCCGTGGAGAACAGTATAGTGACTTCGGAAGTACCGTCACTGGCAAAGCAACTGCCCGATATGACATAACGAAGCAGTTGGCTGTCCGCGCCGCTGGAAGTACTGGGTTTCGAGCACCCTCACTTCAACAACTCTATTTCAATAATATTAGCACGCAATTCAACGTAGACGCTGCTGATGTCGATGGGGACGGAGATACGACAGAACTGCTCGCTTTCGAAGTCGGAACGTTCCGCAACGATAGCGATGCAGCACGGGCCCTCGGCATCCCAGAACTCAAAGAGGAAACCGCTTTCAACGTTTCCAGTGGACTCGTCTTGAAACCGCTACAGAACCTTTGGGTAACCGTGGACGGATTCCTGATTCAAATTGATGACCGCATTGTCCTAAGCGGTCGTTTCAGTGCAGACAACGTACCGGGCTTAGCAGACGCAGGTGCCAAGGAAGCACAAGTTTTTACGAACGTGGCCCAAACACGGACGCAGGGCGTGGATATTGCCGCAGGCTACCTCTTCGCCTTTGATAACGAAAGCTTGCTCAATCTCAAAATTGCAGCAACCTGGGCAGACACCGAAGTTACCGGCGAAGTAGATGCACCCGAAATACTCATCGGTTTTGAAAACACGCTCTTCCCTTCACAAGAACGATCCATGATTGAGGAATGGCAGCCCAATACTCGAATTAACCTCAGTGCGGATTATATTATCGGTAATCTTACAGTTGGTGGCGCACTCCGTTACTTCGGCAGTTATACTGTCCAAGAGGGAAGCGGCGACGATCCTGCACGGCAAACATACGACGGGAAATGGCTCACTGATATCCAAAGCAATTACCAACTTAATGAAGGACTCTCATTGACTATTGGTGTCAATAACCTGCTTGACCAGCTCCCAGACGCTAATGAAATTGGGCAGTCACGCGGTGGAACCTTAACAGATAGTAGTGGGAACGTCATCGTTGACTCACCCGGTGTCTTCACCTATTCGAGACGCTCCGCGCCTTTCGGTTTTAACGGCGGACTTTACTACGCTAAACTCTCTTATAGGTTCTAAAAATTAGTCTATAAACCCAAAGTTGACTTTGCTAAGGCGGTATTGGTTGCAGCTTCTACTTAGAAGCACCACCAATACCGCCTTTTTAAGATTTGGGAATTGGCTCCAGCCCTAGCGACTTCAAATCTCAACTCGCACAAATGCAAGATACGCCCCAGATAGAAGGACTATGACGAACAGCGATAACAGAAACAGATCCACTGCCGCCGCATTGAAATCCTTGCTAAGACTCAGTGTATCTTCAAATTTTGGGACTGCCCCTAAGCTAATCGGCTTGTGCGACATACCCTCACGGACACCAAAGATATGGAGACTCTCTGGATCGGCTCTGTCCGCGTCAATCATGAATTCCCGGAATTGCCTAGCGTAAGATCTAACATTTTCTAAGAACTGCAGATGCCGCTCGAAGCCCGTTCCCGCAAACGACTCAAGCAGATGCTGAAAAATCGTGACAGGCGAAAGACGGGTTATAGTCCGTGCTCGATTCACTTGGGAAAGCCGCCGTTTTAAGCGTTCTTCATGCAAGCTTTCCTGCTGTTCAGCATCTTTGGTGACATACTCAGCTGCTGCCTGCAACTTTTGGATCCGATTCTTGTTTGAATTGTAAAGATGCGTGTCGTATTCACGCGTAAGTTCCGCATGGAGTTCCCAAGAACGTTCAAAAAATCCGTGAGTGCCCCCGGGCGATGAGGTTTCGCCCGCAATGGAGGCGAGAGTATTCGGCATAAACACCACAAAGACAACCCACGCCAACAACAGAATTACCAGGCTCACAGCACTTCGTTGCACAAGCACAGAGACAAACAACCCCAACGCCAGAAAGAGACAGATGTAGAGAAACGCTATTCCGCAGATAATCCCTAGACGACTATAGGCATCGGTATCCAGATGTACATCGCTTGAGGTGGAAATCACCAAAAGGTTCATCAATACGGCTAACGTGAACGGGATGCTAAGGCTTATAAATGCTCCCAAAAACTTGCCAATCAGAACAGTGTGGCGCGGAATCGAATTCGCCAACATCAAACGCAGGGTGCCTTGCTCGCGTTCACCAGAAATAGAATCGAAGGTAAAGATAAGCGCAATGAAACTCAAAACATAACCGATGATGAACCCCCAATCCAGTTTAGTAACGGCTGGACGGACATTGTTTAAATTTGGTTTGACCGATGGATATATCAATATCCAGAAGCTTTCTAGCGTATCGGTACCCCACCGGTGGTAGCCCCCGTCTACGTAATCTGACAAAAACGCCTCGCCGCCTTCTGCACAGAAACGAAGAGGCGCAGGCTTTTTGGGCAGCTCTCCAGGGCCTTTTTGAGCGAGTTCATATAGACTGTCCCCGGCGTGAGACTTCAGGCGATTCAGCTGCTCGGTAACCGAATTGCGATAATTCTGGATCCGTTCCGGGTGTTCTCGGAGATGCACGAGCGCATTGGTGACCATCAACGCAAGTAGCAAGACCGTTGCAAGTGCAAATCGCAGACTATTCAGATTATCGTAGAGTTCACGTTTTGCAAGATGCCATGTCATTATTTTATAGTTCCTTGAGGTTCTTTTTCCACATCTGTGGAAAGAACAATTTCTGACGTAGATTCAGTCCACGTCGGTTGCGCTTGCATTCATGGAACACATTTATCAACTAGCAGGTTCCGACTCTTCAACTGACAACCGACAATTAATGGCAGACGACTCTTCTACACATCACTTTTGATGAAAATCAGAAATATCAGCATGAACAGAATTAGGTTAGTTAACAGGAGTAGACAGAGATTCGGGAGAGCTCGCTTCATGTTTACCGCCACGTCACTTCTCGAGAAAGAAAGTTGTGGGAGCATACTCCAATCCGCCGCCCCCTTATCTGCAGAAAACCACGCTCGAGATCCGAATGCATCTTTATTATAGAGATAGCCAATCACCTGCTGTCTGTAAAGTCTTACAGCATCGAAAAAATCTCTAATACCAAGCAAGTCCGTACCTGCCCACATTTGTGTTGTAGCATCATAGAGCTCGACCGGCGAGAGTTTCAACCAGGTTCTCTCCATATTTGCAGGTTGAATGTAGATGTCTTCCAAGGCAGGCTTTCGGAGGAGCCACGTTTGGTTTGCTGTACCAATAATCTGGGATCCCAAGAAACGGAAATGATGCTGCGCGTGAGGTATCTTATGTTCATCTTCCTGACCAAGTTCTTCAAACTCCAGAACACTTCTATAGGTGTACCGTAGCGTCGAAGGGTTATCCCAAAAGTAAGCACCGCGGGTTCCCGAACCTCTTAACTCAAAACCCCAATCCTCACCTGGGAAAGCATCAGTAGCAAGGAAATGTTTCCGCTCTCTATCGAATCCTTCCCAAATCTGTTCAATTTGGTTGAAGGTGGATGTCCTACGTTCCTGCGGAGAATCCGAATGTGGGAGCACAGCAAGAATCATATTTGGATAGATAAGCACCAAAAACCCCCAAACGAACATGGACAACATTAGCGCAGTCCTCATTCTGCGTGTCGATGCCGAAATCAACAAACCGATGAGGTAGAATACGGATAGATAGGCAACGGATGTAAAGATAATACCACAGATGCGTAGAAAATCACCGGTACTCAGAGAGATAGAGGTAGAAGTCATCAGTAAGATGACTGCAAGAAGCAAACTCATTAACAACGGCACGAGTAAACAGACCATGGCGCTAATGTATTTGGCAAGCAAGAGATGCCCGCGACTCACCGGATGCGTTAAGACTAAACGTAACGTCCCGCGCTCGGACTCCCCTACAAGGGCATCGTAGGCGAAAATGAGGGCCAATAAACTAAGGATTACCTTAAAGATAAAGACAATATCCATTGAGGCGAACATATCCATAAACGGATTATCCGACTCATGTATATTGGAATCCCACAAAGATGGCACATATCTGTACGATACCCTTATCTCGTTTCCGAGGCGCTTGTCGAATCCGACATTGAAAATGCTTAACGGGTTCGGCGGCCGGTCAACGTACACCTCACCTGCCGAATAGGTTTTTGTCTCTTGGAGTTGGCGTTGATGCATTTTAACAGCATCGTTGTATCCTGCTAAACGTTCCTCATAGTCCGTAATCAGCACAGCGGTATTTGTCACCACAAGCAACAGCATAATGAAAACCGCTGCAGCGAAGCGGAACGTCATTAGATAGTCTAGCAGTTCACGACGGATTAATATTGTTAACATCTTCGCTTCCTCAATTAGGTGTTTTGATGCCCTCTCAATTATATCTAATTTCCGAGTTACATTGCCAACCTTTTTCGCTTTTTCCTAGGTAGTGTTTACATTTTTTTAACCTAAGTTGCCACAAATCTTCAAATCGCATTTTTATATTTGTGGCGATGAGAAATAAACGAAGTTTCAACTCAAATCCGTGAGCCGTCACCGCGTGGATAGACTTCGGTAAGAGTTTTTCAACAAGCCTCTTTGTCACTTCAACGCGTTTTCTGTAAGACTGGTGTAGATAGACTTCAGGCGGCGGATACTGCCGTTTAGCATTCTTCTTCCGTCCGGGTTTGAACATAATCTCTATATCCCGCAAGGCATCTTCAATGGCATAGTTGCAATACGCTTTATCGGTGTCCATCACGGAACCCGCAGGCAGATAAAACCGATAACACCGCATGCCAAGCACAGCGTTCCTGCTCCCCGGGGTGAAGAAGGCTTCAACGATGGCACCTGATTCAGACACCATCAGATGGACTTTGAGCCCATAGAAATACCGCCGTTTGCTCGCAATCTTGCCTCGGTAGACTTCGCCTTGATACCTGCCACCCACTGGTCAGATGTATTTTATTTACAGGTTTTTCAACATCTGTTATACTTTAATGAACTATGAAATAAGTAGGTGTGATACACGAAGGGTTAAAGAGCCCAGAGTCGTATCATTATTTTAGGAAAAACCCTCAAACGGAGATATAAATGCACTCAAAACAGGAACACAAACATAATGCATTCCCACAAGACACACAGCACCCACCTATTCACCTTCACCTAGGACAACACCTTTACGGTTTTGAAGTGAAAGCCGTAACACCCATTGACGAATTGCGAGCCGTGGCAATAGAACTCACACATCAACACAGTGGAGCACGCCTGCTGCACCTCTATACAGACGATGCCCAAAACTGGTTTTCGATCAGTCCAATAACCCCCACACCTGACGATAGAGGGGTCCAGCATATCCTTGAACACTGTGTCATGGCTGGCTCTCAGAACTATCCTATAAAAGATGTGTTCTTTGAAATGATGAAAATGAGCCTCGCAACCTTTGACAGTACGAACGCCATGAACTACTTTGATCACGCCTTTTACTATGCCTCAAGTAGCGTCAAGAAGGATCTCTTCAATCTCGCTGAAGTCTACTTTGAAGCACAAGAAATCGCGGAGGGTAGCCAACTTCCGTTGCTGCCATATTTTGGTTTTACAGTTGAATTTTTATCCAATCCAGGATTGGATTTAGTAATATTATAAGACAGATGTGGAATTTCTTTCAAATTGTCTTGGCAAAATTAGGTATGGATGGTATAATTAGATAGAAAGGTATTGTTCCTGTGTTTCCATTTACCCCCCCCAAATTTTTTGATAAAAGGAGAAATATACTGATGAATAACTACAAATATGCTGGAGCGACACTTACTCCAGGTATATCGAAAGAGTTGATTTTAGAATTATTTTCAGGTCAGGTTGTTCAGCGTAAACAGATTGCTGATAGCATTGTACAAAAGCATCTTTCTCGTGGAGGTTTAAATCCTAAAAGCGAAGCATCGCAATGTATAAAGGCGGCACTCAGAAAAATGAAAAAACTCGGTCTCGCGGAGAACGCCTATTATGCACATTGGCGAATTGCTCATACCCCTGAGTATTCTAAAACGGAAGTCAATGAATCAACACAGATAACGCAAATTCCGCACGCCAAACCTGATCAAAGTCAGTCTACTATAGAAGCAATAACGATTGGAGCTGGTAATGGAGCAGTATATCTCTATTACTATCCGCGTGATAAAAAACGTGCAAGATCTAAACAAATTTTTGAATGCAAGGTCGGAATGACTGAAAGCCGTGTGAATGTGAATAGTCGTGTAAAATCACAATCAACAACAGGTATTTACGAGTCTCCAGAGATTGGTTTGATTATCCAAACGAACACGCCTCGTGAATTGGAGAAAATGATCCACGGTATACTGGAGATGAAGGGCAGAAGGGTTGATACATCTGGCAATGGTAAAGAGTGGTTTATGACTTCGCCTACTGAGGTTGCTGGAATCTATACGATTTTAAATAGTATTTAGTTCAGGCGGGTTTCTCCGCCTCGCCAATGGTGTCATACGCACCGAGTCGTCCGCCTATGATTCAGATCTATAGACTGCCTTTTCCCTGCTGATCTCCGATTGTTTACCTTTTTACTTTAGGACCGAGGATTTGGGCGGGTGGGAGTCAAAAGGAATTGGGTGGGTGGGAGTCACCACACCGCTTTTGTTTCGCCTTCTGACGCGGATGCGAACCTGTCTGAACCCCACGATGTTTCAGGTAAGCATAGAGCGTCAGTTTGCTGATATGAAGCTGCTCACAGATGTCCTTGACACTCAGCCCAATGGATGGCAGGTAAAAGGTAGTTCACGTCTATAGATTGGCAGGATAAGGTATTCTTACTCCAATGGGTGGCAGGTATCCTGCCACTGTCCCTCTCGGTAAAGCGTTTCTGCCGCCATCGCCGTGGCAGCCGCTGCTTGTGACAGCCCTTTGGGGCACCCGCCTTTCCGTCCACGGGCACGAGCCGCTAAAAGCCCAGCTTGTGTGCGTTCACGAATCAGGTCGCGTTCAAACTCCGCCAAAGCCGCGAAGATGTGACAGATGAGTCTTCCCTGGGGTGTCGTGATATCAATCGGGTCCCTGAGGCTAACAAGCCCGATTTGCTGTTCCATCAGTTCATTGGTGAGCGTGACAATGTGTTTCAGACTTCTTCCTAACCGATCGAGTTTCCAGCCGACTAACACATCGCCTTGCCGCAGGTGTTTTAGAAGTGCTTCGAAAACGGGTCGTTCGGTTTTCGCGCCACTGGCGACTTCAGAGAAGACTTTATCACATGCTGCCTGTTTTAAGGCATCCATCTGAAGTGCTAAACTCTGGTCAGGGGTACTGACGCGTGCGTATCCGAAGTGCATGGTAACCTCCTATGGGTCTGCGTTGTGTTTTCGTATATTTCCGTTTTTCGTATTTTTTGTATATTGGAGCCCTACAACGCCTGACGCATTGTGAATCACTGTCTACATCTCGTCTGAGCCCTTCGATGCTATGATTCATTACATCGAAGGGCTCAGACGAGATTTGTAAAGGTTTTAGCATAGCAGCAGCCTTTACTGGGCTCCTGTAGACGAAAAATTGAAAAAAAAACTAAACTTTTTCCAGTCTGCCGTATATATATAGACGATATTGCGACGTTTGCCCTCAGTCTGATTATTTTTACTGGCGTTTTAGGCCTTCAATATATTGTGTATCAATTCCACATCTATTTGTATCTTTCTGTATACACAGTCACAATCGGATTTGGCATCACTCTTTCCAAAAGACGAGGTTTACACACGAGCCATCAAAAGCATAGTGGCTTTAGCCGACTTTAGCCCTGCAAGCAGGGAAGAGTCGGCAGTGCCAGCGTTGATGGTACGGAGATATACGAAGAACCACTCATTTCATTAATGCGCCCTAAGCACCCCACCGGTGCCGACTCTAAAGGGCCAAGGAGGATTTTATGAAGCGGACATTACGGATTATCACAGATATTATTAGCGAACCGCGCGCAGCGTTTACAGAATTAATCTTGCAGCCTAACTGGTTTACAGTCTGGTTGATCATTGGTGTTGTCTTAATCGGAGTTGGATGGGCAATTTTGCCGTTCTCCCAACAGATTTCACATAACAAACTCCTCGAATCCGGGATGGATGACGTGCAAATCGAACAAAGTCGAGGAATGGTAGAGGGCTTGAGTTTTGTAGGACTTCTCTTTACACCGGTTCCATTACTCCTCAAGTGGCTGATTTTTGCTAGCGTTTTCTATTTCGGTGCCCGATTCTTGGGGAGCCCAGAGGCGTTAAAATTTAAGCCGATGTTCGCAGTTGTGGCGTATTCGGAATTAATTTTAGTCTTTTCAGAGCTCATCAACGCAGCACTATTATTAGGTTTCAAGCAAATTGACGATGTCCAAGATTATACAGACCTTCAAGTGATTCCGGGCCTCCACCTTCTGTTTGGAGACGAAACACTCGGAATTCCTCTTTTTACGTTTCTCAGCCAGATCCAACCCTTTTTCATTTGGTATCTTGTTGTGCTTTCACTGGGTGTCGCAGTTGTTGCTAATCTAAACAGGAGAAGAGCGGAGTTTTTAGTGGTGTTTGTCTGGCTGGCAGAGTTCGGCTTTCGTGTAGTATGGGCAATGGTGGCGGTCTAATTTTTTTTCGTATATTTCAGCACGTTACCATCTGATGTTTTGATAACCTATATCGCTATACGTTTGAGACGGGGAGCCTGAGACGACTCACACGGGAGCCGAGTGATGTAACTTCAATAAATCCTGCCCATCCGTAATTCAGACAAACTGGATATTGAAAAAAATTATTGCATCTATTTCCTCTATCTGCTAACATGAGAAAAATTTAAGTCTTATAGGAAAAAAGATGAGTCGAAAATTAGTAATCTTTGGCCTAACGTTATTTTTTATTGGGACGCTTATTGTGCTCAGTATGAACCGTGCTCAGAGTCAAAGCGATAGGGTCCAGCGGGGGAAGTACCTCGTGGATACCGTCGGTGCTTGTGGGCAGTGCCATACCCCAAGGGCAGGTGCGGAATTTAATATGGAAATGTACCTCGCCGGGCATCCGGCTAACGCGCCCTATCCGCGCTACAATTTCAGCATGATGCAACAAGGCATCTTTTTACTCACAGCACCGACGATGAGTGCTTTTTCCGGTCCATTCGGAACAAGCTTCGCCTCAAATCTGACACCCGATAATGAAACCGGACTCGGCGAATGGACAGAGGAGATGTTCATCAAAACTTTGCGCACGGGACTCCATCAAGGCGTAGAAGGAAATCGGAAAATCTTTCCACCGATGCCGACAAAACACTATGCCGAAATGTCCGATGCTGATCTGAAGGCAATCTGGGCATATCTCCGGACCATTAAACCGGTGAAAAACGATGTCCCGCCTGCTCTGAACTCAAGAGGACGGCCTTATTAAAGCATCAAAACTTGCTAGAACTAAATCATACAAAACATGTGGAGCATATCAATATGAATTCAAAAAACGGGCCAGTACGCATTGCCGTTGTCGGTATGGGCATCGGCCGCCCGAATGGTGCAGCGCTTTCAAGAAATCCGCGCGGACAAGTCGTCGCACTATGCGATTTGGTTGAAGACCGGATGAAAACCTTCGCTGCAGATTTACCGGGTGAAATCAAATTTTACACTGATTACAAAACGATGTGCAAAGCCCCGGATATTGACGCGGTCTTCGTCGGGACACCGAATCAGTGGCATGTGCCTATTGCTTTAGAAGCGGTCCGCAACGGCAAACACGTCATGGTAACAAAACCGCTGGCGGATTCCGAGGCAGCAGCACAAAAACTGGTAACAGAAGCAGAAGCAGCAGGAGTCGTCAACATGATGTCTCTCTCTACACGCTTCGGCGGCAGCTGCCAGCACCTCGGGAATCTCGCACGCGATGATTACTTTGGTGAACTCTATTATGCACGCGCACGGAGTGTGCGTAGAAGCGGCATCCCCGCATGGAACCTGGGATTCATTCAGAAAGGCGGCGGCGCATTCCGTGATATGGGGGTGCATGTCCTTGACGCGGCTTGGTGGATCTTGGGACTGCCCAAGCCTATCGCCGTCCTCGGCGCCGCCGGCGCAAAGTTTGGACCGCACGGACGCGGCTATTGGAATCGCACACGCCCACCGAAAGAGACCTATCAAAAATATGACTCCGACGATTACGCCGGCGGGTTTATTACATTCGAAAACGGAATTGGATTGCAAGTCGAAAGCTTCTGGGCATCACACCAACCAGACGAATTTCAGATCGAGTTGTTCGGAACAGACGCAGGCGCTACGATGAACCCCCTCCGTCTTTACCGCACAGATGAAATGGGTGTCAACGAAGACATCAACGTCAACCTTCCACAAGGAAAATATAAGGAGGCATGGGATGCTATCGCAGATCATTTTATTCAGTGTATCCTTGATGGTATAAGGTGCAAAGCACCGCTTCGCCACGGACTGATAGTCCAACAGATGATGGAAGGCTTGCTCAAAAGTGCAGAAACCGGGCACGAAGTTCACATCGAGGCAAAAAAGGATGCTTGACATGACAACGTTTCGCAACGATTTCGACAGAATAGGTTTTGCAATCGCACGCAACTTGTTCACGCGAAACGAGGCGCAGCAGCTCAAATTAGAATCCATCAATATTTTGGAGACAGTCAAAACCGAGAGAGGCGGAGAGCCGGCCGCAGGACACGGGGTTTATGTCGGCTTAGCCGCACGAAGTCCTATTTTTCAAAAAGCAGTCGGGGATGAGCGGTTACTCAATATCTTGGAAGCAATTCTAAGTCCAGATATTGAATTTCTAAGTGATAAAGTGGTCTTCAAGAGTGCCGCAATGGATTTCGCGAGCCCATGGCACCAAGATTGGCACTATTGGCACGGCGCACATAAAGTCTCTATTTGGGTTGCACTAGATGATGCCACTGTAGAAAATGGATGCCTTAAACTGTTTCCCGGCTCACACACCTCTCCTATTGTCCACGATGGCGATGCCAGCGATGGACACGGATTCGGGAATCGACTCCGTCCAGATGCAGTGGATGAAAATCGAGCCGTTACAGCTGAACTTGAAGCAGGCAGTGCCGTCTTCTTCCACGATCTAACGCTTCATGCCAGCCACCCGAACCGCTCCGGCGCTGAGCGTTGGGTTTGGATCCCTACTTATCGGGATGCAAATGCTGAGGACAACGATTATCCATGGGCAGTTGCTGCGGAAATTTTGCGAGGGGAAAAGCGAATAAAAAAATAAGGAGAATCTATGTTTAAGAATTTGAGCACCGGTGCCATCGGCATCAGGGCAAATATGAAAGAAGGCTTAGAATTAGCACAAGCCGCTGGGTTTGAAGGACTTGACTTGGACATTGGTGCAGCGAGTCAACTTGCACAAGAGCACTCTGTACAATACGTCAAAGACTTGTGGGCAGCCGCCGGTATTGCGATGGGGGGCTGGGGTTTTGGCGTAAATTGGCGGGGACCCGACGCAGACTATTACACCGGCTTAGCGCAATTACCCGACAAGGCAAAACTTGCCGCCGAACTTGGCTGTTTCCGCACAACTACCGTTGTCGGCCCAGCATCAAACGAGATGACGTATCAAGAGAACTGGGACTTCTCTGTGAAACGCCTCCGGCCCGTCGCAGAAATCCTCAAAGCACACGGACATTCGCTGGGGCTTGAGTTTATCGGACCGGCAACCAGCCGGAAAGCCGCCACATATCTCTTTGCATATTCAATGGATGCAATGTTGGGACTCGCCGCCGCCGTCGGCACCGGCAACGTCGGCTTGCTATTTGATACGTGGCATTGGTACACTTGTCGCTCTACCGTTGACGACGTTAAGAAATTATCAACCTCCGATGTAGTCTACGTCCATATCAACGACGCACCCGCAGGCATTGACCCAGACGAACAGATTGACAATATCCGATGTTTACCCGCTGAAACCGACGTGATTCCGCTCACCGAATTGATGAACGTCTTGAGTAATCTGGGCTATGACGGCCCTGTAACGCCGGAGCCATTCAGCCAAAAGGTAAATGCAATGGCACCTGCAGACGCAGCGAAAGCAACCGCTGCATCGCTCGATCAGGTATGGAAAAACGCGGGATTGTAGCCTGTGCAGCACGTCTGCTACAAAAGGCAAGCCGGCAGGAGTAGACATTCCTGCCTGAAGAGGGAATGAGTGTGCAACTTATCAATAATGAAAGCATCCTCGCTATCACACAGAATTGGGAGGGCGACCGATTTCCAGATGGCCGCCCAAGGGTCCCTGATGACATCCTGCAACGGATGAAGGCCATCAGCATTGAGCAGGCGTGGGGCGTTCTTCACGGAAACGACTATCGGTTCCAGTTCGCAGGGGAATGGCTGAATTTACATCCGGCTCGCATCCTCGTCGGCAGGGCAGTGACGTGTGCATTTGTACCCATCCGCCCAGACTTTAACGATGCCGTTTCAACACAAGGCACACAAGAAGGACGTGTCGGCGGGCAAAATTCGTGGGTTATAGACACACTCGTTCACGATGATGTCATTGTCGTAGATCTGTTTGGCAAAGTCAAGGAAGGGACATTCGCCGGCGATAACCTCGGCAACGCCATTTATGCGAAAACCGGCACAGGCATGGTGATTGATGGCGGTATACGTGATCTGGATGGGATTTACGAATTGCCCGATTTCGCTACGTTCGTACGCGGGGTAGACCCTACAGGCATAGCAAATGTCACACTGACAGGTATTAACATTCCTATCCGCATCGGTGAGGCGACCGTCTTACCCGGTGATGTCGTGTTAGGACGACGGGGCGGGGTTATTTTTATCCCACCCCATTTTGCGCAGCAAGTGGTTGAACGCGGAGAGGAAGTCCAACTCCGTGACCGGTTCGGGCATCAACGATTGCGGGAAGGAAAATATACCCCTGGCGAAATCGACCGGAAGTGGTCTGAGGAGATAGAGACCGATTTCTCACAATGGCGCGAGGATCAAGAATGAGAACAATTAATTGTCTAATTTACGGTATTACGACGGTATTGCGAATGTGAATAACCATTTTCGCACAGATTTCGCACAGAGACGACAAGTTTGGAGAGTGTTCATTTGGTCGAGCAACTCATACGAACCGTCAAAACGTGGGATACTTCTACACAATCTGACGAGGCAAATCAAACAGTGGCAGCTATTGTTAGAAACATAGCCCTTCATCTTTGGAATGAACACGGAAAACTCGATTTCTCTATTCAGATCACAGCAGCCCTCATTAGCGTATTTCAAGGGTTGAGTGACATCACTCATCGACTTCATCAAGACCTAAACACATTAGAGAAAATCGAGCAGGAGAAAAAAAGTGTTTATGAGATTATCACAAAAGCCATAAGCGTCTATAAGCCGCGCCTTAGTGGAGACGTTGACTTAGAGAAAATCAATAGCTCATACAAGCAGCTGCAAAAAAGTGCAGATACCGGCTGTCTCTGGAAAATTGTCATCTACATTGGTATCGGGCTACCGTTCTTAATAGGAGCTTTGTTGCAAGGATGTTAGTGCTTGAGAGAGGCAAAATGGCCCATCGCTTTTGTCCAGTGCAGTAGAACATTATATGCCATCTGCGGAATAGCAGAGCGTAGCGGGCATCAGCTACATAGAAAGGGACTGCTGAATTCCGTTATCAAAGCACTTACAGTGTATTTCTATGTGGACGAAATGGACGAACATAATTTCGTGTACTACCCGCTATGTGAAAAATTTGACTTTCCTCGGTGTATATGGTATACTTAAAGGAGCAATTGCCTAAAAATACTCAAGCAGTTATGACGAGCAGATGAAAATGAGAGTCGCCACAAAACTGACAGACCTCATCGGGAATACACCCACGGTTCGTCTCAATGCCTTACCGGGTAAGGATGATGCCACTATCTTTGCAAAACTGGAAGCTTACAACCCCGGCGGGAGTATTAAAGATCGCATTAGCTACGCGATGATAATTGATGCTGAAGAACGTGGACTCCTCAGGCAAGGCGACACTATTGTTGAACCGACAGCTGGGAATACAGGATTAGGGCTCTCAATCGTCGGCATCGCTCGCGGATATTCTGTGATCTTGACGATGCCCGAAAACGTCAGCCAAGAAAAATATGCACTCCTGTCAGCGTTCGGTGCGAAAATCGTGTTAACGCCTGAACACGGCGGTATGGCGAGCGCAATTTGGGAAGCAGAATCAATTATCAGGAAACATTCCCGGCACTATATGCCAAATCAGTTCACGAATCCTGCAAACCCAGAGATTCACCGCCAAACCACAGCACTGGAAATTCTCAAAGATATAGGCAATGATATTGACTTTTTCGTTGCCGGTGTCGGGACAGGCGGCACTTTGGCAGGCGTTGGTGAGGTTTTGAAGGCACATTGCCGCAAGGTCAAAGTCGTGGCCGTCGAGCCATCGGTTTCAGCCGTGTTATCCGGAGGACACCCTGGGCCCACGCGAATTGATGGACTTGGCGCAGGGATGATTCCAGAGGTCTTAAACGTCAATATTATCGACGAAATCATCACAGTACCTGAAGAGGTAGCTTACGAGACAATGAAGACAATTTCGAAGCGAGAAGGGCTGTTAGTCGGTATGTCGTCCGGGGCGAACGTGTATGCCGCATTGCAAATAGCAAAAGAACAGGGCCCCGATAAAAAGGTCGTCACCATTCTGCCAGACACCGGCGAACGTTATTTTAGCCTAAGTCGTTACTTTGAAGTTGATGCATCTATTATGGAAACGCTACCGTAGGTAAGGTAGGTATCTCTGCAATAACGGTTTTTATAAAAAATTATGTACTCATCCATAGATGATGTCCCACGCATACAAATCCAAAATCTCTCGCTTGACAGATTAAAACAAGAGATGCTGTTGACAGAGAGCCCACAAGAAATTCTATTTACACTCTTTAAGCGTTTTAAAGAGCGAGCAGCAATTGTGACAAGTGGGCAACTTTCCGGAATCATCCTTATTCATCTCGCCGCGGAAAATGGGCTGCCCTTCCGTGTTTGTACCCTGGATACACTGCGGCTCTTTCCTGAAACTTACGCCTTCCTGGAACACGTTGAAACGCGCTACGGTATTCAGATTGAACAGATTCAACCAGACCCGGAACAAGTAGAACAGATGGTATCGCAGCATGGCGAATATCTCTTTTTCGACAGCAAGGCAAAGCAAGAGCATTGCTGCAATGTGCGAAAAGTCCAGCCGATGCAACGGCTGCTGGAAACGTTAGATGTCTGGATTACGGGCATCCGGCGGGATCAGTCCCACACTCGCAAGTATCTCCCGAAGGCTGAAATCATTTCATCGACAGCCCATCCCGTACTAAAGGTCAGTCCACTGATGGCGTGGCCACATAATAAGGTCTGGGATTTTATCCATGAAAACGACGTTCCTGTCAATCCTTTGCTGAAAGCAGATGCACATGGACATTATTATGAATCACTCGGTTGCATGATCTGCACCACACCTATACGTCCAAGCGAACCGAAACGTTCAGGCCGTTGGCGTTGGCAGAACGCAGCCACCGCAGAAGAAAATGCAAAAGAGTGCGGACTACACTATTCTATCTAACTCTTAAGTTAGTCGTGCAAGCATCCGGTGGATTTCGGAAAAAACGCTGTTTTATCTTGATTTGAATCCACTTTGACGAAGCACGTACCGAAAAAAACAGAAAGGAGAAATCTATTACAATGGCCGTAACAGTTCGAATTCCAACGCCGTTGAGACGGTTGACACAAAACTTGGCAGAAGTCCAAACAGAAGGTGCTGATATTGAAGGCATCATTGACAACCTTGAGGTAAGTTATCCGGGAATGAAGGAACGTCTCTGTGATGATGGCGGAAACATTCGCCGATTTGTCAACATCTATCTCAACGATGAAGACATCCGTTTCCTTGATGGAAAAGCAACACCCGTCGCAGACGGTGCCGAAATTTCAATCATTCCTGCTATTGCCGGCGGCAATTAGGCTGCGCACTATTTAACGAAAAACCCTCTCTTAAAAAGCGGTTTTGTAACCCACCTGTCCGATGTTGGCACATCAGAGAGTAAAACATTACCGATTATACAGAAATAGAGAGGTAGTGACATCGAATGCAAACTTACATACCACAACTGACGAAACAGCGTGAAAGAAGATGCGCATGTGGCTCATAAGAATGCCTTAGTCGCCGGCACTGGCGCAATCAATCGGCACAATAACAGAAGCGAGGACTTATCCGTTACGTCCAAGCGCTTTTGGATAGGTTCTCGCTTTATATCACATCTCACCAAGAGGCAATGGTAATTTTTCAACCCGAAACGCTACATCAGATGTACACCCATGCCAAGTCAGCTTTTCCAGAGGAATGCTGTGGCTTTATTTTGTACGCAGATGAACACGAATTTTTTAGACCGTGCCGCAACTTTCAGAATGAACTGCATCGGCAGGATCCGGATACACATCCGCGGGATGCACGGACCGCCTATTACATACACCCCGACGACGCAATCGCTGTGATAAAAGAAGTAGAAACCCAGCATCGGCAGATCAAGGCACTTTACCATTCACATCCAAACCACGACGCTTACTTCTCTGACAAGGACAAAGCCGATGCCACAGTATGGGGCGAGCCTATCTATCCGGAGACCGTGTACGTGGTAATCTCAATCTACGGTACGGAAATTCGCACCGCGAAAGCCTACATCTGGGATAAACCGACTTCAGATTTCGTGGAAGTCCCCATTGAAAGTACACTCTAGCGCGAAAGCAGCTGCCCCTCACGCAGGAGTAACACAGATGACTTCTCTAAAGGTCCGCTTGACGTTCCCACCTGAAAAAATTACAGAGCCCATCATCTACACCCTCGGACATCAGTATAAGGTGGTCACCAATATCCGCCGGGCTAATGTCACAGAGGTAGCTGGTTGGGTGATGTTGGAGATACTGGGGCCACCGGACGAAATTGAACGGGCTATTGATTATCTCAAGAACATTAACGTCCAGGTTGAACTCGTAGAAGGGGACGTTGTGCAGTGAAAACAGTATGCAACAACAAGACACAACGATACAGAGTCTCATTCGAAAAAAGCGTTTCCTCCCTGACCCGGGTGTTGTTCAAGCCGCGGAACTTCGTCTTTACGCAGGGCTCATCACGGTATCCGCATTTTCTCTCGCAATCGGCGTAGGATTAGCACTTCAAAAATATCTTACCTTTACATACCACCACACCTCAGACGTAGTAGGTTGGATTAGCGTCAACCAGTATCCTAAGCAACAAGAATTCTTTTACTACTTGTTGGCTCTGCTCGGTATCCCTACGGTAATATGTTTGTACTGGTTCGGCTGGCAATTCTATTCACACTGGGCTGCAAAACTGACCGCACAACCGGTGCAGCACGTACTTAAAGCGAACGCCTTGGGCTCACTCCCGTTGTGGCTCTGTTGGTTACAGCTCTTCCATCTTGACGCTGTAGGGCCAAGAGGCCTCGTCTTTCTCTTTTTCCCACTCGGATTATCGACTTTTGTCAAATTAGGACTGCTATACAATCGATTTCTACCGACCTTACAAAATACTAATACCCTTACCGAACGGCCTATAGAAACTACACCGAATAGCCAGACGGTCGGTTCTACCTCCCATGCGAAAACTCCGGTTTTTAGACAGGTCGGCAGACTCGGATTTGAGTACGTTATTTTCCCAATTTTTATGTACTTACTGATGTATTCAGGGAACATTGATGGCAACATTGACCTGTTCCATGAAGGGGAACGTCTCGCGCCTCTCAACGAAATGCTACGCGGGGGAATCCCGTTCCGTGATATCTACGTGCAGCATGGGCTCTTTCAGAATGCCTATTTGGCATGGTTTGGCAGTCAAATTTTTGAACCGACGTTGGAGGGGGTACGTGCTATGGGCGCAGTGTTAGCACCACTAGGTTACGTCGCGCTCTACCTACTCGGTTTGCAAGTATTCCGCGGGCGATGGCTCACCGCCTTTATTTCTGTGATGATTGCCTCAAGCAGCGAGTTTTCTGTCTCTACGAGACACGCCCTCGGCTTACTTAGCTTTGCAATGGTCGCGAACTTTCTCACATCACCTCAAGCTAAACGATTTAGAACCCTTGAGGCCCCGTCTGAAGGACAGCAGTGGGTTACTCATTCCTTCATTTTCGGTTGGAAACTCATCCTCGCCGGCATCTTTACGAGTTTGGCATTCTGGTATAGCACTGAAATAGGGCTCTACTCGCTCGGAAGCATCGCACTCTTTTTGCTGATGTACAGTTTACAAAGCCGGATTTCACTGCGGCTGTCTCCTTTACCGCTAATCAGTTACGTTTGCGGGGTTCTGTTAGGCTTTCTCCCGTTAGGCATCTATTTTCTATCGCACGGCGCTTTAGATGATGTGTTGTGGAATACTTACATCCAGTGCCACTACCAACTCGCAACCTGGGGCTTAGCTTTTCCTTCACTCTCGACGACCCTTGCTACACTAACAACGGACGGATGGCGAACTTTCCTTCTTAGCGAAGGTTTTCGATGGTACCTGCCCATTGGTGTTTTCCTTGTAATAGCAGCCTACCTGACATACCGGGGGCTTCGTCAGGCGTTATGGACTTCAGAAAGCGTCATGAAACTGCTGCTGCTGTTATTAGGTGGAATAGCGTTTTTCCGTACTGCACTCGGTAGGTCAGATGGCGGACATCTCATCTACGGTTCCACGTTTTTATGGCTCCTCTGTCTTTTGCCACTTGACCGAGGTGTCTTTAGCATGGTATGCCGGTCGTTTGCAGGTATTTCTCTCTCACTAAGAACGGTGTGGGGTTTTCTAACGGAGCGCACGCGATGGCGCGCTGTATTAAAAACCGCTTGGGTTTTGATTCCTTTATGGCTATTCTTCCAATATGTAGGTGCAGTACACCGGCCTCTCGTTTCATTTAGTGAGAAATGGCAGCGATTACGTCAGAATCCGTTTACACAACGGGTCGTACCAGAGGAATTGGTGCGTGCAGGCGGCGTTGACATTCCGGACAATCAGGTTGAGCAGATTCAAAAGGTGGTAGCGTACATTCAGGAACACACTGCCCCAAACGAAAAGATTTTTGACTTTACGAGTCAAGGTTCGTATTACTTCTTCGCCAACCGGCCAAGCGTTACCCGATTTCATCAAGCCTCGTATGCATCAACACCGAAAATGCAGCGAGAGGTTATCTCGGCACTCACACGAGATAGGACACGGTTGGTTCTCTTCAAAACAGGTGGGTGGTTTGATGCTGTTGACGGAATTCCTGTGGAGGAGCGGCACCCTCTCATTGCACAATACCTGCAGGATAATTATACCCTCGCAATCGATATTAACGGCACACAAATTTTGTGGCGGGAAAACCGTGAGAAACCCTAGCAATACAGGATTCAGCGAACATCTTGTGAATTTGTAAGCCCTGCGTTCCGGTGCTCTATTCACGCCTATCTATACGTTCCTCAAGCCCATTAAGAGCAGGCATATCCTTCGGTACCGTCTATTTCACACTTACCCTTAGTTCCCATTTTGCTGCGCCACAAAAATGCGATAGATGTCCTCAAACAGCCTCACATCCGTGAGAGTATCCTCTGCAGAAGAACGGAACGGTTCAGGATTGTGGAGGTTCGCTATGAAGTACTCCGCCTCCCGACGATATGCCCAGGTCCACGCCGGCTTTGGAATAGGGCGAGAGATTTCTTGTTCTTGTCCGGCGCGATAAATCTCCACCTCGGCAGGGGTATTTTTCAATAAGAGCGGCGGGGCCCAGGTATGAATCCAGCCGTTTTCAAAGTAGAGTTGGCTGTGCTCGTCCCAGCGGTAGTGCGAGACATGTCCGGTTTCCAATGTAACCCGGATGCCCGCCATATCAAAGATAACAATCCCTGTGTAGCCGTTGGCATCCAGATCTACGGCTTTGACGCGGACATCGTCCGCCGCTTCAAGGAACCATCGCATGAGATTAATGTTATGTGTATACTGTTGGAGGTAGCCGATGTAACTCCCACGCCACTCCTCAGGCAGCCAATCCGGCGTTTTGACAGGGGCACTCGGTTTAGGCACCTCAATCGTGTCCATCGGGGTATCAAGGTTACACACCCAATCCCCTCCGAATCCGTGATTTCGGGCATACGTCAACCGACCGAGCTCCCCCGATTCCCGGAAGTGCTTAACCTTTTCTTTCACGATTTCATTGCCGGCATCGTAGCGTTTCATGTACCCGACCATCAGTTTTTTGCCCGATTCACGTGATGCATCTACGATGGTTTGTGCTTGCTCTACTGAAACTGCCATCGGTTTCTCCATGAAAACGTGCTTTCCAGCTAAAAGCAGTTCTTTGGCGATTTCGCCTTGGAGTGCAAAGTCAGCAGAGACGGCGACAGCTTCAATATCGTTGTCTTGGGCAAGTTCGAGATGACTTTCGTAAAGATGAGGGATATGGAAACGCCTTTGGACTTTCTCACCCAGCTCAGAACGGACCTCTGCGAGGGCGACGAGTTCGCAGTCAGCGATGCTGTTAAAATTAGGAATGTGGACCTTTTGTGCCATAAAGCCACACCCAATGTAACCGATTTTGACTTTTGCCATCTTAAGATGCCTCCTTGCCGCACGATTCGATTTGTTCAATAGCGGCGCGTGCACCCTCTCGTACGAGCGCAGAGGTATCATTTTTCACGAGCTGCCTCAGTTTCTTAAGACCACTGCTGGCTTTAAGTTTTCCGAGTGCCACAGCAACGAAGTAACGAACATCTGCATCATCATCATCAAGAACCTCAAGAAGCACCTCAGCATCTGTATCGGCAGCGAGATGCCTTTCAGTATCGCCGATATTAATCAAGGCTTGCGCTGCAATTCGGCGCGCGTGGACATCGCCGTAACGCAGCGAAGCAAGCAAGCTATCATTAGTAGAGGTGGGTATAGCCGAGAGGGTATCCCAGTCACAATCAAGGCAGAACCATGAATTTTCTGCAAGACGGTGTATGCTTGTGCTTCCACACCCAGGGCATTTTTGATATACCAGACTGCTTGCAGACGGAGCACGTGAAGTCTGTTGCTCACTCATCAGTTTTCGTTTTCCTCCAATTCGGGTAAATCTCGCCAAATTTCGGGACCTTCGGGTTTAAAATTAATCGTGGCGATAAACTGCATGCCGTGATAGAAGTTAATTTTGAATTTGCCGCCGCCGAAATTCTGCTTAAGGTACTCTAATGGCGTTTCAATTAAGGGGCCCATCTCGTCAGCATGGTAAAAAGCGAGCGGTTTAAACCGGACGGTGTTGCCAACGGGTTCTTGCACTAACAAGCGTGCGGTGGTTGCGGGGAAAAGCACCTCAAAGGCCTGCCACAAATCAGCCACTGTCGGATTCGGGGTTCCAACACGCTTTTTGAAGTCATTCTCAAGGTACTCTGAGAAGGTAGTAAACACCCACTCCATACTCAAATTCCTTTTTTAACATTTTTAACAATTGGCGTTGATTCTGTTTTCCGTTCGTAGAGTCGGAAACCCCGTTGATGATTAGAACCATTATAGCGGTGCCTTCAAGAAGTCCTTCCAATCAAAATTCGGCAGAGGGAACTCCTCTGTGGCTTTGCACTGTCAGAACGTGGCAGCTTGCTCAAAGAAATCGATATCAACCCTTTCAATTTGTGCTTGGCGTGCATTTTCTGCGACGCGCTGCACAACCATCTCGCGCACAAACGGAATCGGAATGCGTTTGACGCGATGCACGACTTCCTCTGTACAAGGAATTGTAGTATTATCAAGGAAAGGACCTTCCTGTGTAGGATTCTCCATAGGATGATCGCATGTCTCAGGCACCAATTGTTGTAAACGCATAGAAACGTAATCAGTTACCCACTGCCTGAATGCTTCCGCCTGTTCGATATCCACTTCCGTGGAAAAAGCCGACGGGTTTTGTTCTAGTTTCTCATTGATGCTGACAAGTAGACTTTCAACACGGCTCAAACGTGCCTCTATCTCATAGATCTGTTCCTGAACGTGACGCTGTTCGCTCATCTTTTCCTCCTTTTAGCCGTCTTATGGAAGTAGCTAAACGCTCCAATATTTCCAGAGATCCTCCGGTATTTCATATTTAATCTGTTCCCGGCGTTTATGAGAGTAGCGGGCAAAAACCCCAAAACGGGGGATTTCCCTGACGTTGACTGAGCCAGTATGGCAGAGAAAAGCATGCCATAGCACAACATCGCCCGCAGCACCGGTAAACTCGCGCGGCCCCCCCGGTGATAAATCCGAAAGGACATTCCAGTCCCATCCCTCAATCTCTGTGAAACTGCCATCGATCTGTTCTGGGTATTCAAGGAAATACTTGTGCGTGGTGTTGTGGCTCCCGGGCCAATAGATAAAAGCACCACCGCCGGGTTTCACATCGTAGAGGTAAGTCGTCGCCCCTAGCATAAACGGACTCCAGCCGGCCGAGCCATAAGCATCGATATGCCCAGCAGGGGGCATTGTCCAGCTCTCATCCGCGCTAGGCCATTTCACTAAAGGCGAGCCACCGCCACCGCTAAACTCGCCGCCACCGAGCTGCGCGGTAATCTTTTGCATCACAGGCACCTGCCCAAACACCGGTGAGAAACTAAAGTTTTGAACCACATAATCCTTGGGCCATGTACCCGGGGACTCCAAATTCGAATTTAAATGCTCCCAGATTTGTGCCCTCCAACCCTCAATTATATCTGAATCGATGAAATTTTCAAGAATGAGGTATCCATTTTCCTGAAAAAATTTCACCTGTTCTGTGCTTAGCATGTGAATCTCCTCTTGAAGAGCTGCTGACATATTAGCGCCGCGGTCTAAACGACGGGATGCCGGTCTTATCAAAACGTTTTTTCACAGCTTGCATGAGTTCAGGCGTTATTTCCTGATAACCATGTTCACGTGCATATCTTTCAACGCTTTTGATCACCATGCCGCGGGCGAATGAAGGCACACGCTTCAAACGTTTCTGTGCTGCGTCGTTCCACTGCAAATCGTAGCCGGGCTCTGTTCCGAAAGCAGCCCGCTTCTCAAATTGAACGGGCTGCGCCGCTCGCTGCCCCGGTTGATATTCACACGATTCATCCGCTGCGAGATAATTGCCTGTGGTAGCGTAAGCACGCGCACGGCAACCACCACATACCTCTCTGAATTCACAAACACCGCACTTCCCTTCAAGCAACTCCCGATTGCGTAAATTCTGGAAAGTCTCCGATTCGTTCCATAGCTCGACAAAACTCTCTGTCTTGAGATTCCCAACGCTGACCGGTAGATACGGACACGGCGTCAATTCACCCTCTGGTGTGATGCGGCAATAGTAGATACCGCACGGACAGGTGCCGCTCGGGTAACCTTGCAGGAAAGCAGAATCGGATTGTTGTTCATAGATGACGCGTTTATAGTGCGGCGCGCATTTCGCTGCAATGAGCATTTTGCCGCTATACGCCGCCTGCAACCTAAAAAGCGTCTCAAGCATCTTCTCATATTGCGAGGCGGTAATATCCATCACTGTCTTACCTCGTCCGGTTCGTACCAGAAAATAGAGGTTCAGCACCTTTGCCCCGAGCTGATAGGCGAATTCAACAATCTCTGGGATTTCGTCGTAATTCCACTGTGTCACAGAGGTTTGTACAAGAAAATCAAGATTGGCACGCTTGAGTGCTTCAACGCCTTCCATCGTCGCATCCCACGCACCCTTCATCCCTCTAAACCGGTCATGGTTCGTTGGCTGGATAGAGTCTAAACTCAGCCCGGCACCTGTTACACCGTGCCGCTGCATCTCCTCCACAATTTTATCGTTGAGTAAAACACCGTTTGTACCCATCACAACGAGAAATCCGGTGTCAGAGGCATACTTCGATATTTTCAAAATATCTGGCCGAAGCAACGGCTCGCCACCAGTCAGAATCAGAAGAATGTTCGGATTAATATCCGCTATCTCATCAATAACCCGAAAACAGTCTGATTGACTTAATTCACCATCCCGGGAATAGCCCCGCGGGAACTCATTTGTGTCCACAAACCCCGCAGGCAGATAGCAGTGGGTACATTTCAGATTGCACAGACGGGTAATATTCCATGAAACCGCCTGAATTTTTGGATGTTCCATTAGTTTCTCAAATATAACGAAAGCGCGAAGACAATTCCGCCAGAAATTAAGGTCAAACCCCTCAATAAGTTGATAGGTCTCGGATAATCTGTTTTTCCACCGGGCAGCACTCCCTCAAGCTGCCGCCGATAGAGTGAAGCGTGTAACCCCCAAAACAGCGTCATCAATCCGAACGCAGCAAGCTTGGCGACAAAGAACACCATATAAGTCGCATCAAAACGCATGTTATTGTTCCACGCTACAATAAAGAAGACCATCGCCCCAGTAATCAACAGGATATGAATCGTAAACCGAATTAGACCACGGAACCGGTTGTGAATTGCTAACACATTTTGTGTCGATAAATTTTTCTGCACGATCGGTGTCGCAATCAAAGTAGAAAAGACAACACCCCCGAACCAAATTATTGCGGCTATAAGGTGGATGGTGCGGATAAATAGTTCAACAATTGCGCGCATCTGTCCGTACCTCTTTTTGTGGATGCAATTCCTATAAAAAAATGATAACACATCAAATAAAAAGATGTCAACCGCATATCATTACCTCAAATATAACACGTCGCAGCACTAAGATTCATCCAGCTTAACCTTTGACTTCTTCCCGCCATGGATGCTCGGTTCTTCGACGAGCATCTTCCGTAGCAGCGCGAGCCCCTCATGCACATCCGGACGTTCCGCCTCGGTAATGCCGAGGACCCTGGATAATAACAACCGATCGAGCTCGTGACGCACCGGATCCGCATCCATCTCATTAAACGGTAACATTCTCTGATGCTTCAGTTCATTGAAAATCTGTTCCGCATTCGCTAAGGCCTCAGCAGAGAGTTTACGAACATCCAGGGTGGGCATAGAATTGAAAGTGGCACGACTCAGGATCCCTCTGCCTTGTTGTTGCTTGCTGCTTTGATACCAGTGACAGAGCAAACCAAACGTTGAATTGCCCCACAGCGTCCACGCATATTCGTGGCATCTATCCTTAAAGACAACATTCGGGAGTTTATTTACGCCAATAGAGGGCTGTTCCGTAAACATTATTCCTAACGCATTGGCATTAAACTGTAATTCCATGTTGTAATGAACCCTACTGTTTAACTGCATTATTTTCTCCACCTTTTCAACCGAATTCGGGCGGGGCCGTGCATGCGCATTTGGGGGCACAACCATTGCCCGCTGTCCGTCTCGACTTGAGTCTAAATGCCACAGACATGGATAAATTGCGGTATCCGAACAACCATCTTCAGCGTCAAAAGCCCCTCTACCCCCACCCCCGATGATATCCTTAGTGCCAATGCCTAACGTTGCGATTTCTGATACAGGAAGTAGAGGAAGTCGAATATCTTCGGTTTGTTGGGGGAG
This sequence comes from Candidatus Poribacteria bacterium, assembly GCA_965215265.1. Classification (GTDB taxonomy): domain Bacteria; phylum Poribacteria; class WGA-4E; order WGA-4E; family WGA-3G. The sequence continues at coordinate 3,326,330 of OZ244048.1, read as the reverse complement.
CCGTACTATTTGATTCGCAAGATGGTAAGCCGATTGCACAACAGCCATCTCTTTAACACGTGAGATGGACCAGCCTGCGTTACTTCCGCAAAGGGATGCCATCATGACCTGTCCTACAATCTCATCGCCTACCTTGAGAGGGGAGCCCCCGGTGAGTAGATTATCTTCAAGGCTTCGGATACACTTCAGTTCATGAATTTGCTTGGCTATTTCGAGTGCTTCCAACTCACCGTGAGGGCAGCGCTTGAGACAAACGAACGTTCCTCGGCCCGTGGTTTCTCCTTTCCCTTTTGTTGCAACAACGAGGCACTCTGCCAGGGCAGTATCCGCTGAAAACGTGCACTCCTCAATGTTTTCATGGGCAATCGTGATGACAACAAGATCGCGGTACTCCTCTGCCCACAAATTTCGTACCTTGTACCAACTATTTCCGGTTATGACGGTTAGCGGAAGGACAAACGCCATCTTACCGTTGCGTTTCAGCATCTTGTCGGCAAGATCAACAAAATAGGCACCGAGCCCGGTATTATTGCCAGTGAGCCGAGGCTGCTGCGCACGTAAGGTTTCGCGCATGGCGGCCGCTACCTGTTTATCACCAAAAACACTTTTGGGCATATTGGAGTTGCCATCGGCACCGCTTCGGGTATACGGTGGATTCTGGATAACGATGTCGAATTCGCCATGTCGGAAGGCTTGCTGCATACTTGTGGTTCTGGTGCCGTGTCCTGTGGTAGTTTCGGCTGTGCCCAGATGCAACGGAAGCGTCCCTTCCGGATCGCTGAGGAGATTCAGCACGCCGATACCGTAGAGCCCATCTGCGCGGCGCGTACCGTACGGCATAGTGTGGATGCGTGTGGTGCCGATTTTCGCATCAGGATAAGTACTGGCGATAATCGCCGCTGTGAGGTGCGCGGCGTTAGGCAGAACATCACAGCCCACGAGATTCCGCTCCATCATGTATTGATGGATATCTTCACCGCTACCCCCCGCCTGCTCGTGGAGCATGAGGAGCCGTTGATAAACACCGTTGAGGAGAGTGCCCGTACCACATGCAAAATCTGCAATTTTCAATTTCTTAGCATCTCTGTTCAATTCAGGTAGCACAAGGGCACAAAGCAAGGCAGAGGACTCTGGGCGGGTGTAGTTGGCTTTGAGAATCTTCCGGTCGGCGATAAGTCGCTGGAAAACGATGCCAGCAAGTTCATGTTCCTGGGCAAGTCCCATCATCTCCAATTCGCGTGAAGTGTCTCGTAGCACGCTCAGCACCTCACCCACCAATTGATCGTCTGCGGCAAGCGTCTCAACAAGCTTGTAGGCAACGTCGAAAATTGGTGCGTAGTTCACCCTTTGGATTTCTCGCCAGGCCTGCAAGATCACGTCTGAATCGAGTTTTCCGTAGCTTGCAGTGAGTTCACTGAGGGATGGAACAGCTTCCATATCAGGCTTGCGTGCGAGGCTGCTCTGAAAAACGAGGGCGTTACTGATAATGAGCATCGCCATCTGGTTAGCTTGTTGTCCGGGCTCTTGCACGAGATGTTCACCTATCTTTTCAGCAATATGTGGCCGCTGTTGAATCGCACGGTGAACGATAGCAGCTGCTCTATTGATACCCTGCTGCAGAACCTCTGCGGCTCTCTCAATTTTGGCAATAGGTGTCGCGCCGATACGGATAGCAGTTGCAATGTCGGCGATGCTGCCCTGGAGCCAGCCTTCCTGTGGAAATCGGTGTGGTTCCTCAAGATTCAGCAGTACATACGCGATGTCTGTCGCGGCCTGTAATTCTTGAGGAATTTCATGCCTCGGCATCGTGCGAAACCGGTAAGGGATACGGACAGCCATGCTATTTATAACCCGTTCCGTTGTGGCCTCAAGCGTTTTGCCCAAGTAATATTTGCGCACCTCCGGCTCCCCGGTTTCATTAGCACCGCGTGCAAAGTCAATTTTGAGCTCAATTGCGAGTGGATATTTTTCAATTGTGCGGACAATCGCATCCGGTTTGCGCCTATTTTCGATGAAAGGTTTCGTTATCTGTTCATCAATTTGCCATGTAGAGCTCATGGGTATCAAGATTTCAACGAAAAGGGTAGTGATAGTATCTTCACTATTACGGTTCACGGATATTTCCTTTTTTTATAGATTATCAACAACCGGATCCAGCGCTCGAAATGCTCCAGCGTTTGGTAAAAATCCTTATAAAGAGGGCATAGGGATGCGTCAACAATTGCACTATTATAAAATTTAGACCTGTGTGGGAAAATTTCCACGTGCAGCATCCATAACTTCTGCCGTAATTTCAGTGTGCCCATTCTCTTTTGCGAAACTTTCAATACCCATCTTTGCCATGGGGCGCACGAAACTCGGAATCCTTTCTAGCCGTTCTAAGGCTTCAGTTGACCAAGTGGGAGCTGTCGGTTCGGGTTTAGGTGCTTCCTCAAAAGCCTCCGAAATCACGGAGGTGAAGGGACATCTGCCGCCCTCAGCGGTTTCTCCTGAACTTATTTCCATAGGAACCGGATTAGGCATCGGTTCACGCTTCGCAGTTTCAAGTTGAGACCGGATCATCTGCATCGGCTGCGCCGATTCGTTGCTCCCACCTAATTGTACATCCAAGGATTTGAGCATCTGCGTCTCCCAAGGATTGAGAAACATAGCAATCTCAGTGAAACAGTCGGGGCACTCAAAAACTGCAGTCACAGATCCTTGCTCCGGGCGCATGACCTCTTTAAATTTCATGGCGGTATCGCATTCGCGGCATAAGAATTTCAATTTTTACTCCTTTTTAAAGAAACGTTGAAGTTTTTCGGCAACCCCGGTGAATGCTTTGCTCGCGGGACGTTCTGGGTATTGATGCACATAAGGTGTACCTTTATCACTACAACGTGAGAGATCCGGGTCAAACGGTATCTGACTCAGCGGGCCCTCCTTGCTGATCGGGTGATCTGTTGCAAAGAGCGGCTCTTGTTTACCACAGTGCTGACACACATAAACTGTCATATTTTGCACAATATCGATAATAGGAACGTTGAGGATGTTATGTGCCATTGTCACCGATTTTTTTACGATGAATTGCGAAATATCAGAGGGTATCGTTACAACGATGACACCACCGAGGTCCGGTATAAGCTCTACGACATTGGGGAGCCTATCGGTTCCTGGGGGAAGATCGAGGAGAAGGTAATCAAGCGTTCCCCACTCGGTGTCAGCGATGAATTCTCGCAGCGCGCCTACTTCCATTGTGCTGCGCCATGTGAATGCATCTTTCTGAGTAGGAGCATGCCACAACACAGGCGCATCGTCTTCAGCGAGCAGTAAATCCATTGAGATGACTTTGACACCGAGCGTGTTAATCGCAGGTTTAACCCCGTTAGTTGTCGCATTGACTGCCGCATGTCGCACACCCATCATTTTCGCTAGTGTGGGACCGTTGATATCCGCATCCACGACACCAATAGAAAGCCCTAGTAATGCGAGTGCATTCGCCAGATTTGCCGTGACAGCACTTTTACCAACACCACCTTTTCCACTCATAACAGCGACGGTATGTTTTACCGTGCCGAGCCGCTTTCGAAGACGGGCGTGTTGGGCGCTAACTTGCCCCACAATGTTGGACCCCGCATCACCCGGTAGTTCCTTGTAACTTTTCACTTTTTCACCCCGATAGCATAGAGCGCGTCGTAGCTGCGGAGGTAGAGTGTACCATTCGCGACAACAGGCGAAGCGGCAACCTCTTCGCCTATCGAATTGGTTGCAACTAATTCAAATTCACGCCCTGCTTTGACGACGCTGACCACGCCATCGCGGGCGGTTAGATAGATAAAACCGTTTGCGTAAACCGGCGACGCACGATGTCTATGCCGATGAGTACGTTCACGGTAAAGCTGCTCACCTGTTTTGGCATCAATGCATAGCAGGTCACCGTTTTCCCGGCACAGATAGACTAAGCCGTCGTGGATGAGTGGAGAAGGAACGTCCGGCGTACCTTTTGAAAGCTTCCAGAGTTGCCATCTGCTATCGGTTATGTCCTTATCCTGTGCCGCCGGATCAATGCCTAAAACAGGACCGTTTTTTGCAGAAGGAACCACAATAAGCCCATCCCTTACGACCGGGGAAGCCACAAAACGGAGTGAATAGTTATAACTCGAAACCGGATTTAGCCCGCCGCAGCGCCATATTTCACTACCATCTTCAAGACTATGGGCGGTAACGTAGTCCGCACCATGAACAACCAGAAATTCACGCTCAGCGTCACGGTAGAGAACCGGCGAGGTATAAGCTTGTTCGCATTCAGAGGTCGCATCGCTTTGACGTTCATGCCTCCAGATCTCTGAACCGTTTGCTTTGTCCAAGGCCAGCACCAGCCACGCGTTGCTGTGAATAAGTTGGATGTATAGCCTGTCTCTGTCCAGCAGCGGGGAGGTCGACATAACAAAGTAGAGGTTAAAAGTGCCGTAACGTTCCTGTAGGTTTATTTCCCAGACCCGGTTTCCTTCCACGTCATGGCACGCGAGGTTACCGTTTCCAATGAAGGTCCAGACGTGTTCGCCATCGGTTGACGGGGAGGGGGCTGCAAGGTTGGCTTCACCCCGCCGGATACTGCGATTGCCGCTCCCTAAGGTCTGTTTCCACAAAATGCTGCCCTCAGTCGTGATACAGAGGAGTGCGAGCTCATCTCTGCCGTCGGCAGTCGTGAGGAAAATCCGGTCTCCCCACACGATCGGGGTTGAAGCCGCTTCGCCCGGAAGAGCCAAACGCCAGCGCACATTCTCGGTACCGGACCAGTGGGTGGGAACACCGGTTTCGGCGCTTGTACCATCGTTTCTCGGTCCACGCCAACGGGGCCAGTTTTCCGCGAAACTGCTGCTGATTAGCGGCAGCACCAAGAATAAGAGAATTAAGGTGTTTCTTAAAATCTGTTTTTGCATCATGAAAACTCCGTTTTTTTAGTGAATCACATTGAGCGGAGGATTTAGCCGTATACGTTGCTACCCAAGTTTAAAGTTTTTCATCTGTCCATAGCCCTCTCTCGGGTCCATTCCACTGGTAAGGAACTATTTTCGATAAGTCTCCTATGCTGTACTCTGAAAACTCATGCCTCGCCTCTATAACGTAGCCTTCATTTGTAACAGTAGGCAACTCTATTGCGGAAAGCGAAGCAACCGGTTCTATTTCCAGCCATACGTCGGTGTGCCCTTCCACTGTTTTGTAAAAAAGATCAGCGGAATAGGTTTCATGTTTAGGGATTACGATTGTGTTGAACTGTTTAACCTCTCCGTTAGACGACTGGACCTTCAAGCCTACGACAAGGTCTTTTGTCGGTGGCGGCTCTGATCTTAGCTTAAACCATAAGCCCTTATTTTTGCCTTCTGCTATCCCTTCGTTCGGCCCTAGAATGTGGATAGTGACCGTCGGATACCCGTTCATAATTTACCTTCTGTTTTGAGATGTGCTGTAGCAATCCCCATTGCGGCTCTGAACGTCTCTGTTAGAGTTTATTCTTAACTGGGTTGTTGATAATACTGTCCGAGGATTTCATTAGCGAGGCTGCGTCCATCTTCAATGACACGTGCGGCGAAGTCAAGCGTTACTTGTTCAATCTCTGTTTCTTGTGCTCGCTGTTCAATACGAGTTTTGGTAATATTTCGCATAAAACCGGCGGGTACTAAATTCAATCGTTCAACTGCTGCCTCTGTCCATTCGAGAGGACTTTCAAAATTCTCAACGCTGGATTCGGATTGTGTGCGTGCTGTTGCACCGACTGCCCGAAGCTCAGGTGCGTCTTCTCTAACAGCGGCTGCTTCGCCCATATTTTCATCAATAATCTGTGTTGCGAAGGCGTTCGTGATGGTACCGATTTTTTGTGAACGTGCAGATTTCTCAATGCGTGCCTTAACGTTCCGCCGCATATAGCCGCGCGGCACACGCCGCAGCGCTTTTTTAGACTCTTCAGACCATTTCAGGCGCACACCATCAAACGTCTCCTCTTCAGCAGCCCCCCCTTCGTCAACGGCGATATGCTCAAGCGAACTTTTGTCAACCATTTGAAAACGCTCAGGAGAAGCACTGCAGACAGGGCACTTGATCGGTTGTTGATTGTGTGCTGCATAACCGCACTCACCACAGATATAGGTACGCACGGCATCCGACTCTAAAACCTGCTGTTCTGCAATTTCTTTGGCGACACGCGTCAACTTTTCAGAGGCACGTTGCGGCATAATCGCCTCCATCGCTTTGTCTATGACACTCTCCGTAATCACAGAATGCCCGCGCTCAATTGCAAACCGATGCACCGCTGTTTTGGCAATACCCCGTACGAGGGGCGGCGCTTTTTCCATTCTATCTAACGCCTCTTGCGTCCAGACAAGCGTCTCTTCCGCCTTGATATCAATCTGTGGAAAGTAACGTTCGCTTGAGAGTAGAACGTTACAGGGCACGAGACGTAATAAATTCTCGGTGTTACTGCCAATGTCCATATCTTGCTCGCTGTGGACACCGATCCTACCGAGGACAAGGAGCCAGGTATCTGTTTTACGGATGTATTGCAGAATCTTTTCGTAGGCCTTTCCATCAAGCAAGGTGATTTTTAGCGTGTAATCGTGCTCTTCTTTAGCGATTGCGCGTGCAACTTCAAGGTGAGACTGATAAATTTTTGCTAAGCCCGTATCAATGACTTCTTCATGTAATTGCTCTTGTTCTTTAAATCTGAAGGTTCTAGCCGCACGTTCGGTTAGGACATTAACAACCGAATTGAAAACAATGTAGTGTAAGTAAGGATCATAAACACCAACAGCTTCGACCTGTTTATTAAACGCTTGTCCGAGTTTGATAGCGGTTTTTAATCCAGCGAAAGATTCGGGACTCCCGTCAATGCCGACGAGGATGTTGCCGGTTTGCTCTTCGACAGGTTCAAGATTCCGGACAATCAATGTATCCGTTCTGGTCCGTCGGACAACACGTTCACAAACACCCCCTATCAGACTATCCTTCACCGCTCCCATTCCCAGTGCACCCATAATAACCAGATCGTAGTCACTCTGGTGAATATCTTCCACCAATTTGATGAAATGCTTCCCTTCCGGCATCTTCGCTTCAAAGGGGATGTTAAACTGTTCGCATTTCTGCTTCATCACCTCAAGGTATGAATCAGAAATGAGTTGCAGCCCCATAGTGATGAGAGTATCGTGGATACGCCGTTGCTTTTCTAGTTCAACCTCGTCTTGGTACTCTTCAGGTAGGGTATATTCCATCTGTTTAAAGCGCACGTCATGCATTTTCGCTGCATAGACGTGCGAACCCACAAGGTGAGAACCAAATTTCCTTGCGAATTCAACGCCTAAGGCGATACTTGCGTCTGAGTAGTCAGAATTATCAACAGGAACATAAATTTTCTTAAGCATTTTTAGTCCTTGCTTCGCATCAAAGGGATGTTGTCGAAAAATCTCATCGGATCTTCTACGTGCCATCGGATTTACGTTGCGAACCCCAATACCCCGCGATGATATGGGCTAATAGAGTTGCCGTCCATAAGTAAACTATGGCAGTTTTCCAATCCCAGTTAAGGATAAACCGCCGGGCAATGATATTCAGCATAATCGGAATGTAGAGGCATCGGCCCCAAGGACGACTGAATTTTTTATATCTGACGCGCAAAAAACCAAAAGGGACGTGAATCAAAAAGATTACGCAGGAAATCAACCCAGGAGGCAAGTTATTTATCATTGATTCACAGTGGGCGAGAACGAGCCCCCAAGAAGGAGGTTGATGTCACGCCGGAGACGCGAAAGCGCCGGTTTACTGCGACTATCATATCGGCCATAGATGTTCCCATCTCGGCCAACCAGAACAAACCGCGTACTATGTAGAATTTCACTCCCTCGATGTCCGGCGGCTAATTTAAAGCCTTTCTTTGCTAACTCGTAAATTCTCTCCCTTTCGCCCGTAAGGAAATACCACCGTCTCGCGTCTGCACCGTATTGCGCTGCGTACCGAGAAAGGACCTCCGGGCTATCCCGCTCAGCATCTACAGAGAAAGAGACGAAGTAGATAGGTTTGTCTACAAATTCAGATTGCAGACGTGCCATTTCTTGTGTCATCATTGGGCAAATTGTTGGACAATGTGTAAAAATGAAATCAGCAACCCAAATTTTGCCTATCAGCTCTTCCAGCCCTAATGGCTGCCCCAGCTGGTTGATTAAGGTAAAGTCCGGTACAGGAGCCGGGGCAAGCTGAGATGTTGGCACCGGTTTTTTACCGAGCACAGCCCACAGATTGAAGCCGGCGACACCTACGATGATGATGCCTAGCGCCACCCAGATCAAGGTACTTTTGTCAATTCGCCGTTCAGACTCGCTGGCGCTACCTGTTTGTGTTTCCATATTTCCGAACCTAGCTAATAGTTAGCAGTGCTATTCAATTCTCAAGAGAATTAGAATCCCATCTCGGAAGCGGGATGCCCTATATCACACACTCGCAGCAACACGCGGTTTTACTTCCAAGAAATTCTATTATGCCTCAACGCCACATCATCTTTCCGATAATTAAGTTAATGAGACGACGTATCGACAACTTCGGTTGTTGGTGCAACCAGCGCATCATGCCGCCCTTTTGAGGTCAGGTCCGGCATCAGCATCAGAACCAGCAAAACACAGATAAGAAACGGAGTTATCACTATCCAGGCCAACGTCCGCCTCTCAAATTTCAGGTGCATGAAATAGTTAGCCACTAAGATTGCCTTCGAACAGGCCAAGCCGATTAGTAAGATTGCTTTGAGAACAGTAGAATATTCTGGCATTGCAACAAAAATTTCAACCGCAGTCAGTACTGCAAGCCACACGAATATTTTTATGTATTTCGGATGCTCTTTGTGAGGCGTATCTGCCACTGTTATGTCCTCCTAGAGTAGATAGATAAAGGTGAAAACCATAATCCAAATGAGATCGACGAAGTGCCAATACAAGCCGACGATTTCAACTTCATGGTTAAACTCGGCAGTATACCTGCCCCGTAAACCGTGTATCAGTATAACGATGAGATAGATGACACCACCCGTGACGTGCAATCCGTGAAATCCGGTGATAGTATAAAAGGTGGGGCCGAAAAGCGTTGAACCGCTAATCGCCGCGCCTGATAACCCGTGGTCAGGAATGCTGGTTAGCGTCAACCCGTGTTTAATTAACTCCGTCCATTCATACGCTTGCAAGCCGAGGAAGATGATACCTCCAGCGATGGTTAACCCGAGAAAGGTACACATTCTTGAAACGTTACCGTTCTGAATTGACTCGAGCGCCTTAACCATTGTGACACTGCTGCAAATCAGCAGAAACGTCATCGCAGCGGTAAGGTTAATCCCGAGCACCTCGCTTGGCGGTAACCAGCCTACAGCACCCGCGCCAGCACGGATAGCGGCATAGGCTGCGAGCAACGCCCCAAACGACATCGTATCCCCAACGAGAAAAATCCACATGCCGAGCTTGCCGAGGCTATCGGGTGTCAGCGAGGGTTCATATACGTCTTCAGTCTGCTCTAAACTGTTAGCGTGTTCCACTATACTTAACTCCTTTCGTGTTTACATGTTAGCATAATATCAGGACTCAAATCCACTCTTTTTCCGTTTATTTGCGGTATTTTGCCAGATTATTTGAAGGATGAAATTTGCAATCTAACATGTCATTTATTTCTCTAAACCGGCCTCCTTTTTAGGCGATATTCGATTCGCTCGACGATAATGATAGAAAACGCTCCCACCAATCACCCCTACAACCGTAAACGGCATCGCCATCAGGAAAAAGATACTTGAATTAAAACCTCTTCCTATCGGCTCGTCAAGATTTTTACAAGCTGGGCATGCCTCAAGACATGCCGGGGCAATCAGAATAACGAGCATCAGGACAGAACCCCAAAATATTAACTTCATAATGGAAGCCTCCACTATAGTAAATACACCAAAACATACAACATCGGCCAAAGCGCAACCACAAAAATCCAGTAGATGGCACACGTCTCAACCCCGGTGTGACGCTCCGCCGAGAAGCACCCAGCTATTGCCAGCCCCAAGACGATAAGCAGCCAAACAACTGCACCAAGCACATGAACCGCATGGCACCCGATTAGCACATAAAAGATACCGCCATAGACACCCGACTGGAGGGTGAGTCCATTGCTAATGAGTTGTGCCCATTCGCTTCCTTGTATAACAAGGAAAAGTAAACCTAACGCACCGGTAAGTAGCAGCCAATTCCGGAGCTGCGATATCAGTTCTTGTTGAATTGCACGCAGTGCCCGAAACATCGTGTAACCGCTTATGAGCAAAAGAACCGTGTTGAACCCAGTCACGGCACGAGGCAGCTGGATGTCTATATGCGATGGGGGCGGCCATGTGACATTTCCCATCCGAAACACGAGAAACGCACCGACAAGCCCGGAAAACAGCATCATCTCTGCACCCAGTAGAATTAATATGCCTAACCGGGCGTTACTGATCGGACGGACTTCTGAGGTATTAGGCACCATCAAACTTCTCCTCAGCCGTTCACAATTGCAATGGTGGCAATGATAACCAGAATTACAAACAGTAAAAACAGCGTGAATCCGAGTCGGCGATTTCGTGTACGTTCATTTGGTCTGTTCATGAGTTATCCAATGGATGCAATCCCAAACTATTCAAACTATTCGTAGTCATTCCAGTTAACATTGGTGCTAAAAGTTCAAAATTAAGATAAAAGATTCTTCACTCTCAACTAACCTAAATTTTATCAATTGCCATCGTTATAAATATCAGTGGTAGATAAAGGAGAGACGCGTACATGATATATCGTGCTGCTGTTACCGAACGCTCGCGTTCCAAATAGAACCCAAACGCTAGAAACACGAGTCCTGCCAGGAGCGCAGTGCAAAAATAGATACTCCCGGCGATATTGAGGAGAGCCGGCAGCAATCCAATTCCGAGGAGTGCAGCACAGTTGATAATAATCTGACGACGTGTGCTGGCACCGTCCGGATGGATGACAGGCAACAAACGGAGCCCTGCCTTGGCATAGTCCGCACGGTAGATGTATGCTATAGCGAGGGAATGCGGCAATTGCCACAAAAATAGGATCGCAAATAGCACCCACGTTTCTCCGGCAACCGTTCCGCGGGCTGCTGCCCAGCCCACTACCGGCGGTAATGCCCCTGGGAACGCCCCAACGAGTGTACAAAGAGATGTCTTCTGCTTGAGCGGTGTATAGAGAAACAGGTAAGTTGCCACTATCAACGAGAGTACGAACCCACTCAGCGGATTAACAACCAATGTCAGGTAAAGCATTCCGCTGCTTGTGAGGGCCGCACTGAAAAGGAGCGCTTCCAGGGGGAGCATCCTTCCACCGGGCAATGGTCTGGCTTGTGTCCGTTCCATCCGTGCATCTATATCACGTTCCATATACTGATTTAAACCTAAAACACCCGCGGCTGTTAGTCCCGCGCCTATGAGGGTATGCAGGCAGCGTACCCAATTGACCGGAGCAGATGCCCCAATATAGAAGCCAGCAGCTGTTGTCATGAGCACCATCAAAACCAGCCGCGGTTTGACAAGTTCCAGATAATCAGTCGCACGGCTCAGCGCAAAACTGCCCATCGGCGGGGGTTTAGGCTCATTAACACTGTTTTCTAAGCTTGCCGGTGTAGAACGCATAATAATTTTTTTTACACTAATTCTCCATCTGCAGTAGCAATGACTTCCTGGGACTCAGATGAGATAGTTGAGGCGGCAGTAAGCCTATAGATTTTCAGAGTTAACACAAAACTCATAACCAACATGAGCGCGCCGAACGCGACGTGCCCTGTCGTTATTGCGACTGTCAGTGCCACTGCCATCGTTTCACCGAGGGTTGTAAATTTCACAAAGAATGCCCCGGTGCCGAGCAGCAATTGGACAGCAAGTAAGCCGATTAATGCCGAAACCGAACGAAACAGTACCTCTTCTTGCCATATTCTTCTTGCAATAAGGAAAATATGAAGTGTTACCAAGAAGGCGAAAAGGAGGTGTAACTCCAATCGGCTCCCTGTATGCCGCAAAATCGCACCGAAAATGAGTTGAACGTAAATTAAGCAGGTTGTAATTAGACTTAACCGGCGTAACTTCTTGGCCGGTAAATTACCTGATGGGTTATCCCTCAGTGTGGTATTCAACCAATCACGGGAGGTAAACCAGGCAATTCCACATAGAAGTGCAAAGAACGCTTGTGCAAGACACGCATGGATTATTGCCAGGACGAGCGAAAGCTGCGTCACTCGAAGGCCACCCAGTACACCTTGCACAATCACACCTACGAGAGCAATGCAGCCGAGCCACCGTAGCCACATACTAGACTTTTTTGCCCATAGCATAATGAAGAGAACCACTGTTAGGAGCCCGACAAGGGAACCCATCAGCCGATGGCTATGCTCATAAAGCACGCCACCAACCATCTCCGATAACGGATATAAGAACATATTATAGCCAAAGGTCGTCGGCCAATCGGGAACAGCCAGACCGGATTCGGTACTAGTGACAATTCCGCCTATCACAATGAGTAGGAAAGTTGCACCTACGGTGAGGCGTGCAAATCGGTGGAGCCAAGGGCTATAAGTCGTAGAATTCTGCATAACGAAACAGGTTCTAGGTACGGTTAGAAACCGCGCCTACAATTCACAAATACTTAGTCTCCAGCACTTGCCGGCACATGCTCTGGATCCGCTTGCCGAATCCAATCAGATTCTGCCCCCGGCACGCTGTATTCATACGGACCGCGATAAACGGTGGGGATTTGCCCAAAATTACCATGCGGTACTGGCGTCGGAGCCTCCCATTCCAATGTGTTTACATGCCACGGATTTTGCTCTGCAACTTTGCCGCGGTACATACTCCAGAAAAAGTTAAAGACAAGTATCAGTTGGACTATGCCGAGTGTGAACGCACTCATTGTAATAAAGATGTTCATTCCTTCAAACCCTTGGAGGAATTCATATTGCATCGGATTAGAGATACGCCGCATGTGTCCACCTACACCCAGAATATGCATCGGGAAGAAGGTGCAATTGAACGAGATGAACGTCAACCAAAAGTGAATTTTGCTAAGTGTGTCGTTCATGTAGCGTCCAAACATTTTCGGAAACCAAAAGATGATGCCCCCGAAGATAGCGAACAGACTCCCACCGAAGACAACGTAGTGAATGTGTGCGACAATGTAGTAGGTATCGTGGATAAAGATGTCAACGGGTGTATTTGCCATATAGATACCACTGAGCCCCCCAATTACAAACATTGACACGAAGGCGATAGCGTGTAGCATCGGCGTCGTAAATCGGATGGAACCCTTGTACATCGTTCCGAGCCAGTTAAACGTTTTAATTGCGGACGGTACAGCGATGAGCATCGTTGTTGTCATGAAGGCTGAACCCAATCCAGGGCGCATCCCGCTTTGGAACATATGGTGTCCCCAAACAATCCATCCCAAAAAGGCGATGGCGATCATAGCGTATACCATAGAACGATAACCGAAAATCGGTTTACGTGAAAAGACAGCGATTAATTCGGATGCGATACCCATTCCTGGCAAAATAAGGATGTAAACTTCAGGATGTCCGAAAAACCAGAATAAATGTTGCCATAAGAGCGGATCTCCGCCCCCTTCAGCCGTAGCAGTGAAGAAGGTCGTACCCGCAAGCCTATCAAATATGAGTAGTGCCAATGCAGAAGAAAAGACAGGAAAGGCGAGTAGCAGGAGGATCGCGACGATGAACAGAGACCAGATGACTAACGGCATCCGGAATAACGTCATTCCAGGGGCACGCATATTAATAATCGTCGTGATGTAATTAATAGAGCCGACTAACGAGGAGAACCCTTGAATTAAGAGGCTTATCGCCCAGAGATTTTGCCCCCATTCTACACCGGTCCATTGTGCGTCAGCTGAGAGCGGCGCATAGCCCGTCCATCCTGATGCTGCATGGCCACCGGGGACGAAAAACCCAATCGCCATCACAATCGCAGCAAGCACTGCAAGCCAAAAGGAGAGCATATTGAGAATAGGGAAAGCCATGTCTCGTGTACCAATCATCAGAGGTATGAGGAAGTTTCCGAACGCGCCGACCAAAATAGGGACAACGACAAAGAAAATCATCACGGTTGCATGCATCGTAAACAGCATGTTGTAAAAAGCAGGTTCAACGACCCCGTTGGGCATATTTACCTCAAGCCACTCTTCCTTTTCTGACTCATAAATCCGCTCCCACATCCTATCTGCACCAGTGGTAACTTCGCCATCCTCAAGGTACCCTGGCGATGCCCCTATGATAGGCAAAGGTTTTTCAGGATAAGCGAGTTGCCATCTAAAGAGGAGCGCGAGCCCACCTCCAACAAAAAACATTATCAGCCCGTAAATGAGGAACTGCTTCCCTATAGTCTTGTGATCAAGCGAGAAGATGTATTTGCTAATAAAACTTTGTTCGTGATGATGTGACGTATGTTCATTATCGTTCATGGTTATTTACTCCTTATTGCCTATTGGGGCCAACGTTCCCTCACCCAGGCATCATAGTCTTCCTGCGAATGTACATTGAGGTAACCGAGCATGCCTGAGTGTCCAAAACCACAAAGTTCTGCACACGGAATTTCATAACGTCCGGCTTTGGTGGCTTCAAACCAGACGTCGATGAACCGGTTGGGCAACGTGTCCTGTTTTAGCCGTAATTGAGGGACAAAGAAACTGTGGATGACATCTTCCGCCGTTAATCGGATATGCACAATCGCGTTAACAGGGACATGCAGTTCATTTTCCAATTGCAGGTCATCGTCTGTTCCTAACTCATTGTCCGGACCAGGGTACGTCATATCCCAGTTAAACTGCTTACCGCTAACCTGCACCAGCACATCCGGGTTCACCGGGAAATCCGTTGGCGATTTAATTTTATTCCATTGAGGCAGACTGAGCATGGCGAGGATAAAAACAATCGCTGCAGTCACTACTGTCCAGACGATTTCAAGTGTCGTGCTGCCTTCAATGTAGGTAGCTTTGCGCCCTTCTTGATGCCGGTATTTAATAAGGAAAGCAATCAGAGTCGCCGTCACAAGAACAAAGACAACTACCGTAATATAATAGATGATATGGAAGATATTATCAACACCTTGCCCGAACGTTGATACGTTTGGTGGAAGCCATTGAAGCATTTAGTCCTCCTTTTTTCTTCGATTAAAGTGTTAAGATTTATTTAGCGTGAAAGCTTGTGTGGCCATTCCGCCAGAAAAACCTTGTTGCGTGCTTGACAAAGCACTTCTAAATTTTAGCCTGATTTCTCGATGAAAAAAAATCTCTCGTACGTACGCGAGCTCCAGACCACTTAGTCAGTTTGGAAAGAAGCACTGAAAGTCGCCCATGCGTATGTCAAAAGACAAAATAGCCCTGTTATCAGCACAGACATCAAAAAAGGGGGCACGTCGCTAACCGTCGTTCCAGTGGTAAAATAGAGACTGTGCCTTAGTGCTGCGAGTCCATACGTTAACGGATTCAGTTTCATCGTCCATTTTAACCACACTGGTGCCCCCGTACTCGGGAAAAATGCACCAGACAGTAACCAGATCGGAATCAACAAAAGATTCATAATTGCATGAAACCCTTGCGTTGAATCCATCCGCCACGCGAGGAGCAGGCCGAGGTTTGTCAAACCAAAGGCTAAGAGGGCCATCACGCCTATAGTTAGAAATCCTGATATGATACTAAGTTTGATGCCTATTAGCGGTGCGAGCACCAGTAGAAGCAGCCCTTGTATGAAAGCTAATGTGGTGCCTCCGAGTGCTTGGCCGATGATAATTCGCCACCGTGCTACCGGCGTGACGAGTACCCCTTGCAAGAAACCTTCGTGCCTATCATGTACAACGGATATTGTAGCGAAAATAGCTGTAAAAAGCAAGACTAAAACAACGATGCCAGGATAAAAATACTCGATGTAGTCCGCCTGGTCCGAGACACCTGCAGGTTTAAAAGATGCACTTAACCCGCTACCGATGAGAAGCCAAAAAACCAACGGTTGTGCAATTGCACTGAAAAGCCGGCTCCGTTGGCGATAAAACCTGATGATTTCACGCCACCATATTGTTGTAATCGGTAGCAGATTTTCGGCGATTAAAGTGGTCAGGCGTGTTTGACCTGAACTTTTGTGTCGCCATCTCACCAGAGAAACCTTAGCCATCATCTGAATCTCAGCATGTTATTCTTCCGCTACAACAGCGAATTCCCTGTCAGTTTTGTAAAGACATCCTCCAGCGTCGGTTTTCCGAAACGCACTGCCTGAATTTTATCAGGAAAAGCGGCGACTACGTCTCTCGCAAACTCATGTCCGTTTTCACACTCAATACGCAAACGATTTTCGGTGACGTAGGCTGTAACGCCAAACTGCTCCGCAATCTGAGTACAGAAGGGCTCAAGGTTGGGCAAGCCGCCTTGTTCGTTACTACTCTCAATCAGTACAACATCACCGCCGACTTGCGTTTTGAGTTCATCCGGTGTGCCAAGCCCTACTAAGCAGCCGGCATCCAGAATTCCGACCCGGTGGCATGCTTCTGCCTCATCCAAAAGGTGCGTCGTTAGCAGCACAAGGATGTTTTCGGTTCCAGCGAGTATTTTCAGGTAGGCACGTAGTTGTTGACGCGCACCTACATCCAATCCACTGCTCGGTTCATCAAGGAGCAAAACACGAGGAGCATGCAGCAGTGCCTTAGCAATTTCAACCCGCCGCTGCAAACCGCCTGAGAGGATTTCAACGCGTTCATCCGCTCTGTCCCCGACACCGAAGCGCTCAAGAATTTCGACGATTCGGTGCCGGAGTGGTGCACCGAGGAGCCCGTAAAGATGCCCATGATGCAGCAAATTTTCGCGTACCGTCAGTTTACCATCCAGCCCTGGATGTTGAAAAACAACCCCCAATAACTTCCTAATCGCTTTTGATTCGGTAGCTAACTGGTAACCAAGTAATTTGACATGTCCAGAAGTTGGGCGCATCAGCGTAGAGAGAATTCGGAAAAGGGTTGTTTTTCCGCTTCCGTTGGGTCCGAGGAGTCCAAAAATTTCACCGCATGTCACGCTAAAACTCACGTCACACAGTGCAGACTTAGTCTGATATGTATGCGAAAGATTTTCTACCTCAAGCGTGTTTTTCACCGTCTACTACATTTTCTCGACTTTCAGCGTGAAGTCCTGCGTGACTGTGCCGCCTGCCTCAACTGTAACAGAAGCCGGCGATTCGTTATTCGTACCGCACGTTTCATGCCAATATCCGAGTTTATAGGTACCGGGGGGCACATTTTCAAGTGTAAACTTTCCCTTCTCATCGCTTACGGCAAAATAGGGATGTGGAACGTAAGCGACCCACGCGGACATCCAGCCGTGGATATCGCACTTAACCGCTACCGGGCCCTCTGCTTTTTTGACACCAGCGAGCGGCATCTTTTTTCGATTTTTCGTCTGCTGTTTGTTAACCGGTTTGTTAATGCTGCTGAAGATATGGACATTGTGATTAACTTTGTCGCTATTCAGCATTATCAGGCGCGTACCGACCGGAACAATCTGAACGTGTGGGGTGAACTGACACCCCTGCTGGTCGATTTCTGGTTTAACCGCTTTGTCAAAATCTTTGCCCTGTTTAACGTCTATTAAGTAGACAATTGTATTTTTTAAAGCGTCGCCTTCGCCGACGACAAGGGATTCATCGTACTTTTCTGTAGCAGCACAAACCGCCTGGTCTTTGGTAATTTCCAGCATTTTCATCTCCGGTACGTCGCCCTCAAACGTTACGGTACCGGTGATAGTTCCACCATTGCTTACCGCCATGGCTTTATATGATTCAGGAAACGCGAGCATTTTCATCTCGCCTTCCTCGTGGTGGTCGGCAAAGACAGTTATAACATAACAACACGCGAGTAGAAGCGCGAAGCCTGCAAACATCCGGATTTTCATCTTTTTCTCTCCTTTATTATCGGTTCTTTGTGTGCACGAATCTACTTTGATTCGCACGGGTTATTGTGATAGATAGCAGCAGTGCCATCTATTGTTGCATAAACCAAACGCTTATGCAATTTTCGTCGGTTAAAGCGGTCAGACTTTTTTGGTTGAAGATTCGTGTACTCATCTCGCCCAAAGCGACCTGCATCATTTTACTAAGATGGCGAGAACAGACTGTCTACGCCAATAACTTATACATTTCTCCGCCGTATGAACATGCGCAAGCCGAATAGCGCACAGACTGAGAGTAGCGCCACTAAAGGTGGATAGACAAACCTTTTTGCAGAGGGAACAGGTTCAAGTACGAAAGTATACCAACTAGAAATCGCACGTTTTGTGTTAATATCACCATTCGCGCCATCCCAGGCAGAGAACGCTATCGGCACAAACACTCCCGGCTCAAGCTGCAGATCCTTCTTATCGTCAGTTTCTAAGGCACGTTTTACCCATAGTCTGTATTGTCCATCTGCGTACGTCCCTTCTGCTTGGATGTCGCTTTGCACGGCTTGTGTTTCTGCGTTGTTAATTCCCTTAGCGGTAAACTCTGTCACATCGGTTGGTGCGGAAGCTTTCCAATGCCATAAATAGACGGGAAGTCGTCCACCCCAGAGAAAATACGGCTTCGGGGATGTTGGTCCCTGAGGAATCTTCACCGGAAATTGAATTGCCAGCGCATCTTCAAAGACATTGCCGGTTTGTTCATCCTCTAATTCAGTGGTGTGCGTCCTATCATCCCACGTGAAAAGGAATGCCACCTCTTTGTCATTATAGAACGCTTTGACGTTAACCGAGTCAATTGTCGGGTTGAATTGCCGGGGTTCAATGATGATTTGTCCAACAAGTGGGAAGTGGCTAGATCTTAGTGTGTCCCATGCAGCGTCACCCATTCGCGGCAGGTCTCCGGTTAAATATTGTGCCCGGAGGACACGGTTTCCAATCGCCGACTCTGGGCGTTTTTCCGGCGAAAGGGATTTGACATAGTTCGCCAAATGCCAACTCTTTTCATACACAACTTTCATAGCTTCATCAAAGGTACGTTGTTCATCAGCACTCAATTCTGTACCTTCCGCTATATTGAGGGCAATGTCAACAGCAGCATCCATTTTCTCGTAAAATTGTCCGGATTCCTCTTCTTCGGCTTCTGTCATCTCATCTTTGCCTTCTAATTCGGTAAGACGTTTGGATTCCGCTGCAGTGAGTCCGAAGTGTAGGAAACTGTCACCCTCAAAAGCAGGCATAGGCGAACCGGCAATGCCGCCGATGAACCGTTTGAAGATGTCCTCGGTGCCACTGCCACCTCTGAAATTCCAACCCTGTGTCAGATTTGCCGGCCATGTCTGAAATCCCCATTCATCGGTGAGCGTCGGTGCAGAAGTACCGTCGCCACGGCCGATATTGCCGTGGCATTCTACGCAACCAAGCTCTACATAAAGTACTTTGCCCGTTTCAACGCTCTGTTCTGAGTACGGGATTTTCCCAGAGAAATCTATTTGCCGCGGCGGTATTTCGTTCTCTTCAAAGTCATCGTAAAATGTTTTAATATAGGCGACAACCTCCCAGCGGTCAGCAGCACTCAGGGAGGTTTCCCAACCGGGCATTGAAGAACCAGGCATTCCTTTGTTGATAATGTCAAACAAATCCTGATCGGTCGGAAGCTCTCCAGCCTGAGTTGAACGGATTTTGTACAAGCCACGTGTGAAATCTCTCGGTCTTGGAAGGAGATTTTCAGCAGCAGAACCATCGCCGCGGCCCTCAATACCGTGGCAGTGTGCGCAGCTTTTTTCATAAATCGCTTTTCCTTTTTCGGAGGCCTGTGGCGCGTTTTGAGCATATATTAACGAGAAATTTGATATTTCTGCAAACAGAACACTACACCCCAAGAACATCATCAAGCAGGTTATTTTTCTATATACACGTAACATTGTCTAGTGTCCTTCCCCAAAAGTCCGCGGATGATAACCAGTATAATCCGATAGGAATAGAATGACATCCCAAATTTCATCTTTTGTCAAATAATCCTCCCAAATAGGCATAGCAGAATCCCACGGCGTACCTGCTGCAGGTAAACCCGGACCTCCTTTGCTAATTCGCCAAAACAAGAAAGATTCCTGAAAGTTTGGAATGATACCCGGATCCTGGAAATTCGCAGGCAGTGGCTGCAGATGCGGTGCGAAATGACCTTGCCCATCTAAATCATCACCGTGGCAGTAAAAGCAGTTCTGGTAGTAGACACGCCTGCCGTTTTCTACATGTGCCTTAAACGCATCCGGGTCGTCTTTTTCATAGTGTCGGAAGGGGTTTTCCACCTCCTGCATTTTACCAATAACCTCATCTTTGTAGGTGAGTTCAAGAGGCGGCGATGGGTGTGCATCACGTGGATTGCCCGGAGGGTTTGTGCGTTGTGCGAAAATCGAATAGGTATAACCGAGTAAAGCTAGCGGAATCAGCACCGCTATAACTCGCCGGCGGATACGTCTATTCTCATCAACAACCGTTTCAAGAATAGGGCGGAGAAACTCACTAAAACGAGAATCTTCAACGGAGACATGCACCAAGATAGCCAAGACAACCAGCCCCATATACATCGAAATTACGCTACCCGGTATCGGTACTGAGATAAAGCCCCCAACGATAAAGCGCAAGAATACCCAGCACCCAACGAAAATTATGAGACATTTTGTGAAAAGCGATAGCCGCTTCATGGTTTACCTCCTTATTCCGATGAAACTTCCGAGGCATCAGTAGAAGCGGAAGCTTCTGCTGTTGCTGTTTCCCCTGTAAGTGAACTTAAGAAAGCAAGCAGATGGCTCAGATCCGCTACTGATAGAAGAAGTGGAAAATTTTCAGGCATCGGTGATGTCACAAGAAGCTTCTTACCGAATGCACGGGTGAAAGTGGCTTCCTCAATGTCAAACGTATCAATTACCACCTCGCTACCGTCAACGCTTAAAACGATTTCATCGTCGTCCGGCGTTCCTGATACTACGGCTCCGACAATTTCGTCTCCATCATAGGTGAGAACCGTCAATTGACTTTTCACATCAACTTTAGACAACGTTCGGTTTTCTTCACCTACCTTGAGGGTTACGGTGTCTTCGCTCTCTTCAACAATTTCACCGCTCACAGGCGCATCTGCATCTGTTGGTGTTAGTGTTAATGTAAAATAGCCCTTCGCTTTCAGATTTGCCAAATCCTCAATAGGTTCATCATCCAGTTCCATCAATTGGAGGGTGTGTTCCTCCTCTACGCCATCGGCCGTTTTGGTACGGACAACGATTTGTTCAGTATCTTGTGAGACCAGGGTGCCTTGTAAACTCGCCCCGTTCGCCCGGACGGTTACTGCACCGTAACCACTCACAATTTGCACACCAGGGTTCAGGATCGACTCCTCAATGTACCGCATGTCGTTAAAGGCTGCAATTTCAGAGAGATCGGGTGCAGTGACGACTTCAAAGTCTTCACTGACTTCGCCGGCTGCAGGACTTTCTATCCCTTTTACTGCATGGCAGGAGATACATGCCGCTGAAACAAAAACTTTTTTGCCCTGCTCTGCATCCCCGGTAAGCAATGGGGGAAGGGCCGCTGCTACCGTACCGGGGTCAGCTCTATTAATAGGTTCATCATACGGAGTGGAGTCTATTTCCCCACCTTGACTCTGCAAATAAGCGATGACAGCTTCAATCTCCAACTTTGATAACGCGATCGGGGCCTTCCACACCGCCGGCATAATCTTGCCATAACCCGGTACGAGATAATTCTCAGGTTTATATAGCGACTCAATCAGATATGTCTTTGCATCCATCCCGGCAACCCGACTCGCCGCGTTAATACCTATGTCTGTCAAATCGGGACATCTACCTTTCGGGGCACTCGTGTCTACAGTATGGCACGCAGCGCACTGGCCCTTCCCGTTGAAAACTAAGGCACCTTGCTCCGCTACTGCATCCGGGTCACTCCAATCAAGAGTGGTTAAATTTACCGCCGTAGAGGATTCCGGAACGAGTCCCGCGACAAATGCATAAAACCATATCACAGCTAGCGAGAATGTTAGCAATTTTACAACGTTAGACCACACAATAATGTTTACAATTACCGCAATGAGAAACCAGACCGACCACGGCAGCAGGTTCTCTGAGGCAATTGGAAAGGCAGCTGCACCTGCGATATACGCGATGAAACTCACGACCATTAAGACTAAACCGGCAATTTTTATGAACGTGTTTAACATTAATATGTACCTAAATAATTTATCATTCTGTTTCCATTGGAACAGCTTTTTCCTTCTTCTTTTCGCCCCATAAACCCAGCCAGAAGATGAACCCCACGAGGGCAAAGAAAAGGACCATGATAATTGCAACGATGTTCACGGCTTCACTCAAGAGCGGGGTAAACGCATCAGGCGATGTATCCTGCATTACACCGAAGATGTGCCATGCTTCGCGAAGACCCGAACGGGCATACCCCATCAAGCCCATCAAAGACGTAAAGGTGATTGCCAATAGGATTAACACGTACTGCGACCGGTCTGACATCTCACCCCATTTAATCGTGCCAGCCATAGTCGCTTTTCTATACATAAAAATATCAATCACTGTCACGGCTACCATAACGGCGAGCGCAATCAGAACTTGATACGGAGTCAACACGTTGACACGCAAATCCGTTGGAACGGTAAACCCAACGATGCCGATAACCACAATCGAGACAACAGAGAAGAAGAAAATAGAAGAAATCGCGATGTTCCCCACTTTTTTCCAACTTGCTGTAGGCGACTTACCTGAACGTCTATAAAAAAGGAAACTCAAAAACGTGGTTAAAATAATAATGTTAACCGCCGTGTTTTTTGCAGTCATTAATCCGAACAGGCCAAGATGCGGATGATTGGCTCCACCCATCGCGCTCAGTTCACTTGAAGTAGAAATTTTTGATAAGGTACGGGGTGTCATCCAGATAGCCACACAGATAACAATAATCGTGATCATATACGGACGATAACGAGCGTATATCTGCGCACCGTCAATCCTTCCCATTCCCGACCAGAGATAATAGTTCGCGCCGATAAAGAGCACACCAATCATGACGGCTTGGATGATAAACAGCCAGGAAAACAGACTCCCCATCATGTTGATGCCCATCGTATTGTTAAACATGTAGATTTCTCGCCCCAGCCAGTAACCAGCGAAAGGCAGTGGAATGAGCCCACATAGGGCGATGAAATTACCAGTATAACCCATCCAGTCATAGTGAGCCTTATCCTCTTTCGTTTTCGCAACGAGGAATCGGAACGCTGCATAGGCCGCAACAATTGAACCCCCGAACGCAATATTCCCGATGAGCCGGTGAATGTTAACCGGCATCCACGTAAAATTATTCACTGCTTCCCAAACGGTAGCTAAAAACTCTCCGGTTGTCTCGTTATGGAGTGGAATCACGGTTGCGTCGGTGATCCCCTCCATGACTTCAGTTCGTGTCAACTCAGGATTCTGGGACAATTGATTTTCTAACCACGCTTGCCGTGTTGATTCAGACAGTTTGCCGTATTGCGTCGCAGGGCTTGTCTGATAGGTGAGCCACGAATTTGAAACAAACATTATCGCAGTACCGAACACATTAAGCAGTACACCGAGGAAGAGGTGCCAACCTTTATGTCTGCCTTGCATTTTATCCCAGCCGTACGAATAGAGATAGAGGGTAAACGTTTCACCGAAGAATAGGACAACATAGAAAATCATCGTGGGACCGAAGATGCCACTCAGCTTGCTCATCACTTTCGGATAGCACCAGATTAGGATAAAGACAAGCACACCACCGAGGAGCGCTGTTGTCGAAAATGCACCCATACAGAGTTTAATAAACTCTTGCGCCATTCTATCGTAGCGCGGATCTTTGCTCTTCCAACCTATAAATTCAATGATAACTGCGAACATTGGAACACCGAGGATGAAAGAGCCAAATAGTAGGTGCAGTTGTGCTGCAATCCACGCCGCATTACGGCTACCAATCTTCGGGAAAGTGCGATATTCAGCATCGCTCATATCTTGTGCAAAGGCTGGCACAACTGCCAGCAAGGCATAAACGAGTAGAAAACAGCCAAGTAGCAAATAGAACTTCTTTGTTATTACGGAAGAGCAACAACGCATTCTTTTATTTCTCTCAGTCTTTTTTTTAGGCTTGCTCGGTATCAAACAGCCGACGGCCACTCACGAAAGACGTTTTGACGATTATCTATCAGCAAAACTACCCCTGACGAGATGAAAGTCAAGCCATTCACGCGAAGAAGACGTACAGTAGGCCATATACCAAAATATGAAAAATTTATTTCCTCGCGCGCTTTTTAAAATCAGCACTCGTAAAGTTTACATTAATATCACCGCTCGCCGGCACTTCAACCGTTTTGTTCGCAGAACCAAGCTCTTCATGCCAAGCAATGACCCGGACTTTACCTGCAGGGACCTCTGCCAGAGTGTAGGTACCTTTGTCCTCCGAGGCTTCATACGCATCTGAACTCAGCCAATTCCCTTCATCGTCTTTATCACCGGTCACAGCAAAAAAGTTACTGGCAACAGCAACAATATAGCCTGTCATCCACGCGTGGATATCACAAGTAAACTTAATCTGCTCTGCTTTTTCTATTTTGTGCGGGATAACTTTCCCGGGTTGCGGAATTTGATAGTTTATTGCTTCATTCTTTTGTGCGTGCGAATGGACGTTGTGTGCTATCGGATCACTGGACGTAATATCCACGGTGGAACCTGCTACAACTGCGAGCACATGCGGGAAATACGCACATCCCTTTTGGTCCATAACTGGATTTTTATCGGGAACGGTAACTTTCGCACCGCGTACGCGGGCGTAAATAACAACGTTCTTAATACCCTTCCCTTTTGAGACAACGAGTGTCTCGGATTTTGTGCCTTTTACAGCGTCAATGCAATGCTGGTCGTTGGTAGCTGTTAACATCGCGCGTGCAGGAGCATCCCCTTCGTAGAGAACCGTACCGGTGATATTACCGGCATAAGCAGCACTCGCGATTAAACCCAAGACAAGCAACGCAACTATAATTTTCATGACTTTTCCTCCATTTTAGTAAAATTCAATCTATTACAAAAGAGTCATGTAGGACACTGCTGAACGTTCGGTCCTACAAAAAAAAATCACCATAACATGTTAACACCACAAGAATCCAAAAAGCAAATAATTCAACATGACAGTTTTATATCTGTCTCTTGGAAATTTACCGGAGAAACGTTTCCTTAATATAGGCGAGAATCTCTCGTTGCTCCTCATCACTAAGGTAGTAATGAAATGCAGGCATATTGTTCTTTCCGGCATTAATACTGTCCAGCAATTGTTCATCACTGTGCATTTCCCACAAAGTGACATCAGTGAGATTAGCCGGTTCTAGCCTTTTGAATCTGCCTATTCGTCCGTTGCCTTCACCACTATTTCCGTGACAGCCTGCACAGTACCGGGCATATCTGTATTCTACTTGCGACTGATACCTCGTGCTCGGGTCAACCTGTTTACCTAACCAGATTAAGCCG
This sequence comes from Candidatus Poribacteria bacterium, assembly GCA_965215265.1. Lineage (GTDB taxonomy): Bacteria > Poribacteria > WGA-4E > WGA-4E > WGA-3G. The sequence goes on along the minus strand of OZ244048.1, from coordinate 3,300,778 downwards.
TTAAGCCAGACAATAACCATGACGATAACAACGGTAAGATGCTTCATTGTTCCCAGAGGCTGTGCTTTATGCGTTAACGGCCTAACGAAATTAGATAATCTCGTACCAGTCGGATCTGCTTCTCCGCATCATCATCAGCGTACCCTTCAAGCGGCATGTACTGTCCTCCGACAAGCGGCCATGCTTGCGGCATCGCTGTGCCGGGTTGGAACGACTGCGGATCTTTGAGCCAGTCAATAAGCCAATCTGCTTTGAGCCGTTCTTTTGCAAGGGAGAGGTCAGGGCGCCCCGCTTTGTCACTGCCCTCTGGAATTACCTCGCCCTTAGCAGGATGGCAGGAAATACATTGAAGTACGTCAAAAACCTGTTTTCCGACACGCAATTCGGCACGCGTTGCCACGGGCAGTTCGAGCGTCTCATATGGGAACGGTTCATCGTCTAACGCAGAGAAGTACTTGACAAAGGTTGTAGCTTCATCATCAGATAGTCCGAACGTCGGCATGCGCACTTTGAGCCCGTATCGGATATCCGACGGCACTTTAAGGAATTCAAACAACCAATCCGGATAAACCTTCGCGCCTTCAGACTGCAGGGTTGGCGGTGAGAATTGCTTGGCATTAATCGCATCTAACCCTTCGTGAGCCATCACAACATCAACATAACTGCCACCTTTCCCTTCAATCTCGTGGCACCCTGAGCAGTTATATTTTTTCACCAATCGTCTACCGGCATCAATATGATTTAGCTTCTCTGATCTCTGATGGATATAACTTAGCGGGTACTTTGCCGCTTGGAAACTTTTTAGCAAGACAGCGAGTGCCTTCGCCTCTTCTTCATCAAGTTGAAAAACCGGCATGCGAGAAACAATACGGCGGGTTTGGTAACGGCGCGGATTTGTAATTTTCCCTAGGGTCCAACCTGTCCAACTGTGTTCAACGTCCACTGTGTCACCAAAGTCAAATTCCTCTACTGTCTTCCCACCAAATTCACCAAGATCTGCACCGACTTTCGATTCATTTTCAAAGCCGGGGATTTCGTGGCACCCGAAGCATCCGTACGTTCTGACGAGAACCTCGCCCTCGGTTACATCTACGTCCCCAACCGATTCTGAGACAGCAACAGGTGTTGGCTGCTTTAGACTCATCAGGTAGGCAACAACGTTGTCAATCTCTGTCTGACTCAGCCTCAAACTCGGCATGGCAGTATCCGCATCATAAGCCTGCGGATCCGTCACCCATTGACGGAGGTAGCCGGCCGTAACCTTTGCACCCACACTATCTAATGCCGGCCCGAAGTCGCTGCCGAGTCCATCAACAGCATGGCATGTGAGACAGCCAACCGTTTTGACAGTCTCTTCACCGGCTTTAATCGCTTTTTCGGATGTAGGGTAGGTTTGCACGGTATCAAGAGAATCATCCTGCATCTGCGCGAGGTACGCAGCGATCGATTTCACTTCGTCAACGATACGCGTTACGTAACTGTTAGGGTAAGGATACTCGGTTCCATCGTCTGTTTTAATAATGATGCCGTCAGCAGTTTTGGTTACAGCACCTATCCGCTTTCCACCATTCTTGAGGTAGACTATCTGACTCATTCCGGCGGTTGGAAAGAAGTTAGGCATTTTCGTATCAGGCATATAGGCCTCAGGTTTCTTAAGCCAGTTTTCAAGCCACGCGATATCCTGAACCTTACTTCCGACTTTCGCAAGCGAGGGCCCAACCTTGTTAATCGTTTCAATAGCACTATATCCTTCAACAGCATGGCAGCCGTGACACCCCAGATCTTCAAAGAGACCCAAGCCTTTGGTTAAATTTGGCGCATAATCCTGTTGCTCACCTGTTTCAGGATTTTTAGCGTCTAACATCATCACACCATCGTGACACCTGCGGCAGTTAGATTCCATGTACCCCTTTGTTTCTTCAGAAATTCTACCAGTGTGTTCATCTAATCCGAGGACCGGGGTGAGCCAATATTCGGCGTGCGTCAAGGCGTGTGCTGACTTTGCTGTGAGCGCCTGGCCTTGTCCACCGTGGCATGGCGTGCATCCGAATCTATCGATAGGATGTTTCGCGAGGAGAACATCCCGATGAGGATGTGTCTGCAGGACAGGGCGGTACGCGGTTTCGTATTCAATCTCCACTTCTCCGAATACATCCACATCGTTGAACGTAATGGTGCCGTTGTCCTCTAAAGTATACTCATCCTCTTCAGCTTCAAACCCATCAATGACAACACTTTCACTACCCGGTTTAATGCGCGAATGCTCTAGTTGATAGCTTACCTTGTTTTCTCCGTCGCCTTCTACCTCAAACGTTTCACGGGCAGATGTTTCGTACCCGCTTCTATCTGCAGAGAAGTGGCATGTTTCGCACCTATCAGCGGTATAATCAAATTCTTCTAGATAATGTTGAACAATAGTGCGTGTTTTGTGGAAAGGGTTCTCTAACAGACTTCCAAGAAATGAACGTTTAATGCCGCTCACGGAATCCTGTTTTTCTTGGAGCCGAGCGACCTCTTCATGTGTTGCTTTCACGGCTTTAAGCGCACTCAGCTCCATCTGAACCGTTGCAATACTGTCAGAAATTTCGGTATCAGCGGAGTTATATTTCTGTGCGATTAAGTAAGTGCTGAGTGCATTTTCCCAATCGCTGTTGCTTTGATAGAACTGCGCCAAGGCTTTGTTTGCAGCTGCAAATCCTGTTTCAGCCTGCAAGACGGCTGCTGTTAACTCACCTTCAATGGCAGACTCAAACTCAGCTAATTTCATCGCCCACTTTTTAACGGTTTCATCCCGTTCCCCTGCGCCATGTGCTTTAGCGCCATGGAGGCTATGTTGATATTTATAATTAATCGCATCGGATTCACTCTGTCGGAATTTCCGTTCTTGCATAGCTTCGTCAAGCGTAACTTGTGCAGTCTCCACATTCCTCATTAATTGACTTAGGACTTTGGGCTCAGCCTTTTTCGGACTCGTGCGCTCAGGGAGTTCCAACTCGATCTTTTCCAATGCTGCGCGTGTCTTTTCGTATTCGTATTGATAAAACTCTTGCTGAATCTGCTTCCAGGGCCGGCGCGTAATCATTTCACTCCAAAATCCCCATAACGTCACCAGTCCTAATAGCCCTGATAAAATAAAAAACAGAGCAGAATACGATTTATTTTCAGCTGGAATCTCTCTTTTACTCCTCACGAAATTTTTAACCTCCACATTTTCAGATTGGCTTATCCACAAGGCAGCTCATACCTATTTGCATTGCGTTTTCAAAGCAGACTCTTAGATATTGAACCACGGCGATACCCAAACGTATTTAATATTCAACCCCCAGCGCAGTGCCATTTTTATGGGCAGTGCAAGCATGGTTAAGAACAGAAATGAAACGATGATATATCGAACGAGTCCGAGCTCTTGTAGGAAACGGCTAGTTTTGGACTTCCAAAAATAGAAAATCGGTCCCAATGAAAAATAACCCGCTACGACAACAAATCCAAAGAAGTTAGCTGTCTGCTCATCTCTAATTCCAAAGAGATAGGATAAATTGACATTTGTTAAGGGGACAACTAGATGCGGATCCCATTTCTCCCAAGGCGCAAAGAGGTTCCATCCGGGGCCCCTGAGGAAGGTCCCGACTATCATCAAAACAATCCATAAAATAATAAAGCCGAAACAGAACACCGAAAGCGCGAACGGGCGTTCTTTGAGCGTATAATAGCCCTTTCCTTTCGGGTTCGTGTCGATGTAGGGAATAGCAATCAGGCCCGCAATGATGAGCCCCGGGAGTACGACCCCTGCAATCCACGGATCAAAGTAAACCAGCATTTCTTGTAGCGCGAGAAAATACCAGGGGGCTTTGGACGGGTTCGGGGTTTTAGTCGGATCGCTCGGTTCCTCAAGCGGCGCGTCAATTGTAACAGACCACACACCGAGGACTAGCATCACAATAATCGCACAGATAAACTCGTTTCGGCAGAGATAGGGCCAGACGTAGACTTTATCATTTAGTGCCGCATCTGAGGGGACACCTGTCATGTCAGTCTGGCGGGCTTGTCGGTAGGAGAGCCAAATAAAATAAGGTATCAAAAAGAGGATAGCCACAATCGGGACATTATCGGGCTTCGTCAACAGTGCTATGAAATGTTCCATATTTTTCCGTATGCGGATATATCTTTCTATGTTCTCCCTTTGAACACCAATCCGCCATCCATCCTTTCCTAATAGGGTTATAGTGGCCCGGAGATACCTCCATCTTTGCGCACACGCCAGAAGTGCAAAGCCATTAAGACACTTGCTAACAGCGGGACGGCAACGCAGTGTAAAATATAGAACCTTAACAGAGTTGAGGGACCGACAATCGTTCCTGCGAGCAAAGCGAATCTCACATCATTTGCTTGAGTGATAGGGTCCGGCGCAAACGGTCCTTCATGCCCAAGTACAGGGGTTGCGCGTGCCATATTCGTACCCACGGTCACAGCCCAAAAAGCCAGCTGGTCCCATGGTAACAGATAGCCGGTAAAACTGAGGAAAAAAGTGACTAGCAGCAAAATCACACCAACAGCCCAATTGAATTCCCGCGGCTTCTTATACGAACCGGTCAAGAAAACTCTGAACATATGTAACATCACAGAAATAACCATCCCATGTGCAGCCCAGCGGTGCATGTTCCGCAAAAGCATGCCGAACGGTATATCAAATTCAAGATACTGCACATCATGAAAGGCGTACTCGGCTGTTGGACGGTAGTAGAACATGAGAAGTACGCCCGTTACAGCTGTAACAAGAAACATGAGGAAGGTTATCCCACCCATACACCACGTGAAGCGGAAGTTCAGCGCATGACGGGAAACCCGCGGCGGATGCAAATGCAGCCAGACGTTTTGGAGAATCTGCAAGGTATAGCGACGCCCGGTGTTTTCATACCCATGTCGAAATATAGAGCGCCAAATATCGGAATTGGTAATTTTTTCTTTTAGCCCTTTACGTTCTTCGTTCATACTTTTTCTGTCTGATCCGAGCCAGACACAGATAGTCTCCTTTCCGCACGCACGGATATCTTTGTATGCACTGAAAATAGAGCAATTTAAAAGTTGATAAACGAAACATCAACTACCGTTATCTTCAGTAGATACCAAAGTCCGCTGATGCTAAACTTTCAAAAAGGAACCTGGATCGCCCCACTGGCCCTTTTCACCTAAAAACTTAACTGATTTGTCGATTTCAATCTGGCCATCTTCTGCCAAGGTAATTTTAACGCGCTCAAGAGGACGAGGCGCTGGACCTTCATAGTTTAACCCATCTCGGTCAAAACCACTCCCGTGGCATGGACACTTGAATTTATTTTCCGAACCGAGCCAACGGGGCGTACAGCCCAAATGCGTACAAATCGTTAACAACGCATAGAACTCGCCATCTTCCCGGCGGACAATCCAAACACCAAAAGGTTCTTTTTTAAATTTTTCACTCACGCTTCCCGGCGGGTACTCGGCTGGGAAGCCCGCTTTAAAAATAGAAGACGGTTCAAACAACACACGTGGATATAGGTAGCGAACCAAACCCGGCCCAAAACTCAGACCCAGTGCCGCTGTGAAATTCCCCCAACCCAAAAATTTGAAAAATTTACGTCGAGATACCACTTCTGTCTCTGCCCCCAATCTCTTGAATGATTCAACTTCTGTCGCTTTTTGATAGAATCGCCTTGTCTGACAGCTACGTCAGAGCACTCGTATTGACATTACTATTAAGATGAGATCCAAAATCCCATGCTGAGTCGATTAAATGACGCATCTTTAAGTAATCTCGAGCGTTTGGCGTTAATTATTATATCATATTTTTTAAGATTTGTCAAAATTTTTTTTATGCTTATTCATAGAAACATTATAGTAAACGCTAAAAATATATGGACATTTTCTTTGATTTATGTGAGATATTCAACTTATGCAAAAGAAATCTCAACGAGAAAAGGTTAACTCTCTTACCGTTATGTTGAGCATTTGTGTATGAGTGTCCTAACCGAGTGCATCAATGAAGAGACATTCAAATTCTGAGGCGTTGAGATATTGACGTTACGTTGGGTATTCATTTGCATGGGCGTTTTCTTGTAAAAGTTCTCTGTAGCAAAACATTAGTCAAATTAGAGGCGTTCAAGACTTTTAGGACACGCTGCCCCGCATCCATTTCGGAACCGCCACCGGCACGGACATTCCCGGATGACACTCGTAATCGTTATCAAAGCGTGCCGAGCGACGGTGTCCGGTTAATTCTAAAACTTTACTATAAAGTACATCCTAAAATCAGGTCTAAAAAAACTACGCTTTTACACCTGCTCTTGCCCTTTCAAGTTGAAGAAAACGCAAGAGCCTTTAGTGAATAATCTTAACACTGATAACCGGACTCTCTTGTTCAAAAAGCGTCCCGTTAATCATCGCCGAGCCATGGAACTTAAACTGGTATGTATCCGGCGTTAAGGAACTAACTGCGTGTAGCGGAATCTTAACCTCGGTTTCGTTAGCAGGAATTGTCGCTTTAGAAGTCGTGATGCCTTTGGGCAAACCTAACGGTGTAAGCGTTACTTCATCTGTGAAGCCGCCTTGCCGTACCACACTCAACGTTAATATCGCCTCCTTTGTGGTAGCACTTTGCTCCCCCGTTCCGCCCTCGGCTTGGGTTGTACCGGCAATTGGTACGGTTTCCGCTTCCGGTGCCGCAGTTGCAGGGAAGACCATACTAAAGCGTAACGGTTCCACGGTTACAATGAAAGGTGCCTCGACAATTGTCAATGGGATGGCAGGCGTGCTCTGTTTGACGGTGTCGCCATTGATAGTCGCGCTCCCGATGACCGAAATATAATTTGTGCCGGGTGGTGGTACAACAGAGAATTGCTCCCTTCGCTCAAAACTTCCGGCTTTAATCGAAAGTGTTGATTCGGTTTTCCCTTCAGTTATCGTAATAGGTATGGCGGAAACACGATTGGGAAGTCCTAAGACTGACAAGACAATCGGGCCGACAAAACCGTCGCTTCGCTCTGCAGTTACGTGAAGATTAGCAGTCTTGTTGTGAACAATGCTTAAACTAATTTCAGCAAGTGTTAGCGAAAATTGCGGTTTGTCCATTACGGTGAGTAGAATAGGATTCGGCGTAGCAGCACGTTCCATCTGTTTATTGCCAACAGCATAAACGCCGACGACAGAAACCGGTATTAGCCCAAGCGGCGCATCCGACGGCGCAGTTACCGTCAGAAGCGCCCGATTTTGTCCTGCTTCAACAACGGTGTGGCTCACCTCAAACGTTTTTGGCAACGCCGGACAAGTTAAGTGAATTGGGCCATCAAAACTATCAAGTCGTGTTACGTCAACCTCCATTGCGACACTACCCCCACGATAAACACGAGGCGTATCCAAGGTTATAGGGCGGTTACGGTTATCAAGCGCAACTACCGCGAGTTCACAATCTGGTTGTAACGGCCGGATGCTAAGCCGGTACGGATAATCCGTGCCACCATGGTTATTCAAATCTCGGACAGAGATCGAATACTTCCCAGCCTTTTCAAACATCCATTCAATGCGGGCATCCGCACCGCTTGCATCGTCATTGAACATCAAAACATTAGTCTTTTTCAGATTCTCGCCGTCCATACCTTCGTCGGACTCTGCAGCCGTATTCTCTGCATCGTAAAGCGTGAGCAGTGCATCCAGTTGTGAACCCAAGGAAAGCGCATTCACGACAAATACGAGACGTTGCGCCGTTTTTATCTCAAATGAGAACTGGTCAACATCCCCCGGTTTATCAATTTTCCCGTTGACGGTTAGAGGTAGCGTGATAGGAGTTGCTTTTTCGAAAATGTTGTTGGGCTCAGCCTCGGTCATTTCCGCTAAGTGTCCTATGGCAAAAGCGTGTGGATTCGTAACTAATCCAGACGAGGTTTTTACTCTCAACGACTGGTTGCCTACCTCCGTTTTTCCTCCGATCGATATCTCTATAGACTCAAACGTTCCAAGGTTGGCACCACTGAGGGCAATTGTGTTTTCTGAACCGCGCTGTCCACCAAGCGGGAATATAGTTTCAAGATAGGGCAATTCTCCAACGCTTAACCGATAGCCGTAACCTCCGCCCCCTTTATATCGGATATCTCGAATCTGAAGTGTATATTTTCCAGCGACGGTTGCGGTGTAATCCAATAATGAATCAAACCCATTTCCGAGTCCGCTGGTTGCAACTTCAGTGCCATCAGCATTTCGCAATACAAGGTAAGAATCGAGTAAAGAACCTATGCGCTGTGCCGTCACATCACAGATCAGTCTCGCGTCTTTTTTTAGGCTAAAGTTGTAGGCATCCACATCATCAATTGAAGCGATGCTGCCGTTTACCGTGACAGGTAACTCCAGCCAGTTATCTGAATCGCGCGTAGCAGCCGTGTCATCCTCTATTATTTCTGGAAGAGCCCCAACCACAAAACTTCGTGCATTAGAGACACCGTGTGGGGTAACAATACGTATCTGCTGTATACCTAAGGGTGTGGTGGGCGCGATTGTCAAAGATGCAACCAAACTTTCATCTTTTGGGATATGCCCTGAGATGCCTGCACCGTTAAACAGCACCGCAGCTTCGCCCATTTTTTCTTTGATTTCGCCAGCAATGCCATCCCCACTGAACCATAACGTTGCGCCCGCTCCAAAATTTTTACCGCTTAGTGCCACTTCAACAACGTTCCCTTGCTGTCCACCTTGTGGAAAAATGTCAGTCAGTTCAGGCGGCCGTTGTGCTTGCACCATCCCGATATCCATGAAAAAGATGAAAAAGACGATAGATAACCGCGTTGCTAAGAAGTAGAAGTATTGTAGCAAGCATGCCGCACTATCTCTCACGAACTTGATAATCCTTTTTTCGCACTGAGATACCTCTGTTTGAACACTATATAAAAAATTGTCACGCTTTTTCCTATGAAATAACCTGTCATGCATTTCTGATTACCTCATGTTTTGAGATTAATTAATGACTATACTTGCCAAGACTCGCATTCGGTCAAGTCCTTTGGTATCACGCTGTCGCCTTAGTGCAGTATTACGCACCCATCCGTCGATGAAATTGTCATTCAAAAATTCAATATTCTGTCTATCAGAGAGGACAACTGCCCTCAAGTTTTTGCCACTTCCTCAGCACGATTCATCAGTCAGAAGTACATCAAACTTCTATTGTGCAGGCACTATTTCCAAAGATTCTTCAAACGGTATCCAATGAATTTGTTGGGATTTGTAGAAACGGAGTATAACAATGCAAGCACGCCGTGTTTTTGAATCGGCCAGCATTCACCAACGAGAACGGCCTTAGGCGGGAGAAAATCTCAGAAAATTGATGCAGGATATTTTTTTCAGGCTCAGCAACACGCAAATTCGCCAATGCACCCCATTCCACGTGAAAGTTAGGTTTCATGTATTCAATTGGGGTAATGAAACCTTTTACGGAGAGTTCTGCATCGCTTTTGGCATTGCTTTTTAGCCTAAATTGGCTATTAAAGGAGATGTCCATATCTACTTTAATTTCTGTTTATCCTGGCGAAGATTGGATAGGGACGGATATGCGAATCCGCCCCTATAGAGGAAGTGATTCGGGTTAGAAAATCCCAGCAATCGGTTCGCCTTTCACCAATTCGCGAGGTTGTTCTAAGTGATTTAACACGATAGTATGCGGATCGATTCCGAGCGTATGGTAGACTGTCGCAAGAATATCGCGTGGATGCACCGGGTTCTCAAGTGGTGTTGAGCCAGTGGCATCCGACTTGCCGTAAACCTGCCCACCCTGTACACCGGCACCCGCAATTAAGCCAGTATAGCAATACGGCCAGTGATCACGCCCATCGGGGGCATTGCTATTTCCGGAGGTACTAATGCCCATCCGTGGAGAACGGCCAAATTCACCGATAGCCAACACCAGGGTATCATCTAACATGCCACGCCCATCCAAGTCTTCCAAGAGTGAAGAAACCGCACTATCTAATTTCGGACAGTGCAAGTTTTTGAGCGGTCCGAAATTGGTGGCGTGCGTATCCCAGGCTGTCGTGTTCGGATCACCGTTAGCAACAGAGGGCCAGTTCACCTGCACAAAACGCGTACCAGCTTCAACTAGACGGCGTGCAAGCAGCGCACTTTGCCCGAAGGTATGCCGGCCGTAACGGTCACGCATTTCATCGGATTCTTGAGACAAATCAAATGCATTACGCGCACGTTGGGACAAGATGAGGTTATACGCCTTCTCATAATATTCATTGAGCGCGTAAGAGTCAGCAACCTTATCAATTTCCGGCATACCGGCGTTAATCGTTTCTAGTAGGTTTTTCCGTCGTTTCAGACGCACAGGCGGCACTTCCGGCCTCAACGTCAAATCGTCAAGATTAATCTCTTGATTTGGATCCTGGAATAGGAAATACGGATCATAGGCCCTACCGAGGAAGCCAGCATTCCCGCCCTTACCGATGATGTTACTTTCCTGCATCGGGCGTGGGAGTTGGACAGCCGCCAGCATCGGTTCATCGGGCGGACGGAAGTTTGCGATGTGTGCCGCGGCGTTGGGATGATCTGCAGGGGACGGCGGGTCAAGCTGCCCAGATGGAGCAACCTTATCCGGCGTTTCGCCCGTCACCATCTGATACATCGCCGCCGTATGGTTGAAAAGACCTGCCGGGGTATAACTTACCGATCGGATGAGGCACGCTTTATCCATCTGCTGTGCCAAACGGGGCATGGTTTCAGACAACTGTATCCCCGGGACGTTCGTCGGAATCGGGTTGAATTCCCCCCGGATATTAGATGGCGCTTCCGGCTTCGGGTCCCAGATATCCAGATGGCTCGGGCCGCCTTGCAAAAAGAGGAGAATAACAGCATTTGCTTTTCCCCATCCGTTTAGAGGTTTCGCGGGATCGACTGTCGTATTCGCTTCGGCTTGGAGCGCCAAAACTTGTGGTAGACTGATGCCCAGCATTGCTGCACCGCCGACGCGGATAAATTCACGACGAGAAAACCCGTCACACAAGCGTCCAGGCATTTGAGGTAACGATAACATCAGTTGTTTCCTCCATTTTTTCTATACTACAAACCTATTACCGATTAAATAAAAATGCGGGGCTGTTAATCAACGCCCACAACAAATCTTGCGCGCCTGCTTCCTTTGATTCGGCGTTTGCGAGATGTTCAACTGCTACTTTGTACTCATGCTCCAATGGCAACCGCGAAAACGTCGCAAGGTACAACTCCTCAACTATAGTTCGGTTATCCACATTCTTTTTAAGGAGTTGTGCAATCCGGCCGTTTTTATCTATCAGCGCATCCGCAACCGTCGGCCCGTTAATAAGGTTCATCGCGTGTGCAAGGCTGACTTCTGTAGTCCGTTCGCATTCACACGAAGTCTCACGTTCCGGACGACCGAACAACTTCAAAAACCCATCATCTTTGACCTTACTATCCGGCAATTGAACGGCTCTGAAGCTTTTGGGCATCGACTCAAATTTCGGGCGGCTCCCAGTTGCAACACCGATGGAATCCAGCAACTGTTCTGCTGTCAAACGTCTCGCAACAGCATGAGAAAAATTAATGGTGTCTGCCTTGTTCCACTTGTTGGTTTTGATGCTCTGCTGATAGGTTCTGGAACGTGTAATGGTTTTCATCATGTGCTTGAGATCGAAACCACTCGTCACAAAATCTTGTGTCAGCGCATCAAGAAGCTCAGGATTGGTCGGCGGGTTACTCGTTCGAATATCATCAACGGGCTCAATAATACCGCGTCCCATGAAATAACTCCAGAGGCGATTCACACCTGCCCGTGCGAACATAGGATTGTCGGCATCTGTGAGCCACTCTGCGAGCATTGCACGTTTATCCTCAGTCTCTGAATTTACTTTGCCAAAAGGTACTGTTGGTTCAACCACGGCAAGGGTTCGCGGGTGTTTCACAGGCGTTTCGGCGAAACTCGCATAAACCACCTCATCACCGGGCAGCTGCCCCGGCTTTACCTTGACATCCGCGAAGAACGCACCGAACTCATAATACTGGTTTTGCGTCCACTTTTCAAACGGATGATCGTGGCACTTATTACATGAAAAACGAACACCCAAGAAGAGTTGCGTCGTATTTTCCACAGCAGCAGTATACTCACGGGAAACGCGGAAATAATTAGCAGCCGGGTTGGTGTAACTACTCCCTGTTGCAGTAATCAGGTCGCGGACAAACTGATCGTACGGACGATTCTCAGCAATCGACTCATGAATCCATTGCTGGAAAAGCCACACCCCGCGTTCTCCTAGAAACTTACGGTTAGACTGCAACAAATCTGCCCATTTATGTGCCCAATGGTCGACAAACTCTGGCGTTTCAACCAAGACATCAATTAACTGTTCGCGCTTCGCCTTGGACGGGGTACCGTCATTAAGGAAACTACGTACCTGGTCTGGTGTCGGCGGGATGCCGGTTAAATCAAGATAGATTCGACGCACAAATTCTTCATCCGTACAAAGCTCAGATGTCAGAATTTTCATCCGCTTGAGTTTGTTGTGGACGTGTGTATCAATATAGTTATATTCCGCGGTTTCAACCCACTTGTAGCCGCTTCGATCGCCCATCACGATGATGCCATTTGTACTATAAGCACCTTCGTAACGCGTCAGTATCGCGGTTTCGCCGCGACGTTCAGCCGTGACGACTCCGTCGTCATTTACTTTCGCCACTTCATTAACGCTGCTCGTAAATTTCGCCTCGCGGGTAACATCACGCATCGTTCCATCAGGATAATGCGCAATCGCTATTAACTGTTGCTTTGCTCCGGGCATTGCCAACTCAGACGAATTGGGCAGTACCTCTAAACGTTCTACCCGCTGAGTGGTCTTTACGTCAGAAACAGCCCCTTCAGATATCCATTGGTGGATAAGCCGGTAGTCCTTAGAACCAGGGACAATCACCTGGCCACCTTTATGCGGGACTTCGGATGTCGGCTTGAGCAGCATTAAACTCTGTTCAGGAAATGCGCGGTTAAAGCGGCGTCCAGAGATATCTGCAATTAAGAGCTCATAGTCAAACTCCGGATCATAGCCGCGCAGGGACAACTTGAATCCATTTTTTCCCTTAGCAGCACCGTGGCAAGTGCCGTTGTTACAACCAGCGTGACTCAAGACCGGCATGACATCTCGTACGAAACTGACTGCAGGGGCATCCATGCTCTTCACTTCAACCGGTAACTCTGTAGTGAGGCCCTTGAGCGTGACAGCAACTTTAGTAGCACCGGTTGCTTTCGGGTAGATATAGCCATCTTGTTGCACTTCGACTTTAGCATCCGTGGCTGTAAGGATCGCCCAGCGCGTTACATCGATCCAGCTACCATCTTGTGTACGTCCTGATACAACAACACGGCGGCCATCGCGTGCGTGTTCCAGTGTCAGGGACATGGGTTGAACTTTCAACGCCGTAACTTTGGGAATTTCGACGTGCCCGGCGTTCTCCATTTGACACCAACCTATTAGCGGACAGCTAAAACAGATGGTGTATGTTATTGCCATAAGGAGTGCCGTGACAAAGTTAAAGTTGGGTTTCATATTATCCTCCAAGCGTGATATGAAACTTTTCGTTAGGTGTCTACCCCCTGGGACAGACTCTATTCGTATCACCGAAATTTTCAGTTAGAACCGTGTAAAATTCAAAAATGCTGATTGTCCGAGTTGTGTTTACCTCTGGTTTTTCAACTCTCCCCAGACCATCGATAACTTATCGGCGGGAGAAACTTCAGCGAATTCTGATTCACTCGCCAACCAATTGATAACGTTTTCTGTCAGTCGTTCCAGCTGCTCAATATCCTTGTTATTTTTGTGGTAGTTTGGGAGCCGCCAATTCATATTGAAGATTTTTCCGTTGCCAGCTTCCCAATACCCAAAAGCTGCAATTCGGTCTCCCCAATCGTTAGCAGGCGGACCCCACGCATTCGCGAGCGTAATGAAATCCGTCCAAATTTTGTCATAATAATCCCCGCTTTTAGGGTAACCTGTTGAATTCACCTGAATTCTATCGTCGACTTGTGGGATTTTTCCATCTATATTTTCGAGTCCTTCCACCAAACCGAGATCCAGCGTCTGCTCTAGCACGGTAATGCCAACGTTGATTCCATCTTCCGCGACGGGCCCGAAGGCACGGGCTTCTGCCTTTTCAAGCCCCATGGGCGTTGCATAGCGAATCGCCCACCCTGTCAATAGCACCGCACCACCGCTCTCGGCATAATCCAAAAACGCTTGAATTTCTGCATTGGACAGAGCCCCCGGGTCGCTGTCGCCTTCATGCCACCACACCACACCGTACTGTTTAAACGTCCCGCTCTTCAGGTCGCCTTTCGCCAACTGTGTGGTTTCGAATGCCTTCTCTGCGAATTCCAATGCAGGCGAGGTAAATGGTCCATTATCACCCAGATAAACAAATCCTACTTTCACAGCCGCATTGCTAATATTTATAACACAAAGCAGCATAAAAGTCAAATAAATTCCAATTTTCCGTCCCATATTGCCTCCTCATCTGTTTACGCAAACTAATACGCACCTGACTATTTCAATATCACCATTTTTCGTAAATCGGATAGACTGCCGGCATCTAGCTGATAGAAGTAAATGCCGTTCGCAGCCTGCTCACCGAAACCGTTACGCCCATCCCACCTTGCTGCTCTGCTACTTGACTCATAGAACCCCGCAGGTTGGAAACCTACATCGATTAAGCGTACCAGCGAGCCCGTAATATCGCAAATTCTGATTTTGACATCTGTGCCTTCAGATAAATGATACGGGATCCATGTCTCAGGATTAAACGGATTCGGATAGTTAGTCAAGAGTTGAGTCCTTTCAGGTATGCTCGTCAGCAGCAATGTCGGAGCGGCCGGATTATCACCGACCTCAAATCTAACAATCTCGGTAAAGTCCAATTTCAGGATGTTACTCGCTTTATCGAACAGTGTCATTTCGGCTAAGCCCCATGTGCCGGGGGTGCTACCTACGGGTAGAACTATCCGTTGGTGATATTCCTTAAAAACTGTCGGATCCCCGTTGAAATACAAGCTGCCACGCCCGGGCGGCAAATGCCAAAAATGATGCATAACACCGTGCGGATCCCGTAAATACATCCCACTTTTGGCATAACCGCTGATGTTGTCCTTAATCCAGAAACTAATATCGACGATAGTCTCACCGTTAGGTGCCTCAGGTATAGTCGGTTCTGCGCGAACCGTTATCCGATTAATATCCAAAACCGGAGGCGACAGATCCGGACGTGACGTTTCCACCCGAATCGTCTTCGGTGCTTCATCCTTGCCACCAGCAGTGAAATAGACTTTTGAAGAGTTTCTCGCAACATCCAACATTCCTATTTTGTTTAACGCGTACATACCGCTTGGCATATAGTCAGGTAGATTGAACTTAACCACCACCTTACCTAATTCAGGCACATAGCCGCCATATTCAAATTCGTTCAGCGTCGAATATGTCTCCTGAAAATTATCATTCAATGCAGCGTTCACTCTGGCTATACCGGAGGCCTCTATCACTTCCCAGCTCGCCGTAACGATCTGATACGGTCTGCCATCAGAGGTAACCGCTTGAGACAAGGCAAGACCCATCGAGTCCTTCACATATTCAGGCGGGGCTAAATCTTCAAGCGGGTTATCTATGTAAAGTTTCCACCCGAAATCACGCTCCGACTGATGTCTCTCATGACCGTGTGCATCTTCAAAGCTAATCTGGTCAGGAGCCCAGTACCCACTTTTAGCATATCGAGAGAAGACTTCCTGTCCTCTGAACACATGCCCCTCTGGGACGTTCCGCCCGTTCTCATCTATCGCATATAGTCGGATATCGTTAAAGGTGCCTGCCTCACTAAATATCCGTACATAGAGCGAACGTGCCGCATCTAAATCGCTTTCCCCATGAATTTCGATCTCGACTGTTACCAGTTTATCTTCCTCCGGCCCCCCGTCCGCGGTGATATCTACCCGTATAATCTTACCGGGATAGACATAATCCGGATAGAGGTTATAGACATGGAAAGTGAGGTCTTCACGTATCCGTGAGATGTAGCGCGTGCCGTGCATCACTCTATTCTGGATAAACTCATATTTCGCAGGAGACCGAGAACGGAGTTTATCCGGATTCACGATGTAAAAACTGATACTCTCCGCCATATCCTCGTTCGGATTTTTCCCGTGCGCGTAAGCAGAAACAAATTCAATCTGCTTCGTGGTAGCCCACCCATCGCCATCGTCTGGAGTTTCAAACCATCCGCCTAGTTCTATCCAATCTTGTTTGAGCTGGTCATCGAACAGATGTGCCCATAAGAAATGTGCTTTCTCATGCAGAATCAACCGATGAATACTGTCCGGGCTCCCGCCTTTAAAAGCCCCTTCCATAAACTCTATGTAGCCCGCTGAGGGCCAAGCCACTGCCCCCGCCTCAGGATGCAACGGATGTGGGGTACCATCCAGGCGACGGACCAGATACTGCAGCCCCGGGGTTTTGAGCATCCCCGAAGGAAATTCCTCCAGCATCGACACTATATCGATCAACTCTTCATTCTTAAACTCTGAAAAGCGTCCGGCGTGTTCACCCGTTGTGTTGCGGGTCAGTTCCTGATAATCCGGCACGCTCACACGCACATCATACCTATCCCGTAGGATACGTTCGATAGCATATCGGTCTGCCCCGTTGTCAGTCACGTACCGAACGACGGCGTGATGGAGTCGCTTGGAGAAGAAGCGCCCACGCACACCTTCGATTCGAGCAAGCTTCTGATCAGCATAGTTAAACACCTCAGACGATATAGTAACAAACCTCGTACCTCCTATTTCACTGAACCGAATATCGTTCTCTACATATCCGTCAATTATAAACCAGAAACTCAGATCTTTTTGTCTCTCCGGATTGCCGAGATAATTTCGATGCTGCGGTATAGCCTCCAGCATCTGAAGCAATAGGTACGCTTGATTAGGTTCCCATTGCTGCGACAGGTAGACAGAGTAGTAATTTGCGAGTTTCAAAGCTGCACTGTCCGAACTCGCTTGTATAAGATTCCCCAGTATGTCAACCTGTATCGGTTGGACAACGGAGACCGTTTCAACCCCTGAAGGCATCTCAGATATCTCCCAGTGGTACGTGAACGTTTCACACCAGGAACTTAAATTGAACGCTGCAGTCAATATAAACACAATTACTGCTAACTTAACGTCTTTCATTATTTCAAATGTCTGTTCATGCACGATGCATTCATCAGTGTGATGCTTCATAATTTACCTCTTCACATCTCTTATCCGCCGCTGCAAGCCGGGGAAATTTGTTTTTCATTTTTCACTTGTCCGTTATCAGTGCGGAATTTAACGCCTTTGTTGGTGGAAATACCACTGTTTGGTTAAAACTTATTGAAAAAAACTATGGCATTAATCACAGTAATAGTTGGTGGAAATACCACTGTTTGGTTAAAACCCTCTTCTTCTATAACATAGAGATTATCATGCACTGTTAAGCAACTTGAGCCTCCAAGTCCTGTACCTTCTTCTTCTATAACATAGAGATTATCATGCGCTAATGTTTTTGTCAAAATTCTTACTACAAATTTTGTATCTGTTTAGAAAAATAGCTCTGGCGAGTTAGCTCCGCAGAACAGGCGTTCATTGCCTATTTTTACGAAGTCCGGATCCATTTCAAACCCGATAAAATCCCGCCGATGCCGCTTGCACACCACAGCACACGTCCCCACCCCTGCAAACGCATCCAAGACCAGATCCCTCGGTGACGAACTGGCTAACACAATCCGTTCAATTAACCGCTCCGGCTTTTGGATGGTATTAAGAGCCTCCCGACTTACTAACTCCTTCGAGTTATAGGTTAACTGTTTTATATCACCCCACACATCGCCCGGGTTCTTCCCGTTCGGATTATATTTCGTCTTGCCAAACTTGCCGTTCACCACAGAGGGCACATTCTCGCAACGTCTCCGGTGCGTCAACCCGGCAAGTTGATCCACTCGGATTGCATCAATATTATAGCACCTTGGGCGTTTGCCTTTAATGAAGTAGCAGATAATGTCGTAGTTATTGGTGTAATTGATTCGTCCTTGCGCGAGTCTACTTGGCTGATACCAGACAATCTTTGCACGCAGCGTTAAGAATTGCCGATAATCTATAAAGTCAATGCAATCAGGTTTCCCAAAGAGATACAACGAGCCGCCCCGTTTTAATTTCGGCGCAAAACGCTTCATGAGGTTTAGGTTAAATTCTTGAATCGACGGAATCTTATCCCATGCCTTCTCTGTTACACCATAGGGACCGTCACAGACAATTAAATCTATTGAGTCATCTTCCAAACTGTTTAGTAATTCAAACGTGTCCCCGCAATGGATAGTATTTAGTTGAAGCATCATACCCTTTTATATCAAATAGGTCTAAGTAGGCCGATACAATTCTCTACAACACAACCTTGGAGACTTTTACAATATCAGTTGACAGATAGTCCGTATTCGTTTTTGCTGACTGCATGTATAAATTCACCTAGAAAAAAAGGAGATGCCGATGTTTTTACTTTTTCACATAGGACCGACTCGCCGAGGCCCCCTATCCATGCAAAACATAGCGGCATCGAAACTACGTTTCAACAATTGGTATTTGACGTTCTGCTTTTCCGCCCTGTGCCATAAGTTATCAAACTCACACGGGTCTTCGGTTAAATCATACAACTCGCCTTCTTCGTGTCCGTGATACACAACTAATTTGTAACGCTTATCGCGGTACATTGTTGCGAAGGTATGATTTGGCATATCAAGGGCATCATAGTATTCGCATCGCACAAAATCGCGATGGTGGTGCGGATTTGACTCGCCACGTAGGATAGCGAGTAGCGAACGGCCGTGCATATTTTCCGGCACCGGAAGTCCAACTAACTCCAATAACGTTGGGGTTTTGTCAGTCAATTCAACGAGTGCATCGCTTTTCATGCCTTGGACAAATTGCTCCGGATATGAGAAGATGAGCGGGACACGCACAAGCCCCTCATAAAATCGACAGCCTTTCTGAATTAGCCCGTGGTCACCAAGGGTTTCACCGTGATCGCTGGTAAAGATGATAAGCGTGTTATCGCGTTGACCTGTCTCCTTAAGGGTTTCAAGTATTCTTCCTATCTGTTCATCAAGGAGTTGAATCATAGCATAATAGGCGGCTTTAAGGGTTCGTGCATCTCTTCCGCTCATTAAGTCTATTTCTGTGGATGAGTGCCTTCCTGGGCGCTTTGGTAAGATTGGATTCCGAATATCAAGTTCGTCCGGAGTTCGTCCGGATGATTGGAAATCGACGTTTTGCAATCGTCTCTGTTGTTCCAGATCGCTCTCTTGGAAAAGCGGGGCAGGCATCTCGATCGGATTGAATCGTTCTCTATGGCTTTGCGGGGGGTTGAAGGGGGGATGCGGGTCATAAATATTTACACTTGCTAGCCATGGTCCGTCACGTTCCTCGTGTATAAAATCGATCGTCTTTTCGGCGCACCACGTTGTTTGATGGAGCTCGGCGGGCACACCCGCGGCATCCCGATTCAATTCTCCGAGAATATAACCTTTGGAACGGACCCAATCAGCATAATCATGTCCAACCTCCCAGTCATCCCGCGGCGCGTGGCTATATTGCCAATACCGATAACCGTCATCCGCTCGCGGCTCAATCCGCCGGTAGGCACTGGCAAGATGTAGCTTCCCAATCAACCCACAATCGTACCCAGCATCAGCAAGTGTCCGAGTTACAAGGGGATAGGTACTCGGAAAGAAATCATTTCCATTGCCGTTCAGATGGACAGCACTCGGATACATACCAGTCAGAAAACTGGCACGACTTGGCGTACATATTGGACTTTGGCAGTATGCGTGAGTAAAGGCAACGCCCTCTTCAACCAGACTATCGATATTCGGTGTTGAGACGTGGGAATTGCCGAGCACGCCTATCGTATCGTAACGCTGCTGATCTGTACAAATCCAGAGGATATTTGGAGTTTTACCAGCCATAATTTAGCCTTTTATATGTACGTACGTACGAAAGTTTGAACAGTTTATGTTCGTTCAGTTGACGGGTAAGGTATTGACCTCACGTCAATACCTTTTCCCGTCAATCTACGAGCTCCTCGTCGTCTATTTAAGCAGCACCCCTTCTTGATTAAAGCAGTAAATTCCGCCGGGCATCTTCGTTAGTGCCCTGCAATCCATACCGTATTAAATTTTTACTTAAACAGTATGATGCGTTCTACTTCCTAGGCACGTTAAACCCAGCTGCTTTAATGACGTTGGCCAGCTCATTTTCGGTGATGGCGTTCTTCCGAACCTGAATCACTGCCTTATCAGGCAGCGAAACCTCAACGTTGATAACGTGTTGGAGATTTGAGAGTGCATCCTGCACTTTAACGACACAAGCCCCTCACGTCATCCCGCTTACCGTCAAAGCCATGTCTTGGGTTGCTGAGGCTTCGATTGGTACGGCTATAAAGGCTTTGACAAGTTTCCCGGTAGCGGCATCAAAGATACGAATCTTCCCGTCGAAACCACCGGCGGCGACTTTTGTACCATCTGGATGAAAAGTTACTGCAAATACACCAACGGTGTCCCCGGACATAGTTGATAATCGCGTTCCAGTTTCTACATCATAAACGCGCACTTCACCTGCCGCATTTCCAACAGCAAAACTTTTCCCGTCTCCCGAGAATGCGACTGCCTCAATTGAACCGGATTGCGCTTCGTAGGCTTTGATGAGATTGAAGTCTGTGTTTCCAACGTCCCGCCGGATTTCCCGGAAAATCTTGTAGAGTCTCGGAATTCTATCCTCTCCTCCGCTTAGCACCTGGTCGGCGGCTGGATGCCGTGCAAGCGTATTAATTTCCCCATACCCTTTATTGCTGGAATTGATATCATCCACAAACGACCCGGTTTCTACTTCAACCAACTTTAAAGCTGTATCGCGCCCACAACTGACGAAATGCGAACCATCGGTAGAAAAAATAGTCCCGAATACCCAGTCGCTATGATTGTCAAATTTAATTAACTCTGTCTCATCTTCAACGGAGAGAACGCGGACAGTTTGGTCTGCACATCCGAATGCAACTCGACTCCCATCAGGAGAAAAAGAGAGCCCGTAGATGGTATCGTAGCTCGAACGCATCGCCTTGATGAGCGTATTCGTTCCAGTATCCCACAATTGCACTTCGCCGAATTGTGCTGGCGAACCGCCAGCGACACCTAAAATTTTTCCATCGGTTGTATAGGTAAGCGATTCAATACGATGCGATTTTCCCACCAATCGTGCGCTGATTTCAAAAGTTTCTGTATCATACAATAGAACTTCGCGGAACCCAGATACCGCCAACGTGCTGCCATCTGGAGAATACGCCATCGCAGAAATAACGGGGGGCACTGTGTATACCGGATAGTTCCCTTCATCCAGGGCATCAGTTTCTGCGGGAGTGTCGTCGTTCGCGCCCTCCAGAATCCACTGCCGGAACAGAGTCACTTCTTCAGTAGACAGTGGTTCTTGGTTCTGTGGCATCGCGGGCTCATCGCCCGAAATAAGCTTGATGATTAGACTTTCATCCGGTTTTCCCGGTATCAAGGCTTCGCCAGCCATTCCGCCCCGCTTGAGCTCAGCGTATGTTGTGACAATCAGATCGCCATTCGCATCGCCAGGGTGATGGCACCCTTGGCAGCTTCGCTTGAGAATAGGGACAATCTGTTCGTGGTAACTCACCTGGGCAGTTGCAGGTATGACAATAAAAGAAACGAAACACATCAAAATCGTTAGCTGTGCTAAGACACTAATTCCTCGGTGCACGAGAACCCTTGTTTTCAAAATTAACTCCCCCTGAGTAAATCTAAAATTAAGTCAATATTATACCACAATTTCATACACAATTTCATTTTTTTTATTCTACTTTCGATTCCAAGTTGAATCTCCGCTTAACTTAAAAAGAACGAAAGTCTCTGAGCAAGGCGGGACATCAACCTCGCACAAAATTTGAGAAGACTTAAAAACTTATCCAATCGTTAGTTTCATTCAAACCGCTATCGCTCGTGCTCAGTTAAGCCTTTTCTTCAATTGCGCCCTGTAACTTATCCACTAATTGCTGCAATGGGGCTTCATAAAAGTGTTGAAGTCGCCGCATCTCATCAGCAACGTGGAAAGCAACGAGCAGCGGAATTTTTTGTTCATCAAAACCTTTTTGAGTATAGGATTCAACTAAGCCCTTAACGTATTCTATCAATTCGTGGATATCCTCACGCGGTAAATCATCACTCGGTTTGATAGAATAAGGCGTTCCAAGAATGACGAATCGAATGGCTTGATTTTCTTGTTCTTGCATGCTTTGTTCGGCACCTCCTCAAATTATGACTCAAGTGCATGGCGCATTGTCTCTATACAAGGCCTGATACCTGTCCATTTTTCAAAGGCGATAGCACCTTGATGGACGA
The DNA here is from genome assembly GCA_965215265.1 of Candidatus Poribacteria bacterium. Lineage (GTDB taxonomy): Bacteria > Poribacteria > WGA-4E > WGA-4E > WGA-3G. Next base: position 3,278,296 of record OZ244048.1, on the reverse strand, counting down.
GCATTCCGAGCCCCCCCAGGGTTTTGCAGCCACGTTTCACAGCGGCGTGCATCAGAGGTGTAACAGGAGGAGTATAGACAATGTCGTAAACGAAAGTGTGTGGCTGGAGCCACTCTTCAGAAATAAGCAGCGGATGTGAGGCATCCATGCTGGCAGTTGCAGTATTGACGAGTAGGCTACTTTGGTGTAGTGCCTTTGGCAATCTTCCATCGTTGAGTCCGCTGCCGTACATCGGGATGCCTGTTTTTTGGTGAAATTCGTCTGCTAAGGCGATAGCTTTAGCAGCTGTACGGTTGGCAATGAAAATCGAAGCGGCACCGGCGAGCGCAAGTGCAACAACAACTGCGCGAGCAGAACCACCCGCACCTAAGATCACAATGTGTTCTCCTCTAATAAAACTGCTTTCATCCGGACTGTTAATCGGTGACTTGCTAGCCTCTTCGAGTGCGTGTAAAAATCCACGGGCATCCGTATTATCACCGTGTATGGTGCCCTCCGAAAAAATAAGTGTATTGACAGCACCAATAAGTTCCGCTTCACGCGAGAGACTCGTCAGAAAAGGGATAACTGCCTGTTTATGTGGCACAGTGACGTTGAGTCCAACCACGTTTATCGCTTGAAATCCTGCAATCGCTTGCTCTATATCCGCAGGATGAACGTGAAATGGGAGATAGGCATAATCCAGTCCAGCTTTAACAAACGCAGCGTTGTGCATTTGGGGCGAACGGCTGTGCTGAACCGGGGAACCGATTACACCGACTACACGGCTACGCCCGGTGATGTATGGGCGGATATCTTGTGTACGTGTCCTATTAGTTTCCATTTTTTCCTACGCAGTCATACTAGAGATTGCTGCCCAGTGGGTGGCAGGTAAAAGGTAATCCCAATGGGTGGCGAACAAAAGGTTATCTTCTCTTATGGACAGAGAAAGATACCTATCTCGCCACTTGTCTCTCCTTGTAGGAGAGACAAAGAATACCTATCCTGCCACTACCATCGCGCTCATCTCATAAACTCGCTTTTACAGCAACATTAGCCATCTTGATCCGGTTTAAGCAGTTTTTGAATCGTCTGCTGCGCCTGCTCCATTTTCGGATAACGAATTTGTCTATAGCCACGAACGAGCTCAACAGTTTCTATTGCGCGAACATGGGTTTCGTAAGCACTGTCATCAGTCGGCGCGAAGGTATCAATAACGTGAGTGAGGTACCACTCGCGGAACGCCCGCTCTTTGGCATGCCACTGCGAAAGCCATCGCCTGAGAAACTTCATCCGCTTCATTATGTTGAGTTGCCAATTTCGCGTATCAATGTCCATCTCAATCTCAAAACCCATAACGCGAAAATGCGGACGGTTCAGATGCAGATACTTTATTCGATCTCCGTTAGATTCATCAATCTGATATCGTTGTTTATCGCGCTCAAATTTCTCTTCACTGGTAAGGAGATGTGAAACGTAGACTTCGTCCTTAATCAGCATAACCTTGTGGAGTCCTCGGATAGCGGCTTTAGTGGCGCGATAGGCTTGTGTTTGACTATCGTGTTCGTAAATGTTTTTAATCTTTTCAACGTATCGCTGGGCGTAACGCAGATTCTCAAACTGAATCATATCGTAGATGTAGAGGGCGAGAATGCGGTTTACGTTCTCGTCCATACAAAGTTCGTCAACCGTATTTTGGACAAGAGTCTCATAAGTCTGTGCTAAATTTTTGCCACGCCGCCCACTTCGCTGTTTTTCCAAAATCGCACGTTTTGAGGTAAGCATTTCTGTATAAGTGGCGTTGCTGACAGAAACCTGCTCGTGCCGTGTCCCCCTTTCTAAGCCCAATTGCCGCCCGAGTGTAAAAGCATTGAGGTTTGTTTCTAAATCCGCGGGGCGCACCATCTGTTTAAGAGCAAGTTGGATCGGTTTTAATTCAAGCGGAATCAACCCGCGTTGGAAGGCAGTACCAAGAAGCATGATGTTCGCATAAACCTTGTTACCGAAACTCCGCTCTGAAATAGCAAAGACATCTAGGCCCACATAAGCGTCCGCCCTAGTGCTCTCCCGGATAGCGGCTTCAAGCGTCGCAGTTTCAAAGGTGTCTTTTCCGATGAGCGTTGACATCGTTTCCGTTTTCGCAGTATTGATAACAGCAGCAGTGCGTGTCCGACTTGCAACACGGAACAGGGAGCTTGCATTGATACCGCGGACTGTTTCTAAAATATCTAGCCCTAAGAGCAGATCCGCCTTGCCGTAAGGTATAATCGGCGCAGCGTGAACACCCGACTTGGTGTAAGTCACGTGCGTATAGACACCGCCATTCCGGATCGCCAAACCTTTTCTATCACAGAAGTTAACATCGTAACCTTGGAGATATCCTGCCACCACGAGGATTTTTGAGATGGTGCCGATGCCCATGCCACCTACACCCGCTGCATAAACACTCCAGGTTCTCTCAAAATCTTGGAGCCGAGGCGGCGGTAACCTCTCTGACAGCACATCAAAATTTGAAGTATCGTTGTGAAGCAGCGGTGACAAACGGCGAGGCGGACGTTTGCGCGTAATCAGCACTTCTTCAAAGGAAGGGCAGGCAAACTTAATCCGCGCGCACGCACCATCGGAGACGCAGGTAGACGTGTCAATTTCTATTTTATCGCCATAGTCTGTGTTGATGATTTTTAGGGCCGGACAGCCTGTAGACGTTGTGCATTCTAAGCAGAATTCACAGACCTCAGAGGTGATGTTGATATGCCTTTCATGCTTTAAAAACCCTTGTTTAGCGACTGTTTTTTGTTGCTCCTGCCGCAGACGGCGCTGATAGGTAATCGCACACTCTTTATCGGCAATCACAATTTTTACGCCTTCTTTGAGTAATACTTTTTCCAGATACGTTTTATAGTGAACCCTATCCTCTGGGTTGGTCCGCACGATGTCTATTTCGGCATTACCAGCGAGCCCTTGCACGACCTTCTCAATGTCTTGGGCAAACGTGGGATTGCCCAGAATGTCTATATCTACAGCGGGTGTCGGTTGATGCCCTGTCATCGCAGTCGTTTGGTTATCTAAAATGATGTAAGCGATGTCCTGGTTGTTTTTGATGGAGTCAGAGATAGCGGATATGCCACCGTGAAAAAAGGTCGAATCTCCCATGAAAACCACTTGCTTGTTAGTAATAAACGGGTCTATGCCTGCACCCGCACCGCCACCTAATGCCATCGCGGAGAGGTTGTGCATCAAACGGGGAAAAGGTTCGTATTTTAGCATAGAATAGCAGCCTATATCCCCGTGAAATACTAAATCGACCGGCCCCGTATTGTGATGCTTCTTCATATACGCCGCGTCCATAAATTGCTCAGTGATTTCTTGAAGAACGCTCGCAGAATCGCGATGTGGGCACCCAGGGCAGAAGGTCGGCGTGCGTTGCGGAATGTCAAACTGCTTGGCAGAGACCTCCTCTTGGAGCACGGCTTCATTGGAAAAGCGAACCTCTTCAATCTGTAGCCTTGCCGAGCGCCGCTCTGCTTTTCCTAAAAGAGAACTGCTCTGAGCCGGAGCCGCCAAATTTTTAAAGAGCGGCAGAAGCCGTTGAATGATAATCGAGGTATCCAAACCCGCTTCTTTGGGGAACCCCGGTAAACCGGCAGGAAATTCCTTGCCCCATACCTTAATAAATTGCTTGATATCCCCAGTTTGATACATCTGTGTCAGCGTCGCCTTGAGCTCATTTTCAAGCAGTGGACGCTTTTCTTCAACCACGTACAGTTCGTCTACTTGTGATGCAAATTCGCGAAGGATGTCTGTGTCAATTGGGTGGGTCATGCCCAATTTGAGGATCGGAACTTCCCCAACTAGATTCAGTTCACCGAGGGCGTGCAGCAAATAACTATAGGCGAGCCCGGCGGTAACAAAGCCAAATTGATACGGTGTATCCCGTTTATAGCAAATCTGGTTCAGGTTCAGTGTACGTGCGGTTTCCAGCGCAGTCGGTAGACGGTGCTGTAATGTTTCCACCTCAATCCGTGCTGTATCCGGGGGTAAGACGACGCGTCGCTCCGCATCAATCAGACTCGTATCAAGAACAGTTTGGTTCTGTTCATTCAGGTCCGGATAGGAATTCGGATGAAGCTCGACGTTACCACCACCATCGGCTTGGTTCTGTGTAACTAAATAACAGACATAAAGATTCGCCCGGTTCGATATCTGAAAAGCAGGCTTGACCCAATCTTTGAGCTCCTGAAAGGTTGCAGGCTCAACAAGTGGCATATAGAGATGGCGCGCAAGGTAACGAGAATCTGCCGGAACCTGAGTACTATGTCCCCAAGTATCATCACCTACAACCACAACAGCACCGCCGGTTGTACCCGCAAGGTTACTGATTGCGAGTGCATCGGAGGCGACATGCAAGCCTACACTTTTCATAAAAGCGATTGCACGGAGCTCAGCCATTTGCGAACCGTTTAATCGGGCAATACTCAACGCTTCGTTATTCGCTATCTGCGCGACAATGCCGTTGGCTTTGAAGAGCTCAGCGTTGCGTTGAATGACATCAAATACCTCGGCCAACGGAGAACCAGGGTACCCTGTAAATAGACTAACACCGCTCTCTAAGGCACCTTTGACTAACAATTCGCAACCGGTATAGACATGAGTGCCGTTGGGTTGTGTAAACCTTTCATCCATAGTTTTGTGCTCCTACCTTTAGTTGGAAAATAGAGAGCAAGCGTGCCGGTTAAAATTACGTTTATTTTACCCGGCGCACTCGGATGGCGGGGTTCGGTTGAGGGATAGGTTTTCTTGTCTCTCCTGCGAGGAGAGACCTGAATACCCTTTACCCTCAACTTCGTTTTCTTTCTCTGCCATGAGAGAAGAATACCTTATCCCCGCCACCACAGGTTGAGTAGATTCAGACAGCATCTCTCGTGCATGGGCGAGCCCGATTTCCGTCTCTTCACCCCCGTGCATTCTCGCAATCTCGTAGACGCGTTCCTCTTCTGTTAGAGGCTTCGCCGTAATCAACGTTCTATGTCCAACAATTTTTTTCTCTACACGAAAATGCTGATCTGCGAATCGCGCTAGCTGCGGCAGGTGTGTAATACAAATAACCTGTGAAGATGCAGACAGTTCCTTCAGTTTTTGCCCTATGACATCGGCAACCTTCCCACCAATTCCACTATCAATTTCATCAAATATCAACGTGCGGATATTGTCAACTTGGACGAGGACGGTTTTTAGAGCCAGCATGATGCGTGAAATCTCTCCACCGGAGGCAATGCTGGCTATAGGCCGGAGTGTAGAACCGACGTTGGGGGCGATTAAAAATTCAACACTGTCCATCCCATCGGCACCGAAAGCATAGCGCTGCCCATCAATTAGAAGCGGACCGGTACCGTCAACTTTCGGCACGACAGACACGCGGAATCTTGCCTTGTCCATGCTGAGCATCCTTAATTCTTTTTCAATCAAGCTCGACAGCCGTTTCGCGACCTGTTTTCGTTTGGCTGACAAGGCAGCACACAGCTGTTGTGCCTCCTGGTTCACTTTGTCCATCTCAACGTCGAGGGAGGCCATTTTTTCGGTGCTGAGGTTTAAACGTTGCAGCTGCTCCGATGCCTCAGCGTGGTATGCTAATATTTCCGAGACAGAATTGCCGTAGCGCCGCTTCAGTTTTGAGAGTTGTTCTAACCGGTCGTTGACTTCAGCAAGACGTATCGGATTGAGTTCTACGGTATCGGCGTATCGGCGGATTTGTAACGCAACATCCTCTATTTCATAACTTGCTGACTCCAACTGCTGATTCAACGTGGACAAAGATGCATCCACATCACTTAATGACGTAAGCGTTTTTGTCGTGCTTTTTAACAGCTCCATCACGCTGAGCGTGTGATGCCCGCCACTGTCTAAACAGCCATACACCTGATTTGCAGATTCAAACAGCGTCTCTGCGTGGGTGAGTCTTCGCGCTTCAGCTATCAGTTTCTCTTCTTCCCCTTCTTCAAGAGTCGCCGCCTCCAATTCCGCACACTCAAATTCGAGTCGCTCCTTCTCGCGAGCGGTAGTTTGCAAGTCTCGTCTCAACTCGGAGATCTCTTGTTGCAATCTCTGTCTATGTTCGTATAATTTGTGAATCTGTTTCCGCAGTTCACCACACCCGCCAAACGCATCTAAGAGATTAAGATGCGTTTCGGTTTTAAATAGCGATTGATGTTCATGTTGCCCATGAATATCTACGAGCTGTGTACCCAATGCTTGTAACTGTTTTAAGGTCGCCAGGCGTCCGTTTATACAGCCCCGGCTTCGACCCGACGCATTTATCTGTCGAGAAAGGATGAGGCTATCTTCATCAGCTAATTCTATGTATCTATTTTCAAACGCATCGCCTTGAGTTGTCCGATGTTCGCTATCTTCGTACCCTGCAGCTACCCGGGGCTGTTGGGGCGGGGCAACAGCCACTTCCACCGTGGCAACATCTGCTCCTTCGCGGACGATGTCAGCTGTGGCGCGTTCGCCTAATACCAGCCCCACCGATTTGAGGATGACGGATTTACCCGCACCTGTCTCACCAGTGAAAATATTTAACCCCGGTGAGAGTTCCAAAGCAAGTTCGTCAATAAGCGCAATGTTGCGGAGTAAGAAAGTTTCTATCATTTTTTTACCGCTCAACAAGAAGTAACCACGGCACAAAAAGCCTCTAGCGAGATTTGTCTACAAGTGGCAGGATAGGTATCTTTGTCTGTCCTGAAGAACAGAGAAGATTACCTTTTACCTGCCACCCGCTGGAATGGCATAAAAAGCCTCTGACGAGATTTGTATAGTTGCTATCAAAGCAGCTGCCTTTATGGTACGCCAACCTACAAAAAACCTCTGACGAGATTTGTATAGTCATTGTCAAAGCAGCTGCTCTCATGGCGCTCCCCTTTACAAAAAATTCATTTCCTTAGGCAAAGGTTTGCGATATCTCCCGGTTCCCTTTCTACTTTCCCCCAACATTAGCTTCTCGCGTAGCACTCCATAATAACTATGGTGTTGTGAACGGATGAGCTGAATAGTCCGTTCAGCCTTCCTGACACGTATGATTGCCTCCGTGCCCAAAGCGTGTGTTTCCCGCTGCCCATCAACGAAGACATCAACATTTCCATCTGCTGCACGCATTTTGACGTGAATCTCCGCGTCGCTATGGGCGATGAAAGGACGCACTGTGAGGCTATGGGGCGCAATGGGAGTCATCAGCATCGCCTTCACCTGCGGCGCGACAATTGTACCCCCACACGACAGCGAGTACCCAGTCGAGCCACTCGGTGTCGCGATAATCAGTCCATCAGCGTTATATGGAATAAAAAACTCCCCATCAATGTACGCCTCTAATTCAATCAGATGTGTATAGTGCCGGAGCACAACATCATTAAGGGCGAACGCTTGAAACGGTTTTTCATCGGCATGCGCAAAGCCCTGCTCCCCAACCATCGGCGGTAAACTGCTAGCGGTTTGACTTCTGAGCTTCGTGGAATTGCCCTGAAAATCACCGTTCACAACGACTTCTAACATCATCCTATGCTCTACCCGATAGTCCCCATTCAACGTCGCTTTCAACGTCGGGTAAAGTTCGTCAAGCGAGGCATCCGTCAAAAAACCGAGCGTCCCGAGATTCATCGCGAGAATCGGGACCTTTTCAATCCGTGGGGTATGTGCCGCACTCAGCAAGGTACCATCTCCACCAAGCACCAAAAGCACGTCCGAACGTTCCACGATTTCGGCGGTACTCAACCCTGTTTTGGCAAAGCCAAGTTTTTCTGCTTGTTCATCCGGAAGCAGCGAGACAACATCCTGCTGCTTTAACCATCGGGTTAATTCTGCAACCAGCTCTGCTGCGTTTTCTTTGGTAGTATTGACAAAAAAACCGATCTTCATGTCTACCTAATTTTCTTGTTTATCGTCGCATGGGTGCCAGCCATTCCCTTTCTGGCTTTTTCGTATATCTCCGTACCATCAACGTCTATGATTTTGGAAGTGCGTGTGTAAATCTCGTCAGAGCCTCACTAGGCTATGATTCCTCAATCACTTTATCTCGCAAGCTCCTCAATCACGGGACATCGTAAAATCGGAAAAAAACTACGGATTTTTACGTAGGTTCGTCTTTCCCATTCCTAAGCAGATAAAACCGAGAATAACACCGACACCAATTAGAAACATTGTTAGCGTTATCAGGAAGTTTGTATCCAATTGCGGGAGAAGATGCGTGGTATCCATACGTTCGCCAGCAACCATCTCAAAATCGCGGAATGGCCACAGGCCGTAGAGTGAACCCACCATCAAGCCAATTAGAAAAGCGATTGTAAGATTACGGTAACTTTCCAATAGATAATTCAGCAGACGTGTAAACGCCACCAACCCCAATAAACATCCCAGCACGAAGCAAACCAATCGGAGAACGTTACTTAACAGCTCAGGGTTTAAATGTCCTGTCGTCAAGGTTTGGGCTGCACCGTCCAAAACATGCTGGATAGCGGCGAGCATCGGGAAGTAGAGCCCAAACGCCAACATCAGAAAAGAACCGCTGATGCCCGGCAAGATCATCGCGGAGATAGCAAGCGCACCGCCGCCCAAAAATATTCCTAACTCTAAGAGAGATGGAACTGACGTAGAGCCATCACTCGCAACTTCTGCTTCTGCCAAAGCAGCTGTTCCTGTAGTAAAAGAAAGGCTAAGTATTAATGCCACAGCGACGAGCAGCACGAGTAACTCCTTACTGCCGAACCGGGAAAGCATTCGTGCAGGTATCCAAATTGATGCCAGAATCAGGCCACTAAAGAAGCCGTACGTGGCATCATGATGGTGACTTAGCACGTAGACGATGAGTTTGGATGTCAACAATACGGAGGCAACGGCACCCACGCCTAAAAGTGCAAGGAATCCAATATCCCGATGCTGCAATTCTGCTAACGCTTGCCTAACTGACTCCTTACGCAACGTGAAAACACGAAGCAGTTTTTTTACAGTTGATGGCTTACCTATGTTGCGTAATGCAGCGATAAGCCGTTCATAAATTCCTAAAACCAGCGCGAGGGTTCCACCGCTCATACCGGGAATGATATTCGCTAGGCCTATCAGAAAACCGTTGACAATGTGCCGAATAGCATTCATTTTTTCGTATATCTCCGTACCGTCAACGCTTATGTCGTGAGCACTCGTGTGTAAATCTCGTCGGAGATTCCTTGGGCATAGCATAAAGAGGCTCCCAGTGGGTGGCAGGTGGCTCCCACCCGCCCAACTCCTCTCTCCTTGCAGGAGAGACAAGAAAACCTATCCTGCCACTCCCACACGTAGACGATTTGACAACTCTAGACACAGCAAGCCCTTTTTTAGATTAGATGTCCCGTAGCGACAACAATAACTTCGTAAAAAGACGTATCTCCCGGAACGGTTTAATATAACTGATGTAATCCCCATAGCGGGCGTAAATCGGCAGACTTTCTATACGAAAACCGAGCCGCGCAGCTTTAATCAGCAGCTCCGCCTCAGTCTCATACCGCTCTGTTTTTAGAGATATCTGTCGTAAGACTGCTGTCTGAATCAGGCGATATCCGGATTGGAAATCAGGGATGCGCTGCCCACATAACTTGGAACCTACAGACGAAATCACCCCGTTATTGAGCCGTCTTAGCAAAGGCATCGTCTCGCGGGCTTTGAGACGGGCACCAATGAGTATATCTGGCTGTGTCCGCTTGAAATGCTCAAAAAATCGCGGTATATCCGACGGTTCATGCTGTCCATCGCTGTCCATCGTCAAAACGAGTTCGTATCCCTTGTTGAGCGCGTATCCAAAGCCTTTTCGCAGGGCAACCCCTTTTCCACGATTAGTCGGGTTAGACAAACAGAGCGCACCCTTTGCTGCTGCAATCTCGGCTGTGTTATCCGTGGAACCGTCGTCAATAACAATTATATCACTGACGAACTCTGATGCTTCCTGAATTATCACACCGATAGCACGAGATTCATTGTAAGCCGGCAGAAGCAAGCACACGTTCATTTATTTTCGTTATATCTTAGTAACGTTATATTATCTTAAAATTATACACTAAAACCGTGATTTATGTCAAAAAAATCTCGTATCTGAATTTTAATAGGGTGAAGTGAAAGCTTCGCTAAACGTTATGTCGCCTATCTTTATAGACATAACGTCCTACTTCTCAGAATCATTTATCGGTAGAGGTCTGAAAAAGCGCGAGGATAAGCTTGTTATTGGGTACGGTATCAATAATGCCATATCATAGGAAAAAATATGAAAATGTGATATACTGCTCACTGTAAGCTTCAAGATAGAGGCTTGTTTTAGGCGTAGATTACAAATCCATTTTATAGCATAGAGTTTAGAAGTAGAATACTAAAAACTTGAAAGGTTGAAAATGAATTTCCCACCGCTGACTGAGGCAAAACGTCTGGAGATGCTACATCCGCCAACGGGGCGTGTCCGGATGGTGCTTGACACCGACACCTATAATGAAATCGATGACCAGTTTGCCGTTGTTCACGCAATGTTATCGCCCGAACAACTCAACGTAGAAGCAATATATGCTGCCCCTTTTAACAACAATCGGGCCGACGGACCCGAGGACGGCATGGAAAAAAGTTATGCTGAAATCCTTAGACTGTTAGATTTCTTGGATATTTCCGCCGATCGGTTCGTCTATCGCGGGGCAAACGCATTTCTGACAAATATAGCCAAGCCCGTTTCTAGCGATGCAACAACACACCTGATTGAACGGGCGATGGCAAGTACAACCGAACCCCTCTACGTCGTCGCCATCGGGGCAATAACCAACGTTGCATCTGCCATTTTACTTGAACCGGAAATTATTAAACGGATAGTTGTCGTCTGGTTGGGGGGCAATCCGTTGTACTGGCAACACACCAGAGAATTTAACCTTCAACAAGATGTACGCAGTGCACAACTCGTACTCGATTGCGGTGTGCCTTTTGTCCATCTCCCCGCGCGTGGGGTTGTCTCACACCTGCTTACAACTGTCGCTGAAATGGAGCGTTACGTCCAAGGACAAGGAAAAGTAGGGGATTACCTCGTTGAAATTTTCAAAGCTTACCAGACAGACCACTTCGCCTGGTCAAAAGTGATATGGGACATCTCTGCAACAGCGTACCTGCTCAATAGCGATTGGGTGCCGAGCTCGGTTGTCCACAGTCCCATCTTAACAGATGCGATGACGTGGAGTTTTGATGACAGCCGTCACCTCATCCGCGTTGCAACAGGGGTCAATCGAGATGCAATCTTCCGGGACCTATTTCAGAAATTGGAGCAGCACGCGAATTAGCCAGGTGCGATATGACCGGGGGTTACTCTTGCCAGACGTGCCACTCATCGCCACAGATAATTTCGAGCTGATCGTGAGGCTTGTAATAGTCAGTGGGGTGGTGGTTTTCTCCCATATCGCCAAAAAGTCGGCGGCGGCGCGGTGTCATCCGGTCCAGAACCTCCACCGGTAGGCTCTCATAGTCATAAGGGCGGCACCACATTTGCCCGTATCGGAACGTCACACTTTTGCGGATGCGCCCTGTCCGGTTTGGGCCAACCCCGTGCCATAAAGCCCAAGGGAAGATAACCGCGTCGCCCGCCTCTGCGAGCAGTTGCATCGCACCGTCTGGGTAGGTGCCTTTCTCAAAATTCCCTTTAAAAGGCCGCTTATGACTGCCCGGCACACACATGAAGTTGCCTTGGTTAGGTTGCGAAAGCTCTGTCAAGAAGAATTGGACTTTGAATTGCAGTGGGAGACTATCCGCGTGTGGGTGGATGTGCTGGAGTGAAGGACCTGCATCAGTATGAAAGGCCATCAATGCTGCCTCATCAGGGTGCCGCACATAGATTTGCGTGCCCATGATTTGAAGATAGGGACCCATTAGCGAAAGGATAGTTCCGAACGTCCGGGGATGGTCGGTGAGCGCATCAAGCGCCGCTGTCTGCTCAATCGCGCGGATAATCGTATAGGCTCCTTTCCCAAAGCGTGTGCCTTGTAAACTTGATGTCCGCTGGCAGTAAGCTTCAATGACTGCATCCACAACTGTTAAAAGTCCCTTAATTTCAGCAGGTGAGAGCACCTGCTTGATGAGTAGAAAACCTTCTTCCTGCCACTGCTTTCGCTGGAGATCCGTCAAATACTTCATAATAGGTTGTCCTTCCTAATCTGGCCCGATTTTTGAGAATTATAGCGACTTCGCAATTTTAAGTCAAGAATGGCGGCGGCATGGAATTCCTTGGGCATTTAGCACGGGCAGGTCGGAATCAGAGAATCACGATCGAGAGAAGTGTAGTAGCATTCGGCACATTGCCTACTCACCATCACACCCCGGGTTTATCTTTGGTTCATCTCACACGGTATAGTACGCAACCTTCCATGCTCCGCTTGTCAGTCTAAGTGTGCAAGGCTTGTAGGAACGCTTCAAAACTGTACGCAACCTTCCATGCTCCGCTTGTGAGGGGGTATAATAATGGTAGGGTTCCTACCTGACACCCCGACAAGAGCAGCCCGGTGCCGGCCATGGTGTTCCAGGCATGCCGTCCTATAACTCTAAAGCTTGTAGGAATGCTTCAAAACTGTCGGCTTTGACGGCTGTCAGCAGCAATTGCTCGAGGTGTTCTAGGTTAGAAAGCGTTTCGAGTTTCTGCGTGGCAGGCTCTATATCACGGTCAGGGAATCGCGCGTTGAGGACGGCGGTTATATTTTTGATAGCCGTCTGGCACGCCCCCTGTTCTCGCCCTTCTTCTCGCCCTTCTTCTCGCCCTTTTTCCATGCCTTGTGCTATGCCTCGTTCGAAGAGGAATTCGGCCATTGTCTCTGCCATCGGTGCTACCTCCATATCACTCGTATGCCGGTCTACCAACTCTATCAACTCTTCCTGTTCTTCCTTTGAACGCCGATGCACAATCAGCGATACCAGATACATTATCGCTTCCCTACGCTGCCCCGAATCCGCAGCATCAAGCGTCGCCAACTGCGTCAAAGTCTCCACTAAGGCACGCCTTATAGACGCTTTGTCTGAATCTCCTTGTTGAAGCACTCTCATCAGCCACCCGAACGGATGAGCCGCCTCTGTCAGCGTCGCCTTGTCTGTGCCTTTCAGATTCAGAAACAGGATGTCAAATCTCGAAACGAATCTAGAGAGCGCCGCGGGCAGATTCATCAGCGCCTCAAGTGTCAGTGGCTTTTCCCACCGCCGCTCCCCCGTGTAAAACACCACGGGCAAAATCGGCGGCAATACACGCTCTCTTCTCGGCACTTTCTCTGCCGCCCACCGCCGCCGCTCTGCGTCCCAAATCAGCATCATGTAGAAAAGCACACGAAACCCCATCGTCGCATCTACCGTCGATTGGTGTTCAATCAGCAGATAGATGAGCAGCTCCTCACTACCCTCATCCGTATCACTTTTGAAGGGCACCCGATACACAATGTCTGCCTCTTGTTCTCGGAGAGTGGCGGGCAGCAGACTCCTATTGATTAGAACCAGGTGCTCAAAGTCAATCAGTTCGGCGAGTTCTGCCGCAACGATTTCTAACAAGCCCCGGACGTTTTCCTTGTTTTCTAATAGGCGGCGTATGCTCCGATCGGAAAAGTTCGAAATAGACATCTCGGACAAAAAGTCGTGGATGTCCCCCTTCTGCATATTATACTCCTAAAACGTATCAGTTGTCAAGTGCTTTTTTCTCAAAACGGCTACTTTTTATTTATGATAACACATCAGGGAATCATTATCAAGCAGAGATAAACAAATCAGGCAGAGAAATCGGTATCGCCTGAAAGAGAAAGAGGTGTGATAGCATTCGGCACACGCCCTACTCACCATCACACCCCGGGCGTTATCTTTGGCTGCTCACAAACCGCGCAACAGCGGCTCGGAAGGGGTAAAGGGGTAAAGATTTAAGGCGTTACACTCCTCGTGCACCGGAACCCGCCGAAGTCGCTCGCGTACGTTGGAGTAAGCCCGTAGCGATTATCAGAGAACCAGCTACCGCCGCGCTACACGCGAGAGGACTTAACTTCTGTAAAATGATTTGCAATCTCATACACATTCGCTAGCGTACTACCAGACACACCACTCAACGGATTACTCGACGGCGATTTAGAATAGAAATCCCGCTCCCACTCGTCCAGACACCACTCCCACACGTTGCCCGCCATGTCATATAGCCCATATCCGTTCGCCGCATAACTCCCCACTAGCATCGTATCCCCTACATTCAAATCATAGTTCGTGTCATCAGGCGTTATCGTGTCGCCCCACGGGTACTTCAGTCCTTCCTGCCCACCCCGCACCGCTTTTTCCCACTCCGCCTCGGTGGGCAGGCGTTTACCCACCCACTGCGAGTATGCCATCGCACCATACCACAACACCAAAGTTACTGGATGGTTCGCCTTACCCGCTGGAGACGTTCTGTCTGAGTGACGCAGATGCCACGCTTCACGTTCCACACTTTCACAATACCGTCCGTATTACCAACCGCAAGCCACTCACCACACGCTGAAAAAGCGAGGGCGGAATCTGGAGTATTTGATGTTTCACCTAATCCCTCCCTTTTTGAATGACATAAACCTGACTTTACCGGTGAAATTCATAGATAAGGCTTCATATCCCAGAGCAGGATAGTGCCATCAAAACCCCCACTCGCTAATAACGTGCCATCGGGCGAAAACGCCAAATCTTGCACATCCGTCGAGTGGCCCCAGAACGTCGCAACATTCTCACCCGTGCCAACATCCCACACATAGATAGGAACTTTTTCCAGAGGCGACCACCACCACGCCCCTGAGACCAGATACCGACTACACGGAGAAAAGGCTAAAGCATATTGCCGTCTATATTCTCGCTGTAAGAGTAGGAGCATGTAAGTTTCATAGGAATGAGCATCCCATATCCGAATACCACCCTCAAAACCCCCGGCGATGAGATTCCCACACGCGGAAAATGTAATCGCCATGATTGCCGGGTTGTGCGACCGGGGTTTTTCTCCGTTCAATACAGATTCGATCCTATCAAAATCGCCTTTATAGACCTCCGGGGCTAACCGCGCTCTTGAAGCAGGTAAACAGATATGCACCGGTAGTGATAAAGGCAGGGAGATAATCTGTTCACCTGACGCAACATCCCACACCCGCGCCGTTTTATCTCTTGACGCACTCGCAAGGTGCTTCTCATCCGGAGAGAACGCCAGGGCCTTAATAGACTCGGTATGCCCTCGGCAGGCCGTCTGTTTCCCAGAACCATCCCACACATACACTGTCCCTTCTACATCTCCACTTGCCCAAAGCCCACCTATAGGGGCAAATGCCGCTTCAGTTGGAACTTTCTCATGGGCAGTAAAAGTGGCGAAGGTTTCGTTGGTTTCAACATTCCACACACTAAGCGTGCTTCCCGATTGTCCCTGGGTGCCCAATGCTTGTCTGCTGCCATCCGGGGAAAAAGAGAGCGAACGGACGTGTGTTTGGGCACAGCAGATACGCCGAGGTTGTTTCGTCGCTACATCCCAACAAGTGGCAAGTCCGAAGCCGACACTTGCCAGCGTCTTCCCATCAGGTGATAACGTCAGAGAATAGGGGACGTGAGTGTGCCCAGGAATAGAAGAAACCTGATGAGCGGTATCCGCAGTCCACACTTTGAAATCAGAGTAGCTTGTGACCGCCAGATCTGTGCCATTTGAAAAGCGCATCGCGTCAATCTTCCCACGATGTTCAAACGTCTCCAGCTTCTCATCGCGTTCCACATCCCACACGGCGATAGTCGTTTGATAAACCGCTGCAGCTCGTAAGACACCTGCCACAGCATAGCTAGGCATCACTGCGTTCTTTGAATATTGAACAGGGGTTCCAATCAGATGTGCAGCTCTGACATCCCATTGTCGTAGTGTCCCCTTTCTATCTCCAGAGGCAATAAACCTACCACACGGTGAGAAAGTGATGGCAACTACCATTTCAGTCTGTCCACTGAAACAAGCGAAGCGTTCGCCTGTCTCAATATCCCAGATAGAAAAAGTGTTTTCGGGTGTCGCGGCGGCGACCTGTTTTCCGTCTGGTGAAAAGGTAAGCGGGATGATGGTGGGGCGTGCACTCCCTTTGGGAGCATTTTCAACGGTGAATTTCGCAACCTGTTCGCCAGTTTCCGGACACCAAACATAAACCGCATCGTAGCGTCCACCAGAAGAGGCAAGACGTTGTCCATCCGGCGAAAATGCGAGTTGGGAAGCAGCATCAAAATGCCCCTCTCGCCTCATTTTTGAGATGCACCGTTTGCTCTGTACGTCCCACACTTTGACATCTCCGTCCCAATTGCCGGTAGCAAGCAAGTTCCCGTCCGGTGAAAATGCGACAGCAAAAACAACGCCGCGTTCTGTATCCCACAAAGCAATAGGGGAAATGGTGGACATATCGTATAGCCAGACTCCAACACGACTGCCGACGGCAAGCGTGTTCCTTTTCGGAGAGAAGGCCACGTCTTGAGCCCTGCCTCGTGCCAAGCGGGCAATCGCGCCCTCTGGTAAAGCCCACGTGATAACATCCGTAGTAATGTCAGAACCTTGTGTAAATGTCTGTACCTTCCGATTTTCCACCATATACCTCCCGTTTTTTTTCACAGTGAGCGGCAAAAGATCGCAAATTGTGCGTTATAGAATTTTTAGGAAGTTCTATCAGGCACTCCCTAACTACTTCGGCCAATATCTGATTCGTTACAACCTTCCTCACATCTGTTGGAAGCAGATGAACCTTGTGAACAGAAAGAGTCACAACAACTCTCGCAAGAGCAATTCTCTCTACAACTGCCGACTACGTCACCTCCACAATTATCATTCGCCGAGCATTTTGATGTGGAGCAAACGTCTTCTACAGCAGTACTGCGTCAATGGGTACTAGAGACACCTTAGGCGCACCTCTCAATTCGCAGGAGATATGACTCATATTATCACACCTACTGCATGAAAATCAAGTAAAAAAATAAATAACATTTAGTGTATGTTCCTCGTGTGGATAAGGTGTGCAGCAATGCAACAAAAATAGCCCTTGAAACAACCGTGTGAGGTAACGTGCCAAATCAGGATAGGTAGGATGGGTAAGAGAAGAACGGTAAGGCTGCTGCAAAAATTGGAGTAAGTGAGGTACCTATTTCACTTGCCAATCACGGTAATAATTTGTTATACTATTACAGAGCCGGACTCCTTAACTTTCTTTTTCAATGCCAGCACGGTTCGCGGGGCACCCCAAAACCGGCGACAATTATTACACAATTCAAAACGATATAGATACCGTTTTCAAAAAAATATGGACAATTTCAAAACAATTCTCACCACCATCCGCCGTCCATTTCAGCAAGAAATTCAGAAGGGATGTAACGACAGTGTTGTTGTTAACGGCTTGGGCGCGTACGTCCGACTCTGGGTGAAAAATGGCGAGGCCTTCTCGCTCAAGCCAGATGAGAAAGCCGTTTTGAACGCACTCTCAGCACTTTTTGAAAACTACGAACACGCATCTCCTACCGAACGGCAGCACACCATTGAAGCCGCTATACAGCAGATCGGAAACGCATTGGGAGCAGGAAAAGGAAAATCCGTTGCCTCCAGTCCGCCCAAATCTAGATCAAACAAAAATTTGCCCCTGTTCCAGACGACACAGAAGCAACAGTCAACGCCTGTTTTAGCAGAAGAAAGCACGACTTATACCACGAACAGCCAGCAGCACGCGACAATAACAGCCAATTTGCCGCTGCTGAAAGAGATAGCAGGTTCTGTGGCACACCCCTCCCCGGCTCCCGTCTCTTCAACGCGTCCTGTCTCCGAGGCACCGGCTCACATTTCAGAGACACCCGTTTCAACCGATGTGGAATCCCTATCCTTCTTATCAAAATCGCTCCAATATCTTAAAGGCATCGGACCACGCCGCGCAGCACTGTTAGCAGCGGAACTGAACATCCGGACGGTCGGCGAGCTCTTAGAGCACTACCCTCGCGACTACATCGACAGATCCAAAACAGTGGACATATACAACGTCGGGAGAACAGACGATGGGGAACCTGAGACAATTCAAGGCAAGGTGGTGAATCATACTGCCAACAAACGCACCGCGAAAGGGCGCCCGCGCGTCGGCAAAGTCTCTATTTACGACGAGACGGGGGTTGCAGTATTAGTGAATTTCGGACGACGTATAGGGTATATCAAATCAATTTTACCCATAGGCACCGAAGTCGTCGTGAGCGGCAAATTCTCACGCCGTTACAACGAAATTCAGGCAACCGATTATGAATTTGAGGTGTTTGATGCAGAAAACGACACTTTAATTCATACAAAACGTATCGTGCCTAAATATCCGCTTACCGCGAAGATTACAGCGAAAATGCTACGCACGTGGACTCGCACCGCCCTTGATGAGTACGGAACGCAGATCCCCGAATTTTTACCATCGCGAATCCGCCAGCATCAACAGTTGATTGATCGGCAAACAGCGATTAACCACATTCACTTTCCGGACTCCGAAGCACATCGACTCGCCGCACAGCGACGCCTGGCGTTCGATGAATTTTTCCTGCTCAGCCTCGGCATGGAGCTCAGGAAAGATCGCAGCACTTCCCAAAAAGGCATTGAATTCCGGATTGAGAACGATAAGCACGGAGCTAGGGTGGATTCTAAAGCGAATCGCCAAAACTCACTCCTACAGAAATTCATTCAGAGCCTCCCCTTTGAACTCACTCGCGCGCAAAAACAGGTCTTCGACGAAATTCAGGCGGATATGGGAAGCAAAAAAGTCATGAACCGCCTCATCCAAGGCGATGTCGGCTCAGGAAAAACCGTCGTAGCCGCGATGGCACTGCTCTGCGCAATTCAGAATGGCTACCAAGGCGCGTTGATGGTACCGACTGAAATCCTCGCCGAGCAACATCATCATAATCTCTCGGGGCTTTTTGCCCCTCTCGGCTTAAACGTCATTCTTCTCAAGAGCGATTTACGGAAATCTGAAAGGCAAGCAGCTCTCGCAGCCATTAAAGACGGCACCGCGCACCTCATCGTTGGAACGCAGGCGTTAATACAAGAAGGAGTGGAATTTCATAAACTAGGCCTCGCTATAATTGACGAGCAACACCGGTTCGGTGTGATGCAACGTGCAACGTTACGGCACAAAGGACAAGCACCAGATGTACTCGTGATGACAGCGACTCCGATTCCGCGAACCCTCTCACTCACCATTTACGGAGACCTAAACGTCTCCGTCATTGATGAATTACCACCCGGCAGGCAGAAAATTGCAACTTTCTGGATGAAAGAAAAAGATCGGGAACGGTTATACCGCATGCTCGAACAGGAAGTCCGAAAAGGCAAACAGGCTTACATTGTTTATCCGCTCGTTGAAGAATCCGAGAAACTTGAAGAGTTGAAAGCGGCGACAAGCATGGCGGAACACTTCCAACACGAGGTCTTTCCACAGCTGCGGGTGGGGCTGCTGCACGGCCAAATGAAGTCTACGGAAAAACAGGAGACCATGTCTAAGTTCAACGCACATCAGATTGATATCCTCGTTGCGACGACCGTCATTGAGGTCGGCATCGACATCCCTAATGCAACGTTGATGGTAATTGAAAACGCGGAACGGTTCGGCTTGGCGCAGCTGCATCAATTGCGTGGGCGCGTCGGTAGAGGACACGACAAATCCGCGTGCTACCTCATCGCTACACCGAAAACGGATGATGCATACCGCCGAGTACAGGTGATGGTCCGCTCAAACAACGGGTTTGAATTGGCTGAAGAAGATCTCAGCATCCGCGGGCCCGGCGAATTCTTCGGCACGCGGCAATCCGGAATCCCAAATTTTAAAATCGCTAACATTCTCAGCGATATATCTCTTTTGGAAGAAGCGAAAAAGGAAGCAGCACGAGTCGTCAAAACAGATGCGAAATTGAAGGCACCTGAGCACCAATTACTGAAGCGAATGCTACAGACATCTATGAAAGGACTATTGGAGATGGCATCAATTGGGTAACGGCAGATGCACTTCCGCGTAGCATCAATATCTGGAGATTGCTCCTACCGTGCCTTTATTAACATCAAACCTTCGCAGAAGAAATCGCGTATCCTCAACGTTGAGAATGCGTGCTTTAAGCATCAGCACTAGCTTCTTTGAGCTCTGCTACGTTCCTACGCACTTTCATTGCCGCCTCAATGATATCTTCCATATCTACTTCGCTCCCCATTAAAACATTCTGCCCCAAGGCAAGCCCTGTTTGACACAGTTTCTCCGTCTCAGGACAGTGTGCCTCGGAAAGGTCTTGTTCTTGTCCAAAGAGATTGGATGCTAAGAAGTCCGCGCGGTACATGGGTGTCGCGTACCAATATCCCATCGGGATGCCTTCCGCACGCATTGCGTTTAGGAAGATTTTCCGGGAGATGCCCCCGAATTCCTCAGCGTCAAAAATCGCTTTGTAACCGTGGCACCCCCCGCGGGTGGCACGTGGATCCAGCGGCGTGACTTTGATACCAGGGATTTCGCCAAACCAACCATCTAACCAGCGCATATTCATGTGCCGGTGGTTCGTTTCCGATTCAAGCCGCGTCAAACGGGATAGCAGAAGTCCAGCCTGCCATTCTGTCATCCGAAAGTTCCCGCCGAACGGCTCAACCATTCCATATTCAGCATCCGGAGGTGTCCGCCCGCAGTTATGAAATGCCCAAGCACGTTCATAGAGCTCCCGATCGGTGGTGAGAATAATCCCACCTTCGCCAGCGCACAAGTTTTTCGAGGACTGAAAACTAAAGCACCCGAAATCCCCCCAGCTGCCTACACCGCGGCCGCGCCACTCCGCACCATGCGCCTGCGCGCAATCCTCAATCAATTTGAGACGATGTCTCCGGGCAATCTCAACCAGCGCATCCATATCAGCAGGATAACCTGCGATGTGCACAGGCAAGATAACTTTGGTCTTTCCTGTTATCGCTGATTCAACCTTCGATGCATCTAACAGAAAATTATCCGGGGCAGTATCCACAAACACAGGCACCGCATGCGTCATCAGAATTGCGACAACCGTGGCTTGGAAGGTATAAGCAGTAGTAATAACCTCGTCGCCCGGACCGACACCTGCCGCCTTCAAGGAGACATAGAGTGCCGAGGTACCGCTATTGACACAAACACCGTAGTTAGCACCTTGGAACTCAGCGAACTTTTTCTCAAATTCAGGCACCTTCGTACCGCTAACACCCCAGTGTCGGCTGTCGTAGATATCCTGAAAGGCTTCAATATCCGTCGCATCCAGCGTCGGCCAGGCTGGAAACGGTTTAGTGCGGATAGGTTCTCCGCCGTTTATTGCGAGTGTTGGCATGCGTTTGGCACCTTTGTATAATTTGCGGGTAAGAGTCAGTTATACCAGCATTTCTAATTCTCACCGCGGATAGTGAGGAGACTGTTTGTAAGTCATCGCTTCAAGCTGCGCGCTACACAGTTCAGCATTTCTGTGGACTACTCCGTTCTTTAATTCTGCTATCTTTATTATCCGTTTAATTACAACAAAAAGGTATCAATATTCTTCCACAATTTTTGGTGGAAATTTTCCGGATGCAACGTCAGCAATTAGCGCATTCAGTGCATCGCGCGCTTTTCGTGCCAATTCGGCATCAATCGCGCCTGTCTGAAGTGCCGCTTCAAATTCGTCCTCATCTTGAATTTCATACCTACCATCCGGAAATACCCAGAGATCGAGAAACAGATCTACAATTTCAAATAACGTTTCAGTCCGTTTCATAGGGAGGATAATATCGCAATAGTAGCCTGTCCACTCGTTATTCAGATTGTAAATTTTGCCTATATCATACCAAAGCTCCGGGAACACAAACCAGATCGCTGTGAAGTTATCACCTAATACTGTTTGGCCGTTATAAACAATAGGCGCGGACGGTTTAACGCGTTGCGTCGTGATAATGACGTTTTCATCTTCATAAAGCAACTGCTGTTGGAAATAGGCAACTCGATCTGGAAGTCTTTTATAGACAAGTGTTAACGTTTCCATTTTCATCGCTTTCAGGGACAGATTGCTCTGAATCTATTACTTCTCGGAAAACATTGATATGCGCAGGTGTCGTACCACAACACCCTCCGATAAGATGTGCACCCACTTCAATCAATTTAGGGATATAGCTCGCCATCTCGGCTGGCGTTTGCGTGTAGAACGTTTTCATACTTTTATCTAGCTGCGGCATGCCAGCGTTCGGATAGGCCATCGTTCGTTTAACGTCAAGCCCTTTTTCAGAAAACGCTTCACGTAATTGCTGGATACCTATAATTGCATACGGCATCCCTGTGTGTTCAGGGTGCCGGGTTTCAGCACCGCAGTTAATGCCGATAATGTCAACCGATTCTAAGAGTGAGTCACCTTTCGAAAATTCACCGCTATCAAGGATTTGAAGCACATCTGCAGGAGAATGCCCCCAATCCGTTCTATAGATAACATCACCGGTCCGACGGTTCTGTGTCCACTTGTAGGTAAGGTTCAAGGCAATCGGCAGTCCTGTTTCCCGTGCCACATCAACGGCGATAGCGGCTTCTTTAGCGGAAAACATCGTCTCAATGCAGAAAAAATCTACCCCTGCCTCTGCGAGCGTGTGGATAACTAATTGGTGCGCCTCTCGAACTTCTGCATTTGCGATGCCGAAAGTTGTATCGCCGCTGTCCGCCTCAATTGCACCGGGCGATGGACCCACAGACCCGGCGATGTAGATGTGCTTGTCGTTCAGAGCGACCGCTCTCTTCGCGTGTTCCACAGCGAGCTGCGTAAGCCGTTGCGCGCCAGACTTATCCTGTCCAGCCATCTGTAAATGCAAAGGAGAGGCGACAAAGGTGTTCGTTCCAATAACTTCTGCCCCCGCCCGAATATAATCTGAATGAATGTCTATCACTGCAGCCGGATGCAATTCGTTGGCAAGTGCACTATTCGCCAATTCTATCTCTCTAACGAATAATTGCGTGCCAAACCCACCGTCGTAAAGTATCGGTTTATGCGATTTTAAACGTTCTCGAAAAGTCTTCACAGTGATTCGTGTTCTCCGCACGCTGGCATCGGTTTAAATTGACAGCCCTCTCGGCATCGGTTTAAATTGACAGCCCTCAACGAAGACTTCAAAAAAATCCGGGGTTGTTTCCAACTCGACGTGTTCAATGTTTTTAACAAAGGCCTCAACATCAGCCCGTCTCTTTTTCGAAAGCAACACGATTTTGGCACCACTGACTGCGGCGTTCCCTATCTTGACAATCCGTTCCTCCGGCACAGGCGCTAAGAACCCTATCTCAATCGCATCTTGAAGGTTCACATAGTTGGCAAATCCGCCTGCCAAAAAGAGTTTTGTGATGTCTTGCGGAGTACAGCCGAAGTACCGGAGCAGAATATATTGCCCACAGTAGTTCGCCGCTTTCGCTTGTGCCAGATTGCTCGCATCTTCTCGTGAGAAGGTAATACCGTATTGCGGGAGAAGTGCCAATTCTTTCTGCTTCCTATCAGCGAAAACCCCTTTCGCGCTCATCTGCTGATGCCGACGAAGTTCCGCGAGCAGCGAAATCAGACCAGAACCGCAGAGCCCAGCCGGAACCATTGCGTCTTGCGATTCCTCATCCTGAATCGTCTGATACTCAACCTGCCCATCATGCCATCTGATCGACTCAATAGCACCAGGGTAAGCAGGCATCCCGTATTTAATCCCGCGCCCTTCAAAAGCAGGCCCGGCAGGACATGAAGCGCAAACCATCCGCTCTGAATTTCCGATAACGACTTCAGTGTTTGTACCGACATCAACAAGCATCACCGTCCCGTTCCGCGAAGAGATATCAATTGCAACCAGGTCCGCGGCAACATCTGCACCGACGTGGCTCGCAATTAAAGGCAGGCTATAAACCATCGCTTTTGGGTTGGCCCTTATCCCTAAACGTCTCGTTTTTTCCGTGAGACCGGTCGTTGAACGCCCACCATCACGATACGCATGCTCAATCATAGACTTGTAAGGCTTTTGACCAATGCTTTGGACATCTTGTTTGAAGAAAATATCCCGCATAGTACTGTTGCCAACCACAACAATCTCGTAAATTTCCTGCCGGACAAAGTTGTGCCGTGCACACATCGCCATAATTTCACTGTTGAGCGCCGCAACCAGCGAACGCCGCAGCTCACCCGGAAATTTACCATCGTAGGAGATGCGGTGCATAATATCACTCCCACCGAAACGCTGCGGATTCTCAAATGAACTCACACAGACCGTCTCACCCCTCTCCAAATCCACGAGGTTGGCAACAACCGTCGTTGTGCCGATGTCAAGCGCGAGCCCGTAGAGATGACCACGGTACCTATCTATCGGCTCAGCATCATAATAGACAATACCGTCGCGATGTGTGACGCAGGGCTGCAGTTCTATGTTAGGCTCCAAAGGCGCTTCTACTAAAATCCTCGGTTTGCGACACAGCGGCTCAAAAACTATATCGCTTTCCGCATCCCGCACCACTGCTTGACACGCGAGCCGGTAATTTTCACCCAGAAAAGCCTCCGCTTCGTTCCGGGGCGTTAAACATTCCATCCCTCGCTTTATCTCAACAATACACTCGTGGCACTGCCCAGTCCGGAAACAGGAGGTAGGCACTTGAACTGCTAAGTCGTCTGCATAGTCAAACACCGTTTTTCCTACTCTAATCGGAAGCCCGGCTCGCAAATTGCTGCCCTCCGAACTAATCGTGCCGCCGCCAGAGCTCACTCCCTTTTCCGGCTCTGTTTCCCAAGCACTACGATAATCTAACTTATCGTCACCTACGCATAGCAGTAATGAATCTGACCTATTTTCTCCACCAACCTTCCGTTGGTTACGGCACCCGAACTTAGCAGTACACCGGTCTTCTCTATTTTTGTAGGGACATCGATACGTTGCCTGTTCGTCAGCATGGACGACAAGTCCCTCGAAAATCTGCGTGATTTTATCCAGTCGTTTTTGATACTCGGTTTTGTCTATTTTTTCCATTTTCCAATTCTGCTTTCGGTACTTGGATTAAAACTCGTTGCCTTCCTGCGTCATGAACTGCTTTGCTAAAGCCACACATGCGAGTGCGTCTTTTCCGTAACCGTCGGCACCCATATCATCTGCAAACCCCTGAGTTACGGGTGCACCGCCTACCATAATCCTTACATCCTCGCGCAGGTCCTCATCAATAAATGCCTCAATCGTTTTCCCCATATTCGGCATGGTCGTCGTTAACAGCGCGGACATGCCCAAGATGGGAGCTTCGTACGTCTCCACTGCCTCAATGAATTCATCCTCAGAGGTATCTACGCCTAAATCATGGACAACAAATCCAGCACCGCGCAGCATCATAATACATAAATTTTTGCCGATATCGTGCAAATCACCTTTGACAGTACCCATAATCACAGTGCCGATCGGTTCAATACCAGAATCAGAGAGTATCGGTTCAATATGTGCCATTCCGGCTTTCATCGCACGCGCGCATGCTAAAACCTCCGGGACAAAAATGAAGTTTTCACGGAATTTTATGCCGACGATGCCCATCCCTGCAATCAGTCCATCATCCATAACCTCTAGCGCCTCAGTGCCTCCTGCAAGTGCTCCCGCTGTCAAATCATCGACAGTGTGATGGTCGCCATCAATTAGCGCTGCCGCGATATCCTGCATTGCCGGTGCCGCTTGCGCGAACATCTCAATAAAAACAGCTATCTCTTCCGGACGTTCAAGAAACTCTTCAATTTCCTCACGCAGAAACGCGTTCGCAATGTCATTAATAGATGCCACAGGTTAACTTGTCCTTGCCTAAAATCTTAAAGGTTTTGAAGTAATAAAAAACACGCTTTTTTGCATTGTAAATGCAGTCTAGAATTTGCATAAGCCTCTCTCGCCATTTCTCTACATCTCAAAAATTCTTCACGGCCACAAACGTACAATTTTCGCCACAAACTCCGTTTGCCTTCCGAGATTGGCAAATCTCTTATACCCTTACATTCGCCAACTTAGGTTACATTGTAAGGAATTGAGGATGAGATTGTCAATATAAAAATATACCATACCAGATACACTCAAAAATAGCAAAATAAATTTTAACGTTGACTTTTTTGCTATCTGCATGTAGAGTTAACGGAAAGTTCTCGGCTTTTTAGACTTTGTGCTCTCTTTAATAACCAAGGTCCCTGCGGCTAAGTCACCTAATCGCCGCCAATTCTTATTCATCAGCATAGAGAGAAGCCCAACCCCGTAACCGATCGGGAGAAAGTCAATTATCCGAACTAAATTCCGAATGGCAGAATCCGCGAAACTGATAGGGTAACCACCTTCTTTGATAACGCGTAAGCCCAACGCACGTTTGCCCGGTGACTGTCCATTCATCGTAATTTCAAAAATCATATAGTAACCCCAGAACAGCGCGAAGACAACCAGCCCGCTTATCGCCGCAAGCCAGTTCCCGAGAAGGCTCACTAATTCGAATTGGGTATAGTAAGTAACAAAGAACCCTAAAAAGATAATTACCAAAAGCAGAGATGTATCCAGCAACGCTGCATAAAAACGCGAACCGATGCCCGCAAGATTATATCTGAGTTCAATCTGTTCAGGAGTTTCAATAGATAAATGTTCGTTCATTTTTGAGAGGGCCCTTCAACGAGGTGAGCACGTCAGTGCCAATTCACGATTAGAGAACTGTCTGTAAAACGGAGTTATTATGACTTTAGAACAATTTGTACATAAAAAACAGCCAATCTGGACAGAATTGGAAGAATTGCTAAAGCGGACGCGCAGCGCGCAGCGCGCCAACTTGTCCACAGCCCAATTGAATCGTTTAGGCTATCTGTATCGACGTGTTACCTCAGACTTAGCCATGGCGAGACGCGATTTCCCGCAGACCGCTTGCACCAGATATCTCAACCAACTTGCATCCCAGGCACACACTGGGATTTACCAGACTTCGCCTTTCAAACGCGGCACGTTACGCCAATTCCTTCAGTCCGGTTTTCCCGCACTCTTCCGCAGCAATCTCACCTTTATTGCCACAGCATTTGCACTGTTCATCATCGGATTCGCAGCATCCTATTGCCTCGCTGTAGTCAACCCAGATTTTGCGGAAAATATCGTTCCATCCAGCCTCCTCGATAAACTTTACGACTCAGACAAGGCGACGTGGAACAATACATCGGCAGAAGCGAGAAATCTATTTGCTTCTTTCGTGATTACCAACAATATACGAGTGGCATTTCTGGCATTTGCCGCCGGCATTATCTTCATGATAGGCACCGTTTATGTATTAGCCCTTAACGGGGTATCAATCGGCGCAGTTGCAGGACTTTGCCATGTGCATGGATTCTCGCTCGCGCTCTGGTCATTCGTTTCCCCACACGGCTATATTGAATTGACAGCGATTTTTATCGCAGGCGGTGCCGGACTAAAAATGGGCTACGCACTGATAGCGCCCGGCTTGCTCACTCGCAAACGCGCACTCGTCAATGCCGCACAAACCGCCGTCCACCTCCTCGGCGGATGTATCGCACTCTTCCTCATCGCAGGAATTATTGAAGGTTTTATCTCACCTTCCGGACTGTCGCCTTATCTTAAAATCACAATCGGAGTGATAACCGGTGTTCTCTTGTTCGGTTATCTTTTTTATAACAAATGACAAAATTGCAGTCATATTTAGCACAGCAGCGCCACCAAACTAAATACTGGATTTCGCTTTAAGTTCCAGGTACTTATTCACAACTGTCATCGTTAACTGATGGGCAGGCACATCAAGTGTAATAACGCCTCGCCTCCGAAGGATTTCCAAAGTCGCATGTTTTTCCTGAAGCAATTTCTCAGCAATCGCTTTCTGATAAACCGTTTTGGAATCCGTTAACTTCTGCTCCGCGAGCGCCACAATCGTTGAGTCTGTCAACGTCACACAGCCAACAAGATGATGCTTTGAGAGCTGCCCGACATAGCGTGACAGCCCCTCTGCCGCATCTTTATCCAAGATATCCGTAAAAAGTAAAATTAACGCCCGCTTTCGCTGCTTCGCAGCTAAGTACTGAAACGCATCTTGAAAATCAGGCTCTACTGGATGAACCTGTAACGCATAGATAGTCTCTAAGATCGTCAGAAACTGTGCCTTTCCCCCCTTAGGTGCGAGATAGTGCTGAACGGCATCAGCAAAGGCAATTAACCCTATCTTATCGCCCTTGAGCGTTGAGACATAACTTGTCATTAAGATGGTATTAATCGCGAAATCTAGTTTAATCATCGCTTGCTGCGCATTTTCCGCTGAAAGCCCAGCACCTCCATTTGAATCAAGGAACCCGGTTTCGGAAAACGCACCAGCACTGCTTATCGGAATAGGCGATGCCATTAATCTACCAATGTCTAACATGAAGATAACATCTTGGCTCCGCTCCGTTTCAAACTCCCTGACGATGGGTTTTCTATGCCGTGCTGTCGCCTTCCAATCAATACGACGGAAATCATCGTCCGGCGCGTATTCACGGAGCCGCTCAATTTCCGTCCCCACCCCAAATTGCCGTGAATTTTTTAACCCCAATTGGCCCAGCAGGCCCCTCCGTGCTAACAGCTCATATTGGCCCACCGCTTGCAGGTTCGGGTAAACCTTGACCTCCGCTGCCGCCGCGATGCACCGCTGCCGGATAACTAACCCCAAAATTCCGTAGCATCGAAGATGAATATCTTCAAACGCATACACACCTCTACGCAACGGCATGAGCACGTATCTAATTACCTCACTCGCAGCAGGCGCTACCTGCACATCATGCATCGCAAACTGAAACCGAAAGGCTGGCGGAAAATCATCTTTAACCTGTAACTTTAACGGATAACGAGAACGATTCACAATATTCAGTGTCACCAAGTTCTCTGCTCCCAATGAAAACTTAGTGTTCATTTTCCGACGCACTTCAACCTCTGTGAAAAGTGGATTGGTCAGATAGTCTACCGCACTGACGATAAACAACAGGAACAGATAGCCACCACCAACGAACAACAAATTTGGTGAAACGTTGTAAAGGGCAATCGGTATCGCCCCAGGGAATAGCAGATACAACAGCCGGTTACTCAATTGCATACTCTTAACGCGGTACCTCGGATGCAGTCAGCAATCTATCAATCACGTTCTCCGGGGATAAGCCCTCAATTTCTGTTTCCGGTTTGAGCAGAATGCGGTGACGATAGACATGCGGGGCTAAAACCTTAACATCATCCGGTAAGATGTAATTCCTGCCTTCCAACGCCGCGTACGTTTTGCTCGCCAATAACAACGCAATTGAGGCACGCGGACTCGCACCCAAAATCAGATCCGGCGAATCACGCGACGCTTCGGCAAGACTGATAATATAGTTGAAAATAGAATCCTCAACCATCACCTCTTGAATCGCTTTTTGGCAACGTTCTAGTAACTCCGTGTCGATAACACTTTCAACCCCTGCCTCACCCAGATGAAAAGCACTAAAGCCTTTATGATAGTTTATCAGAAGCTGACGTTCACTGTCTCGCCCAGGGTATTCAACCCTCAACTTGAAAAGGAACCGATCCAATTGCGCCTCAGGTAGCGGATACGTGCCTTCATACTCTATAGGATTTTGCGTCGCTAAAACCATAAAGGGCGGAGGGAGCTCATGGCAGACACCGTCAATGCTCACCTGCCTCTCTTCCATACATTCCAAAAGTGCCGATTGTGTCTTAGCCGGTGCACGGTTAATTTCATCCGCCAAGAGAACATTCGTAAACACAGGACCGCGTTTCAGATTAAAGGCGTTCATTGACAAATCATAAACACTTGTACCCACAATATCTGACGGCATCAAGTCCGGCGTGAATTGCACGCGACTGAATTCACCCGAGATTAACATCGCTAACGTCTTGGAGATCAACGTTTTCGCTGTACCCGGCACCCCTTCCAGCAGTATATGCCCACCCGAGAAAAAACCGACTACGACCAATTTAAACAACTCTTCCTGCCCAATGATAACCTTTTGAGCCTCCGCTTTCATCTTTTCAAAAACGGTGTAAACGATATTTTCCATTTTTGTCTTTTCTAACTGCGGCGCGTCCGCCTCATTTTTGTCCTTTCATAATAGGCATCAACCCGATTAGCAATTTCTAGCAGCTGCGCCTCCGATATCTTCCGCCTCGAGTCTAACACGCTCAATAGCGCTTTGAGCTCATCTGCATCCGACGCAGCGCCCCGTGCAATTTCCTCAACAAACGCAGAAGTCTCTAAATTCACGTCAACACCCCAATGCACACCCAGGTCAAATCGGAACCTGCTGCCGATTTGTTCCAAGAGCTCCAGCCGCGTGTCTGCTTTTTGGTAGAGGGTTGTCATAGCCAGCACATACTCCGAACTGAGACGCCGGGGACGCGCTTGCGGCTCCAAAGGCCTGCCAAATCGCTGCCCACGCAGGATGAGAAACATAAAAAGCGTCAGCCCGATATAAACCGCTGCCCAGCCACCCGGCGTTCTGAACAACAGAAACATCAACGGATCCGTCGTACTCGTTGAACTCGAACTATAGTAACGGACCTCAGCCAGCCCAATCCGCGCTTTACGCGGCAGCGTAGACATTAGATTGTAAAGAAACGTCGCGTTCTCCTCATATTTTAATCCAGAACGTCTGAAAATATACGGACACGAGATGAAAAACGCACGCCCCTTACCTTCAAAGTAGCCCACAATTGAGAACTCTACAATCGAATCTAAACCACTACCGTCTCTCACAAACCCGTAGAGTGGAATTACCTCACCGTCCGGCACGGGCTCATCTGCAAGCTCAATCAAAAAATCAGTACGTGAGCGAATTTCTGGCACTGGACGCGTTGGAAAGAGCGGAGACTTTAGAAGCCGTTGTGAATTGGACAACACCGTTTCTAATTTTCGCCCTCTTAACCTGTATGCTGATAGGAGCGAATCAAACTTTTCACTGTCTCCCGCTGCTACCAGAATCCCCCCATCCCTCACAAAATCGCGTATCTCCTCAATTTCCTCGTCAGTCAGAGCCTTGGAAAGCTCTCTCAGGAATAGGACATCCAACCTATCCAACTGCACAGGCGACAACGCAGATATTTTTGTGACGCGAAATTTCAAGGCATGCAAAATATTGTGCAGCGTACTCCCTCTATCCAAACCATCGCATCCCAGTATGAAACAAACGCAGCCTATCAAAAGTTTTTGTAGAAGGACTCTGTAAGTTCGCCTTGACATCAAAACTCACCCCGCTCTCTACCCACACTCAATTTTATACCAGTCACTGCGTGTCTGCTCTTATTCGCGAGTTAGATAGACGGCTTGCAACAGCTCACGGTAATTTGTGACCGTCTTTTCATCGCACGGTTTGTGTCCATACCACACCTCATCAAAAATCCTAATCACAGGTCGCAAGGCGTGCAACGTGCTTTCTAATTCTGGATCTGTTTGCAACGCACGTAGATACTCACGGTTCGTCAAACTCTTATCATAACTCAGAACGCCTCGCTCTTGTAGATGCAAAATGACAGAGAGATACAGGAAGCGCAGCGCATGCCGAAAGTTAGACGATGCCAACGCCTCATCCGCATGCGTGAGCGCGACTTTTTCTGTTCCTACCGTTTCAACTGACGCAGAAACCACTTCATCTGATGCTTCAACAATCAAATTTCCTCGAATCCGACGTACAAAAAATATAACCACCGCCCCCAACCCAACGAAGCCAAACACGAACAGAATATCACGCAATCCTATATGCCAGCTTGTACCATCGTCCGACAAAAGCTTCGATAAAGTTGATTGATATTTCTCAAATGAAACCGTTGTCCCCGCCGCATCCGAAGCGAACTCCTCTCTCAAACGCTCTTCTGTTGTCTCCATCGCCAGCAAAACCGGAAACAGCACCAACACAAAAATAAACCCTATAGCGGACAGCCAACGCCCGTCTATCTTGCGCATGCGGACACCCCTAGCTAGCCAATTCACGACTGTTCTCCACCATGCCAATATCAAAACCTTCCTTCCGGATACGCAGATCAAAGTAGAGAAGCGTGGAGCCGATCGATAAAATGGGGAGCGTGAACGTACTCACACCGAGGTGGACAAGCATCTGCATCGTATAAGAGAAGAACGGTTCATCAAGTCGATAAGGACCAAGTATTATTCTTAGCAGCGTATCTCTCACATCGCCCTCAGACGTAATCCCAACTAAGGTTAGCGCAAATCCTAAAGTAGATTTAAGTATAGTTTGAATCATGAAAAAGAGTAAAAAAATACCAAGCGAAATCCCAAACACACGCCACCACGTCCCTTTGACTAATTGGCCACTCCGTTTTAAGGACTGCCGGACACCGGTGCCTTCAAACAGCACAGGCAAACCGTAGAGAGACCACCGAACACCAAAATAGATAGCAAACGGAATACCAATCACAGTGACTGCCAAAACTCCCGTCGTTAATAGGTAAAGTAAATTGCTGCCCAGATAGGGCAAAAACCGATTAAAAACTTGCTGGTAGGCGCTCCCCGCGCTAATCTGCTGCCCTAAATACGTGTGGGCACCCGCCAAAAATATGCCACCCGTAAACAACATGGCTACTAGACTGATGAAAAAAAGAATAACTATGGGCGATAACACAATCCCATCCGCCGCATCCGAAAATCCGGTCGAAAATTTTGATAGCAGATTCAGGCAAAACACCAAAACGAAATAAACCGCGTTTATCCTCAAAAATAGACCGAAATGGCTCCGATACAGACTGAACGTACCATCCAGAATATCCGTAAAACCCATCGCTGGCAACGCTTGTGTCCCATCCGCTACGGACAATGAATCTTTCTGTTCAAGCATAAGTCCTCCCAACCTTTAAGATATAAACCCTATAAAATCTATTTTTAGCAGATTTAGCTTTTCATGTCAATTCAAAAATATAACTACCGCACCCAAGCCAACGAAACCAAGCACGAGCAGAACCGAACACAGCACCAACACGAAAATAAACCGTATACCGAACAGAAAACACCCGTCTACCTTGCCTATATGGACAGACTTAATCAACCAATTCACGACTGTTCTCCACCATGCCAATATCAAAACCTTCCTTCCGGATACGCAGATCAAAGTAGAGAAGCGTGGAGCAGATCGGTAAAAGCGGAAGCGTGAACAAACTCACAATGAAGTGGATAAACATCTGTACATAAAAGAAGAACGGTTCATCAGATCGATAAGGACCAAGTATTATTCTTAGCAGCGTGTCTCTCACATCGCCCTCAGACTTGACACCGACTAATGTTAAGGCAAATCCTAAATTAGATTGAAGTATAGTTTGAATCACGAAAAAGAGTAAAAAAATACCAAGCGAAATCCCAAACACACGCCACCACATCCCTTTGACTAATTGGCCACTCCGTTTTAAGGACTGCCGGACACCGGTGCCTTCAAACAGCACAGGCAAACCGTAGAGAGACCACCGAACACCAAAATAGATAGCAAACGGAATACCAATGACCGTTGCTGCCAAAACTACCGTCGTTAAATACCAAAGCAGACTGCTACCGAGATACGGAAAAAACCTATTAAAAACTTGCTGGTAGACACTTCGCGGGCTAATCTGCCACCCTAAATAGGTGTGGGCCCCAGCCAAAGCTAGGCTACCCATAACCAAAATTGGTATTAGACTCATGCAAAAAAGAATAACTATGGACAATAACATATCAAAATCCGAAACTGCAGGCGAAAATCTTAATAGCACAGTCAGGCAAAACGACGTGAGACTGAAATAAAGTGAGTTTATCCTCAAAAACAGACCGAAATGGCTCCGATACAGACTGAACGTACCATCCAGAATATCCGTAAAACCCATCGCTGGCAACGCTTGTGTCCCACCCGCTACGGACAATGAATCTTTCTGTTCAAGCATAAGTCCTCATAACCTTTAAGATATAAACCCTATAAAATCTATTTTTAGCAGATTTAGCTTTTCATGTCAATTCAAAATTTTTGGGATACCCACAAATCTTTCACATCACTCTGAGCTCGCTAAAGAAACATGCTGTCTCTCTTGTTCCATCCCACCTTCCAAATCAGTTTCCTTGTCGACACCTTTAATGCTAACGATTTTTAGCTAAATACTTATTATATAATAATAGGTTTCCTTTCAAAAATTTCTATACACGTGCCTCCCCTTTACAATAGAAACTTTCCTTAACCCATAAAAAACCGCACATCTCCCTCTCCACACAACAGCCCGGCTCCGCTATCATAAAAGCCTTGACAAAATTCCACATCGCTGCTATAAAATTAGTGGAGAATTTTAAACCGGGAAAAGTATTCTCAACAGAGACATCGAATCACCGCCTTCTAATTGCAAACAGATTATCTTATTTGCAGAAGCGGACAAAAACCTTATGCTTGAAACAGGAACAAATCTATGAACAATAACGCAGAACATCCAAACCCTGAACAGAGAGATGAGGCGTACCCAACTGACACCATCCAAGCCAACGCTATTCGCTCCGGCACCGCACTCATCGACACACATCACCACAAAACCCGCGTCATCCGTAAACTCGTACCCCACGATTCCTTCGTCGAACTCCTTTTTGAAGACGAGGAGGAGACATATACCTATTCCACCGATGAACTACAGACGCGTTTTCAAGTCGCACCCAACGCTTTCCAAACTGACCCAAAACTGGTGACGCTTGTCGCTGAAGCCAGAAGACTTCAACACGCCTATCTATTCAACCCGATCTTCGCTACAGAGACATCTCTCATCGACCCGCTACCGCACCAATTCATCGCCGTCTATCAGCATCTTCTCAAACACGCACCCCTACGCTTCCTCTTGGCTGACGATGCCGGCGCTGGCAAAACAATCATGACCGGACTCTACATCCAAGAGTTGCTCCTTCGTGGACAAGTAGAACGGATACTCGTCGTACCACCGGCCGGACTCATCGGGAATTGGGAACGGGAACTACGACTCTGCTTCCGCCTCAACTTCCGTATCCTCTCTAGTAACGATGCAAACAGAACGAATCCATTTGCAGAACCCAAAAACCGCCTAGCGATCATCAGCTTGGATACCCTAAGGCAAGAACGGATGCAGAAACACCTCTTTAACGCACCAGATTATCAACTCGTCGTCTTTGACGAAGCACATAAACTCTCCGCACGCTACGAACGCGACGGCACAATCCACAAATCCAAACGTTACCTTTTGGCGGAGCGCATCGCCGCACAACGCAAACATCTGCTCCTCCTCACAGCTACACCACACATGGGAAAAGAGGACGCTTACTATTTTCTATGGCGACTGCTGATGCCAGAACGCCTCGCCGCACAGAAAGCCTTCGAACGACTCGCCACCGACGAAAAAACTAAACATCTGCTCCGACGCATGAAAGAGGAGATGATCACCTTCGACGGAAAACCCATCTACCCGCCTCGACACAGCCGAACAATCACCTATCCCCTTAAGCAAGGTCCCGTTAGCGAGCAAGCCCTCTACGACGCCGTCACAACCTATTGCGAACAATATTTCGATCTCGCCAACCAATACAACCGAAACGCCGCAAAAATGGCCATGCTAGTACTACAACGACGACTCGCCAGCTCAACCTTCGCACTGCGGCAGAGCATTATCAGACGTACGCAGAAACTTCACGCTACCCTACAAAACCTCCGAAACGGCAACCTCTCAACAGCACAACTAGAAACACGACAGCAGACGCTCTCACACACCGATGTCCGAGAAGAGAAAACTGGCGACGAGGAAGAATTCATTGACGGCACCGAAGAATCCGAACACGCAGATCGAGAACTCGAACGTGCAACCACCGCACAATCCACGCAACAGCTCGAAACCGAAATCCAGCACCTGCAAACGATTAAAGCACTCGCTGAGAACGTTTACCGACTCAAATCGGAAAGCAAATTTGAAAAACTCTGGGAGGCACTCTCCGAATACCCCGACACAAAAGTCCTCATCTTCACCGAGCATCGAGACACACTGGAATTTGTTACCCACCGCTTAGAGGCGTTGGGCTTTACCGGAAAAGTCGCCCAAATCCACGGCGGGATGAATTACACTGAACGCGAAAAACAGGTCGAACGTTTCCGAGACACACACGACGCGCAATATCTCATCGCTACCGATGCCGCAGGCGAAGGCATTAACCTCCAATTCTGCTGGCTGATGGTCAACTACGATATCCCATGGAACCCCGCACGACTCGAACAACGCATGGGACGCATACACCGATACAAGCAGACGCACACAGTCGTACTGCTTAATCTCGTCGCTGAAGACACGCGCGAAGGACGAGTACTCACGGTACTCCTCGATAAATTGCAGAAAATGCGCGACGAACTAGATGACGATAAGGTCTTCGATGTCATCGGACAGCAATTCAGCCAAACATCTCTCTCACAACTCATCACAAAAGCCATCACAGAAAACCAGACCGACGCATCTATCCGCGCTATCAACGAGCAATTCACTGCCGAAAATTTCAAAACACAGCTGGAGAGGCAGCAAAAGTCTGTCATGCCAAGCGACATTAAGCACCTACTCGCCGATACCCAGCACCAGCGCGAAGCCGCAGAAACCTTCCGGATGCTACCCGCTTACGCCAGAAGTTTCTTCGAACAGGCCGCACAACACCTCGGCGCACATATCAAAGGCAGCACCGAACACACTTTTAAACTTGTCAACTCTCCCGCACCATTACAAAACGCCATCGATGAATACCCTCCCAACCTCCAGCACCACCTCACCTTCTCACGCCAACTCGCACTCCCCAACACCGCAGAAAAACCCGAGGCCATCTTGCTACACCCCGGCGAACCTATCTTCGACACCGTCCAAACCCATTTCCTCCAAAAATTTAACGCCGCAGCCAAACACGGCGCCATCTTTTTCGACCCACACACCGAGGAACCCTACCTCTTCTATCTCGCAAAAGTCAACATCGTACAACAGACCGGCGAAACGTCTCAAATCCTCGACCAAACCCTCCTCGGAATCAAACAGACCGCGGACGCAAAATGTAGCGAAACACCCGCACATCTCTTGTTAACACTCATCCCACCTACAGCTGAACAGAACACAGCCACACTCCTCACACCCGAATTGCACTCACTCGCTGAGCAGACGCAGCGAGTCAAAGATTGCATCCGTGAAAATTTCGGAAATCCGAAACTGCTTCAATTTCGCAACCAGTTTCAGAATGGATTAAAAAATAGACAGGAGCAGCTCCAAGTCTCGTTTAACTTACAAAGGTCTGAGCTGCTAAAGCAACGCCAAACGCTCAAAACGGATGTCAACAGCGGTACCCCCGCCGCACAAACCAAACTAGAGAGATGCAACCGCCTCCTCAAGACTCTCCCTGAAGAACACGAGGCCGCGAAAGCACGACTCACCCAAGAAATCGAAACCATTCGATTAGAACCCGTCGAACTCTACGCACGCGCCTTTGTCACACCACCGCCCCCAGACGAGCCCGGACTCCCCACCCGCACCTTGCCTGACACCGAAGCCATCGCCATCAACACCGTCATTAACTACGAACGCCAACGCGGCGCAACCGTCCAAGATGTCTCCGCACCACACCTCAAACGCGGATTCGACCTCGAATCCAGACACCCAAACGGAGAAGTCCGCTACATCGAAGTCAAAGGACGCGCCACAACCGGCGACATCCAATTAACAGAAAACGAATGGCGACAAGCCGATAACCACCCCGACCGCTACTGGCTCTACGTCGTCTATCACTGCGACAGCAATCCTCAGCTACATATACACGCTGACCCCTATAACCACCTCAAGGCGAAATGCAAAGCTACCTATATCATCAAATCCGCTGATATCCTTAACAATACACAAAACAAAAAAAATTGACAGCCACCCTCATCTATCCATGCTGCAAGCCTACAATTTAAACCGAAACCGACACAAAAACTCACTTACCCCCATTTTTTTGAAGGGTGAAAGGTTTTTGTTTAGAAAAATGACACACATAAAAAAAACTTGACATATTTCTATAAATATGCTAGCATACTCACAGAAACAGAAAAAAAACACGCGGCTTAAACCCCGCTTGACAGAAATCGCACAATTAAGTAAGTTATATTTATTATATCAACCACACAACAAAGGGAAATACGAATGCCACGTAGGCTTATAGAGGAAGCCTTCCCCCTAGAAAAGGTCTCCACAGATTCAAAACACGAAAAGAACGTACACCACGGCCATATCTCCAACCTCCATATTTGGCCCGCACGACGCCCCCTCGCCGCATGCCGAGCAGTCACACTCGCTACCCTACTCCCAGAGCCCGAAGATGCACCTGAGCCTCTCAAGGCCGAATACACACGCCTCTCTGGCTCATCCCTCCCTGATGACCAACGCAAATATCTCTGTGATCTCATCGCCGCACTCACCCGATGGGGCGACGAAAACGGACACGCAGAATGGCACGAGAAAGACCAGAAGGGACGATGGCTCAATAAACTCCGCATCGCTAGGGAACTGATACAGACCGCTTACAACGGCAAGCCGCCGAAAGTCCTCGACCTATTCGCAGGCGGCGGGGCAATCCCCCTCGAAGCGATGCGACTCGGCTGTGAAGCAATCGCCAACGACTACAACCCCGTCGCATGGTTCATCCTCAAATGCACGCTCGAATACCCGCAACGTCTCGCCGGTAAAACGCATCAACTCCCGAAGCTCAACCTCTCTGAACCGCCCGAGCTGAAGAACGGAGACCTCGTCGATCACGTCCGCCTCTGGGGACAGTGGGTCTTAGAGAACGCACGCAACGAACTGAAGCACTTCTACCCGACTATAGATGACAAACCGACAGTCGCCTACCTCTGGACACGGACAATCCCATGTCAAGATCCGAGCTGCAACGGGCAGATCCCGCTACTCAAAACCCTCTATTTGTCCAAAAAAGCGGAGAAAACGCTCCCTGACACACCCGAAAATCGAGCACGCCCCGATTTCCTACGCACCAAAGAGACGAGAAACCAGAAGAAAGTCGTCATCAACGCAAAACGCGCCCTCAAACTCTCCACGCACCCCGAGACGAAACGCGTCCAATTTGAAATCTACGCACCGAAAAATGTAGACGACCTTGGAACTCCCACAATGTCCGGTAGAGGGGCGGCTGCGACCTGCCCCTTTTGCAGCGCTCCACAACCCGGCGATCATATCAAACGGTGCGGACATATCGGAAAACTTAAGGCACAGATGACAGCCGTCGTTTATCAGGAAACCTACGGCAAGGAGTACCGCACACCCACACAAGAGGAGATTAACGCAGCCGAGATACCACCCGAAACCTTAGCAGCCATCGAAGCGCAAATCCCACACGGCATCCCCGATGAACCGATGCCCAGCCCCAAAACGCTCGGATTTAGCATCCCCCTCTACGGCTTTAAGCAGTGGTCGCAGCTCTTTAGAGACCGGCAGCTACTGGCGTTGATGACTTTTGTGAAATGGACGCTTACATCATGTAAGGAAATGAAAAAAATTGGATATCCCACGCCGTGGATAGAGGCAGTTTGGGCTTACCTAGCAGTCCTTGTTAATAGAATTGCTGATTATAATTCTACGATCTGTACATGGCATAACACTAGCGAAGCAGTAAGAAGCACTTTTATGAGATTCGCAATGCCGATCGTTTGGGACTTTGCTGAGCTAAATCCCTTTTCTCAGCTCGCAGGTAGTTATTCCGCCCACATTGGTTCGGTGACACGTTTTCTGGAAAACATGCTCGCGACCAAATTAACCTCCACACCCGACATCAATCAACAATCGAGCCGTTGTCAAGTCAGTCAAAAGGTATCGGCAATTATTACGGATCCGCCCTACTATGACGCGATTCCGTACGCAGACCTCTCCGACTTCTTCTATGTATGG
The DNA here is from genome assembly GCA_965215265.1 of Candidatus Poribacteria bacterium. Classification (GTDB taxonomy): domain Bacteria; phylum Poribacteria; class WGA-4E; order WGA-4E; family WGA-3G. Next base: position 3,238,386 of record OZ244048.1, on the reverse strand, counting down.
CTCCGGCGCTCAATTGGAGAACAATTTCCTGACATTTTTGCAGACACACTCACACCAAAATCTGATGAACTTGTCCAACATTCGGATCATTTTGATGGCGATAATAAGGCGGCGAAGAAGTTTTACGAATCTGGTATGGCCGCTACTTTTTCAGCTGCACGCAATGCACTCGTAGACACCGGGCGAATAGTGATTGTGTTCGCACACAAATCCCCAGACGCATGGGAAACCTTGGTGACAGCGATGATCGAAGCCGGGCTGGTCGTTACCGCATCGTGGCCTATTGACACAGAACTAAAGAACAGCCTGAGCTCACAAAGGAAAGCCTCTCTCGCAACGTCGCTGTGGCTCGTCTGCCGGAAACGTCCCGCTGACGCAAAAGTCGGCTGGTACAACCAAGTCACAAGGGCCATGAAAGCACGCATCACTGAACGGCTCCGCGACTTCTGGGACATGGGCATCCGGGGCCCCGACTTCGTCTGGGCAGCCATCGGCCCCGCCCTCGAAAGCTACTCCGCCCATACAGAAGTCCGGCGAGCAACCGGCAACCGCTTCACGGTAACTGAATTTCTCACGGAGGTCAGACGGCGCGTCACCAACTTCGCATTGGGACAGATTCTCAATCTCCAGAACACCGAGGCTTTAGACGCATGGACATCCTACTACCTGATGCACAGGAACCATTTCGGCACCGCGGATGCCCCCGTAGGCGAGTGTATCCTATTGGCACAAGGCTACGGCGTATCCCTTGACGAGCTCCGCAACCGCCGTGACGGCTTCTTGAAGAAGGTCGCCTCCGGCAACGCACTCAAACTCCACGGTTACACCGAACGCGACGCAACTCGCGTCGGTTATACACACACCTTAGGGCAGGTTCCGATAATAGACGTTATCCATCGGCTCATGCTCCTCTGGGATGCCAACGAACGGGCCGAACTAAACGACTACTTTATCGATTCAGGGCTCGCGGAAAGCCAGGTCTTCAAGCCAGTTGTACAGGCACTCATAGAGATGAACCCCGAAGGTTCCAATGAAAGGGCACTTTTGGAGACGCTGCTGAATTACAAACCCTCAGCACGCATCGGTACAGACTGGACTCATATAAGCAAGACTACTGACACAGACCAACAGCAATCTCTATTCGACATAGAGTCGTTGTCGCGAAAGCAGAGCACAGATAGAAAATAGGAACACATTTATGAACAGTAACGCATGGCATACCGAGTGTACATTAAGAGAAGATGTCCGGAGCGGCAGCCTTAACTTGGCAGAATTCGCAGCCGACCTCTACAGCGTCCGAACCGGGGATGCCCCTAACGTCTACAGGCTCCCAGACCAATTCTTCGACCGCACCTACCCTACCCGCAACCTCAAAAGGTTGGTACGCGAAGTGCTTCGACGGCTTGCTGGGGAGGATGGCAACCCCGTCATCACGGTGCAGGTGGCCTACGGCGGTGGCAAAACACACTCGCTGATTACGCTCTTACATCTCGCCGAACGAGGCATTGAATTCCAAGCACACCCCACAGTCCAAGAATTCATGGAGGATAGTGAGTTAACGACGTTGCCGCGTGCCAGAGTCGCCCTCCTCCCGTTTGACAAATTCGATGTCAAAGACGGACTTTCGGTGCTCGGCCCAGATGGGAAACAGAGACACGTTAACACGCCTTGGGGAGCACTAGCCTATCAACTCGCCGGTGAGGCAGGGCTCGCCAAGGTCGCCGCCCATGATAGGGACTACGTCCCGCCCGCCGAACCGACCCTCGTCGAACTCCTCAGAGCACCACAGAAGCAAGGGATGTCTACCCTCATCCTGCTCGACGAAGCGCTGATGTACGCACGCGGTGCAGTTAATGACAACCCCGATCGATTCGGAACGCTGCAGGACTTCTTCCAAGGACTCACGCAGGCAGTAGACAAAGTGGAACATGCCGCCATCGTCGCCAGCCTCATCGCCGCCGAGATTAGCGCCGACGACCCGACCGGCACTAACGTCCTAACTATGCTGGAGGGCGTGTTCCGCCGCACGGAAAAGCCTGTCGAACCCGTCTCCAGAGACGACATCGCAGAACTGCTCAGACGGCGACTCTTTGAAAGCGTCATACCCGAAGAAAAACGGAAACCCATTGTCAAACGCCTGCTCGCCGCACGCGAAAAACTCTCACTCGACACAACACAAAGCGATAATCCAGAGGCCGCACTCCTCAAATCCTACCCCTTCCATCCCGACCTCATCGAGGTCCTCTATCAAAAATGGACGCAGCTCAAAGGCTTCCAAGGCACCCGCGGAATGTTCCGAACGTTCGCACTCATGCTGAAAGAAGCCGAACGGAAAGACACCGCCCCGTTCGTCGGCCCCAGCACACTCCTCGCCACCGATACAGAACTCTCGGATGCACTCCAAGAACTCATCAACGCCTGTGAAGAGAGCAATAAATGGACACCGATCCTCAACGGCGAACTAGACAGAGCACGGGCCGTTCAGACGCAACTCCCCCAACTCGAGCACCGAGAGGTCGAGGCTGCTGTGCTCGCTACTTTTCTGCACTCGCAACCCACCGGGCAGAGTGCAGAAGACACCGACCTCTACCGCCTCGTCGCACACGCGGACATGGATGCCGCCTCCCTCGAAAAAGGACTCGATGCCTGGCGAGAACGCTCCTGGTTCCTCAAAGAAGACCCAGCCAGATGGTCCCTGAGCATCACTACTAATCTCACCAGGATGCACGTCCGTGCGATGGAACGGCTTACCGACGAGCAGATCACGGACGACCTCGTCCAACGCGTCAGAGATGCCTCCCTCGGCAGGAAACGAGATGGTGTAGCGCTGCACACACTGCCAACCTCGCGTACCGATGTGCCGGACACCCCCGAACTCCACTTTGTGATTGCAAACCCCAAAGATACAGCACGCCCCGGAGAAGCGGTCTCGGAGACGCTCACTGCGTTCTTCGACGGCACCTTCCCGAACAACGTACTCATCCTCGCCGCCGATACAAACCGACTCTACACACTGCGAGAAAGCATCAGGAAAATCCTCGGATGGCACAACATCGAACAGAACGAGAACGAGATGAGGTCTTTGACCGAATCGCAGCGGACACAGCTCCTCACTCGGAAACGCAAGGACGAAAACAGCATCGCTGACTCGGTCATCGGGGCGTATAATGTACTGATAGCCGTTAACCCGGACGGCAATATTGAAGCGAGCACTATACCGACATCCGGGAACGATTCACCGTTCGAGCGCGTCAAAACTAAACTCACCAGCGATGATAGATTGATCCAGGCCACCCTAGACCCAGCCCTCATCACCCCAACGGGCCCTTATGAATTATGGGGACCAGACGAGACAGCGAAACCGGTACAAGATTTCTACCGGATGTTCGGCAGCCTGCCGAGACTACCGCGACTCTTGAACCAGCAGGTACTCCTTGAAACCCTCCGACGTGCCGCCGAAGAAGGACAAATCGTACTCCAATCCACCCGGCCAGACGGCACCCAGTTAACCTATTGGCGCGAGGCACCCACTACCGAGACAGAACTCCGGGACCGAAACTTCGATATCGTACCAATCCAACACGCTAAACTCGACACCCTCAGACCTAACCTATTCGTACCCGGGAAGCTTCAGGAGGTATGGCCCGATGAGAATGCCCCGATTAGTGTGGAAGCACTACGGGCGTTCTTTGACGGAGCACAGGCACCAACAATTGCCAACCCCAACGTCCTTTTCACAGCCATTCAGACCGCCGTTAAAAACGGCATGCTTATGGCCTGCCACCAAGATAACGCCTATCAGAATGAACCCATTCCGGACGATGCCCGAAACGATACATTGCAGCTCCGAAAACCGATCGCACAGATTCAGCACGCCCACATCACACCCAAAAATCTGTCCGACGCGTGGGATAACGAAACCACCTCTGTTGGGCGCATCCGTAGCGTGTTAGCACAACGCAAAGCCACCCCCATCCCGTGGTCGATGCTTGTTAATACCATCGACAGCGGCGTGAATGCCAACCTCTTTGAAATCATAGACGGAGGACCCGAATGGCCCTGTACCCCCGAACAGGCGGATAACGTCCATTTGAAAGTGTTGCAGCCTATTCCGGACTTGGAACCGTCGGAGCTCACCGGTCCGGATGTCGAAGCAGCCTGGGGGGAATCTCAAACCGCGACGCTCCGAGCCATTAAAACCGCACTCCAGACCAAAAAAGGCTTCCCTATACCCGACGAGGTGTTTCGCGCCGTTGTAACTAAAGCGATTAACACTGGCACCATCACTTTATCCGAAGATAATGAGGACTTTCTAAACAGGCGAGTACAGAAACCAGCATGGGTAGGCCATACAGAATCGCCCCTAACAGATGTTGAAATTCAAGATCTGTCTGAGGCTGTTGGCGAACTGATAGAGAGCGCGCCTGAACTCAACTTCAAATTCCGGCTCGTCATTACCGCGAAGGGAGAAACCCCGTCAGCCGAGATGTTGGAACAGATAAACCAGGTACTCGCCAGCGTTACAGACAGCCTTAAGTTCGACGATCAAGGATAAGCCATGACGGACACAGATAAACTCATTTTATGGTATCAAAACCCAGCCGAAGAGTGGACAGACGCGCTCCCTGTGGGAAACGGACGGCTCGGGGCGATGGTTTTCGGCGGCACAGACTCAACGAGGAGACATTGTGGGACGGAGGCTCTCCGCTCATAAGCGGTAACAGAGAATAGTATCAAGAAAAGCAAAATCATTTTCATCGGGTATTCCAGTTACGGTCTCTGTCAATACCGGTCCGGAGACCAGAAGATGACATCGCGTTGCGGAAACAGTGTAGATAAAAAGCGCCAGATATCGGACCGCCCGGAAACATCCGCTTTAACCTGCCCCGAACTTAATTCGCCAAAGAGAAGTTTCCAGAACACCGCCTCGGGGATGCCGAGCTCAAGTGCATTCGGATGTTCAGCGTATATTTGCAGCGTCCCATTTCCATCGTGGTGAAGAACCGCCTCTTGATTATTGACAGTAAATCGCATCGCCAGCTCCGGGAATACTTGACCCGATGCCGCCAGTCGTGCCTGCCCCTCAAGCAACAGACGGCGTAAAAACACTTGTAGGTTAACCGCATAGAGCATCATCGAACTGTCCTCGCACTCTCCTACCCCGCCATTAGATTCCGGTGCCAGCCGCGCCACAAAAGGATGGCGATGCGAAAATTTGCCATATATTTCCGAAACGTCTTGTTCCTCACACACTTCCAGCAGATGCGAACCGAGCGCGTCTAACACAGCCGGTTCTTCTGGATGCACCACAACTTCAAATACCTCCGCTGCGTCTCCGTCTATCTGATAATTGAGATACCCACCCAGTCTCCCGTTTTTGTACGCAACCACGGTCGGCAGGACCCCCCGGATACGTGACGGTTGCATGTCCCAATAGGCACGTGTTCGCACCACGCTACCGCTCTGCTCAACATTAGCAGCATCATAAACGCCTGCAACCGCATCTAAATCAGACTGCAAACTGAAATCCCGCACCGCCCACACTGTATTAACGGGGCGCTTTAGAGAAGGACCTGCAACCTGAAACCCCGCTAACGGGAAAGGGGCCCAGCCCAACCGCCGATAGAACCCATCAGGAATGATGGTAAAAAGGGCACCGATGTCACAGCCAATTGTCCGCAGATAGCCAACCGTATCCTCCATAAGAGCAGAAGCATAGCCAACGCCACGGTAATTCGGATGCGTACAAACGCCGCCGATACCACCCATTGTTATAATAGATGCCCCAACCCGCATCCGGCGCTCCCACACCCGCAAAGTTGAAACAACCCGCTGGTTCACAACAACAACGCGCGTCTGAGAAAGGTTGTAACTCCTATCCCCATGGACATATTGCCAATACCGTTCATGCCCATCTGGATTAAACGCTAGGCATGACAGTTCAACGACCTGTTCTAATTCTAATTCGCGAACGGCTCTAATTTCCATTTTTTTGTCTATAGCAGAAACTCTCTGTTTTTTTACCTTTTTACCTTTTTACACATTTACATATTTACATAGAAAAGATAACGCCCAACGCCTCATTGGGGCTCTCAATCAATTTTTCACAAGCGGCAGGGGCATCATCAATCGGAACCACATCTGTTATCAACGGCTTAACCTGGATCTTGCCTTCTGACATCATGCGCAAAACCAATTCCAAGTTCCGCTGTGTCGGCCACGAGACGAAGACGGGTGGGTAATCCGCACCGTGTTCATAAGCTTCATCGTGATAGCCGGGGCCGGTACGTGCTGCACTGATAACGTCAACGTTCCCGAGTCCGGCTGCAAAACCGTGTGTGATACTCGCGCCGCCAACGATGACAATCCGTCCCATCTTATGCGTATCCGGTGCGCTTTTGAGCATTGCCCGAATCTGTTGAAAGGCACTGGTTGCGTCACCGCCGAAAGCGATGATGCCACAATCCATGCCGTAACCGTTCGTAAAATCCGCTGCGAGCGCTACCGCATCGGTTTCAGATACATTGACTGCCCGATAAACGCCTGCACGTTCTGCAATAGCTACGCGTAAAGGCAACCGATCCAACCCCATTACGTAAGCACCAGCGGCCTTCGCAATCTGGCACGCGAATTGCCCGACGATGCCCAAACCTGCAACCACAACGTTTTCACCGATGCGGATACGCCCGCGTTGCACAGCGTGCAATGCCGTCGCAGCGAGATGGTTGGACGCGGCTGCTTCATCGCTCAGGTTATCAGGAATCTTTGCACACAAATTATGGGGGACACAAGCGTACGTAGCGTGGAGGGCGTACCCGCCACCCATGCCGGATACCCGGTCGCCGAGCTTAAACGGGCCGCAGGCACCTGCTTTTCCTACGACGACACCGGCGTTAGTATACCCAAAGGGCCGTTGTCTCTCTGTCGCGCCCGGATTCTCCCGCCGCCGCTTCACGCCCCCTAACTCGGTACCGGGACTTACCATAGAGGCGCGCACTTCAATTAGCAACTGTCCGGGTTTTGGTGCAGGAGTCTCCTGTTCCTCTGTCCAGATTCGTCCCGCTTCATTCATCATCACAACTTTTCTCGTTTGACTCATAAAAAATTTCCCTCTCTTTAATTGGCGTTTCTCTCTCCGTATAACATCATCTCTGCGTTAGTTTTTTTTTCGGTTGCTGCTCTATTTTACGTCATTTCCCCTTTATTGTCAAATCAGAAGAATCAGAAGGAGCACCCTCGTCAAAAACATGATAACGAAACCAACACCGGGTGCCATCTGTCTTCAAAGTAATTGCACCGAGTTCATCTGTTCGCAACTGCACACATCCTCGTTCCTGATAGCGTGCCACGACATCCGGATGTGGAAATCGATACCGATTCCGTTTTCCGAGTGAAAAGATAGCGTACTGTGCTTGAACAGCATCTAAAAACCGTGCTGTGCTTGACGTTCGACTACCGTGATGCGGTACTTTCAGAATCTCCGCCCGTAAATCTTGACCTGATGCGATCAAGGCGGACTCCGCTGGCGCACCAATATCTCCTGTAAAAAGCATATCTACCGTACCATAACTTAGCTTGATGACAAGCGAATCGTTATTGGTATCTTTGTCCATCAGCTCGGTAGTGGAAGCGTCGATCGGATGCAAGAGTGTGAGCGTTGCTGTCGGTGTCAACTGGATGTCGCCAGCGTATTTGAACGAGTAGGGAATGCTTCTCTCTTTAGCGGTGTTGCGTAATCGCGCAAGTGTTGAAGACCCGGAGATGTCATCCGAAATTCCGATTACCTGTCTGACATCAAAGTTTTCCAAAATATGTACAAGTCCGCCGCCGTGGTCAATATCCGGATGGGTTAGCAGCACGATATCCAACTGACGGATTCCTCGCGAGTCAAGATAAGGCGCGACAATCCGTTCGCCCGCATCGTACTCGATATGTCTCTGCCTTTTTTCATCGTAATAAGCGCGCCGGATACCACCGTCGATGAGCATCGTCCGTTTATCCGGGAAGATAATGACAGCCGCATCCCCTTGGCCGACATCTAACGTGACTACCTCCAGCAATTGCCCTTTCTCGTGAAAGGCCCTGTCCCACACCCAGACTGCTATGAGACACAGCCCAACGAGTGTCGCCAATCGCCACTGGTTGTAGACGAATCGCCAATGCACTATACCTAAACACAAACCGCCGTAAAGGCAGAAGAACCCTAATGTGGGCGGTTTTACCTTCAACACCCCGCCCACCTCTCCAAAAATTGCAATGAGCTCCAAAAACAGAAATATAATTGCATCGTTCAACAAGGCGAGAAGTTTCGCCAACGGGAGCCAGATAAGTCCCGCACCTATCGAGAGCAGGCCTACCGCCACAATAAGAGAGACGAGCCCAACAGCAAAAGGACCCACAAGGATACCCCACGGATACGCCCGAAAAAAATGGAAGGCGATAATAGGGCCAGTGCCGAGTTGGGCAGCCAATGTTATAACGTAGGAAAGCACCAGCCATTTTAAAGCACGCCGTCCAAGTCTGATAAAGAGACGTTGAATTCCGGAGGTGTCATCTCTATAAGATTCCGGCGGTTGCCACCAATCTCGGAGATGCTTTTCCATTTTCGGCACCAAATAGACAATCACCGCCACAGCAACGAATGACAATTGGAAACCGACATCCCACACTTGGGTTGGATTCAGAAGCAGTAAAAGCAACGCAGCAACTGCTAGCAGGTTAAAAATATCTGCATCCCGGTCGATAATTCTCGCGAATAGAAACAGAATTGCCATGAGGGAGGCACGAAAAACAGACGGGCGAAACCCAACGATGCACGCATAAACCAGCACTGCGACAATCGTCAAAACGCATAAAACCTTTTTTGGAAGCCGCAACCTTGAAAACCCCAAGTAACAGAACGCAGCAATCAACCCAACGTGCAAACCGGAGACCGCCAGCACGTGGAAAGTACCACTATTGCGGAAAATGTTCAACGTCTCTGAGCGGATATCGCTCCGCTTTCCGAGTAGGATACCTTTGATGAGTTGTGCGTGTAACGGTTTTTTTCTGTACGTCGCCTCGATAGCCGTTTCAACACGGAGACGAAATCTTTCTATCCAACCCAACGGTGGAAATCCTACCTGCTTCCCAATCCGAACCAGTCCCCGGCTGTCGATGATGCCGTGAACCTTCTGCCGGGCGAGGTATCCGCGATAGTCAAAACCCCCTGGATTACGTTGGGCTTGCGGTTGCCGCAAGACACCTGTCAATGTCAACTGTTTTCCGTATCGGAGTTCCACCGGTTCCTGGAACCGGACGAGAACTTTGACACCGTTCGGCGTTATTGTATAATAACTTAATGGATATGAAGGGGGGGGTGAATATCGACTTCAGTACCGTTCGGCGTTGTTGTGGTTGACAACAGTTCAATCCGTCCTATAGCATAACAAGCATCCCACTGTTCACCTCGCTCCGGTTGATACACAGTTCTTCCGGAAAAGTGAATCGGTTTATCATAAAAATAGGTCGGAATTGGCGACACCTCGGCGATGTTCAAGCGTAGGCTACCACTGGCAAATACAGCGAGATGCAGCAAGACGTATACTGGCATCTTACTTTTCAATTTGGTAAACCGTTGGCAGAGCAGCGCGCCGATCAGACAAATCAACGTGAAGAGCCACAGCCAGAAAGAAGGCACCGGCGTGTACCGTCCTATAGCAATGCCGAGCAGGTATGGAATAAGGAAATAGAGGGCCGGTCGATGCATTTCCTCTTTTCGTTCCCCAAACTTTCTACTTTTTCATATAAAGCAAATCCGAAATTGCGTTACAATACTTAAGATAAAGTATTATACGGAGGCATCGGAATCCTGTCAAGGAAAACCAATTTTTCGTATTCCTCTTGACAATTATGCGTCGCATAAGATAAGATAAACGTGAACAGGAATTCGATATCCGAACGCCAAGGAACGTAAATGTCCCAAAATACTACAACTCTCAATCTCACACAAATGCCGCTCGATTTGGGTGACAACCTCACGCTCCGATTTGCTACGGTTGAAGATACGGCCGAACTCGTCGACTTCAATCTCCGCTTACACGAAACTATGGATACCGGCCCCGCAGTCCGTGATTTGATGTCAGGACAGCACCCTACATGCAAGGCGAACGATTTCACCGTTGTTGAAGAGACACAAAGCGGAAAGATTGTTTCATCCGCATGCTTGATTTCGCAGACGTGGAGCTACAGTGGCATCCCTTTCAAATTCGGGAGACCGGAATTTGTAGCCACAGATGCAGCTTACCGTAGACGCGGGCTGGTGCGAAAGCAGTTCGAAGTCATCCATGCCCTCAGTGAGAGCCGGGGTGAATTGATGCAGGGTATCACGGGCATTCCGTGGTATTACCGCCAGTTTGGTTACGAAATGGCAATGGATATAGAAGGCGAAAGGGTTATTGACGCACGGCACATTCCGAACATTCAGACACTGCGAAAAAGTGATGTCGAAAGTTGTCGCCTTCGCGCTCAAGCAACTGATGATACCAACTTCATTCAAAACTTATACGAAGGTATGATGCGTCGCCACGTTTTTGCGTGTCCCCGCACATCTGCAATGTGGAACTATGAATTCACTGGGCGTTCAGAAGGAAGTCAGTCGCGGTTCGCATGGGGGATTATAGAGGATGCGGCAGGAACACCGCTAGGTTATGTCCAGTATATGCCGCGCCTCGAGGACGATAATTTAATTATCACACAACTTGAACTCAAATCCGGTGTCGGTTATCTACACCTCACGCCCTCTCTATTAAGAGCCTTGTGGTTATTACAAGCAGATGAGAAGGGTAAAGATGGAAAAGCGAAAGGGCTCCAGCTCATGTTGGGACGTGAGCATCCAGTCTATTCCTGCTTACCCAAAGGCATTGTCCGACAGGAAGAGCCGTATGCCCTGTTTATTCGCATCCCTACTCTCATCGCGTTTTTGCGGCACATCCAGCCGGCACTTGAAAAACACCTCGTTGGCACAGTAGCGGAGGGCTACAGCGGCCAGCTCAAACTTAACTTCTACCGGAGCGGATTACACATTAAGTTTAACCGAGGAAAAATAAGCGAGCTCTCCAACTGGGAGTCGGATTCCGTTGAAGCGGGGGATGCCGCGTTCCCAGAACTTACCTTTTTGCAGCTACTCTGCGGACGACGACGCACAGAAGAACTAACATCACAGTTCGTTGATTGTTGGGCACACGACACCGCAGCAGTGCTACTGGATTGTCTCTTTCCTCCCTTTACCGGAGAGGTATGGGTATTCGGATAAGTGTCTATAGCTATCCTGCATTACCCCAAAATTACTCGCTATGACAACCCAATCCCATGCCATCATTAACATCGCGATGCTCTCGCGTCCAGGGAAACCTGAGCTTCACCGCTATGCCTTGATTGGCGCAGTGCTTCCCGACTTACCTATGTTCATCTTCTTCGCCGTGGAAACTTTTATCCTCCAAACACCCCAACAAGAACTCTGGTCCGAACGATATTTCATAAAGACATGGCAGAATTTCTTTGACCTTTTCAACTCCATTCCAATTACTCTTGTTTTCTTAGCGCTCTGCCGTTATCTCGTGAAATCCGAATCTGCAACGATTTTAGGCTGGAGCTTACTGCTGCACAGCCTTTTCGACTTTTTCCTTCACAACGACGATGCCCACCACCACTTCTTTCCCCTCTCCGACTTCGCTTTTGAAAGTCCTGTCTCCTATTGGGATGCGGCACATTATGGACATATTGTCAGACCCATTGAAATATGCGTTACACTTGCAGTATCAATCTATCTCTTTCAGAGACTACAATCTCGTATCGGAAAATGGAGCTTAGTTGTAGTAAACAGTATTTCGTTAGTTGCCTATCTCATTTTTAGCGCATTATGACTGAAAATTGATCCGACGTGCTGCTGCAAAACACAAAAATCACCGCCCGGGTTGTCAGAAAATTCGATTTGTGATATGATAGAAGTTTATATCCTTGAAAAGAAATGAGATTACAACATTGACTATGCAAACACAACCGGAGCTCCGTGCTCATAAAAAGCCCACTATCTACCAAACCGTCGTTTCTACACAGCATGGACGAATTGGCGAATTGCAATTTAGGGCGGCAAATCGAAAAATAACTACACCGCTGCTCTATCCTGTTATCAACTTCCTCACTGGAACCAGTGCACGTGGCGGAGGTGTATGGAAATACATTCTACGCGATCTGATGAAACACGATACGCCGGCGTTGTCACAGGTTTTACACTTTCTCGATTTTAACTTCACCGCCAAATATCTCGAACGTTGGCGACAAAAACCGATGCGCGAGCATTACCGCGAAATCAATGGCGACTACAACGGCACGCTCTTCTTAGATTCCGGCGGTTTCAAACTGCTTTACAACACTAGCTTAGATTTATCCGCCTACGGTATTCAACCCGAGACAGAAGCAGATGATATTCTCTCTATGCAATTAGATTTTGATGGCGATATTGTCGCATCCCTTGACTATCCTATCCCACCCAACTTAGCACGCGATGAGGCCGAACTCAGAATGGCAAAAAGTCTCGCTAACGCCCGTCAAGCCGCCGAACGAATCAGCCAAAAAGAGGACATGCCATACCTCTACGCCTGCTGTCATGGGCAATCCGGAAACGATATACAAGCTTATGTGAATAAAGTTTTTGAACAACTCGGCGACATCTTACCTTCCTTCGGACTCGCCGTCGGCTCCCTCGTCCCGTTGCGCGGGAAAAATGATACCGCAATCATGCAACTCTTCAAGGCCGTCCTTAACACAATTCCAACTACACGACGAGATAATACACCGATTCACGCCTTCGGCGTCTCCGGCATCTTGACACCTATCTTAGCATATATGGGCGTTGATAGTTTTGACAGCTCTTCCTACGTCCAAGCATCACGCGGACTTTCCTATTTACACCCACAGGACCACCAGAAATTGAAAATCCTAGAGATGGACACCTATGTCTGTGATTGCCGCATTTGCCAAGCAACGCCACTTGAAGAGATACAACAAGCTTTCATGGATGAGAAAAGTTATCAACCCACCTCAACCGGCAAATTTAAAAGCGAGTACTATGCAGTTATAGCACTTCACAATTTTGAGATGGAAACCGAAATGCTCGCAGAAATGCGCGAGGCAATCCTGGCTGATGACGCACAAGAAGCCTTAACACGGCATTTCAAAAAATACCAACGCAACAACAGAATCCGGAATGTCATAGACTGGCTCTCTGCACAAGATATTGAATTGGGCATCCGTTTAAACCGCACATTAATGCAGATGCCGGCTGTCGCAGAAAAAAACGCCAAAAACCCAAATCAATTGGAACTTTTCCCGCTCAATTACGAGAACTCAGAAAATTCCAACACGCTCCTCCAGGAAGCCGAAACGCGCACCATCTCTCTCTCTTATACGCCAGATGATTTTCAGGTCCCTGCGGAATATCAGCCGCCAACACAGAAAGAGATTCTTCTCGTCATTCCGTGTGCAGGAAAAAAACCATACTCACTCTCACGAACCCACACTATCATAGCGAAAAAACTGAAAGAAGCATTTCCAGACAAGCATCACCGAATTCACAAAGTCACGTTGTCCGGACTCTATGGACCCATCCCTGAAGAATTTGAGGAAGAAGAGGCTATTCTTCGATACGATTTTCAACTCGCCGCACAAAACACAACACAAATAGAACTCTGTGCAACGCGCCTCGTTGACTACCTCAAAAAACATGGACAAAAATACGAATTAACAGTCGGCTACGCAACCAGTAAAGCCTATCGAAACGTGCTCGAACTCGCTGAGAAACCTTACCAGTACTTCACTCTACTGCCGAAAGTCCTCAAACGGAGACGTTTATCTGAATTTTTTCGACACGTGCATTTAAATGCATTAGTTGCAGAGATACAGCAAGGCTGGGATTAAACAGAGCACTTACATCCGTTAAAACATAGACCTATCAGTTCCGCTTAAGGCGTTTATAGCACACATACATCAGGGGATTTCTATGCAAGCACAGTTGAACTATTTTTTACCGCCACGTATTGAATGTGGGAGCGGTACCATCAAAAACCTGGGTGCCCATGTTACGCATCTCGGGGGCAAAAAACCGCTCGTTGTCAGTGATGCCGGTATCGTCAACGCAGGACTACTCGCTCGCGGACTCGCAGCCTTGGAAGCCGCTAAACTTGCCCACGCCTGCTATACCGAAATCGAACCCAATCCCACAGATACCAGTATTGTACGAGGGGTGGAAATTTGCACCGCAGAAAAATGTGATGTCGTCATCGCTATCGGCGGCGGGAGCGTTATGGATGCCGCAAAAGCTATCCGCCTCCTCACAACTCACCCGCCGCCTTTAGAGCCTTACTACGTTGATTCCGGCGGGTTCGAACGGATCCGCGCCGACATGCCACCCCTCATTTGTGTGCCTACCACCGCTGGAACCGGCAGCGAAGTTTCGCAAGGCACCGTTATCACTGACACCTCCGGACAGACCACGAATCGGTGGCGCAAACGCGCAATCGTTACACCCTTCAATATGGCAGACATCGCTGTACTAGATGCCGAATTGACGGTTGGAATGCCCCCCGCGCTCACCGCTGCAACTGGAATGGACGCGATAACGCACGGTATTGAGGCGTACGTGGCAACCAAATATCACCCGATAGCAGAAGGTGTCGCACTACAGGCACTGAAAATGTTAGCCGCGAATATCCGAAAAGCGTATCATCAGGGCGATGATATTACAGCGCGAAACGAGATGTTGCTCGGAGCCTGTATGGCCGCGTTTTCATTTCAAAAAGGGCTCGGGGCCGTTCATTCGCTCGCACATCAGCTATCCACAGAAGCACCCATCCCGCACGGCATGGCGAACGCGATACTGTTGCCACACGTCATGGAATTTAACCTGCCTCATGCAATTGATGGATACGCAGAAATCGCCAAAGCATTAGGTGTCAACACGACAAGCATGTCTCCCGGTGAAGCGGCATGTGCTGCGATTGATGAGATCCGAGAACTGAACGCGGAATTAGAAATACCGAGCGGGCTCCAGACAGCCGGTCTGGCGCACGAACGCATTCCCAAACTCGCAGCCGATGCCATGCTCGATCACTGTTACAAGTTCAACCCGCGTTCCTGTACAGAAGAAGATATGGCACGCTTGCTTGAAGCAGCCTTCTAATCCGAAGGCGCATCGCCCCAATCCGGAACAGGCAGCAATTCTCCATCCCGGACGGCAGATTCATGCGCGACAAGCCCCGGCGCACAGTACCTAACTGCTTCCCACACATTGATGCGTGGCAATCGCTGCCGATTCACCGCATCCACAAATTCATGCACCAGATAGGCGTGTGAACCACCGTGGCCCCCCAAATCAGCAGCCAATGCCTCCGGCAGATATTCATGCTCCCTTGAAGGATGGACGGTCTGTTTTCCGTGTTTATCTGCCCAAACGGCTCCAGCGAGGTTTTGCTCGAAACTTCCGGCTGTGCCGTAAATACCGCTCAGGCGCTCACATCCAGGGTGCCCGACCCGGCGGAACTCACAGATCTGCATCGTGGCACCGTTGCTCATCGTAAACAGTCCAACTTCATTGGAGAACGGATTTTTGTGAATCGTATCCTCTCGAAACCAGTCATCGTTCGGGTAGACGTACCCTTGCGCAGAGACAGAGGTAGCGTGAGCGTTCATCACTGAGATCGGAAAACACGTAGAATGCGTCGGATAGTACATCGGAATTCCACCGCTCTTGTCACGGCTCCACTGCTCACCCCATCGATTTTTTGCGACATCGTAGAGCCCGTGGCTGATGTCGTGAAAATACTCAGCACGGCAGTGGACAAATTCGCCGAACGCACCCTCTGCGGCTTTCTCACGACAGAAAGCCGCCTCCGGACGGAAATAACTCGTCTCGCCATTCATGTAAATCATCCCGGTCCTTTCAACAGTGCGTACCAGTCCCTCGCACTCATCCAGGGAAACAGCAGCCGGAACAGCGGTATACACATGTTTGCCGGCTTCCATCGCCTGAATTGCTTGTGGTGCATGCATCCAATGTTGAGTGATGATGACCACTGCATCTAAATCTGATTGACAGATAGCATCAAGACCCGGATATGTCTCCGCGATGTGAAACTGTTTCGCCCACTTTGACAATCTATCCGCATGTAAATCACACAAGGCGAGGCGATGCACATCCGGATGCTCCTTAAACGATTTTATGAACGACGGCCCGAACATCCCCAAGCCGACCATCCCGATACTGATACTCATCGGTTCTTTGCCTCTTGAATGGAATTTGTATCAAAAAATATCATCCTTCGGGAATTCTATCAAGCGTTTTCTCAAGCAGAGGTTAGCACACACCGATCACATCCGGTTAAGAAACCCAAAAACAGACAAGTAATAAAAAGATTTTAGAAATGTCAGGTGCATTGTTACGAACAAGGACATCAATTGTCTCTGCGGCTTAGCAGGTGCCTTTGTGAAAAGGAACTTAGGTGTGATGGAGGTTTTGTCCAGAATAGTCATAGATTCTTCTCTTTCTATCAGTGAAAGCAGACGAGGGTGCCACTGGCACCCTCGTCCACCGTCCACCGTCCGGCGCGTGCGTTTCTATAGTTCTAAAGCCTGTAGGAATGCTTGAAAACTGTCGGCTTTGACGGCTGTCAGCAGCAATTGCTCGAGGTGTTCGAGGTTAGAAAGCGTTTCGAGTTTCTGCGTGGCAGTGTGTATGTCACAATGAGGGAATCGCGCGTTGAGGACGGCGGTTATATTTTTGATAGCCGTCTGGCACGCCCCCTGTTCTCTCCCTTCTTCTCTCCCTTGTTCTATGCCTCGTTCTATGCCTTGTTCTATGCCTCGTTCTATGCCTTGTGCCATGCCTCGTTCGAAGAGGAATTCGGCCATTGTCTCTGCCATCGGTGCTACCTCCATATCACTCGTATGCCGGGCTACCAGCTCTATCAACTCTTCCTGTTCTTCCTTTGAACGCCGATGCACAATCAGCGATACCAGATACATTATCGCTTCCCTACGCTGCCCTGAATCCGCCGCATCAAGTGTCGCCAACTGCGTCAAAGTCTCTCGTAACGCACGGCTTATAGACGCTTTGTCCGAATCTCCTTGTTGCAGCACTCTCATCAGCCACCCGAACGGATGAGCCGCCTCTGTCAGCGTCGCCTTGTCTGTGCGGTTCAGATTCAGAAACAGGATGTCAAATCTCGGAACGAATCGAGAGAGCGCCGCGGGCAGATTCATCAGCGCCTCAAGTGTCAGTGGTTTTTCCCACCGCCGCTCCCCCGTGTAAAACACCACAGGCAGAATCGGCGGCAACACACGCTCTCTTCTCGGCACCTTCTCGGCCGCCCACCGCCGCCGCTCTGCGTCCCAAATCAGCATCATGTAGAAAAGCACACGAAATCCCATCGTCGCATCTACCGTCGATTGATGTTCAATCAGCAGATAGATGAGTAGCTCCTCACCACCCTCATCCCTATCACTTTTGAAGGGCACACGATATACAATGTCTGCCTCTTGTTCTCGGAGAGTGGCGGGCAGCAGACTCCTATTCATTGGAACCAAATGCTCAAAATCAATCAACGCCGCGAGTTCTGCCGACACGATTTCTAACAAGCCCCGGACGTTTTCCTTGTTTTCTAATAAACGGCGTATGCTCCGATCCGAAAAGTTCGAAACAGACATCTCGGACAAAAAGTCGTGGATGTCCTTCTTCTGCATATTAGACTCCTAAAACGTGGCAGGTGGCAAGTGCTTCCCTTCTCAAAACGACTAGGGTTCCTACCTGACACCCCGACAAGAGCAGCCCGGCGCCGGCCAGGGCGTTCGGCGCGTGCGTTTCTATAGTTCTAAAGCCTGTAGGAATGCTTGAAAACTGTCGGCTTTGACGGCTGTCAGCAGCAATTGCTCGAGGTGTTCTAGGTCAGAAAGCGTTTCGAGTTGCTGCGTAGCAGTGTGTATGTCACAATGAGGGAATCGCGCGTTGAGGACGGCGGTTATATTTTTGATAGCCGTCTGGCACGCCCCTTTTTCTATGCCTCGTTCCATCCCTTTTTCTATGCCTTGTTCAATGCCTCGTTCCATCCCTTGTGCTATGCCTCGTTCTAAGAGGAATTCGGCCATTGTCTCTGCCATCGGTGCTACCTCCATATCACTCGTATGCCGGGCTATCAACTCTATCAACTCTTCCTGTTCTTCCTTTGAACGCCGATGCACAATCAGCGATACCAGATACATTATCGCTTCCCTACGCTGCCCAGAATCCACCGCATCAAGCGTCGCCAACTGCGTCAAAGTCTCTCGTAACGCACGGCTTATAGACGCTTTGTCCGAATCTCCTTGTTGCAGCACTCTCATCAGCCACCCGAACGGATGCGCCGCCTCTGTCAGCGTCGCCTTGTCTGTGCCTGTCAGATTCAGAAACAGGATGTCAAATCTCGGAACGAATCTAGAGAGCGCCGCAGGCAGATTCATCATCGCCTCAAGTGTCAGAGGCTTTTTCCACCCTCCGCTCCCCGTGTAAAACACCACAGGCAGAATCGGCGGCAATACACGCTCTCTTCTCCGCACCTTCTCGGCCGCCCACCGCCGCCGCTCCGCGTCCCAAATCAGCATCATGTAGAAAAGCACACGAAATCCCATCGTCGCATCTACCGTCGATTGATGTTCAATCAGCAGATAGATGAGCAGCTCTGCCGCACCCTCATCCCTATCACTTTTGAAGGGCACCCGATATACAATGTCTGCCTCTTGTTCTCGGAGAGTGGCGGGCAGCAGACTCCTATTCATTGGAACCAGATGCGCAAAATCAATCAACGCCGCGAGTTCTGCCGACACGATTTCTAACAAGCCCCGGACGTTTTCCTTGTTTTCTAATAGGCGGCGTATGCTCCGGTCGGAAAAGTTCGAAATAGACATCTCGGACAAAAAGTCGTGGATGTCCTTCTTCTGCATATTATGCTCCTAAAACGTATCAGTTGTCAAGTGCTTCCCTTCTCAAAACGACTAGGGTTCCTACCTGACACCCTGACAAGAGCAGCCCGGTGCCGGCCATGGCGTTCGGCGCGTGCGTTTCTATAGTTCTAATGCCTGTAGGAAGGCTTGAAAACTGTCGGCTTTGACGGCTGTCAGCAGCAATTGCTCGAGGTGTTCTAGGTTAGAAAGCGTTTCGAGTTGCTGTGTCGCCGTCTCTATGTCACAGCCTGGGAATCGCGCGTTGAGGACGGCGGTTATATTTTTGATAGCCGTCTGGCACGCCCCTTTTTCTATGCCTTGTTCAATGCCTCGTTCAATGCCTCGTTCAATGCCTTTTTCTATGCCTTGTTCAATGCCTCGTTCCATCCCTTGTGCTATGCCTCGTTCCATCCCTTGTGCTATGCCTCGTTCGAAGAGGAATTCTGCCATTGTCTCTGCCATAGGTGCTACCTCCATATCACTCGTATGCCGGTCTATCAACTCTATCAACTCTTCTTGTTCTTCCTTTGAACGCCGATGCACAATCAGCGATACCAGATACATTATCGCTTCCCTACGCTGCCCTGAATCCACCGCATCAAGCGTCTCCAGCTGCGTCAAAGTCTCTCGTAACGCACGGCTTATAGACGCTTTGTCTGAATCTCCTTGTTGAAGCACTCTCATCAGCCACCCGAACGGATGCGCCGCCTCTGTCAGCGTCGCCTTGTCTGTGCCTTTCAGATTCAGAAACAGGATGTCAAATCTCGGAACGAATCGAGAGAGCGCCACCGGCAGATTCATCAGCGCCTCAAGTGTCAGTGGCTTCTCCCACCGCCGCTCCCCCGTGTAAAACACCACGGGCAGAATCGGCGGCAACACACGCTCTCTTCTCCGCACCTTCTCGGCCGCCCACCGCCGCCGCTCTGCGTCCCAAATCAGCATCATGTAGAAAAGCACACGAAATCCCATCGTCGCATCCACCGTCGATTGATGTTCAATCAGTAGATAGATGAGCAGCTCCTCCCCAGCCTCATCACCATCACTTTTGAAGGGCACCCGATACACAATGTCTGCCTCTTGTTCTCGGAGAGTGGCGGGCAGCAGGCTCCTATTGATTAGAACCAGATGCTCAAAATCAATCAACGCTGCGAGTTCTGCCGCAACGAGTTCTAACAAGCCCCGGACGTTTTCCTTGTTTTCTAATAAGCGGCGTATGCTCCGATCGGAAAAGTTCGAAACAGACATCTCGGACAAAAAGTCGTGGATGTCCTTCTTCTGCATATTAGACTCCTAAAACGTGGCAGGTGGCAAGTGCTTCCCTTCTCAAAACGACTACTTTTCATTTATGATAACATATCAGGGAATCATTTTCAAGCAAAGAGAGAGAAATCAGGCGGAGAAATCGGTATCGCCTCAAAGAGAAAGAGGTGTGATAGCATTCGGCACACGGCCTACTCACCATCACACCTCTGGTTTTATCTGTCGCTACCGGGTTCAGCATGCACCGGGCAAAAAATGAACTAGAAATTAACAGATAGTTAAAAATTAACCCATTTTCTAACGATCTCTTTAACTAAACGTACGTGGGGTCATCATATTAACAGGGAGTTTAAACACCCGGAAATAAGTATAGGGGCAGGTTTCAAACCTACCCCTACAAAGCTGGTTACTTCCTGACAAGCATTTTTCCAGTCGCACTGAAATTACCTGCAACCAGCGTATAGAAATAGACACCACTTGCTACCTGCTCACCGAGCTCATTCTGGCCATCCCAATAGGCTGCTTGGCTCTTGCTTTGATAAACCCCTGCAGGTTGATGCCCTAACGCTAAGGTACGAACCAAGGTACCCTGCACCGAGTAGATGCTCAGCGTGACATCCGCAGATTTCGCCAATTGATATGGTATCCACGTTTCAGGGTTGAATGGATTGGGGTAGTTCAAGAGGAGCCGTGTTTCGGACGGAATCATGGAACCTAGAAGATTTTCAAGATTTGTGACACCGCGGTCGAAAATCACAGAACCGTCGTCCTCAACACGCGCAAGGTCTATCCAGCCCTGAATTGTTTCAGGCGTAAGATTTCCACTTGCAAGGGAGGGAGCAGTTCCTATCTGACTATTCTGAGCTCTAACTGTAGTCACCCCCACACGCTTGCCCCAATTTGGATGTCGAGCAACCAAGATGAGATCCTGCATATTGACAAATCCATCGTTATTCACGTCAGCACGTGGATTGTTACTGGCTTTCCCGAGGCTACCTGCGACTACCACCAGATCTTGGATATTGACATGCCGATCGCGATTGACATCTTCCAGCGGATACCGTTGAGTCACAACCATAGGGTTACTCACAATATAGTAGGATATCCGATCATGTCGCTTTGAAAGATTAAAATGCATGTTCGGGACATCCAACCTATTAAGATCATTGAAGTTGGTATTTGTGAAATTAGCGGAATCGCTGAGGTGTACATTATGCAACCCTAATGCCTCCTCTGCAAATTCCAATACCTTAAAGTCAATTTCTAGCAGTGTGCCCGTCCCATTGACACCTGCTACAGGTGCGGTTAATGTATGTTGACCGGCAGCATTCGTTACCCGCCCAATGCGCGCTTGCCTTATGCCGGCGATTTTTCCTGAACTCCGGGTACCTCCCTGGAAGAAAGCATTCACGTCGTTTCTTTCAAGAAAATCCCCTTCCCTAATCTCAACGAATTCAAGAACCTCCGGATTGAACACAATGTCCATTTGCCAAGCGGCTAAATTTGACACGCCTTTGATTTCAATCTGGTATCTGACAGTATCGCCAACGGCTATCTCGCCAAGAGCAGTAGGCTGACCTCCCACAATCTTCTTAACAGGGGTAGCGACAATACGGGTGAGCTGGATCTGGACTGGTTGCCTACTGACTTTGAAAGTATGGGTGTAGCTAGAGTCGTGCGCCGGAGCATCTACAAAAATATCGATTTCTCCGCCTTTATGAAAGGTGACATTAGTTGTTACCATTCCACGCGCATTGGTTGTCCCCTTCGACGGATTAACCGTTGCTTCGGCCGGATCCTCCGGCCTAAATGAAACTGTCACGCCCGCCACCGCCCGATTATTACGCGTCAGTGTAATTTTCAACGGAACTGCATCGCCTATCTCGATTGGTTTTGGAACTAACTCCTGTTGCGTCTCAGCTTTAAATGTAAACAAATTTTGAGCGTGGGTGTTCCCAACAAGTATCACGCAAAGCACTACTAATAAACCTAACAGCGTCTTCATTCTATTCTCCTTTTATACTCTAAATTAATTAAGTTATACTGTAAACTTAGTTAAGAAAATTTTTATGAACTATATAAACTAGGTGAAACTTCACCAGTACGCAACCAATAGTGACGCGAAGTCGCGAGCGGCATTTAGGGGCCGCACGGGTTTTGCGCCGGCTATGCCTTGTGTTTTTGAGACAATAAGTATAAGGCCCCTTAGCACGGCAGTGCCCACATACCATAGCAGGCAGGAGCATCTCCCTTTCGTTCCATTAGCAGATCCTCCCAGCTTGAAGCTATCAGCAGGTGGGTGCCTCATCGGAAAAACATTAGCAAAACTCGCACCGACAAAAAAGTCAGAATCAGACTGCATCGGTTCCTTTTGGTTTCCAAAAATAAGGGAGGACACCTGTCGATAGTTCTTAAACAGAATGGGAATCGGAAGAAGGGACCATGAGAAGTTGTCGCAACGAGAACGTTGCAATCCAAGGCGAATGGAACAACCCTTGCCGCCCGGGGATAGAGTCAACATCAATCCCACGCAGAGGTCGACAGTAAAGTTGTCTTTGCAAATTAACGGATAGTTAATATATGAGGGGGGGGGTATTTAACCTATAGTTAACTTGACAAGTGGCAGGTGAATAACGAAAATAGCACAGAACTGACACCGAATGCAAACTATTGAGGGGTTGGGCACTTCTGCCCGAACATCTTTCTTCCATTGATAATGTTGGGATTAACCTTCGGTGCATCATGCTCGTTCCTTGTTTCGTAACTCCGCATCTCGCCTGTTATTGCGTCAACGAGACACGAAGAATGCTTGTCGTCTAACGATTTTACGAATACCGATTCAACCCTTTTTGTCAAGTTGATTCCAATTTTTTAATATGCTAACAGAATTTACACACGCTTGTCAAGGCTACTATTTCTTATCAAAATTAATTATCACACCAATAGTGACCGAACAGCAACCTATTATGCGTTCATGTGAATCTGTGCATCAGATTTAACTAGCGTAATGCCTACTCTTACATTGCTTGCCGATATCTGGATATGTTTCCATGAAGCGGCATTCAACAATCAAAGAATAAATTATACATCCCATTTCAAAATTTGTCAACTAAAAATTCCAACTGAACTATAAGTTCGTAAGATGTGCAGACAGTTGTTCAAAAAATGAAATCGTGTTTGTGAGCGCCTTTTCAAAAAATGAAATGAAGTGCATTCACAAACTGTCAACGGGCACGTCAGTTCATTCTTTCACTTTTAAAGAACACTCCTGCCTTTCTCGCAAAAGGTTATTTTAATTATACCCTATGAAGAAGTGTTTGTCAAATTAAAAAAATGAAAAAACGCATAATTTTTCGGGAAAATACCTATCTTTCAGGAATGTCACCCATTTTTTCCCAAAAAACGATCTTTTTGAAATTTCAATGTGCATGCTAAATAAAACAACTTGAATTATCACGCAAACAGCAATTTTTGTCAAGATTTCTTTTTTCTCAGCAAATCATCACAAAAAAGTTTTCTAACGTTGTTTTGAAGTATAGCACATTTTGTGTTTTTTTCTCAAGTTTTTTCCGAAATAAAAAGTTTTTTTGCCACATTTTCATTTTTACGCAAAAAATTTCTTTCTTATGAAGCATGTGAAGGTCGCAGGCATCCACATAAACCTTTACCCGTCAAGGTTAGAATTTTGCTACACTTTCTGCGAAAAAAAAATGCGAA
The DNA here is from genome assembly GCA_965215265.1 of Candidatus Poribacteria bacterium. GTDB lineage: Bacteria > Poribacteria > WGA-4E > WGA-4E > WGA-3G. The sequence goes on along the minus strand of OZ244048.1, from coordinate 3,214,401 downwards.
TGGGGGCACACAGCGGCAAAAAATTCGTTTTTTTTTAGTAAAGCAGCAGTTGAAAACGCAAAAATCTGGGTCCAGGTTAAACATATTTGTTGACAAATTCACGCGAAGCCGTATAATTAAACTATAGGAATCTATTTTTAAGTTATGGTAAGCGGGATGTCCAAACCCCGCTGCATGGAAGGAATCAGAAATGGCACTAAAAGTTGGCGTTGTCGGCATGAGTGGAATCGGTAACAACCACGCAAACTGCCACGCCCAAGATGACTTAGCCGAGCTTGTCGCTGTCTGCGATCTTATGAAACAGCGTGCGGATGACGCAGCCGAACGCCTCGGCGTAAAAGCATACTACAGCCTCGCCGATATGATTGACGGTGAACCAGACTTAGATATCGTCGATGTCACTACTGGCGGCAATGAGAACGGCAGCTGGCACTACGAACCGACGATGGAAGCATTAGCAGCTGGAAAGCACGTCCTCGTCGAAAAACCGATCTCTAACGATATTGGGCAAGCACGCGACATGGTAGCGAAAGCCACCGAGGCAGATCTTTACCTCGGCTGCAACCTGAACCACTACTTCACGCCGCCTGCAGAACGCGCGAAGCAATACATCGATGATGGCGAAATCGGCGAGATGGTTTACTGCTTACACAAAATGGGGTTTGCCGGCGGGGAATTCAACTACCAGCTGTCCAAAGCGCCACGTTCACACGGCTTCCCGTACTTTCATGTCAAAGCGTTTCTATCGCATCCGTTTAGCGTGATGCGTCATTTCTGCGGCGACGTGACACACGTCCAAGCCTTTATGGAACGCCCGCACTTTCGGCGACGCGAGAACGATCTGATGCTCTCTATTAACGGAATCCATCTCCGTTTTCAGAACGGATGCATCGGCTATCTGCTTAGCCAACGCGGGGATGCAACGTTCGGACTCGGCGGCTGGTGGAGCGTTGAACTTGCAGGGACCCGCGGCACGTTCTGTATTGAAAACTGTATAGAGAAGGTTACATATTGGGCCGCCCCGGGCGCACCGAATAGCGGTGATGCAGTTGTCACTGAATCCGGTATCACAGACTTCGGGCAAACCTTCCCGTTAAGAATCCACGCCTTTTTAGAAGACATCACGAACGGCGTGCCGAAGGAAAAACTCCGCGCCTCTGGCAGAGATGCTCTCGCTGCGCTTGAGTACACTTGGGCAGCAATGGAATCTTATGAACAAGGTGGTATCCTGGTCCGCCCACAGCCTCTTCCGACGCTGCACGGATAATTGCATTCATCATTCAAGCCGCGTCTAAAAGATCAAATTTGATTTATGTTGTTTTCATCGGTTCAGAACTAACGTTCTAGAAGAGGATAATATTTATAGGAGGAAGTTGATTGAAATTAGGAGCAAACTCAGTGCTGTTTGGCGGCTACGATATGGAAACCGCCTTCAAGCACATCGCTATGGCGGGCTACGACGGAATTGAACTCTCCGCAATTGACGGAATGAGTCAGCACCTCGTACTTGCAAATTGGAAGGAACTCGCTGACGAGATTAAACGTCTTGCGAAGGAATACGAACTCGAACTGCTGGCGATGGAGCAACCGTCCCGAGATGCAGAGAAAATGGCGCTCGCGTTCCAAGCAGCAGTTGAAATAGGCATCCCCATTATTAATTGCGGGCCCGGCGGTAAATCGGATGATGAATCCGCGTGGCCCGAGGTAATAGATTCGTTGCAGAGCCTCTCAGAGCAGGCAGAACACTATGGCGTGACACTCTGTGTCAAGGCGCATGTCGGTGCGAGCATCTATAATACACCCACAACCCTGCGTGCTATCGAAGAGATTTCGTCTCCCGCATTCGGTATTGATATGGATGCGTCGCACATTCATCGTGCCGGCGAAAACCCTGTCGAGGCGATTGCCGCAGTGGTTTCGCATGTGAAACACGTGCATATCCGCGATTGTAAAGGCACACAGCACGGGCCCGGTAACCCTGAACTGCAAGCCAATGGCCGCGGCGACATCGACCTGGTTGGATACATTCGCGTGCTGCATGAGAACGGCTATACCGGGCCGCTAAATCTCGAGGTTATCGGGGCGAAAGAATACTCGTTAGCGCAGTGTTGCACAATTGCAGCGGAGTCACGCGGGCACATGCAGGCATGTTTGCAGGCGTGTGGTGCGCGTTAAAGTGAAAATTCTGCTTTAACGCTTTGGATACACTATCTGCGTTTCATTGAAGGGGCATCCATTCGGTTTTCCGCAATCTGTGCCAACAAAATGTACTCTCTGCATTATTCATGTCGCTGCGGTGTTAGCAACAATTGCAATTGGCGGCGGTGCGAAGGAAATTGTGCTACAAGATACGCAGCGCTAATCAAATCGGATTTCCGACAACGGAATGCCTCTGTTAAACATTTGTATCGGCGGAATAGGTTCTTCCACGGCCTCTAAGCCGCACAGCCAGCGCCATGTCAGTTCGCCTCTGCGCCGCTCACGGTAGGATTCTACCTCTGTCACATACGGATGTCGGCCGGCATGCTGATAGGGCGGCGGCTCATCCGAATCGCGCATCCAATCGCGCTTGGGCATGGTGGTGCGAAAGTAGGAGAACTTAATCATCCCCCGTCTCGCCGAATTGAGCTTGGGTCCTGCTTTATGCCAGATGCCGTAGCGTGTTATAGCAACAGTACCAGCAGGCACCGTGAGGGAGAGCTGCCCCAAAATATCACCGTAATGCGCGATGGCCTCCCTATCCACGAGACGATGATGTGAACCGGGCAGAATCATCGTGGGGCCGTCTTCAATCTTTACCGCGTTGGGGTAGTAATAGCATTGGAGATGCGTGATGCCGTAGCCGCGCTCTGTCAGCCCATCGGAGTGCCAGGTTTGCCCGAGATGTGCGCCTTCAAACAGGTGATGGTGCGCGCTTATCGGCACGAGGAAATTCTCGCCTAAGAGCGAACGCACAACACCGGAGACCTCTGAATGCAGCAAGACGTTACGCCGAAATTCATCCGTGCAAACAAAATCGCTCAGATGCCCACCTGGCACCGAGTCACACGTCCGATTAAACTCCGCATCTACAATACGCTCTAGCGTGATATACCCGTTGTGTATAAACTGCATAATCTGGCTATCATTCAGCGTTGGTTCAACATTAATCATGTGTACACCTCAAACAAATTTCTCTAAAATAAATTCAAAGCCGAGATAGGCGTTGTCAACATCTGAAAAATTGTGAAGTTCCGGGCGTGGGAATTGCACAATCCGCCAACCGTCACGAACTGCGTCAAGCACCGAAGCGTAAGGTGCCTCTTGTGAAGGTAAAATAGGTACTTCCGGCTCTGTCGGATTATAGAGTGCCCACCCACCGAGCGGCGAACGCAGGTTTGTCGATTTGGAATAAAGATACAGAAGCAACTGTTTTTCTACCTCCAGCACGTCAGTTACGCTGCGCAGATGAGCCTCCGTCAACTCACCGGTCCTCAGTTTTTCAATACAAATATCAACCCATTCTTTGAGTGCTGCTTTCACACAAGGCGCTCCCTTTATTGATTCATTCATTATATTGTGCATGTTACCAACCAAACGAAAATTATGCAAGAATCTGCTTGATATTTCTAAGCATCTCCGTTAAAATGATACGTATATCAGGCATATTTACAGTTTCCATAGCGAATTAAAAGAATTGAAAGAAAGGATGATTATGAGACTCTCAGGAAAAGTCGCCATTGTTGCAGGCGCAGCGTGGGGTGGGATTGGTGCTGCCACAGCCTACAAATTTGCTTGTCAAGGTGCGAAAATCGTTGTCAATACACGCCGCAGAGAAGAAAAACTCACTGAGACGGTAAACCGAATTCAGGACGCAGGCGGCGAAGCTGTCGCAGTTATGGGCGATGTCGCCGACGCAACCACATGGCAAAGACTCGTTACAACCGCATTAGCAAACTACGGTAAAATCACAACGCTTGTCCATAACGCCGCGCACTCATACACCAAAAAGGCAATTGAATTTACCCAAGAAGAGTGGAATGAAAGCCTCGGGGTAACGCTAGGCGGCCCGTGGCTCGGGGCAAAGTACTGTATACCAGAGATGATTCAAAATGGGGGCGGCAGTCTCGTTTTTATTTCTACCGTCAACGCCACCATTACGAACCCTGGTTTCGGGCTTTACGGAGCCGGAAAAGGGGGACTGAATGCGTTGACACGGAGCATCGCCCTCGATTACGGTAGGGAGGGCATTCGGGCGAACGCTATTGCACCCGGGCAGATTGTTGGCGAAAGAGGCGAAACCGCACTCGCCAAGGACGCACTTGAAGAACAAGCATCACGCGATTGCTATCCGATCGGACGTTACGGCAAACCTGAAGATATTGCAAATGCCGCACTCTTTTTGGCATCCGATGAAGCCGATTTCATCACAGGCATCGTTTTGACTGCAGATGGAGGCTTGACACTTCAATCCCCAGAGGCACTCGTGCGGCCTTCCTTCCGCCTACGCTGGCGAGACGATATTCTGATACCGAAACCAAAATAATTAATTGTACCTCCCACTCAGAAATTTTAAAATTACAGGGCTATCAGCAACGCCTTGTCATGCTGAAAACGCCAGAGTGGAAGACCAAAACACGCAAACCGTCGAGTTGCACTCTTGGCAAGGAGATAACCATGTGTGGACGATTTACCTTAGCAAGCGATACAGAAACATTGACGCAAACTTTCATCGTTTTTGATATTCCTGCGAATATGGCACCGCGCTATAATATTTCACCTACACAAAACGTAGCCGTAATAGCGAACACGGAGAAACAAATTGATTTTTTTCATTGGGGACTAATCCCGTTTTGGGCAAAAGAACCGGGCATCGGAAATCGCATGATTAACGCGCGCGCCGAGACGCTTGCAGAAAAACCGTCCTTCCGCAATGCTTACAAACGACGACGATGCCTTATCTTGGCAGACGGCTACTACGAATGGCAAAAGGTCCCAGGGGAAAGGCTAAAACAGCCCGTCTACATCAGACTCAAATCGCAAAAGCCGTTCGCGTTCGCAGGCTTATGGGAGGTATGGAACGCTGATGGAATGGATGAACCGATCCGTTCCTGTACTATTGTCACGTGTGCACCGAATGCTTTTCTGGAAAACATTCATCACCGGATGCCCGTAATTCTTCCACAAGATGCTTATGCACAGTGGCTTTCAGCAGATGAACAGTCTGCAGACGTACTGCAGCCGCTCCTCACTTCCTACCCCGGTGAAGAGATGGACGCTTATCCGGTGTCCCGGTTTGTCAATCGTCCGCAGAATGATTCCGCTACGTGTATCGAGCCCTTTACAGAGCATTGAATATCTCGATTTTATAGCAGCCCCCCTTTAATTGTGTTATAATTTCAATGCTAAAAAACTTATTACACATTAAATAATTCACGTTAATTTTCCAGGTAGGTGTTACCTCACTGATAGAAGGTCAGGGAGATTCTAATAATGGAAAACATTACCGAAATTGTAAATGAATTTGGCGAGAGTATTATCCGCGTCACGGGGGACATTCCGGTCGATTTGCCGGCAAATGCTGGCGACAGATTCTTGTTTATCAGCAACGCCCAACGTTCTCTAACGCACGGTTTGCACAAGTACCCAGCCAAATTTTTTCCTGAATTACCGCGCTGGCTCATCAAACGGTACTCTGAGGAAAATGAACGCATCCTCGATCCGTTTGCCGGCAGCGGAACCACAAACCTTGAAGCCCTCCTCGCCAGAAGACACTCTGTAGGAATTGATGTAGACCCATTTTCTCGCTTCCTTTCCAGAGTGAAAGTCACACCTTTACCAGAAAACGAATTGAGGACATCGCGAAAATTGCTGTTGGAGGCTGTCTTAAATTACCGACCGGCACTCGTAGACGAAACCGACTTACCGGATTTCCCTTATAGGGACAACTGGTTCAACAAAGAAATTCTTTTCGAACTGTCCTATTTAAAAAAAGAGATCGGCTCCCTTGATGCAAGCAGCGCGGTTAAAGACTTCTTCCGAGTCTGTTTTTCTTCTATCATCCGTGCCGTCTCAAACGCAGACGATAATTGCACACGTACCGTAATCCGGAAGAAATTGAACAAATTGGTACGTCCGGCCGACGCACTGAACCGATTTGCAAAAGCAGTACTTGATAAAGTACCTAAAATGGTAGTCTTTTCTCATAATTATCCAGACAGCATAACTGCCTGTTTTCCCGAAGACATGGATGCGAGACATATCAAATACGGAGAAGCCTCTTTTGACCTTGCACTGACTTCCCCACCTTACGTCAATGCAGTTGACTATCCACGCACCCACCAATTGGAGATGTACTGGCTCGATTTCATGCAGAATTCTTTAACCGATTTGAAAAAGAGAAACGTTGGAACAGAAAGCGTTTCGGTTCTAGATTACAAAATTTGCCATCAAATAGGGTTACCAGAAGCGGATAACGTCATCTCAAGTATTTTTGAAGAAGACCCGAGGCGGGCGTTCATCGCCTTCAAATACCTAGAAGATATGCAGCAAAACCTTGTTGAAGTTTATAAAGTTTTGCGAACAGGGGGAAGATATATCATCGTTGTCGGGAATAATCGTATCCGAGGGCGGTTGTTCGAAAATTGGAAGTATCTTATGGGACTCGCCGAAAAAATCGGGTTCCAAGTTGAAACCTACTTTGGCTCAGAGATTATCAAACATTTTATTACAGTACCGAGAGGTGAACGCATCAACACCGACTGGATCTTAGTACTAAAAAAACAAGCAGTCCGAGGTAAAAGATGGCAAAAACAGAAGAAAGAGGCAGACAAACTTCAGTAGATGGATTTGCCCATGAGCATATCGTTGCTGGAATTCTGATGAAAAAATACCAGAACGTTTCTTTAGTAGATTTACCACTATCGCCTTACGATATCATCGTTGTTCGAAAAAAAAACAGATGGACATGAAGATATTATTCGCGCACAAGTCAAAACTGCCACTAAATCAGTTGCATTCACCGGTGGGGCAAGAGGCGGTGTTGATAGAGAATATAAATCAAATGTGAAAACGTATACACAATCAACAGAAACCTCAGACGTTATCATCGGGATCCACCCGATAAGCGATCACGCATTTGAACTCTATTTCGTTCCAACAATTCTCATTGAATGCTTGAATCAAAAAAGCATTTCTATTAATAAGATAAGTGATTTGAAGGAAAATTATTGGATTCTGGATAACTGCAAGAATACAGAATTAATCATACAAAAATGTGAAGAGTATGGAATCCTTTAAAATATTTCTTGTTCAAGAAAATATAGAACATCTCTAACAAATGTTAATTTAAAATAAGAGGATATTTGTACTATTTTATACTGTTTCTTTGTGAAGCAATGCAAACCCATATTACAATTTCACACGCTTCGTGTGAACTAAATCAAGTATACCAATAGGAGAAACTATGTCAAAACCGAGCAAAGAGCAGATGCTTTGGATGTATCGTAAGATGGTAGAAATTCGGCAGTTTGAAGAAGCCGCCGGCACGCTTTATCAGAGCGGCCAACTCCCCGGTTTCCTTCATCTCTACATCGGTGAAGAGGCGACGGCCGTAGGAGTTTGCGCCCATTTGAAAGATGACGATTATATTACCAGTACGCACCGGGGCCACGGCCATCTGATTGCGAAAGGCGGAAAACGTTCCCGGATGATGGCGGAGCTGTTCGCCCGTACAACAGGTTACTGTAAAGGTAAAGGCGGTTCCATGCACATCGCCGATAAAGCGACCGGGATCCTTGGGGCAAACGGCGTTGTGGGTGCCGGCATTCCGCTCGCTGCAGGCGCAGGGCTCTCTGCCAAAATGCGCAGCACGAATCAGATTGCAGTGTCCTTCTTTGGCGATGGCGCAACCAACCAAGGCGTGTTCCATGAAAGCCTTAATCTCGCCGCAGTCTGGGAATTGCCTGTCATTTTTGTCTGTGAAAACAACCGATTCGGGATGGGGACACCCCAAAAGGAACATCAACGCGTAGAGGATATAGCCGTGCGCGCACCCGCTTACGACATGCCGGGCATCACCGTTGATGGCAATGATGTACTTAAAGTTTACGCAGCAGCACATGATGCCGTCACGCGGGCACGTGACGGCGGGGGACCTACCCTTCTCAATTGTGACACCTATAGATTCCGAGGGCATCACATCGGCGACCCAGGAACCTCTTACCGAAACAGAGAAGAGGTGCAAGAACAAGAACGACAACGCGACCCAATCCGGAGGCTCACCCAAGTACTTACCGAGGAAGCAGACGTTAGCCAAGAAGAACTCGACGCAATTGAGACTGCCCTTGCAGATGAACTGGAAGCTGATCTTGAGTTTGCCAAAAGTAGTCCTGAACCACGCCCGGAAGATGCCTTGGAAGATCTTTATGCAGGGACCATCCAGCTATAAAGTATACGCTGAGGCACCCATAAAGTTAGCACAATCTATCCGTTTATTCATCAACAGAAGGCGGAGGTGATTGACATGTCTTCTAGAAAAGAACGACATCCCCCTGCTAAAGAGATGTCGACAAAAGAACTTGCAGCATGTCGGGCGCAACTCAAACGCCGCTGGGAAAATCGGAAAGTGGATGAGGCATTAATCCGGCGAGCCTGGGATACGGCCCATCGCGTCGCAGCGATGCTCTATACAGATTTTGGGGCAACACACGTAGCCGTTTTCGGTTCACTAGCGGAGCGCGAATGGTTCACGCAGGCATCCGATATTGATGTCGCTGTCTGGGGACTTTCGGATTCTGCCTCTGTTGATGCACGATGGGAAATCGGAACTCTGGCTGAAGGTTTCAAAATTGACCTTATCAACGTTGAAACCTCTACAACCCTTTTCTGTGAGCAGCTGCAGAGGCAAGCAATTCCGATTAAAAATGGCGACAAGTGCACAGCAAACCACGTTCCTTATGAATATCAGCAAGCAGAAACAGTTTCTGGCACGTTCGGACGCATCTACGAAATGAACCGGCGTAAACTCACCCAACGCCTCGCAGATGAACGAACTAAAATTCAACACACGATTGCCAATATCGTGCAAGCACTAGAAGACATTGAAGTCATGCCTGCGGCTGCGAAAAAATATATCGAAGAGTCAATCTCCTCAAAACTCGCCAATGTCTACAGAGGGATTGAGAAGATTTTCGAGCGGATAGCCCGTGAGGTGGACATGCACATGCCGAGTGGGAGTCGGTGGCATAACGATTTGCTTGCCCAAATGGCAGAACAACGACCAGAACGGCCACCCGTGATTTCGGAAAAAAACCGGGTGCGGCTCAAAGAACTTTTAGACTTCCGCCATCGCGTCAATCATCTCTATGGCGAAGAATTGATTTACGAGAAAACCGAGCAACACGCGAAGCAGATTGAGAAGTTGTTTGCAAGCGTCTCCGAAGAACTCGATACCTTCATGGATTTTCTGGCGCGGCATGAGGCTGAATCTTGACAGGCATGGTTTTCTGGCGCGACTTGATATGCCATCTGCAATAGAGACACCCGGCCCCGGAACGTCTCAGACGACATACGCATAATAAATTTCAGGCATGGTTCAACTGACGACTCTAATAGACGAAAAAACGTAACGGTTCGATGAAAAATCCGCTCAAACAGCACGGTGTAACGTGGAAATCTGTCATCATTACACTCGTGCTGATTCCGTTCAATTTTTACTGGATAATTGCGGGCGAAGTAGGGCTCGTTGGGTACGCGCTGAATACCTATGCAGTTCCGTTTTACAATGTCGTTTTCGTGATTTTCGCGTTCTCCCTACTCAACCTTGTCATCCGGCGAACGACGCGAGTCAACCTAGTCACGGATGCTGAACTCCTCACCATATACATTCTGCTGAGCACGGCGTGCGCTTTTCCCTCTATTACCCTGATGACAATTCTGGTGACAACGGTCGGACACGCGTTCTGGTTCGCCACACCGGAAAACGAATGGAAGCAGCTCTTTTGGGATTATCTCCCGAAATGGCTGCTTGTAGAGGATGCGAAAGTGCTCTCGGGGTATTACATAGGCGAATCGCGGCTTTCTATATTAGAATCAATCAGTGCATGGATAGTGCCGACACTCTCGTGGGCGGCGTTCATGACGGTGCTCGTTCTGGTGATGCTTTGCATCAACGTCATATTGCGGAAACAGTGGATAGAACGCGAGCGGCTTGCGTACCCAATTACGCAAATCGCCTTTCACGTCACGCATAACACGAAGTCGCTATTTTCGCACCGTGCTACATGGCTCGGATTCGGCATTGCTGCATCCATTGCAGTGCTGAACGGCTTCAGCTTCCTATATCCGGCACTTCCAACCCTCCCGATTAAACGCATTGGCGGTTGGCAGGGATTCGGGCACCTCTTCACCGAAAAACCGTGGAATGCCATCGGCGGCATCAGCATGTCTTACTATCCTTTTGTCATCGGACTCGGCTTATTGATGCCGCTAGATCTTTCGTTCTCCAGTTGGTTCTTCTTTCTGTTTTACAAGGCACAATTAGTTGTCGCCAGTGCCGCCGGGCTATCGAGCCTGCCCGGATTCCCTTATATTGACAGACAGTGCTTTGGCGCTGCTATCGGGATTTTCATTTCCGTGTTGGTGCTAAATTTACGTCACTTCCGCGGGGTCTTTCGTATCGCACGCCACCGAACCGGTGAAGACACAAATGAACCGATTCCTTATAGATTCGCGCTATGGGGTATCGTTGCCGGGTTCCTGCTGCTCTTCCTATTCTCTAATCGAATCGGCATGTCAATCTGGCTGATTCCTATATTTTTCGCAATCTATTTCATCATCGTTTTTGTGCTGACACGCATGCGTGCGGAACAAGGGTTTCCGGTGCATGCAATGGAAAACATGCCAAATCATCACATCCTCGTGGACAGTTTTGGAACGCGTGCGTTAGGAACGAATAACCTGGTTGTTTTAACGCTCTACCGGTGGTTTAATCGGAGTTATACAAGCCATCCGATGCCGCATCAATTAGAAGGCTTCAAACTTTCAGAACGTTCCGACATTCATCCGAGGCGGCTGTTCTTCGCACTGCTCGGGATTTCGGGGTTCGCCGCCGTGATGGTGTTCGCGGTTATCCTCTATATTTTCTATACGTATGGGGCGTTGAATATGAGCGGTACGAGCAGCTGGGCAACCGGTTTTGGGGGACGCGTGTTCAACGGCCTCCAACGTTGGCTCTACTATCCGACGGAGCCGAATTTCTACGCCACCGGTGGGATTGTCTTCGGGCTGCTCTTTTCGACACTCCTGATGTTCATGCGGGCGCGCTTCTTCTGGTGGCCATTCCATCCGATCGGATTCGTCGTCTCAAGCGATTGGGGCATGCGTTATCTGTGGAGTTGTATGTTGGTCAGTTCGCTCGTCAAATGGTCTGTGTTGAAAATTGCAGGGCCGCGGGCATCCGATCACCTGGTCAGGTTCGCGCTCGGATTAATGCTCGGTGATTTCACCGTCGGCGGTATATGGAGCCTTGTCAGTGTTGTGACGCAGCAGCCGATGTACAATTTCTGGCCGTAGAGAGAATTGATTGACGTGTCAGGTAGGTAAATTTAAATCTGCCTCAACAGAGATAGAATCCGAAAGTCCCCCTATAAGAGGTGCTCGTATCCGTTCTAGCACGGCGGCAAGGTATATAATATAATATATTATACCCAATTCGCAAAAATGTCAACTTTTTTGAAAAAGAACTGCCGCCGCATCCCTCTTAACTAGAATTGGTGTGTCTGTCAGGAGAGATTTTGCCAGACACCGACACACCTTCCCAGGCTTTTTCCAGATGAAACCCTTTATCACAAGTCTGCTACAAAAAATGGGTTAAGTGAGCACGAAGAAAAAAACTTGACTTTAAAATGAATTAAAGGTATACTATATACTTTAAATAGGTTGGAGATACGCATCCCGAACAAGATCATTTGTTGTTGCAAGTACCAGATCGTTCCTATAGAGAAAAAAAGGAGTATTTATGGCTATCGGACATGCGGGTCCGTATGACGCGGCGGCGATTCCGCCCGATGAGGCCCGCGCTATAGAAATTTATGAAATCCAACTCGGCCGCGTGCAAGCCGGCCAAGTGGAGGAGACCCTCTTTACCGAATTTAGGTTACGTCACGGGGTTTACGGGCAACGCGATGACGGCTCCCAGATGATTCGTGTGAAAATACCGTTTGGCGGACTCACCGCGGTCCAGCTTGAGATGCTCGCGGATGTCGCAGAGGAGTTCTCTGACAATATCATTCACATCACCACGCGACAAGATGTGCAATACCACTACGTTGACATCAATAATACGCCAGAGCTAATGCGTCGCCTAGCCAGCGTTGGCATTACGACAAAGGAAGCATGCGGTAACGTTGTCCGTAATGTCACTGCTTGTCCCATCACGGGTGTCTGCCAAGATGAGACGTTTGACGTGACAGCGTATTCCAAGGCGTTATCTGCTTTTCTGCTCGGGCATCCGGACGCGCAGGATTTCGGACGTAAATTCAAAATCGCGTTTTCAGGCTGTGAAGAGCACGCCTGCGGTCTAGCAAACATGCACGACATCGGCGCAGTTGCCGCGGTGAAAGAGATCGACGGTGAAGTGAAGCGCGGCTTTAAACTCTACGTCGGGGGTGGGCTCGGTGCAGTACCGCATCAGGCAAAAGTCTTTGACGATTTCGTGCCAGCTGAGGAACTCTTACCGATTTCACAAGCAATCTCCAAGGTTTTCACCCGCTTGGGCGAACGGCGGAACCGAAATAAAGCACGCCTGAAATTCGTGATTGCAAAACACGGAATTGACGAATTCCGAAAACTGGTGCTTGAGGAACGCGCCAAACTGAGGCACGACCCGGCCTGGACAGCATATCTCGAGAATCTGGATGCTTACGCTGAAAGCCCGCTTAAACCGCCAACCCAGCTCAACGGCGCAGCACAACCAGAAGGGTTCGCAGAGTGGTATGAATCCAACGTGCGCTCGCAGAAACAACCGGGGTACGCAGTCGTCACGATTACGCTTCCACTGGGTGATATTACCGCAGACCAGACACGCGCTTTGGCAGACATCTCGCGCAAATACGTCAAAGATACCATCCGCGCTACGGTGGAACAGAATATCGTACTCCGATGGGTAACCATGACTGATCTGCCCGCACTCTATCGTGAACTGAAAGCAATCGGATTGGGAGACGCGGGTGCAGAATCCACCGTGGATATTACGGCCTGCCCCGGCACCGACTCTTGCAAACTCGGGGTCTCCTCTTCACGTGGATTGGCAGCACACCTCCGGGGCTACTTCATGGAAGCAGGGGTACAGGATGAAATCAAGGGGTTGCGGATTAAGATTAGTGGATGCCCCAACTCGTGCGGACAGCATCACATCGCGAACATCGGTTTCTTCGGTTCTTCCCGCCGGATGGGCGGACATATTGCACCGTATTATCAGGTCCTTCTCGGCGGACACATGATTGAAAATGCCAGCTCTTACGGACTCCCTACAGGCAAAATTCACGGGAAGCATATCCCCGCGTTCATTGAAGAATTAACCGGGAAATACACTACTGAACGCGAGGACGATGAATCCTTTACCGATTACATAGGCAGGCTCGGTAAAGCCAAAATCAAGCAGATTCTCTCCAAGTACGATAAAATTCCTTCTTATGAAGAGGCACCGGAATTTTATGTTGACACCGGGGACACCAAGGAATTCCAACTCAAAACCGGTGTCGGTGAATGTGCTGGGCAACTGGTAGCATTGGTCTCCTTCAAATTGGAAGAGGCTGACCGGCTCCTCTATGAATCGGGCTTAAACTTGGAAAAAGGAACCTACCAAGATTCCGCAGAGATGGCGTTTGATGCCATGATCAGGGCAGCAGATGGGCTCTTAACTACGGCAGGATTGCAGTACATTAACGATGCAACTACAGTTACCGAATTCCGAACCCATTTCTTTGAGCCCGGGAACTTCTTCCCCGGCTACGGCGCACACCTATTTAAAGCGATGGAAGAGGATGCCTCTACCTTCGACCACGAATTGGCACACCGCCGGGTCGAGGAAGCGACGCTCTTTGTGGAAGAATCGCATAACGTCTATGGGCGCATGCGCATCAAGCAAGAGGAAGAGGAACAGAGCCGCCGGAAAACACGTAGGGCCCGTCCAGCACGTAAACCTAAGATAGTTAAGGAGACTAAGCCACCGGTTGAAGAAATCTTGGATAGCCTCGATCTGAAGGGTGTCGCATGTCCGTTTAACTACGTCCAAGCCAAGATCCGGCTGGAAACGATGGAACTCGGCCAGCTTCTGGAAGTTACGATTGACGATGGCGAACCTATTGAAAACGTGCCCAAAAGCCTCACAAATGATGGGCATGAGATTGTTGATACCAAGAAAGTCGGTCAGCACTACCGGCTTACCATCCGCAAAGGCGAATAACCTTTAATGCAAACAGCGATTGCTGCCCAGCGCCGGGCAGCAATCGCCAGTTAACCCACCGTGTCGAAGTGGTAAGAGCAGACGTTTCCATATAAAGTCTGCACAGAGAACCAAGCTTACTATTCTAGAGACAGTACGCATAACAATTGTGAATTGTGAACTGAACCGATATCTGAAAGGAGTTCTCGATGAACTATATCTCAGGATGATGTATTCGGGCTCTTGAGAACGGATGCTCTACCACCTTCCGACTTCCTGTGCAGACACAAGGGGATTGCTGAATTTATCAAAAACGCCTACATGCACCCAAGATTCGCTTGTAAGAACTATCAAATCAACTTGTTGAGATACTCCCAATCATAGTCAAAACATCTATCCGCATCTCTAAGAAAATAATTTGACATTTCGCCAAATTTATTGTAAAATATCTCCAATTTCATGACGTGTCGGAGGGTGCTACTACGAGAAATTTTGTGAATCGCTATTACCCTTGGCTGCTTGCAACGTTCTCAGCGATACTGCTGTTTTGCAGCTTCCCGAATTTAAACCTTTTTCCGCTGGCTTGGATTTCGATAGTTCCGTTACTCGTCGCCCTTAAGCACGCTAAGAATTGGAAATCCGCTTTTGGCATCGGCTATTTAACAGGTTTCCTGTTTTTTGGTGGGCTCCTTTTCGCCATCCTTCTTCTTTACCCCTACGCGAGCATCTACGCAACATTGCTGGGCTATCTGCTTCTGGTTGGATATACCGCCCTCTATTTTGCAGCTTTTTCGGCATTAGTATCTCTGCTACCGTGGCGTTCTGGAGTCTGGTTCCCGTTGTCAGTGGCCTGTATCTGGGCAGCTTTAGAGTGGGTTCGGAGTTGGCTGTTAACCGGGTTTGCATGGGGGAGTGTCGGCTATTCACAGTGGAACAATCTACCGGGGATACAGGTAGCATCAATAATAGGGGTTTACGGTATCAGTTTCGTTGTGGTGCTTTTTAACGCCGGTATCGCCATGTTGATTCGGGAACGCCATCAATGGAGGAAGCAGCTCCGAGCAATGGTTCTTCCCTTAATTCTAACGCTGATTTGCTTCGCTTACGGATTTTTCCACCTCCGATCGGTTGACAATGTAAACAATGTAGCAGAAAAAGATTTGAAAATTGCACTCGTCCCCGGCAACATTTCGCAACTCAGAAAATGGAACATTAATGAATTCCCATCCATCCTCAGGCGATATATTACGTTGACGCAGCAGGCGACGAGAGACGCTCCAGATGTGGTTGTGTGGCCTGAGACCGCAGTAAGAGGCGAGGTGCTATCAGGGAAATGGCCAACTTACAGCAATAGACTTAAGCAGATGCTGCGCGATGCCGGCCTCCCTCTCCTCATCGGAGCAACTTATGAAGATGTGGATAATCCGGACGAGAAGCAGTCGGTGCCGCTTTACAACAGCGTCTTTTTGCTGTCGTCAGAGGGCAACGTCATTAATAGATATGCGAAAATGCACCTCGTGCCGTTTGGCGAATATATACCGCTAGTCGATTTTCTCCCCGATTTTATTCAACTTCCGAATTTCATTCTTTTCAAACCGTTTGAACATGGAAAAACGGTAAACCTTTTACGGCTCTCAAACGTTAAAAGGGATAGCAAGATCGCCTCAAGAGATGAGCCGCTAGAGATAGGTGTCTCCATCTGCTTTGAATCATCCTTTCCAGCTCATTTCCGGCAGTTCGTCAAAAAAGGCGCGCACGTCATGGGAATTCTCACGAACGATGCGTGGTTTGATGGCACCGCTTTTCCGGAGCTCCATCTCGCGATGGCACCTTTTCGCGCAGTTGAGAACAGAATCACTGTGTTCCGTTGTGCGAATGGCGGGATTTCGTGCATAGTCGATAAATTCGGACGGATTATCACGCCTTTGGTTACACCGAGCACCGAGCAAGAGTTCCTTGTCTCCCGTGCCCCGGTCTTATCAGAATCGGAACAAACGTTGTATACACGTTACGGCGATTGGTTCCCGATTCTCTGCGTGCTTATCTGCCTCGGAGGATCCGCGGCGCTTTTTGTGTTGAAATATAGAGATTCTCGTAAAGCCTGAAGTTACACTCAAAACTATCGATGAAATTTGCATCGTCATAAAAAGATAAGGAGATATATGCTTGTAGAATTAAAAACGCAAGTCGAAGCGATACACACCCGCCTGCTTGAGCTCGGCGGGTATCTTTGACTTGTCTGAAAAACAGAACGAACTAACCCGATTAGAGAAAGAGACGCTGGCACCAGAGTTTTGGGGCAACTCACAACGGGTACAACAAGTGAATCAGCGCATTGCTACCATTCGCAATGAAATTACTCAGTATAAAAAATTGAGCGACGACATTGAAGAACTCGAGATCTTGGTTGAGTTGGCAATTGAGGAAGAAGACACCAGCCTACACACTGAAATTGCAGGTGGCGTAGATGCTGTGGAGCAACGTCTAGAACAGATTGAACTGCAACTGATGCTGACAGGCGAATTTGATGAAAACAACGCTATTCTCAGCATTCACTCCGGGGCAGGCGGAATTGATGCACAAGATTGGGCTGAAATGTTGATGCGGATGTACCTACGATGGTGCGCTCAGCGCGCATACGAAACTGAAATTGTGGATTTGACTGGTGCCGATGAAGCAGGAATTAAAGGCGCGACGATTCTGGTTAAAGGGCGCTTGGCTTACGGATACTTGCAAGCTGAGATAGGCGTTCACAGGCTCGTTCGCCTATCCCCATACGATTTTAACAACCGGCGGCATACCTCTTTCGCTGCGATTAATGTTACACCCGAAATTGATGATACCGTGGAGGTTGACATCCAAGCAGAAGACCTTCGGATCGATTGCTACCGCGCGAGTGGCGCAGGAGGCCAACACGTCAACGTGACAGATTCCGCTGTACGGATTACGCACAAACCCACTGGGCTCATTGTGCAGTGCCAGAATGAACGTTCACAGCACAGGAATCGTGAGATTGCCATGAAACTTTTACGTTCACGCCTCTATGAACTATATCGCGCAGAGCAAGAAGCTGAATTCGCAAAACAGCGAAGTGAACGCCCAGAGATTAACTTCGGAAGCCAAATCAGGTCTTATGTCCTGCACCCATACCAACGTGTCAAGGATTTGCGCACCAATGTTGAGACTGGCAACGTTGATGCCGTCCTGAATGGGGCCTTGGATACCTTTATTGAGAGCTACCTAAAAATGAAGGTGCAGCAGCAATAGTCCTCGAACACGGCGAACACGGTATCAGATGACACTTCTAGAATTATTCCCCACGAGTAGAAACAGTCTAAAAAAAACAGCATCCTCTGGTACCGTATAACCTAATCAGGATTTTTTTTGTTGCATCATGAGCAAAATTAAGGTATAATTGGAATTATAGTAGGAACCACTCACACGTACTTCACAAAAACTTTATTGCAGCCGAAAAGCAACAATGTAGCAACAGAAAAGCGATAAAAACCGAAGGAAGGTAGACTGATGGAAGAGACAAAGGATTTCATGCGGCAACGTCGCGAGAAATTAAATGAAATTCGAGAATTCGGAGTAGAGCCTTACCCACATAAGTACGCACCAACACACACCACATCTGCAATTCACACAGAATTCAGAGAGATTGAAGAAACACCAGACGAAACCCAGCGAGTCTGCATCGCAGGACGCATCATGACGAAGCGCGACCACGGTAAAAGCAGCTTCGCACATTTACAAGATGGTGAAGGCAGAATTCAGGTTTATGTACGCCGAGACAAGGTTGGGGCGGAACCTTATAGGATTTATCGCCGCTTTGATATCGGAGACATTATCGGCGTAGAAGGCGTGGTATTCAGGACGCGTACAGGCGAATTGACCATCCTTGTTAACGTGATGCAGCTGCTCTCTAAATCCATCCGGCCCCTACCTGAAAAATGGCACGGTTTACAAGATAAACAGACACGCTACCGCCAACGATACGCTGACCTCATCATGAATCCAGAAGTGAAGAATGTTTTTATCAAACGGACACAGATTGTCCAAGCAATTCGCGACATGCTTAACGAACGGAAATTCATTGAAGTGGAAACACCTGTCCTTCAACCGATATACGGCGGAGCCAACGCCCGCCCCTTCACAACCTATCACAATACCTTGTCGCAGCCCCTCTACCTCCGCATCGCCAATGAGTTATACCTAAAGCGATTGATAGTTGGCGGCTTTGAACGCGTCTATGAATTTTCGCGCGATTTTCGCAACGAAGGAATGGACCGCGATCACAATCCTGAATTTACGATGCTTGAACTCTATCAGGCCTACGCCGACTACGTCGAGATCATGGAATTGACAGAAATACTTATTGCACAAACAGCGAAAAACCTTCACGGAACAACAAAGATTACCTATCAGGACACTGAAATTGATTTTAAACCCCCATGGCAGCGCTTGACTATGGTAGACGCAATTCGAGAACACAGTGGCATCAATGCAGCTTCCCGCTCCGGCGACGAACTTTATAAAGAGGCAATCAACGCCGGGATAACTCTCGCAGGCGATGAATCAAAAGGTGAAATTATAGCAGAACTCTTTGATGCGTTTGTCGAACCCAAATTAATACAGCCGACGTTTATCACGGACTACCCTATTGAGGTATCGCCATTTGCGAAAAAGAAAACCGAAGATCCGACGTTTGTCGAACGTTTCGAATTTTTCATCAGCGGGATGGAAGTTGGAAACGCATTTAGCGAGCTCAACGACCCGATCGACCAGCGGCAACGTTTTATGGAACAGGCAGAAAAGCTAGAAGATAACGACGAAGAGGCATTCATGGTGGACGAAGATTATCTGCGCGCTATGGAATATGGAATGCCACCCACTGGCGGACTCGGTATCGGAATTGATAGACTTACTATGTTGTTGACGAATCAATACTCCATCCGGGATGTTATCTTGTTTCCACAGATGCGACCGGAAAACTAATTGGAAACCCTTATTCGAACTGTGGATACTGCAATGAGGCAGCGAGAGTTATTCTTAAATACGAGTGACACCTACTACTTCGCTTTATGCTACGCTATGCCTAAGATATCTCCGACGAGCTGGACACACGAGCCCTCAAAAGCATAGACATCGACGGTACGGAGATATACGAAAAACTGAATCGGGCTTCCAGACTGGGCACGGGAAAAATTGGCATCTGCTATCAACACAACTATCCAGAAGATATAGAAAAATGTGGACGTTTTGAAGATTTAGTCTGTTACAATCTACTAAAAAGTGAGTACATTAGTGAGTACGAGGAATCGCAACCGAGACAAACTTGAAAAGATGATACAAAAACGTCAGACGGGAACCGTATAGGACAAATGCGAAAAATATGAAATTTGAATGGTTTGTCGCCTCACGGTATCTCCGGTCTCGGCGAAAACAATCCTTTATTTCTGTTATCAGCGTCATCTCTATTGGTGGTGTCGCCTTGGGGGTAGCCACAGTCATTTTGGTGATTGCTGTCTTAAACGGCGTTGAACATGGGTTAAAGCATCGATTCCTGGCTAATGAAGCACACGTTGTGCTACTCCTGCACGGCAATACATTTTTTGGGGAGTACGAAAAACGGATAGAACAAATTGAGGCACTAGATGAAGTTATCGCCGCATCACCGGTAGTTTATTCACAGATTGGCGTTTTCTCGGAACATAGCAATACAATTCAAGACGTGATTTACATAAAGGGCATTGCACCTGAGCATGAAGACAAAGTAACCGAATTTTCGACATTTGTGAATGGCTCTGTAGATTTCAAAAATTCGCCTTACATAGAAGAGGCAGCACTTCTGAGCGATAACACAATTACGGGCGGAATTGTGGTTGGCACTCGGTTAGCGGAGCGATTAGGCATTTTTAAAGGTGATATCTTGCGGCTTGTGGTCAAACTTAATCCGCATCCTTTTAATCCGGGAACACTTGTTGCAGACTTTGCTAACTTCGTAGTAATCGGTACGTATGAATCCGAATTGGCTGTTTATGATAGTAACCTCGCGTTTGTTCATATAGACGCGGCACAAAAACTCTACAACAAAAGCGGGCGCATCAACGCAATCTTTGTACGGCTAACTGACGCTGAATTGGCACCTCACGCTGCCAAACGTATTGAAAATACAGTTGAATTTACCGTTTTAGAAGGGATGCCGATAACCCGAACGTGGATGCAGATGCACGCACCGTTGTTCGCGGCACTGCGGCTAGAGAAAGTTGCAACCGTCATTATTGAAGCACTCATTATTTTAGTTGCTTCGTTCAACATCGCAAGTACGCTGATTATGACCGTGATGGAAAAAACAAAGGACATCGGAACACTGCGAATTCTCGGTTCTTCACGAGGGAACATTATACGAATCTTCATGATTCAGGGCAGCGTTATTGGAATGCTTGGGACGCTGTTCGGCACCGGTTTAGGCCTCGCTCTCTGTTGGCTCCTGAGCTCAACAACCTCGCGCCCCTCTTATTGGTTCGCGCTAGTAGTCTTCGTGCCAATTTTGCTGCAGTTATTTATTGCGCTACAGCGGACAGTGCAGCAACGTGGAAGCTGGAAATTTGCATTAAGCATCTTATGGACGGTTGGCATCGGCTTCGCGCTTTACTGCTTAGTTCGGCCGATCTCACTTTTAGAACTTGGCCTCAGCCAAATCTACCAGATGAATCTACTACCGATTAAGGTGAATTGGTTCTTTGTCATTTTCATCAACGCGCTTTCGTTTCTAATTTGCTGGAGCGCAACGTTGTACCCGGCGTGGCAGGCAGCAAATCTGAAGCCGGTTGAAGCCCTGCAACATGAATAACACGCTACGGAAGTTCACCACAGGAGCAATAATGTGCAGGATCCGCTGAAAGCACTAATCAGTATTGTAGATTTACACAAATCGTATTATGATGGGGAAACGGAACTCTGCGTGTTGCGAGGAGTAGACCTGACAGTTTATGCATCCGAGGTAATCGCGATTATAGGTGCCTCAGGTGTCGGAAAAAGTACCCTGCTCCATATAATTGGTGCTTTAGACCGGCCAACGGCAGGGCATGTCTCTTATGAAGGACAGAACCTTTTCGCTTTGCCCGATAGAGAACTTGCCCAATTTCGTAATGAAGGGCTCGGTTTTGTTTTTCAGTTTCATCATCTGCTTCCGGAGTTTACAGCGGTTGAAAATGTTGCAATGAGTGCGTTAATCCGCATGAAGCAGCGTGAAAATAAACGTATTTATGATGAAGCGCAGGCACTACTTGACTACGTGGGGCTTGCTGAGAGGCTAGAACACTATCCAAGCCAGTTATCCGGGGGAGAACGACAGCGCGTTGCGATTGCACGAGCTCTCATGAATAAACCCAAAGTCGTACTCGCAGATGAACCGACCGGCAACCTCGACCGGCGTAATAGCGAAGCTGTATTGGAACTATTATGGAATTTGAATGCACAAACAGGACAAACCTTTATAATTGTGACACACAATCCGGCGCTTGCCGAACGCGCAGATAGAATCGTCCATCTCATTGATGGCAGAATCAGTAGCAGCCATGAGGAGCACACGGCCAAGCTGCCGCCGCACAGCTCGTGAATCTTTTGATTTGGAAGGAACCGTTTATGTTAATTTATCTCGACGGAGAATTTTTACCGAAAGCAGAAGCCAAAGTCTCGGTGTTTGACCACGGCCTACTTTACGGTGATGGGGTTTTTGAGGGCATTCGCTCATATAACGGCCGCGTGTTTAAACTTGATGAACACCTCGAACGCCTCTACGATTCTGCAAAATCAATTATGCTGCGCATCCCGATGCCGATTGAAACAATGAAGGAAACGGTTCTGGAAACGCTCCGTCGAAATCACCTCCGCGAAGGCTATATTCGCTTGATCGTAACACGCGGAATAGGGGATTTGGGGTTGGACCCGGATAAATGTCCCAAGCCCTCTATTATTATTATTGCAGATAAAATCACGCTCTACCCACAGAAATTCTATGAAGATGGATTGGATATAGTTACCGTATCTGTGCGCCGGAATTATGCAGAAGCGATTAATCCGCGTATTAAGTCGTTGAACTATCTCAACAATATCTTAGCCAAAATTGAGGGAAAGCAAGCCGGGGCAGAGGAAGTGTTGATGCTCAGTGCGGACGGCTATGTTGTTGAATGTAGTGGGGACAATATTTTTTACCTGAAGAACGATGTTCTTGTGACACCCCCGGTTCACCTCGGCATTTTGGAAGGTGTCACCCGGAATAGTGTCATCGCATTAGCGCGTGCCACGGGCATGCCGGTGAAAGAACAGGTCTTCACTCGGCATGACCTCTATACTGCCGACGAATGTTTCCTGACCGGTACAGCGGCAGAGGTGATTCCGGTTGTGAAGATTGACCAGCGGATTATCGGCAAAGGACAGCCCGGCAGCGTGACAGAGAAACTAATTGCCGCGTTTCGGCAGCTAGCGAATAATACTGGCACCCCGATCTAGATACGCGAGCAACCACTATATAACCCATCGGCCCACTGACGTACGAAAACCGAGGAGATTTTCTGGTTTATATACCTTGGCATAGGAGGAAATTGAACATGAAAAAAATAAAAACCCTTTTCGCTTTGATAATTGCAGCTTCAAGCGCATTTTGCCTCCCTGTTAGTATAGCGGATGCGGAAGAACAAGCCGTACCCGTATTGGGTCCGAAACGCACTACAGAGCCACAAAGCGAAGCTGCTACTCAGAACGATACCGGAGAACAACCTGACGCAAAGGCGAAAACCGCACAACCTGAAGTTGATGAGATGTTCCTCGTTAAGAAGATCTCTTTTAAAGGCGTCTTAACTACGTCTGAAGACATGCTGCACACGCTCATTCAAACGCAAGTCGGGCAGGAAATCTCTGAAGAATTACTGACACAAGATATAGAGAACCTATATAAGGATACAGGTTTCTTTTCAGATCTCTCCGTAGATGTAGAGCCTTTTGAAGGGGGCGGCTTAGAGGTTATCTATAAGGTTGTGGAAAGCCCAAAAATCGGCGGCATCAGTTTTATTGGCAATGAGGAACTCGGGAATCGGAACCTGAAGGATAAATTGACAATCCGTCCATTTGAAATCTACAGCGACCGGCAGCGATGGCAAAGCGAACGTGCCCTACGGCAGCTTTACCACGAAAAAGGCTACTATCTGGTAAGCATCCAAACACACATCCGCCCGTTTTATGATACAGATACCGATTCGCAGGAAAAGAACAACGTTTCAAACACTGCAGTACCTAACTTGTCCGAAGACAGTGCCTCGGCTGCTGTACCAACAAGTGGAGAGAACTCTAACCTTGAGACAGCAATAGAAGATTCCGCGCGAGATGATACAATTCAAGTCACGTTTGAGATAAATGAGGGCCCCCGTGTCAAAATTGAGGAAATCAATTTTATCGGAAATGAACGACTCCCCCCGCAAAAATTGCGTAAGCAACTCAAAACGCGCATGGGTAAACACTTTGATCAGATCCTGTTTGAAGAAGAAGATTTGAGTCTCAACCTCCGTAACTATTATCAGGACAAGGGATTTGCCCAGGTGAAAATCTTAGGATATGAAAAAGAATTCACGGACGATAGGACAGGGTTAATCTTGGACATCAAAGTTGACGAGGGGCCAGAATTTATTATGGGCACGTATACGCTGGAAGTGCAATCAGGGACAAAAGCCGCCTTTTCGGAAGATAAAATACGCGACATGCTGGATCCAGCAGAAGGCGAGATTTTCAACCGCGGCACGTTTGATGAATCAATTTCAAACCTACAGCAAGCCTATCTTGATAAAGGTTACTTACTTTCAGAGGTTGTCCCGATTCCGGTGTTTGATGAGGCCAATGGATTAGTTAACATCACGTTGAATATTAATCAAGGGGATGTCATCATAATTAATAACGTCGTGATTACAGGGTTAGAAAAGACGAAGGAATACGTAGTTAGACGCGAGTTAAATTGGTTAAACATCAAATCAGATGAGCTTCTAGATGTAAAATCGCTGCGGAAAGCACGGCAGCGTTTATTTCAAATGGGTTCCTTTATTCGAGCTGTCGATTTTGTACCGAGTGATACACCCGATGAGAACCGTAAAGATTTAAGAGTTAATATTGCCGAAACGCCGCGAACTGGGATGCTGAGCTTAGGCGGCGGCTACGGCAGCGAAGGCGGTATCTTCGGCGTTGCCGAGGTAGGACAAAATAATTTCCGAGGCCGCGCGTATCGCCTGCACCTAAAAGGGGAATTAGGGACACGTGACCATCACACAGCGGAAGTAAGCTTCGGGATGCCTTGGATTTTAGGGACACCGACCCGGCTGAACGCGCGACTCTACGATAACAGGCGATTCCGCCGTTACTACGGCACAGTTGGGGCTGCACTGAGTCGCATCCGTAGCCCATATCTGTACGACCGGTATGTCTGGGGAAGAAGAGGGGCTTCTGTGACGTTGGGACACCCCATTACACAAGATATAGACCTGTCCGTGCGTTTCCGCAATGAACACATTGAAGCATCCAATCCAGACGAACAATTAATTGACAGATCAACCCGAAGTATTCTGTTTGCTGTCGCCAGAGATACACGCGACTACCGTACCTCACTGTTTGATCCGACAGATGGCTCTTTGCACACGCTTTCTTATGAGTATTCCGGAGGTATTTTGGGGGCAGACAACGAATTCCAGAAGTATTCCGCTGATACAAGCTGGTTCTACAGTCCATGGTGGAACCACGTTATCGCAGCGCATGCACGGGCTGGCTACATGCTGAGTAAGAGCAAGGATTCGTACTTCCTTTTTTACGAACGGTTTTTCCTAGGCGGTGTCGATACGCTCCGTGGCTACGAGGACTGGGAGATATATCCGGATACCTTCAACCCGCATGGCGGGGATAAGGTATTCTACTCCAATCTTGAATATCGCATCCCTATCTCTGAGCAGCTGACAGCAGCCCTGTTTTTTGATATCGGCCAAGTCTGGGATGAAAGTGTTAAAAACGTCTTTACAAATATCAACATGAAACGGTCTGTCGGAGCTGAAGCCCGCTTGACGATGCTTGGCATGTTAGTTCGGCTCGGTTGGGGATACGGCTTCGATCGGATTACAGGGGAGCCTGCAGGCAAATTTCATTTCACAGTCGGTCCGGGCTTCTAAATTAACGTGAGTACCGTCGGTTTATGCGGCGACTTTGAGGATTACATTATGAAACGACTTCGGTTGGGTGCTTACAAAGCACGACTATTTATCTTAATTATTTCTATTATCTCTTTATGTTTAAGCTCAGGCAGTCTCAGCCAAGAATCCTTTAAAATGGGTTTTGTCAATACACAAGAAGTGCTTGAGAATTACAAGAAAGCCAAGGATGCAGAGGCACTTTTGACAGCTGCGAGCGAACGTCTGAAGACAAAGGTGGGCAGCCTTGCGGATGAGATTCGGACGCTGCAAGAGAAAAAGACAAAAACAGCACTCTTTGTAGAGAATGCACAGATAGCAGATTTGGAGCAGGAAATTCTCCTCAAGCAGCAAGAGTACCAACGTGAAGTCGACATAGGTCAACAAGCACTCCTGGATAAAGAACAGGAGCTAATGGTGCCGATTTTTGACGAAATTCGCGCTGTGATCGGCCAAATTGGTGAATCAGAAGGCTTTGATGTCATCTTTGAAAAGCGACTTATCACCCTCTATGTAGACGAAAAACACGATTTAACGCAAAGGTTAATCGGATTAATGAACGAAGACTCCAAGTAAGGCGAGGAAAGGCCTTTGTCTACTGTAATACCATAAAGGCTGCTGCAATGTTAAAACCTTTACAAATCTCGTCGGAGATATCTTAGGCATAGCATAAAGCGGCTCTGACGAACTGGACACTGTCATTCACACAGCATAAAGCGTGACGGTACGCCAGTAGACGAAAATATGTATATGAAACTCAAACATATATGTAAAAAACTGGATGGCGAGCTATCCGGCGATGGTGATATTGAGATTACCGGTGTTTCAGGAATTAAAGATGCACTTCCGAACCAGATTACCTTCGTTGCAAATCCGAAGTATCTTGCTGCAATTGCGACGACCCGAGCCGCTGCGATTATCATTGGACGTGGTGTCTCCGGCAATGGAAAGCCGACGATCCGGGTAGAGAATCCGTACTGGGCATTTGTTCAAGTTTTGGAAATGTTCTCTCTCGATAAACAGCATCAAACGATGCCCGGTGTTGATGAGACAGCGATTTTAGGAAAAAACGTAAAACTCGGCGAGCATGTCGCAATACAACCGTTTACTGTCATTGGAGACAACGTCGAAATAGGCGATAAGACCGTTATCCATCCGTTTGTTTACATTGGGGAAGGAAGTAAAATCGGATCGGACGGGTTAATCTACCCGCACGTTAGCATCCGGGAACGAGTAACTATCGGGGACCGGGTGATCATCCACTGCGGGGCGGTCATCGGGAGCGACGGTTTCGGTTTCACGCCGGCAGGCAGTCTTTTCGGCGAAGATGCGCCACTCCACCACAAAATTCCACAGATTGGGACAGTTGTTATTGAAGACGACGTTGAAATTGGCGCGAATACGACGATTGATCGGGCAACATGTTCCGAAACCCTGATTAAACGTGGGTCCAAATTGGATAACCTCGTTCAAATTGCCCATAACGTCGTGATAGGGGAAGATTGCCGCCTAGCTGCGCAAGCCGGTATAGCCGGGAGTAGCACCCTGGGCGACCGGGTCGATATAGCAGGGCACGCAGGCGCGGCAGGTCATCTCACACTCGGTGAGGATAGTATTGTCTATGCAAAATCCGCTGTCACAAAGGATATGCCCCCACGGAGCCGGCTCTCCGGATTCCCAGCACGCCCACATCGACAAGAATTGCGAATTCATGCCGCAACTCGAAAACTACCGGAACTCTTACCCGAGCTTAGTAAACTCCAAAAACGTGTTGAGCAACTGGAAGCAAAAATTGAGGAATTGGAGGAAGAATAAGCCCCTGGAGGACAGCATACCGGAGCTGCCAGTCTGAGCATATTTGCCGCTGTAAATTCCGGACCCATCTGCTGCGATAAACGCTGTGTCCGGCTTACGCTTGTTTTGTCCGATGAACGCGATACACAAAACCTTCGTGGCTTATGTTGAGTTAGCACGTCCGCTTAACGGGCTCATCGCTTTTATTTCTGCATGCCTCGGCGGTATCTTTGCTAACGAAGGCCAATTGACAACCCTTGGAGACATGCGGCTCTTGTTGGTTTCATTCTCGGCACTTTTCTTGCTTTCTGCAGGAAACGCTATAAATGACTACTGTGACTATAACATAGATCGAATCAACCGGAAACGGAGACCGCTTCCGTCGGGTAGACTCCGTCGTTGTGCTGCGCTGATTTTCGCCATAATTCTGATCGGAATCGGCATAGCACTTGGCGCGTGTATCAATATTTACGCATTAGGTATTGCGGTGCTGGTTTCTATCGTCCTTGTTTGCTACGCATTCTGGCTGAAGCGTACACCGTTCATCGGGAATTTAGTTGTCAGCGGCTTAACTGGGTTAACCTTTATTGCTGGCGGAATAGCGATCGATTCAGTGAAAGGAACGCTCATTCCGGCAATATTTGCTTTTCTTTTTACCATGCCACGCGAAATTATAAAAGACATTGAGGATACAGAAGGCGACATCAAAAACGGCGTGAAAACACTTGCTATTCTCAATCCTCTGCTCGCCGTGAAAATAGCATTAGGTTTCATGGCAGCTGTCATCCTCTTTAGTCCTATCCCTTATCTATATGGGTGGTACTCCACTCTCTATTTAGCCGCTGTTGTACTTGGCGTGGACGTGGTCCTCATTTGCTTAGGAATTCGGTTATGGAGAGATGCTTCTAAAGAAAACTGTGCCTTCATCCAACGCTGGATGAAGTGGGACATCTTCATTGGACTGGGTGCAATTTATATCGGAACACTTTAGTATCGGACTTGAGAGCCCAGTATAAGCCAAATGCGCAGGAATAGTTATGCCGGCGGAATGCAATAAGCACCTGCCACTCTGATTTGCAAGCCTAACCGATTGAACCGGCCCAGATTGGGATGCCAATGTTAATAGATGCTAAACCCTTAAACTACGACAAGGTTATCGCCTTCTTGGAAAAAGAGTGCACGGATGCTGCCGCAGTGTACCGTTTCAAACAAGCGTACCACTCATTTTTCAAAACCGGTGAATGGCACATTCCGTATAATGTTAGCGTTGCAGGATGGCAGAATTTAGATGGTGTCATGTTGATGTCGCCGGTAGACGTGTCCTCAGCTCAAGATTCCGCTTCTGAGTATTATGTATCTCTCACTGCAACAACCGAAAGGGCTTTGCGGGAGCTCCTACTCACTTTCCCAAGACAATATACCGGGCTGTTTCACGTTCAAGCAAAATGGATGTACAATGCCTTAACAGAAGTCTTAGAAGGCACAATTGTCAACATTCATACAACCTCATTCGAACGAACAGCAGAACTGGTCGAAAAACAGGACAAGGCTCAGCCGAAGAGAAAACAGGTTTATAGAGGTATCAAACGCGGGGCGTTGACCGGCAGCCCCCGCTTAGAAAAGCGAGTTGTTTCCAAACGGAAGGATGCGATTACATCGCAGTTTCGCAAATTAACTTCTTTGAAGGGTAAACTTGAACACTCCGGATTTATTGTAGAAGAACGGATGTTAGTGAAACGTGCGATTGATGACGGGCTCCCCATTGACACAGTGCTGTATACACCAAAACTTGTGAAGCACGGAGCCGGGGCTGCACTCCTAAAACAAGCCCATACCGAGCATCTACCCTACTATCAAGTGAGCGATGGCGTGATGGGCTCGGTTACGACAACGCGGCCTGTCCCATCAGTCGTTGCTTCGGTGCAGCTCACCTATCGCAATGCGTTGTCTAAATTCGGAGGACTCAATTTTCATTTTAGCCCAGGCTGCACGTTGCTTATCACGGAAAATATTGGGAATCCTGATAATTTAGGGATGACACTGCGAACAGCCGATGCAGCAGGTGTATCCGCGGTTTTACTAAGTGGCGAAGGAGCAAGCCCTTTTCATAAAAACTGTATTCGTGCTGCACGCGGAGCTGTCGGCCGCTTGCCTTTGTTCTATACAAAAGATTTGCAAACCGTTCTTGAGACATTGCACAAAGCAGGCGGGTTCCTACTCGGTGCAACTGCGAGTGCCGAACAGGAGCTGTACTCCACAACGTTTAACCTCCCTGCTGCAGTCATTGTCGGAAATGAAAACGTAGGGTTGTCGGCAGAAACGCGTGAGCAATGTCCGAACTTGGTCCGAATTCCGATGGCAGCCGGGCAATCTTCACTCAATGTAGGCGTTGCCGCAGGCGTTTTGCTCTATGAATTAGTACGGCATAAACAGTCCCAATCAGTTGCCAAACCTTTATCTCTCGAAGGAGAACTTAAAAATGATTCATATTAACGAGGAACTCTGCGTCTATTGTGGTGCCTGCGTTGCTGTATGCCCAGAAAATATCATTGAGTTAGTAGATACACACTTAAAAATAGATCAGCCGAAGTGTATTGATTGTATGAAGTGCGTGAAGGGCTGTCCGGTTGGTGTACTGGCTATGGAACGAAATGGTAAGATCTACTATCCGGAGTACCCAGGGCGAGGTCTTTTCTAATTAGAGACAAAAGACGCAGTTTTTAGAATAATTTGGAAAAGCGGTTTCCATAGGAGGTAGAATGAGACATTCTGAGTACGATGTGATTGTTGTCGGTGCCGGCCCGGGCGGTTCCATTGCCGCGAAAGTCGCTGCTGAAAACGACTTGCGGGTGCTACTGCTGGAGAAACGTCAAGAAATCGGTACCCCTATCCGCTGAGCGGAGGGCATAGGCACAGAGGATCTGTGCAAATTTCTTCAACCGCATCCGGCCTGGGTGTCGTGCAAAATTCCAGGGGCCCGCCTGTTTTCACCGAACGAAACCGCAGTCCCGATTCATTTGCCAAAACCGGGCTACGTCCTTGAGCGAAAAGTTTTCGACCGGGTTATAGCAGAAATGGCATCAACTGCTGGAGCAGAGGTGATAGTGAAAGCACGTGTGACACAGGTTACCAAATCGGATGATGACACCGTTGACGGGGTTGTGTTTAGATATTCAGGGCGAGAATATACCTGCAAATCAAAGGTCGTTATCGCAGCAGACGGGGTTGAATCCCAGGTCGGCCGGTGGGCTGGCATTGATACCACCCACTCGCTGCACGATGTCGGTATCTGTGCTCAGTACCTTCTTGGAGACATTGATATAGATCCGACATATTTTGACCTCTATTTTGGACGCCAAGTCGCGCCGCGGGGCTATGTATGGATGTTTCCTAAAGGCGATAACATCGCCAACGTCGGGATTGGCATCAACGGTGCACTTTCGGGCGGCAGAAGTGGTAAACTCGCAATAGACTACTTAAATGAGTTTGTGAAACGCAAATTCCCGGAGGGTAAAATTTTAGGGTTGGTTTGCGGTGCAGTACCAGTAGGAGAAGGACTTCCAAAAATTATCGGAAACGGCATCATGCTTGTGGGAGATGCTGCACATCACAGCGATCCGATATCTGGAGGCGGTATTCCGAACGCGATGCACTCCGGAAAATTCGCTGCAGAAGTCGCCGTAGAAGCTATCCGCAGCAGGGATGTCTCCACAAACGTGCTCAGCGCATACCCCAAACGGTGGGATAGCGAGATTGGTAAAAATTTTAAAGCGATCTGTCGTATCCGAGACAGGATGTACAAATTTAGCGACGATGATATAGATGGATGGGCAGAAACCCTCTCTCAAATCCCAACCCAAGAAATGACATTGAGACGAGTTTTTACAATAATATTAAGACATCAACCGCAATTGCTTCTTGAGCTGCGCCACTTGATTTTAGCAGGCTGGCTTTAAAATAGCGGCATGCGATGGCAGCGTGATAAGCGGCAGAAAGCGATGCGGCCCAGTGGATGCAAGCAATCCGTTCGTAAAAGAGCACGCCTAAATACTGCTGGAATTTGACAATTTACGAGAAATGTAGTAAAATAATTAAGTAGAGTTTTTGAGTCGGGGTTAAAACAACATCCTCTGCCGGTGCTCGGATTAGACACGTTTCGCCTGAAAATCGCTCGGCATTTCAGCGGAAATACCTTTAAGCGTATACCTCTAAGGACAGTTTAGATTTGATATCAGATTGGGTTCTTAGCCACTTCCATAAGACACTTGATAAATATAGCGCCGGCTATGTTGTTCTCATCGATCCGGAAAGTTGTCAGGTTGCAAAGTGCGCGAAACTTGCACGCGACATTGAAGAGGCAGGCGCAGATATAATTTTACTCGGTGGGAGCTTTTTAACGTGCGATTTGCACGCGGTTGCACAAGCGTTAAAAACGGAAACATCCGTTCCTATTGTTCTTTTCCCAGGGGATTCGATGCACCTCACGCCACACGCAGACGCGATTCTGTATACGAGTCTCATCAGTGGGCGCAACCCAAATTATCTTATCGCTGAACAGGTCAAAGCAGCACCGTGGATCCAGCGTTACGCCTTGGAACCTATCCCTACTGGCTATATACTCATTGAGGGCGGTAACCGTACGGCTGTTGAATTTATGAGCGGGACGATGCCGATTCCGCGCGATAAGCCTGACATTGCGGTGCCACATGCACTCGCCGCCCAGTACCTGGGCATGCAGTTAGTTTACTTAGAAGCGGGGAGCGGGGCTAAACATCCGGTACCCAATGAGATTATCTCTGTTATAAAAACGCAAGTGAGCATTCCAGTGATTGTTGGAGGCGGCATTCAAACACCAGAAATCGCTTCCGAAAAAGTAAACGCAGGGGCCGATTTCATCGTCACAGGCAATGTGCTTGAAGGAAATAGATCCTTTGAATTGATGAAACAGTTCGCTGATGCTATTCATGGCTAAAATCACTTACAGCAATAAAGAACCCTTAATCGGTAAGCCGAAAATCAAGTGAGGTGAAACAATGTCTGAAGGTAAAAAGATACCCATAAATATAGAAAAGCAAACAACACCTGATGCAACTGCTGCCTCTCCAGAAACCGAGGATGCAGATGCATCTAAACAACCCGGGGAGCCACGGGAAGTGCGAACGCTTGAAACTGTAGAGGCAGAACTAGAAGCATTAAAAGCGGAATTTAAAGAAAAATTAGAGACTGTTGAACGCGAGGAGCGGGAACGATATCAAGCAGAACGCGACCTTTTGATGCGTACGGCAGCAGCAGCAGAAAATGCAAAGAAACGATTAGAAACGGATACGCAACGTCAACTCAAGTACGCCAACGAAAATCTTATTGAAGAGTTAGTTCCTGTGTTGGATAGCTTGGATTTAGGGTTAAAAGCCGTCGCAAAAGCCGACCCGAGCAACACTGAGAACATGGATACAGAAGAAGTCGCGAAGCTGAGTGAAGGCATGCAACTTGTTCAAAAACAGTTGTTGGATGTACTGAAAAAACATGGACTTACCCCCATTGCAGCAGTTCATGAAATATTCGATCCGACGCGGCATGAAGCAATATTGGCAGTGGAATCAGATGAGATACCTGCAGGCAAGGTCGTTGAAGAATATAGGGGCGGCTATCTGTTGCATGAGCGGGTTATACGCGCTGCGCAAGTTGTCGTCTCTCAGGGAGCCCCAGAGAAAAAAGAAGCGCAGCCGGATGAAGATGCAGGCGAAATTGATACGGCTGAGGTTAGTGAGTAGCCCGGAGAACACTTCTCCTGTTTTTTTAACGTGGGCTTTGGCTTTCCAATATTACTTCCGATGAGATGAATCCTAACATTGAGCAATAGGTAGGTAGGATAAATGACGCAAAAACGCGACTATTATGAAATTCTGAATGTTACGCACACAGCCGATGAAGAAGAAATAAAAAAAGCTTATCGCAAGCTTGCAATTCAATATCACCCGGATAAGAACCCAGGTGACAAAACCGCTGAGGATAAATTCAAAGAGGCGACTGAGGCTTATGAGGTGCTGCGCGACCCGGAAAAACGGGGGCGTTACGACCGGTTCGGGCATGCAGGCGTGGAGGACAGCGTTAGCGACTTCAGTGGGTTCGGGGTGAACTTAGACGATATTTTTAGTAATATCTTCGGCGATCTCGTGGGGGGTGGGCAGCATTCGCCCAAACGTGGACGCAGCTTGCAATACAAACTTGACATCACACTTCAGGATGTTATCCACGGTAAAGAGGTGAAAATCGAGGTGCCGCGAATCGAAGATTGTCCTACGTGTGAAGGCAGCGGCGCGAAGAAAGGCGCGCGAGTTGAAAAATGCTCAGAATGCTACGGCAGGGGCCAGGTCACGCATTCACAAGGTTTTTTCACAATGTCCCGAACTTGTCCTCGCTGCCAGGGTGAAGGTGAAATTATTACGGAGCCGTGTCAGACATGTCATGCACAAGGGCGCGTCCGTGTGAAACGCGATATCAAACTCAATATTGATAAAGGCGTTGAAACCGGTTCTAAGTATCAGCTGCGTGGGGAAGGCGAAGCCGGTAGGAATGGTGCACCACCCGGAGACCTTTTCGTGATTGTCAATGTGCTGCCACATGAACGTTTTAAACGCGAACGGAACGATTTACTCACGTCTGCGAGAATTTCGTTTGTTCAAGCAGCACTCGGCGGAAAAATTACCGTTGAAGGGATTGACGGACCTGCAGAGTTACGGATTCCATCCGGAACACAGTATGGCGCGAAACTGCGTATCCCGGGTAAAGGTATACCGCACTACAAACGCTCGAGTGTAGGCGACCTGGTTGTCAGTGTCGAAATCGAAATCCCAAAGCATCTAAATGATAAGCAGCGCCAAAAGTTAGAAGAATTCGCCGAATTGCTCGGGGAAACCGGTGAAACGGAACACAGCAGTTTTTGGAACAAACACAAACTGTGGTAATGATGATAACATGTAAAAAAAAAGATGCAGTGGGCGCAAATTACGGTAACTATCTCCCAAGATGCTTCGGATGCGGTTGCAAACTACCTGTTTGGATTGAATGCGTTCGGCGTTGAAATTAAAGAAGGCCCCGCTTCTACGACGTGCCTCATCGCTTACTACCCGATGGATGACCGGGTCGGTTCAAAACTTCAGAAATTGCAAGAGTTTCTTGCCCAACTCCCGACGTGGGGATTTAGCACCCCGCCCACGTCTCAAACAGAATGCACGTTGGAACGGGTAGAATCTGAAGCCTGGGGAGAGTCTTGGAAGACTGCTTTTCCACCTCAACGAATCGGCAGCCGGATGCTCATCGCGCCAACCTGGGCCGACATCGTTCCAAATCAAACGGACATCTTAATTCGTCTCGACCCTGGGATGGCATTCGGCACAGGGTACCACCCAACTACACGCCTCTCTTTGAAGTTGTTAGAAGAAACGGTAAGCTTGAATCACTGTATCGCCGATATAGGTACCGGTTCCGGTATCTTAACCGTAGCTGCGGTGAAGTTAGGCGCAAGACAGGTTGATGCTATTGAACTAGATCCGACAGCAATTCCGGTAGCAGAAACAAATTTCCGTAACAACGGTGTCAATGCACGGGTACGTCTGTTTCAAGGAGACGGCCTGAAAAGTGTACGCGGCAGGTACCATGTCATCGTTGGCAACATTTTGACGAAAGCGATTCTCCCAATTATCCCAAGCTGTGCCGAACACCTGCATCCTGAAGGAATCGTCATATTCTCCGGAATTTTGCATGCGGAACAAGCACAAGTTAAATCGGTTCTGGCAACAAACGGTTTTCAGTCTTTTGAAGTTAAGAGCGAAGCGGAAGATGGCATCATGTGGGTTGCAATAAAAGCGCAGCTGCGCAACGCCTCGGCCTTATCCGTCTAAGGTAAAAATGCAGCAGCGTTTTTAAGAGGGCGAATTCAGCGCGAATCCTTTGATAGCCCGTGACAGAGGTTACATCCGCCCAGATCAAGATGGGGCATTGTTGGTGTGTTTTCGTCGCCTATTAAATGGCATTTTAGACACGCAGCAGCCTCGTTTGATGTGCGGTGCACCTCAATATTAGAGCGCGCCGGGGCAGCGTTGAAAAAGAGAATAACCATAACAATAGCAAAAATAAGCCCAATCACACTCACAATCACCATAAGGGTTCGGGCACTGGCTTCTTCGGTTGGCATATTTTGAAATAAAACTCCTTTTTTGGCTTCAGGACCCTCATGCAGGATGCAAGCAGTTATCCGAAAAATGGGAAAAGGGTCAGAATATTTTCTGCTGTTAAAGGTGCACCGTATTCACAACCCTCAAAGACTTCAGCATATTGGATGTTCGCCCCCATTTCTTCGCCGTAGAGAGAAATCAACAGTGTGCGGTATTTTTCAGCCGTCGCGTGGAATCGAGCTAATAAACGTTCCGTTAACCACGCGCGCCTCGAGGCATCGTCAGACGGAACCTCAGTTAACGTACCACTGTTGTAGGGGAGCCATTCATAGAATTGCGATGTGTGGCAATCAAGCATCTCAATTTTCTGGTCAACCACGGCATCTATACCGATAGCAACATCTGGCGTAAACGGATAAGGTTTCATGAAATTATCGCTCAAATAGGCGATGACGGGATTTTTTTGGAGATGCGGGGTGAGCGCACAGATGTTAGGCACAGTCACCATATACGCTGCATCCTGGACTAACGTTGACGTATAACGGTGGTCTGGGTGATAATCGTTAGGCCGGTGCGTCATAATCAAATCTGGCTGAAATTCGCGAATCGTGCGGATAATCTGATAACGGTTCGCCAAGGTCGGCATCAGTTCGCCGTCGTGGTTGTCAAGCAATTCATACTCAATTCCGATTACTGCAGCAGCGGCTTTCGCCTCGGCGTACCGCCTCCGTGCCAACGGACCGCCACCCATTTCATGATGGCCGGCATCGCCGTTGGTGACGGATACAAATTTAACAGGGTGCCCTTGCTCGACGTACAAAGCAGCTACACCCCCGGCTTTAATATCACAATCGTCCGGATGTGCACCGAATACTAAAACACGTATCTGTTTTTTAACCATTGTTCATTTCCTAAGCGCCCCCGGTTTCCGGGTTGTCCAAACCGTTCCGGGGCACATATCGCTCCTAATTGAGGTAAAGATAAGGCGGCTGGCTGCATACCAGTCGAAACATTATGTCCACTCATTGGAAAATTCAAATTTTCTATAAGCCTGAAGTCCCTGATACTGTCGGGCAAGGCATCCTTGGGGATATCGAAGATCTCGGTATCAGTGGCATCAATTCTGTGCGTACAGCTGCGCTCTACTGGATTGAAGGCCATGTCGATGCCCAAACTCTTAACCGAATAAGTACCAACCTCCTCGCAGATCCGATTACACAAACCTATTCTTACACCTCCGAAGTCTCGCAAACAGATGAATGGACAATTGAGGTGCAATTCAAGCCTGGTGTCACGGACGCGGTAGGCGATAGCACCGTCAAGGGTATAAAAGATTTAGGCATTATAGGGGTTAAGGCCGTCCGCACCGGACATAAATATTGGCTCACCGGACAGTTAACCTCTGAAGTGCTTGAAACTATCGCACACAGGCTCCTGGTAAATGATGTCATACAGACCTTTTCATATCAGCCGCCTAGCTCGCATATACACGAATAACAGTCCCTAAGTGCAAGCGGACCAGCACCCGGGTTGTCGCGCGGCGAAGTCCGAAACGTACCCCCGCTTTCGGACCGACACGCCTCGGGCTGCCCAAAGTGATATGCCGGAAACCGTGTTTCCGAAGCAACTTCGGCAACGTGCTGGCAGAAAAATAGTAGAGATGATCTTGGGGATGGACATAGGGCCAATCCGCCTTTTGAAGACGGCTCTGCAGGCTCCCGCCGTTCGGTACTTCAATCACCAATTTTCCGGTTTCCGGTTTCAAAAGCCGCCGGATTTCCTCAAGGAACGGATTTAAGTCAGAGATATGCTCCAGCACGTGGTAGGCAGTCACCGCGTCAAAATGCGCTGCAGGGAAATCAGCAGTGAAGAGATCCCCACACAGCACATCCAATTCATAGGCTTGCTTCGCAAAAGCGACACCACTCTTTGAGGGCTCAATGCCGGATGTCTTCCAATCTCGCTCCTCTGCCAGATGCAGAAACGTCCCAATGCCGCACCCGACATCCAGCAGGTATCCCTTCTTAGGAACATATTTCTCCAATTCGGTCAGGCGTTCCGCCATCTGCAGCCACTCCATGCTGTCAGTCCGGATACGTTCAATTTTCTCAGGCGGATAGTAGCCTTCAACGTAACTCTCTTCTAGCTTTTTTTCACGAATGCGAGGATTCACATACCGCAACCCACACCTATTACACGCAACCACTGAAAGTGCGTCTTTAGTAAACAGTTTTTTTTCATCATCGCGTTCACAGGTCGGGCAGTTTATATACTCAAGGTTGTCTGTTAGCATCGGTTTTAATTTGTTAATAAATTCGCTTTTGAAAGTTTCTCAGCCGGTTAGAACAAACGCACACCTTGCGCCTCTACATAAACGGAGTAGAGAGATTGGCTTCCAGTCATGAATAACCGATTCCGTTTGACTCCGCCGATTACACGCAACCACTGAAAGTGCGTCTTTAGTAAACAGTTTTTTTTCATCATCGCGTTCACAGGTCGGGCAGTTTATATACTCAAGGTTGTCTGTTAGCATCGGTTTTAATTTGTTAATAAATTCGCTTTTGAAAGTTTCTCAGCCGGTTAGAACAAACGCACACCTTGCGCCTCTACATAAACGGAGTAGAGAGATTGGCTTCCAGTCATGAATAACCGATTCCGTTTGACTCCGCCGAAGCAGAGGTTAGCACAGATTTCAGGTAAGTGAATCTTCCCGATGAGCTCCCCATCTGGCGCGAAGACATGCACGCCATCGTACCCTTCTCCGACCCATCCGGCACTGGCCCAGAGATTACCATCTATATCGCAGCGGATGCCATCCGCGATGCCGGGGGCCATATCACAGAACACCTGTTTGTTGTCCAACTGGGCGTTATCTACCACATCGTAGACAAACAGGTGCCGAGGGGTTCCTTCTTTATGCGTGACACCCGTATCAACGAGATAGAGTTTTTTATAATCGGGGGAAAAGCAGATACCATTAGGCTTCTCAAGTTCATCCGTGACAACAGTTGCTTCGCCAGTCTCCGGATTGAGTCGATAAACACAAGTCGGCAGTTCAAATTCGGCTATGTGTCCTTCGTAATTGAGCATAATCCCATAGCCCGGATCGGTAAACCAGATATGTCCATCGGGGTGAACGGCTACATCGTTTGGAGCATTGAGCGGTTTCTCCTCAAAACTATCTATCAGGACGGTAATAGTGCCGTCATACTCTGTGCGTGTGACACGCCGCGCACCGTGCTCACAACTGATGAGTCTCCCTTGCCGGTCGCGAGTATGTCCATTGCTATAATTTGACGGCTGGCGATAGACACTCACAGCACCGGTGGCCTCCTCCCATTTCAGGATGCGATTGTTGGGAATATCGCTCCAGAGTAGATAGCCGCCATCGCCGAACCAAACAGGGCCCTCCGACCAGCGCGCACCGGTCCACAACCTTTCTACAACCGAATTGCCAATTTTGTATTTCGCAAAGCGAGAATCAATCACTTCAATCGCCGGGTCCGGATAGCGAACCAACGTTCCATCCCACTTTCTTTCGGATGTACTCATGCAATTTTCCTCCAAAATAGTTAAAAAGCCTCTCAGTTCGTGAGTGAAGAGCGAACGGATACCGTCGCTTCCGAGCTCGGTACAAAGACTTTCATGCTCGCTGAATCCCACACGGACATTCTACCTTGATACCCCTACCTTATCACTACTGCTGACAAAAATAGTATATCAGAATTGTAGATATAAAGCAAAGAGAAACCACGGTTTGTGAAAAACCGTGGTTTTGCTAGGCAGCTTCAGGTATATTGCAACCGTTCTTCAAGAGGCCACCCTTTCCCCGGACAGTACGTTGTTGGTAAGTGGCAGTTTTAATGGGGCCATTCTGCTCCGGGATATGAAGCCTTGTTTTACAACTTGACTTCCTATTTCTTTGCTGCTATACTTTCACCATGAAATAGAAGGAGGCCGCACAATATGAATACTGACACACTGAAACTGACAGATGGAGAGATGCGGGATTTCATCATCAATGGGTACGTTAAGGTGAAAACAGACTTTCCGCTAAGTTTTCACCAGAAAATTTACCAGCAGCTGGATGAGATGTTTGAGCAGACAGGCAACTTGGGCAATAATGTACTGCCACTTATACCGGAAATCCAGGATGTCTTCGATCATCCGGTGGTCCACGGCGCGATGCAAGGAGTACTGGGTGAAAACTATGTGATGCACCCCCACCGTTACTGCCATTACAATCAGCAAGGCAGCGAAGGACAGAATTTTCATAAGGATACCTACGAAGGCGATGAGCAGATTCGGAGGCACCGATGCCGCTGGACAATGGCGTTTTATTATCCACAACATGTTACCGAAGATATGGGACCCACCGCTGTGTTACCGGGTTCCCAATATTACGACACCGGCGAGAGCGCACATAAACAGCCAGAATTGGCACTCTGTGGGGAAGCCGGCACGGTAACCATTGTCCACTACGATCTCTGGCACAGGGCGATGCCAAATCGGAGCGACAAAAAACGGTATATGTTGAAGTTTCTCTTTTCTCGCTTAGACGAACCTAAAACACCGTCATGGAACAGCGAGATGGCTGAATGGGAAGCCCTTAGCAACGGAGCAGATGCAGCAAGACACCCCATAATGTGGGAATCAATATGGGATTGGTTTCACGGAAAACAGCATCGAGCCACCGGCAGCGTGTCAGATACTGAAGTTAACACACTGCTTGAAACTTTGCAAGACGATGATGAAAGGGCACGGTTGAACGCTGCCTATTGTCTCGGGAAGAGTGGAAAACCTACCATTCCTATGCTGAAACAGGCATTGCATGGCAGCTCTGATACTATCCGAAACTACGCAGGTTACGCCTTAAGCATTGCAGGAGAACCTGCTGTACCGACTTTAATCGATGCACTTGATACCTCATCAGATTCGGTTAGGGCTACGGCGGCGTATGCCTTGGCGGATATGGGAAAAACTGCGCAGACGGCAATACCGACTTTGACGCGGGCAGCACAAGATAAATCTGAATGGGTCCGGCGACACGCAATAGAGGGATTAGGCCTTATCGGGCAACAAGTCGATGAAGAGATTGATTTAGCAGAAGCGGTACAAGTCCTGATAGATGGCTTGAATGATGACTACCATTGGGTGCGCGATAACGCTGCACGCGCTTTAGCGAAATTGGGCACACTCGCGGAACCAGCGATACCTACGCTTATTGCGACACTGGAGGATGAAAACCGATATGTCCGTTTTCACGCGGCATTGGCGTTAATGGAGATTAAGACACCGGATGCACAAGACGTGCTCTTCAACCACCTGTTTTCATCGCGCTGGTGCTCGTTGACAACACGCGGAACACCCTATTAGTCAAATGCCCGGAGGTCTTTCACCGAAAGGGTTCACTATGACGCTCAAATCCAAATGGTAAACCGGAAGACGATCTAACAGGTGGGTTTATCTCTGTCAGGTACAGCGAGCCTAATAATTTCGAGATACTCTCAAAAGCAGCAATAGCTTCTTTTTCTGTGTTATATCTTTCGATAACTACAT
This sequence comes from Candidatus Poribacteria bacterium, assembly GCA_965215265.1. Classification (GTDB taxonomy): domain Bacteria; phylum Poribacteria; class WGA-4E; order WGA-4E; family WGA-3G. The sequence continues at coordinate 3,173,227 of OZ244048.1, read as the reverse complement.
GCTTATCTGCTGTGTGATTCGCATTTATATCTAACGCAAGGCGAAAACTGTCAATTTTTTCGACAATGGTGACTCGCTTGCATTCGTTTAGATCAGTATAGAGGTTAGAAGGGAAAGTGGAAGTCTCCCCTCGCAGTTAGTGAGAATTACTGTTTTTCGAGCCGTTGCTTAACATATCGAATGCCGAAACGGATAGCATATCCAACAGCGATCCATACTATCCATCCAATGGCTTGGTAAAGCAGGGCTACAAAAACCATTTCACCCGCTCCGACTACACCGGCGACAGATCCAATAATAGGTATCAGGAAACAGATGGTTCTTAGCCATCCTCTCTTTATGTTGATAGCAACAACAATGAATATAGGACCCATTGTTGACTCCTATATGCGATTCAAATATATTAAACGGAGTATCATCCGTCAGTCCGTCTTACACCTTCTCAAGTGATTACAAATTAATGTCAAATTCAAAACGCTCTCTACCTTAAATCACAAGGTACGCATCAGCTGCACGGAGATCCACTGTCTATTTCAAACTAACGTCCCGCGGTTTTGATATGGGGAGAGGTCAAGAACCTACTCCCCAATTAACTCATCAAAATGGAAGTCGAGAATTTCGGAGACATCCTCCGTGTCAATTCTGGATAACCTCTTCAGCCTCGGTAACGGTAGGCTCTGCCTCGCTCTCGTCCGCTGCGGTATCCATATCAGCATCCATGTCAGCATCCATGTCAGCATCCATGTCAGTATCCATATCAGCGTCCATATCAGCATCCATGTCAGTATCCATATCAGCATCCATGCCAGTATCCACATCAGCATCCATGCCAGTATCCACATCAGTATCCACATCAGTATCCATGCCAGTATCCATGCCAGTATCCATGCCAGTCATGTCGGCATCCATGTCAGCATCCGCTGTGGCAAGAGAGACGAAAACACTGTCATTTGTGGCTTTAGCATGGCAGCCGTGGCACCCTGCACTACCACGTTCGGCAACATCGCCACCGACCGGCGCGTAATCCGCTGTCTCTGACGCACGCGCATATTTCGCATACATCCAGCCGTTGTGGGCAGCGTACATCGGATCCGCGCTCTTCGTCATCGTCGCGATTTTTGCCACAAACATGTTCGTATCATCCATTATCTCCTTAACGATTATACTTCCAACCGGATACGCTGTCCCCGTTGCATTTGCCGAGACACTAATCTCGTTGAAATAGACAGTGCGGGTACCCAGACCGTGAACTGCACCGGTTCCTGCTGCACTCATCGCTTGATCTTGTGGCCCTGGTGCCGGAAGGGCGACACTCTGCCACGTCTTGTGACTCACCGTATCCACAACATTCATTGTGCCATCATCGCCCATCATCATATCATCGCCCATCGGGGCTAACATTTTCTGTGTCCGCTCACACGATACGAAAGCGATACAACCGACTAGAATAGTAACTAGGACTATCTGAAATTTAAGCATTTCTAAGGCTCCTTCTTCTAAATTTGAAAGTAAAAATTTACAAAGAATGATAGGTTTTCACTAAAACGACAAAGCCGATTCATTTCTCGATTCTGCACTTTGTGTTTAGACATACATCCATTCGCCAAAAATATTGGCTTAACCGCGGAAATGTCCTAAAAGGAGAGGTGCCCCATTCGATCGTTGGAAGGCAATTCTCAAGGACAATTTTTCCATTAAAGATATTATAGCACTTTTTAACTATTTGCATCAACATATTTTCACGAGAAATCGATGACCAAAAAAAACTACCTCGGGAGTCGAGGGCAGAAACCTCGTAGAGCACAATGACCAAGTCCTTAAAAATCTACTGTATAATTACGATTTTCATAGCGGAACTTCTCGCGTAAATCCGAGGTGCATAGGGAAAAACAGGCGCTTTTCCCTATTCTATGAAATTATAATCTGTATATTTTGCAGAATTATATTTTTTCTATTAAAAAAATTAGACAAATTTGTATCAAAAACTATGTGCGAAGCCCCTCACGGATACATCGGCGCATCTGCAGTCTATTACTTGCACGCGATGAGGTCGGCAGCACTATAAAAAAAACACGTATAACCACAAGGCGTTGCGGACTACTAAGACGGATGATAGGGGAGAATATAGGGGCTGAGGTCTCGGAGAGCAATTGCAGTATAGCCTTTATCGGCCAGATATGCCATATAGGTTTCAAACGTCTCAGGCTCTGTGTGAACCCAGGGATGCTCCAGATCAGGGACACCATGGAAGGTCAGAATTGGAATATTTCCAGCTGTTGCCTGCGAAAGCGCCCAGGTGAAATCGTCAAAATTCCAATTGGGGCCTGAAGCACCAGTAGTCGGGATGAGGAGTGGATGGTGCCGTGTCGGATTATAGGCAGGACCGCGCCCCCCTTCCCCATTATAAGGAAATTCAGGAGAGACACCGCGCCGGGCAAAATGGAAACCGTGTGAAGCAATCACCTCGACAGCCGCTTCACCGTGACTATAGCCGGGATAACAGAAGGTTGTCGGACACGAAATACCATATTCCTCACAACGCACGTCAATATGGTGCAAATCAGCTTCAAGTTCCTCGGCAGTCTGCTGCGTGACGTTGCGATGGTGACGCGTGTGATTCCCAATTTCAAAACCCGCCTCGTGTAACCCGCGCACCTCTTCCCAGGTCATGTATGCCTCTTTATTGTTGAGGAAACCGAGTCCTTCGGTAATATAAAAGGTTGCACCGAAACCGTAGTGCATTAAGAGCGGTGCAACGAAGGTTGCTTGCGATTTGCAGCCATCATCAAAAGTGAGAACAACGAGTTTCTCAGGGATGGGTTGGCGTGTTCTGTTTTCCATCATATAAACATGTCGCTTTTATAAGATTTTGGTACGTTTGCCCGATATGCAAAATTATTTTATATCAAACAACCTTTTAGGTCAAGCAAAAATTTATGTTAAGATTGTGAGGCCGATTTGCAGGATTGTAAAAGATGCGTTGAGATAGCAGATTATCGGTTGCGCGTGGAACATCCGCTCCCTCTATTTTTTCTTGACAAAAATTTAGAAATACGATAAGATAAAAAGAAAATTAGGAGGTATAAACCATGATAGATCGACGTGAATTTCTAAAATCGATGGCTGGTTTAACGACCGGGTTGCTTCTATCGTCCGCCTGTGCAGAAGCCGGCGAAGAAGGCAGCACCAGCGACCGGTTAGGGCCCCTCCTGCCAACTCGGAGGCTTGGGCGGACCGGGGAAGCAGTGACAATGCTCGGTGTGGGTGGATGGCATATCGTAAAAATGAGCGAAACAGAAGCCCAGAAAACCATTGAAACCGCTCTTGAAGGCGGCGTGCGCTTCTTTGATAGCGCCGAATCTTACCGGGAAAATAATGAACGGAGCGAAAGTCGATTAGGAAAACTGCTCGTACCGAAATATCGCGATGATGTTTTTCTCATGACGAAAACAACCGCACGAAGTGCTGAACTCGCGAGACAACACCTAGAGGAATCTCTCAACCGCCTCAATACAACTCACCTGGACCTGTGGCAGGTGCACTCAGTTCAGGATGCGGCTGACGTTGATGGACGCATTGACAATGGCGTTTTTGACGTGATGCGCGAAGCAAAGGAATCCGGAAAAACTCGCTATATTGGATTTACTGGGCACGCCAGCCCAGCTGCACATGAACGCGTGCTGGAGCGAACGGATATTTTCGATACTTGTCAATTATCAGTCAACCTTGTTGATGTCAGCTACGAGAGCTTTATAGAAAGAGTTGTACCCACGCTCGTTGAACGAAACATAGGGGTAATTGGTATGAAAGCATTGGCGAATGGAGGGTTCTTCGGCGGGACCAGACATGGACAGCATGGACCAAACCCAAAAATAGTGCCGGATCGTGTCAGCATTGCTGAAGCGATGCGGTTTGTCTGGTCGCTGCCGGTCAGCACCTTGGTTACGGGGCCAGATAATGCCGAGCAGATGCAGGAAAAAATTGACCTCGCCAAAACTTTTTCCGGCATGGATGATGATGAACGGAATCAACTTATAGACAAAGTTGCAGATATGGCAGGCACAGTGGTTGAATTTTACAAAACCTGATAACTTATACGTCGAAAAACACAGTTTGGCTGTGCACGTTCAGAAATTTATTCTCGCAGGCATCCTCATCTGTATTTGTCTCCGTGCAAGTGCAAGTGTAAAATTTGTGGATGTCACTGAGGCATCAGGCATCCGCTTTAGGCACACTACAGGAGCCTCCGGAGAACGTTACATGCCTGAAACAATGGGGGGCAAACTGTCAACGACATGGGGCAACATAAAACGTCGCTGATAGACTTAGCAAGAACAATATGACAAGGGGCGGAACGTACGTTTCCGCCCCTTTTTTTCTTGTGATGGTGACATTAGGAAATGACTGTAGGCGAAGCATCTGCCTCATCAGGTTCGGTGCTAAGCGAGCGTATCTCTAGCCTCAGGGTTCGATTTAAACCCGCCTGCGACAATGCTGTTGTAAGCTTCTTTTGGGTCGCGTCCGACCGGGCGCATTTCCGGTTTGTGGAATCCGAAGCGGACCGCCTTCCGCCACTGATCTGTCCGATTCACTTCTGACCAGTGGATGAGACAGTAACTGAAAAAAATCACATCGCCCGCCTTCGCCGGTATCGGAATGGAATCGATGAAATCCGGATGATACTTATCCGTCGGTAGATGAGGTGCCGTCCCTTCTCCGGTGACATGTTCCCGCGGTCCCTCCTTATGGCTTCCGGGTACAACGCGCAGTGCCCCGCTCTCAAAGGGCGCGTCATCAAGATGTACGAGGCAATCCACGAAGTCAAGCCCATCGTGTGGATAGAACGGATAATCCTGATGCATCGGGAACGGGGTGCCTTTTTCCGGCGGCTTCGCGTGTAGTACGGTATGGTGCCACTGGATAGTATCCCCGATAAGGGCTTGAACACCACCCGTCAGTCTTTCGTGAAAAATTACACGGCCCCACGTAGCTGAATAGAAATGTGGGTTGTGCATGAAGACCGCCTTAGTCGTCTGCTGGTCCTCTTCCTTGAGGTAACGTTGCCGCCACGGCCCGGGCCATCCGATCGTTTCCTGCCCCCAATTGTTGATAATCTGCACCATTTCGGAGGCCAGTTCCTTCGTCTCCTCCGGGCTGAAGAGCTGCTCCACTTTGAGATAGCCGTTCTCGTGGTAAAAATCGACCTGTTCTTGCGTTAGCATGTCAAATCTCCTTGGTGGTATTAAATACGTTAGCGATTGTCCAAAATTTTACGCTAAAACCGCGTGTTTTGTCAACATTTTTTAATTTTCACCCCTTTTTTAGTTTTTTGGGCGTGCACGAGATTCTCGTTCCAGCCAGTCGAGAGCAGTCTGTTCATCTTGCTCAATAGCGATTTCCACGGCCCGTTTAGCACATTGCAACAAATGTTTGGATTGGTTACGCAGGTTAAACGCTTCGATGACTTTTTGCTGAAGGTTAACCTGTTTCTCCTCGGGCAATAAAGGAATAAGGGTGCTGGCAACCCGGTTGGTCCGCCAATGGGGAATTAAGGAACCACCGACATCTCGGTTAACCTGTTCCTGAATTAGAATTGAATTAAGGACCAACGCTAGATACTCAGCTCGAATTCTATCCGTTTTACATTTCAATCGGAGTATACCGGATGCCGGAATCATTTTGGGAGGCTGTTCGCGAAAATGATAAGCTATGCCCGGGGTTCCGTCCTTACTGAGCAGGATCTCGCCTTGTTCTGGTTGATGTTGCAAAAGTGCTGTGTACAGTTCCTCGGAAATGTACTTCTCCTCCGTGATTTCAAACAGGTCAAGATTGCTTACACGAATAAAAGGGATACCTTCATCAAAGTACTCTCGGCTTCCTATCTCAACACATTTTTTTAGCGTGACTAGGTTACCCAAAGTCTCCCATCCGCCTGGGTATTCTTTAATGGTGTTGATGATGTCATCGTATTTCGGCTGGAAGTACTCCGCATCCATTCGTTCAGCATGCCGCGTATCGGCATAACTCTTGACATAGGTGAGTTTCCGTCCCGGTCTCCAATTAGCAATGCAGAAATTGGAGAGGAAAAAGGTTTGAGCTTCTCCGTAAATCTGCTTGGATCTGGAAAGACACGAAATAGAATTTCTAACGGTGTCCACGATGGAGAGTCTGAAGAGTTTAGATGCGATAAACAGTGGTAAAACGACTTTCTTAAATTCGGATTTGTTAATGGCTGTAAGGATTGTTCCACTACACCCTTTTTTAAGTTGCAACTGGCCGGCTCTGCTTTTCATGAAAGCGAACAAAATTTCCGAATTTAATACATCTGAATTGATAACATGGAATCCTGTCGAACAAAGGGCTCCATCATACTCTTCAGTTATCAAGGCAATACTATCCAAAGAGCCCTCTATAGATGAAACAATAACATCTCCAGAGTTTACCTTGTGCCGCGCTCTGCTTGGTAAGTTTTGTCCTTTCTCTATTATACATTCAGTTATTTCGCCATTCGCTCCGATATTCGCAAGTTCAATGTACTTGTACTCAGTTCCACTCACGGGTTTGAAAATTGTATCTTTCAAGTGAGTTATATTTCCCAATGTATCCCATCCACCTGGGTAGTTTTTGATAGCCATGATGATGGCCTCATATTTTGGGTGGAAATAATCGGCATCAATGCGTTCAGCCTCTTGCGTCTCAGCGTAATTTTTAACGAATGTGAAAAAAATTTTTCGGGGGGGGGTAAATCGTTTATAACCAAATTATCCCGCCCAAAACGATAGTTTTTCATTTTTTGCCCACTCTATGAAGGCTTCAGCAATACCATCCGGCAGTTCACCCTCGTGATTATGCAAATCATGCTCAACAATGAGATGTCCATTTTCATCCAATTTGTAATGTCCATCGCTAGTTTTTAGGTAAACATAATCGCCGGAGGCATCCTTCCCACCGTTCTCGCTTACGGCGAAAAAAATCGGATAGTCATCCACTTTTGGACACAGTGGACCTGCGGCCGGGTCAGCGTTCCACTTTTGTATAAAGAGAACACTCGTTTTTGTGCCGGTGTGGGGTTTGAAGGTGTTTATATCTAGTCCTACCACTGCTAATATGCGTGCGTGCTCGGCGATAAAATCACGGACGTACTTATCGGATGTATTATTGAATCTACCTTGTGGCAAGACAATTGCCATGCGTCCCCCCGGTTTGAGAAAATCCAGATTGCGTTCAATAAACAAGATGTCGCGGCCCACTTTAGTTTGCGCCTTTCCATTTTTCTTAAAGCCGAGGGTATATTGGTATAGGATGCGGCTCTCCTTGATGTCTCCAGCGAAGGGGGGATTCGCCATCAAAATATCAAAGTTAAACCGTCGGTTTTCGTTTCCTTCTGCTCTTAAGGCTTTGAGCCGGTCAAACCCTCTGCCGTAAGTGCCTATCCACTGACTTTCTCTCGCGGCTTCGTCGTCCCAACGTTTATAGTCCAATGTATTGAGGTGTAACACATTGGTTTCGCCATCACCCGCAATTAAGTTGAGGGTTCTGGCAACTCGGACCGTTTTTTCGTCAAAGTCAATCCCAAAGACCTTGAGTACATGTTGCTTCTCTTCCTGGGGAATTGAGGCAGTGGTGAAAGTTTGTCCGATAAGCTTGAAAAGGGTATGGACTGGAAATCCACAGCTCCCGGCAGCAGTATCAATCATATATTCACCCGGCTGTGGGTTGAGCATCTTGACGCACATGTCAATCACATGTCTGGGCGTAAAGTATTGCCCCTTCTCACCTTTTGCCGATTTATTGACGAGATATTCGAATGCTTCATCTACAATCTGCAGATTAGAGTTGAATAGTTTGACATCCTGCAAGCTAGAGACACAGACTGCCAAATGACTATCGGAGAGCTGAAACCTTGAGCCCTCTGGAAAAACCCCCTGCCACTGTTCTTTAGCATCGTCGAAAAGTTGTTGAATCTTCACCTTCAATTCTGCATCGGTTTGCCCTGTGTTCCTGAACGCCATTACCCTAAAGTTATCATCTGAAACCGCTTCAGCCCCCATCTTAATAACTTCATAATCCATCTCGTATGTTACGGTGTCGGTGCCTTGTGTCTGACGTACGAAGTAGTCAATAACACTTCTGTCTTGATGGCTCAGTGATTCATCATAGAGTTTAGCAAAGATGAGTTTGAAGACCTCTTCAAAGACATCTACTCCTGCATTGGCGAGGACCTCATCCTCCAGTTCCAAGATGATGTCTTTTAAAGATTTACGTTCCGTAACCAATTTGTCCTTAAGAATTAAATCCTTCAAGGTAAACCGTTCACTGAGGATATCCGCGAGGGTTTGGTTTGCGTTAGGAATATCAGTAATCTCTTCAAAATAATTCGGATCTTTGCGATGGTAGTGTGAGATTTGTTGCCCATTTGTCCACACACCGATAGGAGCCCCGGTGGCATTGCAGTAAGAACGGAGTTGTGCTTTTCCATCCAGCAGTTTCGGCTTTTTCACTTCAACGATAATGTAAGGCGTATCCGGCCTGTCCTTGTCAACAATAACGATATCGGCACGTTTCTTTTCCCGACCGAAACTGACAGAATACTCAAATGCTAGGCGCGTGCTGGGGTATCCGTATTTCTCAATCAGCCGTACCGCATAAAGTTGGCGGATGAGTTCCTCCGGTTTTAAGGGCACAACCTTATTCCGAATAGTGCAGCGAATAAAATATGCCTCCTGATCTCCCTTCACCGTTTCCTTAAAACTTCTCTGACAAACCGCTTGAATTTCAGTTTGTGCAAAGAGATTCAAGTGGTAATCACTATCCCTGAGTATCTTTTGGATCATATCTGTTTTTATCATCTGCGAGCCAGCCTTACCTATTCAAAAAATTTTTGACCTCTTCAATTGTATATGGCGGTTTACGACGATGGATCACAGCATGACAATTCGGACAAACAGGACGCAAATCTCTAATCGCATCTACCTCATAACCCTCCTGAACCTCGCTCAACGGTTTCAGATGATGAACATGAATCAATCCGTCAGCAACCGTGCCGTAGATTTCGGACATATCTTGCAGACACACTGTACACCGAGTGCCATAGTGTTGTAAACAGATACGTCGCGCGCCCTGGTTCCGTTCATAAGCATTTACTGAGATCTGCTTGCGTGCACCTTCATAGAAAACGGTGCCCTCAATTTCTTCCGGCAATGCTGAATCGGTTGCCGGTTCTGGAAGAGACGTTTTCAACTCTTGGCGTAAATATTCTATTATGGCTGGCTCGTAGCCTCCTCGACTCTGCGGATGAAGCTTGCGCTTTAACTCACCTATGCGCTTGACAAAAGTAGAATTTAGCTTCCAAACTCGGGGCCAGAGTTCTTGAGAAGGGTCTGCATCCGGAAAATAGCAACCGTTCCGCGATGGAACAAGTTTGAAATATGCATAGCGTCCGCTTTCCCATTTCCAACTCTGTGCCTCATTGAGATACTCCGTGTACTGAGGGTGTGCCTCTAGTTGCTGCTGATCCAAAGCCATCCAGATATTTCCTTGTACTACCGAGAATGGAACTAGATGCCCAACGATAAGGTAAATTTGCTTAGGCTTACGAATATGAAGACGAACCGTCCATTCACCGGGGGCGTACCGGTGCGCGTTTGTGATGCTTTCTGCGAACCAGGATAAACAACGTGCACGAAGAGTTGGTTCGGGGAAGAAACTTTCAAAAAGTTGCCTCGTTTCTAAAAGTGGATTGGTATACATTACATTTTCCTCCTGGTTGTCCTTCAATACCCCTAGGATGATGGCCATTTGCATCACCCTTTTTCCGTTCCTCTTACAAGTCCATATTGCTGAGTGTCTCTCTTCCGGAGCAAAACTGATAAGAATGGTAGCATGAACAGACCGCTTTGTCAACCAAAAAAACAGAAACGTCAGAGACGTTCGCATTACCCTTGATTCATAAATAGGTTTTTGCTAAAATGGATTCCGAATTCATTATTGAGGAGCATGTTATGCAGGAAATTGTGATAGAATCAGCAAAGTTGCACGAATTCGCGCGGACACTCTGTTTAAAAGCAGGACTGCGTCCAGAAGATGCGGAACAGATGGCGAACCTTCAGGTACAGACTGACCTACGTGGTGTGCATTCACACGGCACCCGTGCATTGCCGGGGTACCTAAATCAAGTTCTGGACGGCAAGATGAACCCCAAACCAGATCTTCGGGTTGTTACAGAGGGACCCAGTTTTGCTATAGTTGACGGTGATAACGGTATCGGACATCTGGCAAGTGCGTTCGCAATGCAGACAGCGATAGAAAAAGCGAAGGTAACAGGTATTGCTGCCGTAGGTGTTAGGAACGCCGGGCATTTCGGCGCAGCGGCATGCTATTCCATTATGGCAGCAGCCAAGCAGATGGTCGGTTTCTCAACGACAAATACCGGCGGTCCCTCTGTTGCAGCACCAGGCGGTGCGCAAGCGGTCGTCGCAAACAACGCGATGAGTTATGCACTGCCTACCGGTAATCAGCATCCGATTGTACTGGATATGGCGTGTGGCGTTTCCGCGTGGGGAAAGATCGGCACCCTCCGGATGTACGGAAAACCGATTCCCAAAGGCTGGCTTTTGGACGACGAAGGACAGCCTACCGAGGACCCCAATAAAGGACGTTTATTGGCACCCGCATCAGGCGCGAGAGGCTACGGTCTGGCTCTTATTATGGGCATCTTAGCCGGACCTTTGAGCGGAGGGCTAATGGCATGCAATAAGTCAGACGATCCGTCAGAGCATTTCTTTATGGCAATTAATATCGCTAACTTCACCGATTATGACGGCTACGTTGCAGAAATTCAGAACGGAATACATAAAATTCACAACTCAAAAACAGCAGAAGGGGTAGAGCAGGCATATCTCCCTGGTGAAATAGAGTGGAATAACTACGATAACTGGATTAAAAGTGGCATCCCGATTCACGCAGACCATTTGCGGAGCCTCGCTGACATTGCCGAAAAACTGAACGTCAGCATCTGTTGGGAATGGTAAACTATGGCTGAAAAACAAGAAATTATTCAAGGTGGAGCGCTGCCGGATTGGAACATTGCAGAACTTCCGGCACCGCCACGCTATCAATTTGGAAAAGCGTTTCGCAGCATCTTAGGTCCCGGCATCATCGCTTTAGGCGGTTCAATCGGCAGCGGCGAATGGTTGTTAGGACCAGCAATCACGGCACAATATGGGGGCAGGCTGCTCTGGATCGCCACGATTGCAATTATACTTCAGGCGATTCTAAATACCGAGGCAATTCGCTATACACTGTATACCGGCGAGCCGATGTTGAGCGGTTATATGCGTTGTAAACCGGGCGCACGATTCTGGGCGATTTTTTACGCCGCCGTCGATTTTTTCGGAATTTGGCCAGGCTGGGCCATGACCGCAGCGACAGCACTCGCCGCCGCATGGTTAGGGTACATGCCAGCAGAAGCCGACGGCGGAACCGTCCGACTCTTCGCCTTTTTCATTTTCTTCGCCTGCTTAGGCATAGTACTCTTTGGCGGCAAAATTTACAACGCACTAGAGAAAGTGCAGCTCTTTATGGTGGTTTGGATCATCGGCTACCTTGTCATCATAGACCTGTTTCTGGTACCCCCAAAAGTGTGGTGGAACGTTATCAAAGGGTTCGTGAGTTTCGGCACATTGCCAGCCGCAGCCGGAAATGGACAAATAGATTGGATACTACTCGGCGCTTTTGCCGCATACGCCGGCAGCGGCGGCTTAGGGAACGTCACAATTACGAATTACGTACGAGATAAGGGCTGGGGCATGAGCAGTCTCGTCGGGGCCATCCCCTCAATTATTGGCGGACAACACGTCACACTCTCACATTGGGGAAAGGTATTTCGTATCACGCCTGAAAACCTCCAACGCTTCCGTGAATGGTGGAAATACACCCGGTTTGAGCAGTATTATATCTGGTTAATCGGCTGTTTCGTCGGGCTCGCACTTCCGGCAATGCTCACATTGGCTTTCGTACCGTCTGGCCAGGAAATAGACCAGTGGTCGGCAGCAGCATTTCAAGCCGAAGGACTCGCCGAAAAGGGCGGTAGAATCCTCTGGTACCTCACACTGCTCTGTGGTTTTTGGGTCCTTTTTTCAACACAGCTCGGAGGCGTGGACAGTGTCCCGCGCCGGTATACGGATATTATTTGGACAGGATTTAAAAGCGCGAGGAAAATGGGGGAACACAATGCAAAATGGATCTACTATCCAATTCTGCTCATCTATATCGTGTGGGGTGTCATCGCGATGTATCTCGCCAAACCGTTCTTTATGATTTTAGTCTCGGCAACGGTCGGCGGCTACCTCCTCGTAATTACCTCTCTGCATACCTTTTACGTCAATCGGAAGTTTTTACCAAAGGAGATACAGCCACCCCTATGGAAACAGATCGGTTTATTGTTGTGTGCCGGATTCTATTCAATCTTCGGCACAATCACGGTTTACCAAAAAGTCCTTGTGCCTTATATCTTCACGCTGTTTTAGTGAGTCGCAGATAGCTTTGCTCCGGTATCCGTTTTGGGATGCCTACGGTGAAAAAGCACGAACCTGGCCTGTCTATCCGTGAATTTACCAACGGGTAGGCAGTAACTCCCTATGTTAGGCAGACGGAGCTGGCTTTTTGTGTCTGACTCACGTCTTGCTGGATTAGGAGTTTTTCGGAGGGAAGAAATGCGCTCTTTTGGCGACAAGCACATAGACAATAATTGTGAAAATAAAAACTTTGGATTCTTCTAGCAGTATAATAATCGATATAGAACTTGCATTCTCCGTCGACATATTGTATAATAATTGGGATATTTCTCCCACAGCATCGGACACCGGAAAATCAGTGCTTATGAACGGCTGGACAGACACATATCTTCTTAGACAACCGCGAAAATCGGTGGCCTCCGCCGATATCCGAGCTCCGTTTGGGAGCTTCACGTGTGTTGCTGCTGCGAAGTTGCGGCGCTCCCAAATAACGATTTACCCCCCCCCTTAACTATACAGAAGTTAAGTTCCTTTACCGCGAAAGCAGCACCGAACTCCATCTGCACCCGCACGGCCTCGTGCACGCACGCACACCCACTCCCACAACCGCGTTCGTTCCTCACTCTCTTGCTCCACACAGCCACAGAACTCGACTCCCTAGTCGCTCCTCATATTCTCCGAAACCCGTTAACGCCACCACTTCAACACGGGAACGCGCCACAAACAACCCACACACCCTCTTTGAAAATAGGAGCCTGATATGACACAACTGACGCAATCCTACTTTACCCCCCACAGTGCTAATAGCCAAAACAATCCTGACTTTCAAAACGTCTTGGACTACATCCGCGAAGCCGCTCAATCTGAGTCTCACAAAGGCGAACTTTTCGAACGCCTGATGCTCACATACTTCAGCGAGGACCCGGACTATAAACAACAGTTCTCCGAAGTCTGGCGCTGGAAAGACTGGGCAGCCCGACGCACAGACTTCGACAGAAACGATATCGGCATAGACATCGTCGCAAAGCAACGAGAGGGCGGCTATTGTGCTATCCAATGTAAGTGTTATGCCGAAACCACTCGACTTTCAAAACCACACATAGATTCTTTTCTCGCCGCCTCGGCAAGCGAGCTCTTCACCTCACGGATTATTGTCAATACCGGGGGAGGGTGGGGAAAGAACGCCCTCCGCACCATAGAACCGATAAAGGACAAGCTCCGCATCCTGAACTTCCGCGAACTTGAAAGCAGTCACTTCAAGTGGCCAGACTTGCGCCTGGAGGCACCCGAGCAGCTCACCTACCAACAGAGACGGTTCAACCTGAAGCCGCATCAGAAAGCGGCGCTGGAGAAAGTGATGGCAGGTTTCAAACAAGCTGCCCGGGGCAAGTTGATTATGGCGTGCGGCACGGGCAAAACCTTCACCGCCCTCCGAATCGCAGAGCAGCTGGCCGGCATCGGCGGGAGGGTCCTCTATCTGGTGCCGTCTATCGGGCTCCTCTCACAAGTGATGCGCGAGTGGTCAGAACAGCGCGGCATCCCGCATAGCTACATCGGCATCTGCTCCGATACCCGTGCCGGAAATACAGCCGAAGATGCGTCCATTCTGGAACTCAAAATCCCCGTCACCACAAACCCTTCAGCCATCTCACACACCTTGAAAACCCTTGATACGGATAAAATGAGCGTTGTCTTCTGCACCTATCACTCACTGCCGCTTGTAGAGCAAGCCCAGGGAGCCGGCGGGGCACCGCCGTTTGATATTATCTTCTGTGACGAGGCACACAGAACAACCGGTGTGGAGCAGCCAGACGGGCAGCTCTCCCCTTTCGTTCTGGTACACGATGAGACTCGCATCCGTGCTACCAAACGGCTCTATATGACAGCCACCCCAAAGATTTACACCGAAGCGGTGAAAACCAAAGTCGCAAACTATAAACGAGACGTGTTCTCTATGGACGACACCGAGAAATACGGACGCGAATTCTACCATCTCCCGTTTTCCAAAGCGGTTGAGATAGGAGAGCTCTCGGACTACAAAGTCGTTGTGCTCGGTGTAGCGGAAGGGGGTGTCAACGCTGCTTTGAGGGGTGAGACTGGCCCCGTCAGCAATGAGCTGAACGTTAACGATGCAACAAAGATTGTAGGCTGCTGGCGTGCGCTACAAAACCCAGAGAACAAGGCGCTCGGCGAAGACTCAATCAAACCGCTAAAACGCGTCATCGCCTTTACCGACACCATTAGAGCGTCAAAGGCACTGGTTAAAAACTGGAATCCAGTTATTGAGCGTGCGGTTGAACACTTACCGGAAGAACAATACCTAGAGGATTTCCAGTGCGAAACGCAGCACGTGGATGGAACGGAGCACGCGTTGAACCGGAAAGCGTGCCTGGATTGGTTAAAAGGGAGTGAAGAGGGCACTTGCCGGATTCTGTCCAACGTGCGCTGCCTCTCCGAAGGCATTGATGTGCCGGCACTCGACGCGGTAATCTTTATCACCCCGCGAAACTCGCAGATTGATATCGTTCAGGCAGTCGGGCGCGTGATGAGGAAAGCGAAGGATAAGGAGTTCGGTTACATCGTGCTGCCCGTGGCTATTCCAGCAAGTCAGGATGCCGCCGCCGCACTCGATGACAATCAACGATTCGCCAACGTCTGGGGCGTGCTGCGTGCCCTCCGTTCACACGACGACAGATTGGACGCTGAAATCAATAGCATAGATCTGAACAAAAGACTCCCTGACAGGCTCATCTTCGGCAAAAGTGGAGAGAGCAGGGCTGAAGCTAGTGTGCCGGGTGCCGACTCAGATGTGCAGCAGCTGCTGATGCCGATGGATATTCCTATCAGTGCAATCCTCCCAAAAATTGTGGAGAAATGCGGCGATAAGAAATACTGGGAAAATTGGGCAAAGGATGTCGCCGTTATTTTCGGCAGGCTTGTTGGGCGTATAGAAAACCTGTTGGAGAATCCCGCAAATACGGCACTTCGTGAATGGTTCGATACCTTCCATACAGAGTTGAAAGCGTCAATAAACGACACAATCACGCGGAGCCACGCCATAGATATGATGGCACAACACATCTTAACCCAGCCCGTTTTCGCGGCACTCTTCGAGCATTACGATTTTTCCTCACGCAACCCGGTGGCTTCTGCGTTAGATAACCTACAGCAGGACTTCGCTGAATTCGGGCTGGAGAACGAAACGCGAGATTTAGAAGACTTCTACGAAAGCGTCCGGATGCGTGTCCGCGGTATAGACAACAGCGCAGGCCGGCAACAGGTCCTATCTGAGCTCTACGAACAGTTCTTCAAAAAGGGGTTGAAAAAGGAGGCAGACCGGCTCGGCATTGCCTATACCCCAATTGCGTTGGTAGACTTCATCTTACACAGTGTGAATGATATATTACAAGACGAGTTTGGATGCAGCCTCAGCGACGAAGGTGTACAGGTGCTGGATCCATTCACCGGTACCGGCACCTTTCTGGTTCAACTGCTGCAATCCGAGCTCATTCGCCCTGACGACTTGGACCGGAAGTTCCGGAAGGAGCTCCACGCAAACGAAATTGTCCTCCTCGCCTACTACATCGCCGCCGTCAATATTGAGGAAGCCTTCCGTGGCCGGCACGGAGAAGACAGCCCCTACGAACCCTTCGAGGGCATCGTCCTTACCGATACATTCAACCTGAACAAGCAGGAAGCTCCCACCCTTTTGCCGAAGGAGTGGCTGCCCGACAACAACGAACGCGCCGAACGGCAACAGCAACTCCCAATCCAGGTTATCGTCGGCAATCCACCCTGGTCCGCAGGACAGAAGAGCGCCTCGGATGACAATCCGAATGTGAAATATCCTGCACTTGAGGAGCGTATCAGGGAAACCTACGTTGAATTCTCTACGGAGACGAATACAAAACCTCTCTACAATACCTACAAGAGGGCGATTCGCTGGGCATCCGACAGGCTCCAAGAACAAGGGGTTGTTGCATTCGTCACCCCTGGTAGTTGGATTACTGGAAGGGTCGATTCGGCAATTCGCGCATGTTGGGCAGAGGAGTTCAGTTCTATCTATGTCCTGAACCTCCGAGGTGATGTACGCGGACTCCGCTCCGAAGGGGAAGGCGTTTTCGGGAATGCAACCCAGTCCCCTGTCGCTATTACCATTTTAATCAAGAATCCGAACGCTACACACGACGGCTGCCACATCCACTACCGTGACATCGGCGACTCCCTCACACGTGAGGAGAAGTTGGAGGCACTCCGCAAGGCAGTCTCTGTAAAAGGATTCAACGATTGGCAAACAATCACACCCGATGAGCACCACGATTGGATTGAACAACGCGGCGAGGCATTTGCGAAGTTTTATTCGCTGGGCACAAAGCAGGCAAAAGCAGGCAGAGCGGATAATGCTATATTTCAGCTGTACTCCTTGGGGTTGGCAACAGGCAGAGACGCATACCTCTACAATTTTTCTCGCGAGGCATGCGCTGAAAATGCAAGACGGATGACGCAAGACTACCTCGCCGCGCTTTCTGAACTTGAGGCGAATCCTGAACTCACGGTAGATGAGGTGGTATCCCGTCACAACAATCTCACGAATATTAAGTGGTCTCCGGAACTCAAGCAACAACTGAAACGAAAGAAAAAGACCCAGTTTGTGCATCGCTACATCAGGAAAGTTTTGTACCGGCCATTCATTGCCATGAACTGTTATGTTAATTACATCTTCGTACAGGGTAAGTACCAGATGGATCGAATTTTCCCGGACAGTTCCAGCGAAAACCGAGTGATATGTGTCCCCAACATCAGTTCTAAAAAGCCGTTTTCTGTCCTTATGACAGATACGATGACGCATCTCAAATTTTGTGAAGTCGGTGCACAGTGTTTCCCACGCTATCGATATCTGAAGCCTATGGATACATCCGATGCAGCAAACGCTTTTCCTAGTATCGACGGCGAACCGGAACGGATTGACAATATCTCGGACACGGCACTGCGTAATTTCCAAGAACACTATCAAGACGACTCTATCAGCAAAGACGACATCTTCTACTACGTTTACGGGCTCCTCCACGCACCCTGTTATCGAGAACAATTTGCCAATGATTTGTCCAAGATGCTACCACATATCCCATTCGCACCTGAATTCCGCACTTTTGCTAAAGCAGGAAACCGCCTTGCCGAACTCCACCTCAATTACGAGACAGGCGAACGATACCCAAATCTAACAGTTGAACCCCGGACACGGACACCTATCTTATTTTGGGAAGAAAAACCGGCGCATTTTCTATTAGGGAAGCGAGCCATGCGTTTCACCGATAAAGAAACGAAAACGACACTCATCATCAATGAACACGTCCAATTATCTGGGATTCCAGAAGAAGCGCATCTTTACGTAGTCAACGACAGAACGCCTTTGGAGTGGTTTATCAACCGTTACAAAATCAAGCAAGACAAGTACAGCGGCATTGTCAACGACCCGAACGGCTGGTTTGAGCATCCGCGGGATCTTATCACAGCGATAGAGCGCATCGTCTATGTGAGTGTAGAATCGGCGAAAATGATTGAGAGTTTGCCCACGCAGCTAACCGACGAGTAAGCGAACTATCTACTAAGAACATAGTATCTAGGTAGTGTTTACATTATGTAAGTTATTGACATTTTGAGTAGGTTTGGGTATACTGTTTTCTATGAAACCTGAAAACGAAACTCAAGACCTCCCTGCACTCCATGCTACATGCTATCCATGCTACATGCTAATTGTTCACAAGGTTGGGGCGTAAACTGAAACAGCATTGGACAGGTTCGCATAAGTGCCAGCTCTGCGCAACCCAAATAGAGAATGTTTCGCATTGGATGCAGGATAAGGATTCACCCTATGAAAAGACTCGTCACACTCGGCATAATGGGAATGGTGTTCACAAGTTGTGTAATACTAAAGTCCCAAGAAACGCAAAAGGAAAGAGAAAGGCTACTTGCGGATTCTGATGCTGCCCGCGAAAGGTACAATCCGGAATAAAGTTAAGGCGGCGATAAAGGAGCGCCTCATCGGCAAATGGGAGTATATCGGTTTAGAGGTTGAAGACGGGAGTATGATGGTATAGAGAGCAATACCGATACAGATACAGATGCAAGATGCCCTGAAGACACCGGCAGAGGTGCATTCCAAAGATGCCGCGAGTGAACAGGCAACCGTCCCAATCTCGCCGGATCCATCTGCAAACGAACAGGCATCGGAGGTAGATCCGGCGTGTCTCCCGCCAATTGAAGTCACAGGGAAAAGAAAATTCAGCCAACAGAATAAGGTGGCAGAGTATCCCCTTCTGTTAGCATTAATGAGGAGAAGACTGCCAGAAATCTATCTAATCTAGAAGTCAATTCCCTCATTTTTTTCGGACCTTTTCAACCATTTTTGACACTTAAATTTTATATATAGACGCATGAAATTGGAATGAAATTGGACAAGGTAACCCTTACCTTAACACGATGATTTTATATTAACCGAACATGAACGTGAACCAATGATGTTATTGTGAGGTAAGCAGATCCATTTGGCCACTTTTGAGGTTTAAGTTATTATATAATAAAGGAGCCATTTTCTAGTGTTAAGGAATTATACGAAATTGAACGACGCGGAACTTGTGTGCCTCGCTCAAACAGACGATAGCGAGGCAATGGGTATTCTCTATCAACGATATAGGGAGCAGCTTCTCGAATTTTTCAAAAATAAGATAGCCTCCGTTGAAGATGCGGAGGATCTTGTACAGGTAACCTTCTTTGAAGTGATGAGTAGTCTGGAAAAGATACGGGATCCAAAACGTTTTAGGGGATGGCTCTTCGCTATAGCAAAGAATATTAGAGCAGGCAGGATTCGTCGGGATGCACAGCATCGCAAACCTGTTTCTCTGGATGAAGTTCATGAGGCAGATTCGGAACAGACATCCTTTGTAGAGAGCCTCGCTGCACCGGAATTTTATCAACCCGAACATAGTGCGCTTGAAAACGAGTTAAGAGATATCCGTCTCTGCTTTGAGAAAACGCTAACTCGAAAGGAATTAGTAGTATTTCGTTTGAGAAATGGTTCTGACAAAAAATATAAAGCCATAGCAAAAGAATTGGGAATCCCTATAGGGAGCACCAGGGCACTATACAGTCAGACGGTAAGCAAGATGAGGGTGTGGCTGGAAACCCACTATCCTGAAATTGTCGACATGTTTAAAAAGTAAAAAAAGAGTGCGTGAGCGTTATTTGTCGATGTGCTCTGCACAAGTACAGATAATACAATGTAATAGGTGGAAAGTATGCTTAAATTTCCGAGACCTCTACATCAACTCCATATCTTTGAACAAGACGGTGGGCTTTACGCCGCAGACCTGGATAAAGCACGCCTCGTCGAAATCTCTTCGGCAATTGCCGATATTCTGAAATTCGCTGAGACAAAGACAACTGAGGAATTTACGCAATCCTTGAAAGAGGCTTATAGCGATAATGAAATCGAGGAGGCGTTTGCAACATTAACCGAGTATGCAGGACAGGGGTTGCTTTTCATCCGTGGCGAAAAGCCTTCGGTACTCTTTCCGAAGAGAGATGACTGTCCACACGTGTTGTTAGTGCTGCCAGGATTCAATCCTGACACTTTTTCGGACATAGAAAACACCAGTGCAGGCACCAACATTGCCCTCGCATATACCATCCAAGCACTGAAAAACCATGCAGTGCTCTACTTTGCCGGTAAACAAAACAGAAAGCTCGACGAGAATCTCTACGAGGTGGATTTGAGCCTGCGCGACATCGTCCACGTTCCTGAAAGTATTGCTGTTCAGTATGACGGCATTCTTACAATACATTCTGACCGGAAAACGGACACCCTCCTCCCACTCTTCCGATGCGCGGAACTGCCACCGATTCTCATGCAGGTGCACTGTGTGCGTGGACATGGCGGCACAGGTATCCGTTCTGTACTTTTACACTATGCCGCCCTGCGCGATTTTGACGCGTTTACGGCCCCCTCCGATTCTGTTGGTGAATTCTATTCTCAGTTTATCTGGGATAAAAGCGTTTTTAACACAGTGCCTAACGGCGTTGACCATAACTTGTTTCGTCCAATGGCCAAACAGCAAGCAAAGTGTGAACTTGCAGCACTTGTAGAGGATGACAGAGTAAAGACGATGCCTACGGTGGGATACCTCTCCCGCCTCCAAGCCGAAAAAGGTGCCTCCATCTATCTCAAATTGGCAGAACTCAATCCGCATATCCTCTTTTTGCAAGCGGGCTGGAACGAGGGCAGATACGCGCACCGAACAATGCCTGAAAACCTTGTCTATGTCGGGTTCCATCCGCGCGAAAAACTACCCCTAATTTACAACGCGTTTGATGTCTATTGTTTCCCATCTGTGTCGGGTGAGGAGACGTTCGGGTTGACGGTGCTGGAAGCAATGGCTTGCGGCGTACCACCTATTATATCAGATTTTGACGGTGTGCCTTCTGTAGTCGGAGACGCGGGGGTGATTGTCCCAGCTGTGCGTTTTGAACAAGACATCGCCACCATTACCAGTTATGCCTCGCCGCTTGACTTCTCAGACAAAGTTAATCTGTTACTGAATGACGAGTCGTTCCGAGAAACCTACGCGCAAAAGGCACTGAACCGTGCACAAACATTCACTTGGGAGAAAACAGCTAAGCGTATTTTAGAACTCTTTGAAGAACTCAAACGCAAAAAGAAATTATCCTGCGAAAACAGACTCAACACCCTATTCGCACCCTATTGGAATGTTTATCGCAAACAGGTAGAGCAGAAGTCTATAATGCTCAATATGAACTCGCGATATGAGAAACTTGTAAATCCTTATGGAATTTTTAATCAGAAAGTCGTAGATGGATTGGTTATTGGCCTTCTTAAGGAACACACCCCCAGGGAAGTAGAAGCCATCCTCAGTGAATTTGTTGAAGATGAAGATGCCGCTAAAGCGATGCTCGCAAGATGTCAGGGTTTCATTCAAGCCACTGCCTGACAAACGCCTATTCCGTTGTAGAGGTTTGAAACCTACTATTTACGATTTTTCACGAAAGATAATTTACAGAAAAACATCATGAAAACTCAAGATAGATACCGAGTGCATCAACACCACAAATTTGAACACGGCGGTAAGAAATATGCCGCAGATACAGAATCCGATGTCATCGCTGAAATCAACGACGTGGAGTGGGCACTCCTCAATCGTGACCTCGCGGAAACAATTTATGCAACCGTTGAAGGCTTGAACTCCCAATTCAAAACCGATCAAATTTTTCAAGGCATTGAGCGGTTACAGCGACTCAGCAGGCATGGACACCTGTTAAGCCCTACAGCAGAGACGAAAAAAGTTCCACAAGCCACGGAACCTCTCAAGTTACTCGTACCTTTTCAGTTTTTACCAGAAAAAAGTGCACAGGATGCCGTAACAAACGAGAATAGGTACCATCTATTAACACCCACCGGGATTCAGGGCACGATTTTGGCGAGCTCGTGTCAAATCGACAGATAAACATTGATCCTCCGAATTTCTGGTTCCCTTGGTACGCAATGGATGGCTACGATGGTATCTTACTACTCGGGCAATTTCCGAATCACGACATCTTATACTATTCAAAAAAACTGCCGATACTTCGCTGTATAGAAAGTGACAGACGGGTGCAACACGGGGTTCTGGAAAACGCCTTAAATTCACACACCGCCCAGAAATCCACGGATCTGCTTCTGCCCAAAGCCTCATGGCTTGCGGATTGGCTGGCAGGATTCGGCGTAGATCCCGCCGGAATGCATGTCATATCAGAAGGCATCCATGTTGTTGAACCCATCGGAAAAGCATTAGCAAAGCAACACACTGCTGCACTCACGGAGAACCCACTCTTTGCACAACATCCTCTGATCGGAATTATTTCAGGTTTCGAACCTAACACTAGCGTGCAGGTAATCTCGGAATTGGCAACATCCAATCCACACCTCACCTTTTTTGTTTACGACTCCATCTTGGCAGAAGAGTACCGGAACCCGCCAAGCAATGTGGTGTTTTTCAGTGCAGAGGACGAAGGCACCCGAGCGGTGTTACCGATCTTTTTCCAAGCGTTAGATATCGTCTGTTTTCCCGCAGTGCCGGGTACGTCGCCCTCATTGGTGTTGGAGGCGATGGCGTACGGCACCCCCGCGGTTGTCCTCTCAAAGTATGGCTTACCCCCAGAAATTGAGAGTGCGGGGGTACTCGTCGAATGCTCCTCTGGCAAAGGGAGCAATCTGGACATACCGATGCAGCAGTTGTCAAAAACGATAAACCAACTTCTAAAAAATACAAAACGACGAGCGAAGTTTGAACAAATTGCAAAAGGATTCGCAACAAAATATACCTGGGAACACACTGCACAGGAGATTGTCAGACTCTTTAAAGAGGGCCCGGCACGTGCGAAAGTGCGTCAGCATCCATCAGTCTCCACGTTGTCTCCACCCATTTTCTGCCGATACTATGATCCGCGGACCGGTACCACCTATCCAAGTGCGTATCGGCAGGAAACGAACCGATTTGAACCTCTTGAAAACGCTTTGGTAGAAGTGTTATCTAAACACCATACCCCTGCCGAAGTAAAAGTTATTTTCAAGCATTTTCAGTGCAAGTGAACTCTCTGGCACTGAAAATGGGCTCAACCTAAAAGGTTGAGCCCATCCCGCCGGGGCTGAGATCCCCGGTAAAAAGAAAGGAGTAACCCGAATGAAAAATCTCAAGTCGAAAATCCGAGACTTCCTTAATTCTGAGGAAGGGCGGGTTGGCGTGAAAACGCCATTAGCACTCGGTGTCGCCGCTGGCGGTCTCATGCTCGCACAGGCAATGACCGCCCCCGACGCGGAAGCTGGTAAGGTTTGTGATAATGATTCCCAATGTCCTGGTGAACAGACATGTGATGAGCATCGAATTGTTGTCGGGACAAGAGAAGTATTTTGTCCGGACCGAGGCCATGTTATTGAAGACATCGTCGAAATACATAAATTTTGTTCTTAAACAAAGATGTTAGTTTCTAACAATCTCAGGCGAGGCGAGATGCAAATATCGACGCAAAAGCAATGTGGTGACATCTCGCCCCGCCTAAACCTCTATTAGCACTCGGTGTCGCCGCTGGCGGTCTCATGCTCGCAGACACTGCTTGGTGGAAAACTTCCCATGACGTTCCCCGGTGGTAGCCGCCGAATGCTCCTTTTTAAGGGGATGATACCAATTCGTCGAAAAGGAATTCTTATGAATAAACGCTCTTTTTTCCTTTTTTGCTTTTTATGTGTTACACTTTTTTGTCGTGTCTCGGACATCACTTGGGCAAAAGCACCGGAAACAGCAAAGGTTGTCTTTGCATCGGATCGAAACGGGAACCTGGACATCTATCTCATGAATCCCAACGGGAGCGAAGTTATCCAATTAACCGAGCACCTGTCAGCGGATTATGACCCCGTCTTTTCACCCACAGGCGAGCATATTCTCTTTGTCTCCCATCGGGACGGTATCAGAGACTTGTACCTCATGGATGTGGATGGTCGGAATGTAAAAGCGGTTTTCCCCAGGGCCGTGGATAGAAGTGAGCCTGCATGGAGCCCTGATGGCAAAAAAATTGTTTACTTGCGAGACACCGAGAGTATTTACAGTGCTGACATTGATGGGGAAAATGAAAAACCTTTGGCACGCGCCGGGGAGTTTGGGGGGCAGCCCGCGTGGTCCCCGGACGGTGATAGAATCGTCTTCTCTTTTTCTCCAGCTGCGAGAGCACAACAAGAAAAAGAAGGCTACCCCCTGATATTCATTCCTGCACAAGGGGGTGTCCGGAAAAAAGTGTCTCTGGGCGATATACGGCATATTTTCCCTGCATGGTCTCCAGACGGAGAATGGATTGCCTTTGCCGATCTGCCATGGTTCCTCCATGAGATAAATCAGGGTACCATTCATATAATGAGACCTGATGGGAGCAAAAGGCAGCAAATTGTGTCCAGAGCCGGTGGTTTTGCTAGGGATCCGACATGGTTCCCCAATGGAATACAACTCCTCTATGAAAAGAAATCGAAAGATAAGAAACAACTTTTCACAATTGATCTGACCACTCGCGTGACAAAACAACTGACAAGTCAAGGGCAGAATATCGACGGCCACTTGTTTGACCCCGCAGCATTGCCTGTCCACCCTCAAGTGCAATTGCTAACAACAAGTTGGGGGAGATTGAAACAGAAATGAAGAATTCTGTTCAATTAACTTTTATCCTGCTCATTCCTCTCGTTTTCACAGATTGCACCAGCCCGAAATACCAGAAAATGCAAAACGAACGCGAGAGACGGCGTGCAGCAGTCGAAAATGAACGTAGGAAACATGATCCACGAAAAATGGAACTGGCGCTAACCGATAAGCTGCTCGGCACATGGCAATTTCTTGAGATGGAAGTTGATGAAGGCGATGTGAGTGAAGAGATACCGGCATTGACGTATCAGCCGACCGGAACGTCTTCCGCCGGTATCAAGGTAAAAATGGAGACACGAAGGTGACCGGAAGTTTCAAAATCAGCACACAACGTTATGGCGATATCCACTTTCCGTTCTTACGGGTTTTTCGGGATACAAGCATACCGTTCCCGGAATTCATCTCTGGCATGTCCTCCAGCAGGCTTAGAACCGGAAAAACCGTTTCGATAAAAAAGACCTCGAGGAACAATTGGCTAGGCATTTCAGTCACGCAGAACAAGTTGCACCTGATGCTGTATGGCATCATGGAACTGACTCCAAACGGGTGGGCAGAACGTGGGGGCATCCGCTGTACTTTCAAGCGGATTGAATAAGACCAAAGCCGTCATTGAAGGGGAAGTCCTTCTAATGCCTCGTTAAATTAGGTTAGGATTGATTTCGCATGGGGGCATAAACTGAAACAGAAATCGTGTTTTATGAATACATTCACTTATGAATCCATCCTTATTTTTATTGCGTTTGCCTTCTGCAGCTATGCAAGTTGGACGGACATCAAAAAACACCAGATACCAAACTTCTGTTCAATGTGCCTCATCTACGCAGGCAATCTCGGACAGCTGATGGGATGGTTCCTGGGGTTGACTACCCCTTTAAACATTGTAATCCTATTTGTCACCAGTGGTGTTATCGCCATTGCATTTTATACGTTTGGCATCTTCTCACCGGGGGACTCAAAGTTTTTCTGGGGAATTTGTTTAATACTACCTTCATGGTGGTTTGGTCCCATACAAGAGATGTTAATGTTTCCCCCTGTGGTAGTGATGATAAATATTATCGTGCCCTATACCGTAATCTCGGTGGTTTACCTCATCGTAAAGTTAGTCAAGATCCGGGGAATAGGTACGGTGTTGATTCAACTCATCAAGACATCCCTCGATCGGAATTCGGTGCTGGATAAATTGTTTAATCTGCTTCAATTTATTCTCATCGGAGCAGGACTCTCTTATCTTTTAGATAGATTGGGTTGGCAATTAGACCGGGTGATGCAATTGGTGCTGGTGCTAGCTTTTTTGGCCATTGTGCAAAAAGTGTTGGGTTCGTTGTTGAAAACACCCACTGCTGTCGTCATCATGCTATTCGTGAGTGGATGGTTGATGCTAAAAACTGCCCCTTCAATTGGTTTGATGTTAGGGAGTCTCGCCTTTTTCTTAGCTTTTTATTTCCTCATCTTTGTTGTAGCGAAGCAGCTCGTGCTCCAGTTAGCGAGTGTCGCGTTTGACCGGACCGTGGATGTATCAGACTTACAGGTTGGCATGATCCTCAGCGAACACATCGTCAAAATGGAGCAGGCAGACGGGCATGTCTCTTATGAGAAACAGATGGACAGAAGCGAACGAAAACAAGGCGGTGAGCTCATAACAACGGATCTAGTCGGCCTCTCGGAGGAAACAATTCGTGAATTACAAAGTTTAGTTAAAGAAAATGCTTTTACGCACTTCAATAACAAAATCCAGATCCAACCTGCTATTCGTTTTGCCCCCGTGATTACCTTCGGTGGGCTGTTAACAGTCATCTGTAAAGGTCCTTTCCATTTAGGGATTATTTCTCTCTTCAATAGGTTTTTTTAAATGAAACTTGCGATAATTACTTTAATTCTTTTAACCCTCATTGTAGCGTTTCCACCACTCTATACGCATTGGGCAGAATCGCGCAGACAAGCACAGATACAGGAAGTGAAGCAACAGGCGCGCCAGCCAATGGGTGAAACCCTTGGAACCGTTCTCACATTTCTAAAAGATGAAGATCCGCCTGCCATCATCATCCTTTATACGGGTGGTACGAAAAGTCATCTGGAACCTTGTGGCTGCTATCAAGAGCAGTCAGGTGGACTACCGAGGCGAGCGTACGTTGTGGATCAGATACGCCAAGCCGGCATTCCGGTGTTACTCGTTGATGCAGGGAATATCTTTAATGGCACTGAAGAAATCGATGCACAGCGGTGTCAGGTTAACCTCCAGGCGATGTCCATAATGGGATACCATGCGGTGGCACTGAGTCAAAACGACCTCGGGTATGAGGATGCATATCTCAGCGCACAGCGTGCTGCTGCGTCGTTCCCGTTCCTCAGCGATAACCGTCTGGACACACAGCGTTTTGTCCTAAAAACTGTGGGTGAGTTGTCCATGGGGTTCGTATCCGCTTCAGTAAACGAAACCCCGGAGGTAGACGTTCTCATCGCCTTGGGGGCCAAACGTTTGACAGAATTCTCCGGTATTGATATCGTTATCAGCCCGGAGGAAGGCGCACCGATACAAGAGGCAGATAGACCTCTATGGGTAGGCTCTACACCCGAAGGAAAAACGTTAGGATTTTTGGCACTGTGGGTAAATTCAGGCGGAGAGTTGACTCGGCACCATGCAACGCAGCTTGCCTTAACCGGTGATGTGCCAGAAGCATCCCAGATCCGCCAATTGCTAACTGATTTTTACCGAGGTGTCGCGAAAACGTCTGAACCGTTGCCTCTCTTCGCCGCTCAAACGTTGGAACAACAAGCAAAAAACGGATATGTATCGGCAACAGCGTGTCGGAGTTGTCATGAACAAGAGTACCTCCAATGGTCGGCGACGCGACATGCGTTTGCCTTTGAAACGCTTTTGAAAAAGGAGCGGTACTTTGATCCAAAGTGTGTCAGCTGTCATACGACTGGATTCGGTTACCAAACAGGATTCCAGATTGGCGACGATACCTCAACGCTCAAGGGTGTCCAATGTGAAACGTGCCATGGTCCCGGCAAACAGCACATCGGTAATCCGAAGAAAGCTAACATCCGAAGGGGCAATGAGACATCGGTCTGTTTGGAATGTCATGATACCAAACATTCGCCCGGTTTCTCAGAGGTCGTGGCACTGCACACCAAGGATGTAGATCACAGCCGTTCCCCGATGAACCTTGAGGAACTATTGACATCCCGTGTATCACGAATAGGGACTCCCACCGTGGAACTCTTTGTAATGAGCTATTGTCCGTTTGGCGTTCAAGCAGAGCAGAAGTTGATTCCGATTGTGAAGGAATTCGGTGATACAATTGACTTCAAACTCCGCTTTATCGCTAAGGAGAATCCAGAAAAACGTTCGCAAGATATAACACCGTTCGTCAGTTTACACGGATATCCTGAAGTAGCAGAGGACATCCGGCAGCTGCTAATAGCGAAAGAATACCCAGATAAGTATCTGGACTATCTCTTATGCCGTGCTAAAAAACTGAACGAAAGTTGGGAGGCATGCGCACGAAAACTCAACATCGATGTTGAGAAAATCCAAGCGCGTTTTGACGCTCCAGAGGCGGAACAACTCTTTAGAGAAAATATCAAACGTGCCGCTGAACTGGGCATCAAAGCCTCCCCGACTATTTTAGTTGACAACCATCAATTTAGAGCAAACCATCTGTTGCGGGCAAGTGGCACCCCGTGCCAATAATTTGCCCGAAACGGATACATTTTTTCGGAGGAAAACTATGACACGTAAACCTAGCGTATTTTCGGTTGGACTCAGTCTCCTACTGATGACAACATTCTGTGGAGCGGCCATTTTTGCCGAGGGGACTACACCGGTTGAAAGGCTTTTTATGGACGCTTCCGTGCAAATAGCATCCATAATTCCTTGTCCGGGGATTGTGAAGCCACCGTTACCAGAACCCAAACCCAGCCCGGGACCAAGCGATGCTCCGAATCCAGAGCCGCTTGTTATGGACGTTGCTGCACGAACCGCGTCAATAATTTCTCATCCAGGGGTTGTGGATCCACTGCCCCCAGAAGAACCCAAGCCAAGTCCTGAACCAAGCGATGCTCCGAATCCAGAGCCGCTTTAGCATAGGTTGGCAGAACCTTAGAATTATTTGTGGGGACACTTTTAAAGTGTCCCCACAGCTCTCGCAAAGGATAAAAATAGATTTGGTATGCAAGCGATAATTTTATGTGGTGGCCGTGCCACGCGATTGGGGAAAACAGCAGAACGCACTCCGAAACTCCTCATGCAAGTCAAAGGACGTTCTGTCCTGGATTGGCAATGTGATTTCCTAAAGGAAGTCGGTGTTCAAGAACTCATCCTTGCTACGGGCTATCTTCACAACGTCCTTCAAGAAACCGTTGGGAATACATACAAAGGGCTTTCGATTCGTTATTGCAAAGACGATCGAAAATTGGACACTGGCGGTGCCCTCAAAAATGCGATGCGGTCCATCCAAGGCTCACCTTTCTTTGTTCTGAACGGTGATGTGCTTTGGCGAGACTTCTCTCTCAACCAGATGACATCTACCTTTCAAGAGCACATGGTTGGGTTGCTGTTAGCTGTTTGGGTAGACGACACGCGTCTTTATGGGCAAATTAGTTCTTCAGACACTGGGCGGATTACCGGGTTTTTGGAAAAACCTACCACGCACCAAAGTGGATATATCAACGCCGGGGTATATCTTTTCAATACGGAAATTGCACGTGAATTTCCCGCACGTGATGTTTTCTCTCTTTCCTACGATGTGCTTCCGAAATTAAAAAATCTCTATGTTCTTAAAACGAACGTGGCGTGGATAGATATCGGATATCCGGAACACCTCGCAGCGGCGCAACAGTTTTTTTAGTTGACACCGTATAAAGTTTATGATATATTCCATTTATCGAGAATTTCTCTAGAGAGTGTTTACATTATGTAAGTTATTGACATTTTGAGTAGGTTTGGGTATACTTTTCCTATGAAACCTGAAAACGAAACTCAAGACCTCCCTGCACTCCATGCTACATGCTATCCATGCTACATGCTAATTGTTCACAAGGTTGGGGCGTAAACTGAAACAGCATTGGACAGGTTCGCATAAGTGCCAGCTCTGCGCAACCCAAATAGAGAATGTTTCGCATTGGATGCAGGATAAGGATTCACCCTATGAAAAGACTCGTCACACTCGGCATAATGGGAATGGTGTTCACAAGTTGTGTAATACTAAAGTCCCAAGAAACGCAAAAGGAAAGAGAAAGGCTACTTGCGGATTCTGATGCTGCCCGCGAAAGGTACAATCCGGAATAAAGTTAAGGCGGCGATAAAGGAGCGCCTCATCGGCAAATGGGAGTATAGTGGCAAGGAACAGAAGATCGAATTGCCTGAAAACACAATAGCGGTTTCAAATGGTATCAAAGCCGACGTGCATACCCTCACAGATTTAGACGGAAAAATCTACCTAAAAAGCACTAGCAAGGCCGCCGACCTCAACAGTGATGGTATCGTGAACATTCTTGACCTAGTTATCGTTGCAAATGCATTCGGGGAATACAAGCCGGATCTTAATGGCGACGGCGTGGTGAATATCCTGGACCTTGTTATTGTTGCAAACGCTTTCTAAAAAAAATGACACATAATATCACTTTAGAACTTCGAGCGAGCAAAACGATTACACTAGTGCTCTGTCCATATTACAAGTATAGGTATATTTTTTAGATTTTTCACGTGACAGTTGCCAATATTTCTTTTCGTGTGTCGGGAACAGAACTCTGGAGGCTCCGTCATGAAATGGCAGTCTTGGTTCCCGTTAAGTGAACTATCTACTAAGAACATAGTAGCTACTAATCTTCCCTTTCCCTTTATATGCCCTTTTCTGATACGCTGTCTAGTGCGGTATCCAGTATGGCTACATGGAGAGCGACACGTTGTTCCAGAGGCCAGATTGTCGGCGTTTCAGAAATGATAACATGTTCGCTGTGAAAATGTAACAGGTAAGGTGCCAGCCCCTGAGTCCCCCATGAGGTCGCAACTTTGTAGACTCCGTCGGCAATCTCGGGGGCATCTTCGCCTGGGTTCTCCGCATCCAGCGGACCGATTGCTTTGGCAGCTGCAGCCAGCTGAGGTCCGATGTACTTCTCGTCACGTTTACCTTCGTAGAGGTAGAAACCGGTTGCATCGTAGTCTTCGTGAAAGTCTATTGTGAGCAAGAATTGCGTTTGTCCTAGTGCCTCCTTGATGACTGCCACTTCCGCAACATTATCTGTTTCAAAAGCACGGTTAATGTCTACACCGTCGAGGGTTTCACGGGTGTCATGAACGAAACCGTAGGGGTTGACACAAGGAATCACTAAAAATGAAAACTTTTTTAGCAATGCAGTATTGTCACGCGCAAGCAACTGTAAGACTGCCTCAACGCCTGCAGGTTCATCGCCATGTACACCGCCAGTGACAAGAACCTGTCGAGGCTTATGTGCTGACGATACTAAGCGAATTTGGTGTATAGGATAACCGTGGACAATCCCAAGCAATTCCATTGGCATTTCCAAGTCTTTCAGACGTTCGGTGATTTGGGCGTAATTGCGCAAGTTTCAAGGCTCCTTGACTCAATCATTAGGCATCATGTCCATGATGGGGAGAGCAGTTCCTATTTTGATACATCTCAACAATCGACTCAACGAGGTGTTCTATTGTAGCATGCTTCGCCACGATGTCAACACGCATTCCGTGTGCGACTGCTGTCGCCTGTGTCGTGGGCCCGATAACCGCAACGCGAACGTCCGCCAATAAGACATCAGCGGTATACGTAGGAAACATCTCAAGGAAGTTGGTTACGGTTGACGAACTGGTGAACGTCGCCAATTCGATTTCGCCTTTCAGGAGTTGTTTTGCGATAGCCGCCCGGTTTCCGCTCTCCACGCTAATCGTATCGTACAGCGGAATTTCATCAACAATAGCGTCTTTCGCGCGTAAGCTGTCAGGAAGGTCGGGTGGAGCAATTTTGGCGCGCGGTAGCAGGATTTTCTGAGCGGTTACATTGTCGAGCTCGGCAGCGATCGCAGCCCCACGTGCCTGAGTAGGCACGAAATCCGGATGGATACCGATACGATTTAACGCCTCAACCGTTTTGGAACCAACAGCACAGAGCTGGGACGTTGTTCCAAACGCACGCACATCCCTCCCATTTTCCCGGAGACGTTGATAGAAAATCTCAACGGCATTGACACTAGTGAAAATAATCCACGTATACTCGTGCAAAATCTCTATAGCACTAGCGAGGCGAGCGGTTTCTGCGACGGGCTCAATCTGTATAGTCGGAAATTGGATAACCTCCGCACCGTTAAGTTCTAGGAGATCTGCCAATCCACTTGCCTGGGCACGTGCACGCGTAACAAGCACCCGTTTGCCGAAAAGCGGTTTAGTATCAAACCACCGGAGTTGCGCCCGCAATTGGTTCACCTCCCCGACAACGATAATCGCCGGGCTCCTCAATTGCGCAGCCTCCACTTTTTCCACGATATCAGCAAGCGTCCCCTGTACAACCTGTTGTTGTGGAGTCGTCCCAACACGGATAAGGCTAACAGGGGTTTGTGCCGTTCTACCGTGTCCTCTGAGTCGTTCCACGATTTGGCGTAAATGTGCCACACCCATGTAAACAACAAGCGTATCGACAGCCGTAGCGAGACGTTCCCAATCGATGTTTGAATCCGGTTTTAATGCCGCAGAATGCCCCGTCACAAACGCAACCGACGAGGCATAGTTGCGATGCGTGACGGGGATGCCTGCATACGCCGATGCAGCTACCGCTGCGGTAATACCGGGAACAACCTCAAATGTGATTCCGGCTTCCGCGAGTACAAGCGCCTCTTCGCCGCCGCGCCCAAAAATATACGGATCGCCACCCTTCAGACGAACAACAGTTTTTCCGCTTTTCGCATGATGGATGAGCGACTGATTCAGCTCAGTTTGGCGGGCGGTACGAATTCTCGGATCCGGGGCTTGAATCCTTTCGGTATGCGCAGGGCAGTACTCAAGCAAGCTGTGGTTCAAGAGCAGATCGTAGATAACGACATCAGCCTTCTGAAGGCATTCTATGCCTTTAAGGGTGATGAGTTTGCTATCGCCCGGTCCTGCTCCGACGATATAAACAGTGCCTTGTTTCTGTGTAGTCATCACATCTTTAAAAGTTGAGCTGCCCCGCCGGTGCGGAGTTTATCGGCGATTAGTTCGCCTAGCAGCTGGGCATCGTTTGAGGGTGCCGTGGCCCTCTCTACAATACGCCGGGTACCTTCTGGATGACAGACAGTAGCGATAAGTGAGAGTTCACCGGCCACATGCATAGCGTTTGCACCAATAGGGACATTGCATCCGCCGCCGAGTCTTTCCAATACCGTTCTTTCTGCAGTGATTTCAGTCTCTGCCCGGGCGTTATTTAGCAGGGCGACTAACTTCGCAATGGCCCTATCCTGCTGCCGTGTTTCAATCGCCAAGGCACCTTGGCCAACGGCAGGTACCATCAATTCTCTATCCAAAAACTGCGTAATGCTTGCTGTCTTGCGGAGCCGTTTAATGCCTGCGGCGGCGAGGATAAGCCCGTCCAATTGGGTTTCATGAAGTTTGCGGAGCCGCGTATCAATATTGCCCCGCACCTCTTGTATCTGCAAATCTGGGCGCGTATGCAGCAGCTGCGCTTTACGTCTCGGGCTGGTTGTGCCGATTTTCGCACCCTCTGGCAGCCGTCCTAATGTGAGTCCTGAGGATGTGATCAGGACATCACGTGCATCTTCACGAACAGGAATCGCTGCGAGACAGAGCCCTGCAGGCAATTCGGTAGGCAGGTCTTTCAGACTATGCACAGCCAGGTCTATTTCATGCTTTAAGAGGGCCGTCTCTATCTCTTTTGTAAAAACGCCTCTGCCTAATCCGAGAATCGGACGGTTTTGCGCAATATCCCCGGTCGTTTTGATAATTTTGAGCGACACCGGGAGCTCTGGGAAATAGATAGCGAACTGTTTCTTGACAAATCCCGCCTGCCACAGCGCCAGCTGACTACCACGCGTTCCTATTGTAATCGAACTGTTCATCGACATGCCTTCTCACTTAGAATCCGGTAAGCAGGAGAAATCGCCCCAAACTACACCGCCCCTCAACTCATGCGTACATCACTAGTTCTCATCCATAGCATCCAAGGCGAATAATTCCTGGAGTGCCTGTATATATTGCCCGTGGTCCGCATCCTCATCGTTTACAGCCTCCCGTAGATTTTTAACCGGATGATGGAGCAGCTTTTTGACAATCGCCTGAGTCATGGACGCAACAGCAGCCTGTTGTTTATCAGACAGTTCAGCCTTGCCAAAGCAGACGGCACGCTCTGCTTCAACTATCTTCTGAAATTGCTGATGCAGTGCCTTAATCGTTGGATTGACCGAAAAAATTTGCAATTGCCCATGAAACCCATTCGCCTCTTCAGAGACAATCTGTTCAGCCCGTGCAGCTTCGAGTTGGCGCTGTTTGAGATTCGAAGCAACAACAGCCTCCAGATCATCAATGTTATAGAGAAAGACGTGGTCTATTTTGCTGACATCCGGGTCTATGTCGCGAGGGACAGCGATGTCAATGAGAAACATATACCGGTGCTTCCGTTTTTTCATTACTTCAGCAAGTGGACGTGGACTAATAAGATATTGAGACGCATCAGTCGAACTAATAACAATGTCGGCATCAATCAGGAAACCGAGGTCGCTTTTGAAAGGCACCGGAGTGCCTTTGAACTTCTCAGCAATTTTCACAGCACGCTCGTACGTACGATTCGCGACGATGACCTTGGAAACCCCATTGGCAACGAGGTGCTTAGCTGTCAATTCGCTCATTTCACCAGCGCCGATAATCGCCACCGTTTTGCCCGCTAAGGTGTTAAAAATTTTCTTTGCCAGTTCGACAGCCGCATAGCTGATCGAAACCGCACCGCTAGCGATAGTCGTCTCTGATCTGACCCGTTTCCCAACACTGAAAGCCTTAGTAAACAACCGATTTAGGAGCAGCCCAGCCCCCCCGGCAGAACGCGAAAATTCATAAGCCTCTTTCACCTGCCCCAAAATCTGCGGCTCCCCAACTATCATAGAATCAAGACTAGCTGTCACTCTAAAAAGATGAAGAATTGTCCGAAGCTCATGGTGCATATAGGTGAACTGCTTGAGCACGTCCACATCAATCCGGTGATAGCGCGAGAGGAATTCAAGTAGAAACCGCGTTGGCGCTTCGGCACCCCGGCAGGCATTCATTACGGCATAGATTTCAACCCGGTTGCACGTAGACAGAATCACCGCTTCCTGTACCGAATCTGATTCTCGAAGTTCGTGCAGTGCAGCGCTCAGTTTCGCTTCAGAAAATGCCAGTCTCTCTCTGAACTCTATCGGCGCAACGTGATGACTTGTCCCGATAGAAAAGATCTGCTTCATCTGTTTCATTGGAGCATGCAAATTCCCAAATGCAGTAGAGACTCTAGAATCACAATTTATATCGCATGTGGGAACCGATACAGTATTATATGACTGTATTCCGTCCTGCCCACTGTGGTGTTTTCCCATAGAACTACTCATTTTTACAGAGGCTCTGTTCTTTAATTATACAACATTTTGCTAGCAAAGTCAAATTACCTGCAGAGACGCAACTGACAAGTCGTACCCGAACTATCGCCAGGCGTGAGTGCTGTGTAAAAAGAGGTTCACTCCGACGTATGTACAGAGGACAGCAATAAACCCAATAATGGCCGAATACGCAGCCTTTCGCCCACGCCAACCCCAAAATTGCCGAATAGCGATTTGCGCGGTATAGATAAACCAAGTGATAAGCGTGAAGACAACTTTGGCATCTAGCCATCGCCACGGAATTTCGCGGATGTATTGTGTCCAAAGAATACCGACTATAATTCCTATTGAGAGAAGAATAACGCCCATAAGAGTACACCGATAACCGAATTCATCAGAATTTCCAAGCGCAGGCAGTAGATTGGATAAGAGCAAATGTGTCTTCTCTCGAATTTTCTTCTCTGCCATCAGGTACATCAGCCCAAACCCGAAAGCAGCGATGAAAGCCGCATACGCCAGAAAAATCAGCGTTGAGTGCACAAGAAGCCAGTAGTTCTGCAACTGTTCCGGCAAGGATGCCGTACTTTTGAAGAAACTATAGGAGATGAGCATTGCGAGGAAGGCTACAGGCACAACAAAACTCCCTAGCGCACGAAGATGTGTCAAATGGACAATGATTAAGTAAATTAACGTGATCGCCCAAGCAAAAAAGGAGGTTGTATCCAGCCAATGTGTCATCGGGAAATGTTCTTGACGCAGCCACCACAGCCCGATAAAGAACGTCAGAAACGCGAAGCCCAGAGTAGTCGCCCAAAAAGCGATACTCGCAATTGTATGCTGGAGGGTTGAGACTTCTGTGCGACTTCCTATAATCAGAGAAAGAAGCTGAAAAATGCTCGCTGTCAAGTAAATTAGAAGCGTGATTAAAAATAAAAAATTCATGCCTTTGCCGCAGCCTCATTTAACAGGGCGGATACAAGCTGATCGGCAGCATCCAATCTGCCATGTCTCATCCAGTTGAATAAACATTCCCTGTCACATTCAGACCGTCTAAGTCTTAAGCAACATCGGCCAGACTGAAGGGATACGCAGGCACCTGCACTGTCTACTCCAACGTGGTCGATGAGCGTCTCAAAAAAGGCTGCACGTTTTTTTGAGGTCGGAAGTGCACTCAGGATAATTGGACGGAGTGCCCCGAGGAAATCAATAAAAACCGCATACCCTCTGTTTTCGAACCGCTCTGCCAGTTTTTTGTGCAGACGTATCGCTTTATCAGCGTGCTCTTTATCACCAACTGCAATACTAATTATTAAGTCACCATCTATGACGAGCTCCTGCGTAAAATAGGTGCCTGCATCTTGTTGCTGAACGTTCTCTATGAGCGGGGTCGGCGAGTCTCCTTTGCTATCGCACCCTGCATGGCTGCCCATACAACTCGTCTCTATCTCGCCAGTCGCATTGTGCCCATTATCCGTGACAATCAGAAACGCATCGTTAAGATGATCAGGGTTCAGCACAACGGTTGCCTCAGATTGCCGGAGCAGTGAAATCCGACGTGCGATTTCCGGCGTTTCCTTCCGACACAAGACAACGCACCGGCGGTTTTTTAATAAAAGATAAATTGGGTACGGAAGACCTTGATTCACAATCGGTACCGGCTTACCATTTTCATAGCCTAGTGTATACAGTGATGAATTAACGTCCAACGTTTCCTCAAGGTATTCTCGGATGCGACGGCTGATTGCAGGGCTCTTCCCACTCGTTGAGATGCTGAGCATCAGTTCACCGTCTGTCACGACAGACGCAGCGGCGAACGTGCATTGCGGAATAACATCAACAACGTTGACCAGGCGAATTTTGTGTTTTTCGTGTGCCTCTCTGAATACCGCAGTGTTAAGAGTCGTTGAATCCGTCGCGGCACAGACCAGAAAGTAACCGTATGTATCACCCGTTTTCAAGCCCCGTTTGTACCAGACAATTTGGCCGATAGATGCGAGGAACTTCAGAAGCACGGTTGCTTCCGGACTCAGTAACGTAACCCGTGCACCGCTGAGAAGTAATGAAACAACCTTTCGTTCGGCAACGTTTCCGCCGCCGACAACAAGGCATTTTCGGTGCTCAAGGTAGATATAAGCTGGATAAAACATATTTTTCTACGGACAATACAAACCACTCAGAATGGCGGAAATTCCTCAGATTTGCTGGTTTCGGTGCGTCCAGCGTCATAGCATAGTTGTGTGAGAGGCAATTCGTTCCAGAATGCTTAAGAATCCCGCGAAACCACATAATCAGCAAGATGCTCAAGTGCAGTCCGGGCGGGTGTAGATACTAATGTAACAAGGGCGGCTTTCGCAAGTTCAGCGTAATTTTGTGCAACTTTTAAACAGTGCACCTCAACCGCATAACGTTGAAAAAGCGATTCAACAAACGCGATGGCATCTGCTTCGTCAGTATTTGGATTTAGCACCTCTTCCAGTTTCTGCTTTTCGGTATCGCTGCACACAGTGCGGGTGTGCAGAATGGGAAACGTGAGTTTGCCTTCTCGCAAGTCTCCAAACGCATTTTTCCCTAATTTTTCTGGATCTGCCACGAAATCAAGCAGATCGTCGACGATTTGAAATGCAGTTCCAATTTGCTGCCCGTATATTGTGAGGGCCTCAATCTGTCGCTGATCGGTTGTGCCAAGCTGTGCCCCCAGCGTGCAAGAAGCCGAGATCAATTTACCGGTTTTAAAACTAATAATTTTGAGATACTCGTCTTGGGTTATATCAAAATCGCCGCTTTTATAGGCATGTATCACTTCACCTTCACACATCGCCTGCGTGGTATCGGCCAGGATTTCCATCGCCGGATCGTCGGCGTGACGAGATACTAGCATAGAAAGCACACGCGCATGAAGATAATCTCCTACTAACACTGCGACTTTATTGCCCCATTTAGTCTGTAAAGTCTCACGGCCCCGGCGAATGGCAGCCTCATCAAGCACATCATCGTGAACCAGGGAAGCAACGTGGATAAGCTCAACAACTGCAGCCAGTGTATGGGCATCAGCACCTTCATACCCACACGCCTTAGCAGAAAGCACAACCAGAATAGGACGCAGTCTCTTTCCTCCGCCTTTTACAACATGCTGCACCGCCATATCCACAAAACTATACTCACTTGCGGTCTCTTCGCTCAGTTTATCCTCAACGGCTCTGAGGTCATCGCTAATCAATTGAACAATCGGATCAAAACTTGACATTTTTCGTATTGTTTCTCACAAGCACTTATGGTGGTGTTATTTCAATATGAAACTTGACTCAATTGCAAACTATGGAAAACCGATGCGTTTAAAGCTCAGACAATACCTGCGTTGCAGCACGCACGGTTTTGTTAATATCCTCTTCAGAATGAAGGAAGGACACAAAACCAGCCTCAAATTGGGATGGTGCGACATAGACACCACCTTCAAGTAATCCCCAGAAGTATTGACGGTAGCGTTCTATATCAGCAGTCCGCGCGTCATCAGCATCCATTACTGTTTCAGGCGTGAAATAGAGCATTAACATGGAGCCAACCCGGCTATGGCAGGCATCAATCTGATGCTTTTGGGTTGCTTCAGCCAATCCGCCTGCCAGGGCGGCGGCACGGCTCTCCAGATGTTCGTAAACCCCCGGTTCTCCGAGGCGTTGGAGCGTAGTGATACCAGCCGTAACAGCCAACGGATTTCCAGAAAGCGTGCCAGCCTGATAAACATCGCCTTCCGGCGCAACACATTGCATGATTTCTCGTTTACCGCCGTATGCCCCAACCGGCAAACCGCCACCAATGATTTTTCCTAAGCACGTCATATCCGGGATAACGTTATAGTAGGTTTGCGCGCCACCGTACGCAACTCGAAACCCAGTAATCACCTCGTCAAAGATGAGAACGATACCGTGTTCCGCGGTGATGCGCCGAATTTCGTTGAGGTAACCGTCGCGTGGCGGAATAATGCCCATGTTACCCATAATCGGTTCAAGGATAAGACAAGCGATTTTATCAGGGTTTGCTTGGATAGTTTCGAGTACCGCATCCGGATTATTAAATGGAACAGTCAGCGTATTACGTGCGAAATCTTCAGGAACACCACCGCTATCGGAAAGGCCGAAAGTCGCAACACCAGAACCAGCCTTCGCCAACAGATAATCAACATGTCCATGATAACAACCGTCAATTTTGATGATTTTATCCCGGCCGGTATAGCCGCGCGCAACGCGAATAGCGCTCATCGTAGCCTCAGTACCTGAATTCACAAGCCGGACCTGCTCAATTGAAGGCACTGCATCGACAATCAACTCGGCTAATGTAGTCTCTAACGGTGTCGGTGTCCCGAAGCTCGTACCACAAGCAGCCGCAGCCGTAATCGCTTCAACAACACTTGGATGTGCATGCCCCAAAATTAGTGGACCCCAGGAGGCAAGGTAATCAATATATTCGTTTCCATCAATGTCATAGACTTTCGAGCCGCATCCACGTTCCATAAAACGTGGATGCCCGCCAACCTTACTAAAGTTGCGGACGGGGCTATTGACACCGCCAGGGATAAATCGTTGTGATTTTTGCCAAGCGTTTAAAGATTTGCTGTTTCCCAATTTTGTATATCCTTTTTTTCTCCATTAAAGTGGATAGAACCGTAGGCTCCTTTACGAAAGCCATTCAACGGCAGACTTCGCAAAATAGGTCAAGATCATGTCGGCCCCGGCCCGTTTAATGCAGGTTAAAGCTTCCAGAGCGACCTGCTGTTCGTCAAGCCAGCCGTTCTGTGCAGCTGCTTTAATCATTGCGTATTCGCCGCTGACGTTGTAAGCAGCGACAGGCACCTGAAATTCAGTCTTCACGCGATGGATGATATCAAGATAGGCGAGTGCTGGTTTCACCATCAGAATATCCGCCCCCTCTTCAATATCCAAGGCAACTTCCCGTAACGCTTCCTCAGCATTTGCCGCATCCATCTGATAGGAACGTCTATCTCCAAACTGTGGCGCGGATTCCGCAGCTTCGCGAAAGGGGCCATAGAAAGCTGACGCATATTTAGCAGAATATGCCATAATCGAAATATTTTGGTAGCCTTCTTGGTCCAATGCCTCGCGAATTGCACCGACACGTCCATCCATCATATCGGAAGGCGCGATGACATCTGCACCAGCACGTGCATGCGACAGGCTCTCTTTCACAAGAAGCGCCACCGTTGGATCATTCTGCACTTCCCCCGCTTCAACGATACCGCAATGGCCGTGGTCAGTATATTCACAGAGACAGACATCAGTCATCACAAGCAACTCAGGCACCGCCTCTTTTAGCGCAGCCACAGCTCGTTGAATAATGCCATCGTCAGCGTATGCCTCAGAGCCAAACGGGTCTTTCGTCTCTGGAATCCCGAACAAGATTGTAGCGGGAATGCCCAAGGCTGCTAACTCTTTCGCCGCAATTACCAGATTATCAACCGAATATTGATAACAGCCTGGCATCGACGAGATTTCAGTTTTGATGTTGTATCCATGAACAACGAACATCGGATAAATGAGATCATCGACGGAGAGGACGGTTTCTCGTACAAGACGGCGTAGGTTTTCATCTGCACGAAGCCGCCGCGGACGCACTTTATAATTTATATTTGCGAGCGGCAGACGACTTTCATTCGCCTGCAACATCAACGGGTCCGATTTCATATTCGCTTCATTCCGTGTCAAGTTCAGCACGCTACTGTTAATTGCTTTCCGATTCGGTGGAATTAATTTCGTACTGAATTAATTCCAAACTTCTCTCTTCATCGGACTGTTCATGTTCGTGCATCCATTTAACAATGCCGACGTTTGGCGCTAACCAGAGAGTTGTTAAAGATTCATCGGTTTGTTGTTCGCCCAGCAAAGCAGATCCTTGTGCTTGCAGTTCAGGCGGGAGTTCTATATCTGTTGATGTCTCTGTTTGAAATTCTATTTTCAAACAGTCTTCAAACGTACCAGCCACTGTATCAACAGCCTCAGTGCTAACAACGTTGCCAGTTTCTACGACTGTAAGGTAGGTTTTAACGGTTTGATTCGCCTCCGGCACCTCAAAAGGCAAGCCCTGAATTTCAATTGTCATGGTTATAGTAAGATTCAATTGCATTGCCTGCCACTCTTCATTGAAAGTTGCAGGTGTTGGCAGAAAATAGAAATAATCTTGGGCACCCACTTGAATGTCATAGTCAAAGTCGATGGACACTCCGTCTGGAAGTCCTTGACTACTCATAGCCTCGCGCATAACCGCAATGCCTTCTTCCAACTGTTTTGTCGTAGCAGCCTTTAACGCGTTTTCAACCTCCCTGCCGACGGAAAACGCAATCCACTCGTCACTAACTTGGTAGAAATAAGGTCTAACCGAATATTCATACTCTGCCCAATCTTCTAATCTCGGTGAGTAACTGAAGGCGCGATAGGTTTCGCCGTCCATCTCTTCGGGTTCAATCGCGTAACGGGTTAATTCTTCACCATCCTGGTC
Organism: Candidatus Poribacteria bacterium; assembly: GCA_965215265.1. Classification (GTDB taxonomy): domain Bacteria; phylum Poribacteria; class WGA-4E; order WGA-4E; family WGA-3G. The sequence goes on along the minus strand of OZ244048.1, from coordinate 3,131,406 downwards.
TTCATAAACCCAGAAACTGTCAAGTGCATCTGGAAAGTAGTAATTTGCCCATTCATTGCTCATCGATGTCGTGCTTAATCCAAAAACTAATAAAACGGCGATAAGCAGGCTAAACTTTGTCCGGTTCCGGCCGTTCTGATTTCGGACACGATAGCGCCAAGATTTAGATCTCGTGGGCGGTTTTTGATGTAATTCTCGCATAGTATATATTCCTTTATGCTCATTGAAATGAAGTTTCACCGTTTCTGATATTCCAATGGAAAACTAACAGGAATGCCGTTGTTTGCCCAAGAACGGGCCATAGCGACATCAATTTCCCGGTCTTTGCGACCGTTGTACGGGCCGTACTCGGGTTCCGTATTGTTTCGGACAGCGTTGACTAGACTCATCAGTTCTGATGCTACAGTGATTTCGCCATCGCTGAGTGGGTAATGTTGCAAAGGGTTTTCCCACACTACTTCGGGTTGCGTGTCGGCTACAAGTGCTGCAAGCGTTTGATAACCGTCGACATTATTCGTTCTACGGGAGATGTTAATCTTTCGCTGTGCATCAGCAGTCTCTGTCAGTATCACAGCTTCATTTCGGAAGCACATCCCGCACTCAGCGTAAAACTTCGAGCCGTTAAAGCCGCGCAGAGGCGAGCCGTACGAGAGACTACTGAAATTAAAAATCCCGACTGCGCCATCTGCAAACTCAATCACAGCATGCTGCCAATCCTCAGCGTCACGCGGCGGCTGCCCTTGTCTCCAGACATGATTCTGCACAGCATAGTTTTTCCTGAATCCATAAACCTGCAGCGGTTCATTATCAAAGCCGACATAACTCCGGATGAGGCTGATGCCGTGGTAACCGTGTCCACGGAAATCGTTGTAAGCAGCGTTAACTTTTCCGAAAACACCAGCAAGAATCATCTCTCGTTTTATCCGTTCAGTCGGCACCCGGTAATAATTTTCATTCACCTCTAATTTTGTGCCGTGTGCCTCTGCAGATTCAATCATCTTATCTGCCCACCCGAGGTCCGTATCAATCGGCGTTTCCGTGCAATAACTGACACCCCGCTCAGAACAGAGCAGCCCGGGAATGTGATTGTTGCTGGGTGTAATCACAATGGCACAGATATCGGGTTTTACTGTGTCCAACATTTGCGCAGTATCTGTATAAGCAGGGACATTGTACTTTTCACCCTGTTCGGTGGCACTCTCTTCCCGCGTGTCACAAACAGCAACGAGCTCCAGGTCTGCTGTCAATTTTGAAATAATAGGCAAATAGGTGCCTGCACCACGTCTCCCAGTCCCAATATGCGCGATTTTGAGTTTATCCATGAGGGCTCCAATATTTAACACAACCGTAGTTTTTCTGATGCCGAACTCGTTAAAGACACTGCACTCGGACACACAAACTGTTGCATTGTATCGCAATTCGGACCGCTCTTACAATTCTGCAACGTGCCGTGTCTCTATTCTACCCAGAAAATATGACTCCGTTCAAAGAGGCCATCCAAGTAGATTTCAACAAACCACTCGCCTAGATCCCCTGGGTTTTCAATGTAGAACCATGTGATTTTTTCGCCGGTTGTTGAGGTGAAAGTCTGCTCCGCTTCCCAGTACGGCGGATCGTCCAAGTCACCCTCCGGTGAAAACCATGACACCTTAACCTTGTGAGATTCCTCAATATTGTTCCATAAAATCCACAAAAAAATTTCTTCATTGACCTCTGCGAAAAAATTGTCTCTAATCCCATCTGGGCGTTCCTCAAAAACGTTAATCGCCAAGACAGAATCGACAATGGTCGGTTCTGCCCTGCCGACATCAGTTAAACCGCTGCCACCGGAAGCCGAATCTTCGCAACCGTTCAAGCCAATCATGAGTCCCAGCAAGATTATCCCTACAATCATCGTGTAAGATTGCCGCATGAGTTATCCTCCTATGCCCATCGCTCATCTATGAATCCTAAAATTTTATTATACCAGAGCCCACTCTTTTTTTCAAGAAAAAAACAATTCGCAATATACCATTGCGCGCTCTGTTTTTTCTTGACATAACTTACTTCTGATGTTAACCTATAAACAGCACGTTCCTAACGGAATTTAAAGGAGGCTGTGATGAGCTTTGATCTAATAATTGAAGGCGGGACCATCGTTGATGGCACCGGTAAACGAGAACCGTTCGTGGGAGACGTAGGAATTGATGGGGATAACATCGCCGCCATCGGTAAATTGGAGAAAGCAGAAACACCGCGGCGGATATCTGCAAAGAATAGAGTCGTTTGTCCCGGGTTCATTGATGTGCATGTCCACTCCGAAATTGCGCTCCTGGGAGGACGCGATCAGTTCGCGACTGTGAGCCAAGGCGTGACTACACATTTAGCCTCACCAGACGGTTTTGGCTGGGCACCCCTCCCTGCAGAACGCGCACGAGAATTGTGGCACTATACTCAATTTGCTTACGGGGATGCCAAACTCTCCCTGAATTGGCAAACCCCTGAGGCCTACCTTTCTCTCTTCCACGGGCAAATCCCAGCCAATCTTTATCCGCAGGTCCCACATTGTGCAGTACGCCTCGGGGCAATGGGATGGGAGGCACGCCCCGCAACAACTGATGAATTGAAGACTATGGCACGCACCACCCACGAATGGCTTGATGCCGGTGCGTGTTGTCTCTGTTTAGGACTTGATTATCAACCTTCTGCGAATGCCGATTTACGCGAACTGGTCTCTCTTTCAAAAATTGCATCCACTTACGACGCAATTTATGCAGCACACATCCGATACCGACTCCTCGGTAGAAAACGGGCATGGGAAGAAATAATTGATATTGCACAACGCGCCGAAATTCCAGTGCATATTTCACACGAACGGGTAGATGCAGAAGCAGAAGAAATCCTTGAACGTGTAGAACAGGAAGACATTGACTTGACGTTTGAATCCTACCTGTACCCTGCAGGCATGACACACCTTGCAATGATGCTACCGATGGAATTTCAGACTGGTGCCCCCATAGAGATGTTAGCAAACTTAGAAAAACCGGATGTGCGACAAAAATCCATCGTCTACCTCCGAAAAGAATTAGGACACGGCAACCAAATCGTTGGCTACACGCGCTCCGGACGCTTTATCGGGATGACTCTAACTGAAGCCGTGAGCCGCAACGGAAATCAAGGAAAATCCTTTGAAGAATTCGCCTTTGACCTTATTCGTGAAGAAGCCGCCATTGAAACCTTTGTGATGCCGTGGTCAACAACCGAAGAAGAAAATGAACGCATTTTAAACAAAACCGCAAGTCATCCGCGCATGATGATTGCAAGCGATGGCGTTTACAACATCCCACATCCACATCCGCGGAGCTACGGCTGTTTTGTGCAATACCTCGGCAAATTTGTCCGAGAACGCCAATTAGTTCCGTTGAAAGAAGCAATCTATAAGATGAGCGGCTTCCCGGCCGAAAGGTTCCGCCTCAACGACCGAGGCAGAATCGCTATAGGACTTGCAGCCGACATCGTCATCTTCAATCCAGAAACCGTCGCAGACCGTTCCACTTGGTTCAATCCGATACAAGCACCCGTGGGAGTAGAATGGGTATTCGTTAATGGCACCCCCGTTGTTGAGCAGAGCCATTCCACAGGCGCACTGCCGGGGCGCGTCCTACGCAAAACAAGGTAGACACTTATTTGTTGCAGGCAATAGATTTCATCAAGGGCCTCTTATGAAGACCGTAAATAACTACGATTTGACAATTATTGGTGGGGGGAGTGCGGGGCTCGTATTAGCAGTCGCTGGGGCAAAGTTGGGCAAAAAAACCGCCCTAGTCGAGAAGCATCGCATTGGGGGGGACTGCCTCTGGACAGGGTGTGTACCGTCCAAGGCACTCCTCAAAGTCGCGAAACTCGCAAATCAAATCAAGTACGCTCAGAAATACGGCATCACTACCAACGGTTTTAAACCGATCTTCCCCGACGCTATGGCGTACGTGCGAAGCACACAACAGATAATAGAAAATGAGCATGATAACCCTGAACGGTTCCGAGAACTCGGGGTTGATGTCATCTTCGGCAATGGACATTTTGAGGCACCTGACACTTTCATTGTACAGAATACTGAGACAGGAGAAACACGTTCACTCACAAGCAAGAAGTTTGTGATCAGTACCGGTTCGCGGCCAGCAGCACCTCCTATCCCTGGATTGGAAACTTGTGACTATCTCGATAGTGAAACGGTTTGGGAACTGGAGGAACTACCGAAACGCCTGCTTGTTGTTGGAGCCGGACCGATAGGTATTGAACTAGGACAAGCATTTCACCGTCTAGGCGCAGAAGTCACGGTCGCGCAACGGAGCAGTCACATCCTTACCAAAGAGGATGCAGATGTCTCTGAGCAAATGCTGAAATATCTCAGCGAAGACGGTATCACCTTCCGGCTTAATACAGTCCTCACGGAAATCAGCAACGGTCCAGATGGAGCAGCAAGTGTTACATTCAAACCCACGTCCCCTGCCGATGGAACCGCCAGAAATAACGCCTCGCAAGAACTTTTTGACAAGATATTAATCTGCACCGGGCGCACACCAAACGTTGAAGGCTTAGGACTTGAAAACCTCGGCTTGCATGTCACCAAACGCGGCATTCAAGTTAACAACAAACTCCAAACCAGCGTTAAAAATATCTATGCTGCTGGAGATGTCATCGGGCATTACCTGTTCACACATGTTGCCGCTTTTCAAGCGCAGCTCATCGTTCGGAATATTTTCTTCCCTTTCTCACAACGGATTAACTATTCCGTTGTGCCGTGGACGACGTTCTGCGATCCGGAGGTTGCACGCTGCGGTCTAACGGAAGCAGAAGCACGAGATAAATATGGCGATGTCGATGTTTTCACACTCGCACAGCATGATGTCGACAGGGCAGTCGCAGACGGAGCAACCCGCGGCTTTAACAAAGTCATCGCTAGTAAGTGGAAAGGAAAAATTCTCGGCGTACACCTCGTCGGAGCGAATGCAGGCGAGGTTATCCATGAATACGTCTTAGCGATGCAGCACGGAATGCCGCTCCGGAAGTTAAGCACTACAATTCACGTCTACCCCACATATTCAAGCAGTGTATGGCGTATAGCCGCAAAATGGCTCTCTGAAGGGTCATTAATTCAAACCTTGCGAAAATTTTTTAACCGTTAAGTGTATTAGTAATTATCTATTTCACCCTAAAAGCACACGCGAGATTCCTTTGAAAAGTCGGGGGCGTTTTCAGAGGTGTCCGGAGATAGGTTTCTTTCTTGACTTCTCGTCCGCCATCTGATATACTAACAACATCCTGAAGTTAAACGAAGAAACTAGTTCGAACCATCCCTTCGTCAAGCGTTACAGAGGTTACATCCGTTATGCCCAAAGAAAATTTCCATGTGAAACTCATCGCCTTACTGAAAACAGTACCGCGTTTCATTGACGATACTGGGGCACTCATACCCGCCGCAGTCAAAGACCACGCTTGGCGACTCAGTCACGACCTCATCAAACTCCTCCTCACCGATCCGGAGATAAAAGCAAAGTTCTTCGAGGAAATCGAGGGGCACTGGATATTCAACTATAACACCTTCATTACCTACATCTCCGACAAAAACTTCTTTAGTGACTCTTACACCCGATTCCGAAACAGAATCGGATTAACCGTTGATGACAAGTTCCTACGAGAACGCGGCGAAGTCGCACTCGCATGGCCCTATAAGGATTGCGTCTTGGAGGGAGGACAGACGCACGAGGAGGAAAAACGACAGGAACTTTTCTTCAATGAAACCCTTGCCGACGATGAAATCAACCGCCTCTTAGATGCGAAGGTGCTAACAAATTGGAAACGCCACACGGCTGCCGGCATACAACCGGTGTCCGCCATCAAACGCGATGAGGACGGCACAATCCGGGAAAATCTTATCATCAAGGGAAATAATCTCATTGCATTGCATTCCCTCAAACAGCAGTTCCGCGGCAAGGTTAAACTTATTTACATAGATCCACCGTATAATACGGGCGGCTCTGCAGACAGTTTTACCTACAACAACGCTTTTAATCACTCCACCTGGCTCACCTTTATGAAAAACCGTTTGGCGGCTGTGAAGGAATTGCTAACAACTGATGGGTTTATCGCGATTGCAATCGATCACCATGAGCTCTTTTATTTAGGCACACTAACCGATGAAATTTTCGGAAGAGAGAATAGGTTGGGGGTAATCTCCGTGGTTCACAAGCCAGAAGGCAGAAGTCAGGAAAAATTTTTCGGCACCAGTAATGAATTTATGCTTGTTTATGCCAAAGATAAGAACTACGCCAATTTTAGGAAAGTGCTCATTTCAGAAAACAAAAAAGCATCTTTTAATATGAAAGATGAAAAGGGAAATTATAAACTTAGGTCGTTTATCAGAGGAGAAGGATTCCGTAAGGACAAACCGCACCTATTTTATCCTATCTATGTCAGCGAGGATTTAAAAGATATTTCATTAACAGAGCAGGAAGATTATCATGAAATTTTACCAATCAGTAAGAGTATCGAAAGGATCTGGTTTCTAAAGCCAGAAAGTTTTTTTCAACGAGTCAGGAATAACGAAATTGTGGCTGAGAAAAATCAGCGTGGTGAAATAAGGATTTTCTACAAAGTCAGGGAAGTTGAAGTGTTTACAACACACTGGGTAGAAAAAAAGTATAATGCGATAACACACGGTACAAAACTTTTAGAGAAAATTATCGGTAGAAAAGGTGTAGCCTATCCAAAATCTCTGTACACAGTTATGGACATTATAAAAATTACAACGGATAAAGACGACATCATCCTGGACTTTTTCGCCGGCTCCGGCACGACAGGACACGCAGTGCTCGAACTTAACAAATATGAAGTAGGGGGGGGGTAGAGCGGCAATTTATCCTTGTTGAACAATTAGAAGAGCATGTCACCGTTTGTAAAGAGCGGATTGAGAAAGTGATGGCACAGGAGATGTTAACACAAGACGCTTTCCTCTCGTGCGAACTAATGCCATACAACGAGGCGTTTATGGAACAGATTCAAGCAGCGCAATCCGCTGAAGAACTTGTCACACTCTGGCGAAACATCGCAGAAAACTCATTCTTGAACTGGTATGTCAATCCGCAAATCCCTGAAGCCGCGGTGCGGGATTTCATCGCCATCAATAATGTGGACAAACAGAAGCAACTCTTGGCGGCATTGTTGGATAAGAACCAACTCTATGTTAACCTTTCCGAAATAGAAGATGCAGATTTTGGTGTCAGCGACGAAGATAAGGCACTGAACCAGAAATTTTATACATAACCGACAAAAAAGAGACGACTATGCCATCAAACTTCAACCAAAAACTGATTAACCTCCTCAAAACTGACCGGCGTTTTGTTGACGGTGCCGAGGAACTCATCCCTGCCGCCGTCAGAAACCACGCCTGGCAACTCGACCACGGCTTGATTGCTCTGTTGATGACAGATAAGGAAATAGCGGAAAAATTCTTTGATGAAATCAACGGGCGGTATGTTTTCAATTACAACACCTTCATTACCTACATCTCCGACAAAAATTTCTTTGGCGATTCTTACACCCGATTCCGAAACAGAATCGGATTAACCGTTGATGACAAGTTCTTACGAGAACGCGGCGAAGTCGCACTCGCATGGCCCTATAAGGATTGCGTCTTGGATGGGGGACAGACGCACGAGGAGGAAAAACGACAGGAACTTTTCTTCAATGAAACCCTTGCCGACGATGAAATCAACCGCCTCTTGGATGCGAAAGTGCTAACGAATTGGAAACGCCATACGGCTGCCGGCACACAACCGGTGTCCGCCATCAAACGCGATGAGGACGGCACAATCCGGGAAAACCTTATCATCAAAGGCAACAACCTATTGGCACTGCATAGCTTGAAGCAACAGTTCCGGAGAAAGATAAAATTGATTTACATAGATCCGCCGTATAATACGGGCGGCTCTGCAGACAGTTTTACCTACAACAACGCCTTTAAGCACTCCACTTGGCTAACGTTTATGAAAAACAGATTGGAGATTGCAAAGGAATTGCTGAAGACCGATGGGTTTATCGCGATTGCAATTGACCATCATGAACTCTTTTACTTAGGCTCGCTGGCTGATGAAGTTTTCGGAAGGCAAAATAGGTTGGCAGTCGTTTCAGTTGTTCATCAAGCGAGAGGCCGTAATATGGATAAAGGCTTTTCGGTTAGCAATGAATTCATGCTTATTTATACAAAGACCCTGGGAAACAACATAAAAAATATTGTCATTGATGAAGAGAAAAAAAAGCAGTTTAATTTGAGAGACGAGAAGGGCAATTATTACTTAAAAAATTACATCATGGTTCAAGGTGGAAGCGGTGGTTGTACAAGAGAAGATAAACCCAAATACTGGTACCCGATTTATGTTAGTAAAGACCTCGCCAAGGTATCATTGAAAAAAGTAGAAGGTTACGAAGAAGTCCTGCCAATAACGAACACAGGGCGAGAAATGACCTGGGTCACAATACCGGAAACCTTTATGAAACGATTTCACGAGAATGATATAGTCATAAAGCGAGAGGCAGAGAAACTTGTGATTTATAGGAAATATAGGGAACAACAAATCATCACCACGCATTGGTTAGCTCCAAAGTACAACGCAACCTCTCATGGGACGACTTTATTAGAAAATATTGTTGGTAAAGAGAATTCAATGAGTTACCCCAAATCTCTATATACTGTTTTAGACATCATGAAACTCACAACTGATGCGGGCGATATTGTCCTCGACTTCTTCGCTGGTTCTGGCACGACGGGGCATGCTGCCTTAGAACTTAACAAATATGAAGTAGGGGGGGGGTAGAGCGGCAATTTATCCTCGTTGAACAATTAGAAGAGCATGTCACCGTTTGTAAAGAGCGAATTGAGAAAGTGATGGCACAGGAGATGTTAACACAAGACGCTTTCCTCTCGTGCGAACTAATGCCATACAATGAAGTGTTCATGGAACAGATTCAAGCAGCACAATCCGCTGAAGAACTTGTCACACTCTGGCGAAACATCGCAGAAAACTCATTCTTGAACTGGTATGTCAATCCGCAAATCCCTGAAGCCGCGGTGCGAGATTTCATCGCCATCAATGATGTGGACAAACAGCGGCAACTCTTGGCGGCATTGTTGGATAAGAATCAACTCTATGTTAACCTTTCCGAAATAGAAGATGCAGATTTTGGTGTCAGCGACGAAGATAAAGTCCTGAACAAGGTGTTTTATACCACAAACTAATTTCGATGATAGTAAACCCTAAAAATACATTGGATATTTTCTCTGGTTTACGGTGTATGCGTAGACGCATTTTTGCGAAAAACCTTGGCAAAATTACCTATTTTATTTTAATCAAAAATTAATTTGACATTTTTAGAAAAATGTGTTAAAATATATATGATATTTTGTAGAGTCGCGCAATTTTCCGTGCATAGACTTTGAAAATTATGCGGGAGTAGCTCAGTGGTAGAGCTCCACCTTGCCAAGGTGGAGGTCGCGAGTTCAAATCTCGTCTCCCGCTTCCTAACGGTGGCGTAGCCAAGTGGTAAGGCCAGAGTCTGCAAAACTCTTATTCGTCGGTTCGATTCCGACCGCCACCTCCATCTTACCATAAACGGGCGGTTAGCTCAGGTGGCTAGAGCGTTTGCTTGACATGCAAGAGGTCACAGGTTCAAGTCCTGTACCGCCCATCTAAAACTGCTCCCAATTACATTGCAATTGCCAATCTCTCTTTTCCATCAGATTCACCGGTATTTTTAATTGGCATTTTCCAGCTATATCTTGTAAAATATTAACGTAAACGGAGTTTTGAGAGAGCCGTTAAATTTAATACAGTTTTTTAAAGAGAGTAGAACGTCATGCCTGAATCCAATCAACTCGATAAAGTTGAGTATTTACAACGTCTACGCCATTCCACGGCACACATTATGGCGTATGCGGTGCAACAACTGTTTCCAGATGGCGAAAGCAGTGTAAAACTCGCTATAGGTCCGCCGATTGAAAATGAATTTTATTATGATATGGAGGTGCCGCGGCCTATAACCCCAGACGATTTTCCAGAAATAGAGATGCACATGAAGGCGATGATTAAAGCCAATGTGCCTTTTCAACAAGAGATCTGGGGGTACGACGAAGCGCGCACATGGTTCGCCGAACGGGCTCAGAAGTTTAAATTGGAGCTCATTGATGGCATCTCGGACCAGGAAGTCAGCGCAACTGATGAAGGCGTTGCCGAAGAGGGTGTCTCCATTTACCATAACGGCGACTTCACCGACCTCTGCAAGGGCCCTCACATTGACACAACAGGCGAGTGCCGCCATTTCAAATTGCTCCGCGTCTCAGGCGCATACTGGCGAGGCGATAGCAATCGAGAGCAGCTGCAACGCATTTACGGTACTGCCTGGGATAGCAAGTCCGCCCTCAAAGCCTACTTGACACAGCGAGAGGAAGCCGCGAAGCGGGATCATCGTAAATTAGGACGCGAATTGGAACTCTTTCAGATGCATCCCGAATCCCCTGGCAGTCCGTTTTGGCTCCCTAAAGGCACCCTCATTTACAATATCTTGTCTGAAAAGGTTCGTAAACTCTATCTCAGCGAGGGCTATAACGAGGTACGGACACCTCTTATCTACAACAGCAGCCTCTGGGAAACGTCAGGGCATTGGGAACACTTCAGGGATGATATGTTCCTCCTGCAAAACGAAAACGGTGAATCAACCAGCGCGCTCAAACCGATGAATTGCCCAGCACACATGCTGATTTACAAAAGCAAACGGCACAGTTACCGGGATTTGCCCTACCGCCTCTATGACCAGGGCGTATTACATCGGAACGAAGCCACCGGAACTTTGAGCGGGCTATCCCGTGTTCGTCAACTTTGCCAAGATGACGCTCATAACTTTGTCACGCAAAACCAAATTGCTGCCGAATATGAGCGCATCCTTGCACTCTTCCGACGTATCTACGGCACCTTCGATCTGCCCTTCCGGTGCAATTTGAGCACACGCAACCCGGAAAAGTTTATGGGCGATGTCGAAATCTGGAATCATGCCGAAGAAATCCTTGAAAACGTCTTGAAAAACAATCAGATTGAGTATACTGTAGACGCTGGCGAAGCTGCCTTTTATGGCCCCAAACTCGATTTTCAGGTACGGGATTCGATTAACCGTGAAGTGCAATGTGCCACCGTTCAACTCGATTTCCAGTTACCCGAACGTTTCGAACTCATTTATGTCGCAGCAGACGGCAGTGAAAAACGGCCCGTCGTTATCCATCGTGCAATATGTGGCAGCTTTGAAAGGTTCATCGCCATGCTTATTGAGCACTATGCAGGTGCCTTCCCGACATGGCTCGCACCCGTACAGTGCGTTGTGATGACTATTAGCGAACGTTTTGCTGATTATGCAAGAGAAGTGCAACAACTTTTGTTGCAGAAGGGATGCCGGGTGCACTTAGATGCAAGTGATGATAAAATCGGTGCGAAAATTCGGCAAGCTCGCTTGCAACGAGTTCCGTATATGTTAATTATCGGCGGACGTGAACAAGAAAACCGAACCGTCAGCGTTCGCAGCCGTGATGGAGGCGACATCGGCGCAATTCCTCTTTCTACTTTCATTGAGAAAATTGTCGATGAATCCGATTTGGATTTTTAACGTATTTTTCAAGAACAGCACGCAAATTCTTATTCACATCTATTTCTGTTATGAAAACTAGAGCGCTTTGAGGGCATATTTGACTGTGGCCTCTTTATAAAAAGGAGAATATCTCATGTATCAAAAAAAACATAAACTTGCAAACAACACTTTCCATCTCGCATGCTACTTACTGCTTGGATTCATAGTTTTTACAGGATGCAGTGCATCTAAACAGGTCACGCGCGTTGAAAGCGATACTACCATAGATCTCTCTGGACGTTGGAACGACACTGATTCACGCATGGTAGCAGAGACAATAATTGAGGACTGTCTAAGTCACCCGTGGATTATCGACCATACGGCAGATGCCTCAGCAAAGCCTGTGGTGATTGTCGGCGGCATCCGAAATAAGAGCATGGAACACATTGCTGTGCAAACATTCATCAGTGATATTGAGCGCGCATTTATCAATTCCGGGAAAGTGCGCACCGTGTCCAGCGCAAATGAACGCGGGGAAATTCGCGAAGAACGGGCTGACCAGGGGGAATTCGCAGCGATCGAAACGATTAAACGGATGGGCAGAGAACTCGGTGCCGATTACATGATGACCGGCGAAATCAACACCATTGAAGATCGTGAAGGCGGAAATCAAGTCATGTTTTATCAGACGGATCTAACCTTGACCAATATTGAGACGAATGAAAAAGTCTGGATAGGTGGCGAGAAAATTAAGAAGTTTATCGGACGCAAAAAGTATAAGATGTAAAAACCGGAACTTCTTCTGGTATGAGAGGCCCTTCGACCTCTCATACCAGAAATACCCTAAGAAAATTATGATAAAAATTTTACCTGTTCTGATTTCGCTATTGCTGGTGATTGGGTGTAGCCGCTATAACATGAAAGAACTACGCATCTCATTGGAGACAGGAGATTATGAAAAAACTTACACCAACTTAAAAAAGAAGGCAGAGAAGAAACCAGAACTACCGCTACTGTTTGAATTCGGGATGGTTGCCCATTACGCCAATCATTTTAACGATAGTAACAAGGCATTCGCTCAAGCGGAAGAAATCGCAGAAGATCTCTATACTAAAAGCGTTTCAAAAGAGGCACTCTCGCTTCTTACCTCTGATTTAGCAAAACCTTACCCCGGTAAACGGTACGAGAGACTCTTAGCCTACTATTATCAGATTCTTAATTACGTGTCTCTCAATCAGTTGAGTGAGGCCCTGGTAGAATGCCGGCAAGCAACAAGCTTGATTGAGTCATACAAGGATGAAAACGAGGATTACGATTTTTTTGCAAGTGGATTTTTAGCGTATTTATCCGCTATGCTCTTTGAAGCCTCAGGGGACTGGAATGATGCTTTCATCTCTTACCGACAAGCAGAGGTAAATTATCGAAGTGCTGCTGAGAAGACAGGCGTGCCATTGCCCGTAGATATAGGCCATTCTCTGGTACGCTTGGCACGTAAATTGGGATTCCCTCAAGAAGCCACGTATTATCAAAAGCAGTACGGCGAACCACCGGCGCGGCCAGAAAATTATGGAGAACTGATCCTGTTTTATGAAACCGGATACGTTCCACAGAAAGGCAAAACAACGTTAACCTTTCCTATCCTGAAAACCGATAAATTTGGCAAAAATAATGAAACAGAAGCTACAGAATTTGTCCCAACGCTCCGTAAGCGCCAGGGAAAAACATATTCGGACGTTGAATTAGAATATCTCTTACACATTGAGATGCCGACCTATCACTCCCAACGCCCCCAGCTTTCCGGAATTGAAGTGAAAGTCGGACAAGCACAAGCGAAAGGTATTTTGGTAGAAGATGTCGAAAAAATCGCTATAGAAACGCTTAACGCTGAACACACGGTGATTCTCTTCCGAACGTTGGGGCGCGCCTTACTAAAGTACTTGGCATACCGAAAAGCAAAAAATGAAAATAAAGCGTTAGGGTTGCTCACCAACCTTGTCAACATTATAACGGAGAAGGCTGATACACGTTCCTGGGGGACACTTCCGAATCGGATGTTTACGGTACGGATACCGCTTCCTGAAGGGACACATCCTGTCAACCTCTCGTTTTTAAATAGAAACGGAAGTGTCGTTAGGCGTGAACGTTTGGACAACGTTGATATTTCTTCTAATCGCATAACCTTTCGGAATCACCGGACATACAAGTAGGCACGATTCGCTGGCAATGCACCGCTTCAACAACCTGGACACAACTATGCAACGCATCTATTTGGATTACAATGCAACAACACCAATTCGACCAGAAGTACTGGATGCAATGATGCCGTATATGACAAACGCATTTGGGAACGGATCCAGTATTCATGCTTACGGGCGCGAGGCACGGAATGCTATTGACATCGCACGTGAACAGGTGGCAGAGCTCATCAGTGCCAAAAGCCCCAGCGAAATTGTTTTCACCGCAAGCGGAACCGAAGCGGATAATCACGCCATCAAAGGACTGACTGAATTGGAAAAGAACCGAGGAAATGGCAACCATATCATCACCTCTTCTGTCGAACATCACGCGGTCCTGCATACATGTCAATATCTTGAGAAACGTGGCTTTGAAGTGACGTACTTACCTGTAGACCGGTACGGCCGGATTCGCCTGGAACAACTACTGGATGCTATCCGTGAAGAAACCGTACTCATAACTATCATGCACGTCAACAACGAGAACGGCACCATCCAACCGATCGAAGAGATATGTGAAATCGCCAAGCAATACGAAATACCGATGCACACGGATGCAGTGCAGTCAGTTGGTAAGTTGCAAATTAATGTTCAGGCGTTGGGTATTAACCTCCTATCGTTATCAGGACATAAAATTTACGCACCGAAAGGCATCGGCGTACTTTACATCCGACGAGGCACCCGGTTAGCAAACCTCGTCCACGGAGGTTCGCATGAACGCAATCGACGCGCCGGATCGGAGAATGTACCGGCTATTGTCGGCCTTGGGGTTGCAGCAGAGCTCGCTAAAAAAGAGCAAGCCACTTACGCCGCACATCTTAATAAGTTAGGGCAGCGACTACGCCATGGACTTGATACCTACATTAAAAATATTCACTATAATGGACACCCTGAACATTGTGCCCCCGGGACTCTCAATGTCTCCTTTGAAAACGTTGAAGGAGAAAGCCTTATCTTGCGGTTAGACATGGAGGGCATCTGTGTGTCAACAGGTTCGGCGTGCACCTCTGGCTCAATGGAACCATCGCATGTGCTTGCGGCGCTTCGGTTACCTCCGAGGTTAGCACAAGGCACCGTTAGATTTTCACTCGGCAGAGATACGACAGAAACCCAAATTGACGACGTTATCGCAAAATTACCCCAGGTTATCCAACAAATGCGAACGTTGTATAGAATATAGAGGCTGAACGACTTTTTAGGAAAAACTAAACGTGACGTGCCAATTTGCCGTTTGTGAATGCACTTCATTTTTTCAAATGGCATTTCAATACTTTGTAACATCATACGCCGGACAAGCTTATATATTGAGCGATAAGTCTAACGAATTCCATTAAGGAGCAAACTATGCAATACACTGTTAAATTTATCGGAGGTGTGCTGATTTTAACCTTAGTAATCTGCACCGGTATCTTCCTCTACGCGCGTCGAGCGCACCAACGGTTTACTGAATCGCTGTCTACTCCGCCACAAAAAGTCGTGAAAACCGATATTCCAGTTGAACAACCGTCACCCGTGGTAACGACAATCTCCCCGCAAACAGCATTCGAACCGGACAATGCAGGGACAGAGAGTGCTGCAGTGGAGTATGAGGAAACTGAGAAACCTGATGAGGCATCCTTGGAGGAATTCTTAGCACTTCTTGACAGACTTGAGATAGAGGAACTCGCTGAGATTGCTGAGGTACTTGATATAAAAGACGCTGATGGCAACCCACTTGCAGATTTACTTCAGGCACCTGTATCGGATTCCTCAGAAGTGAGCCCTTCAGTTGATGTATTTGAGTTAATAGAATCCGGCGTTGCCAGTCTCGCAGATCTCATAGACCTGATGGACGCAGCTTTAGAGGTTGTGCCTGAAATCAGGCGCGAGGCACACCAATCTCTTTTGGAAAGTCTCCGGACGCTTCACGCGACCGGCGGTGGCGTCATGGTCGGTTCAACGCCATCAGGCGGTAAGTTCCTACTCCTGATGCCCCCGACGCTTATGTCGCAAATATCGAACAAAAATTCCAAGCCGGTTCTGATGTTTGACAGTCCGCGTTCACTTCCGCAAGAGGGGGCTATTATGCGTGTGGAAACCCATTCTCCTTCTGGAGGGAAAACAATTGAACCCTCTGAGATTCTTGAAGTTGAAGAGGGAATCGAAATAAAGGAAGAGAACATCATTAAGTAGGATTCCGTTATGGAAAGCGAGACGCAAAGTTACTATATTCAAACGGAGCATAGTAGGATCCGTTTAGATCGGTTTCTTCTTGATGCAACTGAAGGTGTATCTCGCACCTATCTCCAGAAATTAATTCGTGAAGGTGCTGTCACTGTCAACGGCAAAGTATCAAAACAACCGAGTTATTCTCTTCGCACTGGAGACCGGCTGTATCTCACTATTCCACAACCGCGTCCTTTGGAAACCGCCCAAGCTGAAACTATCGCCCTTGATATTTTGTACGAGGACAGGCACCTAGTTGTCATCAACAAGCCTGCGGGCATGCTTGTTCATCCTGCAAATCGCGTTAACACAGGAACACTCGTCAATGCTCTTCTGGCGCATTGCACGGATCTTTCCGGTATTGGTGGCGTGGAACGCCCTGGGATTGTGCACAGACTTGATAAAGACACCTCTGGGGTTCTTGTCGCAGCTAAAACAGATGTAGTCCACCGAGAGCTCTCTCTTCAATTTGAAGCGCATACGAACGAGCGGCAATATCTTGCTGTAGTATGTGGAACCCCTACGAAAGATATCGGAACGATTGATGCCCAAATTGCTCGGAGCCCCCGGGACCGGCGGAGGATGACAACAGTAGAAACCGGTGGACGGCATGCTGTCACGCACTATCAGGTCCTAGAAAGTTACCAGAAATTCGCATTCGTTCGACTTAGGTTAGAAACTGGAAGGCTCCATCAAATCCGCGTGCATTTGCAACACATCGGGCATCCGATTGCAGGGGATGCAATTTATGGTGGGAAAAAGCGTGCCCTGCACGATGCAGGCACTCACAGTATCAAGCAAGCACTCGTGCAGCTGAACCGTCAGGCGTTGCATGCACGCACGCTTGCATTCACGCATCCAATCACAGACGAACGTTTAATCTTTTCCGCACCCCTGCCTACCGATATGCAGCGAGTCGTTGATGCCTTGCGTGAAATGTAGTTGAAATTAGGCACCACGAAATGAAGTCCTGATTTGAGTCCCGCATCATGACTTTGCCAAGAGGTTTAAAACGGTTGATAAGATATTAGAACAGAGTGCGAAACAAGGTGCAGTGATTTGTTTACCATCGTCTCTTATCAACTCGGTATCACGTTCACACAGCCGCCTGTCTCAAGCAAAACAATGAAATCTCTGCCTCAATAAAGAGAATCCAGGCATTTACAGATTTCTTCTGGCGAAACCCGTCGCCGGTAGCCCCAAGTTTAAAAACCTCACTATGCTCAAAACGGTGTTTGATTTTTTCAGTTTTACCGGATTTGATTCCCCACGCTGAGGCGACTGCCGCCTCAGGTATGCCTTCTGTCGGAAGTTCAGTGTTGCTGTCAAAGAGATCAAATGAACCGTCAGGGGCTGCGTTCCCGACCTGAATATTTTTTGTCTACAGGAGCCCAATAAAGGCTGCCCAGTGGGTTGGCAAGTTCGGTTGAGGGAGAGGTAGTTTGCGAAACCTGCAAGGTTTCGTAAACTTACCTTTTACCCTCAACTTCGTTTTCTTTGCTATCCTCGAGGATAGCAAAGATTACCTTATCTTGCCAATCTATAGATGGCAGGGGTCGGGGTTCGGTAAGCTTGTCTCAGTGGGCAAACCGTGTCCTTCAGGACACGACTTTCTACCTATCTCGCAACTCAGGTGTTCTCATCCGATTTAGGACCCCCTCTTTCTAAAGATTCCACTTGCTGATTCTCTGCTACAGAAATTCGTGCTTGAAAAGCGTTGATACACGGTTCGTCTTTCGGCCAATGTCCAGTAGCACCTAATTTAAAAAATTGACCTCGGTCAAAACGATGCATGATTTGGCGGGTGTCACCGGGTTCACCCCATGTCCAAGTGAGCATATCTTTCGTTTTTTCTTCTTCTGTGGAGAGTTCGGTGTCGCCATCAAACAGATAGAACGCCGCTTCACCCTCTTCCCTGCCGATTTCAATGTTAATAGTTAACGTGCCTCCATTTTCAAAGGCTGTGGTATCAATCACGACAACAGTGTAGTCTTGATACCCCACGGTTGGTGTCCGAAAAATGTCCAATACCTCTTGCGAAGGATGTTCAGTCGTGAGGATAACGTTCCCCAAACCAGGTTGTTTCCCCGCCAAAGCTTCCTTGAAAAATGTTAGATAATACTCATCCCTTAGGAGTCTATTATACCTAATATCTTCGCGGAGTTCACTAACAGGTTGTCTGCCCATCAGTTCAAATTCTGGCGATATAACCAAGCAATCCACCGATGACTCTTTTTTTGATCCGGTTTTCCACCCCTTGATAATTGCTTGTGCCAAGGGGTGTGTTGTGTCAAACGTCTTACCTTCACGCTCGCGTCTTTTGGCAATCGGTTCCCGCAGACTATGGATACGTCCTAAATCAGCATTGCCTCCCCAGGTATTGATGAAATTATCGTTCAAGAATTCAATGATTCGATCATTAGAGAGGACACCTGCCCTCAAGTTTTTCCCACTCCCTCAGCAGGATTCATCAGCGAGCGGGCCATCTATTGAGATAGCGTGGATCGGTTTCTGTTGTGCAGGAGCCATCTCCAACGCTTCTTCAAGTGACACCCAGTTAATTTGCTGCGATTTATAGAAGCAGAGAATCAATTTGTGCTCCACTTCTTCTTGTGTAATGGATTCAACGAATTTAGTGTTTTGCACAGCGTTTTCTATTCCGGCGCGGAGTTCCATTTGCGGGCAGAAGCCGCTATCGGTAATCCATGTTTCGGTCTCAAAACCCTCTGGGGCTTTCCATTTAACATCAAAGTTTATGGTGCCTTCAGGAACGGACATCCGAAAGAAGGCAACCGATCTTTTTATTCTATCAATAACAAGATGTCCTGTAAACTGGGAAGGCGTGAACCAACCATCCTTTAGGTCAAATTGCGCATGAATACGGAACACAACATCGGCGAATTCATCGTCGTAGGCGCGGAGGCATGCCCACAGTCCTTGAGATTCGTCTTTACGGTACTGCAGATCCGCACGCATATCCAGAGATGGACGGGGATGAAGTTGCTTCAGCAGCTCCAGAGCACCCGCGTGCTCAATCTCCCAAGGCGTACCGACAGAAACAGCTT
Organism: Candidatus Poribacteria bacterium; assembly: GCA_965215265.1. GTDB lineage: Bacteria > Poribacteria > WGA-4E > WGA-4E > WGA-3G. Next base: position 3,112,256 of record OZ244048.1, on the reverse strand, counting down.
CCTTAGGAAGAAAGTCACAGAAAATTGAGACGGGATGCTGTTTTTCTGGCTCAGCGACGCGTAGACTTGCCAATGCCTCCCACTCTACATGAAAGTTATATGAGGAATACTCAATCGGTGCGATGATACCTTTGACTGAGATTTCTGTCTCACCGTCCAGATTGAGGTTGATTTTGTTTGGTAATGTTGTCATTTAAAATATCCAGAAATATAAAACAAAATTTGAATTAATGCTTTAATTGAGGATTGTTGAGAGGTAACTCTTAAGGTTACCTCTCTTCTTAATTTACACCTATAAGGCAAGGCTAATAGATAGTTTCCGGTACAGCGTCTACGGAAATTCAATCCCCTGCTTGCGGCACATCTTGCGAATTTTATTAATTGCACCACCAATCTGCTTTCCGTTACGCGTGACACCAAAAAGGTGTTGACTGACAACGCGGCGCGATATACCCAGAAGTTTACCAATCTCTTCTTGTGTTTTGCCTTCGTAGAAGTAGAGTTGGATACATTCCGCTTGGCGGGCTGTCAGATCTTTCGCGATGATTTGACGGATCTGTTTGAGAACTTTCCGACGTTTCGCGCGGTACGTCCGCGCGTATTTGCTGTTAGGAGGCTGGTACCAGAGATGATCTTCATTAGTGAACCGGTCGAAATATTCGGGTGGAACCGAAACCTCCCAGAAATCCGGATTAAATTTTGGCATAGAGAGTTACTCCCGCAGCTTGAGGCTGAAGGGCCTATGCCGGTTTTTCGTAATTTTTGCCCCCTGGGCATTCCACCAACTTAACGAGCTGGTTTGTGCTTAAAAAATTAAAATTAGAGGATTGTCATCCCAATTGAGGCTTTCTCAGGGACTTCTTATGCCTGAAAATCTCAGGATTAACTGAATATCCTGAATAGGACGAAAAATCAATTATCGGCAGAGGCACCTCGCCTAACAATGATTTCCACCTGCAACGTGCAGGCTTTCATAGATAAATTTGAGTGAAGGGTCGCTAGGTTGAATCGCATAATAGGTACCTCCTTTTTATTTCAGTTGTTTAGTCATCCGTTTACCGAGGCTAACTTCCTTTAAACATGTTATACAAAAAAAATCAAATTAAAACCTTCTCAATATACACTTAGCGAGTTGGGCTGGTAAAAATGAGGGCAGAGGGGGTTCAGCCCCCTGCCCTGGCCTGAAGGGCGCGACACCGAAGCGTCACACCATAAGGGTACGACACTTAGGTGTCACACCACCTCTGGTTTGCTAACATAACAAGCACCTCCTTTTCCGCATAGCGGTACAGGATATCATCATCATAAATAATGATAATGATTCACTTAAACACATTTTTGGATGCACTTTTAAGTCATTTTGTGAAAAAAAAAGGGAAAATTTGCAAATTTTCCCTTTTTTCGCGATTTAGGCAGATTATAAGGCATAGGTATCAATACTCACAGCTCTATTCTTATCTGTTCGCCGAGGGGAACTGTAAGTCGCTGGGGTGCGGGACTCTGGTTGTATGTTGTGCCCCTTGCCCAGTTGTCCTTGTCGATTTCCATTGTATAGTATGGCTTGACATCATCAGTGTAACCGAGGTAGTGGAATCCAGCCTTCTCAAAGCAGCCGAGTGCTACATCGTTATCCGGTGGAGCCTGTAGTGTAACGTACGCAGCATTCAATTCTTCAAATGCGAAATGCACTGCCTGACTTAGCGCATCGATGCCGTATCCGCGTCCCCGATAATCAGGTTGAATAACAATAAGTTTGACAACAACGCTATCTGCATCGCTTTGAAAGACGAGAAACCCAATGAGGGTTTTTGTACGCCGTATCAAAATTGAGAAAGCGTAAGTTTTCGGGTTGGTTATCCAGTTTTGGCAATCTAGGCTAAAAGCATCAAATGTACAGCTCACAGGATATAAAATTTCTCGTATTCTTGGGCGATTGAGCCAACCCCAAATTCGGCGGAGGTCGCTTTTTTTAGTTTGGCGTAGATATATACCGCCGCTATAACGCCGTTCCAGTTCGCGCAATTCACTTTGAAGCGCTTCCAAGTGCGCCGCATGCATGCTAATTTGGGCACTAGCTGCACGTATTTTTCGCAGATTTGGCCGATCCATAAATTGGGCTTGCTTCACCCGATTTTGAAAGTAGACGAGTTTTCGCTCACTTTTTTCAATGATACGCTGCAGATTCTGCATCGCGTCTGACCACTTCTTTTGCTCATCGTCTGCGGCGTCGCTCTTTTCGGGAGACACGTTTTCTATCTGTGTTTCGTTCATATCTACCCTCCTTAAATCCGGAAATGCGTAAATAACTTTCATATCGGAGTTGTGTAATATCGCCTGTTTCGACGGCACGTTTGACTGCACAGGCAGGTTCATGCTGGTGTGTACATGCTGCGAATTTGCATTCAGGGATATAAGGACGCATTTCCGGGAAATAAATATCCATCCCTTGTTCGTTGTCAATTTCTAGTAAACCGAGCGTCCGGATGCCCGGAGTATCGGCAACAAACCCTCCAAATTTCAGAGGCAGCAGCATCACTTCCGTTGTCGTATGTCGTCCTTTGTGGATACGCTCGTCAACATCACCGATTCGCAGATGAAGACCTGGCTGTAGTGCGTTGAGTAAAGACGATTTCCCGACACCTGATACTCCGACAATTGCTGATATTTTATCCTGCATCACTCGGCGCAATCCGTCAATGCCTAACCCGGTTACCGTACTTGTATAAACCACAGTATAACCCAATTCTTCATATAAATTGAGTTCTCTCTGGACATCGGCTAATTTCACCAAATCCAGTTTGTTAATACAGATAATTGGTATGACATCTGAGGCTTCCGCTGTGACGAGGAATCGATCAAGCATTCGTAGTTTGAGAGCAGGCTGTCGTGCCGCAAAGATGATGAGGAGCATTTCAAGATTAGCGACAATCACTTGCCGCCAACCGTCCATGCGAATTCTACCGAATTGTGTATCGCGTGGAAGGATTTCCTCAATGTAACCACTTTCAAATGTGCTCGCGGAAGTAGAGATATGCACCCGGTCGCCTACTGCAGCAAGCTCGACATACGGCATCCCTTTTGTTTCGGCAAGGCGCCGTTTTTCCGCTTCAATGAGGTGGTGCCGCAGAGAACAAGTATAGCACTGCTTGCCAACCTGGACTTCATACGTACCACCCCGTGCTTTTATCACAATTCCTTCCATAACTCTCTGTCCCTAAACTTCAGGATTCCGCCAAATAATACGTCCTCGCGTCAAGTCGTACGGAGAGAGTTCTACGGTAACTTGGTCACCTGGGAGAACCCAAATTTTGTGTCGCACCAGTTTACCGGCAAGGTACGCCACCGCTTTGTACTCATTTTCTAATTTTATGCGAAAGAGGTTACCCGGTAGGGATTCAACTACCTGCCCTGGAACCCGGATAGCTGTGTTTTTCGCTGATGGCTTGGGGCTTAAACTTCTATTTTTCATTTGTGTATTCCTTACCTTTCTTAATTTTACAATAGTTTTTAACTTTATTCAATATAACACATTTTTGGATGCACTTTACTTTAACAACGTAATTTTTAATAAAAATGTTGACCTATGTTTGTAAAAATGTTATAATAATTTCGATGCTAGGGCGAGTTATTGTGTTCTTCCACGTTTTCATGTCACAATGTTACAAATCCGACCCTACGTTACCAAGGATAACTAGATAATTCTGTACACAAAAGGAGAGAAGGGTTAATGCAGCAAGCCTTACCACTTACTGCCTATTCTGCGCTTGACAAACAGGTTATCGCGATGGAAGAAGATGGCTACGCATATCTGCCGAGCGTTATCAATTCCGAACAACTTACAGAACTCCGTGAAGCCATGGATAGGTTGACAGCAATACCTGAGAGTTTCGACCGGCATAACGTTCCACAGAACGGTGAAGGATTCCTGAACAAACATATCAATAATGCTTTTAATCGCGACCCGGTATTCCTACAATATCTTGATATGTCGCCTGTTATTGAGTTAGCGGAAGCTGTGCACGGTGAAGATTGTCACGTTATCGGTATGACAGCATGGATAACGGGGCCAGGCCGTCCTGACCAAGGTTTGCATACAGATTGGTTGCCTATCTCGCTTCCGGCAGACATTTTAGGAGACCCGCGCGTGAAGGTCCCTATTTTCATTACAACAGCACACTACTACCTTGACAATCTTTATGAAGAACTCGGCCCCACGAAGTTCGTTCCAGGGAGCCACCTTTCAGGACGCAGACCTGACGGGGAAACCCAATGGAAAGGGGCAGGAGAGCAGAGCATTCTCTGCAATGCCGGCGACGTGGTAATTTTCCGGAGTGAAGTTTGGCATAGAGGCACCGCTAATAACAGTCAGCAGACTCGGTATCTGTTACAGGTACATTATGCAAATCGGATGATAACTCAGAAATTTCCACCCTACCTGAACCGGTTTCAATTTGATGAGGCCATCTTGGAGCAGGCAACAGAACGTCAACAACGTTTAATGGGGAACCACCGCCCTGGTGCTTACGATTAATTTTTAATGGCACAACTTAACGTTAAAAGCGAGGATCCCAGCGGCAGGATTATCGCCCTTGCTTTGGTTCTCGCTTTTCTTTGGGGGGGAAACTCGCTCTCCATTAAAATCAGTTTGCAGGATTTCCCGCCGCTGGCTCTTGCTTTTCTTCGCTTTGGATTAGGTTTAGCCGCTGTAGGGGGTTGGGCCCTCTATCAAAGGATTCCGCTTCGATTGCAACGGGGTGAATTTTCCCGCCTGCTACTGCTCACCTTGATTTTCCTACTGCAGATTGTTGCATTGAACGTTGGGACCTTGTTCACGACAGCCTCACGTTCAACGATTCTCATTAACGCCTATCCATTTTTCACCGCGTTGTTTGCCCATTTCTGGATTCCCGGCGAACAGCTCACTGTGTTAAAAACTCTGGGAATTCTAATTGCCTTCAGCGGCGTTTTCTTCACCTTTGTACCTAATTTGCAACAAGACAGCGCTATAGGCAGCTTCGCCTTAATCGGCGATCTGATAGTTCTCGTTAGTGGCTGTTTTCTTGGGCTCCGCGTTGTCGTCACAAAATTAATGATCCAAGCGATTCATCCTTACCGGCTGCTGGTCTGGATGTTATCCTTAGGACTCCCCTGCTTTTTAGGGTTGAGTCTCCTCCTGGAAGGTGGAAAGGATTTCCAATTTTCCACAGCAGGCATTGCCGCACTCCTCTATCAAGGGGGCGTTATTGCAGGTTTCTGCTATTTGGCTTGGACCACGATTCTTGAACGTTATAGTGCAAGTAAACTTGTAGTACTTTTTTTTGCAACACCTCTGGCTGGTGTGCTATTGAGCCATCTGCTTTTGGGTGATGAATTGACACTGAGTCTGTTAACTGGCTCAGCATTAGTGGCAGTGGGCATTTATCTGGTGAATCTTCGCCGTTGATTGTCTTCACTAGCAGCGCCCCCTTTACAAGCCGAAGAGTATCCGCCATATAGCCGGATATATGCGCTGTTGTTTTTCATAAGTCATAGAAGACCCCCCCCTTAATAATGGAGTCATAAAACCTTCATAGTTATCAGAATTCAAATTTACCCCCTCCTAAAAATGTCAAATATCACCCGTCGTGAAAAACCTTAAGGACTGACGCATCACTGAATCGGAAAACATCAGCGTCTGCGTCGGTATCCTCTTTTACGCCGCCGTTCTCTATGGCAACGTCTTGTAAGGTTTTTTTACCGGCACCGCGCCAGATTTCTACGGCTTGTGTTGCTTTAGTTTTTATCATGTAGTATGTCCTTTAGTTAGAACCCTGCCCGCGTGGCAGCTAACAGTACTAGAATTAAAAGAAAAAGAAGAATTAATAACTTCATAGATTCTACTCACCTTTAGTTATTTAAAATTATACCGTATTTGTCTTTAACGTTATTTGTAATCTTATTTAATTCGTATATTTTTTCCTCAAGAACGTCTTTCGTAGATTCAGTCAGTTTTGCTGTAGTAATGTCAGATTGGATCTCTTTATATTTTTTACATAAAAGCGGTTTACATAAGGAACCTAAAATGCTTAGCAAAGAGTGTTTCTTAAGAGTGTCTATAAAAGTTCCTTCACTTTTACCTACATAGTTTGGAAAGTACCTAAGAACGCCTGCGAGCATTGTCGCATATGCTCTCCCGGCACCGTGTTTTGGAAGATTTATGAAATCCTGTATAACATCCTTTTTACTTAAAGTCTTTGGTAGATGGTAATCAAGCACTCTTTCTATTGGCACTTTTATCCACGGAAAATAAGGTATCAAAAAGTCCTTACAATCTAAAAGCAATTCAAATGTGATTACAGCATTATCAACGTCTGAGCGCACTTTTTGTAGTACAATCGCGTATACGTAGTGATTGTATGCGAGGGTTTGCGGTGTCCATTGATACCTGAATTGCCGATCCAAAATCCCCTGAAGGATAGGTCCGTAACGGTTATCTGGGTCATAAGGTTTTTTTCCTCCTTTACGCTTGTTAGGAGTAGGAGCCGTCGATATTAGATTAAACAATAAATATTTCCAACCTGGGAATATACGATCAAATTCATAAGAATAGTCTTCTATATTTTTTTTAAAATCATGAAAGTCCCCTAGTAAAATGTCCCCGGAGAACCCTTGTTGTACAAAAACGACTTCGTGCATGTGCTTCTGTCCAGGGGTAACTTGTGTAGTCCCGTTTTGGGTGCTAGTCTTAATAAAAAAATCAGTATCTACTATATTGTCGGTAAACTTAGATATAGTATCCGTACCACCAAAGTAGGTAACTGGATCGATTTCAACTTCCTTTTTTTCGAAAGACTTATCCAAGTAAGGTTGTTTGTTGTCAGTCTGCGTCTCTGTCGTGGGCTGTCTTTCAGTAGAATCCTTTATAGTGCCGTCCGTCTCTATAGATTTTTCAATAGTGTCCTCTGTCGTAGGTTGTTCTTCAATGTTTTTCCTTATTTTACAGAAAATCTTTAATTGTCTAAGCATTCTATTGAGAGTACCGATCCCATAACCTTCTATCTTACCTCTCTCTTTTAATCTTCTCTCGATTTCGGACCCTCCGTTCATTCGCCAATTAATGATTAGCGAGTATATCTCTTTTTTTTCTTCCATATCCGGTATGCTTACTGAAGGGAGTTTATTATTGTAAATTTCCCACCGGAAAATAGTCTCCTCTACATGCTTCGTACGCGGGCCGGTGCTTAGCGAGTCTTTAATGAGATTGGTAGGGACTTTTTCAAGATGCTGTCTTATAATAAACTCTGAAGCTTGTAATCGGATAGTAATTATGCTTTTTGGCATACCCTCCATGATCTTAATCTGATGTAGGTTTTTACCTTCTTCTAATAGTCTAGTTATATCTTTTTGCATCTTATCTGTGACAGACATTTATTACCTCTCCTTCATACTGTCCACAACCTGCTCGGTAAGCAAGTCCCGGACACGTTTATTAATTTGCAACCTACCCAACGCCACCTCAACCCGTTCGTGTGGATATTGACGGCATCGCCTTATAGGTACAAAGATACCGTCCTCTCCGTCCATATCGATATGCGAGTGTATAGCAATGAATTCAGTCAACACCTTTGACGTATCTTTTTCAGCAACCCACCGCCTGGCATAGATACGATATTCAGACCACCGACGTTGAATCAAAGATTCGCGTTCGGATAAGATTATCCATCCTTAGTTCCAGTATTCATCGCCGGGTAGATTTCAATATCGGAACGCGTTATAAGCGTACCGACATAGAAGGTTAACCACTTTCCACAAACTTCAATACACATCAACTCTTCCTCTTCGGTAGCGTATTCGTGGAGTTCTACGGTGAATTCCTCGGGTTGCCCTTGCGGACTGGTAACAGTAAGCGTCGCAGCAATAACCTCATGCCGAGTGAATTCCACTGCTATCTCCTGGTCTTCATCATCGGGATGCGGATAATAGAGCGTCATCGTATCGGGCAACGGATCGCTGAGATCTTGCTCGCCATCAATAATCCATCGAGAGATTTCGTACTCGTCCTTTGTTCCCGCGATATGATCGACTCCGACAACGAGCTCGCTCTCCACATCTTGGATATGATACATATAGCGAAGGAGACCGTCGCCCACATACTTCTTCGCGAGGACGAGTTTAAATGCGTGTGAAGTATCGCCGGTCTCCTCGTATGTAGTGATATCAGAGAGTTCAATTATGCTATTAATTGGGATATCGACGAGTTCGTGTCTCTCTGGCTTTTTCTTATCAGCCGTCTTTTCTTTACCAAAGAGGGATTTCCCATCTTTTCTACGAAAAAATGCCATCTTCCTACCTACATTGTTAAGGCTTCACTTTAAATTGGCGTAACGATGTCAGCCTCTGGTGTTTTCTATGTTAGAAATAGCCTTTATTGTACATCACCAGCACGATAGCTCCGACGATGATAAAGCTGCCGAATATAAGGAGGAACCACGTTCCGCCGGAGGTCCTATTCTCAATGACAATTTTCTCCGGGACTGGGGGCGCACGTGATGCTGTGGCAGTGACTGATGATGACTCGGCAGAAGCAAGGAGCTCTTGTTTCAGTGCTTCTTCATCAGGAAGCTCTTCAACCGTGAAAGCGACAGCGTTCTCCCCATAAAATTTATCGGGATTCTCTTCAACGTAACTTGCAGCGTAATCTTCATCGCGATTGGTACCCGGATCAACGTAGTTTGAATTGGGTTCAATGCCTTGGCTTTCGTAGTATTCCTTATAATATTCGTACTCCGCCTGTTTTTTAGCATCCCAATGTGACCGGTCATAACTCGGATGGTGATAGTGCCACAAGTAACTATGCCGAATCGCGTGATTATAGTAATCGTGGAAATATATACCGTACAAGATGTTGTTAAACGCCATAGAGGCAGTTAGACCGTACATTGAATAAGCCGTGACCGGATAATACATCCCAAAATTGCCAACGTTAATAGTTGCACGCGCGTCGCGTCGGGCCCTAGCGGTCCGCCTGTCTGCTCTTCTGACCTGCCGTTTTAAACTACGGTTCTCAGTTTTGAGCTGTCGCACCTGTTTTCGGTTTTGCGCGGTGGATTTCCGCTGTTGGCTTCTTGTTGCACTTGTAGTCCTTTGGGTTGCAGTTGTGTTCCTCGCGCGGTTCGTCGCCGTCTGTTTTTGGCGTGCTGCTGTGCTCGCTCGGGTGCTAGTACTTCTCGGCGTGGTTCTGCTATAATTACTACGCCGTGATGTCGAAGACGTTGTCCTCGGACGCGTATAGGTGCTTCGCGATGAGCGAGTCTTACTGTAGGAGCGCCTCGGTGCACTATAACTCCGCCGGCTGGAACTGCGGCTGAAACTTCTACCGCCGCGCCGACTTTCTACCTCCTCTGGAGCGAGGCTAAACAAGAAAAGCACTATGAGACTTAATATGGAGAATTGTTGAAATCTACGTTTCATCTGCTTATTCCTCATTACTGTTTTTCTGAAACCAAACAGTCTAAAAAAATTTGACAAAAGACATTTGAGTTGTTATACTATATAATGTCAATATAATGAATTGTGCCTGTAGCTCAGTTGGATAGAGCGTCAGCCTCCGGAGCTGAAGGTCGGGCGTTCGAGTCGCCCCAGGCACGTGAATTCCTTCCGATCGTAGGGCATCCCTAAAACGAGTTAACTTTTGTTTATAATAACATGATTCGGGAGCACATGTCAAGAAAAAAATGGGGGCTCAGCAACGCTGGGGATGTAATTTGTGAACACGGCTGGATTGCGAGCAAAATTATGGTATATCTCCTTTGAAATTGCCTCCCGCGAATCAGATATCGTAGGATAAATTTCGTGGAAAATCACAATTCGGATAAAAAAGTACAGTGCCCTGAAAGAAAGGATTTTTCATAATGGCGCTAGATCTACGCGATTCAAGGTTATTAGACTTAGTTGATGCACGAGCAGTTGTCGAACAATTGGCAACCGGATGCCAATTTACCGAAGGACCACTTTGGAATACTCTCGAGAATTTTTTGCTGTTCAGCGATATTCCCGCGAACGCAATGAAGAGATGGGACGCGACATCAGGCATGAGTATATACCGTGCACCGTCAGGAAAGTCAAATGGACTCACCTACGATAAGCACGGATGCCTCATTGCTTGTGAACACGCTAATCGCCGCGTATCCCGAACAACAGCGGATGGCCAGGTAATCACAATTGCATCGCACTATCAAGGCAAACGTTTGAATAGCCCAAATGATGTTGTCGTTAAATCGGATGGAAGTATCTATTTCACAGATCCGCCCTATGGATTAACTTCTGCGTATGGGGTTGCCGCAGAAAAGGAACTTGATTTTCAAGGGGTGTATCGCCTGGCACCTGATGAGGATACGTTGATGCTCCTGATTGATGATTTCGACAGGCCCAACGGTCTCTGCTTTTCACCGGATGAGTCCATCCTCTACATTAACGACACCGAGCGGATGCACGTCCGGGCTTTTGATGTCCAACCTGATGGGGCAATTACGAACGGCCGCGTGTTTGCAGAGGAAGAGGGCGACAACGGGAAACCAGACGGTATGAAAGTAGATATTGAAGGGAATGTCTACTTAACCGGCCCCGGAGGAATTTGGGTTTTTGCTGCAGACGGAACACATCTGGGTGTAATTCTTGTTCCGGAACGCACGGCGAATCTCACATGGGGTGGAGATGATTGGAAAACCCTCTTTATTACAGCAACGACTTCTATCTATCAGATTAAATGCAAGGTAATGGGAGTCGTTGTTCCGTTATGAGAATTAATATCAAACGCGTAGATAAGACGCTCCCGTTGCCCAAATACGAAACTGAAGGGGCCGTCGGTTTAGATCTGCTCTGTCGTGAAGCTGCTGAAATTGCGCCACAAGACATCTGCCTGATACCTGCAAATATAATCGTTGAAACACCCCCTGGCTATATGCTGATGGTTTGCCTGCGCAGCAGCACACCACGAAAATTTGGATTGCTGATGCCACAAGGCTTAGGGGTTGTGGATAACGATTACTGTGGAGAAGATGACGAACTAAAAATTCAGGTTTACAATTTCACTGACGCAACTGTCACTGTTGAAAGAGGCGCACGGATCGCACAAGCTGTCTTCGTCCGTGTAGATAGGACACATTGGAATGAAGTTGAACAGATGATTGCTCCATCTCGGGGCGGATTCGGCAGTACAGATTTATAGATATGCAGCAATATTTAGAAAGACTCCTGCAGATATTAGATACCGGAGTTGACCGGAATGGGAGGAACGGTCAAACGCGTGCACTGTTTGGTATGCAAATGCGCTACAATCTCGCGGATGGGTTTCCAGCAGTAACGACTAAGAAACTTGCGTTCCGTTCTGTAAAAGCTGAGCTCTTAGGATTCCTACGAGGCTACGACAGGGTGGAGCAATTTCAGAAACTTGGCACACAGATATGGAATGCGAACGCCGAAGCGTGGGGAAAAGATGGAGACCTCGGCAGAATTTATGGTGTCCAATGGCGACGATGGCAAACGAAAAACGGTCCGCTCGATCAGCTTGCCGAGGTCATTGAACAACTCAAGAACAACCCTAACAGCCGACGGCATGTTGTGACTGCTTGGAATCCGGGCGAATTAGACCAAATGTCCTTACCACCGTGTCACATATTTTTTCAATTCTTTGTTGCCGAGGGCAAGTTGTCGCTGCAGATGTATCTGCGCAGTTGCGATATGTTTCTTGGCGTGCCCTTCAATATTGCTTCCTATTCTATGCTTTTGTGCATGGTGGCACAAGTGACAAATCTTGAACCCAATGAGTTTATCCTCACTTTGGGAGATGCACACATCTACCATGCCCACTTTGAGCAGGTAAGAATGCAACTTCAGCGAAACCCTTTACCTTTACCGAGGCTTGTACTGAATCCGAAGGTTCAATCAATTGACGATTTCAAGATGCAAGATATTCAGTTAACAGCTTACGAGCATTATGATACCATCCGCGCGCCTCTCATTGTTTAATTCACGCAGGTAAATGTAATTCAGCATAATAAACAGCCCACATGTTCGGTAATATGAGTGAACGAAAAATGTTGATTTCAATGATTGCGGCAATTGACAAAAACCGGCTTATCGGTAACGGGGCAGACATTCCTTGGGAAATGCCTGCCGACCGGAGGCATTTCCGCGACATGACAGTGGGAAAGCCCGTTGTCATGGGACGGAAAACTTTTGAAACGCTCAAACGTCCCTTGGGCAAGCGACTCAACATTATCCTCACGCGTAACAAGAAGTATCAGGTTAACACCAAGATCCATCGAAAGAGTTGCATCGTTGTTCACTCGGTAGAGGAGGTCTTGGCTGTTGCAGCAGATTGCGAAGAACTTATGATATGTGGTGGCGCACCTGTTTATAAAACATTTTTACCTCATGCTCACCGACTCTATCTGACACAAATCCACCACGTCTTTGACGGGAATGTCTATTTTCCTACGTTTGATACGACGGAGTGGAGGGAAGTCAAGCGCATTGACCGAGAAGCGGATGAGAAAAATCCGTACTCCTACAGTTTTATCTTTATGGAACGGGCACAGTAGGCATTGCTGGACAATTGGAAAACCGCGGTCATTTGTAATAAACAAACTATGGAAACGTTTACAATAACAAACGGGGATATTTATACACCGAAACATCAAGGGCGAGGCACCATCGTTATAGAAGGCGATAAAATCTCGGAAATAAAAACGGAAGATGCTGTGCCTCGTAGTACCTCTAAGATAATTGATGCTGCTGGTTGCACAATCATCCCAGGCCTCATAGATGCTCTCGTACACGGCGGCGGCGGCGTTGATACGATGACAGGAAAAGTTGAAGACATACACAAAATTGCTCGTGCACACGTCACCAACGGAGTTACTTCACTGGTTTTGGGTATTTCCTCAGGGAGTATGGAACAGATCAACGCTTCCTTGAAAGCAATAGCGCATGTCGTAGACACTCCAATCGAAGACGGTGCCCGTATTTTAGGTTCTTATGTAGAAGGAAAATTTGGAAGTCTTGCTAAGAACGGCGCTCAGGATGCGAGGTACATTACGCCTCCTAACTTTGAAGAATTCCACGCTATGTGGGCTGCCTCAGATGGAACCTTAAAAGTCATCTCTGTTGCACCGGAAAACGATATAGGAGCAACGGAACAATCACGATTCCAATTTATCAAGCACCTTACTGCCAACCGGACAGAGGCTTACAACAACATCGTTGTGGCTATGGGACACACAAACGCAACGTACGAACAAGCCATGGCGGCAATCGATGCCGGGGTCACACGGGCAACCCATACGTATAACGGCATGAGCGGTATGCATCACCGGAACCTTGGTGCGTTAGAAGCTGTCTTCGCCCATAAAGGTATTCATGCCGAACTCATCGTTGATGAACAGCATGTTCACCCCTTTTGGGGCGATATTTTGGTTCGTCGAAAAGGGATACACAACGTCGGATTAATTACAGATTGTACCGAACTCGCTGGTGTCTCACCTGAGGTATGGCAGGCTGATGCGACTTATATTTCAGGATTTGATGCCTACCGTTTGGAAAAATCATCGTCGCAAGAAGCGAAGAAATATGTAAAAAATGGAGCGATGTGGCTGGATCTTGGAAAAACGAGTGAGCGCCTTGCTGGTGCAAATATAACTCTCATGGATGGAATCGAGAACGTTATGGGGTGGGGGTACTCCTTAGAGGAAGCGTTAACAATGGCAACGTTAACGCCAGCACATAATTTAGGCATCGCTGACCAGCTCGGTTCAATTGGCCGCGGTAAAGCCGCCGATATTGTAATCCTTGATGAAAATTTTAACGTCCGGGACGTATTTATTCGCGGTAATTTGCAAGACGGAAGTTAATTTTTTCATAAAAATTTGCAAGATATTCGTCAAATTGACAAAATCTGCACTTTAAATTTAAGAAAAAGTTGTTTTTTCAAAAAAAATTTGACAAACTGGAAATTTTATGATATAATTACATTTTATGCAACGCTAATCAATTCTTTTTGGGTCTCTCTAAGACCAGAAAAGGGGCAATTATATTGGAAACATTCTAACGTTGATTCTAAATTTTGCGTTAATATGTTTTGTTGTAGGGCGCAACTAGCAAGTCTATCTTGCTAACAGATATTATGGGTTGAAGTTGCGCAAGTTGAGCACTTAATTTTCGCTCTGCAATTCACTCGCTGCCCCGCGCGGGGCTTTTTTATTGTATTTCGATCGAGTGGATTGGAAAGGGATGTAACAGTAGCCACCTATAAAGCCCGGTTCGGGTATGGTGTTTATAGTCAGGAGGGCAATCGCCGGGCACTGCTTGGATGAAGGCCGTATATAAAGAAAGAATGCCAACAATTAACCAGTTAATTAAAAAACCGCGCAAAAAGTACCGGAAGAAGACAAAGTCACCTGTGCTTCAGCAGTGCCCACAGCGTCGTGGTATCTGTTTACAGGTAAAAACGGTAACGCCGAGTAAACCAAATTCGGCCTTGCGCAAAGTCGCCCGGGTCCGTTTTACTTCTGGCTATGAGGCAACCTGTTATATTCCGGGCATAGATCACAACTTGCAAGAGCACTCAGTCGTTTTAGTACGAGGCGGCCGCGTAAAAGATCTTTCTAACGTTCGTTATCACATCGTTCGTGGCAAGTTGGATACGGCAGGTGTTGACAACCGCCGGCAGGGACGCTCAAAATACGGAGCACGAAAGCCATAAGGCACACTCCGCGGAGGAAAAAGAGATGCCGAGACGTGGAAACGTTACCAAGCGCGATGTTACCCCGGATGCAACTTACAACAGTAAGCTTGTATCAAAATTTATCAACAGTCTCATGTTGGATGGGAAGAAGAGCACTGCGCAGCGTATCCTGTATGAGAGTTTTGAGATAATTGGAGAGCGGACCCAGGAAGATGGTTTCGCTGTGTTCCAGAAAGCAATTAACAATGTCAAACCAGCGTTAGAAATTCGCCCGCGGCGCGTCGGCAGCCAAACCTATCAGGTTCCTATTGATGTCAAGGCCGAACGCAAAATCCGGCTCGCTTTTAGTTGGATTATTCAATCTGCACGGGCACGCGGCGAGAAACGCATGGCACAACGCCTTGCTGGTGAATTGATGGACGCGTCACAAAACGATGGCGGGGCAATCCGCCGTAAACAGGAACAGCATCGAATGGCAGAAGCCAATAGAGCCTTCGCACATTACCGGTGGTAAGGATTATAACCGCAGCAAGTCCGCGGATTAGGTGGATGCAAACTTTCGTACATTCTTAACTTAACGCGGCTGATACCACGCACGCGAAGTTAACAAGCCTCAAAGGACAAAAAAAATCGTGGCAGATAAGAACCACAAAAATCAACATCGTTTAGATTTACCCAAGATGCGGAATATAGGCATCATGGCACATATTGATGCCGGGAAAACCACTGTAACCGAACGTATCTTGTATTATACCGGCCGTGTTTACCGCATTGGTGAAGTGGACGATGGAACAACTACGATGGATTGGATGGTGCAAGAACAGGAACGTGGCATTACTATTACTGCTGCTGCGACAACCTGTCAATGGAAAGCACACCATATCAACATCATTGATACACCGGGCCATATTGATTTTACCGTCGAAGTGGAACGTTCTCTTCGCGTTCTCGACGGCGCAGTTGCAGTATTCTGTGCAGTTGGCGGGGTTGAACCGCAATCTGAAACGGTCTGGCGGCAAGCAGATAAGTATAACATCCCACGCATCGCATTCGTCAATAAAATGGATAGAACCGGAGCAGACTTCTTCCGCACCGTTGAAATGATGGAAGAACGCTTGGGGGCTACAGCTATTCCTGTTCAGCTCCCAATCGGCTCAGCAGAACAGTTCAAAGGTATAGTAGATATCATTTCAATGAAAGGACAGTTGTGGGATGAAGGAAGCCTCGGTGCCGTCATTCATGAAACAGATATCCCGAAAGAGATGGAAGATATGGCAAACGAGTACCGTGAACTGCTGCTTGAGGCGATCGCCGAAGTGGATGATGAGCTGCTCGTTAAATTCCTAGATGGCATCGAACTCTCTCCAGAAGAAGTTAAGGCCGGAATCAGAACCGCGACACTCAGTGGCAAGGTTGTTCCGGTTCTCTGTGGAACTGCTTTAAAGAACAAAGGTGTCCAACCTCTCTTAGATGGAATCGTCTCTTACCTCCCTGCACCTACCGATGTACCACCAATTGTCGGTTTCGATCCGAAAACAGAATCGGAGCAGATACGACAAGCAGACAATAACGATCCTTTCTGTGCATTGGCTTTCAAAATTACCACCGATCCACACGTTGGCAAACTTACCTACCTTCGTGTCTATTCAGGGGTTCTAAAGAAAGGTGATACCGTTTACAATAGTAAGCGTGGTAAGCATGAAAGAATCGGACGGTTGATGCAGATGCACGCCAACAAACGTGAGGAAGTTACATCCATTACGGCGGGAGATATCGCCGCTGCAATCGGATTAAAAGAGCTCTCAACAGGCGATACTATCTGCGATCCGAAATCACATATCACCTTAGAAACCATGGAATTTCCTTTACCTGTTATGGCTGTAGCAGTGGAACCACGAACCCAGTCGGATATTGATAAATTGAACCTCGCTCTCTCAAAACTAGCCGAAGAAGATCCGACGTTTAAAGTTCACCAAGATGCTGACACAGGACAGACTTTGCTCTCAGGTATGGGAGAATTACATTTGGAAATCATTGTAGACCGGCTCGTACGCGAATTCAATGTATCCGCAAATGTGGGCAATCCTGAGGTTGCGTATCGTGAAACGATCCGGAAGCCTGTTAAAGCGGAAGGCCGTTTTGTTCGCCAATCCGGTGGCAGAGGGCAATTTGGGCATGTTTACATTGAGGTTGAACCCCTTGAAAAAGGCACCGGCTTTGAATTTACCGACCAAACGAAGGGCGGAGTGATTCCACAAGAGTACATTCCGGCTGTCCGAAAAGGTATTGAGAATGCCATGAATGTCGGCGTTTTAGCCGGATACCCTGTGGTTGATGTAGCAGTCCGACTAGTAGACGGCTCACACCATCCTGTAGACTCCTCGGAAATGGCATTCGGGATTGCAGGCTCAATGGCATTTAAAGATGCACTGAAACGGGCAAATCCGGCACTCTTGGAACCGATTATGGCCGTTGAAGTCATTGTTCCGGACCAATATCTCGGTAAAGTCATCGGAGACCTCAATGCGCGGCGTGCGCAGATACGTGAAACGGAACTTCAAGCGAAAGCCCGAGTCCAACTTATACACGTTGATGTTCCGCTCTCAGAAATGTTCGGCTATGTAAAGACTCTTCGCTCTCTTACCCAAGGCAGAGCGCACTATTCTATGGAGTTCTCGCATTATAGTGAAGTCCCCACAAGTCTGATGGAGGACTTAATTTCTAAATAGAATCTATTTAGGATTCCTTAATTTTACTGCGCTTTTCTAAAAACGTTTTTTAGGAGAGCACAATGGAGTTTGCACAAAAATGGCTAAGGAAACGTTTGAAAGGACTAAGCCACACGTCAATATTGGAACTATCGGCCACGTTGACCATGGGAAGACGACTCTCACCGCCGCAATTACCATGGTACTTTCGAATC
Organism: Candidatus Poribacteria bacterium; assembly: GCA_965215265.1. Taxonomy (GTDB): domain Bacteria; phylum Poribacteria; class WGA-4E; order WGA-4E; family WGA-3G. The sequence goes on along the minus strand of OZ244048.1, from coordinate 3,094,611 downwards.
TTGCTAATAAAAACTACGTCATGACCTATGACGAAATTGACAAAGCACCAGAGGAAAAAGAACGTGGTATTACTATTAACACAGCACACGTTGAGTACGAAACAGAGAACCGCCACTATGCACACGTCGATTGCCCCGGACACGCTGACTATATCAAAAACATGATTACCGGGGCTGCACAGATGGATGGCGCGATTCTGGTTGTCTCTGCTGCAGATGGACCGATGCCACAAACTCGTGAGCACGTCCTACTTGCACGCCAGGTCAACGTGCCGTCTCTCGTAGTCTTCCTCAATAAGGCAGACATGGTAGACGACGAAGAACTGATTGAACTCGTTGAATTGGAAGTACGGGAATTGCTGTCAGAGTATGAATTTCCAGGCGACGACGTCCCTATTATCGCAGGTTCTGCACTTCAAGCGATGGAATCTGCCGGCGATCCAGGAAGCGACGAATGTAAGCCTATCCTTGATTTAATGGAAGCCGTTGATGAATTCATTCCGGAACCGGTCCGGGATACTGAAAAGCCTTTTCTGATGCCGATAGAGGACATTTTCACGATCAGTGGGCGCGGCACTGTTGTCACCGGACGCGTTGAACGCGGAATCATTAACGTCGGAAATGATGTCGAAATTGTCGGACTCCGCGACACACAAACCACTGTTGTAACAGGGGTTGAGATGTTCCGAAAATTTCTAGATGAAGGACGAGCAGGCGATAATATCGGGGCTTTACTGCGAGGCATAGACCGAGATGAAGTTGAACGCGGACAGGTCTTGTCAATCCCTGGAACTGTTACGCCACATACAAAGTTTGAAGCCGAAGCTTACATCCTGACTAAGGAAGAAGGGGGACGCTGGAACCCTTTCTTTAGCGGATACCGCCCACAATTCTATTTCCGGACAACGGACGTGACCGGTAGAATGGATTTGCCTGAAGGCATTGAAATGATTATGCCTGGTGACAACGCGCAAATTACGGTCGAGTTGTCCAAACCGATTGCTATGGAAGAGCAACTTCGATTCGCAATCCGGGAAGGCGGACATACTATCGGGGCAGGTGTTGTCTCCAAAATTCTCGAATAAATTGCCATTCACCCCTTTTGCTTTTAAGCAAAAGGGGACAATCGCAATCAAAGAGGAACAGAATGGACAATCAAAAAATTCGTATTCGACTCAAAGCCTTTGACTACCGGTTGCTAGACTTTTCGTCAAAACAGATAGCGGACACAGCTAAACGTACGGGGGCCGCTGTCTCCGGACCCATCCCGTTGCCGACGAAGAAGCATACTTATACTGTTCAACGCTCGACGTTTAAAGACAAAAAGTCGCGTGAACAATTTGAGATGCGCATCCATAAACGGTTGTTGGATATTTTAGAGACAACACCCAAAACCGTTGATGCTCTAATGCGCTTGGACCTACCGGCGGGAGTTGATGTAAAAATTGTTCTTTTATAGGAGTCATGGAAGATGGTTAACGGGCTTATTGGACGAAAAATCGGCATGACACAAGTTTTTGAGGAGTCAGGAGAAGCCGTACCTGTCACTGTTATTGAAGCAGGACCGTGTCCGATTGTCCAACTCAAAACGCAAGAAAAAGATGGCTATCAAGCAGTACAACTCGGATTCAGACCGGCGAAGGAAGGTCGCACGAATCAGCCAAAGCAGGGACATTTCGCTAAGGCAAAGGTCGACCCAACGGTGGTACTCCGAGAATTCCGAGTGAACAGCCTTGACCACGTATCCGTTGGCAGCACCGTTGACGCGAATCTCTTTTCAGAAGGTGAGCTCGTTGACGTAACCGGTACCTCCAAAGGGCGTGGCTTCTCTGGGGTTGTCAGACGTTGGAAATTTGCAGGCGGTAGAAAAAGCCATGGGGGCGAACAAGATCTTCGCCGTCCAGGTTCTATCGGGGCAAGCGCGACACCATCACGAGTTTTCAAAGGCAAACGGATGGCCGGCCGTTACGGGGCTAAACGGCATACCGTGCAAAATTTACATATCATTCAAGCAGATGCCGAAAGGAATTTGCTTGTCGTGAAAGGCGCGGTTCCCGGCCCAAACAATGGACTTCTACTAATCAAGAAGGCAGCTAAAGCCGCAGTGGATGTCTAAAATTCATTCGTGTTACGATGCATAAAGGAGAATAGGTGATGTCAACTTTAGATGTCTATAGCCCATCAGGAGATGTCCTACGACAAAAGGAATTAGCAAAGACCTTCACCGACACTGAGGTAAACGCGCCTGTCATTCACCAGTGTGTTGTTGCCTACCTTGCTAATCAGCGGCAAGGGAACGCCTCCACGAAAAGCCGTAGTGAAGTCAAAGGCAGTGGAAAAAAACTATACCGCCAGAAGGGGACAGGCAGAGCACGTGTAGGTAACGCCAAATCCCCGAACCGAGTTCATGGAGGGGTAGCGTTCGGGCCGAAACCTCGTAGTTATCGACAACGTACTCCCAAACAGGTCCGCCGACTCGGACTACATGGGGCCCTTGCAGACCGGTTCCAAAATCAGCAGTGTATACTCATTGAAGATTTCACACTTGAACGTCCACGGACAAAAGATATGGTGAACTTGTTAAAGGCAGTAAATGCACAAGGAAAGGTCCTTTTTGTCCTTGACGAACATAGTTCCAATATCCACCTCTCTATTCGGAATATCCCACAAGTTAATAGCTGCACCTGGAACATGCTTAACATCTACCAGGTTATGTGGCACGACACGCTGGTAATTACCGAAAAGGCTGTGGATAAGATGCAAACTAAATTTGCGAATCCGGATTCAGAATCGGAGCCGCTCGACGATTCTTCAGTCGAAGTGTCCGAGTGAACGATAAACGGCTTCGTTCGTGAACCTTATCTGGTAAGTTTGCCTAGCCGATGTTAAGAGACGTATTATGAAAGACATATACCAAATTATATTACAACCCCAGATTACGGAAAAAAGCACTGTCCTCCGCGAATCTAACAAATACGCTTTTGTTGTAAATAAAAATGCAACGAAAATCCAGATTCGCCAAGCTGCTGAGGAATTGTTTGACATCAAAGGCGACATTGTCAGCGTTCGAACCATGCAGGTTCGAGGAAAACCGAAAGGAAAGATGCTCCGGTACCAACGCGGACGGCGCCCACATTGGAAGAAAGCGATTATTACGCTAAGAGAAGGGGCAACCATCCAGGCATTTGAAACGATTTAATAAGAATTCAAGTGCTGAGTAGCGGGTAATGCATTGCCGCCGGATTAGATGAGTACATTGGAGAAAAAATGCCTAAGACATATTCACCTGTAACCCCAAGCCGTAGGTTTATGACCGGGTATACCTTTGAAGAGATTACCCGAAGCAAGCCTGAGAAATCGCTCGTCAAAGGCAAAAAACAGAAAGCTGGCCGTAACGCGACAGGGCGATTAACGGTGAGACGCCGCGGCGGTGGGCACAAACGCCGGTACCGGATTATTGATTTCAAACGAGATAAGTTTGGCATTCCAGCTAAAGTTGCATCTATTGAATATGACCCGAATCGTTCTGCACATATTGCCTTGCTCCACTATGTTGATGGCGAAAAACGGTACATCCTCGCCCCCGTCGGCATCCAAGTTGGTGACCGGCTCAATTCAGGCCCATCTGCAGAAATTCAAGCGGGAAATGCTTTGCCGCTTGAAAAGATTCCGCTCGGTTCGTCAATTCATAATATAGAGATGCGCCCTGGTAAAGGCGGACAATTAGTACGCAGTGCCGGGGGAGCCGCTCAACTTGTTGACAGAGAAGGAAAATACGCGCGGATCCGGCTGCCTTCCGGTGAGATTCGGCTCATCCCAGTCCAATCAATGGCAACTCTCGGACAGGTCGGCAATGTCGGGAAAATTGTAATTGGTAAAGCTGGGCGTTCTAGATGGTTAGGAAAACGTCCAAAAGTACGAGGTGTCGCGATGAACCCGATTGACCACCCACACGGTGGAGGTGAAGGGAAAAGTTCCGGCGGAAGACATCCAGTTACTCCCTGGGGTGTTCCCACAAAAGGGTATAAAACGCGAAATCCAAAGAAGAAGTCAAGCCGTTATATTTTTGGAAATCGGAAATAGTGGCAGGATAGGTATTCTTTGTCTCTCCTTTCTGGAGAGATGGGAATACCTTTTACCTGCCACCCACTGGGAGGAGAAGCGAAATGCCGCGTTCTATTAAAAAAGGACCTTACCTAGATTCAAAACTCGCAAAAAAGATAGCCGCTATGGACCTATCCGGTACTAAACGGGTTATCCGAACCTGGTCCCGACGTTCAACTGTTACGCCAGAATTGGTTGGGCACACCTTGGCGATTTACAACGGGAAAAAGTTTTTCCCTGTCTACATAACCGAGAACATGGTAGGGCATAAACTCGGCGAATTCGCGCCAACTCGGACCTTCCGTTCTCATGCAGGAGGTTCAAGAAGGTAATTTCGTATGGCTCATCATGATAAGTTTTGCCTTAATTCCATCATTAGGCGCTTCTTGTTGACATTTGACACAGAAGTTTCCGCGAACTTGAACATCCGGCGTTTGAATGTGCAGTCGCCAGCTAACGAGCGACGGTGTTCCAGTCCGGTACACAATACGAAAAATTAGGAGAATCCTGATGGAAGCTAGAGCCAAAATTCGGAATGCATCGGTAGCCCCACGGAAAGCCCGTTTAGTTGCCGATCTTATCCGAAATGAATATGTTGAGGACGCGTTAAATCAATTACGTTTTACTCATAAAGCCGCGTCACCCGTGATTTACAAGTTGATTCAGTCTGCTGCTGCCAATGCACAGTACCAAGATCCGAACATTGATATTGCAGATTTATATGTAAAAGAGATTCACGTGGATGAAGGGATTACGCGGAAATGGATACGTCCCCGGGCACGAGGTATGGCGAACCGTATTTTAAAACGGCATAGCCATATCACCGTTGTTGTGGATGAGGAGAGTGTTGAAGATGATGAGTAACGTGATAGCAACTTCACGTACACATGCATCGTGTACGGTTCAACTACATGGCCTCCGAATTCGCGAAAGGGAGACAGTCTAAGAGGAGGGTTGCATGGGACAAAAAACTCACCCGCGTGGATTGCGCTTAGGAATCATTGAGACGTGGGATTCAAAGTGGTACAGTGAGCAGGATTACGCACGATGGCTCCATGAAGACTTTCAGATTCAGGAGTTTGTCAAAAAACAGTTAGCCCGTGCAGGTGTTTCGCGAATTGAAGTTGAACGCGTCGCTGACCGTTGCAGTATTAATATCCACACAGCACGCCCCGGTATTGTAATTGGACGCCGCGGGGCAGAGGCCGAAAAGTTACAGGCTGAATTAGAAAGATATGTCGGGCATCCTGTACGCATTAATGTCTCCGAAATAAAAAAACCAGAGTTAGATGCACAGCTCGTTGCTGAAACTGTAGCAACGCAGCTGGAACGTCGAGCACGCTTTAAGCAGGTTATGCGCCGGAATATTTCGGCTTCGGTCCAAGAAGGCGCATTAGGTGTGAAAATCATGGTGAGCGGACGACTCGATGGACATGAGATTGCTCGCACGGAATCCAGTATTGAAGGGCGCGTCCCACTTCATACACTCAGAGCAGACGTTGATTATGGATTCGCCGAGGCAAATACAACCTACGGCAAAATTGGAGTCAAAACCTGGATTTTCAAAGGTGAAATTATTGGTGTCCCTGAAAAATTAATGGGCTCGGCTCCTTCCAGTCAGCAACCAGGGCGACGCGCAGATTCCGGATTCCGGCAGTCTGGTCGACAACGCGCTCAAAATCAACGTCCACAGCAACAACGTGGACCTCGACGCGCTAGGGGCCCCAGGCGACAACGCCGTGGCGGAGGCCATTCTCGAAATAGAGAGTAGGCGTGTCGACCAGATATGGAAGAGTGCTAGATTTATAGGAGATTCAATATGTTAATGCCGAAACGTGTGATGCACCGCAACGTGCACCGTGGAAAACGCCGTGGAAAGCCGATTCGGGGTTCAAAAATCAACTTCGGTGAGTACGGCCTGCAAGCGATGGAAGCTGGCTGGATAACAAGCAACCAAATTGAATCCGCGCGAATAGCTATTACCCGATATGTGCGGCGCGGCGGAAAGGTTTGGATTAAAATTTTCCCGCATAAACCCGTCAGCAAGAAACCTGCTGAAATGCGCATGGGTAGTGGTAAAAAAGGCCCACCTGAGTACTGGGTTGCTGTCGTCAAACCAGGTAGAATTCTGTATGAATTAAGCGGGGTTTCGCTTGAAGATGCAAAAGGGGCGATGGAACGGGCCGCCCATAAATTGCCAATTAAAACCAAATTCGTTGCACGTGATGCGTAATTGCACATACAGCAGCAATCTGGCCTAGAATTCTCGACGCGCAAGGAGGTATAAGAGATGAAAGCAGCTGAGTTACGAAGCAAGACAACGGAGGAATTGGAGGGTGAATTGGCAGAACTCAAAGAGACTCTGTTTAACCAACGGTTCCGAAGTATCTTAGGGCAATTGGAAGATACAACACACGTTGGCAAGATTCGGAAGGATATCGCGCGTGTGAAAACTGTTTTGCGGGCCCGTGCTGAGAACGCTTCAGAATAGCCAATAGGAGTGCTTAAGCATCGAAACTATGCTAATGGCTCTTGGAAGAGCCGGGAGACTAAAATTGAGCAATCAAAAGCGAGGACATCGCAAAGTCCGGACAGGCTTTGTGACCAGCAATAGTATGGATAAAACTGTTGCAGTGGCACTTGTCCGGCGGTATCAACATCCGCTTTATAAAAAGGTGGTCCGGAAAACAAAGAAAATTCTAGCTCACGATGAACAGAATAATTGTAACGTCGGCGACGTGGTCCAGGTGATTGAAACCCGGCCGTTGAGCCGTCAGAAAAGGTGGCGGGTTCAAGCGGTTATCAGCGCAGTGCAACCTGCAAACGATTAATAGGTAAGGAAGGACTCGCTTTTCCACTCTAATGCGCCTGATGAAACTGATCGGATTTCCCTTGTTTGATTTGAAACGGCGGGGTCCGGCGGCTCTGGGTTGCTGGCGAGGATAGAAAAAAATGGTTCAATCATACACTCGATTAACCTGCGCAGATAATACCGGCGCGCGGAAACTCATGTGCATTAGTGTATTAGGTGGTACGCGCCGGCACTATGCCCGCGTCGGTGACGTGATTGTAGCAAGCATCAAAGAAGCAGCGCCTAATACGCAGGTGAAAGCCGGCGAGGTTGTCCGGGCTGTCGTTGTACGCACTGCCAAAGAATATCGACGGGCAGACGGTTCTTATATTAAGTTCGATCAGAACGCTGCAGTACTCATAGACCCGCAGAATCAACCCCGCGGCACCCGTATATTCGGACCTGTGGCTCGTGAACTCAGAGAAAAGGCATTCACACGCATTGTTTCGCTTGCACCTGAGGTGATTTAGGAGGTTAATCGTGGCAAAGAGAAATCTGCATATCAAGAAAGATGATGTGGTGTTGGTCCTCAGCGGCCAAGATCGGGGTAAACAGGGCGTGGTTTTAGAAGTGTTCCCGAAAAAAAATCGCGCTATTGTAGAAGGGATTCACATGATTACACGCCATCTACGCCCAAATCAAATGGGGCAGGGCGGAGTTGTTGAACGCGAAGGCACCATTCATGTTTCTAATCTCAAACGTGTTGAAGACTCATAGAGACAGAAGCGGTTCCTTCACTGAACGCCCGGCCCCCGCCCAGTGGGTGGCAGGTAAAAGGTAATCCCATCTCTCCTGAAAGGAGAGACAAAGAATACCTATCCTGCCACTGAAGTTGGGTGCGTAGCAACTTATAGGATACAAGATTGATGAGCCCATTTAAAGTATTTTATCAGACGGAAGTGATTCCTGCACTTCAAAAGCACTTTGATTACAAAAACGTCGCGCAAATTCCGAAGTTGGATAAGATTACGTTGAATATTGGGGTCGGCGAAGCTATTCAGAACCCTAAAGCCTTAGAGGATGCTGTGGAAGAATTAACCCTCATCGCAGGACAACGTGCGATTATCACTTACGCCAAAAAATCCGTCTCTGCTTTTAAAGTGAGAGCCGGAATGGCAATCGGATGTAAGGTGACGCTCAGACAGCAACGGATGTATGAATTTTTCAACAGACTTGTTAATGTCGTCCTCCCGCAGATACGGGACTTCCGCGGTGTCTCACCAGACGCTTTTGATGGTAGAGGAAACTATTCATTAGGATTAACCGAACAATTAATCTTCCCGGAAATTGATTACGATAGGGTTGATGACATCCGTGGACTCAATGTAACCGTTGTTACAACCGCTCCAACTGACGAGGAAGCACGCGAATTGTTACGATTGCTGGGAATGCCATTTCGACGTTAAAATAAAAGGAGAATCCCAATTGGCAAGTAAATCCTGGATTGCAAGAAATCAAAAAGAGCCGCGGTTCCGAACGCGAAAATACAGCCGTTGTAAAAATTGCGGAAGAGCCCGTGGATACTTGCGGAAGTTTGAAATGTGTCGTATCTGTTTTCGCTTGTTCGCACGCGCCGGAAAGATTCCCGGCGTACGAAAGGCGAGCTGGTAGAGAGATTGTGTAGTGGCTGAAAAAAGTGGCAGGATAGGTATTCTTTGTCTCTCCTTTCAGGAGAGATGGGATTACCTTTTACCTGCCACCCACTGGGGACTCTATTGCAGACAAAGAAAGGACAATAAAAAAATTACTGTCCTGCAACAGAAACAGCCCTATAAAAAAACGAAATAAGGAGAATCTTTCATGTCAATGACCGATCCGATTGCAGATATGTTAACACGTATCCGCAACGCCAATATGGCAGGGCATGAACGCGTTGAAATCCCGGCCTCTAAAATTAAAATGGAGATTGCCCGTATCCTGGCTGAAGAGGGTTTTGTCCGGAACTATCGCTTGCTTGAAGAGGGCAAGCAGGGGATTTTAAGAATATACTTGAAGTATGGAAACACGAAGAAAGAGAAGGTTATAACGAACCTCAAACGTATTAGCAAACCCGGCAGACGCGTCTACGTCAAAGTTGATGATTTGCCACGAGTATACGGCGACCTCGGTACGGCAATTTTGTCAACATCACAAGGACTAAAAACCACATCGCAATGTCGAAGGGCGAAAGTCGGCGGCGAAGTCTTGTGCTATGTCTGGTAATATCTTCCGTTTTTTTTCGAAGTGTTTCCTTGATGAGGAGAATTAACATGTCACGCATAGGGCAAAAGCCGATTTCGATTCCCGGAAAAGTTAAAGTCGCGCTAAACAATAACGACATCCAGGTTGAAGGACCTAAAGGCAGCCTCAATTGGCAGCTACCCAATGGAATTGATGTGACACTGCAGGAAAACGTCCTAACCGTCCAACGGGCAAGTGAACTGAAACAATACAAAGCCTTGCACGGATTAGCACGAAGCCTGATTGAAAACATGGTTACTGGGGTTTCCGATGGCTTTGAAAAAAAACTCAGAGTGGTTGGTACAGGTTACCGGGCGGAAATTAATCGACAGAATGACCTTGTTCTTGATGTTGGCTACTCCCATTCTGTGTCTTATTCACCACCAGAGGGGATAACGCTCGCAGTTGAATCATCTGAGATGATAGACGGGCAGGCGCACACGCCTATTATTGTAAGTGGTATTGATAAGCAACTGGTAGGACAGGTTGCCGCCTCTATTAGACAAATTAGGAAACCTGATGTTTATAAACCTTGTAAAGGCATTCGTTACGATGGTGAGCGCGTCCGAGATAAAGAAGGGAAAACCTCAACGTAGAACTACAGTGTCGTGAGCGATTAAAAAAATCGCTCGGGTAAGAAGGAGACCCTTGGTGTATATCAAAAAGAAGCGCAGGAGTCAAGAAAGGCGCCGGAGACGGGTCCGCCGAAAGATTAGCGGTAGCAGCGAACAGCCTCGCCTCTCCGTTTTTCGGAGCCTCAAACATATCTATGCGCAAATCATTAATGATGAACGTGGGGAAACGCTCGTTGAAGCCTCCACTTTATCGCCTGAGTTGAAGGGCACGTTTTCAAACGGCGGCAATATTGCCGCAGCACAAAGTGTCGGAGCCCTGATTGCACAGAAAGCGAAACAGAAACAGATTGAGGTAGTTGTGTTTGACCGGGGCGGACATCTCTACCACGGGCGCATAAAAGCTCTCGCTCAAGCCGCAAGAGAGGAAGGCCTTAAGTTCTAACCGCCCCGCATGAATAGCACGCTTGCTCGGTTTTATCTCTCAAATTGGCAGGTGGCCAAGATAGAGAACTCCGAAGCGTGCTGTGCCTTTAGAAAAAAACCAGGCTCTGTCACTGGTATAGGAGCTTTTTTTGCTGAAAGATAAGATTAACCCTGATGACTTTGAATTTGATGAGCATCCGATTGCGATTAACCGTGTGATGCGTGTTGGAAAAGGTCGACGGACCCCCAGTTTTAACACGCTCTCTGTTGTAGGGAATCGGGATGGCATCGTTGGGATCGGATTTGGCAGCGCGAGTGAAGTTGCTGGAGCTATCCGCAAAAGCCTTGCTGACGCACGCAAAAATCTGATTCGGGTCCCACTTGTTGAAGGGACACTCCCGCACGAAATCATCAGCGAATTCAAATCTGCTAAAGTTTTGATGAAACCTGCTAGCCCTGGAACCGGCATCATCGCAGGACACGCTACGCGCGCAATCCTCGAATTTGCAGGGGTTCGGGATGCACTAACGAAGTGTCTTTCCTCTCGAAATGTGAAAAACATTGCTGAAGCTACAATGCTCGGTTTGAAAAGCCTTAAGGATATTAACGAAGTAGCACGCTTACGGGGAAAGACTGTTGAAGAATTACTCGATAAAGATTTAGGTTTTTGATAGCGGGAAGTCATCTTACAAACACAGATGTCCTTCTGTTACTAACAACACACCCGTGCAGCGAGCACATTGTGTCAGGAGCCATAATGTTTTTGTGTAATGCTTGTTGCGATGCGAATGGAGGTGAATCCTGATGAAATTGAATGAACTCAAGCCGGCACCCGGAGCAACCCGCGCCAGAAAACGCGTTGGTCGGGGAAATGCCTCCGGCTGGGGTGGTACTTGTGGGCGCGGGCATAAAGGCCAAAAATCTCGCGCAGGTGGTTCTATTCCGGCATGGTTTGAAGGGGGACAGATGCCGCTCGTACGACGGCTCCCTAAACGAGGTCCAAGAAGAATCGCCCACAAACGATTTGAGTACGATATTATCAATGTACAAACGCTCAATCTGTTTGATGATGAGGTTGTTGTGAGCCCCGAATTGCTCCGTCAAGCCGGGCTCGTGAAACGGAAAAATGCGCAGATAAAGATATTGGGCGATGGGGAACTTGAGAAACGACTGAAAGTTCAAGCGCATCGTTTCTCAAAAACAGCGATTGAGAAAATTGAGGCTAAAGGCGGGACAATTGAGGAGATCTAAGTGATTAAGGCATTTCAAAACGCTTTTAAAATCCCGGAATTGCGGAATCGTATTATCTTTACAGCGTTGTTCTTGATTATTTACCGACTCGGTGCTCATATTACACTCCCCGGTATTGATGACCAGGCATTGGAAGCATTTTTTAAGCAGCTGATGGAGCGCGGCGGAAATGTTATCGGATTTATAGATCTGTTCTCCGGCGGGGCATTCAGCCAGATGACTATTTTCGCACTGGGCATCCAGCCGTATATTAGCGCCTCAATCATTATGCAGCTCCTCGCTGTTATTGTGCCATCCTTAGAGAAACTCTCCAAGGAGCCCGATGGTAGAAAGAAGATTACGCAGTACACCCGCTACGGAACAGTTATCCTGAGTATCATTCAAGGTATAACGATCAGCATTGTGTTGCGGAATCCGGAATCCATTACCGGCCAACAGGGCCAGGTAGTTATGAATCCGACGCTCTGGTGGCATTTCCTTGTTGTCTTAACCCTGACAGCGGGCACATCCTTTGTGATGTGGCTTGGAGAGCAGATAACGGAGCGCGGTATCGGGCAAGGTATCTCATTGATTATTACCGTTGGAATTATCGCAGGTTTACCGGGCGGCATTGCTACTGTCTTCACCAATTTGTTTAATGAAAGCAGCAGTTTCAAACTCCCAGGCCTTGTTATCTTAATAGCGTTAGTTGTTATCGCGGTTATGGGCACTGTATTCATTACACTTTCGGTGCGAAAAATTCCGGTTCAGTACGGACGGCAGATTCGTGGCCGGAGAGTGTTCGGTGGGCAAACGACCCACCTCCCGCTGCGCGTTAACGCAGCCGGAATGATTCCAATTATTTTTGCAGTGACGTTGATTCAATTTCCGCCAACTGTCCTTAATTTTCTGCCCAGCGATTGGGGTTGGGTACTCGGGGCAAGGGCACTCATAGATCCTGGGGCACCGTTATATCTTATAGTTTACGCCCTGCTGATTATTGGGTTTACCTATTTTTACACAGCGGTGCAAATCAACCCAATCGAAATGGCAGAGAACTTGCAGAAATACGGGGGTTTTATCCCCGGCATTCGCCCTGGAAAACAGACTGCAGATTACATCAACACGACGCTCACACGCATTACGCTTCCTGGGGCGTTATTCCTCGCTGCGATTTCCGTAATTCCTATCATTATAACAACGCGCCTGGGCATCGGCAATATGGTTGAAGGTGCCTCGGTTCTAATCGTTGTCGGCGTGGTGTTGGATACGATGTCCCAAATTGAATCTTACTTAACAATGCGTCACTATGAAGGATTCCTAAAAGATCGGCGCCTCAAGGGCCGCCGGCGCTAAATGCAGGTGCTATTGCCTGCCTGAAGGGGAAACCATGAAAGTTCGACCGTCTGTAAAAAAAATGTGTAACCAATGTAAAATCATTAAGCGAAAACGGATTATCCGCGTAATTTGTCCATCAAACCCCAGGCACAAACAACGTCAGGGTTAATCCTATTTAAACTGAAGGAGGAAAACCATGGCAAGGATTGCAGGTGTTGATTTACCGCGCGATAAACGCGTAGATATTGCGCTCACCGCCATTTACGGCATAGGTCGTTACGCGGCAAAGCAAATCGTGACCTCCCTTGAAATCCATCCAGCGAAAAAGGTTGACAACCTCGCGGAAAACGAGATTAACCAACTCCGGAACAAGATTACCCAGGAGCATAAGGTTGAGGGTGACTTGCGCCGCGAAGTAGACCAGAACATAAAACGACTGATGGATATCAACAGTTATCGAGGTCTACGGCATCGCCGGCAGCTACCTGTTCGAGGCCAGCGTACTAATACTAACGCTCGAACTCGTAAAGGCAAGGCACGGACTATTTCCGTCGGTAGAAAAGCCAAAGAGGCGGCACGCAAGGGCGGTTAGTTTAGGTTAGCAACTACCCAGGGTTAGTTCAAGGCGTATTCAACCCGCCTTGAACCAACCCGGCTGACCCAGGCCCCGGCCGTTCGCAGACGCAAATAAGTAAAAGGAGAACTGTTTTGCGCGGAAGAAGAAGAGAACGGAAAAACGTTCCTGAAGGCATCGCCCATATTCAGGCTACCTTCAATAACACAATTATAACTATCACCGACTTAAACGGAAATACGATTGCCTGGGCAAATGCAGGCATGACGTTCACGGGCTCCCGGAAGTCAACGCCGTTTGCTGCACAACAGACTGCAGAGGCATGTGCCCGTCGGGCAATGGAGCACGGTATGAAACGCGTAGAGGTTAGAGTCAAAGGACCGGGTTCAGGACGGGAGTCCTCGATTCGAGCTCTCGCCCAAGCTGGACTTGCGATTACTTCAATGAAGGACGTGACACCGATCCCACACAATGGATGTCGTCCGCCTAAGAGACGACGCGTGTGAGGAATGAGGCAAAATAATGAGTAGATATCTAGATTCTGTCTGTAAATTATGTCGGCGCGAGGGCGAAAAACTTTTTCTAAAGGGAAATCGTTGTTACGGACCCAAATGTTCCTTTGAACGCCGCAGTTACCCACCAGGCGAGCACGGCCAGAAACCCCCAAGTCGTGGAGCACGCGGTGATTATAGAAGGCAGCTGCGTGCCAAGCAGAAAGCGAAACGGACATACGGTATTTTCGAAAAACAGTTTCGCAACTATTACTTCAAAGCTGCTCGCCAAACCGGTATCACCGGCCAAAATTTAATTAGCCTGCTTGAACGCCGATTAGATAATGTTGTTTACCGGCTCGGGTTTGCAACATCCCGCAAGCAAGCTCGCCAATTCGTGAAGCATAATCACTTCACGGTTAATGGCAAACGAGTTAATATTCCTTCCTATATTGTACAGGTCGGCGACATTATCACGCCACGCGAGCGCAGCCGTAATCTCGCTGCCATTCAAGAAGCCCTGGATTACGCACGGCAGCGCGGCGCACCTGAATGGCTTGATATAGATACAGATAAAGCAGAAGGACGTGTACAGGGAGCACCCCTAGTAGAGCAGATTGAAACAGAACTTGAAACGCAGCTAATCATTGAACTTTACTCCAAGTAGGCACCCCTTCATATTCCAATATGGCTTGGCCAATTGCAGCGGAAGTATCTGCAGGATTCCCACACCTAATGAACAATCCACCCAGTGGGTTGCGAGTAAAAGGTATTCTTTGTCTCTCCTGAAAGGAGAGACAAAGAATACCTATCTCGCAACTTTTAGCCGTCCATATAGGGCACGGGTGAAGTCCTGATGTCTTTGCAGAACGTGTCCGTAAACCCCAATGAAGGGTGCGGAAATCAGCATTCAACGTGCACATTAAGGCGCATTGCCCAGGCTCGCCCTACGCGCGCCTACATAAACAAAAAGTCCAATTAATCCTATAGGAGGAAATCGATGATAAGGTCCGAGCTACAGAGACCCGAGCGAGTGATAACTGATACGTCAACTTTACGCACTAATTATGGAAAGTATACTGCTGAACCTTTTGAACGAGGATTTGGAACAACCCTCGGTAACGCGTTTCGCCGAATCCTCTTTTCTTCAATTAAAGGGGCCGCAATTACTGCAATTCGCATTGACCAGGTACAGCATGAATATTCCACAATCCCCGGTGTCAAAGAGGATGTCGTACAGATTATTCTCAACCTCAAGGAGATCCGGTTCCGGATTGATACAGATGACCTCGTAGAGTTAAATCTGAGTGCCGCTGGCTCAGGAGAATTAACCGCGGCAGACATCCGTCCGAACGCCCGTGTTGAAATTATAAACCCAGACCAGCACATCGCTACACTTGATAGATGCGACGGATTGGATATGGAAATCCAGCTCCGAAACGGAAGGGGATACTCCCTAGCTGAAGACCACAGACCCGTGAAGAATCCTATCGGATTGATTCCTGTGGATGCAAAATTTTCCCCTATCGAAAAAGTTAATTTTTCCGTTGAAGAAACTCGCGTCGGTGATATGACTAACTTTGATAGCCTTAACCTTGAAGTTTGGACAGATGCAAGTATCACCCCAAAGCAAGCGGTAACCCAGGCCGCTAAGATTTTGATAAAACAGTTTGAACTGTTTGAGGATTTTGATGAAACCTACATTGAACCAGAACCAGAGGTAGACCCAGTGAAAATGAGGCGAGATAGACACCTAGAAAAACCTGTCTCGGAACTGGACCTCTCTGTACGTGCCTCAAATTGCCTGAAAAACGCGAATATCAAAACCATCCGCGAACTCGTGATGAAGGACGAGCGAAATATGCTCGCATACAAGAATTTCGGGAAAACCTCGCTGATTGAAATTAAGAACCAGCTCAGCAACATGGGGCTCAAATTCGGTATGAACTTTGACGATGAACACAGCAACGGAGAGGAATACCTCAATACCGTTGAAGATGAGAAAGGAGAAGAAGCAGATGAGACATAGAAAACATGGCAGGAAACTCGGCAGAACTACAAGTCATCGCAAGGCGCTATTCCGAAATCAAGCAACAGCACTCTTTGAACATGAACAGATCCGGACCACCTTGCCAAAATGCAAGGAGCTGCGGAGTTTTGCTGAAAAATTGATTACCCTCGCTAAAAAAGGCGACTCGCATGCCCGCCGACAAGCTGCAAAGTTTCTCTACGGACGCGACTTACACTACACGCCGCAGAGAGGAGAAAGTGCCGCGATTGATAAGCACGCTGTTATACACAAGTTGTTTGATGAAATCGGACCACGCTATCAAGACCGGAATGGCGGTTATACGCGAATTATACGAGGTGAACTCAGAAAAGGCGACGGGGCACAAATGGCATACATCCAACTCGTTTAACCGACGATGTCCTCCATTTTCCATTACCAGTTCTTATAAGGGCAGAATTGATTAAGTAGCTGTCCTTATAGGAACTGGCTCGCTTATACTGACATCAAAAGCGGTACGCTGCAGACACGAACACACGGTGTGTAATCCGTTCAGTCGTTAGTGCGTTCCGGTGCAGCTGCCAATTGCCGTGCATATACGCCAGATCAAACTTCAGGGCATCCTCGAAAATTTTTCCAATCCCTGCAGTCAAAAAATCCCGCTCATTCTCAATCTCGGTTTCCGTAAATGGAATCGTATCTCGAAAATAGCCCAGACGGATGTGTGTATCAATCTGTGGAATTCGATATTCTGCCCCAACCCGCGTCTGGAAAGTGATGGCATAGGACTTCGTAAAATTATCTTTCGAGATGTCGTCCGCAGGAACCGGGTCGTAGCGTGTTTGTGACCAGTCCGTAAGTTGAATATCACCTCCCAAGATTAACTGATTATTTAGCAGTTTGACAGCAAATCCTGTTCCAATTTCAAACGGACGCTCAATATCAAATGTTTGTGAACCACTTTGCGAATCTGACTCCTCTTCACCACTATCATAAAGTAACTGAGTATGCTGATACCAGAGTTCGTCAACGCCCAATTCAATTGGAGAAACGAGTGTCAAACCAAGGCTGATGGCATCTGTCAGATGTACGAGAAGCCCCACTCTTCCACCGAGCCCGGAGTATTCCCTATCAATTTCGTCGTCATATCTGAAGCGCGCCAAATCGCCATCCACGTTCACTATGTCAGTGGCTGTTGCATCTAATTCATTCAAACTCTGTCCTTGCCAGAAATCTAATGAACCGCCAATGAGAATTCGCTTGGCAACGAACGTACTGATGCCAAAACTCCAGATACCTATTCCACCGCTGTTGACGTTAGTTTCCTTAACATCAAGCCCACTAAATTCGGTTCCTGAACTTGGATCTATCCCTTGAATATCTGTCTGATAATCAAAGTTTTGTGGACGATTATAGCCAAAGGCAATTGCCAGACCGCCTTGCCTAACCTGGAACGGATAAACAAACCCGAAAGCGTTTGGGCGTGTCCGCGTCCGACTAGTTCCTGTTACTTGTGAATCAGCGAAGTAAGTATCCGCACTCGCCGTATTGTATGAAAAGCTACTGAACAGTTCAAATTTTCGGATTTGTGCCATGCCTGCAGGATTCCAATAGAGTGCTGTGAAATCATCAGCTAGTCCAAGTGATGCACCGCCCATGCCCATGCTCCGGGCACCGAGCCCAAACGTATTGCCGATAGCTATCTCTTCCACTTGGGCTGTCACAGCAGGCACGAAAAACGCTGTTGCGATAAGCCAATACATTACAATATAGGGAATATGCAAGTTTCGTCTTAAAGATGTGTCCACTGTCTGTTTCATTTTTTATTCCTCCGTTGTTATTTTGATGGTTTATTTCTGGTTTTTCCATGCTGAAACCGTTCAGATTGCGTCCGTGGCGAAGTTACACTCCTTGAACGTCGATGCTCACGCCTTATGCTGCTGTTTTTATACGTCCGTCGCGAGTTAGGAACGTAAGTGCTTCTCCGGTACCACCTATAAAGATAATAGTTATTATAATACCACGGATAATAGGCGGAGTAACCGTAGTATCTACTGTATCCGTAGGCCGGATAAGGATAATAATAAGGAACCACCGGATAGTAGGCAAACCAGTAAGGTACATAAGTTGTCCAATAGGTATCTCCTATGTAAGGAGTTGAAATACGGGACGGCGGCTTTCTTCGTCCATAATAGCCTTCAGATTCTTCTACTTCTGCCGGTTTTTGGACATTAGCATCTTTTTCCGTTTCTTCCCCTGTATCCGTTACCAGTTCATATTTCTCTTGCTGGAGGTAGGCAGTATCATAGTAACCGAGTTTCGTATAGCACCCAGCAAACATCACCGTTAACAGTATCACAAAAAGTGCTTGCAAGCGAAGTTCGACAAGTAGCGGAAATCTCAGTTTTGCAAGCCAAAAACTTGCTTTTACGGATTGCAATTTCATTTTGCTGTCTCCTTTGGTTTAAGCCATTATAGCATATACACTTCGGTATATGCCAGCAATTTTTTGTCCGAAAAAAACCTTGACTTGAACAGGATCTGCACGCCACATTTTTTGGAAAGCGACAACCTTAAAATTGTATGGAATAAGCGGCAGTTTGCATATACTGTTTAACCGTGAGAAAGTTGCTGAAAATATGGATCCGTACTCCACTATTAACTTAGCAAATTTTTTGATACCCTTCTGGCAACGGTTTATCAGCAACGAGAGCGGATTTCAGCGGCCGGACATGTCGGCAGCTACCGCGGTATATGAAACCCGGACAGCCGCACGTAACGTCTGCGCCTACGACCTCAAGTGTATAAAACTGCTCTTTTTGTGAAGAATCCTGAACATGATATACGGTACGCTGAGGTTCAGCTATGACTTTGGCAAGGGTATGGATAGCTTCTTCGGAGTATGGACGGAGTTGTTCACGCGTGGCTTCGCGGAGATGTGACACGTTATCTTCAAGGTAGGCATCACTCACCTTACGGAGGACATCAAGCAGTTGTGTCTGCTCAATTTCGGTGGCATGGATAGATAGTACATTCATCAGAGTTTGAGTTCGCTGAGGACATCTCCTTGTAGTGGGCTGTTTTCATCAGGCATCAACAAAGTGCCTTCAACGAAGGCACTCATTAAGCTCGCTTTCGCTGGCACCCAATCCAAATCGTTAAACACGACTTGTCGTCCAGCTGTCAGATTTAAGCCGACTCCCGCGACGTGCATATTGGCAATGAAGAGTCTGACATTCGCATCGTTTTGAAACTGATCGACGCGGGTTTGCCGTTCCCCAGTTGGTACTTCTCCGGATACGACGACTGCCTGCGTACCGAAGTGTTTATAAAAACGTTCAATAGTATTCAGGAACGTAGAAAAAAGAATAACTTTTTCGCCTTGTTCAATGGCATTTTTGACAAATTTTATGGTATGGCGACACTTCGCGAACGCAAGTTTTCGGCGAGCTGTGGCTAACTTACCGACTACTCGTCGCCGCTCTGGATTCTTATCTGCCTCCTCCGTTGCATCTGTGGGGCCAACGATGGCAGTGTCAACCTTCAGGAGTACGTACAGAATTTCACGTTCCCAATTCCGTTTAACAGATGCAGGACAGATAACCAGATACGGACCCGTGCGTTCGGCTTCAACCATCGCCAGAACCGATTGCCGGGTTTTGCCTAAGTCCATGTAATTAGCGAGAAGGGCACGCCGGCGACTGAGCAGAAAGGCTATGCCTTCAATCTGGTGCGGATAGAGCCCGTTCGCAATTTCTTTAGCACGCGTAAGTATAGACTGACGCATGAGCCTGATCCCTTATCTATCAACGAGCCAGAGGTCTCCGGTGCTAACGGTAGCAAGTTGCTTCAACATGACTGCACCGGGAAAATTGGGTGCCATCCCAATACCCATTGCGAAGATATGCCCGTTGCCTGTTGCATGTTGTCCGACTAACATCAAATCGGGTTTTTCAAGGGTTGTCGGAATTCCATCGCTAAAAAGTACCACTATCGTCGGACCCGTTTTGGCTATTTCGGTCAATGCTGTCAACATATCGTGATCTGCACCTTTCGTGTGAATCTGTGATTGGATGTCCGCTAAATACGCCGCTGATGCTGTTACAGTCTCCTCTCTCACCGGGACAAAATCTTTCTGATACATAACCAACTCTGTGCTAAATGCCACGATGTTAAAACTATCGTGTGGTTCCAGGAAAGTTAGTGAGTTGCGCATCAGATTAACAATCTTCATGAATTTTGGCTCTGGAAGATTCTGCATACTGGTAGACAGATCCACGCAATAGATAATCCGTTGTGCCCCTTCTTGTGCCTCAATAAATTTAACGAGTCTACTCTTAGCACGCGTTTCTGTTTTCTCTTGCTTTTTAAAAGGCCGTTCAATAGTTCTCTGGACGCGTGGTGCCTCTCCAAATTCCACAGTTGTTGAGGTCGGCCCGGCCATGCTATCATCTAAGTTAAGCGTCCCAAACGGCTGGAACGGTGCCGGTTCCGACGCAGATACTACGCCCCGGTTGCTCACCGGTTCATTGCTCGTCAGGATTTTCAGACGCGGCTGGCTCATATTCCGCGTGGTTTGTTGTCGGATCTCCGTGCGTTTTGGCGGTGTCACACGTCGTACTTTCGGTTTTTCTTCAGTGATGAACAACGCGTTGATACTGGCGACTTCACCCGTCGGTTTCGTGCTAAACCAGAAAAAGAACCCGAGAACCCCAACGAGCGCGTGCAAAGCAACTGAAATGAGTAAAGATTTGCTGGATTTTGATTTCATCTCTTCGATTTTCCGTTATAAATTGATAGAATTTTATCATAATTTTGGAAAAATGCCAAGAAAAATGTGTGAAGCAGAGTTACTTCGTTTTCTTGTGCTATACGGCAAGTCTGCTTGCACAAACCGTCTTTTGGGTAGGATTTGGTAAGACCTCTGACAAATAGTTTTTAGATTAACCTACAATCTATTTGTCACGAGGACAAAATTGTGTGCATGGCGAGGGGAATCCTCGCCACACAGAGTGCCAACTGATTCTAACCAGAGATACACATTACCGCCTTGATACGCGTTCCGGCCTCTCTATTTTCCGACGGAGAACAACACCCCACTGCCCAACAACCCATAATGCGCTTCCATCTTTGGCCCGTGTGATAACGTAGAGGTCATTATCAATATCGGTATGTTCTTGCGTCCACGTTTCCCCACCATCGGCTGAATGGAGAATCATGCCGGCTTCGCCAACTGCATAGATTTCTGATTCAGAGAGCGCCAGAATGCCATGAAGTGTTTGGGGAACACCTATTGACTTAGGTATCCAAGTAAAACCGCCATCGGTAGTTTTTAAGACGATACCCGCTTCGCCAGCCGCCCATCCTTTCCGCTTTGCAATAAATGAGACTGCATTGAGCTCGTAGCTTGTCTTGCTTTCGTGGAGCCGCCAATACTCCCCGCCATTGATGGTGCGCTGGACAGCCCCGCCGCGTCCGACTGCCCATCCGAGGGGCGCGAATTTCATATCAATACTTGTGAGTGTATCATTGGCAGTGGTGCGCTGGAGTGTCCACGTAGGACCCCCATCTTTGTTGTGGATGATGTCTCCAAATCTACCAACCGCCCATCCTTCAGAAAACTTACCAAAGTCGACATCATTAAGAGAAAAGGGGCCGGGCGCATCGCCTTCCATGAAGGGGGGCCGCTCAGGCGTATCACCGGCTGTCCACTTTTGCCCTTCTGTCGTGTATAGAACGGTCCCGTCACTGCGCATTGTCCATCCCCATTTTGGCTCCATACTCGCGAAGTGAATCCCGATGAAGCGTTGGCGCGTTCCGATCGGAAGAGGGTTCCAATTCTGACCACCATCTTGGGTTTCTAAGAGGACACCCCTATCTCCGGCAATCCAACCATTCTTCTCATCGTAGAAGAGCACCTCTCGGAAGTTATTGAGCTCAGGCTCTCCAAGTTGCCGCTCCCATGTTTTCCCGCCGTCCACAGTGCGATAGATACTTCCGGCACTGCCAGCTGCCCATGCCTGTTGCGCGTCCAAAAAATAAACGCTGGCGATGCGTTGGCTTCTGCGCCTTCTGCCTTGAGATTCTCGTGGTGGTTCGGGTTCCGTCTGCTGTCTATTTGGCTCTTGCACCGGGCGCACTTCAACTGTATCCGGTGGAAGCTCACCTTCTGGCGCGAACCGCCCAGGCCGTTGGGTTTGAGCCCGAAGTCTATTTTGAAGCGCATCAACAGGCGATTCGTTATATCGCAGCGTAGGTCCTTCTTCTTTTTCTTCCGTTTCTGCTGCTTTCGCTAAAGCCATCTCTTCAGGTAGCTCCGGTTCAGGTGTTGTCCTAGTAACTCTCTCCCCTTTAATAGTGACAGGTACTGCTTTCCAATTCATGCCTTGATCTTCAGTGATAAAAGCACCACGCCTACCAAGGCCCCAGGCCTGCGTATGGGAACTAAATGTCACGCGACGTAACCCCTCTGCTCCTTTCATAGCCGTTCTCAATTTCCAAGTTTCACCACCATCCTCAGTAAGCAACGAATTCCCGTTGCCGAGGATGACCCAACCGTGGGTTTTGTCTACAAAATGGACTGCGATGCCGGGTTGGTTGGTTTTCGCCTGAATCTTCCAATAATCTCCCCCATCAACGGTCTGGAGAATGAATCCGCCGTCTCGTCGCTGCGGCGTCACCGCCCAACCTTCCTGACTGTTGATAAAGTGCAGCGCAGTGATAGATTGCATCGTCGTTCCAGTTTTCTGAAGCTTCCATGTTTTTCCACCGTCGGTTGTGTGCAAGGTTTGTCCAATCGCGGCACCAAGCCACCCCTCTTCAGCATTCAAGAAGTGCATTGTGCTGACACGCGGAAGGTTTTGTTTCGTTGTTTGGACAACTATTTCCCATGTTTCGCCTCCATTATCCGTCTTGAGTAAGACTCCAGCTCCAAGGATTCTACCATGTTTTTCGTCATCAAATTCTACATGCTGCAAATTGTCAGTTACGCCGCTGTGTTGCGGAAGCCAGGTCTCCCCACCGTCCGAAGTACGGGCTATTGCACCACCTGAGCCGACTGCCCACCCGTTTTGTGCGTCCGCGAAATGGATATCTGAAAAGTTAGTTCGCCACGCTGCTTGACGGATAATATCCCAGTGGTAGACAACCGGTTCAACAACCGTTTCTTTCTCTGCAGTTACTATCTCCACCTCGGCGACAGGTGGTAACTTGGCAGGTAGTTCTATTTCTTCAACCGAGTACCGCATCGCAATACCACCTTTGCCAACAGCCACAACGCCTTCGGGCGATAGGGCTAATCCGTAAAGGTCATTTTCGGTACCGCTCTCTTGGATTTCCCACTTGGTGCCGCCGTTAACGGTTGTCAGAATCACGCCGTTATCTCCGACAATCAGTCCATGATTTGCATCGGCAAAATAGAGTTTATTTAGATTTTCTTGCGTGCCACTCCGCTGGAACCTCCAATTTTTTCCGCCGTTTTTCGTATATAAAATTTCGCCAAACTGTCCGACAATCCAGCCTATTTTTTCATCTGCGAAGTAAATGCCGTAAAGTTCGTTGAAGGTTGGTGTCTCCTGTTGGTTCCAGGTCAAACCACCATCATGTGTTGAGAGGCAAATTCCTGGCCAACCGATTGCCCAGCCTCTCTTTTCATCAAGGAAAAAGACACCTTTCAGCATAAGAGAATGAAAATCCCCAATTGGAATTTGCGGGAGCCAAGTTATGCCACCATCCATTGTATGTAGAATGGTTCCGAGGTCTCCAACAATCCAGCCTGTCTTAGGATTAATAAAGTGAACAGCCCGAAGCGTAAAAGCTGAAGGTCCCCGTTGAGGTTCCCAATTTTGTCCACCGTCGTTGGTATGAACAATGAGGCCACGTTCACCGACTGCCCATCCATGCTTGTCAGAGGCAAAATAGATGTTCCAGATTCCGTCCCAGATGTCTGTGTCAACTTCGTTCCATGTTTGGCCACCATCGTTGCTCATCGCCATAGTCCCTCTTCTGCCGACAGCAATAGCACGGTTCGCGTCCGTAAATTGGACGTTCTGAAGATCGTTCGCCGTGGTCCCGCTCTTCATCTGCCACGTGGCACCCGCATCCGCGGTGTGGAGAATCGTTCCATACCATCCGACCGCCCATGCCTCTTTGGCGGATGTCCATTGGATTGCAGTTAAATTATTTTCAGTACCGCTTTCCATTAATTGCCAATTCTCACCCCCGTCGTGGGTTCGCGTAATAAATCCGACATCCGCGACGGCGATACCGTAATTCTCATCTGTAAAATGGATGCTGTTAATAGTATCCCGCACATGCCCATTAATGAGTGGAATCCGGCTGTCTTGTCGTTCCCAGTTGACACCGCTTGTCGTGGTATGGAAAATCGATCCGTCGCTTCCAACAAGCCAGCCTTCATTGTCACTGATGAAGAAGACTTTTTTATTATCGTTAATCATGCGGTCGCGTTCACCTTCAAACCGGTTGCTCTGTTCGTTCCACGATTCGCCCCCGTTTTTGGTATGGAAAATCCTATCATAGGTGCCGACAACCCAACCTTTGGAATCATCAACGAACCAAACGCCGTTGAGTGGGAATTCGCTGACGTACTCATAGCGTTTCCATTCTTTGCCACCGTTTTTAGTGTAAATGACATCGGCATCTTCCCCGACAATCCACCCTTCTTTTGAATTTGCAAAAAAGACATCGCGGAGCATCGCATGCGTGCCACTTTTTTGCAACGTCCAGTGTCTACCCCCATCGTCTGTTGTGGCGACGAGCCCTTCGTCTCCAACTGCCCATCCATAACGCGTATTAACAAAATAGAGCGCCTTAAAATCCCCGGTTGTGTCAACTTCTTGTTTTTTCCACGTTTTTCCGCCGTCTTCCGTATGGACGATCAGTCCCTCAAGTCCGACAATCCAACCCTGTTTCGAATTTACAAATTGCAAATCGGTAAAGTGGGTCTCCCAGTCGGCTTTTCGCGTCGTTTCTGTCCTCACACACCCGTTTACAAAGGTGATTGCCCCGAGAAGAAGTGCGAACGCACAAAATATAACATGGTCTCCTGATTTCATCTAATTTTACCTCCGGATTTTGATGGGTGATGAATTGAATTTAAAATTTAAAACTGTTTCATATAGGTGCAGCGCAGCAATCTTTTCAGTAACTTCGTTTTGGGACAAGTACGCCCGGGATACTGACTGTCTTCACTATATTCAAAAGACACACGTTCAGGTAATCCGTAAAAAAAATGGATGGGACCAACAATCTCACGGTAACAGACATAACTCAGACAAAATCACCACTGTCACCGAAGAAACCTGAACGTGCAACAGCAATGCCTATCGCAATGAGAACAGGTAATGCGATTAATACAATTTGGAGAGGTGTAGATTTACGCGCAGCGCTTACCCATGCAAGTATTGGCGAAACCGCTAATAAGACAACGCTTATCCCAGGCACCTCTGAAAAAAAATAACCGTTTAACCAGAGTCCGCTCAGTAGGAGGGCTATACCTGCCGATGCATCCGGTAGAAGGACATGGTGTGCATTTTCTGAGTTTACCAGCCGGGGTAGGATGAGTGCAACAATCCAAATTGCAGCGAACATAGCCACTACAATCCCGTTATGTTGTGCCTGCCGTAGACTACCCGAGAGGGCCAAAATTAACGCACTGCTGCCCGCTATACCCAAAAACACAAACGGCATAGATGCTCCGGCTGGTAAAACGGCAGCACTCCGTTCAACTATCGTCCAGAACCCGAAAATCGCCGCCGCGAGACAAAACCACCAGATTGTCTCTTCAGCCATTCCCCAAGTATATTTGAATATTGAGTCCAACAGGAGCCGCGGAATAGCAAAAGATATAATTGCACGAATACTCCAGCGGCACCAATTGGGCAGAAGTCGAACTGCTGCTGCAATGAAACTGATTAACGCCAAATAAAAAAGCCAATGGATACCTTCTTTAGGGGGTAAAGGGACCCTGCCTTCTAAACCAAGGTAACCTATGATATATCCACTTGCCACTGCCAATGCTGGTATCCATCCACGACTATTGTGTTGCCTTGACAACGAGGCACTAGCAAAAATTCCACCACACACTAGGGCAGGTAAAATCAAGCTAAAAAAAATAGTGTTAAAATTCAGCATTTTTGCAGTTCCTCAATAAGGACAGGAATCGGACATCCACTCTCAATAAGGCTCCTCGCAACTCTCAACGGACCCTATTTTCTGACTGCTTCAACACTCACGATAACGCGGATTTCATCACTCACAGCACCCATTCCATAATTCATCCCAAATTCACTGCGCTTGATAGTAAACGTGCTTTCAAAACCGATTAGAGATTCGCCTTGTCTTCCTTCAGCTTTTCCAGTAATTTCCACAGTAATCGTCACCGATTTCTTTACACCATGGAGTTCAAGGTCGCCTATAATTTCCAGTGTCTCCTCGTCTACTTTTTTCACATCGGTGCTTTTGAAGGTAAGAACAGGAAATTGTTTAGCATTGAGGAAATCAGGACTTCTGAGGTGCTGATCGCGTTTTTCGTTGCCCGTATCAACACTCGCCGCTTTCACTTCGAATTCCACGGTATTTTTGGACGCATCGTTTTCATAGACGGTGATTTTGCCTGAAAATTCATTAAATCTACCGTAGTTGTAACTGACACCCATGTGTTTCGCACGGAAAATAATCATTGAATGCGCCGTATCTAAATTATATGTATCCGCCGCACCCGCCAATTGTGAAATAGCAGCAATGCTAATGAGCACGAATAAGCTGAGAAATTTCGTTTTCATCGTAATTCTCCTTTTTATTTTAGAAGTAATCTTTTCGTTTCAATTCTATACTATCTATACTATAAGAGAACCTCACAGGTCCAATATAGCTTTAATAAAGTATACCTTATCTCTTAGACACGGGTCAAGAGAAAATGTTCGCACCTTTAGTGATAGATGAGATTGAGATGGACAACACCTATGCAATCACTAGGAATTCTAATACTATTTGCAGGATCCTTAGATCAGCATAAACGCGAGGAGACTGAAGACAGGTAGAAGCACAATTAAGATTTTAACTTCAAGCAGATAGGTTTTATAACGTTGCACCGATTCACTTTTTTCTTCGAACTGGTTCACGAAATCAATCCGTCGAGCAACGGAGGGATGCGTATTAAATAATTCAAAGAACCGCTTAATTGATTTTGGCAGAGAATTTAGCATAGAGAGATTCATCAATGCGGTTTTAAATGCCTCCGGGTTCTCTGTTAACGTCACTGCATACAGATCTGCCTGATGTTCACAACGTCTTGAGAGATACCGGAATAGTAGCACAAAATAGACTGAGAAAAACGCCAAGGCGGATAAGGTTGAGAGGATTGGTGTGTCTCCGAGAAAAGCAGCGAGGGGTGCTTCAACAAACCTATAAAACGGTAAGTAGCTTAGCAGATAGATAAGTGAAAATAGCATGTACGTTGGAATATGTCTATAGCGGATATGCCCGAGTTCATGTGCGACAATTGTCTCGATCTGTTCATCCGTGAAATAGCGTAAGAGTGCGTCTGTCAAAAAAATTCGGCGGTTCCAGGGCACGGTTCCTGCAACGGCGGCGTTCGCTATAGAGAGCGCTCCGGTTTGCCAGACAACAATATCTCGAAACTTGACCCCACTCCGCTTTACTAACCGCGCGAGTTTTTGTTTCACCACATCATCCGTGAGCGGTATAGTTTTCCAGAGAAATTGCATCAGTAAAGGCGTAAATAGGTATGCAAACGCGATTCCCGGAAAAAGCAGTATCCCAATCAAAATGTACGGATACTCCATCAGAAACAACTTTGCCCGATCAGGAAGGAGGTAGATGAGATCGCGTGTGATGAAATAAACAAACATCGGAATCAAGGGTAAAAGCAAAAATTTGATCTGGAGACTAAGAATCTCCCGATAGCGAACCTGCGGATTCCGACTCATTTGATAGAAGACAAGGCGTATGAACACAAGTCCGGTAAGCAGGGGGAGGATTGCCACAGCCTGCTGCAGCGTTTTCATAGGAAGAAAGGCAAGGTGTTTATCAATGAACCATGGTAAATTTAACACATATAAATTACACACGTAGGCCGCTAAGCTAAGGCATTCAAAAACAATCATGAAACGCCTGAGGCGGTAAAGTTTGTTGAGATTCTCTGTTCCGGATGGCGACAACTCCCGGCTTGCATATACCGTTATGATATACGCTAACATCCCCGGAGCAGCAGTGAGTAGAAGTGTCCAGAGAATCACCTCTGTGCTGCTCAGTTCCAGACTCTTCTCCAAAGGCTCATAGGAAAGCAGAAAGAGCAGCCCCCCAATTAAAATGATACTTATCTGTCCCATAATAAAAACCTATATTGAGCAACAGAGTTCAGTGCAGTAGAGTGACTGTTTATGATGGTTGTGCGCTGCCCAATAACGTATAACGTGAATAAGACATATTTTACCTGATCCGTGTTGAAAAATCAAGTCCCTTTATATTGCAAGCACAAAACAAAAAAAACGTTTGACTTTTTTGCACAAACGATAGTATAATATATAACGAAATCGTTTATAAAAAGTACACTTAATCTTTGTGACACAGGTGCCCTATTTGCATACGGAATTCTCAAGACCGGTTCGATAAACATTCTAATCAGCACCTCGTATTTTCATCTGGTTCAACTTTGGGAGTTGCATGATATGTTTATAATGGGGGTGTCTTTACAAGATATGTTTGTGAGCCGCGCTTGGCTCGGCAGAGATCAACGATTGGTCACATTTATAGAAATTGTTTTCATCCCCGCTAGATTGGGGGAATTAAATAGGAGAAATCCATGAAAAATACGACAGTTTTCACAATGATAGTTCTTTTTAGCATAGTGCTTGTTGTCAGTGGCTGTGGCAAGTTAAACCAAGAAGAATTTGAAATGTGGAAGAATGAGCATGTTTCGGCAGTGGAGCAAGCCAACTCTGATATGTCGAATAAGATTACGATGTTAGATGGCAAAGTAGACCAGCAGAAAGCCGACCTGACGGAGTCAATCTCCAAAGCAAAAGATGAGGCGATTGCCGCTTCACAGCAAGGAGATGCTGACTCGATTGCCGCTGCGATGCAAAATGCCAAAGAACAGGATGCGCAACTTCGGGTAGACTTGACCAAGGCCATTGATATGCAGGGCGAAAAGGCGATGGCGTTTACCAAAGCGGAAGATGCTAAACTGCAAAAGCAGCACATGGAATTGGAAAAAGCAGATAAAGCACTGCAAGATGAGATAAAGATGATCCGTTCCCAACTCATGGCAGCTGAAGAGGCAATTTCCGAAGTCCAAATGCAAGTTGCCGCAAAACCTAGGATGCTGGTTACCGTCAATTTTGCCAGTGGACACACAAGACTCTCCAGCGAGGCGAAAGAGATGCTTGATGGCATTATTGAAGAGTTGACGGCAAACGCGGATGCAAAAATCATCGTTGTCGGACACGCAGACGGCTCACCTGTACTACGCGGGACGTATCGAAGCAATTGGGATCTCTCTCAGGCACGCGCCAACTCAGCCGCTAAATATCTCAAAGATAAAGGCATTGATGCTGACAGAATTGAGGCAATTGGCAAAGCGCACACCGACCCGGTCGCACCACAGAATACTTCCACCGGCAGAGCCATGAATCGCCGTGTTGAAGTCATTTTGCTTCCGGAAGGCGCTATCATGTAACTGTTACTTGAGTTGGAATCCTTGCTAAGATCGCTCTGACCAGACAACAGTTAAATATTCATGCCAAGACAAACGTGTTTGAGGACGATACAAGAAATTGGATGTCCAAACAAACAGATTGGAAGCTCTATCTAACGCAGTATGAGCTGTGAGCGCAGCGGTGGGAGTCGCAATCAGAAAAGTACTCCCACATTCGCGCTCCACATCCAATCTTTAACGCAATGACAAACCAGTATGCAACCACGGCGCACAGTTCAATACCCTCTCATAAGAATTATATTCCTGTTTTTTTTCTTACTCCTGCTGATTCCTAGTTCATTATTCGGCAGTTCCACTGAAGCAGCGGAAGCCGCGGTTCCCACTGAATCAGGCCGGCCGGAACCCATCTTATTAGATTTTCTTGATGAGCACATCCAATCTTACTCAGTCCAAGCCTCTATCTTTTCATACAGACCTGAATTAGGTGACTTAACTGATATTCTCCAGAGTGTTGGGGTCTCGGAAATTCCTGCGGTACTTATGCCCATGTTCTCTATTGTCATTGAACACTCGTCTGAATTAGATTCGCGGTTAGAATTCGGCTATGGGCAGATGCAGCTCGATATTCCACCACCAATCTCAGCAAACCTTACAACGACGCTTATACCTATCTCGTATCAACTTATCTACCGTCCGGTGCTTCTGTCAGAATTTCTCCCTCTTTATTTGGGAGGGGGGCTCGGTTTTTTAGGGGCAAGTTTCAGCGGGAGTGCAACCGATTTAATTGAACAACAAGGTATCTCATTTGATGATAGTTCTTCAGGGACAACAGGATATGTCGTTGTAGGTGCCGAAGTATTTAGATGGGCAGACACCATCTCCCTTAATTTCGAACTAAAACGCCTCCTCAAAACTGTGGAAACGAGTGGCTCTGTGCCTCTTTCTGTCGTTTTAGATGGAACAGCTATCGGGTTCGGAGTCAGAATGCGGTTTTAGTTCACGGTATGGTGTGCACCGGGGGTCTTGGCAGACAACCTGGACCATGGATTTCGGTAGAGACTTCAGTAAGTACACGCTATTTTGGTGATAACCTCAAACCGTGGCAGTTTAACGCACGCCCGAAGGTAGAGGAATACTACAACCCCAAGCAAATCTATCTTCTGTAAACCTGCATCCTTGAAAAAAAGATAAACAAATTTGAATACGATACAAAAATTGGAATATGGCAAGCAAATTCTTCTCATTCTCGTTTGTCTAGTATTCGGTGGTATCATCGGCCGTTATTCCGGCACCCCCCTGCTGCTCCTAAGCCTGTTAGTTGCTACGGGAGCCTTTGTCTTTATGGGCATGGAACTCGCGATTTATGTCCTATTAATTGCCTTGCCCTTTTCCTTCCGTTACATTTTCTCTGGAGGGTTCGAGATTCAGACTCCGACGGAACCGCTTTTGGGAATGCTAGCTGCCGTTTATTGCGTAAAAAAGATTATAGATTTCGCAAACCGGCAGCAGCGGAATAATACCTTTCCTCTCTTCGCCCCCCTCTGTTGTCATATCCTCGTTACATTTCTATCTGCAGTTAATACACCTGACTTGTTTGGCACGCTCAAGGGGGCAACGCGCGCGACTGCCTACATGATGTTCAGCCTGGTGGTGTACGATCGGCTCCAGCATCAACGTACATTGAAGCGGCTCTCTATCGCTACCTTTCCCACTGCAGCTATCGCTGTGATATGGACGGTTGTTGTACTCATCTATCACATTGATGAGTGGCAGTGGACTAGTGCATATCAGCACGCCCCGTTTACCAATTACTCCGTTTACGGTTCTTTCACCGCAATCTTTTTCCTCATCTGTCTCAGTCGATTGTTATTTGATAATACATCTTATGACAAGGTTATGTGGGTGGGCTGTTTTCTCTGCTTTGGATTCGGGCTCATTATGTGTTTTTCACGAGGTGTCTGGCTATCTGTAGTTGTCGCAGTTGGTTTGATGCTACTACAACTCGGTAGAGGCGTTACGCATAAAAAGGTTCTGTTTATTGGAGCCGCCTCTCTTATTTTGTTGGTGTGTCTGAATCTACCGGGTGTCTATAGTGTTATGGTGGAACGCATTTCGTCTACAGTAGATATGAATTATGCCTCAAACCGGGCACGGCTCCTCCGGTGGGGGCAAGCAGTCACAATGTTCCTTGAAAGTCCGATACTTGGCAAAGGGTACGGGGCTTTCGCTATGCTTTATGAAGAGGATATAGGACTTGTCGGTACGTATACCGCACAGTTCCAGCTTGGCGCGCACAGCGAATATCTTCAGGTACTGGCCGAATTAGGGATAGTCGGTTTTATCACGTGGGTATGGCTTAATCTTGCCTTCCTGCGATATGGTTTCCGCGCACTGAAAGCAATTGAAGGTAGTTCAGGAGGCGCATCCGGCTTTTATCGGGCCATCGTCATTGGGCTCATAGCCGCCGAATTTTCGTTAATGGGGCATTTCACCGTCAACAATCTCTTGAACGGCGATGCTATTGGGGTTCCGTTTTGGGGCATTTACGGATTATTGCCCGCTGTCGTGCAAATGCATGCACAGCAAAGGAGATTGAGTTCATCCGGTTGTTGACAATTTTACACCAGAGACATAATCAGCATTTATATTCGCGTTAATTAATTGTATAAACTATCGCTATTGGAGAACAAATGTCTATAGACAGTAGCAGAAATAGTGGAAGTGAGGTATAATACCCACTAAACCGTATCGGATAGAAAGAGACCCAAGGGCTAACATTCACGCCCAGACAGTAGGAGAACAGTTATCATGAATGTTATACATATTATTTCAGATACATTTCGGCGGGATAATCTCGCAATTTATGGCGAGAAGGGATACTGCCCCTCACTGAATGCCTTCGCAGAAAAATGCGTAGTTTTCGACAAAGCATACGTCTGTAGTTACCCAACTGTGCCAATTCGCGGGGATTTGGTGACCGGACAAGTTGGAATCTGTCGCCGGGGGTGGGAACCTCTCAAGCGCAATGTACCGGTGATTGCAGATGCTTTGACAAAGACTGACGTTGTCAGCATGATGATTGCCGATACACCGCATCACATCAATAACGGTTTCTTTTACAATCGCGGGTTCACCGGCTGGAAATGGATTCGCGGACAGGAAGGCGATTGTTTGGAGACACAACCATACGATTATGAATCACATCAAGCACTGCAGTATCGCGAATACACTCGAACGCATCCCAACAGACTCCCCCTTGGCCTGGGTAATCACCTAAAAAATACCGCGTTCAGGCAAAACGAAGGAGATACCTTCGTGGCGCAAACCGTGCAAACAGCATGCGACTGGCTGGAGCGGAATTACCAACACGAAAACTTCTATCTCATGGTAGACACCTTCGACCCGCATGAGCCGTGGGACGCACCTGAATGGTACCTACATCGTTTCGATTCAAGCGATTACGACGGGCCCGAGCCGATTTATCCGCCCTACGGGCACAATACAATGGACGAGCGCACGACGCAACGTCTTAACGCGCTTTACCGGGCCGAAGCATCACTTGTTGATAATTGGCTCGGGCAGCTCCTTCGTAAAATTGACTATATGGGATTGATGGCAAACACCATGATAATTTTCATGGCTGACCACGGTTTTCTTTTGGGGGAACATGGACTTCTCGCGAAGAATTTGAGTATGTATGAAGAGATTGTTCACATTCCCTTGTTCATTTATCATCCGGAGGCAACGCCCCGGCACACGGATGCACTCGCGAGTATCATTGACATCCCGGCTACCGTAATTGACGTTTTTGGCGCGGAACGCGGCGCACAGGTTGAAGGCAACAGTCTATTCCCGGCAATCATGGGCGATACCGATACGGGGCGCGAGTACGCGATTACACATGGGGCGTGGGTTGGCGGATGGAGCCCCGATGGGGGCAGCCCGCACGGAAGCATCACAGATGGAACGTGGTCACTCCTACTTGAGAATCAGGGTGCCCCAAAACAGTTATTCCACTTGCCCACCGATCCGACGCAAATGAAAAATCGATTTGAGTCGGATACAGCCGAAGCCCGCCGGCTCTACCAGGCGTTCTTGGAGTTCTTGGCACAACATGGCGCACCGGAGGCAATGGTGTTGGAATTTCAGAATCGTTGGGCAGTGTAATTTTTCCAATCCATCACTACGCCTAAGTATTCATCTTTCCGATCGGTTAATCCGTCATAGGCGGCTTGTGCATCTTCAGGATTAATAACGTGCGTTAGCAATTCCGCTACGTTGAACTTTCCATCTATCATCAGGGAATGTACGATGCGCGAATTCCGTTCAAGTGAATGCTTTGCCTCCGCCGTATGCACGACCGGATACACCCATTCGTGCGCGCTCCGAAGTGTTATCGCGCCTAAGCCGATACTATGGCTATAGTTTAGAAGTGCCGTCGCATTTGTGATAAATTCTCCACGTGGTGAACCAAGCAGAATAACTTCACCCTTGGCACGTGTCAATTGATATGCCATTTCAACGAGCCGGGGGTTTCCAATTGCCTCAACGGTCACTTCTGCTTTTTCACCGTCTGTCAACGCGATGACACGTTCCAATACATCTGCGGCATCAGGATTAATCAGATGTTGGATGCCGCACTTCCGCGCGATTTCTAGGCGAGCTTCCACGCGCTCAACGCCGATCACTTTCATGCCGGCTAAGCTAAAAAGCTGGGCAGCAGAATTGCCCACCAATCCTAAGCCGATGATGACTACAGTATCACCAAACTCCGCAGCCGAGACGCGTAGCGCTGTCATCGCAACTGTTGCCATCCGCACGAACGGCACCAATTTTGCATCACACGCTAACGGCGGTTTGAACGCCAGAAAGACCCGGTTGGTTTTTGCAATAGAAGCATGCGGAGTATAACAGAAGACGAGGTCACCGACTGCACATTTCTTTACTTTTTCACCAACTTTGAGAACTTCACCAATAGCAGTGTAACCTGAGCCGTGTGGGAACCGTGTCCCGCTTTCAAGCCCGGTATATCCGGCACCTTCGGTGCCAGGACTAATCAAGCTATAATCCGTCTCTAGCAAGATTTCGTTAGCATTGAGCTTTTCATCCAATTCAAAATCTTCCAGCGTTACGGAACGTTTCGCTGGCATGATAATCCGTTTGCCTTTCATCACGGGCTCCTTGTCAAATTTTATCTATTATGGTATCATAATTTTTAGAAAAAAGGCAGAAATTCTTATTCCCTTAGAAGAAATTGAGAGCAAACCTTTTTGAGTTGACAGAGGTAAAAGATGAAACGGACACTGCTTATTCATTCAGACATGCCTGAACTGGAGCAGGAACATGGGTTCTCCAATATCAACGGCCCCTCGCTCATCCGTGTCCCGGAGTGGGTAAAAAAACCTTTGGGTACCTATTATCTCTATTTTGCCCACCACCGTGGCGCTTACATCCGGTTGGCTTACGCCGATACGATTGAGGGTCCCTATACTGTATATCGCGCCGGTGCATTGCATCGTGATAATACTGTCTTCAGCGGGCGGGACCACATCGCTTCGCCAGATGTCCACATAGACGAGGAAAATAGACGCTTCTTCATGTATTTCCATGGAACGTATGGCGGCGGACAGGCGAGCAGTTGGGCAACCTCGACTGATGGTGTGCATTATACAGCTTCAAAGACTTTAGAGAAGGAACACGGGGCCTATTTTCGTGTTTTTTGGTGGCGTGGGTACCCTTATGCAACACATCATGGTTGGCTGAGCCGCGGAAAAACACCGGAATGGACAACATCATTCGTTCAACGTGACACACCGCTCTTTCCGCGCCTATCGGATAAGGACAACACCGGTTTCCCGCGGCATACAGCGAATCATCTTGAGGACGACACGCTTACTGTCTATTACTCCCTTTATGGAGATAGCCCGGAACGTATCCGAAAAAGCACTGTACAATTGACAGAAGATTGGAATCAATGGCAGCCATCTCCACCGATGGAGGTACTTGCGCCGAAATACGATTTTGAAGGTGTCAATCTGCCAATTCTGCCATCAACGGGCGGACTTGACAAAGAACGGGTTCACGAACTCCGGGATCCAGCAATCTATTGTGAGAACGGACAGAAATGGCTGCTTTATTCCGTCGCAGGGGAACAAGGAATAGCTATTGTGCAGCTGCCTTAGTTCAGCTGCGGTAACGAACTTATTTTACGCACGCATTCTGCAGACAGATGGAATGTGATAAATCAAACCTATTATGAAACTGAGGATTTCTATCATTTATGTTAGTGCAAACTGACGTTTTTTTTACTATTTAAAGGAATAGACGCTTTATGAAACTTACACAACAACAGTGTGACATTTTTCGGACGAAAGGGGTGCTGTTAGTCAAAAATGCATTAACTGATGCTGACTTGGAGCCTGTAATTGATGAAATTTCAGACTGGATATCCGCGCAGGCAATAGCGTTGCAGGAAGAAGGGAAGCTCAGCAACCTTTATGAGGATGAACCGTTTGACCGGCGGTTTGGGAAGCTGCTCGCACAGTGTCCCGAGATAGGGAGTGGATTAGATATTATGCACTACCGCGGCAAAGCAATCTTTGAATTCCTCAAAAACGACAATCTTTTAGACGTTGTTGAAGGTATCGTTGGTGCAGAAATTACCTGCAATCCAATTCAGCATTTGCGGGCGAAACCGCCTGTTGTAGATGGGAACGCAAGCTGGGCAGGAGGCGTGCCTTGGCACCAAGATGCCGGTGTCATGATGCCAGAGGCTGAAGGTTCAAATATTGTAACTTGTTGGCTACCCTTGGGTGACAGCACAGTGGAGATGGGCTGTCTTGAGGCGTTGCCCGGCATTACAGAGGAGATAGGATATCTCCGCCACCAGAAAGAGGGAGGCACGATGATTATCCCCGAACTAATGCCCGATGTTGAACCGCTCATGTTAGAATGTTCTCTAGGTGATGTCATCCTCTTGAGTCGCTTTACGCCACATCGTTCAATGCCCAATCGTTCTGACCGGTGCCGCTGGTCGTTGGATCTACGGTACCAGACGACCGGTCAGCACACTGGAAGAACCGCACATCCAGACTTCATTGTCCGAAGTAGAAAATACCCGGAGACTGTGCTAAGCACACATGCAAAATGGTGTCATCTCTGGGTAGACGCGTTTGAAAACCCACGTGGTTATGCAGGACATCGTTCAGAATAAGAGCCGGACCGCAATTCAGACAACACTCTCCTCCGTGCGGAGGACAACGTAGCTCCGATAGCGTTCCGGATGGATTTCCCCTGCTTCCACCGCCCCCTGAATAGCACAATCGGGCTCAGCGACATGGGCGCAATCGCTATATTTACAGGTACCGAGGTAGGGCACCATCTCCGGAAAATAGTGTTCGAGATTCTCTGTGTCAATGCCCCACAAGCCAACTTCTCGGATGCCGGGCGTATCCGCAACCTCACCGCCGATGTCTAACGAGAATAACTCAACGAGTGTCGTCGTGTGCCGGCCCTTCTGGGTTTTAATGCCGACTTCACCGGTTCGAAGCTCTAAACTTGGTTGAATCGCATTTAGTAGACTAGATTTCCCGACACCAGACGCGCCAACAATCACACTGAATTTATCTCTCAGGGCCTGCTGAAACGTCTCTAGCCCCTCAGGCGTGGTCACACTTGTCCAGATGACGCTATACTGGAGTTTTTCATAATACGTAAAGGTTGCCACGAGTTTTTGACGCTGATCTGCATCCACTAAATCCGTTTTATTCAGACATATTGTGGCATCCATGCCACCGGCTTCGCTTAATATAAGGAACCGGTCCAGTGTTCGGAAATTAAGCGGCGGCATCAGCGTTGAAACTACAGCAACGATTTGATGCGCGTTTGCCACGATAACTTGTTCAATGTCGCCCTGTTTCCCAGCGTAGCGCCGGGAGAATTTCGTCCTACGCGGCAGGATATCTTCGACCACACCTTCCTCTGCATCAAGCTGCGTGAAGATAACCTCATCCCCTACTGCAACCGGGTCGGCGTACAGCCTCCGCCCTCTTTCCGTCCGGCGCTCCCGCTTAAGAGTACCGCGAAGTGTACATCGCAGGACAACGCCTCTCCGCAAAACGTCGTAAAATCCGGTTCGCGCTCGGATAACTCTACCTTGTTCACGCTTAACGATAAATCCCACCTCCTGAATTGCCTAATCGTTCGTTCTTAAAGATAGGCGTACCATACAAAAATGGGGTATCAGACGTACTTTTTCATTGTTTGCAACGCACTCTCTATATCGGTGTCGAAATTGTTAAACTTGCATTCACAAGAAACACGGCCATCATAGCCAGCTTTTTGGAGTGCTCTAAAGAAATCGGTAAAATCAAAGGCATCATTGCCAGGGTAGGAACGTTTAACCGGCTCCGCGATATGCACATGAGCTAACCACTCAGCGGCATCAACAATGTTTTGCACCGGCTCATTTTCTTGCCAAACATGGTAAAGGTCGGCAAGTGCCTTAATCCCCTTGCGGTTGACGCGTTTCGCCATCGCCAGCCCATCTGCGACGGTGCGAATTATGTTGCCCTCTTTGTGGCAAATTGGTTCAATGACAATAGTAATATCGTTCGCCTCAGCGTGATCGGCAGCCATATCCAGAAAATCGGCAATCTGTGCTAATGCGCGTTTGTGTGAATAACCGGCTTCAACGTTTCGTGAACCTGCACTTCCGTAAACAATCACCTCACCACCAAGTTCCTTGGCTCGGAAACACGCCACTTCAACAAACCGAGACAGGCGTGCAAAATTGACCGTATCTCCGACCACGCGCAGTGTAGCCGGAATAAACCCAGCGTACGCTTCAGGTTTTAAGGGGGCCTCGGCGACTTGCTGCCGAATCTTCTGAAATTCTGCCTCGTCTGCCTCGGGTATGAGTGCAGACTGCACACCTAATTCAATGTAGTCATAACCGACTTCTGCAAGCCGATTCGCATTTTCTAAACCGGTACAAATCCCAAATCGCATTATCTTTGCTCCTTTTATAAGGACAGTATCAAGGTACACACCCGTTCCACCCATAAGACAGAACCTACCTGCCCAGCGACGCGGATGAACGAATGTAAGAACTTTTCAATGCTAACTATCAGCACTACTACAAAAAGCATGTGAAAAAACCGTTAATCTCAATTCAATGAGTGTCTTTCCATAAGTCTTGCTGAGAATTTAACACAGATATGGAGTACCCTGGTTTTTGCATGAATTGCAGAAGCCTCTTTGCAAAAACCAATTATTTTCCGAACCGGCGTTTGCGTTGACTGTAGGCGCGCAGGGCTCTGAGGAAATCTATCTTCCGGAATGAGGGCCAATACGTCTCACAAAAATAGAATTCTGAATAGACACTCTGCCACAAAAGGAAGCCTGATAATCTTATCTCCCCACTGGTCCGGATGATTAACTCAGGATCCGGGAGATTAGAGGTGTAAAGGTAGGGCGCGATTTTATCAACACTCAGTTCTTCTGCAATCTGGCTAATATCTTTCCCCTTTCCTGTTTCCACCTTGAGGTGCCCCCGGAACGCTTCAATAATTTCCTCACGTCCGCCATAAGCGACTGCGACATTTAGGATGAACCTATCATAATGTTGGGTGGCTATCTCAGCATCCCTGATTGCTTCTTGTAGACTCGGCGGTAGGAGCTCTATTTGCCCCATGGCTCTCACTTTAATTTGGTTTGTATGGAGTCCTTCAATGTTAACAAGTTCCCGCATTCTTCGCTCAATAAGCCCAAGAATGCTCTCTACTTCCTCGTCAGCACGTTTGAAGTTATCCAAGGAGAAAATCCAAATGGAGAAGATTTTAACCCCAAGTTCATCGCACCAATGAAGCACTTCTTCCAGTTTATCCGCGCCATCGTGGTGCCCTTTAACAACATTATCAAAACCGCTGGCTTTGGCGTAACGGCGGTTCCCATCAAGGATCACGCCGATATGGTGCGGGATGTTCCACGTATTCGCCTCTGCCTCAAGGCGTTTTTGGTACACTTTGTAAAAGAGTCTTTCAATTCGGTTCTTAAGAAATTTCAATGGAGTCATGAAAATATCCTGAGCAACGTGTGCAAATAAAGCCAGCACAATCAAAATTGAACCGCACTTCCACATTGCTAACGTTTATTATAGCATGAAACAAATGTTTTTTGTAGGAGATGGACAGTATTTAACTAAACCTGCCAAACGGTAAAGCATCAATATATCCGACAAGCAGGAGAATGCCACTTTACTACGTCATGTCTAACCCTCCATGTCTGCTGTTTTTATATGGAGGTGGAAGTGTTGTTTCTTTTTCACAATTTTGGATGCAGTTGGTGAACCCGGGCAGGAAAAACACAGACTCAGGTATTGACAAAACTTGAGGATTATGATAAACTTTTGAAATACTACTTTAACTGTATAAAGCGAGAAGGAAGTTCTGACTAACTATTGAGATTTGCACAGCCTTACATCTGACAAAAACCAGGCTGCTTTTATAGACTGAGCCAGACAAAAAATATGAAGTCTCGCAATCCGTCATCGTTAACATCTTCGCGAATCCCGACACACGGGGTTACACTCAAATCCATCCTGATTGCTGTTCTCTTGATTCCCCTTAATTGCTATTGGGTAATTGAAATGGAGGTTATCCGGTACTCAGGGCATCCGGTGACGATTTCCCTCTTTTTCAATGTCATTTTTAGTTTATTTCTGGTTATCGGTGCAAATCAATTACTGCGGCGTTTCATGCCAGGGCTGGCTTTGGCACAAAGCGAATTGGTTATCGTTTACCTCATGCTCTCTATTGCCTCCGGGATTACCGGGCATGACATGCTTGAAATTTTGGTCCCGATGTTAGGGCATGCATTCCGGTTTGCAACGCCTGAAAATGAATGGCAACAACTGTTTGTTCCGTTTCTCCCTAAGTGGCTAACGGTTAGCGATAGCCGCCTGTTACAAGGTTATTATGAAGGTGACTTACCGCTTTATACGACAGAGACTCTGCTAGGATGGGCACCAGCAGTACTATGGTGGACAGCCTTCATTACTGTGTTGATTTTCGGTATGCTTTGCATCAATATAATTGTCCGGAAGCAGTGGATTGAACATGAAAAACTGAGTTATCCTATCATTCAACTGCCCCTTCAGTTAACAGAAACAGAGCAGAATCATTTTTTCCGGAACCGGTTGATGTGGATAGGCTTCGGAATCGCCGGCGGGCTCGTCTTGTGGAACGGATTGAATTTCCTATATCCGATCTTACCTGAATTTCGAACGCGGATCCGAAGTTTCCAGATTTTTACAGACACCCCCTGGAATGCGATGGGTAGAATTCCATTTTCACTCTATCCATTTGCAATAGGGCTCGGTTTCTTTATTCCACTAGACTTATCCTTTTCGTGTTGGTTCTTTTTCTGGTACTGGCGTTTGATGCGTGTTGTGGGTGCTGCAATTGGGATGCGGAGTCTCCCTCGCTTCCCGTATATGAACGAACAAGCCTCGGGCGGCTATCTCGCTTTGTGTGTCTTGGCAATATGGGCAAGCCGCCGGCATCTTTTGCACGTTGCAAAAACCGTCTTCGGTTTGGATACCGAATCGCGGACTACTGCCGTAAGAGAAGAACCGATGTCCTATCGCGCTGCGATGCTTAGTCTCATCGTAGTCATGGTGCTGCTCGTGCTGTTCTGTTATTATGGTGGTGCCGAGTTGTGGGTGATGTTCGTTTTTTTTGTTATCTACTATATGATTTCTATTGCCGTGACGCGAATGCGTGCGGAGTTAGGCACCCCGGTTCATGATTTGCACTATTCCGGCCCGGACGAAATTCTGACCCGGACGGTTGGCACCCGGCGTTTGGGTAGAGGCAACCTGGTCATGTTCTCAATGTTTTGGTTCATCAATCGCGCATACCGAAGTCATCCGATGCCACATCAGTTGGAGGGGTTTAAGATAATGGAACGGACCAATATGACCATGCACCGGATTATTTTCGCCTTGACGCTTGCCACAATCTTAGGTTCACTCGCCGGATTTTGGGCATTAATAGACCGGGGTTATCGGTTGGGGATGGAGGTGCGCGCCTATTGGCCATCTCTCAGTGCTTTCGGAATAGAACCTTATCGCAGACTTACGGGATGGCTGCAGGCTCCGGAAGAGACACTTATTGCTGAAAGCGGGTTTATGGGGCTCGGTTTTCTATTGACGACCGTGTTAATGTTTTTTCGGATGCGGTTTGTGTGGTGGCCATTTCATCCAGCCGGGTTTGCAATTTCCACCAGTTGGGGGATGAATGTAACGTGGAGCTGCCTTTTCATGAGTTGGCTCATCAAATGGCTAATTCTTCAATATGGAGGTGTCGTCCGCCATAGAAAAATAGCACCATTCTTTTTAGGACTGATCTTGGGTGAATTTACAGTAGGCAGCGTTTGGACAATTATCGGAATAATAGCAGGGATACCCACTTACGGTTTTTGGGTTTAGTCAAATTCAGGCCGCGAATTAATCGCCAAATTTAAAGGCAGCAAGAATAAGCCGAGACTAAAAAGAAGAGTCCATTGCCATTCCCATCCGAGCGGTGCCAACTCCAAAAATTGAGTTATCGGTTCAACATAAAGTGCTGTGAGATGGAGACCAATAACAACAAAGAAGACAATAAACAGCCTTGTATTGGCAAAGATCCTTTGAAAAAGCGATTCCCAAGGATACCGCAATGCTTGCCAGCAGGATGCCAATTGCGTGAAAATAAGCGTCGTGCAAACCGATGTCCGGGCAACAGCAATATCTGAATCCGTCAAGTCTGAGCGCCATAGCATGAGGAAAAACGGAATAAGTGCTATCAAACTGATAGTCAGAGCCCGGCAAATGATGTCTAACCCCGCTGTTTTTGAGAAAAATCTCGATCGCGAAAACATCACCGGCCGGTGCTGTCTTTCATTCAAAAATATGTGTTCGCACCCCGCACCCAATGCTAGAAGTACGCTGACGAGAAATTGTACCCATGCAACTTGGACTAACGTCAACGGCATAGGCAGTTTATAGGTATAACTGAGAATTGTACCAAAAACCAGAGTGAGCAACAGCGAGAGCGTACAGGAAACACCCCACCTTACTGAGCTAGCGAGGTTCCGATAAGCTTCCCTCGCATGAAGCAGACTATCTCTGAGTGCCCGGAACCCTCTTTTGTATATCAGTCCGTCGCTATGTATTTGCACCAAGTGTGATGCGTCGTTACCGTTCGCAAAAGCAATATCGGCTGCTGACATTGCGCGCAGATCTGTGCCGTCCTGCCCTAAAAAACCGACAAAATGGCCGTGGCTTTTCAAACTGACAACGATATCTCGCCGCTGTTCCCGGCTTGGATTTGAATAGGCTAAACACTGAGAGGTCCTCTCGTCAAGTTGTTCACGCGTTAGCGGTTCAAGCGCTTCTCCGGAGGCAACAGCTTTCCGGGTATGAATAAGTCCGAGTTCTTTGGCAACATCGACTGTACGTTGTTCATTACTGTCTGTAATCAGGATAATTTTGAGTCCCGTTTCGAGACTTGACTTCACAACAGTTTTTGTTTCCTCGTCCTTGGTCCTAGAAAACGCGATAAAGCCTAAAAAGGTTGAAGCATCTACCTCCGGAGGTGTCAACGTAACCTCTGAAATTTGAGAGGCAACACCATAAACCTGGATTTTTGTGCTGCGAAGGTATTTGATAACATCACGGTACTGATAATACTGATCCTCTTGCAGGTCAGTTATTTCGCCTTCTATGAGTGCAAAGGCACATGTGTCAAGAACCTTCTCCGCGTCTCCAAAAATTATATTATGGTAACTCTGTGTGCCCGTTTCAAAAACCGCCATCTGATACCCGAAGCTAGGTGTGCAAGGATATTCATTGATAAGCGGGAAATCAGTTTGTAATTCCTGAAGTCGGTAGCCAAGGTTACGTATATCTTTTTTAATTGCCTGCTGCACGCTGGAATCAGCCCCGTTGCTGTTTTCATCTGGCAGAACTGATGTAGCAAGTGCAGCTGCTAACACTAATCCTGCTGAACCTGGTGGAATTGCGGAATCGGGGGGCATTTCATTTACGGCTTTCTTCTTTTGCTCATCAGATAGATTTTGGAGCGAGCGCAACCATGCCTTCCACTTGCTGCTTTCAACAATCTGTTCATCCACGAACATAGAAGATAGTGAGAGAGAACCTGTCGTAGAGAGGCCATTCTCATTCGCACAAAAAGTCGTAATGCGGCTTAATTTTTCAATATGCCGTGGATTCCGAAGCGCAACTCCTTTTTTCAAGAGTTTTTTTGCATGTTGGGCGAACGTCAACCGAAGTAGAGTTACTGCATCTTGTGGTGCTGAGGCAAGAATGAAGAGCACACCGAGGTTTAGCAGCATTTGCCAGTCCGTTGATGGAAGTTGCCCAGTAGAGCTCTGATACCCAAACCACCATGCAATCGCAACAGCCAATGCTGCCATAACTATTCCTGTTACTTTCAGAACATCGTGTAAAGAATTTATTTCACTTTCAGCGAAAGTTCTTACTGCTGTAAACGTAGTAACGTTCCTACGATTTTTCCAAAATTCCGTCC
Organism: Candidatus Poribacteria bacterium; assembly: GCA_965215265.1. GTDB lineage: Bacteria > Poribacteria > WGA-4E > WGA-4E > WGA-3G. The sequence goes on along the minus strand of OZ244048.1, from coordinate 3,050,507 downwards.
GTTTCCCTGTCCGTACAACGATTGCCTCCCCCTTGCCTGCTTCTACATACGTTCCCCCAAATACCATGTTTGTCTGCTTTTCCGGCGGAAGTCTCGCCGCAGTCTTTTCTTTATCTCTGCTTGCTTTCTCAGTATCTACTCGAGGATTGGACTCAATATCGTCAGACGTTTTTTGCATCACCCCGTCAGTACCGAATAAAGCCGATTCATCAATCATGAGTTCTGATGCTGAAACGATTCTGGCATCAGCAGGGATGTAGTCACCAGTGCTAAAGGAGATCAAGTCGCCTGGGACGATATCCTGAGGCGTGCATTGTTCACGTTTACCTTGCCGAATAACCTGGATATTGAAGGTTAAATGCTCCTGAATCTGCTTTGTACAACGGTGAATTCGGAATTCAGTAATGCACGTCCAAACTATATGCAGAAGGAGAATCGCACCAATGACACCTATCGATTGTACCGGAACGTCGTTATTCTGAACGCTGAACGGCACAATTAACGCAGCAACTGCAAGCGCGAGTACAATCACTTGCCAACTGAACATCCGCTTTAGAAGTTCACCCACCTCTAACGTGCTTGCATCGGAATCAAACTCGTTTTTCCCGTGCTGCGCTCTCGCTTTATGTGAAGCTTCTATACTCAAACCTTGATTCAAATCGGTGTTAAATTGATTCAATATGGATGAAATGCTACTCGCGTAAAATTCTGACATCGATTCTTTATACCGTTACTTTCTTATTCTATTGGAACACTGCTCGTTTTTCCAACCCGTCTATAAGTAGCAATGTTAATTCGAACTACAAACTCATAATATGTGATATAGGGTTGCAAGGCTCAGAATCATGCAAAAGAGACGGTTGCTCCGTTTCTGTCTGGCTGCAAAATCATCGTATCGCATTGAATCTGATGGTCCCTGAAAGCAGCTTGCATCTGTGCTGCTATCTGTTCTGAATTCTGCTTGAAACAATACGCTGCTACAGTCGGTCCTGCACCGCTCAGCGCAACGCTGAGCGCCCCGAACTCCAATGCCGCTTCAGCCACCGCATCAAATCCTGGAATCAGTGCAGCGCGATAGGGCTGGTGCAACCGGTCTTTCATGGCTATTGATAGCATATCCAATTTCCCAGAGGCGAGGCAGGCAACCAACAATGAACTACGGCTGGCATTGTAAATAGCATCCGAGAATTCAACCGAAATTGGTAACACACCCCGCGCTTTTTGTGTTGGAAGCGGGAAGTCCGGAATAGCAAGCACAACATACAGTTCAGCCGGGCACTCCACTTGAACCGTGTAGACTTTCGCACCTTCTTGGGCGGATACAACTAGACCGCCGTACAAAGAAGCCGCAACGTTATCCGGATGCCCCTCCAATTCTGTCGCGAAATTGAGTAATTCAGCTCGCGTAAATTCTGTCTCACACAATCCATTTGCTGTTAACAAACCGCCTAGAATCGCTGTACCACTGCCGCCCAACCCCCGAATCGCAGGGATTCCATTTTCTATATACACTTTTAAGCCTGAGTAACTTTTCGCCTCCCCACGCTTGAGAACGAGCTCAACCGCCTGAACTGCAACGTGTTCCGGAGTGCTCGGAATTTTATCAACGTCTACACCGCTAATGACGACTTCAGTGCCGGCAGTCTCTGTCAGTTCCAAGCTGACCGTGCTATAAAGTTGAAGGGCCATTCCAAGCACATCAAAACCGGGACCGAGGTTGGTTGTGCTAGCAGGAATTCGCGCCATCGCTTTGCGATGCATAAAAATATTCCTTTTTTCATCAATGCTATGCAGAAAATCCCTCTGCCCTAATCAAACCAGAGATACCTTATAACTTTGCAATGGCAGTTGCCATTCGGTGCAGCGCTTCATCGATGTTTTCTAACGAATTCGCATACGAGAGCCTGAGATAGCCATCGCCATATTTACCGAAGGACGTACCCGGTAACAGCGCCACACCTGCTTCATCTAACAGATAATCCGCGAGGGTTTCACACCCTACCGGCAACGGCTGCACATTCGGGAATACGTAGAATGAACCGAGCGGTTTAAGACAGCTGATCCCTTCAATCGTGTTCAATCCATCTACAATGCCATCGCGCCTTCTCCGAAATTCCGTCACCATCTCCTGCACCGAGTCTTGCGGACCTGTGAGTGCTTCTATGCCAGCAATTTGTGTGAAGGTTGCTGTGCAAGAATTAGAATTAATCGTGAGTTGCGTGATTTTGTCGGCTATATCCCGAGGCGCAACTCCGTACCCTAAACGCCATCCTGTCATAGCATAGGTTTTGGAGTGGCCTTCAATCAGGATAGTCCGTTCTTTCATACCCGGAAGACTCAAAACGCTTAAATGATTGCCTTCATAGAGAATACGTGAATAGACTTCATCCGTCAGGACATAAAAATTGTGTTTCTGAGCAAGTTCAGCGATTGCATCCAGGTCTCCCTCCGTCAGTGTTCCACCTGTAGGATTCTGCGGTGAGTTGAGAATCAGCAGCTTCGTCCGAGGCGATATAGCCGACTCTAAATCATCAATTCGAAACCGGAAGTCGACTTCTTCGCGAAGCAGAAGGGGCACCGCTTTTCCACCGATGAAATCTATAACCGATTCATAAACCGGAAAACCGGGTTCCGGATAGATAACTTCATCGCCCTCATCAATTAAAGCCAAAATGGTGAAAAAAATGATCGGTTTCGCACCGGGCGTGACGGTTACCTCATCCGGATGGATGGAAACACCCCGGGTTTCTGTGATATGATGTGCAGTCACTTCGCGAAATTCGGGTAAACCTGCAGAGGGACCGTATCCAGTGTGCCCATCCTTCATCGCCTTGAATGCCGCTTCACAGATATTCATCGGAGTTGGAAAATCAGGCTGTCCAATTTCCAGGTGAATGATGTCTCTACCTTCTGCTTCTAACCCTTTTGCCTTCGCGAGCACCTCAAATGCTGATTCTGTTCCTAAACGATCCATCCGGGCAGCAAATTGAGGCATCAGAACTGTCGAAGATTCCTTTCCTAATCCAGCTGTAGGTGTTTCCAAAATTTACCTCCTATTACATCACTGATTCGAAACCGGGGGTTCCGCATAGACGGGACACGCTATTGCCGGCATGCTCTCACTTGAACGATAGCGGCCAGTTGAACATTGAGTTAAGGGCAACCATTCTATTGCCGCGCTGCTCTCGCTTGAACCATTTTGCCACTTATCAAAAGATTTTTGTACGTGTTAGCGATGCTGCCAGTTTCGCGTGCACCTTTTTGTGTCCCTCCGACCAACGAACCGGCCTTTGGCTGTTTCGCACGAGTGCATCATTTCATTTGTAAGATAACGCCGTTACCCCCAGTTACCCAGGCATCTTTGCCTTCAAATATAAAAACTTTGTTCATTTGAAATCCTTGAACCATCGGATCTCCCGGGTCTTGAGCTTCCCAAGTTTCTCCACCATCATTGGTAAGGAGAATGACACCGACTCCCAAGTCCCCACCGACTGCGATGCCCATCTTGTCATTCGCAAACTGGACACTCCTAAGTTTCTCTTCAGTACCACTCATCTGCTCTTTCCACGTTTCGCCACCGTTGGTTGTGTGTAAAATCACTCCGTTTTCGCCAACAGCCCATCCAGTGTACGCATCGAGAAAGAAGATATCCTCAAGAATGTCCTCTTTTCCTGTTTCTTGGGTAACCCAGCTTTTGCCACCATCCTCGGTTCTCTGGATAAGGGCACTTTGTCCTTGCGTACTAGGCGTAACACGGACCCCAGCGACCCACCCAGTCGATTCGTCTAGAAATTGAATAGCATTGTACATGTTTGCGTCGTCATCTCCAACCTGCCCAACCTGTCCACCTTGTAGCACTTTCCAAGAACGGCCCCCGTTTGTTGTGGCGATGATGGTATCGCTTTCGCCTGCAGCATAGCCAACGTCTTTGTTGACGAAATGAATGCCCTTAAGCCCATTTCCAACCTTACTAGTTTGTACTTCCCAGTTTTTGCCGTCAGTCGTTGCAGCAATCGCGCCTTTTTCACCAATTGCCCACCCGTGCTCTTTATCTAAAAAATAGACTGCTGCCAACTGTGCGTTGATAGCAATTTCCGCTTTATTCCACGTTTTCCCGCCATCCATTGTATAGCCAATGAAACCGGGGTTATCGAGCTCAAGAGGTGAAACCCCAACAGCCCATCCTGTGTTAGAACTTGTAAAAGCGATGGACATATAATCGCGGATTTCGGGATCTTGTTTTTGAAGGATGACCCACTCAGCAGAGGCCGGTAAAACAATTGTTAGGCATGCGAGAAATACAAATAGGGTGATACCTGATGTGAGACTTACATTGAATCTGTTCATTATTATGGAATCTCCTTTTTTGCGGAGGGTGCTCCGCCTTTTTGTGACAACCCTTCTAGGGTATCATTAATGCTTTTTTGAATCCCATGGGGATGTTATATTTATAGCCACTTTATAGTATAGTGTTGAACTCACAATTAAGTCAACAATTTTTTTACTATGTCCTAAAGAGGTCAGAGGTGTCTCAGGCTATTTTGCAACAATGACAGTCCCAGTTTTGAAACTCTCACCGACTTGGAGTTGATAGACATACACGCCGCTTTCCACAATGTTTTCGGTTTCGTCCCTGCCATCCCAGATGAGTTCCGTCTCGCCAGGGAGGGCCGTCAAGGTTTTTACTAGCATGCCATTAATGTTAAAGATAAGGACCTTGAATTCGCCTTCGATCCCTTCAAGAGCCCGGGCAGGAAAGACGATACGGTTGAAATCTTCGTTTGAAGAGAGGGGTGTAAACGGATTTGGATACGGTTCATCAAGTATGCGGAGGATTTCTTTTATCGGCGCAGAGCGGTTATCTGCTTCGTCAATAGCTTCTACAGCATAGACGAAACTCCCCACGGACAACTGGCGCGTATGTATAAATTTATATTCGGTTTTGGACTCAGTGATTTCGCCGTTCGGGAGTGGACTTAGGGGCACGTCTGATGAACCAAAGAAAATTTGGTAGCGTTGCGTGTCCCTACTGACACTTGCTGGCCAAGTCAGTTCAACCCCTACGTTTGATGTGGCAATGCTAAGTGTCATCGGAGGCTGCGGTGCTGCAGTATCCGGAGAGACATCAACTGTTTGTATTGGAGAACGCTCTGATTGCAATAAGAGTGTCTTGTAAGCACTGATCTGATAGGTATGGCTTCCTTGGAGGACGTTGATGTCGCGAAACGTCGTTGAGGAACGGTTCTCAACGTTGATAGGAGATTCCTTATCTCTATAGATGAGATACCCATTCACATCCTGATCCGCTGATTTTTTCCATATCAGCGTCACATCGTTTTCCCCGGTCTTGTCGGCTTCCGCAGTAAAACCGATAACAGGCGGCGGGGGAACGTTTGGAATCACTTGTAAGGTAAAGTCATCGTTGTTGAGTTTACTATCTGCCTGTCCAGCACGAATAAATTCACCGATCGGACCGTCCTGTAAGTTTCGCAGGCGTACTCTAAACGCGGCCTCTAACATAGGTGTGTTTGGGGTCCGGCAGTCAAAAGTTATTATATAAATCGAATTCTGAAAATCAACGATGAGATCTGCGAGTTCTACGCGAAGTGAATTCCCGGAGACTTCCGGCTTAGCAACGAGGCGATTCTGGTCTCGCGAGATACCTTTGAAATAGGACGCTTGTGTCAGAAAGCCCACCGGCATTACAATTTCAATTGTCTTAATTTCTTCACCAGGCTCCGCCAGCGACCGGTCAACCACAAGTGTAACAACGAGTGGAGCCGTTGAACTTGCAGGAACAACCCCTTGCGTCTCTCCATCAACATTAATCTCGCCCACAGACGTAACCGCGCCATAACTGTTCATGGCAATTAACAAACTCCCCAGAATTCCAACGGTATAGCCAAAAATGTCCTGACCGAGGAACACCGAGAACCTTGAACTAGTTCGATTTCTAGAAAAAAATAACCGGAACCACTTCTTATCTGAAATACACAAGGAATTTTTCTTTTTCATACCGTTTTCGTTTCCCTATAAGTAAGGGCTGCCCCTGATAGATTGGGACAACATATAGACTTTTTTCTGTCGCAGTCACAGATTGTTGATAAATTTCAGAATAACAGATTAATTGAAAACCTTTGTGTTGTATTGTCTTGAAAGGTGCCGGTAAGCAATTGGAATCCGTAGTCAATCTGAAGTGTGTTGCCGCCAATCGGGATTTTAGCACTTCCGCCGAGTGCAAGCGTCGAGGCAGATTCTATACTGCCTTCACTGTTAGATGCCACAACGTAACCTCCTCGAATCGCGATAGCTTTATTTACCCAAACCTCAGCACCTGTCCGGATATGGGTTTCGCCATTTCGGAACCCAAACTCAAGAATACCTAAGCTAGATTTCAACAAATTACTCACAGCTTCGCCTTGCGTGCTCATTGCAGCGATGGATTCTAAGCGATATGCCACACCTGCCCGAATATTTCGCGGCACCGAATCTGTGTCTAACTCAGAGATGTTCAGGTTCGCAGGTAGTAGGTTCTCCACTGAGACTCCAATACTCAAACCTGTAAAAGGTTTGGCAATTATACCAACATCTGTTGAAAAGGCGGAGGTAGCGGTTTGACTGAAATAGTGATTTTCGGAAACGAATTCGTTTGTCTCATCAAAGGAGGTGGCGAGACGTATCAAGTTCGCACCGATCGAAAATTGCTTGAGGAAGGCTTTTCCATAAGAGAACCGCAGCGTTTGTTCTTGATAAATTTCGGAATCTTCACCCAATCTCCCAAGACTCGCGCCGATGGAACCCAGACGGCCGAGCGGCATAATTCCTGCAACGGTGTTATACGTAATGAGCCCATTAAAGCGCTGTGCGTGCGTCGCACCTATGTGGATAGTATCTATGTAACCCAGCCCAGCAGGGTTGTAACTTGCAGCGTTGCTATCGTCGGCAAGCGCGACAAATGCACCCCCAAGTCCTAAGGGTCTCGCCCCAATACCGATAGCGTTAAACGCTGCGAACGTGCTAACTGGAAAAAATAGCCAGACAAGTAGGAATAGATAAAGTGTGTATCTCAGTTGTGTCATATCATTTCCTTTGAAAGATAGTTTCTGAGGGGGCACCTGTCATGGGTACGAAACTAACCGCAGAAATCTCTGTCGTTTCTACAGAGGGTAGTGCAGATATAGAAGTTTGTTTATCACCTTCTTTTAGGCTGACACTATGAGGTGCCGTTTTCTGAATCAAAACAAGTTTTTGGTTATCATCACCGACCGGAATAACTAATCTTCCGCCTTTACCTAACTGATGGATAAGTGGTTCCGGCACCTTCTTTGGTGCCGCAGTCACAAGGATAGCGTCATACGGCGCATTTTCTGGCCAGCCATAATACCCGTTACCCTCTCTCAGATGGACATTTTGATAAGCTAGTGTCTCTAATCTCGTTTTCGCGCTTTTGGCAAGCTCCGCCAAAATTTCAATCGAATAGACTTCCGCAGCAAGCTCTGCTAAAACAGCCGTTTGATACCCACAGCCTGTGCCAATCTCAAGCACTTTTGAATCGGACGTGAGTTCAAGCAACTCTGTCATCAGGGCAACAATATACGGCTGCGAAATTGTCTGATTTGATGCAATAGGTAACGGACGATCTGTATAGGCAAAATTGACGTACTCTGGTTGGACGAAAAGATGGCGCCGCACTTTACGCATAACAGCAAGAATCTGCGGAGTGTGGACACCGCGCTTTTCTATCTGGTTTTCAACCATTTTTCGCCTTAGCTTTGAATAGTCGTTAGTTAAACGCATTGCAGATGTTCTGCTATATTTTCAAAGAGTGAGGAAACCCTCAACTCTGCTCCCTTAGAGATAGGATGAACCGGTATCCTTTAATCGCCTACCTCCACATGATACGGCACCAGGAGAAAAAGCCTATGTTTTCTAATAATGTTTAGTAATTTCGAGCTGCCTTCTGTCAGGAATTGTGATAAAATTCTTGTTCCACCAATTCCTCCGGCTCGTACGGTTTGCGACGCTCCTACTCCATTGAATATGAGCCGATAGTTGCTGAGGAATTGGGATAGCCAGGTCTGCTTCGGAAGCAGTACAATCTCAACAACCTTTTTCTGCAGTCCTGCCTTTTCTTGCGCAATAGCGAGCGCATGACTTAATCCCCCGAGCTCATCAACAAGTCCATTCGCCTTTGCCTGTCTGCCGGTCCAGATACGCCCTTGTCCAAGTCGATCTACGTCATCCTTCGTTAATTCTGCTCTTCCGAGCGCCACTTTTGTAATGAAATTGTCATAAATTTCTGCGATTTGTCTCTGGACAATTTCTTGTTCTGCCGGTGGATAATCACCGTAATCAGTATAAAAGTCTGCATGCGCGCCCCGTTTAAGGATCTCTTTTCTGATTCCGAGTTTTTCATAAAGTCCTTTCAAACTATACTTGCCACCGATAACGCCAATTGAACCTGTAATCGTTCCAGGTTCTGCAACAATTACATCTGCCGGTGCTGCAATGTAATATCCACCTGATGCAGCCACATCCGCCATTGAAACTATCAGCGGTTTTACCTGCACGAGCTGCACCAGTTCACGCCATAAGATATCTGCTGCAACGACAAGACCGCCCCCACTGTCAATCCGTAGCACAACCGCTTTGATTCCATCATCATCCCGAACTTGACGAATAGCCCGGGCAATTGTATCCGAACCCATGACCTGAGTGCCAATAAGCGGATCTACAAAACTATCACCTGTCACCATTAAGCCTTCAGCCTCAATAATAGCGACTTTCGGACGTGGGACCTGCCAATTTTGGACGTAGAACCCACTGTTGGCGTACTCTCCACGCGTTATCAAATCAGTGGAAGCATCTGTCAGTTGTGTGACAATATCCAATAATTCATCTTCATAGAGAACCCGATCGACTAGCTTTGCAGCGAAAGCTTCTTTCGCTGTGTAGGGGCCCCGGTCAACCCGGTTTTTGACGATTTCTACGGACAATCCCCGGTTTGTGGCTATAGTCGTTACCAATTGCTCATAAAGATCATCAAGGATAACGTTCTGAATTTCTCGATGTACTTCAGACATCTCACGCTGTGTATATGCTTCTGAAGCCGATTTATATTCCCCGATATGCTCAAGGTCAGCTCTGATACCGAGCATATCCAAGGCACCTTTGTAGAAGGAACGTTCTGCACGCAAACCGATGAACCTCAGCTCTGCTGAAGGATGCATCAGAATCAGATCACACGCTGATGCAACGATGTAATCCCCAGTGGAACAGTTGGATAAATAGCAGATAACCACACGCCCTGACTCCTTGAAATCTATGATAGCATCCCGCATTTCTTGGAGCCGCCCCATACCGTAACCACTTCCATTAATCCGGATCAGAACACCGCTAACTTCTGCATCCGTTTTTGCGATGCGCAATATTTGGTCTAGGGAACCCATAGACAGATCGAGAAACATGCGTCTCCGCGGAATGCGCCTGGTTTTGGGAGCGTTCGAAAACTGAAAATAACCAACGCCTGCCTGAGTGTCCCCGTTGTCAGCAAAGCGATTATCTGTACCGACACCCCAATTTCCTATGTTGACACCGAAACGGACATCAAAACTCCGGTTACTGTTGAAAGTACCGCGTACCATCAATTCGCGAATTGGGCGTAACTCAAGGGCATATTGGAAGTCAACTCCTTTTAAGCCTTGCGTCTTGTGCATATCAACAGAAAGAGTCGTACGCCATGTGCCAGGGCGAATTGCCATGCCGAGTTCGTATGTCCGCCCAAGTTTTTCGTCCAGCAATTTCGGGCGATTCAGATTTCGAGCGATTGCCCCTAGGGAAAAGTAACGGCGACGGTACATCAAACCGAGAGACACAGAACGGAATCTATCGTAGGTTTTATCATCAGAATTTATCCAACTATAGGCAGTACCCCAGTAGACGGCGCTCCCTAGATGCCAACCGGTGGAAAGGTTATAGCGCGTAAATTCAATGTCATGCCCTACTGTGGCAAATTCCATGCTGAAACCACTGCCCGGTAGGGCGATGAAAAACGCATCATCGCCACCGCCCCAATCACTCTCGTATGTTCGCAGGTAGTATAAATTCAACGCACGGCCTGTACCTAATCCGGCTGGATTAAAAAAGGTCGCCAAGGCATCGTCGCTCATCGCGACTGAGCTTGACGGTAAGTGCGTGCGCACCTTTGGGTGGGTTGAGGCATACGTGCTGCCAAGCAGCACACTAAATGCCATAAAGTAACAAAGGCATGCTATACCAATACCAAGCAGATAGGGAGATAGGCATAGGGACTTGCTTGTCAAATTGGCTTTATTGTTCCTAAAAGATTTGTTATATAATATGGACTTGTGAATACACCAGAAACGCTTTCCAGGCCGGCAAGTTGTTTTGCAGAAAAAAGATGAAACCATAAATACACTCAGGACATTAGACACTTCGCTAAATTTAGAACGTCTATTATTAGTATACTACAAAATATCGGAGATTGCAACAAAAATGTCCTATTAGCTTTGCCTTCAGGCTTCTGTAAGCACGAAAGGCTCTTACCCCGGACAGAACAACGCTAGCGAGATGTACACCAGAACCTTTCTGCCAAATAAGCCTTATCGCTTTTGTAGGCAACAATTAGGAATGTCGTGCATACTGAGGAAACAGTGCATCATGAATCTCACTGCATTGCTGGAGATGCCGCTTGCGAGTGTCGTCAGCCGTATCAACCATAGCTGGGAAATACATGCCGGTGCCCGTCTTAATTTGGTACCCACCAAGCGAGTGGATGCTCACATATTGATGCAATGTTTCTAAATCAGGTTCTGTCGTGCAATTCATCGTGAACATCCGCCGGCGCTTTCCACCACCATAGGAAGCATGATACGTATCGTGTCCGTAAGTAAGAGAGCAGCGGGTTGGCACGCATTCTCGCGCGTGCCTCCGCACTTTCGAGGATAACAGTCCATCTATAGTCTCCAGCAACCGGTTCACTTCCTCTGTCTGGGTAGAGGCACTAGGGCCAGAGCTCTGTTTCTTTGCCATTTGTAAAATCTCCACTGATGTCCGCAGGTAGACCTGCGAGCGAATATCAAGGTTCGGTGCCTCTCCGTTACGTGTCAGTGTGGTTGTCAGCTGCCACCAGCTGCCGGACGAGTTCTGCACGCACCTCCGGAGATAAATTCCGAATCTCCTCCGGGCGAAGTCCGGCTAACCGCTCATCGGGGCTGAGCCCTTCGACGCGCTCATCGGGACTCAGGCGTGCTAACATATCGGCCCGTTCTGCGGCGGGTAGACTCGCCAACATATCCGCACGTTCTGCCGCGGGTAAACTCGCCAACATACCCGCACGTTCTGCGGCGGGTAGACTCGCCAACATATCCGCACGTTCTGCCGCGGGTAGACTCGCCAACATATCCGCACGTTCTGCCGCGGGTAGACTCGCCAATATATCCGCACGTTCTGCCGCGGGCATCGCATTCAACAGAGCCAGCCTATCCGACGAGCTCAGCGCCGACAGCAGCTTCGGACCTAAAGTCGTCGCGACTTCGCGAAGACGACTCTGAAAGAAATCTTGACGGCCTTCCATTTCACAAACCTCCTCCGTGACTTCCGGCTGCAAATACAACGCGGAGTCAAAATATAACTTATTCTCTTCTGTTATCACACGCCGCAGGAACGCACGAAACTGTTTCTGCGACGACGCAAACAGCAGCAACCAATAATTCGGTGCAACCAACTCCACTTCATTGCAAACCAACAGATGCACCGGCACGCCATCCATCACCCGATAATGCCCCGCCGCCAATGGCTCCCACGGCTCCCCAAAAGGCGGACGGGGGAGCAGCACCCGCGGCGTCCGAGACGACACTATCGTCAGGGTTAACTCGGTTGCAGGCACCTGCTTATCTGCGAGATAACCACGCGCACGCATACAAATCCGGTGATACGCCGATTCATTCAACGGATCGTTCTGCCCTTTGAACTCGAACAGATTATACGTGCGTAAGTAAGAGAGCAGCGGATTCGCATGCACTCTCGCCCGGGCTGCGGCGCTTTCGAGGAGAGCGAGTGCATCTATACGCTGCGGCAACTGGTTCACTTCTATCTCTGTCTGGATAGAGGCACCCAGCCCAGAGAAGGGCAGCGCGAGGAACTCTTTGAAGAAAGGGTCCCAGAGTTTGCGTTTGCTTTGTGTTTCTTTGGATGTCTCTGGTGCGGTAGTTTGCCTCATCTATCTGCTTAGGCGCTTCACTTCTCATAATAAAGTATAGCAGCCTCCCTATTATTTTGTCAAGGCAACCTTCACGTTTTGACTCGCACCGTGGCATCGGATTTTCCGGCACAAAAGCAGAGCCATCTATCCAAAGCAAAAAATTAGGGGCAACCACTTGTGAGGGTGGCTGCCCCTGGTTAGGTTAGTTTAGTTTAACTTAGAGCTCACTGCGGTGATGGCTTGCACTGGCGAACGCCGTTCCAAGTCCAGTTTATCGCGATAAGCACTCTCGCACCGCAGGTTGATGACACGCGCATCAGGGAGCTGAACATCTCGAAAAAATTAATCTGATGTGTTGTCAATTTCATGATGTCCTTTCTTTAAATCTCCTAACTTTCTTCGTATTCCTCGCGCATTCTGATGCCTTTCTAAGCAGGCGATGAAACGCCCGCGCGTTAATCTGAAAAATTTGCATCTTAGGTGAGGTTTAAGGTATCATATCGGTAAAGAAATTACCACTATTAAAGTGGAAAATCTATGAGGTAAAACCCAAAAATCCGACAAGTGCAGGTGCCTACAACATACGGAACAGGAATTGCCAGCGTCCCATCATTTATTTACGTGTGTATCTCCTTGTTCGTGAATTGCACCGCCACCTCTGGAAAAGGCTTTTTGGTAAAGCCTTTTCTTTACTTATAGATTCCGTGAACTCGTTTTGTAAGCGGCACCACCGGGGGAAAATAAACATAATAGCTAGAAGGAGATAATTAAATGAGCCAGAACACTAGTTACAACGATTTGCAGACTCATATCCGGCAATTGCAAACACCCCAGATTGAGACGTGGGAAAATCTGTATAGTCACCGAAATTACAGCATTGAAATTACAAGCTTAGAGTTTACTACTGTTTGCCCCAAAACAGGATTGCCCGATTTTGCAACAATCCGAATTAATTATATACCAGACCGGCACTGCGTTGAACTCAAATCGTTGAAGGAGTATTTCCTTTTTTATCGGGATGTCGGGATCTTTCATGAGCACGTCGTAAACAAAGTACTTGAAGATTTCATTGCCGCATGTCAACCCAGATCTGCAGAGGTTATCGGCCAGTTTAACATCCGTGGCGGAATTAAGACAGTCGTTCATGCCAATTATCAGCAGAATTGATATCCGCTACCCGCCTTGCCAGACAGCGAAGAGAAAAACTAAACAATGGGTACCGAGCGGCCGAGCTTAGCAGATTCATAGAGCGCGTCAAAGATTTTTGCCACGTTCAACACCTCTTCCGCCGGGACCGGGGATGGTAGACCGTCCCGAATTGCAGTGTGAAATGATTCAAATTCCCCCGGTAACCTCTTAAGAAGTTCTGGTGTGTAATTAACCATTTCGTCCTGTTTATCACGGTAAATCTGCAGAGGTTCGTATGTCGCGCCTGCCAAATCGCCCATAAAGAAGGTACCACCGATGTTCGAAATATGGGTTGCCCACGCGGTTTCAAGCGTCACCGTCAATCCCCCTTCAAACAGGATAGTCCCCATCGCGAAATCCTCAACCTCAAATGCCTCAGGGTCCCATTTGCCCCAAGGGTTGATGACATTCTCTCTATTTCCGAATTTCTTTGCTGTCATCCCAAACGCCTCAACCGGTTTGGGACAGCCTATCATCCAAAGTAATACATCTAAGATATGGACACCAATATCAATGAGCGGACCGCCCCCGGCGATTGCTTTACTCAGAAACGATGGCGATGCCGGCACACCACGCCTGCGCACTGCCATCGCGCGCGCATAGTAGATATCACCGAAGAACCCTTCATCATACAGTTTACGAAGTGTACGAGACTCCGCACGGAATCGGGATTGTAGTCCAATTTGTAGCACGAGCTCGTCACTTGCTTTCTGCGCATCTACCATGGCTTGTCCATCGATTGCGTTCCCAGCAATCGGCTTTTCGCATAGCACGTGCTTCCCCGCATTCAAGGCGGCAATAGTCGGACCTGCATGAAAGTTGTTTGGCGTGCAAACACTCACCGCGTCAATTTCATCCATTTCAACTAACTTCTCGTAATCGGTGAAGACGTGCCGAATCTGATGTTTTTCAGCGAAGGCTTTGGCCCTTGCACCGTCAATGTCGCACGCAGCAATGATAGAAACACCTTTGACACTTTGATGGCCAGGGAGGTGTTTCCCACCGGCAATGCCACCGCAACCAATAATACCTACCTTAATCTCTTTCATTTTTTCTCCTTTTTCAGATGGATCCCCATCTCTAAACCGATAAAACAAGAATTTTTCGATGAACTCTGCGCCTGCCGGTCATAGCCGAAGCACGATATGAATAGCGGAAAACCACTTAAATTGTGACGATTTGTGACGCTTGTTCCAATTTCAGATTATGCACCGATGCCCATTCTAAACCTGCCCAATGTACACCGTTCGCGTCGCGTCTGCCTTGTGTATCTTCCTCCGCACCGAGAAACTGTCTACCTAAGTCATCCAAATTGCTGACTAGGCAAGCGTCAGGTTGGAGCATATCATTGTAATAGCGCAAATAGTAATCGGGCTTGACCCAACGATAATGGTAACCGTAGATAACAACTTTGGAAATATTGGACCCGAAGTTGAGACCCGCTGCATGATAGATACGACTTTCGAATAGAAACGCATCCCCCGCACGAAGCAGCGGTTCGTCGTATGCCGGCGGATCCACTTCACCTTCCGGAATGCCGAGCGGCTCCTTTAGTGTATGGCTCTTCCTGACAAACCAGGTCGCACCAGAATTCGGAACGCTAAAATCTGTTACACAGTAACCCACCTTTAAACCGACTCTCGGACAGGCCTGGTGGCCGACATCTAAATGCACACCTACATCCCGGTGCCAGTTTCTATTGTCCGGCTTTTCAGGCGGCTGCGGATGTTTGTAAATGAGAGCAGTGTTCGTGATATGGAGATTCGTCCCCAGCAGCTGCAGAATCAGCGGCACTGCTTTTGACTCTGTGGCAAGGGCTGCAAACGCAGGCTCTTGGACCAAACCGTCTCTTCTATGCGCGTAGTAACCGTGGTACTCAAACGATTCCATGAGACGGTCACCGGCTTCAATGAGCCGTTCAATCATCATCGTATCAATCGCTTCGCGCACGATGAGGTACCCGTTATCCTCAAATTCTTGCCGTTGGATTTCTGTCAATAGAACAAATTCCATGGGCATCTCTCCTTTCGGATTCAGATAAGTTGATAACCAAGCACGAAATATGTTATCATAAATGCAAATCAATGTCCAGCACTGATAAAAAAATAACTAAAGCGCACCTCGGATACAGTCTAAAAAAATGAAAACAGGACGTTTCTACTTTTTTTTGCTAGCACTTTTATTTTTCACAAATATCGTCCCTGCGTGTCCCGATAAGAGGAACGAGGCACAGCGTGTCTATCAAGCAGGCTTACAAGCACTTGCCCAGAGAGAGCACCGCGATGCCTTTAATGCGTTTCAGCACGCAGTGAAATTAGATACTTCATTCCCAGAAGCACACTATCAACTAGGCATGCTGTATGGGCAGCAATCACAATGGAAGCTTGCTGTGCGCACGTTTCAAACTGCTATTAACATTTCACCAGACTTCGCTGACGCACACTGCCGGCTTGGTGAGGCATATCTGATAGGGTTGGCGCGTACGAAAGAGGCAATTTCCTCACTCAAACGTGCATTACAGACACAGCCTAACTTCCAACGGGCACAACGGCTCCTTGGCACTGCCTATCTCCGACAGCACAGAATCGATGACGCAATACACCATCTTAAACAAGCAGTTTCACACGCCAATTCACCGGATATAGAGGCACGCTATCTCCTTGGCCTTGCTTACTTCCAATCCGGCGACTTTATCCAAGCGATACCACACTTTGAAGCCGTCCTTAAACGCAAAAAACTGCACGCCAAAGCACACTTTAACCTCGGCAATTGTTATCTGCGGACAGGACGCATTCAGGAAGGCAGAACCGCTCTCCTTACTTACGAGAAACTCAGCCGCGAGGAGGAACAGTTGGAGACTTTGCGTCGATTCATTCAGGATGATACACAACGACTTGATATCCGGCATCAGTTCGCCGAACTTCTCATTAAGAGAGAAGAGTGGGATGCCGCTATCTCTGAACTCAAAACCTGTATCGCTATCGCACCACGCGATGAAAAAGCGTATGAACGACTCGGCTATATCTATCTTAAAATAGAGGCTTACTCCGAAGCGCGTGAGACATACGGTTCCCTTGTTAGTATCTATCCACAGCGTGCCGTGTACCGGAATAGCCTCGGTGTTGCCTACGTGATGCTGGAAGAACCACGGCACGCGATTGTTCAGTTTGAAACCGCAATCCGCCTTGGCATGGATAATTTACACCAAAGACTGTCACTTTACCGAAACCTGGCGAACGCTTACCGACAAATTGGCGAGAAATCAAAGGCTGCGCAGGCTTACCAGTACTATCGTGCGTTGAAAGCTTCGGGTAGGTAAGATGAGATACAAGGTAAACAAAAATAGGACTTCCTACACCGCAGCCGCTGATGTGTGTATTATTGGCTCAGGTGCGGGCGGTGCAGTTGTCGCAAAAGAGCTCGCCGAAGCCGGGGCCTCTGTCATCCTCTTAGAAGCTGGTGAACCTCATGAACCGAGCTCCTTCAGTCGATATGAACCCGACATGCTGCATAGGCTCTTTTGGGATAGTGGGCTGCGGCGAACGCAAGACGGAGCTATCATTATCTCACAAGGTAGAGGCGTTGGAGGCTCAACGGTACATAATCTCTGTTATGCAGTTAGCCCACCGGAATCTTTGTTACAGAGATGGGGGATGCCGGAACTCTCGTCGGATGTAGCACGTGTTAAGCAGAATCTCAGTGTTACACAGATTCAGGAATCGGAAGTGAACCGATTAAACAGTGTAATTCGCCGCGGTTGTAAAGCCATGGGATGGCGCGGCATCCTACAGCAGCACAACCGCCTACCGTGTCCAGCATGTTCCGCGAGATGTCTTTTTGGCTGTCCTCACTCCGATTCACTATCAGGAAAGCAGAGCATGGCAGTCACGTATATCCCATTGGCACTTGCAGCAGGCGCACGTCTCTATAGCAATTGCATTGCAGAAGCCATTATGGTTGAAAAAGCAAAGGCCGTTGGCGTCTTAGCACAATTGGCAACCGGACAGTTGACAGTCCGAAGCAAAGCCGTGGTGTTAGCTGCTGGCGCAATCAATTCACCACAACTCTGGCTAAAAAGTCGACTCCCTAATGCAAACAGACAGGTCGGGGCTAACTTACATCTGCACCCTGCAATTTTTGTCGGCGGCATCTTTGATGAAATCATTGATGGACACCTCGGCATCCCGCAAAGTTATTACATCAATCAGTTCCTCGACTTGGAACACCATCCGGACAGCGGCTATCTTCTGATGCCGGCCTTTGGTTCACCGATGATAGTTGCAGCGAGTTTACCGGGGTTTGGTCAAATCCATCGCCAATTTATGGAACGTTACCGCCATATCGCAGCCCTTCTTGTTCTCTTGCATGACAAGACAACCGGACGCGTAACTATCAATCGGAAAGGCTCACCGCGTATTACGTACCGATTGGACCGGGAGGATAAAAACGTACTCGTTGATGGCGCAATCAATGCAGCGCGTTTGCTCTTGACTGCAGGAGCAACAGAGATTCTTATGCCGTATACCCAACCTGTTATTATCAGAACAGAGACAGACCTCCGACTCATCCGCCAACGGGGCATTGTGCAAAATGACATCATGTTAGCATCAAGCCACCCGCAAGGCACTCTCCGAATAGGTGAGAATCCTGCCACTTCTGTTGTCAACCTTTCGGGGGAAGCACACAGTGTCAAAAACCTTTTTGTAGCGGATGCCAGTCTTTTTCCGACTTCTATTGGGGTACCTCCTACACTGACCATCGCAGCCCTGGCAAACCATGTTGCTTATCAAATCCTCTCTAAATCACCATAAATAAAATTATACGAGTTTTGGAATTCAGTGCTATTGAGAAAAAAATGATTCAATCTATTCCACATCTTTCACTCGGAAAATTTCCTACGCCAGTGCAACATCTACCTAACCTTGGCCGTGTACTCGGCATGCCATCGCTCTGGATAAAACGCGATGACCTAAGCGGTCCATTGGGCGGCGGAAACAAGGTCCGCAAATTGGAGTATATATTCGCAGCCGCGCAACAGCAAGCACAAGGCAACGGGCCAAACCATATTACCCTCTTTACAATAGGCCCCACCGGCTCAAACCACGTTCGAGCAACGGTGGTTTATGGAAAATCCGCAGGGTTCCGCGTGGAATGTCTGCTTTTTCAACAGCCAACTACTGAATATTCTGAATTGAATTACACAACCATTCGAGAACATGCAGAACAGATTTACGAGGTTAGGTACATGGGCACCATGTTCGCACGTTACGCGTCCGAAAAACTCAAAAACGCTTTTGGAATTGGACGAAAACGTTATTTTATCCCTGCAGGCGGTTCTTCCGCACTTGGCTCCCTCGGCTACGTGACGGCAGTCGAAGAACTCAAATCGCAAATTGAGTCTGGATATCTACCGGAACCACGATTTATCTTCGTGCCGGTTGGGACTTGTGGGACAATGGCTGGCTTAGTAGCCGGTGTCCGGCTCGCCGGTTTGCGAAGTCAGGTAATCGGTGTACGCGTGTCCGATCGGGTTATAGCGAATACGTGGCTCGTGTCTTGGATGGTGCGTCGTATCCTGCGTCTCATCGGCACAGCGAATGTAGAACCTACAAATGCCCTTCCCATTGGAATCTGGCATCACGACTTTGGAAAAGGATACGGCATACCGACAGAGGAAGGCACGCGGGCTGTAAAGATGATGAGAGAGCAGGAAGACATCACGTTGGAAAATACTTATACCGGCAAGACATTGGCAGGCTTGATACACTACTTGCAAGTCCACAGTTGTGAAAAGCAACCGGTACTATTCTGGCATACGTTTGGCGGGGGCGCAAACGTTAATTCTTGCTAAACTCCTTAATATTATAAATAGACAGGTAAGGTTTCAATCCGCTGTACCAAAAAAAATAAGGGTGGGCAAAAATCTGCTTGACATACTTAACGAAAATTGGTATAATTTAATATATTGATAACTTAATTTGTTTAAAGAAAGGATAAGTAAGCATGAATAATAGCAGACAGCAATTTGGCGGGCCTTGGACAGATCAGAAATTGGAATGTATAAAAAAATACTTGCAAGCCTATACAACCATAATGAAAAAACAGAAGTTTCGTTTCGCATACATAGATGCTTTTGCGGGTACAGGGTACCGTGAGTTACCACATGACGATAATCCAAATAAACTCATGTTCCCTGAACTGACTTCCCAGGATACGCGTGGTTGGTTGGAGGGTTCAGCACAAATCGCGTTAGAAGTAGAACCTCCTTTTCAAAAATACGTTTTTATTGAAAAAGATCCAAAGCGGTTTGCAGAATTAGTCGAACTTAGAGAAGAATCTTTACGCAATAAAGAATGGCAAGAAGATTCTATTACGTGTGAGCAGGAGGACGCGAACACATTCTTAAGAAAATTATGCACGAAAAACTGGAGGAAACACCGAGCCTTAGTTTTCCTTGATCCTTACGGCATGCAGGTTGAATGGGAAACAATTAAATCAATCGCTAAGACTCAAGCGATTGACTTATGGATGCTTTTTCCTCTGGGTACTGTAAATCGGTTGTTGAAAAATGATGGCGAGATTCGAGATGCCCGGCGGTATAAGTTGAATAGTGTTTTTGGCGATGACTATTGGTTTCAGACGTTTTATCAACTTGCTAAACAAATTTCAATGTTTGACGAAAAAGATAGATGGCAAAAAACGGACGATATTTTTGCGGAAGTTGAGCAATATTTCATGAAGCAATTACAAGGAATTTTTGCAGGCGTAGCTGATAATCCTCTTTCTTTACGTAATTCAAAAAATGTCCCTCTGTATTTGCTCTGCTTTGCCGCCGGAAACCCGAGAGGGGCACCAACAGCGGTTAAAATTGCCCAGCACATTCTAAGCGGAATGCAAAACCCGCCACAACCAACATTTTCAAAGTAAGAGGTAAAACAGATGGCATCTCAAGCCTCAAAAATTGAGTGGACCGAATCAACTTGGAACCCAGTGCGCGGTTGTACACGAGTGTCAGAAGGATGCCGGTTCTGTTACGCTGAACGCATCGCAGCGAGGTTTTCCGGAGAAGGAATGGCTTATGAAGGTTTGGCACATAACACGAAAACTGGACCCCGGTGGAACAATCAGGTCCGCGTTTTACCAGAATTGCTTGATGTACCCCTAAGATGGAAAAAGCCACGCCGCATTTTCGTCAATTCCATGAGTGACCTGTTTCACCAGAAGGTTGAACTCTCATTTATTCAAGCCGTTTTTGATGTGATGAGAAAAGCGAATTGGCATCAATTTCAAGTTTTGACAAAACGCGCCGAACGATTGCTGGAATGTAATTCAGTACTGCCCTGGCCGCACAACGTCTGGATGGGAGTGAGCGTCGAGGATGAACACGTCGTCCACCGAATCGACTGTCTCCGAAAGAGTCAAGCACAGATTAAATTCTTATCATTGGAACCGCTTATTGGTCCCTTGCCGAATTTAAATTTGGACTGTATCGATTGGGTAATCGTCGGAGGTGAGTCGGGACCGGGGGCACGGCAGATGAAAAAAGAGTGGGTACTCGATATCCGCGATGGGTGTGTGAACGCAAAAGTACCATTTTTCTTCAAACAGTGGGGCGGCACACGTAAATCCAAAACAGGCCGTGAATTAGACGGTCGAACTTATGACGAGATGCCCACAGTTATCTGTTAAAGCCTATTACACCTGATTATTTCAATACATCTAAATGTAAGATAGAAATTCTGCCCTGAAAGCAGTTTGCCTAGTGATAAAACGGGGTTAGTGGAGTTTGGTAGCCCCTCCGCCCGGCATGTGGGCGACTAAGGAATTAAAATTAATCATCATCCTGTTTTCGACTGCCAAGCAGCACCGCTACTCCGCAGCCGCATAACTCTCATCGATCGTCTCATTCAACTTCTCACACCACGAATCCTCAAACAGCATCCGGAACGATATCGTTTTGTGAGTAGGATGGACGACATCCATAGTGCCATGCACCGTGGCAGTCCGATAGGCACTCTCCAACGTCTTGAGCAGCTCCTGTTTATACGTCGTATCCGCGTTGCCTTTGAGTTGCAAACCTTTCGTCTCTAACAGCAGCAGCCGCTGCGTTCCATCTTTCTCACCTTGCACACACGCTACGAAATCCGGATACACACGTTCCCGACGCCACCCTTGCAAAAAATAGCCCTGCTTAGCAGCGATGCGATGCCACCACTGAATCGCCCCTTTTTCGTCTAAATAGAGCGCAAAATCTTGCTCTAAATTATTGAACTCACCCTCAAAGACTGGGCTGAACAGGTTTAATTGCAACGCAGTCCCGTGTGAACGGGTTAGCGGTTTTTCTTCTTTAGAGACAATCACCTCAATCGTCTTTTCTAATTCGTAGTTTAGCGCGGCATCCGTTTGCAGATTAAACCGAACCTTGTCACTGCGGAGCTTCTCTCGGAAAACAGCCTCGGCTAAACTTTCAATCCGTTCCCGGAGTTTATTCTTCAGGACTTCAGAGAGATAGAGCCGATTCATGAACAACGTTTTCTCGTCGATGCCCTGTTGCTGGTATTGCTGCAGAGTGGCCTTGACAATACGGGCGGCTTGCCACGGATTCGGAATCATATCGCCCAGGCGACGAACGAAAAAATCGAGCTCTAATTCCATATCAAGATTTTCTGAAGCCGGCTTCTCGATGACGGCTTCGTCTTGAAGATGGATAGTCGCACGAATCTCTCGGCTGTCCGCTTGAGCCCCGAGTCGGACCGGTTTGACAGCATCGAGAAGCGCCCAGTTAATCGCACTGCGGATATCGCGTTCATAATCAAGTGCTCGCCAACCGTTCCCCTGTTTATGTAGTACCTGCGGCAGAAAAATATCCAAGCTGCGATATTCAGGTCTGCGTTGCACCTTGCGCCGCACACCTTCCGCCTCTGGATCATCAACAAATTCGGCAAGTCCTGTTAACCCCTCTGCCTCTAACCCCTTTTTGACATTTTTCACTGCCGCCCCGACCTTCTGATTGAAGCAGTAGATGTAGCAACTATCCAATTCAGGAAATAGCGTCGCCCGTGCATGCGGTTGCCGCATCACCCGGCCAACGAGCTGCGTCATCGCTGTCGACGCGGTTGTGTTATCAAGCAGAACCAGTAGAGCAGCGAACGGGCAATCCCATCCCTCCTTTAAGGCATCCTTGGTAATAATATAACGCACCGGACAGAAAGGACTCAGCAAGTCAATTCCGGCCAGCTCATCCTGCTCTGAGGATTTCACCTTAATATAGTTGGCATCTACGCCCAATCCGTGGATCAGCTCGTCACGCACATCCTCGGCATGCACCCTTATGCCGTCCCGTTGATTTTTGCCGGTGCGATCTACGCGGATCACGGCGATAGGACGGATATAGCGGTTTTCCACTGCTTGCAGCTGCTCCGCCTTCTCCTCAAGCCTATCCCGCTCTGCCTTCGCCTGGGCGAGTGTATACTTCCAATCCGAATTCTCGAAATTACGCAGGTGAATCGGCAGCTTAATCATCTCTTCGTCTTTTAGCGCAACACCAGAGATATTGACGAGAATGTTGCTGATGCCGAGCTGCGGAGTGGCAGAAAGCTCCAGCACAAAGCGCGGATTGAGACGATTCACCACCGCCACGAATTCCTGGTTATTCTTTGCCTGCTTGCTCCCGTAAGCTTTATGTGCCTCATCTAAAACCACCGTCGGACGCAGCAGCTTCAGCACATTGAATAGGCTCTGCTTAATCTGCCTGTCCACCGGATTCGCGGCGAGCACCCCACCGATCTGCCCCGGCTCACCCTCCACCGTTCTCTCAAGGTCCGGATGCGTCTCCAATAACCCTTGATGTTCCCAAACAGCGTCTTCAATCGGAAAAAACGACGCATAGCCGCTGCTATCGCGGAACATTTTGAGGAATTCCTTATTCCGCTGCCGGTTCGCCGCAGGCAGCATCAGGAGCATCACACACAGATAATCCTCAACGTCTTGCTTAGTGAATCTATCATCCTTTTGGAGAAGTTTGACCCTGCCTCCTGACGCAAGCTCCAGAATTTGCCGATACGGATGCTCACGATTCCGAAAAGCCGCCCACGTTTGTGTGTAGATGGCTTTCGTCGGTACGAGCCATAGCACAAACCCGGTGCCGAGTTTCAAGCGACGCACCGCCTCTACACCCAACAACGTCTTCCCCCCACCGGTCGGCACTTTCAGACAGACGTGCGGAATCGGTTCACCGGAGGCGGCTTCGCGCGCAATGTACTCCGGAATCTTATCTGCTCCTTTTTTGTCCGGAACGCCCGGTAACACGGCTTCTTCTCGTAATTTTTCCCATGCAACGCGCGGATAATCCGCCGCCTCTTTCACTGCCACTGCCATCGACTCTCTCACAACTTCTGGAAATTCTGCGATGTTAACAGCAGCGAGTTCATCGGCCGCTTTCCGCGCATCCTTCAATGCCGCTAAATATGTCTCTAACGTATCCAACGCCTCTTGTTGGTAATCTTTCAGTTCCATTTTTACCTTTCAGGAAGTTGATGAATGCTATACGGCAGCTGACAAAACGTAATATCCAGCGGTGTCAGCTCTTTCTGACTCATAAACTTCTGTGCTGCGTAGACGTACGCCCTTTTACCCGTTGTCTCGCAGTGCTTGGCTATCTGTGCTGCACGTTTCTCGTTTAGTGCAGACTGGTTGCTCTCTAAAAATTTAAGACTCGGTTTGTAAATCAGATAGAAGAGGAGATTCTCAGTCTCCCCGAAAAAGAAATCCTTCCGATGCACAACAGTTGGAAGCGAGTTGCCGGTGGCGACGTAAGCGACATAATTCGCCAAGGCCTCATAAGAAGGTAAATTATTCCCCGTGAGCATCCGCTCCGTATCAATCGCCTCACCGAGGGTGCAGTAGCTAAAGGAACCGCCGAGGCCTTGACGCAACGTCTCGTTCTTAGCTGCCTCAACGCCGTTCATCACCCGTCTCACCCGTTCAGCCGTGATGGTGTCGGCATAATCTTCGCATTCAACGAGGATAAACTTCCGGTTGCCACCATCTTCTTTGTTGAGGGCGAGCACAGCGTGCGCGGTGGTACCACTACCGGCGAAGGAGTCGAGAATGATGTCATTAGGACCCGTGGCAGCTTCAAACAGCAACTGGAGAATGTCTTCATCTTTAGGAAAAGGGAACGGTTGACCAAGGAGTGAGTGCAATCGTTTCGTCGCACCCTGGCCATCTTTGTAAAAAACGCTATAAGGGACTTCGTATTCAGTCTCCTTTAGGTAAAGTTTGCATCTCGGGACATATCTTTCGTCAGAACCAAACAGAATTCGGTTATCTGCGAGCAATTCATTCATTTCTCGTTGAGTATAACGCCAACCGCCTGACGGAATCGCACACGGTTTACCTGTTAACGGATGGTGCACCGAATACCTCTCTCCGTTACCACCTGGTGCAGAAGTATCAGAGGAGCTATAAGGGCCGTGGCTATCCACATAGCAGTAGCCTTTATGCCGCTTGGCAGGATGTACATCGGGGAGCCCCTTAAACCATGCTGCCAATTCTGCTTCAATCCGTGGAAAGTCTTCGCCATATTCCCGTTCGAGTTGTCGATGTTTTTTATAAATATCCTCAAGCCCCTGCTTTCGCACACGCCAAGTAATTCGCTGCTCATTTAGGGACTCATGGTTTTTAAGATAACATAGAATGTAACCATGCGAGTTGGAAAAAAGCCGGGAGTTATTTTTTCTACCGGCCGCCCAGACAAATTGTCCAACAAAGTTGCCATCAGGGAAGCTCTCTTTTGCATTAAAAATTTCATCCATGATAGCGCGGAGCCGATGCACTTCATTATCATCAATAGAGATAAAAATCGCGCCATCTTCGGAGAGCAATTCACGCAGTAAATGCAGCCGGGGCCACATCATACACAACCATTTATCGTGTCGTTCTAAGTCTTCACCATCAACGGGACTATTTTTCTCAAGCCACGCCTGCATGAGTGGGTTGTTAACGTTGTCATTGTAGACCCAGTTTTCTTTGCCGGTGTTGTATGGCGGATCTATATAGATGCACTTAATCCTGCCCGCATAACGCGGCAGGAGTGCCTTGAGGGCGTGCAGGTTGTCGCCGTGAATGATGAGATTACTACTTAACAAATTAGAAGAAGGGGGGGGGTAATAGACATTAATGATTTATCCGCATCCACCTCCAACGTGCGAAAAGGCACGGTGAGGTGATGCGAATAGATGAACTGCTTGCCCTTGAAATCGAGTGTAGGCATAGGTATGTTCTTTCCAAGTAGTTGTGGATTACCGTTAAGAGGCGGCTTCGTGCAAAATGTACTCTGGAATCTTATCTGCTCCTTTTTTGTCCGGAACGCCCGGTAACACGGCTTCTTCTCGTAATTTTTCCCATGCAACGCACGGATAATCCGCCGCATCTTTCACTGTTTTTACCCTTCAGGAAGTTGATGAATGCTATACGGCAGCTGACAAAACGTAATATCCAGCGGTGTCAACTCTTTCTGACTCATAAACTTCTGTGCCGCATAGACGTACGCCCTTTTACCCGTTGTCTCGCAGCGCTTGGCTATCTGCACTGCACGTTTCTCGTTTAGTGCAGACCGGTTGCTCTCTAAAAATTTAAGACTCGGTTCGTAAATCAGATAGAAGAGGAGATTCTCAGTTTCTCCGAAAAAGAAATCCTTCCGATGCACAACAGTTGGAAGCGAGTTGCCGGTGGCGACGTAAGCGACATAATTCGCCAAGGCCTCATAAGAGGGCAAATTATCTCCCGTGAGCATCCGCTCTGTATCAATCGCCTCACCGAGGGTGCAGTAAGTAAAGGAACCGCCGAGGCCTTGACGCAACGTCTCGTCTTTAGCTGCCTCAACGCCGTTCATCACCCGTCTCACCCGTTCAGCCGTGATGGTGTCGGCATAATCTTCGCATTCAACGAGGATAAACTTCCGGTTGCCACCATCTTCTTTGTTGAGGGCGAGCACAGCGTGCGCGGTGGTACCACTACCGGCGAAGGAGTCGAGAATAATGTCCCCAGAGTTCGGTGCACCAATTCGTAACAAGTCTGTTATCAAAGAAATCGCTTTTGGGTAGGGAAACTTCTGGGTAGATTCAGAAAATATATCTGATAACGTTTGTCCGCCAGCACGACTACCGTACTCAGGTTTGTAGAATACAGATTTAGGTTTCTGAGTAGGCAAGTCTCCGAGTTGGGGCCGTTGCTTTGAATATATTGCGATGCTCCCGTCGTCACGACGTTTAGCAAATACATCAGTAGGATTATCCAATATTCTTTTCTTGCTCCATCTCCATGTTGCATTCGCGTTTCCATTACGCACAATTGGGTATACAGTTATAAAAGGACCGTTCTCTACAGGCTCGCTATCGTCTTCTGTAACTTCAATATTATCCTGCGGACCTACGAAAATAGGATAATGCATCGACTCTGAATAGGTTAAACTACCTCTTTGTAAAAGTTCCGGTTTGTAATACCCTTTTTCATCTTGTTCCCATTTTTCAAGAGCATTTTCATCAACGGAAAAACGCCCTAAACTCACCTCACTACGATTTTGGGCATATACCAAGCAGTGTTCATGAGCACCCGCAAATCCAAATTGATCGCTACTGCCTGCTAAGTTTGAAACTACCGCAATGTTAGTAATGAAATTGTCTCCGCCAAAAATTCCATCCAGCAGCATTCGCAAACGGTGTTGTTCGTTATCATCAATAGAGATAAAAATCGCGCCATCTTCGGAGAGCAATTCACGCAGTAAATGCAGCCGGGGCCACATCATACACAACCATTTATCGTGTCGCTCTAAATCTTCACCATCAACGGGGCTATTTTTCTCAAGCCACGCCTGCATGAGTGGGTTGTTAACGTTGTCATTATAGACCCAGTTTTCTTTGCCGGTGTTGTATGGCGGATCTATATAGATGCACTTAATCTTGCCCGCATAACGCGGCAGGAGTGCCTTGAGGGCGTACAGGTTGTCGCCGTGAATGATAAGATTACTACTTAACAAATTAGAAGAAGGGGGGGGGTAATAGACATTAATGATTTATCCGCATCCACCTCCAACGTGCGAAAAGGCACGGTGAGGTGATGCGAATAGATGAACTGCTTACCTTTGAAGTCGAGTGTAGGCATAGGTATGTTCTTTCCAAGTAGTTGTGGATTACCGTTAATCTGTAGCCGCGTTACTGGATTTTTTTTGCATAAGCGGATATCCATGGCGGCAAGAAGAACGGGCGTTTTGCGTTAACGACTTCCTGCTGGAGCCGCTCGGCGAGGGTTTCCACATCGACCTCCGCTGCCGTGGCGATTTCGAATTTTTCTAGAAGCGGCAAAAAACTTTGAAAGCTGCGTGCGATATAATGATAAGCTGCACCCGTTTCAGGGTTACCGCCTGGTGCTGCAAAATGGAGTGTTGGTTCGGGCAAACCGGCATCAACGAAAGCCTTGTAGAGGTCCATCCCCATACTGGTGTGTGCCCCGGAACGTTGAAATACGTTGGCACCCCACTCAATCAATTGATTTATGAGGGGCGTGTCCGGATGTATGAATGCTTGATAAGGTGTAAAATCTGTCTCTTGAAAGGCGACGATCCCCTCGGGGCGCAGGCGGGTTGCCAAACGTTTTAGCGCGTCTGTGGGGTCCACCATGTACATCAGCACCAATCTACCGACGACTGCATCAAAATCGGTATCCAATTCAAGCGTTCGTGCGTCGCCTGCAATAAATGTGACGTTGGTGTAGCCGGCTTCCTCGGTGCGTGTGCGTGCCGTCTCAAGAATCTCGGCATTTACATCCACGCCGAGCACCTCGCCCTCTGTGCCGACAAGTTCGGCTAAGATCAGGGCAACATCACCGGCACCGCTGCCGATATCCAGTACCTTCATGCCGTTAGTAATACCGGCTTCCACGAGAAACCGCTGTGTCAACTTTCCATACAGTTGCGCTTGCTCTATTAATCGTTCTGTCTCTTCTTGACTGCGTCCCATCGTGTAGTTCGCGTCACTCTTCTGATTTTTCATCTCTCTCAATCTTTCCTAGGACAAAGTTTTTTGGAGGTTTTCGTTAAACAGTGATGCAATAGCGGCTCCTCCTAACGCTGCTGCACTGTATTTAATCAACGGTTCAGTCCTTACTTAAAAGGATAACAAATTTAGGAAACAGTGTCAAGAAAAAAAATTAGACTGAAGATTAAGAATTTAACGCCGGTAATTTTCGGTGTTTTTTACCTAATGAGGCTAGAGAGCCGATCGTCATGTCACAAAATTCTATTTCATCTCTTTTTCAACGAGCTCTAATCAGGTGATTTTAACACATGCGCAAACCCATCAATCGCCCGCTGTATATCGGCTGAGGTGTGCGTTGCCATCACCGTAACGCGTAAGCGGCTTGTACCTGCCGGGACAGATGGCGGTCGAATAGCCGGGGCGAAGATGCCCTCTGAAAGCAAGGCTTGCGCAAAATGAGATGCACGTTGCGGGGTTCCGAGTATAACCGGCAGAATCTGGGTTTGGCTGGGGAGCAGCTTCAGCCCTAAGCCTGTCAACGCGGTTTTGAGACGTTTCGCATGAGAGAATAGACGCTGCCGCAATTCTGGTGAAGAACGGATGATCTGTAGTGCCGCGGTTGCACCGGCTAATGTCGCCGGCGGGAGCCCAGTAGTAAAGATAAAGCTTCGCGCGCGGTTGATAAGCAACTCAATTAGAGCCTGGCTTCCGGCGATATAACCGCCCAATCCGCCGATTGCTTTGCTGAGTGTCCCCATCTGGATAATACCGTGGTGTTGCAGGCCAAAATGTTCAACAGTACCGCCGCCATCTTTTCCTAAAACGCCAAAACCGTGCGCATCATCAACCAGCACAATCGCGCCGTATTGTTGCGCAAGGTCGCAGATGTCAGGGAGCGGGGCTATGTCGCCGTCCATACTGAAAACGCCATCGGTTACGATGAGTCGACGCTTAAAGCAGGCAGACTCAGCGAGTAACGTCTGGAGATGTTCCATATCGCAGTGCCGATAGATCTTTTTGATGGCAGGGCTGAGTCGGCACCCGTCTATAATGCTGGCATGGTTCAACGCGTCGCTCAGGATGAGGTCACCTTCCCCAGCCAGGATAGGGATAGTGCCGGTGTTTGCTGTGTAACCGGAACTGAAGACGAGCGCCGCTTCTGTCCGCTTTAAGATTGCGAGCGTTGCTTCCAAGTCAGCGTAGAGACTGCTGTTTCCTGAAATCAACCGTGAGCCGCTCGCACCGGTGCCGAATGCTTGTGTCGCCTCTACCGCTGCGGCCACAACTTTTGGATGGGTGCTCAAGCCGAGATAGTTGTTTGAAGCGAGCAAAACAACCTCGCGGCCATCAAGATTAATTCTGCCCCTAGGTGCATTCTGGACTGTCCGCAGCTGCCGCAATATGCCTTCTCGTTTTAGGGCGGAACGTTCTGCCGTTAACCAGACTTGGCTGTCCATAAGTGTTGGGTCCTTTATCGGCTCCTGTAGGCACACTCTGCAGCCCGGGCGACGTTACCCGATAAACTGGCGCAGAAACAAGTTACTTTGCCGTAGTGCGCGTTTCCGCGTCTCTAAACTCTTTTCGTACGCTCTATCCTCCACTTCAACACAGACGGCCCCGTCATAGCCGGTATCGCTCAAAACAGAGAAAAAGCGTCCCCAATCAACATCGCCGAGCCCTGGTAACTTAGGCGTATGATACGATAACGGCGTTGCAAGAATGCCGACTTCATCAAGCCGCGCACGATCGATTCTTGCGTCTTTCGCGTGGACGTGGAAAATGCGCTCTGAAAAAGTCGTCAGCGGTTTCACGTAGTCCATCTGAAGCCAGATAAAATGGGACGGATCAAAGTTGAGTCCAAAATTAGCCGCCGGAATCTCCTCAAACATTCGATGCCAAATTGATGGACAATAGGCGAGATTTTTTCCACCAGGCCACTCGTCCTCTGTAAAAAACATCGGACAATTCTCAATTCCGATGCGGATTCCGTGGTCTCCTGCGAATTGGATGAGCGGTTTCCAGACATTCTTAAATTGAGACCAATTCCCCTCAATAGAGCACGTCCAATCTCTACCAATAAATGTGTTTACCACGTCCACCGATAAACGTTCGCCTGCCACAATCAGTCGTTTGAGGTGCGCAATATGAATCGCAGCCTCCGCCGGATCGGGTGTGAGTGGGTTCGGATAGTAGCCTAAACCGCTAATCGTTATTCCAGCGTCCGCTACCACTCCCTGAATTCGCTCTACTTGAGCCTCTCCAAGTTCAACAACATCAATGTGCGTTACGCCGGCATACCTGCGCTCAGCCGCCCCTTTCGGCCAGCACATCAGCTCAACACAATCAAACCCTTCGCTTGATGAAAACTGCACGACTTCCTCTAAAGTCTGTTCTGGTAAAATAGCACTCACGAATCCGAGTTTCACCGGGAACTTCCTCCATTTTGCGTTCAATATCTCCTATTATATCAGAGTCTACCAATTTTTTGTAGAAAATAAGGTCGCATTGATGCAATTCCGGTGATATCAAGGTACTTCATCTAAAACATTAGCGATGAAGATACCTGAAGATTTATGTTTCAAAATAAGCAAAAATAGGTTATAATTCTGTGATAAAAAAGCACACCCAAATAGGTGGAAAAAAAATGACACCTGAACAACGTTATCTATTTGATGTTACCGGATACCTGCACATAGAGGGCGCTGTGACCGGCGACGCGTTAAAAGAAGCCCAAGCAGCCGTAGATAGATATATCCACATGCCGCTAGACGAAAGGCCGGCGGGGTTTACGACGCGCCCGCGCGACTTGGAACCCGGTAAAGGCGGCAGATACGAACACGGATTCGCCTTCGACCCGTCGCTTGAGGCCATGACGGTGCATCCGGCAATCTGGCCGCTCATTAAGGAATTCACCTTTGACAAGCCCAGATTTGTAACGGGGACGCTCACTCTTGAGCAGTACAACCCTGATAGACAAGCGATGGGAACGAATCCAGCAGGCTTGCATTGTGCCCGTGAAGGACGGCACTGGATGACACGGTACGAGATTAAGGATAACCGTATCTACTGTAACAATTTTGTCGCCTTCTTTTACCTAACGGATGTCCAACCCGGCGACGGTGGACTGATTGTCATCCCCGGTTCGCATAAGAGTCAGTTTGAAAGACCGGAGGACCTCCTCACGCCTGGCCCCGACGGAATAGACCCTTTAGATGATGATGTTTTCACCAATATCACGCCCAAAGCAGGCGATTTTGTTGTCATCTCCGAACTTTTGACACACGGAGTCTTGCAGTGGCACCCGAAAGACAAAGATCGACGCTTTCTTATTCTGCGGTATGCACCGCAATATGATGGCCGCCCAAGCCTCCCTGAGGCAATCATCAATCGGTTGTCACCCGAGATTCAGGAGTTGGTGGAAACAGCATCGTATGGACACACAAAGGAAATTGTGAAACAGGATGTTGTGAGATTAACAGGCTAATGTTTTGGCTGGAATTGACTTTTTGACGCTTTATTTTTAGAACCGAAAGGAGGACATCCAATGGCGAATCAATACCGCGCCTGTATCGTCGGATGTGGCAGGATGGGCGGCACGATTGATGAAGAAGTCCGAGAAACACCGCACGGTGCATTGCCCTATTCACATGCTGCAGGCTATAGCGCGTATGAACGTACAACTATTGTGGCAGCAGCGGACGTTGTAGAAGAAAAGGCACGATACGTTTGCGACAAATGGAATATCCCCAAGTATTATCTTGACTATGAGGAAATGATCACCCAAGAGAAACCTGATATCGTTAGTATCGCTACCCGCCCGGGGAACCACGCGGATATCACCCGTTTTGCCGCCGAAAATGGAGTCAAGGGTATCTATTGTGACAAACCGCTCTGTGCCTCTATGGAAGAAGCTGATGCCATGCTGGAAGTCTGTGAGAAGCACAATGTGAAGTTTAACCTCGGGACACAACGCCGCTTCACACCCGGCTATATCAAAATGCGTGAGATACTTGAAAGCGGACAACTCGGTGAACGCCGCTCTATCATCGCTTACTCTGGCGGGGCAGCACTTTGGGGTTATACGCACGCTGCCGATATGCTTCTTTTTCTCGCAAGCGATGCTCCGATAGACTATGTACAGGGCAACGTCACCGTTGAGGACGCAGATTTTGAAGATAACCGAACGGAAGGCGACCCGGGGATTGTGATGGGGTTCATTCGCTTTCAGAACGGGATTAACGGAATCAGTATTCCCGGCACCGCTTATGAGTTTGAGGTTAATTGTAGTGAAGGCACAGTGCGTTCCCTGAATAACGGCCTCGGTTTCCAACTCCGGACCCGGCAAGGCAAGTTTAACGAAATTTTGGAGACGCAATTTCCACCGTTTGAACGGAAAAGCGGCACCGTCGGATGCATCGAGGACATCGTTGACGCAATTGATACGAATACTGAAACGCAAGGCAACATTCATCTCGCCCTTAGAAGTACCGAAATAGTCTTTGCTATTGTTGATTCGCAACGCCAGAAGGGCACGCGCGTCCAGATGCCGATGGAAAACCGCAGGCTCTACTTGGGCAGATGGTAGGAGGACAAACACAAATGATTCACAATAGCAGACACATAGCCCTTTTGGCTATAACCTTTCTGATTGTCTGTTGGACAAATCTTTTCAGTCAGCAATATCAGCCGCGATATGAACAACATCCGCCCAGCCGGGATGGAATTGGGAAATTCTACATGGGGCGCGAAATCTCGCAGGTGATGGGGCACCGCGGGGCTGAATGGTTAGAACGTCCCGAACGCGAGCACGAAGAGATGCCGAATTTGCTCGTTGAAACTCTGGACCTTAAACAGGGTCAGGTCGTCGCCGATATCGGCGTCGGCACAGGTTACATTGCCCGGCGCATCGCACCAAAAATCGGACAGACAGGTACCGTCTACGGCGTTGACATTCAGCAAGAAATGCTCGATTTGCTTGAGAAGGCGATGGCGGAAGCAGGTATCACAAACGTCAAGGGCATCTTAGGCACCATCACAGATCCGAAACTCCCACCGAATTCCGTGGATTTGGTGATTATGGTGGATGTCTACCATGAATTCTCGCATCCGTACGAAATGATACATAACATCTGTCGTGCTGTCAAAACGGGAGGACGCGTAGTTTTTGTTGAATACCGTGCAGAAGACCCGAACGTGCCGATCAAACCGCTGCACAAGATGAGCGAACTTCAAGTCCTGAAAGAGGCGACACCACATCCCCTCGCATGGGTAGAAACGGTTGATAAACTGCCGTGGCAGCACGTTATCATTTTCGAGAAAATTGAGGTACAGGCCGAACGTTGAACCTATCTTCCGTCAAACCCTGCAATCTATTGATAACACAGTCTGTCCTCAAAATTGCAGATTCAACAAAACATTTTGACAAAAATGCAACGTTGTCGTAAAATTATGATTAAACGTTTCGACCGCACGCGAGTCACAGAAAAGAAAAACAGGAGAGAGTTACTATGAGAACTGATAATAGCACCATTCCGCTACCATTGGCGTTGATGTGCTGCTGCCTTGCTGTTTTAACGACGGTAGCCGTGGCACAAACCAAACAACCGACACCAGCGGAACTGAATTATAGTCTTGATATTCGTCCCGTTCTTGCCGATAACTGCTTTGCCTGCCACGGGCCGGATGAAAAGAGCCGGCAAGCAGACCTCCGGCTGGATACAAAAGCAGGCGCATTTTCTGAGCCCAGCGGCTACCCAGTCATCGT
The DNA here is from genome assembly GCA_965215265.1 of Candidatus Poribacteria bacterium. Lineage (GTDB taxonomy): Bacteria > Poribacteria > WGA-4E > WGA-4E > WGA-3G. Next base: position 3,016,297 of record OZ244048.1, on the reverse strand, counting down.
CCCAACGGAACCTGAAGAGAGTGAACTCTACCGCCGCATCGCCTCTGAAGATGACCACTACCGCATGCCGCCGGCAGACTTCAATAAGACGCTCACACCGGAACAGATTGATGCCATCAGACAATGGATCCAGGAAGGCGCGAAGTGGGAGGAACATTGGGCTTTTACGGCACCTACTCGTCCAACACCACCAGATGTCAAAAAACAAGACTGGGTGCGAAACCCGATTGATGCCTTCATTCTCTCACGGCTTGAAGCCGAAGGCTTAGAGCCCGCACAAGAAGCAGATAAGCGTACCTTTATTCGCCGACTAAGCTTCGATCTCACCGGCTTACCGCCCACTCGTGAGGAGATATATCAATTCCTCGAAGATGATTCACCGAATGCTTATGAGAACCTCATTGATGACTTCATGAAGAAGCCTGAATACGGCGAACACATGGCACGATTCTGGTTAGATGTCGCTCGATACGGAGATACACACGGACTCCACTTAGATAACTACCGTGAAATGTGGCCCTACCGCGATTGGGTTATTAACGCGTTCAACGCCAATATGCCTTTCGATCAGTTTACACTCGAACAGCTCGCCGGAGACCTTCTCCCAGAGCCTACACTTGAACAACGGATTGCGACCGGTTTTAACCGCTGCCACGTGACAACCAGCGAAGGAGGCTCTATTGATGAAGAATACTACGTCCGATATGCAGTCGATCGGACTAATACCACCGCTACCGTCTGGATGGGCTTAACGGTTGGATGCGCACAGTGCCACGACCATAAATACGACCCGATAACGCAGAAAGAGTTTTATCAACTCTACGCCTATTTCAACAATATCACTGAAAATGCAATGGACGGCAACCGTAAGGATTCTCCGCCTGTTGTAAAATTGCCAACCCCCGAGCAGGAAGAAGAACTGGACGCGTTTGACGCACAGATCTCGGAGCTGGATGCTCAGACTAAAGCACCCAATCCGAAGGTTGATGCAACACAAATTGCTTGGGAGAACAGAATGCCGCGCTGGACGGTTCTCAAACCGGATGAGATGCACTCAAAGGGCGGCGCAACATTAGAGGTGCTCGAGGATAACTCCATTTTAGCCAGTGGCACGAATCCGGAACAAGAGACATACGAAATCATCGCAGAATTACCGCCCGGCAAATGGAGTGCTGTCCGTTTGGACGGTATCACGCACGAATCTTTGCCGAAAGGCGGCATCGGCAGAAGCGATAACGGCAATGTTGTTTTAACCGATTTTTCGCTGGAAATTGCTCCCACCTCGCAGTCAGAAGAATCAGATGAGAACCCAGGGGTAGAGACTGAAGCGGAGAGCACTTATCCGGAAAATGCCGATGCCGGGGATCCGCAAGACTCAGAGACGCAGGATGAACTTGCAACTCAAGGTGAATCTGCTACCGCCCAGAACCTTTCTACCGATGAAGACAATACATGGACACCTCTCCGCATAATTCATGCTTGGGCAGACCACGAGCAAGCAGGCACGCCAAAAGAACCCTTCCAAAATGTCGTCGCCAACGCCATTGACGATAAGCCAGACACAGGCTGGGCACTTGACAGACGCAGCGAAAATAGACAGGCAATTTTCCTTGTTGAAACACCGTTCGGAACGGAGGGCGGCAGATTGAAGATACGCCTCAAGCACGAATTAGATCTGCGGCATAAGCAGTTTGGGCGGTTCCGTCTCGCTATCACTGACGTACCCACGATTTACCCTATCGGCTCAAAGGTCTCTGTTGCCAATTGGCACTCCGTCGGCCCCTTCACCGCAGAACACGGGAACATCGCTTTCTACCAAGTTTATGAACCAGAAACGAAAGCGGTTAACACAGGACAGAAATTCACCTTCGGCGAAAAAACCTTGGCCTGGCAGCAACAGAGCCATTGGACTGACGAGCAGGTGCATAACGACATCATTGGTGAAAATAGTGCTACCTATCTCTATAGGAGAATCTCATCAGGAACGCAGCAAACAGCCCGTCTATACATCGGGAGTAATGACGCGCTGAAAGTCTGGATGAACGGCACCGAGATTTTTGCTAAAAACGTCCAGCGCGATGCTGAAAAAGAGCAGGAAGAACTCCAGGTCCAACTCAAACCGGGGAATAACGATTTGCTCCTTAAGGTTGTCAACTATTCTGGCACCTCCGGCTTCTATTTCCGCATTGAAACCGACACGCCAATGGTACCGGCAAACATTGTTGACATCGCAGCAGCCGAACGTGGGAAACGTGAAGAACAACAGAAAGCACAGATTCGCGACTACTACCGGAAAAACGTCACACCAGATGCAGGGTTGAAAGCCTTGTTTACCGAATTAGCAGATGTACGCCAGAAACGCAACACGCTTGAGGCATCCTTTATCACTACACTCGTGATGCAAGAGAGAACGGAACCTCGCGGTGCCTATCTTTTGGAGCGCGGTGAATATCAGCGCCGGGGGGAACAGGTTTACCCGCAAACGCCTGCTGTACTCCCAGCCGTGCAGGCAGATGCAGCCCCCAATCGACTCGGGCTCGTGCAATGGCTGCTCTCGCCTGAACATCCGCTCACCGCACGGGTTACTATCAACAGATTCTGGCAAAACGTCTTCGGTACTGGGATTGTGAAAACCGCAGAGGACTTCGGCACACAAGGGACACCGCCTGTACATCCGGAGCTCCTTGATTGGCTTGCTGCTGAATTTGTTGCATCAGGATGGGATATCCAAGCGATGCTGAAGTTAATGCTCACATCAACTACATATCGGCAAAGTGCACGGTTGACTCCGGAAAAACGGGAATTGGATCCGGACAACCGCCTTCTCTCGCGCGCACCGAGATTCCGACTGGATGCAGAAACCCTCCGGGATAATGCGCTTGCCCTCAGCGGCTTGTTGTACAAAAAGACCGGCGGACCCAGCGTCAAACCCCCACAGCCTGGCGGACTTTGGGCCGCAGTCGGCTTCACCGGCTCCAATACCGATAAGTTTGTCGCAGATGAAGGGCCGGATAAGGTGCATCGCCGGAGCCTCTATACCTTCTGGAAACGTACCTCACCACCGCCACAGATGAACATGTTGGACGCACCCTCCCGTGAAGCTTGCACAGTTCGCCGCGAACGCACGAACACACCGATGCAGGCCCTAATGCTGATGAATGACCCGCAGTTCTTTGAGGCTGCCCGGGCATTTGCTGAACGAACTGTGAAAGAAGGCGGCGAGACAGAGAAAGCGCGCATCGCCTATCTCTTTGAAATGGCTACCGCACGACTCCCAAAACCTGAAGAAGAGGCATTGCTATTGGAAACGTTCCAGGCACACTATCAGGAATTGGAGGCAGATCCGGATGCCGCTAAGCAACTCGTTACCGTCGGCGAAGTGGCACCTGATGAAACGTTAGATGCAGTTGAAATCGCCGCATGGACGATGATTGCAAACCTGATTCTCAACCTGGATGAAGTGATAAACAAAGGATAATCACTATTGAGGAATCATAGCCTAGTGAAGCTCTGACGAGATTTACACACGAGTCATCAAAACATAGACGTTGATGGTACGGAGATATGCAAAAACATCAAGCTTGAATGAGCATCTCGTGGACACGAGCACCGATCAGAGAACAACTTTTGTGGGAATACACTATGTTTAGATTTTAAAAGACTATACCTAGTTAACCTCTGACGAGATTTACACACGAGCCATCAAAAGCATAAGCGGTGATGGTACGGAGATATATGAAAAAAGGAGTTCCACAATGGATCCAGTTAAAGAATATCTGAAACTTGAAACACGTCGACAATTCTTCGGCAAATGCGCGACAGGACTCGGCGGTGCAGCACTCGCCTCACTGCTACCGAACGGAATCGTAAATGCCCTGGAGGGGACTCACAATGTAGCCGCATCCCCGACCCGCGCCGGTGGATTGCCCGATCTACCACACTTTGCCCCAAAGGCAAAGCGTGCTATTTACCTCTTCATGTCTGGCGCACCTTCACAACTCGATCTGTTTGACTATAAACCGAACATGGGCGAATGGTTCGATACAGACCTCCCTGAGTCTGTCCGAATGGGGCAACGTCTGACTACGATGACTTCCGGCCAGGATAAGTTCCCCATCGCGCCATCTATCTTTGAATTCAAAAAGCATGACAATGGCGGGGACGGGGTTTGGTTGAGTGAGTTGCTACCACACACCGGCTCGGTTGCTAAAGAGCTCGCAGTTATAAAAACGGTTCACACGGAGGCCATTAATCACGACCCGGCCATTACTTACATCTGTACAGGCGACGAACGCCCCGGCAAACCCAGTCTTGGCGCGTGGCTCAGTTACGGGCTCGGCAGTGAGAACCGCAATCTCCCGGCTTTTATCGTTATGAACGCCACCTGGTCCGGGCCGAAGGGCGCACAAGCACTCTACAACCGACTCTGGGGCTCCGGCTTCTTGCCCTCTGAACACCAAGGGGTTCTCCTCCGGAGCAGCGGCGACCCCGTGTTATTCCTAACAAACCCCAAAGGTATGAGTGAAAATGCCCGAAAACAGATGCTTGATACACTCGTCGCACTCAACCAGAAACTCTATGAGGAAGTCGGAGATCCGGAAACGCATGCGCGTATCTCTCAATATGAGATGGCGTTCCGCATGCAGTCTTCTGTCCCTGAGCTAACCGACCTCAACCAGGAACCGGAGAAAGTGATAGAGATGTATGGACCGGATGTGCAGAAACCCGGCACGTTCGCGCACTGCTGCATCCTCGCCCGCAGGATGATGGAGCGGGATGTCCGGCTCGTCCAAATTTTCCACCGCGGCTGGGATCAGCACGGCGACCTGCCGAAAAACATCCGGAATCAGGCACGTGACATCGATCAACCTGCAGCCGCGCTCGTCAAAGATCTCAAGCAACGCGGGATGCTTGACGAAACATTGGTTGTCTGGGGTGGCGAATTCGGCAGAACCGTCTACTGCCAAGGCAACCTCACACATGATAACTACGGACGCGACCACCATCCCAAATGCTATACTATCTGGATGGCAGGCGGTGGCATCAAAGGAGGCATTGTCCACGGTGAAACCGACGACTTCAGCTACAATATCGTCAAAGACCCCGTCCATATTCGAGACCTGAACGCCACTATTCTCAATCAACTCGGCATTGACCATGAACGGTTAACCTTTAAATTTCAAGGGCTCGACCACCGGTTGACAGGCGTTGAGGATAAAGCACGCCTCGTTAACGAAATTTTAGCATAGCATGAGTTCAAAGAGATTAACCGCAGTCGTTGTCGGCGCAGGCTGGTCTGCAGAAGGGCACACCAAGGCATTTCAACATTACGGGGTTGCAGTCACTGCCATCTGTGCACGCAAACCAGATGTGGTAAAAAAAGTCGCCTCTCGGTTAGAGGTCCCTGAAGCCTCCATTGATTGGCGAAAGTGCTTGTTAACACACAGACCGGATATCGTGGCGCTGACAACGCCCGCTATTTTGCGCGGCCCAGTCATTGAACTCGCTGTGCAGCTCGGCTCCCATATTATCTGTGAAAAACCCTTGGCACTCACTGCCGGAGAAGCCGGTAGACTTTACACACTCGTCAGGGACGCAGGGGTAAAGCACGCCTTTGCCGCAACCCACTTATATGACCCGAGTGTCGCTTATGTCCGCGACCTTATCACAAAGCAACAACGCATCGGCGAACTAAAAGAGGTCGATATCGCCTACTCACGTAGGCCCCCCGGCAACACCACGACCATGGTGAAGCCGTGGAATTGGATGACCTCCTTAGCGCATGGCGGCGGCGCCCTCAACAATGGGTTGACGCATCAACTCGGAATGCTTGAAAAGATGACAAAGGCAAGAGTGGTGTCCGCAATTGGCGAAGCGCGGTTCGCCCCAAGAAGGGCACCGGTCGTCCCAGAAATTCGCGACTTTCGCGTCTGGCGCAGCAAAGAGATTACCCCAGAAGAGGCATCAACACTTGAATGGCGTGAGTGCGATGCCGAGGTCGGCTATTCCGCGCTCTTCAAATTAGACGGAACACAACAGCCGATCCTTGTCACAATGCGGCCGGTGCCTGGCGTGCCAACAAAAACGCCGACCGGCGGATGGTACTTCTACGGCAGCGAGGGCACCCTCGTCGGGCACGGTAGGCATATCTTATCGCCCATAACCCAACATATTAGAGACGAAGTTGAGGAATTGCCGGTACCCCAACCGTTCAACGACGCGCTCCCACGCATCGGCGATGACATTCAAAACAAATGGGTTGCCCTAGTCCGTGATTTCCTCGCAGATCTTGAGAAACGCCCTCACGAACCTTACCTAACTTTTCATGATGGCTGGCGTTACCAGCTCGCGATTGATGCAATTCGCAGCAGCACGGGATGGACACAGATTCCAGAATAATAGGATATCTTCGTTTGATGTTATGATTTTAAAGACTATACCTAGAGTGGCTCCGACGAGATTTACACACGAGCCATCAAAGCATAAGCGGTGATAGCACGGAGATATACAAAAAACTTACTGCAGGGTTAATTTATGCTGACAAAAACCCTACCTTTTCTTATCATTGTTGTTTTTATAGGTGTAGCCTGCATGCCTGTCACTGCAGCGGAGGATTATTTCGATAAAATTACCTTGTTCTCAGACGGCAGAATTACCCGTTTTACGCGGATGCCGATTCGCGTCTACATCTCGCCTATCTTAAAAGAGAGCCCGTACCTACCAGAGATACGTTACGCGATGAACGAGTGGGAAACTGCACTTGAAGGAAAAATTGACTTTGAAGAGACAGATGTACCGACAGAGGCAGACATCCGCGTCAGTTGGGCTTACAGTAACCTGTTAGAAATTCAAGATACACGACTCGGTAGTGCAGAGCTTACACGTCTTGAGCATAAAGCCGCTGGAACACACACACCGTCTTTTAAAGTAGAAATTATCCTGATACTAGAAGGTGATGGAACAATCGATGAACTATCAGAGGACGAAATGCGGACAGTATGTCTCCATGAATTCGGGCATGCCATCGGTTTGTGGGGCCATAGCCCGCACCCGGCAGATGTCAGTTATCCTACTGCGATTGCCCAACGTCCCACCGCACGCGATATAAACACGGTGATTAGGCTCTACAATACACCGCTGAATACATCGCAGCACGACATCGCTATTGATGCCCTTAAAGCCGAAGCAGCACGTAAACCGTGGCACCTGCGTGCCCACTACCTACTGGGTACGGTCTACTTTGATAAAGGCGAGTTTGCAGCTTCCATTGGGTGCTTTCAGGAATGCCGCCGCCTCAAACCGAATTTTCAACCTGCCATCGAGAGGCTCCTCCAAGCCTACAAAGAAACAGGGCAGACATCTGAAGCAATCAACCTGCTTGAAGAACGACTCGCGCAAAAACTGTCGCCTTCAGATTACAACACCCTCGGCATCCTTTATTATCAACGAAATGAGAATGAGAAAGCAATTTATGCTTTTGAAAAAGCGCTGGAAATCGCACCGTATCACAAAGCTGCACGGCGCAATCTGCACCAACTGCTGCGGGAAAAGGGTTTTAAGGCCTTGAATACTAAGGATTTTTCCACCGCCACTGCTGCTTTTGAAAAGGCACTTCATATTAAGCCTCTTGATGCTCCAACATATCGACTGATCGGAAATGGATACGACCGGATCCAGCAGTTTCAAAAGGCGATCGGATACTATCAGAAGGCACTCGACATTAATCCTGTCGACGCTCTAACACAACAGCACCTTGCACACTGTTATAATAACTACGGTGTCGCACTCAGGAATAGAGGCGAATGGGATGAGGCGATTAATGCGTATCGGAACGCTTTACGGTTAATGTCCACACTTGACATCGCACGCACAAACCTCAGCGATGCTTTTTGGCGGAAAGGGAATGCGTATCGTGAGGCAGGAAAACTGGATGAAGCCATCACCGTTTATCAAGAATTGCAGACACTCCACCCCAATGATACCCACATCTATAGTCTGCTTGGCGAATTGTATCTAAATAAGGAGGACTACCGGGCCGCGCTCGAGGCATTTCAATATGTCTATACTGTGACACCGAACGCAGAGCACGCACAACATAACCTTATCGTTGCTTATCATCACTATGCGCAAAGTCTTATCCATCAGGAACACTACAATGCCGCGATTCAGCTGCTTGGCGAAGCACTTCGTATTGCCCCCAATGACCCGAATCTACGCTTGAGTCTTGCCAATGCGTATCAGAATATGAGGGATTATCAACAAGCATCTGTTGAACTGTCACGAGTTCTAGCGCAGATGCCCGACAATGAACAAGCTAAGCAAGAACAGATTAACCTGCAAATCCGGCGTGGGAATGAGTTGATGCAGCAGCGAAACTATGGGGAGGCACTGGCTGAGTTTGAGGCGATTCCTCCCGGAAAAAGGGACATACAGATTAACAACACGCTAGCGTATCTCTATCTCTTGCAGGGCGAACATGTGAAAGCACTCGCAGGTTTTGAAGTCGTGCTTCAGCAAGACCGGCTTAATATGCCTGCCTACAGAAACCTGCTGGCACTTGAATCGCAGCTCGCGCGCAGGCGCTCTAATAAACGCAAGTCAGCCGAACTGGTCCGTGTCCGATGCACGCTGGCTATCTGCCTGATGTACCGAAAACAACATAACGCTGCCATCGCAAAGTACCAAGAAGCACTGAAAACTCAAGCCGCTCACTTATCTGCACTGCTCGCAGAAACCGGCGAACGTCTCGCAGACCTGTTTTTGCAACGGAATGACCTAGAAAACCAGCAATTGATGCTTCGTTGGGTCGAAGAACTCAATCACGATCGCTAATTTTTTGCGAGCAACAAAAAAAAGGTCGGGCGAAATACGCCCGACCCGGATTAAGCATTGGTGCAATCCTAGCGACTGTTACCGCCCTCGATTGCCGCCGCCGCGGAACCTATTCCCACGTTCTTCATTCGCAGCTATGCGTTTCTTTGTCAATTCATTGAGCTGCTTCATTTCTGCTTCGCTCAAGATCTCCTTAAGAGATGCTTGGAATTCTTTACCCACTTTCCCGACAAGTGCTTTCATCTCGTTCATCATCTGTTGTCGATCTCTGGATGCCCGTAGCGTTTGCATCTCCATTTCTACTTCGTCGCGGATTTCCTGATAGATAGGCCGGGCTTTCACGAGCGTTTCGTCGTTCACCTTCACGCCAAACGTTAAGTCAATCCAAGAGTTCTCAACAATGGAGACAGGGTTCATCGTTCCCATCATGCCCATGCCGCCACGTCTCCCTTCGCCGCGATTAGCACGTTCCCCGCCGCCAGAACGTTCCGGCCGCTGTGCTGACGTTACATGATCAAAAACAAAAACACTGATTAGTGCAATTGCACCGATTGCGCTGAGTACGAACCATTTCTGCTTCATTTCTTTTCTCCTTTTTTTTTCTTTCCCGAAGCGATAGAGCCTGCTCATTATGCGAGCGCCTATGCCCATATCGCTAAAGGGATTTATACAATTTCCGTTCTTAATTAACAATCAAGAAGGAGGATATAACCAAACTAAAAATCAGTTTTGTTTCATTAGTCAATTCTTTTAAGAAAAGGTTCGTTTTTTCTCTATTCTGGGCCCCGCCAGCGGCACATAAAATCAGTGTGGATTGGGAGAAAACAGTCCGGGAGCAAGGCGGGGATCCAGCGGAGATTGAGGAGCTCGCACGAAAAGTGATTGAGGAATCATAGCATAGTGAGGCTCTGACGAGATTTACACACGAGCCATCAAAACATAGACGTTGATGGTACGGAGAGATACGAAAAAGAGGAATCATAGCATAGTGAGGCTCCGACGAGATTTACACACGAGCCATCAAAACATAGACGTTGATGGTACGGAGAGATACAAAAAACTTCGACAGCAGCAGCTCGGAAAAGCAGCTCTTCGATTTTTGCTATTTTTTTGGCGTTCGGGCCAGCACCATATTGCGATTCAGAACTCGTTCTTAACGGATAACTAAACAGCCCTATTTTTCAGTTGTCCAAAGTTGACAGGCTGCGGTGTATGTGCTATAATACCTCAAAAAAGGAGGGATATACAAACATGGCGTGGAAAGCGGCACTCTCCGGTATCTCCCGTCACCCAAACTCAAGGCTCCGTTTTGGAGAGCCATTGTCAAAGCACACTTACTTCGGCATCGGTGGTGAAGCGGACGCATACTTTGAAGTGAGTACGATAGCAGAATTAGCAGCGTTAGCGGAGTTGCACCGGCAGTGGGACGTTCCCGTTGCAGTTATCGGGCGCGGTTCAAATCTACTTGTGAGCGATGCCGGATTCCGGGGCATTTGTATCAGGTTAATCGGTGAATTAGCAGCGTTAGAGGTTGACGTTAGCAAAGTCTCTGTCGGTGCTGGGCTTTCGCTGCCGCGGCTCTCAAAAGCGATGTCCCGTTGCGGCTTGAGCGGCGTGGAATTCGCACTCGGCATCCCCGGTTCTGTGGGTGGCGCGCTGATTATGAACGCCGGTGCCTGGGGAAGCAGCTTCGGCGATGTCGTGACGAATGTCACCGTGATGGACTCCACCGGTCGTCTCGTCGAACTCACTCCCGCCGAAGCCGGGTTCCAATACCGACACAGTGCGTTGGGTGACTATTTCTGTGTCGTAGGCGCAACGCTCTCGCTGATACCGGGAGATGGCGAAATGATAACAGAACGGATGCAGCAGTTCTACAAGCAGAAGGTAGCAACGCAACCGTTCGCCGAAGAGAACGCCGGGTGCATGTTCAAAAATCCCCCCGGTGACTCAGCAGGTAGACTCATTGAGGCATGTGGATTGAAGGGGCACCGCATCGGCGGAGCAGAGGTGTCAACAGTCCACGGGAATTTTATCCTTAACCTGGACAATGCAACGGCGGAAGATGTGTTGAATTTGGTGACGCACATTCAAAAGCACGTGCACGAAAAAACCGGCGTATCCCTTCAAACTGAGGTCAAACGTCTCGGGTTTTGATGAGGTTGGCGGAGGCAAAGCAAGTGGAACGATATGCTTTTCGGGAGCAAGGCGGGCATCCTATCGAGATTGAGGAACTTGCGAGAAAAGTGATTGAGGAATCATAGCATAGTGAGGCTCTGACGAGATTTACACACGAATCATCAAAACATAGACGTTGATGGTACGGAGATATACAAAAATTCTTCAAGGATAATGCTGTCGTTTGCCTCGACTTGAACATAGACATCATTCCCGTTAAATTCAAGGGCCTTGCCGAACTTCCCGTCTCTCCATTTTATTGAATCTAAACATCAGGCACCTCCGACGAGATTTACACACGAATCATCAAAACATAGACGTTGATGGTACGGAGATATACAAATACCTCTTCAAGCGATAAGGCAGACTTAGCGTATCTGCTGCCTATCTCGCCAGTGACATTTTCGCCATTTTGAAAGTTTATAATATCCGATTTTAAGGCAATTTGAAAAATCTGTCAAGCGAAAATCTGGAAATTTCGGCTCGCGCAAATTCAGCACAACACGACTTAGCATTAAGATAACCGTGAGTTAACGAAAAAAAATGATTTGACTTGAGATAGATTTTATTGTAAAATAGCCGTATCAAAATGGACATAAAATAGAGGGAGAAATAGATGAAACCGTTACGAATATTCTGGTACGCAGCGATAGTGCTGCTTGTATTATTCACTGTGGAATTGCCTGCATTCGCAGAGGAACACCAAGCAGCGACAGCATCACCCCCAAAAAAATATGTGGAATTCACAATTGACGGAGCTTTCCCTGAAGTCAAAACGAGTAGTGCTTTTGGAACCTCAAGCTCCAACACGCTCCGTAGCCTTTTCAAAAAATTAGAGGCTCTCAAAAACGATGATGAAGTGATAGGCGTTATCTTCAAAATTAAGTCCCTTGGCGTAGGGTGGGCGAAACTCCAAGAAATCCAAGACAAAGTGAGCGAATTTCGCGCTACCGGTAAAAAGACAATTAGTTACCTCGAGGGCGGCGGGAATGCAGAATATGCCCTGGCTTGTGCAATGGATAGCATTATTCTCATGCCGACCGGAAGCCTCAATCTCATCGGACTACGTGCTGAAGTCCTTTTTTTCAAAGGATTATTGGAGAAAGTAGACATCCAAGCCGAGATGCTCGCCATGGGCAAATACAAATCCGGGATCGAACCTTATACACGTGACAGCATGTCAGAAGAATTCCGTGAATCGATGACAGGAATTCTCGATGAATTTTATGAAGAGTTCCGCTCTATGATTGCTGATGGGCGCAACGAAATCAGTATGGAGGCAGTCGCCTCTCTAATCGATCAGGGTCCCTTCACCGCAAAAGAGGCATACGACGCGAAACTCGTTGATGGATTGCAATACTACGATGAACTGCTTGAGTCCATCAAAACAGACTCGGATGAAGAGATTGAGATCGTTAAGCCGGGCAGCAATAAGCGAAAGATGCCGAATATGAATAGCTTCGCTGGACTGATGCAACTCTTCGCCATGTTGAGTCCGCCTCAACGGGCACAGGCGCAAAAGCCAGAGCAGCAGCTCGCGCTCATCTATGCCAGCGGTCCAATTATGACAGGGGCCGACGATTTTTTTTCAACAGCGGCCGTTATTACCCCACGAACTCTGAAAAAGGCGTTTGAAAAAGCACGTACAGACGAAACCGTGCACGCAGTTGTCCTCCGCGTGGATAGCCCCGGCGGCTCAGCTCGTGCTTCTGATCTTATCTGGCGCGAGGTGTTTCAAACACAAAACGAAAAACCCGTTGTTGTTTCAATGTCCGATGTCGCCGCATCCGGAGGGTACTATATTGCTATGGCAGCAGGCACAATCGTTGCACAGCCCGGAACCCTCACCGGTTCTATTGGTGTTTTCGGCGGAAAACTCAATCTCAAAGGACTCTATAATAAGGTGGGTTTAACAAAGGAGATTATCACGTTGGGCAAAAGCGCCACACTTTACTCCGATTATGGAGGGTTTACACCTACGGAACGGGAGCGTGTTGAAAAACTGATGCAGACGGTTTATCAAGACTTCGTCCGAAAAGCCGCTAACGGACGAAAAAAACCGTATGCTGAACTTGACGCAATCGCACAAGGGAGAGTCTGGACAGGGAAACAAGCGAAAGAGTTAGGGCTTGTTGATGAACTCGGAGGGCTGGAAACAGCCCTCGCGATTGCTAAGAAACAGGCCGGTTTTTCTGAGGAAGATAAACTCAATATCATTGTACTGCCCAAGCAGAAAACCTTTTTCGAACAACTTTTTGAGAGCATGGTAGAAAACACGGAAATCCAAATCACGGTTCCGTTACAGGTAACACCTCACCAGCTTCTTCCATTACCTGCCTTAGGAGTGCAGTGGCATCAGATAGCCCTTATGCTCAATCTCTTTAAAAACGAACAGGTTGTGACAATGTTACCTTTTGACGTTTTAATTCGGTAAAACGTATTGGAGATTAGAAATGGACAGAACTGAAAGGTGACTTATTGACAATACCTAGTGCGGCTCCGACGAGATTTACACACGAGCACTCATAACAGAAACGGCGATGGTACGGAGAGATACAAAAAAGAGGAATCATAACCTAGTGCGGCTCCGACGAGATTTACACACGAGTTAGCATAACAGAAACGGCGATGGTACGGAGAGATACGAAAAAGAGGAATCATAACCTAGTGCGGCTCCGACGAGATTTACACACGAGTTAGCATAACAGAAACGGCGATGGTACGGAGAGATACGAAAAAGAGCACAACGCTGCCATGACCTATTTCTTCCTCGCAGAGGAAGCCAACGTCGCATCACTGCTGGCAAGAGAAGAGACAGATGCAATCCAATAATAACTTTCACGTTGACGTGACAGAGCAACAAATCGCCTTTTTTCAGGAGAATGGGTACCTCAGCATTCCTCGCATCACAACAGATGAAGAGATAGAATGGCTAAAAGGTATTTACGACGAGCTATTCATAGAACGCACCGGAGAGGCAGAGGGACGCTATTTTGATTTAGCCGGTCCGCGTGCACACGACGGACGCGAAACGCTGCCACAAGTACTCGGACCTGAGGCACAATTTCCGGCGCTTCGAGAGACAGTCTACTTCCGAAATGCACGCAGACTTGCCGCAAAACTGCTCGGTGTGGAATTCGCTTCCGTAAACGGCGGCGGGCACATGATTTTGAAACCGGCACACTACGGCAACGAAACCCCATGGCACCAAGACGAAGCATACTGGAATCCTGAAATTTTGCCGAATAGCCTCAGCGTGTGGCTGCCACTTGATACCGCAACAGTCGAAAGCGGCTGTTTACAATTCATACCTAAGTCTCATAAAGCCGAAGTGCGGTGGCACCGACATATTAACAACGACCCGCTCGTCCACGGCTTGGTCACGGATGATGTTGATACGGAGGAAGCAGTCGCTTGTCCAATTCCTGCAGGCGGCGCAACTTTCCACCACTGTCGGACCTTGCACTATTCGGCACCGAATAGCACGGCACAGGTACGTAGAGCCTATATCCTGGTCTTTGGAGGACCTCCGCAAAAACTAGAGAAGCCGGCGTATCGTCCATGGCAGACTGAAGAGCAGGAAGCACTCGCTAAACTAAAAGAAAAGAAGGAATCTAGCGATGTCACCTAATCCTATCCATCTCTGTTATAATATGAATCTAAACATAAACGGCTCTGACGAGATTTACATCGGATTTAACACAACATAACCCTTTATGGTACGGAGATAGACAAAAATCAAAAAAAATGAACATTATCTGTACTGGTATCAGCTGCTCCGGCCGCAAACAATTAGTGGCAGATTTTGAAGCACTCTGCCATGAGAAGGAACTGAATATCGGTTTCTTTAATGTAGGTGATTATATGCACCGCACCGCCGCTGCATCCGGAGTCCGATTCACTGAAAAGGTTCTCGATTCCGATCCAGCGGTCTTATCCCTTGCCCGCCGCACCGCTTTTTATGAAATTGCAAGCCTCGCAGACAACTACGAACATGCAGTGATTGGACTACACGCTTGTTTCCGATGGAGAGGCGAACTCGTTGAGGGAATTTCCTTTAAAGAAATTGAGGGTTTTCCACCAGACCTTTTTATTAACGTCGTTGACAATATCGCCGACATCTCGCAGCGGATGGAAAGCAATCCCCAATGGAGTGGAATGGGCCACGATATGCTCAACGTCTGGATTGACGAAGAGGAGTACCTGACTAAGCAACTCGCAAATATGCGTGAAAAACCTTACTATACCGTCGCACGACAACACGGACTTAATAATTTTTATGAACTCATCTTCTCATCAAAACCGACACTGTATCTCAGCTATCCTATTACGATACTGCAAGAGACTCCACAAGAAATTGAAGCGATTCGAACCCTCGGTGAAAAACTGAGAACTGCTTTTATTGTGTTTGATCCACTTTCAATTAAAGATATGGCTTGGGTGAGACAGAGCGAACCTTCAACCCTTAGTCAAATTGATGCATCTACTATAGAGCAAATTAAGACGCGAACCATCTCGCGGGATTATCAATTTTTGCACCAGAGCGATTTTGTCGTTGTTATTTACCCGACAGATAAACTATCGCCAGGGGTCCTGAGCGAGATGAACTACGCCTCACGCTATAACAAACCTGTTTATGCCGTCTATAAAGGCGAACGGAGTATCTTCTTCGAAAACTTATGCGAACGCATCTTCGATACTTTTGAGGAATTAGAAACGTTTCTCGAAACAGAGTACCTTGCGAAAGCACAGTAGCCAAAATGGAGCATACCTCATCAAACTGAGATGTGCCGCAGTATACAAAAATACGAAAAATCTGAAAAAAGACTTGACAAAAAAAAGAGATTGTGTTATAATATAAAATACGCTTTGAGTGATGCAAAAAAAAAGTTTGCCAAAAAGTGTTATTTTCTGATAGAATGTTTTCGTTGATTTTTTATTTCGGAAAAAAAAGTTGACAAACAAACGTTCGTTATGCGATAATGCAAAACAACTTTTGAGTGATGCAAAAAAAAGTTTGCCAAAAAACGTTGTTTTCTAATAAAATGCATTCACTTGAATCAGACAGGGAAAAATCAAAAAGATGAAACACCAAGAGTCCGTGTCCCAGAAGAGCAGAGTGCCTGGCCCCGTGTTGCGGGGTTGTAGTTTTGGCGCGAACGCGTGCGTATGCCGTGCTGTCGTGTGTTTTAAGTCCCTGTTAAGACGATTGACCCCCCCCTAACTTCACGTCCGTTAACCCTCTTATTAACTCAAGCAGCATCTACCTTAGTCGCTGCTTTCTCACGCCTGCACGCCTCCCGTCTCGGACGGTGGAGGCCGTTGCAGGCTTTTTTTCTGATGCATGCGGCGTTCAGTTGCAGGGCCCCCGGGCACCTGCGTGCGGACCCAGTTGGCTTATGCCAACGGTGCCGGTATGCCAGTTGCCTCGACACCTTACCTGATAACACAAGTGCACTCACTCCTTCTTCTGTCTTTCGCACGTTTACGAAAAACAGCCATAAGTGCGCTTGTGTTAGCTTCTCCGTGTTGTGGGCGGGGTTCCGGCTGCCTCTGTGCGCCGACCCGCCCGCAATCAAACCGATAACTCTTTATGAACCTAACCGGTGCGATAACCGCATCGACAACGGACACATTGTCCGAAAGGATATTTTGAAATGAAAGATTGGAAGAACGCGAAAAAAGGCATCGTGGTAATGAATAGAAAGTTTGTATCGATTTTGACCCTATTGTTTGCTGTGGCACTCTGCGTTTCTATCACAAGCTGCGATAGAAACCAAAAGACTTTGGCGACCGTAGTGTCACCAACCGAAGAAATACCGGAACCACCAGCCGAGACAATACCAGAACCAGTTCCAGAGCCAGTTAATGGTTTACTTGCCGAGGTATATATTCCCGGTGGCTGGCTTGAGTCCTTACCAGATTTCGACACGATAACGCCAGTTCAAACTTTAACCACAGCGAATATAGATTTCCCATTGAGAAATTCGGACATAGGCTTTATTGAACTAGGAATAGACCCACGTGAACATTTCGCAATTCGGTTCCGCGGGAAGCTGATGGTTGAAAACCCTGGCATCCACATCTTTAAAATCCAATCCGATGATGGTGCTCAGGTATATGTCAATGGAGACCTTATCGTAGATAATGACGGCCTTCAAGCATGGACAACTGCACAAGGGCGCACGACGCTCACGGCAGGATTGCACGATGTGGAAGTTCGGTATTTTCAATGGGCTATTGGTATGGGAGTGCAATGGTATTGGTGGCCTCCCGATAGTCCAGAACAGATTGTTCCGCCAGAAGTGCTTTATGCGCCCGATATCAAATAAAAAGTGTTTATGAGCGTCTAAATTATCAGGATTAAGAATATTTATAGCGGACATTGTGGTAAATAGTTCGCGTTCGATGTCTTCGGGTTCCGGTGTGCGAGGGCTGTCACGCCTTAAATCTTTACCCCTTTACCTCTTCCGAGCTGCACGCAGATCGGGTCTATACAATTTTTAAACTATGTGTTAAAAATCAGTTAGAAATAGGGTAAAAATATTAACTATATGTTAATAATCTGCTTATTTTTTGCTTGGTGCGTGCTGAACCCGGTTCGGTTTTGTGCTGGGCCACCCCGTATCTTGTGCGGCTCGTTTTATGAGCAGCGAAAGATAAAAGCAGAGGTGTGATGGTGAGTCGGCCGTGTGCCGAATGCTATCACACCTCTTTCTCTTTTTTCTCAGCCTGATTTATCTCTGCTTGACAATGATTCCCTGATGTGTTATCATAAATAAAAAGTATAAGTTTTGAGAAAAAAGCACTTGACAACTGATACGTTTTAGGAGTCTAATATGCAGAAGAAGGACATCCACGACTTTTTGTCCGAGATGTCTGTTGCGAACTTTTCCGATCGGAGTATACGCCGCTTATTAGAAAACAGGGAAAACGTCCGGGGCTTGTTAGAAATCGTTGCGGCAGAACTCGCCGAACTGATTGATTTTGCGCATCTGGTTCCAATGAATAGGAGTCTACTGCCCGCGACACTCCGAGAACAAGAGGCAGACATTGTATATCGGGTGCCCTTCAAAAGTGATGGTGATGAGGATGCGGCAGAGCTGCTCCTCTATCTGCTGATTGAACATCAATCGACGGTAGATGCGACAATGGGGTTTCGGGTGCTTTTCTACATGATGCTGATTTGGGACGCGGAGCGGCGGCGGTGGGCGGCCGAGAAGATGCCGAGAAGAGAGCATGTATTGCCGCCGATTCTGCCTGTGGTGTTTTACATAGGGGAGCGGCGGTGGGAAAAGCCTCTGACACTTGAGGCGATGATGAATCTGCCTGCGGCGCTCTCTCGATTCGTTCCGAGATTTGACATCCTGTTTCTGAATCTGACAGGCACAGACAAGGCGACGCTGACGGCGGCGGCGCATCCATTCGGGTGGCTGATGAGAGTGCTGCAACAAGGAGATTCGGACAAAGCGTCTATAAGCCGCGCGTTACGAGAGACTTTGACGCAGCTGGAGACGCTTGATGCAGTCGATTCCGGGCAGCGTAGGGAAGCGATAATGTATCTGGTGTTGCTGATTCAGCATCGGCGTCCAAAGGAAGAGCAAGAAGAGTTGATAGAACTGGTAGACCGGCATACGAGTGATATGGAGGTAGCACCGATGGCAGAGACAATGGCCGAATTCCTCTTCGAACGAGGCATAGCACAAGGCATTGAACGAGGCATTGAACGAGGGAGAGAACAAGGGGCGTGCCAGACGGCTATCAAAAATATAACCGCCGTCCTCAACGCGCGATTCCCTGACCGTGATATAGAGCCTGCCACGCAGAAACTCGAAACGCTTTCTAACCTAGAACACCTCGAGCAATTGCTGCTGATAGCCGTCAAAACAGACAGTTTTCAAGCATTCCTACAGGCGTTGGAACTATAAGAAAGATAATTCACGGATATAAATCCCCCTTCCTTATTCAAGGAGGATTTTTTGTCTACGCGTAATTAAGTTTTGGGCAGCTGGTGATGTCTGTGCACGATGTGTGAAGTTCACGAAAACCTCTCGTGAAACTTTTCGTGAATTGCATACCACTAACCAAACCGTTTGAAGCCAAAAAAACTTAACTTCTGCTCGGCTACCTGTATAATTATCTTATTACTTACAAAGGGCAAAATGCTGTCTCTGTTTAATTTTGAAGATTTGAAAAATGTTGTCGCCTCCTTTACCTCCACTGCTTACAAGAGGATAAAGGCGGGATGACAACATCCAATAAAAGGAGTTTCACAATCAAGCGGAAGATGCTCATCCGGAAGTAAGGTTTTCACTTATAAATCTCCCTTCCTTATTCAAGTGTTTTTTTTCTGCGCGTAATCAGGAAAGAAAATTCGCTTGTGCACAATGTGTGAAGTTCACGAAAACCCCTCGTGAAACTTTTGGTGAAGAAACCCAATCAAAGCAGGAGATAACGCTGCAGGCGGCGCTCCTCTGCTTGAAGACCCTATGCTCGCCAAGTTGAATGCAGAAAGACTCCAACTCCTGCAACGCCAAGCGGAATTAAATGACATGTTAGTAGACCACATCTCCGCAGTACAGGGCAGTAGAATCACTCCCACTCAAATGCACCCCGGCACAGTCATACAAGGCAGTGGACTTCCTATCTCTCAAGTGCACCGCGAGTTAGAGTGTCTCCGCATCGGATCAGAAAATCTCCTAAAAGAGCAAGCTCAGTGGCGACGCAAATACTCTGAATATACCGGGACAGAACATCCTGGGACACGACACTGGGTGGAGCACGAAGTGGAAAATCAACAATCCCTGCGAGAACACGTCAAGCAGATGATAGAATCTCAGGGTCAAAGTTACATCCTCATGGACCCATAGCGGTTACAAACCCCGCAAAGGAGGATTCTTTATAGAACACAGCGACGATGAGGATGAAAGTGTGTGCCAACAGAATAGAACCATCCTAGACAATAACCTTTTTCGTCCGTTAGGTTGGACACCGCCCGTCCCTCGTGAACCGTACCGCTCACTAGGTACAATTCACCCGACAGATGACAGCACACCCCCGACTGCCATTCTCCAAACGACCGCAGACGCGAGAACCTATATCGTGCCCGCCGGGGAAACACTTGACGAATCGACTGAAGTGGTTGAGATAAAACCCAAGCAGGTCGCGCCTTTAACAGACGGAGAAAAGCAGACGCTACGCCTCAAACCGCTGTTCTGAAACCCGCTAAAAACCGTTATATTTCCTATAGCACTTTTGAACAACTTTTTGTAAGTTCAAAACGACTTATTCCGAAAAAAAAATAGAATCTTCCTTGATATTAACGCTGTTCTCTGCTATCATTCACGTACACATTCACATTGCAAAGGAGTCATGATAACTATGTTTAAACTCGGTGTTATTGGCGATGAAGTCTCCCAAGATTTCGCGACTGTCGTCAACTTTGTCAAAGAATTCAATCTACACTCCATCGAAATCCGTTCGGTGTGGGATAAACTACCGCACGAACTCGACGATACCGACATTGACCAGATGAAGCGGTTGTTAGATGATACCGGCATTGAGATTATCGGCATCGCATCTCCATTTTTCAAATGCGATATGGACAACGCTGCAGAGCGGAAAGAACATCTGGACATTCTGAACGGATGTATCAAAACAGCGAAAACGTTCAACACGAACCTCATCCGGACGTTTGTCTTTTGGGATACAGGGAAAACAGAGGAGCGGTGGAATGAAATTATCGCAGCTTACGATGAACCTCGACGGATAGCGGATGGAGAAGGCATGATTCTCGGCATGGAAAACGAATCGACAACCTCGCTGCGGACCGCAAAACTCACCGCAAAATTTATTGAGGAGATTGACTCTCCAAACGTCCGTGGCATCTGGGATCCCGCCAATGAAGCACACGCGAAAGGCGGCGAAACTCCTTATCCTGACGCTTACAATCATCTCAAACCGACAATGATTCATGCACATCTTAAGGATGCTGGCACAAATCCGCAGACCGGCGAGATAGAGTCAGTTCCAGTCGGCGACGGAATTATTGATTGGCAAGGGCAGCTCCAAGCCTTCGTTGATGATGGCTACGACGGACATCTCTGTTTGGAAACACACTGGCGCCCCTCTCTCAAAATTGACGAGGCAATTCTCAACCGGCCCGCAGGGCACGCATTCTCGGAAGCCGGCGAAGAAGCATCTCGTATCTGTATCCAGAAATTATTACTGATGATTGACAACTTAGACACATAAAATGCATCAGACCAAAGTCTCTTAGGAGACACGCTGCAGAATGCCCAGACACGACTATTAAGGCACTGATACCCGCGGAAACCCATTCACGAATTCATAAAGGCATTTTTTATTCACCGGCATTCTACCTTAATGCCGATACCTAACCAAATCCGGAGATAAAAAGATGAAAATCAAAGCAGTTCGCACTGCACTTTACGATATCCCACCACAAGTCAAGCGGGTTGATGCTATCCAGACTTTTGTGTCTATGGAATTCCCCTTCATCGAGCTCGAAGATGCCGATGGCGTAATAGGCACAGGCTTTTCCTACACCATCGGCAAGGGTGGAGAAGCCATAAAATCTATTATGGATGCCTATCTCACGCCTATCTTGCTTGAAGAGGATGCAGCGAACATTGACCGAATTTGGAACAGGATGTGGATGGAGACACATTGGGTCGGTAGGGGAGGCATTGTCGGTTTGGGCATCGCCGCTGTCGATATTGCGTTGTGGGATTTGATGGCAAAGCGCGCCGATTTGCCGCTCTATCAACTCCTCGGCGGCGCTAGACCCGCCGTTCCTGTTTACAACACTGACGGCGGATGGCTCCACCTCTCTGAGGATGAACTGGTCCGCCAATCTGTGGAATTTGTGCAGCAAGGCTTCAAAGGCATTAAGATTAAAGTCGGCAGAGACAGCCTCCACGAAGATGTCGCCAGAATCTACGCAGTCCGAAAAGCGATCGGGCAGCAGCCCTTTTTGATGATAGATGCCAATATGAAGTGGAACGCCCGCGAAGCCATACAACTCGCTTGTCGCGTAGAAGATGCTGACCTTTTCTGGTTCGAAGAACCGATTGAGGCTGACGATGTAGATAGCCACGCCCTCCTCCGTGAGAAAACCACTATCCCTATCGCGGTCGGTGAGACACTCTACAATAAGTATGTATTTCAAGAGTATATTGCACAAGGCGCAGCGGATATCCTGCAGCCAGATGCTGTTCGCGTCGGCGGGATCTCCGAATGGATGAAAGTCGCACATACAGCTGAATCCTTTGGCCTGTCGGTCTCACCGCATTTTTTGATGGATTTGCACGTACATCTGTCTGCCGCTGTACCACACTCCCTCTTTGTGGAATACATCCCATCATTAGATCCAATCCTTGATGACACGTTGACGCTCAGAGACGGGCACTTTTCACCGCCCAATCGCCCAGGACACGGTATCATGTTCAATAAGCAGAAACTCGCACAGCATCAAATCTTGTAGATATGAATCGCTATAAATATGCCACAATTAACGGCAAGGTTTAGAACGTTACGCCCCGAATCAGACGTTGCATCGGATTGCAATAAGAAGCCGGTAAGTCTTGCCGGAACCCAGAGAAAGGAGATAAATAGATGTCCGTTTTGAAGCCGTTGCCCTTTACTGCTGTCACTATCGCCGACGGGTTTTGGGCACCCCGTCAACTAACAAACTCACAGAAGACCATTCCACACCAACTCAAGCAGTGCCGTATAACTGGGCGAATTGATAACTTCGCGAAAGCAGGCGGTTTAATGGACGGCGAATTTGAGGGCATTTTTTTTAACGACTCAGATGTTTACAAATTGGTAGAGGCCGCCTCCTACACGTTGTACACCCATCCACACCCACCATGGGAGAGTGAGCTTGAGGAGCTTATCACCAAAATTGCCAAAAGTCAACAATCCGACGGGTACGTCAATACCTACTTCACATTAGTTGAACCGACCAAAAGATGGCAGAATCTCGGTATGATGCACGAATTATACTGCGCCGGGCATCTGTTTGAGGCAGGCGTTGCCCACTACCAAGCAACAGCAAAGACAACCCTCCTGGATGTTGCTACTCAGTTCGCCGAGCATATTGACAGCATTTTTGGCGACGGAAAGCGGGACGGTACTCCGGGACACGAGGAAATTGAACTCGCACTTGTCAAGTTGGCAGAGGCAACAGACGAATCGCGCTATTTCGAACTCGCCCAATTCTTTCTCACACGACGCGGGCAATCGCCTTCAATTTTTGAAAAAGAATTGCAGAATTCGGATATTTGCGGTGGAATTGCGGCTTACCGGCATCACTTTACACGCAACGGGAAGTTTGATGGGTGCTATGCACAAGCACATCTCCCGATAGAGCAGCAGACAGAGTGTGTCGGGCATGCAGTACGCGCCATGTACCTCTATGCTGCTGCAGCTGACATCGCTGCGAAGACTAGAAATCCAGCACTCATTGACGCATTGGAACAACTGTGGCGCAATGTAACAGAGAAACGGTTTTATATCACCGGCGGCATCGGCCCCTCTGCCCACAATGAAGGATTCACCACTGACTATGAATTGCCAAACTTCTCGGCTTACGCGGAAACTTGTGCCTCTATCGGGCTAGTATTCTGGGCACAGCGCATGTTCCTACTGCACGGAGAATCACGCTACATTGATGTCCTAGAGACTGCCCTTTATAACGGCATCCTGTCCGGGCTCGCGTTAGATGGTACAAGCTTCTTTTACCAAAATCCGCTCGGTAGCCACGGCGACCGGCACCGCCACAGTTGGTTTGGATGCGCATGTTGTCCACCCAATATCGCCCGACTTCTCGCCTCTTTGGGGCAGTACATCTACGCCCAAGATGACGAAGGCATCTGGGTTAACTTATATATCGGCGGGACGGCTTTAGCCACCGTCGCAGGAAATACCGGTGTCGAAATCAGACAAGAAACTGACTATCCGTGGAGTGGTGATATCAAGCTAACCCTTACACCAAAAGCCCCCGTTCCCTTTGCATTCAACCTGCGAATTCCAAGTTGGTGCGACGAGTTCACCGTCCGTATCAACGGCAAATTAGACAACTCACAGCGGATGGATACCAACGGATATCTCTCAATTTCTCGCGAATGGCAGCCAAACGATACTGTAGAATTAATTTTGTCAATGCCGACGGTTCGAATTTATGCACATCCGCTTGTTACAGAAAACCTCGGAAGATTTGCTTTACGGCGAGGACCACTTGTTTACTGTTTTGAGGAATGTGACAATCCTGATGGGATTCTCCAGACGTTGTCCATTCCTGAAAACGCCGAATTGGAAGCAGAGTTTACCGCTGATCGCTTGGGCGGCATCACCCAGATCCGAGGCAGAGGTATGATAACCGAACCCACGGATTGGAAAGACCAGCTCTATCGGAGAACCCCACACAAACGCAAATCCATAGAAGTCACCGCGATTCCTTACTATGCATGGTGCAATCGTGAACAAGGGCAGATGGCTGTTTGGATTCGCACCGAACACGCATCTAACGCTTGAAATAGAGCCTTACGATGAATCACCCCACAACGAACAGAAAGTATACCGCCGCACACCGGGCACAGCAGATTCCCCTACAAAAATGTGCGATGAATCGTTTTTGTATAAACATTGTGCTTCTAACGGAGCAGTTAAGTGGAGAGACACGCGTTTCTATACACCTATCGCTCCGCTGAACGAAAATAACACGGCACCCCATTTTCTATAACCCCGTAACGCGCAATTCATCGCGCTACTACGAACCTCATCTCCTACGCACCTGAAAACTCATAAATCCATAAATCCTAACTCAGAAAACTGTAAAACATCTATAACACTTAATGCCACGAATCGCGGACAAAAAAAACAGTTGCACCCAAAGATAATTTTTGCTAAAATTCTGTTGTAGGAGGTCCTTCATGCAACGCACAATTATATTGCCCACCAATTTCAATAACTACCTAACAATTGAAAACGCAGAACAACGTTTCGCAGAGGCGACCGAGGTGGCAACGCACGTTACCCAGGCCGGCATCCAACTCCGCCCTAACATGGATCACGCTGCAATTTTCTGTGATCCACCACACCTCGTCGCAGACGGACTGAAACAACTCGGTTATATTAACGGATGGGATGCACGTTGTTATCCCTCCCCAGTTGATGGATGTGACTACATCAACGTCTCCGCGCAGCTGCCATCAGACAATCCGGCTCGATACGATGGTTGGTTTGACTATGTCGCTGTCGTACATCCGGTTGACAAAATAGCACGCCAACATATGCTCGCGCAGGGATACGGAAACCCTTTTATCCACCACTTGACCTGGGGAATTGTCCCACCAGAAAGAACCACAGCCGACGATTTTGAATACGCCAGCCGCGTTGTACCCTTCATGGTAGATAAACGGCACATTATCGGAAATGCCATCGGCGATGCACCCGGCACCCTCATCATTGCACTGCCCTACGAAGTCATCACTGACACCCGCTTTGACGCAGCACTCCCAACCTGGATGGACGGACTTGACCCGGATGAATATCAGGTCGAAGCCATGCAAGGCGGCGGGTTCTTAATCCAATTCTTTGTACTCACCGGGGGCAGAATAGAGGTAGCACTCCGCATAGACACAACCCAGACCTTCAACCCCAAAAGCGTCCACAAAATCTCTGAAGATGAGATTAGTACCATACAGGGGAAATAACACAACTTAACCACTCTTCAAAACTTCTCTTTCCCCTGCATCACATCGCCCGGAAGACCTGTGGGGGCACGCCGAATCTCAAGGCGACAAACCGAAACTTATAGGCAAAAGCCAACTCCTACCGGGTAATGTAGCATGAATGTCAAGAGACAAGTAGAGAAATTGCTTGACATCCGCTACTAATTTATGCTAAACTCTTAAAAAGGTTGCTCACGCTGCTCCGCTGAAATTCAACATATTTGGATATTTTCACAGCAAATTTTGGATCAACCGCACTTCTGAATTGGAGTTGTCCAATGCCCACACTTGAGTTCAAAGGCAAACAGCATATCTATGCACACCACCTCACCGTCCCATACCGCCCACTGGAACAGGACACTAACCGTTCCTGTAACCCTGCCCAAGCAGATGATAATCTCATCATCCACGGCGATAACCTGCATGCACTCAAAGCATTGCTGCCCCGGTATGCCAACCGTATTAAGTGCATCTATATCGATCCGCCCTACAACACCGGCAATGAAGGGTGGGTTTACAACGACAACGTCAACAGTCCGCTGATGAAAGGCTGGCTTCTGGCTAACCAGCCTGTTGACGGTGAAGACTTAGAACGGCACGATAAATGGTTGTGTATGATGTGGCCGAGATTGCATCTGTTAAAAGAACTGCTTGCCGAAGATGGTATCATTTTTATTTCGATTGATGATAATGAGCAACACCACCTGCGGATGTTGATGGATGAGATTTTTGGCAAAACCAACTTCGCTGCACAGTTCGCTTGGATGCGAACGGCAACCCCACCTAGTTTGTCAAAGACTATCCGCCGAAAACTGGAACCGTTGATTTGTTACAGGAAATCGGCCGATAAAAAACTCCAGCTCTTCGGTGGGCAAACGGCAGGGGGAGACATGCCGTTACTCAATGAGTCAAATACCGTTCGCTCCCTCGAATTCCCAAAGGAGGCATTTGGCACAGTCAATCTTAGAGATGGAGCCTATAACCCCGGAAATTATGGAAGAGTGAGGCTCCTTAAGGAAGTTCGGGTGAAAAATGGGAAGCTCCTGAATAATCTAAAGGTGGAAGGCCGATTTAAATGGGTGCAAGAGACTGTCACGCGCGAGATTGCAGCCGAAACGCAGTTCCTCATAAAGAGCCATCAGTTTTCTATCCGTTATGAGCGTAAACAGAACCAACGGGTGAAGATCCCGTCGAACCTCATCACGCATAAGGAATGTCAAGTAGGTACTAATGAAGAAGCAAATAAAGAATTGGTTTCCATTATTGGTACTGATAAATTTGACTATCCCAAGCCAACTTCGTTAATAAAATATCTGATTAACATGGTTTGCGGCGAAGATGATATCATCTTAGACTCCTTCGCCGGCAGCGGTACCACCGCCCATGCTGTCCTCGCCCTCAACAAAGCAGACAGCGGCAACCGAAAGTTCATCCTCATTGAATGCGAAGATTATGCCCAAACCATCACCGCTGAACGTGTCAGACGCGTCATCAACGGCATCCCCACAGCACGCGACGCACCGCTCCGGGACGGATTAGGCGGCTCCTTTACCTACTGCACCCTCGGCGAACCCATCACAGCCGACACAATGCTCACAGGAGAAGCCTTACCCCCGTATGCAACACTCGCCGCAAACCTCCTCTATACTGCATCCGGTGTTGCCGTCCCAACTGATGCACTCGCCGCGAAAAATGAGAACGGGCTTTTTCATAGCGACGACACAACGGATTACTATCTCCTCTACAAACCGGTCCTCGACTACCTGCAGAGCGATGCGGCTATGCTTAACTTAGAGCGGGCGCGCCAAATCCACGATGCCAGCCGTGATAAGAATAGGCGGGCGGTTGTGTATGGAGCGGGCACTTACATCGGGCAACGCGAACTCACAAACTTGGGCATTACATTTTGCCAACTGCCGGATGCCCTGCACGAAAGGTAAAACTCAAACCAAATATCCTCCTAAAAGATTGAATATTCTCTTGACTTTCCACGTGATATGTGATATGCTAATTGAGGTAAATGACTTTTTCAAATCATACTGACTGGAGTTGTCCAATGCCCACACTTGAGTTCAAAGGCAAACAGCATATCTATGCACACCACCTCACCGTCCCATACCGCCCACTGGAACAGGACACTAACCGTTCCTGTAACCCTGCCCAAGCAGATGATAATCTCATCATCCACGGCGATAACCTGCATGCACTCAAAGCATTGCTGCCCCGGTATGCCAACCGTATTAAGTGCATCTATATCGATCCGCCCTACAACACCGGCAATGAAGGGTGGGTTTACAACGACAACGTCAACAGTCCGCTGATGAAAGGCTGGCTTATGGCTAACCAGCCTGTTGACGGTGAAGACTTAGAACGGCACGATAAATGGTTGTGTATGATGTGGCCGAGATTGCATCTGCTCAAAGAACTGCTTGCCGAAGATGGTATCATTTTTATTTCTATTGATGATAATGAGCAACACCACCTGCGGATGTTGATGGACGAGATTTTTGGGGAGGAGAACTTTCGCAACATTTTCGCTGTCGCCAGGGTGAAGAAAAGTATCAGAGCAGGCGAGCACATCCGCGCCTTAAATCGTGGATACAATTTCGTTTTATTTTATGCTAAATCCTCATCGGGGTTAATTAAGCCACCAACAACATTTCAGGAAAAAGGAAAACGCTGGCATGCCTTTGATGCTCCTGGTGAAACTTCAACAGCGTATGAACTTTTTGGTATGCAACCTCCAAAGGGAAGACATTGGATGTATTCTAAGGAAAGGGCGGCGAAGCTAATCGCCAACGGGAGACTACGTGCCAATCCGCGTACTGGGAAACCTCAATACTTGATTGATGCTAGTAATAGCAAAATGTTGGATTCTAATTGGACAGATATTCAAGAATACGATACTCGTTTCAATTTTCCTAATGGCGAAAAGAATGTCAATCTCATTCAGAGAATGATAGGGATGCTGGATGATCAGTCTGCCATCATCTTAGACTCCTTCGCCGGCAGCGGTACCACCGCCCATGCTGTCCTCGCCCTCAACAAAGCAGATAACGGCAACCGAAAGTTCATCCTCATTGAATGCGAAGATTATGCCGATACCATCACCGCTGAACGTGTCAGACGCGTCATCAACGGCATCCCCACAGCACGCAACGCACCACTCCGGGACGGATTAGGCGGCTCCTTTACCTACTGCACCCTCGGCGAACCCATCACAGCCGACACAATGCTCACAGGAGAAGCCTTACCCCCGTATGCAACACTCGCCGCAAACCTCCTCTATACCGCCTCCGGCGTTGCCGTCCCAACTGATGCACTCTCCGCGAAAAATGAGAACGGACTTTTTCATAGCGACGACACAACGGACTACTATCTCCTCTACAAACCGGCTCTCGACTACCTGCAGAGCGATGCGGCTATGCTCACCTTAGAGCGGGCGCGCCAAATCCACGATGCCAGCCGTGATAAGAATAGGCGGGCGGTTGTGTATGGAGCGGGCACTTACATCGGGCAACGCGAACTCACAAACTTGGGCATTACATTTTGCCAACTGCCCGATGCCCTGCACGAAAGATAGAGAGGCAACGATATGATGGAATTAAAGCAGTATCAACGTAACACACTTGACACTTTCAGCCAATGGTTGGAAACCCTTCAAGAGACACAACGTGACTCAGAAACCCTGATTAGGGTGATTAAACAGAACCCAACTACTATGCCGATTCCGGATGAGTTACGGAATTATCCGAAAGCTGCGTGGAAAAAACTATCAGAAGACGGGATAATTGCAGCGCGGACGAATGAGTACGTTGAACGCACCGATGAGGCCCATCGCCCTATTCCGCATATCTGTTTCAAAGTACCGACGGGCGGCGGTAAAACGCTGCTTGCCGCAGCTGCATTGGAACGGATCCCTTGGCAGCGAGGATTAGTCTTGTGGGTTGTAACGAGTAAGGCCATCTACACGCAGACGAAAAACGCTTTGTGGGATAAGCGGCACCCCTATCGTAAAATGTTGAACCGCGCAGCCGCCGGCCGTCTCAAAATGCTCGAGAAAGAGGATAACTTCAACGCAGACGACATCGACAACTATCTCTGCGTCATGCTGCTCATGTTACCAGCAGCGAACCGACAAAAGGGCAGAGAGTTCCTGCGGATGTTTAAAGATTCCGGACGTTACCCCAGTTTTTTTCCAGACAAGGATGTCGTCTTCAGCGATGCCCGTCTGCTCAATCAATATCCAGACCTGGATACAACCGATGGCAGACTCGTCAAAGAGAGCCTGTTTAATGTGTTCAAAATGCTGCAGCCCGTCATCGTACTCGATGAAGCACATAAAGCCTACGGCGCGAAGAGCCGGCAGTCCAATGAAGAGTTTGCTAAATCCATCAATCGTCTCGACCCACGACTGGTTATCGAGCTCTCTGCCACCCCAAACCGCGGCATTAGCAACCTCCTCGTCGACGTGGAAGGACCTGACTTGAAAAAAGAGGAGATGATAAAGCTGCCAGTACAGGTAACATCCTTCCCGAATGCAGAGTGGCAATTGACCCTCAGCCAGGCCGCAGACGAACTGGCCCGACTTGACGATACGGCACGAGCGTTGGAGAGCACCACCGGCCGGTATATCCGCCCGATCGCCGTGGTCCGTGTAGAACGCACCGGCAAAAAGCAGCGCGACGGCATACGCATCCATGCCGAAGATGTACGGGAGTACCTCACCCAAAACCTAAACGTACCGCCTGCTGCAATTCGCGTTAAATCCGCAGAAAATGACGAACTCGGACGCGAAAATCTCCTCTCCGAATTTTCAAACGTGCGTTGGATCATCACTAAAGCCGCATTGATGGAGGGCTGGGATTGCCCGTTTGCCTATATCTTAGTGATGCTCGACAATACGCAGGCACAAAAAGCGATCACACAACTGGTAGGGCGGGTCATGCGGCAACCACACGCGCAGCTCACCGGCAACACCTTACTTGATCAGTGTTACGTCTATTGCAATAACACCGAGGTCGGTGCCGTCGTTCAGCAGGTCAAACGCGGGCTAGAAGCAGAAGGGTTGACAGGCTTAGATGATGAAGTCATCGGAGGATCCAGTGCCCCGGCAGGCAGCGGCAAGGCACGAATGGCACAGCAGCGGACGGTGCAACGGCGTCAGCCGTTCCAAAATCAGGAGATTTACCTGCCCATGGTACTCCATAGAGAGGAGGACAATGATCAGTGGGTCCAGCTCAATTATCGGGCACATATTCTACCGCACATAGACTGGC
Organism: Candidatus Poribacteria bacterium; assembly: GCA_965215265.1. Classification (GTDB taxonomy): domain Bacteria; phylum Poribacteria; class WGA-4E; order WGA-4E; family WGA-3G. The sequence goes on along the minus strand of OZ244048.1, from coordinate 2,985,249 downwards.
CCGCGCTGGAGCCCCCAGATCCAAAGGCATCTATGCCGCAGCACGTCAAACGGCAATCTGCAACGGTTGATGTCGATGAAACAAAACCTGTCTTCCACCCAGATCAAGACCTCCCAATCGAAAAGCGAGTAGACATCTCCGATTTTGCACGCCGGTTGTCAGACATTGTACCGAATCTTTGGCAAGCTGCACGACTTGCAGCACAAATGGACGCATGTTTGAAAGCCGAGGGGGAAACCGAAGCGGACATTTACGATCGCCGCGCTTACCTCGCGCACGCACTACGGGAACATGTCAAAAGTCAGGTAGAGAAACAGGCAGAGCAAGTGTTTCAGAGAAAGCTGGAACAAGGTGAGATCCGGTTCGACTTAGAGGCACGAGAACCTAATTATCGCATCGTAGATAGCTATGAGATACCGGTTGATGCTGCCGCCAACCCTCTCGCAAAGTATGGCGAACCTGTACAGTTAAGCCTGTTTGAGCCGGTCTTTGAACAACAATTTGATAACGAGTTAGAAAAGAAATTTGCGTATTATCTCGATGAGGAGAAGGCAATACGTTGGTGGCATCGTGTCGCTGCGCGGCAACACGGTGAATATTACCTTCAGGGGTGGAAGCCGGGGCGTATCTACCCGGACTTCGTCGCCATCGCAAACGAAATAGGAGGCGTGACGCGCGTCCTAATCTTTGACACAAAGGGGCAACATCTCAGCGGTAACCTTGATACCGAATACAAGCGAAAAGTATTAGAAACGCTTGAGGGCGCATTTAACACCGCAGGCAGACTCATGGTACGGGAAGGACCGAAACGCGTCGGTATCTTTCAATTGGTGTTCAATGAGCACGAGTTTGGGGAGATAGCGGCCCGCTTAAATAAGGTTTAGCTCTTCTATTTTGAGCGTTTGCTTTCAGTCATGAGATTAGGTTTCATCCGACCGAGTTTTAAGATCACTTCTCCATTGACGCGAAGCAGGCACTTGATGATGCTGAGACTACCCTCACGCTTGCTGCTGCACTATATCGGGCAGCCGTAGCACGCCGCAGGCATATAATCACATGATAGCCGATGAGATAGCACGAAAGGGGATTCTTCCCTGCGAGCAGGGAGAAGTTCCCAAACGAGTGATGATTTTCACGAAGAAAATCGCTTTTGCATGATGAGAAAGCAGTGGCCATCTACTTTCAAGAAAATCCTTCGTGAAACATTTCGTGAATTGTCACTGATTCGTAAACCCATTTTTTACACGTCACCGAGGCCCTCGCCACCTCCGGATTTTTAACCCGTGCTTTTTGACATCTGTTTCCGCCTTAAACGCAATTTGACAATGAAACTAATCTGTAATACTATTTTCCCAGGTTCATCTCCAGACAAAACCCGTACAATAGTCTCCTCCGACTACGGAAATACAAGAAAGGAACAATCTGTGAAACTTGAAAATCATGTAGCGATTATCACCGGCGGTGGACGCGGCATCGGACGTGCGACCGCTTTAACCTTCGCGAAGGAAGGTGCCGATATCGCCCTGGCCGCACGGACAAACACCGAAATCACAGGCGTCGCAGAGGAAATAAAACAGTTAGGTAGACGTGCTGTCGCTATCCCAACCGATGTGCAGCATAAAACGCACGTTGATATGATGATGAAAAAAACAGTTGATACCTTCGGGAAAGTGGACATCCTCGTCAACAATGCTGGTGTAGCGATTCACAACCCGATTCCAAAAATTCGCGAAGAGGAGTGGGATATGACGATGGCAGTCAACCTCAAGGGTGTGTTCCTCTGCACGCAAGCCGTGTTCAGCCACATGTGCCAGCAGAGTTATGGGCATATCGTCAATGTCTCATCGGTTTCCGGCAAATATGGACATGTGAACGGCGGTGCGTATTGTGCCTCTAAATTTGCTGTCGTCGGTTTCACAGAGACGACCAATAATGAGGGAAGAGCGCACGGTGTGAAAGCATCCGTTGTCTGTCCGGGACCCGTAGATACCAAAATGCGGCAGGATAACCATCCAGACGATGTAATTGAGCATCTCACACTCCCTGAAGATGTTGCAGATCTGATTCTATTTCTAGTCACGCAGCCCCGCCGTGCGCACACCCTTGAAACTGTGATTAGAACGCCGTTGATGTAGCAAAAGGAAAACATGTTTATTGATTCGCATGCACACATCCAACTCGCCCAGTTTGATGCCGACCGGGGTGCGGTGATACGTCGCGCACGAGATGCCGGAATTGACACAATCCTCGTTATTGGCTTTGATCTTGAAACTAGCCTCGGCGCTATAGATGTCGCTGAAAAACACAAGAACGTCTACGCCACTGTCGGGATGCACCCGCATGATGCAGAATATTTCACGTCAGATGTCTTAAAAACGTTTCGTGAACTCTCAGCTCATCCGAAAGTCCTCGCCCTCGGTGAAATGGGGTTGGATTACTACCGCAACCGCTGTTCACCGCTACTCCAAAAAAAGGTATTTGAACAACAGTTAGCGCTCGCTGTGGAGACTGCCCTTCCAATAGTCATCCACAACCGTGATGCATATATGGATATCCTACCGATTTTAGAGGCGCAGCAGGAAAAGGTGCGCGGCGTGTTGCACTGCTTTACAGGTGACGTACAGCTGATGCGTAGGAGCCTGGAACTCAGTCCTGTTTGTGAAATGTACATCGGCATTGGTGGAATCGTTACATACCGGAATGCTGCTGCAGTTCATGGAGTGGCACGCGAAGTCCCCGAAGAACGTCTGCTCATTGAAACCGATTGTCCGTGGCTGGCACCGCAATTTCGACGCGGCAAACGCAACGAACCTGCGTATGTCGCCGCTGTCGCACAAAAAATAGCGGAGCTCCGCGGCACCTCAGCAGAAGCAATCGGCAAAAGCACGAGCCAAAATTTTCATAACTTATTCTTGGATATCTCCGTACCGTCATCACCCGCTGGGAGCCGCTCTCCGCTACGCTATGCCTAAGATATCTCCGATCTATAGATGGCAGGTATAAGGTTATCTTGTCTCTCCTTTCAGGAGAGACAAAGAATACCTAGCCTGCCACGAGATTTACACAGTCATTGACAATACATCAGGCGTTATCGGGCTGAAATATACAAAAATTTGAATGTCAAGATATGCAATAGGTTGAATGTCCCACTTTAGAAAAAATGAAGCATCTAAATCTCCGCACCTATGCGATGCTAATAGCGCTTCTCTGTGTCTGGGCAATCTTCACACTACTCACAGGCGGAACCTTCCTCAGCACCCGGAATTTATCTAATCTCTCACGTCAGGGCGCAGTAACAGCAATCCTCGCCATCGGCATGGTGTTCGTAATTGTATCTGCGAACATAGATCTGTCCGTCGGATATGGTGCGGGGCTGCTCGGGGCACTTGCAGCAATCCTGCACGTTTGGTGGGGACAACCGGTCGCGGTGACACTATCGGTTGTCATCTGCGTTGGCATTTTATTCGGCATCGTCCAAGGCTACCTTGTCGCCTATCAGCGGATACCGGCGTTTATCGTCACCTTAGGCGGATTCCTTGTCTATCGCGGAGTGATGCTGGCACTGACAAAAGGGGAGACGATTCTTCTACCGGACAATTGGTTAAAAGCAATCGGGAACGCCTACCTCCCACAAACACCGGGATGGGTACTGATGCTGATTGCGTTAAGCGTGAGTGGTTACGGTTTTTATCGGCAGCACGCCACGCGTCAGAATGGCTTTGATGGATTTTCAGATGCCAGTTTTCGCCCGCCCCGTTCCCTATTTCTCGTGAAATTGGGCGGGACCTGGTTGCTGATTGTGGCATTCACCACGGTGATGAATACGCACAAAGGCATTCCGATTCCGGTGTGCATTTTGTTCATATTAGCGTTCGCCTTCCATTTCATTGCAAACTACACCCGTTTCGGGCGTTACGTCTATGCCGTAGGTGGCAATGCAGATGCAGCGTATTTATCCGGTGTCAACGTGCGCAGTATTACGCTGCGGGTGTTCGCAACGATGGGGGCATTGATGGCAATTGCCGGCGTTGTGCTAACAGCACGCGTCGGGAGTGCGGGACCAGAGGCCGGGCGCTTATTGGAATTAGATGCTATTGCTGCATGCGTCATCGGCGGTGCGAGCTTAATGGGCGGACGCGGGAGTATTTTCGGGGCCATGTTAGGCGCGCTCGTCATGGAAAGCCTCAACAACGGAATGAGCATGGCGAATATGGATGCATCTTGGCAGGATATTATTAAAGGGCTGGTATTGGTGGCAGCGGTAGGGTTTGATATGGCATCCCGGCGTTAACTTGGATATCTCCGTACCGTCATCACTTATGTCGCAATGACCTGTGTTTTCGTCTACTGCAGTACTATAAAGGTTGCTGCTTTGATAAGGCCTATACAAATCTCGTTTTTTGTCTACTGTAGTTCCATAAAGGCTGCTGCAATGTTAACGCCTTTACAAATCTCGTCGGAGGTTCCTTATGCTATACCTAAGATATCTCCGACGAGATTTACACACGAGCGATCAAAAGCATAAGCGTTGAAGGTACTCTAGTAGACGAAAAAGCCGCTTTATGCTACGCTATGCCTAAGATATCTCCGATCTATAGATGGCAGGTATAAGGTTATCTTGTCTCTCCTTTCAGGAGAGACAAAGAATACCTAGCCTGCCACGAGATTTACACAGTCATTGACAATACATCAGGCGTTATCGGGCTGAAATATACAAAAACGCGAAAAAACTATTTCGCCAGATTACGTGCTTCCTTGAACTTCGCCTTGGCGAATTGACCCCACTCTTTAATCTTTTGGTTGCGGAATACCGCATTCTTCCATTCAGTCTTAGCCAGCTGCATCGCCTCTTCTTCAGAGAGAGGCATCCGGGTAAATGCTGCAATTGCTGCATCACGCTTTTGCTGATCTGAACACTGCCGAATTGCCTTCCACGCGTTAACCAGGTCTTTGTGTGAGTCAATAATCAGCACGCCGAAGAGTTCGTTAATGATATCCCAGCGCGTGCCACCCTTATCTGAGTCATATTGAAAGGGGGTGAACGGAAGTGTAAATGGGTTTGTAACGACAGCTCTTTCTCCGAGTTTATCGTAGAGCCCTGGTAGCACGCTTGAGCGGTTCAAACCGCCCTTCCAGGTGGGTCCCTCCGCATCGGTATCGCGAAGCATCCAGAGTTTCTGTGCACGTTCAGACAGCACGAATTCCAAAAACTTTTGCGCGACCGTCATATTCGGCGCGCCTTTGAGAATAGCAATGGCATCCGGATTGACTACCGTGCCGTCACTGGGCATCACATATTTAATTTTATCCTCACCGACGACAACAATCTGACCGTATGCGTAAAAATCAATGGCCAATCCATAAATGACTTGTCCTGTGACGACATCTTTCGGAATAGCGTTAGCCCCTGCGGAGAATGTTTTTATATTTCCACCAATTTTCGTCAGAAGCGCAAATCCGTCTTCCCATCCGTGGGTTTGAAGGATAATTTCGTACATCATGTGTGCAGAACCACTTTCCCTCGGATCTGCAGTACCAATTTTACCAAGCAACGCCGGATCCCCTAAATCCACCCACCTTTTTGCTTCCGGAAGTTGAAGTAGCGTCCGTAACTCCTCATTGTACATGATGCCAAAACTGGATAAAGCAGCACCGTACCACCGATATGCCGCGTCATAGACTGGAATCCCATAGAATGTTTGTGGAATTTGTTCCAATTGTGCTTCAGGCAGCTTGTAGGGGCTTAATAGTTCATTGTTTGCAAGCCGAAGGTAACTATCCGTTCCACCGCCAAAGAAAATGTCAATCCCGATTCCATCGGGGACCCGCTTAAATTCCGATTCAATGAATCGGTAGTTGGAAGAAGTCCCTCCCACATCACGCCAATCAGTCTTGACGCTTCTGCCTGTCTGCTCCTGGTACCAGGCCTCAAAATTTTTACCAAACTCGGTTTCAATGCCCTCCGGATGCGGCGAAATAATGATGAGTTCATCCTGTGCAAACAAGACAGTAGATAGCGTTAAAAGACAAAGCACGACTCCTGCCAACAAAGTTTTGAAATAGTACATAGTTTTAATTTCCTTTCAATATTTGAGAGTGTTTATGTAAAGATAGATAATTGGATGCTGCCCAGTGGGTTGCGAGTGGCGGGGCTATCCTGCCATACCTATCTCGCAACATTTAGAATGGAGGAGGAATGCCAACTCGTTCAGCAACGCTTTTCAACTGTTCCTGATGTGCTTTACCAACCGGTATGCCAATTTCAGTCCATTCGCGTTCGCGCTCCCATTCTAAGCCGCCGGGTAGATGCGCTCGGTCATAACCCGGGGCCGGTTGCATCTGTCGTGCATCGTGGATATGTTGATCGATTTCCGCTTTATACGCGTCAACCGGTCGGAACCGGGCAATGTGAATCGCTGCGATGAAAGCCCCTTGATTGGCACCCTCCCAGATTGTAGGAGGATCCGGTGGCTTATCGAATAGCCAGATGCCTGCCATGATTCCCCCGAGTGCATGACTCACATGACTCAACCCCAACATCTTGAAGAAGGCTGCAGGACTCTGTTCAAACGCTTGGTCGAACGGCAGCTTCGCATCAATCCCGGTTGCCATATCGATAACTATCGGCGGCTGGTTGCCTGCCGGCATCGCAAAACTCATCGGCGAGGCACCCGTTGCGGTGGCAATCACTCCGTTCGGGCTGTGTCGAAAACGGTGGCAAGAGACCGCAAACCCGGCGCAATCTGCTTCAAGTGCGAGCCGTGAGTACTTGCCAGCACTCCCAAAGTGGAAGTGATTCCGGCTCGTCGCGGCACCTAGGCCCATCTCTTTCGCTTTTTTGACGGCTGCCTTTGCAGCCTGATACGAGGCAAAATGTCCCATACCGCCGTCGCCATCGTAGACAGCCGTCGCCGGGGAATCATCAACGCAGCGGACGTTCGGACGTGGATTGACTTTGCCATCAAGCATCATACCGACATATCCCGGCGTTTGGGACGTGCCATGGCTGAACACACCGCGCAGATCCGTGAGAACTAGCAGATGAGCCATGTGCGCAGCGTCATCCGCCGAGGTCCCTGCACTCCGGAAAACTTCACGGATGAAGCCGCGGAGTGCATCTGGCATAACGCGGATAAATTCTTTTGGAACGACATTCATATTTTGAGAGTGTTAGTGTTTAGGTAACGTGTAGATAAAGTGGCAGGATAGGTATTCTTTATCGCTCCTTTCAGGAGAGATAAGATTACCTTTTACCTGCCACCTATTGGGCGGTTGATGTTAGTGCATCCCATTCTATCTTTGGTGTTTGTGGCGGTTTCGTCATATCTCGTGGACCCGCCGAAACGGTTTCGGCCCATTCCTAGTTTTTCACCTCCAGAGCGTTACCGGACACCCCGTTTTTTTGGTATTAGAGGCGTGAAACAATAGCCGGCATCTTCCAAACGAGAGTGATGATACCAATAAGCAAAATCAGGTACCAGATAATTAATGCGCGGATGTTCTTCTTTTTGAAAATGTGCCGGCGATGCCGTTTCAATTTCATTTTGCTTTTCGGCTCAACCCGTTCTTCCACGGCGTTGAAATGCCGCCTTTAACAGCTTTGATGGTAGCAATCCCGTAATCAAAGACTTCCTCTATATTGAATTCAAACCCATCATATCCTACAGTTTCACCTGCGCTCGGCAATTTGCCCAGCAGCATGAGTATAAAGCCCCCTATCGTATCACACTGACTTGTGTTAATATCGGTGCCGAGTTCTGTATTGACATCGTCAATTGATGCCCGGGCATCCAATTGCCAGACACCTTTTCCAATTTTTTCTACCCTCGGTGCCTCGCGTTTTCTGTTGTCGGCTATATCGCCCACAATTTTCTCTAAAATATCAATCAATTCCACAAACCCGATACAACTCCCATGCTCGTTAATCACAATTGCAACAGGTTGATCCGCTTGTCTCAGCTCGTCCATCAACTCAATAGCAGGTTTGACTTCAGGGACATAATACGCTTTCTGAACGAACGCCGATAAATCGGAAAAATGCTGCCCGGTTGAGAGTACTTCAACAGTGTTAATAATGCCGAGTAACCAGTCAATCCGTTCATTGTAGATAGGTATGTAACGATAGTTAAAGTTATGATAAAGGTCTTGAACTTGGGCAGAGGAGGAGTTTAAAGTCAACGCAACAATCTCTGACAGAGGTACCATCACTTCGCGCGTTGACATGGTTGTCAAAGAGAAAACGGCGCGAAGCAGTCGGGCTTCCTTTTCCGGAAACGCCTGAATATTCTCCATAAGCAGGTGGCCCAATTGTTCACGAGAGGGCATGCTCTTCCGTTTTAAACGTCTAAAGAAGCCTCGCTTCTGCTGTGTCGCTTCGTGTTCGTCATAAACAACCAGCGCGTCAGATAGTTCGATTTTCGTCCCACCCGGTGTTTCTGAAAGCAGCCCGTGCTCATTTTTCTCGTCAGAAGTGTCTGTGGTGTTAGGATTTTTCATATTTTTGTATATCTCCGTACCATCAACGTTTATGTCGTGAGTACTCGTGTGTAAATCTCGTTTTTTCGTATATCTCTGCCCCATCAAGGATTATGTATTGTTAATGCTTGTGTGCATCTCGTCTGAGATTCCTTAGGTTTTGACTTTAAAGGCGATGCCTAGAGCGGCTCAGGCGAGATTTCTAAGGGTTTTAACATTGCATCCGCCTTGATAGGGTTTTCGTATATCTCTGCCCCATCAAGGATTATGTATTGTTAATGCTTGTGTGCATCTCGTCTGAGATTCCTTAGATTTTGACTTTAAAGGCGATACCTAGAGCGGCTCAGGCGGGATTTCTAAGGGTTTTAACATTGCATCCGCCTTGATTGGGTTTTCGTATATCTCTGCCCCATCAAGGATTATGTATTGTTAATGCCTGTGTACATCTCGTCTGAGATTCCTTAGGTTTTGATTTTAAAGGCGATACCTAGAGCGGCTCGGGCGAGATTTCTAAGGGTTTTAACATTGCATCCGCCTTGATTGGGTTTTCGTATATCTCTGCCCCATAAAGGATTATGTATTGTTAATACCTGTGTACATCTCGTCTGAGATTCCTTAGATTTTGACTTTAAAGGCGATACCTAGAGCGGCTCGGGCGAGATTTCTAAGGGTTTTAACATTGCATCCGCCTTGATAGGGTTTTCGTATATCTCTGCCCCATCAAGGATTATGTATTGTTAATACCTGTGTACATCTCGTCTGAGATTCCTTAGGTTTTGACTTTAAAGGCGATACCTAGAGCGGCTCGGGCGAGATTTCTAAGGGTTTTAACATTGCATCCGCCTTGATAGGGCTCCTGTATACAAAAATCTGTTTTGAATAAAGCAAACTCCTAATTTTGTGCAACAAGCGTCAACTCCGTTTTACCTCCGAGGCCAGCAACAACAGGGAATGTACGTTCCGCCGGTTTGCCCCCATTGGGTGCATACCGGACGTTCGGTGAGAAGTATGCATAAAGCGCTGTATTCCGGGGGTTTGGTGAAGTATTTGGGCCCGAACCATGCACCATGAGGCTATGAAAAAAGAGCGCGCTTCCAGCTGTAAGTGGCACGTCCATCTGCTGCTTAGCAACCTCTGGTTTGTCTGTTAATGCTGCGTCCTGTTGGCGAGCAATTCCGCCCCATTCCTGCATACCCCACAAATGGCTTCTCGGAATCACCTTAAAACACCCATTTTCTGGTGTGGCATCGTTGAGCGCAATGCTCACGGTGATAAGATTCGGCGGCTCCATTGGCCAGTAAGCTGAGTCTTGATGCAAGCCGTGCGAGGAGCCATGGAATGCCGGCTTGAACATCAGCGTACTTCTAAACAACAACAGATCTGTCCCGATTAAATTTTGAACTACCTGGATGAGTTTCGGATGTTGCGCTAAGTTCCGGAAGACTTCAGAGTACTCGCGGGTGTTTTCGGCTTTCCGGAGCACAGGCAGGCTGTCGCCCTGAGCCTTGTCTTTCGCAAACGGCTCACGTTGCACATGCCGGCGTGCAAGGTCCGCTACTGCTTTCTCCGAACTAGATTCCTGTCCTGCGGAGAACTGATGAATGCGCTGGATTTCGGCTTGGCATGTTGCAACTTCGGTAGACGACAATAGGTTTTCAACAACCAGATAGCCTTCCTTCTCAAAAAAAAATTTTGTAGTTTTTAGGTCCATTTTATCCTCCAATCAATCTTTTTACTTCCCAAATAATGCTTGACATTGCGAACCCAATATAGACACATGAAGCAAGCAACATCATAACGGTGGAGAGTGCTTTAGGCTTTGCAAAATTAGGCAAAAACCGACGGTTCATATACAAGGTGAGCGGTACATAAAGTGCCATCGCAAACCCGCCCATGTACGCGGCGTTAAAAAGAAATCCCAATTCGCTGACATTTAACTGTTCCATCACAAATGTAATGACACAGCCGCCGACAATCCAGATACCGGCGATGAGCAGATACCACCAACTCAAGGGGCGGCGTTGTGCCCCTCGGAAATTGGTGTAGATAATATCAGAAATGGAGCGCGACACCCCATCAACCAGCGCAAGTTGCGTACCGAAAAGAGTGGCAACGCCCACCAGCAGAAAGATACGTCGCCCCGGTTCACCCCAGATTTGACCTAAGATGTTCGCTTCATCATAGATAAGCGTTCCTGACTCAGGCACAATCCCTTTTGGATGTAAAACTGCCAGAGCCCCGAAAATGAAGAGCAGGATTGTGAAGGTGTTCAGCGCCCAAAAGAAGAGCATCTGGTCACGTTTTATATACTGCCACCAATCTGTGAACCGTTTGCGGTTCTCTTCCGTATCTTCAAACAGAAATCCCGTAGCAGGAATTTTCTCACTTCTGCCACGGAGCGGATTCTGAAGCCCCGGCAATTGCGCGCCCATCCCAATATTTTTATCCCGCAGGTAGAAGGTATAGAACAGATTGGCAGTGCCACCCGCGCCCGCGAATACCAACGCAATAAACAGCGCCTTGACAGACATACCGGGCTCTTTATAACCAACGTTGATTAAGCCTGAACCTAATTCTTTCCACGTATCTAACGAACCCACCGCAATGGCCACTAAAATCAGTCCTACCGTTACCATCGCCACAAGCAACTCTACCGTTCGTTCTACAGAGTGGTACACCATTTTGGGACCGAATAGTATCAGGGCAACCGCGGCGAAGGTGATTATCGTCCAAAAAGTGTCGGAACCCCACCCATCGTGCTTGAGCACGAGTGCCTTGAGCGCGAGGCCCGATGCACGCGCCCAGCCCGGCGCAATCCAGCCCACCACAGTCAACAGTATGAACACAGGTGCAAAGCCACGCCAGATGCGGCTATAACCCGTATACACAGTTTCGCCCGTAGCTATCGTCCAGCGGCCCACCTCAAAGTTAATCCAGAGCTGGAGAAATACACCGAGAACCGCCGCCCACACCATGCTGCCCCCATACTGTGCTGCAATACGAGGCCAGATAACAATCTCACCAGCACCAATAGACAACCCGACTAAAATAGCACCAGGACCAGCAATCTTCCAGAAAGGTAACCTTTTTTCAGGTAACACGACGATTTTAAAATCGTCAAGCGGTTGATAAATCTTGGACATGGATATCTCCTTAGTTCTTTTGTCTATTTCCAGTTTTTTCGTATATTTCAGCCCAATAAAGGCTGCTGCTATTTACAACCCTGTGAAAATCTCGCCAGAGCCGCTTTATGCTATCCCTAAGGAATCTCCGACGAGATTTACACACGAGTACTCATGACATAAACGTTGATGGTACGGAGATATACAAAAAGACCTGGTTTTTGATGCCCTTATGCTTCTGTACAGCCCGCTACCCACTTGTAGTCGGCAGGAAAGACGTTACTTCAATCTTGCAGCAGTGCCTCACGCAACAGTTCAATAGGGTGCTTCGGCTGAATGCCTGTTCCATGTTCAAGCTGATGTCTACAAGAGAATCCGGACGCGCAGAGCGTGATATCGCGCGCTGCCTGTTTTTCCCGGATAGTTTGAAATAGACGGAGTTCTGCTATCTTCATAGAGAGTTCATAGTGCCTCTTTTCATAACCGAAAGAACCAGCCATCCCGCAGCAACTCGAATCAATAACCGACACATCGTTTCCATAAGGTAAACTCAGCATCTGCACAGCGGGTTCGATACCGACGAGCGCCCTTTGGTGACAGTGGCCGTGCAGCAAAATCTCACGTGGTTCATCCGTGAAGTTCAGTTTCCCGTGCTCGGCAATCCGTGTGATAAATTCCTCAATTGAACACGTCGCCTCGGCGACGCGCTTTGCTTCCGGTGTACCTATAAGTTCAACGTAGTCATCGGTCAGGGTGGACGTACAACTAGGCTCACACCCAATGATAGGGATGCCTTCCTCGGCATAGGCGTGCAGGCACTCAATGTTGTGTTGAGCATTTTCAATAGCTCTATCGAGCATCCCCTCAGATATAAGCGGACGGCCGCAACACCGTTTATCAGGAAGGATGACTGTCCATCCAGCTGCTTCCAGGACCTCAACTGCCGCCTTCCCGATAGACGGTTCACTGTGGTTCATAAACGTATCATGAAAAAGCACCACTGACTCCGATTTCTCTGAAACTACAGGCCTGCGGCGTTTTCGGAACCACTGCGAGAACGTCGGTTTAACAAAAGTCGGCATCTGCCTTCGTTTGTCAACACCGAGCAGCTTCTCTGCTACCCACCTAGACAAAGTGTTATTAACTGCCCAACTGGAAAAAGGTGCGAACGCTGAACCGAAAACAGCCAGCGAGGCAATCTCTCCAAAGAGCCGTTTCTTCAACGGCAGCCCATTCGCTTTATGATAGTGGGCAAGGAACTCGTATTTGATTTTCGCCATATCAACGTTAGATGGGCATTCAGCCTTGCATGCTTTACAACCGAGACACAAATCAAGCACTTCGTGAAGCCGTTCGCCGGTGAATTCTGTATGTGGCAAGTCTCCAGCAATAATCGAACGTAGGACGTTCGCACGTCCACGCGTTGAATGTTCTTCTTCTCGGGTACCGATAAAAGAGGGGCACATGGTACCGGTGAGCGTTTTTCGGCATGCACCGACCCCGTTGCACATTTCAATCGCACCTGCAAAACCGTCTTGGCTCGAAAAATCAAAGTAGGTATCAATTTTAATCGTATTGTATGCTGTTCCGAACCGTAGATTTTCTGTCATAGGCGGGGCATCAACGATTTTACCGGGGTTCATAATGCCGGCCGGATCGAAGGCTTTTTTCACCTCGCGAAGTGCCTGATAAATCTGGGGACCGAACATGCTCTCAATCCATTCACTGCGAACCAGGCCATCGCCATGTTCACCGCTCATCGCCCCGCCCAGTTCCATCAGCAGGTCGCGGACTTCGCGGGCGATATTGTGCATTTTCTGGATATCCGCCTCGGATTTGAGATTGACAATGGGACGGTTATGGAGAAGCCCGACACTGGCATGTGCATAGTAGGCAGCAGTCGTATCATGTGCTGTGACAATTTCATCAAAACGGCGGACATATTCAGGCAAGTTTTCAATGGGCACGGCTGCATCTTCTACGAAACCGACCGGTTTTGCGTCGCCTTTCATGCCCATCAGCAAGCCGAGTCCTGCCTTTCTTGTTTCCCAGACACGTGCCTTTTCCTCCGCGGTGAAACAGCGAACGAATGCATATCCAAATCTTCCCTGTTTTAATGCCTTCTCAAGCCTGTGTAAGTGTGCGTGTAGTTCTGATTCCGTCTCCCCGTAGAATTCAACGGCTAAAAGGGCAGCCGGTTCACCTTGAATAAAGGTGGTGTGCCTTGAGAACTCTAGAGAACCACGAGCCATATCAAGTATCGTTTTGTCAATCAGTTCAACCGCCGTTGGCTGGCATTCAAGAATCGCTTGCATCGCCTCCATAGAGGCAACGAGTGTCTCAAAGTGGACGACACAGAGTGCTGTCATTTTAGGAACAGGGACGAGATTGATTTTTGCTGCAACGGTGGTGGCGAGTGTGCCCTCAGAGCCGACAAGGATTTTTGTGAGGCTAAACGGGTGTTCGGAATCGCAGCCATCTCTGCGGTACGGGGTTACGGAAGTTGAACCAGCATCCGGAACGAACTCGTCCAGGTTATAACCTGCGACGCGCCGCAAAATACGTGGGTAGCGTTTCTGAATCTCTGCTTGATTGTGCTCACAGATACGGCAGAGCTCACGATAGATATTGGCCTCCAGCGAATTTCCTTGCTGTTTCATCGTCAATTCGGCGAATGATATTGGGGCAGCATGTATCTCATCAGCGTTAGCGAGAATGAGCTCAAGTGCCATGACGTGGTCGATCGTTTTGCCGTAGATAAGGGAGTGTGACCCGGCAGAGTTGTTCCCAATAGTACCGCCGACGTTGGCACGGCTGCTGGTGGCGACATCCGGGGCATACATCAAGCCGTGCAGTTTGAGGGAGTGGTTCAATTCGTCAAGAACGATGCCGGGTTGGACGCGCGCCCAGCGTTCAGCAACGTTCACCTCAAGAATTTGATTCATGTACTTGGACATATCGATGACGATGGCTTCGCCCACACTTTGTCCAGCGAGGCTCGTGCCACCCCCTCGCGGTAAGATAGGAACGTTGTGCGCTGCAGCAATTTGGATTGTCGTGCTAACGTCTTGCTTATGCTTCGGAATAACAACGCCGATCGGTTGCATCTGGTAGAGGCTCGCGTCTGTACTATAGAGTGCCTTGGAATACAGGTCAAAACGGACTTCGCCTTCAAGGGAATCGGATAATAACTGTTCAAGTACCGGGTTGGAAGTGCTCATATTTTTCGTGTTTTAATTCTTAAAATTATAAAAAAGATTTGACATTGCAACGGAAATAGAGTATAATTAATATTAGATTGCCCCTGTGGTGGAATTTGGTATACACGGCAGGTTGAGGGCCTGTGCCTTAATTGGCATGCTGGTTCGAGTCCAGTCGGGGGCATCTTTCCTATGAATCCGGTGTGCCGACTTTCATCAATCACCACTTCAAAATACCCAACCCTAAAACTTCTGCTCAAATAACTCTTGATAAACCTTATAAGTTCGGTCCGCAATCGTCTCCCACGTAAAATTTTTAACCCGTACCAGGCCACGTTCAACGAGACGAGCCCGGAGTGTCTTATCGGATGCGATTCGGTGGATGCACGCAGCCAAAGCGGTTGCGTTAGTTTCCGGAAAAATTAGACCTGCATCTCCAATGACGTGCGGAATTTCACCGGAATCTGAACCAATAACTGGTACTTCGCATGCCATCCCCTCTATGAGCACTCGCCCAAAAAATTCTACCCAGCCGGGTGTTGTTCGCGACGGTAGAACCAGTGTATCCATACAATTGATATAGGCAGGTACTTCTTCCGGAGGAACAGCATCAATCCACACAATCCGGTCAGCGATTCCAAGGGTTTCAGCAACTTTTTGTAATATCGGTTTATCCTCGCCTTGCCCTACAATTAGAAGTTTATAGACAATATCCTGTTTTGGTGATGGCGGAGAATGAGACGTATCTGTAGCATTGGGAAACGTACCCTGACTGATTTCCGATACTGCTTCAATCTCTGCTACTGCTTGAAGTAACGTATCAATTCCCTTCATGTGCAGGAGTCTGCCTACGTACCCAATCACAAAACAGCCTGTCAGTTCGAGGGACTCCGTGAGCTTCTTTGCATCCATCTTATAGAAGTGGCGCGTGTCAACACCGTTTGGAAACGGCATCTGCCTTCCGGTGTAACCGCGTTGGCTTAAAATTTTGCCAGCATTTACGCTGAGCGGTAACGCCACATCGGTTTCTCGAAACACACGCCGTTCTATCCATATCGGCAACCCCCCAAACCGTTGTTTTGTAGGAATGCTGAGAGATGTCCGGAAGATAAAGCCGCTCTTCGGGCAATACTTTCGCCTCAGCCGAATCGTTTGTAAGGCGTTAAGACTCCAAGCTTCCTCCTCAAGATGAATAATATGCGGTTGAAAATCACGGAAGTGGTGCTTCAACCGACCACGGTAGTAAAAGCGGCTACCGTAACCAGAAAACCGGATTGGACGTGGAAATTCCTCACAGTCAGTGTCAATATCCGGTTCAAAGATAATTTCTTGAAAACTTTCATACCACCGTTCCGGTGTGATAACGCGGAGTGTAACATCAGACCGTGCTGCGATGAGCGCGAACTTCCGTCGATACGGTTTCATAATATAGGAATGGGAAAGCACTAAGATACGCACAAGTTTCCTATATAACCCAATCCCATCATGCTTGATGCTGCGATGAGTACTGTGTTCACCTCTCCGGCCTCTTTCCAAACGGCTGCGTGTTTCCGATGGTTCGACAACCGTTAGGCATTAGTATCCTATTCGGTGCGTTGCGCCGTAAAAACAATTTCAGCTTCCGCATCCTCTGCGGTTTCATCAGTTTGCGCATCCTCTGTGGTTTCACTGACATCGGTAGATTCTGACTCTGTATGAACCTCCGGCGTTTCACTGACGTTGGCGAGGACCGCCATCAAATCCTCAAGCCGCTGACGGATTTCAGCGCGTTCATTCTCCGCAGATAATTTCTCACGTTCGTAAATTTTACTCAGTTCGTTGTATCGGGTTTCTTGTTCTTCAATTTGTGCGTCCCGCTGTAGCAAATCGCTGCTGAGTCGAGCGATCTCAGCCTCAAGTTCTAATTTTCTCGCACGTAATTCCTGAACAGTTGAAATGGCGAGTTCAACATGTTCTTCCAAAAGGGCTACAACACTTAGCTTCGTTGCCTCAGACATATTACCTCCCAGAGGATTCATTTAGTGGTGTGCACAGTGGCATGTACTGATCCCCAGAAATTCGGTCGTTAAACATCTGCCCAATTCGGATATTCATGAGCATAATGAAAAAGGTACTGCTGCGCGTATCCGATACCGTCCCCAAAATGATTCTGTGCAAATTCACGTATCTCACGATGCGTAGCCTGCCGCCGGAGATAGAGTGTCTCAAAAATCCGTTTCACCCACACATCAATAGGCAGTGCCTCAAGATGCCCAAGCGAAAACAAGCAGATACAGTCCGCTACTTTTTCACCGATGCCTTTGTGTTGCATTAATGCGTGTTTGGCTTCAAGGTAGGGCAATTGTTTCAGCGTTGTGAGTACGAGTTGCTCGCTAACGATTGCAGCGGCTGCATCTTTGAGGTAACTTGCTCGATACCCGGTCCCGCATGCCAAAAGTTCGTCTACTTCTGCTGTTGCGAATGCAGCAGCCGTGGGAAAACTATAATCAACGTACCGGTTGAGTGTCAATTTTTCGCCAAAACGTTCCGAAAGCCGGCGGATAATCCCTCGAATGCGCGGTACATTGTTGTTCTGCGATAAAATGAATGATGCAATCGTCTCCCATAGTTCTTGGTTTAGGATCCGCATTCCCCAAAACTTCTCAATGGCGCGATGGATATAGACATCAACGTCAACAGAAGTCAGCAGCCTGGGCAGATCTCGCGATAAATCAAGGTAGTGCCGAACAGATTCTGTTAACAACTCCTCATCCTCATCGCGAGAACTTTCAACACACAACGTAGTCTTGCCCCGGCTCTCGCTACAAAGTGCGCTCAATTTGAGTATCCGACCTTCGACAACCCCGTAGTAGGAATTCTCAACGCGGTGCCATCGAAACGATTGTCCAGATTCCAGAGTATCTTTCAGATTAAAATCTGTTACGTTCTGAATTCGCACGACAGTTCCTTGTGTATACTTTAACAGTTTGTTCTCAATATAGTATATATGGATTTAAAATAATAATCAAGTTTTTTTTATTATACCAGCGGAAGCATTTAGTTTTAAGTCATTTATTGTATTGTTTGGATTTTGCACATTCTTTTTCTATTCCAGCGCGGTTGCAAACCGCAACTACCGGGCCTAATTATCCCAAATCTTAGCAAAGAATGAAAGCCCCAATAGATTTATTATATAGGGATTGCGGTTAATTCACCTGAGGCTCTCCGCTGTTCAATTTGAGTTGATTAAAAAAAGCAATTATGCTATAATCATGAATATTCCTGAGGAAACAACATAAAAAGGCAATCCGTATACAATATACTACACATCCCGAAGGAGAACCAATTTTGAAGGAACAATTTCAGGAACTCAAGACCCGTCTTATTGAGATAAATGATTTATCGTCAGCCGCGGGACTGCTCTATTGGGATCAGTCAACCTATATGCCACCGGAGGGTGCTGCAGCCCGAGCACGCCAAACGGCGACGCTCAGTCGACTGGCACACGAAAAGTTTACAGACGCTCGCATCGGGAAATTGCTTGATGCGTTGGTGCCGTATCAAGAAAATCTTGATTATGATTCTGACGAAGCAAGTCTGCTTCGGGTGACGCGGCGGGAGTATGAGCGCGCCATAAAAATACCAGCGGATTTCATGGCAGAAGTGACAAACCATACCTCCGCCTCTTACCAAATCTGGACCGAGGCACGTCCAGCGAACGATTTTGAGCGGGTGCGTCCCTATTTAGAAAAAACGCTGGACTATAGCCGTCAAGCCGCTAATTTTTTCTCCGATTACGAACACATTGCCGACCCGCTAATTGAACGCAGTGACTACGGTATGAAGGCGAGCGATGTCAGCCGTGTTTTCTCGGAACTTCGCAGCGCGCTCGTCCCCATTGCTAAAGCAATTACTGCGCAATCGCCTGCCGACGATGCATGTTTACACGGAAATTTTTCAGAGGAAAAACAACTCGCATTTGGCATGGATATCGCCCGGCAGTTCGGTTACGATCTGAATCGTGGACGGATGGATAAGACGCACCACCCGTTCATGACTAAATTCTCACTGGGTGACGTAAGAATTACCACCCGTTCAAAAGACGATGAACTCAGCGATGCGATATTCTGCACGCTGCACGAAACCGGACACGCCCTTTATGAACAAGGCATCCGTATGGAACTGGAAGGCACGCCACTCGCTAGCGGGACCTCTTCTGGTGTTCATGAAAGCCAATCGCGCCTATGGGAAAATATCGTCGGACGAAGTCAAGGATTCTGGGAGTGCTTCTATCCCAAACTTCAAAGCACCTTTCCTGAGCAACTTAACGCTGTCACGCTCGAACAGTTTTACCGCGCAATTAACAAGGTAGAACGCTCACTCATACGCACAGAGGCTGATGAGGTTACCTACAATCTGCACGTCATGCTGCGTTTTGATTTTGAATTGGCACTGCTTGAGGGAACCCTTGAAATTCGTGAACTACCGAAAGCATGGACAGAACGGTTCGAAGCAGACTTTGGACTCGTACCGCCAGATGACAAGGACGGTGTCTTGCAAGATGTGCATTGGTACTTTGGGCTCATCGGCGGTTCATTTCAAGGCTACACGCTGGGCAATATATTAGGGGCACAATTTTTCGCAACCGCCCTTGAAGCACATCCTGAAATTCACGATCAAATTCGGAAAGGCCAGTTCCACACTCTGCACGGTTGGCTAAAAGAGAACCTTTATCAGCACGGATCGAAATACACAGCACCGGAACTCATTGAACGTGCAACTGGAACTTCCTTGTCTATCGCCCCTTATTTGGCATATCTCCGGACAAAATATGGGGAGCTGTATGACTTGGGCGGTTGTGATGAGGACGTCTAACAAGGATGAGGCAAACTTAATCCTCGGGCCTACTACAGCGAAAGAATTTATCATGGAAAATAAAACGATATTCATTTTTTCGTCGATGAAAACGTTCAGGAAATGCGTTGGAAGGCACTTATGGCACGCTTACTGTGAACTTTGTTGTGCCTATCTCACCAAAGATGTTTCTACCATTTTGGTTGTCTTGCTCCCCTGCTGTTTTTTGCAGCTATCCTGTGGTGGGCTTAAACTAATCGATGTCCCGAAAAGTGCTGCCGTACTGAAACTCACTGAACAGCAGAAGCAGATAATTCAACCGAAATTGCAACTCATCCGTGACATTGTTGTAGATTACAATTTTGAAAAGAAACAGTTAGAAGTGGATTATCAGGTGTTTCGTGCAGGCTTAACGCAACGTCAATTTGACAGGTATCAGGGCGGGTTCCCTAATATGCGAAGCCGGCGGGAACTCAATGCATTCCGGAATGAAGCACGCAAATTCTTGAGACAGCGCGATATGTTCCTCAGAGAAATCAAACAATTAATTGGGGAAATCGCAGCTGGTTTGACAGCAGAGCAACGCACGAAATTAACAAAACTGAAAATGCCCGAATTGGAGATCCCGATGATGCTACGGGAGGACCCTTACAACGACCTTCGCTATATTCCAAATCACCCGCTCGGCGGGCTCAATTTGTTCTAAGCGGAAATAGGCGAGAAGAGCCGTTCAAAAAAGTAGCGTAGAAATTTCTCTGCTTCAACCTTTACACAAACGCGAGCGTTTGGATACTGAGGTTGATGCCCTTCGCGCAAGTCTGCGACCGTCATGCCGTTCGTTAAAGTACCTGCCGTTTCAACTTGCACGTATGCAGCAACGGACTGAAAATAGGATGGATGTGTGAGCATGCCAATAGGCAGCGGATCGTGAAGATAGAACCCGGAAAACCCAACGTGTTGTTGGTAAAGTTCCATGCAGGCTTGCGTCACTTCTATGACAAAATGAGCAATAGTATTTTGCTGTATATCGGTTTCTGCCTGAAGCCGTCCGCGCGTTAATGCAACCTGATGTGTTGCATCCAGAGGGACAATCCGAATAGGGAGGCCAGAATCAAGGACGACTTGTGCAGCGTGCGGATCAACGAACATATTGAATTCAGCAGTCGTTGTAATGTTACCATATTCCTCAAAAGCACCCCCCATTAACACAATTTCGCGAAGTTTACGCATACGGGCTGGTGCTTTTTTTATAGCCTTCGCAACGTTCGTGAGCGGTCCCAAAGCAACCAAGAGGAGTTCATCGGGATATTGCGTTACCTGCTCAATAATCAACTCGACTCCTGATATGGATGCAACTTCAGTGTTTGCTATCGGATAACGCGGTGTCTTATCAGCATTTCGCAGGTGACTGATATTGCCCAATCCATCTTCTCCGTGCAGGTGTGAGGCTGTGACGAGAGGTTTTACAAGGGGCTGTGCTTCTCCTATGGCAATAATAGGGTGTTCGGGCAAATCAAGCACACCTAAGATTGTCAAGAGGTTCTGTGTCGCTTTCTCAATAGGCACGTTGCCGCAGACACTCGTGATAGCCTCTACGTGCAGTTCTGGCGATTTCATTGCGAGTAAAATTGCCAGTGCGTCGTCTATGCCGGGATCAGTGTCTATAAAAATTCGTTGCATCGTTCTCCTCCAGATTGCAATTATTTTATCCTGCAGACAGAGGTTTTGTCCAATGAATTATGTCCGTATCTGTTTTATATTCCTATTCGCTTCCACACTGCCAATTTCAGCACAGGTGAACATTTTTACAGTCGAAACTATGAGTCAGATGCAATTAAAGCCCGGTTGGTACAATAGTATCGCCCTCGATTTGACTTATCGCGGCGGCAACACTGAGCTGCTTACCTTGCGAACACAGTTTCGATCAGATTATTTGGCGAAAACATATCACGGATTTGTTCTGGGGAGTTTGCAGCAAGGAAGAAAAAGCGGCACGTTTTTTACCAACAAAGGCATGGTACACGGACGAATTATCCGAAATCTCACATCGCACTTCCTCATTGAGTCATTTAGCCAAAAACAGTTCAACGAATCCATTCTCCTCAACGATCGGAATTTAACTGGTGGCGGGCTCCGTTTTAGCCTCCGCCCGAAAAGACCTGCTACAACCGGTAAATACAAGTTTAATGTTTATCTCGGTATGGGGGCAATGTGGGAACACGAAAGAATTAACGATGCAGATGCAGGCGAAATTACAACGCATATTGTTCGCTCAACCAACTACATCAATTGGACAGGACAATTAGATGAGCGTATTGCTACGACAGCGACAGGCTATTATCAGGTCCGCATCAACAGCGCTGCAGATTATCGCATCCTTTTTCAAGGGAACATTACAATCCGCCTCACAACGAAATTAGCGGTTCCATTGCGGTTGAATTTCCGATACGATAATGAACCACCAAGCGGCATTCAAAAATATGATATGGAAATCTTTAATGGAGTACGCTATACTTTTTAGTAGACTGATTTGATAAAAAAGGAGCACATTTATGAAATCTTTCTGTATGAACGTTCTACAGCTCGTTAAATCAAAAACGTGGTTGCAAATATCGCGCCAGGGCAAGACAACGGCGGTAATTTTTGGCACCGGTTTATGTCTGCTCGTGATGCATAATATCGGTTGGACAGATAGCCATCTCAAAGTTATCGAAGAAGCGAAGCAAATCGTCTTAAAGGGAGAAATTTCCAAGGCACTTGGTGAATACGATGAACATTTACAAGGGGCAGTTGAATATCTCATCTGCGGACGTGAGGGCAAGGAATACGAAAGCATTATCGTTGTAGAGGCAACCGCGAAGCACCTGCACGATGCATTAGGTGCACTCGGGGTTAAACATGGAAGTCCACCCGGCTACGACGTAGAAACAGATGAACCGACAGACGCGAAAGGACCTGGAGTTGTCATCTCCGTTGAATGGACCGTTGGCGATAAAACGCAGAAGGTTCGCGCGGAAGACCTAGTCCGTAACGTCAAAACCCAAAAAACGATGAAACATGTCGCTTGGGTTTACTCCGGCTCACGCATCATTCCAGACTTGGACAGCGAAGATGAGGATGCAATGTTACCGCAGGCGTTCATGAGCAATGATATTGTCGCTCTGAGACGTTTTGATGGCGGCGCACTTTTCCAAAACCCGCTACCGGAATCTTCAGAGGAAAATATCTATAAAAAGAATGAGGAACTGTTACCACCGTTAGGAACGCCTGTGACAGTGACCTTTGATATCGTCCAAAAGATGCAGTATTACATTCTCATCAGTGGCAAGGTGCAAGGAGTCGGCTTCCGTAATTTTACGCAGCGAAACGCAAAACAGCTCGGCGTGAACGGCTACGCGATGAACTTATCAAACGGTAAAGTCGAAGTTGTCGCAGAGGCCGATAAAACGCAGCTAGATGCACTCGTGAAATTGTTAAAGCAGGGACCGCGTTTCGCGCACGTTGACGCACTCAATATTGATGAGCGACCTTTCACCGGGGAATATGAAACCTTTGAAATCCGATTTAGAAAAGAGTAGTCACGCAATTTCCGCACACTCTGCGGAAACTGGGTACGGCTTCGTTAGGAACGACTCCTCAAACCGGGGTACCGCACATGGCTTATAGCAATTGGACCTTGGATGCAGTCAGGAAGACGTTTCAACTAGAAACGGTGCAGTCAATAGGCACCTTTTCAGAAGTTGAGCCAGTTGTTCTGAATCCACGTCTTACTACGGTATTAACAGAAAAGGCACCGCTAGCCGTTGCTATAGGGACAGAAAAAGCCCGTTCGGAATTAATTGTTTCCGAAATTCTGTTTGAACTTCGCGTGCACTTTAATCGGCGGATTAGCCTCTTTTCAGGAATTGAGTTTAGCGTTGATGCTGAAAACGGCTTGGTTGGTGTGTGCGATTTTCTGATAAGCCTGTCGCCAAACCAATTTTATTTGGAGGCACCTGTCATCCTCCTTGTGGAGGCAAAAAATGCTGACGTTAAACTTGGCCTGGGACAATGTGTTGCCGAGATGCTTGCCGCGCAACGTTTTAATACTGAACAACAGAATGACATCCCTTACGTTTATGGTGCTGTCACGACAGGGATTGATTGGTTGTTCCTCAAATTAGTGGATAGGAATCTACACATTGATATGGCAACTTACACTATTGAGCGGTGCGATAAAATCCTCGCTATTCTTGCAAGTATGGTAGAGCAAAAGGCGTGATGCACATGGCGCGGACTTCAAAAACTATTATTTCGGGCATTCTGCTCGCTGCAGGGCTCTCAACGCGGATGGGTTCTCCAAAGCAGTTACTCCCGTTTGGCGAAAGCACCATCATCGAAACAGTGGTTGACAGTATGCTCAACTCAAAACTGGATGAGGTGATTGTCGTTATTGGACATCAAGCCGAGAAAGTTCAACAGAAACTTGGCATGCGATCGATTAAAACCGTTTTTAACCCGAATTACCGTGAAGGAATGTTAACCTCCGCGCAAGCAGGCGTTCGCTCTCTTACTGAAACAACTGATGCCTTCGCGCTCATGCTAGTCGATCAGCCGTTTATTACAGCAGAGCTCATTGATAGTGTCATAGATGCCTACAGTCAGACAGCAAAACGCATTGCCTTGCCCAGTTATAACTACCGGCGTGGACATCCGGTTATCTTTCAACGCCAGTATGCAAACGAAATTCTCGCCCTTGAACCAGAAAGCGGCGGTGTCCGAACGCTTTTCAAACAGTATGCCACCGATATTCACTACGTCATCGTAGACACTGATAAGGTATTGCAGGACATTGATTACCGCGCAGATTACGAACGGGCTATTCAGGAAAACAGATAACCAGCGTATGTTTAAATCTATTGAAAACGTCCAGACTGTGTGTGAGAAATATGCTTATATTGCCGATAAAGGCTTAGCGACTACCCTCTACCTCGCGCACCACCTCAAAAAACCGATCTTTCTTGAAGGTGAACCCGGTGTCGGGAAAACAGAAGTCGCCAAAGTGCTCGCAGATGCCACTGGTACGAAACTCATCCGCCTACAGTGCTATGAAGGCTTAGATGCAAACAGTGCCTTATACGAATGGAACTACACGCGGCAAATTTTGCAGCTCCGGATTGATGAAGCACGTGGGCGCAACAAGGAAGAGCTGGGTACAGATCTCTTCAGTGAGGCTTTCTTACTCAAGCGGCCCCTACTTGAAGCCATCCAAAGCGATGGCGATGCCCCACCAGTGCTGCTTATCGACGAAGTGGATAGAAGCGATAGCGAATTTGAGGCATTTCTGCTTGAAATCTTATCAGATTTCCAAATTACCATCCCAGAAATCGGTACTATCCGCGCGAAGCATATTCCGTACGTCGTGCTGACTTCCAATAGAACCCGGGAGGTACACGAAGCACTTAAACGACGATGCCTCTATCAGTGGATCGATTATCCGAGCGTAGCGAAGGAGTTGTCCATCGTTCAAGCCAAACTTCCGCAGATTAATGCACAACTGGCGGCGCGGCTGTGTCAGATGATGCAACACTGGCGGCAAGGAGATTACTACAAAAAACCGGGTGTCGCAGAAACATTGGACTGGGGATTGGCTCTCATTGCGCTCGGTAAGGAACAATTAGATGCCGAGATTGTCGCAGAGACACTCGGGTGCATCTTCAAATATCAGGACGATATTGAACGCGCACGCGCTGTTGAAATTAGCGATTTATAGCCTTGTTAGCTATTTAGTCCCACCAAAAAGAGGTCTGGTCTGTCCTGTCAAATCGATTGGTACACCAAGCGAGGAAAGCTAACCGCCCTGATCAGCAAGGGAATTTACGGCTCTAACCCCTTATCAGTTTACTATTACCCATAAGTTTTCAATGCTCCGTCTTGGTGATGAATTATAAACATTCCACGAATTGAGACTCTCATCGCTCTGAATGCTCCTCATTCGCATTTTTTTTAGCAGAAAATGTTGAAAAATGAGGATTTCTCCGAAAAAAAGTCTTTTTCTCAATTTTTAATTTAACAAAACCTGATTTAGGATGTATAATTATAAAGACTTCGATTTCAAAATGGCAATTTTCAGATTTCAATCGACAAGCACACGCACACACAACAAGGATAGAATCATGATATTTTTGAATTTTCGACTCTTGGGATGGATCCTATTTTACAATTTATTTTTTCTGCCCTTTTGTTATATAGCGGATGCAAAAGAAAAAGTATCTTCGCCTCATTCTCACGCCCCCCCCTGGAAGCAATTAGCGATGCACTTTGGGCAGATTCGCTTGCAACGTTTAAGGAACGACTCAAGACGAACCAAAAGGCTGCACGCACGGAACTCCAAAACGTCGCGAAAAAACTATTCGGAGAACACCCCCTCGTAGACGAATGGGTCCCGCTCTACTTCCGAATTTGCAGCGAAGGCACGCAACACCCCTCGGATGTAAAACGCCTGGCGGAATTGGAAATCCGGATGCTTACCCCCCGAATGATGGAAACAGGAGACGCTCAGAAGTATCCTTTCGAGATGCAGCGTCTCCAAGAAGCATATCAAAAGTATGGTGCCATGGAAAAATCATACCAAAACCACAGCCATGGCCACGAACCTAACCACACGTCTGAGCCAAAGACGGGCGATTCTTCCCGAGGAGAAGATCGCAAAGCAAGCACCGATGAATCGCACGCTCAGAACTCTGAATCCGATTTAAAAACACTTTTCGAGACCGATCCAGCAGCAGCCCGCGCAAAACTCCTCCCACTCATGGCAGCCGAGTTTAACAATCATCCGCGCATCGAAGAATTGGTTGACACCGTGCTAGCCTTCTCAGCTAAAAAACGTGTCTCCTATCCCGAGCTTATCGCCCTGATGGAATTACAAACTCAGATCCTCAATCATGGAGATCCAGAAAAGCATAAAGATCAGCTTCAAAACCTCGAAAAGGGTTTAAAAAGACTTCGGAACATCAGCAAATTGCTTGAAAAACAAGGCTCGCTTGAGACGGATACAATCAAATTCAGCTTTGAGATTCAGGGGTTGTTACCGAAAAAGAAAGAATAAAACCCCTGATAGATACCGCGCCAGACCTCACCCCCGGCGGCGGATTTTCAAATCTATAGATTTAAAGGATTAGAAACTTATGAAAATGCGAACCGTTATGACTATACTACTTACTGTTATCATCATCTGTACAGGGTTGTGGTTTTACCTCCAGTGGGACATCAGACGTTTCGAAGCGGCACTGCCCAAAGCACCATCCCCACAGACAGAAACACGTGAGACGGCCCCGGCAGAACCAGCACAACAAGGACAAAAAGTCACCTCTGCCACAGATACCTCTGTAGAAAACTCAGCACATGTCGAGGTAGAACTCACAGAAGCTGTGGTCGATGTTTATCCTGACGATATCGATGTTTATCCTGACGATACCAATCTTGACAGTGACTTGGACACTCTCCTTGAAGAAGCCGCAACAGACGCTATCGCCGCCGGGGACATCGGTGAAGCTCCCGAGGCGGTCCCTTATGACTATGAAGTGGTGAAAGCAGGATTTGACGATTACAATGCCTATCTCGCAACCGAGCCCGAATATGCCTACCAACGGCTTGACGCGGCTTTCCGTGAACAGTATGGCGATGACCCGGATGTTAATATCATCGTTGAAACCGTCAGACGCAACAATGAAGGCACCCTTACAATTGACGATGCGATTTACCATACAGAGGCAATGATAAGACTTGTGTCAAAAATTAGTCCTCCAGAAGCCGTCCAAGTTATTGCCGACCATCTCGAATACCTAAAGGAATCTAAACAATTGCTACTTGAATCCGGAGATGATATTGAACACCAATTCAACCTTCGTTTTCACGTAGGAGAATAAATCATGAAGTCCATCTTATATATTGTCTGTATTGTCAGTGTTGTCACAGGAATCACCTTTTACTGGGTCCAAGGACAGACATCAACATTGCCTGCCGATCGTCGTCACGTACAGAAAGACCCTGCAGCAACAAGAATAGAGCACGTCCAATCCACCAAAAACTCACCGCTGGAGGAAAAAGGATGTGGCTGCTGCAAAACCTCGCTAGAACGGGTTAGACAGAAACGCAAAGCACTAGAAATGTGGGCACGGGAGATAATTGACACGCATGGGTATGAAGAAGGCATGAAACGCATCACCGCGAAATCCACCACATTGGCAAAACGGATGCACCGAATCCTTGAGCAAAAGATGTTTTTTCTTACTACGATCCAAACACGCCTTGGTTTAACAACACAGAATACCAAGAGATAGTTTTCAAACGTTACGGGTTAAAACAGCATAAGGTATCTTTAGGTAAACTTTGGTTTCTTCAGTTTTTCAACCCTATGTTTACATAGATTCCCCTTTAGCTGTTGAAATTTGGTTGCGCACATGTTTCCCCCAGTTCTCTAAGGCCTATTCTGGACTAAAAGGGACATAATATGAAAGACGTTCTGCGACTTTTGTCATATCTGAGACCGTATTGGCATCTTCAATTGCTCTTTATCATTTCCTCCCTCGGCTACTCCGGCGGCTTTCTGATTCTGCCCTGGATTAAGAAACTGTTAATTGACGATGTATTTATTGCTAAAAATGTTGCCCTGCTGCTGCCTGCATGTGGACTCTATATCTTGACATCAGTAGTTATGTACTTATTCGCGCTAGGACTTGCTCACTTTCCGACAAAGATCTCCGAAAATGGGTCCAAAGATATCCAACTCGAAGCCTACCACCATCTGCGCAAATTAGGGTTTCGATTTTACGACACACACCAAACTGGGCAAGTCATGGCGATATTCACCTCGGATACGCCAAAAGCGGTCCAGGGGTTCCGCGTATTTGCCGGCGACTATCTCGTAAACACTATCATGCTGGGTGTGACACTCATCGTTATTACGTTCGTTAGTTGGCAGTTATGTGTCTTCTCCTTACTTCTTGTCATGGTGAATGTGCTGATCCCCATATTTTTAGACAAGCCGCTCCGGCGAATGGGAGCGGCCGTTCAAGAACAAACGGCTTCGCTATCCGGCAGCTTGCAGGAAAGCATTGCCGGATCTTGCGAACTTAAAGGACTCGGAAAAGAGCTCTACGATTTGGTGAACCTCCGGCAGGCACTCAAACAGCTTGTATCCATCCATGTCAAACAGCAAACAATCCGGCAGGCAGGGAGCATCACTATTGTCCTGGTCTGGACAGCCACAGCTTTAGTATTTTTATTCGGTGGAAGGTATGTCCTAAGTGGGACTATTACTGTGGGCGAACTCTTTGCGACAACCATGTGGTTTAGTTGCGTGTATCGTCCCCTCGAGGGGCTGGTTAGCCTTCATCTGAGAATTCCATCCATTCTGGTTGCGGCGCGGAGAATTTTCGCATTTTTCGATGAACACGAGGAAGAAGCTCAAGAAGGGGTACCCATTCAACAGATTGTGGGGCGTGTCCAATTCTCGAATGTCTCTTTCGGATATAGCGAAGCCCTACCTGTTTTGAAGGATGTTAGTTTTGAAGCGGCCCCCGGCAACACATTGGCGATAGTTGGCCCGAGCGGTGCGGGGAAAAGCACATTAATGAAACTCATTCCACGCTTCTACGAACCGCAACAGGGCAGCATCTTTATCGATACCCTCCCTATCCATAAAATACAAATTCAATCGTTGCGAGCCCATATCGGCATTGTTTTCCAAGCCCCGTATCTGTTTGCCGAGAGCATCGCCTATAACATTCGCCTTGGTGCAGAAGATCCGGAATCTGTCTCCCATGAAGAAGTTGTCTCCGCCGCAAAGTTGGCAAACGCGCACGACTTCATTATGAATTTCCCCGACCAGTACGAAAGCAAGGTAGGTGAGCGAGGGGTTCGGTTATCTGGCGGCGAGCAGCAGCGGGTTGCGCTTGCACGGGTGATCCTCAGAAATCCGAAAATCCTCATTCTCGATGAGGCAACCTCGTCTCTCGATGCCGACTCTGAGGCACTCGTGCAAGAAGCCCTCACGCGGCTGATGAAAGGGCGTACCAGCTTCGTCATCGCACATCGGCTCTCCACCATCTTGAACGCCGATAAAATCCTTGTACTCAGTGATGGCAGACTCGTTGAAACCGGCACACACGCCGAACTCATTCAACGTAGCGGTGTCTACCATAACCTATTTCAGAAACAGTTCGCCGGACTGCAGCCCAGACAGGAGCAGGAGGCATAAATGCGCCTATCGGAAGGCATTGCCATCGGAATCCGCTCGCTGCTTCAGCACAAACTTCGCTCGTTGCTCACGATGCTAGGCATTCTCATCGGCATCGCGGCGGTACAGGCGATGATTGCTATCGGCGATGGTGCGAAACAGATTATTATCCAGGATCTTGAAAAAATCGGCGGGATGAACACCTTTACCCTTTTACGTCTCAATGCCAAACGGGAGAACGGCCGCCGTGTCCCGTTCCGGAGCCGGGAACATTTTAACTATGGCGATGTATTGGCGATTGCGGCAGACTGCCCGTCCGTGAAAGTGGTTAGCCCGCGGATACCGCAATGGACGCGCGTACTGATGCGAGCCCCAGATGGCTCGAACATCCGTGCCGGCTATAACGGCGTGGATGCTGCCTACACTGCAGCGATGGAATGGGACTTGCAAACCGGACGTTTTATTTCGGATGAAGACGTTGAAAACGCCACGAAAGTCGTCGTGCTCGGTGCAAATGTCGCTACCGAACTGTTCGGCGCAGCATCGCCACTTGGAAAAGAGATTAAAATTTTTCGTGGCAGCGGGCAATACGCACATCAAAGCGAACGGTTCACGGTTATCGGAACGCTCATGCCGCGCGGACGCAGCTTGAAATTCGGTTTTAGTTTCGATGATCTGGCCTTTCTCCCGATGACCACGGTGCAACAACGTTTCATTGGCAACGATCGGATTCCGCAGATTGCGGTGCAAGCACACACCGTAGCCGACATGCCCAGGGCCATTGAAGAGGTCTACGCCGTCGTCCAAAAACGACACCGAAACGAAACGTTCTTCGGTCATTTTGACGTGCGAGGCGGGGTAAAACGACTGTCGAAAATCAGCACGATTCTTAAAATCGGATTGGGCAGCATCGCCGGGTTTTCCCTCCTCGTCGGGGGTATCGGCATTATGAACATGATGTTGGTGGCTGTCGGAGAACGCACGCGCGAAATCGGATTGCGAAAGGCACTCGGTGCGAAACATTCGGATATTCTGTTGCAGTTTTTGAGTGAATCGGTGATCCTGTGTGGTATCGGTGGGTTATTCGGCATTGGCCTCGGCATCTTCGCCGGGGCAGGAATGGCCCATCTCGCCGTGCAGATTGTGAAAATCGTCCCTCAATGGCCGGCAGTTCTCTCGCCTCAATGGGTGCTGATTTCAGTTTGCTTTTCAGTGTTACTCGGTATCGGGTTCGGGCTGTATCCTGCTATAAAAGCGATGCGGATGTCACCCATTGAGGCATTGCGAGTCGAGTCAACCTGTGCCTGAAGCCCTAACAATCCTTTTTGGTTCATATCAAGAAAGGGCGAATGAGATGAAAGCAGAAATCGGATTTACGGCACTCAAAGAGATGGAATATGTTGCCTTTAATGTTGGACCGCGTGACTTACTTTTAGGAATAGAGACGTTAAAGTATTTCTCAGAAACCTCTGATATTCCTTTTCTGTCCGCGAATCTGTTTGAAGGCGACGTGCGTGTTTTTCATCCTTATGTGATTCATAACGTGGTGCTGAATAAACGTCAAGGAAAGGTGGGCATTGTCGGGGTTACCTCCCAACGATTTGATGTCTATGCTGAAAACACAGGTGCGGATTTAACGTTGAAACCCCCAGTGGACGTGCTGAGAGAACTCATTCTCCAACTTTCTGCGGAATGTGATTTCATCGTCTTGCTGGCGCACGCGCCTGTCAACGAAGCGAAGGCATTGGCAACAGCTTTTCCGAAAATTGACGTGATACTCATTGGAGATGAACACTCAGAAGCACTGATGGAACCCATCTCTATTGGGAATACCTTGTTACTCAACCCCGGCACGAAGGGAAAAGCCTTGGGACGGCTTGACCTTTATTGGGATAACAATGGAAACCAGGGAGATTCTCGTTTTCAGTTACAGACACTTTCAGAGCGCATCCCTGACTCGCCTCGGATGATGGAGCTGCTCGCGTTGTATCAACAGATGCTCTCCGCTGAAAATCTGGTAGTAGATGTGGAACAAGAACCGCTTTCAACCGGGGGAATGTATGCTGGGAACGCAAGTTGTCAAACGTGTCACGCCTCGGAATACGTCAGTTGGAAAAAAACAAAGCATGCACATGCGTATCACACACTTGTTGAAAAGGGACGGGAAAAAGACCCGGAGTGTTTGCCGTGTCATACCGTTGGGTTTGGGTTTCAGACGGGGTTTCTCAGCGAGTTGCAGACACCGATGCTTATGGATGTCGGCTGCGAAACCTGTCATGGTGTCGGTGGCAATCACGTGAAGAACCCAAGCCTGGGTGGGTATGGGCAGGTGCCACAGATGAATTGCCTGACATGCCACACCGCAGAAAATAGCCCGCATTTTGACGGAGATGTCTATTTTCTGAAGATCGTGCATACGATAGAGAAGACTCATGAAACGAAGCATTAGACTTTTCAGTTTTTTAGGAATCTTATCGCTCCTTATAGTGCCTACTCCCTTTGGTAATAATGAGGATACACCGCCTGCATTAATACAAACGTTACTCAAAAAAGAAGGGGCGACTCTCGCGGATCTCCAGACGGATTCCGCACTCCGAGAGCAGTTGCGACAGCACCTCTATCAAATGCAAGGCAAACGTGCACCCAAACTGCACATCCAGCGACAGATGCCCCAGCGTTCTTTTGTGAAACTGCCGCCCCACTGTCAGGTGATTATAGACAATAATCTGTTCCGTCCGCTCGGATATCGCAAATACGAATGGACACTCAAACTCGAACTCATTGGGACAGTGATATACGCTGATACCGAGAAGAACACCGCGATTTTACAGAGCAACCACCCGAAATATCGCAGGCTCATTGTCAAGAACGGTGACCGCTTTTTAGAAGAGCTGACACTCACGCAGATTCAAGTGCACCAGATCACTTACACCAATAAAGAAGGTAAACAACAATATCTCAGGCTTCGCTCGCCCTTTGGGGCTGGAAACCTTGGAAAACCGGAAACCGATATTAAGCACGATTTATAAATCATCTCTAGGCTTGGAGAAACAATCATGAAATTTTTAGCCACCCTACTTCTCATCATATTGTTGATACTTCCGGTCGCCTACGCGCAAACCGATGCCAAACACGCTTGCGGTGCCGCGAGTCTCTATCACCTTGCTACGCTCTTAGGTCTTGAGGTATCGCTGGACACAGCCAACACTGCCGTAAAAGCGAAACAGGAAGGCGGTCGCATCGCGAGTTTTGTGGAATTGATCGACTGTGGCAACGCGATAGGTCTTGAACTCCAAGGTGCCAAACTCACCTACGCCGAGCTACAAATGTTGAACACACCCGTCATCGCACATCTCAAGACTACGTTTGCGGATGAAAATCCATCTGCAGCTGATGGCACGGTTGGGCACTTCATTGTGGTTGAACATGCAACTGACAAGTGGGTTCGAATGTTTGACACACCTCGGAATACTTTACGTGACGCCGCCACCGTTATCTCATGCGATCGCTTTTTGGAACTTTGGACGGGCAAAATCCTTGTCCTTTCACAAAAACAGCAGTCTTATTGGCAGCCGGCTTTAGTCGCATCCCCTACGTTGTTTGACTTTGGAAAGGGAAAAACTGGCGAATACGGTATACCTGTACAGCTCCGAAATGTCAGTATTACCCCACTAAAAATCCTGAACATTGCCGCGAATTGCAACTGCACCATTACCAAAAAACAGAGTGCCGTCATCCGCGCAAGGGGCTCCACCTTTTTAGATGTAACATGGGATGCGAATGCCGCTAACCGTTCGCTCTTTACCACTATTCATCTTGAAACAGAGGCCCCGAAACGCCCACATACTTTTATTTCTCTTGGTCTCATCCGTGAGTTTTCCCTCGTCTGCATCCCTGAAACCCTCTCTATTCAAGGTACCAGCACATCTCAGATCAAAAGAACCGTAGCGATCCAAAACCTGAATGAGACTGCTGCGAAAATCCTCAAAATCGAGCCCTCACAAGCCTGGATACAACCTGTTCTTCGAAGTGACGCTGTCATTTCGCCCTGGCGGCACGCCAACATTGAACTCTATTTTGAAACAGAGCAGATGCCGAGAGATAAAAGAGTTGATGAAACGCTCACCGTCCACTACGAAGAAAGCGATGGGAAAACAAAGAGCATCACCTTACCGATTTCTGGGAAAGTGAACCCGCGATACACACTGACTCCCAAACGCTTTTTTTTCGGACGCATCAAAGCCACTGAAGGAAATACAAAAGTGGTGGTGCTTCACAACTACAGCGACACCGACATCCAGATTGAGAAGGTAGAAACCGATGTCGGCACAGTTCAGGTGGACGCATTCACAGACGAAAATCGCTACGAGCTGCGTTTGACGTTGCCACCGCTGCTACCGACTGGCATTCTAAAAGGTGAGGTTAGGATACACACAAATCATCCGAAAATGCATATTATCAAAATACAAGTCTTTGCTTTAGTTACAAAATAGAAAGATTCCCACACAACAGCGTGTGGGAATACGACACAAACCGCCGAGGCCGGACGGCTCGGCAGACTTACAGGAGAATTTCAGAATGAAATCAACAGTTTTTCCGATACTCTTCCTCATGCTCATTGCAGGACTCACTCTATTGGAGGTGAATTTTCACCCCGACGCTCCCTTCCAAACCCTCAGTCAAGCAGAAATGCTTGCAACACGGGGAGCGGGGCCGTGCGAAACCTACGCGCAGGTTTATCCCACATCTGGTGTCTGTGCCTCCTCAGACTGCGAAACGTCTTGGAGCGGCTCCGGATGGATCTCTTCCAAACGATCGGGTGGGGGCCACGCTGTTTGTGGAACAAACAGTTCATCCACAGATTGCATTACAACTACTGAAAACAACCAACAATGTGCAGAGCAGTATGATTATGTGGGTCCCTACTGTATATCGTGGTTCCGAACTTCATATATCACTAGAATATGGACAAATGGGGTTTATACGATAGAGACGCAGAGCTCATGTTAGTCGTCATGAAGACAACGGCCTCGCTATACTCATAAACGACGAGGGGCAGGTTGCCTCATGATTCTTTCCGGAACGCCCGGAAAAACCAACGGTGACGCGTTTTAATACGCGTCACCCCAAACAAAAGGATCACCTCACCATGAGAGAAAAAACGCGACACACCAAAGCATGGGCACTAGCAATCATTGCAATTGTTCTTATGAGTGCCTTAATCATCTATTGGTATACAACTTATCGGGATGTTCACTCAACTGTTACAGTGATAAAAACGACTGCATCTGCCCATTTATCTGATGTGCCAGCCGTGACGGAACTCGCCACTACAGCTGAAGAAACAACACAAATAGAGAACACGACACCAGATTTTGCCGTTGTGACAGAAGCAATCGACTTCCTCTCAACATTGGAAGAACAAAACCTCTCGGGAAACAGTATTCTCACCGAGGATGAAACCGCAGACAGTTCCACTGAACTCACGCAAGGCGAAATGTTTCAACTCGTCCGCGAAGGTGTCTCCTATTACGATAGCCTCGTCGAAAGCGGGAGCGTAGACTTTTTCATGGAGATATCAAGTCACCCTATTCTAGAAGACAGCATGTTACAGGCCCCCAAGGGCACTTGGGAAGGAACCTTTGCGTTTTCTGGAAACCGAGTCACCGGCAGCGTGACACAAAACGCGACTGAGTATAATGAGCAGCACGGAAGTCTACACGTTTTTGACACAAAACACTTCGCTTATGATGGCGAGACTTTTGAAGAACTTCGCGAAACGCCGAACGGCACAGTCTTAACACGCGGCAGCGACATCAGGTATAACACAGCATACGACCCACGTTTCTGGGGATGGAACCTCAGCGATGGTAGTCCCTTTGCAGAACTTATCGATGCTATCAATGTCGAACAGATACAGTCTGTCAATTGGGACAACGCCTCCGTTTATCACATCAAAGGGACTGTGCAAGAAGCCGTAGAAGTTGAACTCTGGCTTAACCCACAGAAAAGTTACCGTCCTGAACGCTTTATGTTTTCTACTGAAGGCCCCGAACAGCGGCACCAAGTGATAAAAGACTTTGATTTCGTGGAAGTCGCCCCTGACCTCTGGTTCCCACAATCCGCCCAATCCGTGACATCGCTTGTGAATCTTGAAACCGGTGCTGAAACCTCTCTGGAGACAACTACGATGCACCTTACAAACGTGCGGATTAACGAACCGATTTCGGCTCGCCGTTTTGCCCTAGAACCACCCTCCGGGGCTACTATTTTTGACACGCGAACCCATGAATCCTTTAAAGTTGAGTAGGAGGACATCCGATGCGGATTACACAGATTTTGGAATGTCGTTTCTCACTTTTCTTTTCCGTTTCCTGCTTCTGTCTGTCTTTATTGTTTGACACACCTGCAGTGCCACAGACACCGAAAACACCTGAAAACGTTGAACTCTCCGCAGAAGCAACGCAATTGCTCGAAGCGGTAAAAGTGGGTATTCAAATTTACAAGGCAAAACTCAAAAGCGGCGTGATTGACTTCACGCTCATCCTCAGTGGACCCAGGCGGATACCGACTGCAGCCCGACGTAAAGACACTTATGAAGAAAAAGGGCGGTGGGAGATTACCTATCAATTTGACGCAGAACACCAATTTTACGACGTGAAAGCCCGTTATAAGATGGAACTCTACGGGCCTCCGCTTTCAAACTGGAAAGAAACCCATCACCACTATCTGAGAACAGGGAAAACAGTGCATGTCTGGGAGAAAATCGGCACCGAGTGGAAAGAGCAACCGACAATGCCTTCGCATCGATTAGATGACCTTTTCAATCCGATGCACTGGATAAACCTCTACACGAATTTTCGTATCTTTACACCCATTACAGTTGAAAAGATCAACGAAAAAGAGCAAACCGTCTATGCCCTCACATTGTGCCGCACCGATTCAGACAATACCCGGACTATTGAAATGTACCGAGATCCATGCAAGAGTTTTCTTCCGACGCGCATATTGGTATATCGGAAAGAAATGCAGAGCATCTTAATGACACGCGGTCTTCATCAAGAAAGGCACACGGAAGAACGAAGGTCATTAACCCGGTATACATACCAACTTGAACAGTTTGAACCCGAGATCTGGTTTCCACAAACCACAACCCTGGAGATGTCGGAAACCGATAAAAATCAACAGCCGAAACAACCCTGGAGAAAAATAATCATGCGAGTCAACCGCGCCATCTTCAACACACCGAATTGATGTAAAAGCCCTTAGCATCGCCCAAAACGAGTAGGGCAACAAAATTCCATACGATTAGAAAACATTAGGTTATACTATACCTAAGAAGTCTCTGACGAAATTTACACACGCACTTCCAAAATCATAGACGTTGACGGTTAAGAATTATCCCTGCGAGCAGGGAGATTTCTTATACGGGGATATACGAATTTCTTCAGTCCCCCCGCACAATGAGGAAGCTATTCGCACCTGAACAAGGTTGCCCGATGTTGGTTGGTAGTCGCAAACGTTCATACCGCCAGGGGAGAGCACCAAAAAGCGATAGTCGCAAAACACCAGATTGTGGTAAAATATTCTTACGCTCAACATTGGACAGAGAAAGATGGATTTATTAAACTCGCTGAAGTCGCAAAGGAGAACGGAAATTAAGTCAAAGTCGAGTTGCAATGCTTGCAGGATGTCTATATTCTTGGCAAGCACATCTGTCGGCACATAGTTTTTTGCATGTCCCATGTGGAGCCCGCTACCCGAGGTATAGGGTAGCATTCCGAGCAGATAAAATTTTGGTTTCTGCTGATGATCACCTGCCAAATTTTCTGGATTTGTCTATAAGATTTTGAGTCAATTAATGGCCAAAACGGCTCTGGCGAAATGGGCACGTGCCAAGTTCCCACCAGACCCGTTCAAGGAAAAGTTACTTGCGAATCAACATTTTGCGTGTAGCGGCGAAGTCCCCAGCGGTGAGCGTGTAGAAGTAGACACCGCTCGCCACCGGCTCCCCGACGGCGTTTCTGCCATCCCAATACGCGGCACGCGCCCGAGTCCGGTAAAACCCCGCCTGCTGATGCCCAAGCGACAGTGTCCGAACGAGCATGCCGTGTGCGGAATAGATATGCACCGACACGGCTGCCGGTTTTTCCAATTGATACGGCATCCACGTCTCGGGGTTGAACGGGTTGGGGTAGTTTGGCAAAAGGGCGTTCTCTTGCGGTGTGAGTGCGGCGAGGAGCTGCTCGAGGACCACAAGCCCACGCTGGACACCCGCGTCTGTGAGATTCAGCTGCCGTGCTTCAGTGAGCCATTGCTGCACTTCTGCTCGCATCAGCGCCTGGCCCTGCTGTCCTGCTGCCGGTGCTTTCCCGAATGCCGCCGCCACGAGCGTGAGATCCAGGATATTGACGAGTTCATCGCCGTTGACATCTGCACGGCTCTCGCCTGTCTCCCCAAACGCTGCGGCGACTAAAACGAGGTCTTGAATGTTGACAAGCCCATCCGCGTTGATGTCCTCCGCTGCAGCAGGGGCAGTAGGAGGACGGAGGTCCCAGAGCAGCACGGCGCCGTCCCAACTCCCACTAGCGAGGGTGCTACCATCTGGACTGAACGCTATGCTCCTGACCCAATCCGTATGCCCGGTGAGAGTTTTGAGAGTCTCGCCTGTGTTCACATCCCACAGACGAATGGTTCTGTCCCTACTCCCAGTTGCGAGTGTTCTGCCATCTCCGCTGAACGCTACGCTCAAGACAGGCGCCGTATGCCCCGTGAGAGTTTTGAGTGTATCGCCCGTGTTCACATCCCAGAGCCGAATGGTTCGCATACTCCCACTAGCGAGCGTGCTACCATCTGGACTGAACGCTATGCTCAAGATAAAAGACGTATGCCCCGTGAGTAGGTCGAGCGGCTCACCCGTCTCCGCATCATACAGCCAAATACCGATGCTACTTACCACTGCAAGCTGAGAACCATCCGGCGAATATGCTACCTCACCTACCGAGCCTCTGCCGAGGCGCGCAATCGCCCCATCGGGTAAACCCCACTGCGTCTCTGCCAGAAACTGACCCGACGCAACTGGGAGAAAAACGCTCGTTACCAGAAGAGTTAATAAACCGAATACCGTTAACCTCTTTTTCATTTGACTTCCTCCAGTCATTTTTGTTTGCCTGCATGGGTGCACGCTGCTTGTTTTTTCCAGTTTTCCACTTGGCTCATAAAGAAGTATACCACAGATTGTAAAAAAAGTCACTCTTTTTTTTAGAGGTTTGGCTGAACACAACCTAAAAAAAAGGGTGGCATCTTTACTGCCAAAAGTGGTATAATTTGAGTTAAGTCTTCACCGCTTTTTACCGGCGGGCTGCCCAAACGACAGTCCGCCGGCATAGAGGAGAGAAATGACGCAAGAAACCAAAGACGTGGACACGCAGATGCAGCACATCCGTGCGCTCCTTGATGGACGCGTTGAACACTTCGCCGACAGAAGTGTGCGGCGCTTGCTACAAAACGGCGAAAACGTCCGAGGCGTGCTAGAAATCGTCGCCGCTGACATCGCAGAACGCATAGATTTTAGCCAACTTGTTCCACTCCCGAGAAGCCTGCTGCCGGAAGTGCTGCGGGAGCAAGAGGCGGATAGCGTGTTCCGCGTCCCCTTTAGAACCGAGACAGCCACGGAGGCGCTGCTCATCTATCTGCTCGTGGAACATCAATCGACGGTGGATGCGACGATGGGGTTTCGGGTGCTGTTTTATATGATGCTGATTTGGGACGCACATCGCAGGCAATGGGAACACGACAAGATGCCCAAACCGGCGCGGCGGTTGCCCCCGATACTGCCGATAGTGTTTTATACCGGCGAGCAGCAATGGAAAACCCCGCTGACACTTGAGGCACTGATGGACATCCCGGCTGAACTCGCCCGGTTCGTTCCGACTTTTGAGACGCTGTTTCTGAGCGTGAAGCAAACCGATGTCGCCACGCTGACTCAAACGCATCATCCGTTCGGGTGGCTTTTGACGGTGCTGCAAAAAGAGAGAGCAGACGAGGCGGAGATACGGGGTGCGTTACGCACGGCGATAGCGCACCTTGATGAGTTTGATACGGTTGGTGCCGAACAGCGGCGTGAGGCGATAGTCTATTTCTTGCTGCTCATCTTGCATCGTCGGCCGCTATCAGAACAAAGTGGCTTAGTAGCATTAGTGGAACAACTCGCAGAAGATAAGATGGAGGTAAAACAGATGGCAGAAACCATGGCAGAAGTCCTCGTGCAACAAGGACTCAAACAAGGCATTGAACAAGGCATTGAACAAGGCATTGAACAAGGCATTGAACAAGGTGCACGCCGGAATGCGATAGAAAACGTCATCGCGGTGCTCACCGCACGGTTCCCGCAGAGCGACGTGCAGACGACTCAACCGCGGCTTGAAGCGATACCAGACCTGGCGCGGCTCAAGCAGCTGCATCTCATCGCCGTTGAGACACCCTGTTTTGAAGCGTTCCTACAAGCCTTGCACACTTAGAGAGACATGAGAGTTTTGAGGGGTTTACCTGTGTTGACATCCCAGAGTCGAATGGTGTTGTCCGAACTCCCAGTAGCGAGTGTGCGACCATCGGGGCTGAACACAACGGTATAGACATTATACTTATGCGCAGTGAGCCGCTTAAGCGATTCTCCGGTGTCAGAAGCGAAAACGAAATCGCCCGAAGAAAAAAGGGTGGCATCTTTACTACCAAAAGTGGTATAATTTGAGTTAAGTCTTCACCGCTTTTCACCGGCACAACGAAGGGCTCCGACGAGATGTACATCGGATTTAACAATACATAACCCTTGATGGGGCTGAAATATACAAAAATGCGAATTCGGGTATAATATTTTAGATATCCAGCCTCAGAAAACCGTGTTTACTGACCTGAAAGAAAAAATGGCACAGCTTATTTGGGATTGTGAAAAAGAGGTTGACATTTTTTGCGAATTTGGGTATAATTATAATATTTGATATAAACTTGGTGTCCGTTTCTAGTCAAACGACTAGAACGACTAGCGTTAGTTCTCATCCAAAGGGGGATTGAAAATGAAGTCTCGCTGGATAAAGCGTCTCCGAAAACCGTGCGTATCCGGTGTCACCTGTGCTGTGCGTGTATTGCTGCTGTTGTTGGGATATATGCGAGTGTTTTTGACTGATTTTACCCCCCCCCTCATTCACATCTGTTAAGTCTTATAGTAGACAAGTCCGTCCTGGAACGAGTGATGTGCGCGATGTCTTCGTGCCCCCGCCTTGGGTCCGTCTCGCCCGGAGCCTCCGAGAGAGTCAAAGTTAGAAAGGGTTGAAAGTCACTCGAAAAGTTAATCATATGCTCATGAAAGAGAAAAAAGAAGCAGACATTCATCTTGAAGAGTGGAATCCTCCTGTAAAAGAATGGGGACCCGTCTACAAAGCGATTTTCCGTGCCTTCGGCATGATCTGGGAAGCGGGAAAAGTTGAGACATTAGTCCTTTTTTTCTTGATGGTCCTCCAGGGCTTGCTACCGGTGCTCATTCTCTACTTAAGTCGGGATGTCATTGATCTCGTCCTCTCTCTCTCTGATGCGGGAAGTCAGGATTTTGGGCCCGTGGTGCCACTCTTGATTGCCTTAGCCCTTGCCACGGTGTTCTTGCAGATAACGGGGCCGATTTTCCTGGTGACAAAAAGCATTCTTGGGGATAGGCTGCGCCGGCATGTCACGCTCCTTGTCATGAAAGCTGCAGACCGGCATCCAGACTTAGCACACATAGAAGATCCAAAACGGCACGACCAACTCCAACAAGTGAGACACATTGAACGCAGCAGTGCGGACTTAGCCGTTTATGCTTTTCAGGCAGGGCGCGATTTTTGGGAGTTGCTTTCCGCGGCGTTTTTCCTGTCGCTCTTTCATCCCTTGGCCCCCATCCTTCTACTTCTTTGCGCAGTCCCCTACGCCCTGATGCACTATAGTTACACCAATCTCGCAGGAATAGCGATTCAATTTCAGGCACCCGAGGCCAGGAAGCTCGACTATTTCAGAAATCAGTTTCTCTTTCGCGACACCGCAAAAGATGTACGTATTTTTGGGCTACACGATTTCTTTTTAGGAAAGTATTTGCAGACGTTTCGGCAGGTCATCGGTGTGCTCTGGTCAGTGCGATGGGGTGAGTTTCGAGCCCTCACGGTGTATGCTTTATTGGGTGGCATGGGTTTGTGTGGTGTTTATGTTTATCTTTTCCAACAGACGCTTAGCGGCGGGTTGAGTGTTGGTGAACTCACTGCCTACGGGAGTGCCGCGATTCTCGTTTGGACAACACTGAACACATCTCTTGCTAATTTTGCTTACATGCATCGCGTAGGTGGCTTTTTAACCCATCTGTATGACTTTCTGAAAAGCAAGCCACTCCTTAAAATGAGCCCGAAAGCATTCGCCAAAAAGGCACCCCGTCCTTTTAAAAAAGGCATTGAATTCAGAAATGTCTCCTTTTCTTATCCCAACACAGACCGAAAAATTTTGGACGGTATCTCCTTGAACATTCACGCTGGAGAAACCCTCGCCATCGTTGGAAAAAACGGCGCTGGAAAAACGACTTTAGTGAAATTAATCACACGCATGTATGACCCAAGTGAGGGAGACATTCATCTCGAGAATGTTCCTGTCCATCACTACCATCTCGACGATCTACGCTCGCAAATGAGTGTGGTTGATCAGGATTTCCTCAAGTACCAACTGAGCGTCAAGGAAAATATTGGACTGGGCAATGTTGACCGGCTTTCTGAATTAGAACAGATCAAAGCTGCAGCGGAAAAAGCGGGTGCCGATTTTATAGACAAACTGCCCCATGGATATAAGACGAGACTCTCACGTGAGTTTGAAGGGGGCACAGACCTCTCAGGAGGGCAATGGCAAAAAATAGCACTCGCGCGTGCCCTCATCCGAGATGCCCAACTCCTCATTCTTGATGAGCCGACCGCTGCCTTGGATGTCCGAAGCGAGGCTGACATCTATGCGCGCTTTCAAGAGTTAACGAAAGAGAAAACAACCGTATTGATTTCTCATCGACTGTCAACTGTCCGCCTCGCTGACAGGATCCTTGTGCTGGATGGCGGCAAATTGAGAGAAGAAGGAACGCACGATGAGCTGATGAAGGACAATGGGCTATATGCCCGACTGTACACCCTACAAGCGGAGCATTACGATGTTTAAAACGTTATTTTCTTGGAAAACCGGTTTTGTGGATGCGACGAAATGGAGCGTAAAAATCCTCCCTTTCGCTTGGCAGTGCTCCGCGAAACTGACCACTTTTCTGTTGTTGCTGCTTGTTGTTTCGAGCACTTTTCCTGCGATTTCTGCTGGTTTGCTCAATCGGCTCGTCAACGATGTGGTAACGCTGCTGAAGTCGGGCGGGGCACTGGGGAACACAACCCTCCTACTTGGTGCCAGTTATCTCCTCTGTCAAATCCTACCCTTCATTCTGACCCCGGCGACAGAGGCTGTCCGTGGGACACTCTCTGACCTGCTTATAGCTGACATAGACAAAAAGGTCATGAAAAAGGCATCGCACCTCCCCGGGCTGGCATACTTTGACACGAGCAAATTTTACAATCAACTTCAATTCATCCAAGAAAATACAACACTCCCAGAAGCCACTCTCTGGCTTATGTCCTCTACGCTGAGCAACGCGATAACCCTCTTCTCCTTGTTGATTTTGATGACGACCCTCAGCCCATTCATTCCGTTGGCACTGCTGCTTGTCGCGGTGCCGCACCTCTATGTAGAATATCGGCATCACAAACAGGCCTTCGACGTTACCTGGGACCAGATGCCGGAATCCCGTCAATTGGCATACTACTACCGGCTCCTGGTTGAGACTCGGAGCGCGAAAGAGATAAAGTTTTTTAACGTGGGCGCTTACTTTATCAAGCGGTATCAGGAAGTTTTTGACACCGTTTTCAAACGCGTCCGTTCCGTGAAAATCTCACAGACGAAGCGCACCGTGCTTTTTTCACTCTTACACGGCATCGGACTCACACTCCTATATACCTACGTCGTTCTGATTTCGGTCCAAGGGCAGATTACCGTCGGCGACCTGGCCATGTACTTTTCCATCGTTGCCGCGCTGCAGCAGTCGTTCTGGATGTTAACCTTGATGGCCGGGCAACTTATTGGCTCGACAGCCGGGCTCCGTTCTTTTTGGTCTTTCTTTGAGTTGTCACCGGTCCTTAAAACCGCCGATTCACCCCAACGGTTTTCTCATCTTAACCGAGCCATTGCGTTTAGGAATGTGTCTTTCTGTTATCCAGGGCGTGAGATAGCCGTTTTCAACAACATCTCTTTCTCAATAAAGACGGGCGAAACGCTCGCAATTGTTGGCGAAAACGGTGCGGGCAAAACAACCCTTGTTAAACTCCTCTGCCGTTTCTATGAACCAACAGCAGGGCAGATATTCATCGACGACATCCCGCTACATCAGTATCACCTTGAGAGTTTACGGGGAAAAATCGCGCCAGTCTTCCAGGATTTTTCTCGCTTTTTCATCACTGCGGGAGAAAACATCGGTATC
This sequence comes from Candidatus Poribacteria bacterium, assembly GCA_965215265.1. Lineage (GTDB taxonomy): Bacteria > Poribacteria > WGA-4E > WGA-4E > WGA-3G. The sequence continues at coordinate 2,940,834 of OZ244048.1, read as the reverse complement.
GGGGACACGACGCAGATGGACAACGAAGCCGCAGTCATTCAGGCGGCAGAGCAGGGGCAAGCAGACGCTTTCATTTCACAGCTGTCTGACGGATACCAGACCTTACTCGGACGGCATTTTGACGGTGGCACCGATTTATCTGGCGGAGAGTGGCAGAAAATTGCTGTCTCGCGTGCCTTTATGAGAGACGCAGACATCTTAATCCTTGATGAGCCGACCGCGGCACTCGACGCAGAATCCGAATCTGCTCTCTTTCAGCGGTTCAAAAGGCTTACGCAGGGCGTGACAACGTTGTTAATCTCCCATCGCTTCTCTACCGTGCGCATGGCAGACAGGATTCTCGTCCTAGACAACGGGAAGATTCTCGAGGAAGGCACCCACGAGCAACTGATGAACAAAGGGGGCAGATATGCAACATTGTATCGACTGCAATCTGAAAAGTACCAATAATATAGATGAGGGAGCAGCAGGTGAGACTTCGTGAGTCAATCACCGCCGGTGTAAAGTCTATTACGCAAAATCGGCTTCGTGCTGGATTGTCCCTTCTCAGCGTTTTCATCGGGATTTCGAGTGTGTTGTGCATGATGGCCATTGGTGAGGGTGGGAAACGTATCATCGATGTAAATCTTGAAAAGATGGGCGGGGCGAACCAAATTGCATTCTGGACACGGATGACGATTTGGAAGGGCCGGCACCTCGCCCGTAGAACTACAGAGCGATATACCGTTGAGGACGCGTCTGCAATTGAGGCAGAAGTCCCCGATGTCCTCTACGTCCTTCCTAAAGTTGAAGATTTCCGCGTCTTTGTGAGCGCCCGAAATGGGACGCAAGCGATAACGCGTTTAGAAGGGGTCACAGCAGATTACGCCAAAGGCATGGGGTGGGACGTTCAGACCGGCAGATTCTTCTCCGACAGGGATATCGAAAAGGCAAAGCAGGTATGCGTCCTCGGCACCAACACCGCCCATGAACTTTTTGGACATCCCGCTCCACTCGGAGAAGAGGTGAAGATTCATTTGGGACAATCGCAGGTCCGGCTGCGAGTTATAGGCGTGATGGCACCCAAGGGACTCAGCCTCAGCGACTCGTATTCTTTAGATGATGCCATTTCTATACCACTGAAAACCTATCAACAACGGGTGAAAGACTTTCGTCACGTTGACTACTTGCTCGTCTTTTTTTTAAAAGGGGCAGATATCTACAATATCGTTGATTCTGTAAAGAACGCCCTGCGTAAAAGACACCGGGGAAAAGATGAGTTTATCGGTATATGGATGCCAATATTGACGGCGCAACGACTTTACCACATTCAAAACGTGATAAAAATCACGTTAGGGAGCCTCGCGCTTTTCTCGCTGTTTGTCATCAAAACGTGATAAAAATCACGTTAGGGAGCCTCGCGCTTTTCTCGCTGTTTGTCAGTGGTGTCGGCATCATGAATATCTGTCTCGTCTCTGTGGGTGAAAAGACGCGGGAAATCGGTTTACGGAGAGCAGTGGGTGCGAAACGGAGTGACATCTTCTATCAGTTCTTGGCAGAATCCATCTGTCTCTGTTTCATCGGTGGGGCACTCGGCATCGCAGGGAGCTGGGGTGCGGCGAACGCCATGGCCTGGCTGGCGATGCGGCTCGTGCCCGTTGTAGAGACGTGGCCCGTTGTGTTCTCCGTGCCGTGGATGCTGACGACTGTTATTTTCTCTATTGTCATGGGCATCGGTTTCGGTGTCTATCCAGCACTGCGAGCGGCGCAGCTTTCACCTATTGAGGCTATCCGGACCGAGAAGTAACATTTAGTATATTTAAGCACAATAAAGACGCTTTGTAGTCTCCGACGAGATTTATACAGGTATTAACACAACAACGACCTTTATTGTACTGCACCATACGAAAATCATTAACGCGAATGCACGTCGTATTTGGGCGAGTCCTCCGCAAAATCGTGCAAACAATGTGATTGTTATGTCTACCCCACGCTTTTAGAGTCAATATTAGGTTTTAAAGTTGTCAGTTTTTTGTGCTTTTGATAGAATAATCTCATCCGAGCGTCAAATACGAAGCTTCGGTGTGAATGAAGGTTTCACAATTTCACCAGAGACATTCGTTTCTTAAAACAGAGAGCAATGCGCAAAAATAACAAACAAAGGTCGGGACTACGAAGTTCACAAGCATATATCACTACTTTTAGAATTATCGGCTATCTCCTTTTAGTAGGTGCTGCCTTTTGCACGATGATACCACTGTTGTGGCTGCTGACTTCTTCTTTTAAAACCGCAAATGAAATCTTTGCTGTCCCGATTCAGTTGTTTCCCAAACTGCCCCGGCGAATTGCATCTTCGCCGTACATCGTCCACGACGCGTACCCGGCCATCCAGAAACCGAAAGCTGTAGAAGCAGATACATGGGCAATACTTCTGCCTGAACTAGAACGCGTAATTTGGGAAGAAGCGAGTCAGCATATTGCAGCAAATCCGCAATTGGCACATTACGAGCGGGATTTGGACGTTCAAACTGAGATGATAGAGGGAATATGGGAACAACTCGTCACGAACCTTCCAAGCGGGGTCTGGGAAAGCACCGCGAGTTTACAAAACCTGCCTGCGGTTGTAACTGAAGTGCGCCACGCCATTATTCCAGAAACAGTTAACACCATCTGGGATTCCATTTACCGCGAGGTAGCCGTTGGTAACATTCAGATAGAGGATGTAGACTTCAACCGAACCCGGATTCCGTCTCTAAAATGGGAAACGGATTCTCCGGCTGTAAGAGACATCCGTGAATCAACTTATTCGGACTCCGTAGCAAGTTTTTCCTACGATTTCGGAGCGGAAAACAACGTTCATCTGAAAGCAACGGTGCCTTTGTCGCACTCTGAAGGCGGTGCCCTTAATATTCCTCCGGAGCGGATCCGGCTTATTATAATCCCTGTGCGTGGCGATGCGTCTTACCATCAACTCGCTTTAGAGATTTCAGTTAATGGAACCACTTATCAACCGGGCCAACCGTTTGTCTTAGACAGTCACTTGTGGGAAAACACAGTGTGGCGGCTACACGGCATCCCTGGTGAATTAGAATCGACTCACATTCGGATGCATCCGATGCCTGACCAGAATCGTGCTCAACAAATTGGCTCTACAAGTGAAAATACGTTGTCTCTGCGACTGACAATTCACCGTCCATCCTATCTGTCAATTGTGTGGGATAAATTTACTTCCAACTATCGGAACCTATGGAAGACGGTGCCGTATAACCGTTACTTTATCAACAGCGTTTTCATTGCGACATCGTCAACCCTATTGACGTTGTTCTTTTGTTCGCTCGGTGGCTACGCGTTCGCCAAGTATCGGTTCCGTGGCGAGAAGGTTTTGTTTAGCATCCTCCTCGCCTCGATGATGGTGCCCTTCCAAGTGCTGCTCGTTCCGTTGTTTGGATTGATGTACGACATCGGCTGGCTTAATAGTTACAAAGCGATTGTGATTCCATTTTCGGTCGGGGCATTCGGGGTGTTTCTGATGCGACAATTTATCGTTTCCATTCCAACCGAGCTGCTTGATGCGGCACGCATTGATGGCTGTTCAGAGTTTGGAATTTACTATCGGATTGTGCTGCCGATTATCAAACCGGCACTGGGCGCATTAACAATCTACTCGTTTCTGGGTTCGTGGAATGGGTATCTCTGGCCCCTAATTATTTTACGCGATGAGGCAAAATATACGTTACCTATCGGCTTAGCAAATCTCATCGGCATCTATCGGCAAGATTACGGGATGTTGATGGCAGGCACACTTCTATCCCTTTTGCCCATAGTGATTCTCTTTTTATCGATGCAACGTGAATTCGTGCAGGGCATTACCCTCGGCAGCGTGAAAGAATAAAAAAAGGAAGTTCTCAAAATGTCAGACTACATCACCGTTACGAAAACATCTAAGATTCGAGAAGGACGCGGTAAAACGTTCAACGTCAGTGGTAGAAGAATCGCTATTTTCAAAGAGCAGGGCGCATTTTGCGCTGTAGACAATACCTGTCCGCACGCGCTGGGCTCCCTCGGCAAAGGTAGAATACGGAATGGCATCGCCGTATGTCCCGTCCACGGGTACGCCTATGACACGAAAACTGGTGACTGTCAAACTGATTCGCGCTTGCGAATTAGAACTTATCCAGTTATCGTGGAAAATGAGGATATTAAGGTTCGCGTCTACACCTGAGGCGTGAGGTAAAATGTGATTTTCGCTCTTTTTCGTATGGTGCTGCACAATAAAAGTTTAATGTGATGTTAAAACTTTTACAAATCTCGCCGCCCGCCCACCCAAATCCTTTGATGTTATGATTCAAATTTAATTGTCGTCGATTCTAGTGCCGCAATATGAATAGCAGTCTTCTACAACTCCCACTACAGTAGAAATCTCTCAAAAATTTCTCTGGCTGCACAAATTTGTGCAACATATTTCGCACTTTGCCCCATTTCGTGCAGTAACATCTACTGAACGTCCAGGTCCGGGCAATTTTTTCGTATCTTTCAGCACAATATCCATTGCCGTTTTGATAAACTTTTACAAATCTCGTCTTTTTGTATATCTCTGCACAACACCAATCAATGTTGTGTAAATCCTTTACAAATCTCGTCGGAGGGTTCTGATGTTTAGATTCATAACATCGAAGAGCTCAGACGCGATTTGTGTTTTCATATCTTTCAGCACGTTACTCATTGATCTTTTGTTTATCTTTTTTCAAATCGCGCTAGAGGGTTCTTATGTTTTGATTCGTAACATCGAAGGGCTCAGACGAGATTTGTGCGAGGTTGTTCATAAAATCAGTCTTGTTGTGCTTAAATATACTAAAATGTCCCCCTAAAGTGAACCTCTCTTGTAGGGTAATTGGCATATAAATTGCTTTACCTATAAAGAGCCTCAAATCATAGTGAACAAGAAATTAAGCAAGCTATGAGAGGCGAATTCCTCGCGATTTCCGCAAATAATAAAATTGTAACAACCTGAGCACAGGGCTGTCTCTCCTTAAGGGATTTTCAATTAAAAGTAAAATGCTCATCCGGAAATAAACCGAATCGGCGTGCTATTTATGCTTCATCTTAACATTCAGCAAAAATGAAGCACACGTCCAACCAAATAAAATGATGAAACTACCCACAATTTCCATCGCATCCCATCGCGTCACGCGCCTCATTATCGGAGGTAATCCGTATAGCGGTATATCGCATCACTCCGCGGCAAAATCGCAAGAGATGGAGGATTACTATACAACTCGCCAAATTTGTGCAGATCTGCAGCAGGCAGAGCAGTCCGGTATTAACACACTCCTTGCCCGTGCAGACAGACATATCATGCGCACCCTCAACGAATATCGCAACACAGGAGGCACAATTCAGTGGATAGCACAAACGCCAAAGGATACAGAATACGCAGAACTTAAGGAATACCTTGAGATTATCGCACGCTACAAACCGATTGCCATCTACCATCACGGGGGCACAACTGATAAACTCTACGCACAAGACAGACTTTCCTCACTGCGCGACAATCTCGCCCGCATAAGGGACTTCGGATGTGCAGCTGGCATCGGCACGCATGATCCGGAAATCCTTAAACACTGTTATGCTGAAAACTATGACGTTGATTTTTATGTCTGTGCATTGTATAATCATACACGTCACAGAGAATTGTATCTGCCGAATGACCGGGCACAGGCACTCGATGCCATACGATCAATACCGCTACCCGTCATCGGTATAAAAGTGTTGGCTGCAGGTAGAAATGAACCGTCCGCGGCATTTCAATTTGCACTTGAAAGCCTGAAACCGAGCGATGCAATGGCGGTTGGCATGTACACTAAGTTTCAACCAGACCAGATTCGCGACAACGCTCGTACCGTCAGTGAATTCATCACGGAATTGAAACATGAACCGAATCTTAGAACCAGAAGTTATGGACACTGCGGAAGCCGCTGAGGCTTACGATGCCATGGGACACGGCGAGGTTGATAATGCCTTCGTTGAACGCGTTATAGCACTCGGTACCAACAGCAGAGGACACGATGCAGCACAGAGTTTGCCGATCCTGCAATTCCTAGATGTTGGTACCGGGCCCGCGCAGATTCCTATCCTACTTGCCTTGCGATGCCCCAGCCTACAAATTACTGCAATTGATCTTTCCGCAGAGATGCTAAAAATAGCGAAACGCCACGTTGCAAATGCAGAACTCACTGATCGCATAACCCTTGAGTACGTCGATGCCAAGGCTCTGCCATACCCCGATAATACCTTTGATGGGCTCATTTCCAATAGCATTATGCATCACATCCATGAACCGATGCGTGCGCTCCAAGAGATGAGTCGAGTCATCAAGCCAAAAGGCTTAGTTTTAATCCGTGACCTGATTCGTCCGGAAACACCAGAAGCAGCAGAAGTTTTTGTTGCGCGATACGCGACTGATGATACACCCTACCAACAACAACTCTATTACGATTCATATCTTGCTGCCTTTACCCTTTCTGAAGTCAATGAGATGCTCTCACAGGTGAATTTACCCAGAGCCGTCGTTGTTCGAAGCACCGACCGGCACTGGTCTATTGAACGTCCAATGTAGCACATTTCCTATTACAATAGGACTACCTCCCCTAAAGAGCGCAGCAAGGATTCTTAGTCAGAAAGCATACTATATACGAATACCTCTTGATACAGAATGACGCTGCAATTTTATAGCCCTCGTAAGCGAAAATATGTTATAATACCAGTGTATTTGAGAATCAAAACCTAAAGAGGAGAAATCACGATGCACATACGTCAATATAGGTTTGCAGCCTCCATTTTTGTTACAATAGGGGCTTGCAAGCTACGTTTTAAGCGTTTTGCCCTGTTTTTTTGCTCACTTTTCATAGTGACTAGTATTAGCACCGCCAACGTTGCAGAAGAAGGGCTCGTCGCCTACTGGCCATTTGACGAAGGAACAGGGAAAAAGGCTGAAGATGTCACCGGTAACGGACATGACGGCGATTTTGTTGGTGCACCAAAGTGGGTAGACGGTAAATTCGGCACTGCATTAGAATTTGACGGTGAAGAAGACCTCGTCGTTGTCGCCGACAATGCTGCGTTTGCAATTGAGGAAAATATTACCTTTATGGCATGGTTTAGTCCGGATGATGTCCTCACCAGCCGACGCTTGATGGTGAAAAACGACTCTATCTTCGTTATTTTTGATTTCGGCAACAAGGACAGCATCGATTTTCTGGTTAAGCCGAACAATACGTTTGCTGAATCTACAACAACAGATTGGAAGGTTGGCGAATGGTATCACTTCGCTGGAACGTTTGATGGCAAAACTATGAAGGTTTACATCAATGGTGAGTTAGAAGGCGAGGCGGCGAATAACGTCCCTATCGCCCCGTCAGCCCTCGAACTGTGGATTGGCGGAGATGACTTCGGTAGACCGACAGACCACTTCCCCGGCAAAATTGACGAGGTACGGCTTTACGAGAAAACATTGAGTGAAGCCGATATCCAAATAGTCATGGATACCCCTCAAGCTGTGCAAGCGAGTGGGAAACTTACGACGACTTGGGGAAAAATAAAAGCAAGATAGGACGGAGTACTCTTGCTATATTCCGCTGTTCCACAAAATAGATGCCTCTTGATACAAACAGAATAGGAGCAGGTATTCCGGATTAGGGGCATCTATTCAGCTGCCAAATCCCATGCATTCTCAAAACGCAGAGATTGAGAATAGCAACGAGGCAAATACTGTTACCCTATAGCGTAGCCCATCTAATAAGATGGTTATGTCACAGCCGCCATTTAATAGAGGCAGACCCTTGTTCAATGAATCCTGCTGACAGATGAAAGTAAAAGCCTGCAATTCCAACTATCAGTTCCACATCTAACACTACTAAGCAGAAAGTGAAAAATCGTTTCTCATGGCAGCCTAAACATCCAACTTCAATTGCACTTTGGCAGTCCAGCATCCCCAATTGATTCGCTGGCCGGTCGACGGCACCTTTAACCCCTCACTCGCGTGCTTGCTTCGCTTAAACTGATGAATAACAGCAATAGGACGTTTGGCGTTGAAAACCAGTGCAATCACAACTAACGCTGTTTCCAAAAATACAGTAATAAAAATAGCCTTGCAAGGCACCTCAATCCTCCATATTTTTACATGGGCTTGCAAACTACACCCAAATCTGATAAAATAATTTGATAAGAATATTGCAAGGCTCGTCAGAACAGGAATTCAATTGAATTCCATCGCCCGCCAAAATGTTATGACATGTTTGATAAAAAATGCAATAAAAATCTATAGATGGGTTTGACTAAACCCGTTGAATAGGGGAAGGAAGAAATTCTATTGAGAGAACCCTCAAAACGTCCTGTCGTGCTCATCATTCGAGACGGCTGGGGACATAACCCGTATCCCGAGTGGAACAAAGCGAATGCAGTTTACCTAGCTAAGACGCCTGTGGATGATTGGCTGCAGCAGACTTATCCGCACTGCCTTATCCATACTTCCGGTGAGGATGTAGGCTTGCCGGCAGGTGTTATCGGCAACAGCGAAGTCGGACACCAGAACATCGGTGCGGGACGTATCGTCAATCAGGAACTACTACGCATCAGTAACATGATGCGTAGCGGAGAATTCGCTCAAAATGAGATAATTTTAGACACGTTCGCGCATGTTAAAAACAACGCAACGCACTTGCATCTCATCGGATTGGCGAGTGATGCAGGTGTACACAGCTCGCTTGAGCATCTCTACGGACTTTTGACGCTTGCTAAGGAGCATGGCCTCAAAGCAGATCAGGTGCTCATTCACAACTTTAGTGATGGCCGCGACTGCCAACCCGACCTTGGAATCCAATTTTGCGAGCAGATTGAGGCGAAGCTGAAAGAAATCGGTATCGGACGGATCGCCTCCGTTGTCGGACGTTACTACGCCATGGACAGGGACGATCGGTGGGAAAGGGTTGAGGTCGCGTATAGCCTCCTAACTGAAGGTGCCGATGAAAGCACAACCACTGCCAGAGACGCTTACCGCCGATACTATGAAAATCCGGATGACGCAAACCGGAAAGGGGACGAATTCATACGTCCTACTGTGATTGTTGATAGAAATGGCACACCGCTCCCACGGATTTCGGATAGAGATGCCGTCATTTTCTACAACTTCCGAGGTGACCGGCCGAGAGAACTCTCTAAAGCCTTTTGCTTAGATACGTTTCCGTTCGAAGGGGAAGGAAAAGACGGAATCACAAGGCAAATGGGTTTTAAACGAAATCGCAAAATTAACGTTAAGTTTGTCACGATGACCGAGTATGAACGAGGGCTCCCAGTTGAAGCGGCGATAAAAAAACCACCAAAAATGGTGAACACGCTCGGGGCTTATGCCAGTCAGGCAGGCTTGACGCAATTTCGATGCGCTGAAACCGAAAAATTTCCGCATGTTACGTTCTTTTTTAACGATTACCAAGACGAACCTTATCCAGGGGAAGAACGGCTGATTATTCCGTCACCGCGCGATGTCACTACCTATGACTTGAAACCTGAGATGTCCGCACCGGGCGTGACAGCCGAGATGTTACGCCGAATCGCGAGTGATAAATATGATTTGATGGTTCTTAACTACGCTAATAGCGACATGGTAGGACATACAGGCTCGCTTGAGGCTTCAATCAAAGCGGTTGAGGCTGTTGATACCGGCATGGGAGAAATTGTTAAGGCTGTTCTTAAAAAGGGCGGCACGATTATCGTCACTGCCGACCACGGTAACTGTGAACAGATGATAGAACCCAAGACAGGCGGTATTCACACTGCTCATACGACTTACGACGTTGAACTCATCCTTGTTGATAACCAATTCAAGGGAGGCGAACTCCGAACAGGAGGGAGACTTGCTGATATCGCGCCTACTGTCCTCCGATTACTCGGATTAGCACAACCTATAGAGATGACGGGAGATTCACTTTTATAAACCACGGAGATTTGAGCATGGCAACAGTAACTGAACAGAAAGTGCGCCACGATTTTCGGCTGTTCGCCGGGCGCGCCAACCCGGCATTAGCGCAAGAGATCTCGGCAATTTTAGGTGTTGAACTCGGGAAGATCTCCATTGGCCCCTTCCCAAACAGCGAAACCCGGGTTCAGATCGAGGAAAGTATACGCGGGACAGATATCTACCTTGTTCAACCGACGTGCCAACCCGCGAACGAGTACTTAATGGAATTGCTCATTACCATTGATGCTATGAAACGGGCATCTGCCCGGCAGATTACCGCTATTATACCCTACTTTGGCTATGCACGCCAAGATCACAAAACAACCGGACGAGAACCCATTAGCGCTAAACTCGTCGCGAATCTTTTGACGACCGCCGGGGCAAATCGAATTATCGCCATCGATTTGCACGTCCCGCAGATCCAAGCCTTCTTTGATATCCCACTCGATCATCTGACAGCTGTTACAACGTTAGCAAATTATTTTAAAGATAAAGAAGTTGAAAATGGCGTTGTTGTCGCACCGGATGCCGGACGAGCGAAACTCGCTGAGAAATACGCCGATATCCTCAGTTTGCCGTTAGCTATCATGCACAAGCGACGGAGTGGAGTGGATGGCCAACGGGTTGAATTTGTGGAACTCGTTGGCGACGTTTCAGGAAAAACACCTATTGTTATTGACGATGAAATCGCCACCGGAGGCAGCATCTATCAACAAGCGAAAGCACTAACAGCAGCAGGGGCAAATCCAGCGTATATTAGCATTGCACACGCTGTCCTAGTTGGCCCAGCATTAGAGCGGCTTAAACATCCAGCAATACGAGAAGTCGTCACTACCAATACCAACCCTATTCCGCAGGAAAAACAACTGAATGGTAAAATCAAAGTACTTTCTATTGCTCCTCTTCTTGCTGAGGCTATTCTACGGATTCACAGCCACCGCTCTGTTAGCCAAGTATTCTTAGATCAGCAACTAATTTTCCCTGTTTAACTTGTTCCTTATTCATAAACAGCGCATCTAGTCAAGCAATAAGCCGTGTTTCGTACCTATCTTACAATAAACTTTTTTGCCGGGGAGAGAGTAGATTGAGTTGTTTAGATGTCCCCGGCATTCATACTTATACAAGCCTATTTTGAAGCATCCGACAGACTTAATTTCTATTCTTTATCTCAGCCATTGCGGTTCCAGCGTCGGCGGTGGCGAGAAGCAGCTCTACTATCTCGTCACAAATATGAATCGGGAACGTTATCATCCGCTCGTTGTTTGTCCTGATGACGGCATTTTCGCTGAGCAACTCAGACACGCTGGTATTTCCACGTTGATTCTCAACCTGCCACCATGGCGAAAAACGAAATCGCTCTTCGCGCGATATAGAGCTGCCACAAAATTGGTGAACATAGCGCGCACAAACAACGCGCAATTGGTGCATACTTCTGATTCTTGGCTGAATCCTTATGCATGGTACGTCAGACAGCAGTTAAGCATTCCTATTATTTCACACGTGCGTAACATCCTCACCGCCAAGCAGGTCCGAAAATACGGGTTCCACCAGATGAACCGCATTATCGCTATTTCTGAACAGAGCAGAGCACCCCTCCTCCAAGCTGGAATTGATGCAAAAAAGGTTAATGTTATCCTAAATTGTGTTGACTTATCCGTTTTCCGCCCTTCGTCGAGTAACCTTACGCCTTGCAAAAAGGAGTTCATTGTCGGCATAGTAGGCAGAATTGAACCCTTTAAACGGCAAAAAACGTTTGTTGAGATAGCATCCCATGCTATTAGACAGTGGGAGGTTTCTGCAAACAGCACCTGCAAGTTACCCCCTCCCTTGCGTTTTCATATCATTGGTGCAGCATTAGATACACTTAAGCATCGCGCGTATGAACGTGAAGTTCACCAATTAGTGGCACAGCGCAATATCGCAGCGCAAGGCGCGCACGATTCTCAGTTCGCTCAGTTTTTTTACTTCATGGGACATCGGAACGATATGCCGCAGGCGATGCAAGAGTTAGATCTGCTCGTTACGCTTTCAGCAGGCAGTGTCATTGCGGAAGCGATGGCATCCGGGAAACCGGTCATCGGAACTCCTATTGGCAGCACTCTCGACATGATTGTCGACGGTGTCACAGGCTGGGTAATACCACTCCCTACCGGAGCAAGAGAAACACGCGGCGTTGAGGCAATCGCAAGTCGAATTGTTCACCTCGCTAAAATGCCACAGTTTTGCACACAAGCCGGCAAAGCTGCCAGAAAGCGTGCTGAAGAAACGTTTGGTATTGAAGCACAGGTCGAAAACATACGCGGAATTTATGAGGAATTGTTAGATTGATTTTTTTTCCAAACTGAGGTATAATTAGAGGCGGCGCGTTACAAATCAGATTTTTCGTCTTAGGAAGGCGATAAGGTGGCTATGGCTGGAAAGTTCCGGTGCCCATCTCGCCAGAGACTTATTGGACTATGCCAATTTAGGAGAAGCGACAGCATGCTCACACAAGAACAACTCAATTTTTACAACGAGAACGGCTATATCGGCGTTGAGGCAGTCCTCACTCAGGAGGAAGTTTCGGCACTCCGCCGAATCACTGATGAATTTGTGCATAAATCTAAAGAAGTTACAGAACACACCGACATCTTCGATTTGGAGCCAGGGCACACCGCTGCTAAACCACGCGTCCGGCGCATTAAAAACCCTGGTTTACATCACACCGCTTATGACGCAACACTGCGGCATCCGAAAATTCTGGACATCGTTGAACAACTCATCGGTCCTGGGGTGCGATATAATGGACATAAACTGAATATGAAATATCCGGAGTTTGGCAGCCCGGTTGAGTGGCACCAGGATTGGGCATTTTATCCGCATACCAACGACGATTTGCTCGCTGTTGGTGTCGTCATAGATGATATGAAAGTAGAAAATGGCGCATTGATGATTCTGCCCGGCTCCCACAAGGGACCAACCTATGATCATCACCAAGATGGTGCCTTTATCGGGGCAGTCACCGACCCAACGTTCACGCCAGAGGGGGCTGTGCCCCTTGAAATTAAGGCAGGCGGGATTTCCATTCATCACGTTCGAGCACTACACGGCTCTGCTCCGAATACTTCCAACAATTCACGCCGTTTATTGCTATTCCAATATTGCGCCGTGGATGCATGGCCCCTCAAAGGCATTCCCGATTGGGACAGTTTCAACGACTTCATCATCCGGGGGGAACCGACCAACCAGCCTCGCATGGTAGATGTCCCCGTCCGGATGCCAGAACCGTATGCCGAAAAAAAAGGCTCCATCTATGAAGTACAATCGCTGCTCGAAAATCCGATGTTTGCAAAAAAATAAAAAAAGCCTCACACGTTGAAAATCGAGTGAGGCTTTTACGTTAATTGAACCCGAATTTATAGTGCTTTGCAGAAACGGCCTTAAACGGTTCTATCCGATCCAGAGTTGTCTCAAAACCGAGAACCGTCACAACAGTAGAAATCTCTTTTTTTTCTTTTCAGAGACCTGTTCATCAACGATAGGTACAGGTTTTTCTCCGGGAAGCGTCCATAACTTAAGATGGAAGTATTTCGGTTCATCAGGATTCAATTTCCATCCCATTTTACTCTCATCCTTTATCGGGAAAAACACCGTAGTTACTTTGTGGACTGTTCCATTGACAACCAAGGTATCTATCTGCTCCAATGCCTTCATGACACTGAAAACAGAAGTAGCACGGTTCATTCCTTTAATTGACAACGTGACATCAAAGCCTCCTTCCCCTAACTTTTCCGAAGTACACCCGAGTGTAAAAGCGAGGAATCCGATAACAAGACAGAGAAATAACGTTTTTAACCAGTGCATCTTAATTTCCTCCTATTAGAGTAAAACTTAGAAATAAATAGACGTTTTCTGCCGTTTCCGATGGAGACCGGCATATCAATCGAGACAGACTCTTTCTTGCGGAGGCGAGAATGGAAATCTGAAAACCGCCCTTTTGAAATCAGATTATTTATAATTATACCCCCGAAACCAGTTTTTGTCACATGAAAAATGCAAAAAAAAAGCATACGAAGATGTCTGTGGAGGACATCCTAAAACTAAAAACTTATCGAGGCACGGCCTAAATAGGTTTATTTCATTCGGGAAGAGACGGTACATGGCTTCAGAAACAGCGATAGCTTGTTCGATCGTGATATTTTTGGGTTTTCGCTCATATGCTATAATATAGCGGAGCTCGGGAATGTCTCCAAACTGCTTGAGGAGTTGGGCAAAACGATATTTCCTACGCAACTCGGGGTCTGCCGTCTGCGGCCAATCGGCAGGTGGGGTTATAGCTAACAGTTCGACAACATCTGCATCTGGGAGCTCCCACAGTTCACCGGTGGCACCGGCAGGCCATTTGAATTTTTCCGAGAGAAGGTACTCTCTTGAATAATTGCCCTCATTCGCGCCCGATTATCGTTGAAATGGGACGCGATGAACTGGAACGCCGATTCCAAAGGAGATAAAACATGTTCCTTCCAAAATATTGATTACCGCTCTCCGTCTCGTTGGTTCCAAAAGTAAGGAATAAAGTCCATTGCCCGAATCCAATAGCAAGGTGAGTTCTGGAAATAGATTGTGTAGGGGGCCCGTCTCGTGGTGAGAGGCCCCTCTAAGCCTGAGAATTGAGTCAGCTGTTTCCATAGTATTCCGCATCTTTTTAATTTGACAAACACTTCCTCTTGAGGTATACTTAAAATAAGCTTTTGCGAAGAGAGCAAAAGTGTTCTTTAAAAGTGAAAGAATGAGCTGACGTGTCCGTTGGCAGTTTGTGAATGCACTGCATTTTTTGGGAAGTGACTCACAAACACGATTTCATTTTCTTGAACATCTGTGTGCACGTCTGACGAATTGGCAAAAAAGGTTGAAAACGTAGTCTGTTAGGAAACTTAGTCGGAACTATAAAGTCAAGTCAAGTTTATTCCGTAACGGGATAAAGAATAACAAGGAGTTAGATAATATGAAGAGAAGAATGCACCCCCCCCCTATATATGTTAAGTGTTTTAGTTCTATTCTTAATCGCTGGACTTGTTATGCCGTCCCACGTATCGGCACTGGCAAGAGAGCAGGATCGCCCGACAATAGCGGCAGATGGATATGAGATAGTTGAGGACCCCACTAACCCCGCGGGGCCTGCTCTTTATACGCACGTTCGCCAAGGGGCTTTTGAAGCTATGCCAGGTTGGGGAGATGTAAGGGCTACCAGAGGCCCAGATGGTTGGACAGATGCGAAAAGAAGGGAGGCACAGGCCACATTGGCAGGGCTTGTAAATGCGGACGGTTATACTACTGCTAACGAGGTAGCTTGGGATGACGCTAGAATGGCTCGACAGTACGGGCCAGGTGATACGATTAAAATTCGCGTGAAGTTCACCAGACCGGTGCTAATCCATCAGGATACGAAATTACGCATACTGCTGGACCGTAGTGTATACATGGACATAGACACAGCGGTGCATAATGAAGCCAAAGTCGCTCTCAATCCTGATACTGACAATCTGGGAGCTGTATTTATAAAGAGCGTCGATGAAAGTGGTGATCTTAGCGACTCAGCGAATACCTTTTATGTGACCTTTGAATACACGGTACAAGATGGTGACATCAGGGTACAAGGTATAGAGATGTTTCACTGGGATAAACCCTTTTTTCGCGACGCTAATATGGATGGTGAGTACGACCTTGCGACTGAGAACCAGAGCGATAGTTTCAATTTGATTTGGTCGAGATCAAATAACATAGATCGCTATGTGGGTTTGGCAACTGACCACGTAAGGGGCACAATAACGGCCGGTAGCCCCGATGCCGGTACCGCCTCCGGAGGAAACTATTTCGGTGCTTTCGTGTGGCCTACCTCTCCTAAGGTTCACACTGGAGGATTTGTCTACTTGGGTCAATCGCTTGCGAATGGACGCCTTGATCCAGCTGAGACGGATCCTAATCTTTATGCGGTAGATACGCTTCGAGCCGACACGGTCGTCACCCACATCGTTGACGGCATCGGTGCAAGATACGCGCCGCTCAGCACAGCTCATCCAACAATTGGCGATGACATAGCGGAGCAAACCGGTGCGTTTGAGATAGAAATCAAGTTTGCTAATTATCATACGGCAGAAATCTATGCGGAACAACCGCGGAGCAATACCTTTGGTGCGGCTGAGATTCTTCTCGACGGTGAAGGCGTGGAACGCGCCGATTGGACGATCACCGATGCGGCATTTTATGGCTTGGATGCTGTTGACCCCGGTACTTATAACACTGAGGCTCAAGAGATCCAGGAGAGTGATGATGCTTTTGACGGTGAGATAAAACCCAGTACGTCCTATGCTGTCTATCGTGCGACGATTACCCCGCCTGCTAATTTTGATGGGGATGTAGCGATATCGATTGCTGAAGACGCTATTACAGATCTTGCCGGTAACACGAGCAAGGCATCCGGGAATACGCTGACGGTGCCTGTAAATACAGTCGTCGAGGTGAACATTCCGGATGAGACGCTCCGTGCGGAAATAGAGGAGGAACTCCGCATCGCCGCTGGGACGGCTGTGACCTCGGTAGATATGCTCCGCTTGACAGAGCTCGATTTAAGTGACTCAGACGTTAGCGATCTGACTGGACTTGAATACGCCACCAACTTGGAAGAGTTGTATCTCGGGGGTACGCCAGTGTCGGATGTCTCGCCGCTGGCAAACCTTATCAACTTGAGAGTGCTGGATCTCAGTGATACGCAAGTGTCGGATATCACGCCGCTGTCACAATAATTAACAACGGTGGGCGACGCTTAAGGCGCAAGAGTCACCTCAGTGAGATGTAAACTAACCTAACCTAACCCAAACCAGGGGCAGCTACCCTCACATGGCTGCCCCTATTTTTTTTGCTTTGGATAGATGGCTCTGCTTTTGTGCCGGAAAATCCGATGCCCTAGTACGAGTCAAAACAGGCTCGATTTTCGCACCGGGGCTCCAAAAAAAGGGTTGACAACATAAAAGCGAGGCTGCTATACTTTATTATGAGAAGTGGAGCGTCTAAGCAGATAGATGAGGCAAACTACGGCACCAGATACATCTAAACAAACACAAAGCAAACGCAAACTCTGGGACCCTTTCTTCAAAGAGTTCCTCGCGCTGCTATTCTCTGGGCTGGGTGCCTCTATAGAGACAGAGATAGAAGTCAACCGGTTGCCGCAGCGTATAGATGCACTCGCTCTCCTCGAAAGTGCCGCAGCCCGCGCGAGAGTGCATGCGAATCCGCTGCTCTCTTACTTACGCACGTATAATCTGTTCGAGTTCAAAGGGCAAAACGACCCGTTGAATGAATCGGCGTATTACCGGATTTTTATGCGTGCGTGCGGCTATCTCGCAGCGCATAAGGTTCCAGACACGGAAGTTACTTTGACGATAGTGTCGTCTCGGAAGCCGCGGGCGCTGCTGACACATCCGCCTTTCGGGTTGCCGTGGGAGCCGCTAGCCCGGGGACATTATAGCCAGGCAGGTCTACCGGTGCATCTATTGGTTTGTAATGAAGTGGAATTGGTTGAGCCGAATTATTGGTTGCTGCTGTTTGCGTCGTCGCAGAAACAGTTTCGTGCGTTCCTGCGGCGGGTGATAACGGAAGAGAATACGTTATATTTTGACTCCGCGTTGTATTTGCAGCCGGAAGTCACGGAGGAGGTTTGTGAAATGGAAGGACATCAAGATTTCTTTCAGAGTCGTCTTCGCGAAGTTGCGACGACTTTGGGTCCGAAGCTGCTGTCTGCGCTGACATCGGAGGAGCGTGCGGACATGCTCGCCCGCTTGAGCCCCCAAGAACGCACCGATATGTTAGCGAGTCTGCCTGCGGCAGAGCGTGCGGATATGTTGGCGAGTCTACCTGCGGCAGAACGGGCCGATATGTTAGCACGCCTGAGTCCCGATGAGCGCGTCAAAGGACTCAGCCCCGATGAGCGCGTCAAAGGACTCAGCCCGGCGGAGATTCGGAATTTATCTCCGGAGGTGCGCGCGGAACTCGTGCGGCAGCTGGAGACAGCTGACAACGGTACTGACACGTAACATCACGCAGAGCCACCGTCCCTTGATACTCGAACGCGGCAAGGATGATAAAACCGTCATCAGTTGAGCAACCGGATCTGAGTTCAACAACGCTGGATTCAACATCCTCTGTGGCGATACTCGGAAACGCCGGGGGGCTGCAGACGCTGCAGGCAACGCATCTGAGTGCAGACGGAAAACTTACCGAACGGTGGGCGACGCTCAAATCGGAAGAATAAACTCTGTGAAATCTAAGTTAAACTAAACTAAACTAACCTAACCTAATCAGGGGCAGCGATCTTCGGTCGCTGCCCCTGGTTTTTTAGGAGATGGCTGCAGAGAAGCACCGAGGCCGCCTTGAGAAGCGAAATCTGGAGACTGCCTTGACAAAATAACGGAGAGGCTGCTATACTTTATTATCAGAAGTGAAGCGCCTAAGCAGATAGATGAGACAAACTACGGCACCAGAGACATCCAAACAAACACAAAGCAAACGGAAACTCTGGGACCCTTTCTTCAAAGAGTTCCTCGTGCTGCCCTTCTCTGGAGCGTATCGATAGAGAAGATTCGTGATGACAAAATTTGATGTTGAGGCCTGGCTTCGGATGCTAGAATAGTGATGTTTGCAGCACCAATCTTGACAATTGGCAGACGCTCAATAGGGCACCCAAATGCAAAATAGAAAATGAAAATTCACTAACGGAGAAACCGGGTTAATGGCAACACTCAGATGGGGCATACTCGGTTACGGCGATGTTGCGGAGTATAAAGGCGGACCCCCTCTCTATACCGTTGAGGATTCCGAACTTATCGCCGTCATGCGGCGCGACCGCCGTAAAGCAGAAACTTTCGCTGCAAAACACGGAGCGAAACGGGCTTATGCTGATGTGGATGCACTGTTAACCGACGACGAAATCAACGCGGTTTACGTCGCTACCCCACCGTACATCCACTGTCAAAACACCATCCGCGCAGCACAAGCAGGAAAACACGTACTTTGCGAAAAAACCGAGGGCAATGACGGTTGAAGAATGTCAACGTATGGTAGATGCTTGTGGAGCAGCCTCGGACCTCACAGGCGATGTTAAAATAATGTTTCTTTTCGCAAGAACAGACAAAAACATGGAAAATCAGGGAAAAGGTTGACAATTTGTAAACTATAGTTTACAATTAAGTGATGGAACTGAAAATCTATCGAAACCTAAATGGGAAAGAGCCTTTCATAGAATGGCTGTCTTCTCTCAGGGATAGCACGACAGTTATGAGAATCCGAAGCCGTTTGAGACGTATTGAAGAGACCTGCAATCTCGGCGATTTTCGGTCCGTGGGCGACGGCGTGTTTGAATGTCGATTGCCGTTTGGCGCAGGCTACCGGATTTACTTTGGTAGGATCGGCACCGATGCTATTTTACTCTTGCGAGGTGGGGATAAATCTTCGCAATCTCGAGACATCCAACAAGCAAAAGCCGATTGGAAAGCAGATCGCTCAAGGGAGTTAGCAGATGCAGAACTATAGAAACTTCAAAGACTACCATATTCAACGACTACATGACCCGGAGGACGCAAAGCTCTACCTCTCTGTTGCCCTCTCCGATTATCAGGAAAACGGCGAGGTAGAATCTTTTTTGCTTGCTGTGAGAGATGTGGCAGCGGCACAAGGTGGCATGTCTGAGTTAGTTAAGCGTGTCAGCTTCACCCGTGAAGGGCTTTATAAAGCCCTTTCTGAGAACGGAAATCCGCACTTGAAAACAATCAGTGAAATCTTACAGGGATTGGGATTTAAACTCTCTATAGAAGCCCGAGAAGCATGAAAAAATCTCTTCCTGCCGAAAAGTTTTGTCATGTTTTGAGCGTCCGAATTACAAGGACCGTAATGCTTCAATCGGCGGCATCCGCATTGCTTTTATGGCGGGATAAAGCCCGCAGCCGACACCGAGTAACACTGAAAAGCAGACTGAAATCAGCACCCATTCTACGGATATCGCGGAGGGCCAGTTAGGGACGATTTTCACAATGCGCACGGCGATAGAGGCGACTCCCTTGCTAGTGAAGACTCCCAGCCCAACGCCCAAAATCCCACCGATGCCACATAAGATCATAGATTCACTTAAAAATTGCAACAGAATCTCTGCACTTCTGGCACCGAGTGCCTTGCGTATCCCGATTTCACGCGTGCGTTCTCCTACAGCGACAAACATCATGTTCATAACGCCAATTCCGCCGATGAGCAGCGAAAATCCGGCGATGCTGCCCAATGCGATTTTTAGGATTGTGCTGATTTTCGACAGGCTCGACAGTGCCCCGCGCGGGTCAGAAATGTTGAAGAAGTCGTCTTCGTTTGAGTGGCGTTTTTGGAGGATCATTTTGACTTCCTCTATCGCAGTGTCAACATCTTCTACAGTGTGGGCCTGAACAACAATATGTGGAATACGTTTAGTGCCAGTGAAACGTTGTTGTGCCGTGGTAATGGGAATAAAAACGAGGTCGTCGAAACTCACGCCGAATTTAAAACTATGCCCGCGTGGCAGAAGTGTGCCGATAATAATAAACCGTTCGGTTATCCTGCGCTTGCGAATTTTTATCGCTTTTCCGAGTGCAGAGGCCTCTCCAAAGAGAGCGGTAGCGACATTGTTGCCGAGTACAACGACTTTCGTCGCATTGTCGACATCTTCGGCTGAAATAAACCGTCCTTCGTGCAAGTCCCATTCCATTGCGACTGTATAGTTGGAATCCACGCCGTTATACCCGCCACGAAAGTGCCTGCCGTCTGCGGCTTGCATCAACACACCGAGCCACGATGGAACGCGCGGGACAACTATCCTTACAGAGGGGCATTCCGCCGCAATGGCTAAAGCATCCGCATAATCGAAATGTTCCCGGCTTCGATTTCGGACGCGGCGGTTGCCAACCCACTTGTATGAGGGGCGGTAAAGTGTGAATACGTTTAGCCCTCCAATCTTTTCAATATCCTCAATGATGATCTGCTTGGCACCCTCGCCAATGGCCATCATTGCGAGTACCAGTGCGATGCCGATGAGAATGCCTAGCATCGTGAGTGATGAACGTAGTTTGTTTGCAAGTAAGTTTTTGATTGCAATGGCGAGTGCTTCAACGAAACGCATTTTTGTATCTTTCAGCCCCATCAAGGGTTATGTTTTTGATAATCCTTTACAAATCTACTTAGGCAGAGTCTTTAAAATTCAAAACATCGAAGGGCTCCCAGTGGGTGGCAGGTGGCAGGGTTCCTGCCATACCTAACCTGCCACAGCAATCATTGTTGTGCTCTTGTAGAAGAAAGCGGCTAAACCTTCATCTTCGCAAACTGTGCTTGAAACAATCTGTGGTATACCCCTTGTTGTTGAATCAAAGTGCTATGTGTGCCCGTTTCAACGAGTCTACCATCATTCAGTACAAGGATTTTATCCGCGTTCAATATAGTAGAGAGTCTATGTGCGATGACAAAACACGTGCGTCCCTTGATAAGTTGCGTGAGGGCTTCTTGCACCAAGGCTTCAGATTCTGCATCTAAGGAGGATGTTGCCTCATCGAGAATTAAAATCTTTGGATTTCTCAGGAAGAGGCGTGCAATCGCAAGGCGTTGCCGTTCGCCGCCAGATAAGCGAACGCCGCGCTCGCCGACTTTACTCTCGTATTGTTCGGGTAAGTTCATAATGAAGTCGTGTGCATTTGCCAACTTTGCCGCAGTTGCAACCTCGTCAAGTGTCACTGCCTCCGGGGCTTCTGCCCCGATACGGATATTATATGCGACGGTGTCCGCAAATAGGTAGGGGTCTTGAAAGACAAGGCCGATATGCGATCGCAGCGATTGAAGTTGAATCTTATCAATCGGTATCGTGTCGATAAAGATGCCGCCCTGTTGCGGTTGATAGAAGCGTGGAATCAGACGTATCAACGTGCTTTTCCCCGCCCCACTGTGGCCAACGATTGCCACCGTTTCCCCCGGCATTGCTTCGAAACTGACCGCCTTCAAAACGGGGTGCTTTTCGCGATACTGAAAAGAGACATTGGAAAATCGAACATATCCCGTCACGTCTGCGATTGGGGTTCCGTCTTGCGGTTCTTCCGCGTATTCATCAAAGAAGGCAAAAACACGGCGGGCGGCAACCAAGCTTAAAGGGACACCGATATGATAATCTATTATCCACCGCAGCGGATTATACAAACTCCCGAAATACCTTGTTGACGCAATGAGTGTCCCGACAGTCATCATTTGCCGCAAGACGTACCCGCCACCGACGAAAAGTATCAAAGCGTGTGCTGCCCAAAACAGGACGACATTGATACTTCCTATCTTCCGAATGATTAGCTGCTTGATGTTAAGAGAAACCAAGCGTAAAAGCGATTGCTGGATGTTCTTTAAATCAAAAAGTTCCTTCCCAAGTCCTTTCAGTTCGCCTGACCCTGCGATGCCCTCTTGCAAAATGGCAGATAACGTTGCCCGATGTTCTTGAATCTCCGTGCCGATTCTTTTAAGAGGTTTATCTAACAAAATGGGAATCAGGAGATTTAAGCCAACAAGCAGCAGCGCGAACAGACCGAGCTGCCAACGGAAAGACATCACAAGGCAAAACGTGGAAATAAACTCAATACACCGGAGCAAATAACCCCCTATAAAACCGCGAAGTCCGGCGGCTTTGGGGATATCCGAATTAAAGAGGGCCATCGTCCGCCCGGTTTGCTGTGAATCGTAAAAATGAAAGCCCAACTTCCGCAGGTGATGGTAGGCATCGAGTTTGATGTCTTTAGAGACATTTTGTGAGACTTTTGTTCCAAAATAGCGCATACAAAATGTAATAAAGAAGAGCCCCACGGCTATCAAAAGATAGAGGCTACATAGGGGCAGCAGCATGTCTGCGTTGCCTGCAGTCAAGACATCATCAATCAAGAGTTTTTCAAGCCACGGAAATGCCAAAAGAGACCCCGCATACACGAGTGAAAAGCAAATATAGAGCAGCTGAAAGTGCCAATACGGGCGCACATACGCTAAAATTCGCAGGATGTTTTTCATGGTTTTCTTTCTATGCAATCGTAGGCGTTTTTGTATACTGCAGCACATCACAAGTTGCTGGCTTGTACATCTCCGTACCGTCATCACCTAGGAATGACAAGACTTGCATCCATTCTGGTGTTCTCCTAAATGTCGTCGTTTTTCAGGGAATTCTTTTTCGTACCTGAATCGTAATGGCACTGTCATCTCGGGATGATTAGAAACGCAGTCGGGCATACGAACTCTGTGAAAAATCGGAATCGGTTTATAACTGAGTGACTCAGAAGAAAGAGTCTTAACAGTTATATCCTAATTTTACTCAGCGGGATGTTGTCCATCACAAGACATCAATGGTAGCCCCTATTGCTTTGAGTTTCTCAGGCACTTTAGCATACCCACGTTCTATATAATTAATTCCTCTGACTTCACTGGCTCCTTCTGCGACTAACGCAGCAATTATATAAGCGTACCCTGCGCGTAAATCAGGAATCGTGATGGTCTGCCCTTTGAGTTGTGTGGGACCTCGGACGATACAACTATGTAAATAATTTTTATCCCGAAATCGACAAAATTTATGACCAAGACATGATCTGGATAAATCAATATCAGCCCCCATAGTCCCCAGCATATGAGTATAACCAAATCTATCCTCATATACGGTCTCATGTATAACAGAAACTCCATGTGCTTGTGTAAGCAAAACCACAAAAGGTTGTTGCCAGTCAGTCATGAACCCTGGATGGACATCCGTTTCGATGTGGGTCCCATGCAATTCACGGTTTTTTCGAAAAAATGTAATCCCATCGGCATCAACCTGCATTTCCCCTCCGGCTTTCCGCAGCTCATTGAGGAATGCAATCATGTGTACTTGCTGGGCATTTTTTACGGTAACACGTCCATTTGTGGCGAGCGCGGCGGTGGCGAGCGATGCCACTTCAATTCTATCACTCATTGTATAATGCGTAGCCCCGTGGAGCTCATTAACTCCTTCAATTATAATTCGTCTATCAACATCGATGGCAATCAAAGCTCCCATTTTCTGCAGGAAAAGAATCGTATCAATAATTTCAGGTTCTATCGCTGCATTAATAATAACAGTTGTCCCTTCTGCCAGTGTCGCTGCCATTAATATATTTTCTGTCGCTCCTACACTCGGATACGGTAATTCCACCACAGCACCTTGTAATTTTCCGCTGCGGGCTATATAATATTTATCGGATATTTCTACACTTGCTCCCATAGCTTCTAATCCTGCTATATGATAATCAACAGGACGCTCTCCGATTCGACATCCGCCAACGACTGGAACTTTCACTTCTTTGGCACGATGTAAAAGCGGAGCAAGAAGCAAGATCGGGATACGGTTGAAACCCGAATATTTTTCACTCACTGTCGCCCGCGCAAGTTTTGGCGTTTGAATAACCAATGTCCCCTCGTCCAACCATTCATAGCTCGCCCCTATCTCTGAGAGCATATCAAGAATTGCGTTAATCTCGGTAATACGAGGGACATTCGTAAAAGTACAGGGGGCCTCTGTTAATATTGAGGCAACGATTTGTTTACTAATAGCGTTCTTTGCTGCATCCACTTCAACAACCCCTTCAAGTTTATATCCACCCTCAATAAGATAACGCTTTTCCTTTGTTTTCTGTTCAGTAACTTCTTTGCGATTCGACATTTTTTCCTCCTGCTAAGTTAATAGATTCCGCGCCGAAGATTCACGGTTTGCTCGATTCATTCCCTGTGCACAAGGAAGAGACTTACCAATAGAAAGCAAGTTTCGTGAAAATGGGATTGCGGTAGGAAGGCAGAGAGGCTTTCTCTGGCAATCCTCCGTCATCGCCGCTTCTCCACCAAGCACGTCGCCGGACAGATGCCGACGCAACTCCCGGTGCGCTGTGT
The DNA here is from genome assembly GCA_965215265.1 of Candidatus Poribacteria bacterium. Lineage (GTDB taxonomy): Bacteria > Poribacteria > WGA-4E > WGA-4E > WGA-3G. The sequence goes on along the minus strand of OZ244048.1, from coordinate 2,915,885 downwards.
CCCTCTGGAACGCTGCCGCGACAGCATGTGTTTCCTCTTCTTTAACGAGATTCTGACAGAAGTGTTGACATTGGCTCCGCGTCACCTGTTTCATCCACTTGTTCACGGCGTGGATAAGGTGCGCAACGATACAACAAAAATAGCCCTTGAAGCGACCGGGTAAGGAAACGTGCCAAGGGACTCTTTGTAGTCTCTGAAGAAACGGAATACATGCGGACGAGGGGTTTCTCCGCATCATACGGGAAACTGCACCGAAAACAGTCTGAAATAGCCTTAACACATGATAGGTGAGGTGGGGGGGGGGTGAACTGAGGCTTGAGAACATAGGTTCAGACAGCAGCCTCTCAAGAAGGACTAGGTTTCCAACAACGTTCGCAGCAGATGCCCAGCGAGTTACCATCCGGCTTGATGATACACAACGAATCAAAATGTTAACATGACAGTATCTATTCATTGTTCTCATGACCTCTTACAAGACTCTCTATGGAAAAATGAAGGGCAACACGAGACATATTTGCGATTAAAATCTGAAAATTGCCCTTTTGAAATCAGATTATTTATAATTATACCCCCTAAACCAGTTTTTGTCACATGAAAATGCAAGAAAAGCATACGAAGATGTCTGTGAATGTCCTAGTAATTACAGAGCTTACTATAACGCGGAGGTGGAGTGTCCGTTCTCCCTAGTAACTTTCTTCTGTGAGTTTCAGAGTTTTTGGAGACAATTTTTCCTTTTAGAAATAGGGAAACGCGGTTCTCATATTGTATGTAACCGCGTTTCCCTTTTGAACCTCTGTCAGTAACGACTGATTTTTTAGTATACTGCCGCGTGCTTCTAGTTATTAAACGAACTAACGACATGCGGCGGCAGACACAGATGTAGTAGTATAGGTAATACTGTGATCGAACGTATAATCGACTAAATGACTTGTGTGGAAAGGGTCACATTGTATCCCCTGGCCATTATCGAAGCAAAATAGCCAGTCATCTGGATGATTGTCGTCGGTCCATGAAGTGCTTCGCCATTCTCGATAAGAACTAAAAATCGATCCATCAGGGCAGACTACATCAACGTGGTAGAGGTAATAATGAACCCTATTATCGGTAGAATCGGCGGTGTTGGTGATAACCAATAAAGGTATCGTAAAAGCGAACACAAGGATAAAGAGGAAGAGACCTTCCAATATTTTTTTCAACATTTGTTTCTCCTTATGAGATAAAGCGTGATGGGTAAAAGTAAATGTTTTGCATGTATTCTATCAACCTGCAATTTTTTTCACTCTTTTACCCTTTCAGTTTTGGTAAATTGGCTGGCAGGAGCCAGCAGCCGAAGTGAGCCACGTCGACTCACGACGAGGATAAAAAACATCGCGAGGTTTAGTCATCATTATCATCCGGGTTAGCCTCGCCTTGTTCAAGTCGATTAAGATGTAAGCGTGCCGCGTTCATTTCCTGACGTTCCGCAGCTGTGAGTATTTTTCCCAATAACTGTTTTAGTAGGAGATTCAGATAAGTGTGGACCTCTGGGATATCTCCGTATTTTTCCACATATAATAATCGCTGGGCATCGATGAATTCCACAGGATCCGCATCCATCCACACTTCTAGTTCGAATTCCACAGGATCCGCATCCATCCACACTTCTAGTTCGAATTCCACAGGATCCGCATCCATCCACACTTCTAGTTCATTTTTATCTAGTTCATTTTTAGGTCTATATTGTGGGGAGCGAAGTTCCTCGGCTATTGTGCGGATGTCTCGCAGTGATTTTAGGTTTATTTCATTCGGGAAGAGACGGTACATGGCTTCAGAAACAGCGATAGCTTGCTCGATCGTGATATTTTTGGGTTTTCGCTCATATGCTATAATATAGCGGAGCTCGGGAATGTCTCCAAACTGCTTGAGGAGTTGGGCAAAACGATATTTCCTACGCAACTCGGGGTCTGCCGTCTGGGGCCAATCGGCAGGTGGGGTTATAGCTAACAGTTCGGCAACATCTGCATCTGGGAGCTCCCACAGCTCACCGGTGGCACCGGCAGGCCATTTGAATTTTTCCGAGAGAAGGTACTCTCTTGAATGCCCGGGCTCATCTCCCGAGACAAGGTTCACGCTTGAATGCCCGGACTCATCTCCCGTGGCGCCACATCCGCAAAAAGCAGCTAAGCAGAGGAGATAAACGAATATAAAAGAAATAGAGATACCGAAAAAGTTGAGCGTTTTCATGAAGTCCTCCTTATTTCGCCCCCATTGTTGCACCTAATGCTTTTAGCTTATAGAATTCTTCGAGGGCTTTTTTATTTTTATCATTCCGAAAGAGATGATAGTTTGCTTCAAGGTAGTCTTCCATTTGACGAAGCGTTTGCGGCACACCTTTTGCAACGTTTAAATTGTATTCGCCAACAGTATGAACTTCTGGAATGTCTCCAAATTGCTTGAGGAGTTGGGCGTAAAAATACTCGGCGCGCAACTCGATATCTTCTGTTTTGTGCCAGTCTCGAGGTGGGTAGGTATCCTCAGCAGCGTCAGGCAATTCACGTTCTGGATCCGTTGGTTTCCAGGCCTCTTCTTGCTGTTCGGATACATCAAACACGCCATCATTTCGCCAATCATACTCACCATCGTTGGAGACAGGTTCCACGACGTGGGAGGGCGACACCTTCTCATGGGAATGCCCATGGCGGTGGTTATCGTTGGGTTCATGGCTATGTGGTGTGGTGATTTCTGTGTCGCTTGTGCTTGTCTTTGTTGGACCCGGTTCCGGTTCTGGTTTTATCATCTTATAGACTTTTATCGGTTTCAGCGGTGCTTTAGATTTTAAAAGCACAAAGCTTCCGATGCCGATGAGAAGGAGTAAAGCAAGTGCCCAAAGCCAGTTTCGTTTAAACATTTAAAAATCCTTTGTGAGGTGCTAGTTAAAAGTCCCAGAAAACAGTGTTTTATGCGACAACGGGAAAACGTTCCCCTTTTATATACGGCGCGAGTTTTCTTCCATACCTATATTTGTGATAGAATAGAAAACCAATGCTGTCATACCGATTCTATAGCAGGACTGCGTCGATGGATGTCGGAGATATCCTCGGTGCCTCTCTCAATTCGCAGGAGACATCACTCATCTTATCACATCTACTGCTATAAAATCAATCAAGAAATAAATGAAAGTGAACATACATTCCCTCTTTTGTTTCCAAAAAAGGGATAAACCTGAAGCACCCTGAATCGCGTTAGGGACTCCCCTTTTTGGGTGGAAACCGCACACCGAAATGTTCGTAAACACGTTCACGAATCTTCCACCAGCGTGACTTCGCCGTGTCTTTCGGAATGCGGAGCCGTTTCCCTATCTCCGACAACCAACGTGTACCCTACGCACGCAATACTGCTACGTCTACATATTTGGAACCCAACACCCTAATCGCCTTCATCGCCGCTTCTCCACCAAGCACTTCGCCGGATAGATGCCGACGCAACTCCCGGTGCGCTGTGTCCCTCTGGAACGCTGCCGCGACAGCATGTGTTTCCTCTTCTTTAACGAGATTCTGACAAAAGTGTTGACATTGGCTCCGCGTCACCTGCTTCATCCACTTGTTCACGGCGTGGATAAGGTGCGCAACGATACAACAAAAATAGCCCTTGAAGCGACCGGGTAAGGAAACGTGCCAAGGGACTCTTTGTAGTCTCTGAAGAAACGGAATACATGCGGACGAGGGGTTTCTCCGCATCATACGGGAAACTGCACCGAAAACAGTCTGAAATAGCCTTAACGCATGATAGGTGAGGGTGGGGGGGGTGAACTGAGGCTTGAGAACATAGGTTCAGACAGCAGCCTCTCAAGAAGGACTAGGTTTCCAACAACGTTCGCAGCAGATGCCCAGCGAGTTACCATCCGGCTTGATGATACACAACGAATCAAAATGTTAACATGACAGTATCTATTCATTGTTCTCATGACCTCTTACAAGACTCTCTATGGAAAAGTGAGATGCAACGCGAGACATATTTGCGATTAAAATCTGAAAATTGCCCTTTTGAAATCAGATTATTTATAATTATACCCTCTAAACCAGTTTTTGTCAAATTAAAAAAAGCATAATTTTTCGGGAAAAGGCCTATTTTTCACGAAGGTTACCCATTTTTTCCAAAAAACGCTTTTTTTATCAGATCAGGCACTGGCAGAGATTATCAATATGTATCATTCATTCTAAAATCTACTTATGAACATCTAGCAGCGGGGCCGGCGAGGCAACCTTGCTTATTCGGAAACGTTGTCCTAAATTGACTTTGTGCGGTTTACCAAAACTCGGGTAGGGAGGTCTTTAGATTCAGGACCCCCCAACGTTGACGGTGTCGAGTTTGCATTTCAAAATTCTCCTTCGAAAACAGATATTGAAATCTAACCGGGTAGTCGTTTAAAAAATCCTATCAAACGGTTTGACACTTTCCACCTTTCCTTGAAAACCGAGGCGTTCAACGGCTGGCACAAGCCCGTTTGTGATACGTTTTATGAGCACTTGCGTGACGGCGACTTTGGGAACACCTTCAGCTTCAGTTGTCACCACAATGAAAAAGTACTTCGGTTCATCAGGTTGCAAACGCCAACCGATTTTATTTTTTATAACCAGGATCCGCAGGGGTTCATCCGCATCTCTGCTATTTTTTACCTGATAGTGCATATCACGGAGAGGAAAATTAACTCCGGTTATCTGATAGAAATTACCGTTGATTTCCAACGCCTCCACGCTCTTTAAGGCTTTCATGACATTCCAAATAGAGGTTACGCGAGTCATTCCAGTAACCGACAACGCTACGTCAAACCCCGATTTTCCGGACGAACATCCAATAATAGGCATCAGTGCCAAGAAGACAATGAACAAGTTTCTGAGTTGGAACATCTCGATTTACATTTCAAAAGCATGCGACTTTTTTGGCGGGAACACTGTTTTCATCCGTTCAACACATTCCACCGTTGATTCAAAATCTAATGAGATATAAAAAATAAGCAATGGCACATTCTGCCCCAAGTCAAAATAGGGAGAGGAATTGGAAAATATTAGATTACCAACAGGTTGGATTGAGATGAGTTAATTCCGACTACACAAAAAGGAGAATATTAAAAAAGAGATGCACCAATTTGTGAGCAGGTTCTGTAGATGTATCTGAAAATAATTTATAAAAGTTACTAGATTTTACAAGTAAGTTGACGCATTTTAGAATATACCCAATAGGCAATCGGAAAAATAGAGGGCGAGCCACGCCCGCCCTTCCACCAAACGTTTATTCGGAAACTTTCGCACTAAAATTTCCGGCACCTTCAACTGCCGCCGTCAAATCGGCGTTCGTTACTTTGCCTTTTTCTATCTTCACTACCGCCTTGTTTTCCGCATCGGAAACGCTCACTACTTCAGTAACACCACTAACCTGAGAGAGTGCAGCCTGCACCTTACTGGTACAAGCTCCTCACGTCATACCTGTGACGTTTAGTGTCACTTCTTCAATGGCGGCCTCTGCTGTGGACGGTGAGATAGTTTCCGTTTTCTCGCTTGTTGTCTTTTGCTGATCGGCACAGCCGATAGCCAAGAGCAGTGCGATCAAACAGATAAATAGCGTACTGCGTTGTTGTACTCGCATTTCAGAATATCTCCTCTATAAAAAATGGAGGGCGAGCGATGCCCGTCCCTCCATACAAACGTTTATTTGGCAACTTCGGCACTGAAGCCCGCGTCTTTAACCGCCTCCGTTAGAGTGTTGTTCGCCACTTTGCCTTTTTCTACCTTCACTACTGCAGTGTTGGTATCAGAAGAAACACTCACCACTTCAGAAACACCGGCAATCTGAGAGAGTGCAGCCTGCACCTTACTGGTACATGCTCCTCACGTCATGCCTGTGACGTTTAACGTCACCTCTTCAATGGCGGCCTCTGCTATAGCTTCCGTGGCTTCTGGCGTTTCCTCTTCCATAACAGAGGACTCTGTCTTGGCTTCCGCGGCCTCGGATTTCATCATTTCACCTTCCATGGAACCTGTGGCGGCTTCTGGCATTTCTGCCTTTTTGCCCATCATCCCACAGCCTACCATGAATGCAAAAGCGATGAGGCAGATCAGCGATAATTTCGCAATATACATCGGGTTGACCTCCTTGAGTTATTTGTTAAACGACCTACAGAAAAAACTAACTATCACAAGTCGTTTATCAATTATTTTAGCAAATCTGACCTAATTTGTCAAACGTTTTTTTTACCTCAACTTATTTTCGACGATATCCTGCTTGTTCTGAGAGGGCGTACAATTGTCGGTTTTTCATATAACGGATATCTTGTCCGCGCAGTTGTGTGCCGTACCTTTTTTCCAAGAATCGGACCCGCTCTTCCCGATCACCGAGGGGCATCGGTTTTGAGATTTGCATTTTTAACAATTCTGCACGCGACAATTTCTTTTGGGAAACCGGTTCCTGCAAGCCTTCGTAATAACATTTGGGGCATACCGGATGGCGCGGATAGCGTAGCCTTCCACAGCGGCACCGCGTTGTTCCATTAGACCCACCGAGGACCTCTTTGTTCATCTGTTGCGCCTCCTTTAGCGGCACCGCGTTGTTCCATTAGACCCACCGAGGACCTCTTTGTTCATCTGTTGCGCCTCCTTTTCGGTGTACATCTAAAAAGGTAAACACTTTTTGGATACGTTGAATCTGTTTTTGAAGTGCGGCGGCCCGCTCAAAATGAAGTGCTGCAGCAGCACTATCCCGTTTTGCAACTAGCGACGTGAAAACTTGAGTGTAATTACCCTCCAACAATCCGACCACATCAGCTATCATTGCCTGATAGGCATCGCGCGTTATATGCCCAGCACATGGCGCGTCACACCGTTTGATGTGGTAATTAAAACAGGGCCGAAACTCATCGTGCGGATGAAGCGTGCCTGCGCATGTGCGAATCGGAAAGATACGGTGGAAAACGTCAATCGCCTCTCCTGTCCATCTACTGCTAGCAAAAGGACCGAAGTATCTCGCACCATCAGGTTCAGTTTCGGAAACTTGTTCGACAAGCGGGAAATCGTCTTCAACATCTATTCGGATATACCATGATTTCCGCCCATGTTTCAGCGCGGTGTTGTAGGAAGGTTGATGCTTTTTTATCAACCGTGCCTCAAGGAACAGGGCCTCTAGTTCAGAACGGCAGACTTGATACCGCACGTCTGTCGTCCAGTGCACCAATCGTTTGATTTTGGACGGCCGGCCCTTGGTTTTATGTAAATACGAGCGTACCCGTTTGCGCAAGCATTTCGCCTTGCCTATGTAAAGTATCTTGCCTGAGGCACCACGAAAAAAGTAGACACCTGGGAGCGACGGAACGTCTTTGACCATTTCTTGCATCAACATCTCTATTCTCAAAATAACGATTTTTCTATCAATTTATCATAATCCTGCACAAAATTCAAATCAATTTGCACATATATCTGGTCTTAAACTGAAAATCTTAAAATCTGAAGTCATATTAAAGAAAAGATGAGAAAACTGATAGACTCCGCAGAAATTTGTTGACTTGACTCATAATTTTTGCTAAATTCATTTCTCAAAAGGAGGGATGGACTCATGAAATGGATGTTTTACTTGTGCATCGGATGTCTCTGTATAGGAAATGCGGCACTGAGTGCAAATTTATTGGAAGATGCTGTCGGTATCTGGCTTTTTGATGAAGGAAAGGGAAATATCGCAGCGGATACTTCTGGCAATGGAAACGATGGGGAAATTAAGGGAGCAAAATGGGCAGAAGGCAAATTCGGGGGTGCGTTGGAATTTGAGCCGCCACATCTTGTTACAGTTAAACATTCGGATAGCATGGCCTTTACAGAACAGATGACCATCGCTATGTGGGTTTATATGAACGCTGGCGTTTCAGATACCGCTATCCGACGGAATGGTGCTTATCTCTTAGAGGTGCAGTCGCCAACAGAAAAAGTGCCAGGCGGCTATGTATTCGGCATCTGGTCAGGGGGCGGATTTACGGGTGGCGTGTGGGGCACAACAGCACTTGAATTTGAACAGTGGTACCACATTGTCGGCCTTTACGATAGCAAGGAGATGAGAATCTATGTTGATGGCATACTGGAAGCAACTACAAAACAGACCGGCGATATAGATGGAGCCGGTGAACTCCTATTCGGCACATTCGGAGGTGAGAAATTTCTCGGCAGATTGGACGAAGTTGTCTTTTTTGATAGAGCAATAACAGAGGTAGAAATAGAAAAATTGACAGAAGGCGTGGAAGCTGTTTTATCTGTTTCACCAAACGGCTTGTTGACGACTACGTGGGGAAAACTCAAAAATCTTTAACTGAAGCGGGGGGGAAACGGGCAGGAAATTAATTTTTATCGCGGTTTGACAAAATGAGGTGCAAGTGTTATAGTATTAAAGAATCTACCTGAGGAGGGTGCCCTGGCAGATACACAACTGAATCAGTCAAAACCCACATTCCCAAGTGTGCAGCAGACCTTGTTAACGACTGAATGAGTACGTTGAAAAGCATCAATTAGGCTAAGTTTGTGGTGCTGAAATAGGTTTTTAGATCGATTAAAAACCCGAATACGGTACGTGTGTTGGATGCTGCAGTGGCGAACTGGGCTAACTGTAGGAAGCACCATGGTATGGGGTTATTAATCAACAAAAGAGATAACATACTATGCAACAATGGCAACCAACCTTTGAGCAAAAGGCACAATACGAGACCCAAGGCTATTTTATCCTACGCGGCTTGATTTCATACGAATTGACGGTGGAACTCCGCGGTGTCATCCGCAACGTCATTATGTTGCCTGAGCCCGGCACATTCGTTGATTTGGATCCGATGAATCCGATGGAGGATACTCCTCAGGGACGTATCGCCCGCTACCGTAAACTAAGCAATTTCTGTGTACAATCGCCGCTCATCTGGCATAACGTTCATGCCGGTCCGGTGTTGCTCAATATAGCTCGCTATTTTCTCGGGGACGATATCATCGTCAAGTTTAACAGCTGCTTTCTCAAACCTGCTCGTACAGGTAGCGCGACACCATGGCACCAAGATAACGGACTCTGGCGTGATGGCGAAACGGAGCCGTTCAACTTCTGGATGCCGCTCGAGCCAGCAACGTGCGAGAATGGATGCATGCAGTTTATACCAGGAAGCCACAAAACCGAAATCGTTGAACACGTGCTTTATTCGGATAGCATCCACGGAGAATTGCCGCGTGAAAAGGTCCAGCAAATGCTTCAGAAGCACCGCGTTCATCATATTGAACTAGACCCAGGCGACGTTGTTTTTTGGCACAGCAATATGTGGCACTATAGTCCACCGAATCAGAGCGAGCAAAGCCGCATTGCAGTTGCCGGTGTCTGGACGAATCCCGAAATTGTCAAAACAAGCAAACGTTTCTGGCATAATTTCCGGTGGGCAATGAAAAAAGGACAGGTCTGTACGCAATTTCCACCGGAATCTGTCCAAATCGGAAGTGAAAGCCTTGAAAAACCAAAGCCCTACCCACTTGCAGGGGCCTAGAATAGATGACATGCTCAGACAGACCTGATATCATTGTCTATCTTTCCGATGACCACGGTTGGGAATACTTCGGTTGCTACGGAAACGCGGACATTCAAACGCCGTATCTGGATAGTCTTGCGGAAGCAGGAATGCGGTTCACACACGCCTTTACACCAACGCCGACATGCGCGCCGTCTCGTTCAACCCTTTACACGGGACTTTATCCTGCCCGGCACGGCGCAATGGGCAATCACACAGCATGCCATGCAGACCTTAAAACTTTGCCGCGCTACCTTCGCGAACTCGGATATCGAGTGGCAATTGCAGGCAAAACGCACGTCAAACCGGAGGGACTCTTCGATTTTGAATACATCGGTGGATTTCTTCCCGAGCGTGCCGACTGTCCTCGAAAATACCGCGCCGAAGGGCTTGATACGGTCTCTGTTCAACGTTTTCTTTCAACCCATCGTCAAGAATATCCAAATCAGCCGGCCTGTCTTATTCTCGGTGATAGCAATCCGCACGTTACGTGGGAACCGAACAAGATTTATGCACCAGACACCTTATCCCTTCCACCGTATATTGCCGATACGCCTGTCGCCCGGAAAGCACTCTCCAACTACTACCAAGACATCACCACGATGGATGCTCGTATCGGTGAAATCACGGCGATGTTAGAAGAGTATGGGTATGCAGGAAATACCGTGTTTATCTACACGACTGACCACGGTTCGGAGTGGCCTCACTGCAAATGGACGTTGTATGACACAGGCATCCGCTTGCCTTTTATTGCGAGATGGCCCGGGAAAATTGAAAATGGAACTGTTTCGGATGCCCTGATTTCGCACATTGATTTTTTGCCAACGCTTATAGACATTGCAGGCGGTGAACCCGACGAGCATTTAGACGGCCGCAGTTTCAAAAACGTGCTGCTTGGACAACAGACAGCCTTTCGTGATAAAATTTACGGCACGCATACGCGCGACGGAAATATGAACGTTTTTCCGCAACGCTGCGTACGCGATACCCGGTTCAAATATATCTTAAATCTAATGCCTCAAAATACTTGGACAACACATTTCACCGAAGTTGAGGGCATTCCCGAAAGCCACGCCGAGGTCTGGAAAAGTTGGATAGAAAAATCCAAAAGCGATCCGGAAATCGCGCGACTTGTTTATCTCATTCAATATCATCCCGCTGAGGAACTGTATGATGTTCAAACCGACCCGTACGAATTTAATAATTTGGCGTTTAACCCCGATGCACTTCCTATACTTGAACAGATGCGTACCGATCTAACAAACTGGATGGAGGCGCAAAGCGATATTTGAATATCGACTTAGACCTTCCTCCTAAAGGAGTAAAACATGAAATCTAAATTAAATACCTACATTCTCATGGCAATCATTGCTCTAACCGCCTTTGCTTGTAATGAAGTGGATATACTTGTGCCAACCCCGATTATCGAAGAGCTGCCCGCAGGTGAAGGCTTAAGCGTTGGGGAAAATGCGCCAGTCTTCTCACTCGCTGATGGCGACGGAAATTTACACAGCCTCACTGACTCTCTAAATAAAAAGGTAGTACTCGTTTTCTATCGGTTTGGGACGTGAGGATTTTGTCAAGCGCAACTCAGTGAGTTGCAAAGAGGATACGAAGCGATTCAAGCAGAAGGTGCTGAAATTATTGCGATTAGCGCGGATCCACCCCCTCTTGTCGTCACAACCCGGCAGCGGCTTAACTTAACCTATCTCATACTCTCTGATGCAGAGAAAGAGGCTATCTCAGCCTATAATGTCGTAGACCCGAGCAATCCGAGAATTGCCCGGCCCGCCACTTATATCATTGATGAAACAGGGAGAATTCGCTGGAAGTTCCTTGACGAGAAATTAGACATTCGTCTGACCTCCGAGCAAATTATTGCCGAATTGAAAAAGTTGTAACGACACAGGAGATACTTATGAAATCGGTACGGATTTTTTTCGTCGTTATTGCAACTTTATCTCTACTCATGTCCCGGTTTTACCGTTTCTGCTTCTCCGCCAGAAGTGACGCGCTTCACGCTTAGCAACGGCATTCGTGTCATCAGTCTCTACGTTGAGGATGCCGAGGCGGTCGCTGCAGCACTTTATGTCGCAAACTTACTTTTGAATCAGGACTTCATGATGGATGCAGAACTGAAGCAAAGCATAGGGTTTATTATCAGTAATGTAGACCTTATCACTCCTGAACAGACATATCTATATGTCTGTGCTTCACTTAAGCCGGATGCAGATATAGAGAAAGTTAAGCATCATATTGCAAAGCACCTAAATCAATTGAAGAAATTGAAAGAAGCCAATCCCCAAGTAACTATGCTCGCAAAAGGAATATCTCGGCAAATTAGCACGCCGCCTGACATAACTAGGGTTAGACGATACAAACCGGCCACCAAAGCAATGATGCTCGGTAACATTGGGCTTCAGTGGGGCTTGCTTGAGTTTCAATATGGCGACACCTTACAAAAACTTGCGAACGCGCTTTCAAAAGTATCTTCCGCTGATGTGATTGACGTTGCAAACCGGTATTTATCTGAAGAACAGCGGATGACGCTAATTCTCGCCCCGCATGAACAAGATTAATCGATATCACAAGTAACGTTCAAGAGAAAAAGGTGTCAACTTTATCAATTTGAGCCTCAACGGAGGACTGATGCATTCAATGTGTCCTTATCTTTAGATGAGTATTTACAAACCTACCGCCTTGAAAAAATCGGTGTTTGATACGCTGAATCCGTACTGCTGTTCTACCTCCCTGATGGCAATCTCTGTTGTGAACAATTCATCATACGTGTCAGGGAATTCCACACCAGTGGTTGCATCTCGGAGAAGAACAATATTATATCCGTACCGAGCCATCGAACGAATGCCGTAATCTCTGCCTAAGACACACCAATTCGTCGCAAAGCCGGCATAGAGGAGATGAAAGATGCGACGGTCCATTAACAACTGGTGTAATTGCGTCCCCGTGGCAATCACAAAATCGTCATCTTGAACATCAATTGTTGGAGACATATCCAGTTGGGATGCGAGTTTATCCCAATGTACGCCGATTCCAGGTAGTTGACTGCGCGGTCCGCGGTAAACGGCGTAGTCCCCTTCGCGGGTTCGGAAATCCGCTGGCGGCCACGCCGGCGGTACGGACCGTTGAGGCGGTTCATGCCTTTGGAGTTGTATATACTTCTCCGCTACCGGCGGAGAAGGGGCGTGAACGATTGTCACGCCCCTTCTCCGTGCGGCATCGATCACCGGTACGACACAGTCAACCGTTACCCGTTTCGCCCGTTCTATCCAACTTTCAATGAAATGCACGTTCCACAAGTCAACCAAAACCAAAGCAGTTTGTTCAACAGCCAACTGCATGTCAATTTCACGGCGGATAAAGGCGGTTTCCCGGCAAGGTACATCTGCCGGGGTGCTGTCTTGAAAGTAGCGCACGCGTAAATTTAGCACTTTCACGGGTTACTCCTGAAACAGAGACTCGTCAAGTTCAGCATTCAGTGTAACACTTGTTATCCGAGTCTCGGTGAAAAGTTCGCCCTCTACATTTTGGATGACATGATGGGCAATTTTGATGCCGTCTACATCTTGAAAATCGTCTTTAATCTCTTCCCGATTTGACGTAACGCCTTGCTCCGTCTCACGGTAGGCCATTTTCACTATGTAGTGCGTCTCTTCACTAACAAAGAGTTTGAGCACCTCACCGGAGGGCTGTGTGACGAGAAGAATCGCAGCGGGTTTGCCGGCTACTTCTTCTGTACCCCCGTATTGAACCGGAATATCGTTTCGGGTGAGATTAGTGAGGAGCCAAATCGTTTCCCTGAAAATAGCGTCTTTGAAGGAGGTTACGGTTTCAGGCGGTAGCGGCTGTGGCCCTGCCGGTATTATCACAAAGGCAGAGCTCCCATCAAAGATCATGCTCATGTCTCCCTGGGGCATGATAAGGTCTTGCCGAAATTTATCAGGAGAGACGTAGTAAGATGTCCCTTCTACGTTCATTGATCCCATCGGTGAATTGGCTGTGGTGCGTGCCTTCGTAACGATGTTCTTCACAGCCTGCAATTTTTCAATGCCGCCGTGTGCCTTAACTGCCGCGGCAAGAATCTCTTTGGCTTTCGCTACATCGGCATCGCTCGCCTCTGGCATCGGTTCCGGCGGCGGTGCCTCAGGTTGTGCGAGCTCAATTTCGTTAACCTCACCGAATTCGCTTAAGGGGCGATCGAAATGTTCCTTATTACCGACAGTGACGACGGTTAATGCATCTGGATGGAGATATTTCCGCGCCACATTTCGCACGTCTTCAGCTGTGACTTTCGCTATATTATCAGTGAATGTCTCAAGAAAATCTGGTGCGTAACCACGAAATGCCAGCATCATCTGCTGAAAAGCTATCTGACTGCTGCTCTCGAACTGAAAGACGAACGAATTGATGAGCGAGTCTTTGGTGCGTTGAAGTTCATCTTCAGGCACCGGGGTTTCTCGTAAATCGCTAACAATATTAATAATAAGGGAGATGGCTTCGGCGGTTTTATCCGCACGCGTCTGTGAGTACGCGAACCATTCCCCTGGATTCGTATAGTAACTCGTTTGCATCAAACTCCCCACCATATAGGCAAGGCCGTGTTTCTCTCGAACTTCAATCATCAACCGCGAAGTAAACCCACCTTCACCGAGAATCTCATTCATCACTCGCAGCGGGAAGTAGTCCGGAAAATCAGGCGTACGTTTGATGCCGAAATGACCGATTAACATAGTCGTCTGATTCAGGTCTTTGAAAATGTAGTTTACAGATGGGTTCGGTGTCGCTTCCACTGTTGGCACGTTCGGAAAATCAATCTCTGCGTGCTTCCAGCCATCGAACACCCTTTCGAGTTGCGCAATCAATGTATCTGTGTCAAAATCTCCGGTAATCGCGAGCATGATGTTATTCGGATGATAATATTTAGCGTGGAATGCCTTCAGATCTTCGACGGTGATGCTTTCTATGCCTTCGATCTCAGAATACCATCCAAACGGATGGTCTGTGCCGTAGAGCAACGCAGAGAAATTACGCCATGCCAATTGGATAGGGTTGTCGTTCCTTCTACGGATACCTTCAATCGTTTTCTGTTTCTGAAGTTCCAGTTTATCCTCGCGAAATGCAGGATTCCTGAGTACATCAGCAAAGATTTCTAACCCTTTTTCAATATCCTCTGCAAGTGTTGAGAGATTCATTCCGCCATATTCTCGTGACATACTAATTTCAACAGAGGCTGCCATCGATTCCAATTCTTCATTGAGTGCGTCAGGTTCTCGCGAAATCGTGCCGCCGGTTCTCATTACGTTTGCGAAAATGGATGCTAAGCCTACCTTATCCGCGGCATCATAAATGCTGCCAGTTTTGATAAGACCGTTGATATTGAAAAGCGGTAATTCGTGATCTTCGATCAGGTAAAGGGTCATCCCATTTGAAAGTTCACGTTCTTCTGGAACCGGTGGTTTAAACTGAATCGGTTCAAACGTAAGCACCTCGTGTGGTTTTGCAGCGGTAGCAGGGACTCCTGACATGGCAAGGGCAGCAATGAGTGTCGCGATAACAAGTTTCTTGAAGATGTAAACTTTATGGAAAAGTAACGGATACGTTGGTTTCTTCATTCATGAACCTCCTCAGTTTCAGGAGTACGCTCCGCCTGTTTCTTAACGAGTGTCCCGACGGTGCGATTGCTCTTTGTAAAATAAGTTTTTGCCACTTTCATCACATCTTCCGGTGTGATTTTGTACATCATTTCGCGCCAATTGAGGATGTACCGCCAGTCACCAGCGATACCTTCATAAAAGGCTAACTGCTGTGCCATCCCGGCGTTTGAACTGAGCCCACGTATGAACCCGGCATCCACCTGTTTCAGGATGCGTTTAAATTCCTTCGCTTCAACAGGTTCCGTCTTAAGTCTCTCCATCTGTGCATAAATAACTTCTTCAACATCAACTGTTGTGTGCGGAGAACGCGGTGTCGCATTTAACACAAATAGATTATTGTAACGAGCCCCAGGGTATCCGTTGATGGCATTAGCCGAAACAGCGATGCCCTCTTCAACGATATTTTTGTAAAAACGGGAAGTACGCCCATCAGAAAGGATCGCACTGATCATATCTAACACATAGTCGTCAAAATGTGGTATAGTAGGTTTATGATACCCAATCATCAGTTGCGATTCCGCGTCAAATTCTACCTCAATTCGCCGTTCGCCTTCTTGTCGTGGCTCATCTACCGTCACTTCATCCGGGAGCGGTTGTGAGGGGATATCACCAAAGTACTTCTCAATCAATTTGATGGTTTTGTCTATGTTAATATCGCCGACGATCACCATCACAGAATTATTGGGTGCGTAGTGGATGCGGAAAAACTCCTCCGCTTTCCGTCGATTGAGCATCGCGATGTCTGACGGCCATCCAATAATCGGCATACCATAGGGATGTGCGGTAAAGGCAGCAGCTATAAACTGTTCATACAGTTTCCCGCCAGGACGCGTGTCAACTCGCATCCGCCGTTCTTCTTTAACAGCCTCGCGCTCCACATAAAATTCGCGTAAAACAGCATTTTTAATCCGATCAGATTCCAACATCGCCCACAATTCTAACCTATTAGACGGCAGCTCGACCGTGTAAATCGTATAGTCAACTGAGGTGCCAGCGTTGAACCCCGTGCTACCGTGTTGGGTATAAATTTCGGTATATTCACCAGTAACAATCCACTCTTTGGCGGCTTCCTGCTGTGCTTTGAGTGCTGATTCTAATTTCTCTATTTTAGCAGCATCAGCTCTGTCCCCTTTTGAACGTTCAAGGTCCAGCGCGTCCCCTATCCGGTCAATCTCAGCAAGAATCACCTTTTCTTTTTCGTAGTCTTTCGTTCCGATTGTTTTCGTGCCTTTGAACAACATGTGCTCCAGCATGTGTGCAATACCACGTGCGTCGTCGGTTTCATCCACAGAACCTGCCTTAAACAGGAGATACGGTGCGACTGTTGGCGATGTATGTCGTTCTATCATTAGCAATTTCAAACCGTTCGGGTAGGTATGCTCTACTACCCGATCCGCCAAATTTTGTGCTGAAACCCCGCCGTGCCAAGCCACTAATAATAGGAGCACCAGCCATTTTGTTATCTTTTTCATTGTATATTCGCGGCATTTTGTAGCCTTATGATGTGCAAGTCTGGTACTACATCACTCAAAGGGCAACATAAATACCGCCTCCTTTCTTTGTGTAAGGGGCGGGTTGAGGTATATTAAATCCCCTTGTCCGCCCGTGTTTGTACAAAAGTTGGAAGTCACCGATTCGACGAAGCAAGGTTACTGGAACCTTGCAAAAAATAGGCAGCACAAAAGCCACCTACTTATCACGCTTTCTTGAGATCTTCAAGTAAACCGACTAAGGCGAATCGGACGTGCGATGAAAGTGCAGAATTCTCCGCGCGAAGGTCCGCGCCTTCCTCGTCCGGATACATCACATGTTGCGCCACTGCGCGTTTAACCCATCGTTCAGCCTTATCATCGTACGGAATATATTTTTCCTTCGGTGCAGTGCAAGCCGGACACTCATCTGGTGGACTATCCGCTTCCTTCCACAGATAACCGCATGCTACACAAACAAACATTGCGAATTCCTCCCTTTTAAACAAAATTCATGATGTTCCAATTGTACCAGAAGACTGTTACTAAATGCAAGAAATTTAATTCGCAGTCAGAAATCTTCTATTTTCATTCTTTAGTGTCACTCAGCCAATAATCTTGCGAGTTTTCAGAGTCATCAGGGATGGCAACAAACCAAGACTTTTCAGATTTAATTCGCTCTTGTGAACGCCAAAAAGTAGATTTTTTTTCTTGTATGTAAGCGAGCCCAATTCCCACAACAGTCGCTTCAAAACCTTCGTTTTCAACAGCGCTCATGAGATTAAGCACAAAGGTACTAGCGAGCGAATCGCCGAATGTCTGATGACCTGAGGCATCACGTTCACCCAGCTTAACCTTGCTCTCTAAATGTTCGTAAAGGATTTTAGATGCGGCCCGAATTCTAACAACAAAGTAGGAGGTTTCGGTCGGATTCACCTTGAAATCTGGCGCTGGCATAACATTCCAAGTCACTCTGTCTTCTTCTGCGAAAAAATAGCCAATACTGCGGAAAGCACCCGATGAAAGCATCCCGTTGCACTCAATGCCGCCGTCGTCTGCTCCTGCCAAAGCCTCCATGACTTGTCCAATACTATTGCCGTTTATGATATCCTGAACTGCTAATGTCACTTCAAGAACTGACATTTCTTGCATAGGAATGTCAGTTCTTAGCGCACAAGACTGTAAGCCTAACATTAACGCTGACGTTAGAATCACAACACGACTCATATCGACAGTAGAGATTATTGGACGGCTGAGTTGCAAGAAACGTTTCATTTTTTTCTGCCTTTTGTGGTTAGTCCCACTGCATCTATGCAAACATAGGTTACTTTCATGATGCCTCGGTTATCTCATTCTGAAGTTCTACAATCTGGTCGCGAAGTGCAGCAGCTTCCTCAAATTCTAGATTCATTGCGGCTTTTTGCATCTGTCGAGTTAATTCTGCAATCATGGATTCAATGTCTTCACGTTCCGCGTCCTCAGCAACAGTAACAGGTTGACTCGGTTTTTTCTTCGCTTCGTATTCAACCGTTGATTCAGAGATTAATTCTTGAATTGCTTTTTCAATCGTCGCTGGTGTGATATTGTGCTCGGTGTTATATTTCATCTGTGCGTCCCGCCGTCGGCTGGTTTCCTTTATTGCCTCTTTCATTGCGTCAGTCATGCTATCACCGTATAGAAGCACTTCGCCATCAACGTTCCGTGCAGCGCGTCCGGCAGTTTGCACCAATGATTTCACCGACCTGAGAAATCCAGGTCTGTCAGCATCTAAAATTGCAACGAGTGAGACTTCCGGCAGGTCAAGTCCTTCGCGAAGCAGGTTGATACCTACAAGCACATCAAATACGCCTTCGCGAAGTTCACGGAGAATTCTAGCACGATCGAATACATCAATTTCAGAATGCATATAATTAGCGCGGACACCTGCCTCAGTAAAGTATTCCGTTAAATCTTCTGCCATTCTTTTCGTCAAGGTTGTTACCAGGACCCGCTGTTTCTGCTTCACACGTTCTCTAATTTTTCCAATGAGATGGTCGATCTGACCTTTCACAGGATGGATAATAATTTCTGGGTCTATTAATCCAGTAGGACGGATCAGCTGCTCAACGATTCGACTGCTGTTTTCTATTTCATACGTGCCTGGTGTCGCCGAAACGAAGATAACGTGGTTAAAACATGCTTCGACTTCTTCAAACCGGAGCGGACGGTTATCTAACGCTGAAGGTAGACGAAACCCATAATTGACGAGTGTCTCCTTTCGCGACCGGTCGCCGCGATACATGCCCCGCAATTGCGGAATAGTTACATGCGACTCATCAATAAACAGCAGAAAATCCTCCGGAAAGTAGTTGATGAGACAGTAGGGGGGCTCGCCGGGTTGTAATCCAGAAAGGTGGCGCGAGTAGTTTTCAATACCTGAGCAATACCCGACCTCCCTTAGCATTTCCAAGTCAAAACGGGTGCGTTGTTCAATCCGTTGTGCTTCCAAGAGTTTGTTCTCGCTCTTAAATTCTTCAATCCGTTCTTGAAGTTCAAGCTCAATGTTAATCAACGCCTCGTCAAAGATTTCCGCATCGGTCATGAAATGTTTCGCAGGATAAATCTCTACGGAATCCAATTTTGCAACGACCTCGCCGGTTGTCGTGTCAATTTGGGAGATTCTATCCACTTCGTCACCGAATAATTCAATGCGATACGCGCTTTCCGCGTAGGCAGGAAACACCTCTATTACATCACCGCGTGCACGGAACGTGCCTTGCCAGAATTCAACATCGTTGCGTGCATACTGGATATCCACCAACTCCCGCAGGAAACGGTCTCGGCGGATAATCTGCCCTATTTCAACGTCAATTTTCTGTCCATCAAATTCATCTGGAGAGCCGAGCCCGTATAGACAAGAGACACTGGCGACAATAATCACATCACGACGCGACATTAAGGATGCCGTTGAGGCGAGCCGCATCCGCGTAATCTCCTCGTTAATCCGAACATCCTTCTCAATATATGTGTCTGTTGATGGAATGTACGCCTCCGGTTGGTAGTACTCGTAATCACTGACGAAGTAGTGCACAGCATTATTTGGGAAAAATGTGCGGAATTCATTGTAAAGTTGTGCAGCGAGTGTCTTATTCGGGGAAATGATAAGCGTTGGACGTTGAACGTTCTGAATCAAATTCGCCATCGTATAGGTTTTCCCAGAACCTGTCACACCGAGAAGCGTTTGCGCCCTTTCGTCCTGCTGGAGCCCGTCTGTGAGCTTAGCTATCGCTTGCGGCTGATCGCCTTGTGGCGTGAAATCCGAAAGGAGCTCAAATGGGGAAAACGATAGTTCTCCACTGTCATTGACAATGTGCTTTATTTTTTCTCGCATCCTTGTATTCCTTTTTTTCTCTAGGGTGCTGAGGACTGCTTAGATAAACTTATCGCCTGCGAGTTCACTCATCTTTCTAGTGAGTTCAAGGCACCAAGCAATCGTGAGAATCCGCTATCAAGGCAGCGGCGGATGGAAGCCAGCGCGCCGCTGCTTTTGGAAATTCAGTCTCATAAAGCGTTTTCCTGATGTTCTGGCAAACACCGGCAACGTTCTGAAAGGTACGTGGTTTATTTTTCTGTGGCACCGCTGCTGCTAACGGATACTCTAATTCAGAGTCAATCAAACCGTCAATCTCTCAAATAGTAGATAACAGAAAAAAACGAACTAGCACAAATCGTATTATAATGTAATTTCAGCCTTTTGTCAAAAATATTTTGCTGCGTATGTCTGTTTAGGACGTAGAATTAGGAAATTAATGATAGATATGATACAATACAGGTATCAATTTTAAAGGAGGGACGTGGAGATGAATCAACATAACTTCACCCTTACTGATTCAGAGATTAGTTTTTTCAAGACGTTCGGGTATCTCAGTTTTCCACAGTTAATGGCAGACCGGATTGGAAAGATTCAGGAGGCGTTTGAAGCTGTCTGGTCCGAGCGTGGCGGTGGGCATAACGGTAAACCGCACGAAGGGACAGCGCGTTCGTGCATTGTGCCGTTCATAGATCAGAGTGAGGAATTGTGTTCTCTGCTTGACGATCCGCGTATTCTGGCGATTGCCAAGGGGCTGCTCGGTGATGATTTCAACTACATGGGTAGCGACGGCAATTTCTACGTAGGTGATACCGGATGGCACTCGGACGGTGGGCATAAACTCGAAGATCCGATGCACATTAAGATTGCCTTCTACCTCGATCCGCTCACGTGTGAAACGGGGGCACTACGTGTCATTCCAGGGAGCCATCTGTTCAGCGATAACTACGCCGATGCACTCTCACGGCAGATCGCGAAGAGCCAAGAGATATGGGAAATAGCTGGGAAAGATTTACCTGCCATGGTGTTTGAGACAACCCCCGGCGATCTAGTCTTGTTTAACCATAACACCAAGCACGCTGCTTTCGGCGGTGGCACCCGGCGGCGTATGTTCACGATAAATCTCTGTGAGCGGTATCCTGATGAGAAGCTAGATGCGCTGCAAGCCTACATTGCTGGTTCTGCACGGTTCTGGATTGACCGGAAATATGGAGAGAAGATGGTACGCACGGCGACTCCAGAACGGCAGATACACCTTGAACAGGTGAGGGCAAACGATGGGCATCTTGCGGCGCTGTCACAGCAGGCGCAGAAGCGGATGAGTGAACCGTCACGCGGATAATGCGTTTTGCCATGCTGCTTTAACGAACGCGATAGATTCGGTAAAACCCTCATGTCCTAAATTGCTGGCTTCTTCAATACTAAGCCAGCCATCATAGTTTGATGCTATCATTCGGGCGAGGATTTGTGGAATCGGTGATGCTCCAGTACCTACACGCACAGGTTCAAAGACACCAACTTTGCGCAGATCGAAAATGTGAAGCACCACAATCCGTTCGATGACTTTGTCAAGGAGTGCGAGGACATCTTCATCTAGGACGAGTGGGTTGGCTGTGTCAAAGCAGATGCCAAGCGGCGTGTCCGAGAGGGCATCCACGATCTGGAGGAAAATCTCTGTCCGTTGTGAGAAATCCCAATATTGCCACGGTGCACCTTTGGTGTGGTTTTCATAAGCGAGAGTGATGCTGTGACGGTCGGCTTCGTCAAGCGCGAGCCGAAATCCTTCGATTACCCATTGGATGGCTTCGGTGCGACGGATACCCGGATGTTTTTGCCCAGCAGTAATTCGCACGAATTTCGCGTCTAATTCTTTCGCCAATGCGATGTCTGACTTGAGTTGTCTAAGTTCTGCCTCGCGTTGTGTCGAATCGGGGTGCGTGAAATCGGAATAACAAGCGAGCATGCACGGAGTTATTCCATATCTTTGGAGGGCATCGCACGTTTGATTTAGTGTTTTCGCATCGCCGTGTGAAAAGAATTTGATGCTAAAATCTACACCATCCAGCCCGAGTTCTGAACCCAACTGGATCCAATCGAGCACGGTGCGTTTCCCTGTGAAAATGTCGTTGTACAGTGAAACAGGAAGACAAGAGAGTTTCATTTTTTATCTCTTTGTATTGTAAACTAACTTAGCGTTTTAACGCTGCGCGAGTTTTTTTCGGGTCTGCCTTCAAATATGCTTGCATTGCAATAAGATTATACCAAGTTATGGCATAGATTGTCAATCTCTTTTTACTGAAAATTTGGACAATTATTTGCTAATCTGCATTCAGTTTTGGACAATTATTGCGTATTTATGTGATAGCGCCTCGATCGATGAAATACTTGTGCTATCGGGTTTTATGTAAAACATCTAGTCCCGAAGCAATGGTGAACGCGCAGAATCAGAATCCAGGGAAGCGCGTATGGGCTTCTCGGGGAGCCAAGCGGCGTATCACGAGCTAGAGCTCGCTACTATCTTGCTTTTCGAGGCAACACGCAATGTTTATAGAATACATGACGACATAAACCGCTCTTATCCTGTCCATATCTAAATTCTGAAACTTCTAATTGAGACAATGACGTATCTCTATACGAAACTCGATCGCACAGCCCTGAAAAGGCGATCGCAGGCTGGAGATTCATCCCACGCTGGATGGACGATGAATCGCTCGAATACCGACCTTGATGCGAAAGAAGGGCGTATCGCAATCCGGAGTTTGCTCGACTATAGGAACACTCGCGAAAGAAAAAGAAGCTCTATTGGCATTTTGAGAAAAATTTGCAATCAGCGTTGGTATATAGTATAATTTCTAAAAAAAGGCCACACTTTATAAGAATATCGCAGCTGAACCTTCATGGTTCATAATCCAATTACCCGAAAAGATAATGAATATCCACGAATATCAAGCTAAAGAAATTTTGCAATCTTACGGTGTCAGCACGCCCCCCGGCGGAGTTGCTTCGACTCCGGCTGAAGCTCAGGCGATAGCATGTGAGCTCAACTGTTCTGCGTACGTTGTGAAAGCACAAATCCACGCAGGCGGACGTGGAAAAGGTGGGGGCATCAAACTCGCCAAAAGTCCTGCGGAAGTGATGGAACGCGCGGAAGCTATCCTCGGAATGCAACTGGTCACACCGCAGACTGGACCTGAAGGAAAACTTGTCCGGAAGGTGCTTGTCACTGAAGCTGTAGAATTGGAGAAAGAGTTCTACCTAGCCATCTTGGTTGATAGAGAAACATCGCGGCTTGCGCTCATCG
This sequence comes from Candidatus Poribacteria bacterium, assembly GCA_965215265.1. Lineage (GTDB taxonomy): Bacteria > Poribacteria > WGA-4E > WGA-4E > WGA-3G. The sequence continues at coordinate 2,892,550 of OZ244048.1, read as the reverse complement.
GTAGTGCGGAAGGCGGTGTTGACATTGAAGCAGTTGCGGCAGAAACGCCTGAAAAGATTATTAGGATGCAAATTGACCCAGCGTTCGGGTTGACTCCATTTCAAGCCCGGAAGTTTGCGTATGAGCTTATCACCGGTGAAGCGTATCGCGAAGTAATTCTGAAGGCGGCAGAGCTAATCTTATCTTTGTACAGTGCGTTTACCTCGTGTGATTGTTCCTTGATAGAGATTAATCCGTTGGCGATTGTAAAAACATCGACTGGGTTGGACATTGCAATGATCGATTCTAAGGTGAACCTTGACGACAATGCGCTTTGGCGGCATCCAGAGTTGGCTGCAATGCGCGACCCGTCAGAGGAAGATGTTCGCGAATTAGAGGCAAGCGAATCCGGATTGAGTTACATTCATCTTGATGGTGATATTGGGTGTATGGTGAACGGTGCAGGGCTCGCTATGGCGACAATGGACATTATCAAACAGCACGGAGGCGCGCCTGCAAACTTCTTGGATGTCGGTGGAGGGGCCTCTACGGAAGCTGTGGCACACGCTTTTCGCTTGATTCTCGGCGATGAGCAGGTTAAGGCCGTTTTGGTTAACATTTTTGGGGGCATCATGAAATGTGATACGATTGCGAACGGTATCGTTGAGGCTGGCAAGCAGGTTGCGATTAAGGTGCCGCTTGTTGTTCGATTAGAGGGGACAAACGTGGAGTTGGGCAAACAGATTATCGCCGATTCGGATTTGAACGTTAAGTCCGCAGATGGGCTTTCAGAAGCCGCATCGCTCGTTGTATCTGCTGCGCGCGCCAGCGGTGGGTAAGAGGAACTGCATGAAACTTGAATTAAGTGATATTGATGTCACTGGTAAGCGGGTTCTAGTGCGTGTTGACTTCAATGTGCCGATGGTGGATGGAAAGATTATAGATGAAACCCGCATCACTGCCGCTTTGCCAACACTCTTTGAACTCATCCGTCAGAATGCAAAAATTGTCCTAGTCACCCACTTAGGCCGCCCGGAAAGGCGAACCCCCGAGTTTTCTACTGAACCGCTTGCAGTTGTTTTGAGCCAGCGGCTTGGGCAGCGCGTTCAGCATGTGAGTGAGTGTATTGGTAAAAAGGTTCAAAAGCGTGTAGCAGCGTTGAAAAACGGTGAGGTGCTGCTGCTTGAGAATGTCCGTTTTTATGCTGCGGAAACAGAAAACGACGCAGACTTTGCACAGGAACTCTCCCTGCTTGCAGATGTTTACATCAACGATGCGTTCGGGGCTGCGCATCGCGCGCACGCTTCAACAGAAGGGGTAACCCACTATCTGAACCCTTGTGCTGCAGGTCTCTTAATGGCACGCGAAATCTATTATCTCAGTACCTGCCTTGAAAACCCTGAACGTCCGTATGTCGCTATCCTGGGAGGAGCAAAGATTGCTGACAAGATTGCTCTTATTGAGAAGCTGCTTCTAAACGTAGACGAACTACTGATCGGGGGGGCGATGGTTTATACGTTTTTCGCTGCAATGGGATACAACATCGGGAACTCACTCGTTGATTTGTCAAACATTGCGCTTGCTAAGTCCCTCCTTCAACAAACTAACATCTGCCTACCGGTCGACACGGTACTTGGAAGGGAGTTTGTGCCCGATACTGAATCTATGATAGTTGAACGGGAGAATATGCCGGACGGATGGATGGGATTGGATATCGGGCCCAAGACTGTTGCTGCGTTTGCTAAGCGGATTGCGCAAGCTAAAACAGTGATTTGGAACGGGCCCTTAGGTGTGTATGAGTTTGAGAAATTCGCAAAAGGCACGATGGCAGTGGCGCGAGAGATTGCGGCGGTTTCTGATGCAGTTCGCATCATTGGCGGGGGAGACTGTGTTGCCGCGGTCCACAACGCAGGGGTTGCAGACCGGATGAGTCATATTTCAACCGGTGGCGGCGCTGCTTTGGAGTTTTTGGAGGGTAAATCGCTGCCCGGCATTACTGCCTTAACAGATAAATAACATTAACGGATAAATAACGGATATACGCGTGCAAAACTGGACGCTCTTGAATCGCGCAAGTCCTCATCCTATAGGATGGCTGGACTAAACAGAAATACAGAATACTTAATCATGTTTGATAAAATTGTTCCTCGTAGTGAAGACTACGCAAAATGGTATACGCAGGTCATCCGCCAAGCGGAGATGGCAGACTATGCACCTGTCCGGGGGTGCATGGTGGTTCGTCCGTACGGATATGCACTCTGGGAGAACGTCAAGGAGGCACTGGATACCCGTTTCAAAGCGACCGGGCACCAAAACGCTGCGTTCCCCCTGTTTATTCCGATGAGTTTTATTGAAAAGGAAGCAGAACACGTCGAAGGCTTCAAACCCGAGTTGGCTGTTGTTACCCACGGCGGCGGTAAAAAATTAGAGGAACCGCTTGTTGTTCGGCCCACCTCAGAAACCATCATCGGTTATATGTACAGCCAATGGATTAAGTCTTATCGTGACTTGCCAGTTCTCATTAACCAATGGGCAAACGTCGTACGATGGGAGTTACGGACACGGCTTTTCCTGCGGACGATGGAATTCTTCTGGCAGGAGGGGCATACCGCACACGCTACACGCGCAGAAGCCGAAGAGGAGACGTTGCGGATCCTGCAACTCTACACAGACTTTGCTGTCAATGAAGCAGCGATTCCTGTCATTCCCGGACGTAAGAGTGAAAGCGAAAAATTTCCCGGTGCCGAAACGTCTTACACGATTGAGGCGATGATGGGCGATAAGCGGGCACTCCAAGCCGGAACGTCTCACCACCTCGCCCAGAACTTCGCCAAGGCGTTTGAGATTAAATATCTGGATGCGAATCAACGGCAACAATACTGTTGGACAACGAGTTGGGGGGTTAGCACGCGCATGATTGGCGCGATTATCATGGCACACGGGGATGACCAAGGGTTAGTACTGCCACCGCGCCTCGCCCCGACACAACTCGTCATCATTCCGATCACCCCCAAAAACCGGCCAGAGCACACGCAATCTGTTATGACAGCGGTTTCCTCGATCTGTACGCAGTTAAACGCGGTTCGCTATCATGTTGATGACAGGCATGACTACTCGCCGGGGTGGCGATTTAACGAATGGGAACTCAAAGGCGTGCCGTTACGCATAGAAATTGGCCCCCGAGACCTTGAGAAGAATCAGGTTGTCCTTGCGCGTCGAGATATTCCAGGGCGTGAAGGCAAGTCGTTTGTCCCAATTGACACCCTGCCGGAAACAGTGAATCAGATGTTGGACACGATACACGCTGACATGCTCAAACGGACGACAGAATTCCGTGAGGCGAATACATTTGCACCTTCAACGTACGAGGCTTTCAAGGAAGTTGTTGAAGACGGCTTTGCACGCGCATGGTGGTGTGGAGACGCAGCATGTGAAGATACGGTGAAAGCAGGGACACAGGCGACTGTCCGGTGCATCCCACTCTCACAACCTGACGGGACTGGAGAATGTGTCGTCTGCGCACAGAGGGCAGAAGAAGAGGCAATTTTCGCTCGGGCGTATTAATAATTGTCTGAATCGCAGCGCAGCAGAGGTGGGTTTTCTACACGTGAGATGGACGGATTTTCAGTTTATTGGGAATCCCTTGCTAACTTAAATCTATGAGCATACTTGTTAACAAAAACACAAAAGTCGTCGTTCAGGGGATTACTGGTAGTTCCGGACGGTTTCATACTGAGCAGTGTGCTGCGTATGGTACGCAAGTTGTGGCCGGGGCTGTGCCGGGCAGGGGTGGCTCTGAGGTTGATGGTATCCCTGTCTATGATACAGTAGGAGAAGCCGTAGCGGAAACAGGTGCAGATGCATCTATGATTCTTGTTCCAGCGCGTTTCGCCGCGGATTCAGTGATGGAAGCAGCAGATGCAGGCGTTGGGCTTAGCGTCTGTATCTCAGAGCACATTCCGGTGCTTGATATGGTTAAGGTGAAGGCATTTCTGGCGACTAAATCGACCCGGCTCATCGGGCCGAACTGCCCCGGTATCATTACCCCCGGTGAATGCAAGATTGGGGTGATGCCCGCATTTGCATATAGTCCTGGTAACGTCGGAATTGTTTCTCGAAGTGGAACGTTGACTTATGAGGCAGCCTATCAACTCAAGCAGCTCGGCATTGGGCAGTCTACTTGCGTTGGTATTGGCGGAGATCCGGTTATCGGGACAAATTTCGTCGAGGTACTTCAACTTTTTGAGGCAGATGACGAAACATACGCTGTAGTATTAATTGGGGAAATCGGGGGCTCGACTGAAGAAACCGCGGCACAGTTCGTCAAGGATAACATGACAAAGCCTGTTGTCGGATTTATCGCCGGACAGACTGCACCACCCGGAAAGCGGATGGGACATGCCGGTGCTATTATCTCTGGCGGCAAAGGGACGGCGGCAGAGAAAATCGTGGCACTTAAGGAAGCTGGTATTCTAGTCGCTGAAAGCCTCGCGACGATTGGGCAAACCGTCGCACAAGTGTTGTCCTAATTTAATCTAATCTTTGGACAGTTTATGTCCGTTTCAGATTGACTTTTCAAGAATTTTCTATTTTCCTGAGAGTTTGACACCGAATCGGAACACACGGAAAAAACACATCAGAGCAGCCCCAGCGGGCTGAATGTTTTCTTGTATACAGGAGCCCAATACTGATTGATGTGGCAGGTTAGGTATGGTGCCCGCCCACTAGGAATACCTTGGAGTTGGGCGGGTGGGAGCCACCGCTGGCAGATAAGATAACCTTTTACCTGCCGATCTATAGATTTTGATGTATAGATTCATAACATCAGAACCCTCTGGCGAGATTTGTACAGGATTTAACAGAGCAGCCGCCTTTATTGGGCCTCCTGTATACAAAAAAAATTGTTTTATAGTTTCTTCTCACGCCAATAGTTGATTGTGGAGAAAACCTTTGAAGAAAGAGTTCGGTTCCTTGCTCGCAAAAAAACAGCGACGTGAACCCATTACCATGCTAACCTGCTACGATTATCCGACAGCCTGCTTGCAGGATAAAGCAGGGATTGACATCGTCTTTGTTGGTGATAGTGTTGGCACCAACGTCCTCGGCTATAAAAGTGAGGTAGAGGTGACCATAGCGGATATGTTGCATCATCTCAAAGCGGTGCGCCGGGGCGTAACCGATGCCTATCTACTTATTGACATGCCGTATGATTCGCACAGCCACCCCGCGCAGGCGGTGGAGAACGCCCGGCTTTTTTTATCGCACGGTGCAGATGGTGTTAAATTAGAAGGAGGACGCGAAAAATCGCGCATTGTCAACGCCTTAACGGAAGCAGGCATTGAGGTTTGCGGGCATATCGGGCATAATCCACAAATTCACGGTAGGAAAGCGTCTATGCACGGCACAACCGTATCCGGGGCAAAACGAATCATTGAGACCGCGTTGACATTGGCTGAGGCTGGTGCTAAACTCATCGTCCTTGAAAAAGTCACCGAAGAAGTGAGCCGTATCATCACTGAAAGGATTCGCATCCCGACTATCGGTATCGGAGCCGGGCGATTCTGTGATGGGCAGGTACTTGTTATAAATGATATACTCGGTATGGGACCTGCATTCAAGCATGCCACACGATATCAGGATTACAACGAACTGACCTTTGAGGCGATCTGCCGCTATAAGGCTGATGTAGAGTCAGGGGATTTTCCAGCAGATTCGCATGTTGTGCAAATAGCGACTGATAAGTTGAGACGAGTTCAGCAGTGGTTAAGTGGAGATAGCGGGGACGTTGTTTGAAAGAATTGGTAATTCCGGTGTTCATCGTCCATCTTTGAACCGGTTATTGCTCTTTTGAGTAGCCAGCAGGTGCCGCAAATTGTAAGTGATACAACCGGGCATAGAGCCCACCTTGATTCAGCAACTCCTGATGTGTGCCTTGTTCCACAATGTTGCCGCCTTCCACGGCCAGAATCACATCCGCATTCAGCACGGTAGACAACCGATGTGCGATAACAAACGATGTCCGTCCTCGCATCAACCGCTCCAACGCCTCCGTCACAACCCACTCTGTCAGCGAGAGGGTGCGGGCATGGGCGTGGAGTTTTTTCGCTTTTGAGAGGAGAAGATGCCGGAGTGCGCGGATGGCGAAAACCACAATTGGCATCACGAGCATAAATGCAAAGAGGTGTTCTGCAAAACCGTATCCGCTCCGATAGGCAGGGGAAACGAGGTAAAGTGTCGGGACGAAGGTTAGCACCCACAACAGATAAAGATAAAGTCCTTCCTCTGTTTCGGATGTCAGAAACCGGTAGAGTTCCACAACAATGATGACGCTCAGAAAAACACCGAAGCCTTCCCAAGACAGGCCCCCGAGGAACATTAAAACGCCACTTGTAAGCGTCCATATCAGGCGTTGGCGTTTATGTTGTGATTTCAGCGAAGCAAGATAGGTACCAACAGCGAAGATACCGAGCATTAGACACCAAGCATCTCTGTCGCTAAATCCAACGGTACTGCGGTGAATAGCACCTGGGAGCGTTGCTAAGAGCACACCCACGATGACCGAAAAGAGAAATCCGAAACCCCGGGAGAGAAACAGACAAAGCACGCCGAGCCCGATGCAAAAACAGACAGACGGTGCGTAAAAGGCTACATGATACAGCAAAAGTTTCGGAAAAAGCAAAGCCAAGGCTTTATATGTGTAAGCGAGGGCATAAGAATAAAGATTTAAGGATTGCTCCAAATCTCTACCGAGCGGTAACCAGCGGTGCATGTCGCGTTCTGGAAGTTGTCCATGTTCAGAAATAATTTGTGCTTGCCAATAATAGAGATAAGGATCTATCCCAGTAAAATGTTTATCTGGAATAGTGTCTACACTCAGGATGCGAATCCAGAAGGCAATACACAGAATCGCACACAGTATCACTGATTTTCGCAACTGCAAGAAAACAATCCTCTTATTCGTTGGCTTCAGACTTTTCATCGTCAATCCAGTCAGTGATAGGGACAACTCTGCCGGCACTGCACCGGAGAGTTTTTCGGCTTTGATTTTTCGATTATTTTTCTATTATCCTAATATTCGGATTATTTTTCAGTGACCGCCAAGATGGAAGTTTTCCATCAGGGTTTTTTATCGCGTTCTGTCTCATCATTTCTAAGTGTGATGGCAATATATTCGGATCCTGCGTGAACTCTTTCTCCAACGCCATATACTCGTATATATCTCTGTATGTGTAGGAGTCAGCCATGTTTATTTTTCTATGTAACACTAAATATGTATGAGCTTTCGGATGATTTCCAAACTCAGCAAGGAAAGCCTCCCTATCTACCTCTAATGTTCCATTTGGCCCTACACTTTTCCATGCCACCACACCAGGGGGCAGTTGCCCCCCACTTGGGGGGCTTCAACGGGTTCTTCGGTGTGTTGTGCGACATCAGATTCCAAAGAAGGCGTTGGCTCCACAAGTGAGTTGTGGTGATGTGTGTGTCCATGAGAATCGGTCTGCTCGTGAGAATCGCCATGGGTGTGGGTAACTGGCAAGGTCTCCTCTAAGGTCTGTTCTGCTTGATGGAAAGGAGTTCTCACTTCGCTTGGTATTTTTTCTTCTGAAACTACTTCGCGTTGCGGGATAGGTGGCTGCGGCAAGTTTTGGAGGATTGCCTTGGTATCGTAGTGCATATAGAGAATAAGCCCGAAAAGTATAACGTATATTAAACATGTAGTGACTATCAAAACTTTCATGAATGAATCTCCTCTGATCTAGGTCAGAAACGCAAACCGAGGTGTCGCGCTTCTGACCTGTTTCAATGGGACATCAATCCTACCAGTACCGTACACCGAGAATGTTCATATTGACATTCGTGCTATGCCCATTCGGCCAAGCCAGGCGGTGCTCCCATGCTGTTACCTCACTACCGGGGTAATGGTAGTAGTTATAGTGATCTGTATATGTCAAACCACCGCTTACGATGTAATAACCAATAAACTCACCAGTTGCCCAAGAGTACACCTTATAAGCATCATAATCATACTGATCTGCGCCCCCATAGGCATCTTGTAGCAAAAACGGTGTAACCGCCATGAATCCCACTGCGAAGATACAGACAATCGCAATCATCTGGCACAAAGACATTTTCATTTCATGTTCTCCTTTATATTTCGGGGGATTGCTATCTGGAAGGCAAAGGTAGATTTCTGTCTGCGTGTTTTGCGTTCTGGGCAATCCGTCCCTATAATGTGCTAACCCCAAGAGTGTCACAAAATAAGGATTGCTAGTGACATCCTCGGCACACCTCTCAATTCCTAGGAGACGTGACTCATCTTATCACATCTTCCACCTTAACTTCAACAAATCAACGAAAGTGAACATACATTCACCTTTTTTCTCCAAAAAAGGGATAAATCTGAAGCAGCTTGAATTGCGTTAAGGCTGCTCGTTCTTTCGTATACGGCAGCACGTTAAAGGCTACTATGTTAAATCCTGTACAAATCTCGTTCTTTTGTATGATGCAGCCCAACACCGATGGCTGCAATGTAAACCTAAGCACAAATCTCGTTCTTTTGTCTATAGGAGCCTATTACCGCTCTATGCTTTGATAACCTTAGCATAAATCTCGTCGGAGGTTTCCGATGTTTTGAATCATAGCATCAGAACCCTCTGGCGAGATGTACACAGTGATTGACAACACATCATGCGTTGATGGGCTGCACTATACGAAAAAGTTCGCAGACACGCTGCCAAATCTTCTGCCACCGAGATTTTGCCATTTGTAGCCAGCCTAACGTCTTATCAAGATACAGGCGGTATCATGCTCATCTTTCCAATTCTCGTCGGAACAAATTCAGAAGAACGAAGTGAACCTGCCTCCCACACAAGCTACCGAATGCCTTTCTGAAGTTGTCTGCCCGGCAATCTGACTCACAGCGTTGGCAGCACTTAATCTTCACAGCGAGCTCCGTCTCCGGGCTTTTGTCCGGGTTGCCGGGCGACTGCGTCATGCTGCAATTCCAAAGGTGGCGCAGGTTTCACCTACCTAAGATGTCGGTGTCTACATTGTTCAGATAAGGGGTCAGGGACGCTTGGAGCTGGAGCCGGGCAGTGCGCAGATGGGTTTTGATAGTGCCTTCGGAACGTCTTAAACGCGCTGCTATTGCTTTGATAGACAGCTCATCCCTATAATAGAGGCAGAAGACCTGTTTCCGCATCGGGGTGAGGTGTTCGATGGCAACCTGAATCTGAAGGCGGAGTTCTTTTCGCAGCAGGTCTTGACACGGAGAAGGATGTGTCTCGGTAAGGCGGTATGCCTCGCTGGCGTGCGTCTATTTACGGAAAAAGTTCGTTATGACGTTCTCTGCGATGCGATACACCCAGGAATAGAACGCCGCGTCCCCGCGGAAGGTGTGGATGGCGCGAAATGCTTTCAGCCAGGTTTCTTGTGTCAAGTCTTTGGCAAGCTCGGGTTCTTTGACACGGCGGTTGATGTGAGTATACAGCCGGGGGTGGTATTTGCTAACGAGGCGATGGGACGCTTCGGTGTCGCCGTGTTGAGTGCGTGTGATAAGTTGTTTGGAGCTGAATCTAACATGCCTGCGTGGGGATTCCTTCCATTTCATTCTCTTTCTTCGCCGGTTTTTCAAAGATAAAGAGGTAATTACATCCGAGTTCCCAGCGTTGTTTTTTCACAAGTATCCAGCCGTTGAACAGGGTTGGGAGACATTCGGGGTTGAATCCATGATGCTGATGTGTCGAAAATCCGACAAAGACCCGGAGATACGTCAGCAGCTTCAGGATGCTGTCCACGCGTGGATGTGGGACGGTGAGAATGACCTGTCCTCCAGTTTTCAGGTATTTTGCACAGGCGCTGACAACACAAGGGAGTCGATGATGGGGGATGTGCTCAAGTGCAGCTAATATGGTAATCACATCAAAGGTAATGTCTGAATCAAAGTCTTCTGGGAAAGCACCGGAGATGAGGTAGTAGCTGCCGATTTTCGTGGATTCAGAGAGATACGGGTCTATCCCGACTGCGGTGTGGATGTGCCCGTTGAGGTAGTGTAAAAAGTGTCCATCGCCGGTGCCAATATCTAACAGACGCACGCCTTTTGGAATGTAAGGCTCAACCTTTGTAAAGCGTAGGTATTCGAGAATCTCATCTAACGGTTTTCTTGGATACTTCACGCTGTGTGAGTTTTTCCGTGTTTTCATGAACCGGGTGACAGTTTTTTTCATTGGGGTTTCTCGTTCCTGTCTTCGTGGTCTTCAGGGGGTTCATCCGTTTTTGAACTCATGTGGGTGATGTAGAATAAATGGTGACTCCATCTGTACCGCTTTTGAAGATAACAGGTAGGTTCAATTCACGGAAGGTGAGAATGTAAGGGATACCGCCGCGGTGTCGAATCCGTTTGGCTAATTTTCGCCATGCATTTTCGGAGTAATACGGATAGGCTGTGTGCGAAGTCAGAAACATCATTTGAAGATTGTTGTGTTCTGGATCATCGTTATTCTCCTCGGTGAGGAGGACCGCGTTTTGTGGCAATTTTGTTTTCACATAAGTGGCAATCTCGAAGAAACTTAGATGGCTTTTGTCTGGACGGGTTGCCCACCATGCATCGATGGTTTCGCAGAGAAATAGGAGGAGTATCAAAACCGTCCAGCATTTGCGAAGTCTCCCTCGCCAGCGTGCCTCGCTGTTCTCTTTTCGGTGTGTGGTTCGCGCGATGAAGTCTCCCAATAGCAAGAGTAAGGCAGGTGCGCCAATAAGTGTGGCACACGGGATTTTCGTTGTGGCGACGAGAAACGGGGGAAACACGCCGAACCCCCAAGCATAAAGGAGGCAGAGATGGATGTTTCGTTCTCGGAACAGACGCGGGAGTGTGCAACAAAGAGCGATGACAGTTGGAAGTGTAAGTAGATTCAAGATGTTACGCGTGTATATGAACACCTGATACCAGGGCGCGCCCCAGCCTTGCAAATCCTTAGTAAAATGCGAGAAGGTGACACGGTTTGAGATTTCGAATTCAATCGGATACGCAATCGCGGTAAACAACGTCTAGGGTCCTGCAACGAGCACTGTCACACCTAAGAGTCCTAAAATATGTTGCCAGCGGAGGTGACAGTCTTCCCTTTTTGCCAAAGCGAGAGACGGGGCGAACCATCCAGCGAGGGCGATGCCGGTCACAAGAAAAGCGGGATAGGTTTTTGAGAGGAACGCCAATCCCTGTCCGGCTCCTGCTAAAACAACAAAACGTCAGTTCCCCGTCTTGACCGCACGAATGACCCCGTAAATACCGAATTCACAGTAGAACAATAGTGAGATGTCCATCACATCGCTAAACATGTAGCCATGCGTTACGCGCATAATAAACCATGAGAACGCTTGTGCGGTGGCGGCGATAAGTGCGGCGCGCTTTGTCAAGAGTTCAACGCCGATGAGATACGTCAGCCAAACAGCAAGCGTGCTGAGGATTGCACTCGGCAGTCGGAACGCGAAGCTGTTGATGCCCAAAAGCCACATGGAGAGGGCACTCTGCCACAGCGGGAGAGTGGGTTTGTGGAGCCAGACATGGTTTTGCCCCCAGACTTCTTCAAAGTAATACAGGTAAGGGGTATCAATCAGGGTCGGCTTCAGCGGGTGTTTGAGTAGATTTTTCGAGACAACGGCGTGGCAGGATTCATCCACACCTTCAAGACGGCTGTGTCCAAGACGGTTGAGTTTTAGCAAGAAAGAACTAAACAATAGGCAGACAAGTAAGAGTGCCGGTGTCTTATTTTCTAACAATCCAACCCATTTTTTTTGCACTGTTGATGGCTTCATCGCCGCTTATTCTGCCCATTTTGGAGATGTTTTTCAATTTGCAAGGCAAGTTCTGGATCATCGTTTTTGAGTCGGCGGAGTCCTTCTTCGGGACCGTATTGATTCAAAATGGACATGGCCTGGTTGAAGCGCTCATGTGAGAACCGTCCCTCAAGCGCGGTTTCCAAATTTTCTTGTCCAGGGTGTTCCCTTTGTAAATCTTCTAGTATCTTAAAATCTATTTGTGGATCCGTATCGGACGCAAGATTTGCAGGAGGGGGCGGAGAACGCCCTGGAGACTCTGGCGAGAGATCTCCAACCTGAACCGGTGCCTCGTGGATCATGTCCCACGTATGCGTAGGAGGTTGTTGTGATTCCGATGGTTCTGCTTGGATTGCTGACGGCTCAGGCAAAAGGTGCGAGTGTGCCATGTCTAAGGAAATTTCAGATAACATTTGAAATGTGGCAGAATCGTCAAGGAGAAGTTCTAGCGCTTCAAAGAAGGCGTTATAGTGAATATCAACGCGCTCAGAAATGGTTAGCCAATTTTCAGACAGTGGAATTTTGGGTAATGCGCGTTGATTCAATTTTTCCAAATAGGTGGGGAGGATTGCTTCGCCTTCAGCATACGCGTTTTCTTCCATCCAGGAGATAAGGTCTTTTATCAGTTCTGTTTGATATTTACCTCTTCCGTCTCCTTATTCCACCGAAGCCGTGCGCGTGTTTCTTTTAGTTGTTCCTGTGTTTGCTCTGTTTCGCCAAAGAGTTTGTTTATGAGTTCAAAGTAACACACTGCGTCTTCTAGAGCCAGATATGCCCCTGGGGGTTCTCCGGCGGGTTGCGCCAATAGGCTGTGTCCTGTAAGATGGAAGTATTCTGTCCATTCTGGGTCTCCATTTCCAAGTTCTTCTGCGATGGCGTGCAACTTTTTCTGCGCGAGTGCGGTGTCTGTGTCTCGAAGGTCTATTATAGGTTTAAAAGACTCAAGGAAACCTTTTACTTGCGTTTCGCCTTTATCATTTGTGGGAGATTCCACTTCGTTTTCCGGAGTGTTCTGTTCTGCTTCTAAAGCCCTAGTGAGGGTGTTAGGTATGCTGTCAGCGTGCGGGTGCAGATGCTGTGCCGCTGTTTCCATTTTATTCATTTGCCGTGGATCCTTCAAATCCCTAAATAAGGTCAACAATAAAACTGTAGCAAAACTAAAAACAACAATAACTATTAGAAGACTTAAGGCAAACTTTTTTATTGACTTCAATTGGATATTCCTCATTTGATGAGAGAAGAAGTCAGGTAGACATCGGTAAAAAAACTATGCCTACCTGAACAAGGGTTAGTTGTTTGCACAATTTATTATTGAACCTATTAGGTATCCTAGGCATATGCCAGCAGCGACGACTGTAACACCATAAGCTATATGGTTTGCTGTCTGCGTATCGTACCAAGTTGTTTTAGCCTTGGGAGGATTAGGTTGTGTCTGTGCTATAGGTTCCATCTCGGATAATTGCTGGACAGGAGCGGAACACCCCAAAACACTTGCAGAAATCAGCACGATGAGTGTCCAGAGTAGAAACCTTTTCATTTTCAAATCCTTCCTTTTCATTTTCAAATCCTTCCTTGTATTGACTTGCACATACGTTGAGGCACCGAATCAATGTGCCCATCGTTAGAATTTAATTACCATTGCTGCTAATAATTACTGTAGCGATGGCGCCCACAGTACCAATTGCAGTAGTAAGCACTGCGGGGTTTGTGTACCAGTGAGTATGCTCTTTCTGCCTAGTAACTGTTTCAGTCGTGTAGGTGCCGGTACCCACCAGATCCTTAGAGGTCGTAGTTATCGTGCCGGTGCGTACCTTCACTTTAATATACTGTCTGGTGGAACTATCCCATTGATCATGTATTTCATATACGCCTCGAACCTCGACTGTCGTAACCTCCCGCATTACTTCCTTTTGCGTGGTTATAGTTTCATACTCCGTATGAGCTGTAGCAAGAGGAAGCGTTGGAGCTATTGCTGAAGTGAACAATAAGCCAAAGATTAGGACGATTGCGAATATCTGACAGACAGAAAATTTCATCAAGTTTTCTCCTTTATATTTCGGGGGATTGCTATCTAGAAGGCAAAGGTGGGTTTCTGTCTGCGTGTTTTGCGTTCTTGGCAATCCGTCCCTGTAAGGTGCTAACCCCAAGAGTGTCACAAAATAAGGATTGCTAGTGACATCCTCGGCACACCTCTCAATTCCTAGGAGACGTGACTCATCTTATCACATCTTCCACCTTAACTTCAACAAATCAACGAAAGTGAACATACATTCCCTTTTTTGAGTCCAAAAAAGGGATAAACCTGAAGTTGCCTGAATTGCGCGTTAGGGCTTCTCGTTTTTCGGCGGAAACGGCACCCCGAAATGTTCATGAACACGCTGCCGAATCTTCCACCAACGTGACTTCACCGTGTCCTTTGGTATTCTCAGCCGTTTGCCTATCTCCGACAACGTGTAACCCGCCGCACGCAATACCGTCACTTCTACATACTTCGAACCCAGCCTCTTAATAACTCTCATCGCCTCTTCCTCATCAGGCATATCGCCCGACAGGTGCCGGCGTGACTCTCGCTCCTCTGCGTCCCACCGGATATCTATGGCGATAGCATGCACTTCCTGTTCTTTAGCAAGCTGCCGCCCGAACTCGAGACACTTGCTCCGCGTCACCTGCTTCACCCACTGCGACACTTCACGGATGCCGTTGGGATCCCTGCGAAACCGGCGGCCCACAATCGCCGCGCGCGCATCTAAATACACATCCTCTACCGCATAAGCCGGTACCTCACCGCGCACGATAGTCATCATCAAAGGTTTATACCTTTCAATGAGTGCCACGAGGGCGGTATCGTCACCCTTTTGGATGCGTTCAAGGAAGTGAGCGTCTGAATCAGCCATCAAAGTTTAAGGTTCCAAGTGATATTATTACGACGTAGGAAAAAGTGAGACAGGTCCCGCCGCCTAAAAACGGGTTAAGTTTGTCGCGGGGAGTTCCCGTTTTTTTCACATTTGGCGATTTTTCGCTCGTATTTTCCTGCGCCTTTCATAATAACAAGACGTAGGAAAATGCAAGCCGGGTCGAACAAAAGACCCGTTTTTTCAGAAAAAGCGCTTTTTTTGACAAGAAATCACCATTCTTCTTATCAAGACGTAAAAAAAAGCAAGCCGGGTCGAACAAAAGACCTGTTTTTTCGGAGAAATCATCATTTTTTAACATTTTCTGCAAAAAAAATGCGAACTGGGCGTTTCGTCAACCACATCTCCTGACAGGTCAACGATGTCAATACCTGCCCGTCGTCAAAAACGGTGTCGTTAACTAAAAGCAACGTTATAACTGCAGATGCTGCCGCCACACTCCGTGAACCGGACATCTAGTGCGGAAAGGGAACCCGTAAATCTGACTTATCATGGCAAAACATGCTAGCGGAATGAAGTCTTTTGTACCCGTTTGTGCGAATTGAACGTTAAATTAAAAAGGAAATTTTATGCCTAAAAAAAACAGGAGTCTCTAATGCATCTAAAAAATCTAAACATAATCGGTTTACTCGCAATATGCTTGCTTCCGAGTTTAGTGGATGCCTCAAGCTTGGGGTATCGCGATATTTTTGTCGGTTCCAGTGCACGTGCAGTAGGCATGGGAAGTGCGTTCACTGCTGCTCCTTCAACGAACAACGCTTTTTTGTGGAATCCGTCATCGCTCGGATTTATGGATGGTTTAGAGTTTACGTTCGGGGGTGTGCCTACTACAGGTAGTACATCAGGCAGAGATGGCGCGTTTTCAGTTATGGCGAGTCCGAGTGCACTCGGATTAACAGAGAGAAATATAGGGAATTTGTCCTTTGCCTCTTGGATTGATGGTTGGGGAATTCCAGCGTTTGCCGACGGAACTTATAATGATGAACTGTCTATAGCAGGTGAGACGGGTGCTGTGTCTTCGGTCCCAACGCCTGAAGTTACCCAGATCGTATTGTTAGGATACGGGATTGCTCTTAACGAACAGGTTTCCGCAGGGGCGAACCTCCGTTATTATCAGAACAGCGATCCGATCCGAACTAACTTCCTCTGGAGCACGGATGTCGGGCTACAGTGGACGTATCCTCTAGAAGAGCGAGGCGATTCGGTTCGAATGGGGGTAACTCTTTCTGAGTTAAGCAATGATATTCAGGTAGATGGCGTTTTGATCGAGCAAGCACCGGTAGCCGCTCGGGCTGGACTCATGTATAAATGGGACATCTACACACTCCTTTCGGCAGATTTGGTTCACTATGCACAGAATCAACTAGAACAGAATGAACGTTTTCGGTTGCACCTCGGTGCTGAAAGATGGTTTTTCAACGGTCACTTCGGAGTGCGAACCGGGTATACGGCTTTAACTGCTGTAGAGAGGTTCGGAGGCGGTGAATGGACACGCGGAGCGAGTTTACGTAACTCAATCGGGCAAGTGGATTATGCTTATGTGAATGGGAGTGAATTGGCAGAAGGATTGCACTGGATTTCTGCGACGTTGCGTTGGGGAGGCAGTCAGTCGGAAACTACCTCGAGCGAGACTGCTGCTGAAACGGAAGGTTTTCCGATTTTAATGCCAGCCACACTTGAGACAGATACGGTTGCTGAGACAACGGCAAAAGGCGGACTATTGCAACTCACCGAACGCACAATTTCACCGAACAACGATGGCGTTACAGATAGTACTGCATTCCGATTCGAGGTCGCGAAGAATGATAAGTGGCATTTGACTATTCGTGATGAGTATACTGAAGCCGTTTGGGAGCAATCTGGAGAAGGTTCACCACCGCCCGAAGGAGTTGTCTGGAAAGGGACTACGAACAGCGGCAAAGTGGTGATTGATGGAGAGTACGAGGTGCAGCTGCATGTTACGCCCGCACAAACCGGCAAATCCGCCTTAAGAGATCGCACGAAAATTAGGGTAGACCTGATGCCTGCGACGGTAGAACTCTTTCAGAAAAACGCTCTAGCCACTGTCGGCATTAAAACGTCGAATAGCAATTCGATCGCCAGCTGGGAACTTGAACTTTTGGATGTGAATAACACACAGATTGAACAGATGAAAGGTAACGGTGCACCGCCAGAAGAGGTAGTTTTAATGAAGGTACAGCAGCATCCGGAGGAAACGTATACTTGTAGGCTGAGCATTCAAGACGGTGCAGGAAACCGAAGTGTTCAGCAACTCACACTACAGCCGCAGCAGCCTCGACAAATGCAAGCTAAGTTTACTCTGATGGTAGGTTCCTTTGCGCTTCGCAGTAATGCAGAGATGCTGGTCGATGATTTACGGCTTTTGCATCCGGAAGAAAAAATAGAAATCCGGACCGTTACAATTAACGCGGCAACGATGCATCGAGTACTGATTGGAACATTCCCGGAACGACACGAGGCAGAGCCTCTCAAGCAGCGTATTCAAGAGACGCAGGGGGTTGAGCCGGTGTTGATTGCGCTGCAATGATACATTCATTAATGTATAAGCTGCTAGTGACACAACGTCTATTGCTATATAGCGTAAAATTCCAAACCGTTTTGATAGAAGAGTCTATTTTTCTCGTCGTCGGATGCGTCATCAACTGCCCAGAGGAGTGCAGCCACCCATTCTCGATATGTTGCAGCGAGGGTGCAGACTGGCCAATCGCTTCCAAACATGAGTCTTTTATATCCGAATGTTTCTACAAGGTGTAGGATGTAAGGTTTGAGTTCCTCATGTGTCCAATTCTCGCTGGCAGTTGTGACGATGCCGGAGACTTTACAGTGAACGTTCTCGAAAGAGGCCAGTTCGCGGATGTATGTTGCCCAGGGTTCAAATTGCCCATCCTTGATATCGGGGCCGCCGCAGTGGTTGATTGCGTGTTTGACATCAGGTGTGGCTTTGACGAGTTCAATAGCGGCAGCAAGTTGGTCGTGTTTGGCACAGAGTTCAAAAGAGAGATTGAATTTCGGCAGTAGTTTTACGCCGCGAATCAAATCGGTGTTCGCGTAGAAATTGTTATCTGCATGGTGCCACGCCATCCGCCGAATTCCTACCACAAGGTCAAACGCTGCAAGTTGTTCAAGGACGGCTTCGGCGTTTGGCTTTTCGAGGGGTGCTGCGGCAGCTATCGCGCCTATCATACCGTCTTCTGCTGCGATGCCTGTTAACCATTCTACTTCTTGGACGACGTGTGTTTCGGCCGGATCCCCTTCAACGTGAACCGATTTGACAACGTTCAGTTCGCCCACTGCTGCGCGATAATCTTGCGCGGTATACCGCTTTTCAAGTGCATCAAACCCAACTAACCAAGGGTAGTCCAAATTGGAGGTATCCCAGAGGTGTTGATGGGTGTCAATAATTTTGAGCATTTTCTACATACCTCGTTTTTGGCTCTAGTGATGAGAGCAGAGCTCAATCGACAACAAGATGAATCATTTCACAAATGTCTGTACTGAAAACCTTTGTAATAATCTTTAATCCGTTTAATGAACGCTTCTTTAGATTCATTTTCCTGCTGCACGGTGTGGATTCCTATAATCTGCCACCCCACCGTCGAGAAGTGCTTTGTCAGTGCGTTTCTAACTCTTGTCCGTGCTAGCTTCGATAGTCATATCGCTGTCGGAAACTAATTCACTATAAAAACTACTGCTGCCTTAAGATGAGATTACGATAGGCATCGACAGACGCAGAGAAATTTGGAGGGATAACAGTCGTCGCGCTGAATTCTGTCACAATCGCGGGTCCCTCAATCTGATTGCCGGGACATAATGCCTCGCGTCGGTAGAAATCGGTTTCGTGAGTTGTGCTGTCAAAGACGACCTGTTTTTGTGCGACACGTGCCTCAGAGGCATCAGCATCCCTGAGCGGCTGAGCAGAAATCTCCGGTTTTTCGGTTTCACCGATGGCTGTCAGCCGGAGGTTGACAATTTCCACCGTGGCATCGAGTCGGGCGTAGCTGAATCGTTGTTTGTGTGCAGCATGAAATGCTGAAATAAAACTGGGTAGTTCTATAGCTGCCTCTGCTACTTTTGAATTTGAAGCAAAAACGTTATTTTTAAGTGTATAGGGGATATTCAATTCATACGATTGTCCTTCATAACGCATATCCAATGAACATTCTATCTTCGGCGAGTCCGTAAGGAATTTTTCTGTCGTCATATCACTTTCCGCACGGGCAAAAAGTGCTTCAAAACCTGCCTTTAACTGTCTCAGCAAAGTTTCTATACTTCCCGCTTCACGCGTGTTAAATTTCCACAGCACCGTTTGGGAATAATCTTTGATGACATCTGCAAAAAGCATGCCGTACGCAGAGAGTAAGCCTCCGTTTGGCGGAATTAACACGGTGTAGATGCCGAGATTCTCTGCCAAAAATGCTGCGTGTAAACCACCCGCCCCTCCGAAGCAAACGAGTGTAAAGTCACGCGTATCAAAGCCTCGTTCTACGGAGATAACTTTGATGGCGCGTTCCATAGTTGCATTTGCCACCTTGAGGATGCCGTCCGCGGCCTCTACGGCCGAAAGTCCAAGGCCCGTCCCTAATTTTTTGATATATGTGCGTGTCGTCTCAGAGGCAAGTTCCATTTTTCCGCCCAAAAATTGCGTCGACTCGAGTCGTCCTAGAAAAAGGTTTGCGTCGGTGACAGTAATCGCTTGTCCTTGCTTGCCGTAACATAACGGTCCCGGGTCAGCACCCGCGCTCTCTGGGCCGACGCGCAGTGCGCCCCCGGTATCGACTGTGGCAATGGAACCCCCACCGGCTCCAACGGTGTGGATATCTATGAGAGGCACCTTAATAGGCAGCCCACTGATAGTGCTCTCCGTTGTCATTGAAATGCCGTTATCGCACAAACTGACATCGGTGGAGGTGCCCCCCATATCAAACGTAATAATCTGATGATATCCTGCAGTTTTCGCAACGTTGTAGGCTCCTATGACCCCGCCAGCAGGTCCAGAAAGCACGGTGCGAATCCCTGCCGCGTCAAAATTCCTAACAGAAATGCTACCACCATTGGATAGCATTAAACGGAAATTTTGGGTTTCGGTAGATGTGAAATGTGTTACTCGCTCGGATTCGGTTAATGTTGCGAGATGCCGCTCTAAGGTCGGACGAATATAGGCGTTTGCAACCGTGGTACTGAAACGTTCATACTCACGGTATTCTGACAAGATTTGGTGAGAACACGAAATCGGTATCTGTTGTACATTGGGCAATGAAGCAGCAAGATGTTTTGCTGCAATCTGTTCATTTTGAGGATTCACATACGAGAAGAGAAAACAGATTGCGATTGCGTCAAGTTCTAAATTGGCGAGCTGTTTTGCCAGCACGTCCAATTGCACGGTGTTGATAGGGGTTTGGATGTCTCCTATGTGAAGTGTTCTTTCGTCAATACCGAACCGGCGTTCTGCTGGGACGAGCGGAGCTGGTCGTTCAACCAAAAAATCATAGAGGGCAGGACGCGCTTGGCGGCCGATCTCTAAGAGGTCTTCGAAGCCTTTTGTAGTAACGAGAGCGACACGGGCACCGCGGCGTTCCAATAGCGCATTCGTTGCAACCGTGGAGCCGTGCACAATCTCAACAGCAGCCCCCTCTTCTTTGTGCAAATTCAGGATATCGCTAACCCCTTGTATCACTGCGTATGCAGGATTCCTCGGGGTGGAAAGGACTTTATGCGTCAAAAGGATGCCATCCACTGCCATGACAATGTCTGTGAAGGTGCCGCCTGTATCCACACCGATTTTTATGGTAGACTCTTTTCTTTGATCGAAATTAGACATTAAATTTTTAGTATTCCGTTTTTGTTTCAGGTATTGTTTTGAAGAAAAAACCCGTTTTAGACAACCACATTTTGTGGATTACCCTCCAAAAAAGCGATGATGTTATTAACCGCGCCTTCATTGAGGAGTTCAACACCCTCCGGAGTCATATCAGCACAGTGCGGTGTGAGAATCACTTGTTCGCATGCGAAGAGCGGATAATTGGCAGGTGGTGGTTCTTCGTCGTAGACATCAATTGCGGCACCACCGACGCGTCCGCTATTTAAGGCACAAATAAGGGCATCGGTGTCAAGTACACCGCCCCGGGCAACGTTGATTAAGAGTGCGTTCGGTTTCATCAATGACAGCTCAGGTGCGCCGATTAGATGATGACTATCTTCTGTTAACTTGACATGTAAACTGACTACATCAGATGTCCGGAGCAACTCGTCAAAGGAAACAAAGTGAACCCCTAACTGTTCCGCGCGTTCATCAGAAGGATGATAGCTCCACGCGATGACGTTCATACCAATCGTGCGGCCGAGGCGGGCCATTTCAGCACCGATGTGCCCAGTACCAACGATTCCGAGAGTCTTGCCTTGCAGGTAGACATTATCCATACGGGGCCATTCACCTGCTTTTACTGCTGCAGTGAGAAAAGCTGCCCGTTTGGCAAGGGCGAACATGAGCCCGAAGGCATGCTCGGCGACAACGGGAGCAGTGCGGCCGGGTTGGTTACAGACAACGATGCCCTGCCGGCTTGCTTCCTCAAGTGCGATCATGTCCGTACCGATGGAGCAGAGCGAAATCAATTTGAGTTTGGGTAGCTGCTGTAAGATGTCGGCGGGCCATTTGACGAGCCCCCGTGAATTGATGAGAATGTCAGCATCTTCGGCCCGGCGGATTTTCTCCTCCGATGTTTCCGGCCGATCGGTGTATAATACAACGTCACCGTAAGGCTGCAGCCGTTCAAGGTGTCGTGAGCCTTGGATTTGAGGCGGTGCGTCGCCAGGGACAACAATTTTGAGTCGGTTCACAAGGTATTCCTTTGCGTTATGTCAAACGGCGGCGAATGCCGTATTAGGCTTATAAAAACTGCCTATAGCTTGTTAATTCAACCTATTCTTTTCCCCAATCGTATGTTTTAGTGCCGCCTGTATAAACAACAGCGTGTCCTGCTTCTATCAATGCTTCGGCGACATTAATCGATTTACCTTCTTTAAAACAGACTACCCCTGCGATGGTACGTCCCGCGTATTTGTCGGGTTGTGGATTGATAATCACGAATCCGAGTTCGCCGTTTTCAGTGATGCTGGTGAGAATTAGGTTTTTGAGAAAGTTCGTTGCAGCTTCGGCGCGTGCCTTTTCCCGTTGGAGTGAGGCTTCGGTGCGCCCGGCGCGTAGGGGCCTTCTTTCAGGAGTATCTATTCCTGCGATTCTAATATCTGTGACGCTATAAATGCCGTCGATTCGCTGTTCTACGCCCGGCCAAAGTGCACTGGTACGCGAATTAAGAGGTGTCAACGAATAAATTTGGATAGCGACATCCTGAATTGTGTCCCCATCATAAACGTTATCAATACTCTCAATTGTACCGTAATAGGGCGGAATTTCATTCTCATACAGTAAAAAATTAGGTGTATCGCATGCTGCGAGCAACAGTCCCATCAGAAACATTGCCACTATGGCACTGTTTGGAAATCGGTTTTTGGCAAATCCGGGATTCTGCATATCGTCTTTCCTAAAGTCTAGTGTGCGGCGAAGCATTTTCTGTACAATGCCACGATTTCTTCAGCGGTTGCTTGTCGTGGATTGTTAGCCGGACTGCCGCTTGCTATTGCATCTCGTGCCATCTGTTCAATCACAGCGTCGAATTCGGTTTTTGGGATGCCGATATCGCTGAGTCGTGGCATCCGGATATCGTTAACAAGCCTTTCAACAGCAGCAATGGCGGCATCTGCCTGTTTCATCATGGATAACCCTTCAATCGGTTCGCCCATCGCGTAGGCGATATCCGCAAAACGTTTAGGCGCACCGACAACGCTAAATTCCATCACATCGAGGAGCAGCACAGCGTTTGAGAGCCCGTGATGGATGTGGAAATAGGCACCGATTGGACGTGACATACCGTGAACGAGCGCAACCGACGCGTTGCTGAACGCCATGCCTGCAATCGAAGCGCCGATCATCATATCGGTTCGCGCCGCGATATTTTCCCCATCTGCCCAGGCCTGTCTTAGCGAGCCTGAGATCAGTTCTATTGCCTTGAGTGCCAGCGCGTCAGTTATCGGTTGTGCACGTTTAGAGATATATGCCTCTATTGCATGTGTCAACGCATCAACCCCGACTGCGGCTGTTAGATGGGGCGGTGTCGTGAGTGAGAGCAACGGATCTACCAGCGCGACACTTGCCAAGAGATGCGGACTGCTCAGCATCATCTTCACGTTTCGATCGGTATCGGTAATGACTGTGACCCTGGATACCTCGCTACCTGTTCCACCTGTGGTGGGAATCGCAATGAATGGTGCACCGGCATTGGGAATTTTGTCTATACCCATGTAATTGGCAAAGTCGCCATCGTTTGTCAATTTCATGGCGATGCCTTTGCCGCAGTCGATTGCGCTGCCACCCCCGATGCTGACAATTAGATCACACGCTTCGTTTCGGTATTGTGCTAATCCATCTCTGACGTTCTGTAAAGTTGGGTCGGGCGTGACCTGGGAAAAGCATGTTGTGCCGATTCCAGCAGTCGACAAATTCTGAGCCACCTTTTCTGCGTATCCGATTTTGGCAATACCCGGATCGGTGACAATCAGAACCTTTTTTTTCTCGAGTCGTTTGGCTTGTTCGCCAACGTTATCGGCTGCACCAATGCCCGTAATCACCGGAGAAGGGAGTGTCAAAGTAGCAGCGGTAACTGTTTCAATTAAATGCTTAGTACTCATAGCTGTATGACTGTCTTATGTGAAATTGATGATAAAAAGTAGAAAATAGGAGATGCTTTCAGAAAAAGAGCTGTCTTCTGAAAGAGATCATGTTCTTCTACGTGTATACCATGTTAACCGATTTTCATCCGTTTTTCAAGAAAGAAAATTTCGGCAGTCTGTTTTACTGAAATGTTGGACAAAAATTTGACATTCGCCGGATTTGAATGTATAATATTAACATCTTGACGCACAATTGAATAGGAGCAACATTAACAACATGATTATCTTTTTACGTGAGAAATTTATTGCGCAACTTTTTATGGCGGTCATCGCTGTGGTGTTCATTATAGGCACGGTGATGCTCTACAGCAATTCACAAGGCGGGGGTGAGGACCCCGGGGCGGAAGTGGTTCTCAGGATTGACAATGCTGAAGTCACGCGCGAGAATTTCGAGAATGCTGTCGCTAATGAAATGCGCTCCAGACGAAACCAGAGGTTTGGCGGGGAGCCTGACCGAGAAGAGACGCAAAAATCAGTGATTGAGAGGTGGATTCAAGAGACTATTCTCGGCAGCGCACAAATTAGCGATGCTGAGGTGGAACGTTACATCCGGAGCGATGCCAACTTGGTAACTCAGTACAATCGTTTCCACGCATTGGGGTACGCGAATAGTTACACGGATAGCGTTCGGTTACAACTCAGTGCTGCAAGGCTTAGGGATAATATTCAAGCACTTGAATTGGTAACGGATACTGAGACAGAACAAGCTTATCGTCTTGAAGCAGACAAGGCGAAGGTGAAATTTATTGAATTTAAGCACAGTGATTACGGGATAAGCATTAACATTGAAGATACCGAAGCAGAAGCATATTTTCAGAAAAACCGAGAGGACTATAAAACGGAAGAGCAGGTAAATGTCAAGTTCATCAAAGTTGTATCGGCGAATTTCGTTGAACATGCTGAGGTTGAAACGTATTATCAAGAAAATCCCGGCGAGTTCACAACCCCGGAAGCTGTCAAAGCTCGGCATATCTTGAAAAAATTTCCCGATAACGCTACCGATGAACAGAAAGCGGAGGTCAAAATTGCTTCGGAAGAATTGCTCAAGACTATTAATGAGGAACTTGCTGCCGGGGCAACGTTTGCAGAACTTGCCGAGAAGTACTCAGAGGGGCCGTCTGCAAGCCGTGGGGGTAGCTTGAGAGGCAACAATCCAAAACTACCGCCCGGCGACTACTTTGCTCGAGGAGATATGGTTAAACCGTTTGAAGAAGCCTGTTTTGATAGATTAAGCCCCGGGCAAGTCAGTGAATTGGTGGAAACCACGTACGGATATCACATTATCCAATTGGAGGAAAAGAAAAATCCAGAAACGCAGCCCTTTGATCTGGTTCAGTCCGAAATCCGGCAGAAGCTGGTGAAAATTAGAGGCGTTGAAGCTGCAAAAGAACTCGCAAACGACCTGCTTTATGAGATTGAAATCCAGGATTATGATGCTGCCATCGCACATCAGAAATATGAGCCCTTATCCCTTACTGTACAAGAAACTGGACTCTTTAGCCGCGATGTCTCAAATATCCCGAATATTGGCTCAGTATGGAGTTACCGTGGACTCATCGATGAACTTTTTGATTTGGAAGTGAATGTGAGAAAGGTCGTTGAAGGGAAAAACGTCAGGGGGGACGTTGAAGCTTATTTTATAGCGACGGTACTTGAGAAGAAGCCTGTAACGATACCACCATTTGCCGAAGTCAAAACAGAGGTGGTTGAGGCACTGCGCGAAGAAAAGGCAAAAAAATGGGCTTTCGAAGATGCGCAAAAATTGTTCGATGAATATGCCAATTTGCAAAATGAGCGAACGCTTGAGGCCCTCCTCAAAAATTATAAAACCCCTGAAGGTCTGGCGGCGGACCGGCTCTCTGTTCAAGAGAGTAGTCTATTTGGGCTCTCACGGTCTAGTAGTTATGTTGCAGGTATAGGAAATTCTACAGAAGTGATGTTCGCTGCGTTTAAAATGGACAAAGACGAGGTTCGTGGCCCGTTTAAAGGGGATACAGCTGTCTATATTATTCAACTAGTTGAGCGCGAAGAGGCTGACTTAGCCATGTTTGCAACCGACACTGATGAGAAAATACGGCATCGGCAGGCAATCATTCAAACGAAAAAACGAGAGGCATATCTGAACTGGTTTGCCGCTCGCAAAAAACTGACTAAACCATGGATTCATCCAGAGTACCGGTAAGGACAACTACTAACGCCGTTTATAGGTGCTCATAAAAAAAATTGCGGCGTTTTGGAATATATCCGAGCTCTGTTATGGTGCGTTCTATTTCTTCAATCGGCATGCAGTAGACAGTACCGGCTTTACTGACGACATTTTCCTCTATCATCGTCCCGCCCATGTCATTGGCACCGAACTTGAGAGAGAGCTGCCCAATCTTTGGTCCTTGTGTTACCCACGAGGATTGAAAATTATCAAAGTTATCTAGGAACAAGCGCGAAATTGCTAAGGTTTTGAGGTACTCAAAACTTCCAGCCGGTGGGATGTGTTCAAGTCGAGTATTGTGCGGTTGGAGAGACCAGCAGATAAAAGCAGTGAAACCGCCGGTTTCATCTTGGAGTTCGCGGAGACGGAGGAGGTGTTCAACCCGTTCGGCGTAGCTTTCAACATGTCCGTACATCATAGTGGCACTAGACTTAAGACCCACAGCGTGTCCTTGTCGCATCACTTCCAGCCATTCATCGGCGGTACATTTTTTAGGACTGATTTCGTTTCGGGCATGTTCTGTTAGAATTTCAGCACCCCCGCCGGGGATAGAATCAAGTCCAGCATCGCGCAATCGGATGAGCATTTCGCGCAATGGCATGCGATTGATTTTGGCGAACCAGTCGAGTTCAGGCGGCGAAAAACCGTGTATGTGGATTCGGTAATTCGCTTTAATCCAGCAGAGGAGCTCTTCATACCACTCAAGTTTGAGTTTAGGATGTAAGCCCCCTTGCATGAGGATTAATTCGCCGCCAAGATCTAGGGTTTCCTGAATTTTTTGTCCGAGTTCATCCCGTTGCATGACATAAGCATCCGGGTCTTTTCGGTGCCGATAGAACGCACAGAAATCGCAATCGACGTAGCACCAATTTGTATAGTTAATATTCCGGTCTACAATGTACGTGACGCAGCCTTCCGGATGTTTACGGTGACGTATGATATCAGCAGCATGCCCCAATGAGAGTAGGTCGTGACTCTTAAAAAGTGTCACGCCATCGTCAAAATCTAAACGTTTGCCTGAGAGCGATTTTTCTAAAATAGGTTGAATCGTCGTATCCATGCAGAATCCTTATTTTGGGCAAATTAGGTTTTTTTAGTGCGTTTTCAATGATTGTCCTTTGTAAATTCTACTACTTTTCGCGTGATTTGTCAAATTTAAAATCGTTTTTAATTTGACTTTCATTGAAAAATTGGGTATAATTAAAAAATCTCATCTGTAGAAGGTTGTCGAAATTGCTAACACGCTGCCGTTACAGATACAGAATTGTATCAGGAGGGATAAAAATGTCAGTTGTTTACCATGAAGACTTAGCCAAGCATGTAGAAAACAAGTACTTAGCAGTGAATATCATTGCGAAGCGCGCACGCGAGTTAAATGAAACAGTCTTGGCAACTGGTGCCGCTAAACAGAAATTTGTTGTCGTCGCTACACAAGAATTGATTGACGGGGAACTTGAATTTAAAAAGGGCGAGGAAAAACCTTCAACACCAGGGCTGCAGGCAATTTTTGGACGCTCCTTAGATGCGGATGAGTGGCGCGATACCTTTAATCCGGAGGTTTACGATGAAAACGAAACCGATTCGGAGGATGTCGAACCCGAGGAAGGGCTTTAAGGCTGACATTTTTTCTTGACAAACGCCAGAAAATCGGGTATAATTAATATGTATCGCTGACGTGGCTCAATGGTAGAGCAAGTGATTTGTAATCACTAGGTTGGAGGTTCGATTCCTCTCGTCAGCTTTTAGAACCTATGGGGGTGTGCTTGAGTGGTCAAAAAGGGCAGACTGTAAATCTGTTGGCGATGCCTACGGTGGTTCAAATCCATCCGCCCCCATCTCTTTTTGTTTTCAGGGTTTGGCAGGGATGCCAGTTTGATGAAAATCTCGTCCTCGGCTCCTTACACGCGGGAGTAGCTCAGCTGGTAGAGCATTGGCCTTCCAAGCCATGTGTCGCGGGTTCAAATCCCGTCTCCCGCTTCTGGGCCCTCTATTTGAGGTTATTTATTGTGAACGCTGCTTTAATTTTGCCGATGTAGCTCAGTAGGTAGAGCGCGTCCTTGGTAAGGACGAGGTCACCGGTTCAATCCCGGTCATCGGCTCCATTTAACTTGAGCTACAGCCGGCCTTGCGTTTTACGGCAGCCACTGTGCTCCTATAGGGTATCTATTATGCCAAGAGATATTGTGACAATGGCATGTGATGTATGTAGTCAGCGGAATTATGTAACAACTCGCAACCGTCGGACGAACCAAACGCGGTATGAACGGAAGAAATACTGCCGATTCTGTCGCAAGCATACACTGCATAAGGAAACGCGATAATTTTTTCTCGTTCATATACCAAACTTGCAGGCCAGTAGCTCCAACGGCTAGAGCGTCGGTCTCCAAAACCGAATGTTGGGGGTTCGAATCCCTCCTGGCCTGCCTTTATAATTATGATAGCGCGCATAAAAAACTATATTCAAGGTATTAGGTTAGAATGGCAGAAGGTGTCGAAACCTGACTCGAAAGAGGTTCAGGGCAGCACAATTACAGTAATTGTCGCGTGCGCCTTATTGGGTTTTTTCATCTGGTTAGTTGATGGGAATGCCGCCTATCCGCTATGGAACGGCGTTTTTGGTCTGATTTTGCTAATAGTGATACCGTTAGCCGTATTTTCTTTCAGCAGAAACTGGGAGGAGTACCGCGTTCATGCAATTGTTATCGCGTGTGTCCCCTTGGTTGTAGTACTTGTCAGTCAGTACGCGCTCAAACTCGATGAACCGCTAACTGGTTTCGGTATGGCATTCCTTAGATCGTTATTCCTCCGTACAGTTGAATAATTTTATCAGGATAAACCAAATAACATCAATAGTTAGATTGGCTTCTCTTAGTTGGTAAATGGATTATGACTGGTTACTGGTACGTTGTTCAAATATACACCGGGCATGAAAATAAGGTTAAACTCAACCTTGATAACATGATTGAACGTGAGGAGCTCCGGGACGAAATTCTGGATGTCAAGGTGCCTCTCACAGAAGTTGTTGAGGTGAAAGACAGCAAACGCAAGGTGAGTTTTAGGCCCTCATATCCGGGGTATGTTCTCATTAACACCACTCATGAATTAGGACCTGAGGTTGAACGGCCACAAGGCAAACGGAGTTGGGAACTCATTAAAGAAACTCCAGGTGTGATGAATTTTTTGGGCCCGAACCAACGGCCTTCGGCGTTAGAGGCAAGCGACATTGAGGCGATGCTGCAGATGCCAACGTTAGAAGAGGAACACATACCCGTGCTTACTGTCGCGTATGGTGTTGGCGATACAGTAAAGGTGATTGACGGACCCTTTAGCGGATTTCCCGGTGAAATAGAAGATATTGACATGGAGCGGCAGCGCCTCCGGCTGAGTATAACTATCTTCGGGCGTGCAACACCGGTTGAATTGGGCTTCCTTGAAGTGGAAGCATTATGAATCTAATTTTTAGATCTGACGTGCATGTTCTCTAATATGGAACTTTCACACAATCGATAGCGGAGTGAGAATGGCAAAAAAAATAGCAGGCGAAGTGAAACTCCAGTTAGTCTCAGGGCAGGCAACCCCGCAGCCGCCTGTCGGACCTAGTCTTGCGCCGTACATGATTAACCTCCAGGAGTTTATTAAATCTTTTAACGCCCAGACGCAGCACCAAACCGGGATGGTTGTCACAACAATCATCACGTGTTACAGCGACAGGTCTTTTACGTTTAGCGTGAAATCACCACCAGCAGCTGTATTGTTAAAAACCGCAGCGAAAATCGCTAAAGGTTCTGGCGAACCGAACCGCAACAAAGTCGCGTCGGTAACAATGGATGAGATTCGTGAGATCGCGCAAACGAAATTACCTGACTTAAATACAACAGATCTGGATGCTGCAACGCGAATGGTTGAAGGGACTGCTCGCAGTATGGGACTTACGATTAACTAATCTTCTCTTATCATGCTAATCGTCTGTTTTTTTATGGCAGTCGGTATGATAAAGTAATTTTAAGGAGAGAGTGTCTCGCGTCTCCAAGACGCTTACACAGATAAAGGCTATGGCGAAGAAAGGGAAGCGATACCGCGAAATTCAATCACAGGTGGACAGATTTCGCCTATACACTGTGGACGAGGCTGTTGCGCTGATCAAAAAAACAGGCCATGCGAAATTTGATGAGACGGTCGATTTGGCCTCCCGGCTAGGGGTAGATGCCCGGATAGCAGATCAGAACATCCGCGGGACTGTCACGCTGCCCCATGGTACCGGTAAATCTGTACGTGTCGCGGTGTTTGCACAAGGCGATAAAGCACGCGAAGCAGAGGATGCCGGGGCTGATTTTGTTGGGACGGATGAGTTAGTTGATAAAATTGTTGAAGGCTGGCTTGATTTTGATGCAACCATCGCCACACCAGACTTGATGCGCAGTATTATGCCAAAGTTAGGTAGAATCCTTGGCCCACGCGGGCTTATGCCGAATGCAAAAGCAGGTACGGTTACGATGGAACTGACTGAGACGATACAGAATATCAAAGCCGGACAGATTGAATACCGGGTCGAACGTTCCTCCGGGGTCGTTCATGTCCCGATTGGAAAAACTTCGTTTGACGGTGAGCAAATTAAGGGAAACCTCAATGCCGTAATGGGTGCGCTTGTGAATGCACGGCCCGCCGCTATAAAAGGGCGCTACATTCGGACTGTTGCTATCTCATCAACGATGGGCGTTGGTATTCGTATTGACCCGCAGCAGTTTGCCTAATTGCAACCGGCGAATTCGTAATATAAGTGGGCAATCTACTAGTTATAGACTAATAGCATCCGCTTGGATAGTAAAGACAATAAAATTTACCCATACGATTTCCATAGATATGGAAAAGAGTCGTAGAACGTAGGTGCCGCAGGCTTAATAACCTACCGAGGCTTGAAGGGATAGAACGAGAACGGTGGGCACGTCTGGACAGCGTGTTGATTATCCGTTATACATTCCTTTACTCCTTATTGAGTGTAAGCCTCCATGCATCTGGAGGCTTTTTGTTGGCCTGCGCCCATAAATAGAAATTTAGGTAGTTCCTATTTCATCCGCACGCGGTGTGTCGATTTATGAGATAGGTTCTGGAAAGGAGCTGAGATATGCCAAATCAGGCTAACGTTCAGCAGGTTGAACAAATTCGCGAGCTTTTTGAAAGTGCCGACGTTATTCTGCTAACAGATTTCCAGGGACTTACAGTCGCAGAGACAAACGATTTGCGGAGACGCTTACGCGAGGCGGATGTCCGGTATAAGGTCTGTAAGAATACATTAATCAACGTTGTTGCACAAGAGAGAGGTATTGAAGGGTTAGCAGTGTACCTAAAGGGCAATACTGCGCTCGCGACTAGTAGTGACCCGGCCGCATCCTCAAAGACATTGCTGGAATTTCGCGAGGAACACGCGAAATTCAAGATTAAAGGCGGTATTCTCGGAACACAGGTTATTGATGCAGAAGAGGTCGAAGCCCTACAGGATATGCCGTCTCGAGAAGTGATGATTGCACGCGCGGTCGGATGTATCGGCGCGCCTTTGACAGGACTCGTCCAAGTTCTCCATCAAGGTTCGCCTATCACCGGAATCGTAAATGTGTTAAGTAGTACAATACGCCAAATAACCTCGGTTTTAACACAGGTTGCAGAGCAAAAGAAAGAGGCTGAAAACGCCTAATTTTTCGCAAGAAAGGAGCCAAACAATGGCTGCAAATATTGAAGAGTTGATTGAACAGATTAGCAATATGTCGGTTTTGGAGCTCTCTGAGCTCGTCAAAGCCTTAGAGGATAAGTTTGGGGTGAGCGCATCGGCTGCACCAGTTATGGCGATGCCAGGGATGATGCCTGCCGCTGCCGGTGCTGAAGAGGCACCACCCGAAGTAGAAGAAAAAACGGAGTTTGACGTACAACTCAAAGATTTCGGTGCCCAAAAGATTCCGGTTATCAAAGAGGTACGAGCGGTTACAGGACTCGGACTGAAGGAAGCAAAGGACAAAGTGGAATCTGCACCGGTGGTTATCCAAGAGGGTATCAGCAAAGAGGAAGCAGAGAAGACGAAAGCACAGTTGGAAGAACTCGGGGCAACCGTCGACATTCTCTAACCTGAATCTATTCCTGTGACTTCTATCAAGACACGTTGAGGCGGGAAGATGTCTTCCCGCCCGACTCCTCACTCCTATAGGTACCCCAATGGAAGCTTGAAACTGCACATCGGACTCAACTTTACCGTTAGGTTGGCAATTGATGTTTAGTATCGTTGACATTTTTTATATCGTCTTCAGTCAATTGGCAATAGGCGGATTCGTGCTACTTCTGTTTATCCCCAGAGATTTAGTCGGGGCAAACTTTTATCGTCTCATGGGTGGCATTTATCTGGTAGTTAGTGGCTTAGCACGATGCGCGAATCTATCACTGCTGCAGCAACCCGTCACATTCTCTAATTTCTTCGGGATCGGACACCGGTTGCCGAACCATTTACTGAAGATTGAATCCGTTTTTGTTCTCATCTTTTTTATTCTAATTCTTATCTATACTTTGAGTTGGTGGTTTAAATCGCCTCGCCTAACGCAGCTACTTTTCTTTACCGGCATTCTTTGTGGCGGAATCTGGCTGTTTCTGAGTGCCGCGCGCTACCTTGAAATTATTCAGATTCCCGGTGAAAGGGTTTTATTACCGATTCAATTCTTGACATCCGCTGTGCTACTTGGGGCCGTTCATACCGGTATGTGGTTCGGGCATTGGTATCTTGTCACCCCAGACTTACCCGTAGCATACTTGAAACGATTTAATAGCCTATTCCTCTATTCCCTCCTCTGCATCGCTTGGCTGTTTGGTGTGAACGTTTTTTTTCACTGGCAAACGGCCGGTTCTGTCCCTTTTAATTTCTATTATCGACTCATATTTGGCATGCGGGTCATTATTGGACTCTGTGGCACGCTGTTCCTCTACTTCATCACTTGGTACTGCTTGCGCGATAAATCTGTTGCCGCTGATACTGTCGGCGCGACACGTGCAGCCACTGGATTCCTTTTTATCGCGATTATTACCGTTTTTATAGGCGAATTCTGTAGCAGACTGTTGCTGCTGGAAATGCGCTACATCTTCTGATACAACGTGTGCTTTTGTACCGTTAATTTCCTTGCTAATTAAAATCTAATATGCTAAAATACAATAGAGCTCAAATAGGCAGCTTTTTGATCTAAGAAGGAGACAAACAAACATGAAATCGCAAATTTTCTATGAACCGGAAAAAATGACGCTGGAAGAGCGGACAGTTCCGGAACCCAGCGACGTTGATATATTAGTCCAAGTTCGTTCCGTAGGTATCTGTGGTTCGGATGTCGCCTACTATTTTGGGAATAGTTCCTTGGAAACCGCAGATGGAAAGGGACCGCTCATCCTGGGCCACGAATTTACAGGCGAAGTTGTTGAAGTTGGCAAGGATGCCGCAAACATTGGTGGTTTTAAGGTAGGAGATAGGGTTGTCGTCAATCCTGTTCAGTCCAACCCAAATTCGTTTTGGAGTCAAAAAGGATTGTCGAACCTCTGTCCAGAAAAACGGGTATTAGGTGTGGGCGTTGATGGAGGGTTCGCGGAGTATGCCGTTTCCGATTATAGATGGACTGTCAAACTGCCAGATAGCGTCACCTACGACCAAGGCGCACTGACCGAACCTCTGGCATGCGGCTTGTACGCTGTTAATAATCTTAACGCCGAAGCTGGACAGACAGCTGTCGTATTTGGCCCTGGCCCAATCGGGTTGATGATGGTCCAAGTGTTGAAAAGTCGCGGTTTGAAAAACGTTTTGCTTGTCGGCACGCGAGACTATAGACTGGAATGTGGAAAGGAATTGGGGGCAGACGTGATTGTCAATGTCAGTGATACCGCTTCCCCTCACTATGTCGCAGACCTGGGGGCTACTATTCAGGAACTCAATAACGGTGAATTGGCTGACAGAGCCATTACTGCAACCAGTTCGCTTAACGCAATTCATACTGCATTAGAAGTTACAGGACGGCATGCTACCGTTGTTATCTTTGGGCTTCCCGGGGACACGGATGTCATGCAGGTCTCTATCCTGGATACCATCCTCATGGATAAGACGATTCGTTTTTCGTGGTTAGCCCCAGATACCTGGGAGGAGGCCGTTCAGCTCATCTCAAGTGGCGATGTCAACATGGATAAAATCATCAGCCATGAATTTTCATTAGAATCACTTGTTGAGGGCATCACAAAGGTACGAAACCGTGAAGATGGTTGCACTAAGGGCTTAGTCAAAGTTTCTGCCTAATATTTTGCTGGTATCTCCCTTGGAAGTCGTATGGGTATCCCATTTTTCGTCGTTTTTGTGCTTTCAATCGTTTTTTTATCACTCAGCATAACAGGTTGGGGTGACTTCGTCTCCATACAGCGGCATCAGCCAGAGGCGCTGGATCCCACTAACGGATCGATTTCTGTCATCCCTTACCTAAGTTTCCAGCCCAATTATTGGGCGATGGCGAAGTGCTTCACTGGATTCGTTCTATTTCTCGCGACTCTTTATCTGATGGGCTTTTTTCTCTATTTAGAAGAGCGAGAGAGTGGTCGGATTATGAAAAATATTAAAAGTTTTGTCAAACTCAGAAGGTTTCTTGAAAAGTATCAAAAGGAGAATTCTACGAAAT
Organism: Candidatus Poribacteria bacterium; assembly: GCA_965215265.1. GTDB lineage: Bacteria > Poribacteria > WGA-4E > WGA-4E > WGA-3G. The sequence continues at coordinate 2,858,141 of OZ244048.1, read as the reverse complement.
GAAATTTATCACAAGATTCATGAGTATCCAATCGCGCCTTTGGATGCAGATAGGGCTTGGGATGACAGTATTCGCAGCATTCGTAGCATACTTTAACGCTGTTAGTTATGCTAAGATGCCGACACGGTTGTCGGTATCTGGCTCTTTGATGAAGGTAAAGGCAAAACTGTAAAGGATGCATCTGGTAATGGAAATGATGGTGAGATTAAAGAAGGTGCAAAATGGGAAACTGGGCAGTTCGGACCAGGAATTGTCTTTGATGGGAAAGACGATTACGTTGAAATCGGACCTTCGCTGTCGTTTAATCCAGAGGTATTCACGGTAACTTTCTGGATGTACCCGAGTGCTATCGGTGTTAACAACCCGGCAGGGAAAGGTTCGGCTACCCTCATTATTGCGAATGGGAATCCAGGAGACGGCGGCGGTGCAAATTGGTGGTTTGAATTTTGGAACGCAGGGAATTTTGAATTCAAAAGTTGTCAAGCCGGATGTGCCGCTGCAAGTACACCGGTGAATAACACAGACGAGTGGTATTTTATCGCCGGTATTTACAACGGAATGGAGTATGAACTCTATGTTAATGGCGAATTTAAGTCAAAAGGCCCAAACAAAGTCGGTGTGCCTGAAAAAGGCCTCCTTATCGACAGTGGACTCTGTCCCGCAGGCCATGGATGTGATGGCGGCTATTTCAAAGGCATCATTGATGACGTAGCGATGTTCAGTGACACACTGAGCAAAGCGGATTTAAAAACGCTCATGGACGACGGCGTTGGCAAATTACTTGGTGTCGCCCCAGTAGAGTAGAACTGACGGATAAATTGGCAACAGTGTGGGGAGAAATTAAAACAGATTGATGATGGATAAAAAACAGGCATCCTTATCTGGTTTGAAAAACGACCGGCTCTTACGCGCGGCACGCTGTTTACCGGTTGACAGAGCTCCTGTTTGGATGATGCGACAGGCCGGCCGTTCCGACCCGGCTTACCGGCGGATCAGACGGGAGATAAACCTCCCCTTGGAACGGCTCTTTCGCACCTGCCCAATGCCCATGTCGGATACCGATGTCGAATCTGCTGTTAAAATTTCGTTGTTGCCTGCGCGCATTGGCGTGGACGCTATTATTGTCTATAAAGATATTCTCACACCGTTATGTCCAATGGGCTTGCATTTTCGATTTACGCCCGGGCCCGTCTTAAACCCACCCATTCGCAGCCGCCAACAAGTAGAATCGCTTAAACCGCTTGATGACGCACCGGCGCAACTCGCCTTTACAGGCAATGTCATCCGCACCCTCCGGGAACGGTTGAACGGGAAATTGCCACTTATCGGGTTTGCAGGCGCACCGATGACGCTTGCTGCTTTTATTATTGCTGGCGGAAGCCTTATGAAACGAGACGGCAGGCTAGCGAATAACACGAAATCAGTCTTTCAAATGATCGCAGAAGCACCCAAACTCTTTCATCAATTACTCACACGCTTAACAGAAACTACGATTAATTATTTGAACTATCAAATTGCAGAGGGCGTTCAACTTGTCCAACTTTTTGAGTCCGTTGCGGATATCATTCCACGTCCGATGTACGAAAATTTTGTACTACCGTATCACCAACGGATTTTTTCTGAACTCAATTCCCAGGTACCGGCGATTCTGTTTGCGAAAGAGTGCAGTTACCTGGATCTAATGCTACGGAGTGGCGCAGATGTGTTGAGCGTAGGGAAATGCATCAATCTTGTGAAGGCCAGGGCTGAAACCGGGGGAACAGTCGCTTTACAAGGGAACGTTGATAACGATATCCTTCGCGATGGCACCCATGAGGACATTACGGCATCTGTCCTAGCTTGCTTAAAACAGGGCGGCACACTTGGGCATATTTTGAATCTAAACCATGGCATACACAGAGACACACCGTTTGAGAACGTCAAGTGTTTCGTAAATGTCGCAAGGAGGGGATTGGGGTGAGAGAAATTCCACGAAGAGGCCGCAGTGCCTCGAGAAACCCTTATGCGCCACGACAATATGGACATTTAGTTAAAGTAACCGAACGCGTCTACCTATTTCGTAACATCGTTAATTCCTCAATTATTATTGGCGATGAAGGTGTTGCAGTGATTGATACGCAGGTAAATCAAGCGATGGCGCGGCGGTTACACCAGGCCGTTCGTGGCATAACTGATAAACCAATTCTTTATGCGATTAATACCCATTATCATTGGGATCATACCAATGGAAATGTTATTTTCGCTGAGGCCGGGGCAATGCTAGTCGCACGCGAATTGACGAAAAATTTTATGGTCCATCGTTCACCTCGCCAAGAAGCGTTCCTGCAATCGCGCGGCTTTACGCTTGGAGAGGCACCCTTTCTACCTCATCTGATATTCACGCAGGAACTCGAACTTGATTTAGGAAATCAACCCCTGCATCTCGTTTACTTAGGTAAAGCAGAGACAGATGATGCAACTGCTATTCATCTCCCGGCAGAAGACTGCATCATTTCCGGCGACACCGTCATGACCGGCAGTTTCCCTATTTTTGGGCAGCCAGTGATGAATGAAGGACTCATGGCAAATCATGATTGGATTAACGCCATTGACGAACTTCGTACGTATGCACCCAAACATGTTTTGCCGGGACACGGTCCCTTAGCGCATGATGCACAAATCGACTTGTTGATTCAAATTGAATCTTATTTTTTAACAGAAGTACGCCAACGCGTTGAACGAGGCATGGGATTAACTGAACTTTTGGCAGACATGGAGGTGAACCTTCCCAATTGGATACGCGATATTGCCGAAGTCTGGGGAACACCCCGTTATGCAATTTTGCGGGTGTACCGGGGCCTAATAGATGACCCGGAGCCAGGGTGGCAGCATCTGAAGCCATCCGCCATTCCGAGTACAGAGGCAGAACTCCTCTCCGAAAAGACCCGTGGATTAGAAGACTTTGAAGCGTATCTTCAGGCCTCGGAAGAGGTTGAAGAAGGTAGTGATATCGGCTTAGCAATCGCCATTTTGAGAGTTGCAACGCAAAAATTTACAAATCTACCTGCTGCGTGGACAGCATACGCAGCTCTCCTCACACGAGCCTCTCGTCATGTTCCAAGTGTGCTTGAGAAAGGGGATTTTTTCGTTGAGGCAAAGAAAGCAGTGGATATCGCCTTGGAATTGGACCCAGATTACGCACCGGCGTACCTTTTACGTGGGCAATCCCTTATTTTATCTGCTTATCGCAACGGCGATGAACCGGGCGATGGCATCACGGCAATTCATAAAGCCTTGAGTCTCGAGATTCAAGGTACACAACTTGCACAAGCACATTTTTGTCTTGGGTTGGCACATCGAACTAACGGAGATGAGCCACGCGCCAAAACGTGTTTCGCAAAAGCAATCGCAGCAGATGCACGATTTATACCAGCTCAATTAGCAAGTATGACTTAGGGCAATCTTAATGAACTAAATGTCTCTATTAGGTAGATGGTTGAATATACGATTCGGATAGCGGAGAAAAAATGGCTAACGAAAGATATGATAGTGTTTTACTTGTAGCGTTTGGCGGACCGACACCAGGCTGTTGTCAAAAATATGAGGCATGTCCGAGTGAGGCTTACTGCTTCGTTGACGGAATTGTCGGCACAGCTAAATCCCAAGCTAAACGGGTGGCGGAGGTCGCGAGCCATTATACGGAACTTGGGGGCTTTTCGCCCTTCAATGAATTGACATTCCAGCAGGCGAAAGCTCTAGCAAAGGCATTACGTCAACGCGATGTGCCGCTGCCGGTTTACGCTGGATTCCGGCATTGGACACCCTATTTAAATGACGTTATCTTGGACATGGTGAGAAAGGGACACAAAAAAATGCTCGGCATTATTATGGCACCGCATCAATCCAAAGTTAGTTGGGATTGGTATCAGCAGACGGTGCGCAAGGCAATTGATGCTGGCGATTTTCAAATCACAATAGATTATGTGGAACCCTGGTGGACACACGACGGATATATCAGTGCTATCGTTGCTCGCATTAAAAACGCCTGCAACGGGCAATTAGAAAAGGCGGCCCTTGTCTTCACTGCACACGCAATTCCGCAACCTGCAGCAAATTCCTCTCCCTATACACAGCAATTTGCAGAGACTGCAGAATTCGTCGCCGAGCGACTTGGCAAAACGGAATTTGCTTTGGCATACCAGAGTCAAGCCGAAAATACACCCGTTAAATGGACACAACCGGATATTAACGATTGGATTAAAGCACAAAAACGAACGACAGTGAAAACGATAGTTGCCTCACCTATTGGTTTCCTCTGTGACCACGTCGAGGTACTATATGATCTCGATATAGAAGCAGCAGAAACAGCGGCAGCTTGCGGTATTGAGTTTATACGGACAGAAACCGTTGGCAGCCATCCGAATTTTATTAACATGTTAGCAGACTTTGTCTGTGAAAAATTTGAATCAAATCTATAGATCGGCAGGACAAAGATTACCTTGTCCTGCCGAGATCTTGTAGTACAGAATTGCTTGTGTTTATCTAAAGGAATATTGCGATGCAGCAGGAGCGGAAACGCACTATCGTTATTGGCTGTGGTATCACAGGATTAGCCGCCAGCTATCGCCTGATGCGTGAGGCAGAAAAGCAGCGTAGTCCTCTTGATATCGTAATGCTTGAAGCAAGCGAGCGCGTCGGAGGGGTTCTCCAAACGACGCAGCGCGACGGTTTTCTGATTGAGCATGGTCCCGATGCTTTTATTTCGACAAAGCCGTGGGCAAAGACGTTATGTGAGGAGTTGGGTGTCGCCGATAAGTTGATAGGGACAAATCCCCATGTCCGCCGCAGTTTTGTCGCCCGAAGAAGGAAATTGCATCCGGTACCTGAAGGCTTTTACATGATGGCACCCGGTGCGTTTTTGCCCTTTTTGAAAAGCCCTATCTTCAGCTGGTCCGGTAAACTTCGGATGATGTTTGACTTTTTTATTCCGCGTGGCGTTGCAGCCAACCCGCCCGGTGTACAGAATGTAGATGAATCCGTGGCGGATTTCGTGCGGCGTAGGCTTGGGAATGAAGCATTTGAACGGATGGCGCAACCGATGATAGGCGGCATCTACACCTCAGATGCAGAAAATTTAAGCCTCAGAGCAACATTTCCTCGCTTTTTAGAGATGGAACAGACACATGGAAGCATCATTAAAGCGCTCTTAGCAAGAAAACAGCACACCAAGCAGACGACTTGCGATACGAGCGGACCACGCTACAGTCTTTTCCTTTCATTCATATCCGGTATGCAAACACTGGTGGATGCGCTCGTCACGCGCTTGCAAAATGCACCGTCCTGTGCAGAAGTGACGATTCGACTCGCATCGCGTGTGATGGCAATCCAACAATTAGATACCGGGAAGGGGTGGCAGGTTTCACTTGCGAGTGGCGAAAGGCTTGATGCTGACTCCCTCTGCATTGCCATTCCCGCGCCACGTGCTCGCGAAATCTGCCGACCTGTTTCCGCTGTACTTGCGAAAAAATTGGATGAAATTCCTTATGCTTCGTCTGTGACCGTAAATCTGGCTTTTCGCCGCGCGGATATTGGACACCCACTCAACGGTATGGGCTTTGTCGTACCGGCAACTGAGAACCTTTCTCTCATCGGTTGTTCGTTTAGTAGCGTTAAATTTGCGGCGCGCGCCCCGGAGGAACATGTGTTGCTACGCGCTTTTGTAAAAGAAGATAACGGATCTGATGATAGTGAGTTAACACAGCGAGTACTAAAAGAGTTAACACGGTTACTCAGGATAACAAAAGAGCCTCTTTTCTCTCTCGTTAGCCACCATCCACAAGCAATGGCACAGTATCTGGTTGGGCATCAGAGCCGTGTCAGTGAAATTGAGCGGCTTGCGAAAGATTTACCAGGGTTCGCATTAGCGGGCAACGCGTACCACGGCATCGGCATTCCAGATTGTATTCATAGTGGAGAGCAAGCAGCACGCAAGTTGCTCGAGTTACCTTAATATGGCACGGTTTTCAGAGTAATACAGCATGGCAATTTCCAAGTTTTCTGTCTACGGCGGCAGATGCCCGATGAACGTAGTAGTCTGCTGCTTGACGTTGCTGTCGGTTGTGTGGGCGCTTACAAGACGCGAAGATCCCAGCACAGCGCACGCGGGCACAACCGATCGCTATGAAGAAGCACATCAAGCGTTTAAATCCGGCAAGTGTAAGAGTTGTCATCCTGCAATTTGGCGTGAATGGGAAAAATCGATGCATGCCCAGGCATGGGTGGATAAAATTTATCAAGAAGCCGCAGAACAGATTGCAGAACGCGAAACGAAGTGCGACCCGTGTCACGCACCTGAACCGATTCTGGTGACTGGCATAGGAAAAATGCCGAAATTAAGAAACCGAAATCGGGATTCAGGCGTTTCATGTTTAGTCTGTCATCTGGACATCGACGGGGCAATGCATGGGCCGCCTGCAACTGCCGAAACTAGTTTTCACGCGAATGTAACTAACCCTGTCTATCGGGAGCCAACTTTACTGTGCAGCACGTGCCACGGCCAGCCAAACGTTCCTGAACATGACCAGGTATCGAGCTTTTTAAAGAGCCGTTTCGCCTCTAAAAAGAAAAGTTGTGCAACCTGCCACATGCCGGCTGTTAAACGTTTGCAAAGCACAGCGAGTTATGAAAGCAGCCCAGGCAGAAAACATACGTGGCAAGGGAGCCGGAGTCTTTCACAACTCAAACGGGCCGCAACACTTGTGTTTGAATTTGCATCCGCGAAAGCGACTCTGACGGTTGCTAATAAAGCGGGACATATCTTACCGGGGAGCATGCTGCGTATCATTGTTCTTGATGTCCAGATTTTGGCACCGGATGGTACACCACGTCAACTCGCGCAGTTTACCATTTCAGGAAGAAAAGGTAACCGGCTTCCGGCAGACGATAGTAGACAATTTGTTTTTGATGTTCAAACATCAGACACGATTGTAGCACGCTTGCGTTATCAACTCACACCCAAAACACCAGAGTCTTCATGGGTATTGATGACAGAAGTTCAGCGCGTGGTGCCTTAATCTGTTTTGTCGCCTTGCTTCAACTAGACGTTCCTGTTCGGCAATGAATTAAGCCCGAGCAGCCGTTTTAATGTAGGCGTTGCGCGGGAAAAGACCTGTTCTGACACCAATTTCAGATGTTCTTGTTGCGGTTTCAGAATCGCCCGACAGAAAAAACCGAGCAGGGCGACACGAGCGGTATCCGACTCATTTGCATAAGAACCGTGCCAGACCGAACCGTTGACAATTAGAACGGAGCCTCGCGGTCCACAAATTTGCACCTCGTCTTCGTATTCAACATGCGGTTGCGGTAGCCCTTCGAGACGCTTATGGCTCCCCGGTATACAGCTGGTTGCACCGTTTTCAACCGTAAAGTCGTCTAAAAACCAGACACTGTTGGCAACCATTGGAAAATACGGACGAGGTTGAGGCAATGCCGATAATGAATAATCAATATGCAAACCACCACGCGGTGCCCCGGGGTAAAGCACATTCACTGTGAAGGAGCTAAGGGTGCAGTCATCACCGAGTAAATATGCCATCGCGTCCAGTATCTTAGGATGTTGAATGGCATTTTCAAATAGGTTCCCTTTGCCAACTAGGTTCCACACCCGTTGTGCATGCCCGTTTAAATACGGATGGTCCTTGCCTGATTTTTGTTCTTTGATTGCAAGTTCCAACGCGCACTCGCGCAGTGCCATTGCTGCATCTGAACTAATCAGATTCTCTAAAAACAGAACGCCGTGCTCATCTAACTGAGATTTCTCAGAAGTTTTTAGCATGAGAACCTCGTGGTTAACTTTGAAGGTTTTGTGTTGACATTATAATGGAATTTATGCTAATTTGTCAATTGTGTTTTGCAAACCTCCGTTTGCATCGCACAATCTTTATCAGAAATTATTTTTCGCTTGACAATTCTTAGAAATTGTGGTATCATATATTGTAGAAATTTTGGATAATTTAGGTTCTCGGTTTAAAGTTTACAATGGTTGTGATTCTAATGACTTAAAACACTTGCTTAATTTTGGCATTTTTGTTAAAATTATTAGATGAACTTTAACCCGCTAATAAAAAACGTTTATGGAACTGCCGATGATATCGGCACGGGAAATCAGAGCAGGAGTCTGGCACCATCTTTTTGGCTTGCTTTTTGCTCTTGTAATCGTATGTAATATGAAGCATACAAAACTTCTGACGACACAATACAATCCGAAGGCGCGGCTTGATAAGTGATGCACAACTTCAATCTACTATTATGCTGTCTTCATAGACGTTATGCGGTCAGAAAGTTTACTTACGATGCTAAACCCTACGAATATATTGGATGGACATACTGCTGCGTCTGCCGCCTATCGTGTCTCCTATTTGATGTTTGACGATGTCTATCCAAGAAGAACTCAGTATCAGTCTCGCGTTCTCGCGGACTTAACGAGGAGGATAAGTTAATGAAAAAACGAACGCTCGTTTGTTTTTTGATTTTTACATTGTGTGTTTTTCACAGTTCAATTCTGGACACTGCTTTCGGACAGGCGCAGGAAATTTCGCCTGCCCAACAGGTTTTTGAAAAATACGGTGCAACACTAATGCGAGCGGATATTCAAGAAGTGCTCCCCGCAGTCTTACAAGGGCTTAAATCGCCTGACATTCAACCACTCTTGAATCCAGAGACTATCACGCTTGTTGTTGCAAATCCGGATGCTCTTCTTAAGCAGTTCATTCCGGATATAGATGATCGTTTCATAACGCTTCTGAAAGAAGATGCTGAACTCAAAGCCATGCTCAACGACCCACTTGTTCATACGCTGCTTCAGGACCCTGCCGCGATTGATGAACTCACGCAGATACTGCAGGTCGGGGTTGTTGTGCCGCCGGTTGTTGAACCCCCAGTTGTGCCGCCGGTTGTTGAACCCCCTGTAGAACCTCCAGCTGTAACGCCACCGCTGGAACAAGCCGATCCGTTTGCAGCGATTACACCCGCAAATCAAGCTATAATCGGCAAATCAAGGCTGGGTGGACTTGAACTTAATAAATTATCTGGTGCGAAATTTGTATCTGAGCTTTTTGAATCCATTGGACTTCCACCTCCCCTCTTGGAAGCATCCTACGGACTTACACAAGATGCCGTCATTGGAGAAATCCTTAAACAGATTCCAAAAGGGTACTTGCCCAAAAAGCAAGTTCAGCAACTTTTGGCATCAAAGGATATCAGGATCTTTGCCGATCAAGTAGGAGAAGTGGGGTTAGACCGCGAGAACTTTGGAAATGCCATTACGCCTATGCTCAGTGAGGTTATTTACCAGGATATAGAGAATCGCACATATCTTACGAGCAATAATTTGAATGTTTATGCTCGGGTCCCTTCAACAGACATCGGCGGTGTCGCGTTTACTCTTACAGATGGTCGGACGGTGCAAGGACAACAGTTGACATCTACGGTGTTTGGTTCGGCTACTTTCGAGTACACCTTCCAATTGGATGAGTCGCTCGCGGCGACTAATCTACCCGCATGGCCCGCCTTAAACACCCAATTATTCTCCAACGTCGAACTTCTGCATTCGCAATCCGGACTCGAGGGAAACTACGTATCTATTCCTATGCAGCCCACACAGGGCGCAAATGGCGTTGTTTGGGAAACTACGATAGGGGTTCCGTCCGGTAGCACTTATTATTACTTTGCAGTAACGCTTGCTGAACCAGTAGAACTCGAGGTGCTGGATCGTGAAGCCGTTGCAGAATTGACTAAGCGTGTCCTAGAAGGAACCACTGTGCAGTTAGCAGATGTGATATCTGCAACGAAGACTTACACAATTGAGAAGTGGGCAATGCCTGATCCGCGCAACCTCCAATTCGCTGATCGTGGACTTCTTAAGGCATTATTCACCTCCGATTTTCAAGCAGAACTTGGAAGAGCACTCGCTCCTTTTCTCGGCGGCCAAAATGTTGATGTTCGAGCGGTTGTTAGTGCCCTTCAAAAACGTAGTGTAAAACTCCAGAATATACTTCTACGGAATACCAATAGGATAACAACGCAATTTGAGAACGCTTTCGATCCAATGTTATCCTCGGTTTTCACCATTCCGCGTATTACCCCGGAAACAGAGTCAATCTGGACTGCTAACATTGATTCAATTGCTGATGGGAACTACTACTTACAAGCCGTTGTGTATGATGCCGCAGGAAATTCTCTAGATCAGATGCAAGGGGAATTTACGGTTGATACCAACGCGCCTGAGGCGACACTTCAGATTTCCCCGCGTAGCAACACCGGCGGTTATTTGAATGAAGAAGGGGTTTATGTTGCTACCGCACCACAGCCCGGGACAGCCGCTACGTTGAATATCAACGCTGGACAAATTGCCGGGGTCGCACCGGGCGAAGGATATTTGGTCTTCCAAGAGGTTGAATTGGATGCTAATGGTCTCCCAGAAAGCACTTGGATGCCCCTCACTATTGATGCAACTATGCTTGCCTCAAGACTATGGGATGAAGCGTTAGCACAAGCAGAAATTCAAGGTGCACTTCGCGGAGATCTTGAGATGCTGCGGGGGCTACCCTTGGAGACTGTACTTTCTCTTCTGACTCCCAGTTTGATACAACAGTACGCCAATCCCTTCCTCAAAGATTTAAACTCGATTATCAATATCGGAAATAGGCAGTTGACCCTAGAGGGTAGCCAAGTTTTACACGATGTCTTGGGCGCTACAGTTAACTTGCTGAATGCTGTGCCGTTAACCTTCGGAGACCCGGATAATAACGTGGTTATGCCCATCCAAGGCGAACAGATGCCACTCCTGATTGGCGACTATGGGGTTCGCGCATTAGGAATTGATACCCTCTTTAACGTTAGTTCTCACACCGAACCGACACGTCTCAGAGTTATCGCACCTGAATACGACACAGCACAGGTTGTCTCTGTTGTCATTGGTGATTATTCTAATGGCGATGGCGATACCAATGATCCAGGTGAAAGTGGGGCAGTTGGCGATGTAACCATTTTCTCGAATACGACTGAAAATGTGGTGTTAACCATTGAAGTGACCCACCGCACAATCCATCCTGCCACCGTAATGGTGCAGTACATGGACGCGAGTGGGGCTTGGCAAAATATTGGCGAATTTGATCTGGCTGAGAACGAAATCGGTTCGATGCATGATGTCAATTGGAACATCAAAGATTTTGATGCCTTAGTCGCTGCTGGGAACAGCGTGACAGTTCGGGCAGTTGCAGCTAATGCGCTCTCACTTACGGACCAAGCACCAGTAGCAGCACAGATAAAGTTAGACCCTGGAGCCTTCCCAGTTCCTGCTACCTCTTACGACACAGCGCAGGTTGTCTCTGCTGTCATTGGTGATTGTACTGGCGATGGCGACACCGACGATCCGTATGAAAGCGGGGCAGTTGGCGATGTAACCATTTTCTCGAATACGACTGAAAATGTGGTATTAACCATCGAAGTGACCCACCGCACAATCCATCCTGCCACCGTAATGGTGCAGTACATGGACGCGAGTGGGGCTTGGCAGAATATTGGCGAATTTGATCTGGCTGGAACCAAAATCGGTTCGATGCATGATGTCAATTGGAACATCAAAGATTTTGATGCCTTAGTCGCTGCTGGGAACAGTGTGACGGTTCGGGCAGTTGCAACCAATGCATTCTCACTTACGGACCAAGCACCAGTAGCAGCACAGATAAAGTTAGACCCTGGTGTTTGCCCCGTCGCTGTTGAAGTATCGTCTATTATCGTAGATGCTGCAGAAACAACGAATGCAGACAGCGGTGGACCACAAGGTTCTGTTACCGTTAACGCCTATACCCCGGAACGGACGGCACCGGATATCGTCGCGATTCGATTTGAGGTTAAACAGAGCAGCGGCACGGACTGGATAGATGTGGGCACTGCGCAGCAAAGCACCGGTGTAACACCTGAAGGCCAGGAATTTGTCGGTGTCCTTGAGGACCTCGCAGGTGCCGCAGTAGGTGGTAAAGCGGTTGTGCCCATTGTTCACAACTATATGAAATGGGTGCACACTGTTGATACAACCCAATTGGAAGATACCATTACCGCAGATAGTCCTGCTGCGCGCGATGCCTCTAAGGACGACGATCAATATACCGTTCGCGCGATTGCCATCGCAAGCGATGGGACCGAAACCATAGCAGCTGCAGGTGTCAGCGCAAAACTCTCTGTTGATAACGTGGATGATGTTGCACCGCTCGGACCAACCCCCATTCTCATTGTTGAAGATGTCGCCGGTGTGATTGCTCCGGATGGCGACGGGCTCTACACGGTTGGGGGCATTGTTGATGCAACGGTTAACTCACCTATCGCAACCTTTACGGTCCAACCTACAGCCGCCGAGGATACATACGCTTCGGTAAAATTGGTGCAAACCGCCGCTGACGGTACGATAACCGAAATTGTTGGTGAAGTTGGCATCCTTAAAATCACGGTTGATGTCGGTCAGTTAGAGAATGCACTCTATACCTTCCATGCTTTGGCTGTTGATGCAGCCGGAAACGTGCAAACAGATGAGTCCCCCGCAAGCGATGTCAATGTGCTCAATTTCCGCACTACTGATGTCAGTGACCTGGTGGTGACAGCTGTTGATGGTGAACCCGTGCAGGAACCACCAGCGGAACCTATTCTACTCAAATCGTCAGTTGCTGTAAGTTTCACGGTTGCGAACGGTTCTTTGAGTCTGGAAGATCTAAGTGGCACTACCGTCAATGGTGGTGAGGTTCCGAGTGAAATTACCGAAGATCCGGAAAATACGTTCTCAGCAGCGGTTGATTTTTCTGGGCTGCCCGATGGACTCTACACCCCATACGCTGTGGTGACCCAACGGAACGGTTCCGTATCCTTCCCGCTCTCCGCGGGTGAGGCACTTGTTCATCTGGACAATACGCCTCCAACGATTACAATTGAGGCACCGTTGGCCGGACATACAATCGACAGTCTACCCACTGTTCACGCCAAATATCATGACGGTGCAGGTGGGGGTGTTGATGGAGCAACAGGGAAGGTCGGCTTGGTTCGTATACAGCCGCCAAACGAAGCGGACGTGGCCGTAGATCCAGCGATGCTTGAAAAAGATGAAACTGAGCTGGTCTACACACGCAACGAGCAGCTTCCCGGAGGAGCATACCGTGTTGTCATTCAAGTAACTGATATACTCGGAAATGTCGGGGAGGCTTCTGTTGAGTTCGCGATTAGTGGCACAATCCCCACAGTCATGATTCATGCACCTGCTTCCGGTCAGACATTTGAACATGGCAAACCACTTATCAGTGGTGAATTTTCTGGGGCCGGTGCACTTGAAGTGACAACATTTACTTTAGATGGAAATGATGCTACGCCAACCGTAGACGGCAACCGATTCTCCTATACACCTGAAGAGGAGTTAGTGGATGGAGACCACACTGTGGCAGTTGAAGTGACGGATGGTAATGGCAAAACGGTACAAGCTTCTGTGATTTTCACGGTAGCAATGCCGAAAGATACCACCCCCCCTATCATTACAGAAGCTGGACCGTCCGGACTTATCAAGGGGGACAGTTGGGTAACCATTTCTGCTGTTGTGGCAGACGAACAATCAGCAGTTACAAGCGTGCGGTTCGGTATAGACGACAAACCGCTTCGTTCTGTACCGCTAGCGCAAATCGCTCAAGGACGGCTGGAAATTTCCGATAGTTTTACGCCCGGAACGCATAGACTCAAAGTCGTTGCACTCAGCGAAGGCGGTTCAACAGAATATTCTTGGACGTTCACGCTGGTTGTTGATAACGTCGCACCGACGATTACCTCAATCACACCTGCCGGAACTTTCCGTGGCGGGCTACCCACAATTTCGGCGAGTGCCAACGACGAATCTGGCGTTGATGAAATGTCTATTGTCGTGATTGATAGTGACGGCGAAGAGGTCAAAGGCAGTGATGAAGATGATAGTGAGGACGATGTTGAGGGAATTACACGAATCGATTTCATTCCTGAAGCACCCCTTAGCGAGGGCACTTACACGATTGAAGTCCGTGCCACGGATACAATTGGGAACTCTGCTACCGCCAAAGGCAGTTTCACAATCGATTTCGATACTGCTGCTCCCATTATCACGTTATCATCGCCACAACAGGATGCACGCCTAACTGAACGCCGACCGACGATTGCAATCAGTTTTGCTGATGCCGAGTCCGGCGTTGATCCGGATTCCATCCGATTTGTTCTCGATGACCAGTTGGTGAACCTGGCACCGAATCAGAAGTCGGCATCGCAGGTTATCTATACACCACTTGCCGACCTCGCGGTTGGAAAACATACGGTTAAACTTGAAGTATCTGACATGGCGCATCAAGAAGGCAACGTTTCTGAAAAGAATAACGGTGCCCGTGAAGCAAACATGACAGTTCACGAGTTTAGTTTTCTCCTTGAAGAGGAAGAAGGCCCCGTGCTCGCAGCGCGTCCCATTAACGCGCCTAACCCCTTCAAAGAGAATACTCGGATTTCCTTCACGCTGAACCGGCAATCTACGGTGAGTATCGTGATTTACGACATCACGCTCCGGCCGGTTCGAGTCCTCGTGGATAACGAGGTCTGGGATGCTGGTGAGTATATAGGCAAGAATGCAATCGGTTGGGATGGAACAACAACTGGCGGCGAAGACTTAGCTAGGGGCATCTATTTCTGCCAAGTCATGGTGGCGGATGGTTTTGAGCCGGAGTATGCTATTCTCAAGCTCGCTCTGACGCGCTAAGCAAATTGTGTCCACCTGTCTGGGATTGGATAGTTCTTTCTACATTCAATCCCAGCAGTGGACGCTGAAGGAGGATCTAATGTTTAAGACAAAGCGAATTTCGAGATGGGCTTGTAAGCAATGCCCTAAATTGTTGTGCGGTTTAATACCTGTTTTGTTTCTCATTCTAGCTGTGTCACCGGTCTCTTTTGCTGGAGTCAATGCTATGCCACACTTACGGCTTGGTGCCGGGGCACGCTCCATTGGCTTGGGCGGTGCCTTCACTGCGATTGCTAATGATGCTACCGCTACTGTCTGGAATCCCGCAGGGCTCGGCTCTGCACAGGATTTAAGTCTCAATTTATCTACTCAGCGGCTTTCCCTTGATAGAAGCCATAACTTCCTCGCACTGTCAAAGTCTGTCGGATCCAACGGGTCTATTGGGTTGGCTGTGACAAACGCCGGGGTATCTGATATTGCTCAGTACAATGCAAACGAGCAGTACGGCGGCGACATCAACTACAGCGCGAATGCGTATTCTCTCTCTTACGGCCATAACATCGGTAACTTTAGCCTCGGCCTCAGTGCACGGATGCTAATGGATAACTTCGGTGCAGAGAACGTTGAAAACCAAAGCGGCTTTGGCGGGGTTGATGTCGGCCTCATGGGACATGCCTTTCACATCGATGTCGCTGATGAAAAGGTGCCTACGTTCCATTACGGTATTGTTGCTAAATACCTCGGTGCATCCTTGGGCGAGGATACTGTCCCCATGGTTATTGATATAGGTGTCGCTTACAATCTCTATATGGGCAACGTTGTCACCTTCGCGGCCGATATTGAACAAGAATTTGTGAATCTGGATGAGAGTGCGACTAGCCTCCGCCTTGGTGCTGAGTATACAATTGTTAATTACAAGTCGACTGCCTTTGCACTTCGCGGCGGGCTCAGAGCATCCCGCGATACGCAAAACCTCTTCGGGGGGTTTGGCGTAAACATCGGCGGCTTACAGATTGACTATGCTATCCAAGATGGAATGTCCAGCGAAATCAATGGAGTCGGAATAAGCCACTTCGCTTCCCTCTCTTACGGATTTTAGCAGATAAGGAGAACTACTATGAAAATGATAAGAGCGACTTTAAAATTAATGCTAATTCTCTATATTTGCACTGCACTCAGTGGGATTTACGTCTTATCTGCCTCGGCTAGAATTACGCCGCATCAAGGCGATGACGGTACCATGTTAATTACCATTGTCAAAGGCGATACCCTCTGGGATCTTTGCGAGAAACACCTCAAAGATCCGCTTCGGTGGCGCGAACTTAGCAAGTACAACGACTTTACCAATCCACATCTCATCTATCCAGGGGAAACCCTCCGGATTCCATTAGACATGGCAAAAGAAATCGTTGACGAGGCTGAAGAGCAAGAAGCCGAGCTTAACGAGGAACTTGAAAGACTTCGGGCGGAATTGGCTGAGTCTGAAGCCACCCGGGATAAGTTGATGGCAGAAATTCAGGGCCTTAATGAGAGCATGGACAAGCTCAAAATGAACCTTAAAGCCTTTGAAGACAGTTTGAAATCCCAAGAAGAGCTGATGGCGGCTATCGATAAAACTGCCAATAAAGTCGCTGGCACCAAAGAGGCGTTGGCAGCTGCTAAAGCCGCTGTCCTCGACCAGTTGGCACACGCTGATGAACGCTTTGAGGGAATAGAAAAGATGCTTAAAGAGCGAAAAGAGAGCGCGGCAGCTACGCACGCAGTCATTGAGTCAATTCAAAGTGACATAAAGAACGCTTTGAATGCCATTGAGGTGAATCGCCAAGGCATCAACGAACTTAAAATGATGATGGAGGAAGCAAAAGGCGTACACGAGGAGCTCTCTTCATCCAAAAAGACATTGGTATTCCTTACAACGGTCGCGGCAGGGATCGGCTGGTTTGCCATTAAGGCAATCGGCGGCCGCAGCGGTGAATAAGTGAAACCATCACTTGTAGGCAGGGAAGGTGCTTAAAGCACCCTCCCTGTTTTTTTTATTCTTATGGAATCAAACATTTCTAGATTCCCGCACCCACCGTTCACCAGAACGATTGAGCTCTATGGGGATCGAACGGCGAATAAAGGAAATTTTAGATTCGCCGGACTCGCTTGGACCCAAGCAGAAAAAGTCGTTTTGATACAAGGCGATGTTGATAGTTTCAGCACGCCGAGTACCTGGTACCGTTTTCTGCGATTAATCGAACTCGCCAAACGGCTTAAAAAACCTATAATTTTGTGGAATCTGCCGGCAGTCCATGTCGCTACTACGCCTCTTCCTACTTCTTTAGCCTTAGCACGGGTAATTCAGAACGTTCAAATAAAACTGCTAAAGTCCTCACAGCCTCTCATTACCCTTTTCGATGAGACTTATCCATGGGGTGAGGTGATAACAGTTTCACCAGAAGGGCTCCCTACCTGGGGCGATGCAACACTTATTGTCAGAGCACCGGATGCCTTGCCGAATTTGCAGCCGCAGCTGCTGAGAATCGCTGAGCATCCTGCGGACATTCCCGCACTCCTTGTCGAACTATTGCGCTCTGTATCTACAATTCCGAAGACAGAATTAGTTGCAAAGCGGAGAGAGACTTTGTGCATGCTCGCGAAGATTCACCGCGAGCATGCTTAGGATGAACAATATGTTTGAAGTGAAATTAAAAACACGACTTGAAACCTTACTCTCTGTTGTGGCAAACAAAATGGTTGCTATCGGGATTACGGCAAATATGGTGACACTATTCGGTTTTGCTGTTAACCTCATCGCCAGTGTTTGCTTCGCGATCGGGCAACTTGTGGCAGGCGGCATTCTGATTCTCTTTGGCGGCAGTTTTGATATGATCGACGGGGCAGTTGCACGTGCACAACATACTCTCCGACCTTCCGGTGCCCTCCTGGATTCAGTCATTGACCGGTATTCAGAAGGCTTTCTCTTCCTCGGGACACTCATCTATTTTTACGGATTGGAAAGTCGTTTGGAAAGTCTGCTCGGGATAATTTTGGCATTTGGTGCTTGGTTCGGCTCCATTCTCGTCAGTTATGTAAGAGCAAGAGCAGAAGGGCTTCAGATTACTTGTAAGGTGGGACTCATGCAACGTCCCGAACGTATCATTTTATTCGGGGCTGGTGCCCTGTTACAAGGGCTGTTGTCTCACAAATTTCCGTCACTCCATGCCAGTGGCATGCTCCTACTCTGCACACTCGGAATTCTCACATTGACATCGCACATCACGGCTATCCACCGTCTGATTTTCTCTTACAAGGAATTGGGCCGTTAACCCAGCCCGAGGAGCGAGATTATATCCAAATTAAAGGGTTTCAATGCTAGGTTCGTCGCAAAGGCGAACACGGCTACGACAAGTATCACTTTCAGCCATTTGTCCCCCATCCCGACTGCCCAATGACTCGCAATCCAAGCACCACTCGCGTTTCCAATCGCTAAAGTAATTCCTAAAACCCAATTGACTTGCCCTTGGGTAATAAAAATGCCCAACGCGATGATCGTATAAAAGAAGATGATAAACACTTTGAGCGCATTCGTGATGATTAAATCATCCCCATCAATAATTCGCAGTGCTGCAATAATAAACAAACCTACTCCTGCTTGAATGAAACCGCCATAAATGCCTACAAAGAAAAGAACAATGCCGGTAATAATTTTATGGTGTGTATCGCCCGGGTTGATTTTATCGTGCAGCCTTTCGGTCGGGTTGAAAAGCGTTAAAAAGAGCATCGTTACCATCACAATAGCGAGAATCGGCTCAAAGACCTTATCGCTTGTCTTAGTAGCGAGAACAGCGCCGATCGCCGCGCCTATGACGGCCGGGATAGTCAGCGCAATCGCATAACGAAAATTTGAAACGCCCTTGCGGCGAAACCCCAAAATTGCACTGAAATTTTGGAATAGGATGGCCACCCTATTTGTACCGTTTGCTACTTGGGAGATTCCGTCAGAGATACCCGTCGCAAACGGTAATAGAAAAATGAGGGTGGGCAAGGTAAGCAGCGAGCCTCCACAGGCAAGCGTGTTTAGGAAACCTGCAAACATTCCAACCCCGAGAAGCAGGAGGGCATACCAAAGATTAAAGTCTGGACCGAATAAATCAAACATCTGAATCTCCTTTTCTTCTCATGAATCATGCCGTTTTTTCTCTTTGGTTTGAGTTCGCATCCCGAAGGTTTGACGATACTTTGCTAACCCGATTAAGAATACGGCAACAAGGTTGCCGAGTACCATGCCACTGCCGAATCCTGTGAGTAGTAAAAAAATAATGATGCGAAGTATCCCATCGCCAAATGGGCAGCTCCACTTCCTACTGAAAATAGCCAGAGCAGGAATCAGCATTCCGAACACGAATCCCACACTTGCCGCTGTACCGGCAATCTGCTGATACTTTTTTATTCCCGGTAATCGAACTTCAAACATTTTGTATCCTTTCTATATTCTATCCGAATCACGAACCAATAAAATCTTACTGCGAGGAACTGCTCAACCGGATATTGTCAGTTGAGGATTGGTTCTTATAGATGGCAAAACAGGTAGGGGGATTAAGCGAGGAATCTATCTCTACCCTGAACAAGTGCCGCGATTTTCCGATCCGCAACTGAGCGTTTCAGCATCCAAAACCCGCAGTCCGGATGCACCCAACCGATCCGTCCAGGTCCTAAAATCTTTTCCGCTTTATCAATGCTTGCAGCTACCTCCTCCGCAGTTTCAACTGGATTCACTTTTATATCAATCACTCCAATGCCGAGCACAATATCCGATGAAACCGCTTTGAGTGCCTCCAGGTCTTCCTCAGGACGGTGCTTCAATTCTAACACGAGATGGTCGCACCGGAGCATGTTCAGGAAATCTGTTAAAGCAGCCCAACCACTCTTTTGAATGACTTGCCCGCCATAGTTGCCGAAACAGAAATGAACTGCTTTCTGTCCGTTAAACGCATCAAGAACAATATTGATCGCGGCGGCGGCGCGGGGACCATCTTGTGGATTACCGGGTATATTTGCCTCATCAATTTGCAGGCAGGCGCAATCAAGTTCCGCCACTTGTGCAGCAAGTACCATTGCCAAATCGGTTAGCAGCGCTTCAAAATTGCCGTAATGTTTATCAATCAACGTCCGTGCCAGCATATACGGGCTCGTTACTGTGAATTTGATTTCCTTTCCAGCCACATCCATCAGTCGTTGGCAATCGGTGACAAGATTTAACGAGCCTTCCCCTAACGCAGATTCGACCACACCTGCCGGTTTCGCGCGAAATGCCATGCGCTGCTGCTGCCGGAATTCTTGCCATTCCTGCCGTCCGATTTTAGATCTGATGCCAGCTAACGGCCGCGTAAAATACTCAATCATGCCGTTCGTATCCGGATGATTGACATCAAACCGGTATAATTCGCCATCTGTCGGCATATCAATACCGTGTTGACGTTGAATATCGATGACAACACGAGTGGCATCAATCAGTGTCTGTTCGTTTGGCATTGCCAAAAGCCATGCCGGGGCCGGGTAGGAGCCGACGGTTGTCGTTAAAATTTCTGGTCTCTTCCCTATCGAGGTTTTCACTATTGTTACTCTTCCGCCAATTCAAAAGATTCCAATTCAAAAATCGTTTCGACGGTCTCTTCCGCACGGGTTTGTGTTTGTGTGAATTTAACAATGCCCACATCCGGAGCGAGCCATTTCTTGGCGACTGTGACATCAAGGGCGAAGTCCTGATTGCCAACGTCAAATCCCCACCGAAATGATTCTTGGACCTGAAACACATTCTCAAACGTTCCGGCAGGTACGTTGACTGTCTCCTCGGAAATCACCTCAAATTCGTCAAGTCCGCCGCCGATCGGAAAAAGTTCTGGAACCACCTTTACTTCAAAATTAACATGCCATTTCTCACCTGGAATGAGCGGAAATTGATACAACGGGAGATACGGTTCAAACAGAATTGTATCCTCTGTTCCGGATGTCGCATTTTGCGCATGCTGAACTATCCCAAACACCTCGCCGCTTTCATCAGAAACATTACCGAGGTAAGAGTAGTTCACTACGTTCTCCAACCCTTCTGCCGCGCTCGTTTTTTGCAGTACAAAACTATCAACGGTTACGCCACCTTCACGTTGAATCTGAATCGTATCTACAATTTCAAAAGTAATTTGGGTGCCTTCTGCATCCCGGTAATGCCAGACGTTTCCAACAGCCAACGGATAGTAATTTCCAGGGCGAATCCGCCAAACCTGAATGTCGAGCGTACTTGTTGTCGATTTATCGCCATCGCTCACAGTCAGTTGAATTTGATATTTTCGCTCGGTTTCCGGCGCAGCCCATATTGCGCCGGTAGCAGTTTCAGTAATTTCGCCCTCCGTCGCTGTCCAAGTGAAACTTAAAGTGTCATTCTCGAGGTCCGCGGCCCTCAGTCGGATGGGCACTTGGGTGCCCGGCTGCACGATATCGGATTCTGCTTCAAAGACTAGGATTTGGGGCGCGCGGTTCGTATCAAACGTCTCATCGCCACCGCACCCTAGCACTATTCCAAGCATCAAAAACACGAATGAAAAATGTAAACGCTGTGGCAGGATAGGTATTCTTTGTCTGTCCTCGAGGATAGACAAGAAACCTTTTACCTGCCACCCACTGGGTCGATTCGTTTCATACCGCATCTGATTTCCCTCGCAGAACTTCCCGACTGCGCCCGGTACCATTTCCGGTGACGTTGTAGGCAAAGGTATTCATCAACCGGTCGCTATCAGAATTATTCGGCGCAGAACCGTGAATAATCAAGGCATTAAAGAAGACTCCGTCGCCAGGTTCCATCTCGACTGCAACAGCGTCTTCCCGTTCCTGATAGTGTCCGGGTAAAAAGACCCCGAACGTTTGGTGTTTCCGTTCGTGCTCCTGCAGCCCCCAGTTGTGGCTGCCTGGGACGAATTGGATACAGCCATTGTATAAGTTTGCCTCGCTAATAGCTAATTGGCAGTTTATCATAACAGGTTTGTTGTCTTCATTTTTCCAATAGGCATAATCTTGGTGCCATGGGATGGATGTCCCGTCACCCCCTGCCTTCGGTAGCAATTTGCTATGAAACAGTGAAATGTCAGGTCCCATCATCGCCTCTAACACATCAAGTAGCGCAGCGGAACGGAGCAGACTATTGAGAGTCGGGCTAACCAATTCGCTATGCATTAACTGTTTGATGCGCGGCGGATGGTCCTCTGAATCATAGACTTCCCAGGAGATGCCGATACCTTCAATCGGGTTTTCTGCCATCCGGTTATGTATGTCTTCAATTTCAACCTGAATTTGGGAAATGTCTTCCTGAGACACCAGCCCTTTTTTCAAAAGATAGCCGTTTGTTTGATAAAACTGTAGTTCTTTCTCCGTAATTTCCATCTGCTGACGCTCCTTTATTTGAAATAGAAATCATATAAATTATATACATACATTGCCTAAAAGTCAAGGTATTTTCCAATTTCATTCTGAACGGGCCCACTGTTTTTGACGTGCCGGCACCGTGTATATTATATCACAACAGTTACGTAAAAATCAGCTTTAATCCTGAAAACTGTCATTTTCCAACGAAAACGGTTGACTTTCTCACGAAATATTGTTAGAATATGCTACATCGCTCTGCAAGCGGCACCCTATATTGCCAAATCCGATAAATTCAATACGTACGAAGTGGAGAATATCATGGAGTATACACTCGAAAATTGCCAGAAACTGGTTGATGACTGGATTGATACCGTCGGCATCCGCTATTTTTCTGAATTAACGAATACAGCAATCCTGATGGAAGAAGTTGGGGAATTAGCACGGATAATCGCGCGGCAATACGGTGAACAGAGTTTCAAGGAAAATGAACGTGACTTGAACCTCGCTGAAGAAATCGCAGACGTTCTCTTCGTGCTAATCTGTTTAGCGAATCAAACTGGAGTTGACCTGCAAGACGCTTTCAGAAAGTCACTCCAGAAAAAAACGAAGCGCGATACAGAACGTCATCGAGAAAACCTAAAGTTGTCAGAAAATCACGGAACGTAGCCATGGCTTATCACAAAAATCATACATTTTTGTCCCTCTGCTTGTTTGTTGTTCTCAGTGGATGTACCTGGTTTTCGAAAACAGAGGCTCCGCCTCAACCGATAGTGGATCCGTTGGTTGAACGGAATCAACAGTGGCGCGAACATGTTGAACAAGGTAATTCGGAGCTCCGACGTGGGAATTTGCCAGAGGCACTCTTAGCGTACCAAGCCGCGGTCGCTGTACGTCCAGATGTAAGCAGCACACAGCAGAAAATAGCAGAGATTTACTTCCAACTCTCCGAGTATGAAAAGGCGCGCGACGCGTTCCTGGCGTTTTTAGCACTTGAACCAAACAGTGTGAACGTGCTTAACTACGTTGGATATATCTCTGAAAAGCTCAACGATTATCACGCTGCCGCGCAATACTACGAGCATGTTCTCACTATTGCCAAGGACAATCTCTATGCCTTGAATCATCTCGGGTTGGCTTACAAGCAACTCCAACGGCTTGATGAAGCGGTGGTAGTTCTCCGGAAGGCGTTAGCCCTTGACCTGAAGTGTCAACGGCCCGAAAGCCAGAATTTGCACAACTACTTGGGATTAATCTATCTGGAAAAAGGAGAAGTCGGTGAAGCGGTTGCCGAATTGAGAGAATCGATTCGATTATTTCCAAACGATGTTTGGGCACGACAGCAGCTCGCATCGCTCTACGAAGACCGGCAGCGTTACTATGAAGCACAACTTCAATATCAGGAGCTCTTGAAGGTCGCGCCAGATAATCTATTTGCAAGGACACGGCTGCAGGCATTGGCGCAGATGGATCTCAAGCCCGTTTCAATAATCAAGCTGCCGCCTGTCAACCTGTTAAGTGTGGATGCTGATGCACACATAACGAATGCACCGGATGCTGAGACGTATCCGGGGGTTGACGCGCTGATATTGTTCAACCACTTCAGCCATGATGTTTTGCCAACTGGACAGTCACGCTACACCACGCATCAAGTCGTTAAACTTTTGACGGCGCACGGTATTGAAAAATACAATGATATTGCTATCCCCTACCAGCCGAAAACGCAGAATATACAAGTAAATATCGCACGGACAATTGATATGGAAGGCACGGTACATCAGCCGCCCGAGGAAGCGTTCAACGATGTAACCCCACCCGGTTTGCTAGCCCAAAATCTCTATTCTGATGCAATGTGGCATGTCATCTCCATGGTCGCGCTCACGCCCGGAGTCTGCATTGAGTACCAGGTAACATTGGAAGACAAGACTGAACACGCACCAGGCGCAGAGACATGGGTAACAGGAGGATTCAATTTTCAGTCTACAGAGGTGACGCTACAGACGCAGTACGCGCTCCGCATCCCACCAGATTGGACGCTCCAATGGAAGACAGATAATTTTAAAATAGAACCAGATATCAGTTCCGACGAAAATGGCAATCTTATCTACCGATGGCAGTATGGGGAAACACCGGCATTGGTAGTTGAAGATGGGATGCCCGCCATCAACGATATTGCCCCTCGGTTAACTTATTCCTCTATACCTTCATGGAACGATGTCTATCTGTGGTACAAACAACTTGCTGCAAAACAGTATGCCCCTGATGCCAAAATTGAGGCAGCCGTCCTTGAGCTCACAAAGTTTATGACAACAAAAACGGATAAAATTCGGGCAATCTACGATTTTGTCGCCTCGCGCATCCGTTACGTCGGAATCGAATTAGGGCAGAGCGCTTATCAGCCTACCCCGGCAGTAGAGGTATTTCGCAACCAGTACGGCGATTGTAAAGATAAAACCACACTCCTCATTTCAATGCTTGAACTGGTCGGGATTCCTGCATATCCTGTGCTGATTAACCCCGCGCCTTATGAACGCATCGATACAGAACTCCCATCTCTCAATCAGTTTAGCCACATGCTCGCAGCAGTTCCGGACGGCGATAACCGCTATATATGGTTGGATGCAACTTCTCAAACTTGTAGTTATGGGGATTTACCGTATAGCGACCAAGGCAGAACAGGGTTTCTCATCGGTGATGAACGTGGAGAGTTTGTGGAGATACCCATCTTTCCTGCAGCAGCCAATCGCCTCATCACTCACACGGAATTTTGGTTAAAGGAAAACGGAGACGTTGAAGGGAAAATCCGTATTGAGACACTCGGGCAATACAATCTCAATGCACGTTGGACATACCAACAAGTACCGTCAGAACAATTAAAGGTAACTCTGGCCACTGAACTCAGCCAGCAATTTCCCGGGATCCAGATAGAGTGGTGCGACATTTCCGACCTCGGAAACCTCAACCTACCGGTGACGATTGAACTCGGTTTTCAGGCTCAGAATTACGCCACAGCCTTCGAAAATCAGATGCTTCTCCCGTTACCCATTGATGAATTCGCTGAATACGCTCAAACAGTTGCTGCACCCCAACGCACCCATTCGCTTGACTTTGGTTACCCGACGCAACTTGAGAAAGAGATTCGGATACACTTGCCGGAAGGTTGGACAGCCGCTCTCCCCTTAGATATTCATCACGTTACGGATTTCGCCGAACTCGTCCGGGAGTACCGACAGATTGAAAGAACTGTTACGTACCGCCTCACGTTTACGTTAAAAACTCGGACGATTCCAGCAGCGGCGTACGCAGCAGCGCGGCGTTTCTTTACACAACTCGCGAGCGAAGACCGGAGCCGTTTACTCCTAAATCCGCGGCCGCGAATGTAGAAAAGAAGAGTTAGCCCAAATTGCTTAGGATGGCACACTACGGAAAACGGAAAATTGTCTACCTCAGCCTTTTTGGTCCAGCAGAGTCTGCATCAGTATCAACGCCCTATCCGAGCGCCGTCCGAACAGAACAATTCCCCAATCTCTATACTGTTTTACCCCTTGACGTATTTCCAGCCATCAACCAGAACAGGGAGCCCGCGAATTAAACACATCGCAACTGCGATAGCAGAAATAATCACACCTGCCAGTTCTAAGCCGACAACTAATTCCGGATAGGCACCGAAATTTTTGAACGTAATTATCCCGCCTAGATAGATAAAAGCAACGGTTTTCGAGATACCATAGATGCTCCGGCTCGCACGGGAACTCGTCAGCGCGCGTGTCCACGCGGAGGACATCATACTCTTTTCACCGAATGCCGTTTTTCCATTGGCAAATGCCACACTGCGCAGTCCGTCTGTAAAAAATCCACGGGCAATCACAATAACCGGAATCCAGAACGGAATCAGCCCAACAACGGCGAAATAAACCCAGAAAATACATTCGACTATCCTATCACCCACGATATCGAAGAGGGCACCGAAATCCGATGTCTGATTGAGTTTCCTCGCGACATAACCGTCAACCGCATCGAGGAACAGAATCAACCCGATTGTTGCAACAAGGCAAATGTCTAAATAGACGTGTTTGCCAAAGAGCGCAATCACAACGAACACTAAAACGAGGCGAAAAAGTGTAATCAAATTCGGTATCATAACCTTTACCTCTAATTAATTATTTCTTTACATTTTCAGATTATAACATAAAATTTTTCCTAACGCAAGATGAATTTTTTCAACAAAAAACAGTTGACATAGGGCGAATTTCGTGTATAATTTCCTTTATAGTGGTTTGTAGAATTATCGATACATACATGCTATCCGTTCGCGTACCATGCTTTCAGAGGCAGCGGCACCGGTAAGAGCAGGCAAAGCATCCCTATGCCTCTGCCGCACCACAGGGCCTGGTCGCCAGAACTTGGAGGTGGGCGCTGTCCGCCGGCAATGCATCTTTCGTGAGCAGTGCGCTCACTAAACCGGGCTCGCGAGTTGTATTTTTCTAATTCACTATATCCCCAATCAGAGGAGCAAATTTCTAATTATGACTGAAAATAGAAAACCTAACATCCTGCTTATTCTCAATGACGATATGGGTTTCTCCGACTTAGGGTGTTATGGCGGCGAAGTTCATACACCGCATCTTGACCGGCTCGCTGCAGGGGGGTTGCGGTTCACCCAGTTTTACAATACCGCTCGGTGCTGCCCATCCCGGGCATCTCTGCTCACCGGACTCCATCCACATCAAACCGGTGTCGGCCACATGATGAGCGACGACGGTTTGGAAGGCTACCGCGGCGACTTGAACCACCGATGTATTACTATTGCAGATGTACTACGTGCAGAAGGCTGCGGCACCTACATGAGCGGTAAGTGGCATATCTCACGACATACCGGCCCAGATGGCCCGAAGCACAGTTGGCCATGCCAACGCGGTTTTGACCGGTACTACGGCATTATCACAGGGGCCGCGAATTTTTGGAAGCCGCATACCTTAACACGCGATAACATACGTATCCAGAACGATGAACTCCCTGACGGATATTTCCTAACCGATGCTATCAGTGACGAAGCCTCGACGTTTATTCGGCAACATACGGAGAAAAAAACGGAAGATCCGTTTTTCACCTATGTGGCTTATACGGCACCGCATTGGCCACTGCACGCTCATGAGGAGGACATCGCCCGATACCACGGACGGTTTGCCACCGGGTGGGATGAACTGCGCGAAGAGCGGCTCTCACGCATGCGCGAAATGAAAATTCTAGACCAGGCATGGCAATTGACACCTCGCGACACATCTCAACCGCCGTGGACCGAGGCGCAGTACAAAACGTGGAATCAACGCCGAATGGAAGTTTACTCCGCGCAAATCACACGCATGGATGCAGGCATTGGACGTATTATCAACACTCTTGAACAAACTGGGCAGCTTGACAACACGCTCATTCTGTTTTTAGCCGATAACGGGGGTTGTGCAGAGGAACTCGGCGGACCGCCCGCCCGACGCGACGCAGGTTCGCTGATCAGCACACAAACAACCTCTGATGGAAAGCCTGTCTACCGTGGCAACGACCCAAGCATTATGCCCGGGCCCGAAACTACCTATCAGAGTTACGGTGTACCCTGGGCGAATCTGTCTAATACGCCCTTCCGCGAGTATAAGCATTGGGTCCACGAAGGCGGCATCGCTACCCCGCTCATCGCACACTGGCCAGCAGCCATCAAAGCCACCGGAGAACTCCGACATCAACCCGGACAACTTCCGGATATCATGGCGACATGCCTTGACGTTTCCGGCGCATCTTATCCTGAAGAACACAACGGAAACCCGATTTTGCCGCTAGAGGGAACGAGTTTAACCCCAATTTTTGATGCAAAAGACAACGGTAAAGAGGCACTTTATTGGGAGCACGAGGGCAACTGTGCTGTTCGACAAGCGCAGTGGAAACTCGTCTGTAGATACCCTGGGGATTGGGAGCTCTACGATATAGAGGCAGAGCGGACAGAGATTAATAACCTCGCCGCCCAGCATCCACAGAAATTAAAACAACTTATTGCACTTTACCAAGACTGGGCCGAACGGTGTTTCATCTACCCCTGGGATGAGCTGCAAGAGAAACGGAGACAGCAGCGGCAATA
Source organism: Candidatus Poribacteria bacterium (assembly GCA_965215265.1). Classification (GTDB taxonomy): domain Bacteria; phylum Poribacteria; class WGA-4E; order WGA-4E; family WGA-3G. The sequence continues at coordinate 2,829,861 of OZ244048.1, read as the reverse complement.
GCAGATAAATCACTACGAATCACACGCTAAGAATTTCAAACAGACCGGAGTCGGCACTTCTGTGATATGCCCCGTTGCCGTGAGCTCCCCGCTCTCTGTGTTAATGGCAAAGGTGACAACCGTATCTGTCTGTTGGTTGGCGGCGAAGAGGAACTTGCCTTCCGGATTCAGGCCAAAGTTACGGGGGGTTTTGCCTTGTGTCGATTCGTAGCCGATCGCGTTTAGCATCCCGGTTCCTTCATCAATCGTGCAGATTGCAATGCTATCATGCCCACGGTTTGAGCCGTAGAGAAATCTCCCAGAAGGATGAACGTGCACATCTGCACAGTGGCTAGTGCCTTCAAAGTCATCTGGAAGCGTCGATAGCGTCTGGATTTCAGTGAGCGTTCCAATATCTGCATCATACCTAAAGGCGGTGAAGGTTGAGTCCAGCTCGTTAATCACGTACGCATGTTTGCCATTCGGATGGAAATCGAAGTGGCGCGGTCCTGCCCCTGGATGAACGCGAACCCACGGTTGGCTGTTCGGAACGAGTTTCCCATTCTCACTATCTAACTCGTAAATTAAGATTCTATCCAAACCAAGGTCGGGAGCAAACGCATAACGGTTGCCTGCGTCAATCATAATCGCGTGTGCGTGTGGCTCTCGCTGGCGTTGTAGGTTAACGCTTGAACCTTGATGCTGAACAAAGTCCGAAGCTTCACCAAGTCTACCATCTGATCCGATGGGGAACGCAGAAACACTTCCTCCGCCGTAATTTGCCACGAGCAGAGATTTGCCGGTTGCATCGGCACTGAGATGGCACGGCGCACCACCGCCGCTCGCGCGTTGGTTGAGGAAACTGAGCTCACCTGTCTCTTTATGAATGTAAAACGCTGTCACAGCACCGCTCGATTTGCCTTCAAATTCGTTTAACTCGTTAACTGTATAGAGGTAACGCCCACTCGGATGAATTTCTAAGAAGGAAGGGTTTTCCACACCTATTATCTTGCTGGAATATTCTAATTCGCCACTCGCACCATCTAAACGGTAGACGTAAATCCCTTCGCTTTCACCATGTGTATAAGTGCCAATATAAACAAAATAATCTTGAGCCATCTAATTGTCCTCCTGTTTGAGGGAATTCGAGATTTCTCGGGTAGTTATTAATATCTTGTGAACTTCGGCGCTACAAGACATCGAAGGTCAACATTTTTTCTTCACTGTCCCGGTAGCCGATGCGAATCGCTTTAGCACGCACGGGGGTTTTCCCTGTCGGTAGCTGCAAAGGTTCCGTGTATAATCTCCAATGTGCATCTTCGCCCTGCTCTGTAGTATAGGTTATAGAGGCACCTTGTGTGGAGCAGTGAAGTTGTAACAAGAGCGGTCCCTCCCAGCGCCCATCCTTAACCACAACCTCTATGCCTGGCTGAGTTGCATGAATCGGAATAAAGAGTGGAGCGGCTGTTTGTGGTTGTGTGCCATCTGGATACCACCGTGCCACCATCTGCGCCTCGGGTATATCTCCCATGTCGCCGAATTCTGTTTGCCACTGTGTGAGCGTGCGGCGCATCCGTTCCAGTACTTCTTGATGCCCCGGGTCCGCTGCCAAGTTATTGAGTTCGTACCAGTCTTTTTCGATGTCATAAAGTTCTTCAGCCGGCCGTGGTGACTGGAACATAACTCGTTGGTGCCCCTCCAGTTTATCCTCAGCGTACAGCCGCCACATCTCCTGCATCACGGGGTGCCGGTTGCGGTACGGGATCCAGAGGAGATAAGGTTTCTCTGGATAGTAATTGCGGATGTATTTATACCGTTTGTCTCGTACGGCACGCACCATATCGTAAGACTCATCGTACCGGTCACGCGTCGCGAAGATATAGTCACGTTCCCTCGCCTCTGGACCAAGGAACGGCTGCCCTTGTAAATGTTGCGGTACTTGTACGCCACACAACGACAGTACCGTGGGCCCAAGATCGATGAGGCTGACGAGTTGTTCACTCACACGGCTGCCTTGCAATTCACCCGGCCACCGTATAATTAACGGAATCCGAATGCCGGCATCATAGGGCCACCGCTTCCCGCGTGGAAGTCCTTCACCATGGTCGCTCCATAGGAAAACGATGGTATTTTCGGCGAGTCCATCTTCTTCCAGCTGAGCCAACAGTTCTCCGACACGGGCATCGGCAGTGGCGAGGTTATCGTAGTGGCGTGCCAAGGCAGCACGGGCCTTCGGCGTGTCCGGTAGATAGGGCGGTAACTGCACATCATCAGGATTGGTGGTTAATTCCCTGTTTTCTCGTTCCCACATGCCGCTTTCGTGCGTCACTGTCGGGTTAAAGACGGAAAAGAACGGTTGCCCCGGTTCGCGGTTCCGCCAATGGCCGGTATTGCTACAGTCATCCCATGCCGTCATCGGTGGCGTAAACTGATAATCAGTCTTACTGTTATTCGTGCAGTAGTAGCCCACACCACGCAGGTATTCTGTGAACGTTTTGACATACGGCGGCGGCACTGCAGAATACGGAGTTGGCATTTCCGGTGTATTCTGGTTCGTATGCGTCGTTCGCATGTGATGCGTACCGATGGAGGTCTGATACATGCCGGTAATAATTGCAGAGCGACTCGGCGCACAGACACCGGCTGTCGAAAAGGCATTCGGAAACCGGCACCCCCCTGCAGCGAGCCGATCAATGTTCGGCGTGCGCGCGACCCGATCGCCGTAGCAACCGAAACGAGGTGTCGTATCTTCTAAAGAGATCCAAAGAATGTTCGGACGATTTAAAGGGTTCATAATTTTGTTGTTGCTTTGAAAGCGTATTTTCTGATACTATAATAATCAAATTCTAAGCAGTGCCTCAATTCTACAATAGCAATTGAAACCTGCATGTCTCTCTAATCAATTTACCACAGTTCCTAATTTCAATCAACCGAATTGTGTTTTAATGCCCACTCAGTCTTTCAATGGTTAAACGCTCGCGCATCTACCGGGGTCAGACTATCGCCGTTTCATCAACCTAATTTGGCAAACCCTCATTTTTTTGATACGTTTTTACCCACTTGTAAGACTTAAGAGTATAAGTGCGTAAAAATTCGGAACACGCGATGATTTTTAGAGGGTTATAGATAATAATCCACTGAAGTGGTATAATTTGGGATAAGGAGAATACCACCATTTTTCTTCAAAGGAGATACGAGACACATGTCGAAACCTACTTTTGTTTTTCTTTTTACACTCACTTGCCTCAGCGCCTTATGCGCTGCCGAAGAACTCAACATAGCCGTGCTGATTCGCGGACTGAATCATGCAAACCGTACTATTCAGAGCGGCGAAGTGCGTGCCCTCGTTACCGACAAACATTATTTCGGACAAACAGAGAAAGAAATTGAGGACTGGATAAAAGCAGAACGAAAAAGAGAATTGGAAAGGTTTAAACCTCATCCCTCTTTTCCTGACATCGGACCTAAAGAGTTTGAAGAAGAATACCTTGAACCGCTGCTTGAGTTTCAAGCGAACAGTTCCCGCGAGTACATAACAATTTACCACGCTACCTCCCTCTTTCGGCTACTTTCAAGAAATTCCCCGCGGTTGTATCAATACAAACTCACCCAGCAGGAAGTAGAAGGGCTCTCACTTGACAGCCAGCACGCACTACGTTCACAAAATAGCACGTTTTTCATCTTCTCCCACGACTCTAAAAAACAGGTGAAACAGACTATTGGGAATGCCGTGTACCCCACGGCACCACGCCAATCAGTTCAGTTTTTCAGCACCAGTAGGGAGCACTTCGCTTTCTGGGATTTTTACTACTTAGGCCGCTCCGGTATCTCTGTCCCGCCGGAAACGAAATACATAGGAGACGAAACCGTAGACGGTACCCCTTGTCATGTCCTTGAATGTACAAGCAAGCACAAGTTCATTCACCGCTTATGGGTCTAGATTTCGGACAAACATTTCAGGGTACGCAAAACCGAAACCCGAGAGAGTCCAGACGGGCCCCTTATGTCTCGTCACGTCTATAAACAGTTTGAACAGTTCGGAGATGTCTGGTTCCCGAAAGTCAGTGAAATCTCCCGCTATAGAGACGGGAGCCTCCGAGCTGAATTCCGTATTGAAATCATAAATGCGCAGTTTAACGTGGCGTTCCCAGAAAACTTTTTTGATATTGACCAAGATTTCTATTATCAACCCCGCCGCCGGGGGCCTCTACCCAAAACGCTGCCGGATTCTGGGATGTCTCCTCCAACTGAGACAGACGCACTTCTCCTGCTATGCGGACCGCAAAGCCTGCTGAAAGTTTGCGAACTCCTAAACGTTCAAAGCGATATCAGCGAATTGCTTTCATTAACGGGTTTTCACCCGAACCGCGGCACAACGATGCTTGGGCTGAAACGGGCGGCGACTTTCAAGAACCTCGCCCCAATAGGCGTTAAAGCGAATGTGAATGTACTAAGGTGGAAAAAGGTGCCTCTCCCTGCCATCGCCTATGTGGATGGAAATCATTTCCTCGTCGCCGAAGGAGGTGGCAGTATTCCATTTGAAAGATTACACGCTCATGACATATATGCAAATCGGGAAAGAACTTACTATCAATCCGGGTTGAAATAATTACTAACGGAGTCGGGTAAGCAACCGTTTTCAGATTTTTCTAAGGTTTTTACTGAAAGTGGCACAATGTATGCAAAAGGAGTTTGATAATGAAACGGAGAATCCTTTTTCTATTGATAATGATGGCACCAGGGCTTGCGGTGAGTGAACCCCCAAAAGGCATGGTGCTGGTGCCTGCAGGCGAGTTTACGATGGGAACCGATGAGTCGCAAGCACCGCCTAACCAACAACCTGCACGCAAAGTTCACGTGGATGCTTTCTATATTGACAAGCAGGAAGTCACCAATGCTCAATTTGAGGCGTTCATCCAAGCCGACGGCTACAACAAACGGAAGTATTGGACGAAGGCCGGGTGGGATTTCATACAGAAAAAACGGTTTTACTATGTCCACCCCGGCAAGCAAACATATCGCGTAGACAAACCACTCGCGTTTGGGAGAAATAGTGTCTCTACCGCCCCAGACCATCCCGTCATCGGTGTGAGTTGGTATGAGGCAGCGGCTTACGCCAAATGGGCAGGGAAACGGCTCCCTACCGAAGCGGAGTGGGAGAAAGCGGCTCGAGGCACCGACGCACGCCTCTACCCGTGGGGGAATGAGTTTGACTTTTCTAAACTCAACTACTTCCCACATCATCAGAAGCTTTTGCCCGTGGGCAGCTTCCCGACAGGTGCGAGTCCGTATGGTGCCTTGGATATGGCGGGGAGCGTCGCCGAGTGGTGTGCCGATGGCGACGGCGAAAAGAAGGCACATCGCGGCGGCGGGTGGAATGCTACCCGGTTGCAACTCCGATCCACGTTCCGAGAGCGTGCCGTGCCAATCCACCGGTACTATACCCTCGGTTTCCGATGTGCAAAGGATAAAGATTAGGTTTCTTTGGGGTGCAGCCCCATCGGAGGCACCTTGGCCAAAGTGGCTCTGGCGAGATGGGGATAAGTCCTTTCACACCAAGGCACCCTTATCGCTACCGTTGACAAAAAACAGGAGATTCTCCATGCGAAAACTCATTTTAGGAGGTATTGTCTTTGTGCTGATGTTAGTAGGCTGGGTGCTCTTCTTAGAACGTGAAAAAAGGCAGTTTGAAGAAAGCCTGCCCAAACTCCCAGCCCCCACGCAGCACGTAAATAAAGTGCCCACGCACGCCGAAAAACCCGAAAACCTTGCACCTGATGAACCGGAAGTCGAGGTGTTGGAAGACATACACGAAACACCCGCAGCTGTACCGGAAAAAATCAGAGACACCGAAACGACTGACTCGGTTTTTGAAGATGAGATTGTTGAACAGATACAAGAACCGGAGGCGGCTGGACTTTCCCCAGAACTAGAAGCCCTCTTTTCAGAATACGCACCGCTTCAGGAGGCAATAAGTGAAGTTTCTAAGGTTCTCGGTCCACTAATTGACAGACACCATTGGGGCAGCGACCGGATAAGAGACATTCTTTTACGTGAATTGCCTGTTTCTGCCGATGGTCCGGAGCGACAAGCGTTGCATGCTGAAATTGATGAAATACACGCGTGGAAAGAGAGTGTAAAAGAGCAAACTTTCGAACTTCAAGACGAACGCCAGCGCCTTTCTAATGAACTTTCGGCCCTCTTGGCAAAATACGGCATTTCGTCTTGGCGAGAGTTTCATCACATCCATGGGGATACCTACAACGCTTGGAAAGCCGAACAATAATATCTTGATACGAAAACACCGAAAAACACGGTGAATTCATGAACGCCCCGGAGAGATGCTCCGGGATAACCCCCTAGGGCGGGGTGTATCGTCGGCAGCTCATTGTGCTAGCGGATACAGAGCTGTCACAGCGGACAAGTGGAAGAGAGTTGCCCAAACAATTCCTAAAAATAGGAATAACGGAACCCAACTCAACGTCCTCGCCGGTGTCAAACCCGTTCTAGACCCAGATTATTATATCCAGCATTGGATATTCCTTTACAAGAGGCTTATAGTAAACCCTAAAAATATATGGACATTTTCTTTGAGATGTGTTAGACTGCTGCTCTTATGAGAAATTCAAATGATAGACACAAATGTGTCCTAAAGTGACACCTATGATATTGGATTCCAACACCCTTCCGTATACGCCTCACGTTGAAACAGCTTCAACCGTTCCGGTGTAGCACGCTCCATCCATTCTGCGGGGATCTCCTGTGTATAACGGTGCGGAGGGCCTACCTCTTTGAAGATGTCGATGGTGAAAAGGCGGTAAGGTTGTGGAGAATCAACCGGCTTCGGCTCGACGGCATGAAAGATGCGTGCGTCTATGTAAACCATACTCCCCGGTGGTAATTCGAGCCGTTTCTCTTCTAATTTACGACCCACCTCTTCGTCGAATTCACCGGCAAGCATCCGTTCCGGGGTCGCTTCTTTCGTGGGCGCAACTTTATGGCTGCCCGGTATCACTTTGAGATTCCGGTCTCCGAGCGTAAAGCCGTTAGGGTAGTAGAGAATCTGCACATAGTACTTGTCGCGTTCGGCAAGGTTAACCGGGTTTTCGTGCTTCCAATGATGATGATCTTGATGATACGGAATTGGACCGATGCCGCGCGGCGCGATGTTGAGCGCGGAGTGACAGAAGTGGTAATCGGCACCGATAGTAGCACATAGCAGGGATGTGATGAACACATCGTCGATCAGTCCATCGCTGTACTCACGCCGTTCGTTCCACGGCCGAATGAAATAGGCGCGCGGCGGGTCAGGTACTTGTTCCAACGTTTTGATGTATCGGCGCGTCGGTTCAAAACGGTGCAGAATTTCATCAATCAGACCTTCCCTAGCCTCATCGGTGAGAACGTCACGATACGCGATGTAGCCGTCCTTATGAAAGGAATCAATATCTGTTGATGAAGGCGCAGATAAACGGAAGAGTGAATTTGCCATCGGTGTGGCTCCTTGTATAATTCGCAGTTGTGTTCCCTGACTTTTGGTGGACTTTTGGTTAACTTCAGTCTATAATTCTATTACTGTTTACCGTGTGAAATCTGCTATGTCCTTGCTCTTTATATCTTTCCAGCAACGCCTCCAACTGTCTCACAATTTCCGGCGACTCCTCCCATAGGTTATTCCTTTCTCCGGGGTCATCATAAATATGATACAATTGCCCTGGCGTTCCCGGTGTCGGATGCCCATCACGGGGTGGCGGCCAGCCCCCGGACCCTTGCGTCTCCAGAATCAATTTCCATTCGTTGTGTCGGATAGAAAAAACGCCGGTACTGGAATGATGTACAATAGTCTCTCGCAACGGATGTGCTGTCTCCTTGCCTAGCAGTGCCGGTAAAATGTTGCAACTATCCTGTCCTGCATCCTCAGGTATCTCTTTTCCGACAACAGCAGCACACGTCGCCATTAAATCCGTCAGGCAGGTTAAGGCATCGGTCTGCGTATTCGGCGCGATAACACCCGGCCAGCGTGCAATTAAGGGTTCGCGATGCCCACCTTCCCAGATATGTGCCTTGTAACCCCGCCAATCCCCACACGACTTATGTTCATAGAGATGATACGGCATCGGACCTGTATCGCCTTGGATCCGGTCGCCGGGGAGGGCACCGTTATCGCTTGTGACAAAGATGAGCGTCTCATCCGTTTTTGCAGTACGTTCCAAGGCCGCCATCACCTGTCCTACCATCCAGTCGACAAGCCAGACAAGATCCCCGCGGGGCCCCGCGCTGCTCTGGCCATGTGCAAATTCTGGCACTACAGCCTCAGTGCAAGGCTCATGCGGAGCAGATGGCATCAGATAAAGAAAAAAGGGGGCTTCTGCATCGGCTTGCCCCTCGATATATTCCACTGCCTTTCGCGCAATAATCGGATCTGCGTTTTTGTGTTCCCAATTCGGTGCTGTCATGCCGGGGCGACTCGTAAATTCTGCAACGTCGCGATACTCGTTTGGGATTTCCACAAACCTATCATTTTCAATGAAGCCGTAAGGTGGCTGACACGTCGGGCACCCAGAGTTGCCGTAGAAATAGTCAAACCCGAGCTCAACGGGGCCGCCTGTCACCGGTTCAGTGAAGTCGATATGTTCCTCCAACTCACGGCCCGCATTCTGCCACGGCAGCGGTGCCTCGAAATCGAAATCGTAGCCAGCTACCGTCGAAAAACCGAGCCCCAGGTGCCACTTGCCGATGCATGCAGTGTTGTACCCTGCATCTTTCAGCATACCTGCCACTGTCAAACGCCCGGATTCTATTAAGGGCGGTTCATAACCGTAAAGCACGCCATGTTTGAGGCGGCTCCGCCAGCAGTACCTCCCCGTTAAGACTCCGTATCGCGTTGGCGTACAGACGGCGGAGGGGGAGTGTGCATCGGTAAAACGGATGCCCTCCTCAGCCAGCCTGTCCATATTAGGGGTAGGGATTTTCGAGTCCGGATTGTAACATCCGACATCCCCGTATCCCATATCGTCTGCCATAATAAAGACAATGTTTGGCAATTTCTGTTTTTCCATGATGATACCTATCCTGCCACTTCAGCCATGCCTACTGCAATGTCGCCTTTATATCAGCAATTTCCTTATCAATGGACGCTTCATCAGCAGCGTCTACAAACTCCTGGTTGCGTCTTTCTGTCTGAAAATCGAGGTCCGCTGCCGTTGCCGCTTTTGCTAAGAGCGTGGCCTCCGCAGCATCTTGCTCTAGTTGTTCTAGATTCTCCAAAGCGGGATTGTCTTGCAGTTCCGTTAACATTTGGCGGAGATGCTCTTGCGCATCTATGTTTCTGTGTTGTGCGATGATAACATCCTGCTTTCTCTGGGTTTCCGCGGTCTTCTGCTCGAGGGTTTCAAGGAGTGTTCGGAGATGCTGCACAACCTGTTTCTGTTCCTCCCATTGGGTTTTATATTCATGTGCCAATCGTCGGTGTTCATTCCGCTGTGCCAAATCTTCCCGGGCGAATTCTTCGCGTCCTGCCTGAATGGCAATCGTTGCGCGCTCCTCACACTGCTTCACTTGCGCGAGGGAACCTTCGTACGCATTTCGAAACTGTGTTTCAATAGCTATTGAAGCATCAACTTTCAGCTTTGCTTGAGCGAGTTGGTTTTTCATACCAAGGAGGACATCCTCTAAGACCTTTTCGGCATCCTCGGTTTCTTCTGCGTCTGATGCCTCTTCCCACTCTTCTTCTAATTTAACAACAACCGTTTCTGCGAACTTATCCCCTATCCGCTGCCGTTTTCTTCCAAAACCCCAGATCAGGTCTAACGGTTGGAAAAAACCTGTAAGTCGGCGGATGAAAGAGTCCTTGAGAGTTCCCGGTTTTCCATCTTTCAACCGGATAACTTGTAAGGAGAGTAACTTTTTGCCAATGCCTTGTCCATTTCGGAAACCATCCATGAAAAGTAAGCCGAGGCACCATGACATGAACGCTAGTCCGGGAAGAATGTCGGAGTAAGACTGTCCGTCTACCTCTATTGTAAGAAAGGTTAGCAGCAGCAGCAGCAGTTGAGCGATAATCAATGTTCCGCGTTGAAACCCGTTGCGGGGACCTAATTTCCACAAAGCGAAAGTTAAGCCCGCAAAAGCAATCCAGCCGCCTACTTGTAGAAGAACGTAAAAAACTGACGAGAATCTTTACTGTATAAACCGCCATGACTAAAATTGCTAGAAGCCTTTGATAGATGCTGTTTTTAACCGGCGCTGCGGCATCTCATCGGAGTGTCCATTTTGGGTCTGTTTAGAACCCTGAAATGTTAATGGCTACAATGTCGGCACCGCCACTGCAACTTCACGTCCGCCGGCCTCAGAAGAATCGATGACACCTTGAATGATAACATTGGTGAGCATCACGCCGTACGCATCTATAGGGGAAGGTTTACCCTCACGCACTGCGTCAACGAACGCAGTATCTTCCGCACGAAACACGTCAACGGAGTCAAACTCCGTAAATTCCTGATCGTAGATGTCGCCATCTTTGTCGCCGTAAACCCGCACGCCGTCTTGTGGACCCCGCACTTCACCAATACCGAGACGGAGTCCTGCTTTTTTACCGAGGAAAATCGTGCCACCGAGGGAGTCCATATTCATGCACCAGCACGTTTTGAACACCATGCGCGCACCGTTTTCAAACACGACCCAGCCGACTCCGAAATCTTCTACTTCGGTTTCCCGGAGGGCCGGATTCCACGTATTATGCAGACTGAGATAATTTGAGGTGATGCCGGAAACAGCAACCGGTGCTGGATGTCCCATCAGATAGAGCGCGGTATCCAAGGCGTAAACACCGATGTCTGCCGATGCGCCTAAACCGGCTGTCGCTTTACGGATAAAACTGCCACCGGGGTTGCCACGCCGCCTATCTGCTACGGTTTCAACGTAGTAGATATCGCCGAGTGTACCAGCGTCAACAATCTCCTTCGCCTTGATGACCTCGGCCGAATAACGGAGTTTGAGCCCGACCATTAAAATCTTACCGCTTTCTTGTGACGCACGCCACATTGCTGCCGCTGCGTCCAACGTCGCCTCCATCGGCTTTTCGCAAAAAACGTGTTTTCCTGCGTTCAACGCCGCAACAGTCGGCGCTGCATGCACACCGGTCGGAGTACAGACGTAGACCGCCTCAATTTCGTCCATTTTGAGCATCTCATTGTAATCGGTAAATGTCTGTTTTATGCCCCACCGTTCCTTGGCACGCGCCAAGTTCGCTGGCACCAGGTCCGCCGCTGCGATAAGCTCCGCACCTTCAATGTTCGCAAGCGTTCCGCAATGCGCTTGCGCGATACCACCCGCACCTATTAAACCTAATTTTACTGTTCGCATTTCATCTCCTCTTTTTGGATTCGCGTTCTATTAAATTTTACGGAATTCTACTTTCGAAGTCAAGCAAAATTCTATAAAATCTCTTGACAGCATTTTATCAGTGTGCTATATTGCAATTAGATGACTAACCTTGGCAGAGGAGAACGATTGTGAAAGCAGCACAGTTTTACGGCGGCAAAGACATCAGGGTCGAAACGGTTCCCGAGCCCACACCTGACGTTGGACAGGTACTCGTGCAAGTTGAAGCGGCTGGTATCTGTGGCAGCGACTTGCATGGATACCATCATCAACCCCCTAAGCCAACGGCTCCACGCATTGGCGGGCATGAGTTGGTAGGGCAAATTATTGATATCGGGAAAGGGATTAGTGGTGCCAAAATAGGCCAACGGGTTGCCGTCGAGCCGATTACGCCATGCAATACCTGCCCAGAATGCATGAATGGCTACTACAATATCTGCAGTCAATTGCGACACGGCGGCGGCGGATTTGCAGAATTCATGGTAGCCCGGGAATCAAACGCTTACCTCTTACCCGAGGATGTCTCCACTGAAGGCGGGGCATTGGTTGAAGTTTACGCCGTGGCAGTCCACGCTGTGAATAGAGCGATGGTCTCCCCCGGTGAGCGTGTCGCTATCATTGGCAGCGGGCCCGTCGGATTGACAATCGCGCAGGTCGCGGACATCGCCGGCGCAACATCTATCGCCATTTTAGGCAAGCCGGACGCTCCCTTACACATCGCGCAGCAAGCCGTCGGAGCACTGCCTATTAACGTCGACACAATGGATGCCGTCGAAGCAGTGCTGGAATGGAGCGATGGCAGGGGGGCCGATGTCGTCTTTGAAGCAGTCGGCGGGACAGCGAATACCTTGGAACGCGCTACAGAAATCGCAGCAAAACGCGGACGCGTTTGCATGGTAGGCGGGCATCGCACACCCTTGACTTTTTCTGAACGGTTCGCACGCAGCCGAGAACTCACCGTCATTTGGTCCTTTTGCTATGGACGGCGAGGCGGACAAACCGAATTCCAAGTCGCCATCGATTTACTCGCCACCGGCAAATTGGATCCCTCCCCTTTAGTAACACACCGCTTTCCTTTGGACGAGATTAACCAAGCGTTCGCTGTTGCAGCCGGACGCGACGAGCACGGCTCCGTTAAGGTACTTGTCCTGCCATAGCAGAATCTCTACGTTTTTCTCGCAGGCTCCTGGCACCGCATGTGTTAAGAAAAGTGAAACGGAGCTAACCCGTCAGAAGAACGCATGAGATGTTTTGCCAACCAATCCATATATGAGGTGAACATGGAAACTCTTAAATTACTCGTTTTTGTTGGAACAGAGGGTATCTATCACGATCATGCCGGGAACGGGCAGTTCCTAACCGCACTACTCAACGATACCGACGATATTGATGCCACGTTTTCGCGAGGCTACGATGTACTTGCGGCCGGGCTCAGTGCGTATCACGGCGTGCTATTCTATACCGATGTGGGTGAGCTCACCGCAGTGCAAGAATCAGCGTTGTTATACTATATCCGAGCAGGCGGCGGGTTTTTCGGATTACACACCGCGGCTGCCTCTTTCCGGGAATGTACCGGCTATCACGAGATGCTTAACGGATTTTTCGACGGACACAGCCCCTATATGGATTTTACCGTTAACGTCAGTCATCCTACGCATCCCATTACGGACGGCTTATCTGATTTTGAGGTCACGGATGAGCTCTACTACCTCAACCATGATCCAGCGGCTTCGCACCACCTCATGCACGCTTACGATGCGACAAAAGATGAGACACACGTCATGGCATTTCACCATCAATATGGGCGAGGGCGAGTCTTCTATTTTGCACTCGGGCACGATATGGCGGTGCTGGAGAACCCAAGTTTTCAGGAGGTTATCCGACGCGGCACCCGGTGGGTAGCCAATAGGTTATGAACACCCCGGGCCACGTGTTTCCACAGCGCCGGGAGACTCGCTATCCGAGAGATTATCCAGAACCCAACCATCGGCAGGCCTGTTCCTAATAGGCTGCCAGAGCAATTCCACACTCCTCGAACGCGGAGAGAATTGAGAGGCTTAAAAAATGAGTTATGAAGCAATTGAATCAAAGTTCGTTGCAACCGAAGAAAAAGGCGAGGTCTCTTCGTTGTTGATTCGTCCGGAAAGTGCAACATGGTTGCTTGTTCTCGGACACGGTGCGAGCACAAACATGCGCCATAGCACCCTTCATACGATTGCTGAACGCTTAGCAGATAGCGGCATCGCCACGTTTCGTTACCAATTTCCGTATATGGAACGAGGTGGTGGCGGACGGGAATCGCAAGCTGTGGCGTTAGCAACCGTCCGGGCAGCAGCAGCAGCAGCGCATGCGGCCGCACCGGAATTATCGCTCCTTGTCGGCGGGCACTCCTATAGTGGACGCATGTCCTCCCACACCGCAGCAGAAGCGCCAATTGAACACGTACGCGGGCTCGTATTCTTCGCATTTCCGCTGCACCCCTCCGGAAAACCGGGCATAGAACGCGCGGAGCACCTAGATGCCCTGACAGTTCCGATGCTCTTTTTATCCGGGACACGTGATAAGTTGGCGGAACGAGACTTGTTGGTGCCTGTCTGTGACAGACTCGGCAGCAACGCGACTTTACATCTCTTAGATACTGCCGACCACGGTTTCAAAGTACTTAAACGCTCGCGTAAATCGACGGAGGACGTTTTCGTAGAGATGGCGAGGATTATCAAGGAGTGGGTTCAACACCTGAGTTGAATCCGAGAATCACCGAAAGGAAACGATTAACGAGCCGTGCGTTCAAGCAACTTTTCAACCAAAAGATTCCAAACAGCGCTGCCGTTCTTCCCAATCGGGCAGGTAAGCGCACATGAAACTCTTGAATAGCCTGCCGTGGTTCGGGACAAGGAGATGCACCAATTCATGGACAATCACAAATTCTGATAAGGTTGCCGGCAAATTGAGCAAGTCCGTGTTGAGCGTCAATCGTCCATTCGTAGAGATTGATGCCCACTTCCGCTGCATACCCCGGAAATGGATCTCCCGTACAGGCACACCGAGGCGTTCTGCCCACTCCCGTGCTGCACCTTTCAAATCGACGGGCGCGATAACCTCGCACCTAAAGTTGCCATTTCCGGTGTTCATAACTGCGTGTACTTGCTACTTTACTCGTTCCAACTTCAACAATTTGTTTGTTGTTTCGATCAGATTTTCTGTTCCAACTGTAGGTTTCAATGTACTATAGAGCCTCATCCGCAGCGCGCTTTCTTGGTGGCTGTTCCACTGATAGTCAGGAAATCGCGTAAACACCTGATTAACGGCACGTGCTTGTTCCGGGGTAACGTCTTTCATAACGTCCTTGAGGACCGTATAAACCGCAAAGGCGTTCTCGTCCAAGCCCAGCCGGTCGCGTTCTCTTGCAGCACGGGCATACTTCTCGGCTAGCTCTATAAACCTAGCCAAAACATCTTGTGTCGAAAGTTGACGGTTTTCATAAGCCGCCGTAATTGTCTCCGCACGTTCGCCAATCGAAGTCAGAAACGGCTTCGATTGACTTTCGTCCGTTACCGTCTGCCGCAGGGCCTTCCGCAAATTCAAAACCTTGACCGTCTCAGATGCATCGCTCTGATCAATTTCCCTCAAGGTGTCAGGGCTCAATTCATAAACTGCATCTGGTAACTCAAACAGATTGCTCTCTGTATGCGTTTGTAAAAGTTCACGTGTTTTGGCGGTTAACTCCTTATCAACGTGTAGATGCGGTCGGCATAAGCGTTACGAATCAGGCCATAGACGGATGCAAGTGCCTGATAATCCTCTATAAACGGACGTAAAAAAGCATCCGGTGAAAGAATGTTGTAAAGGTTTTGCAATCCCCTGAAGAATTTGAAAAAAGTTTCTCGGCTGTCCTTGTCCTCAAAATGCGTAATGGCTCGCTCTTTTGCTTTATCGTCCCAACCCGCGGCTAGCGGTAAATATATCGCAGCATCTCCACACATCTGCTTGGCGAAAGCCTCTTTGAGGACCTCAATATTCTGAATCACGCTCTCCACTATGTCTGAATCAAAAGCAAGTGCTCTTTCGAGGTTTTCAAAGATGCCGACAAAATCTAAGACAAATCCGGCAGGTTTAACCAGGCCGTCTTTGTCCTCATACGGTCGGTTGACACGGGCAATCGCCTGCAACAGTACGTGGTCGCGCATCGGTTTATCCAGATAAATGCAGTAAAGAATCGGTGCGTCGAAGCCGGTCAACAACTTTTGGGTTACAATCAGAATTTTTGGATGCTCGTTCTTGTCTGTGAATCGTTTTCGCATCTCCTTTTCTTCGTCTGCGGTGTGGTGATATGCCTTGAGCGTCTCAGAATCTTGATGGTATGGAGAATAGACCACCTCCGAATACGCTGATGGTAAATGTTTGTCCAGTGCCTGCTTATATAACGCGCACGCCTCCCGGTCAACAGCCACCAGAAATGCCTTGAAGCCCATCGGTTCTACAGTGTTTTGGAAGTGTTGTGCAACATACTTAGCAATGCTATCTACCCGCTCCGGTGCCTTCATCATCGCTTTTAACTGGACAGCACTGTCAAGAATTGCGTTGAGCTCTTCCAGATCACTCATGCCTTCGTTTACCACAAGACTTAAAAATTCCTGTTCCAATGTTTCGCGATCCACTTGTAAATCAGACGGTGCGAGCGCGTAATTCAAGGAAACAGTTGTCCCATCTTCAATCGATTCAGCGATCGCATACTTATCCAGATAGCCCTGCTCGTCATCCACACCGAACACCTTAAATGTCCCGTCGCCATGTGACAGGTTGTCAATCGGGGTGCCGGTAAAACCGATATAGGTCGCATTCGGGAGGGCTGCCATCAGGTAATTTCCCAAATCGCCGCTAGTGGTTCGGTGTGCTTCGTCAACAAGCACAGTCACACCGTCGCGCGGGTTGATGTTCGCCGGGATACCATCAAACTTATGAATCATGGACACAACCAATCCCCGGTAATCAGACGCTAAAATCTCCCGCAGGTCGCGCTTGCTTTCTGCGACTTCAAACGTGGTAATCCCGTAACCGGTGAGGTTTCTAAAGAGCTGGCTTTCCAATTCATTCCGGTCAATTAGCATGAGCACAGTCGGTTTTTCGGTTTGGTGTCCACCGCGCAATAATTGTGACGCGATGGTTATCATCGTCAAGGTTTTCCCGCTGCCCTGCGTGTGCCAGACAAGCCCACGCCGTTTGTTCGCATCCGCAACCCGCGCAATCACCCTCTCTACAGCACGCGTCTGGTGCTGCCGCAACACTACTTTTGTCAACGCATCATCTTTGCTCTGGAAAATAATCGACTCCTTCAATACCTTCAGGAAGCGCTCTCGCTCAAAGAACGTCTTCACCTTCTGCTCGTAGTTGGTAGGTTCGTCTGTTTTCCAGTTGAACAGGTTTTTACGACTCGTGTTCCACGTCACGCTATAGAAAAAGTCCAGCAGCTGCGTGACACCGAAGAGTTGTGCTGTGGTAAACAACTCCGGCGTTTCGCGGTGGTAACGACGAATTTGTTCGACACCAGTCGCCAAGCCATCTACCTTCGTAGCATTTTTGGTTTCCACAACGACCATCGGAATCCCGTTAATCAGAAACACAACATCGGCACGGTTACGATGCACGGTGCCTTGCTGCAACCATTCATCGGTTACATGAAACAGGTTATTGTCCGGGTTTTCAAAATCGATTAGTCTGACATTGCACTCGCGGTTTTCGTTCTGAACAAAAATTGACTGTTCCCCGCGCAGCCAGGAAAGTGCCTGCTGATTTCCCTCAAGTGTCGCATCAAGCAAACCGAGCCGCCGCATAACATCCGCGCAATTGGAGTCGTCTACCACGCCCCTGTTGAGTTTCAACAGTTGTGCTTTCAGCACATCAGTAAAATAAAACGCGGCGCTATCACCGCCACGCATGCACATCGCTTCTGATAGAGAAATAGACTCCCACCCAATTTCATTAGCGTATTTGAGCATCGGCTCCTGGACTACAGAACGTTCAGACATAACTGTCCTCGAATTTTACTAGCGGCACGTTGTCGGCCGTTAATCAGATGCAAAATTGCAAAAATAGGTATCAATTTTGCATGTAGGTTCAGTTCAGACAATCTGCGCATCGATCAGCGGTACAGCAGTCCTCTGCCCTGTCATCAGTTCGTCAAGCATAGCGTAGAACAACTCATCTAAATATATCACTTCTTGTTCAAGGGCTGCGATTTTTTCATCAATTGCCTGAAAAACCTGTGCAATGGCACGTTGTTCAGGCAATGGTGGACACGGAACTGAAAACTCTCGCAAATACCTATAGTGTCGATTATATCCCTTATTCGGCACTTTTAGATTCACAAGTGCGTAATAGAAAAAGCGGGCATCCAAAAAATCATCGTTTGCATAGAGGCGTTTCGTTCCATCAGCCCCAATCGCAAATGGAAAATCAACATATTTGAAAATGCGAGTATGGTCTCCAAAGATAATCACAGGCAAGTTCTCAAAAATGATACACTCAACGGAGTTTGTCCAACCTGAAATAAATGATGCCCCTTGGTCAATGACTGGAAAATCGCCGGCTGTCTGATAGTCTTTTTTCGGAATAGATGACACTTTCTTAGGTTTAAGCTTTTTCAAACACGCTTCAAAGGGCAAAATTTTCCAACTCTTCGGAATTTCCCCAATCTCTGTCTGTTTGCGGGGTTCCCCCGTCGTGCCGTGTGAAAAGAGGTAATCCATCAACGCTGCTTTATGCTCCCGTGCTAATGCAATCTCGCGTTGCCGCGTCGCTTTAGCGTCTTGGATTGTCTGTAAGACGTGGGCAATGGCGCGTTGTTCGGGCAGTGGGGGGAGGGGAATTTTCGTATTTTTTACTGTCGTAGCCGTAATTGCCGGAAGAGGACCAGGATTAGAAAGATCAACTAAGTCAATAAATTCAAACCAATACAACATATAATAAGGAAAACATTGATCGTAATCTCGAATCGTTACCCCCATCACGTTGTTATCCACTAAACTATCGCGAGATAGCATCCGCTTTTTATTCGTATGAATAGTCTGCCCCACTTTTGGAAAAATGACTGTATTTTTTGGAAATAATTTTGCTCTGAGAGTTTGAACTGTATTTTCCTCTACCCAATTATTTGATCCGCTCATTAAAGTTTCATTTCCTATAAGATTCATGTCTGAAACTTTGTAAAAAGGGTATTTTCCTTGTGTATTCCCTTGATATTTTTTAGGAAAAGCTGCACCTGCCCGCACGTCAGCGATTTCTTCTAATCGAACAGCCTTCCAACTCTCAGGAATTTCCCCAATTTCTAAGTATTCTGGCAAATTCATCTTACGCATTACCCCCTCCGCGTATTGAGTCCGAGGCGTGTCAACACCTCTTCCAACGCCTTATCCGCCTTTTCGCGAGCCATACGCGTCTCCGTGAAGTCTGCCAGAATATCAGAGATAGGACGGTGTTCGACTCTATCGCTCAAGTCTACAAACTGCGAAGGATTCAGGTTGTAATCAGTTTTTCGCGCATCTTCTAACGTGATGACACGGCTCAACTTGTTACGGGACTCCCACGCCCGATAGACTTCCGTTGCCGCATCAATCCCTTCATCGGTTAGCACGTTTTTAGGATCCTGCTTGACGAAATATTTGGAAAGGTTGATCAGCAGGATTTGCGCGTTGCGTTCTGGCGGTTTGTTGCGGTTCAGCAGCAAGATGATACCCGGCGAGCCCGTATTGTAAAACAGGTCGTCGGGTAAAAGGAGCACGCCTTCGATCAGGTCGTTCTCCACAAACGCTTTGCGGATGTCGCGCTCTTTATTCTTCTGTTTAGCGCCGGACCCTCGGGAGACTGCCCCGGTATCCAACACAATCGCGGCGCGTCCGTTCCCTTTCAGTGAGTTGAGCATGTGCTGCACCCATGCCCAATCTGCTGAGGAATTGGGCGGTATTCCGTCCTGAAACCGCCGCCAGCTATCATTCGCGTAAAAGGTTTTCGTCATACTATCTTGATTCCACATCGGATTGGCGAGGACATAATCGAAGCGTTGTAGTGCGGTGCCGTCGGTAACAAAGCGCGGATTGCGGAAGGTATCGCCGATGCGAAAATCCGCGCCGATAAAATCGTGCAGAAAGGCGTTCATCTTCGCCATGGCGTAGGTAGTAGCATTCGACTCTTGCCCATAGATTTGAGGAGCTTGGCTCTTTTTATCCGGGTGTGCCTGCTCAAATAACAAACGCGGTTTGATAAGCAGCCCGCCAGAACCGCACGCCGGGTCGTAAATCGTCGTATAAGGGGCCGGGTTAATCAGTTTTGCCATCAGCCATCCGACCTCTTTTGGGGTATAGAACTCGCCCGCGCTCTGCCCCTGTCCTTCGGCAAACTTCCGCAACAAGTATTCATACGCACGCCCGAGGATATCCGGCTCTGTATCTTGCAGCCCAAGTCGATACCGGCTCATCACTTCAATGAGTTGCGCCAGCCGGTCGTCGCCAAGGGTACGCTGGCCGCTCTGTGTTTCGTTGAAGTCTTTCACATCAAGCACACCTTGCAACAGCGGATTCAGCCGTGCCACCTCCCGCATCGCTTCGGTGAGAAATTCGCCTAAGTGCCCATCTGCAGGGTGGCTGCGAAGCGCATCCCAATGATAACTTTGCGGGATGTAAAAACGGACAATCGGTGCCCGATCGTTCCTGAGTGCATCCCCATGGTCGGTTGCGATGATGTCGCGTGCGGATTCTTCATCACCGAACTCCTCAACCTGTTTGGCAAATTCATCGTCGAACACATCGAAAGCCGCTTGTAGAAGATCAGGGGCAGGATAAAATCCTTGAATTTCGGGGCATCAGTCGCGCCGCGAATCACACAAGCGGCATCCCACAGCCACGTCTCAAGCGTGGCTATGTTCAAATGTTGCTCGTCTGCAGGCGGAAATAGCAGTGTAGTTTGGGTTGCAGCGAGTGAAGTCGTGTTTTTTGGCAATGTTCATGCTCCTTGTTTTTTTTGAGGGGATTTGACATCTGTGGCAATTATAGCAGCTTATAGAAAACAGAGCAATATTTTTCTTGTTCGTTATCTCACAGATTATATCGCTGCTGGCATAGCATCACCAAGCTTAAGAGCGTGAGTTCAATGTATCGCTGTATCGCTATTGCCTCAACGTGAACGTTCCTCCTGTGCTTTGTGTCTGTCTCCTTATCGTGGATAGTGTTTACAATCTCAAAAAATTCTGCAAGAGGTCTTTCCCGGCAGTTGTTAAAATCGACTCTGGATGAAACTGCACCCCCCAGATCGGCAGCGTCTTATGTCGTAACCCCATAATTTCATCCAGGGCTGTCCATGCAGTAATCTTTAGGGATTCTGGTAGCGTCTCCTTTTTGACAATTAGTGAATGATAACGTGTTGCCTCAAACGGGTTATCCAAGTTTTTGAATAACTCGTTCCCGTCGTGTTCTATCATAGAAGTTTTTCCGTGCATTAACCGCTCAGCCCGTACTACCTCGCCGCCGAAAACGTCTCCGATGCACTGGTGCCCGAGGCAAACGCCCAAAATCGGGACTTGTCCGGCGAAGTGTCGTATGACATCGTTGGAGATGCCGGCTTCTTTGGGTGTGCAGGGTCCTGGTGAGATGACAATTCGTTCTGGTGCGAGTGCGTCCAATTTGTCCAGCGTGACTTTTTTACTGCGGTGGACGTGTAGTTCTGCGCCTAGCTCGCCAAGATACTGCACGAGGTTATAGGTGAATGAATCGTAGTTGTCAATCATTAAGACCATTTTATGTTATGTCCTCCGTGGAATCAATTTCTACTCACTGCTCGGACCAGGGTGCTTGCTGTTGTCGAGGAGAATGGGCATTTATAGCAACCCTTTTTCGGCAATATCAATGGCCCTGAGCAAGGCGTGTGCCTTGTTCATAGTCTCATAATACTCCGTTTCTGGGACAGAATCGGCGACGATTCCCCCGCCGGCCTGGACGTAAGCGACACGTTCTTTTATCACAGCGGTTCGAATCGTAATGGCGGTATCTGCACTCCCAGAGAAACTGAAGTATCCGACAGCGCCGCCATAGGGTCCCCGGCGCGTTGGCTCAAGTTCATCGATGATTTCCATTGCACGTATCTTAGGCGCACCGGACAGCGTTCCCGCAGGGAGACACGCCCTGATGACATCAAAAGCAGAGAGCTCTGCGCGGAGTTGTCCGATAACGTGTGAGACGATGTGCATCACATGTGAGAACCGTTCGACTATCATCAAATCTGTGACTTCGACGGTGTGGTATTCGCACACTCTGCCGAGGTCGTTTCTGCCAAGATCGACGAGCATAACGTGTTCTGCTCGTTCCTTCGGGTCGTTGATGAGTTGGCGCTCCAATTCTTTGTCTTCTTCGGCGGTTTTGCCACGTGGAAGCGTGCCTGCAATCGGGCGCGTTTGGACAAGGCGATCTTCTACGCGCACCATCATCTCTGGCGATGCACCGACGATGTCAAAACTGTCAAACTTGAGGTAGTACATATAGGGCGAAGGGTTCACAACTCGCAACGCTCGATAGACATCAAAGGGCTCAACGGATAATTGACGGCTGAGGCGCTGAGATGGCACCACCTGTATGATGTCGCCTGCGGTTATGTATTCCTTCGCGCGTTCTACTGCTCTTTTGTAATCAGACTTGCTAAAATTAGATTTGACGGTGCTTTGTGGGGTTTCTGCTGAAGCAGGTAGGATGCGCTGTGGCTCGTTCCTATTGGGTGTCGATTTTAGTCTCTCAACTATTCCCTCAATCGTAGCGATCGCCTCCGTGTAAGCTGCGTCGACTTCGCCGTCAATCTGAGCATTCGCGACAACCTTAATTTGATGATTCACATGGTCAAACACGAGAAGCGTCTCCGCGATCATGAAGAAGCAATCTGGAAGTTCTAACTCATCAGTTGTCTCATCAGGGAGTTCCTCAACAAAACGTACCATGTCATAACTGATATAGCCGACAGCGCCACCGTGGAATTGTGGTAACCCATCCACTTTGACGGGTTGGTAGTGATGCATCAAATCTTCAAGCGCCTTTAACGGGTCTGTATGTTCTTGTGAGACGGTCTCGCCTTTTGAGAGATGCTCGATCGTGACGTGTTGCCCCTTACTGTGGAAAAGCACTGACGGCTGGCTCCCCAAAAAAGAGTAGCGTGCGACGTTTTCGCCCCCCTCAACGCTCTCAAGGAGGAACGCAAAGTCATTAGGCATCAATTTATAGAACGCGGAAACCGGGGTCTCCATGTCTGCCAGAATCGGCCGGTAGACTGGGACGGTGTTTCCTGCTGTGGCTTTTTCTCTAAATTCTTCAAGCGTTGGATAATACATGGTGGTTCCTTTGACGTAGCCTCCGGGCTCTCTGCGTCAGCCCGGAGTGCGTTGGTTAATACACGCTATCTGCTTCAAAAATCTTTTCTCCTATAATCTGTGTCGATTGACCGTTGGGGGAGACTTCCCGAAAGAAGCAAGAACGATAGCCGGCATGACATGCTGCTACCTTCTGCTCGACCTTTATAAGTAAGGCATCGCCATCACAGTCAACAGCGATGGATTTTACGGTTTGGGTGTGCCCTGAGGTCTCCCCCTTTATCCAGAGTTTCTGGCGTGAGCGGCTCCAGAAGCAGACACGCCCGGTGCTTAACGTCTCTTTTATTGCGTCTGTGTTCATATAACCGAGCATCAGGACTTGATTATTGGTGTGATCCTGAATGATAGCGGCAACTAACCCATCACGGTCAAATTTGAGTTCTGATAAAATTCTCATGCGGATCCTCCTATGTTAAAAAACAAAAACCTTATACCACGAGGGTTCGTGTGCATAAGGTGTAAAAAAAAGCAGTCCAGAATCAGTATCAGTTTCGTTTGCGCGCACACTCCCCTTATCGGAATTGGAAACGCCACCAATGCCAATTGTGAGTGGTGCTATGCAAACTGAGGTGTAAATCTGAAAATAGCATGTTTGTTGCTTATTTACTTTTTATGACTCTTAATTATAATACCACATTTCGTGCGTGTTGTCAAATTTTTTCCTCAATGTACAGATTTTAAAGTTGACATCCAAATCTGAAGTTCGGTATCATACAAGTGAGGTTCATATCGGATATGAGCTTCTAAAAGGATAGGAATTGAAGATGACGAAAACAACAAAGAAAAAGATGCAGTCATGAGCACAACTACTATCACTAATGCTATACAGCCTATCCCGGTTTTAGTTTCTTGGTCTTCAGGCAAAGACTCGGCCTGGGCACTCCATACCCTTCGTCAACAGTCTGAGCGCTACGATGTACGTGGTATTTTTACCACCGTGACTGAGACGTTTGAACGCGTTTCCATCCACGCTACACCGCGCTGGGTACTGAAACAGCAATCCGAAAAATTGGGTGTTCCGCTCTATGAGATACGGATTCCGTTTCCGTGTTCCAACGCTCAATATGAAGCCGCTATGCGCCATTTCCTGACACAAATTCAGGCATTGCCAGAAGATTTGGGCGTATCGCATTTCGCGTTCGGCGATCTTTTCTTAGAAGACATCCGGCGTTACCGCGAAGACAATCTCAGCGGGACCGGTTTTACCCCGCTTTTCCCGATATGGGGCACAGACACCACCCAATTGGCAGAGAGGATGATTGCCGCTGGCATGCGTGCCATGATAACGTGCGCGAATCCTGTCAAGTTAGCAAGTGAATTTGTGGGGAGATGGTTCGACCGGCAATTCCTCGCGGACCTACCGGATGGCGTGGATGCACTTGGTGAAAACGGCGAGTTTCACACATGCGTTATAGATGGCCCCATGTTCACTTCGCCGATTCACGCTCGCCCGGGACAAATCGTCCAAAGAGAAATTCCGCCTGCCGCTGACGACGGCATTCACTCCAAAAACACGCACCCCACTTATATCACCTACGCCGACGTAGTACCACAGGATTAAGTTGATTAACTATCGGTGCCTGAATTTGGGAATATGAAAAAAAGAATTGCAAAAAGGACTATAATGTGATATAATATACCTGATAACAATTGAATACATTACGGTTCAGGTGCCGTTTTACGGAGAATAGGGAAGCGCGGTGAGAAACCGCCACGGCCCCGCCACTGTGAACGATTTTTTGCCAAAAGGGCAAAGTATCCGCTTCAAAACCACTATCAGTTTGATGGGAAGGTGGAGCGGAAAGATCGGAAGTCAGGAGACCTGCCTGAGTCGTGTTCACACTATTGCTTTCGCGGGAGAGCAGTGGAACAGCACGTGCTATTGATATGTGCAATTTCGCTTTGCAAAAGCGTTCGTGCCTCCAAGTTGCCCCTGTTTTCCCTGACGAAAGCAGGGATTTTTGTTTCATTACGGAGGTTTTAATGAAAACAAGTTTTTTTAAAACATGCATAGCGTGTAGTATCCTGTTCATTCTGCTTGCTGGTGCTGCTTTGGGACAGGCAGAGGTTCAGCATCTTGGTGTTGTTGTAAACGCACTGACTCACCCTGAGTTGGGTATTACCACATCTCTCTCAATTATAGATTTAATGGAACCGAATGAGAAACGTGCTGTTGACAATCAGATTATTCCCCTGGGCAATGTCCCGAGCGATTTGCTCATTCGGGGACATCTCGCATATATTCCTAACGTTTATAGCAATAACATCTTAATTATCAATCTTCAGCGGCGAGAGATTGTGGGCGAAATTCCGATTCGTGCAGGTGCACAACCGCAGAGTCTCGCTTTTGTAGATGTTAACAGGATGTACGTGACGTGTGACGCTGTGCATGAAGTACATGTCATAGACATTGCTAATCGGAATGTGACCAAAACCATTACGGGACCTTTCAACAAACCGACAGGGATAACTGTTCTGGACGGTAAGGCGTACATTACCAATCCTGCGTGGGAGTACGATGCAGAGGCACGTAAAGTTAACTATCACGATAGCAGTCTGACGGTAATTGATACCGAGACAGACACTGTTCTCAAGTCCATCGCCATGCCGACAAATGCAGGTGGTATTCTCAACGATGGAGAGAATACCGTGATTGTCAAAACAATAGGCGATTACAATCTCATCCCAGGAAATCTGGTGCTGATTGATGCAGCCACGGCTGAGGTTCGCAAAACAGTACCGCTTAAGATGGCACCGGGTAGTTTTGCTCTCAATTCGGAAGAGAAGCTGTTTATCCAAGGTGGCTGGCCGGCACCGGGGCTTCTCATCTATGATTTAGTCACAGAAAGATGGGTTCGCGATAAAGCGGATGCGCTTGTTGATTTCGGTGGCGGCTCCGGTATGGCTTTCACGGCAGATGGGAGCCTCTATATCACCTATCCAGATTGGACTGGCGGCGGCCAGGATATGGTGCGCATTATGGGAGCCGATGAGACGCTCCGTCAAACGTATCAAGTCGGTCCGGGGGCCTCTATTATAGGAATTGCACAGATTGTGCCGAGGGCTGAAGATGTCAATGACGATGGCTTTATTGACACTGCAGATCTTTTCATTGTGAGCCGATATCTGGGCGAACAGGGACAGGCGATACTCGCTGATATCAACATGGATGAAGTGGTTGATATTCGCGATCTTGTGTTAGTGGCAAATTCCTTCGATAGCCCGAAGTAGGTATAACGATATGGGAAAATCGGTATTGTGTCTCTTTTTCCCTCTACTCCTATTGGGTTGTGGTGAAAAAGGAAAAGAGACACCTCTTGTATGGAAAATAGAGTTTTTTCCACTGGGGGCAAAGCTTCACATTCCATCCTCAGTCAAAAGCGTTGCAGCTTTTAATCGTGAGGGTATGAAGGTGGCGCGGCTTGATTTTCCTGTGCCGCCTCGTCAGGTGGAATCGCTTTATTTTGAGTGGCGCGAAGGCGAGCGCTATCGGTTTGAGATAGTGCTCGCGAATTCCGATATCAGCGTTCGAACAGTTACCGCGCCCCAGGTGCAGACGCGCGGCAGTCTGGAAATCTCAATTCCGTACGGGGCGGCGGTGACACACTCACAGTCTACGCCCCCTGCATCTCTTGTACTCCACAACAGTGACGTGACGGCGACGGTGCTTTTGAAAAATGGGAACGCAGACGTGAATGCTGACTTTCGTGTTCAGCTCTGTCTACCGCAAGCAATTACAGTGGTTTCACTTCCAAAAGGTTGGATAGAAGAGACGCTTGATGAGCAAATCTGCTTATCAACTTCCGGGACATTTACTGTCGCCGGCGAGGTCTGGTATAGTGAATTGGTGCTGAAAATCCATGAAGTTTCGGATAATTCTAACAACACCACAATTCGTGGTAGGGTTAGGTTTGAAGGGGATGAGACGTGGGAGCAGCAGGTGCAATTGCGTGTGCGTTCAGCAACGGTGGAGGAGATTGGCGGATTGCTTTCAATTGAATCGGTTCAGATGCCTACGGATGCAGTGGGCGTTGTGGATGCACGGCAGCGCACGGATACCCTCTATCATGCCCAGCCGGTTCTCGGCCGATGGCGGCATCTCTCAATTGATGCTTATGAGCCGGTGGCATACCAAACGGTGAAACTCCACAATCATGGGCAGGAGACTATCCATGTTGTTATTTCTGCTATTAACCGTGATGCAAACAGCGGAGAGACGGTGCCGTTTCTCACGCCCCCCGATGCGGTTAACGCAGGGACGGACAGGAGCGTCGCTTTTGCGAGCCTACCACCGCAAATGCTAAGCTCTATTCCCTTACCGATTTATTTGGATATGGTGGCCGCGCAGGCAGGCGACTACAAACGTGAGATTGAGGTGAAGATCTGGGGCAGTCGGACTACGGTGCTGCGCGCAGAACGTCCGCTTCAGATTATTATACCCAATCGCCATGCATTGTTTGTGACTGGGGCAGCAGTGATGGTGAGCATTATCGGATTAGGAGTGGTGCTCCGATTTCACACCCGTTTTTTTTCGCTGTTCTCAACAAAACAGCTGATTGTCATCGCGCTTTTCGGTGCGACTGTGTTTGTATGCGTTATTATTCCGTCAACGCTCTTCATGAATCTGATCCGTTCTGTACTGGGTCCTGTCTCTGTGCTGCTGACGGGTCTGGTTAACGAGACGTTCTACTATGCCCTATTGACTGCGCTGTTATTCTATATCGGTGGGGAACCGAGAGGGAAGAGGGGCACCGGCGGCGGTAAACCGGGGGTAATCCTCCTGGTTTCTGCTGTTGGGTTGCTACTCGGGGGTATCACGTTTGGGCTTTTTACCCCGATGATGATTATCTATACGAGTACAAGCGTGCTGTTGCTTGAAACAGGATTCTGGTTTGTGCAGCACCGTGGTTTATTGGCGTGGGCAGTCGCGTTGGGAATTTGCGATGCGCTCGCTGTTTATGTTGATTTCCAACTCTCAATCGTCTTCTATCGATTGTTCTATGCGGAATGGTATATGTTTCTACGTATTTTTGTTGAAGGTTTCGCCTATACCTTTATCGGCGTACTTTTAGGGGCCCGTTTGGGTAGGGGACTTTGGCGGGTTTCGGATTAAAACGTGATAAATAGAGGATTATAAAAATGAAGAAAAATCAAATCTGTTTAGGAGAAAATTGTACTGTTACCTGGCTTTGTTTATTGGTTATCGTCCTTATCAGTGCTGTACGGACTGCTTATGGAGATGAACAACTAACAAAGAATGCTGGCATCAATGTCGTGTGGACACGCGTTGGAGCGGTGATTGAAACACCGCACGCACTCAAAATCGATGTTGCGTCAATAACAGAAAAGGAGGCTGCGGATGTTCCTGTATCCATGCTGCAGCTCACGTCCGAGCGCGCGCTGATTCAGTTTGCATGGGTTCCGAATCAGAGCTATCGTTTGAAAGTCACGTCTGATGCAGGAGTGCATATTGCGGATGCCCGGGCACCGCTAAAACCTGCCCTCTACCCAATTCAGACGATTGAATTGGATGGTTTGTTGGCGTTAATAGAAAATTTGCGACGGCCGGCGAAACCTACTACGGTGGCGTTAGGCGGTAGTTTACAAAACCGTTTATTAGCGATTGCAACGGATGCTGGATACATCGGAGTAATTGAGCTGCTCACGGGGCGCACAGTTTGGAAGACGCGGATTTCGGAGGGCTATGTCAGGCATGTCGCGTTTGGTGATAATGGAAATCGACTCTATATTGGTGAACAAGCAGCGGATGGATTTATCTATGCGTATGATATAAATTCGAAACAATTACTATGGAAATATCGTACAGCTGACGACATTGAAACTTCTATCCCGTCGGACCCAGGGAGTGTCTATGCATGGATACAATACCCTGGGCCTTCTCGGATGTTCACGCTGCCGGATGATGGCTTGCTCGTTTCCAGTATGCATTCGTGGCAAGAAAACGGTGTGCGGATGCTGAAATCGCAGCTTTACCGTTTTGATGGAAAGACAGGCACTGTCACATGGAAGTGGCCTGCTGATGGTGCTCTACCACAGATACTACGTTGGTTTGATGTTAGTGCGGACGGAAAAACGTTCGCACTGTTAAGCGATGAAAGCGGCAAGGGTAAAGGCAGGCTGAGTGTCATTGACCTGCAAACAGGGAAGCAACGGTGGCAATCGAGTATTGAACCGCTCAAGCCCTACTTTGCAGGTGTAACATTTTGGCGTGGTGTCGGTATATCGCCTGATGGTAGCTTTATCAACGTTACAACGGACGATGGGCGCGCCTTCATCTTTGATGTGAACACATCGCATCCAATCTGGCAGCACCATTTGGCAGCACCGCTGGAGGTAAGCGGTGTTCCGATTATCGCTACCGCGGGGACTATCGGTGCAACGGATGCTGCAGCACTCTTTGTCACTGGAGATACCTATATTCCGTATCATTTACAGAAGGGTGCGCAACGTCCGGCGGCTGCGCATCCGAATGGCTTGACGTTGTTTGCTTACTCGTGGACAGGTGAAAAACGGTGGCAGTGGCAGCTTGAAAATATGCCGCAAGGTTTACGGATTGATGCGCCCGGGCGTTATGCTGCACTAGCTGTCTCAAAGCGGAGCCAGGGCCCAAATGAAAGTCTTCACGGTGTTTCAGTATTCGATCTGATGGCAGAGGGAAGCGGTTTGTCCAAATACATTGATACTTACCGCGTGGCGGGGCAGCTCCCTTACGATACGTTGGCTATCAGTCCAGATGGTAGTTTCATCGCCGTGGTTGAGATGCCGCTTGTCATGCCGGATGAGACGGTTCGCGGTAAGAATCGGGTGCATATTTTGTATTAATGCTTTTTTTTCAGAAAAGCCTGCCGTGGTGGATGGTGCAATGTCAGACTGTGCTATTCGTAGTCAGGTCATTCATCGCGCTATCTCTTGCCACGGGCTGCAGATACGCGTTTGTATCAAAATTAAGAATTAACTTCGCTAATTTCGTGTTCTGTGATAAACTGTTTTGAAAGGAGGAAATATTTCTGGGCACCCGTCAAAGTAGAAGAGAGGCAAGAACCCGACACGTTTCGTATTATCTCGTTAGAGGTTCTACAGCAACAATTAATATGTCAATTCAGCAATGTATAAAGGAGAATGGATGCTTAAAAAATTATTGAGAAGTCCCAATAAAAACCGCGCTGATTCAGAGGTAAGTGATAAAAAACAGAATTGGTTGGATCGTCTTAAGTCCGGTTTAGCGAAAACTCGAAAGGAGTTCCTGAGTCAACTCTCTGGGTTACTCCGCGTCGGCAGGCAAATTGACGAAGAGTTGATGGAAGAGATTGAAGAAATTTTAATTCGAGCGGATGTCGGCGTTGATACAACGCTGACGTTGATGGATAATGTCAGAGCTGCTGTCAAAGCAAAAGGCTTGCATGATTCTTCGGAATTGGAGTCAGTCCTCAAAGAAGAGATTCTCAAACTGTTAGGCGATAACATCCCGTTGAAGATAGGGGAGATTTCGCGCGAAGGCGTTGGAACTGATGCAGCACAAATTCCGTCCCGAGTAGCCGAAAAACCTTACACAATTTTGGTACTGGGTGTAAATGGTGCAGGAAAAACCACAACGATAGGTAAATTGGCGAGCCGTTTCCGGTCCGAAGGCCTACGTGTTGTCGTCGCTGCAGGCGATACGTTCCGCGCCGCTGCAGAAGAACAGTTGGCGATTTGGTGCGAACGTGCAAATGCAGAACTGATCCGCGGTGGAGCAGATGCAGAGCCCGCATCTGTCGTGTTTGATGCGGTTCATGCTGCGAAAAATCGTGAGGCAGACGTGCTGATTGTAGACACTGCAGGTAGGCTCCACACCAAAAAACCGTTGATGGATGAATTGGCGAAAATTGGACGCGTCATGACACGCCTGCACGCCGAGGCACCCCACGAAGTACTACTTGTCATTGACGGTACGGTTGGACAAAACGCGTTGATGCAGGCAAAGGTTTTCAACGATGCTGTCCCGATTACAGGTGTCGTTGTGACAAAATTAGATGGGACAGCCAAAGGCGGTATCGTCTTGGCAGTCAAGTCAGAAATTGGGGCACCTGTCAAACTCATCGGCGTTGGCGAACGGCTAGATGATTTACAGGATTTCGCAGCAGCAGATTTCGTTGATGCACTGTTCATCTCTGAAGAAGCAAAAGCCTAATTTTCGTTAATAGGGCAGGGCGAGGTGCCTTAACACTTGTCTGTTTACCTCGCCCAAAATGCTTGCGGCAAACTTACCAAAATGCCCCTTAGGTGCGGCAGGCAATAGAGATGATAAAACTTTAGCCTTATTGTGGAATATGTGTGACAGCTGTCAGTTGTCAGTGTCTTTTTAGCTTTAGCGAGAATCAAAGAATCCCTGCTTCTTGCGCGTAAGGACGCAGATGTTTCCGGAGGTTGCGGTGCGCGTGGAACAAGTGTGCTTTTACCGTTCCATCTGACCTGCCTACCGTGGCGGCAATATCTTTGAGTGACAATCCATCCCAATGTCGTAAGATGAAAATTTGCCTTTGCTTCGGCGGCAGCTTCCTAATAGCTTTGCGGATGTGTTCCCTTAATTCCTTATTCTCAACAACTTTTGAAGGTGATTCTGAGCGTAAATCAGGTATGCTTGCCATAGGCAATGTGTCCTCATCGTCGGATTCATATATCAGGACTTCCGAGCGCGCCTGCTTCCTCAAGAAATCGATGCAGAGATTTACCGTAATGCGGTAAAGCCAGCTATAAAATTGGCACTGGTTTTTGAACTTCGCTAAGCCTTGGTAGGCGCGGATGAATGCGTCTTGGGTAATATCGCGCGCATCTTCATGGTTTGAGACGAACCGCTGCACGAGTTGATAGACGCGTTTCTGGTAACGGATAAAAAGCGTATCAAACACGTCAGTCTCACCGTGCCGGAAACGCTCAATCAGTTCTATATCGTCTGGACACTCTGGGGGGAGACTTTCTGGGTCTTGGGAGTGCATGTTTTCCTCTTTGTTTGTTTCTGCCGGAATTATTTTTTCTAGTCGTTGCTAGAAAGCGTGTTGTGTACAACCGTGAACGCCCGTTATTTCTTCAACTCTACAATACGACTCGGGCGAAACCAACGGCTATATCTTCGGCTATCTTGCGCCATCCGTTGTAGAAGCGTTAACTCTTCACCGTTTTGAGCATCTGGCGCGGTATCAAGTAGTGAGAGCAATTCCTCATAAACTCCCCGGTCTTCCTGAGCGAGTTCAGACAGGAGCAATTCAAAATTTTCGCCATGTCCAAGCTTCGCGAACAACTGGTTTATATGGCGAATTTCCTCCGTGGCTGCCTGATTGAGGTACGCCGCGAGCTCATATTCATTGCGCTTTTCGGCAATTTGCGCTAAAATAAACCGCATCCCGATGAGTTTGAGTTTTGCTTGGGCGAGTTCGCCAAGCTCGTCTTGAAACCGCTGATGTAAATGGTCGTTATCGCGCGGATGTAGCTGCGCATAGCTTGGCCACACGGGCTTTGCCATAACTTGTTGCAACCGCTTTAGGCTTTGAATGAGGTTCTCCTGCTCCTCAGCAGATAACTGTCCAAAGGTGCATTGCCAAAAGTTTGTAGCATGGGCTACGCGTTCTCGGAAAAGTTCCGTGGCCTGCGAGGTCAACTCAATGTTGCTACGCCGCCGGTCAACCGTGCATTTACGACGGACAACCCAGCCGTGCTGTTCCAATCGTTTTACTAACCCAGATACTGTATTATGTGCAAGCCCTAAATGCTCACCTAATTCACTGATAGACATGCCGGCTTCACGTCCATACCAATGAAGGTGCTGCAAAGCGTTAAACTGCACAATCGTCAGCCGATTGGGGACGACTTCCTGAATGAAACGCGACTTGACAGCTGCCTGCGCCTGACGCATCACACGCATCACAACATCAATCCCACGGTTAAATTCCTTATGCTTCTTAGACATTTCTACATACGTCCTATATCAGAGGTAAATTCCGTCGTATACGATATAATTATACACTAATTTTTTGCGAATGTCAAATTAAAATGCAAAAAACAGTAAAAAAACGTGTTTTTTTAAGTGTAGTGATTTTTCAATTGCTACCTATCAACCGTTGTGCTTTTATTTGACGTTTTCGCTTTGATTTTGACTTCCGTTTGACAGCAGGAGTGTTTGTATCCAGCTCAGGTGGCTCCGGGTTTTGTTTAACCGTCCTAACTTGTTGCGATTGTTGGGCTTCATATTCATTATAACGTCCTTTAAACAAACTGGCGGTTCCATTCTTAAAAATAAGGAGTTTTGTTGCTAAACTGTTCAGCAAGTACCTATCGTGAGAAATAATAAAAACGGTCGCAGGATACTCCGCGAGTGCTGCTTCAAGCGCTTCACGCGCCGGAATATCCAGGTGGTTCGTCGGCTCATCAAGCAGCAGAACGTTTGCTTTCTCTAATAGCAGCTTGGCGAGCGCCACACGGCTCTGCTCCCCACCACTGAGGTTACCGATGCGTTTGAACACTTCATCCCCGGTAAAGAGAAACCGTGCTAAAAAACTGCGGATTTCCCCGGGTAGCATGGCATTTACAGTTGCTTTACTTGGAGCGAGAGATTGTCTATCCAATTCGTCAGTACCTGCTTGGTTAGAAATCGTCTTTTTGTCGATATGAGCGGGCTGTACGCTGCTTGAGATTTCGTCAATAATTTTATTATTCGGGTTGAGTCCTTCTAATTCCTGGGTATAATACGCTAGCTTCAGAGTTGGCCCTACCCAGATTTCGCCCTGCGTGGGTTGTTCTTGTCCTAAAATCATTCGGAAAAGCGTAGTTTTTCCGGTCCCGTTCGCACCAATGATTCCGATGACATCCCCACGGTAAACCTCACAACTCATCCCGGTGAAAACCGTCTTGTCTCCGAATCGTTTGCCGAGATTTTTGCACCGGAGAATGTCGTTTCCACCACGGGTTTCTGAACTAAAACGGAGTTTGAGTGTGGGTGCGTCACGTTTTGGCTTTTCAATTTTCTCTAACCGTGCAAGTTTTTTGCGTCTCCCTTGTGCTTCGCGCGTTCGCTGCCCTGCGATATTTCGCTGGATAAAGTCCTCCTCGTGCGCGATAAACGCTTGCTGCTTTTTGAATTCACGTTCTGTTACCAAGCGTTCAACGCCTCGTGTTTCAATGTACTTAGAGTAATTCCCGCGATATGTTTTCACGCGTTGTGCCTCTAGCTCCCAAACCTTTCGGATAACCTTATCTAAAAAATACCGGTCGTGGGAAACAACGAGTACTGCCCCGTTATATTCGGAATTGAGGTAATTCTCCAGCCACTCAATGCCGTTAATGTCAAGATGATTGGTGGGTTCGTCAAAAAGCAACAAATCAGGTTTTTCAAGAAGCAACTTCGCGAGCATCGCCCGGCTCTTCTGACCGCCGCTGAGCACACGCATAGGAAGATTGAAGTCTAATTCGCTGAATCCCAAGCCGCCGAGATAACGGTTTATCTGATGTTCATATTCATACCCGCCAAGCTGCTCATGCTGTTCCTGAATCCGGGCATATTGTGTTAGCAGCTGCGAGTCCGCTTGTGCCTCCATGCGTTCCGCCAGAAGGAGCATCCTATCCTCAAGAGCACGGCGCTCCTCAAAAACTTTGAGCATTTCCTGACGCAACGTACAGTCAGGCATAAACTCAGGCTCTTGACTCAAATAGCCGATACGTAATCCTTTTGCGGAGGTAACACTCCCCTTAAAATTGGTCAGCAGCCCCGCTATAATTTTAATTAACGTTGTTTTTCCGGTTCCGTTACGGCCAATTAACCCGATTCTGTCACCATGCTCAATTGAGAGCGAAATATCATCCAGAATTAGGTCCGGGTCGTATAGTTTTGTGACGTTTGCTAAACGGATTAAAGACATTTTTTTCTATTTGCTCTCAAAGTTGTTCTGTCGAGCGTGCCCTAGACTTCTTGACGAGCGGCACGAAACGCGACCAGTGGGTAATACGGGTTATCATCTCCTGATACGTATTTGCACGCTGTTTGTTTGGACGGCGGATGTTAAACTGCCGGAACCGCCAGAACGCGATGGAGAGCGCTGCGTAATGGACGAAGTCATCTAAGCACTCCCATTCGCGCCGGGTTAAAGGACGAACGGTGTCGTAAACTTCTAAAAAACGATGCACCGCCGCTATATTTAGTTGATGTTGTGCAGTGTAACAGCAACCTACCACGGCCATTCCAACATCAATCAGTAAGGTATCATGTGCACCTTCCTCGAAGTCAAGAATTGCAATGAGTTTGTCATCTTGGAAAAGCGTATTATCACCAAAAAGATCTCCGTGTAGGAGCCCGGTAGGCAGCGATTCGCTGAGTCGCGGTTCCAGACGTTTAAGTTGCGAATTCAAGTATTTGACAAATGGATGTGCAGCGAATTGTGTCCCTTCTACTTCCTGCAAAAACGGCACCATTTGTGAAACCCCCATCGGAAAGCGCGGGAGTCCTTTTCGCATCGGGCTTCTCACGCATC
This sequence comes from Candidatus Poribacteria bacterium, assembly GCA_965215265.1. GTDB lineage: Bacteria > Poribacteria > WGA-4E > WGA-4E > WGA-3G. The sequence goes on along the minus strand of OZ244048.1, from coordinate 2,794,584 downwards.
GGCCGTTGTGGATGTCAGGTGGTGGGATGCAATGCAGCTTACCCAAGACCGCCCCAATCTGTGCCAATGTCTCTGGTGACGGGGTAAGAGGACCACCAGGCAGAAACGGATAGAGCATAACGTAGCAGGTAGAAGCCGTGCCGCTTGTTTGAATTGTGGTAAGGTGAACAGACTCGCCGTTTGTCTTATCAATTGGATACGGTGTTGGATAATTATGTTGGCGGAGATGCTCAAGGAGTTCAATTTGCATCTGGAGTTCCGCCCGGTTTTTTTCATTGCAAATTTTCAGCAGGAATACGCCATCCGTCGTCGTTAGCTTAAAGTTACTGTTTCCAAGCCCACCGGGAATTTCTTCAAGCCGTTGCGGCTTGCCGATAGCGTAATGTGAGACGATTTCATCAAGCTCCGTCGGTGAAACGGTTGTGTAGTTAGCCATTTTTTCTATACAGAATCAATCTATAAGGTTTCTTTGGCGTGAAGGTTCGTGTGCCCAGCTCGGCAGTGCCTTTATGGCCATTTTCCTTCGGGCGACATTTGAACTATTCGCCGTTCTGCTTCAGTTCAGGATTCTCTTTCACCAATCTCTGATATTCGGGTGTGCTTCGAATGTTATCAAAACCGGGTTCTGTCTTTGCTGAAGCGAGTGCCGCCTTATCTAACCGTGTCGCTTCGCGCAGTGAGGCAATAGATTTGTTTTTTTCTGCTGTCAGTGAATAGGCAATAGCGAGGTTGTAATGTGCCTTCGCAAAGTTAGCGTCGAGCTGGGTAGCCCGCTCCCAGGCCGGGATAGCCAGGTTCAGCTCGCCCTGATTCCCATATACCACACCGAGCGTGAAATACGGCATTGTCCACCCTGGCTCATTCTGGATTGCTAAATTGAGTTCAATGATAGCTTGTTCAAAGTTGCCTCTCTCTGCAGAAACGAGAGCCCAATTGTAATGCGATTTTGCGACATCGCTGGGCTCTGGCGCATCCATGCTTTGTGAATACGGAATACTTTTTGTGCCGCATCCGGTAAAGCAAAGCGTCAACCCGACGATTAACAGTAACGCGCCGAGGCACAGCTGGTCCAGGCCGTATAGAAAAGTCATAAGGTTCCCTCCGTTGCTCCGCTATATTGTAGCAGAAGATAGGATTGAAATCAAGGTTCCGCTGCTTTTTTCACGTAAACGGTATACCTCTTTTTTTTAAGAATATCACAAAAATTATGAATCTTCAAGTTTTTCGCACCACTTTACACGAGCGAATTCAGAATCGGAAGCAACGTACTCATTGTCGGCACCGTCCTGAAAGTAAAACCGAATTGTGAGAAATACGCAGATGCCTCCAATACCTCCGCGATGCCCGTTCTTTTTGCCAACTCGTTTGAGACACCCAGAATGAGAGGCACATCTGTTCGGGATAGAGCGGCGGATGCGGCGTTGTCGGTTTCATCAAGCGTGTTGAGGCGTGCGATGAGGTGCCCTTGATGCCACGGATGGAACAGTTCAATTGCGGTTTTCACACCGCTGTTGTGAACCAGTTCATAATCTGGGAAGCAGTAGAAATCACCTGCTAAAGCGAGGAAGTGGCTTCCGGGGCTGATGTGCCATGCATCCGTTTTATGGCGCAGCATCTCCTGAAAGAGTTGGATATCTTCCGGAATGTAAGCGAGGAATTGCTGTGAAATCGGTTTGATGCCGCATGATTCCTCTAAGCATAACCGGTAAGTTGGTTGATTCCGGAACTGGATATCGGCGATGAGCGTCCATTTGGGTTGATGCAATACGGCAACGAAGAAATTCGCCAGATTCATGCCGTACCGTTTCGTTTGGTAAAATAGGTTCAGCGGTCCGTCCACCCGAATCCGATATAGTTCTTCTGGACTTGTTTTGCATGAATGTTGCTTAGCATGACTGCTCAGAGACGTTTTTGTCGACCCGTTTTTTTCTTTATCACATAGTTCAGTCCCTTTTCCCTCATTTTCCCTTTTCTCTTTTTGAATGGTGCAGAGGAGCTGGTTGAATCTGAGGTATTTGAACAATTGCCGTAACTCGGCTGTCATGGAATCGGCAAGCGTGAGCGTGAGTGTGTTGCAATGGAGAAGCAGACCCTGCACTTGGGCGCAGTTGTAACGGTGAAGCAGCCGTTCGGCAGAGAGTGTGTTGAATGACAGCGCAGGTTGGCAACTCGGCAGATCCGCGTAGAGTCTTTTTTGCTGCTGGTACACGACATCGTTGTTTTGGAGGGAATCGCGGACGTTCATCTCACGAGAAACAGTGTTGCCGTTTCCTGGATGAGGTTCTTGTTCGTCAAACGCTGCGGTAAGTTGTCTCTGATAGTCTTCCAGATTAGGAAAGGGTTGGGTCGTGAGGATTTGACTCGCTCGCCTAAAAAGTTTTTGGCGAAACGCTATGAGCTCTTCGTTCGGGGCGGTATCAAATTCTGTTCGATCTAATAGGAGTTTTTCAAGTCCACGTTTAACAATAATTTGCCCGGGTGTGCTATCGAGGACGTGCTTACTGGATTCTAGCAGGGCGTTGCGGGGCTGCCCAGGTGCAGCTTCAAATACTTCAATGAGCTGCTCTGCGACTGTTAATAAGGTGGCATCCTCTGGTTCTACAAATTCCGGATGGATGTGTCCATTACGGATGCGATATCGGAGCAGGTTTTTGGTAAGCATGGTGTTGCCTTCGGCGTTTGTTGACAAAGTGTTCGCCCGTCTGCTTGGAGATGAGTTCGTAAAGCACAGCCTGTTTCCCTTCGCGCTTCCGCAAGATGCGCCCGAGTCGTTGAACGTGCTCGCGGACACTTCCACTCCCTGAAACGATGATAGCGACATTCGCCTCGGGCACATCTACGCCCTCATTTAAGACCTTAGAGGTAACAAGGATAGAATAAGTACCGTCGCGAAAGTGGTTCAAAAAGGATTCGCGTTCTTTGAGTTTCGTCTGGTGCGTGAGTACGGGCAAAAAGAAACGCATCCCCAATTCGTACGCTGTGTTGTTATCCTGCGTAAAGATAAGGATTCTGTCACTGCGGTGTCGCTGAATCAATTTCCACACCCACTCCTGCTTGGTGGTAGATGCGAAGCTGAGCTGCTTTTGTGTCAGGTACGCCTTGAAGGCTGCGCGTCCGTCGGGAGTTTGAGACGATTTCCAGAGGAAGTGCTTCCAGCCGCGTGGTGTTCCCATATTAATGCCTGCTTTTTTAAGGAAGCCTAAATAGGTACGGCGTGCTTCTTCGTAACGGACGCGTTCGGTGTCTTCCATCTCAACCGGAATCGTGTGCACGCGATATGGAGAGAGTGTCTTTCCAGAAAGTTCCTGGATTTTTGCTTCGTAGCAACATTCTCCGAGCAGAGCATAGAGTCGCTGCTCTTTTCCATCGACGCGTTCAGGGGTGGCAGTCAAACCTAAACGAAATGGAGCGATGCTGCTGATTGCGGCATATTGATATTGCTCCCCGGGCAGATGATGGCACTCGTCAAAAATGGTAAAGCCGAATCGGTCCCCGTAATAGGGGGCATGCATGACAGCGGATTGATATGTTGTCACAGTGAGGGGTTTCAATTCGTGATACCCGCCGCCATAGAGCCCCACCTCCTGCCCGAAGTATTCCGTAAGAACAGTGTACCATTGGTGCATTAAATCGAGCGTCGGCACATGTACGAGCGTCGGGCGTTGTGTATCTACGATGAGTAGAATAGCGATGAACGTTTTGCCTGCACCTGTCGGTAGACTGATAACCCCGCGCTTACCGTTAGCATGCCATGCGTCAATCGCCTCCGTCTGATACGGATATGGCGGTAGGCTCTTTTGAAGTTTGAACGGTTCTACTGTGAATTGCCGTGCTGCGTCCTGATAAGGAGTATCGTGTGCCAGCAGTTGCGATATAATCTGTCTATATCGATAGGCAGGCGCGCGGAACGTTAGCGTGCGTTCATCCCAACGGACATCTATCAATTGCGCATGAAACTTCTCTGGGACGTTCTGTAGGATGAGTGTGCCTTTGTCAAAATTGATTTTTAGAGGCGTTTCCATAAGTATGTCGCTGGTGTATAGAGCATTTGGAACCCTTAATGAGTATCAAGGCGACATAAACGCCTTAATATGATTTATAACAGTTTTCGCTGCACCTTGTGAAGACAAAAATTCAGTCTCTACAATCCCCATGGATTCCAACCAGACTCGCCAATATTCTTCAATAATTTCCAACTCAAGCATCTCCCGCTTTTTCATTTCAACCATTAAGAATTTCACATTGTACTTACTGAAATCTTTTCCAATTTCCAACAGACCGTGCCCACCAGTGTGAAATTCCTGTTTCCAGTTCTCGGTCTCGCGAAATTTTTTGAGTTGTTGGTCGGACATATAAGTCCGCTTGGGACGGTTCATTTGAATATCGTTGTTAAAATCAAGATAGCCATCGGAAAGACAGATAATGTAGTTAAGAGTATCTCGCTTTAAATAAACTTCGGCGCTATGCTTAAACCAACTCCAAATATCCGATCCGGGGAATTGATTTTGCTTGTTGATAAATTCGTACAATTGATCAATTGCTTGAAGCAGCGTTCTTTTCATTTTCTGTGCTCGAAGCAGCGCTCTTTTCATTTCCTGAACTTTTGGTGCGCCACCCAGTCTTGCTTGATCTGTAGGCGAAAGCCAGATTTTTAGGTCATTCACAGTACTTTGTGGAATTGGAGGAGCACCGGGTTGATCGGGGACAACGAAAGCGAGCGTGTCTTTAGAAATATAGAAATTTGGGCGTACAAATTTTTCCTCGAAAATCTTAACGATCTCCTTCGTAATTTCAATGTCCTTTTCAGCTTGGCCGGGTTGTTTTTCCTTAGAAATCCGGTCGGAGGTGTCAATGATAACAATAATATTTACTGGCTTAGGGTGGGCTGGTTTTGATGAAAAATTCTTGGCATCTGATTTTTCACTTCTGCACCCACTGCATCCAGCAATTAGCCCCAAAAGCAAAACAGTGAATAAGGTTAAAACCTCAATTTTTTTATCCATATACGGCTCCTTTATAGAGAACACAAGGCATATCTGAATCGTGACAACGTATTAAGATTGAGAGGAATAATCGGGGGCACCTGAATAGTATTCGTTAATTGTATCTGCTGCGGTTTCCTTAATTCTTTCGATTTGGACAGACACGTCAGGTGTTCCGTCCGAGTTATGAACAATAAAGCGGCACCATCCATTTAAGAATGAGTTAACCTGCGACTCCATTTTATTGCGATTAACCACCCGCCTACTTAGTTGCTTCGAAAGTTCCTCAATTTTTGCTTGATTGGCATCAATTCTTTGTTGAATAATTGCGGCACTCTCATTGAATGAGTTCAGTTCGTTTTGTAAATTTTTCATTTCGGTTTTCAATACAGCGATTCGCGTTTGAATCGGAGCCTCCAGTTGTTTTCTTGAACGCTCGTTAATTTCTTGTTGAGCACTTTTAATTTTTTCATTGAGCTGATCTACTTCATTTTGCAAGTTATTGATTTGAGTTTTCAATATAGCGATTCGTGCCTCGCGTTGCGTTCTTTCATTTTTTATCTGTGACTCACGTATTTCCGATGCTTTAGACTTTTCCGGAATAAGTGACACCTTTTCCCAGCGTTTTTTCATCACGTAATATATAATGCTTACTAACATTGAAACCACAAATCCACAAAAAATAACTGTCCACATGTCAAGATCGACTATTCTAAAGGTCTGCTGCTCGGTCTGCTGCTGCTGGGTCTCCGGGTTGATGAGATTCTCCATGAAAATCCTGATACTGTTAGCTTCATGTATCTTTCGTGAAATCTGAATTGCAAGTATAGCATCAAAGATGAATGTAAAGGACGCCAAGCAAATTACCCAGCCCCATTTTCTGTCTTCCAAGAAATACTCAAGAGCAATTGCAAAAGCTAAGAAGACAAATGGAAACATCAAAACGATTAGATTCCATTCACCTTGGAAAGCTTTGGTTAATGCACTTGGGTTAACAATATTATTGACTGAAGCATCAATACCTTGCCCTTGAAATAATTGTGCTCCGATTTGCTCCTTGTTTAGAAAGAAGGCTTTATCGACAGCGGAGGCGTAGAATACGAAGAGATAACACGCAAGAAAAACGAAGAGAATAGTAGCGATTATCGCGGCTATAAAGTTAATCCGTGAGAACCTATATTTGGCAGATGTAGCATCCTGAGACGTAACTTCAGCAGAAGATGAATTTAATTCAATCTCCGTAGGTGCTTCCAATTGGACTTCAAGCCCGGCCAATTCTTCTTTCTTGCTCGTTAATTCTTGGTTCTTCCGACTAATTTCCGCCTCTAATTTATCTTTACCATGTCGTAACTTGTCAATTTCTGTTTCAACCGGCTGTTTAGCGGAATCGCCAGGTATTTCTTCAACAGGAGAGGGAGTTGGTTTAGTTTCTATTAGGGCTTGTACTCGGATTTTTAGTCCAGCTAATTCTTCTCTCTTTTCGGCAAGTTGCTGGGCCCGATGCCGAATTTCTTGTTCGCATTCGTGCTTCTGCACTTCGAGTTCTTCTTGCCGTTCAAGCACTTGGTTGATTTCTTCTTCAAGTTGTTCACGGGTAGAGGCAATCTCTAACTCCTCGTTATGGATGATGCGCTTAATATGTGGCGGGATACACTCAGCGATTCCATGGTGGTTCGCTGCCCAATAAAAACCGTTTTGTTCGCTATAGTAAGGCTTACCATTCAAACTTGGATCGAAATCTATTTTCTTATCGTTTTGCAAAGGTTGGTATCCTCTTGTATAGAGAGTAGATGGAGGAGGCATAATAGACCTCTCACTATACTCAGTTTCCGTATCAGATTCAGATTCGTTTTCGCCCTCAGAATCAGGTTCTTGCGAATTACTAGTCGGCTGGCGGAAAAAGCTCTTGAATGAATCTAGAATATTAACGATAAACTTCTTTTTTCCCTTAACAATTTCCTGTTCAATTTGGTTTTGTTTTGCAGTGCCAAGTTTTTTTAGCAATCTGATTGCCTCATCCACCGGATACTCAAAAAATTCTCGATTAGAATTCACACGGTAGTCAGAAAGTTTGCGGTGCATCTCCTTTTCAAGCTCTTTATATTTCTCGGACGGTAACTTAAAAGCAACCTTAAATGGAGTTGGCACGCCTGTTGGGGCTGAAAGTTCCTTAACTCGTTCCTCTGGCGTTTTGGATGTGTGGCCAATTTTTATCAGCCCCGGCATTAAATCATTTTCCAAAATGTAGACATAACCCATAACAAGTCCTCAAACATCTCAATATTCTACTTGCAAGCGTCAAGGGTAAGGAGATAGCCTTTGCTATCAAAGTGCACAAGGCCCCTTTGTGCCCACTGCATCTGATACCATTTCAGAAAAAAAATTGTCACCGTCTGAGGTTCGTTAGGGGTTTACGATCCGCTGTTGCTTCAGCGTCTCAATTTCCTGCGTGAGGGTTTCAATCTGCTTTTCGAGTGCCTGGGCTTTTCTGATGCGCTTGTTTGCTAATATGCTCAATACCGTTGCGCCGATGGCGAGAATTGCCAAAGGGATACCAATGCAGGCAATGATGATGTTATTTTGTCTGTCAAAATTCTTTTGAATGGTGTTAAAGTCATTATTGACTGTTCCTTTTAGATTTGCAACTTCTGTTTTTACGACTGCCATATCTGTTTTTAGCGTGACGATGTCGGCTTTTAACGTGACGATGTCGACTTTTAGCGTGACGATGTCGGCTTTTATAGGCGTGATCTCTTCTTGAACAATCAAGCGTATCTGGTTGAGATCCGCGTCTGTCAACTCACCAAGAGCCGGTAGAGCGATTGCAGAAAAGAGTATTGAGAGGGCGAGTATGGTTTTCATAGGTGTGTCTCCTTTTGGAGATATTAAATCATATTTATGCTTGTGTGTCAATCGGTATTTATCAGCCTATTTTAAGGCGATTCCTAATTTGAAATAAATAAACGATATATATATTTAAATATACGTGGACTCATTTTTTCGAGTACCTTTTTCATAACAGAATTATCTTCTGCTTTTAGTTCCATTTTGAATTTTTCGTTGCGTGCATCAGGACTGGTTAAGGTACCTGTTTGGATTTTCCAATCACCAGTCAGTTTTATCCGATTGCTAAAGTGGTAGAGTGGCAGAGAACGGCGTTGGGGGCAGTCTTGTAGCAATGCCACCCAATACTGGTTTAAAGAGTGTATCAGAGGGGTGAAAATTATGCAAGTCGCTTTTTTATTCAAGAACCACAGCACAACACCCGCCTAAAATAGAAAGCGTAAAAGACGCAGCCCCACTTCTTCTCAGAATTTAATAAAAAGACACTCAATCCGCGATGCAGATGGTGACGCATGCATCTGAAAACGCGCGAATTTGTCGTGCAAAACGCGTGCAAAATGCACGCACATCCCAAAAGGCCGCCTCATATACACATTTTTTTTCAAAAAAAGTGAAACATTTGCCAGAAAAAGCACTTTTTTCTTAAAAATTTCGATTTTTTTTCTGCAACTTTACCCTTTTCAGCGGGTGTAATTAAAATAACCTTTTGCAAAAAAGGTAGAAAGTGTTCTTTGAAAGTTAAAGAGTGAACGTGACGTGCCAATTTATAGCTTGTGAATGCACTTCACTTTTAACGAGTCAGGATTGATGTTGACGCAGGTCGCTGCGTCGGATATCAATATCGTTTGTATGTACCGGAAATAAGGAGAAGACAAATGAAGAGAATTTTTTTTCCAATCCTCGCTGTGACGTTGCTGGTCTTGGCGTGGATGTCCGCCCTCAAGTATGATACACAACGTTTTCTGATGAGCCTCCCGGAGGTTCCACCTCAGCAGGAATCGGTTGAGATCGCCGATGCCACTAACACCGCTGAAGAACCGACACCGGCACCGACAGATACCGATGCGGACGTTGTTCCATCCGTTTCGCCAGGTGCCTTGCAAACACCTGCTGCGACCGAGGATCTCCAGGAGATGCTCACTGAGGATTCGCTTGTTTTACCACAGACAGCCGCCGAATCGACAGGCATTGATGAGATTCCTCGTGACGATGAAGTCGAGATCAAAGCATCGGCGAGCGATGGGGATGCGGAACCGTCCCCAGCGTTTGAAAAACTTTGTGAGAATTGTTCCGCCTCCCGTCAAGATTGGCGTTCGCTTTCAGCGGATGAGCTCCATGAGTACAGACGCCAAGACCTGATAAAGCGTTTTGGTGATATTCGAGAAGTCCATATCTTTATGGACACAGGCAGACGCATGCAGAGAAGCTCAGTCTCTTTGGAGACGGCACTTGAGTATGTCGAGGCCGTTGCGACTCTGTTCCCAGATCCCGCCAATGACAAGATCGTCGAAGAACTTCGGGCAGTCGAGGCGACACAGAGAAAAACGTCAGAACAGCCGGAAAAACATTAAGAGGCGTGTATCGGGGTGCGGTTCCTGCTGCACCCCGACTTTTTTTTGGCATGGAACCACTTTGTCACGGAATCAGATTATGTAGCGCGCGAGGTGTTGTGCTATCACGGTGACAGAAAAGGACCCGGTACATTATTAGGGAGCGCCTTAAAAGAGAGTGTTTTTTTTACAGTAAGTTGATTCCCGTTTTTGTCAACCAATTGGATTTTCAGACGAACGGCCTGTGCCTGAACGTTCCGATTGGCTGAAATAGGAATTGTGATAATTCTTTCGCTATTTGCATCTAATTCTTGCATTGTGGTGATGGGGTTATAGCGTAAATTACGGTGTGAAGAGGGCGTAAGTTCCAGACGAAAGTCCGTTGCACGCCCTCCCATGTTTTCAATTTTAGCTTTAATAGACCCTTTTTCACCCCCATCGAGGAATTTGTTACCAGATGGCTCGTGAAAAACGATTTGAGTTATGGATAATTCAGGCGGTGTAGGCATTAAAAAATTTAGGATCCTATATATTCCGAAACTCGCGATAACTCCTGCCAATACGACGGTAACTAATCCAATTTTTAGCCACAATGTCCGCTTTCCGACTTTTGCATCTTGTGCAGAGATATCATCTAAGAGTTGATGAGCGGGTTCCGATGATGTGAGTGTTACCTCTGGATTTAGGGAAGTTGCTGGAGGCCGGGGAGGTCGCTTCAGATTGCTCTGAGTAACAGCCTCGTGTGGAGTTTGTCTGGCTACCTTGCTTTTTTTCGCTGGGTTTATAGCATCCAAAAGTGCTTTTGCTGGTTGATAATTAGAATCGATCTTTAATGCTTCTTGAGCAGCGTTTTTCGCTTCGTCAAAATTCTGTGTTCCCAAGTAAGCGAGTCCAAGTGCATGGATTGCTTCTATAAACTTAGGGTCTATTTTTATTGTGGGTGTAAGCTCCAGAATTGCCTGTGCGTACTCCTCGCCCGCAAGCGAGGCAAGTCCCCGGTCGTAATGCTCCTGTTTTAGATTCTCAAGGAATCTGAACACGGGCTGATAGTTACTATCAAGCCTGACAGCCTTCTTCGCTGCGTTTGCAGCCTTTTCAAATTCGTTCAGTTCAACTTCAAATTCGTTCAACTCAAAATAGGCGAGTGCCATCTGCCTGATTGCCTGATCTACCGGATATTTAAAAAACTCTCGATTAGAATTGACACGGTAGTCAGAAAGTTTGCGGTGCATCTCCTTTTCAAGTTCTTTATATTTCTCGGACGGTAACTTAAAAGCAACCTTAAATGGAGTTGGCACGCCTGTTGGGGCTGAAAGTTCCTTAACTCGTTCCTCTGGCGTTTTGGATGTGTGGCCAATTTTTATCAGCCCCGGCATTAAATCATTTTCCAAAATGTAGACATAACCCATAACAAGTCCTCAAACATCTCAATATTCTACTTGCAAGCGTCAAGGGTAAGGAGATAGCCTTCGCTATCAAAGTGCACAAGGCTCCTTTGAGTTTGAAGAAATATCAAACTACTTCTGCAACCACTCTCCTTCAAGTGTCATAGGTTTTCCTGCAGATTCTGAATTCAATGAGATGTTAACCTTTGCCCAAAGTATACTATATCTTTCCATTTAAAGTCAAGGACAGATAAGGTTCGCTCAATTCTTGCACCTACGTTGAAAGGCCAACAGCAAAATCGTTCTCAGTTGAAAAAGAATTCAAAAAGCGGTATACTATACATATAAGAGCAGTGCAGAGGGCCTCGAACACGTCTGAAAAATAAGGAGAGGCTCTGATGTGTTTCGCCGCTGTCTGTTTGGCTTATATCTTCGAACATATTGCATCCGAAAAAAGAGGAACAGAATTGTGCCAAAATTAATAATGATGCCCCCGCAAAATACCGAGTCACAAGAATGGGCAGAGCGTCTCCACAGCGAGCTGCCGGCGTATACTGTCGTCTTACCAAAAACAGATGCAGAAGTTTTGGAGCACCTCCCTGATACGGATGCTGTCTACGGTTGGGTTTCGCCAGAACAACTCAAATTTGCCAACAACTTACGCTGGTTACAGAACCCGGCAGCGGGCCCTTTCCCGGGCTATTATTATCAAGCGTTAATCGAACATCCTCTGATAGTCTGTAATCCGCGCGGTATCTACAACGATCATATTGCACAACATATTATGATGTTCGTGCTTGCACTTGCTCGTGGACTGCCGTATTATATGGATGCACAACGTCGAGGCATCTGGGACAAAAATGCACGTAAAAAAGACTATATAGACCTAGCAGAGGCAACTGCGTTGATTGTGGGTGTTGGCGGTATCGGGCATGAAACAGCCCGTCTTTGCACGGAATTTGGCATGACGGTTATAGGTGTCGATGCGAGATGGGAATACGATGTCCCATTTGTTGAACAACATGAACCGGAGGCGCTTGATGCGCTCCTACCGCGTGCAGACTTTGTCATCACGACGACACCGCACACGCCGGAAACGGAAGGGATGTGGAGCAAAAATCGCTTTGCCCGGATGAAACGCAGCGCCTATTTCATCAATATCGGCCGTGGCAAGACGACAAAACTGAACGAACTGGTTGAAGCACTGGAGCAGGGCATCATTGCAGGGGGTGGTTTGGACGTGTTTGAAGTCGAGCCGTTACCCGCGGAGAGTCCACTGTGGAAGTTGCCGAACGTGCTGCTCACACCCCATATTGCTGTTAAAGATGCCGAAAATATTCCGGAACGTAGGTTCAAGATTCTCTTAGAAAATGCACGTCGGTTTGCTGCAGGTGAGCCGTTGCAAAATGTGGTGAACAAGGCAGCATGGTATTGATTTTTGTAGACGACGAATACGGAACGACAAAAGCGTGATAGCCGCTCCCTTATCGAGCCGAACGGATTCTTAGTATCTCTCGTTTTAAACGATAAGCCTGAACACGCCAAAAATAGAAAGAGACATTATGAAAGATACGCAGAAACTTTTAAATGATGAACAGATCCGCCATTTTATTGTAAACGGGTATGTGAACGTCACCGCTGACGTGCCAACAACAATTCATGACACCATCTATCAGAAAACTGATGAGCTCTTTGCTGGAGCTGTGGATTTCCGCGGCGATAGGCAACATAATCCGCTCAATAACATTCTACCATTGGTGCCGGAACTTGAGGTTGTTTTGGAGTCTCCGGAGGTACGCGGGGCCCTGACGAGCATTTTGGGAAATGGATATGTGATGCATCCGCATCGGCATTGCCATCCGAACTTTGCGGGTAGTACACCGGGGGCAAAAGAGGCAGGCGAAGAACGTTTGATGATGCCGCTCCATAAAGATGGGCACGCTGGAGGCAAACGTCCTCGGCACCGGACACCGCGTTGGGCGATTCTTTTCTATTATCCGCAGCCCTGCTTCGCAGAACAAGGCCCGACATGCATCATTCCGGGGACACAATACATTCGGGAATTTCAGAATGGCCAGCTTGAAAGACACACTGCGCACGCTAAAGGTAAAGATTGCCGTACCTTATTGCCGGCCGATAATTACGTCAATCCGACCGTGGTCCCGATGTCCGGCCAGCTCGGCACCGTGTGGATTATGCACTTTGATATGGTGCATTCGTTCCTTCAGAACTATCTTTCCATGAATCGTTACGGCATGAAATTCGTCTTTATGCGAACTGAACAGCCGACCGCGCCTTCTTGGAACAGCGACACTGTTCATTGGCAGCCCCCTGAAATCAACCACGTTCCTTATGATGCAGAGATTCTGTGGACTTATATGTGGAATTGGATGTATGGGAAAACTGATTTATACGAGACGAATCGCCCAAATGCGAATGGGATTGGTGACATGGCATCATGTGTAGCGAATTTGAAGCACCCGGAGCCGGCAATTCGCATGAAAGCCGCGAACGTATTAGGATTCATGCGGCAAAGGGCAGCGGATGTCACACCTGCCTTAATCGATGCGCTTAAAGATAACTACGAACCGGTGCGCAGAAATGCTATCTATGCGCTCGGGGCAATCGGGGAAGCAGCGGTTGAACCTCTCGTTGAGGAACTCGCTTCAGAAGAAGAGGCGTTTGAGATGGAGCCGATTCTCCATATCTGTGATGCGGCACACGGGCTCGCAGCCAGCGGGGCCTCCGCAGTGCCTGCACTCAAAACGGCTCTGAACGATAGCCGAGAAAACGTGCGCGCATCCGCCGCCTACGCCTTAGGCGAAATCGGACCGGCAGCAGCCGACGCAGTCGATACGCTCACCACATTGTTAACTGATGCGTCCGACGCAGTACGCCGACATGCCACCTCGGCATTGGGGATGATTAAAATTCCTACTACCAAGACAGTACCTGCTTTGATTAAAGTGTTAGAAAACAGCGAAAATACAGATTTAGGATTCTTTGCAGCGCAAGCGTTGACGCGCATTGGGCCCGAGGCAGCCGCAGCAATCCCGGCCCTACGAGATGCACTCAGGAGCGAATCGGCGTACGTCCGCGGATTTTCTGCAGAGGCGTTAAGTCGAATTGGGGGCACCGAAGCGCTGCGAGCACTCGTCCCCTTCCTGAGAACTAGCCGCTGGTTTAACTACGTCAATAAGAACGTGCCAGCCTTCAGTATCGAATTGCAGGAATCTGTTCCGCCCCCAAATGACGAGCAGACGATTGCAAAATTGATTCAGGAATGGGCAACTCAAAAACAGATACCCTTGCCAAAAATAGAGAACGTCGCACAGGAATCAGACACGCAATTTCAGGTAACCTTCACGGATGGCAGAAGGGTGAACGCCCGGATTGAACGCGATGTGCTGAATCTATATCATAAACGCCGCGTAACCGATAAATTCTTCGGAATTACTGAAAGAGAACTGTAGTAAATTCGGTGCGTAGGGCGTAAAACTGAGGCTTCGTCTGGTGCAACGCTACTTACTCTTTCCGGTGGCGCTGATCGAAGTAAAGAACCGTCAGCCCAATAATCATAATAGAATCCGAGAGCGTGCAAACTGCTAGGCGAATCAAAGACAGTATCACATCAGAGCGCAATTCTATTCCATCATCAGGTAATTCCCAAATCGCCCATCTGATCAGTTCTACAAAGTCTATATCCTTAAGAAGTCCTGTCAAACTCAGGATAAATCCTATAGAGAACTCAAGGATAGAGTGAATCGCCCAGATGAAGAATAGAATCCCTAGCATCATTCCAAAGATACGCCACCACGTTTGGGAAACCAAATCGCGACTCCGCCTTAGCGCATTCCGTATTGAGGTCTCCTCTATTAAAACAACTTGAAAGAAAAAAAAACATCGAATTGCAAAATAAATTGCGACCGGGATACCAATGAGTGTTAAAGCCAATCCGCATACAACTAAAACCCAGACTAGAAAAGTGCCTAAGAGCAGCCAAAATTGGCGTACAGTTTGCCTCAAGGCGGCTCGTATTGTGATGTCTCTCCCGAGGTAGGTTTGGGCGCTTGCGAAAACAAGCCCCCCGGATCCTATTAGGAAAAATGGTAATGCTATACCAAATCCAAGGGGAGTTGGAATCACTTCTATTAAGATAGCCGTCCCAACCAGATGGACAATGATGGGACCTAAAAATAGGGAGGAGTGGTTCCGATAGAGGCTGAATGCTACGTCCAAGATATCCGTAAACTCTAGCGCTTGCCGTGAGGGACTTGATGGATATTCACCACCAATATCTTTGTCGCTGCTGTTTTCTTGTCGTACCATGTTTTTTTTCAAATTCTAGTTGATTTACCGTGAAACGAATTGGAGAGATGCAACCGTCGTAGGTGCAATCTTTAGCATAGCACCCCTTTACCGAGACGATGCCAAATCGATTTTATGTTAACGTTGCTGTGCGCAGAATAACTCGATTCTCAGTCCAATTGTCCCGGTACCACGTACACGCCTCAAAAGTATCATTAAGTGCGTCCATACGGCACTTTAACATTTCCCGGAATTCGTCTCGAAGTGATACAGATGTGCTGTCATCAATGAGATTGTGCGTTTGAAAGGGGTCCGATGCGTTATCGAAGAGTTTCTCGGTTCCATCTGCGCGATGAACGGCGTAGGTATGCTGCCCTGTCCGTAGCGCACGCCACTCGAAGCCATCTTCCCATTTCGCAGTGCATCCCATTCCTTGCATGAACGCGGCATCTGGTTGCTCAGACGGCTGATTCAAAGCGGCACCGCTCAGATCTGTGCCCTCAACAGCATTCGGAATCGGCAGGCTCATCAGTGACAAGAGCGTGGGCATGATGTCCGGCGTATTGAGACAGGCGGTGGACACGTGTGATTCCGGGATATTACCTTGCCACCGGATGAGAAATGGGATGCGGACGGCTTCCTCATAAAAAATGTTTTTCGCGCGGCGGCCTTGGGCACCGAACATTTCCCCGTGGTCAGACGTGAAAACAAAAATTGTATTGTTGCGCAGCCTGAGCTCATCAACCGTCCGAAGTAACCTTCCTATATTTCGATCCAAATTCGTTGTCATGGCGTAATAGACGCGCATCCATTCCGGCAGATTAGCACGCTCCCTAGCCGACATCTGTGCCCAGCTATCACCATAACGGTCGTTTTGAGCACGATAATTGGGCGGGAGTGCAAACTCAACTTCCTTGAACCTCTGATAATCAGCAGACGGGACGTTATCCTGTGTCCATGGGTCATGTGGGGTGCCGATTGAAAGGAACAAAGCGAACGGTTTATCTGCGGATGCCATCTGTCGAACGGACTGAATCGCCAAATCTGTCTGACCATCAGGTTCATAGCCCGGAATTGGAATTTTTTCACGCGTGTCTCTATGATAATAGGCATCAAAATAACGGTGATGGAAATTGTACGCTGCCCAATCCCCATCAAAACCGAGTCTATACGGGCCCGGCGGAATATAAGAATTCTGAGACTCATGATGATTTCCCAATTGATTTGCCCAGAGATGCCATTTTCCGATGTAACTTGTCTGATAACCGTTCCGGTGCAAGACATGTCCGAAGCAGTCGTGGTTCGGGTTCATCCGGAGTTCATTAATCGCCATGCCGGTACTGCTGGCGTATTTGCCGGTAAAGAGCGAGGCACGATACGGCGCGCACATCGGACTCCCGGAGACAGCACTGCAGAAATTCGCGCCTTCTGTAGCAAGCAGGTCTATGTTGGGCGTGTACGCTCTCACATCACCCGCATACCCACACGACTGATACCGGAGCTGATCTGCGAAAACGTAGATGAGGTTCGGATGCTTTTGTGATAAAGCCATATTGTTACCGCTTTCCCAATAGTTTTTGCGACATCTACTCAGGCAATAACATGTCTTAGCCAAGGCGTAGGACGTTTATAGCCCCAGAACTGTTTATTCTGTTACCACGGTTTCCTCACCCAGCATATCAATAATCTTGACGGCAACGCGGGCATCAGGGTGCGGCAGCACTACCGTGTATTGGCCCTTGATAAAATCGCGCTGCTTCTCCGGCACATCACTCGCAACGATTCTGAAATGCCTGCCGTTGTAGTCCGTATCTATCAGCACGCAATCAACCTGGGCACGGAAATCATCAACTTGTTCGTCAAAGAGGGTGCGGGCTATCTCCAAACGCCCTAAGATGGTCGGACTGATATAATCTACGAGGGTGATGGTAACGTGCTGCCCGTCTCTTTTGAAGGCAACTTCTGCTTCAGCAGAGGCGAAGGTTGTGACACCGTCGCGTTGGATGTCCCGCACGATGAGTTTATTAATCGGGTGATGCTTGTTTTCTGCGTCAAGTTCGGCTTGTATTCCCAGCTCGCTGCCGTTGCAGAGCACCGTCACCGAGCGCGTCTCATCAGGGCGGTGCTGAAGTTCGTCTTTGATAAGCTGAATATCTAATCGGGTGAGCGGTTTCGTCAGTTCAACGATTTTGACGAGGGTTCCGTCTACGGTGCCGTCAAAGAAGCGGTCCTTCTTGTCGGTTTCGACACCATACTTTTCGATGAGGAGCCTGCGAAGTTCCTGTTGTTCGCTAAAGTGATAGTTATTGATGCGATAATGAGCGATTCCGCGGTGTTCGGCAATAGTTGTCTGGATGCGTTTCATTGTCGTCTGTATGGCCCCTCTGTTCAGATCTGCGGCGATCCAGCGTCTGCGGAGTTTTTCAGCGACGACTGCGGTGGTGCCACTGCCCACGAAGCAATCAAGCACGATGGAGTCTTCGTTGCTTGACGCTTTGATGATGCGTTCTATCAGTTTCTCCGGCTTTTGAGTAGGAAAATTTGTACGCTCTCTTGCTGTCATTCTCGTTGCAAATGAAGCTATATCAGACCACCATGATCCAGCTTGCTTGCCTGGTTCTTTCGCTTCCCATACGCTACCGTCGGGCCGTTTGAAGGGTTTTTTCATTTCGAATTTACCATCAAGTGTAGGAACGCGCTGAATATTAAAAGTGTAGTCATCAGTCCTTGTATAAAATAATACAATATCGTGATTTCTCTTCCATATACGTGTTGCTGAACGCGGTTTTTCATATCCCCACACAATCTCATTGCGAAATTGTTGTATGCCGAAGATCTCATCCATAATCAATTTCAGATAATGACTCATTGTCGGGTCACAGTGCAGGTAAATAGAACCAGCATCCGACAGCAGTTCGCGCATCAAGATAAGCCGCTCAAACATGAACTGGAGATAGTTATCGTTTGCCCAGATGTCGGTGTATTGTGTCTGTTCAATAATGGAGTGACCTTCGCCTGTTAAAGAAGCGGGTTTACCCCCCCCTACTCCCACCTGGGTTCCCAGCACCTTCACTCAGGGTAGTCCCTCTAATGCCGCGGAGTTTCACCTTTCGAACATAGTCTGCACCGCTGGCAAAAGGCGGGTCAATGTAGATGAGATCTACCTTGCCACGGAAGCCGTTGACAAGTAAGGTGGAGAGAATATCCTTGTTATCCCCGTGAAAGAGGAGATTCGGTCCCTCCAAAAATCTATCATATAGCGGCTCTTTCTCCGGGTTTTCAACGTTATAAGTTTCCACCAATTGGGCGGGATAATTGCTTACCGTCTCGAGGGGGCGTTTGCCCACCCAATGAAGCATCGCTCTCCCTTTAACAGGGCTGATTTTCATCATGTTCCTCCGAATGTCCAGAATTTTGAAGATAAGTAAGATTCTGATAACTGAGTTGTGTCTATGCAACAAGGAAAGCAATTCCGCCTTGTGCTTCTGCTACCTCTTCTATTCATATAAATCCGCGCTCAGTTGCTTGAAATCGCCGAAGTTACCTGCTCGTAAAGTCCAATTCTATGAGAGATATTTATCTTCGCTTTTCATCTTTAATCCGCGTGTACCGTTGCCGATAAGGATTACGTCCGTTTGGTGTAGTATAGACGAGTATCTCGCTGTGGCGAATTTGCATATCTCAAGTATAGAAAATTTTTGCCGAATTGTCAAGCCCTTACTTCCTCCACTCTCCATCAGTAACCTTATCAATCAGTATCCGTGCCTTCTGGCTCTCGCGTACCTTCTTTTCAAGTTCAATTGGATTCCATTCTGCTAACAATTGTGCCTGAAGTTCCTCCAGAATTTCTTCGTACGCCGCGGCATCTGCCAAGTCGTGAAATTCACCTGGGTCTTCTATGATGTCATAAAGTTCCGGAGCATCCCCGAGGCTATAATTGAATTTATATCGTCCTTTCCGTAGCATTGCCATTGGCCGTTGGATGCCGTGCGCCAAGTATTCGGCGAAGGCAAAATCTTTCCATTCACTATCGGTGCCCCGCATCAAAGAGAGTAAACTGTCGCCATCAAGTTGTCCCGTTTTCGGTGCATCGGCTAACTCAATGAGGGTTGCGGTGACATCTACCAATGAAACGACATCATCAATCCGTTTGGCACTCGGTAAGTGTCCGGGCCAGGCAATCTGTAGCGGGACACGCACGGATGCCTCATAGAAGTTTGACTTACGCCACATACCGTGTTCGCCATTCATCTCGCCATGGTCGCTGGTATAGATGATTACGGTATTTTCTGCTTGACCTGTCGCCTCCAGTGTCTGGAGCAACCGTCCGATCTTTTCATCAAGGTAGGTAATCAATCCGTAATAGCCTGCCCTACCGCGTCGGACGAGCTCTTCCGGAAAGTTGACACAGCCGAACATGCGTCGCATCCGTTGATAGACAGGATGCTGGTTTTCGAGATGTCCGTCTGGAATTTCAGGTAAATCTATTTCATCAAGCGGATAGAGCTCCCAGAAACGTTGGGGTACCACGAGCGGAAAATGTGGTGCGATGAATGACACATTCAGTGCCCAGGGCTGTTCGTGTCGTGCTGCGTCCCGGAGATACACCAACGCTGCGGTTTCTACAAGATCATCCACCTCAATCTCCTCCGTTGTACCGGGGGCTGCCTGGGCAAGGCCTTGCCATGGGCGGCGTGCAGCGGGGGTACCGTCCGCCCAGTCACTGAGCGCATGCTGTCGCTCGGCGTGTAAGTCGCGGGCGAGTTGTGCACGAAATCCGTGCAGCTGATCCATGCCGCCGAAGTGCTGTTTTCCAGAGAGGACAACATCGTAGTTGACTGAACGGAGACGATGCGCCCATGTGACAGCATCCGGACGCAAAGGCGCTGCATTATCCCAGGCACCGATGCGGTGGATGTACTTGCCAGTCATGAAGGACATCCGTGAAGGCATACAGAGTGGCGAATTGCAGTAAGCATTCGTGAAGGTGACACCGTTCGCAGCGAGTCGATCCAGGTTCGGCGTTTGCACAAGCGGATGTCCGTAAGGACCACTGAACATCGGGGCATGTTCGTCGGACATGATAATGAGCAAGTTAGGATATTGTTTGGCTGGCATGTTCTTACCTAAATCTTCGTGTTTGGTAATCGATTCATTCGTCACTCGTTCACGAACGAATCTGATAAGACAAAATAGGAGATGCACAAGCGCGAATGGCTGCGCCATCTGTCGCCGTGTCGCTTAAATTCTTTCTCAAGTGGCTAAAGGGCTATACGCAATTTCACTATGAGGTTGGCATCTATAAAACCATTAACTTCTGATTTTATAGATGCTAATACACCCATGCCCACATCCTTTTGCCACAGGCGCAGCTAGTGTCCCAATAGCCAGCTCCAACTCTGCTCCCAGACGTGAACGGAGGTAACAGGGCAACCCGCCTACCCGTAAAATAATACCATATTCAGTCAAAAAATGTCAAGAGCATTTGGGGCTCACTTACCCCCATTTTTTTTCTGAGAGTCGTCTGTGTGTGATATTGTTAGGTTTATCTGTGAGAAAAGTGGCAGGATAGGTATTCCCAGTGGGTGGCGAATAAAAGATAGTCTATAGATGGCAGGTATAAGGTAATCTTCTCTGTCCTGAAGGACAGAGAAGATACTAAAAATCTCGTCGGAGGATTCCGATGTTTAGAATCTAAACACCAAATGGCTCTGACGAGGTTTGCAAAGGTTTTAATAGAGCAGCAGCCTTTATAGCGCTGAAATATACGAAAACTTGACTTTTTTCAACACATTGGTGTATAATAACTTTATGGCACAGGACTATGATAATATGGCAAAAGAGTTGTTGACGGAGCATGCCCACGACATCTCACGGTTTATACTCGGGGTGGACAATGTTCAGGTGCTTGAAAACCTTGACACCGAACAACAGGTGGTTATCGGGCAGCGTGTCGATAGCACCAAGCGTATCCGCGTTGATAACGAGGAGGCTATCCTACACATAGAGTTGCAGGTGCGAGATAGCACACCCAAACCGATGTGGGCGCGAAACGCAGCGTATCACGGGTATCTGCTTGGGGAATACCAGCTGCCGGTGTATTCGAATGTGCTGTACTTTCATCCGTCAGCGGGGCGAAGGGATGGGGGTGTGTATGAATATAGTATGTGTGGCTACGCCTATCGGTTGCGGTATAAGGTTATCCGTCTGATAGAAGTAGAAGGTGAATCTATTTTGGCGTTAGCTGCGCCTGGGCTGTTGCCGTTCACGCCGTTGATGAAACCGCCCGGGGGTTTGGACTCAGCGGCTTGGATTCAAAGATGTATAACCGCGACGACAGGGACGGATTTGGATGAGGGGACGCAAGGAGATTTACTGTGTGCGCTGTCGGTTTTCGGGAGTGTTGTGCATGACGCGTCGCTTTTCAAACGTCTGATACCGGAGGGACTGATGCGAGAATCTAAATATTTCCAACTGTTACGCGATGAATTTATCGCACAAGGTATAGAACAAGGCATAGAACGAGGTGCGAAAGAGAGCACCATCAAAAATACATTGGCCGTGCTGAGCGCTAAGTTTTCACCGGATACTGTCAACGCCTTAGCCCCTGCCTTGCACCGTATTACCGATTTACAACACCTTGAGCTGCTGCTGCTCGCCGCTGTTCAAGCGGAGAGCCTTGATGCCTTCACGCAAAGCCTAAACCGATAGGAACGCTAGCCTTGTCGGGAGAGGGACTGATGCGAGATATACGAAAGATCAAAACAAAAACCTTTTACGACAAACCTTCAAAAAAATGGGGGTAAGTGAACATTTGGTGCGGTAGCAAGGCACACGCTTTATGTGCAACGTTTGAAAAATATTTGGAAAATCTTTTGACAGAAAATTGCCCGCGTGCTAATATATCTGAAAAACGCTTGAGGAGAAAAAATGTTACCTATCTGTTACGACCCTTATGCTGGTACCTTAGGCAGATTTACACGTGCTGAGATTTTTGCGCTCGTTGCCGAGGCCGGATATGAAGGCATCAATATCCCTGTGAATTCTGGGTTTTTAGGAAAACTCTCAACCGATGAAATCGAAGATGCGATGAATCTGGCAGATAAACACAGACTGAGCGCGCCGACAATAGGCTTTGGCAATCACATCTTGACAACGCCTTCGAGAAAAGCCGAGGCACTGCAGCACTTTGAGACTGTGCTGGAGGTCGCCCGCCGGTTTGATGCAGACATCATTGGTGTCTGGGTAAATCCGCCACAGAATGCTTCTCAAGAGGAGGCGCTGCAAACACTCGCTGATAACCTCTCTCACATGGTAGCACCGTGCGAGGAGCACGACATCAAAATCGCGCTTGAGTTCGAGAAGGGATGTCCACTTGATAATTATCGCGACGGCGTGACTTTCGTTGAAGACACAGGGTTACCTGTCTATTTGACATGCGATACGTATCATCTTTTCAACGATGGCGCAGACCCAGATACAGCAGCTCGGGCCATGAAAACGTGCTTAGGCGATGTACACATGTCCGGTAGCCACCGGGGTGAGCCCGGGGGCGGGGTTTTCGATTTTGAAACGTTTGGGCGCGGATTAAAAGAGATCGGGTTTGCAGGCCCCCTTGTTGTGCAGTATAAGATGGAAGATGTCGCGAGCATCGCACGGAGCTGCAAGTTTACCAAGCGCTTTCGCGAAAGCATCCAGTAATTCACAAAAATGGGGGACGTTATAGATGAGACATCAGATTTTACGGTATTTAACTTTCGTCATTGCCCTATCAATTGGAAGCAGTTATGCACATCTTGAACAACAGCCACCTACAGAGCAGTTTGAATTCGTGGCGCATCACGAAAAACCAGCAATGAAGGTGAGCGGGCAAGGTTCACTTAAGTTCAAAGTGTTATATACGCGAGCCCACTTTCCGGAAGAGGTCGTTGCTGCGATTGGCAAAGCGCACGGTGGGTTTGATGTAGACCGGCGGCCCGGGAAAGGTGAAACCTATTTTGCTCTGCCGGGGGTCGGCATCATCCAAATCAGTGCTGACCTCCAAACAACGAGGTTGATACAGACACCCGCTGCCTTGAAGAAAGTCAACGCGCATTATACAACTGCCTGGTCTGCGACAGATGGAACCCCGTATCTCTCTTTTCCAGCCAATGATGCCGGAAAAGTGTTCACGACAACCTTGGACGGAAAACTGGTGCATACGTTAGAAGCACCCGATGCGATGACAGATTTTCAGCATCAGGCAGTCAATCTCTATTTTAGTGAAGGCGGCAAATTCGTACCGACCGGGGTAACGCATCTGAACGGAATGCTCTATGTCACGACAGGCTACTCTGAGTTAGATTATATCTTAGGTGCAAAGATCTCGAACCTAACGCCCTTTGAAGCGAGTTGGTATCCGTTAGCCTTCGGAGGCAAAGGGCCGGAGCCGGGGCAATTCGGCACTGGGCATCATATCACAATACCTTACGGCACAGAACGATTAGACATTGCCGACCGGGCGAATGCAGAAGTAGAACGTTATTCACCCGATGGCACATACTTAGAGACATTACCGCTCATTAAGGGTTCTTTCCCGTGTAGCATTGACTACGAAGCAGGCTACGCAGTGGTTGCTTGCCTCTATGGGCCTGATAGAGGGAAAGGCGCACCGCTCTACATCTTGGAAGGGAACAATTTGGTGTCAACCGTGATGCCGAAGGAAGAACTCGACGTGGAGACGTTCCAGCATCTGCACGGAGCTGTAATCCGTAAGATTGCTGGCAAGTTTTATATCATCACGCAATCCTGGAATCCTGGCGATATCGTCATTCTGGAACAGTTAACGGAGTGAGCCTGTTCTCGCGCGGTAGATATAGATAAGCCTCACGCCCGGTGAAATACTGCTTATATACGGTTTTCCAATCGCTATTGGTAAGTTTCCACTGTTTTGAGGGTCCTAATTTAAAATAGACGATATCGGCTTCATCCAGATTCTGAAATGGATAGTCGCCAATGGGTGCGCCACGGTGCTCCGCAACAAATATGACAGCGTTGTGAATATTTTGTGCCGCGACGGTTGGGGGGAGTTTTTGATAGACAGGGCCCCAATTTTGATAAACTTTGCCGATGCGTACATAACTCCATACCGTATTAACGCTGAGGAGTAAAATTAATAGGCTGCTTGCAACAATGAACGGGTGTAAGCGGTTGCTCTCAAGCCGCTGCAGTCTATGTTTCAGATGCTCGTAGATGATAAGGATTCCGCGCGCCACTAACGGAATGAACCCCAACAGCGTGGATTCTGTGTAGTAGCGTGCATTTACCGGTGTAAACCCCCACGTCGAACCTTCAAAGTAGAAAAACGCATAGAGCAACAGATTGCCTACCAAGGCTGCAAGACAGAGCACATCGTATCTGTTGCGTGAACGATGGAAAAGCGGGATAAATGCGAGAACCCAGGGTATCAGCAACGGGACAAAGGCCATAAACCAACTGAGCGATAGGTTAACCTCTCTGAGTAGGTTAGGCGCGTAACTCCCCCAGCCGAGCGCATTGAAACTAATGCAGGGCAAAATGTGTCGCCACGTCCGCTCTATTGCCCAAGCAGGCGTAAAAAGAACCCCGTTCTCAATTTCCGGTGCGTAACCTTCCATGCGTTTCCCGAACCCGATTTTGTCGTAAGGCTGCGCGGCGGTATGCGTAAATGTAAATGGGTCATCGGTGAAGTAGGTATTCCACGCCATGCATACACCCAACATCATAACAAACGGTATGAAGAAAAACGCCAATCGAGCTGCGAGTTTTGGCGTTAGAGGCGTGCCATCCGGAACACGATTTTTATCCTCACGAACTGCGATGCCAAGGCAGTATAACGTCAGCCCGGCACCGACAACACCGAACACGAACGCAGAAAGCGGCCGCGTGTTAAACACGTATCCCAAAGCAAAACCGGAGAGAAGCGCGTAGCCGAAACCGCCCCTCCCGTTCAACGTTCTGATAAGCGACAACAGATAGAGGGCGAGGTAAAAACGGCTGACCGGCTCACTGAACCAGGTCGAACCCATACCAAGCGTGGCAGGCGAGATCAGTCCAATCACGGCGGCAATAAGTGCAGCCGATTTCCCGTGCATCTCCTTGACGAGAACGTATAGCAAATAGAGCGCACCACCTGTCGCCAGCGCAGGAATTAACCACGGCGCGTTGATAAACACCCCCAACATCAGCATCAAGGCGTTGCCGAACGGGTATTTTGAGTACCATTTGCCGTTAAGGATGTTGATATGCGGTGAGGAAGAAAATCCATGTTCCGGTGGGGCCGGTACGGAGAGCTTGCCCTCAGCGAAAAGCTTCGCCTGAAATAGATACGAGACGGTATCCGGCTCAAAGTAGGAAAACTGGAAATAGATGCCGCTCAGCAGAACGGATAGCAGCACACCCAGCATCGATATAATCAGAATAGGTTTAACTTTCATCTTTTTCTCGATAAGAGATCGCAGTTACATCAACATCAAGCCCGCTTATAACTGTAGAGGAGTTTACAAGATTGACCGCATTTTCACAAGCAAATTCTGCGGTCTCATGGACACCTATTTTTTTTAGCAGGCTTCCGGGAAACAGGTCGTTTCGCTCTCAGAATCAGGCTTTACAAGTTTGCAGGAAAAGACAATAGAGGCACGCAATGCATAGCATACTACAAACCGCATCGCTAATCTCTAAAGAGATTTAGGTATTTCTCTAGCACAAAGAGCCGGTTGCGTGAGAAGCCGGTAATTTCGTTTAGGATGCCGAGGGCTGTCAAGGATTTTAGGAGGCGATTCGCACTTGCATAGTTCATCTTCAATTCTTGTTCAACCGATCGGACATTAACTATTGGGTTGGAGTACATGAAGTGAATCAGTTTTCGTGCGTTCTCTGCTCTAGCACGCAGTGTTAGGATTTTTCGGTTGTACTCCGTCTGGAGTTCAGTAACCGATCTGATTGTCTCAATGCCGTGCTCGGCTGTTTCGATGATTCCGTTAAAAAAAAATACGAGCCACTGTTCGATGTCATTTGACTTACGGACCGTGGTGAGAGAGTTATAATAGGATTCACGATGTTTCTCGAAGAAGGTGGACATATAAAGTACTGGCTTGTTGAGTAACTGTGCCTCGATGAGTTGCAAGATAAGCAAGAGTCGGCCGCACCGTCCGTTTCCGTCCAGAAACGGGTGTATGGTTTCAAATTGATAGTGTGTGATAGCAATTTTGATAAGGATTGGCAGCTGCAGTGTTTCGTTGTGCCAGAATTTTTCGAGATCACTGAGTAGTTCCGGGAGTGCCTCTGGAGAGGGCGGAATAAACACCGCATCAGATAGGGAGGTGCCACCGATCCAATTCTGACTTTTACGAATCTCGCCGGGGGCTCTATGTTCTCCACGCACACCTGAAAGGAGTATTTTATGGGCTTCCTTGAGGAGGCGTGTAGAAATAGGGAGCTCAGTGAGTTTACCGATGGCGAAATGGAGCGCTTGAATATAATTTTGTACTTCGTGCCAATCATCTCGCCTCTCTGGGTTAATCTCCGCTTCCGGTAGAATGACTTCATCGAGCTCGGTTTTCGTGCCTTCAATTAGATTAGATTTCGTGGCCTCTTTCACCACATTCATTCTGATGAAGAAGTCTATATCCGGTATCAGTGTCGCGTAAGCGTTGAGTTCGCCTAAAAGCCGCCCTGCCTTTTCCAAGCAGACATCTATCTGCGGGTTTTCCCAAGAAAAATGACGGTTTATGAAGACGGGTGTGAAGTTTTTATATTCCCGTTGCTGTTTGTAGGTGCCGGCTATAAATTTTTTCATCTTTTTCGTCTTTTTCGTCTACTGCAGCCCAAGAATAACTGCTGCTATGTTTGCCTTAGCAAAAATCTCGCCAGAGCCGCCTGCTCTCTTTATCTATAAAAATTATACATATTATCATTTTTGCTCTTTTTTGATAATATAGAATTCCATATTATCATTTTCGCTCTTTTTTGACAATATAGAATTCCATTTTTTTTCGTCTACTGCAGCCCAAGAATAACTGCTGCTATGTTTGTCCTAGCACAAATCTCGCCAGAGCCGTTCAGTTCACGAAAAAAATGAGGCGGTAAATGAGAATGCGGTGGTCCCTCAGATCCAACTGTAGACAGCAGAGCGTAAGACTAAGCTTAACAACGGCCAGAAACATCCGACGGATGCCTCTCCGAGTACCAGACCGATGAAAAAGGGTATTGCTCGGCGATAGGCGTTAACACCGCCATGCCGGAGGATAAGCCATTTTGTTATCATCGCGAGAAAGAGCGGGAACCATATCACATCTGTGGTACCGGGGGCAACGCCGATAACGTACCCCGCCGGGTGCAGCGGACACCACACAAACCGCGAACGCAGAAATATAATCCCTAAATTCGCGGCAAATGTTACACCCAAAACCGAGGTCGCTAACCAATCCGTCGGTTTTGGACTCACAAGCCACGACGAGAGGAAGTTATAGGTATCAGCACCACCCGCATGAATTTGCTCTGAACCGGCAGCAACGCCCTCCTTGTAAATTGCATACGGATAGAGAATCAGACTGGATAAGATGCCCACCACGCTCGCAATCACGAGGACGATGAACATAGTTCTATTGCGGATGCCCGTCCTTTCACCCAGCTTGAAAGCCTCCAGTTGGTCCGGCATCGGGTGTGTCCGGAAGGAGGCGTAACTAGCACCGCTGAGCCAATTCATCAGCGAGAGCATCGTGAGGTTCCCGGGGCGCAGCCGCTGGGTACCGAGTAGAGAGATCATCATATATTGTGGCGTGAGATAACCTATCGCATGTATCGGCGGTCCGAGCTCAGCACGCATCCGGGTGAGCCCGACGACAATGGCCAGATAGATGCCTATGTAAATCGCGAACGCCCACAGAGACATCCCACCACGTATAGAGAATATCGCGAGCAAAAGTAAACTGAGCCCTAAAATTATCACGGCACTGCGGTGAGAAATGGCCTCGGTTTGTGATGCCGCGCGCCCAGGACGGATGAGCTGAGAGAGGACCGATGCGAAATGCTTTCGCGCGTGCCAACATGCCATGGCAAGTAGAGCGAGTAGTGCCCCCGCCCCCTGTTCCCCCAAAAACGGGTAGCCCTGCAGTGTCGCCACACCTACCATGCTACCAAATAGCAGCTGCGCCTTTTTCATGAAATAGAAAAACGTACACGAAAACGCCAAGTCCAACGGCAAAATAAACGAAAAGCCTATCAGGTACGGGTGAAACCGGAGCGGCATGCTCCCCATCGCATTCCACGGTTTTTGGGTGAAGTACATATTGAGATTGTATTTCCGGACTGGGATTTCAGGCAGCACCGGAAAAAAGAACTGCAAACCGTTGAGCAGGTTTATCCCGGCGGCTATGCCGAAGCCCAGCCAAAGCAAGCGATTCTTGAAGACCGTACGCCCTGCTGTTATCTCCAACGGAATTTGGATAATTGGATACGCCAGTTTCTCGTTTTCTATCCACTGTTTGCGGATAAGTGAAGTAATACATAAGAAGATGAGCATCAATAGGAAGATCACCGCAGACCAGGACAAAATAGGGACAATCCAATACTGAACGTATCCATCCGTAAAGAAGTTCACCTCGCCTTCGTAGAAATCGTTAACAGTTTTCGTATGTTTTACGATGAGCCATTCTGGTAGGTGATGGAAGAGCAGTGCTTCCCAATCGTTTTCTGGGGTAGCGAACCGAAACGCATACGGTATAAGTCCCATCAGGCGCGGAATGCAGTCGTGCCCTGAGAACGCACTCCCGACGGCAAGCATGGCGTAAACGACGAGTAAGTCGCGTTGCTTAAGCGCGGCACCCGGGAAGATGCTTTTCACGCACATATTCAGCACCGTAATTGCCAGAATGCCGAACATCACATTGACAGACATCGCAACCGTGGTGAGATGCGCAGTGTGCCAGATCATCTCTACGTAAGCTATCCAGTAGCTATTTGCAATAATGAGCACCGAGCCAATTAACACAGCCCGTTTTGCAATGGTTTGTTCGGTCTGAACGTTGGTGACGTATTTTTGCATTGCACTTAAAAAAACTGTTCACTTAGCAGGAATTTCGCATTAGGACAAGTCACGCCGCGATTGCGACGCACACCGAGTGCTCTATTTGTCAATGTGTCAATGTGTCAATTCGTCGATGGTATGCCGCAGGTTTTTGCTCGCGTGAACCTAAGTTCTGATTTCGCGTTTTGGCCGGGGCCCCTATCGTTGGAGACATCTTGGCAGGAATTCGACCTGGATTCGCATAGAAGCTTCTATCTATAACAAATAAATCGTTCTTGCTAATTTCTGGTAATATTCTTATAAATATGGTATCATATAAATAAAAGTATGTCAAAAGCGAACCGTCTGGGTTAACTGCCTAAGATGCACGGAGTGAGCTCGACATTCCGGGGTTCACGCTAGTCCAAACATTTTTGAGAACCGATACAAAACGCTAAAAAGATTTGACATCTACACATTTTTTAGTTATAATTTGATAATCATTGATAGGAGAATTAGAGCATGGAATTAGTTTTTGATAAGGATGAACTTTTGCAGTCCTTACAGGTGCTACAAGGTGTGGCGAGTGGTCGGAATACCTTACCCATTCTTTCAAACGTGCTGATTAACGCCAGCGCAGGCAATATAGAATGCATCGCCACGGACTTGGAAGTCGGCATCCGGATGAAGGTAGAAGGCACTATTCAGGAAGAGGGGGCGATGACCGTTTCTGCAAAAAAACTGGCAGACATCGTCAAAGAATTGCCCGACGACAAAGCGATAACGCTGACTACGATGGCGAACGACCGGGTCGAGCTCACTTGTGGTGACGGTGTCTATACGATTATTGGGCTTCCGGATGAAGAATTCCCTCAGCTTCCCACTGTTGAGAGTGAGGCGTTGAGTATAGACGGTGAGGTGCTGCGTGGGTTGCTACGCAAAACCCAATTTGCAGCATCTACGGAGGAAGTGCGCTATTTTCTAAACGGACTCTATTTTAACTTGGGTGAAGAACGCACAGAAGTGGTTGCTACGGATGGCCGCCAATTGGCTCTGGCCTATTGCGCACCCCTCGTCGCGTCCGAAAACACGGCGGGTTTTATTGTTCCGCTCAAGGCAGTTCGCGAAATCGCGAAGACCTTCGCGGATTCCCCGTCTGTCAGCGTCGCCGTCTTTGAGAACCAGATCCTGTTTTCAGATGGTACGTCGACTTTGACCACGCGCTTGGTAGAAGGCGACTATCCGCCATATCAGAAAATAATTCCTGAGTCCTCTGAAGGACGGACGGTTGTAAACCGGGATGCGATGCTCCGTGCGACGAAGCGCGTCTCCTTATTGTCGAACCCGAAGAACTATTCCATCTCATTAGAAATAGATACTCAAACGCTGCGCATTTCCACCAAGACACCCGAACTCGGTGAGGCACATGAGAACTTGCCCGTCGAATCATCAACTGGAACGGTACGAATCGGTTTCGACGCACGCCTGCTCATAGATGCATTGTCTTACATTGAGACGAACGAAATTGTACTGGAATTCACCGGCGAACATAATCCTGTCGTTGTGAAACCGACTGATGATGACGAACATATCTGTGTCATCATGCCGATGCGTTTACAATCCTAGTAAGAGCGTTTGACAGCGTTTGGGGTTTAACGTTCCATTCATAGGAGACTTAGAACATGCATAGGAGACTTAGAACATGGAATTAGTTTTTGATAAAGATGAATTTTTGCAGTCCTTACAAGTGCTACAAGGCGTGGCAAGTGGTCGGGCTACCTTACCCATTCTTTCAAACGTGCTGATTAACGCCAGCGCGGGCAACATAGAATGCATCGCCACGGACTTGGAAGTCGGCATCCGCCTGCACGTGGAAGGAACGATTCAGGAAGAGGGGGCAATTACCGTCTCTGCCAAAAAGTTGACAGACATCGTCAAAGAATTGCCCGGCGACAAAACGATAACGCTGACTACGATGGCGAACGACCGGGTCGAGCTCACTTGTGGTGACGGTGTCTATATCATTATCGGGCTTCCGGATGAAGAATTCCCTCAGCTTCCCACTGTTGACAGTGAGGCGTTGAGTATAGACGGTGAGGTGCTGCGTGGGTTGCTACGCAAAACCCAATTTGCAGCATCTACGGAGGAAGTGCGCTATTCTCTAAACGGACTCTATTTTAACTTGGGTGAAGAACGCACAGAAATTGTCGCAACCGACGGCCATCAACTCGCTATTGCCTATTGCGCACCCGTCGTCGCATCCGGGAAAGCGACAGATTTTATCCTGCCGCTCAAGGCAGTTCGCGAAATCGCCAAAACCTTCGCCGATTCCCCTGCCGTCAGCATCGCCGTCTTTGAAAACCAGATCCTCTTCTCAGACGGCACCTCGACTTTGACGACACGCTTGATAGAGGGCGACTATCCACCTTATCAGAAGATAATTCCCGAATCCACAGAAGGACGCACCATCTTAGATAGAGAAGCAGCACTCCGCGCAGCGAGACGCGTCTCATTATTGTCGAACCCCAAGAACTATGCCATCTCATTAGAAATCGACACTCAAACGCTGCGCATTTCCACCAAGACACCCGAACTCGGTGAGGCACATGAGAACTTGCCCGTCGAATCATCAACCGGAACGGTACGAATCGGTTTCGACGCACGCTTCCTGATGGATGTCTTGGCACACATCGAGGCAGAGAGAGTGGTACTAGAATTCTCTGATGAGACGACACCTGTTGCGATTAAACCGGCCGATGATGACGAACATATCTGCGTCATCATGCCGATGCGTTTACAATCTTAGCCGCTTATCCGTTTCAGTCTCAATCATTAAAATCAGAGATGTCAACACGTCATCGGGACAAGGAAAAAGTTGATACAGATTGCCATTTTAAGGTACACTTAACGGTCAAACTTCGTCAGAGCCTTTTGATGTTTTGATTTTTAAAGACATTACCTAGAGCGGCTCCGACGAGATTTACACACGAGTTATCATTACATACGCGGTGATAGTACTGAGATATACGAATAGACGAGATTTACACATGAGTACTCATTACATACGCGTTGACGGTACTGAAATATACAAAAAGACGAGATGTACACAATTGACAACGCATAGAGCGTTGTAGGGGTGAAATATACGAAATGCAACATTTAAGAAGACAACATTTACGGTCCCGGCTTGCAAGCACCTATTACGCGTCTGTTTGCACGCTCCTGTTTTCCGCGATATTTCTTTTGCTGCCGATAGCCGCCAGCACACAAGCGGTGAATATACCGGACCCGAACCTGCGCGCTGCGATTGCGAACCACCTAGAAAAAGCACCGGGCGCAGCGATTACGCACACGGAGATGGAGACGTTGAGAGAGTTCCGTGCAGATAATCAGGGCATTCGCGATCTGAGAGGGCTTGAGACGGCGATAAATCTCGAACGGATTGAGCTTCGCAACAATGAGATAACCGACTTAACCCCGCTCGCAGGTCTGATTAGACTACACAACCTAAAGCTGAGAGGTAACGCTATCTCTAGTGTTACCCCGCTCGCAGACTTAATGCGAGTCCATTGGATGGGGCTTGAGGAGAACCGGATAACCAACTTCTCCCCGTTGGCACGGATACCACGATTGGATGAGTTAGGGATTTCGGGCAATCCTGTCTCCAGTTTGGCATCCTTGAGCAGGTTAACCAACCTGGTAGGATTGAGAGTGAACGACACCACCGTACAAGACCTGTCGCCCCTGAGGGGCTTAACAAACTTGAGATGGTTAGAGATCCGGCATAGTTTGATATCCGACTTATCCCCGCTCGCAGGATTAACCGGATTGAGACGTTTAGACTTCAGACATAACTTGATAGACGACCTCTCCCCTCTGGCGGGCTTACCGAACTTGGTCGAGTTAGAGATTTCCCATAATTTGATATCCGACTTATCCCCGCTTGCGAACCTCAGTGAATTGGCACATTTGTCGATCACCGAGAACGCGGTATCCGACCTGTCCCCGCTTGCGTCATTAAGCAAGCTGCAGGGTTTTGGCTCTTGGGGCAACCCGATATCGGACCTCTCGCCCTTTTCAGGATTAACACAACTAAGATATCTTAATATTTGCGGCGGTTCGCTACCGGACCTCTCATCCTTGGCAGGTTTAACCGGTTTAACGGAGCTATATTTGGTTAATAACGGCATCTCGGACGTATCGCCCCTGGCAGGGTTACGCAATTTGACATACTTAGACCTTCACCACAACGACATATCCGACTTCTCATCCTTGGAGGCGTTACCCGAAACGACCCGTATCCGAAAAGAAGAGAATCCTGGGTTCTCGGCAGGGGACGCTGTGCACAACTACGACGGTTCCCCACCGGGAGGCCCGAAAATCACGGGTCCATGGTTGTGGTTGCTGGTGCCGGGGGACTGGCTTGGGGACAAAGACCTGCTCGCCGAAGTGAGTCGCGGCGCTGTGACGGAACGGAAGGTGGCGACATTCGGCGCAACAGAGGGGAAGGCAGTCGGAGGGGGCAAATGGCGTGCACACACGCTCTCCGCCACAAGTGATAACAATATCAACGAGATGACGGATGCACTCGGCTGGGGCAGCGGCTGGGAGATATACGATCATGTCGTCTACGGTTCTCTCTCGTTGCAGTCACCACGGCGGCAGGAGACAACGATGCTGGTGGGTAGTGATGATGCTGTCAAAGTGTGGCTCAACGGAGAGTTGGTTCACCGGGCACTCGTTGGGCGTGGGGCTGACGATTATCAAGACTTTTTCCCCGTAACGTTGAAATTGGGGACAAATGTGTTGTTGGTGGCGGTTGACAACCGCGGCCATGGCCATTTTAGCGGCTTTTTTGGGTTTGAAGCCGGCACGGACTATACGGTGAACGCAACAGATAGGCGAATTTTCGTAAGCGTGCCTGCATGGGATGTGAACAAAGATGCCAAGGTCAGCGTTCTGGATATGATCGTGGTGGCACAAGCCCTGGGACAACCTAAGAACAGTCGTAATTCGAGGGCGGACGTAAACGGCGATGGGACGATTAACATCTTGGACCTGCAGCTAGTTGCACAACATAGAGAGACGCTACCGGGCGCAGCCGCGCCGATGGGTGTGAGAAGAGAGGACACAGTTTCGGCAGCGTTGATAAGGTCTTGGATAGCGGAGGCACAAGCCGTGCATGACGGCTCGCTTCTCTTTGAGCAAGGCATAGCGAACCTGCG
The DNA here is from genome assembly GCA_965215265.1 of Candidatus Poribacteria bacterium. Lineage (GTDB taxonomy): Bacteria > Poribacteria > WGA-4E > WGA-4E > WGA-3G. The sequence continues at coordinate 2,760,267 of OZ244048.1, read as the reverse complement.
GCAACTCTTAGCAGAAATACTGCCCGAAAAGACACGGCTTCTGGCGAACTATCCGAATCCGTTTAACCCTGAAACCTGGATACCGTATCAACTTGCACAAGCAACCCGTGTGCAGATTCGTATCTATGCGTCAAGTGGCAAGTTAGTGCGCACCTTGGATTTAGGACATCGGGCTGCAGGACACTATCAGCAGAAAAGCCGTGCCGCCTATTGGGACGGCCGCAATCAACTCGGTGAAGCTGTAGCAAGTGGTGTCTATTTTTACACGTTATCTACAGCCGATTTCACGGGTACCGGCAAAATGCTCATCAGAAAGTAATTTGTATATATCAGCACGTTACCCCCTGATGTGGCAGAATATCGTAGATTGACATCCCGCCCGGAACCGGGCGGGAGTCAACCGAACTTACCAACCCACTGGGAGCCTTTTGATGTTCTTTATTCATAACATAGAAAGCCTCGGACGAGATTTATGGAAGGGTTATCATAACATCAATCACTGTTGGGCTCCTGTAGAGAAAAAAACGAAAAAAGGAGAGATACGAAAAGATGATTCATAGCATAGATAACCTCAGACGACATTTACACAGGACTTCACAAAACATAAACCTTTTAGGTACGGAGAGATACGAAAAAATGATGAAACAGATGAGAGACTTCTACCTTCTTGTAGTTTTAACAGTTATCGCGCTAGGGGTTGGCACCGCTGATGCACAAGAGAACCTCGCGCGACAGGCGTATGCTATCTTTCAACAAAACTGCCTGAACTGCCACGGCCCGGATGGCCCCTTTACGGAGGAGCTCGTGATTGAATCCGCGCAAGGCTTGATTGATTCAGGCGTGGTGGTGCCGGGCAATGCTATCGGTTCGGAATTCTATCAACGCTTGCTTCCGAATAAGGAGGACGGGCACCGGATGCCGCTGAACCAACCGCCGCTTCCTACTCCATTGATTGTCACCATAAGAAACTGGATTAAAGCTGGTGCGCCGAGCTGGGAGATTCAACACGATGTTGACTTCATTAGCACGGCTGAAATGCTGAACGCCATCCAAGAACATCTGGAGACGCTTTCCCCCTTCAACCGCCCCTTCGCGCGTTACTTTACGCTGACCCATCTCTATAACGCCGGCGAGCTGCCTGAGGCGCTGAGCGCCTACCAGATAGCCCTCTCTAAACTGATAAACAGCCTCTCGTGGGGGTTTGATATTGAGGAGCCGCTGGCCATGGGCCCGGCAGGGACGATATTCTACATAGATCTGCGGAACTATGAATGGGATACGAACGACGCATGGACATCGATAGAGGATGTCTATCCGTATGCGATTGAGTTCGATGTTCAAACGCAAGCGCCGCTGCGTGACAAACTAATGCACCTCCGTGAAGAAATGGCTTGTGAGGTGCCGTATGTGTATGTCGATTGGTTCCTCGCGACGGCTGCCTTGCCGCCGCTCTATCACGATATCCTGGATCTGCCCCAAACCGACCGGGAGTTGGAGCGAAGGCTTGAGGTAGATGTGGCAAGGAATCTTCAGGCGGCACCGGGCGTGCGTGTGTGGCGTGCCGGGTTTAATGATTCCGGGGTGTCAAATCACAACCGCGTGGTTGAACGACACACGTCTCGGTATGGCGCATATTGGAAAAGCTACGACTTTGCTGGGAGTGTGGGGGCGCAGAATATCTTCACGCACCCCTTGTCTTTCAGGGCTGATGGTGGGGAAGTTATCTTCAACTTGCCGAACGGCTTGCAGGCATACTATATCTCGGATGCGCAGGGGAATCGGATAGATGTAGCGCCGACAACGATAGTTTCTAATCCTGCGGCGAGCGATCCCGCAGTGCACAACGGTTTGTCGTGCATAGGGTGTCATACGGAAGGGATGAAGACGTTTGAAGATAGTGTGCGTTCTGTAGTAGACCGGACGGTGAACCCACCGTTTGACAAAGAACAGGCGTTGCGTCTGTATGTTGAGCAGGGCGATATGAATGAGCTGGTGGCAGCCGATACGGATCGCTACCGTGAGGCGCTGAAGAAGACGGGTGGTATATTTGGTGGGATTGAGCCTGTGCACCGTTTCTTTGAGGTGTATCAAGGTCCAGTTGATGCGGCGTATGCTGCGGCATCGGTAGGCTTAGAAACTAGGGAGTTCCGGGAACAGATTCATGTGAATCCGAGTTTACAAAGTTTGGGTTTGCTATCGCTAGTGGATGAGACGGGGAATGTGAAGCGTGATGTGTGGGCGTCGCGTTTTCAGGAGATAGTGAGAGCGCTGAATTCCCCGCACCCAAATCCTACTGTGGTTGTGACATCGACCCGCCCGATACCGACGGGCACTGTTCACATCCCCGATGCACGTTTGCGGGCAGCAATTGCATCGGCGCTGGGTAAAGCAGCGGGCACTGCGCAAACCGCGCCGATTACCGCAGAAGAGATGGCGACCTTAACGCGGCTGGATCCCGAGAGAAAGGGGATCCGCGAATTGACAGGATTGGAGGCGGCTATCAATCTGGAAGAGCTCCATCTGTCGGATAATCGCATCTCGGATATCTCGCCGCTCAGTGGCTTAATCAGACTCAGAAACCTAACTATTAGGAAGAACTTTATCTCGGATATTTCGGCGCTGGCAAACCTACGCAGCTTAGATTGGATCGATCTTCATGAAAACCTCATATCCGACTTATCTCCGCTCTCGGGGTTAGTCAAGTTGGGCGGATTAAAGATCTCCGGCAACCGGTTATCTGACTTGTCGCCCCTCGCCGGATTAATTAGTCTGCGACAATTGCACGCTTACGGAAATGAAATATCGGACCTAACGCCCCTCACCCGATTACCGAATCTAACGTATCTACACCTCGCGCACAATAGGATATCAGACGTATCCGCGCTGGCCGGATTACGCCACTTGACGGAGCTGTATATTTACGACAACAACATATCGGACATATCCGCGCTAGCCGGGTTAAGCCGCTTGACGGAGCTGAATCTTCGAGACAATAACATATCGGACTTTTCACCGTTAGACAGTTTACGCGAGAACACGGAGGTTACGATGAACGGTAATCCGGGTTTCCCGTCCGGCGGTCCGAAAATCACGGGTCCGTGGTTATGGGTGCTGGTGCCGGGAACGCGCCTGAACAGCAGCACCGATTTTCTATCCCTAGCGAGCGATGGCACTGTGACGGAGCGGAAAGTTGCGACGAACGGTGCGACGGAGGGCAATCCGGTTGGCGAGGGCAAGTGGCGTGTGCACACACTCTCTGCCACGGGTTGGGATAATATCAACGAGATGACGGCTGCGCTGGGCTGGGGCACTAGGGAAGAGATCTATGAGCATATCGTCTACGGTTCGGTGTCGTTGGAGTCGCCGCGGCGTCAGGAGACAACGATGTTCGTCGGTAGCGATGATGCCGTCAAGGTATGGCTGAACGGAAAGTTGGTTCACCAGGCACTCGTTCATCGCGGGGCTGGCGATTATCAAGACTTTTTCCCCGTGACGTTGAAACAAGGGAAAAACGTGTTGTTGGTGGCGGTTGACAACCGCGGCCATGGCGGCTTTAGCGGCTTTTTCGGGTTTGCTCCTGACGCGGAGTATACGGTGTTACCACCTGGTGCACGGCTCTCCGCTTCTGCGAACACTTCAGGGCTTTCGGTTGGCGATTCCTTCACGCTGCATCTCAGGGTTGAGGAGGTGAAGCGTTTAGCGGGGTGGCAGTTCGATATTGGCTTCGATCCGGCGGTGCTAAGGGCGACGCGAGTGAACGAGGGCCCTTTCCTGAAAGCAGACACCGCGAAGACGTACACCGCGAAGACGTCTTTTGAGAGCGGCACGATTGACAACGGTGTCGGTAAAATTAGCGGGCTAAGTGTGACGCGGCTCGACCCTGGGGGTGTGACGGGGAGTGGGAAGCTGATGTCCATCAGATTCGTTGTCAGAGCCCTGGGTGAGACCGAATTGGTGGTGAGTAACCTCGAGTTCGGTAGCCGTAACGGGGCGTGGATCCCGACAAGTCCGCCTAAAATCCTGCTGCATCTGGGTGTGACGGCACGGCGTGTTCAAATTGGGGAAAGGGCGGTGCCGGCCGCGGCATCAAGCGCTGCCGTACCCACGCATCTCACTGCGGAACAGGTGATACAGGTACTGCGGTTTTTACGAGATGCGGATGACGGTTCTGTTGGTTTTGAACGTGCGATTGCGAATCTCGAACAACTTTTAGGGGCGATGCTGCCGGAGAGAACCGCCCTGCTGGCGAATTATCCGAATCCGTTCAATCCGGAGACGTGGATACCGTATCACCTGGCAACGGGTGCCGATGTGCAGATTCGTATTTATGCGTCAAGTGGTGCGTTGGTTCGAACGTTAGCATTGGGGCATCAGGCTGCAGGACACTATCAGACGCGGAGCCGCGCTGCGTATTGGGACGGTAAAAACCAGGTAGGTGAAGCTGCAGCGAGCGGTACCTATTTCTATACCTTGACGGCGGGTGATTTCACCTCGACGCGTAAAATGTTGATAGTCAAATAGGGGCAGGTTATAAACCTGTCCCTATAGGGACACGTCCAGGGTGTGTAACGGTTTGCGAGTTATATGACGGCTTCATAACCGGTTACAACAGAAATTGCGTGATTTCAAGTTGAAAGCGGATAAGGCGAATCAGATGGCATTTACTGATTTCAATTCAATCGCACAAGTTCAGCAAGCCTTCAAAATTAGATATACGGAATCCGACTATATTGAATACGAGGATGTCGAACCCTCACCGGCATTTTTGGAGGAGTTTGAATTCAGTCAGCAGCACATCGACGTGTTTTCATCTGAAGCAGCACGTTGCGAAAATGTGATTTATCCGATTCTTAGGGACGTATACAAAAATTATGTAGAATGGTTTGCATTGTGGAGCCATCAATCAATTTCTTACGATTCGGAACTCAGTGGCACGCCGGACTACCTCATCTCTACAAAATCGGCGTTGGGAAAAACGGTGCCAGGGGCACCAATTATTATCGTCGTAGGGGCGAAACGCAACGATTTCGTCAAGGGATGGGGACAGTGCCTGGCTGAGTTAGTTGCCGTGCAAAAAATCAACAACGATACACTCAAACCGAGCTATGGCATTGTAACGGATGGAGAACTCTGGCAATTCGGGAAATTAGTTGAGGATTTGTTTACACGGAACGTGACGGTTCTTGCAATTAGCGATTTGAAAAAGGTCTTCGGTGCAATTGGCTACCTGATGCACCAAAGTTTGCCGGAAGTTTGATAGTTTGGGCAATGCACGCAACCAAGTGCAAATTTTTAGGCGTAAAAACCCGTGGCGAATGCTATCTATTTCTATACGTTGACATCGCGTAAAATGCTCGTCCGGAAATAGATTTGCGATACTTTGCGATATTTTGCAATACAATGAAGTCCCAGAGTGCTGTGGTGATGACAAAAACAGCCCTGGGACTTCATTCATTGAGAAAAAACGGCTGTTAGTTCACTTCCGTTCCGGACATCTGCTCCAATGCCAAGACAAGTGCTTGGGTGCCCAGTCTGCCGTGTCCCTGTGCTTGTACAGCGGTGTAGAGTTGATGCACCAAAGCGAGCCCAGGCAGGCTGAGATCCATCTTTCGTGCTTCGTCGAGGGCGATGCTCATATCTTTGATGAAATGCTCCACAAAGAAGCCTGGGTCGAAGTCTCGTTGGAGGACGCGTGGTGCTAAATTATCCAAGGACCAGCATGCAGCTGCCCCGCCACTAATTGAGGATAACATCGTTTCCAGATCCAAACCGGCTTTGTATCCATAGAGCAAACCTTCACAAACGCCGATCATCGTTCCGGAGATAGTAATCTGGTTGCACATTTTGGTATGTTGTCCAGCACCGGCACCTCCCTGGTGCACAATGTTTTTTCCCATGGCTGAGAAGAGGGGCATAACGGCTTGGACAGCCTCGGTATCGCCGCCGACCATGATGGAGAGACGTGCCTCGCGTGCGCCGACATCGCCCCCGGAGACCGGCGCATCTACAGCAGAGATGCCGTGTGGTTTTGCCGCTGCGTAAATCTCTTGTGCGAGAGACGGCTCCGTTGTCGTCATGTCAACGATGATGGTGCCAGGTTTAGCGCCCTCTAAAATGCCCTTATCGCCCAGATAGACCTCGCGCACATCTGGCGGTAAGCCCACAATCGTGAAGATGACGCTTGCATTCTGAGCCACAGCAGCTGGGGATTCAGCCCAGACAGCACCTGCCTCAAGGAGCGGCTCAGCTTTCGCTTTGGTGCGGTTGTAAACGGACATCTCGTATCCCAAGTCCAAGAGGTGTTGGCACATCCAGCGCCCCATCACACCCGTCCCGATCCAACCGATTTTGGTTGTGGTAGGTTGAATGTTCTGCATAGCAACTAACTTCCTTTCTGTTTAGTTTAGACTGAAGCCCAAGACGTTTGAAGGGCATCCTTACAAAAAAAGTGTCAAACTGATGTCCAGGGGCATCGCGGAATGCGTGAGTGCACCGACAGAAATAAACTTGACCCCGGTTTCAGCAACAGCCCTGACCTGCTCTAGTGTAATTCCACCGGAAGCTTCCGTGACAGTACGGTTGCCTACCAGTTGAACAACTGCCTTCATAAGCGTAATTGACATATTATCAAGGAGTAAGATATCCGCTTCGGCCTCCAAAGCTTCTTCGGCTTGTTCAAGCGTTTCGACTTCGACTTCAATTTTCGCGGTGTGTGGTGTACGTGCCTTTGCACGTTGCACAGCCTGAGCGAGCCCACCGGCGGCAACAATATGATTATCCTTGATGAGCACACCGTCGTAAAGCCCGAATCGATGGTTATGCCCGCCTCCAACATGGACTGCGTATTTCTGAACTGCACGCCATCCCGGGGCTGTCTTACGGGTATCCACAATTTTGACATCATAGTCTGCAACGGCGTTAACAAATGCGGCGGTTAGGGTAGCGACACCAGAGAGCCGCTGGAGGAAGTTAAGCGCGGTTCGCTCGCCGCTGAGAATCGTTCTAGCACTGCCTTGCACCTCCACGATTCGGGTTCCGGTTGTAACGGAAGCCCCATCGTTAACTAGTGCCCGGAAACTGAGGTCTGGATCTAATTTCTCAAAGACGCGTGCAGCAACGGGGAGCCCAGCAATGATGCCACCGCTCTTAGCGGTAATAACGCCGGTACCTTGCTGCTCAATCGGGACCGTCGCCTCAGTGGTTATATCCCCGATGCCGATGTCTTCCGCTAAAGCCAGCTCAACCAAGCCGTCTATTGAACGCAAATTTAGCATGTTTCCAACTTACAGTAGCAGCTCAGGTATCGGGTCTAATACCTTTCCAGATAGGGCGTGAGAAACTTCTTCGCGTTTTCGGTCACATCCCAGGCCTCTGGCCAGAAGCAGAGGTCTATTGAGAACCACTCGCCGTCGTAGCCTGTCTCTTCCATAATCACCGGTATAATTTCGTCAAAGTTAAGTACACCTTGTCCAAAAGGTGCGTGTGTACTGGTTTCGTCGTGGTGTAGCGTATTATCCGAATCGATGAGGTGGAAGTGTCCAATCTGTCCTGTGAGCTGCCGTGCCAGGTCGATGACTCCGTTATCGCCTAGTGTCTCCTGCGCCCCGACCTGCCGTGCCCCGACAACCGCACACATTTGCGCATGGCATGTGTCGAACATCACTTTAAAATTAGGATGATCGACTTCTTGTGGCATAGCGATAATATCGCTCGGTTTATTGAACATGAACCCCGGTTCAAATTCCCACAACATTAGGATGCCGTGGTCTTGGGCTACCTCTGCACAGCGCTTCCAGAGCGAGACGATGCGATTCCAAGCAGTTTTGCGGTCGACCCCGGGAACCTCCGCCTCAGCGTCTGTGACAGTGTCAACGCGGATAGCCGGTGAGCCAAGATCCAAAGCGAGTTGTAGGTTCTGCTTAAAAAGTTTGTAGTATCGATCGTCCTCTTGTGCCTCATCGGTAGCCGGCCCAGGGTGAGACCAGAAGTCGGCAGCGAGTCCTGAGACTTCCAGTCCGTAGTAAGCAATCAAGCCCTTAACCGCATCACGGTCGCTTTTCATCGGGTAGTCGTTAATATCTATATGCGGTTTAAACGCCCCGATTTCCACGCCATCAAATTCAAGTTCGCTGAGCCGTTTGACAACGGTGTCAAACGGGACAGGGTTATCTTCATAAGGGCCGAAAGTGTAAGCCCAACTTCCAATTGACAATTTTTTTGCCATGATTTTCTTCCTTAGTCATAGTATATACCTTTTGATTGGGGAAGTTCTCCCCGCAAGCGGGGATGAATCCCCGTTGCTCAAAAGGGGTAAAGTCTGTTTAATACCGTAGGCGAACGCTACTGGACTTTTGCTGCAATCAGATTCTGAACTGTAGTTTCCAATTCTGCAGTAATCTGCTCTACGGTTTCTCTTTTCTGTGCTCTATAAGTTTGGTAATCATCGAAGAGATTTTTAGGTTCCCCAACCCGAATAGATGCGACGCGCGGGCCACGCATTTTTGAGGCCCCGAAGACCTCTCTTTCCAATCTAGTGATGACATCCAGGTATCTTTCTGGAGAAGGTTCTTCTGCGACGTATCCATCAGAAATGGCGATGAAATTAATCAGACGGTCTAAATCGAGATAGAATAATTGGAATTTCTGCAGTTGTTGCTCATGAATTTTCCGTTCGTATCCGGCCATCTGTTCTATGTCTCTGTACACTTCCGCATCAACAAGGTTTTTCAGGGTTCGGATACGGGCGAGAACATCTCCGTTGGCGGGGATGCCCATGATTCTTTCCGCATGTGAAAGGATATGTTCTTTGAGCGTTTGAATTTCTGCATTCATAGATGTCGTTTCCATATCGTCAATCTGCAAATTGAGATTTAAATGATATTCCTTTGCGAGTGCTATTAACATCATTCCGCCGATTCTACGTAAACGCTGGTACCTATCTAGACCCGCCGGTTGTGATTCTGTTGTAAAGCACACTGAAGAGAAGATGTTAGTTTCTAATCGCTTGAGTGCCTTGTCAATTGTTCCCCACATGTTTTGGGTATAATGATACTTAATCCCAAGCGGTACGACGTAGAGCGGTTTCCTGATGTTTCCCTTTGTCATATCATCCAGCGTCCAGAAGCAGAGTTGTGTAATCCCGCGCTCAAAGTGCATCACGGTGTCATTCTGTCGTGAGATCTCACCTTCAGCAAAGATGACGACGGGCGATGTCCCGTTTAAGAGGAGCGTCCGTGTAGTGCGGAAGGCGTTTCTATCTGCGGTTCCGCGTACAATTGAATAAGCGCCTATGCGTTGTAGAAAAAAACTCCGGATCGCGCCCATCCTACCTTTGTCAAACGTTTCACGTGCTGTCATATAGTAGAACGTCTGTGAGAGTCGTTTTGACAAAAGAAACAGAACCGCCGGGTCTGTGTGTGCAGCGTGGTTAGGTGCTAAAACCGTTGGCTGCCCGCATGTTAACTTTAAACGCTCAAGCGATTCTCCGTCGATATCTAAGGTGAGCCCTTTCAGGTACCAACGATTAACGAACGGCAGTAGGGCGTTTGCTATCTTAATTACAGCAGTATTCGGTTTTGGGGCTTTAAAATCGTTCGTATGCACCGAAACCTCACAAGCCGGTTGTTACTGCTAAGTTATAAACCCCACCGGGACCAGACAGCCACAATCAGAAACCCACTGTTTGGGGGCTATTCGACCGAAATCGGTGGGTAGCAACAGATAATCTCCATGGGCTCTTCCCCGGTGCTAACGATATCGTATTCCGGCAAACACCGAGGAATAAAGACGGATTTTCCGCGAGCGAGCCTTACGTCTCCAAAGTTACCACGCAGGGTGCCTTCCCCACCCAGGGTTACAAGACAATAGAACCCTTTTCCTGCCGGCATACTCAGCCGTGATGCGACGGTTAAACGTGAACATCCGAAGTATTGCAAGGCCTCTTCTGGTACGATGCGTTCCTCGCGGCTGTCTCCAGCCGCCCGAACGAGCTCAGGGGTGCGTAGGATGTAGTTGTTGAGGTAGTCTAGTTCAAGTTTATCAAACTCGGCAGCATCGACGGCGAGGTCCCATCCGAGCCCGAGGTGCCCGTCTTCTCTGTCATAAGGGAAACCTTTCCATTCAGCGAGAATATTCCAATCGGTAGGTTCTTGTGGTTCAAGCACACAAAGTCCAGTGCCGAGCGAGTGAACAATCGGTGTGCGTAAGAAATAGACCTCGCCAACCTTAGGTTCGACAACGTGCATCAGACTTCGGAGCGTTTGGACATCCTGTGCCTCCATAAGATGCCGGAATTCGGTTTTGTCCATCGCTTCCTTCCAGCCGATCCACGCCTTCGCACCCGGACGTGTCCCGATTAAAATCCAGGCTTCATTTTTGCCAAACGGCGAATTGAGATGTTTTTGTGAGAAATCCGGGTTAGGATGCCAATGGATGGGAATATGTGCGCCTTCCCCGACATCAAAAATCTTGAGAAGCACGCCCAGGTCGGTACCGTATTTCGCGACATGGGCGCTTCCCAGGGTCTCCTCCGGGAATGCATCCAACAGTGCCTTCAGCAAGACGACTTCTCCGCTTGGCAGTTTCATCCGGCTAAACCCTTTATCTGGTGGATTTTCGCGCCCTGGGGTAATTGCCCTGTTTGTAGAAAAGATCCATTCTTCAGAGTAATAGTCGTCTTTCGCATCCGGTTCACCCATAAATTCTGCCCGAAGCTTCCCGCCGTTGTAGAAGTGCAGGTACGTGTTCGGCTCCAAGGTTATCGGCGCGTTTAACATTGATTTTAATTCTGTCTGTGATGCCATATTGGGTTCCTTTCTTTTTATGTGTGCAAGTTCCAAGCATATATTATGATGCGTATAAGTTTATCATGTTATGCGGAATTTTGTCAATTTTTTTTCCAATAGATACAGAGAAAAAGCGGGATTTGCGTGTTGTCATTTCCGTTCTGGCATGGGCGTTCTCCTGAGAATCCTTGTATTGCGAGCGAGCATCCTATTTAAAGACGATAATCAACTTTCGCGCCACAGTATTTTGCGAACCGGCCTTCGCGTGAATGATGAGCAGATAGCGCCCGTTTCGCACAAGCGTTCCGCTATCTGTCAAGCCATCCCACTGCTCTGCGTTCGGCCCGATATAGCGCGAGACGTTATTTAGCAGCCTGCGAATTCGTCGATTGTGCAGGTTAAAAATATCCATTGTTACAAGCGCCCGGTGCGTGTCTGGAGCGTTCAGATGATAAGCTATCGTGAGGCGATGTTGCTCCGGTGCGAAAAATACCCGCGGGGAGAGCGTTACCTCTTGAATCTTGAGACGAGTTGACCTTTTTCGCTCAATTTCAGATGCCATTAAGGTATAAATACCCAAGTGATTAATGGAAGTGGTGACAGTGCCATCAAACGGATTAACGTCGCCACTCAGCGGCACCCATCTTCTCTGAAATTTCTCCCAAAAATAGATATTGAAAGGGGCAGTATGCAACTGTTTCGGATATAAAAACCGCAGCTGCGCTGGACGTTTTAAAACCAGCCGGTCCGGCGACAACCGTATGACGTGAACGAGCCGCTGTGCCGACAAGTGCGGTGCAGGTGGTGCCACAATCTCGGCTTGTATTCGCGAGGTTTTCAAAACCGCATGCGGTGGAAACGAGAGCTCTATACCAGCAGGACTTCTGAACGTGCCACCTTCAATTCCGATCGTCTGAAATGCAGAAACAACCTTAATAGAGACGGATTTTTCCACAGAAGCAGCGGTGGCGATAAGTCTACCTTCGCCGACAAATACGGCTTCTAGGTGCACGTCTCTTCCGGAAACGTCTAACGGATTTTGTACAATCCTGCCCAGATTTCCTGAGAGGAACCATCGGGCAGCAACTGGAGTCCCGTCAGATGAGACTGTAGAGAGTCGATATTTTTTGCCAGAAATAAGGGTGTAGGGCGCGTGCAGCTGAACCGTAGCGTCAAACAATTGAATCTCAAATGTCGATTGTGCCTCAGCCGTATCAATTGAGAGAGAAAGCAAACGACAAAACAGTATTGTGAGCCAGAGGAGGTAAGCAGATTTGATAGCGGATTCCAGAGAGAAAAAGGAGAGTGTTTTACGTTTTACAATACGCAAGGTGCTGTTTCCCCTTTTAGATAAAAATCATGGATACGCAGACTGCCCTCCACAATGCAAAATCCGACCCGGCCAAAAGGGTCTTTGCCGTACAGGAAGTGCTTGACAGCTCTGTTGTCAACTAGCACGACGCAGCGCTGCCCCTTGCGAATTAATTCGAACGTAAACGGCACGTCGGGCTGACTCCATTCTGGCAAAAGAGACATCTGTTGTCTTGTCTGCAGTCCAGCGGCGACCGGTTTTTCATAGCCGCTGGCGTTAACGAGCTTGAAACCGTTGATGCCCATACTACGGGTGTCAATAAAAAAATTGACGTTCGTGCGGCAGCTCTTATCAGCGTTCAAAACCGCTTTGAGGTGAACATCGCCCCCACCAACAAGCACGCTGCTGTAGACAAGCACGTCTCGAGAGGACGGACTTCGCGCTACAATTTCAATGTAACCGTTACCGGGTTTTACGATGCCCCCAATCTGTTTTATGTTGATAGGTTCGCCAGTTTGGACGAAGAAGTGATGTGGCATGTCTATAAGTGTAAAACATTTGAGACAAATTGTCAATCAAAAATGGGGTGCCTTCTTAGGAAAGAGCCAATATACAAACAATATACAAAGGTGAGCGCATGCCTGCAGATTGCCTCTTAGAACAGTGTCTGCCTCCGTTGTGCTAAGCCCATCTCCTGTTCTATATCTCGCCACTCCGACACGAGCAGGTTGTAGTCTGACGCACGTTCCGCATCCCCACACCTCTCATAGTAGGCATACAACACGCGCGCTAAACGCACCGCTGACTCGTTCTCTCGCATCGCAAGTCCAACCCTAACGCACCCCTGAATTCCACCGCTAAACTCTACACCCGACAGATGCCAAACCATACCTCGTTCTATACCTTGCTCTATACCTTGTTTTCGTCTTGCCTCACGTTCTTTTTCGAAGTAAGGTTGTAAGAGTGTTGACTCTTGCATGATAACCTCCGTAATCAGGGATTCTATCGTGCTTTTGCTATGCAGCAGCTCGGCGAAAACCGCAAAGGCTGTCAGAAGATTCGCACGCTCAGGATTGTTCTCTAATGTCGCCTCTGCCTTCTCGGCACACCGCCGTAACCACGCATCACCCGCCATATCCACGGGCGCTTTCATCAACGGCGTATACGGCAGCAAACCCGGCTCACCCGATGCTAATATCGATGCACCGTCCACTTCTGCCAGACGAACCACTTTATATTGCAGCAGATATTTGAAATCTGTCGCGTCATATCCAAAGGTGCCCCTGTCGCGCCGCCCGGCATTCGGACGCAGGTAGAGCACCACACAGTAAACGGGCAGCTGGTGCACCAGCATCAGGTGTCCACAGTAGTTCGCCACGCGCGCCCACATCGGTTGACGGCTATCTGTGGTTTGGACTTCTATATGAAGTATTATCTCTTTGCCATCTATTTTCACTTTCGCGCTGCTGTCGCCTTGATATTCTTTGACTCTCGCTTGCACGCTGTCCACATGCTCCAATACAACCGCATTCGGAATGCCGAACAACTTTAGGAGTGCGTTGAGATGTTCGCGTGCCATATATTTAGAGGTGATGTCGGGTTCTGCCATGATGTTGTGAGGGTGCCTCGCCTTTGGTTGCGTCGTCTTTCTATATCATTATAGCACATATAAAGGGAAGGTGTCAATGTTTTTTTGTTTTGTCTGTTGTTAGGTGGCAGCGCCTGGCATCTGTGAAAGACGCACCCCGCTAACGCCCGGAAGCAAGGGTAAAACTATAACGCAAAAAAGCGGGCTGCGGTGTCGAGGGCATCGGGCTAGGGGCGGCGGTCCCAGAGCAGCACGGTGCCGTCCTGACTCCCAGTAGCGATGTGTGTGTGCGCCATCTGTGCTGAACGCTACGCTATTGACATTATACTTATACGCAGTGAGCCGCTCAAGCGATTCTCCGGTGTCAGAAGCGAAAAACGAAATCCGCCCCAAAAAAAGGGTGGCATCTTTACTGCCAAAAGTGGTATAATTTGAGTAAAGTCTTCACCGCTTTTCACCGGCGGGCTGCCCGAATGGCAGGCACCCGGCATAGAGGAGAGAAATGACGCAAGAAACCAAAGCCGTGGACACGCAGATGCAGCATATCCGTGCGCTGCTTGATGGACGCGTTGAACACTTCGCCGACAGGAGTGTGCGGCGCTTGCTACAAAACGGCGAAAACGTCCGGGGCGTGCTAGAAATCGTCGCCGCTGACATCGCAGAACGCATAGATTTTAGCCAACTCGTTCCACTCCCGAGAAGCCTGCTGCCAGAAGTGCTGCGGGAGCAGGAAGCGGATAGCGTGTTCCGCGTCCCCTTTAGAACCGAGACAGCCACGGAGGCGCTGCTCATCTATCTGCTCGTCGAACATCAATCGACGGTGGATACGACGATGGGGTTTCGGGTGCTGTTTTATATGATGCTGATTTGGGACGCACACCGCAGGCAATGGGAACACGACAAGGTGCCCAAACCGGCGCGGCGGCTCCCTCCGATACTGCCGATAGTGTTTTATACCGGCGAGCAGCAGTGGAAAACCCCGCTGACACTTGAGGCGCTGATGGACATCCCGGCTGAACTCGCCCGGTTCGTTCCGGCTTTTGAGACGTTGTTTCTGAGCGTGAAGCAAACCGATGTCGCCACGCTCACTCAAACGCATCATCCGTTCGGGTGGCTTTTGACGGTGCTGCAAAAAGAGAGAGCAGACGAGGCGGAGATACGGGATGCGTTACGCACGGCGATAGCGCACCTTGATGAGTTTGATACGGTTGGTGCCGAACAGCGGCGTGAGGCGATAGTCTATTTCTTGCTACTCATCTTGCATCGTCGGCCGCTATCAGAACAAAGTGGCTTAGTAGCATTAGTGGAGCAACTCGCAGAAGATAAGATGGAGGTAAAACAGATGGCAGAAACCATGGCAGAAGTCCTCGTGCAACAAGGACTCAAACAAGGCATTGAGCAAGGCATTGAACAAGGCATTGAACAAGGCATTGAACAAGGCGCACGCCGGAATGCGATAGAAAACGTCATCGCGGTGCTCACCGCACGGTTCCCGCAGAGCGACGTGCAGACGACTCAACCGCACCTTGAAGCCATACCAGACCTGGCGCGGCTCAAGCAGCTACATCTCATCGCCGTTGAGACACCCAGTTTTGAAGCGTTCATACAAGCGCTGCACACTTAGAGAGACAAACCGAAAGAACGGATCTGGCGAAATGGGCACGCGCCACGTTCACACCAGAACCGCCTGACTGCTCTAATCAATGAAAAGTTACTTGCGTATGAACATCTTGCGTGTAGCGGTGAAGTCCCCTGCGGTGAGCGTGTAGAAGTAGACACCGCTCGCCACCGGCTCCCCGACGGCGTTACGCCCATCCCAATACGCTGCACGCGCCCGAGTCCGGTAAAACCCTGCCTGCTGATACCCAAGCGACAGTGTCCGGACGAGCGTACCGTGGGCGGAATAGATCTGCACCGTCACGTCTGCCGGTTTTCCCAACTGATAAGGTATCCACGTCTCGGGGTTGAACGGGTTGGGGAAGTTTGGCAAAAGGGCACTCTCTTGCGGGGTAAGGGCGGCGAGGAGCTGCTCGAGGACCACAAGTCCACACTGGATACCCGCGTCAGTGAGATTCAGCTGCCGTGCTTCAGTGAGCCACTGCTGCACTTGTGCGCGCGTCAGCACCTGGCCCTGCTGTCCTGCTGCCGGTGCTGCCGGTGCTTTCCCGAATGCTGCCGCCACGAGCGTGAGATCCAGGATATTGACGAGTTCATCGGCGTTGACATCTGCACGGTTCTCCCCTGTCTCCCTGAACGCTGCGGCGACTAAAACGAGGTCTTGAATGTTCACAACCCATCGCCGTTGATGTCCTCCGCTGCAGCAGGGGCAGTAGGAGGACGGAGGTCCCAGAGCAGCACGGTGCCGTCCGAACTCCCACTAGCGAGCGTTCTGCCATCTCCGCTGAACGCTACGGTATTAACCCAATGCGTATGCCTTGTGAGTGTTTTGAGAGTATCGCCCGTGTTGACATCCCAGAGCCGAATGGTTCTGTCCCTACTCCCACTAGCGAGCGTGCGCCCATCTACGCTGAACGCGACGCCCCAGACAATATCCGTATGCCCTGTGAGTGTTTTGAGGTTTTCGCCTGTGTTGACATCCCAGAGCCGAATGGTTCTGTCATAACTCGCACTAGCGAGTGTGCTACCATCTCCGCTGAACGCTACGGTATTAACCCAATGCGTATGCCTTGTGAGTGTTTTGAGGTTTTCGCCTATGTTGACATCCCAGAGCCGAATGGTTTTGTCCTTACTCCCACTAGCAAGCGTGCGCCCATCTACGCTGAACGCGATGCCCCAGACAATATCCGTATGCCCTGTGAGTGTTTTGAGGTTTTCGCCTGTGTTGACATCCCAGAGCCGAATGGTTTTGTCCTTACTCCCACTAGCAAGCGTGCGCCCATCTACGCTGAACGCGACGCTATTGACAGGCTCCGTATGCGCAGTAAGCGTTTTGAGGTTTTCGCCTGTATTGACATCCCAGAGCCGAATGGTTCTGTCATCACTCCCACTAGCGAGCGTGCGCCCATCTACGCTGAACGCGATGCCCCAGACAATATCCGTATGCCCTGTGAGTGTTTTGAGGTTTTCGCCTGTGTTGACATCCCAGAGCCGAATGGTGGAGTCCAAACTCCCGGTAGCGATGTGTGCGCCATCGGGGCTAAACGCTACGCTCCTGACGGCAGCCGTATGCCCGCTGAAAGTGTGGATTGTATCGCCTGTGTTGACATCCCAGAGCCGAATGGTGGAGTCCAAACTCCCAGTTGCGAGCGTTCTGCCATCAGGACTGAACGCCACGCTCCAGACAGCCCCCGTATGCCTTGTGAGTGTTTTGAGGTTTTCGCCTGTGTTGACATCCCACAGACGAATGGTGTTGTCCCAACTCCCAGTTGCGAGCGTTCTGCCATCAGGACTGAACACCACGCTCCAGACAGTATCCGTATGCCTTGTGAATGTTTTGAGAGTATCGCTTGTGTTGACATCCCAGAGCCGAATGGTGGAGTCCAAACTCCCGGTAGCGATGTGTGCGCCATCGGGGCTAAACGCTACGCTCCTGACGGCAGCCGTATGCCCGCTGAAAGTGTGGATTGTATCGCCTGTGTTGACATCCCACAGCCGAATGGTGGAGTCCAAACTCCCGGTAACGAGCGTTCTGCCATCAGGACTGAACGCCACGCTTATGACCCAACCCGTATGCCCTGTGAGTGTTTTGAGGTTTTCGCCTGTGTTGACATCCCAGAGCCGAATGGTGGAGTCCAAACTCCCGGTAGCGAGCGTGCGCCCATCTACGCTGAACGCGACGCTTATGACAACCCCCGTATGCCCGGTGAGTAAGTCGAGCGGCTCACCCGTCTCCGCATCATACAGCCAAATACCGATGCCACTTGCTACTGCAAGCTGAGAACCATCCGGCGAATACGCTACCTCAAATACCTGCCCTCTGCCCAGACGTGCAATCGCCCCCGCCGGTAAACCCAACTGTGTCTCCGCAGGATACTGACCCGACGCAACCGGGAGAAAAACACTCGTCACAAGAATTCCTAAGAGACCGAATACCGTTAGACTCTTTTTCATTTGACTTGCTCCAGTCATTTTTGGTTTGCCTGCATGGGTGCAAGCTGCTTGTTTTTTAAGTTTTCTAGTTGGCTCATAAAGAAGCATACCGCAGATTGTAAAAGAAGTCAACCTTTTTTTAGATGTTTGCTGGATTCTATCTGATTCTGGCTGCGTCAACCCGTACGAAAACAGACAAAAAAAGAAAAGGTAACCGCCCGAACCCCCTGTCAAAACAAACAAAATACCAATTGGCTTCTGTTTTTTTTTGAAAAGTTGTGAAAGAAAAGTGATAGGTGTGCGTGTGTCTTCAGTTTTGAGTGCGCGAGTTTATCTCCATTAGTTTTTCGCGGGCCAATATTTCAAAGACCGGCATAACCCTTTCTACGAGTTCGTCGTGTCGTCCGGCCAAGCGATCGTGTGCTGTCTGGAGTGCTTTTTGCTCTCGTGTAATAGCATTTAGCGCGGTTCGAAGTGTTGCGTTTTCCTGTTTCAATTCCTCGTGTTCCTGCTGCAAGGTAGTGTGTGCCGCCTGAAGTGCGCTGAATTCTTGCTGCAAGGTAGTGTGTGCCGCCTGAAGTGTGCTGAATTCCTGTTGCAAGGTAGTGTGTGCCGCCTGAAGTGCGCTGAATTCCTGCTGCAAGGTAGTGTGTGCCGCCTGAAGTGTGCTGAATTCCTGTTGCAAGGTAGTGTGTGCCGCCTGAAGGGCGTTGGATTCCTGCTGCAAGGTAGTGTGTGCCGCCTGAAGTGTGCTGAATTCCTGCTGCAAGGTAGTGTGTGCCGCCTGAAGTGTGCTGAATTCTTGCTGCAAGGTAGTGTGTGCCGCCTGAAGTGTGCTGAATTCCTGTTGCAAGGTAGTGTGTGCCGCCTGAAGGGCGTTATGTTCGTGCTCTAGTGTATTATGCTGCTCTATCAGTGTGACGTGTGCGGCCTGCAAGGCATTATGTTCTTCCTGCAGGGCGTTGTATCGGCGGTCGGTTGCACTTTGAAACGTTCTAAACTCCTGCAGCAGAACGTTGTGCTGTTCAGATAGGGTGCTATATCGCTGCTCGGATTCGTCTCTGTATGCCTGGTGTTTTGCAACTTGTTTTCTGAGTTGCCAGAGGCATATCAGGCTGACGCTGATCCCGCCGATGCTAAATACGCCTATATCTATCAGAGCTGTGGTAATAAAACTAAAGTCCATCGTTTTCGCTTCGTTTTGTGATGTAGCGTTAGAATTTATCTTGCGGCGGCATAGGTTTACGTTTAAATAGAGTTTAACATTTTCAGTGCTGGATGTCAAGTTTATTATGAAAAAAGCGGTTTTTCTCAGTTTTTAAGATTTCTAATTCAGGCGATTTCGACGAGGATGCCTAATCCTTTGGCTTCAGCTTCTGCGAGTGCGATATCTGCTGCTACAGCGTCTTGTACGGCGATGCCGACGGATTTAAAAAAGGTGATTTCCTGCTCGTTTTGCCGTCCGGGTTTTTGACCGTTGAGGATTTCTCCGATTTCAGCATCGATTTCCGCGTTAGGTATAATGATATCCCCGGCTTCTTCTAAGCATGCATTGCGTGAATCGACGACGATGCGGTGTGCACGTCTTATTGTGGTGGTATCGACTTCGCGCTTTTCCGGTACGAAAGTGCCGATGGCAGTGATGTGTGTTCCGGGTTGTAGGTGGTTTCCGTCAAAGAGTGGGAGTGCGGATGTAGTAGCACAGATGACGATGTCAGCGTCCTCGACGACCTGTTTGGGTGTGCTTACGATGTTGACTTGAGGCGCGTCTGTCCATTGGGCTATCTCATCGGCGAGTTTTTGTGCGGATGCGTGTGTGCGACTGATGAGGTTGACGTGTGTGATGTCTCGGACAGCGATGACGGCTTGCAATTGGGTTCTGGCTTGGACCCCAGCTCCGAAGAGTCCGATATTTTTAGCGTTCCGTGTAGCGAGTATATCAGCGGCGGCACCGCCGCCGGCACCAGTTCGGATGGCAGTGAGGCTGGTTCCGTCGATGAAGGCTTTGGGGGCACCTGTGGCTGGGTCAAGGACTAAAACTGTGGCGTTGATTCGTGGGAGGTCAAGTTGAGGATTCCCATCATAAACGGAGACGACTTTGATTGCGAATTCGCTGCGTTGAGGGAGGTAGGCAGGCATTATGAGGGTAACGCCTTTGTATGTATAGAGATGTTGTCGTGGTGGTGCGGTTACGTTCCCTGCGGAGAGTTGGCTGTATGCATGTCGCATGCCCTCGATTGCTTTGTGCATCGGTAGTGCGGCTCGGACATCGTTAGCGGAGAGGAGTCTGATGTGCATAGGTTTACTCCACATGAAGGACGGGTTCGCCCAAGACATCAGCATAGGGTGTGATACCGAGTCCGGGTAGTGTTGAGGCAGCCATTCTGCCGTGGGTGCGTTGGGGTGCACCTTCAGCGGTTTTGACAGTGAGGTAGCTATTGAAATCGGTTGCGGAGAAAAGGGCTTCGGTTGGCGTGCTGTGAGCGAGATGTGCTATTGCGGCGGTAGTGATGTCGCCGCCCCAGCTATCTTCAATGGTCATTGCGATGCCGAGTTCGACGCAAAGGTCTCGTGCAAGTTTTGCTTTGGTGAGTCCGCCGAATTTGCTGATTTTGATATTGACGACATCCATAGCCCGGTCGGCATAAGCACGTAGCAATGCGTGGATGCTGTCAATAGTTTCGTCTAGTATGAAAGGATGATTTGTGCGTTGTCGAATGGCGAGACATTCTTGATAGGAGCGGCAGGGCTGCTCGATGTAGACATCAATCTCAGTGAGGTTTCGGACGACGCGGGCTGCCTGGTGCATCAACCAGCCGGTGTTGGCATCGGCGATGAGAACATCCCCGGATTGCATCCGTTTTGCGACGGCACGGATGCGTTGAATATCAGTGTTTGGGTCACTTCCGACTTTCAATTGGAATTTGCGGTAGCCTTCTGCCCGATAGGTTGCCACCTTGGCAGCCATTTCGTTGGGCGATTGTTGAGAGATGGCCCGGTAGAGCATGAAATCGGTTCCATGTCTTCCGCCGAGCAGTGTAGAGACAGATTGGTTTGAGAGTTTGCCGAGGATATCCCAACAGGCGATGTCAATAGCGGATTTGACGTAGGGGTGTCCTTTGAGGACGGTGTCCATGCGTTGATTGAGCGGTGCGAGTTGTGTGGGGTCTTCACCGATGAGGTGCGGTGCGAGTTGAGCGATTCCGGTGCGTGCGCCTGCGGCGTAGGCGGGTAGATAGAAAGGCCCTAAGGGACAGACTTCGCCGTAGCCTATGATGCCATCATCCGTTTGGACGGAGACGATGGTGCTGTCAAAAACGGATACGGATTTCCCGCCGGACCAGTTATAGCTGCCTTCGTGGAGAGGAAGGTCGACTTGATAAACATGAATAGCACGAATTTTCACGTAAACTCCAAAAAACGGTTATTGGGTAATCAATTGTGGAAATGATAACACGTTTTGTAGAAGTTGTCAAGAGAGGGTCTAAATTAACTAATCCGCGTTGAGGGTATCACGGACTTGTGTGACGATGTCGTCTGTATTAATGGCTTCGCCTTCTCCCTCAAAGTTGAGGAGGATGCGGTGGCGGAGCGCGGGGAGTAGGACTGCCTCGATATCCTCAAAGGCAACGTTGTATCGTTCGTCAAGGAGTGCCTTGATTTTTGCGGTTAAGGCGATCGCTTGGATGCTACGAATGCCGGCACCGAGCGCTACGTAGCTTTTGACAATATCCGGCGCGTTTTGGGAGTCAGGGTGTGTCATTCGGACCAGTTGGATGATGTAGCGTTCGACATGCTCGGCGATGATGACGTGACGGACGAGTCTGCGCATGTGGTTGATGGTTTGTGCGTCGGTGACTTTCTGGACGGTGGTTTCGAGCACGGATGTGGTGCGGCGCAAAATGTGGACGAGCTCGTCTTCACTAGGAAATTGGACGAGCAGCTTGAAGAGGAAGCGATCCAGTTGGGCTTCCGGGAGTGGATAGGTGCCTTCCATTTCCAGCGGGTTTTGTGTCGCGAGTACACAGAACGGTTCTTGGAGTTGGTGGGTTGCGCGTCCGATGGTAACGGTCCGTTCCTGCATCGCCTCGAGGAGTGCGGATTGGGTTCTAGGGGTTGCCCGGTTAATTTCGTCTGCGAGGATGAGCTGTGCGAAGATCGGGCCTTGCTGGAATTGGAACTGTTTGCTGCCGTGTTCATCTTCTATGAGAAGGGTGGTGCCGGTGATGTCGGAGGGCATCATATCCGGGGTGAATTGGATGCGCTTGAAACTGAGGTTGAGGGTTTCGCTGAGGGTGTGGATGAGCTGGGTTTTACCTAAGCCGGGGATGCCTTCCAAGAGGGCGTGGCCGTTGGCGAGTAGACATATTAGGATGCCTTCGATGATTTCGTCTTGGCCGACGATGCGTTTTTGGACTTCGGTTTTGACGCGATAAAAGGTTTCGCGGAATTGGTGGACTTGGGTTTCTATGTTCATGATAGTGTCTTTTTTATGTGCGTGCCACCCTGCAAGCAGTGGCACGTATTTGGACAAGTGAGGCTCGGTTTCCGGATGTGTAACAGTCGTGTTATCCGGATTGTTGATCTGGTTGCTATTGCAGTCAAAAGAGTGTCTTTTTACGGCTGTCTTTGGCACTCGGAGTAGGCACAAAGGTGTGGATTTTACCAACTTTTTCCGCTGACGTAGAGGGTGCGGTTTTCCATGGGGAGTGAGATATGCTGTCCGCCTAGTCGGTGTGACTCAATCATGCCCATGAGGAGCTCCTGGCTGCGGCGTGCGAGATGGACGGGTCCCTTTGTTTCACGGTCTTCGTCTAACGCTTCGGCGATGTCGGTGATGCCCATGATGGTGCCTGTTGCCCGGGAGACCCGCGGAAAAGGGACTTCTTCGAGGAAGGTGCCTTCTTTTTTGCGGAATTGACACTCCCTGCTGTTGTTGAGAATCCTGATTTTGCCGGCGGTGCCGCACACTTCAAATTCAGGTCCGGTGCCGGCGGTATTGTATCCGTGAACGCCGTTTGAGAATCGGACGTATCCGCCGGTAATCGCAGGGTCTATGTTTAATTGGTTTCCGTCCCAATCGGATTCGTTGCAAGCGATGGTACCTTGGACGAAGTCAACCTCGGGATCTCCGGCGAGGAAGAGTAACATGTCGGCTGCATGGGTTAATCCCCAGAGTGCAGAACTGGCACCGTATTGGGCGATGGTGCATTGGATTTTTCCGAGTTCGCCGGTGTCGACGAGTTCGCGTACTTTGCGGTAGATGGGCATATAGCGCCGTTGTGTACCGTAATTGAATTTGACACCGTGCTTTTGCACAGTGTCAACCATGATATCGGCTTCTTCCATGGAGCAGCAGAGCGGTTTCTCACAGTAGATGCCTTTGACGTTGTGCTCGGCGGCGAAGACGGTAATCTCGGCGTGCGGTCCGGGGCGTGTTGCAAGGCAGACGATGTCCGGTTTTTCGGTTTCGATCATCTGTCGGTAATCGGTATAGGCGCGTTCGGCACTATAGCGTTGCCGGATGGCTTCAGCTTTCTCGGGGATGGTGTCAGAGACGGCGATGAGGTCAGTTCTGTCGCAAGCGACAGCGGCGGCGGCATGTGAGAAGGGCTGCCAGATAAAACTATCGGGTCTGTTTGCGACTTCATCGTCGATAGTCGCGCCCATTCTTCCGCATCCGATGAGACAGGTTTTGTATATGCGTGGCATGGTTTTCTCCTCTGATTTTGAAGGATTAAAAAACGCGGACGTTAACACCTTCTAGCTCTTTGTTGATGAATGCTCTGCAGTCGCTAATGGAGTTGAGAGTTGGATGGTTGTGGGTTTCAATGTTAAACATGAGATCAGCAGGTCCGAAGTCGATGTAGGTGATGCCGGGTTTGGCCAGCGTGCGTATGTTCAGCACGGATTTGATGGACTCGACTTTGAAACCGAGGATTGCGTTTTCGTTCCACCATTGGGCGTATTGCCGCCGGTCTTTTCTATTTTGGATGCCGTATCCTATCCATCCGCCCCAACTGCGTCCTCCGATAGGCGGGAAGTAGAATGAATTGATGGCTTCGTCTACGACGGCTTCGGTTTCGACTTCGGGGACTTTGATAGCGAAGGCACCGAGGTCGCAGTAATTGCCGAGTCGGTAAGCGTGCCGGGTGTGTTTAATGCGCAAGAGGACGGGTACGTCTTTTTGTTCGGCAGCTTTACAGATTCGGTGTATGTCCCATTCGGTATAGGGAGCGTGCTGACAGTCGATATAGATGATATCGCATCCGGTATCTGCAATCGTTTGATGTACCTGCACTGTTGTAGAGCCCATTAAGATCTGTACTTGCATGATAGATTCACCTGTTAAGTATTTTTGTTTTTTTTGTATATCTCCGTCTTGCGCGGCTTGTGGGGAAGCGACCGGGCCTCACAAGCCGGCAGGGCCTAAACGGCTGAGCATGAGCCGGCGGTTAATCGCCGGTGTAGAGTTTCCCGAAATAGGGTCGGAAGCCGGCGGGGCCGGGGTATCCATCCCAGTATGTCGCATCTGTAGGGAATTCGCGTTCGCCGCCGCTGCGGAGCCATGCGATGAGTTCCGGATCTGTGCCGCGGTGTTCGATGTCGTCAAGGGCTTCGGTGTGGAGTTGTGCGACGATGTCCGGATGCTTGTCGGCAACGTTCTCTAAGTCCCCGAGTCGGATGAGTCGTGAATTTTCCGGTTTGGCGGTGACTTCTAAACTCCAATCTTGATTGAAGGTAGTGAAGAGGACAAGATTGGGGTTATCTGCGGCTTGTTGCCATCGCTCAATGCTTCCTCCGGATAATGCGAGGTGCCGTGGTCCGGTTTTCCGTTCACGTGCGGGTGTTAAGATGTCGTGTCCATCAATGCCGTCAGGACAAGTTTCGCCGAGGATGTTGAGAATCGTAGGGAAGAAGTCCTGCGGTTGGACGATGACGTTGCTGCGTCCGGCATCGCCGTCGGGTAATCGGATAAAGAGCGGTACGTGTGCTTCTTGCTGTCGGACAGGTTGCCCTTTTCCAAATGTGCCGCGTTCGCCTACATTGGTGCCGTGGTCTCCGGTGAGAATGACGGTGGTGTTTTTGTGGAGTCCGGTGGTTTCCAATGCGTCGAGGAATTGCCCGAAGCAGTCATCCATCCAGGAGAGTTTTGCGGCATATTGTGCTTTAATGTGCTGTTTTGCCAGATCGGAGAGGTTGGGATTATTTCGTCCGCCAAGGCTTCGCGGGTCGACACGGCCGTCGTAGTCTGGGCGTGTATCGTATTTTTTCATGAATTCGAGGGGTGCGTCCCAGGGTTCGTGCGGATCGAAGCAGTCGACCCAGAGGAAGAAGTTCTCTCGGTTTGCGTTGTCCTTGAGGAATTGTGCGGCGGTATTGAAGAGTTTAGCACAGTTCCAATCGTCAGGTTTTTTGCGGTTTCTGTTGGCACGTGCGTAGCTACGGAGCATACCGGATTCGGCTGCGCGTTCAGGGATGCAATCAAAGAGCGGTTG
Organism: Candidatus Poribacteria bacterium; assembly: GCA_965215265.1. Taxonomy (GTDB): domain Bacteria; phylum Poribacteria; class WGA-4E; order WGA-4E; family WGA-3G. The sequence continues at coordinate 2,735,034 of OZ244048.1, read as the reverse complement.
TCGGGTCCAGTTGTCGGGCCAGACGACTTTGTCGGTAATCCAGTCTCTATCGACTTCAGCACCCCGGACAAAGGTCCATGCGTGGAAGGGCCAGTCGAAGTTATGTCCGCCATTGACGAGGTGTGGCGTGTCGTGAATGAGTTGTGTAGCGTAGCCGCATTGCGCGAGCGTCCAAGGTAGCGTCTGTCGTTCATGTCGTAGCGGTTTCCAAGGGTGGAAGGGCGCGCCGTATTGTCCAGTGATGACATCGGTTCGGTAAGGGATGGTAGGGAAGCTGGCACAGAAGGCACGGTCAAAAGCCCAGGATTTAGCGGCGAAAGCATCTATGTTAGGCGTTTGAATCCAATGATTGCCATTTGCGGCGATGTAGTCGTAGCGTAGAGTGTCGATAACAATGTAAGCGAGGTTCATTTTTTCTCCTTCGGTATGTTTACCATTTTGGGATTGCGCCGAGCAAGAGTTTCTGCTGTGGCGTGCCGTTTTCTCGTAGTTTTGTGACGCGTTGCCCGTTAAAGGGCTCGCGCGATTTCATCCAAGCGTTCTGATAACACATCAAGCAGACGCGTCTGCGTTGTGAAGAGGTGTTTGCGGCACCGCGGTGCCATGTCCATCCATCAAACATGACGGCTTGCCCTGGTGAGACTAACACCCGTTTTTCGTCAGGGAGTTGGACAGGGCTTGCTGGTGGCCGGAACGGGGCTCTATGGCTGCCGGGTTGTACGACGGTGGGTCCGGTATCGTGAGTGATTTCGTCGAGGTAGTATCCGCAGTTAATCTGTGCGGGTAGGCTGCCGTAGGGTGTTCCGTATGGATCGACGGGCCAGGGTCCGTCTCGGTGCCAATTCTGATCAGGGGTTCCGGGTTCAGTGATGCGTGCGGTTGCGCTGTGTAGTTGTACGCAGGTGCCTAAAATGGCTTGCATGCGTTTCATGACGGGTGGATTGTCTAAGAGAAAGGCGAACCTGTCGTCCTCTTCAAGGAGTTCTCCGATGAATTGGGCTTTGTCGCGGCGTTTGTAAGCTTCATCGAGCGCGTCTCGAAGTGATTGGATCTGCTCCGGTGTTGCGGCATTATCGACGACGAGGTATCCCCATCTTAGGAAGAAATCGACCTCTTGCTGTAATTGAAAGTCGAGTTGAACGTTGAGTGTGGTTGGTACAACAGGAACCTCTGCCATGCTTTATCCTCCTTGTAGTGCGGCGCGTTCAGCGTTTGCCCATTCGAGCCATCGTTCTTCGTCAGGCTGTAGGAAGCCTGAGTTACACCGGGGTTGGAGTTGTTCATCTAGGCCGAGAAGTCGCATGAGGCGATGGTTGTTAGCGGCTTTTGCTTCAGCGAGCAATTTTTGGGTGTTAGGTCCGGTGTGATGGTCGGTGTGTTTGAGCCAGGTCAGGTTGTAGTAGATACTGAAGAAATAGCGGAGTCGTCCGGAGGTATTGGGTGTGCCGGAGTGGACGAGTCCGTTGTGTGTGATGACGACATCGCCGGCTTTCATGTGGATGCAGGTTTCGTCGGGATGCGTCTTTGCGCGTTGTCCGTTCTCCATCGTGAGAGGTTTCCGATGTGAACCGACAATGACACGGAGAGGTCCGAACTCATCGGTAAGATCTTGCAGGTAGGAGATGGCATTAATGGCGTTGGGGCGGTGATATGCATCGGTGTAAGGGACGTGTGCCCAGCGGTCTCGGTGCCAGCCGGAGACCCGGCCTTCTGCTTTTTCGGGTTCCACTGAAGGGAAGGCAGCGAGGGTTAGGTTGTCTAGCTGCACGAAGGGCCCCATAACCTTTTCTATAAAGTCGAGGAGGGTCGGGTTCGTGACAGCGGGCCACATGATATCCGGTGCCAATTCGAGGGTATTTCCGAACCACGTTTGTCCATTATTTTGTTCTGAGAGCTGGTGGTGTTTTTCCCGCCAGCTTTGCATCTGTGGTTCGTCAAAAACGTTCTCAAAAATGGTGAATCCGTCGGTTTTGTAAGTCTCAAAGCGTTTTTCTATGGAGCTCATCGTTTTTCCTTCTCTATGTGATAGTTTCCACAGCGATGGGGCTGGGAATTTCACTCTATAAGGTTGCTGAGAATTGCTTCAGCGAGTTGCATGGTTTTGACAGCTTCGTCGAGATTTGCTGCAGGTAATGAAACGGGCGTATCGGATTTGACGCAATCTAAGAAGTAACGATTCTGTTCGACGGTGCCGCCGGTAGCTGTGCCTGTCAATTCGGACTGTTTTCCGTCGGCGAAAACGGTTCCGCGGGATACGCCTTCGAGGTAAGCGGAGATGTTTCGTCCGTGGATTTCGTAGCGTTCAAGGCGTGCATCCGTGGTATAGTTAGCGATGAGTTGTGCGACGCAGCCGTTTTCAAAGCGGATCAGTGCGGCGTGTACATCTTTGTAAGCAGAGATGGTTCGGTTGACAAAACTATGCACCTCCAGTACGTCGGCTTCTGCGATGGCGCGTAGTACATCGAGGGCGTGTATGGGTGTTTCGAGAAACATGTTATCCATCAGTTGTTCAGGGAATTTGCCGGATTGTGCGAGTCGGTTGATGCTTTTGTGGAATTCGCCGACGATTTGCGTGACGCGTCCCCTGTGAGTGACGAGCTGCTTTGCTTGAGTAATGAGGGGATGAAAGCGGCGGTTCCAGCCGACCATACCTTTCGCGCCTGTGTTTTTGGCGGTATCCCGCAAGTTTTGTGTTTCAGCGACGTTCATTCCGGGTGGTTTTTCCAAAAGTGTGTGTATGCCGCGTGCGAGACATGGGAGTGCTGCTTCTCCGTTGAGATGCGCGGGGGTGGCGACAAAGACAGCGTCGAGTGTTTCATTATCGAGTAGTGCGTCTATGGATTCGTATCGGTTTGAGACGTTGTAGTTATCGCCAGCGTTGTTTCGTGCTGCTTCGACGGGGTCAGCGACTGCGATGAGCGCGGTATCGTCAAATTCGGTAAGAATTTTCATGTGGCCGCGGCCTCTGCCGCCGCAGCCAATGACGGCGACTCGTAGTTTAGACATGGTTTTCTCCTGTGTAAAGATTAATGCCTGATGTGTGGTGCTTCCATGTTATGATTCAATACATCGAATGGCTCTGACGAGATTTATACAGTGATTGACACAACATCAGCCGTTGATGAGCTGAAAGATACGAAAACTTCCCGTTGTTCAGGTGTCATCGCCTCAATGTATTCTGGATATGAGATCTGGTGTGCGCCGGCACTGTATGCTTGGAATCCGGGGCTGAATTTATAGAGCAGCGCACGTCGTTGGTGTTTGGCTTTCCAAGGGAGAGGGCCGTGCGTCAAGTTTTCGGTAAAGATGACGGCATCGCCGACGTTGGCGTTGACTTCCTGGACCAAGTGCTGGTGTTTTTCGTAGCGTTTCATACTGCTTGGGCACGGTAAATTGGCTTTGTGACTGCCGGGGATGAGTGCTAAGCTGCCGTCGCCGGGGTTTTCGTCAGCGAGCATGTATTCAACGACGGTGAGTCCGGTGTAGATTCGTCCGTATTTGAAGAAGTAGGCTTCGGAAAAATTGGGGCGTTCAATCCCGCCGCCGTGTAGGGTGCCGCCTTCGGTGCCGTTTTCCATGGCGATGAGACCGGGCCCGTGATCAAGCCGGTATTTTTTGCCAAGAATTTCCTGGAGGTATGGCTTGACGTTAGGATGTACTAGGAGTTTTCGGAAGCGTTCACACCACGGTTTTTCCCAGGCGAGCATCCCGCCCATGTCCATTCGGTGTGCGGTTCCGCCTCCTGCTTCAGAACCTCCGGCGAGTGAGTTTTCGCGTTCTCTCAGTCGCTCAATGTGATGGTCTATTGCTTTGTTACACAGTGTGACTTCTTCTGAGCTCAATGCGTTTTCAAGAATCAAGTACCCGGTGAGATCGAATAGGTATTTCTGTTCTTCGTTCATGCTTAGGTTCTCCGGAGTGGCTATCATTGTGAGACTATTGCTTCATTGACGGTTTGCGGATTTCCTGTTAGGTCTCCGCCGAGCCATCGATATGGCCGGGGGTAGAGCGCTGCGGTTCTATCTACCAAGGGGAGTTTAATGGTGGTGCTGTTGCGTTGTGCGGACAGTTTGGTGGCAATTGCGACCTCCAACGCTTGTCGCAGGTCTTTGCCGGTAATCCAGGGTTGTCCCTCGCCTGCGACGGCGGCTAAGAAAGAGCGGATGGAACCGGTGAGGTATCCGAATTGGCTCCATGGATAAGTTGTGTATTTAATACGGAGACGTTTGCGATGCCCCTTTTCATCGGTGCCCTTGAAAATCTCAGGCGGTTTCCAATCCCATCGGAGGAGATATTCGTCGTTCCAGACATCTACGCCGCGGTAGGGAGTAGGAGTGCCGAAGACGTTGCAGTGGATTCCGTTGGAGAGCTGGAAGTGCCCGTGAACAATGATTCCATCGTCGGTTTCGGTGTTTAAGGCTTCATGTGGGGTGCCCCAGGCGGTAACTTCAGTGATTTCAGCATTGGTGAAGAGTCGCAGGATAGAGATGTGTTGGCATCCGCCGCCGGAGATTTCGCCTCCGAATCCGTGTACGGCAGCGCCTTTGAGTTTTCCGACATCAGCGCTGTGTATGCGTTTGGCGGCTTCTTGGACCTCGTTCATGGCCCGTTGTAGGTTGCCGCCTGCGAAGACGACATTGCGTTCGGCGCACGTATCAACCATTGCGTCGGCATCTTGTAGGATGCCTGCAATCGGTTTTTCAGTGGAGATACCCTTTACACCTGCTTCGGCACAAGCGATGACAGCATCTCTCATGTACTTAGTCGGTGTGACAATAGCTGCGATATCCGGTACGACCTCGCGGAGTAGGGTTTCCGCGTCTGGATAGAGGGCAGCGACGTTGAAACGTGTTCCGAGTATCTGTCGTCTTTCTGCGTTGATGTCTGCAATTGCGACGATTTGGGTGTCGGGATAGGTAGTGTATGCTTGTGCATAGTTTTGTCCCATGCGTCCGCACCCGATGATGGCTACACGATATTTGTTCATTTTTGCCTCCACTCTTCAGAATTTTATGCACGTTTGACAAATAGGTCAAGCAAAAAATGGATTCGTCAACTAAAAGCAAGGTTATAAGTGCAAACGTTGCAACTATCAATGGACAGAAAGAAACTTGCACGGCAGAGCGCTTGCCGAACACACATTAGCTATGTTTCTTTACTGCCATCGACTTTCCATGAGTGCCATCTCGAGAATCTTTGATGTTGCTCCTAGCACCATCATGCGATGGATACGCCACTTCAGTACCGCAGACGCAGAACGGCCTGAACCTGATACAGATGCGGTTGTGCTTGAACTGGATGAGATGTGGCGTTAGCTGAGAAACAGCCAAACAGAGGCTAAATCTGGAAGACATTTTGTCGTGATACCGGAGAACTTATCGCACGGCAATGTGGTTATCGAGATCAAGTCCCCTTGAAAATTGGCAATCGTATAGAGGTCTCTCCCGCCCACCCGAATCCTTATCTGCTATGTTGCCAATATGTGCGTAACCGGTCTCCCCAATTCGAGATGACGCGTCTCGGATTTGGATGTACAATTTGTTGTCGATGGAGTTTCTCCTCAGCAGCAAGCAGTTTATCTCGGCATGTTTTAAGGCTGTGGCTGTAGTTTATGTCCTGTGCGAGGTTTTTGGTTTCTCCGGGATCATCGTGCCGGTTGAAGAGCTGCGCGAGCCCAAGATTCTGTGCGTCGGGTCCGGGTGGTACGAAATCCTCGAGCGGTTTCGGTTTGTATTCAGTAATGTATTTATAATTGTCCGTGACAATTGCACGTCCCCAATAATTGCTCTCTATGTAGGCATAATCGCGCCAGGGATTCTGCGTTGCTTCTAAAAGTGGCCGAAGACTAGTTCCTTGTAGTGCATCGGGGATGTCAATCCGTGCGTAATCACAGACAGTCGGGAATAAGTCAACGCCGGAGACGAAATGCGTATCGTCGAACCGATTTTTCGGTATTTGCATTTCGTCTCCTAAACAAGCCACGATGAATGGGACTCGTATGCTCTCTTCGTAAAGCGTGAACTTCTGGAACATTTGATGGCTGCCGCCAGCTTCACCGTGGTCAGCACTGAAGATGATGAGGGTATTGCGGTGCAGCGATGTCTCGCGTAGTAGGGCGAGGACTCTGCCAATTTCAGCATCAACTTTTTCGATGAATCTGTAATAGTTCCATCGTAGGTAACGCCAGTGAAGTTCGTGCCAGGTGCGAACGGCTGTTAGGATTGGAGCGTGGATAAGCGCGTCATCAATTCGCCGACAGACGCGATGTAGTACGGTTTCGCGTTCGTCGTAGTGGAAGTTTTGAGGGAGCGGTGGCAAGAGTTCCTCGGAAATCATGCCTTGTTGGACAGGATTTGGGATGTGTTTTTCTTCGTGGTTGTGCAGATATTCGCATACGTCGTGTGGGTTGACGTAACCGATTTGGAGGTAAAACGGTTCGTCGGTGTCGTAGTTAGTTAAAAAATCAGCGACGGCGTGTGTGGATGCTGCATCGTAATATGCGGCACCGCCTGCGCCGATGTGTCGTTTTCCGTAATAGAGTGTGCGGAAGCTTTGCCGGACGTTTCTGCCTGGTACATGCCACTTTCCACAGTGAAAGGTTTTATAGCCGGCTGCATTAAGCACTTGCCCGAGGTCAGGGATTTCTGGGTGCAGATGCCCGGCGTTGAAGGGGACACCAGTTTCAGAGGTATATAACCCGGTTGCCCAACTGGAGCGTGCAGCAGCACAGACTGGATCTGTACAGAATGAGCGGCGAAAGGAAGTTCCATTTCTGTGCAGTTCATCAATATGAGGGGTGCAAAGATACGGATTTCCGTAGGCAGAGAGGGCATCCCAGGAGTGCTGGTCGGTATTGATAAAAAGGATATTAGGACGTTTGTTCATGGCGTTCCTCCACTTTTGTGTTTGAGTACCCACGTCTCGAAAGTGCTTGAGAAAATTGCGATGTTCCCGTGTGCATCGAGCCACCAATAGGAAGGCAAAAGTCCGGTACCGTAGAGGTAGTAACCGTCAAGCGGACAAGGTGTCTGTATTGATTCAAGGAAACCGAGTGTGCTGTTTTTCCTGAGTTGCTCCAAGTCTTCAAGCAGGGCGAGTTCTACGTCTGCCTCTTGGATTGTGTGTGCCAATTCGGGGATAATATCGAAAAGTGCCCAATTGCAGGTGAGTTTGAGAGGCCTGTCAACTGTTCCGGCGACGATTTGAGTGCGATTGATGGAGAGGCGTATTTCTGTATCTGCTTTTGATGGCCGGTGTGGGTTTGTGAGCTGCGGTGAACAAACAGCACCGTGGCAGGTTAATCGTGAATATTCATCGCTCGCACTATTGTGAGCTTCAATATGCCAGCTGCCGTCGAGGGGGCGGTATTCTTCATCACGACAACGGAATTGGATTTTTAAATTTTCGCCGCTTGTGGTATTTTGGTATTGGATGGCGTAGTGCCATAGGCTATCGTCGCGCCTGGTCCGTTCGACGGTGGCAGTGCCGATACTGAGTTTTTGCTGGGTGTCTCCTCCGGCATAGCCGCGCCAATAGTTTGGTAGGATATTGTAGACATGCGTGATAGTGTGTACATCCGCAGTGTCTATTGTGCTGGTGTAACATGCGCAGAGGGTTTCAATTAATTCTTCTGAAAATTGAGGGTTTTGCGCACCGTAATTGTAGTCAAATGACCAGTGATGTGGGCTGTTATGATTCATGATATTGCTGCCGTGTATGTTTTTAGGTGTCTTCTGGGAGCGATATTTTGCTAGGATTATAACATAGAGGGCTTAAAATTGTCAAAGGTGCCGACATATAGACGTGGTGTACCGAATCAAATTCGCCTCAACGCTATGAGTGTTTGATAGGATTGAGCGGGTATGAAGCCGTTTATGGGCTTCTCCGGGTGGGAGTCCCTTAGGTGGCATTCCGCGCAAAGCGTGACATCGCACTCAGGCGCTCGCCTTTACGGTGTTTAGGTATACATTTCTATATTGTGGATTAACCGGATCTGTAAGGGTGGGCTTGATAAAAAGTGTTGCTTTTTGAGGGCTGGCTCTGATATAATATGAAGAAGGAGGGGTAGTGAATTCAGTGGTGAGTCTTTTCTCAATCAGGAGGCTTTTACCGAAAAAACATGGAAAATTGTGTTGAATCATACGTTCCGAATTTGAATATTTCTTTTAGCGTGCTACAAAAACAGTTATCAGCATTCATCCAAGCGGAGCGCACTCGTCTCAGAACATGCGTATTGGATGGTGAGGGTGGTTTTTCTGCGTGTTCTTGGCATACGGAGATCTGGGATGCGGCTATCCGGAAGGTTTATCAAGTTGCGAGTTATCAGATTCAGTCAGAATATGCGCAGCAACTTGAATGGATATCGAAGTTGCAGGCTGAGGATGGTATGGCTGTAGAGAAGCCGGGCGTATCTACGGAGGATTCATGGGTTCCGGATATTGCGTTGTATGCGGTTGGGAGTTACGGGCGGCGTGAGTTGTGTTACTATTCAGATGTAGACGTTGTGTACACGTCTACGGTAGACCTTGAGGAGGTTTACGATGAGCGGACACTTGAATTGATTCGTTGGTTTTACGATTTTTTCGATAGTCTGCATACGGTAATACCGGGGTTTGAGTTTAGTTTTATTTACCGGCCGATAGGTGAAATGAGTAAGTGGAATTATCAGGACATCACGGCGTTGATTGATATGCGTTTTATTGTGGGTGATACTGCGCTTCTGCCCTGTTTTAAAAAAGCGGTTCAGGAAGAGAAATGCGATGTAGGTCTGGTTTTGGACTTACTGAAATCGAAGGAGGCGACTTTCAAGGAATCGGAGGAGACCATCTACCTGAATCAACCGGATGTAAAAATTGGGCGTGGTGGTTTGCGAACTATCCAGTATGCGTTTTGGATGTATGGACTTTCAGAGTTTAGGTCGATTTCTGAGTTGTATGGGCGTTTGGGTGATGAGGATTTGACGGCGGCTCTTGATTATGTTTTGCAGGTTCGGAATCTTCTGCATGTTTTGGCGAATGCATCGCACGATGTTCTATCTTACCATCCGGAAGCAGGAGATCAGCTTCAATCACAAATAGCGGAGGCACTGGGATATCCGATGGTGGCGGCCGATGGTGAGCCGTCGGAGGCCGGCCGGTATGAATTTATGGAGGCGTATTACACGCAGGCGAAGTATTTGCACTTGAAAGCGGAGTTGTTGATTCGTCGGCTCCTGGCGAACGGTATACCGTTTTCGGATGTACTGGGTGTGCGTCGCGATTTGTTATACTGCATTGATAATAACTTCGGAGAGTTTGATGTAGATGAACTGTTTGAGTTATTTTCGTATTTCCAACAGTATGATTTTGAAATTGATGCTTCTCTTGCGAGTTTTATTTTTGCTTATGCTTCGGCGTTCGACTTAAAAAGTTTTCAAGGACGCATGGCGGAGTTGATGAACTTGCCGGGTGACGTTGAGAAGAGTCTAACCCGTCTACACCGTTTAGGGATTCTGGCTCGCCTCGGAGAAGGTGGTAAGCGTTTTGAAAAGGCGATGATGACACGGAGTGAACGGAGTTTAGACCCTTATACTGTGGGTAAGCATACATTGGTTGCGATTGGATATTTGGATGAAATTCGCCAAACGGAGTCAAGCAGTCCGTTCGGTGTTGCGCGTATGGGTTCGGTGCTGTCGTCTTCTCCGGCCTCAGAATTGGAGGAGTTGAACGGTGCTTTCCGTTCGTTATCGGATGCGAGTCTTCTATACATGGCCCTGTTCCTGCACGATATTGATAAACCGGATTCTCGGCATCCGGAGACGGGTGCGGAGAAAGCGCGTCGTATTTCGCCTGCGTTCGGTTTTACGGCGCAGCAAACAGAGGAGATCTGTTTTCTGATCCGTGAGCATTTGACAATGATTGTGTTAGCGCGTTATCATCAGTGGGATGAACGGATGATTTCGGCATTTTGTGATAAGGTAAATTCGTTGGAACGTTTAACAGCGCTCTATCTGCTGACCTATTGTGATTCTAAAGCGAACGGTCCACACAACTTTAGTAATCTCGTTAAGCATAACCTTAAAAGATTGTATGAAGTAATCCGGAGTCGTTTTGTCGGTCAAGATGAGTCCCAGTGGGGCGTGTATTCGCCACCGGAGGAATTTCAGGCATTCCTGCAGCAGATGCCCGTCTCTTACCGTATCGGCGTGACACATGCGGAAATAGCGATGCACATTAGGATGGTTACGCAAGCGGAAAACAACATAGGCACGAGTGATGCACAAAGTGCGAGTGCTGCGATTATCCAATTTACGGATAAGCCGGGTTTCACGGAATTGCACTTGTGTAGTGCCAGTCGTCTAGGTAAGCTCCACACGGTGAGCGGTCTCTTTTTTGCGAATAACATAGATGTGCGGGATGCGCAGGTCTACACGAAACGGGATACAAATGTAGAGATCGAAATTTACCGGCTGGTTCATCAGCCGCCGCATCAACGGGAACCGATGCCGCTGGATGAAGAGCTGAAACGTTCACTTGATTTTGACATTCGAGGCTTGATGGCGCAGGAGACAACATTGGATGAAATTTTTGAAAAGCACTACGTTAGCACGAGTGGGAGCTGGCATTTTGACGATGTACGGGTTGAATCGACGCGAAACTATACGGAGATTGTTGTGAGAGGTGAGGAAAAGGTCGGGTTTCTGTACTATTTCAGTGGCATCCTCGCGAAGCTGGGTTTGAATGTTGAGATGTGTAAGTGTTCAGCCTTAGATGGGCAGGCGGTGGACCGGTTCTATGTTAAGCCAGTTCCGGATACGCAATCGGTGCGTGAGAAAATATTAGCAGCATTGGATGCTGAGGGTACATAGTATAGGAGGAAGATTTTTCGTATATTTCAGCCCAATAAAGGCTGCTGCAATGTTAAAACCTGTGAAAATCTCATCTGAGCCGTTTATGTTTAGATTTTAAAGACATTACCTAGTTAACCTCCGACGAGATTTACACACGAACCATCAAAAGAATAAATAAACGGTGATGGTACGGAGATATATAAAAATATGAATGAAGAACCTCGCTATAATGCCATCTATTATGAATCGACAACGCGACACTCGCAGTTGATAGATATTGTTGGAGAGACGGCTGTGAGTCTCAGCGAGGTGAGTACGCCGATTGACTGGGCGGCGATTTTTGGGAATGCGAATCCGGTGGAAATCGAGGTCGGGAGCGGAAAGGGACGGTTTTTGCTTGAGGCTTCAAAACGACGACCGGATATTAACTACGTTGGGGTGGAGCGGGCGCAAAAGTACGTCGAGATTACACGTGAACGGTTTGAGAAGTACATGCGGCATTTTGCTGTAGAGAAGCAAAATGGGATGTTCGATAACGTCAGGCTGGTCTGGACGGATGCAAATTACTTTTTGAATCGTTATGTTGCTGCAGAATCTGTTCAGGCGTATCATATCTATTTCCCCGATCCGTGGCCGAAGAAACGGCAGCGTAAACGCCGTATTTTTCGGAATCCGGAGTTTCTGTCAGGCGTAACCTGCACGTTAACGGCAGACGGCGGTCGACTGTATGTGGTGACAGACTATGCAGAGTATTTTTTGGAGATTCAAGAGCGAGTTCGGGGGTTCACGCCGCTTCGACGTGTTGAACAGAATTTGTGTGACGATGAACACATTCCGACGAATTTTGAGATGAAGTACGTTGCAGAGGGTAGAGAGATTTATCGGGCAGTATATGAGAAGGGGAGTTGAGCGATGGGGCATGAACAATCTTTAAAGAACCGCCCAGAACCGTGGCAATCTCTGCCGAATGCACCGGGGGTTTACCTGATGAAAGCCTCAGATGGTGCAATTATTTATGTCGGTAAGAGCTCACGTTTGCGGGAACGTGTACGTTCGTATTGGCGTAATGTTCAAAGGAATTCCAAAGGGGCGCGTAAGGTGAACGTTCAAGAGTCAGCGGAGATGTCTCCGATGACAGCACAGTTGATGCGTTATGTGACAGCAGTGGACTACATCGTGACGGAGACGGAAATGGAGGCACTGATTCTGGAGAATAACCTAATTAAGGCGCATCAGCCGCGCTACAATGTAAAGCTGAAAGATGACAAGCGTTACCCGTATTTGCGTGTAACGGTGAACGAACCGTTTCCGCGGATTCAGATTACCCGTAAAGCGGAGAGTGACGGGAGCCGGTATTTTGGGCCGTACGTTCGAGTCCGTTCGACGCGGCAGATCTTGAAACAGTTGACGAAGTTATTTCCTATCCGTACTTGCCATCTCTCGCTTGAAAAGTCAGGGAACCGGCACCGGATGTGTTTGGATTATCATATCGGTCGGTGTCCGGGGCCTTGTGCGGATAAGATAGATGTTGAAGATTACGGTGGAATCGTCCAAAAATTGTGTAAAGTGTTAGACGGTCAGACAGATGCGGTTGTTGCAGAGTTGAGGGAGCAGATGGCGGCGGCCGCGTCAGGACTTGATTTTGAGGCAGCGGCAAAATATCGGGATATGCTCAAGGAGATTCAGGATGCGTTTAAAGCACACAGTTTGGATAGCGTCACGGCGGTGGATGAAGATGTTATCGGGGTTGCAGTGAAGAATGATGTGGCGTGTGTGCAGGTATTACGGGTTCGAGACGGCAAGTTCTTAGAACGTGAGCATTATTATCTGAACGATGCGAATCCGGATTTTGCAGCTGATGCCTTAAAGGCGTTTATCTCGCAGTATTACCAGAATGCGGTTTTCGTTCCGAAGACGATTGTATTGCCGACACCGATTCTTGAGTCGGTAGAGTTACTTGAGAGGTGGTTGACAGCAAAGCGAGGTAGCCGTGTAACGTTGCATGTTGCTAAAGCCGGGCGACTTAGACGTTTAGTGACGCTGGCGATGAAGAACGCGGACCTCCTGCTGACGGAGCGTGAGCAGCACGTTGTCTATAGCCGTGGGGTTCATCCGGCACTGGTTGAGTTACAGGAGTTGTTGCGTCTGCCTCATCCGCTGAGACGGATTGAGGCGTTTGACATTTCGAATTTAGGGGATAGTTTTGCCGTCGGTTCCCTGGTCGTGCTGGAGGATGGTGAACCTGTTTCTTCGGAGTATCGTCGGTTTAAGATCCGGTCGGTTGTCGGACAGAACGATTTTGCAATGATGAGCGAGGTGGTGACGCGGCGATTTCGCCGGGCAGTGCTCGGAGATGAGAAATTTAGCCGATTGCCAGACTTAATTCTGATAGACGGTGGAAAAGGGCAGTTGGGGGCAGCACAAGGCGCACTTGAACAGGTTGTCAATCGTGCCGGCAAGCAAGAACAGACAAAGGCAGATGTGATATCCAAAATTCCTATGATTGCACTAGCGAAACGGATTGAAGAGATTTTTGTTCCGGGTAAACGCGAACCGATAGTGCTACGTGAGGATAACCCTACGTTGCACCTTATCCAGCGTTTACGCGATGAAGCGCATCGGTTCGCAGTGACGTATCATCGGCAGCTCCGGCAGAATGCGCTCAGCGAATCGGTTTTGGATGCAATTCCGAACGTGGGGCCGAAGCGTAAACAGGCGTTGCTCTACCATTTCGGTTCAGTTGAAGCAATTCGTGAGGCGAGTCTGGATGAGCTTCTCGCTGTAAAGGGCATCCCCCGGCGCGTTGCAGAGCGTCTCCGGAGGTACCTTTAGAGAGCAAGGTGGGCATCCGCGTGAGATTGAGGAGCTTGTATTGTCTGAGTTGGAGAAGGAGGGTTATATTTAGAGTCAATACATCAAGAGGCTCCGACGAGATTTTCACAGTCATTGACAATACATAATGCATTATCGAGCTGAAATATACAAAAAAACGAGATTTTCACAGTCATTGACAATACATCAGGCGTTATCGGGCTGAAATATACAAAAAAACGAGATTTTCACAGTCATTGACAATACATCAGGCGTTATCGGGCTGAAATATACAAAAAAACGTGAAAGGACAAAGAGAAGACATGAGGGAAAGAAACATTAAACTGGTAAGTATCTTACTGATTCTCGTGAGCGTTGCAGTGCTGCATGTTAAGCTGTATCGTTTTGCTGAGATTACGCACGATGGGGCGTTAGAGGTGCTGGTCTGTTTAGGGCGTGTTATATCCATAGATACGAGCGATGAGGCGGACCAGGTTTTAACATTCCGTGTGCTTTCAGGACAGTTCCGTGGCGAAACGGTTGTAGTGAATAATATCTGGACGGGCCGTGCTTTCGGGGATAGGGTATTACACCGTGGCGATGTCTTGTTTCTGGATATTCCGCTCCGCGATCCGGTGCATCCGCAGCTTGAGAGTGTTCGGATGCGCGAGTATTTCCGGACACCGTTTCTGCTCTATCTTGCCGCGGGTTTATGCATTTTAATGATTTTAGTTGCAGGCACGAAAGGTGTACGGGCAATTCTGATGTTGTTTTTCACAGCATTGGCAGTGATTTATCTGCTGGTTCCGCTGACGTTGAGTGGTTACAATCCGATTGCGGTTGCGCTATTGATTGCTGTAGTCTTAACGTTGACGACGTTCGTGCTAATCACGGGTTTCAGTTTCAAGGTAGTTTCAGGAGTACTGGGGACGCTTGGTGGCTTGGCAGCAGTAGGGGTACTGTCGGTGTTGAGTCAACATGTGCTGGTGCTGACGGGTTTGGCACAAGAGTTCGGCTTTTTAGAGTTGGGGATTGCGTTGTGGCGGACACCTGTGTCGCACGGTTGGGATTTTGCGGGTATCCTGTCAGCGGGCATCATTTTGGGCGCTGTAGGCGCGATGATGGATGTGAGCATGTCGATTTCGTCAAGTGTCCACGAGGTGAAACAGGTGAACCCGAACATCACGGTGCGGCAGTCGATTCGTGCAGGTTTGAATGTGGGGCGCGACATTATGGGTACGATGGCGGATACGTTGATTTTCGCGTATCTGGGTGCACACCTAATCACCATGTTGCTGCCGCGCATTGATTTTCCGGAGGCAGGGGTGCTTTACCCGTTCCTGCGGCTGGTGAACGATGAGGCGACATCGATTGCGATAGTGCAAGCAGTTGTTGGAACGATTGGATTGGTGTTGACGGTGCCGATTGCGGCAGGGATAGCCGGGTTCTTGACGCGGTACGCGAAGGTAGAGCAATCGGATATCCACGACGATTTGCCTTCGGAGGCAGAGTTAGAAGAATTGTTCCGTGCGGATAATCCGCGGAGTGCGTCGCGCATAGCGGTGCCGATTACGATGGTACTTGTGCTAATTGGAACGGTTACGGTTTACTATGGCGTGCAGCGAAATTCTGCGACAATTAGTGAAAATCATGATGCAGAGGGACAACTCCTCACCCGTTCGGAGTATGCGAAGGGGAAGGTTATCCGGCTGCTTGAGTCGAGTGGGGAGTTTCTTTTTTCGGTTGATGCGGATTATAGCGTGGATTTGGACAATAAGATGTTTTCGGTGGGTTTGCGTGAAGTCTTTACTCGGCAGAACATTCTTATTTCAGATGATGTTTCTGTTTCGATTAAACCGTGGAAAGATAGCCGTTGGCTGATTTCAGATAAAACATACGAGCAGACGTACAGCATTCGCGAACAGTTTCCGGCATCGGGCAGCACCTCTTCCGTCCCGGCACTTAATGTTTATGACACGAAGACAGAGCATCACATCCTTGAGGTTGAGTTGCTGAGCGGACTGTATAAAGGGCGGCGCATCGTATTACGAAATATTGTTAACCACAATATGCCGTTATTGAGCATACCGGCGGAGCCGGGGGATATAGTGCTATGCCGTGTCGGCGGGGATGCAGAACGGATGGGGCTTGTGAATATCGTTCAAGAATATGGACGCGATGGATTCCTGGTGTGGCTCGTTGGGGGTATGTTATTGCTAATCATCGTTGTGGGTAGGATAGAGGGGATTCGTACTGCGTGCGCGATGCTAATTTCAGGGGCGGTGATCTATTTCTTTATGCTGCCGATGATATTGCAAGGCGCGAACGCTGTTTTTATTGTAACGTTAACCTCCGGTGCGGTTGCGTTTGTGTCGTTAGTATTTGTTATCGGTCCGAGCCGGAAGACGTTTTCAGCGGTGCTGGGTACCATGGGTGGCATTCTCGTTTCGGGTTTAATAGTGTTATTTGCGCAGCGCCATCTCCATTTTTCAGGTTTAGAGAATGCGATTTCAGCGGATATTGTAGAAGCCACGCGAACACCGCCTTTTGATTTCGTGCAGATTCTGTTAGCAGGTATGTTGATGGGTGTGTTGGGTGTTGCTGTTGACGGGGCGATTGAAGTCGCCTCAAGCATGGAGGAGATTCGTCGTGCGAATCCGAACATGCCGACGTGGCGGCTCATCGCTTCTGGATTGAACGTTGGTACGGATATTCTGGGCACGATGGTGAATACGTTAGTGTTTGCGTATTTAGGGGTGGAGTTGCTGTTGGTAATCACCATCGCTGCGCCGAATCTGGACTTTTTTAAGGCACCGCCGGCGCAGTTATTGAGCATCGGTGTGGTGTCTGCAGAGATTGTGCGTCTGCTCGCTGGTACGCTTGGCTTGGTATTAGCCATTCCGATTACGGCATTAATTTACGCGTTTTGGAATCGGCGGCATCTCTAATTTGTTGTGTGAGTTGAGGTGATAAAGTGCACCAATTCTCCATCGTCTCCATCGGTTATTGTGGTGTCCACGCCATGACGGTGCCGAAGCTAGCAAAGCTGCTGTTCTCCCCACTGGTCAAGATTCGCGAGCCTTGGACGACGATGCGGGTATCCCGGCTGGTGATTTTGTAGCTGACGGGCGCGTCTTTCGCGATGAGCGGTTCGCCGGCAGCGTTTTTCAGTTTATCGAGTCGGTAATGCACAGAGCGGTGGGCGTGCACGTCGAATTCAGAAGAGACATTTTCCGTGTGGATATCTTCATAAAGCACGTCAAGACGACAGCGGGTATTCCTATCCGCTGTGTTAGAGATACAGATGGATTCGTGTGAAAAATAGCCCCCGCCGTGCTGTTCCCACTCTTGTTCAGTTGGCGTGAGTGCTGCCATGTATCCGTCGGGTATGAACCATACGTAAGCGCCGTCGCCATCGGAATTGTAGAGGTAGAGTGCGTTGGAGATTGCAGTCGGATTTTGGGCGGCTTCGTTGATGTAAACGGTAAAAAAGCGGTTGTAGAACGCTATTCCGTTTATTTGCGGGTGCGTCTCGTTTTTTAGTTCACCTGTCACGTTAAGACAGAATTTGTCGTCGTTTAGCATCGCAAGGTAACTGATGCCGTGTGATGCAAGCCAGTCCCCGAACGTGCTATTAAGAAGGCGTGTTAGCATTTCCAGATTCGTTGTACCTGCGTGTTGGTAATCTCGAATTGTAGAGAGTAGTGTTCCAAAGTTCATGCGTTTGTATTTCCTTTCATACCATCCATATTTCTGTTATGCCGAGTGCTGCGCTTAAAGCTTGTAAGAGGACGAGTTGAGGTGATTCAGCGCTAAAGGAGCGTTGCGTGTCAATATAGGTGCCGTAATCGTCTGCCCATTCGCGAAGGCGTGTCTGGTATTCCCAGCCGTCTGCGGTTTTGCGAAAAATGGCGGAGTCTGGGTACGGGAGTTTCTGCTGCAAGAGTGTCTGGAGTTGTTCTTGCGTTGGCACCCATAAGGCTTCGTTTTTTTTAGGTCGGAGTGCCTGGATTTCGGGGTGTCGGCACATCGTCCGGTATTCTTCTGCGTATTCCATTTTTTCTGTCGTAGCGCAAGCGTATATGTCGCCTATTTTGTCTGGAGGGTGTACGTATATTGTAACATAAGTGGAGATAATTTGCACGTGTTTTTTTGTGACACATGCAATCTACCTTCTGCACTGCGTCTGGCTAAAAAATATAGGCAGCTTGGCGTGTTGTGAAGTTCAGTTAGGTAAGGCTCCTGAGAATCGTCTTGTGATTTGAGTTGTGCGTATGGTTGTGTGAGTTTGCTATTTGTCTCGCCTGTGGTGGCAGGGAAAAGGTTGAGGGATAGGTAGAGTCTCGTACCCTTTAGGATACGATGTCTCTACCTTTTAACCTCAACTCCGTAATCATATCTCTCCTGAAAGGAGAGAGGATTCGGGTGGGCGGGCGCGATTAGAAAAAGACAAGGCAAGTATCTCAAACCTACAAGATTCTGATTGATTACAGACAGTATGATACGAGAGTTATGGCTGTTGAATGAGAAGTGAGACGGAGGTGTTGAACTCCATGCCCCCACGTGGGGACATGGAGGTGCTGCAAGCATGGAAACTAAAAAAGAGCGTGAAGGTAAACCGGCCCGTTTTAGACAGCTGCGGGGCCGCGTTCACCGGTTCGGATGCGGATAGTTTCATCAATGGGTAAGACGAAAATTTTCCCGTCGCCGATTTTGCCGGTTGCGGCGGCCTGCTGTACAGCCTCAACGACTTTATCGACATTTTCTTCAGCGACAACGATTTCGAGTTTCAATTTCGGTACAAATTCGATGGTGTATTCGCTGCCACGGTATAACTCGGTGTGTCCTCGGCTGCGCCCGAATCCGCGAACTTCGCTGACGGTCATGCCGCGGACTCCGACACTGCTGAGAGCTTCTTTAACTTCCTCGAGTTTGAAAGGGCGGATAATACATTCTAATTTTTTCATAGGATTCTCTCCTTATTGATAGTCGCGATTTTTCGCGGTGTGCTGGGCGAATTGCCGCGAATTCGCCCGGGTTGGCACAACTTAGATATCATGATAGAGGAAGAACTCGTAAGGGTGCGGCCGCATATTAATTGCGTCGACCTCATTTTCCCGTTTGTAATCGATCCAGACATCCAGTACGTCTTGTGTAAACACATCGCCCTTCAAGAGATATTCGTGGTCGTCCTCCAATGCGTCAAGGGAGTCGCCAAGCGAGACAGGTGTGGACTCAATATCTGCGAGTTCTTCTGGTTCGAGATCGTAAAGGTCTTTGTCCAGGGGGTCTCCTGGGTGGATGCGGTTCTGAATACCGTCAAGCCCTGCCATGAGGAGCGCGCTGAAAGCGAGATAAGGGTTACAAGAGGGGTCAGGCGTCCGGAATTCGACGCGTTTTGCATTTTCACTCTTTGAGTAGACAGGTATTCGGACGCATGCACTGCGGTTACGTTGAGAGTAGGCGATGTTGACCGGTGCTTCGTACCCCGGCACCAGACGTTTGTAGGAGTTGGTGGTGGGGGCGATAATTGCACAGAGTGAACGTGCATGCTTCAGCAAGCCGCCGATGTAATAGAGCGCATCATCGCTCAAGAGCGAATAACCTTGGGCATCGTAGAAGACGTTCTTCCCGTTCTTCCAGAGGCTCTGGTGAACGTGCATTCCGGAGCCGTTGTCTTGGAAGAGAGGCTTTGGCATGAAGGTTGCGACCAGATTGTGTGCACGTGCGACATTTTTGATGATGTACTTATACAACGCAATTTTATCACCGACGCTGGTGAGAGTGTCAAACCGGATATCAATCTCTCCCTGTCCTGCGGTGCCGACTTCATGGTGATGTACTTCTACAGGGACACCGGATTCGATGAGTTTCAAGCAGATCTCAGACCTGATGTCTTGAAGTGTATCGGATGGAGGTACAGGGAAGTAGCCCTCCTTATAGCGTGGCTTGTAACCAAGGTTAGGGTTCTCGGCGCGTCCGGAATTCCAACTGCCTTCAACAGAATCCACAAAGTAGAATCCGGAATGTTGGTTCTGGCCGTAACGTATATCGTTCAAAAGGTAGAATTCTGCTTCGGGCCCCCAGTAACTGACATCAGCGATGCCGGTTGATTGGAGGTAGGCTTCAGCCTTCTGAGCAATGTGTCGGACATCACGTGTGTAATTCTCCAAAGTAATCGGATCTTTAATGTTACACGTGATGCTCAGAGTTGGGACCTGACAGACGGGATCGACGAGTGCTGTGGCAGGGTCCGGAAAGAGGAGCATGTCGCTCTCGTTAATAGCCTGGAAGCCGCGGATACTTGAGCCGTCAAACCCGATACCGTCTTCAAAGAGAGACTCGTCGAGCTCATCGACCATAATTGAGAAGTGCTGCCACATTCCCGGTAAGTCCATGAATTTCAAGTCGACTATCTTTATATCGTTTTCTTTTGCAAGTGCAACTACGTCACTGGGTGTCATTCGCACTAAGCCTCCTAATTATATTCTATCGGCGGTTTTTGTTAGGAACACTTTTTCTGTGTTTCGATTTCCTATACGTCTTATAGATACGTATAGACCGCGTCTTAATTGACAACACGTCATGGGTTCGTCGCTGAATGTGCAACTCATGAACTTTGACGAACCTTTATACGTATTGTTATGCAAAATATATGCCAATTCAGTTTTGAGGGGAATTGACACGGTTACTTGATAGCGTGTCAATTCGGGGTTTCTCGAAAACTGGGGATTGCCAAATTATTAAGCATAAAATTGCCCAATCTTTCAGCATACATGCGTAAAGAAGGGCGTTCTGCGCGCGTAGTTCGCGACGCTATGAAAATTCAAAATCCTTGGCGACCCGGCTGATTTCGGGTCCGTTCTGCCCGGCATATTTATTTGCGGGTTTGAAACGGTACGGCACGTTGGCTGGCGAGGAGAGCTGCTCGAAAGTGAACGCGCAAATCCGCATGCCGGGGTACAACTTGACAGGCATCCTACCCAAGTTTCCGAGTTCCAAAGTTGCGGTGCCGATCCAGCCGGGATCAAAGAGTCCGGCTGTACTGTGAACAATGATGCCTAATCTGCCTAAGCTGCTGCGCCCCTCCAGCCGTGCCATCACATCGGATGCAAGTTCGAGTTTCTCTTGTGTGGATGCGAGGACAAATTCACCGGGCTGCATGGTGAATGCGTCGCCGTTGGCGACCTCGACACATCGCATCAAGTCGTCGACATCGATGTGGGTGCGCAGATCTATATAGGGATACTTGCTATGTTCAAATACACGAAAGGTGTTGCCCAACCTAAAGTCAATAGAGCAACTGCCTAACTGGGTTTGGAGATGCGGTGCTGGCGTAATTTTAATTTTTCCCGACTCTATGTGCTGGAGTATATCTCTATCTGATAAAACCATTAGCTTATTTTACCATAGAAATTTAGAAATGTCATGTTCATGTTTTTTAGTCTCTGTTTTCTGCAGGGTGAATCCCGCGATATGCACAATCCAGCAAGTCGATAGGGTGCATAGCCTTCATCTGTAATCCATGGTTTCGGATGCCGTGTTGAATTTGCAATAGGCATCCTGGGTTCCCTGTTGCGACAATATCCGCCTCGGTTTCGGCGATATGCTGCATTTTCCGAACCAGAATTTCTTGTGAGAGTTCCGGCTGCGTGATATTGTAGATACCTGCACTGCCACAGCACCAATCTGATTCTGTTAAAGGGACGAGCTCAAGCCCTGGTATGGCTTGGAGTACTTTACGTGGTTGCAATGCGACACCTTGCCCGTGTAGCAGGTGGCATGGTTCATCATAGGTGACGCGTAGCCCGCCGTTGAAAGCGCCGTCTGGGGGTTTTACCATCTCAATCTCGGCTAAGAATTCGCTGATGTCGCGCATTTTGTTACTGAATAGTCGCGCCTTTTCAGCATAATCGGGGTCGTGTTCCAAGAGGACGGCGTACTCTTTCAGCGTCGTGCCACAGCCCGCCGCATTGATAATGATTGCATCTAAATTGTGGGTGTCAAATGCGTCAATGTTCTGTTTTGCGAGGCTTGTTGCAACATCTCGAATACCGTTATGAAGGTGCAATGCTCCACAACATGTCTGCGTGCGCGGTGTTATAACTTCGCACCCGTTCCGTGCTAAGACGCGCATAGTTGCGAGGTTTGTCTCAGTGAACGTTTGGTTCATGATGCATCCGGGAATGAACCCGACGCGATACCGCATTTCGCCATCTGCTGGTGTGATTTCACGTATCGTATACTTTAGGAGAGGTGAAGAGATTTTCGGCAGAATGGATTCCATGGCAGCGAGCCGCCCGAGCAGTTTCAAAATCCCAGTTTTTTGAACGAGCCAACGAATCCCAAGTCGCTGGTAGAGCCACATGAACTCAAAGAGCAGGTCCAACCGGTCTTTGTGTGGCAGAATGTGCTTAAAGACGAGGTTGGTCCAGAAGCGGTAAGCGGTTGACCGGTGTGTGTTCATTTCATAGATGCTGCGCGCCTCCTCAAGGAGCTCACCGAAGTGAACGCCGGAGGGGCATGCTGTTTCGCACGCCCGACAGTCCAAGCATCTGTATATGTACTCACCCCACTCCTCATTAAGGGGTGTCGCGCCTTGCTTTTTAAACGCGCTGCCCATAAGATATAACCTGCCGCGCGGCGAATCGGTTTCCAACCCCAATTCTCTATAGGTAGGGCAGGTGGGCAAGCAGAGCCCACAGTGTGTGCAGGCATCCCATTTTTTCCAGTTGAAAGTCTCGATCCCGGTAAGTTGATTAGCCATATCTACTTTGATTGAATATCGTTAGTGGGCACGAAATCGCATTGCCAGTGCAAGAACAAAAAAGAGGACTGTGAGCAAAGTCAATACAATCGTCCAGCCGATAAAACTATTTTTTCCGATGAACAGCAAAATTTTTGTTTGTATATTCTTTTTTTTTGTTTTAATTTTCTCAGCGAAGGCAAGTTTTTCGTATTCTGATAAGGGTTCTTTTTTAGGTAATAGTTCGGCACTGGTAGATAATCCGTAAAAAGGCACTGGGTTGGAGATTCGGCGGTACCGTTATCGCCGTTTTGGATCATGAGTACAAGAAGCTTAACGGTTTCGACAAAAGACATGATGTGACCAGGATAGGCGGCGCGTGCGGCTATGACACCTTTTCTATCCTACATCTTTCTATTTTCCAGTGATAATTTTGGTAACTCCTTCGTTCAGGCTGCCGGACCGGTATCCTTGTAAGTCAAGTGTGACATAGGCATACCCTAGTTTATTAAAGTCAGTGGTAATTTTGCGGCGTACGTCTTTAGAAAGCAGATGCGGAATCTCCTCGGCTTCAAGTTCAATTCGTGCGAGTTCGCCATGGTGGCGCACGCGGAATTGGCGTATGCCGAGCTCGTAGAGCAACTGCTCTGCTGCATCGACCTGCCGGAGCAATTCGCGTGTAATTCGCATTCCGTATGGAAAACGAGAAGACAAGCAAGCGAAAGCGGGTTTGTCCCATGTCGGGAGTTCCCAGATTTTTGAAATTTCACGAATTTCTGCTTTCGTGAGGTTGACATCAATCAATGGGGCATGTATGCCCATCCGTTTCGCTGCATCCATGCCGGGGCGATGGTCTCCGATGTCATCTGGAATTGCGCCGTAAATGATGGTGCCGACATCGTATTTTTCCGCGATGGGCCGGAGTTTATCAAACAGTTCAGTTTTGCAGAAATAACATCGGTTTGTAGGATTGCTGGCGTATCCCTCCAATTCTAATTCTTGGGTGTGTACTGTCTCAAACCGTATGGCGAGTTGTGTGGCAATATCTTGTGCTGCACGCATTTCCCGGATCGGATACGAATCGGAAATCGCTGTGACAGCGAGTGCATTTTCGCCTAAAGCGCGTTGTGCTGCCGCAGCGAGAAACGTGCTATCGACACCGCCAGAGAACGCCACGATAACCCGTTGGTACTGACGCAAACAGGCATCTAAAGCGTTCAGTTTGGCGTTTAGGGATTTTGCTTCTATCGGAACGAACTCGGTTTTTTGCATCTGGTTCAAGCCTCGTATTTTTTATTAACGTCGGCGGGTGCTTAAGCCGATGGCCGGTCAGCCTGTTGTAGTAGCTGCAATGCAGGATTGAGCATCTGCCGTTTGACTCCGCTTATCCGGTCAATAAACAGCACGCCGTTCAAATGGTCTATTTCGTGTTGCAGGACGCGTGCGAGCAGGCCGTCTGCTTCAATTCGCACCTGTTTATTCTTTAAATTGACTGCTTCAACGACAATTTGCTCTGGGCGTTTTACATCGGCGGTAACACCTGGGATGCTCAAGCAGCCTTCTTCTGCAACTGCTTCGCCAGTCACGCTGAGAATTTCCGGGTTAAACAGTGCGACCGGTTCGTGACTCTCCTCGTCCTGTTCACCGAGAACTATAACAATCAAACGTTTCAAAATGCCGACCTGTGTGGCAGCGAGTCCGATGCCATTCCCAATGGCATATAGCGTCTGAAACATCTCATCCGCCAGTTGAAGTTCTGCTTCTGATATCTGCTCGACCGTGGCGGCACGCTGGCGGAGAACTACGTCTCCGTAGTAACGCATTTGCAGCGGAACTGTTTCAGGTAGACACGGTTCATCTGCTAAGGCTGCATCGACAGGTTGTGTATTTTTACTTTTTCTTTTCCGTTTTGGCATGCTTCAAGCAGTGCTCCATCTTTAACAATTTTAGGTATTATAACGTTTTTGTCAAATTCTGTCAAGAAAAAACACGGATTTTTTTTAGGTGGCGTTCGTTCTATTGAATAATTTCACAAAAAAGTTGATTCTCTATCCGAAATATGATAAGATAACATCAAACAACACTTAAAATTTGGATAACTCTATGAAAACCTATCGTGTTGCCATATTGGGCTGCCGAAGCCGTGGAACCTCGGCTGCTAAGGCGTATCACGCGCACCCTCGCACACAGCTCGTCGCGCTATGTGACCTTGTCAAAGAGCGACTGGATGCACTGGGTGAGCGCGTGAACGTCTCCGCACATTTCACAGATCTGGATGAGATGATTCGGCAGACCTCACCCGATATTGTCGCTATTCCAACAGCAACGGACACACACTATCCACTTGCTATGCGCGTGTTAGAGCACGGCGTAAACATCGAGATTGAAAAACCGCTGTGTACGGATCTGATTCAAGCGGATGCCGTTATCGCGAAGGCGCAGGAGAAAAACGCGCGCGTCGTTGTGCATCACCAACGGCGAGTAAGCCCGACGATACAGGCAGTGGCACAGGTCTTAAGCGAAGGAAAAATCGGAGAACTCCGATACATTTATGCCAGCGGCAAGGGGTACTATGCAGGTTACGGATTGATGAACATCGGTACCCATGTTATCAACAATATGCTCCGTTTTGGGGGACATTGTCGTAGCGTTGTGACGCAGGGAACAACCGGCGGTCGTGCTATTACCCCTGAAGATGTACTTCCATCGCCGGCTGGCATGGGCACGGTTGCAGGTGAATATACGACATCGACTCTTCAGTTTGACGGCAACGTCACCGGTAGTTTGATTCAGCATCGCTTTCCGAAGGTAGATACTGATGCGTACGTGATGGAGCTGTACGGCACTGAGGGCAGGCTATTCTGGTCAGAGCTGAAAGGCGCATGGTGGTTGCCAACGCCTCATTTTGTGCCGGATGGCATACATGATAGATGGGAGAAGCTCGTGCCTATCTATCCGGAACATTTTGACGAAAGCAGCGGTGCCGACGCTGACGATTACTGCATCGTTGACGAGTATGTCAATGCCTTGGATGAAAACCGTGCACATGAGTGCAGCGGCGAAGAAGGCCGGCACGTGATTGAGATTCTCATGGCGGTATTTGAATCTGCAGTTTATGGAACCCGAGTTGAATTGCCACAGAAAAATCGGGAGCATCCTCTACTCCGGTGGCGCTCTGAAGCTGGATTGGGTCCCACTAAAGAGATGCCTCGTGATTACGGAAGCTGGTTATCACAAGAAATGGAACGTTTATACGGCAACCGGTAGGTGTATTTTAATTGAAAAATCGAATAATGGAGAGATTTATGCCACATCCAAAGACGAATGCTGAAAATCTACCATTGATTCCGCTGTCGGAGGAGCAGCGCTATCTGTTTGATACCCGTGGATGGCTCCTGATCCCCGGAGTTCTGAGTGAAACAGAGACCGAAGAGATGCGCGAATTCTGTTATCAACTCAAACGTGAACCGGAGATGATTCCGGAATATCACCGTTCCTCCATCGGCGGTCCCTTGGAAGCGCTCACAGATCATCCAGTGGTTCTCGGTTTTATGAATGAGTTTTTGGCATCTGGATACACCAATGAAAACTGCTACGGTTTCCGGCTGGAAGGTACCTTCCTAACGATTCGCGAAAACGGGCACGATAATTTCCGTCCTCATGGTGGTCGGGGTATGCTTAATTTTCCGGGTAATTCGCATACGTACCATCTGCATCACGACCAGGCACACAGCGGTTTAACGCGTGTTGTCTGGGAGCTCAATCCGGTGAAGAAAGGCGGTGGGGGCACTATGTTCCTCACAGGGAGCCATAAAGGGGCGTTCCCGGCACCCAAATCCACTGCATCTCGGGAATCCCCGCTGTGGGAAGATTATACGTGCCCGCCGGGTTCGGTGCTGATTTTCACAGAGGCGATTACACACACCGGTGCCCGGTGGACAGATAATGAAGTCGACCGTGTTGCAATCTTTCACTGCTACAATACCGTTGGAAACAAGTGGCACAACTGGGAACCGCATCCGGATCACGTATCGGAAATGCCGTTCAAACGGCAGACGCTCTTCCGCCCTGTTTACTGTCAGGACAACGTTCCGAGGCTGGCTGCGGTGTAGACGCACTTTGAAGGCGATGAGGTTAATACGTATGCAGCGCTTATAGCATCTTATTAACGGGTGTGTTTTGATTCTTGAGAGAATGACAATCATTCTGGAAAATCTGGGAAGGGTTTTGAAAGGAAATTTTTATGAAAATCACAAAAATAAAATCGTTTGTGTCAGCATCGGGCCATTTTTTTGTTAAGATAGAAACGGATGCTGGTATATACGGCATGGGTGAAGGTGGATTAAGACGGCGTTCCGTCGTGCTGGCAGAGGTTGTTCGTTCGTTTGAACCGTTTCTAATCGGCGCAGATCCGTTTCGGATTGAGCACTTGTGGCAAGTGATGTTCCGTGGCGGCTTTTTTCCGGGGGGTGTCGTCCAATCGGCTGCTGTGAGTCCCGTTGATATTGCCTTATGGGACATCAAAGGGAAGGCCCTCAATGTTCCTGTTTATGAGCTCTTAGGCGGGCGGACACGTGATAAAGTGGTCTGTTATCCGCACAACGGCGGCAGCTCGCTTGATGCACTGGTTGAAAATTGCCGTCGCACCCAGGAAGCCGGTTGGAAATTCGTCCGGTGGGGCTTGGCAGATCGGACTGGTAGCGGTACGTTTGAACCCAGACGTGCGGTGCAGTTCGGCATTGAGGAGGTTCAGGCAGTTCGTGCTGCGTTAGGCGATGATGTTGAAATTCTGGTTGACGTACATACCCGGCTAGATCCTGCAGACAGCCTTGAATTCTGCAACAAAGTTGAAGCGTACCATCCGTTTTTCATTGAAGATCCGCTCCGTAGTGAGAATGCAGGCAGTCTCAGGCGTCTTCGGCAGCAGACGAGAGTCCCGCTGGCTGTGGGTGAGCAATTTGATAGCAAATGGACCTTCCGTCCAGTGATTGAAGAAGAACTGATGGATTACTGTCGCGTTGATGTATGTATAGTTGGTGGATTGACAGAAGCGAAGAAAATCGCTGGTTGGTGTGAAACGCACTACATCCATCTCGCGCCCCACAACCCTTTGGGTCCGGTTTCTGCTGCTGCGTGTCTGCATCTGTGTTTGTCATCTTCCCTGGTCGGTGTCCAAGAATTACCGCGTGCCCCGATGTCTGATCTGACGGATATATTCCCGGTGCAGGTTCCGTTTGAATCTGGACATCTCTTGCCTCCCGAAGCCCCAGGGCTCGGTATTGAATTCAACGAAGAAGCATTCGCAAATGTATCAACACAGGATTACGGTGCCCCGACAGGCTATAGACGCGATGATGGTGCCTATACCAATTGGTAATTACGTATATTGATTCATAGCATAGATGGAGGAAAAATTTATGACAACAGCCGAGATTAAAGCGATGGCGACGGAGTACATCATCAACACGTATGGGGAAAGAAATCTTGCCTTCGTCAAAGGCGAGGGCCCCTATCTCTGGGATGCGGATGGCAAGAAGTACCTTGATTTCTTAGGTGGGCTCGCTGTCAACGGCTTAGGGCATTGCCATCCTAACGTTGTTGCTGCTATCCGCGAACAGTCAGGCAAACTATTGCACACGTCCAATCTCTACTACATTCAACAGCAGGCAGAACTCGCGAAAATGCTCATTGATAACTCGGATATGGACCAGTGCTTTTTCTGCAATAGTGGTGCGGAGGCGAATGAAGCGGCGATAAAATTAGCGCGTAAGTATGCTAAAGACAGCGGTAGAACGTCGGCTTATGAAATTATCACGATGGAGAATTCGTTCCATGGGCGAACGATGGCGACAATTACAGCGACAGCACAGACGAAGTACCACGTAGGGTTTGAGCCGATGCTTGAGGGCTTTAAGTATGTGCCCTTTGACGAGCTGGCGGCAACCGAAGCCGTGCTCAGTGAAAAGACGTGCGCCATCTTAGTTGAACCGATTCAGTCAGAAGGCGGTGTCAACGTTCCGAGTGACGGGTATCTGCAGGGTTTGCGTGAACTATGCGATCGGAATAATCTATTGCTAATTTTCGACGAGGTTCAAACCGCGATGGGGCGCCTCGGTACCTTCTTTGGATACGAGAGTTATGGGGTTATTCCGGACGTAATCACCATGGCAAAGGCGCTCGGGAGTGGCGTGCCAATTGGTGCGATGTTAGCGAAGAGAAAAATTGCCGAGAGTTTTGTGCCTGGCACGCACGCTGCTACCTTTGGGGGTAATCCGTTGGTGACGGCGGCTGCAGCGGCCACAGTCGAAACTATTTTAAAAGAGAATCTTGCGGTGAATGCTGTTAAAATGGGGAACTATCTTGCAGGTGGTTTGATGGAACTCAAGGGCAAGTATCCAGTCAAAGAGGTTCGCGGGAAAGGTTTGCTGCGCGGGCTCGTCATGGAGGTTGATGCCAAACCGCTTGCTGCAAAGTGTATTGAAAACGGTTTGGTGACAATATGCACGAATGATTACGTTCTTCGGTTTTTACCGCCTCTCAATATCAACACCGGGCATGTAGAAGAAGCCGTTAATATCGTAGAGAAATCGATGGGCGAGGTTTTGTAGCAGAATGGTTTTTATGGCTCACTGCTTCATGAAGTTGCCTTTGCGTCTGCTGTTCCTGATTCAGACAATGGTTGTGTTCATCGGCTGTGGGGGTACCACGGCTAATGTCCAATTGTCGTCCGTACCTATTGAGCAATTAACGCCCATTCTCAACACCTTGCAAGCGAGATACAATCTGACAGGCTCTTTAAAAATTACAAAGATGACGGTCACGATTGAAGAAGGGGAGCAGCGTGAGGAACTTCGCGAATCGCTGTGGTATAAAAAATCAGATAGCGGTGGTGAGTTGCTCCATATCCAAGCGTTAGGCGCGTTCAATGAACCGCGCGGGGTTGCAATAGCCAACCAAGATAATAACCAATTCCTCCTCTCATTAATTAACGAGCAGAAAGTATACGTAGGAGATTTATCAGATGGTGTCTTGCGTGAAATTTTCGGCATGGATCTTCGCGTTTCAGATGTGCTGAGCGCCATTTTCGCGAACCCATTCCTTGACAAACGGACCGATCAACTGACGGTTGGGAGTTCTGGGGCGAAGTTCGTCGTCACGCGCCCGGGTGTTCAAGAGGGCGATGTAGAAACGATAACTGTCTTTGTGCATGACGGGGAACCGCACGTAACGGAATGGCGCATAGAAGACAACGTTGGCAGGCTACATCAACGTGCTGCTTTTTCCGACTATCGCGAGATTGGCGGCATCCTCCGTCCTCACACGGTTGAGATTGAACGTCCTCTTGAGCAGACGCGGGTTGAGGTGAAAATTGCCAAAGTACAACTGAACGTTGACATTAAGGACAGCAAGTTTGACACTACACGATACTTGGAAGGCGATGTTGAAATTATCCATTTGTCGACATACGCTGAAACTGATGCCCCGTAGTGTGATAAAATAATGAACACTTTGCGGCTTCGAGCCCATGCTAAAATTAATCTCTATCTAAATGTAGTAGGGAGGCGCGCCGATGGTTACCACCAACTCGAAACAGTTTTTCATTCAATCGGGTTGCACGACGATGTCATCATCCGGAAACAGGCTTCGAGCGGAATAACGGTTCACTGCGACCATCCGGGAGTGCCGTGTAATTCGCGGAATCTTGCCTATCGTGCAGTGCAGTCTCTTAGCGATGCCGTCGGTGGAATTGGTGGGATAGCAATTGAGATTCACAAAAGCATCCCTGTAGCGGCGGGGCTTGCAGGTGGTAGCGCGAACGCTGCTGCTGTGCTTCAAGGTCTGAATGAATTATTCGGTTTAGGTATGCCGCAAGATGCTTTGATGTGTCTCGGTGTACAATTGGGTGCAGATGTGCCGTTCTGTCTGCATGGTGGTGCGGCGTGGGGCAGCGGGGTCGGCGATATTTTAACGCCGCTCCCCGCGCTTGCTAATACGCCGATTCTGCTGTTAAATCCGGGTATCACTATTTCTACTGCAGAAGTCTTCAAAAGTCTGAAATTGCATCACGATACAAAAAATTCAAATTTTTTCTTGACAAAGCAGCAAAAAGAGGGTATAATTATAAAGACATACTTAGAAAAAGGTGAAAGCGGTCGCATTGGGGCGCGTCTATACAATCGCCTTGAGGTGCCGGTGTTTTCCAAATATCCCGAAATCGCCACGTTAAAAAACGAACTGTCCGCACAGGTAGGATGTTCCGGTGCGCTGATGTCGGGAAGCGGTGGCACAGTGTTTGGACTGATGAGCGATATGGGCGCGGCACAACAGCGTGAATCCTATTTCAAAAAGAGAGTGCATTTCTGCACAATAACAGCAACAAGTCCAGTTGGTGTGTCTATTGTGTAAAGTAGGGTTCATAGGTTTGCAGTTTGGAAGCGTTCTGATGTTTCAGTCTTAGCAGTCTCATATACACCTGCTTCAAATTTGATTAAAGGGCGGTGGCCAAGCGGTAAGGCACAGGTCTTTGGAACCTGCATGCGTAGGTTCGAATCCTACCCGCCCTGTTTTCCCTTTTAATCTTTAAACTTGCAGCCGGGTTTGCATCCTGCGAACAGAGAAGGTGTTTTTCAGTTTTTAGGAGGTATCCTCGAGAAACCCCGGCATACGTCAAAAACTGGGATGGGGTGTCGGCGTATATTAATCAGGATTTTTCGAAAGAAAATCTCTCCTTCTACGAAAAACTGTTGGTATAAAAACGCGTGATTGACGGCGTTACAGAATTCCAGCCAAATTCCACCCTCGAAAAATCTTGCCTAATATGCTTCTATGAGCCCGAGAACTAACGTTCATAAACGAGTCCTTGTAAGGAAGGTATCGGAATCCTAACATCATGCAACAAGCAAAATTAGAAGTCCAGCAACGACACAGTTTCGGGAAACAGAGTTCTCGTGAACTGCGCCGAGCAGGTGATTTTCCCGCAGTCTTATATGGACGTGGACAAGACAGCGTGTCAATTCAGCTTAACACACGGATTTTCAAACAGTTCCTCCGGACCCACGGTGAAAACGTCATCATTAATATGGAAGTTCCCAAGGGAAATTCGGAAACTGTCATTATCAAAGAGATTCAACGGCATCCAGTAGATAAGCAGATGCTGCTACATGTGGATTTTATCAGAATTGCGTTGGATGAACCTGTGACCTCAACGGTACCTATAGTTTTGCAAGGTACGCCTGCCGGAGTCCAAAACGGTGGCATCCTTGAGACTTCGCTCCGCCAATTGACTCTTCGCTGTTTGCCGATGCAGATGCCGAGCGAGAAAGTTGTTGATGTGAGCACGTTGGAAATCGGTGATATTCTCCACGTAAGCGATTTGACGTTTGATGAAGAAATTACGGTGATAGATGAAATGCAACGGATTGTCGCGGCGGTAAACGAACCACGCGTACAACTTGAATTAACAGAGACAGAAGAGGGTGAAGAAGGTGAAGAGGGTGAGGTAGAGGCTGATGAGCCTACTGAGCCTGAAGTCATTTCTCGTAGACGGGATGACAACGAGGAAGATAACTAAAACTATTGAAACGCGTCCCGTATTCGGGTTTATTTAGAGGGTTTGGCATGAGTATCCGATTGCGTGACTCGCTGAAGTCTTTTAGGTGTATATTCCGGATTTTAGTTTCACGCTCAGAACGTGTACTCCGGCTGTGCCTATGCCCTCGGCTCTTTTTTTTAGGAATTTTCGTGGTGTTTGTAGCATTCAGGAGCCTCGGGCAGGAACCCTCAGTCCGTTTCATTGACGCTGCCGGCAAAACACTTGCTGATGTGCCAATTCACCTTTATGATGAACGGATTTACCTCCCCGTTGATACAGTGAAAGCCGTTTTCGATGCGGAGATGACGACGCAATATAACACGCCTAGAAAACGGCTCACGCTCAAAATTAAGGGCAAACAGCTCCGTTTGCAGATAGAGAAACCGGCTGTCAGTATTGATGGCGGCAAACGGACACTCACACTTTCTGAACCCGCACGCGTTATCCAAGGGCAACCGATGTTGCCTATTGCTTTTTTTATGGAAGTCCTACCGGAACTGGATGACGTTGATGTGCTTTACAATCCGAATTTGAAGCGGGTACGGTTCATGCCCAAAACTGTCTGGGAACCTACCGAAGGCAATACTTCTCAAGAATGGATTGTCATCATAGATGCGGGACACGGTGGCCTCAACGACCGCGGCTGTGAAAGCAACACGGGTATCTTTGAAAAAGACATTGTGCTCGCGCTCGCGCAAGAACTTCTCTTTCTTAGCAAAAAAAAGGGATTCGAGGTTTACCTGACACGTGATGCGGATGTGAAAAAGACGCAACTGGAACGGATTCAAATTGCCAACCGAAACCAAGGCAAGCTCTTCATTAGTTTACACTGCAACGCATCTTTTTCGCCTAACGAGAGCGGTATACGAATTTACCTGAATAACCCAAACGGACAGCTCCGTTTTCCAACAGCAGAGAATCTGACGTTGACAGGAAAACGGTTGCAAACGCTTGTCCAAACTAATTTCCTCAAACAGAGTCAAGAATTCGCTAAGGTATTGCAAAAGGAATTGGGGTTCCTAACAGAAAATCCTGTGATGATTGAGCAATTACCATTAACTGCATTGTCGAAAGCCTATATGCCGGCTGTGCTTGTGGAACTAGGCTATCTGACTCATGTGGATGACTTAGCCAGACTGTCAAGCCCTGAATATAGTACAGAAGTAGGCAAGGCAATTGTCCGCGCGATACAGACATATTTGGCTTCAATTCCGCGCGAGTAATCTTCAGAATGTATGGTGGAAACGAATGTGGTCTTCAAACAGTGCTGGTTTTTCCCGTCTTTTAGGGATATGGGGTATCACCTTAATTATCGTCGGGATTGGGCTCGTTGTCACGTTTTATCTGATTTCCCAATCCAAGCAGCCTGCAATGCCGCTGCCCCCTCCTCCACTACCGGCAGCAGCTAGGCCTCAAGCTACGCCACCCTCACAAAACGTAAACCTATTTCTCTTAGAATCCGATACTTTTAAACTTGTACCTGTTAAAGTGGATCTGCGCCTTTTTCCGGGGGATATTAAACGTCTCAAACAGATAGTCACGGCCCTAATTGAAGCAGTCCCGCCACGGTTTAGAAATCCGATTCCGAGGGGGACCTTGGTCCACGAAGTATACATTGACAACCAAGGCACTGCGTATTTGGACTTTTCACAGCATCTCAGTGAGGGACATATCGGTGGTACGCATGCAGAATTTCTGACGGTGACTGCCATTCTTAAAACCGTCTTTGATGCATTTCCGGCAGACATTAAACAGGTACAGTTTCTGATTGATGGCAATCCAGTGGAGACGCTTGCTGGGCATGTGAATCTTTCACAGCCGCTGCGATTTTAACAACGCGGAGAGATAAACTTGTGAAATTGATAGTCGGGCTGGGTAATCCTGGGCCGCGCTACGAAGACACCAAACATAACATTGGGTTTCGCGTTATTGACGCAGTCTGCGAAAAGGTGAAATCGGATGCTGTCATCTCGCGCTATAACTCACTTGTTATACAAGCGCAGTGGCACGACATCCGCTTACTTCTCGCTAAGCCCTTAACGTACATGAATAACAGTGGGGCAGCTGTCGCTGCAATCGTGAAGAGGTTAAAAGTCCCGCTCACAGACATCTGTGTCGTCTACGATGACATACACTTGGATATCGGGGTGATTCGGATACGGGGAAAGGGGAGCGACGGTGGACATAACGGCATGAAGTCTATCATCCATTGTCTACAAACAACCGAGTTTCCACGTTTGCGAATCGGTATCGGGGAGCCTATCGGTTCTCAAGTCGACTACGTCCTCAGCGAATTTTCAGATTCCGAGCTGCCAGAAATCCAAGGCGCTATGCATCGCGCAGCTGAAGCCATTGAAACTTTTGTCTGTGAAGGCATTCTGACTGCGATGAATCGATTTAACGGCCGATGAGACAGAATCGCGTCAACTTGCAGTTGTTAACCACCCGTTTGAAAATAACCTGACACCTACCACACTTGTGCAAACTTGAATTAGGTTATCAACCACGATATGAGGATAACAATGAATGATTCATATTTATTTTCCACACATCGAACGGCTCAGACGAGATTTTCACACGAGTTATGATTACCTAGACGTTGATGGGGCTGAAATATACGAATTACCAAGAACAGAGGAAGTGAAATCTTCATCATTTAGGTGCACTGCTATGCTACAATACTCGTTATCTATGTTTGTGCACTAAGGTATCTTTCCTGTTTGACAATTTCTGTTTATCGAGTTTCTGAGTGTGCAGCGGAACCCAACCAATCTATAGCCAAACCCGCTATTTCTGAATGGCATCCCTGGAGGAGATAAAAATGAAAGGAAAACTTGCCTATATTGTGTTGAGGACGACGCTACTATTCGGGCATTGCTGCCTCGCGGTGAACCTTTGTATATACGCATCTGATGTTCCATATATTGCCTTCAGTTCCGAGCGAGATGGAAATTTTGACATCTACATCATGGATACAAACGGCAAAAATCTCCAGAACCTAACAGACCATCCCGCATCTGACCATTCCCCTGCGTACTCTCCGGATGGTCAATGGATGGCTTATGTCACCAATCGAGGCGGGAATAGCAAAATTTATCTAATGAATAGGAATAACAAGGAACTCCGCCCATTAACGAACCACCTAGCATCAGAAGCAGATATTGATCCCGATTGGTCTCCGGATAGTCAGTGGATTGCCTTTACTTCTATTCAAGCAGGTCAGTATAACATCTATAAAATCAATGTCAACGGCGAAAATCTGCAGCAACTGACAGACATAGGATACAACAGAGACCCAGCCTGGTCTCCGGATGGACATCAGATTGCTTTCTATTCCACCAGAAAAGAAGGAAACGATATTCATGTGATGAGGGCCGATGGAAAACGGGCAAGACGCGTTATACATAGGGACCAGGGCGGAGGAAGTCCTGTATGGTCACCCGATGGAAAACAGATTGGCTATACTTTAGGTATTGCAGGGAACGGCATTTATATCACAAATGCAGCAGGCCAAAACGACCGGCGGGTGACACCGGAGAATATCTGGTGTGAGAATCCTGCATGGTCCCCGGATGGTCAGTGGATTGCCTATGAAGCGGAAATTGAAAATCCATGGGGGAACCTGAATCGAGATTCAAATATCTATCTCATCCGTGCTAGGGGTGGCAAACCACGCCGATTAACCGACCATCCTGCAAGAGATCGTTTTCCTGCGTGGGTGCCTCCGGCTTTCAGTCTGTCTATTTCTCCTGCAGTCAATACACAAGCGACATTGTGGAGCAGGCTGAAGCAATCTGTCCACCACTAAATGAGATGTATCTAATGTCACAACATGGCACTTTCTATGTCGTAACAGTAAAAACAGGGGTTAGATCAAACCGTTTGAAGAAGTTTCTTTTAAAAGAATGGTTCCCTGCCCTCCAGTCCACTTCAGGTTGTCTTGATTGCCCCCCGACAACATGCAACGTCATCACTGCTCGGTGGCTTATTGAGGGTAAAGTCTAGCACGGGGCACCGAGCCCAATGCCTTTAAGGCCAACATCTGCAAAACGTGTGAACCCCAAATTCAAAAAAAGTGAAAAATCTGCCTCAAAAATGGATGTCACGTCTAAGAGTGATTCTAACATTCGCGGTGCTTTCTCTGAGAGTGTAAAGCACTCCAAGAGTCTAGAGGTTGGACGGCTTTTTACGGATTCAAGTTCCTGGGGTTCCGATAAGCATGCTAATACCTGGTCTGCTACGGTATCAGATTCGGCCCCTTAAGTTTGAGAGTTTCGTCCCCTTCATTTTTACCCAAACGCCTTGTTATGATTCGTAACAATATTTTCCCTTTCTAAACGTTCACTTTACAAAGAGAGCCGCTCGCGTGCATTGTCGCATTATCTGAAAACGTGCGAATTTGTCGTGCAAAACGCGTGCAAAATGCACGCACATCCCAAAAGGCTACCTCACATACACATTTTTTTTGAAAAAAAGTGAAAAAAAGCCAAAAAAAAGCACTTTTTCCCAAAAATCATCATTTTTTTTCATTTTAACGTGACAAACGCTTTTTTATAGGATATAATTAAAATAACCTTTTACAAAAAAGGTGAAAGTGTTCTTTTAGCATTGCCACCGCAGCTACAACTCGCAGAGGTACTGCTATATAATGGGTATAACAGCATTGGTTTTTTATTCTATCACAAATATAGGTATGGAAGAAAACCCGTGCGGTATATAAAAGGGGAACGTTTTCCCGTTGTCGCATAAAACATCACTGTTTTCTGGGACTTTTAAGCTAGCGCCTCACAACGGATCCAGAACGTGAATTGCCTGACGCTGCTGAGGATACCTATCCACCTCGAGACTGGTACAAAACAGAAAATATCGAGTTGCGCGCCGAGTATTTTTACGCCCAACTCCTCAAGCAATTTGGAGACATTCCAGAAGTTCATACTGTTGGCGAATACAATTTAAACGTTGCAAAAGGTGTGCCGCAAACGCTTCGTCAAATGGAAGACTACCTTGAAGCAAACTATCATCTCTTTCGGAATGATAAAAATAAAAAAGCCCTCGAAGAATTCTATAAGCTAAAAGCATTAGGTGCAACAATGGGGGCGAAATAAGGAGGACTTCATGAAAACGCTCAACTTTTTCGGTATCTCTATTTCTTTTATATTCGTTTATCTCTTCTGCTTAGCTGCTTTTTGCGGATGTGGCGACACAGGAGATGAGCCCGGGCATTCAAGCGTGAGCCTTGTCTCGGGAGATGAGCCCGGGCCCGGGTGGTATTCAGGCGTGAGCCTTGGCTCGGAAGATGCGCCCGGGCAGCCAAAAGAGTCCCCTCTCTCGGAAAAATTCAAATGGCCCGCCGGCACCACCGGTGAGCTGTGGGAGCTCACAGATGCGGATGTTGCCGAACTGTTAGCGATAAACCCACCTCCAGATTGGCCCCAGACAGCGGACCGCGAGTTGTATAACAGATATTATTTTGCCCAACTCCTCAAGCAATTTGGAGACATTCCCGAGGTGCGCTACGTTATAGCGTTTCTGCGAAAACCAGGAAAAAATGTCACAATCAAGCAAGCCGTCGCTTATTCTGAAGCCATATACCGTCTCTTCCCGAATCAAGTCAACCTAGAAGCACTGTTAGAAATCTCATCGGCTCTTTCTCCACCACAGAGGGATGCACGGACATGGATGAAGGAGGATCCGGAAGGATACCTGGAACACATGAAAGAAGTATGGCTTATACATCACGGGGATATTCCCGAGATTCACACCTATGTGCATCTTGAACTCAAAAGATTGTTAGGCAAACACCTAACAGATGCAGAACGTCGGGCAAGGAATGCGGCCGCCTTACATCTTCAGAAACTTAATGACCAACTTAGGGATGAACGCGATAATGATAATGATGACTAGACCTCGTGATGCTTTTTATCCTCGTTGCGAGCCAACGTGGCTCACTTCGGCTGATGACTCCTGCCAGCCAATTTACCAAAAGTCAAGTGAAAAAAAATGCCCAAAAGAAGCACTTTTTTCCCAAAAATCGTCATTTTTTTTGATTAACGTGACAAACGCATTTTCATAGGGTATAATTACAATAACCTTTTACTTACAAAGAACGGTGTTAAGGAAGACAGATAATGAATATAGTCAATAGAGCCCCTCTCTTACTGCGTTCCTATCAATACTACGTGATTTTAATTTTCTTTACCATCGGCTTTGTTTCCGGGTGTTCTGACGAAACAGAATCCGTAATAGAACCTAAAGTTGCTGATGAACAAACAACAGATACGCCGGTTGACATCAGATCCGAAGAAGTGCCTGAAGAAGTGCCTGAAGAAGTGCCTGAAGAAGTGCCTGAATTGGTGGCTGCGACTTTTCAAGAGTTACAACATCTGTTTGAACCTCCGATTTTAGATAAAGATTTCAAGACACTCCGTGAAATGAGTGCAAGTGCCCCGTATCTAAATTTTCTCAGAAAATCCTTCCCTAGGGTGCCTCATCACGACCATAGAAGCTTTTTTCAGAATAGTCCCCTCAGCATTGAAAGAACCGATATGTACACGGCTGTGTTAGAAAAACACTTTGGGAAAAAAATGAAGGAGGAAGATCTCACTGTTATGCATCTTTTGCACCAAGTCTACCAAACTGGCCGAATTGCGGTTTATCACGGAGTAGATGAAGAGGAAGTAGAGGATGAAGTCTTAGGACCTCTCCTGCAGGGGAACAAAGTTGCTTCTGAGTGGGTTATGAAACGGGTGCGTGCCAACGAAGAAGTTTTTGAGGCATTTGACGCGGATTTTCAAGAAATGAGCCGAGACATTGAGCAAGCAAACAGAGAAAAAATAAACAAAGTTCTTCAGGAGGAGCGTAGAGAGAGACATCCAGATGATAGATTCATTTGGCTTATGCTGACAGAACCTGTTTTAATGGGAAAAATTCTTCTAGACTTTACGCGGATCGAGCCATTTCGTAAATGGCTTGCGGGAGGATTTGAAGAACGAGAGATAAGGTTTTAACGAAGCCCTCCAAGGATTTGCAGTTTAGAGCTGCAATGCATCATGTGCGAAAACGTGTTGATTCCGCACATGAGTTTTCTAACGAACGGTGAAAGTAGTCGAGACTACCTATCGTGATTTCCACCTTGATATTCCAACGTGTGGATAATTTAAGTCGAAAACAACAATGCTGGTATTTTCTCAACACAGTGACGCTTGTGAGTCGCAGAAAGCAGCGGAATATTTGGGATAGGTTTATGTCAGGACAGTTTTGATGCTGTCCTGACGTTTCTTTAGTACGTCGCCCTTCCGCCGCTCACATCGTAACACTGTCCTGTCACAAAACTCGCCTCATCCGAAGCCAAAAAATTCACGACTGCGGCGACTTCTTCTGGTTTTCCAACGCGCCCTAACGGAATCTTACTCACCATATAATCGACGGTTGCCTGTGCCATGCCAGCAAGAATGGGTGTCTCTATGACGGCAGGGGACACTGCATTGACGCGGATGTTATAATCCGTGACTTCCTTCGCGAGTGCTTTAGTCAGACAGATAACGCCCGCTTTAGAGACTGAGTAGGGAATTAACGTAGGATTGCCCTCCTTGCCTGCAATTGAAGCGATATTCACAATGCGTCCGTAGTCTTGCACGATCATCGTATCAATCACGGCTTTACAGCAGAGAAAAACGCCCTTTAAATTTACGTTCATCACGGCATCCCAATCTGTTTCCTCTAAGTCTGTTAATGGGAGCGTTCGCCCGGCGATTCCGGCGTTATTAACAAGAATGTCAACGCGGTTAAAAGTTGAAAGTACTTGTGCGACAGCCCTATTGATATCTTCTGCCTGCGAAACATCTGCCTGAAGCGCGAGTGCTTTGTGTCCGGATTCGTTAATGAGGCGTGTTACTTCTTCAGCGGCAGCTAGGTTTACATCAATAATGGCAACATCAGCGCCGGCATGAGCGAGTCTGGTAGCGATGGCTTTCCCGATGCCTTGTCCTGCGCCTGTCACAATCGCAATTTTCCCGTTTAGATTCATGATTTGCTATTCTCCAATAACGACACCGTATTGTCCGACGACTGCGCCTTTGTGTCCGGTCAGATAGTGCATGTGTCTCTCACCGATGATAGGTTGCGTGCTTTGCACCTCGACCGTGCCTCGCACACTCCCCATCGCTTTTTCATCGATGTCCGTGCAGCAGAGCGGTTTTATCTGTCGATGCAATTGTCTCTGAATATCGCCATTCCGGTTACGTATGATGATGTTAACGAACGCATCTGCTTCTCCGACGTTGAGAAAGCGGAACCAGTCTCGTGCGCCGGCGGCGACTTCTGGAAAAAAGAGTCTAAGTCCTATATGCCCGCCTTCTCTTGATGCACCAGGCAGATCTATGATAGTCGTGCCGCTGTGCATGTGCCGTTCGGCGACAATTGGCTGATCGCTGCTGACCTCTACAGAGCATTTTGTCTGGATATCGTCCACATCCGGTGTCCACCACTTGAAAGGTTCCAGTGGATGATGTGACTTTTTCCAGAAAGATTGGGCGTTGTCATCTTTACGTGCGATCATTTCCACACGTGCAGGTTCGTTTCCCACATTGACAATAACTACCCAGTCATCCCAGGCTGGGCCGACTTCAGGAAAAAAGAGTGTGCGCGGAGCGTCCGAAATTAGTTGTCCGAATTGTCCGACGCACGTCTTTCCACCCTGATAGTGCAAATGTCGTTCACCGGCAATCGGCTGTGAGCTTTGCACTTCCACGGTGCCTTGTACGTTCCCCATCACACCTTCATTTGCATCCCAACAGCAATGCGGTTG
Source organism: Candidatus Poribacteria bacterium (assembly GCA_965215265.1). Lineage (GTDB taxonomy): Bacteria > Poribacteria > WGA-4E > WGA-4E > WGA-3G. The sequence continues at coordinate 2,694,251 of OZ244048.1, read as the reverse complement.
GATAACCTGGTGCCGCTGTCTCAATACATCTCCGTTTCGGTTTCGGATAGTAAGATTCACATGCGCGTCGGCTGCGCCGACGTTTAAGAATCGGAACCAGTCATGCGCCCCGGAGACCAGCTCAGGGAAGAAGAGTCTCTGTCCAACTGTTTCGTATTCTTCCGCTGCACCGACAAAATCGAGAATCTTCGTTTCAGAGTGCATGTGTCGTTCAGCCACAATCGGCTGATCTGCGCTAAACTGCATTGAGGAATTCTCTTTGATACTCTCAACGCTAGGTGTCCAGCATTCAAAGGGGCTTATTGTTTTCGCCTCGGACCACGTTGGCTGTCCGTTGCGGGCGTGCCGGGCTACAGCTGTCACGCGTGTCTCTTCTGTTCCTACGTTAACAACTTGTACCCAGTCCTGCCACTCTGGGCCGACTTCTGGAAAATAAAGGGTTTTTGCACCTGCCATAATTTCCTCCTTGCAAATCTGATGTACCAGTGCGCTGTGGTGAATGCCGCCGGACGGTTACGACTAAAGCGCCCGGAAACATGTTCTTCGCCCCGCGATGATGAGAGGCGGTCCTCTGTATTATTTTAACTTGATTTTATCTCAATTTTCCACTATAATTTTCCAAAATTTTGATGGAGAACGAAAATGGCAGCAAAAAAACTGACAGAATCTGAAATTCAGCAAAAACTTGAGCAGATGCCGGGTTGGACTGTGCAGGAAGGGAAGTTGCACAAAGAACTCCAATTTGACAGTTTCGTTACGGCGTTCGGTTTCATGACACAGCTCGCTTTAATCGCCGAGTCCATGAATCACCATCCGGAATGGTTTAACGTCTACAACCGTGTGACGATAGACCTCATGACGCACGATGCAGGAGGCATCAGCGAATTGGATTTTCAATTGGCACAGCAGGCGGATATACTGAGCAGCCGCCGGTAGCGAAGTTTTATTACACCCAAAAAGGGGAAAGGTATATGCCGAAACCGAAGGTCTTAATAGCAAGCCGGCAAGCACCGGATATTGAGGGCATGTTAACCGCAGCACCGTCGGAAGTGGAAATTCACTTTCTACCGCCGGGTGAACCGTTGCGTGCACATGTCGCCGGCGTAGAAATTCTATTTGGACATATTGGAGAATCCGAGCTGCCAGCTGCAACGTTATTGCGTTGGGTGCAGCAACCTCACGCCGGCGTAGAAGGATTCATGTACCCGGCTTTCAAAGCGAGTGACATAATCCTGTCTAACTGCCGTGGTTTATACGGAACGCAAATTGCTGAGCACGCGTTTGCCTTACTCTTGTCCCTTACGAGGCAGATTCCAGTACAGTTGGAATTCATGAAAAGCCAGCATTGGGAACGCGTTCCTTGTGTGGAATTAGCAGGCATGACGATGGGCATCCTGGGGCTCGGGGGAATTGGCCGGGCGATTGCAGAACGTGCAAAAGCGTTTGAATTGACAGTGATAGCCGCCGATGCCGAGCCCATGGAGAAACCGAAAGCGGTTACACATCTTACACGGTTAGATGGGTTGATGGACTTTATGGCGCGTTCTCATGTCCTGATGGTCTGCTGTCCGAGCACCCCTGAAACGCACAAACTCTTAGTACACGGGCAGTTCAATCAAATGCCCGATGCCAGTTATGTGATTAACGTTAGTCGTGGCAAGGTTATTGATGAAGATGCCTTGGTAGCTGCACTTCGCAGCGGGAAGTTAGCCGGCGCAGGGTTAGACGTAACCTACACCGAGCCGTGCCCACCAGAGAGTCCGTTGTGGACGGAACCTAACGTGATTTTAACATCGCACAGTGCCGGTTCTTCGCAGCACATCCGACGGCGCGCGATGCAACTCTTCATTGATAACCTCCACCGATATGTGGAAGGGAAACCGTTAGTTAATGTAGTCGACAAACAAAAAGGCTACTAATCACGGAGGAAGTTTCATGAATGAAAACATCTATCGTGCCGCTGCCATAGGACATACCGGTGCAGGGAACTTTGGGCACGGTTTACATATCGCCTACAACAATTTAGACAATGTAGAATTTATCGCGATTGCCGACGCTAATGAAGCAGGCAGAGAGAAGGCGGTTGCAGATACTGGTGCATTGCGCGGCTACGCCGATTATCGCGAAATGTTGGAGAAAGAAAGACTGAACATTGTCAGTGTCTGTCCACGCTGGGTGCCGGAGCATGTTGATATGGTAACCGCTTGCCTAGAGGCGGGTTGTCACGTTTACTGTGAAAAACCCATGACGATGTCGCTTGCAGATGGAGATAAGATTGTGGAAACGGCGCATGCACGCGGATTAAAGGTTGCAGTGGCACATCAGGCGGTCTATTTACCGGCTACACATGCAATCAAGCGCCTACTTGATGAAGGTAAAATTGGCACAGTACAGACCATCTACGCTAGCGGCAAGCAAGACCATCGCGGCGGGGGTGAGGATATGATAGTCCTCGGAACGCATCTCTTTAATTTGATGCGTTACTTCGTTGGGGATGTCGCATGGATGCAGTCGCACGTAACTATAGGCGGTAAAGAGGTTGGAATTGGTGATGAACATCAACCAACGGAACCTGTCGGTCCTGTCGCAGGGGACTGTATCAATAGCTACTTCGCTTTCAAGAGCGGTGTTTCCGGCTTTTTTCTCTCAAGACGTGAGCAGGCCGGCACAGGACGATACGGCATGGAGATAGTCGGCAGCAAGGGCATTTTCTCCCTACGCGGCGATGTGGCGAACCGGCTCATGTACTACCCCTATCCGGTTTTACTGCCATCCACACCGGACCAGAAGTGGGAAGCGATTGACTTAGACGATACGCCTTTCTCCCAAGGTAATGAACTCGCAATTCGCGATCTGATAGACGCGATTGAGAATGACCGGAAGCCGCGCTCGGCGGCGGAAGATGCACTCGCTGCGCTGGAGATGATCTTGGGTGCCTACGAATCTCAACTGACAGGCAAGCGTGTGCCGTTTCCTATTGTGAATAGAGAGCACCCTTTTGCTCGTGAGGCTTAGAGGACAGTTCAAATCGATGTTTATCGAAACATACTGCTGAGCGCGAGCCTACATCCGTGAGTCAAAAGAGATTCAACATTAGCATTCGGTTTAATGTGGAGACTTTTGATGTTTGATAAAAGGATTTCAATGGTGTTGGCGGGTATGCTGGCTGTTTTGGGTGTCGGAGGTGCCCAAGATGTCTCCGCAGAAACGGTCTGGATTTCGCCCATGTCACGGAATGTGCGTATCGCCTTTCGCTTCAGACCTCCGACGGCAGGCGTGCACAGCTGGTGAAGAGGGCGGTTTCCGGAAGCGCATGTAGGCGGCGCTCTAAAAAGGGGCGGCGGTGGAGTTGGAAACCGCAGCCCTGCTTGTTAGAAAGCAGCCTGAATCAGACTTTTCAGGATAAGGTGCGATACCTCGCACGTTAGATAAAGCGAGACAGATACAAAGGAGAAATCCATGAATCCGAGATTATGGGGAATTATTGGCGGTGTTGCTTTGGGACTTGCCTTATTGTCGCCTCTGATACTCGGTAGCTCCAAAAAGGTAGAAACCCTTTTTGAGGATGCCGAAAACCTATATCAGCGGGCAGCTTATGAGCAAGCGATTGCTAAGTATAGTGAGGCACTCAAAGCATCGACTAAACGTGGGGTGAGAACCGAAGTGATTGACAAAGATTTCACGACGCTTGTCAACTATAAAATTGCCCGCTGCTATTATGAACTCGCAGAGCAATCAGGCGATGTGAATCACTACGCGACAGCAATTGCATACATAAAAAACGCTTTTTCGAGAGCAAGCGTGCGTAAACATCAGGAAGAATTAACTTACCTATGGGCACAGATTTTGTACAAAACAGAACAACTCGCGGCCGCAGTAGCAAAATTCACTGAACTGCTTGAAAATTTTCCGAACAGCCGCTATAGAGCAGAAGCAGAGGGAGTAATTGAACGAATGACTGATATGTGGCAATCTCGTTTCGACGATGCTCAAGCGCTACTGGATGAGGGGGATTATCATGGGGCCTACCAAATACTTAAGCACCTCGCCTCCGGCGCTGCACTTGTGGGTTTGACAGAACGCCAGGCAGAGTTGGATTACAAAGTGGCTTACTGTTTACACCGCCTTGGCAGAGATGATGAGGCACTCGCACGATTTTCAAACGTAATCACCGCATTTCCAGGCAGTCCTTACGTGGCTGATGCTTACCACGGCAGAGGGCAGATTTACGAGAAACAACAGGATTATGAGAAGGCTCAACAGAATTATGAGAAGGCACTGCAGGCTTTCGATAGCCTGAGTACCGATGCTGTGCTTCCAGATTTGACAGAACGCCAGGCAGAGTTGGAGTACAAAGCGGCTTACTGTTTACACCGCCTTGGCAAAGATGATGAGGCACTCGCACGATTTTTAGCGCTCATCGAAAAATTCACGAACAGTCCTTACGTTGTTGAGGCTTATGTCGGCATCGGAAAAATTTATGAAGCACAACGTGAGTATAAAAATGCGCGACAGCATTATGAGGATGCCTTGTACGCTACGGCCGATGATGATCAGAAGGTAAGGATTTATAAGTTAATTCAGGAAACCTACCTTGTCCCGATGTTAGTGCCGTCTCAGACACATGAGGAACCTGACGATTCAGATGCGATTGCTGAACACACAGTTTTAACTGAGGCGAATACGCTCTTGGCGCTGAAACGTTTTGCGGAGGCCGCCGAGAAATATGAGGAATTTGTACGCACGAACCCAATCAATGATCTTGTTCCGTACGCGCTTTATCAGGCAGCGGATTGCCACTATAAAGTTGCAGCCGAAGGGAGAGTCGATGGAAGGCTAACACCGTTGGAAAAGTCAATGACCCATTTCCAAAGACTCATTGAGACTTATAGTAACAGTCAATATACCATCAGTGCTTATCATGGACTCGCCAAAGTTTACCTTGAATGGGGAGAAGAATCTGGTCAGAATTCTAAATGGCGCTTAGTAATCAAGACTGTAGAGGAAGCGAACGAAAAATACGCGGACAGTAACACGAAGGGGAGCCAGGAAATCCTTGGGCGTATGAATCTGACTCGCGATGCAGCACAGAAGAAATTAGAAGAAAAGGTTAAGAACCGGGCCGAGTTTGCAATTGCGGAAGCGGAGCAAGAAATAGAACAGGCAAGACAAGACAATGCAGGAAAGCATGCGGTTGCATTAATGCAGGATGCCCATAAATTGTTAGGGTATGCCCAAAACGCATGGGAAGCCGGCAATTATGAGTACGCTGTGAGCTTAGCGGCACAGGCGAAGGAAATAGCACGTGCTGCTTGGGCAGAGGCGGTCGAACGCGGCAAAAGGGCCGTGCGTAAAAAGCATTATATCGATAGAGGCAAGGCGCACCTTAGAAATGGCGAGTTTGAACCGGCACAAAAAAAGGCGAATGAGGCTTTAAAAATTGATCCGAATTATAGAGACGCGCACGAACTTTTGGCGAAGATTAAGGAAGGGTACTATGGACAGGCGCTGGCTCTGCTGGACGAGAAGCGAGTTCGCCAAGCGATTGCCATGTTCAACCACGTCATCGCGATAGACCCAAATTTTGCAAAAGCGTATTGTAATTTAGGATTCATCTATATTGAGAGAGAGGAGTACGGGAAAGCTATTCCTCCGTTGGAGAGAGCGGTGGCAATTGATCCGCAATTTAAAGAGGCACACTTCAATCTGGGGCTCGCTTATCTGAGAATGGGGCATTTTGAGTTATCGCGAAACGCCGCGCAAAACGTCTTAGAACTTTGCGGAAGTGCACGGGCAGAACCGGTCTGTGAGGCGGCCGAAGTCCTTTTCGGTTCTATCAGGGAGTAGTTCAAATTGATTCTGTGTAAGGTTTGAGATTAATACCTGGGTATGCATCCGTGAGCCGTTCCAAAGCTGCGGTTGTATAGTAAGCATCGCCGGGTGGAGGCCAGCCGAGGACACAGCGTACTTCGGGCGTGGTGTGCGTTACAAATTTGATGTAGTTCGGACTCGTCCAGTCTGGCACCGGTCGTGTTGTCTTGCACCAATCGGCGTTGTCGGCACGGTGGAAGTGGTATCCCATCCATGCACGCTGTTTGGTTCGGTTTGCAAACGGTTGGGCGGCGTGAATTAAGTAACTGGAACGGAATGCAACAGCGCCGGCTTTAGCAGTAACAGGTACCGGTGGTGCTAAGTTCGGGAACTCGCGCAGGTCCGGAATACCGATACCCCCGGCTCTGCCCGGGCGCTTCGCCCATACCATATCCAATTGATTCTGTGAACCGGGGCAGACGAGCATTGGCGCACCGTCTAAATCAATGTCATGTAGCATAATACCTGATAGGATATAACCGTAACGTCGCCAATCCGGATGGGGTGGCAGCGGTGAATTCGTAGCGTTATCAATGTGATAGCCTTGCCAGGGATGTTCGCTGTAACGTGTATCAGTGAGTCCTTCCCGTACAAAAATCTGTCCATACCCGAGCCGGATGTCTTCTGTATCTAACAACTGCCGTGCAATTCCTAAGTATGCCCTATTTTCGAGGAGTCTATCGACTGCTGGAAGTCCTGTTGGAAAGTGTAGAGCCTTGCCAAACGGGCCGGCAAGACGCAGCATGGGTTCGTTCTTTTCGTAGGCACGCCGGAGTGCTTCGGGTTGTCCATCCCATTTATCGCGATATTCGGCATAGGTTAATCCGTCATAGGCGTTTCGTTCAATCGCCTCTAATGCATGCGCAACAGTCTCATGCGAAAAGACGTTCGGTACTACAATTGTTCCGTCTCGTTTCCATATTGCCAACTGTTCATCTGTGAGTTTCATAAGTATCCCCATTTCAAAAATTCGGCGAAGCCGGGCGTACAGACTTCTCTAGTATGCTTATTTGTGTAACTCTCCCCATTTGTCTTCTTGAACCGATGCTCCATCGATCTGTTGTTGAATGTCCCCCCACCATTTTCGATTGTTAGCGTACCACTGGATCGTCTGACGCAGCCCGTGCTCAAAATCGATTGTGGGTTTCCATCCTAAGTTGAAACGAATCTTCTCTGAATCTAGGAGATACCGGCAATCGTGTGCTGGCCGATCTGGCACGTAGGTTTTGAGGCTTTTCGGTTTTTTGAGGACTGTTAAGATAAAATCGCTGATTTCTTCGATGCTTTTTTCGATGCCACTTCCGACATTATAAGTTTCGCCAACTTTCCCGTTCTCGATAACGAGCGCGATTGCCCGGCAGTGGTCCTCGACATGCAGCCATTCTCGACGATTATGGCTGCTTTGATAGAGCGTAAGCGGTTTATCTTGTATAGCGTTCGTCGTGAAAAGTGGAATTAATTTCTCTGGATGCTGGTAGGGTCCATAGTTATTAGAGCAGTTAGAGATCGTTATTGGGAGCCTGAAGCTATGGAAATAGGCGTTTACAAGATGGTCTGCCGCTGCCTTTGATGCATTGTAAGGAGTCTGCGGGCGGTAAGGTGCGTTTTCGGTAAAGGCATCGTCAGAATCCAAGGATAACTCACCATAGACTTCACACGTGGAAATATGATGGAAACGCTGCACTTCATATTTTCGGACCGCATCCAATAATATCTGTGTACCGATGACGTTTGTTTGAAAGAAACGCTGGGGTTGTAAAATAGCGCGGCTGTTGTGCGACTCTGCGGCGAAATTGACGATGACATCTGGACGGTGAATTTTCAAGACATCTTCAACGAACGCAGCATCTAGAATATCGCCGTGGGCAAAGTAGTAACGTTCCGAAAAGCGTCCAGCTATGTCGGTGAGATTGGACAGATTTCCCGCGTATGTGAGCCGGTCAAGGTTAACGATAGCATCACTCGGATAGTGCCGCAGCCAGTAGCGGATGAAGTTCGTGCCAATAAATCCTGCTCCACCTGTGACGAGTAATTTCATGCGGTTCCTCCCTGCGATAACTGAGCGCATTGCTCTATTCTGGTCTCGGCACCATTTAGGCGATAGGCCTCCGATTTTTTGCTGTTTTCCATGTTCATAAATTTGTTGTGCACCTATATTTTATCAGAAACCTGCGAGTTCTGTCAACTATGTGTCGTTTGATGTTACTTATCCCATTTTTTGTGGCGTGGATATGAGAAAGGGTTTGATGTGGAAAAAGTGTGGTGTGAGTTGTCAGGACCAGGCTTTACAAGAGTTATTGCTTTGCAGGAAAAGAGGGAGTTCTATATCCGATCTATGCCTGTTTTTTCATCGGCAAGAGAGGGATAGCAGTGCGTGCCGGTTTTAGCCTAGTTGCGGCATCAGATATTGGATTAAAATCCTTCATGCTATGGACTTTTAGGTCTGTTCGGATTTTTGAGCACATTGTTCCACGGACCGTAGCGCAGACCATGAGTTTATCGAGGACGTGATCGGCGAGGGTGTCAATTATCTCTGCTGTCTCCGGTTGCAGCTCTTCTCGTTTGAGGTTTGCGGAATCACGGAAGAGCTGCCCCAACTGGATTCGTCTGCTTTTCTTCTATCAATTGCATTTGTGAAGATGCTTGTCCCAACGGTGGATAAGACAAAACGCATTACAACTCTCCTATTATGGACTAGTGTATTGTAAAAACGTAATCGTTCCGTCATTAACATTCGGCTCGTAATCGAAGTGTGGAGGGACATCTATTTCTTCAACATCCCCGTCACTGTATTCGAGTTGATTTGAAATTTTTAACAACTCTTCTTGGACTGCGACCAATTCGCTATCCGGTAGGTTTTTGAGAGTTCTACGAAAAGCGTTGCTGTAGACGAATCGCGGAAGTTCCAAGATTCTTGCCGAAAGCAGATCTGCTTTAAAATTATCCCAGATCCATTCTCCAAACTCCGACCGTTCTGCCAAATCCTCCTCTAGTTCAATTAGGCACTCATCTATACCGGTTAATTGGTCATATTCAATGTAGTCACCTCGTGTTACAACCTGAGCGAGTTGTGACGCACAATTTTTAACTGGTGTGATGTCGATTAACTGCGGATCGAGATTCGGATTGTTAGAGTCTTTGTCAAATTCCTTTTTAGCCTCTTCGAGGCTAATCTTCTGGGGCCTTTCAGGATGCTCCTTGCGTGGAATCTCAAACTTCGGATCAGGTTTAAGGGATTTGTATCCCTGTATATTATTTGGAAATTCCTTACGGAAGTACCCGTACCCGACAGCGGTCTTTGCTCCCAGACCTTTATCTGTTAGTGCCTTCTCAGCCCAATCTTTAGTAATATCAATTAGTTTTTGTTCTTTCGCCAGAAACACAAATCGGAAAAGGGTTGGTTCAACGGTCAAAAAGTTAATTGGAATTGGATCTTGAGTATCAGTCGGTAGTATTGGATCTTGAGTATCAGTCGGTAGTTTCTTGCCTGCATAGTAGTCAGGAAAGTGTGGATTCATTATATCGAGCGACAATTGTACACTATCTATCGGATAAGCCGCAAGAAAGAGAACTTTCCCTGCAGATTCTTGACTACCGAAAACATCACGGAAGCCCAATTTATTCTGCTTCAAGTCCTCGCTGTCACTCGCTTTAATTTCTTGAATGGCACGCTTTTCATCGTTCCCAAACTTCTCTTGTAGCACCCAACTCCGCACAGCACCTTTGAAGGCACTGCCGGGGATATAGGGAATGCCGTAGATGTGATCAAGGGTTATGCTAGTTTCCTGAACATGTTCACCCCCTAATCCGACAACCAGTCGCCAATCCACTTTATAAAATTCACAGAAACAGTTGTAACTCTTTACCAGATAGTTCAATTGATTCGTTTGACGGTCTCGGAGGGGCTCCACGGCTTGTGCTGAGTTGCCAAGAGTGGTTGCGTGAATTGAAAACTTTACTTTTCCGTTATGAATTTCTCCCTTTAAAAAACGCTGGTAACGGAGGGCGAAGTTTGAAATCTTATCAAGCTTATTAACGTCAATGAGCTCTTTTGTATCAGATGGACAATAAAGCATTAGTTTTCTTCCTCCACATCCTTCATCAATCCATCAACGAATCGTCTGACCCAATTCAACAATGCCAACGTTTCGGTGGTAATCCGGCGATATTCATTGGAGGGTTTACTAATAACGATATCAACCAGCTCACTATCAGAATTCTTAACAAGTTGCTTACGGTTTAACCATTTACCAATCATATTATAGAGTTCTTTGTTTCCCTCATCCCGGTTATTGATGAATGCTAATGCTTGTGCAAGTCCATTAGTTTGGATGAGCGTGGGCAGTTTTTTCGCGCCGGACTTGTACTTTTTCTGCCACTCTGTATCCTTATCTTGGACAACCTTCTGAACGCAATCATAAGCGAATTTTGCGCGCCCCTGTTCGACATACCGGATGCTATTTTCTTGCATTCTCGTCTCCTTAATCTTGGTAGATTTTTGTCCGAATAATCCCTTTACCGATTGTAGCATTTCCACCGAGTTGAATTATAGATGGCAGTCCATCTTCAAAAAATTCCATTACCTGTTCCGACTCATCGACCCCCTCTTTTTTGAAAATCCCTTTATCAGAGTCGTTTTCCTGAAATATGGGTGTCGTCAGCACAAGCGAGTAGAGGATAGAATCCGTTGGCAGATATTCCTCGGACCACAGTGCCCTGGTTTGAACAGTGCCTGTTTTACTGTCGATTTTGATTCGGGTGATCACTTCTGTTGAGAGCGTAACGAAATCTCGAAAATCGTCGTCACTCAGTACTACGAGGCTCGTCTCTATTTTCTTACGCCAATAATTGTAAGCATCGTCCGAGGGCAAGCAGTTTTCTGAAATCCACTCGCCCAATGTTGCACACTCGGTGGTTTCCTCAATTTCAAAGGTGTACTCCTCCAGAACAATCTGGTTGTCGCTGACAATGAGATCGCTCCCAGGCGGGACTTGATTTTCAACCGGTAGGTCTCCATCAAGTGAGATACCCCGGTTGCAGATGGATAGGTCTTGCTTGAACCGTTCAAGGACAACTGGGCACGTGATCCATCCGAACACCCCCGAAACTGATTTCACAGGGAACAGCAAGAGCCGTGCGTCGGTAAAACCTAATGCTCCTGCGTACAAATCACCCTCCTCGGGCCCGAAGGTCAAATTAATAGAGAGTTGGTAGTCCTGATTCTCGACGGCATCGATATTCCAACCGCGCTCAAGATTCTTCAAATCTGGGCGCGTACTAAAAATCTCCCGGATGCTCCCTTTGATTCCGGAAGCTTCGATCTTCGGATAATCCGTGTGTCTCTCTCGTTGGATCGGCAGGTCTACGATGCCGAGGTCACTGCCGCTGCCAGCATGGAGCGGTGTTTCAACGATCAAGAACAAAGGTTTTGCAGATTTGAACATAAAACTTTCCTTTCTTACCGTTATGAGATTGTACCAACATACGCAAGGCCAAACCCCTCTTGCCTGCGTTGGTCTCCAATGTTCTGGTAATGCAAGTCGTTTAAAATTGTCTCGGTTTTGGTTGTGCTGTTGCGTAAACAAAAATAGTAAACACTGCCAGCAGGTACTGCCCGATACGTACTCTTAGGACGGTTCTTTGCCATATCCCACCCACCGACAGTTACATAGTTTCCAACCGCGGCGGTAATCAACTCGATATTGGGGTGGAGTCCCTCCGGTAGCCACCCCTTGTTGAAAATCGCAGGGGTCGCTAAATAGAGTTTGAATTTCCGTGACTTATCGATCCTGTCTCTGATGTGCGTCCGGTCTCCCTTTGAAAGTGGATCGGTCTGTTGTGAAATCTTATTGTAGGCAAAACTCTTGCCTTCCCCGCCTAGTTTAATCAACGCGCTTTCCGGAAGACAATCAACGCCCTTAACGTCAACGACAAATCCGTATTTCGATTCCCGGAAACGTTTCATGTTGATTCGGTAGAGCATACCCTCGTCAGCTGTGAGTGTCTTGCGACTTCGGGCGATACCCACCTTAGGTTCATCAATAATTTCTGGGCTTTCTGATGTCAACCCCTGCATGTTACCCCGTAGGTACCGCCGCAAACCGCAGCAGGAAATATAACCGCTGGTGTGTTCGACCTGCATCTTTGAGTTGCTCCATCTGAGAAAAGTGCTCACTTCGGATCCGGTAGCACTAGAGGTGAATTGTTCTTGCTCTGGTAGTGCGAGCGATAGTGGGTGCAGCTCCCGGCTGTCCGACTTCTTTTCGGATACGAGATCGCGCGGTGTTGAATAGTAGAGCTTCTGGTCAGAACTTCCTAAAAACACCCCCTTGATTTGGATCTCCGCATTTTCAATAGACTGCCTGGTACCAATAACAGTTTCCAGCTGCCCGTTGGAGAACTGTGTCATATCCCCACAAAAGGCGATGTAAGCACTCCGTAGGGCACCCATCACAGTTGATGGAAACGGGGTTTCTATGGAGTAACCCTCGGATTGCTCTCCACGCGTGAAAGGGCGGCCGTCGCGGAAGAAAAAGGTATCACTCGGTCTCAGGAATAATCTCATTCCGTTTTGTCCTCTCGTGCGATAAAGTTAATAATTTCTAAGAAGCTGACGAGGTCTGCAAATTTCATCCGGCTTTTCCTTAAAAGGGCGGTTAAGTCTTGAACATTTTTGTCAATGCGTTCTTTAATCTCTGTATCTGAACGTGCTTTTTCACTCGCTGCACGCCAGATTAAACGTTTGAGCTCAGCTGCTAGGATGTCCGGAAATTCAAACTCACCATCTTGATTTGTGAGGCGTGTGAAGGCTTCGCGGAAGGTGTATAGGAACTTCTTTGAAACTTCGCCCTTTTTGAGAAGTTCGACGAGGTTTCGGCTCACTTCCATCATATCGAGGCAGTCTGATCCATTTTCAATTTTGTATTTCCATTTAAAAACTGTCTGTGAGACGTTCCCGGAGTGCTTTATCAAGGCGATACCGAGTGCATTCTTCCCATCAACGGCTTTAGCTGCGCGTTCCATCTTACGTGTGCGCGTCAGTACATCGCTAAGTGGCATTTTGCAGTGGGCGATGCAAACACCGGCAGAGGCGGTAGAGGCAGAGGATCCGCAAGGGGTTAAGTTCGGAAACTTCTTCCGCAACTGATGAAGGATATCCAGCAGATCTTTGAGATTTGCCAAGGCGAGTACGTCATCGCCCCCGGCATAGAGCAATTTGCCGAGATAATCGCTATCTACGATCTGTTTGACGGCAAGGGTATACTTGTTCAGTTGACGACTGATCTTTGCATGTGCCTCTGCATCCTTGACTTGCGAGATTATTTCCCCCATTCCGTCTCCATCGAGGAGAATCACGGCGAAATATGGACTCGGCTCCACCCCAATGTCTTGGAGCAGTCCCCGACGTAACCGCTCACACTTTTCGATGGTGGAGCTGTGCACGTCTCTATCAACGCCGTAGTAACGTTCCAGATTTTGCTTTGAGAAGGCACCTTCAAACAGCCAATCGCCATCGACATTATTCCAGTCTTTTTGGATGCTTCTGAGTTTTGGTACGGGATCTGTAGTCCCTTTAAGAGAGTAACCATCAGTATTTCTAAGGCTCTCAACGGACTCCACAAACTCCTCGTACTTGCCCAGGTTTTCGGTGTTATGAACAATCTGATGTTTAAAATCAGCGGTGGAGATTTCCGATGTTGAGGGAAAAGTGTGGGTTTTAAAGTCATCATATCTATCTTCAAAATAGAGCTTGGCGAGCCGTTTGGTAAGACAGACTGTGCAAAGTGCCTCGCCCGGTCGACAATATTTGACACGCCGCTGTGCAAATCGTTTCCACCACTCCATCGGGGCACGTTGACCGTTGTGAAATATCCCCCGTTGTCCACAAAGTGAACATTTTCGCCCATTTTCGCTGACTTGCTGAAAAACTCGGCAATTTTTGATTGAGGCGAGCTGCGCGGTCGTTCGTGCATACCACTCTTTATAGTCGTTTTCACCTTTATTGGAAATGACCCAATAGAGCTGCAAAAAATTGTTAATCTGTTTTTCAAAGAGTTGATCTGCGTAAGTATTGTCCCATGCTCGATTATTAACCGTTTGAACGAAAATTTCAACGGCGTGTCTTGCCATCTGTTTAAATTCAGTTTGGACGACATTCTCGGTAAACTTCATTATGCAGGTTAATTCACCGATAGATAGCTCCTCGCTCCTAGCGAGAAAGAGATTCGGGAACGACGGCAGCGTAAGGTCCGCACCTTCCCAGAATTCAAAAGGAGAGCCGTCCCCAATCGCCGGATAGATAATCTCCACACCATCTCTATTGTAAATCTGCTCGATTGCAGTTGCGTTGAGATGTGAGAGGATATAGCTACCGAGCCACAAATCCTCTGTCTTGCGTGCCGTTGTGATAAATTGCTGAACCGGGGTAATCGTGAATAAAATTAGGTTTTCAGACATTGCACTCTCCTACGACAAAACTGTATTAATGAAATCGAACTGTCTTTCCTCATAATCTTCTTGATTAGGTCGGTCTGGAAAGACAGAATGGAGTTGCGTGGCAATCGGAATAAATAGGGTGCCGATCTTCTGAATGCGGATGTGGATTGGAGAAGCCCTCCGCGGGCTGGCACTTCCCAGAGCACCATTACCCAAAACGTCCTTGTTGTGATGATGTGTCGCACGCCCGAGGTGCTGGAGGAGGCTATCAACATTATCGCATAATTTCTTGCCAAAATAGACAGCTCGGATGACGGGATAATCTGGCAGCGGAATTCCAGGGTCAACCTGTTGAATCCCGCCATTACCTACATCGTTCTGGAATCGTTCCGGGGAAATTCCATTGAGTACTCCATAGACCTTTTCTTGGAGCTCTTCAACTGTCTGGAAATTCCAATCCTGATAACGGATAGAACCGAAACCTCTTCTCGAACGATTGCCGACACCACCGAGTAAGAACCCGAGCTCAGCGATTTTTTCATATTCATCAAGCTGCGGGGCTGCGAGTCTAAGCTCGAAGTTCTGCTTAGACTTATAAGCTTCTCTCTTAAACGGTCTTTGTTTATGAGGAAGAAGGGCATAGTCATAACTATCATACAATTGACGAGATACACGAATCGATAGAGGAGATTTTCGAGGAGATTTACTATCGGCACTACCGAATAAGCGGCCCTCCCCCTTGCGTAATTCACTTACATCCATTTCTGCCACCGCTGCCCGCCACCAGTAACGAAAGAGTGCCTTAAAGGGGGGCGGCCGAAGTTCCAATGTCCCACTGTCATGACCGTGTAGGAACATCGGTGTCACGGTTTGGAGTTTCAACGTCATCTTATCCATGCTATCTCCTTGAAATGCAGTTCGATCATCAGGGGTTCTGCCGAAAACTGTGCATCTTTTGCTTCTATTGATAGAGAAGGTATAACACAAAGTTCCGTGGATGTCAAGGTTTTCTATAGGATGCCCGTATCTTTTCTATCCGTCGATCCAATGGTGCTCACCTTCCACAAACGGATGGCTGTCCTGTTCAGCTGGTGTGCGGCGGTCAATGAGGGCAAAACGTCGTACGTGCCGATCTAAGTACTGCGATTTTTCGACCAACTGTTGTACAATGAGTCCCATCAGTGTTGTGCCCCCGGTCACATTCGCCAGCACCGTGTCTGCGTTGAGTATATACTCATGGGCACATTTAGCTGCCTTGCTAATTTCATCGAAACCACCGTGGGGGTCCTTCAATTTAATCTGTTCGAGGGTTCCATTAAATGCCGCACATTCAGCAGCTTCAGGGATGCTGCTCGCTGATTCGTTCGAACAAATGACGAGACAGGAATCAGGTTTGGTGGCCTTTAATGCTGAGAACAGCACGCCCGGTCGCGTTCCTTGCGGTGAAAGGAGTAGCTTTCCGCTCCCGCCGCCTAATTGCGGCAGAGCGATTTTACCCGCTTTGAGCTGATTCCAAAAGGACTTCACTGATTTTTCTAATATGTCAGGGGGTTCTTCAAGTGCCTCAGGCCGCATCCCATGGTGGTGGAGTGCATTCCGTAGTTTGTCTGTAAGTTGGTCCCAGAAGGTGCCGAATGCTTGTTGCTCTGGCGTAATAACATGAGAACTCTTCGCAAATTCCGCAAGTGCACCTAAACGTCGTTCACTTCGCTTGCGTGCCTCACGTTTTAGCCATCCCTCAGTTTCTTCCGACTGAAGTATGCTCCAAGAAACTACCCATTCGCGCATCAACCCTATCGCCAAGGAAAGTTGACCGCGCTCCAGATACTGATCGATCATTTGAGCCTGACGTTCCAATTCAGTTATATCCAAAGCAATATCCTCTTTCCAATGTCTCTTGCTAACTTCTGGCGATAGGGCCAATTTCTTAGCAGCCTCGGCAATGTTCTGTGTTAACTCCTCGGTAAACAGTGGAAGACTCACTTTATCAATTTCAGTGAGTTTTTGAATTCGCTCGATAAGCTCATTGCTGGCCTTGCCCAATTCCACCGGTAGGGCTGACTCATAAGCGAACGCATGCTTCTCGAGTGACTCAACAGAGGCTTTGGCCCGATTCCTGTTCTTACTCCACTGGTGTGCCTCGGTTTCCTTATTTGCTCTGAACAACTCTGTGGTTTGCTGCACTAGCCTATCTCGCAGCGGGGCCACTAGTTCTGCTATGGGCAACGCCGTCCCTCGGTCTTTAAACATCTGTACCGCATAGAACCACTTTGGCAATTCGAGTAACGGTTGCAAATCAACGATTGGTTTGGTGTGCTGAGAGCCTTCCATCATGCCGTAGTAGGCCCCGCGAATCCTTACATTGCGAAGCGATTGGAGGTAGAGTGCTAAGGCGTAAAAGATGAATGGAAAGTGTCTGAGTCCATGCGTGACATCAAGCGTGAGCTCTGCACTTTCGGGAATGCTTTTCGCAACGTTTTCGAGAAGCTGGCGAATTTCGTCTTCGTCACTGCCATCAGGAATATCAACAACTTCAGGTTCAAAACCCAGCACCTCTTTAATTCCTTTTTTGAAGATACCTAATATCAGCTTCCCGCTATCTCTCTCTTTGGCCGTCTTGGCCCCTTTTGTAACCGTCACAATAACGCGATTCGGTTTTAGCGAGTTGTCCAAAAGTTGCACTAATGCAAGTGGCGCGAGTTCCGCAGTAGCGAGCTGCTGATTCAATTGGTACTTTGTTTGTCTCGCGGCTGTTCCAAGGCTGGTTAGTAGAATATGGTGCTTATCTTCTGTCTGTGATTCATCCTCTGGGCGATAATTCGTTGTCTCCATAATAATTACCATTATGCACGTTTCCCGTTCACAGAAGTTTGCTTAAAACATATTTATTTTCAGAAACAAAATATAGCAGATTTGCGATTTAAAGTCAAAACTTTTTTTGCTTTATCTCCACTCGACTCCTTGATTCATAGAAAATCTATTCCAGCTTAGCATGTCAATTCCATTCTGCAATTTTTTCAGTTAACCTGTTACCTTACAATTATATCATGTTTTTATCGGGGTGTTAAGTACAATTGCACTTTTTTTCAGGTTAAGCTGATTTTAGTGATTCTACCATGTTTTAATTTGTCTAAATCAGGATTTGAGGATTTATAGGATAAGAAGTATTTGGTGTATTGTGAAGTTTTGACATGGGTGCAGGGGCTTTAGGTAGTTTGTGATGAGATTTGTTTTTCGAGAAGGCGTGGATTATTTTGTGTGAGGCGTTCACTAAATGGTGTCATAATTGGGTAGAGCAAGAGTTGAGGGGTTTGGTGTGTGAAGCGGCTTTTTCAGTCAAGATCAGGCAGGGTAGGAGTTGAGGGCTGGTAGGAGAAGCGGGAGTTGGGAGAGGCTGCCTTTGAATTGCACCCGTTTGGAATCAAGACGCTAGGAAGGTAGGATTGACAAATGCACGTGAATCCTATAAAATAGGACCCAAAAATAGACGTGAGGGTGCGCAATGCAACACCGTAAATTAGGAAACACAGGGTTGAGCGTCTCTGAGCTCGGAATGGGCACGTGGGAACTGGGCGGTCGAGAATGGGGTGATATAGACGCAACCGATGCAGTCAATTTACTCCGATACGCTTTTGAAAAAGGTATTACCTATTATGATACGGCGGATCAGTATGGCGGCGGACGTGCGGAGCGGCTATTAGGCGAGGCGTTCTCAGGGCTCGGCGACCGGGTGGTGATTGCGACGAAGCTCGGCTTCGAATTGGACTCCGATGGCTGGATTAGCGGCGGCTGGGAACATCCTGATTTTAACGTTTCGCCTGCTTATATCCGACGCGCCGTTGAAGGGAGTCTTAACCGATTGGGTCGCGATATGATAGACATCTATCAATTTCATGCACCACCGCCAACTGATGCCTGGGATGAAGCGTTCGGCACGATGGCGGAGCTCAAGTCGGAGGGGAAGATTCTATTTTACGGGTTGTGCCTCGGTAGTGAGGCGGACGCACTGAGGGCAGTATCCGAAACGGATATTTCTTCCCTAATGCTAACGTACAATATTCTGACACAGGGCATGGCATCTCCGGTGATGACAACTGCCCGGGAAAAGGGAATCGCTGTTGTTGTGCGGCAGCCGCTGTCGTCAGGGCTGCTATCCGGACAACTCACGCCTGATACTGTATTTGCCGAAAACGATTATCGGAAGACGTGGCCGCATGAGAAATTCCTGTCAGATTTAGAGAGGGTAGAAGAGATTAAAGCGATTGTTGAGAAGGAAGCACGCAGTTTACCTCAAGCCGCGCTCAAATTTATCTTAGCGCACCCGGCAGTCAGCAGCGTTGTACCGGGGATGATGACCCCGGCGCAGATAGACGACGGAGTCGCTACGTCGGGGGCAACCCCACTGTCTCAATATGTCTTGCAACAGTTAAGGAGAACCGCATGAAAGTCATTGCCGATCTGTGTGTCGTCCCAATGGGGGTTGGCGTTTCGGTATCAAAATATGTCGTCGCTTGTGAAAATGTGCTGCAAGAAGCAGGTTTGACAACGCAACTGCACGCCTACGGGACGAACATTGAAGGGGAATGGGATGCCGTTTTCACGGCGATTCGACGTTGTCATGAGGTAGTCCATGAGATGGGCGCGCCTCGAATTACCACGACACTTAAGTTTGGTACACGAATTGATCGAACCCAAACAATCGAGGACAAAGTTGACAGTGTTCAAAAGCAGCTGCTGTAGAGTCATAAAATGAACTCAAGCATTTCTGCTTGGGTTTATAGTAAACTCCCTAATTACTGCGCTGCTCTTAGGCGGAGACCTGATAAGTTTTTAGGATGTTCTCCACAGACATTTCCGAGTGATAAGCGCACAGCCGGGTTCAATGTCGGCGAAGACGGCAGTAAAAACAGCAGCCCGAAAGCGCAGTGTTCAACACGGCTGTCATGACTGCACGGATGGCTTTACAATGAACGTTTGTTATCTCGGGGTTCCCGGTGATTTTGGAAATCACTGACTTGACAAGCGAAAATTGCGAACAACGAGAAACTTTTTCGCAATAAGTCGTTTTGGGTTTCGGAAATTTACGACGAGATTTTGTTCAGTAGTTGTTGAATCTCATTTCTATTTTCCTCCAAACCTAATTGTAATTCTGTCATATTTTCTTGCAGGTGGTACAATTTT
Source organism: Candidatus Poribacteria bacterium (assembly GCA_965215265.1). GTDB lineage: Bacteria > Poribacteria > WGA-4E > WGA-4E > WGA-3G. The sequence goes on along the minus strand of OZ244048.1, from coordinate 2,674,763 downwards.
TCCAATTCAACGTCACTCGGTTTCGGAATAAGCACGTTTAGAATCTGCTTGGATGTGAAGTTTTCACGTCCTACTAAATCTGTCGGAATAAGTTGTCTCGAAAACTCTCTGCGGAGTGCTTGTATGAGATATTCAGGCGGCACTCTATCCTCACGGATTGTGGCTACAATCTGTGAAGTGCAGATATACTCGCGATCAGCTACGGCAAAAAGACCGTTCCCACTATTTGTATGTAGCGTGCCGATAATTAAGTCACCTGCTTGGGCGATAACCTTCTCTGCTTTGATATTCCTTCCCAAACGGAGATTTCCCTTTACACGCACAAGATTCGATTGGCTGTCAAGTCCGGGTTGGGCATACAACCTATCAGGTTCAAGGGGTTGTTTGGTATCTTTTATCGTCAAGAGTTCCTCTAACTTCCAAACATTTTCACTACTACCAAACAATTGTTGAAATTCCAAGAAACTCCCACCCTTGCTATATTGCATCTCAACCGCCCCCGGTGTCTCGTGTATCCGATTTTCTGATATGTATTCCAGCAATTCCTGCATATCATTTTCAGGGATGGGTTCTCTCATGCTGTCTTGTGACATGCCGTCAGATTTAAGATGGATATAGGTAAAATCGCGAGTTTGCTGTCTATGGGCATTGTCGATGATAAGGATTGCTGTTTGTGCAGTCGTATAGAAAATGAAGGTCTTTTTAGGTAACCGAATGCATGCCCTTATCTTACTTTTTCTTGCGATGTAATCTCTAATCTGTTTATACTCAGGTGAATGACAGAAGGTGAGCGGCAGCACGATAGCCGCTGAGCCGCCATGCTTCAGTGACTCAATGCATTTAACCACACATAAGCTATTGTAATCAGAAAGTGGCATTCCACTTGCCTGAATAAATGGAAGACATTGTTGTGCGTTAATTGGCCCTTTGAGGTTGAACGGAATATTGGTAATGACTTTGTCGTATGCGTGATGCTCTAAATTATCAAAACTATCAGCACGTTGTATGTTGCTTTGCCCATCTCCCAAAATTATCATATTCATTTTGGCCAGGCTGGATGCACCGCCAGAAATATCGTTCCCGAAAAGAGTTGCACGCTGCAACTCATGCAACTTGTTTCTAAAGTCGGCTTTTTCAGAGTCAAGCCCCATTCTTATATACTGATACATAGAGATGAGCATTCCCCCCGTACCACAAAACGGATCAAGGATTTTGTCACCGGTTTGGGGTGACAACAAAGCTGCCATCATAGTGGTGATATGGCGCGGTGTGAAATGTTGGCCGAGTTCGCTTTTCGCACCTGCGTTATATTCAGCAAGGAAATACTCAAACGCCTCGCCTTTTATGTCTATTGCAGAATTCGTGAAGTTTATGGGGATGAGGCTGGATATAATCTGCTCAAGAATAACAGGATTGTTGAGTTGTGTTGCCGAGAAGATATCACCATAAGTCTTTCTATACTCTTGATGAATAGTTTTGTACCCACAGATCAAATTCTGACCTGTGATAGACGAAAGGCAATCCCATTTTTCACGGGCTAATGTGTTGCCTCTCTCACTCATAATCTTGATGAAAAGCAAGGCGCAGAATTCCCTGAGCCTTTCCAGCCCAGCATCTATGCCGTCAGATCGCATGAGCCCCGACACCTTTTCAAAGAGTTTGATGATACTTTTAACGCTGTTTATCGCTTGTCCTTGTGTCGTCGTAGGGTGCACAATCAATTCGCGCATAAGGATGGGCGACGGAATATAATCAATAGGGTAGTTATTCAGTGTTAACTCCCGCCCATCAGCATGCCGTGAACGCACCTGTATGCCATCTGATGCAAAAACTATCATAGCGGGCGTGTTAGTATCACAAGCAATCATTGCATATTCAATTGCTTGCTTAAGAGCATCCTCTAATTTTACACCTTGAAAACGTTTGGCCTCTAAGAATGCCATAGGGGTAGCGGCATTCGGTTCATAGAAATGATAGTCAGGAACTTTGCCAGCCTTATTCAATCGATCACGCATGAGATGGTTGCGGACATCACGTTCATATTCAACAGAGGGATCGGAACTGTTGAAATTATGTGTTTTGAATCCAGCTGATTCTATCATTGAATTAATACGCACCCGGGCGTGTGCCTCATTCATATAGACTCCTTGAAAAACTTACAAAATCGGTCAGTATCACAATAACCAGCTTGAGTGGCGATAAGCTTTTTGTACAGAAATCCACTTATGTTGGTGTTATAGGGCAGATGGATGTGAATACCTCTTAGGGGGCCACGATATTTCTCCATCAGAAGATTTAGTGCTTGGAAATTCTCACCGTGAATGAGCAGTCCATCCGTTTGGGCATCCAAATCCGTAAAATGTGCCAGCAGCCGGTCTTTGAAGTCCGCGTCGAAGTGGCAGGTATACAGAACGAGATTCGGGTTTTGCTGGAGAAAATCCACCGTGAGCGGCTCAGAATAGTCCGTATTGGTGAGGTAACCTGCGATGTCCTCAATCGCGAAGGGGCGTTCCCATGCCTCGTGTTGCGCGCGGTTATGTACGATTTCAGGGACACAGTCGCGCGTGAGGCAGTAGTCGGTAGAGAAGACAAACTTCTTTTTGAGCCAGAGGTGTTTTTGGAAGTCTTCTATGTCGGCGAGGAAGTGGATGAATTTGGCGATTTCAAGCCAAGTCGGGCGCGAGGGTAAGGTTGGATTTACCCCCCCCCTTCATAATATGTGTTAAGTATAAAGTCAGACACAGGGATGACTTCGGTTTTTAGATGCACATCATCGGCGCGGAAGAGTTGTTGGAGGAGTGTTTGTAGTTTCTGTTTTGGTGTTTGCATGAGACTGGTTTTCAGGTTCTGTTTTGAATTCTGTTTTTAATTATACGCTAGTTTTGCCAAGTTGTCAACGGAAAGTAAGCGAAAAAAAACTTCTTGACTTCTTTTTTGGATATCTGGTATAATAATTATCTTGCTATATTATAAAAGACAAAATGTTGTCTGTGTTTAATTTTAAAGGAAGGAGGAGAGTTTCCATGCAAAGAAAATTGTGGATTTCCGTATTCTGTGCAGTCGGATTTTTTCTGACGGTGCACTTCGCCAATGCCTTGGATAAAATTGAAGGTCCTTGGATGTGGATAATCACTCCGAGTGATGCTGGACAGGGCGGAGCAGCAGCTACAGATATTGACGGAATAGATGAAGCCACAAAAGGCAAACTTACCGAAGAAGAAGTCGCCGAAGAAGGCATTACCGATAAAATCCTAAAAGTTAAGTTTCCTGACAAACTGGAATGGACCGAAGGTGAAATAGCACCCGTCGGTGGAAATAACCTCAACGACATGCTTAACAAAATTAAATTGGGACCTGGCGGCGATATCAACGATTATTGTGCCTACTCTGTCATCAATGTTGTCTCCAAACAAAAGCGTGATAATGTTGAAGCCCGGGCCGGAAGTGATGATTCGATTAAGGTCTGGATGAACGGCGAAGAAGTTCACAACAATCCTGTCAACCGTGGTGCAGGTGATTTTCAGGACACATTTGAGGTCGATTTAAAAAAAGGCGATAATGTGTTTATGGTTAAGGTGTGTGAACGCGGCGGCGGTTGGAGTATGTTCGTCGGTATCGATGCTGATCTCACCTACAATCTGAAGTTCAAAGGGCTTCCCGTTGAACCAGTCGGTAAATTGGCAACGCAATGGGGAAAAATTAAAGACGCGTATTAGGCACGCGTTCGCGTTTTCTGCTTGATTTAATTGTGTTGTTTTGTTATATTATTTAAGAAGAAAAGAAGGTCTCTCTCTTCGCATCGATAGTGTTGCGAATCGGAGAGTTAACATTAATTAAATTTCACTTTAATTTTTATTAAATTGAACGGAGGTTTACATGTTTAGAAAAACATTTTCAATCGGGCTGGTCTGTTTGATGAGTCTTTTCCTCATTGCGTATACATCCCAAGCCCAAGATAAAATTACAGGTCCTTGGCTCTGGATAATAGCGCCGACGGAAGCGAACCAAGGTGGCGCAAATTCTACTGATGTAGATTCGCTTGCTGCCGCGAGCGGCGATGCCGTCACTGAGGCCGATGTTGCCGCCAACGGGGCAAACGAAGGCGACGAAGTCGGTGAGTTTGCCTGGACACTCGGCGAAATCGCTGACACCGGCGGTAATAATGCCAATGATCTTATCAATCGGATCGGCTTGGTAGACGGCGGAGATCCCGAAGATACCGCAGATGATATGGACATCAACGACCATTCAATCTACGGACTAATCACCCTTGAGTCTGCCACAGAGCAATCCGGCGTGACAATGAAAGTCGGCAGTGATGACTCTGTCAAAGTATGGCTGAACGGCGAAGAAGTTCACAACAATCCTGTCAACCGTGGGGCTGGCGATTTCCAAGATGAGTTTGAAGTGAATTTAGTTGCTGGTGACAATCTATTGCTGGTGAAAGTCAGCGAACGCGGCGGCGGCTGGAGCCTGTTCGCCGGCGTTGATGCAGATGTCACAGCCGTCTACAAAAAACCAGTGCCGCCTGTTAGCGGGAAAATCACGGGTCCCTGGCTCTGGATAATAGCGCCGACGGAAGCGAACCAAGGTGGCGCAGCTTCTACTGATGTAGATTCGCTTGCTGCCGCGAGCGGCGATGCCGTCACTGAGGCCGATGTTGCCACCAACGGGGCAAACGAAGGCGACGAAGTCGGAGAATTTGCCTGGACACTCGGCGAAATCGCTGACACCGGCGGTAATAATGCCAATGATCTTATCAATCGGATCGGCTTGGTAGACGGCGGGGATCCCGAAGATACCGCAGATGATATGGACATCAACGACCATTCAATCTACGGACTAATCACCCTTGAATCCCCAACTGCCCAAAGCGGTGTACCCATGAAAGTCGGAAGCGATGACTCTGTTAAAGTGTGGTTGAACGGCGAGGTAGTGCATACCAATCCCGTGAACCGTGGGGCTGGCGACTTCCAAGACGATTTTAAAGTTGACTTGGTAGCCGGCGACAATCTGTTGCTGGTGAAAGTCAGTGAACGTGGCGGCGGCTGGAGCCTGTTCGCCGGCGTTGGTGGAACAGACGTGACAGCTGTCTTTAAACCGACGGGCGGCGTAGGCACCCCGGTAGAACCTGCTGGTAAGTTAGTGACCCGCTGGGGCAGCTTAAAATCCGCTAAATAATTCAGACCTAAGGTTGCAGTCAAGATTTTGACTGCAACCTTATTTGTTAGATTCTGCGGCGAACACAAGTTAATATTTCTATACGTTATCGGATTTTGTATTGTGTAAACGCAGTGGTAGTCTACTCTCGCAAAAATCTCTCGTGAAACTTTTCGTGAATTGGATGCTTTGGAAACAAACAGAGGAAGCTGCCAGATAAGCCGTTTGACTGGGGGTTCTGGTGCTGTATCCCTAAACAGCCAGCCCCGCCCGCCGGCATATCTACGACAATTTGTAAGCGCGTGAGAGGGTTGTATACCTCGCCCGCGCTTCCGTTTTGCATGCGAGGGGGATAAAATCCGGCTGGCAGGTTTGGGTTTTTAGGGCTGATAAGCGGTTAAAGGGCTGCAACTCCCATAAATTCTTTAAACACAGGAAGCGACTCCCGAAAACCGTCCTCGCGTGTCCCGCCCTCCGGCGTACAGACACTCTCTAACGAAATTGCCCCTTGATATCCATCCGTTTTTAATGCATTCACGATGGCATCGTAGTAAGGGAGCATCTGTCCTTGACGCATCGCGCAAAAATCAAAAGTAGCAGCAGGCAGATTCACAATTCCATCTTTGAGATGAACGTGCGCGATGTGGTCCCGGATAATCTCATATCCATCAGGATAAGGTACTTCGGTACAATAGAGAGAACTACACGGATCCCATAGCACCTTCAAATATGGTGAGCCCAACTCATCAATCAGTTTCCGTGCAAGAGCTGCAGATGTCACGTTTCCAGAGATCGCGGTTTCAACAACCAATGTGATACCGGCACTTTCTGCCATACTCAGAGGCTCTTCCAATCGGTTCAGGAGTGTCGCCCATGCGCCTTCAGCGATAATAGGCTCTGCACCGAAAAGCACCATCTCCTTCCGGAAGCTAAAAATTCGGACGAGTTGAGTACCGAGTTCTTGTGCGGTGTCAATACACCGCTGCAGCGTTTCGATCTGAGCTCGATAGAGCGGCGCGTCTGTGGCTATATCCACCGGAATGGCGGATAGATTATGGTGTGAGATACACGATACCTTTAAATCGCGTGCTTCGATTAAGCGCTTAACCTTTTTGACATCGGCAGGTGTCAAGTCGCCAATCTGTTTTTCCCAAAGGTACTGTAATTCAACGTATTCCAAGCCGGTTTCGAGCATGATGTCGAGAGCGTACTCGAAATCCCGGCTAATTCCATCAGTTATGGTTCCCAGTTTTAGCATTCGCTTGCCTTTCGCTTGAAAGCAGTCACTCGGCATCAGTTACTCTTCTGACTTCGACACCGGCGATACTCTCCAGAATTTTGATAATCGTCCAATTATCTTCATCGGGGTTCATTGCTTTTCCGGCCTGAAATAATTCAAAGGCGCTACTTGCGGCAAAGAGTGGTACCCCGCAGTCGTTCGCCATATTTTTGGCAAGGCTCAGGTCTTTGTACATAGTACCGATATTGCTTTGGCCCTTAAAGTTCCGGGTTAAGATGTTTTCTGTGGTATCCTGAAAAAGGAAGTTTCCGACAACGCTGGTGCTGACAACGTCGCGCAGTATCTCCGGATCTACGCCTGCCTTTACTGCGAGCGTGAGTGCCTCAAAGATACCGGCGTACGTAACACCGATCAGGACTGCTAATGCAGATTTGACGGTTTGTCCCATCCCAACTTCTTCGCCAACGTGATAGATGTCTTTTCCTACAGCTTCAAGCACCGGTTTTGATGCCTCAAACGTCTCTTTTGGTGCCGCAACCATCATCGTGAGGGTACCAGCAGCCGCGCCCGGGGCCCCGCCACTAACAGGCGCATCAATGATATTAAACCCGTTCTTAGTTAGGAGCTCTGCCACCTCCAGCACTTGTGAACGCCCGATCGTGGCAGTACAGATAACGGTGGCACCGGGTTTGAGTCCCGCTAATAACCCGGTTTCTGTGAGAAGCACGGCTTTAACCTGAGCCACGTTAAGCACCATGATAAAGACTGCCTCTGCAAGTTCGCCAACCTCTTTCGGAGATGCAGCAGCATGCGCCCCCTCTTTTGCAAGGACTTGTAGAGGCTCCTGCCTCACATCGTATACCGTGAGTTCATGTCCTGCTTTCAAGATGTTTCTTGACATTCCGATTCCCATGTTTCCAGCTCCGATGAGCCCGACTTTTGCCATAGGTTTCCTCCTAAAAAGCGTTTTTAACCTTGTTCGGATCATAATTGACAACGTCTATTTTAATACAGTGAGATAACGGTGTCAATTACAAATCGTCCGTATAGGCCGAACGGGCCTTTCTTTTCGCATCTAACAACTGCGACATAACGTCCCTATTGCCCGTTTCCTGCTCCGTACTGTTTTGAAAGTGAGTATTTTTATACGCTGCAGCAGTTGCACGTGCGGCTCCCATTGGCACAGCAACCTGGCTATTAGGAGCCCCGACAGCATCCGCTTTTTTACGAGTCAGCCGAATGAGCATTTCCGGAACATTTTGGTTCGGTTTGTTCCACAATCGGCCCCATAGTTCTGAGAGGTAATGGTTTGCAATGCTCATTCTGCGAAGAATCATTTCTAAGACAAAGAGAATGAGAGCCACAATTAGTAACGTATGAGCCAACGAGACGCGATTTTCTATCGGTTCGCCTGAATGTTGGACGAGCCGGTTTACGGACGGTTCGTAAATTCCGATGCTTTTCAGTAATTGGGAATTCACTCGGAATTCTGCATATTCCGCCGGGTACGCGAAAGAAAGCGTCGCTGTCAATTTACGGTTATCACTTGCCCGCTTTACGGTGACGATATAGGCACCGCTGTCTGTTAGGCGGAAATTTCCTGTGTAGCGCGTCGGTGTCGTTTGTTGCATAGTAGCTATATCGCGCGAACCATCGGGCCCTGCAACGTGGAGGTGATAGGTTGCCTGTGACGGACGTTGTGTATCGATAATCACCTCGCCTTGACTGTTCTGTCTCAAGACGTTGAGCTCAAAGTCAGTATCTTCATCCTCGGTCCGGAGTGTCCAATTAACGACTTGCCCCCAAAACCTTCCGAAATTTTGCCACGGCACCCACTCGCGCGCCCAGGCAGGTTTGACATCCGAAGTCCAGGCGATACTTTTTCCTAAGCCAAAATTCCAGCCGGCCAGAATAGGTTCATCCCGATGTGAACGGATAAAGAGTTGAGCGAACTCTTTTTCGGCAGTTGCGACATAGCCGTGGAGCCTCGGCAGCATACGGATACCTTCCAAAAGCGGAGCGTCTAAATCTGTTAGAATCGGTTGAAACGGCTCTTGAAGGATATAACTTTGCGTTTGCTTAACAGTCTCCATCAAAATCACCGGCAATTCTTGCACGTTTTGTACGTAGCGTGAACGGCCACCGCCAACTGTAGCAACCTCCTCAAGCAGTGCTTTGTCAGCATCACCTATTGCAAGTGTGGTGATTCCGATGTGTACACGTGTCAATTCGTTGGCAAGTGTAAGAAAATCAGAACGTTCGCCCGCAGAATTGCCATCGGAGAGGAGGATGATGTGCTTCCGTTTTGCATCGGCTGCTTTTAGGATGTCGCCTGCCTTATCAAGTGCCTCTTTCATCTTCGTTGTTCCACCTGTAGGGCGAAGTGTTCCTGCTGCTTGGCGCAGCGTATCGTGTTCCGATGTGAGTTGGGCGATGACATAAACTTCTGTGTTGAAGCCGATGAGTCCAGCCACATCTTCGTCTTTCAAATTGCGGATGCCTGCCCGTACCCCCTCAATAGCGAGTTGAATTTTCTGCTGGGTTTCAACATAGTTCGCCATGCTTCCGGAGATATCAATCACAAAAAAGAGCGCGATGGAATCCTTCCGTTCGCGCGGTGTCATTTCCACGGGGAGGACGCGTTCCAACGCAGTATCAGCATAGCCCCCCGGCCCGAAAGCATTGTCGCCCCCAATCACAACTAAGCCGTGCCCAAGTTCACTAACATAACGCTCTATGTTGGACAACTGCTGCGTTGAGAAAGCATCTGCAGAGATATTACTTAGGATTAGCACGTCACTTCGTTGTAGATTTACCAATTCGGTTGGAATTTCTGGTGGGGAAAGCATCTCCACCTCAAACCCGTTTTCCACCAGAACTGTTTTTAGCGGAAGTGCAGCTCCTTGTTTTCCGACCTCTTCTCCGTTTTCTACATATATTGCCTGACGTTTGCCTTGAACCTTGACGACTTCATAAGCAGAATTATTTTCCGGGATTTCGTCGGTTACATTCAGTTTGAGTTGGTAGGTATGGATACCCTCTTCCGAGAGTTGTTGTGCCGGGAGTGCGAGCTGATTTTTACCGCTCGGGAGCGTCCATTCACTCTGGTAGATTGGAACGTCATTGTGATAGAGTGTAGCATTTACAGTTCGGATACTTCCATCCGTCTCAACGATTGCCGCTATTGAAAACGGTTGTCCCTTTCGAACCTGTGCCGGCAGCTGCAATTGATGGACTTGAAGCGCATCCCGGACAGTTTGGAGCGGTACTGTCAAAATCTCGACATTGCTCGCTTGTATAAGAGGGAGATAGTCGATAAGCGCAGTGCCGGCTGCGTTATGAATACCGTCACTAAAAAGTACAATCCGTCGTTGATAGCCCTCCGGAAGAAGAGCAATTGCGCGCTTAAGTGCCGCGAGAATATCAGTTCCAGCACTCGATATCGTTGCGTCAACGTCCATCGATGTTACCAAGGGCTGCTCTGCCTTCGGCCGGAGATCTTGCAGGATGGATGTTTCTTGTGCAAACCCGATAATTCCAAACAGGTCGGTAGGTTTCAATTTGGCGACAGCGGCGTTAATTTTCTGGAAGGCTCGCATCCGTTCGGATTTCGCAACGCTGTCGGACGTATCTATAAGAAAAACAACGGCAAGGCGTTGTTCGTGATGGGTTCGTTGCAAGTTTGCCAAGGCGAGTACGGCACAGAAAATCGCGCTGCACCTGAGACTGAACGTCAGCCATTGTCGCCATTTTGACGATGCAACCTTTGTCTGGCGCAGAACAAAGATCAGAAAAGGGAGCGCAGCGAGTAAGATTAAGAAGGCGGGATAGGTTACGTCAAACATTTGTACCCGGTTTTGATCGAAACAGTAAGATATTCAGATTATCACCCCTTATTGCCCCTGCAATTCCTGAAAGTAAGTGTCCGCATCCTGCCGTTCTGCTGCGTGTGTCATATTATAACGCCGGCATAAGGTGATATATTCATCAATCAATTCAGTCCGCGTATCTCCGGTAACCAACATCGCTTTATAGGCGGGAATAGATGCTTTCTCAACACGTGCCTGAATGTCTGCATTCTCTGCGAGCGATAACGCCTCTTGAAAATAGTCAAAGCCCTTCTGTGCGGTTTCCGCATCTAGGCCCACTTCTTCCGGTGTCGGAAAGCATCTGGGGTGGAGGTTTCTCGTTCGGGCGTTGTCGTGTAGGAAATCGATATACTCCAAAATTGGGGGTGCCGCCGCCCCATAGTGAAGTCGTACAAATTCGGTTAAGAGTGCTTTGTCGTTAAGTTGCGGGTCCCATAAAAGCTGCGAAATTAGGTAGTTCCGCAAATCAGAGAATTCTCCGGTTGTACCGTTGCCGTTTGCTTGCATGAAGATACCCTTCGCATTGTTATGCAAGAAATAACGGACATTCCGCCCGATACTACGCAAATTAGGGAAGGGCAAATCATAGGCTCGGAAATTGGTATTGTAATTCCAAATCCAGATGTCGTTGCAGATTTTGCCCCATTCGTCCATGTCCTGACAGAATCCACGGTTCTGTTTGCAATTCGGGTTATCGATAGCATGAAGGGTGCAACATTCAATGCTACAGAGTTGAATCTGCACGTTGTGGCGGGGGCGAAGCGTTTTCGGCGGTTTACGTGTGTACCAATACGCCAGCGTCCCAACCTTAACATGTGCGTGAACTTTCTCGAGCCGGGCAGCGACAGTATTCACAAACGCCAATTGTGAACCCATAGGTGTCTCTTCCTCTTGGTTGAGTGTTGCACACGATTCACACCGGCAATATGCTGCCGTATCCGCTTGGCTTATACTGATGTTCACCATATCCGGATGTTCAGTGATGCGCTGAATCGCTGCCTCAGCCGCAATTTCAATCACCGCAGGGTTGGTAACACACAATTGCGGACCGCCACCGTGGGTATTCGTATCCCGTTTCCCGTCTACCAAGGCGTAGTACTCCGGATGCGATGCACCGTAGGTATCGAAAGGCACTAACCAATGAAATGAATGGTTGATGAGTTGCTGCTGCGTCTTGCCCCCAAGGTTTTCAGCATCCGTGACTGTGTTAACTTTACGTTTTGCCGCGAATTCCGGAGCGTCTGAATTTTCACGGTAATAGCTCCACCGGAACGAAAACGGAGGCTTGTAACTATATCTACCGCAAGGTATCTTGTGCCCAGATATATCGGGAATATAGGTATGCTCAGCAGTTAAGAACCGGATACCTACCAACTCCTCAAGGAATTGATAGACAGCGTAAAGCACCCCGCGCGGCCTGCCACCACTGATGCGAATTTCCTTTGTTTCAACGTGAATCTCGATCTCCTCAGCACCCAGGCCAGCAGAGGCATCGATATAGACGGATACTTTTTTTGATGGTTCCCGCTCAATAAATTGACTGAGCCATTTTTGGCATTCTTCGGCAGCGTATTTTTCGGACGGTGTCGCGTCTGGCGCACTGATGATTCGCCAATTCTGCATTGCCGATAGCTCTAAGCTGCCGGTACCAGTAGGTTCATATATGAGCGTTTTCCCGGTTGACATAATATTCTCCTGAATTCAGTTCACACCGTATCTACATCCGCCTGATATTTCCGTTCGTTGAACAAAAAGATAAAGGCGGCAGCAGCAATGAGCGTTACAGCAATGGGGACCATGAAGATTTTCGCCCAGGCGTGGCCGCCCTCTGGATAAGCGAAAAAGTCGTGGACGCGGCCACTGACAATATGCCCGACTAACATGCCGAGCCCATTCGTGACAAAAAGTAATAGACTCTGAGAACTCGCACGAATATCGGGCGGACTCAGGCGTTCCACGGCAATCATTCCGCCCACGAAAAAGAACGAATAACAGATACCGTGTAACGTCTGTGCACTGACAACTAACCAGACCGGTTCGCCAATCGCGAAGATAGCGTAACGAACAGGCCAAGCGAGGATACCTAAGAAAATAGTGAATCGCATGCCGAAGCGACGTAGACAAGGAAATAACAGCAACATCAGCAGCACTTCGGCGACTTGTCCAAGACTCATCGCAAGATTCGCACTGCTCGCCGCTAAATTAACGCCATGGACAGCATCGGTTAGAAAGAGATAGGTTAAGTTGTAGTAAAAAGGTAGCTCAATGGCAACAACGAACGAGATAATCAGAAGTACAGCGAAATTTTTATTGGAAACGAGGGCGAAGGCTTCAAGAAAGGCGTAAGGATTTTTTGCCTCTTTGCTCGGTGGAGTGTTTGGCAATGTTAAGCAGTAAACGCACATAATAAAGGAAAGTATCGCTCCGAAGAGGAGACAATCGCCAACATGCGGAAGGTTTGCGGCGCGCCCCTCCCAGAACCGGAGATAGAGACTAAGCACCCAATTAATCGCGATCCAACCTAAGGTCCCGAAGACACGGATATTTCCGAATTTGTCCGACTGCCCCATGTGGTGGAAGGCGACAGCGTTGGTCAGCGCGATAGTCGGCATATAGAGGATTGCGTGTAGGAAAATCGTACCCCACATCATCGGGAAGGTAGGCTGCCGCCACGCAATCAGCAGACAGATGCCACCGAGCCCATGTGAAATCGCCGCAAAAATTTGCGCAGGCATGAGCCGGTCGGCGATCCAACCCGCAATGATAGGCGAAATAATAGAACCGATCGCGGTAGTACCGAATACATAGCTAATCTGTTTACCTGTAAACCCAAGATTTTGCATGTGCCCTGCAATGAGCACTGCCCAAGCTCCCCAAATCGCGAATTGCAAAAACATCATGCCGGATAACCGGGCGAAGGTTCCAAATTCTTGACGTCCATTCTGCATAACAGTTTTTCCTTCCCAGAATTCCTTATGATATCAGGCCGTCTCCTCTATTGTTATAGATTCATCTCCAAACAATAATGGCAAGTCGATTTTGACCGAATTTAAAAATGAAACTAGAAAAATACGAAAATGAAGACAAAGCGTGCTTGAAACGTTACTTGGTAAAAAGGGGTGTGCACATTCTACGAAGTTTTTACTATCCTTTTTTACAGAAGATGTCTCTATAGTAACGAGTTCTAAATAATTTTAGAGAATCGTCGCCTACAATTTTAGGTAGTTTATAGAATCTCGCAGTTTTTTTCAACAAAAATGACTTGAGACAAGTCATATATACGAAAAGAAGCATGGACATCGTGAATACTGATTTTTTTTCTGAACAAAAAGCATTTTTACGGGTGTACTATATTATGAAACAAGATTTTAATCAACTTCCGGATTTAGATGAGCGGATGGATTTTGTCAGAGGCAAGGTGCGCCGAGTACGCAGAAGGCTTGAGCGGCAATTAGAAGAGGCACTCATTCCGCTGGATATTCAGGAAGATTTCAGTATCTCTGAGTTGCAGGGCGACGTGATGATTGTCTCCCGCCGCGATGACGATTTACAACAAAAAATCAGGGAACTCCTGCGTTCCGAGGGTTATCGATACGATATCCCAGAACGGACCGCAGAAGCCATTGGTTTGCTGAAGCTGCGAAAATATAGGATGATCATTGCTGACTGCACGCGTGCGAGACGTTCGCGCCTCTATGAATATATTAGCAGGTATCAGCCGCACGTTAAAATCATCACAATTGTTTCTAATGACAGCAGGGCCAGCCAATCTATGAGGTGGGGCGGCTACAGTTTCCTTTTAGGGCACGATTTTGATCCGGAGCAGTTGCGAACCTGTCTGATTAGTTCACTTCGGATGCGACATAGTGTCTGCTGGTTGCTTGCACACGGCGAACGTTGCAACCGTTCTTGTGTGAATAGTTACGACTCAGATGAAGATTTGGGTGAATTGGAATGAAGCCTCTCTGAAGACCGGCGATACCGTTAGGGCACACAGATTTTTGAATCTCGAGCATGACCCTCTCGTTGTTAAAAACAGAGTACTAAAAATCCATGTAGCACCTATAACACTGTTTAGCAAATAATGTCACTCATCTTACCGTAGGCATAGTGTAAAAAAAATACTCAACGGAGTCTGTTACGAGCGCAACCCAATTAAAGATATGGCAACAAACCTAGAGTTCAAAGCGCGGTACCAATCGTTTGATGCACTTCAACGCAGATTAGGTGATTTACAAGCGATGTACCGTCAAACCATTCATCAAGTGGATACCTATTTTGAGAGCCAAACGGGCCGGTTAAAATTACGGGAGATTGCTGAATCACGTGAAGGCTGGCTCATCTATTACGAACGTCCGAATCGTCAAGCTTCGCGTTATAGTGAGTATCAGTTGTGCGAAATTGCGGACGCTGCAACACTAAAAAACCTCTTAACGAGAGCATTGGGAATAAAAGCAGTTGTCAAAAAGCAGCGGGAACTCTGGATGTTCAATCATACACGCATCCATCTTGATACCGTCAAGGAGCTCGGTCGATTTATTGAATTAGAAACCGTTTTTGAAGGACAAACTGAGGCCCAAGCAGTTGCCGAACATGAACACGTTAAAACAACCCTTAACTTAGATACAGCAGAACCAATTGCTGGCTCGTACAGCGACCTGGTTTATCTACAAAAGACCTGAATAGGCGGAGAAAATTAGCATGGATTGTTCAATATACCTAAGATTTTTGGAATCTGTGGATGTCATGGATAAAGAGAAAATTAATAAACTTCTAAAAATTTATTTAAAAATTCCGTCTTTGCCTGAATTACGAGCGTCTCGGGCATTGTTAGTGAAACTGAAGCTTGCATTGCCTTGTCATCGTGATGCTTGTACGAGCGCTTCTCTGAAGGCTCTCCGACGTTCCCTTGCGGAAAACGGATCTTGAATTGCAATAGCGCGTGGCAGCAAGTTCTCGTCTCTCTTTTTAGAGGGAATCACAGCGAAAAACCGGGAAAATTCCTAAAAAGGTTTGCGTAAAGAGCGTGGCTCCTACGACGCATCCTCTATCCGAGATAGAATTGCTTGCACCAGCAGCGGAATCATAATTTCATGATGTCCTGTGAAGGTGTAGCCTTTGCCATCGAGCTCTGTCGGCCGTTTGACAATGTTCTCCACCGGGCGATACTGCTGCTGCATGTCAAAATTAGCGGTGGTAAAGTGAGCGACTGTATGCCCGAGATTACGCGCGATGGTTAACGCCTTTAGGAAAACTTCCGGTAAGATGACAGCCGAGCCGAAGTTAAGCACCACACCGCCCCCTTCCAAATGCGTCACCAGTTCTGTCAGGAGCCGGAAATCGGTAAAGCTTGCTTCTCCGATAGCGGCACCGTTCGCAGTGGGGTGCTGATGGATGATATCGGTGCCGATGGCCACATGCACTGTAATTGGAATATCCAGTTGAATTCCGGCCGCGAGTAAGCTGTAATGATTGTAGGGTGCACCGATATCAATAAGGGAACGGCCTAAGGCCTCCCCTATCCCGATGCCGGTGCTTACGGCAGATTGGATCGCCTCGTTCATCAAACGTCCCGTTTCCTCCCACATGCCGAATTGCCCGTTTTGGAGGTACGCCGAGACCTCCTCTGATGTCTCACCAATGAGGGCTATCTCAAAATCGTGTATGCTGCTTGCGCCGTTGAAGGCGAATCCGGTAATCACCCCACGTTTTGCTAACGCAATTAACAGAGGGCTCAGACCGCATTTGATGACATGCCCGCCCATTAGGACGATAACCGGTTTTTTCCGCCGATATGCGTCTATGATGCTGTCAATAAGTTGCAAAAAATCGGGGGCTTTGAGAATGCGCGGCAGGCTCTCTAAAAAGGGCCCGAGGTCTATACCTGAGCTTGGCAGCATGGCAAAATCGTGAATAGAGACTTTGTTGATGCGTTCTTGAAGCGGGTAAGTCGTCACGGCGGACAAATCAATTGGATTCGGGCGTTTTTTCATAATTCTGATCCGTGTGTTCGGTATAGAAAATCAATCCGACAATAAACCAAAAAATCAACAGTGAACGGTGGTGTAGTATATTATCAGCTAATCCATAGATAAGAGCAGAGATTAGGAACCCACTTGCACCGATAAAACATCCGATTCCCCAAAAATCGTTAGCGTTACGCATAGAGAAAACCCGCCTCCAGATAATCACCAACATCCACAGAAATACAAAAAGCGAGGGGATGCCATGCTCAACGGCGATATGAAGATAGATATTATGTGCGTGGTAAGGCGTATCATACTGCTCCTGTAATGTGTTTAATTGGTACTCGTGTCGAAACCTGCCCAATCCGATGCCCGTGAGTGGATGCCGCTGAATGAGTTGAACGGACATTTGCCACCACTGTGGACGTTCTCCCATGAATCCAGCTGGATGTGCAACCATCGTATAAAAACGATCGGTAATGTGGCGCAACGGTTTGAAGTTAAACAGAAAAGGTATTAGAAATACGGAAAAGCAAACTAGTAAAACAGATAGATATAGCCATCTGCGTTTTTTTTGCACACTGAGCCAATAGCATCCGATGCAAAGGGTAGCAACTGTAACGCTGACCCAGGCCGCTCGCGTCAGTGTCAATGCCAGATTGACAGCCATCAGTGCTAAAATGAGAGCGAGGATGCCGGTAATCCATGTACGCTGCCGGAACCTACCTATAGCGTAGAACAAGCGAGGACGTGTGCAATCCGGCGTAACAAACTGACTACGCACGCTTGCAAGAAAATAACCGAGCGCGAGCGGCAGTGTGAGGGCAAGGTATGCACCCAAGTCGTTTGGCATTTTGAAGGTACCGGTGAGCCTGGGCTCAATCATGTAAATCATCAGGTCTGATTCAGTTTTCCGTATCGTGTAACGTCTATCCCGGGGCGCATCCTCAATCCAAAATTCACCGGGGCGTTTTGAAGGTATAAATACTGCAGTGGCGGACAGTGGCATGCGATGTTTTCTCAATTCAGTACGGAGTTTCTCTGATAGATGAGATTCGTTTCCGCTTGGAAGTTCCTCCTGATATTCTAAGGGTATTCGTCCCATGAAGTCAATAGCTAACTGCTCATCGTTCGCATAAAACCAAATGCCAAGCACGGAAGAGATGCCTGCAGCGAGGATAAAGGCACCCATGATAGACCGCCACCGCGTGCCGAGGCCGCTGTGAATAACAGCGTAAAAAAGAAGAATCCCCCGTAGTAATTTCCAAAAATAACCGAGGCTGCTGGTGGAAGGATGAGGCGCGAATAATAACGCTATCAATGCTAATGTTAAAAACAGTACAATCGGGACAGCAAGTGGCGTGCCATTCCAATTGATATTGGCAGCGGCACCCTGATTTTGCCGATTGCAACGCCGCTCTGAAATCATTCTGCCGACCCAGCCAATTAGGATGAGCGAGAGCCCGGTGTTCAAAAACGCGGTTGTATACCCGAACGGTAACGAAAGCACAAAAATTAGAAATCCGATATAGATGGTGGTGCTAAAGATTTTTGACAGTTTTTCGGACGGTTTGTGCATCGGCTCAGTTTTCATATGAAATCGGTTTTTGATAAATATATCAAAATTCTTGCAAAATTGAAAGGAATATAATATAATAAATGGTAATATAGAAATTCCTGAATTCCAATTAGATTCTACTCCCGTTGTGCAAACTCACGATGCCCGGTACTAAAACACCTATCTAGGCGTGTGGTTGTGTCTTGTCTTTATGCGGGAAGGAGAATTTGTCTCTGCTTGTACATTGGAGGATTGTGCCATGCGTTCTACAAACAGTCTGAGTGCCTTGATTCTCGTGTTCTGTTTGCTTGGTGTGATGTTCACCCCTGCTGCACCGGCATTCATTGAGCGCGAATATACGATACGCGAAGTTGTTGATGCTTGCACCAACATCGTTTTCGGGGAAGTCAAAACCGTTGATAAACGCCGCCTGCGAGGGGTTGTTACCGTCCGGAAAGATGTGAAAGGCGAGAGCAACCTAAAGACAATAAATATGAATTTCGCCACAGGGCATTATAAACGCGGCACCTCTCCCCAAAAATTGGTGAATATACTTAAGCCGGGAATGCCCATTATCGTTTTCTATCGCCAACATTACGGTATTGACAGTATGTGCTTTGTGGATAACACCTGGTTCCAAATGCGTGGTTATGGCGGTAGAAACGCCTCCAGGTCATGGTGGACTTTCACGCACATAGATCCGATGATGTTGCGGACATTTGACGGAAAGACGAAGGCGTTTCAAAAAATCGTGACACAGATGCTCGCAGGAAAAATGTGGGTAGGTGCCCCCAAAAACGCAGTAAAGGTGCTTGTTTTGACGGGTAATAGTACGCATTCGACCTGGAGCCAGGTCCCTGTCTACTCCAACACAATGACGTATGAATACAGTGCCTTGCGGACAACCAAAAAAGCCGGAAAACGTTCACTCATTTATGAACCTGTTCAAGACAGAAAACTGCCTAACCTAAACGAAGCAGATGTTTTATGGGTCGGGTACGAGGAGATTTCAAGTTACGGACGCTACCTCCTCTCCCGTGAAACAGAGCAGAAAATAAAAAAATTCGTTAAGAAAGGCGGCATCGTTATCATTGCCGGGCAAGACAGCAGTCCGGAGCGGCCGTGTGGAACCGGATGGCTAAACGGCGAACTCACAGGCGTTGAAAGCTCACCAACACAGCATTTTGTTGCAACGCAAGAAGGGGAATCGCTCTTCACAACTCCGAACCTAATTAAATCAGGTCAAATCTATGTTGATGATGCATGGATGGATTGGAGCCGGAGCGATGATGTCTTGGCAACGACTATAGGCGGTAAAGAACTGGTTGTCGGCACGCGCCGATATGGCAAAGGGACATACATTATTACGAGCCTGCGCAACGACAGTCAGTACACAACCACAATAAATAAGGCGTTGATGCAAAACATTCTGCATTACGCAGTAAACCAGTTGTAGGCACGAGAGAAAATATATTTTGGCGCTCATCACGTACCCTAACGGAATTTTGCGATGATCAAGGCAATATCATCATCAGCCGGTTCGCCTTTTTGGTGCGAGGACAGGTCCGACAAAACAGCCCGCTTAATCTCAGTAGGTGATAGATGCCGTTTTTCAGACAGACACGTTTTGAAACGTTCTATGCCATACATTTCAGTTGCCGGGTTGAAAGCCTCTGTGATACCGTCCGAATAAAGCACTAACATATCCCCGGGGTACCACGAGATCTCTGTGCTGTAATATTGCGTTCGCATAGTTTCAAACGATATCCCGACCGGCATAAATTGCGATTTCAGTTTAAGGATTTCATCTTGTCGGAAAAGAAGCATCTCTGGATGAGCAGCATTAGCAAATTCAATCCGGCGATCCGGATGAATGATAGCGTAACAGCAGGTCATGTATATAAAGGCAGAGGCATCTTCTGCAGCGACGCGGTTGAGCGCATTCATCACCTCAGGAACTGAGGCATCAAAGCGGATTTGGGTTTGCAAACAACTTTTGCTCATAGCGGCGAGCATCGCTGAGTGGTAACCATGCCCCATCACATCAGCGATGAAGATTGCGACCCGGTCGTTAGGAAGGTAAAGATAATCGTAATAATCCCCACCCACACTATTTGCAGGTTGGCAATAGCCAGCAGAGGTTAGATAAGGCAGCTCAATCTCCCTATTCGGTAAGATTGACTGTTGTACTTCTGCGGCGAGCCGCATGGATTCTTCCAGCGCGATATCCTTACGCACAGCACTCATCTGAATCTCAAGATCTCTGCGAATTTTATCGTTAAGCACGCGGAACATACCGCTGCCAATCAATGGTTCGCGGGACATCGCTTGATAAAAATCGTGCCGCGTAATCCGAAGGAATTGTGTGCGCTTTACCGTTTTCACCGTCGCACTTCGGGGTTTATCATCTATCAGGGAGATCTCGCCAATGCAATACCCAGGCTGATTAAAGCACAATACCTCGGTTTCTGCTTTGATGATGCTCACTTCCCCGTGAACTAACAAATAGAGCGAATCACCCTCAGTCCCTTCTTCAAACAAAGTATGTTCGGCCGGATATGTTACCTCAAGCGCGATATCGCTTATCAATTTTAATTCAGTTTGCGGCAATTGAGAAAAAAGTTCGGTTTTCCGGAGAAATTTAAGTTTATCGTCTTCGACTAACATATTCATTAAACCCTTGAGTTTTTATCGAAAATATGTTAAAGTATCCGTAACAAGAGGCACATTTAAAGTTTGTTGTAACACGATTTGTCAATGCACAGTTTTTATGACGTGCTAAGCAGCTATCGTAACATAAAAAGGAAATTATGTCAATAGTCAATTTTTTTCGTGGGAAGGTTCTCCTCATTACAGGTGGGACTGCCTTTTTAGGTCAACCCATGGTTGCCAAAATTCTAACTTCGCTGCCTGATGTCGGAAAAATTTATCTGCTCATCCGCGGAAGAACCGATTCCACTGGAAAGCGGACCTCTGCTCAGGAACGTTTAGATAATGAGCTTTTGACTTCGGATGTGTTCGCCGTCCTTCGCCGTAGGCACGGCGACAAATTTGACGATTGGGCACGCCAAAAAATTACCGCCGTTGAGGGCGAATTAACAGATGAACACCTCGGATTCAGCAATGAGCTATACCAGCAGCTCCAGAACGAAGTGCAGATTTTTATTAACATCGCCGGGCTTGTTCAATTTGATCCGCCGTTTGATGAATCCCTGAGAGGCAATGCACTTGCCGCCAAACACGTTGTAACGTTTGCAAAGGGATGTCAGAATGCTGTCTTCTTGCATGTTTCAACAGCCTATGTCTGTGGCGATAACCCCGGTCCAGTTCCCGAAACCCTACATCTGCCGTATGAACGTTACGCCCAACAGCATCTCGAAAAGACCGGAAACGCGATTCCGCAGACGCTCACCGAGGAAATAGACGCATTACTTGCACGAAGCGACGCCATCCATGCTGAGGCAAACACCCCCGAAAGACTTGCACAATTTGAGCAGCAAGCGCAACAGAATACGCAGGGGAGCCGTAAGAGAACGGATGCGGTTATCAAAAAAGCACAAACAGACTGGCTTGAGGCGCGCTTGGTTGAAGCAGGACTTAGTCATGCACGCTCGCGTGGATGGAACGATACTTATACCTATATGAAATTCCTCGCTGAGCAGATGATTATGGAATTGCGCGGCGAACTCCCGACTGCGATTATCCGCCCATCTATTATTGAGAGTAGCTTTGCCGAACCGGTAGCAGGATGGCTCGGTAAATTTCGGATGTCCGAGCCGCTTATCGTCGGTTTTGCCAAGGGACGACTTCCTGATTTTCCAGCAGATCCGGATATTATCTTGGACATAATCCCAGTTGATTTCGTTGTAAATGCTATCTTGGCCGCTGCAGAAGCAACCGCGCGACACGGCGACATTGAAGTCTATCATGTCGCTACAGGCACACAAAATCCGCTCTATTTTCGTGGTATTGTTGATGCAACTTACGACTATTTTGTAAAATATCCAATGCTCGATGCAGATAAAAATGGGGGAAAACCGATTCAAGTCCCTGTCTGGCAATACCCGAGTTTAGAAGAATTTCAACGGAAGCTGGATGGGCGTATGCGTTTACTGGATCTGGCAATTCAGGCACTCGCGAGGCTACCGCTAAGGTCTGCAAAACGCCGGCGCCGCAAACTTGTACTGAAACAGAGCAACATTAAGGCATTGCTGCATTACATCCGCATTTACGCACCATATACCCGCACCAATTTTGAATTTGAAACACGGAAGATGCAAGCGCTTTACGAAACTCTTTCACCGGCTGAACAGCAACGCTTTAACTTTGATGTCTCTCAAATTCATTGGAAACAGTATTTTCACGAAATTCATATCCCCGGTATCAAGCGGCATGTATTAAAATTGGAGGAATCCGAAAGCAGTAGCGCCACCGAGTCAAAACAGAGCATGGCAGATTCCGAAGATGAAGCAGAAGCATCTACTGGACGGAAAGCAGAATCTGGCACAATCACCTCGCCTCTAAAAGGAGATGCAGAAAATCCTATTGATTGCATTTCGCCCAAAACCATAGTCGATCTGGTAAAAATGCAGGCACAGCGAATCCCGGATAAAACCGCACTCGAGATGTTAAAAGACGGGAAGTGGGAACAGTACACTTACGCGGAGACCTACACTTGTTCACGTCACATCGCGTTTCAATTATGGGAAAGCGGGTTACGAAAAGGCGATAGGGCGGTTTTGGTTTCAGAAAATCAGCCGGCGTGGTGCATCGCTTATCTCGCTGCAGTCCAAATCGGTGTCGCTCTTGTTCCACTTGACGCGCAAACCCCGGTGCCAGAAATTCTAGCCATCGCTGAATTCACACAAGCGAAATCAATTTTGGTATCCGAAAACGTTTTAGCCTTACGCGGTGATGCGTTAACAAAAACGAACAGGCGATTGCAAAATATCAATGAGATGTTAGCAGAATTAGGCACTCCAGCCTTGCAAAGCACGACATCCCATGATTTTCCGAATGTAACGGTTTCTCCGGACACCGTTGCTTCCATTATCTTCACAATGGGTACCACGGTGGATGCAACAGGCGCGATGTTGACGCATGGCGGCTTTATCTCTAACGTTCGAGCCGTCGCTAAAGCACTCCCGCCGACGGATACCGAGCGCATCCTATCTGCTCTTCCATTATATCATGCCTTGAGTTTCTCGTGCAGTCTACTAATGGCATTCTACAGTGGCACAACGGCCATCTATGTCAACGCACTAAAGCCCACAACGCTTCTGAAGACGATGCGTGAGGCAAAAATCACTGCGTTTATCGGCGTACCGCGTCTCTATCAGATGCTCCAAAACACCATTGAACGGCAAGCCGCACGAGATAAAAATGTAGACAAACCCTTAGCCGAAAAGGCAAAAACAATTATGGGGGGCGACATTCGTGTACTTGTTAGCGGCGGCGCATCGCTTTCCGATGCAGTTTACGACGGATTCGAAAAATTAGGGCTTACCCTCTACCAAGGTTATGGAATGACAGAAACCGCACCGGTACTCAGCGTTAATCCGTATCTGAAGAGCAAACGGGGCTCTGTCGGCCCGGCGGTAGAGGGGGTAGAGCTCCGGATTGAAAATCCAGACAGTCACGGAATTGGTGAAATTATCGCCAAAGGTCCGAGCACAATGAAAGGGTACTATCAAAATCCCGCTGCCACCGACAAAACTCTTCGCGATGGATGGCTCTATACCGGTGACCTTGGATACATGGATGCAGAGGGGTACCTCTATATTACCGGCCACTGTAAGGACATTATTGTGCCTACGACAGGAAAAAATGTGTATCCTATAGAATTAGAGGCGCTTTATCACAATCATCCAGCCATCTCTGAAATCTGTGTCGTTGGCATTCCTGACAACGATGGAACAGACACAGCCATCCACGCAGTGGTTGTGCCCGCTCCCTTAGCAGGAACCAATGATATGCAGCAAGGAGATGCGACAACTGAAGCGGATATTCTGAAATATCTTCAGACCAGGGCCAAGGAGTTGCCGAGTTACCAACAGTTTCACAAAATACATTTTTGGAAGACCGGCCTACCTAAAACATCTGATAACGTAATCGATCGGCAAGGCGTAAAAACGGTTCTTCAGGCACAGCTCGCAGCAGAGGCACAAAGGACTCCAAAAAGCAACCAGATACCGCGTACGCAAAACGTAGCTCATTCAGAGATTCCAGAAGAGATCCTGTTACCGCTCGCCCGATTGGCGCGTATGCCGGCAGACCAAATTCTGCCGAAAAGCGGCTTAGACACTGACCTTGGGCTTGATTCCCTCATGAAACTGGATCTGTTGTTACTTCTTGAAGGAAGGGTTGGACAAACTATCCCGGATGCGATGCTCGCGAATTTGCAAACGGTTGGAGATGTGGTTGGATTGATACAGAATTTTGACGCAATAGCGACAGCAGAAAACCCAGGCGTTGACAGAACAGTTTTTGATGGTGACGCTGCAGCTACTGAAATTAGACAGGTGCCTCCGTGGTACGCACGCGCCTTCCGCGCTGTCATCAGCAGCATCTATAAGCACTATTTTTCACTAGAATGTCACGGATTGGAACATATTCCGCATGGGCAACCCTACATTATTACACCGAATCATACCAGCCACTTAGATACGCTCACAGTGATTACCGCCTTAGGACCAAAGGCATATCAACTCTGGACGCTCGCAGCGCGGGATTATTGGTTCGCGAACCGACTGCAGGGGTGGTTCGCTCAAAACTGCCTGAATGCCTTGCCGATAGAACGCGAAGGCAATTTTACAGAATTTCTCCAAGATTTGCGGATAGCGAATGAAGTGATGGAACAGAATAATGGACTCCTTATATTCCCCGAGGGGACCCGCTCCGTTAATGGGAACCTTCAACCTTTCAAACCCGGCATCCTCAGCCTGTTAATTTATGGACCTAATGTCCCAATTATACCTGCGTATATTGAAGGGACTTATGATGCACTTCCAAAAGGGAGAAACTTCCCGAAAAAACATCCTGTCCGTATCGTGTTCGGAGAACCGCTCACCTTCGATATGCAAAGTGGAGACGTGCTGATGGAACCTGACAGATACCAAGATTTCCTAGAATTGACTCAAAACCGTGTAGCGGAACTCGCGGAAACTCTATCCAAACGGAGCTAATAGTGGATACAAAAAGCTTGGCAGATGCCGTAACATCTGAAACCGTAGCATTCTTTGATGTAGATGGTACACTACTGGATTCTACGATTGTACATTACTACTTATGGTTGCGTACTGCTTCGCTTCCGTTCTTTTTGAAACCTTTGTGGTTGGCATGCTTCCTGCCTAAAATCGCTTACTATCTGATTTTAGACCGGATAAGCCGTCCACGATTTAACCAGGTCTTCTATCGTAACTATCGAAATATGAATGCAGAGGACGTTAAGGCATTGTGTACGGAGATGTTTGACGACTACCTTCATGAAAAAATCTTTCCGGCTGCGATAGAGCAAATTCAGGAACATAAGAACCAAGGCGCAGCCATAGTCCTCGTGACCGGCTCCCTTGACTTTATTATGCAGCCGCTTGCTGACTACCTAGAGGTCGACTGCGTCTTAGCACCACAACTGTGCGAACAGGCAGGCTTATTCACAGGAGAACTCACAACACCGCCACTTATCGGAGAACAGAAAGCAGAAGCGATGCACGCCTTCGCCACCGCAAACCGAATTTCGCTTGAACAGTGTTACGCATATAGCGATAGTAAAGCTGATCTGCCGATGTTGCAGTGCGTCGGAAATCCTGCGGTTGTAAATCCCGGAAGGACCCTCCGCCAGCGAGCACTCGCCTCCGGATGGGAAATGCACGAATGGATTATCTAACAATACCTACGTAAACCGGAACCACAGATGCTTGATAATAGCCGTCCTTACATATTTTTTGTTGAAATGTAAAAAGAAAGGAAAACCATGAACGTCACTCGCTATTTTGAGTCTATGTCTGAACCTAATGATACGATGTTTGTTGAAATTGATGATAGGTACCGGTTCACCCGGCGTGGCAAAGATTGGATTAAATTCCGGGGAGATCTCATTGAACTGCTTGAGCAGACTGTTTCCACAGAGCTTTCCGAGGCGTTCTCTGAATCCACCGAAGAATGGATATCTGAGCCAGAATCACAAACGGCAGGCTGATCTGAGTCAAGGTAAAGAAGGCAAAGGTTGAAGCAGCCAGTCTCTGTTGTTTCTATGAAGCAGATTGAGAAGGAAAGTCCTTGCGCTATGCAAAATGCAATTATTCACGCTCAAACGCTGGAAAATGAGGGACACCTCCCCGAGGCCATCCAAGCCTACGATAGCATTCTCTCTACTGATGAGGAAAGGTCAACGCTGGCAGTTGCCAATTTTCGGATTGGAATTATCTATCGGGAGTGGAGGGAACTCCTAGAAGCACAAAGGTTTTTAGCAGCAGCACATCAACTCGCGCCAGAAAATACCGATATCCGAAATGCGATGGTTGCCCTCAATCAGCATTTCTTGGAGAATCAGGAGCAAGTTGCCGATGAAATGTCCCGTAAAAATAGCGACCGCATCGTCTCCTTGTTCCGTATCGCTACAGGCATAAAGTTGTTAACAATGGATAAACCCGTCCAAGCGTATCCATTGCTGAAAAGTCGCACCAAGATTTTTCCGAACGCGGCCGTTGCTAAGCATCTTCTCACCGATATCAGCATAACCGATACTGAAGTTAATTCCGCTATTGAATTTTTATTGGAGCGAGGATGGCTCATCAATACAGCCACGGAACTCTACAGCATAGCGGAAAGTGGTTTGTACGCCTTCTATATGGAACTCGCCCGCTTGCATGCTGCTAATGGCGCTTACCCGGAAGCGATTACCTGTTATGAACAAGCGTATTGGCTGGATGATTCTCGACCTGCGCCGTTGTTCCACAAGGTTATCTGTTACGCGAAGGCGGCACTCTGGGAGGAGGCGACCGGGTGTCTTGCAGCGCTTTCTGACGAGGTACCAGAGGAGGTAGACAGCACTGCGTACTATACTGCTGTCGCACAAAGTTATCACCATATCTATTCTTCCACAAAAACAGAGATTGCAAAACGAAAAGTGATTCAAGCGTGTGAACAAGTATTACATCTAAATAAAAAGGACAAGGCAATTTCAAAACTGCTTGCATCGTACCAAGGGAAAAAAAGTTGGTGGCGCAAATAGGACGTAGTTGTGCAATTTATTGCCTGTCTCTTCTCCATCGACAGCCCCGGCGGATTTCGCTCATTGTATCACGCCGTTTTCAAGTAAAGGCAAAGCAGTCCTCTGTCCTGTCATCAGTTCCTCCAGCATAGCGTAGAACAACTCATCTAAATATATCACTTCTTGTTCAAGGGCTGCGATTTTTTCCTCAATTGCCTGAAAAACCTGTGCAATCGTGCGTTGTTCGGGCAGTGGAGGGAGAGGAACCGGGATTCGCTTGAGTTTTGTCGCATTTACGCCCGGGAGAGTGCTCCCCATCTTTGTGGTTGAAATCGTA
Source organism: Candidatus Poribacteria bacterium (assembly GCA_965215265.1). Taxonomy (GTDB): domain Bacteria; phylum Poribacteria; class WGA-4E; order WGA-4E; family WGA-3G. The sequence continues at coordinate 2,647,422 of OZ244048.1, read as the reverse complement.
TTCCAATAAAACGAACTTTGCAAGAAAAATGAAAGATAGTCTGCATCAATCATCGGTAAAGGACGGAAACGAATCAAGTATGACGCAAACACTGCATCTGGTGGATTTTTCACCAAGTGGCTATAGCCAACAGATCCTGCCCGTGAAATGACAATGTCCCCTGTTTTTAGCAGATACTTCTCCTTGTCTGGAGGTTCTTCTGAACAGAATGGAACCGTGTCCCACTTGAGAAGACCTGTGGTAATATCGGTTGTTCTGAGTAGATGAACCGTTCCGTGTGGACTTGCCTTCGTTGTCCATCCGTATTGCGGGGCTAAGCAGACTTCTTGGAGCGTCTTCCACACCCATCCCCTTGGTAACTCATATAACTCCACTAGCGGCATCGTTTTCCAACGTTCCGGAATTTCCCCAATCTCTGTCTGTTTGCGGGGTTCACCCTTCGTGCCGTGTGAAAAGAGGTAATCTATCAACGCTGCTTTATGCTCACGCGCTAATGCAATCTCGCGTTGCCGCGTGATTTTGGCTTCTTGGATCGTCTGTAAGACGTGGGCAATGGCGCGTTGTTCGGGCAGTGGGGGGAGGGGAACCGGCACTCGCTTGAGTTTTGTCGCATTTACGCCCGGGAGAGTGCTCCCCATCTTTGTCGTTGAAATCGCATTCCAATAAAACGAACTTTGCAAGAAAAATGAAAGATAGTCTGCATCAACCATCGGTAAAGGACGGAAACGAATCAAGTATGACGCAAACACTGCATCTGGTGGATTTTTCACCAAGTGGCTATAGCCAACAGATCCTGCCCGTGAAATGACAATGTCCCCTGTTTTTAGCAGATACTTCTCCTTGTCTGGAGGTTCTTCTGAACAGAATGGAACCGTGTCCCAATTGAGAAGACCTGTGGTGATATCGGTTGTTCTGAGCAGCTGAACCGTTCCGTGTGGACTTGCCTTCGTTGTCCATCCGTATTGCGGGGCTAAGCAGACTTCTTGGAGCGTCTTCCATACCCATCCCCTTGGTAACTCATATAACTCCACTAGCGGCATCGTTTTCCAATGTTCCGGCAAATTCATCTCACGCATTATAACCACTCTTTATTGATAAGTCTTAGTTTTTTTTATGATTTGATTTCTGTAGCAATTATAGCAGCTTATAGAAAACAGAGCAATATTTTTGTCGTCCTCATTTGCCCCAATTTTTTGTAGAGGGTTTGTGAGAAAAGGGTTAGGGAGATACCGCTCTGCGAGGTGGCTGACACGGTTTTTCACACAGAGAACGCTCCATCGCACTTACCGGCAACTCACGAAAAAAAAGCGGTAGATGGGAATTGACGAAAAAAAACGGTTGACACAATTTTGATTTTGATTTACAATAGTTGTTACGTTGAAGTAATTTGGTAAACGCGTATTGTCACAGCGCGCCTACCACATGACCTGTTTCTTTCTAACGCCATTGTGCTGTTCCAAAGGAGACAACCATGTCAAAAATTCTCGTGCTATCTGGTGAAAATCATCGCTTTAATGCAAGCGCTACAGTGATTCACGACTTTCTCGCAGCGGATTCTGAACTTTCAGCAACGTTAACCGACGATAAATCAATTTTAGCTTCTCCTGAGTTGAGTACTTACGATGCATGTGTCTTTGGGACCGGTTTTACGCGTACCGAGCGGCAAGCAGACGGTTCTGTCGAACGCGTATCAGATCTTGCTGATGACGAAGAAGCAGGGCTGTTTGAGTTTGTGCACGGCGGTAAAGGGCTCGTCGGGATTCACGGCACTGCCTGGTGGATAGGTGGACAGGCAGTAGACCTCATTGGCGGGCATTCAAACTGGCATCCACCCGGTTCAACCTTTACCGTTCATATTGAAGATACGGATCATCCGACAACGCGAGGTATAACGGATTTTGATGTGGAGGATGAAATCTATATCTCCGCACACCATCCACACATCCATGTGTTAGCCTCAGCAGAATGGTTCGGCAAGGCACATCCGATGGCGTGGGTTAAACCTTACGGTTCCGGACGCGTCTTTTACACGACGCTGGGACATGGTCCCGGCACCTTTGAACGGGCCGGTATGCAGCAGCTAATTACCCAAGCAGCGAAATGGGCGGCTGAGGTATAGCAAAACGGATGCAGGAACTGAAAATTACTGCCATAGAAACCGAAATTGTTCAGGTAAACCACCGTGGCGATTGGCTCTTCGTCAAAGTGCATGCTGATGATGGAACAGTTGGCATCGGTGAAGCGTCCCATGGTAGTGATGATACGCGTGTCTCACACCTGATCGAAACGTTCACCCCCGCGCTGCTTGGCTGGAACGTATTTTATACGGAGAGATTTCGCCAACGTTTCTACCGTGATAATGAAGGGCACGCTTATCATACAGCAATTAGCGGGATTGAACAAGCGCTATGGGATTTGGCCGGTAAGGCCCTAAATGTACCAGCGTATCTATTGCTAGGTGGACGTTGCCGTGATAAGATTCGTCTTTACGCGAATATCAACCGGGCGACGGTAGATAGAAGTCCATCCGGCTTCGCACGAAACGCAGAGCAGGCTGCCGGCGAAGGGTTCACTGCAATAAAATGCGCACCGTTTGACGATGTATCGGTGCGTACCCTTTCAAGCAGCAGCCTTGCACGTTGCATCCGTTTGGGCATTGAGCGTATCCGCGCGATTCGTGCCGCGATTGGTGCAGATGTAGATCTGATGGTAGATTGCCACAGCCGTTTTAACCCCGGGCTCATCATCCAAACCGCTAAAGAATTGGACGACCTTCACCTTTTTTGGATTGAAGATGCGGTACCACTGAACGACTTGGATGCACTCGCGCATGTGAGTCAATCTACCTCTATGCCGATTGCGACGGGTGAACAATTGCGCACTGTGAGCAGTTTCGATGCCCTGCTTAGACATGGACATGTTGACTACATCCTCCCCGATGTTAAACATGTGGGCGGGCTATTAGGGTTGAAAAAGATAGCGATTCTCGCTGAGGCAAGGAGCGTCATGGTAACGCCACACAATCCGAGTGGGCCGGTCGCAACGAGTGCCAGCGTGCAGTGCATGGCGAGTGTTCCAAATTTCGCTATTCTTGAATACGCGTGGGGTGAAGTAGACTGGCGCGCATCCCTCATCTCTCCGCCCGAGAAGATCATGGACGGTTTTATTGAAGTACCCAAGCGAACTGGATTGGGGATGACACTTGGAACCGAGGACAGTCTATAAAATTTGAATTCGGATATCTGCTGACTTATCAACAGACAGGAAGGATTTGCTATGAAGAAATTTATTCCTATTTATCTTTTGCTCTTTTTTTCTATGATGGGATGCCTCGCTCGGCAGCAGCAACCGGCGGCACCGAGTGAGACAGAAGGGGCTGCCCCGCGCGCACTCGCTGAACTGCATCTCTCAATACCTAAAACGCATTACACCGAAAAAGAACCGATACCCCTTGAACTCAGCATTCAGACTGGGAAATTCGACCTCCTCGTGCCGTTTGTTAACGTTGCAACAAAAAGGGCATTTGCCGAGCTAACCATTACAGATGCTAACGGAGAGCTCGTTAAATCCAAACGTCCGATTACGACAGAAGCCTATTCCAAATATATCATGCGTGACGGAAAATCAGTTCGTTGTATTCAAGGGTTCGAACTGAAGGCAGCCGCACATCAGGTTGTGCAGCTGGAAGATTTGCAGCCATACTACCGCCTTCAGCCCGGAAATTACTCGGTAACCGTTGCATTGACGCTTGAGGTTTACCGAGAATCTGTTATAGAGCCACATCCTCAAGTGATTGAATTAGAACGTGATATTAGACGGCTTCAATCTAACAGGGATGCAGCCCTCTCTGCTGCGGTAAAAACCGATGCAATCAACGAAATGCAGGCACAGATTGAATATATTCAAGAAAAACACAAAGCTGAAGCTAGGCCTATTTATCTCCCCGTCAAATCTCGACGTGGGAAATCAGCACTCCTATCCAATACCGTCTCACTGACGGTAGAGTAGCATTCCGTTAGGTTAAGTGTACATGACATCCAGGGAAAAATTTGCCTGAGTATTGATCTGATCTGCGCTGTTTAGGCGTTCTGTCCCAATAGCAGCTGCTAAAGACAGCACGTGCTAAAATGAAAATCAGAAACCAATTTTTTCTTGCAAATGGTTGCAATATGGTATATAATTTTAATATAGATGTAATTTTAGGGTGAAGCTTGCAACCTGTACTGCAACGTTGCTGAATTAGGTTATGAAGGAAAACTGAGATGCTTTTTAATTTTGCCAATGTGTTAATTTTTTTAATTGTCGGCTGTCTATTTGTCGTCCTAAACCTGACTATTTCCCGCCTCTTGCATACGAAGTTGTTTTCAAGTGAAAAGTACCTGCCTTATGAGTGCGGCGAGGACCCGGTTGGAGACACGCGAATTAGGTTTAACACGCGTTTTTATGTGATTGCGCTTATCTTCCTGATCTTTGATGTAGAGACGGTGTTCCTTTTCCCATGGGCGGTTGTCTTCCGCAAATTGGGACTTTTCGCATTTTTGGAGATGCTGGTTTTTATCACTATCCTGTTAATTGGGCTTGCCTACGTCTGGGCAAAAGGCGATCTGGAGTGGATCCGCTCGACACAACAGGCAGTTCAATCGTTAAGGAGGGAAGAAGTTCGTGATAATTGATGAGAAGTTGGACAAAAACGTTATTGTTACGTCGGTTGATGCTGTCGCCAACTGGGCACGTTCATCTGCACTGTGGCCGATGACGTTCGGGCTCGCTTGTTGTGCAATCGAATTTATGGCGGCTGCCGCGTCCAATTACGATCTGGATAGGTTCGGCGCAGGGGTACCGCGTGCCACACCGCGTCAATCAGATTTGATGGTTATCTCCGGTACCGTCACTTTGAAAATGGCGACAAGAATTAAGCGGCTTTATGAACAGATGCCGGAACCCAAGTATGTTATCTCAATGGGCAGCTGCGCGACCAGCGGCGGTCCCTATTGGCAACACGGATATCATGTACTCAAAGGTGTCGATCGAATTATTCCGGTTGATGTATACGTGCCCGGTTGTCCACCGCGTCCAGAGGCACTGATCGAAGGGTTACTCAAATTGCAAGAAAAGATAAGAACCCACAGTGTTGCCAAACGCGGCAATGTTCCATTTTTAAAGAGACTCTTCACTAAAACTGAATGGTATCAGAAGGAAGAATCAGAAGTTGAAAGTGAAAGTGCTGATGCTGCGGCTGAAGCAGAACGTACCGCGGGTTAACACATACCTATCGGTTCGATGGAGTGAAGGAAATACATGCGCCCTGAAGAAATCCATGAACTCTTATCCGCTCAGTTTGGTGAAGCAGTGCTCGGTTTTGATGCAGAATTGGCAGGCGACCCGAGCATTCTCATTGCTGCTCCTGCTGTTGCGGATGTGTGCAGCTATCTTGCAGAAACCGATACATTGGCGTTTGACTCGCTGATGTCTCTGAGCGGGGTAGATATGAACGCACGAGATGAAGCATTCGCGGTTGTTTATCACCTCTACTCAATGCGGCATCGACATAAGGTGGTGATTAAGGCATCAGTGCCTAAAGAATCCCCGCGGCTTCCGACCGTTGAGCATATCTGGAAAACCGCGAATTGGCACGAGCGTGAAACCTATGATTTATACGGCATTTTGTTTGACGGACACAGCGACTTGCGCCGCATCTTACTCCCTGATGATTGGGAAGGGTACCCTTTACGCAAAGATTATAAGGAACCCGAATTCTACCGTGGGATGCGTGTCCCATATTAACTGTCTATTTTTTTCTCCTTGCCTAGCTCGTATGATCATCAAGGCTCGTAAATTATCTAAAGTTGTGAGCGGTTTTTGATCGACCGCTTGCTTTTAATTCGAACGTTCCTACGAGCTTCTAAACCGTCTTAAAACAGTAGAGACTCTAGTGCGATGTTAGGCCGCCGATATAAAAAAATTATCCTGCTTTTTCCAGTCATCTTTTGGCTTTTCTGCTTCTTCCTGATTCCGCTCTTTTTCGTTTTTATCTATAGTTTTTTGGAACGCGGCACCTATGGCGGCGTGCAGTGGAATTTCACCTTGGAGAACTATCTGCGTGTCTTTGATAGTCTCTACCTTGGTATTCTGTGGCGGTCCTTTTCAGCAGCGATAACCTCAACAGTTATATGTTTGATGTTAGGCTATCCATTCGCGTACTATCTGGCGCGGTATCAACCGCGATGGCGGAGTGTCCTCCTATTACTCGTCGTCGTCCCTTTCTGGACGAATTTCCTCATCCGTACCTATGCCTGGATACTGATTTTGCGAACAGAAGGACTTTTGAACAGCTTCCTCGCTTTCTTAGGCATCCAACCGTTGGAGCTTCTAAATACACCGATAGCAATCCAGATTGGGCTGGTCTACGGGTATTTACCGTTTATGATTTTGCCGCTGTACGCCTCATTAGAGCAGTTGGACATGTCTTTGATAGCAGCTGCACAAGATTTAGGAGCGTCACCGTCTCGTACCTTTTGGCATGTTACGGTGCCTCTCAGTCTGCCCGGTATCTTAGCCGGTTCAATGTTAGTCTTTATTCCGACCGTGGGGGCGTTTCTGACCCCCGATTTACTCGGCGGCGGTAAAGTGAGTTACATCGGGAACGTCGTCGAACGTCAATTCAAAACAGCACGAGATTGGCCATTCGGTTCAGCACTTTCTTTCATGCTGATGGGCATAGTTCTCGTTGGAACGGTGCTATATTTCCGTGCACTGCAAGGTCGCGAAGAAGCATAGAGAACCTGAACGGATAGGTATGCACGCAGTACTGACAATTTCCGGCGCTGTCCAAACACTTTGAAAACATGAAACGTCTACTTGAAATGAACATGGCTTTGGTTTTTCTCTTCCTCTACGCTCCTATCTTTGCAGTTGTTGTATTCTCATTCAACAGTGGCGAACAGACAGCCGTATGGAAGGGCTTCACACTCAATTGGTACGCGAAACTAATTGAAGACGAGGACTTATGGGGGGCATGTAAAAACAGTTTGATGGTGGCAACTGTAGCAACACTCCTCGCAACCGTCATCGGAACAACCACAGCACTTGCGATAGAGCGCTATAGGTTCAGGTTGCGAGCCGTCCTCGTGCGATGTCTCTATCTACCGATTATTATTCCGGACATTGTATTGGCAATCGCGTTATTGACATTTTACGTACAAGCGCGTATCTCATTGGGATTGGTGTCGGTAATCATCGCGCACGGTGTTTTTAATATCGCCTATGTTACGATCGTTGTCAGAGCACGACTCCAGGGTTACGATAACAGCGTAGAGGATGCAGCCTTAGATTTAGGTGCTACCGAATGGCAGACGTTCTGGCGGGTAACGCTGCCGCTGATTTCCCCCGGGATTATAGGTGGGGCCCTATTGGCTTTTACGCTCTCAATAGACGACTTTGTCATCACCTTCTTTACTGCCGGAGTCGGATATACAACACTGTCGGTACATATCTATTCGTTGCTCAAGTTTGGCATCACACCGAAGATTAACGCTATCTCAACGCTCTTATTGGTGAATTCCATCGTTTTCATTCTACTCTTTCTACGGTTTCGCGGGCAAGATACACAAAACATTTAGCAATTTCCACCAAATTAGTTTTTGTAGAAAAATAGACGCAGCGGTATAATAGCTTATAACTGGAAAAAGATGATTACAGAAATTGAACAATACCAAAAACCGCGGCTGCGAACCTGGGTAGAAGTTAACCTGCGGGCAGCTGCTGAGAATGCCAAGACCATTAAGGCATACACCGGCAGCCGTCTAATTGCGGTTTTAAAAGCAGATGCCTACGGGCACGGTGCGGCTCCTATCGCCCAAGCGTTGGATGCAATCGCGGATATGTTCGCTGTCGCAACCGTTGAAGAAGGAATTGAGTTGCGAAAGGTTGGCATTGACAAACCGATCCTTATTTTAATCAATCCACTCCTGACCCTCGCGGAGAAAATCCTTGCCTATGATCTGACGGTCGCAGTTGACAATTGGGCGTTGGTAGAAAGGTTGAACGAAGTAGCATCCGGCACACATCCCAAGGAAAAATATGAACCTGCACGACCGGGAAGCCCAAAAGCGACTGTGACAAGAAGCGTAAAAGTACATCTTGACGTTAACACCGGGATGAACCGGAGCGGTATCCACCCTAAGCAAGTGCGAACGTTTTTTAATAAATTGAAAACGTTGGAGCGGATTAAGATTGAAGGGATTTTTACACATTTTGCAACGGCTGACGAGCCTCACTCTGTGAGTAAGACTTCTAACAGTTTTACCTCTGTTCAACTAAAGCGGTTCACAACTCTGCTCGCAAGTCTGCAGCAGGCAGAGCCGATGCTAATTCATGCAGCGAATAGTGCAGCAGCATTGGCAATTCCAGAGTCGCATTTCGATGCGGTTCGTCCAGGTTTGAGTCTGTACGGTATCTATCCATCAACCGAAAAACCGATTCTGTTACAGCCGGCCCTCACGTGGAAGACCCGCGTCGGTTGGGTAGATTCGATTGAAGCAGGGGAAGGGGTGAGTTACGGCCAGACGTATAAAGCGGTGTCCCGAATGCGCCTCGCCGCTTTACAGGTTGGCTACGGCGATGGTTATCCGCGCTCATGTTCTAACCGTGGAACGGCGTTAATTGCCGGTAAGCCCCGTCCTATTGTCGGGCGCATCTGTATGGACACGACCGTTGTTCAACTGGCCCCGGAGGACGACGTTAACATTGGAGATGAAGCCGTCCTAATAGGAAAGCAAGCGCATGCAGAAATCCGGATTGATGAGGTCGCTGCTGCTGCTGGAACAATTCCGTACGAAATTTTAACAAACATTAGCCCGCGTGTGAAACGCATCTACTGTTAGACAGATGTTGTGCAAAATCTTGTATCGTAAGCAATTAATTTGATTCCTGATGGGCCGCTGAAGTGGAAGCAAGGAGAATCACCCTGGCACGTTCGTGCCTACAAGCAAAGAGAAGATGAATCCTGTTAATTATGATGATTGAATTAAAGAATCTATCTGTATTTTATGGTACCCGGCCCGCATTGGAGTCACTGTCCTTGGAAGTCAATGGCGGTGCTATTGGCCTCCTCGGTCCGAACGGGGCAGGCAAAAGTACCCTGCTTAAGACACTCCTCGGTTTTATCCAGTCAACCCAAGGGAGCGCTTCCATATTCGGCATGGATGTCCAAACGCACGCATTGTCTATCCGGCAACAAGTAGGCTATATGCCTGAAGACGACTGTTTGATTTCTGGGATGAACGCTGTCCAATTGGTGGCTTACGCCGGTGAGTTATGTGGAATGCCGACGCGGGATGCACTACAACGGGCCCATGAAGTCCTCTATTATGTTGGTGTGGATGAGGAACGTTATCGCCATATAGACGGCTACTCCACCGGGATGAAACAGCGAGTAAAACTCGCGCAGGCCCTCGTACATGATGCGAAACTGTTATTTCTTGACGAACCGACTAACGGAATGGATACAAATGGGAGAAAAGAGATGCTCGCCCTTGTTAAAGATATTTCAACTGATAAGGGCATTAATACGATTTTATCCTCACATCTGTTGCCCGATGTAGAAGCCGCGTGCGAAGAGGTTATCTTACTGCAGAACGGACGTGTTGTTGTTCAAGGCAACATTGAAGCAATGAAACAACAGCAGCACCGGGCATTCGACCTGAAGATAGTCGGAGATATGACGGCTTACGTTAACGCCTTAAAGGCGCATCAGTATCTAACCGACCTAAAACCGGGCGGGCGGCTACGCGTAAAAACCCCGGACAAGCTTACTGTTAACGCAGACCTTCATGCTCAAACTGACACGACATTTTTCTTCAAATTGGCAGTGGCGCACGATGTCCAGCTCCGCCAATTAAAAGAAGTCAAACATTCTTTGGAGGATATCTTCACTGAAGCGATGAATATGGAGTGAAAATGGATGGCGCTTTTCGGGGCAGGAGCGAGTGCCTCCCCAGTGGGTGGCAGGTAAAAGGGAAGGGAAGTTCTCCCCGCTCGCGGGGAGGAATCCCCTTTCTTGTCTCTCCTGAAAGGAGAGACAAAGAATACCTATCCTGCTACTTTTTCAGATGGTGTCTGATATGTTATTTTTTCGCGGTTGTCATTTCTTCAGAGTGTGCTGCAAATGAGTTGCTTCGCATCGCCGGCATGGGCGGGACGCGAATTGGAACGTCTGCATTAGATGCAGGAATCTTTGGGAACCCGGCATCACTCATGCACGTTCAAAAACATAATGTCGCTATCGGAATTGCGTCTGAAAATCTTCGCTGGCAGGAGTTATCTAAACAGGACAGAGAGCAGTTCGCCGCTGAAGCCAATGCAGAATTTTACCCATCAGGTTACTACTCGCATCTGTTCGGAAACTGGGGGCTGTGCATCGGGTATGCTGCAACGTTCAGCAATTTTGCGCGTGTTAGGGTTTCAGCAACTGCGGCTAAATACGATGTTAATCAGCGCCAATTCTCTGCACAAACCGACCTCGGCACAGATTATGCTTCATTCCATGAGAAACGCTGGGTGCTGGGAGTCAGTCGTCACATTGGAAAAACAGTGACAGGGGCAAGGCTAAAGTGGATAGCGCAAGATGTAAAGCAAGGCGAGGTCAGGTCCACCTTAAATTTAGAGGCACGCCACGGACCCGGTGTAGATGTACGCGTACCTGAACAACTAGTTCCGGCAATTATTGAAGCGTTACAATTCGGAGACCGGGTTCGGGAACTGACGCACCAGCAGCATTCCAAAATGGATCGAACCGCAAACCGATTGGAATTAGACGTAGGTTTTCAGCGTGAGATACGGTTCTCAAATTCAAAACCGTTACAGGTAGGAATGCTCTTTGAAAACCTGCTGCAACCTAACCTTGTAGAACCGCTCACGCTTAAGTTTGGAATTGGTGCTGCGTATGAACCTTTGGCATGGCTTATCCTTGCGGCAGATCTGTGGCGTGCCACTGGGCAAAGCGGTATCAATTATGCGATTGGCATGGAATTACATAAAACATGGCAACTCGGTCAGCCTGAGCGTGATACTTCCGTTGCCCTCCGCATCGGTGCTCAGCGTCTCGAAACAACGAACTTCTCTATTGGATTCGCAGTAACGCTTGGTGGACTCTCTACAGAATATACCTTAAACCGCCCCTTTGCACATGTTTCTATGACAGAGGCGAACCATTTATTGGCATTAACATGGCGTTTGTAGACCTAGGAGGAAGGAAATGGCTATGTCAGCGAAAGATAACACGATACCTGTGGGTGTTGCCCAAGTAGATATTACCCCGGATTATCCGATCCGGCTCAGCGGCTATGGAAGTCGCCGCACAGAATCAGAAGGCATTATCCAGAGATTGTCGGCAAAAGCGCTTGCTATAGGCGACGATGCGGAGGAACCGGTCGTCATGATCACGGTAGAAAACTGCGGTTTACCAGACGAATTGAGTGAAGAAGTCTCGGAGCGTATTAAACAGAAAACAGGGATATCGCGTGCGCGGTTTGTCGCCTGTTTCAGTCACACGCACAGCGCACCTTGCCTCACCAATGCTGCACCTTTCATTTTCGGTTCCGATATTCCACCCGACCAGCAGGAAAAAATCGACCGGTACACGCGTCAACTCGCTGCATGGATGGAGAGCGTCGCACTGCAAGCATTGGACAACCGTGAGCCGTGTCAATTAGCATGGAACGTTGGAGAACTGCGGTTTGCGAAAAATCGCCGTACCGAGGGCGGTCCCGTAGACTGTTCCCTACCTATGATACGCGTAACAGATACCGCCGGGAATTTGCGCGCTGTATGGGCAAGTTATGCTTGTCATTGCACAACGTTGGCCGGTTCCGATAATCATATTTGTGGAGATTGGGCGGGGTACGCGCAGGAGGCCATCCAAGACGCAAACCCTGGCGTAACGGCTCTAATAACTATCGGGTGCGGGGCAGATGCGAATCCTGCATCGCGGATGATGCCGATGCCTGATGGACAATCGGAAGTCTTCATGACACGCCTCGCTTACGCAAAAGAACATGGACAGACACTCGCGCATGAAGTCCAACGTCTTCTCCAGAACGAACTCATCCCGCTTTCAAATGCCCCGGCTGCGAGTTTTGAACGGGTAAACCTACCGTTTGATACGCTGCCGACGCTGGCGGAATGGCAAGCACGGGCTGCAGAGGGCGGGGCCATTGGATACCACGCGCAAAAACATCTTGAACAACTACAAACCGGACAAGCGGTACGAACAGAGATTTCTTATCCTATACAAGTATGGACTTTCGGAGACGAACTCGCTGTTGTGTTCCTAGCGAGTGAGGTGGTAGTAGATTATTCGCTTCGGTTAAAAAGGGAATTAGATGCTGCACGTTTGTGGATAGGAGCGTATGCAAACGCATTCCCCGGTTATATTCCATCGGAGCGGGTGTTAGCCGAAGGAGGCTACGAAGGTGGGGACGCGATGCTCTACTTCGGACAGCCGACGCACTTTGCCCCAGGCGTTGAGCAGTTAGTCATCGACACGGTGCACCGGCTGTTGCCATCTGGATTTCTGGCGAGTGTGTAGGGCAACACTGCACTCATTACCCTTCTCAATCGGGTTGAGTTCCGCCTCCCGTCGAGAATCAACAGCTGAATCCCCTCAGTCTCCCTTATCAAAAGGACTTGGCTTGGGCCGGCGCATGCCATGCGTGCATTCCTATTTACCTGCCCGGGGAAAAATCAGAAATTCCAATACCGAGACGGATTTCGAAAGCGATTCGTCAACGTCATCGCCCGATTGAGATGAGGGTACATCAACAGATGATGCCCGGTTAGGAATCCTAAGCCAGCAGCGCCGTTTCCACGAGTGTCTGCCGTAATTTTTGCAGGTTCGCGGGTATCATAGGTGCTAGCGGTAGCCGTAGTTTTCCGTTAAGTTTCCCCATAAGCATCAACGCGGTTTTCGCCGGAATCGGATTCGTTTCAATAAACAGATCCACAGCGAGCGGCAATGTCTTATAGTGTAGTTTGCGTGCCAACCCAAGGTTTCCGGCGTGAAAAGCATTACACATATCAGCGACATCTGTGGGTGCAACGTTTGCAACAACAGAAATCACGCCTTTCCCGCCAACAGCGAGGATAGGGAGCGTGTTGACATCGTCCCCAGAGAGGACAACGAAGTCATCGGGGCACATGTTAACAACTTCGCTGGCGCGTTTGAGTTCACCGGTCGCCTCCTTGAGGGCGATGATATTCGGATGTTCTGCAAGGCGCGCGATGGTTGGTGAGAGGATGTCAGTACCACAACGCCCCGGCACATTGTAGATAACAATCGGGAGGTCAACCGTGTCAGCAATTTTCATATAGTGTGCGTACAGCCCTTCTTGCGTCGGTTTATTGTAATAGGGCGTGACAATGAGCGCGGCATCAGCGCCTGCATGCTTCGCGTGCTGCGTTGCCCGCAAAGTGCGAGTCGTTGAGTTAGAGCCGGTGCCTGCAATGATAGGGACACGACCGTTTACTGTTTCCACGGTGAGCTCGATGACCCTATCGTGCTCCGTTTCAGAAAGTGCAGGAGATTCACCGGTAGTCCCGCATGGAACGATGCCGTGCGTTCCACCATCAAGTTGAAATTGAATCAGTTCCTTGAGTTTCGCTTCATCAAGCGATTCATCATCCTTAAACGGTGTAACGAGTGCAACATAAGAACCTTGAAACATTTAAAGTCCCCTTTCATTAATGAGCGGGGAGTCGTGCCTCCCCGGTGCGTCCTGTTAGTACTTCCATGCGTCGGTTGTCAGTTCACCGACGTAGATTACGCGAGCGTCTCCTTCAAGATAGACATTCCGCGGTTCCTTGTCGATCAGGTCAAAATGGATCTTTAAGATGGCACCGCTGGCTGTCTTAACAGCCACTGGTGCATTAACTTTTCCTAACGCCGCAGCGACCACAGCCGAGGCAATAGAGCCGGTACCACAAGCAAGTGTTTCATCTTCAACACCGCGTTCATAGGTCCGGATATAGAGCAATTCTGGAGAGTGGATGCGGATAAAATTAGCATTGGTCCCGGAGGGTTTGAAATCATCGTGATAACGCGTTTCTCGCCCCCGTTGAAAAACATCTGTCCGTTCTAAGTCTTCTACAAAGAAAACAACATGGGGGACACCGCTATTCGCGAAACCGACATGATAAGTCCGGTCCTCCAAGTGGAGTGGGACATTAAGCCGAATATCCGTCGGATCGCTCATGCGTACCTTAACGTTGTTTCCGACTATCTCCGCTTCATAGATGCCTGCGTTCGTCAGGAATCGCATGCAGTGAGAGGCGATGCCGTTAAGATAAGCGAATTTGGAGATGCAACGTGCACCGTTTCCACATGTTTCTACCTCGCCGCCGTCAGCATTGAAGTAGCGCATCCGAAAATCAACGTCATCAGCGTTTTCAACGAGTAGCACGCCATCAGCTCCCACTGACATACGGCGCTCGCACACTTTTTTGACGAACTCTTTGTTGTTGCTGTCGACAATTCCGTCCAGGTTATCTATGATGATGAAATCATTGCCGGCACCGCTGAGTTTCATAAAGGGTATTTTATTCATGGTTTTTGGTATTGGTTCTCCGAAACAATTATATTTGTCTAGTGCCCGGTTGTCGGGGTTTTCACAGGCCTTCAACGAGACTACAGCTTTCCGAATATTATAAAATAATTTTATTTTTAGGTCAAGCCGTTTTTGTGTGCGTGCACCCGGAGTTCCTCGACAATATCCAAAACGCCGCCGTAACTATTGCAGCTCACTAAACGCGAGCGAAAGGGTTTCACGTGTGGAATGCCTTTGAAATAGTTTCCGTAGTGGCGACGCATCTCAACCAGCCCGAGTCGTAAGCCCTTCCATTCAATAGACAAATCCAGGTGCTTCCTAAACACAGCGATACGCTCATCTATTGCAGGCAGCGGGAGTCGTTCACCGGTAGCGAAATAGTGTTTGATCTCGTTGAAAATCCACGGGTAACCAATCGCGGCACGACCGATCATGATGCCATCCACACCGTATTGTCGACGCATCTGTTCAGCTTTCTGTGGGGTGTCCACGTCGCCGTTGCCAAAAACCGGGATTCGCATACGCGGGTTGTCTTTGATGCTGCCAATAAGCGTCCAATCCGCGCTGCCCTTATACATCTGCTGACGGGTGCGCCCATGAATTGAGATGGCTTGGATGCCGACATCTTGTAAACGTTCGGCAACTTCAACGATGTATTTTGTGTTTTCGTCCCATCCGAGTCGCGTTTTAACAGTGACTGGCAATAGGGTGGTTTTTACGATTTCGGAGGTCATTTTCACCATCTTGGGGATGTCTTGCAAAATGCCCGCGCCCGCGCCTTTACACGTCACTTTTTTCACAGGACAGCCATAGTTAATGTCAATGATATCCGGTTGCACACGTTCCGTAATTTCCACAGATGCACGCATGGATTCAATATCGTGCCCAAATATTTGGATGCCAATCGGTTTTTCGGCTTCAAAGATGTCTAATTTCGCGACACTTTGCGCCGCGGATCGGATTAACGCTTCAGAGGAAATGAATTCTGTATACATCAGATCTGCCCCGTTCTCTTTGCAGACAGCGCGAAAGGGCGGATCGCTTACATCTTCCATCGGTGCAAGGAGGAGGGGAAAATGGGGGATGTGGAGGTTACCAATTGTTAACATCGTTGCGATTTTATCTTCCGTATCCTGGTTTTGAGACGCTAAGCGTTGTGCTATGTGTCCTTTTGCATTAAATTATTATACCCTATACCAGTGCAGTTGTCAATTTTAGTATAAAAGACAAAAGCAGCGTCACGTGATGTAACGCTGCTTTCGTTTTAGGGATGCTATGAAATTCCGTCAGCAGTGCCGACCTGTTTGGCTGTATACTAACGCAAGCGTCAGGCGCTAATGATTAACGACACGCTTGTTCACTTATATAGACGGTGATGTCGGTTGGAGTATCATAGAGACGGTACGTTGTCCAATGATCTGTGTGAACAGGTACGAGTTCCCATTCACACTCTTCGACCCATTCGCCATTTATCAAGACATCAGTACAAAATTCATACCACTCCAAAAAATCTGGCGGATGCTCGCTGTCGGTCCATGAAACGCTTCTCCATTCATCATAACTTGTTAGGACAGAGCCATCTGGGCAAGTTACGTGGACTCTATAGAGGTAATAATCTACGCGATTGTCGGTTGAATTGGCAGTGTTGGTGATAACCAGTAAAGGTGTCGTAAAAGCAGACACAAAGATAAGGAGGGAGAGACCTCCCAATATTTTTTTTCAACATTTGTTTCTCCTTATGAGATGTAGAGTGAAGGGTAAAAGTAACTGCCTTGCATGTGTCCTGCCAACATGCAAGGCGATTTTTGTCATTCTTTTACCCTTGACTTTTGGTAAATTGGCTGGCAGGAGTCATCAGCCGAAGTGAGCCACCTTGGCTCACAACGAGGATAAAAAGCATCACGAGGTCTAGTCATCATTATCATTATCGCGTTCATCCCTAAGTTGGTCATTAAGTTTCTGAAGATGTAAGGCGGCCGCATTCCTTGCCCGACGCTCTGCATCTGTTAGGTGTTTGCCTAACAATCTTTTGAGTTCAAGATGCACATAGGTGTGAATCTCGGGAATATCCCCGTGATGTATAAGCCATACTTCTTTCATGTGTTCCAGGTATCCTTCCGGATCTTCCTTCATCCATGTCCGTGCATCCCTCTGTGGTGGAGAAAGAGCCGATGAGATTTCTAACAGTGCTTCTAGGTTGACTTGATTCGGGAAGAGACGGTATATGGCTTCAGAATAAGCGATGGCTTGCTTGATCGTGACATTTTTTCCTGGTTTTCGCAGAAACGCTATAACGTAGCGCACCTCGGGAATGTCTCCAAATTGCTTGAGGAGTTGGGCAAAATAATATCTGTTATACAACTCGCGGTCCGCTGTCTGGGGCCAATCTGGAGGTGGGTTTATCGCTAACAGTTCGGCAACATCCGCATCTGTGAGCTCCCACAGCTCACCGGTGGTGCCGGCGGGCCATTTGAATTTTTCCGAGAGAGGGGACTCTTTTGGCTGCCCGGGCGCATCTTCCGAGACAAGGTTCACTCCTGAATACCACCCGGGCCCGGGCTCATCTCCCGAGACAAGGCTCACGCTTGAATGCCCGGGCTCATCTCCTGTGTCGCCACATCCGCAAAAAGCAGCTAAGCAGAAGATAGAAACGAATATAAAAGAAATAGAGATACCGAAAAAGTTGAGCGTTTTCATGAAGTCCTCCTTATTTAGCACCCATTGTTGCACCTAATGCTTTTAGTTTATAGAATTCTTCGAGGGCTTTTTTATTTTTATCATTCCGAAAGAGATGATAGTTTGCTTCAAGGTAGTCTTCCATTTGACGAAGCGTTTGCGGCACACCTTTTGCAACGTTTAAATTGTATTCGCCAACAGTATGAACTTCTGGAATGTCTCCAAATTGCTTGAGGAGTTGGGCGTAAAAATACTCGGCGCGCACCTCTATATCTTCTGTTTTGTACCAGTCTCGAGGTGGATAGGTATCCTCAGCAGCGTCAGGCAATTCACGTTCTGGATCCGTTGGTTTCCAGGCCTCTTCTTGCTGTTCAGATACATCAAACACGCCATCATTTCGCCAATCATACTCACCATCGCTGGAAACAGGTTCCACGACGTGGGAGGGCGACACCTTCTCATGGGAATGCCCATGGCGGTGGTTATCGTTGGGTTCATGGCTATGTGGTGTGGTAATTTCTGTGTCGCTCGTACTTGTCTTTGTTGGACCCGGTTCTGGTGTTCCCATCTTATAGACTTTTATCGGTTTCAGCGGTGCTTTAGATTTTAAAAGCACAAAACTTCCGATGCCGATGAGAAGGAGTAAAGCAAGTGCCCAAAGCCAGTTTCGTTTAAACATTTAAAAATCCATTGTGAGGTGCTAGCTTAAAAGTCCCAGAAAACAGTGATGTTTTATGCGACAACGGGAAAACGTTTCCCTTTTATATACCGCACGGGTTTTCTTCCATACCTATATTTGTGATAGAATAGAAAACCAATGCGGTTATACCCATTATATAGCAGTCCCTCTGCGAGTTGTAACCTGCGGTGGCAATGCTAAAAGAACACTTTCACCTTTTTTGTAAAAGGTTATTTTAATTATACCCTATGAAAATGCGTTTGTCACGTTAAAATCAAAAAAATGATGATTTTTGGGAAAAAAGTGCTTTTTTTTGGCTTTTTTTCACTTTTTTTCAAAAAAAATGTGTATGTGAGGTAGCCTTTTGGGATGTGCGTGCATTTTTCATGCGTTTTGCACCACAAATTCGCACGTTTTCAGATGCATGCATCATCAAAGCATACTCAGTCCACACGTTAACCACTGCCCGATGCCCATGCCGTTTGCCTGTCCCCTCGAATAGGAGCAGAGAGGGCGAGTTCTCCCACAAAGACAGCAGGGGGCTTTAGACAATCTAGAGAGCTTCTTGGAAGAGAGGGCCCAGCCCAACAGAGGGGCACGAAGAAAAGTGGCGTGAAGGATGTCAAACAGAGCCAGCCCGTTCAGGCGTTTCCGGGCGGCGGTGCCCAAGAGGTGGGATGTGCTACGCTTGCACAGCGTGAGGGCATTCGACCATACATAACACAACGGGTTAAGTAGATACTTAGGCAGACTAAATTTTGAGGGGAGGGTCTTAACCGATGCTAACAACGCGTGCAACACTGTGGTTGCGTTTTCAGTGCCTTTTGATGTTTTGAGTCTTAACCGATGCTAACAACGCGTGCAACGAACCGGGGCAGCGTGAGGACGAACCAAGGGCAGATGCACAAAATGTGCGGAACCCACAGAGATTCCTAGTAGTGTGCTGGAAACCGTGTTTCACTAAAGGATTTGCTTCAAGAAGAATTTTAATCTATAGTTAACATATTTAACCGCCCAACCCAGCTTGTCAGGTCGGTTGTTTTATCAATGCATCGTAGTCCACGTTGAGGAGTTCAATACCGTAAAATGCCAACCGGTTCATAATGACTTTGATTGCCGGGGCATTGTTATCAATGAGAATAGAGGAGCGGCTGTGTAGAGCGGCTGCTTCGCCAAGCGTCCCGCTGCCGGCAAAGAAATCTAAAAGTATATCCCCCGGCGATGAGTGTACTTTGACAATGCGGTTGACGATACCGAGTGGCTTTTGCGTCGGGTAACCGGTTTTCTCACGTCCATTTGTGCTAACGATGGTATGCCACCAGACATCTGTGGGCGTTTTGCCGCGCGCCGCTTTTTCTTTCCCTACGAGCCCAGGCGCCATATACGGAATCCGATCTATTTCATCAAAATTGAAGGTATAGTCTGTCGGTGTTTTCACGTACCAGAGAATGGTGTCGTGCTTGGCGGGCCAGCGAGTTTTCGACCGTCCGCCAAAGTCGTAAGCCCAGATAATCTCGTTCAAAAACGACTCGTGCCCGAAAATTTTATCTAACATGACTTTACAGTAATGTACTGCCCGGTAATCCAGATGCAGGAAAAAACTCCCATGCCGATGTAGTACTCGATATGCCTCTTCAAAGCGCGGCCGCAAAAATTGCAAATATGCATCCAAACTCGCAAATTTATCGGGGTAATCGGTGCTGTCCCGTTTGATAGTTCGATACGTTTTGCCTTTAAAGCCGACTCTGTCGCCCTGCTCGTCTTGTTCAACTTCTATTTCTGTTCGCTGTTGGATTTTTCCTGTGTTAAAGGGCGGATCGACGTAGATTAGGTTGACACTTTCATCTGCAAGATATTCCTGAAGAATGGGGAGGTTATCTCCAAAGTAGAGATGATGATTAGACATGGTGTTGTAGTATACAGCAAATCTATATTCAAAAAGGGTTTTGGCGGACGACTTCTGCCTGAAGTCTGCGTGTTAGATAAGCCTTGCGTCCATGCGCTGCTTCGTGATTTTAATATAGCGTGGATTCTACTCAATGCCTACGCAGTCTCTGCCTAACCTTTGCGTGACAGCAGCAGTCATCCTTGTAAGATAAGCCTCCTCCGTCTTCCACTGCGTGTCCCAGCTTTCGGCTGTCAGGACGTTGTAGTCGGCCGGATCAGCGATGGGGAGTTTCGGAAGTTCTTCGCAGGCATCATCCGTGCTGATGTAGTCAGTTTTCATGGGATTGTTTCGATATAGTTTCCAATTTCTCGCTTTATATGTGCGTTGCCCTATGTCGCGTGCGAGGCGTGGCGCTATCGGGGCGGTGCAAAAGGGCCCGGCACTTTATCCGGGAACGTCTTAAAAGAGAACGGTTTTTTTACAGTAAGCGCATCCCCATTTTTGTCAAGCAATTGGATTTTCAGAAGGACTGCTTGTGCCTGAACGTTCCGATCGGCTGAAATAGGAATTGTGATAATTCTTTCGCTATTTGCATCTAATTCTTGAATTGTGGTGCTCGGATTATAGCGTAAATTACGGTATGAAGAGGGTGTCAGTTGGAGATGCAGACCTCTTGCCCGCCCTCCCAGGTTTTCAATTTTAATATTAATAGACGCTTTTTCGCCGCCATCAAGGAATTTGTTAGCAGACGGTTCGTCTAACCGTATTTCAGTTATGGATAATTCAGCGGATGGTGTAGGCGTTAAAAAATTGAGGATGTGAGTTTTGTATATTCCGAAAAGTGCGATGAGTCCTGCCAATACCGCGATAAATAATCCGATTTTTAGCCACAAAGCCCGCCTTCCAATTTTTGCATCTAGGGCCTGGATATCATTTAAGAGCTGATGAGCGGGTAAATAGTTCTCATCAATGTTTAGTGCTTGTTGCGCGGCATTTTCTGCCATATCAAGCGTGCCGACTTTCAGATAGGCGAGTCCCAAGCCGTAGTGGGCATCCCTATAATTTGCATCCGAGTTGAGTGCCTTTTTGAATGCTGCAACCCCATGGTTATATTGCTGATTATTTAGGAAGGCAATCCCTTGCTCATAGTGCTTTTTGCTTTCCGAAGACGTTAGCGTTGCATCTGGATTTAGGGGAGTTTCTGGTGGCAGTGGCGGTTGCCCGGGCTCGCTCGCTGTAACATCCGAGGAGGGAGCTTGCGCTGCTACCTCGGTCTCTTTGTGGTGAGCTTGCGCTGCTACCTCGGCTTCTTTCGCCGGGTTTATAGTCTCCAACAGTGCTTTCGCCGGCTGATAATTGGTATCAATCTTTAATGCTTCTTGAGCAGCGTTTTTCGCTTCGTCAAATTTCTGTGCTCCCAAATAAGCGAGTCCAAGCGCATGGATTGCTTCTATAAATTCCGCGTCTATTTTTATTGCTTGTGTGAATTCGAGAATTGCCGGGGCGTATTCCTCTGTAGCAAGCGAAGCCAGTCCCAGGTCGTAATACTCCTGTTTTAGGGTTTCAAGGAGTCTGTGAGCTGGCTGATAGTTACTATCGTTCCTGAGAGCCTCCTTCGCAGCCTTTGCAGCGTTTTCAAAGTCGTTCAGTTCAAAGTACGCGAGTCCCATCTGCCCGTGTGCTGCTGCGAAATTTTCATCAAGCGCTATTGCGTGTTGGAATGCATCAACGGCTTCGCTGTATTGCTTATTATTCAGATATGCTGTGCCAAGGCTGTAGTGTGCTTGTTTTATAGTATCCATTTGTCAATGGAACCTGGAGGGCGGTTGTGCCGAACGCTCTCAGTTTGGTTTTATTCAATTGCTGAGTCTGTATCCCATAGTAGGATTGTGCCGTCTTCACTTCCGCTGACAATTGTGGTACCATCTTCAGAGAACATCAGGGCGGTAATTTTGCGCGTATGTTTCGTAAGGATTGCACTCAACTTGTGATTTAAAATATCCCATAACGCGATAGTATTTTCGCCGCCAATTGCCAGGACACGTTCATCTGAAGAGAACGCCAGGGCACTCACTTCACTCGCTAACGGTTTTGGCAGACTCCGATGTTGTGCTGTGAGGACTGTCCACATCCGAATTGTTCCGTTCGCCTCACCGCTGGCGAGGGTGCTGCCATCGGGCGAGTACGCCAAGGCAGTAACGCTACTCTCGGGTTCACTAAGGGTTTTCAATGTTTTACGCGTATCTATGTCCAACAGATGAATTTTGCCATCCAACCCGCCACAAGCGACGGTGCTGCGCTGAGGCGAAAAAGCCAAAGCAGTAATCCCGTGGTCGTTTCCCATTAAAGCAGTCTGCAGACGGTTTTCATGAAAACCCAAGCTTCCGATATCGGAAACCAAAATTGTACCATCCAGACTTCCGCCGCTGGCAATCCTGTTGCTGTCGGATGAAAACGTTACAGTCTGCGTTAACCCGGTATGTTCTGCGAGGATAGATAGTTCTTGACTCCCACCTGCATCCCACAGTCGGAGTTTTCCGTCAAAAGCTGCACCACAAGCGAGAATCTGGTTATCTTCAGTGTACACCAATGCCTTGACTCTCCCTGTATGTCCTTTGAGCGTCGCCATAGCGTTGCGGAGCCGGGTATCCCAGACCCGAACGGTCCCATCCAAGCTGCCACTTGCAAGGGTGCGTCCATCCGGTGCGAACGCGACCGTCCATATCGAATCTATATGGCCTTCAAGTGTCGACACAACAGTTCCTGTATTTGTATCTCCCAACCGAATGGTTTTATCGGCACTACCTGACACAAAGGTTTCGCCGTCCATAGCGATGGAGACAGCGTAAACCGGAGCCTGGTGTTCCGTTGCTGCGAATATCTGTCCGGCCGGCTCGACGAGATTCCAAAACTGAACCGTACCATCCTCGCTCCCACTAATAAGCATCAACCCATTCGGCGAGAAAGCCAAACTGCGGATTGCGTCGTTATGTTCGGTAAATTTGTGCATCTCTTCGCCCGTTCCGGTATTCCAGATCCGGATCGACGTATCGTCACTGCCCCCTGCGAGTATTTTCCCGTCCGGTGAGAATTTAACTGCATAGACAGGACCGCCGTACCCTGGTAGAATCGAGATTAACTTCTTCGTGTTAGCATTCCATAATCTGATAGTTTTATCTGAGCTACCGCTGGCAATTATATCGCCAGTCGGTGAAAACGCAACAGCATAAATCGCGCCGGTGTGGCCGCTGAACCTTCTTATAACCCGCGCGCTACTTGTATCCCATAATCTGATAGTGCCGTCCGAATGCCCACTTACAATAGAGAGGCCGTCTGGAGAATAGTCAACTGTTTTGACGTTGCCCATATCGTTTTCTGTAAACAGGGCGAGTTCTTTAGCCGTATCGGGATCATATATCCAGATACCGATGGTTGTTCCTACGGCGAGTTTTGGGCGATTTACATCCGGCGAAAATACCAGGTCGTTTATCCAACCTTTTCCCAGTCGAGCTTGCGCACCTTTTGGCAAATGCCATTGGGTGTAATCTTGGGCAAACGCTTTGGTTAGAAATGTAAAGGAAATTAACACGATGGCAGCATGGAATAACATCTTTTTCATCTGGCATTTCTCCTGATAAAGAGCGTTTAGATTCACTCCTTTTAATCTTTGCAAGGGATTTTAGCAAAAAACAGATTTAAAGTCAACTTTTTTAGAATGGACGGTTGCAGGTACAAGGAACACCGCCGGGACAAATCTACTTGCAGAAAGATGAGCACCGATGCTGTGCGTATTGTTGCCTGCTATGCTGTGACAGCCCCTTGGGATGCAGAAGCGACAGAATTCGCGTACTTTGCCATGACACCGCGGGTATAGCGAGGCTGAGGTGGTTTCCACTTTTCAAGCCGTGTCTGAATGTCGGCATCGGAAAGTTCTATGTCAAGCCGCCGGTCCTGTACGTCAATAACGACGATATCTCCTTCTTCAAGGATAGCGATAGGGCCCCCTTTAGCGGCTTCTGGGGCGACATGGCAAATCATGAAACCGTGCGTTGCACCAGAGAATCTGCCATCGGTTAAGAGTGCAACATGTTCACTGAGTCCTGCACCCACGATTGCAGCTGTCACACCAAGCATCTCGCGCATGCCGGGGCCGCCAGTGGGGCCTTCATAACGGATAACCACAACATCGCCCGGCTGGATTTTGCCACCTTTAATCGCCGCGAAGGTATCTTCTTCGCGTTCAAATAGTCTCACCGGCCCACGGTGGTGTTTCTTATCCTGTCCAGCTAACTTGATAACACAGCCATCGGGGGCAAGATTGCCTCTGAGTATGGCAAACCCCCCGGTCGGTTTGAGCGGTGCGTCTACGGGCAGCACAACCCTTTGGGTTGGGGTTTCTACTGCTTGACTTGCTTCTTCACCAATGGTTTTCCCGGTAACGGTGAGTTCGTCGGTATGGAGTAACCCTGCTTCTGCCAAACGTTTTGCGAGCAACTGAATACCGCCGGCATGATAAAGGTCTGTTGCGACAAATTGCCCACCGGGCTTCAGATCTGCTAATACCGGGGTTTTTTGGCTAATCCTTTGGAAATCTTCAAGCGTCAACGGAATCTGTGCTTCGTGTGCAATAGCGAGTAGGTGTAAAACGCCGTTAGTAGAGCCACCAGTCGCAGCAACTGATGTGATTGCATTCTCAAGCGATTTGCGCGTGATAATCTGACTCGGCAGCCGGTCAGCTGCCAGCATATCCATAATCAGTTCCCCAGTCCGATAAGCAACCTCGTCCTTATCGGCTTCGACAGCGGGGACGCTGCCACTGCCCATCGGCGCGATGCCCAACATCTCTACGGCTGTTGCCATTGTATTTGCCGTAAATTGCCCACCACAGGCCCCAGGACCCGGACACCCTTTACTAATCAAGTCATCGAGCTCCTCAACTGTGATAGTACCTTCAGCGTGCTGCCCGACAGCTTCAAAGACATCCTGGATAGTAACATCACGCCCTTGGAATTTGCCCGGCATAATAGAACCACCGTAAAGCGTCAGTGATGGAATATCCAACCGGGCCAAAGCCATGACGGTGCCCGGGACAGTCTTGTCACACCCACAGAGCGCGACCACGGCATCAAACATATTACCGATAGAAACCAGTTCAATGGAATCGGCGATGATTTCGCGACTAATGAGCGAGGTTTTCATCCCTTCAGTACCCATTGTAATTCCGTCCGATATGCTGACGGTGTTGAATTCAAGCGGTGTCCCGCCTGCTGCGCGGATGCCTTCTTTGACTTTCGCTGCGAGGCATCTCAGATGGAAATTGCACGGGCCAATTTCAATCCATGTATTAGCAACACCGATAATCGGTTTATCCAAGTCTTCCGGTGACAGCCCGCCATCCCCGAACATGAGCATAGTCCGGGCAGCAGCACGATCCGGCCCATCGGTAATTGCGTAACTCCGCGGTTTGAGTTTATTTGACATGTTTCTATTCTCCTACAAATTGCATCAAAAACGTAAAGGCGGTCCGGACAGATCTGTTTTCTGAATCTACAGCAACCGCCTTAACACGCTATATCTACCTCCGTAAATCATCACAAACTGTGTACACACCTTGAATTTATAGACGGGCCCGACAAACGCGGCACCTTCAAGAAGTAGAATGACGGTGTGTATGGATTTCATGGTTGTGTTCCAGTTCTATTCTGTACAACAATGTCGCTGCTGCCCAAGGATTCTGGAGTCTTACATGCCTAACCAATTGCTCATCAGGCCGCCATATTTTGCAATGAGGCCAGCAAATACAACCGAGACCATGGACATCAGTTTAATCAGAATGTTAAGCGAAGGACCTGAGGTATCTTTGAAAGGATCTCCAACGGTATCTCCAACGACGGTGGCTTTGTGGGCATCGGATTTTTTGCCACCGTGTTCGCCTTGCTCAATAAACTTCTTGGCATTGTCCCAGGCGCCACCGGCGTTTGCCATCATGATAGCTAGAACAAACCCAGTAGCAAGTCCACCGGCGAGCAGGCCGAGCACGCCTGCGACGTTGAAAATTAATCCGACTGCGACAGGGACAACAATGGCGATGAGTGATGGAAAGATCATTTCACGTTGTGCGCCTGCGGTTGAGATTTCAACGCAACGTGCATAATCCGGCTTTTCTTCGCGTTTCATAATTCCGGGTTTTTCGCGAAATTGGCGGCGAACTTCCTCTACCATCGCCCCGGCTGCGCGTCCGACTGCTTTCATTGTCAAGGCGCAGAAATAGAATGCCATCACTGCACCGATGAACAGACCGATGAGAACTTGTGGGTTCATGAGCGTGACATCGTAGTAAACCATAAATTGGCTAATTGTTGCCTTCACAGTGTCAACCGTGCCTTCGCCTGGGATACTCAAGGTGTCCATTCCGGCGAGATGTTTTAATCCGTAACGTACTTCCTCTAGATAAGCAGCCAAAAGTGCGAGCGCGGTGAGTGCCGCGGATCCGATTGCGAAGCCTTTACCGGTTGCTGCCGTTGTGTTTCCAAGTGCGTCAAGCTGATCTGTGCGTTTTCGGACGTTCTCATCTAATTCAGCCATTTCCGCGTTTCCGCCTGCGTTGTCTGCAATGGGCCCATAAGCATCTGTTGCCAGTGTAATGCCCAGGGTTGCTAACATACCAACCGCGGCAATTCCGACACCGTATAGCCCCATCAGCGGTTCCTTTGCACCGCCGGGGAGGTAGTAACTCACTGCAACTGCAGCGATAATCGTTAAGACCGGAATTGCTGTCGATTCCATTCCCACTGCAATGCCTTCGATAATCACTGTAGCTGGACCTGTCTTTGCTTGCTTTGCTATCGTACGTGTCGGCTCATAATCATGAGAAGTAAACACCTCAGTCACCTTGCCGATAATTAATCCGGCTACAAGTCCTGTGATAATAGCACCCCAAACCTGCCATTTGTTGGGCAAATCGAGGTACAATAAGACAGGAATGGATAGGAGCGCGATGCCGAGAGCACTCCCATTAATCCCGAAGTTAAGTGAACCCATTAGCTGCTTCATGGAGGCACCCTCTTTGGTACGCACCATATAAATTCCGAGAATTGAGAGCAGTACACCAATACCGGCAATAATCATCGGGGCAGAGAGATACTGGAGTTGGAGAGCCAGGTTATCATGTTCCCGCGAGGCAGCTGCAGCGACACCGAGCGCTGCGGTTGCAAGAATAGAACCTGCATAAGATTCGTATAAATCTGCACCCATACCCGCGACATCGCCGACATTATCGCCGACGTTATCTGCGATGACGGCTGGATTTCTCGGATCGTCTTCTGGAATTTCAGCCTCAACCTTCCCGACGAGGTCTGCGCCGACATCAGCTGCCTTCGTATAAATTCCCCCACCAACGCGTGCAAAGAGTGCCTGCGTTGAGGCACCCATCCCGAAACTCAACATAATCACCGTAATCTCCGGCAATGGATTCGTCGCTAAAAATCCAGGGAAGAGTTTTGGGAATAGATAGTAGAGAATCAAAAACCACCCGGTGATATCAAGGAGGGCAAATCCGACGACTATGAGCCCCATTACAGCGCCTGCACGGAAGGATACCTTCAGACCTGCGTTCAGTCCTTGCATAGCTGCGCTCGTGGTGCGTGCTGAGGCGTTCGTCGCCGTTTTCATTCCCAGGAAACCGCAGAGTCCAGAGAAGAATCCGCCGGTAAGAAACGCAAACGGGACGACCTGGTTTTGTGCTTTCAAAACAAATGCCATAAAGAGAAAGATAAGGCAAAGGACAATGAAAACGATGCCCACTATCTTATATTGTTGTTTCAGATATGCCATCGCGCCTTCTCGCACAGATTGTGCGATATCGCGCATCGTGTCATTTCCTTCATCCTGCTTCATGACTGCACGGTAAAAGTAGAACGCAAATCCTAAAGCGATAAGCGAACCGATAGGCGCAATCCACCATGCTGCCGGCACGGACGGGAGTTCTGTTGTTTGGGCTAAAACGAAATCAACCGGGCCAATAGAGAGTAACAGTGTTAGAACTACTTTCAGTAGATACTTCCGACCTTTTAAACAATTAGAATTTATTCTTGCCTGCCCGTAGCAGGCATTCGCATTGATTTCATACATTAAATTTTTTATCCTTCTTTTGTTTTTCTGCTTTACGTTTGTCCATAAAATCCAGACATTCGCCCACGAGATAAAGTGAGCCTGTCACACAGATTAAATCTCCTGATGAGGCGGCTGACAATGCAGTTGTCAGCGCCACCTGCGGCGGTAGGCAAACCCAGATTTCTTCACACAGTTCACTCCATACTTCTTTTAATCGAGATGCGGACATCACACGCGGATTATCAGACACTTCCGTGACGATAACGATGTCCGCGTTTTGGCCAATTATCGCACCAATTTCGCGAATTGCTTTATCCTGCATAAGACTCACGATAAAAATCAGCCGGTTGTAACGGAAATTCCTACGTATCTGTTCGCATAAAAGCCCTACTGATTCTGGTGAATGTGCACCATCCAGCAAAAACCGCGGCGTGTCTCTTTGCTGGCGTGCATTATCTTGTTCCTCGTTACCCCAAGATATAGAGATGACTTGCATCCGCCCCGGCCATTTCACCTCTGCTATTCCGTGATAGATGCTTTCTCGTGGTACAGCGTATCCTATCTGTTTAAGGCACTCAATCCCTGCAATGGCAGTTGCAGCGTTGACGAGTTGATACTCCCCCAGAAGTGGAATGAAGAGTGCCGGATAGTTATCCGATTCCGTTTTTAGACTAAAGCGTTGTCCTGGATGATCGGACGCAGATGCGCCTCCGCGGTTTTCTAAAGCATTGGGATCGATGTCTCTATCTTTCTGTTGACGCACTCCAATTAAGACGTTGTGATTCCGAATAGTGCCAGCACGGACAATTGGCGCGTTGCGTTCAGTTGCACGTTTCACAAAAACTGCTTCGGCTTCTGCTGGCTGTGGTGCTAAGGCGAGTGGACATCCTGTTTTTATGATTTCTGCCTTTTCTGCTGCTATTTCTGGATACGTTTTACCGAGTATCGCCGTGTGTTCCAAACTAATTGGGGTGATAACGGTTACCGCCGGTTTGACGACATTCGTTGCGTCAAGCCTTCCGCCTAAACCAACCTCAATAACAGCGAAATCTGTGCCTTCATCTGCAAAGTAGCAGAAAGCCATGGCCGTGTAAATTTCAAAAAACGAGACCCTCCCCCATTCTGAACCAGAGACGGTGTCTATTGCAGGTTTGAGCTTCTCAATATACCGCGCGATATCCGCTTTGGAGATGAGTTCCTCATCAATACGGCAACGCTCTCTCGGGGAGATGAGATGCGGCGATGTAAACAACCCCGTTTTATAGCCCGCGCAGCGTAAGATTGATGCAATGAGTGCTGCCGTTGAGCCTTTCCCTTTGCTACC
Source organism: Candidatus Poribacteria bacterium (assembly GCA_965215265.1). Taxonomy (GTDB): domain Bacteria; phylum Poribacteria; class WGA-4E; order WGA-4E; family WGA-3G. The sequence goes on along the minus strand of OZ244048.1, from coordinate 2,618,143 downwards.
TGCGATGTGCACTACGCGCAGCTGCGCCTGCGGATTTCCAAGCAGGTCCAATAGAGACACGATGCGGTTTAGGTTATACCGGCGCGCCTGACGCGAAAAATCCGGACTTCTCTCGTAATCAATAAATTGGGTGATATAAGCAATGGCTGCTTCGTAATCCATTATGCAGACAGATATTCGTAGATGGGAAATTGGGCACACAATTCGGCGACTTTTGCACGAATGTGGCGTTTAATGGATGCCTTTCGCCTGTTTTCAAGCGTCTCTGCGATAAAATCGGCAATCTGGTACATCTCCGGTTCCGTCATGCCCCGTGTCGTAACCATCGGTGTTCCGAGCCGGATGCCGCTCGTTGTCCTCGGTTTCCTTTTGTCGTAAGGAATGCTGTTTTTATTCACAATAATTCCCGCATCTTCGAGATGATCTGCGGCTTGTCGTCCGCTGAGCTTATCATATTTGGTCGTCAAATCAACGAGCATCAGATGATTTTCTGTGCCCCCGCTGACGAGACGGAAGCCGTTATCTGTTAGGCGCGCGGCGAGTGCTTTGGCATTTTTCACAATCTGCGCTTGATAGGTTTTGAAAGCCGGCTCGCTCGCTTCCTTAAATGCAACGGCTTTTGCAGCGATGGTATGGAGAAAGGGCCCGCCTTGCAAACCCGGGAATACAGCACGGTCTATTTTTGCTGCATGCTCCGCCTTGCACATCACGATGGCACCGCGTGGGCCGCGTAATGTCTTATGCGTGGTCGTCGTAATCACATCGCTATAAGGTGCCGGGTCCGGATGAGCATCGCCGGCAATAAGCCCCGCGATATGTGCAATGTCTGCTAGTAGATACGCATCCACAGAATCTGCTATACGTCGCCAGGTTTCGAAATCAAATTGACGTGGGTATGCCGTCGCCCCGACAACAATTAACTTGGGCCGATGCTGCTGCGCGAGTCGCGAGACTTCGTCCAGATCAATCTGCTCGCTCTCAGCATCAACCCCGTATGTCACGACGTTGTAATACCGTCCCGAGAAATTGACTGCATCGCCATGGCTGAGATGCCCACCATGTCCAAGGGACATTGCAAGGATGGTATCGCCGGGCTCGAGTAAAGCATAGTAAGCTGCCATGTTCGCTTGTGTGCCGGCATGCGGTTGCACATTGACGTGTTCGACGTTGAAAAGCGTCTTTGCACGTTCAATTGCCAAGGATTCTACCTCATCCATAAACTCACAGCCGTTATAGTAGCGTTCCCCAGGGTAACCTTCAGCGTATTTATTGCCCAGAATGCTGCCTTGAATTTCCATGACAGCCCGGCTGACGTAATTTTCTGATGGAATTAACATCAACGTGTTCTGCTGACGTGTGAGGTCTTTCTCGGCAATCTTAACGATTTCCGCATCTACCTCGGTTAATAATCTATTCATTTTTTCCCCCTGCTTCCATTCGTGAAAATCAAATTTTAACACAGATTTGTTACAATTGCAAGAAAAATTATCATCTATTGAATTTTGTCGATATTTTCGTGTCATCTACAGTACTCATGTGCAAAAACGGCTTAATTATATACTGTATTGGTTGAAAATTTCTCACTTTTTATCTATTTTTTTTACCAATTCATATTGCTACTTGACGTATCCGCATAATAATGATAGAATACATTTCAGACAAAGGCAGAGCGTCTTTGCTATTTCCAAAAGGCATTATACATAACACGAAAGGAAACAATATGGCAAGAATACCGATCGGTTTAGAGTTATTTTCTGTTCGGAATGAATTAGCAGAGGATGTGCGCGGCACGCTTAAAGCTGTCGCGGAAATGGGGTACGAAGGCGTTGAATTCGCCGGACCGCCCCAACATACCGCACAAGAATTAAAAACGTTGTTGGACGAATTCGGCCTAATTTGTTGTGGTTGGCATACCCCCTTCAACCTTGTCCAAGCCGACACACTTGCAGGAACGATCGAATTCAATAAGGTGTTAGAGAACCCTTACGTCATCATTCCCGGAATCCCAGGAGAACTTCGCCAATCGCGGGCAGATTGGCTGAAATTAGCCGACTTCTTCAATGAACTCGCTGATAAACTGGCAGTACACGACATGGTGACAGGATATCACAACCATCACGTTGAGTTCTCACCGCTGGATGGCGAACAGCCGTGGGATACATTTTTCGGGAATACCAACGAAGGCATCGTCATGCAATTGGATATGGGCAACGCGCTCTCCGGCGGTGCCGATTTAGTCGGAATCTTGGAGAGATACCCCAGACGGGCAGGAACCGTACATCTCAAGCCATATACCGAAGCTGCAGGTGAAACCGACCGGCACGCCGGATTCCGTCCAATTATTGGCGAGGACAGCGTGCCATGGGAAGACATCTTCCGGATTTGCGAAACCACCGCCGGGACAAAGTGGTATATCGTTGAATACGAAAGTGATGCATTCCCGCCCTTGGAAGCTGTAGAACGCTGCTTGACGGCACTGAAGGCAATGGGCAAATAACTCCGCATACACTCGGACAAACTATGAATTTGGGGTGGTGCTGCTGCACCGCCCTAATTTATTCTATTCATGCCGGTTTATCTATTCACACTTTATAAGCAAATACGTTGGAAAAAATTGGGAGAAATGGTAACATGGCGAAAAATCATACCATAGATAGTTCGGATCGAGGCACCCCATGAAGATTACGAAATTAGAAACTTTTCTGGTTCAACCGCGCTGGCTCTTTCTTAAAATCCATACAGACGAAGGCCTCGTTGGGCTCGGTGAACCGATTCTGGAAGGCCGCGCGAAGACCTGCGCACAAGCAGTTGATGAACTCGCACCTTACCTCATTGGCCAAGACCCGACACGCGTTGTACACCATTGGCAGGCGATGTACCGGCATGCCTTTTACCGTGGAGGACCCATTCTCACAAGCGCCTTAAGCGGCGTAGAGCAAGCACTCTGGGATCTCGCAGGAAAATCCCTCGGAGTACCTGTCTATCAACTTTTCGGAGGACCCACCCGAGAACGCATACGGCTCTATAAAGGGGGCGGGGATCCGCACAGCATTCGGGAGTGGATTGACAAAGGGTTTACGGCATTTAAAACCGGCGTTGCAGGCGGACGCCCCGCACGCATCATTGAAAATAAGGCGTTCGTCGATCAGGCAGTCAACCATTTCGCCGAATTACGCGAAGCAGCCGGACCAGAAGTCGATCTGGCGATTGACTTTCACGGCGCAATTAGCCCGCAAACAGCAAAACTGCTCATCAAAGCCTTAGAACCGTACCAACCGATGTTTATAGAAGAACCAATTCAGTGCCAAAATGTAGATGTCATGGCAGAGATCGCACGCAGCACGCATCTACCTATCGCTACAGGCGAGCGCATCTTCACGAAGTGGGGATTCCGCGAGATTTTGGAGAAGCAAGCCGCTAGCATACTCCAACCAGATCTGTGTCATGCAGGCGGCATTAACGAAGTACGCATCATTGCAGGCATGGCAGAAGCCTATTACGGCGGCATCGCACCGCACAACCCGCTCGGCCCTATTTCGTTAGCCGCATGCATACAGGTAGATGCGTCGATCCCAAACTTTTTAATGCAGGAGCATACCACGCTCGGTGAGGGCTATCTCAAGAATCCGTTTGTCTTCAAAGACGGGTTCGTAGAATTACCCACCGGGCCAGGATTAGGTATTGAACTGGACGAAGACGCACTTGAAGATAAAATCGACCACGATTGGCGAAACGCGATGACGTTCCACCCAGACGACGGCGCTGTGATCGATTGGTAAAACGTCCCGTGAAGTCTCTTCTTCGGAAAAATAAAGACGTTTTGAGACGTTTTGATGAAAAAAAGTATCCCGACTGAGGGGCATCAAGCATGCTCCGCTTGCGATTTTTACGTGCTCCTACGGAGAAAAATATGAAATTTATCATGTTTACTAAACATCTAGAAGGCTTAGACATTCCTGACATCATCAACGGGCTTCACTCCGTCGGTGTACAAGGTGCAGACCTGTGTGTCCGCCCGGGCTATCCGGTCAATCCCGAAAACGCCTCTACAGCGTTGCCTGCTGCTGCAAAGCAGTTCGCAGCCGAAGAATTGTCTATCCCCCTTATTACAACCCCCGGCGATTTTCTAGAACCGACGCGCGAAGAGACAAGGCGTGTCTATGCCGCCGCTGGGGAGGCCGGTGTCGAAAACATCAAACTCGGCTATTGGCATTGGACAGCCGACAATGGCGGCTATTGGCAACAGGTCGATTTTATTCGCAGTCAATTACACGGATTCGCCAAACTCTCAGAGCAGTACGGACCCCGCACATGCATCCACAACCACTCAGGCACTTCAATGGGGCTAAATTCTTGCGCAGTGATGAACCTCGTCAAGGGTTTTGACCCGCAGCATGTGGGCGTTTTCGCAGACACAGGGCATCTCTCCATCGTGGGTGAACCGATTAACATGGCACTCGATATTGTCAAATCACATCTCGCGGTGATGGCGTTCAAAGACCTCGCACGAGCCCCCGGGATGCGAGGCGGTTCAGTTGTACGCATGGGAAAAGGGTTCGTTGATTGGGAAACCGCTGTTAACACTTTGACAGCAATCGACTTTACTGGACCGATTAGCTTCCACAGCGAATACAGCGGCGAACCTGTCGACACCGTCATAGATCTTGCCAGAATAGATGTCCGCTTTATTCGGGCGTTACTGGAGAAATAGGAAAAACAGAATGGCACAATTTCAGCTAGGATTAAACACAAGCACAATTCGCCCAGCGAGTCTCATGGACAAAATCCGGATTGCAGGCGAAACAGGGTACTCCGCAATTGAACTCTGGAACGACGACTTGACAACTTACGAAGCGCAAGGCGGCTCGCTTGCCGATGTAAAAAGCGCCGTCGAGGACCAGGGGCTGTCGGTACCTACTGTTATCGCCTTGCACGGTTGGCTCAATACAACAGGTACCGAACATCAAAACGCTGTTGAAGAAGCGAAGCGGCGCATGGCACAAGCAGCCGCAGTCGGCGCTACTTACAGCATTGCTAGTCCACCGCATGAACTGGCAGATTTGACATTAGGCGGTCAAAATTACCGTGAACTGCTTGAACTCGGACGTGAATTCGGGGTCAAACCCGCTATGGAATTTCTCGGATTTGTTGACGGGGTGAACCAGGTCAAATACGCATGGGAAGTGATAGCAGCCGCCGATCATCCGGATAGTACTATTGTCCTCGACCCCTTTCATATCTATCGTGGTGGCGGAGAAATCGAAGATATGCAAGGAATACCGGGCGATAAAATCGCGGTATTCCACTTCAATGATGCACCCGCACAACCCGCTCGCGAGGAGCAAACCGATGCCGCTCGGGTTTATCCGGGAGACGGCATACTTGACCTGAGACGGATGATCTCCATTTTGCAGGATGCCGACTATAGAGGCGTAATCTCTTTGGAACTTTTCAATCCAACTTATTGGGAACAAGACGCAGCAGAGGTTGCACGTATTGGATTGGAAAAGATGCAGGCCGTCATAGACGGATAAAAAACAAACACCTGTACTGATGTGCTGAACCGGGGCTGCCTCGCAAAATTCCTATTGCTTTTTTTTTTGATGTGTTATAATTAATTTTGAGAACCCGTAGCTTGAACCTTTCGTTATTCCCTCAAATGCGGCATTCTCCATAAAATAAGACTTGCCGAAAAATATCTGGCAAACTGACCACGGAAGAGCTAAAAGCACCTTAACGCAAAAATTGGAAATAAAACTATGACTTATGTTGACGGACTCTTATCATCATTAACGCGCGTAAAAAAAGCACACTCCTCACGTGCCTCTTCTTGGGATACTACTGGCAGGAATAGAGATGCCTGGGAGATTGCGCCAGGTGAAACTCGCGTCCTCGCGGATATCCAGGGACCGGGATGTATCAATCATATCTGGATGACGCAGCCGAACGGCTACCGCAACGTCCTCATCCGCATGTTTTGGGACAATGAGGAACACCCGAGCGTCCTCGCTCCATTGGGCGATTTCTTTGGGCTCGGCCACGAAATCGTCAACTCCTACGATTCTATGCTCTTCTCCGCTTCTACGCATCACAACAATGAATTCAACTCAGGATGTGCACTGAACTGCTATGTACAAATGCCTTTCAACAAAACCGCCCGGATTGAACTCGTCAATGAAGGCGACAGCTCACACCGCCAATATTTCTACATTGACTATGAACAATACGACGCGCCTCACGGAGACGATGTTGCTTATTTCCACGCGCAGTTCCATCGTGAAAATCCATCTGATGGATGGGGCCACGAAATCCACGTCAATACACCCGAAGCGAATATTGTGAATACAGAACGGCTCGCATGGCACAACAACTACCGCATTTTGGACGCACAGGGCACCGGCCACTATATCGGCTGTAACCTCTCTATTACCAACTTCCAAGGCACATGGTGGGGTGAAGGCGACGATATGATTTGGGTTGACGGTTACAAATGGCCACCTGATTTGCACGGAACCGGCTCCGAAGACTATCTCAATCAAGCCTGGGGCATGCAACCCAATGCGTTCGCACATAACGGTTCATCTATTCACGAAAATCATACCGATGGATACCAGACCTCCTACGTTTTTCACTTAGAAAATCCGGTACGGTTTGAGAAAGAAATTCGCGTGACGATTGAACACGGCCACGGCAATCATCTCAGCAATGAGACATCTTCTGTCGCCTATTGGTACCAGATTGAGCCGCACACTCCCTTTGGCATATTGCCAGTTGCGCAACGACAGCCAGTTTACAGAGACGAGTCAGGCGAATGGCAGATTAACCCGCACGCACGAACGTCTCATAACGAACCCACGCTTACCGCAGAAATGCAAATCATGAAACAGAAATGGAGTGAAAAAGAATAGATGCTGACTTCTACAGAGCAACTTGAAAGTCTATCTGACGAAAAACAATCAGATTCTGACGGAATAGACCCGGCTATTTCTGCCGATGAAAAAGCTGCTGCAGAAGATAAGGACGTGCATTTTGAAACCGGCACTCGCACTCACACCGCAAGCGCGGATGAGAACCCGCACGCTGCTGCCGAGAACGCATCTGACAACGAGCACGCTGCCCCGGAACCTATTGATGAGATTGTGCAAGAGTCTGCTAACCAGCAAGAAAAACAGGTAAAAACCGAGGAGAAGGCGAGTCAGGAAGCGAGCGCGAAACCCCCTATTCCGCCTACTGAGCGGAAGCTAGGGCCCCCTGCAGTCGGTGTCAGTGAGAAGCTATACGATTTCGTGGCGATGTTTGAAAAGAGCAAGCACACAGGCGCAGAGCAAGCCTCCGCAAGCACAGCAGACAGGGCCGGCGGCGTGACGAAACCCGCGATTTTTGCGCACCCAACCGCTACCGATGCCGCACGAATTGACTATAAAATTTCGCTCCCCGAGATTAATAAAACCGATACGAAGTTCTTTCTCCATTTTAGTACCGGTTTAAGAGACGGGGTTATATTTGACGATACAGCGCGGTCCCCTGGAGGGGTAAAATTTGCTATTCACATTTCAGGTGAATGCTGCTTTGAATCGGTTTCAACGGAATGCCGCTGGACAGAACACGACATCGAGTTAACCGAATACGCCGGTCAACAGATTGTCCTCTCTTTTCTCACCGAGTGTCATATTCAAGGCAATAGTAACTACGCGTGGGCTTTGTGGGGCAAACCGCAATTGCTAAAACTCACACAGATGCCGCTGCGAAAAGCGAGAGGCGATAAGGAACCTACGCTCTACTGCGGCACTGCGCTCGCACGTTTCTCTGATGAAAAGCCGCAACTGCTGGAATTTAGCGTACCTGATGGAACGCGTGTCTCGGAATTAGCAGCGGATATCCACGCACAGATTGTGAATTCCGAGAAGTCCCCACCAATATCTTCGCAAATTGTAGCATTGGCACTCTACGCCGCACAACCGAAACTGGAGATTACGAGTGTCGGTGCTACAGCCGCCGTTGTCCAAGCAGGCGAAGATTTTGAGCTGCAATGTACCGTACGGAATATAGGCGAGGCACCCCTTGGAAAAGCCGATATCGCACGACTTGTCATCAACGGCGTGAAGCTCCGGCGCGGCCGGCACACACAAAACATCAAAAAACTTGCTACCGGTGAAGAAACTATCATCTCTTGGTTCCCGCGCCGTCACGCGCAGCCTATGCCCGTCAAATTCTCCGTCTCCGTTAAGTCACAAACATCCGCAGGAGAAGAACGGCACACCACAGCAGGGAACATTGCAATTCGTCCAGCACTGCCGAAGCTCTCTGATCAAGTGGTTCCAGAGCTCCATACCTTTAATCAAGCTGGGCACATCGTCATCGGAAACAAGCATCTCCGCCTCGTTTTTGTCAACGGTAGGAGTGCTGGTGGTTCAAAGAAAAATGATACCCGTTCACAAGCTGCACCCGAAGGTTTTGAGTACTACGTCCTTTTCGTCGCGAAAGGCAGCACCTATCATCAGGTAGCCACCTGTCCCGCGCTCTCTGAAGTTACCTACATCGATAGCCAAAAACAGCACCAGACTTTCCGATTCGTCCCAACCGGGTATCGCTTAGCCGGAAATAGTGGTGAATCCATCATCCATATAGCCGGTGAACATGTCGATGCCGATGGCGTAACGTGGAACTATCGTGGCACGTGGGTACTCACGGAAAAGGCAAAACGGGTCAGAACTGAATTCCAGTTAGAAGCGAGTCAAAAAGTGGACCTCCTCGCCTTCCAGGGTCCGATGCTCTATGCCGCGGTGCCTGGGCAAAATGGGGACAGAAAAACCGCTGCCCTATTCCCCGGGCTTGAATTTTTAGACAAAACGGAACGTTCCTCAAACCCACGTGATGCTGCCCCACCGCTCCACAATCGCTTAGTCCCGCATCCTTATAAAATTACCGTGCCGCTCATGGCGGTAGAGATGCAGAATTCACTGGTTGGCCTTATCTGGAATCCACTGGATAGCTGGGATGGAGAAAACAAGATGCTATCCGCGATATTTGCCTCGCCGAATTGGCATCAGCATCAGAAAAATACGTTGATGGGCCTATTTCTCCCGACTGTCCCTGAATGGGTTGCGGAAAATCAGACGGTTGCCACGACACCGTATTCGCTACAAGGCGGGCAGCTGCTCTCCATTAAAAGCGAGCTGATCGTTGACGGAAAAGCGGATATTTTAGATGCAATCGCGCATTGGCACGATGCCTACGGTACACCAAAACCGCTGGAGCCGCCCCGGAGTGATGAGGAGGAACTCCTGCTTTCACGGCACGGATTTATGCATACCACATGGGATGCCGATACGCAGAAATCGCGCCACTGTATCGATTGGCCAGCACATAATGAACCCGGGTTCGGAACGTTGCTCTGGTACGATTATCTGGCTACCAGCGATGAGACGGTAAAAGCACGCGTAGAGACTATCGCAAAAAATACGTGTGCCGAGTCCGGCCCAGCTGCCTTAGCCGCACGCGGCTCATCTCATATTTTGAACTGGGAATTCCCGTTCTATGTCGGACACCTCGACGCAGCATTGGATTACATGCAAGCAGAAACACGACAACTGATTGACACCCAAGAAGCGGACGGCAGCTGGCGGTGGCAGCCAACAAATGAGAAAACCGCAACCTTGGGCACCCCCGGAGAGGCAGTACTTGGCACATGCACCGGGCACGCGCTGACGCTTCTCAAACATGCCCGGATTACCGGGGATAAAACATCACGAGACGCAGGTTTCAAGGCACTCGCATTCATGAAGAAATTCACCATTCCACGCGGGGCGCAGCTGTGGGAATGCCCCATGTATCAACCGGACCTCCTCGCTGCTGCCCTTGCAATCGGCGCATACGCTGAGGCGTACCAAATCGCCGGCGATAAAGCGAATCTCAGGCACGCCGAACATTGGGCTAAGACCGGCTTGCCGTTTCTCTACCAATGGCATCTACCTGACCGGCCCGGCATGCTCTTTGCATCAATCCCCGTTTTCGGTACGACTTTTTACACACATCCATGGTTTGGCGTGCCTGTCCAATGGAACGGCTTGGTTTTTGCCTACTATTTACAACACTTCGCGCGCTTAAAAAATACCAAAACTCGAAAAAGCAAGACGTTGTGGCAACAAGTCGCGGAGGGTATCACCGTCAGTGCAATGTATCAGCAGTGGGCCGATGGTGAACGCAAAGGAACCTATCCAGATGGGTTCTACGGATTTTGTACCGAACGGCGCGGTCCACACCTCAATCCAGAAGATATTATGGTAAATGTCTATACGCTTCTCGGACTGGATCCGGGCATAAAAACTGCCATCGTGGATGGAGCCCACGTCAGCTCCGGCGCAAATGTAGAAGGGCTTACCCTAGATGCAAAGACCGGGCAGCTCTCTTGGAATCTCAGCTACGCAGAAAACCAAACCAGTTATACACTCATCGCCGGGTACAAACGCGCCCCAAAGGCAGTTCGTACGCGATACCGGCAATTGCGCGGCGAGAAAAATTACGCCATCACCACCACCGAGATTCCAACGGTAGAAACGCTCGAAACCGCTACTTCCGGCTGGTGCTATCTTGAAGAGAAAAACACCATACTCATAAAATACCTGCACCCAACAGTGGACGTGCAGTTCGAACTTGTCAAACCATAAACAGGCTTATAGAGGCGCGCAAGCGTTATAACTATAGGCAATTTATTAGATCCATAACCTAGAAAGGCTCCGACGAGATTTATACAGGACTTTACAATGCATAAAGCGTTGTAGGGCTCCAGTATACAAAAAGAATTGTAAAAACTGTGTAACACGGTATAATATGCCGCACATTACACAAAGGAACTCGAAATGACTAAGAAAATTGTATCGACCACGTTCTGTTTCGTGATAGTATCCATCGTCGCGCTTGCACTATTAGGAACCCAGGCGAATGCACAAGACGCTCCCGGGGCAGTGCAAGACGCACCTATGGTGAACTTCAAAGTTTTAGCCGGATTCATCATTGAAGGGATTGTGTTTAGCATCGTAGGTTTAGTGGTGCTCATGATAGGCTATAAGGTTTTTGATATCGCAACGCCGTACGATTTGAACCGCCAGATCGCCGAAGAAAATAACGTCGCTGCGGGTGTTGCGGTTGCAGGTGTGCTGATTTCGCTGGGCATTATTGTTGCTGCGGCAATGGGTTAGCCCGGTATGCACGAGCGCGTCGCCCTATCCTTTTAACAGTAGGGGATTTCGTAGCAACACGGAAGATGCTCATCCGGAAGTAGGGGCTTACTGCCCCTGCTCCCCGAACAGCACCTGTCGCCAAAATTTCGGAGACGGTGCAAAACCGGCACCTCCGCAAAATATCTCAAAAATGAAAGGTTTCAAAAGCAAGAGGTTTTTTTATGAAGAGAAAATTGATTTCAATCGGGTTCGTTTGTCTGACACTCCTTTTTTTCACACACCCAGTGGCATCGGCACCAGAACACCGGCCGGTAGTCCAAATCGTCTACTTCCGCGCCCGCGACATGCCCGCCCGCGACAATGTAGACGCAGAGATTGACGCGTTAATAAAGCAAGCACAACGTTACTTCGCCGACGAGATGGAAGCTCACGGTTTCGGCAGAAAAACCTTTGCGTTTGAAACCGATGCACGTGGAAATGCGACCATACATCATGTAGTGGGGAAATTTGATCACGCACATTATCTGAATAATACAAGAGCCTCATGGAATGAAGAAATCCTTGATCACGCACATCATGGGAATAATATATTGGCGTGGAATGAAGAAATCCACGCACATGTTGACATATCCGAAGTGGGGCGTATCACTCTCGTTATGATAGAGACCCAGGATACTGAATTCCCTGTCTGCGGTATCGGCGGTGGCGGCGGGTCCGGAGGTTATGTACACATCTACTGTTGGACTTCGACTGTCGTTGCGCAAGAACATTCTATAACTGAGAATACACCCTTTGAACCTGATAGTTGGACTTTGACTGTCGTTGCGCATGAACTCGGCCATGCGTTCGGATTGGAGCATAACTTCGGCAGTGATACCTCCATTATGTCTTACGACGGCGACCTATCTCGGCTATCCGAATGCGATGCTGCATTTTTGGATGTCCACCGCGCCTTCAATACCGACCCAACTGACTTCGAGGACAGACGCACCGCGGTCAAAATGCTCGCCGCGAGCCTCGCCGCACCCCCGAATGCTATCCGCCTCCGTTTTGAGGTTACCGAACCCGACGGACTCTACCAAGCACAGGTGCTGACAAAAACACTTGCGGGTCAAGCTAAAGGGTTCTGGGAAGTGCTTGAATGCAAAACATTCAACGGCACCGCACGCAGCAAGGTTGAAGTTGAAATTGTCACAACCAGATTATCCCCCCAAAATAAGGTGGTAGGCCTTAGCGTTATGGATGTACGTGGGAACACTTTCACTACATGGGACGGCTTCCCTATTGATGTTGTCTCGCTGCTGCCGCCGCCTGAAGCGGTCTTCATCCCGGATGCGAACTTAGCCGCCGCCGTGCAGGAATCGCTCGGTTTGGCACGAAGGACTGCGCTCACGACGCATGCGATGCTCGCGTTAACGCATCTTAATGCCCCGAACCGTCAGATAACAGACCTCACCGGACTTGAACACGCACGCAGTCTGAGAGCACTGAGCCTAGGGGGTGAGTATATTGCAGGAGAGGGGCTTGTCAACAGCAATGCGGTAACGGATCTGTCGCCGCTTAAGAAGCTAACACAACTGATATCGCTGGATCTTGGTGACAATGCCATCTCGGATGTATCTGTGCTATCAGGGTTAACACAACTGACAGATTTGAGTCTTTCGGGCAACCCCATCACAGATTTCTCTGCACTGGCAGGCCTAACACAACTGACATCGCTGAACGGTATCTCGGATATTTCTGCACTGTTACGCTTAATACAACTGCCGCCTGAAGCGATCTTCATCCCGGATGCGAACTTAGCCGCCGCCGTGCAGGAATCGCTCGGTTTGGCACGAAGGACTGCGCTCACGACGCATGCGATGCTCGCGTTAACGCATCTTGAAGCCCCGAACCGTCAGATAACAGACCTCACTGGACTTGAACACGCACGCCATCTGAGAAGACTGAACCTAGGTGGTGAGTATATTGCAGGAGAGGGGTTTGTCAACAGCAATGCGGTAACGGATCTGTCGCCGCTTGAGAAGCTAACACAACTGACATATTTGTATCTTAGGGACAACACCATCACGGATATCTCTCCGCTGGCAGGCCTAACACAACTGAAATCGCTGAATCTTTGGGGCAACGCCATCACGGATATCTCTCCGCTATCAGGCCTAACACAACTGACATATTTTTTGAATCTTAGGGACAACACCATCACAGATATCTCTCCGCTGGCAGGCCTAACACAACTGACATATTTGTATCTTGGGGGCAACCCCATCACAGATATCTCTCCGCTGGCAGGCCTAACACAACTGAAATCGCTGGAACTTTGGGACAACCCCATCACGGATATCTCTCCGCTATCAGGCCTAACACAACTCACATCGCTGGGACTTTCGTACAACGGTATCTCGGATATCTCTCCGCTGGCAGGCCTAACACAACTGACATCGCTGAATCTTTGGGGCAACGCCATCACAGATATCTCTCCGCTGGCAGGCCTAACACAACTGACATCGCTGTATCTTGGTAACAATGCCATCACGGATGTATCTGTGCTATCAGGCCTAACACAACTGACATCGCTGTATCTTGTTAACAATGCCATCACGGATGTATCTGTGCTATCAGGGTTAACACAACTCACTTTTCTGAATCTAGGGAACAACTCCATCTCGGATGTCTCCGTGCTATCAGGGTTAACACAACTCACTTTTCTGAATCTAGGGAACAACTCCATCTTGGATATCTCTACGCTATCAGGGTTAACACAACTGACAGAGCTGCGCCTGCGGTACAACCCGCTGAACCATGCGGCTATCCACACGCATATCCCCGCACTGCAGGCGAACGGCGTGAACGTGACGTTTGACCCGAACCCACAAGCCGCCTTGGTAAAAATCTCCGGTGAGAGCCAAGAAGGCGAAGCCGGCACACAGCTGCCGCGTGCGTTCGTTATCAGTGCACAGGATGAACACGGCAAGCCGATGTCCGGTGTCTCTGTACAGTTCACCGTCACCGAAGGGGGTGGACGGCTCCTGGCCACCACTGCCACAACCAATGCCAACGGCAGGGCACAGAGCACCCTCATCTTGGGCGCGAATCCGGGGGTGAACCAAGTGCGCGTGACGGCGGCGGAGATAAGGTATCCCGTAACCTTTAGCGCGAGGAGCACGATACCGATGCCACTCGCCGTGGATGTGAATGGCGATGGATTGGTGACTATCGCAGACTTGGAGTTGGTTACCCTCCGTTTGGGGCAGACCGGCACGGACAGTGCGGATGTGAACGGCGATGGGGTTGTAGACCTTCAGGATTGGATTGCTGTGGCCGAGGCACTCGGAGACGCGGCATCCCCGGCTGCGCGGGCTGTCACGTTGTCAGGGCGCTCTGTCGCTGAGCTTCAGCACTGGCTTGACGAGGCACGCCACTCGGCACTCACGGATCCGGCGCAGCAGCGCGTGGTAGCGATTTTAGAGCAGCTGCTCGCCGCATTACTGCCGAAAGAGACGGCATTGCTGCCCAATTACCCCAATCCGTTCAATCCAGAGACGTGGATACCGTATCAATTGTCGGCCCCAGGACCTGTGACGCTAACCATCTATGGGGTGGCTGGAAAAGTGGTTCGCAGATTGGAGGTGGGGTATCAGCCTGCAGGTAGTTATCGGCAGAAAGGACGCGCCGCGTATTGGGATGGCTGTAACACCTTAGGCGAGCCGGTGGCGAGCGGTATCTACTTTTACACGCTTACGGCACCGGATTTCATAGCAACACGCAAGATGCTCATCCGAAAGTAAACGTTGGCATCGCGCTCGAAAACTAGCGCTGATAAAACGTTTTATAGTGGCTTATCAAAATAAGAGGACATTTTGGCTCGCAAGTTTGAAAACACCCCGGACTCACTTCCGGTCACAATGTCCGAGGCATGGTAAAATCTACACATAAAACGGCTCTGACGAGGTTTTCACAGGTTTTAGCATTGCAGTCGCCTTTATTGGGCGCCAGTAGACGAATTAACGTTTTTCAGGGAGGCACCGTGCAAGAGATATTACAAATTGACGAGGTAGCAACATGGCACAAACATCCTATTTAGCAGAGCAGCGCGTGAGTGATGCACAAATTCAGAAATGGGTCGAGAGATTCCACCGCGAAGGCTTCCTTTTCCTACAAAACGTGTTACGCCCCGAGCACTGCGTGGAACTCCGGCAGGATTTAGAGTGGGCACTAAAAAACAACCCGAACGGCTTAAACAGCGGCAGCCGTGCAGGCTCTATGCACTTAAGCCATCGCATGTTTGAACACAGCGAAGCAAATCGCCGCTTGTTTGATTTGGAGCCGATTGTCTCTTTTGCAGAAGCACTAGTTGCAGAAAACTGCCACGTTATCCATAACAATTCGTTTCAGACGTTCCCGGGGGGCGGCATCACCACATGGCATCAGGACGATGCACCGCACTACCTTGTCACAGATGGAGAACCCCCAAAGAACGTACGCCTACCGGTGCTGTTGTTCACAGCAAATTACTATCTCACAGATGTAACCGACATTGAACACGGCGGCACAGAGGTTATCCCTCGATCCCATCTGTTCGGCGCCTCGCCACCGCGGTCGGTGGAAGGGACGGAGTGGGCAGAAAAAATTCACTATAATCTCGGAAACGCCGGCAGCGTTATCATGTTTAATAACCAAGTCTGGCATCGCGGCGGACCGAATCAGAGTCAACGCATCCGCTATATCACGCAGGTTACTTATGCTCGCCGGCTCATCGGGCATAAGTATTACCCCTTTATCAACTACGCCATGCCTGAGACGGTATATCAAGATGCCGATCCGCGTCTACGCCGTCTGCTCGGTTTCTTAAACCACGGGGCTTACGGTTAGGTTTTTATAACGCTTCTTACCCACAAATTCGGCAAACGTACCTAGACAGTGGCTGTAGGAGTGAACGCCTAATCAACAAAAAATATGAAAGCTGTCGTTTTTTCACAACAAGGTGGTCCTGAGGTACTACAATATACAGAGGTCTCCAAACCTGTCATAGATACCACCGACATTCTTGTCCAAGTCGAGGCGTGCGCGGTCAACTATTTAGATATCCATGCCCGGCGCAACCGTCCGGAAATTGCGGAAAAACTTCGTAAAGGCGATACGCCGCATATTCTCGGTTCTGATATTGCAGGTGTCGTAGCAGAAATAGGGAGTGGAGTAGCGGATGCGGTTTCCGTTGGCGACCGTGTTGTCCTAGCGCCATGTGTTCCTTGCCGCAGCTGCAACGATTGCCACCGTGGTGCCGAAAATTTGTGTGAAACCCAAGCGTTGCTGGGCTTCCAAGTGAACGGCGGGTACGCGGAATATGTCAAGGTTCCTGCGCGAAACGCAATCCGGATATCCGACGCTTTATCTTTTGTCAATGCGTCGGCGATGCCGATAGCTTACTTAACCGCGTGGCACATGCTAATGACGCGGGCGCAGCTGCACCCTGGGGAAGATATATTGATACTCGGTGCCGGTGGCAGTGTCGGAAGCGCAGGATTACAGCTCGCTAAACTCACAGGGGCACGCATCTTCGCAACAGCCAGCACCGCTCGGAAATGCGAAATCGCCCGAAAACACGGCGCAGACGTTACCATTAACTACACTGAGACAGACTTCTCAGATGTCATACTTAAAGAAACGAATGGACGTGGTGTCGATGTTGTTCTCGAGCATATCGGTACAGCAACCTGGCAGCAGAGCATCGCCAGCCTGGCCAAAAACGGACGCCTCGTCACATGTGGTGTTACAACCGGCAACATTGCCGAAATTGATATCCGGAAAATGTATCAGAAAGAGATAACGGTGATGGGCTCCGCCTTAGGGACGATAACTGAACTCCGAACGCTCATCCGGCTCGCTGGACAGGGTAAACTCATCCCTATTATTGACACCGTGATGCCACTCTCCGATGCCAGCGAGGCACAGACCCGCTTGGAGAAACGCCAAAATTTCGGGAAAGTATGTCTTATTCCAAATTAGGCGACGTTCCAATTGTCTACGCGCCTCTGACAAAGGCACGCACAGGAGCTCGCCCCCCCTGTGCGCGATATACCGCTCGCATTTCGAACCAGCAGCGTAGTACGCGTATAGCACGCATCACACCACCGCAACGGCTCTAATACTATAAACCTGATTCAGAAAAAAAAAACAACTTTAGCACATGATGGTTCTTTTAATCTCGCAATTGTCTCTAATTTTGAAAGTGGTGTTATTTAGAATCTGAAATCATTTAATCTCACGATTGTCTCTGATTTTGGCAGTGGTGTTATTTAGAATCCGAAATCATTGTCTTGATTTCAGAAATTCGTAGAATTTAAAGAGTATCTCCTTGTCTGACTCGTTCAAATCCATCATACCCTTAAGCATCGCGCTAACCCGTGGGTCGGCTAAAAGATCTTCGTAACGCTTTTCTGTCTGACCGATCAGGAAATCGGATGTGACTTTCAACGCATTAGATAAAGCGGAGAGTGTCTTGAACGAAGGGTGCCGGGTACCTGCTTCAAATTGGGAAATTGCAGCCGGAGTCAACCCTGAAATCTGTGCTAATTCTGTCTGCGTTATCCGCAATTCATGCCGGCGTTGTTTTATACGCAAGGCAACCTTGTCTTTATTCATACATATTAACTCCTTTAAAACCTTAAAGTAAAATATATTATAACCTTAAGGCCACGTCAGATGCAAATTTAAGTTGCCAAAAAAAATGAAATTATGATACACTTAATGAAAAGTTTTGCAATAATCCATATTGAAATGAAAATTAGAACCAGATTGACGGGCAATACCGCAAACCTTCACGTTTTCGTTCGTTGATGGAAACCATAGAGTGCCTTTTGCGTGAAAGCAAATTTTTCGATTTTCAGAAGAGAAATGAGACTGAACCGAAAAAAAGAAAAACCAATGGAGAATTTTATGTCCCGAATCCATATATCCGTACACCTTCTTACGGCGTGGTTCTGTCTATCGCTCGGATTTATCTTAAATCCGAGTAGCGTTGCACAGACATCCGACCCCGGCATGAAGGCCGCAGCAATCCAAATCCGAGACGAGTTATCTATCGGCAATCTTCGAAAAGACATCGCACGCCTCTCAAGTCTTCAGACGCGCGTGACCGGTTACCCGCAAGCCGCCAGCGGCAGCAAATACATCTTCGACCGGCTTGTGGACATCGGCTTACAAAATGTTGAAAGCCGTGAATTTACTGTCACCGTCCCTATTGACTACGGCGATAGTGTCATTGAGGTGCTTTCCACCGAGGACGCTGTGCTACACACCTTTAAACTGACACCTTTTTGGCCGAACCTGGTCCGCACACCTCTCCTTGCTGATGGCATCAAACATACCGTCTTGGCGGGTGAAACCCTTGAACAGATCGCCCAAAGTTACCAAGTAGAAACGGACATTATCCGCGCACATGAAAAAAATAGGTTTCTTGCGACACCCGTTGTAGAAGGAAGCACCGTCTATATTCCCACCGGGGGTTTGTCTGGCCCACTGCTTTACGGCGATGATGCGGAGCTCGCGGATTTCAACGGCACACCGATCGGGGGTTTTTGGTACGCACTCCAAGACGGAGATACCCTCCCAGGGCTCGCACGCCGACAACGCATCACAGAAGCTAGCATCACCGATGATGTACTCAACGGACATCTCCAGAAAGCATCCGACGGCATCGATAACGACGAAGACGGCACCGTTGATGAATACGGCGAGATTCCACTCCTTTCTGAAATCCGTGGATGGGCCTCCGACGGCATTGATAACGATGCCGATGGCTGGACCGATGAGATTCCCGGCGACGCGACTGATGGTATTGATAATAACAACGACGGACAAATTGATGAATCCGGCGAATTTGTCGCCGCCAGCGAATCTCACATTTTCATACCCAAAGGCGCTATCGTCCTCCTCGATTTTAATTCCAGCACCCGCTATATCAACGCACAGATGCTCGGCGGGACAGCCATCATCTTCATTGAACCGGAAACCACAATTCGTGGCGAGGCAGAGAACAAGTTCGGCACCGTCCCTGCAAACATCCCACGTTTTTGGATATCCAAAGCAGATGGCGCGGCACTCCAAGCGATGCTCGCGCAGGAGCAAAACGTGAACGTCCGCGTCCGCGGACAAATGAGATGGACACGCGGCATCGGGCAAAACATCCGCGGCTTTTTGGAAGGCGGAGACCCGGCACTTCGCGACGAACTCGTCGTCCTCACAGCATATTACGATTCCATGTCCATCGTCCCTGCCATGGCACCCGGCGCAGATCCAACCGGCGGAATCGCCGTGCTACTTGAGCTCGCACGCCTCTTCAGTTTGCCAGAATACCGACCAGGACGCTCTGTACTGTTCGTCGCTATCGACGCACACTTCCAAGGACTCGCCGGAATGCGCGCCTTCATGGAAGGCATTGGGCAGGATATTGTTGGCGGAGCAACCGATTCCCCAGGAACCCCCACAATGCACGGACTCCGACGCGGACTTTCCACCGATATTATTGAATTTGAGGAACTCGGCAGAAGACTCCTCCTCTCCATCGATCGAAGCGTACTGGTCGATTTGCCCGCAGATTTCTTTTACGGCATCCACACTGTTAAATCTGATTTAGACTCCTTGGTAATAACGCTGGATGGACTCGCCGAAACCCGGTCGCAGATCGATTTACTCAACGAAGAACAGCGCGATTTCTCCGAACGCCAGAAAAAGCAGACTGACCGGAATAGAAAACGTGAGAAACAAGGGTTTACCGGTGAAGAAAAAAGCCGACTCCTCGCCAACTTAGCCCGGGCAAAGAAAGAGGCACTTCAAACTACCCATTTCCTACGAGACATTGTACAACGGTTAGCAGATATCCGGACCGTCGCGCTAGACACCAGTCGCATCGCACAACGTGACCTGATCGAAAAACTTGCACTCCCCATCGCACGGCTCGACACCTGGGCCGTCGAGAAACTCATCCGTGACATTGACCAGGCGAAGCAGAGCTCCAGTTACGGGACACATCCCAACACCGCCTACCTCATCCCAGAACAACGTGGATCCGACTGGTACATCCCACCGCCCCCGGACTTGCCGCAGGAACTTGTCGCAGACATTGAAATGCTGAATAACACCGTCGCAGATTGGGAGCTCAGTGACAAGCGCAAATTCGCCTTAATGTGGACACCCGAGAAAATCCTCGACCGGCACCTTGATTTGCCCACGTTGAATCGCGCTAAAGCCGCACGCAAAGTACTCGGAAATGCCTCTGACTCTTTTGAAGCCGCCATCCAACGCGAAAAAGCACTCCTTGAAAAGATAGCAAGCTCTATCACAGACAGCCAACCGATTGAAGATCAGATTAAATCGAGTATCCGCAGATTGAAGGAGGCACCGCTCGGGGCAGCCGCAGATTCTCTGCTCTACAGCACCCGGTATCTCTCCGTAGGCGGCTTGCAGCGCCTCAACACTGTGGACGCACAACTCAAACAACGATTAACCGAATCCGAGGATACAGACACCACCGCGGAAAGCAATACCATCTTAATCGCCGATCTCTTGAAGGATAAGCAGAGCCTCTTTGAAATCGCCCTACGGAATGCACGATTAGAACGCATACGTATCCAGAACCTCCTCGCAACACATGAAACGTTAGGACGGGAGTACTTAGCCGAAGAGCAACTCATTCTGAATAACTATCTCTCACCGGATGATGTCGAGCAGGCGCTTGATGTCCGTTCGGTTATCGCCGCGCATATCACCGAAACCTCTCTATTTGAACGTGTCACCCAGCGCGCAGAATCTGATATCGTTGCACTCCACAACCTCTATGAGCGGCTACCTACGCTGACCGGGGATTTAGATGAGGAGACGAAAGTCCTCCTCCGAGATAACATGCTAACCCTCCGGAATGCCCGGTTCCGCAATATCCAAAGTCGTATAGAAAAGATGGGACGCATTGACCCGGACGAATATTACCGAAAACTCACACAGATTGAGGCTGCAATCTCTCTACAAGACCTCTTTAACCGTTACTACACATCTCTTTATGTCAGTATTGACTTGTCATCGCAATCAAACCAGTTCGGGGTGTTCAATAAGGGCTGGTTCTACGACCAGCAGCCGGAATTTGTACTGCGACGCGAGTTTGCCAGTATCGGGAATAAACTCGCATCTTATGCCGAGGACGCAGATTTTGGCGTACGTGTCCGAAAACTCTGGCAGTGGACAGATGACCAGATCCGGCAGGCTGTGATGGCACAACAATGGAACGTCGCCGGCGGCATCTCCGACAAAACCGCACTCGAAGGGAAAACCTTGGAAACCTTACTCAGCTCACACTACGCAAAACTCACCGGACTCAGCGGAGTCAGCCGACTCATGAAAATGCAGTTTGAGCAGTGGCGTAACCGCGGCGAACCTTCCGAAGATCTGCTCAAGGATATGGATTATGTCCGAAAAGAGGTCGAACGGTTTATCCGAAACGATGTCCGAACAGCAAAAAAGAACCGAAAAAACAATATCCGCACCCGGGAACGACTCAATGCCATGTTACGACTACGACACGAAGATCCCGAGACGTTCAGCGAGGAAGAAATAGAGGATATTAAGATACTCATCGGTATTGCCGGGCTTGGCGGCGAATCCAACTTCATCAACGCAATCTCTGCCAGTGGCGGCAAAACGTGGAAAACCTACATCCCAGGGAAAATCGCCTTTGACAGCGAAGTCGCCACGCTCGTCGGCAAAACCGGCATCGCTTTTGCCACCATTGAGGATGCACGCGTCTTAACAGACACACCCCTCGATACCATCGACCGCGTCGATCTGCGACAAGACGGAAACCTCCATCAGCAGGCACAGACGCTAGCCTCATTGCTCCTGCAGGCACTCCGAGATCCAGAAATGCCTACCGCCGCACGTGTCGGCAATTTCTATTGTAACCTCTTCGGCGATGTCGTTGAATTTGACGCACGCGAATCCGCACTGCCCAATAAACCAGTGCCATACCCCATTTTGACCCTCCGGCGGAAGCACAAAACCATGATGGGGGTCCGAGGAGACCTGTTTGTCATGGGCGATAACAAAGGCAATTTTGAAGTCGCCGGATTAGCCATGGAAGGCAGAGCTACACGACGACTCGGCGGCGTACAAGAAGTCGAGGCATACATCCTTGATGCCGATTCCGGCGACATTGTCTACGCACCAGACCTCGGCAATTACGGCGCAAAGCTGCTACCTAATAAGATACCTATTAACACCCGGCGCAGAGGCTGTCGAGTCGTCACATTCCCTTGTGTTTCTACTACCATCTATGACCTCGTGGATCAGCGGTATCTGCGTACTTTGCGCGAGTTGGAAGTATACGATGCGCTCACTGATAGCCCACCCGAAAAGTTTGGAATGTCGAAACCGTGGCAGCAAGAAGGTGTCTCTGCGGCAGAGCCCATCGCGCTCGTTTACAGTGAGCCAGAAACCCGCATCAAAGTCGGTATGGCTTACGGCCAGATTGGCAAACGCCTCTTGCTCATCAAAGCGACAAAAAGCGGAATGAAGAACCCGACACTCTACACCGGTGAAGGCTTCGTCGTCCGGGAGAATGGGCAGATTCGGCTCACCCCTTACGTCGTCGTCCGAGATATGTGGTGGCTCGATGAAAACCGGTCGCGCCTTTACAAACGGTTCGGTATCTCCAGCGACCGGCTCGATAAGCTCCACCAATTCGCCAATGAATACTTAGCACGTGCCGAAGCTGAACTGCTGCAGAATGACTATCAGCAGGCGCTCAAGCTCGCGCGTGCTGCCTGGGGCTACGAATCACGCGCCTACCCAGATGTCAAACAGACCGGAAACGATGTTGTCAACGGTGTCATGTTCTATCTCGCCCTATTAATGCCGTTCGCTTACTTTATGGAACGCCTCATCTTCGGATTCCCCAATATTCACAAACAGATTTTAGGGACCTTCGGCATCTTTCTGCTCGTCTTCTTTTTCTTGAGTCAGGTGCATCCGGCGTTCCAGATTACGACCACACCTGTGATTATCTTAATCGCATTTGTTGTATTGGCACTCACCGTCATCGTCATTAGTATTATTGTCCGAAAATTTGAGGAGCAATTAGAGAAAATTCGGCAGGAAGGCAACAAACTCTACAAAGCAGATGTCGGCAGACTGAGTGCGAGTGCCGCAGCATTTAGCCTCGGCATTTCCAACATGCGGAAACGGAAAGGGCGGACGATTCTCACCTGTAGTACCTTGGTGATTCTGACGTTCACCGTGATTTCGTTTACCTCAGTCCGGACGTTTATGCATCCGAACCGCACCAGTTTGCCGCAAGTCACACCGCGTTACACCGGACTCCTTATCCGAGACCAGTACTGGCGCCCGTTAGAGGAACCTGTGCTAACTTCCGTCCTGAACGACATGCAGAAGACTCAAATCACCGTGGACGCGTTGGAGCGGCTCCTAGAACGCAAAAATGAACAACTTGTCAAGCAAGACCGGCCACCCATAGATGTCGCCGCGGCACTCACCTCTTTGCAACAGGACGGTTTCATTGAGAAAATCGAAGATGAACCCATCTTAACCGTGCGAAATATTGTAGCACCCCGCGCCTGGTACCAATCCTCTGGCACCGGCGACCAGTCGTTTGTCCAACTGACGCGCACCTCAAATACCATAGATCCTTCGCCACCGACGAACCCACTCACCGGCGAAGCGTTAACCTTTGCAGCCAATATGCTCGTTGGCATGAATGAAGCAGAACCCGCTGTCACAGGTATAGACCGGTACCTTGAATACGGAAAATGGTTTACCCCTGAAGATTCCACCGACTGGCCCACGGAATGGCCCTATGCAATTGTGCTCCCCAAAGGAATGGCAGAATTGCTCAAGATTACCGAAAGCGATATGGGCAAAGCCACTGTGTCCGTATACGGTGCAGACTTTACCGTTGTCGGCGTACTCGGCATCGGGTTCAAAGACCTCACTGATAACGACGGCGAAGAACTCACACCGGTCGATTATCAGCTAATGCAACAGCAACGGAGCCGCGGCGGTACCGGCGACGAAACCTTGGAAGGTGAACTCCAGAAATACCTCCATCTTACACCGGACAGCGTGGCGGTTCTACCATACGAAGTCGTCATGAACCAAGGCGGCACGCTGCGAAGCGTCGCCGTCAACATGGAACCCCGCCAAGATGACCCGCAGTTGTTAGGAGCGATCGATAAGTTAGATCTCATCATGGCACCCCTGATGAACCGCATCGCGCTCGACTTCTTTGTCGGACGCGATAAAGATACTTACCTCTATAGCAGTATCGGCATGACTAGCTTCAGCGGGATGGGCAATCTCTTCGTACCTATTCTCATCGCCGCGCTCATTGTACTCAACACCATGCTCGGGGCTGTTTACGAACGCGTACGCGAAATCGGAATTTACAGCTCTGTCGGACTCGCACCCGTTCATATCGCGTTCCTCTTCCTGGCAGAGGCGTGTGTCTACGCAATCGTCGGTGCCGTACTCGGGTACCTTATGGGGCAAGCTATTGCGACAACCCTCGTCAATTTCGGCTGGCTCGCCGGCCTGACGCTCAACTACTCCTCCATGTCCACCGTCGTCGCAACGATTATCGTTATGGCGGTTGTCCTACTCAGCACCATGTACCCTGCTATTAAAGCGTCACGGATGGCAGTGCCGGATATTGAGCGGAAATGGAAACTCCCCGAACCAGAGGGCGACGTGTGGCACTTCAACCTGCCATTCACCGTACTAGCAGAGGAAGCACTCGGCTTGAACGTTTTTATGCGCGACTACTTTGAAGCACACGCTGACGAATCCGCCAGCGATTTCTACACCGATCAGGTCGCCTTCCAAACCGATACCGAGCAAGATGCATATCAAATCGGCATGATGGTCTGGTTAGCACCGTATGACTTAGGGGTGAGTCAGTCTATTCAGTTCGTTACATCACCTGTCGGCGGTGAAGAGGAAGACCTGTATAAAATCACGTTGGATGTCCATAGAGAGAGTGGCGAGATCGCCTCTTGGAAACGGGTTAACCGGCGATTCCTTAACCTCTTACGGAAACAACTCCTAATTTGGCGAACTTTCAGTGTAGATGTACGTGCCGAATTCCATGAACGAGGCCGGGAAGAAAACGGGAACACTGCAGAGACATCAGGAACAACAGGTTTGCATCCGACGTTGTCCTCCGCAGGGTAATCCTGAATAGACCGGAAGGGCGGGTTTAACCGCCCTAAAAGAATAACCGATGCCAGTTGCTGCTATATTAAATCCTTTACAAATCTCGCTCTTTCGTCTACAGGAGCCCAATAAAGGCGGATGCTCTGTTAAATCCTTTACAAATCTCGTCTGAGCCTTTTGGTGTTTTGAATTTTAAAGACATTACCTAAGCAATCTCCGACGAGATTTACACACGAACCAGCAAAAGCATAGACATCGACGGTACGGAGATATACGAAAAACAGAACATAACCTTTTACACTACGGAGATATACGAATTACAGTACGGAGATATACAAAAAATGGAAAAACTTGCAAGTGCTATTATCATTCTTGGGACCGGGCTGTGGCTCTTCAGCATTCTCGTGCTTGGGGGCCGTTGGCAGTGGCAGATGTTATCTGCACTGGTGCTAACCATCGGCATCTTCTGCGCCCATTTTTGGGAAGAATTACGGGATACTGGAGAAAACTCAGAGGACTCAGACGATGAATAACTTGACTCCGCGAAAGTCGGAGTCGAGCGACATGTCTGAAGTTGAGAGTTTGATACCACAAACGTCTCTGAGAATCAATACAAAAGGAGAAGATTCAATTTGGCAAGAGAAAGAGTATCACAAGCAGATGAGTGGCAAGCCTGGGCACAGCGCTACGACATTGAAGGCGGCATCCGCACCTTTGAGTCCGGATTAACGGTCAAAGTGTTCCTCGGTGCGCTCTTCGTCGGATTGCTGATGATGCCCGGCTCCATCTATCTCAGTTATGTCTCCGGGCAATCCGGAGCCGAAGCCGCACCATGGGTCGCTGTCATCCTATTCACCGAACTCGCACGCCGCTCCTTTACAACCGCACGGCGACAGGAGCTCTATATGCTCCTCGGCCTAACCGGCGCCGCAGTCGGAAGTGGAATGCAATACCGAAATTTTATCTGGTACGCCTACTTCGTCAACACACCGCAAGCGGCATCTTATGAAATCGCAGATAAAATTCCAGCATGGATTGTACCTGCAGGGGACTCTGTCGGCGTACTGACGCGCAACCTCCTACACCCAGACTGGTTTTTACCTATCGGCATTTATCTCGCAGGCAAACTCCTCGGCACCCTACGTTTTGTCAGTGGGCAGTACATCTTATTCCGACTTACCGCAGATCTCGAGCGGCTACCATACCCCATGGCACCCATTAGTGCACAAGGTGCCACCGCACTCGCGGAAACCACCGGAAAAGAGGAGACCTGGCGTTGGCAAGTCTTCTCTATCGGCTCCATGGCCGGCCTGATCTGGGGATTCCTCTACATTGGCGTGCCATCACTCACCGGGGTGATGATGAGCCAACCGATTGAGATCCTGAAGATACCCTGGATCGATTTCACCCAGAGCATTGAGGGCTTCGCACCCACCGGTGTATTCGCGTTCCGCACAGACTTTGGGCAGATGCTCATCGGATTCGTCATGCCGTTCCCTATTATCATGACAGAATTCTTAACCGCGATGGCATCACAATTTATCTTGAACCCACACATTCTGTACAGATACGAAATTTTATATCAATGGACACCGGGCTTGGATGTCCGAGGCGTAGGACTATTCAATGGACTCGATTTCTGGATTAGTTATGGCATAGGCAAATCATTTAGTCTCGCAGCCGTCGGAATGGCCGCCTCGATTCCGATGCTTTTTAAACTGCGAAGATCACAGAAACGTGCAGGCGAACGCGGCTCGTTTGCAACACCACCGAACCGAGGGGATTTCCCTATCTGGCTCATGGGTGCTATGTGGCTTGTCGGCATGGGCGGGTTTGTCTGGCTCATCCATTGGATGGTCCCTAACTTCCCACTCAGCTTCTTACTCGGTTATGCCTTCTTATATACGCCCATTAACTCCTATATCACGGCACGGACGTTCGGCGTACTCGGACGAGACCTGTTTGAAATTCCGTATCTGCATGAAATTACCTTTATTTTAAGCCGGTATGAAGAGATTGATATCTGGTTCGCACCGCTGCCTGATGAAGATTACGGGCGGGGTACACAGAGCTGGCGTGTACTGGAATTAACAGGCACGACGTTTACCTCAAATCTCGCCGGCACACTGCTAATTATGCCGATTCTGATTGTCAGTGGAATTGTCGTTCTGCATTTTATCTGGCAAATCGCGCCCATTCCGAGCGCGCAATACCCCTTCGCACAGATGATGTGGCCGATCAATGCAACGAATGAGTGTCTTTGGAAAACCTCGCTACGAGATGGAAATAGCCAGATGCTGCAAGCTATACGAGGCGATTATGTCTCCGCCGGCTTCACCTCAAGTCTCGCCATCTACGGCATGCTATGGGTGTTCAAACTACCCTCTATGTGGTATTACGGCATCATCGGCGGAATTGGCGCAGACCCAGGCAGCATGGTCACACGCCTGCTCGGCGCTGTCATCGGACGATTTTATATGATTAAGCGGTTTGGAATGCGACGCTGGTATATGTTCAATCCAGTACTCGCTGCAGGATTCGCATGTGGCGTCGGCTTGATAGGCATGGGAACCGTCGCAATTGCACTCGTTTCCAAAGCCGTTATTGTCAAACCGTTTTAGAGGATGTACCGGTTATGGAAAATGCACCCCATTTTTCATAACCGATTCCTATCTATGCAACAACAAAAAATGGATTGGACCCTTTTTGGATGGGCGGGCATACAACTTGAAATCCCTAAAAACTGGGAACTCAGCGGACTCAGTGGGGACGAAAGAAACGGATACCTCCGTCTTGACGATGATCAGATGCCACGCCTCGAAATTAAATGGGCACAAACGCGACGCAAGAAACCTGACCTTCATGCAACGCTCGACGAATATTTCAAACTCATTCGCAAGACTTACAAAAAAGGCACTGACCTCGCCTTCCGACGAAATGTGACACTCATTAAAGAACCCGAATTCCTTGAAGACTGCACCGTCCTCGGCTTTAGCTGGAAAGGCAGCATCCGGGCCAATGGACTTATTTTCTACACACACTCGCAGCGAAACGGAGAGAATTTGAGCAGAGGCCGAAAACTAATGCTCAAACTCCGCAGACAAAAGAAACGGATAATCATTGTACAAGTCATGGGACGCCTGAAAGAGAATTGGCGGCCGACTGTACTTCGCATCTTCCAATCAATCGCCGAACGCATTGACACGCAAAACACACTCTGGAGCGCTTATGGACTCCAGATGACAGTCCCAAAGGAATACAAATTAGAACGGCAAAAACTGCTAAGTGGATACCTGTTGTTCTCTTTCGTCGCCAAACGGGCACCCAGTTTTGTACGTTCCGCCGGAAAAGCGAATGCGCAGTCAGCAGCACGCCTCATGCCCGAACGGCAGCGACTCAGCATTGAACGCTACGGACCCGCCGAACTCGTCCTCAGCGATTACACAGCAGAACCTAGACCGTTGGAAGCATGGTTTCGCACAAAATACGCAAAAGCGATTCGTGGCTACGGATTTGAGGTTATCCCACACACCGGAACTGACGATGAACGCTTAACCCTCATAGGACAAGAGACACGCTTCTACGATGGGGTACCGCTTACACCGGTACTCGCCCTAGATAAACTCTCTAAACGGACAACCCTTGCGTTTCATCTATGGCACTGTCATCTAGCAAACCGAATCTATGTTATCCAAGCCATCGGAAAAACGGATGTTATGCACGTCGCACAACAAGTCGCACTCAGTATTCAATGCCATTAACTCTTAATATGAATCTAAACATAAACGGCTCTGACGAGATGTACACAGTGATTAACAAAACATCAGGCGTTGTTGGGCTACAGTATACAAAAAATGCTCAATAGAATTCTATACGCACTCAAATTGAAGAAACGCCCAGACATGGACAGGAACCGCTTGATGCAAGTGTTTCCTGTCCGAAACGAACTCATCACATGGGAAGTCGATGACAAAGGGGAAACGTCGCTTGTCGTCCCACAGAAAGATAAATTGTGGGTACGACTCGCTAGCAAATTCTTCATGCTCCCCAATAAACGCGTCATTGTCCTCGATGCGATGGGCTCCTATGTATGGTACCGGTGTGACGGAAAACATACCATCGCACAAATTATCAAAGGTATACAAAAAGAACATCAGTTAACACGAAAAGAAGCCGAAACCTCACTCATTATGTTCATGCAACAACTCGGCAAACGGAATTATATCGCCTTCGCCGTCCCAGAACAGAAGAAACCGAACGCACCAGAATTGAAAGCACCGACACTAAAAAAGCGTTAAGGTTTTTCGTCTACAGGAGCCCGTAACAAGGCTGCTGCAATGTTAAAACCTCGGATTCAACAATACATAACCCTTGATGGGGCTGAAATATACAAAAAAAACATAACCCTTTATGGACAAGAATTCACCCTGCAAGCAGGGACAATTCTTTACGGAGATATACAGAAATCCGACATCGATTTGCAGGACACTAAACTTAGGCATAAGAGAAAGGCAACTCTTTTTGGCTGAGGCCTTTCCCTACCCAAACCGTACGCCATACACAAGAGGTCGGCTCGCAAGCCAGACCCAAAAGTAAGACAAAGTAAGACAAAGGAGATAAAGGAAAACAAATGAATATGCAAACAGGACTAAGTGATGGACAACCTATCCTTGCCGAAACCCCCGAACGGTTCCAGCGAATCCTCCCCAAAGAGAATACAGTCCGCGTCCGGAACCTCATTAAACGTTATGAAATGGGCGATACCACCGTTGATGCACTCAGGGGGGTTAATTTCCAAATTCAGCGCGGCGAATATATCTCTATTATGGGACCCTCCGGCTCCGGCAAGTCTACGCTTTTCAATATGATTGGCGGACTCGACAAACCGACCGAAGGCAGAGTCTATATTGACGAAGTTGACATCGCCCAACTTGACGCTTATGAACTCGCCTGGCTACGCTGCCGGAAAATTGGATATATCTTCCAATCGTTCAACCTTATCCCCGTCATGACCGCGCTCGAAAACGTTTCGCTACCCATGATTTTCGCAGGCATGAGTGCCGATGAGAGCCGCGAACAAGGCGTCGAACTCCTCGCACTCGTCGGGTTAGGCGACCGGGTCCAACACAAACCGTTAGAACTGTCCGGCGGACAGCAGCAACGTGTTGCCATTGCACGATCGCTGGCCAACAATCCAGCCATCGTCCTCGCTGATGAACCCACCGGGAACCTTGATACAAAAACCGGACTCGAGATTATCGCACTCCTTCGCCGACTAAATGGCGAAAACGGAGTCACCATCATCACCGCAACGCACGACCACAAAATGTTGGACGTCTCTGATCGAATCTTCCACATGGCAGACGGTAAAGTCGAGAAAATTGAATCGCGCGACGAAATAGACCTGCACGTCGGAAAATTAGATGGCGAAGAAGTCGGATAAACCCACAGCGCATCAGCAGGCCGGAGCAGGAAACGTGAGCATTTACAAAGAATTGGGCATCCGCACCGTTATCAACGGCAACGCTACACTCACACGTCTCGGCGGCTCCATCATGCCCCCAGAAGTTGTCAAGGCAATGGAGGAGGCATCAAAACACTTTGTAGACATCATCGCACTCCAAAAACGCATCGGAGAAGAGATCGCGAAGCTCACACACAATGAAGCCGCATACGTTTCTTGCGGGGCCGCCGCCGCACTCACACTCAGCACTGCAGCTTGTATAACAGGACTTGATGCCGCTAAACGTGAAAAACTGCCACGTCTCGACAATACCATGAAAAGTGAAGTTATTGTACACAGACACGGCAGGGTTGGATACGATTTCGCCATCCGACAGGTAGGTGTAACCTTTATCGAGATAGGAGACGAAAACGGAACAGCACCTAACGAATTGGAAAATGCGATTACCGACAAAACCGCCGCTATCTTCTATTTCGCCAATCCCAGCAGGGAGCATCTCTGGGTACCTTACGAAAAAGCCATCGCTATTGCTAAACGGCACGGCATACCCCTTATCGTTGATGCCGCCGCGCAGCTGCCACCGCCTGAAAACCTCTGGCGATTCACACAGCTCGGGGCCGATTTAGTCATGTTTAGTGGCGGAAAAGGCTTATGTGGACCGCAAAGCAGCGGCCTGATTGTCGGAACGAAACCGCTTATTGAAGCCATCGCCTTTAACGGACCTCCGCATCCGTTTATCGGAAGAGGCATGAAGGTCGGAAAGGAAGAGATGGTCGGCTTGCTTGCCGCAGTCAAATGGTACCTCAATCAAGACCATCAGCAGTTGATGCAAAACTACGAAGCGCAGGTTACTACCTTCGCAGACGCATTTGCAGATATCCCAGGCGTTCAAGTACAGCGCAGCTTCCCATCCGAAGCCGCACAACCTATGCCACGCACTGAAATCCGATTTGACGAAAAACGAGTCCGACAAACCCGAAATCAGATTCTCCGCGCACTCGCACAGGGCGACCCCGCCATTGACATTGCAACCACTGGAAAAAACGGAATCCTGATTAACGGACAAACCCTCCTACCAGGAGAAGTGGAAATTATCATTGACAGATTAAAGGAAATTTTGAATGAAACTTAACAACGGTATCCAACTCACATGGCTCGGGCATTCTACCTTCAAAATTTTGGCGGATGGACAAACCCTCCTCATCGATCCGTGGGTAACGAACAATCCCGTTTGC
This sequence comes from Candidatus Poribacteria bacterium, assembly GCA_965215265.1. GTDB lineage: Bacteria > Poribacteria > WGA-4E > WGA-4E > WGA-3G. Next base: position 2,586,050 of record OZ244048.1, on the reverse strand, counting down.
CCAGATGCACTCAAAACTTTTCACAAAATAGACCTCATGCTGATAACGCACGGACACGCAGATCACATCGGGGACGCAGTCACGCTCGCCAAGCAACATACGCCAACCGTCGTTTCCATCGTCGAAATTGCCGGATGGCTCGGGAGAAAGGGCGTTGAAAATACCATCGGCATGAATAAAGGCGGAACCGTAACCGTCGCCGGCATCAAAGCAACGATGGTTTCCGCAAATCATAGCAGTAGTTTCACAGAGGAAGACGGGACAACGGTCTATTTGGGTGAACCGGCAGGGTACGTACTGGAATTCGCCAACGGCTATAAACTCTACCACGCCGGGGATACGAATGTCTTTGGCGATATGCGAATTATCGGCGACATCTACCAGCCAGACCTCGCACTCTTACCTATTGGCGATCACTTTACGATGGGACCGCGCGAAGCCGCCTATGCCGCCCAATTGCTCAATGTGTCAGCAATCCTACCCATTCATTACGGGACGTTCCCGCTCTTAACCGGCACACCTGAAGAACTTCGCAAACTAACAGCTTCGCAAAATGTAGAAATTGTCGAGTTAGACGTTGGTGAAACACTGGATTAAGTGATTTTCTCCTCCCAGCACACTTTCAATGCAAGCCACCGTAGTTCTTTCAACCCCAATCCAAATGCTTCTTTCAAGACAGGTAAACGCTCTGCCGGGGATGCTTCAGCACACTGGCGAAAAGAGGCTCGCGTTGTTTAACCAACCTTCATCCTTTGCCGCCGTGGACACTCGGTTCCGCGCAGAGCTTTTTGCGGAGCAGCGCAAGCCCCTCATGTACTTCAGCATGCGTCCCCTCTCCAAAACCCAATACCTCTGATAACAGCAGCCGATCGAGTTCCTGCCGCACCGGGTCAACTACCATCTCGTTGAACGGAAGCATCTGCTGGTGTTTTAACCCATGGAAAATCTGCTGTGCAGCCTCTAGTTGAGACGGACTCAACTGCGTGACATCCAATGTCGGTAGAGAACGCAAAGTCATTTTTCCGAGTATACCGCGTCCCTGCTGCTGTTTGCCCGCTTGCATCCAATGGCAGAGCAATCCGAGCGTTGAATTGCCCCACAATGCCCACGCGTATTCATACTTGTCGCTGGTAAAGCGAACATTCGGGAGCGTATTCACGCCGATGGTTTTCTGTTCCGTAAACATCACGAGTACTGAACCCGCATTAAACCGGATGCTTTGACTGTAGTGAATCCGACTGTTGCGTGCCATGATTCTCGGGATTTTGTTTTCACAATCAGGGCGTGGAAGCGCGTGGGCATCGGGTTCTACAAGCATCGCCGTCTGTATTTTGGAATTAACATGCCAGAGGCATGGGTAATCTGCAGTCTCCGGACACCGTGTCTCAACGTCAAACACGCCTTCTCCGCCATCACCGTATATCGCCAGGGGCCCCAGGCTTGTTTTGGCAATGTCGGACAACCGGCGGATCGGAATCGGAATTGCCTCTGTCTGTCGTGGAAGTCTCAGGGACCCGTTGGCGAGTTGATATGCCGATTGAACGAGCCCCATATCTTTGACGCGGCATACTATCCATCCCTCATCCACATCTGGGCAGGGGGCGTTCATCGCATAGCCGACGGGTTCTATGTCCACCTTGATAGGGTTTCCACCGGTGATACCGCTTTCAAGCTGTCGGATGTCCTTCAGCCTGTGGATCTGATTTGCGATTTCGAGTGCCTCCAGCACGCCTGCGGGGCGCCGGTGTAGGCAAACAAAAGTACCTCTGCCTGTATTGTCCGATTTCCCTTTGGTGGCAATAACGAGACACTCCGCTATGCCTGTATCCGCGGAGAAGGTGCTGTTTTCAATCTTGGCACCTGCGATAGTGACGACAATAACATCGTGGTATTGCTTCGCCCATAGGTTTCGCACCTTGCGCCAACTTGTGCCTGCGATAGCATTTATGGGCAGCACTATACCGATCCTCCCGTTGCGTTTCAGCATCTTATCGGCGAGCTCAACGAAGTGTGAGGCGATGCCGGCATTGCCGTCGGCCACACTGCATTTCTGGGCCTTGAGCGATTTTTTCATTGCCCTTTCGACCGTGGGGTCTTTATCGCCAAACGTTGTTTTCGGGATTTTGGAATTTCCATCCGTATTCCCTTTGGTATAGGGAGGATTCTGTATCACCAGATCGAATTCTTCGTGCCTAAATTCTTTCTGCGCATGTGTCTCTGTGTCTTCGCTTGCACTGACTCTACGGCTTATTGTCATCGGGATGGGTAGTGTCTCTTCTGGGTTGCGAAGCAGGTTTAGGGCCCCGATAGCGTATTGTCCGTCGGGTTGCTGCGTCCCGTACGCCATCGTATGGATGCGTGTGTCCGTCATTTTGATATCCGGATAGGTACTGGCAATAATGGATGTCGTAAGATGTACAGCATTGGGCAGGATATCACAACCGACGATGTTGTTTTCGAGCATGTCTCGATGGATATCTTGTCCCTTTCCGCCCGCTTGTTCATGAAATCCGAGTATGCGTTGGTAGACACTGTTGAGGAGGGTCCCAGTTCCACAAGCGAAGTCAGCCACTTTAATTCGCTTAGCATTGCCCTTTAATTCAGGTAACATGAGTGCAGAAAGCAGTGCTGATGATTCAGGACGTGTGTAGTGTGCCTTAATGAACCGCCTGTCTGTAATAAGTTTCTGAAAAACTATCCCCGCGAGTTCATGCTCTCTTGCAAGTCCCATCTGCTCTAAACTCCGCGCAGTGTTGCGAAGCGTCCAAAGTACCTTGCCGACGAGCTGGTCATCGAGGGCGATGGCGTTGACTAAGGCAACCGCCACATCATAGATGGAGTGATAGTTGACTGTCTGGATAGTATACCACGCATCAAAAACGAGATCAGAATCAAGTAAGCCGTTTTGACTTCGGAGGCCACTCAGCGAGGGCACCGTCTCCAAGTCGGGTTTCCCAGCGAGGGAACTTTGAAAGATAAAAGCATTCCCGATGATAAGCATTGCCATCCGCGTTGTCTGAGGACAGTACTCTTGGTAGAGGATTTTTTCGATCCGATGCCCGATCTCAGGCCTTTCAGCGATCGCCGCATCAACGAGCTCGCCTGCAGTATCCACACCACGTTCTAGCATCTTCGACGCTTCATTAATTTTCGCGATTGGCATCGCTCCAATGCGAATCGCAGTTGCGATGTCTGCTACACTGCCCGTTAGCCAGCCGTCTTTCGGGAAGCGGTGCGGTTCATCTATGCTGAGGAGACAGTAAGCGATGTCTGAGGCTTTTGCCATTTTTTCATCAAGCTCGGCTTGCTCGATCTCTCTGAATTCGTACGGAAACCGAACAGCGATGCCGGTCTGAATTTTCTGGGCCGTCGTCTTAAGCGTTTTACCGAGGTAAAAATCATTGAGCTGCTTTTCACCACTGAGCTCTGTGCCGCGTGGATTGTCAACTTTGTCTTCAATAGCGATGGGGTTCCGTCTCGGTTCGGTGACAATGACATCAGGTTCCCTATCATTTTCGGTGAAGGGTTTTGACGGATGTTGCGTAAGTGTCCATGCGTGTCGCATAGGGCGCAGCACTTTGACGAATGCAGTTGTGATGAGGTCTTCTTTGTTTGACATGGTTTTTCTTAATATGTTTTTCGTGTCGCAACGGAGAGGCGACTACCAACCTGCAACAACGGTTAATTTTGATCGTCAACCCCTTCCCAATAGGGACCGTGGTGTCCAAAAGCAATAACAGTTCTTAGCAATTCTTGTGGGTTACCGGTGTCATAACGCTGCCCTGCAACACGGAAACCGAACATGCCTTCCTGCCGTATCAATTCCGTCATAGCATCCCGCAGTTGAATCTCGCCATGTGTGACGATGTTGTGGTGTGCATTGTAATCCAAGATATCAAAAAGAAGCGGTGTCAGCACATCTATGCCGAAGTTGCAGAGATACTTCTGCGGCGGGAGCCCCTCAACGATAAGGTGTTTGCGGGCAACATCCACGCTAGGCTTTTCCACAATTTGGGATAGCCTGAAAAGTGCACGGTGCCCATCGCAGCGGCTCCCATGCACGATTCCGTTGAGCGAGAGTTCACGTTCATCGCAAATGTCGAGGCTGGTTACGGATTGTCCGACCTGAGCGTAGATATCAGCCAACTGTTTCGCGCACGAAGCATTCGAATCGGATATATAGAGATGGTCGCCCAGCAGAATCATGGCAGGTTCGTCCGCAGCAAAATCTTTAGCACAATAGATGGCGTGCCCAAACCCCATCGGCTCCGCCTGAATGGCAAAGGACAACCGTTCGCCGATTTCGGCGAGGATATCCGCCTGACGTGCCAATTCTGCTTTCTCGCGAAGCGCCGGTGGTACGATGCCAGAGAAATAGTCGGCAATCGGTTCGACCTGTTGGGGTTGCGCAACGATACACACCTCTTCCACACCTGCTGTTAACGCTTCCTCAATAATCAGTTGGATGACAGGCTTCGCCATTCCATCAGGCGCGATGATTGGAAAAAGGGCCTTCGGAACGGCTTTCGTTGCAGGGAAGAGGCGCGTCCCGTACCCGGCGATAGGGATAATTGCCTTTTTAATCGGACGCATACGCTCGCACCGTATAGACTTAAGAAGATGGGCGGATTTTCAAATCCGCCCAGATATGAGACTGCAGCTTAGTTATTCACCTGCTTAAGCGTGCCCCAGGTGAGTGCGAGTTTTCCGGCCGCCTCAACAACGGACAGCGAATCGCTTTCAGCCTCAAAATTTTGCTTAACCTCATCCTCAGTCAAAATCCGATCGTAGATACGGACATTATCTATCATCCCGATGAGGTATCTCCCATCGTGTTCACTGCCAATCCGACGTTCATCCATATTTTCAGGTGTTCCCCCGGATAACCCCTCGTCAACCAGCTCGCCATCAACGTAAAGCTTCAGCTCATCGTCTTTGGTGTTGCTGGTGTAAATGATGTGATACCACGTTTCCGTTTCTGCAGCTAAGCGAATCTTGACACCGTCGTTTTTATGGACCTGGATTTCGTTGCCTTCAAACTTGAAATGGACTTTCCCGGCTGCCCACTGCCATGTTGAAACGATACCTTGGATACCGCCGAATTGTCCTTCAAGCGCCCAGCATTCAATAGTGACCAATTCAAATTCGCCCAGGGCGGGTATCTCGATGTAGTTCTCCGGTTTCCCTTCAAACTCCAACGCGTCTCCTAGTGGACCCTCAACCGATTTGAGATTGCCCATCATTTCCGCATCGTTGTCCCCAAAGACATCTTTGACCACTTTGCCATCAATGTCTGCCTCATTCAGTGTATACATCGCAACAAGCCCGTCTGTTACGAATTCTTGGGCATCCGCCGCATCCGCATACCAGAGTACAGTGAGCAGTAGAGCGAGGAGACAGATGACTTTTATTTTTACCGATTTCATTTTCGCTTTCTCCTTTTAGGTTCTGATTTTTCATTTAGACTTGGAAATTTAACGATAGGCATAGGTTCGCAAACTCCCCCATACCAATTTCAAAATAGTTTAACACAGACCTTTAGGAATTGTCAAGGGGATTTGCGCGAAATTAGGGGCATTTCGTCTTTACTAAAGTCTATTTATAGTAGAGCGAGTTATTGCCTGTCTCTACACATTCCGACCGGAAGCCGATTCAAAAGCCCAGCAGGGCACCCTGTTTATAGCAACGCAATTCTCGCCGTCGCGAACATCGTTTGGTGAGTTCCTCCGTACCTGGCACCACTTAATTCCGATCGAGATTCTTATTCCCGGAACAATTCGGAATTCTACTCAGAATTAGATTATCCTCATAAACTGTTTTGATTAGCTCCTCAATATCAGGTTCCTGAACGGCTATGTCTACAATCTTGAATTTTTGGAGTATTACCTGAATCAGTTCTGCCGCACTAATCTCCTCTGGGGAGAATCGATACTGAACGTGCGGCCCTTCCTGATATACAATCTGCGCACCGGGGATACTGAAGTCCGGATAGACTTCCGCGTAATCCACCCGCAAAATCCGTTCTCGCGAAAGCAGCTGCCGAAGTGCAGCGAGCTCACCGTCAAAACGTAAACGAGCATCATCGATGAGGATCACCCGTTTACAGAGCTTCTCTACATCGTCTAGGTCGTGTGTTGTCAACACTACCGTAACCTGCCGTTCGGTGTTAATCTGCTGTATAAACTGGCGGATATGCTGTTTGGCAACGACATCTAACCCAATCGTCGGTTCGTCAAGGAAGAGGACATCCGGATTATGTAGTAGTGCGGCGGCAATGTCAGCGCGCATACGTTGCCCAAGGCTGAGCTGTCGAACCGGTGTCTGGAAAAAATCCTTAAGACTGAGCAATTCGTTAAACAGTTCTACATTGCGGCTGTATTGCGCATGTGGAATACGATAGATGCGGCGTAGTAATTCAAAAGATTCTTGGACCGGCAGATCAAACCATAGATGCGAACGTTGTCCAAACACAACGCCGATGCGTTTCGCGTTCTCTTTCCGCTGGCGATGGGGGATATAGCCGTTTACCGTAACTTCTCCTGAAGTTGGAACGAGGATGCCGGTGAGCATCTTGATTGTTGTAGACTTTCCGGCACCGTTAGGCCCCAAATATCCAACCATCTCGCCGCGCGCCACTGTAAATGAAATACTGTCTACTGCTTGAACAACACGATGCTTACGCGAAAAGAGGTTGGCGAACGCTCCGAAAAAACCTTTGCGATGATGATAGACCTTGAAGTTTTTGCTCAGATCACGAACTTCTATAACGATTTCCTTTTTTTTCATGATGCCCCTCAAATTTATAGAAGACTATTTCCAGCAGAACACACTGAAGTGCAGATGTCTCACAAAAACTCAATGGCCCGTGCTTTGATAGTGGGATACACCCCATTTCCAAAAGAGACCCGTGAGACTCAGAAATAGAATACCCACAAACGGCGCAAATTGAACCCCAATTCGCGAGGCATCTGTCAATTTAAATTTGTCAAGCAGAAATAGCGCAGGAAAATAGTTGACACAGGCAAGCGGGATAATGAACGTGAAAATATGCCGAAACCAACTCTGATAAATTGAAATCGGATAACTGCCCGCAAACAGGCCACCGTGCGTAAAAATGTTAATTATCTCAATAGACTGCACAGTCCAGAAACAGCTCGTCGCACCAATCACAAGCAGGCCAATAAAAAAGCACGTACCACCTATAAGTGTCAGGAAGAGATACATCACTTTTCCAAACGTCCAGGTGAGCTGTAGATGAGAACTGGCAATCAGAAGGACAACGAGAGCTTGACTGAGCCTACCAACGCGACGGAGTTGAAAATCATAAGCCAAGACTTGATAGAACGTACCGAGCGGCCGGATGAGCAGATTATCAAATCCGCCTCGGACTACAAGCGCTTGAAAAGTATCAAATCCGCGCGCAACCATTTCCGCAGAAGCAAAGCAAATCCCAATGATGCCGTAAAGCATACCGACCTCCCAAAGACTCCAATCTCCCAACTGCTTAAAACGTGCAAACAGAATAGCAATCATCAGGAAATCAATGATCGAGACACTCGCCTGGGCAATGAGTTCCAAAGTAAAAGAGAGGCGGTACGCCATTTGGGCACGAATACGCAGTGTAATGAAATGGAAGTAAAGGAACAAAAGTCTCACTTCTGATCGTTCCCTTTAGTCTCTCTTGCTATTCCAACGTTGGGGTGATTCAAACAACCTTTCGCTCAGGCTTGCCATACATAAACGGGGGGATGTATATCGCCGAAGCGTTTGACGTGCTTTTACCCCTTAGCCGCCTTGTATGACAAGACGAGAGAATCCTAACTTGAGGATAGCACGCCCGAACGCACAAAAAAAAATAACCCACAACATCTGTTTGAAGAGTCCTGTTAAAATGGAAAATCCTGTGATTTTTCCTAAATAGATGCTAAACGGAATATTCACCAAACCTTCAAACGGCAGCCACATCCCTATTTGTGCCAACCAGCTGGGCCACAGGGCCAACGGAACCAGCATACCGGAAAAGAACGTGATAATCGAATGAGTTGTGCCGGTAACACCCGTTGAATCTAACGTCCAGAAGGCCGTGCCAAGAATCGTGACAGTTAAGCTCGTACTCATCAAAATAGCAAGACTCATTGAAACCGCGAACGCGATGAAAACAGTTGCCCCTTGTGGAATAGCGATTTTAAAAAAAAGGCAGCTAAAAAGAAAGGTCGGCAGCGTCCGCATCAGAAGGTAATAGCATGCTCTCCCGCATTCATCAGCGAACCAATAGGCTTGGAAATCGACCGGTTTGGTCAATTGCAGTGCCACACTGCCATCTTTAATTGTGTTCGCGATTTCCGAACGTCCACCCCACAGCGGCATCAGCATGAGAAACGCTTGACAAAGCGCGAAGTACGTTATGACTTCATTCAAGTTGAGCGGCAGCGGTTCCGGGCGTGCCGCATAGAACGCACGATATACAAAAATTTGTATCAGCAGAAAAAAGAAGTTGGTAGCCAGGCCCGCAAGGTTGGCAATCCGATACTGCATCTGCTTCTGAAACGATTTTCTGGCAAACGCCAGATAAATTTGGAGTTGCATCAGACATCTCCGATGAGCAGATTTGTATCTCACTTGATTGGATAAAGCCTCATACTATTTACATTCACCGGGCATAGGAGATGTAAGGTAAAGCATCGAAAACTGGCTGGCGGCCGCCATACACGGAGTGCTTTAGTCTATCTGGATACGGACGGAGGTACCTTTCTCCGCGGAAGCGTAAATTCCATCAAGCATCTGCATCAGAATTAGCCCTTGTTTCCCTGAGGAGATCGGTACCTTGCGTTCCGCGATGCATTCAACGAAATGTTCCACCTCTGCGTCAAAACTATTCACAGCAGGTGCTTCAAGCGGCTTATCAATCTCTTTGCTGTTTTCTTGGGCATAAAGCATAAAAGGGGTGAGACTCGCGCCTGCTTGAGTCCCAGCTACTTTTATGTAATTGTCGCCTGGTAGATTCAGTGCCCAGGTGGTTTCAAGCACAATAGTCGCACCGTTTTCAAAATAGATTTGTGCGAATGTTGCGTCCTCAACACTGTATTTGATGGTATCTGGCACCGATTTTTTAAAGTGAGAGTACGTTGTGCCCATAACCTCAACGGGATTCGGCGTGCCCATCAACCACCAGATGCAGTCTAAAGCGTGGACACCGATATCGATGAGCGCGCCGCCGCCCGCACGGGCTTTATCAACGAACCAACCGTCTTTACCGATAGGAATGCCGTGCCTCCGAACATACCCAGCCTTACCGAAGTAAACGTCGCCCAGTACGCCATCACAAATCAGTTCTTTAAGCCGTTGCGTACTACCATCAAACCGCTGAACAAGTGCATACATTAAGGTTTTTTCATTTTCATCTGATGCCGCCAGCATCGCTTGAGCTTCTGCAGCATTTAACGCCGGCGGTTTTTCACAAAGCACATGTTTACCGTTGTTCAACGCATCAATCGTAATAGGGGCGTGCAGGAAATTTGGTAAACACACACTCACCGCATCAATCTGATCGTTTTCCAATATCTCTAAGTGATCGGTATAAGTTTGCGGGATGTTGTATTCCGATGCGACTGCCTGTACACGTGCTTCATCCAAATCGCAGATTGCGATGACTTCGGCCCGTGCATCAGCGATGTAGCCTTTGAGATGTTGCATACCGGGCCAACCGAGCCCGATAACAGCCGCTCGTACTTTAGAAGTTGGGTTACGCACAGTGGGAATTCCTTTCATTTTTATAGGCGCTGCTGCACTTAGTTATGACGGAGTGCGTCTGTCGGAGTGAGTCGCGCCGCTTTGTTCGCCGGATAAATGCCAAAGAAGATGCCTATGAGCGCGGAAACGCTAAACGCAATTACAGCCGCTTGCACTGAGACAACAGCCGGCCACGTTTCCACTCGCAGCACGAAGTTTGCCAGAATCCAGCCTGAACCCGATGCCAGCGCACTACCGATAAAGATCCCGATAAGCCCACCACAAATGCTTAAAACGACTGATTCAATCAGGAACTGAATTAAGATGTCCTTGTGTCTCGCACCGATCGCCTTACGTAAACCGATCTCACGCGTGCGTTCGGTTACAGACACTAACATAATATTCATGATGCCGATGCCTCCAACAAGCAGCGCGATACTCGCAACACCACCAAGCAGTACCTGAATAATATTACTCACATTGCCGACCTGTTTTATAATTTCCTGAGCCGTGAAGAAGTCAAAGTACTTTTCAGACTTGTGTTGCTGTCTAAAGGCTACTTTGAGCTCAGCGAGCGCTTGGTCAATAGCATCATAACCGGTCGCATGTGCCCACAAGATCATCCCCCCTTTGTGCTGTCCAATAAAACGGATCTTCATCGTCGTAATCGGGATAATTACACGACTATCCCAGCCTTGCGTCGCAAATCCATCACCCTTTTCTTCCATGATACCGACAACAGTGAATCGCTCCGTCCCGATTTTCACCTCTAAACCAATCGGGTCTTTTCCCTCAAACAGATCTCTTTGTACTTTAGTACCAATCACACACACCGTATCTCTAAGCTCAAGGTCATTCTCTGTAATAAACCGGCCAGTTTGAACATACCAGTTATGCGCTTTTTGGTAAAACGGAGTAACCCCTTGGACGTTGAGGGTCTGATTTTTGCGTTTATGCGTCACAAGAAAGTCCTGCCAGTACTGTTCAATTGAAGCCGTGGCGATCGAAGGACAGGTTTGGAGGATAAAGTCGAGATCTTCGTATTCAATATATTCCGGATGCCTATTCGGGACTTCCGTTCCATCTTCCCTTCTAAGCGTATCCTGTCGAAAGCAGACAATCATACTCGCACCACCGATGCGCTCAAATTCGGCCAACATCAGATATTTGCCACCACCGCCGATGGAAACAACAGCGACAACGGCGGCGATACCGATGATAATTCCCAACGTCGTCAGCACGGAACGCAGCTTATTTCGCCGCAGTGCTGCGAGCCCAACACTAATCCCTTGTGTAATCTGCATAATTTTTCGGTGTGCCTCAAGTGGATGCTGCAGTCGCTACTATTCCGGTTTCATGGATTCCCCATGCAACAAAAACGCCCGGATATCATAACGCCCAGGACGTTCAATCGGCAAATCGCCGTTCTCAATCATCAAATCGAGTGGGTTGGCATGGGTCTGCAATGGGAGCTGGACGACCTCATGCATGCGTGCCGATTCATAGATCGCCATGATAATTTCAACAGCAGCACGGCCATGCCGAGCCTCACCGCGGTGTTCGGTGCCCCCCTCAATCCATTCGACTAATTCGGTGGCTTGAGCAACATGTGGGTTGCTACCGTCTGCAGGACGCTCCTCCCAGTCGGTGGCTTTATTGTTCAGGAGCCTGACGCGCGCCTCGGTTACATCGGCGATGCCATCTGTGCCATACACAATGCCGCCTTGATAGTTCGGTCTTCCAATTTCCTGCAATAGCATGCCGATACACCCATTATCAAAACCGATAATGCCGGCACTACGGTCCTCAATCTGAATATCGCGCTCATAACGTTCCGTTTTGCGTTCAACATTACCGATAACCCACTGCGGTGCCGGATCGTTGAGGACATAGCGCATCATATCAAACAGGTGCGAGCAGTCATTCAATAGCCCCTGGCCACCGTGGCATATTATTTGACGGGGTTCACCGATGCTACCCTCAGCAATCAGTTGACGGGCATCTGTCCATGCAGAATTAAACCGGCGCTGATGCCCGATAACCACTTTGACATCATTTCGCCTCGCGGCGATTAGCATCTCATCACACTCGCCGAGACTCACACCCATCGGTTTTTCACAAAGGACTGCCTTCGGGGCACGCGCACATGCAGCAATTGTCATCGGGGCATGAAGTTTATGCCAAGTCGCAATACTCACGATATCCAGGCTCTCATTATCCAGCATCTCGCGTGCATCCAAATAACAGTTCTCGCTGGAGATGCCGTAGGCAGAGGAGAACTTATCAAGTGCTGCCTGAACCGGGTCGGCGAGTGCAACAATCTCTGTTTGTTCTACCCCTGTATACCCACGCGCGTGTGCATTTGCAATCCCCCCACATCCTATAATTCCAACACGATATTTAGATGTCATTTTCTGTCTCCCATCAACCGCATCAGTAACCTCAAGAAGATTCTACGGCTATTTATGGTGGATTTTAGAATTTATTGATATATTAGCACGTTAGTCCCATTAGGCGACATGTTTATAAAAACGCGAGCCTGGCCACTCTGATAGCGGAAGCTGGTGGGACAACTCCTATATCGGCAGGATGCTACTGACCTGCGCCCGTTTTTTCACCGAAACGTGAAGCAACGAGAACCAAATCCTGTATATTCACAGTGCCATCACCATTGATATCGCCGACAACGGATTCCCCACGCTGACCGAATTGGCCCGCGACTAATACTAAATCCTGTATATTCACAGTGCCATCACCATTGACATCCCAAGGTGGAACCTCAGGCGGAGGCATTTCTATCGTAGTAGTCGTTGTAAACTCGGCAGTCATCGTGCTATCAGTTTTAGAGGTTGCTGTCACTGTAATTTCATAATCACCGGGTGCCGTCAACGTATCTCCCTTTACCATCAATGTAACATCCGAGCTCGCACCGCTGTCAAGTTCTATTGAATTCTGGCTCAAAGTCCCGAGAACACTCGCCTCAATACCTACTTCCGCTGAAGTTTCGAGCGTTACCGTATCTGTCATATTGCCGGTATTCGTGACCTTGAGGGTATAACTCACCCCTGTGACCGCATCCATCGTAGTTTTTTCTCTCTCGCCTTCCAATGTAACGCCTGCAACTGTCGGAATTGCCCGTGTGGATTCCCCTTGTGTTGTGTAGATATAATCCCCTGATGGTTTCGAATCGGCATTGGCTGCGTTACCTGCAGCGTAAAATGTAATCGGACCTATCTCTGCATCCGGGGCAGTCCATTCAACAGTCCACTGATTTCCATCGTTCGTTCCTTGTGCGGTTCCGGTGAACGTCTGCTTAATATATTGCTTACCGTTCGCCACGGATTTCTGTGTATTTTCTACATCGGTGATTTCAAAGGAACCGGCACTTGCACCGTTTCCATCCAGTGCTGTCATTTCAAATCCCCAACGGCTTTGCCCCGGGCGCGCTAAACTGACGACAATTGTGTAAACCTCATTCGGGATATAAGTTTGAGGAAATTCAAGTGTCAATAATCCCCCTGGTGTGTTTAAATCGTTATCGACGTGGCATTCGATGCAGCTACCGTCGTTAGGGGCACCTGTTTTTTCATTCGGTGGATCGAAAGATAAAGCAAATGCACTACCGCTATCAACACTGAAGACGAGTGCAATGATTGCCAACATATAGAAAATATCTCTTTTGCAAATCAAAATGAGCTCCTTTGTGCATAACTTAGAAAACGCCCCGGCCATCCGATAAAGTGCCCAGTTATAGGACAATGTCTATTGGATAGGACGAGGCGTTTCTTGATAGCCGCCGGAGATAAAGGTATTTAAACCTTTATCTCCGGGCAAATACAAGAAAACTTTTTCGCTGCGATAGTTACTTAAGGATAACCATCTTGCGAGTTGCGGCAAAGCCTTCGGTTGTGAGAGTGTAGAAGTAGATACCACTCGCAACGCCCTCACCTACTTCATTCCTACCATCCCAGTACGCTGCACTTGAGGGGTTCATGTAAGAACCTGTCGGTTTCCAGCCCAAATCCAGTGTCCGAACCAAACGTCCGGCGGTGTCGAAAATCTGGATTTTTACTTCAGCGTCTTTATTCAGCTGATAAGGAATCCAGGTTTCAGGGTTAAACGGATTCGGGAAGTTTTGTGCGAGGAGTGTATCCTGCGGCTTCACATCGCCGACTTCCAGCTGGAGGTTCAGATAGGCGTTGCGAATATCCGCAGTCGATACTGTCCGCTGGAATGGACCCGAGACGATGTTCCCGCGTGTATCGTAAAGCGTAATTTCCAGTTTATCGCCAGCTTCAACAACGCTCTTCCGATTCAAGTCTGCCCACACGGCAGAGGAACGTTTCATGTCACTGGTGACGCTCTCACTCGTGACAGCACCCGTGCGTAGGTTTTCTGCAACCACGTTATAGGCTGCCCCGGCTTCCATGCCCCGCAATTCGCTTGTAACGACGAACGCCCACGCGCTTCTAAAGGTACGGGCAGGTGCTGCGGGTGCTTCTGTGTCAGCGGCTGCTTCTGCGGGGGCTTCTGCGGCTGCTTCCGTTTCAGCGGGTGCTTCTGCGGGGGCTTCTGTTTCAGCGACTGCATCTGCCGCTGCGTCTGCGGGTGCTTCCGTTTCAGCGACTGCGTCTGCAGGGGCTTCCGTTTCGGCTGCTACTTCAGCAGGGGTTTCAGTTGGTGCTTCCGTTTCGGCTTCGGCAGGTGCTTCGGCAGGTGCCTCCGTTTCAGCGGCTGCGTCTGCGGGTGCTTCCGTTTCAGCTGCTGCTTCAGCAGGTGCTTCTGTGTCAGCTGCTGCTTCAGCAGGGGTTTCAGCAGGTGCCTCCGTTTCGGCTTCTGCTTCGGCAGGTGCGTCCGTTTCGGCTGCTACTTCAGCAGGGGTTTCAGCAGGGGCTTCCGTTTCGACTTCTGCTTCTGCAGGTGCGTCTGCCTCAGTCTGTTGGTTTGACCAGGCTTTACCGGTGAACGTCACAACGCCGCCCGCCGGCGTATTGACGATATAGCCGCGCCCGCCGTCAATTGCAAAACCGTCATCATCTGCAGCAACTGTGTAACCAACGAAGCTTTGCGTTGTAGCATCCAGTTTGACCACAATAGTTGAACCCAGCATATCTGCTAAGGATTTTGCGGTATAAGGCTCTTCCGGCATAAGTGGGATAGAAATCATGTTCAACCCCGCTTCTAACGCAAGGTCAAAACCGTGTTCTGTCGGCATTTCCGGTTCTTCTACCACTGGTGCTTCTACTACAGGTGCTTCTACTACAGGTGCTTCTACCACTGGTGCTTCTGCTGCAACCGGTGTAATCGTCAGCATTGCTGTCGGTTCAGTCCAAGCGAATGCTTCCGAGACATCGCCAACGCCTTGGATTCCCGGATGTGGAGTAATCACGCCACCTACAGTTTCCATACGTTCGTTGCTACCCTCTGGATCAGCGGCCGCATCTAAACCCAATGGCCCCGGAATATGCGTAGCCAATTCATTATTGTCTTCGCTTCCTGCATCGTAGGCATTTAGGTCGATGCTCGTCTCAACGGGCGTTCCATCTTCACCGAAAAGTGGAACATCTGTGAGTGCAATGAAGCCATCATTTGTTGAAACTAGCATGGAGCCCACCGAAAGCGAAGAGTTCACTGCATCAGCCGTCACCGTAACGGTAAGACTCCCGCCGGGAACGACTGGTCCCTCTGCAAGGACAGCGTTTGCATTCGCTGCAGCTGCCAAAACGGCAAGTCCTGAGACATCACCGGTTTCTGCGAGGGCAACGATAGCCGGAGTCGCTGGTTCACCGGGGGTTGCGAGATTAATACCAGCGGCGTGCGCCACGAAAATAGGGGGTGACAAAACCTGTCCACCACTTCCGGCTTCACCGGTGGTGAGGTTGGTAAGAGTAATCTCAAACATTTGGCTGGCCGGCATTTCCGATTCGGTTTCAGCTGGTGCTTCCGTTTCTGCTTCGGCAGGGGTTTCCGTTTCAGCGGTGGCTTCTGCAGGGGTTTCAGCAGGGGTTTCCGTTTCTGCATCTGCAGGTGCTTCCGTTTCTGCATCTGCAGGGGTTTCAGCAGGTGCTTCCGTTTCGGCTTCAGCAGGTGCTTCGGCAGGTGCTTCAGCAGGTGCCTCCGTTTCAGCTTCTGCTTCGGCAGGTGCTTCGGCTGCTGCAACAGTCACTGCACCATCCGTAGTTGTGGCATCCAAGGCATTACCCGCAGCATCCGCGAGGACAACATCCGATAACGAAATTGCAGATGCTTTTGCCTCCACAACCTCAAATGTCACCTGGGCGAGCGTGCCATTGGCATTTGCAGCTGCTCCTGCCAGAAGAGTTGCGGCGATTATGACGCTATTTTCGGTTGTTACGTTAGGAACTGCGAAGGCACCTGGAAGGTAAGTCGCATTACTCCCATCAACATAACTCAGTGCTGTCGGATCGAAGGTTACCGTTACTTGATATCCTGCGACATCTTGTCCCCCGGTTATGTTAATATCGACCACCAGTTGTTCTCCGGCCGCCGGGGATTCAATTTCAGCTGGCTCTACAGAAACGACGGCTTGACCGTAACTCATTGCTGTCAAACCGAGAAACATAACTACAGCTACTAAGGAAAAAACGATTTCCCTATTGAAAAGCTGATATTTCATTAGACAATTCTCCTAATTTATTACTATTTTGATGCTTGTCCTATGTCGCGGTACAAACATCGATTTTCACTTTGACAGATCTGACGTGAGACCTGTAGTTTGCTTCCTATCCGGAAGCATCTTTCACATCGACTGGTTTCCGTTATGCACGCAAAAACGTGCTTTCCTTAAAAAGATAAGCTGACCCTAAAAAAATAAGTTTACCCTAATTATTAAGAAAAAGTCAAATTAAATTGGGGTAAGGCAGGGCGTTTTGGTTCTACGTTATGAACATGCTCTAAATCGCTGGACTCTCTTGTAGGAGTAATCGCTCGCAAATTCACAAAAATGTCGAAAACTAAATAACCCTAGGCGTAAAACTGGACAAATTTCCGTATCTCTCAAATATGAATTTTGGAGTTTTGCCCTAACATAGAAACCTACCGCTTATCATTTTAATGATACCATAAAAAGAGCTAGAAAACAACAAAAAAAACGCGTTAGTCCGATGCACGAGGTGCAAGTATGTTCCAGACATCGGCTAATTCATAAACTGCACGGTAAACGGGGAACAGGGCCTCCCACATCGCTTTACGGGCTTCGGCGGCAGCAGCCATATCTCTGTCGGCAATTGCCTCTACAAGACGCGTGCCCATTTCTTGCTGAGTTGCTGCGCACGTCTCAGTCAACTCCGCCAGCAATTGTGACGCGTGCACTTGGCGCGCGACTAACTCTGACATGGATACCTGCATATCAGGCTGAACATCATAAGTTTGCGCCGGCGCGAAATTGTGCGGAAGCCGTTCGCCTCCTTCTGTTCGCGGCGTGTGCGTTGGATGGATATGCGGCGTAACCGACAGATACATCGTCATCGGTTTATCGCCCAGCACCCGAACCGTGTGCGGCTGATCCGCCAAAGCAATGCACATCTGCCCAGGACCTAATTCTTCGCTCTCACCATCTATCTCAAATTCCACTCGACCTTCCAAAATCAGGAAAATCTCATGCCCGAGATCGTGACTATGAAGTTGCGCACTTTGCCCAGGCTCCATCCGTAAAAAACGAGAACGGATCTGTGGGGTTACAAGAACATTCCGAATATCCGTACGGTAATCGTAAACAGGAAATCCCATTCTGTTTCTCCTGATATACTTTTATCTTAACGATACCATTTTTCCGGAAAAATGTCAAGAGAAATTTGTAGCCCAATCTAAGTTGCCTATTTATAGAATTTTAGCATATTGGAACGGTTGCCGTAGTTTGACAGGCCGGTTCCAGAGACCTCCTTTAGACACTTTCCGCCCGTCTACCTGCAAATAAATTTGACATTGCCTACGAAATACGGTATAATATGAGATAATTAATAAACTGCATAAATTGACAGACAACATGTTTTTCTTCAATATGTTTGACACCATTCGCCATCATCATTCGATTCATTCCTGAGTCGAGCGGATTAGAATGATGTGGTTTTTCCTCATATAATATTGTGGACATGTCGCAAGTCAAACTTGCACTGACCCTGGTAAACTAACCGCTCTCCTCTGTGCTGGCACTATTTACGCACCAGCCAAAAGGAGCAACTGTTTACTGGGGATTTTTTTTGATATATCCAATTGTGGGGTTGACCTCACAAACAAAATTGATTAACCTAATTTATGATGATAGAGGTTCCACCATCTATGGAAAAGTTTACGAAACCCATTGGCACAAACGATTTTCTGCCTGAGCAGATGGTTCAGAGGAATTACGTGGAAAATATCGTTCGTCAAACCTTTGAGGCATACGGATACGCGCAGGTTCAGACACCGCTGTTTGAATCGTTCGCGCTTTTATCCGCGCAGGCTGGCGAAGAGGTACGTCAGAAAATGTTTACATTTGTCGGATCAGACCGGGTAGATTATGCCTTGAGACCTGAATTGACTGCACCTGTCTGCAGGCTCATCGCAAATGGCAGTCTCCAACATCTGCCTTATCCGTATAAACTTTACTACGTCGGGCAATGCGTCCGCCAAGAGCCGGCCGGAAGGGAATTTCGGCAAGCCGGTGTTGAGCTGATCGGGGCCGAATCTGTGCTTGCGGACGCGGAAATTATAACGATGCCGGTACGCATCTTCGAGAAACTGAACGTCAACAAGACAAAACTCAAAATCGGCAACCCTGGTATCTTCCGCAGAATCTTTCAAAACGTCCAACTCCACCCAAGCGACCTTGGCGAAATCATCATGGATTTAGATGCCCTCGCTCGCCAAAGAACCGGAAGTTTGCATAGCACACCTAACGTAGAAGAAATTCGAGATGAACTCAACACACTCCGACGGATACAAGGTTCCGATTACCCCCACAAAATTGAATTGGACACCATTCAGGAACTCTCTGAAAGTAACGCCGCAATATGGGCAGAGAACCTGCCGAGAATTGCTGAATCAACTTATAAGGCGAGATGGCATCGATATCTACAAGTATCGGAAGAGATTGCAGCATGCTGTATCGCTGTCTCAAAGATTCGAGGTGCTCAGGAACAGGTCTTAGCGGTGTGGGACAAGTATCTCGACGGCATCGCAAATGAAGAAAAAAAGGAACTCATAGCACTCTGTCAGGCGCTTCGGAATCACGATATCACCAACTTTGAGATAGACCTCGGGCTCACACGTGGATTTGATTTCTACACGGGTACCGTCTTTCAAATTGAATCAACAGAGCTGCAGCTGCCCCTCTGTGGCGGTGGGCGCTACGACACTCTCATTGAAACCTTCGGAGGTCCTCCACTTCCCGGGGCCGGTTTTGCCTTCCACTTTGACGCACTGATGAAGGTTTTCGCGCAAACAGAGCCGGCATCGCTTCAACAAAAAAAGGACTACTTCATTGCAACGGCTTTGCCGGAGCTCGCTGCTGAAGCACAACGTCTTGCTGAAACTCTGCGGCGTGATGGCAAAACCGTGGAAGTTGACCTGATGGAACGCGACGCTCAGGCACAGCTGGATTATGCCGCACAGACCGGCTACGAGTATGTGCTCATCTTAAGTGTAGATGAACCGATGCAGCGGAGGCATCTCAAAACAGGCGTAGTCCAGCAGTGCCAACTCGCAGAGCTCTAAATCGGGCAGATATACAACAGAAGGGGAAACCTATTATGCAAAACCAATCACAAAAAACGTTGAAACTCCTTTTACCTAAAGGCTCTTTACAGTCCGAAACGCTTGAGATGTTTCAACGTGCCGGGTACGATGTCAACGGATACAGTGCTACAGACAGATCCTATCGGGCCACAATTCGTAATGCCAGTGAATTTCAGATAAAAATTTCGCGCCCACAAGAGATCCCTGTCTACGTCGGAATAGATGACTTCTACGACTTAGGCATCACAGGGCAAGATTGGGTAGAAGAAACAGACGCAGATGTTCAAGAAATCCTACCTTTGGAATATGGACGCATTGATATTGTCTTAGCAGTCCGGCAACAAAGCGAAGATATCCACACATTTAAAGATCTGATGAATCTCGCCGATAGGGATATCCGCATCGCTACTGAATATCTAAACATCGCGGAGAAATATATCCTTGAAAAAACCGATAACAAAATTGCACCTGCTATCTTAACACCGTGGAAGCGACTCAACACTCGTGGCAGTTACCAGTCACCCTTCACGCTCATGCTCTCTTTTGGCGCGACGGAAGGGAAACCACCGGAAGAGGCAGATGCTATTATCGACAATTCAACCTCATCCCGGCGAACGCTTCTCGCGAATGAACTCAAAGTCATTGAGTTGCTACGGGAGTCCGAATCCACTCTGATTGCAAATCCGAAGTCTCTCAGGGATACGTGGAAGCAGGAGAAAATTGAGGAATTCAAGCAGACGTTGGAGAAAGGGTTGCGCAGACGACGGAGTCAAGCGCTCCCAGGACACATATAAAAAAAGAGGATAATCTAATCTAACGGAGATAAAACAGTGGCAAATTTTATCAAACCGCGCGTCCCCCGGGGAACGCGGGATATTTTACCAGAACAGATGATTCGCAGGCACTACGTCATAGATGTCATTCGCGGCGTCTTTGAGACTTTCGGGTTTGAACCACTGCAGACACCCGCACTTGAGCTCTCAGAGGTGCTAATGGGCAAGTACGGACCGGATGCAGAGAAACTCATTTATCAGGCGGGACACAGCGGCGGCAAGGAGAATATCTCGCTGCGCTATGATCTGTCCGTGCCGCTCTGCCGTGTCGTCGCTATGTACCCGCAGCTGCCCAAACCGTTTAAGCGCTACCAGATCGACCCGGTGTGGCGCGCTGAACGTCCGCAGAAAGGACGTTACAGGCAATTCTATCAGTGCGATGCAGATACCGTCGGCAGCGACAGCATGTTGGCTGACGCCGAAAACGTGAATCTTATCTATCAGGTGTTATCTCGCCTTGGATTCAAACAGTTTGAAATCAATATCAATGACCGGAAACTCATCACCGGAATTGGGCAATTCGCCGGCGTGCCTTCAGAACAACTCGGTGGACTTTACCGTTCTATTGATAAATTGGATAAAATCGGATTGGACGGCGTGAGAGAAGAATTACGCAAAAATGAAATTCCAGAAACCGTGATTGAAAAACTCCTTGTGCTCCTTCAAATAGAAGGCGACGCAGAGACGGTGCTCGGGGCACTTGCTGAAAAACTCGAGAATTCCGAAGTCGCAACGGAAGGTATCGCTGAATTGAAAGAACTCAGCAGCTACCTCGCTATGCTCCAACTTCCTGAGGAATGCTACCGGGTGAACGTCGCAATGGTGCGTGGCCTCGAGTACTACACAGGTCCGATTTATGAAACGGTTGTCGAACAACCAAAAATCGGTAGCATCACCGGCGGCGGCAGATACGACGAACTCATCGGAAACTTCAGTAAACAGAGTCATCCAGCAACAGGAACAAGTTTCGGCATTGAACGCATTATTGATGTAATGGAGGAATTCTCTATGTTCCCTCCCACTGTCGGAAAAACGGTGACACAGGTACTTGTCACTCTCTTTGATGAACAACTGATGCAGGAATCCCTCAAATTGGCAACCTCTCTTCGCCAAGCGGGTGTACAAACCGAAGTCTATTTTCATGCTGCACGCCTTAGTGGGCAGCTCAAGTACGCTGATAGCAGAGGTATCCCTTACGTTGCGATCCTCGGGCCTGACGAGGTGGAAGCCGGGAACGTCGCTATCCGGCACCTCGCGAGCAGAACACAACAGACTATACCACGCGAGCAGCTCGTCGCTAAAATAAAGCACGGACTGAGCATTTCGTAGAGAGATGATAGCATCTTATCGACGTTCGCGTCTTCTCTGGTCCATATTCCTATTCCTGGCAGTTGTGCAAGTGATTCAACTGACAATTGCCGGGTGTAGTCACACGTCGCCTTACTATGATTCAAGCGTACCTGTCACTACGAAAGGTGACGTTGAACCGGATGCCGCGCTCGCTTATCGGATCCTTCTACTTGGCGACGGCGGTGCCCCCAAAAAAGACGAACCGGTTCTCAAATCACTTGAGGAATGGGCACGAAAAAATGCTCAAAAAAGCAGCATCGTCTTTTTAGGCGACAATATCTATCCACACGGGATGACAGAACACAAGCAGGACGAAGCGACAACACGCCTCGGACCACAGTTAGCTACGATCAAAGCGAGTGGCGCGCACGGCTTATTTATCCCTGGCAATCACGATTGGGCAAGTGGCAAAGCAGAAGGCTACAGCGCCCTACGCACGCAAGAGAAATTTATTAATGAAGAATTGCGCACACACAACTTATCGCGACTGCCAAATTTTTTGCCCTACGCAGGGCACCCCGGACCCGTAGCATTGGACTTACCGCAACCGGCACCGGTGGTTCGGCTTATCGTGCTTGATACCCAATGGTGGCTCCACAGATACGAGAAAACTGAAATTAGTTCTACCATCGTGATAGAACGACTGCAACGGATGTTAATCACGGATTTGCCTATTATCGTCATAGGGCATCATCCGCTCGTGACGTATGGGCCGCATGGTGGGTTCCGTAATTGGCAAGCGCACCTTTTCGCACTCAGAGATTGGAAAAAGTGGTGCTGGATACCGACACCGATAGTCGGGTCACTCTATCATTTCGCAAGATGGCATTATAAATCCGACCAGGATATCAGTGGGGCATCCAACAAAAACATGGTCCAGCAACTGAACGCAGCATTTTCAACGAGGAATCACCCTACAGAGCCACCTCTCTTAATCTATGCATCCGGACATGAGCATTCTCTGCAGGTACTAAAAGGGGACAGTGCCGATTATCTCCTTGTGAGTGGAGCCGCCTCAAGCCGGAAAGTCACAGAAGTCACAGACGGACCCAATACCTTATTCGCGCATGCCCATACAGGTTTCATGGCGGTAGATTTACTCATAGACAGCACAGTTTTATTAAGGGTAGTTGCCCCCGCGGAAAAAGGCGTTGAATTTCACTATTGGCTGAAACCCTAAGCTTTCCGTGGCTTATGGAAGCAATTCCTCTATTGCGAGATATTCAGGCAGAACCCTATAACCCTTATGGAGATTTTTTAGTGGAGGGACGAGCTTGACGGGCGTACTTTAGAAACTCCCTATCGCGTAGAAGAGGTTCCACTTTTGCTAACTGCAAATGAAATTCACTCAAATCTGCCGACAACTCTTGCAAACCGGATTTCACTTCCTGATACGTCTGCTGTCCTCTTTTCGAATCGTACCCCGCCTTTTTCAGTGAGTGAGCAGTTACTATCCACACAATAGTAAGCGTAGTGACGCTAATGCTACCCATGATAATGGTTATAACCGCGGTAATCGCAGTCATAAACTCTACGAATACAAAGAACATTGCAACGAGAAATATGAGTAGTAGTAGTAATATCATCCGATTTCTCCTTCACTCGTCAATGCCCTTAGCCACTTTGATTAGCCGTTCAACTTCATTCTTAATCGTGGCTACTTCTTCTTGAACCTTGGCGAGCTGTTGCTGCACTGCCTCTATTTCGCGTTGCGACGCACCCTTTGTCAAGCCCCGTTTCTTAGCGGAGTACGACGTACCCATCCAGACGCATCCAAGCGTTGTTACAATAATACTTCCAAATATAATCGCAATAATGACAATTATTTCTACCATTACCGGTCCCTCCGATTTTTTGTTCTTAATAAATAGAGTCTCCAATGCACGAAAAGGATAGTAAAAAATTGGGAAACCTAATTTGGAAAATGTTTAAGGACGCCTCCGTCCTTTCGGGCTGTGGCACAACTCACATACTAATTCTTCCAGAATGCAGGTGGCATCTAACTGATCTGTTTTCAATCGGATATCCGCCTCAAGTGCCTTTTCAAGTGCTGTAATGAGTTCTTCATTGGTGAAAGCGGGCAGTGTCTGAAAAATTTTGTACGCAGCGTAAGGGTTCTGCTTCAAGATGTTCGTTTCAGCGGTTTTAGGAAGTAAGCCTGAGATTTCCTGCGCGAGCGGTTTAAAAATCTCATTATCAAAAGCATAGGGGGGCATTCTACGTCCGATCGGTTTTAATTTCTTTTTGGTGGTTATCAATTTCGCTTGTAAGGCGAGACGGAGCTGCCGGATAATCAACGTATTAACCTTGAGGTGCGGTTCACCGCTGGCTAACACTTCATGAAGACTTTTCAACGCTTGTGCCAGAGAACGTTTTCCGATCGCATCGGTGAGGTCAAAAATTCGGTTAAATGCATTTTGCGTTACCATATTTCGGACATCTTTCTCGTCCACTTGGTGTTTGTCGCCCACAAAATTAACAATTTTGTTGATAGCTTCAGCAGTGGTTTGCATATCGCCGCCCGTGCGCATACGGAGTTGCTCAAAAGCACGCGGCGTTATCTGCTTGTTAAATTCTGCTAACTTTTCGGTAACTTTTTTGTAAAGCGGGTCTTGGTTCAGCGACTTCCCTCTTTCCAACGGTTTAAAAGAAACGTACCGGCCGATCTTCTGAATAGCTTTCACAATGCGGGACCGTTCGTTCACTGTCCGTCCCACTGTCAATATCAAGATGCTCGTTTTCGGCAATTCGCCTTGGAGCCATTCAAGCAGCAATTCGGCATCGTCGGTTGCTCCAATATCGGTAGAGTGAACTTCGACTTTCGCCGCTATCTCTGGTAACCGCTCAAGGAATTCACGCTCAGAATCAGTTAACTTATTCCCTAATTCCTCTATGATAGCCGCAGCGGCATCAGTAAAATCCGGATGTTGTTCCGCAATCTGCCCACCCGTAACTTCAAGGAGTTTCGTTGCCGTGGTGATACACTTCTGGGTATCCTCTTTTTCAAGTTTGACTGCGTTTCGGAGCAGTGTGATTGGTGTGGCGCTCTGCTTGGTCTTGAAGATTTGCGGCTCGTAAACCACCACAATCCGCCATTTCGACATGACCGGGTAGAGCTCAACCTGACTAAGAATTTCCCGCATTGTGACAGCGCTCCCTTCTAAGAAGGACAGATTAAAATCGCGCGTCTCAGGGGTTAACAAACTATCTAGCATCTGCTTCAGGGTGCCTTCGATAAGGAACCTCTCCTCTCCAGAGAGCAGATAAACCGGGGCAACCTTGTTCCGTTGAATTTCGCGTAGAATATTGGGAGGCTTGGGCTGATTCTTTGAAACCGGCTGTCTCATCATGGCAAACTGCCACTGCTAGGAATCGCTCACGTCACGCCTGCAGTGTCAGACTCCTTCTGTGTTGTTGAACCCGTGGCAAACGCCGAGAAGCATCTGGTCGGGTTTTGTGCACCACACACCGGGCACTTCACGGTTCTGGCGGAATTACCAGCACGGTGAAGCACCTCAAAACGGATTTCGCATTCGTTACAGTGATATTCAAAAATTGGCATCGTTTTCCTGACTAGAACCTGCTGTAGAACGTCTCTACAGCCGTTAATTGTTTGTGCTAAGCCTGCACAGGTCGGATAATTACCTTAACCTTTGTGCCTTTAGGCGGAATGATATCAGTATTCACACGATAAGTTAGATCATTAGTCCCTGTCGGCAATGGGTGGTTGAAAAGCGAATCCGGATCTCGATAAACAGCAATGATGTTATGAAAAAGTTGCGTGGTGAGCTGGTCATTTACAACCCGCCCCCCGGTGAAAACCCAGGGCGTTTCTTGCATCGGGCGTTCCTCGAAAGTGTTCCATACCAAGTCCTCCGCCCGGCGAAAAATAGTCTCATCCCCACGTTCCCATTCTACCCAGATTTCAACGAGGGCACCTTCCGGTCGGCGCAGGTCGCCTTCCTCAACGAGATTCATACCCGCCTTAAACTCAAGTGAACCCAGCGCAGCATACATATAAAACGGCTCCGCATCAAGGATAAGAACGCTTTCGTGCGTCTTACCCAGTTTACCACAAGCAAAGAATTCAATATTTGCGTCCGCACCGACAATATTAATTTCGCCCGGCACCGTAACTTCACGTTTCTTAACATCAAAAACCACATTACCGAGCTGGTAAACCCCGTCTCCAAGTTTCTGCGGTTTCGCCATCTGCGTATCTGTAGCAGCAGTGTCCTTCGGATAGACGGTAACGAACGCCGATTCAGTATTGTCGCTCGCATCTGTGTCCTCAAAAACAACCTGTGCCCTGATTTTAACTTTTTCCTCCGCGGTTGGCACCCAGTCAGTGGATACGGATGTATCCCCAAGCGTCGAGGTCCAAAGCACTTCAGCGGTGCTGACCTTCACGTCATCTGCATAGAATTCAACATTCAGAAGTTCATCAAATGGAGTTCCCGTATTTCTGAGTGTGACGCTCAGGCGTACAGCTTCACCAACACGGGGTGCCGGGGGCGAAAACCGCAGGCTCCGCGGTACAATCCCGATATTAGGCGCTGTCGGCCCCACCAGGGCATGGTTCAAGGTCATCACGGCGAAACAGGTAGCGGTAAAATCACCTTCTGAATCGCGCCATCTTCCATCTGCTTCCTGTTTTGCCACCATCATCCCCGCAAATGCATCGTACCAGTTATGTCCAGCAAGTGTATTGAGGCTGGGCGGAATGTCACAGAACCGTTGCAACGAAAGGAGATAATAGTACAGCCAGGAGTTAGAGCCGGGGTTCCGGGTCAAAGTCCAATGCTTTTTTACCCATGCGGTGCCTTTCTGAATTTGTGGGTCTTCCACAGGTACACCACACGCACGAAGTGCCCACAGCCCCGTTGCCGTCATACTACCGTAAACACCTATTGCCCAGGGAGAACCTTCCTCTACCAGATTATAGAGCCAGCCACCAGTTTCGGTTTGGTTCCTACGGATCCACTGTTCCGCACGTTCCCAGACCTGCTGTGGAATTTCAAGTTGGGCATGCTTGGCTGCATAGAGCGCGTAGACGACCATGTTCATGTGCGCGCCATCCGCACTGTAGCCATAGCCCCAGCCGCCATCGTCTCGCTCGTCAGCAAATTCACTTCCGGGAACCGGCAGCTGCTTTTTGACTAACTGATTCACAGCGAATTGGACGCGTTCTCTATACGCAGGATTCTGACTTGCCACTAAAACAGGCACTATGACCGCATAGTGGTAAACGGCAAACTCGTTCCAATTCTGTTCCAGCAGAAAGGTGATACCTTTCTGAACCGACGGATGATCTGGAGTACGGCCAGAGGCGAACAATGCCTGCAAGGCAAGCGATGTCTCCTGGGTTCGGTCTTCTCCAAAATCCCAAACAGAGCCGGGCACAAAATTTTCAGCGACACCTTTCAGGTTTGCACCACAAGCAATACAAGTTAAAATCAGTTGGTTTTCAGTCCCACACTGTAGACAGATACGGCTGTGTTTACCTTGTTGTGCCTCAATCCACGCCACTCCTTTGGCGATTGCGTTCTGGATGCTCTCCGGGGTTGCCGGAGGAAATGTCCTCGATTTTGCAGCCAGCACGGCGGACGCGACGTTGTTGTCTCTGTTTGCTTCATGAATATACTGTTTCCCTTTAGGGTTAACGACAGCATAAATCTCAGTCTGTCCGGGAGGCGGTCTCCACTGCGTTTTCACACGGTCAGCTTGCCTGGGTTTTAATTCTAAGATAACATCCGTACATAGAATTTGGAGCGGCTGTGTGGCTGGATGCGCCTCGTAAAGTTCAACAACCAAATCCTGATTCATGGTCGGTGTCACATCCCCAATGTTCTTCACTGCAACATAGATAGTAATCTCTTCGCCTTCAATAGGGTTTGGGTTAGAAAAGGTGATGCTGTCAGGGCCAACATGAAAATCAGGATGTTGCGTGTGGGCACCTCCGTCCAACGTATGTGCGCGGGCACTTCTGCCCAACGTACCCAACGTAACGGAAACCACAAAAATCGCTATTGTTGCAATAAGACAGGACTTACGCATGATGCTTCCTCTTTATCTATTGGCGCGACCGGCGAATCACGCCTGCTTTTACTGTCAGAAAGATTTCCATACCGTTATAACTCGAGGTTTATCGCTTGTCAATCCACAATTTGTAGGCGCAACCTCCCGATCGCGATACGCCTTCTCTCACGGTGACAGAGCGAGCGGTTTATACAACACCAAAAATGCGGACTTGTCGGTAAAGGGCATCGTTTTGCATCTCGATGAAATTTCCCACGTTCCGCCCACTACGGTTTCCAATATCCAACCGAAACGGAAGACGGTTGCTTAATGGCGTTAGCAAAAATTTTCACACCTTTTGCAGAAAATTTACTGACTTCACCTTGAAACGACTCGCCTAACATGTCCGCCACCCAAATACCGTTGTCCTCAGGGGAGATACTAATTGCAAGAATTGCCATACCTGCTGGAAATTCAGTCACCTTTGTCCCGTCTTTAGCCAAATTTACCAGCATCGATTGTTGAGAAACTACCCAGAGACTGCCATCCTTGGGATTGATACGTGGAGAAGTCGGATTCGGAATATCAGTGAGTTCCACCAACTTCTCGCCTGCCGGTGAGAGTCGAACGAGGATGCTGTGCTGACTATCTGCAACCCACGCGTTGCCTTCATAGTCAACCGTTACGCCTTTCGGTTCGCCCATCGGGGGGGCATCTGCAACCTTATTCCCGGCTGCATCGTAACGCGCAATCGGCCCACGCGCATTGGTTATCCAACAACTTCCATCCTTCGGATTCACAGCAACTGCCGGTTCATGCGCCTCTATATGGGCGAGGATTTGTGTACCATCGCCCGAAACCTTTTTCACACCGTCATAACCGGCAATCCACGCAGAGCCGTCTTCAGGATTAATGGAAATCATGCTTGGACGGTTGATATCCGGAATCTCAAGAAACGCACCACTATTTGGATTATACCGGTAGACGGTATTTGCCGCTGATACAGCAATCCAGACAACCCCATCTGCTGGATTCACCTCAGCCGCACTTGCTTGTGTTAAATTGGGGATAACGTTCATATCTGCGTTTCCATTTGAATATAACTTATAAATCGTACTCCCCTCGCTCACAACCCAACATTCACCGTTGTATTGTCCGTAAGTGGTGGCAACACACATCACCGAAAGCACCATCGCTACCCAAAACTTTTTTTTCATCTCTCAGACCTCCTCTTTCTCTTTCGTCGTTCCCTAATGGGACCGTTCTTAACCTCTAATAGGAATAGTTTATTTAAATGTTAACATATTCTATAATCCTTTTCAACTTTTTAATTGAGCGTTTCATTAAATTCGTACAGCAAATACCATTAAGGTATTTACTATAATTTTATCGTAATATACTCTGCGGACAAGTAGCAAGACAATTTTTTTTAGGCGATTTAGTTTTTAGCAAGTGTATCTATAGACGGAGAGATTACAACGTTGGATTCATTACAGCGGCCCTCAAGTCCATATTTTTCCCCGAGGCTTGACTGTTCAAGCACCATCCGCGTAGAGAAGTATTATAAAATTTTCACCCCTAAGCTCATCACATAGGCAAATCCGCCACTCAGATAATATAATACTTTTTTTATTGCAACTTTTTTCGTAAAATAGGGTATAATAGATACAATGAGAATATAATAACGGAGGAAACCACAATGAAACGCACACACTTAGGAACCCCTTGGCGGTTCCTCAGTTTACAGCGTGTCACCTTCGGAGCGCTGCTCCTGCTCCTATTAGCAGGAATGAGCTCACTCAGTTCGGCTGAAGTGGCAACTTTAAAGATAGAGATTTCCGATGTCGTCAGTAACGCTGATGCCCGGCAGATCCGGCGGTTGCTGGAACCATGGGCGGCTGCTGAAGACATTACCTTCTATACCCCAGTTGGAAAAAACGGGAAAAAACGACTTTTCACCACTGTCGTTGAAGTCAAGCCCCGACAAGGTGCCTCTGAATATAGCGAAACGCATACTTTTGACGTATACGATATTATGCGGCAGCTTAACGATTCGCGATTCCGTGGCCGTCATGGACTCGGGCAATCCCGCATCCTTAAAAGCGAAGCAACAGTGCGCGGAGACCTGTTTGCACACCCCGGATTTGCACGAAGTTATATCCGAAACGTACCGTCTTGGCGACGCTGGAGACCGGATACCTCTCATATACATCACGCCATGAACGCGGGGAGCGAAGACCAGAAATTCGTCTTCAGTGCAAACGCTGAATTCGATCAACTCCGAATTGATGCCGCTAATAATCAGAAAGAGGTTGAGGTACACGGCATCATTACTGGGTTTGATGGACCCTACCCTATTCTCTCTGTTAGAAAATACCGCGTCGGCTACCGCGTCGGTGAAGAAGGGGCACCGGCAGAAGAAACTGGCAGCGATGAGAATGAACAACCCACCTACGATTACCTACAGAAGGAAAATCGATAGATAGCCCTATGTTCTATCTAATTCTGCGAAAATATCCCGGACCGGTAAAAAAGACGAAAAGTTCTTGTGCTTCACGAAGTATTGAGAGGCACAAGAACTTTTCGCTAACGTTTAAGATTGATACCCACCTGTATTAAATAGCACAATCCGCTCGTTACGCTCAATTATACCTCTCCCGATTAACTGTTTGAGGGCAGCCACAGTTGCCGCACCCTCCGGGCACGTCAGAAGACCTTCGGTTGCCGGCAGCAATCGCATCGCCTCTCGGATGGCATCGTCTGTAACTGCGATGGCAGCACCACCGGTTACCCGTATTGTGTTTAAAATCAGAAAGTCGCCAATTGCTTGCGGCACGCGCAAACCACTGGCGATAGTCTCTGCATCTTGCCAGGGCGCAGCTTCAGATGCACCTTCCTCCCACGCTTTCACAATAGGCGCACACCCGGCGGCTTGCACAGCGATGAACCTTGGGAGTTTATCGCTAATCCACCCGAGCTCTATTAATTCTTCAAACGCTTTCCGCATGCCGATTAGACCCGTACCACCGCCGGTCGGATAGATGATGACATCAGGAAGCTCCCACCCGAATTGTTCTGCTAATTCAAAACCCATCGTCTTTTTGCCCTCAACACGATACGGCTCTTTTAGAGTAGACACGTCAAACCACCCTTCATCCAGTTTTCGTTCTGCGACAATTCTACCCGCATCTGTAATAAAACCATCAATGAGTGTCACCTTCGCACCCGCAAGCCGGCAGGTTTCCTGATTAAAAGCAGGCGTATCTTTCGGCATAAAAATGTTGGCAGTGATGCCGGCGCACGCTGCATAGAGGGCAAGGGCTGTTGCCGCATTACCTGCTGACGGGATAGCTAACTGCGTCAACCCCAACTCCTTCGCCTTAGAAACCGCTAACGCTAAACCGCGCGCCTTAAAACTCCCTGTCGGCAGACGAGATTCGTCCTTTATCCAGACCTCGGGCGCATCGCCTAATGTTGCACCCAGCTTTTTCGCATGAATGAGCGGCGTCATCGTTTCACCAAGTGTGACGCGATTAAACACTTCGCAAATAGGCAGCAGCTCACTGTAACGCCACAACGTCGGCACACGCGATAAAAGATGCTCACGTTTCCAGGTCTCTGCTAAGGTTTGAAGGTCATACCGGGCAAATAACGGTTTCCCACACGACGTACACACGTTCTGCGGCTCAGTATATGAGTATTTTTTTACACAGCCGCTGCTACATTCGAGCCAATCTAGATAAGTTTTCATAATCGTTTGGGATAATAGAGAGAAAAAGGGGACTGCTCAACGATGTCAACCGTTACATTAAATACCCAACAGCAATTTGAGCAGAATTCCTTTCATACTATGAAGACGGTTTTCAGACTGCTCAAAGATAATTGCACGAGCATCGTCAAGCATCTCACCGGCGATTTCATAACCGCGATGTGCCGGTAAACAGTGCATAATCCTGCACGCGTGGCCCTTAAGCAGGGCACCATTCAACTGATACGGCATCATCTGTTCCGTCCGCCGTTTCCGTTCTGCTGCGAATGCCGGATCTGTGAAAAATTCCATGTCAATCCAGGTGTCTGTATAGACAATATCACTTTGCGCAACGATTTTTTCCAAGTTACCATTCGTAAGTTCGCCTGCTGACAGCCGTTTCAAAAGCCCCTTCCGGCCGGCTCCATCCCATAATTCTTTATCCACAGCAGCTGGATTGACTTCCGGTGCAACAACCGTGACCTCAATCCCTACCTTCATCCCGGCCGCAATCAGTGAATTGCAAACGTTGTTATGCACCCCGATAAAGCACAGCTTAACACCTTCAAGTCTACCGAAGGTTTCTTGGATAGTCATCAGATCTCCGAGTGCCTGCGTCGGGTGATACCTATCGCAACAACCGTTAATCATTGGCACATCTGCTGCGGCGGCCGCGGAGACCATATCGGCGTGTTTCAAGAATCGGGCTAAAATCACATCAACATACGCCGACAGCACGCGAATTTCGTCACCGAGGTCCGCTAACCCAAAATTTGTCGTGCGCCAGTCGAGGTAGTAGGCGTGCCCGCCTAGTTCCGTAATGCCGATTTCGCCTGCGCAACGCGTCCGAGTCGAAGTCTTCTGAAAAAGCAACGCGAGACTCCGGCCCACTACAGCGTGTCTAGATTTTTCAGGATAGTTTTTGATGTTAAGGCTGTCTGCAACCGTCTCAAGAATATCAGCTTCTGTCCAATTTTTGAGTGTAATTAGATGCATCATCGTTTTCACCTTCTTTAAAGAAAACGAAATTATACCTTATTTTTCAACGGATGTCAACTGTTTTTTTTCACTTACGCCCGTTTTTTGTAACAGGCTTATGAGAAAGAGGTTCTTGTGGCAGATATGTGGTGTTGGATATCAGAATTCAGAATTAGGATTTGCAGAATTTTAGGATGCGCAGCAGAAGAAGGGACCCGGTGTTAGCATTGTCATCCTGGTTGGCTAATAGGTGGCTCTAACTCACCACAAAAAATGGGAATAAATGCGTGAAAACTGGCAGCTTCTTAGAACAATCCAATAACAAAGGCGCGTATCACGCAGAGTGAACCCCCTCTTAGAACAGTGTCTGCCTCCGTTGCGCTAAGCCCATCTCCTGCTCTATATCTCGCCACTCCGACACGAGCAGGTTGTAGTCTGACGCACGTTCCGCATCTCCGCACCTCTCATAGTGGGCATACAACACGCGCGCTAAACGCACCGCTGACTCGCTCTCTCGCATCCCAAGCCCTACCCTAACGCACCCCTGAATCCCACCGCTAAACTCTATACCCGACAGATGCCAAACCATCCGCTGACACCCCTCCCACGCCGTCATCCTTTCACTGTGCTCGCGCGCTGCCAACTCTCCGCCTCGCAGCAACCGAACCTGACCTCGTTCCGCAAGCAGCACCTTGTCGTGCAGTGCGGCGATGTCCACGCCTTTCGCTTTTGACAGTCCATCGGCATCCCCGAAAGTGCCTACCGTGTAATCGTGCTGCTGCAGCCACGTCAGACAGAACTGACTCTCCGCATCCAGTTCGCCCGTCTCCTTTTCGTGATAAGCCACGATTTCGTGATTGATGTGCCGAAGCGCCTCGCGTATAGAAATGAGTTCTCCGCTGATTCGCGTCACCTGGCGATAGCGGGAGTAGACAGCCATCCCTGGGCCGATAGCGGCTTGCGCCAGATCAACAGGTCTGATGTTTGCGGTGCGTGTGAGCCTGTCAAGCGCGGGTGGCATTGCGGCTTTGAGTTCTTTCAAGAAGGCGTTACGGATGATGAGAGGTGCATCTTCCGGGCGTGGGCGGCACACCAGCAGAATAGAGGAGGCGAGCGCATTGACCTGTGTCTTGAGTCCTTTCGTTTGTTCCGTGCGTATGGGCCAGGTAGCCACGATTTGAAAGCCTGCGTTGACGAGTGCAGCGAGCATCGTCTCCCAACCGGTGGAGGCGTTATCCTCGCGTTTCGCGGCCTGCTGTTTGTAGGCGTAGAAGATGAGGGTAGGAAACCTGTCAGAGCAGTCCTGCCGCAGCCGCAGCAAAACTTTGCTGAGCAGTTCTTCAAACCGCTCTCGCGCCCCCTCAAACCTGGGTGCAGCAATAATCTCTTCACTCTTCGGTGTCATCATCCCGCCGAACAACTCTGGATAAGTGTCGCGAAGCAACGGGCGCAGCCAGACGTAGAAAAAGTCTGACAAATCGGCGTAGTTAATGTTGTCGTAGTAGGGCGGATCTGTGACGATAACAGGTCTCTCTTTGGCATGCGGTGTGTTGGTAGCGTCTGCCTGATACACGGTGCCGCTGTTCGCGGTGGCGGGTAAATGCTCAATCACTTTTGCAATCCACTCCACCTGTGCCATCCAATTCTGTGTTGAATTTGAGAATGGATTGGCTTCCGCGAAAGCCCACGTCATCTGAATGGCTTGAACCGTAAAAACCGTTCGGACTACTGGATCTTGCCACCATGCAAAACTACAATGGCTCTCAGCAGTTCTCCCGATAGCGAGTGCGAGATAGGTGCAAACCGCATCGGCGTAGCTTTCCTCTGCGCCGTCTTGTAGGATACGATGGCGGACTTCTGGCAACAGGTCGCTGAAAGTGGTTAGTGCAGTGAGTTGCCGCTCAGTGAAGAGTTCATGCCAATGTGTCATGCCGTAACCGAGACTGCTAACCTTTGGCGTATTCATTATGGCTTGCCTTGGCCGCCATTTTGGAATAGCAGCCATTGCCACTTGAAGATGTTCGTCAGTAGGCGACAGGAACAACTTTTTGCGTTGGGTGGGTGGGCTCTCGGCCACTATCGCCGTCATCATCTCCCCCATCTTCCCGCGTTTCGCTTGCTCGCGAAGATAAGCCAATTTAACTGCCGTGCCGCACGCGCAGCAGTGCGCGCCCGTACGCCTCACTGTCGGCATCGGCACACCCGTCTTTGAGGGTTGCACCACCCACGATAGCGTGTTGGTGTCTCTGTCCACTACAGGTTTTGTCCAATATTCATTGCCACGCCTCTTTGACAACTGAAAGCTTTTCATCAGCGGCTTCTGAAGCCCGCAGGCAGGGTTGCTGCACGGCACCGTGCGTGCCCACAGCCACGCCACAACGGTGGCAGCCGTGCCGTCTCGCAACCGCACTGGCGGATAGAGGTGCCCGATGCGTTGGTGGGCTTGTTCGCGCAGCCACTGGCCGTAGTGGCGGATGTCGGCAGCCAAGCCCGCCGTGCCACGCCAACTCT
Organism: Candidatus Poribacteria bacterium; assembly: GCA_965215265.1. GTDB lineage: Bacteria > Poribacteria > WGA-4E > WGA-4E > WGA-3G. Next base: position 2,551,148 of record OZ244048.1, on the reverse strand, counting down.
GCTCTGTGACGATGCTATTGGCTGAATCCGCTTTGAGATGGAGCGGTGGATGGTTATGAAATCTCGGGGGCAATTCAATCATCGCCTTCGTGAGCAGCACAGGGAGTGGATTTAGATCCGAGCCGCGGGCATGCACGCCCAATCGTTGTGCTTCAAGGGGGATGGAGCCCCCGCCACAGAACGCATCGTAGACAGCAGGACCGTGTTCTCGCAGATAGTTTAGCACCGCCCCCGGTTCCTTCTCAAACCGCTGCCGAAAAGCCGTCAACTCTTCGCCGTTGTTGCGTGCCACAGACAAAGCAATCTCGTAGCGTGCCTCGGCTAACAAGTTGTCATCGGTGCTATTTTTCCAAACCACAAGCCGGCTAAGCAGGCAGTGGAGCCTGTCGCGTTCAGCATTCTGCGCCGCTTCGGTTGGGAACTCGGCGGGGCAGTCGCCCGGATCATCTACAAGGCAGGCGAAGATGACGGCGCGACAAGCGGCGAGTGGGCGGCGCGCCCAATAGCGGTGCAGCGTTGAAGGGTGTCCATGTGTCAGCGAGGCATCCTTTGCCGATTCCGCGTTGATGGCTGGCAGCGGGATATTCACCTCAATCAGTTTTTTGCGATAAACGGGCATAATGATGCCTTAGTCCCTCTCCCGACAAGGCTAGCGTTCCTATCGGTTTAGGCTTCGTGCGAAACTATCAAGACTCTCCGCCTGAACGGCGGCGAGCAGCAGCAGCTCAAGGCGTTGTAAATCGGTAATGCGTTGCAACGCCGGTGCTAACGCCTTGACAGTATCCGGTGAAAACTTAGCGCTCAGCACCGCCAATGTATTTTTGATGGTGCTCTCTTTCGCACCTTGTTCTATGCCTCGTTCTATGCCTCGTTCCATGCCTCGTTCTATACCTTGTTCTAAACCTTGTTTTCGTCCTGCCTCACGTTCTTTTTCGAAGTAAGGTTGTAAGAGTGTTGACTCTTGCATGATGACCTCCGTAATTAGGGATGCTATCGTGCTCTTGCTATGCAGCAGCTCGGCGAAAACCGCAAAGGCTGTCAGAAGATTCGCACGCTCAGGATTGTTCTCTAATGTCGCCTCTGCCTTCTCGGCACACCGCCGTAACCACGCATCACCCGCCATATCCACGGGCGCTTTCATCAACGGCGTATACGGCAGCAAACCCGGCTCACCCGATGCTAATATCGATGCACCGTCCACTTCTGCCAGACGAACCACTTTATATTGCAGCAGATATTTGAAATCTGTCGCGTCATATCCAAAGGTGCCCCTGTCGCGCCGCCCGGCATTCGGACGCAGGTATAACACGACACAGTAAACGGGCAGCTGGTGCACCAGCATCAGGTGTCCACAGTAGTTCGCCACCCGCGCCCACATCGGTTGACGGCTATCTGTGGTTTGGACTTCTATATGAAGTATTATCTCTTTGCCATCTATTTTCACTTTCGCGCTGCTGTCGCCTTGATATTCTTTGACTCTCGCTTGCACGCTGTCCACATGCTCCAATACAACCGCGTTCGGAATGCCGAACAACTTTAGGAGTGCGTTGAGATGTTCGCGTGCCATATATTTAGAGGTGATATCGGGTTCTGCCATGATGTTGTGAGGGTGCCTCGCCTTTGGTTGCGTCGTCTTTCTATATCATTGTAGCACAAATGAGGGGAGAATGTCAATGTTTTTTTTGTCTGTTGTTAGGTGGCAGCGCCTAGCCTCTGTGAAAGACGCACCCCGCTAACGCCCGGAAGCAAGGGTAAAACTATAACGCAAAAAAGCGGGCTGCGGTGCCGAGGGCCTCGGGCTAGGGGCGGCGGTCCCAGAGCAGCACGGTGCCATCCGAACTTCCACTCGCGAGCGTGCTGCCATCTGTGCTGAACACAAGTTATGGACATTATACTTATACGCAGTGAGCCGCTTAAGCGATTCTCCGGTGCCAGAAGCGAAAAACGAAATCCGCCTAAAAAAAAGGGTGGCATCTTTACTGCCAAAAGTGGTATAATTTGAGTAAAATCTTCACCGCTTTTCACCGGCGGGCTGCCCGAATGGCAGGCACCCGGCATAGAGGAGATAAATGACGCAAGAAACCAAAGACGTGGACACGCAGATGCAGCATATCCGCGCGCTGCTTGATGGACGCGTTGAACACTTCGCCGACAGAAGTGTGCGGCGCTTGCTACAAAACGGCGAAAACGTCCGGGGTGTGCTAGAAATCGTCGCCGCTGACATCGCAGAACGCATAGATTTTAGCCAACTCGTTCCACTCCCGAGAAGCCTGCTGCCAGAAGTGCTGCGGGAGCAGGAAGCGGATAGCGTGTTTCGCGTCCCGTTTAGAACCGAGACAGCCACGGAGGCGCTGCTTATCTATCTGCTCGTCGAACATCAATCGACGGTGGATGCGACGATGGGGTTTCGGGTGCTGTTTTATATGATGCTGATTTGGGACGCACATCGCAGGCAATGGGAACACGACAAGGTGCCCAAACAGGCACGACGGTTGCCCCCGATACTGCCGGTTGTGTTTTATACCGGCGAGCAGCAGTGGAAAACCCCGCTGACACTTGAGGCGCTGATGGACATCCCTGCTGAACTCGCCCGGTTCGTTCCGGCTTTTGAGACGTTGTTTCTGAGCGTGAAGCAAACCGATGTCGCCACGCTCACTCAAACGCATCATCCGTTCGGGTGGCTTTTGACGGTGCTGCAAAAAGAGAGAGCAGACGAGGCGGAGATACGCGATGCGTTACGCACGGCGATAGCGCACCTTGATGAGTTTGATACGGTTGGTGCCGAACAGCGGCGTGAGGCGATAGTCTATTTCTTGCTACTCATCTTGCATCGTCGGCCGCTATCAGAACAAAGTGGCTTAGTCGCATTAGTGGAACAACTCGCAGAAGATAAGATGGAGGTAAAACAGATGGCAGAAACCATGGCAGAAGTCCTCGTGCAACAAGGACTCAAACAAGGCATTGAACAAGGCATTGAACAAGGCATTGAACAAGGCGCACGCCGGACGGCGATAGAAAACGTCATCGCGGTGCTCACCGCACGGTTCCCGCAGAGCGACGTGCAGACGACTCAACCGCACCTTGAAGCCATACCAGACCTGGCGCGGCTCAAGCAGCTACATCTCATCGCCGTTGAGACACCCAGTTTTGAAGCGTTCCTGCAAGCGCTGCACACTTAGAGAGACATGAGAGTTTTGAGGGGTTCGCCTGTGTTGACATCCCAGAGCCGAATGGTAGTGAAATTCTTTTTCATCGTTTTTTACCTGCCTGCCGCAAGCTGCATTTTTGGAGTTTGCCACTTGGCTCACTGAAGAAGTATACCACAGATTTTGAAAAAAGTCACTCTTTTTTTAGATTTTTGATGGTAACCTCATGTCTCCCTGCAAACAGAGGGCTGCTGTCTTCGGTGCCGGTGGCATCGGGCTAGGGACGGAGATACCAGAAGCCTTGAAGATGTCTTGAAAACGGGTTATCAGAGATGTTGGATTTACCCATTTCGGGTATCTCTAACCCACTGCTTTTCTCACACTGCTCTAAACAAAAACCTTTCACCACAAACCTTCAAAAAAAATAGGGGTAAATGAGTTTTTGGCTTTTGTTGGGTGGCAGCGCCTAGCCTCTGTGAAAGACGAACCCGGCTAACGCCCACAAGCAGAGGGTAAAACTATAACGCAAAAAAGCGGGCTGCGGTGCCGAGGGCATCGGGCTAGGGGCAGAGGTCCCAGAGCAGCACGGTGCCGTCAGCGTTTGAAACCAGTCAACTCCGTTTTTCAATCTCAGTGAATTTGCAACAAAATCGGGCACGCTAGATAAAAACAGACTTCTTTGACGAAAAATCAGAATTTCGCCACATTTTTGGGTAAAAAAATACGAATTGGAGGCACGCAGATGCAAAAAAAAATCAACGTTTGCTATTTTTTTTCCTTGCATTCTTAACATATAAAGGGTATAATTAAGATTATAAATGCACCCGCAATCGGAGAAATCCTGATGAAATCCCAAGACGCGATTGAACAACAGTACCGCGAAGCCGTCGATTCGCTCGTTGAAAAGGTTAAGCAAGATCCTTATATCCTTGCCGCGATCGTCGCAGGCAGTTTCTCATACGCACAAGTCTGGCAGAAATCGGACCTAGATGTCGAGCTCATCGGTAGGGACGACATCCGCCCAAACCAATCCTTCTACATACTGGTGGAAAACGGCATCAACATTCACGCCTCTTTGACACCGCGCAGCCACTTCAAAAAGACAATAGAACGTGCGCAACAAGGCTCTATCACCCACTCCTATTTCTCCCACAGCACACTCCTCTTCTCACGGGACGACTCCATCAAGCAATGGTACGATAAAAACGCCAACCGCCATAACATCGGTGAACGTGACAGACAAGTCCAACTGCTTAACGTCGCCGCCAGCATCTTGCCAAATCTTATCTATGCCGAAAAACAGTTTTACGTAAATAACGATATAATTACCTGTTTCCTTACGCTGCTGAATGTAGTACAGGGCCTCGCACGAATAGAGGTACTCCTAAACGATGAAGTACCCGCACGTGAGGTGATTCAACCCGCGCTGCACTACAACCCCGACTTCTTCAATCACGTCTATACTGAATTGATAAACTGTCAGAAAAACGAGACGGTCATTCAACACGCACTGGATGCAATTAACGCCTACCTTGACGAACGCCAGTTCATCTTCAAACCGATTCTCGATTATCTCACTGAGCAGAAGACACCGCGCTCCAATACGGAATTGAACGCTTATTTCCGTGCAAACTTTGATGAAGAATCGTTGTCTCTAGTATGCCAATGGCTCGCGTGGAAAGGGCGCATCCAGCAAGTCGCCGTGCCCATGAAACTTACACGCAAAAGCCAGGGCTCTGTCGAGGAACCCGCCTACTATTACGATGAGAATAATGAGCACGAAGATGACCCTGGCCAAACAGACGCAGCCGCCTCTTCACCGCCCAAAGAGACTCCGACGAGATACCCACAACACATCTCAACCAAAAATCACATTATCGCCCACGCAGACAAAAAACAGCAGATTCACGACGCACTCGACAGACTTATCCAGACGCTCAAGCAAGACCGGTACGTTCTCGCGGCGGTTCTTACCAGTAACCTCGCTGAAAACAACGTCTGGGAAAAGACAACACCCTTTATCACACTGATTCTGAGAGACGGGACTAAATTTAAGCAAGCAGAACATCAATTAATCGAAGAAAACGTACCTATTCGGGTTAAACTGCACACCCGCAGCGCATATCGGCAGCTGCTCGAAAAAACCTTACAAGGGAGCACACTCCATGCGATGCTTGCCCAAAGTGAAATCCTCTTTTCCAAAGAACCCGGACTCGCAGACTGGCTCCAGCACATCACGGACAACCAACTTGGTGAACGCGATAAACACGCTCAGCTCCTCAACAATGCAGCAGATGCCACCGCCGTACTCGCCAAAGCGGAAAAATGGTTTTACCTCAAACGCGATCTTAACTATACATTTTTATACTTAATCTTTGTTATTAGACAATTGGCAGCTATTGAATGCCTGATGCACGGCGAAACACCCAAACGCAAGGTTATCTATCAAGCCATCAAACATAACCCCGCGTTCTTCAACACCGTTTTTACACAGATGCTTCACATACCTAAAGATCAGGACACCCTCCAGCACGTGCTTGAGCAGGTAGATGCCTACTTAGCAGACAACGTGCACACTCTTTTCAAACCGTTGCTCGATTTCCTGCAGACTGCCAGAGAAGAGCGCACGATAACCGATCTTTATGACCATTTCGGGCAGCGCAACTTACTGTTTGAAATGGCGTGTGAATGGCTCGCACAGAAAGACGTTATTGAGCAATTCGCCGCGCCCATCCGTTTAACTAAGGACAGCCAAGTGTCACTCGAACAGCCATCATATTATTACGATGCAGATAATCCGTTTTTGTAGATAGAACCGATCAGTACGTGAATCAAGGCGGAAGGTCGAATGCCACCGCAGCACGAAATCATGCTATTTTGTAGGAGAGCGATTTAGCGCCTGTTACCGGCACACTTCCGCCCTAAGCCAATCCCATAATTACGGCCCCTTGGAATGCAACGCCCTTGAAACGGAACGGACTGAGGGCTGCTCTCCTGATTGCAACGGATAAAAAAAATAAACCCTTGTAATCCGAAACATCAAAATTGTTACACTTTTCCTTTTTTTTTCGGAAAACTTTAGAAAAAAAACGGCTATAAACCCATACAGCGATTGAGTTTTCAAGCATAGTTTATAAAGTTACCAAAAACAGAAAAAAGTTACCGTACGGTAACTTTTTAAGACGGAGCCACTCAGGCAAATTCGAATTGTGTATACTATCTACAAACCCATTCATAACCTTAGACACACTAAAGATTTTAAATTTTTTCATGTAACCGTTCAGCCATAACAGACATATTTGTATTGTAGCTTTTTGTCTTATTTTTGTCTATTGGAGTGCCTTGAAGGCGGCTGCTCTGATAACGCCTATACAAATCTTGCCAGAGCCGTTTTAGGCTAAAGAAGGAGAAAACTGATGAGACAAACCGTTGCTGTCAAAGGCGCGAGAGAAAATAACCTCCAAAATATAGAAGTCGAGATCCCCAGAAACCAGCTCGTTGTCGTCACAGGCATCAGTGGTTCCGGTAAATCCTCATTGGCTTTCGACACCGTCTATGCAGAGGGACAACGCCGTTTTCTGGAATCCATGTCCACTTATGCCAAACGTTTCATCACCCAACTTAAGAAACCCGATGTCGACTTCGTTGATGGGCTCTCCCCGGTTGTTTCCATTGAACAGAAAACCATAACAATGAACCCGCGCTCCACCGTCGGAACCATGACCGATCTGCAAGATTTTCTCCGGATGCTCTTCGCAACCATCGGCACCGCGCACTGTCCATACTGTGAACGCGAAATACCCACCCGCACACCACACCAAATCTTGGAGCGCCTCCTTTCATTACCTGAAGGCAGCGAAGTTGAAATTCACGCACCAGTCTTCAAAATCTACGGGGAAGATTACGACTACCTCTTTGACGATATCCGCACAAAAGGATGCCGCCACGTCCGTATTGACGGCGTACAACACGACATCAGTGACGAAATTCAACTGGATGCAGATAAAGAATACGATATCCAAGTCATCGTTGACAAATTCTTTATTAAAAAGGATATTGACAAACTGGTGCTCGCCTCGCTTGAACACACCATGCTGGTTGGGGAAGCGTTCATGAGCTTTGTCGTCTACCCACCTGAAATGGACGCGGCGGCAAACCCTCCACCCAAGAATAATGTGGCCACCCCACCCGAAATTATACCGATTCCTAGTGAACAACCGCAATACGAACAAGAAATCGCACGCCTGCTCACAGATTTTGGATGCCCCGAACACGGAGTACTCATGGGCGAATTGGGACCACACCACTTCACCTTTAATGAACCTACAGGCGCATGCGTCACATGCTCCGGACTCGGCACATACCTCCAGGTCCACCCAGATCTGCTCGTCCCAGATAAAACGCGCAGCATCGTTGAAGGGACATTCGCACATCAAACCACTAGCTACGACCCGGATCGGTGGGACGGCAGAACCCTATACAGCCTCTCTAAACACTACGGATTTGACTTGAACACACCTTTTGCTCAACTCCCACCGCATATCGTCGATATTCTCTTCCACGGCACACGCGGCGAGGAATTCCCCATCTGTCAACCTGAAGATGCAAAGCCGATCGAAAAACGACACCTCGGCAGAAAAATACGATTTGACGGAATCATTACCCGCATTGACCGGCACTACCGACACTACCGAAAACAGGGAGAAGCACACTCCGGCATGGAGGAATATCTCCGAAAAGTCATGGTGGAACACACATGCCCTGATTGCAACGGCGCAAAACTCAAACTGCAACGCCTCCTCGTTAAAATCAAAGACATCACAATTCATGATGTCGGCGAACTCCACTTTGAGGAATTAAGGGATTTCTTGTTACAGATTACCGGAATCCCTGAAAAGCAACGCGAGGCAGGGCAGCGCGTCATCAAGGAACTCGTCGAACGGATTAACCTACTGCTCGGCATTGGACTGGACTATCTGAACCTCAATCGACGTTCCGCAACGCTCTCCGGCGGAGAATCCCAGCGCATCCGACTCTCCACACAGATAGGTTCAGGGTTAATGGGAATGCTCTATGTACTTGATGAACCCAGCATCGGTTTACACCCTAAAGATAACGTCAAAATGATCGAAACCTTGCACAAGCTGCGCGACATCGGAAACACTGTTATCGTCGTTGAACATGATGAGAGCACCATTCGTGCCGCAGATCACATCATCGAGCTCGGACCAGGCCCAGGTGTCCACGGCGGACACATCGTCGCACAGGGACCTCTCGAAACCATTCTCAAAAGCACAGTCTCTTTGACAGGACTCTACATGAGCGGAAAAGAGCAGATTCCGCTTCCCATACAACGCCGCATTCTCAACGGCAAATGCCTGAGCGTCACCGGAGCAAGAGAAAACAACCTGCGCAATATTGATATTGACATCCCCTTGGGGGCGTTTATCTGTGTCACAGGCGCATCCGGCTCCGGCAAAAGCACACTTGTGAACGAAATTCTCTACAAAAAACTTTATTCCATCTATCATGATAGCCGCATCCTCTCCGGCGCACATGAGGCACTTAAAGGCCACGAGCACGTGAGCGACGTTATTAACATCGACCAGTCTCCCATCGGACGTTCCCCACGTTCTAATCCCGCAACCTACATCGGTTTTTATGATAATATCCGAAAACTGTTTGCAAATACACCCCAAGCACAAGCACGGGGTTACGCCATGGGCAGGTTTAGTTTTAACGTCAAAGGCGGACGGTGCGAAGAATGCCACGGCGAAGGCACCATCACTACTAAACTACACTTTATGCCTGATGTCGAGGTGACTTGCCCCACTTGTAAAGGTGCCCGCTATAATCAAGATACACTCGAGGTGACATATAACGGCAAAAACATCTCCGAGATTTTGGAGATGTCTATTGAAGACGGCGTAGAATTCTTTGCAGACCAGCGCCTCATTCACCACAAATTAAGTGTGCTTAACCAACTCGGCATGGGTTACCTCCAGATCGGACACCCAGCCCCCATTCTTTCGGGTGGTGAGGCACAGCGCGTTAAACTCGCATGCGAATTGGGGAAAATCAAGCGCGGTAAGCATAATCTCTACATCTTGGATGAACCGACCACGGGGCTCCACCTCGCCGACGTTCAGAAACTATTGGACAGCCTGAACCGGCTCGTTGATACCGGACATACTGTCATCGTCATTGAACACCATCTGGATGTCATAAAGACCGCCGATTATGTCATAGACCTCGGCCCAGAGGGTGGGCATAAAGGGGGACAAGTGTTAGCCCAAGGCACACCCGAAGAAATCGCAGCAGCACCCGAATCGCATACCGGGCGGTTTTTGAAGCAATACCTTAACTAAGGAGCGTTATCCTGAAGGGCAGTACAAATGCGAAACAAACGCAGCAACAGCCGCAGTTTTACCACCTTACTTATCACTTGATTCACCCTTCAGCACAGAACATGACTATCACATTTCCTTAAACGAAATACCGCTCGAAATTTCCGCTTGCAAAATTAATCCAAATCGTATATACTTTACAGAATAAAGTTGGGGCATTTCAAGCGCCGATTAAAAACTTACATAAAAAAGCGACGGCGCATTTCCCACAAATACTATGCGATAAGGGATAAACATTGACCGATACCCAATTAAAATCCTTAAACGATGTACAACGCGAAGCTGTGCTCCATACCGAGGGGCCGCTTCTTATTCTCGCAGGCGCAGGGAGCGGCAAAACACGGGTTATCACCCACCGTGTCGCTTACCTGCTCAAGCAGTGTGGCGTTTCCCCGTTCCGCATTCTCGCCGTAACATTTACCAACAAGGCAGCGAATGAAATGAAGGAACGGTTGGATGCACTTGTAGAAGAAGGTGCCAGCCGTAACCTCTGGGTAGCCACCTTCCACACCACTTGTGCTCGCATCCTCCGACGAGATATTGAGAAGTTAGGCAGCCGTGAAGATTTCGCTGACGAGATGACGAAGCCCGCAGATACAACAAAAGAACCAACTTCGAATGATAATACAAAATACCTTGACCGGAACTTCACCATCTTTGATTCCGGCGAACAAGCCACCCTTGTGAAAGATATCCTCCGGCAACTCGGCTTCAATGACAAGCAGTATAATCCACGGGCAATTCTCAGCCATATCAGCCGCGCCAAAAACGAGTTCGTCAACCCCTCTACATTCGCAGACCGGGCAGATGGCTACTTTGAGCACGTCGTTGCTCAAATCTACCCGAGGTATCAGGACACCCTACGTCAAAACAACGCCGTCGACTTCGATGATCTGCTACTTTTGACGTTAGAACTTTTTGAGACAAACCAAGGCGTTCTCAAACACTATCAGAACCAGTTCGAATATATTCTCGTTGACGAGTATCAGGATACCAATACCTGCCAATATGAACTGATACGCTTGTTAACAGGCACAAAGCAGAATCTTTGTGTCGTTGGCGATGATGATCAGTCTATTTACGCGTTTCGAGGCGCAGACATCAAGAATATCCTCGATTTTGAGCGGACGTATCCACACGCACGCGTGCTTCGGTTGGAGCAGAACTACCGTTCGACCCAAAATATTCTGGATGCAGCGTGGTGCGTCATTCACAACAATGTCCACCGCCGTCATAAAAAGTTGTGGACGAAAAACGAAACCGGCGCGCTACTCACATGCTACGAGGCGATGGATGAAAATGACGAGGCAGGTTACGTTATAACGCAAATTGAGGATTGGCACGCTGACGGCATCGATTACTCAGATTTCGCCATCTTTTACCGCACGAACGCACAATCCCGAAACTTTGAAGAAGCACTCCGAACTGCCAACATACCTTATCAGATTATCGGAGGCGTTGGATTCTATGATAGAATGGAAATCAGAGACCTGCTCGCCTACCTCCGCGTCTTGTGCAACCGCGACGATTCAATGAGCGTCCGGCGTATTCTTAACGTTCCAGCGCGAGGCATCGGTGCCACAACGCTCCAAAGGCTTGTCGATTTTGCCGCAGACCGCGGCATGTCTCTCTTTGAGGCAATCCAACGCGTCGCGGAAAACCCCCAAATTAATCGCAGCATCCAAGCAAAGGTCCACCGTTTCGCCAAAATCTTTGACGACTTTGATGCCGCAGACCTGCCCTCCGATGCACTCCAACACGTCTTGAAAAGAACCGGTTACCTCAAACGGCTCGAGGAGCAGCACAGCATAGAAGCACAGAACCGCGTCGAGAATATTGAGGAGCTCATGAACGCCATCGCAGAATATGAAAGCGGCATCACAGAACCAAGCCTCTCGGATTATCTGGAGAACGTCGCACTCAGCGCGGATATAGATACTATGAAGACAGACAAGAATACCGATATGGTACCGCTTATGACACTGCACAGCGCGAAAGGCTTAGAATTCCCATTTGTTTTCATCGTCGGGATGGAGGAGGGCTTTCTCCCGCATAAACGCTCCACTGATGAGGCAACAGAAGCGGCAATAGAGGAAGAACGGAGACTCTGTTACGTCGGTATCACGCGTGCAATGGAGCAACTCTACCTCCTACATGCCTCCTCGCGGCGGACGTATGGGCAAAACGAATATCGGGTGCCATCCCGCTTCATTTCCGAAATACCTGATAACCTCATCAAGCATGTCGACCGGTACCGCTCTCCATTCCGCGAAACGGAAGGACAATATGGGGTAGAAGAAGCGGAACTTAGTTACCAAGTAAACCAGATTGTACATCACCCGAAATTTGGAAGAGGGAAAATAACAAAAATCAGTGGCTACGGAAAGAATGCATTCGTGAGAGTACGGTTTCAGCGCACAGGCTTGATGAAGGAATTTGCAGCAGCATATACCTCCCTGCAACCCGTCTAAAAAAGTCGAAACTCACAAGCAACAAGGGCCGGTAGGACGTATCTGTTTAGTCCATTCGAGATTGAAGAGATTGCGCGAAAAGTTTTTGAGGAATCATAACCTAAGAAGGCTCTGACGAGATTTACACACAAGACATCGCGACATAAGTGATGATGGTACGGAGAGATACAAAAAGCCTTACCAGGCCCGTTAGGAGACAACAAAAATCATGGCAACGATTAACACCGAAGACGTACTTCACGTCGCAAACTTAGCACGTCTCGAATTTAACAACGAAGAGACGCAACACTTCACCGAGCAGCTTGCCAGAATCTTGGACTATATCGGAAAGTTGAATGAATTGGAGACGGATGACGTACCACCCACATCGCACATCCACCCACTCCAAAATGTCACCAAGCCGGATATCGTTAAACCCTCCTATCCGCGCGAAGAGGTACTCGCTAATGCACCTGAAGCAGAAACTGGATATTTCGGAGTCCCCAGAGTAATTGAAACCGCGTAAGGAGCACAACTGAATGTCCCTTTACGAATTAACAGCACACACACTACACGAAAAACTCAAAGCACGCGAAATTACCGCCGTCGCGTTAACAGAAGCTCTCTATGCTCGCATAGAGGCAGTGGAGCCGCACGTTAAAGGCTACTTGACGCTCACTAAACAGAGCGCACTAGAACAAGCAAACGCAGCGGATGAAGGCTTCCAACGCGGCGACGACATGCCACCCTTAGCAGGCATACCTATTGCCATTAAAGATATAATATGCACCAAAGGGGTGCGCACAACTTGTGCCTCTAAAATACTCAGCAATTTTGTGCCGCCTTACGATGCAACCGTGATGCAGAAACTTCACGAGCAGCGCATTGTAATGCTCGGAAAAACCAACATGGACGAATTCGCCATGGGCTCCTCTACCGAAAATTCCGCCTTCCAACTCACGCACAACCCCTGGGACCTAGACACCATCCCCGGCGGGTCCAGCGGCGGCTCAGCAGCCGTTGTATCTGCTGATACAGCCATCTGTTCCCTCGGCTCAGATACCGGCGGGTCCATCCGACAGCCCGCAGCACTGTGCGGCGTTGTCGGCATGAAACCCACCTACGGCCGTGTCTCCCGCTACGGCTTGATCGCATTCGCCTCATCACTAGACCAAATCGGCCCATTTTCTAAAGATGTAACGGATTGCGCGCTCCTTCTCAATGCCATCTGTGGGCACGACGAGATGGACTCGACCTCCGTAGAACTCCCAGTACCAGATTTTACGCAGAGCCTCATCAACGATGTAAACGGTTTGAAAATCGGTATACCAAAGGAGTATTTTACCCACGGCTTAGAACCAGCCGTCGCAGACACGGTGCATGAGGCTATCGCTACCTTGGAGAACCTCGGGGCTACTATTGTAGATATCTCGCTGCCCCATACTGAATACGCCATCGCTACCTACTACATTATCGCCCCAGCGGAAGCCAGCGCCAACCTCGCGAGATACGATGGTGTCCGCTACGGTTACCGTTCCGAACACCCAACAGATCTGCTCACTATGTACAAAAAAACACGGAGCCAGGGATTCGGGCAAGAGGTTAAACGGCGCATCATGCTCGGCACCTTTGCACTGAGTGCCGGCTACCAAGATGCATACTACCGAAAAGCACAGAAAGTACGAACCTTGATCAAATCCGATTTTGATGCCGCCTGGGCGAAGGTCGATCTTATCGCAACGCCTACATCGCCCACACCGGCATTCAAAATCGGTGAACGCACCGCAGACCCGCTGCAGATGTACCTCTCCGACGTAATGACGACACCTGCAAGCCATGCAGGGTTACCCGGTATTTCAGTACCTTGTGGTTTTGTCCATAGCGGACTCCCCGTCGGCTTGCAGCTCCTCGCCGCACCCTTCGCAGAGGAAAAACTCCTGCGCGTTGCATATACGTTTGAGCAAAATACTGAACATCACCGGCACAAGCCAAATCTGGACGGATAGGAACCCGCCCAACAAGGCGAGCAAGCCTCTCTGTTTTCACAAGACATCTGACTGCTCCACGCAAATGTCACACGCACATTGGCAGGGACGCAACGGAACGACAAAAATATGAACATTCTCACCGTACCGCTTGGCGGGCTCCTGGGCGCAGCCACCGGGGGAATCCTCTGGGCAAAATATATACAGTGGACAGGGAACACTGCAGAATTCATCGCCATCGGCATCGGTGTACTCACCGGGATAGGGATACGCCTCACGAGTCGCTTCAGTCTCCACAACCATCCTAAAACGGCATGGAACATCGTGACTGTCGCCAGCGCTCTCTTCGCCATTATCGGTATCTTCATCGGAAAATATCTGGACGTGCAATGGAATGCCGTGGCACAGATTACACAACAACTCATACAAGAACATCACATGTCTGCAGAGCAAGCCGCACCTATCGCCAAAACTGTCTTTAACGGACAATCCGTATGGGAGTTGATGCGTCATCGCATGAGCCACATCGACTGGCTCTACGGCGCAGCTGCCGCCTTCATCGCTTTTCGTACGCCAACTCTCCAATTTTCTCGTCTATTGAGGAGGTCATGAAAAATCTCACACTTTTCCTGACGCTCCAAGGAGTCAAACAAAAATGAACAAAACCTATTTTCATCGCCTGAAGAGACTTTATGACATCAAACATCTTGTCTGTCTCGTTTTAACAATTCTCATCATCGCTTCTCTCACACTTAATGCGAACACCGAAGAAACCGAAGACCCGGCAGATGCCGAACTGTTAGAGAACCTAGCACAGTTTTCAGAAATCTTGGCTTACATTAAACAGCAGCATCTGGAGGCACCGGAGACAAAGGAACTCATAGAGGGCGCAATCACCGGGATGCTCCGCACTTTGGACCCGTACAGCCAATTTATACCAGACTATCTTGAGCTCAGTACCAAAAACCGTGGCAATTACGCCGGACTTGGCATGACCATCGGCATCCGGGAAGACATGCTGACTGTAATTACGCCTTTCAAGGGCTCCCCTGCTGCCGCTGCCGGAATGCAAAGTGGGGACATCATCAGCCAGATTGAAGGCGAATCCACAGCCGTCATGAGCTTGGACGACGCAGTCGGGCAGCTGCGAGGCGAACCCGGCACCGCCGTCTCCATTACCATCATTCGCGCAAAGGAGAGCCAGCCCATTGAACTCACAATTACGCGCGATGTAATTCGCATCCCCAGCGTCGAAAAAGCCATTATCGGCAACAACATCGGCTATCTCAAAATCAATCAATTTATTCAGACAACCGCCTCTGACGTAGATGCAGCGCTGCTCGAATTCCAAGCACAACAGACGCGTGGTGTCATTCTCGACCTCCGCTTCAACCCAGGCGGACTCCTCACGGCTGCGATCGATATCGCCAGCGACTTTCTCGAACCCGGGCAACTCGTCGTTTACAGCCAGGGAAAACAGAAACAGGATTTTAACGCAAAGGGCATCGCAAGAGACAAATTTCCACTAATTGTACTCGTCAACAGTGGAAGTGCCAGTGCCTCTGAAATCGTCGCCGGCGCCATCAAAGACCATGGGCGAGGACTCGTCATGGGCCAGAAAACATTCGGAAAAGCTTCCGTACAACGCATCTGGCAACTCAGCAATTCAAAAGCCGCAATCAAATTAACTGTTGCCAACTACTATACCCCGAACGGCACCAATATCGACAAAATCGGAATCACCCCAGACATCGAATCCGACGGGTTTAGCCGGTCAGAGCAGCAGATGCAGTTGAAACTCCGAGAACACGAAAAAATCAAAACCTTTATTGCTGAAAACGGCGACGATGTGTTGGCACAATTGGAAACCGTAGAAAACGCACCAAGAGACGACCGGCAAGCATCCAAACTCCTGCGTACATACCAACGTTTAGTCGATGAACTCACCGAAGAACAGATTATTCTCAGCGAAGCCGGCATGAAATATGCTATTGCCCAAATCACTGAAAATACACAGGACGAACTCGAGCAAGACCCACAAGTTGTCGCTGCTATGAAGCAATTGAAAGTACTTGAGCTCTTCTCATCTAAATCCAGCAGGAACAGCACAACCGCTCAATGATATGAATCATAGCATAGATAACCCCCGATCTATAGATGGCAGGTAAAAGGTAATCTTATCCTATCCTGCCAACACACGAGTACCCACGACATAAGCGTTGACGGTACGGAGATATACAAAAAATGAACTTCCAAACCCCACTCCCCAATTACATTGACAACGTTTGGCAAACATCAGCAACCGCAGAACAACTCAACGTCACGAACCCAGCCACCGGAGATCTGCTTACAAAGGTACCACTCTCGCCTGCTGAAGAAGTACATCACGCAGCCACGTCAGCCGCCAGTGCTCTCAATCACTGGCGGAGAACACCACCTACTCAGCGAATCCAGTACCTGTTCCAGTTGAAAAACCTACTCGAGCAGAACCTAACCGACATCGCAGAAACCATCACACTGGAATGCGGAAAAACACTTGACGAAGCAAAAGGTGAAATGCGACGGGCAATTGAAAATGTCGAAGTCGCCTGCGGCATACCGACCCTTATGCAAGGCACAAACCTTGAGGACATCGCTACTGGCATCGACGAATTCATGATCCGTCAACCCGTCGGCGTCTGTGCTGTCATCGCACCCTTCAATTTCCCCGGCATGATTCCGTTCTGGTTCCTCCCTTATGCCATCGCATGCGGGAACACCGTCATCGTTAAACCTTCCGAGAAGGTACCGCTCACCATGCAGAAGGTGTTTCAACTGCTTGAACAGACCGAGCTCCCCAAAGGCGTTGTTAACCTCGTCAACGGCGGTAAAGACACCGTCGATGCCCTCTTAACGCATCCGGAGATCCGTGCCATCAGCTTTGTCGGTGCCACAGCCACAGCCAGAAATATCTATGCAAAAGCCGCCGCAAACGGCAAACGGGTACAGTGCCAAGGCGGCGCGAAAAACCCACTCATTATACTACCAGATGCGGAACCACAGTTTACCGCAAATGCAACCGCCGAAAGCGCTTTCGGATGTGCAGGACAGCGCTGCCTCGCCGCATCTATCGCACTCACCGTCGGAAGTGCACAGAACTGGTTCACTGAAGCCATCGCCGAAACTGCCACAAACCGCATCGTTGGAAACGGTTTGGATGAAAACGTGCAAATGGGGCCCGTTATCACCCCAGAAAGTAAAACACGCATTGAAACACTCATTCAAGCAGGCGCTGACGAAGGCGCGCAAATTCTCGTCGACGGCAGACATCCAAGCATCCCCGGCAGCGAAAACGGTAATTTCATACGGCCAACGCTACTCAACCAACTCAACCCTGACGGCGACATCGCACAGACAGAGATTTTCGGACCCGTCCTCGGGCTCATACACGTCGAGACAATTGACGACGCTATCACGTTAATCAACCGCGGACGTTACGGCAATATGGCATGCATCTTTACAAACAGCGGGGCCGCCGCACGCAAATTCCGCTATGAAGCCGAGCTCGGAAACATCGGCGTTAACATCGGGGTTGCCGCACCGATGGCGTTCTTCCCTTTCAGTGGTTGGAAAAATAGCTTCTTCGGTGACCTGCACGGACAGAGCTCCGATGCCGTTGACTTTTTCACACAGAAAAAAGTCGTTGTCGAACGGTGGGCATAGAAAAATCTTGCTTTTCCTATAAAGCCCATGAATTTGTTCACACAATAGGTTCTCTAAAACTTCAGGCAACCCTTACACCATTACAAGTACACGACTTGGCGGAGTTGGAAAAGTCCATCCGGTCCTTATCTGAAATATACATGGGAGTTTTTAGACATCTTTTGCAAAGGTTCTTTGAAAAAATCCGGAGAGCCCAAGGATGCCGATATCAATCGGGATGTCATCCTAGATGCTTTTGTTGGTGCCGGAACAACCTGACTTTCCGAGTTCAAACATCAACGTCACTACTTGCGGATAGATATTTCACCTGAATATTGCAAAACCGCAGAGGATAGGTTACGAATATTACTATAGGAGAGTTCACACGCACAACGCCAATCTATAGGAGATAATAGTTAAATGCCTCTTCTTTATCTCGACTACCAATCAGTTGTATCGGGAGAAATAATTTACAAGAACGAAGAATATACCCGCTGCTCCCCCGTATATAGGAGAAAAACGTGTTTTCTACTAACAAACCCTTTGAGATTATCAATGATAATGTATTGACAACGCACGCCATTGAGAAAGAGAGTATAGATCTCATCGTCACTTCGCCACCCTATAATGTAGACATTAAATACGATTCAAATGACGATGCACTCTCTTATGCCGATTATCTCGCCTTTTCGGAAGCGTGGTTCGCTCGCTCTCTACAGTGGCTAAAGCCCGATGGGCGTTTCTGTCTCAATATCCCCTTGGACAAAAACAAGGGCGGACAGCAACACGTCGGCGCAGATCTGACAAAGCTAGCAACCACTGTCGGGTTTCAATACCACGCCACCATCGTTTGGAACGAAGGCAACATCTCTAGAAGAACCGCCTGGGGCTCTTGGTTAAAGGCATCTGCACCCTACGTCATCGCCCCGGTTGAATTGATTGTCGTCCTCTATAAGCAACAATGGAAGAAAACAAGCGGGAGCGGCAAATCCGATATGAATAAACAAGAGTTTATGGAGTGGACAAATGGGCTCTGGACCTTCCCCGGTGAAAGCAAGAAGCGGATTGGGCACCCCGCGCCTTTTCCTATCGAACTCCCACAGCGCTGTATCAAACTCTTTAGTTACGTTCAGGACACCGTCCTCGACCCGTTTATGGGGAGCGGCACCACCTTAATTGCCGCACGTTTAAACAACCGGCAAAGCATTGGAATCGAGGTGGACGAAGGCTACTGCAAACTCGCAAAAGAACGCATCCAGCACGCTACAAATCAATTGCAACTCTTTGAAAATACCGAGGAGAGACATGGCACAGACGATTCGTGAACTTGTTATGGAGTACTTTATGAACCACCCAAACCAAGAATTGCCACACGATCCAGTCGTAGATTGGGTAACAGAACAATATCAAGCAGCACATGGGAGAGTACCCAGAGACCCATGGCGAACCATTAGGAAACTACATCAAGAAGGAAAACTCATCAAAGTAGACAAGGGTATCTATAAATATGACCCACACCATGAACACGAAGTTGAATTGTTCGAATTTTCGGCTCAGACGAGAGCGGCTATTTTTGAACGTGATGGCCATCGGTGTGTTGTCTGTGGACGCAGCCGTGAAGATGGCGTTACGCTTGCCGCTGACCATGTTAAGCCCAAAGATAAGGGCGGCACAAATACCATTGCCAACGGCCAGACACTCTGTTACGAACACAATCTACTCAAACGCAATTACTCACAGACTGAAGCCGGTAAAAGGTATTTTATCAAAATGTACGAAACTGCCTTAGAACACTCAGACCAGAAGATGATAGCCTTTTGCAAAGCCGTTTTTGACGTTTACGAGACATATCATGTAAACGGCCATATAGACCGCCCCGACTCCGAGAATTGAGGTGGTTCAAATTGCCTGCAAACGCAAAAATCCATAACTAAAAAAGCACGCCAACCCAACCACCGTCTCAAAAGGGAGACGTGCACGTTTTGCATCTTAAACGCAAAACAGAGGCAAAACGCAACGGTTAAAATATTGTTACGAATGTTCAACGGTAAAAACATCAGTAAACCCACCCGTCGGAGCGAGCATCTCATCCCGATATTGCCTACATCTCTTTGGATTTTACCATAATTTACTTGCCATTCTCAGGCGAAAAGATAAAAATTAATTTGCTTCTCACTAATTTTTAGGGTATAATTTAATTATTAACAAATATAAAGGAGTAAACACATGACTATTAAGTTGAACATCACTAGCGATATGACGCTACAGCAACTAGCTATCGCTATCGTTAACACTATACCGAAGCAGATTCTTGTCAACGATGCAGACAGATTTCAGACGGACAAAGAGGCACAGGATATTTGCGATGAATCTAAAATCATTCCTTGCTGTGGTTGGACCATGGTTCACGAGTATATGTCAGGTTCTCAATTTGAACCTGTTAAGACAATTCTAACCATAGTAATCAACGATGTACTGAACTTCCGTTCATCCCTGGATTATCCGGATTTAGGGTATCTGATAACAAAGCGGATTCGTTGGACGTATGACTATCTAGAAGATGAGATCATAAAAGTGCTACAACGACGTTACAACACTCCTGAAAGCATCAAAATTCTCCGAGAAGAAGTGGCACGTGGGCAGGAGTGCCGTGTACATCAGGTGAATTGATTTCACGGTTTCCCTCTCTTCAGAATCACGGATACCCTGGGGCACCTCGCGCGCCTATTTTTAATTTACTATCTTTTTTCGTTGATATCTGCTAAATTGTACGATATACTAATTTTATTTACAACGAGAGAGGATATATCTCAATCCATGTCGCCAAATGAAATCTTTGAATGGTTCGATCAGACACCCGTCGATAAAACCTGGTCTTTTAACGAATTCAAGCCATCGGACACAGGAAAATGGACCCACGGGTATCACCGCTACCCCGCCAAGTTTATTCCTCAGCTTGTTGAACGTCTGATTGATACCTACATAACTAATGGAGCTGCTCATGTAAACGACCCGTTTATGGGATGTGGAACGACCGTCGTCACCGCTATATCCAAGGGACTTCGCGTGAGCGGCACAGACATTAATAAAATCGCTTATTTGGTTGCTAAAGCGAAAGCAACTGCCATTCGACCTGACTACCTCGAAAAAAAAGTGAAGCAATTTCTAGCCAAAATTTGCCAACTCAGAGAAGAACATAACTTTTTCCCCAACAGTCAGATAGCCCCCCAAATTCCAGAGAAACACTTAGAACGTATTGACTATTGGTTTCATGAAAAAACGCGTGACGAAATCGGACAAATTCTCACTTTAATTCTGACTGAAACGGATCAAGCCGTTCAATCGTTTCTTCTCGTTGCATTTAGCCATATTCTCAAAATTTGTTCAATTTGGAGCCAAGGTAGTACAAAACCTACACGTGATTTGAAAAAGCGGCCTACGTCTCCCTATGATGCTATCAAAAGGCACCTTTTGAAAATGCTAAAAGGAAATGCACAATTTTATGAAGTTGTGCCATCTCAGGTTAGAGAAAACCCCAATGATTACTTAAACATCCAGATAGGCTCAGCCAAAGCACAAGCAGTTCCAGATAACGGTATAGATCTAATTGTCAGTTCTAGCCCCTATGTGACAAGCTATGAATATGCAGATCTTCATCAACTCTCAACCCTCTGGCTTAATTTGGCGGACGATCTAAAAAGATACAAGAAGGAATTCATTGGGACATCCTACAAACAGTACGAGAACAAGCCCTTATTGAGTCAAATTGCCTCCGGGATAGTTGATGAAATGGCACCTAAAAGCAAAAAAAAGGCGAAGGAAATTGAAGCTTTCTTTATTGATATGCAAGAGGTCTTTGACGAAAGTTTTAGAATTCTGAAACCAGGCGGTAGATGTTGTTACGTCATCGGCAATACAAAGCTAAGAGGCGTTGATATACTCAACGCTGAAGCCTTTGCTGAGTCCTTACAATGCTCAGGTTTCAAACTAGACCGACTCATAAAACGCGAAATTCCGCTGAAGATTCTCCCTCAGAAAAGAGACGAAAAAACAGGGCGATTTGCTAGCAAGAATAAAGCCGATTCCGAAGCATATCCAACTGAATATATCGTAATCGGGTTAAAGAAATAGATAAGATAATCATGAAATTTGAAGATTTGAAAGATATGTACAGGGAGACACGATTAGTAGAAGGACCGGAAGCATACAGATCCGTTTCTCAACTTTTGAAGGACGCGAAAAAACTTCATAAACAGGATTTTTTGAAAGATAAACCAGGCGGAGACCATGAACAGAGTTGGCGCGCTTTCAAGGGAAAGAATTTTGAGAAACTCATCCAACATATTATCACAGAATCAATAGAAGAACTCGGGATGAAGGTGATCAATGGCAATAAATTAGAACGGAGTAAAAATCTATCCCTAGAGCTGAGCCAAGTTAAGCGGAATTTAGCAATTGATTACGGAGAATTTGGGTTGCATCTACCTGATGTAGACATTATAGTTTACAACCCTAAGAATCGGAAAGTAATCGCTCTCATCTCAAGCAAAGTTACGTTGCGCGAGCGAATTGCACAGACTGGCTATTGGAAACTCAAACTCCTCGAAAGTGAGGCTACGAAACACATCAAGGTCTATTTTATCACGCCGGACGAAGATGGTACCTTGACAAGCACATATCTCCCTAAAAAGGGAAGAGCTATTGTAGAGATTGACCTTGATGGCACCTATGTACTAACGGAAGCCGAGCTTGAAGAGAGCAACAACGTCAAACTTTTTGAGCATTTTATTGAAGATTTCAAACAACTGATCTAAGCAAACTAGTCCTTGAACTACTTTGAATAGCGCATACACCGCATTGCATAGGCAGTTCAAGCCGAACATCGTTTCACACAAGGTCTTGTCTACCACAGAAGTGTAATCGATGGACACATTCTTATCGGATTAAAGGAATGAGCAACTGTGCGAAATTTCGAAGATTTGAAAAATCTATATAATAAAATGAAAGACGAAAAAGGAGAAGAAACTTACAAATATGTTCAAGAACTCTTGAAAAAGGCTCAGGTGTTGCATGCCGCTTATCTTGATGCACACAAACCAGAAAAAGATAAGGGGCAAAGTTGGCGTTCTTTTAAGGGAAAGAATTTTGAAAAACTCCTCCAATATATTATCACTGATTCAATCGAAGCACTTGGACTTAAGTTGATTAACGGCAGCACATTAGATCGTCGCATGCTATCGCCAGAATTACATGCTGTTAAGCAAAACGTGACAATTGATTACAAGGAATTTGGGTTATATTTACCTGATGCTGATATTGTTATTTACAAACCGGAAAATTCACAAGTCATTGCTATTATTTCAAGTAAAACCTCTTTGAGAGAACGTATTGCCCAAACAGGCTATTGGAAGTCTAAACTCCTAGAAGGAAAACGCACAGCACATATCAAGGTTTATCTGTTTACACCTGATACGGACAACGACTTGACAAAGCTGAATCCTGCAAGGAAAGAACGAGCCATTGTGGAAACAGAGCTTGATGGCACCTATGTGCTAACGGCAGCAGAACTCGAGGAAAGCGACAAAGTCAAGTTGTTTGAGCATTTCATTGAGGATTTAAAAAAAGTCATAACAGAGAACCCATAGCATAATGAAAATCGCAAACGCTCCCTGCTCCTGGGGAATACTTGAATTTGAATTAGCCGGTCAAACCCTTGATTACACGCAGGTGTTGGACGAAATGCAGGCAATAGGCTATCTCGGCACTGAATTGGGCGATTGGGGGTTTATGCCTACCGACGCCTCGCAACTCCGTAAGGCACTTCAGACGCACCGCTTGACGTTGCTCGGCAGTTTCATACCGGTTGCCCTCGCCCAGGCTGAAGCCCACGCCCCCGGTGAAGCAGACGCATTGCGTCATGCACGTTTGTTAGCCGAAGTCGCAGGAGATACACCCTTCATTGTACTCTCAGATGACAACGGCACTTCCGATATCCGAACCCGATATGCCGGACGCATCACTGCTGAACATAGCTTAGCTAACCACCAATGGCACACCTTTGTAGCCGGCGTGCATCGTATTGCAAAAGCCGTCCGAACGGAAACCGGACTCCGCACCGTCTTCCATCCGCACTGCGCCGGGTACGTCGAAGCACCTGCCGAAGTCGACATGCTGATGAAACTTACCGACCCAGAGCTTATCGGTTTGTGCTTCGATACCGGGCACTACCGATTTGGCGGAGGAGAACCTACCCAGGCTTTCGAACGCTACGCACAACGCGTCTGGCACGTTCATTTTAAGGACTGTCAGCCTGATATTGCCGCACGTTCACGTGCAAACGAGTGGGATTACTTTAAGTCAGTCGGAAAAGGGGTCTTTTGCGAACTCGGGCAAGGCGACATCGATTTTCCAGAACTCATCGCAGCTTTGAAAAATCAGAACTACGATGGATGGATCGTCGTAGAGCAAGATGTTTTGCCCGGAATGGGCAGTCCAAGGCAGAGCGCGGAGCGGAATTTGAAGTACATCCATTCAATTCTCTAGCGTAACTTATCGGTTTTAATGATGCCTGTTTTTCATCCGATGTTTAGATTCATAACATCGAAGGGCTCAGACGAGATTTACACAGTCATTATCAAAGCATAAAGCGTTAATGGGTGCCTGTATACGAAAAGCACTTTTAGAAAAGAACCGTGAAGCAGGCCCGCCTAACAACGCATTCAAAACAGGGAAACCGACGTATTACCCGTGAACTAGGAGAAATCTCCGATGAATAAAACCGATAAAATCCGCGTCGGGGTCATTGGTGCAGGGCGCATCGGTAAACTTCACATCGAGCATATCGCTCAGAATATACCGGAAGCCGAACTAGTCGCGATTTGCAGCTTAAACCGAGCTGACGCAGAAACACTCGCAAAACAGCGTAATGTCCCGATAGTGACAACCGACTCCGCTGCGGTGTTAGCAGAACAGGATATTGATGCTGTGCTTATCTGTTCTTCAACCGATACGCACGCACGTATCTGCCAGGAAGCCGCCGCTGCACAGAAACACATCTTTTGTGAGAAACCGATCGACCTGGATTTACGGCGCATTGATGAAACCCTATCCATCGTGGCCAAGGCAGGTGTTAAATTTCAGGTTGGCTTCAATCGCAGATTTGATCCGAATTTTCTTCAGGTACGCGAGACGGTTGCTTCGGGGCAGCTCGGCGAACCCCATCTCTTGCGAATTACCAGCCGAGACGCCGCACCACCGCCCATCGATTACGTCAAAATTTCTGGCGGACTTTTTTTAGATATGACTATCCACGATTTTGATATGGCACGCTACCTAATTGGCGATGAGGTTACTGAAATCTACGCCACGGGCGGCGTACGAGTTAACCCAAAAATCGGTGAGGTAGGCGACATTGATACCGCTCTTATCACTTTACGTTTCCAGAACGGCGTTATCGGGACCATTGACAATAGCCGACAGGCAGTCTACGGCTACGATCAGCGTGTGGAGGTTTTCGGTTCACAAGGCATGGTTACAGCCCATAATCCATTGACAGATAACGTCACCTTCAGTGGATGCAACGGCACCCACGTTTCATTGCCACCATACTTTTTCCTGCAACGTTATAAGGCGGCATTTCTGGCAGAATTACAAGCGTTTTTTGCCGCCATTCGCGAGGATACTCCACCTTTGGTTAACGGAGATGACGGCCGTGCCCCTATCGTGATGGCTTTCGCGGCGATGCAATCGCTTCGCGAAAACCGCCCTATACCGCTATCCGAAATCACATCCTAAATCTGCCAACCGAATTAAAAAGAACGAAGCCCACTCGACCCGACAGAAAATCTGAAGTTCAGAGACGAGCTCTACCACCATCAGCCCCGCCGGGGATTACTCGCCGCCAACTTCTCCAATCTCAATCTCAATCTCGTCTCTATTCCTGATGCGCTCAACGAGCCCGTCGCGGATATCAACAATCCGATCCGAAACATCAAGCATCTTCAGGTCGTGCGTTGCAGAGATGACTGTAACCCCTTGTTCTCTATTCAATTTCTTAATCAGATCGATAATCTCTCTGCCCGTAATCGTATCAAGGTTTGCTGTCGGCTCATCTGCAAGTATGATACTCGGGTCATTCGCGAGCGCCCTCGCGATTGCTACCCGTTGACGTTGACCGCCTGAGAGCTCGTCTGGCAGGTGATAAATTCTGTCTCCCAAGCCTACCATGTCAAGCAGCCGCTCGGCTTTTTCATTTCGCGCGCGCTCCGAAACACCTGCAAAAATCATCGGCAGGGTCACATTTCCGTGCGCACTCCGAACGTGCAGTAGGTTGTAACTCTGAAAAATGTACCCAACACGGTGACACCGAAACGCTGCAATCTGCCTTTGCGACAGCTGCGACATGTTTTGACCATCAATGTAAACCTGCCCCTCTGTCGGACGGTCCAACGCACCAATCATATTAAAGAGCGTTGATTTTCCAGAACCCGACGGCCCCATCAACGAAATGTATTCGCCACGATTAATTTCAATGTTGATGCCGTCTAAAGCACGAAGGACGTTTGAACCCATTCTATACTCTTTGACCACATCCTCCGTTTTCACAACAATATCAGCCATAGTTTTTCCTTCTTAAAAGTCATTGCCCAGCGCCCCTACACCTCCGTACGCATCGCTTCAGCCGGCGGAAGCTTCGCCGCACGCCACGCCGGAAACGATGAACCGATCACGGCTAGAATCATACCTAGTACACAGCCCAATAGGATGATAACTATCACTCCCAGCTGCATTGGACCGTTCTCAGACTGCGCAGGCAACAAAGGGAAATAGAAAAACAGATCCAGTCCATAGTTCTTAAGCCCCAAAAGCACAGCACCAAGAATGCCGATGAGCGCACCGATGAGCGCACCTGAAAAACCTTGGAATCCAGATTCAAGCAAGAACAGCCGCACCACAAAACCGTCCAACGCACCCAGACATTTCATAGTACCGATCTCACGGAAACGTTCTGTCACTGCCATCAGCATCGAATTGGCAATCCCCACAACACACACGATGAGCGACATGATAATTAGCCAGATATCTTTTGTTGAAATCCCTTGTTCGGTTGTCTCTTCAAAAGTGTTAATTTGGGTTTGCCGGCCGCTCTCTTGAAGCGCTAAGTCAATTTCGTTGCTTGCCCACACCGAGACGAGAAACGCAATCCCTAAGGTAATCCCAGCTGTCGTGATGATCGAACGACCGAATCGGATTTTTAAACTCTGAAAACTGATACGGAGCGATTCAACAAACGGGAGATCGATCTGTTCCTCAATAGGTTTTCTCTGATTCATCAACTGTTCCTCCTTTCATCTATTATAACAAATCTGCAATTTAAGTTCAAGCTGCCTTCAATATACCCGAAGCGTTTTGTGAATCTAAGTTCAAGCTGCCTTCAATATACCCGGAGCGTTTTGTGGATTCGCACCCAAGGTTTGAAAAGCTTTGAAAAGCTTTGAAACGGCGCACTATCCTCACTACGTTTGAGGGCACCAAAAAAATCACGATTACAAAATGGCAGCGATCTTTTGACGCAAAAATTCGGTACAATACGGCACCTGTGCTTCTGACAACCCGTGTAGAACTACAGCACCATCATAGCCGATCTGCTTAAGTAAACCGAGATACTGTTCATAGTCTAATAATCCGGTTCCTGCAGCAAGGTGCCCAGCCGCACCGTCCCTGTCAAGGTCTTTCGCGTGTGCAAGGGCTATATCGGAACCGAGCAGGTCAAATGCCTCGTTGAGAATCTCACGCATGCGTGGCAGTTCACCTTTGTGAAAGATGTTCGCGCCATCCATCACCACTTTCAGCAACGGTGATTGCATCTCATCAAGTAGACGACGGGCTTTTTGGGCTGAATCGATAACATTCGCGACCTCGGGTTCCAAGGCGAGGGTAACACCGTACGCTTCTGCAACCTGTAGTGCCTGCTCCATCGAATCAACCAGATCGCGCCACGCAGAATCGCTACTATTATCCGGATGGGCACGCCACATACTGTCCGAATCCCGGCTGCCTGTGCAGAGTGTAATTACGGATGTTCCGAGCGGTTCACACGCTGCTGCCACCACGCGCAACATACTCAATCCATCACGACGTTTCTGGACATCCGGATCGATCATATTATACGTGCCTGAAAGCGCAGAGATGGTTATCTGCCGCACGTCCAACTCTTTGCGAATTTCGGCGAGTGGAGCAGATGCAGACACATGATATTGTAAATGGTGGACACCGTGCTCCACAACAGCATCAAATGTCTCGCCTAACGTTTGGCGGCGAATCGTGCCCTCCATGAGTCCAATTTTCATTCCTATCTCCTATTTGTGTCAGAGCCGGATTTCCGTATCTCAGATTGAGTTCGGCAGGGACATGGACTAACAGTTCTCTTTCAACAGGATTGCACAGCAGATGACTGAACACTCTAAGGAGACGCGACATGGACTAACAGTTCTCTTTCAACAGGCCTGTCCTTTATAGTAGTGATAGAGGTTTCGGCAGCACCTACTCTTAACGTTGCATTCATTTTTTCGTACCTGGCACCACATAAGGTTCTCTGGCATGTCGGCAGAGTCGCGGCAGTGCGTTGCTTTGAACCAGCGCATCATCTCACAACGATGGCGTTAAGTCAAGTCCCCCAATTGTGGCATCACTTCATTCTGCAGGAGTTCCATTGAGCGCAACCACTGCTCCTTAGGTTCCCATTCATGCCCCATAGCGAGTAACACCCCAAATCCACCAACCTCATCATAAAGTTCACGGAGGCGGTTCGCGACATGTTCAGGGCTCCCAACAATCCACAAAGTATCCAATAGATGTTCAAGGCACGATTCTATATCAGGAATATCCGGAGCCGGCTTGAACTTTTCCCATCCAAACAGTTTAAACCAGTACTCCCTAAAATCGCGACCGAGGGTGCCTTGAATCGCCTCTTTTCGTGCCTGCTCATTGGTATCCGCCACGTATACCTCACGTGCAATCCGCCAAGTTGAACGGCAGGGCGAGAGCCCGGTTTTTGCAGCACCCTCTTCGACTGCATCCCAGTGCGTTTTGATGACAGATACAGGGGCGAGATTAATGCTCATCGGAATCCAGCCGCGCTCACCAGCAAGGATGAGAGTGTCAGATCTAGTAGAGGAACCAGCCAACGCAATGGGCGGATGCGGTTTCTGATACGGTTTCATGTGAATACTCACAATGTCCGGCCTCGGTTCCGGAATTTTAAATTCCCAGAAATTAGTCTTATAGTGGCCGGGCTCCGGGTCGTCCCAAATATTAAGAACTGCATCAATTCCTTCCCGCGTCGCCTGCCTCCTGTCCCCATCTGCCAAAAACATCTCAGCATCGCTCGGTGTAGAACTTGAACCAACGCCCCAATGAAAACGGCCATGTGCAAGATGGTCAAGTTGTGCGATGCGATGTGCGACAACTGCCGGATTGTGGATGGGCATGCAGGTTATACCAGTACCAAATACGATGTTCTCTGTCATCGCAACCGCCTTCGCGATGAAAAGATCCGGAGACGGGATATTCTCCCACGTGAAAGTGAAATGTTCACCAATATAGGCTTCTTTGTAGCCCAACCCGTCTAACGTTACCATCTGCTCCATATCATCGT
The DNA here is from genome assembly GCA_965215265.1 of Candidatus Poribacteria bacterium. Taxonomy (GTDB): domain Bacteria; phylum Poribacteria; class WGA-4E; order WGA-4E; family WGA-3G. Next base: position 2,521,823 of record OZ244048.1, on the reverse strand, counting down.
CTAACGTCTTCGTGGTATCGCTACCGGGGGGATGCAAAGGCATTGTGAAAAAACCGAGTTCCATGGAAAACTCCTTTTCCGTCGATTAAAGCGATAAGGCACGCCTTGCGCGAGGCATCGCGCACCTATCTCGCCAGAGCAACCGTGGCTATTTTAATAACTGTGCCAATCTGTGCAGATTTACAATTGCGCTTGCCAGTCACGCGCGATATATGTTATTATTTTTCTTAAAAACTCTTGTTGTAAAACTATCATAAAACCGAATATTTTTCAAGTTTTTTTGTATAAAACAGATGAATCGCCCGGATAACCGGGCGACATTCTGATTACGAAAGGAAAAAATGAAACTTATAATTAGATCGACTGGGCTAATCTCAATATCTTCTGGACAGTTTGTAAATCACGTATTAGGAACGTTGCGACAGCAGCATTCTCTTAAACTCCTTTTTCTCTCAATTTTAATTGCATGCCTGTCAGGGTGTGAACGGATTAATCAGGTGATTCAGCCTGACGGTACAACTGCCCCTATGGAAACAACGCTCAAAATCGGGGTGATTCAGCCTTCAAACGTCTTCACGACCTTTAGCCAAGGTGCCGAAACCGCACGACACCAGATTAACAACCAGGGCGGGGTGCTTGGGCGGCAAGTGGAGTTTATCACTCGAAACAATCAACCTGTAGCAACCATGCCTCCTACCCCTGAATCCAGTGTCGTCGCGGCAACTGAACTCATTGAAGAGGCGAACGTCTTTGCACTGCTTGGGCCCGTTTACTCAAGCAATGCTGTCGTAGTAGGTCCGATTGCGCAAAAAGCACGCAGGCTCATGCTCCCAGGGTCCAGCAGCTCCACCGTACCAAAAATTGGGGAATATGTCTTCCTGATTACAGTGCCGAACGCGTTACAAGGGGAAGTGATGGCCAGATTCGCTATGGACACCGATGAACTCAACGCGAAAACGGCAGCGATAATTTACGAAGCGGACGATGTCTATTCCGAAGATCTCGTTCAAGCATTCCGCACCGCTTTTGAGGACACCGGCGGCCAAATCCTTTACATGGACACCTATACTGTCGGGGATACAACGTTTATGCCACAGCTGACACAAATCGCTGTCGCAGAACCGGACGTTATCTTCTGCCCGAGCTTCCTGCCCGAGGTACCCCTGTTAATCAATGAAGCCCGGCAGCTCGGTATAAAGAACCCCTTCCTTGGCGGCAGTGCTTGGGACGATCGCGAGCAGTTCCTCAGTATCCTAGACAATAACTCTGTACTGGATGGCAGCTACTATCCCACTAATTTTTCTGTCGCAGCTGAGGATGAAGCCGTCCAAGAATTTGTGGGAGGTTACACCGCACTGTTCGGAAGTCCGCCTGATGGCATCGCCGCCTCAGGGTACGATGCAATGCGACTATTGGCTCTGGCAATAGAGACAGCCGGTTCCTTGGATGCGGTTGCTGTTCAAAGAGCATTCGCAGCAGTCAAGGCTTACAAAGGGGCAACAACGATTTCACACTACGACGAAAACCGTCAACCCGTCAAAAGCCTCGCCATCCAGACATATCGTGGCGGGCAGGTAGAACTCTACAAAATTGCGGAACCGTAAGGGAAGCCACAAAACAGGCAATCGCCAAGCCACGGAGAATTTGGAATGAAAAACGGACAGATTCAACTCGGAGTCGTTGGATGCGGATGGGCAGGCTGTCAAGCAATTCAAGCCGCCAATGCAACTTCACGCATGAACGTCACTGCCATCGCAGAACGCAACGCTGCACGCCGTGAACAGGCCGGAAACGACTTCGCCGTCACACACCGACATAGCGACTACCGGGAACTATTGGACAACCCTGCAGTTGATGCCGTCTATCTCGCAACTTCACCGGACGGACGCCTTCAACAGGTACTGGATACGCTGCACGCAAACAAGCACGTTTTAGTACAGAAACCGCACGCCATCCGGGCACCGGAAATCTTAAAGATGGAAGCAGCAGCAGAAGCATCCGCAAAAACACTCCAATTCTGCTATTTTATGCGTCACGCACCGCAGAATCGCCAAATTCGCAACGCAATACAAAAAGGAAAAATTGGAACGCCTTATCACGCCCGGGTCTTCGGCAAATATAACTTCATCCCACAGTTTAATCAGGACAGCCGCTGGCTGCACGTCTATGGGCAGAAGGGCGGTTCGTTAGGCCAACACTATTCGCACGAACTCAACCTCGTCTGGTGGTGGATGGGATGCCCGAACCCTGAATGGGCGTTCGCATCAATACATGCACTTTATCCACAGTACCACGGACCAGAAGGACCCGCAGAAGACTATTTCACTGGTATTGTCGGATGCGAAGGCGGAAAAACCATCCAGATCGACTGTTCCCGAATGAGCCATTCCGATTCTCCAAGTGTTGTGGAATGCTACGGCACCACCGGGGCAATCACCAACGGTGGAATCGCTCGATTCAAAGCTGGTGAATTTATTCGCGAAGTTATTGATGAACCCAGCGAAATAGAACACGGCACGCTGCCTCAAGAGATACCCGTCTTCTTCTATGAACTCAACCATTTCGCCATGGCAATCGCAGGCGAAGTTGCACCGGATGTTTCCCCAGCAGATGCCTATACTTTCATGCAAATTTTGGATGCACTCTACGATAGCGCGAAGATCGCCGAAAAGATTTCAATCAATCCTGATAGATAACCGTTGACAAGAACTTGTGCTTCTGTTAATCTAATCTCTGTATTTCTCGAGGATTTCTATGAAAGTACAAGCATTTTCAATAATTAAATACCGCTAATAGGAGACATGACTCATGTATAAAACAGCGATGTTAGGATGCGGGGGCAGGGCACGCGCCCATGCAGACGCATACCGTTTTGTTAAAAACGGAAAACTCACCGCAATCTGTGATATGAATACCGAACTGCTCAATAAATTCGGGGACGACTTCGGCATCTCTTCACGATACACCGACTTGGATGAGATGCTAGAGAAAGAGGAACCGGATGTGCTCCATATTGTCACGGCACCCGTCCTGCGTGGCAGCAACGAACGTATCCGATACCCTCTGATGAAACAGGCATCTGACCACGGTGTGCCAGCCGCCATCGTCGAAAAACCGATCGCCGTCGAAAGCGAAGATTGGAAACAAATTGCAGGTTTGGCTGAGGAAACGCAAACCAAGTTCGTTGTCAATACACAACTCAACTTCCACCCGCAGAATCTTGAACTCAAACGCGACGTGGCAGCCGGCAGAATTGGCGACATTAAGTTTATTGATGCAAGCGCCCGAAGCACACCCGTTGACCAGGGACCCCATGTGCTGCAATTAGTCTCGTCCTACATTGACAACTCTCGTCCAATAAGGGTACTTGGGCAAATCTCCGGAAGTGAACAGTTGGATTCAGCACAGCCATCCCCCATGCATGCCGTCGGACGCGTTGAATACGAAAATGGGCTCCATGTTTCTGTCGCCTTCGGCACTGGCTTGGGACTGCGCGCTTCCGACGATCCGGGGGTTCACTGTCACAAACGGGTTTTCGTTGTTGGTACCAAGGGATTCGTCCATTGGCGGTTCAGCAGCTGGGAACGCGCCACGCAGGAGAACGGCTATGAAGGCGGACCGCTCAACTACGGACAGCAAGATGTCATCGCACAAGGCAATCTCACCGAAGCGGTGTTCAACTGGCTCGACGATGAGAACAAGGTGCATCCAACGCACCTGAAGCAATCACTCGCAGAGTTCAATCTGCTACTAGGCATCTATTACAGCGGCATCACCAACGAAATTGTTGAACTTCCGTTTGAACCACCAGAACGTCTGATGCATCTGCTCAGAGCGAAGTTGTAGTCAATAAAGAGGCGGCTAACAGCAAAAGTCGGCACGGCGAACGGCAACATGTCAAGCACGTATGCGACTTCCATTCGCCGCCCTTATCGCATCCTTTAGCCGTCTAATTGTTTCTTACGATAAAAAAGGAGAGGCAGGACAACTTTATCGCCGTTGAACTTATACACGAAGTCGCGAATAGAATTATGAACCACAACAACGCACGCCCCGTAAAGGGCACGCATAACCTGCTAAAGAGGGCATCATGAATTTAGGAAAAGAAGAATTAAAGCAGAAGATTATCGGTCGATTACCTGACCGGCGGATTAATGCAGCAAACAGAGAGATAATGCACTATGATTTTGAAAAGACTAGAATTGTAGTGCATATTGATAGGAATAGCGGTGAATTTTTAGAGGCTTATGAGACAGACAGGCAACCGTCAAAAATTAAGTTGTTGTGTGGCGCAATAGCAAAAATAGTGGTGGTTGAGTAAAAAAGGAGACTGCAATGAACGACGACATGCACACTTGGATGTGCATGTCGCGCCTCCCTTATTGTATCCTAAAAAAAACGGTAGGCACGCTGTAGCCTGATGCCTACCGGCATGTTGAGGAGAATAAAATAGTGCGTGTACTGATTATGTCAGATATGGAGGGTGTCAGCGGCATTGTCGTGTGGGAACAAGTTACGGGCGGTGCCTCAATGTTTGAGGAAGGTAGACACCTATACACAGAAGAAATCAACGCGGCGGCGCGCGGCGCGAAAGCCGCCGGCGCAACCGAAATCGTTGTCGTCGATTGCCACGGTGCCGGGCAAGCCTGGACGTTTAATTCGCTTATCCCAGACCAAATTCACCCAGATTGCGAATGGGTCGCGCACCACGGCTGGGGCCGCTATGAAGACCTCTGGGAATCTGGCTGCGACGCATGTCTACTTATCGGCATGCACGCACGCAGCGGAACCCCCGACGGCGTCTTATGCCACACCATCTCCAGCGTCCAATACAGAAACCTCTGGTTCAACGATGTACTCGTCGGCGAAACGGGCGTAAACGCTGCACTCAATGGACACTACGGCGTTCCGATCTCCCTCGTGACAGGCGACACTGCCGTTTGCCGAGAAGCCAAAGCACTCCTCGGCGAAACACTCCCAACACTTGCTGTTAAAAAAGGGCTCAGCAGGTTTAGCGCACAGCAAATACCACCCATACGTGCACGGCAGATGATTGAAGAAGCCGCCAAAAACGCACTCACAAATTTGAACCTGACACAACCGTATATCCCCAAGAAACCGACAACAATCAGCATTGAACTTGCCAAAGTTGATAAACTCGCTGAATTCAAAGGGCGACCGGGGGTTGAAATCACAGGACCCTACACCGTAGAAAGCCGCGCAAAAGATTGGATGAACGCATGGAACCAGTTTTGGCCCTACGCCTAGAACCCTTCTTATTCGCCGGTCTCAAGAACGCTCAGCGGGTCTCCCACTGCATCTTTACGCTCTAGTATCTCTACTTCATAACCATCTGGATCTGTGATGAATGCCATCTTCATTCCACCCGACGTGAATTGCTTATGCCACCCATCCGGCCAGATCTCAAGACCCGCTTTCTCTAAACCACCGCAAAATTCAACAATATCCGGGACACCGATTGCAAAATGCATCAAGTCTTCTTGAACGTTGAGTTCAAAATCAGGTGAATAGGTAAGCTCCAACGTGTGCGCGTTGCCCGGAAGCTCAAGATGCACTATCTGGTTCCCCGCCGGAGATTTATCACTCCGACTGAGCACTTCAAAACCCAAATGGTCGCAATACCACTTAATGGAATTGTCTAAGTCGCTGACGCGAACACGTGTATGTAAAAAAACTGCCATGAATCTCTCCTTATTTTCCTCGATATTAGACGTTTTAGCCTTTTCCGTATTCAGATTTATGAAACTATAATAGCATACCTCGTAAATTTTGGCAAAAAAGATTGATAACATTTTTTTACTTGGAAATTAGGGCATTGACAGGTATAATAGCTTGTAAGTTCCTTGAAAAAATACATTGCAGCCACCTAAGAGGATATGATACACGAAAAATGAACAGAAAAACGGACAGACCGAACTTTCTTTTTATTATGGCGGACCAGCACCGATACGACTATCTCGAATCGCATCAAGGTGCGCCTGCACCACTCAATACCCCCAACTTGCGACAACTGGCAGAACGAGGGGTTCGCTTTACGAACTGTACCACTAATGCCCCGGTCTGCGCTCCTTCACGTATCGCTTTGGCATCTGGGTTACAACCATCTCGACTCGGTGCGGTAGATAACGGTTGCTTCCTTCCATCTCATGTACCAACCTACTACCAACAACTACGTGACCACGGCTATCGCGTCGGATGTGTCGGAAAACTCGATCTTGCCAAGCCTGATGGCTATAACGGCCGCTACGGAGACCGGCCACGTACCTACAGCTGGGGTTTCACACACCCCGAAGAATGTGAAGGCAAGATGCACGCCGGCAGCTCGGCAACCCCCATCGGACCCTATACCCATTACCTCATGGAAAAAGGGATGCTCAAAACGTTCCACCAAGATTATCGAAAGCGTAGCACCAACGGTTGGATTAAAGGCGGCTCCTACGATTCGGTGCTTTCAACAGAGGATTTTGAGGATACATACATCGGCCGACGCGCAACTGAATTTATTCAAAACATTCCTGACGACTTCCCATGGCACCTCTTCGTCAGTTTTGTCGGACCGCACGACCCGTTCGACCCGCCTACAGAATACGCCGATAAGTACCGGCACGCAGAAATGCCTGCCGCGATTGCTGACGAGATGCACGGAAAACCCGATTGGGTCAAAAAACGCGTCCTTAATATCAGCACCGAACAAATCAACATAACACGCCAGCAATACTGCGCCGCCACAGAACTCATCGACGCACAAATCGGACACATGCTTCATGCACTTGAACAGCGCGGCATGCTCGACAACACCTATATCATCTATTCAAGCGACCACGGCGAAATGCTCGGCGACCACGGACTTTACACAAAAAGCATCGCATACGAACCATCGCTAAGAGTCCCACTCCTTGTCGCAGGGCCGGGCATCGAACCTGCACGAACCTTAAATGGATTGGTTGAACTCATCGATTTGAACCCAACGATATCCGAACTAGCAGGCCTGCCAGCCCTAGCGAACATTGATGCGCTTTCAATTGCACCTATGCTACATGCAGACACAGAGACACACCGCACCGAGACAGTCAGCGCACTCCGAAACTTCCGGTGCATCCGCACTCAAACCTATAAACTGATTGAGAACTACAACGATGTCGTTGAACTTTACAATTTAGAAAATGACCCAACCGAATTGCACAACATCGCACAAACAGAATCACAACTGGTTGGAAAACTCCGGGCACGTTTGGCGAGACGGTTCCGTACAGCACGGGGGGCAAATTCATAATGCCGCATGAGCACAAACCACAATTATAACGCAAAACGCGCATACCATCACATCAGGCATCTCGCTGTACCGAGACTTGCCGGCAGCGAAGGCGAGGCAAAGGCACAAGAATATATCATACAGCAATTCACAAAATTTGGACTGCACCTTCAGCGGGAACGCTTCCACTTTACGAAATTCCCCGCCGAAGTATTGCCCCGTATCTTATGTGCTTTTATCACGCCGATCGTCATCTCTGTCCCATGGTTAGGTGAACAGTTTCCTCTCCCTATATGTCTCGCCTGCGTACTCGCGCTCGCTATAGCTATAATATTCACGCGTTGGCAGAAATGGGCAGAGAGGTTGTACGAGGTTGGCAGAAAACATTGCTCGGAGAATATTGTCGCAACGACAGGCGAGACACAAGATAGCAAGATTCCCACCGTGATCTTAGTAGCACACTACGACTCTAAATCGCAGGTTTTGCCGATTGCCGTCCGTGCTGCCGCTTACGGTGTCTCAATTTTTGGACTTATTCTTTTAATAATCGCTACGGTAATTCAGCTCATCGGTTTCGCTGGGTTACCTGATGCCATAGCCTGGGCTATTGCAGGCATTACCAGTTTTTGTCTATTGCTGTTACAAATCAATTTAACCCAAAACCAGTCTCCCGGTGGTTTCGACAACGCTTCGGGGGTTGGCGTTCTCTTGGAAGTCGCACGCACTGTAACAGCACGTGGGAACAAGACACCTGTGACCTTTCTCGCGACTGGGGCAGAAGAATACGGCATGTGTGGAGCGTTACGCTATATACAGAAGCATGCTGATGAACATAACCGCAATCGCACCTATATTATCAACTTAGACGGACTCGGCATCGGAAACAGAGTGAATCTCGTTACACGCTACGGGATTCCACCCGTTTGCACCACCGCTAAGCTGAGAACCTGGTTCCAAGCATCCGGAGCATCCCTCGGTGTCCAGATTACAGAGAGGTATCTTCCTGTCGGTGTCGGATTGGATAGCATTCCGATTGCGAGCCGTGGATTAGAAACGGTTACGTTAACGGCGGGCGGTGCAAGCAGCGTCACCTTAAAAGTTCACTCCAAACAAGATCGAGGCGAACTCCTCTCTGTAGAAAGTCTACAGCAAGTAGGCGAGTTAATTGTCGATGTTATTGAACGTATCAGCCAAAAAGGCACTGACGAGTAACCGCAAGGAATATTCGCACAGACGGAATGCTATATGCACATGCAAAACGCTTCCATCATCAAAAAAGGAGTCTGCCGCGATGAGCACAAACGCTTTCACACCAGAGAGTCCTGAACGCTACTACCGACAAAAACCTGTCACCGGGGTTATCCTTGCCGGTGGCAACAGCAGACGGATGGGACAAAATAAGGCGTTGATGCGCATCGGAGACGAGACTCTCATTGGACATGTTATCCATCGCATGCGCACCGTGACAGATGAACTGCTGCTTATCACCAATAGCCCTGAGGCATATACTGAATTTGACGTACCTCGACACATAGATATTATTCCCAACGCAGGAGCACTCGGTGGAATCCACACAGGGTTAACCTATGCTTCGTATGACGCTGCACTTTGTGTCGCTTGCGATACGCCATTTTTAGAACCGAAGCTGCTGACGTATCTCGTCTCCCTTTTGGACGAATATGATGCGGTTGTGCCGTATACCTGCATTCAAAAAAAGAGAACGCTGCAAACCTTATGCGCTGTCTATTCTAAGCAGGGGCTCCGTGTAATTGAAAAAATGCTGAATGAATCCGAACTACGCGTCCATGAACTCTATCACCGCGTCCGGATGCGGACAGTACCCCCTGAACGTTGGCAACCGTTTGATGCAGAAGGCCTCTCTTTTTTCAATGTGAATACACCCGCAGATTTCGAAAACGCGCACCGCATCAATAACACTCTAAAAGATATTTGAAGTAAGCCAATCTCCACCGGCGCACCGGCACTAGGAATGGAGATAGCAGGCGTGTCTGTCAATTCGCCCTGAGTATCGAGCTCCAGATTTCGCTACTACACGCGCATACAAAAACTTTACACAAAAATGCTTTGAAATTTATAGAGAATTATGCTATAATTTTAATAACAGTATTACGATTTTTGTATACGGTTCAAAGAAGGCACGCTCTGTGTGAACCTAGGCTCTTAACCTCGTCACCTGAACCCTCTCTGAATCATAAAAAAAGTGGACAATGCCAGAATTTGTTAATCGCCTCCGGCATTGGGATACGCAGCTGTTCTACCGGATCTTTGGATGGAACGGAAGGAGATACCCGGATTTTTTCATGTTAGGCGTATCTCGCAGTGCTGACGGTCATCTTTATGCTATTATCGCGGGGTACCTGCTACTATTTGAAAAGTCGCTTTTCATAACCGCCCTATTTGCGTTCGCACTAGAACGTTCGCTCTATTGGACGCTGAAACTAACCCTGAAACGGCAACGTCCTTTTGAACGTCTCGATCAGGTCGAATTTCTCATGGCACCGCGGGACGTGTTCAGCTTCCCATCTGGGCACACCGCCGCCGCATTTGCGATGGTAACCCTGCTCTCACAAATCCTTCCAGAATTCCGCATCCCGATGCAAATTTGGGCGACAACGGTAGGATTTTCGCGCGTTTATCTCGGTATCCACTATCCAACCGATGTTATCGCTGGATCCATCCTCGGCATTATCTCCGCAAAGATTGGCATGCTCCTCTTAATTAATTGAACGGATTTCTGACGACAAAGCCGCAGACGAGATACCGTGGGGCAAAATTGGGATTGCGTGTTTCCAACACCGCTATAAACGTTGAGGTGCGCCGACAAAGCGCACCTCCAATATCCCGTAAACAAGCAGACTCTTCAGGCCCAAGACACGTGTCTCGCGGTTGACGTTACTCTCCTTTTTCACAGGCCGGGCATGTCCGGCACAAATAACGATTTAAGAGATGCGCAGCTGCAAGCAGGACAGCACCTAAACTGTGAAAAACTACCTCAAAACTGCCTACCTCAACGGTTTTAGCGATGCCTAGAAACGTCATCGCTGCAAGTAGGATGAGAAAGGCACGCCATTGCCGATGGTGTTGAATTCCCCAAGTGATGCTTCCAACTGCGAGCACAATCGCTCCGAGCAGCAATATCCGCTCAGTTGGTTCACTCGCAAGGAAACCGAGTCCGAGAAGTGGTAAAGCAACAACCAAAAGCGGCATGGCAAGACAATGAATGGCACACGCAAAAGAAAGACACGCGCCGGTATTATCTAAAATTTCACTATTAAAATGTTTGTTCACACTAACTCCTATGCATGTATAAATAGCACGCTTGTAAAGCACGCTATTTATACACTGCAAAATTAAGGATTAAAAATTAAGTTTATACAAAAATTTGACATTCCGCCCCGGCTCCGGCATAATCGATTTGATGCGAGAAAGATGCTCGCGGTAAGCCGTATCCAACAGGTTCTCTACCTCAAGAACTACTATATTCTCGAGTTTCCACCACGGTAAATTGAAGTAACAGCCGGCATCGTAGACAAGATAGCCGTCTGTCGGCTCCTCAAATTCGCCAAGGCGGGTCTGACTCGCTGAAAACCGGGTTGTCAGATGGACCTCAAACGGCACCCGGATGTAACGGAGAGCGAATTTGCCGTTCAAAGGCGGTATCCGTTCCAACGGTTTTCTCGCTTGCGCACCGGATGTAATCCTGCCGTTAAGGTAACTCACACCGAATTGGACGTGAAAACGGGGCAGAACCTCGCTTTGAAACTCTATTTCCACACCATCCATCACAACGTCCTGCCCCATGTACTGGTAAATCCACAACCATCCCGCCGCACCGCTTCCCCAATCTTTTTCGCCAGTGTTCGTCGGAATAAGATAATTTTCTATCTGATTGTGGAACAGCGCCAATTTGAACTTGACCCTGTCGCTTGAATAACGCCCGAACAGTTCGCTCCCATAGCCGTTCTCGGCTGGTAACGCCGCATTGCCGATTTCATACGAATAGATAGCTAAATGCGGACCGTCCGAAAAGAGCTCCTCTATACCCGGCGCACGAAACGTCTTCATTAACGTGCCACCAGCACTTATCCGATCGTTCCAACGGTAAATCCCGGAAACCGCACCGGAGACACCGTTAAAATCACGCTGTTCTACAGCTCCAGCACGTATGACTGTACCCGGATAAAACGGAGCGGTGCGGCTTATGTCATAACGGATAGCACCCTGTAAGGTGAACCTATCAAAATTGCGTTGGTTCAGATAGAATCCCGCCAACGCAAACTCGCGCGTGTGCGGTGTCCAATAAAATCCACCTGTGGCATGGTCCCGGTACTGCCACCAAACCCCCATGATCGCATTGTCAAAAACATGCGCCATTGCTGAAACGCTGTACGTTAGCACCCCGAATTCAACACCGATGCTGCCGTTTGACTCCAATTCTTGATGCTGGTAACGCGTATATGCCCCCCGGAACTTGATTTTATCCAGCCACGCACGACTGAAACCGTACTCCAATTGGCCCTCATACCGCTGCCGATCCAGCACGATGTTCACACCGGTGATATGTCCCTCAGGAGAACCGGGAATGCCGTAATGCGAACGGTAACTGCCACCCGATAGCCCCAGATGGCCCCACTCCTGAATTATGGACGCTCCCGTTGAAAAATTAATATTTGAGACCGCTGTGTTCTCTAATATGCCCAGCGGCGTACGCGTATCTTTAGCCAGCCGGCGGTTCCATTCCATCACTCCTGCAAAGTCGCCGACTGGAACAGCAACCCTCGTATTCGCCATCACACCTGAATTGACTGTTTCACTCTGGAAACTCAAATCCATGCTCGGATGTTTCGGCAACACGGCTGATATGCTGTTGCTTCGAACGTTCACAACCCCCCCAAGCGTACTCGAACCGTATAGGAGCGATGCCGGCCCGCGCGTAATTTCAACATTCTTAGCTGAAGTCGGATCGAAGGCGACAGCGTGGTCTGCACTGGACGCAGATTTATCGCCCGTCCGAACACCATTTTCAAGAATCAGTAGCCTGTTCCCACCGAGCCCACGGATGACAGGACGCGCGACTGCACGCCCCAACGTCCGTTCGGACACACCCAGCTCATTGGTTAATGTGGAGGCCAAAGTCATTCCAAGGCGCTTCTGAAGTGCAACCTCATCAAGTGCAAAGCCTGTTGTCGCATCAAGCTGCGGTAGGCCACGACTTGAGCCATACACCGTAATGCCCTCTAGTTGAAAGGCGACTTTTTTCAGCACGACTTGCAGCTCAGCCGTGGAACTATCAACATCAATCACTTGTTCAAACGGATGATAGTCCGCCTTGACAATCCGAAGTTTTTGCTTGCCTTCAGGAACACCTTGAAAGTCAAACCACCCACCCGCATCGCTACGAACTGTACGCGTGGAAACAGAATCTCTATTCTCTCTATCGTCGAATGCATTTATAACGATACTAACGACAGTACTCTCAAGAGGAACACGGTGCTGCGCGTCAATAACCTGCCCGCGGAGCGGAAATCTTCTAACCTCACTGCAGGCGGTATACTTGACGGTACAGAACAGACACGCCGTGCCAAACGCGAGTAACCACTTTTTCGCGCACGTTCTCGAACAGCAAGTTAATCCGTCAGTATTCCGTAAAAGCATCGATACCCTACTCATAATATCCTCTCCTTTTCAATAGCAATAGTGTGCTTATATCGCTTCCTATCGCTATTGAACCGTCACAGGAATCAAGAGGGCCGCGGTAAAATCAGCGTGGTCACCATGAAATAGTTGCAGCTTGATGTCGGTTTTGCCGGCCTTCACGCCAACGACTTCAAACACCCACTTTTCACCGGCTTCATCGTGGTGCTCATCTTCATGTTCTTCATGTTCTTCATGTTCTTCATGTTCTTCATGTTCTTCATGTTCTTCATGTTCTTCATGTTCTTCATGAAGATGGATATCAGCAATCGCGATATCGTAACCGGTTAAATTAAGGAAAAACGGTTCTTCTCCATGCTCGGCGTGTTCATGTTCATCGTGTTCCTCTGTCCCACTAGGCAGGAATTCATCCCCGTTCGGACTAAGGAATCTAACGTGAACCTCGACTTCTTCGCCGACACCAACGGTGAGCCCGCCGGTTGCGGTGCCTTGGAATTGTCTATAAACTTCCGCGCCATCCACTTTTAGCAAAAACCCATCAGCATCTGCGTGGAAAGGCGCTTCTTCGTGCTCGTGCTCATGCTCGTCCACAATTGGGTTATCATCTTCACCACATCCAAAAAGGAGCAGCACTACGGCAAAACTGAGTAAAGTTACTTGAAAAGTTGAAAAATGTGCGCCACCGCACTTACGGAATTGCTTAAACATCATATCCTCCAATTTTATCTATTCATCGGTATTCTTCTAGCTTAGCGTTCAATCCGCGTTAAAATAAAGTCTAATTCATGACAATTGCGCGAAGACCTCCCGTTCAAATCTGTGCACTCGTGTTATAATTATGGCACGAAGAACTCGGCGCGTAAAGAATTAGGCACGCAGACAGTAAACCATAGTCTTACAGCGATAAACGGTAAATAATTCGCGAATGAACTATGGATTTTTCAAAAGATATACGTATAGGGGTAGCCGATTTGTTAAACTAGCCCAACATCGGCTTTTTGATAAATAGGAGGAGAGGGCGGCGCCCGGCTGAGCGCGCTATAGGAAAGGTTGACGGAGAGGAAAATCGCATCATAACCGGGCTGGATTGCAATCCAACATTCCCGCACAACAGATGCAACGAGAGGAATCGCCTCCGCTATATGATGGACATCATAGAAACACGCCGTGCAATCCTCAACCGAATCAGAACACACGTGATGCTCATGGGTATGCATTAACGCGACGAAAGCGAACACAACCGCATAACCACAAAGGCCTATCAGTATCAGTAGCTTAAAAATTTTGTCGTTCTTCATAATTTTACTGACTTGTGAACTACACTTTTTAAGTATTATACGATATGATTGCATCAATGTCAAATAAAATTTTATGACAAGCCGCAGCAAAATAACTGCTTGCAGTTACCGTCTTTATGTTATATGATATGCAACAATACAAAACGAAATGGAGAAAAATTATCATGCTAAGTGTTGAAGCCGCACGTCAACAGATGCTAGACACCATTCCTGTTTTATCAACAGAAAAACGCAATATCCTCAACTGCTTTGGATATGTCCTCGCCGAAGCACTCTATGCCGCTGAAGATATACCGCCGTTTGACAATTCGGCGATGGACGGCTACGCTGTCCATGCCTCAGATGTGCAGGGCGCGTCGAAAGATAATCCTGTTATACTCACCATCGTGGAGACAATCGCAGCCGGATATGCACCCACCAAACCTGTCCAGCCAGGTCAAGCAGCACGGATTATGACAGGCGCAATGATGCCACACGGCGCTGATGCCGTCGTCATGCAAGAGGTAACACAACAACAAAACGATACCGTCAACATTTTTGAGGATGTTGACGAAAACCGAAACGTCCGATTCACCGGAGAGAGCGTGAAGCGAGGCGAACGCGTCATGGCACCCGGAAAGCAGCTCCGCCCACCAGAAATCTCTATGCTCGCCTCCCTCAATTGCAATAAGGTAACGGTACATCGAAAACCTACCGTCGCAATCGTTTCGACCGGCGACGAGTTGACACCCCTCGGCGAGCAACTCACCCCCGGAAAAATCCGAGATAGCAACCGCTACGGAATTTATGCACAAGTCAAGGAAGCAGGGGCTATTCCGATAGATATCGGGATTGCCCGTGACGACGAAGCAGAAACAGAACAGACATTTCGGGCTGCCCTGGCGCAAGCCGACGCACTCATCACCAGCGGCGGGGTTTCAGTCGGCGAGCACGATATCGTTAAAAATGTGTTGGAGAAATTGGGAAAGATTAACTTTTGGCGTGTCGCTATGAAACCCGGAAAACCGCAAGCTTACGGGATTGCTGACGGAAAACCGATCTTTGGATTGCCCGGCAATCCAGTCTCTTCCCTCGTGGTCTTCGAACTGTTCGTGCGTCCAGCACTCCTCAAAATGGCCGGACACTCCCAACTGTTACGGCCAACCTTCAAAGCCGCCCTCGCAGAAAATATCGTAAACAGAGATGGAAGAGTCAACTATATGCGCGCCATTCTAACAGAACATGGGGGGAACTACACAGCGAAAACAACCGGACCCCAAGGCTCCGGCATCCTTCATTCGCTCGTCTTGGCCAACGGGCTAATTACCATTCCAGCCGGCGCCAGAATGCAGGCAGGCGAAATTGTAGATGCACAGTTCTTTTAGGCGCACCTCAAATTAACCACGGATGAGCATAACCCCTTTCTCACACATCCAGGGAGAAAAGAGAGAAAGGGGTTATGTACTCTCGCTTCTTACTTATACAAATACATCATACTGTTCAACTACGCTTCCATAACAGACATCCCAGCCCCGGATCTTTTCCTGCAAATTCCATCTGCAATTTAGGCAGATGCCTCAGGCACTTCAACCGGCAAATCCAGCCGGTCACCCCACTCTTTCCATGAGCCGATATAGTTGCTGGCTTTATAACCCAAAAGCCGCAGCGCTAAATAACTCTGGGAAGAGCGGTACCCACCCTGTCAGTAGCACATAACCTGTTTGTCTGACGTAATACCGACGGCTTCGTACATCTCTCGCAGTTCCTGAGCAGGTTTAAAAGCACCCGTCTCGTCAAGGTTATCGAGCCATTCAATATGGATGGAACCCGGAATCGCGCCTGCGCGTGCCGCACGGGCCACTCTACCGTAGTGTTCATCGGCTGTCCGCGTATCCAGCGGCACAAAATCCTCACGATTTAACAGAACACGGATGACATCTGCATCCATGTGCGTCTCGTGTCGCGGGTTAATCGGAAACGGCGGCACCTCGGGCGGTTCAACACCCGCCGTACTGACAGGACCCTCTGCCGCTAACCAGGCTTTGTAACCACCATCTAATAGACGCGTCTTCGCATGCCCAAAGTACTCACAAAACCAAAACCCACGGGAAGCACGCGTACCTGAAATATCCTCATACCAGATGATCGTTTTATCCGGGTCAATACCCCGTTGTTGAAAGAGGTAACCTATCATCCACATAAACGCATCAAACGTCGCTTTGCGGGTATCAATCAGGCTCAGCCCGAACAGATCCAGATGCAACGCCCCCGGAATATGCCCACGCACATATTCATACGTCGGACGAACATCCACAATGCAGAACGGTTCATCGGCATCAGGCGCGTCCGACGCAAGCGTTGCTTGAACCTTGGCTTTCAATTCCTCTGCCGAGATAAGTAATCCTGGGTTTTCATAGCCTTTGTCAATCATTTTTGGGTTCTCCTTTGCTTTGTAGAACGATTAATCCGATTTGACAGACCTATCCTTGACAACTTTTTTTGTCTTCCATTTCCCAGTCCGGTACCAGAACCACATGGCGAGGCCTTGTACGACATTTGAGAGCGCTATACCGAGCCAAACACCGTTGAGCGCCATGAAGCGTGAAAATAGGATGACGAGCCCCAACCCAACACCGATTTGCGACGCTAAGGTAATCACCATCGGAGAAAATGTGTCCCCCGCACCGTTGAGCGCACGCCCTAAAACCAACGAGAACGCGATAAACCCGAACGTCAACGATAAAAACTGGAGGTAAACCGCACCGAGCTCTATCGCTTGAACGTCATCCGTGAAAATCCGAAGAAACACGCCCGGAAAAAAGAGAAACATCACACCTATCAGCGTCATCACCGTCGCACCCAGCACGTTGGCAAGCCGCGTCGCTTTTTCAGCACGTTCTATCTGGTTCGCACCTAAATTCTGCCCGACTATCGGCGATACCGCATGCGAGATACCGAAACCCGGATTCATTACCAATATACGGAGACGCATGCAGATGGTATATGCCGCAACCGCATGCTTACCATACGGACCGATCACCCACAGAAAACCGAGACGCGATAAATGCCGCCAGAAGCCTTGCATAGAACTATAAACGCCTAACCGTAAAATGTCAAGCATTTCTACCAAATCCGCACGGTACTGAACGTTTCGAAACGAAACCGGCGCACGGCCACTCCAGCACAGGTAGAACAGCACAACCACACCCAGCGCACGGCCGATCAACGTTGCCAACGCAGAACCCGCCACACCCAGCCTCGGAAATTTCCAGATACCGAAAATCAACAGCGGATCCAACGTAATGTTGATCACCGTTGAAAAAATTAACACCACCATCGGCGTCAGCGCATCTCCACCTGCACGGAAGATAGAACCCAGTGTCATTGACAGAAACATTGTGCTGATACCTATCAGGATGATATGCATGTACGTTGTACCGAACTGAAGCACCTCCGGGTCCGTCATGCGCACCGACAGCAACCCTTGTTCCGCCAACGGATAGCCTACGAGCGTGACGCATATTGAACAAAAAATTGATAGCAGAATCGCCTGAAGTGCCACATGCTCCGCCTGAGCCCGATTACCCGCACCAAGGTATTGCGACACCAGAATCCCGCTCCCCGTAGATATACCCAGCGCGAAAACCCCGATCAGTCTAAGCAGATTACCGCTGACCCCCACCGCCGCAATAGAAGCCGAACCTAATCTCCCTACAAAAATCATATCCACAATGTTAAACGCATCTTGTAAAATATTGCTCAACGTTAACGGAACGGCAAGCCTTAACAAGTGCTTTAGAAGATTACCTCGCGTTAAATCTCCACGTGCTTGCTTCATATTTTGTCGCCAGGCGCGATAAAGTTAGGTTGGCGTGAACCAACAGGTGCAGCGCTCTTTTTACTTTTACGCCTCCAAACTTGAACGCAATTCGCTATCATGCTAGCGGCGGCAGCTGCCCCACAAGCTTCACCGTCTCTAAACTTACCGACACAACCCGTCCGATTAATGCTACAATATATTTCGGCACATCCGCACGGTTCGGATCGTTCACAATGCCACTCCGTTTGTCTACCTTCACACGATACCCATCCACTACCCACTCCAACGCACTACGCGCACCTAAACGATACGCAAACGCCTCATCCGGAATACCGGCTATCGTCAGGAAGTCGTTGTAGTGTAGCTGCGTCTTCTCTTTCGAGAATCTCATCTTCTCTACGCGCCAATCCCGCTGGACATTAGGTGTCTCAATAAACTGCAAGCCTGCAGATTCGGGCTGCGTTTCATAGTTGACGTGAAGTTCTGCTAACCGCGCGCCAATGTTCACGAACGCCCAGAAATCTGGTGCAAATGGGATGTGAGGTAAATCGCGCCTGAGATTCATCTGATAAGTTTCGCGATAGTCGGGCTGATGCAAGAGTGCATAGGTATAGTGAAAGATGTCCCACTTGCTGATGGTGTCCTCGCCGTAGTGAGTTCTGAACGCTGCCAATGCCCACTCCGTGATGTTTTCACGGCGGTTGCTGCCGTCCTCGGCGTAGGTATAGAAAGGGAAGCATTGCGTTTTTTCAAATGCCACATCTAAATTAGGAATCATATTTGTTGCGAGACAACCAAAGCCTTTTCTATTTCCAACACCCGCTACACAAATTACCTGGTTTTCCTTTTCTGTCTCAGGAGTCGGAAATATGAAAGGAAAGAGCCGGGGTCCCTCTACCAGCATCCGATCAAAGTAGAGCGCCCGCTTCGTGAAAGGGCGGTAGAGGCATCGCCGCAGTTTTGAGTCATTAAATTCAGCGAAATGTCCGCTATTCAGATGCCGTTTTAACGTGGAACTCCACTTAATTTTCGTGGCATCAGCCTCCACAAAATCATCAACGTTGGTGCCTCGAGCGCTCTGATGCTGCCACTTGAAAACCTGCGTGTTGTAGTTCTCAATCATCCGCTGCATATTTTGAGAGAGCGCTTGGGCGTTGAAGTTGAGGCTCCACGCATCGCGGTTCGTGCTAATACCGAGGCTGTAGGTTTTGAAAATGACATCCACAGCCTCCTCTTTTGCTTTCTTTGCTTGCTGCGTTCCGATAGGAATAAAGGTATCAAACGCTGCGTTGAGTCCTTCCGTGAGCCAAGTGTATCGGGCATCCGGGGCGATGGCTTGCCACTCAACATTCCCAGCATGTTGGCGTTCATTCAGAAAATCAAACTTCCGTTGTCTATTCCACAGTTCATCAGTGCGATGGTAATAGATACGGCAGGGCTCGGGTGATTTTTGCTGTTTCTTCACAAACAGGTTGATACTGACACCGACCTGGATTCCGAAGACATTTGCGTCAGAGCACTTTAAGCCTCGCCTCGCATTGCCCCCCAAGTCCAGAACATAGAGTGCATCGCAGTCGGCCGCGAGATGTTTCCGCATTCCATCGAACGAGATGCCATCAAGGAAGCTATTGTTCGTTATCAAGGCGACAATACCTTCATCGCCTATCCTATCCAACCCCCATCGAATTGCCTTCACATACGGATCATATAACTTATTCTTGTTCTGCGCCATGGAATCCGCCGCGTACGTTTCCTCTATGCGTTTATCCATCGCTGGATACTGCCGATTTTTGTTGTTATCGTTCTCATTCACCTGGCCAGCGTTGTAGGGCGGATTCCCGAGAACTACAAACATCTCCGACGCTTTCTGACGTTCAACGCGGGCCGTGTTTTCACGCGTGAAGAGTTGCGCCTGCTCTGATTCAAGCAACTCAAACGTATCAACAAGGCAGATGCCCTCAAACGGCAGGTATTCACCCGTCCGGCGGAAATATTCATGCTCTATGTTCAAACTGGAGATGTAATACGGCAACAGCATCAACTCGTTGCAGTGGAGTTCCCCGCCGTATTTCTCCTCCAACATTGTGCCTTCAATGTCTTGCATCAGACGCACGATGAAGTTACCGGTACCAACGAACAGGTCGATGATGTGAACACCCGGCTCGGAAAGCGAACGGTTGAACTCGGTTTCTAAGAGGTATTCCACACTTTTCACCATGAACTCGACTATCGGTTGCGGCGTATAGACAATCCCATGCGTATCCGCAACTTCTATGGAGAACCCTTGGAAGAACTGTTCGTAAACCGTGTTCAAAAAGTGTTGTTTTTGCGAGAAATCCGTGCAGAGCGTCGCCGCTTGCTCAATCGCACGATAGAACGGCTCAAGACGCCGCATGAAGCCGTCTCGACTGAAAGCGTGGTGCGTGAGTGCATCAATAACGGTTTCAATGTCGCGGGCGATGATATTTCTGCGTGTAAAATCCGGATTATCAAAGACGGTGCGGAAAATGCGTTCTGTGAGCAGATGTTGGATGAGCATCTCTTCCACTGCGGCTTTAGACAGATTCGGATTGATTGATGCGCGGCACTGCCGGTAAAAATCAGCAAAAGCGCTGGTGAAGCGTGTATTGGTTTGGTGCTGTTGCCGGATGAGTTGAGCGAGTTCTCGCCCGAGCGCAGGGACCCTCTCTTTGAATGCAGCAACAGCGGCGTGCCACTTCTCAATCGCGGCAAACGGCTCTGAAAACAGACGCTGCACTGCCTCAAGGAGCCTGTCAGGCTGCGTCATGTCTACGTCAAGCACTCTCTGATCGTTCTGATAGAGGACACCGCGCTGCGGCGTGTAGAAGAAGATATTAGATGTCGGGTAACCCGCGTCAATCTTTCGTATGATTTCGCGCTCCAGATCATCTGCCATGTCTTTCGCTTCACAATAAGCGAAAGGGAGTTCGTATTCATCAAGAATCGCACCGTCAAGCACGATACGGTTTCCGCGTTCCGTACGCATAGCATATTGCGGCACAAATACCGCCTCTACCTGTCGCGCACACGTTTGCAGCAGCGTCCCCAGCGGAATACTCACCGCACCTTCGTGAACGATGTGGCTCTGTTCGTAGCGTTCCAGCGTCGTGTAGTAGTCACGCACAGATTTACTGTTGGAGTTCAGTCTCAAGTTTCGCATGCCCTTATCATAGCAGAATTCAAAACAAATAGCAAGCCGATTTTCCTCTGTGAAGGTGAAAATCAAACTTTTCGGGTTTGAAAATTTGTTTGAAAAATAACGTATTTTCTTTTACAATACGTATAGGATTCTTTATTTTTCCCTTTTCATAAAATCCCCCTCTCTTTTGAATGTGAAAATGAAACGTTACCTGCCACAACTGCCTTTATTGTGCTAAAAGAGACTAAAAATCTCGTCGGAGGGTTTCTCAGTAACGATAAATCCAACCTGTCCACCCGGTGACAACCCAATAGAGTGCTTTCATACCGTGGCGTAGAGATTAGCGCAACTCTCTGTCTTATATCCTTTGATGGTATCCTCTTTCTTCACCTTGCTATATTCCACATCTTTTTAATTTGACAAACACTTTTTCTTGAGGTATACTTAAAATAAGCTTTTGCGAAGAGAGCAAAAGTGTTCTTTAAAAGTGAAAGAATGAACGGACGTGCCCGTTGAGAGTTTGTGAATGCACTGCATTTTTTGGAAAGGGATTCACAAACACGATTTCATTTTCTTGAACACCTATGTGCACGTCTTACGAATTGGCAAAAAAGGTTGAAAACGTAGTCTGTTCGGAAACTTAGTTCGAACTATAAAGTCAAGTCAAGTTTATTCCGTAACGGGATAAAGAATAACAAGGAGTTAGATAATATGAAGAGAAGAATGTACCCCCCCCTCTATATGTTAAGTGTTTTAGTTCTATTATTAATCGCCGGGCTTGTTATGCCGTTTACAAACACCCCTTAACCTGTTCCATTCTATTTTGCATCACGCTTTCGTTACTCATTGCCCCCCTGGCAGTAAGCCAAAATCCGGTAGTGAACATTCCGGATGCGGCGCTCCTTGCGGAAATAGAGGAGACACTCTACATCTCCGCGGGGACGGATGTCACCCAGGCAGATATGCTCCGCTTGACATACCTCGATCTAAGGGAATCAAACGTTAGCAATCTGACAGGACTTGAATACGCCACCAACTTGGAAGAGCTGGAGCTCGACAGTACGCAAGTAGAGGATATCTCGCATCTGTCAACCCTCACCAACTTGCAATATCTGGATCTCGACAGTACGCAAGTAGAGGATATCTCGCATCTGTCAGGCCTCACTAACTTGGAAGAGCTGTATCTCAGTGATACGCAAGTAGAGGATATCTCGCATCTGTCAGGCCTCATCAGCTTGACAACGCTGTTTCTCACTAATACGCCAGTGTCGGATATCTCGCATCTGTCAACCCTCATCAAATTGGATTGGCTGTGGCTCAGGAATACGCAAGTGTCGGATATCTCAGCACTGTCAGGCCTCACCGAATTGGTAAAGCTGAATCTCAGGGATACGCAAGTGTTGGATATCTCGCCGCTGTCAGGCCTCACTAACTTGCTAGAGCTGTATCTCAGGGGTACGCAAGTAGAGGATATCTCGCCGCTGTCAGGCCTCATCAACTTGCTAGAGCTGTCTCTCAGTGATACGCAAGTAGAGGATATCTCGCCGCTGTCAACCCTCACCAGCTTGATAGGGCTGGATCTCAGTGATACGCCAGTGTCGGATATCTCGCCGCTGTCAACCCTCACCAGCTTGATATCGCTGAATATCAGGAATGCGCGAGTGTCGGATATCTCGGCACTGTCAACCCTCACCAAATTGACAGTGGTAGGTTTTACGGATTCGCCCGTGTCGGATATCTCGCATCTGTCAACCCTCCCCAACTTGGAAACGCTCGCGAAAGCGGACTACTTCACGCTTTCAGCGTTGGCAGCGGGCGGTTTTGAGGTATTGACCCAAGAGGGAAGCTCATCCACAACGCATGGTATCTCCAGTGCCGTTGCACCTGTAGAAACCCTGACTCGTAACTTGAGCGAATTTTTCCGCAATGGTGGGACGATAGAATTGATAGCGCCGAAGCTAACCACCGGCGGTGCCGTGAAAGGTGATGTAGTCATAAGTGAAGTGTTGTGGGGCGAAGATGCGAGTCAAACGCCGTCGTCGTCTGGCCAGTGGCTAGAGCTGTATGCAGTAAAAGCGGTTGCCGCCACTGCCGTAGCGGACGATTGGGCGTTGTATTTTACGACAGGCGACCTGGTGAATCGTGCGGAAGTGACAATAGGAGAGACTCCGTATCTGGTGATAGATAGCATAAGCAATCTAGGGCTGGGCTACTGGGAGGTGCCCGGTGGAGGTGGGCGCACCGTGGCAACTGATGAAGCCGCGTCTGCGTCTCTGGTTTCGATGTATAGGAGCATAGATTTTGCCAAGGCTGAAGTCGAAGACGGTAACCGTTCCGATAACTGGCAAGCGTCCTCTGCGCCGAGCATAAACCTCGGTGGGCAGCGTATCGGCACCCCTGGTTCGACCCCGTCTCAGCGTATCGCCGCCGGAGACCGGACGAGTTTCGAAGGTCGAAAGATTGTCATCAACGAAGTAGGGAATCACACGGATGACAGCCTAGATTGGATAGAGCTGCGAAACGACACGGATGCCGCCGTCAGTATCAAAGAGTGGGAGTTCACGCTTGTGACAGGCGATGCGTCTGCGCGCACCGAGAAGGTGCTTGTGACGCTGCCTGATAAGAGCATTGCCGGCGGGGATGTGTTACTCGTTGCGAACAGCAATCCCGAAGGAAACTTTCTCGCTGGTGGGAACAATCTGGGTGTGGACGATGCGGATGAGGTGCAGCATGGTGCGTTGCACCAATACGTAGTTGTATCCGGGCTCAACCTTCCTGCCGACGGTAAGTTCTTGTTGCTGCTGCGGAATAAGAAAGAGCAAAAGAATAAGCCGATTCACATAGAAGATGCGGCAGGCGCTGTTTTCGTTCCGTTTGTAGGGACGCATGATTCTCAGAACTACAATACGGAGGTTTGGCCACTGCAGGCGACACCGGATCCCGACAAGGACATCTTTAAGGATATAGATGAGGCGTTCAAGGAAGGGTCAGTGTATCAGCGCGACAATGAGAACAACTTCGCGGAAAACGCGTGGAGCAAACGCGGTTTCACCGGCATAGGCTGGGATCGCGATACCCCGAACGCAGACGCGTATGGCGGTACCCCCGGGTATCAGAACGGTGTAGTGAAAGATAAATCCGCCGCGGGCCAAGTCTCCATCAGCGAGATTATGTTCGACACAGACAACCGGCTGCCGCAGTGGATAGAGCTGCACAATAGTTCTCTAACCGAAGCGGTGAATCTGAACGACTGGACGCTCCGCATCCAACAAGATGCCACCACCGACACCGCCGTTCGCCCAGATGTGACGCTCAAATTCGTAGGCGGTAAGATAATCCCCCCGAACCAGACGCTGCTCATCGTGACAGACACCGGGCGCACCTCTGGCCACTTCCCTGATGCACGTGTCATCAACCTGCGGCGCGAGAGCGCTTATCGCGATAAACTGGACTTGGAACGGCGTTCGCCGGTGCTAGCCACCACCGCCTTCAAGTTGACGTTATATGGTAAAGAAGCCTCTGGTGTCAAGCCCGTGGTGGATACGGTTGGCAACTATGTCGGGCGAGGGGAAGAACCTGCCTGGGAGCTGCCAATGCTTGAAGACGGGCGCAGCTCCATCATCCGCCGCTACGGCAGCGCTAGCCGCGCCACCGGCGCAGTTGCCGAAGACGGCACCACCGAAGCGGGTTGGGTGCTAGCCGCCAACACCTCTTTGAACGAGGCGCAGCGCGACACCTTCTACGGCAATGCCGAGGATGAAGGCACGCCCGGCTATCGGGGCGGCGGCCCGCTGCCCGTGGCGCTCTCTGCCTTCACCGCGAAACGCGTAGAAGGCGCTATCGTCATCAGTTGGGCAACCGAATCCGAGTTGAACAACGCAGGATTCAACCTGCTGCGGAGCGATGCGCGCAACGGCACCTTCACAAAGATAAACTCCGAGTTGATTGCAGGGGCCGGCACCACAGGCGAACGCAACGACTATAGTTGGACGGATACGTCTGCCAAACCGAATGTGGTGTATTACTACCGCATTGAAGATGTCTCCAACGCAGGTGTGCAGCAGACACTGCAGACAACCCGCTTGAAAGGGCATCTGAGTGCAGATGGGAAACTCACAGAACGCTGGGCAACGCTCAAATCGGAAGAATAATCGCTGTGAATGCTAAACTAAACTAACCTAACCTAACCAGGGGCAGCTACCCTCACAAGTGGTTGCCCCTATTTTTTTGCTTTGGATAGAGAGAAGCACCGAGGCCACCTTGAGAAGCCAAATCTGGAGACGGCCTTGACAAAAAAGCAGAAAGGCTGCTATACTTTATTATGAGAAGTGGAGCGTCTAAGCAGATAGATGAGGCAAACGACAGTGCCGGAGACATCTAAAGAAACACAAAGCAAACGGAAACTCTGGGACCCTTTCTTCAAAGAGTTCCTCGCCCTACCCTTCTCTGGGCTGGGTGCCTCTATCCAGACAGAGATAGAAGTGAACCGGTTGCCGCAGCGTATAGATGCACTCGCTCTCCTCGAAAGCGCCGCAGCCCGCGCGAGAGTGCGTGCCAACCCGCTGCTCTCTTACTTACGCACGCATAATCTGTTTGAATTCAAAGGACAAAACGACCCGTTGAATGAATCGGCGTATCACCGGATTTGTATGCGTGCGCGTGGTTATCTGGCAGATAAGCAGGTGCCTGCAACCGAGTTAACCCTGACGATAGTATCGTCTCGGAAGCCGCGGGCGCTGCTCTCCCGCCCACCTTTTGGGGAGCCGTGGGAGCCGTTGGCGGCGGGGCATTATCGGTTGATGGATGGCGTGCCGGTGCATCTGTTGGTTTGCAATGAAGTGGCACTGGTTGAGCCGAATTATTGGTTGCTGCTGTTTGCGTCGTCGCAGAAACAGTTTCGTGCGTTCCTGCGGCGGGTGATAACAGAAGAGAATAAGTTATATTTTGACTCCGCGTTGTATTTGCAGCCGGAAGTCACGGAGGAGGTTTGTGAAATGGAAGGCCGTCAAGATTTCTTTCAGAGTCGTCTTCGCGAAGTCGCGACGACTTTAGGTCCGAAGCTGCTGTCTGCACTGACATCGGAGGAGCGTGCGGACATGCTGGCCCGCTTGAGTCCTCAAGACCGGGCGGATCTGCTCGCACGGCTGCCCGCTGAAGCTCGTGCGGACATGTTAGCAAGGTTATCTGCGGCAGAACGGGCCGATATGTTGGCGAGTTTACCCGCCGCAGAACGGGCCGATATGTTGGCACGCCTGAGTCCCGAGGAGCGCGTCGAAGGACTCAGCCCCGAGGAGCGCGTCGAAGGACTCAGCCCCGAGGAGCGCGTCGAAGGACTCAGCCCCGAGGAGCGCGTCGAAGGACTCAGCCCGGCGGAGATTCAGAATTTATCTCCAGAGGTGCGCGCGGAACTCGTGCGGCAGCTGGAGGCAGCTGACAACCACACCGGCACGTAGCAGACAACCCGCTTGAAAGGGCATCTGAGCACGGACGGTAAACTCACCCAACGGCGGGCGACGCTTAAGGCACAAGAGTCACCTCAGCGAGATTTAAACTCACCTAACCTAATCAGGGGCAGCGATCTTCGGTCGCTGCCCCTGGTTTTTTAGGAGATGGCTGCAGAGAAGCACCGAGGCCGCCTTGAGAAGCGAAATCTGGAGACGGCCTTGACAAAATAATAGCGAGGCTGCTATACTAGAAGAAGTAAAGTGCGGTATAAGGTTATCCGCCTGATAGAAGTAGACGGTGAATCTATTTTGGCTGCGGATACGCCGGGACTGTTGCCGTTCACGCAGTTGATGAAACCGCCAGTAGAGGTGACCTCGGCGGGTTGGATTCAAAGATGTATAACCGCGACAACAGGTACGGGTTTAGATGAGGGGACACAAGGGGATTTACTGTGTGCGCTGTCGGTGTTTGGGAGTGTTGTGCATGACGCGTCACTTTTCAAACGCCTGATACCGGAGGGACTGATGCGGGAATCGAAATATTTCCAACTGTTACGTGATGAATTTATCGCACAATGAATGGAGGTATTAAGATGAAAAAGAACTTAACGTTATTCTGTTTTTTTAGTCTTATCGTGTCAAGTTCCTCCCTACCAGTTGCGTCGGATCAGTTTCCGGCGGAGACGCTGTTGGGTTTACCGGCGGGTGCGATTGCCCGGCTCGGCAGAGGTGGCGTAAATGAAGTGCGGTATTCGCCGGATGGGTCTCAGCTTGCAGTGGCAAGTGATATCGGTATTTGGCTGAATGAGGCGGAGACGGGTGAGCCGCTCGACTTACTCACAGGGCATACGGATTGGGTCAGTAGCGTAGCGTTCAGCCCAGATGGCCGCACGCTCGCTAGTGGGAGTGCGGACGGCACCGTTCGGCTGTGGGATGTGGCGACAGGCAAAACCATCCAAACTCTCAACGCGCATTGGTATCACGCACTCCTAAAGTTGTTCGGCATTCCCAATGTCGCTGTCAGTAGCGTAGCGTTCAGCGTAGATGGCCGCACGCTCGCTAGTGGAAATTTTGACGGCACCGTTCGGTTGTGGGATGTGGCGACAGGCAAAACCGTCCAAACTCTCAACGCGCATACGCGTCGGGTCAGTAGCGTAGCATTCAGTTCAGATGGCCGCACGCTCGCTAGTGGGAGTTATGACACCACCGTTCGTCTGTGGGATGTCAACACGGGCGATACCCTCAAAACTCTCAACGGGCATATTTTTCCGGTTAAGAGCGTAGCGTTCAGCCCTGATGGCAGGTATCTCGCTAGTAGCGGCGAAGGTTGGGACGACCCCGTTCGTCTGTGGGATGTCAACACGGGCGATACCCTCAAAACTCTCAATGGGCATACGCGGAATGTCATAAGCGTAGCGTTCAGTCCGGATGGCAAGTATCTCGCTAGTGGCGGAGGTTGGGACACCTTCACCGTTCGTCTGTGGGATGTCAACACAGGCGAACCCGTCCAAACTCTCGCCGGGCATACGCGGGCTGTCAGTAGCATAGCGTTCAGCCCTGATGGCAGGTATCTCGCTAGTGCGAGTGATGATAACACCGTGCTGCTCTGGGACCTCCGTCCCTAGCCCGATGCTCCCAGCACCGAAGGCCTCTTTTTGCGTTATAGTTTTACCCCTGCTTCTGGCGTTAGCCGGGTGCGTCTTTCACAGATGCCACCCGCTGCCATCCCAACAAAAGACAAAAACTCGCTTACCCCAAAAAATTACGTATTTTCTTTTACAATACGTATAGGATTATTTATTTCTCCCTTTCGTACAACGTTGAAAAGTTAAATTGTTGAAAATTTGTTTGAAAAATTACGTGTTTTCTGTTATAATAATATGACTTTTTATTTCTCCCTTTTCATACGTGCAACGTTGAAAAGTTAAATTGTTGAAAATTTGTTTGAAAAATTACGTGTTTTCTGTTATAATAATATGACTTTTTATTTCTCCCTTTTCATACGTAATGCAAATTGGCCTCTCTATAGGCGCGGAAATCGAAAAGGCAGTGGTTATGTAATTTAACATCATATAAAGCACGTTTACTAACTGTTTTTGTAAGGAGGGGATTATGAAACATGGTGATAACTCAAGTATTGATGAGGAAACGCCGCCGCCGAAGAATACCAAGGAAGGCGATGCGGCGGGTTTGAAGTTTACCCGCTACTTTACTACCCCGGAGAATCACCCTTATGAACAGATTGAATGGGATACGCGGGATTCTGCCATCTATAACGAAAAAGGGGATGTAATCTTCGAACAGTCCGAGGTAGAGGTACCACTTCCGTGGTCGCAACTCGCGACGGATATTGCTGCCTCTAAATATTTTCGCAAAGCCGGTGTCCCAGATGTTGGGTCAGAGAACAGCGTTCAGCAATTAGTTACGCGTGTCGCACGCACGCTTCGACGCACCGGTGAAGAATTCGGCGGCTATTTCGCGTCACCGGAAGATGCCGAGACGTTCGAGATGGAACTGACGCATCTCCTCGCCACACAGCGCGGTGCCTTCAACTCGCCGGTCTGGTTTAACTGTGGACTATGGCACGAATACGGTATTGAAGGCGGCGGTGGCAATTATCACTGGAACCGAACCACACAAAACGTTTCACTCTCTACAAACTCATATCAATATCCGCAGAACTCAGCCTGTTTCATTCAGAGCGTCGACGATTCTTTGGATTCTATGCTTGAGCTCCAAAAATCAGAGGTGCGGCTTTTTAAATACGGGAGCGGGACCGGTTCTAATTTTAGCAAGGTCCGTGCAAAAGGCGAACACCTCTCCAGTGGCGGCGAAAGCTCTGGGGTGCTATCCTTCCTTGAAGGATTTGACCGGTGGGCCGGCAGCATCAAATCCGGTGGGACCACGCGACGCGCTGCAAAAATGGTCATCCTCGACATGGATCACCCCGAAATCGTGGAATACATCAATTGGAAAAAGCGGGAAGAACAGAAAGCAAAAGCACTCATCGCCGCCGGATACCCAGCCGATTTCAACGGTGAGGCATACAGTACCATCAGCGGGCAAAACAGCAATAACTCCGTCCGAATCCCCGACATCTTTATGAACGCCTACCTCCAAGGCGATGCTTGGAAAACAACATACCGAACCAGCGGCGAAGTTGCCGCAGAATACGATGCCAGAACATTGATGGATAAAATCGCGCAAGCCGCCTGGGATTGCGCCGACCCAGGCGTACAGTTCGACGATACAATTCAGAAATGGCATACTTGTAAGAACACCGACCGCATCAACGCCAGTAATCCGTGTAGCGAATACCTATTCCTCGATGATTCCGCCTGCAACCTCGCCAGCATCAATCTCGTCAAGTTCCTCAATGACGATGACGAATTTGACATCGCAGGATTCCGTGCTGCAGTGCGCGTCTTTATCACAGCCATGGAAATCATCGTAGATATCTCCTCCTATCCGACAGCCAAAATCACAAAACGCTCTCACGATTACCGTCCGCTTGGGCTTGGGTATGCGAACCTCGGCGCGTTCTTGATGCGTTTAGGCATACCATACTCTAGTGCTGAAGCGTGTGCTTACGCCGGTGCAATCACTGCCATCATGAGTGGGCACGGCTACCTAACGAGCGCAGAAATCGCAAAAAGCATCGGCGCTTTTTCGGGGTATGGGCAAAACCGCGATTCCATGTTAGACGTTATCCGCATGCACCGCGATGCTGCATACCAAATTGATGCGGATGTCTGCCCTCCGGCGCTGCTTGAAGCCGCACATACTGATTGGGCTCGCTGCCTTGAGAAAGGGAAACAGTACGGATACCGGAATGCACAGATTAGCGTTCTCGCACCAACAGGGACAATTGCACTGCTGATGGATTGCGATACAACCGGCATCGAACCAGAATTCGCTCTCGTCAAATTTAAAAAACTTGCAGGCGGCGGGTACATGAAAATTGTCAACCAGAGCGTGCGCAAGGCACTCGAAAAATTGGGGTACTCACTGCAACAGATAGAAGCTATTATCACGCATATCGTCGGCACCGGCACCTTGAAAGGCACACCGTACATCAACTCAGAATCCCTTAAACGTAAAGGTTTCACGAACGAAGACCTAGCACGCGTAGAACCGATGTTGGCGAGCGTGTTTGAACTTAACCACGCCTTTGCCCCCGGATTCCTCGGCGAAGAATGCCTCGAACGGTTAGGAATCACCATGGAAGAGGCATCAGCGCCTAATTTTAACCTACTCTTAGAAATTGGATACAGCACAAGCGAGATTGAATCCGCTGAGGAGATTATCTGTGGTACTGGAACCGTCGAGGGCGCACCGCATCTAGCAACTTCGCACTATCCGGTCTTTGATTGTGCAGTGCAATGCGGGAAGCACGGCACACGCTACATCAACCACATGGCACCTGTTGAATTGATGGCAGCCGTGCAGCCGTTTATATCCGGCGCAATCTCTAAAACCGTCAACATCCCCAATGATGCAACCGTAGACGATATTAAGATGCTATACGTTGAAGCGTGGAAGCGCGGCATCAAGTGCCTCGCCGTTTACCGGGACGGCAGCAAAGGCAGCCAACCTCTCTCAACACGCAGTCAGCAGGATATCTCCACCAACGACACCGCCGAACTCGTTGAGAGTGATGTCGTCGAGGTACCCATAGAACGACCGGTCAGGAAACGGTTGCCCGACGAACGCACCGCCATCGCTCACAAGTTCAGCATCGGCGGCCACGAGGGATACATTCACGTCGGACTATACGAAGATGGAACGCCCGGCGAAGTCTTCCTCCGTATGAACAAGGAAGGGTCCGTTATCTCCGGACTGATGGACTCGGTAGCCATCCTCACCTCAGTCGCTTTACAGTACGGTGTCCCTTTGGAGTCGCTCGTCAATAAATTTAGCCACGTACGGTTTGAACCCTCCGGCTTCACTAACAACCCCGAAATCCCCATGGCGAAATCAATTATGGATTACGTCTACCGATGGTTAGGGAAAAAATTTCTACCTGAAGCAGTGCAAGAACCCGAGGACATTTCGCAATTTGATAACCAGATGGTACCCCCAGAACAATTGCACCCACTCGGCCACGGCAGTAATGGGGATACAGATTCGTGGTTAGCCCGTGAAAAGCAGGTGGCACTGCAGCACGCCGATGCGCCACCGTGCCTCGAGTGCGGTGCCTTAATGATGCGGAGCGGTGTCTGCTACCGTTGCACCAATTGCGGGGCGACCAGCGGATGTTCATAATCCACCGTCCTATTCGCGTTATCTCTTTATCACACTCGCCCCTTGCAATTAATACCGCCCTTGTGGTATCCTATAAGGCAGCTTGAGTTGAGTAGATGGTCGCGTCCCAACCCTTTCTTGGGATGAGGAAAGTCCGGACTCCAACGGGCAGGATGCTGGGTAACACCCAGGAGCGGCAACGCTATGGAAAGTGCAACAGAAAGTAGACTACATCGCACGCGGTGTACAGGTGAAACGGTGCGGTAAAAGCGCACCAGTCCATAAGGTGACTTATGGAGCTCGGTAAACCCCATCCGGAGCAAGGTAAAGTGGGGATAGTTAAGGGTGTGCCCGCCTCGTCCCCCGGTAACCGCTTGAGGTTAATGGTAACATTAATCCCAGATGAATGATCATCGTATACAGAATCCGGCTTATTCTCAACTCAAGTTTTCATGTTTAAACTTCGTGCGGACGGATAACTACGGAGATACCCAACCTTGAAAAATAACACGAAACTATCCACCCCGCACCCCCGCACACTCGCTGAGGATTTAACCGCACATGTAGAAAATGTGGACTGCCGGACAGGGATGAAACAACTTGCGGACAATACCGTTTCACTCATACTAACCGACCCACCCTATTTCATTAACGGCATGGATGCAGATTGGGACACGCAAAAACTAACCGCACGCGTCAAAAAGGGCGTTGTAAGCTCCTTGCCAGCCGGAATGAAGTTCTCCGCTAAACAGGGCCGAGATTTGCAACGGTTCCTGACACCCATCGCTCAAGAATGGATGCGTGTCATTCGACCCGGCGGCTTTTGCCTCGTTTTTAGCCAGAACCGCCTAGCACATAGAACCGCTGTCGCATTAGAGGATGCAGGGTTTGAAATACGGGACGTTTTGCTCTGGCGATATGAAGGGCAAGCCAAAGCTTTCACCCAAAATCATTTTATCCGAAAACGGAAACTGCCCACCGCTGAAAAGGAACGGCTTATCCAGAAACTCGGAGGACGAAAAACACCGCAATTGAAGCCGCAAGGCGAAATGATAATCCTTGCACAAGCACCGCGGGACGGCACTTTTGTCGATAATTGGGATAAGTGGGAAACCGGGTTAATTGATGTCCACAACCCGTTGATTGATGCAAATCAATTCCCAGGCACTGTCATTCCAGCAAAAAAACCGAGGAAACGCCACGGACACATAACTACTAAACCCGTTGATTTACTTCAGCACCTAATTCGTATCTTCTCTGCACCGCGTGCCCTCGTTTTTGATGCTTTCGCAGGCTCCGGTTCAACCGGTGTCGCCGCCAAACTTGAGGGCAGGGCTTTTATCGGATATGAACTCGAGAACCGTATGGCGATGTGTGCGCAAGCACGAATTGATGCGATAGGGACGTAAAACTTCTCACACATCCACTATCCTATTGTCTCCTCGGAGACATCTTGCGGGGATTTCCCATACCCACCGCCACCGGGCGTTTCAATCTGAACGACATCGCCAGCAAGGGCGTTCACGCTCGCTTTACCTCCTAACGGCATCTCTTTGCCGTTCCGGATTAACACGTTCCGCCCCGTCTCTCCAGTTTCACCGCCTTGCAAGCCGTAGGGTCCTCGCTCTCGACGTTCTGAAAGAATGGTAACTTCGGCATCTGTGAGGAGTCGCAAGGAACGGACCGCACCGTCCCCGCCTCGAAACGCACCGCTCCCGCCTGTACCGCGCCGGATGCCGTACCGTTCAACCTGCATAGGATAAGTCGTTTCAATCGCTTCTATAGGGGTATTCATCGTATTGGTCATGTGCGTGTGGATAGCATCAATGCCATCGCTGCCCGGCCGTGCGCCCATGCCGCCCGCAATCGTTTCGTAATACGTAAAATCTCGCCCGCGCGAAACGTCGTAACCTCCAACTGTCAGATTATTCATAGAGCCGCAGCTCGCCGCCGGAATGCACCCAGGGCAGGCCTTCGCCAAAGCACCCAGTAGCACATCAACGATGCGCTGTGAAGTTTCAACGTTACCCCCGGCAACTGCAGAGGGGAATGTCGCATTGACAACAGTGCCCTCCGGCGCAATGACCGAGAGCGGCTCCAGACAGCCCGCATTAGACGGCACATCCACGCCTGCAAGGCACCGGAACGTATAAAAGACAGCCGAGAGCGTAATCGCGTAAATCGCATTCACAGAACCGCGCACTTGCCCAGCAGTCCCTGTAAAATCTACCACCGCCTCATCCCCCGTAATCTCAAGCGCGACACAGATCTCAATCGGCTTTGCACTTATACCGTCGTTATCTAAAAAATCGGTGAAGGTGTAGCGTCCGTCCGGAATATCTTGCAGAAACGCACGCACCAGCCGGCTAGAGTAGGCACACAGCTCCTGCAGATACACAGCAATTTCTGACGCTCCATATTTCGTGACGATTTCCTGCAAACGCCGCTCACCGATGCGGTTCGCAGCGAGTTGTGCCTCCATATCGCCGCTGCGTTCTGACGGTGTGCGAACGTTAGCCAGAATCAGTGCCCATAAATCTCCGTCCAGCGTCCCGCCACGGACGAGCTTAACTGGTGGAATGCGGATGCCTTCCTGAATCACACTCGTAGCGAGGGGCATCGAGCCCGGGGTCATGCCACCCACATCCGCGTGGTGGGCCCTATTCGCAACAAAAAACGCCGGAGAATCGCCACTATTTGTAAAAACCGGCGAAACGAGTGTAATATCCGGCAGATGGGTGCCACCATGGTACGGATCATTCAGCGCAATCATGTCACCCGGTGCCATATCTGTATGCTCAATCGCAGCAAGCACTGAGAGGGGCATGGAGCCGAGATGCGCAGGGATATGCGCGGCTTGCGCAACCATCTGCCCATTCCCATCAAAGACCGCACAGGAAAAGTCAAGGCGCTCTTTAATGTTCGGTGAGAAAGCAGTGCGCTGCAGCGTCACACCCATCTCCTCCGCAACTGAGATGAGCATGTTTTTATAAAGCTCTAAGCGTATCGGATCCACGTTCATTTTTACCGTCCTTTTCTCTCCAATTCACAAATCTACTTCCTTAGCAGCATTTTACGCGTCGCAGTGAAATCACCTGCCGTGAGCGTGTAGAAATAGACACCACTCGCCACAGGCTCACCCTGTTCATTTTTACCGTCCCAATACACCGCACGACTCCGGCTCTCATACAGACCCGCCGCCTTATGCCCCAACGACAACTGCCGAACCACCAGCCCCCGCGCAGAATAGACAGTCAAACTTACATCCGCAGCGTCCGACAACTGATACGGTATCCACGTCTCTGGGTTGAACGGGTTCGGATAATTCGCCAGCAGCACCGTTTCTTCAGGCAGCAGCGAGGCGAAAAGACTTTGGAGATTCGCAATCCCTTGTTGGAAAGCGAGTGAGCCATCATTTTCTGCCTGTGCTTGTGTTATCCATGCCCGAACTATCTCTGGAGTTAGTTCCACCCTGTCTCTCACCCCAGCAAAAGGCGCGGCGGCAGTGGTGGATTCGCCCATGTGTTGTGCCACAAGGATGAGATCTTGGACGTTAATCTTCCCATCGCGATTCACATCCGCTTGCGGGTTGGCAGCCGCATCCTCGCCTAAGTAGCGCGCCACCTGAATCATGTCCAGAACGCTCACCTGCCCATCGGCATTCACATCCCAGGTCGGTTTAGACTCTACAGTAATGGTAAGATTTGGCACACCGGCTGCAATCACCTCACCGGTGCTATCACCAAGTTGGAAGTTAGACAGTGTGAGTTCACTGTCGCCGCCCCCTTCGCGGAGAATACCACTGACAGCAGTCTCCCGGTGCCGCTGACACCTTTTTCGGAAAGCAACGCAGTGCTGAGCCCCGCAATTTTACCTGTTGTATTGTCAATCGTGCCTCGCTGGAAGAAGGTCGTCCCACCACCTTTCTTCAGCAAATCCCCCTCGCTGACTTCAACCGCTTCAAGTATCTCAGGGGAAAATGCTACCTCAAATTGCCACCCGGCTAAATCGGTAACCTTTTCTGCACTGATGTGAACAGTGAAGGTATCACCAACGCGAACGCTTGTCGCATCTGTTGAAAACGCAAAGCCGCTGCCAGGGGATATCGTTGTATACTCTGTACCAGGGGCGAACCCAAAAAATCCACTAAACTCTCCGCCGATGTGATAAATCGCAACCAATAAGACATTTGTACCTTCTTTTAATGTAACAGGAGAAAAATCTTGATAATCGCGAGCCCAGATCCGACTAAGGTTTTCGTTAACTAACTCCCGATTGAGCCAAACCTTATGGTCGAGATCGCTTCCGGCAAATACTTGTGTTTGTTGTTCACGTGGTGAATATAAGGTGATGGAACCATAAACGACATTATCTCTATAATTTTCCCCTTCCATACCAATAGCATTCAGCATTGTGCGGATATTATCCCCCCTTGCAGGTGCAATTTTGTGTGATGTCCACACATTTTCTCCGACAGAGTTTCCCTCTATTGCACCGCTTGTTGCAATCCTCAATTCTGTTACAGCATCATCACTTGCTTGTGAAAGCAAATCCACTCCATCCCAAAAACCGGCTCCCGGCACCAATACCCATAACCATGGGCCTTCTATTTTGGCCCCACCCTGAGGGAAACCTGGATTGCTGAACCAAGAGGTTTTTGTGTTCTCATGTAACCGATGCAAAGGCGATATGTCTAATATACTATTACGCTGAAGTTGTAGTTCTTCCAAGTTGTGCAAAGTTGCGAGGGGCGATATGTCCGATAGCTTGTTACCGGACAGATTTAGCGATTTAAGATGTTTCAAAGATGCTAGAGACGAGATGTCAGATATATTGTTGCCCGTTATTGTAAGCTGTTCTAAATTAATCAATCCTATCAGTGATGAGATGTCGACTACTCCACTGCTAGCAACTGTTAAATCTACCAAACGGGTTAACCCTTTTAAAGGCGAAAGATCAGGTTCCCTAGAGGCGTAAGTTGTCAGTCTTTTTAAATTCGTGAGTCCTGCCAGTGGCGATAAGTCAGATATCGGACTGTTCTTAAATTCCAACCATATTAGTTTTGTTAATCCTGCAAGGGGCGAGAGATCTGAGATGGAAGTTTTCCAAAATCCTACTCCCTCAAGGTTAATTAGCCCGGCAAGAGGCGACAGATCTGATAAGGATTCACCAGAAATTTCTACCTCTTTTAGTGTCAGTAACTCTGCTAAAGGGGATAAATCGGACAGCGGATTGCCGCGAAGTCTTAGTTCTTCCAGATTTGCTGCGAACTGAAGCCCTTCCAAATCTTGAATCTCCATTCCACTTGCAGAAAGACGTGTAAGCGTTCCCATTTCCGAGGCGGTAATCAGGGTGCCAGGGGCTTTGCCAATTGCTTCTTCAATCACGGCACGCAGGTTTGCGTCAGGGATGTGAACAGTCGCCCCAGGGAGACGTTCTGTCTGAGTCGCAACAGGCACCGCTACGCTCTCCGCAGGGAAATCCAGCGCAAACATCACTTCACTAAAGTGCACCGTCCAAGTGTCCCGTTTCACAGTGCCATTTTCGCCCAACAGCGAACCCAATAAGTTTTGCAAACTCGCGTTCGCACGAATCTTTGCAAGGAAGTCCGCGGAGGCTAACCCAACCGCGGCGGCAGCTTGCGCCGCATCCAGCGGCGTTTGGAACGCCTCGTGGAATCGCTGAATCGGCTCAATACCACCGAATACACCACCGGTGTCTTTAAGTGCCGCCCTATAACGCGCGGTATCCTCAGCAACCAACTCATCCATCACACCTTTCTCTGTATAGAGACGTAACGCCTGCGCTCTATTGAAGGGCGGGTTCGCATTCTCCACTACAACCGCACGCACCTCATCTTCAAGCGACTTCATCCCTTTTGTATGGCAACCTATGCAGGACAGCCCGTTCCGCACCGTCGGATCGCTCGCCGCAGGATTTGAGACGATGCTTATCGGCGCTTCATCCAGGCGATTCCCACCCGCATCCACCAGATAGTACCCCTGCAAGCCGTTCGGCAGGTTAAAGATAATCTCCCCGCCGTCGTGTCTGAAAGAGAGGGGATGCGTGAAGATATTCTGCGTGCCCGCACTCCCTGCGAAGTCGTAGCTTTTCCAATACGCCCCATATCGCGAGAGATGTCTTTCAACAACACGGTTGTGATTGGAGACACCGGAGTCGTTGAAACCCGCACGCCACACGCGCCGCCCCGCCGCATTCCGCAGGTTTTCAACAACGTTCACCTCAAGACGGGTTTCCAACTCGCGGTCTGTCTGCGGCAAATCCAAAATATCATGATAAAGCGGGGGCAAGGAGGCGTTTGCCAGAAACCAATCCACATGGATAAACGGCACTTCGCATTGCATCGCTTCACGCAGGCGCGCCAAGGTTTCCTGCAGATGTGTCTGTGTGGGTGCTGCATAGTTATTTTTATACGGATAGGCGCTTTCAATCTGTGTCCATCGGTTACTGCCTATCTCCCATTCGTAGTCGCGAAGGTCTATGTAGAAAATCGTGGCTTCCGCGTCAATCGATTGTGGGTTGATAACCTCGCGCCCCCAGGAGAGGCTATTGACGAGTTTGGAGAGGGCGCGTTGATAGGCGTGTAGTGCCTCCGCACTCTCGCCTGCGTTATAGAGGTGTGTGAGCGTGAAATAGCGTGCAAATCCCCGGTCAAAAGGGGCGAGCGAGTTCACATCCTTCTCAATGGTAATGGTATTGAGCATCTCCTCGGTTGTGATGAAGTCGCCGTGTGTGGCGGTGGTTTGCCAATCTGGGGCACCTTCGGCAATCCACAATTGGATGAGAAAAATATCGTCATCGGACAGCCGGGGTAGGTTTAACGGCATCCGTTCCGCAGGATTCTCTGTTATTAAGCGTTGATAGAGCAAGGAGGCATCGGTGTCTCGTGGGATGACGTTTTGAGACGCGATGAGCTCGGCATGCTGCATTGTCAGTTCATCGGCGAAAGCCCCGAATTCACCATGGCAATTCAGGCAGTGTTGTTCAAAGATAGCGTAAACTTTTTGTGCGAGCGGCTGTTGTGCCTCACCGTTTTGATAAGCCACGAGGAGCATGAATATGCAGATAAAACCGCGCCAGATGATGCTTTTAGATTTTCTCATTTTATGATTTCTCCTTTGGACACGCGAATCCGTGCAGCTTGTTTTGAGAATTGGAATGACATCTCATATTTTCATTTTTCGTCCCTGGGACGTGCGGATGTTATATGGTCTGTGGGAATCAGACGTTTTTTTACCGCCGGCGATTTTCTCTCTGGTTTTGGTTCCACACTTAGAGACGGCTCTAGAGAGAAGCAAAGCAGGTTTGGTCTGGATGCCACATCAGCTGATCTTGCTCCGTTTGCCTCAGACTTTCTTTCCTCTATTCACCCGTTGCGGCCGGGTC
The DNA here is from genome assembly GCA_965215265.1 of Candidatus Poribacteria bacterium. Lineage (GTDB taxonomy): Bacteria > Poribacteria > WGA-4E > WGA-4E > WGA-3G. Next base: position 2,482,522 of record OZ244048.1, on the reverse strand, counting down.
TGAAGAGCTCACCTATTGGGGTATTTTGTGATTTCGCACATGTTCATAACGTATTACGAAATTGTCCTAATCTTTTTAGTAAAGACGTTGCTTGTATTATAACATATCATATAAAGACGCTGCTTGTATTGTAACATATCATCTTGTAACATGTCAATAATAATTTTAAGGAGAAAAAAATAACATGAAACCGATTAATATCGCTTTAATCGGCGCGGGTGGGATGGCAAACAGTGTCCACTATCCGTCGCTTTTTGAATTTGATGATGTGAATCTCGTTGGACTTTGTGAACTAGTGCCTTCCAAACTTCAAGCAACTGCGGAACGGTTTGAGATTGAGCAGACATTTACTGACTATCGGCAGATGTTGGAAAAAACCGGCCCGGATGCAGTTTACATATTAATGCCGCCGCAACACCTGTTCCCGCTTGTTATCCATTGCCTTTCTCAAGGACACCATGTCTTTATAGAGAAACCGCCCGGTGTGACGCTGCATCAAACAAAGGAGATGGCGCTTGCCGCAGAAAAGCACGGCTGCAAAACGATGGTAGGGTTCAACCGGCGTTTCATACCGCTGTTGCAAAAAGTCAAGGCGAAAGTTGAAGAGAAGGGACCGATTCTCCAGTGCATGTCAACCTTTCACAAAAATACCCCCAGCGCACTTTACTATGACGGTGTCATTGACGTTTTAACCTGCGACGCGATTCATGCAGTGGACGCACTTCGATGGCTCGGCGGGGGCGACGTTAAAGCCGTTGCCAGCGACATTAACAGCTTCGGGGCGCAACGGCAAAACAGTTTCAACGCTATTGTTAAATTTACCAGCGGTGCCTCAGGATATCTTTGCACGAATTGGGCAGCCGGCGGACGTATCCATATTTTTGAGATGCACGCACAAGGCATTTCCGCCTACATTAATCCCGATGCCGGCCGAGGCGCAACTCTTCACACATCTGAAGGCGAAACTCACATCACAACAGAGGAAGCAGCAGGCTCCGAGCAACATCACAAAGCCTATGGATTCTACGGCGAGAACCGGCACTTTGTAGATTGCCTCCAGCAAGACCGGCAGCCGCTAACCTGTTTCCAAGACGCAATCAAAACTATGGAACTCGTAACCGCTATCTATCAGAATCAGATTCATCCATAAGATTGGCACGCTTCTTGCTATATAACCAGTAGGGGATAATAGGATGTCGACACAACATATCCCGGTCTTACGCGAGAAAGTACTTGAGGTGCTTAAACCCAAACCGGGCGGCACTTACATAGATGCAACCGTAGGATTGGGGGGGCATAGTACCGCAATTTTGGAAAAATCCGCGCCCAACGGGCGACTCATCGGAATTGATGTTGATGAATCAGCATTAGCCATCGCCCGCGAACGCCTGCAGCACTTTAAAGACCGGGCACGCTTCATCCATGGCAACTTTGCCCAACTTCAGTCATTACTAGAAAACAATTCAATCACCGGTGTCGATGGCATCTTGCTCGATTTAGGGGTGTCATCTTTACAATTAGAGACACCCAGCCGCGGTTTTAGTTTCAATCACACCGGGCCTTTGGACATGCGTATGGATACACGGCAATCGCCCTCAGCAGAACAGGTCGTCAATGAGAAGCCGCTGGATACCCTTACAGATATTTTCAGACGGTATGGAGAAGAACGGTTTGCCAAACGAGTTGCCCAGTACATCGTCCAAGCGAGACAGCACACACCGATAAAAACGACTGCACATCTCGCTGATATTGTCATCTCTGCACTCTCAGCACGTGCTAACCGACAGCGGACAGCCAGAATCCATCCGGCCACGCGGGTCTTCCAAGCACTGCGGATTTACGTCAACAGTGAATTAGATAACCTCGCCACTGTCTTAGATGCAGCAGTCCCGTTGTTAAAACCGGGCGGCATCCTTTGTGTTATTACCTTCCACTCGCTTGAGGACCGGATCGTGAAGAGACGGTTCCAGCGCTGTGCACGTGCATGTCTTTGTCCCCCAAAAACGCCTGTCTGTATTTGTGAACATCGCCCATCATTACAGATTCTAACCAAACGCCCCGTGCGTCCAGCGCAAATTGAAATTCAACAAAATCCACGCGCACGGAGTGCTAAGCTAAGAGCAGCAAGAAAAATCCTTGACGGAATCGAACCAGCCTGAACAGATACTTATCTGTTTTAACAAGCGGAGCCTCGCACGTTCTTTGATAAAAAAGTGTATCTTAATTACCACATTTAACGTTTAGAATTTAGAATAACAAAAAGCGCAGACGTGTCAGCAGGCAATTTATTATTAGGTAGAAGATGTACTGCGTTAGCCAGGACAAACTATGCGGAACTCACACCAATATACAACCCGCAAAGCCAAAACAGCGGAAACCGCACCGAAAAAACACTTTCCGTACGTCTATATCGTTTTCGGGTTATCCTTCTGCATCTTTCTCGCCAGTGTCTGGTTCTCATCGTACGCAAAGAATGTCGCATTGCAAAGGAAACCTGCCTATCAGAGACAGCAACACTACATTCAAGATGAAATTCATCAACTTGAATTGGAGGAGGCTGCATTAACCTCCGTTGAACGGATCCGGCACATCGCAGCAGAATTGGGACTGGTTGAACCCACGGAAGGGGCATACAGAATTTATGAAAAATAAAAAAAGACTTCTATCTATACCACGCCTTGTTGTCGTACTGATTGGACTTCAGGTATGCTTTCTGATACTCATTGGCAAACTCTTGACGTTGCAGGTAACCGGCGATGCCTCAGACAGAAGCAGGCCCCGTGCCAAGGCACTTTCTCGAAAGGTATCCGAGGTAAAACGTGGGAAAATTCTTGACCGGCAGCAGACCATCTTAGGCTTGAGTCGGCGCACGCTCAACGTCTCAGCAGACCCGGCATACCTGAAAACTGACCCGGCGGTAGTGGCGAACCAGCTCGCTCCCATTTTAGACATGCCAGCGACGCAACTGCTCGCACAGCTCAAGCGCAAGAACAAGCGTTTTGTGTCTTTGAAACGCGGCGTTGACTACCAATTGCTCTCTGAAATTCGCGCATTGAAGAAAAAATTTCACGGCATAACTTACTCAATAGAGCAAAAAAGGTCATATCCCAAAGGGCAGTTAGCATCCCACGTGATTGGACATGTCAACACCGAAAATATAGGAGAGGGCATTGAATACGAATACAACGACGTGCTGCTGGGGATAACAGGTGGGAAACTCCAATTACACTCACCATATCCCACAGATACCAGCGTGCATCCAACGCAAGCTGGATATGTCAATACACTCTTAAACGCGGATGATGCTTGGAAGGATGTTGGCTATAACGTCGTCCTCACACTTGACGAGTACATTCAGTATATTGCAGAGAAGGAATTGGCCGCAGCCTGTCAAAAGTGGAATGCGCCCAGAGGGACAGCCGTCGTCTTGGCTTCTCAAACAGCAGAGGTCTTAGCGATGGCGAGCTATCCCACATTCACCCCCAACGCTTATGCAGACACGAATGAGGCAGCAAAACGGAACCTCGCTGTCTGGTACGCGTATGAACCCGGGTCTATTTTTAAAATTGTCGGTGCCTCTGCTGCGCTCAATGAAGCAGAGATGACTCCTGCGACATCTGTCTTCTGTGAGAACGGACGGTTTCGCATTAGTAGGCAGCGCGTTATCAAAGATGTTTCCCCAAAAGGCTGGTTAACTTTGGCGGAAGTGCTCCACAAATCAAGCAATATCGGCATGATTAAAATCGTTCAAAAAATTGGACCTGAAATTTTCATGGAATATATCGAAAAGTATGGGTTTGGCAGAAGCACCGGGATTGATCTGCCTTATGAGCACAGCGGAGAGCTCAGCATGGTGAAACGATGGAATGTCAATTCACTTGGCGCAGTACCATTTGGGCAAGGTATCCTTGTCACACCCCTCCAGATGGTAAATGCCTTGAATGTTATTGCAACCGGGGGCAAGCTGCTCCGGCCCTATATCACAAAAGAAATTCTTGACAACCAAGGGCATGTACTCAAAAGGATATACCCGATTGAGGTACGGCGAGTGCTGCGACCGGAAGTCGCAAGACAGATGAGAGAAATACTGGTTGGCGTTGTTGAAAACGGCAGCGGCAGGCGCGGACAGGTCGAAGGCTATCGCGTCGCAGGAAAAACAGGCACCGCGCAAAAGGCTGAAAAAGGCATCGGCTATGTAAACGGCAAGGAGACCATGTCGTTTATGGGATTCTTGCCCGCTGAGAACCCGCAGATTTCCATTCTCGTGATGCTTGATGAACCGAAGGGGGCACGGTTTAGTGGCCAAATTGCCGCACCCCTTTTCAAAAACATTGCTGAACAGGCAATGCAATACTTCAAGCAAACCGAATTCTTCGTCTCGGAGATGGCGAGGAAAAGGGAAGGGAAGTTCTCCCCGCAAGCGCGGAGGAATCCCCTTTCCTCTCTGTCCTCGAGGACAGAGAAAGAAAACCGAACCCCGCCACCTGAACACATCCCGGCGACTGACTACACTGTGAAAGAAGGAGGCCTGTAACGGAACGGCAATTCGTTGCCTATCCCAGAGAAAACTGATGCAACTACAAAATCTTCTGCACAGGGTTGACATTATCGCAATTACGGGCACTCTCAACCGACAGATTACCGGCATCACCACCGATAGCCGAAAGGTTACGCCCGGTAACCTTTTTATCTGCTACCCGGGTATTACGGTTGATGGACATCAGTATATCCATGCAGCCGTTGAAAACGGAGCAACAGCAGTTATCGGCGAGAAAAAACCGCCCTCTGAATTAGACAAAGCCGCTGTTACCTACTTGCAAACGCCGAATGGACGGTACGCGAATGCGTTGCTCGCCGCAAATTGGCACGGAAATCCGGCAGAACGACTGAAACTCATCGGGATTACCGGCACGAATGGGAAAACCTCAACCGCACATCTCATCCACGCAATTCTAACCGCGAATCACCGAAAAGCAGCACTCCTCGGAACAGTTGGACACCAGTACGAAACCGCATTTCTGCCGGCAGCTCTCACAACACCTGATGCGTTTGCACTACACGCACTCTTCAAACAATTTGTTGATGCCGGCATAGTATATGTAGTGATGGAGACATCCTCGCAAGGACTTGCCCAGCAGCGGTTAGCCGGCCTTACGTTTGATACCGCTGTGTTCACGAATCTAACGCAAGACCATCTCGATTACCACGGAACGATGGAGGAATACCTAAAAGCGAAATTAATGCTATTTGCGCAGCTCACTGACGAAGGCGCTGCGATTCTCAACAACGACGCACCGGTATCAGCACATATCGCCTCCGTTGTCGGCACACGCCAGATATTGAAATACGGCCGGCAGCGACACGAGGACACCGAAATTGGCGTGAAAGCAGTGAAACTTTCTCGCAACCGATTAACTTTTACGGCCGTTACCCCAGATGGCGAATTTCCTGCCCAGATCCGATTGTTGGGTGAATATAACCTGTATAACGCTATGGCAGCGATCGGCGTCGCACTTCGGTACGAGTGCCCTATCCACGCAATTCAAGAAGGGCTCTCTACAACCGTCGTACCAGGACGGTTTGAGTTAGTTGATAGCGGGCAGCAGTTCGCCGTTATCGTCGATTATGCACATACCCCAAATGGCTTGGAAAATGTCCTAACGGCAGCACGAGGCATGACTGAAAACAGACTTATCTCTGTTTTCGGCTGTGGAGGAGATAGAGATGCCGGAAAACGGCCACAGATGGGCGAAATTTCGGCACGACTCTCAGACTATACTGTGGTGACATCGGACAATCCGCGCACCGAAGATCCGGACGGTATTATCGCACAGATTGTGTTAAATTTACCACATGATACCGACTATGTGTCTATTTCGCAGAGACGGGAGGCAATCCAGCACGCAATTTCTATCGCGCAGCCCGGAGATGTTGTCGTCATTGCCGGAAAGGGGCACGAGGATTATCAAGAAATCCACGGCAAAAGATACCCCTTTGACGATAGGCAGGTGGCAGCCGAAGCCTTAACACAAAACCAAAAAACAGCCGGATAAATGGAGGCTTGTCTTGCCCGCGCAACACGCCGACAGGTTTCAGAACAGATACGAAAAAATAGAAATTAATAATCTCAAAATCGCCTATCAAGTCGCCGGCGAAGGTAAGGCGGTCGTACTGCTGCACGGATGGGGTGCCGAAGCCGCTAGCTTTAAACCCCTTTTCGAATGGCTGGCAGCATCCCATAAAGTCTACGTACTCGATCTGCCGGGATTCGGGAACAGTGAGACACCGCCTACAGCCTGGGGCACCAGCGATTACGCACGCTGTGTCACCGATTTTTTTGAGAAACTTAACATCTCAAAAGCACACGTCATCGGACACTCTTTTGGCGGACGAATTTCAATTATCATCGGGGCGAAACGCCCTGAAAAGGTCGATAAACTCATCCTTGTAGATAGTGCAGGCATAAAACCACCGCGGACAGCACGATATTATCTACGGGTTAGCATCGCAAAGATTGGACGGCTGGTCGGACGATGCGGGAAATACGGCGCACACATCGCAAACAGAGTGTCACAGCGCATGGGCTCCACAGATTATAAGAACGCAGGTCCGATGCGCGGAACGCTTGTAAAGGTCGTCAACGAAGACTTGCGGCCGCTACTCGCACAGATAGGCGCACCCACACTGCTAATCTGGGGTGAGGCTGATACAGATACGCCTGTCTCTTACGGAAAAATCATGGAAAAGGAAATACCGGATGCCGGACTCGTTGTCCTAAAGGGCGCAGGGCACTTCTCATACCTCGATAGATTCCCGCAATTTTGCAGGATTTTGGCGAGTTTCCTAGGAATTCAGGAGGAGAAGCCGCAACGCCTATCATCTCAAATCAACTCAGCCTCTTCTATGCGTGAAGAGGTCGGTTCCCATCAGAGCAACTTGAACCAACGGTGAAATCGGTGCTTGTGTTTCAGCCCGGCGAATGCCATCTAGGCATGCTATCTTGATTCGCGAGCCTTTCCAATTCCCAGTGGGTTACGAGTAAAAGGTTATCTTTTCTCATGGACAGAAAAAGAATACCTATCTCGCAACTCTATACAAAAAGATGATATATAATACACTGTTTTATCTCGTAATCGCTACCTGTCTGCTTCGCGCAATCGTCCGAACAAACGGTGGACTCCATATCCTTCAATTGGATGGTTATAAAACAAGGCGTTACTTGAAGTGGATGGGCGCACATTTGAAAAACTGCTTCGACATCAAAGAGATTCTCGCCATCAGCTGCCTACTCGGTATCACATTTATATACCCACAATATCAGCAGACATGGTTCTTTGCACCCCTGTGCATCGCATGGGGGACCTTGCAGGTTTATCTTCTTTTCGAAAAGAAAAAGGTAGAGACAAAGAAACCGCTCGTTTACACAGCGCGAGCAAAACGGTTGCTAGGCTTTTCGCTCTGTTTACTTGTAGGACTCTCTGTAGTCCTTGTCCTTGTTGCTAAGACGCATCCGTGGCGGGTCGGGCTCTTTCTTTTCAGTGAAGTAGCGGCGATTAATTTAACAATCGCCAACCTGCTTATCTATCCACTGGAACGCACCATCAATTCGGGATACCTCCTTTCCGCCAAAAGACGGATAAAAACATTGCGCCCGAAAGTCATCGGGATTACCGGGAGCTACGGCAAAACGAGTACCAAAGCGATTTTACAACAGATTCTGTCGCAAAAATTTAACACTTTGATGACACCGGATAGCTACAACACACCGATGGGCATCTGCAAAGTCATCCGTGGCACATTGAATGAAGAACACGAGATATTTATCGTTGAAATGGGGGCTTACCGGCGCGGCGACATCAAAGAATTATGCAAGCTGGTAAGGCCTGAAGTCGGTATACTCACCGCTGTCGGACTACAGCATCTGGAGCGATTTAAAAACGTTGAAAATATCACTAAAGCTAAATATGAGCTCATTGAATCGCTCCCACCGGATGGAATTGCTGTCTTCAACTGCGACAACGACATCTGCGCAAAACTCGCAGACACCACTGAAAACAGAAAGGTACTCCGGTACGGCATCAATCCAATAGCTACTCAAACTACAAATACGCTGACTGCAACGAACATTCAACAAACCGATAAGGGGCTGGCATTTACTGTCCACAATCGCAGTCAGAACGTTGAAATCCGAACCCCACTTTTAGGCAGACATAACGTCTCCAACATCCTCGCGGCGATGACTGTCGCAGCCGAATGCGGGATGACGTTAGATGAGATGTCTGCCGCTGTGGCAAATTTGGAACCCGTTCCCCACCGCTTGCAATTGACAGCCGGCGCAGGCGGCGTAACCATTATTGACGATAGTTTCAATGCCAATCCGGTTGGCGCAAAAGCCGCACTGGAAGTCCTTAACGATATAGCCCAGAGCAGGGAAAACGCACATAGCAAAAAGGTTTTGGTGACACCCGGCATGGTAGAACTCGGCGAGAAGGAATACGCTTCCAACAGACGTTTCGGGATACAAGCAGCCGAAGTGTGTGACCTGGTTATTTTAGTCGGACCCGCAAGAACTGCCCCGATTGTAGACGGATTGAACAGTGCTAATTACCCCCGGGAACAACTCATTATTGCGCTTAACTTAACTGAAGTCACACAATATTTGAAAAAGCTGCTGAAGCCCGGGGATATAGTCCTTTTTGAGAATGATTTGCCCGATACATACAACGAGTAGGTTTCGGACTTGCTCTCAACGCCTTTGCCTGAGCGCGCATCAATCATCTCTTGGAGCCTGCAGATGGGACATCTGTCTAGATTGCGTGTGCAAACCAATAACGCTACCGAAAGGAAGGTTAGCAGGACAATGCAACGACATAATGTAGCCGTTGTTTTTGGCGGACGTTCGCCAGAACACGAAGTATCTATCATAACAGCGCAGCAGGTCTGTGCTGCTTTGGAAGAGACGCATAACGTGATTCCGATTTACGTCACAAAGAGTGGCGAGTGGCTAACCGGAGAGAAACTGCGCGAACTGAGCACCTTCACAGACGGTCAGCTGCCACACGCTTCCGATTTTGAAACTGTCACTGTTGAATTCGGCACAGTACCAAAGTTCACCGTCCTTCCAAAACAAAAGACAAAGTGGTTCCGACGCGCAAAACCGATAACACTATCTGTTGATGTCGTATTTCCGGCGATACACGGCTCACACGGTGAAGATGGGACGCTTCAAGGACTCCTAGAACTAATGAATCTGCCTTATGTCGGTGCCGGGGTTGTCGGCTCCGCTGTCGGCATGGATAAAATCATGATGAAGGCTGTTCTCACGGAGAATCAGATTCCTATTGTCCCCTATCTGTCGTGGACAATGTACCAATGGGACAAGTTTAGACCGAACATTCTTAAGCAGCTCAAAACCACCCTGGGGTACCCGGTTTTTGTCAAACCTGCTCTCAGTGGCTCTAGTATCGGCGTCAGTCGAGCAACAAATAACACAGAACTCCTCTCCGCTGTCCAGCTCGCCGGGCAGTATTGCCGCAGAATCCTGGTAGAACAAGCCGTCAAAAAGCCAGCTGAAATTAACTGCGCCGTGATGGGAACACACCAATTGACCCCTTCGGTTTGTGAACAACCGATGACAGAAGCGGCATTTCTAACCTTTGAGGATAAATACCTCCATGAAAATGAAGGGATGCCCTCAGATAATACAGTGGAAGCGAGCCATCCAGTCGAAACAGGAGCCCAAAGCAAGGATAGTAGTAGTGCATCGCCCGCTCCGTCCGGTATGGCAGGTGCGACACGGAAAATTCCTGCACCCATTTCTGAAGAATTGACGTTACATATTCAGGAGCTCGCGTTGCAAAGTTTTCAAGCGTTGGACTGCACCGGGGTTGCACGAATCGATTTCTTAATGGATGAATCGGGGCAGGTTTACGTCAATGAAATTAACACGCTTCCCGGTTCATTCAGTTTTTATCTTTGGGAACACGACGGTGTCGAATTCCCGCAACTCGTCTCCAAACTCATTGATTTAGCGTTCGCAGTGCATCAGGAGAAAAACAGCTTAACATATTCTTATCCAACAAACTTGCTCAGCCATGCCGGGGCAAGGCTCACTAAATTGAAGAAAGGCGAAGGAAAGTTGTAAAACCAGTAACCGACCGAACGCGTCTAAAGAAATTTTAGATGCTAAATCGGGACTTGAAAGCGACATATAAAATGTTTTATCATCTCTTTTTTGAAAGTTTGGTTGACACGTTTTCACCATTCAATATCTTTCGCTATATCAGTTTTCGGGCAATTTATGCAACAGCAACCGCACTCGTCATCTCATTAGTTTTAGGGCCGTTCATGATAGCACGGCTGAAGCAGCTGCGGATCGGCGAACATCTCATCGAAGAGGGGCCGAAATCCAAATCGGAAGAGTGGGATAGCAAAGCAGGCACGCCCACAATGGGGGGCATCCTCATCATTGTCTCCATTTTGGTATCTATAGTGTTTTGGAGCCGGCTAGATCAGCCGTTCTTCTATCTAATGATTTTAACCATCCTCTGGTTCGGGGGGCTCGGCTTCCTTGATGATTATAGTAAATTAGTCAAACAACAGTCCTTAGGCCTCCGCGGTTGGCACAAGATAGGGCTCCAGACAGTCGGTGCATTAGCTATCGCTAGCTACCTTTACCAGGCGGGCCCAATAGTGACCGGCGATGTTGCAACGCGCACCTCGTTGAGTCTCCCTTTTTTCAAAACAGTGCAACCCGAACTCGGTATTCTGTTTATTCCGTTCGCGACGCTGGTCATCGTCGGCACCTCAAATGCCGTAAATCTTACAGATGGAATGGACGGCTTAGCAATTGGGTGCACAATATTTGTGGCAGGGACCTTGGGTGTACTCGGCTATATGACGAGCCATCATCAGATTGCGAATTATCTAAACATTTTTCATTTCCCAATTGCCGGTGAGGTGGCGACAATCTTTTGTGCCGCGCTAGTGGGGGCAGGGCTCGGCTTCTTATGGTATAACTCGCATCCCGCCCAAGTCTTTATGGGCGATACAGGTTCGCTTGTCCTCGGTGCTACACTTGGGACAGTGGCACTCCTCATAAAACAGGAATTTCTGCTCGTGATTGTTGGCGCAATCTTTGTAGCAGAGGCACTGTCTGTGATTATCCAGGTCTGGTCGTTTCGCACCTTTGGCAAACGCGTTTTCAAAATGTCGCCCCTCCACTACCATTTTCTGTTATCGGGATGGAAGGAATCCAAAGTGGTTATCAGGTTCTGGATCATAGGGTTAATTTTAGTGCTGATTGCACTCAGCACGGTGAAGTTGAGGTAGAGCGATGCGAAACGCGGACATTTTCTCCGGGAAACCGGTCATCGTTTTTGGATTGAACCGCAGCGGGTTGGCTATCGCAAAATTGCTGCTTGCACTGGGCGCGAACGTGACAGTTACAGATTCCCGCGAGCGTGAGGCTCTATCCGCAGAAATTGAGCAGCTCACACAGCAGATGCCGAGCCCGTCAAGTCAAAACCCCCCGCTGAAATTTTACCTGGGGGGGCATCCAGACACATGTATAGCAGCAGCAGCACTGATTATTGTGTCCCCCGGTGTACCCCTCGATATTCCGATTCTCTGCAAGGCACGGGCAAAACGCATCCCAATCCTCGGAGAATTGGAAGTTGCCGCGAGCCTCTGTCCAGCACCCATTGTCGCAATTACTGGAACAAAAGGAAAATCAACAACCACACTTTTGACAGCGGCTATTCTCGAAACGAGCCGGCGATTTACAAACGTCTGTGTCGCAGGGAATATCGGGCTCCCTTTGTCGGCAGAAGTTCAGAATCTGACGAGTAGAGACATCGTCGTCCTTGAAGCCAGCAGCTTCCAATTAGAAAGCACAGTCACCTTCCATCCGATAGTGAGCGTTGTACTGAACATATCACCGGACCATCTGGATAGGCATCGGACCATGCGTGCCTATACCCGCGCGAAACAGCAGATATGCGCCAACCAAACTGCAGCCGATTGGATAGTACTAAACAGTTCCGATGAACAGGTGGCCGACTTCGCAGCATTAACTACCGCAAGAACCGTCTATTTTCAGCCCACAGAATGCCATACGCACACGGGTAGTAGTGAGAATGTTCCGAAGCAGCCACGATACGCTACACAAGGAACTTATCTCCAACGCGATGAAACCGGAAATCTGCAGATTTTTGGGAATATTGGCACATCGACAGAGCACACTGAGAACGCATGCCAAAAACCACAATTCCTCTGTCACGTCAAGGATATTCCGCTCGCAGGGGCACACAACATACGGAATACACTCGCGGCAGCCGCCGTGGGATTAATTTACGGCGTAACCGCTGAGCATATCCGGATAGCACTCCAGCAGCTTGACCTTGCACACCCTGCCTTCAAGCATGCCTTCGAACGGGTTCGGACGGTGCACGGTGTTCAATTCATTGACGACTCAAAAGCGACGAATGTAGATTCCGTAAAAGCAGCACTTGAATCAGTAACTTCATCACCTTCATCCGAGGCCAGAAAAAACGTTCTACTGATTATGGGCGGCTACGATAAAGGAAACGACTACACGCCGCTTATTCGGTTAGTACGTGAGAAAGTCAAAAAGGGTGTCATGCTCGGCGGACATACACAACGTATCCAAAACGCCCTAGCAGCGTTCACCGATATCTTGCCTGCCAAAACTATGACGGAAGCTGTGCAGGTTGCTTACCAACATGCCGTACCCGGCGATGTAGTGCTACTGTCACCGGCAAATGCCAGTTTTGATATGTATACCGACTATAAAGCACGCGGAAACGCGTTTAAAGAGGCTGTTCATGCACTTCAATCATAAAAACGTAGCCATGAGAACCCGAGGACTGTCCGCCACAGCACCTGCACGTTTAGGTAGAGCCGCGCTTGGGCAGCGGCGTTTTACCGAGGCAACGCCATCTAACATCGAAACTCAACAGAGTGGAAAAAGGGATAAGATTCTCATTGCACTAACATTTTGCCTCATCGCTGTAGGTATCTTGATGGTGTATAGCTCAGGCCATCTGCTCTCTTCAAGAGAATATAACGGGGACAGTTACCGATATTTGCGAGTCCATGTCATTGCCTGTGTTATCGGCTTCATCGGTATGTTCATAGCGTCTGCCGTACCTTATCAGTTTTATGCGAAACATTCCACCAAGATTTTGATTGTAGCGTTCATCGCTTTACTGTTAGTATTCGTGCCGTTTTTCAGCGTCAGCGTACGCGGGATGGAAGGCGGTAGGTTTAACCGCTGGATTCGAATGCCCGGCGTGCCGTTCAATTTCCAACCGGTAGAATTCGCCAAAATCGCGCTCATCATCCATGTAGCTACATTTATCAGCCGGAACCCACAGAAAGCAAAAAGCTTCCTTAACGGAATTCTGCCGAATCTGTTGATTTTAGGTGCCGCTTTCGGGCTCGTCGCACAGCAGCCTGACTTTGGGTCTGCGCTCCTCTTAGCAGTAACGGTGTGTATCGTACTATTTGTCGGTGGCATTCGCATCTGGCATGCCGTGATGCTCACAGGTGCCGGGATTGGCGCGCTCAGTATCCTAGTCCTTCGCAACCCGTACCGGCTGCAACGGTTCATCGATTACATCGCTCTCTGGAAATCTCCAGATGGGGCAAATTATCAATTATCACATTCGCTCAAAGCACTCGGCTGGGGTGGGCTTTTCGGCGTTGGGATTGATAACAGTGTTGCCAAGGTGGTGCATCTGCCGTATCCTCACACCGATTTCATTTTCGCCGTCCTCGGTGAAGAATTCGGATTCATCGGGACCGCCAGCGTAACGCTCCTTTTCATGTTGTTTGTGTGGCGTGGGTTACACATCGCCCGCTACGTTGAAGATTTGTTCGGTTCGTTGCTCGCTATCGGCATGACAATCCTGATCGGTTTACAAGCGTTCATCAATATCGGCGTTGTCACCGGCATTTTACCCACAAAGGGGATTACGTTACCGTTCATCAGTTATGGCGGTTCATCAATTGTTCTCAGCTTAGTCAGCGTCGGTATTCTACTCAATGTTTCACGTTTCTGTTCTAAGAAGAGGTAACACAATCCAGTGTCGAAATTTCTCTTTTAAGAAGTTCTCCCTGCTTTGCAGGGTGAATTCCTTGTGTCAAAGAGTGGCGAGCTAGGTATTCTTTGTCTGTCTTTCAGGACAGACAAGAAAGGGGATTCCTCCCCGCTTGCCGGGAGAACTTCCCTTCCCTTTTACTCGCCACCCACTGGGTTTGGAAATGTTTTAGGTGTTATAAATGAAAAAGCACACGATAGTGATTTCAGGTGGCGGCACCGGTGGGCATATCTATCCTGCCATCGGCATTGCGCAAGCCTTGAAACGCCTAGAAACTAACATCAATATCGTTTTCATCGGGGGCGACAGACGTTTGGAGGCAACGCTTGTGCCACAGCACGGCTTCCGTTTTTTGCCCATCTCTGTTGCAGGATTCCCCCGCCGGATAACTTTCCAATGGTTTCCTGTACTCTGGAAAGCCGCGTGCGGACTGCAGCAATCGTTGCGGTACATGAGAGAACTCGCACCAGATTTTGTCGTTGGCACGGGCGGTTACGTCTCCGGACCCGTCCTTTTTGCCGGGGTCCTCTGTAAGATTCCGATCGCTGTCCAGGAACAGAACGCTTCTGTTGGCTTGACAAATGCAATACTGGCACGCTGGGCGGCAGCCGCCTACCTAGCATTAGAACCGGCTCCAGCGAAGTTCCGTAAAGAAATTGTTTCCGTGACAGGCAACCCCATTCGCCCCGCAATCACGGCGTATCAACGAAACGCTGCTACCTATCAAAAACTCGGATTGTGCCCAGATCGAAAAACGGTATTTGTAATGGGAGGAAGTCAAGGCGCGCACGCAATCAATCAGAGTCTCATAGAGAGTCTACCGCACTTAGTACGCCAAGCAGGGGGCCGTGGGCTAGATTGCCTGCAAATCGTACACCAAACCGGCACAGCAGACTTAGAAACCGTTCAGGAGACGTATAAAAAACTCAACCCGTGCTTACCACATCGAGTCGAACCCTTCTTTGATTCAGTTGAAGAAGTCTACAGCATAACCGATCTGATGGTGTGTAGGGCCGGCGGAATGACAGTGTCAGAGGTAACGGCATGTGGTATCCCTGCAATTTTCATTCCTTTACCGGCACAAACCGGCAACAACCAGGTATTGAATGCGCGCACAATCGCCGCCGCAGGTGCTGCAATCGTCCTAGAGCAAGGCACCTTTACAACCGACCAGCTCGTCAGCCACCTGCTCCGCATTACCACGGATGCTAAAACCCATCAAACGATGGCAAATGCAAGCCAGGCCATCGGAAAACCGAAAGCAAGCGAGGAAATCGCCCACGCTATTCTCGCACAATTATGAAGGATTCTTTTGTCTACAGGAGCCCGTAACAAGGTCTTTCGTCTACAGGAGCCCGTAACAAGGCTGCTGCAATGTTAAAACCCTTACAAATCTCGTCTGAGCCGTTTATGCCTACGATTTTAAAGACTATACCTAGTTAACCTCCGACGAGATTTACACACGATTTAACAAAATCATAAGCGTTGACGGTACGGAGATATATAAAAATGTTTGGAAAAACGAAACATATCCATGTTATCGGCATCGGCGGTGCCGGGCTCAGCGGTATCTCTGAAATCTTACTCGACCTCGGTTTTCAGGTAACAGGTTCCGATTTGCGGTGTTCAGAGACAACCGAGCACCTACGCGCACAAGGAGCTAAGATATACTACAGCCATGCAACAACAAATCTTAACGGGGCAGATGTCGTGGTAAAGTCCCCCGCAATTCCACCGGATAACCCAGAACTTCTCGCCGCCGCCGCACAGAAAATCCCTGTCGTCAGGGGTGCCGAAATGCTCAATGAGATTACCCGGATGCGCTACAGTGTCGCAGTCAGTGGAACACACGGAAAAACAACCACGACAGCGATGACAGCAGCCGTCCTAAAGAGCTTGGACCCAACAGTCGTTGTCGGCGGTAAACTCGTCGATGGCACTCACGCACACACCGGGCAGGGCGATGTCATGGTGGTAGAAGCAGACGAGGCATACGGTTCTATTGAGATGTTCTATCCCACAATCGCTGTAATCACTTCTGTCGATGCTGACCATCTTGACTATTACAATAGCGTCGACGAAATCGGCGAAACCTTCCTCAAATTTGCTAACAAAGTTCCGTTCTACGGGACGGCTGTACTTTGCTTAGATAGCGAAAACATTCAAAAATTCATCCCACGCATTGAAAAACGCTACCTCACTTACGGACTTGAATTCGGCGCAGACCTCATCGCAGAAGAAATTAACGCTGAAGGGCCAACCTCACGTTACACCGTCAGCGCATCCCCAGAACTACGCGTTAACGGGCGACTCGGGGACATACACCTCAAAATGCCAGGGCGACATAACATCGCTAACTCTTTGGCCGCAATAGCCGTGGGACTTGAATTTGACATTCCGTTCGAGCAGATTCGCGATAGCCTTGAATCCTTTCAAGGGGTACACAGACGTTTTGAAGTACTTGGCGAAGTAGATAACATCATCGTTGTTGACGATTACGCCCACAATCCAGTGAAGCTAAAAGCAGCACTCAGCGGCGCACGTGAAGGCTATAAACGACGTGTCGTCGCAGTCTTTCAACCGCATCGCTACCAGCGGGTCAGAGACTTAGCAGATGAGTTCTGCCGCTCTTTTTATCAAGCCGATGTGCTGATTGTCACATCCATCTATGGTGCTGGAGAAACGCCTATTGAAAACGTGACAGCAGAAAACTTAGCACAAGCCATCCAGGCACACGGGCATCGACACGTCATTTACATGCCGGATACCGAGGAAATTACCGAATATCTCACGCAAATAACCCGCCCCGGGGATATCGTTATCACGCTTGGTGCTGGCGATATCAGTCAGGTCGGACACCAATTCTTGGCAGCATTGAAGGAAAAAAATGAGAGCACTTCACCAGGCACACAAATCGCATAGCCGGAAGCAGTCGGATTCGTACAGAAGCACAGCTGCCCATGCAGGAAACGCTATAAGGCGAACAGACCGGTTATATACACGACGGCAGCTAAAGAAAAACTCAAAGGTGTATCTGTGGCGACGGTTCATCTTTGGGATTGCTGCGCTCGTGACCTTGGCATTCATCGGGAAAGTGCTACTGACCTTTTTCAGCGTTGAATATGTCTCGTTGGAGGTATCCGGCAATAGGCACTATACAGACGCACACATCTATGACATCTTAGGTGCCAATCTTGATAATATCATTACGGAATCAGAAGAGCAGACCGCGGCGTATCTCAAGAAGAATCTCAGTTATATTAAGGACGCGTACATATCAAAGCAGTTGATGAAACGGATGCTCACTATCACGGTGACTGAACGTGAACCGTTCGCCTTGCTTGAATACCGGCTGATTCCCAAGACTTCGCGCCGTCCTGCAAAAACCGCTTTTTTTGTAGTAGATAGGGAGGGCTATGTGTTAGAATCTGTAATAGACGAATTCGCGCTGCGAAGGCAGCCATCGGTTAATAAACAGATGCAATTAACTCAGAAACCATCCGGTGCCGCACCAAGCAGGCATCGACAAGTGCAGGCAACCGTTGAAAAACCTCACCGAATGCCTACGGTGCTCGCGGTAGGCGATGTACTCCCTTCACCAGGGACCGCACCGCAAGAATCCGAACTCGTGTTAGGGTTGCATATTTTAAAAACCGCTGTCCTTCGCGAACCAGAACTCGCAAACCAGATTAGGACGGTCGATGCACGTCAGGCACACAAAGTTAAATTGGAGATACTTGGGCTCGCAGCACAGGTGTGGATTTCAGAAGACGCAGTTGAGACAGGACTCCATCATATCACCCTATTCTTGCAACAAGGACACAATCACGCTGCAGAAATAGACACGACAGCAAACGAAAAACAAACGTACTTAGACGCAAGATTTCAAGACGCGCTCTATTGGGGGAGAGAAAACAGGTAATGGCTAAGGAACGTATTATCACCGGATTAGATATTGGCTCAAGTAAAATTTCTGTTGTCGTGGCGGACACCGCTGCAGGGCACAGAGACAGCGTTGAAATTATTGGCGTCGGCAACGTGCCTTCTGAAGGCGTACGAAGAGGCGTCGTCGTCGACATCAATCAGACAGCAGAAGCAATTCGCAAAGCGATTGATGCCGCTGAACTCATGGCCGGAGTCAACATAGAAAACGTCTGTGTTGGCATCTCCGGAGACCATCTTTTAGGGCAAACTTCCCACGGTGTCGTTTCAGCAAGTGTACCCGCAATCTCGGAAAGGGATGTCGATCGAGCCATAACAGCCGCACGCGCCATTTCTGTACCCGGCGGCGAGGATATTCTGCATGTTCTGGAGCAGAACTTCATCGTCGATCAGCAGAACCGCATTAAAGAGCCGGTCGGTATCTCCGGGACGCGCCTTGAGGCCTACGTCTACATCATCACAAGCAGCGTGATGGCAATGCAAAACCTCTTGAATAGTATCGAGAAGGCAGGCATACAAGACGTGGAAGCCCTTATTGCCGCACCCTTAGCATCAACCCAATCCGTACTGTCCCAAGCACAACGCGAAGTCGGAATCGCGTTAGTTGACATTGGCGACGGAACAACCGAAATTGTCGTCTATAAAGAAGATGCTATCCAACACATGACTGTTTTTCCTGTCGGAGGACAACACGTCACTAATGATATAGCACAATACCTAAGAGTCACACTCCCAGAAGCTGAAGAACTCAAACTTCACCGCGGATGTGCTTGGACAGCATGGGCAGACGGAGACAACACTGAGGCTATTCCGATAGGACAAGGCGAAAACCGCACCCGTTTTATCAGCAGAATCGAACTCGCTGAAATCATAGAGTACCGTATGGAAGAAATCTTAGTAGAACTCTCGTATCAACTCGAAAACATCGAACTGCCCGGCGGCTTGATTCTCACCGGCGGCACCGCATTGATGGACGGCCTCACCGAACTTGCAGAAGACATCCTCCCGCTCCGCGCACAAATCGGTTACCCCAAAGGCCTGACGGGGCTCATCGACCGGGTAAATCAACCCATGTACGCTAACAGCACAGGGCTCGTCCTTTACGGCAATATACTGCGGCATCAGGAGCAAGAACAGGTTTCCCGACAGAAATCCGGGGCTTTTGGTTCGTTCATGCAACGGATATTGGAATGGCTTGGGTACTAAGTCCGACTACCAAAAAAGTTCATGAAACCTATAAAAACACTCACATTTTCTGAACCAACTGCTCCCTAAATCGGGAGAGTCCCGGAGACCTATCTAACTTTCCGAGTTCCACTTCGATAATCACAAATTGTTCTGGCTCGCCAAGGGCCGCTTTGAAGGCAACGTCAAATTCACCCTCGGTCCGGACGCGGAACCCACGGCCCACACCGAGCAATTCTGGGAGTCGCTCATAATTCCAGCGCCTTATCTCGTTAAACGCGGCATCTTGATCGTGTCTTACGCTACCATAACCCTGGTTGTTTAAAACCACTACAATCGGATTGAGCCCATGGCGTGCCGCTGTTGAGAGCTCAGTGCCTGTCATTTGAAACGCTCCGTCACCAACAATTACGACAGGACGCGTGTTAGCTCTGCCTAGCTGCACCCCAACTGAAGCAGGCACAGCAAATCCCATCGCGTTGTAGGACGCAGGACTCATAAAATCGTTGCGTCGCCCCATCTGCAAATCCACCGCACCGAAGAGACCGTCACTCGCATCCGTGATGACAGTCAGTTCATCACTCAAAAAACCGTTGAGATGTTGGAACAGACGTTTCACTGTTAAACGCTTTTCAGTCACTACCTCAAACGCTACTGAAGATGGTGCCGCCCATTCTAAATTGATTTTCCGACGTTTACGTAGGTGCGGCGAATCCATACCATCAAGAAAATCATCAAACTTCACTCCTTCATAAGTGCTATAGCGCACCGAAATTCTCTCCGATGTCGCATAGATGGTGCGGCCCCGGTCCAAGTTTACGATGCCAAAGTTCACATCTGGCATGAATGCACCGAGGATAATGAGACAATCCGAGTCCTCAACGAACTGTCTGATCTTTTCCTGCCCCATTGCACCCTCATAAATCCCTAAGTACAGCGGATGCGTCTCCGGTACAACGGATTTACCGAGCAGCGTTGCAGCTACCGGTATCCCCTTGCCTTCAACCAACTTAAGCAGTTTGTTCTGATAGCGGAATCTATGGATTTCTACGCCAGCGAGTATAACAGGCTTTTTGCTATGGTTAATGAAATCAACGGCATCCTCAACCGCTGCATCCAATGTTTCCGAATCACTGAGATGTCCACCGGTTGACGGCCTTTGGTCTAACGCCCCATGGATGTCTACCATATCACGCGGCAGTTCAATGTAGCCGGGACGTTTATACCGATGAACCGCATCGAGCACCCTATCAATCTCGTTAAAGGCAGTAAACGGCTCGTCAAGTAAAGTGGTTGCCACCGTTATCTCCTTATAGATGCGCTGCTGCGTATGGAAATCTCGCACCGTATGGTGTAGAAGAGCATCCTTTCCGTGTTCTTTGATACCGGGTGCCCCACTAATCACAACAAGGGGTGATTTCTCCGCGTAGGCACCTGCAACCGCACTCACCATAGACAACCCGCCAGTGCAATAGTTAACACAAGCCGCTCCGATGCCTTTTGTGCGCGCGTAAGCGTCTGCTGCGTAGCCTACGGAGTCTTCTCGGCTCATACCGATAAGTTCAATCGGGCTCTGCTTAATTAAGTGATACAACCGTAACACATAATCCCCGGGGATGCCGAAGATATGTTCAATATCATAACTGTGCAATTTTCGCAATAGGTACTCGCCAATAGTAGGCGGTCTGTCTTGCATAGATAACCTCATCATGTATCTGTACGTAGAAATTCTCTGTATTTAAAATTGAAGCCTTCAAAAAAAGAAAAAGGGATTCAATGCTAGAAATTTTCAGTGGCAACCAGCGCTGCATCAGGAATTTTCCGGATGTTAATCATGACTTTCGCACGCCTCGGACTGCCATCTGCATTTCTAAAGCCTTTCTGGAATGAACCGCTACACTCACTCAAAGTGGAATTATTAAAACAGATAAAATGAATTTCTGATAAAACAAATGCTGTCTTACGTCTCCTCGACATTGCCCCTCTGCTTATCCGGTTTATTTCATATTTGCTTATGCCTTCTTTCAATTCATCATGCCATTTTTTGAAAGTTCCTTCTTCATCGTTATACTCCACTTCCCCTACCGCGAGAATAAGTCCGTAGTGCCCATAATCTTTCAGTGTGTTGCTTATCGCTTCTGAGTCGTTTGCAATAACATGATGACTTGTTGAATTGGCTGCGTGTGCCTTAAAGTCCCATGAAATTTCCCGAAAAGCGTCAAACTCTGTGTTGCCATATCTCTTCCCGGGCATCTCAAGAATGCTGTCGAAATATTTTTCACATAAAAACTCAAAGTAGAACCCCATCCATTCCATCTGCCGCCACTGTCTGGATGCAGCATTTCTCATCTCTAGAATAGCGTTTTTGCCATCCCAAACCTCTGGCATGTTTTGCAAAGCGAGCTGCAATCTTTCAACTGTGTCAATTATCTTTTTCGCTAACATGATGAGAATTGATATCCCCTGTTAATTATGCGCTTAACTGAACAAATCTCTCACAGCTTCATCTTCTTTTGAGTCCTGAATTAGATATTTTCCTGACTTAAGCCTATTCAGTGCGAACTCATAGTAAGCTGGGACTATCTCAAAACCGATATAATGCCGGCCCTTCATTTTACTGACAACAGCAACCTGCCCTGAACCTAAGAACGGATCTAAAACAACATCGCCCTTTTCACTTGAATAGTCAAGGATTTTCTCAATTAACTCAGCAGGCAATTTTGTGGGCGTTTTCACGGCACCGTTCCAATACTCGCGTTTGATTTCCCACACATCTTCTTTATCTCTATAGTGTGCAGACCCGCCTGTTTCCGTTTTGATACCCTGAGCAAAGCGGCTATACGGATAAAACTTCCGCTTCCGGTCATTTTTGCAGAGAAAAAGGCAATGGTAATGAGAAGTGACATATTTGCGCCTCGTGACAACACCAAATTGGTACTTCCAAATCAGATGGTTAACGGTAATCAGATCGCACTCATCAATCGCTATCAAAAGCTCTTTGAGGTAATTCCACCCGGAGAAAATATATAGACTCCCCGAATCTTTGAGGACACGCGCCGCCTCTGAAAGCCACTCCAGCGTGAAGGTGAGATAATCGCTACCTTTAATCTCGTTGTAGCCTTGAAGCACCCGGCTCCCTTTTCTATTGTAATTGTGGCGAGTCGCTTTAAAGTCAATAGCAAACGGCGGGTCCGTGATCACCAGGTCTACACATCCATCTGGTATTTTCGCCATCAGTTCGATGCAGTCTCCCAATTTGATAGTATCAATCCACTCAGACGGTTTCATGGTTTTTCCTTCCGATTTGTCCGAGAGCTAAAATCCCTTACTGCTATCCAACAGTATCGTAACGGGCCCGTCATTAATCAGTTGCACATCCATCATCGCCTGAAAGGTGCCGCCCTGCGTCCGAATCTGCTGTTCTTGAAGCACACCGATGAACTGTTCATAAATTTCCTTCGCTTGCTCCGGGCGTGCAGCGTTGATAAAACTGGGACGACGCCCCTTCCGGCAGTCACCGTAGAGTGTAAATTGTGAAACCACAAGCGCCTCGCCACCTATTTCCAAAAGCGAACGGTTCATTCGTCCTTCGACATCCTCAAAGATACGCAAGTTCGCAATTTTGTTCGCAGTATACTCTATTTCTGCTTGGGTATCATCATGAGCGACACCAAGGAAGATAAGCAGCCCAGTTCCGATTTCAGAGACAAGCTCGCTGCCTACCCTAACGCTCGCAGATTTGACGCGCTGAACGACTGCCCTCATCTGTATAGCCTCCACGGGGATTCTCACACGCCATCACTAAAATAGAGACGCGTTTTTGCACGATAATCCTCACCAGAACCAGAACCAGTAACAAACAACAAAATCCTAAAACAGCAAATTCTCGCCTTCAAGTGCCTGCACCGCCTCTCCACCGAAGGTGAGGTTAAATTGGAAGCCCGGTCGATTCACGTACCCAACCTGAAATGCTAAGGTGTTGCTAATCTCATAGCGGAAGCCAAGACCCAGCAGATTCGATACGTTCACCCCCGCGTAAGGCAGCTCGCGCGAAAAATCGGCTATCAGACGCATGTTATCCGCTACCGCAATTTCACCACCTACCTGCCAATTCAGGGTAAAAAAGTCTGTCGTTTTCAGGGCCTTTGACGTTAAAAAAACACCCACCCCCGCATGAACTTTGAACAGATTACCAAATCTTTGCGTACCGACCAGATATGTATTAACCCCTACAAACGGGAAACCATCCGCCGGACTGTGGTCGAGGAATTCATTATCGCTGTTAAGTCTGTCATCGGAGGTAAACCCGAACTGTGCATCACCACCAACCGAGATACTCGGAAAATCATCGTTCCAATCCGGCTTGATATTATACTTCAGCCCTATGAGCCCCTCAAATAAAGGCTGGTCATAAACCCGCTGAGCAGAGAACCCATTCTCGCTTTCAACTTCGCGAGGAACATTATAGAAATCGTGAATGACTTTTCGCACACCCCCTGTTGAAAAGGTGCCGCCTAACACGAGGTCCAGCGCATCGCTCATACCGTAAGTGAACCGGACAGGAATAAAAAACGTCTCAATTTCAAGTGTCACGCGATGCGACTCTTCAAATCCCCCGATGTCAACCTTCTGGCTGTGGTCAGGAAGCAGGTCTACTTTGGAATACTGAAAAAGGCCAAAGGTCGTGGTAGAACCGCCTTTGCCCATCGGCTCTGCTGTCTGGATAGTGCTGAGGTACGGCACGGGGGGCAATTGTGCCCACGACGGCATCGCCAAGCCAATTACAAGCAGAATGCACATCATGGAACCGGAGGCGCTTTTTGAGGAAACTTCTCTTCTCTTCTTCGGAACGATGGGTTTATAGCACATAGGTTTATCCTTATTTCTAAATTGGGGGTTGATTCTCTACCCTGGTTTTCCTAGCGTGAATGGCCGCCTATTGATTGCATCGGCACCACTCTGTTAATAAAAATTCCGGAACCGCGAACCTGCCAAGATGCATCAGGTTGAGAACGCGGACGAAAGATTACGGACGCGCCTCAACTAACGCACTCTCATCTCGCCGACCATCCGGCCCAGGGGTGTCGTCGTAAGCTGTTATATAGTAACGCCTAAATTTCAGAGCCTGACCTACGAGAATTGGGTCCTCGCCGGGGATGGTGAAGCTGCGTTCTTTCCGTCCAACAGCCGGACGTGGCAGAAGCTCGCCTGCTGCATCTTCGGTATAGAGCTGATACCCAGCAAGATCTGCCTCGCGATTTGGTGTCCAAGAGATGACCGCATCGTACTTTGTGTTGAACAGAGACCTGGGTAGATAACGCACCCGAACGTCTTTAGGCGGTGCCGGTGGCAAATTCGGCACCGTGACGCTCAGTGTCGTAACGCCTTCCGCACCAAATTCATCAGCAGCGGCAATCCTATACACTTTTCGCGTGCCATCTTCCTCAAAATCAAAGTCAAAATAGTACAGTTTATCTCGCTTGGGCTCAGCAATCAGTCTAAATTTTAAGAGCGCTTCACTCTCAGTATCAAGTGCGGCATAGACGCGGAAAATCGAAAAATCCTGCGGAAGCACGTAATCTTCCCAAAAGAGTTTAACCGTGAGGTCTGTTGGTTCCCCAACAGTGACAACCGGGGCTGGCGGGGGGATACTCGGCGTGGCGAAAGCCGTTTGCCAAAACCTACGCGGTTCTTCGGTCTCACCGGGCGGGTCGTTCGGATCTGGCGTTTCAACACCGTCTATATCTATATATGAGATGCGATATTCATACGAAAGAATTCTGCCCAATTCATCACGCCGGTCGTTTTCTAGTTCTTTCGTGTCAATAAACTCGTTCGCCGGCGCTTCAACAGACCCTACCTCGCTAAATTCAGCATCGGTGGTTGAACGACGGTAGATACGGTAAGCTGCGATACCTTCCTGTCCTGTAGCGTTCCAGGTAACACGGACCTGCTCGTCCCCAGCATAAAGAACCAGCCCGTCCGGCGCACCCGCGGTCCGTAGATTCTCAGCATCCAGTGGATTCGCGAAATCATCGCTATTTGTACAAGCAATGAGTGTTACGCAGATGAGGAATGCAGGTACGGTTATTTTCCGAAAGACTTTTTGGACATAAGCCTCTGAACTTCGCAACGGCCGCAGGCGAATAGCCTGTGGAACCCGGTAGAATTTCAAAAATGTAAGTTGGAATAGACGCACTGCATGTTCTCCTTTAGAAACGGTGTAGAAACCTTAAACTCGCCCCTCGGGTTTGCCAATCATAATACGGACTTATTCTGTTGAAGAATTGTAGCAAGCCAGACGTGTTTCCATAAAGACGATTCGCACCAAGCCCATTGTACCGGCCACCGTGAGTTTGAAAACCTTGGTGTAACCCCTGTACTCGATTCTGAAGTGCCTCGTCCGGCGGACTCGGTGCCTTAGGCGTATTCAATTGGTTATAGATTGAGAAAAGTACAGCCAGCCCGATACAGCCGTAACCCACGCGTGACATAATGACACTAGTATTTTGTCTGCTGAGGTACGCACGCTTACGCGCTTGGATGTCAGCTTGAATTGCAGCATTGAGGTAATCGTCATAACGACTTTGAGCAGAAGCCTTGAGCACACTCCCACTGAATTGGAGCCCCATACCGGAGACAAAGAGTGCAAGCGTTAACGTACGCGAACTGCGTGCCGCCCCTGCATCTCCACCCGTTATCAGCAGAGTAAAGGCACAGCAACACACGAATGCGATACATCTCTGATGTTTCATGATGCTTTCCTTTAAGTCAATGAATTAGGTTGCATAAAGTTTAACACACTTTTCTTTCAAAGTCAATGCATTTTTCCTTTGAGTAGCAACCGGGCAAATACTAAAATCTAAGAGACGCTCCTACCGCCTATATCCACCTGCAAGCAGAACTGAAGAAGAAGTTACAATAGCCTCGATGCGGTGTAAATTCCCTCAGAGATTTCCGATGCTTTTGTATAAAACGCACTGCAGTACAATAAAAAAGGCGATTGCATTCCGGTATTGCTGCCGGTATGTGCAATCGCCGTTACGGTTGGACTGTTCGCATTTTCAAGAATCTATAAAACTCCAAACTTCGCAATACGAGCGCAGTGTAATATCAGTGATTACAAACATCGCCCTATATCGGTTTACAAGTAGAACGCGAAGATTATTCCACTAAACCGAGCTCTTTACACGCTTTCCTTAATTTCACTGCCACTTGTCGCGTTAGCTGACTGATGCGTCCCGGTGTCCGTTCCAAGATAGCCGCGATTTCACTATTTACTCGATTCTCGCGAATCAGCGCAAAAACCCTCTGTTCCATGGGCGTCAGTTTTTTTACAAGTATCGGCAGCGCCTTCTCAAAATCTTGAACAAAGATATTCCAGATGACCTCATCCTCAAATTCAGCGACAGGATCCGGTATTTCCCACAGCAGCCCGATGTCGTGGTTGATTTCAGCATCTACTGATTCGCACGTATTCCACTGAGGATAGAGCTCGGTTGACGCACGCCTGCTGTACTCAAGCTCGCGGCGTTTTTCATTCATCAAAGTCCCACAGATTTTTGGACGGATGAAGGAGCCAAAGTTCGCGCTGCTTCGGTGCCCCGGATCATACAAGGGCCCGTTTCGGACAAGCACCTCGCAACCGGCTGAGAAAAACTGAGCTTGTAAATCTAGACGTTGAGGATTAGCATAAGCGATACATTTCGCACATCGATGTAAATCAGGGAATAATCGTCTAACGCTTGTGTCAGTAGCAATAAAAGTCCCTTGATGCTTGTATGGAGGACATTTCATTTTTCGGTTATAACATCTCAAGGACATAGCTTTCGCCTCCTTCACAGCAGATTCCGCGTCGAAAAAAATCTAATTTTTCCTACGAATGCTTGGCATGCCTCAATCAAAAATTCTAGAGCATACCAACATTACGAACTATCCTCTATTATATTATACAAGTATTGGCAAAAAAAAACAACGTAAAAGTGCTAACTCACTTACCCCCTTTTTTTTTGAAGGTTTGTGGTGAAAGGTTTTTGTTTGGAAAAGTGTGAGAAAAGCAGTGGGTTAGAGAAACCCGAAACCGGTAAATCCCACATCAGTGACTTTTTGTCTGTTGTTGGGGTAGCAGCGGGCGGTGTCTGCGGTGAAATCCCTCGCGGTGAGCGTGTAGAAATAGACACCGCTCGCCACCGGCTCCCCGACGGCGTTCCGGCCATCCCAATACGCGGCACGGGCCGGAGCCCGGTAAAACCCCGCCTGCTGATGCCCGAGCGACAGTGTCCGAACGAGCATGCCGTGTGTAAACAGAGGGGCGATTCCGCCGTGTGCGAGTAGGCGTTGGGTTGTCTCAGCGGCACCACTTTATTCGGTGAAGTGCTGCATGAACGTCTCAAGGTTCTCAGCGGTGGCGGCGGCTTGGCATAAGTGCTTGAGGCGCTCGATGTCTTGGACGGCTTCCAGAGACGGTTTTAAGAGGTGCACCGCCCCAGGATGGAAACGCGTCTCAAGGATATCTAAGATAGCCTCGATGTGTCCTTTAGCGCGTCCTTGTTCTATGCCTCGTTCCATACCTTGTTCTATGCCTCGTTCCATACCTTGTTCTATACCTCGTTCCATACCTTGTTCTATACCTTGTTCTATGCCTTGTGCGATAAATTCATCGCGTAACAGTTGGAAATATTTAGATTCTCGCATCAGTCCCTCCGGTATCAGACGTTTGAAAAGCGACGCGTCATGCACAATACCCCCGAAAACCGACAGCGCACACAGTAAATCCCCTTGCGCCCCCTCATCCAAATCCGTACCTGTCGTCGCGGTTATACATCTTTGAAGCCAAGCCGCTGACTCCAAACCCCCGGGCGGTTTCATCAACGGCGTGAACGGCAACAGCCCAGGCGCAGCCAACGCTAAAATAGATTCACCTTCTACTTCTATCAGACGGATAACCTTATACCGCAACCGATAGGCGTAGCCACACAGACTATATTCATACACACCCCCATCCCTTCTACCCGCTGACGGATGAAAGTACAGCACATTCGAATACACCGGCACGGCAGCTGGTATTCCCCAAGCAGATACCCGTGATACGCTGCGGTTCGCGCCCACATCGGTTTGGGTGTGCTATCTCGCACCTGCAACTCTATGTGTAAGATAGCCTCCTCGTTATCAACGCGGATACGCTTGGTGCTATCGACACGCTGCCCGATAACCACTTGTTGTTCGGTGTCAAGGTTTTCAAGCACCTGAACATTGTCCACCCCGAGTATAAACCGTGAGATGTCGTGGGCATGCTCCGTCAACAGCTCTTTTGCCATATTATCATAGTCCTGTGCCATAAAGTTATTATACTCCAATGCGTTGAAAAAAGTCAAGTGTTTGTATATTTCAGCCCTATAAAGGCTGCTGCTCTATTAAAACCTTTACAAACCTCGCCGGAGTTTTTCTCTGTTATGAATCTAAAGATCATCACAACGGGACGGTACTTAAGTCGAAAGTGTCTTGCTGACTCAAAAAGTAGATACCCCGGCAGCGAGACTGAGTAGCGTCAGCAGAAACGTGATGCTTCACGCGTGGGACCGGTGCCATTTTAAGAGCCCCTCGTTTAGTTGCAGCATAAGCCGAAAAAACCGCAGCACCAAAACGACTAAAGGTGGGATAAGTAACAAGGCCGTTAAATGTGTAGAAAAGCCCTGCCCATTACGATAAGCAGGGGACGCGAGGAAGAGCGTTGGCACAAATATTGATGTCCATAAGAGGTACTCCGCTAGATGCTCCTCTTTTTCTACGGTGAGAAACCGCCAAATCTCTATACAGAGTATCATTAACTAGCTCTGCCTGCCAATAATACAGATAGGCATCGGTTTCAGTAAACTGCCCAGTTGGGATGTTGGAAACCCCTTGAATTCGGATCCAGAAGGCTATAAACAGAATTGAGCACAAGAGTACCCATTTCACGACATGTGATATTGTTCGGATGGTTTTCACTTCTGAAATTCCTCCAGTCAAGCATCGCACGGGGTGTGCCATTGGCACTTCTTTAACTGTAGGAAATGCCAATGGCATCTACCCTCCGGCACAGATCATCTAAACAGCATGCCGCCTAGTCTTCCGGAGCATAGACATCTATGTCACCGAAGGCTTCTTCTATCGCCTTCATCTTTGCCTCATAATACCCCGGATTTGTCTCACCAACCGTTATGGCATCCTGCATCATAGCGTGTTTTAACTCCATTGCCCCGTGCGGATCAAGAGTTTTGAAGACTCTAATCCCTTCTAGCTCGCCATATTCTTTTATTAGCGGGAGAAGAACCGGCTCCAGATGCTGAACCGGATTTTCTGGAGGTCTGATCCGAGGACCATAGGTTGGATTATAAGGTTGTCCTGATGCCCTAATTTCGTGTAGATGTTCAATGGTCCTCAGAGTATCCTCATGAGGCCATAGGACATACGTTGCCTCCGCCTGTGCTATTGATTCATCAAGTGTCCTCGGTATGTATGCCCTTAACTTAGCCCTTCCAGCCGCAATCGCATCTGCGAGACTCTCAATTTGTGGCACATCACTAAACTGTTTGATGAGTTGTGCACGACAATATTCGGCATATAACTCAGGGTCAAGTGTACGCCACCAACCTTGAGGTGGGTATTGCTCCTCGGATCCGTCTTCCACCGTATCAGCATCTAGTGAACTTAACTGGGCCCACGGATCTTTGTCTGCTTTGATGTCGGCTGCCTCATCATCGCTTTGCCAATCGTAATCATCAGATACCTCTTTTTTTACGGTGTCCTCAGAAGGGACTGTCACCTTGTGAGTCGTGTCATCCAAGCGCTGCTCATGCTGCTTCTGTTCAACAAGGTGCTGCACGTTCGGAAGACTGTTTTCAAAGTTCCTTTTGTCAAACTCGAGATATATTACAATTCCAATAGAAAAAAGCACCGTGAAAACGCAAATTAACCAAAGCCACCTATACATTTCTCTTTCTCCTATTTCATGTGAAGAGTTAAGATTACATGCGTCACGCTGATACGTCCATTGCATCAGTTCGTTCGCGTTAGCTGCCTCTTCACCTATATTATAACGTATAAAGATGAACTTGTAAAAGTTTATACCTCATCTTACATTTTTTTCAATTTTTATCGGATCCCACAAAAAAAACTTGAAATTATCAGAAAAACTTCTCAACATTCAAGAGCTGGATCGTAGCATATTAAAAACATAAATTTCACCTCCGTCAAAACATCTTTCGTTCAGTCTAAAAGAGTTGATCTGCGCCTTGATGCGGTTCGCCACCGGACAACACCTTTCTCGAGAGCCTTTTCGTAGGTAAGGTATTGACCTTTAGGTCACTACCTTCTCCTGCGAATCTCCGATCACCGCAACCGTCAACCGACAATTTCACAATTAGTCACCGCGCAGACCTTCACCGAAGAACAACACACATGGCTTGAGATGATACGCGAGCACATCGCCATTTCGCTTGACATCCGCATAGCCGATTTTGAATACGCACCTTTTGCAGCACGCGGAAACGGAGCCAAAGTCTACCAACTCTTCGAGCATGAGTTAGAGACAATATTAAAGGACCTCACGCAACAGTTAGTCTCCTAAACCCGAATTGCATCCAAATCAACTTTATGCTAAACTTAACATAAAGCTGTTGCAACGGAGTTCCGTCTCTTATTAACGTTAAGTGGGTTTAACGTTAATAACACAATTCTTATTAACGTTAAGTGGGCTTAACGTTAATAACACCGTCTCTTATTACCCGAAACCCGTGGAAATCAGTTCGTCAATAAGCCCTAGACAGTATAAGCTGCGACAGCATCTTACAAGCCCTCGCTTTAATCGGATTAAAACGCTTACACAAAGCAGGAAGCTGTGCATCTCTGCCTCCGCAAGAAGGCGGCCGCTTCATGCTCGGTATCGCTAAGGAAATCACAAATGCTAACTCCATTTTCTAATGATTTGCCAAACGGATGGGTGTGGACAACACTTCAAAATGTTTGCTCAACTCCACAATACGGTTGGACAACTAAGGCAAGTCCACAGGGAACCCTGCATCTACTTAGAACAACCGATATTACCTCCGGAAATGTCAATTGGGAAACCGTCCCATTCTGCGAAGTTGAACCACCAAAAAGCGAAAAATACCTGCTAAAAACAGGGGATATTGTCATTTCACGAGCCGGCTCTATTGGCTACAGTTATCTGCTTAAAAACCCGCAAAATGCTGTGTTTGCCTCATACCTCATTCGGTTCCGCCCGTTATCAATAATTGATGAAAATTATCTCGCGTTTTTCTTACAGAGTCCATTTTATTGGCAAACCCTCTCAGAAGAAAAAGCAGGCATCACCCTCCCAAATGTAAATGCAAGCAAACTTAAACGAATTCCAATCCCCCTGCCCCCACTCCCGGAACAACGTCGTATCGTTGCTAAGTTGGACGCGCTGTTTACACAATTAGACGCAGGCGTTGATGCCCTCAAACAAGCACAAGCACAACTGAAAAGGTATCGCCGCTCCCTCCTCAAAGCCGCCTTTGAAGGCGAACTCACAAAGGAATGGCGCGAAGCGCGTTTGGATCCTCTTCAAGCAACAAGTCATTCGTCTGATTTGCCAAACGGGTGGGTCTGGACACAGGTTGGGCACGTCATAAATAAGGTATCCGTAAGCGGGAAAAAAGTAAAAAAAAGAGACTATCAAGCCAGCGGAAAACTTCCTGTTATAGATCAGGGATTATCTTTTATCGGTGGATATACCGATAACGAAAATCTCAGAGTTGAATGTCAACTGCCTGCTATAGTTTTCGGAGACCATACCAAAGCTATCAAATATGTAAATTTTGATTTTGTCGCCGGAGCCGACGGAATAAAAGTCATTAAACCTCAAGAAATGTATGAGCCTAAGCTATTCTATTATTTTACGCAAGCGATTCCACTTCCAGACAAAGGATATGCAAGACATTTCCAATTTTTAGAGAAGGCCCCAATCCCCCTTCCGCCCCTCCCGGAACAACGCCGCATCGTCTCCGAAGTTGAGCACCACTTCTCCATCGTAGATGAGGTTGAGGCGACGCTTGCGGCAGAAAGCAGACGCGCCGAACGGCTGCGGCAGTCGATTCTCAAGCACGCCTTCTCTGGTAAACTCGTCTCGCAAAATCCTGATGATGAACCCGCCAGCAGCATGTTAGAACGAAGGGGAAATCAGATAGACCGGTCGTAGGGCAACATCCTAAAGTGCTAATGACTTTGAAGCATGCCTCTGACCGTTTTGCAAGTTCCCGACACAAAGTGCACAGCGCGTTTTTTTTCGACAGGCTCGGCAAACTCGGTAACTCGTTGCTTGAGCGCATCATTATCAATCACAATGGAAATCTCGGCGCTTTCTTTCTCACAATATGAGAAAGCACAGAAACTGTGCTAATTCTATTATGGCACCCAAATTTGACTTCTAACAAAAGATGTGATATAATTGAGTAGCATTTTGTGACGAACTTTTTGCTCAGTCAACACGTCACATCTCTTGTATGAGATGCTAATAAGCGTCTATTGGCAAAAAGTCCTGCTTGTTGTGGTCGTCAAACGTATATTGTGTCGTTCGTTATACCTGCAATGCCACCCACATAGGAGGGAAAAATGAATCCGCGATTGAAACTTGCTAATTCCAGATATTTATTGAAAGTCGCGCTCGGCTGTGTAATATGCCTGTTTCTGGTTTTGGCACTGCACATCCATGCACAAAATCAGGCGAAAGAAGATGTAATAGCCACAAAGCCGGAATTCAGCACCGCAAAACAGAAAGCCATGGCATCCAGGCAGAAAGCCTTGGCAGCGAGAAAAGGCATTCCACAACAGGCTCGAGCACGCAACCGGACAAGCAGTAGGAAAATTGACTACGGTAAACACGCTGAATTTTATCGTGTTATTATTGACTACAATCTCTTTAGACCGCTCGGCTGGGCACCCAAAAAATCAGAACCGCAATACTCACTGATTGGTACCGTCGTTGATACAAACAGCACAATTGCACAGGCAATTGTACTAGAGAAAAGATCTAATCAGTATCACGTTGTCACCATCGGTGAAAAAATCGGTGAGGTCACCGTCACGGATATCCAAGCCAAACAGATTACGTTGGACCAGGCCGGGAAGCCGTTAACGTTGAAAACGAGCTCCCTGCAGTTTCTCTCCGCATCACGTGGTACGGGAAAGGGCGGTAACCCACGCACTCAACAAGCAGGCGAAAATAAAACCAACGAAAGAGGTAACGCCAATGCCAACGCAGCGGATCGCGGACGAGCAAACCTGCAAAAAATGAAGGCGGAAATGGCAGAGAAGTTCCAGAACGCTTCTAAAGAAGAACGCGAACGGATGATGGAGGAATTCAAGGAGAAAGAAGCAGAAATGAGAGAACAGGTCGAAATTAGAAGAAAGGAAGCACGTGAAAGAAGAGCGAATAGGAGAAGGCGAGACCGCTAGTTCTAGTGAGTCATCAAAAACTTCAACTTGTAGGCGTAGGCGCGTTTTTTTTCGCGCCTACTTATACGCCCGAAAGCACATCCCGCCCCATTCACCTTTCAACTAGGCAGCGTCACGCGTGTTCTCCGGCATATTTTCTAGGCGAGATAACCAGTAACTCACATCAAACGAGTCATCGCCAATCAAGAAACGCCACTGCTTAATCCGGTTGACAATCTCAAGCCGAACATCGTTCCCATACCATCTATGGTTCCGTCCAAGAATACCGTGGATACCGGCTGTCTCCAACTCATCTGTATTCCAGAGACGGAGTTGGCGCACGGTCGGATTGAGCCGCAGCTTGAACATGTAGCGCGTCCAGTCCGTGAGATTCGGCTGCGCACAGTGCCACATCCCGTGATGCACTACCAGCAGCGTACCTGCCTTGCAGACAACAGGAAGCTGACCGAGAAAGTTTTGGTAGCGGGCGATGTCCGTTTCGCAGACACGGCGATAGTGACTGCCCGGCAAAATCATCGTACCACCCATTTCGCGCGGCGTGTCATGCGAGAAATAGAAGAATTGGATATCAAAGTGCATCCGCAAGTCGATGATGGCATCCGCATGCCAAATTTGACCCATCTCGTTCTGAGGACGCACAATGTGAACCGCATGATGGTCATAGAGCGGATTTTCGCCGACAAGACTCTGGATAATGCCCTGCACCTCCGGCATACGGAAAACCTGTCCGACAGCGGAGCCATCGTCCCAGACTTCGTCTAACACCGTGCCGCCCCGGCCACGCACAATCACACCGGATTCCATTTCCGCATGTGCAGCTTCGTTTAATTCGCGCGGGATTAATTCATCAAAGCGCAGGTAGCCATCCGCTACGAAATTCGCCATCTGTTCTGTATTGAGCAAATACTTTTTCTCACTCATCAGTTTCCTACCTCCAATTTTACCTATAGAACCGTAAGAGCACACAAATTAACATTTCTAACGGTAGCATCTCTTTGAAAATAACAGAGAGATAGCACCCTCCCTATTTTACCAGATTGCCGCTCTTTTTTGCACAAGATTTTACTGCGGTCTGTTTGTGTTCTATTCCCGGAGATTGAAGCGCCAACTCCCATGTTCTGAACTATCAGGAGCAAGTGAACGGGGGTTCGTGGCAAATCGGACAGATAAGCCGTCGATAGGTGTTTCAAGATACGGATAGTTTCCCCGCCGTGTGGCGAGCCCGCCGCACAAAATAATCGATTGCATCCTTTTTTGTATACGGTAGCGATAAGGCATCACAGGGTGTGAAACTGTATGTGCCCATCTCGTCGGAGACATCTTGGCCAAGGTTGCTCCGACGAGATGGGCACACTCGCTTTCACACCACGGCAAACCTGAACACTTTAATATATTAAAATCCTTATCAAATTTCCTTTAGGTGCCCGAAGAGTGCTTCAAATATCGGAACGGAAGAATTTCAGAAAAGCTCCTGTTATAAACGCCAAGGTGAAGAAAGCGAGTAGGCACACATCTGCAGAAGAACGAAGCACAGTTGTGAATATATCGGGTTCCGTCAACGTTGGTGGAGGCAGGATTTCTGTTTTTTCTGATTTATTAGCCGAATCCATCCGAGCAGCCAACTGGAGCAGCTGCGTAAAATCACCGTCTGAAAAATCGCTGAAATACGTATTCTCAAGTTGCTTGTAATACCTTTCACCCGTTTGAAAGTAGAGGTCCCTTTTTAACCTACCGGTTTGCGTTAGGTTTGTAGCAATATAAGAGAAGGAAGAGGTAGGTGAGAGCCGGGAAAGCATCTCGCCCAGTTGTTCTTGCCTCTCCTTTTCGCGCTGATATTCCCTGTTAATCTTAGCCAATTGATTCTGGAACTTCAGTCGAAACTCCTCTTCAATGGGGGTTCTGAGTTCATCAAGTCTTCTTTGCGTTGCTTGATCGTTTAGCATAAGATTAACACTGCCCCCCACAGCCATGGTTTCAGTTATTCTTTTTCCAATCTTGTCTTCCTTATCTCTGGTCAGGTTATTACGAAGTGCTCTTTTTTCCATATAAAAAGTCTGTTGTGTTCGGGTAGGGGCAACAAGTTTAGCGATGACAAACCCTCCCCGTGGTGCGACGAGTACAACAAACACCCAAAACGTAAAAGCAACAATCAAAGCGGTCTTGGCATCGTCAAAATAGGTTGAGATAAACACCCCTATTGCAAAAAAGACAGCAATATAGAGCAACGCGGCCATCGTGAGACAGAACACGGAGGAGACGACTTCAAACTCGCCCAAAGGGAACCCCTGCAAAGTGATAAGGAGTAGCCCCAAGAGGAAAGATACCAAGAATGGAACCACGAACACAATGTATCCACCGATGAGTTTGCTCCACAAAAACACATCTCGTGGAAGGGGGTTTGATAGGTTTATCCGAAGTGTTCCCGCCTCTCTTTCCCCTGCGACAGCATCAAAGGTAAATAGAAGTGCCAGTAGACTGAAAACAGTCCCGACAATAAACAGGAAATCAAGATTTCCTAATACGTATGCGACGGATGCCTGTGCAAGCCCCGTTGACCCCTGCCGTACTCCATTGCGCGTCAGTCCAAGATAGGTAGGCAGTGCCATCTCTAAACCGTTTGCGAAGGTGCTCAACGGTGTAGGTTTAAGAAACAACTGGGAAACTTCCGTATTTGGATCCTGCGCGTTTGGTGGATTTTCCGCTAGTTCTGTTTGTGAGCGTTTCATCGCCTCTTGATAATCAACCCGCTTCTGGTTATACTTGTGGTAATTGATAGAAAGCGTGAGCGGGAGAAGCAAAACAGACATCAGCAGAAGCGAGACAAATCGGACGCTCAGGACATGATGCAGAATCTCTTTCTGAATTAATATCATCAACATAATAATTTTCCATCAATGGACAGGGGAGAGCCTATTTGTTAAGGTTTCCAAACAGAACGTTACAATACGTTACAATTTGCGGGGGACCGAAAGTCTGGCAAATGAACCTGAAGTGCCAACGGTTATTTAGATTGAAAAACTGGTGATGTTTTGCAGACGAAAAGCAAAACAGCAACATGTTTCCGAATAACGGTTATCAAAGTCTACAAGACTAAAAACTCGCCATTTTTAGACCCAAGGAATATTCCTACAAGAAAAAATCTGCGACCTTGAGGGCAGAGCGCAGATCAGAGATTAGAATTCATTAAGGAAGATATCTGCTTGCGTATGTCTTTCCCTTCTTGCTTTTGGAAAAAATCCTCTCCGAGCTCTGCCTGAAGTTGCTCCAGCAGTTGCTCCTTAATTTGACTTTTCGCCTGCCCCAAGGCTTGTTTTAATATCTCCTTACCGGTTGGGGTGTTGAGAATATCTTTCCCGAGTTCTGCTTGAAGTTGCGAGTAAATTTCTTTCTCAAAAACAGCGATGAGTTGGGGCACCATTTTTTTTAGGACGAATTCCTCGGTGGCGTGCTTTATTTTTTTTCTGCCTTCTTTTGTCTTGAGAAACGCTTCACCGTGTTTTGTGCGTAACTCCTGCAAAAAATCGGTTAGCAAAGCCATTCCCGTCTTATGACTCGTATAAATGCCTCTTTGGGGTCCATTGCGATAGAGCTTTCCGCCGATGCTTAGGTTGAGACGATGGTGTTCACACCGAACGATCGGGGTCATCTCCCCTTCGAGTGCTTGTAAAAGTTCATGATCCGTTTTCTGAACAGGACGCATCTCATAGAGATAACTGCACGGGCGTGTTGGGTCGCTTCCCCCTTCAGTTAAGACACCGGGCATCCCGTTTGTCGCATCTGCGGGGCAGAGAAGCACTTTCTCGTCTATATATTGTGGTGAAAGTTCGGAAAGCCATTGCGGGACTGTATCTCCATTGGAATCCTGATAACTGTTGAAAGCAAGTTTGATAGTCCTCAAATTTTCTCTACAGATCTCAATGCCTTCAGAATGCCGAGGCATCTGTTTCTCTGAAGGCGAGGCTAACTCGTATGGATAGGCATCTGCTAAGAGGGAACGGTTAAGACGCCGCAAGGCTTCCCCGCTTTTCGGATTTTCCGAGATAAGTGCCTGAGTCTGTTCACTCAGTTGGATACCTGAAAAATTTGGGGCATTGTAGAAGGACTCTGTCTGAAGCAGCCGATTTAAGTCTACAAGTAGTGCGTTCTGTAAATCAGAAGAAGGAGGCCTCAATCCATCGTATTCACCTAACAAATGTTGTGTATCAGTAGACAATTGCATGGCTATGGATACCGACACCGCGGCACGCGTGTCTTGGAGTTTCACTGCGAAACTGCCCGGGTCTTTGAGTGTTTTGGCAGAAAATACGTATGCATCGATGTCAGCGTGGATAGCTTGTGTCAAACGGATGCTCATCAATAAAACCGCGAGTATAAGCGATGGGATGCCGATTGATTTAAACG
This sequence comes from Candidatus Poribacteria bacterium, assembly GCA_965215265.1. Taxonomy (GTDB): domain Bacteria; phylum Poribacteria; class WGA-4E; order WGA-4E; family WGA-3G. The sequence continues at coordinate 2,444,393 of OZ244048.1, read as the reverse complement.
GTAAATGTGTTTGTAACATTTCAAAGATCTCCTGAGACAAACGACTTGTGCTAATTAGTTTTGATGTTTGAATAAGTCCATCCTTCTGCTATCCTTATGAGAAAAGCAACACTCCAAAGGAGGCATAAGGATGGAGTTACAGTCTACTTTAGAACGTTATGCAGTGCAACTGAAACTATACCACAGGCGTTGATAACCCCTTGTTAAGCGTGTAGATATCTCTTTGCGGTCCGTTTCGGTAAAGTTTTCCACTGACACTGAGATTGAGAAGATGGTGCTGGCAGCGCACAACCGGGAGCATATCGCCCTGGTAGGTTAACCTCAACTATGAACGTTTCCTGAGTGATATCCTTGGCATCTTCAGAATTTCTAAGCAGATAGAGAGCATGCCGATAAACCCAAACTTGATGCTTTTGGACCAGTTCAAGGAATTCGTCTTCTGTCATGTTGCAACTCCGCGCGTTTTTTCGTTACTGATACTACAAACGAGTTGCAAAAAAGTTGCACTTTTTTTCAAAAATTATGGGAATTTCAAATTTTTGTACATAGGAGCACAATAAAGATTTATGTTTTGATAACCCTTGTACAAATCTCGTCGCCCACCCACCCAAATCCTTTGATGTTATGATTCAAAGCCGGACATTGCAGCATGAGTGTTCCTCAATAAGATTTTTTCAAACTACCCCACGTCGCCGCAAGTTTCCCCCGAGGCGATACCGATAAGCCGTCTTTGTCCAATATACCCTCACCGGCGACGGTAATATTATTAAATCGCGCGATATAATTCGAAAAAGCCAAACCCGTACTACCTGTGCCCGTAGGATGGAGTAAGAGATTTTGTGTCTTCAACCTGATTGCTTGATCATCTTGTTTTACAATAAAGCCCATTCCCGGCTCCACAATTTTCTTCCCATTTATCCAGAAACTAAAATGATCCTCGTCAACGCTCAACTTCAGTCTAGACCATTTATTCGCCCTAAGAAACGGGTGAGCGTCCATGTGAAAGACATGCCCTACCTTTTCGCCAATCTCAAAGCTAGAACACATTACTTTTGATTCAGGATCGTTTAATATTAGGTCCGTAATCCGACACCAAAACACAGCAGCTTCTTCAACCCGTGCGACAATCCCAATAGTTCCGGGGCCGAGTTTTTCAAGCGGCTTGACATCAAATGCGATAGTGTAATTTTGCCATGTCTCGTCACCTGTCACGAAGAAACAAGCAGCACCACTACGATTTATCGCGTGAAGTTCACCATTAATGACCTCCCAAGAACAGTGAACAGCATCCTCCGTTTTTAGTTCACGCCAATTCTCCAAGTCTCCGTCATTGAAGGCTTCAATAAACGTGCCGGCCCAGGCAGAAGATGTTAACACAAAAAACACGCCCACGATGATTGCACTTTTCACGAGAAGACCCCTCTGATTTTCTCAGTTATTACAACCCTTGACTGTTGATTTTAGACCTGCTAGTACTTCAGTAGATGCGTTTACAATCGAGCATTGGATGGACGCGTTGATAAAACTCGCCCGCCCAAAAATCTCAGTTTGATTAAGGCTGCCCTACGCTCACGTTTTTCTCAAGGATGTACTCAAACCTGAGATAGGAGGTATGATATTCCATGCCGGGGTAGGCCGGAAATTGTTGTGGGAACTGAATCACACGCCATCCATCTTTCATCGCTTCCAAGACCGAGTTATAGGGCGGTGTCTCGCTGTCCCCAGTCGTATGCTTCACAGCACCGGTCCCATCGTACATCGCCCAGGCGACAACACTGCTGTTCAGGTCCGGTGTGTGTAGATATAGCACCAAAAGTTGCTGTCTTAATTCAGACATCTTAACGGGTAACCCTCCGAATTTAATATGCCGGTCGCCGCAGACTTTACGACTACCGGATGAATGCTGACTTTATCTCGCCCCAGGTCGTTCCGAGTTTACCACCCGGTTGTACATCCAACGCTACAGATATACCGTCTTCCATTAATTCATTGATTTCATCATCGCTGAGTGCCCTGTCGTAGAGAACAACCTCATCAATGGTTCCGGTCATCCAATAATTACCGATATCGCATCCCCCGATAAAAAAGAGATTATCGCTGGTATCCGGCTTTGTCCCGGGTGCGACTTGTGCATCCACTTCTCCATCAAGGTAGAGTTTGAAGTCTGAACCATCATAAGTGCCTGCTACGTGATGCCAATCCCCATCCGTGACAGCGGTTTTGGCATCAAAGGATTTCCACCCGGCGTTTGTCGTAAAGGAATAGTGGATGACCCCGGTATTGATATTGCCGAAGAGCCCGTAGTTGCGTCCAGTCGGATTCCGTGTCTCCTTAGATGCTATGATTTGCCAGGCACCAGAAATTTTCGGAATGTTCACCCAGGCAGCAAGTGTAAAATCTTCAAGATCTAGCGCATCGTCATCTGGAACTGTCACCATATCCGAACCGCCAAACTCCATCGCGCCCCCAAACTTCCCTGCAACCCATTTTGGCTTTCCTTGCGCGATTTTTCCATCCAAGCCGTTATCCGAGGAATCCGTGACCGTGTCGCCTTTACCCTCATCCAGCAGCCACGAACCAACGAGCCCCTCTGTATCTAATGCCATCACAGCAGGCGAGATGGCAAACAGAGCCAGAATCAAAAGTATTAGTACCTTATCCATGAGAATTTCTCCTTTTTTAATCTTCTTTACTTCCTTTTTAGTATACGGTTGCTGATGCCTACAATTAGCACTTCATTCCCGGCGGAATTGTCGCGTCTTTTGGGACAATGATAATGCCATCCCGAATGTAGTAATTATCGCCATCGTAATTATCAATACCAGCGCTATTGACTATCAAGGAATTATCACCGATACGCGCATTTTTGTCAATAATTGCATTCTGAATGAGGCAATTTCGACCAATCCCTACGTTCGGAATCCCTAATTTCGCGTTCTCTGCCTTCAGCTCATCTAACTCATAGTAGTCAGAGCCCATCAATACCGATTGATAAATTCTACTGCCTTTGGAGATAATGCTCCGAATCCCTACAATCGTTCGATCCAATTCAGAATCGTCAATTATTGAGCCCTCTGCGAGAATTGAGGAGCGGACGGTACTGCTGTTAACTTTGGTACTAGGCAGATGGCGACGGTTCGTATAGATGGGGGCCTGTTCATCGTAAAAATTAAAGGCAGGTGTCGCATCTGTGAGCGAGATATTTGCGGAATAGAACGAACGAATCGTGCCAATATCCGCCCAGTATCCATCAAAAAAGTACGCCGAAACCGGACGTGTGCCGATGGATTTTGGAATAATGTCCCTGCCGAAGTCCACATTCGATTCATCTTGGAGAACTTCCCGCAAGACCGCCCGGTTAAAAATATAGATACCCATAGAGGCGATGTACTCCCTGCCACGTGGTTGGATGCCGTGCGACGTAAATACATCCGGTTCCACACGTAACGGATGGAGTGCCTCTGCTGTTTCCGGTTTTTCGACGAAATCTACAATACGGCCATCCGCATCTGCCTGAAGAATGCCCAGGCCCATCGTTGCCTCTTCACGGACTGGAATCACCGAAACAGTGATGTCTGCCTTCGTTTCGGTATGCACTTGTAGCATTTTACGGTAATCCATCCGATAGAGATGATCCCCGGCAAGAATCAGGACGTAATCGTCTGAGAAACGCGGATTGAGAATATACGGTTGATTGTGCTTCACAGCGTCTGCCGTCCCCTGATACCATTCCTCACCCATCAACGTTTGTTGCGCAGCCAAAATCTGGACGAAACCGCGCCGATAGGTATCAAAACGGTACGTCTGCGCAATATGTCGATTTAACGAGACAGAATTGAACTGCGTTAACACATAGATTCGCTCCAATCCGGAGTGGAAACAGTTGCTGATCGGGATGTCAACGAGCCTAAATTTGCCTGCAATCGGGACACTCGGTTTCGCCCGGTCGCGGGTTAGTGGAAACAGACGAGTCCCGCGCCCACCACCCAAGATAACTGCAATAACGTTCTGGGTACTCATGAAATCCCCCTATTTTTCTCTATCATCCAATGAAAGATATTGTGATTAAAAACTCGTGAACACGCACATAGATGAAAGGTTTTTCGTCTACAGGAGCCCCATGACGCTCTATGTTTTGTTAAAATCTGTGAAAATCTCGTCTGAGCCGTCTGGTGCTTTGATTTTTAAAGATTATACCTAAGGAATCTCCGACGAGATTTACACACGAGTATTCACGCCATAAACATTGACGGGACGGAGATATACGAAAAAAGCATAAACGTTGATGCTACGGAGATATACAAAAGGTTAAAGGTGCCCTTTGGTCGACAGAATACCGCTAATACGTTCATCGCGGGCGGTAGCAGCATCTAAGGCCTTCGCAACCGCTTTAAAAATCGCTTCTATGACGTGATGCTGATTTGTCCCGTAGGCAACGTTCACATGTAACGTCGTCCCGCTATGGTTGACAAATCCATGAAAAAATTCTTCTGCTAACTCAATATCAAAATCCCCTACTTTTCCCTGGCTTAGAGGTGTCTTATAGTGAAGGTAAGGGCGCCCACAAACATCCAAGTCGACGCGGGCGAGAGATTCGTACATCGGAACCGTGAAGCTGCCGAACCGCCGCATGCCCGCTTTATCGCCGACGGCTTTATTGAGTGCCATGCCCAGACAAATACCAACATCCTCCGTCGTGTGGTGGGCATCCACGTGCAAATCCCCACTCGCTTCGACTTCCAGGTCGAAAAAACCGTGTTTCGCAAAGAGGTCCAACATGTGATCGAGGAATCCTACGCCTGTTTTTATATCAGAATTTCCTATTCCATCAAGATTGAGGCGAAGGCGAATCTTCGTCTCCGCCGTCTCTCGCAGAATATCCGCTTGCCGGGGGTTTTCTGTATAGTTAACTCTCATCTATTTTTCCAAATGCTGAAGCGTTAAGAAACCTTAAAAAAAGGTTGGCGTAAATTTTCTATCCGCTGGATAGACGCTAAGCGCGCCTCGTCCGCATACAGCCCGCCAACCTATGCCCATGTGACAAGCCCAAGTTCAGAGAGAGATTGCAAGTCTTCATGGTACGGGAAGACACGCAGCGTATAGCCATGCAGTCCGGTCTCTTGAAAACCGAGCGTCCCTTCAAAAAGATAGGCACCGCCGCCGAGCTCACCCTGGTAACGCATCGGCGTAGATTTGCCGTTGTGAATCTCACCCGCCGCGTCTAATACACCGTAATAAATTTGGGCAGCCAGTTCATGCGGAAACAGTGCCTCCGCGTAGACAACTGCCTGCACCTTTATCGATTCTAGAACGCCGAGTGCCGTCCTAGCTGAATGCGCAGGGCTATCTTCGCGTGCTTCGCTGGATGCATCCATGCCTTTCTCGCTGCACCGTGCCTCTGATGCAGTCTCAATTTCCTCAATCCGGACACTATCCCAATGGTTCCGGATGTGAGATTTCCAATGTGCCAATGCAATGCCGCGCTTTGCACCCTCTTGATTGAGGTGCTGCCAGTGCCGATGCGCCGGAAAATAGAGCTGTTCTGCATATTCCGAAACCATCCGTTTTGTATTGAAAACCGGCGCCAGATTCTGCATGGCATGCTTCATACGCACCACCCACTCGTACGGAATATCGTCAACACGATGCCGTTGATAAAATAGCGGAACAATCTCATTCTCAAGCAGCTCATATATAGCCGTGGCATGCGCTTTATCCACCGATGTCGCATCGTCAGGTACAGGGCTTGTCTCAATTGTCCAACCGCCGCCTAATTCAGCGGCTTCTGCCCACCAGCCATCGGCGATGCTCAGGTTAAGAACCCCATTCGCGGCGGCTTTCATGCCGCTTGTACCACTCGCTTCATTCGGCGGTAACGGATTGTTGAGCCAGACATCAACGCCTTCAACGAGATAACGGCCGACACAGATATCGTAGTTTTCAATGAACACAATTTTATGATGGAACCTCGGTTCAGCCGCGATGCGGCAGATACGTTGTATCAGCAATTTCCCTTCATAGTCATGTGGATGCGCCTTCCCCGCGAAAATCAGTTGCACCGGCCTCTCCGGGTTGTTGAGAATCTTGTCTAGCCGTTCCACATCTTGGAACAATAAAGTCGCACGCTTATAAGTCGCAAACCGGCGCGCGAACCCAATCGTCAACGCTGCCGAGTCAAGTGTTTGGGCTTTGGCACTGTAATGATTTTGACTGGAATTTGAGGCACCACTCGCCCCTGCCCGCCGTTTCTGAGCCTGGCGCTGCCGTGCAAACGCAATCAGACGTTCCCGGCGCCGTTCGTGCGTCCGCCAGAGCTCCGTATCCGGTATCTGCTCTATCTGCGTCCATACCTCTTGGTTTGTCAAATCCACAATCCACTGAGGACCGAGGTACCGGTCAAAAAGCCCCTGCATATCTTCTGACACCCAAGAACGGGTGTGAATTCCATTCGTAATCGCGGCAATCGGGACCTCGTGAGCAGGAAGTCCCGGCCACAGCCCCTTCCACATATCGCGTGCAACGCACGCATGGCGTTGACTGACACCGTTGCACATTGAGGACAACCGCAGCGCAAGCAGCGCAGGACTAAATTCACTCGTGGTATCAGCCGGATTCGCCCTGCCTAAGCCGAGAAACGTCGTCTCCGAAACACCTAGCGCCCCATAATAGCCACCCAAATAGTAATTTACCATATCCGGCGGAAACCAATCAATACCCGCAGCAACCGGGGTATGGGTTGTGAAGATATTCCCGGCTTTCGTTACTTCCAACGCCTCTTCAAAGCGGATACCCGTCTCTGCCATCAATTGCCGCATCCGTTCTATCGCGAGAAACGCCGCATGGCCCTCATTCATGTGACAAACAGTCGGGCGAATTCCTAATCCGGCTAACGCACGATAGCCACCAATGCCTAATAGAATTTCCTGTTTGATGCGCATCTGTTCATCACCACCATACAGATAATCCGTTATGTTCCGCAAATCATCATTTCTGTTCTCGGAGATATTAGTATCCAGCAAGTATAACGGAACGCGCCCAACCTGCGCATGCCAAACCTTGGCAAACGCTTTCCCTTCCGGATAATCAATCTCGACCAAAAGCGGAGAACCGTCTTCCGAAAATGCAGGTTGAATTGGCATGTTATAGAAGTCATTCTTTGGGTAGGCCGCCAGCTGCCAACCATCCGCTGAAAGACGTTGCTGAAAGTAGCCGTGCTGATACAGCAAGCCAACCGAAACGAAAGGAAGCCCCAGATAACTTGTTGATTTCAGATGATCTCCGGCAAGCACACCCAAACCCCCAGAATAGAGACGCATGCACTCTGTCAAACCATATTCCATCGAAAAGTAGGCGATTTTTATATCAGGAACCTCACCCCCCTGCCTTTCGTCAATTGAGATGCCCGCTTTGCTGAAATGGGTTTCGAACCACGAAGGGGCTGTGAGATATGCTTTAAACTTTTTGTGGATAACTTCAAGACGGGCAAGGAACGCATCGTTTTCAGAGGCAGCTTCTAACTGTTTTTGCGAAATCTGACCCAGCATGGCGACCGGATTGTGGTACGTTTTTTCCCACAGCTCCGCGTCCAGGTGACGGAAGAGCGTTAACGCCTCACGGTCCCAAGTCCACCACAGATTCAGGGCAAGCTCACGCAGGAGCTCAAGGTTCTGCGGCAGTGTCGGTTCCACAGTCAAGTGGCGAAGTGGCTTCATTTACTCCATTTTCCTTTCTGGCCTTATCGACCCTCTTGTTCCGATTTTCTCAGCATAATGTAGGTAGCACGTCTCCGTTTCTTGAAATTCAACTTCCCTTCACGCGCCAACCAACCTATACCCATCATAACTTGCGACTCCGTACCATCAATATCGCGTCTTAATTTGGTCAGCGTCGCCTCGCCGTTTATCGATAAATAATGCCAGATTGCCCCAGCGACTTTTCCAATATTATCTTGCATAGCTAACTCCGCACTTTGTAATTTTGTCTGTTTGTATCAGGAATAGCTCCCATCTAACCCCAATTCCAGTTACGCTAAATTCACAGTCGATACTTTTTATCAACTTGCGAACTTTACTATAACTCGAGGCCCAGAGCGTGTTCATCGTTAAATCTAATCTCTTAATAGACTCCAGATTGCTCGAACGTGGATGTTTCATGCAAATTGTGGCGAATTCAAAAACCTCCACATCAGTCCGTATATATTATAGTTGCTTTTTGGGCTGTTGTCAAGCCAAACTGAATCTCACCAAATTTTTCGTTCGCATCTATACCACACTTAATACCTCCTAACACCTAGCATCTGAGGCGAAGAATTTTCAACTCACTCAAAATTGAGCGTAAAGAGGAAATGAACCCTACGGTATGTCGGAAGCACAAACGGTTTTGCCAAAAATACCTTGACATTTTCCTTTTCACATGCTAATTTTTTAATAAAATAGGAAGAGCCAGACATCCATGTCTTAGGGTTCATGGCCATCACATTAAATTCAAGCGAGGTGGAAATTGAGTATTGTTGTACATGTTACGCACGAAGCTATCCAAAAAGTGGGCGGAATCGGTGCCGTTTTAGATGGGTTGCTCACTACCCGCAGCTATAATCAAGCGATTAAGCGCACCTTCCTGGTCGGCCCGCTATTCGACGGTGCCGATTTAGGCGAATTAGAACCCGTGCTGTATCAAGCCTCCAAGGGTATACAAAACACACCTCATGCGGCGGCTCTCAGCCAGATTGAGCAAACCTATCACGTTGAAATCGTCTACGGACAGCGGCGTTTCAAAGATAAAAACCAAAATATCACGACAGTCACCGAGGTCCTTCTCGTCAATGTCTCAAATAGCAATGAACAGCTCACCGCCGATTTCAAATGGCAACTCTATGAGCATTTTGGTATTGAATCGAGCCGTTACGAGAGTGAATGGGAATTTGAGGAATATATTCGGCTCGCCGAGCCTGCATACGCAGCGCTGCGGATACTCCTTGCAGCAGGCGGGGATGCAGGTCCGGACAACGCTGGCGAGGATACGGACGTATTTGTCATTTCGCATGAATTTATGGGTATGCCGCTCGTACTCAAAACGCTTATTGAAAGGAAAAACGGCGCAGCGAAATTTCGCACCATTTTTTATGCACACGAAGTCGCCACAGTCCGCCCAATTGTGGAAGGACACCCCGGGCACGATGTCCGGTTCTACAATGTACTACAGCAGACAATGGCGCATGGAAAATCAATTACCGATGTCTTTGATGAACCGTCCTGGTCCTTTAAGCACGCGCTCATTGATAAAGCACATCTTTGTGATGCTATCTTTGCAGTCGGTGACTTCGTCGTAGACGAACTCCAATTTCTCGCAAAACCGTTTGAGGAGTACCCCATTCATCTCGTTTACAATGGCATCCCAGCCTTTGAACTCAATTTACAGCAGAAGCTCACCTCCAAAGCGCGCCTCCAACAGTACGCGCAAACGCTACTCGGCTACCGACCGGATTATGTCTTCACACACGTAACGCGGCTCGTTAAAAGTAAGGGGTTGTGGCGCGATTTACAGGTACTCACCCACCTGGATGCACTCCTCGCATCCAATGACAAAACCGCAGTCCTATTCATTCTCTCCACAGAAATCGCAACCGGACGCCCGAACGATAGCATCCATCACATGGAAAAAGAATACGGCTGGCCCGTCTATCACAAAATCGGATACCCTGACCTCGTCGGGGCCGAAATTGAACTAAACAACGGCGTATCCGCTTTTAACCTCAATTCCAACGCTATTAAAGTCGTCTTTGTCAATCAGTTTGGATGGAGTCAAGCCACATGTGGAACGCGTATGCCGATAGAGATGGAATTTATGGACATCAGGAAAGGCAGCGATGCCGAATTTGGGCAATCTATTTATGAACCCTTCGGAATCGCACAAGTAGAACCCCTAAGCTTCGGCGCTATCTGTGTGGTCAGTAATATCTGTGGCTGTTGTGGGTTCATACAACGCGCAACAGGGAATCGCGACATCCCCAATATTGTCATCGCTGACTATACAAACCTTGGCGATGCCGAACCTGAATCGTTAGAACGCATCCTCCAAATCGGGTTAGTCGAACGCAATAAGATCGAAGCAGAGAATAGCAGGGACATCGCCGCAAAACTACTCGGCCGTTTACCACGTAAACCGCGTGATGTTGAAGAGATGATCCAAGATGGCTATGCTATCGCCTCTCGAATGAGCTGGGAGGTTGTGGTTAAGGACTATTTCTTACCCGGCTTGCAACGCGCATTGACCACAGATTAGTTCCCTTGAAAAGTGCTGCAGTCTTATAAACTGTCTAAAGTTAGAAACGGTTTCTGATAAGGATTTTCGTATATCTCCGTACCATCAAGGTTTATATAATGATAACTCGTGTGTTGGCAGGTTCGGTTTTCTTGTCTCATGGACAGACAAAGAATTCCTTATCCTGCCAATCTATAGATAAATCTCGTCTGAGCTGTTCGATGTATTGACTCTAAATATCACCTTCCCCCTCAAAGGAGAAAATAATGACAACATTATATGAAGCACCAGTACCAATGAACCCAGAACAGAAGTTTTTCTTCGACCTCCGCGGCTGGATCTTGCTACCAGCGGTCCTCTCCGAAACTGAAACTGAGGAGATGAAAACCGAAGTCTATGCAGGTGCTAGACAAAGCTACCACGGCGCACTCCAGAATTTGCTAGATCATCCGGCAATTGTCGGAATCCTGAATGAGATTCTAGCTGAAGAACCTTTTGTGAGCGACGACTGCTACAGTTTCCGGTGTGAAGGTTCATTCACCACGGTCAGACACCCAGGATGGAGCACCTCCGAACGCGGGGATAACGGGATGCCGCATGTGGTGAGACCACCACAGCAGGCAAACGCTATGCGCTATCAGGTCGCAGGCGGAAAAATCTTCTCCGGACTTACACGTGTTGTCTGGGAACTTGAGGAAGTCAAGGCCGGACAAGGCGGCACCTCTTTTCTCAGTGGCTCACATAAAGCACATTTCAATTACGGCGGACCCGATCCGTACCGACCCAATATCGGCGGCTCGCCCTGGGAAGCAGAGATGCGTGAGGCAATGGATGACTATAGCTGCCCGCCAGGCTCCGTCGTCATTTTCACCGAAAGCTTAGTCCATGCAGCGAATAATTGGACATATTCTGAAAATCCACGGTGTGCCGTCTTTAACTGCTACAACTCAATATGGGCACAGTGGCACCGTCTCAACTTAAGCCATGAAACTATTCAGAAGATGCCACCCAAACGACAGTCGTTGTTCCGTGGAACCTGGGCAATCGGCGGCGGGCCCAGTGGAAACCGCGCATACTCTATAGAAAACAGAACCTTCTAATCAGATTTCAAGGCTTGAAGGCGCTAACACCTGCGCGCTTCGCGCAGGGACATACAACTGAATTGACTGCGTATGCGGATGCATCGCAATCGCCTGACACGGATAGGACATCTCGCCCGAAACGTTTCCCCGGCCGCCGTATATGGGTTCATCTGTGTTGAGTATCAGCCGGTAATCTGTCTTATTCGGCACCGGGACACGCCAATTCCTGTACGACGCTGTTGGATGGAAGTTGTACACAAACAGGAGTGCACCACGTTGATAAACCAGTTGTTTTGCCTCTTCGTGAATGAACAAAAATTCAACCGCTGTGTTTATCAGAACGTGATATTGTGAATCAAGCTGCTGCATCGCTGCATCAAAAGCGTTGAGTGCTCGGTAGCGGAGCGTCTCATTATCCACAAGGTGCCACTGCCGCCGTGCATACCGGTAAGAGTAGTCGTTGCCCACACGCGGGAAGTCAATCCATTCTGGATGCCCGAATTCATTACCCATAAAGTTAAGATAGCCCTCACCGCCAAGGCTAAACGTGAGAAGGCGAATCAGTTTATGCAACGCAACCCCCCGTGCAATGATGGGACTCTCACAAAAGATGCTCATCTTCGTGTAGAGCTCCGCATCCATCAATTCCGTCGCAAGCGTCTTATCCCCTACAAGCCCCTGGTCGTGGCTTTCAACGTAAGCAATGTGCTTCTCACCAACCCGCCGGTTTAGCAACATACCGTAAATCTCACCCAGGTGCCACGCCTCATCTGCTTTCTCCTTCAAGAGTTTTATCCAATAATCCGGAATCCCCATCGCCAACCGATAATCAAATCCGAGCCCGCCTTCTTCTGTTGGACATGCCAGCCCAGGCATGCCGCTCACCTCCTCCGCAATCGAAATAGCATCCGGGTTAACAGCGTGAATCACATCGTTGGCTAACATAAGGTACACCAACGCATCCATATCAATATTCTCTTCACCGAAATAATCGGCGTAGCCTGTCCATTCGCGCCCGAGACCCCGGTCGCGGTAAAGCATACTCGTCACACCGTCAACCCTAAACCCATCAAAACGATAGGTTTCTAACCAATAACGGATATTGCTCAGCAGAAATCGCAGCACTTCATACTGACTATAATCAAAACAGCGCGAGTCCCAAGCCACATGCTCACCCCTCGCACCACTATGAAAATAGTGGTAATCCGTCCCGTCAAAACAGTTTAACCCTTCTTCAAAATTTTTCACAGCATGGCTATGCACCAGATCCATCACCACGAGTAAACCCAGTCCGTGGGCGGTATCAATTAATGCCTTGAGTTCTTCTGGTGTCCCGAATCGACTGGAGACAGCAAAGAAATTACTCACATGATACCCGAAACTCGCATAATACGGGTGTTCCATGATTGCCATGAGCTGCACGACATTATAGCCAAGCGCCGCAATGCGTGGCAAAACCTTTTCCGTAAATTCTGTAAACGTGCCGACTTTTTCAGCGTCCTGTGCCATCCCTACGTGTGCCTCATAAATCCGTAACCCCTCAGATTTTCTGTCCAATTCTGCTCGCGGATGCTTCCATCGATACGGCTCCGGCGGGGCCCAATACTCTCCAACAAACCCACTGTCACCCTCCTGTACAACGTGCTGAATATAGGCCGGTATCCGGTCACGTCCACCTAATTCGGAGACGACATGCACTTTTAGCCGGCTACCGTGCATGAACCGAGACACATATTCGCTGTCCGGCAGAAAGAGGTGCCACACACCCCATTCATCCACTGTCATCGGGGCCGCTTCACGGTTCCAATCGTTAAAGTCACCGACGAGCGAGAGTGCATGAGCTGCCGGTGCCCACTCGCGATACCAGATACCCGGCTGCCCGGCTTTCTCGCCTCGGTTGAACCCGAAATACCGGTGACCTTGGCTGACTTGTCCCAGCAGTCCTCGCCTATCTGCGTCTGCGTACTCAATTTGCAATTTGCAGTCCTGATAGCACGCAACGCGGTGCTCCAGCTCCGCACTATACGGTTTTAGCAACGGGTCTAATTTAATCAGTGCATCGACCTTTGGCTTCGTTTTCATAAGCTGCTAGTTTAGCACAACTTGGAAAAGCATGCAAATTTTGTAGTCGATTTTTCGTATATTTCGGCCCAATAAAGGCTGCTGCAATGTTAAAATCTGTGAAAATCTCGTTTTTTTGTATACAGGAGCCCGTAACAAGGCTGCTGCAATGTTAAAACAGGAGCGTAAAATCATAAGCGTTGACGGTACGGAGATATACGAAAAAGCCGAAGTCCATACGGTTCACACCGCGCTGTGGCATTGGTATCATATACCAATGAAAACTCCGGTATATCTTCTAGAAAGAGGTAGAGCCGCACTGTCAGCATGAGTCTGGCGCGTGCAGAAACGTAGAATGCCTGTAGGTTCTCTCCGGCATGGTTTGGAAAGATAACAATCGTCCCTGGTACACACGCGTTATCATAAGTAATGGACGTTGTGCCTACCTGAAGCTCGCTCGGCGGGAGCGCGAATTCTCGGTTGCCTGCCGTGCCGTGAACTATTGCTGTCCAAGCGTTGTTCGTTCTATCGTAAGTGAGTGAGACACCGTACAGCCTCCACTCCCCAGGCGGGTAGATTTCTGAATTCACTGCTAAGGTATCCGTCGTTTGAGAATTGTGCAGTATGAAGTCTGTCTGTTCCATAGAGGCATCCACCTGTTTACTCCGAATAGGTGTCAAAAAATGGACAGAGGCTAAACGGTCATAACCATCGTCAGTTCCGGTATAGGTGATTGTATCCAATCGAAGCAGTTCGTTTGTCGTTATCAGCAGATGGGTGGCGTTGTGTGCGCGTAAAAAAGTGAGTGCCTCTGTAGGAGAGGTGCCGCTAAAAACATGCTGTGCCATAGCCCTTATCCGTGCGGGCATGTAGTGGTCACTGTCAACGACAGTCGTGCGTTTGGTAAAATAGTTAATCAGACTACCGTAATCCCACCATGCCGCAATTGTTGCATCGTCATCGGTATGCACCGCAATGTCGGCGAAACTAGCTTGTAACTGCGGTGGGTGTGGTGTGGCAGTTTCACGTAGCGACTCGGTACTTGCGCGTACAAACCCTTTGTAGAACACGTCTGAGCTCGTGAGTAAGATGAGGAGTAGTACCACAGCGAGGTAAGCGAATCTGTGAAAATAAGAGGCTTCCATGCCTGCCAATTGGTGCAGCAGGAACATCCCGAAAACCGTGCTGAGCAGTGCCACGCCCACAAGCATCCAAACCGGGGTATTTATCCCGGAGAAGAGACGAGTAGCGACATATAATTCCGATGCTACGAGCAGACATAGCGCACACAACTCCAGATTTGTGCTGTGTTCACGGGCTTTTTCGTTTGAAGTACTCGCTGTAACAAAACGAAGTATCTGGATTATCAGAAAACTGCTCAGTGCATGGAGTAACACATCCAGAAAAAAGAGGTATCGCTCTGCACCCCTGCTGCTAAAAAGCAAGATGAGCCCCCACACCAATAGCAGCAGTAATTTGTTGTTTGCGCTATTGACAGTATCCGCACTTCGGCAGAAGTGGTAGGCACCTACGAGCGCGAGCGTACCCACACAAAGAGAAAGACTATAGATTGCGAAAGAGAATTTCGTATTTGCGATGAACAGAGAGAAAAGGGTTCCACAGAGAAGGGTTTCGAAACCGAGGAGTGCGAACCAAAAAAACGTGCTGTGATTTTTAGGATAAGAATTCGCCCTGCTTGCAGGGACAATTCTTTCCTGCGCGAAGAAACGATAAGCGAGTAAACCACAACCTGCCATTGCCGCCAGTCCTGTCACTGAATATGTCGTCAGAAACCGCATTCCACTCAACTCAGCAAGTTCAGTAATAGACTGCATGAGCGGGCTGCTGCCGAGAGGCGAGATAAAATTGTCAAAAAGTTGTTGAAAGAACTCTCGGAGGTCCGGCGGTTTTAACACGGTTAGCACGACCAATGTAATAAACCCACCTGTACAAGCCGCGGTGGCAAACAGTGAGTGAAATGCCCGTAACATGATGCAGCGGTATTCTCCGTTTTTTAACAATGAGAGACAGAGCCAGATATGGAAAAAGGTTGGAAGCACAAGGGCGAGGAAGGTGTAAGGCAGCCAGATATTGTGATAGGCACGGGTAAACGTAAGCGAAAGTGTCATAAAACAGAGATACCAGACGTTATAAATTAGCCAATCCGCCTGCGAAAAGTGCCCTCTCAGCACACGCAAACCGAGCCAGATAACGAGAATCACTGTTGCCAAGCCCACACCTTCCCAAGTGAGTGCGAGCAAGCCTGCCGTCATGCCAGAGAGAATCGCGTAAAAGTACGCTTTGAACGGTAAACAAACCACCCGCTGCCTAGTTCGCCGCAGACTTTCTGAGGATTTCAGGTAAAAGAGGAACATAATGAGCCAGAGCAGTAGCACAAACGCATCTCTGTCTGCGAATCCTGCACTCGAACGGTGTAGGTTCAACGTTGGGCAAATTGCGGTAAAGTTAACAGCAAGGAGTGCGGTCGGTGTATCAAAAACGTTCCGCCATAACCCGTAAAGTACCAATAGAGAGAACGCGTAGCAGATAATAGGTGCGTAGACAGCCACAACGTAGAGGCTGAGCGATGGAAAAAACCGGTGCACAAGGTGATAGCTGTAGGCAAGGACGTAAGAGAAGAGGTTCAGCGAAGTCCTCAGATCGCGTCCTTCGGGTTGCCAGCGCCGTGTATCAATGTTAGGTAGGTGCCCTTCAGAAACAATCAGTTCGGCTTGTCGAAGGAAATGATACGCATCGGTTCCCAGCAGATATTTTCGTTCTAATTGGGGTAGATTGGCTGTCCGGATGCAAATAGAGAGAAGGATTGAAGTGCTGAGCAGCAAAAATGAAACGATTGGAACTGTCTTCCGGGTAGATATCCACATGTCTTCTTGCAAGTGGCAGGATAGGTATCTTTGTCTGTCCATGAGACAAGATTACCTTTTACCTGCCACCCATTGGGTTAGGGTTCTGAAGTTGCGTGAGTTCTGAATCCATAAACAGGTATGCGGAGAGTTAAAGCGTCTGCCGTGGTCTTGACTCGTATTTCTTCACGCAGCAATTGAGGCGAATTTGAGGATTTCCACACAATTTTTAGGCGTTTCCGGTTTTGTGCGACAGAGAGTGCCTCCGCCTGGAACACCACCTGCAAAACCTCCGGTGCTTCTACGTTTAGGACTTCAAAAGGCGTTTTCGCGGACAGTGTGACTTCTAACGTAGGCTCTGTTTCAGATGGGATGGCTCCGTAGGAAAGGGTTTGTGGCTGTACTGTCACGGGGCCGACAACGTGGGCGATGACGGGCAGCGTCAACGTCCGTTCGTTCGGAAAAGCAACCGTGAGTTGGCCGGAAAAGCGTTTTCTGTTTTGCAAGGGGCCTAAATGAACCGTCAGGAGTGCGGTTAGCGGTGCTGTGTGATGCCCTAGCTCTCGTTCCATTTCCCAGGTTAAAGAGGGTTGATTTGATGGTAGGAGCCGGACTGCATCCAAGTTCAGCGGGGCGTTCAGATAGAGTTCAACCTTCTTTTTATGCTGTGTGTTTGGTAGGATGGCTCCGAAATCGCAAATCTCGGCGCTCAGTGCAGCAAATGGGACGGTGGAAGCGACAATTGTCAAATAGACTTGTGGTGTTTTGGGGCTATCCGTGAAAAACGTCGCCGTTGTAGGGCGCGGGTCCGGTGGAAGCGTTTCAGGATTTAGGACAATTTTGAACGTTCCGTCCGCTCTGGGAGGGAGCACACTAGGTCCCTCAATCTGAGCATAAGTGCAGCCTGGTTGAATTCTGCCAATTTGAAGGCGGGTTTCGCCTACGTTTCTCGCTGTGAGACTCTTGGTGACGGGTCCCTCCCACACCGCAACAGCTCCAAAGTCGATGCGCTCTTGAGCAAGCACTAACTCACCGGGAAGTTCTCGCTGATTATTGAGTAGTACAACGACGGTTCCACAGATAAGCAGGGCCGGGATGATGGATGTGACTATCCATGCACGTTTTTGCATTTCCGCGTCCTAATAGCAAGGCTGACTATTTCTTGAGTTCACCCCACATCGTGGCGAGTTTCTGTTTGTCGGAAACGTTGAGTGTTGGTCCAGAAATCGTGAAAGAATCTGCCCAGGCTTCGGCTACCCACTCGTTTGCGATATTGATGCCTTCCATAACGAACCCGAGAATTTCGATCTGATCAAAGTTAGCATCTTGGAATTCAGCCCGAAGCTCGCCATTAGCGAACAGTTGGAAATCGCCGACGTTAAAACGCAACTCCATTTTTGTGAGTATTTCTGTGTCCCAACGAATTCGAGGTTCTTTGGAGACGCGTACCTCAAACGGGTGGCTGCTTCCTTTGCCGTTAAACCGGCGTGCTCGGATTTCGTCGGTGAAAAAAACGTAAAAAAACGGATCTTCGAAGGGCGTATCTGGAAAATTCTTTCCGAGAGTGAAACCGAACCGGGCCTTGTCTCCGCCAAAATTGTTGATGGTGACAGTGAAGTGGCGATAGGGTGCCGGAAAAGCATGAAATTGATAGAGCTCATATTGCAGCTCCCATTCGCGCTGAACCCGTGCACGTAAAAACCCATCTTCCACTGTCCAGACTGCAGCATTGCCGACGATATGCCATGCGTCTGGGTTTTCGACATCAAAATCGTCATGCCAAATATCTGCAGAGGCGGGCGGGATGCAACCGATCAGCAAGCAAAGTGATATGATTTTTGTCATATTTTTGTATATTTCAGCCCCATCAAGGGTTATGTGTTGTTAAATCCGATGTAAATCTCGTCGGAGGTTAACTAGGTAATGTCTTTAAAATCGTAGACATAAACGGCTCCGATGAGATTTGTAAAGGATTTAATATAGCAGCAGCCTTTATGGGGCTCCTGTAGACGAAAGAATCTCCGGACCATCAACGTCTATGTAATGATAACTCGTGTGTAAATCTTGGCAGAATACCTTATCCTGCCAATCTATAGCTCGCCAGAGCCATTCTAGGTTATGATTCTTCAATCACTGTTAATTAATCTTGATACAATCGTACCACCGCTTAGTCTTTTTCCCTTTTCGACTGAGAATGCCCGGTTTGCGTTCAGTAGGCGGACCGAAGTCTCCGTCTTTCTGTTTGAGAACATCCCAATCTGGAGGGAACCAGGTTTTCAATGTTTTGCAGTTGACTTCCAAACTTTCGTCGCCCCAGCCGCCGGTTTTATAGTACATGGGGCAAACCCAACGTTCCTGACCACGGGGGTACCGTCGCCATCCAGTGACTGTGGCTTGTGCTCTAATAATACCGCCGTCACGCCAATGTCTCTCAGTACCACTCCACGGATATCCTGTGGTGCCGCTGCCTGCATTAATCTCGCTCCATCCGAGGTCGTCCCGCAACGTAATATAGGCGTAATTGGTGCCCCAGGGTGTGTGCGATGTGCGAAAATACCATTTTTGTGCTCGGTACCAATGTAAAGCGCCTCGGATGCGTGAAGCCGACACTTCTGCTTGTTCGATCGTTTCTGCAATGTCAAACAGCCCCCGATTGTTGTAAGGATTGTGAACACCGGGGCAAAGTGTCAGAGAATTGACTTCAGGACCGAACCATTGTCCGCCTTTGCCGGGCGTTCTGTAGTAACTCCCCGAACCGAACGGTTTGGCACTTTCACCAGGATTCAGCCGTGCCCGTGCTAAAGTGCCCCAGAATCCAATCGCTAATACAACAATCGGTAAGAGCACCGCAACAAGCACATTTAGGTATTCATGATTTTTTTTCTTGTCGTTTCGCACAACTGCAGTTCCTATCTATCCTGCTTAATGGCTGCCCAGCGTGTTGTTAATTTCTCTCTCTGCGAGACGTTAAGCGATGGCGTTTCAAACGTAAATGCATCCACCCAAGCTTTTCCGACGTTCCCATTATTCGGAACAAAACCGGCGAGTACAAAACTGATGCGATGGATTGTATAAAAATTGGCATCTTCAAAATCGAGGCGTGCGTCACCATCAGCCCACAGTTGAAACCTGCCTGCTTTAAAACGCAGCTCCATCTGTTCCAGCGTATCCGTGTTCCAGCGTTGTCCCGCGCCGACCTGCACACTTGCATTTCTGGCTACCCCCATATCATTTGTAAAAAAGAGATAGTACCCTATATCTTCGATGTCTCGTTGGGGTTCAGGTTCTTGCATCGGTTCTTTCTTAAAAATTTTCCCCAGGGCAATCCCGAATCGCGCAGCCTCAACGCCAACTGTTTCTAATGTAATCGTAAAATCAGCATAAGGTCCTGGCAGTGCTACGAATTCAAGCTGCTCAAAGATAACGCCGACTTGTTTCCGGGGGCGAAGCTCTGCCCTTAGCAAATCATCCTTGACGTTCCATATCGACTCATTTCCTTTGAGCTGCCAATTCTCTGTTTGCTCAGCGGGGGTGGATACCTCAGAGACGAAGTCATCCTGCCAAATCCGTGCTGTGGCAGCTTCCAAAACAGATATGAAGAGCAGTAAGATGAAGATGTGGATACGGTTCATGATCTCCTGTTTTCTTTTGCGTTGCCGCTGTCGGTAGTCTGAAATCTGCCTATTTGAACGTTCTTCCATCCTGTCGCCCTAAATAGATGCAATATGGATTTAGTTCCTTCGGATATATGAAGTCAATCTGCTTCTGTGCGTGCGTTTGCCGGTAGGTACCACTCGCCTTGTCGAATACCCTTTTGACGCTCAGGATACGCAATTGATAAGGGCCCCAGGTCAGGTCTGGAAAAATAAATTGTCCTTCTTCATCCGTTTCTGTTTCAAATCTATCCAACGTCATTGACATATCGTAAGGCTCTAATTCCCACGGGTACCATGAACGCAAGACAAGCGCGTTGCGGACGGGTTCCCCTGTGCTTGCATCGCGTACTTGTCCCTGTAGTGTTTGTGTGGGTACATCCGCCACGATGAAGATATTTTCACGACCGGTTTCTGTATCTACTTCTATACCAGAAGCCGCGATACCCGGACCGACAATGTACAGCTGATATTTTTCTGCAAAGAGGCTTTCTATTGTGAAATTGGACTGCGTTACCGGAAACCATTTTGAGAGCAGCGGCTTCTGTAGTGTCAGCGGATTTAGCGTGGTTCTGATTTGTGCATCTGCCGGAAATATCTTGACACCGTAATATCCATCAAGCGGAACGTTCATAGGTAAAATCAGTTTCCCTGTCAGTGTCACGCCTTTTTCAAGCGTCACGAGCAAAGGCACTGCTGCAATCTCCACGTTTTCGTAAACGGTAGAAAAATAGCCGCTTTTTCCGATATCCACAGAAAGTAACTGTGCTTGCGTCTCTAATACTTGCATCTCAAACGTCCCGTCTGCCTCGGTTTCGGCTTTCGTTAGCAGGACACTGTGTGCGGACGGTGCCTCGCTATACCGTGTCGCCGAAATTTCAGCTGCAGCTATTGGCATCTGCTGCCCATCTACAACCTTCCCGTGTAGCCTCTTGAGTTGCGGCAAGCGCACTGAAATTCGGTTCCGATTTTCTGGATGGACTGTCTCCGCATAGGCTACAATAACATCATTCCGAGAAATTGTCAACGTGTATTCAATCGGATAGAGTTGATGAAAAACGAATTTACCTTGCGAATCGGTTTGTGTTGTGAGCTCCGTCTCTGCTGCTGGACGAAAGAAATTGGCTGAGGTGGTGTGCATTTTCAAGCGAACGACGAGCCCTTCGACATACCCCCCTTTCGGCCCGGAGACATTGCCTTCTAAGGAGAGCATCCGTTTCAAGGCAATATCACCTAAGTGGTATGTGCTGTTGTGAGGGGACAGGTCAAAACGGAAACGTTGTGCTTGATAACGCGGATGCAGGGCGATGATAGAAAAGCGGTAATACTCATGAGCGTCATTCGGGGTTGTGAGCCAAAATGTGCCGTCTGTATCCGTCTCTGTTTCGTGCATGAACTCCCAATTCGGATAGACACTATCGCTTTTTTCGGATGCGACTTGAACGTTGACACCAGAAATGGACGCTCCATTTTTAGCGTCAACGAAATTGCCATGCAGCAATGCCCCTTGCTTCAAAAGTAGTTCTACACCGCCTACATGGTTATCAGGATAAATCGTCAAGATAGGCGAATCAGGTTGGTTAAAAATGTACCCTTTGAAGGCATCAATCATAACGTATCGCCCTGGCAACAGGTTTCTGACTTCAAAACAGCCGTTCGAAACATCACCGCTATATAGGCTTGAATATGTTTCACTATTGGCTTCAAGACGTGCGATATGGATGTCTCCATCAATCTGTGCAGGAAGTTGGCTGTGAGTCTCGATTAGAAATCCAGACAGCGTCCCGTTGCCTTTTATGGTAAAATAGGTGTCAATTTCGGAGAAACTTCGGCTAACGGTAATCCCTCGTTGTGTGATAAGTATGCTGTCGTAGCGGACTTGCAGCAACCATGTTCCAGCATGCAGATTCACGAGCGAAAATTTCCCAGCTTGGTTCGTCCTATCAGCAAAAGTCACGTCACTTGTTGGTGAAACTGCTGAAATGACGTATCCAGCGAGAGGATTATCCAGTTCATCTGTAACTTGTCCACGAATGATTTTGGATTGCAGGCTACCATCCGGGGATTGGCAAATTCCCAAAGCGGGGCAGAGAAGTAGCAGTGGTACCACAAAAGGGGCATGTGAAGTCATCGGTATTTGTACCCTGGAAGTCGAACCTCATGATGTATACGGAGAAAAAGACTCATCGCGCTGACAGATTATGATATCATTATATCATGAAACGGGTTTTCGAAGTTCATTTTTCGAGAGCATTGCCTTATGGAGAAATTTCGGGTAAAATCCATCAATGAAAAAAAGGATGTGGCAGTGATGCTTGTTGTCGGGCCGGTTCATCGACTTCTGAAAAGGTGTAGCTTCCGACAAATTGCTTTTTCTCTCTTTATGTAAAGACTCGCTGTTTTTCCTTCACGAAAAAGTAGTCAAGCCCTATGTGTGGGGGAGGACTTGACTGCTTTAGCAAACAACAATGAAAGTAGCGGGCTGGTTCTGATGCCCGTATTGAGAAAGAGGGAAGGATACCCCCGACGAGATTTGAACTCGTGTCGCCGCCGTGAAAGGGCGGTGTCCTGGGCCAGGCTAGACGACGGGGGCGTATTTTTTTTGAGAAATCTTCGCTATTTTAGGTTATAACATGAGCCGTACAGGAATCGAACCTGTGACAACCTGATTAAAAGTCAGATGCTCTACCTACTGAGCTAACGGCTCAAATTAATGAGCGATATTTAAGGATACCACATTTTTAGCCGAATGTCAAATTAAAACGTAGAAAAATTGTTTTTTCGTTGTTCCTGTTGCAGTTTGAAGTCAGTTCGCTGCCCTGGCGATGCAATGTCGAATTATTCAGTTATTTTTCTGTTCAGTTGGCACGAGGCGGGCGAAATTAGTTCAAAACAAGGAAACACTTTCGCTCATATTACTTTAAGTGCTCACTTATTCTTGGACGATATCAGATTTGCTTAGATAGAAACGTGACTCGAATCCAAGGTAACGATCTGAGCTCTATCAGGTCCGACAGAGATAATCGGAATGGGAACATTGAGATATTCGCTTACATAATCAATATAGGCTTTTGTATTTTTGGGGATGTCTTCAGGTATCCGTGCCTGCGTAAGTGGCTGTTGCCATCCGGGGAAGGTTTCATAAACCGGTTCACACTCCTCCAAAACCCGCGTGCTACTGGGAAAGGTCGTCGTCTCTTTTCCGTTATAGCGGTAAGCGACACAGACTTGCAGCTCGGGAAGTGTATCAAAGACATCCAATTTTGTCATAGCGATGGCGGTGAATCCGTTAATTCGGGTTGCGTATTGAAGTGCTACGAGGTCAAGCCATCCACATCTCCGGGGCCGCTGTGTTGTAGCCCCGTACTCCTTACCGATATTCCGAATTTCTTCATCGAGCTCGGGGTGCATTTCTGTCGGGAACGGTCCGCCGCCGACGCGCGTCACATAAGCCTTTGAAACTCCCATCACTTTATTAATCGCTTTGGGTCCGATACCGAGTCCGGCGCAAACCGCTCCTGCGGTACAGTTAGAGGATGTGACATACGGATAAGTACCAAAGTCAATGTCCAACATAGTTCCCTGCGCGCCTTCAAAGAGTATTCGTTTTTGGGCAGTGAGTACGTTGTGCATGTAGTTCACCGTATCGGTTACGTAAGGTGCGAGACGTTGGGCGTAGCCGTAGTAGGTTTCAAGTAAGGCGTGCCTATCCAGAGTAGCGATTTGAAGCGCCTCTGCTTTAGTTTCAAGGTTGTAATCCAACTTCTTTTTAAAGCAGTCAAAGTCAAGCAGGTCTCCGACGCGTATACCGGTGTATCGATTCATCTTGTCAGAATAAGTAGGTCCGATTCCACGCGAAGTGGTGCCGATTTTTATGCCACTTCCCATCTGCTGCCACTGTTCGACAAGTTTATGATAAGGCAAAATTAGGTGTGCCCGGTCACTAATTTTCAGGTTTTGGCTGGTAACCTCAATGTCTTGTGCGCTTAACAGATCGATTTCACCGAAAAGGGTTTCTAAATTAATGACAACCCCGTTTCCAATGACGTTGACAGTACCGGGCCGGAGGATTCCGGAGGGGATGAGATGCAGGATAAACGTCTTGTCTCCAAGGACAATGGTATGTCCGGCGTTATCCCCGCCCTGATAACGTGCGACAATATCGGCGTTTTCTGCAAAAACGTCGGTGAGTTTCCCTTTACTTTCGTCGCCCCACTGCGCGCCTAAGATAACCATGTTAGACATATTTAATAGATCCTTCAGTTTTGCCCAAGCGTGTCAGTGTCCAAGAGATATTATGAAGATCAAAAATGTGCGTAATTCTCTAAAAGATGTTTGTAACTGCTCAGGTTCGTCTATGAGAACGGCGTTTGATATCTGTCGAGAAATTTTTAACGTTTTGAGAATTGGTAGCGTGCCCGTGCCCCTTTTTGCCCGTATTTCTTGCGTTCAACCATTCTTGGGTCACGTGTTAAAAATCCTGCCTTTTTCAAGGCAGGCTTCAAAGTCTCGTCTGCTTTAACGAGTGCGCGTGCGAGTCCATGGGAAATCGCGCCGGCCTGTCCGGTATTTCCACCGCCCTTCACGTTGACGAAAATTCCGTAATCTCCAAGTTTCTCGACATGTTCAATAGGTCTTTGTGCGACTTGAACGTGGTCTGCGCGATTGAAATATTCGTCAATCGGTTTTTTATTGACGATAATGCCTGCTTCCGCGTCGGGGATAATTCGGACGCGCGCCACCGAAGTTTTACGTCTGCCGGTTCCCCAATATTGCTCAATAGCCATTCTGTTCCTCACTTCTTATGGATGCGGTGCCGTATCCGCCTCCCTCTCCTAAAATATTAAGACTTCCGGTTCCTGGGCTTGATGGGGGTGATTCGGTCCTGTGTAGACTTTGAGCCCCTTCATCAGCTGCCTGCCGAGGTGATTTTTTGGAAGCATTCCTTGGACGGCCATGGAGATAATGGACTCCGGCTTCACGTTCATCTGTTCATCAAAGGTGCGATATTTATCACCCCCGGGGTAGCCGCTATGTCGAAAATAGGTTTTCTGTTTTTTCTTATTTCCAGTGACAACCACTTTTTCAGCGTTAACAACAGCAACCCTGAAGCCGAGGTCTGCGTGCGGAGTGAATCGGGGATGGTGTTTCCCTCTGAGTACCTGGGCGATTTTCGAGGCTAAACGTCCCAAAATTTGCCCTTCCGCGCTGACCACGTACCATTTAATTTCTTTATCTGCTTTTGGAAAATAGGTTTTGGTTCTTAGTACCATAATTTCTTGTCCTTTAACCCGTAAGTTTTGTGGCATGTAACTGCGATTCTGCCAACACAAAGCTATTGTATATTATACCACAAAAAAAGCCGTTTGTCAAAACTATTTTGGAATTGCGCTAGAGACTATCAGTTTTTATAAACGTTAGTTTAGAAACTGCCTGCCCGGCATCTAAACAGGCCACACCGCGTGAGCCAAATTGGTTTTCCATAAACATGTCGCTCCGAATCAAGCGCGAATCTATGTATAGCATTCCACCAGTGCATATCGCCTTCGAAGGCTAATGCCTAGATTCATGACGCGCTTTGCTGCTTCCACCTAACTACGGCTGCGAGAAAGTTCACGTCTGGTTCAGGTAAATTTTGCAATATCTTGCTTGCAAATCACAATTTTTTTTGGTATACTTTAAAGGGTATACAGATAGGAGCAAATTGGATTTCAAACGATGCGAATTATTTTTTACACCGGTAAAGGCGGTGTCGGCAAAACAACTATCGCGGCAGCAACAGGCATGAAGCTGGCTGCCCTCGGTTACAAGACTATCGTGATTTCGCTGGATGTGGCACACTCTCTTCGAGACGCTTTTGATAGCGACGTTCCAGGAGAGAAACTCATTCATACAGAAAAACAGATAGCGGTTACCAAAAACCTCTGGATCCAAGAGATTAATATTCAGGAAGCGATTGTCGAATATTGGGACGAGGTTTACAACTACATCCGCTCTCTGCTGAACCGCTCCGGCCTTGATACACTAGTCGCGGAAGAGATCGCAGTCTTCCCAGGGATGGAGGAAATTTGCGCGCTGCTCTATATCAATCAATACGTACGAGAAGAGACGTATGATGTCATCATCCTTGATTGTGCACCGACCGGAGAATCCCTCCGGTTCGTTAGTATTCCGACAACGTTAGAGTGGTATATGAACCGCATTTTTAAATTAGAGCGGAATTTGGCGAAAGTTGCGGGACCGGTCATTGAACGGGTGAGTTCCGTGCCGATTCCACGCGATAACTACTTCCAAAACATTCAAGACCTGTTCAATAAATTGGAGGGCGTTGATGATGTTCTGACAGATCCCAAAATCACAACCGTGCGTCTGGTAACGAATCCAGAGAAAATTGTCATCAAAGAGACACAGCGTGCGTTTATGTACTTCTGTCTATATGGGCTCTGCATAGATGCTGTGATTATCAACCGCATCTTCCCCCAAGCGATTGATACGGAATTTTTTGAACTATGGAAACAGACACAACAACATTATATTCAAGAGGCATCTAACTATTTTTCAGGCGTGCCGATTTGGAAGGTTAACCTGTTTTCCGACGAAATCGTCGGAAAAACGGGATTGCAGCGGTTGGCGGATACCCTCTATCACGAAACGGATCCGGCACGCCGGTTTTCTGACCGGAGCCCTTATCGATTTGGGAAGCAAGATGGCACATACCAACTGACGATGCACCTTCCATTTTTGACAAAGCAGGAAATTGACCTTACCAAACATGGAGACGAATTAATCGTCACGATAGGTGGGTTCAAGCGCCATGTGGCACTGCCACGCAGCATTGCCAACAAAAAACCGGTCGGCGCAAAATTGACAGGCGAAGAACTGGTGATTAGATTTGAAGCGGATACACCCGGGCTTGAATAAAAAGAACGTTTTGGGGAATATGAATTGGAGCACACGATGTTATTTTCACTGCTGAATGATGTTAAGGAACGAATTGTGGACGAAATCTCAAAGGGACATGAGGAATCGATCTCACATCTTCGGAACGCAGAGATAGAGTTTCTGAAAGGAGTCCGGGCGTTCATAGGTGAAGAGATCAAAGGTATAGAGGATTGGTTAGAGAAACAGGCTGAATCTCGTAATCGGTGATTGCCGCACAACGTTTTTTCGCCCCAGCCATTCTGAGAATCTTATGTCTTTAAACTATCGGAGTAGAACGGATACCGCAGTTATCACTGTAGCATGCACCACGTTTTTAACGTTCTTAATTGTCAATCAAATTGGTTCCATCTGGGTGCTTTACCCAAATGTGTTATTAACTATCGGATGGTTTGGGTACTTGCTCTGTCGGAGCACTGAGGAAGAAATTTTCGAGTTATCAGGGCCGAGAGAAGATCCGGTTTCATTGAAAAGTGAGGTTCCAGTATCACACGAAAAATCGGTTCTCTCAAGGTGCATGCTTTTTGGCGTAGCTGCGACAGCGCTCTATCTGCCGATAGACTGGTTCTTTTCACGAAAAGCGCATATCGTCTTCTACCTCCGCTCAGAATTTGAGCGCCTCGGTGTACCTTTGGGGCTTATCTTGACGTGGGCAATTTTTGCGATGTTGATGGCCTACTGCTATGATAGGGGCCTCATGATTTTCAGGCATCGTCTCATTGCAGCGGTATTAACGGGTTTGATGGCAGGTATAGGAGCAACGATTATCTATCAGTTAGGAGAATCCGAATTATGGATATGGAATGCAACGCGAGTGGGCAATTTTCCCCATATCGCGTCGGTGCCCGTTTTCGTGCCGATCGCTTTTTTCCTGACTTTCCTATTGTGCCCATATTACTTTCATAGGGAACAACATCCCGTGGTTGCAGGAATACGCTGTGGTATCTTTATGGGGGCGCTGCAGTTTTTTAGCTTCTTACTTTTTTATGTTTTTTAAGACGAAGTTGTGTCAAACCCTTCTTGGAAGATTCATTTGTGTCTGCCGCCTGACGATGCGCATCACGCAAAAAAAAGGATAAAATGATACGTTCAACAACAATTTTAGCTGTCCGTCTAAATGGCCAGGTAGCCATAGGTGGCGATGGCCAAGTGACGCTCGGCGATATGGCAATAAAGCACGGTGCACGCAAAATTCGGAAAATTCACAATGAGCAGGTGCTGCTGGGATTTGCCGGTTCTGCCTCAGACGCACTGACACTCTATGAAACGTTGGAAAAAGGCTTGGAACGTTATGGCGGTAACCTTCAGAGAGCCGCGGTTGAACTTGCCAGGGATTGGCGAAGCGACCGGGTGCTCAGACGGGTTGATGCTTTAATGATTGCAGTGGATGACAAGAGCAGTTACCTCATCTCAGGTAATGGTGATGTTATTGCGCCTGACGACGCGATGCTCGCGATTGGTTCTGGAGCGTCCAGCGCCCTTGCAGCGGCGAAGGCGTTGCTGATGCATTCCGCACTCACAGCAAAAGAGATTGTAGCGGAGGCGTTACAGATTACAAGTGACATTTGCATTTACACCAATGCCCGCATTGAAGTTGAATCTATAGGAGAAACTAAAATTGACTAGTGAAAATAGAACCTTAGAAACCGCGCTCACGCCACGGCAGATTGTTCAGGAACTTGATAAGTACATCATAGGGCAGCTTGATGCCAAACGGGCAGTCGCCATTGCGCTCCGTAACCGGGCTCGGCGTAAAATGTTAGCAGAAAATATTCAGGACGAAGTTGCCCCAAAGAATATTATTATGATCGGTTCAACCGGCATCGGCAAAACAGAAATAGCGAGACGGTTGGCGCGCCTCGTCGATGCACCATTCATCAAAGTAGAAGCGTCAAAGTATACTGAAGTCGGGTATGTCGGCCGTGACGTTGAATCGATGATTCGCGATCTTACGGAAGTCGCGATCAGCCGCGTTAAAGCAGAGCAAACCGAAGCGGTTAAAGATAGAGCGCGGAGCCTTACTGATGAACGTTTGCTCGATTGCTTGATCCCGATGCCCCGTTTCATGCGTTCCAGTAGAGACGAGAGAAAGGCGGAGAACGATGATGCGAAGAGCGAAGATTCCGAATCATTGGTTGACAATATCCTACAATTGCCGTTTGATAACTCTGAGGAGGTAGTAGAAGAAGAGGACGGAGAGGGAACCAAGGTGTCGCGGAAGAAACAGCGCGAGCGATACTTTAAGACACGCGAGATGTTCCAAAAATGGCTTCGTGAAGGTAAGCTTGAGGATAAACCGGTTGAAATCAATGTCAAGCCTCGGAACCTGCCTTTTATTGAAATTTTTTCACCAAGCGGCATTGAGGAAATGGACATAAACTTTAAGGATATGTTCAGTAGTATCCTCCCGAATCAGACGAAGAAACGGCGTTTGCCTATTTCAGAGGCACGTCAAATTTTAATGCAAGAAGAAGCAGAGAGACTGATTGACATGGATGTCGTCATCAGTGAGGCCATTAAGCGTGTCGAAAATTCAGGCATTGTGTTTTTGGACGAAATTGACAAGATAGCTGGGCGTGAATCGCGCCAGGGGCCAGACGTTTCTCGTGAAGGCGTGCAGCGTGACATCCTACCGATCATTGAAGGCAGTACAGTCGGTTCAAAGTATGGAGCGGTGCGTACGCATCATATCTTATTCATCGCTGCTGGGGCTTTTCATGTCTCAAGTCCCTCGGACTTGATTCCTGAGTTGCAAGGGCGATTCCCGATTCGCGTTGAGTTAAAAAGCCTTACGCAAGATGATTTTAAGTCAATTTTAACCGAACCTAAGAATGCACTCGTCAAGCAATATACTGCCTTACTCGATACTGAGGCGATAAAGACCACGATTACCGATGATGCTATTGACGAAATCGCTGCGCTCGCGTTTCAGGTTAACGAATCCGTTGAAGACATTGGGGCGCGACGGCTCCACACTATCATGGAAAAACTGTTTGAAAATCTCTTTTTTGATGCCCCAGACCTTGAGTCTCAGGAAATTACAATAGATAGCGGTTATGTGAAATCGGCACTCGCTGAGATTGTGAAAGACCAAGATTTGAGCAAATATATTTTGTAAATGCTGCTGAATTCTCCAAACAGGTTAAAAAGTCAAGAATGTGCTTTTGATGCCGATTTCGGGCAGGATCCAGGTGAATCCATCAACCGAACGAGATGAGCTCGTTTAATTCGATATAACACCGGTGCCTTCTCGAATCGTCAGTGCCTGATTGCACCGCACATTGCGAATCTCATCTTGCAACCCACTCGGCCAAAGCACAGTTAACCGCTCTACGTCTTCTGCTGCACCGACTCCAATGAGAAGAACTAGTTGATGATGTGAGAGATAACTCGCGCCACTTTTCAGTTCGCGCCATAATTGCTTATCCGCAGTTAGTTACGAAAAGGTCTCTATTGCCATCGTTATCGTAATCGCCAACGCAACACCCCATGCCGTATCCGGTATCTCCGACACCGGCGTTCTGTGTGACATCGGTAAAGGTGCCATCTCCGTTATTGCGGTAGAGCCGATTCGTTGGCAGAGGTTTTAGCGGAGGTGAGAGCGGTGCACCGTTAACCAGATAGAGATCTGCATCCCGGTCGTTATCGTAATCGATAAAAGCGGCACCTACTCCCATCGTTTCGATGAGATGTTTTTCGCCCGTCGCGCCGTTGACATGACGGAAGTGGATGCCTGCCGCCGATGTAACTTCGGTAAACTGAATCTGTACGTCTAACGGATTTGTACAGAGTAAAAGCAATACACAAATTATCCACAACATACCTGACTACGGCCGAATAACAGTTCCATCTCTCCTTCGGACAGGTGCCCATCCGCCGTTAAGCGGATGTTCCGGGAACGGGAATCTTTCCGCGAGTGCCTCGTTGATGTCTATGCCGAGTCCTGGTGCTTCGTTGACCCAATAACATCCGTCACGAATCTCGGGGCAACCCGGAAAAACTTCCCTTGTATTTTCTCCAAAGACGTGTTGTTCCTGAATGCCGAAATTGTAACACGCCAAATCGAGCGCGATATTCGCAGCATGTCCGACCGGCGATACATCGCCCGGGCCGTGCCAGGCGGTGCGCACGCCAAAAAATTCACACAGTGCAGCTAACTTCCGCGCAGGACTGATGCCGCCGAGCTGGGAGATATGTACGCGAATGAAATCGATGAGCCGGTCTTTGATAAGGTGGACGTATTCGTTCGGGTTGTTAAATAATTCGCCCATGGCGATGGGGGTGCTTGTCTGTTGGCGCATCAACTGGAAATAGTCGACATCCTCGGGGGCAAACGGATCTTCTAAGAAGAAGAGGTGATAAGGTTCTAACGCCTTGGCGAGATTAATCGCCTGTATTGGCGGGATGCGTTCATGCACGTCGTGGAGCAGTTCCACCGTGTCGCCTAACTCTTCACGTAAATGCGCGAAAAGTTTGATGACGGTATTGACATAAGGTGTCGGTTCGAAAGCGGGGGTGCCGCCTCCAGCCGCACCGTAGGTAGAATAGCCCGGTATTGCCACCTGTGCACGTACGTAGCGATACCCTTGTTCCATATAGCGTTGGATATTCTCTGTTACTTGTTGGAAATCAGTTCCACCGGCGTGCGCATAAAGAGGCACCGCCTCTCTGCATTTCCCACCGAGGAGTTGATAAACCGGCATGCCGGCGCGCTTTCCCATGATGTCCCACAAGGCGATATCTACACCACTAAGCGCGTTGTTCAACACGGGCCCGTTTCGCCAATAGGAACTGACGAAACTCGTCTGAAAGATGTCCTCTATGTTACTCGGGTCTTTCCCGATAAGAAAAGGTTTGAGGTATTCATCAACAGCCGTTGCGACGGCGAGTGGACGTTGCGTGAAGGTTGCACAGCCGATACCGTATAGTCCCGGTTCGCTGGTTTCAACCTTGACAACAACCAACCGAATTCCATCTGGTGCGGTTAATATTGTTTTAATGTTTGTGATTTTCACGTTTTTCATCTAAACTGTCCTATATAAAACCCTGTTCCTGTTGTAGGTAGTGGTTTAGGTTAATTATAAAGTATCCCAAATTCCGCTTGAATTGTCAAGCGATTTTTTCTGGACGATTCCGTCCTCGTTTTTTTGGGGGCCGTGAGGGTTAAGGAGAAAAAAAAATAAGAAAAATAATATTTTTGTCCAATTTTGTCTTTAATTTTCGTCATGTCATTATAGAAGGCAGCACATCAATTGCTGCGATAAGACGGACGGGAGGTAAATCTGAATAAATGAGGTAGAACTCAATCGGCATTTCTTACAAACAGGGGACACAGAGCTCGTTTTTTTCGGTTCCGTGGTGGGTTAAAGACAAAAAAAATAAGAAAAATAATATTTTTGTCCAATTTTGTCTTTAATTTTCGTCATGTCATTATAGAAGGCAGCACATCAATTGCTGCGATAAGACGGACGGGAGGTAAACCTGAATGAATGAGGTAGAACTCAATCGGCATTTCTTACAAACAGGGGACACAGACAGTTTCACGCGGATTTTTAAAAGGTATTACCACGGCGTGTTTAAGGCTGCGTTCCGCATTTTAAGAAATCCGCAGGATGCTGAGGAGGTTGCTAACGACACCTTCAGTAAAGCCTTCCAAGGGCGCGAAAAAATCAAGCATCCTGAGAAGTTGCCGGGATGGTTATATAAAACCGCTCAGAATGTCGCGATTGATAGACGAAGAGCCGCTCTGAGCAGAGCAGACCACCTGCCAGAAGGTGCCCGGTTCGTCTCTTTAGATGCACTGCCACCTGCCGAGCAAGCGATAGGGTCAGCGTCTATTGACGCAGCGAGGCAGACGGCACAAAAGCAGGAAAGGCGCGAGCGATTGGCTAGACTCCTGCGCCTCCTTTCCGAGATGGACCAGGCGATGGACCTCTTTTTAGACGGGTTCAAGCCTATAGAAATAGCGGAAGCGTTAGGCTTAACGCCGGAGGCGACGCGAAAAAGACTGAAACGGGCGGAGGCGTGGTTAAAAAGTATCGCCCCGCAGTTGGAGGAGTTGCTCCGTTCTCTGCCTGCGGCAGAATTCAAAATAATGGAGCGGTATTTAGACGGACAATCTCCGGCGGAGATTGCCAAACATGTAGCTTTTTCCGCTCAAGCGGTGAGTGATAAAGTGGCGCGTGTGATAAAACAGTGGAGAACATCCACAAGAGAACCCGCCACGGCTTCAGTATCCACAAAGGTTCGTAACGAAATTAAGAGGAAGAGGTAGAGATGTTAACGTATAGTGAACGCAAAACAGTAAATGTCCGAAACTTGTTTTTTTTAGTGAATTTAAGGTAGGAGATGTGTTATACTATTTGATATCTCCTGCAAATTGAGAGGTGTGCCGAGGATGTCACTAGCAATCCTAGACGCTGCACTGCCATAATTTAGGTAGGACAGCGTGAACCTAAATTGTATTATAGAATGGATGCATTTTGTGACACTTTTTGGTTAGCACCTTATAGGGAGATTGCCAGATCTTTCCTGACAGCAGTCCCCGAAAAATAAAGGAGAAAACCAATGAAAATGTCTTTATGCCAGACGATTGCTATTGTTTGTATCCTTGCTGTAGGTTTCACGACTGTCAGTCTATTCGTCCTGAAGACGGATGCACACGATAATTCCTCAGAATGTGACGGTTTACAACAAATGTGCTCGGGTGCCTATACATTAGTAATGTATTATTGTTACAGCGGTGAGGTCTATGATCCCGAATTATGTAATACGGCGTGGAGTATTATGGGAAGCGCCTGTGCCGCTGCTTCTACAGCTTGTTCACATGACATCAATGAGGATCATTAGAAATCTCTGAGGTTGTCCGTCGAGTTCTTTGGGTGGAATTGCCTAAGGGATCCAGACGGACAACACTGCTCAAAGGAAGAAAAAAAATGAAGGAAAAACGAGTTTTGTATCCAATTCTCATGCTCCTGAGTGTCCTGATTGTTTTTGCCTTATGGAAATTGTCAACGACAGATACCCCAGAAGTCAAGACAATCTATCGGGCTACGGCACCAAAATCTGCGAGCGATGCGGCTTCTACGCCTCAGAAAACAGAAACGAGCTCGAAGGATTTTGTAGACAAGGATGGTGATAATGAAATAACTCTCGTGGATGTGACGGATCCAAATTTACCGATTTCACATCCACGTAACGTAGAAGCAAGGCTGAAAGTGATAATAGATCGGCAAAAGAGCTGGCAAACGCCTGAAAGGCTCGCGAAGCCAGAGGTAAAAAGATATTATGAGATTGTAGAATCCCAAGAGTATCTTGACCTCATCAATAGCGGCGCGACTTACAATGAGCTGATGAATTTCTTAGCAGATAAAGGATTGTCGATTTCCAGAGATCTGTTGCACCAGCCGTTTCGCAAACACTTTCCTGTGGGCGACCCTTCGGATTATGAGCCGGAAATGCGCCAAAAACTAACGGCTATGATCATTGAAAATGGCGGCTATGATAGCGGCGTGTTGAATAAATTTATGGCAGATGAACGGGCATCGGCGTGGTATCTTGCCCATTTTGGCTCTAATATTTCGCTACGAGATATGAATCTAGATAGTGCCGTATCTTGGCTCAAGGAGATAAAAAACAGGGCGATGCAGTCAACGGAAGCATTAGGAGAAACGCGGACACAGCCCCTCTCAACTTCTGAAGAGATATCAGTGGATCGCTCAACTGTCAGCCCATCAGATCCGATACGAAGTCCGCAAAGAGATTTGACATCAGACGAAAAAGACGACGTTCCAGCCCTACCCAAAACAGCGGCAGACCTCGTGATAGAGCCGACGGCACCGCTAAGGCAATCGGATTTCAAAGCACTTAGCGAAGAAAATATAGAGACAGCCCTGCGTAAATACTTTTCGCCGGAACGTTTCAACCGCGCACTACAAACCTTGAATCGCTATGGTCCGGAAGAAGGACTCCGTCGACTCAAAGAATCAGATCCAGGCATCGCAAAACAGGTTGAACGTCTCATCCGCAGAAATAAGGAGAACGACTGAATGAAAAAGATATATCTTTTCTACTGCATTGTCACCCTTGCCATCATCGCACTCGGCTTGGGCGTTATCAGTTACGCAACACAGACACGTGACACGCAGACACCCCAGCAACAAGCACGAGTGGAAACACCCACGCCTGCTTCAACAACCCAGCCCACAGTGAAAAAGAAATCTTGTGACTGTTGTGCCGAACGCATCGCACGCCTCAAAGAACAGATTCGGAAAGCACGCGAACGCAGAATGGCAGCACAACAAGCAGGGCCGAACGAAATCCTTGTTTCACAGCAAAAGCCGACGCGTGCGAGTGACGCTCCATAACAAAACGAACCGCCCGCGCGTCTTTTGACACCGGGCGGAACTCCAACCTCACACACGCGAATCACCTTCAAACATCAAAACGATTGGCGGGGTTCGGTTCGGCAGGTTCGGTTTTCTTGTCTCTCCCTCAGGACAGACAAAGAATACCTATCCTGCCACTTTTCTCACACACACACCTAACAATATCACACAGACGACTCTCAGAAAAAAATGGGGGGGGTAAGTGAGATTAAATAAATATCTTGCTATAAACGTTTGATTTCTGGTAAACTATAGTGTGAAAAATTAACGGATTTTTTTCATAATCACCCACTTTTTAAGGAGAAACTATGGATACAGTAAAACTCGGTTTTATCGGGACCGGCGGCATGGCAGGCGCACACATGAATAACCTCAAGGATAACTTTGACGACGTTGAATTTACTGCCATGTGCGACATCTCCGAAGAACGTGCGAAACAACGCGCAGACGAATTCGGGGGAAATGCCTATACCGATTATCGTGTAATGTACGACAAAGAGGATTTGGACGCGGTTTACATCTGTACGCCTCCGTTTGCACACGGTGAGCAAGAACGCATCGCGTGCGAAAAAGGTATCGCGATGTTTATTGAGAAGCCCATCCATTCCGAACTGGAACCGGCAATTATCATTAACGATTACATTGAACAGACCGGTGTTATCACCAGTGTTGGTTACCATTGGCGTTACGGCGGTAATGCACAGAATGCAAAGGCGATGCTTGAAGCGGAATCACAAATCCTGGGTGCACTCGGTTATTGGATGGGCGGATTGCCTGGTACCCCATGGTGGCGTGTGCGTGCACAATCCGGTGGACAACACGTCGAGCAGACAACGCATATCTTCGATCTTGCTCGTTTTCTCGTCGGCAGCGACGGCAAAACCGTACACGGTGTCGCCGCAAGCGGCAGCATGACAGATGTCCCCAATTACGACGTGGACGACATCAGCATGGTGAACATCGAATTTGAGAACGGGGCTGTGGCGAACATCGTCTCTTCGTGTGCAATGGAAGGTTTCGGACGCGTTCGCCTTGAAGTATTCTGCCGTGGGCTCGTCGTCACCGTTGGCGGGGCAAACAACGTAGACCGCAAAGGCGAAGTTGAACCGCTTTCGGGCGCGGGGGGACAGGACCGGGATCGTGTGTTTATTGATGCAGTGAAGAGCGGCGACGGTTCAAAAATCTTATCACCGTATAGCGACGCACTCCAGACGCTCCGCATCATGCTCGCTGCAAGCACGTCCTTCTGCACCGGCAAAGCAGTTGACCTGTAAGCCTCAATAGACAAACAGTGATAACAACGGTATTTAACTTACTTATTAAGTGCTAAGTGTGAGATAAAAAATTGTCAGGGGCGGCTCAAGCCTGTCCTAATATCAAAAGAGAGAATGCATTAATTATGGGAATCAATCAATCCATCTGTTTTGGCGGGTTCAGCCGTGGCGCTGAAAATCCGGAAGATGTCATTCGCAAAGCCGCCAAAATCGGTTATAAATCTGTTGAAATGTTACCGTCGACGCTCTGGCCCGTCGTCCGTGACAACGGGATGCGTGTCGCAATTATCGTAGGACACAGTTCGCTACCCGACGGCTTGAACAAACGCGAAAATCACGACAGAATTGAAGACGAAATCCTTAAAAATATTGACATCGCAGCGGCAAACGACATTCCCGGTCTGATCTGTTTCTCTGGAAACCGTGAAGGCAAATCGGAAGAAGAGGGGCGGGATAATACGGTAGAGGGGCTATCGCGCGTGACGAAGGCTGCCGAGGAGAAAGGGGTTAACCTCTGCATCGAACTCCTCAACAGCAAAGTCAACCATCCAGACTACCAGTGTGACAAGACGGCGTGGGGTGTTGAGGTGTGCAAAAGTGTCGGTTCACCGCGGGCGCAGCTGCTCTACGACATCTATCACATGCAGATTATGGAAGGCGATCTGATTCGCAACATCACCGATTATATTGAGTACATCGGACATTTCCATACGGCAGGCAACCCCGGCCGCCATGATCTGGATGACGAGCAGGAAATCTACTATCCTGCCGTGATGCGTGCCATCGCAAAAACCGGATATGACCTTTACGTCGGGCATGAATTCGGGCCGAAAGGCGACGCGCTCGAGGCGATGCAAGCCGCTTTTGATGTGTGTAATGTCTAAAACTACCGGCGGCAATTGACCGCTGAATTCTTAATTGGGTATTGCAACCTATAGGGGCGTTATCTATATCCGCCCCTATTCATTCATTTAGCCCGGCTGTGCACCCTATTTTTTTACGGTTTTCAACCTAAACTTTGAACGAGGCTGTGACTCTCGGAATGCTTTCCTCACACGCGAACCGCTCAATACTGGAGGCACCGACAAAACCGACTGTATCCGTTTTGTCATTGATAAAGGCTGCTTCGGGTGCTGTTGAGATGGGGCCGCCGTGTGCGAGGCAAATCACATCGGGGTTGGACGTTTTCGCGGCATCACAGATTTCTTGTACGCGTACTGCTGCGTCCTCAAGTGTGAAAGCGGTTTCAGCTCCAATGGAGCCGCCGACCGTCGTCCCCATGTGTGCAATAATAACATCTGCCCCGGCGGATGCCATATTTTCCGATTCTGTGGGGTTAAATACATAGATAATGGTGAAAAGTTCCATGTCATGTGCAATGCCTACCATCTCGACCTCTTTGTAGAAACCCATTCCGGTCTCTTCAAGCGTTTGACGGAAGGTCCCATCAATTACCCCGACGGTCGGAAAGTTGTTGACACCGTCAAACCCGATGTCGCGTACCTGTTTGAGGAAGTTGCTCATCCGTCGTGTCGGATCTGTACCGTTGACTCCTGCAATAACTGGGACTTCTTTGACGACCGGCAGCACCTCGCGTTCTCCCATTTCCATGACGATAGCATTTGCGTCGCCGTAGGCCAAAAGTCCTGCACAGGACCCGAAGCCGGACATGCGGTAACGTCCGGAGTTATAAATGACGATGAGGTCTGCACCTCCCTGTTCGGCGAATTTAGCAGTAATGCCTGTGCCCGCGCCAACGGCTAAGAGGGATTTTCCGGTATCCAATTCTGTTTGAAGGCGGTTTAAGACCTGGGTTCTCGTATAATCTGGCATAAGTCCTCCTTAGGGCGTAGCCTGCGAAAGTGTCTGGTAGAGCTAGTTGTTTTTTTCAGCATCGTGTTGCAGGTTACCAACATCATTTATACCACGCCTTGCTAAAAAAATCCAGTTTAAATGTTGAAATTTTTGTGTCTTTATGCTAAAATAGTTTAGTTTAAATGGCCTCCTTCTCCACGGAATACAAATTTTTGTATGGTGCTCACATACGGTTGTCTTGACGGGAACGCCAGACTTTCACGCTCGCCAGGGATTTATGGGTTGCTCCCGTAAATCCGTGTGGTTAACGGCAAAAGGAGATTTGAATATGCAAATGGCCGCGGCTGCTCTGGCGGAGATGGGCACATGGTGCTTTAGGCCAGGCTAGCCTTACCTCTTTAATAGACGAAAAAAGGATGGAAAATGAAACAGTATAGGACGGACCAGATCCGAAACATAGGGATTATCGCACATTCAGGGGCAGGCAAGACATCCCTCGTTGAAGCGATGCTTTACAACGGCGGAGCCATTGAACGTATGGGTGCCGTAGATGAAGGAAATTCCGTAGCGGACTATGCCACTGACGAAATAGAACGGAAAACGACTATCAATTGTTCGGTATGTATCGGCGAATGGGCAGGACATAAATTAAATTTAATTGATACGCCGGGGGCAGAGGATTTTTACGGAGACCTCTATAGTGTCCTGCGAATCGTTGATGCCGTTATCGTTGTCGTCGATGCAACAACCGGGGTTGAAGGCGGGACTGAAAAGGTTTGGGAGGTAGCAGAGAAATATAAACTGCCGCGTCTAATCTTTATCAATAAAATGGATAAGGAGAACGCCAATTTTGAAAACGCACTGGCAAGTATTGAGGATACGCTTGAAACGCGGGCGATTCCGATTCAGGGCCCTATTGGGAAAGAAGCACAGTTTTCGGGGGTGGTTGATTTTATTCAGATGGGCACCTTTATGCAACCCGACGGAAGCAAACGCTCTGAGAAAACAGAGATCGCCTCGGAATTCGTTGAATATGCTGAGGAAGCACGCGAGGCACTGGTTGAAGTTGCCGCTGAAAGTGATGATGCCCTCATCGAGAAGTTTTTTGAAGGCGAACTTTCGGATGAAGAAATTCAGGACGGACTGAAAAAAGGGATTTTCGAAAACCAATTTGTTCCGGTGCTATGTGGCTCTGCACTGAACAATATCGGTGTGCAGCAGGTGATGGATACGCTCGTGAATTGCTGCCCCTCTGCTGCGGATATTGGATCCGTAGCGAGTGGTGACGGTACAGAAAATTCCCGTGAACCGACACCGGATGCGCCGATGAGCGCGGTCGTTTTCAAAAGCATTGCCGACCCGTTTGCGGGGCAGCTCAGTTTCTTCAGGGTGTACTCCGGCATCTTACAAAGTGATACACAAGTCAGCAATTCCAGCCGGGGAGAGGTGGAGCGCCTCGGAAAAACGACGTTCATGAACGGAAAAAATACGATTAGCACTTCACAAGTTGAAGCTGGCGATATCGGTGCGATTACGAAGCTTTCTGTGACGCAAACCGGGGACACCTTGTCTGATAGGGACGCGCCAATTCAACTGGCCGGTATAGAATTCCCGAATTCAGTAATCTCTTATGCGGTGCGGCCCACGCGCGAAGGTGATGATGAAAAGCTGATGAACGCCCTGACGCGGATGTCCGAAGAAGATCCAGCGTTCAGAATTGAGCGTAACGAGATTACCAAGCAGCTGCTCATTTCTGGGCTCGGTGACCTTCACATCACGGTCAACCGTGAGCGGATATCAGCCAAGTTTGGGGTAGAAACCGATATAGCCCCGCCGAAGGTCCCGTACCGTGAGACGATTCGGCGGCGTGTCCGAAGTATCCAGGGGCGGCACAAACGCCAATCCGGTGGAAGAGGGCAGTTTGGGGATGTCTGGATTAACCTAGCACCGATAGAGCGCGGTGAAGGGTTTGAGTTTATTAACAATATTGTCGGTGGGGCTATTCCGCGCAACTATATCCCGGCCGTCGAAAAGGGGATTCGCGAGAGAATGGAACGTGGGCTCATCGCTGGATACCCGGTCGTTGACCTCCAAATCGATCTTTACGATGGAAAGCACCATCCGGTTGATTCCTCGGATATGGCGTTCCAAATTGCCGGTTCCATCGCGTTCGCTGCAGCGGCTGAACAGGCCGACCCTGTCTTGCTCGAACCGATTATGAATGTTACTATCACCGTACCGGAGCAGTTTATGGGGAGCATCATCGGCGACCTGAATGGACGGCGTGGGCAGGTGATGGGCGTCGAACAAGTCGGAAAACGTCAAGTGATTCAAGCCACAGTGCCGCTCGTGGAAATGCTCCGCTACTCAATAGATCTGAAGTCTATGACCAGTGCACGCGGCAGCTTCACCATGGAGTTCGTGCATTATGCGGTAGTTCCGGATGATGTAGCCCAGAAAGTCATCGCTGCTGCAAAAGCGGAGGCCGAAGAGTAGCGCCTCTCTCAATTTATAAAAAAGGCGGGGCACTCTATAGTTCTAGATTGCCCTACCTAAAATCGTAAAATCGTAAAATCGTCACTATTAGGATAATGTTTTTGCACTTTCCGGGGAAACTCCCATTCAACTAACTGTCGGAGGCCTTTTCGCGTGGTGGATCACAATTGGCACTTAGAAACAGTAAAGAAAAGGTTTCACTTGGAAGCGGTGAACATGACAGACATCTGTGCTGACATAGAACCGGTCAAGCCGAGTGCACGTCTTATCACAAAATTGGCGTGCAATGTGCCGTTAGCCTTTGCTATTAGTCCGGGAAAGGCAAAATCGGAAACGATCGTCGCTAATGTTCTGATTGAACTCCGTGAGCAGCTAGCGCGGCGCATTAGTCTCTTTTCGGATGTTGACTTTAACGTAGATGCAGAAGACGGAGTAGTTTGTGATTTTTTGATAAGTCTATCGCCTGCCCAATTTCACTTGGAAGCGCCGGCCATCATACTTATTGAGACAAAACAGGACCTGACGGTCGGGTTCGGGCAGTGCGTATCGGAAATGGTTGCCGCCCAACGTTTTAATGTAGAAAAGCAGAATGACATACCCTACATTTATGGTGCAATCACGTCGGGCATAGATTGGATATTCCTCAAACTGGAGGAAAATAGACTCGATATTGACATAGCGGCTTACACAATTGAGCAACCCGACAAAATCCTGGGCATTCTCTTAAGTATGGTGGCACAAAACGCATGAGAAGGCATCCGTGCTATAGCAAGAGATTGTCAGAGAGACAGGATCCGATTTAGAGCGGAACGAGGAGTGATTTGATTATTGAGGTGTTGCTTAACACCGAGGCATCGAGACACGCCTGTTTTTCTGAGGATGTTGCACCGTCCAGAATCGTGTCGGGTGCAACATCCTACCGTTGACAAAATTTGCTACCCATCGAGATGGAAAATTGCCATCTTGGTCTCCGTCATCTCTTCAATAGCGTATTTGGGTCCTTCTTTCCCCATGCCGCTCTCTTTGAGTCCGCCGTACGGCATCAAATCTGCGCGCCACTGCGTTCCCCAATTCACCATAAGGTTGCCGGATTCGACCTCTCGGACGAACTTCATCGCCCAATCCACATTTTGAGTGAAAATTGCGGCACTCAAGCCGTAGTTGGTATCGTTAGCGAGGGTGATGGCTTCATCAATGTCGTTGACGCGCGTTACCCCAACTGCCGGCCCGAACACTTCGTCACACGAGATTTTCATCTCTGGCTTAACGTTAGCTAGGATGGCAGGCGTTACAAACTGGTCTTGTTTTTCGCCGCCGGTAAGCAGTTCAGCACCATCACTGACAGCTTCGTGTATCCATTCTGTGACGCGGGTAGCATCGCCGTCTCGAATCATGGGTCCCATGCGCGTGCCTGTTTCCAATGGGTTGCCGATACTAATCTGAGCCACCTCTGCCTGGAAGGCATCTAAGAAATCCGTGTAGATTTTCTCATGTGCGATGACGCGTTGTGTTGAGATGCAGACCTGCCCTGCATTGGAGTATCCGGATGCTGCTGCTGCGCGTGCGACCTTCTCCGGGTCGGCATCTGGCATAACAATGAGTGGCGAATTAGAACCGAGTTCCATGGTGACGCGCTTCAATCCAGCGACGTGACAGATATGTTCGCCGACATCGCGGCTGCCGGTAAAGGTAATTTTTCGGACGCGTGCGTCGGCACAGAGTGCATCGCCGATGTCGCCGCCGGGTCCTGTTACACACTGAATCGCTTCCGGCGGTGTGCCAGCTTCCACAAACAGTTCAACTAACTTAAGGGCGGAAAGGGGGGTATCTGTTGCAGGTTTGATAATAATAGCGTTTCCACCTGCGATTGCCGGACCTGCTTTATGGCACACGAGATGGAGTGGGAAGTTGAAAGGGCTAATGCCAACAACAATGCCGCACGGAACGCGGACTGTAAAGCCGACTCTGCCTTTAACGCCGGGCGCGCCTTCTAGTGGAATAGCTTCCCCGGTTACCCGTTTTGCCTCTTCAGCCGAGAGTGCGATAATCTCTGCAGCACGAGTCGCTTCAACCGTTGCCTCGGCTAAAATCTTACCTTCCTCGCGCGTGATGACCTCGGCAAGCTCATCGGAACGTTCTAGCATCAAATCTGCGACTTTCCGCAAGATTTCATAACGTTCATAGCCGGTTAAGCCGGCCATGATTTTGGCACCGTGCTCAGCTGTTTGAAGTGCGGTTTCAACGTCGTGCGCGTCACCTCTTGGTACAGTATCCACAACCGTACCGTCAAAAGGACTGAGTACATCAATTTTGCTGGATTTGTCAATCCATTCTCCACCTACGTGCATTCGCATAATCCATCTTCCTCCATTTATTTAATGTTGTGCTTTCAGCACAGCCCAGGTTGTTGTTGCTTTGCCAATTACCTCTACGGGGGCGTAGCCTGCTAACCCATTATCCATGACATCGTTTAGTTCATCTTCGGAGAGTGCCTGAGTGAAGAAGCCAACTTCGTCAAAAAGCCCAGTGGCTGCAACATTTCCGGGGCGTGCACCAATCCAGATAGGGCTTTCACTGGTATCAAGCGTGCCGCCGGTCGGTTTTTCACCTTCTAGTTTTCCATCAACGAACATCTGGACATTTTTACCATCGTAGACTTTGGCGATGTGATGCCATTCGCCATCTGCAACGACGGTTTTGCCATCAATGCGCCCGACTTCCCCCTTCACGTGCCACATAAAGACCGGATAGTCTGCATCGTGAATCCAGATATCGAGGTGACGTACATTCTCGGGTTCAGGCCAGACATCGCCGTTTCGCCAGACGATGTACTGCCATGATGCTGCTTCGAGCTTCGTCCATGCGACAAATGTATAGGGCTCGGCGTTGAAAACATCGTCATGTTCTACACGAACGTAACTATCGCCTTTCCCTGGAAATTCTAATGCTCTGCCGAATTTGCCATCAGGCACCCATTTCAGATTCCCTTTAATTTCACCGTCGTGTCCGCTGACAATATCTTTAACAATCTTTCCGCTATTTTCCTCAAACAGCCATGCACTGGTTAATCCGAGTTGTGCTGCCTGTACAGAGATATAGGTGCTCATAAGACAAATGAGCAAGATCAGAATGCTTATTCTCATCAGAATGCTCCTTCTCTATTATCCGCGGTGTCTGCGTAAATTCTATTGATCCGTCTTTCAGTTTTGGACCCTGCTTTAGACGCGACAAGGGTAATCGCTGGCATGGTTGCATTCGGCATCACGGCAGCCAGATTCAAGGGTGCGTTCAGGCGTTTCAAAGGAGTCGTTTGCATCGACGCGGAACTGATAGTCGGCTGGGACTGCCTCGCTAATTGCGGAGACCTGTTCCCGGATCTCGAACCAGGGGCGTGCTTTTATTTGGTGTAACCGATAGCCGAGGGTGTAAGCACGCTTTGCCTCGGCTGCCCATTCGTCCGGGCTCATGTCAATAGAACCGTATGCGAACGGTGTTTTGTCATGAACCTTTTCCCCTAAGAGTTGATGAAGTGGTATGCCGAGCGCTTTTCTTTCCTATAATATCGTAGAACGCTTGCGAGAGAGGGGTCGGTGCCCATCCATTCATAAACTCAAACGAATCCCTGCCGATATATTGTTGGATAATCTCATCCGCAAGGTGGGGGCCGTCGCCTATTCCGGTCAGCCCTTCGTCGGTATGAACTTGATAAACGGAGTCAATCTGGTAAAGATTTCGCTGAGTCATCAGTTCAGCGATGCCATCATGATATGGGACTTTGACTTTGCTAACCTCAATCTGCGTAATTTTTATAGAGAGCCCCTGTTCGACGTTATTGTAGGGAGCGTGCTATCGTCCATGCGTATAACTAACACGTTAAAAATTTCTGCCAGATAGCCAACTTTTCCCGCATCCTTTGTGCGGGGGTAGGCCTTATTCGTCACGCCGGATCCAGCTGACCACGTCCTCAGCCTCGCCTGTGCCACCTTCAAGTTCGTCACTGCCAAAAGAGATCAGGTCGTACCCGTACGAATCGTGTACACCGGGCCGGATGTAGATATACGGATTGCCCCACGGATCCACAGTAATCGGGATGTCCATATAGGGCCCCGTCCAATTTATCGGCCGTGGCGGCTCTTCAGGTTTCTCCCAGAGTGCTTTCAAGCCTTGT
Source organism: Candidatus Poribacteria bacterium (assembly GCA_965215265.1). Taxonomy (GTDB): domain Bacteria; phylum Poribacteria; class WGA-4E; order WGA-4E; family WGA-3G. The sequence continues at coordinate 2,399,394 of OZ244048.1, read as the reverse complement.
TCGGTTGACGGATAATCACCGTTATCTTTCGCGTATCTATCTAGTGCAATGCCGAGGGCCTCAATTTCTTCAGCGGCTTGTGCTTGTAACGCACGACCGGCCTGCCCAAGCAACTGGGGTGCTAATAGCACAGCGGCAATAATCCCGATGACGATAACCACAACGAGAATCTGGATCGATGTTAAGCCTGCCTGTTTAGAATCAATTGGTTTCACGTATATATTTACCTCCGCGACTTGTAATTGCTGTGAGAAAGTATATCATATATATTAAATTCTGTCAATTTTTTTTCTCATTTCATCTTAAGGTGCGGGCGATTTTTAATCTCCCGCGTTTGGCATTCAAATCTGCTCGTGTGGGGGAAGTAAAAGATGAAAAACGCCTCTGGCACGTCTTGTTAAAAGGTAATGAACACGAAACCGTTGTAGACGGACTTGACATAATTTAAAAATATCCGTATAATAAAGGATATAACTTTTTGCTTTTAGGGGGATGCCACAATGGCGAAAACGGTTGGCATTGTCGGGACAATGGATACCAAAGGGGTCGAATTTGCATTCATCAAGGCACAGATCGAGTCCAGTGGCACCTCGACGTGCGTTATTAATACCGGCATCTTGGGGGAACCGCAACTGGAACCGGATATTTCTGCAGATGATGTTGCCCGGAAGGCGGGCTCGTCTCTACAAGCGTTGCGAGATGAAGGCGACCGGGGTAATAGCGTTGCAGTGATGGCACAAGGTGCCGCTGCGATAGCTGCAGAAAAACACGCCGCTGGGAAAATTGATGGACTCATATCACTCGGTGGGTCTGCAGGAACAACTATCGGCACCACTGCCATGCAGGCGCTGCCGGTTGGAGTTCCAAAGTTGATGGTCTCGACGCTGGCATCAGGGGATACGAGCCCGTATGTGCAGTCCAAAGATATATGCATGATGTATTCTGTGGTGGACATCGCCGGCATCAATCGGTTGTCACGACAGATTTTGGCAAACGCTGCGGGGGCGATGGTTGGGATGGTAACAGCTGAAGCACCGGAGGCGGTTGCAGATAAACCGCTTATCGCGGCCACGATGTTCGGTGTCACAACCCCTTGTGTGACAAAAGCACGAGAAATTCTTGAGGCAGCCGGCTATGAAGTTCTCGTTTTTCATGCAACCGGTACCGGCGGGCGGGCAATGGAAGAGCTCGTCAGAGGCGGATTCCTTGCCGGCGTATTAGACGTGACGACGACGGAGCTCGCAGACGAATTGGTAGGCGGTATCTTGAGTGCAGGACCGGAGCGGCTGGAAGCCGCAGGAGAAGCAGCACTGCCACAAGTCATCGCCCCGGGGGCTTTGGACATGGTGAATTTCGGACCACCGGACACAGTGCCGGAAAAATTTAACGACCGGCAATTCTATCAGCACAATCCAACGGTGACGCTGATGCGGACGACTGCACAAGAGACAGCCGAACTCGGCAAGATTATGGCACGTAAGCTTAGTACTGCGAAGGGCCCGACAACCGTTATCATCCCGACACAAGGGGTATCGGCAATTGACAAAACAGGGCAGCCTTTCAATTCGCCTGAAGCACGCGATGCATGGCAGGAGAATCTGAAGGCACACATCGGTGATAATGTCACAGTAATTGAGATGGACGTTCATATTAATGATGACGAATTTGCAACGAAATTGGCGGAAACCTTGTTAGGGCAACTTTCTTCTTAAGCCAGTAAGCAGGCTTTTCGCATTTACATGAGGCAACACGAGAGGGGAATTGATGTCAAAAACTTACAAAACACTGGCCGAGGCGGATATTACCCATTTCATTGAGAGAGGGCATATTATCCTGCAGGACTGCTTTCCACGTGCATTAGCAGAGGAATGGAGAGCATTTGCTTATAAACGGCTCGGTTACGAGCCGGACGATTCAACGACTTGGGCGGTGCCGCGCATCCATCTGCCTTCTATGAATCGGGTGCCGATTAAGGAGGTGGCCCCGCGTGCGTGGGATGCTATCTGTGACCTGCTCGGGGGTGAAGCTCGAGTTGCGAATCCGGCACCGTCGTGGGGGGACGGCTTTATTATTAACTTTGCACTAGGTGCAGAAGGCCCATGGCAGCCCCCTTCTCCAGAAGTCGGCGGCTGGCATAAGGATGGCGATTTCTTTCGCCACTTTCTGGATAGCCCAGAGCAGGGGCTGCTGACGATTGTCGTCTGGTCGGATATCTATCCGGAAAGCGGAGGCACGTTTGTCGCGTGTGATTCTGTCCAGCACGTGGCGCAGCGGCTGTACGAACATCCGGAAGGGGTGCTCCCAAATGGGTTTGGCGGGCTCATTGAGAAGTGCAAGGATTTTGTCGAAATTACGGGCAAAGCAGGGGACGTTGTACTGCTCCATCCGTTTATTTTGCACGCCGCATCGCAGAATCCATCGGGACGGGCACGTTTTATTACCAACCCGCCGGTCGCTCTCAAAGAACCGATGAATTTCAACCGTGAGAACGCTAATGATTTTTCGCCTGTTGAGTTGGGGGTGCTAAACGGCTTACGATGCAACCGTTTGGATTTCCAGCCGGCAGCACCGCGAGAAAGATTAGTTCCTGAACGTGTTAAACGGCAGCAGAAAATGTTAGAAGAACAGAGAAAACGGCTTGAGACAGCGGCGGTTGCATCATAAGTTTTTTTGCCGCTGTTTAGCGCGACTGTTGTACGGGTTAGTGCTTTGAACCCGCTTTGTCAACAAGTAAAGGGGGAGATAACCTTGCCCTTACCGTCACGCTTTTTGCTGCTACTACTTCCCTTCCGCTTCTAGCTGCGCTTTCTGCCAGCCATAATCGACATCGCCTTCATAAAATTTGTCCGGATGCTCCACTGCCCAAATTTGCTTATGAATAATCCAGTTGCCCGGGTCTAATGCGAGGGCTTTTCGCCATTCTGCCATCGCCTCCTCCTTTTTGCCGACTTCCAGCAACACAAGTCCTAATTGGAACCGCGATTTGGCTTCTGCAACGTTTGGCGACTCTAATACCCTCAGTGGTTTGAAATTGGCGAGCAGCGTTGCATTGTAGGACGGCTCTGCTATCCACTGTTCCAGCATTGCGATTGTCTTTTTATCGGAGACGTTGATGCTAAACGGTGGCTTAACGAGGCGACCGGCTCCGTCAATCATGATACCGTACGGTATCGCTTTGAGACGGTAACTGGTGCCGAGCCTGTTTTGTTCATCAACGAGCGTGACGAATTCCGCCTTAGCGGCATCGTGCCACGGTTTCACGACCGGTGTGCCTTGTGCATCAATCGCAATGGAGACGAGGTTTAGTTTTTCCCGGTGTTTGGCGTAGAATTGCTGCCAGCCTGGCAGTTGCCCACGGCAGCCTCACCATGAGCCCCAGACATAGAGTAACGTCTTTTTTCCGCGAAAGTCTTGCAGCTGGCGCAGGTTGCCCTCAAGGTCCGGAAGGGTGAACGCCGGTGCGAGTTGTTCTGGACGGACAACTTCAACCCGCACTGCTGAAACGTTGTAAATTTCCAATCCGAACGGTTCGGTGATGCGTGCAGGCTGGGCATAAAAGGTGCCGTCAATCAGAAACGCGTCCTGTCCGACTTGAAGCGGAACGCAGAGCGCCGCTCCACCCCTACCACAGATAACAGCCATCTCTGCGCCTTCTGGGTATTCTACCTTCAATCCCAATTGTTTCGAGAAAGGTTCCACCGGCACCAGCCAGTTGCCACCCTTTAATATGGGGGACGGTGTCAGGCGGGCCAGTTTTCCATCAATTGTGACTTGAAGTGTTTTATGTTGGCCCGCTTGTGCACCAATTGCACAAGACAGGATGCCTATAGTGGTGAGTATTAATTTTATCATGGTGTACTTTTCTCCCGATGCTGTGCATCGTAAATCAAGAATTCTATAATCTGTTCTGCTGTCTTCGGGGTGAGGCCGGAACCGGGTTTTCGCATCATTTTGTAGACATACTTCCGCCAGTCTTCTGGTGCGAATGCGGAATTAATCGGGCGTGCGACGGTGTGGCACCGGCTACATTTGCTTGTAAAGACCTCGTAAGCTGCCTGCATTTTCTGTGGATAGGCAGAAACGTCAATAAAGTTAGGTCCGTTATCCGCAGGGTAGGTTTTTGGCACACTACGCGGGGCACGCAGCGCGTAAATCATGCCGATGCCTACCAGCAAAATAACACCGAGTACTGTGCTCCAGACAATTATACGATGCATACGTTAGCGAACTCCGTTTTTTTTATCTGCAGTAGAGAAAAGCAGAGACTCCGAATTTGATTGCTTGATAAATTAGCGTTAGTGTCAGGCATTTGTTAAACCCTATGATAAAGGTAGATTTTACATCGTTTTCAGTTGCACAATCTCTCTTAACCGCTCTCTAATTCCCATTTCTACTCTCTTTATTTTCCAATTCAGTTCTAATCTCCTCTCTAATTTCGTTAAGTCTTTCGGAAAATACTTGGATAGCGTAGATAAGTCAATTATACTTCAGTTATGAGGGAACAGTCAAGGACTTTTTGTTATGCAGCATCTACTAGAGAAGAAAACATCACCACGGATGTGCACGACGATGAAGATGATGAGCAACCTTCTCTGATTTGCCATAAATAACTTTCATTAAAGGCGTTCATCTTCGCCAGCATTACAGTGCAACAGCAATGGATACAGCACCGAGGGCGGTGCCTGCGGACATCTCGTCAAACTAACAAGACACACATTTGCAAATAATAGAATGCTAAACCCTGACCGGGATCTTAACGGTGCATCTCGTCGGGCACTGCCCTTTGCCTTTATCCTTACTTTCACTAAGATTAGCGAAGGCGAAGCCCCGAATGTGATTGATACACCGAGCAGAATTCGGTATCGGTTCACCGTATCTAAAAAAAAGTTTTGACTTTTACCATTTTTGTGGTATATTTAAGTATATAAGAGAAAAAAGAGTTGACATTTTTTTAGATTGCAGGTATAATTAACTTTACAAAGTGAGTTGCCGAACCCGTTTGAGGCAACATCCGTAAAATGGCGTAAAATGGGTTGACATTCTTTTGTATTATAACCCTTTTACAACCCATAACGTTCCTATAAGTGTGACGAAGTCGTTTGGAACCTTGTGTCTAAATCCGTCTGCAAATAGATATCAGGCTCAATTTCAACGCTCTTTTGAGGTGAGGCTGTTTTGAAAACGCGATTAATCTCCGATAGGGCGGATATGTACTAAAGGCTAGTTTATTTTATTACTGATTTTTAAACAATATTTTTGTTTGGGCAGGCGAGAAACTAAACCGTCCGTGTTAGGTTTGCTTCTTCGCTATATGGAGGAAAAAAGAATGAATAGAAGAAATAGGCTTCCCATAGGAGCCTTCCGGAACAAGTTTTTTGTGTTGCTGCTGATAGCCGGGATTGCGATGTTAGCCGCACCGATGGCTACTGTGCAGGCAACGAAACCGGAGTTAAGGTCGGTTGAGATAGAGAGTGAAGGTACACATACAGGCCATTCGCTCTATTCGTACAGCAGGCAACATTTATATCAAGATTGGGAGGATAATACCAATCCCGATGAAGCTGCAAGAGACGCGAGGCGGGCGGATCTAGTAGCAGGACAGAGAGGGGAGATTCTTACTGCCCCGGGGTACTCCAACCCTCCCATGGGCCAAGAGATTAAAGTTTTCGGTAATGGAGATGAAATCGTTCTTAAGTTGACATTTCATATAGATGTCAAAGTCGTGCACGATGGAACGTCCAATCTGCCGTCCCTGCGTCTAGTATTTGACGGTGAGGCCCTCCGCCCCCCCCCCGATGGCACTGATCGAGATGCCGTCTATGATTCAGCAAGGACCGCGGCGGACACCGATCTTAAAGTCGTATATTTCACATACACGGTGCAAGACAATGATAACCTTTTCGGCGATGGCATTAATATAGATGGGAAGGTGCGTGACGGTCGTCCTTCGTATAAGGACGATGCAAATAATTTCATCATAGATAATGCCACGACCATCCCGGCCGATGTCTCGACCACCGCCGATACTGATAAGTGGAAAACTCCCTCCGGCGATGCGTATATCTACTCAAAACAGCTTAATAGGGACTTTTACGTGGGCCGGCAGAATATGAACTATAAGGAGCCGACTACGCACCCTTATATTCATACCGGCCTTAACTATCAAGTAGATGCTAAACGGGCGAGCGTGAGGATCCCCGGGCTGATCAAGGACGGGACTCATGATGTTCAGACGGGTTACCGCACCGCCTATGTGAATTTTGCAACGACAGACCCCGATGCGGCTGTTACCGAACCTGACACTCAGACAGTGTCCTTTGATGTGGAATTTCTATTCTACAACTATGGGATTGGAGGTGACGATGATGGTGTGATTGCAGATAGCACGCGAGGCTTCGAGGCGACGGACATCACGTTCACGGTAGATGACACCGCGGTGACACTGGGCACCACCGCGCCGGCTGATTGGCAGGTTTCAGACCCGATTTTAATCGGCTTAGACCATCGGGATCCCGGTTTTTTTGCTACGGAGAAGGAGGATAACGGACTGGTGAAACATAGTTCCGCCTTCAAAGTCTACAGAGCGACTATCACGCCGCCGGCGGTTTTTGAGGGAGATGTGGAAATAACGGTGCCAGAGGATGCCACAATGGACATAGCGGGCAACCTGAGCTATGCCTCGAATACGCTGACGGTGCCTGTAGATACAGCAAGCATCGCGGTGAACATTCCGGATGCGGCGCTCCGTGCGAAAATCAAGGAGGAACTCGACATCGCCGCGGGGACGGCTGTCACCCGGGGAGATATGCTAGGCTTGACAGACCTCGATTTAAGTGACTCAGACGTTAGCGATCTGACAGGACTAAAATATGCCACCAACTTGGAAGAGCTGAATCTCGAGGGTACGCCCGTGTCGGATGTCTCGCCCCTGTCAACCCTAACCACCTTGAAAGAGCTGGATCTCAGTGATACGCCCGTAGAGGATATCTCGTCCCTGTCAACCCTCACCAACTTGGAAGAGCTGGATATCAGTGGTACTACGCAAGTGTCGGATATCCCAGAAGAGTTGTCAGGGCTCACCTCCTTGACGATATTTCTCCCTGACGCGAAAGCGGACTACTTCACGCTTTCAGCGTTGGCAGCGGGCAAATTTGAGGTTTTGACCCAAGAGGGTAGCTCAGCCACGACGCATGGTATCTCCAGTGCTGTTGCACCTGTAGAAGCCCTCACTCGTAACTTGAGCGAATTTTTCCGTAATGGTGGGACGATAGAATTGATAGCGCCGAAGCTAACCACCGGCGGTGCCGCGAAAGGTGATGTAGTCATCAGCGAAGTGTTGTGGGGCGAAGATGCGAGTCAAACGCCGTCGTCGGCAGGCCAGTGGATAGAGCTGTATGCAGTAAAAGCGGTTGCCGATACTGCCGTTGCCAAATCTTGGTCGTTGTATTTTACGACGGGCAAGCTGGAGATTCGTCCGGAAGTGACAATAGGAGAGACACCCTATCTGGTGATAGATAGCATAAGCAATCTAGGGCTGGGCTACTGGGAGGTGCCCGGTGGAGGTGGGCGCACTGTGGCAACTGATAAAGCCGCGTCTGCGTCTCTGGTTTCGATGTATAGGAGCATAGATTTTGAGAAGGATCCAGATGAAGTCAAAGACGGTAACCGTTCCGATAACTGGCAAGCGTCCTCTGCGCCGAGCATAAACCTCGGTGGGCAGCGTATCGGCACCCCTGGTTCGACCCCGTCTCAGCGTATCGCCGCCGGAGACCGGACGAGTTTCGAAGGTCGAAAGATTGTCATCAACGAAGTAGGGAATCACACGGATGACAGCCTAGACTGGGTAGAGCTGCGAAACGACACGACTGACGCCGTCAATATCAAAGAGTGGGAGCTCACGCTTGTGACGGGTACCCCCGACAAAGTCCCTTTCGACGGCAAAGAGACGGTGCTTGTGACGCTGCCTGATAAGAGCATTGCCGGCGGGGGTGTGTTGCTAGTTGCGAACAGCAATCCAGAAGGGAACTTGCTCGCCGGTGGGGACGATCTTGGCGTGGCCGATGCGGATGAGGTGAAGCATGGTGCGAAGCACCAATACATAGTTGTATCCGGCCTCAACCTTCCTGCCGACGGTAAGTTCTTGTTGCTGCTGCGGAATAAGAAAGAGCAAAAGAATAAGCCGATTCACATAGAAGATGCGGCAGGCGCTGTTTTCGTTCCGTTTGTAGGGACGCATGATTCTCAGAACTACAATACGGAGGTTTGGCCACTGCAGGCGACACCGGATCCCGACAAGGACATCTTTAAGGATATAGATGAGGCGTTCAAGGAAGGGTCAGTGTATCAGCGCGACAATGAGAACAACTTCGCGGAAAACGCGTGGAGCAAACGCGGTTTCACCGGCATAGGCTGGGATCGCGATACCCCGAACGCAGACGCGTATGGCGGTACCCCCGGGTATCAGAACGGTGTAGTGAAAGATAAATCCGCCGCGGGCCAAGTCTCCATCAGCGAGATTATGTTCGACACAGACAACCGGCTGCCGCAGTGGATAGAGCTGCACAATAGTTCTCTAACCGAAGCGGTGAATCTGAACGACTGGACGCTCCGCATCCAACAAGATGCCACCACCGACACCGCCGTTCGCCCAGATGTGACGCTCAAATTCGTAGGCGGTAAGATAATCCCCCCGAACCAGACGCTGCTCATCGTGACAGACACCGGGCGCACCTCTGGCCACTTCCCTGATGCACGTGTCATCAACCTGCGGCGCGAGAGTGCTTATCGCGATAAACTGGACTTGGAACGGCGTTCGCCGGTGCTAGCCACCACCGCCTTCAAGTTGACGTTATATGGTAAAGAAGCCTCTGGTGTCAAGCCCGTGGTGGATACGGTTGGCAACTATGTCGGGCGAGGGGAAGAACCTGCCTGGGAGCTGCCAATGCTTGAAGACGGGCGCAGCTCCATCATCCGCCGCTACGGCAGCGCTAGCCGTGCCACCGGCGCAGTTGCCGAAGACGGCACCACCGAAGCGGGTTGGGTGCTAGCCGCCAACACCTCTTTGAACGAGGCGCAGCGCGACACCTTCTACGGTAATGCTGAGGATGAAGGCACTCCCGGCTATCGGGGCGGCGGCCCGCTGCCCGTGGCGCTCTCTGCATTCACCGCGAAACGCGTAGAAGGCGCTATCGTCATCAGTTGGGCAACCGAATCCGAGTTGAACAACGCAGGATTCAACCTGCTGCGGAGCGATGCGCGCAACGGCACCTTCACAAAGATAAACTCCGAGTTGATTGCAGGGGCCGGCACCACAGGCGAACGCAACGACTATAGTTGGACGGATACGTCTGCCAAACCGAATGTGGTGTATTACTACCGCATTGAAGATGTCTCCAACGCAGGTGTGCAGCAGACGCTGCAGACAACCCGCTTGAAAGGGCATCTGAGTGCAGATGGGAAACTCACAGAACGCTGGGCAACGCTCAAATCGGAAGAATAAACGCTGTGAATGCTAAACTCACCTAACCCAAACCAGGGGCAGCCACCCTCACAAGTGGTTGCCCCTATTTTTTTGCTTTGGATAGATGGCTCTGCTTTTGTGCCGGAAAATCCGATGCCCTGGTGCGAGTCAAAACAGGCGCGATTTTCGCACCGGGGCCCCAAAAAAAGGCGTTGACAAAAAAGCAGAAAGGCTGCTATACTTTATGATAAGGAGTTAAGCGTCTAAGGAGATAGATGAGGCAAACTACGGCACCAGAGACATCCAAACAAACACCAAGCAAACGGAAACTCTGGGACCCTTTCTTCAAAGAGTTTCTCGCGCTGCTGTTCTCTGGGCTGGGTGCCTCTATCCAGACAGAGATAGAAGTGAACCGGTTGCCGCAGCGCATAGATGCACTCGCTCTCCTCGAAAGCGCCGCAGCCCGCGCGAGAGTGCGGGACAATCCGCTGCTCTCTTACTTACGCACGCATAATCTGTTTGAATTCAAAGGACAAAACGACCCGTTGAATGAATCGGCGTATCACCGGATTTGCATGCGTGCGCGTGGTTATCTGGCAGATAAGCAGGTGCCTGCAACCGAGTTAACCCTGACGATAGTATCGTCTCGGAAGCCGCGGGCGCTGCTGACACATCCGCCTTTTGGGGAGCCGTGGGAGCCGTTGGCGGCGGGGCATTATCGGTTGATGGATGGCGTGCCGGTGCATCTGTTGGTTTGCAATGAAGTGGAGTTGGTTGAGCCGAATTATTGGTTGCTGCTGTTTGCGTCGGCGCAGAAACAGTTTCGTGCGTTCCTGCGGCGTGTGATAACAGAAGAGAATACGTTATATTTTGACTCCGCGTTGTATTTGCAGCCGGAAGTCACGGAGGAGATTTGTGAAATGGAAGGCCGTCAAGATTTCTTTCAGAGTCGTCTTCGCGAAGTCGCGACGACTTTAGGTCCGAAGCTGCTGTCAGCACTGACATCGGAGGAGCGTGCGGACATGCTGGCCCGCTTGAGTCCTCAAGACCGGGCGGATCTGCTCGCACGGCTGCCCGCTGAAGCCCGCGCGGACATGTTAGCAAGGTTATCTGCGGCAGACCGGGCCGATATGTTAGCACGCCTGAGTCCCGATGAACGTGTCAAAGGACTCAGCCCCGAGGAGCGCGTCGAAGGACTCAGCCCCGAGGAGCGGTTAGCCGGACTTCGCCCGGAGGAGATTCGGGATTTATCTCCGGAGGTGCGGGCAGAACTCGTGCGGCAGCTGGAGGCAGCTGACAACGGTACTGACACGTAACATCACGGAGAGCCACCGTCCCTTGATACTCGGACGCGGCAAGGATGACAAAACCGTCATCAGTTGAGCAACCGGATCTGAGTTCAACAACGCAGGACCTAACAGCCGCCGTGGCGATGCTCGGAACTGAAGAAGTCTCCAACGCAGGCGTGCAGCAGGCACTGCAGACAACCCGGTGCGGACGGTAAACTCACTGTCTCCTGATAAGGGGGTGAGGACATTCCCGGATGACATTCGTAATCGTCATTAAAGCACGCCGAGCGAAGGTGTCCGGTTAATTCTGAAACTTTACTAACTATAAGTAAGAAAAAAGCAGGCGTAACAACTCCTGCCTCACAACGGAAAGCACTGCTTATACCCACGCCGACTTCAATTCATGAACCTTTAGCGATACCAACGTTGCAGTACCGCCTTCCGCGTATATTCCTACCTCTGCGTTCTCCAAGTCTGGTACGAAATAGGAAGTCATAGAAAGTTCGCCATTATTGCCGAATGCCTCTATAGAGATACGATCTACAAGAATTTGCAGCTGAATTTCCCCATTTCGTGGAGTAAGAGGTCCACGCCGCTCAAGGAAAGTTAGCTCCTGCTGTGCGACATCGTACCGGATGTCTTGTCCGCGAATTTTGAAGCCGAAAGCAGTCGCATCGTTTAACGCCACTTCAACGCGTATATCAAAGAATTCGCCTGTCAAGCCTGCAAGTATATCTTCACCAGGGTTAAGTGCAAGATTGCTCCACGTATGCGTATACGCATGAATGTTTTCTATTTCGGCAACCGGTTCTCGATGCAACCGTATCCCCTCTGGCGTTGTCCGCAGTGTCAATTCGCAAGGAAAACTCATCTGCTGATTGAAAGGCATCTCTGGCGGCTTGCTGCCACTCATCCAGGCGATTTGGATACGTCTACCATCTGATTCAGGCACATCGCTCCATGTTTGTGCAGCATAAAAATTAGCACCATAGTCTGCACGGAGAGCATCGTCGTCTGGCGTGAAGGTTGTGCCATCAAAATCCCCGATGTAATATTTGCCGGCAGCACCCCAGAACACCCACTTGGTATTTTCTGAATCTCCGTCGACCGGCAGCTCGAAAATGTCAGGGCATTCTGTATCCGGGATTTGAAGCTCAGAGAGCCGGCTCCACTCTTTCAAGTTTGGCGAACCAAATAGGGCATAGTCGTTCTCCTCTAGATACAGTGCCATGACCCACTTTTGTGTCGGCTCATGCCAGATCACTTTCGGATCGCGGTTGCTTCCTACGATGTGTTCAAGGACAGGATTACTTTCATATTTTGTCCAACTTCTGCCCCGGTCATTGCTATAAGCGATACTTTGCGTAAAAGGTACCGGTTCCGGAGCATGCCCCCCGGCAGAAGTATAGATATTAACAAGCACCGCCTCATCTCCGGTTTGGAACCCAGCAGTATTTTTCCAATCTACGACTCCAGATCCAGAGAAAATTGTGCCGAGCTCATCCGGATGTATCGCGTGCGGGAGTTGTTTCCAATGAACCAGGTCCGTGCTAACAGCATGCCCCCATGTCATGTTCCCCCAATCAATGCCGAACGGATTGTGTTGAAAGAAGAGGTGGAACTCACCTTTGTAGTAAATCAAGCCGTTCGGATCGTTCGTCCAATTCATTTTCGGTGTGAAGTGGAATTGCGGACGATATGTTTCTTTATAAGCGGTTTGAATCATCAGGTCTCCCTTTCCTTGCAAGTCTATATTTGTGCTGATATATCATTTTATACAGTTTTTTTTATTTTGTCAAGCCGGGAAAAAAAAGACAGCGCTTCTGTTCTCAGTTTGCCCGAAGAAACATGCGAAAACGCGGAAAAGTCTTTGGAGAAAACAAAATTTATCCAATAGGTATTATTTTCACACAGCAGATGATACCACAAAATCACTTCGCTTATATCAAACTTCCGTTATAACTTATAAGAACACGAGAAGTTTGCTGGCTGCGGCCAAACTCATTGGGCCTATATCAAACTCACATTACTATAAAAAGATTTGCATTTTGCGGGAAATATCGTCTAATATTCATAAAGTGTAAAAAAAATTGCATTTTGTATGAAAATGTTGTGATGCTGACCCTTCTGGGCTGCCTTCTTTTGGTCTTCAGCGTGCACTTCTGGGCGGAGTGGCAAAAGAAAAGGTTTGAGGAATCGTTATACTTCTGAAAAACACCCTCCCGCGATACTGAAATCATTTAGAGTGCCGCACTGACGTTCATCTCCAAGCGGTGTTCAGGTCTCCTCTGCTTCGTTGATAGCAAACGGTAGTTAGTACGTAACAGGAGGTCTGTGAATTTCCGGACCTTATAGTCTGCGATGATGCGCACTTCATGGCTGATGCCTTCGTAAAAATAGTATTGCGCAAATGGAACGCCGCCTTCACTCGCCCCATGGCCCAATTTATAGTTAATATCGAACCGTCCTTTGCCGAGGAGCCGATAGGTGATACGGTTCTCAAATGAAAAAGTACGCGTTCTGGCTGCCGGATTTTCGTCGAGATACTCGCGATCGGTTGTTCGTCTGTATCCGCCGAGCCCGCTCCAGCGGAGCGAGCTGCTCAATTCGTATTGGAGGCTCAGTTCAGTATTCTGCTCAAATTGACGAAGGTCGGAGATAGGGGTAGGCGGTACTGTCTGCTCCAAATCCTCGCCAATAGGTGTCAGGAAAAGTTGGCTATACTTCTCCGTTTCTCGGAGTTGTTCCCAAGTACCGCCAACAGACAGGCGTTGCGTTGGATTTATTGAAAGGCTTATGTCCCACGTTCGGTGGTGCCTGCGGCGTTCCTGTGTGTTAATCCGTCGGTTAAGGATTCGCCCGACACGCAGGTTGAATTCAAGGCTGAATTTTGGTGAGGGTGAAAACTCAAGCCGATGGTGCTGGTTGACTCGCCCGAAAAGTGTGTGTGTATCTTGCAGGTTTCGGAGCAGATAGAGAGAAATCGCATCCTCTGCTTCTTGTTCTTCAGTGAGCCAGAAACGCGTTTGTCCCCTCAGTGCGGTGAGCAACCACTCCACTGAATTACGCTGATTAGGGGTTGTATCTACACGGTTGGTAGATGCGTTAGGCACGGTTTGCGTTCTTAATAACGGAGCAGCATCGCGTGTAGATAGGCTTGCTTGATTCACCCGGGCCCGAGCACGACGAGCAAAAAACTGCCGCGGCTGAAAACGGAAACGGAACTCTGCATCGATTGCTGTAGTCGGTTTATCGCCGACGTTTTGATAGATTTTTATGTAGGTACCTTCCTCGAAATCTTCTACATAGTGCAAGTCGTCCAGTTTCACGTACGCCCCCTCGCCCGGTTGAAGTCTATGTCCAGTGTGCGGGTGGATGTCGGTATAGATTTCCCGCCGTTGGGTTGTCAATTTTTTATCCAGTTCGTAGGTAACCTCAACGTCAATAGCACGGCTTAAAGGTGTAAGATGGACGTTGATATCCGCCAATTGCGTTGTGATATCGCTACCGAGTTCCGTATGCGCTTTCAGTATCCTACGGGCAAGATTTGTCGAGAGATTCCCCCACTTCCCTTGTTGTGAAAAGATACCAATTTTCCAGGTCCTGGCGGTGGTGTGGTTCTGCCAATCTGTGATGCCTAACGTCTCGCCATCCAATGTGAGTAGCGGTTCTTTGGCAAAAGCGCGCTCAAGTTCGTAACTCGTATTGAACGAGGCCCATTTAAAATCTACCAGATTGATACGTCCTGTTGAGCGGTTCCGCTTGCGGTTGCGCGTTGCCTGTACGGCATCTTTTGATTCTAAACGGCTGAGCGTACCCATGACTTCAAAGGGACCGAGCGGATAGGAGAGATTCCCTTCCTGCCGCGATTTGCGGAAATCTTGCGCGCTACTAACGACTTGTATCTGTGAGTTGCTTCTATAGTCATTCCATCGAATATGAGGTAACAAACTTAGCAGGTGCCTTGTACGTGTTGGTTCGGTAGGTTGCACCCGAGGCGAAGGCTGTACTTGGGCGTTTTGCGCTGTGTATTTTGAAGATACCCCCTGTTGCAGAGAGCCAGCGGAGAGCCGACTTTGTCTACCTGCACGCCGGTTGAAGTTAACACCCCAATTGAAATTATTGCGGATGGTTGTGTCGGTTGTTTCCCCAATTGTATCCTGCTCGCTTTCGTCTCGAGGCGTTAGCGTTTGTTGTGCTTTTTCCTCAGTTCTACCGACACCTGCTGTTATTTCAAGCCAAGACATAGGTATCCCTCGCAGGTCAAAATTCGTGATTAATTCATCGTGCTCGTTGATTGTTGAACGCCCGGCCGTATTCCCATAGCCGCCCGTTGCATTCTGGAATAAAAAGGTGTCATCAAACCCTTCCTTGGCATATTGCGTTTCATAACCGGCGCGCGTGCGGTTGCTGCTAGACGCACCGATTGGGACGAACTTAGCATCCAGGGCGCGGACATCCAAATTAGCTGCTATCTGCGGACGGAATTTGCCATCATGTATTGGAAAATCCCAATCGGAATATCCAATCAGTTTCCACGCCTGACTCACTTCTTTCCGGTCGATATTGGAATAGGTATTTTTGTCGACAGCGCTGTAAGCGAATTGTCCTTCAAGCCATGTCTCTTCTGTGAGGTTCAACCGGCTTTCCAGGCCCCAAATAGTATGTTTCTGTGGTGCGGTGAGTGCAACCCCGTCGCCATCCGGGTCAAGCCTATTTTGACGTAGGGCTGTCACATCTTCTTCATCAAAAGTGATTAAAACCTGTGCAGGTTGATTCAAATCTGCCTCAACAGCATAAGACGCACCAACGGTTAACCTGTCACCGGGGAGGCGGAAGATCGAATTGATGCCGTAAAGATTCTGCTGATAAGCCCGGTCTTCAGGAATATATTCAAAATCGACTCGAATTACGTCGTTGCTCGTTATCAGATGTTTGCTATTGAATTCAATAATTGCATCTCCGTAGTCACGGATGACGTAATCGTTGTTTTCGCCGCGGCGCATGCGTTCGCCATTAAGCCAGACAATTTCGCTGCCGGCTTTGACGATGACATACTGTGCATCCGCAGTCAGTCTATATTCACCGCGGCCCTCCTCTCCTGGGATAACAATACTCGTGGATTTTCCCTTGGGAATGCTACTCGGGATAAGGTGAAAACGCCCCCATCTGAAATCTCCTTCAACTTGGACACCCTCCAAAGCGCGTGGGAAGAAGATAAACTCAGTATTACCGAGGCTCCCCTCAAAGTCGCCTAAAGTCCCGCTGACATGTGGATGCGTGATGCGAATTAATTTCTGGTCAATGTCTTGGATGTTTTCTGTTGTTCCCTCTGGCTGGATGGGCAAATCCTGATCAGACAGCCGGGCGAGGACGGTTATGTTATCCGAGACTTTGCCCTCTACGTTAAGGCGAAGTTCTTGGTTTTGTGACAAGGAGCGGCCGCTCCCTACCGAAATACCGAACGTCTGACTCCCAGAAACCGCTAACTGTGAACTTGGTTGCGGAGCAGTATCGCCTATTTGTCTTTCTGTACGTTGTTCTGTGTCAGTCGAAATTCCAGGGGTATCGGGCACGCCGTTTATTCCATTCGGTTCCTCTGCCACACCGGTTTCTCCGTAAAGGTCTCGCTTATAGATTGGTTTAATGGCAAACGGTAAAGTGCGGTAAGTTATCGTAATCTTTAGGGGTGATTTATCTTGGACGTTGGATAGGAAGAGGCTCTCCGCTTTCAGCGTAACTTTGCCGGGATAGTAATCTATCTGATAATCTACACCCCGGACCAGGGTCTTTCCGGTGGAGTCCTTTACCTGTTCACTGTTCGGGAGGATCGGAGGATATCGAACAGTGAATTCTTGTTTCCGGTCTAGTTTCTGAGTCGATTCTGCAGATTCGTACATCTCATCGGCAGTTGTCGATGTCACTTTTAATAAAAACGTTTCCTTTTTCTGCAGGATAGAGAAGGTTGGAAGTTGGAGAACATCATCTCCATCATTTTCTGCATTTTTAGGAAGAGGGACGTCTACTTCCGGCTCTGCGCGTGGGACGATGCATAAACAGAATGCGAACAAAAAGATAGGAATACGCAAAGCCGAAGACCATTCATTATTACTCCTCCGAGAAGTTTTTTGCAAAGATAACCTGAAACACCTTGATGTCATTGGCTGATGCGTCGCTGACAAAGACGCGCCCATTTTTGGCAACAGCGATACCGGCCGGTTCCAGCAAGGTTGGTGTACCAAATTCTGTGATGCTCTTGCCGTCATCCGTGAAAACTTGGATTCGTTGATTCGCACTGTCTGTGACATAGAGGTAATTCCAAGCATCAAGTGCGATGCTTTTAGGCTCTCGAAACTGCCCGAGTGTATTCCCTTCGCCACCCCATACGCCGATTGGATTGCCGCTAAAATCGTATTTTTTTATAAGATGGTTCCCGGTATCCACGACATAGATATTGCCTTTCGTGTCAACGGTGATGTCTGTGGCATTCCAGAGATGCGCCTTCCCGCTGCCGAAATTGCCTCGTGTCAGTACTGGTATACCGTGTATGTTAAATCGGATCCAGCGATGGTTTCCGGTGTCAACTACAAAGACATCGCCGTTTCGTCCGATACCGATACCTTCCGGCCGGTCAAGCACGATAGTTCCTGTGTCTATTTCTGAACCGCCGCCAGAGGACGATTCTACTTGTAGCGGATAGAAGATGCCTTCGACAAGATTGCAATATTGAATTCGATTATTGCCCGTATCCGCAACATAGAGACGGTAACTCCGCTGGAAGCTGATGGCAATGTCCGTCGGCGTGTCGAATTCTCCTATACGCCATCCTCTACTCCCGAATTCTGCGATGAAATTTCCATAGGTATCAATCAATTGCACTCGATTGTTCCCAGTATCCGCAGTGTAAATGCCACCTTGCCCATCCAGTGCAAGGCCGGTAGGCATCCTGAATTCAGCAGGACCTTGTCCGGGCCTACCGAGCGTTTGAACATAGTTAATATCTAATATAGGTGGGGCTTTACGTTCTTGGTTTGAGGTTAGAATTTCAATAGAATTTCCGTTTTCGGTTTCGGGCAAGGTACAGCCACCCCAACCACACAGCAGGAGCAATACGAGAAAAGTTGTTGTATGGCCTGCAACGCGTCTCTGAACGAAAAGGTTACCCTCTCTGAACCTTAAACCTGAAAACGAACGTTGTTTGCTGTTCATTAAAGTCGCTCGTAACTCTGGGGACAATAATTCTCAAGTTACTATAATTAACGCTCCGCTTGGGGAAATAGAGGAAAAATCGGGCGTATTTCCGTGGCATGACATTGGTTTTCTCAATATCTTCCCTGGGGAGTATTGCCGGATCGCCTTGTATGCGAATGGCTTTATCCCAACGAAAAACTTCTGCTGCAAATTCAGGCGGGAGCTTCGGTCTGAAATTTCTCTTGAGATAAAAAGATTCTTGTGATTTATCTAGCGGTTTGGTAACTTTCCCGGTGCCGTCAAGCATTTGGCAATCCTTCTTTTTAAATGAAATCCAGTGGTTTGTTCCATTATAGATAAAGATACCGAACGCATCGACGGCTTTCACGTCGTTGAGGGGGACTGCCATCGCTTTCACGCCGTTTCTCACATAGGCGACGGTGCCTGTTTGCGGCATAATCGTAGCATCGGGATCAAATACCGGGACAATCACCTCCGGTTGGAAAGTATTCTTGACGAAGTCGGGTACCTTTGAACAACTCAAGGTTGCAATTGATAGACTGAAAATGATTAAAATTTTTAAAGTAGTTTTCACCTTTTTTCCTCTATGTGAAATCAAAAGCGAGTTTAGCTGCGCCGACGATGCCGGCACTATTTCCGAGGCGTGCTTTGACAATCTCCATCTGTGCGGGTATGTCCATGGTGCGTTTGTCAAATTCAGCCCGAATCGGTTCAAAGAGCAATTTTTCGCCAGCTGCGGCGATTCCACCGCCAATGATTGCAATTTGCGGGTTAAGAATATGCGCAATCGAGGTGAGCGCGACACCTATACATCTCCCAGTTTCAGCAAAAATTTCAATAGCGAGTTTGTCTCCTGCTGCTGCGGCTGCTGCTATCCGTTCCGGTGTCAAATCTGGACTGGGGGCTAAATCGGTTTTTCTACCGCGTTCTATCTCCAGCTGCGTACGTTCAACGATATTTTTCGCGCCGGCGTACGCTTCCAGACATCCCCGGTTGCCACATCCACAGGAACGTCCGTCTGGTTCAACGACGGTATGTCCCAGTTCTCCAGCGGTATTCATGCTACCGTGATAAATCTTTCCGCCTATTGCAATACCTCCTCCGACACCCGTGCCGAGCGTCAATGCAACGATATTCTGATATCCGATTCCTGCACCGTAGTGGAGTTCACCTAATGTCATGACATTGACATCATTGTCTATAAAAATAGGTAAGTGGGTATGCACGTCGGTATTGCCCGGGACACCTACGGTTATGCGCGCAGCCAATTCCTGCCTAACGTAATCCACTAGCGGGACATCCGACCAGATGGGAAAGTTAGGAGAGAAGTGTACTACACCTGTCTCTGCAACGATAAGTCCTGGTGAACCGAGCCCGATGCCGGTGATGTTGTTTGTTTTTTCCGTTTCCGTTTTTTCGAGAAGTTGACACACAGCTTCAACAATCTGTGCTGCTACAACGTTTGGGCCATCATCAACCGGAGTCGGTAGCATCAAGTCGGATAAAATGTCACCGGTTGCTGAGACTAATCCTGCTTTGATAGTGGTTCCGCCAAGGTCTATTCCGATGCTATATTTCATAGGTCCGGAGACACCTCATTCAGAGAGCCAGCGAACGGTCGCGCCATCACTAACGTTGCATAAATAAACTTCAGGTTCAATTCCTGTTTGCTGTCGGTATTCTGTTCTCACGCGTGTTTGTAGTGTCTCCACGGCGTTCCGGTGAACAAGTGTGACCGTGCAGCCACCGAAACCGGCACCTGTCATTCTCGTACCAATGACGCCGTCAGTGCTGCGTGCGATTTCGGTGAGTATATTTAATTCTTTGCAGCTCACCTCATAATCGTCCCGGAGTCCGGTATGTGAGGCATTCATTAAAGTGCCGAAGGTTTTTAGGATGCCTGCTTTCACAGCTGTGACAGCACTTTGCACACGCTCGTTCTCTTCAATGACGTACCGACATCTCTTTTGTGTCAATAGAGGGAGTTTTCCTTCATAGTTCTTGAAATCTGCTAAACGGACATCGCGCAGCGCTCTAATATCAGGAAGCCATTTTCTCAGAATCTCCACCCCTTTTTCACATTCAGCTCGCCGCTTGTTATATTCAGATGCCGCCAGTTCGCGTTTTACTTTGGTGTTGCAAATAACGATAACATGCTCGCCCAAGTTAAGGGGGACATGCGCATGTTGCAGTGAACGGCAATCAAGAAACAAGGCATAATCTGCGCGCCCTAACAAGCAGATAGTCTGGTCCATGATACCGCACTTGACTCCAACAAACTCGTGCTCGGTACGTTGACATAATGCAGCGAGTTGATTGCTGTGCATATCTGAGCCGCTGACGGTTAAAAATGCAAGCGCGGCGGCAACTGTTAGCGCAGCAGAGGAACTAAGCCCGGCACCAATCGGGACATCTCCTGTAATGACGGCATCCATACCTATGATGGTTCTACCGGATCCTTTTAAGAGGTAGGCAACTCCTTTTATGTAATCGCTCCATCTGGTATCCGCGTTTTGGATGGATGAGCTCCCGTCATCAAGACGTACCAACTCGAATTGGCAATGTTCGTTGATATCTCGGGCATATAATTTAACCTGATTGTCCGCGCGTTTACGTGCAGCAATGTGGAGATATTTGTCAATCGCGACTGGAAACACGTAGCCGTCGTTGTAATCTGTATGTTCTCCAATGAGATTTACTCTACCAGGGGCTGAGACGATAAACTCAGGGAAACCCCCGAAGATTTGATGAAAATTCTGTTGCAGTGCACCGTGTGAAACAGAGATATTGCCTAAGTGCTGTTGCTTCATCATTCTCTTTCCTTAACAGCCGAATTATGAGAGAAAAATTTTAGCAATTTTCCTAACAGATCCGGGAGTTCTACACGTGAAATATAGCAATCAACGCTGATGTCCGGGCTCACCTCCGTATTACGAAACCCATTTTCTGTTTTCAGTTCCGCGGCTCCATCTAACATAGTGGTTTGTGCCAAAAGTTGTTCTTCAGGCGCGTGCAAAGCAGGTTGCAGCTTTACAGCTGTGTTTTGTTCGTTACTGCCGGTTCGTTCGGCGATAACCAATTCCCCGACAGGTAGGTTGGTTATCAACGGGATAGAGCCGGTTTCAGTGATGACAGTGATATGCGGCAGTGATACCGCTGCAAGCCTTTCCATTTCGGATGCCAAGTAGGTAGTCTCCCAAAGAGAGAACTGCTCTTCATGAGGCTGTCCCCTGACAACGGTAATAAGTGGTACCCGTTCGTTGAAAGCGGCATGCGTTGCAGTGAGGAAGGCGGCCTGGTGATTTTGCGTCGGTATCATCCCTAATTCTTCAATGAATAGACTGACAGGATAGCCTGAGATTGTTCCGGTGAGGGCTGCAGTCTGTGCCTCTTCTGCAGGCATAACGTCAAGCAGCTGCTCTAACCGTTTTTCGACGGAAAGCGGAAACAGATGCGCACAGTAGGGGCAGACATAGAAGTTTCGTTCTAGTTCACCTTTGAAAACAAGTTCGTTGCATCCGGTGCACTTATCCCATAAACTAATACTCTGTTCGGAGTCTCTGGTGCTCAGTGTTTGGATCATATAGTTGCCTATAAAAAACTGGAGATCGCCTCCGCTTCGGTTTCGTACCGGTCGAAGATTGTAACCAATTTTGCCATAACAATAAGGCTTCTGATATTGCCCCCGAGGTTGAGGAGTACAACCCGTCCGTTATTCCGGGTGATTGTGGAATAAGAGGCGACGAGGACACCTAGACCCGAACTATCCATTATCTGGACGCGCTCCATATTCAAAATCAGATTGAGTTTCCCGTCTTGAGCTGCTTCAACCTGTTCATCAATGACGCGTTTCAGTGCCAATGTATCCGGACCAATGATTTTCCCTTCAATATCTAAGATTGTAACGCTGCCTTTATGTCGAATGTTGACTTGCATAAACCCTCCTTTAGCATCTCGGAAATGTATGCGGTGCATGTATAGTTTGATAGATGCTGTTGTGTCTCGTGGAGCACGGTTTCGGTTTCCTTCGCTTAGGAGTATGGGGTGCCTACGAATCCGGTGTACCCTTATATTTCACCATTTTGACAATAGTCCCTTGTCCATCAAAGGAAACATCGTCCATATAAGCTTCCATGAGAAATATGCCTCTACCACTGCTCTTGAGCAAATTATCCGGGTCGAGCGGATTTTCAACATCTTCTCGTGTAAATCCTTTGCCTTGGTCTTGAATGACAATAGTCAGTTTGTCTTCTGCGAGGATAAACTGAAAATCAGCCTTTTTGTCCAGCTCTTCTTTATTTCCGTGCTTTATTGCGTTTGTGCCTGCTTCAATAACAGCAAGGTTCACCTGCTCTCGGAGTTCTTCCTTGAAATTCATCTGACTCAGAATTTCAGTAGTTACAACATCCAGCAGATAAATATGTTGCATTGAACTGGGGAGAGAAAGGGTAATAACTTGTTCTTGTTTCTCGCCCACGCTGAATCTCCTTTCTTTACTGTCAGTTTTCCTGTTTTGTGAGAATCCCTGTCTATGTAAGATAACAGTGGACTGCAGTTGCACAGCGTTTTCTGTCCCTGTTTCCGCGAGACATCATTGCCGTGTGCAGCTTCATGCATCACGTTTGATGATAATTAATGACCTGTCGTCAGCGGGTTGCGGACTGCCGCTAAACTGTGCAAGTTCAGTTATAAGAGTATCGCATAGCACAGAGGCCGAAAGCGAACTTTCGTTCTTTGCTGTCTGGAGTTTTTTAGTTAGCCAGCCAACGAGGCGTTCTACGCCATAGAATGTCTCTTCTACGCTCTCCGTAGGGCCCACCGTTTCCGTGATACCATCTGTATAAAAGACTAAGACATCGCCCGGGGCGAGGAGAGACGTTCCCGTTGTAAAGGTTGCGTCCTTAAAAGTCCCGACAAGCATCCCGCCTATTTTTAAGAGCTCTATTTTTCTCTGGGGTGTCCCATGCTGCCAGTGCAATGGATAACAGTGTCCACCGTTTGAATATGTGAAGGTAAACAACTCGGTATCCAAAATACCGTAAATTATTGTCGCATATACTTCCGGGTCGGTGTCCCGGACGAGCAAATCATTAATCCGTTTCAGAATCGTTGCTGGCGAATGCTGCTCAGTACAGAGTAGCCGCAGTGCTGTTTGGATCATCACCATCAGCAATGCAGCGGGTATACCACTCCCAACCACGTCTCCTTGGACAATGCCTATTTGCGTTTTACTCAGGGGTATGAAATCGTAGAAATCGCCAGAGACGGCTGTTGAGCTTTGTAGTCGGGCAGCGATCTCAACACCCGGTAGGTTTGGCGTTTTTTCTGGTAGCAATTTTTGTTGTATAGCTGCAGCGGCCTGTAGATGGCCGACGAGTTGTTGCACGCCTTGCTCGCTGAACCTATCTCCCATAGCATGCATGAGTGGGTTTATATATTTTATCTGGCGTGTTCTACCCAAGACAGCTTTAATGCGCGCGGTGACTTCCCGCAAATCAAAAGGCTTTGTTATATAATCGTCCGCGCCGGTATCCAAGCCTCGAACTTTGTCTTCGGTTTGTCCGCGTGCCGTGAGCAAAATTACCGGAATCTGTTTCGTTTCACCATCACCTTTCAGTTCATTGATGACAGCCAATCCATCTTTATTAGGCATCATGATATCAAGCAGAATCAGATCCGGGAGATAAGTACGTGCGATGCCCAGACTGCTTTCTCCATCGTTCGCGGTTCGTACATTAAATCCATCCGATTCCAAGCTGAGCTTGAGGAGTTCCAAGATATCTATATCGTCATCAACAACCAAAATGGTTTCGGGCATCCGCTCAATCCTTTTTTGTGATGTCTGTTTTCTTACGGGATGATGAATTGAAAATTACAGCCGTGTCCGTTCGCCCCAGCATCCGCCCACAATTTGCCCCCGTGTGCGTCAACTATCGCAGCAGCAATACCGAGTCCTAAGCCCGTCCCACCCTGCTGGCGTGTCTGCACACTTCCAAGCTGATGGAATTTATCAAAAATTTTTTCTCTTTCCTCAGGCGGAATGCCTGGGCCGGTGTCAATGACTTCAGCATGGAGTGCACGCTTTGTGTCAGGGACACGGGAGATTCTGACAGTCACTTTTCCGTTGTCCGGTGTAAATTTAATCGCATTTCCGATGAGGTTGATAAAAACTTGTCCGATCCTATCGGCATCACCGGTGATAACCGGTAAATTCGGTTCAGTGTCTATAACAAGCGTAATCGCTTTCTCAGCTGCTTGTGGACGTAATTCTTCCAGTCGTCGCTTTGCTATCTTTTGAATCGCTATGTGTTCCTGCTTCATCTCAATCCGCCCGGCTTCAATTCGTGAAACATCAAGCAAATCGTTAATAAGCGCTGTGAGACGCTTTGATTGACGCAGTGCCCGGCTCAGACTTTCGCGCTGTTTTTCGTTAATTCCGCCAGTTTTTCCATCCAGAATAAGTGAGATGAACCCCATGATGGATGTCAACGGTGTACGCAATTCATGCGAGACAAGTGAGACGAACTCGGATTTCATTTTATCAATTTCGTATTCAGACGTGATGTCATCAAACAGGTACACCGTTCCTACTGTCGTGTGCCTCTCATCCACAAATTGACTCGTCACAATCCGGAGAACTTGTGTTTGATTAATTTCCGCAATCACGGTGTGATGCGTTTCGTGCTGTGTTTCGGAAAGCACGTTTAATTCAGCCGTTACCGTGTCGGACATCGCCTCTCCAAGGAGAGACTTCCGCCAATGGACTTGACCTGCTGATATGTCAAGAGAGACGAAGTTTTCATAATTCTCTGTATCACCCAGCTTGAATAGCGTTTCTGCCACAGGGTTAATATATAGTACTCTACTATTTTTATCAACAACAATCAATCCTTCCCCGAGGTTTTCGACAATCGCCATCAACTTTTTTTGTTCATTGCTGAGTTCTTCAACAGCGGCCTTCAAATTTTGACGCATGTTATTGAATTCTTCTGCCAGAATCCCAACTTCCGTGCTGCTGTGGATGGGCTTTTCAATACGGTTTTGCAAGCTCTGCCCTAGCTCACCTTCAGACTCGCTCTGCGCGATGTTACGTGCTGCACCGGCTAATTGCATGATAGGTGTCGTAATTCTTTGGGCGGCCCAGCAGGCTATCAAAACAACAGTGGCAGCGGACGCAAGTGTGACGTAAAAGATATATCTGTTCAATTTCCCGACCGCGGCGTACGCAGATGAAACGGGACGGGAAACGAAAATTATCCAATTGCTAAAATTTTGTTCTACCTTCCACGGTTCCAGCACGGAAGGCTGTGTTCGTGCCCAACCGTAGATGCGGTTTTCACCGAAACTATCGGTCTCGCCATCTGCCTCATAACCGTAGTAACTTCCGCTGTTCCGTTTTTTGGCTTCAACAATTGCCGAGGCAACCGCATTGCTTATCTCATAATTACCGATGCTATATCCACTCCCAGGTGACGCGGAGATAATTGTACCGGATTGGTTTATCAAAAAGGTGTCCGTTTCTTCAATATCAGGACTGGATTCAACAAGATTCGTCAATTCAGGCAGTAACAGAACTGCCCTGAGCACACCGATGACGGGGTTTTCTATGTGAACGGGCAATTTCCGATTTTTCTCTCCAGAAGTGTTTGCAGGCTGCGATTCCGCTCTAATTGGCAACGCAATCGGGAGTACATGTGCGCCGCGCGTGGTATCATACGTCACATCCTCCACAAACTGATATCCGAGGCCGTTGTTGTAGGCCTTTTGCCACCAATCTTGATTGTTCACCCGGTGAGGAGCCGGCTCCTTGGTGCTGTAATCAAGCTCAGGGTTGTTTGAACGAAGCACCTCTCCAGTCGCATTCGCAATGGTTACCTCACTGTCATACCCTGCATAAGCCTCAAATAACCGAATGCTATCGTCTAAGCGTGCCCAAACCGTCAAAAATACGAGCTGTTTCTCTTTAGCACTGTTAGACCAGCGGACCGCTTCTGTGATGTTGGGGAGTTCACTGTAAATGTTCTCTATTTTTTCTGATATCGCTCTATCGGTTTGGTAAAGTTTCTGTTGTGCCAATAAGACGAGACTGTCCCCTACACTACTTTTCAAAGCGTTCTCGCCTAATACCTTAATGGTTAGGGCCACCGTGAACAACGGCATCAGGGAAACCAACAGAAACAGGATAATCTGTTGTCCGCGTAAGCCGAGTTTGAGTGACGAGCGTTTCGCGGTGGGTTTCCTTTTCATTGGACTCTCAGCTTTCTCAAAGCACCCTCATAGCGAATTACGAAAGCGCAGCATGCGCCCTGTCCTCCGTATCATAGATTTCGACGACAGAGGCAAGATGTGTTACCTCCAGCACATTCTGGACCGCTTTCTGTGGGTTAAGCAGCACTAATTTACCGCCCGATTCTTGGAAGCCGCGCATGGCTAAGATAATCGCACCGAGGGCCGTACTGTCAATCAATGGCACTTTCGTTAAATCGACGACGAGTTTAACGTTTCCTACCTCAAGCTGACGTTCCATCGCTTGACGAAATGCCTTGGCAGTACTTCCAATGATTTTCCCTTCAACGCGGAGAATAGAGATATTTTGTTCTCTTACTATTGTATCAAAATTCATCAAATTTTCCTTCAGGTGTGGAAATCCTATCCTTACAGACTTTAAGCGTTTCAAAACTTCCTTTCTTGACTTCATGCAATTTTTAAAAGTAGTCCGTATAAGGTATTCTGTTTGCAGTAATTGGTATCATGCTTTGTTTAGGCGGCTAATGACAATATAGTGCCGATTGAGCATCGAGCTCGTGAAAACGGTTTCAACGGCTCCACCGAGTGCGTCAAACCTCGTAGCACTGTCGCGAATTTCCGCGTGAACAGTCTCTTCACCGGATTTGTAGGCCACCCACTTCCCAGTTGATTTTAATAACGGTAAGCAGTAGGCGGCCGCGTCTCTAAGTGAGGCAACGTAACGCGTGAATACCCAATCATAAACACCTATGTGGCAAGGCTCCCGGGCACAGGTTTCAGCCCGCTCCGCTAACACTTGAACCTTAGATGTGCAATTTGCGTTTCCTGCTACGTCTATCAATTGTGCAGTCAGAAATTTTAGAAAACTGACCTTCTTTTGTTTTGCTTCAACAAGGGTTAACCAAATGTCGGGGACGTAAATTTTTAGCACCATTCCGGGAAATCCCGCCCCGGTGCCGATGTCAATGACTGCAGCCTTAGGATGGAGTGTGATATATTTTAGTACACCCAGCGAGTCAAGAAAGTGTTTACGAATAATCTCCTCATCTTTTGTGATTGCGGTTAGGTTGATACGTCTATTCCACCGGCATAATTCGGTACGATACCGGGTTAATTGTTCTACTTGGTTCTGTGTGAGTGGGAACCCATAATTGCCGAAAGTCTGTTCTAAAGACTCAGCAAATTTTCCGGACGTAACTTCAGACATCGCGACGCTGCTTCTCTCTATAGACATCGCACTCCGAATAGGATGCTTCAACGGAATTTAACGCTTGGCTGTTTGTTGATGCAGGATAACGGTCAAAATTGAGATATCTGCAGGCGAAACCCCGGGCAGCCGCGAAGCTTGCCCGATAGAAGCCGGACGAATTTTTGCCAATTTTTCGCGGGCTTCTACCTTTAAGCCCGGCACCTCGGTGTAGTCAAACGCCTCCGGAATTCGATAATTCTCTAACCGTTTAAACTGATGAATCTGTCTCTGTTGCCGCTGGATATAGCCTTCGTATTTGATCTGAATTTCAACCTGTTCTTTTACAGCCGCACAGAGTGCCTCTGACGGTGGCGCAATTTGTGCTATGTCTTCGTAGTGCAGCGCAGGACGTTTAAGCAGTTCCGCCAGCGATGTTGGCTGCTTCAACTGGCCCGTTTTGATGATGTGTGTGAGACTAGCATCCGGTACCAACTGAGGCTTTAGAACGGTTTCGTACAACCGCTTGTGTTCTGTCTGAATCTGTTCGGCTTTCATTTTGAATCGTCTATATCTATTGTCATCAACGAGTCCGATCCTTCTGCCGAGTTCGGTTAGACGCAGGTCTGCATTGTCTTCCCTTAAAGTCAATCTATATTCAGCGCGTGATGTGAACATGCGGTAAGGTTCACGGATATCCATCGTTACCAGATCATCAATCAGTACAGCGATATATGCTTGTGCCCGGTCAAGCACAAAAGGCTGCTCTTCTTTAACCTTTAAGGCGGCATTTATACCTGCTATCACTCCTTGAGCAGCGGCTTCCTCATAACCGGTGGTACCATTGAGTTGCCCTGCAAAGTAAAGGTTTTTGACGCGTTTGGTTTCAAGGGTCGGTTTAAGTTGTCTGGCGGGTGCAAAGTCATATTCAACGGCATATCCGAATCGCATGATCTCGGCATGCTCTAAGCCTTTGATGCTATGAACCATCTCTACTTGGACATCTTCCGGTAAACTGGACGAGATACCATTGAGGTAAATTTCATCGGTTTCTCTGCCTTCCGGTTCTACAAACACTTGGTGAGCAGTCTTCTCTGCGAATCGAATGACCTTATCCTCAATTGACGGGCAATAGCGGGGTCCGATGCCGACGATGCGCCCGCTATACATTGCTGAACGATGCAGATTATCGCGAATTAACTGATGCGTTTTTTCATTGGTATACGTGAGATAACATGGGAGTTGTCTCTGCGAGATGTGCTCCGTTGAAAATGAAAAAGGGGCCGGCTGTTCATCGCCGGGCTGAATCTCCATTTTGCTGAAATCTACAGTATTTGCATTGACGCGCGGCGGGGTACCTGTTTTGAGCCTGCCGATTTCAAAGCCAAGGTTCAAAAAGTTCGTCGACAGCTTCTCTGCAGATGATTCGCCTGCTCTGCCAGCACTGTAGCAGATATCGCCAATATGGATTAAGCCTTTGAGGAAGGTCCCTGTTGTTAGAATGACAGTACTGGCGAAATAGGCGGTTTGCGTCTGACTCAGAATTCCTATGCATTGCCCGTCTTCTACCAATAATTCTTCAACCAATACCTGCTTGATGTCAAGTCGTTGCTGCGCTTCCAAAACGCGCTTCATTTCATCTTGATACGCCTTTTTGTCTGCTTGTGCACGGCTGGCGCGGACCGCGGGGCCCTTTTTCGTGTTCAATCGCCGGAATTGAATACCCGTTTTGTCAATCGTTTTCGCCATCTCACCCCCGAGGGCATCGATTTCTTTCACGAGATGCCCCTTAGCTAACCCGCCGATAGCAGGATTGCAGGACATCTTAGCGATGGTATCCAGGTTAATGGTAACGATTAGCGTTTCACAGCCCATTCGCGCAGCAGCAAGCGCAGCTTCACAGCCTGCATGTCCCGCTCCAACAACGATAACATCGTAATGTTTTTGGTAAGTGTTCATCTCTCTGTTTTGCTCGGTTATTGAATCTAGGTATTCTCTAGCGGGTCTCGTCAGCGGCATCATAGGCCGTCATAAATCGTGCTGAGGACGAGGGTTCCAACCATCTCCAGGCTTTTCGCGCTACATTTGTCTACGGTATCTTCAAGCGTGTGCCAATACGGATAGTCAAAGTCAATAATATTAACCATGGGGATACCAACCTTTATGAGTGGAACGTGGTCGTCCATGATTGCCGCCCCGACCCGGTGTTCGAAGGCTCCCAATCCGAGTTCGCGTGCACGTTTCCATAACGCCTCTGCAAATTCAGGATTGGCATTCCAAGAATATCTTTCTATGGGCAGTTGTAAATTCTTATCGCCTACCATATCTAACAAGATACCGTAGTCTGGCTTCCACCTGCCGAGATTTCGAGCAAAAAAACGGGATCCGATAAACATATCGTCCGTAGTTTTGCCGTAATCTTCTCCATCAAATAAAACAATGATGACCCGACGCGGCGGCGGGTATTGCTTTAAAATACGTGCGATTTCAAGAAGTACTGCCACACCCGAGGCACCGTCGTTTGCACCGAGGATCGGTTTATTCCGGTTCTCAAGGATAGCATCGTGCTCGGCGATGGGGCGCGTGTCCCAATGCGCTGCCAATAGCATCGTCTCGCTGCTATTGCTTCCGAACTCTGCCAAGATATTATTCAGATGCAGCGTTTTGAATTGATGTGGCTGGAGTTCTACATTCTCAGCGTATTTCTGAAGTTCTAAGAATAGATAATCTTGCGTTTTTCGGTGTGCCGCTGAACCAGGCGGCCTCGGGCCGAATTTGCACTGTTTCTCCAAGATTGCAAAGGCATTTTGAGCATCAAAGGCGTTCACTGCGCTTGTTGAAGTGTCCTCATTCTCACGAATTGGATTTGTACAGGCAGGACTACAGATACCCAAACAAAAGGTTACTAAGAGGAACATGCACCGAAACCGAATCTGTCTTCTGTCTACAATTGGCTGTATCGAATTTGGCATTTCATGAAAGTTTTTCATATTTTGATTTAGCGAGACGCGGCATCGTTTTCTGCTTATACCTTACGTCTATCCGACAACGCTTTAGCGAGGGTTAACTCATCAATGTACTCCAAATCTCCACCAACAGGAATGCCTTGTGCAATCCGGGTTACGGCTATCTGAAATCTTTCCAAGTGTTGCAGGAGATAGAGGGCAGTTGCCTGCCCCTCTGTAGTACCATTAGTCGCGAGAATTACCTCCTTGATATCTGCACCCGGCTCAAAATTTTTGGAGCGGCTTTCCTCAATTCGTTCAAAAAGTGCATTGATTCTGAGTTCATCGGGGCCGATACCATCAAGTGGAGAGAGCACCCCGCCCAGTACGTGGTATAATCCCTTATAACCGTTGGTTCGTTCAATAGCCCACAAATCATCTGACTCTTCAACTACACAGATCAGCCGCCGATCGCGGCGTGGATTAATACAAATATAGCATGGATTCGTATCCGTAATTGTACCACAAATGTTGCAATAAGACAGGAGCCGTTTAACCTCAGCAATCGCTTTGGCAATCTGGACAGTCTCAGTTTCTGGCAATTTTAGCATAAAAAATGCCAACCGTTGTGCCGTTTTCTGCCCAATCGTCGGAAGTTTTTGGAGCTCGCAGATCAGCCGTGCCAAGGGTCGTGGGTATTCTTCCATGAATTCTCTGTCCGATATAACTAGCAAATCTTTGCTGCTATCTTGGATGATGCGAAACAATTTGCAAGTTGTTTGGATTTACGGTAGCCCCGGAATTTTTAGACCTCCGGTGAGTTTGCTCATCTCTGCGGACATTAATTCTTGGGACTGCTCAAGTGCCTCGTTAATCGCCGCTACGACGAGGTCTTCCAGCATCTCTGTATCTTCTGAATCTACGACTTCCGGCTTGATTTGGAGAGAAACGACTTCTTGTTGGCCATTCACAACAGCCGTGACCATGCCTCCACCGACGGTTGACTCAACGGTTCGGTTTGCGAGTTCTTCTCGGATTTCAAGCATTCGCTTCTGCATCTGTTGGGCCTGTTTCATCAAGTCATTCATTTTCATAATAACAATGTTTTCCGGCGTGAGTCGTGCGGACATCTGTCTCCGCACGCGATTTTTCCGGATATATCTCCTTTTTTCATCGCGCTTTTTAGGCACGTTTAACGATTATTGCGTTTCTAAAATTTTTGCATCAAAAAGTTGAAGGGCTGTTTTGAGCCGCGGATCGTCTTCCGCTTCAAGCCGCTGCACCAGGGGAGTCTTCTGTGCCTTTTTTGGTTGTGCGCCGGTAGACGTGGCCGTTTCGGGCACATGCTCTAACTTGACTAATTCAACTTCGACAGATTTTCCCACTATCTCGTTTACAACAGTGGTAATCTTTTGTCTCTGTTCGTCATCAATCATTGAGAGGTAGGTTGGGGAGCAGGCGATTTTGATATGAGAGCTGCCATTGGCAGAAGGGACGGCATCGCTTAGTAAACCAGAGCGAAGATGCACTGGGAGTTTCGCTTTAACCGCCTCCCAAACCGTGTTAATATCACTGACATCGGGCGCGGGTTCGGATGACTGCGATTTTATTGGCTCCTCTAGGCTCGTAGTCGTGCTTTCCTGAAACGCGAATATGGGCCGCTGCTGTTCGGATTCGGCTCCTCTCTGCGCCATATCTATAGAATTCGAGAATTGGCGAGATGGCCGGCTGGCAGGCTCAAAGACTTTGTCCGCATGCAGCTCGCTATCGGAAGAAGATACTCCCGAAACCGCTGTTGAATCAAGTTTCTGTTCCATTTCCGACAATTTATTCACGATTTCCTGAAGTTGAATGCCTTCCTCAAGCGAATTAAGCTGCACCAGCGCGGTTTCCAATTGGAGCTGCGCGTAACCGTACTGTTTGATTTCACGGTTGGTATGCATTAAAATTTTGATAATCCGCGATAATCGGTTGACTGATATCTGTTCAACTTGCTGTTGGAGTTCAGAAAGATCTGATTTAGGGCTCTGGATGAGTTCTGATAGGTTTTTGTCAATCGCTAAGAGGCGCAAATCTCGGAAATGGATAATCAATTGGTGCAGACATTGGCTGAGATCTGTGCCTTGCTTCACTAATTTGTTTAGTGTTACTAGTGCTTCTGCGAGATGCCGTTTAATAATTGCCCCGGTGAGTTCGCCAATCAGAAAACTAGAGCCCAGGCCGAGCGTCTGTTCAACGGTAGTAACGGTTAAATTTTTTCCGGCTGAGGAGACGAGGCGCTCCAGTAAGTTTTCCGCATCCCGTAGACAGCCTTCCGATTGCCGAGTGATGAGAGTCAGGACATCTGAGTTTGCATCGATTTGTTCTGTTTCAGCAATTAACGATAAGCGGGAGATGATTTTTTCATCTTCCAGGTGCCGGAAATCAAAATCTTGACAACGTGACGCAATCGTCTTCGGGATTTTTGCATGTTCGGTGGTTGCCATGATGAAGATGACATGCGAGGGGGGTTCCTCAAGCGTCTTGAGGAGAGCGTTGAAAGCTTCAGTGGACAGCATGTGTGCTTCATCTATGATATAGATTTTGTAGGTACAGGTAGCTGGCGCGAGTTTAACGTTTTCACGCAGGTCACGAATTGTATCAATACCGCGGTTAGAGGCAGCATCCATCTCAAGCACGTCAAAAGATTTACCCGCCGCGATGTCTCTACAGAATTCACACGTGTTGCAGGGTTCTGCAATAAGTGTTTTGTCAAATTCGGTTTCGTGAATCCGGTTTGGACAATTAACAGTTTTTGCCAGGAGACGTGCAACCGTCGTTTTGCCAGTTCCTCTCGGCCCCCAAAACAGATAGGCGTGCCCGATTCGCTCAGACAAAATCTGGTTTTTTAACGTTGTGGTAACGTGTTCTTGTCCTACAACATCCGCGAATTTTTGAGGGCGCCATTTTTGTGCAAGAACCTCGTATGACATCACTGTATCCTTAGTCAATCGGAATCGTGCATTTAAATGGCTATGCACCCAGGGTTGACATGCTCTTCCGGGCGTTGCACACGTCGTTAGCTCAGGCTAGGCGACCTTGTGTCACACGAGAAACCTATCTACCGCTGCTTCCTTCCAGACCTGACGGGGTTTGATAAATTCTCGTTGCTCAAGACCCAGCCATCAACGCCACGTGCGTGGGACAGTCCCCACAAAAACAGGCCGCATACTGGGAATTCCGTTCTGCTTTAGCGGATTGCAGATACAGGGCACCGCTACCTCCCCACCTAGCATAGCCAAGACGTTTGTTTCAATAGGGCGAACGGGCAATTTTCACCCCTAGCGGAGAGAGTGGGATTCGAACCCACGGTACTGCATCACAGCACACATGATTTCCAGTCATGCCAGTTCAACCAACTCCTGCATCTCTCCAAATTTTTGTCAGACGAAACAATCTCATCGAACTGTCTAAATGTGTATGGAGCAGACGGGATTTGAACCCGTGACCTCATCCGTGCGAGGGATGCGCTCTCCCAACTGAGCTACTGCCCCACAATGCAACGCCACGCTTCCAACGCTGATTGCCGCTTAAATCCTACTATACTAAAATACAAATATTAAGGGTGTTAGTCAAATAAAGCGGAGAGAGTGGGATTCGAACCCACGGTGACTTGCGTCACAACAGTTTTCGAGACTGTCCAGTTCAACCACTCCTGCATCTCTCCAGATGTCTATAAGTTACTATTTTGTGCCGATTTTGCAAGTTAGCTCCTAAATCGCTTTGAGGAATGTCGGCGTTCTTCAAAAAAGGATTTCAAAAGTGCACTGCTCTTATCCGCGAGGACACCGCTGACAAGTTCTACTCGATGGTTGAGCCGTTCATCTTGGAGTATATTGTACAGCGTACCAGCAGCGCCAGACTTTGGATCTGCTGTGGCGTAAACAACTTTCGGAATTCGTGCTAACACTATCGCGCCAGCACACATTGGGCATGGTTCCAATGTCACGTAGAGGGTCGTCCCTGTTAATCGCCAGTTGCCGATTTTTCCGGCGGCCGCCTGAATCGCAAGCAATTCGGCGTGCGCAATGGGGCTACCGCACGCCTCACGGAGGTTATGTGATTCTGCAATCCGTACCCCATCCTTAACAATGAGCGCTGCGACGGGGACTTCACCTTTCTCACCGGCACGTCGCGCTAATGTGAGTGCTTGCTCCATCCAGAAGGAATCGCTCTGCAAATCTTCGCCCTTGTACCTCTATCTTATGAGGGCATCAAAGCGCCTGAGAGGATTCGAACCCCCGGCCTTCTGATCCGTAGTCAGATGCTCTAATCCACTGAGCTACAGGCGCGTTTAGAGTTCTAAACTGTTACCAACAATAGCAATAACACGGAGAGGGTGGGATTCGAACCCACGATGGCTTGCGCCATAACTGCTTAGCAGGCAGTCCAGTTCAACCACTCCTGCACCTCTCCAACTTGCAAAAACAGAATAATATGGGAAGCACTGCTTTCACAACGGAACGGTGGGAGTAGGATTCGAACCCACGGTGGCTTGCGCCACAACGGTTTTCAAGACCGCCGCCTTCGTCCACTCAGCCATCCCACCTGTTTGTATTTTCCTGATTGGTAAGTTGTATATAGTATACCACATTTGATTGGGTTTGTCAAATTAAAATGCTAGCCCGTATCATCAAAGCGTCAAGCAAAGAAGACACATTTGATTGGGTTTGTCAAATTAAAATGCCGTGTTAACCTTTAATTGATAGCCGATATCCGGATAAACTTGCAGCAATTCCGTACATGCTTTAAGTTTCACCGTTCCAGGTAAGCGGTTCATTTTGCAAATACGGGAGAAGCATATCCCGGAGACGCCGATGTGCATGATGCAAGTGCGTTTTTACGGTGCCTTCCGAACGGTTCAAAAGCGCAGCAATCTCTTTAATTTGAAGTTCTTTGTAGTACCGCAGATTAAAAACACGTTGTTGTCCGGGCGACAGATGACGAACAGCCTTCCGGATGATGCTGCCTAATTCTTTATTCTCAATAGCCTGCGATGCCGACGGCTGCGATTCTGCCATCCTCAGTTCGTCGTCAGCGCTAAGTGTTAATTCTTCAAATCTAAAGGCCGGGCTTCGCTTACTTTTGCGTAAGAAGTCAATGCTACAATTCACAGCAATGCGGTAAAGCCAGCTGTAAAAAGCCGATTCACGTTTGAAGTTAGCCAACGCCTGAAACGCCTTCAGAAAGGTCTCTTGACACAGGTCTTTGGCTGTCTCCCGGTCGCGAACACGTTGGTAGATGAGGTTATACACTTTTTTTTCATATTTAAGAACCAGCGGATTAAAAGCCTCTGTATCCCCATTTTGAAACCGTTCAATCAGTTCCTGCTCATTGTCAAAATTGAGAACTGTCGAAGATTTTTCAATATAATGTAATTGCACGCACCCTGTGACAACATCGTCAGCATTTTTTACATTAGCATCTGCCATCTTGTTTACCTCATGTAGGCGAAATTATTTTTTTTATCTCACTCGCGAAATCTGTTAAGTTTATACACCCTACAGTCTAAAAAGTTCCAATTTTTCCATGTATATCGGGTCCATCACTTGATAACACAGTTCCCTTTTTGCTCCGCAGTTCCGTCTACTATGGACAGTTCGCAACAGTCATGTTATATGAGACGCAGCAACCGTTCTTTTCCTTCAACATTTACCGCTTGACATCGCCGCAAAATTCGGGTACACTCACCATAAAAGGTACATTTCTCGAAAGAGAATACTGGCCACAAACCTGATGAGACGTTCTGATGCGACGATATGGCATTCAAACCAAAATTGTGCTTCCATTTCTGCTGCTCTTCGCGGTTGTCACGGTTGTCGTCCCGTTAATAACGGTTGAATTCTTCGCGTGGAAGTACAGCGAGCAGTTTACGCGTGAAACCCAAGGGTGGCTTGATGTGATTCTCAAAACAGGGTATATTCAGGAAGGGACTGAAAAAATTAAGCAGGCTTATAGCGCGGAGGTGATGATTTTCGGGTCAGATTATACACTTAACGCCAGCACGGTGCCCGGGCTCTCTGATGAAGAGAACGATTGGGGTTATTTAGCTGAAAAAATGCGGCTTGCTGCGGTGAAACAACGGCTACAGAATCCTGATGGCAGCCCTGTCACACAAGACGTAACGCTCGGAGAAAGACCTTACAAAGTCTTTTATCTATTACTGCCTCAGGGGCGGCTCTACTGCTTATTGCGACCTATGGAAAAAATCGCGGAGGCAAAACGGATCCTCACGTTGTATATGTTCGGTATCGCTGTGCTGGTGATGGCAGCAGTCGGATTAATCAGCCATTTCATTGGCAGAAATTTAACGGTGCCGCTCAATCGGCTCGTTGAATTCACAAAACGGGTTGCGACGGGGGAATTAGACAAAACTTGCGATGTGCAAACTCACGATGAAATTGGCGATCTGGCGATTGCATTTAACGCGATGACGCGAGAACTTGAACGATCGCGGGATAAACTTGTTCAAGCGGAGCGGCTCGCCACGGCCGGGAAAATGTCTGCTTCCTTCGCACACGAAATCCGAAACCCGCTATCCTCAATGCGGATGTTGGCACAAATGCTCCTCCGCAAAACCGATATAACTGAAGAACGCAGCCAACAATCTTTACGGTATATCCTTGAGGAGATTGAGCGTATCGACGGCATTGTTAAGGGATTGATGGATTTCGCAAGTCCTACCACTCTCAATCTGGTACAACAGCCCCTCGCCCCTGCATTGCAAGCCGTCTTGGCATTAATGGAAGCGAACCTCGCTCATCATCAAATTCAGTTAGTCGCCGAATTTGCAACGGAATTGCAAGAAATTCCGTTTGATGCCGAGAAACTCAAACAGGCGTTTATGAATGTGGTTTTGAATGCTATAGAGGCGATGCCTCAAGGTGGGACGCTAACTGTATCTACCGTCAACGCCTCGGATAAGGTCGGCATCAAGGTTTCGGATACTGGTGACGGGATTCCGAAGGAAGATTTCGCACACCTGTTTAAACCTTTCTTTACGAGGAAAACAAAGGGCACGGGACTCGGATTGGCCAATGTTAAACGGGTGCTTGAAGAGCATGGCGGGAATGTAGAAATTGAAAGCACAGTCGGTAAAGGCACCACAGTTTTCATGTGGCTGCCGTTTTCAGCGAAGAGGGCATCGTGATATGTCACTGTCTGAATCGCGGATGGACAGAATTCTAAGGTTGATTAGATCAGAAGGGAATAGGCAGTTATAAGGCGCGTGCCCAACAAAAAGTGATGGAAACTAGGGCGTGCGCGAAGCGACTCGCAAGGCACTTATTCGGTCGGATGGAGTTCCTCAAAACGTGCTTTCACTTCTGCTGCGCCCCACTGATAGTTAGAAATGCGAACGTTGCTGACGATGCAATGCGTTGGGGATTTAAAAGGTTCATCCTCGTGCCAGGTATTGTTAATCACAAATTCTCCATGAAGATTTTCGGGCCCGCCTTTAAAGTCAGTCCTCCCTGCTACGTGCTCACCATCTATGTATAGATGCAGTCCTGCTGCACCCCATGTTCCGATGATGTGGTGATGTTCCCCGGATTTCCAATCAAGGATGGATGTGCTCTTCACGCTCCCCTTTTCACCACTGTTTTTCTTAACTCGCAGACGCAGTTCTGGCGTTTTTCGTTCAATACTAACAATCTTTAAAGAGACCAACGTGCCGTCAATCGGTGGGGCTCTGAAAAAAGAAAGGTTGTCTTCTCTTTTGTTGATATCCTGTAAGGGGGTTACGCACAATTCAACGGTGCCGGCAGTTATATTGGTGAGCGGGTCCTTCCATTCGCTCTTCAACGGAATTATGATGACATCACTTTTTTCTTTACTGACAAAACCGGTGCCACATGCGCTTTCTCCTTTGACAAAATTGTCGGTGCCGGGAGCCTGAACTGTGCCTCCCTCGCTTTCAACGGCCCTTCTACTCTCCAAGTTCCAAGAAAAAGTATCTCGTTCAGGCGGAAAAGTATCTCGTTCAGGCGGACCGGCTGGCCGCTTAGAAACAAGCGAGCCAACCTTCGTATAATCCAATCCAAAGAAGCCCACGGAGATAGCGATGATGACTCCGATTATTGCAATAATGGGAGAATAAGGTGCTAATTTCTTTAGGTCTGTTTTCACTGTTAAACCTCCTTAGCCTTTTGTCTGGTTTTCCCCAAATTATCGGCATGCACTGTGCTGTAGCTACGTGAACTGTGAGTGCTTATTTTTTAGTCTATCATAAATTTGCATCGGAATCAAACAATTTTCGCGTTTTTAGGCTCAGAAGTTGCGCTAATTTAACGCGTCATCGAATGCGCGTTTTGATTTGACGGAAACGCGAGGAATCGGTCCGCAACCCGGATTTCGGCGGCAATCCGGCAATCTGGTTACGCACATTCCTGACGCGTTCATGCGGCACTGGGTGTGTCGATAGAAACTTTTCTAGTGCAGAGGGTTCCCTTCCACGCATCGCACGTAAGGTTTCAAAGAACGCCACGGCCCCTTCGGGAGCTATGCAGGCATCGTAAACATTCTGGACTCCGTAAGCATCAGATTCCCGTTCATGATCACGACTGTATCGAAAGAGCAGTCCTGCCGCGAAGATTTCCGTGATTAGTTTTTTGACATGGCCTGAGTCCTCATCTAAAATTACCTGTTTTAAGATTTCAATACCGTAGACTTGGGTGAGGCGTTTCATGGAATGCCTTCCGACAATATGCCCGATTTCATGACCGATCACTGCAGCTAACTCCGATTCCGTTTTCGCCGCCCGGATAAGATCGAGGTGGACGTAAATGAAGCCGCCCGGCACCGCATAGGCATTCACACCTTTCGTGTCTACGACTTTAAACGTATACTGGATATTGCTGCGTTTGCTGTAACGCACGAGCGACTGTCCTAGCGTGTTAATATAGTCCGTGACAACAGGGTCTGTGTAAAGCGTAATTTTCTGTTCATGCTGTGCGACGAACGCCTGCCCCAATTGGCGCTCTTCTGCGTCAGTGAAGATGTTTACATCGCTTAATTCTTCAATGAGTAAATTCCCAGCTCGCCCGACGGTGCTGAGGTTCA
This sequence comes from Candidatus Poribacteria bacterium, assembly GCA_965215265.1. Classification (GTDB taxonomy): domain Bacteria; phylum Poribacteria; class WGA-4E; order WGA-4E; family WGA-3G. The sequence goes on along the minus strand of OZ244048.1, from coordinate 2,359,956 downwards.
TGCACCCTGTGCAAAAGCAGAAGATGGATGCCAATAAGCCTATCGCAATTGTGAAGTACGGGATTCTTTTTAGGAAGGGGTTATAGATGTATCTCATGTAAACTCTCCTAAGAAATGAGTTGATTTTGCGTGTGAGGGACTCCATCCTTATGCTATCCTATAAATAAGAAAAATAAAAGGAGGCATAAGGATGGATTTACAGTCTACTTTTTTACTAACTGTTAAAAATCGCAGCGCCCCGAGCTGCACGCAGCTCGGAAGGGGTAAAGGGTAAAGATTTAAGGCGTGACATCCCTCGCACACCGGAACCCGGTGTAGAGGTCCGTGGACGTCGGCCTATTCCAGCCGCGATCAGCGGCGCGCAGGTCCCGTGCAACCTTATCGCCCCAGCCACTGCCGCGCAACACGCGAGATGAGATAACATTTGTGTAGTCATCTACAATCTCATCCAGATTCGCGAGCGTACTACCAGACACTCCACTCAGCGGATTACTAGACGGAGACGCAGAATAAAATGCCGCATTATACTCGTCCAGACACCACTCGTAAACGTTGCCGGCCATATCATATAGCCCATATCCGTTCGCAGCATAACTCCCCACAGCCGTTGTACCGCCTACATTATCATTGTAGTTCGCCGTTATCGTGTCACCCCACGTTATCGTGTCACCCCACGGGTATTTCTTACCAACTAACCCACCACGTGCTGCTTTCTCCCACTCCGCCTCCGTTGGAAGACGCTTCCCTGCCCACGCAGCATAAGCCATCGCACCATACCACGACACATACCTCACAGGATGGTCCCCTTTACCCACTGGATAGTTATTACCTTCCCAATGCCTTAGGTAGGAACCATCATGGAGGGCATCCGGAACCCGCCCCTCCTGCCACTCGGGATTCGCAAGCACAAAAGTTTTATACTCGGCGTTCGTCACCTCGTGCGTATCCATGTAGAACGCGTCCACATGCACCGTATGCACAGGCTGCTCGTCAACATCGGCCTCGGCATCGTTGCTGCCCATCTGGAATTCACCGGCAGGAATCAGCACCATGCCTTCGGGTGCCGATTGTTCCGACACTTCGCCAACACCCCCTAAACTCAAAACCATACACACCAATATGGCTAACATCACTGACACGTTTCTATTAGTCATTACAGCCCTCCAAACCTTTGATACTTTTTTAGCGGACAGGATATACCTCAAAACTGTTGAAACACTTTTAGGGGACATTACTGCCCTCCAAACCTTTGACTCTTTTTTATCACACATTAGATACCTCCACATGCCGCGAAACGCTCGCGGCTAACGGATGCCGGAATCTCTTCAAGAGCATCCCCGGCATTGTCTATACTGTTTATATAAAATAGATAAGATTTTCCCTGTTGGACCGGCGCTTGTTCGGACAATCTCCCCACGCTTGTCGCAACAGGGAACACATAACACATCTCAAAATCAACACAAATCGCATCGACCCGAGCTGCACGCAGATCGGAAGGAGTAAAGGGGTAAAGATTTAAGGAGTTACAGCCCTCGCACACCGGAACCCGATGTTGCCCGAGTACGTCGGGGGAGACCCGGCGCGATAGGCGACACGCAGGGTCCGCGTAGTAGTACCGTACCAACTCCCGCCGCGCAACACGCGAGACGACTTAACACCTGTATAGTTATCTACAATCTCATCCAGATTCGATATGGTGTTCACGTCACTCAGCGGATTCCGAGACGGCGAATGAAAATAGAAATCCGCATCATACGCATCCAGACACCACTCCCAGACGTTGCCGGCCATGTCATATAGCCCATACCCGTTCGCCGCATAACTCCCCACAGCCGTTGTACCGCCAGTATCGTAGTTCGCATCGTTCGGCGTTAGCGTGTCTCCCCACGGGTATTTCTTACCAACTAACCCCCCGCGTGCTGCTTTCTCCCACTCCGCCTCCGTTGGAAGACGCTTACCTGCCCACGCGGAATATGCCATCGCACCATACCACGACACATACCTCACAGGATGGTCTCCCTTACCCGCTGGATAGTTATTACCGCTCCAATCCCATAGGTAACCACCATCATGGAAGGCATCCGGAATCCGCGTCTTTTGCCACTCGGGATTCGCAAGCACAAAAGTTTTATATTCAGCGTTCGTCACTTCGTGCGTGTCCATGTAGAACGCGTCAACATACACCGTCCGCACAGGCTGCTCGTCACCATCGGCTTCAGCATCGTCGCTGCCCATCTGGAAGTCGCCAGCGGGGATGAGCACCATACCTTCGGGGGCCCGTCGTCCCGACACTTCGCCAACACCACCTAACCCCAAAACCATACACACCAATATTGCAAACATCATTGACACTTTTTTATTACACATTAGATACCTCCACATGCCGCGAAACGCTCGCGGCTAACGGATGCCGGAATCTCTTCAAGAGCATCCACGGCATTGTCCATACTGTTTATATAAAATAGATCTGATTTTCCCTGTTGGACCGGCGCTTGTTCGGACAATCTCCCCACGCTTGTCGCAACAGGGAACACATAACACATCTCAAAATCAACACAAAATCGCATCGACCCGAGCTGCGTGCAGCTCGGAAGGGGTAAAGGGGTAAAGATTTAAGGCGTGACAGCCCTCGCACACCGGAACCCGTCGACGAGGCTCGTGGTCGTCGGTGGAGTCCAGTCGCGATCCGCAGCGCGCAGGTAATGTGAATTATTATGGCCCCAGCTACCGCCGCGCAACACGCGAGGAGACTTAACACCTGTATAGTTATCTACAATCTCATCCAGATTCGCGAGCGTATTGCCAGACACACCACTCAGCGGATTACTAGACGGAGACGCAGAATAGAAATCCGAATCATAAGCGTCAAGACACCACTCTTCAACGTTCCCGGCCATATCATATAGCCCATATCCGTTCGCCGCATAACTCCCCACAGCCGTTGTATCGTCTACATTCCTATCGTAGTTCGCATCTTTCTCCGTTATCCTGTCTCCCCACGGATACTTTAACCCTGACTTCCCACCCCGTGCCGCTTTCTCCCACTCCGCCTCCGTTGGAAGACGCTTACCCGCCCACGCGGCATACGCCATCGCCGCATACCACGACACATTCGCCACAGGATGGTCTGCCTTACCCGAAGGATAGTTATTACCTTCCCAACGGTTTAGGTACTTACCGCTGTGGAAGGCATCCGGAATCCGCCCCTTCTGCCACTCGGGGTTCGCCAGCACAAAAGTTTTATACTCGGCGTTCGTCACTTCGTGCGTATCCATATAGAACGCGTCCACATGCACCGTATGCACAGGCTGCTCGTTATCCCGGGCATCAGCATCCTCGCTGCCCATCTGGAAGGTGCCTGCGGGGATGAGTGCCATGCCTGCGGGGAAGGTTTCCTTCTTACGGTTCCGGTAGGTGCGGACCATGACCCACAAATGCCCACGTGTTACCTTCCCGTGCTCAATGCGACCCCAGATTCTCAGCTTGTGTGCACCGTCATCCCCCCACTTGGCCTCATGCCCTTGCATATAGCCACTTGTACCCCACGAGGATGGTACCTCCCATAGCAACGGATCTATTGCCGAGACGCTGTAAGACTTAAAGGGATGCTTGAATCTGTACGTCCGCTCCCAGTGACGCTTTCCACTAGAGAAAAAACCAAGGGTCCAGTTGGCCTTCTTTTCTCCGATAATCATATCGGCTTTCAGTTGTGACCAATTCGGGGGGAAATGTTCCTGCGGTTGCATCCTCGGATTGATGCTCACGTACCTATAATCCTTCGTGTTCACAGCGATTACCAAACCTTTGTTCACCATCCCCTTAAAGCCGCCTCCCGGTAGTTCTATCTCGGAAGTCTTTAAAGACCAGACTTTTAGGAACGTATTCAGCTGCATGATTCGGTAAACGTTGTGCGGATCGGCGAGTATAACATTGCGGATTCCTTTTACTTTATCAGTTACACCAGTGGTATCAAACCCGACGACGACCGAATAGTGGTACACGTTTCCGTAACGGAGCAAGACGATCGGCGGGCGGTTCTGCTCTACTTGGTAGAATAAACCGTGAAGCGCTTTCCACCAATTATCCGGCCTCTTCTCCAAGATTACATCCACTCCGAGTCTGCTCAAGGCAGCCACTAACTCGTTAGGCCACGCACCGGTATCCACGCTATAAATGCCGCCCTTATCCCAGATCTGATCCGCGCTGACATTCTTGCCGTAGTAGTGCAAAAGCATCTCTGCGCAGGTGATACCGCAGGTTTGCTTGTATTGCTCCAGTAAGATGAACGTGTTGTCGTCGTAACACGCGAAATCTTCAGTGTCAGGCAGCTGATTAGTAGGGTACTTCACTATTCCCGGGCCATCAAGCCGCAACCCGTTTATGAGAATTCGCTGGATCGTTATTGGCTCTGGTTCTGTAAGCGTTATTGGCTCTGGCTCTGTAATCCGCAATTGCGACGGATGATTGTCTGATGAAGTGGCTAATAGTAGCGTTGTCACGCCCAGTAACGTCAGGATTGTTAAAATCACTGTTTTTTTCATCGGAATCCTCCTTTTTGATGCGGGAACCCACGGCATGGGTTCCCTACTTTGTGTAGAGGCGAGAGAGTGTGTCCCCCCGCCCACGTATACTTCAGAGATGTTAGTTGCGGTGGGCATTTGCCAATCTCTTCGGCACACCCACCGCAACGGAGAATGGAGACGTTTTTACCGATTAGAGAGCACCTCTACCCATATTGAATAATTAGCGTCATCTTCTCTGAACGCCAACTCCTGGAGCCCTGTGCCTACATCTGCTCGTGTAAGAACGTGTTCACCAAGGAAATCATCCTCATCCCAGGCATCGTCCTCATATAGGACTACCTTAGCCCGGTGAAGGAATTGGTAACCACGGTGAATTTCGCGTGTTTGTCCGGCATCCATATCTTTCGGACCCCAGACGATCTCGCCGTTAATCTTGATGTACGGAGAATCGTCGCCGGTCCAATCCTCTTGCTTATGGCATACGATTCGGACTAATCTGCAAGTTAGCATGGTAAACTCCTTTTAGTTTGTCACTAGCCTACTGTCTAATTCAGAATCAGACAGAATATTTCAGCATAATCCTCTGCATATGTTAAAGAGATTACGCCGACTCCAGTTAAAAACAGCTGCCAACGTGCGGGTGCTGTCGTATTTTTCATCAAACGGTAACGATGGAAACAGTTGCAACCGTGGCGTTGGCAGGAAAACATGCAGCGGACAATATCCAATTTGATCTCTGAGTAGATCAAATTGAGTCCGCATATTACAGTCATGACAACAGAAAGAGCCCACAGCGAGCCCCATCATACGAGAGAGAGCACGTGCAGGCACAACAGAGACAGGCCGACAGTAAGTGCCGACACTGTCAAGTTCTATATTTAACGATTTGTTACAAAATAGAAAATTTGAAGGGGGGGGGTAATCGGAGTATAGTGAACAGATGTGAAGTAGCCGTAATCACCATATCGCGACGCTGCCTTAGCAGCGAAGCAGGACGCAGCCCCGTTTGGGGTGCCGCCGCGTTGTATCACGGAGAAACCGATCGCTCTGTTGATGTGCAGCTCTGCGTGCGTGATTTTCATGGTCGTCACCTTCGGAAGATTCTCGTCCTGATTCCGATTAACATGAATTATACGACAAAATTACAAAGTTGTCAACCTTTTAACATGAATTATACGACAAAATTACAAAATTGTCAACCTTTTTTTGCAAAAAAAATTGAGAGAAAGCAAGTTTTCCACTGTTATTACCGATTTTAGCACAAATTCGGATTAATAGTCAAGCCATTTTCGCACTTTTTTTTCGTCACCTTCGGAAGATTCTCGTCCTGATTCCGATTAACATGAATTATACGACAAAAAACGCTTGAGATTACCCAATTTCAATGACGAGGTACTGCTGTTCAACGGTGACAGGAAACGTATCTGCCCGGTAAGGTCCTTTTTCTGGTTCGGACGTGGCAGCCTCAATCTGTTCTCCGCTCTCTACATGGACATCGTATTTTCGGACGCGTCGCTGTGTGGGGTTCCACCACGACTGTCCGGTTTTGATGTCAAATTCCCAATTGTGCCACGGGCAGCGTAGAAATTCGCCCTTGCGGATATAGTTATAGGTTCCGGGTGCAGGGGATTCTAAGAAGCCGGTGACGTGCCCCTTACACAGCGGGCCACCTTGGTGTGGACAGCTGTTCCGGATGGCGAAGTATTCGCCGTCAATATTAAAAATGCCGATGGAACGCCCCCCGATATCAACAATTTTACGTTCACCGGGCGGGATTTCGTCTGGAGTTGCAACTACGTACTTAGCCATTTTTTTTGTCTGTTTCAGCATCGTCTAGTTTCTGAGGCAATAGCACTGCGTTGAAAATCTCTTATGTTCTTAATTTTTCTCAAATTGATAGAGTGTGCGGGCATTATCCGCTAGAATCCGCCGTCGCAATTCCGGTTTTAGGAAATTCGGCAGTGCCCGGTCAGGTGCGTCGAAATCCCAATGAGGATAATCTGTCGCGAACATGAGTTTATCATTCATGTCCATCTGTTCGAGCAACTGTTCAAAATACTCGCGTTTCGGTGGTTCTTCCATGGGTTGTGTGCTGAGCCAGAAGTGGTCTCGGATGTATTCGGATGGTTTACGGCGGAGTTCTGGGATCTCGCTTTGGAGTTTCGTCCACGTTGCGTCAAGTCGCCACATTAGAGGCGGGAGCCAAGCGAATCCACCCTCAATCAGTACAATTTTGAGCGTTGGGAACCGGTCAAAAACGCCTTCGCATACATAACTGCTGACCTGCGTGTGAAAGGCTTGCGGCATTCCACCGTGGTCCTCAATGTAATATGACGGCCAGCCTGTACCCGTGATCGGTCCAGCGATGCCCCCAAAGTGTATACCTATGGGGAGGTCGTACTCAACCGCCGCCTCGTAGATTTTCCAATATTTTCGGTTTCCGAGCGGGTCTTTCGTACGCGCAATGAGCAAAATTTGGACGAACCCCGGATGTGGCCCGCAGCGATGGATTTCTTCGGCTGCTAATTCCCCATCTTCATACGTAACAACAATAGAGGCACGCAAACGCTGCTCCGGCTCGACCCAGGAGGCAATTTGCCATTCGTTAACTGCCTGTGCGAGCGCAGCCCCGTATGCTAAGTTCAACTGTTCGCCGACAGGTATTAAAGGATTAAGCACGCCGTATTCAATCTGCCAGGCATCTAGCAGTTGTTCCTGCATGAACTCCAAGTCAGCCCCGGGTGAAAGTCCGGAGGGCGGCCATGCGTCGTGTCGTGCGGCGTTTAAGAGTGCGCGGGGATAGTAACCGCCAATACGGCCGCGGAGTCCAAATTGCGCGTGATGCTCTTGCCATTTCTTCGATAGATACGGCGACAATCCGCCAGGTGGCACAGAATTGTGGATGTCGCAATCGATGATAGAACTCTCATGTTTCAATACTTGCTTGTCAGAATTCAGGGTGCGTTCTAAGTTTGAAGTGTTTTCCATACTATTTTGCCTCCGATTCAGAGTTGGTAGAACGCGCGTGCATTTTCACTCAGAATTTTACGGGCGAGCTGCCCGGGCAATTCTGAGGGGAGTGCATCATTCGGTGTATCAAACTGCCAATGCGGATAATCTGTTGAAAACATCAGCATCTCTTCGGATTCCAGCTGCCCAATTATCTGCAGGAGTTGTTTCGGATTGGGTGGTGAATCAATAGGTTGTAAAGTAAACCGAATATGTTCGCGCATATAGTGCGAAGGCGGGCGCCTAAGCCATGGGGTGTTGTTTCGGAGTCCACGCCATTCTTTATCAATACGCCACATCACAGCTGGCAGCCACGTAAAACCGCTTTCAATCATGACAACACGGAGCTCCGGAAACTGGTCGAAAATTCCCTCTGCGACGAGACTGATAACTTGTGCTTGGAATACCTGCGTCATTCCGGCATATTCTTCCAGATAAGTTGAGGGCCATCCTGTCGGTGAGGGCTGGTTGCCGGGGGCACCCCCGTAATGAATACCGACCGCAAGCTGATGCCGGACAGCGGCTTCATAAATTGGGTGGTACAGGCGGTTGCCGTACGGGGTCCGTGAACGAACCGGCATTATCACTTGCACAAACCCCGGATGTTCGCCTACCCGTTCAATTTCCCTCGCAGCGAGGTCCGGAATCTGGCTCGGGATAACAACGGATGCCCGGAGCCTCGGCTCCGGGTCTAACCATGACTCTATTTGCCAATCGTTTATCGCTTGAGCAATCGCCGCCGCCAGATCCGGGTTATGGACGCTCTGGACTCGATACGCGCAATTCAGGATACCGTACTCAAGATTCCAGCCGTCAAGTAAACGTTCACGGATATGGGGCAAATCGATTTCCCAGGGCGGTGTCGCATCCGGATGTGTTGTTATTGGTGCACCACGTGGATAATCGTTTGCATCGGGCCCCCGGAATCCAGAATTACTACAGTAGTCGCACCAGAAATCAGACATATACCGAAAGAGCGTTTGTAACGAGGGCACTTCGTTGTGAATATCGCAATCAATTGCACGGATACCTGCCTGCACAAATTCGGCTGATATGGCAGATCTCCTAGAACACGCCGGTGTCAGTCCTGCTTCCTGAGCCATCTCTTTCTCCTGATAAATTCTTATACCACGGTAGCAGCAGAGGCTGTCATAATAATTTTTAGAATTTCACGGCTGGCACCTTGGTTAACTTGGTTAACTTGGTTAAAATGATGGGGCGTACTGGATTTGAACCAGTGACTTCTACCGTGTGAAGGTAGCGCTCGTACCCCTGAGCTAACGCCCCATTTTTTCATGCATTTAAGTAGTCAGGACTGTTTTTAGGGAATCCTTGTCACATCTCACGTGAGCTTATTGCGCGATTTACCCTTAAAGAGATGGGCCCACTAGGACTCGAACCTAGGACCAGCCGGTTATGAGCCGGCGGCTCTGACCACTGAGCTATGGGCCCTTATCGTTTACTATGCAGAATTATACGCTATTTTTAAGGAAAAAGCAAATTTTTATCAATCCAAATCACGGGTATTCCGTTATATAAGCATTTATGAAAGGAGGTATATTAGTTAATTAATAAAGTCCCGCAATTTCCTGCTACGTCTCGGATGGCGTAGTTTGCGGAGTGCTTTCGCTTCTATTTGCCGGATGCGTTCGCGCGTAACATTAAACATACGGCCGACTTCTTCAAGCGTTTTCGGATAGCCACCTTCAATGCCGAAACGTAGAACGATGACCGTCCGCTCACGGTCGGTCAAGTCAGAAAGCACTTCTTGGATCTGTTCTTTAAGCATGCTCAATTCGGTGTCTCGGACCGGTGAATTGAGCGTTGTATCCTCAATGAATTCGCCTAGTGAATTGTCATCGTCCTCCCCGATCGGTGCCTCTAAAGAGACTGCCTCGGGAGCCACACCGAGTGCTTCATTGACTTTACTGAGTGGAATGTCGATATCCGCGGCGATCTGCTCAATAGTTGGTTCACACCCTAATTCTTGTATGAGTGAACGTTGGACTCGTCGGATTTTGTTAATTCGTTCGTGCATATGGACAGGCAGTCGGATAGTACGCCCTTGGTCTGCAATAGCCCGTGTGATACCTTGTCGAATCCACCAAGTTGCATAAGTGCTAAACTTATAGCCGCGTTGGTAGTCAAATTTGTCCACGGCACGCATCAAACCGATGTTACCTTCTTGAATCAAGTCAAGGAATTCAAGGCCGGAGGCGCGGTGCCTATATTTTTTTGCGATACTGACAACAAGCCGGAGATTCGATTCAACTATCGCCATTTTCGCATCTTGCGCGTCCGTCTCCCCCTTATCAATCTGCTGCGTCAGACGTTTGAGCTCGCTGCGTGAGACACCGATTTCCTTCATGTGTTGCTGAATATAGCGTCGGAGACGAATCGCCTCTATATAAGCGTGTTTGGCTTTCTCCGTTTTGAAGTGAAAATCTGCAGGCGGCGGCTGTGCAAGCATCGTCTCCGGTATCTCATGCAACCGCATAAGGCGGCAGATTTCCTGTTCCCAATGGCTAATCTTGTGCTCAGCCTGTTTAACAATATCGGAGATTTTGCTAATCTCTTCGCGATCTATTTTCAGCTTCTCTATTGTCGTGATTAACTTCTTGGATCCATTCCACTTGATTTTCGATGTTTTAGAAGAACCTGTACCCTTGCCAGCAGGAGCCGTAAGCAGTTTCGTAATCCGTTCAGCCTCTAGTTTTTCTATCGTGTTTAACGCTTTCTTAACCTGGTCACGCAGCTTCCGCTCCTTGTTCTGCGTCGAGGTACTCGAGACCGACATATCTATAATATCTGATGCGCGCTTTTTGACGGTCGAGATTTTATAAAGGAGTTTCCGAATCTCAGTAATAGCGATACGTGTGCCGAAGGTGGCTTTCTGGGCAGTCCGGTAGCCAACCTCAATCTTTTTAGCCAGTTCGACCTCCTGTGTTTTATCGAGCAACGGAAATTTACCCATTTCGCGCATATACACTTTTACCGGGTCGTCGGTATAACTGGGATACTGTAGGGACAGATCTATGTCCTCCTCATATTCCATTTCATCCGTACCGTCGGTTTCAAGAAACTCGAGAGGAAGGTGGTCTCTGAAATCCATCGTCAATTAACTCCTTTTTCTGAAAATTAAAAAATTTAATTACGTTCTGATTGGGTAATTTAAATTTTTTACAACTCTGATTTATGAAGCGGTTGCTCTGTCAAGGCACGTCTCTGATTAGAGAGTTCAACAAGTTCCTTAAGCGTTTCAAGTTCATCTGCCCCCTCAGCAAGTGCGTTTGAACGGACACGCTGTTCAATATCTTTTAAGAGAAAATGTCTTAGTTTTTTGAGGCATCCTTCTGCTCTTGCCCGTGGGTTAGGCGGCGGCGTTTTGGAGACGAGTACGTTTGAAATTAGCGCTCTTAACTCTTCAGCAGGACACTCGTTGAGGAGGTTTTGAATATCAAATGTTTCGTTTTCCGTACTTCTCTGCCACAGCAATTGCGCAATTTGTGCGAAGTGTGGTTCTGTCAAATCGTTATAGTGAAATTGCGATTTAATCTCTGGCAGCAGCTCCGGGTTTTGGATGAGTACTTCAATCAGTTGTGCCTCAATTTGCTGTCTCGTTGATAATTTTTCCTTGGGTTGCTTCGCTTTAGTGCGATAGGGGGCAGGGGCTTCTTTGAGTCCTAACTCACGCAGCTCGTGCCAAAGTAGCGCTGCATCAACATCCAGCTCGCGCACTGCATATTTAATGTACTCACGTCGTTCTACACGGTTTTGAAGATTCAGCAATATGGTACTAATTTCTTTGACAATTTGCATTTTCACATCAATTTGTTGAATGTTCCGCTGTTGGATAGCGGTTTGAATCTGAAATTCAATCAGGTTCACCGCTTTGTCTAGGAGTTGTGTAAATGCATGATTGCCGTGCTTCCGCACAAAGGAATCCGGATCTTCTTTTTCTGGCAGTAGTGCTATGCGAACTTGTAAGCCGGCCCCCAATAAACGCTGTAAACCGCGCTGTGCTGCTTGGAAACCAGAAGCATCCCCGTCATAAACTATGATAGCCTCGGATGTGAACCTTTTTAGCAAATTTGCCTGGTTTTCACTGAGTGCGGTACCTGAAGAGGCTACGACGTTCTCAACGCCATGTTGGTAGAGCATCAACGCATCCATATACCCTTCAACCAGAAGCGCAGCCTGTTTTTTATAGATGGCTTGCCGTGCTTTGTCCAGATTATAAAGAACATTGCTTTTATTATACAGAATTGTCTCAGGCGAATTCAAGTATTTTGGCTGCTGCTCTTCAGTGAGTGCACGGGCACCGAAACCGACGGGTACACCACGTTCATTATGAATAGGAAAAAGGAGTCGATTCCAAAACCGGTCTTGGGGACCGTGGGCATCATCCTTAATTAGCCCTGCATCAACTAATTGCTGGATAGTAAAGCCTGTGTCTGTTGCGGCTTTTACGAAGTCACGGTGCATCGACTTGGCATATCCGAGTTGAAACAACCGCACCGTTTTCGGCTGGACCCCGCGATGATGCAGATACTGGCGTGCATGTCCGCTTACGCTTTCTGTGAGAAGCTGGCGGTGATAGTATGCTATCGCGAACTTATTGAGCTCTTCAAGTGACGTAACCCTTTTGCGGTTCGCACTGTCACGCACATCCTGATTCGGCAGCGAAATATTCAACCGCCCTGCTAACCACTCCACGCTCTCAACAAAGGTTTTACCCTCATGCTTTTGGACAAAAGAGATAACATTGCCACCGGTTTGGCAACCGAAGCAATAAAAAATCTGCTTATCCACAGACACAGTAAAGGACGGTGTCTTTTCATCGTGGAACGGACAGAGCCCTTTGTAATTACGGCCGGCGGGGCGCAGCGGGATACCGCATTCGGAAATCACTTCAACAATATCGCTCCCGTGCTGAATTTCCTCAATGATTTCGCGCGGAATTTGGTTTTTTGTCCGAGTTAGGTTCACGCTCTTTTCCCTCACCTGGGTACCTGTCGGGAATAATGGACTGTATTTTCTCAGTAAATTAACACCATTGTAGAATTATCGGAAAATCCACTGAGCACACCGTAGAAAAAAGTGAAACTACTCTTTGAACGTGACAATTGTAACACCCTCGCCGCCTTGACTGTGTGGTGCGAGTTGGTATTTCGTGACGTGTGGATGCTCCGCCAATTCCTGATGAATCGCCTTTCGCAACGCGCCGGTGCCTTTGCCATGCAGAATGCGCACGCTTGGTAAGCCCGAAAGATAGGCATCATCAAGGTATTTATCTGTAGCAGCCCACGCTTCCGTTACAACCATGCCACGCACATTGAGCTCGGTTTGGATTGTATCGGCTTTGCTATATTGGATATCTAAAACGGACGTTGAAAGGTTGGCGTGCCCTTTTTTCGGCTCAATGTAGTCAATGTCCTCATAGCCGATTTGCATTTGCATATTCCCGACGCTGATTTGAAGTGGAGCCTTGCTGTGTTGGCCAATGGCGTTAACTTCGCCAAACCGATTCAGTTTTTTGACACGCACTTTGTCACCGACTGCGACTTTCGGCTGAACCAGATTCTGCGGTTTCTTCGGCGATTTTTTAGGTCTTAGCTGCTTTTTAGCGGCTCCAATTTTGGAAAAGGCAGATTGGATGCTCGCTTTCGAGGCTTTTTCTCTGCGGATATCGGCGATGAGTGTTTCTACAGTGCGACGTGCATCAGAAACTGTCTCAAGTGCCTCGTTTTCCGCCCTCTGTATTAACGAACGGCGTTCGGTTTCCAAGTTTTGAACAACTGTTTTGTGCTTCTGCGCAGCAGCCTCAGCCACGCGAATCTTATCCTGAAGGTTCAAACGCTCTGTTTCTAACTCACGTTCTGTCTTTTGTAATTCCACCAGCAGATCTTCAACAGCAACCCTATTATTGCCTAGGTGCTTTTGTGCTGCTTTTAGCACCTCGCCCGGAATTCCCAATTGTTCCGCTATTTTTATCGCATTGCTACTACCCGGAACACCTACTTGTAAGCGATACGTCGGACGGAGCGTCGTCGAATCAAATTCCATGGAGGCGTTTTCCATGTCCGCTTGCGTATGTGCATACGCCTTAAGCGCACCATAATGCGTTGTGACGATAGTCTTCACACGTTTTTTCGATAGCCAATCAAGAAGTGCCATGCTCAGGGCGGTGCCCTCACTCGGATCTGTGCCAGCACCGATTTCATCCAATAGGACGAGCGAGTGGCACCCCTTATCATCAGGCAACCGCTTTAACATCTCAGCGATTTTGGTGATGTGTGAAGAAAAAGTGCTTAGATTCTGTTCTATTCCTTGTTCATCCCCAATGTCAGCGAAAATTTGCTTAAAAATAGCCAGCTGGCTCCCCGCCGCCGCCGGAATATGCAATCCGGATTGTGCCATCAGCGCTAATAGCCCGACTGTTTTGAGCACGACGGTTTTGCCACCAGTATTCGGACCTGTAATCACGAGGGTTTTAAACGATTTTCCGATGTGAACATCTGTAGGAACAATTCGTTCCGGGACGTTGGCATCGGTTTTGTTATCCGCACGCGCAACAGTTTCACGCAGATGGTATTCCAGTATCGGATGACGTGCTGCAAACAGCTCCACTACCCCACGGGTATTTAACCTCGGTTCAACACCGTCCAAGGCCAGACTCAAACGGGCCTTGGCGGTTAAAAAATCCAGCTCCGCTAATAGCATTAGCGCGAGCTCCAATTCGTGTAGGTGTACGCGTACCTCATCTGTCAAGGAGAGTAGGATACGTCTAATTTCACGATGTTCCGCCTCGACTGTTTCATGAAGTGCATTATTCATTTCAACGATCGCAAGCGGTTCAATAAAGAATGTCGCACCGCTTGTTGATTGTCCTTGCACCACGCCTGGAAATGACGAGCGTGCCTCTTGTTTAATGGGCAGAACATAGCGATTGTTTCGGGAAGTGATGACCGATTCTTGAATTGATTTTTGGTATTCGGCGGAGCGGAGCGTTGTCTCTAACTTTTGATGGATATTTTCGCGGAGGCGTGACAACTTTCGGCGGATAGCACGCAATTCCGGACTCGCCAGGTCAAGCAACACACCATCCAGACCGATGCAATCCAAAATTGTTTTTGCTAGTTCAGGAAACCTTGGTAGTGCACCGACAATAGAAAATAGATGCGGAAATTCGGATTGATTACATTTTGAAAATGCTTTGTGGATATCTGTCGGAATCTGCGCAATTTTCGCAACATCCAGCAGCTCGTCAACGTCTAATATTGAACCAGACTTAGCCGCATGTGTTAGTGAACCGCGGATGTCTTTTAAACCTTTGAGAGGGATTCCGTTGTAGAGTTGATGGAAGGTTTTTGTCTCACTGCAGAGTTTCAACAATTTTCGTACAGTGTCCAACTCGTCAGACGGGGCGAGTGCATCCACGCACGCTGCGCCTAACTGAGAAGCGGTATACTTCTTCAACAACCGCTTAATTTTATCGTACTCCAAAACGTTTTCAACGCCAGGGAACATGGCCTGCCTCTTTTCTGTCATGAGATTAACGCTGCAAGCTTGTGGCTTTGATTTGACTCCACATCGTCACTAATTTTTCACGCGGCTTTACAGGTAAGATACCTTCTCGCAGCCACGCTATCACAAATATACTACCGTCCACCTCCACGAGCTCCTCTGTTTCATCTGTTGCCATATCAAATATGTATATCGTTCCCCATCTTGAATAGACTATGTACTGCCCATCCGGAGACCAGTCGCTCCAATAGCCTGTTGCTTTATCCACATCAAAGAGCGGTTCCAGGGCTTTCGTTTCAACATCAACGGTGTAGAACGTGTCGAATTCTCTGTTCCATCTCAGAAAGAGGATGCGTTTTCCATCAGGTCCCCATACCGGATAAAAGTCCTTGTTAAATTCGGTCAGAATTTCTACCTCTTTTGTTTCAATATCTAAGAGATAGAGTTGTTCAAGCCAACCGGGTCTCGAAAGAGAGAACACCAGTTTTTTGCCGGTGGGCGACCAAGAAATCCCCCAGAAGGAATAGGGCCATCCGAAATGCGGAACCTCTGTCACAGGCTCCATCTCCCCACTGGCAATATCTAGCAACCAGATCTGATTTTCTTGAGGCACCTGCTCTATTGTCCAGCCACTGAAAGCAATTTGCCGGCCGTTAGGTGAAACGGCGAGGAATCGGTAGGTACCAGAAATTTGGGTAACTCGTGTTTTATTTTTGGGGTTATCCGGTCTAATTGAATAAATATCCGCATGTCCGGCATCCCATTGGACAAAATAGAGCACTTCCCCATCCATGCCCCAGGATGGGTACATCCCTTTATGATTCAACGGAACTGCTCTAAAATCTTTTGTACCGCGCAGTGCTGTGGTGTAAAGGTTCCAGTCAAAACGCCCCTGATTTTCGTCAAAGCCATTGACAGCATACGTAAGATGTCCAATCGGCTGCGCTTGCACAAACAGGACCATCCAACACTGGCCGAGGATCAAACAGAACATCGCAACGAAAAGGTGACGGTTTTTGATAAATTTCATCGTGTCTACTCGCTTTTGCCGGTTGTGGCGGTTGTGAGTCTATTGTGGTTAAGCAGAGAATTCTCATAAAGGTGACGACTGAGCCCGAGATGTGCAAATTCAACTACGGCATTATAATTATTGAGGGCTGTGCTTGTTCTGCCGGCAGCATCTGCACGCCGAGCAGCCTCAACGTTTTTTATAATTGTCGTTGCATGTTTTTCAAAATCGCGAATCTGCTTTCGCAAATCGGAGGCCAGCCCGCCCTGAACGTCTTGTTTCACTTTATAGGTGCGAATCTCATCCGTATACGCCACAAAAGCATCATAGTAACGTCCTTCGCTTTCAAATTGTTCCGCAGTTCCCAATTCCAGGGGTTCGTTAATAGCATCGACAACTCTTTTAGCGTCCTGAAGCATCTCCGCACTTTTTTGCTCAAGTCCACCTGCGAGCGTGGTGCGGAACTGCTCTAAAATTTCTTTATATGAAGCTTGCGCCATTTCCGTATTCCCTAATTTCTCATAGCAGAGCGCTTGGTGGAATGTTGCATTGGCAAGCACAAATTGGCGAATCTCAGGAGGGAGATTCGGAGTAGGCGAGAATCTCGCTGCCTGATATGCCGTGATAGCTTTTTCATAGTCTCCCTCTTGTTCATAGCAATTCCCTATTGCCTTCTGGGCATAGAGACTATAAATCTGGTTTTGAGGTTGATGTGTGTTAATAATTTGCTCGAATTGTGTACGGGCTTCAACGTAATTGCCCTGGTAATAGAGGGTCTTCGCATGCTGATACCGGGCATTGTCAGCGAAAGTGGTATTCGGGTTTTGCTGAAAAATTGCCTGAAGCTGGGTCTGGGCAGTCTTAATCGCTTCTTCACTTTCTTGCAATTTCGCGGTATCGAAAAGGGTCGCTTCAGCCGTTTGATACGCTTCGTTCGCTTTGTTCAGGGCAAAGGCAGCTTCTGCTCGACGATTCTCACGATTTTGATGGTACGCTGCATAACTCGCTACAGCAACCACAACGATGCCGCAAACGATTAGGATGATTCTGAGATTGTCTTTTATGAATTCGTACGTTTGCAGCACGAAATCAACAAACTTATCTTCTTTAATTTCCTCTTTACTCAACCGATTGCTTTTTGCCATGGTTTTCCTCTTATTGTTTCTAACTTGAAATAGCAACGCTCGCCTGTACATGTCGGATTGTCAAACACGTCAGAAGCATCTTCGCATTGAATTTTAAAGACAAGCGGGTGACGGGAATTGAACCCGCGACCCTCAGCTTGGGAAGCTGACGCTCTACCGCTGAGCTACACCCGCATTTATGATATTATACGGTACGACTATAGTCGTTTTCAACTTTAAATTACAAGGGCGGGTATGCATCCGTGAAGCTATATCCGCCCTATGTCGTTAAAAATCTGGTTTTATTGCAGCTTATCCAGCTCGTTCAAAATCTGTTCTGCTGCCAATGTATTGTCCGGCGGTGCCTCTTCCACGTGTTTAAAGGCTATCTTGCCGTCTCCGTCAATGATAAAAACCCCGCGTGTGGTTATCCCTACTTCCTCCAGTGCCATACCGAACTGCTTCGATACAGCAAGGTTCATATCCGCAAGAAGCGGGAAATTAATGCCACCCAATGCCTCGCTCCACGCCTTGTGCGCAAAAGTTGAATCACGGTTGATAGCTATAACCGACGCACCTTTCGCCTCAATTGCAGTGAGATGCTCATTAAAATCTGGAACTTGTTCCGCACACACTGGTGAAAACGCGAGCGGATAAAAAAGGACAACTAGATTTTTGCCTGCATAGTCATTTAACGAAACTTCGGTATCTTCTTGATTCACTGCCCCATTTAAGGTGAAATCAGGTGCAGCGCTTCCTACTTCTAACATAAAAACCCCTTTTTTCTCTGTGGCTCAAATAGCGTGACTCTCGTACGAACTTCACATCTCCGTCCATGTCAGAGACACCTTGGCCAGCTAACATCGTATTCCGAATCTAAAGCACCGTTGAAAAATCAAAATATAGTTCACTTTTTCTTCTTTAAACTTGCCCAGGTGGTGGCCAATTTCGCTCGCGGTTGGACAGACGTGACCGGTGCGACGTTGTCGGTCAGCGTGACATCATCAAAACTGGCTTGCGTATCCCATGTCCAAACTCCAACCGTGCCTGTTGCGTAGGTGCCATCTTTGAAGACGCCTTGTTGGATGTCATTAATCGCTACCGCTATTCTGTCGCCTTCAACCGCAACGCTCAGCTTAAACCATTCATGACGGGTAATTGTCAGCCCGATAGGCGGAATATTGTGTTCAATTTCGTCACGCCCCTCAAAACCGTCCTGAAAAGCAGTACTACGCCGATGCCGCCACAACTCTGACTTATTTTCCTTCGGGCACAAAAGGTAGACATAATATTCAAACTCATTCCGTGCCCGAAAAACAATACCAGCCCAATGCCCTGCTTCAAGTCGCACCTTCGCCTCAAGAACATGATCGCTCCATTCCATGCTATCAACTAACGCATGCATCGCTTTGCCCCAACGGGTTGTCTGTTTATAGGCACCGTCCTGCACTTCCCAGGTACCGTTCGCCGCCTTCCAATCACTGGCATCATCGTCAAATGCCCAGCGGTATTCTTCAGCGACACCGTTTATGGTGAGGCAGAGGTAAATCAAGGCAATAAGAAACAACTTTTTCATTGTTGTAGATAGAGAAGGATAAGGCCGTTTATGATGAAAGTCTCTAAGATATCAGAATCATGAAGATGTAAGAACGAGAATAGGTTCAAAAAACGGTTATCCGTGGAACAATCGGTTTTTGAACCTATTTTCGCACGTTACTTCGCTTTTAGCGATGCCCATTGCGTAGCCAACTTGCCTTGTGGTTCAACCGTAAGTGTCCCTATCTCCAGGCTCTGAATCTCGTCTTGCGTTAATGCAACTGCGTAAATTCGAGATTCTTCTATATGCGCGTTAAGGTCTCCTGGTCCGGCAAGTCCATTCGTATGACGTTTGCCCCAAATCGCTTCTGCATCACCTGTCGGCCAGGTTTTGAGCTCACCCTTCGTGTAACTGCCAAGGCTTTCACCGTTACGGTACCCGGTAATCTTGTAGCTGCCTTTGTCATTCTTATACGTGACAGCTAAAAAAATCATTTCACCCTCGTTCTTCTCGTTAACTGCATCTGGAAAATCTTCGGTACGGTGAAACCAACTACTACCGGACATCCACTGATTGGGTTGACGTTCTGCATAGACGAGTCCATTAAACTGATCTTCGCTCTCTTTATCAAGCGTTAAGGCAGAACCTTCCGTCGCTGCAAGATCATCCAAACTCACCCAAGACATTAAGGTCTTCTCTTCAATGTCAGGGCCCGTATAATTAAGCGCATGTGCCCATTTAGTCGTTTCGACAACTAATTGTCCACCGTCCAGTTTTGCCCCATGCAGATCTATATCATCCCAATTTCCCATTTCGTCTTTTGGGCTATCAAATAGCCACCAGCCGAGCAGATTGTCTGCTTGGGCACCTTGTGCAAACGCTGAAATTGGCATGCTCAGCGTCAGCAAAATCACGCAAATCCAATACGCTTTTCTCATTGTGATTTCTCCTGTACAACTTTCTTGTTGCCGTTCACATAGTACTATCACAGAAGATCGGATATTCAGGTAACGTACCTTACTCTGTGATTCAGGGCAGGTAAATAGTTGCGAGAACAGAAACAGCCCGATATTCTGTCTAAACATTATAATGCTACGATAAATATTATAACATATTCTCATCCAAAAGTCAAACGTTTTTGTAAGATGTCACTTACTCCCCTTTTTTTTGAAGGTTTGTCGTGAAAGGTTTTCGTCTCTTTTCGTCCAATAAAGGCAGTTGTTATGTTTAGTGCTTTACAAACCTCGCCAGAGCCATTCGATGTATTGAATCATAATCGGGTATTAGCAAAAGATAACCTTTATGGTATGGAGAGATACGACAGCTCAAAACATCAGGGGTTGCTGTGCTGAAAGAGGCGACATTTGATTCCAAAGTCTCCAATTCACGAAAAGTTTCACGAGAGGTTTTCGTGAGCGTAGACGCCGACTGCGTTCAGACAATACAAAAGCCTTTTTTTCGTGAAAACGGCTCATATCGCAACTTCAGATGTTTGGCTCCAAACCGCAATTCTGGTGGGTTGCTATAATATAGAGCGTGGTGCTTCATACTGTCATTCCTGCGTCGCGATACGTCTGTTCTATGAGTTGAATTTCTTGCGGCGTTAACTCATATAACTGATAGACTAAGGTATCTATCTCTTTCTCAAGTGCGTTCACGGCATCGCCGTTGGGTTCTGCCAAGAGCTGTGCGACGAGGCGTGAGAGTGCGGCTTTCTGTGCTTCTGTTCCATTGGCTATCGGGACGTGTTGCATGTATATTTTCTTTAACCGTAATCCACCTCCTGCCCATGGGTTGTTAAGGGTTTGAAATTTGTAGCGCGCATACCAATCAAAAAGTTGGCTGTTTAAAATTGCAAGCAAAGAGAAGTCAGTAGCAGGTATGCAAAATGTTGTTGCTTCTCCGAAGACCTTGGTGGTATCATAACACGCACGCATAGATGAGCTAATATCTGGATAGATAATCTTTGGCTTTTCGAACGCGTCGTAATAGGCGCACGAACGCAACTCCCAATAGAATTTCCCCTGATCATCACGGGGTAAAAGCCGCTCTTTATAGCGTATTAGATGGCGATGGATTGCTGGATAGGTTTTTTCAAAAATCTGTTCAGCCTCTGATTCGCTTTCTGCGTTTGACCAGGGCCACTGCTTATTGGCACTGCTGGCTATTGCTATCAAGTGCTCGTTTGCTGATACCGCTTTCCATTTTTTGAGATTCCGTCCACGAAGTAAAGGTTTTATGAGTTGTGCGCTTTTGGCATCCTCTGCTATTAGCTGCTGACAGATGGCTTCATCTATGATAAAAGCGTCATTGCACCCTGTCTTGATACCAAAATAGAATTTGCCTTGTATTGATTCGCTGAATGATGTTCCCGTGTGTTGCAATTTCTGTAGTAGGGCGAGTGTTTCTGTGCGTGCTAACGTCCATTCTTCTGAAGATAAGTGGGCGAGCTGCATCGGGAATGCCTGCGTTTGAAATGCCTCCCGGACGTTAAATTCCTCTGAAACATGCCTTAGGGTTGCGACGCGAAGGGTATGGTTTGTGGCGGGGATGCACTTTTGCACAAGCGCAATACAAGTGTCCACTGCTGCGTCAAAGACGGCGAGGCTGCCGAAGTCCAAAATTGTTTTTAGTGCCATCTCAGCGGTTAGGAATTGGCGTAGTTTTTTTCCGTAGCCGCTGCGCATAAACTTGTTTGTGCAGATGTAAGTGAGCAACCCGCCTTGGCGTAGCAACTCGGCTCCGCGTTTGTAGAAGTAGACGCTGATGTCTGCGGTGCTGGCGAAGAAGTCGCCGAAGTGTGTTTGCAAGGCAGGCTTGAGGTGGCGAATCTTTTCGTGTCGGATATAGGGTGGATTGCCGATGACGATGTGAAAGCCGTGGTGGATGCCGAACATCCATGCGGGTTCAAAGAAATCGGCGACGGCGTTCTGGTTGTATGGATTCCAGTCTGCGATTTTCTGTGCCTCTTCTACGCTGGCTGTTAGCTTTTGCTGACGAATTGCATACGCTTTCTCGAGTTTTTCCCGGAGTTGGTTGCGCGCCTCCTTTTTTGGCAGCTGCGCAATCTGTTGGGATATCCGGCTTTGCTCCTGCACCGTCCACTGTTCCGACTGTGTTCTTAGCGCGAGTGCCAATTTTTCACGGCACTTTTCCTCTTTTCGCATCGCCTCAAGTTTTTGCCGACGGGTGCTGCCGGAGAAGTGTTTGGCGCGGATGACTTCAATGTCGTTGCGGAGTTGTTGGATGGTGTCTGTTTCCAGCAAGCGCTGAAAATCCGTTTCTTTTGCCCCCTTCAAGCCGATGAGGGTGTTTGCGGCGACGAACTTCGTCTCCAAGTTGGGGAGGGGTCTGATGCCGTAGTTGTCGTCAGGGTTCTGGTTGGGTATCTGCTCTATGATGAGAGAGATGAAAAAGCGGAGTTTGGCAATGGTGACGGCGATGGGTTGGATATCTATGCCGTAGAGGCCGTTTTGGATGAGGTAGAGTTTGCGTCCGTAGTCGTTGTATCGGTTTTGTTGAGAGAAGACTGCCTCTATTGCCTGCTTTGCGCTTTCGCGGCTATGGAGGTCTGGTATGTTTTCAGCTTGTTGAAGTTGTCGCTGCTTCCAGTTTTGATTCTGCGGATCGAGTTTTCGGAGGATGAGCACGAGTTTATTGAGGATGCCCATAGCGAAAGCCCCGGAGCCGACGGCTGGATCTATGATTTTGAGTGCGTCTATCGCCTGAATGAGGGGTTGAATTTCCTCTGGATGAATGAGGTGATGTGCGTCTTCATCAATGTTGCCTTGGGATTCATAAGCGAGGAGGTCTTCGCGGAGGCGTTCCTCAAGGGATTGTGTGTTTCCGTCGTAGGGTTTGACGTTTTGGATGAGATAGGTGCTGAGTGCCTCGTCTACCATGTGTTCAACGATTTGGCGGGGTGTGTAGTAAGAGCCTGTGGCTTTGCGTGCGGTGGATTGCGTTTCGGGGTTATAGGTGCCGAGCAGGTTTTCGAATATCTGTCCGAGCAGTTCTGGATCGAGCGCGACTTCTTGTTCAATGGGTGTGTTTTCCTCGACGGTAAACTTATAGTGAGCGAAGAGAGGAAAGAGGCCGTGTGTTTTGTCAAAGAAGAGTTTTGCGGGGACGTGTAATTTTTGCCGAACTGTTTTGTTATCAGAGAAACAGTCTATTCGGACACCGCCGTCGCCGGTTGCCTCAAAGGTATCGAGGCAGTCAAACAGTCCGCCGTTGACAAATGGGACGTGCTTTAGGTGTTGAAGGAAGGTGTCGGGTTGTTGGAGCAGGTCAGCATAGCGATATTTGCTTGAGTCGCGGTGGCTCCGGTTATCGTGTGTGCTAAATGTGCGTTGATTTATAGGTGTGTTGAGAGTAGCAAAGAATAGGTTTTGGAGGATGGCTTGGTAGTAGTCGGATGTGTCGGGCTCAAAGTTTTTGAGGTGTGCGTGCAGGCTGCTTTCTGTCGTGGAGTTCGGCAGAAGACTTAACGTCTGTAAGGGGGGGGTATTCAGACTGTTGGTTGTTTTGCAGGCTTACCTGCCTATTCTGTTCAGATTCTTCAGACAGCTCGTTGTTTTGCGTGCCCGCCTGCTCTTTCTGCCCGGAATCTTGAAAAAGCCACTCGGGGACAAGCCCTTTTTCTTTCAAGAACCATATAAAGAGCAGCCGCGTGATGAGCCGGATGATGTGTGCTTCGGAACCCAACGGATTCAGCTCGGCTGTCGGGAACTTGGCTTCCCTCACTGCCCACTCAAACCAGCTGAACAACCTTCGGTAGAACTGCTTATTGAGCGCTTCGGTGTTGAGTTTCGCTAGCCAGGCGGATAGCAGTCCGGCTAAGTTTTTCTGTCTGTTATTTGCGTCCATCCAGTTCAGGCATTCTGTTCGTGAAAGTTCAGAGAGGATATCTAAATGCGCACGGTGCGGTGCCTCAAGACGAATATCCTTGATGAGTGTCACTTGTTGGAGAACATCACGTTCTGGGTGGTGCTCGTGTGGACGGCGTCCCACAAAACCGAGGGTTAGCCGGGTTGACACACGAAATAACACCACCGTCGGAACAATCAGACGCTTATTGATTTCTCGCGTCAATTCTGCGTACGCACCGCGGGAGTAGGTTTTCTCTTTTAGTTCTACGGCGAAGAAAAAGAAACTTTCCGCATCGTTTCCTTCAAAGAGTTCTAACCGCTGTTGCGTTTCGGCATCTATTTCTGCGTCTGTGAGTTGGAAGATGAAGTGTATCGAGGCTGCGTGGTTTCGGAGGGCTTGTTCCGTTTGGGTGTTCGGGTTGAATGCGGGGAAAGTCTCTATAAAGTCGCCGGCTGTTCCAGAGAATGCTTCTGTCAAATCGCTGCGGTAGCCGAGCGTGGCGAGCAGGTTTTTCGCGGTTTGTAAAAAGGGGCCAGTGCATATTGCAGCGAGAGCCTCTCTGATGTGTTCTTTGTTCATGCGTTTGCTCCTCTGGGGCCATGCGGTTGAGGGACGAGGCTGGGCTTTGTGAGTTTATTGTGCATGCGGTTGTCTCCTCTGATAAGCAGGTTTGCAACATTGTCAGGCAGATTTTTATGATGTTCACATTAATATATCATATTTGAAAAAAAATTGTAAGAAAAATGTATGGGAGTCTGATTTAGCGGCACTTTTTTTGTGAGTTGCGGGTGGGGGCGATGGAAGGGTAGCCGTGTGAGAAACCCTATCAGTCAACCCCCCAACCTATATCTCCTGAACCCGTTTCTCACAAGCCTGCTACAAAAATTGGGGGTAAGTGAGCACTATTTATCTTTCCTTGAAAATTATTCACGCATGTGTTATCATAAAAAAATAAACTTTGGACCCCCTAAGTTTCAAAAAATAGAATGGAGAAGTAAAGCATGAAACGATTGCTGCTGGTTCTGTTAATGATGTCCCTTAGCTCCTATATGCGTGCTGCACTATCACAAGAAGCTTCGCCGAAACCCTTGATAGACACCCAGGTAGGAAAACAGATGACAGCAACACTTGAAGGAACAGTAATCTGGGAAGGGCAAGATCTCTCAAACACAAACGTCTCCGTCTATCGGGATGAGGCGCTAACGGAACTTTACGTCAGTGGTATTCCACAACAAGAAGCCGGTAAATTCCTACTCCGTGTTGCTCCAGGCCGCTACTATCTCGTTGCGTACGTTGATGTCGACCGGTCAGGACATTTTGATACCGGAGATGGGCTCGGTATCTACGGAATTACTAATTGGGTTTCTACCGCCCAAAAGCAGCAACTCCTCGAAATACGCGACGGAGAACGCATCGGTGGATTAGAGATACCTATTACTGCACGTGCCGGTGAGGTCAACGGTGAACTTAAAATTGTCTCGATTTCCGAATACCAAAATAGCGAATTTCAACAGTTTCAGAGTGAACTGCGTAAAGTTACTAGTGGCTGCCACGGGCATCTCCGCGTTCAGAGACGCGTCCATGACGGTGCACAAGCCCTCGTTCTTGCATATACGGATATTACGTGGAAATACCGTGCCGCTATGACGCGCGTCTCAGACTCCGGCGAATGGACCCTTAACTTACCACCCGGAAAATATTACCTGATGGCTATTATCGACAACAACCACACCAATAAGCTCGATGCTGGCGATGCGTTCGGTTTCTACGGCATTGATACACCTCACAGCCGCAACGGTAGGACTTCAACTAGCACGGCAAGAAAACCCTTTTTGAAAAACGCACATAACAAACCGCAGCCTATCCTCATTGCAGAGAACCGGTTCACCCAAAATGTGGACATCGCCATCACTCACACGTATCCATCAGATACAAATAGACAAAACCAGACACGGGTTGCACTTACCGGTACAGTATCTCCGATGCCTACCGACAGCACTGATATCACAGCACGCGTTGAAGTTTACGCTCAACCGACTTTAGTCACACCCCTCGCAAGTGCAGAGACGCATCCGAGCGGAACGTTCCAGCTTGCCTTACCACCCGGCGAGTATTACTTCATCGCCAATCTCGATGCCGATAAAAATGGCAGATACAGCGAAGGTGATGGTGTCGGCGGATATGGGACCTTAGATATGAGCATGCACCCGCCAACCCCGTTTGTTCTGACTGAATCCAAAAGCACGGACGATCGCACGGTTGATATCCTTATCACTGCACGCTATGATGCTGATGGCCAACTCCGCCCCGCACCACCCGGCATTGAAACACACATTGAACACGGCAGCATCTCCGGAAGACTCCTCGCCGATGGGAAACCCGTAGCACGCACGCAAGGAATTATCAGTCTCTCTTACACGCCTGACTTCCAATCACCCCTCCCCATCCCTATTACACTCAGCGAGCACGGGCGTTACCACATACACGTGCTGCCTGGACGTTACTACGCCATGGCAGTACTTGACCAGAATAACGACGGTACCACAGGGCTCACAGACAACGTAGGACTTTATGGCACACGTTTCCCGGTGCGCGGTGAGCCTATTGCTGTCACTGTCTTACCCGGGCACACCACTTCGCATATTGATATAGAAATGTTCGCAACCTATATTGATGAAGCCGGCACACTGACAGAAATTATGGATGGCGGACGCTGGGAAATTCGACGGCGATACGGAGAACCCGAGGATGTTTTCACTATTAACCGCAATGGACAGCGGAACGAAGAATGGAAGTATTGGACAAAAGGACTCGGGTTTCGATGGCGGACGACAGGTGCCGGATGGGAATTTATTGATGCCGAGCAGTTTCAGCCCTCCGCAGCAGCCCTTTCGGATGCAAAACCTAGAAAATCTCAGGCGAGATTTTCACAGTCATTGACACAACCTAGGGCGTTGTGGGGCTCTAGTATACAAAAAGCCGAAACCGCACAAATCGAAAAACCACCGGATTTGCACACCATTGATGGCGGCAACGCTCCGCTAAACAGCACACCGGAGGATTTCTTAAGAACAGACGGCATCTTTACCTATTTCGGTTATGACGGTGTCCTATGGAGTCTCACTGCTGACACAGGCATCACTGCTATCGCCGCCGGCACCAATCCAACTGTCGCTGCTGATGGGACGCTGCTCTATGAAGATATCGACGGCAATCTCATCCTTCACGACTCTGTTTCACCCGACGGCCGCATACTACTGGACGCACGCCATCTTGCACGTGATGCCGCTATCTCACCGGATGCAAACTATGTCGCCTATACACAAACCGGGCCAACCAACCGACGGTTGATTGTGATTCAACACCTTCCCAGCAATCAAACCTTCACCGTGCCTTCAACCGCACTGCAAAGTTTCAACCCTGCATGGAACCGCGACGGTAGCCTACTGGCCTATGTCACAGAAGGCACAATTGAAAACCCAGATACCACTGCAAAACGGAATATCTACGCCTTCGACAGTTTGACAAAGCGTATCGAACCGATTGTTATCTCCCCTGCCCAGGATGCAGAACCTGCCTGGTCTCCGGCAAATCCGAATCAACTCGCCTTCACGCGAACGGTTGAAGAAGAACCATCACAGATTTGGCTTGTTATGTATTCAGACACAGGCATCCGAACCGAACAGCAGTTAACCCAGTACGGCGGCAGACATCCAGTGTGGATGCCGCCTGCCGGCCGTTGGATACTTTATGAAAACAACGGACAACTCTGGTCCGTGGATATCCAGAACCCCGGCACCAGTGAAACCCCATTAATGCACAACGGACAGATTGTATTCGGGCAGGCACCGGCAATTTCGTCTACTGCAGGACAATAAAGTTTTTCGTCTACTGCAGGACAACAAAGGCGATTGCTATGAAAAATCCTGTACAAATCTCGCCACTCTCCTTGCAGGAGAGACAAGAACCTATAGGGGGCAGGGATAAGGTATTCTTTGTCTCATGGCAAGAAAACCGAACCCTGCCATACCTTACCTGCCAACATTGGATTAACCACAACCTAAACCTTTACGGTACGGAGATATACAAAAAAATGAAAAAACTCATCATCGTCCTCTATCTTTCCATTTGCAGCGTCCCAGCCGTTGCACAGTGGCTTTTAGTCCCAATGGAACAAAACGGGCAAACCAATCATCTCAAAGCCTACGGCTTGACATACTGGGCGTTAGCCCCACCACGCGAATATAGATGCTATTGGTGGTTGAACTACCGAGGCGGTGCCTTCGTGCTGCCGGACTCCCAAGATGTACGAACCCGTGCAGCCTTCATGGGTGTCCTTTTTGAGCCGATGAGCATCGCGGACTACAACCGTATCCAAGAAACCGTCCTACAGGCCAATAATATGGACGAGATCCGCTTAGAGAAAGCACCCAAAATCGCAGTATACGCCCCTGCAGAGAAGTCGCCATACCGTGACCCGTGGGACGACGCAGTTAAGCTCGCACTCGATTACGCACAGATCCCCTACGACGAACTCTGGGACAAAGAAGTACAGAGCGGCGTACTACAGACGCAAGGTTACGACTGGTTGCATCTGCACCACGAAGACTTCACTGGACAGCACGGAAAGTTTCATGCCTCCTTTTCTAGGCAGGTCTGGTATCAGCAACGGATGCACCTCTTTGAAAAAGCCGCTGCAGAGGCTGGCTTTTCAAGTGTCCCGAAATACAAAGGACAAACCGCATTGATGATAGCGGACTACATCGCTAACGGCGGCTTTGTTTTCGCAATGTGCTCCGCACCGGAAACCTTGGATATTGCATTAGCAACACGCGGCGGAATGATTGACATCGTCGCACCTGAACTTGATGGAACACCGATTGATGGCGATTTCCAAACACGGCTCGCACAGAATTTCAAAGCACAGCGCACCTTGGCTTTTGAGAATTTTACGCTCTACACAAATCCATACCGATACGAATTCTCAGATATAGACAATCCTGAGCCTGATAGAGATGCACAGAGCGGGGTTGAAGACTTCGCACTTTTTGAATTTGCCGCAAAACACCATCCAATACCTACTATGCTCACGCAAAATCATGTGAATGTGGTACCCGGTTTCCTTGGGCAGACCACATCTTTTAATATGGATTTGCTCCGGGGTTCCGTCACCATTTTAGGGCAGATTGAAGGCACCAACTACGCAAAATATATACACGGAAAATTAGGCAAAGGCACCTTTACTTTCCTCGGCGGACACGACCCGGAGGACTATCGCCACTTAGTCGGAGAAGGCAAAATCCCCACGAACCTCGATTTGCACAAACATTCGCCCGGCTATCGCCTCATTTTGAACAACATCTTGTTTCCCGCAGCACGCAAAAAAAAACAAAAAACCTAATTTTCGTCCAATGCACCACAACAAAGGTCTATATTTTGATTTTTCGTCCAGTTCAGTACGTCAACAATCTATGTTTTGATAACCTAAGCACAAATCTCGTTTTTTTGTCTACAAGAGCGCAATCAAGGCGGATGCAATGTTAAAACCCTTATAAATCTCGCCTGAGCCGCTCTAGGTATCGTCTTTAAAGTCAAAACCTAAGGAATCTCAGACGAGATGTACATAGGCATTAACAATACATAATCCTTGATGGTACGGAGAGATACAAAAAAACGAGATCTACACACGAGCCATCAATACCTAAGCGTTGATGGTACGGAGAGATACGAAAAATCATAACATAGAGCGGTATCGGGCTGAAATATACAAATATGTTCTGATTTAAAAGACTAAACCTAAGGCACCTCCGACAATATCTACACACGAGCCATCAATACCTAAGCGTTGACGGTACGGAGAGATACGAAAAACAATATCTACACACGAGTCATCAATACCTAAGCGTTGATGGAAGAATTCGCCCCGCTGGCAGGGACAATTCTTAACGGAGAGATACAAAAAAAATGAAAGTGACACTTGCAACCTGTAATCTCAATCAATGGAGTCTCGACTTTGAAGGCAACACAGCACGTATCATTGACTCCATAAAAATCGCGAAAGCGCGCGGTGCGCGATATCGGTTGGGACCTGAACTTGAAATCACAGGCTACTCCTGCGAGGACCATTTTCTCGAACATGATACACTCATCCACAGCTGGGAGGCACTCGCCGAAATCCTCAAAGGCGGATACACTGCAGACATCCTCTGTGACATCGGGATGCCCATCCTACACAAAAATGTCCGATACAACTGTCGCGTCTTCGTCCTAAACGGCAAACTTCGGCTCATCCGTCCGAAACTCGTGCTTGCCGGAGACGGAAATTACCGCGAACCGCGCTGGTTTGCTGCGTGGCAACACGGATGGACCACCCAACCGTTCACTCTTCCGGACGACATCGCACGCCTCACCGGGCAACACACAGTGCCTATCGGACTCGCCACTATTGCCCTCAGCGACACGCTTTTGGCATCAGAATCCTGCGAGGAATTGTTTGCACCCATAAGTCCGCATACTCACTTAGGGAACGCCGGTGTCGAAATTATCGGTAACGGCTCCGGCTCACATCATGAGCTGCGTAAACTCGATACCCGCATCGCCCTCATCCGGAACGCAACTGCAAAAAATGGCGGTGTGTATCTATACGCCAATCAACAAGGATGTGATGGCGGACGGCTCTATTTTGATGGCTCCGCGTTAATCGCACAAAACGGTGAACTCCTCGCGCAAGCATCACAATTCTCACTCAACGAGGTGGAAGTTATCACCGCTACCGTCAACCTTAACGATGTCCGTTCCTACCGTGCAGCGAAAGCGAGTCGCACCCTACAAGCAAGCCAAACAGCACCACTCCCACAAATTAACATCGCCGACTTTGAATTTGCATCACACGAAGTCAGCACGCTTTCAACAACACCGCATCAGCAACCGACCGCCCATACCCCTGAGGAAGAGATCGCCCTCGGTCCTGCTTGCTGGCTCTGGGATTACCTCCGCCGTTCCGGTGCCGAAGGATATTTTATACCGCTCTCTGGGGGAGCTGACAGCGGTGCTGTCGCAACACTTGTCGGTTCTATGTGCCATCTCGTCTCACAAGCCATTCGGGACGGAAATACCACTACCAGAGATGATGTCAAAAGATGGCTTGTTGGCGACGAGACTTTTGTGATATTCGAAAACCCGAGCGTCCTTGCCCAGCGTCTGCTCTATACTTGTTACATCGGCACACAAAATAGTTCGCGCGAGACACAGAAACGTGCAAAACAGCTCGCTGAACAGCTCGGCGCGAAGCACTTGGACATCAACATGGACCCCCTCGTAAGCGCATTAGAGGCACTCTTCACGCACATTACAAACAAAAAACCGCGTTTCAAAGTGGAGGGAGGCTCTTTCACCGAGAACCTTGCACTTCAAAACATACAAGCGCGCTTACGAATGGTCATCAGTTATCTACTCGCGCAAATGATGCCCTGGATACGAAAACGCCCAGGCACGCTCCTCGTCCTGGGCACCGGCAACGTCGATGAGGCTCTCCGCGGTTACCTCACAAAGTACGATTGTAGCAGTGGCGATATCAACCCCATTGGCGGTATTAGTAAGCGAGACCTGCGCCGATTTCTCAGTTGGGCACAGCAACGCTTTGGTTATACCGCTCTATCCGACATTGTTAAAGCCACCCCAACTGCAGAACTTGAACCGATAACTCAAACATACACACAAAACGATGAAGAAGATATGGGCATGACTTATGCTGAACTCAGCCGGTTCGGACAACTCCGAAAAATGCAGCGATGCGGTCCCGTCAGCATGTTTGAAAAATTAAGAGACGAGTGGCACCACCTCCCACCCCAGGAAGTTGCCGCAAAGGTCAAACACTTCTTCAAATATTATGCGATGAATCGACACAAAATGACAACACTAACCCCGGCTTATCATGCAGAAGCCTATTCCCCCGACGATAACCGCTTCGATTTGCGGCAATTCCTTTACAACACACGCTGGACATGGCAATTCCGAAAAATAGATCAAACCGTCAAAAAATTGGAGGCACACACGTGCAAAAAAAACGACAAGCGCTAGATATCTTTGGCACAGCCACCGTGATCCTCCTCTGCTATCTCACCGCTCTGCACGCTGCCCCCCATCCACCGCTTAACTTTGATGGTTGGGTCGGTGAAGCACTCGCAAAATTGGAAACTGATGGCATCACAGGAGGGTTCCATCGACACACCGCCCCATACTCACGCACAGAGATTGTACGCATCATCCAACATGCTGAGAAACGGAGTCGTGCACACACCGGCTCACTTTCCGAGATCGATAGGAAGCTCCTTGAAAAGTTAAAACGCGAGTTTCACACAGAACTCGCACACCGATTTTCGGATACTGGAGCCCTACACCCCCTGACACATTGTGAATCACTGTGTACATCTCGTCGGAGGGTTCCGATGTTTGGCAGTGAAAACGTCGAACTCGCCGTGCTCCCTCAACTACGTGCCACGCAAGAAAAAATCGCCCCAGCACTTGAGGGCGCTTTTCACTTTCAATACCGAAACCTAACAATTTACACCGAGTGTGAATTCCAAAATTTTGAAGATTTTCACCGGCAAGATGTTACCACGCTTGCTAAAGGCAAAACCGCCGAACAACGTTTGGAACCCTGGCGGGGCGGATATACCGGAAACGTCAAAAGCGGCTATTTGCAGCTGGCTACATACAATGAGCGACTCAGACTATTGGTAGGCAGAGATGCAATTTTTTGGGGCGCGACACCACAATATTCCGTCGGAATTTCCGATAATTCCCCACCGTTTGACATGCTACGTCTCACCGGCACATTCGGCAGGTTCAAAGCCACCGCCTTCACTACACAACTCGATGCTACCTGGTACGATGACGGTAATACCCGTTACCTCGCCAAACGCTATCTGAGTGCACATCGGCTTGAGTACCAACACTTCGACCGGCTTAACATCGGGCTCAGTGAATGGGTACTCTACGGCGGCGATGCACAAACACTCGATTTCAAATATGCAAATCCCGTCACCTTTTACTATGCGTTGCAATATAATGCCAAGGCCGACGATAATGTCATGTTCGCTTTGGATGTCGCTGTCCGTCCCGTTGACGGCTTGCGCCTCTATGCCGAGTGGCTCATTGACGATTTACAATACGTACCCGGGGCAAACGACCCGCACGCTGTCGCATGGCTCTGTGGCGTGACGTGGTACCCCGACAAACTCCGACGACAACTCGGCATTCACACAGAATACGCCCGCGTCAATCGATGGGCTTATACACACCTTGTCCCGGAAAATCAATTCACGCACTTCGGACACATCATCGGACATCCCATCGGAACAGATGCCGACACTTTCAACCTCTCTCTCTCTTACCAATGGACACCAGATACTAAGACCGCCCTCACAGCCAACCTAACCCGAAACGGCGAAGCCACCGTAGCAGACCGGTTTTATGGCGAAGACTTCAAAGCTCTCCCATTCCCCACTGGCGTTGTCGAATATATCACCCGAATCGGCGGGACCATCTCTTATCGTCCCTTGGCATCGTGGAATGCCAGCCTCCGCTATGCATGGCAGACTATCCGAAACCGGGGACATCACCTAGACAAAACACACACCGAGTACCATCTCGCACTTTACATCAGCTTTTTGTATAAAAAAATGAGATTTACACACGAGTACCCACGACATAAGCGTTGATGGTACGGAAATAGACAAAAACACAAAATGCACAAACGCACACTAATTTTGATTCTCGCAACCCTCATATTAATTGTGCTGTCCTATCTATTGATTGAGAGTCCACAAGATATTCGGTTGCTTGCACTGATGCCCAAAATTCTCCACTACCGTCCACTTCTCCAGAAATATGCCACGAGGCAGCAATTAGATTGGCGGCTGCTCTGTGCACTTATCATTCAAGAATCCGGCTTTAACGAACACGCTATCAGTTCAATTGGGGCGCAAGGGTTAACCCAGCTCATGCCAACGACGGCCGAAGAACTCGGTGTCCGC
Source organism: Candidatus Poribacteria bacterium (assembly GCA_965215265.1). Lineage (GTDB taxonomy): Bacteria > Poribacteria > WGA-4E > WGA-4E > WGA-3G. The sequence continues at coordinate 2,326,318 of OZ244048.1, read as the reverse complement.
AACCCATTTGATGCCGAACAGAATGTTGAAGGTGCAACCCGATATCTACGGACGTTGTATGATGCTTTTCCGAACAGCCCACACGAAGATAGACTCAAACTTGCCTTAGCCAGCTACAACGGCGGGATTGGGCATCTTCGCGACGCACAAACGCTTGTCCGCCACCAAGGTGCAGATCCGCACACATGGGCTATTGTCAGAGCTACGCTACCGCGATTGACTAAGAAAGATGTCCTGCTCCATCAAAACGTGTGGAAAGCGCAAGCTAAACCACCGCACGGCTATTTCGACGGCTTCCATGAGACGATTGCCTACGTCGAACGCGTCATATACTACTATGAACGATTACGTTTTTATCGGGAAATGCCGTTTTTTCGTCTACTGCAGCACATTAGATGACGTTTGCAGGGTTACGCGGTTCTTGGAAGATTCGCTCTAGCTGCTTCGTGCGGTACTCGAAGATTTTCTCTATATCCCGCTGCACGAACAACGCATTAACAAAGGAATGTCCCCACACGGCATATTCGACATCATCCGCTACGACGGTCCCGTCTGATGTTTCGGCAAAAGTGTGCGTATGCCGCCAGAGACGATAGGGACCGCGACGTTGTTCATCAGCGAAAACACCCGGGGGCTCCCATACCGTTATCTCGCTCTGCCAGCGTATCCGGATACCGTGTAGTTTCAGTCTATAATTAATCCGAGTACCAACTTTCATCTCTATCGGGGCCGGCGTGAGTACTTCGAACCGCAGCCACGGAGGTGTCAGTACGGATAGATTATGTGCATCAGAGAAGAACGCAAACACAGTTTCAATCGGTTTCTGAATTGTCTGTTGCGTTCTGAACCGAGAGGTTTTCATATGCAATCGCATCACCGCTTGTACTTTACGGAAGATCGACACCCTATAGCGTGTCTGCTTTTTCGTCCCACGCTAACCCTTGTTCTAATTGCGCCAAACGTTTGTCCAAGGTGTTATGCTGCTGTGCCAACTTCAACACATAGAGCATAAATACCAACCATATCACGAAGTAGGCACCGGCAAGGTATTTCAAGCGCTTGCGTTGTGCTTGTTCCAGTTTGGTAACCGACAGTTGCACTGCCCGTTCCACTTCATCTTCATCCACATTAACTTGTGTTTCTGCAATTGCATCGGACACGGACTGTGAGATTTCATCTGCTGTTAAGGTTACCGGAATTTGGGTTGTTAAGAAGAGACTAAAACTAATCAAAAAACTAGCTAAGATGAGAATTCGCATAGATAAAATACCTATTTTTGTATATTTCAGCACGTTAACTTTTTGTATATTTCAGCACGTCAACCTGCGATGTTTTGATAAGCCTTGTACAAATCTCGTCGGAGGGTTTCTAGGTGCTGCAGTATACGAAAAAGCGATGCACCGTTCAGACCGCTCCCTCCCCCTCTAAGTAATGTTGTCTAAGAATATCATAACGTGCTTCATTCTTTTTACTCTGATACCGTAGAATAAGCAAGAAGCAGAAGAGCATGATGAACGCCGCGAGAGACATCATCCACGTCCATTGCATCGCCTGTTCCAGGTTCCATTTTGTGCCGCGGTCTGGATGTAATCCACCGTGCCATATATCGACAGCATAATAGACGATAGGCACGTCAAGGTAGGCAATCACACCGAGCACAGCAGAATATAGCCTCCGTTTGTCTCCCGATAAGCCGGTTCGTAGGATAAAATATCCGACGTACATCAGCCAGAGAATGAGCGTGCTGGTCAGCCTCGGTTCCCAATTCCACCAAGTGTTCCAGGCATACCGGGCCCAAATCGGACCTGAGAGTAACGCAATTGTGCAGAATAACAAGCCGAGTTCAGCCGCCGCGCTGGCTAACAGATCATCGGTTATTTTACGTTTAATGAGGTACTTGATGCTCAGCACAAAATTCACGCCAAACGCAAGGAAAACGGTGAGGGCCGCGGATACGTGGAAGTAGAAAATCTTCTGTACTTCCAGCATCGTCCGTTCGACCGGCGCATACGCGAAGATGAGATAGAGTGAGATGAAGAGGAGAAGGGTTGTCAGAATCGCTATAATTTTCATTCTTTTATATATCTCCGGACCATCAACGCTTAGGTATTGATGGCTCGTGTGAAAATCTCGTTTTTTTGTATATTTAAGCCCGATAACGCCTGATGTTATGTTTATTACCGTGTAAATCTCGTCTGAGATTCCTTAGGTTTTGACTTTAAAGACGATACCTAAGCAGGTCTATAGATGGCAGGTGGCGGGGTTCGGTTTTCTTGTCCCAGTGGGTGGCAGGTAAAAGGGAATCTTATCTCTCCTGAAAGGAGAGATAAAGAATACCTATCCTGCCATACCTATCCTGCCACTGGCGAGTTTTGTGCTAAGGTTATCAAAACATCGCAGGTTGACGTGCTGAACTGGACGAAAAATCAAAACATTAATCATTGTTGGGCTCCGGTAGACGAAAAAAGCCTTTGTTGGGCTGCAGTAGACAAAAAGACAAAAGATCACCAAATCGGGCTGCCAGTTAGAATTTCGGGACCGTCCGAAAGTACGGCGACCGTATGCTCATAGAAGGCGGAGAGACTACCATCTGCAGTAACGATTGTCCACCCATCTTGCCCTATTTGCACATCGGAAGTGCCGGCATTCACCATCGCTTCAACGGCAAGCACCATGCCCGCTCTCAAACGTTCACCTATCCCGGGTATACCGAAGCAAGGTACTTCGGGTTTTTCGTGCATGTGCCGCCCAATGCCGTGGCCAGCAAACGCTTGAATCACGGAATACCCTGCATCCTCCGCGACAGATTGCAATTGGAAGGCGATATCACCGATGCGATTCCCCGGCTTGGCTTCCGCAATTGCAGCGTAAAGCGACTTTTTCGTGACATCAAGTAACCTCTGTACCTCCGCAGAAATTTCCCCGACAGGAAACGTGAAGGCATTATCTCCGTGGAATCCACCCCGTTTCACTGCCGTGTCTACTCCGATAATATCGCCCTCTCTGAGTTTCTCAGTTTTGCTCGGAATGCCGTGGATGACCACGTCGTTAACAGATACACAAATCCGGGCAGGATACGGAGGATGCCCATCTATCTTATAACCCAGAAAGGATGGGGCAGCATTGACTTCAGCAGTTGCTTCTTGTGCTACCGACTCCAATTCTGCAGTGGAAACACCCGGTCGAATTGCTCTCGCAATTTGGTGCAGTACACTGGCAGCAGCTTTGCCGCTCTGCCGCATCTTCTCAATTTCATGTCTACTCTTGATGCTCAGTTTTTGCATATCTTTCGTATATCTCCGTACCATCAAAGGTTATGTTTTTACGCTCCGATGTAAATCTCGTCGGAGACGCTCTAGGTAATGTCTTTAAAATCTAAACATAAACGGCTCCCAGTGGGTGGCAGGTGGCGGGGTTCGGTTTTCCCAATGGGTTGGCAAGTTCGGTTTTCCCAATGGGTGGCGAGTAAAAGGTAATCTTCTCTCATGGACAGAGAAAGATACCTATCCTGCCACTAGCGAGATTTATGCTAAGGTTATCAAAACATTAATCATTGTTGGGCCCCGGTAGCCGAAAAAGCCTTTATTGGACTGCACTAGACGAAAAGATGTTTAGATTCTAAACCTAAGACGGCTCTGACGAGATTTGTGTTTTTGTATATTTCCGTACCATCAACGCTTATGTCGTGGGTACTCGTGTGTAAATCTCGTCGGAGGGTTCTGATGTTATGATTCGTAGAAATCAGACTTATTTCCGAGCCTGCACTCTTTAGCGGTGTCGTCAAGTTCTGATGTTATGATTCGTAGAAATCAGACGGCTCTGACGAGATTTGTAAGGGCTTTAACATAGCATAAACCTTTATTGGGCTGCACTAGACGAAAAAACGATTCGCCCGAGTAAGGTATGCGCCGTCGCATTCTCAATGCAAACATCAACGAATTCGCCTATTTTGCTGTCTTCTTTCGGAAAGACAGTTGTTTTGAAGCCGTCCGTCTTCCCGTGGTAGTTATCAACGTTTCGTTTTGATGCACCTTCAATAAGCACGGTGTACGATTTTCCGATAGCACTACGGTTGATTTCAGCAGAGATCTGCTCTTGGAGTTCAATTATCGCCGTTAAACGTCTCCCTTTTTCAGTTGCGGGTACATCGTCTGGGAATGCTTTGTGAGCAAGCGTACCCGTCCGGTCAGAGTATTTGAACATAAACGCCGAATCGTAGCGAATATCTGCCATGAGTTCGTAGGTCTGCATAAATTCTTCTTCCGTTTCACCAGAGAAGCCGACTATAATATCTGTCGTCAGGGCAATATTAGGGATGCGTTCGCGCAAACGCGCAACAAGCGTTCCATATTCCTCCGCTGTGTAGGTACGGCGCATCCGTTCCAAGACAGTGGTTGCACCGGATTGCAACGGCAGATGCAGGTGTTTACAGACGGTAGGACAACTCGCCATCGCGTCAATCATACTGTCCGTAGCATCTGCCGGATGCGGCGAGGTGAACCGTACCCGTTCTACACCTTTCACATTGCCTACAACGTAGAGCAGCTCGCCAAAGTCGGCACCTCTATCGCGATAGGAATTCACAGTCTGACCCAATAGCACAACTTCCTTAAACCCTTGGTCAACGAGTTTCTCTACATCTTCCACGATGCGTTTGAGGGGCAGGCTCCGTTCTCTGCCGCGCACGAACGGCACGATGCAGAAAGTGCACATTTTATCACAGCCACGCTGAATGGTAAGCCAGGCACGAATCCCCTCTTTTCGGATGGGCGTGATATCGCTATAAGCCTCTCTTTTGTCCAGCTGTAGACTGATAAACGGGTCGCGCTTTGTCACGGAGTTCAATGCCAGAGGCAAATGTCTATACGCATCGGGACCCATCACCAGATCGACGTATGGGGCTGCTGCCACGAGCCGTTCGCGTAGGTGTTGCGCCATACAACCACATACACCGATAACAAATTCAGGGTACCGGCGTTTCCGGTGGCTTAACTGCTTTAACCGGTTTATCACCTTTGTTTCAGCGTTCTCCCGGATTGCACAAGTATTCACCAGAACAACATCTGCATCATCAAGGGTTGAGACCGTCTGGTGGCCACTTTGGTTTAGGATACCCGCCATCAGTTCGCTGTCGCTGACGTTCATCTGACAGCCATAGGTTTCTATGTAAACCTTACGTCCACCCGCTTCAGCATTTTGTTGCTGCCCCGTTTGTTCTCGTACCAGATCATCTTTCACATGCGTCTGTCCGGTACGAATTGTTAACGGGAGTGTTATGGTGGTATTTTTGCTCATGGTTATCCCTCAGTGCAAGGCGCGATCGCAATAGGCATCATAATAATTGGCAACATCTACAGTAAAAAGGTCGCCAACGTAGATAAGTACACGGTACCTTAGCGCGCGTGTACCGCCTACTTCCAACCTGAAAGGTTCAGGGCACGCCTTCAGAAATCCGAGCGATGCATCCTGCGCTTCAAACCGTGTCTGCCCATTGTCCGGATGCGGTAAAATTCCAACCCCGATAGGTTTATTGGCAGCAATACCGCTGAGCGTGCCCCATGCTGAGAATTGTCCGCTCACTTCTGACTCACCGATACGGCCGTTGGCATCTACTGCTTTCCGATATTCCATCTCAGCGGCGTTGTAACCGAGCCCGGTATTGTCTTCAAAAGCCAGAGTGACTGTCGGTGCGTGGAGTTTGATTTCCAGATCGAGCACTTGTACATCTATTTCGCAAGGATAAACTGTCACGTGGCACTGTTCCATAAACATCAGGTCTGGAACGTTCCACCTTGTCGTTAACTCAAATTTTACGATTTCCACCGTGGAGATGACATTCTGCATCTTCCGGGACATGTGTGCATTCTGCTCATTTTTGCCATGAACAGTCCCACAAGTGAAATATAGTCCTTTCGATTCCCGTTGTTTTACCTCCGCTGCCCCGGTCGTCTGCTGTCCACCCGGGGCATAAATCGGATGAAAATATGGCGGTTCTGCAGAATCGCCATAGCAATAGGTAAGGATTGGCGTGCTATTCTCTCTGATAGATAGTTCTGCTCCGGAAATTTCTTCTAACCTGAATGCCATAGGTTAATTATACCATACAGTTGGCTGTTAATGCAATTTAATTTCATTTTCTGAATCAGCATTCATCAGATAAACTAATTACGGACTCGATTTGCAAATTGATGGGAAAAAAGGTATAATTTATAAATAACAGACATGACAGAAAGGAGCCTTTAAAATAAAAATGAAACCAGTTATCTGTATTACAAAGGGCGTGAGTGAAGTTAGCAATTATACTCGTGCAATTGAACTGTACGGCGGGGAACCAATTCTTTTGGGTCCTGATGAAAAACCTCCAAAATTTGATGGTCTGCTTTTAACTGGAGGTGGCGATATCCACCCATGCTATTACGACCAAGCCTGCCATGAAAGTATTATATATGTTAATAAAAGACGCGATAAGCTCGAGCTCCCGTTGTGCCAACAGGTACTTGAAGCCGACATACCTATTTTTGGCATCTGCCGCGGCATCCAAGTAATGAACGTAGCAATGGGGGAAAACCTCTATCAAGATATCTCGCTGATTCCAGGAGAAACCTTACGTCATACAAGAGACGAAGACTACAACGACTCTCGACATAAAATTGAGATTGTGAAAGAGAGCCTGCTCAGCCAACTCACCGGCGAGTGCGTCTCAGAAGTGAATTCCGCGCATCATCAGGCAGTGGACAAAGCTGCAGATGGGTTCGTTGTTACAGCGTACACAGAAGATGGAGTGATAGAAGCGATCGAAATGCCTTCAAAACGTTTCGCTCTCGGCGTGCAATACCACCCGGAACGGATGCTGAAAGTCCCAGCCCTTCGTGAACATGCACGGAAGTTATTTGAGGCGTTTATCGACGCTGCTATAAACTATCATAGCAAACTGAGTAAGGAGCGTGGTTAAAGAAAAACTTACAGCCCCTTAAAATCCCTTAAAAATTGGCAACAAGCGAAAACCGATGCGTCAATCCCAACACCCCAAACGGTACAAGCGCGTAATCAATTTGGAATTGCCCAAGCGTAAGCCCAAAACCACCAGCGAGTCCAAAAGTCGCACCTAAATCGTTACCGCCCAGTTTGTATTTATAACCAGTGCGAAGCTGCAAAATGTTAGCTATCGTATAGCCTGCACCAACTCCGACAGCAATATCGTTGTCGGAAGGACGAATGGCATCCATAGTTAGGATGAGAGAATCGCCCCATGCACGGTAAGCCGCACCCAGCCTGAAAGTAAACGGAAGACCGAAAGCCTCCTCTATAAACTGCACGCGAGGTCCCGCATGCTGTGCGTTGAACCCAAGCGAGAGTGGAAGTTCTATGAACCTGTACAATCCCCCAAAATCGAAGGCGATACCGCTGCCACTTGTATCAGCAATTTGTTCGCGCAAGAATTTTGCGTTTGCACCAAACGCCAGCGACGCTCCGAAAGCCCGGGCATACGAGAAGATGAGTGCCAGATCGTAAGGACGGAAGAGGGTCGTCTCATTGCCGTCCCGGTCTCGCCCTTGCAATTCACCGTACGACAAGAAATTCGCAGAAGCCCCGATCGTCCCTATATCACGAATCGGGAGCGCAAAGCCAACAAATTCGTGGTTAATGCCAGCGAACCATTCATTATGCATCAGGGCGAGTTGTGGCTGTTGTAACTGTGAGAGCCCAGCCGGGTTCCAATAAGATGCATAGAGATCGTCTGCAGCGGCAACATGGGACTCGCCCATGCCGATTGCCTTCGCGCCGACACCGATTTTTAGGAACGTCATTGCGCGGGTACCCGCATTTTCATGGATATCAGTATTCTGTGCCGCAGCGGGCAGCCCAACCAGAATAAACGTTATGATGATAGATGGGATGAAGAATTTGTTCATAAAGTGTCTCCGCTTAAGTTGAATCTTCGAAGGCGGATATATTTTCGTCAGTGTGTAAAACTTTGTGAAAACATTCTAATTTCCGGTAAATGCGATGATAAAACTGATTATCCCAAGCGCTGTAGAAGTGACGGTACTCACCAGCCCCCAGTTCACCTGAAACCGCTTGTCTACCTCCAAAATATCCCCAGGATATAACAATACCAAGTCTTCACGTGTGTTGCTTCCAGCTCCCTTATAATTAAAAACAAATGGATGTTCGATACTGCTACCGTCACGACGATGAATAATGACGTTTTCCTTATTTGCCAGATCTTCGAACCCACCGGCGAGTGCAATAGCTTGCGCCAGGGTTACCGGACCGCGCACGCGTTGCGCACCGGGAGTCTGGACATAGCCGATGATGTAGATAGGCGTTACCTTGAATGCGTTTGGTACAAACAGCACATCACCATCGGATAACGAAGGAGGCGGCACGGCATTCAAATTCTTCGGTGTTCCCGTAGGTTTCCAAAACTGTTCCGGTAGACTGAATTCAGAAAGATTGCCGTCTCTGCTAACTTTGACAAGTGCTGTGAGGTCTGCTTCCTCTGTCAATCCGCCTGCTTTCGCTAATGCTTCAGCAACGCCGATTTTACCACGGATAAACAGCTTCCCCGGCACTTTTATTTCCCCTTGCACCTCAACCACGCTCATCGGCATCACGTACACCAGATCGGCCACATTAACGCTTATGTTCCGGTACGGTCGGTTTATAGAGAGCTCGTAGGTTTCAACAACTGCCTCTGATTCTTTACCTTTTGCACGAATGAGTTGTACCTGTTGGACATCAGCATTTTCCGCCATACCTCCTGCAAGTGCAATCGCCCGGTACAAGCCGATATTTGCATTAGGTGAGATAACGTAACGACCTGGTGTTGTAACCGCACCGCCAACGAAAATGCCATTCTCTTGTGGCACCGGTGAAACCATGATGACAGGATTCCTGACGAGCTCATGCTTCACTAGAAAGTCTCGAATGTATTGGTTCACTGTATCGGCGGTTTTACCGGCAACGTGCAAGTCACCTCCAAAGTAACTCATCATGCCGTCTTCTCGCACTTGCACCGTTTGCGTATACTCCGGTTGGCCGATGATGGCGATAATAAGTGTATCACCTTCCCGGATGCGGTAACTTTCCCCGAAAACCGGGGCGTTTGCGAGAAAAAGGATTAAAATTAGGGTAAAAAGGAGTCTCTGCATACGTGCTTTCATTCTCGAACTTCTAAGAGAGAGTCAAAATAGTTCTTAAGGCATGCCCGGGCGCGCGAGATGGATGCAACCGGTACAAGAATATCACCCCATTCGGATTTTCCGACGTTGCCCATGATGGCACCGCCATAAGCAGGCATTTCGTTGCATCGCAAATACACATCAATGCCCTCAGTCTCCAAAACACTTTTCAAGATATTCCCTGCGACTTCGTTCGGGACGGATTCAATCGCATACCAATCGATAGCCTCGGGCAGTTGCGTGGGTGCTACAGCTGGAACAAGTTCTACCTGACAATCCGGACATATTGGCGTTTCTACCGTGTGTTCTGTGCTGCATTCAGGACAAAACGGCATAGTCATTGCCTCTCATCGTAATAGAGTTATCTGAATAATTCTATGTTAACACAAATTAGTAGAATTTTGCAAGATGCCGGTGATTTCTATTTTTCGAATTTATCAAACTTCCATAGCTGCAGTGCTGTCTTCCCTAAAACCCATTCCCGGTCTTCAGGCGTGAAGAAGTCCATCTCGTTACGCACAACAGCCAATGTTTGCGAATAACTTGCCCTGCTCAGACAAACAGGCCAATCTGTACCCCACATTAGCCGCCTGCCACCAAATGTATGGTAAACTTTTTTTACCTGTTCGTGTGTATCTGTCCAAGGATATCCCATTTTGGAAATCGACCAGGTATGACTGATTTTGACATAAACTCTCGGAAACCGGGCGAGATTCAGTAGCAATTCCAATTTTTCAGGTGCTTCTGGTGAACAATCTGCCATGTGATCTATCACAACATCCAAGTCCGGGTGCTGTTCCAAAAGTGGGACCAGATCCACCAATCGCTCTGGACCTGTTAGCATCAGCAGCGGTACACCGAGTGCCTCCGCACGACTAAAGATAGGAGGCATGAAGGGACCTGTAAACCAATCCCCGGCAGCATTGACAGAAGGACTCAGCCGAACCCCATGGAACCGCTCCTCTTCAGTCCATCGGCTAAGATGGTCGGGTGCCTCCGGATCTTCCGGATTAACCCGGCAGACTCCCATGAATTGAGTCGGATATCTCTTTAAGGCATCTGCCGCATAACTGTTATCCCAGCGGTAGTGGATAACCTGGACAAGTACTGTTTTTTCAACCCCATTTTCTGCCATCAATTCCAGTAACATTTCCGCTGTCGCATCTTCAGACGGCGGATGTGTTGTCTCAGGGGCCCACGGAAACCGCGGGTCGTTCTTCCATACGTGAACGTGCGGGTCGATAATTGCCATCTGATTTCTCCTGAGTTGTTTATGCCAAAACCTTCTAACCGATGAACCGCTACCTACCTCTTCTACGGATTGATGATAAGAATCCATACGCGCCTAAAGGTAAGCAGTATAGCAGTATTATAATGTGCAAACTAAATCCTGTGACGGTGCCTATCTCTTTTGGTATGCCGAAATGCGACAGCAAAAAGGTAAATGGAAATTCCGTTGTCCCAAAATTCCCAACAGTTTGGATCGGCAATAGGTTAAAACCGTTTGTAAACGCGAGGGCAAATAATACCTCTGTTAACGGGATATTGACACCCATCTCCGCAACAAGATAGCATTGAAACCCGAAACGAATTGCAAGGCAGACGACCGAATATCCCCAAACCCTCAGGAAACGGGCATTGAATCGTACCACCGTAAATTCTTGGATGACCTCCAGGCCCTTATTGATTGCCCAGCAGAGCAAGCTCGGCACCGGACTTGGAAACCGAGAACTCACACGTAATAGTACTGCGGCACCCTTATTCGCAATCGCACTACAGAAGTTTGGCGCAAGACACGCGAAGAGTAGCACCACCACCAAGCAGACTCCCATTAATAGGGGCATCAGGTACAGAAAAGCCCATGAAAACCGGCCACTCAGTTTTGGACGCAGCAGCCAAGCAGTACTAACCATCAAACTGATTAACAGTACCAAATCTATAACGCTTGCAACCAGAAGGGATGCAATCCCCTGTGTTGCCTCCACCTGCTGCCGCCTTTGCATCAGGTAAACATAAGAGACATCACCAGTGCGCATCGGCAAAAGATTCCCCCAAAAGGTGTGCAAGGCGAGTATAGGAAAGAGTTGATGCACCCGGATCGCCAAACTCAATAACTCGCGGAACCGCAGCGTTTTGCTCCACACAAGCAGGCAATAACATCCGAAACCGATGAGCATCGCCTTAATCGATAAACGGCTGAGCGTTTTTGGTATCTCTTGAAGCTCAATTTCTTTTAGCAGGAAGTAACTAATAACGATTGCCAGGGCTGTCGGTACGATAATTTGGGCTATCCCCTGGAGTCCCTTTTTTTGGATGTTGTGCCTCCTATTCAGTCTGTTTTTTATAGAACGTTATTTGGTTGGGATATTCTTCACCATCACGCAAACGTAAAACTACGATAAGAGAATGCCAACTCACCGCTTCACATCCTTAAAAATAAATTTCTATCATGATATAGATTGGCGCTCTAATTGTCAAGTTTTTTGTCTAACGTATTGTGGGTGTCCTTTGATGTTCAAAAGTACCTTTACCTGTCTCTGTCTTTCCTTGGAATAATTTAATTCATTCTACGAAGAACTATCACCCTAAAAAACGTTTTACTTATCCGTGAATGATGGTAAATATCGTAAAAAAGGTTGAAAAAAAAATAAAACTGTGGTATGGTATTAAAATCAAGTTTTCGTAAAACTGACTAACACATGTAGCGCACAGCAATCGAAGGATGACTCCTACAGGTCTTGCAAGTGTAGGCTACGTAATCAGCAAGGAGAGCAGTATGCCACGTTTGAGACAGTCAGAAACTTCATTAATAGAACTCTATAAACAGACCAAAAAACAGCATAAAGATACTATCCTTCTCTGTCGAGTGGGTGATTTCTATGAAGCCTTTTTTGAAGATGCGGAATTAATCTCAAAGCTGCTCGAAATTACCTTAACAGCAAGAAGCCATAAAAACCAGAAAGAACCCTCACCCCCGATGGCTGGAATACCGCACCACGCGCTGGATTCCTACCTTTACAAACTCGTCAAAGCTGGGTACAAAGTAGCGATTTTGGAGCAGACGGAAGATGCGAAGCAAGCACGGGAGGAAAACCGCTTGGTGAAACGCGATGTTGTTCGGATTGTTACGCCCGGCACAGTCACGGATCCGAGGGTACTTGAGCAAAAATCCAACAACTATCTCATCTCAATTTACCAGCGCAAAACCAGTTACGGATTCGCTGCTGCAGACCTCTCTACCGGCGAATTTTGGGTGACCGAAGTCACGGATACTGCAAAACTCTGGGCGGAGATATACCGCTTCTTCCCCAAGGAATGCCTCTTCTCAGAAACCTTTGACGATGATGAACTGCTCGATCGGGTTAAAACCGACTTGAGAGCAACGGTCAATTTTTTACCAGACTGGCGTTTTGAATTGGATACTGCACGTACCGAACTCCTACAACATTTTCGAACTATTTCGCTGGATGGTTTCGGATGCGAGCACCTCCCCGCCGCCATTTGTGCCGCCGGTGCCCTTATCTATTACCTACACGAAACCCAAAAACAAGAAGTAGCACATATACTCGTTCTCCATACCTATTCACTCTCCGATTTTATGGTACTGGATGCTGATACGCAACGCAATCTTGAATTGATAGCCTCCATTCGCGACGGTTCATCAAAAGGCACTTTGCTTGAAGTCCTTGACCAGACGGTGACCTCCATGGGCGGCAGAAAAATCCGGCAATACCTGCTGCAACCCTTGCTTTCCTCAAAAGAGATCGAGGAACGACTCAGCGCTGTAGAAGAACTCAAAACGCAGATTAACCTTCAGGAAGAATTGCGTGATGCACTTGAACAGATGTACGATATGGAACGCCTGATCACGCGCATTAGCCTCGGGTCGATAAACGGGCGCGACCTGCATTCACTCAAGGATTCCCTCCTTTTAATACCCGCTGTCAAGCAGCAACTTAAAAACTGCGAATCAGCAGTATTAGTTTCTCAAAATGCGACTCTGAATCCGTTGACAGAACTTGTCGAATTGATTGAACGGGGCATCCATCCAACGCCACCGGTAACGATTCGCGAAGGGGGCGTGATTCGCGACGGCTATAATGAGGAACTGGATGAACTCCGGAAAATTGTCGGACAAGGCAAGGCGTGGATGGCGGAATTACAAGAGATAGAGCGAAAGCAGAGCGGCATCCCTTCACTGAAAATTGGGTTTAACCAGGTCTTCGGATACTATATTGACGTAACCAAGCCGAACTTGCACCTGGTACCTGAGCACTATATCCGGAAGCAAACCCTGCGAAACTCCGAACGTTTCATTACACCTGAACTCAAAGAGAAGGAAGCTATGGTTCTCAACGCCGAAGACCGGATCGAGTCTTTAGAATACGAACTCTTCTGTCAAATCCGGGAGGAGGTAGCTCAGTATACGAAAACTATCCAAGAGAACTCAGCGGCGATCGCGACAATTGATGTTATCGCCAATTTTGCCTATGTCGCCTCCAAATATAACTACGTTAAACCGACCGTGGATGATAGCGATGAGATTATTATCCGTGAGGGGCGGCATCCAGTCGTCGAACAACTGTTTACGCAAGAAGGATTCGTTCCAAACGATACACAACTCAACTGTGATGATGAACAACTGCATATTATCACCGGACCAAACATGAGTGGGAAAAGCACCTATTTACGGCAGACAGCTCTCATCGTTCTAATGGCACAAGTAGGTTGTTTCGTACCAGCATCCGCCGCGAAAATCGGACTTGTAGACAGAATTTTCACACGCGTCGGCGCATCCGATAACCTTGTGATGGGGCAGAGCACATTCCTCGTCGAAATGAACGAAACTGCCAATATTCTCAATAACGCCAGCCGCAAAAGCCTCGTCATCTTGGACGAGGTTGGACGCGGCACCAGCACCTTTGATGGCCTCAGTATCGCATGGGCTGTTTCAGAATACCTTCTCGATGAAAAGCGGATGGGCGCGAAGACGCTCTTCGCTACCCACTACCACGAACTTGTTGAATTGGCGAGTAAATATAAACGGGCCAAGAATTATAACGTCGCTGTCCATGAGGATGGCGAAAAAGTAACGTTCCTGCGAAAAGTCGTCGCAGGCGGCGCAGACCAGAGCTACGGCATCCATGTTGCTCGGTTGGCTGGCTTGCCTCAAACTGTCATCTCACGCGCACAACAGGTTCTAGAAGTACTTGAACAACACAATATTAGTGTTGATGCCGATGGTACAACCGCGCAACCGTCTAAAGCACAGCCGAAATTACCGCAGCCTCGCCGACGACTTTCAAGAAAAACCATCCAGAACGACTCGCTGCAGATGGCACTTTTCACGCCGAAAACGCACCCGCTCATAGAAGAAATCCGAAACTTAGAACTGGCACATGTAACACCCCTAGATGCCGTAAATATCCTCTACGATTTGAAGGCGAAGGCTGAGAATGGCTAAAAAGTGCCTAAAGTTTCAAAGAGATCTACGCTTTGCAACTTTAGACACTGTGGATATGTTTTACCGGCTTTGCAACTTTTTATAGGAAAATAAAACCGGAAGAACTGATTATAAACTAATCGCCTTGCCGCTTCTCGCGCATTCGTAGATTGCCATGTTCAACTCGACAGAACGTCTGCCCTCATAGCCGTCTACTGCCGGTGAAGCACCGTCATTGATGACCCGGATGGCATCCTCTATGACGTTATTCGGATAAGGCGGAAGCGTAATGTCGGGTTCGTCGCCATCAACGAAATCCCACATCTCCGGCCCAAGACCAACGATGCCTTTTTCGCCGTGGATGTGAATCATCGATACACTGCTCCCAGGGAACGTTGTGGTTGTGAGAACATGGCCAAGTGCACCGTTCTCAAATTCGAGGATCGCGGAAGTCATATCCTCTGTTTCGCAATTTTCGTGGTCGTAGACACCGAAGTGTGCACCGATAACGCGTTTGACAGGACCCATAAACCAGAGCATCAAATCAATGTAATGTACGCCCTGGTTCATAATCGAGCCACCGCCATCAAGTTTCCACGTGCCGTGCCACCCCACGTAGTAACTGTCTGGACGTTTCCATTTCATACGGAGTTCACACAGCAAGGGTCTGCCGATTGCCCCCTCTTGAAGTGCTGTTTGGATGCGACGATTGTGTTTGCCGTACCTTTCACCGAAGTCCACCAGCAGCTTCACATCGTTGTCTTCACAAGTTTTTATAAGTGCATCACAGTTTTCAACGCTGACATCCATCGGTTTAGTGGTGATAACGTGTTTGCCACGGGCCGCCGCGTCCATCCCAAACTTGCCATGGAGACCACTGGGTGTCATAATCATCGCTACGTCGATATCGTCCCGCTCGAGCATTTCAACTGCGTCACCGTGGCTCGCGCAACCAAAACGTTCTTCTGCTGTCTTACGCCGCTCCTCTACAAGATCGGCAACAGCAACTAATTCGGCTCCATCGGTCTGGTGAATCATGCCAGAACGGTTCATGCCCATACCTAAACCGATAACGCCAAATCGTAGATTTTTAGCCATAAGAGAATCTCCTTATGCACAAATAGACAGTTAGTTCATGCTAAAAAAAGGATTGTCATATCCTCTAAAATCTCATGATGGACTTGAAAACAGGATGCCTAAGGAGAACTGCTGACCGGGATAATCAAAACCTTAGAATGCTCTGTTTCCAGTCTATGCGATAAATTTCTGATTATGTTTATTATAGCATATCTACATGCAATGCGATACAAAAAATTTATGTTGTTCACAATCCTGGCTCTGATATCTCTCTTTTTACTTGAAGCGGTAGCACAAAAACGTGTTGCTCTCATAGCAGAACCGGGCAGCTTCGAATTTCGCCATACAAACGGTGCAATTGGGAAAAAGTATTTTATTGAACCGCTTGGAAGTGGTGTTGCCCTCTTTGATTTTGACAACGATGCCGATTTGGATATCTATTTTGTCAATGGAACTGACTTAACTCCAAGCGAAATAGAAAAACCACCCGTTTTAGCCACAAATCTCCTGTATCGCAACGATAGTCGGCAAAACACGCGAAACTCACACGCCCCCCTCGAGCTGAGCGATGTGACACATAAAGCCAACGTGGGGGATACTCGATACGGATTCGGCTGCTGCGTCGGCGACTACAACAACGACGGGTTCACAGACCTTTATGTAACTAACTACGGTACCAATGTTCTCTATCGAAATAACGGTGATGGTACGTTCACGGATGTAACAGAGGACGCAGACGTTGGAGGAAAGGGGCAGCTTAGCACAGGTTGTGCTTTTATCGATTATGATGCTGACGGTTTTCTGGACCTCTACGTCGTCAACTACGTTCAATTTACGTTCGAGGCAAATCCGCATTGCAGCCGACGAGGCATCCCTACCTATTGCACACCGGAGGTACTCCCAAGCGCAGCGGATATCCTCTACCGCAATAACGGCAATGGCACGTTCACGGATGTTACCGCAAACGCAGGCATCGCTCTGTCCCCGGGAAAAGGGTTAGGGGTTGTCTGCGGCGATATTAATTCCGATGGTACTGTTGATATCTTCGTTGCAAACGATACGACACCGAATTTCCTCTATTGGAACAACGGCGACGGCACTTTCACTGAAGATGCACTCTTCGCAGGCGTTGCGCTTAGCGAAGAAGGGCGTGCCTACAGCGGCATGGGCGCAAACTTGGGGGATTTTGACAACGACGGCAATCTGGACATCGTTATCACTAACTTTCAGGAGCAGACGAACAGCCTTTATCACAATACGCAAAACGGATTTTTCACAGAGGTTAGCTTTCAAAAAGGAATCGGTGAGAAGAGTCTCCGATATTTAGCATGGGGTGTTGATTTCATAGATTTTGATAACGATGGCTGGTTGGATGTCTTTATTGCTAACGGCCATCTTGACGACAACGTTGCGGAAATCCATCCTATCGGCACGTATGCCCAGCCCAATCAACTGTTTTTGAACAACCGGGGGCTCAATTTCCAGGCTATAACGCCTGTCGAACAGAATGTTTATAGCAGTCGCGGGGCGGCTTTCGGCGATATTGATAACGATGGTGACATCGACGTTGTCGTCTCAAATCTGAACAAGACATCAACTTTGTTACGGAACACTACAGGCAATATCCAGCGGTGGTTGCAGATTCAATTAGTGGGAAACCATTGCAACCGAAGCGCAATTGGTGCACGAGTGACGGTTAGTAACGGCAACTTGACACAAATCCGAGAAGTCAAAAGCGGTTCGGGATACCTGAGTCAGAACGATTTGCGCTTGCACTTTGGATTGGGCGATGCAGAGTCGGTTAATACGCTAACAGTTAGGTGGCCTTGCGGGCAAAGTGAAACCTGGCAAAACATTAAAACCAATCAGATTCTTGTTGTGAAGGAGAACTGACATCGCGCGCGACCTCGGGCCAGTAGAGACATTCATTGCAGGTAGTGCGGTAAATCAAGCGGCGTGTCTCAAACCGTCCACCTGCTTTTTCGTACATCTGCGTCTTGTCCAAGATAACCTATCCCACGCAGGATGCTCGGCTCGCAGTACCGTGGAAAAGCGCTCAAAGGACATAGACAAATGGCATGTCTGTAATGCCGTGTTCTGTGAGAAAATCGAGTGAGTCCAAACAAAATCCTTGACGTATTGCACGGAAGATTCTCAAACTTTCTCCTCCAAAACGGAAAAATAGGTACACCTTGTTTGAAAATTACATGCTTGACATTTTGGCGTTTTCTGGCATACTCTTGCACCATGCCGAACGATGAGCGCGTGATATTCGTTAAATAAACCGACATCGTGCGGTAGATTCTCCATAAAGAGGGCGCGGAGTTTCGCATAGTGGAAGTTGCCCTCAATCCAGCCCAATCGCGAGAGGAGCCTATAAGTATAGGTATCAACGACAAAACTCGGTTTTCTCGCGGCGTATAGAATAATCGAATCGGCTGTCTCGGGACCCACACCGTAGATAGACAGCAATTCCTGCCGCAGCACCGGCACCGGTTGGGCAAACATTACATGCATAGGCCGCTTCGTGATATGCTCAACAAATGCCCGTACCTTCTTCGCTTTGGCGCGGTAATACCGTGACGGGCGCAAGAGTTTCTCTAACTCTGATTGGCCAACGTAGAAGAGCTGTCGCGGAGTAAACGCATCAGCAGATTTGAGATTGTCAATCGCTTTGACTACGTTGCGCCACGCCGTCGCTTGTGTTAAAATAGAACCGAGGCAGACCTCAAACGGAGTATCGGCAGGCCACCAGGTTTGCGGCCCATGTTGCTCTCGGAGTCGATGATAGAGGTTAAGCACCCTTTCATTGTGTGGTGCTTCACAAATAATTTGCATAATAGACTTAGCTCGTCTCACAGTTTTTTGAGGAGTAAAACTTATGGATATCAGTTTCAGCACGAGTATCGGAGATGATACATGGAGCCTTGAAGAATGTGCACAGTGGGCAAAAGCGCACGGTTTTAACGCAATTCGACTCAATGCCACAGGTATCGTTGAACCAAATACTATTATACAATCCGGCGGTGAAAATGTCAACGAAATCCTCTCCGCGAACGGCATTTATCTGGCCGCTTTAACAGCACATTGTAATCTACTAGACGATGATGCCGAAAAACGGGAGTCTGCCCGCAACCAACTGTTAAAGGCTATTGAGGCGACACATCTCCTCAAGGTTCCAGTTTTGGTCACGTATGCTGGCAGTCCTGTGAGTTGGCATTTCTACGGACAATTTTCTTCGGAACCAGGCAACCCGGGCGACAGATCGATTGAACTGGTCCAGAGATTCACGGAAATGTGGCATCCTGTACTCCGGTTTGCTGAAGAGAAAGGCATCCGGCTCGCTTTGGATTGTGCCGTACGCATGGGAAATATCGCTTGTAATCCGGAGATGTGGGAACGGATACTTGATGCAGCAGCATCTGACGCACTCGGGTTATCATGTGATCCGTCGCATTGGCTATGGCTGGGTATTTTACCTGCTGAAGATGCCATCCGCATGTTCAACGGCAAATGGTATTATGCGGATGTCAAAGATTGTGAAATTAGTCCACAGATGCGCTTCCGACAAGGCATTATCGGCAATTGGTGGTGGCAATATCGCGTGCCAGGACGTGGGCAGTTAAATTGGGGCACTATCATCGGCGCGTTACTCGAAGCGGGCTACGACTATGTGCTATGTGTTGAAAACGAAGACCGCGGTATACCAGGACTAGAAGGTTTTGCCCTCGGAGGCAGCTACCTTCGCCAATTTTTGCCACAACGCTGATAAACTTGGACGGTACTCGACGCTCCAAAACTAAAAGGAGGAAGCCTGTTTTTTTCTGAACTTTATGATATTCCTTGACCTGGATTTGGATGCTTGGTAATCTGTTAACAAAGGTGAAAAACGAGAAACCCACTGACAAGATGCGCAAACGTATGCTAACGCTGAATAGACTGTAACCTTTGAATCGACAAAAAATGAAACAGCAATTAAACCCTAAATCAGAGAGAATCGCGATTCTGGCCGAAGGCTACTTCGGAGTGCTTGAATCAAAAACAGCAACGGTCCTCGTGCGCTACCTCCCTGAAAATGTTGTAGCAGTGATTGATAGTACACAGGCAGGGAAAGAGGTCAGTGAGGTTATTGGGATTGGGAAAGGGATTCCAATCGTCAGTCGCCTCACTGAGGCGATACGTTTTCAACCGACGATGCTGGCTATCGGAATCGCACCACCCGGCGGTGAGTTACCACAACCGTGGCGAGCAACTCTCAAGCAGGCTATCGGACAGGGGCTGCATGTCATGAGTGGGCTCCATCACTTTCTGAGCGAGGATGACGAATTCGCAACGCTGGCGAAAAAACACGCAGTCACGTTATGGGATGCACGGAAACCCCCGCTGGATTTGCATGTAGCAACATGTCAAGCAGCGGAAGTCCGTGCAACCGTTATCTTAACCGTCGGATCAGACTGCCGTGTCGGTAAAATGTTATCCGGCATAGAAATAACCAATGCGGCGCGAGCACGCGGGCTCAATGCCGAGTTTTGTCCAACCGGGCAGAACGGCATTATGGTATGGGGCTGGGGCATCGCAATTGATGCTGTCGTCTCTGACTTCACAGCCGGGGCCGCAGAGCAGATTGTACTTGAAGGTGCGAAAAACCGTGACGTGCTATTGGTTGAGGGGCAAGGTTCACTTGTCCATCCAGGCTACTCTGGGGTGACGTTAAGTCTTCTCCACGGTAGCATGCCGGATGCAATGATATTTTGTCATCAGCCCTCGCGCGATACCGTGGCGCGCTATACAGTGCCTTTACCTTCGTTGAGGGAAATGATTGCACAGTACGAGATTCTGACGGAACCGATTAAACCTGCCAAAGTCATCGCGTTGGCATTGAATTGCTTCGATTTAACAGAAGAAGACGCTCGCAACGCGATTCACGCGGCCGAAGCGGAGACGGGACTACCAGCAACGGATGTCGTGCGATTTGGACCTGAAAAATTGGTCGATGCAATTCAGAAACTACATCAAGAAAATAGCGAAAATCTTTTCGATTAGATAAGATAAGATTGGAGTTAATGATGACTCGTGAATGAATGGTAGAAACCCCAAAATCTCATACTGTTCGGGTTAAATATTCACAATTCTCTGGGACGACATATATCTGGGTTGACGAAGAATTAATCTATGAAAGGCAATACAGATTATTTGACATAGGGCTAGAGCACCGCTTCAAACTTGATGGGCTCCCTTGTATCGTCCGGATTTTCCATCGAACTTGGGATTACGCATACGAACTGTGGATTGACGGTAAACTGCAATAACTCTATTGCTAAAAAGAGAAATACCACTGCACCAACGTGTCTAAAACAGACTCCGATTTCGTGCAGTTACCTCCCATGTTTCTCTGCAATATCCATCTGCATCTACTACATAGTAGTACGGATGCAGTGCCACTGAAGGGCAGATATGCGTCGGGCAGACATAAACCGCCTGCCCAAGTTTAACGGCAGTCCCATCCGGAATGTTAACCGCCCAATGTTCTTCATGCTGTTTGTCAACCTCCGCACCGTCAACGTTTAAGACAATCCCGCGAACGCCATCCGGATCTGCAGCGATCGCTTTATGGCCTAAATCTAAGGTAAAGCGATTCGCAGTAGGCTTGCTAATAACACGACTTAAGAGCACCGCCGCCGGCGTAAAACCGAGATCTGGGTAACGGTGGGCGTACCCATAGTCATGGAAGACGAACGTGCCGGGGGATGCCTCCACGCCCGGGGTTTTTGCATAGATTGGGAAGGTCGGGGTACCACCCATCACCACGACTGGCACGGCAAGGCCTTTACGTCTCAGTTTATAACGCATCTCCTCAACCTGTGCAAGACTGTAGTCGCAGGAACGCCTACGCGCGGCTACATCTTTATCGTGTATATGTCCGTCGTAAATGTGCAAGCCCCACGGATGTAAGCCGGCCGCACCGTCAATATGTGCATACAGTTCCACGGCAGCATCGCCCACGGCAATGCCCGTTCGATGCATTCCTACATCTATATCGAGCATGACCTTGATGTTGAGATGATGGTGCGTCATCGCAGCGGCGAGCGCCTCTACGCCATCGCGGTGGTCAACAAGAACCTTGAAGTCTACATGTGGAAATGCACGCAGTAGAGAGATAAGCAGGTCGATATTGGGTCCGAGTATCTGATACGCGATGAGAATATCTTTTATGCCGACTTCCGCCAACATTTCGGCTTCACGCAAGGTGGAGCATTTGTGCTTGAGAATGCCTGTTTCGCGTTCCATCGCAACGATTTCCGCAGTTTTATGTGTCTTCACGTGCGGACGTAGTTTCTCTAAATTTCCATTAACGAGGGCAATCGCCCGTTCTATGTTCTGCTTAACCTCGGCTAAATAGACAACAAGTGAAGGACTCGGTATGCTATCGACGTTCTGAATGCGATATTTTTTATCCATGTTATCACCCCAGGTTTAGTCTAAACTCAGGACTTTGCCTCGGTTTGCAGGTCGGCTTTCTGCACCTCAGGCTTACAAAAACGGAAGAAAACCTCAATTGCTAATCAAGCGGAGGACCTCCCGGACGAAACTGACTTTCGGCAGTGCTCCCCCAATACGCCCAACAATTTCACCATCTTGGAACACAATATACGCTGGCACTCCACGCACCTGATATTTTCTGGTAATTTGCTGGTTAGAATCAATATCCAACTTTGCAATGGCGAATGTCTTTCTGTGCTCCGATGCAACTTCGCGGACAATTGGCCCCATCTGCCGGCAGAACGGGCACCACACTCCGCAAAATTCAACTACGATAGGAAACTCAGAATTCAACACAATGTTATCAAAAGTTGCATCCGTGATTTCAATAGGAACGACGGTTTTAACAGCGGTGCTAAACACTGTGTTAACCTCGGTTGCGTTGCCTGCTGCGTCAGTAACTTCGCCAACAATGATATAGGGAACGTTATAGTCCAGTTTTTGGCGTTTCACCAGGTACAGCGTTGCTTTATTGCCTTTAACCTTGCCAAGCCAGCCGACATCGTCGCCGCCTTCAGTCTGCAAGGCGATGTAACCGGTTACATCTTCGCGAAAGGTAATCTCGATCTTAGCGTCACTGTTAATCGCCTCAGGATGGACCTTATCACCGTCTTTAACGGAACCGTCCGTGACGGTGGAAGGAGCAGTATCCGGTGCTGTGATGTTGTAATTCTTGGAGTCAATACATCAGGAGCCTCCGACGAGATTTACACACGAGCTGTCAATACCTAAGCGTTGATGGTACGGAGATATACAAAAAGCGTATGGCTTCCGCCATTTTCCCAAGAGTGTACGAGAGCAAGTGTCCCAAGGGTAAAGGGACTGGAAATTGTCCTGCTTTTCTCTGCACCTGAAACGTCACCAGCACTGGCAGTTACAGCACCCGGATCGTTGTCAAAGGTAACCGTAATACTCGCATTTGCTGCAAGGTCGCTACTGCCTGGTGCTGCACTGACGAACGCTGCATCTTGAACTTCTCCCTCACCATCATCGCTATCACCACCACAGCCAATCATGTAAATGGAAAGAAAACCTTCCATCAGTAAAGCTTAGGGATTCGGCTCTTTTTCTCTTTTTCAAGGAGGCACCGTACCCGTTTCGCCAACGTCGGGGATTTGGCTGTGACGTGCTGCATGCCTTCTTCATAACCGTGCGTGTCGATCATCTCCCGTGCCCACATCTCTAGTGCCTTGCGTTTCTGTCTCACCTTTTCCAATGCAGAACGACAGCACCCACAGCCTTTTTTCTCTTCCTCTAGGAGTGAGGTTTCGGTGGAGTGTACGGATTCTATTCCTGTTGCTGCAGGTTCTTTCTGTACGTGATGCCGTTCGGCAAGTAATGTTTTGGGATGGGCTGCGGGTCCTTTTCCTCAATAAAAAGCGAAACCTGTGACAGCACTGATAATACAGACGCTATAAAAGAATGACTTCATGGTTTATTCTCCGACATGAAAACGAAAGTTAAAAAGGTGGACGGTATCCTCTCCAGCTTCAAGTGCCAATTGTTTAGATTCTCTGAGGTATTCCAGATTGTCGGCAATCACTGCGACGGCTTCAGGGGGACAGATTTTCGACACAAGTCTTATCATTGCCTCTGTGTGGTGAATCGCATCGTCGATTGTAATGGGCCCCTCATTGCTGCGTCGGACAGTCTCAACAATGATGTCAACATCAGAGTCGTCTCCATATTGCTCGCGGAGTGCATCATCAAGTCGTTGGTAGGCGTATTCAGGATTGAATGCGAGAGAGGCGTTGTAATCCTCGAAACCTTTTTCCACCAGGGCTTGGTCGTAGGGGGCTTCCTGGGAAACATCCGAGAAGTCTCCAGACGTGATTGCATCCGACTGAGTTTCTTCAAAAAATAGGTCCAAGAAACTGTCAAGGGCCACATCCGCTGTGGTGCCATCCGCAACAGGCACAATTTCAGGGGGTTGCGCGGCGATGTGCTCTCGGGTTTCGACTTCGGTGTCGCACATCGGGGATGCGGTTTTAGCAGGCGCTGTGGTTTCCGTTGGCACATGTGGTGTGAGTGCTTGTTGTGCAGGGGCTATCTCGCGCGTTTCTGTCTGCACGGGGGGAGTGGGCAGCAATTCTTTAAAACGTTTAAGGTCCCACTGCGTGTAAACCCAAAAACCGACACAGATGAAGACTATGAGTCCAATGGCTGCTCCTATTTGTTCTTTCATACAATTTCTTTCCTTTACAAAGAATGATCGGCATCTGTTTCCAAGCAGGCATCCCCGGTAGTCTACGTCACCTATAGGTAAGGTAGGGAGAGTAACGAAGTTATCGTCACCTTTAGGTAACGATAATCTACCTTCTCTCTCCCTCTTCCTTTCTCGCCTGCACCTTGCTTACTTTTTCAATCTTGACAACTGTTTGTTAATGTCAAATTTGAAATTGACTGTCTCAGTCTCAAGCGAGCCTTGCTTTTCAAGCAAATCCCTTATATTCTGGAGTTTTCTTAACCCCGCTTCAGCATTCTGAATTTCTTCCTTATACTTTTCGGCATCTACCTCCTTCATAATCTGAATTTGTAACGCTGTCAGTTCGATCAGCTCTGGCTTTTTCTTTACCGCGAGTGCGAGTGTAGTATCCACCATTTTTTCGGTGAGCGGGTGATCGTTGAACTCTGCTTTAAAGCGTGAGAGGTATTCTACGCGTACGGCTTCTATATCACGCTCGTCGACTGCTGCGTTGCTCTCCGTGCCGCGTGAAGCGTTTCCGGTTTTGGGGGGCAGCCCGTGGCTATGTCCATGGGTATGTCCGGGGTTGTTGTTTTCCTGCACTTTTTCCCTGTCTTCATACTTTTGATAGGCTTCTTGGAGGCGCTGCAGCTGGAGGGCATACTTTTGGAAATCTCCTGTTTCCATAGCAATGGCAGTAAGCATCCGGATTTCCAATTCCGTCAAGCGTTTTACATCTGAGAGATGTTCAGTACCTTTGTGGCGGATGCGGAAGTAGAGCGGCACCCATTCTTCGGTGAGCAGATGCCCGTTGAAGAGTTTTTTGCTGACGTTCTGGAGTTCTGCACGTGCAGATTCCGGGTCTGTCTTGAGGAGCTCCTGAAACGTTACAAGCGATGCCTCCCAAAGCACGTCACTCATTGCTTCCAGAGGCGGCGGGGAGGGACGGGAACCTTTTTGAGAAGAACGATCGTTCGTCAGCCGAGGGGCGTTCTCAGCATCGCTAAAGGTATGGACAGAGAACTTACATAAGATTAACAAGCAGAGACTGCCAAACATCACATTTTTCATTCTTTTTCTCCTAAGTTGAAGGGCAATCGCAGACCTCTGCCAGGGATTGCCCTTTCACGTTTTCAGGGACACGTAAAACCGCAGGATCACACGTGCCCGTGGAAGTAGTTGTCACAATGCCAATAGACTTCAATAATACTACCGTTGACAAACTAGTCAGTTTCCCAATCGCAACAAGCGTGGTATGGCCATGCGTCCGTATCTTCGACAGGGGCTATCATCATAAGTGATGTACCCAAGAAGCAGACAATGAGAAGTGCTACCACGCCGTGGCTTATATTTCGATTCATAGGATTCATAGATTTTTCTACTTTATTTTTCGGGGATTGCGGACTTGTTCCTATCTCCGAAAACGTGTAACCCGCCGCACGCAATACCGCCACTTTCCACCGGACTGAAGCCCGGTTTCTCGTTCGGCTTGCATGCCTCATCCACGCCGCCAGCGTTCGTCTTGAGCCGGTATCATACGCTCCATAAAGCATTGAAAGGCACCTTCACTTGATTGAAAGTGAAGTGCATTCACAAGCTGTAAATTGGCACGTCACGTTCACTCTTTAATTTTCAAAGAACACTTTCACCTTTTTTGTAAAAGGTTATTGTAATTATACCATCTGAAAACGCGTTTGTCACGTTAATCAAAAAAAATGACGATTTTTGGGAAAAAAGTGCTGTTTTTTGTCATTCTTTTACCCTTGACTTTTGGTAAATTGGCTGGCAGGAGTCATCAGCCGAAGTGAGCCACCTTGGCTCACAACGAGGATAAAAAGCATCACGAGGTCTAGTCATCATTATCATTATCGCGTTCATCCCTAAGTTGGTCATTAAGTTTCTGAAGATGTAAGGCGGCCGCATTCTTTGCCCGACGCTCTGCATCTGTTAGGTGTTTGCCTAACAATCTTTTGAGTTGAAGATGCACATAGGTGTGAATCTCGGGAATATCCCCGTGATGTATAAGCCATACTTCTTTTATGTGTTCCAGGTATCCTTCCGGATCTTCCTTCATCCATGTCCATGCATCCCTCTGTGGCGGAGAAAGAGCCGATGAGATTTCTAACAGTGCTTCTAGGTTGACTTGATTCGGGAAGAGACGGTATATGGCTTCAGAATAAGCGACGGCTTGCTTGATCGTGACATTTTTTCCTGGTTTTCGCAGAAACGCTATAACGTAGCGCACCTCGGGAATGTCTCCAAACTGCTTGAGGAGTTGGGCAAAATAATATCTGTTATACAACTCGCGGTCCGCTGTCTGGGGCCAATCTGGAGGTGGGGTTATCGCTAACAGTTCGGCAACATCTGCATCTGTGAGCTCCCACAGCTCACCGGTGGTGCCGGCGGGCCATTTGAATTTTTCTGAGAGAGGGGACTCTTTTGGCTGCCCGGGCGCATCTTCCGAGACAAGGTTCACTCCTGAATACCACCCGGGCCCGGGCTCATCTCCCGAGACAAGGCTCACGCTTGAATGCCCGGACTCATCTCCCGTGTCGCCACATCCGCAAAAAGCAGCTAAGCAGAAGATAGAAACGAATATAAAAGAAATAGAGATACCGAAAAAGTTGAGCGTTTTCATGAAGTCCTCCTTATTTAGCACCCATTGTTGCACCTAATGCTTTTAGCTTATAGAATTCTTCGAGGGCTTTTTTATTTTTATCATTCCGAAAGAAATGATAGTTTGCTTCAAGGTAGTCTTCCATTTGACGAAGCGTTTGCGGCACACCTTTTGCAACGTTTAAATTGTATTCGCCAACAGTATGAACTTCTGGAATGTCTCCAAATTGCTTGAGGAGTTGGGCGTAAAAATACTCGGCGCGCACCTCTATATCTTCTGTTTTGTACCAGTCTCGAGGTGGATAGGTATCCTCAGCAGCGTCAGGCAATTCACGTTCTGGATCCGTTGTGAGGTGCTAGCTTAAAAGTCCCAGAAAACAGTGATGTTTTATGCGACAACGGGAAACGTTCCGCTTTTATATACCGCACGGGTTTTCTTCCATACCTATATTTGTGATAGGATAGAAAACCAATGCTGTTATACCCATTATATAGCAGTCCCTCTGCGAGTTGTAACTACGGTGGCAATGCTAAAAGAACACTTTCGCCTTTTTTGTAAAAGGTTATTGTAATTATACCCTATGAAAATGCGTTTGTCACGTTAAAAATGAACCGTGTCATGAAGTAATGTGTGCTATCATATACAGCACCGAGGTTATGGAGGTCCTGATTCTATAATTGAATCCGGATTGTTGCTTTTGTTCATGAGTGTCTCCTTTTTTCGCGAGGTACATAGGCGTTGTGCGTAGATTTTCAGTAAAAAAAATTGTTTAGTCTGTGAATTTAGTGGTACCGCCGCTGATTGCTGGGAGGAAATGGATCTCCGCGTCTGTGTCGACGCGTTCGCGCATTCCTTCCCGTGTCAGGATGCCGTTGACGTAGACAGCAATACCGGGTTTGATGCGCCCTTGTTCGCACAATCGTGCTTGTATGCCGGGGTAGCGAGTCTCTAAGTTATCGATGATTTCGCGGAGGGTGCTACCGGGAATGGTGACGTTGTCTTTCCCGTTGGTGAGATTGCGCATGAGGGCTGGAATGGTTACAATTGGCATTGTGGTTCCTTAAAGCGCATTTTTTTTGCGAAAAGGGCGAGGCTGATACCTCGCCCAACTGAGTGCGTGATTTAGATCTTGCCCATCGCTTTCAGAAGTCTGTCGGGTGACATCGGGAGTTCTGTCATGCGGATACCGATAGCGTCATAAATAGCGTTGGCGATGGCTGCCGGTGGTGGAACGATGGGAACTTCGCCGACACCACGGACCCCGTACGGATGCCCGGGATTCGGGACTTCAACGATAACCGTGTCTATCATGGGCAGATCTAAGCACGTCGGCATTCGGTAATCGAGGAAGCTGGCGTTGGTCATCTCGCCTTTGGCATTATAGATGTATTCCTCGTTTAATGCCCACCCGATGCCTTGGACGACACCACCTTGTATTTGGCCCTCGACGTAGCTCGGATGGATGGCTTTTCCCGCGTCTTGTGTTGCTGTGTAACGTAGAATCTCGACCTTTCCGGTTTCTTCGTCTACTTCAACATCGACAATGTGGGTTGCGAAGGCACCGCCGACTCCTGCAGGATTCACAGCTGCACTGCTGGTAACCGGCCCGCCCGTTTCACCGAGTCTTGCGGCGAGATCCCTGAAACTAATCTGTTCTTCCTTGCCGTTGATGGATGAGAATTCGCCGTCTGCAAACTGCACGTTTTCTTCGGCGACATCCCATAATTTGGCTGCACGTGCAATCATCTGTCTTTTGACATCTTGCGCTGCTTCATAAGCAGCATAGCCGGTGGCAAAGGTCGTGCGGCTACCGCCGGTGACAGCCGTGTAACCGATAGCATTGGTATCGACAACAGTCGGGTTGACAGATTCCGCGGAGATACCGAGGACTTCTGCGGCTTGCATGGCGATAGAGGCGCGTGTCCCACCGATGTCGGTTGAACCTTCGACCAGGTTAATCGTGCCGTCGGGGTTGACGCTGATTGTGACGCTGGATTGCAAACCGACGTTGAACCAGAATCCGGAGGCGATACCGCGTCCATGATGTTTCTTTCCGTTAGGTGCTGTGTAGTGCGGATGCTGCTTTACCGCTTCGAGGGTTTCAATGAAGCCGATACGTGGAAAAACAGGTCCATCTGCCCGATGATCTCCCTCTTTAGCACCGTTGCGGAGACGGATTTCTAAAGCATCAATGCCGATTTTTTCGGCGAGCTCATCGATGACAGTCTCTGAACCGAACGCAGCATTGGTAGCGCCAGGTGCACGGTACGGGGCGGTTTTCGGTTTGTTAACGACTACATCGTATCCGTCAATGAGAACGTTCTCAATGTTGTAGGGGGCGAAGATGCACATAGCACCGGCACCGACAGGTGAGCCGGGATAGGCACCTGCCTCAAACGCGAGGTGTGTCTGTGCTGCAGTTATTTTGCCGGCCTTGGTGACTCCCATCTTGACGCGAATGTAAGAGGCAGGGGTTGGACCCGTGCCTTCGAAGACCTCCGTGCGACTCATGAGTACCTTAACCGGTTTGCCTGTTTTCTTCGCGAGGAGAGCGGCAATCGGTTTAACGTAGACGTTAATTTTCCCGCCAAAACCGCCGCCAATCTCCATGGGTACAACCTTAATCTTGGAGATGGGATATTGGAGAATTTCGGCAAGTTGTTCACGGACGGTAAAAGCACCTTGTGTACTACACCAGACGGTGAGCTGACCGTCCTGGTTATAGAGCGCGGTTGCGTTATGTGGTTCAATATAGCCTTGATGCACGGTGCCGGTGACGAATTCACGTTCAATGACTACATCGGCTTCGGTGAACCCTTTTTCAATATCTCCTTTTTTGTGCTGGAGATGGCTTGCAACGTTGCTCGGTGCCTCGGCGGTTTCGCCCATAGAACTGGTCTTGAGATTTTCGTGTAGAAGCGGGGCCTGGGGTTCCATGGCCGCCCGGACTTCAAGGACAGGCGACAGGACTTCGTATTCAACGTCAATGAGTGCACATGCTTCTTCTGCGATGTGTGGACTGGTTGCTGCAACAGCCGCGATAGCGTGTCCTTTGTATAGCGCTTTATCGCTGGCGAGTATATTATCACAGAGATATTTGAGATTGACAGCACCTTCACCCAGGTCTGCGACTTTGTCTGCTGCAGTAGGCAGATCATTTGCTGTAACCACACCTTTGACCCCCGGGTATGCTTCGGCCCGGCTGGTATCGATAGATACAATTCGTGCATGGGCATGTGGGCTGCGAAGGACTCTGCCGTGCAGAAGTCCAGTGAGGTGAAAATCGGCGCCGTAGAGCGCCCGACCGGTGACCTTGTCAACGCCGTCATGGCGAATCGGCCGGGTTCCGATAACTTTATATTCTTTCTTTTCGGGCATTGCGAATTAACCTCCGGTTAAGAAAAGGATTATCCTCATAAATGATGGCGCGCATCCAGCACGCGTACTGGTGTTGACAAGATAGTACTACCTAGCTTTTGCTGCGTCAAGCACTGCACGGACGATTTTATCGTAACCGGTGCATCGACACAGATTGCCTGCTAACCAGTATCGGACTTCGTGTTCAGTCGGATGCGGGTTGTTATCCAAGAGGGCCTTTGCGCTCATAATGAAGCCAGGGGTGCAGATACCGCACTGCAGAGCTGCATTTTCGAGGAACGCATCCTGGATTGGGTGCAATTTCTCGGGCGATGCGAGCCCCTCGACAGTTTCTACGTTTTTGCCTTCGGTTTCGACACCGAGTACAAGGCATGAATTGACGAGCCGCCCCTCTAAGATGACGCTGCACGCGCCACAATTGCCGTTGTTGCATCCCTCTTTTGCGCCCGTGAGATGTAGTTCGTCTCTCAGCACTTCCAATAGACTTTGGCGGGATTCACAGAGGAATTCAACGCTTTCTCCATTGATTGTAGTTTGAACGTGGTTTTTTTTCGCCATATTAAGAGCTCCTTTATTTTATGGCTATATCTAAAGTACGTATGTTAAAACGAGATGGCCACTAATTAAGGCATCATACTAAAATCCGTTAATGCGTGCTATCCTATATTGTCGGCACAAAATGCGAATGGTTAGGCATCTAACACTCTCTGAATTGCACCTTTTAAGGCACGCCGGGTGAGGACTCCGACGAGATGTGTTCTCTGTTCGGCTGTTCCACGCATATCGCTGATGGGACGAGCGATGGCTTGCGCTGCTGCTGCTGCGTCGTCAATTGCTTCATCAGAGACTTCTCTCCCAGCGAGCAGCGCGCTGGCTTCTTCAGCAAAGAGGGGAGTCGGGGCAACAGCGGCGAGAGCGATACGTGCGGAAACGAACTGCTTTTTGGCACCGTCGAGTGTGACGGATGCACCTACTCCAACAACCGCGATATCCATTTCATTTCTCGGAATGAAGCGGAGATAGTAAGAACTTGAATTGTTTGGAGGAGCAGGAATCTTGAGACTGACTAACAGCTCGTCTTTTTCAAGCACTGTCTGCCCAGGGGCGGTACAAAACTGCTCGACAGGGACTTCTCGTTCACCGTTTGGACCTGCAATGATACACGTTGTATTGAGTACAATTAGAGGTGGGATGCTATCGCCAGCCGGGGAGGCATTACACAAGTTGCCCCCGACGCAGGCGCGTCCTTGAATTGCTGTACCCCCGATAATCTTTGTGGCATCGATTAGGCCGGGATAGGCATTGCAAATCTCATCAACGGCGTAGATTTGATAACAGGGTACTGCTGCACCAAGCGTTAGTCCTGTTTCAGGTTCGTAGGTAAGGACGTTAACTTCGGGAATGGCTTTAATGTCAACCATCCAATCAACGGCCCGCCCGGCTTCCCGGACCTGCACGATGAGGTCTGTTCCGCCGGCTAAAATTCGTGCGTTTTGTCCTTTTTGGCCAAGTAGCGCCACAGCTTCAGTTACCGTTCTTGCGGCAACATACTCGAATGCTTGCATAACCGGTTCTCCATTGCTATAGGTATTCTGCTCCACTGGAGCATTGTAAGTCAATAATCAAAAAGGCTTACGTCTCTAAATACTATTATAGCAAATATGCAAAAATATGCAAGTTTTTTTATCACGGTAGCGCCTCTTATGAAACTGACCCAAATCTTTTTTCAAATAGTGACACCGTATCGTGGTCCGGATGATTTGGTAGTTCGGCAGGAGCTTCCCACTCTTCCGGGATGTCTGTTAGTTTAACAGGCTTGCCATGGTTTTCCAAAATCGATTTCCAGCCGGCGAGGAAGACGTGAGTCTTCTGAAGAATTTGCTCAAACGTCTGTGGCATTTCGTTGTGCAATGCCATGTTTTGGAACGCCCAGACCGTCGGCATCCAGATTTCTGTCTTATCGTAGGGGTAGCCGGTGCCCGTGTAGATGTTAAAATTCTCACCCCCGTACGCTTCAGATGTGTGAATCTGAACGGTTCCCCACGAACCGCTGACCTGATGAAGTGTTCCGTAGAACTGCCGACCGGCATCATCAACGTGCTCCAAAGTCATCACACCGGGCGGACTATACCAACTATCTGCTTGATATGCGACAGAGACAATCGGATTTCCGACCTCGGCGATTGCTTTGCATACCATATAGAGTCCATGGATACCGTGTGTCGGGTAGTCGTCGAACGAATTGGTTGCGGTATAGCAGATGAGTGATTTGTCGCTTGCCCATGCTTTAGCGCGTGCGATGGCATCGTTGTGTTCGTGACTTGATGGCACCAAGATGTTCGCGCCGTGCTTCTCCGCGATACCGATAATTTTCTCGGCTTTGGCAAGAGAATTGGTGAAAGGTCTGTTAATCAAATTGGGTAAACCGGCCTCGAGATAGGGCTCATGGAGGATGTGGTTCCACGGGTGGTTATAGTATCCACCCGAAATGATTCCGTCGACTTTGCCTAACATGTCGTCAAAATTTTTGACAGCTGTGCATCCGTACTCTTCAGCGATGGCTTTCGCTTTCTCATATTCAATATCCCAACAGTGGGTGATTCGCATTCCTGTGAAAGGTGTATCTTTCTCATGTATCCTCGGATTGATATGTGGTGCCCAGAGCGGCATGTGTGAGTAGGATGCTACGTTCAGAAACCCGACACGGAACGGTTTCAAAGCAGTGGCTGCTTGCATATATGTTTCCTTTATTTGTTAGGGTAATGGCGCTGATGCGAACATCTGCCGAAGTACGATGAATCGGGGTAATTGGATATGCGGTATTGTATGGACGGGTTACCTCGCCCATAAAGGAATATGGATAAACCCAGGATTTTAGGCGAAAACCGCTATTGGAGTCTATCTTTTAATCTACCCCAGGTTGTAGCGAGTTTGCTTGCCGGTTCAACTTTTGGAGCAGGACAACGTCGTAAAATGCGTCCGCATTGAGCCCCTGCATGTGTATTTTTCTCTTTGACATCGTTAAAAATAGCAAAATTGAAACAATATGTGAAGAAAAAGTTGCAATTGACCTAAAAGCGTATTTCCCGGGCAGACCGGACAGATTGTGCGAATTATACCTATTTTTGCCTAAAAAGTCAATCAATTAATTCTACAGAGATGCGTCAGTTCCAACTGTCGTGCTCGCTTACCCGCATGTCGCCAGCAGCCCCTGTGCGGTATGCGATTGAAGGGCTCGCTGGCACCAGGTTCCCGCCCCATTTAGACTTCCTTTCTCAGAGACGGCAATATGCGAAGGAGTTTCTGCGGTTTCTCATTTCCGGAGAGTCCGCATCCCGTGGGTATCCCGGAGGGCACCTCACAAAAAGATGTGCATTTTGATGCGGTGCCGAAATTTGAAAATTGCCACCACTTCCGTGTGGATTTCAATGCTTTTATTGTAGCCGTGCTGCTGTTGATTCTGTTTTTGCTGGTGTTGTTCGTTGGCACGTTCCTTTCTTTCTTCCGCACCGATATCGGGTAATTCACTGGTGAAAAGTTGTCGGTTACCGTTGTGCGGCGTGACTATATGTGCGCGATGGAGTCTGTGAGTCTTCCGACGCGGAGTGTCCACTATTCGCCGGGTGTATATCGTTTCATGACGAACGTGGTGGGGTATGCGTTGACACACGGCTCGATTTCGGATTACTCGGGTTATGTGCCAAGTGACACCTTAGCGAAGAAGGAGCTTCCGACGCATGTGCCTGAAGCCGCGAAAGTTAGTGGGTTTGAATAGCCCGCCGTTTTGGTAGGTATTTTGGGATAACGCAGTTTTTGTATCTATGAGATGGGTCTTTCAACCCATCCAATAAAACCGGCCGTCACCTCTTGTAGAGAGTATCGGCCGGTTTTACTGTCGTGCCTTGTAATCATGGAGGAAGCAGCCGAGAGCCATGTTTTAGACGATTCGGTAATGCTATGGGAGCTCGCAGCTCCGAAGGCGGCATGAGGGCAATAGAATCCGAACCGCGCTCTGGGGCTCGCTCCCATTCAAGTGCATGATGAAAATTCGTTCATCTACACCTTATTTAGTTGGATACAGAACATCTACCGCTGGATAATGTGGGTGGTTTGGCGATTCATGCAACGGATTGTTAAGCACCGCCGTTTCCGGTGGCTGCATAATTCGGTTTTCCGTAACCGTATCGGCTGTCGCTTCGCGCCACTGCTCCAGACGGCTTCGCATCTCTAATAGGATATCTGCATAGTTGTGCTGTCCCGCGAGATTATGTGCCTCCGACGGATCGAATACAAGATCGTATAACCGCTCCGTTTCAACCGGTTGCCCGCGCCAGCCGTGCTCAAGCATCAATGTTTTACTAATACTGTCATCACAGTTCGGCATTGCCCACTGCTTTGCATCATCATAGCGGCGTATATATTTCCATCTTTTGGTTCGGATGGCGCGTTGCGGTTCATAACAGCAGTGATAATTGACTTCCGCAAAAATTTCATCACGAATGTCGTCTGCTTCTCCTCGAACTAAGCGGAGGATAGAAGTACCTTGTAACCACGGCTGCGGTTCAATGTTTGCCAATTCACAGATAGTCGGAAACAGGTCAATTTGGCTCACCAATCCATCAAGTACTTGTCCGCCCTCAAAACCGCCTGGGCCTCGTACTATTAGCATCACACCGATACCGTGATCGGTGAGGTTACACTTCATGCGTGGGAAAGCGAGCCCGTGGTCAGTAGTGCAGATAACGAGTGTATTCTCAGCCAGTCCATTTTCAGTTAAGGCATCAAACACCACTCCCATTTTCCGATCAAGGGTGCGCGCTGCATCTATATATTCCGCCATATCTTGTCGGGTGACAGGCGTATCCGGGAATGGTGCAGGTGGCTTGACGTAACGCGAGTCGGTTTCCGGTTCGCCTTCTGGCGGCGGATCGAACCGTTTCTGGCGGCGGTGCGTTTCGCCAAAACCGACATCAAGGAAAAAAGGCGCATCAGGTTTTTCTGCAATAAATGCGCGTGCCCGTTCCTCTGCACCCGCGTGCTGATTCTCTTCAGGTAAAATCCGCTGGTACCCTGTCGCCTTTACATCTCTCTTCTGAACCACATGTTGGAAACCTGCTAGGGCGGTAACATAACCGGCACGATTCAGGGTATGTGGTATAAGATGTTCAGGCACCGGCAGGTTCCAGCCACGGTTGGCGAGTCCGCCCATGCCGCAGCTATGCGCCCATTGTCCTGTCAGCAAAGCTGCACGCGAAGGTGAGCAGGTCGGATTCGCACAGAAGGCGTTGCGAAACAGAACACCCTCTTCGGCTAGCTTCTGGATATTCGGTGTCGGAATTGCGTGCCCGTACGGTTGCACATACCGTCCTGTATCGTGAGAATGAATGTAGACTATATTTGGCTTATTCATAATATTTGTGCTTTTGGCCTCTATCTAATTGGTGCTATGGATTGCATTGAGCCGTTGCCGTGCCAAAGCAGCTGCACCCAGGATGCCCGCATCGTCCCCAAGTTTAGCTCTGACTATCTGGACACCGCTTAAGGTAGTCGGCAGTGCATAGTCCTCTGCAATCTTCTGGATATTCGTGAGAAATGTCTCATCAAGTGCCTCAACAACACCGCCGCCGAGTACTATCATCTCCGGATTTAAAAAGTTTGCAATAGATGCAATGCCAATTCCGAGATATTTCGTCGCCTTTTTAAAGACTTTCACGGTTAATTTATCGTTGCGGCGCAGCGCTTTCGCTAAGATACCGCTCCGAATTAGCTTCAGATCCCCATTCGTAAGTTCTGATAGTACACTTTTTTTTCCCTTCTTCACGATCGCTTTTTGAAGTTGCCTCGTTATCGCAGTGCGACTGGCGAGTGCTTCTAGGCAACCTTTCGTACCGCATCCACACCGCGGACCGCCGGCTTTGACAATGATGTGCCCGATTTCACCTGCTGTCTTGCTGGCACCATGAAAGAGCTCCCCATTCATGATGATACCACCGCCGATACCAGTTCCCACAAAAATCCCAACGAGATTTGAGATGCCTTTGCCCGCGCCAAACGTGTGTTCGCCAAGCGTGCCAACGTTCACATCATTGTCTACGAAGGTCGGAATGCGGACGCGGGTTTCAAGTTCGGTTTTGAGTGGAACGTCTGTCCATCCGAGGTTTGGCGCGAAAACCACAACGCCTGTCTCCGGATCGAGTGGGCCCGGCGCACCAATTCCGACTGCCTGAATGGATTCACGCTCAACCCCGGATTTGTCAACTGCCTTTTGGATACATTGCGCAATTCGAGCCAGCACTACCTCCGTACCTTTGTCGGCTTTCGTCGGGATTTTAGCACTCCCTAAGAGTCTGCCTTCTGTATTCACCACGGAGGCGATAATCTTCGTACCGCCCATATCTACGCCGATCACGTTACCGTCCATTAAGATTCCTCCTCCTTCTGTGAGGTATTAGAGATAAACGTCGCTAATAATTTCTGTTTAAACTGTGTTGCTGCTAGCTGCTGCCATTTTTTCAAAAAGGTTTCATAGTCCGCTTCCCGCATTGCGCAGGTCCGTTCAAGGAGCGTCGCAATGCCCGGCAGTGGAAAAGGCGAACGCGTTTTTTGGTAATCGGTTAAGAGGTCTAGAACAACATCGCAGTCGTGAAGACTACCGAGTTGCCGCTGCAACCCAATAACAACTGCGACAAATTCTGCAGACTCATAGATTTTGGCAAAAAACTCCATACAATATCGGAGCCGCTTGATTGAAATCCGCATCTTGTGGAGTTCTTCGCCCCGTGAAGCATCATAAATAAAAGGTTCCCAGACGTAAACGTCCTCAACTTTGCCAGGGAGAATTCTACATGCATGGGCAAGAAGGTTCTCACGCCACGCTTTTGCCTCGGACGGCTTGCGCGATTCTGAGTCGGCATCTAGATGAGGATTGACGTGAGGAATCGCAGCCAAACTACTCAAAAACTTTTTTTCAAAATCCGCTTCCGCGAGTTTGGCAAACAACGCGGACATCGGTTTGCGGGCTACTTCTCGTTTTTGTTCGAGATGCGCGATTAACTCTCGCACATCACACTGTTCTACGTTAGAGAGCACCGGTAACGCTTTTTCAAATCGCGTAATAAGCACATCCAGGTCACGAACAGCCCCGAGCGTCCGGGTGATCGCCTTTACCTGCTTGTAGTACGCTTTGAAAGGCTTCTTTGGCAAACAGTAGGCGAAATTGTCCATTGCCTCGCGCAATCTACGGGAGGCCACCCGCATATCATGCACATATACAATATCTGCACCCACTTTCGCACCGGCTTGATGCAACATCATCTCGCGGAATTGTTCTCCGATGATCCGGTGCGCGTAGCTTTCAAACGTTTTGTCTGAAGTCGTGGCTTCAATTTTCCAAGTTCTCG
Source organism: Candidatus Poribacteria bacterium (assembly GCA_965215265.1). Taxonomy (GTDB): domain Bacteria; phylum Poribacteria; class WGA-4E; order WGA-4E; family WGA-3G. Next base: position 2,288,493 of record OZ244048.1, on the reverse strand, counting down.
CCATTCAGCTGTCCGTGCCTCCCAAGCCGCTCAATTCCATCACACAAAAACCGTCAAACAAGTAATAAATTTGCGAACAGAAAATTCCGGGCACATCAATCGCCGTCGTAACGAAGGGACCCGTCGCGACAGCCGGATCTACGCCGAACCGTATAAACGTGCGTTGTCATCAAATTTTCAAGCGGCGTATGCGGTTTCGTCACAGGTCGCTTCCGCAGCTGTTGTCGTCTCCGGCAACACGAGGAAGTAAATTGTCATAATTGAGCCACCGGTTTTCTCTGTGTATGCAAGCAGGTGTCCAATCCCAGAGTTGGATACCACAAAAATAGGTCTAGCTACGTCTTCGCCCGCTGGCGAAGGAGATGGTCGGTTAGGACCAGTGCCGCCATTGCCTCTACAATGGCAGGTGCCCGGACTAACACACACGGGTCATGCCGCCCACTCGCCGCTAACGTCACCGGATTCCCGTCAACATCGACCGTCTCTTGTTCTTTCCCGATCGTGGCAGTCGGCTTGAACGCAACCTGAAACACGATATTCTCGCCGTTTGAAATGCCCCCTTGTGTCCCGCCAGAATTATTCGTGCGTGTGCGGATACGGCCATCCTCTCGGTAAAACGCATCGTTGTGTTCAGCACCGCTCATTGTAACACCATCAAACCCGGAGCCGATTTGAAATCCCATCGTTGCAGGAAGGGACATCATCCCTTTTGCCAAATCTGCCTTCAGTTTGTCAAAGACCGGTTCGCCGAGTCCAACCGGAACGTTGCGTGTGACAGACTCAATCACACCGCCGAGTGAGTCCCTGTCTCGACGCGCCTGATCGATACGTTCCGCCATCTTTGAACTCATCCGCGTATCAGGGCATCGCACCGGACTGCTTTCGATCTGCTCAAGCGTCACAGCGTTCTTGTCAACGTCTGCTATCAGTGTATGAATCTGTTTGACATAGGCGAGAATCTCTATACCACACTGCTCCCGTAAGAACTGTTTTGCAATCGCCCCTGCAGCAACGCGTCCGATGGTCTCGCGTGCGCTCGCCCTGCCACCGCCCTGCCAATTCCGAATACCGTATTTCTGCTGATACGTAAAATCTGCGTGCGACGGACGGTATACGTTTCTCAGGTGTTCGTATTCGGACGGCCGTGCGTTCTTATTCCATACCAACATTGAGATAGGCGTGCCCAGCGTTTTCCCTTCAAACACACCCGACAGAATCTCAACCACATCGCCCTCTTGGCGCGGCGTGGTGAGATGACTCTGGCCAGGCTTCCGCCGATTCAATTCAAATTGTATTGCCGAAATGTCCACCGCAAGCTGCGGGGGACAGCCATCAACGACTACACCAACCGCACCACCATGCGATTCGCCCCAGGTCGTTATCCGAAAAAGGTGTCCGAACGTGTTCATGTTTTTGTCGATTAAAGCGATACGGTTTTTTTTAATTTGCTAATTGATCCAATGATATAGTATACTATAACAGATTCCCGAATTAAGATGCAAGTGAAATTTTGCTGAAGGCGACTGCACGCTATACTATCGACTTCGCCTTACCGATAGACTCAAGAGAAATTATGTTAATCTTTTTTAAACGTTATATTGCCCTCTTTTTAATTTTTATCGGCATTGGACTATTGTGGAGCACTCCTTTTATGTACCCACTTAAAATTTTTGTTGTGTTTATGCACGAGGTCAGCCATGGGCTTGCCGCAATTGTAACAGGCGGCAGGATTATCGAAATTCAGGTTAGTACACAACAAGGCGGGCACGCCCTCACACAAGGCGGTTCTCGTTTTTGGACGTTGAGTGCCGGGTACTTGGGCAGCCTCATCTGCGGGGGACTCATTCTAGTTTTAGCAGCAAGAACACGTCTTGACAAGGCGATTAGCGTACTTATCGGTGTCGGGATGGTGATTATCTCGATCGGTTTGGGTGAGGGAGCGTTTACTTACGTTTTTGGAGTCGGTTCCGGAACAGTGCTGATCGCAATTGGGCTATTTCTTCCGGAATCTATCAACGACTGGATATTACGCATAATAGGTGTAACGAGTTGTCTCTATGCGATTCTGGACATAAAGAGCGATGTATTAGATCGGACACATCTCCGTTCGGATGCACGGATGCTTTCTGAAATCACAGGCATCGACACCCTCATCTGGGGCATTATTTGGATTGTCATCGCAGTTGGGCTAACCGTATGGTTTCTCCGCATCGCCGGCAAGGGCACGCCCGCGCAACCAACAGCTACAACAGATGAACCGGCCCCATACTAAGACCTTTTCTCGTTTCAACATGCAATCTACGAGAACGCTCAGAAGGCACTCACACCCCGGCTTTTCGCGGAGGATATAGCATGCGCCTTGTTAATTTCCAAAAGGTCCGAAGCCACTGGGTGGATTAAGCAACCACATCAGAAGCAACGCGCCGATACCTAAGAGAAAAATCGGAACGCAGATGAGTAGGATGAGAAGAAATGCACCCCATATCCAAGAATTTTTGGATTTTGCATAGGTTACCAAACGCGCAAGCAGCATACCGCCACCTATAATAATCAATACAACAAAACCGAATACGACGGCTACCATATCTTTTCCTTTTATGAAATCAATTCCGCGGTGCCCTATCACCCTACGTGCAACACTGATCGGCACCGTCCTTATCCCTTTTAATAGTTACTGGATTCTGCATCTAAGTTACATTTGGGATTCCAACCGTCCTACCAGTTTAGCGTTACTGTTCAATGTTTTATTTACACTGCTGGTGCTCATTGCACTGAGTACCATGCTGCGTCGGTTTCGCCCGAGTTTAGCATTGACACAAACTGAATTGCTCACTATCTATGCTATGCTGTGTCAAGCGTCTGTTTTCGCCGGACGCGACATGCTACAAGTGCTGATTCCGTTGTTAGGGAACGGTTTTTGGTATGCCACCGCGGAAAACGAATGGGCACAGCTGTTCCATCAGCATCTTCCACCATGGCTGATTGTCAGTAAACCGGAGGTACTACGAGGCTTCTATGAGGGTGAATCCACCTTTTATCTCCCGCTCCACATCCAGACATGGCTGATGCCGACACTGATATGGATAGGGTTCTGCCTCGTCATCGGTATCACAATGCTCTGCCTCAATGTGCTTTTACGCAAGCAGTGGCAGGAGCATGAACGGCTCACCTACCCGATTGCACAGCTCCCTTATGAAATCACGCAAGGGGTGCGCATCTTTTTTAACCGTCGGATGATGGCAGTCGGATTAAGCATCGCTGCTGTGTTGAACCTTCTCTATAGTTTACACCAGATCAATCCGGTTTTTCCAGCAATTCCGCTCTACCACAGTTTCCGTCTCGCCGAAAAACCGTGGAGCGCGATGAACAACCCCGGCTTCCGCATCAGTTTTTTTCCGTTTGCCATCGGTGTCGGTTTCCTGATACCGCTTGATCTTGGGTTTTCATGCTGGTTCTTTCATCTCTTTTGGCACTTTCAACGGATTGTTGGCGAGAGTTTCGGATGGAGAAGTGCAATCGGATTCCCGCGTGAAATGGCACAAATCCGAGGCGTTTGGCTCGGGTTGTTCCTCTGGACGGTGTGGATGGCACGTGCTTATATCCGCGTAGTCTTCCGGGCGGTGTTCCGCAGCAAAACTGCGGCAGATGATAGTGACGAGGCTTTACGGTATAAAACCGCGGCGGTCGGCGTACTACTCGGATTTCTCTTAATTTTGGGTTTCTGCGTCAGGGCAGGCATGTCTGTCTGGTTTGCATTCCTATTTTTCGCCCTGTACTTTGCGATGTCCATGACGGTCACCCGGATTCGTGCCGAATTGGGACCCCCGGCGCACGACCTTTACAATGCTGGCCCCGACTTGCTTTTGACGGATGCATTCGGCACGCGCCGCATCGGGAATCGAAATCTTTCGGTGATGTCCCTCTTTTTCTGGCTGAACCACCTCTCTTACCGGGCGCATCCGATGCCGCATCAATTGGAGGCACTCAAACTCGCGCATCAGACACGCTTTAATACGACACATCTGCTGGCGGTATTAGCCATCGCAATTTTCATAGGCGCGCTGTCCGCTGCCTGGGGACATTTGCATCTCTCCTATCAAGTTGGCTTAGAACAAGCACGCTCGTGGTATGCACGCGCAGCTTTTAATCGACTCGCCGGATGGCTCTATAACCCTAGTGAAACAAGCATCAGTGGTCTGTTCTATACCGCAGGTGGATTTGTTTTCGCTGTGAGCCTCCTACTGTTGCGCTGGCGATTTATTCAATGGCCCTTGCACCCGGTTGGATACGTCGTCTCAAGTTGGTGGACATTTACCGGACTTTGGTTCCCGTTACTCATCAGTTGGACGATCAAGCGCATCCTCCTCTCCACGGGCGGCGTGCGGTTGTATCGACGCGCCATTCCGTTCTTCATCGGGCTCGTCATCGGCGATGTGATTGTCGCATCCGTGATTAGTATTGTCGGCTTAATCTTTGAGTTTCGTGTGGTTTATCTGAGTTGGTGATTTTTGGCTCCTGAAGCGTTCAGGCGTGCTTTACGATGGTGTTTCTGTGCCCATCTCGCCAGAGGCTTTTTGTATGCTGAAGCGTTCAGGTGCTTGAATCAAGGGGGAATGTGCAACCCCCTCCCTTCCTAAAACACTCAGATAGAGACTGGCTTGACCCGCCTGCGTGTGAAACTGATTAGGCACGATTATTGGCGGTATTGTAGGCTCCATGTACGAAAGAAGACGATACCAGATTAAAACCAAAGATTTTCCGTTTTTCGGGACATTTTGCCGTTTGACAGACGATTCTGTTTGTACCGCAGCCGTGGCGGAGATGCTACTGCATAATCGCCCACCGGCGGAGACGATGCAAAAATGGTGCCGGCGATATCCGCACCACGGCTACGGCGGGAAATTTCGGCGTTGGATTTATTCTGAAGAACCGCAACCCTACAACAGTTATGGCAATGGGGCAGCGATGCGGGTTTCACCTGCAGCCTTTCTGAACCGCGAAAACTTAGATGCAGCCCTTAAAGCCGCTCATAAAGTGACTGCCATCACCCATAATCATCCTGAAGGAATCAAAGGTGCGCAGGCAACAACGCACGCAATCTGCCTCGCATATCAACGGGAAAGCGCAGCAGATATCCGTGACGTTATCGCCTCAGTGCATGCAAATGAAAAAAAACACATCCGCATCCCCGCTCAACCCCCGAAATCCGTGAGTCAATCATAAAAAAATAGGGGCAGCTCCCCGAAGGTTGCTGCCCCTGGTGAGGTGAGTTAGACTAAATGTCAGTGGGTTTACTCTTCCGATTTGAGTGTCGCCCACCGTTCGGTAAGTTTTCCGTCTGCACTCAGATGTCCGATCAACCGCGTTGTCTGCTACGTGTCGGTGTGGTTGTCAGCTGCCTCCAGCTGCCGGACGAGCTCTGCGCGCACCGCCGGAGATAAATTCTGAATCTCCGCCGGCGACAAACTCTGAAATGCCTTGACGCGCTCATCGGGACTCAGGCGTGCTAACATATCCGCACGCTCTGCAACCGGTAGACTCGCCAACATATCCGCACGCTCTGCAACCGGTAGACTCGCCAACATATCCGCACGCTCTGCAACCGGTAGACTCGCCAACATATCCGCACGCTCTGCCGCGGGCATCGCATTCAACAGAGACAGCTTATCCGACGTAGTCAGCGCAGACAGCAGCTTCGGACCTAAAGTCGTCGCAACTTCGCGAAGACGACTCTGAAAGAAATCTTGATGTCCTTCCATTTCACAAACCTCCTCCGTGACTTCCGGCTGCAAATACAACGCGGAGTCAAAATATAACTTATTCTCTTCTGTTATCACACGCCGCAGGAACGCACGAAACTGTTTCCGCGACGACGCAAACAGCAGCAACCAATAATTCGGCTCAACCAACTCCACTTCATTACAAACCAATAGATGCACCGGCACGCCATCCATCACCCGATAATGCCCCGCCGCCAATGGCTCCCACGGCTCCTCAAAAGGCGGACGGGATAGCAGCACCCGCGGCTTCCGAGACGACACTATCGTCAGGGTTAACTCGGTTGCAGGCACCTGCTTATCTGCCAGATAACCACGCGCACGCATGCAAATCCGGTGATACGCAGAGGCATTCAACGGGTCGTTCTGCCCTTTGAACTCGAACAGATTATACGTGCGTAAGTAAGAGAGCAGCGGGTTGGCACGCACTCTCGCGCGGGCTGCGGCACTGTCGAGGAGAGCGAGTGCATCTATACGCTGCGGCAACCGGTTCACTTCTATCTCTGTCTGGATAGAGGCACCCAGCCCAGAGAAGGGCAGGGCGAGGAACTCTTTGAAGAAAGGGTCCCAGAGTTTCCGTTTCCTTTGTGTTTCTTTAGATGTATCCGATGCTGTCGTTTGCCGCATCTATCTGCTTAGGCGCTCCACTTCTCATAATAAAGTATAGCAGCCTCCCTATTATTTTGTCAAGGCCGTCTCCAGATTTCGCTTCTCAAGGCGGCCTCGGTGCTTCTCTGAAAACAAAAAAACCAGGGGGCAGCTCCTCGAAGGTTGCTGCCCCTGGTGAGGTGAGTTAGACTAAATGTCAGTGGGTTTACTCTTCCGATTTGAGCGTCGCCCACCGTTCGGTAAGTTTTCCGTCTGCACTCAGATGTCCGATCAACCGCGTTGTCTGCGGCATCTGCAGCCCCCCCGGCGTTTCCGAGCATCGCCACGGCGGCTGTTGGGTCCTGCGTTGTTGAACTCAGATCCGGTTGTTCAACTGATGACGGTTTTGTCATCCTTGCCGCATTCGAGTATCACGGGACGGTGGCTCTCCGTGATGTTACGTGTCAGTCCCATTGTCAGCTGTCTCCAGCTGCCGCACGAGTTCGGCACGCACCGCCGGAGATAAATGAAGTCCGGCTAACCGCTCATCGGGGCTGAGTCCTTTGACGCGCTCATCGGGACTCAGGCGTGCTAACATATCGGCCCGTTCTTGAGGGCTCAAGCGGACCAGCATGTCCGTGCGGGCTTCAGCGGGCAGCCGTGCTAACATATCCGCACGTTCTGCCGCGGGTAGACTCGCCAACATATCCGCACGTTCTGCCGCGGGTAAACTCGCCAACATATCCGCACGTTCTGCCGCGGGTAAACTCGCCAACATATCCGCACGCTCCGCAACCGGTAAACTCGCCAACATATCCGCACGCTCTGCCGCGGGTAAACTCGCCAACATATCCGCACGTTCTGCCGCGGGTAGACTCGCCAACATATCCGCACGTTCTGCCGCGGGTAAACTCGCCAACATATCCGCACGTTCTGCCGCAGATAGCCTTGCTAACATGTCCGCCCGGTCTTCAGCGGGCAGCCGTGCGAGCAGATCCGCCCGGTCTTGAGGACTCAAGCGGGACAGCATGTCCGCACGCTCCTCCGATGTCAGCGCCGACAGCAGCTTCGGACCCAAAGTCGTCGCAACTTCGCGAAGACGACTCTGAAAGAAATCTTGATGTCCTTCCATTTCACAAACCTCCTCCGTGACTTCCGGCTGCAAATACAACGCGGAGTCAAAATATAACTTATTCTCTTCTGTTATCACACGCCGCAGGAACGCACGAAACTGTTTCCGCGACGACGCAAACAGCAGCAACCAATAATTCGGCTCAACCAACTCCACTTCATTACAAACCAACAGATGCACCGGCACGCCATCCATCAACCGATAATGCCCTGCCGCCAATGGCTCCCACGGCTCCCCAAAAGGCGGACGGGAGAGCAGTGCCCGCGGCTTCCGAGACGACACTATCGTCAGGGTTAACTCGGTTGCAGGCACCTGCTTATCTGCCAAATAACCACGCGCACGCATACAAATCCGGTGATACGCCGATTCATTCAACGGGTCGTTCTGCCCTTTGAATTCGAACAGATTATGCGTGCGTAAGTAAGAGAGCAGCGGATTCGCACGCACTCTCGCGCGGGCTGCGGCGCTTTCGAGGAGAGCGAGTGCATCTATACGCTGCGGCAACCGGTTCACTTCTATCTCTGTCTGGATAGAGGCACCCAGGTCAGAGAACAGCAGCGCGAGGAACTCTTTGAAGAAAGGGTCCCAAAACTGCCGTTTGCTTTGTGTTTGTTTGGATGTCTCTGGTGCGGTAGTTTGCCTCATCTATCTGCTTAGGCGCTTCACTTCTCATAATAAAGTATAGCAGCCTCCCTATTATTTTGTCAAGGCAACCTTCACGTTTTGCCTCGCAGGGCGGCCTCGGTGCTTCTCTGAAAACAAAAAAAAAACCAGGGGCAGCCATGTGAGGGTGGCTGCCCCTGGTTAGGTTAGTTTACATCTCACTGAGGTGACTCTTGTGCCTTAAGCGTCGCCCACCGTTGTTAATTATTGTGACAGCGGCGTGATATCCGACACTTCCGTATCACTGAGATCCAGCACTTTCAAGTTGATAAGGCCTGACAGATGCGAGATATCCTCATCCTCTATTGGCGTTCCCGAGAGAGACAGCTCTAGCAAACTCGTGAGGCTTGCTAGGGCTGAAATATCCTCTACTTGTGTATCACTGAGATCCAACTCTTCCAAGTTGGTGGCGTATTCAAGTCCAGTCAGATCGCTAATGTCTGAGCCACCTAAATCTAGGCTTGTCAAGCCTAGCATATCTACCGAGGTCACAGCCGTCCCCGCGGCGATGCTGAGTGTCTCCTCTATTTCCGCACGGAGCGTCTCATCCGGAATGTTCACCTCGACGACTGTATTTACAGGCACCGTCAGCGTATTCCCGGATGCCTTGCTCGTGTTACCGGCAAGATCTGTAATAGCGTTTTCAGCAATCGATATCGCTACATCCCCATCAAAATTATCAGGCGGGGTAATCGTCGCACGATAGACAGCATAGTGCGTACTGTGTTTTATCTCACCGTCAAAAGGATCATCACTCTCCTGGATCTCTTGAGTCTCAGCGTTATAAGTACCGGGGTCAACAGCATCCAAGCCATAAAATGCCGCATCGGTGATCGTCCAATCGGCGCGTTCCACGCCTTCACCGTCGAGAAGAATCTCAGCCGCACCAAAGGTATTGCTCCGTGGTTGTTCCGCATAGATTTCTGCCGTATGATAATTAGCAAACTTGATTTCTATATCAAACGCACCGGTTTGCTCCGCTACGGGATCGCCAATTGTTGGATGAGCTGTGCTGAGCGGTGCGTATCTTGCACCGATGCCGTCAACGATGTGGGTGACGACCGTGTCGGCTCGCAACGTATCTACCGCATAAAGATTAGGATCCGTCTCAGCTGGATCAAGGCGTCCATTCGGAAGCGAGTGACCCAAGTAGGTAAATCCAGTGCCAACCTCAGGAGAGGTAGGCCACACGAAAGCACCGAAATAGTTTCCATTGGGGGCGGTACCGGTATCGGGAACACCGGTAGCTTTTGTGCCCCTTACGAGGTCCTGGTTCAAACCCACATAGATATGGTCGTTATTTGCTGCCGAATGAATCAAATTGAAAGTATCGCTCTGCTTCTCATTTTGACGATGGTACATACCATCTCCATCATCGTCGCGAAAAAAAGGGCGATCCCAGGCAAACATCTCTATACCTTGTACCCTGATGTCACCCTCTTGTACCGTGTATTCAAAGGTGACATAAACGTTATCCGCTGCATTGCCAGTAACAATATTACCGCTTTCATTGACGCTCCGTATAAATACAGCTCCCAGATTGTTAGGATCAGAAGCGAGAGCGACTGTGGATTCATCATGCACCGCTGTGTCTATGTCCATGTATACATCACGGTCCACCTTTAGGTTTAATTTCGTGTCCTGACGGATTATCACCGGTCTGGTGAACTTCACGCGAATTTTAATCGTATCACCTGGCCCGTACTGTCGAGCCATTCTAGCGTCATCCCAAGCTACCTCGTTAGCAGTAGTATAACCGGTCTCCGCATTTACAAGCCCTGCCAATGTGGCCTGTGCCCGCTCTCTGTTCTCAGCGAGTCCCCAACGACCTGGCAAGAGGGTAGCCCTTACATCTCCCCAACCTATTGGCATAGCTTCAAAAGCCCCTTGGCGAACATGCGTATAAAGAGCATGCCCCGCGGGGTTAGTGGGGTTCTCAACTATCTCATATCCATCTGCTGCTATTGTCGGGCGATCCTGATCTGCTGCTGCTGCCTGTACGTGGGACGGCATGCAGAGCACAGCAATGAATAATAAAACTAAAATACTTAATATATATAGGGGGGGGTGCATTCTTCTCTTCATATTATCTAACTCCTTGTTATTCTTTATCCCGTTAGGGTATAAACTTTACTTTATAGTTCGGACTAAGTTTCCTAACAGACTACGTTTTCAACCTTTTTTGCCAATTCGTAAGACGTGCACACAGGTGTTCAAGAAAAGGAAATCGTGTTTGTGAGTCACTTTCCAAAAAATCAAGTGCATTCACAAACTGCCAACGGACACGTCCGTTCATTCTTTCACTTTTAAAGAACACTTTTGCTCTCTTCACAAAAGGTTATTTCATTTAAATTATACCCTACGAAGAAGTGTTTGTCAAATTAAAAATATGTGGAATATAGCAAGGTGAAGAAAGAGGATACCATCAAAGGATATGAGACAGAGAGTTGCGGGAATCTATACGCCACGGTATGAGAACACTCTATTGGGTTGTCACCGAGTGGACAGGTTGGATTTATCTTCTTGTGCAAGACGGATTGAAGAGTGGAGACTGGCTGTCGGAGTAAGCGCCGGATCGCTATTGCTTGTACTTTAACCTTTTTCTTGACATTCCCAGACAGATCAGGTATTATTTTAGGTATGGACAGCAATGCTCCGTCACTCAAGGTGAATATCGGCGGTATTCACATGCGGAACCCTGTGATGACGGCATCCGGGACGTTCGGTTATGGCAGTGAATACGCCGACTTCGTGGATCTAAATCAACTCGGTGCCATCGTTGTTAAAGGGATTACAAGCACACCGTGGCCGGGCAATCCGATGCAGCGGATTATGGAAACTTCTTCCGGCATGCTAAACGCTATCGGGCTCCAAAATGTCGGTGTAGATGGATTTATTTCCGAGAAGCTGCCCTACCTCCGCGATTTTGATGTTCCCGTGATTGTGAACGTCTGCGGCAAAACCGTGGCTGAATATCTGACGGTGATAGAAAAACTTAATCGTGCAGTCGGTATTGCCGGAGTAGAACTGAATATCTCTTGCCCAAATCTCGATTGTGGCGGGATGAGTTTTGGCGTGGATGCTGAACTGGCACATCAACTTATCAGCGCGGTTCGTGCAGAGACGCGGCTGCCGTTACTAGTCAAGTTGTCACCGAATGTAACCGATATTACTGTTATCGCAAAGGCGGCTGAAGATGCCGGGGCAGACGCGCTTTCAGCGATTAATACTCTCCTCGGTATGGCAATTGATGCAGAGACACGCACGCCGCAGCTCGCAAACGTGACAGGTGGGCTCTCCGGCCCCGCCATAAAGCCGGTCGCATTGCGATTGGTGTGGGAAGTTTACAAGCACGTCACAATTCCGATCGTCGGGATGGGCGGCATTATGAACACGACCGATGCCGTGGAATTTTTCATCGCCGGTGCCTCCGCAGTCGCTGTCGGAACAGCCAATTTCGTGAATCCCAGGGCAGCTATGGAAATTGTCACTGGCATCCCGGCTTATCTTCAAAATGCTCGGATGGCATCGCTTAAAGAATTAATAGGCAGCTTGAAACTGGCATCCTAAAATGACAGTAAAAAAGTTAACACTATTTCACGTCAGAATCGAAAATCTTGAAACCCAGCAGCCGATACTTGAGAAGATTGACGATATCCAAGACCTTGAACAGTTGCACATCGCTGCTGTTCGTTCACACTGCCTAAAAAATTTCATGCCGAACCTCAGCAAATAGGAACATTGAATGAGACATTTGATAACCCTTGATGATGTATCAAATTTTGAGATTGAACAGTTGTTTCGGTTGGCTGCAGGAATGCAGGCGCAACTAGAGACGTGGGCAGGCATCTGCCGGAGCAAATTGCTGGCGACCTTGTTCTATGAACCGAGTACCCGCACCCGGCTCTCCTTTGAAAGCGCTATGGAACGTCTCAACGGCGGGACGCTCGGCTTCGCAGATCCGAGCGGTACCTCTGCAACGAAAGGCGAGACGCTCGCCGATACGGCACGAATGGTAACGAACTACGCAGACCTGATTGTCGTTAGGCACAATTGGGCAGGCGCAGCACGTGTCATGGCACGTTATGCAAAAATACCTATCATCAACGGTGGAGATGGGAGCCACGCGCATCCCACCCAGGCACTCACCGACCTCTATACCATCATCCGGCGAAAACAGAAGATTGACGGACTGACAGTAGGTATCTGTGGAGATCTGCGCTACGGGAGAGCCGCGCATTCGTTTGCACTCGCCGTCGCAAGATTTGGCGGAAAGTTGGTTCACATTGGACCGAGTGGACTGCAAATGCCAACATGGGTATTGGAACGATTGGCCAACTGCCACGCGCAGCAGCCAATAGAGGTGGAACAGATTCGACAGATTATTGATTCATTAGATGTCATCTACGTCAATAGACTTCAGGAAGAGCGCCTCCCACCGAACGTGGATGTAGAGGAGGTCCGCGGTAGTTATCTACTGAACGCAGCGGTGATGAAACACGCGAAACCGGACGCGATGATTATGCACCCGCTGCCTCGCGTCAATGAACTTTCTTACGAATTGGACGATGACCCGCGCGCAGCATACTTTGAACAATCGGCGAATGCAGTGCCAATCCGCATGGCACTCATCTCAAGTCTCCTCGGATTAGAGCAGCTCATCTTGACACAGCCACCACAGCGAGAACTTGTTCCCGCGGACAAGCCTTGCCCAAATCCCAACTGTGTGACGAACTACGAAACCTATTTACAACCGGAGCACGAGACTTTCAAGAACAACCTCACGACTTGTGCGTATTGCGGATGCTTGGCAAGCACTTAGCTGCCCACAAAAGGCAGACAGGAGAAAATATGCTGTCAACGCCAGTTTTGTCGGTTATAAAATCACGTTGTGAGGGCCAGCTGCATACCATTTTTCATCTGTAAACGTCATGACCGTGCCCTCTCCCTAACAGCTATAGTTCCTCCAGTAACCAATTTTGATACGTGACAAGTTTGCACCTATCCTCACTTCCCCCTACACCGCCTACCGAGCAGCAACCGCCGCCTGCGAAGCGTCCAACTCGCCCGGTGTCATACCCTCGCACCGAGACGCTGCAGGAGTTCCAGCAATCTGACTTTTACCGCACACTGGTAGAAAACAATCTGTTCTAGCCGCTCGGGAGTCTCCCGGTCAAAAACCGGTTGCGCGTGCGGCTCATCGCCACGGTCACGGCTGACTCGGCTTCAGCCGGTGGCACGGCGTGGATACAGATAGGCACCGGCGACATCATAACCGTAAAGGTTGGAGATGAGCTCGACGGTGCAAAAGTCGTTGACATTCAAAACAAACAGATGACGCTCGAAACCGCAGGGCAACAGACGACGCTCAAACTTCAACAACACCTGTGGCTCAGTCCTGAGCAGTGAAGAGGAGTTCTATACGTTCCGCATGCGAATTATGCGTGGCCCCGAGTCTATAGCACACCAGCTCCGTGCCCAGGCTATGCAGTGCAACACGGTTTGGCTCGTCCAATGAAGTGAAAATCGAGACGGCTATTGCACTACTGCCAGCTTGAGCTCTCCTTTTTGTATGCACCGGTTGTGTATTTGGCACGCGCATACAAAGCAGTGTATCGTCGGCAACGCATCCTCCGCCCTTGATGTACCTGATGCTGGAGGCAAGGGACTGCTCATCCGCTATGGGCATGGCGCTGCCTTAAACCGTACCGGCATCACGACTACTTCTTCATTCGTTATGTTCTCTTACTGATTCATGTCTATCCGGAGGGGTGCGAAGTTTCGCATGTGCAAAAGGTGACGGTTTAGCGGATTTGAATGCAGGGTTGTGTGCACAGCTGCAGTGGATAACTAAACAGATTGAATCTCTGTATTATTAGCACCTCCGGTTGTAGTAATGCAGCCGCACGTTGTTTTTTTAAGTTCCGGTATCTCCTAATTTAATTGTTTTAGGTGTCCCCATTTGGTTGCGAGTTTTTGATGTGGTTCAACTGGCAGAAAAACCTCTATGCCATTATTTAAAAGGTTGATTTCATTTTCGTCCAATGCGCGCGAGAAGATTGCAGCCTCGTCGATTGCACCGGCAAAAGTCTCACCGCCAGAACCGCCGAGCCGGTAAGTCACGTTGCCGCCGCGTGTTTCCTGAAAATCAGTTTCACCGACCTTCTCACCGTTGACATAAATTTTAAATTTGTCGCTGTCACCGAGGACGACCACGTGTGTCCATTCATCTGCTTCAATAATCCCGGGATCAGTTTGACAAAGGATTGTCCATCCCCCAACCTGTCCCCTCCAAGAGATGAGTCCTTGGTCTTTGTTGAGGAATAGAGTATTGTGTCCGGCATCGCTTGGCAAACTGCGCCAGATATGTTCCCAGGTAGAACCTTCAAAGTTGGGTTGGATCCATGCGGAAATTGTAAAAGGATCCGCTTTGAAAAGGTCCCCGTGTAGCGAATCGTTTGCCTGCATCTCAATAAAGGCCGCTGGCTCCAGGTGGATGGCTTCCCCAAATTTGCCTCTGACCCACTTAGAGCCCCCATTAATCTCACCCTGGTTGCCGTTCCCAGATGCATCTTGTTCATTTCCATCAAACGGATAGTATGCTACTAAGCTCGGCTCCTCAGCTGTCGTACCCAGAATAACAATCATCAGCAGTATCGAAAATCCGCCAATTAATGTCAAGATTTTCATTTTAATTTCTCCTTTTTAGATTATGGAAATTGTTTTTTTTACGTGGATGCGACAACGCTGTTGCAATCCATTCTTAAAATAGTAGCATACTAGCCAAATAAAAGCAAGATTTTTCTGTTTTCTAATTTCGGTATTCCTTTGTAATTAAGATATTGTCGAAAATAGCAGCGGAGGTCTCTCAGATGCAGCACTCCTAAACAGAATGAGGTGTGATGATTGTAGAAGGTATGAAACCGTCAGAAACCGTCGAAGAGAAACAGCAAACTTTGCAAACCTCGCGTCTTGGCAGAAAATGGATGGTGCCGCAGCGAATTCACTTTTCTTGACTGACGCATCAAAATATGGTATCATATACGGATAGAATTGATTGATGCTGCAGACAATTTATATTTTTTCTTGACTGACGCATCAAAATGTGGTCCCATTTAAATTCGGTTTCGAAGCAGGTTTTACTTCTAATCGCCCCAATTTGGAATCAAGACAATACTGAAATACAATCAATAAAGAAATAAACAACAGTTGTTTTAATCGCACCAATTTGGAATCGAAACTGAATCCCTTACGTGGTATAATCCTACCCACCTATGTGACTACGCCGCCATAGACGATGCGCCAAACCCATCCCCTCCGTCCGCGCTCTTCTATACCACGCGCAATATTTTTTATTGATATAAATCTCATGTTTTTTTAGAGTAAGAGACGGAAACCGACTTTTTTCTTAAAGGAGCACTCCAATGCACCAAAACTATCCGGATAACGCCTTATACGAAATGGATAACCTCCCTGTGCTACGCGGAATGAACAGCGACACCGTAGACCTCATCGCCACTGACGCGCCTTTTAACATCAAACGCAACCGCGCCGGCACAGCCGGGTTCTATGTAGACAACTGGAAATGGGGCGATACCGGCACATTGCCAGACCAGTGGAAATGGAACGAAGTCCATCCCAAATGGCTCGAAGAAATCCAAGACAATCATAGGGCTTTATACCACGCAATAGATGCCGCGAAACAGTGCCAAGGACAAGATACCTCCGCGTTCCTCTGCTTCCTCAGTGTCCGACTCATTGAAATGCACCGGATACTCAAGCCGACCGGGAGTCTATACCTCCACTGTGACACCACTGCAAGCCACTACATCAAAATGTGTCTCGATGCTATCTTTGGGAAGAAAAACTTTAGAAACGAAATCGTGTGGCACTATCGGAGATGGACAGCTGCTTCCAAAAGATTCCAGAAAATGCATGACATAATTCTTTACTATACAAAAACAGATAGTTATACCTTCACAAAACCGCTGCAGGAATATTCAGATGAGAGATATATCGAAAATACAGTGCGCGGCATGGTTGATGGGAGACTTGTTCGTCTGAGAGCTGATGACGGCAACTATATCAAAAGAGAAAAGCAGAAAGGTGGCGTTTTGATGCACGACGTATGGAGTGACATAAACTTTATTGCGCCGACCGCTACAGAACGCAAAGGTTCACCCGACCAAAAACCGCTGGCACTCTATGAACGGATTATCAAAGCCTCGTCCAACGAAGGCGATTTAGTCTTAGACCCGTTCTGTGGCTGTGCTACAACGATCATCGCAGCGAACAATCTCAAGCGCAGATGGCTCGGGATTGACAGGCGCGTAGATGCACGCTATCACATCATCACACGATTGATGGGCATCGACAGAAAAGAACGTGAGCGGATTGAGAAATACGCCACAGATACGGCCTGGCTTGAGAAACAAGCCTCGAAATATGACATTCATTACCAAACCGATGCACCCGTGCGTACCGATGCACCGGAGACACAACCGCCCGAATTGCCCACCGTCAACCCTTCGCAACTCGGGCCTTTACACAGCCATGCCGAGATGCACCAAGCACTGGTAGATGAATTCGGACTCAAATGTTGGGGCTGCAACTTTCAGGCACCCGATAAACGCTACTTACACCTTGACCATATTATCCCGAAAAGCGAGGGCGGCAGCAACGACATAGATAACCGAGCACTGTTGTGTCAACCATGCAATAGCAAAAAGTCCAACACGATGAGTCTCACTGCACTCCGTAGAGAAAACAGAAGAGAGGGCTACACACAACCCGCTGACCCCGTAGACCTCAAAGCTGCCCTCGCTTGGACTCGAAACTACTTGATACAAACGATCCGAGAGGCACCGTATCAAACATACGCCAGTGCCACGTCGCGCTGAGTTTAACTTGAAACACATTTCAGGATAAGAAGCCTGCTAAAAATAGCGAGGAGAGATACACAAGATGGCAGACTATGAAGATAAAGGCTCGCAAATTCGAGTGACACACCTTGAGGCGTTTCCGATGGGTGTGAAAGCTTATGTTAAAATTGAAACCAACATGGGTGTCATTGGATGGGGTGAGATTAATAATATGGAGACAACCGTTACCTGTGCGCTGGCACGCTCCTTGGCGGAACTGATTATCGGGGAAAATCCGACGCGCATTGAGCATCATTGGCAGCGCTTGTTTCGCGCGCATCGTAACATCCGCGGCGGCGGCTTGATGGTACACACCATTTCTGCTATTGATATGGCACTCTGGGATATTGCAGGAAAACTATGGGGAGTGCCAGTCTATCGCTTGCTTGGCGGACCGTGTCGCGATAAAATCTGGAAATATCCGAGCCCGAAGGCCATAAAGACCGGACCGGGCGGTTCCAAACCGTTCGCAGGCACACCCAACGAGATAGCCCAGCTTGTCCAGCGCGTGCAAGACGCACGAGAGAAGGTCGGACCGGATGGTGCTGTTATGTTTGACGCACATAGTTGCCTCCCCCCACCAATTGTCAAACAATTTGCAGGATATCTTAAACCTGATGAACTACTGTTCTTAGAAGAGGCATGGGTTCCGGGCAATGTCGAAGTGATGCGAAAAATCCGAGAAGCCGTTCCTGTTCCGCTCGCAACCGGCGAACGCGACAGGACAATCTGGGACGTACGCGAAATTCTTGAAGCGCAAGTCATTGACATCCTTCAGCCTGATTGTGGACATGGCGGCGGCATCACCCAAGTTAAGAAGGTCGCTGCACTCGCCGAAGCACACCACGTACCCATTGCACCCCACTGCACTATGTCATATCTCGGATTGACAGCGAGTTTTCAACTCGCCGCCGCTGTACCGTTTTTCCTCATCCATGAAGGATACGAGAATGTACTACCCGATGGTGTCGCGCACAAGACTTGGTCCATGGACGCAGATGGCTACGTTTCACTACCAGAAGGACCCGGCTTGGGCGTTGAGGTCGATGAAGAACGGGTGATTGAAATTGGAAACGAACCAGGCAGACGTTTCACCTGGCCCGACAACCGCTTAGCGGACGGCTCCATCGCCGATTATTAAACAGGCACACGCAAACTTCCCAGTGGGGGAGGCAGGTAAAAGGTAATCTTGCCATGAGACAAAGATACCTATCCTGCCACTCCGGCTCACACTTACTAACAGAGGACATAAAAATGACAGCATTATGGCTAATTATCCGACGAGAATTCGTCTCAAATGTCCTAACTTCTCGCTTTATCATCGGGTTCCTTGTCAATCTGCTTGCGATAGGTGTTGCTGTTTTCGTGCAAGTTGATCATTATGAGAACCGACTGACAGCCTATCACACGGCTATACGAGAAACACAAGGAGAATCCGATTTGTGGAACCTCTATAGCGATATCAGTCCCAAAGCACACCGGAAGCCGAATCCGCTCGGTATCTTTAACGTCGGAATGGAAAATGTGGGTGCCAATACCATCAGTATTGAGCTCCCTAAACCGATTTGGGGCGGCTCACCAGACGCGCAGAAACGGGGCTCGGATAATCCTTTTTTAGCGAGGTTCCTCACCGTTGATGTAACTTTCGTCTCTAAAATCGTGCTGAGCGCATTGGCGATTCTATTCGCTTATAATACGATTTCTGGGGAGAGCGAAGATGGAACGTTAAAACTGGTACTGTCCAATCCGATTTCAAGGGGCATCTTGGTGCTTGGAAAATACCTTGGGGGGATGCTATCACTCCTCCCAATTATCCTTATCAGTTTTCTAGTCGCGTTCCTCCTTGCGCAAACCTCACCTGTAACCGATTTTGACGGTGCTGATATGGGGCGTATCAGCTTGATTCTCGTGCTCTCTCTGTTCTACGTCTCAACGTGGTATCTTGTCGGGCTCCTCCTGTCCGTATGGACTAAAGAAGCGGCGACGACTTTAATACTCTCCATGTTTATTTGGGTTCTGCTAACTATCGTGCATTCAAACCTAACGCTCTTTGCCGTCGAGAAATTCCCACCTCATCCTGTTAAATCCACTAACCGGGTTTCTCAGACAATTGAGTTGTGGGAAGAGTTCAAAAGAGAGCGCGATACCTATCTAAAAAAACGCGGCTATCAGAAACCTTTGGATACCGTTTCTTGGCCACCAAATACACAGAGTACCGGCGGCGGCTCGTCCTCTGGTTCTTCTCCATTTCACCTAGCAGAGAAATGGACACCGAATAGCCTAGAGGTCGCCGATACTTCTAAATATCAGGAATTTCTGGGCTGGCAAGAACCGCTGCGCGTTCGGTATGCGGATAGGGTTGGCGCAATTCTCAGAAAAACAGCCGATGACCAAGAGAAGAATGCACAGTTCGCTGACGACATTTCTCGTATCTCTTTCGCTGAGGTATACCGCTTCGCTGTCGGGACTATCGCCGGCACGAATCGGGAAAGTTATCGGGACTTCCTTTTAAGTGCACGAACCTATAAGCGCGAAATTGTGAATTATCTCATCGATAAAGAGGCGTTTTCTTCACGCCAGTGGTTCGCCGATGACCAAGGCCAGGCGGTGTTCACTGATATGCCCACTTTTCAGCACCGCCGTCCTTCTCTCTTAGAAAGTCTATCGCGCGCCCAAGGCGATTTTTTCATCTTATTTGCGTGGAACCTCATCCTCTTCATGGCCGCGTATCTCTCGTTCCTTCGCTATGATATGAGTTGAAAGCATTGCACCCCACCTATACGGTTTTTTTTTCGGAGAAAATCCATGATTTGGTACATCGCCACGAAAGAAATTTATCATAATCTGACGACGCTGCGGTTCGCCTTAACTATGATATTGCTGCCGCTCCTCATGGTAGCGAACGCGCTGATTTACGGGTTAGGTAAGGATGGGTATACCGCGCAAAATAATACCTATCATAGTATACTCAAGCAGCGGCAGACACGGCTCCAAAACATCGCAGCGGACAGCCTCGCGAAATTGGCACTAGAGGGCCCCGGCAATATACCCAAGCAGCCCAGTCGCCTCAAATTTTGCGTCGATGGTGCTGATGAACTCATACCAGATCAGGTCTTCATGCAAGTTCAAGGCTCTGCCAGTCGAAGCAGTGGAGATAAGGATTTTGACTACTCTTGGAGCGGTCCATGGGTTTTGGAATATCCGCTTACGAGCAGCGGTGCCAGTTCAACCCAGCGTATCAAAATGGATTGGGTGTTCATCGGCGTTCTGATGAGTTTCTTCACAATCTTGTTCACGTTTGATGCCATCGCCGGCGAACGGACACGCGGCACGCTGAGTCTCATCATGTCCAATCAAGTATCACGCGGGCAGATGCTACTAGGGAAATACCTCGGGGCGTTTGTGACGCTTACGTTACCACTTATTATCGGCATCCTGATGAATCTGATTGCCATCCTTCTCACAAAGAGTATACCGCTTGACGGGAGCGACTGGCTGCGCATCCTCGCCATCATAGGACTCTTTGCCCTACACCTCTCAAACTTTATCTTCCTCGGACTGTTTGTCTCAAGTCGTGTCACTAATGCAATTACCAGTCTAGTGTGGCTGCTCCTCACCTGGGTCTGCTTGGCGTTTGTGTTTCCAGGGCTCCTCGCTACCTTCGTCAGCAATTTGAACCCGATTCCATCCGTTGACGAGGTCGCCAGGCAAAAAGAGAAGCAGCTCCAACAGATAAGAGATGACTACAACCCTTTTGGCGATGATGGCAAATTACCGAAAGCTGCCTCTACCCAAGATCCAGAGGCAACACGCAAATGGGCTGAATTCTTCAACAAAGAAGTCGCAATCAAAACTCGGTTTGCTGATGAACAGATCGACCGGCAATTTCGACAATTACAATTTGCAGCCGGTTTGACGCAGCTCTCCCCAATAGCATGCTTCCAATATGCGATGGAAGGACTCGCAAACACCGGGATGGTAAGCTACATGAATTTTGTCAAACAAGCACGCCGATACCGTCAAACCTTTATCGATTTTGTCAAAACCGCGGATCGAAACGATCCAGAGAGTTTACACATCTATCCTGTCAAAGAGGGTTTGTCCCAGAAACCCGTGGCACCCGACGCAGTCCCCAGATTTGAGGAGCGCAGCTCGCACGAAAACGTGCTGCTCCCCAGCGCGCTACTAATACTTTTTAATCTGCTGTTCTTTATTCTTGCGCAGATTTCGTTCTTGAAAAGCGAGCTGAAGTGATTTCCTTTTGTTGATGGGTTACAGTATACGAAAAAACATCACGTGGTGAGGGGCTGAGATATTGTGAACCTCAAATATCCGAACGGAAGAATTTCACAAATGCTACTGTTGCTAACACCACTGCGAAGAAACAGAGCAGCAGTACATCAACAAGGGATTGACGCAAAGTCTCCGCTAGGGAAGTCTCTTCTATGGCTGGCGGTTGTGTGATTTTGACTATATCCGTAGCAGGATTGGTCGTTCTGGTGGAGAGATGATCTACGATTTTACTGAACAAATCTATATAGAGTGCATCATGGTAGCGTTCCCCTACTTCGAAATAGGTGCTTTTTTTCTCCCTACCCGTCCGTGTTAAATTCGTGCTAATATAGATTAAGGAAGATGTCGGTGTGATTCGGGATAAGGTTTCCCCTACCTGCTCCTGTCGCTTCTTTTCACGTTGATAACGTCTATCTATCTCGTTAGCTAGCTTCACAAATTTCTGTCGATACTCCTGTTCAAGCGGTTGCACGCGTTTATCAACCTCTTTTCCAGTTTCCATTCCAGCCGCAATCTGCTCTTCTACAGAGAGTTGACCAAGGTCTTTCCAAATTTCTTGGTGTATTTTCATTTTTTTCGGTTCAAGTTCTGCATTTAAATTATCTCGGATTGCCGTCTTTTCTTGATAGACACTCTGCAAAGTTTGTGTCGGTGCGATGAATTTCGCCGCAAGAAACCCAATCCGGGGGGCAATGAGCACCGCGAACACCCACACAGTAAAGGCGATAATAAGTGCCGTTTTAGAACTGTCTAGAAAGGTCGAAATCACCGTTCCTATTGCAAAAAATACTGCGATATAGAGCATTGAAACCAGTATGATGCCAAGAGTTCGACCCAAAATGTCTGGCTCGCCGAGCGGGAACCCTTGCGTGACAAGCATCAGTAAGCCGACGAGGAACGACATTAAGAACGGTACTATAAACACAATATAGCCACCGATTAGTTTGCTCCATAGGAAGTAATCACGCGGCAGAGAGTTTGCTAAGGTTATCCGCAGCGTCCCTGCCTCTCTTTCTCCGGCAACGGCATCAAAGGTAAATAGCAGCGCTAGCAGACTGAAGACTGTACTGACAATGAACAGAAAATCGAGCTGTCCCAAAAGATAAGAAAGCGGTGCCGAAACGAGTGCCGGCGCGCCTTGCGTCACACCGTTGCGCGTCATCCCAAGATAGCTCGGCAGAGCCTCCTCTAAACCGCTCGCGAACACACTCAACGGCGTGGGTTTGAGGAAAAGTTTGGACACTTCAAGCTCCGGTTCCAGGGGCATCTTCGGGTTCACCGTAGTTTCTTCTATGTTTGCGAGCTTAACCGCCTCTTGATAATCGACCCGGTGTTGAAGGTGTTTGTGATAATTGATAGAAAGGGTCAGCGGAATGAGCAAGAGACACATCAGTAGGAGAGCAATAAACCGTACACTGAGCACATGATGCATAATCTCTTTTTGAATCAGAGTCAGTAACATCTCATATGTTCCTTCCGGTGCTTACACGTCTGAAAAGATCTTTTAGTATATTTAAGCACAACAAAGACGCTTTTATGAACACCTTATATCTCCGTACCATCAACGTCTATGTTTTGATAGCTCGTGTGTAAATCTCGTCGGAGCCGTTCGAGGCATTGGTTCTAAACATCAGAACCCTCCGACGAGATTTGTAAATATTTCATCACAACATTGATTTTTGTTGTGATGCACTAGATGAAAAATTAGAACTTATGCACACAGGAATTGGGAAAAAGTTGTCTACTATTGCACAATAACGCACTATGTTTTGATAAACACTTTACAAATCTCGCTCTTTTGTCTACAGGGGCCCAACAATGATTGATGTTATGATAACCCTTGCACAAAACTCGTCAGAGCCGTTTATGTTTTGTATCGAAACAGAGAGAACCTCCGACGAGATTTACACACGGATTAGCAAAGCATAAGCGTTGATGGTACTGAAATATACGAAAAAAGGACTACATGCTTAACAATTCCGCCTTATACGTCTCAACAATTGCCTCCAAAACAGATTCAGGAATATCCTCTAGCTGCGATGCCAATTCTTCTTCAACGTTCACCATGAGGCTGTGGTCAAACGTTTCGCGTTCTTCGCAGGCATCGAAGAATTCACCGTGTGCATCCAGCAGTGCCGCCAAACGTGACGGTGTCAGTCCTGCGGAGATACCGTGCAAGCTCCATGCAGTGCCTCGGTAGCCTTTCTCGTAATCGGAACCGAAGTGTTTCTGTAAAATTCCTTCCCGCTCTCCCCTATCACCGCTGCTGTTCTCAAGTTCTTTCGCCGCTGCAATTGCCCGTGCATCCAGTTCTATTTGGAATGCAGTGGACGCATCAGCCGCCGCTACCGGATAAATTTTGTATGCCATCTTTTCCTTTTTTTCTATGCAGATGCCGGTGAAAAATGTTTACCTTAGTTCAAACCATTAAGCCGGGCACGAACCTTATGCCTGCTTCCTTATACAACTGCTGACAGCCCTCCATCAATATTAATAGCCGTTCCTGTAATAAACGACGCGCGTTCTGATACGAGAAAAGCAACTAAATCCCCGACTTCATCCGGTTCGCCTAAACGTCCAATCGGATGCTCCGTACCTCGTGCCTGCCAATATTCCTCAATCGTTCCCGGTGAACCCGCTGCCTTCCATGCACGTTCTCCTTGTGCGCTCTTAATAGAGGTGAGACAGACTGTATTGACTAAGATTTTATGAGGTAAAAGTTCCTTGGAGAGTGCTTTTGTCAAGGCAATGCCAGCTGCGCGACTCACCGAAGTCGGGCAAGAACCTGCCCCAGGCTGTTTGCCGCCCGGATGCGTAATGTTGATAATCCGGCCGTTTCCATTTGCTTTCATGTACGGGATGACTAACCGTGTGCAACGCACAGCACCCATTAACTTCAGATCCAGATCGGCATACCACGTCTCGTCGCTGGTTTTTTCAAACTCACCACCCGCCGAACGGCCCGCGTTATTCACAAGGATGTCAATCCTTCCAAAATCAGAGACGGTCTGTTCAATAAACTTCGTCAACGTTTCCGGCACCGTCACATCCGCTGAAATTGCAAGCACTTCACCGCCTGTCTGGGCACAAATTTCTGCAGCAGCATCTGCTAGAACTATCTCACGTCTCGCGCAAATTGCTACCTTCGCGCCCTCCATACACAAGCGCATCGCGATACCTTTGCCGATGCCCTCGCTACCACCAGTTATCACAGCAACTTTTCCTGTCAATCCGAGTTCCATGATGCCTCCGTTTTTTCTATCACTTTTTCGCCTCTACCTCTATTTTTCCCCGCGTCTCCATACTAGACAGTATTGCTTGTGGGACTGCGTTAAGTACATCGCTCGCGATGAGCCCGTGCAAACCCATCCTCTCAGCAGCGATATCGGCAGCTAACCCGTGTAGGTAGACACCCAGCACCGCCGCCTGCTCGCTCGGTAAACCTTGCGCCATCAACCCGGCGATGACTCCTGTCAATACATCCCCCATGCCCGCCGATGCCATGCCCGGATTGCCGGTTGAATTTATCCAGACATCACCGTCTCGGAATCCTGTAACCGTCGGTGCCCCTTTAAGTACAAGCGTCACACCGTATTCACATGCAAATTGCTGTGCGTTCCCAATTCGATCCGCCTCTAATTCAGGAACAGTCGTATTCATCAGACGTGCCATCTCGCCAGGGTGCGGTGTTAGCACCGTATCTCTGCCGAATTGCAGTCTGGCATCCTTATCCGTCTTTTGTGAGAGCGCGTTCAATCCATCGGCATCGATAACCATGCGGAAACCGAATTGCTTATTCGCGTTAACAACAGATTGAACGAGTGATACCGTCCCTGGATGTTGAGAGAGGCCGGGACCAATGGCGAGTACTGATTCTGTTTTTTCTCCGAATTCGAGAATACTCGCAACAGCCGATTCTGCTAAGCTGCCTGTTTCCGTTTCCGGGAGGGGCAATGTCATGACTTCAGCTAGTTTTACTTCTAAAATCGGATTGAGAGATTTCGGAATCGCAAGCGTTACCAATCCTGCCCCTGCGCGTAGCGCGGCTTCACTGGCCAGCGCAGCTGCACCTGTCATGCCGCGCGATCCGGCGACAACAAGAACACGCCCATAATCACCTTTATGTGTCGCCGTAGGACGCGCCGGCAGCCAATTCGCAGCATCGTCCGCTGTTGTACAGTTCACTTCAATATTTTGTGCAGCGACAACTTGCTCCGGAAAACCGATATCGGCAACTTCCAGCTGCCCTGCGAATGCAGCACCCGGATGCAACAACAATCCGCGTTTAGGTAGCCCGATTGTCACCGTTCTATCAGCCCGGACGCAGGCACCACGTTGACTCCCTGTATCCACATCTAGCCCAGATGGCACATCAACCGATACAATAGGCACAGAGCTACGGTTGATAGCCTCAATCACATCCGCAATTTCACCATCAACCGGGCCACGTAAACCTATACCGAAAATTGCATCAACAAAGAGCTCACAATTGAGTTTGTCAACATGCGATGTGATGTCAATTTCCGATTCCCAATTAGGAACCTTCTTATAGTGCCCGAAAACAACGTCTCCATCCGATTCAATCTGCAAAATGTCAGAACCCTTATTTTCGCCTACAATACAAAAAAACCGCGCCCCCTTACTGAGACGACTCGCAATTTGCAGATTCCTAAGCGCATCCCCTCTAAAACTTTCAATAGGCGACACGAGGAACACATCCACAGCACGCCCAACATGCACGAGTTGTCGCGCGATAACTAAACCATCGCCCCCGTTGTTGCCTTTCCCCACAAAAATGCCGATGTGCTGACAAGCCGGATAATTGCGCTCGATTGAGTGGGCAATTGCACGTCCGGCGGTTTCCATCAGCACAATGCCGGGAATGCCAATGCCCTCAATCGTCTCACTATCAATCTCGCGCATTTCCATCGCGCTCACGACTTTCATCCCGTTCCGCCTGCCAGTTCATCGGCAAATTTCAGCAATTGCGCCTCCATCTGGCGTGAGACGTGTTCCAGCTTTTCCTGTGCAACCTCCACGGACTGCACGCGTTCATCTTGGTGCGTTTGCAGACAAAACGTCAGATTGGTTCGTAAATCGAACAAACTCTGCTGAATATGATCCCGGAAGGAGCCTGCTGGATACATCCACCGTCTGCCGCGTGTTTGGCGCAAATTAAAGTGGCAATGTCCATTATCGCTGCCGAAACAGTCAAATCGCATGATTTCGTCATCATACACATACAAGGATGCAGCGGGCCCGCGTCCACCCGCATCGTCGCGCCAATATACCTCAAGCCGAACGTTATCCTGGATAGGATATTCAACCAGGTCATGTTTTACGTTAGCCATCAGTCGTTCCTCCTCTTCAGTTTTTTTTATGAACGGTGTACTGCACGGTTCTCGTGGCGTAAACAGGGCGCTTTCATCTCGCCAAAGCAACCGTGGCATCTCTCTATGAGTCGCAATCTACCATGACCGGAAAAAAGTCTTTTGAATTTTAATCCGATTTGCGTTAAACTATAGCACAATTAAAAATAGGGGTCAACATTTAATTTTCCATCGCGTTCAGCGTCACGTCGGTTTTGGGCAACAAATATTGCGTCTACCGCTGCGACTGCGACAAAGGGAACCGCTGCATCCAAACCAGTCGCGGTATTTGACAAACGTGATGCTTATGATTAACTTGACTCTCACGGAGATTTCGAATTATATAAAGAGTAAAGAGGGATGCTATGGCAACTTTTAAAGCAGGTATTATCGGATGTGGTGGGCGTGGCCGTAGCCATGCTCGTGGGTACGAAGCCTCTCCAGATGTTGAGATAGTCGCTTGTTCGGATCCAGTAGAAGATGCAAGAAATGCCTTCGCGGCACAATTTGATGTCGCGAGGACTTATCAAGATTACCATGAGATGCTTACGCAAGAATCTCTGGATTTTGTTAGTGTCTGTACGTGGATAGAACTTCATAAGGAGATGGTCATCGCTGCCGCAAATAGCGGCATTCGGGCAATTCACTGTGAAAAACCGATGGCACCCACCTGGGGCGATGCGAAAGCACTCTATCAAGCTTGTGTCGATAACAACGTTGTGATAACCTTTTGTCATCAACGTCGATTCGGCGCGCAGTTTGTGAAGGCAAAACGGTTGGCAAACGAGGGCGCGATCGGTGAATTGCGCCGGCTCGAAGCAGCCTGTCCAAATCTACTTGATTGGGGAACACATTGGTTTGACATGTTCTTTTTTTATAATAATGACGAACTTGTTGACTGGGTTATCGGTCAAATAGATGTAGCAGAAGAGAAAACTGTTTTCGGCGTTCAAGTTGAAACCAGCGGCCTATCGTGGATTCGCTGGAAAAACGGCGTAGAAGGCCTACTCGCCACCGGCGGAACCGCATTAAGTGGGTTTTCAAATCGACTCATCGGCACAAAAGGTATTATTGATGTCGGCGGTGGCACGCCTATCCGAATTTTACGCGAAGGTTCAAATCAATGGGAACAACCTGAGCTAAGCGGCCTGGCACCGGAACGCGACGCAACAGTGCTCTCTGTTCTCGACTTGATTCATGGAATAAAGACAGGACGTGAGCCCGAACTGAGCGGCCGCAAGGCAATTCAGGCAACTGAGCTCATTTTTGCCACATATCAGTCCAGCCGTCAGCGCGCAAAAATTAATTTACCACTAACGGTAGACGATTCCGCGCTATTGACGATGCTTGCAAATCGGGATATCGGAACTTAAAAAATCCAGGTAAAGGCGATTTTTGCCTACAGATTCGATATTGCGAATCAAAGCCGGTCGAATCACCGTATCAATTTTACTCAATAGAACTCGTCAGAAACCTTTTGAATTATCCGTTTTTACAGTAGGCATACCAACCCAAACCGTATTTGGCGTTCGATAACGTTTGAAACGGGTGCAAACGATGGAGGCGGGCAATGGCCACGCTACCCTAACGCTTCGATCTGCAGGTCTGAATTGGAGACGGTTCAGACCGCTGCCTCGCATCAAGAAAAGCACCCAAACCGACTTAGGCAATCCCGCTTTTAACCTTACAGACTTTAGAGAGCGAAGATACTTGATTTTACGCCCTTATTTTCGTTGAGAACCGGTATCGAAAATTGATATTTTTTCTCAACCTAATCGAGTGTTTTGCGTCTAATTACAAATAAAAATGCTTTACTATATGGGCTTGCTTATTAAGATTCTCATAGTTTAATATTTAGTGCCAGGGAGAAATCAGTGCGAAAAAATAAAACTAATAAAAGTGTGCAAAGCCATCAGGCAATCGTTTCGCCTCTTACAATCTTTGTAATTTGTTCTTTAACACTACTCACAATCTTGCCATCAAACCTTTGGGCACAAGCTGACGTAACCATAGCAGCTGATGCAAATGGTGATACTATATTTAACGGCACTTCTCAGGTGTTGCGCATTACTATCACCACCAATGCAGAAGCCAGTGGACCCTACAAGATTATTGTTGAACCAGCCACCCAAATCTTCAGCGGCACGATAGCTGAGAATCGAATCAAAACCCACACATGGAATGGGGAAGTCGGAGACGTATCGCTTCCAGAAGGAACCTATACGCTTCGCATCGAAGTTGGAGAGCGCGATGCGAATGGGGCACTGCCCGATACTGGAGATGAGGCGACAATACAGGTAACTATAGACAGAACCCCACCGGAGATTTCAATTACAACTGAGGAAAGGGTATTCTCCCCTAACCGGGATGGTGTCCTCGATAGGTTAGACGTTTTCTACAGCCTCAGCGAGACTGTAGAAACAAGCAGAGTGGAATTCCTAACCGCCAGCGGCACCGAATACGGACAAGCAGATCAACTACGCGAAGGACAAGGCGGGCATACCTACCGCTGGGACGGAGGTGACGGTAGCCGATCCTTTAGAGGACTACCGGACGGCATCTATACCCTCAGACTCCGTATTACTGACAAAGCAGGAAACGAAAAAACAGCACAAACCGATCAAATCACTATAGACACCGTTCCACCGCGGATTCCCAGTGGCGGCATCAAGGCTATCACCAATGCTGGCGAAATAGAACTTATCAACGGAAGATTTGTTAACCAAGCCATCCGCGCAATCAAAATAACACCCGACAAAGGCGAATCGATCGGTTCCGCGATTGACTTCACAAGTGTAAACACGGAAGTAAGGCTGAGGCAGCAACGCAAGGCACAGGCGAGCGGCACCTTTGGCGACAACGGCACTGACTTGACATTCACTCTGAGTAACCCCCTTGATAGTGCATCAGAGAATGGCACCTACACACTCAACTCAACTGTTGCAGATAAAGCTGGCAATACAGTCACGCAAACGCTCTCATTTGTCTTTGACAACATTGCTCCGACATTAACCGGCGTTGCCACAAGCAACGGCGCTTTAAGGGCAGGAGACGGAGTCAGCAAATCGATGAACTTTGTGGAAGCGACGATAAAGGATAACCTACCCAATGGCTTAAACTTGTCAGATTCTACCATCCGGTTAAAAGGACCTGATGATGCTGCCATATTAGGTAGGCAAACGCAGCCCAAACCCAATACGCTCCGGTGGAACTTCCTCAATCCTCTATTGGCGAAAGATGGTATCTACGACGGCGAATACACCATAGAAATCCTCGGAACCGATAACGCCGGCAATAGCACTGAAGTTCTACAAATTCCGTTTGTCTACGATAACAAAGCTCCTGAGATTACCTCGCTGGCACTGAACGAAGGCGCAGCAGCGTTTACACCGCTTCAGGATACTGTCTATTACTCGCAGCCGATTAACCAAATCATCGCCACTTTTGAAGAGAGCGGCATCGGAATACAACTCGAAGAACCTACAAATATTCGCTTTGGTACTACTGATGCCGACGGCCGTATTAACGTGCTCCCCGGCCGAACGCTACGTGATAAAAATAACAACCGCATCGCTTATATATTAACCGAACCTCTTACGCTAAGAGACGGAAGTCAAGATGGAAACTATACACTCAATGTCCGCGTGGCAGACACGATTGGAAACAGTGAAACACACCAATTCCAACTTATTTATGATACGCAGCTTCCCACGCTCGTCTCAACCGTCCCAGCATCGAATCAGAACGTCTCATCGCTTGCTGAAGTCCAAATCAACCTCAACGAGATAACCAGCGGCATCGACTTCATCCAGAGCACCTTCAGACTTAAACATAACGATGAAGAAGTGCCCGTCAACATTACGAGCAATGGAACCGGAAGTATCACACTGACAGTCCTGGCACCCTTTGCAGTAGACGGTTCTGATGACGGTACCTACGTGATAGAAGTCACACCTATTGATAGGGCTGGAAACCAAGGTGCAACCGCACGCCGAGCGTTTTTTCTCGTCAGTCAAACCCGTACCAAAATCCGCCTCATCCACCCCGAAACAACTATAGTCAATAGTTTTACAGCGGATGCCACCGGATTTGCAGCAGTTGAACTCGTCGATTATATCGGTGTCGGTATCGATTTTGAAAAATCAACGCTTGTCGTTAAAGGACCTAATGGCGTTGTTGTTCCCAGAAACGTAGCAACCGCACCGGCCGATGAAGCAAACCACCGCTTGACATGGAACACAGAAACGCTGCTACCTGATGACGGCTCAGCAGATGGAGAATACACGATAACCGCCACCTTTGTTGATTTTAACGGACAGCAGTGGACAGAAAATTTCACATTCAATGTTGATACGCAATCTCCACCGATTACAAACGTCGAAGCTTTGACAACGACACCGACGCTCCTTGAAGTAGAGAACGTACCTGTCATAGAAGAAACCTTCTCACGTATCACCGTCAACTTTCAAGCAGAGGATATTGACATCAGCAATACAGCGATTTCACTCTCGGGACCGGATGGAGCAGATATCGCGATTAACGTCACACAAGACAACAAAACCAGTTTAACGCTCACCTTCTTATCACTCATGACATCAGGCGATTATCGCTTATCCATTCATCCGCAAGACTACCTTGGAAATGCAAGTACCCAACCTTTTGTTTACTCATTTAGGCTCCGACTCAATTTTGGGGTGCCTAAAGTGAGTCGCGTTACGGCTTTGACAACGACACCGACGCTCCTTGAAACAGAGCGTTCACCCGTCATAGAAGAAACCTTCTCACGTATCACCGTCAACCTTGAACTTGAAGCAGAGGATATTGACATCAGCAATACAGCGATTTCACTCTCGGGACCGGATGAAGCAGATATCGCGATTAACGTCACACAAGACAACAAAACCAGTTTAACGCTCACCTTCTTATCACTCATGACATCAGGCGATTATCGCTTATCCATTCATCCGCAAGACTACCTTGGAAATGCAAGTACCCAACCTTTTGTTTACTCATTTAGGCTCCGACTCAATTTTGGGGTGCCTAAAGTGAGTTCTGTTGAAATTGATGGCGAAATCGGCGCTCTGGTTTACGTCAACGGAGGGGCCACAAGTATCGTTGCAACCTTCATAGATGTTACGGAAACAGGGCTCTCATTTGAGAATGACGGTTCAAGAATCAATGTCACGAATGCTGATGGCATACCAATACCAGGGATTACAGTGGTAAGAGGAACCGATCAGCTGGTATGGCAACCGTTATCGCAGCCTACAGATGGCACAGCCGATGGTACATACACCGTGGCAGTCACCCCTGTTGATAAAGAAGGACGGCAGGGCGAAGTCGCCTTGCGGCAATTCGTTTATGATACACAACCACCGCGCATCACGGCAGCGTCTCCCATTGCGCTCAGGCAACCCCTTTCTTACCTCAATACAGCGTTTTCACAAAACGGGGCAGAATTCAGTTTCACCGTCGAAGATGTCGGACCCGCGCAACTCACTTTGAACCAACAGCACGTTAAATTCTTGGACGCAGCTGGAAATCCACTTGAAGCTGTGCTAACAAATGACGGAACAAGTCAATTCTTTTTGACGCTCAGCGAACCCTTGGGAACCGATGGAAGCGCCGATGGAAACTATAGTCTCACAGTAGCGCTCATTGACAAAGCAGGTAATTCGCATAACGCCACGTATCCGCTCGTCTATGATACACAGCCCCCACAACTTGACACCGTTACGTTGTGGAGAAGCACTGCACCCAACGATACAATCCAACTGATGCCGACAGAAACCGAAATTATTACCGACTTCGGAGAGGAAGCCCAGCCTGATAAGTTTTCAGTTGTCGTTAAGTTTACAGAAGCCATCCAGCTGGATTTTGCCAATACCACAATTCAGTTGACGGGCCCAGATGACGCGTCACTGCCGCTGAACCTGAGCGATGATGGTGAGGCACAACTTACTGCTCAGTTTTTCACACCACAGGTAATCGGCGACTATACGCTCAGCATCACACCCCAAGATAGAGCCGGAAATCGTGCACAAGGGGCCGTTAGCTACCGGTTCCGACTGGATTTAGCACTCCCCAGCGTTACCAACGTCCTAATTGACGGCAAAGTAGGCGGTATCGTATACGTCAACGGCGGGGCATCGGGTGTCATCGCCACCTTGGAAGATCCGTCTGGTACCGGATTGGCTTTTGGTAACTCAGGTTCAACCATCACTGTGACAAACGCTAGCGGACTTCCTGTGCCCGGCACCACAACAAACGATGGCGAAAACCAGTTAATGTGGCAACCGTTATCGCAGCCTACAGATGGCACAGCCGATGGTACATACACCGTGGCGGTAACCCCTATTGATAAAGAAGGACGGCAGGGCGAAGTCGCCTTGCGGCAATTCGTTTATGATACACAACCACCGCGCATCACGGCAGCGTCTCCCATTGCGCTCAGGCAACCCCTCTCTTACCTCAATGCAGCGTTTTCACAAAACGGGGCAGAATTCAGTTTCACCGTTGAAGATGTCGGACCCGCGCAACTCGCTTTGAACCAACAGAACGTTAAATTCTTGGACGCAGCTGGAAATCCACTTGAAGCTGTGCTAACAAATGACGGAACAAGTCAATTCTTTTTGACGCTCAGCGAACCCTTGGGAACCGATGGAAGCGCCGATGGAAACTATAGCCTCACAGTAGCGCTCATTGACAAAGCAGGTAATTCGCATAACGCCACGTATCCGCTCGTCTATGATACACAGCCCCCACAACTTGTCAGCACTATCCCTGCCGACGGCGATATTCTCACAGATGACATAACACAGGTACATGCCGATTTGAACGATGCCGGCGGCAGTCAGATCGACTTCGCCCTTACTACCTTAACTGTTGTAGCACCCGACGGCGGAGAAATAACAGGGGAACTCAGCAATGACAATGACGGACAACTCACCCTCACTCTGAATCCATTGGTAGCAGATGGACGCTATCGCATTCACGTCAGTGCAATGGATAGAGCCGGCAACGGCGGTGACTTGATGTTTGAGCGCAGTTTCATACTCTCACGTACACTGCCAACCGTCATCTCTACCGAACCGGTAACCGCACCGGATGAGGACGCGTTTACCAATCAACAAATTGAGCAGATAGAATTACAACTTGAAACCGATGATGAACGGCACCTCTCCACCGTACGGTTACTCGCTCCCGGGGCGAAAGTCATCGCAGGGCAACAACAGCGAGAACCCTCACGCTTAACCTATAAGTTGGCACGGCCGCTGGCGCAAGACGGCTCCGAAGACGGCATCTATACCATTGAATTCACACCGGTTAGTGCATCAGGACGCGCCGGCGAAGCTCAACACTTGACGTTTACGTATGATACGCAAGCACCGGAACTTGAGATAGAAGACATCCAACTTGTCGTCGCGCAACCCGGTGTGAACAATTCACTCACTGAAATTCGCGTGCAACTCACGGATAACCCCTCCGGAATTGATTGGGATAACCTCAATGAGGAATGGTTAACCCTTGAGCGAATCACACCCACACCCACTAAAATTGCCGGAAAAATTTCCGACGTACTACCAGATACACTCAGATTCCAACTTACCGTGCCACTCGCCGATGACGGCTCAAATGATGGCGAATATCGAATTACTGTCTCGCCCAAAGACCGAGCAGGAAATACTGATGAACCGTATCAGAAGCAGTTCACCTACGATTTGAGTCCACCACGTATTGATGAGAGTACCCTCCTCCTCAACGGTGAACCCCTCCTCGTAGATCTCGAGGCAATTGACTATCCCACAGCCACATCCGCCACTGGCGGGGTTGTCATACAAGCCAAAATATCTGACACCGGACTAGGCGTCAACCTGGCACAGTCCGAAATCACTGTCAGAAGACCTGACGGCGCAGAACTCCCAGGCATCATCCAACAGAACGGCGTCGATACTCTCGTTTTCAAATCGGAAGGGTTATCTATCCGAGGGCCATACAAGGTTACGGTAACCGGGAAGGGAAATGATCCGGAATTCCTTGGGTTTGCACCAACCGATTCCATCACAACCGAATTTCTTTACGAAACCACCGTCCCTACAGCCACCGTAACAAGTGATGGGGGCGAAATGGAATTAACAGATGAGCCATTCCTCCTTGAAGGAACTGCGACAGACCCGAACGGCACACAAGCAATCGGCGAACGGGAACAGCAGGTACCAGCATCCGGGGTGTGGCTTGTTGAAATTATCGGCACCGGACCAGATAACCAACCGATCGAACCGGTGCTTGCTACAGACGACAGCAATGCAGAAGAAGAACTGTGGAGCCGATGGTCTCTCGATTTCCTGCCAGCACGTTCCGGTGAATACGACTTGGATGTCCGTGTCACAGATAACGCAGGCAACTACGCTATCTACGATATCGGGAAGGTTACGATGTCTGTCTCCTTAACCTTCCGGGAGCCGACTTTTGGCTGGCCCAATCCGCTGCGCATTTCAAAAGGTGATGTCGCCTTCTTCTCCTTTGATGTCAATGTACCACGTGGCGAAACAGTCGAAATCACCTTGAATCTCTACGATTGGAGTGGGAACATGGTGCTGTCGCAAACGTATCCGGATGTCGTCTCAGGGCAGCGCAACGATCAGCTCATAAAATGGAACTTGGAGAACCAGGCAGGTAATCCGGTTGCCCGTGGAATTTACGTTTTCCGCCTAGAGGCAGTCAATGCCACCGGCAATCGCGCCAATACTGTCGGCAAATTGCTCGTTGTTGATTAGCGTGTACTAAAGTTAATAGAGGGCTCTGACACCACAAATTCCGTTCGGATAGGAGAAAAATCTTGCAAAACTTGTTCAGACAAAAAAAACTACTAATATGCCTTGTTACCCTTTCAGTTAGCGTGCTGTGTCTCCTTAACCAAAACGCGCTGGCTGTCAATATCCATGACGGTGCCGGGACCGCAGGGGCCGCATTCCTCAGTATTGAAGGCGGAAGCCGCCCCGTCGCAATGGGGGGCGCTTTCGCAGGGCTTGCTAACGACATCAACACCATCTTTTGGAATCCAGCCGGACTCACTTCCGTACAGGATAGAGAATTGGCTGCTATGCAGCATTTCTCCTTTGCGGATATAAGTAACCAAACCATCGGGTATGCACAGCGTGCAGAACGACTCGTCTGGGGCGCGAGCTTCCTCGGCAGCTTCACCGAAATTGAACGACGGTACAGCCCGACTGAGACACCGGAAAGCACCGTCACGGTAGGCGGATTCGCTACCGGTTTATCCCTCGCCTACCCCATCGGGACAGCCATGTCAATCGGCGCGACAGCCAAATTAATATCGCAGCAACTGGATATCCAGAACTCCTACGGTGTCGCTACCGATCTCGGGGTCCTTTTACGTTTAATAGACAACCACCTCGGTATCGGTGTTGCCGTACAAAATGCAGGCGTGTTAGACGGCGGCGAAAACCTGCCCATGGCAGTCCGTGCCGGCATCGCTTACCGGACCTGGGAACAGCAGACCGAGGACGCGGAAAGCATGATACCCCGCGAGATATGGGCATTCGGCGCAGATGCCAAAATCCCACTCATTGACGCATCACCCAGCTTCCACATCGGCACTGAGCGATGGTTTTACGATGCTGTCGCAGCCCGACTCGGGTACCGCATCGGGCTAGACGATAATCCGAGTAACGGACTCGCACTCGGGCTCGGTGTCAGACGCAGCGGCGATGACGCACTCGCAAATATAGACTTCCAGTTTGATTATGCCTTCGTGCCTGACACCAAGGTCGGCAACGCGCACCGTGTCTCTGTCATCACTCGCTTTTAAACCTGAACGCAAAACGGACGCGGTAAAAGCGGTAAAAACCGCTATATCGTTTTTACCGCCCGATGGCACTTTCTGTTCCAAAGCGGTAAGGTTGCGCACCACCACACCATCCTAAGCACGCTGAAAGCGAGCGCTTGATGGCGATACGCACCTTCCAATCTTCTTTTTCTTTAAAAACTGATAAAATCTATAAATATTGATTGGCTAATACGTGTCTTAAAATCGCCGCAGGTGAGTAAAAAGGCGAATTCATACAAATACCAGGCCCCTTTCCCCTACAAGCGAGACGAAAAGGGCCAGTGGAAGTAAAGTCCGAGGGAGGGATTCTATAATCGAAACATTTTTTTTGCTTAATATTATCCGCCGAGTCTGTCAAGTGCTCATCTCAAGCATCCGCTCAATGGGCACACGCGCTTTTTCAGTAACCTCCGGGTCCAGAGTCACTTCAAATTCACTGAGGTCTGCCCCTTGGTCAATCGCCTCAAGAATGTTCGCGATTTTGCCTAAACTGACTTTTGCCATGTGCGTACATCGAACCGAACAGGCAGTCCAAAATTGGACTTGCGGAAATTCTTGTGCAAGATTAGAGGTCAACTCACACTCGGAAGCCACAAAAGCACGTTCAAGTTGGTCATCGGCAACGCGATGCGCGATATCGCGCATTATCTGACTCGTACTGCCGTAGAAATCTGCCTCCTGAAGCACGTTAAGACGGCATTCCCAGTGCGCGTACAGTTTGCGATGTGGATGCCCCTTCGGAATCTCAAAAGACTCCCGTACCGCAAGCAGGTCACCCAAAGTGAAACGCTCGTGAACCTCGCAGACCGCACCACGCGCAGTGTTATCCTTGCCCGGATAAACCACCGTTTTTTGGCCCTTTAATTCTTCTTCCAAATTCTGCGCGAAGAAAATATCAGGCACAAAGATTACGGTATCGCCTGGGAGCGACTTCGCAATATGTGCGGCATTGGCAGAGGTACAGCAGATATCGGATTCTGCCTTCGCGTCAGCGTAACTGTTGACGTAAATCATTACGGGCGCACCGGGATAAAGCGCTTTCAACACCTTAACATCCTCTGCACCGAAATTATCCGCGAGGGAACACCCCGCTGTCTTATCTGCAACCAACACAGTTTTCTCCGGACTCAAAATCTTGGCGGTTTCCGCCATAAATGGCACACCGTTAAAGATTAAATATTGTCCATCAGTCTTTGCGGCGTACATACTCAGCCCAAGCGAGTCGCCCTGCTCCGCTTTTTCTGATAAGCCAAAAACAAGAGGCTCCATGTAGTTGTGGCCCAGCATTACAACGTTATGTTTCGCCTTGAGAGTTCGTATCCTATGGATAGTTTTGGCATGCGCCTCTATGTCAAGAAAAGTCAAACTCGGATGATGTCGTTTGTAAAGTTCTTGCTTAACGTCCTCAATGCTGAATTCTGGATAATTCTGGGGATTTTCCGCTGGGCGCTGTTCTCCCGTAGAATTCATGCTAATCACGCTCCTATGGTGCGGGCTCGGCCTCGTTACATGCCGGCTACCGCGCAGCTCGCTCATTAACGGTTTGTGTTCGTGAATTTCCTTTCACAAGCGAACTGTTTTGAAACTTCTTATTAGGATACCTGCAAACGCCCTTTTTTGTCAAGGTAGAAATGCAACATTTTTGTCAAATTTTTAGCAGAAGCAGAAAAAAAATACTTTGCTGCCTCCTTATAGTCTGCTTACTTTTTAGCTTCGGTTCACGCGTGGACGCGTTCCTGTCTACCAAATTGAAAGGGAAACTGGGGCTAGCAGCGCTGCTTTCAGGACTTGCGTATATCACGCATTCACGTGTAATGAAAGACAAGCGGGCCGCGGCAGCATTAAAACACCGCCTCGGCCCGCCAGAACGCGTCATCCAATTTGAACGGGGGTTCGATCAGTGGCGCACGTATTATTACGGTGACCGGCACTATCTCTTTCGGAACAACCGTTTGTGGCAGTGGCAGCAGTCGCCTACCAAACGCCTTGAGACGAGCACGCCCCGCATGCCGTTCACCCAAACTTGTTGGTATCACCGATATGCTTTCTTTAGAGAGCCCCAGGTGGTTGCAGCTTTGCCTTCTGCATCCACAGCAAGCCCCTCAATCTGTATCTTCCGATCTTTGTCTGTCGGAAGACGTGCATTCGCTTGTTCCGCAGCCGTGGCTTTGACGTTTGATGTAACGAATATCGCGTCTAACATCGTCGCATCTTCCCGCACACCGATGCGTAAGACTGTTTCCCCAGCTTTGGCGAATTCCCATTCCCGGTCAAAAGTGCCACCATCTAACCAATGATTGATGCGGTCCCAATGCCACTCGGCACCTGCCATGACTCCCCAGCGAAACTCAGTATTCTGCGTCACTTGCGCATCTTCGTCCGGATCTGCCGGCTGCCAGGTCACCCAAAACGAATCGCTGTTTCCATCCCAAGCAATGACATGGCCCCAGAGCGCGTATTCCCCCGGTTCGGGAATGTTGATGATAAATTCCGCATAGCCCTGACCGCCACCACCCGTCGCAGGTGGACCTTCCATCCAGATAAATTTGCCATCCGATGCCAACTTGTCATCAGCAACAATCATAGGTTCTTCAATCGTTTGTGCTAATTCTGCCTCAAGAGCCATCTCAACCTCGGCTCCAACTCCTGTCTGTATGCTGATACATAAGGACAAGATAAACAGAAAAGAAATTATCCGGTGTTTCATTATGCAACTCCTTTCTCATGAAATTAAGAAATGTTTGAGGATAGGCGTGCTTTTTGTATGCTTATGCTAATCTTTTTCATAAACACTCCAGCACGCCTACGTATTTTTGTGAGACCTTCTGACTGACGTAGAAGCGAAATTTGGAAGCATATATGCGAGCTATGTGAATCGTGCCCAAAAAAACACGCCTATTGTACGTGTTTGAGTTTCCCCCATGTTGTGGCGAGTTTATCTTGCGGTTCAACCGGCGTAAGCAAATCTTCCGGCCCCGGATCGCGTGGGTTCACTTCTGCTTCATCTTCAGAGAGATTATCGGTGATGAAAATGACATCTAACATCGTAGCATCTTCGCGCACAGCGATACGGAGCGTGGTCTCACCGCCCGGCATCTCCCATTCGCGTTCAAAAGTGCCACCATCTAACCAGTGATTGATGCGGTCCCAATGCCACTCGGCACCTGTCATGACTCCCCAGCGAAACTCAGTATTCTGTGTCACTTGCGCATCTTCGTCCGGATCTGCCGGCTGCCACGTTACCCAAAACGAATCACTATTGCCATCTTGCGCGATGACTTTACCCCACAAGGCATAGGTACCAGCGGGCAGATCTATTTTATATTCCGCCCAACCTTCACCGCCACCACCCGTCGCAGGTGGACCTTCCATCCAGATAAACTTGCCACCAGATGCAGAAGCATCGTCAGCGACTATCATTGGGGCTTCAATCTGCTCTGCCATTTCTGCTTCAATCGCCCGATCATAGCCGTAACTGATACCGATTGTCAGCAGTAAACCGACTACGAACAAGATACTTAGACTTAAAACTTTGTAATGCATAGGAACATCTCCTTTATCTTTTTATAAAAAAAATTGTGGCACTGTGTGCGAAAAGCAATAGCCACCTTATGGGACTTTCATTTTACCCCACGGTTGTTGAATTTGTAAATCGCGCGGCTCCGCTGGCAGTGTCTCGGAACTAGATTGCCATTTCGGCTGTGCTGCCCACGCACCGTTGTTAATCAATTCTTGGCGTTGGGTGCCATCTGCGTTCATGATATGGACAACCCATCTGCCCCCTTTCTCAAATTGAAAAGTTATCTGCGTACCATCCGGAGACCACGCCGGAACGGCTTCATCTGTTGGCGTATCCGTAATGGCTTTACGGTTCTGTCCATCAATATCCATCGTCCAGAGATCCAAATCGGCGAGCTCCCCCTCTCCCCGCATGGAGGCATATACAATCTGCGTGCCATCCGGGGACCACGCCGGATAAATATCCATCAGTCGTTGATGTGTCAGGCGTTGTTCCACGCGGCTGTTAATATCTATCACATAGATATCCCAATTCAGGCCACGCTTAGAGTGGAAAACCAGTTTTTCACTGTCCGGAGACCACGAAGGCACCTCGTCTTCAAACAGATTCGCGGTTAGCGGTTCTAATCTACCACTCCGGAGATGTAACAAATAGATATCGAAATGGCCCTGACGATTGGAGATGAACGCCAGATGCTCACCGTCCGGGGCCCACGCTGGGGCTTTATCCGTCGCAGGATGATGTGTTAACCGTCTCTGGCTTGTTCCATCAGCACGCATCACGTAAATTTCATGATTCGCATCACGCCGCGAAAAGAACGCCATCTGCGTACCATCCGGAGACCACGACGGATAATAATCCGCCGCTGGATTGACTGTTAGGTTCACCGGGGGGCTGCCCACCGTATCTGTCAGATAGATCTCCCAGTCCCCACTCACATCCGAGGCAAATGCTATTTTGAAACGCGGAACAGGCTCACCTAAACTATCATGCATTAGGAACAAAACCCCGAACCCAATAGCGAAAAGAAATATCCATAAAAATATAGGGCAAACCCAGTAATATCTTAACATAATTCTCTTTTTTTTTTAATAAAAATCGTGGGTTTTTTCCGGGTTACGGCCCGTTTTCTATTCCTAAATCAAAAGAGATGTTTTGGTAAGTTTTCCCGAAAACCAATCACAAATTAAGTAGATAGCGTAACCTTTCAAAATTTCCCATCGCGAACTTCAAACCTTGTCGGTTTGTTGAGCCTTGGCCCGCCTATCTGAACCCAGTGGGCCACCCACCGCACTATCTGCTCTAAGCAGACACCGGGATATCCGAAGAGTTGATGACACTGCGAGGCGTTACTGAGCAGCGCAGTTGTTGACTCTTCTCCAGCGAAGCAGAGCTCCTTGTTTGTCGGTTTACTTGCTGCTGATGCCCAAAATGCACGAAAACGTTGTGCAAGTGAACGGATAGAAACGGTTTCTGGGCCCGTCACGTTCAGAATCAGTGGCGGGCTTTGACAGTGTGCAAAAACCCGCAACGCAACCGCTGTCGCATCGCCTTGCCAGATGACGTTCACGTTCCCCATCGTCAGGAGGATTGGAGATTCCGCATACACTTGCTCTGCGATGTCCAGCAGGATGCCGTAACGCAGCTCAACGGCGTAGTTCAAACGGAGAATCGCCATCCGGGTGCCGAACTCGGCTGAAAAGTATTCAAATACCCGTTCGCGCCCAAGACACGATTGCGCGTATTCGCCTATCGCTTCCACTGGATAACGCTCTGTCGCGCCACCATAACTGACAGGAGTTAGCGGATAAACGTTCCCTGTAGAAAAAACAACCAATCGCGAAGAATGGAACTTCTCACAGACGCGACCCGGCAGGTAGGTATTGATTGCCCACGTCAACGGCTCATTGCCCATTGCACCGAACTTGCGCCCAGCCATGAAAATCACGTTCTGGACATCAGGTAGGTTTTGCAGACTGTCTTCAGTTAGCAGGTCTGCCGCTATCGTCTCAATCCCAGACGCATCCAACATTTCCTGTACCCCCGGTACCGAAAATCTCGACACACCTATCACCTTTTTGGAGACACCTGCTGCATCTATAGCGCGTTTTGCCTGTTTGGCAAGCGTCGGACCCATCTTCCCGCCAACACCCAGAATCAGAAGATCGCCCTCAAGCGCACCTACCGCCTCAATAACCTCCGGGGTCGGTTCAGAGAGACGGGACTCTAATTGCGCCTCGCTTTCTATCCACTCTTGTTCCTTCAATGACATCTGCGTCCCTTAGATAATTGTATCGTTCCATCATACCAAAAACCTAAAGAATTGTCACCGTTTTTTTTTATTACCCCGGCGCTATTATCGTACCTTGTTAACGAGCCATCAACGACTCCAACTCGACCTCTAACGTGGATGGACTCCGGCAGACTAGAAAACCCCATTTGCCAAATTTTTGTGTGTGATTAATAGCAGCCACCCACCGTTTTGCTGCTTGGTACTTCGCCAGATCTTTCGGCGTTTCTTGCCCTTTAATCTCAAGCACCACTTTGAGTCCATTTGACATAACAACGATAAAATCCGGAACATAGTCGCGTGAAGCACCCTCGAAGTGATACGGGATAGTGAACCAGAGCCCATCATTCCGTACGTAACTTTTCACATGGGCAGAACGTTCCAGCCGGAACGCTGCGCTCGCCTCCCACGTACTATCCACAGCTACGAAGTTGACGTGGCTTTTCTGCGTCCGATAGCAGTCTTTGGTGGTACTGAAATCAACGTCCGCTGAGCTACCCCAACGCTTGCTCGGATTGATAATAGGAACCAACTCGGCTCCATCGGCATTTTCGCTCGGTCGAATCGCGTTGAGAAAGAGCTCAATTACATGCTTCCTGTATTTCACGTTTCCCAATTCGCGCACATCCATATAGCCAAAGTGGATCTTCTGCGTATAGGCATCCACAAGCCGATAAATCTCTGGAAAGAGCTGCCGACGAGATAACACCGGTTTCTCTTCCCACCGCTCTATCGGTAACTGATCCAAGATTTGCTTAACGATGTCGAATTTAATGGTTTGAAAGTGATTCGCGTCATAAAACTTCTGCCGGTTATGCTCAATGTGCTCCCCGATATAGACATGCTTGCCTTCGTTCAAACTGATGCCACCCGCGAAAACCGCATCCGGCGTATGATCAGAGTCCAATTTCAGGAGATCCCTCTCCGCAATGTCTGCCGTAATCGAAGCATGGTGCAAGTCAAAGATATACCCGTCAACGTTAGGGAACCGAATTTCATGCTCGCGCAGCTGCGGTAATGCACGCACGCGATAAGTCGGTTTATCCGGCTGCGGCTTCCCTTGCTGCCGCCCCTTGAACGGAATCAGCGAAAACGGGATGCCGTAAATGTCCACGTATTCCGCCGGAAGAAGCCCTGTTTCCGGATTGATATCGTAACTCATGCGGCGCAGCCCACGGCCCACAACCTGCTCACACAGCAGCTGACTCTTAAACGCACGCAACCCCAGAATTTGCGTCACGTTGTTCGCATCCCAACCTTCAGTGAGCATTGAGACAGAGACGACGCACCGAATCTGTTCACCCGGCTTACCCTCTTTCCCTATCGTACTAACGACATCCCGCAGAGCCTCCGCATCACTGCCTTCCTCAGCGAGCTTCTTACTATCAATGCGGAACGTTTTCGTATCCCCGTCACTGTTCCGGAGTTCTTCAAAAAGGTCACTCGAGTCATAAACAATTTCACCGTCGCTTAACCTCTCTCCCGAGATACCGCGATGAAATACTTCGGCAACCTTCGTCTCCGGACAGACGACGATCATGCAGTTCGGTATCTGTGATCCGTTCTCATCGAACTGCGCTTTCCATTGACTCGCGAGCGTTATCAGCGCATCGTTCGCCTCGGTATAGATATCTTCCGGTTTAGGACGCTTGCCCAGTCGAGCAGTGATATGCTCCCATAAGCGAAAATATTTCGGTTCTGGCCGTCCGGTGCTATCGCTGATCGGAATTCGCGGGATTTTGGTGATGCCGCTCTCTATTG
This sequence comes from Candidatus Poribacteria bacterium, assembly GCA_965215265.1. GTDB lineage: Bacteria > Poribacteria > WGA-4E > WGA-4E > WGA-3G. The sequence goes on along the minus strand of OZ244048.1, from coordinate 2,244,329 downwards.
CATCCCCCAGACCGAAATCGCTCACGAGCCACTCAAACGGCTTGCCTTCCGGATGCCCGCTGCCGTGCAAGTAGAACGGTGTCGCCGACAGGTCTACCACAAACCGAATGCCACACGCCTGCTGAATCCGATCCAGCCCCTGGATCCACACCGTCGCAGTCTGCTGCTCCGCCTTCTCTTCCTTGTTGAGTTTCGTCTCTGATGCTAAAGGACGATAAGCGTGATGCCCTTCGTCGTTAAGCACCATAATTTCACCCCGCCCCCCGAGCTCGCCGAGGATACGCTCCGCATAAGCTTCTGCCGTCTCCTCCCCTTTGTTTACAACGCGGTGCGAATCCCCACCCTCTGCATGTTCCGATTCCAACGTGAGCTGGTGCCAGTTGGTAATTTTGACCTTCCCTTTTCTGAGAAATGCTTGGAGCGTCGGCGGCACCAAGTCAAATTTATCGTAGTAATTCTCCGGATCCTCCGGACGGAGAACCTCAAGCCGGTCTCTAATCGTCAGGTTGGGACATACCGCCAGCACTGCGGACGGGAACCGCGTGTCGGAACGCACCTTACCCCGGTTGCAGAACGCCCACGCGATTAGCATCGCCATCACAACGGTCTTCCCACTCCCCGTCGCCATTTTACACCCGTAACGGATTAAATCCGCATCGTGCAGTGTATCCAAATCTTTATCCTCAAATTCCGGTTTAAAACCGAGACGGTGCCCAGGCTTGCGGATCTCCGCGAGGTAGATGACCGTCTCAACGGCCTCCAATTGACAGAAAAAGAGCGGACGCTGCCTGCCTTCACGCTGCCAATAACGCAGAAGCTGACGCGTAACGGGCATAGCATTCCGATAGTCTGTCGCACGCCAGCGTTTCACATCGTTACGCAAGGCGTTGACCAGCCGCAGCGTACTCCAGTCTTCTTCACGCACAAAACTCAATTCCAACTGTTCTTCTGCCGTTCCATACTCTTCTATCCAATAACCGGCGCTACGACGACCCGGCTGTCTGCTCGGCCTGCCAGTCTCTTTATCGTAAACCCAATGTTCCGTCGGCTCCATATATGGCGAGCACAGAATCGGTTCTTCTACCGGCTGAATCGGCATCCGCTGTTGTTCGTATTTTTTATTCATGCTGCTGTTCCTCTAATTTGTGGACACGCATCAATTCATTCCCACGCCGATCTATCACTATCACCGCAATCCGGTTATGCTTACCGGCTGAAAACGGAATCGACTCCGTTCCCGAAAACGCCTCCAAGTTCTCCGCATCAATCACTGTTTTTAGCGAACGCGCGATGTTCTTCCACGCATTCTTATTCGGAAAAAAGGACTGCGTCGGGCAGAAGGTACGTCCGTCGTAATCGGTGTCTAGAAGCCACGCCGCAACCTGATCCGCTTGTGTCGGTTCTATGGTGTTATCCACCGGATTGTACGTATCCAGCCCTTCCATCTTCACAAGCCATTCTCCGTCATCCGTCTGTTCGACTACCGTTCGCGGTGCACCGATAACAGTGAAGAGTTTATCACTCTGCATCTGCTTGAGCAGATCTCCCATCGTAACATCTGGGGCGATTTGCACGAAGTGGGTCTGTAGCTTTCGGTGTTCGCCTTGAAGGATGGCGAGCGCTTCGGCCTCAAAGTTGAAACCTGCAAACAGCAGCACATCGTAATACTTTCTGGCTTCCGTCAAGCAGTGCTCCACCTGCAAAGCAGTTACCGGTCCGTGTTGCGGTCCAAACGCAACGCAGATGTCGCGTTCATCATCTTCGAACTGTCCCTCGGCGTGGAGGGAGCCGCCTTGGAGCAGGTCTAACCGCGCAAAATCCTTCTTCTCATTTTCAAAGTCAACGCCACCTGTTTTCAGCAGTGCATACATCTGTTCCAGATACGCCGCGGCGTTCGCCGGTTCCACGTCTAATTCAGAATCTGCTTCTCCTGCTTCCCCATCCAACGATTCCGCCGCTGGATGCACCGATTCAACGGTAAACGGACCGCTCACCCGCATGCGGCTTTTATCAACAAGAGGCCGATCGACCAGCACCTCCTGTTTCGCAGATTCAGCGATGCACGTATTCACCTCGTCCATCTTTGCCCGCCACGCCCCTCGATATGCAACCAACGCCTCTTGTAAAGCCGCCGGCCATGCCGCATCGGTGTCAAACGGCACCTCCCACTCTTCCCAAGCCGTTTCTGGCAAATCCCACCGCCGCCGATCCGCATCCGTCACATCACGCTTCTTTTTCTCCGCCAACTTCAGTCTGAGTTCTTTACGCAGTGCCGGTGTAACCTCCTTCAGGGCAGCGTTCAGGATTGCCAACTTCTCTGCCAATATCGGTTCATGTTTTTCAAAGATGAGGTCCAGCGCGACGTTGTTCGCAATGTCTCTTAACTGAATACGCGGTGCCGTCTCCAGCACAAACCCGCTCCCGACCCCCTCTGATTCATTTTTCAATTGATAGTAGTCAAAAGTTGCTGTCAAGAGACGAGTGCGCGCGAGTGTAATCGCAACTCGAGACGTATCAATTGCGATCCAACGTCTCCCCCACTGCTCGGCAACATAAGCGGTGGTACCGCTGCCACACGTCGGATCCAGAACCAAATCCCCGGGGTCTGTACTCATCAACATACATCTCTCTATAACTTTTCGTGACGTTTGCACAATATAAGTTCTGCGTTGCTCAAAAAGTTGTTCACTCCAAAAATTCCTTAGTTCACTGTAGGGAAAGTCAGAAAAGTAATGCTTGTAGCTCACAGTTGCATCACTAGAAATGAGTCTGTCAGCTTTTGCAAGACGTGATAATCCTTCAATACTGGTTCGCCAACTACCTCCGCTTCGGTGATTATAGTTTTCATTCTGAAATTTAAACGGTTGATGACCTCCTGAACTTCCGCGGGAAGTTAAGTCACTGTTTTTGAAAAGTCTCGCCTTGACAGGCATATTCTCAATTGGGTTTCCACTAGAAAAAGCAGATACCATGTCACCGTTTGGTAACTCCCCTTTCGGAAAATTAGAATCTGCTTCTTTTTCCTGAAACAAACGGTGGAACTTCACACACTTCCGTTCTTTTGTATACCAAAGGATAAAATCGTTCAAGACGGATAAATGCTTACTTGTAGATGCATTTCGTGTTTTGAAAACGATTTCACACACGAAATTTTCCGGTTTGAACACTTCATCAAGTAGACAGCGAACTCGATGGACATTATCGATACCAATCTGCACAAAGATGCTGCCTGAATCCTTGAGCAGTTCGCGTGCAACGACAAACCGTTGCCTGAGATAGGAGAGGTAGGAGTGGATCCCGAGTTTCCACGTATCGCGATACGCCTTAACCTGTTCTACTTCGCGCGTCAGATCCTTATCCCTATCTGTGACACTTTTCTGAAACACCTCCGGTTGGAAGTTGGATCGGAAATTAATCCCATAGGGCGGATCTACATAAATCATCTGGACCTGGCCAGCCAACGCTTCGCGATGTGCGAGTGAGTCCATCACTTGTAGGCTATCGCCGAGGATAAGGCGATTCGCCCACGGCACCTCATGCGCGTAGAATTGGACTGCGTCTCGGTACTTTTGCTGCGGGTCGGCGAAGAGGTCGCGTTGGATGTCGTTCCGTTTTGCGGTCTCAAGGATGGCTTGTGCACTGAGTCGTTCGTGGATGAAGAGTGAAATTGGGTCCACGGTGAAGGAGTCGCCTTCTTCGCGTTTATTTGCCCATTCCAGCCACGGTTTTGCGTCAAGCGCGTCAGCGAGTTGTTGTGCTTCGGCGGCAGTTAACGTTCGTTTTTGTGCAATACTTAACAAATTTTTAGGGGGGGGGTAAACGGGTATCTTTGGCATCAAAGCGGAGTATAGGTTGGAGATGTGGGTTATAGTAGTATTCTCTCTTTTGCGTTTCGGCGATATCTCCGTCCGGTGCGAGGCCTACCGGTGGGATACTGGTTCGGGTTTCGTTCTCGTGCGTGTAGGAGTCGGTTTCTACAGGATTCGGTTTCGGGTGTCGTGCCATAGTTGTGATTCCTTTGTTGTGCGTGCGTAAGGGCGGATTAGTTCCGCCCTTTTAAGGGTTAGTATGCGGCTTTGATACCGGCCCAAGTGGTACTGAGTTTGTCTGTCGGTTCAACCGCAAACAAGACGCCTTTATTCATGTCTGCGTTGATTTCAGCCTCTGTCAAGGCGCGGGTGTAGAAAGCAAATTCATCGATAAATCCGTTGAGGTGTTGGATATCCGCCTCGTTGTCCTTGCCGAGGACAATAGCCCCGCTTGGGGCCGGGATGATAACGAATTTCCCGCTCCACGCTAGTTCATCCACCACTTTTCCGTTGACATAGGACTTCTGAACTTTTCCATCATAAGTGCCTGCAATGTGTACCCACTTTTTGAGCGGTGGTTCTGGTATAGCGGTGCGATGTTCGGTATTTTTGGTGTCATAAATGTAAAACACCATGTCAGCGGCCCCTTCGATGAAAGTCTCGGCGGGCCAAGCACCTGCGGCATTTAACGCTTCCCAAATTTGCTGCGTGTCTCCGGTACTCGCGTTAATCATCACCCAATGCTCCACGGTCATCGCCGTTAATTCTCCATCGGTGAGTCCGGGCATCTCTGGCGGGCTTTTAACAGAACTCGATGCGCCATCAAATTCCATAGCACCGCCAAACTTACCTTCCTTGCTCCAATCTGCGGCTGAAATTTCGGCATCAAACCCGTTTCCGCTGTCATCCGCGACGTCCTTTTCATCTTTATCAAAGGAGTAGTAAACGACCAGGTCCGGGTCATCCCGAATTGCGTCTACAACAGTAGCAAATCCGAGGACGATACTGAGGGTTAAGCAGAATAACATTTTTCTCATGATAACCTCCTCCTTAGTTTGGTTCTATGCTTATATCAGGTGACTATAAAATGCAGTATGAAATGGCGGATGCTATCCGTGTTCCGACGCGATACATCCGCCTAACGATTAAGATTAAGAAAACGCGCTTATCCGTGCTACCGGAAGGACTTAATACCAGCCCAAGTCGTAGTGAGTTTTCCTTGGGGTTCCACAGGGGTCAAGAATGCTGATGCGTCTTGGTTCATGCTCTCTTTAATCTCCTCTGCTGAGAGTGCCCGGTTCCAAAGGCGCACCTCGTCGACGCTGCCTGTCCAGGCCTCACCGCCCCAGGTCCCAATAGTCACCGCGCTGGTATTTTCAGCGGGAGCCACAGGGTTCGCTGATTCTTCTGAGTACGTCACCTCGCCATCAACGTAAATCTCAACCAATCCGTTGTTATCATCGGTATGTGTATAAGCGAGATAATACCACTTGCCGAGTTCGAGTTCGGTTTCATTATCGTTGATGTCCTTAAACCCGCCAGCTGCGCCGTTTGTCCAGACTTTGATGCCGTTGGCAGGATTCATACCGAAGCCGAAACCGATATGGCGAGTTGCACCGCTCTGCCGGGTGCCAAAGATAATCGCATGCGCGCTCGGGAGCCGGTCTAATTGTACCCACGCCGCTTGTGTAATCTCGCCCTCAATATGAAACGCGGCATCATCCTCAACCACGACGTGATCTGCTGAGGCAGCAAAGTGAAGGGCTTTCCCAAATTTTCCGTCAATCCATGCTGCGGCACCTACCACTTCGCCTTCAAAGCCGTTCGCAGACATATCATGTGTTGCGGTTCCTGTACCTTCATCAAGCGGCATGTACAAAACCAAGCCTTCCATTAAGTCCGCATAGGAAATGCCACACAAATTAATTAACAAAACTAACACGATCATAGAAACGTATTTCATCGTTCCTCCTGAAAAATTATTTCGGCAAAATCTGTTTTTGCACTATAGGACTTGCAAAGTGAACTCTCAAGTGATAATATTATAGCAGCAAACCGAAAAAAATTAAAAGGAAAAAAACGATGCCATTCTTCTCCCGTTTCTCTGAAAAATCCCTACTTTTAATAGTCGTGTTAATTGTCATCTACTTACTACCGATCTGGTTATTCCCTTATTTCCCGACGCAAGACGGGGTCAGCCACGTCTATAATTCGCAGATTTTGACGGAGTACAACAACCCTGCATATCAGTTTCGCACCTATTATGAAATCAATTGGTACCCCTTTCCGAACTGGCTATCGCACTTCTCTTTAGCGATGCTAATGTTCGTCTTCCCGCCGTTAATAGCAGAGAAAGTCTTCCTGAGCCTCTACGTCATCCTATTTCCGTTAGCCATCCGCTATTTTCTTACCGCAGTTCATCCGGGACGACATTCGCTCGTCATCCTTAGTTTTACGTTTATCTACAACTACCTCTTTTTGATGGGATTCTACAACTTCGCCGTGAGTGTGCCGCTCTTTTTCTTGGCACTCGGGTATTGGTACCGACATAAAGGCCAGATGAGCATTAAACGTGCTGTCCTACTGAATTTCCTCCTCGTCCTCACCTATTTTGCGCACCTCATCTCTTATGCGTTTGTCTTATTCTCTATCGCGTTCCTCGCGCTGCTCCATTTCAGAAGCAACCTGAAGCAGATCGTCTGGACAGCGGTTTATGTGCTGCCTGCAGCACTCCTGTTACTTGTCTATCTACCGACTTCGGACCTGTTAGCAGGTGAGCCGCCTGAAATTGGATTCGAGCGTGTCGGCGAACTGTTAAAAGAGATTCTTAGCCTGGAGGTGCTCATCGCGTTCAACGAAAATCAGAGATGGGTTTCCTACGCTGTCACAGCCATCCTTATTTATCTGACGGTCCGGACGCTATGGCAGAACCGAAATGCCCCCAACGATGAGTCCACCGGGCAGCGCACTTTTCTGTTTTTATTTAGCGTACTTTTCGGACTTTACTTGATACTGCCAGACTCTATCGGCCCCGGGGGCTGGGTGAACGACAGGCTCGCGATTTTAGCTACGCTCGCAATATTCGCCTGGTTCCGCGAAAGCGATACCGATAAAGGAAAACAGGTATTTACCGGCATCGTCACAATGCTCGCCTTGATTAACGTGCTATACGTCGGCTATCTCTGCAAAAATCTCAACGCCGAATTGCAAGAATTTAATGCCTTCGTCCAGCGGGTTGAGAAGAACAGAGTCATTCTGCCCCTCCATTTCGAACCGCGCGGAACAGCTCTTAAGGTAGGTATCTTCGTTAACGCCGCCAATTACTACTGCTTGGACAACGGCTGCATTAACCTCGGCAACTACGAGGTACAGTTTGATTATTTCCCGATTCGTTTCAAAGATGATTTTGAGGCACCGACAGAAGAGAAAGAGTGGGTGCAAACCGTTCATTGGCGTGCAGAAGAGATTGATTTATGTCGGTATGCCGATAACGTTGATTATCTACTGCTGTGGGATACGCCTGACGAACCTATCGTCGCTGATGCGATTGCCCGGTGTTACACCTTGATTGCGTCAGAGGGGAAGTTGAAGCTCTTTAAGGGAGGGCGCTAATTTTTTTTGAGAGGGGATGCCTAAATTAATAACTCCCGCGCACGGTGAGACTGAGCACATTATGATTATAATTTAGAAAACTGAGCAGCGCATCTGCTTCATTCGTGCGGCAGCGTCTGATTTAAGTCTCTGCCAAGGGGCAGCCAAAGGTCCATATCCTGTGCGGAGAGATGTCCGTGTTCTGATATAAGTCGTGCGTGCTTGTAGTAGAAATAGGGGGTCGCTTCCGGTAAACTTTCCGTATAGGATGAAACGAACGGCTTGAATACGAATAACGAACGCAACGCACAAGAGGAGAATGCTATTTTCAGACATTTCTTAATTAAATTCATTGAAACTATCCAAAACCTTGACAGTCATTATGCGATAGACTACTTTTACCGCACTGGTGCAAATGTGCAAGTGAGCGGAATTCGTTACGCCTCTGACGAAACGAGTACCTTCGGTTCCGAGGCGGATGCACAGGATTTTGGATATAACTCGAATGTCACATGGCGGTGTGCACAGTCTGGTTCAAGCAACATCCATGAGGGAGAAAGCTGCCGCTGGTGCAACTGATGGCAGGAAATCCTCTTACCGGAACAGGCAGGTAGCCTCTGGATTCCCTGCCTGTTCAGCAGGAGTTTTTATGAAAAAACTAAGATGGTCGAGCATATTCGCGTTTTCCGGCAAAGTTTTACTCGGAATTGTGGTAGGAAGTTTATGGTATCACCCGATAGTCCCCTTTCTCTTTTATATCACATTCGCAGACACCGAAAGTAAGGACCAGATGACAGGAGATTTAGTCGAATTCCATAGCATTGCTGCCCAGACGCGTCAACGTGCAAATGAGGGGAGTTCCCTCAATTTACAAGATAAAACCGTTTTGTTTGTGAAAAAGGTGAGTGAGATAGGCATCTTTATATGGCTTCCTCTTGGTGTCCTTTGGGGTTTTTCAAACAGATTGCCTTCGCGGAGGTTTTGGAATAAAGGGAGTTGAAAACGACTCAAGCGGGCTACCGGCACCGTATACCCTCCTTTTAATACGGTTCTACAACTTCGCCGTGAGTGTGCCGCTCTTTTCCTTGATTATCTACTGCTGTGGGATACGCCTGACGAACCTATCGTCGCTGATGCGATTGCCCGGTGTTACACCTTGATTGCGTCAGAGGGGAAGTTGAAGCTCTTTAAAGGAGGACGCTAATTTTTTTGAGAGGGGATGCCCAAATTAATAACTCCCGCGCACGGTGAGACTGAGCACATTATGATTATAATTTAGAAAACTGAGCAGCACATCCGCTTCATTCGTGCGGTTTTGCGTCAACTGATAATTAGCATTCAGTGTTAGATACCCGTTGAATTGCCAGTTCACCTGTGCAGTCACCCCGAATTGCGTATCTCTCCTATTCTCCGTGTTTTCTCGGATAAGCCCCGTCTCATCACGGATGTGCCTACCATCAAACTGCACCCATAATCTGGATAACCGCAGCCGGAGCCAACGCCCGGACGCAATTCTGTAAAAGGTGCTTACCGATGCCTCAGTACTAGAAAAATTAAAGAAATCGACGTTGGACCTGTTGACAAAAAGGTTGAATTCTTCCTGAAACACGAACCGCTCTGCTGCCACATGTAGCAACTTCGCCGAACCGAAATGTCGCCAGTCCCTTCGACGTTCGTCGTCTTCAAGGCCTGTCACACCTAAGATGAGATTGTTCAAATTCGTCTTGTAGTGCCCAGATTCCAACCCGTACTCTGCTTTTGCCACCACCTGTTTTGGCAAGCCGAATTGAATCCTGGCTGTTCCCTTGTGCATCGTTGAGCCGACGAGCAGGAAATCCTCTCGGCGCGTCTGTTCATCGTCGAATCGGTGCATCCGGAGGCTATATTCCAGGATGCGCCCAAAGCGGAATTTGAACTGTCGTTCGTTGTTGTTATAGACAGCCGATGTCCGGACCAAACGTTGAAATTGATGTGAAGCGACGAACGGCGGTAATTCTTGAACCGGACGAAAAGCGAGCTCGGCTAAGAAAACGTCTGTCAAACCGTCAAATTCGTCGAGTTTCCCGTCCGCACCGGTATAGTTTTCAATCTGCGGTGCGTATTCCAAGCTCATTCGGAGCCGCTCTGCTATCGGCAGGTCGCCTTGCAGGTTAACGCCTACCCGGTTAATCAGACCTTCAAGCTGCGGGTTCTCTTGCCCCGCGAGGGCACTCGTATATGGGTCAACGCTTAATCCCAATTCAATATGATCGTTGAACGTATTGGAGATGTAGTAGTCAATTGTGAGTTCCGCCGGTTCGGTTTCAGAGGTTTCCGCTTTTCGTTGTAGGATGCTTTGACCGAATTCACTCTGAAATTGTGCGACAGCAAATTCCGCCCCTACCAGGCAGGTAAAAATAAACAAGTATATCCAGAGTCCTGGGCAAAATATGCCAACCGATAGCGCGAGGAGAAATCTTTTTTTCACAAGCTGCCCCTAATCAGATTAGACCTTCTTGCGGGCTTGACGCGCTCGCGTAAAGTTTTCGTGGAATGCGTCCAGCTAAAAATGCCGCCCTACCCGCTTCAATCGCTTTTTTCATCGCTTCTGCCATCAACACCGGACGACGTGCTTTGGCAATCGCTGTATTGAGAAGCACACCGTCGCAGCCCAATTCCATCGCTATTGCGGCATCCGATGCAGTGCCAACTCCAGCATCCACTATAACCGGGACTTGCACACTATCCCGGATAATCTGTATGTTATACGGGTTACGAATCCCCATACCGGACCCAATTGGCGCACCGAGGGGCATCACAGCTGCACACCCGATATCTTCCAGTTTCTTACAAGTAACCGGATCGTCGTTGCAGTAGGGCAGCACGGTAAAACCGTCTTTTATCAGCATTTCCGCAGCAATGAGGAGATTCTCTACATCCGGAAACAGCGTCTGTTCGTCCCCAATGACTTCCAATTTAATCAACGTTGTTCCTAATGCTTCTCTTGCAAGTTGTGCGGTGAAGATAGTCTCCTTCACCGTGAAACAGCCAGCCGTATTCGGCAGAACCGTGATATTGCGTTCCTGGAGCAACGAGAACATGTTTTCATCGAAGTCCTCCGTAAGTCTCACGCGACGCATTGACACCGTGGCGATTTCCGCACCACTTGCCGCGATTGCCTCTGTCATCACTTGGAAATTCGGATATCCTGCTGTTCCGATTAGCAGTCTCGAGTGATAGGTTTTATCTGCTATTCTGAATTCTTCCATCTATTTTCCTCTACCGGTTTATACAGGGCCACCCCATTGCCCGGTTACTGATATTCCTGAAAAGGGCAGCAGTTGCAGGTGCAAGTCTACTGTTCATTTTATCGCGTCCATTATCCGGTGCGTTAGCCGCCCTGAACGGCGCGAATAATCTCGACCTCACTATTTTCGCGAAGCGTTTTCTGCTGCCATGTCGCCTTCGGAACGACCTCCCGGTCTACCGCAATCGCAATGCCCGGCTGCCCCGGATTGAGCTCCATCACCACCAGCAATTCGTAGACGGTTAAATCAGACCTAACCTCTCTGTTCTCACCGTTAACCCGTATCCTCATCAACCTGTTTCTCCATTGAAAATCGACCGAGCCCAAACGGGGCGATGATGGCGGATACCTCATCTGTCTGGATGAGTTTCGCTATTTCATAGGCAGTTACGGGCGTGAGCAAAATACCGTTCCGATAATGCCCGGTTGCCAAAATTAGATTCGCAACCGAAGTATATCCGAGCAAGGGCGCGCTATCTCGGCTCCCTGGACGCAAGCCTGCCCATGTCTCTAAAATTGGTAGTTCGTAAACCCCCGGCACCGCCTCCCACGCACCGCGAAGCAATTCAAATACACCCCCCGCGGTTAAACGCGTATCAAATCCCATCTCTTCACTCGTCGCACCGATGATGAGTCTCCCATCGGCTTTCGGCACAAGATACACTGACATCGGATACCTTGCCCTGACGGTGCGAGTGACTGTTTTTAGCGTGATACCGCCCTCCATCTGCAGTGCTAACATCTGCCCTTTAACAGGACGCACCGGCGGCAGACTCTCATCCGGTAAACCCTCTATCTGCCCCGACCAGCAGCCGGCTGCAAGCACAACCACATCCCCGCTTTCAAAGCCGTTTTGTGTCTGGATGCCCACCACAATACCGTTTTTTACCCGGATCTCTACCACGCTGCTATTTTCGCATAAGGTGCCACCACACCCTTGATACGCATGCACAAGCGCGTCCACCATCAAACGGTTGTCAACCTGATGGTCTGCCGCACACCGGATCGCCGCCGTCACACGTGGCGAGAGCACCGGTTCAATCCCACGCGCCTCACGGCCGCTCAGCCATTCCACCTCCAAACCGAGGTGCTGCTGTGACACATAGAGATGCCGAAGTTGTTGTGTATCATCCGGTTCCAATCCGATGATGAGTGTGCCCTCTGCCCGGTACCCGATAGACATCTGTGCATCGGCTTCTAATTCGTTTACCCAATGCGGATAGAGCTCCAAACTGTGGCACCCTAACCTCAGGAGTTCCGGCTCTTCAGTGTGTGCCTCAGCCAGGGGGGCGAGCATCCCCGCTGCTGCCCACGACGCAGCACGGCCCGCACGATGCCGCTCATAGAGCGTAACCAAACACCCGGATTTCGCAAGCTGCCAACCGATACCGAGGCCTATCACACCGCCACCGATGATAATAACCTTTTTCTTTCCTCTCACGAAAGTGTAGGGCGACTCCGCTCTGATGATTTACCTGACTGCCGACAGCACCGTAGATAGAACCACCCTATAATCTCCTTTAAATCCTATTATACCATATTTTTTAACACACGCGCAACGATTTCCGGACTCCTCGCAAACACAGTTGCCTCGGCGGACACGCCTCTAATTACCAAAGCAGCCTATGAGAAAGTTAGACAAATGCCACGCCAGCCGGACTAAGAGATAGCGAGGAGATAATGTCCCATTAAAATAAAGAATTTGTCACTTTACTGGCATCGCATGCTCAGGAATCTCTACCCCTTGTTCGCTCCAGAATTTATACGCACCAGCGTGGAGTGGAATCACAAACGCCTTCGGCGCGTTCTCAATTGTCATATCTGCGGCTGCTTGCGTCGTATCGCGCAGCATTTTATGGCCCTCCGACGAGTAGGTATGCTTGAGCAGCGCGTAGATAGTCTCCGTCCGAACGTCTTTGTGGGCAATTAGTACTGTCGGCATTAGGATTGTCTTTACCGGTTCTACTTTGCCCTCATAAGCCCCCTCAGGCAGCATACCCGATTGATAGAACGGGTACTTTTCATAGAAGCCGTACTTTCTCGCAGCGGTGTCAAGGTCAAGCATGCGGATGGATTTAATAGTTGTCAATTGGATAATGGCGTTGTTAGGCACACTCACGAGCCACTGAAACGCGGCAACTTGCCCATCTTGAAGTCCCTCAGCACCGGCAGTGCCACCCTTGTAAACCGGCGTGAATTGTCCCCAGATACCCGCCAATTTCGCCAGACGTTCTAGCGTCTGAGCCGTGCCAGAACCACTCGCACCGCATGCAACCTTCTTGCCCACAATGTCTTCAAATTCGTGCACATCACTCTTCGCTAACGTGGACAGCTGATCGTAGGCAATAAATAGCAGCGTCACTACACGGATATTGCTTTTGGGGCCCTCTGCCGCGAAGATTTCCTGCCCATGGTAACCTAAATAACTTTCAGACGCGAAAACGACACCGAGCGCCTCCGCATCTCTATTCACACGCCGTGTATTTTCTACTGAACCTGCAGAGCCGTCTATAGATACTTTGATATGTGGTTCGTGCTGCTCTAATACGCGCCCAACAGCACCCGCAAATTGCGAAAAACTCCCACCAATAGCACCACCCATAATTGAGAGCCACTCTCTCTCCTTAGAATTCGTAGGTGTGTTTTTTTTCTGGGCAGATGAATCTATTTCAGGACTCTTTTTCTCATTGTTACAACTCCAGAAAATGCTAACAGGCAGCAAAACGAGAAAGACTAACAAGCATACGTTTTTTAGCCAGTTTTGCTGTCTTCTGCAAACTATGTTGCTAAACTGCAGTCTTTTTGACATAACGGCTCCTTCCAAAAGAGTACACAAACGAAGAGTCCACGTCATTACACAATATAACGTGAGCTCGGTGCAAAAAATAAAGATGTATGCAAAGGAGAACCCCTATGGTATAATATCGGAACAAATCCATACCAAAAGGAGTGCTCTATAGATATTATAACACTTTTCTGTGAGATTGACACCTTTTTAATCCGTTTTGAACCACGGATGCAAACCCGAAGCCTTGCACCGCCAGCTCCGGAGGAAAAACGCACGCGCAAATGAAATAGCCCCAGATTTTCTTGAGTTTCTTTCTAATATGTGTTACTATTTTAACACGCCATTGTCGCACCGCTGTTAAGCTTGCCGAATCTCACTCTGAAGTGCTGGGTCATAGTAATGACAAAGGAAGAACTCATTCTCATCGGATATTTCCCGAAAATTGTCGCCGGTAGTATTTTTAAGCCTGAACGTAATCCAGAAGCTAATTGGCTGAAGGATGTCGACCGGATTTGCAGTGTGAGTTGTTGCATCTCAAAGGAGCCGCCCGATTGGATGAACAAATGGAAGCACAACACAACGACGTGGCTGTATGACAACCCTGAAATCGCCCTGTCCGTTGTTCCACGCCAAGATTTGGACAAATACACGCTCTTTGCGTATCGTATCCTCCCTTATGAATTTCATAGAACCGGCGCACGGGCTATCTACTACAACGCGTTAACTGCGAAGCAAATTCCCCATCAGTTCGCCTGCATCGGTTATGATGTTGTGAATGGTAACATCGGAACAGACTTTGGGTGTTCACCGCTCTCTTGCAACGGTATGGCCAAGGAGCATCGTGTAAATAACCACTGCCTCGTTGATGATTTTCACACCGCCCTAGAATTAGCAGGCACTTTTGAGATACGCAACTGTGAACCTGGACCTTATTACGTTGTTGAGGTCTGGGCCCCTAAACAAATCTGAAACTTTGAAAGGAATTAAATTAGTAATGAGCCTTTTAACCCAAGCACATCGTGCCCATTTTGATGAATACGGATACATGCTTATAGAAAATGCTGTCCCAACTGAACTCTGTGATGCAGTCGTCGACGCAATCTTCGCTTTTTTGGAAATGGACCCCTCAGACCCAAACGACTGGTACCGCGCGCCTCACAAACCCGGCGCAGGTATGGTAGAGATGTACCAACACCAAGCCATGTGGAACGTCTACCAACATCCTCCTATTCATCAAATCTACACTGAAGTTTACGGTACGCATCGGATTTGGGTGCATCCGGACCGGGTTAACATGAAACCGCCTAAACATCCCGACTACCCTGAGTGGGATAATAAGGGCATGTACCACTGGGATGCAGACACATCAAAACTACCCGTCCGGTTCAGCACACAAGGTGTCCTCTTCCTGACAGATACAGCCGATGATCAAGGCTCTTTTGTCTGTTGGCCCGGCGCACATAAATCGTTGATTGACAAAGAAAACCCGTGGGTACCAGAAATTTCCCCGGAATACTTCGTTCAGGTCCCTGGGAAGGCAGGCTCACTGCTAATATGGCACGTAGCACTGCCGCACGGAAACGGGCGCAACACAGCCGATAAACCCCGATTGGCACAATACATGAACTTCTATCCGGCTCCCGAGCCGATGAATGAGGAACGACGGCAAGAACGCATCACGCTATGGCGAGAACGGAGAGCGCTGGGTCGACGGCCCTATCCGGGTGACGCGCGCGGGTGGGAAGCAAAAAATTACGGACCCGCCCAACTCACCCCATTGGGACGAAAACTGCTTGGGCTGGACTTGTGGAATTGATGATAAAGGGCTTGAGGTGCCCGAGTGCCGATTACAAGCCGCTCCCTCTAAGTCTGTTAATCTGATCTTCGCTCAAATCCGCATCCAAAATAGCAACCTCACCGTATCAATAATTCTAAATTCTACTATAAAAATATGAGCCCTGACTTTCAAGCGCAGTGGCAGGAGTGTTCATGTGCAATACAAACTGTCGGAGCGATTTCCCAAGCACGATTCCCCAAGACTTGCAGCGGATAGAGGGTATTCACTTTAACCTCAGTGCGAAGCGACGCGTGGAATCATCTGAGGATGTGCATAAACAGTCGCGTCAAAACTCTTTTGCAGCAGTTCCCATTTGATGGCTTGATAATCGGCATCCTCAGCAAGATCCCTATGCTCCCAAGGGTCGTTATCAAGGTCGTACAGTTCACAAATTCCTTTTTGATGATACACAACGAGTTTCCAACGCCGGTCCCGGTACATCGTGGCATGGGTCTGATCAGGTGTTGAAAGTGCACCGAAAAATTCACAACGAACTGCCTCACGATGGACATTGGCCGGCACATCCCCCTGCAACAGCGACGCGAGCGATTTCCCCTGAACGTAGTACGGTATCTCTATGCCCAATACATCATACAACGTCGGGACAATATCGAGCAGCTCAACGAGCGCATCGCTTTGGACATTCTGCAAGAACTGCGTTGGCAATGAAATAATGAGCGGCACCCGCACCGAGCCTTCGTAAAACCGGCATCCTTTGTATACCAGCCCGTGGTCACCGAGCGCCTCTCCGTGGTCAGAAGTGAAGAGCACAATCGTATTTTCACGAAGGCCCTCCGCATCCAGATAGTCGAGTAAACGCCCGAATTCAGAGTCAAGTTGCTCAATCATAGCGTAATAAGACGCTTGCATCCGTTTATCATCAAACTCTGACGGCGGTTTAGACTGAGACTGGAAATCGATACCGGCAGCTGTCAATTTCGACTGAAAACCGATGTCACTTTCCATGAAATGTGGACCCGGCAGCGTTTCCGGATTATACCGCCGATAGTATTCCCACGGCGCATCAAACGGAGGATGCGGGTCAAACGGGTTAACGCTTAGCATCCACGGTTGGTTTTCGCGACGATTTTTTCTGATAAATTCAATCGATTTTTCAGTACACCAATAGGTCTGGTGAAGATGCGACGGAACATTGTCGCAATCCGGAGCCGGCTCTGGTAATCGCCCCCTATTTCCATCAGACTTTTGAGCAACCGCACGTTGACTTATCAAGTCTGCAGGGTTGACACCTTGTGCACGGACCCAATCTGCATACTCATGCCCGAATGCATGCGGCTTCCCATGGTCGTGGCTATATTGGAAGTAGCGATAGCCATCGTTCACACGCGCTTCTTGCGCAGAAAAAGCACTCGCAAGATGCAGTTTCCCAATCAAACCACAATCATAACCCGCTTGCGAAAGCGCATGCGAAATCAGCCGATCTTCGTAATACCTCGGAAAAACCGGATTGCCATTGCCTGTTACGCTTACCGCTGAAGGATACATCCCCGTCATAAAACTCGCACGAGAAGGCGTGCAAATCGGAGACTGGCAATAGGCATGCGTGAATGTAACCGACTCACCTACAAATTCGTCAAGTCTGGGCGTGTGAATATGTGGATTTCCTAATGCACCGATGGTGTCGAAACGTTGCTGATCTGTGCAATACCACAAAATATTTGGACGTTTTTCCATTGTCACTCCTTTTCCATGTTGCACCTAGCAGGTTATTAAATCTAGCCGCGAAGCATAATTGTCAACCATTTTATTATATTTTTGTTTTTTTCTTAACAGAAATCTTCCAATTCACAATTCAGGCTTGACTACTCACCGATAGGAGGCGGGATTAACTCGGGCAGCATCATTCTCATTGCAAAACATCTGCGATTGTTGATGGATGCGCTACAATAAAATATAGATATAAATTCCATAATTTTCCTTGACATGCCGCGGCTTTTTTGATAGATTTATAGTGAATATTAAATTGCCCACATTTCTCTTGTTTGTTCGGAGCCCCCCGTACGCTTCCGAAAGAAAACAGAAATGCGTTATTCATTGTTTGGTATAACATACTTGGACTAAGGAGAGGTCTATGAAAACCACACAAATCGCTGCACAACTCTATACCGTTAGAGATTTCACAAAAACCGAAGCCGGTATAGCCGAAACCATGAAAAAGGTGAAGCAGCTCGGCTACAATGCTGTTCAATGCTCCGCACTCGGACCGATTTCACCAAAGCAACTCAAAACCATCGTTGACGGGGAAGGTATCACAATCTGTGCAACACACACAGACTACGCACGAATGCGTGACGAACCGCAATCCGTTATTGAAGAACATCAACTCTGGGGATGCAAGCATGCCGCCATCGGAGGAATACCAGGCGAATACCGGAACTACCAAGGATTTGTCACTTTTGCAAAAGAAGCCTCTGAAATCGCAGCAAGACTCGCCGAAGGCGGAGTAAGCTTTTCATATCACAACCATAGCTTTGAACTTGAACGGTTTAACGGACGCACTGGGCTAGACATCCTATACGAGGAAAGTGACCCGAAATTTTTCAACAGCGAACTTGATACCTATTGGATCCAGCACGGCGGCGCTGACCCCGCCCAGTGGATTCGCAAACTCAAAGGACGCGCACAGATTATCCATCTCAAAGATATGGCAATGCAAGGTTCTACTCAGCGTTTTGCAGAAGTCGGAGAAGGAAACCTTAATTGGACTGCTATCCTAGACGCATGTTCATACGCCGGCGTTGACTGGTACATCATTGAACAAGATTCCTGTTATGAACGCGATCCTTTTGAGAGCCTGGGCATCAGTCTGAAAAACCTAAACAGGATGGGGCTAGCATAGTTCCTAAACCGACCTGCTAATTCGACACTTGCGCAAGACTCACGAAAAAAGAACGGACCTAGTTACCTTAGATATCTCTGCTTTTTTGTCGACATCTTTTTTTTTCGAGCCCCAGTGCGAAAACGGAGCCTGTTTTGACTCGTACCGTGGCATCAGATTTGCAATAACATAAACCGGTATAGTTCGGACATATACAAATTCTTCGTCTCTTTCAGCCCGGCACCGGCAGAGCTAATAAACAACCTCGCACAAATCTCGCCAGAGATGTTTTCTGTTTAGCATTCAAAACAGAGAGCGGCTCCGGCGAGATTTATACAAGGATTATCAAAAGATCAGGCGGTGATGGGCTGAAATATACAAAAAGGGGCAGCGACGCGAAGGTTGCCGCCCCTGGTTAGGTGAGTTTAAATATCAGTGAGTTTACTCTTCCGATCTGTTCAGTGAGTTTACCGTCCGTGTTCAGATGTCCTTTCAACCGCGTCGGCTGCTACGTGTTGGAGTCGTTGTCAGCTGCCTCCAGCTGCCGCACGAGTTCTGCGCGCACCTCTGGTGCCAAGCCCTGAAATACCTTGAGCCATTCATCGGCACTGAGCCCTTTCATCCGTTCGGCAGGCGGAATTCTCTCTAGAATCTCGCTGCCGAATGTGTCTGCTAACGCTTGCATTTCGGTGTCGTAAAAATTCTGTTTCTTTCCCATTTGTAAAATCTCCATAGCCGATGCCGTAAAAGGCAGCAACAAATAATTCTCTCGCATCAGTTCCAACTCGTTGCACACTAACAGATGCACTGGAAACACCTCCGTTATCTGGTAGTGTCCCGGCTTGACGCGTTCCCATTGCCCCTTGTAATAGGGCCGCGAGAGCAGTGCGCGAGGGTAGCGGGCGGAGACAATCGTCAAGGTGAGTGCCTGCTTTGAAAGCCTGTTATCAGCCAGATAAAGACACGCACGCGCCTGGATGCGGTAATAGTCGCTCTCTGTCAAAGCGTCGGCTTGACTTTTGAACTCTATGAGATTATGCGTTCGGAAATAGCGGAAAATCGGCTCCTCGGCGAGGAGGTTTGCCCGGTCAGCGGCGTTTCGCAAAATCACGCCGATGTCTATCGTGAGGGACAGGTAGCTGACGGCGAGTTCTGCCTGTATCGGCAGGCCGCGTCTCTCCCCCAGCTGCACGTTGAGATTCTGTTTGAAGTGTGCGTCATAAGCCGCCCGGACGCTGCGCGGTTTTTCATCGCCTGCTCTAGGCATAACTCCTCCATCCTGACTCTCTTTACTTTACTTCTTCTAGTATAGCAACCTCTCTATTATTTTGTCAAGGCAGCCTTTACATCTCACTTACCCCCATTTTTTTCTGAGAGTCGTCTGTGTGTGATATTGTTAGGTTTGTGTGTGAGAAAAGTGGCAAGATAGGTATTCTTTGTCTGTCCTGAAGGACAGTGGCAGGATAGGTAGAAAGTTGCGAGATAGGTATTCTTTGTCTCTCCTGCAAGGAGAGAGGAGTTCGGCGGGTGGGAGCCACCTGCCACCCATTGGACGGAGCAACCTTTTCTGTTTCGACTTCTCTCGTTTTACCGAAAGCGGCAAACGCAACGCGAGTTCATTGAGGCTAAACGTTCGCTAGACACTCACCGCTATCAGCACAAAGAGCAAGTGACGCAACGCAGGCTTTTTTATAGCAATAGACTTGAAGATGTCTTGAAAACGGGTTATCAGAGATGTGGGATTTACCGGTTTCGGGTATCTCTAACCCACTGCTTTTCTCACACGTTTACAAACAAAAACCTTTCATCACAAAACTTGAAAAAAAAAGGGGGTAAGTGAGATACAAAATTAATTTGACAAAAGCGAGCAAAGTGGGTATAATTAATAAGGATAATTGTAAAGTCCTGAAAAAAATCGTTTTGAAGAATGCGTGGCTAAGGTTCCGGTCAAATTAGCGGTTTTTGAGAAGAGAGCCGCAAAAAAAAGAGAAACGGGGCGTGGCGCAGCCCGGAAGCGCGCTTGAATGGGGTTCAAGAGGTCGCTGGTTCGAATCCAGTCGCCCCGATCTATTATGTTCATGCAAATTCAGTCTCGCTTAGAACAGCCATTCATTAAGTCTATGACGAGCTCAATGTTAATCCCACATGTTAAAGAAAAAACACACAAAATTCGCGGCCTCGGTGTCGCGTCTACACCATAGAGAAAGAGGCGGTTGCGGTTATGGATAAATCGTGTATCAATGTAGGTATCTTAGGATGGGGTACTGTCGGTACAGGCGTCTCTAAAATCCTCATAAATCAGCAAGCCCTGATTGCTAAGAACAGTGGCATCCAGTTATGCCTAAAAAAAATAGTCAAACAGACACTTCCGGCAACACGGACCGGGGTGGAGCTGCCTGCAGACTGTTTAACCACAAATCCGGATGACGTGGTTGACAATCCGGATATAGATATCGTGGTTGAACTCATCGGGGGGGTGTCTGACGCACGTGCCCTGATACGCCGCGCACTCCAGAACGGGAAGCCCGTCGTAACCGCAAACAAGGCACTGCTTGCAGCACATGCAGCGGAGCTCTTTCAATTGGCATCGCAGCAGCAAGTAAGCCTCAATTTTGAAGCCAGCACGGCAGGCGGCATACCCATTATCAAAACCTTGCAAGAGAGTTTCGCCGGCAATCAGATTCACTCTCTCTACGGCATCGTCAACGGCACATGTAACTACATCTTAACCGAAATGCACGAACGCGACATCGATTTTGCAGATGTACTGAAAGCCGCACAGGATAAAGGCTACGCTGAAGCTGATCCGACGCTCGATGTTGAAGGAATTGATGCCGCTCAAAAACTTATACTCCTCACTGCACTCGCTTATCGCAGCAACATCACCCTGCAAAATCTTCACGTAGAAGGAATCACAAGCATAAACCAAAAAGAGATCCAATACGCCCGGGAACTCGGATACGTCATTAAACTCATTGCTATCGCGAAACTGACAGATGATAAACGTGTAGAGGCACGCGTGCATCCAACGCTTGTGCCAGAGCGGAGCCTGTTGGCGAATGTCGGGGGCGCCTTTAATGCAGTATGCGTCATCGGCGACGCTGTCGGCCCGACGCTCTTTTATGGGCAAGGCGCAGGCGAAATGCCAACAGCCAGTGCCGTTGTCGCTGATATTATTGACGCAGCCAAATCCATACAACAAGGTACCCCAGCCCAGATCGCCCAAGCCTGGCTTGCCGCGCCCCAGACAAGCAACGAGACGATTCTGTGCCCTATTGATGATATTGAGACGCGCTATTACCTCCGCTTTGTCGTCGTAGACCGGCCGGGTGTCCTAGCCAAAATCGGTACCATACTCGGCAACTGCGATATCAGCATTGCCTCAGTTATACAAAAAGAACCACACGCCACGGATACCGTATCACTCGTTATGCTTACACATAAGGCACTAGAAAAAAATATGAAAACCGCCCTCGCGCAAATTTACAACCTTGAAGACGTTAAAGGGGACGCGCAGCTCATCAGAATAGAAGAAGAAGTCGCTTTTTAAAAGCAGCAAACCCCCACTGGAATGCAAGCATGAAAGACACATTGGTTTTTGACATTAACGATTTGCGATACGAGGATTCCAAGGTTTACGAGGTCCGGATACCACCCACTGCCCTTGAACTCCCGCTTGAGGATACTGAGTTTATTCTGCCTCTTGCCTGCACTATTGCCTTATTTCGGCAAGATGCGAATAATATTTATGTCACTGGCGACATTATCTCTACCATCGCAGTTGAATGCCGACGTTGTCTTAAGCAGTTTCAAGTGGACATTGCCTCAACGCTTGAATTGCTGTTTTGCCCAATGGAAAAAAAAACGCAGTCCAAAGACGGAAACAGCAAGTTATTGCAAAGTATCGAGGAACTCTTTCAAAGTGAGGAGCGCTACTATGACGGGGACACCTTGGAATTGAGCGAGGATGTCCGGCAAGCCCTTGTACTTGAAATACCAGTCTGGCCACTCTGCGCTCAAACATGCGAAGGTTTATGTTCAGCATGCGGTGCTGAACTTAACTTAGGCACTTGCTCTTGTGATATTGCAGAAAGTGTTGATACGGCAGTCCAGCAGCGCCCGTCAAACCCGTTCTCTGTTCTATCAACACTGCTGCCTGAGACTGACAATAGGAATATGAGCGACGATTTGCAACCGTCCATTGAACAGCGCGTGGGCGAAGAAGAGTGAGAAGCGCAACCTAACTAGGGCATTGCCAAAGGAAATTCATGACCTAATTGCCTCACTGAACGAATTTACAAAAACGGGCGGATATCGTTGAGTCAGCCCAGGCCGCCCTTACCCGGAAGTTTAACGAATTTCTAACTTTCAGCAGGAGATAATCACTATGGCGCATCCCAAACGGAGAACGTCAAAATCGAAAAAAAGAATGCGGAGAAGCCATCACGCTCTCCGTCAAAAAACTATAAACGTTTGTTTATCTTGCGGGGAGATGATGATATCTCACCGGGTCTGTCCGGGGTGTGGCTCTTACAACGGCAGACCCGTACTAAAATCTAACGTGAATGTCTAAGGAGGCACGGGTGAACTCACAAACAGGCTTCCGCACCGCAAGCAAAACGCAAACGCAACGGACTCAACGGACTCAACGGACTCAAAAATCGCGATATGCAACCATTACAGGCACCGGGGCATACGTTCCTGAACAGGTTATCACCAATCTAGACCTGGAGAAAATGGTTGATACCAGCGACGAGTGGATCCGTCAGCGCACCGGAATTGTCGAACGACGCATTGCTGACAACGGCACAGCCACATCGGATCTCAGTATAGAAGCCGCTGTTAATGCCATTGAAGCTGCTAAAGTCAATCCACTTGACATTGAGATGGTACTTGTCGCTACCGTAACACCAGACACCTTTTTTCCATCTACTGCATGCTACGTCCAGAAAGGCATTGGAGCCAAGAACGCATCAGCAATGGACATCTCCGCCGCATGTGCAGGATTCCTTTATGGACTCGATCTTGCAAATGGCTTGATTAAATCCGGCGGATATGATACTATTCTTGTGGTTGGTGGGGAAATTTTCAACAATATTATTGATTGGGAAGACCGAAGCACATGCGTCCTTTTCGGCGACGGGGCCGGCGCTGCAGTGGTACAAGCCACTCAAGAAGCAAAAGGAATCCTTGCATCTTACATCGGTTCTGATGGCGATTATGCTGATATTAACCTCCTCGGCATACCAGCCGGCGGCTCAAGAATGCCGCTCACCGCAGAAGGAATTGAGCAGAAATTGGACAAAATTCAGATGAGCGGCAGGGAAGTCTTCAAACTCGGGGTCAGACTGATGCCCGAAGCCGCGCAACGTGTCCTACGGCAAGCCGGCGTTACTGTCGAAGAGATTGATTTGTTGATACCGCATCAAGCAAATTTACGGATTATTGAAGCCGTCGGCGACAGACTCGGCATTGAACGAGAAAAAGTCTACGTCAACGTCGAAAAATACGGAAATACTTCTGCTGCAACTGTTATTATAGCCCTGGATGAAGCAATTCGCGAAGGCCGGGCAAAACCCGGAGACCTCGTCCTCCTCGTCACTTTCGGCGCAGGAGTCACATGGGGAAGTACACTCCTACGTTTGTAATCCGAACATGAAGCAACCAGTCGCATTTATTTTCCCAGGACAGGGCTCACAGAAAGTCGGAATGGGCGCAGAACTCGCTCATAATTATCCGATTGCACGCACCGTTTTCGATGAAGCAGAGACCCAGCTAGGAAAACCCTTGGGGGCACTCTGTTTCAATGGACCAGCAGAGAAACTAAAGCAGACAGAGAATACCCAGCTCGCTATTTTGACCTGTAGCATTGCCGCATGGCGAGTGTTAAATCAATTAGGCATACTACCGGATGCCGTCGCAGGACATAGTTTGGGAGAATACTCTGCGCTGGTTGCAGCCGGAGCCCTCGATTTTTCAGACGCGTTAACACTCGTGCAGGCACGGGCACAAGCCATGGCAGAAGCAGGCGAAAAGAGACCGGGGACTATGGCTGCTTTTCTCGGAATGGAAGCAGCACATCTCCAAATTTTGTGTCAGAAAACTAAGGGCATCGTAAATATCGCCAATTACAACTGCCCCGGGCAGCTAGTAATCTCCGGCGAGGTCGATGCCGTCAATGCCGTTGTCAATTTTGCAAAGACTGACATTGGCGCAAGACGGTGCCGTCTCCTCCCGGTTAGCGGGGCGTTTCATTCACCGTTGATGGGCTTCGCACAACGCCAATTCGAACCGATACTCAGAGACGTGCGGTTGCGTCAACCACAGATAGATGTGGCGATGAATGTGAACGGCAATTTTGTGTCGCATCCTGAGGACATCCGCCGGCTCCTGTTTCAACAGATAACCGCACCAGTTCAGTGGGAACAATGTTTAAAAACTATTGCAAGTACCGGGATCTCACACTTTGTCGAGGTGGGGCCCAGTAAAGTGCTGTCCGGCTTAGTTAACCGTACGCTCCCTGGCAGTACTACGGTGAACGTTGAAGATTTAAAAAGTCTTCAAGAATGTATTGGTTCACTGTAAACAAATCCTGACGCAGATGTCTCCAAATATTCAGGCAAAAATGTAGAACTCTAAAAACAATTATCGAAAATGCTTAAAGAAAAAATAGCCATTGTCACAGGTGCCTCGCGAGGAATTGGCGCAGCGATTGCGCGCAAACTTTGTGAAGCCGGGGCAAACGTTGTCCTCTGCTCACGTTCAGAGACGGCAATCACCGAAATCGCTGATACCTTAAATAGCGAAGGCCACAATGCCATTTCTATTAGAGCCGACATCTCACAAAAAGCGGATGTAGAAACGCTGATTCAAGAGACGCTTGCCCGGTTTTCAGCGATCGATATTCTCGTTAATAACGCAGGCATTACCCGCGATACGCTTCTCATGCGTTTGAAAGATGAACAGTGGGATGCCGTTTTGCAGACAAATCTGACAGGTACAATGTATTGTACACGCGCCGTACTGAGGCCGATGATACGTCGGCGAGGCGGGCGCATTATCAACATTTCGTCCGTGGTTGGAATAACAGGAAACGCCGGACAAGCCAATTACGCAGCTGCGAAGGCCGGCATCATTGGGTTCACCAAAGCAACCGCGAAAGAAGTCGGAACGCGCGGCATCACCGTTAACGCTATCGCACCCGGCTTTATAAAAACTGACATGACAGCACAAATCCCCGAACAGAATCAGAAGCAACTGCTTGAGTTGATTCCGTTACGCGAATTTGGCAGCCCCGAAGATGTAGCAGACGCTGTCTGCTTTTTGGCATCCGATGCCGCACGCTATATCACCGGGCAAACCCTACAGGTTGACGGTGGAATGGTGATGTAACCTACATGATTTATTAACACCCGTGCCTTCACGCTTTCCACAGTGTAGGCACTTCATCACACTAAAAGAGGAGCTCAGTTAAACTATTATGCCAGAAAATCAAGAACGGCTTATTGAAATTATCGCGAACCAACTTGGAGTTGACGCGGAGAATGTCACCCCAGACGCTTCCTTCATGGAAGACCTGGGCGCAGATTCACTGGATACCGTAGAACTCGTTATGGCACTCGAAGAGGAATTCGACCTTGAAATCCCTGACAGCGATGCCGAAAAAATTCAGACTGTCCAAGATGCACTCAACTACTTGGACGAACATGTCTAGGCATAGCACAAACAACTGCAGGTAGACGCGCACACACAGACACAGCGTCTACTGATACACACTCAAAAAAGGATCAGGCTCGTGGAGCGTGTAGTTATTACTGGAATCGGTGTTGTCAACGCGATTGGCAACACCAAAGACGAATATTGGGATGCGCTTGCAATCGGTAAAAACGGAATCGGACCTTTAACTTATTTCGATGCTACCGATTACCGTACCCAAATCGCCGGAGAAGTTAAGGACTTCCAACCAGAAACTTATCTTGATAAGAAAGCCGCATCACGGTTACCACTTTTTATTCAATATGCTCTCGCGGCAGCAATAATGGCGCACCAAGATTCCGGTTTGGACCTTAATAAAGTCCAACCCTACCGGGCCGGTGTCCAAATCGGCTCCGGTGTCGGAGGCATTGGCATCCTTGAGGAAAATGCACAAACCTTGGTAGAGAAGGGCCCCAAACGCGTCAGTCCTTTTCTGGTACCATATATGATTATTAATATGGCAGCAGGGCAGATTTCTATCCATTTTAACCTCAAGGGCCCAAACTCATCCTCCGTTACCGCTTGTGCAACAGCCAATCATTCTATTGGGGAATCGTTTCGTCTAATTCAGCGTGGGGATGTGGATGTCATGTTTACGGGCGGAGCCGAATCTGCAATTACACCGCTCGCTTTCGCTGGATTTTGCTCAATGCGTGCAATGTCTGCACGAAACCATGAACCTGAACGCGCATCGCGGCCGTTTAACAAAGACCGGGATGGATTCGTGATGGGCGATGGTGCAGGTATCCTCATTCTTGAATCTCTCACGCATGCACAAAGACGCAGCGCGTCTATTTACGCCGAACTCCTAGGCTTTGGTATGACTTCCGATGCACACGATATGGTAAGCCCGCCCCAAAACGGGGAAGGCGCAGCGAAAGCCATGGAATTCGCGCTAAAGGACGCGCAGCTCTCCGTAGATGATGTCGATTACATCAACGCGCATGGCACATCAACACCTATTGGAGACATCGCCGAAACCAATGCCATTAAAACGTTGTTTGGCAACCGCGCATACAAAATTCCGATCAGCTCCACAAAATCCATGGTCGGGCATCTCCTTGGCGCAGCAGGCGCAGTCGAACTCATTGCCTGCTTAGGCGCGATGCAGAAAGGCTATATACCGCCCACTATCAACTACGAAATCCCCGATGACGCATGCGACCTGGATTACGTCCCCAATCAGAGCCGCGACGCAAACGTTAAGGTCGCACTCTCCAACGCTTTCGGATTCGGAGGACATAATACCTCTATTGCCATCCGAAAATTTTGAAACGCGCAGCTCCATTGCACGTAACTGACTTTAGCGCACGCACATCCGGGGGCAATACTTTTATGTGCCCAGCATATATCGGATTCGGCAGCAATATCGGCAACCGGATGGAGTATATTGATAACGCCATCCGATGCATCGCGGAAGTTGACGGAGTTAACTTGAAAAAAGTGTCCTCCCTCTATGAAACAGCACCTATTGGCTATGAACAGCAGCCCCACTTTCTGAACGGGGTCGCCGCCATCCAGACACGCCTCACCCCGCAACACTTGCTACACATTTTAAAACATATCGAAATCAAAGTCGGTAGACAGCAACGCATCCGTTGGGGGCCCAGAGAAATCGACTTGGATGTTTTGCTCTACGCGGATGTCTCTCTCAGTGAATCTGAACTTGTCATTCCACATCCAGAGATGCACCTCCGCCGTTTTGTACTAGTACCGTTAGCCGAAATTGCACCTCAGGTTGTGCATCCACGTTTTGGCGAGACGATTCACTCTTTACTTCAGCATCTCAACGACACCACACCTGTCAACTTTAAACAGCAGGCCACCTGTTTTAACAAAGACTAGAGTTAAATAAATCTCAACCAACATACAATTATCATATAGAAAGAGAAAATAAACCATGCCAAACTTTTTATTTGCACTCGGATCAGGGTTTAGCCTCATCGCTGTTGTTCTTGGCGCATTTGGCGCGCACGCACTCCGGTCAAAACTACCAGCGGAGATGCTGGAGACGTTTGAGGTAGCTGTTCGCTACCAGATG
Source organism: Candidatus Poribacteria bacterium (assembly GCA_965215265.1). Taxonomy (GTDB): domain Bacteria; phylum Poribacteria; class WGA-4E; order WGA-4E; family WGA-3G. The sequence goes on along the minus strand of OZ244048.1, from coordinate 2,216,383 downwards.
TACCACAGCCTTGCATTACTCGCAACGGCGTGGGCACACTCCCAATGGAACAGCCAACTTACCATTGCATCCGGATGGTGCTTTTCCATTGGAATTCTGGTCTTTTCGGGCAGTCTTTACACACTTAGTCTTACCGGCGTTCGTTGGCTTGGGGCTATTACACCCCTTGGAGGTGCAGCGTTCATCGCCGGATGGACATGTTTAATTATTGCCACCCTGCGTCAATGATTTTTGAAGTCATGAATTGAACAAACCAGCACGTTGTCACGATGTTGACAACTCTCACTAGCCAGGAGATGTCCCTTCTGAAGTTGGGATTGATTTTCCATAAGACGATACCCTTCGGCTCTGTTCGTGAAGAAAAAAAACAGACTGATTTTTTCTTGACACTGTTTCCTAAATTTGTTATGCTTTTAGGGACTAAACCGTTGATTGAATACAGAGCAGCGGCGTTAGGAGTAACCACCATCGCATCATTATTTAACGCAAAACTCTCACTTTTGCTAACTCTCCCAAATTCTTGCCAGAAAGTCTTTGGCAAGCTCGACAGGCAGACAGTTATGCCATTGCAAAAAGGAGGAATTTGTCATGAAAAAGCGTTACATCTCAAGGCTTTGTGCCTGCCTATGCCTTATTCTGAGCATTCCGAACGCGCAAGCGATTCGATACGAATTTGATAGTGACAGAGAGATTGCTGATTGGGAACTCGGACCCCAAGCGACAGTTAAAGTTAAAGATGGCATGCTTGAACTCACCGTCGCAGGTGGACAGAACTCAGGCATCTATTTTGGATAAGACAATTGGACTGATTATCGCATGGAAGTTAGGACCCGAAAAACTGAAGGGCTCACCCTCAGAACCCCTACATTGACGGGAAACTGATGGTGGAACAAGATGATAAAACGTACGACAAGGGCAGACCGGGGTTAGGGGGTAGAGATTCAACCGTGCTCTATGAATACGTGGAGATTAATGGACCCGGAATCCCACCTACTGCAGTTGAACCGGTGGAAAAACTCGCCGTAACGTGGGCTTCGCTGAAAAATTGATTCCTTGATGTTTGCTGGGATTACTGAAGATTCTGCTGCCTAATGCTTTCAGACTAAAGACGGAGGCAAAATGTTTAGAAAATTGAGCATAATTCTTATGGTAGCCACGATAAAACTCGCTTGGGGCACTGCTGTAACGGAAGCCGGTTTTGATTTCGCGCTGCATACCGATTCCCATCCGTGGGCCCGCGAGGATGCAAAAGAGGCACAAAAGGAACTGGACACTCTTATTCAGTTACTTAAAGGGCAAAACCTCACGGTCTTCGAGCCAAAGGATATAGAAGGGTTAGCAAATTGGGTCAAAGCGCATACTGACGGTGGTGGCAATACGCTTATTTTAACTGGTATCACCCCTTCAACGATTTATCCCCCTGGCAATGCAAAACCCGACGGTTCGCTTTTAGAGCAGTTTCTGGATGCCGGCAATACGATTTTTAATACCGGCGAATACACCTTTTATACATCCGAAGGACCCGCAGAAACGAACGAAGCCAGAGGGTTGCAAAACGTAATTGATGTCCCCAACGCCTTCGTATGGCAGGGACGAGGCGATAATTGGCAAGCTGACCCGGTAGAGATGACACCCACAGCAGATGGAGAAAAATATGTACCAAGCCTCAAAAAGTACAATACCTCGTATCCCTTCCACCTAGAAGATTACGCGAAAACGCCTTGGAAACTCGACATCGCGCTTGCTGAAAACACAGACGAAGATTTGCGTGTAGAACCGGCTGTCCTGATTAACGAGGAAACCGGCGGCAGGCTCGGAATTTTCGTACAAGTCTACGTCGGAGATGTCCCCCACCCAGGCGTTTCATGGGGCAACATTATAGGGGAATTTATTCTTAATTATCACGTACCAGAGGTACTATCCGTCGAGCCAACGGCTAAATTAACTACACGGTGGGGCGCGCTGAAATTCAAGCGGCACAGCACCCCCGAATAACAACAACGGCTGACATGAAATGAATTTAATGCCAGTCTTAATTTCTAATTTTCGTCTACTGCAGTACCATAAAGGTCTTTTGTCTACAGGAGCCCAATAAAGGCTGCTGCTATGTTAAACCCTTTACAAATCTCGCTTTTTCGTCTACAGGGGCCCAATACGGATTGATGTTTTGATAACCTTTGCATAAAGCTCGTCTGAGCCTGCTTAGGTATCGTCTTTAAAGTCAAAACCTAAGGAATCTCAGACGAGATTTACACGGTAATAAACATAACATCAGGCGTTATCGGGCTGAAATATACAAAAAAACGAGATTTACACTGTCATTAACAAAGCATAAAGCGTGATGGTACGGAGATATACGAAAAAACAGAGATATACAAAAACACTAAAACTGGAGGGAAATGACGACACCGTCGTCAAAATAAAATGAAACCTTTTTTTTCTATAATTCTTCGAGTCTGGCACATTAGCATTGATGCCTCTCGGCGTTCTTCAGCAGAGCTATCCGTGCTAAGTCCTATTGTTTTACTATTCACAGTAGCAGCGTTATTCCCAAGTCTCGGTCACGCTGCAGATGCAGCGAAAGATTTAATCATTTATTTTCCGTTTGATGAAGGGAAAGGAAACAAGGCACAAGATACTTCCCCTAACAGTTTCACAGGGGATATCAAGAACGCGGATTGGGTGGAAGGTGTTGTAGGCCAAGCACTTCATTTTAATAACGGAAGCGTGAATGTGGATGCGTTCGGGATTGATGAACCCAAGGAAATGACGATTGAGTTCTGGTTTAAACCGGACGATAAGATTGAGGGCGGAAACCGTATAGATTTGCTCTATAGACTCACTGGTGGTGGGCGTCCCCATATAACGTTCAATCGCGGCGGTGTGTTATTCGGTTTCTACTTTGCCACGCAGGGCGCCGAACTAGAGGCACTCACCGATAAAATCGGATTTGAGCCCGAATGGCACTACTTCGTAGGCACACAGGATAAAAGCAATGCAGTGATGTACATCAACGGTGAGGTCGATGGCGAAGCAAAATCCGGCGGCGACGCACGCATGGATTTCGGCACACAAGGCATGTCGATTGCCGCCAACCAAGGCAATGGAAACTTCTTCAACGGGGTGATTGATGAATTCAAGATCTGGAGTGTCGCGCTCACCGCAGAAGAAGTTAAGGCAAACATGGAAAAGGCACTGGCTGTCGAAGCAGCAGGTAAGTTGACAACCACTTGGGCAAAACTGAAGTGGAATTGGGCACCCGCCCAATTCCATTAAAAATTCAGTTGGTGCCCACCAACCCTTTTCCAGTCTCTGTTTCAGGAGAGAGGAGTTGGGGCGGGTGGGCACCACCATAGGTTTGTCGGAGATGGCACCGCCACAGGTTCACCGAGTGGGGTTGGAAGCTACAAAATGCTTAATCAAAAGCGGCCGCGTCGCAGCCCGGCCAGCGCCATCTACACACGTGATGACGTGGTGCCCAGGCACCGGGGTGAGGAAGTACGTCGACTCTGTGGAAATCAGTTCGCCATCAAGAAACCAATATAACTCCTGCGTTCGGTTGCTGATAGATGCGTTGAGCATGATTTTTTGATGTTCAAGCGGGATGCCTTGGCGGATGTAATAGACGGTACCTTTTGAAGGTGATAAAATGCTTGGTGTCTCCCCGGCAAGAAACGCAGTACAGTCGGGGTTATGTGGCGGGAAGGCAGGAACCGCAAATCCGTTTTTTGCTAACCATGTTGCGGCTTCAGCAGGCCATTCCTCAAGGATGCGCTCTTCAATATTAAAAGGTGCTTTTCCTGTGAACACGCGTGTACCTCTCTCATCAGAACCCCTCTGGTCATTATCAACCTCAGGCACGGATAGATTCCAACAGTGCGAGCAGACACTATAGCCGGTGGCTTTATGAATATAAACCCGTTTGTGGAGAGTACAGGGGCGAACGGTGGAAACACCAGGGATGTAGGTATCGTTTTTACGCGTTGGACAGTGTCGGGCAGCAGGCTGTCCGCTCAGGACACACACCTGCCGCGTTTTGAGATGGGCCGGCGGAGTAAACCATTGGTGTGACTCTGTCGCCATCAGGGCGGTAAACAGAGAAAACAACAACGGCGTTGCAGCGGAAGAGCCGCTAAGCAGCGGAATGCCTTTTCCGTCAAAATTGCCTAACCACACACCGATAGTGAATGTCCGTGAATACCCTATGCTCCATGCATCGCGATGGCCGTACGAGGTCCCGGTTTTCCACGCGATTTTGGGTAGATTAACGGTTTTTTCAAAACTGTCCGCAGGAAAATCGGGACGGGCTCGTGTCGTCAGCATTTCGGTAATCATAAAAGCGGTTTCTTCCCGAAATAGACGGACGGGGGCAGGTATCAGTTGGGATTTTCCTTCCGCCTCTTGAAGCGTTAAGCAATACGGGACAAATTCTCCCATATTTGCTAAGGAGGCATAAAGTGTCGTTAACTCTAACAGATTGACTTCACAGCCACCCAGCACAATGGAAAGCCCATACCGCCTTGTATTGGACAAGGTAGAAATACCGGCTTGTTTGAGGAATTGCGTTAAGGTAACTGGTGCCCTACGGTGGGGCGAATACCATGACGGAGTACCACGCGCGCCACTAAGAGACGGTTCTTTGTCTAATTGTACTGTAAGATTCACTGCTGGTACGTTAAGCGACTGTGCCAATGCACGACGTGCAGAAACATATCCAGTGTATGTACCATCGTAGTTAACAGGACGATAGCCGCCATAGGAGACAGGGACATCCAGCAGCAATGAGGCAGGGGTTATTATCCCCTGGTCAATTGCCAGCGCGTACACAAACGGTTTGAGCGCGGAGCCGGGGGAACGGGGGGCGAGTACACCATTTACCTGCCCTAGGGCGGCAGTGTCAAAGAAATCATGCGAACCTACCAACGCAAGCACTTCACGCGTTTGAGTCGCCATGATGACGACTGCTCCCGTTGACACAGTTTGCAACCCTTCCAGATGTTCTCGCAGCAGGCGCACAGCTGTCTGCTGTTTTTTCATGTCAACTGTTGTATATATCGGACCCCCCTGCACGTGCGAGGATGCAAGTAGACGAGAGAGATGTGGTGCTTTAAACGGGAATCTGTGAAGTTTTGTCGGAATTGGCTCTTGTAGGGCTGACTCAAACTGGGCTCGTGAAATCTGTCCGAGAGCGAAGAGTCGTCTTAGCACTTTTTCGCGCGCCTTGCGTGCACGCTGTGGAAATCTGTCCGGCCTTAAACGCTCAGGGGAATTCGGGATAGCAGCGAGAAGGGCGGCTTCACCGATGCTAAGGGCCTGCTGTGGTTTATTGAAGTACAATCGGGCCGCTGCAGCTGATCCGACTATATTCCCGCCATAGGGGAGCATGTTGAAATAAAACGTTAAGAGCTCAGATTTGGAATAGGTAAGTTCCAGTTGAAGGGCACGGAACATTTCAATACACTTATTGGGGATGTTCCGTGCTTTGGGTTCCATCATTCGTGCGAGCTGCATCGTGATAGTTGAGCCGCCGCGGACGACTTTCCTACTCCTCAGGTTTTCTATCGCGGCATTCACCATTGAGACAGGATTAATGCCAAAGTGGTAGGCAAACCAACGATCTTCCATGGTTAAGGTTGCTTGTTTTAACCAAAGGGAGACCGCCGCTAAATCCGGCTCTCGTATACGCCACATTCCGTCCTGAGCTAAAAATGCGCGCAGCCATTCCCCATTTCTATCCAACACAATACAAGAGACAGGGGGATGGAGCAAGGTTTTGGGCAACGAAAAAAACAGGTTTGCGGCAATAAACAGTAGAAGTAGAACAACCAACGCGGCAAGGCACAGCCATCGCCAGTGGTTCGGATGCAGGAGTGACTTTCCCCGGAATAAACTACTCAATTCCTACTACCTTAATGCGTCTACTGTCTGCAACGGCAGATTTTGTGGCATCATACATTGCCTCCGCTGCGATAGGCGGTAAAATAAATTCACCTTGTGTAACTGCGCGGAGTGCATAATAGAACTTACGTTCTCGCTGGCGGGGGAACACACCGAAAAAAATGAGCCGGTCATCGCGGATATCAAGGTAATCCGGTTTGAAATCCTCTGTCTTTACCCAAGGAATCCCTGCTCGCGATTCAAGTCGTGGATTCTCAATTTCAAAACCGGCAGGCACCATATCTACAACCACAACGTTTTCGAGATTTTCAGTCAATGCTTTGACGGTAATCTCCGCGACAATTAAGTCGCCGTGTGTAAAGGTGTGAATCAGTTCTTCACCATTTTGATTAAAATAGCGGCGACGCACTTGTAATTCACGTGCGTATTCTTCAATAAAGGAATCCTGTGGAATACCAAAAGCACGCCAATGGTAGTAACAGGTGCCTTTCCCCTCTATAGCGAGCTCTACGCGCCCCCCGTCCCATGCTGCATCCGTGTAACGCTGCTCTGTTCCCTCAAAGTGAGCAATAGCTGTACCGTCGAGTGTGAAGGTACCAGTGTAATCTGTTGAGATCTGTTTCTTCATAATTTTGCCCAATGCAAGGAAGGCGAAAGCGTTCTCTTGTGTTGTTGTCCAACGATTGCCCGATGCAGTCACAGCCTCGCTCAGATTCTTCACCAGCACCGGGAGTGATGGATGGTTTTCATTGACTTCGGCGAGCACATCCAGCATGATGGCTTGTGCGCGAACAGGGGAGTCCAGCGTGCCGCCCGTCTCCCGGGTACCAGCCTTTTGCGGCGAAACCGACACAGGCAACATGGCCAGTGCCACTTCTAATTCACCACTCAGAGCAAACGCACCTGCCAATTGGAAATGGCTATAAGCCCGCAGGCTGGTGCTGTTTTTGAGGTAGTTCATTATACCCTTTTCAGGTACACCTGCAGCAGCTAAGACATAACAAGCATAAGCAGCAAGTGATGTCTCCCTATCGCGTGCTGCACTGACTTGATTGTCAACTTGACTCGCCTCGACTTGTCCGTGCTGATAAAGTCGTGCTTGTTGACGTAACCCCTCCAACATTCCGTCGTAAACGCGCGCCGTGACTTCGTAGCCGGCCTTCCGGGCCTCAACAAGGAAATGTCCAGCGTAGATACTACTCCACGGATTGTGATAGGTACCCCCGGGCCAATAGGCGAAATAGTTGTTCGGCATCAATAGACTTTCTAATTTCGTGATGCCGGCGCTAATATAATGCTCAACTGTTTCACTCTCCGCAGTGGCTTCCGCCAGCGCAGGCTCAACCATTCTTGCCAACTCGCTGAAATAGAGCAACGGAAAGATACGGCTCGTCGTCTGCTCAATGCAACCATGTGGATACTGGAGAAGATATTGCAGACTGTCGGCAAACTGAACAGCTGGAAACGGTGAAAGCACGAGCGTAAAGTCTGAAGAATCACTCAGAAGATTGGCCGGGAAAATGAAATCAGCCGGTTCGCCAGCGCGAACAATGCCAGAACCTGTTTGTGTAATCGGCGGGGCAGCCGAACGAACGGGTAGTGTTAACGTTAAGTGTGTGGTTTCGTTGTTCCCTGATGCAGTCAACGCGAAAGTTGCATCACCTATCGCCTCATGTGCACGAATATCGAAACTCACCTCTGTCTCTGTATTGGCGGCTACGTAAACCTGCTTTTCCAAAGGGACTTTGGATACGTTCATTGCTTGTAAGTCCATATTGAGTCCAGCAGGTTCTTCTAACAACGCGACTGCTCCGTCTGTCACTTCCAATTTAACAGTAAAAGTCCCATCTGCCCCGGTCTTATTAAAAAGTGTAACAGGGATGTGAGCAAGATCGCCACCGGCGAGGAATCGTGGGAATGTTGGAGTTATGACAATTGGCTCTCTAACGAGCAGGTTTGCCTCTGCCGCACCGTAGTCAGCCCCGGCGGAAGCCACTGCCATGAGTCTCAACGTGCCGTTGAACTGTGGAAGGCTGAATCGGACAGTACCACGTCCCGTCTCGTCTGTTTTGAGCAGACCGGACCAGAGTCTAACAGGTTTGACACGTTTAACACTGGCGGTGTTTAATCGTCGCACCCGGGCATCGGTGTCCACGGAATCCCCGCCTGTGCCCTCTGGCGGCTGTACGATTTCAGGCAAAATTGCACTATATAGGTCATACGAACGTGTCTTGAGCCCACGTTGGCGATAGAAATAGTTGTGTGGGTTCGGCGTTTGGAAATCTGTCAGGGCAAGGATGCCTTCATCAACCGCCGCGATACAGACATCGTATTTTTTCCAGGTCTGCGAGCCTTTTACCTGAAAGGCGAGCTCCAATTCCCGGTTCGGTCGGACTACTTCAGGGACATCCATCTTTATAGAGAGACGGTTGCGTTCCGCATCAAGTTTTAACGGAATAACACCAAAAGCACGGATAGGACGCAGTGCATCCGGTTCAGCATGGCTGCGTTGCTGATGTAACTCTTCAGCTGTGGAAATCTTGCCGGTAACTTCCGGGACTTCGCGGATGAGAGTTGCAGCCAGGTAAACATTCGGAATATAACGATGAAGGACAGGAACATTGAATGTCCCGCTATTTTCGCGCAAAGTCACAGTTCTGTAACTGAGCACCTTTTCGCGTTCTACAGTCAGGAGGAGGGTCCCTGGAAAGGGGGCCTTAATGTGTAATTTTGCAGTCTCCCCAGGTTGATAAGTCGTTTTATCAAGTCTCAGGTCCAGCCGGGTTGGATGTGCCATTGAAACCGGAATATCTCCCCACCCTCCCACTTCAAAACCGATGTCAGCACGTGCACCGGATGCGCTATCTTCAACCCGGACCCGGTACGCTCCATACGCCGGAGGGGTTAGCTGCACCTTGGTAACTGTTGCTGCTGAGGTTAAAATTCGTTTAGAAATCTCTATTGTCTCAGGTTCAGAGAGATAGGCATACTCCCCTCGGGCGTTCTGGCGGAGCAACGTGTTCCAATGTACTTTGTGAAGCGTTAAAGTTAACGCACGCCCAGCCGCAATTGAACCTGTAGCATCAACCGCAACCACATCAAGCTCAAGAGGTTTATTCCATTCCACCTCACCCGCGGTAGTCCGACGAAGTCCAACATAGTGAGAATAAGGATGAATCACTACGCGATGCACAGCCGTCACAGCTCTGCCCCCGGCTTCCTGCACTGTTGCAGTGATAACACCGTGCAGCAGGGAGGGCGCTTTGAGCGTATCAGGCAGATTCCACTGATATGAAGCCTTGCCAGCAGCATCTGTTGTTGCTGCACCTAATTCAATCCGCTGCTTCTCAAACGCTTGCTGTTCATCTTCAAATGTGAATCCGTGCCAAGTCCGACCGGCCACCTTGGCACCTTCAGTCCGAATTCTATTTTCTACTGTAAAAGGAACCGCTTCCAATTCACATGAAACCTGCACCTTTTTTTTCGCAGCTGGGGGACCTATGAGATTCACAGCGGCAACCTCAATTCCCACAGTGTCACCGAGAAAATAGGCACGCTTGGCGACAGCGACTGATACTTTCATCCGGTCCGGCATAAATTCTTCAACCTGAAATTCACAGCGTCCAATGACCTTGCCAGCGACACGCAGTTTGGCACGATAACCACCGGTGAGGGCATACGCCGGAAGCGAAAACTCTACTTCACAAGTCCCACTCGCAGATGTCTGCAAGCGCAATTCACGCATGATTCTTCCGTCAGGGGTAAGAATTTCTAACCTTGCTGGGAGTGGGGCAGGCGTTACTTGATTCTTACCACGGACAATACCAGCGAGATGAACCCTCTCCCCAGGGCGATACACGCCGCAGCCGGTATACAGAAATGCCTCATACCCTTTTTCTAAATAGTCAGAACCTGCGATATCGAAGTCTGTTGTAGCAAGCCCATGCCGGTCAAATTGAATAAACGCCAAATCATCCGCTTTGGTAACGGTAAGCATAAACGGGGTGAACCCTTCGATATTAGCATCCATGTCAGTAAAACGAAGATAACCTGCCCAATTCGTCCTACCGCTACGTAAGGTCTGGTTATTATCACTGATGAGTTTGACACGCGCTCCCGGCACAGATTTGCTGGTTGCAAGCGATTTTACCCACACGGACATCGTATTGCCAGAACGTTTGGCGATAATACCCAAATCAGTCAGGAGCACCCATTGATGCTCGCTTACCCAACGATGCTCTGTATCCGACGCTTTCACTTTGAAGATACCCACGTGCTCATCCTTTAAGTTTAACGGAATCGGGGTTGTGACCTCTTCATTCAATCGGAAATCCACGTCCACGACTTCAGTATGTAGGCGTTTCCCCAAGCTGCGTGAACTCCCGCCCCACCGAGCTAATTTGGATATATATATCAGATTGTTCGCGAATACTTTCTCAATCTGAATGTTCAGACGTTTGACATTAATCGTGGCAACCCCGAGGTTCAACGCCCCTTTTCTAGCCAAAAAGAACCCGTTGCCATGGAAGCGGACCTGCGCAGGCACATCAGGAATCGTTAGACGAGTGCTATACGGTTTTTTGAGGACAGAACCGTCGTGTGCTGTCAAACCAGCGGCGATAGTCAGTGTATACGTTGCCCTTCGTTTGAAGGCACCATGAATCAATACATTTCCGTACTTATAGCTCACTTGATGTTCCACTGGTGGTTGGATACTGATAAACGGCTCTAGCGTTGCTGCAGTGATCGGCGTGCTAAATCGGAGCGCGAAATACGGGTTACCCGCCCTCTCTGTGACATTACAGTACGTAACACCCAGTGTACCACTACCGTTCAGGATTATCGGCGTAATGCTGGCAGCTTTGAGCCCGAGCTGCGCCCCAATACATTTGAACCCTTTTTCTATCTTTATCTTAATTAACTGATCTTCAAGTTCGCGCGGGATTTGGACGGTTTCCAGTTTCACCATACGCGTTTCCGTTGAGGCACCAGGCAGGATTTGATACGGGATTTCCGTCCCATCGTCATGTTGTACAGAAAGATGTGCCTTTAAATCGGCTATATTTATCGGATAGTTGAAAGAAATGCTGCCGACCGCTTTAGCATTCTGCCGCGCCTTGTCATACTTGAATTCAATAGCGGTTTCAACCACAGCAAAACGTTGCGTCGCAAATTTAAAAGTGCGCCGCCCCGTCAACATAAAAACACTAGATGGACTCAATTTGGAGGTCAGCTCCACCGTGTACTGAGTCGAAGGGGCCAACGCACTCTCTAAAAAGAAATCAACTCTATCGAGGGCTATCCACTGCGCTTTCCCGTCAATGGCAGGGGTGAATTGGATAGCGTCCTGCGGCACTTCAGAACCCATTTGAAAATTATCAATCACAGGTTCCGACAAGGTAATTGAGAAATCTACCCATTGCGGGACCTCATCTTGAGGAGTGAACGTTTTGACACTGTAGTTGATTCTCGCACCCACCTGGGTGCGCACAATGTAGAAAATACCTACAATAATGATGAGCACGAGGAAACCGATAATCCCTATGAGAAAACGTTTTGAGAATTGAGGTATCACTTTTAATCCTCCGTATTGACTCAAGTTAATCTCAATTGTTAAAACCAGAATCGTGACATTACAATCACCTGATCTGTGCCTTGCAGCTGCCGGGACATGCCGGTATTACGGTGTGACGTACCCCGGTCAGGATTTGCCAAGTTTGACCAATAGAAGAGTGAAATTGCCCCGTTTTCCATAAAATTGTAATGCCCACTGAGCGTTACACGTCTGGCTGCGTCGCCCTTGATAGTTCTATCCGGATCAAACAGCCCGTAGCGGCAGGCAACACTCAATTGGGGATGGATACGGTATTTTGCCCCGACATAGTAGCCTTTTGAATCAACAGCATCCGGTGTCAAAGCAGCGATGTAAGGTGATATGACTGAACTGTCATTGAGTACACCAGTATTCCCCAAATTGAACTCCCCTTCTAAGCTCAGGCCTGCATAGGAGGTTGTCATAAATAAGCCGATGAGGCGTTCCCATTCCTCAGTGTTCCGGTCAACTCTGCCAGAAACACCTGCTCGAATCGGACCGATTTGCCCGCCAACGGTTCCTAGTGTGCCGGAGGCTGTTGCATTCTTCGCATTAAAAAAGGCAGCATTGTAAAAAACTCTTCCAAGGCTACCCCCAAGCTCTACGCCGACATTGCGTTTGTTAGAACCGAGCCCATAACCCTCGCGGACAAGGATATTGTGGTCCTTTTGCTTAATACCGAAAGGTAAGCGGAATTGTCCTACCTTGACGTAGAGATGCTTTGGAATAGCATCTACAGTGGCAAATGCATTGAGTGTCGTTCCAACGTTATTAGAAAGGGTTAGCCGTACGTGTTCGGAGGCCTGTGCATTGAACGTCACCTCTGCTTGCATCAGGAGAAATCTATCAATTGAAGAGTGACACGAATTACATCCGGCAACCGTGTTTTCGGCTTCGTCCACATGCATGCTCTTGATAAAAGCGGTTTGCAAATCAAGAGAGGTTGTGAGTTGTTTGACAATTTCTTTTGCTTCCTCCATTACGGCTTCCATGTCAAAATCTTCAGGGAATTCAAAATAATTATCCTCAAAAATTTCTCCGATACGGTTTCGCGGACCCCCGCCGGCCGGGTCAATATGGCAAAAGTTACATTCTTTTTCTAATTCGGCTGCAAATTCCGGACGTGCCTCAGTCGCCTCAGGCACAACAAGACATATCGAAACCATAGCGATGAGAAGTGAAGCAGCTCTGAAAAATGTGCCGCATTTTTCATAATTCAATATGAATGTCATCAATCTATTGTAAACTGTCGACAAAAATTCTCTCCTTTAATCAAGTAGCGTAAAAACATAGTCACTCTCTTTAACCCGGGCGTGACATCCCCAACAGATTCCACCAGAGGCAATGACGCGGAAATCCGCATCCGGCGCATTTCGCGTATACTCAATGAACTCCCAGTCGTTGTGCGCCGGGTCTGTGCCGGCTACCTTTCGCATAATAGCGATAAGTCCAACATACGACTTATTAGGACGGGACGCTTCTTTGACAACGATGCTGCCTTCGGGGTAAGGGAACTGCTGCTCACCATTTGCTGTGAGTTTTTCTCGCGTTTGGTTGACGTACACATTTTTTGTCCCGTTATGCGGGTCACCCCCAGCAACAGGAGGAATAGGTTCCGCGTTCAGTTTGAGCCACTTTGTGTAGCCAGCGACATCTAGCGGAAGGCCAGGCAAGGTGGCTGCAGGTTCCTCAGGGACCTTTTCCTGCTGGGCATTTTCAACAAATTCATCAACTTGTGTCTCTTCTACACAAGCAGAAAACAAGACACAAAGCATAAACACCCCATAGAAAAAAAACGTCTTCGGCATGGTAATAAGCATAGTAAACTTCCTAAGTTGATGTCTGAAAAATAAACGGTAGTATCTGTTCACGTTAGTGCTTTTTTTTAGTGTAACACAAAAAAGCGAATTTGTCAAGATTTTAGGGGCATTTAGTTTTCAACATTCTCTCTCTCAGATTTGCGAAGGATGTCAAGCCCTCCTATAGGGGAGTCTAGCAATTTAGCCTTCGTTCTTAGCGGAGAACTAAACTGTCTCTATCAGAATTTTAAGGATAGGCAAGTGCTTGTGGCTCCATCCGCTACGGTTCAGAGAAACATGCAGCGGGTGGTTGTAAACAACTTCATTCAATAACACTATTTTAAACTGGACAAATTGTGTGTTTTTTGCTAAACTCTGATAACAGATATCGGCACGCGTTACAAAATGGTAAAGGAGGACATTACATGGAAACGACAAATGGACAACTGGCTAATCGGTACCGGAAGGATGGATTTTTAACCGGTATCCACGTTGCAGATGAAACCGAAGCACTACGATATCAAGATGCTTACAATGCGTTGGAGGCCGAAGTCGGCGCAGACAAATGCGAAATCGGACTTGTTGATTGGCATTTTGAGCATCAATTTATATGGGGACTTGCAACCCATCCGAAAATTGTGGATGTGATTGAAGAAATTATCGGGCCCGATGTGATGTTGTTAGCCACCCACTTCTTCTGCAAATATGGCCCGCGCGAGAAATTTGTCGCATGGCATCAAGACGTTACCTATTGGGGACTTGAGCCACCAGAGGCAATAACCGCTTGGTACGCGGTAGATGACAGCGACACCGGGAACGGATGCATGCAGGTTATCCCTGGCAGCCATCAGCAGGGGATTCAGGCACATGGTAAATCGAAACAGGCGGGGAACCTACTAAGTATCAATCAGGAGGTCTCTGTCACGACGGAGGCGGCCGACTCAGCCGTCGATTTGGTGCTTAAAGCCGGGGAGATGTCTATTCACCATGGCCAGATAATTCACGGCAGCCTTCCCAATCACTCCACCCGTCGACGTTGTGGACTGACGATTCGCTACATCCCGCCATCGGTGCGGCAAGCCGAAGAGAATTCATTGAAACGGCCCTGGAAGCCCATACTCCTGCGCGGTAAGGACCTGTATAAGAATTTTACCACGGTGCAACCCCCATTCGGTTCACAAGAGGAATCACATGCAAACTCATATTTATGATGCCATTGTCATCGGTGTTGGCGGGATGGGTAGCGCGACAGCTTACCACCTTTCGAAATCTGGCGCGAACGTCCTTGCCTTGGAACAATTCCATCGTGGACATGCGTTCGGCAGTTCGCATGGCGAAACCCGGATTATCCGGCTGTTCTACGATAAGCCGTTCTACACTGAATTAATGAAATCTGCCTATGCAGAATGGCGCGCATTAGAAGCTGCCTCAGGTAACTCGTTGCTGTCTATTACCGGAAGTATCAACCTCGGTATTGAAGACAATCCGTATGGAAGGTCGGTGCGTGCAAGTTTGGATGCTGCCGGTGTTGAATCAGAGTGGTGGGAGGCACCACAGTTAGCGCGCCGTTTTCCGCAATTTCACGTGTCAAAGGATATGCACATCCTCTGGCAAAAGGATACCGGTTTTCTTCACGCTGCTCACTGCGTTTCAACCCACTTGCAATTAGCTGCACATCACGGTGCCGAAATCCGAGAAGACATTCCGGTAACCCGAATCCTAACGGATGCTGATGTACCGAGCGTAGAGACTGAAGCAGGGACGTTTCGTGGCAAAAAACTCATTGTGACAGCCGGCGCATGGACAGCAGCTCTCCTTGCTGAACTCAAACTGCCGCTCACTGTTACACGCCAACAGGTCTGCTACTACCAACCCACGGCTCAGCCACTGTTCCAACCAAAACAGTTCCCTGTTTTCACAGAGACAACCGCAGAAGGTGATTTTTTTTACGGTATCCCCGCTTTCGGGGAAAACGGTGTAAAGGTGGCGAGAGACGGAAAAGGGCAAACCGTCTCACCTAATACATGCAATCGGGATGCCGATGCTGACTACATCCAACATCTGGATGCTTATGTGCAAGAACGTTTTCCGAGCCTTGGTACCACTGTTAAAGCGGAAGTGTGTCTCTATACACAAACACCCGACGAAGATTTTATCATTGATGTACACCCGGACTGTGCTGATGTCTTAATTGCGGCAGGTTTTTCAGGGCACGGATTCAAATTTTGCGCGCTTGTCGGACGTATCTTGAGCGAATTGGCATCTACAGACGAGACCGCTTTTGACATCAGCCATTTTTCTATCAATCGGTTTTCTGGACAGGACTCGGGTTAGCCTTAATTTGAGAATTGCTATGAAAGCACTAACGAAACGCGTCAAGATAATTATTGGGATTGTGCTGGGGGCCGTCCTCATTTGCGTTGTGTTGTTCCTTACCCTTTTCAGCGGTTCTGACCGAATCGTAAACGCGCCCGCACCACCGAGAGAAGTGACACTGAGACCGTTACCACCGCCGATACCGTCAACGCTTGCTGTTAAAGCGGAATTACCGATACAGGATGTTAAACCACTCGTTGAATCCGCTTTGCAGGACTATCTGCATAAGCCCATTCAACGGAAAGATGGATCGATTGAATCGTCCATTCAGCTAAATCCAGGTCCGATGCTGATGACTAGGATGCCTGATGACACCATCTCGATACAAATGCCGTTTCAATTTAGCGGTTGGGCGGAAGTCTCTAAAACGGTCTTTCGGAAAGTAATCCGGAAGCGAGAAGATTTTGATGGCGCAGCCGCCGCAACGTTAAACCTTCGGTTTATGTTCAATCCTGATTGGAGAATTACTGCTCAAAGCAGCCTTGACATATCAATTCAGCGGGCAGATATTAAAATTGTAGGTATCACTATCTCAATTCGGAGCCTCCTCACTAAATTGGTTGAAGACAAAGTTGTACCTAAATTAGAAGAGCTCATTGTGACACATATCACCCGTGTGAATCTGAAAAGTCGCGTTGCCGGGTTATGGGAGAAACTCCATGAACCGATTGTTATCAGAGACGAACCGCCTATAGTTCTTGTGATACAACCGTTAGAGATTCTCACGCAGCAACTTTCTGGAGATGTGGATACGCTCTCTATCCACCTAGGAATAAAAACACATATTCACGTACGTATTGGAGAGACGGTGGAAGCTGCACCGATTCCACCACTACCAGACCTCCGTTTTGTTGACTCGCTTGAATCAGGGTATCATATTATCGCCCCGGTTGAGGTCGCTTATACGGCGATTCAACAACTTGCTAAGCCTTATGTTGAAAAAACGCATAAGTTAAAGGGTATTGAGACACAGGTTGGAAACCTAACTCTCTACGGTAGCGGTACGCAGTTAGTCGCAGGTGTGACGTTTGGGATGCCAACCTTTAACGCGAAGGGCAAACTGTATCTCCTCGGGACACCTGTGTATAATGCAACCGAGATGACGGTCGCTGTCACCGAATTTGACTATTCGCTCACAACCCAAAGTCTGCTGTTGAGTATCGCGGAGGACGTGGGCGAAGGCTTCTTTCCTGACCTCCGAACGACAGTAGAAGAAAAACTGGTTTTTCCACTAGAACAACAACTCACGCAATTACATGAAACGTTATCAGGCGCGATAGAAAAACGCAAGCTCGGTTCGTATGTAATCTTGCGCGGTACCGTCGATACTGTTGCACCAGAGGCACTTTATCTGACACAAAACGGTTTGCAGGTTTGGTTTCGTTTAGAAGGGCGACTCGCCGCTGAAGTCAACCTGCATCCATTGAAATAAGTTTTGTCTATTTAAAGTCATACGGTTCTTTTCTTGTGAATGCTCACACGTCCATCCCGGCAGAGACTTTGTGGCCCGGATGGAAATAAATTGTCTCTATCTTATCAGAGTTTTTGTCAATATATTTTAAAATTTGACACTGTTTCATTTTGAAAGGAGAAATTAATTATGGATTTAACACGTCAACCTCCACGCCGGCCAACGAATCTTGGCGTTTCAGGGATTGTTGGCTTAGCACGAATGACTGACAAAGCACGTGCATCTAATGCCGAAACTCTCGCGGAATATGTGTACGGGGAAAACTCAGGGTTGGACCTGCGCGTCCTACAGTTCCTCGGTATCTCAGCCGACACTTTCGCCGAAGCCGTTGCAGAACATGACGATGAAGCACTTGCAGACTGGGTGCTTGAAACGAGTGGAAAAACCGCAGCAGAAATTGATGCTTTTAACGAGGACGCGATTAATCATAATCCAGATACGGAAGGGCACAAGCAGCGGCTAAAAGAACGACTCGCGCGGTATGCCCCAGGGCGAACCGATATTAAAACGGTGCTTCAATCTATGGAACTTGATGACTGGGGCAGTTTTTGGCAGGTAGACCTCACCGTGCGGCCGCCCCGCAGCGCACGGGCAAAAGATGTTGGCGGCATTTGTGGCGTTGCACGGATGGCCGATAAAGCACGCGCCGCACGCGCAGGAAAAATCGGAGAGTATAAATACGGCAAAGATTCCGGGCAAGACATACGCATATTAGAAACTCTCGGAATCTCAGCTGATGATTTTCAGGCAGCAGCAGTGAACAACCCGAACGACCTCGAATTGGGCACATGGGTACTGGAAAACTCAGGTAAATCATCCGCGGAAATCGATACCTTCAATCAGACGTTGATAAACTATGGTCCCAATGAAAACACGCGCCAACGCTTTGAAGCACGATGCCGTGAAGTTGCTCCAGACCGCACGGACATTGACACGTGGGTCGCACTCCAAGACATAGACGATCAGCTCTGTTTCGGAATCGTAGATCTCCAACGGCGCGCACCACGGAGCCCTTACAATACAGATGTCTATGGAATGGTTCAACTCGCACGATTGATTGACAAAGCACGGGCTGTAAATGGAGACACATTGGGCGCCTATTTTTACGGGGAAGATTCCGGTATTGACCGGGCAACCCTCGCTTTTCTCGGTATCTCCGCGACGGATTTTGCAGCGGCACTGAAGAACATGCCAACCGATGCCGATGTTGAGGCATGGCTCACGGAAAACTATCCCAAGCAAGCGGCGGAGATTGAGACATATAACCAGCATATGACTGAGATGGGACCTACCACTGAGCAACATAAGCAAATGATGGCGAGGATGCTCAACAAACTCGCGCCCGGGCGTGCCGATATCAAAACCTGGTTTGCGTTGATGCTGCTTGACGATGAAAAGACGTTTGCGATATAGTCCCACTTTTTTATGTAAGAAGGGATAATAGCCGCGCGTGAAAAATGCGCCTTTCTCTACCTGTTTTTATCCGAAAAAAATCGTCGGGACTTTAGTATTTTAAGCATTGCAATAGAGGTTAACCATGAAAAATCTTGAAGCGATTGAAGAGATTCGTTCTGGAGAAAAGACTTTTGCCAATGCTGCGTGGTGGGGTTTTGATCCTGAAGATGCGACAACGACGCTGCAGGCAGCAATTGACTCCGGCGCGAAACGCGTGTTTGTGCCGAATATGCACACCGATTGGATAATTCAGCCAATTCGGCTTGCCGGGAATCAAGAATTGCTTTTTGAACCCGGCACAGTCGTTACCGCAAAACGCGGGGAATATCGGGGAAAAGGGGACTCCATGTTAACAGCACAAAATGTGGAGAATCTCACCATCCGTGGCTACGGCGCGACTTTCAGGATGTGGAAACAGGACTATATCACAGGGCTCGTACTCGAACAATTTGGCTGGCATCGCTGGTATGGACAGTATCCAAAGGGCGAGTGGCGGATGACGTTGGAAGAGGCGGTTGCAAGAACGTCAACGTCGATAACAGCGGAGACGGTATCGAAGTGTTCTTGGCGCACACCACCGGTGAATCCGAGGCTGTGACGATGCACTTTGAAAATTGCTACATCAGCAGTCAACACGGAACGGGTATCCGCGTTTCAAAGATTCGAGACGATGGACCAGGGGGCATATTGAATTTAATAACTGCACAGTTGAGAATACCGTCGGTTACGGTATCAAGATTCAGGAAAAGTCATTGAAGGGGGCGCGAGTGACATTCACCGATTGCACAGTCATCAATGCTGCCAACGACAGGCAGTTTCAGGGCGAATGGGTGCCGATATCATTGCATCTGCCCACATCGATTTGGTTCATTTGTCTACAGGAGCCCGCAACAAGGCTGCTGCTATGCTAAAACCTGTATAAATCTCGCCGGAGCCTTCTTATGCTATGAATCTAAACATAAACGGCTCTGAATTGGGTAAACAGCCTGAACGACTTTCCCTAGTTATCACAGAATACTAATAGGACATGAGTTATTAACGGAAAACTTTTAAGAATCTTAACAGGAGACACGCTTTTTTAGGTATTAGAAATATGTCAAAAGAACAAACACTTCTTTTCGTATATCTCCGTACCATCTTTTTGTATATCTTGGTACCATCAAGGGTTATGTATTGTTAAATCCGATGTAAATCTCGTCGGAGGTTAACTAGGTATAGTCTTTTAAAATCAAAACCTAAAATGGCTCCGACGAGATTTGTGCTTTCGTTGTTCATTACAGCCATCGTTGTTGTGCTGAAATATACTAAAGAGCGAGTTTTGGAAAGGGTTTAACATTGCAGCAGCCTTGTATGGGGCTCCTGTAGACAAACAAACGTATGCCTGACTATGTCTTGGAAGGTGCAGATGAACGTTTGCTTCGTGTTCTTGGTAAACATCCTGAAATGGCATACGGATAAAGATAGCGTACTAAATCTACTATAGTTCATGGATATAAGTTTATAATGGATATCATACACGAAGAATTAGTTAGTGAATCCCACACAGTAGAGTGGGGTTATACAGAAGAAAATGGTCCAAACATCTGGGGGCAATTAAATCCGGAGTATGCCATTTGTGCTGTGGGGATACACCAATCGCCGATTGATTTGGTGAACCCGATAGCTGTTGAACTTCCAGCGATGACTTTCAAATACCAGCCAACGGTTTTGAACATTCGCAATACTGGACATACTATTCAAGTTGCATACAATGAAGGGAGTTGGATTGAGGTTGATGGCACAAGGTATGAATTGCAACAATTCCACTTCCACGCCCCCGGTGAACATACAGTAGCCGGTAGAGCGTTTGACATGGAGATGCACTACGTTCACCAAAGTGAGGATGGAACGTTGGCTGTGGTTGGTGTGTTAATAGAACGTGGAAGTGATAATCCGACGTTTGCTTCAATCTGGAGCAATTTGCCATCCGTATCGGGCGAGATGCGCAGCATTGAGAGTGTTACCGTCAATGCCGACGAACTGTTGCCAAGCACGAGGCATACCTATCGTTACGAGGGTTCGTTAACGACTCCGCCGTGTTCGGAAGGGGTCAAATGGTTCATAATAACGACACCTATTGAAATGTCTGAATCGCAAATTTTGGCATTTGAAACGATTATGCAGGGCAATAGTCGTCCGGTGCAACCGTTGAATGGACGTGAGCTACTTGTGGATGTTGAAGCAGACTAAGGCATCGGAATGCCCCTGAGTCAGTCGGTGTGTCTTCGTTTCATAAAAAAACAGCTTCGGTTTCAGTGTTTCAATCTGTTCCGATTTTCTCCGTTTTTCCGTTCACGAAGTCGATGACAATGATATTAGCGTCTCTGTCCACGCTACGGTTAGGTTGATGAGCGGTTTCTGTTTTTGAATCTAACGTTTTATCCAATTGCAATGGATGTTTGACACGAAGAAGATAAGCAAGATTCTGATAACTGAGTTGTGTCCATGCAACAAGGATGCCAATTCCGCTTTGTGCTTCTGCTACCTCTTTTATGGCGTGCAATAGTCTTTCAATGTTCCTATCCTTGTCAAAATCGGCTCATGCAGCTTCCAGATAAACTTTGGCAAACCCCAGTTCAGCAAGTTCTTTAAGAAAAGGGGGATTGAAAGGCAATGTGCGCCTCTGAAGCCTCGTTTCGGTATTTGTTGTCCTTGTTCCTTCCTGTGTACTAAGAAGTCGTTCCAATAGTTTTGTGTTCTGGCAATGTCTTGCTGTTGTGTGCGTTTAGTTCCGCCACAAAGCAGAATAGCTGTGGTGCGGAAAACGCCGAAATAAACCCGGTATCCAGTGCTGTAGTAGATTCTCCATTCATATAAAACCGCGCTCAGTTGCTTGAAATCGCCTTTTCGTCTACAGGAGCCCGATACAAGGCTGCTGCAATGTTAAACCCTTTACAAATCTCGTCGGAGCCTTCTGATGCTTTGACTTCAAAAGACTATGCCTAAGTAGGCTCCCAGTGGGAGCCATTCTAGGTTATGAGTCTTCAATTTAATAATGTTAGAAGTAAGAACGTCCGAGTGCATTTCCTACCCCGAAAGCGTTGTAAGGTGCGCCGGCGGGTAAGGTACGGAGTCCCCATGTTTCGGTAGTGGCATCGTAGCCGATGCCCATTGAGACTGCTGGTTCTGGAATTAAGCTAATCTGAAAAGTGAAATCTTGTCGGACGTTGTTATGGGGTGGCGGCCCGCGTTTAATGCCGATGCGGCTCCAAGAGACGCGCAAGTTCCAATCGTGTAAGTTCCGATTGATACTAATGCGTTGTGAGTAGAAGTCCCTGTCGATCGGATAAAAGATGAGGTTGAAATCGAAATCGAGGTTCTCGTTAAATCGGTATCTGCCATTGGCGGTGATGGAGCGTGATGCTCGAATGGCGGTGTGCCGTTTGCTAAAGGAGTTTCCGATGCTGACATTCCACTTCTGTCGTGTGTATCGGATGTTGGAACGGATTCCGACAACTTTGAACATGGTACCGTCCTCTGGGTGTGGATTGGGGTCGTGGGTGAGTCGGACGGTCATGTTCAGGCTGCGATTGGGGAGCGGTATGATAGTGAAATCACTCTCGATCGGTTCATATTTGCGTCTGTTTAGCGGGTCGAATTTGGTAAAGTCGGCAGTGAGTCGGGTGTCAAAATGGAAGATACGATGTGGGGATTGGCTGCGCTGTGTCTTAATTTCGATGTTCGTGTTGAAGTTATAGACGATCCTTTTCCGTTCGTAGAAATAGGTGCTGGGGCCGAAGGGATAGAGATTATCGTTCCGATCAACAGGGGGTTGGTAATCAAACCGGAGTGATGATTGCATCTCGTGCCGTAGTTTACGTGCCCGTGGGATGAAACTAATATTGTAGACACGGAAGAGTGTATTTGTGGCGGAGCCGTTGAAACTATAAACGCCGCGGATAATGTTCCTGTTTTTGTCCTGGTCCCGGTCGTGCCAGATAAAGTTTGTATTCAGATTGATGTTGGTTACCAATTCGCGCAGCGGGGTAATGAGTAAGGTTGCCTGTTTGCGCAGGTCAAAACCGAAGTCAAGCGTCTGCAGGAAGACATCTCTCTCTTCCTCGTTTTTGCCTTTATAGATTTGTCTAAAGAAATTTCCGAATTCCATGTCCAGATCGAAGCTGGTGTTATCTAATGTTGGTACAGAGAGTAGTGAGAGAAAAGGTTTGTCGCTTTGGGCTTTTTCGGAGAGGTAGACTAACCCGGAGTTAATGGTTCGAAAGAGAGGCAGTTGGCTAAACCGCATCCGTGAAAAGTTTAAGGAGAGTTGTGGGAGTTTTTGTAAAGATGTAGTGCCTTGTTGGGTGAAATCATAGATATGTCGGATTTCGAGTCGTCCTGCGAAATCTCCGATAGTTTCCATTGAGAATTTGAGATTATTGTTTTCATCGACATCTTGAGTAGACCATGTGGTGAATGCGGAGCCGTAGTTAAGGAGTCCAAACGATTTGAGTGTGGATTCTCCGGGGAGTCGGAGTTCTTCTTTGTAGTTTCGGGCGCGCCATTCGAGGCGTCCGGTAAAGTTGATAGGGCGGCGTCCTTCTTGGCGATTATCCCAGGGTGTATAGATAGCTTGCGTGTGTCCCCATCGGGATATCCATGTTCTGCCGATACGAGTTGCGTTCTGCCTGTCGAAGGAGTATGCATCTTTGCCGTAGAAGTAGAAATCCCCGCGGTAAGTGCGTTTTCGATCGACCTTAATAAGGCGGATCGCTTTTTTTGTTTTTACGACACGACTGAATTCGCCGGTGTACAAACTGCGTGCTTCGGCTGCGACCATGCGGGGATCTTCCCACTGTCCGCGAAATCCGTGTTTTCGATAGACACCCTGCTCTGCTGCTGCTGCTTCATCTTCTTCATCTTCTTCATCTTCTTCTTGGGTTGTGTTCTCACTCTCCGCGTCCGGCTGCTCGTCTAGTTGTGTAGGTGTTCCGTTTTTTTCTTCTGTTTTTTTCTTTTGTTGCGGTGCTATACTTTTAGCTTGTAGAGGTTCGGCAGCTGCGGCTGTTTGGTTTTTTTCTGCGTTTTCCTGTTTCTCTTCTTCGGTTGAACGCATGACCTCTTGTTGGAAGGTTTCCCATTCCAATTCAAATTCTTGAGCGAGTTGTTCAAAGGAGGGAGTCTCTTCTTTTTTAATTAATTGGAAGATGTATAACCCCTCTGGTGCGGAAACTGGCCGGCGTTGTATGATTTCGCCGGGCTTCTCTAACCTTCTGACAGAATATTGCCATCCGGACTCCATTTGATTGAGTGGGAGTCCTTTGCCTTGGTTGATTTCTGATAAAGCGGCTTCGTCGAATTCTTCGGCAAGTTTTTCCAAGGGTTCGCCTTCGTGTGCACGTTGATAAATTTGATTTGCGGTTTCGCGTATTTTCTGCCGTGTTTCGTCGCTGGGTTCAATGTTAATATCAATCCGTCGGACCTGTATTTCGCGTTCTCCGTATACATCAAGGGCCCGTTCGATTTTGAGGATGTGAAAAGCGGATTCAGTCTTTAAAACCTGACTGATTTGGCCTTCCTCTAGTTGAAATGCTGCTGTTTCTAAAATCGGGTCGAGTTTGGGTGTCCCAATGGGCTGCACTGCGTCTTCTGATCCGGATTGCGGCGTATCGTCGTCTGTTTGTGGTGGTTCATCATCGGATTGCGGCGTATCGTCGTCTGTTTGTGGTGGTTCATCATCGGATTGCGGTGCATCGTCGTCTGTTTGTGGTGGTTTATCATCGGATTGCGGCGTATCGTCGTCTGTTTGTGCTGCGTCTTCTGATCCGGATTGGGTTTGCGGTGTTTCGGTATTTTTATCTGTGTTTTTAGAGGCAGGCGTTGATTTTTCTGTGTCCTCAATCAGTTCTCCGAATGTGATGAACCCTAAGTCGCCCCCTTCGTATCGAGTTTCGTGGCTAGAATGCTGCTGTGCGAGTTGTGCGAAATCTGCGTTTTCTTGGACAAGTTGATTATGCAGTTCTTCAGCGTTCTCTTTCGCGCGTTTGAAGTCAGCATCCGTAATTTCATAAGGTAGGAAAATTTGCTTTAGCCAATATCGGTTGTATTTGCCTTCGAGCCGTTCGCGTATCTCTTTGGCTTTATCCTCCAATTTTGAGCGTTGCGCGGCGGTTAGGTCGGGTGGAATAGGGATATAAATTTCTTGGAATTGTGTATCATTGAATCGATATTTTGTTTCAAGCCCGAAGCCGTGTCCTCTGCGTGCACTTCTATCGTAGAGGAGTGCGCCATCGTAGCGTCTTTTGCGTGCGACAGGTTGAATGATACTGATATAAGGGCCTTGGTAGCTATCGGTTCCGACTTTGACAATAATTTTAGCGATTTTTCCCTTCTGCAGATCGCGTCGGATGGCTGGAAAATAGAAGAGTGGGAAGCCTCCGATGCGGAGTATGATATTTTTGGCGATGAGCTCGTCGTTGACTCGTATGATAACGCGTGAGACGCTAAAATAGTAGTGTGGATATTTGAGGGAACAGGTTGTCAAGCTAGCACTTCGGACGTAAGATGTCTTATCTTCAATTTTAAAGATTTCACTCCCGCCGAAGTACCAGGGGTCGCTGTAGGTAAAGCCGTTTCGTGCGATGCCCTTTTTGGTTTCGAGGTTAAAGACGAGTTCATCAGAGAATGTCTCCTCGTCGCCGGTGATGAGATGTACGTTCCCGGATGCGCGGATTAAATTGACGTTTTCGGTGAAATCGGCCCAGACGTGGTCTGCCCGCAAAGTGATATCCCCAAATTTGACGAGAGCGTTTCCATGGATTTGTACGAGATTCTCGTGCATCACCATCTCGTCTCCGTCGCCGATGACAAACCCGGAGTCAGGTGTCTCCTGCTCTGGATTGAATGTAGGGGCATTTTCTTTTTCGTCTGTTTCTTCTTGGGGCTCAGTGGGTGTCTCTGTCTGTTCCGGCGGGGGTGTTTGAGCGATGAGCCGTGCGTTAAGAGCGGGATGCGCGGGTGCTGCCGGAGAGTGGAGGTACGGGATTGCGAGTAGTGCGATTATGGCAGCTGCGCAAGTGTCCCAAAATTTAGGTTTTCGTTCGCCGCTTGCCGGCGCGTCTTGAAAGTTCAAAGTGCGTCCCCCTCCTGAGGAGAAACAGGATGAAAAAAAGGTGTGTATTTTTTCATTGTGGAAAAGGCGTAGCGAGTTGGAGATTGCTTCTACGGTTTTATTTTGACGTAAGCGTTTTCGAGGAGGCTATCGGTATATGCATCCCATTCTTCCTGAAAGCGCTGCTGGCGGAGTATAGAGATAATCTGCTTTTTCTCGGCCTCGCTCAGTTCGGGTGTATTTCGTTCATCTAGTTTAAAAATGTGGATTCCGGAATCGGTTTCAAAAGGTTGACTGTAAGTCCCTTCTTCGAGGGCTTCAACGATTCTGCGTGTTTTTGGATTGATTTCAATCAGGGAGCGGACGCCAAGGTCGCCGCCGTCTTCGCGTGTTTCCGTATCGTCGGAATGTTCAGCGGCGAGGGTGTTGAAGTGTTGTCCTTCCTCCAATTTTGTAAAAATTTTGGCGGCGTGCAGCCGTGCTTCAAGTTTCGCTTCTTCAGTCAACTTAATCGGAACGATGAGATAGCGAAACGCGATGAGCGTGTCAGTTTTTGTTTCTACTTTGAAGAGATAGAGCCCTTCGTTTCCTTGGATGGGTTCACTAAATTCACCAGCGTTGAGATTGGTTAGCGCATTTTGAAAGTTTTCGGGGAACTCTTTGAGCTCTTCGGGGCTAGCTTCTATGAGTATGCCGACTTGAGAGTTGTTGGAGTCGTCGATTTCTTGCCGTGCGATGCGTTCAAACTGCGCTGGTTCTTTTTCGATGTCGTTTCGTGCGGTGTGAATTTTATGCAGTGCGGTGTCACGTTCCGTCTGCGTCGGTTTGAAAGCGACAAAGATGTGCCGGAATCGGACCTTATCTGATTTAGTTGGGAGTTGGTCCCGATTCTCTTCAAAAAATTTTTGGACTTCACTGTCGCGAATCTGGAGTCGTGGTATAATTCTGCCCATGACTAACTTCTCTGCTTTGAGGTTGCGTTCTGTCTGTTCCCGAAACCCGATGAGGGTGAGTCCTTCGCGATTCAACTGTTTTTGAAGTTCCTCATCTGTCTTAATCTGGTATCTCTTTTTAAAGTCTTGGATGTATTGTTCAACTTCTACAGATGTCACGTTGACTTTCAAGGTGAGTGCTGCTTCAAGGAGGAGCATTTGGCGGATGAGCCTATCAAGGAGTTCTGGGCGTTGCCGCTCGGCTTCCTGAAGTGCCTCTCGTTCAGTGAAACGGTACATCTGTTGGAGTTCCATGGCGCGTTGTTTGACTAAGGTATCAAGTTCGCGTTGTGTAATGACATCATCGTTGACGTAGGCGATGATGGTGTCAAAAGTGCGTGCTGTCCCCGTGCTGATAAACATCAGAGTTAGCAAGAGATAAGCCCCGATTTTGCATTTCATGGTGTTTTGTATATCTCCGTACCATCACGCTTTATGCTTTGTTAATGACAGTGTAAATCTCGTCGGAGACGCATTAGGCATAGCATAACGTGGTTCCTTCAAGTTTAAAGGGCTGTAAAGTGTCTAAAGTCTTGTGTAGTAACTTTAGACACTTTACAACTTTTTGTCTCCTGAAGTACTATAAAAGGCTGCTGCTTTCATAATACCTATACAAATCTCGTCAGAGCCGATTTAGGCTGCTGTGGTAATCAAAATTGGTTATTCAGGTTGATTGTCCTCAGGCGTTTGTTCGGGTTGTGCCTCAGGCGTTTGTTCGGGTTGTGCCTCAGGTTCGGTTTCGGCAGGTGCTTCTTCGTTTTGTGCTTCAGGGATGCGGTCAATGTATGTGATGACTTCAGCGCGTTCCCTGAGGCTGGCGATCCACTCTTTCATGAGTGCTTGTCGTTTTTCGCGTTCAGCCTTTCGGACGACATTTTTGCGTACATCTTCTTCCTCAAAAGGTTTTTGGTATTCATCGCGTGCTTCGTCTTTTCGGAAGATCATGTAGTATTTCTGTCCTTGCACGTCAACTTCAACTATCTTGTCGTGGAATGTTCCGATTTCAGCGGAGAATGCTGCATCCAAGAAAGGTTCTGTGCCTGATGGAAAGGCGCTTCTACCAATGTAGTCGGTATCGCCGGGTGCTGCGGGGTTTGCGCCTGGTCCGACGAGCTCGCCTCTATCGGAGAGTTCCTGTGCAGCTTCAGCGATGTCTTTGCCTGCGTTGATTTCCGCGAAGACTTCCTCAGCGCGCTCCTTGTTGAGCAGGGTGATACATAGGAGTCGGACTTGTGCTGGACGGATGTAGTCTTGCTTATGTGCCTCGTAATAGCTGATATAATCCGCTTCACTCAAAGAGAGTTTGTCATCAACTTCCTGGGTGGTAATTTTCTTTACCATTAGCTCATGAAGATAGTCCTGAACCTTTTTGAGGATTTCGGGATCTTCTTGGAGTTGCATATCGCGTGCGAGGTTGAGGATGAGCCGGCTCTCTGCCATGAGGAGCATGTAGGTTTCGAGTCCCTCTTTGTCCTGATATTTGCGTTGTTTGTATTCAGGGAGCTCACTAATTTCCTGCATCATCTCTTCGAGTGTGATTTTGTGCTTCCCGTTCCATTCAAATTCAGCAATGACAGTTCCGTCTGCTCCGATGGCTTTGTCGCCGCATGCATAGAATAGGGGTAGTGTCACAATAATCGCGAATAGGCTCAGATATGCGAGGCTGTTCTGGGCGGCACGTGCGTGTGTTAACGTTGTGATTAAAGTTTTCAATTCTCGTTTTCTCCTTGTTTGGTATCTGAGGGATGCTCTTGAGTTTGATTTTCCTCTTCCGCTGGTTCTGAGGGAGTAGGAATATTCTCAGGGTAGGTCTTCAGTTTCCCGCGTTCATAAATTTCTTCTAACCACTCGTTTATGCGCAGCTGCTTCTTGTTGCGTTCGATGTCGCGTATGATATCGTCTTTAACCTCGTCGAATTCCATCTGGCGTTCGGGGTGGTGTTCCTCTTTTCTGAAAATAAGATAGAATGTTTGCTCGTTGACCTCGGTCTCAAAGACGGTATCGGTGATTTCGCCAATTTCTTGGGCGAATGTGGCGTTGATGAATTCCTCCCAGCGTGGAGAGACTGCCTTTGTAAAGAGATATGTGTTCCCGGGTTCATCGCGATTGGTTCCGGGGCCGTTGGCTAATTTGCCTGCCTGAAAGAGTTCATTTGCCATTTCTACGATGTCTTTGCCTGCTATAATTGCATCTAACGTTTCGTTGGCCAGGTCTTCATCGTCGAGGCTGATGCAGGTTGCTCGGACTTTAGCGTCTTCAATGTACTCGCTTATGTTTTCCTCATAGTGTGCCATGAGTTCGTCATCGGTGTAGACGATTTTCTGGTCTACTTCAATTTCGGTCAGTTTTTCCAACATGAGTTGATGGGTATAGTCATCTAACTTTTTGAGGTGTTCTGGTAGTTTATCAAACCCTTCGTCAGTAGCACGTAGGATTTTGAGGCGTTCCTCTATCAGTTCTTCTAAGTATTCGGCTTTGTCCGCCCGGTTTTCATAGTTTTGCTGGCGGTAAACCGGCAGTTCTGCTATTGCGGCGTTCAAGTCTGCGAGAGAAATTTGATGACGTTGGCCGTTCCATTTAAATTCAGCCACAATCTGTAG
The DNA here is from genome assembly GCA_965215265.1 of Candidatus Poribacteria bacterium. Taxonomy (GTDB): domain Bacteria; phylum Poribacteria; class WGA-4E; order WGA-4E; family WGA-3G. Next base: position 2,187,109 of record OZ244048.1, on the reverse strand, counting down.
ATTCTCATCGTCTGTAGATGTCTGGTTTGCAGAATGCTCTTCTGTGGCTTCCACCGGCCCAATTCCAACATGGCTATCGGACTGAACAAATCGCCATGTCAACAGGCAAGTTATGGCGACGATGCTCAAAATAGTAATCGTTTTTTTCATATTCATAGTTCCTTTTTTGTGGTTCAAGTTCGCAGGTAAGGTATTAATTAACCTTTAGGTCAATACCTTTTCCTGCGAATCTCCGATTAAGAATCGCGAGCATCAGCTCGCGGCTACATATTTTTGTCTCCTGAAGCATTATAAAAGGCTGCTGCTTTCATAATACCTATACAAATCTCGTCAGAGCCGATTTAGGCTGCTGTGGTAATCAGAAATGGAGAGCTATGAGAAAGACTCTGTGCTTTTCACAGTGCTCCGATGGTTTAAAGATGCAAGCGTGGAGAGGCAGAGAATGAATTGCGCTTCTACAAGCTTGCTATGTTTTAACAAACTGTGTTAGGGTTTGTTGTAATTCAGTAAGCATTTTCTCTCCGGTTGTTCCGTTCGGCATGCGAATCATAAGTTGTGCTGGCGGAAGGAGCCGAAGTTTATCATCTTTGCGGATGTCCTCAAGTAGCCGTTCGATGTTAATTCGTGGTTTGTGCTCGTCAAAAGTGACTTTTATCTGTGCTTTCCCCGCCACGATTGCGGTAATGCTGAGTTTTTGACAAAGCTGCTTGAGACTGGCGACAGCGAGAAGCATCTGAGCGGGTTCAGGAATAGCACCGTATCGATCGTTTAGTTCAGCGCGAAGTTCTTGTAAGGCTTCTTCGTTTTTTAAGGCGGCAATTTTTCGGTAAACCGCCACCTTTTGGCGGCTATCTGGTACGTAGTCGTCTGGCAAGTAAGCTTCAATAGGTAGGTTGATGCGCGTTTCAATATTCTCCTCGACCGTTTCGCCTTTCAACTTCTGAACGGCTTCTTCAAGGAGTTTGCAGTAAAGTTCATAGCCGATTGTAACGATGTGTCCGTGCTGTTCTGCGCCGAGGATATTGCCTGTTCCACGGATTTCTAGGTCTCGGAGTGCGATTTTAAAACCGGAGCCGAGGTCGGTAAATTCTTCAATGACGCGGAGTCTTTTCTGCGCGCCTTCGGTAATTACTTGGTTCTCTGGATAGAACATATAACCGTACGCCTGTGCCTCGGCGCGTCCGACGCGCCCGCGAAGTTGATAGAGTTGGGCTAACCCGAGTGCATCAGCCCGGTTAATCAGGATAGTGTTTACGTTCGAGATATCGAGTCCGGATTCAATAATCATGGTACAAACAAGTATGTCGTGCTTGTGGCGAACAAACTCAAGCATAATCGTTTCGAGTTCACGTTCGGGCATTTGTCCATGTGCGACGGCGATGCGTGCCTCTGGGACCAATTGCTCCAACCTTTTGGCAATGCTCTGGATGCTCCGGACGCGATTATGTACAAAGAAGACCTGACCGCTGCGACTTAATTCTTGGAGGATTGCGGTTCGGATGACATCCGTGTTGTACGGCATCACGTAGGTTTGAATCGGCAGTCGATTGGCGGGTGGTGTGTTGATAACGCTGAAATCTCGGATTCCGACGAGCGACATGTGCAAAGTGCGCGGAATTGGTGTTGCGGTCAACGTGAGTACGTCAATTGTCTCTTTAAATTTCTTAATTTTCTCTTTATGTCTCACGCCGAATCGGTGTTCTTCGTCAACAATTAAGAGGCCAAGGTTGCTAAATTCGACGGTTTTGGCGAGGAGGCTGTGCGTTCCGATAACAATATCGACCGTGCCATCTGCGAGTCCTGCTTTGACCTGCTTTATCTGCTTTGGCGTTCGGAAACGGTTCAACATTTCGACGTGAACAGGAAAGGGCTTGAACCGTTTCTCAAAGGTGTCGTAGTGCTGGAGTGCGAGAATGGTTGTTGGAACGAGTACGGCGACCTGCCTTTCGGCCATGACGGCTTTAAAGGCTGCGCGCAAGGCGACTTCAGTTTTACCGTATCCGACATCGCCACAGATGAGCCGGTCCATGGGCTGTTCTGCCTCCATGTCGGCTTTAACATCTTCAATTGCTTGGAACTGATCATCGGTTTCTTGATAAGGAAACAGGGCCTCAAATTCAGTCTGCCAGGGTACTTCGTCTGGGAAGCTATAACCTTTTCGGGCTTGGCGTGCGGCGTAAAGTTCGAGGAGTTCATCGGCCATTTTTTCGATTGATGCTTTTACTCTGTTTTTTCGGTTGCGCCATGCGGGTCCGCCTAGTCGGTCTAGCCGCGGTTTGTAAGTTTCATCGTTGCTGCTGATATATTTTTGAACCAGCTCGACTTGATAATTAGGCACATAGAGGACATCGTCATTGCTATATTTGAGGACTAGGAAATCTTGTAATTTTCCGTTAAAATCCAAGCGCTGGATGCCTCCATAAACCGCGATGCCGTGCGAGACATGCACGACATGGTCTCCTATCTTCAAGTCAATTAGGCTGAGAACCGGTGTGCCGTCCTTGGGTCGTTTCGGCCGTATTCGCCGTTGATGCCGATTGCCGAATATCTCTTCTTCGGAGATGACAACGATGTTTAGCGATTCATTAAGGAAGCCTTCCGTAATTGTTCCGACTGTGACGAAAAGTCGATTAAGACGATAAGGATTGCTGGCTGTGAAGTCCGTGTGGTTAGCGTGGATAGCGTGTTCGCTGATTTCTGAGTCGGCTTCTCGTTCGGCTAAAATTTCTGAGACGCGCTTCGCCTGCTGTGGCGTTTCACAGAATACATAAACCTGATATCCTTCGTCTGTCCAGGTTTTGATGTGGTCGATAACCATCTGGTAGCTGCCTCGTGGCAGTCCCAACGGTTTCATATCAAAGTGTAGCTGTGTCTTTTCTGAGGCTGAGATGTCGCGTGGGGGTGCCAAGGATGCACAGAGGAGCGGATATTGCTTTAATTGCGTCTGGAGCTCCTCAAATGGAACGAACATTTTATCTGGTGGCACCATGAGTTTTGATTCTGCCAAATTTTTCTGAAACAGTTCGTGCATCTGCTCGAGCATTTGGGCTGCTTCACGTTTTTGCCAGTGTGGTTCTATCAGTACAACACAAGTGTCATCGGGGAGATAGTCGATGAGTGCTTCAGTTTTGGGATAGAGGAGCGGCAAGAACGCCTCTATCCAATCGAACATCGGGGGTGCTGCTGTAAAGTTGTCGGTTGTGTGTGTGCGTCTTATTGTCGGCTCGCAAGTAGCTTCCTTTAAGTGTTGTGTGAGTTCATTAATACGGTGTATCAATTGCGGCGTTGCATATTCTTGGATGATTTGGTCTGTTTGCAAGTGCCAGTGTTCGAGAGAGATGTGACGTGCGAGAATTTCGCGCATCGGTGGGAGTGTAACGGCATCAAGTTGTTCAGTTGAGCGCTGCGACATGGGTTCAAAGGCGCGGATGGCCTCAACTTCATCGCCGAAAAATTCGATTCGGACGGGTGTATCAAGAGTGGAGGGATAGACATCGAGGATGTCCCCGCGGAAAGCGAATTCGCCTTTGACCTCTACCAATTCGACCTGTTGATAACCGCCGCAGAGGAGCATTTCAATGACATCGTCTGGTTCTGCTTCATCACCGAGTTGAAGTTCGCAGAAAGCGGTTGCCAATGTTGAACGGGGTGGCAGTTTGTAAGTTAACGTTCGGGCGTTCGTTACAACCACGCTGCGTTCGCGTGCTTGCAGCAACGTTTGCAGCGTTTGCATCCGCTGGACAGCCGTATTTTTGGATGGCGGGATGCCATCAAAAAGTTGTGATTGCCATCCGGGAAAAAGTGTCATGTGTGGGTGTGCAGGCAGAGGTTTTTGTGTTTGCGTGCTAGTATCCATGGCATCAGAATTAGGAAGACTATACGTCCAATAAGTCTGGATTTCCGCGTGCACTTGTTCTGCTTCTTGTTGTGATGGGAGTACAATTAGGAATGATTTATTAGGAAAGTCGTCAATGAGCACTGCTAAGAGATATGCCGTGGATGCATTGGGCAAGCCTCGGAGCCATGTAAGTTCTTCCCTGTGTTTGAGGGCAGTGCTCAGTTTTTGATAATTCTGGGTATGGCGTAAAAGTTCTATCACAAAATTTCCCTTATCCGATCTGTTTCAACCCAGTGGGTGGCAGGTAAAAGGTAATCTTCTCTCATGGACAGAGAAAGATACCTATCTCGCCACTTATCTCTCCTGAAAGAAGAGATAAAGAATACCTAGTTTGTGGTTTAGTGTTGCTATTTTGGGTTTCAATTTATTCGTTAGTTTTGCTGATGTCTATTTTGCAAATTCTACCTTTTCTAGATTGGCTACCATTTTTCCAATCTTGCTTTGCGCTTCAATTTTGACAGGTATGCGTCGTGTGTCGTCTGTCAACCAGAGTTGTGACCCGTTTGAGGCGTGCAGTACGAGGGTTTTAACCGTCCCTAATACCTTTGTTTTGAGAGATTCTCTACGTTGGACGGTGATGTTAACCTTGACGATCTTTCCCTGAGCCAAGAGCGGGAAAAAATAGGTTTTCCCAATAGCGAGTTTTTTGCTGCGTAGAAAATAGAGCATAGAGAGTTCATCTTGTGTTCCGTTGGGCATGGAGAGTACTTTTGTTTCGCGTTTTTGTGGTGATTTTGGATTTAACCGCGAAGTTTTCTGATATTCGATAGCGTCGTCTATGCCGAAATTTGCTGTGACGGTTGCGCGATATTTCCGGTCTTCGATCCGGTTCTGGAATCGGACTGGCGAGAGCCCGGGGAGTCGGCTGCATTTTTGTGTGGATGATGTGCTCTCTTTTTCCATATCGGTTAGCGGTGTGCTGCGTTGTAAAAAAGTCTCCTGCTGATTGCGGAAGTGGTAAAGTCTAAAAATAGAATGGGTTTTTGCCTCGGATCGGATATGATAGACGTTTTTCCCGTTCAATTGTGTTTTTTTGACGACCAGGTCGGTGCGTTTTCCTGCGGGTAGTCTGCGGATTTTGACTTTGTAAGTGAATTTTTCGCCTACCTGAAAGGGTGCAGGTGAGATGTTTTCAGTTTGAACGAGACTGGTCAAAACATCATCGCGTGTTCCGGTTTTTTGCTGTGCGAGCGCGCCAATAGTCACAATTAGGTTTGCGGCGATTAAGCCGTAAAAAATCCGTGTTAATTGCTTAGGATAAGGCATCTTTAACAGTCTCCAATCTGCGTGTTTCGACTACACGTGTAAAGAAAAAGTGCGATTAGAATCGTTGCGTAAAAATAATTGAACGTATCCCACTCTCTGTTTGTAGCATTTGCAGGGAAAATCTTCGATTATTATATGCATCTGCTGTTTTGGGTGCGTCGAGGATATTCCATACATGGATGCCGATGCCGGTGAGGAGAAAAAGCCCCCCAAAGAGGGTGTGGTCCCTCATACGCACGCGTGCCTGGTCGGCGGTTAAGAATTCACCGATTCGCGAATCTTGGAATCCTGTTTCGAAACCGTCCTGGGCGTTGTAATGCAGTGCGCGAGCGATGTTATAGCCTGCGAGTGCGAAGGCTCCCAATTCCGATGCAAGAAAAAGGGTGGCTTTGCTGTAGTTGCCGGCGTACGCTTGTCCTAAGCCGGGCATGAACATTGATAACCGAGTCGCTTTTTGGATGTCCAATTCTGGATAAAACCGCTGTGCATGCGTCCGAAAGAGCGGGTACGTCGTCGACTCACTTTGCGGTTTATCAGTAGTATAACCGGGGACGAGCGGTTGTGCCTGTTGAGGTTTCTTGTCGTCAATACGGGCGTTAGCGTCATTATTTGCGGTTGCTGCAAGCGCTACTGTAGATACGGTGAGGAGTATTACGGATAGCAAAAAAACGCGTTCGAGTTTTTTCATAGTTCTTCCTTTTTAATGTCGCTTCATGGCGAGGCGCCGTCCTCACCATGAAGTAAATTTTAACTTTCTAATCTATCGATTAAGGTTTCTGTAGTGCGGGTGCTAATTGTACATTATCCTGTTCGAGTTGGTATGCCCAGTCAAAAACGAGATCATCCTCAGAAAGTCGTCGGACTCGAATTTTGGCGAAGTTTCCATCAGGTGTATAGAGTGCGTAAATATGTCCTTCAATTAACTCTACAAATAGGGTTATGTACCCGATTTCAGGTACGACATCAACGTCGTCAAAATGTTCGTGATATCCGAGGTCCTGCATCAACGTATCGTTATCAGAATAGAGATATGTAACGTTAACATCGGTATCGAATCCTAAATAGACATCTGTTTCGGGCGCGTCCCATGGAATGCTGCCCTTTTCGGGTTGTGAGAAATCAAAGCCGCTTCGGTCCGGAGAAAGTTGGTAATTGTTAAGGGTAATGTTTCGCCCTTCAGGCCGGGGTGTATCCCATGCGTCTTCGGGACTGAGTCCGCTTTCGTTGTCTTCAAAGTCGAAAGCAGAAACGGCGTAGTAGTAGGTATAACCGTTACGGACACCGGTATCGGTGTAGCGTATTGTTCCGGCGGAGGTTTCGGTGAGTAATTCGTCAAAATTGAGGCCATCAACGCTGCGCCAGATTCTGTATCCTGCGAGGTCGTGTTCGGCGTTGGGGTACCATTCGATGTGAACTTGTTCATCGCCTGTGATGGTTCTAACCCCGCGCGGCACGGCGGGCGGTTCGTTATCATCAGAATCGTTGGTGTCAATATAACAGCCATAAGGACTGAAGAGGAGCATCAAGGTCAAAAATTTTAAGAGCATGCGGTTGATTTTGGCGAACATGGTTTTATTCCTTTCTGGATTAGGGATATAATTTAAACGAGCAGATGTGCGTTAGGCAGCTTCAGTATACTATTATCTCTGTATTCTAATTATGCAATTTATGTAACGGATATATCCCTAAAACGGTTGACAAGGCCTCTTTTTAAATAATATCACAAAGACGGGAAGAATACAAGGTATTTTTCTGCCTCATTTACCCTTTTTTTTTGAAGGTTTGTGGTGAAAGGTTTTTGTTTGTAAACGTGTGAGAAAAGCCGTGGGTTAGAGATACCCGAACCGGGTAAATCCAACATCTATGATAACCCGTTTTCAAGACATCTTCAAGTCTATTGCTATCAAAAAACCGGCGTTGCGTCACTTGCTCTCTGTGCTGATAGCCATCAGTGTCTCGCAAACGTGTCGCCTCAATGCGCTCGCGTCGCGTTTGCCGCTTTCGGTAAAACGAGAGAAGTCGAAACAGAAAAGGTTGCTCCGCCCAGTGGGTGGCAGGTGGCTCCCACCCGCCGAACTCCTCTCTCCTTGCAGGAGAGACAAAGAATACCTTATCCCCGCCATCTATAAATAAAAGGTTATCTTATCTCTCCTTGAAGGAGAGATAAAGAATACCTCTCCTGCCACCTTTTCTCATACACAACCCTAATAATATCACACACAGACGACTCTCAGAAAAAAAAAGGGGTAAGTGAGTACTGTAGTTCCGTGTTGACTGAGAATCATTGTATCATATTTCTAAGTGAAGTTCCAAGCATTTTTTAGTGTGTCAATAGGACGGGTCTATTTTCGCTTGAGTTGCGGATTTATAGTGATGTGGTTGTTCTCACGATTCGAGAACTGGACTTTGCCAAAGTTTTTCACCCGTATAGCTCTGCCGTGTTGAGGCGAGAAACGGCAAACTGGTTGACAACGTTGCTTGAAAAGCATCAATGTCACAGAACCAAGGAGAAAGAATGAGCTCTCACCCCTTTCCGCTATTATCCGTTTTTCTATGCTTCGGTTTTTTCGTTTGTCTAAAATGTAAGCAGTGCTTACAAAGTTCACTCCGACAAAGCAAGAGAGATTCAACTCATTTAGTCTTACTTCTGGCAAATTACAAAAATAATTTGAATTTCTCAAGGATATCATGTATAATTTTTTAAACTAATTAGATCTACACGCTTTTAACAAACAAAAGACAAATTGCGGGGTCCGGTTTTCTTTTTCTATCCTGAAGGATAGCAAAGTGGCGAGATAGGTATTCTTTCTCTGTCCATGAGAGAAGATAACCTTTTACTCGTCACCCACTAGGATACCTTTCCCTGCCACCACAGGAATCTAAAATTGGAGGTGTATATCATGTTTTTCTTTGATCCGCTCTATTTTATCATTATTGCTCCCGGGTTTGCCCTGTCTCTCTATGCAACATGGCGCACAAGGTCAACATTCTCAAAATATTCACAAGTCGGTTCTCGGAGCGGTATGACGGGTGCGCAAGCAGCAGCACAGATGTTGCATAGACACGGGATCAGCGGTGTGAGAATTGAACGTTCAAGTGGCTGGCTAAGCGACCACTATGATCCGTCACAGAAAGCCCTTCGTCTATCGGATGATGTGTATTCAAGCCAGTCTCTATCAGCAATAGGAGTGGCCTGTCATGAAGCTGGGCACGCCATGCAGGATGCACACGGTTACTCCATGCTCAGTCTGCGTACCGCGCTTGTGCCAGCGACTAATTTCAGTTCAATGTTTTCCTATATCCTGATTATGGTTGGACTTTTTATTCAACCGTTTCTATTGTTGGGTGTGGCACTGTTCACAGTAGGGGTGGTATTTTCACTGATAACGCTTCCGGTTGAATGGGATGCGAGTCGGCGCGCTAAAGTTGCGATGGATGAAGCGGGCATGCTCACGCCAGAAGAAAATCGTCACGCAAGTAAGGTTCTGAATGCTGCGTTCTTAACTTATCTCGCTGCGGCAGTGACAAGTCTGCTCACGTTAGTCTATTATCTCTTCCGGTTAGGGCTGTTAGGTGGAGGTGATGAGTGATTTCGTGGATATAGGCGGAGTTCAAGGTAGTAACTCCACTGATGGGGTCCGGTTTTCTTTTTTATTCTGAAGGATAGCAAAGTGGCGAGATAGGTAGTGTTGCGTCATCTGAAGGTGACGCACTACTACCTTTTACTCGCCACCTACTGGGATTCCCTTTTCCCGCCACCACGGGCGCTGCGAATTGCGTGTTTTTAGTGCCGGCTTTGGAGTTCAACCCCTGGCCACTGATCGTCTCGTTGCGTAATATCAACGACAATTCCGTCGGGGTCTTCGACTTTAAAGGCTTGTGAAGGAAGCTGGTTGGAATTCGGGTCGTAAGGTTTACTCCCGTCTAAACCTTCCCAAGTGATTGTGAAGCCGAGTTCTTCACACCGTTTTGCGGCTTCGCGCAAATTAGGGACACGGACTCCGATGTGCAGATAGTCGAGCATACCGCCGACGTGTTTGGGCCGTTCTGGTCCACGGTGTTGAAAAACTCTGAAGTTGTGATAGCCATCCGTGAGATCGTAACACCCGTTCATGGTTGAGAAGACGGTTAAGCCGAGCGCATCCCGCCAGAAATGGATGCTTTTTTCCAGATCAGTGGTTCGGACACCAATGTGTACAAGTGTTGTTGACATGAGAGGTCCTCCTTTGTTTTGTGCTATATCCAGAGCGTGGGTTCTCTGTTTTCGGCGCGGTGTTCATAAAGTCGTTTGACATTTTCTGGGAAGGTGTCAAAAATGTCGCCGGGGATCGTTGCGGTATTAACGCCGAACAGTTCTAAATTCAACCACCACGGTGCATACCTCACCACGACAGCTGTGCGTTTGCTATCACTTGGGTTCTCCGCGTTGGAATGCCAGATTCGGCTGTCCATGATGAGTACACTGCCAGTTTCACCGGTGGCTTGGATTTCACCCAGAATAGGGTTCCGATCTCCGATGTTATCGGCTTTGCCGCGTGGATTTCTGAGGTCTACATGGGTTTTGGGAACAATCCAAGTGCCGCCGTTCTCTGTAGTGAATTTGGATAGCATCCAGAGGGTAGTGATGCCAATAACAGCACGAGGGAACGGCTGAGGAATGTGCCATTTTTGGTTCAGGTCGTACGGGAAATCAGAGTGGTAGGCGCGCACTAATTCATAATGCGGAGGTCGAATCTTATATTCCGTTTGTGAGATGCGAACTTGGGGCCCTAATAATGTGCGAATCACCGTTAATAGTCGTTCATCGGCTAAATATTGTGCAAAACGTGGCACAAAACAGACAACATTGCGCGTCCATCTGCCGTTCTCTTTTGTAAATTGATTGTAGTCCAGCTCTGAGGTCTCGACCTCTTCGCGAACTTCATCAACTACATCGGCAGGTATAACATTCTCTAAGATGCACCAACCTTCTTCACGCAATTGTGTAACGTAAGGTTCAACTGTTTCGGATAACTTGTCTACCATAGTAACCTCCTAATGGAACTGAAGCAGCGATGTATCGACAGCGAACTTATCTAGGCACAATCATTATAACGTTTCACCTAAAAAATTGCAAGTGGCACTGCCCCGGCTCGTCATTAGAATAGTGAAATCGTATAACTGCCAATGAGATTTTAATGTCAGGTGTCATTGCCTGAGGATGTGAGGTTACTGCCCTATACGAAAATAACGTATAGCAGTCTTAAGAACCGGAGTTAGACGCATGATTTTACCAAGCGAACCAATAACCTCGATATCTCGCTTGGTAATTGCTTCTATCACATTGAGTTCGCCGGTCCAGAATCGGTAAGCGACCTCGCCGGTCATTGTTAATTCAACGTCGGGGGTGTTATCGCAATCACCGCAGATGATGGAGTATTCGCCATCCTTCGCGTTCAATGTCATCGTCGCGTCCGGCTCAGAGTAGTTAAATCGAACGCACAGCCGTAAAGACTTCAGGGATTCTTGGACTTCCGGTTCTGTGGCAATGCGTTCAAACAGCTTCCCGAGCTCTCTATAGAGCTGGTCTGGTGTTTTAAATGTAGCCATGGTTTGCTATATAGCATACTTTACTCCGTAGTGGAGGTCAAGAAAAAAAATGAAACAAGAAGAATTAAAAAGTCAATTCAGAAAGGATTCCTCTCAGAATGCGGATTGTCTGGATTCAACGGAATCATTAGATTTTCGTAACATCGTCCAATTTTACTTTTTCTCTCCTATAGGCTTTTTACAGATTGCTCGCTTAGGAGATTGTATTATAGAGTCTAGTTTTGACGATGTCCCTCGGCCTAAGTATTTCACGATTCCGACGGATCCGGTTTTAGGCATGGCGTTTGACGCACTCACGCGCTATTTTACAGGAGAAATTGTCGACTTTTCCGAATTATCGATAAGTTTAGATGGCAGCACAGAGTTCCAGCATGCCGTCTGGAACACAGTTCGTCAGATTCCTTATGGTGAGGTGCGGACGTACAAATGGATTGCGAATCAGATTGGGAGGCCGAACGCGGCACGTTCGATAGGCAATACGGTTGCTGGAAATCTGCTAAACATTATCATTCCGTGCCATCGGGTCATCGGAAGTAACGGCAGATTAAGTGGTTATAACAGTGGCGTATGGCGCAAATGTCAATTGTTAGAGCTTGAAGGCTATCCGGTTGAGAAATTAAAAATAGAGAGGGAGTGGTATTGGTGAAAAAATTAGGAACAGCTACCCGTGCTATCCATGCTGGAGAACAACCGCCTTCCTCCTCAGAAAAGAGTGGGATTCCGTTACTGCCTTCTATCTATCAGAATAGCACGTTTCGGTTCACAACGGCAGAGGAGTGTGCCGCAGCGTTTATCAATGAAGAAAGTGGCTATGTCTACACGCGCTGGGGTAATCCAACACAGTGTGCCTTAGAACAGAAACTCGCTGTTATGGAAGAAGGCGGAGCCGCCCTTGCAACCGCGTCTGGCATGGGTGCAGTTAGTACAGCGTTACTCACTGCACTCCGAAGCGGCGGGCACGTAGTGGCCATGGAGACGCTCTATTCTGCGACACACCGCCTGCTAGCCCAAGACCTCCGGCAACTAGGTATTGAGACAACCTTTGTGGATGCAACAGATACGGATAAAATCGAAAAAGCAATTCGGCCTGATACAAAAGTTCTTTACCTTGAAAGTCCGACAAATCCTTTACTGAAAATTGTAGACCTCGGTTCTTGTGCCGGGATAGCAAAAAGACACGGTTTAACCTCAATTATCGATAATACGTTCGCGACACCTTGCGGGCAGCAACCGATTACGTTAGGTATTGATGTAGTCGTTCATAGCATGACGAAGTACCTGAGCGGGAACGGCACTGTCATAGCGGGTGCGATTGTTGGAGAGAAGGAGTTCATTGGGCTTGCCAACAAAAACATTTTGCGCAATTTTGGGGCAGTCATTAGCCCTTTCAACGCGTGGTTAACGCTGTTGGGTATTCCAACCTTGCCGCTTCGTTGGGTTCGGCACTGTGAAAATGCGGTGCGCGTTGCGGTGTTTCTTGAAGGTCATCCTTGTGTTGCCTGGGTTCGCTATCCTGGTTTGCAAAGTCATCCGCAACATGAGCTTGCAAGGCAGCAGATGAGTGGGTTCGGTGGCATTATAACGTTTGAACTTAAAGCCGGACGTTTGGGGGGTAAGGAGACAGGTGAGCAGTTTGTGAACCAGCTTCAGCTCTGCTCGCTGGCAGTCAGTTTAGGGGATGTACGAACGTTAGTTTGCCATCCTGCCTCCACTACACACTCACAAGTGCCGCACGACATTCGAGAAAAAACCGGGATTTCGGACGGTTTAGTCAGAATGTCAATTGGCTTAGAGGATGCCGAGGATATTATTGCCGACTTGGGTCAAGCGTTAGAGTCGTTCGCTTTTTAGATTCTGTATATAAGTATCATCTATACTATTTGAAGGGTGCGATGTCTCTCTATGCGGTTCTTGGAAATTGTCGACTAATTTCCGGTAGGAAACGACGGCTTGAGCTATATCGCCGATTTCCTCATAGATTTTCCCTACCCAGTACTGTGCTTGTCGCCGGCTGTCGTAATTGTACATCCTGTTATCGGCAACTTTTTGATAAGCACTAATCGCGCTGGGCATATCTTGACTAGCGTATGCAATTTGTCCAATGTAAATCTGGGAGTTGGCAGCGTTCTCGTTTCGCGGATATCGGTCGATAGCTTCCTCCAACTGTGCGATTGCTTTATCATACTTTTCTAGTTTTTCATACGCCCAGCCGATGTAGAAGTGTGCATCTTGTCCGACCTGTGCATCTGGATAGAGAGCTATGACTTTTTGGTATCCGGCGATTGCTTCTTCATATTTCCCTTCGGCAAGGTAGGTTTGTGGGATACCAAAGCTGGCAAGCGGTCCGAAGTCCGGATCACCGGAATCTACGATGTTAGTAAATTCAGTGCGTGCCTTCTCATAGTCCTGCATTTTGAAATAAATTTCGCCGGTGACGTACAAAATCTGATAAAAGAGTGAGCTATTTCTCAAATCTTGGCTCAGATTTCCAAATTGAGCAAGGGCGGTGTTGAAATCACCCTTCCCGTAGTAACACATCGCGGTATTAAAATGTGCCTGTTCTTCGAATATGCTGCCGGGGAAGATGGTGATTAACTGATTGAAAAGGGCGAGTGCCTTGTCGTAGTATGCATCAATTGACTCAAGGGTGTCTGTCTTTTTTAGTTCTTCTGCAATTCTATAGTAAGCAACAGCGATGGCGTACATTGAATCATCTGTCCACTCGCTGTCTGGGTAATCATTGATTAGCCGCCGCAACAAAGCGAATGCTTCCTCATCCGTTCGTGTGAAACGTGAGGCGAGTTGATACATGGCATCGTCTGCCCAGAGGCTGTCTGGGTATTTCTCAAAAACTGCGCGGTATCCAGCACGCGCTTTGAGGATGCGGCTTTGATCCGATTCATCTAGCGGGATCGGCGGGCTGTCAATTTTTTGAACTGCAGCCCATGCTTGGTCAGCATTTTTGTAATATTGCAAGTGACTGTTGTCAGTGCTTGTAATTCGTCCGAGCCAAAACCCACCACCTAGAGCAACAATGACACAAATTTCTGCGATTATGAACTTTTTCATCGGTTTCTCCTCCAAACATGCATATTAATTGGCGTTGTAATATCGCTTTGCAAACTATGTAATTAAATATTAACAGAATTTGTAAAATATGTCAACTAAATCAACTGGACTCATTGGCCGCTATTTTTTGGAGTTTGCAGACTTTTTTTATTACTCTGTTTGACGACAAGCGTTCTAAAAAATGAGAGTAAATGAGACTGAAAAAGATCTTGACAAATAATAAAAAACTTTGTAAAATTAAGAGATAAGATGAAGTGATTCTCAGTTTCAAATTTGTTACATCACTTAATAGCGCGATGGCTGATGCTTGAATAAAGGTTATATCACTTTCATCAAGATTTTCAGGTACTGATTCATGACGCAGCTATCGAACAAGGAGACAATTCATGTCAACGACAATTCGTCAAAAGGATGGTGTCGCCATTCTGGAACCCACGGGGAAAATAATGGGTGCTGCTGTATCAGAGTTACGAGAAACTATTACAGCTCAGATCAATGACAGTGAGGCACCACGGATTCTGATAGATTTTAACCGGGTCACAATGATGGACAGTTCTGGTTTGGGTACACTGATGGGTGCGCATGTGGCGGCAAAACGACAAGGTGGAAGGATTGGGGTTATCAACGTTGGGAAAAACATCAAAAACCTGATTGTCCGAAGCCGGCTCGTTAGTATCTTTGAACATTATGACACGGAAGATGCTGCGGTCTCAGAATTAGGTAGCGAAAACTGATTCAGCCAACTTGATTGACTGAATTCACTTCACACTGCACAACGTGGAGGATGAAAATATGGCAATCACCGTGTCTGAGAGAGAAGGGGTTATTGTTTTTAGACTCAGCGGTAGGATTATGGCCCCGGGTATTACAACGGTAACGGATGTTATCGAAAGTACTCTCGCCGGGCTCACAGGGTCGCCGAAATTAGTATTTGATTTTCAAGAAGTAACAGGCATGGACAGTTCCGCTCTCGGTGCGATGATGAAAATCTACGCTGATATCCATCCACGCGGGGGGAAAATAGCGGTGATAAATGTGAATAAACATGTGAAAAACCTGATTGTGATGGCGAGATTAATCACCGTTTTTAAAAACTTTGAAACTGAAGATGAGGCTTGTGCGGCTTTGTTGGAGCATTCATAGTAAGGTTGGGGATAATCTACTTGATTATCCCCGTCCGGACCCGCTTTAACGTGGGGCGATAAATTCAAGCGCAGTTAACATAACACATCAATCTACAAAAACCCGGAAGGTGAGAGGTAATGATAAAAAACATTCTCGTTGCTATTGGTGATACAGATTATGAGAAAAATGCCTTTGAGTACGCAGGTCAGTTGGCGGTGCTCTTAGGAACACATTTATCATGTGTATTTTTTCAGGATAGTGAGCATGGTGGGAGTGCGGATGTTGCAGAAACTGTGGTGCGCCGGACAGAAGCGGAATGCTCGCTGTATGATTTTCTTGATTACCACGTTGAAGCCGTTGCTGGAAATCCGGAGCAGATGATTTGCCAAAAAGCACGTTCGGCAGATCTTGTCGTCGTCGGGCTACCGGAAGACATAAGAACTCGCGGGTTAAAATTAATTCAGAGCCAGATTGATGATATCCTCGCGCATATTACGAAACCGATCATCATTGTTCATGAACAGTGTACACTTTTACGCAAAATTTTAGCTGTCCATCACGGTGATATCTATTCGGACCATGTCTTAAGTCTTGTGGCTGAAATTGGCGAATTGACAAAGGCCGGTATTTTGGGGCTCGCCCTTTCAAATACGCAATATGAAGCGACGCAAATTAAGCAACAGATGGAAGCGTATCTGAATTACTATGATGTCACGACGGAATTTTTGACGGCTCGTGGTTTTACGGTAACGAACATCTTAGAAAACGCTGAGGCAACAGATTGCGACCTTATCGCACTGAGTGCTAGCCATCACGGCAGATTGTACGAACTCGTCTTCCAAAGTACAACGCAGACCGTCGTCAAATTGGCCAATCGTGCTGTTTTGGTAACGAAGTAGCACACTGTAAACAAAAGGTGCTTCATGACACATTTGGGTTTAACTGGAACGACAATATTGCAAGCTGAAGGGGAAATCGATCAGAGTGCCTCTTTTTTGCATCTGTCCTCTGAGATGTTCGGCTCTCTAAAACTTGATGGGGCACTTGTGGTATTAAATCCTGTCTGGGAGGAAGTCCTCGGATTTAGCGAGGCAGAATTTCAGAGGCATCACTGGTTGGATCTGATACATCCAGATGATATGGAGCATACGTTCAGCGAAATCGAAAAGCTGAGATGCGGGGCATGTGTCATAGTCTCCTTTGAGAACCGCTATCTGTGCAAAGATTCGTCTTACAAGTGGCTGCGGTGGCAAGTTCATAAACCATCAGCACAAGAAACCTGCTATGTTGTGGTCAAAGATATAACGCAGACAAAGCATCTGAAAGCTAGAGTGAAAGAGAGTGAGAAGCGGTATCAGAAACTGGCGGCGGTGCATACGCAAGAACGCGATCTGTTGCATACGCTTATGGACAGTTCCACCGATCAGATCTACTTCAAGGATACAGAGAGTAAGTTTATCCGCATCAACCGTTCGTTGGCAAACCGGTTCGGTTTGAAAAACCCTGCGGATGCTGTCGAAAAAACGGATTTTGATTTTTTTACTCGTGAACATGCACAGCAGGCGTACAAAGACGAAAAAACGATTATTGAATCGGGTAAGCCAATTGAGGGTAAACAGGAAAAAGAGACATGGCCGGATGGACGAGATACATGGGTTTCGACAACCAAGGTACCAATTCGGGATAGAAATGGCCGAATTCAAGGAACGTGTGGTATTTCGCGGGACATTACTGAATACTATCGTGCGGAACAAGCGTTGCGGGATTCGGAAGCGAAATGGCGTTCTCTCGTTCAAAGTGCGCCAGATCTGATTACAACAATGAACCTTGCCTATCAGCTAGAGTTCCTCAACCGGATCCCTACCGGACTTAGCTTAACAACCAAAGACGTTGTTGGAAAAAGCATTTTTGAATTCTTGAATAGCGAGCATCATGATAGATTCCGAAAAGCTTGTTCAAAGGTTATTGAAACTGGAGAGGTGGCGACGTACGAAGTGCAAGGCCAAATGAGCGGAAACTGGTACGCCTCTTGTCTAGGTCCCATTAAACGAGATGGAGAATTAGTCGGTTTTGTGATGACTTCAACGGATATCACGGACCGGAAACAAGCAGAAATTGAGCTCCAGAACAGTGAGGCACGTTTTCGCAGAGCGGTGCTTAACGCGCCCCTCCCCGTTATGATTCATGCTGAAGATGGAGAAGTGATTCTGATTAGCCGTGCCTGGACAGAATTAACAGGGTATAAACTTGAGGACATTCCTACGGTTTCCAAATGGTTGGAACAAACAGATGGCGGAAAAGTGAATGACATCAGAGTCCATCTTGCACAGTTATATGGTTCTACAGAACGTGTCGCTGAGGGCGAGTATGAAATTGTTACCAAACACGGTAAAAAACAGATATGGGAATTTAGTTCGTCTTTATTGGGAATCCTACCGGATGGAAGGAATCTCGGTATTAGCATGGCACTGAATATAACCGAACGCATCCGGGCACAGCAGACGATGCAGCGTGCGAAAGAGACGGCTGAATACGCAAGTCGTGCAAAGAGCGACTTCCTCGCGAACATGAGCCACGAACTTCGGACACCGTTAAACGCGATCATTGGATTCGCCGAAATTCTCCGAGACGAGCTCGTCGGTAGCATCAATCCAGAGCAGAAGGAGTGTGTGAACGACATTCATACAAGTGGGCAACATCTGTTAGAGATGATTAATGACATCCTTGATCTTTCAAAAATTGAAGCTGGGAAAATGATGCTACAACTCGAAACCTTCTCTATTGTAGAAGCCGTGGAGGAAGTCAACACGATTATTAAAGCCCTCACCGGAAAAAAGAATTTGCATATCACCTTGAACTACAATCAAAATGGAACAATTGAAGCTGACCGTGTTAAATTGAAGCAGATTTTTTATAATCTACTCTCAAACGCTGTGAAGTTCACCCCGGACAACGGAAAGGTTACAACTGAATTGGAACTGACTTCGACAGAACTCCGGGCCGAGGTAATTGACACCGGTATAGGCATCACTAAAGAAGATTTGGGGAAACTCTTCGCTCCGTTTACACAGATTGATACCTCGAAGTCTCGTCGTTACGGTGGAACAGGCCTCGGTTTGGCTCTTACCCATCGCTTAATTGAATTGCATCAGGGGGGCATCAGTATCACCAGCAATGTGGGCAAAGGAAGTAACTTCAGTTTTAGAATTCCACGGACGCAGCGAAAAGATTAATCCATGCAACGTGTCGATAATATAAGATTCTTTCGCTTGAATTGAGGGCAACCCGTGAACACCACAAACTCACTGCCGCGAATATTGGTGATTGAAGACCAGGAATTGAACCGGAAAGTGGTGCGGATTGTGCTACAGTCAAAAGGATATACTGTTATTGAAGCGACAGACGCTGTGGAAGCAATCGCCTGCTTAGAAGCGGCAAAGCCTCAACTCATTCTGATGGATATTGCCCTCCCTGGAGAGAGCGGTGAGGATTTAGTACGCAAAATTAAATCGGAATTGAGATGGGCAGATATCCCAATCATCGCCTTAACCGCTGCAGCGATGTCTGGGGACAAGGAACGCATCTTAAAAGCAGGCTGTGACGATTATCTGAGCAAACCGATTGATATCCAGGTCCTGGTGGAACGCGTAGAAGCTCACATTAAAGGAAACGGTAAATGAACTCCGAAACTCCAGCCAAAATTCTCGTAGTTGATGATGAACCGAAGAATGTGAGAATTCTTCAAATTCATCTCAGTGCACGCGGGTACACAGTTTGCAGTGCAATAGATGGACTTGAAGCCTTAGAGGCTGTAGAGAACGAAATGCCGGACCTGATCTTATTAGATATAAACATGCCGCGGATGGACGGATTTAAAGTTGTTGAACGCCTTCGTGCGAATGCTGCGACTGCATTTATCCCGATTGTTATGATAACAGCCCTGCGAGATACATACGAAAATCGGATTAAGGCAATCGATGCAGGTGCAGATGATTTGATTGAAAAACCGTTTAATAGCCTTGAGGTGTTAGCACGCGTCCGGTCGCTATTGCGTATCAAACACTATCATGACACGCTTGAAAGCCATAACGCGCGATTAGAAGAAGAACTCCAAATGGCACGAAGCATTCAGGAAATTCTGCTTCCTGAGGATGGCGTTCAGGAATTATCGGGATTTAGCATTGCTTCGCATTGCCGCCCGGAAATGGCGGTCGGTGGGGATTTCTTTGATATCTGGGAGATTACCCCGAATCGATTAGGCGTTTTTATCTCTGATGTGATGGGACACGGTGTCTCAGCGGCTTTTGTGACAGTTTTCATCAAAACCGTTTTGGCAGAATTCCAACCCCTTATCCCAGATGACCCGAGTCGGCTCCTCAAAATCCTCAATACTCGATTCAACGATATGATTAGTTCCCACCTTTTCATGTTTGCAACCGCGTTTTGTGGTGTCCTTGACATCTCTCAAGGCCAATTTATCTGCGCTAATGCGGGGCACCCGTTCCCGTTTCTGTATAGCAGCGAACAGCAGACCTATCATCCGATTGGCGATAAAAACACGGGGAACGGATTAGGGATTTGGCGGGAATCGACGTATGAAACTATCCATTATCCGTTTGACAAGTCCAGCCGACTATTTCTCTATACCGATGGGACTTACGAAGCCAAAAACCCGCAAGGTGAAGAATTTACAGCAGAACGACTCCTGAAACTCCTCAACGCCTCTACTGAACAACCCGTCTCTCTACTCATTAACAATGTCTCCCAAATCATTGATGCGTTCACGGATACCTGTCCTAAAGACGATGATCTGACGCTCATTGCAATTGAGGCAGCTGCACAACAGTTACAACAGAGAGGGGAGAAGCATTAGGGCTTCTCCCCTCTTCGTACCTAAAGCTAGGTTTTCAGGATACAATTTGAACTGCCATCCCCAAAAGATAACGCCAATTGCCAGTACACTCACAAACACATTTACCCCTAGAAAAAAAAAGGAGTCCTCCCTTTGTGAGTTTATTCCGATGCCGAAGTACCCAAAAGTACACCCAGGAACTGCTAATCATCAGGAACAAATCTAACCCATCAAATACATCTCCTTTGAGCTCATCCAGCATCCATCTAAGTATTAGGAGAAAAGAAGCAATGATTAGCAGATGATCATCTCGTTGCTTGTTAATCTTCCATATTGAATTCATCATTCCTGAACTCCAAAAATCATTAGAAGGACTCGTATATCATGCTTTATAGTGTATCCACAAACGTTTGGCTTGGCGGCTGCCCAGGTGGAAATCTGTGGAAACGTCTTCGCTACGTGATAAGAACAGTATACTTATTTTTGAGAAAGATGTCTCCGCTCCGCCAAATATCTAATCCTTCTGGTAAAAGATTACATGAACATCCGTTCCGCCGTCGGCATTGCATCGTATATCGTAAGTATCAGAGAGCAATTTTGCGAGAAAAATACCGTGCCCGCTCTCGTTGTTGGATGAGCGATTCGCCTCAATTTCGGCGAGTCTTTCCGGCGTTAACCAAGCGACTCCTGTTCCAGCATCCTGCACCAAAATCTCAAGTGCTTGCGAATTACCGCAAATTTGCAATTTAATTTCGGCTTCGGTACTCAGGGAACCGTGATCCACTGCGTTGCTACAGATTTCATCAACCGCGAGTTGAATATCGGCAATTCGTTTTCTGGAGAATCCGAGGTGTTGTGCTAAGTTTCCTATAAAGGCCCGAACCGGTTCTAAATAAAAAACGTCGCTCGGAATCTTAATTTTAATATGCGCTTTCTCCATGGGCTTCAGATCTGCTTTGTTCCAAAAGTCGCTGTATTTAAAAGGCGGCAATCGCACTGTTTTCAGACTCATAGATTTCAATAACGCTTGATGCGCCTATTAAATTAAAAGTCCGTGTCAAATTATCGGCTAATTCGCAGATTTTAAGGTCTCCTCCATTTTGGCGTAATCGCTTGGCAATGCCGACGAGAGCACCCACAGCGGTACTGTTGATATGATTGACTTGACTTAGATTAACGATAATTTTATCAACTTTTTGCTCTAAGAGTCTCTCAAGCATTTTACGTAAATCGGATGCGGCATAACTACTGAGTTCTGTTTTTATTTTTATAATTTTGATTCCGGAATAGTCCCGGAGCATCATCAATTCGGTTGCAGTCATAAAAATCACCTACTATACATTACATAAAAATTCTGCATGCTTATTGAGAACCGATAATGATTTTATCTTAAATTCCGAAAAATGTCAAAGATTTTTTTTAATTTCTTTGCTTTTTTATCTGGATTTATGATATACTATTAAGTAACCGATTTGCAAAGTGTTAAAAACACTTTGAATATAAGGAGGAACTGGCAAAGCGACGCAGTTTCGCGTTTGTAGATGAACCAGTTATCTTAATGAATAACGTACAGTCAACAACTAATCCATCCGCTGTTGAAGTGGAAGAAAAGCATGAGACAGTTGAAGTGAATAAGGAAGCAGTAAGCGAGACAGAAACACCGGACACTGAAAATTCGCCCCCGGTAACCGAGGATGCCCCTGAGGAGCATGAAGCGCAGACGGGCGAGGAGGAGCCTCTTGTTTCTGACAGTTCAGAATCTGATCAAGCAGCAACACTATCTGAGGCACGTACCTCTCTTACCGGTGAAGAGGCAATTGAACAGACCGCCGAAGTAGAGACAGAAGCGGGTTCTGCAAACGAGCCCCCTGAAGTTGTGCAGGTTGCTTCAGATGCCGAGGCAGCTAGCACGTCAGGCTCCGCTGAAACGGAACAGGCAGCAGTCCTTACCGATGAATCGGAGACAACTGAGGACACGGCTGAAGTTGAACAGCCGGTGGAGTTTCCAGATGAGGCTGCCGCTGCTGCGGATGCCCCGGAATCGTCTCCAGAACCAATGAGCCCGGAATCTCTTGAAGAGGCGTATGATAATTCAATTAAGGCATTTACGGATGGTGAAATAGTTAAAGGCACCGTTGTAGATGTCAACCGCGATGAGGTGATGATCGATATCGGCTTTAAATCAGAGGGCTATATCCCTGCAGCGGAATTTGGTGCCGGCAGAAGCGATATGCCGCCGGTGCAGGTAGGCGATGTCATAGATGTCTACATTGTCCGTCGCGAAGATTCGGAAGGACAGATAGTTCTTTCAAAAAACATAGCAGACCAGACGCTTATTTGGGATAAGATTACGCGTGCACATGAGAGCGGTACGCCAGTAGATGGCCGGATTACAGAAAGGATTAAAGGGGGGTTCCGTGTGAGCGTTGGCTCACTCCGTGGCTTTCTCCCTGCCTCTCAAATTGAAATGCGGCCGGTTCAGAATCTAGAAGACTATGTCGGTCAGGTCCTGGAAATGAAGGTGATCAGCCTGAGCAAACGGCGACATAATATCGTGTTGTCTCGTCGTGCTTGGTTAGAGGAAGAATTAGCGAAAAAGAAGGCTGAGGTTCTGAGTAGACTGGAAGTCGGACAATTGGTAACCGGTGAAGTCAAAAATATAACCAGCTTTGGCGCGTTTGTGGATCTAGGTGGTGTTGATGGCTTACTCCACAAGACAGATATGGCTTGGAGAAGGATTCACCATCCGTCTGAGGTCGTCGGCGTTGGTAACCATATTGAAGTCTTAGTTATCGGTATCGGCAAGGACAGCGAGAAAATTTCGTTGGGCTTGAAACAGAAGACACCGGATCCGTGGGAGAATGTTGAAGAGAAGTATCCAGTCGGTTCCACCGTGCGCGGGCGCGTTGTGAATATCGTTAACTATGGCGCGTTCCTTCATTTAGAAGAAGGGGTTGAAGGATTAATTCATGTCTCGGAAATGTCCTGGACCCGCCGGAACGTTGCACCTTCCCGTATTGTGAGTAAAGGTCAGGAAGTTGAAGCCGTTGTGCTTGAGATTTCTAAGTCAGACAAACGGATTTCGCTCGGTATCAAACAGTTGCAACAGAATCCGTGGGAGCTGTTGGAACAAAAGTATCCAGTTGGTGCTAGAATTACAGGTCGCATCCGAAACTTGACGAATTTCGGTGTATTTGTTGAAATTGAAGAAGGTATTGATGGATTAATCCATACCTCAGACCTCTCTTGGACAAAACGGGGTGCAGAATCTCATGAAACTTTGAAGGAAGGAAGCGAAATTGAGGTGGTTGTTCTGCAAATTGATGCGCAGGAACGCCGGGTTTCACTTGGACTGAAACAGACGCAGCCGGATCCGTGGGAAAACGTCCCGGAGAAGTATAAGGTTGGTTCCGTTGTGCGTGGTGAAATTGTCAATATCACGAGTTTTGGTGCATTTACCAAATTGGAGGAAGGAATTGAAGGTTTAATTCACATCTCTGAATTGGCAGACCGGCGCATTGAAAACCCGCACGAAATTGTATCCGTTGGGCAAGAACTTGACTTAAAGGTCATTAACCTTTCCCCGCGAGACCGGCGAATCGGCCTCAGTTTGAAGGCAGCGATTGCTGAGCAAGAACGTGCAGCCGTACGTGCTCCGGAAGAAACGGAAGAAAAACAGAGAGAGCAGCACGCCAGACCCCGGCGGGAACCGAGACGTGCGAAACAGGTTCCTGAGAAAACCGTAACCGCCCTGGGAGCACTGCTCAAAGAGGAAATGGGGAAGTCAAACGCTGCTAACTCCGAGGAGTAACTTCCACGGATCTAACGGTATATAAATTCCCCTTCTCGTTTACGTAGACGGAGAAGGGGAATTTATATATCTAGTTTGCCCACCGCAACTTATATTCAAGAACAAGATAATTAGAGATGCAGAGCAGGAGCTTGGAATTGAACAACAACGTTCTTTTTACGTCCGAATCTGTCACCGAAGGACATCCGGACAAAATCGCAGATCAGATCTCTGATGCGGTCCTTGATGCGATATTCGTATCCGATAAAATGGGCAGGGTTGCTTGCGAAACTTTAGTAACAACCGGACTTGCGCTCATCACAGGTGAAATCACAACGAATGCTTCGTATGATGCACAACAGATTGCACGTGATGTATTTGCTGATATTGGTTACACGGATATCGCCTATGGTTTTGATGCCAAGAATAGCGCGGTGCTGAGCCTGATTGACAGACAGTCCCCCGATATTGCAATTGGGGTTAATCCGGGCGGTGCCGGAGACCAAGGTATCATGTTCGGATACGCTTGTAGAGAAACACCGCAATTGATGCCCCTGCCCATCACCCTTGCCCACCAATTGACTCGCCGATTGGCAGAAGTCCGCAAAGATGGCATCCTGAATTTTATCCGGCCCGATGGAAAATCTCAAGTAACTGTTCAATATGTTGACAACAAGCCTAAAGCCGTCACGGCTGTCGTCGTTTCGACGCAACACGATCCGGATGTTGAAGATACTACGCTGAAAGAAGCCATTATTGAAGAAGTTATAAAAAAAATTATTCCTGAACATCTCCGAGGTCCGGACATTGAATATCACATTAATCCAACTGGACGGTTTGTGACAGGTGGCCCGCAAGGAGATGCTGGCTTAACGGGTCGAAAAATCATTGTTGATACATACGGCGGAATGGGACGACACGGTGGGGGGGCTTTCTCTGGTAAAGATCCAACCAAAGTCGACCGGAGTGCAACCTACGCTGCACGGCACGCTGCCAAAAACCTTGTCGCCGCCGGATTAGCTGAACGATGTGAGATTCAGCTCTCTTACGTCATCGGCAGAAAAGCACCCGTATCCGTTATGGTGGATACCTTTGGAACCGGCGATGACACCCGCGCGGCACAACTGGTCAATCAGCATTTCGATCTAACCCCAAACGGTATCATTGAAAGGTTGGAATTGCGAAAACCTATTTATAGAAACACTGCAGTTTACGGACATTTCGGTCGTGAGGAGCCCGGGTTTACGTGGGAAAAAACGGACTACGTTGAAAAACTCCAATAAAGACATTTTGACACAGCAAAAAAAATTTTTTTGTGCCTTTCCTGCAGCCACGGATGCGGGCAAGAGGCAGTTAAACAGGTTTGGCATGAACGCCTCTCGATATGACGTTTCACAGATTTTTTAACTTATGTCTTAGGTAGAATTTAGAATTGCATTGGAACGGAGAATTGATGAACTACGATATTAAAACGACGGACTTGGCATCAACCGGAAAACAACGTATTGATTGGGCTAACAGGTTTATGCCGGTTTTAGAAACGATCCGCGCCCGGTTTGCAAAAGAACGTCCATTGGATGGATTGCGGATTGCAGCTTGTCTCCATGTCACAACTGAAACGGCGAATCTCCTGAAGACGTTGAAGGCAGGCGGTGCTGAGGCAGTTGTGTGTGCGTCAAATCCACTTAGTACACAGGACGATGTAGCTGCATCCCTCGTTGCCGATGAGCAAATCGGCGTTTTTGCGATTAATGGAGAAGATACCGATACCTATTACCAACACATTGATGCGACGCTGGATTTACAACCCATGATTACCATGGATGATGGCGCAGATCTGGTATCAAGGCTCCATGCTGAAAATACAAACCCAGCGCTCGCCGAGCAGGTCATTGCTGGCACCGAAGAGACAACGACCGGGGTGATTCGGCTCAAAAGCATGGCAGCAGAAGGCGTACTGAAGTACCCGATTATCGCTGTAAACGATGCGCAAACCAAACATTTCTTTGATAACCGGTACGGGACCGGGCAAAGCACTTTAGATGGGATTATCAGGGCAACCAATCTCCTTATTGCTGGAACAACGGTTGTCATTGCAGGGTACGGCTGGTGCGGTAGAGGCGTAGCAAGTCGGGCACGAGGCTTAGGGGCGAACGTCATTGTGACAGAGGTTACTGCCTTAAAAGCGTTAGAAGCGGTTATGGACGGATTCCGTGTCATGCCCATGAAAGCTGCCGTTCAAGAAGCAGACGTGGTGATTACGCTAACCGGGGATATTCATGTCCTGCGGAAGGAACATTTTGAGGCCATGAAGGACGGCACCATTATCGCGAATTCTGGACATTTTAACGTCGAAATTGACATTCCGGCACTTGAAGAACTCAGTGTCGCAAAATCCGACGCACGCGAATTTGTTGAGGCCTACACATTAGCGGATGGAAAGAAACTGTTCCTTGTCGGCGAAGGACGACTTGTCAACTTAGCTGCCGCCGAAGGGCATCCAGCAAGCGTGATGGACATGAGTTTTGCGAATCAAGCATTAGTGACGGAATATATCATGAAGAACCCAGATAAACTTGAAAATCGAGTTTATGATGTACCCGCCGCGATCGATGAAACCGTGGCACGGTTGAAATTGGAAGCGTTTGGCGTTGATATTGATGCCCTAACCGATGAACAAGAGAGATACCTGAATTCTTGGGAGATGGGTACCTAATTGAGAGGGCTCCTATGAAAAAGATAGAAATCTGGGAAGGTGTGATTATCCTTTTATCGGCGGTGCTATTGCTCCCGATCTGGTTGTCGCATTCTCAGCAGATAGTATTTCCGGGGGGGCTGTTAAGGGTTTTCAAATTCCTGCAGATCCCCGTTGTTGTTGTGCTTGGCGTGATCTGTGTGCGTCGTGTCCGCCGGATCATCCATGCAATTCGCGATAACAAGAACAGACCGGGCCCGTTCTAAGGTGCCCCAGCTGAACGCTTGGTAGGAAAGAGAAACAATAGGTTGATTAAATGGGTGTTTTAGTTTACGGGTCCGCTACCTTAGATACAATAGAAACTCCAGATCAACGCGTTGCCGATGTACTCGGTGGTTCCGGCACGTATGCTGCTGTTGCAGCCAGTTTTTTTCATAATCCGGTTCGCCTCGTTGGAGCCGTCGGTGGCGATTTCCCGTCTGCATATTCGGAATTGCTCCAGGGGTGCGGTATCGACCTTGCAGGTGTCCAGCAGGTTGAAAGTGGGAAAACCTTTCGTTGGGGTGGCCGTTATGCTGAAGACTTTAACGTGCGGGAGACGTTGTTTACTGAATTAAACGTGGCGACTGACGTTGAACCGGTTTTGCCTGAGACTTACAAGGAAACTCCTTATCTCTTCCTCGCTAATAATCCACCGGAAATGCAATTGCGTATCATTGAACAGGCAACGCAGCCGAAACTGGTTGTCTGTGATACGATGGATATTTGGATTAACACTGCGAGGGAGGCGTTAGAGGCAACGTTAGCGCGTGTGGATATTCTAATTTTGAACGATAGTGAGGCGCGTCTCTTGACGGGAGATTCCAATGTAGTGCGTGCAGCACGCACGATTTTAGGTTATGGTCCGAAGCAGGTTATTGTTAAGAAAGGCGAGCACGGGGCGATTAGCGTCACGGATTCATCGTTTTTTAGTGCACCGGCTTATCCAATCACGGACGTAGTCGATCCGACTGGGGCGGGTGATAGTTTTGCGGGGGCGTTTGTAGGTTACCTCGCAGCGACTGACGATACGTCGGAAGAGTCAATCCGTCGTGCGATGATTTACGGTACCGTTGTTGCCTCTTTTAACATAGAAGATTTCAGCATCAACCGGCAAACTCGTGTACGGTTTACTGAAATATCGACACGGTATGAAGAGCTGCAAGAATTGGTCCGGTTTTAAAGGCTGTGGATGGCTTTTCCGTAGGCTGCCTCAGCCGATTCCATCACCAATTCTGCGAGGGTTGGGTGGGCATGCACAGTATCTGCGAGGTCTGTCACAGTTGCGCCTGAACGAATCGCTACTGCTGCCTCATGGATAAGGATTGAGGCATGTGCACCGACGATATGGACACCGAGAATATCTCCGCTATCAGTATCGGCGACGGTTTTCACAAAGCCATCAGTCTCTCGCATCCCCAACGCCATTCCGTTTGCTGTATACGGAAATCTCCCGACTTGCACCTTATAGCCTTCATCAGTTGCCTCTTTTTCTGTCATGCCGACCCGTCCAATTTCGGGCAGTGTGAAAACACACCATGGAATCACCTGATAGTCCATTGTAGCGGTTTTCCCCAAACTGTTTTGCGCTGCTACCTTTCCCTCGGCCGATGCTACGTGTGCTAACAAGTATCGACTGGCGACATCCCCAACGGCGTAGATACCCGGAAGAGTTGTCTGCATCTGTGCATTCACCCGAATTTTCCCGTTATCTGTCCGAATTCCAACGTTTTCTAAGCCGATACCGGTTGTATTAAAATGCCGTCCGATCGAGATAAGAATTTTTTCTGCGGTTAATTCCTCTCCAGATTCAAGTACTGCGGTAACGCGTGTTTCTGTTTTTTTAACGTGGTCAAGTTTCGCCTGCGTGTGGATATTAATTCCTTTTCGTTTCATGAAAAGTTGAATGTGGCGAATAACGTGAACATCTTCCGTCGACAGAATGGTAGGTAGGAGTTCTAGTACAGTGACGCGGCAACCGAGGGCGTT
The DNA here is from genome assembly GCA_965215265.1 of Candidatus Poribacteria bacterium. Lineage (GTDB taxonomy): Bacteria > Poribacteria > WGA-4E > WGA-4E > WGA-3G. The sequence continues at coordinate 2,158,797 of OZ244048.1, read as the reverse complement.
AAAGATAGAGGCAAATTCGCACCCGGAAACGCCAGCGCCAACAATAATCAGGCTTTCAGGGAGTGCAGTAAGATTTAGAATGCCTGTTGTCGTCAAGACGTGAGTTTCATCAATTTCAAAAACAGGCGGCTCAGCCGGGTCGGAGCCTGTAGCGATAATGACATTTTTGGCATGCACCTCTTCGGTGGTGCCGTCTGGTTTATTAACAGCAATCGTGTTTTTGTCGGTGAGTGTTGCGGTGCCGTTAAGAGTATTAACCTCATTGCCCTTCAGCAGTTGCGCGATGCCTCCTGTCAACCGCTGGACGACAGCGTCTTTGTGTGCGAGTACCTGTGCGTAATCAATTGCTGATTCCTTAATCTGTAGCCCGAAAGCGGCGGCCTCCTGAACATGGGTGGCGAGTGAAGCCACCGAAAAGAGAGTTTTAGTCGGGATACATCCCCGATTGAGACACGTGCCACCCCATGCTCCTTTTTCTATAAGGCAGACTGTGCCCCCCATCTGCGCCGCTTTAATCGCAGCGACGTAACCGCCGGGACCCCCTCCGATAATTCCAACGTCGTACGTGGACATAAATGCTCCTGTCTCGATGAAATTCCATATCATGCATTATATACTAAAACATCTCATATTGCAAGTCTACAGACGGCGCAGACAGCTTGGAAATCAATGCGATGGATTTCCTCTGCAATTAACGGGGCAATATAGGGATAATAAACGCATATTTGACAAAAAAGAGCGGGAGTGCTATACTGTTTTAAATTATTTAAACTGAGGAGTGTTAGGGTGTTTGATGAATATCGCCCGAACCGATTCGGGCCGGGGCGTTCAGCGGTTATATGCCAACACGGTGCGGTTGCGACGAGCCAGCCTCTCGCTGCACAAAGCGGTTTACAGATCTTGCGTGATGGCGGGAATGCAATTGATGCAGCAGTTGCAACAGGTGCGGTCCTTAACATTGTTGAACCGATGTCCACGGGTATTGGCGGAGATGCCTTTATGCTGGTCTATCAGCCGAAAGAAGGGAGCATCCGTGGTTTAAACGGAAGCGGCAGAGCTCCGTACGCTGCAGAACCGGAGTTCTTTACCAAACAAGGACTAACCCATATTCCTGCATCAGGGAGTCTTTATCCAGTGACGGTGCCGGGTACGGTTGATGGATGGGCAACGCTTCTTGAGGCACATGGAACGATGTCCTTAGCAGAGGTGCTTCAGCCGGCGATTGACTATGCAGAAAACGGGTTTCCGGTCAGTCCGCAGATCTCACTTGCTTGGCAGGGCAGCACGGAGATGTTAGCGCGACATCCGGACAGCGCACGAACCTACCTCAATAATGGCAGAGCCCCTGTGCCAGGCGAAATTTTTCGACAACCGAACCTTGCACGCACGTTTCGACTCATAGCCGAGGGCGGCACAGACGCATTTTACCGGGGCGAAATTGCGGAAAACATCGTCAAGTTTTCCGATGAAAACGGGGGGCTGTTTACAATACAGGACTTCAAAGACCATCGCTCGGATTGGGTGGAACCGATTTCGACAAACTATCGAGGTTACGACATTTACGAGATACCGCCGAATGGACAAGGCATCGCCGCCCTCCTAGCACTTAATATCGTTGAAGGGTTAGATCTACGTGCCATGGGGCATAATAGCCCTGAATATCTACACTACGCAATTGAAGCGATGAAATTAGGTTTTGCCGATCTTTATCAATATGTGACGGATCCAAAGTTTGTTGATGTGCCAGTTGCAGGACTTCTCAGTGACGAGTACACCCAAAGTCAGAGGGGGCGCGTCTCTGCTGAGCGGGCGAATGTTGAACCGAGTGCTGGTACGCCTTCACTTGGGAGTGATACGGTCTACGTTTCGGTTGTTGATAGAGAACGTAACGTTGTCTCATTCATTAATAGTCTCTTCGCAGGATTCGGTTCAGGATTGGTTGCGGGTGAGACTGGTATCATGTTGCAAAACCGGGGTGCAGGTTTCTCACTCAATCCGAGTCATGCGAATTGCATCGCGCCACATAAGCGGGCACTACATACGATTATCCCGGGCATGATTGCCCACAAGGGAGTGCCTTTAGTGACGTTCGGGGTGATGGGTGGGCAGATGCAGCCGCAAGGGCATTTACAGTTTGTATGCAATCTGGTTGATTTTAATATGGATGTTCAATCTGCGTTGGATGCACCGCGTTTTCGGGTGCTTGATGGTTCAGGGATTATGCTTGAAAATGGAATTCCGATGAACGCACAGGCGACGTTGGCACGGAAAGGACATCACATCGTGCCTGGCAATACATTCTTTGGCGGGGGACAAGCGATTTTTGTTCATCCGGAATTTGGCACCCTTATCGCTGGTTCTGACCCGAGGCGAGATGGCTGTGCGATCGGGTATTAGAAGCATTGAAATGTTCTTGACTTTTGGTGTAAATTAAGGTATAATATTTAAAAAGTATAATTTTGCCTCTATTCACACGCGTAAAACGGTCCCCCAACATGCAAGCCTGCCAAGCGATGAGAATGAAGATATAAGCATACGGCGTACTAAGCAAAAAGCCGGCGGGATGCGATCTGCACATTCGCCCCTTGATTTAACTGCTCTGGTGAGATAGGCACAGGAGACTTCACGTAAAACTCGCCTTACCGCTTTAATAGACAAAAAAAGAAATTTGAAGAAAGGATGGAGAATCAGTTTACAGATGTATAATGATTTAAAGGAAAAAGATGCCTGCGGCGTAGGGTTTGTTGCAAACCGCTCAGGAGCTCGGAGCCACGAGATTATTAAGATGGCCATACAAGCGGTGACAAATTTAACGCACCGTGGGGCGGTAGCAGCGGATGCCAAGACCGGGGATGGTGCCGGGCTCTTAACCCAAATTCCGGATAAACTATTTCGCAAAGAAATTGAAAAACAGGGTGTACACCTTGAGTCAATTAAGGATCTGGGTGTAGGGATGATTTTCCTACCGGGGCAGGATCGGAATGCACAAGTACACGGACGTGCACTCATTGAAAAAATATTACAGAAGCACCGTATCCCACACCTTGGATGGCGTTCAGTCCCTATAAACGTTAATGCTATTGGCGACAAAGCGTTGGCAGCATTGCCCGATATTCAACAGGTGCTGATGGGAAGGCCTGACCATCTCCCGGCTGAAGTATTTGAACAGGAGCTCTATCTTATCTGCAAAGAGTTGGAGCAGCGCATCGCTGAAGCAGAATTAGAAGAATTTCACGTTGCCTCTTTTTCGCATCGAACGATTGTCTACAAAGGCTTATTGGTAGCCCCGCAGCTGTCACACTTCTATCCGGACTTACAAAACTCGGACTTTGAGGCAGGATTAGCTGTTTTCCATCAACGTTATAGTACAAATACTTCATCGACTTGGAATCTTGCACAGCCGTTCCGAATGCTGGCGCATAACGGTGAGATTAACACGTTGATGGGGAATCGCAATTGGATGAGGGCACGAGAAGCGGATCTGAAATCGCCTATCTGGAAAGAACGGATACGGAAATTGGTACCCGTCATCAGTCCACAGGGAAGTGACTCTATGAGTCTGGATAACGTGTTAGAACTCCTGCGGCACTCTGGTAGAAGTATTCTCCATTCCATGATGTGTCTGATTCCAGAAGCATACGAGCAGATTCCGGATATGCCTGAGACGTTGAAGGGATGTTATGAGTACCTATCTTGTGTCAGCGAACCGTGGGATGGTCCGGCAGCTGTTGCTTTTACAGATGGGGTTGTTGTCGGTGCTAGTTTAGATAGAAATGGGTTGCGTCCAGCCCGGTATAAGGTAACCGACGATGATATTGTAGTGATGGGTTCTGAGGTAGGCATTATTGAATTAGACGATAGACAGGTGGTCAAGAAGGGACGTTTGGGTCCTGGACAGATGATTGCGGTTGATACCGTTAACGGTAGATTGTTGACAGATTCAGAGATAAAAGCGAGCGTCGTGCAGCAAAAACCCTACACGGAGTGGGTTCGGAAGGGTATAACTCCGCTGAAAAGATTGCTTGATCGAAACGCAGCCGCCCCGTCTATCCAATCAGAAGACGTGCCTGCCCGGCTGGCACTATCGCAGAAAGCGTTTGGCTACACAACAGAGGATGTCGAACGGTTCATTAAACCGATGATAGCTTTGAAGAAAGAGGCAGTCGGTTCTATGGGTGATGATACACCGCCGGCGGCGATTTCCCGGCATCCACGGATGCTCTATAGCTATTTTAAACAACGTTTCGCTCAGGTAACGAATCCAGCGATTGATTCACTGCGGGAACGTTTGGTGATGTCGCTAACGACTTATATGGGGCGACGTGGCAGTCTGCTGACTGAAACAGCAGAGCACGCGCGTTTAATTCGTCTCTCCTCTCCGGTGTTGGGAAACGAAGAATTAAACGCGTTGCGAACGCAGAATTTACCTGAATTTCAAGTCGCCACCTTACCTATCCATTTCCCCGTTGCCTCGGGTATACAAGGATTAGAAGCTGCGTTAGAGCAACTCTGTCAACGTGCGTCAACTGAAATTGGAGCTGGTAAGGTACTCCTCGTCCTGAGCGATAAAACGGTAGATGCAGCACTTGCCCCGATTCCGATGGCACTCGCCGTGGGTGCTGTACATCATCACTTGATTCGTGAAGGCAAACGGATGCAAGCGAGTCTGATAGCTGAAGCCGGGGACCCGCGGGAAGAACACCATTTTGCTGTACTGCTCGGTTATGGGGCAGATGCTATTAATCCGTATCTTGCTTTTTCTACGATTGCGGAGCTCTCGGAAAACGATGAACTGGATGGACTTACAGCCGGTGAAGCAGTTGCCAATTATAAGGCAGCTGTGGAAAAAGGGATTCTGAAAATTATGGCGAAGATGGGTATCTCGACTGTGTCAAGCTATCGCGGTGCTCAAATTTTTGAGGCAATCGGTATCCATCCGGAAGTAATCGATAGGTGTTTTACCGGGACTGCCTCGCGCTTAAGCGGTATAGGCTTTGAGCATATCGCTGCCGAAACGCTCCATTTTCATACGAAGGCGTTTTCAGGCCATGATGGGACTGACTCCCTTGAAGAAGCCGGGCATTTCCGCTTCCGCAGGAATGGCGAATTCCATGCGTATAATCCGACAGTGTTTAAATCACTCCACCGCTTTGTGAAAGCAGGCAAATCAGAAGATTATGAAAAATATGTCGCTGCCGTTGAAAATGGGGAGCCTTCTAGTTTACGGGAGCTGCTTGACTTTAAGCCGGGTGCCCCGGTTCCAATTGAAGAGGTAGAACCTGCAGAGCAGCTCGTTCGCCGTTTTACGACAGGTAGTATGTCTTTTGGTGCACTGAGCCGTGAAACGCACGAAACCTTGGCTATAGCGATGAACCGTCTCGGTGCGAAATCCGGAAGTGGTGAGGGTGGCGAAGATAGCGCGCGATATAAGGTGAGGGCTAACGGCGATCTTGCGTCTAGTGCCTTGAAGCAGGTCGCCTCGGGACGTTTTGGCGTAACACCGACGTATCTCGCATCAGCAAAAGAGCTAGAAATCAAAATGGCACAAGGCTCAAAACCTGGGGAAGGTGGGCAGATTCCGGGGCATAAAGTCACAGAGGAAATCGCTGCGATCCGCCATTCGGTTCCCGGCGTACCCCTGATTTCCCCTCCGCCGCACCACGATATCTATTCAATAGAGGACCTGGCGCAGCTCATCTATGACTTGAAGCAGGCGAATCCAGATGCAAAAGTTGCTGTTAAGCTGGTCTCTGAGTTCTTAATTGGAACGATTGCGTCTGGGGTAGCGAAGGGGTATGCCGATGTGATTCAAATTAGTGGGCATGAGGGGGGGACCGGTGCATCGCCGCTCAGTTCGATCAAAAATGCGGGTACACCGTGGGAGCTCGGGCTGGCAGAAACGCAACGTGCGCTGGTTGCAAACGAACTGCGTGACCGTGTCGTGTTACGTGTTGATGGCGGGATGCGTTCCGGTAGGGATATCGTCATGGCGGCGATGTTGGGTGCCGAAGAGTACGGTTTTGGCACAATAGCGATGGTAGCCACAGGCTGCATTATGGCACGTCAGTGTCATCTAAACACATGTCCGGTAGGTATCGCGACGCAGGATCCGGGACTTCGTGCGAAGTACCCCGGCACGCCGGAAATGGTTGTCAACTTCATGCTCGGTGTCGCGAATGAAGTGAGAGAAATTTTGGCGAATCTCGGGTACAGGTCGCTGGACGAGGTTATCGGCAGACCGGAATTGCTTGAACGGAAGAATCTATCCGAGTATCCGAAAGCCACTATGCTTGATTTGAGCGAAATTCTGACACCTGCCGATCCGACAGGGAAACAGCCCCGGTATCACCTACAGCCACGGAATGACCGGGAAGATACGCCACTTGATGACCAAATTTTGATGGATGCAGAGAGGGCGATTAGAGACAAAGAACCGATTCAGTTGTCATACGCAATTCGTAACATACACCGTACAGTCGGAGCGAAGTTATCTGGGACAATCGCGAAGTTTTATGGAGACGAGGGGCTGCCTAATGCGACAATTCAGTGCAGTTTCGTTGGCAGTGCAGGTCAGAGTTTCGGCGCATTCTGTATCCATGGGGTGAAATTGTCGCTTATCGGTGAAGCGAATGACTATGTCGGAAAAGGTATGGCAGGCGGGGAGATTGTCATCAAACCGTCAGCAGCCGCGCAATTCCGGAGCCATGAAAATACTATCATCGGGAATACGGTATTGTACGGGGCAACAGGCGGGAAGTTGTACGCCGCCGGACGGGCGGGTGAGCGATTCTGTGTCAGGAATAGTGGGGCCACGACAGTGGTAGAAGGTGTCGGCGACCACGGTTGTGAGTATATGACAGCAGGAATTGTCGTGATTCTTGGAGAAACGGGACGCAACTTTGGGGCTGGCATGACCGGTGGAACCGCGTACGTACTTGATGGAAGTGGAGAATTCCAAACAAAATGCAACTTGGAATTGATTAAGCTAGAAAATATCACGTCAAAAGCGGATATTGAAACGCTTAGTACACTAATTCGGGAGCATGCCGAATTAACGGGTAGCTGCCGCGCCCAAGAGATTATCGCCAATTGGGACGTTTTTCTCCCGCAATTCCGAAAAGTTGTTGCACCACCACCCCCGAGCCCTCCACCGGCTCAGCTTGAGAGAAAAAATCCGCGGCGCAAACGGCGGAAACGGTAATCAGGAGAGCGTATGGGCGAGACACAAGTGCTCGCCCTATTTTGTGTACCGCACTCATTGTTTTACGAGAGCAAACCCAACCTTATCAATTCCAGCCTGTTTGGCGATGTCCATAACCTGCACAATCTGTTCGTGGTACACATCTGGTTCCGCGGCGATAATTAATAATTACCATATCTAGTGTTTAGCAGGTTACGCCTTTTTCGGTGGCACAAGCGTGCAAAAAAAAAGGCAGCCGATGCTGCCTTTTTCTGATTCAGTTTGCCGTTCAATCTTCTTCAGACACTGCGAAAGCGACTTCAAGTCCCTCCGTTTTACTGGAGCGCATTTTCGCGCGTTCAACCACGTCAATGACAACGCCGTGTTTTGCACGTTTATCTGCCTTGATAATCAAGGTGCTGATCTGGTTTTCATGGGCAGATAGGAACATCTCCATGTCCTCCAGGGTGAGCATTTCCTGATCGTCAATTGAGACGCGGCCGTCGCTGCTGATGAAAAGATTGTACTTCTTTCGCGTGAATTCATGTTGCGTAGAGGAATCCGGGAGCGTCACCGTGAAAGGTGGGGGAACCCGCATAATAGCAGAGACCATGAAGAAAATTAATAGCAAGAACACACAATCAATCATGGGTGCCATCGGAATATCTTCATCTTCGTCCTTATTCCGGTTTCGGGAAATGTTCAAAGCCATTGGAATTCTCCTTTCCTATAAGTGTCAGTGTCGCCGAGTGTATAGGTTCAGTCTCGGGCGACAATAGCAAAACCGATTTTATCAATACCTGCTTGTTTAGCAATATCCATAACTTGTACAATTTGTTCATGAAGTACGTCGCGTTCAGATTGGATAATCAACATGCTCGTTGCTTCTTCTGGGGCGTTGATGAATTGCGTAAACATTTCCTCAAGTTGAACGACCTCGTCATTCAGGACCATGGTGCCTCTGCTCTCACCTGGTTCCGGGTTAGCGATTCTGACGGTGAGCCCTTTCGGTTTATCCGGAGACGGTTTCCCTGGCGGTGGGAGCTGTACCCGGAGCCCTGGAATGGGTGAGAAGGTTGTTGAAACCATGAAGAAAATTAGGAGTAGAAAGACACAATCAATCATCGGTGCCATGCTGAGGGTTGGTGCCTTGCGTTCCTTAATTTTATTTGCAAGCATGTTCAATTTGCCTTCAGCGAGTTGTTGCATTTCAAAATCTCCATTTGTTTAAGGGTAGGGCGAGTGGTTTCCACTCGCCCCTTCCAAGGGATAGACATTACGACCCTTCACCAACAACCAATTGGTTAACAATTTCAGTGGAGACCTGAGAAATCTCAACCATGTGCCTGTTAACCCAGCTATCAAAGAGTTGGAAGAAGATCAGGCATGGAATAGCGACTGTTAGGCCTGCAGCAGTCGTGAGGAGAGCCTGTGAGATACCACCGGCGAGCTGCTGCGGGTCTCCCGTACCTTCAAGTGCAATAGTTGTAAATGCACTAATCATACCAGTGACTGTTCCGAGCAGACCGAATAGGGGCGAAACCACTGCAACTGTTCCCAATACAGGGAGATTTCTTTCCAATTCGGGTATTTCAAGGAGGCTTGCTTCTTCAATCGCTTCCTGAATTTCCTCTTTGGTAATGTCGCGTTCTTCAATCTGGGCTTGGCTGTAACGCAGGAGCCCTGCTTTAAGCACGTTGGCGAGGGGTCCGCCTGCTTCTTCACAGATTGAAACGGCTTCCATGATATTCTCTTTCCGCAAAGAATCCGCGATGTTTGCGATGAACTGTTCGGTGCCGATACGTGAACGGCTTCGGACGAACGTGAAGAGCCGTTCAATAATGAAGGTGAGTGCTGTGACGGAACAAAGAGCCAAGGGCCAGAAGACGAAACCGAACTTCATGAAGAAGGAGACGATATTGTCTTTCTTGGTCATCTTGAGTGGAATATAGTGGTCACCGCCATTCACGACGGTTACAGGTTTGCCTTCGCGATCTCCGTATCCTTCTCTATAGATACTAATCAAGTAGCGTCCTGCGGGGACACCAGTGCGTTCAAACTCGCCATTTGCATCTGTTGTCGCTTCGTATTCGCCATCTTGGCTGGCAATGACGACACGCACGTCAGGAATAGGGTTTTGGGCGGTTGATGTATCCACAATTTGCCCACGGACGGTGCCGCCACTGCTGGCAATGTCATCTTGTGCAAAGACGATTCCAGCGGACATTCCGATACAGGCAGCTAACATTAACATTAAACTTAAACGTTTCATTCGGACTGTTTCCTCCTTTAGGTAACTTGTTAGTAAAGTTCTCGAATCGGACAAGTATGCCCTCGTATTCCTAACAAGTTTTGTATCTATCAACACCTGAGACACTAAGAAGTTACGCTTTTTTTCAGGGTTGATTATTCAGGTTCTCCCACGCCATTGTAGGAGAATAGATTGTAGTGGCCCCTCCTATCAAGACAGGTCCAACTATCTGTAATTTAAAGTTAAAAACCGAAGACCTTTCCCAATTTTTGGAAAAAAGAGAATTTTTGAGTCATCTTGAGTGGAATATAGTGCTCGCCGCCATTCACGACGGTTACGGGTTTGCCTTCGCGATCTCCGTATCCTTCTCTATAGATACTAATCAAGTAGCGTCCTGCGGGGACACCAGTGCGTTCAAACTCGCCATTTGCATCTGTTGTCGCTTCATATTCGCCATCTTGGCTGGCAATGACGACACGCACGTCAGGAATAGGGTTTTGGGCGGTTGATGTATCCACAATTTGCCCACGGACGGTGCCGCCATTTTTTGGTACCGGCGTGCGAATCTTTTCCGGAATTGGGACGTTTTCTATCGCCTCTGGGCCCATTTTAAGTGTGACATACTGCTCTCCCCTATTCACAACGGTTACAAGTTGTACAATCCCCCGGTCGTAGTCATCTTTACTCAGAGTAACAACGTAGCGTCCGGGTGCTAAATTGGTGAGCTCAAATTCGCCCTTCGCGTTGGTTGTCGTCTCGAAGTCTGGTTCAAGCCGTGTGAGTGTCACGTGAACGTTGGCAATCGGTGATTGTTGCCGTGTTATATCGGAAATGTAACCCCGCACAACTCCGTTTTCAACGTTTTCAACATGTGTTTCTTGGGTTTGTGCGATAAGGTTCCACATCCCCAAAGAGACGGTTAATAGAATGAAAAAAACTAAACAAGCCCGGACCATCTGTTATATTTCCATTTTGAGCGTGAGATAGGTTTAGTTAGCAAACTTTACCTATATGAACACCACTAGTATAAGAAAGTTACGCGTTTTGTTTAGAATCTGGTTTGCTAGACACGAAGAAATCGTGTCTAGCAAACCACAAACAGTTTAGAAACCCATCATCGCTCGAACAAACGTAGTGTTACTGGTTGTATGTTCAAGGAGGATGGTGGTTCGTCTGTAACCTGCGAGGATAACAATGTTAAAACCGAGCCATTCGCCGCGGTTGATGGCTTGGATTTCAAAGATTCGGGTCCGCAGGTCCGGGCGGAAGAGGATCGGTACGTCTTCATCTTCCGGGAAGTTCCCCAAATAGTTTTTGAAGTTATCGTCTCGGTTGGTAAATTTCCGGTACTGGAATCCGCCGAGGATGTTCATTCTTTGTGTGAACTGGTAATCTAGGCGGACACCGAGGACATCCTCCCGGCTTCGGCGATTGAATCGGAGGTATCCAACAGGTTCTTCATCCGTAGGGACGAACAAACGCGGGTTAAGCGATTCCGGGATTTCTTCGGCCCCGCGGTCAAAGGCACGATCCCAAATATATTTAACCATGGGGGTGAGGGTTAAGTCCTCACCGATTTTATCAACAAAGGGTAGATCTCCGAGCGGGATTTCGTATCTTGCTTTGAGAATAGTCTGCTGGTTGCGAATATCCCGTTCTGGATAGCGTCGTTTCTTCCAGTTTTCGGAGTCATAGATAAGTCCGGGATCTTCCGGATCAAGGGCGTTAATTCCGTGGTCAGGATAGAATGGATATTCCCGTTTCTCGCCGGAGGCTCGAACCTGTTCGATAGGTACCATGAAGTCAACGCGTTGATCTGCGTTAAGCGGATCATTTTCATCACCGGATCCCTCAACATCGAGGAAGATAGCGCCTTCCTCATCTTGTTCGTACTGATGTTGCAAAACCACGAGAAACTTTGCTTCAAGGGTTAAGTTGGGTATAGCGGTATAGAGGAACTGAAGAGTTGTGGTATTGACCCGCGCGTTGTAGAAGTCAAGTTCGTCAGAGATTTGAACGGGGTCCAATTCACCGACCCGGAGAGTGATTGTGTAATCTGGAATATCGTCGTTAACCCGGACGAATCGGTTTTGGAAGAGGATCGTTCCAAAATCTGGAATGTCACGTTGGTAAGTGACGTGCAAATATTTGGAATCATTCTGTCGTCGGCTGGAGACTTCGTCTTCGTTGAGCCACCCCACTTTGAGAGAAAGGTTGTCGAGTAGATCGTACTCGGCGAAGACATGGTAGCCGGCGCGGTCAATTCCGTATTCATATTGTGGTTCAAAGTCATCTTCGAGGGAATCAATAGTACCGTTGTTGTTCAAGTCAACCAGGTCGGTAAAGACCGGCGGATCTGCATCAAAGATTAGGAAGTCTTCTTGGAAGTCCAAAATCCCGTTCTGGTCTCTGTCATCGGCTCGTGGTAGTACTCCATCAAAGTCGATGTCATCGGGCCAGTCGTCATCATCATCGTCATCTTCAATGAGAGCGTAATTGGTTTCATCCCAGGGGTCTTCTTCTGATTGTGATTCAGGTGTCCGTTCCAGTGAATATGTCTGGTCTCTATCGGTGTTTGAACCGAAGTTGAGATAGGTGGTGGTATATCCTGGGTCAATATGGTACCAAACACCTTCAAGGTAGAGTTTACCGAATCGTGATTTAAGCTGTACGAACCAGGCAGTTTCTCTTCCGAGTTCGCCATCGCCGGTTTCATCGCTTCCGTCTCCGCCCAACCTTGCTTCAAACCGTTCGCCTTCGGTTTCTGAGTAGGTCGGTATGCCGTTCCGGTCTAGAGGCAGTCCTGTGGCCGGATCTATGGATATGCCGGTTTCTTCTTCACCATTGTCCGTGATAATTGTGGTTTTGAGCCGACTAAAACCGACTTTGTCTTTGGGCAAAGTAGGATACTGCTTATATTTCCCGTTAATGGAATAATGTGCTCGGACGAAGACATTCCCGATGGTTCCTTCGAGATCAAGTCCGTAGAGAAGTGCTGCGCGTGCTGCGCCGTAACGATATTGGACTTTCCGGGGTCTTCCTTCTCCTTCCCAGTCGCTTGGATTATCGAGAAGACTTGTCCGATTGCTGGCATAATCCGAAGATTGTCCGTAGTTGCCGGGTGCTTGAATGACATCCCTGTATGGCATTTCAATATGTCCATCTTCGGTTTTAATCCACTCTTCGACAAGGGGGTCAGCGCCTTCAGCGGCTTTGTTTGCGTCACTGAATCCGATGATAGCGATGTTGTAATCGCCTGCAACTATCATCTCAAAGACCACGGATTTGACGGTGCGCGGTTCAATATCGTGGTCAGCAAAGACCAGATCATATTTCATTTTATTGAAACCGTCTACGATTTTCCATTCACCATCAACGGAGTCTCGAATTTCGGATGGAAGTCCGCCGACATCAATAGGCGTGATGTCGTCAACAAAAATATCGATTGTTTGCGTCTGTTCGGGCTGAGTTGCCGGTTCGACACCTTCTTCAATTTCTTCGGCTGTGAGTTCTTCTAATGCTTGTGTTATGACGGTAGCTTTCATGGATTTGAAGGCAGCACCGACACCGCCCTGGATGTTATCTCCATGGAGGTTAGCATCGTAGCCAGAGAATTGGGTAACGACGTTGTGATTATCTTCTGGAGAATCATCACGAAAAACAACAGAGATGACTTCAGGTGGGGTATTGGCGACGGTACCCATGAGAGGGTTCTCAACGCGTTCGGGGTGTTCTTTGTGTAGGTTGACATAGGTGAACCCAACACGGAAGATATCGCCTAAGAGTCCCTGTGCCCTGAAACCGATCAAGCGTGCGTTTTCAATATGCCGAGTGCCGGCATCCGCGTTTAACCCGTTCCGTCGGCCGAGTGTTGGTGCGAGGTTCGCTGCGGCATCAGTTAATCTTGCTGGGTTAGAGATACGGGAGTTAATCAACGTAAATAGATGTCGCTCCTGCGAAAAAGAGATGTCCCAACGGAAGCCGTCAAACTCTGTTTTATAGAGAATGTACCGGTTTGGGAACAACGTAGCAGGCTTGAACCGCATATCATCACCAATAGCAAATTCCGTGTATCTCCCTCGGAAACTATCTTCTGTTAATACCGTCCGGTCGAGCTGTGCGGAAAATCTTTCACTATCGAGCTGTCCAGTCCAACCTACAATCAATTCACCGTTCTGGTCGAATTCTTTTTGCTCGCGATAGTTATAGACTTCGTTTCCTTCAAGCAGCTCTTTTCCAAATAGATCGTAGAAGAACTGCGGTTCTTCTTCTAATTGGAACCGGGCAGAGAACTTAGAGCTACCCTCAATAGTTGGTAAGAGCGGTTCTTGCGGACCTAGGCTTTGCGCCCCACAACCGTAGAGTACAAAACTACTCAAGATACAGGTCACGACAAGTAAAACATTAATTGATTGTCTTAACTCATTCATTACTTTATTTTTCCTCCTTGGGAATAATTTAGTCGGATATGTGAGCTGCAAGCGACTGCCTGAAAATTCTGGGCATCGCTGCGAACACAACAGTTCCGACTCCAACAAAAACCTTAAAAAATAGTTGGAAACCACTATATTATGTAAACGGAAAGCGTTAAGGTTTCGTTACTAAATATAAAGAGTGCTCGTTTGTGTTAATGAACCATTATATACCGGATACTGCAAAATCTCAAGTAGCGCGAGCACAAAAAGTGAGTTTCTTCCACTAAATTAAGGATTCGTTTCGAGAAAAATCAGTATCAAAATTGATAAAATTTTCACAAAACTGTTCTTAGTGTTTAAATATAGCACGACGGCAATTTTCTGTCAACTTTTTTTATCAAAAAAAGTTTTTTCCGCGTACATGTGAAAAATTTATTATTGCATGATACCACAAATGCACTATATTTCCAAATGTGGTGTTTGCTTAAAGGTACCGTGCATGCAGATATTGAAAAAAACTTGTATTCTCTTACGCTGTAGCAGCGTATCCGCGGTGAATACAATTTAACGTTTTAACGTTACCCGTTATGCGCGAAGTAGGCGGTCCTCACAGAAACGCACCCTTCATCGGTATCAAACGGATATGTGTACAACTGCGGCAGTGTCGCGGCGTTCCGTATATTGAACATCACGACGGCCACGTTCCGCGGCGATGGGTGGCCGGCTTTGATGCCAAACAGGCTTAAAAATTCGGTTTCTGTTTTTTTCGACTGATAACACGGCTTCTCTCGAGCACACACGGTTATCGGTGGTGAAGATGCTCAGGGGCGGGCAACAGTACCGCTTCCGGTTTTCTTTCTCCGTGTTTGCACAAGGGCCGGCGAGCCATCAATTCACTTAGCATGCGCGCCCGAAGCGGCGTTGCTGGGAAGCAGGCCGGTGCCGGAGCGTGGGATGGCAGTTTGGGGCATGAAGCGCCGAGCCCCAAGAACAGAATTATCTCCACATGTTAGGTGAGTTGGCCAAACCCGTTTTTCGTCATGTGTGGACTTTGACATGTTTGACAAGATAGCATGCGCTCGCCTTTCTGTGAAGCGAAGACTTGCACAAACCGATCTGTAAGTTAATACTCTTTTATTTCTATATATTATACCATATTTTGAGATAAATTGTAAATTTTTTTATTTATCTCGATGCAAGTAAGTAGTTTATCTGTTCCGTTTACTTAGATTATCAGAAGAACTGGTAAAATCAATGAATAGTGAAATGGCGGTTCCTAAGGCTAAGCCCACTGCGCCGGCAATGATAACGATCAATTTGAGTTGTGGGGCAATAGGTATTTTTCTGGGTACGGCCCGGTCGATGATTTCGATGCCGCCGCGCCGATTTTGAGAAGAGGTCACTGTTGATTCGGCACTCAAAATTTCTGCGTCGAGTGCGCGTTTTGCGATTTCTTCATTCAATTCATTAATTTTATCAATTCGTGCCTTTAATTGGGTAAGAACGGAATGGTTTTCAGGGATTTGTTTTAGTAGCTGCTCCAATTGCGTATCTAGGCGGCGAAGTTCATGTTTAATCCGTTCTTGAGCATTTTCATAGCGGGCGCGCATCGGAATTAATTCGGTTAGGCGATTTTGGATATAGGTATAATATGGAGAAATCCCGGATGTCGTGGTGGTAGCATTTTGTGGTGTGTTGTGGTTTCTTTCGGTGATGTCTTGAATTTGGGCATCGAGCCCTTTCAATTCGGATGAATCCTTGCCAACTTTTTTTTCATCAGCGCTGCGTTGTGTTTCTAATGTGAATAACTTTTCTTGTTGAAAAAGCCAAATAGGGTTGTAGGAGGTAGTCTGAGAAAGTGGTATCTCCTCAGGGAGCAAGTGGATGCGTTCTTGTAAATATACTATGTGTGCCTGGGTTTGGTGGAGGTTCTGCTGGGTTGTCTCAAGTTGTGCGTGCAAATTCGCGTGTCGTTCAAGCAAATTGGTGAGTTTAGGTATCCATATTTCAGGGCTCCCGTTTTCTCTGACAAATTGGAGAACGGCTTCTAAGTGTTTCTCAAGTTCGGAAGTAATTTCTTTCTGTTTTTGGTCAAGGAACTGTTTTCGTTTTACAAGTTTCGTTTTTTCATCTTCAGTTCTCAGCGTCTGCATATCTTCTGCTAGTTGATTAACGAGGAGTGCGGCGTTGCGTGCTCCGCCTTCTGCTTCGGTTAGTTCCAAGGCTAATTCAATATAGTAGGAATCTGGATATATTTGTGCTTTTACTTTGCGTTTGAGTGCGCCAATGGGTGGAAGTATGGATGCAGCTTGACGGTTCCCGTTTTCTTCAAGATTTTCGATTGCTGCTGCCAGCATAGACTCGGTTGTAAATCGTGTGGTGATCGTCTCCAATTCGCGCGAGTCTCCGCTGCCCGATAAAACCGTTTGGAATAAGTTTGTTGATGAGATTGCCGGGGTGGTAGCGGGTTGTACGAGTAGCATGAGTGTTGAAGCTGCATAGGTTTTAGGCAATCGAAGGGAAATAACGAGGGCTGTTCCTAAGACTAGGAGAAGGCTCAGGCAGATGGTAAAGTCATGTTTTCGGATGAGTTGTAGATAGTCGTTTAAGGACTCTTCCTGTTGTGCCATGAGTATAAAAAAGCGCTGCTTTGGGGTTTGAAGTTCAGATTCACCTGAGTCATCTATAGAAACAGAGTGGTGCGGAGTGCTCCGGACCACTCATGTTTCCATATTGAAGTTCAACAAAGCATGCGAGGGAAAATAATCTTGTGTGTAAGTGCTGCTATAGATTATTGGCGATGCGAATTTCTTCGTCATCAAAGGCTTCGTCATGCCATTCAACTATCCGCCATTCGTCTTTTCTTTTCTCAAAGAGAAAGAGATTGTCGCCCTCTGCGTAGACGCCGGAGTATCCGCCTTCAAGGGTTTCGCCATCGGCGATAAACAGTTGGATGCGATAGTGATTCCGGACTTCGGCTTGATTGCCTTCTCTGTTAATAATTATCTCGGGTGGCAGGGAGAGTTCAATTTCGATGTCTTGGAACCGTGAGAAGACTCGAATTGCGGCATCGCGCTCTTGGCGAATATCGTCAAATTCTACGTCATCCGTTTTATCGCCGTCTGTTCCCATATCAGATACGTAAAGGAATCCTTCTTCCCAGAATGCGCTCATGTAGGTATCAACATCTTCTAATTGATAGCCTTCCCGCCACCGTTCCAAAACGCGATTAATCTCAAGGAGTTCTTCAGGCGGTACTTGATTAACCTTATCAGCGTCTCCGCATCCTATAAAACAGATAGTTAAAATTAAGAGACTACTAATTTTTGTAAAATTCGAGAACATGGCCATATCCTCCATCTCAAAAGGTTTTAACGATGCCTAAATAGAGGTGTGTAGGGGTGGCATCGAGTTTTATCCCCAATTTATTTTCGATTTGTAGTGCATCTCGTTGAATGGATTGGATTTGGGTTTTCGCGTTGAAAAAATTTGCACTGACGTAGGAATCAATAATACTATAAACCCAAATACCGACACCTGCATAGAGAAAGAACATTCTCAGTTTGTATCTTTGATTTGCGTGATTGTAGCTCTGGAAAATCTCTTCTTCATTATCAAGTTCTAAGCTAGCAAGTGTGGCGTAATCGTTGTAGCGATTGCGAAAAGATTTTTCTGCTAAGAGTGCGCCAACCACAGAACCGGCGATACCGGCGGTAATGAGGCCGCCCCGGATGTAGCTTCGGCTATAAAACTGGCCCCAGCCTGGAAACACTCCTGAGCGAACCATTGCTCCGATAGGTGAGACGAATTTCTCGTGTTCTTTATCTGGAGCAGTTTGCGGGTTTGTTGCTTCTTCAGCGTGCGTGTACGGAACAGTTATCAGTATAAATAAAATGATGGGCCAAAACCGTGTTGTCATAGTGATTAGAGATATAGAAAGTTAGGCTTTACACAAGCGAGGCACTGTGGCACTGTGCAAAGCCTAACTGTAAAGAAATTAGTTAGCGTCTCCGCTTCGTTCGTTGCGTTGTCCGGCTCCGGCTCCGATTTTTATCATCGTCGTCATCGCTCTGGCGTGTGGTAGAACGTGATGAAGTTGATGTTTTTGGGCGCGTCCGTGACGTTGAGGATGTCGAGCGTGTTGCTCTCGTCTCGGTGCGTGATGTACGCGACGTTGACGGCGTGATGCTCGAGCGTGAGCGTGTTGATGAACGCAGCGTTGAATTTCGCTGTTTGCTGTTTGAGTAGCTGCGCGTGTTAGAAGCTGTTGAACGACGTGACGAAGAGGTTGAACTTCTGTAAAGCGGCTGTGTGCTTTGTGCCCTTGTTGAGTTTCTGTAGCGGTTGGCATTAAAGGTTGAAGTTGTAGAATATCGCCGCTGCTTGTTCAACGTATTTACGTTGTTGCTTCTCTGCCGTGCTTGGCTGCGCTGTACGGCGGTAGTGGCTGCGGCAGTTCGCTGTTTCTGTGCAATAATAGCTGCACGTGTGGTGCGCGTGGTTCTAGCGGGTGCGTGCCGCCGGTGGTTTTCAAGTACGGTACGTACATTAGTCCGAACGGTTGTCCGTTCGGCGCGACTATTAACGGCCAATCGGCTCCGGCTATATTGCCGTCGGGTAGTTTCATGCTGCTTGCTCCAGCGATTGAGCTGCGTTCTACGCTGGTGTACCTTAGGTGTTGCGCGGTGGGTGCGATAATAAGGTGAATAACACCGGTAATAGGCACTCGGATAGTAGCCGCGGTAGCGGCCGAGATATCCGCCATAGTACGACCTGATGGCCAGATAGTGATGGTCGTAGATGGGGTAACTCCACCGGAGGTAGTAATCGTAGTCAGTTGCGTAATAGATTGGCCCATCATAAAAGTAGAGATAGGTGTATCGATGCCACGGGCGCCAGCGGTAGGTTGGGGTGTAGCGTTGAATCACACGAATTTTGGGCTGCCGATGGTAAGTTGACACCTCGATATATTCCACATCAATTTGTTCGCCGCCTTCGGCGACGATATGGAGTTCCATCCAACCATCTTTAACGTGTCCTGTTGCTGGGATTTTGATGAGTTCGGATCGTTTATTTGCACGAAGTACAAAGGTGTCGCCGTAGCGAGTCTCCTTGGCGTTTTCGTCGTAATAGCCGCGGCTTGTTAATTCCCGTTTGGTATTGCGAATCCAGACGCGGCCGGCAATCGGTTCATCATGATCTGCAATTTGTAGTTGGTGTGGTTCGCCGCGGTAGCGAATCAATACTTCAATGTACTGGGTTCCTCTGGGAATTTCAAAAAGATAGACTGCGCTGGCAATTGCAAAGTCGTAATCTTTTTGCGTGTGTGTACTATTTTCCCATGCGGTGAGCCGAACGCCGTCTTCAAAACGTGGGCTTGCGGTAATTGTGGCGCTGCCGCGTTCTATCCATTCATCAACCTCATTTGCAACGCGATGTTCGCGGCTCAGTCGGTTCGCGTAATAGTCGTAATCCGCATGAGCATCTGGCAAAATGCCTGCAGTTAAGATGCAGCTAAGCAGGGTAGCTATTGTGAAACTCAAAACCCTGATGATCATGATAATATCCTCCTAAGTTAACCCGTTTTGGTGGAGGGCTTCCACCCTGTCATTAAGAGTGTTCCAGTAATTATATAGTAATTATACATTTTTTTTATGATAATATCAAGAAATTAAATATTTTTAGTACGACACTTGTGCAGGATTTCGTAAACCTATCAGTTTGTCCGTTTGGGTATGAGTTTAATGCCTCTCTTTTTTGCTATCTCCCGTGCGAGGGGTGTAATAATTGCAGAATTTGTGTAGAGGAGCTCTTGGATATTGTGGGTGAGGCTGGCAATAACAGATGCACTAATAACGTCCGCGTCTACAGTTGCTTGCCTCGGATTGTTCGGCTTAGCGAGGGTTTCGGCAATATGCCTTGCTTGTATCCATTGAACTCCCAATTCGGATAAAATGTTTACATATTCCTCCTCAAGTTTATGTAGAAAAGATGCCGCGTGTGAACGTTCCTGATTGAGTGCGTCAGAGGTGACGAGTACCTGTTTCCCTCTACGGAGTGCTTCAAAAACTAAGTATGTGCAAGGTGTATCCACGATTTTCAACGCCAATTTTGCTGCCATCGGATAAGAGAAAGCGGGCAGTACAAAGTGTTGGTATGCCTCTACCATATCTGGTATATTCGTTATTTGGTGTTCATGTAAGATATCATGTTCGGTAAAAGTGCGAAGGAAGCGCTGCCTGGGCATCGTTATAGTTGCGAGTTGTGATAGAATTATTCTAATTTTATAGCCGGCTTGTTTACACTGCTCAAGCTGCTGTAGTGGGATATCCAATTCAATTTGTGTAGTATCAAAGATAACCAGCACCTGTTTTTGGGTTTCGGCTTGTGTCAGGCGTTCGCTTAATACCTTTTGGGTAATTTTTGTAATGTGCTCGATGAGTTCCTTGTTCATGTCGACGTTTCGATTTCAACGGCCTCCCCGCCTTTTAATCCGGCAGCGTTAGCATCGTCGGTGTCAAGGTGCATTTGCAGGACGTAAGTTTCAGAGATTTTGGGTCGGACATTTTCAAGTGTGAGTGCGCGTTCACCGGGGAAATGGATTTTTAGTCGGCTGTCTTCGTCGAGTCTGAGATCTTCTGCTTGTGCTGGTGTCATGTGTATATGCCGTGTTGCACAGATGGCACCTTCTTCTAAATAGACAGTTCCTGCGGGTCCGACAAGTGTGATAGGTTCTGCCCCGGCGAGGTCTCCTGAGTCTCGAATGGGTGGCGTTAGTCCGAGCCGGATTGCTTCTGTTTTCGCGATTTCGACTTGTGAATAGTCTCGGACAGGTCCGAGGATTCGGACGTTCTCGATTGCCCGCATCCTTTTTCCGACGACAGTGAGCGTCTCTTTGGCTGCAAATGCGCCGGGCTGATAGAGCGGTGCATAGACAGTGAGTTGATGTCCGTCGCCGTAAAGGATTTCCAGGTGTTCTTGCGTTACGTGGGCATGTCGTGCGGAGATTCCGATGGGTATTTTATTGTGCTGGCTGGCTGCATCACAAGCACGTTGTCCAGCGTTGCAAGAGCGCAAGGCACATCCGCTGCATGATTGTGCGGTGTTAACGCTGTCAACAACCCTGCGCGTAATCAGTTCAATAAGGGAGCGGTCTATCATATCTGATTTGCCTTTTTCAGAGTCGTTAAGTGAGCTTAGTCGTTGGGTAATATGTTTTCAACTTCTGCGTGCGGGCGTGGGATGACATGAACAGATACAACTTCTCCGACGCGTGCTGCAGCTTCAGCCCCAATATCTGTAGCGGCTTTTACTGCGCCGACATCGCCACGGACGATAACGGTTACGTAGCCGCCTCCGACTTGCTCATAGCCGATGAGCCGCACGTTCGCGGCTTTTACCATAGCATCAGCGGCTTCTATGCTTCCCACTAAGCCTCGGGTTTCAACTAAACCTAATGCATCTCCGGTCATATTAATTCTAATAACCTCCTATGGAATCAATGGTGATAAATGTAAGCTGTCAAGGACAGATATATTAGCGATTGTATTCGCGTTAACTAGCTAAGATAAAGTATATCATAGATTTCAATATTTTTCAAGGAAAAAACGAAAAATCTTTTTATTCGCTGCACGGACATCAGTGCGTGCGTTGTCGATTTCTCCTAATTTTTGATAAGCAAAGGCGCGCCAGATAAGGGGACCGGGTGTGCCTTGCCGGGCCTGAATCTGCTGGGTGAGCGTTTCGATCGCCTTTGAATAATCAGAGGTTGCGAATGGCTTGTCGCCTAATTTTTGATAAATGTATGCGCGGCGGATGTATGCGTGGGCAAAACGTGGTTCAAGAGAGAGCGCCTTCTCCAGGTCAACTAAAGCGAGTTTGAGTGTTTTCTCTACTTGCCGGTTATGAGTGTAAGCTTTGCTGCGAAGGTAGTAAGCCGTAGCGCTCGGGTGCCGCTCAATCACGTCATTATAAGCGGTGAGTGCGTTGTGAAGGTTGCCGAGTTCGCGGTAAGTTTCAGCTTGCTGCAGCAGTACCTGAGCGTTCCATCTTTTTTTTAGGGATGCGGTGTAGTCAACGATAGCGCGCTGTCGGTTTCCCAGTGCGCGATATGCGTGGGCGCGGCTAGCATAGGCATCGGCATGATACCTTTTGAGAGTTAGCGTCCTGTTATAATCCGCGATGGCAGCTTCGTACTGACCGGAGCGATAATAGGCGAGTCCACGTTTCACATAAGCTTCAGCATATCGTGCGTCGATATTAATGGCGCGGGTGAAGGCTGCAATTGCCTCTGACATCTTCCATGCCCTCAGGAACCGTGTGCCTTCATTCAGATATTGTCGTGCGTGCGGGTTTTCCCCTTTCACTGAATCCCAGGTTACAAACCGGGATGCGAACAAAATAGCGAGCATGAGTACCGGGGTCATGATGTAAATAAGTGGGCGCATGGGGTGTGCTCTGATATAACGTCGGGCTAGTCAGGATAGAGATGATGGATATTAACGCCTAATTTTAGTGCGTCGACAGAGGCGTATGTTTTTCCGAGATCTATTTCGATATAGGCGGGCACGCCTGGTGCTCCGCTGTAGCCTGTGGAAAAGATGAGTTGGTTATCCCCAAACGTGGCAATGCCGTCCCTGACATTTTCCTTAGGGAAATAACTGATAGGGGTATGTCCAACAACAAGCAAATTAGCGTCAATAGCAGTGAGGAAATTCTGCGTTTCGGCGATGGTATAACCGCCGCTGAGCGCGGCCTCTGGACGGTGCCAGAGTAGTTCTTCGAGCGTTTTTGGCGCTGGATTGACCAGGTCAGCCAAGCCGATCGGCGCTCGGGCTGGCCCGGCGTGGATTCCAACGAATCCGTTTTTGCCGATGACGACTGTGGGGAGATTCATTAAGAACAGATAGTGTTCATCTGTCATTCTTTCTATGAAATTGAATTGCTGATAATAGGCACCGACTGGACTGTTGTAAAGTGCGCGAATAAAATGGGGCCGGTTTGCATCTGTCATGCCTTGCTTTTTGAGCATAGCGTAAGCGTCGGCTGCTGCGAATTCATGATTGCCTCTGAGATAGATGAGGTGCGTGGCGCGGTTGCCGAGCTGCTGGTGTAGTTGGATGATGGTGTCAATAATCTGTATATCACCATGAGGTGGGTGCCTGGGTTCATCAGGCTTATAGTCAATTGCGTCCCCGAGGATAAGTCCATAAACATCTTCCCCGGCGTGAATGCGTTCAATGAGTTGAGTCTGTTTTAACCACTCGTTGAAATCATTCCAGTGTGCGTGTAAATCGGAGACAATGTAGAGTGTGCCGTGTGGGGGTAGTACGAGGATGTGGCCGTCGCGCGTAGGCTGATTGGGGTAGTGCGCGAGCTGTTTGGTTTCAGCTGCAGAGGCAATCAGAGAGACGATGCACATAGTAGTAGTAAGGAGTTGAAGTTTAGGTTCTAAAGAAGGCATCGACTGTTTCCTCCTGTTCTGCGAGTTTTTTGAGGTGGTGTCGTCTCCGGTTACGACAGATGAGGTATCCGAGGAGAGTGAGTCCGCCGATTCCGCCCCACAATAGGTAGGCATTGGAAAAGAGAGCTGCCCAATGGTAGCGTTCGCGGAGCGATGCCTGCCATAAGGTATCGTAGGTGGTTAAGTCGTACCCGACTACAGTTTGAAAACTGGTATTGAAGTTTTCGCCGGTGTGTAGTTGGTGAATGAGGTGCCATAGCGTTTCACTCCCCTTGGTTTCCACGAGCCATTGTATTGCATCGTGACTTTCTGCGTACGCGAGTGCGGCACCGTCGTGTGAATTCGGGAATTGCTGTGCAAGGGTGCTCAGTGGGAGCACGGAACGTGAGAAAATATGCTTGAGCAGGATTTCGTGCCGGCTGGGTACCCATTCTTCGGCAAAATAGATAGCGATTCCTTCAATAAACCACAACGGTATCTCTTTAACATTTTTTTGTGTGTACTGTCCGAAGAGGACATGGGCGATTTCGTGGCGTAGTACTTGCACTAGCTGAAGTTGCTTGAAACGGATGTGCGTTGGATTTTGGATGACGATGCGGCGGGACAGCGGGAAAGCACATCCAACAGCCCAATCTTGAATGGGTGCGTGAACAGCTGTCTGAAAATCTGATTCGGTGCCGCAAACCCAAATATCGATTTTGCCATCGGGGATGCGCGCGGTTAGACGTTGCATCTCCGTATAGAAAGTTTCAGCGATTTCAAGGATGTGCTCTGGTTGTAGGGTGCCATCCCGGTAGTAGACGCGGAAATGCGTGCTGCTCTCCGATTCCCAGGCGGCATCTGCAGCGGAACCCACAAGCGACAAGAGGCTAAATGCGAACGATAGAATGGTGAGGCTACTTGTAAAGGTGTGCGACTTCTGGCCCATAACCGTTGTAAATGACTGTCGGATGTCTTTCACCTGTGCCAATCATGCGTTCCTGTGCCTGTGACCAGCGCGGATGGGGGACGTTGGGGTTGACGTTTGCCTCAAAATCGTATTCACGTGGAAAAATGGTATTCCAAAAGGTGCGCGGCTTCCGGTCTGTCAACTCAATGCTAACGATTGATTTGATGCTTTTAAAACCGTATTTCCAGGGTGCAATTAGCCGGAGCGGTGCGCCGTGCTGCGGTGGCAGTATGTGCCCATAGATACCGACAACGATGAGGGTGAGTTTGTTCATGGCTTCCTCGATCGTCAATCCTTCATAGTAGGGCCACGGGCTACGCGGATCCATCTGTTCGGGTGCCTCATCAGGTCGGAAGAACGTGACCATTCGGACGTACTTGGCTTTGGAAGTCGGTTGCACTTTCTCTAGCAGTGCGCTCATGGGAAATCCGATCCAAGGTACCACCATCGCCCAGGTTTCGACGCATCGGAACCGATAGATTCGCTCTTCCAGGGGCATCTGTTTGAGAAGTGTGTCGATGTCGAAGGTTTGCGGCTTGTCTACGAGGCCGGATACTTCAATTTCCCACGGGCGGGTTTGGAACCGGTCGACCATTTTCCAGACTCTGGATTTGGATGAAGTAAACTCATAGAAGTTATTGTAAGTCGCCGCGACGTGTTCATCTGTCATCGCGCGGTTTACCGTAAACTGCGGATTGTTCTCAGCAGGGAGCACCTCTGCTTGGTATGGCTTTAACTGTTTTTCAACGCCACTTCCTTGGGCACAAGCGCTTGAGCCGAACAACGATAATGCGCCTGCGCTTGTTATGCCGAGTGTTTTGAGAAATGTTCGACGGTTGATATAATCTGATTCGGGGGTTACCTGTTTTTCGGGTATGTTCCATCTTTTGGGAATTTTGAGATACGGCATTAGACTTTCCTCCGTGGTGTGTTTTCTTGTTTTGAGTGAAATACGCCTGGGAGACTTATGTTGTCAGTTATTATACTACATTTTTATTAAAAGTGCAAACGTTGTGAGAACAGGATGCCGAATTGTCAAAGATTTTTGCTTACAATCTTTTAGTGTTTTATGGTATCATATATCTTCAATGGAACTTTTGTGCAAAGTTGGTGTGAGAATATCACACGTTTTTATAGGTTTTTATATTTTTACTCAAACTGCGTGCTGCGCGAGTTAATAGCGATGTTATCCAAATCCCGGCAGTTTCTTATCCTAATTGTAGGCATAGTGTATGTCTATTCAATATGTCCGCTTCTTTGTGCGGGTTTAGAACAGAAGTTGTGTCGTGCTGCTTCTTCGAGCGTGGAACACCGCGAGAGGTGTTGCGGAAATGCCGCGGATGCATCTGAGGTACCTGCAGAGAGTCAAGAGTTATGCTGCTTTGCCAAGTTTGAGTGCATTTATCGAAATGAGAGTACCGCCCGAGCCAAATTTCTTCAGATTGCAGTCGGTGAATTGTATAAGCAGGATAGGTTCTGCTTGTCGGCTGCGTCTGTGAGTTCATCCCTTCTTCCTGACCCTCCACATCTATTTGCTGTTTCGCTCCGTTACACCATAGCCCGTCGGGGTCCTCCGTGCGCCAGTTCTTAACGCGTTGGGCGTGTGGCGTTTCATATCAGAGTTCAGGTTCAAATTTTAAAATCGAGCAAAATAGGGCATGCTGCCGAGCGTTGTCCGCAACTTTTCTGTGGGCTGTGTCTGGTGGCAATAGTGCTTGTCGTTCTATTAGGGCTATTTATAGTGAAGAATAAAAATAGTGTGACATGTGCTAGCCCTTCCGCATCCACCGGATAGCGAACGTGCTTCTTTGTAAAATTGGACATCGGGTTCAAGAGGAGGTTTGTGCGCTTCCAGAGTGGTGACGAGATGGCAGCATGCAACCGCACAAGCGGTTCAAGCCTGTATGCCTACGGTTTATATAAAACTGATGTTAAAGTACTTTTCGGAGGACTAAAATGCGTAACATGAAAATGAGTCTATTCCTACACATCATGCTGCTAAATTGGGTTTTTATCTCTGTTGGGTTCACCCAAGAAAGCTGCCCTGCATGAAGCAATCCTATCTTGCCGCCGAGCGGGATAGGTGAAGTCAGTTTGACTTCAAAAGAGATGAGGCAATTTCGCCTTAATGTCAATATGTTGATGTCCCCTAATGCACAAGGTGGACATTTTTCAAAAAAAGGACTTTCACCAACAGGAGAAGTTGTGCGCGTTCCTGAGCATAGACACCATGTCGAGATGAGCACGTACCGAATTGATGTTGGTTTACAATACTTGCTGAACCATCAATGGACGTTACGAGCAAACGTTCCGTATGCGATTAAAAATCAAGATGCACATGTTGAGTTCTTTAGTTCAGTGAGTGCTGAAGATGAGCAAGCTATTTTGGATAATGGAGATATCCATCATAGAAATGAGACCTACGTCGGATTTTCGGATTTGGATCTGTTATTAGGCTATAGAATTTCTGGGCTGTTTAAAACGGATGACATCTTGTTTGCCCGGTTGGGTACCACGATTCCGATTGGTAAAACCGAGGAAAACCCTTGGAAACTGGGAGATGCTGGTATGAGGCACCTCCATATCCAGTTTGGTACTGGTACCTTTAACCCGATTGCGAATTTGGAGTACAGCCTCCCGCTCTATCGAGGTATGGCGCTGACTGCTTCCGGCCGTGGCACGTTTCCTGTCTATGAAAATAGCAAAACTTATCGAGGTCCAGTAGAGTTGACTTATACGATAGGGGTTAGGTATCGCCCATTCAGGTGGCTTTCAGTGACCGGGAACTACCTTGGATTTTACCAAGCTTCAGCGGCTTGGGCTGGAGAGCGTGATATCAATACCGGGCTGCGTTATAGCGTAGCAGCACTCGGTATCGCCTTGGCGATGCCCAATGAGATTTCCGTTTCTGCTAACGTCATGTTGCCGTTAACTCAAGCGACGCTTTACGCTGAAGGGGATGCGATTAAAATTGGCAGCTTGTTTTCTTTGGCAACATCGTATTCATTCTGATTTTTCAGAAGGGAAGGAGATGAGGCTGTTTCTGATACTGGATGCGATTATGGGGCTGTTCTAGGGCTGAGATGTCTCGGGAACGGGCATTGGTTTTGCGGCTCGTCACGGATGAATCAACGCCGGAGGGGGCGAAAAAGGGTGCACGGCTTGCAAAGCGATAGCAGTCTGTGGTTTTGCCGGTGGGTGTGTGGATATCATCGGTGGCGTAACTTCTCTGGTAGGCATGTGCGGTTACTCTGGGGTTGTTTCCTCGTCCCCTTTTGTGTAGATAGCGATGAGTACGAAACAGGTGGACTGCAGGTTTGCGGTGGGTTGGGTGAGTTCGCTGGGTGTATCGCTGACAAACCCGCCATCGGGTTGTTGGGTGCGCGTTAAATAGTTGATTGCGACGCGTCTTGTATTGAGTGGGTCATTGCCGGCGGCGAGTGCCATAATTGCGAGTGCAGTCACCTCTGCATCGCTATTGGTATTCTTATATTGCCCGAAGCCGCCGTCGAGGTTCTGCATCTGTTTTATCCATGCGATTTGGGTATCAACATCGTAGACAGTGGATAATGCTTGCAGGACCCAGGCGGTCAAAAAAACGTCGGATCGCTGCCCGCGATTGTGTGCCCAGCCGCCATCAAAATTAATCCGTTCGGCGAGCCAATCGGTGCCTTTAGAGACTGGTTCAAAGTTTCCTTTGAAACCGAGTCTTTTGAACGCAGTTAGTACAGCGGCAGTATAAAGGATGTTGTTAGGACTTCGTGGCTGTTTAGCCCAGCTGCCATCAGGGTTCTGCGCTTTGCGTAGCCATTGTAGTCCTTCAAAGCGTGCCTCTGGGTCCGTTTCAGCCGTGGACAATGCGATGAGTGCGAATGCGGTGTGTGCTGTGTTGTTATTCCAGCTGCCGTTGTCCTGCTGTGCGTGTCTGAGATATGCGATGCCCATTCGGATGACTTGTGAGCCGGTGCCCCAGCCTGCGTCGATAAGCGCCCAAATTGCGAACGCTGTGGTTTCGACTTCGCTCTCGTTCCCGGGTAATAGTGGCCAGCCGCCGTCGCGATTTTGCTGTTCGACAATGTATTTCTTGGTACCTTCTATTGTTTTGTAGAGTAAGGGTTCCTCCGTAGCGTCAGCGGCAAAGAGTTGTGGGTTCGAAAGAAAGAAGATTAACGCTATGGTGGACCAGATGTGAAATTTTTGCGAGTTGCGGGATGTGAGTGTGGAATTTTTCATCGTTTTCCCCTTAAAGTCTGTGTGGTTTGATTACAACTTTATAAACGTTTTCTTGCCCGAGCATCTCAATTCCGTTTTCGAGTTGGTGCAAGGGGAGGTGATGGGTTATGAGTTCGTCCAAGGGTGCACGTGTTCGCTGTAGGAATTCTATGGCTGTCTGAAATTGGATTTGCGGATATGCCCAGACACCGGAGATATCGAGGTCTTTGTTGCAAATTTGATGTGGCCGTATTGCCGTTTTGCCTGAATCGGTATAGTGTCCGACTTCAACGAGTTTTCCGCCGCGTCGTACAACATCAACGGCTTCAGAGAAGACCTGCGGTATTCCTGCGCACTCAATAGCGATGTCCACGCCGACACCGTCTGTGATTTGCTGAATGTGTTCAATCCGTTGTTCGGGTGTGGTATCTGCTGCGTTGATGGTCAGATCTGCGCCCATCCGTTGTGCCATTTCCAGGCGGCTCTCGACCAGATCTGTAGCGATGATTGTGCCTGCGCCGCTATCGCGGAGTACTGCAATCACGAGCAGCCCGATCGGTCCGCATCCGAGTACGGCGACTCGGCTGCCAATGCCCATTCCATCGCCGATATGGGGCAGTCCTGGTGCAAAGGCGCGTTCAACAGTGCGTGTCGCGACTGCGACCGGCTCTGTTAAAACTGGAATTTCCTCTGGGAGGGTGTGAGGTATCTTGTAGACCCACGAGTTTCCATGGATATAGGTGTACTCGGAGAATTCACCTGTGAGATAGGGTGGAGTTTCGCTGTTGCTGAATCCGTAAATTGTTCTACTGGTGCAGAGGGTAGGGCGTCCTGGCACCCGCAAGCAGTAATAACAGCTTCCGCAGTTCTTTGAACCGGGGACGACGGTGATGCGATCTCCGGCCTTGATGGGTCCGCCGATGACGTTCATAACGTCATTCGCCTGACTGCCAATTTCAGCAACGGTTCCGACGACTTCATGTCCCGGAATGACTGGAAATTTCAAGTTGGTGTGTCCGAGGTACATGTGCTTATCGCTGCCGCAGATTCCGACTGAATCAACTTGTAGCAGGAGTGCGTCGGTTTCTGGGTTCGGTTTCTCAAATTCGCGGAGTTCTATCTGCCCTGGTTGGAGCATCAGCGCTGCTTGGACTTGCATGGTTATGATTCCTTATTTTTGTGCGTCAGCTCTGGTTGGCTGCTTTAATTTATCGTGCCCAGAGCGGCATTAATACCTTTGTCAACTGGGCTAAACTTTCGAGATTGTGCGCTGGTAGGAAGTAATCGACGTACGGTAATGCGGTGCGGATGCCGCGGCAAATGGGCTGATACCCATCGCTGCCGAGCAGAGGATTAAGCCAGATGAGCCGGTATGCGTGGCGATGCAACATCTCCATAGCCCGTTGGAGGAGCTCTGTGTCTCCTCGATCCCAGCCGTCGCTAATGAGTATGACGACTGTCCGGTAGGCTGAGAAGGAGGCTGCGAACTGCCGATAAAACGCCAAGAGGCTTTCACCGATTTTGGTTCCTCCGGACCAGTCGGTAACAACTGTTGCCAATGCCTCTAAGCCATCTGCTAATCCTTTTCTGCGGAGTAGCCCGGTAACGTCGGTCATGTGGGTACTAAAGACTGCGACTTCAACGTCTCGTCCGTTCATGTTAAAGGTCTGTTGCATGCCGTAAACAAACTGTATAAGGAATTTGGCGTAGCAATCCATTGAGCCGCTGACATCACAGAGTAGTAGAATTTTGTTTTTCTTAATTTTTTTCTGTTTTCGGATTAATGTGAGGGGTTCTCCGCCGTGTGCGATGTTTTTTCGCCAGCTTTGTCGAAAATCGATGGTGCGCCCGTTGGGGCCGGTCACCTTTCGTCGGCTAAGTTTTGTGGCTAGGTGTGCTGCCAACTTCGCGATAATCTGGCGTGCTTTTTCCATATCTTCTTCTGTGAAGTCGCTAAAATCCTTCTGGGTGAGTATCTCCTCGTCACTATACGCGATGGTGTTGTCATCATCGCCTTCTTCGTGCTGTTTTTCATCGTAGTCTATCCACTGTTGGAGGGTGTCGTCTCCGGGACTGTTGTCGTCGGCGAGATCTTGCAGTGCTAAAGGTTCTGTGCGATCGGCTTCAGGTTCGAGAGTGTGGAGTTCAGGTCTGGGATACCGCCAAAATAGGTTAAACGCCAGGTCGAACGTCTCTATATCGGCTTCGGCGGCGATGAGATTGGTGCGTGCTGTGTGATAGAAAATCTCCCGTTCACTGAGCTCTATCAAGTTAACGCTTTTGCACCAACTGAGCTGATTCGTGGTGGTGACATTGACACCCATCTGCCGAAGTAAGCGACAAAAATCTGTGAGTTGTTGAAGGAGGTTCTGTTCATTCATTGGCTGCTAATCTGATTTCTGTTTCTCTAAACAAGTTAAAAACCTCAAGATATCATGTTTATAATAATCGATTTTTGGGTTAATTGGCAAGTTTTTTTACGTCTGTCTGAAAATTGGTTCGAGGTATGTGGTATCGGTAGGGTTTGGGAAAAGGATATGCCACTGCTCGAACGTCTGTTTGTCGAACCCGCATTTTTTCTGCATCTGTGTGAAATCGGTGTGGGAGATGATATAGGCATCCATTTCGACGGACTGACTGCGGAACCGTGTATCGCTGCTGATGTGGCGGAGTGTTTTGAATAGCATGATTTTCTCGTTGTGTGGGTTGATGGCTTCATGCATCAGGCCGTGCGGTTCAATGAAGACGATGCGTTGTTTGCCGTCGTGAAGTATCCAGAGGATGAAGTCGGGGTAGAATCCGTGGTTTTGGTAGAATCCGATGCCTTTGCCTCGGCTGTGGTTGCGTAAGAGGACAATCTGTTTTCTGTTGTGATGTTTTCGGATGTATCGGTGCATATCTTCGACAAACGCTTTTTCGCTTGCGTTCAAAGGGGGTGGGGTGGTGCGTTCTATGGTGCGGTTGTCCTCGGCGAGGAGGGGTTGGTAGAGGTGGCATTCGTTATAGGCGGTGGGTAGCGCGGTGAAGTCGGGGCCGTAGATGGTGCCAGCCTCTATGAGGGCTGTGAGGTGCGGCACCAGTTCCTGTGCGTTGTTTTGGGAGATGGCGACGCGCCAGTTGGTGAAGTTCGTGTCTTTTTCGTCTAAGATGCGGAGGCGGATGTGATGCTCACTCCACCGTTTCTGGATGGTGCCGTAGAATTTGGTGAGATACTTGCGGAGCAGTGTGAGGACGAGCTGCTCTACCCGGGCGAGTTCTGTGAGAGACGTGGGGCTGATTTCAGTTTCGTCTCTGATGGCGAGTTGATAGGTGCCAGCGTCTGGGGCGATGATGCGTTTGAGGGTGGGGGTATCGAAGATGAGATTGTGATACTGCTTTTGCTGTTTGTATTCGATGAGTTGGAGGTAGATTGCTTCCCAGTTGAGGAGGTTGAGGCTGTCGTGTGGGATGTGTGCGTGGGTTATGGCGGGTTGTGCGGTGCTGTCTTGTATGCTTTCGGTGTTGCGACTTTGTAGGATTTCAACGGTTTGGGTGCGATGGGTGATATAGATGCCTGGGTTGACGGCTAAGGGCACGCAGGTGTCTTTTGCGGTGTCGCGGTAGGCTGGGACTTCTGGGACAAACAGCGGTGTCTGTAGCCAATCTTTGTTGGGTTTGATGGGGATTTCTATGTGGACAGGTTCTTCTGCAGGGATACCTTCACGGGTGAGGTATTCTCGGAATTGTGCCATGAAGTTTGCCCGGACGGCGAAGATGTTAAGGGTTTCCAATAGCCGGAGATGGGGTGGATGTTCGCCGTCGAGGGCGCTGCTGCGTTTTAGGTTCATCTGTTTGCCGCGCAGGCGCACTCCGCGCCCGAAGAGTTGTATGATTTGTGCGCCTTCTTGCCTGCCGATGTTGAGCAGTCCCATGGCGGTGACACGCCAGCTGTCCCAGCCCTCTATGAACTTTTTGGCGCCGATGAGCAGATTGATGGGGCTCGTGGGCGTGTTGATGTGGGTGAAAAGGCTCTCCGTGATGAGATTATCGGTGTCGAAGACGATGGCGGCATCATCGGTTTCAACGAGTTTTTTGAAGGAAGCGGTATCGCCGATGTAGAGCAGTCCGAAGTGCTGGCGGCCGTGTGTGGTTTTGAGTGCGATTTCGCCGGGTGCGTTTCGGATGTGAGAGAGATGCAGTGCGCCACGGGTATCGGTATGGAAGACTTCTGTGAGGATGGCGGTGTATATGTCGGCTGGGGTTTTGTGAAGTTGAGAGAGCAGCAGGAATTGGTTGGCGAACACATCGGTGCCGTTTTCATCGGTGAGGCCGCTCTCTCCATTCAGGATTTTGGCGAGGGTGCGGATGGCCCAGTTGTGCGGGTTTTTTAGGAATCGGTGGAGGAATCGGAGGACTTTGAGGACATCGGAGCGTTTTGTGTGCTTTTCGGTATAGACGGCGTTGACTTTGCTGCCGACGAACGCCCAGAGAGGTGCGTCTAATCCATAGGTGTGTGCGCTGTCTCGGTTGTGTGTGAAGTAGTGGTGCTGTTGGTAAAAAGCGAGGAGATTGGCGAGGAGGAGCGTCTCGGTTTGGGTGTGTTCGTCGTGTTTGAGGTTGAGGATGCGGAAGTCTTTTCCGTAGCCGTCTGCGTAAAAGTGGCGGTATGAATAGTCGAAGACGATGGCTTTGCCGTATTCCTCAACGCGTTCTCGGTTTTTTGCGGCGGCGAGCGCTTGTCCGAAGGTGGCGCTGTATTCAAAGGTGAAGCCTGTCTGGGCGAGTTGTTGGCGAAGGTGGCGCCAGACATCTCCGCCGGTGCCTTTGTGTCCCTCATCAACGAAAATAAGGTTGTTGCCCTCAAACGCCTCAACGGGTATGGTGTCGCCTTCTCCTGTTTTTTGGATGACGAGTTTTGTGATTTCGAGTATCTGTATGGCGTTGTGTGTGTGTGCGATGCGGTTTCGGTGCATTTGGAAGCGTTCTGCGGGGATGTCAGAGTTTGCGAGTTCGCGCCGGTGTTGTTCGCTCAAAGCCTCGTTGGGCGTGATGAGCAGAATGTCATCCAACGGGGTTTGGCAGTAGTGTCGGAACTGGTGGTAGTTGATGTGGAGAATGAGGGTTTTGCCTGCGCCTGTCGCCATCCAGAAGGCGAGTTTATCTAGTTCTGCGTCGGTGAAGCGGGCATGTTGGGGTTCGCCGGGGGCTTTGTCGGCGTTGCGTTGTTGGACGAAGGCGTTGAGGTGGTGCAGGAAGGCGGTGCGTTTATTCAATGTCCAATCGAGGCAGATTTCGGTGTAGAGGAGTGCGAGGTATTGGAAATAGCGGAGGCGGATGGGTTGGGTTCGGGTGCGGTTGATGGCATTGAGGTGGCGTTGGATGTTTGCGTCGTAGGTAGGGAGTGCGTCTGCGATTGGCGGTGTGGCGCGTGCGCGGAGCGCTTCAGTGAGGGCGGCGTTTCCGTCTTGGCTGAGGCGTTCCGCTTCGTTTTTCATGGCGTGGAGCAGCTCGCCGGTGGTGTTGTAGCCGAAGTTGTGATTGAGCCAGGCATGGCGGAGGAGCTCGGTTTCTAGGTTGCGAGGTTTTGACATAGTGCGAATTCCTTGAAAAGTAGACATTTACTTTAGTGAAAGACAACAAGGGCTGTTCGGACACTCATGACGGTTGTTTCCCGTTTGTTGTTTCTGCGTTTTCCTCTAATTGTTGCGTTAAATGTTTCTGCGGTTCCGTGATGTCTTTTGCAGTTTCAGGGGTGACATCTACGAGGTTTTGCTCTGCGTTGAGTGCTTTGTAGGTAATCAGGGTTTTGAGGAGTTGGTGTGCGAGGTTCACGTGTTTTATGGCCTTTTCCGGTTCTTCTTCTTGAAAGGCGAGTTGTTTGGTGTAGCCGTAGCGGTTGTTCAATTCCGTAGCGATGTTATCTGCGTTTTGCAGGTTGGCATCGTTGTAGCTGGCGCAAAAGTCTCTGCGGGTTTCGTAAAACAGTGTCTCGTATTTTTTAGGAAATTGGCGATGGGTAATGTCGAACCTGCGAAGTTGCTCTGAGAGTTTGTTGGTGACTGTGATCATAAATTCCTTAGGCAGTCCTGGGTTTCCAAAATAGGATGCCAAGCTGGTGATTACGTCGGCGCTGGTGATATCCGACTCTGGGGGGAGATTCCACGACTCCATTCTTTTCTCCGTGGCTTCTATTTCCATGTTTAATGCCTTGAATAAATCGGCCGCTTTTTCTATGAGCTCCACCGAGGCGTTCTCTTCAAGGCTTTCTTCGAGGTGTGGCTGCAATACATCGTCAAAAAATTCTGACATGAATGCCGCAAGGACATCAGAGCGTTTCATAAATCGTGCGTAGCATTTGACGGCGAATTGTTTGTGTTTTTCTTTAAATTTCATCTTTTTATTTCTCCTTAAAACGTTACCGTTTGGTAACGTTTTGCTGTTTTTGGTAACATGTTGCATCTGGTTGAGAACGCACGCCCTGTATAGGTGCAGAGGCGTTTTCTCTCATATTCACCAGAAAAAAAAAGGCGGAACGGTAACATTTTCGCATCTGCCAATTCAGGGTTCGCTGAACATTAACTGTTTGAAGAGCACGTCCAACGCTTTTGCCTCGGGGACGATGCTGTCGGTGTTCACATAGAGCGTGTCTGCGTGTTCCGTGAGTTTATGGTGTTGAATAAAACGAGAGTCTCTTTCCCAATCTTCCGGTTGCCAGCCGTGCGTCTCTCGCCAGATAATCGTGACGCTCTTCGTCTGGAGAGTGCCACGGTAGACGAGGTAGCGTCTGGCTTTATCGTAGAAGACGCGCCGGGTTTTGACGGTGAGTCCAAGCAGGTAGGTGAAGGTTTCGGGTATGTCTATGGTTTGTGTTTGTGTGTTTAGCCCGGTGACGATGTTGAGTTGATAGTGAAACGGGGTTTGGAGGTTATCAATGTTGAGCAGCGTTGGGCTCTCATGGGTTTCGTTTCCTAACAGGTAGCGTAGCATCGGTTCTTCAAAGAGCGGATTTTGGTGTGTTTTGAACTGGATGTTGTTGAGAGTGTCTTCGTAGGATTCTATGCGTTGGTATTTGAAGAGGTGTGAGAGCGTGCTTTGGCGTGATGTGGGTTTTGCGTGTTTCCAGTTTTGTGCGTATATGGCTTTGAGGAGTCGCGGTTTGAGAGCGGTGTTGAAGTGGTGTCCCATTTCAACGAGAATATATTTCCTGTTGCCGTTGTCTTGGCGGTTCAGGTTGATGGTGGCGTGGGCGGTGGTGCCAGAACCTGCGAAGTAGTCTAAGACAGTATCGTTTTTACCCAGCGAAGAGACGCGGAGGCAATCCTCTACGAGATAGATAGACTTGGGAAACGGGAATGCTGTATTATCGCCTAATATACTTGTTAAAAAAGTGGAGCCATGTGATGTTGCTGAGTATGCTTTTTTATCCCACCACGTCTTAGGTCGTATACCTTCTTTGTTTAGGTACCATTTAATCTGAATTTTGACAGTGTCATTTCGATCAAAATGCACAGCAAGCTCAGACGAAACTAACTTTTTTTGTAAGGTTTTAACCTTGTATTTCCATCTCATTTCTTCGCCTTTTGAATTAATTGGCCAGACATCCGTTTCAGTTTGGTGAGGAGATTCTAATAGTTGCCATTGTCGACTAACGTCATCCCATTCCATGCGCGGAATTCTAATTTGATCTTCTCTGACGAAGATTGGATAGAACAATCGGGGCCGCAGTTCTCTTCGTGAAGCAGCGTCGCTCCCTTTTAGAAGAGGCACCCATTTGAAAACTTGTCCTTGGGCATCAACTTGATTATAACTATTGAGTTGTTCTTTTGTATATTCCAAAGGACTAATTCGCGAGTTTTGTGTTTTACTGAAAAACATTGCATATTCGTGGGCCGGAGCAAAGCCTGTTGGAGTTCGTCTGCCCGCTGGATTGGAACAGACTGCAACAATGCCGAGCTCGTTCTCTTTGCCGAAGAGATGCTGGAGGAGGTGCCGGAGGTTAGGGGCTTCCACGTCATCAATGGCGGCACAGAAGGTACCGTTGTTTGTTAATAACTCCCGGGAAATAGCAATTCGGTCAGCCATGAGGGACATCCATGATGAATCTTTATAGTCATTCTTATACAAAATTGGGGAGCCTTTGGTGTTATAGGGCGGATCGATGTAGATGGCTTTCACGGCATCTCGGTATTTCGCTGTGAGGAGGTTTAACGCTTGGAAATTCTCTCCATGAATGAGCAGTCCATCGGTTTGGGCGTCCAGTTCGTCGAAGTGTGCCAGCAGCCGGTCTTTGAAGTCTGCGTCGAAGTGGCAGGTATCCAGAACGAGGTTCGGGTTTTGCTTGAGGAACTCCACCGTGAGCGGCTCAGAATAGTGGGTGTTGATGAGGTGGCCTGCGATATCCTCAATGGCGAAGAGGTGCTGCCACGCCTCGCGTTGTGCGCGGTTGTGAGCGATTTCGGGGTAGAACGCTTCCGGGACCCGGTCGAGCGTGAGGCAGTAGTCGGTAGAGAGGACGAATTTCTTTTTGAGCCAGAGGCGTTTCTGGAATTCTTCTATGTCTGCGAGGAAGTGGATGAGTTGTGTGGCGATGCGGTGAACGAGTTGTGCGGTTTCAAGCCAAGGTGGCGGCGTGGGGCCGTTTCCATTTGCCCGTACCGCCCCCCCCCTTGATATGTGTTAAGTATAAAGCCAGACAGAGGGATAACCTCGTTTTTTAGATATACATCTAACTCACGCGTCAGGAATCGCTTCAGCGCCTTGTGGATGAAGAAGTCCGCAGTGTTGCGGCGTGTGTAGGTGCGCAGGTGTTTCTTCAGCAGGCTTAGTTCATCGGCGCGGCGCTCTAGGGCGGACAGCACTTCATAGTGGGCGCTCAGGTTTGCTAGGATTTCAGGTTCAGCGGCATCAAGGATTTTCTCTTGCTGGTTCTGCGTGCCGTAGCGCTTCTTTTCCGCATCAGTGAGCGGACGATGTTCAAACGGAAGCTCCAGCTGCTTGGTTTCCGGGTGATACCGCGTTTCGGCAGAGAGCGGAATAAAGAAGCGTTTCGCGCCTTTGACGTTGTCCTTTTCTATGTCTATGGTGCGGAGCGAGAAGGTGACGGTAATCGCTTCGGCTTTGAACGTGTAACCGGTGAAATGTTCTCCGCTTTTGACGTAGTATTGTTCTCGGTTTGCCCAGTGGAGGTAGACTTCTTCGCCGTTATACGGGATGGCGTATCGTTGGGTTTGCGTGTAGCGTCTGCGTGGGAGGAAGTCGCCATTTTCGTAGTAGCGTGAGAAAAAGGTGTAGAGGTGATTGAAAACGGCATCGGCGCGCTCGGTTTGGGTTCTGGGGGTGCCGAGTTGTTGTTTTGCGGTGAGGTATTGCTGGACAAGTGGGGCTTGTCTGAAGTTCTCGTTGAGCAGGTTTCCGTCTGCGTCTAAGACGGTGTCGCCGAGGGTTTGTTGTATCTGTTTTGCGAGGGTTTCTATCTGTTGGTGTGCATTTTCTGCGTGTGTGTCTGCGTGGAGTGCGGCGTTGATGAGGGTGGGGAGCTCGGTATCTATAAAGTTTTGGATTTGGTTGCGGCGGTAGTTAATGATGCGGTAGATGCCGAAGTCGAGTTCGGCGGCATCGGTACGGAAGAGTTGTTGGAGAAGCGTTTGGAGTTTCTGTTTTGGTGTTCGCATGAGTGTTGTTTTCAGGTTATTGGTTTGTTTTGTTTTAATTATACATTATTTTTGAGGTATTGTCAAGGAAAAGTGAGCGGTTTTTGCTTTTTTTAGTCCACAACCTCCGCTGTCAGAAGCGAAAACGAAATCGCCAGAAAAAAAAGGGTGGCATCTTTACTGCCAAAAGTAGTATAATTTGAGTTAAGTCTTCACCGCTTTTTACCGGCGGGCTGCCCGAATGGCAGGCCCCCGGCACTGAGGAGAGAAATGACGCAAGAAACCAAAGCCGTGGATACGCAGATGCAGCATATCCGCGCGCTGCTTGATGGACGCGTTGAACACTTCGCCGACAGAAGTGTGCGGCGCTTGCTACAAAACGGCGAAAACGTCCGAGGTGTGCTAGAAATCGTCGCCGCTGACATCGCAGAACGCATAGATTTTAGCCAACTCGTTCCACTCCCGAGAAGCCTGCTGCCGGAAGTGCTGCGGGAGCAGGAAGCGGATAGCGTGTTCCGCGTCCCGTTTAGAACCGAGACAGCCACCGAGGCGCTGCTCATCTATCTGCTCGTGGAACATCAATCGACGGTGGATGCGACGATGGGGTTTCGGGTGCTGTTTTATATGATGCTGATTTGGGACGCACATCGCAGGCAATGGGAACACGACAAGGTGCCCAAACCGGCGCGGCGGTTGCCCCCGATACTGCCGATTGTGTTTTATACCGGCGAGAGAGAGTGGAAAACCCCGCTGACACTTGAGGCACTGATGGACATCCCTGCTGAACTCGCCCGGTTCGTTCCTGCCTTTGAGACGCTGTTTTTGAGCGTGAAGCAAACCGATGTCGCCACACTGACTCAAACGCATCATCCGTTCGGGTGGCTTTTGACGGTGCTGCAAAAAGAGAGAGCAGACGAGGCGGAGATACGGGATGCGTTACGCACGGCGATAGCGCACCTTGATGAGTTTGATACGGTTGGTGCCGAACAGCGGCGTGAGGCGATAGTCTATTTCCTGCTACTCATCTTGCATCGTCGGCCGCTATCAGAACAAAGTGGCTTAGTAACATTAGTGGAACAACTCGCAGAAGATAAGATGGAGGTAAAACAGATGGCAGAAACCATGGCAGAAGTCCTGGTGCAACAAGGACTCAAACAAGGCATTGAGCAAGGCATTGAACAAGGTGCACGCCGGAATGCGATAGAAAACGTCATCACGGTGCTCACCGCACGGTTCCCGCAGAGCGACGTGCAGACGACTCAACCGCACCTTGAAGCCATACCAGACCTGGTGCGGCTCAAGCAGCTGCATCTCATCGCCGTTGAGACACCCAGTTTTGAAGCGTTCCTGCAAGCCTTGCACACTTAGAGAGACAACTGCGGAGATCCCAGAGCAGCACGGTGCCGTCATTACTCCCAGTGGCGAACGTGCTGCCGTCTGGGCTGAACGATGCGCTATGGACCCAATCCGTATGCCCAAAGGGAGTGTGACGATAAGTTTGCATCGATGGCACTCCTCCGGTTCCCCTGCAAATCCAAGCAATGCTTTGTTGTTGCGAGAAGTGGGACTTTGAGAAAAGACGATGGTTGCATTGATTGTAAGTTTTTGAGGCGATGCGGTGGATGTCGCGTACAAGGCTAGCTTGTGCCAGCGTGATAAGTTCCGGTAGATACCCTATTCATCGCGAATAGCTCGTGACAATTCCCGAACTCGAGTCAGTACGAATTGCCATACAAGTTTGTGCTGGATAATGCAGAATATCAGAAACGCTATCGGAATTGTATTCAGAGTGGGATCATCCCCATCATTCAGGCCTGAACTAATTATTAACGCAGCTACTACTGACAGCACAATGACTCCAATGAATTTTATGGCTTTTTTTGTTTGTGGAAGCATTGTGGGAGGCGGGCCATAAGCGTTTGGCCCCTCCGTGCCTTTCAGGCATCCTAGGACGATGATGATATACAGTGGGCCAAATATAGGGATAAGCCCCCAAAGCACGTTCCAGCCCGATCTGTTAGTGTCGTGGAACCTTTTTACGGAAATAGGGATAGATACATAGTAGAAGGTTATACCCACCAATACTACGATAGCGCTAACCACGGTGGGCGTGAGAGAATCATCTAGAATCATACTCAGGCCGCCAAGCAGTGTCAGAATAGGTAGCAGGCTCAATATAGAGACCTAGTAGGTTGTGCGGTTGATTCTCCCTTTGAAGGAAAAACAGAGCCAAATCAGGTATTTGAAAGTCATCATTCATCAAAAAAGTAGCGAAATTCTGTTCTACCTCACGCTCGTTTATAGTAAAGCAGCAAAAGACAGTCAGCAATCTCGTAAAGTCTGTATCCGTTTCCTCTTGATTGAGACAGTTGGCACAAGTACATTGTAGGTGATAATTTCGTAATAGGTTGCAGTTTGGGGAGTGGTTGAAGTTCCATATTACTTTTCTATTTAAGTTTATTCATCACGATACTCACTCTACGGATAGCATCAAAGATGTTAATGTATTCTACCTTAAACCCGGTTTCATGAAGTTCCTTTGTAGCAGATGCAATATGAGGTCCTAACCGATCTTCTTCGGCAGATGCCAAAGGATGATGCAAGATGAATGCCTTTTTCTGGGCTCGTGCTTCAAAAACAGCTACACCATCTCGATCTCTGCGCATAAGTCCTGGGAGAAGTTCCATGAAGTTTTTCTCTACTCGATCAACCAGAGAGTCCCAATGGTTCTTTTGGAGATCTATCTGATAGTCTTTTTCAAGGCAAAGGTGTGCTACATCTAATCCTAAACGCCAGTCCAAAAAGGGATGATAGGGCATGTTAGCGTAGTCCCGCATGCAACCTTTGCTGTAGCAGGACGAATCACAATCTCCGCTGTGAGTCATCAACCCTTTTGCAAAATCCATGTTTGGATTAATCATCTTGCGTAAAAATTCAATCAGTCGGAACGGTTTTCCATCACTATGGTGTTCACCTAAATAGCGACAGTATCCTGCCCCATTTGCTAATGAATCGGCAATAAATATTTGCTGTTTACGAATTCTGTTCTCTCCCGAAGAGATTGGTCGAATCTCAACGCGCAGCTCATTAGGAGATATGTCCAATTGACTCGCTGCAAATTGACGAAATAGAAAACCAAAGGAATAAAGGGCAGCTCGCCAATATTCCGTTCTCTGATCAGTTAGAACACCGATAGGGATTTCATCGACATCAATTAATAGAACATCTGTCGTCCGAGCAGCGTAAAGTGCTACTTCCTCTGTAGGCCCCGTCACGTCCGTTTCTTTATTGAAAGCGTATCTATCATTTTTTGCAGCTAGCTCCTGACAGACTTTGGTTGATACAAGGGCTGCGTTTTTTTCCAGTTTTTGAAGTTCAAATAATTGATCGGCATTGGTGTTGATTGAGAACAGTTGCAGCTTACTTTCTGTTCCCCAACGGAAATTGAAGTGTTTGTTCAAGTTGACAGGTGAGTCAGAAGGTAAGCGAGAATAGGTTGCCCTCGGTGCCCAACTAAAAGATTCATGAGCATCTTCTGGATTAAAATTGGTAAGAAAACCTTTAGGTTCGACTCCATCAATCTGCTTGAATTCTTCGGATCCGCAGATTTTACAGTTATTTTGGTTTTCACCAAGGTTTGTGAAAACTGCTTTGCATTTACGACAAAACCCTATTCGTAGTCGATTCGCGATACCGTTTTCAGGGACTAAACGACCTTTCCTCGGTTTATAAGAGACGAGGCCAATTGAGGTATGAATCTTTTTATCCTTAATAGTCTCTGAACCGGGGGCAAATTGACTAATGGCGATTTCAATATCTCGATCGATGACACCTGATGTTGGTGGCCACTTTGAAATCTTTGGATGCTCATGGTACAAAAGGCGTACACCGGTAGGAAAACCGAACATTGGCAACAAGCCGCATTCTGCAAGTGCTTGACTTAGTTCGTCTTCTTCAAATGGATGTTCCTTGACGCGATTATCAATCTCTTTCACAAGGTTGTTAATAACCCAAATTCTCAGTTCCTCCATTTTATCCGAGATTCCCGGTTCCGTCTGTGCGGCGAGCAGCTGCAAGATTTGCTTAATTCTGCTTTGATGAGAACGCTCTTGAATCCATTCGGAGAGCTGTTCTCGATTGACTTTCCAATCGGAAACCTTTCCGAATTTTCCGTGGACATTTTCTACGTTGGCGTTTTCTGCATTTGCTGAGCCCCGGAAGGCGTGGTATAAAATTTCCTTTGCCAAAACGCGTTTGAGAATATCCTGGTTCCGCATATCAAGATATGGCAGGGGTGTTTCTGCGTTTGTAATCTCGCTTGTGTGAGTAAAGTAGTGATCGTCATGCGTACGCAGTCGGCAAAGTGTGAGGGCATACGCAAGTGATTCGCCTCGTCTTCCTGCGCGCCCAACACGTTGTTGGTAGTTGAAGCGTTGTGGAGGGACATTACCCATTAACACAATTGAGAGTGCCCCGATGTCAATCCCCGCCTCCATTGTTGTTGTTACGCTGAGAAGATCTATCTCATTCGTTCGTTGATTTTCATTATCAAGGATAACTCCTTGAAACCAACGTTGACGGTTGGGCCGTTCTTTCGAGTCGGTTTGTGCTGTCAACTCTTCGCAATGGAAACGGTAAGGTTGAATTCCAAGTCCGTTTGGCTCTAGACGGTTTTGATAAGCATAGTAGCCTCCATATTGCTCTAGTTTATCGGATTTGCTATCAATTTCCTCCAATTCGCCGCCGCACATCGTATTTGTACAAATCCCACCTGCTTTATAAAGGTGCTTGCGTCTGCATTGGGAACACCTGAAAATTCTGTCTCCCTGAGATAAGCGAAGGTTCAGGTTTTCAACGCGGATGAGGTAGTTGTCATTGTCAAAACTATTAGAGGATTCAATCTGTTTGCTAATTGCACTTGTGAGGTTTTCCGGAGAGCACCCAATTTTCTTTGCCGAATCTACGAGGTAATTATCCATAAACTTTGGCATGCTCCTTTGTTCAGCATCAGGTCGGTAAATCTTAGTGTATCTTCGTTCGCCAAGGATTCGGGTAACGGCAGACATCATTTCTGCAGAATCGATTCCTTCAATGGGCCATTTGCCCGGATCCATGTTGGGTTCACACCATGCAAGTCCAAGTCCCTCTAAACCCATATCTCTCCGTGCGAACAAGATTCGTTCAGCAATCACTTTTTTTAGTTCAGCCTCAATATTTTCTATAAGGCGTTCCTGATGTCGTTCAAGGTACCGTAATTCCTTTAGTGTGACAGGATCCGTTTCCCAATTACAGAGTTCCTCCCATTTATGGAAGACCTCCCTATCGTTATTAGCAAGAGTCGAAGAAGAATCAACCTTGTCACCGTAGCCTCCGGGATTCATACCAAGATTGATAAATTTATCAAAGCAAGCCTTCTGTAGAACTGTAAATTGATAATTGCTGCTAAGTGCTGCAAGTCGGTTTTTCTGACTGGATGTCAAAGGTTTTCCCTCATAGAGATCAGCGAATAGTGTTTCATCGTATGGAAACTTTTTTCTAAGCATAAGGAAGTCTTTGAATTCTAGTCGATTAACCGTCTTATTTTGCAAATCACGCAGAATTGAAAATTCAGGGGAGTCCTCTTGTTCCTTCATTGCTTCAACGGCGATGAGTCGAACCATATCTTGATAGTGTGACCATTGAATTCCAGTGGCATATTTTGCTGCGTCCTGTCGGCTATCAGAGAAGATGACGGTCTTCCGTTTCGATTGCTCTTTGACAGTTGCTTGCAAGGTTTGCGTGAGGATCTGAATCACTTTTTGCAACCCTGTGCCCATATAATGAATCGGTGAAT
This sequence comes from Candidatus Poribacteria bacterium, assembly GCA_965215265.1. Taxonomy (GTDB): domain Bacteria; phylum Poribacteria; class WGA-4E; order WGA-4E; family WGA-3G. Next base: position 2,114,865 of record OZ244048.1, on the reverse strand, counting down.
ACGTTTGCTCTTTGCCATTGACAAGAGTTGTTTTCCGAGAAACATCCCACGCATCACCACAATTGGGACAATACTTGGGAATTTCTGAACACGATTCATCAGGATCGTCAATCTTGTAAAAGTGGCCATTGTATGCAGCAGATGAGTCCGGAATAAGTGTCCCACGGAATGGAGAGAATTGGGCGCGCGCCCAACGTCTCTTATTTTTATGCCACGGCGGTCGATCTGGCTTTTCTTTTCTTTGCCAAAAGATAGCGTAAGTTTCATAGTTTCGATTTCTGATTCCTTTTTCGGGTAACCCTTCTAATTCTTGATAGTCGCCGCTGAGGTACCAGCCGCGGGAATTCTCAGAGATTTGGTGTTTATATCCTCCGAGAAAGAGGTTCCCGCATGTTTGACAACTTAATAGTTCTAATACTCGAGATCCGCATTCATCACACAAAAATCGCTGAGTTGCGTACAGTTTACCAATAGAAGTGTCGTCGTGGGTAGAGCCACAACACTTTGGATTGCTACAGGCCCACAATCCCTCAAAGTTTTTGAAAAAGTAATGAACGCGCAAGGGCAACAGCGCCCCGGTTGCTTCCGGATCCTTCTGCTGAACTATATAGCGAATGAGCCCACGGATAGTAGCGTCGGAGATTTTTGTTGGATTAACCTGATTTGCAGCTTCAACCATCTCTCCAATCGTTGAAGCGTGTAATTTTCCATGATGATTGCACAGTTGTGCTACAGCGGATTTGATAAGTTCCTTCGGAATTTGATCTAGCTGCACAGAATCTCGATTGGAATCAAATGCATTAAAGTGTTCGGCGTGCGTGAGGCACTCCCGGAGTTTATCACTTTGATCGGGATGCAGAGGTGAACCAATAATTTCAAATTCTTTACTTCGGGCAAAAAATTGTCGGAGGTACTTATGTCCATCATTTCCATCAAGCGACGCGCTTGAGGCAATGATACGTATTTTCGGAGAATCGGGTTCAAGACCTAGCCGATCGAACAGTGTTCGAAGCAGATAAGCGACCTCCGATCCTGCTGTTCCGCGATAAGCGTGTAATTCATCAACAACAAGATGAAAAATACTGTCCTCTTTTTCGAGCCATGCTTTGGTTTTTTCAAAGATTGGTTGTTCTAAGTCACGAATGAGCATGATGTTCAACATTGAATAGTTTGTGATTAAAATGTCCGGTGGATGCTCTTGCATGTCCCACCGTGACCACATCTCAGCCGTATCAACATCGGTTGAAGGGAAGAAATAACGCTTCTCCTCCGAATCACGAACTTTTTCAGTTTGCTTATGTAATTTATCAAGTTGTTCTCGAAGTTTTTTGAGGTTCCTTGCGTTTTCGTAGCCGGGAACCGAGGTTAAACCGGTATACCGACCGAAGTAAAACCGATTCTTTAATCGGTTTTTATCAAGCCACAGGCGCGATCCTGGGCTGTCACAGGTGCGCCGAAGCCGCATCAGTTGGTCTTCAACAAGCGCGTTAAGAGGATACAAAATCAACGCACGGATAGCAGCTGGACGCTTTTCTCCTTGGCGTTGTGGAACTCGTTTACCGGTTATACTCTCACGTTCACGCCACCATGGGTGGTTGGGATTCCGGCTGCCGTAATCAGTCCAGTTTTGTGATTCCTTGATAAGATAACTGAAGATCGGCAGCAAAAAGCATTCTGTTTTTCCTGAACCGGTCCCAGTCGTAACGACGACATCCTTTCCTTCAATAACCGATGCTTTGATTGCTTCCGCTTGGTGTTGATAGAGATTTCGATCTTTAGGTGCAAGCCCATCGTCGCCTCCGAGTGCGAGAAAATGACCGAGTTCAGAGGGGAGTTGCACATCATAGCACAACTTGGATAAGGTTTTTCCAGAAGATGGATAAGGAAAAATCGGTTCGAAACGAGGTTCTTGGAAAAGCAGTCCATTTTTCCGAAGTAGTTTGTCACGTTCTTCTTCGAGTTTCTCGTCATTGAAACCCATAATTGTTTGTATGTAACGAATGTAAGAATCACAAAGGATTTTATAAGTTTCAAATGGATCTGACATCAAACAATCTCCCAATCTTGGTAAAGCGATTTAGTTAATTGATATGCGATACCGGCTGGTACGTCGGAATAGCACATAAAACCTTTCTTATTTTTCGGTGGAAAACCAGAGCAGAGGGTTGCGCACCGATCAATAATTAGTGGTACAAGCAAAGGGCGCTTGACACGCCAAATTTGAGAATTCTTTTCATAAGAAATCAGTCCGGTCGTTTTGCCTGAAATCGAAAGTACAAGCCATTCTCCCCAGTCGCGTGGCATTTTTCGCTGTTCAAAGGCGGATCGTAGGATATAAACATCGGAGCCATATCGAGGCGTTTCATAAAGCTCATAGTTCTGCAATGAGTCGGTGTGTGTCTCGTATTTCAAGGTTTCAGGGTTAAACTTTTTAATCGAATTTGGAAGTAATATTTCGCTTTCCTTGAAACTGGTGCGTTTTGGCCTTGGTAGTACTTTTGACATTTTCGCCGAAAATGCCCTGCTGATGTGAATCTCCAAACTTTCAAGAGCAGAAAAGGCAGGTTCTTGCAATCCACTCAGTACGATGGTCATTGGTGCATATTTCTCCGGATGTAAGCAGAATTTCCCCCCAATTTCAGCAACACACTTTCGAGTCTTCTTAAGAAAATCGGGTGTTCGACTGCCAACAAGAACATATCGATCCGCGACGGCTGTCTCAACAAGAGATGCAGATCCAATAGCGACATGGGATAAATCCGTCGGGTCGAAATCAATATGTCCCAAGCGTGCTAGACAGGTGAGATAAGTTGATTCTTTAAAGTCAGGTTTATCTCTTGTGAGTCGATTGACTGTTTGCTTAAATTTCTCCCAACTAAGTGTGCCCACATGCGATAGGTAATAGAGGAGTCGATCAAATATATTTGTTTCGGTTCTATTCATTCGTCTGCCTCGCGTGCCTTTTGTAATCCTTCTTGGAAGTGAGGTAATTCAAAATCTGCGTGATGGATCCAGTTATGTACTGTATCAATTAACTCTTGGCGATTTCCAATCCACGGTAGGAGGCGTAAAGTTAATGCCCAATCGAGTGATTTCGTGGGTGCCAGAATTTTATGTGAGAGTTGTCGGTAATGACTAATTTCCTGCAGAAGTTCTCTTGGAATTTTCACTCCGCTGTCTTCGATTGCGACCTGGAGTTGCCTCAAGTCCGGAGATCCGTCGGCAAACGAGTCCGAATTCGGACAACACCAAGATCTCCATTCAGTCAGCCGTGTGACAATCTCTGAAGGTGGGAAGTTGCGTGCCGCAATAGGTTCTAGAACGTGCGGTTTCGGCAAACGTGCGACCCGAGCGTAAATATCCTCGCTCAGGTCACAGCGATTCGTCCCAGAACAGCGAGTGAGAAACGCTCTGATGCCGCTTTTGCCAAACTTACCAATCCAATCAAGGAATCGGGGCAGGTAGCTCTCTGGAAATGACATGTCACAATTGCTAAAATGAATAGCCCAAGGCATATTGCCAATCTCAAGCATCTTTCGAATTGAGATATCAAGCTCTGCTCGTTCCAGTCTTTCTTCAAAGCACTCTTCAGCAAACAGACCCGGGAACCAATCTTGTAATCCGAGCCAACCCATTTCCACACCAATTGTCGTGATGTAGAGGCTATTACCAGATATCAGTTGCCAAACTTTAATAATTCGTGTATCAGCAATTTCAAGTGCTGGAAAGGCTTTCAAGGCAACGTGTATAGCTGCTGCTATCTCATCAGCATCCGTTACCTTGAAAATTTGGAGATAATCCTTAAAATTGGAGAAATAATCGTTTTCATCGCTGTAATGCTCTTTTCCGTCTCTCAATGTGGCATAACGTTTCCCTACTTTTAAGGCTTGATGGGCGATTTGTGGTACTCTAGTCGTTTGCTGCTGCTCTTCTGTCATCTCCTGAATTTCAGCGATTAACTTGTCCATCGCGTCCAGCCGTGTTTCAATAGATTGAACCTCGGCCCTATTAACTAACGGTAGTTTAGTTTCAAATGATTTTACTGATTTATTAAGCTTGGAAAGCCTCCTCAACAGATTCGTCAATTGGGTAGAGTTGGATTCTATTCTGGGAAGTTGTGTCTCAGAAGACCTTTCCAATACTGAAATTTGTTCAGAAAAATTCTGAAGTTGTGTCTCAAAAAATTCACGCGTCTCAGCGATTTGCTGGGCAAGTTTGGGTTCTACTTGATTTGCAGATTCTATATCAGAAATCCGGGAATTGAGATCTGTGACAGTGTCAGATAACTGATCAATTTCACACGGAAGTTCCTCTAGCCGTTGCTTGTTCTCTATCACTTCCTGTGGTAGTGCCTTATCAATTAAATCTTCAATCTTATCATCTTTGTTGAAGTAACCGTACTCGTAAAAACGTCGAATTGTCTCCTGATCAATCTGGTTGTTACAGTTTGCTTTGAGCAAGGTTTTGAAGCATTGCAGATCAAGTTCGCTATTCGGTGGTGTGAGGCACTCGTCGTTTTCAAAATCCGCACTATTATCGAATTCAAGTAAGATGTTGTGCAGTCTACTGTGAGATTTAATCCAGTAAATCCAGGCATCTCTGAACTTATTCCAAATAGTGGATTTAGAATTAGTCAATTCTCGTTCTCGGCTTAACTCGGTGATCAAGTTTGGGACTGACTGTTTTAACGGCCGTCTTCCCTTTCGGAATCCTTTCCTTTGTGGAGAGAGTTTTTCTCGTACGAACTGTTTGCCGTTACTATCTGTTATCTGTTCCAAGAATGTAATAAAATCCGATGAACACCGTTCTATTAAAATTCGCCGCTTCTCTTCTGGATAAGGTTTGGGTTCCATAATTACTAACCTCCTAGTTTCCGGAGATCAGCATACGACAAAGCCGTTTTGCTGTACAATCCTAATTTCTTTTTAACAAGGACTCGCATTGCAACGTTCTGATCTAGATATTCAATTGCTTTATTGAGCCATTCCGGTGCAGAAGATTGGTCATGTTTGAGCTCGATCGCTATTTTCACGACTGAGGAAATGAATTCTGCTGGAGTTTTGAACAATAGTCTCCTGTTTTCTTCTGGTCTCTGCGGTTCCGTCTGTACATCGTCCCATGTAACTTCTGGAATGTCGGTACCAAAAAACTTTGCTCCTGCGAACCATATACCGGATTTCGCAGAGATTTCTGCAATTTCCTTTACAGCATAGTTTGGTATCCTTGTTTGATTTGCGGATAAGGAAGCAATAAGGGTTCGGTCTTTATGTTGCAACGAACGTTCAGGGGCTATGATTCGTAATTCCTTCGTCTTATTTCCATAAGAGAGTTGATACACTCCCACATCTAGCATCTTATCTAAAGGGACTAATCGATTTTTACCTATTGGTAACTCCTGCTTGTTGATCTGCAATGGGGTTTCACTAGGAAGTCCAAGATCCGGAACAAAAACCATAGGAAGACAAATATTAACGTAGGCTCTGCGGCCGTCCTTGTCTTTAACCGATAGACCGTCAATCAGACGAATCTGCTTGCTAGAATTGACAGTGACAGAAAGCCTCCAAAGTTCTTGGTCAGAAAAAGACACAGATTTGGTAGGTTTGACTTTCAGACAGCACCAGCCATTTTCTTTCCCATCGACCCAGATATTGTTTATCGTTTCCCTCAGCGTTTCAATTCCTAATTCACAAGTTTGGTCTATATAGTCGAGAACTTGTTTGCGGAATACTATCAGATGATCTTCATATAGTTGCAAGTTTCTACGGGATAACCAGCCATCGTCACGCTCCGGGTCTTCTCGGAAAATCCAGATATCAGAGTACCCCAGTGTGTAGATTATTGGGTTAGTTTCAACCGTTTGCAATTGCAAGGGTTTTCGTAAATTCCAAAATATGCCTCCGTTATCAATAATTGGCTCAAACCACTTTTCTGAGCCAGAAAGTAGCAAACGTTTCACCTCTAACTGATTTGTTTCACAGTCTATTTCATCTCTCCAGCGTCTTCGGAACCAATAACGAATTTCTACATTGTCAAATAGGTCAAATCGAAGTTCAACGTCTATTCGTTCAGTTGTCTGGCTTATGCCCTTAAGCGGTTCAGGTGGAATTTCACCATCCCAACGTTCCAAAATGGATTTAACTTGGTTAAGGATTGACTTCTTGTAGGCTTCATTGGAAAAAAAATAACGTTCAATTTTTACAGACTTGTCCGACGATCCTAACCAAGCCCGAAGGTTTTGTTCAAGTTGATTCTCCGGAATGTCTGAAAATGGTGTTAGGTTGTAATCACGGAAAAAGTGATAAATGTTGTGTCGATTATGTTTACTGATTAGGCATTGCGAAATCGGATACCAAACGTATCTGCGATTTGATGAACCTGCAGTAGTCAAATAGAGTTCAACATTATACTTATTTCTCGCCCAACTCTGAAGATGCTTCCAAAATGTCTTGATTTGCCACAATTCAATCCCTTTTGGCTTGCCTTTAGAAGATTTATCAAAAAGTAGATAATTTAGATGAACGTAGTAATTGGTATGAGAGACTCCTTTAGAAGTTTCCATCAAACTTGCGGCAAGTACGGTAAGTGCGAGAAAAGCAACTTGGGAGGGTTCTTCTGCTGCCAAATCCGCCCATAAAGTATCTAGATCTGGAGGATTAATGGGTAAGAGGTTGACTCGATTATCAGTAACCACTTTAAGCCTAACGGCTTCTTTCAAACTCTCTTCAGCACTCTCTACGTTGAAATCAAATTGCTTGGCGATATCAGTAAGCGTTTCAGCATTCGTTTGCAGAAAAACGATTTCTCCAGGCTCGCAATCTTCAAAAAAGTGGGAGATGATGGCTTGATTCCATCGTTCATAAGTTACCATAGCTATTTATTTCATTTCTCAAGAATGTTTGCGCTATAAGACTCCTACGAGGAGCAGTGCTGCATAATTTTAATGTTGCCCTTGTTATTTGATTCATAGTTTGAGTTTGCTCACAAATTAGGCATTTTCTTGTGAAACTGATATGACTATACCACAAGTATAAAAAATTGTCAAGTTAAAATATGTAGAGTGTGTTTATGATTCGCGCGAAAATACTAAAACGTCGTAACGCAGACTTCCGTATTCAAATTGGCTTTTCAAACGTGCCTCACAATAAAAGCCTGCTGCTGCGAGCAGCTCGGCTTTTTGCTCTGCCCCTGCGTCAACGTAACACTGCACCTTCAATTCTGGGAAGGTTAAGGCTGCAAGGAGCGACGGTACAGATTCGGTGAAGTTCGGGTGAAAAAAGAGGTCTAAGAGCGCGGTTGTATTTCGCCAATGCGGTTCTCTAGAGACTGTTGCCCAACCGACGATAGCCCCGTCCGGTGTGACTAATAATTTGGCATCATCGTAAATGTTGTCTGTTTCTAATGCGTGTTTAAATGTAAGGAAACCGCCTTCCAGATTCGTGGGTCCGTAAACACGCCATGTGAGGCTCCGAAGGGCATCCCCTCCGATGATAGCGGAGAGAGCGGTTACCTTGGGCCAATCATGCCATTCTATCGGTTTGGGCGAGGCAGATGTCTGGGCGAAGTAATGTTCCTCAAAATCGGGTTCGACGTGGTATTTCATAAAACCGGATCCTGGGAATACGCTCTGAAAGCCGAAGTTGTTATAGATGTAATACGGATGGCTATTATATCCTGTGCCGAGGTAGAGTGCGCGTCCGTTGCGCTGCCGAAAATCCGCCATCTGATGTGTCATAATGCCTTTACATGCGCCTTTTCTGCGCTGTTGCGGTAATGTAAAGACATGCCCTAAAATCCCGATTCCTTCGTGCTCGACGGTCATCACATTACTAATCACCTTTCCTTCAAGTTTTCCAACATAGAAGTGAGTTTCTAAGCTGCCAAGTACTTCAGTGACAGCCCGTTCTATGTGCCATTTATAATCGCCTTGTTTGTGTCCAAGGAACCGTTTGACTTCTGCTGCGTGTGGTTCGTCGGGTGCGTTAATCACGCCGACTTCCATCCGTTCTCCTGTTTTTAAGATGCATTGCGCCAATTGATTGTACATATCTACCTCTGTTCTACGTCTGTAAAAAATAAATTAGGTATCTGCCTTACGAATATGGTATACTTAAAAAGGATTCATGTCAAGGGATGTCGTGGGAAGCCGCTGGGCACTAAGTTTTTCGTGTGTGTTTTGTGTATGCCCGTTTGTTTTGATGAGTTGTGCGGTGAACCGCCATGTCCTATTTCATAAAAGGAATGGCTATGGAAAATGAACAGACACTCGTTTTGATTAAACCGGATGGTGTTCAACGTGGGCTGATAGGGGAAATCATTTCCCGGTATGAACGGAAGGGTTTAAAACTGATTGGAATGAAAATGTTGCGGCTTCCGCTTGCTACTGCGGAGGCGCTCTATGCTGTGCATCGGGGTAGTTCCTTTTACGAGGTGCTGATTCGGTTTATGACATCTGCGCCGATGGTTGCGATAGCTATTGAGGGGCGTAATGCTATTGAGCTCGTGCGTATTCTGCATGGTGAAACGGACCCGAAGGTGTCGCAGCCTGGGAGTATCCGGGGCGATTTCTCAATTAATGTAACGCATAATATTGTGCATGCCTCCGATTCTCGTGAGAACGCCCGGCGCGAGTTAGGTATCCTGTTTGCAGCAGAGGAGCTCTATACCTATCTTCGGACGGATGAAGTCGTGCTGCATCCAGTGAAGTAAAAAAACATCTGGCGGGATTGAAGTCCGCCGGCGTGTTCGAGTGAAGGAGAGTCAACAATATGGAACAGGTTACACTCTATAGAGAACGTGGACGTTACGCTGGCTGGCCCGCAAACTATGGCATTTGGGCGTGGGGCGACGAAATCGTCGTCGGGTTTACAGTCGGCTATCATCAATCCGATGCCGGGTTTCACCGTAGAGCTCGGGATAAACCGTTTACAGCGATGCAGGCACGTAGCCTGGATGGTGGAGAGACGTGGGACGTTTCGGCGACTCCGTGCCGTCTTCCTGGGGAAGGTACATTGTCGGCAGATGAGCATGTTCTGAAGGAACATAGGTTGTCGGAATCTGGTGGGTACAGTGCGAGACAAAGTGTAGATTTTGCACATTCTGACTTTGCAATGATGTGCGGCAGATCTGGGCTCACAAGTGGTTCACATTCCTGGTTTTATACCTCTACCGATAGATGTAGGAGTTGGGACGGACCGTTTCGTTTACCGATGTTCGGTTACACGGGCATCGCTGCGCGGACAGATTACCTCGTTAGTTCTTCAGAAGAGTGCCTGCTATTTTTAACTGCGGCGAAAGCGAACGGTGAGGAAGGTTTGATATTTTGTGCACGCACCACTGATGGTGCTCTGTCGTTTACACGGCATGCACAAATTGGTCCGGAACCGGAAGGATTTGCGATTATGCCTGCGAGTGTGCGGCTGAGCGATTCTCGAATTTTAGTGGCAGTTCGGTGCCGCGGGGCAGGTACAGACTGGCAAACTCGGGCTAATTGGATTGACCTTTACGCCTCAGATGATAACGGTTCAACTTGGCGTTATGTGAATCGGCCTGTAGAGAGTACGGGCCGCGGCGGGAATCCGCCTACATTAACACTGCTCCACGATGGCCGGTTGTGTCTCATTTATGGTTATAGAGATGCGCCTTATCGTATCTGTGCGAAATTGAGCGGTGATGATGGGTGTAGTTGGGGCGATGAACTCGTTTTGCGCGATAATGGCGGGGACCACGACATCGGCTACCCTCGCACAGTTCAACGGCCTGATGGCGTGGTGGTTACCGTCTACTATTTTGATGAGGAGCCTGACGGTGAGCGGTTTATTGAGGCGACGCTATGGACACCGTAATAGGCGGAACGCTTGCTAAATCTCACTGTGGAGCCAATGCGAAACAGATGAGTCTATTTTTCCCGCGGACGTACAAGTAGCCGTTTGCTAAGGCCGGTGCGGCCCAAGCCGGATATTCAATTAGCTGATTTCCTTTCTCATTGATTGGTACTGCCTGAGAAAGTACTTCTACTTTTTGGGGTGTGCATTTGAGCAGCATTAAGCGTCCAAATTCACTGAGATAGATGAAGTAATCGTTCACCCAGAGCAGCGAGGCGCGCTCGTTAACGTGCTCTGACCAGATTAATTTGCCTGTTGTGAGCTCAACGCAGCGCAGTGATGCGCCGTTAGAATGCCTACCGCTACATCCGTAGAGGTAGCCTTCGTGATGGATGGCGGTAGTCCAGTGCAATTCCATTGCCTTGTTAGGCTGATTGGGCTTGTCTTTCCAGACGACGCGGTAGCCATTAGGGCGCACTTGGATGAGAGAGCTGCCTATGCCGTATGATTCGCTAATAAACACAAAATCGTCAACTACGACGGGCGATGAGGCGTTGACAGATTCGATTTTAGGATGTCGCCATGGGTAGTAGAAGTCAAATTCGCCGGTTGCGGGTTCAAAGCCGACGATTCCTCCGCGCAGAAATGCGAATCCCCATCGTCGTTCCTCGATTGTCGCGATGATAGGACTTGCGTAGCTAGCGAGTTCATCGGCAAGTTTGTAGACAACAGCGCCGGTCAGTTTGTTGAATGCGACAATCCCGGTGCCGTTGGGTTTGGGTTTTCCGTTCGCACCCCAGATATCCTTAGGGCTTCCTGGTGGGGAGCCGCCAATCTGAACGATGAGCAATTCGCCTTCTACAATAGGTGCTGATGCGATGCCGAAGAAGTTTTGGACGACGTTAAAACGTGCGGTTGTGTCTACTTTCCATAAGAGGCTGCCATCCGAAACGCTGACGCAGTGCAACATGCCCTCGGCCCCGAAGAGATAGACGCGTTCTTGGTCAACGACGGGACAACACCTGGGCCCGTCGTTGTAACCGTACATATCCTCGTAGTCTGTAGGATATTCGAAGTGCCATAATTCATTCCCGGTTTTGCTTTCCATACAGGTTAGACGTGCGGTATCCGCGTGGCGTGCGAAGATAAACAACCGTCCGTCTGCGATGGTCGGTGCCCCGTAACTGGTTCCAATCTCTTTGTGCCAGGCGATGGGTGGCCCCGTTTTTGGCCATGGCATTATCTCTAGTTTTTCGCTTGATTTGCCGTTTCGCTCTGGGCCGAGAAAATCTGGCCAATCCGAATTTGCGTGGCTTTCCGCGGCGAGCAACGGAGGTAGAATCAAACAGAGGAGAAGAATAAATCTGGTAAATGAAAAAGTGTGTGAAGTTGTTGTCTTACAGCCAAGGGTGTGAGAGGTTTTCATGCTATCTCGCTTTAATCTCTTCCCAGGCTCGGTTGTAGTGCTTCGTAAACTCGCCGGGGTCTTTCAGCCATTCAAGCGTATCCAACACTTCTTCGGTTGGATAGATGAATTCGTGTTCGCGTAAATGTTGTGGCAAATATTGTTTTGCTGCCGGAACGCACGTGCCGTATTTCGTCAGTGCCGTGATTTTTGCATTGACATCTGGTCGGAGGAGGTAGTTAATAAACTGTTCAGCGAGTGTTTTATGCGGTGCAGATTTGGGGATACAGACGGTGTCAATAAATTGACTTGAACCTTCCTTGGGAATCACGTATCGAATAGAGGGGCGCGTTTCAGCGGCCCGGAAAGCATCCCCGCTCCAGCAGTGTGCCATTACGACATCCCCGGCGGCGAGAACCTCCTCTGCTTCACTTTTGTACTGTTTAACGAGCGGTTTCTGTGCAATTAATTGTGCTTTCGCTGCGTTAAGTTCGTTTTCATCAGTGGTGTTAAGGCTATATCCGAGCAGTTTGAGTGCGGCACCAAGTGTCTCACGCTGATCATCAAGCATACTGAATTGATTGTGGTATTTCGCATCCCAAAGTACTGCCCAGCTGTCAGGTGCGGGTGAAACTACATCAGAATCGTATGCGATGCCGGCAGTTCCAAACGTATACGGTACAGAATAGCGGTTCTGCGCATCATAGTACTTTCCAAGGAACAGTGGGCTAATGTTCTGCCAATTTGGGATGTTTTGACGAGATAACGCAGCTAATAGGTCCAATTTGATTAAAATGGAGACCATGTAGTCAGAGGGCATGATAATATCGTAGCCAGTGGCGCCTGCTTGGAGTTTTGCGAGTAAATCTTCGTTGCTTGCATAAGTGTCCACGGTGACGTTTGCGCCGAATTCTTTTTCAAATCCGGAGCGAATGTCATCGTTGATGTAGCTTGCCCATGTAAAGATGTTAAGTTGGCGTTTTTGTCCATCGCTGTGCTGTCCGATGCACAGTGTGAGTAGCATGACTGCGAAGAGCGTCCATAGGTTTCGCATATTTTCCTCCATTTTGGCGCAGTTGTGAGAGCAATAAGTGAGATTTTTATTCGTCGGTTCCTTTTTCGGTCGGCAATCCGTCGGATTTCCAGCCTCGGAAGCCTCCGGTGAGTACTGCGACGTTGTCGTACCCCATGATTTTTAAGGTGTGTGCAGAGAGCGTTGCGCGGGTCCCGCCCCCGCAATAGGTGACAATATGTGCGTCCTGGTCAGGTGCGACTTCATCGATATCAAGTTCGAGGTAGCCGCGCGGCAGGGATGCTGCTGTAGGTAGATGTTCTTTTTCGTAGTCTGCCTCGTCGCGGACATCTATGAGAATAACGGGGTGCTCAGCCTGCTGGAGTTCTTCGGCTGAAATATGCCCCACGTTTGCTTTTGCTTCGGCCAGTAATTGTTGAAGGGTTTTTCCTCGCATGGTTGTTCTCCACATCGTAAAATTATTTGGTTATATTTTATCAGAATTTTAGGGCTGTGTCAATATTTAAAATGGACCCAAATTGCTGCGTCTTAAGACAGACTGGGGGTGTAATAACCGTGGGGCATTCGGTGAGGGCTGCCTTTGAAAAAGATGTTGACACCTTTCTCGTGGTAGAGTACAATTCAGCTTAAAGCGAAGCATCGAGGAGATGAAAATGGAATCAGTTAGAAAATCGGTTCAAACTGTGATTGAATCGGGTCGGATTGGGAGTCCAGTGTTTTTGCGGTGTGCCCTTCAGGTTGCGAATGAATCGGACATGTGGAGCAAGGTGTCTCTTCTGGAGCCTGTCACGGTGGTGGCGCGTGTTGCCAACGGATGGATGCCTTCAAAACCTGAGCATATCTATGCGCAAGGCGATGCGGAGGGAACGCAGTTAACGCTAATGGTGAAGTACACAGGTGGAGAGATAGCACTGTTGAACGTGAATCGGGTTGAGAAGGAGCCGGGGGTAGACATCATGTTGGTTGGGAACAGAGGCGTTATCTATCATGAAACGCCGACCGGCCGGCATCGTCTCGGCGTACAAGCCTTGGACTTCGGAGGTAGTGGTGAATTGACGGCTGTTATCTCACGAGCGCTTGAGAGCGGTCAGCCTATACGAGTGGAGGGTTAAACAAGATGGAAAAGTACGGTGTACTATTGCTGGGCGGGCACCGGACGCACCAAGAGAACTATGCGCAGCATTTCGCGCAAGATGCGCGGTGCCGTCTGATTGCGTTTGCTGATGAACAGGGGGCACCTGCGGAGCGTATAGCGTTGGGAAAATCCCTAGCCGAAGAATTGGAGCTGCCTTTTATTTCGGACTTGGACGCGGCCTTGGCACGCGACGATGTGCATATTGTGAGTCTATGCACTGAGGTGGAGCGTCGTGGGCGTGTCGGTGCTAAGTGTGCGCTGGCAGGTAAACATGTCTACCTTGATAAGCCGATGGCATTGAATCCTAATGCTGCGCGTCGCATCGTCGATGCGATTGCGCGGACCGGGGTGCGGAGTCAGATGTTTAGCAATATCCATAGTGCTTGGGCGCGAACGGTAAAACATGCGTTAACTAGTGGGCAGCTGGGGGAATTGCGGGCGATTCATTGCGATGTCCTCTTTGCCAAGGGCCATCCGGGCAGTGCCCCTATTGGTAAGAAACGGGTAGAGAAACCGGCAGTTGAGCGTTACAGTTTTGTTGAATCAAAACCTGAGATGTTTGATGTGGGAGTCTATGCGGTATCTATGGTGAATTGGTTAACCCAGCGGCCTGTCGAGACAGTTTTTGGTGCGACAGCCAATTATTTTTTTGCCGAACATCACGATTGCGATGTTGAGGATTTTGGGGCGTTGGTTCTGAATTTAGCAGGCGGAATTACGGCGACAATTGTCGGTGGGCGCTATGGGTGGCAGAGTCATCCACAGGGTGGTGTACGGAAGGTGCAGCTTGTTGGTACAACCAACACGTTAACATTTGATGCGTCGGCCGGTCGGCTTGAGATTTTCGCGGCGGAGCCGGCATTTGAACCGCCGCCGCCGCATCCGCTTGACCCGATGGGTATGTGGAGCAGCACACAATCGGAAATCGGCATCCGACCTAAGCAACAGTGGGTAGATATTGGGGGAAGTAACGACGGTGCACGGGAATTCAGCGTGTTTATCGACTGTATTGAGCAGGGGATAGAGAGTGAGATGAACGCAGAGTTTGCGGCGCAATCTATAGAGATTATCAGTGCAGGCTACTGTTCTGCAGCAAATGGGGAAGTTGTTACACTTAGGTGAGAAGCCAGGTCTTCAGTTACTTACTGCCAATAGGCAGCGGTCAGTTCAGCTTCAGTAAACCGGTAAAACGTATGGCTATCCTTTAACGCCCATCGCTTCCAGTGCGGCAATCTCTCTGAGCCAAGATTCTCGAGTTTCCGGTGAGTATTCAACAGGTAGCAAAGATTTCCGCGTACAGTTAACGAACGCTTGTAATGTTTGATATTTTCGAATGGGTCCGATGTTAGGCAGTATTCTGTCGGAGATAACCTCAACGATATCGTCTGGTGTTAAGTCGCCTATAAGATTTTTTGCGGCTTTGAGCTCTGCGCGTAGTGCTGCGAAGCTAGCTGCGGAGTAGCCTTCGGTGTGTTCGAGTAGGGTTTCGATGAGCGCGTCTGGTAGTTTTCCATTGATAACGTCGCGGAGTGTCCAGTGCAGGAAGGTTTTGCGGTCTTCGCCGGTTGGGTCGAGTACGGGAACGACGATGTCTCCGACGCGGCCTTCGCGTCGCAGATCAGGCGAAAGATTATAGATGCGTGCTGTCATCAACAGCCATGTAATATTGCCGCGTAGCTGCGCATCGGACATCATCGCTTGTATTTTTCCGGTGAGTCGTCGTTCGGTGCTGTGTGCCTCTCTACCGATGTTCCCGAACTGTGTATCGGCTTCATCGACAAAGATGAGCACCTTGACGAGTGCCATAAGCAATCGTCTGAGTCTTTCAAAAATGACATCTGTCTGTCCGAACCACATACTCCGTATGTTTTTGAGGACTAGTACGGGGATATCTAATTCGCCTGCGAGTGCTTCAAAGATGAAGGTTTTTCCGCTGCCGATGGGTCCACAGACGCTAAGTCCTGTGATAGCATCGGCACCAGTGGAGGTGATGCGTGGAATAAGGTGCGCTTTTAGGAAGGCAACGAGGTTCTGATTCCCGACAATATCCTTAAGAGTGTGAGCGGGCTTTTTAAATTCAACAACATCTTCGCCTAGTTGTGTCTGTATGAATGCGGAGACTTTCTCGATAACGGTTTCTGGGAGTAGTTTTTCACCGGAATAGGATGCGGCGATGAGCAGCTGCCGTAGTGCATGTATTGATAAGCCTGCTGTCAGCATCGCGAGTTGCACCTGAGTTCCCCAAAGGTTGAGAGTTCTCTCCTTTTGCTCCTTGTCAATTTGATAACCGCTTGTTGTGTTAAACCAAGAGATGAAATGCCGTCGTGCTTCGAGCGGAGGTGATGGAATCTCGACTCCAACGACTTGTGGTAGACGCATAATGCGTGAGTTGACGAGACTTTTGGATTCCGTGATGAAGACGACAGTATCCGTGCCGTTCATGAATTCAGAATCCGAAATCCAATCTTGGACGATACTGACGCGGTGCCGGTCTGATTGGCTCAGGCTCCGGATTTCGCCTTCGGGGAGGAGCATGTCCGTTGCTTCGATTAGAATAAGCAGCTTTTCGGTTATAAATTTCTCGCCGTGTCGGTTGGTAGTGCGGGAGATAAGACAGAATTGGCGTAGGAGTTCAAGTGCGAGCGTAGGACTGCCGATTGCATTGTTGAGGTAGCGTTCAAAGACATCCTCATGTGTTTCTGTCGGTTTTTCACCTGGGTTTGTAGGTGAATATTGTGGGCGTGTGATGCGTCGACGCGATATGAACGATTCGTCGTTAACCTGCCTGAATTGGCGTTCCGGTTTTGTCAGGGAAGGCTCTGTGACTTGCCTCCATAAATTGAACGCCGCCTTGACTTTCTCTCTACCACGGGTTTGCGTGAACCGTAGCGGTCCGTTGAGCTCATAAACAATGAGGATGAACCCTGGTATATCCCAGCTTTGTGTTAAGAAGGGGACGAGAGGCACATAATCCGCTTGTTCCGTGTTTTGAATAAAGAAGAGGTCGTGGACGTTGCCAAAAAGGACGAGGCTCCGGGAAGTGCCAGCGTTAATAAGCATTCCTGCTTCAGTTCGGAATGGATATTCAGGATTTTTTATAGCGATTGTTTTTCCACCTCCTTTATGGCGAGAAAGTCGCAAAAATTCTGAGGGCTGCTAAAAGAGTCCGAAAATTGGGTATCTCTAGAGGTTGAGACGTGGCTAGCGCCTGCGTATTTTGGGTGTGGGTGCGATTCCCGGATTCGTTTTAGCTGCGGCGTGCCCTCTCGTTTCGTTAAAGCGGAAGTTCTGAGTTAGAGTTGGCGGATGCTGACTCTTTCTGACTGTCGCCTTCGCTTTTCTGTGCGGTATCGGTTTTTTGTGCGCCGAAGATTAGCTCGTCAAATTCATTGGAAGTAGATGAAGTGCGGGCAGCTGTTAGGAATTCATCTTCTTCGGTGCGTGAGTCGGTCCCGGCCAATTCTTGCGCGACTTTCGAGCGTCCCTTTGCCTTTTCACGAATTTCTCGCATCCGTGTCAATTCGGCGGAGGTACCGTCGGTACTGATGCCTGAAAGCATATCGGCGATATCCTCTTGTTCACGTGCAGTAATCAGGTCAGCGACAGCTTCGGATTGTTCTTCCTTAATCTTGTTCAAATCGCGATGGAGATTGGTTATCTGAAGTTTATGCGATGCGATGTCGGCTTGTGCGCGTTCAATATCGGTTTCCAATTCGGTGACGCGTGCATTTTTCTCCTCCAAGGTGGAGTGGAAATCGTTGTATGCAGTCACACATCGCGTGTATTCCGAATGCTGTTTGACTTCTTCAGGGCTCATCCCAGAATTCTGTAAGCCTCCTGCCACCTGTTGTGCCTTGGCGATGGCACCGGCTTTCAACTCTTCCAAGCGGCTAATGTCATCAGTGAGACTCTTAAGCGTACTCTTTTTCTGTTCAACCAGTGCAATCAATTGTCCAATTGCCTGTTTATAGCGTTGGATATTTCCTTGCTTTTCGTTAATAATTTCTTCGTAAGCACCGCGCACTGCCTCAGGATTTTCCATCATCCTATCAGCGGATTCATGGGCGCGACCGGTGAGCGTATACCAGATTGCCTTGAAAAAACGGGTGATTCCGTTTGCCATGGTAATTCCTCCTTGGTTAAATTAAGCAGAAGCGACAAGGCGAAAAACTTTCAAATCTATATTACACATTATAACATATTGTTCACACGTTTGCAAGAAAAACATTTAATGCGACTGAAATTATGGCAGAAGTTCGACAGAACATAGTGTATTGCGCCTGAATTTTACTGACTTTGAATTTTCTATCATAGTTCTTGTTTTTCGTTTTCCATAGTGCGAAAAAGAGTGTTTTGGGCAGTGAACCTGGCGTTCCATTGTCTTGGTTTATCCTGACGGATTTAGTTTATTAAACCCGATTATGGAAATAGTTCCTATCGGATTGATTAACCAGATTTAGTGTTAGGTGCCTCTAATGGCTATGAAAAGTTGATTGACACGTCTTCTAATATTGCGTTAAAATAGTGATAGACAAACAAATTGGCAAGGAACACTGGTACAAAAAGTTTCAGGTAGGCAGCTGCGAACTCTATGATGCATAAAACCTTCATCTTCTGGTTGATCGGATTCAGCGTATTGGCTTTAATTCTGACGAACGTTCCGCTCTTTAACGTTCTCGGCTATGAGTTCAGTGCTGTTCTTGCCTTCGTGATTTCATTCGTCGGTTCATTTATAGCAATAACGACGCTAAAGCAGATGAAACGTTCGCCGGGTGCGTTGAGCGGTTCTGCACGCGAAGTTGTGCTGCGATGTTTCTGGCGGGCGCTGGGGATTAACGTAGGACTGCTCCTTGCCGCCTTAATCATAATTTTGTTCAATGCATTTCGTGTTAAAAACTGCGATATTAGTGAAGGGTTGCTGTTTTTCGGGTTATTGCCAGGGGTGAGTTGCGTTTATGCGACTGCTGCGGGGCTATTCTTTGGGCTATGTTTCGAGAGGCGTTGGAGAGCGTATACAGTTTACATCGGTTACATTCTTCTGACATTTATTCCGTTGTTTATTAACGTTGTGTTTCATCCGCCTGTGTTTGCGTATCATGATACGTTCGGTTATTTCGCCGGTCCAATTTACGATGAGCAGGTTACGATAACAACTCCGTTGCTGATTGCACGAGGCTGCACGCTGTTAGTGGCGTTTTTCTTTTTAGCCGTTTCTGCTGTTAATTGTGAAATGAGTCGTGAGACGGCATTAAAGCCACAATTCAACTGGCGCAATCTTTTACAATTCCGGGCGGCTGGGCAGCTAGTAGTTTACCTATTGGCGCTTTCAACTCTCGTTGTCAATTTCAACATTGGGGCATTGGGGATTCGTCCGACCCGTGGAGATATTGAGCGAGAATTGGGTGGGTTCCACGAAACGGAACATTTTGAAATCTATTATGCGACAGTTCTGGAAGACGATATTGCACTGATTGCCGAGGAGTGTGAGTTTCAATATGCTGAATTAGCTTCATATTTAGGTGCGCCTCTACAGTATAAGGTGCGTGCCTATATCTATGCTTCTGCTGCGCAAAAAAAGCGGTTAATTGGCGCGCGCTACACATCAGTCGAAGATCCGTTTGGGCACGGGTTTCACATCCATGCTCAGGGATTTCCACATCCGGTGCTGAAACATGAATTGGCACACGTTTTTACGGTGCCCTGGTCGCCTATGAAGGTAAGTTTCAAGATAGGACTTCACGAAGGCATTGCGGTTGCTGCAGATTGGGATGAAGGAAAGCTGACGGGGCATCAATGGGCAAAAGCGATGCATCGATTGGAGGTTGCGCCGTCGCTTTCGGCAATTCTGGGTGTTGGGTTCTGGGGGCATGCGGGTGCCCGCAGTTATGTCCTCGCGGGTTCCTTTGTCCGATTCCTTGTTGATACCTACGGTATAGAAAAATTCAAACGTGTTTTTCCGTTCGGCAATTTTGAGAAGTACTACCGAGTTGGTTCTGAGGGCAAAGACGTAGGTGTTTTAGAGAGAGAGTGGATGGATTTTCTGAAAAGCGTTCCGTTGTCGGATGCGTCTTTAGCCTACGCGAAAGATAGGTTAAAACGGCAGAGTATTTTTGAGAGGGCGTGCGCGCATGAAATAGCAGAATTGCGAAATATCGCTTGGCGGGCATACTCACGAAAAGATTTCGCGACAGCGACGAAAACGTTTGAACGGATACTCTCTTTTGACTCGATCCCCGGTTTCTGGCGGCGATTTCAACGGTCGGCTGTTAACCCCCGGGAGCAACCGTTTAGGTGGGATACAAAAAATTTACGTGACATCCGTGGGCTTATGTTCAGTGTCTATCAGATGAAGGAGTACGAACGTGCATTATCGCTCGCGACTCATCTCATAACTTCAGAAAATACGCGGTTTAGTAAAGAAGCCGCGCTGTTAAAAGGTGATATTCACTGGCTGAAAGATGAATATGAAGCGGCGAGAAAGGCCTACGTGTCGGTAAGTTCTAATGTGGATTTGCAGGCTACACCGTTAATGAACTATGGCACGCTTGAAAATAGAGCTATCAAACGTCTTGTGGCGCTTTCCTATCCTTCATCGTCCATAAAGGTTACCTCTGATATAGAAGTTTCCTTACGAGAACTGCTTCGCAATGTGCTCGTTGAGTTTAACAATCCTGCAGAAAAAATGACGTGGGTGTTAGTTTGCCAAGAAGCAGTGCCGGATAGTTGGTTGGCCTATTTCCTTGCAGGGGAGCTGCTTCATACAGAGAAGGTGTGGGACATGAGCAACCACTATCTCCGGCAGGCCCTGATTAGAGGTGGCGAAGATATGGGGCAGCTCGTAATAGAAGCGCGAAGATTAACCGGTATCAATGCGTATCGTCTGGCGTTTCAATCTGGGGCATCAAACGGGGCTATCCATTACAAGGCTGCGGAAGAGGCCTTTTCGGAAATAGCGATGGATAAAACCCTCCCCTTGGGTAGCGTCATGCAGGCGCAGACGTGGATACGTCGGTGCCAATGGGCCCAGAGAAGTGTAGAGGTGAAGGGGAGCGGGAGAGCCGTCCGCTTGTTATACGAATTGGAGGAACAATGAAACTTTTTGTACCGGGGCGCATCTGTCTATTTGGTGAACACAGCGATTGGGCAGGTCGCTACCGTCAAGATAACGCTGAGCTTGAAAAAGGTTATACCTTAATTACAAGTACAAACCAAGGTGTGTATGCGTCAGTTCAACCGCATCCAAATCGCTTTATACTCAAAACTTGTCTGAGTGATGGTAGCCGCCATGGTCCCTATACGTTGCCGATGGAGCCGGAGTTACTGCTTGCAGAAGCAGAGAAAGGGAGTTTTTTCAGTTATGCTGCCGGTGTTGCGTATCAAATTCTGACGGACTACCGTGTGCAGGGACTTGAAATTGACAATTATCTAACAGATTTACCGGTAAAAAAGGGGCTATCTTCCAGTGCGGCGATCTGTGTTCTCGTGGCGCGCGCCTTTAACCGTATCTATAATCTGAAGATGACGACGCGCGGTGAGATGGAGTATGCCTACAGAGGCGAAACGACGACACCATCGCGCTGTGGTCGTATGGACCAAGGCTGTGCGTATATGCGCCCTATCTTGATGACGTTTGACGGTGACCGGGTGGATGTACGAGAATTTAGTGTGCCCCAAGACATGTACCTTGTGCTTGTTGATTTAGCAGCAGGTAAGGATACGCGTCTGATATTAAATCAACTGCACCACTGTTTTCCGTTTGCCGAGGATGCGCTTCAGAAAAATGTGCAACACTACCTCGGTCCACTGAGTGCGGAAATTACGTTAGCTGCGTACGAGGCGCTTCACCGTGGTGATGCAGAATCTGTAGGTGCATTAATGAAACGTGCGCAGCATGAATTTGATAAACATCTTATTCCGGCGTGTCCATCGGAATTGACTGCGCCGGTTCTGCACAAAGTTCTGAATTATCCGCAGATTCAACCTTACCTCTGGGGTGGAAAAGGGGTTGGTTCACAGGGGGATGGGTCTGCGCAATTTATCGTGAAAGATGAGGCAAGCCAAAAGAAGGTGATTGAAATAATTGAACGTGAGCTTGGGATGTCGTGTCTGCAGCTCGTTATTGAGGCTGGGCGGCATGTCCGCAAAGCGGTAATTCCGGCTGCAGGTTTTGGGACACGCTTGTTTCCTGCCTCAAAAGCGATAAAAAAAGAGTTGTTTCCAATAGTTGATCAGTCTGGGCGTGCAAAACCGGCGATTATGGCGATTGTAGAAGAGGCGATTAATGCCGGGATTGAGGAGGTCTGTCTCATCGTCCAGCCTGCGGATACTGAACTGTTTGAATCGTTTTTCAAAACGCCGCCGCCGATTGCAAATTTTAACAAACTTAGCAAAGAAAATAAGGCCTACTGTGACTATTTAATGGAATTAGGGAGTCGTGTGTCGTTCATCACGCAAGATGTCCAAGATGGATTCGGGCATGCTGTCTACTGTGCACGTGAGTGGGTAGGAAACGAGCCGTTCCTTCTTATGCTCGGTGACCATCTTTACGGTTCGACTCATGAGGAGAATTCGTGTGCAAAGCAAGTATTAGAAGTATACGAGCGGGTAAATCACAGTGTAGTCGGCTTGAAAGTAACATCCATTAAAGAATTACCAAATTTCGGATGTGTCACGGGTAGATGGAAAGAGGAGAACGCGCTGCTATCGGTGACGGAGTTTTATGAGAAGCCGGATGCTGCATACGCCAGGGAGCATCTTCATGTCGATGGCATGGATGCAGATGAATTCTTGACGGTTTTCGGTATCTATGTACTGACACCGCAGATATTTGCCTTTTTGGAACAGAATATTACGTACAATCTTCGCGAGCGTGGCGAATTCCAATTGACCTCCTGCTTAGATGAGTTGCGGAAAGTGGAGGGTTTTACAGGTTATCTCGTCAACGGCAGGCGATTTGACATAGGTATCCCTGAGGAATATAGACAAACAGTGATGGATTTTCGGGGGGCGTAGGCGAGATGCGTGCGTTCGGTTCTGTGAAATAAGACGTTGGATATCCGTACGGAGGCGTTACGCCAGAAGACACTTTATGACAACAAGTGTCATATCGTCGTACTGTTCTGCCTCGCCGATATAATTGTCTACGTCGTCAACGATGCATCGGATAATCTGTTCGGCGCTAAGGTGCTGCGGGATATTGGCAATTAATTCTTTTAACCGGTCTGTCCCGTACATTTCCTGAGCAGTATTCAGTGCTTCAATAAGGCCGTCGGAAAAAAAGATAAGGGTGTCGCCCTCTGTTAGGGTGCAGGTAACTGATTCGTAGCTAGCCTTTTTCATACCGCCGAGGGGCAAGTCGCTGCTTTCTATTTCGAAAAGCGTTGCGTTGGTTCGGTTGTTTTCAGTAGCGGTGGTGGTGCTGTCAGTGCCTCGTTTCAGAATAGGGTAAGGTTGTCCTGCATTTGCGTAGTCGATCTGTTTTTTAGATTCATCAAGAATAGCGAGATTTAATGCAATGAAGCTGGGTCCGTATAACCGTGGGGCTAGGCTAGCGTTCAGATCGCTCAAAATTACCTCTGCTTTTGCTTTGAAGCGTGCGACTTCGTGCAACATGCCGTTCGTTAGTACTGCGTTCATAGCGCCGCGTAATCCTTTTCCGGCTGCATCGGCAATTGCGATTGCTGTGTGTCCGTTCTGAACTGTAAGGTAATCGTAGAAATCGCCGCCGACCTGTGTAGCCGGCATAGAGAATCCTGCGATTTCAAACCCTTCGGTAACTGGTGCTTCCGTGGGTAATAATCCGGCTTGAATGTTTCTGGCTTCCTCTAATTCTGAGCGCATCCGGTCTACTTCTGCGGTTTCTTGTCGTTGCATTTCAGCGCGTAGGAGTCTCGTTTGCCTAAGGTTCACGAGAAGTCTGGCTAGTAATCCGAGGACGACAATGGCAAAAAGAATAGGGAGGAGGTAGCTGCGCCAATGGGTCCAAATAGGTGGTGGGATAGTAAAATTTAAGGCAGCGGGTGGTTGCGTATAAGATGAGCCTTCCCGCATCGCCTTAATCAGAATTGTGTATGTTCCGGATTTGAGATTTTTATACCGAATTTGGAGTCTCCCGTTCTGGATGCGATTGAGTTGGTAAGTAATATCGGCGTTGGACATCAATGGTTTGTGTGTGGGCTCGTCGGTGGGCATATCGAGCTGAATGGGCATTGCTTCAATCTGCTTTGAAGAGACTTCTGTCCAGATATTTGTGTCAAGCCCAATTAACTTAAATTGATAAGCGAGCGGTTCGCGAAGTGGACTGATGCCTTGGAAATCGATTGTGATATGCTGCGGTTTAGCCGGCAGATTGACTGTTGATGAAAGTTCAATATTGGTGTCGTCTGCGGCTATTGCGGTTAGACGACAAAACGGTAGTCCGCCGTTTTCAGGTGTGTAGTGCGTTACGCCGCCTTCTGTGGCAAACCATATATGTTTCGCCTGGGATTCGTGAATTTTTGAGACGTTATTATGCTTGAGGCCATCTCTGGTGGTAATAGCGTAGAAAGTTTCCCCGTCATATCGGACTACCCCGCCGCCCCAGGTGGCGAACCATATATTGCCCCAACTATCTTCCTTCACGTCGCGGATGTCATCAACAAGAAACCCCTCCTTTTTTGTAGCATAGGTTGTGAGGGCGGTTCCGTCGTATCGTATTGCCCCGCGTGATGTTGCCAACCACAGTATGCCAGTGGTAGATGTAAGGGTTGCATTGACGGGGGCGAGGTTAATATTCGTAATCGTAGGCGCGCTTTGTAAGTTCTCCAATTCGTATGTGCTCAAACTATCTTTAAAGATAAAGGTGATTCTTTTTTGCGTGTTTTCAGAAGGTGGAGTTTCCCATATTGAGACAGGCGGGGATCCGGATCTGCCTTGTAGTTCGATGATGGAGGCCTCTCCGGTCTCTTTTATGAGCGGTTCGATCCACCGTGTCAATTTACCTGTAGCGACACTAAAGAACCACTTAATATGTTCATGTCTACCTCCGGCTACAGGAATGACACTGTTAATGGGCAAGATTTCTGGTTGCATTCGTGCTTGTCGCCTTTGCCGTCTATTTGATACTTCGTCGAGCGAAATTGGATAACGAAAGACTTCTCCATTTTCTAAGTGGTACCATAATTGCCCGTGCGTGTCGCGATGAAGTGCTGTAATTGCGGAGTCGGCGTGTCGAATTTTGCGTGTCTGCCCAAACGAGATTTGAGTGAATCCTCTGTTTGATAACCACTGTAATCCGGATGCATTAGGTTTGAAGAGCCATCCTCCAAATGCTATCCATGGTTCTGCTTCGGTGGAAACTAAAACATCAGAATTTCTGTGGAGTCTCTCTCCGCCTGGTCCAATGTCTGTTTCAACATTAAGTGAAACCTGATCGAATTTGCCGTTAGCGTAGCGGAAGAACGTATATCGCGTTGTGTTAAACCGTCGGACGCGATTGCAGACGAACCACACCTGGTTTCCGACTTCAAAAATTTTAACAATTTCTGTGCGTCTTCTGGTTTCGCGCTGTCTTCGTGATGGTGGGTTTGGGAATGCCGGTCGTGGGGTTTCTTCGATTTCCACGGTGAGTTGATGCTGCCGGAGTTCATCGCCGTTGTATAAGGCGACGCCGCCTGGTATGCTAAACCAGAATCGTTCTGCGTTGTCTTCATATATGAGGCGAACGCTGCTAATTCCGGCTGCGGAGTGGGTTGTCCTATCCACCATTGCAGGTCTAGGATTGAATTTTGTTACCCCGTTATCATGTCCAAACCACAAGGTGCCATCCATGGCTTCGAAAATGGTTTTGATCCGATTGCTTCCGAGTCCATCTTCGACGCGATAGAGCATTTCATCAACTAAATCGGCATCGTATCGGTGTGCGCCGGCATCGCTGGAAAACCATAAATTTCCTGATTTATCCTGAATTTCAAAGAAGCCTCGTAGATATTGTGGTGTATCAGCTTCACCTATTGCATTTGTTTTAAGAGGGACGGATTCAAAACCGTCCCATCGCCTTAGGTTGTATCTACCCCTGGACTTATCGCTAAGCCAGATTGTTCCTTTGGAGTCTCTATTGAGTGATACTTTTTGCTCTGGATGGAGGGGTTGATTTCTGCGTCCATTCGGTCCCCGTCGTCTCCGAGTCTGTCCGCCACTATACGACCAGGGTGCTGGTATTCTGCGCGTGACTGTTTGGCCATCAAATTCGAGTAGAAATTCATGGCCGCCGAACCAGAGGGTGCCATCGGTATCTTGAGTTATCGCGCGAATTGTATCAGTGTACTGAATATGCGGACCTAAGCTGCTCCCTTCCCGGAGATATTGAGACAATATTGCGAATTTTGCCTTTTTTCCAGCAGATTCGGGTTGAAAACTGAGAATTAGCCCTTTTTCCCCGTCACTGCCCCCTAACCAGAATTTCCCGCCTTGAGCTTGAAAGATAATTTCTATTGTCCAAGCGGTGACATCCTGTTTGGCAGTGGATGCTTGTAAGTTAGGAGCGATATTCCGATCTGCAATTGCAAAGGACTGAATTTTCAACGGGCGTTGAACCCCGGATGTTGTGTACTTGCTGAGGCGTGGCCCGGTGCTATCGCTATCGGCTACCCACACATCACCTTGTTTGTCAACGATGAGTGCGTTCGCGGTGCCGAGGTATTGAATAGCCTTCCCATTGAATTGACTCACGCGTCCTTTTCTTTCTGATGGGTGCTGGGTAAGAAACCAGATATGTCCCCATTTATCTTCAACGATTTGCAGTGTTGTGCCTAGCAGTGCCTCTGGATCAACCTTCTCAGCATAGACGCTTAAGGGTAAAAGCTTTTGCTCTTTGTTATCAAAGCGATTCACGTCTCCGCGGTCAGAACCGAACCAGAGGGTGCCCCGGCTGTCCTGAAAAATTATCCGGACGACGGGGGCCACGAGTCCATCGGCGACGGTGTATGTTTTCATCTCAGCGCGGCTTGTTAGGACAACGGTTGTGAACAGAGCGGTTTGTATCAACAGTATGCCTAAAAGGCTTTTCCACTTTTTTGGGTTTGGCATTTTTCTATCCATTTCCAAGGAAGTTTTGCTTGCACAGGTTGTCCACGTGGCCGCTTCTCAGTTATTCGAGTTTACGAAAAATCTTGAATTCTGCTCACCGCTTCTGAGATTACGGTGTCAGGATAAGTCAGAGAGATGCGAAAATAGCCTTCACTCCATTGCCCATAGCCGAGCCCGGGCGTAACAACCACGCCTGCTTCTTCAAGCAGTGCTGTGGCGAAGGCGCGACTGGAGTTTTCAAATCGAGCAGGAACAGGTGCCCAGACGTACATGGTCGCTTTCGGTTTTTCAAGTGTCCATCCGCTCTGTATGAGTGCGTCGACGACCATATCACGGCGTTTTTGATAGATTTTATTTAGTGATGGTGTGATGTCGTCTGCCATTGAAAGGGCTTTCGCACCTGCGAATTGAAGTGCGCGGAGTGAGCCGTTATCGATATTATCTTTGACTGTCTTAACAGCTTCAACCGCTGTTGCGTTGCCTACGACAAACCCCAACCGCCAACCTGTCATATTGAACGCTTTACTCAAGGAAAAGAATTCGACTGCGGTTTCGTCGGCACCTTCTACCTGCAAGATACTTGGAGCCCGGTAGTCGTCGTAAGTATTTTCGCTATATGCGTTATCGTGTGCGATTAAGATGCTGTTTTCGCGCCCAAATGCGACGGCGCGCTCGAAAAAGTCAAGTTCTGCGGTAGCTGTGGTTGGATTGTTTGGGTAGTTAATCCATAAAACCTTAGCAAGACGTTTCATTTCATCAGGAATTGCGTCAAAGTCGACGTAAAAATTATTTTGGCGGAGTAAAGGGGCATAATAAGTCGTTGCACTGGCGAAGACATGCCCAATGTTATATGTCGGATAGCCTGGGCTCGCGGCGATGCCGATGTCGCCGGGGTTGAGTATTCCCAACGCCATTTTTACGATGGCATCTTTACTGCCAAGTGTGATGGCTACCTGTGCATCGGTTAGGGAGACACCGTACCGGTGCTGATAGAAGTCTCGGACTGCTTGTGGGAAATCCGGGACTGGGTTGTCGCAACCGTAGCGGTGCCTATCCGGATCTGCCGGATTCTGAATTGCACTGCAGAGGGTTTCAACGACTGCGTCTGGTGTCGGCATATCCGGGTCTCCGATGCCGAGAGAAATGACATCAACGCCGCGTGCTTTCGCTGCCGCCATTTTCTGACGTAAATCTACAAAGAGATAGGGTGGAAGTTTTTGTAACCGTTCGGCAATTGTAATCAAACTGTTTATCCTTTCTGCTTTCTGATAGTTGGTAAATGTAGATGAAACTGATAACGCGTAGGAGCCTATTACGGCATTTTCCAAACAACCGTAACTGCATTTTAATCCGTGTTATCAATTTTTGTTCGAATTTTTTATTTGAGTTGAAGGATTGCTTGTTGTGCTTGATTGAGTTGATTCATGACATTATCGCTAAAATTCAAGCCTTGGCCGCCCCAGTCGGGCATGTAACCGATGCTATAGCAGTAATAAAGGGTTCTGCGCGGTTTACCGGAGACGTTAATGACAGAGCCGTGTGTGAGTGCTTCCGTAAAGATAATGGCATCACCTGCTTTTGCGGGGATGGGTGTGAGTACGGGATTTTCGTCGGGGTGACTTCCCCACGGTTTGGGGAAATTACTCTTATGCGCGCCCGGAATAACGGCGAAACATCCATCTGCTACGTCACAATCTAGCATCGGAAAGACAGCCTTAGTCAGTGTTGAAACCATTTCGCCATTCTTGCAGTGGTATTGACATTTTGGAATAATTGGTGTGCCGTGCATGTGTAAGCCTGTATAGCCGCCGCCCCATCGATAAATCGTATAGGTATGATTGAGACGGTACGGTCCACCTGTGACTCCTGCAACCACGTCCAGGACCTCTGGAATATCGATGAGCGCGTTAAAAACTGTGTCTGCTTCCAAGATATTAGAGATATAGAGTTCTTTCTCCGTTCGCTGTGTGCCGAGGCACAGCGGGGGCGGATATTCCGCTGGCGGCATTTGCTCGAACCGGTCCAAAACCGTGTTGCACGAATCGATGACCTGCTTTGGAATGACATCGTTCAACACAATATAGCCTTGCAAGTCAAATAGATACTTCTGTTCGTCTGTCATTGCTGCTCCTCCGTCCCAATTCGTAATGTGCGTGTCGGTTGGCGTTGCGGGACTTTTCGCTGCCTTTATTCTATTTCTGTATAAGTGAGAATTGTTCCGTATTGGCCAACCACCCATCCGTTATTCGGGCTGCCCATGTAAATAGCTTTGAGATCTGTCCGCGTATCGGTGCGTTGGGGCCTCCAGTTTTTGCCGCTGTCTTTGGTGTGCAAAACAACGCCCTCTTTTCCGACGGCCCAACCCTCTCTCTCATTAATAAAAAAGACATCATCAAGGAAATTTTGCGTGTAGCTTTTCTGACGTTGCCACGTTTTGCCTCCATTTTGGGTGTGCAGAATTGTTCCTTCAATTCCAACAATCCAACCGGAGTAGGGTGAAACGAAGTAGACAGCATCTAACCAGAATTCGTAATGTCGGCTAATGGGCGAAATGTGCCACCGTTTTCCACCGTCGACTGTGTAAAGTATTGTTCCTCTGACACCGACTGCCCATCCTTTCTGTTTTGAGGTAAAGTGCACGTCAAAGAGGGTAGCACTTGTTCCGCTTTTCTGCCATTGCCAGCTCTTTCCGCCGTCCTCGGTGTGGATAATGTCTCCTCCGCTTCCGACACACCAACCTGTGTGTTCATCGACAAAGAAGAGCGCCAAAAGGTCTTGCTCTGTATCTGCGAATTGCCGTTTCCAGAGGCTTCCGCCGTTTGTGGTATGTAGGATTACGCCGGATTCGGCGACTGCCCATCCTTTTTGTGTGGATACGAAGTGGGTTGCCCCGAAACACTCGGTAGTGCGGCTATCTTGTGTATTCCAAGCGTTGCCGCCATTTCGTGTTTGCAAAATCGCGCCACGGTCTCCGACAACGTAGGCTTCCTCAGGCGAAACGGCACACACATCAACGAGGAGGTGGCTCGGATTGGATTGTGATTCCCATGTGATACCCCCGTTACGCGTCTGTAAAATTGTGCCATTTTCACCGACTGCCCAACCGAGTTTTTTAGAGATGAAGTCCACTCCTAAAAGGAGTGCATCGGCACTGTTATGAAATCGGGGGCCGCCGCGTTGGTGCTTCCACTTATCTTTCTGTTTGTGAAGAATCACCCCTAAATCGCCGACAATCCATCCGTGTGATGCGTCTACGAAATCGATGTCGTAGAGTGTAAAGGTATGCAGCAGTTCGTTACCGAGGTAATCTGGCTGTCCGTAATTCTCTTTGTGGCGTTTGTTGCTTCCGTCTGTCACAAATTCCCAGGTATTGCCGCCATCGTTTGTAAAAAACAGGCTCCGTTTATCCCCGACTACCCAACCCGTCATTCTGTCAAGAAAATGCAGATTGAAGAGCGCGGGTTCCGTTGAAAATTGCTGCTGCCATGTCTGCCCACCGTCTGCAGTGGCATAGATATACCCTGAGTTTCTATCACCATTACGCGGTGTACTGTATGCAACAATCCATCCGTGCATGTTATCAGCAAAATGGATGGCTTGCAAGGATTTTTTGTTGAAAGCATGTGCTTTGTCGCCATCAATGCTTGCTTCAATTAGGTTAAAGGTTTGCCCGCCATCCGTTGTTTGGAGGAGGGTGCCCCAATCCCCGACAACCCAGCCTGTCTTTCCTAAAATAAAAATATCATGTAAATTATTATCAGTTTCCGTTTCAAGCCGGTCCCATTTCTCTCCGCCATCCGTTGTTCGGATGAGAACGCCATCTTCTCCGACACACCAACCCTCAGAACTATTCCGAAAAAAGATTTTTCGCAGCGGTTTTCCGAAGATTCCGCTATGTTGTCGATTCCAGTTTTTCCCGCCATCGTCGGTATGGATAATGATGCTTTCTGTCGTCCTTGCTTCTGAGGCCTGCTCGTAAGCATCGGTGTGCGTGTGGTGTGCTGGGGATAGGTGTGAGGGTGGGCGCATCCCCGCCTGATTTCCGACAGCCCATCCTATTTTTTCAGAGACAAAATGAACATCGTAGAGATGAGCGCTCCAGTCGCCTTTGACAACAGTTTTCCATTCAAAGTGCTTAGGTGGTGCATCTGTGCACGCTAAGATAAAGCAGAGCAGATATAAAACTGGAATGCTGGCTTTTGTTAGTTTATTCGTCCTAATTCCGAAATAAAACTTCGCTAACATCGTGCAGTCCTCTGGGTGCGTCCAGCACCCACCGTGCTGCTCGGATCGCGCCTTTTGCGAATGCCTCAGGGCTGTGTGCGCGATGTACAACGCTGAGTTGTTCGCCTTCTGTCGCGAAGAGCACGGTATGTTCTCCTGCAATGTCCCCGCCGCGGACGGCGTGTATACCGATTTCCTTTTGACTTCTCGGTCCGACGATGCCATGGCGTCCGTAAACGCCCACTTCTGCCAAGTCGCGTCCGAGTGCGGTAGCGACAGTTTCAGCTAATCGAAGCGCGGTACCACTAGGAGAGTCTGCCTTGTGGTTGTGATGTGCCTCTATGACTTCGATATTGTAATCATCGCCCAGTGCTTTAGCAATCAATTGAAGTGCTTGAATCATAACGTTGACGCCGAGGCTCATGTTGGGTGCCATGACACAGCGAATCTTCCGTGCGAGTTCGTGTACGTTAGCGAGTTCTTCTGCGGTGAATCCTGTTGTAGCGATTACCATTGCTTTATCTGCAGCAACAACCTGCTGTAGATGCGCCAATGTTGCTGCCGGTTTGGAGAATTCGATAAGGACATCCGCGTTATCGAGCACATCGTCAAGTTCTCCGGTAATTGGGATTCCGATTTTGCCAATACCTGCAACAACCCCGGCATCACTGCCAATTTGTGGGTGTGAGGGAAACTCAACCGCTCCTACGAGTTTCATCTCAGTTTGTTGAGCAACACTTTGTGTGATGAGCATGCCCATGCGGCCACATGCCCCATTAATTATGACACGAATCATTAACTTTCCTCAGTAAAAAAATAGATGCACGCCTACAACGTGCGTCTATAAGAATGTGTTAGACTTCACTTCAAAGTAAGCAGATACGCCAAAAGGTCATGCATCTGTTTGACTGAAAGAATATCAGCAAAGTTTTCGGGCATAACGCCTGTTTGTCGGGTGCTGCTGCTCCTCAAATCCTTTTTGAAGTAAGTTGTCCATAACTTTCCTGATTTGTCAAGTATTTGCAACGTCTCTGTATCTTCGTTTCCTCCATGATCATACAGATGACGTTTCCTGCTGGTAATTTCCTTTCCATCTTTAGTGACGATGGTTAGCATTTCATATTCAGGTGCGATATAGGCCCGGGGATTTAGGATCGACACCACAATGAATTGTGGTGCCCGGGTTCGAGCAATATAGGTCAGATCGGGCCCTATTTCGTTCCCTGTGCCGGTGGTCCCTCTGCCGTGAGCTGTGTGGCATTTACCGCATGCGTATCCTTCTGAGAAAAAGAGGGTTTCGTAGGTATTATTTTACCAAAAATCAGTTTTTGTGTAAACCTGAAAATTTTTAGAATTTGGGAAATAAGCGTACACACTAGAGTAAAATCTGAAGACATAAGTGCATTTATTGGTAGGCGAGGTTTCCCAACCTAGGCGAGAGCAGTTAGAAACCTGCGCCCGCGATGTCAACATAGAGAACCGTTAGGCCGGCAAGTTTGATGCTAAACGTGCTTGTTCGCCGGCATGATATGAGCTCCGTACTAGGGGCCCGGATTCTACATATCGAAATCCCATTTCCATGCCTGCTGCTTTGAGTTCTGCAAATTCTTCGGGTGTATAGTAGCGTTGAATTGGCAGGTGGCGTGATGACGGAGACAGGTATTGCCCGATTGTAAGAATATCACAATCGGTATCGCGAATGTCTTGCATTGTTTCTAAAAGTTCTGTTACGGTTTCGCCTAGTCCTACCATAATTCCTGATTTTGTAAGCATTTTTTGTGTGTAGTATCCAGATGAAGTTTTGACGAATCCTGTCTTGTCGATTTCTACTGTTTCTGGATTCCGAAAAAGGATTTTTGCGTAGTGTTTGCCCATCCGGAGGAGGGTTAGCGTCTGCTCATAATTCGCGTAGGGGCGAACGCGCCGATAAAGTCTCGGCACGGTTTCCGTATTATGATTAAGCACTTCTGGTTGTGCTTCGACGATCATCTTAAGTGCATCCCAATTTCCTTCAAGGTCAGGGATAAGGACTTCCACTGTACAGGATGGGCGATTCTCACGTGCTTCAGCAATACATGCGGCGAAAGTGCGCGCGCCGCCATCCGGCAAATCATCACGGTTGACAGACGTGATGACGACGTGTTTCAGTTTTAAATAACCGACGGCTTCGCCAAGTCTTTGGGGTTCATCAACGTCGACGGCTCCATCAGGGTTTCCTTTTTTTACAGCACAGAACATACAGCGTCGAGTACAGACATCGCCTAATATCATGAAAGTGGCGGTTCGGCTGTTCCAGCATTCACCGATATTAGGACATCTTGCTTCTTCACAGACGGTGTGGAGTTCTAAGTTCCGCATCAATTTTTTGAGTTCTGCGTAATTTTTACCGCCGGGCATGCGGGCCTTAATCCAGACCGGATGTCTCCGATGCGCTTGTGTTGCTGAATCAAATATCGGGAGTGGTTTGTGCATAGTCGTTTTAAGTTACCGGCACGTTTATTTGTCTGTATTCAGGTGTCAGTTTGATGATTGCTATAGGAAAACGGATCCGGCTATCCGTAATAAAAATGGCGGGAGAGGGTGGGAGTCGAACCCACCTATCCACTTGCATGGACAAGCCGGTTTTGAAGACCGGTAGGGCCACCGGACCCTATCCTCTCCCAGGTTTACTACAAAAAGTCTGAAATTCCTATTTCTGCAATCGTGGGTGCAATTTTCGGATATTGCCATCCCTAATGGTAATGTTACGGCCGTCACAAGCTTCCAGAAAAGGGACTGCGTATTTTCGAGAAGTTTGTGCTAGTTCTCTAAATTCTGCCACCGATATGACATCATTTTTGTGAAGGAAGTCGGTTAATAAATCAACGATGTCCTCAAAAACAGTTTTGTGAATGAAGAAAGTATCGGCTATTTTGACAAATTGTCCCAGGTTGAGCAAAGCAAAAAAGGTGGATTCAATAACCTCAGGTGTATATTCGTCTAAGGTTATCCGGCCTGAACCGGTCATAAGTTCTTTCAGTGTAGGCGTATTGATACCGGCTTCTAAGAAAAGTTTCTCTAATGTTTGCTTGGCGGTTTCTTCCTCTTCAGAAAATTGGATTTGATGCGATGCTAACCGCAATAGATTTCCGTCTTTAAAGAGTTCTCCTTCAGCAATGAGTCTATCTGCCAGTTTCTCAAATCCGGTTTCGTCCAATTTGAGTTGAAGTCGAAGTTGCGACGCATTCTGACCGGTGCGAAGGGGCTGTGCTTGGTGAAATTCTGACAGTGCTGCTTTGATCCTATTTTTATAGGCAGCGGTGCGAGCAGCGTCAGAGACAAGTGGGGTGCGGCTTGAGGGTTCCCACCGGACGATCTTCTTCTCCGATTCTAATGCGTTGAAGATTGTGCCAACGTTCGCTTTTGAGTGCGGCAGGTAGTAATAAAGGAACGACTCGGGTACACAGAGAGTTGGCATCTGCTTCAATACTGTGTTAACTACGTGTGCATCATCGGCTTCTTCCCACTGTGCGAGGGTGTCAAAGGTTTCTTGCGTAAAGCGCTTATGTTTAGGTGCGAACGGGTTAATAACTGTGCCTCCGCCTACTGTGTGTTGTGCGGAAAAATCGCGCAAAATAATTCGATCTCCTCTAAAGGTTAAAATCGGCCGTTCTAGACGTAGTTGGACTTGAACGGTGTCGCCGGGTAGAATGGCTTCATCAACAAGTAGAATCAACCTGCAAAATATCTCGCATGTTCCGATGTAGGCGCGAAACCGGGTCCAGTGTTCGAGAATTCTAGGAAACCCGGATAAGACTTGTAAGGATATATCAATGTTGTCAGTCACCCGGGAAAATTCAGACGGGCAGAGAACATTGCCGCGTTGAATGTCGTTTGCGGAGATACCGGAGAGGTTTAACGCTGTTCTTTGCCCTGCTTCAGCTGCTGTCGCAGGTTTATTATGCACTTGGATGCCTCGAATGCGCACGACATCTCCACGCGGTAGCAGCACCATCCGTTGTTCACGATTAATGGAACCGCCTATGAGAGTGCCAGTAACCACGACACCAAAGCCTTGAAGGGTAAAAACCCGGTCGACGTAGAGCCGCGGAATGCCATCATGCTCCTGCGCTTCGTTGGCAGCCTTTACCTGTTTGACAATAGTTTGCTTAAGGTGCTCAATTCCAGTGCCCGTTATGGATGAAACGCTGACAGTTGGTATGCCTTCGAGTGTTGTCCCGACGAGCATTTCTTGTGTCATTTCGGTAGATTCAGCGAGTTCGTCGGGTGTCGCAATATCGGATTTAGTCATCACAAGGATTCCGTTTGAGATGCCGAGCAGATCCAAGATTGCTAGGTGTTCAAGCGTCTGTTCTTGGACACCCTCTTTCGCATCAACGACAAACAGAACCACATCCATACCGTATGCCCCGGATAGCATGTTCCGAATGAATTTCTCGTGGCCTGGTACATCAACAATGCCAGCCCGGGAGCCGTCTGGTAAATCAAAGTACGCGAACCCCAATTCAATAGAGAGTCCTCTTTCCCGTTCTTCCTTGAGCCGGTCGGTTTCAATGCCGGTGAGCGTCCCGACGAGTGCTGTTTTCCCGTGGTCCACATGTCCGGCTGTGCCAATGATAAGATGTCGTCTCCCTTGGTACATAACTATAAACCCGCTTGTTCAAGAAGTCCCATCATTCAGTCGTTCCGGGTTCCGAGTGGATTAATTTACCGATTCGGTTGAATCGCACATTTTCTACCATCTTCCAGATTTCCCAAAGTTTTGCGGGACGATTGGCAAATGACCAGTAAATCATGAACGCTTGCCCTTTAATGTTTTCTACGTCCACCGGTCCCCACGTGCGGCTATCGCTACTCTGGTCCCGATTATCGCCCATGGCGAACACCATGCCTTTAGGAACGGTGAACGGCTTCCCTACGGGAAATCGCCGTTTAAACTGACTCGTTGTGAGAGTATAGTCAGCAAATGCGTCCCCCTCCGGAAGATGTTGAGGCTCTCGAAAAGGTGGGAAGTCGCCTCTACTAAAACGGCTGAACGCCAAGTGTTTGGTATAGTGGCTATCGTCAACGGCTTTACCGTTAACGTAGAGTATATCTCCGCGTGTTTCGACGGTATCGCCTTCAACGGCTACGATGCGTTTGATGAAGTTTTCTCTGTCGTGCGGGGGAATAAAAACGAACACATCGCCCCGTGCAGGCTTATGAAAATCGAAAACCTTTATGTCGGTGCCGGGGACTTTCACACCGTATATAAACTTGCACACCAGAATCTGGTCACCGATGAGAAGCGTGTCCTCCATGGAACCTGAAGGAATTCTAAATGCTTCAACAACACATGGACGTATAAAGCCAAAAACGAGAATCAGTGCAACAACGATAACCTGTGTATATTCCCAGAAAACAGTGCTTTTAAATTTTTGCCATTTTGAGTGAGTATCCATGCCAAAGTTGCCGTTGATGAAACGGCTTATTCCTCTCTTTTTAGGTTAGCGGCTATAACTTTCTATAGACGGGGCCGCACTTACGATTTATTAGATTCCCCACCCCGTTCGTGTTTTGCAATGTGAGGATGTGTTGAAATTTACTTAGTCCTATATGTAGGATGTAGCAATAGGCATCAGGATTTTACCGTGTATAAAAAAACAGCATATCTCCTTTATTTAAAGTCTATCAGAATTCCTATGTTGCATAACTATAAACCCGCTTGTTCAAGAAGTCCCATCATTCAGTCGTTCCGGGTTCCGAGTGGATTAATTTACCGATTCGGTTGAATCGCACATTTTCTACCATCTTCCAGATTTCCCAAAGTTTTGCGGGACGATTGGCAAATGACCAGTAAATCATGAACGCTTGCCCTTTAATGTCTTCTACGTCCACCGGTCCCCACGTGCGGCTATCGCTACTCTGGTCCCGATTATCGCCCATGGCGAACACCATGCCTTTAGGAACGGTGAACGGCTTCCCTGCGGGAAATCGCCGATTAAACTGACTCGTTGTGAGAGTATAGTCAGCAAATGCGTCCCCCTCCGGAAGATGCTGAGGCTCTCGAAAAGGTGGGAAGTCGCCTCTACTAAAACGGCTGAACGCCAAGTGTTTGGTATAGCCGCTATCGTCAACGGCTTTACCGTTAACGTAGAGTGTATCTCCGCGTGTTTCGACGGTATCGCCTTCAACGGCTACGATGCGTTTGATGAAATTTCTTTCTCTGTCGTGCGGGGGAATAAAAACGAACACATCGCCCCGTGCAGGCTTATGAAAATCGAAAACCTTTATGTCGGTGCCGGGGACTTTCACACCGTATATAAACTTGCACACCAAGATCCGGTCACCGATAAGAAGCGTGTCCTCCATGGAACCTGAAGGAATTTTAAATGCTTCAACAACAAATGGACGTATAAAGCCAAAAACGAGAATCAGTGCAACAACGATAACCTGTGTATATTCCCAGAAAACAGTGCTTTTAAATTTTTGCCATTTTGAGTGAGTATCCATGCCAAAGTTGCCGTTGATGAAACGGCTTATTCCTCTCTTTTTAGGTACTATTGACTTTTTAGGTTAGCGGCTATAACTTTCTATAGACGGGGCCGCACTTATAATTTATCAGATTCCCCACACCGTTCGTGTTTTGCAATGTGAGGATATGTTGAAATTTGCTTAGTACTAGATGTAGCAATAGGCATCAGGAATTTACCGTGTATAAAAAACAGCATATCTCCTTTATTTAAAGTCTATCAGAATTCCTGATTAATGTCAATTTTTTTAGGTAATAGGGATGAGGCTGAGTTGGTGTAAACGAGTACTTATCGATCTCCTCAGTGTTTTTTTTGCGTGCGAGTTTATTCGTCAATTTCTAACATCGCTGTGAAAGCCTCTTGGGGTACATCAACGTTCCCAATCTGTTTGAGCCGTTTTTTGCCTTGTCTCTGTTTTTCCAGCAATTTCCGCTTTCGTGTGATATCGCCGCCGTAGCATTTGGCAGTGACATTTTTTCGGATCGGACGTACCGTTTCGCGTGCGACAATTTTGTTGCCAATTGCAGCTTGGATCGGCACCTCAAACATCTGCCGGGGAATTAACTCCTTTAGTTTATTGACTAAGGTTTTCCCGCGTGACTCAGCCATATCGCGAGGCAGAATGGTAGAAAAAGCATCGACAGACTTGCCGTTGAGTAGCAGATCGAGTTTCACCAAATCTGCGGCTTTATAATCGCCGATGTCGTATTCCAAAGAGCCGTATCCGCGCGTGAGTGACTTGAGTTTTGGATAAAAATCGGTAAGCATTTCACTCAGCGGAAGTTGATAAAGCAATTGAACCCGTTGTGCATCCAATTGATTCATTCGCTTATATACACCCCTTCGCTTTTGACAAAGTTCCATTGCATTTCCAATATATTCGCGCGGCACGATGATGTCTATATTGACATGCGGTTCCTCAATTTGTTCAATGTGCTGAAGTTCTGGAAGGTGTGCAGGGTTATCGATATCTATGCATTCTCCAGATTTTTGGTAAACGCGGTACATAACGCTTGGTGCGGTTCGGACGAGTGCGAGTCCGAATTCCCGTTCGAGCCGTTCATGTATAATTTCCATGTGGAGTAATCCTAAAAAACCGCACCGGAACCCAAAACCGAGCGCGACGGATGTCTCAGGTTCAAAGTTGAATGAGGAGTCGTTAAGTCGAAGTTTATCGAGTGCTTCACGCAGCGTTTGAAATTGATTGGTGTCTGCTGGATAGAGTCCACTAAATACGAGTGGTTTCATCTCGCGGTACCCGGGTAGGGGTATTGATGTAGGTTTTGCGTGATGTGTGATGGTATCGCCAATTTTTGCCTTGTCAATTTCGCGGATTCCTGCGATAAGATATCCCACGGCTCCGGTGAGAAGTTCAGATGTGGGTTGCATTTCAGGCGTAAAAATGCCGACTTCTTCAACCTCATAAGTACGTTTGGCCTCCATGAGTTTAATTTTCTGTCCTGGTTTGACGCTGCCATCGAAGATCCGGATGTACATAATGACACCGCGATAATTATTGTATATAGAATCGACAACGAGTGCCTTGAGGGGTTCTTGGGTTTGTCCGTTTGGGGGCGGAATGCGGTTTATGATTGCCTCTAAGATGGCTGGAATCCCGGTACCTACTTTTGCACTGACAAGCAGAGCGTCGTCTCCGGGGATACCTACAACTTCTTGGATTTGGCGTTTGGCTTCATCGGGGCGCGCGGTGGGGAGATCTATTTTATTGATAACCGGGATAATTTCCAGTTCGTTATCAATAGCCAGGTAGGCGTTTGCCAACGTTTGGGCTTGGACACCTTGTGCTGCGTCGACAATTAAAATCGCGCCTTCACATGCGGCGAGGCTTCGGGAGACCTCATAGGTGAAGTCGACGTGCCCGGGTGTATCAATCAAGTTGAGTTGATATAAAGTTCCATCAACGGCCCGGTAATGCAGCTTAGCGGCAGTGGCTTTAATGGTAATACCGCGTTCCCGTTCGAGCTCCATCAAGTCGAGAACCTGATCTCGCATTTTACGTTCAGCAAGGGTATTGGTATATTCTAGCAGCCGGTCGCTCAGTGTGCTTTTTCCGTGGTCGATGTGCCCTAAAATACAAAAATTTCGGATGCTTTGAAGATTTTTTGCCATAATTTAAAAAGTATAGCACACTTTGTAATGTATTGTGCCTGGATGCTTTGTTTACTATGATATAGTAGGGCGAGAGTCCGTGTCCCGCCCGAAAACGTTGCGAACAACACTAACAGCGTGGGTTCTGTTTACAGCGGCTTGATTTTGATATTTCGGCACCAAATTTTTCCCCCGTGGTCTTGGATGCCGATGTATCCATTGCGTGGAAACTCTTTAAGTGCGATACCGAATTTGTTCCGACTTCCGTCGGGGTTCTGATGCGGTGTATCCCATGAATCCAAGTCTGCACGGACGATTTCTTCGCAGTTGAGCTCAACGGTGATGATATTTGCGTCACATCTGATGCTCATTGAATTCCATTCGCCTGCAGGTTTACACGTATTGCGGGTCGGTCCCAGCGCGTCGTAGAGTGCGCCGCAGTCATGGCTATCGGCCGGTGCCTTACCGTGTGTATCTAAAATCTGAATTTCCAGACCACTCTGTACCGGGTCGTCCAGGTCTGCCCATCGTACGAAGATACCGCTGTTAACCTTCGGTTCGGTTTTAAAATCAAGTGACAAGATAAAATTATCAAATTGTTTATGCGTATGAAGGTACTTTCCGCCTTGAACGGTGCAAAGGATGCTTCCATCATCAACTATCCAGCCTTCACTTTTTCCGGTGGTTCCCCATCCATCCAGGGTTTCGCCGTCGAATAGGGAAATCCACCCCTCATTTTGCTCTTTTGTCGTTAACATTTTTTCTCCTTCGGTTTTTGTCCTTCAGAACGGATAAGGTACATTGTCCTGTCCATTGGACATGCTCTTTCTGGTGCCGCCCCCGCCCTATTGGCGGATTTTTCGCTTATACCTTTGTATTACGCTAGAAGGTTGAACCATCCTGCCTATGCCAGGCTTTCTAAAAAGCGTTTTCCAACATCAAGGTTGTATTCAAAATCGATTGCCGACCAAGGGCTGTTATAGCCGATGAGCGGTACGTAGCTTTCATGGCGTGAGCCGTGTGAGCGCACAGCAATAGACTTCTCTGCCACATCCAGTTCACCGAAGACTGTGTTTTCGTCTGCGAGTACAAAAATGTCCCCGATACGTGCTGGATGCAGGCGAAATTTACGTGCAGCTTCTTCAGCCGGATAGACTTCTTCAACGCCGCTTGCGGACTGAAGCGTCAGTACTGCCTGTTCAATATCTTTCTCTTTTTTATGAGATTGATTTTCGAGAAAAACGTAGGCGGCACCCCCTAAGTTGTTGTGGTGTGCAACGTACCGGTCCTTAATAATTGGAATGGCACTTGCAGGGATGCCGTTTTCGCTGAGCCAACGTCCCGGATCGAGCGCGGCGGTTTTAGACAGCATACCGTGGTCAGCAGTGATATAAATCTCACGATTGGGTTCGTCGTCAACAATATCACCGATAATCCGATCAAGTCCAGCCATGTGCTGTTGAGCAAGTTCTGCCTCAGGCGGATATTTATGTTGTACCCAATCGGTTGTCGAACAGTAGACAAAGTCGGCATCCTGTTTTCGTAGCATATAGCGGAGTGCACGGAGTAACCACCAGTTGATTTCGACCGAATAAATCATTTCAGGGGTGCCGGCGGCATGAACGTATTCAGGCGGTGGTTCTTCGGCAGCAACAGCGATATCGGCACCGGCGGCGAGTAGCGCCAATAATTTTTTCTTCGTCACAAACAGTGCTGTAGAGTCTGCAAATCCGGTAGTTTTGGCGATTTCAAACAGTGTCGGCGTAAGCAGAAAACGGTTATCTTCAATAAACGTGCCTTCTCCTGTCTGTCGATCTACGTGATAATTTGTCGTGATGCCGTGCATTTCTGGAAATGTCCCGGTTGCGATGCTTACATTGTTGACATTTGTAACAGATGGAATCACCGCGTTCACGTGTCGATAAAAGCCTGCTTCCGCTAATTTTCGGATATTAGGGATATCGCTTGCGGCGAAATAGTCGTGGCTCCCTGCATCAATACAGAGAATAAGAATTTTCCGTTTCTTCACGTTGTGTGGTTTCTTATGTCAAATAAGCCTCGCGTCCAGTCTGTTCAACGGTTTAGCTTCAGGCATGTTCCGCCGCTTGTAATATCCGGGGCGGCGGAACTATCTATTATGTCAGAAGAAGCGTATGAAAAACACAACAAATTGTTACTCTAAAAAAAATTATAGCAGATATTTATGCGAATTGCCAGAACATTTTTGAGTTAAACAAAATAAATTTGACTTAAGCGCTAAGGATATGGTATTATACCTATATAAGTTTACCACAACTTATCTGAACGAGACTTCAAGGTGATATGTTGCAGAGTGAGAATAGGTTTTTTTTGTTTTAATTTGTTGTGTCGTTTGGAATCAAAAAGTTGCCTACAACAAAGCGATCCCCGGAGGATTTAACAGAATAGCATGGATAGAACTGCTGAGGTTCTGATAGAAGCACTGCCTTATATCCGGCGGTTTTACGACCGGCGCATTGTCATCAAATATGGCGGGGCTGCAATGGAGGAAGACACGCTTATCCACTCCGTTATGGAAGATATTGTGTTGATGAAGTATGTCGGCATGCGTCCTATTGTCGTCCACGGCGGCGGTCCGCGAATCAGTTCATGGATGGATAAGTTAGGGAAAGCAGCCGAATTTGTGCAGGGTTTACGTGTAACGGATGCCGAAACCGTTGAAATTGCCGAAATGGTACTCGCCGGTTCAATCAACAAAGGAATTGTTGCGCGTATCAACCAACACGGCGGCAAAGCTATTGGACTCTCCGGAAAAGATGCCAACCTGATTGTTGCTGAGAAACAGGAGATACATGCTACTGATGAAAACGGGCACCAGACTACAATTGACTTAGGATTTGTCGGAAAGATTGTCGGTATTAACACCGAACCGATTATTACCCTTGATAAAGCAGGATATATTCCGGTTATTGCACCGAACGGAATTGGAGATGATGGGCAAACCTATAACATCAATGCGGATACCATGGCCGGGGAGATTGCAGCGGCACTCCAAGCGGAGAAACTGATTGTGTTGACAGATACTCGCGGAATTTTACGAGATGTAGCGGATAAGACATCGCTGATGCCAACCATCCATCTCAAAGAAATTGAATCCTTAATTAAGAAGGGGCTCATCGCCGGCGGTATGCTCCCAAAGGTCGAAGCTTGTATGACGGCTCTTGCCGGAGGTGTGGATAAGACACATATCATAGATGGCAGGATTTTGCATTCGCTTTTGCTGGAAATCTTTACCGAAGGCGGAATAGGTACAGAAATCGTCAGGTAAGTTGTTGGATTGTTTGTTAAACCCGTTATTTTAACCTAAGTGTTTCGCCGTAGGGTTTGTGGAAGAAATCGCAATGAATAATAAGAAGAAAATTGCCGCAATCATTACTACGTATTTTGTCCATTCTCATGCAGATGTGATAGTTACGAAATTCATGAACGGATTTCCGACAGATGAAGGGCATCGGGTACCACGTGTCGAACTAGCTTCGATCTACTTCGATCAAGTAGATTCGCGAGACATCGGCCTAGGATTGGCTGCTGAACATAACGTACCAATATACCCGAGTATTCGGCAAGCGCTGACACTGGGTGGCGATGAACTCGCTGTTGATGGCGTATTACTTATCGCGGAACACGGTGATTATCCGCATAATGAACTGGGACAGCACATGTATCCGCGCCGCTATATGTTTGAGCAAATTTGTGGTGTATTTGCGTCAAGCGGACGTTCAGTGCCGGTATTTTGTGATAAACACCTCGCTTACAATTGGACCGATGCAAATTGGATGTATCAACGCGCGAAGGAGTTGAATATCCCTTTCATGGCAGGTTCTTCGTTGCCGCTCTGTTGGCGGAAACCTTTCCTTGAGCATCCGCTTGAAATTCCGTTAGAAGCAGCTATCGGTATTGGTTATGGTGGCATAGAGTCTTATGGATTCCATGCACTTGAGACATTACAGTGCATGATTGAACGTCGGCGTGGTGGCGAATCCGGGGTAGTTGCTGTACAATGCTTGGAGGGAGACGCAGTCTGGGAAGCGAGCGAATTTGGAAAATCGTCGCAAGCATTAGCAGGGGCGGCGTGTGCGCAAATTGAAAACAGACCGGAGGGTAGCATGGCAGAAGGCTGTGCGAATCCAGCCCTGTTTTTTATAGAGCATCGGGATGGATTCTGTTCTGCTGTGTTGATGTTGAACGGTTATGTTACTGATTTTGCTTATGCAGGAATGGTGGACAGTACAACTTACGCTACCGAGTTTTATCTACAAAATGGACCGCCGCATGCCCATTTTAGTTATTTGAGCCGCAACATTGAGGAGATGTTGGTGACAGGGACTCCACAGTACCCTGTGGAACGGACGCTCTTGACAACGGGCATCCTTGATGCAGTCATGCGCTCGCGGTATCAAGGTCAGATTCGGATTGAAACGCCGCACTTAGCGGAATTAGCATATCATTCCTACGAGAAGTCACTGATCCGACCTGTAGCACCGCGTCCGTGTGGCGCGACGTTAGTCCATTAGTTTCCTTGCGGGTGTTTTTGCGAGTTCTTGAAATGCCTGCTGTAATTTTTCTTGTGTCGTGTTCGGGTCTTCAATGATAATCCTTGCACCACTGATAACATCTATAAACCCTAATTCGCGTGCATAGCGTGGAACAACGTGCAGATGTAGATGTGCAATACTGGCACCAGATGCCTCACCCATGTTATAGCCAACGTTGTAACCGCGAGGCTGATACAGCTGTCCCAAAATCTCAACGCTGAGGCACTGGAGTTCGTGAAGTTCTTTTACCTCATCGGAGTTTAACTGGCGTACATCAAGCAGATGGCGATTGGGAAAAATCACGAGATGTCCGGGGCTGTATGGATAAAGGTTGAGTGAAATCGTAAACAGTTGTGTTCGATGCACCTCAAGCCGTTCCACTTTTTCACTGCCTTCAACGATTGCGCACAAGATACATGCAACATCGGGTCTGTTTTTTCCTCTGGCATAAGACATTTTATTGGGTACAAAAAGGTTTTGTCGC
Organism: Candidatus Poribacteria bacterium; assembly: GCA_965215265.1. Taxonomy (GTDB): domain Bacteria; phylum Poribacteria; class WGA-4E; order WGA-4E; family WGA-3G. The sequence continues at coordinate 2,070,503 of OZ244048.1, read as the reverse complement.
ATAAAGAGGTCCTTAAGTGTCAAGAAAATTTTAGTTTTTGCGAGGTTTCATGGTATACTATAGTATACTATATAGGATTGTGTGTCAAGTTTCTTGTATGCCAAAATTTTGAGTTAAGCTGTTTTCGTGTGCAACTCCAAATGTGTGGCGGCCAGAAGATTTAAACCTGCGCGCGATTCTGCATTCGCCTCACTGAATAACTGACGTTCAGACACTCACGTTTTCGCCATGATGGTACGATTTTGGCGAGTGCAAGTTTTGACGGCCTCAGGCTGTTATCGGATATGACATCTTATCTTTAGCCTACGCTCTAATAGTTTAGCGGTTTAGGGGGCAGAAGGTAAAAAGGTAAAAAATTAGAAAAGACGTGACTTTTTTGAATTTTTAGGGTATACTATTTTTTGTAACTAAATTGGGATAAGATTTCTGCCATGTCCGTGCGATATAGCCTTCTGGAAACTGAGCAGGTTGATACAGATATTGAATCATATCTGAATAGCATCGGTGAAATTACGTATCGATTTCCGGAGCATGACTCTGGATGTCGTTCGTTCGGAGCCAAGGTGAATGGGAAACGGTGGTTCGTTAAATATAGTGATGTTCCACAAGCGATTACCTGGCTCGAGCAGGCGGTGCGCTTTCACGCTGCTATCCAGCACGATGCCCTCCCGCGGTTGCATAACTCCTTCATAACACGCGAAGGCTTCGCGTTAGTTTACAATTGGGTGGATGGAGAGAGTCTGCGCCCTGAAAGAGAACTCGGCCCTGGTGAGATATATCCGCGTGATAGGTTCTGTGCGTTGCCGGCAATTGAAATTATCGCTGCGCTTAATGTCATCTATGATGTCCATCTGCTTATAGAAAAAAAGGGTTTTATCGCCGAGGATTTTTATGACGGGTGTATCATTTATGATTTTGAGAAGAAGCAGGTACACCTCTTTGATTTTGACCATTATCACGCGGCACCTTTCATAAACGAACGTGGGCGGTTATACGGCTCGAGCCGTTTTATGGCCCCGGAAGAATTTCAAAAAGGCGAGCAGATTGATGCAACCACGAATGTGTTTATGCTTGGACGAACAGCATTCGTGTTACTTGCTAATAGTAGCGATTCACATGAAGATTGGAAAGGAAGCGAGGCACTCTGGCGGGTTGCCAAGAAGGCGATAAAAGTGGAGCGACGGTTGAGATATCAGTCTGTCCAGCACTTTGTTGAAGACTGGCATGCAGCAATCGCGACCGGGATAGGTTAGAAAGTTTCTGGTGAAGCGGACATCCCTAACTTGATGTCAAACATCACTTTTGAGCACTTTATAAAAAATGCGAAAGATTACAGACAACGAAATTCAGTTTTTCAATGATAACGGGTATCTTATCCTCAAACAGGTTATCCAGTCCGACGAGCTCGCTGTCATGCAGGGAGAGAGCCAACGGCTTATTGACGAGATTTTGGCAGGGGGCCCGGCAGATGCCTGGTGCAACCGTGGCCCCGAAGGGATTCCTTACTATTTAACGTACTTGCATTCTCACCCAAACGAGTTTTCCATGCGGTTGCTGGGACATCCGTTCATCGGAGATCTGCTACACCGGATAGTCGGGCCGGACTTCATTCCGTGCTACGAATCGCTTGTATTCAAATTGCCCAGGCATGGTTCCTCTGTACGCTGGCACCGTGACGGCAATGCGATTCGAGAGAATCATCCTATCTTCAACATTGATATCTATATTGATAGTTCTACTGTAGATAATGGATGTGTTTGGGTTATTCCGAAGAGTCATCTCTGGGGCATTGAAGAGGCGCAGGAAATCATTGATAGAGGTGAATCGAACTTTGAGCGTGCCGATGCGGTGCCAGCTGAGGTTGAGCCCGGAGACATATTGCTTCATCATACGAAGGTTCTCCACGGAAGTAAAATTAACACGAGTGATGCCCTGCGCCGTGTTATCTATTTTGACCAGCGGACACCACGGTGGAACGAGACGTACAGATGGTGGCACCCCGAATTTTTGACTCAACGCTGCAAACTCTACCAACGTGCACTTCACGAACGGAGGACGAACCCATATTCATCCGACACTGAGCAGTTCGCTTACAATGTGCCAGCAGAGATGCCGGCATGGGAAGTGAGTGATGCGTTCGACCTACGGATTCAGCACCGCGACTATACATTCTAATTAGAGATGCTGCGGCATGTTCAGTTTGATTAAAAGGATATTGAAGAGATAAATCATGAAGGTTCTACTTGTCGGGGGTTCAGGGAAAGTCGGCACAATGACGTTACCTTACATGAAGCCCCATCATGAATTCCGCGTGCTTGATATATCACCCCCTAAAGATGCATCTGTAGAGTATATCTGCGGTTCCGTTACCGATGCTGCAATTGTTCAAGAAGCTATCAAGGGGATGGATACGGTTGTCTACATGGTGATGCAGCGTCCGACTAGCGATAGATCTTCGGTAGCAGATTTTGGCGATATTGCCGTAAATTATGACGTAAACGCCAAAGGGCTCCATCTGGTATTACATGCTGCGAAGGAAGCCGGCATTCGTCACGCTGTCTATACCAGTACCTTTACTGTGCATGAACGCACCCGGAACAATTTTCCGTATGAAGACGTTGTGCCGCGGGATAACCCCGGTGTTTACGGTTTAACAAAGGGTTTTGGTGAGCAAATCTGCGAGTATTTTGCGCGGGAACACGACATGTCGCTCATTGGGTTGCGTATCACGGGTCCATCTACGCGTGCAGAGTGGCTTGAGCGGCGAAACCAGCCGAAGCCTCCGTCGGTACATATCTGGTGGACGGATGAGGAGGACCTCGCCCGGGCATATCTCGCTGCAATTTCAGCAGTGCCCCAGGGGTTCAATGCTGTATTTATAGCAGGCGATTATGAACAAAAGGAGATTAACCTTTCAAAAGCGAAAAGGTTGCTGGGGTGGGAACCGTTGACGCACAAGCGCTTTTTGTAAAATTTTATCTTGCATTTAAAGTGGATTTATAGTATCCTAATAGTAACAAAGAGGGTAGTACAATCATCGTTGGTTCCTACTCTAAGAATGGGCATCAGTTAGTTACCCAAGCCTTCATGTTAAAAAAATCCTATAATCCTGTCCATCCTCGATTCAGACATTAAGGATATTTACATATATGACACATCCAGAATTAACCTTAATCAACCGCCGTCCGTTTCAGACGCAGCGTCGAGATACTTGGTGGTTGCAGCCGCTTGCTGTTTTTTTCGGGTTAGGCGCGTTCATCGTTTACGCGACGTTCCGGGTTTTAGAAGGTTCTCACTACCTTCATGGTCCGTATTTATCTCCGTTTTATTCTCCGCTTCTTTTTAGCAATGAACCTGGCTCACATAGTTGGTTTGGTAGCATGCCGGCGTGGCTGCCGGGGTGGATTTCGCCTGCTGCGCTGATTCTCTGGATGCCTGCAGGTTTTCGTTTTACGTGCTACTATTATCGTGGTGCTTACTACAAAGCCTTTTGGGCAGATCCGCCTTCTTGTAGCGTGTCAGAGCCACGGAAAGGTTATCGTGGCGAATATTCGTTCCCGTTAGTTATACAAAATATTCATCGGTATTTCCTATATCTCGCGCTAATTTTTTTGTTCATTCTTGCGTATGATGTCTGGAAAGCGATGTGGTTTGAGAATGAGAGTGGTGGCGAGACATTCGGCCTCGGTATAGGTACTGTGATTTTAGCGGGGAATGTATTCTTTTTAGGGGGATATACCCTAGGTTGCCACTCGCTGCGCCATCTAGTTGGCGGAGTTATTGATTTGCTTTCTAAGACCCCGGTTCGGCGTCAAGCTTATGACTGTATCAGCTGCCTAAACCGCCGGCACATGCTCTGGGCCTGGACGAGTCTTTGCTGGGTTGCCCTTTCTGATGTTTACGTACGCGTTTTAGCGACAACCGGGTGGCAGGATTGGATTCTCCTATAAAAAAAAGAGAGACATCACCGGAGCGGCAGTCTAAGTGCCCTATTCTGTCTCGGAAATGAATATAACGAAACCGCTCAAAGAAGGATAAAGACACGTGGCATCTTATGAGAATTATGATTATGACGTACTGATAATAGGTGCAGGTGGTGCGGGACTGCGCGCTGCAATTGAGGCTGCTAACGGGAACGTTTCGGTTGGCCTTATCTGCAAGTCCTTGCTCGGTAAAGCACACACTGTGATGGCAGAGGGTGGTGTCGCTGCCGCGCTCGCTAACGTTGACGAAAGAGACAGTTGGAAGGTCCATTTTGCGGATACGATGCGCGGTGGGCAGTACCTCTCCAATGCACGGATGGGTGAGCTCCACGCGAAGGAATCACCGGATTGTGTACGGGAACTTGAGGCGTGGGGTGCCCTCTTTGATCGGACACCAGATGGAAGTATTCTACAACGAAACTTCGGTGGGCACCAATATCCACGCCTTGCACACGTTGGGGATAGGACAGGATTAGAAATGATTCGCGCCCTGCAAGACCACGGCATCCACCAAGGCATAGAAGTACACATGGAGCATACGATCGTTGCGCTCCTCACTTCGCAAGATGGCGATGGCGTTCGCATCACAGGTGCTTTTGGATATGAACGTGAAAAGGGACGTTTCAAAATTTTTAAAGCGAAAGCCGTCGTCTTGGCAACAGGCGGTGTCGGTAAGGCATACAAAATCACGAGTAATAGTTGGGAGTACACCGGGGATGGACATGCGCTCGCTTACGATGCCGGTGCAGAGTTAATTGATATGGAATTTGTTCAATTCCATCCAACCGGGATGGTTTGGCCGCCGAGTGTGCGCGGCATTTTAGTCACCGAAGGTGTCCGCGGTGAAGGCGGCATCCTCAAAAACAGCGAGGGAAACCGTTTTATGTTTGAGGATATCCCTGAACTCTACCGCGATCAGACCGCGGATAATCCTGAGGAAGGATGGCAGTACACCCAAGGCGATAGGGATGCCCGGCGCCCCCCGGAGCTCCTAACCCGTGACCACGTAGCCAGATGCATTGTACATGAAGTGCAAGAGGGACGCGGCAGTCCACACGGAGGTGTCTTCTTAGATATTGCATGGATCAAAGAAAAAATCCCAAACGCAGCTGAGCATATCCGCAGAAAATTGCCCAGCATGTACCATCAGTTCAAGGAATTAGCAGATATTGACATCACTGCAGAACCGATGGAGGTTGGCCCGACAACTCACTATATCATGGGTGGCATCCGGGTTGATGCTGATTCGCAGATGACAGCAGTTCAAGGGCTATTTGCGGCGGGTGAATGCGCCGCAGGATTACACGGCGCAAACCGGCTTGGCGGGAATTCACTTTCCGATCTGCTCGTTTTCGGGAAGCGTGCAGGTGAGTACGCTGCACAGTTTTCGAGAGAAAACGCAGTACCAGAAATTGACCGAGAACAAGTTGATACGATAGTACAGCATGTGCTTCAACCTTTTGATAACCCCTCTGATGGCGATAACCCGTACCAAATTCAGGCACAGCTGCAGGAGAAGATGCAAGATTTAGTTGGCATCGCGCGGAATGAGGAGAGCCTGACACGTGCGTTGGAGGAAATCCGTGCATTAAAAGCGAGTACACGTGAGGTTCATGCGAGCGGTAATCGTGAGTACAATGCCGGATGGCATACTGCGCTAGACCTTGACAGTCTTCTGACGGTATCAGAGGCAATTGCCTTAGCGGCTCTTGAACGTAGAGCGAGCATCGGCGCGCACTCACGCGATGATTATCCCGAGAAAGAAGAACCGGGGGCTGTGAAGTACAATACTATTGTCCAAAAAGCAAATGATGGCACGATGATGATTCGGCGCGAACCTGTACCTGAGCTGCGGTCGGATTTACAGGAAATTATAGAAGAGATTGGCTAAAAGCGAGGGGAAAAATACGAAGATGGCAAAAACAACCTTTAGAATCTGGCGCGGTGATGCCAACGGTGCTCAATTCGTTGATTACGAGACTGACGTTTCTGAAGGCATGGTAGTGCTTGATGCCGTTCACCGCATACAAGCGGAGCAGGCAAATGATTTGGCAGTCCGATGGAATTGTAAGGCTGGAAAGTGTGGTTCCTGTTCCGCCGAAATCAATGGAAATCCTAGGCTATTGTGTATGACGCGGATGAGCGATTTTCCGGTTGACGAACCGATAACCTTAGAACCGATGCGTGCGTTCCCACTCATTAAAGATCTCGTCACGGATGTGTCGTGGAACTTTAAGGTTAAACAGAAGATTAAACCGTTTACACCGCGGGAACCGGATGCTGAAGATGGAACATGGCGCATGGCGCAGGAAGATATTGATCATGTCCAAGAATTCCGGAAGTGCATTGAGTGTTTCTTATGCCAAGATGTGTGCCATGTGCTGCGCGAACACGAGCTCCATGAAGAGTTCATCGGCCCTCGGTTTTTTGTCTATGCGGCATCGCTGGAGATGCATCCCATTGACACCGAGAATCGCCTCGCTGAACTGAAAAATTCCGACGGAATCGGGTATTGTAACATCACAAAATGTTGCACGAAGGTATGTCCAGAACATATTACGATTACGGACAATGCGATTATCCCCCTCAAAGAGCGCGTTGTAGACGAATTCTATGATCCGGTGAAAAAACTCTTCCGCCTTTTTAAACCGTAATTTGCAAGCTAGCATGAGAATGCAAGGTGCAAGGTAATCGCAGCACGGTTGGTGCTTGTCCTAGCAAAAGCTAATCGTGTTCTTATAGGCAAAGTGTAGTAGAGGTGGTTGATTTTTGTGTTTTCGGTGACAAGGAGTACCTTAACGATGAGAAATAAAAACGATATTTTAAGAGTTGGGGTTATCGGCCCTGGCGGTGCTGGGCGTGGCAATACCCTTGGATTCGCGACGCGCGACGATGCCGCAGTCGTTGCTGCTGCGGATAACAACGAAGGGAGCCTGGACGTTTTAGAGAACGCACTCAATGAACGTGTTGAGGGTTATCAACCTAATAGTTTCAAACGTTACGTTGGTGAGTACGAATTTGTAGAGATGCTCAATCACGAAGACCTGGACATCGTCGGTGTTTTCTCTCCCCATTCACTTCACGATATACATGTGAAGTATGCCCTTCGGGCAGGCTGTCATGTTATCGTAGAGAAACCGATGGCGAATATTGTAGGTGATGCTATCGCGGTGACGAAAATCGCCTTGGGGAGTGGTTTGCACCTTGTCGGCGGCTACCAACGGCATTATGAAAGTACCTACATGGCCGCCAGACGAGCAATTGCGGAAGGGCTTATCGGAAACCTACAGAGATTTGAAGTTTATATGGCGCAACGTTGGGGAGCCGGTGGATGGCGTGGAGATGCGAGATTTTCCGGTGGTGGCCAGCCAAACGACTCCGGAAGCCACCTACAAGATATCTTTTTGTGGATGACCTCTGCACTACCGGCTGAAGTTTACGGAACAACGGACAAGAAATTTGAGGATGAAGATGGAAATCTTGTCCCTAAATTCGTTGAGATTAATTCCTACTCCGACGTAACGTTGGATAATGGTGCTAAAGGGACTATCACTATCCTAGGCAATACCCGCGTCGGTTTTGAAGAGTGGGTGATTCTTGAAGGGGATGAGGGCACTATTGAAATTAAAAACGGCATCCGTTACATACCCAAGGGCGGTGAGGCAAAAGCGCTTGAGTATCCCCGCCCGGTTGGCTATCCTAACAACAAAATAGACCAGCTCGTCGGTTTAGTCAAAGGCGACTACGATACCAACTACACCTCCGGCATCAATGGCGTGCGAACCAGTTGGCTAACCAACTCGATTCTTGAGGCGGGCCGTGGACCCGATGCGAAAAATAGAGTGGATTGCGATGCTATTATTCAAAAAGAAGGGTATAGTCGAGAAACTGTGTTAACTCTCATTAACGAATGTGCATCTAAGAAGATGTATTAGGAGAACTGGATGCCAATAAGCACTGATAGAAGGAGAAAACGCATGAAGTTTATCAGTCATGGACTGCTTGCTAAAGGATATTTACCGGCTATATTAATGATTATGCTACTCACGCTGCCCCAGTTTGGTTGCCTTGGCGGCGGAGCCGCGAGGAATGCGGAAAAATTAGTTGAAGCGAAAGACTATCGAGGTGCTATTGAGATTTATCAAAGCATTGCGGATTCCAAACCCGGCACCGTTGAAGCACGGGAAGCACAACTTGCTATCGGTAAACTCTCAATTGAACGGTTGAATCAACCGGCAGCTGGCGTTAAAGCCTACGAGGCGATCATCGCGGAGGCACCGGAAAGCGATCAGGCGGCTGAAGCCCACTATCGGCTCGGCATGCACTATTATAGAGAGAAAGATTTTAAAACGGCGCAAATCCAATTTGACACAATTGTGAACCGATTTCCACAGTTGGAGTTGAGTCATAATGCACAACTCATGTTAGCAAAAAGCTACGAAGAATCCCAAGAATTTGAACAAGCCGTTGAGGTTTTCGATAATTTCGCCAACCGCAACCCGCGTAGTGAGCGTGCAGCGCAGGCCATCGCTAATAAAGCACGTATCCAGCGCGAGCATCTCAAGAATGAGGACGAGGCGAAGCGGACGTATCAATCCCTTGTAAAAAGATATGGGAAGGTTGAAGGTACCGAGAAAGAGATTGAAAAAGCGAAGGAAGAGCTCAAGGCACTGAACGCGAGTATCCCGACACCCGACGATCCGCTCTCAACCCAGTACGGTAGGGCGTTGGCGAGACAAGAGGCACGGCGCGAGCTAGACCGGCCGCGCGGGGGGGTCGAACGGAGCCGTGCAATGGGCAATGTGGACATCCAAATTGCGGATTCAGGGTTCGGGGTGAGCGCGTCAGAGGTGATGCGCAGTTTTGGTGGCCAGACAGCTATTGTTGGCGATGATCAAGGAAGTTACCACGATGCAGAACTAATGATTGCGAACTTCTTCTATGGCGATGAGAGTTACCGCGACGCAGGGGCGTTGTACTACGACGCGATCACGCGGGCCGAGGCGAACAGTGAGAAAATAGACCCTTACAGCTACCTCAAACTCTCGGTTTGCTACCGCAAAGTCGGCATGCATCAACGGGCAAAAGAGGTACTCAAAAAAGCTGCACGCCGCGATAGTGGTGTGGTTGAGGCAGTGATTAGTACTGCCCGTAATCAATATACCAATGAAGAATACGAGAAAGCGATCGAAACGTATAACTCGGTTGTTGGCCTCAACCGGAACAAAGATTCTGAGGTATACTGGCTGATAGCACTTGCCCACAAAAAGTTAGGGGAGCCTGAAAAGGAGCGCGAAGCCTTGGAACGTTCTGTTGCCGCCAATACAGGGAATATGGATGCCTTGCAAAGTCTCGCGGAGGTGCTGCACTACCGTTTGAAGGAGCGAAAGGCCGCTGGGATTTTTCAAGATCTCGTTGATGCAAAAAGCGATAGTTACATAGGTTCAAAGACCCTTGGGGATCTCTGTTATAAATATGATAACTATGTCCAAGCGCGATCAAAGTATAGAGCCGCTGCCAGAACGGCGAAACGGTTTTTGAAGAAATCGGAGAGTAGTACCGAGAAACGGGAGCTCCGCCATCAAATCGTGTATCTGAGTGTTCTTGCTGCGCGTGCAACCTTCCACGTGAGAGGCATGGAGGAGGCACAGCAACTCATTGATGAATTGGAGACTGAATATCCTGAACACGCGTTAATTCCGTATGGCAGAGCGGAGCTCGCAGTTCTGAGTGGCGATGGTGAAAAAGCTATTGCGGCTTTCAAAAAAGCAATTGAAAAAGATCCGTTATCTGATACCGCCGTTTTAGCATTGGGAGACTACTATGTTTCACAAGGCTACAATGATGATGCGATAACTTTATGGAAAAGTTTTTTAGAGACGAACCGCTATAACCAAAACGTTCAGCGGCGTCTTAAAAATTTGCAAGGACCCGGCGAAGAATAAAAATTGCAATTTTCTCATGAATTCGGTATAATTAGTATTGATATACTCCTGAAGCCGGAATTCATCGGGCTTGTAATAGACGCGTGGACGCGTCACAATACGGAAAATCTAACGAATTGAATCCTGCCCTGTCGTAGGGTAGGATGAAATCCACCTTGATTCTCTTCTCTGACTTCATGCTGCTAAAAATCTTCCATTCTTAGTGACATGCGACCGGCACGATTCGTTTTTCAGAGTGTTGTCTATTTGGAATCAGGGTAACCTAATGAGGAGTATTTGAAATTATGACGAGCTTGGACATTGGCAAGCTCCAAGAAATGGGGTTCACAGAACTCAAAAACCTTGCCCTCGAATTCGGCCTTGGAGAATATGCCGGACTTCGGAAAGAGGATTTGATTAGCCAAATTATAGAAGCAAAAGCAGACGGTGACACCCAATTTTATGGCGGGGGCGTTCTAGAAATCCTCGAAGACCGGGATCAACGCTACGGGTTCCTGCGCTCATCACGTTCTAATTATTTGCAGAGCAATGAAGACATTTATGTCTCGTCCTCTCAGATTCGGAGGTTCGATCTTCAGACAGGTCATGTCGTTGAAGGGATTATTCGTCCACCGAAAAAGACGGAAAACAAGGCGGAACGTTATTTCGCGATGTTGCAAATTGAGAAGGTAAACGGTGAATCCCCAGAGACTGTCAAACAGAAAATTCTCTTTGATAATCTGATACCGATTCATCCTTATCAAAAGTTCAAGCTAGAACATAAGCCGACAGAATACGCGACACGTATCGTCGATTTGGTCTCACCAATTGGTAGAGGGCAGCGCGGGCTGATTGTGGCCCCGCCTTTCAGCGGCAAGACGACGCTTTTGAAGAACATTGCCGCAGGCATTGAAGCAAACCATCCGGAAGTCATCCTGATCTTTCTTTTGATTGATGAGCGTCCGGAAGAAGTGACAGATGTGGCTCGTTCTGTCAATGGTGAAGTGATTAGTTCTACCTTTGATGAGCATCCTGAGCGGCACATCCAAGTAGCAGAGATGGTCATTGAAAAAGCCAAGCGGTTGGTTGAATTCGGCAAAGATGTTGTCATTTTATTAGACAGTATGACGCGGCTCGCACGGGCCCATAATTTGATGGCACCTCACAGCGGGAAGACATTAAGCGGTGGACTGGATGCTATGGCATTCGTAAAACCACGTCAATTCTGCGGTGCGGCCCGGAAGTTTGAAGAAGGCGGGAGCCTAACGATTATCGCATCCGTTCTCGTTGATACAGAGAGTCGCGGCGACGAGTATATCTATGAAGAATTCAAGGGGACTGCCAACATGGAAATTCATTTGGAACGTTCACTGTTCGATCGCCGGATTTTCCCTTCCATTAACATTGAGAAGTCAAAAACGCGGCGGGAAGAGCTCTTATTAGCCCCCGATGTGCTTAACAAAGTCTGGGTCTTACGTAAGTTCATGAGTCAGATGAACACCGCAGAATCCTTAGAACTGCTGGTTGAACAATTTGGCAAGACGAAGACGAATGAAGAGTTTCTTCAGATGATGGTAGGGACTACACCGCAAAAGGCATCTGCCCGAGCTAATTCCCGGTAAAAACTGGTATAAACGTGAGCTCAGGCGATCGTCGTAAATTCATTTGAGTCTATTATCACAGTAAACCCTTGTGAACGCTGCGCTCCGTGGCAGCCTATGCTCACTAGGAAAAATAAAGGACGGAGAATCTATTTCATGAAACCTGAAATTCATCCTGAGATGGTGGAGAGTGTTATCACGTGCATCTGTGGGGCAACCCATAACACGCTCGCCATTCGGCCCCAGATGCGTGTGGATATTTGTAGCAAATGCCATCCGTTTTACACGGGGCAACAAGCACGGTTCATTGATACAGCCGGGCGCGTTGAAAGTTTTAGACGCCGCTACGGCATTACCGATGATAAATAGAATTTTTAGCGTATCGTACTCCAAAACGTTTGTTTTGACGTGACTATTGATCGCGTGCTTGCAAACGACGCACGATAGTCAGTAGCCACCACTATACCCAGCGCGAGCCTACAAAATTTGTTTGTTTAACGGAAGCGCCAAGGAAAAAGGTTGAACCCAAATTCAGGGTAGATACCGAAGCAGAAAATGTTTGAAAAACTAAAGGAGATTGAAACCAAATATGCCGAAGTCGAAAGAGCTTTAGGCGATCCGGGGCAAATCTCAAATCAACAGCGATTAATGGAACTTTCCAAAACGCACGCAGAGCTCTCTCCAATCGTGTCTACCTATCAGGAGTACCAGCAGCTAGAATCGGCGATAGAGGAGACGCACGTCCTCATTGAGTCCGAGACAGATACTGAAATGATCGGATTGGCACAAGAAGAGCTGGAGAGCCTGAGTACCCAAAAAGAGACGCTCTCAGAGGCGCTCAAACTCCTACTTATCCCGAGAGATCCGAACGATGAAAAGAACGTGATCATTGAGATTCGAGCGGGTACGGGGGGCGAAGAAGCGAGTTTGTTCGCTGCAGAACTCTTTCGGATGTACACTCGCTACGCTGAACGTCAAAATTGGAAACTGGAGCTGCTCAGCGCGAATGCGACAGGGCTAAAAGGCTTTAAAGAGGTTGTGTTCTCGGTTGCCGGTGCCGGCGCGTATAGCCGACTCAAGTATGAAGGCGGCATTCATCGCGTTCAACGCATTCCTGCAACAGAGGCGAGTGGACGGATACACACCTCTGCAGCAACCGTGGCTGTGCTGCCTGAAGCTGCTGAGCTCGATCTGGTTATCGATGAAGCCACCGAATTACGGATTGATACCTACCGATCCTCCGGCCCAGGTGGACAGAGCGTTAACACAACCGACTCCGCCATTCGGATTACGCATCTACCGACAGGGCTGATTGTAACTTGCCAAGACGAGAAATCACAGCACAAAAACCGCTCGAAGGCCATGAAAATCCTTCGTGCACGACTCCACGAGAGAAAACAGGCAGAGCTCAACAGTGAGCGGGCGGAAACGCGGCGCTCTATGGTAGGGAGCGGCGACAGAAGCGAGAAAATTCGCACCTACAACTTCCCACAATCTCGCGTAACCGACCATCGCATCCAATTTAGTTCGTACCAATTGGATGCCGTTTTGGACGGTGATTTACGGGCTTTCATTGATCGGTTAACAACCGTAGATCAAGCACAGAAACTGAAAGAAGGTTTTTCGGAATGACCGGTAGAAAAATATGGCGTGTGCTGGATCTACTTCGGTGGACATCGGACTATTTTGCAAAGCACGGCATTCCTAATCCGCGATTAGATGCCGAAGTCTTACTCGCTCACCTCCTACAAAAAAGCCGGCTGCAGCTCTATCTCCACTATGAAATGCCGGTCTTTCAGGAACATCTCATCCCGCTCCGCGAACTCATCAAAAAACGGATTGCACGTACCCCCGTCAGTTATCTCACAAACCAGAAGGAATTCCTATCGTTAGATTTCTATGTTGATGAACAGGTGCTCATTCCGCGCCCCGAGACAGAACAATTGGTTGAGACGATTTTGAGCTGCAGCACAGCGCAACCGCAGCAGTTACTCGACCTTGGCACGGGTAGCGGCGTTATCGCTACAAGTGTAGGGGTACATCGCCCGGAATGGGACATCGTGGCGACGGATATATCTGAAGCGGCATTAGTTGTAGCACGGAAAAACGCGGAGACGCATGCATGCACCGAGAAAATTACCTTCTTCACTGGCGATCTATTCGCCCCGATAGATGCACATCTCCGGACCCCAACCTTGTTTAATTGGATTGTCTGCAACCCGCCCTATATCAAAATTGGAGACAGGGATACCTTGAGTGTTGATGTGCGTGACTATGAGCCGGAGATCGCCCTATTTGCTGGCGACGATGGATTGGACGTAATCCGGCGTTTCGTGGCTGAGGCACCTGAGTATCTCGCGCTGAACGGAAAACTCATCTTTGAAATTGGTGATACACAAGCCGATGCCGTTCGAGCTCTCATGGATGCCCAACCTATGTATCGTACATATACGCTGCTCAAGGATTACGCACAGAAAGAACGGGTTGTTCTTGCGAGTGTTTAACTCATTTATCGTATATCCCAAAAATAAGTTTACATTTTCTGAGACTTATGTTATCGTTTACGATTAGGGCATATTCAACAGATTTACGAAAACGCATCCTCTTTAAATTTACCCTAGAAGATGAACCATGAAACGGATATTCTATTATCCATTTTGCTTTCTGATGCTCGCATTAATTGAACGCAATTCGCTATCATGCTAGCGGCGGCAGCTGCCCCACAAGCTTCACCGTCTCTAGACTCATCGACACAACCCGTCCGATTAATTCCACAATATATTTCGGCACATCCGCACGATTCGGATCGTTCACAATGCCACTCCGTTTGTCTACCTTCACACGATACCCATCCACCACCCACTCCAACGCACTACGCGTTCCTAAACGATACACAAAAACCTCATCCGGAATACCGGCTATCGTCAGGAAGTCGTTGTAGTGCAACTGCGTCTTCTCTTTCGAGAATCTCATCTTCTCGACACGCCAATCCCGCTGGACATTAGGTGTCTCAATAAACTGCAAGCCTGCAGATTCGGGCTGCGTTTCATAGTTGACGTGAAGTTCTGCTAGCCGCGCGCCAATGCTCACGAACGCCCAGAAATCTGGTGCAAATGGGATGTGAGGTAAATCGCGCTTCAGGTTCATCTGATAAGTTTCGCGATAGTCCGGCTGATGCAATAGCGCATAGATGTAGTGAAAGATGTCCCACTTGCTGATGGTGTCCTCGCCGTAGTGAGTTCTGAACGCTGCCAATGCCCACTCCGTGATGTTTTCACGGCGGTTGCTGCCGTCCTCGGCGTAGATATAGAAAGGGAAACATTGCGTCGGAGATCCAAAACCGCCTGTCATGACGAGCTCGGGAATGCGATTAACCATTAGAGAAGTAAAAGGTTTTTCTTTTGTCATATTGACACAAATCACCCGATTCTCTTTTTCCGTCTCAGTCGTTGGGAAGATGAAAGGAAAGAGCCCGGGCCGGTGTATCAGCATCCGATCAAAGTAGAGCGCCCGCTTCGTGAAAGGGCGGTAGAGGCATCGCCGCAGTTTTGAGTCTTCAAATTCAGCGAGATGTCCGCTATTCAGATGCCGTTTTAACGTGGAACTCCACTTAATTTTCGTGGCATCAGCATCCACAAAATCATCAACGTTGGCACCTCGAGCGCTCTGATGCTGCCACTTCAAAACCTGCATATTGTAGTTCTCAATCATCCGCTGCATATTTTGAGAGAGCGCCTGGGCGTTGAAATTGATGGTCCACGCATCACGACTGGTTTGCACACCATTGCTAAATTGATGAAAAATCACACCGGCTGCTGCTTTTTTTGCCGCCTTTGCTGTCTGCGTTCCGATAGGAATAAAGGTATCAAACTCGGCTTTGAGTCCTTCCGTCAGCCACGTGTATCGGGCATCCGGGGCGATGGTTTGCCACTCAATATTCCCAGCATGTTGGCGTTCATTCAGAAAATCAAACTTCCGTTGTCTATTCCACAGTTCATCGGGGCGATGGTAACAGATACGGCAGGGCTCCGGTGATTTTTGATGTTTCTTCACAAACAGGTTGATACTGACACCGACCTGGATTCCGAATACATTTGTGTCAGAGACCTTTAAGCCTCGCCTCGCATTGCCCCCCAAGTCCAGAACATAGAGTGCATCGCAGTCGGCCGCGAGGTGTTTCCGCATCCCGTCGAAAGCCAATCCGTCAAGGAAGCTATTGTTCGTTATCAAGGCGACAATACCTTCATTCCCTATCCTATCCAACCCCCATCGAATTGCCTTCACATACGGATCATATAACTGATTTCTGTTCTGCGCCATGGAATCTGATACGTACGTTTCCGCGATGCGTTTATCCATCGCTGGATACTGCCGATTTTTGTTGTTATCGTTCTCATTCACCTGGCCAGCATTGTAGGGCGGATTCCCGAGAACTACAAACATCTCCGACGCTTTCTGACGCTCCACCCGGGCCGTGTTTTCACGCGTGAAGAGTTGGGCTTGCTGCGATTCAAGCAACTCAAACGTATCCACAAGGCAGATGCCCTCAAACGGCAGGTATTCACCCGTCCGGCGGAAATATTCATGCTCTATGTTCAAACTGGAGATGTAATACGGCAAAAGCATCAACTCGTTGCAGTGGAGTTCCCCGCCGTATTTCTCCTCCAACATTGTGCCTTCAATGTCTTGCATCAGACGCACGATGAAGTTGCCTGTCCCAACGAACGGGTCTATGATGTGCACACCCGGCTCGGAAAGCGAACGGTTGAACTCGGTTTCTAAGAGGGATTCCACACTTTTCACCATGAAATCGACTATCGGTTGCGGCGTATAGACAATCCCATGCGTATCTGCAACTTCTATGGAGAACCCTTGGAAGAACTGTTCATAAACCGTGTTCAAGAAGTGTTGTTTTTGGGAGAAATCCGTGCAGAGCGTAGCCGCTTGCTCAATCGCACGATAGAACGGCTCAAGACGCCGCATGAAGCCGTCTCGACTGAAAGCGTGGTGCGTGAGTGCATAAATGACTTTTTCAATGTCGCGGGCGATGATATTTCTGCGGGTGAAGTCAGGATTATCAAAGACGGTGCGGAAAATGCGTTCTGTGAGCAGGTGTTGGATGAGCATCTCTTCCACTGCGGCTTTAGACAGATTCGGATTGATTGATGCGCGGCACTGCCGGTAAAAATCAGCAAAGGCGCTGGTGAAGCGTGTATTGGTTTGGTGCTGTTGCCGGATGAGTTGAGCGAGTTCTCGCCCGAGCGCAGGGACCCTCTCTTTGAATGCAGAAACAGCGGCGTGCCACTTCTCAATCGCGGCAAACGGCTCTGAAAACAGACGCTGCACTGCCTCAAGGAGCCTGTCAGGCTGCGTCATGTCTACGTCAAGCACTCTCTTGTCGTTCTGATAGAGGACACCGCGCTGCGGCGTGTAGAAGAAGATATTAGATGTCGGGTAGCCCGCGTCAATCTTCCGTGTAATTTCACGTTCCAGATCATCTGCCATGTCTTTCGCTTCACAATAAGCGAAGGGGAGTTCATACTCGTCAAGAATCGCACCGTCAAGAATGATACGGTTTCCGCGTTCCGTACGCATAGCATATTGCGGCACAAATACCGCATCTACCTGTCGCGCACACGTTTGCAGCAGCGTCCCCAGCGGAATACTCACCGCACCTTCGTGGACGATGTGGCTCTGTTCGTAGCGTTCCAGCGTCGTGTAGTAGTCACGGACAGATTTACTGTTGGAGTTCAGCCTCAAGTTTCGCATGTCCTTATCATAGCAGAATTCAAAACAAATAGCAAGCCGATTTTCATGTTTGAAGGTACAAATCACGTTATTCACTGATTTTAGCACATTAACCTTAAAATTTCTACACTTTTCCGGATTTTAACATTTTTTTTCTTGACAAATTTTTGATAAAAAAGTAAGATTAAATATTAACATGTCGTTTGTCTGCACTGAGCAGGCAAAAAGCATAGTTTGATACACAACTACTTAATCTGAATAGAGGGAGTTTGTAAAATGAGGCTATTTATTATTGTTGCTAGTGTGTTGTGCACTGCAACCCTAGCACTCTGGGCACCGCCAGCTGATGCTGCTCCGAAAGTCGATGTCTTTGTCTACACGGAGACAGTCCAATGGATTGGCCAAGCGCAAGCCCAAGAAGAAGCCGATATCCTAATCAAGGAAATCGAAGGACAACGCGGGATTGGTGAGGTAGTTAACGATCCGGCAAAAGCGATTGAAGCCTGGACCAAGAAACACACCGTCGATAAAGGACATCACATAATTGTCCTGTTCGGGGATATCCCGCCCGAAATTTATGATGTCGGTAAAGATGCGAAAAAAGGAACGGTTGCTGAGGAATTCCTCGATGCCGGGAACACTTTCTCAAACAGTGCTGACTACTTCTTTTGGGGAAAAGGCGGCCGAAATGAAGAGGGTGGCATCAAAAACATGATGGATATTCCGGATATGGTTCAGTGGGATGACGATACGCCGATGAAGGTTACAAAAGAAGGTAAAGAGTTGACTCCTAGCTTGGATGATTATGCGACAGATCGCCCGTTCCACGTTGACCTGCTTAAAAATGATTGGGAATTGGAAATTGCATTCGCTACGGATACCGGCAAAGCCGCCGGTGCCGACCGGTGTGACCCGTGCATCGTCCGGAATACGAAGACCGATGCCCGTCTCATCCAGGTTTACCAAACGGCGAACCAGGACGATCCGAAAGGCGAGGTTATCTCGGAAATTATTTTGAATTACTATCTTGAAACCGTGGGGGCACTTGATGTTGACCCCAAAGACAAACTTCCTGCACTGTGGGGAGATATTAAAACCCGGAGGTAAAAATAATGAACAAATGGTTTCTTTTTCTAACCGCTATTGCTTTAATAGCATTACCCTTAGCGCCGCTATTTGCTGCCGGTGAAGTGGCAATCTACACAGGTACCGTGCAATGGATTGGCAAGGCACCTGCCGACGAACAAGCCCAAATCGCGGTTGACATGCTGGATGCGGCCGGTATCTCCACGACGTTGTTTGACAGCGACGGCGACATGGATGCCCTCGCCGCGTGGATGGAAGGAGTCACAGGTGACGATGGACTGGATATCTGTGTTCTCTACGGAGATCTCCCGCCGACGATTTATCCGGAGGGCAATTCACAGACAGACGGTTCCATTGCTGAAACTTTCATTGAAACCACGGATGGCGATGCGTTTATTAACCACGCGGACTATATGTTCTGGGGTTTGAGTGGTAGAAATGAAGT
This sequence comes from Candidatus Poribacteria bacterium, assembly GCA_965215265.1. Classification (GTDB taxonomy): domain Bacteria; phylum Poribacteria; class WGA-4E; order WGA-4E; family WGA-3G. The sequence continues at coordinate 2,051,716 of OZ244048.1, read as the reverse complement.
GGGTGGGCTCCAAAACATGATGGATATTGAAGGCATCACGATGTGGGATGATGATACCGCGATGGTTGTCACGGAGGAAGGTAAAGCGATTTCTCCGAGTTTAACCGATTTTGCCTCGGATCGCCCGTTCCATGTTGATGAATTAGATGGCGATTGGGCAGTAGAGGTCTCGCTTGCACAAAATGATGATGGTAGCCGTGCAGATCCCATTATTGTTCGCGATGGGAACCTCGGTAGGTTGATACCGGTTATCCAAACAGCAAATGGGGATGAACCGAAAGGCGCGGTCGCTGCTGAGATTATCACTTGGCTGATGTCAACAACGCCTGTTGAGCCTGCTGGAAAGTTGTCCACAACGTGGGCAGACTTGAAGCAGGGCCGTTAATGATTTGTGTTAGGGCGGATCTGTCTGATATCCGCCCTTTTAAAATAGATGAAATTTAGCGCTCTCACTGTTCTGTTAATAGTTACCATCCTTTCACTATTCGTGCCTGCCTGCCATGAAAGGGTCGACTCTCCGTTTGTTGGCACCCTACCTCTCAAAACCTTCACAACTCCTAAAGACGGGGCTATCATGGTTTATGTCCCCGCGGGTGAGTTTTTAATGGGTAGCAGCGATGCGGATATTGAACAGTACAAAGTTATGTTCCCACTGCGCAACATATCACGTTTTGACAACGAACGCCCACAACGGCAGGTGTTTGTCGATGCGTTCTACATTGACCGGCTTGAGGTTAGCAATCGGCAGTACAAAAAGTTTCTTGCTATAACCGGTTATGAACCGAAACACTATTTGGATTACCTGCCGTATAATGCGCCTGATATGCCCGCGGCCGTGCTTGAATGGGAAGACGCTGCAGCTTACGCCGAATGGGCAGGTAAACGTTTGCCGACGGAGGCGGAGTGGGAGAAAGCCGCGCGCGGCACTGATGGCCGTTTTTGGCCCTGGGGCAATGAGTGGGATGCAACAAAGCTCAGCGGAAATGACGGGACAGGTCTAAAAGATGGCTATAAAGAGACAGCACCGGTAGGCCAGTTTCCGCAGGGGGCAAGTCCGTATGGTGCCCTGGATATGGCAGGCAATCTATGGGAGTGGGTATCCGATTGGTACGATCCGGATTACTATCGCACCGTTGCCAGTGCTATCAATCCACAGGGTCCGGAAACCGGAGACGGACATGTTTTAAAAGGGGGCGGCTGGGCCGAAAATTTAGACTTCACCCGTTGTGCAAGTCGTTTGGGGGGCAACCCCGGTTCGCTTTTGCGAGGTTTCCGATGTGCTATGGACATCCCGACCGAAAACTGATATGAAATGATCAAGCGTGCTTTCGCATGCTACCCGTACTTGAATAAAATAGAAAAGCTGAGAGCACTCGGCTGTCGCCGCGCAACATGCCTTTATCCGATACACCGAAAGAAAAATGAAACTGATAGTCACACATGCCAATCCGGACCTTGATGCCATCGTGAGTGCATGGCTTGCCCAAGATTTCCTCTTTCGCGATCAGCCAACTGAGGTGCTGTTTGTGAGTCGGAAAGTGCCGGAAAAAGTGATGCAGCGTGCGGACTGTTTAGTTGATGTCGGCAACACTTACTGTCCAGAATGCCACAGATTCGACCATAAGCCTCCTGCATTTAAAAACAGAAACAGTACATGTGCCACGCGCCTTATATGGGAACATCTTCGCGACAGTGGGGTGATAGTAAAACACCTTGAGCCCCTTGTGCAGGTAACGTACGAAGGGGACACCCATCGGAATTCGGATGCACTCAAACAGAGCCGAATTGACGGGGCACATGCTGAATTGAGAAAATTGAAACGCAGATATAAAAAGACTGCGGACATTTATCAAAAGATGGTTGCTTGGCTGCGGCAGCATACGGCAGGTTGAGGGGGGGGTAACTCTCATGGCGTTTAGTGATTTCAAAACCGTCGCTGAAGTTCAAGAAAAATTCAGAATTAGATACGTGTTGGCTGACTTTGTGGATGCCGAGGCAACCATAACTCCTTCGACAGAATTTCTGCGGGAATTTGAGTTCAACAAGCAGTATCTTAATATTTTTAGATCTGAGGTTACAAGGTGTGAGACGATTATCTTTCCGATTTTACGAGAAATCTACAAACGGTATGCGGATAACTACGTGCTTTGGAGCCACGAATCAATTGGCCACGATGAGACACTGAGCACGACACCAGATTACTCTATTGCCACGAAATCCGAATTGGGTCTATCTGTCGTGGGTACCCCTATACTAATGCTCGTCGAGGCGAAGAAGAACGATTTTGAGCGAGGCTGGGCACAATGTCTCGCGGAATTAGTTGCTGCCAAAAAAATAAATGATGATGCGACGTTTCCTATCTACGGCATCGTTACCGATGGTATATTTTGGCAATTTGGACGGCTGGTCTGCGATACGTTTACCCAAAACCTAACTCCATTTAGTTTTACGGATTTGCCGCGCTTATTTGGCGTGATTGATACGTTCTTCAAAACGGGGCAACGTTCAAAAATTAAAAAATAAAAAGGAATAAATTATGAAACAGATTGCAATTGGGCTCATTCTCCTATTAGGGGTTCCGGCAGTTTTTGCGGATGAATGGCCGCAATGGCGAGGAACACACCGAAACGGCGTGTGGAACGAGACAGGACTGATTGAGAAATTTGACGGTCCGGATATCCCTATCCGTTGGCGCGTGCCGATTGGCAGCGGTTACAGTGGGCCGAGCATTGCCGATGGGCGCGTTTACGTTACAGACCGGCTGACGAAACCGAAGCAGGTAGAACGTGTACACTGCTTTGACTGGGAAACTGGAGAAGTGCTCTGGTCCTATAGTTATGAGTGTGACTACAGAATTGACTACACTGCTGGCCCACGGGCGACTGTCACTGTTAACGATGGGCTTGCCTACGCCCTAGGGGCGATGGGGCATCTGCACTGTTTTGATGCTATCACTGGCGAAATCAGGTGGAAAAAAGACCTGAACGTCGAGTATAATATAAACATGCCAACGTGGGGTATTGCGAGTGCGCCAATCATTGAAGGCGAACACCTCATTGTCCAAATCGGGGGCACACCGGGGGCGTGTATCGTAGCGTTTGACCGGAAAACCGGAGCGGAAAAATGGCGGGCACTTGACGATAAAGCCTCCTATTCCGCACCAATTATCATCAAGCAAGCAGGCAAACGGGTCTTAATCTGTTGGACCGGGGCTAATGTCGCCGCTCTTAATCCGGACACAGGCGAGGTGTTGTGGCTGCATCCGTTTCTGCCGTCGCGCATGGAGATAGGTATTGCGACACCTATTTTTCACGAAAACGAGTTGTTCATCACCGATTTCTTTGAGGGCTCGATGCTACTCAAACTGGCACCGGAGAAGTTTGCAGCTGAGCTCGCATGGCATAGAAAAGGGAAAGACGAAACGAACACAGATGCGCTGCATTCGACGATGTCTACCCCTATACGCAAGGGCAATTATATTTACGGTGTAGATAGTTACGGTGAGCTCCGCTGTCTGGATGCTCGGAACGGCGATAGGATTTGGGAAGATCTCTCCGCTGTGCCGAAAGGGCGGTGGAGTAATATTCATTTTATCAAAAATGCCGATAAGGTATGGATGTTTAATGAGCGCGGCGAGCTCCTAATTACCACGGTTTCGCCGGAGGGACTGAACATTATCAGTCGTGCTAAACTGATTGAACCCACACGCGCTCAGTTGAACCGTAGAGGCGGTGTGACTTGGGCGCACCCTGCGTTCGCTTACAAACATGTGTTCGCTCGGAACGATAAAGAATTAGTTTGTGCCAATTTGGCAAAAGATTCAAAATGAAAAGTATGGAGGTTACAATATTGGAAACGACTCGGATGCCAAACGTTGATTTGCACCCCGGTCAACACCTACACGGTTTTGACGTGAAAGCTGTCACACCGATTGACGAATTGCGCGCTGTGACGATTGAATTGGCGCATCCACAGAGTGGGGCGCGGCTGCTGCATCTCTATACAGACGATACCGAAAATCTCTTTTCTATTAATTTCCCGACACCGCCGCCCGATGATACCGGGCTGCCGCATATCTTAGAACATGCCGTGTTGGCAGGCTCCCAAAAATATCCGGTAAAGGAACCATTCTTTGAGATGATCAAGATGAGCATGGCGACCTTTATCAATGCGATGACGAGCTCCGATCATACCTACTATCCGGTAGCGAGCAACGTCAAAAAGGACCTCTTCAACTTGGCAGAAGTGTATTTTGATGCAGTATTTCACCCGTTGTTAACGGAGGAGACCTTCAAGCGCGAGGGACATCATCTTGCGCCTATAAACCCAGAAGACCCGACTGGCGATTTGAAGATCACCGGCATTGTCTACAATGAGATGAAAGGCGTTTTTTCGGATCCAGAGTCGTTGTTGTACCGTTCAATGACGAGTCGACTGCTCCCGGATACGCTCTATGCGCGCGAATCTGGCGGGGATCCGGATGCAATTCCTGACTTAACGTACGCTCAGCTGCAAAGATTCCATCAGAACCATTACCATCCAAGCAATAGTTACTTTTTTCTCTATGGCGATATCCCAACCAGGGACTATCTCGCCTTTCTTTCGGATAAACTGAGTGCTATCCCGCGAAACGAAGAGAGTGCCTCGCTCCGCCCGCTCCGGCCGGAAGTCACGCGCCAATCACGATGGAAATCTGCGCAAACCGTGCAAGCTACCTATCCAGTTGCGCCGGATGAACCGCTGACTGAAAAAACCTATCTGATGTTGAGTTGGCTTATTGGGGATGCGACAGATCCGGAAGATGTCGCCATGTGCCGGATTTTAAGTTTGATTCTGCTCGGTAATGAAGCCGCCCCCTTGAAAAAGGCGATTATTGATTCGAAACTCGGTGCAGATCTGATTTTCTCCGGTGCGAGCTCTATCGGGGCATCGAGTACCTTTTACGTGGGGCTCAAGGGAAGTGAAAAGGAGCGTGTGGATGCGTTTACGCAACTAGTGATGCAGACTTTGACAGAAATTGCGGATACGGAGATAGAAAGTGCGAAGGTAGAAGCCGCATTTCAACAAGCCACTTATTACTACCAGGAAGTCGCGCCTATGTTCCCGCTGCGGATGCTCTACCGTGTGATTGAGGCGTGGATCTATGAGAAGGAGCCGGATACCTTTTTAAAGATGGGAGAGTGTCTTTCCATCATCCAGCGGCGGTGGGAGGCGGATGCTGCGATTTTCAATCAACTAATTCGCGAGCGCCTGCTTGAGAACCCGCATCGGTTGACAAGTGTACTCTCACCGCACCCCGGCATGCAGTCAGAATTGGATGCGGCCCTCGAGGCACGTATGAAGGCGACGCGAGCAAAACTGAGCGATGAACAGGTTCAGCAGATTGCCGCTGATGCTGCTGAGTTGGAACGACTGAACGGCCAACCGAATTCACCGGAGGCGTTGGCAAAGTTGCCACAACTTCAAGTCAGTGACCTGCCTGAAAAACCGAAACATATTCCTACCACAATTGAGAAGGTTCACGATGTTGAACTGCTCCGGAATGATGTCTTTGCCAACGGTGTTAACTACCTAGTCTTGAACTTTGACTTGAGAGGTTTGCCGCAGCACTTGTGGGCATATCTCCCTCGATACGCAGAAGCGATTGGTAAACTGGGTGCTGCCGACATGAACTATGAACAGGTTGCCCAGCGAAAATCGGCGGTTACCGGGGGAATTGGATGTTCACCGGGTTTCAGTACACATGCGTTAGATGGGAATCGTTCACTACAGAGTCTACGATTTCATTTCAAGGCACTAGATGGAAAAATGGAGTCTGCGTTAGATGTGCTGCGAGCGCTTGTGTTTTCCGTAAATCCGCGCGATAAGGCACGTCTCCGCGATGTCCTGACGCAATCCGTGGCGGAGTATCGGACAGAGATGGTACATGACGGTTCGAATACCGCTATTCATCACGCTGCCCGCAATTTATCGCCTCAAGCCCGGCTGTCTGAAATCGTTTTTGGGCTTCCGCAATTGCATGTGAGTGAGAGGTTGCTCACCGATTTTGACGAACTTAATGAGGAGCTGATGTGTCACATTGAAGAGATACGGGATTTCCTGTTAGTGCGCGGGCGGATGACAGCCAGTTTTACGGGTTCCGATGCCGCTTTTAACGTGCTGAACACCCATCTCAATGAGTGGATTCAAAAGATGTGCGATGAGCCGATAATGGATGAACCGATTGGATTTGAGGCAGGTGATATGCGTCTACGCGAAGGGTTAGCGGGGCCCATTCAAATTGCGCACTGCGCACACGTGGTACCGGCACCGCACTATTCGCACCCGGATTCAACGCTCCTACGGATTGGTGCCCATATCATTCGACTGGATTATATCATGAGTGAAATTCGGTTCAAAGGCAACGCTTACGGGGCATGGTTTACCTATAATCCGTTTGATGCCCAACTCTACCAGGCATCGTATCGCGACCCGCACATTGCAAGGACGCTTAACGTTTTTGAACAGACTGTAGAGTATGTCAAGCAGGTAGATTGGACGCAGACGGATATTGATAGAGCAATTATCGCAACGGCGAAAGATGGGGAGAAACCGATCCGGCCCAGCCAAGCTGCGAGTAGTGCGTTGAGTCAACATCTCGCTGGACAGACGCGCGAAATGCGGGAGGAACGGTATGCGCGGCTCTGTCGTGCCACGCCTGCTGAAGTCAAGCGGGTGCTGCTCGAACTCCTAGAAGAGAACCGCGATAACGCTGCTGTCTGCGTTGTTTCAAGTCGAGAAAAATTAGAGGCAGCCAATCGTGAATTAGCGAAGCCTCTCGCTATTGAGGATATTCTTGCATCGCCCTAATTGAGGATGTGACATTTCGTTAAAGATTTTCCATCTTACCGAAAAAAGGAGATAATCATGAGAAGAATTGCAATGTTAGTAGTTTGTGTATTGGGCTTGGCGGCGGTTGTGTCAAGTGCCTCGCAACCTGTAGATTTTGAGAAGAATTGGCATCAATGGCGTGGTCCGTATGGAACCGGTGTTGCACCGGATGCTGACCCGCCGGTTAAGTGGAGTGCAACTGAAAACATCCGATGGAAAGTGGCTATACCCGGTCAGGGCCACGCAACCCCGATTATCTGGGGCGATAACATCTTCATCCAGACTGCAATTGAAATCGGTGAACCGGAACCGAAAGCGGAAACAGAAAATGAAAATGACTTCAATCCGTTCAGTGGTCTGCTTAACCAGAGGGGAAGAGGCGAGGGGCTCTCAAAGTTATACAGATTTGATCTGCTCGCCATCGACCGGGCGAACGGCGACATCTTGTGGCAGAAAACGCTGCGCGAAGAGGTGCCCCACGAAGGGACGCACCAAACTGCCAGCTTTGCCTCAAATTCGCCCGTCACCGATGGAGAATACGTCTACGCCTATTTTGGTTCAAGGGGGCTCTACTGCGTGGATATGGACGGCAATGTAAAGTGGGAAAAGGACATCGGCAGAATGTATAAGAGCAGGACCTTTGGCGAAGGCAGTTCTCCTGCACTTTACCGGGATACACTCGTGATTGTGCAGGACCATGAAGGCGATTCTTTCATCACTGCATTGGATAAGCGAACGGGTGAGATTCGCTGGAAAATGGAGAGGGATGAAAGCACGACCTGGGCCTCTCCTATCGTTGTTGAGGAAGGCGGAAAACCGCAAGTGATTATGCCGGCAACGAACCGCACCCGCGGCTACGCACTTGATACGGGCGAGGAAATCTGGGAATGCGGCGGTATGACGCGGAACGCTATACCCACACCTGTTGCTGCCGATGGGCTCGTTTATATCACCAGCGGTTTCCGGGGCAGTGTATTACAAGCGATACAACTTGAAAAAGCGAATGGGAATATTAGCGATACAGACGCAATGGTATGGGAACACAATAGAGACACGCCCTATGTCCCATCGCCGCTCCTCTATGGGGATATCATCTATTTTTTAAAGAGGAACGAGGGCATCCTCTCTGCCTTCAATATAAAAACAGGCTCGCCGTATTACGGGCCGGAGCGGTTACAGGGCATTTCAGGGGTTTACGCTTCCATTGTCGGCGCAGCAGATCGCATCTATATTGCGAGCCGAAATGGTACCGTGTTGGTTATCAAACACGGTACCACGTTTGAGGTTTTGTCAGAAAATCATATCGACGACAGTTTCAATTCCTCGCCTGTGATTGTCGGTTCGGAGTTATACCTGCGTGGTACGGAGCATCTCTACTGTATCGCCGAATAATCCAATTTAATCGATCTCTATGAGGAGCTCAAACTTGTCTCTTTCGGTCGGGGAACGTTTCGTAAAAAAAGAAATGTTCCTCGACTGCTGTGTATTTTTATCTCAGCGCAGAGATGATGATAAAGATAGAGAGATTAGATGCGCTTCTCACCTTCACTATCCTTCGATCTCGCACTCACCAATATCGCCATTGCCCTTGGCTATGTATTGATACAACACAGCCTGTTTGCCGATACAAGCGTCCCACTAAACTAAAACGCGGTAATGCAAGCGATGACAGAGCTCATTGGTAGAACCGATGCTCCATGATTTTTTCGTGCAGCGCGTTGAAGGCGAAAGGAAGACGAAAAATGTTTCATAAAATTGCTGCAGTTATCAAACGCGAGTACACGATGCGCGTCAAGACGAAAGGCTTCATCGCTTCAGTGTTCCTGGTGCCGCTGCTCATGTGCACGATAGTACTTCTGCCCAATTTAATGGATACGATGATGGAGCAGAAAACAACAGGCGTGAGAATGCTCGTGGTGATTGATGAAACCGGTGACATTTTCCCGGAACTGAAAGCCCGCGTTGTGCGACATCCCACTTTTCAACAGAAAGGGGAGTTACGCTATCAACTCACCCGTCATATATCAGATCCCACGGGCGATGCAAAATCCGAACTCAGGAAGCAAGTTGCTACAGGGGAGATTTACGCCTATCTTGCCATCCCGAAAAATGTGTTTCAAGATGGAAAAGTACGCTACTACGCTAAAACCATCACCAATTTTGACGTACAAGGGGCATTGCGTCGTCTCCTCTCAGAGATTGTTAGGAATAAGCGATTTGCTGAAAGCGGTTATTCGCAGCCGGAAATCCGACGATTGATGCGTTCGGTCACATTTGACACTTTCGCGATTACAAGCGATGGTGACAAAGGAGAGGTTCAGATTGAGGGAAAAGTAGAAACGAGGATGCGGCGCGGTATAGCGATTCTCCTCATTTTCGTTCTGTACCTGTTTATCGTCATCTACGCCAACTCTGTCATGCAAAGCGTCCTTGAAGAAAAAACAACACGCATCATTGAGGTGATTGTTTCATCAATTAAGCCGTATCATCTCCTGCTTGGCAAACTCATCGGTGTCTGCTCTGTCTGTTTGACACTATTTGCCATTTGGGTGATATCCGGAGCGGTGCTGATAAACCACTTCAACCGATTGCTTGCTGTGCTTGGTATCCATGCACAGCCGTCCCAACTCATCGCGGTTGCTCTCATCAAAGCCAGCGGTACTGATGTGCTTATCTACTTCTTCGTCTATTTCATTTGCGGTTTCTTCTTCTATTCAACGCTTTACGCCGCTGTCGGTGCCATTTGCAACAGCAACGAAGAGGCACAACAGTTCGGCGGACTGCTCGCCATTTTTCCCTCTGTTCCCGTGGTGTTAATGGTCCAATTGTTTAAAATGCCTGACGTGCCACTTGCTATATTCCTCTCCCACATCCCGTTTTTCTCGCCATTTCTGATGTTCATGCGAATCAATGTGCTGATGCCACCGTGGTGGGAGATTCTGCTGAACATCTCTGTGATGGGCGCAACCCTCTTTCTCGTCACTATTATCATTGGGAAAATTTATCAAGTCGGAATTTTAATGTACGGCAAGCGACCTGAGTTGGGCGAATTATGGCGGTGGCTGAGATATTGAACGTCATCCAAACCCCACCGGAATCAAACATGATGCACTCACGGCTGCTACAGTGGGGAAGGCTGCTCCTCGCATTGGGGATTCTCTGTTTCCTCATCAAGAGGCTCACAGGTCTTTTGGCGGAACTGGAAGCGGAATCCGTTTCGTTCCAGCTGTTCTGGTTGATAGCGTCTTTTGGGCTCCTGTTCGGTTATCGGACCCTGTTGGTTTACCCTACTAGAACACTCTATCGTTCTGCGTCACAGACTGAGGGTTCCTTTAGAGCCATCTGGACGCTTTTTCAACTGTCACAATTAGGAAAATACCTCCCCGGCAAAGTCGGGCAATTTGCGAGTATCATCATTCTCTGTCGCCCCCTGGACATCTCGAAAACAGCGGCGGTTGTCAGTACCATGCAAGGGCTCGCTTTTCAGTGTGTGCTCGGGTTCGGCATGGGGGTGCCTTTCTTGGCAAGGCAAGAGGCAAAACACTTTTTGCACAACGGGGTTGCGAGTTTTCGTCTAACTGCCCTGCACCTCATTGGACTCGCTGTTGTGCTCATAGCGTTGGGCAGTGTTTTTCTCATCTTTATACCTATTCCTCGCCATCTCAGATTATTGTGCAAAGGGCGGTTTTTGAAAAAAATGGAATTCTTCCAAAAAGGCGTACGGGTAATATTTTCCGTTACGGGAACACTTCGCCTTCTCGCGGTTTACTTGCTGCTTTGGGGTTACTTCGGAATCGCCTTTTTTGTCTTTGTTAAAAGCATACACCCGATACCGTTTCGCCACCTCCTCATGCTAATAGGTATCTACCCGCTCGCGTGGAGCATCGGGTTCCTCAGTCTCGTCACCCCCGGCGGATTAGGCGTGCGAGAAGGCATTTTGAGTCTGTTGTTAACGCTGTGTCTGCCACCCGCAACGGCAACGTTGGTGGCACTTCTCTCACGGGTGTGGGTGATGAGTGCAGAGATTCTGCTGGCAAGCATCGCTTGGGTGTTCTACTGTAGACAGAAGCGTCTGAACGCCCTCAATGAAAGCAGCGCCAACCCATAAAAACGCAAGGAGGAACAACGCGTGCAGAAACCGATTTTTGTAGGTGCTTTTGTTTTGTTTTTGGTGCTGCTCACATTTTTGCCGTGCCTATTGTCGCTTTCCGCACACTGGTCAAGTGATGAGCATCTCTGGATGAGGCGTTCTCGCACCTTTGTTTCCGCGTTGGAAAGCGGCCGTTTCGCAGACACCCTCACCGCCTATCATCCGGGTGTGACAACGACTTGGCTCGGCGGCACTGCAATTTGGAACGTTTATGGTAAGAAATTACTTTTCAAGGCTTGGATGCAGCCAAAGCAGTTTTTCTCGCCAGCGATGCTGGCCCGTCTTCGGTTTCCGATAGCCTTTCTCACCGGCGTGCTCATTTTGCTAGCGGGGTGTTATTGTACCGTTTGTTCGGAAGTCCCCTCGCAGCGGTAGGCACGCTGTTTTTAGGCGTGGTGCCGTTTTTGCTCGCCGAAAGCCGACGGATTCATACGGATGCACTCACCTCCGAATTTCTCTTTTTAACGGTATTGTTGTGGCTCTGCTATCTGGATGGTGAAACTCAGCGGCGGTGCGACCTCGTTTTTTAGGGATTTGCTTTGGATTGGCGTGTCTAACGAAAAGTCACGTAGGTGCGTTTCTTCTATTTCTTCTGTTTCTGCTTTTTTGGTATGTCAAACAACGCCGTTTCTCCGGGAAGAAAATGCTCCTGAGCGCGCTGCTCTTTTGCTCAGTGACGTTGCTTACAGTCCTTAGCGTTTGGCCCTATCTGTGGACATTCAGGATACCTCAAAACCGGCATTCCAGAAATAGACGCACCTTTACACTCCAGATAAACAGGCTCGTAAAGGCCATCAATCGCCTTAGGCATCTCATTTACAAGACCGCTAGCACACCGACCCGCATAAAACCCAAGGACTACTGCCACCTGGAAACTAAATACCTCACCCCCAACATCGCTAACCCTAGCACAAAACGGATAGCATTGCCACCGCATTGTTTACGCCCTGGATGAAGTTCGTTGATGATGCATGCATCTGAAAACGTGCGAATTTGTCGTGCAAAATGCATGCAAAATGCACGCACATCCCAAAAGACTACTTCACAAACACATTTTTTTCAAAAAAAAGTGAAAAAAAGCCAAAAAAAAGCACTTTTTTCCCAAAAATCATCATTTTTTTTTGATTTTAACTTGACAAACGCATTTTCATAGGGTATAATTAAAATAACCTTTTACAAAAAAGGTGAAAGTGTTCTTTGAAAGTTAAATAGTGAACGTGACGTGCCAATTTACAGCTTGTGAATGTGCTTCACTTTCAATGAAGTGAAGGTGCATTTCAATACTTTATGGAGAGTATGATACCGGCTCAGGACGAACGCTGGCGGCGTGGATGAGGCATGCAAGCCGAACGAGAAACCGGGCTTCGGTCCGGTGGAAAGTGGCGAAAGGGTGAGTAACGCGTGGGTAATCTACCCTGGAGATGGGGATAACGACTCGAAAGAGTCGCTAATACCAAATACGATGGCCGAGGCTTTGGTTTTGGTCATGAAAGGTGGCTTTGGCTGCTGCTCTAGGAGGAGCCCGCGTCCTATTAGTTAGTTGGTGTGGTAACGGCACACCAAGGCGACGATGGGTAGCTGGTCTGAGAGGATGGTCAGCCACATTGGGACTGAGACACTGCCCAAACTCCTACGGGAGGCTGCAGTCGAGAATATTTCGCAATGGGGGGAACCCTGACGATGCGACGCCGCGTGGGGGATGAAGGCCTTCGGGTCGTAAACCTCTGTGTTACGGGATGAATTGGCGGTTGCCGATAAAGCAACCGTTTTGACGTTACCGTAGTAGAAAGCCCCGGCTAACTACGTGCCAGCAGCAGCGGTAATACGTAGGGGGCGAGCGTTGTCCGGAATTACTGGGCGTAAAGCGCGTGCAGGCGGGAAGGTAAGTCAGTCGTGAAAGGGCCCGGCTCAACCGGGTCAGTGCGCTTGAAACTACCTTTCTTGAGTCTAGAAGAGGAAAGTGGAATGTATGGTGTAGCGGTGGAATGCTTAGATATCATATAGAACACCTGTGGCGAAGGCGGCTTTCTGGTCTAAGACTGACGCTCATACGCGAAAGTTTGGGGAGCAACCGGGATTAGATACCCCGCTAGTCCTTACTGTAAACGATGGGTACTAAGTGTAGGGGGTGTTGATTCCCTCTGTGCTGTAGCTAACGCATTAAGTACCCCGCCTGGGGAGTACGGCCGCAAGGTTAAAACTCAAGGTAATTGACGGGGGGCCGCACAAGCGGTGGAGCATGTCGCTTAATTCGACGCAACGCGAAGAACCTTAACCAGGGCTTGACATCCTGTGACACCCATAGAAATATGGCGTTCCTTAGGGACACAGTGACAGGTGCTGCATGGCTGTCGTCAGCTCGTGTCGTGAGATGTTGGGTTAAGTCCCGCAACGAGCGCAACCCCTGTCTTTAGTTGCCATCAGGTAATGCTGGGAACTCTAAAGAGACCGCTGGTGACGAGCCAGAGGAAGGTGGGGATGACGTCAAGTCCGCATGGCCCTTATGCCCTGGGCTGCACACGTGCTACAATGGCCGGTACAGAGGGTTGCCAACCCGTGAGGGGGAGCTAATCCCTAAAAGCCGGCCCCAGTTCGGATTGCAGTCTGCAACTCGACTGCATGAAGGTGGAATCGCTAGTAATCGCGAATCAGCAGGTCGCGGTGAATACGTTCCCGGCCCTTGTACACACCGCCCGTCACGCGATGGGAGTTGGTAGCATTCGAAGCGGGTGACCCAACCCTTCGGGGAGGGAGCTCTCGAAAATGAAACCGATGACTGAGGCGAAGTCGTAACAAGGTAGCCGTAGGGGAACCTGCGGCTGGATCACCTCCTTTCTAAGGAGCACACAACAGGTGGATTCTCACACAGTCTACTTGTTCAATACGCTCTTTACCTTATAGGGACGCACAGACACTATTTAACTTTCTGGAACAATTTTCTGGTACTTTCACGGGCTTATAGCTCAGAAGGTTAGAGCGCGCGCCTGATAAGCGCGAGGTCTCTGGTTCGATTCCAGATAAGCCCACCTTTTTTCTTACCAAGGAATAGGTGAGGCGTTCACGGATTGCAGCAGCAAATCGTTTTTTTTGAAAAATAAATTTGACAACCGTCACTTTTTGTGGTATACTATATATCATCTTGAAGGTCAGTAGTTCAAATAGGAAGAACATCGGTTCCAAAAACCGAAAACGGGGGTGCGATTCCTCCCTGATCGTTTTGAAAATTGAAAATAAATTTGACAACCGTCGTTTTTTGTGGTATACTATATACCATCTTGAAGGTCAGTAGTTCAAATAGGAAGAACATCGGTTCCAAAAACCGAAAACGGGGGTGCGATTCCTCCCTGATCGTTTTGAAAATTGAAAATAAATTTGACAACCGTCGTTTTTTGTGGTATACTGAAAATAAACAGGTAACCACATGGGGGTGTAGCTCAGTTGGGAGAGCGTCTGCTTTGCACGCAGAAGGTCAGCGGTTCAACTCCGCTCATCTCCATCGTCTTTGAAAGAAGCAGTTTTGCTTTTGAAAAAGGCGGGGTTCTTTGACAATTGCATAGAGAGGGTAAATCGGTAGAATAATATCACCTTATCAAGCTACTAAGGGCTTACGGTGGATGCCTTGGTGCCAGGAGTCGATGAAGGGCGTGACAGACTGCGATAAGCTTCGGGGAGCCGTTTAATAGGCTTTGATCCGGAGATTCCCGAATCGGGCAACCGCGCAGGTTAATTCCTGCGACTTGTGTTTGACACAAGGGATAACCAGGAGAAGTGAAACATCTCAGTACCCTGAGGAAAAGAAAGAAAACCTCGATTCCCCGAGTAGCGGCGAGCGAAAAGGGAACAGCCTAAACCCGGTATATGTTCAAGTCTGGACGCGTTGTATGCCGGGGGTTGCGGGGTCCGTTGGGTGCGGGTTCAGTCGTACCGGAAGTGACCGTGCTGCTAGCTTAATGCCTCTGGAAAGAGCAACCGGAGCGGGTAAAAGTCCCGTGAGCGAAAGCGGTGGCGCACTTTTTGACGGGTACCCCAAGTACTACGGGATAGACAAACCTGTAGGAATCTAGGAGGACCACCTCCTAAGGCTAAATACTCCCTGGCAACCGATAGTGAACGAAGTACTGTGAAGGAAGTGGTGAAAAGCTCCCCCGTTAGGGAAGTGAAAAGCCCCTGAAACCGTAAAGCCTACAAGCTGTGGTAGTGCTAAGTCACGCAAGTGACATGCATGACCGCGTGCCTTTTGCATAATGAGCCGGTGACTTACTCTGTGTAGCAAGATTAAGCATCTCTGATGCGGAGTCGTAGCGAAAGCGAGTCTGAATAGGGCGTCTAGTTGCATGGAGTAGACCCGAAACCAGGTGATCTATCCATAGGCAAGGTGAAGCATACGTAAAAGTATGTCGAGGCCTGAACCCACCAATGCTGAAAAATTGGGGGATGACCCGTGGATCGGAGTGAAAGGCTAATCAAACCTGGTGATAGCTGGTTCTCCCCGAAATAGCTTTAGGGCTAGCCTCATGTGTTTGACAGTGGCGGTAGAGCTCTAATTGGACTCGCGGCCCCACCAGGTTAGCAACTCCAGTTAAACTGCAAATGCCGCTGTCTTAAGCATGGGAGTCAGTCAGTAGGGGATAAGCTCTATTGACAAAAGGGAAACAGCCCAGACCATCAGCTAAGGTCCCTAAATATACGCTAAGTGGTAAAGGATGTTTTGTTGCTGAGACAGCCAGGATGTTGGCGTAGAAGTGGCAATCATTTAAAGAGTGTGTAATAACTCACTGGTTGAGCGACTTTGCACCGAAGATTTCCGGGGCTAAGCGTATTACCGAAGCTATGGATGTCCCGTATTTGGGACGTGGTAGGGGAGCGTTCTATAGTAGGACTGAAGGAGTATCGTGAGACGCTCTGGACGAATTAGAAGTGATTATGCCGGCATGAGTAGCGATAAAACAAGTTAGAAGCTTGTTCGCCGAAAGCCTAAGGATTCCTGGGCGAGGCAAAACCTCCCAGGGTTAGTCGGAACCTAAGCCGAGGCCGAAAGGCGTAGGCGATGGGAAGCAGGTTTAATATTCCTGCACCACCATGACACGTATGAAACTAGGGGAGACGCAGGCAACAGGAACTACCAGCGGATGGAAGTGCTGGGTTAAGCCCGACAGAGTGCCCCAGGCAAATCCGGGGTAATATACTCTGAACGGTGAACAGGATTCCGTAAGGATGCAAACTGTTCTGACTGCCTGCCAAGAAAACAACCTCGAGTGGACAACTCATGGTGTCCGTACCGTAAACCGACACAGGTAGGCGAGGAGAGAATCCTAAGGCGCTCGAGAGAACTCTCGCTAAGGAACTCGGCAAAATGACCCCGTAACTTCGGGAGAAGGGGTGCTTTGAGTAGGGTTAAACCCGAAAAAAGCCTCAGTGAAATGGCCCATGCGACTGTTTACTAAAAACACAGGTCTCTGCTAAATCGCAAGATGATGTATAGGGACTGACGCCTGCCCGGTGCCAAAAAGTTAAAGTGAGGAGTCAAGGGTAACCAGCAGCTCCGACCTTAAGCTCTGGTAAACGGCGGCCGTAACTATAACGGTCCTAAGGTAGCGAAATTCCTCGTCGGGTAAATTCCGACCTGCACGAATGGCGTAACGACATGGGCACTGTCTCGGCGAGAGACTCGGCGAAATTGTAATACCGGTGAAGATGCCGGTTACCCGTACCAAGACGGAAAGACCCCGTGAACCTTTACTATAGCCTGATATTGGGTTTTAATGTTGTATGTGTAGGATAGGTGGGAGACTGCGAAACTGGGGCGCTAGCTTCAGTGGAGTCGCCCTTGAAATACCACTCTTACTGCATTGGAATTCTAACTCCGGCACGTGAATCCGTGCCGAGAACAGTGTCAGGTGGGTAGTTTGACTGGGAAGGTCGCCTCCTAAAATGTAACGGAGGCTCCCTATGGTTCCCTCAGCGCGATTGGAAACCGCGCGGCGAGTGTAAAGGCACAAGGGAGCTTAACTGCGAGACGGACACGTCAAGCAGATGCGAAAGCAGGGCTTAGTGATCTTGCGGTACTGTGTGGAAAGGCCGTGACTCAAAGGATAAAAGGTACTCCGGGGATAACAGGCTAGTCGCACCCGATCGCTCACAGATACGGTGCGGTTCGGCACCTCGATGTCGGCTCGTCACATCCTGGGGCTTGCAGTAGGTCCCAAGGGTTTGGCTGTCCTCCAATTAAAGTGGCACGCGAGCTGGGTTTAGAACGTCGTAAGACAGTTCGGTCCCTATCTGGTACGGGCGTAGGATATTTGAGAGATGCTGCCCCTAGTATGAGAAGACCGGGGTGGACGTACCTCTAGTGCACCAGTTGTCACGCCAGTGGCACCGCTGGGTAGCTATGTGCGGAAAGGAGAAACGCTGAAAGCATATAAGCGTGAAACCCGCCTCAAGATAAGATATCCCACCACGCTAAGTGGGTAAGGCTCCTTCGAGATAAGAAGGTTGATAGGCCAGATGTGTACGCCGTGCGAGCGGTTCAGCTTACTGGTACTAATAAGCCGAGGGCTTGATAACTTCTTTATTAACATACCGAACCCTCAAACCCTATGCAATTGTCAAATATTATTGTAGCAGCTCAGTACCAGCAGATGGCTCCGATAATGCAACAGCAAACATCTTAATACTGAGCCATACGAAAAACTTTCCGGTGGCTATAGCGAAGGTGACCCACCCGTTCCCATCTCGAACACGGCAGTTAAGCCCTTCTGCGCTGATGATACTTCGGGGGCGACCCCGCGGGAAAGTAAGTCGCCGCCGGAAATCCTTCCTATATGGGGCAGGCACCCCGCCTGCCCTCACGGCAAACTTTGCAATTCATCTGTTTCTATTGAAGTACTTGACTTCCTCTTTATGAATAGGGTATCCTATGCCCATGCGTGTTATGACTCCACATGATGAACGCGGAAGTAAACACGACTAATCTATAGGAGACTACCATGCTAGCACACCGACTGAAGCGATATCATAGTAGTTTCACCTTCATAGGGCTGTTTTCAGTGGCAACGTTTTTGTACGCAGCAGATGAACCTGAAAACATTCTCAGAAACGGCGATTTTGACCTGAAACTTGAGCATTGGCATCTCTGGACGCATGCCGATGCCGCGGCCCTCTTCCAAACGGAAGGCAAAAAAGCAGAACCCATTGTGGGAAAAAACACTGCCTACATCAAAATCAGTAAGCCCAGCAATGCCTCCTGGCACATCCAATTCTATCAGCAGCCCTTCACCTTGGAAAAAGGTAAAACGTACACCTATAATTTGTGGGCAAAGAGCGAAAAGCCTCGTACTGTCAACATCCGCATCATCCACCAAGGCGACCCGTGGGATCAATACGCGAATCAACAGATTAACGTTATCGAAGAATGGAAGGAGTTCTTCGTTACGTTCGAAATGCCTGCGGATGATGTCAATTCGCGCGCAGGTGTCATCATGGGCGGACAGAAAGTCGATGTCTGGCTAGACCATATCCGACTCTATGAAGGCGAATTTGTCAGTGACATAGACGGAGCAGAACCACAACACGTTGAAATGAAAGATAAATTGACAATCAAATGGGCAGCTCTCAAATCAGAAAAGCAGAACTAACCTTATCTGATAGATGAGGCTTGCCAGCCGATATAGAGAAATTCATTGCATATTCTCGTACAAAACAGTATAATATTTAACTTCAGGTTGAATGCACTTATGACATTCCGCCGGTGTCGAAAACGCATAGCGCTTCAAGGTATTACCAACCAATTCAGGAGGCAAACCGATGAAATTCAATCTATGCTTTACGCTCTTTTGCGTAGTAGGCGTTGTCTTTGCATCCGCAGATGCAAAGGTAGCACATGCACAATCGGTTGAAGACGGACTCGGAGGGCACTGGACTTTTGATAAAGCCGATACCGACGCGAAGATAGCAAAAGATGCCCTCGGTGAACATGACGGTGAGATTAAGGGGGCTCCCAAAATTGTAGAAGGTATCGTCGGCGAAGCACTCAACTTCAACGGCAAGGAAGATTATGTCGTTATCGGAGCAGCTACAGAAGGACAAAATGTTACCTATGCTATGTGGATTAATGTAGCTGCCTTACCCGAGGGGCCCAAAGTTATCATCTGGGACGATGACCCGCAAGGGGGAGGCGATTCATGGCTAGAACTCTTGGCTGATGGCACAGTGCAAACCCAAAGAAATGGAGACGGATTCGGCATCTTCAAAACTACAACGCCTATCACCGAAGGCGAATGGGTACACATCACATTTGTCGCAGATGGAGATAACGAGAAAAAGGTCCTCTACCTCAACGGTGAACCGGATGCAGAAGCCGATGGAAAAATAAACAGCCGTGACACACGTAGCCACGTCGTCGTAGCCGTTGGGCATGACCGCAACGCCTTTATCAAACCCTTCTATTTTGAGGGCGAGATTGACGATGTCGCTGTCTACAATCGCGCCTTGGACGAAAAAGAGGTTCAGGACAATTTTACAATCGCTTTCGCAGTTGAAGCGCGCAAAAAACTTGCCCTAACGTGGGGTGCCATCAAAAGGCAGTAATGTTTAGTGGTAAGGGCGGGTTCATGCCCGCCCTCAACATATAACAACGGAAAAATCAATCGCATTGCAAAACTGTACAACGGAATATCTCAAAAACTACAACAATTTATTGAAAACCAAAAGATTTTCTTTGTTCAACCGTAACCGCACCGCTGATGGCAGAAACTCTAGCCTTGATGGAAAACCGACTTATTTCGCTTAAGACTGTGCATATTGCAACACAAATCGAGCAAAACCCAAGAACAAAAAAATGAAACTGTCACCAATACTCATTATCGCGTTATTTACAGCATACATATCCGCTACCTTCGCACTGCCGCCGGACCCAGAACTCCAAGGCGCACTCCAAACTGCCCTGCAGTTTAGCAATCTCAAACCGAGATACACGGCAAGCGAAATCACGGAATGTGCAACCGATACCTTTGTCACCCTTGCCAAGAATTGGCAGCATATCCCCTCAATACACCGGCAGAAACTCAAAGGAATGTTCTTGCGCCCTGGACTGCCCGGCAGCCTGTTCGGAGAAATCGAGCTGC
Source organism: Candidatus Poribacteria bacterium (assembly GCA_965215265.1). Taxonomy (GTDB): domain Bacteria; phylum Poribacteria; class WGA-4E; order WGA-4E; family WGA-3G. The sequence goes on along the minus strand of OZ244048.1, from coordinate 2,031,574 downwards.
CTGAACAGTTTAACACGCCGCACTTTAGATTTCACTACACACGCACCGGGCCGCAAGCGCCGCCACTTGAGGATTTTCACCCGCGCAACGGTGTCCCTGATTATGTCGATATTTGTGCAGATGCCATGGAACGTTCATACCGCATCCAAATAGATTTGATGGGATTTAAGGTACCCTATATAGATTTTTGGGCAATGCAGAACGGGGGCAATCACAAGTACGATGTCTACCTATTTACCTTCCCTGCACTTGGCATTACGACAGCTGATTGGTTCGAAGGACGTGTGCTGTCTACCGCGCTCACAGTCGCACCGTACTTCATGATAAACTCGCGTATCTACGACTATGTCGGAAAATCGGAAGGTAGACGCTACATTGAAACAACTTGTGCACACGAATTCCTCCACGGGATCCAGTTCGCCTATAACGCCTCTATGCCGATCTGGTTCATGGAAGCTTCCGCAACGTGGATAGAAATTATGACTTATGATGGGGGGCGCATTGACGACGGCGATAACATACCCGACCCGGATGAACCCAACGAAACCGACTCCTACAATTACTATATACACCAACTCCGTCGGTGGTTCCTCAGCCCGGACATATCACTAGAAAGCCGCATCGGCGACCACGAATACGGCTCCGTTATCTGGACGTTGTACATGACAGAACGGTTCGGATACGACATCGTTCGGCAGCTTTATCAAGACACCACCGATGGCAGCTACCGAGAAATGGGCAATTTCTACGATGTGTTCACCAACAGCGGAACCAACCTCGCCGAGGCGTTTAAAACGTTTACGGTGTGGAATTATTTTACGCACGCGCGTGCCGGCCTCCGCACCAATGGGGGCACCTACTACAATGCACATCGGTTCCCCCCCGTGGCAATTCACCCAAACGATGTCCACAGTGTCTATCCTGTCCGCACCGATTTTGATTCAGAATCAATGCCGGAACACTTCTCTGCTCGGTACGTCGTATTCAAACCGGCAGGCATCATGTCAGAATTCGCTGTTAAAATTGACGGTGCTGATCTTGCACCGATAGACATGACTCTGCTAACACGTGATGAACAGCGCGATATTCAGGCAGAACTCGATCGACATACGTTTACCGGTTTACGTGGATGGGCGGCGAAATTTATCATCAGGAAAAGAGATGGGACCACCGAAATCAGAGAAGCATTCACCTATCAACGGTCGCAAGAAGCACAAATAACGTTCAAGGATTTTGGCGGCGAGATTCAGGAAATCACCCTCATCCTGATTAACATGCATCCTGATGTTGAACGAGTTATCAGGCCGGGTGGCAGTTTTGGCGGTTCTGTCAGTTATATGGCGGGTCCACCGCCAACGGGCAGCCTCTCAAATGCCCAGGTCTCTCAAGGAAGCAACAGTGCTATAGTGACATGGAACGTTGACAATCCGACAAACATTCACGAAGTGGCGCTCGTGCGGAAACGCTACGTGCTCGAAAACGAAACCGATACGCCACAACCTTTTCAGAGCAAGGAGGATGTGCTTGGGGCCGCAGACCGGGATGAAAACGGAATCGCAGAGGACGATATCACCGTAGTCGGACGCGTGCAGGTGAACCAAACCCGATTTGAGGATACCACCCTCTTTCAGGATGTGGATGTCAACAGCCCCTCGTTTGAGCCAAGCAACGTCCACTATTACTACGCCGTTGTCCCCATTGACGCAATAGGTATTATGGGCACACCAAGCCTGGTGACAGATAGTATTACGCCGGCGTTTGCTGAAGCAAACGCAGCACCAACGTTTTTCATTGAAACGCAGTCTCGCGCCATTGGGGAATGGCAGATTGCAGTACTTAGCACACATCGACTGCAAAGCACACCCCTCCTCACTGTCGAATCCCCTAACGGGCATCACTATACAATTACATTGACACGTGAGGACATGTCGGCAGCGGCGCACTCCGACAAGTGGATAGGCATGCTCAGAACGGTAGGGTTTCCGCCTATTGGCACTTATACCTATCGGATTCGAGGACAAACGCTGGCAGGTACCACCGGCACTCGGATTTGGAATGGCCAGACCTTCAACTATGTAGCTTCCACCCCAATGCAGAAAGTCATGGTCGCGCCTAACCCCCTTTATGCTGGGCAAGGTAAGCATCTCGAATTTTATCCAAAAGGACTCACTGTGCATATCTACGATGCCAACGGTAGACTCATCAAAATTCTCAATTCCGCATCACATTGGGATTGTACAAATCAACGTGGGGAGATGGTTTGTACGGGGCTGTACTTCTTCCGGGCGACCGATGGAAAGGGGTTCCAAACCACCGGCAAATTCTGCGTCATACATTAGGGCAGCGGCTCATTTAAAAAATGATTCTCTTGTATATTTCAGCCCATCAACTGCTGATGTATTGTTAATGCTTGTGTACATCTCGCCAGAGCCTTCTTATGCAATGATGATAGCATACTATTCACTTTTTTCGTCGATTAAAGCTGCAGGATGCAAAGCATCCTATACTTCCGTCGCCAGAGGACTTTTGGCGGGGTGCGTTATCTTATGCTGCCTGATAGGTTGCGGCGACGAAGGGCTCCTGGATCCGCACGGCGAAACCAAATTGCCACCGCCCGATACCAGAGGCTTTCATGCAATCGATTTCCCCACTAATACCGGCACCGCTTGGACTTACGTCAACGTGGACACCGATCAGGAATTCACTGTCCGCATTGAAGGGACACGGGACATCGGCGGTACGACACATCGACAGATGAGCATCAGTGAACTCAGCCCTGTTGAACCAGACTCAGTGCCACGCGATGTCGTAGATCATTTAGCTGCGAATGCATATTACCTCCGCATAGATTCGGAATTTTACGATGTCTTCCCTTTTCCGATTTCCGCGACATACTTTTTCAAAACGCCGGAAGTCATGATAGAATCAGCGTTCGACGCTTATGTCTTCATTTTAGCCAACCCAACACTTCACCAAAAGCACGCGCCCGCGCGCCGCTTGTGGGATTTCCCGTTGGAAGTCGGAAAGGAGTGGGTCGTTTTTGAGAAAACTGTGGGAACCCCAGTCAAGGTTACACGCACTGTGGTTGAAAAAGATGTGCCGATTCGTGTTCCAACTGGCACTTATAGCACGTACGTGGTTTACGAAGAGGTGGTCTATGGGGATAGTGACGACCCGTCTGTTTTTGTGATTGGTCCCCCGGCAGAGTACTGGGTTGCGCCTTCTATCGGAGTTGTCCAATATAGATACACCCGTTTCCGCGTTACCGATAGTCTACTCACAGAAACCTTCGCGTTGAAGAGCTTTCATCTACCGGGACCGAGCGCCGATTAACATGAAAACCCTTGCCCATCGGAATATCCGCGTAACAATCATTGGCGGTGGCATACACGGTATCTCGATCGCGTTACGGATACTGCGTGACATGCCGGAAGCAGCCAGCCACCTTGCGATTGTCGACCGGCATCCGCATCCGCTCACAGCCTGGCAGTACAAAACTGAACGCCAAGGCATGACGTTCCTCCGCTCACCTGCCGTCCATCACATCACGCCAGATGCTTTAGGTATCGTGGAGTATGCAGAACGTCACAACCGCACTGATGAATTGGCACCACCCTACTCGCAACCGTCAACACAACTCTTCTGGGATTTTTGCAACGAGGCGATAGCAGAGTTTTCAGTACATAGTCTCTATTATCAATTTGACGTGGCGAAATTGCGGTGGGATAAAGGTGCGGGCAGTTTTCCGTTCCGCTTGATTTCTACACAGCATGAAGGGTTTCGGAGCCGTTGTATTATTCTCGCCATCGGTACAGAGGACTGTTTTTATGTCCCGCCTGAATTTGCTGTCTGGCAACGGCGTTTTCCCGATCAGATTATACACGCCTCACACTATAAAGCCTCCGACGAAGACCGAAAGGTTGCAATCATTGGAGGCGGACTGACGGCCGGAACCTTGGCACGAACGCTAAGCGAATGCGGAGTGAAGGTTGCTTTAATTGCTCGCTCAGATTTGCGTGTAGAACAGTTTGATTTTCCACCGGTGTGGGTAGGGCCAAAACGTCTCGCTGAATTCGCAGAAGAAAAGGACTGGACACAACGTTATAACATGATTCAGCACGCCAGAGGGGAAGGTAGCATCACACCGGATATTGCTGAGACGTTACAGAGTCAGCGAAACGTTGAGTTCTATCCTGCAACGAAGATTCAAAACATCAAGGCTTGTCGGCACAGAAAGCATTTCAATGCAAGCATTGCCCTCGCAAACAAGCTACGCCTCGACATTGAGATGACGCACGGTACCCTTCATGACATCTCACGTATTATCCTTGCAACGGGGTATCAATTCAACCTCTGCCGTTATCCTTTTTTAGCAGAACTGATCGAGCAACACCGGATTCCACTCCCATGGGGGTTCCCTCAACTTGATGACAGTTTACAACTCCATCCTATTGAGAATCTGTTCGGTTCCGGTGTTATCGCACAACTTCAGCTCGGTCCTGCGGCAGGCAACATTGTCGGTGCTATGCTCACGTATGAACGGCTCCGCGAGAAGATTCTCCCGCAGTTCGTCTGACTTGCGAATCTCTTTTCTGTCTACAGGAGCCCAAACAAGACTGATGTGTTTTCGTCTATCTCCGTACCATCATTGCTGATGCTTTGATGGCTCATGTGTAAATCTCGTCGCCCGCCCACCCAAATCCTCTCTCTGTTCTGTTTAGATTCATATTTTCGTATACAAGAGCCCATTACCGCCTGATGCTTTTTCGTATATTTCAGTACCATCATCACCATCATCGCTGATGCTTTGCTGATTCGTGTGTAAATCTCGTCGGAGGTTATCTATGCTATGAATCATAGCATCGGAGGGCTCCCAGTTTAACACGCTGTACAGCCCGCTGCAGCCAATTTTTCCCAACGTGGGAGAAACGCTTGGGTTAAAAAACTGTCGAGTTGCCAAATATTCTGCTGTGGATTTCTTTCAAAGAAGGTGCCTATCGCCAATACCAGAATATCTTTGAAATCATAAGATGTCTCGATATGTGAGAGGTCTTTGTATGTCTGGATAAGCGCGGTGTGAAGTCGGAGAAAGTTCAGTGCTGCGAAGCTAAATGCATTCAGTTTCAAATAACCGGCTTCGCTTTTTTCCCAAGTCCATTCCGGTTGATAGAAAGCGTGAAGCTGCTCCTTACAGAGTCGGACCGCGGTGCTGAGGACTTGTGAGAGTTCCTGGTGTTTTATTGCGTCGTTTGGAATTTCGAGTTTTTCGCAAATTTCGTTATGTAATTGCTGTTGTGTTGATTCAGAAGCGACCCAGTTTTGGAAGACTTCGGAGGCATGGACAAAGCAAGTACGCAAATCTGCAAGTGTCAAATCCAATTTGCTAGGAAACGCTTTGAGTAACGAAGAACTCGGCAGCAGGTGTTCCTGACTCGGGTGTAATTTTAGGAACTTATATTCTACCACATCCGCCAAGATTTCAGCGAGAATAGGTGTAAAAGCAATGATTGCGCGTTCGTATAATTCTGCATCGATGAATTGCTGTAGTTTGACCGGGTCAAGTTCTATTGTCCCGGCCTCAGTTTTGACGAATGTGGCAGCGAACGAAGTCTGCTCTCCTAAGACCGAAGCGGTTTCAGTTAGGGATAAGGGACGTTTAAACAGAGTCAATTCGGTATACGGTTCCTCAAAATCGAGTAGACTTTCCTGCCACTGATGTCCCCAAGTATCGTGAATTAGATATTTATCAAGTTCAGCTAAAGGGAGGACACCTATCATACGCGTCAGCGTTGATGTGACTAGTTCCAAAGGCAATCCAGTTTCATCAGAAATTTTCTGAAGGAAGGTTAAGTCTAGATTTTCTGCGTCAAAGGTTCCGAACACGGGAAAATGGGCAAAAGGTTCTACCTCCCAAATTTTTCTCAGAAATTTTTCCCGGTAGGCCTGTGGGCGTTGTGATGTCTCGCTTTCTTCACGCTGTTCGTCTGTAGAGATATTGGGCTCCTCTGCGTTTTCCCATGCCTCAGTAGGGAAGCAAAAATAGAGCACGGAAGACGTTTTGACTAACTTTACTTCGCCTGTCTCAAACGGAGCACCGGGATATAATGACCTAAAAAGTTGTAGGATAGCTACATCCAGTTTCGGGTTAGCAGCCATGAGATTGAAGCTCGTCTCTAAACTCCGCATAATTTGATGCCGATAACGGAGGGGGCTCGTCCGGATATAAAGCTGCCGGGTTAGCTCCTCCACTGTTTCCGGATCCAGATTAAATGCCTGCTGAAGTTCTATTTTTAGTTGCTCTCGTTTGTCAGGAGCCGCTGGCGCATCCGGTGTAAAGAAGGTGAAGGTTTTAGAACCGGCTGTGTCTAAATTCTCAATCTGTGGATGATGTACAAGTGCCGGATAGTGCTCAAGAGACAGCCAGACAGCTTCAACAAAGGCAGTATCTAAAGTCGTCTCATCACAGTGCAGCTGCGCGTGTTGCAAGTTCGCGTACGTATCCGCCACCAATTCGTTATGATGTGTATAGAAGTTTTTAAGCATTTCGGTTGAATCGATTTCCTGCTTCTTTTTTCTTTCATTGATTTGCTGTGCGAGTACTTCAAATTTCTTTAGACGCTCTAAAATAGATTCCCAGCTGCTCGGGATGTTGTCGTAGTGCCATGTGTAGAGTGTCATAACTATCATCCTTTTCTTTGTTTCTCTGTCTACAGGAGCCCAAACAAGGCTGATGCATTGTTCAACCCACTATAAATCTCGTTTTTTCGTCTACTGCAGTACAACACCAATCTATATGATGTAAACCTTAGCACAAATCTCGTGGCAGGTTAGGTATTCTTTGTCTGTCCTGAAGGACAGTGGCGAGATAGGTAGAAAGTCGTGTCCTTCAGGACACGCTTTGCTACCTTTTACTCGCCACCCACTGGGACAAGATAACCTTATACCTGCCATCTATAGATCGGAGACTACTTAGGTATAGTCTTTAAAATCTAAACATAAACGGCTCTGACGAGATTTGACACAGTTTTTATGAAAGCATAAGGCGTTGATGGGCTGCAGCATACAAAGTATCTGTTATTTCGGATCTTCTGTTTGGTGTACATCATTATTATGTAGTGGTGTTAACTCACGTATCTTTGCATCGACCTGTTTGGCAAAACTGAGGCTTTCGTCGAGTTCGGACCGGAGACGTGTCAGCTCTGTGTCATTGCTTTCAGGATTGAACGTTAGTACCCGGGTGTAGAGGTGTGATAATTGAACAATCGTCTGCTGAACATCTTCAATCCGTTGTTCGCGATATTGTTGAAGCACATTTTTGACAGTTGCCAATTGCGTATTCCTTAATTTCTGATGCATCTTAAGTGTGTCTTTCAAACACTCTACTGCTTGTGTAAAGAGTTCAGAAACCTTATCGGTAATATCAGCGCTAACACTAATAGGGAGGGCACCCAACCAACCATCGCCCCCCGCTTCTTCTTGAAAGGATTTATGCAAAGCACGAAGTTCGTCAAGCATCGTTTCTGTTCGGGCATCTCCATCAGCTTCAAGTTGTTGATGTAAGTTATTTAGTTCTGCTTCTCGCTTTTGATGAACTTCGTGAAGGATCTCACTGTGAACCTGTTTCGCTATATCTTCTGTTCCGGTTGCCCACTTGCTAATTAGGGTCCCGATAGGCACCAAGATGCTGAGAATCGCACTACCGAATAGATAGAGTGCCTTCGGTTCTAAATTGAATACCCAGGCTGCAAAAGCGATGGAGCCTCCGGCAGCAAAAGGGAGGAGAATATAAGTGTTGCTAAGAAGATGAAGTAGGAATTTCCTCTGAAACAATCTCCGATCAATCAATTTCTTCACCACATGTTTTCGTTTTTCGTATATTTCAGCCCTATAACACCTGATGCTTTGATAAGTCCCTTAGAAACCTCGCCAGAGCCCTCTTATGCTATGCCTAAGCCGTTTATGCTTTGATTCAAAACATCAGAACCCTCCGACGAGATTTGTAAGGGTTTTAATATAGCAGTGGCAGGATAGGTAGTCTTTATCTGTCCTGAAGGAGAGGATAAAGAAAACCGGACCCTGCCAAACCTGCCAACCTTTTACCTGCCACCCACTGGGCAGCCTTTATTGGGCTCCTATAGACGAAAACGGTTAAAACCGTTCCTAATACGGTTTTCCGAGGAGCTCAAATGTAACGCTTTGTGCTGCTGCCCCGCGCATCTGGGTGGAGGTTTCGTTGCTTGCCATGGCACGGATACGGTGGTTTGCAATACCGAAACGCCTCAGAGATTCTGCTGCGGCCTCAGCACGTTGTAAGGCGAGGATCTGATTTGCTGCCGGATCTCCCTCCTGACGCGTATGCCCTACCACTCTGAGATAGTACTGGGGGAACGATTTCAGATTTGCAGCGAGTTCTTTCAATGCACGTTCACTGTTTGGAAGAATCCGGGCATTCCCGCGTCCGAATTGGATTGGTTCTACTTTCATCGCCGCGACAGGTGCAAGTGCATTCCAATTTGTATCTGAAAGGGGATTGAGTGATGCCTCTTCTCTAACCTGTTCCATAGGTGTTGATTCAACGAAGATATTATCTAACCCATCAGCCCCGCTTGCGTTTAAAATACCGGGGTGAAACTTATCGTGGTGAAGTGATCGCAAAATACCCTCAAAGAAGAGTTCCTCGTAATTTCCTGACACGGGTTGCACGGGGATTGAATTCGTCTGCACCAGTACCTGCACAATTTTAGCAATCATCGCCTCCAAGCGCTCGCTACCTTTGGCCTGTTCAGAGGAAATTATACCGAAATGGGCGTAATTCTCAACTGTGTTACGCCATTCAATTCCTTTGACCAATTTATCCGTCTCATTGCGATTAAGCGAGTCACCATACTGCTTTGCATCCGCCTGAATCAAGGAGGCTAACCCATCAGGTTGGTTATTGTAATCATAGTTCGCGCGGAGATACGCTTGGACAACGTGCACGACGAGCTCACGTTGTGAATCCAAAAATTCGCGCTGAACTACCAGTACATCAACGATATAACCTTTGAGTTTTGAACTATCTAGCAGCAGATGCACGCCTTCTATAGCGAGTGCTTTCGTCACGTAAGGTTCCCAGATGACATAGGCATACGGCTGATCCGGATCAGCGGACTTGAGTTTCTTATAGGCATCTTCAGCCCCGTTTGTCTCGACCGCCCACGAAGAGGGCAGACTTGGTAGGCTCATCTTGTTGATCATGATTCGGGCAAGCGTTTCACTCGGCGAATCCGGGGTCAGTACGATCCGCGCCTGCGGATTGCTCAAACTCGGTATTCGCGGTACGCCTCGCTTATACGCAACAATAGCATCAGCCCCTTTAGATTCATCGATCACGAGGACGATCGAACCCGGGAACTCACCGATAACGCTACCTGCCTTGAGATAAGCATCAATAGTAAATACTGCCATCTGAACCTTACCACTTTTCAGCGCGCGTATCCTCCCGACGTAATCCGCCTTATCATCAACGAACGTGAGTTTAATCCCTTGACGATCCAGCAGATTCTGAACAGCAGCAGAACGGAGTATTGCATACCCCGGAAACGAGTCGTGTGCCACCTTGATAGTATGTGCGTAACGTTGGGTACTCGTCTCTTTAACAAGGTCGTCGCGTATCCACGGTTCAACGACGAACTTATAAACGAGTCCGGCTACCCCGATGATAATGAGCCAGCTTGCTACCATGATGATTATGCGCTTTTTCTTAACAGCGTCCATAGCTCCTAGTTCCTATTTCTGAAAACCAAGAACCCTATAACAGAAAGCACAACCAGAAGTATTATAAACCATAGCGTAGTTTGTCCAGGGTCTGAGTCAGTACCCTGTAGATCTGGTGCCGGCACTTTTCTCGGTGTTGTCGGTGGTAATGGTGTCGACTCCTTCGACTTTACTGCAATTTCAGTATTGCTTGGAGGCGTTGTGAGCCGCTGAATCAAATCGGCAGCAATTTCCGATGAAAGCGGCGCAATGTATTCAAAAGCATCCTCGCTGCCAACATCTGTGCTTGTATCGCCGGTCTCCGCAAGGATCGCCGACACCGCCGCTACCAACTCCCCCGGATCATCTGCCTTTCGGTAACTATCCACCACATTTGCCAACATGTGATCTGTCTTCATATCAACCCCGATAACATCAATGCGAATCTGCCGATTGAGGATTTCAGGTGTGTAATGTTTAACTTTGTCAGCATCTGAAGCCTCGCCATCTGTAACAACTAACAACTGATAGTTTCCGTAGCTGAACTGTTTTTCGCGTTGTTCAAGGAGACGATTTGCCCCGATTCGGATGTATTTCCCCAACGGTGTGTTCCCGCTAGGTTGTGGTAAATGGATGGCCGCTATCAGTTTTTGAATGTCCTTGGGCCCTAACGGGTACACCCATTCGTTTTGGACATTGGCACCACTAAACACCAGCAATCCGATCTGGGTGTTGTCAGGCACTTTCGCTAGCACTTCTTGTAGTGCTGCTTTTGCTGCTTCCATTTTCGATTTCGTCCTGTCTCCACTAAACTTATCCTGCATTGAACCGGAGGCATCGAGAATCACAACAATGTTATCTTTATGAATGTTGTCGTCAGCACTGCAAATCTGGAGACCAAAAGCCATCAGACTCAGTAGGTAAATAAATTGCATGCTGGATCCGGCTGCCGTAATATATTTCATAAAAAGACCTATCTCTGTCATGGAACAGTCAGTTATTGGAAACCATCAAAAACAGTCAATAATGGGTTTCGCTTAAGAGGCGCTTCTTTTTCTGATAACTGATCGCCGACCCCAGTGGGTGGCGAGTAAAAGGTAATCTTGTCTATCCTGAAGGACAGAGAAAGATACCTATCTCGCCACTTATCTCTCCTGAAAGGAGAGATAAAGAAAACCGAACCCTGCCACTGCTATTCCGGCTAAAAATCAAAATCAGATACAGCAACAGCTTCTGCTGAAACTTTAATAACTGCGAATTCAACGCGTCGGTTTTCTGCTGCTTCTTGCGGGCTAGTCGGTTTTGCAATAACAGGGTCCTTAATTCCGACGCCAACTGGTACAATCTGGTCTGGATCAATCCGTGCATTTTTGCGCTGTGCATAGGTGATAATAGACTGTTTGACTGCTTGCCCACGCTGCTCGGAAAGTTTAAGCGCGGCCCGCATCACTTGATAGGGACTTTCAACGTTGGTGCCATCATCGAACTTCTTCTGCTGAATCAGACGAATCAAGTTCGCAGTATCTTCCAAACTAAAGGGCTTACCGTCCATAAAATATTTGTAGCTGCCTCGCGTGCCTGTCCGTCTCAAAATACCTGTTTGGAGCCCCGTTTTTACTAATACGCTCAATGTTCGAGAGGGATCGCTGTGTCCCTTGATCGCAATAGCAGCATTCCCATATTTAGATGCGAGTTCTACAACTCTATCAAATTCTTCTTTATATTTAGCATCACTAAAGGTGCCTTGGTTCGCATCAAATTGAATTGTGAAGGAAATGAGGGTCTTTTCGTCGAGCACTGCGTCCTCATTAAACGATTCAATTTCAGCCCGTACTGTCTCTTTTTTGAAACGTGTTGCTTTCAATTGCGTAGGAGCCGTCACAGTTGTAGTGAGCAGGTTCTTAAAAGTTGGTGAGTTAAAGTCTAAGTCGGAAGGAATCAAAGCATATCTTTGCGTTGCAAACCCCCAATTCATTGCCATATCCAATCCTGCTTTATTGAAGCCTTCAAAACCGGTAATGGTGTTCCTCGGGTCGTTGAAGAAAGCGATATTTCCCGGTTGCCCAACGAACGTGCAATCTGCAATTAAACCGTGGGCATCCTCCTCAAGGGTCGGTAATACTTCTTTACCGTAGATGTTTTGCATCATCGTCAGGAGCTGTGTGTATTTTGGGGAGCCGCTCGTTTCGTAGGCTTTCTTAAGAGCCACTACCTCTTCGGCTCCCTTCAGATAACCGGCAAAGAATCGTTCAACAAGCGGTTTGTAAGCGGTGTAGAAATCTTTACGGCAGACGTAGACATCCGCAATAGAACGAGAGAGTGTCGCGGTACTAACGACAACATGCGCGCCTTTGACGGTTCCTTCAGCCCCTGTGCCGGTGTTCTCAGGACCACCTGTTAAGCCGATCATATCGGGTGTAATCACAAAACAGCCTGCGATAGTTGCGTCGTTTCGGAAACGTTCTGCAGGTCCATTAACACCTGTTAATTCATCCACCCAGACGATTTCCACCTGTGACTTCGAAAGTCGAGCAGTCTTCAACATATCATAAAGCATCCCTACGTGCGGTCCACCTTTTTGGATAGCGAGTTTTTTGCCCCGGAGGTTAGAGATTTTCCGGATATTAGAACGTCCGACGAAATGGTCACCTGCCGACCAGGTGAGCTGCCCAAAAACGACCGGTTTTGTACGCGCATCTCTCCCGACGGCTTCGCTTGCTTGTGCTATCATTCTAAACGTGCCACGCAGGAACGGAGATTTACCTGAGAGATAGTCACGTACCTGCTGCTGAAAGTTGTCACCTTGCACTAATTTGAGATTCATGCCGAGTTCCGCCATAATTGTACCGGGACGAGTCGTTACCCCTCCATTGGCATGGAAAAGTGCTGATTCCCCACCCCATGTAATATATGGTACTACCAAAGGGGTTGTTGCCGTCATCTCTTGAACGGTAACAGGACCCACAGCATCTGAGAATCGTTCTTGTGCGTTAGCATACTGGGCGAGAACGATGAGCACAATTACGAAACAAAACAACGTACATTTTTGGTGTAGCTTGCAAGTCGAACTAAAAATCCTTTTCATGGTTTTCCTCTTGTTCGTTTTCAGGTGCCAGTTAATAACCGACAACCGATAGACTTGTTAAATTTACCGTGTGAGGGCGTACGCGACGACATTCATCCCCTGCTCAAACGCCCAGCCCCGCTGTTCCTCACCACCAGGGCTACAGGGCCTACCTTCCCATGCACAATTCAGGTCACTGGGGGAGAAGTAGACCATTATCCGGTCATTTTCCATGATTGCCTCATCAGCATCGGACAGTCCAGGGATGCGCTTATCTCCCCCCATATACTCATCGTGCGCATAGAGCGTGTGATAAATCGGATGGCTGGTGTCAAGTCGTTCAAACTTCTTTTCGGGAAAAATCCGGCGTACCATCTCATAGATGTGCGGCTTCAGACCGCCTCTACCGTTGTTAAGACGAATATCACAATCCTCAATGTGGAGGAATCCACCGCGCTCAAAGTATTCTCTGAACTTGCGTACCTGTTCATCAGAAAGCCGAATGCCACGGTGCCCTGTCATGAAGAGAAACGGATACGCATAGAGCCCAGGGTCGTCAATATCAACGTATTGCGGATGTTCACGAACCTCAACATCAATCGTCGTATTCGCTGCCAGCACCTCCGTAAACTTCAGATCAGACTGCCAGCGGTAGTAGTTAACGATATTCGTATACCAATCGCCGCCTGGGTACTTGAGACGCACAAACGTGAATTTCTCACCGGTTGGGTTCATCTCCGGATAGTGGTGTTCAATCCTACCGTAGCGGGTCCCGTAGTGAATATCACGAACCGCATCATAAGGGATATGTTCACGGAATCCGAACTGAGCTTCCGCTGCTTGAAGCAAGCTTCCTCCTGCAAAAACAGAGGTAGCAAGTCCTGCAGCCACTTTGATAAATTGTCGTCGATTAAAGCGAGAGGCATCTGTTTGTGCGATGATGCTCTTACTTATATCACCGATAGAAGGCCGAGACAAACGCGGCGATTTTTCATATAGTGGTTTTCTATTGATTAGCATTGTACCATCCCCCTTTGTATCTTGCTTTCGTTGTGGCAAATGTCTCAAAAAATATTTTACTATATTCTGCGTAGAAATGTCCACTGTTTTTTTTTCAATCCAGAGGAATTCATTCAGTGCTTCTATCAGATTTAAAATATCTCAAGAGAAACACGAGATTGACAAAATCACGCACTATATTAAAAACCTAAACAACTATGTGACACGGTGGATAATTCTTGCTTTTTCCCCGCAATTTTTGTAGAATAAAGTCACCGAATATAACTTCAATTCCTGAGAAGGTCCCTCCATAACTTATAGCAATTGGACTTTAGAAACGGTCGTGGCAACGTTTCAATTAGAAATCGTTGAATCGGAAGATCTTTTTTCTCCAGCAGCACCGGTAACGCCGAGTGGATATCTCCTAACAACGTTAGAGATAAATGTCCCGTTAGCCGCTGCCATAAATACGGCGAACGCAAAATCGGAACTGACTATCACCAATGTCCTCGTTGAACTGAGAGAGCACTTAAACCGGCGTATTAGTTTCTTTTTTGGCATTGACTTGAGCGTTGATGCCAAAAACGGATTGACAGGAGTGTGTGATTTTTTAGTGAGTTTGTCACCCGTGCAGCATTTGTTACAAGCACCGGTGATCGCCCTGGTTGAAGTCAAGCCTGTATCAGAGTCGAACAGAGGTTAATCTGCGAATTTGTCGACGGTACCAACGTGCCTCATAACCGGCCTAGTGTGTATATAGAGAGAATAGGCGCGAACGTTTATCATCAAAAAGAGACATCGGATGATGGGAAAAGAAATCTTTTTAACGCGGAAAAATCAAGAGTGCGTCTGCAATCGCGCGGCCCTGTTGCTTGGGTAAAGGGCGGATTCTACGATTACCACGGGCTGGTTTCGCGCGTGCACCAGCTCGTTGCTTTTTGTCGTGCTGCTTGACACTCACCACCTCATCCTGAATAATTAGCATAGAAGAAGCCCCGCCATCTAAATTGAGCGCGTCCGTCGCACCCCATTCTAAAAATAACTGTGTCATTTTTGGCAGCGTCACCCCGCGTCGAACACCTGCCTCCGTTGACGTTATTGTCACAAAAAGCAACGTGCCGTCCGCCTTTCTACCGATTGCAGTGCGCGGATGCCAAAAACTGTGAAACGTCCTATCAAACCCTTCAACCTCATACGCCCGCCTCGGAGTTGCGATGCCATTCCGTAGTAACAGCGGACCGCCACCGATAATGTGCTCACAACTCGCCCACAACCTGCTGTTACCAACACGTTCGGGAATCAACGTCTTGCGAATTTGCAGCCTATCACCAATAGCAACTGCCGCCAAGAGTGATGTGCGCTGCTTTCCACTTGCTGATAGCACATAACCATCAGACGGAATGTGCAGACTGCCCTGCCTATCGTAGATGCCGACGACCTGGTCATTTTCGACAACAACCTCAACACCATCGGGCATTGTCAAGGTCACCGTATGAAAGTAAGGTCGGTAAAGCACCAACTCGTCTCTTCCACGATTACGATTGATACCGTCTATTATGAGGGGGTTCTGACTTGGCAGCACCAGTTCCATCCAGAGAGCAACCCGGTCGATATATGCCTCGGTTTTGCCATCAACTGCTCTGAATCCTATAACTGCCCTTCCCTGCTCTGGTTCACTAACCCATTCACCGTTAATTTTCAGTGCACCGACGGATTCACCGCGAAAGGGACCTTCCATTTCAAAGTATCCGCCATTTATAGCAACGAGTGCTTTATGCCGTCTAGCTAAGGAAACTAACGATTCTGTGCCGATGCCGGCATTTAACGCGCGATACGGCCGGATGTCAGCCGCATTCGGAGAGACTGCCAGAATATTTGTCAGCATGCCTTTCTGCTTTATCTGCCGATGCACAATTCCACGTCTAACCAATCGCGTCACATCACTCTGTTCTGTATCAAAAAAAGAACGGACATAATCGGCGATTTTACCGAATTGCACGGTTCTACCTACCCAGATACCGAAAAAAAATATGAACAGAAACCCAACGGTTATCCTCGTACGCGGGTAGCGTTTGATGAAACGGAACCATCTCCGTCCTAAATAGGTGATATCAAACATGCTTGCACGATCCTTCCTATAGGAGTAAGTTCCCAAAACAGAGGCATCAAGATGAGCAGATTGTTCTCACTCACAGAGAGTGTGCTAAAGTCTGCTAAAGTTGTTGAGTCTCTGAAAACAGCAAGGGCTCGTAATTTATTGCACGTCTCTATAAACGGTTGACAGGCGATAAATCGCCCGGCTCCAACTTTTTTCGCTGCATGGCGATTAGGAAATCGCTTCCACAGTTGCTATCCGTTTTTCCCATTCGTCACACGTAGCATAAGTCCGCCGCACAGCCGCCCCAATATAATTCATTGGGGCGCGGAGCGCCTCACGCTGCGGTTGCGTCAATTTATCAAGAAACGGTCTTAACGTCTCATCTTCCCACAACAATGCGGTGAGGCTTTTACCGGTCTGATGCACTTGCCCGATTAGTTTACGCGTATGGTCGTAGGCATCCGGGAATCCATAGTACGCCATCAAGAGATAGATAGGCTCCGCGATCGTATCCTCGGCGCTCAAGGCAAGGTTCCGCTGCATGTTATCCTTCCTGACATCCATCTCGTCCAAGTCGCGGCGAAGTCGATAGATCGCGTAATCAAACGCTGTGAAGAGCTCTGTCAGGAAGCGACCAGAAGCAGAATTGGTCAGGTCGCGCTGATGTTCGAGGATGCTATCCATAAAAACGGTTTGCATGCGCGGTACATAAGCCTTCCACAAACTTTTGATATTCTCATACGTCTCTGGATTTACCTTGTGCGGCATCGTCGATGAGCCGACCAGCTGTGGGTTATACTTTCTGCCGACCTCAGCGATTTCCGTGCGGTAAAGGTGGCGCATATCGTCAGCGAAATTGGCAAGGACAGTGTAAGCCGCCGTGACGTAATACGCCAGATCGGAGATAAACTCGGGCTCGACGCACTGCGTTGATGTGTGTGTGTCGGATGGCTTCAAACCGAGCAAGGCGAGAAAATCCGCCTCAATCTGCTCTGGGTTCTCATCAATCAGGGACAGTCCGTTAAACGCGCCGACTGCGCCTGAAAATTGCCCGCGGAGGTTCTGTCCTGCTTCGTGAATCTTCTCAATTCGGGTTCCGAGGCGACTGACGTAGAGCGCTAGCGCATATCCGAACGTCGTGGGTTCGGCGTGTTGTCCGTGCGTTCGTCCGATTTGCACCGTTTCTGCATGCTCCCGTGCCAACGCGATGAGCTGCTGCTCCAACGCAATAAGGTCTGGAATGATGACGTTTTCTGTCAGTGCTTTGAACCGCAGTGCCGTGGCGGTATCAAGGATGTCCGCGGAGGTGGCAAATAGGTGAACGTAGGAGCGTGCTCCAGGGCTGATTTTCTGCCGAATCACATTAACGAGCGAGCGGATGTTGTGTCTTATGCGTCTCTGTTCCTCGTAGACTTCCTCCGCGGTGACTGTATCTACTGCTTGTTCAACTTCATCGGCGATGTCTGACGAACAGATGCCATAGTTTGCCAACGTTCGGACCAATGCCGCCTCCACCTTGGCTTGATACCTGACATACCCGGCTTCGGAGACGTAAGGCAAGAGACGTTTCATAAACGCCTCATCGCCACCGTAGTATCTAAAATCCAGTGGACTGACGGCTTCGTAAAGTTCCATAATATGAATATATTCTCCATTTTTTTTAATTATAACCTAAGTTGCTACTTACAAATCCAGCGGAATAGCCTTTAGCGTTGACTTCGCCAAAATCTCAAAAGAAGCCCCTAGGTACTTTACCAAGGTAGCCTTTTACACACTTTGTCACGAGCATCTCACGCTCAGCCTCAGGCAAAATGTCTGAGGCCGATGTCAGGTCGAACGCCCTGATTGCCGCACGCCATTCTGAGGCCACCGGGGCCGGGCATCTCGTCGAACCCTTTTTGATGCCCGGTCACGTCCGCGATGTGTGCAGGTTAAAAGCATCTCCATATAGCAACCGACATCAAAATGCTCTTTGCATAAAAGGCAACTTGGGTTAATTATACTCTAAATTTCAGGGAATGTAAAACGTTTTGTTCCTTCACGAGAAGAAACATCGCTATAGTCAATTAAAAATACAGTGACCTGTTGCTGCTTTTCCCCATCCACTCTTTGGTGAACGGACTTCTCACGAAAATTGTCCGATAGATAATATGTATCGGTAACTATACACAGACAGTTGAAGCAAAAAATTTGACTTTCTGCATAAAGTGTGGTATCATAGTTATGAGGTATATATTCCAATTTGTCGAGAAAAACCCGATGTTCTATCGCTCGCTCACTACACAGATAGCGGGAACAAGCATACCCGCCGCAGATACTGAGAAATCCTACCACGCTTTTACAAGCAATGGCGGAATTTGGATTATTAGTGCTGTTTTTAATGCAGTGGTGGGTTGACACGACGCAGATAACATAAATCATAGAACGCCCATCACTTCCGCTAATATGCTGATAGTAGCGATTGGAGTGTGGGTGTTTCTTTTTTAGCAAGAGGAATTTTGCATGTTTGAAGAGGTATCTCCCCAATTTACATTCGCCGAGAAAGAGAAAGCGACTTTAGATTTCTGGCGTGACAATGACATCTTCAAAAAAAGCATGACGGTGCACAAAGCCGAGCCGCCCTTTGTTTTCCTTGAAGGTCCGCCGTTTGCCAATGCGCCGCCTGGGGTACATCATGTCCTAGCACGCGTCATGAAAGATGCCGTCTGTCGCTATAAGGCGATGACTGGGCACTACGTGCACCGAAAAGCAGGTTGGGACACGCACGGATTGCCAGTTGAATATCAGGTCGAAAAGCAACTTAATATTACCAACAAGGCGGAACTTGAAGCTTACGGCGTTCAGAACTTCATTGAAAAGTGCAAAGAGAACGTGTTCCAATACGAACAAGAATGGCGGCAGATGACAGAACGGATCGGATTCTGGGTCGATTTGGATGACGCGTACATCACGTTATCAAACGATTACATTGAAAGCATCTGGTGGATTCTACAGCAAGCGTGGGAGAAGAAACTGCTGTATCAAGGGCATAAAGTGCAGCCGTATTGCTGCCGGTGCGGCACAACCCTTGCAAGCCACGAGGTTTCACTCGGCTACAAAAACATTTCTGACCCCTCTATCTACGTGCAATTTCCACTCAAAAATAGAGAGAATACTCACCTCCTTGTCTGGACAACGACACCGTGGACGTTGCCATCTAACGTCGCCGTTGCCGTCGGTGAAAATTACGACTACGTCTGTGTTGAACACAACGGGCAGAACCTCATCCTTGCAAAGGAACTTTTACCCAAGGTATTTGGAGAACAACAACCGCACGTCACGGCGAACTACAAAGGACATGAGCTGCTCAACTGGGACTACGAACCGCTTTTCGATTTCGCGCAACACAATCAAAGAGCGCACTACGTTGTCGCAGGCGATTTTGTAACGCTCGAAGACGGCAGCGGCTTGGTACATATCGCCCCGGCTTTCGGGCAAGATGACTATAACATCGGGCAGCAGCATAACCTGCCCTTGGTCCAGTTGGTAGACGCTAACGGGCAATTTGTACCAGAAGTCGGCCCATGGGCAGGCGAATCCGTTAAAGAAACTGACCCGAAAATTATTGAAGCACTTGATCAGCGTGGCCTGTTACTCAAGAAAGACGAGTATCAGCACGACTACCCCTTCTGTTGGCGATGTGATACCCCACTTCTCTATTACGCACGCGAATCATGGTTCATCCGTACAACCGCTATCCGAGAACAGATGCTCCAGCACAATCAGCAAATCAACTGGTACCCAGAGCATATCAAAGATGGACGGTTCGGCAACTGGTTAGAAAACAACATCGACTGGGGGTTAAGCCGGGAACGTTACTGGGGAACGCCACTCCCCGTTTGGACATGTGAGAGATGCGGAAATCAACGTTGCATCGGCAGTATCGCCGAACTGAAACAACACTGCACGAGCGTGCCAGATGATATTGAACTCCACCGGCCTTATGTAGACGCAATAAAACTGACTTGCGAAGAGTGTGATGGCACCATGCACCGCGTACCGGATGTTATCGATTGTTGGTTCGATTCAGGCTGCGCACATACAGCACAGTGGCACTACCCTTTTGAAAACAAGGAGTTGTTTGAGAAATCCTATCCGGCGGATTTCATCTCCGAAGCTATTGACCAGACACGTGGTTGGTTCTATAGCCTCCTAGCAACCGGGACCCTGTTATATGAAAAGCCGGCCTATAAAAATTGCCTCTGTCTCGAACTCGTTATGGCCCCCGACGGCCAAAAGATGAGCAAGAGCCGCGGCAACACCGTAGATCCGTGGACAATCCTTGATAAACAGGGCGCAGATGCCATGCGGTGGTATATGTTCACTGCCTGTCCACCGTGGGCACAGCGCGCTTTCAACGTTGACAGCATTGACGAAACTTTGAAGAAATTTATGGGAACACTCCATAACGTTTACAGTTTCTTTGTCATGTATGCCAATATTGAAGGGCCCGAGGTCTTGCAAGGGCCCCCGGCTCCTGCCGAACTTTCGCTCATGGATCGGTGGATTCTATCACGGCTCCACACCACGATTGCCACAGTTCGCAACGAGATGGAAAACTATCATCTCACCAATGCACCTCGCGCAATTGAGGCACTTGTGGACGACCTGAGCAATTGGTACGTCCGACGCTGCCGCGACCGGTTCTGGGGCACAGAAGCAGGCAAGGACAAACAGGCTGCCTACGCGACGCTTTATGAGGTACTGGTCACCATCGCAAAACTCGCTGCACCTTTCGTCCCATTTTTGGCAGATGAAATCTACCTAAACCTAGTCCGTTCGCTTAACAGCGATGCCCCCTTGAGTGTTCACCTTACAGCATACCCAACGGTGGATGAAACGCTCCAAGATACGGGGTTAGAGGGAGACATGGAATTTGCTAGAGAAACTATCAGCATGGGACACGCAGCCCGAAATCGGTCCGGTATAAAAACACGTCAACCCCTCTCTGAACTCACAATCGGTGGGCTTTCTGACGCACAGCAAGCAACCGTTACGCGCTTAGCAGAATTGGTTCACGGTGAACTTAACGTCAAATCTATTGTCTTCACGCAGGATATGAACGCCTTCGCACAGGTCACGCTCAAGCCCAACTTTAAGGTATTAGGACCGAAATACGGCAAGGGAGTGCAAACGATTGCGAAGATTCTGGCAGCAGGCGATGCACCGTGCTTGAACGCAGAACTTGAGGCAACCGGGAACTTACAGATTGAAGGGAGCGGGGAAACGTACACCTTATTGCCATCGGAAGTTGACGTGCAGACACAGAACCGAGAAGGGTTCTTCGTGGAAACCGATGCACAGAAATTCGTGGCGTTGTCAACAGAACTGACGCACGAACTTACTTTGGAAGGATTGGCACGAGAACTCGTCAACAAAATCCAGAATATGCGGAAGGAGGCAGATTTTAACGTCTCCGACCGGATAAAACTGAGCTTGCAATCTACGTCCGAGATTGTAAAGGAAGCGTTCGCGGTACATCGTGACTACATTCTCAGTGAAACACTCACCACCGACGTTATTGAGGTGCCGACACCGAACACCTTTGTACTCGCACAAAACTTGAATGGCGAACAGGCAACGCTGGGTGTTGAACGCATTTCATAAGGTAGCAGCAAAAAAAGAACGCGCCACGGTTCCTCTACCATTCCCCGTGCGGGCGATGACGCGCACAGCCTACTCAGGGGCCGTCCCATATTTAAGAACCCCCTCGGCATCCGTAAACCGCAGATACAACCCCCACGTCCAACCGCTCTGGCCGATTTTGCACAAAACCTTGTTCCATCCCGCGTTCAGCTGGCACGGAATCCCATCTTCATCAGCAACGGCAGGGCGCTTGAGATTCACGCGGTGGATTTCCGTGCCGTTTAACCACACCGCAACCTCATCATCACTGCCAAGTAATAGCGTAACGTCCATCAATTTTGGTGCATAGACGTAGCACAACGCGTACGCCACTGCAACCGGGGCGCTACCGATATTTTTGCGCAAATCCAGCATGCCATCACTTTCAGCAGAGGTTTCCTGCCAGCGAACGGTTTTGCTGTCAATGCCGTCAACAGTCCCATCAAGGTTTAATTCACTTTCCGGAGGAAGAGGGGCATCAATGTTTTCAAGGCTCACCCGTGGAAAGGGACCTAAAACGAGATACTGCCTTGCAAAAGTAGAACGGTGGCGCAGTTGATACGAATCCACTCCAATTTTAGGGATGCCGTCAGCCTTTTTTGACTTCATAACATTTTTTAGCACCAACCGATTGACACCGGCGTTCAACGGGGCTGTGCCAAACGTCACGAACGTTCCGGCGACGGGCGTTGGGTGATAGCAATTGTAGGGCTGCCCGACGACAACGTCATTAATAGATAATTTAACGGTGCCGTATTCTGGACCTCGGGTCAAAACAGTGCTGATTTGATAAACGTTTTTGTATGCGGCTTCAACAGAAAAAGCGAGGCCATCTGTGGCTGTGGTAGGCTGCAAAATGACATGTTGTCCATCAATATCAATGCCAGCATCTCTGTAACTCTCTACTTGTAGCGTTCCGTCCGTCACAGGCACCGTGTCATTTGGCGGCAATTCCCAACCTTTCTCGTACCACAATTGCGGTAGGGCGTAGATGTCACGTGCTTCGTTCGTCAAAACCAGATCATAGCCATCAAAGCAGACAGCTTCTCCACGAAAATCGTGCGGCAGTACCCACGGTTCTGTCTGGATGAGTTTCGCGAGGTTTTGCGTAGAATCGCCGTGCTCGTTTTCGTGATATACCCATAACGCGTCGTAGGTGCAAACGGCAAGCCGCGTGCCATCAGTTGACAACCCTGCACCCGTAATCCATTTTGCACCGGTGAATTCGCCCACATATACCAAGGTCTGTTTCTCATCCGCTTGAAGTGAAGGGAGACGGTATAGCACAGCACGCTCACGTTCTTTTGAGACAATGTAAGGCAGCCCACCGGTAATAAACAGTCCTTCTGCATCGACATTCTCTTCCGGATATCGATACGGATAACTCCCGACGACTTCTGCTTCTGTCTCTGTGTAGGGGTTCGGTTCAACAACAACAACAACCTTCAGATCTATTCGCAGCCGACTGTTATTACCGATTTCGCCAATCCAGAGTTGCCCTTTGTCGTCAATGCCGAGTGCCTCCCAGTCAATGTTTCGAGCACCATTTACCGTAATTTCCTGAATCAACTCACCATCACGCTTGGTAGCGTAAAGCGTCGCCGGATTGCCAGAGTCATTGAGCGTCCAATAGACTCCGTCAAACTGCCGACTGGCAACAATACCGGAGCTTTCTCGGATAGGCGGGTGTGTATATCTTCCAGTGGGTTTCCACGGCGGGGTGCCATCCTCCGCCACAGCGGCATAATTTCCAATTGCAAAAACAAAAATAAGTATAAAGCGTAACAATTTCACGTCCAATCCTCCTTCAACGGATATTTTACCATTTTAGGGAGGAGATGTCAACTATCCATTAGCAGACATGTTCCTGTCAAAAAAACAAACTCTGGATATGGAAAGTTTTGTGTCGTGATACCGGAGAACTCATCGCCTGGGAATGTGGTCATCGGGAGCAACCTTGAAAAACTCATCCACCGCTTAGAAAAGTGGCAGGTGAAGGGCTATTACACCGATGATTGGCAGGGGTACGCAAGGTAATACTCAAACCAAATATCCTCCTAAAAGATTGAATATTCTCTTGACTTTCCACTTGATATGTAATATGCTAAGCTAACTAAGGTAAATGAGTTTTTCAAATCATACTGACTGGAGTTGTACAATGCCCACACTTGAGTTCAAAGGCAAACAGCATATCTATGCACACCACCTCACCGTCCCATACCGCCCCCTGGAACGAGACGATAACCGTTCCTGTAACCCTGCCCAAGCAGATGATAATCTCATCATCCACGGCGATAACCTGCATGCACTCAAAGCATTGCTGCCCCGGTATGCCAACCGTATTAAGTGTATCTATATCGATCCGCCCTACAACACCGGCAATGAAGGGTGGGTTTACAACGACAACGTCAACAGTCCGCTGATGAAAGGCTGGCTTATGGCTAACCAGCCTGTTGACGGTGAAGACTTGGAACGGCACGATAAATGGTTATGTATGATGTGGCCCCGGCTGCATTTACTGCGTGAATTGCTCTCCGAAGATGGCGCGATTTTTATCTCTATAGATGACAACGAACAGCCTCATTTGCGACTGTTGATGGATGAGATTTTTGGTGCGGAGAATTTTGTTGCATCTTTAATCTGGCGTTCAAGGCTGGGCCGCGGGGGTACTACAAAAAATATTGCCACATTACATGAGTATATCGTTACGTATGCCAAACATAAGGCCTTTGTAAAATTCAGAGCAGACAAGCGAGTTAGGAAAATCGAATCAACAGAGAGATTACGACAATGGGGCCAGTTTGATAGGCGGGAAGATGCACCAACAATGTACTATCCCGTTCATTCTAATGAATTTGGCGACATCTATCCTATAAAATCAGATGGCACAGCGGGTCGGTGGAGGGTTGGCAAATCTACAATGAAAGACCTCATTGATAACAACCGAGTTGTCTTTAAGAAGCAATCAGACGGGCGCATTGAGGCATATAAAATCATACCTGCTGGTACTGAAACCTATACAGCATATTCATCTCTGCTTGATTCCAAAATTGTTAAAACAACCGCACATGGCAGTCTTGAGTTGAAGGACATTTTAGGTCCTGACAAATTCTCCTATCCTAAACCATCATTGCTAATAAAGGAAATTATATCTCTTTACACCCAAGATGCGGATATTATTTTAGATTCCTTTGCCGGTTCAGGCACGACTGCGCACGCCGTGCTCGCCCTCAACAAAGCAGATAACGGCAACCGAAAGTTCATCCTCATTGAATGCGAAGATTATGCCCAAACCATCACCGCTGAACGCGTCAGACGCGTCATCAACGGCGTTGAGACTGCCAAAGACAAAACGGTGCGTCAAGGCCTCGGAGGCTCCTTTACCTACTGCACCCTCGGCGAACCCATCGCAGCCGACACAATGCTCACAGGAGAAGCCTTACCCCTGTATGCAACACTCGCCGCAAACTTGCTCTATACTGCATCCGGTGTTGCCGTCCCAACTGATGCACTCGCCGCGAAAAATGAGAACGGGCTTTTTCATAGCGACGACACAACGGACTACTATCTCCTCTACAAACCGGTCCTCGACTACCTGCAAAGCGATGCGGCTATGCTCACCTTAGAGCGGGCGCGCCAAATCCACGATGCCAGCCGTGATAAGAATAGGCGGGCGGTTGTGTATGGAGCAGGCACTTACATCGGGCAACGCGAACTCACAAACTTGGGCATTACATTTTGCCAACTGCCGGATGCCCTGCACGAAAGATAGAGAGGCAAAGATATGATGGAATTAAAGCAGTATCAACGCAACGCACTTGACACTTTCAGCCGATGGTTGGAAACCCTGATACGGTATAAATCGTGCACCAGCGTGCCACGCCGCTGTCAGCAGACACAGGTCGCCTTGAGATACGCGATACTATCGAAAGCAAAATTCAATCTGAGCAACAAAAGAACCCTTCAATCTGCTCCGTTTTTAGATGCCTATCTCCTCCACGCGTTTATAATTTGCTTTTGAGATGGAGATGTGATAAGCTAGGTTGATAAGCTAGTTAGAAAGGAGTTTCACATGACAGAGATCGGTATTCACGAGACAAAGACACATTTATCAAGGCTTCTCAAGCGTGTTGAGAACGGGGAGCATTTTTCGATTACCAACCGCGGGAAAGTGGTAGCGGTCATGATGCCCCCTGGAGATGTCGCGCAAATCCAAGCGAATCAGGCGTATGGACAATTGCTAGCGTTGCGTGCCAAAGCACCGGTCGGCACGGTTTGTGAGGTAACCCATTGGAAGAACCAAGGGCGCAGTTAATTGTCGTAGATTGTTCTACTCTGATCGCTGGGTTTCTCCCCGATGAAGTGGAAGCAGAAGCGCGACAACTTTTGGTGGAATTGCAAGACGGGCGCGCAGCCGCTGTGGTACCTTCGTTATTTTATCAGGAAATCAGCAATGCACTTCTTATGGCTTACCGGCGCAACAGGATTCACCGAGAACGTTTTTGGGAATATCTGGAAGTGATTGCGAGGTTGCCTATTATCGTGGATACTGCCGCGGCTACGCAAGGAAGCACGATGCTGGCGGTTTGTGAATTGGCAGAGAAGTATACCTTGACGACCTATGATGCAAGCTATCTTGAACTCGCGATGCGGCGGGGTTTGCCGCTTGCAACGTTGGATGCGGCATTGGCGAAAGTCGCACTTGGAGTGGGCATCGCCTCTCTAATGACAAAGGTCTAACTTAGGCACTGGGTGTCGGAATCGCAAAACGCCCCCAAAAGTCTGTCGCGGTTTGTGCTGATTCTTTCGACACAACTTCAGAATGATAGAAAATTGTCCTCTAGCAAATCTGTTAACCCTTATATAAATCAAGGTCCAAGTGGCCCGAAATAATTTCTGGTACATGCCGGATCTCTCTTACCTTCATCCGATAGACACCTCTTATGAAGTTTAGACAGGTCATCAAAATGATTGAAGATGATAGATGGTATCTCGACCCAACGCGAGGCAGTCATAAACAGTATAAACATCCAACCAAACCCGGTGTCGTGACGATTGCTGGGAAACCCAACGAAGATGTCCGCAGAGGAACACTAAATAACATTTTCAAATCATACTGACTGGAGTTGTCCAATGCCCACACTTGAGTTTAAAGGCAAACAGCATATCTATGCACACCACCTCACCGTCCCATACCGCCCCCTGGAACAGGACACTAACCGTTCCTGTAACCCTGCCCAAGCAGACGATAATCTCATCATCCACGGCGATAACCTGCATGCACTCAAAGCATTGCTGCCCCGGTATGCCAACCGTATCAAGTGCATCTATATAGATCCGCCCTACAACACCGGCAATGAAGGGTGGGTTTACAACGACAACGTCAACAGTCCGCTGATGAAAGGCTGGCTTATGGCTAACCAGCCTGTTGACGGTGAAGACTTAGAACGGCACGATAAATGGTTGTGTATGATGTGGCCGAGATTGCATCTGCTCAAAGAACTGCTTGCCGAAGATGGTATCATTTTTATTTCTATTGATGATAATGAAGTGCATCATCTAAGAATGCTAATGGATGAGGTTTTTAAAGAGGGAAATTTTAGAAATATAATCAGTGTTCGCCGCGGTGTCAAAAATGTTCAAGCCCAATTTGAATATGTAGATAGACTCAATGTTGGTTCAGAATATATACTATTCTTCAGTAAATCCCCTGAGATGAAATTTTGGCATTTGACCGTCGATGTTGATGAGGACAAGGTCGGAAGTTGGAACAATCATTGGCGCAGCACCGATAGACCGACAATGAGGTATGAGTTGATGGGAATAACCCCGGAAACAGGTCAATGGAGATGGGAAAAACAAAGGAGCCTGAACGCTATAAAAAATTATGCACGTTTGCTTGATGAATGTGGACGCACGCCTAGGCAAGCCGAAATTGATGAATGGTGGTTTGCGCAATCACCCCAGAAACCCGATTTGCTACGAATGTCAAAGACAAATCGGCCAGAACATTTCGTCCCGCCATCAGATAAACGAATAGTGAGTTCCCTTTGGACGGATCTGATTATTAATGAATCTTCCTCTTTAATGAAGGCATTAGGTATTGAGTTTCCAAATCCAAAACGTACGGATTTACTAAAACGAATTATCAATTATGCAACCGCTAGCGATGAAAACGCTATTGTTCTAGACTCTTTCGCAGGGAGCGGTACCACCGCCCATGCTGTCCTCGCCCTCAACAAAGCAGATAACGGCAACCGAAAGTTCATCCTCATTGAATGCGAAGATTATGCCCAAACCATCACCGCTGAACGTGTCAGACGCGTCATCAACGGCATCCCCACAGCACGCAACGCACCGCTCCGGGACGGATTAGGCGGCTCCTTTACCTACTGCACCCTCGGCGAACCCATCGCAGCCGACACAATGCTCACAGGAGAAGCCTTACCCCCGTATGCAACACTCGCCGCAAACCTCCTCTATACTGCATCCGGTGTTGCCGTCCCAACTGATGCACTCTCCGCGAAAAATGAGAACGGACTTTTTCATAGCGACGACACAACGGACTACTATCTCCTCTACAAACCGGCTCTCGACTACCTGCAGAGCGATGCGGCTATGCTCACCTTAGAGCGGGCGCGCCAAATCCACGATGCCAGCCGTGATAAGAATAGGCGGGCGGTTGTGTATGGAGCGGGCACTTACATCGGGCAACGCGAACTCACAAAGTTCGGTATTACATTTTGCCAACTGCCAGATGCCCTGCACGAAAGATAGAGAGGCAACGATATGATGGAATTAAAGCAGTATCAACGCAACACACTTGACACTTTCAGCCGATAGTTGGAAACCCTTCAAGAGACACAACGTGACTCAGAAAAACTGATACGGTATGAAAATCATGTGCCAGCGTGCCACGCCGCTGTCAGCAGACACAGGTCGCCTTGAGAGTCAAAATCGGCAGTGCCACCGTTATCTCGTCTTTCAAGTATCGCCTTCGGGCTCGTGCTCCTTTCGAAAAACTACGCCCTGATTCTATTACAGAAAAAAAATGAGCAAAAGTTGATTTTTTTCCAAGAAAATGTTGAAAAATAAGCATTTTCCCAAAAAATTAGGCTTTTTTTGCCTTTTTAATTTGACAAAAACTGATTTACGGTGTACAATTATAAAGAATTTGATTTCAAAAGGGCGATTTTCAGATTTCAATGGCAAATATGTCTCACGTTGCCCTTGACTTTTCCCTAGCGAGTCTGGTAAGAGGTCATGAGAACAATGAATAGATGTCGTCATGTCAACATTTTGATTCGTCGTGCATCATCAAGCCAGATAGTAGTTTCCTGGGCATCTGCTGCGAGCGTTATTGGAAACCTAGTCCTTCTTGAGAGACTGCCGTCTGCACCTATGTTCTCAAGCCTCAGTTCACCCCCACCCTTCGATTATCATGCGTTAAGTCTATTTCAGACTGTTTTCGGTGCAGTTTCTCGTATGACACAGGGAAACCCGCGTCCGAACGTACTCCGTTTCTTCAGAGGCTACAAAGAGTCACTTCAATAGGCGAGTCAAGTCACGTTTTCTGAATGTAGTTTTTAGAATAACCTTAGCTAGGACAAGCAAAGCCAAGGCATGGACTTTGTCTATCCCTCTGCTTACACCTTCGATCCTTACCACCAATCTAGCCCCGCACGGCGGTGTGCCACACTAACAGAGAGGATAAACAAATGCGCCTTTTTTACCTGATTTGTATCGGCATTGTCCTTCTTAGCGGTATTGGAAGTCTATACTTGTATCTGGATACGAAACGGTTTTCTGAAAATCTTCAAAAAACCCCACAAACGGAAACGACAAAACAACTTCCAACTGCTACACCGAGTGTTGAAAGTTTGCCTCAACACAACTCTGTAACCCACACAACTGATTCTGATTCACAATCCGAAAACGTCGCAGCACCTGCTTGGTCGAACGACGCTGCACAAGGTATCGATGACCGCACACATACTGATAATCCGTGGACACAGGATACCCCAATGGATGAAGTGGAGAAAATACAAACTGATTCAGAGGGAGAGTTCTTCGATCCGCGCGACCCGGCGATGAACGAAATCGTTCGGCAGAAATTAATAAAGCAGTTTGGGGATATTCCGGAAGTTCACATTTATGTAGATGGCCGGTTAAAAGCGTTGACAGGCGCTCCTACAACGCTTCAGGAAAAAATTGAGCGTGCGGAAGCGAGCAACAAGTTGTTTCCGAATCCAACAACGCAAAGAACTCTTACCCAACTCTATGCCGCTCGCTCTTACGAGATTGATAAAATCATGCCGTTTGTAGATACCCCGAAAGATGAACGTTTCGCAGATGTCATTCCGTTCTTTGAGGGAAAACGTCCGGAGGAAGGGTTCCGGACCCTGAGAGCGGTCAGCCCGAATCGCACTGCGGAGCTTGAACAGTTTCTGCTGCAGGAAAGCGAAAAGGATCTTTCAATGCGTGAAGAGGTCAAACGTGCCATCGCACGTTCATATAAACCGCTTATACAAAACAAGTAGTTCTTGCGGCAACTTGCTTTAGCCGTGTCTGGATGCTGTCCGCGGAGATAGTTTTAGCAGGCGTAGCCTGCTTTCTCGATCTGCGAAAAATAGGAAGGGGGCCGTATCGTGCTGGAATTTGTTTCATCGGTTCTTCGGCGTAGGAAGTGACAAAACTCCTTGCCTGGGTTCCAGTTCAGCGAACTAAAAGCGGAATAAACTTATGATTGGCACGTGGAAACGGGTATTGGGCAATTTCCTCAACCGGAATCCATTTGGCATCTATCGGACCATTCAACGCGAGCTCACCCGCTTGATAATCGCATTGGAATACATCAACCACAATCTTAAAATGGGTGTAAGCATGTTTGACTTGAGTGAGGTATCGCAGATTAGTGACAGACAGATTGACAGCTTCGGCAATGTGGCGGATGCAGGCTTCTTCGGGTGTCTCACCTTCCGCAATCCGACCCCCCGGAAACTCCCAGAGTCCACCGAGCAACCCGTCCAGGGGTCGCTGGGTTATCAAAATTTCTGAGGCGGGCGGAGATACCTCGGAGCCCGACTCTGCCACGAAGCCCTGAGATGGTATGATTTCTGGACGGATTTTCTGAATAACGCCGACGGCGATAGGATATTCCGGAATCGGCTTTGCCTTCCGCCGCACTGGCACTTCATTTTGCCGTGCGGTCTGGAAGGCTTTACAGAAGGTATGCACCGGGCATACGATACAGGTAGGAGATTGTGGACGGCAGATGGTTGCGCCCAATTCCATCATCGCTTGGTTGAAGATTCCAGGGTTCCCCCGGTCTAGAAGCTTATCTGCTTGCTGTTGAAATTGCTTCGTAGACACAGAATCATTAATAGGTATTTCTATAAGAAACAGACGGGCCAAGACCCGTTTGACGTTGCCGTCTACAGCTGCATAAGGCGCATTAAAGGCGATGCTTTGCACTGCCGCAGCACTGTAAGCCCCAACCCCCGGCAATTTTCGAAAGATGTCATAGTTGTGCGGTATTTGTCCATCGAGCTCTTTGACAATAATTTGTGCTGCTTTGTGAAGGTTACGCGCTCTCGCATAATACCCCAATCCCTCCCACGTTTTTAGTACATCTTGTAGTTCTGCTGCTGCCAACTGGTGGACTGCCGGAAACCGGTCAATGAATTTGGAATAGTATTCTAAAACTTTTTTGACCTGTGTCTGTTGAAGCATTACTTCAGAAACCCAGATGCGATAAGCATCTCGCGTGTTACGCCACGGCATTGCGCGCTGGTAAGTTTTAAACCAATCCAATAGCGAACTCTGGAAGTGAGGATAATCTTTTTGTCTCATACGTCAAGTGCGATGCGGAAGCTAACGTTGTGAACAGTTCGGATGGGTTCATAAGCGGCGCGGTTAGCACAGCGGGCGGCAAATTCACCACGCGCCACCCAAGAACCGCCTCGGATAACCTTACGCCGCCCTTCAATGGGACCTTGTGGATTATCTATTGGAGAATAACGGTAGGTTTCCGGATGAAACCAGTCGTTACACCAACAATAGGCATTTCCTGCCATATCGTAGCAACCGTATGGGCTAACGCCCTCTGGATAATTGCCAACCGGTACTAAGCGTTTGAACTGTGCTTCTGAGGTGTTTGCCTTACCGAGTTCCCAAGCGTTCCCCCATGGATATTCGCGTCCGTCCGTTCCGCGCGCCGCTTTTTCCCATTCTGCTTCTGTCGGTAAACGATAGGACTCCCCTGTCTGTATACGCAGCCATTCTAAAAAATTCATTGCATCATACCAACTGACCCCAACGACAGGCACATCTGCGGCGTTAAAACGTTCATCTTGCCAAAACTGTGGGGCGGCGCAGCCGGTGTCGTCAACAAATGCTGCGTACTGCGTATTCGTTACGTGATAGGTACCGATGGCATAAGCATCAAGCGTAACAGTTCGCTGCGGTTCCTCCGGATCTGTCTTGCGAAATTGTGTTGGGATAGTTCCCATTGTGAATTCACCAGCAGGAATATGCGTTAAAGGATAATTAAGTGCTTTAATGTGCATCTGGGTATCTAATCTGTTTAATATGGAAACCGGTTAGAAACGCTGCATTTAGTATAAGGTAAGTCCGGTTTTAAAATTGAGAAAATGTCCCCTGGCAAATCTCGGATTTGCTGAGAAGGGCGTAGATTCAGAGAAGGTTCCGTCTGTTGATACGGAGATGCCATCCACGCAACCGCGATATAAAAAAAGTTGTTAGATTCCGATTACGGTAATTAACGGTGCAGCGGACAGAGATGCTCAGGTTCCTGTCCCTTGATGAACGGTTCGTTGCTGATGTTTTTCGATGGGCATTTGGGCCGCTTCAAACCGCCTGTTTTTTTATCAATTTCTCGGAAAACAATACTATCCGGCACCGGGAATTCTCTTTCGGGGCCCCTTGATGCCTCAATCATAAAGGTCGCCCAGATAGGTAGTGCTGCCCACGCGCCCTGCTGATTATAGTTGCGGCGATTTCGACGTTTTTCATCAAATCCAACCCACACGCCGACAACAAGGTCTGTAGTATAACCGACAAACCAGGCATCGACGTAGTTATTCGTCGTGCCGGTTTTGCCTGCCGCCGGCCGCGTCAGTCCCATCCGTCCGGCGCGTCTACCAGTTCCATCCGTCATTACACTCTGCAAAAACGACGTTATTTGATAAGCTACGCCTTCATCTAAGACGCGAGTCCGATCGGGTTGGTAGTCCTTCGGGGGATAAATAATCTGTCCATCTGAGTTTAACACATACTGAATATGAACTGGTTTTGTTTTAATGCCGCCGTTCGCGAAGATACCATACGCCGATGTTAACTCAAGGACAGTCATCCCTGATGCCCCGAGCGTAAGAGCTGGCTTTGGATCCATGTAACTCTTAATCCCCATCCGTTTTGTCATATCCACGATTCGATTTATCCCGGCCCATAGCCCATTTTCCGCTATGGATGTCTCCAGTACCGCCCTTGCCGTTGGCACGTTAATAGAACTGACAAGGATATCTCGTACGTTAACAGCTGTTCCTCTAAATCTACTATAGTTGCGGGGATACCACTTTGGCTGCCCGGGGGCAGGGACAATTCCCCATCTTTCATCCATAATCGGCGTTGAAGGGGTTAAAATCGGTTCCGGTCTCTCTAGGAGTGCAGCGAAAACAATCGGTTTAAACGCGGAACCGGGTTGCCGCCTGGCTCTAGGATCGTCAACAACAGCACGGTTGTAGAAATTAATCTTGGATTCCGTGATGTTGTAATCCCGTCCTCCTACCATCGCTTTAATGTGTCCCGTCTTCGGTTCAAATGCAATCAACGCAGCTTGCAAATAACTGTTAATCGGGTCAATACCTTGGAGGTCTCTTTTATTTATATCGTAATCCGGTAAACCACTCCTATAATTTACATCCATATATCGCAGATGATCTGTCACAGCGGTTTCGGCAACCGTTTGCATTGACATATCTATAGTGGTGTAAACTTTTAATCCGCCGCTATACAGCTGAGCTTTCAGTTCCGGCAGCTTATCGAGTTCTTCTCTCACGTAATCAAGAAAATGTCCAGCTTCCTTCCATACTTTTCTGGTACCGCTTCTGCGCACTTTTTTTTCTATCAAGGGGGCATTGATGCTGGTGAGATATTCAGCATCGGTAATAAATCCCTCCTTTAACATGCTATCCAAGACGAGATTGCGCCGCTGTTTTGATGCCTCTGGATTGTAAATTGGAGAATAATCACTGGGTCCCTTGGGTAGTGCCGCCAATACTGCACATTCATGGAATTCGAGTTCCGAGACCTCTTTTCCAAAATATGCCATTGCGGCTTGTTGAACACCGTGCGCCGTTTTCCCGCGATGCGTCCCTAAGTCGACGTAGTTGAGATACCGTTCAAAAATCTCATCTTTGGAAAAAGATTTCTCGATTTTAACAGCAAGGAGCATTTCTCTCATTTTACGGACGTACTCTCTTTCACGCCCGAGGTAGATATTTCGTGCTAACTGTTGTGTGAACGTACTCGTCCCGCTCAAGCGTCTGCCTTGCAATAACGTTCTGCCGATAGCGCCCGTGAGGCGGATGATGTCAATACCCCAATGATTGTAAAATCGCCTATCTTCAATGGCAATAAACGCACCAATCAGCTTGTCGGGCATCTCTATCAGCGGGATCAGGCGTCGCGTCGCGCCTGTATCTTTGTCAGTGACTTCGTCTATCAATTCCGGTTCCAGGTAAAAACTCTGTCTTCTGGCATCTTTCATGTTGTATATAGATGCAATTTTCCCGGATTTTACGGAAATCCGCACGTGTCCTGCTTCTACGCTGAGATATGGATATTTAAACTCCCGCAGATGGATGCGAACCGTGCCGTTTTCTTTTTCTTCGTCTAATTCCTGAGAATATGTCCCTGGCCCGGTTATTTTCGGAATTACCTGTTCAACCTTTTCATAGTCCAGCCGCTCCAATTTCTCTAGCAAAAAATCAATGTTATCGCTCTCTTGTACCTTGCAAACTGAAGAATAGACCTCTAAGTGTTGCTGCCATATTTGTACATCGACGTACTCTAACTGATCGAATTCAATATTACGCACATCCTCCCAGCACGCGAGCATAAAGCCGCCGGCAAACCCAATACCTACAAAAACAGACATAAACCCGAGGATGCATATTCCAAAAATCAGTGCAAGCACACCTTGGAAAAAGGCATGTAAAAATTGACGCATTTTAGACTCCAATTTTTTTATCGACTTAAGCGCTAAGGGTAGCGAATTAAGATAGAATGTACGGCTGGGATCCCGCTAGTGCGAAACCTCGCATACCCATTTCCTCAAAGACACTCTGGGCATCTTGGTAAGACGAGAGTGTAATCTCCTACGTAGAACGCCGTCCAATTTAGGGTGTCCGAGTTACCTTTGCTTTCCGAACTCGTTTAATCGTACATCCAATTGCTCGGGTCTTTTTCAGTTCTTTCGGGATATTCTGTCCTTTAACTACAAAGTCCAAGGCGGTTTGGAGATAGTGTTTAGTTGGCTGCGCCCGCTTATCGTCAATAGCCCCTCTGTAGCGGAGGATGCGTTCGCTATCAAGTAGAAATGCTTCCGGTGTTCTTCGTGCGCCGAAATAGTCTGCGATTTTATTTTTTGGGTCCTTTAGCACCGGAAATTTAAAACCGTGTTCTTCACTGTACTTAGCAATCTCCTCAACCGTCTCTTGCTTGTTTGAATTGATGCCGATAAATTGTACCTGCTTTTCGCTGTATGTGTTAACCAAATAGACGATGCGCTCAGCGTAGTCCGTTGCTATTGGGCATTGTGTCGCGAGAAATAGCACAACGATAGCCGTTTTCTCCTCGCTCAATTGCTCCAAAGAGTACGGAGTGCCCGCTGCATCCTTGAGTTTAAAATCCTCTATAACGGCATCAAGTTTCACCGTATCCGTTTCATCTTTGCTGGTTACGTTGACTGTAGATACGACAATTAACACCCCGATTAGGATTATATTACGAACAAAAGTTAACAGTTTAGGCATTTTCAAATTCTCCGTATTCAATTAAGACGTTAAAAAGAGGATGTGGTTGCAATCCTGCTGCAAAAAAAGTTGTTTTTTCCTTGCATTCTTAACCTACATATAGCATAATATATAAGTATCATTTAATTTTTACGAAAGGAGATTCCATCATGTCAAAAAAATTGACAGCACGGCAAGATCAGGTTCTTAGCTACATTAAGAGCCGCATCAATGAAGATGGCTACCCGCCGACGGTACGCGAAATTGGTGCCGAGTTCAATTTTTCAGAGAAAGCGGCGCATGACCATCTCAGTGCGCTAGAGAAGAAAAAGTATATTAAGCGTGCACCCGGTAAACCGCGTGCAATTACGGTGCCGGGACGGGCTATTAAAGAGGTTCCGATCGTTGGGCGCGTCGCGGCTGGCACGCCCCTCCTCGCCTCCGAAAATCTTGAAGGCACCCTTCCTGTTCCAGCAGACATGGTAAATAACAAGGATTGCTTCGCTCTCCGCATTATCGGTAACAGCATGATCGGCGTGGGCATTCTCGAGGGCGACTTTGTTATCGTCAAAAAACAGGCTGACGCAGACCCGGGGGATATTATCGTCGCACTGATTGAAGATGAAGCAACCGTTAAACGTTTCTTCGTCGACGGCGAACAAATCCGGCTGGTACCCGAGAATCCTTCACATGAACCGAGCATCGTTAATATAAGTGATATCCAAATAATCGGCAAAGTCGTCGGGCTCCATCGTGAAATGTGATTTTCTCGCGTAACCCGTATTACAAGCGGATCCGCAGATCCGCCTTACAGTGGGGTGCGAAGGCGTACACAGATTCGCCCGTGCCCCACTTTACCTTAACACAAAAACATAAACGGAAATCAATGGGGGCAGCTACATCTACGAATTGACATATTCCATCAATTCGTGCAGATAGTGCAACCGTACATCCACGATATTTGGGTCCGGACACGCCTTTATCTCATTACCAACAAGCCACGCTGTCCACATACCTGCTCCCTTGCCACCCACCATATCCGGACCGTAACTATCGCCCACATACACCGCCTCTGCCGGTGAAATACCTAATTCCGACAAAGCAAACTGAAAGATACGAACATCGGGTTTCGCAACACCGAAGACGGTGGAATCGACAATCACATCAAGTAAGGGCGACAGGCCATATTCATCACACCAACCACGTGTATTTCCAAAATTATTGCTGATGACAGCCAGCTGATACATGCCATGGAGTTCTTCCAGCCACCGCCGATTTTTCTCAAGATTCGCAGCAACGTCTTGACAGAACCATTCAACATATTCATCTTTCAATTGCTGACTCAATTCCAGTCGTTGATAAATCCCCGTCGAAATCGCGTCCGATGTCTCTCTTAACGTACAACGCGCAGCAGCACCGTCCTTGGCTACCCCAACAGGCACCATGGAACCGCTTTGGTACTTCGGGTTAACCGCTGAAACGCCGTCTAACGCAAATGCTGTCACGGCGGCTTTATCCGCTTTTTCAAACGCCGCTCGCGTAATCTCAGGATGCCGTTGATGGATAAATCCATACGTTCGTTCCAGCCAGTGGATACCGTTTCCATCTAAAGTCCCACCGAAATCAAATATCAGCGCGCGGATGTTTTTCATCGCTCCTCCCTATTTTCTCGTAGAAAGTGATAAGGCGAATGTAGCATGGACGTTATCGAGGCCAACTCGTCAAAGACATTTTCGCCAACTACTTCATCTATTTGTCTGAAGTGCTGTGAGTACTTCTTTTGGTTCAATCGCTGTCATGCACATATACGGTGAATCTTGACGACGACACGCTCGTTTGTAGCATGGACGGCAAGCAAGCGGTTTCTCCAGAACAGTATGCCCATTACCGAAGGGGCTGTGGCGTGTCGGGGACGTGGGACCGAACAGCGACACCGTCGGAGTAGCAACTGCCGCCGCAATGTGCATCGGGCCGCTGTCACACGTCACGTATACAGCGAAACGTTCAATCAGCGCACCCAATTGTAGTATTGTCGTTTGCCCCACAAGATCAATTATTCTCGAGGTGCCAGGTGAATACGCTTTTCTAACAGACTGAGAGCTATCTTGACAAACCACGCGATACAATGCCTTTGCCATTTCACGTTCTGCCGACGCACCGGTTAGAACAATTCTTATATGAGGCTCAAGCTGTACAATCTGTTGGATAACTACCGCGAAATTCTCTATGGGCCACTGCTTCGTTTTCCATGTTGTACCTAGATTGATACCGATAAGCGGCTGACGAGAGGAAACGCCTTCTGCTTGTAGGA
This sequence comes from Candidatus Poribacteria bacterium, assembly GCA_965215265.1. Classification (GTDB taxonomy): domain Bacteria; phylum Poribacteria; class WGA-4E; order WGA-4E; family WGA-3G. The sequence continues at coordinate 1,993,667 of OZ244048.1, read as the reverse complement.
GTTGTTGAACCGATTGCTTATCCGCATCTGTATGCCAAAACTGTAAACCCATATCCACAGGACCGGGGGCCCCTATTATCGGAGACGTATCTATCCCGAGTAACCGGACTACTCGCAGGTATCGGTGGACCTCATGCACATCGGTGTTATCAACACAAGAGGCAGTTAAGAAGGGACCGCGCCAGTTGACGTTAGTCCCAACGCGTACTGGTACGCGAGCGAGAAAAGGGACTAGCGCATTCCGGAGTGAAGTGGGATGCAACACAACGGCAAGCTCAAACGCCTGTTCGCGAACCTGCCTCACCAATTGCAGCATTGAAAAAGAAGATTTCTGGCCACCGCCATCCTCGGTTTTGGTATCAACAAGGCACGCGTCAATGTAGGGATGCGCTTTCATCAAATCTGCCACACGAGGGCGTAACCACAGTGTCACGTGTGATGCCGGATATGCCTCTTTCAAGGCACGCAACGCCGGGGTCAGCAGCACCATGTCGCCTATCCACCCGCCTGTTTGACATACGAAAATTTTTTTCATCTTTTCCGTCGGGCATCCACTGAATATCTTAAAAAAAGAACGGATTCGACCACGCCTTTTTACCGGCCTCATCCGTCACTTCAATGCGAACGTATTTTGTGTTTTCAGGAACCTGATAAGCGGCTCCTGTCAACAGCTCCCCTTCGGGAGCGAGAATGCGCCTGCCCCGGCTGCACTCCGCCTTGAAAACAATTGATTGCGCAGGAGAGCATTTAACATTTACCTCATTTCCAGCAACGCTTATATCCTTGATTTCTGGACCCAGCGTCGAATAAAAAGCACCCGAACGCAACGCTGCCATAATACTCTCAAGCGTAAGGGACCTCGCTTTCACCATAATCCAACCGTGGAAGCAGTCATGTTCTACACCGTGTGCATCGTCAGAAGCGATACCGAACACCGGACCTCCTCTATCTAAAAGGTCATCCCACGCTTGCTCAGAGAAGCCCTTTCCAATCCCCATACATGTATCGTTGTAAACCTCAACAGCGAAATAGCCTTGCAAAGGTAGATAATCTGTAATTGTATGCCCACACCAGTACGGATGGCATAATACGGCTTCGCCGCCTTGTCCCTTAATATCGTCAAGCACGGCGTTCGGGTGCATCTTCCCACAATTGACGGGCTCATGGATATTAATCGCCACAATGTGGTACGTCGCACCACCATACGGATTTGACGGATGCACTTCGCTGCCTGATATTGCCAAAAAATCCGAGGTACTGTACCTATGGACATCGTTCACCTTCCGGTGATCTGTCAGCACTAGGAAATCGTACCCCTCATCACGATACGCCGCAAACCGATCCGCGACAGAAAGTTTGCCATCCGACTCCGTGCTATGTGCATGCGTGTTCCCACGATACCACTGACCTGATTGGTGAAAAGGATTTATAGTTAACATTGCTAAGTTCCTTATTTCTTGAGGATTTTTTCACATGATTTGCGAGGCGACGGTTGCTATGCTTGTCATGAATGGCAGTACAACTTTTACCCGCTTTAGGCATAACCTGCAAGCCTATCTTAATCAAAGTTTACCACATTCACAAACACATTGTCAACACATTCAGAGTTATTTCATCAACTTGTCAACAAAGCGGTAAGAAGTGTCCGAATCATTATCTCTTTCACCATAATTAGGTAAACCTGCAAACCGCGCCTAAAAAAAAACGGTTGACAATAACACCAACTTGTGATATAATTTTAAAGGAAATGCAAAAAGAAATTGAACGAGATATGAACCAGAACGTTCATGCTAGATAGTCCTGAGCACTCCCATCGACGAAAAATTGTGATAACCCTGACACTTTGGAGAAGATATTATGAAGTCCTATAGGCAAATCGTTGAAGAGGCAAAAACAGAAATCCCAGAAGTGTCCGTCGCTGACGTGAAATCGGATCAGGATGCCGGTGGCGATTTCGTGCTGCTGGATGTCCGTGATGAAGATGAATATCGTGCCGGATATATCCCTGAGGCCGTCCACGTCACCCGCGGCATGCTCGAATTTTCTGTTGAGAACTATATTCCAGACCGGGAGCAGAAAGTCGTTGTCTATTGCGCCGCAGGCCTGCGCTCTCTTCTTGCCGCAAAGGCACTGCGTGAAATGGGATATACCGACACCGTCTCAATGGCAGGTGGCTATAGAGACTGGATGGCCGCCGGGTACCCAACAGCACAAGACAAACCGATGAGTAACGAACAACTCGACCGGTACAGCCGGCACTTTATGTTGACTGAAGTCGGCGAAAGAGGGCAATCCAAACTACTTGATGCCAAAGTGTTGCTCGTGGGTGCAGGCGGCTTAGGTTCGCCAGCCGGTGTTTACCTTGGGGCAGCGGGCGTGGGGCACCTCGGTGTCATTGACTCTGATGTTGTCGAGCTGAGTAACCTGCAACGCCAGATCCTCCACCGCACCGAGGCAGTCGGGACACCGAAGGTACAGTCCGCAACAACCACTATCAAATCCCTCAACCCGGATGTAGACATTAAACCGTATAACCTCCGGCTAACAGCAGATAACGTAGAGGAGATTTTTGCAGAGTACGACCTAATTGTTGACGGCTGTGATAATTTCGCTACGCGCTATCTCGTCAACGACGCAGCGGTATTGATGAATAAGCCCATCGTCCACGGCAGTATCTTCCAATTTGAGGGGCAAGTCTCTCTCTTTAAACCGCACGAGGGGCCCTGCTACCGGTGCATGTTCCCCACCCCGCCACCGCCGGGTATGGTACCTAGCTGAAGTGAAGCAGGTGTACTGGGCGTGCTCCCAGGCGTAATTGGTGTCATGATGGCAACCGAAGCCATTAAGTATATTATCGGCATCGGCGAACCGCTCATCGGTAGATTGATACTGTACGAAGCTCTCAGTATGACGTACCGTGAGGTGCAAACTCAGCGCGACAAAAATTGCCCACTCTGTGGCGAAAATCCGAGCATTACGAAATTGATTGACGATTACGATGCAGCCGCTGAGAATCCTGAAACCTTCGCACCGGCTGCTGGTTAACTAAAGGAGAATCTATAATGTTACCTTGTCCAGATTGCAATAACCCGCTCACGCAGTTCCCGATCTAACAAGACAACGCCGACCTTGTCAGTTGTGATGGCTGTTATGGTGCCTGGCTTGTCTACCCCGGTGACGATCTGGAGCGCGTAGATAACGTCACTTTTGATGAACTCGTTGAGGCTTATGGGACTGAATACCCTATTGATGTCGACCCGAGTACCGTGGAGCTCCCTGAAGTTGTCGAAGACGCGTTAATGTAGTATTTTTTGATATGAGGAAATCGAGCTATCCGCTCTGCTGTCCTGGTTTTGTTATTCGGACCTATGTACCTATCTTAAAAGACATACTGTTTTCACGCCGTTTACCGAGGAAAAGTGCTTAAAATTTGACATCTGCTTGCAAAAATGGTATCATAATTATATCAGATATACCCGCGTTAATAATTAGGAACGAGTACTCAGCGCGATACTATGGAAACCACAAACGGAACAGAAAGCAAGATTATTGAACTCAAACCGTTCGCCGATGAGATGGTGGTGAACATGGGCCCTCAGCACCCAAGCACGCACGGTGTTTTGCGCCTTGAGTTGAAATTGGAAGGCGAAGTGGTGCGTGAGGCCATTCCGCACATCGGATACCTCCACCGCTGTTTTGAGAAACATTCGGAGAACCTCTCCTACCCACAAATTATTCCTTTCACTGACCGGATGGATTACGTCGCGGCGATGAACCAGAATTGGGGGTTCTGCCTCGCTGTCGAGAAACTGTTGCAAGCAGACTCCAGCAAGAATTTCAGAATACCGGAGCGCGCAGAATACCTCCGGGTACTGATCTGTGAGTTGAATCGCATCGCCAGTCACCTCCTTTCATTCGGGACATACGGCATGGATATTGGCGCTTTTACCCCCTTTCTCTACGCCTTCCGTGACAGGGAACGGTTGCTTCTCCTTTTTGAAAAAGTGTGCGGCGCACGCCTCACCTATAACTACATCCGGATCGGCGGTGTCTCCGAAATCATTCCCATGGAACCCGGCTCACTCTTCGAACAGAACTTTTTAGACGAGATCGAACGTTTTCTTGACTATTTCGAACCGATGATTGACGAGTACAACGAGCTCCTAACCAAAAATAGCATCTTCAGTCAACGTACAACAGGCGTAGCTGTTATGTCTGCTGAAATGGCACTCAGCTACGGGGCAACCGGACCGAATCTTCGTGGCTCAGGCGTTGATTGGGACTTACGGCGAGATGAACCTTACTCCATCTACGACCGGTTTGAATTTGATGTCCCGGTCGCAAAGGATATCCCGGAATTGGGGGCTACGGTAGGGGATTGTTGGAGCCGTTACAAGATCCGGATGGACGAGATGAAAGAGTCGGTACGGATTGTCCGGCAGATTTTGGCAGAAGGACTCCCTGACGGCCCAGTCATGGCAAATTTAAAGGCTGTACGGCCGCCGAAAGGCGAAATCTATTTCCGTAGTGAAGCACCACGTGGAGAACTCGGCTTCTATATTATTAGTGATGGAACCCCCAAGCCGGTCCGCGTCAAAGGACGTTCGCCCTGCTTCAGTGCTTTGAGTGCACTACGAGAACTGAGCCACGGGCTTATGGTGGCAGACATTATTGCAATTATTGGCAGTATTGATATTGTAATGGGAGAAGTTGACCGGTAAGTTAGTAGAGCTCGCTTGTTACTGCCTTGACAGGTCTCATGAATGTAGACAAAATGATAAGGAGATTAGATGCCAGATATTTTCCCCAATAGTTTCTTTGTACAGGAACCCACCAGTGGAAACTGGGCGGAAAGGTTTATCCAGAATGTCATAGTTCCCTTACTGCCGGGGGCCGCCGAACTTTTTTCTGGGGAACTCGGTTCAGTACTCGTTATGTTTGGGTGTGCCGGTATTTTCGTCGCGATTGTGCCGCTGCTGCCACTGGTTTTAGTCCTTGCAGAGCGGAAAGTCGCTGCTCGATTTCAGAACAGAACCGGACCGATGCGAGTCGGACCCTGGGGGCTCCTCCAAACGTTGGCAGATGGCGTGAAACTCCTCTTCAAAGAGGATTATATTCCGCCCCAAGGCGATAAACTCCTCTTTCTGCTTGCACCTTATATCATTTTCGCCTGTTCCTTTGCAGTTTTTGCAGCGATTCCGTTTGGAGAAAACATCCTCGTCAGCGAATTTAATATCGGTATCTTCTATATCATGGCGATATCCTCCGTGATTGTTATGGGCGTTATCATGGCAGGCTGGTCTTCTAACAGCAAATGGTCGCTTTTAGGTTCTTTACGTTCGGCAGCGCAAATCGTCAGTTATGAAATTCCACTCGGACTCTCTATCCTTACCGTCGTCATGCTCGTTGAAAGTTTGAATATGCAGGAAATTGTAGCAAACCAATCCGGGGGCATCTCGGATTGGCTCATCTTCCGTACACCTTTCACGTTTATCGCATTCTTTATCTTCTTTATTTCCTCGATCGCTGAAGTCAACCGAACCCCTTTTGATTTACCGGAAGCGGAATCCGAAATCGTCGCCGGGTTTCACACCGAATACAGCGGCATGCGATTTGCGCTTTTCTTCATCGCTGAATACGCCAACATGTTCGCCGTGAGTGCAATCGCTGTAACCCTCTTCCTCGGTGGTTGGGAAGGTGTCTTGCCAGAATTCGCCCTGCTTGGCAGCGGATTCAATCTGCTTGGCGGATTGCCCGGCTTTGTCATCAAAACGTTAGGGCTAGTCTTCCTCATGATGTGGCTGCGATGGACACTCCCGCGCCTCCGCGTAGATCAACTGATGAATCTGTGTTGGAAATACTTCATCCCCCTCGCTTTCTTTAACATCTTAGGCACCGGCATCTGGGGACTCATCTTTGAAAAGGATACACCACTCAGCACCGGCATCAGTATCGCGATTATAGCAGTTGGGCTCGTCCAAGCGTACGTAATTATAGGGAAAATTCTCGCACCGAAACCGCAAACGAGTCCCGTTTAAAAGGAGGAAAATACGACATGGATAAATATTTACGCAACATCTACAGAGGCGTTTGGACGGTGCTCGTCGGGATGCGGGTGACAATCCGGCAATTCTTTGAACCGAACGTCACGCATCAATACCCGTACGAACACGACTATGAAAAAAAGCAGAACGTCCGAGAAATTCCTAAAGGATACCGCGGGCAGCTCTACAATAGAATAGAAGATTGCATCGGCTGTAAAAAATGCGAGATGATCTGTCCCGTCGATTGCATTACCATTACCGGCACCAAACTCCCCAAAGGTCAGCGCTTGTGGGATAGTCTGAACGTCGTGCACCTAAAGGACGGACGTGAAATCATCGGGATTGTTGAAGGAGATGAAAAAGTCATCCCGGGGCAGCCTTTAACGGTGACAAACGTCACCTCTCGCCACGGATTGCAAATTGTGGCAGACCGGTTTGAGACATCGCCGGATGATAACCGTACACAGACGGTTCCAAGCGAAGAAGTCACACGGCTTGTCAGAAGGAATCCTGTCGTTTTCTACCTCGATCAGTTTGATATCGACATGTCCCTCTGCATGTATTGTGGCCTCTGCACAGAGGTTTGCCCGACAGAGTGCCTCACCATGAAGGATTCTCTCGAAGGTATTGAGTACTCTAAATTTGACCGGTCAGATTTAATCTTTCAGTTTGCCAAGCAAGAGATGTACGATAAGGACAATGGAGCAGACACAGCAGCAGCAGGTTAGAGGAAATTTGGTGCTTAAAGCGATTAGACGAATTGGCGGTGAAGTCCTAAGTGCCCTCTCGCCAGAAACACTCCGGCCGGTTATACCGAAAATTTGTTTTCTGTCATCCAAGGATTAGAATGACAAAAGGTTAGTTTGATAGATGGAATTTACACTTAAAACGTTGATTTTTTACGGTTTCGCGCTGTTAACTATTGCATCGGCACTCGTTGTGGTAACGGTGCGGAACATCGTCCACGCAGCGTTTTCGTTGATGGTGACGCTTTTTGGTGTCGCCGGGCTTTACGTCTTTTTACAAGCAGATTTCCTCGCGGCAACGCAGGTGATTGTCTACGTCGGCGGCATTCTTGTCCTTATCCTATTCGGGGTGATGATGACGAGTGGCCGCTTAGAGATGCGCATCCACATTGAACGTGGACAACTCTGGTTAGGGGCCGGCGTCGCTTTAGCACTGCTCATGCTGCTCCTGACTATCATTGCCAAAACCCCGCAATGGAAGAACCTCGCTGACGACGGGACCCAACTTGAACCGACAACCGAACGCATCGGTGAATCAATTTTGAATGGGCAGTTCCTGCTCCCCTTTGAAGTGGTATCAGTACTGCTGTTAGTGGCTTTAATTGGCGCAGCCCTGATTTCGAGAAAAGAGGTGCGGGACGAGTAGTTCGGCAACCCTACAGAGGCAAAGGCCACGGTAAAAAGACACGGAACCATACGAAAAAAAAATGACTCTACAACACTATTTGGTAATCAGTGCGATTCTGTTTACGCTCGGCATTTTCGCTGTGCTGACGCGCCGGAACGCCATCAGCATTTTGATGGGCATCGAGCTCATTCTCAATTCGTGTAATCTTAACTTTGCTGCGTTTTCGCGCTTTGCTACGCCGCCTGAAAACATTGATGGACAGATAATCGCTATTTTCGGTATTGTTCTCGCCGCCGCAGAAGCCGCGGTCTTCCTCGCGATTATTCTCGCTATCTATCGCGAATTCGGTAGCATTCGCCCTGATGAAGTGGATACCTTAAAAGGTTAAAGGTTAAAGGAACGTTATGACTGTCCCGCTAATTAGCATTCTCTTACTCTGTCCACTCGCCGCTTTTGCTATCTTCGGACTCATGTCACTCGCAAAACGGCGTGTACCTCGACAAGACTATATCTCTACAGCAGCAATGCTCATCGCGCTTGTCTGTTCACTACTACTTTGGCAACAGGTAATTCCGGAACCTGAAGCGCACACCGTCGAATGGATTTCCATCGGGCAGGTTAACTTTTCTATGGGATTCTATTTTGACAGTGTCACGGCAATCATGTTGATTGTTGTGACGCTCGTGAGTAGTCTCGTGCATATTTTCTCAATGGGCTATATGCACGGTGATCCGAGATACCCACGATTTTTCGCTTATCTCTCTCTCTTCTCGTTTTCGATGCTCTTTTTAGTCGTTTCTGACAACCTGCTCGGCATCTATATCGGTTGGGAGTTAGTCGGGCTCTGTTCATATCTGCTCATCGGTTTCTGGTTTGAGAAAGACTCTGCAGCGAATGCATGTAAAAAAGCGTTCTTGACTACGCGCGTAGGGGACATCGGCATGTTCATCGGCATGATGATGCTGTTTACCAAATTCAACACGCTTGCACTCCATGGCGATAACGGGATTTTCGGACTCGCGGCGACTCAACTAACCACTGCAGATATGGTGTGGCTTTCAATCGCAGGCGTGCTAATTTTTTGTGGCGCAATCGGGAAATCTGCCCAGGTACCACTGCACACCTGGCTCCCTGATGCAATGGAGGGTCCCACACCGGTAAGTGCCCTCATTCATGCCGCAACGATGGTAGCAGCGGGGGTATACCTCACCGCACGGATGTTCCCGATTTTAACAGAAACATCGTCTCTTGTGATTGCTTATATAGGTGGCATTACAGCACTCATCGCAGCGACTATCGCCATCGTCCGTTTTGACATTAAGCGGGTCTTGGCATATTCTACTATTAGCCAACTCGGGTACATGATGCTCGGAATTGGCGTAGGAAGTTATGTAGCTGGGCTATTCCACCTCACAACGCACGCGTTTTTCAAGGCACTGTTGTTCCTCGGTTCCGGTAGCGTCATTCATGCCTTCCACGCGATGCACGCCCACAACCATAATCATGAACATGAACATGCACACAACGAGTCAGCACACGAACACCGGGATACGCACGAGCACAACAACCATGAACTCGCCTATGAACACGGTGCCGACATCCCACCAGATCAAGATATGCGTAATATGGGGGGACTTCGGCATAAAATGCCGATTACTTTCGTCACAATGCTCATCGCTACACTGTCTATCTCTGGGGTGCCGTTTCTCTTCTCCGGGTTTTGGAGCAAGGACGCAATCTTAGGTGGGGTACTGGACCGCGCGATGGCATGGAACTCTGTCCATCACTATATTCTATTCGGTATCGCACTTTTTGCAGCGGGTATTACTGCCTTCTATATGTTTCGCCTGATCTTTATGACATTTTTCGGGGAGCCACGCAATCAACAAATGCACGATATGGCGCATGAATCCCCAAAGACGATGACCGTACCGCTTATCGTCTTAGCGTTGCTCAGTTTTCCTGTTGTCAATACATTATGGTTTAACGCCGATTATGTGAAAGTACCGCCGCAGCCGCATCTGCATCAGCCTGCTCATGCGCACTTACACCGAATCCCGACTCATGAAAATAATACCAAAGGAACATTCGCGTTCTTCGGTATCTCTGAAGCCGTTGCAGCTGAGGAAGAAGGCGCGCATGACACACACGCAGACAACGCACATCACGGACATAGTCCTGCACACACTATCGCGATGGTACTCTCTATCTGTGTTGCTGCGTTAGGCATATTCCTGTCGTGGCTATTTTATCAGAAACAACGGCTTTCCGCTGAGACGGTGGCGAACACCTTCCGCCCCGTCTACAACCTATTCTGGAATAAATACTACTTTGACGAATTTTATGACGGCGTACTCGTCGCCCTGACAGTATGGAAGTCACGGCTCTTTGCACAATTTGATGGAAGTATTGTTGATGGCATCGTTAACGGCGTTGGGCTTGTCACGCGTGATATCCTCGCTGCCTTCACCGGCTTTTTTGACAACCGCGTCGTTGATGGCATCGTCAATCGTATCGCACAAGTCACCTGGGCAGTCGGAGGCAGAATTCGACGCATCCAGACCGGGGCGATTCAAACCTATCTAATCGTTGTCCTCGCTGGTATTGTTGTGTTAATTTTAGTCTTTCGGGCGCTGTAAGAGTTTTACCACGGTTTTTGACGAAACTAAAACTTGCCAAACCGGCAAATGACTTTAAAAACGGAATATTAAACTCCAAATCTCCTTTGTTTAACCGAAAGGAAAGACAAAAAAAATGTTATTGTCCCTAATGATTTTTGTCCCGTTGCTCGGGATGCTCGCTGTTCTACTTCTTCCACGAGGGTCGGATGAGTTGGTAAAACGGGTGACGCTGATGTTTACACTCGTTCCGCTCTTCATCGCTGTATTTCTATTTATAGACTACGACCGCGGCATGTCGGGAACACAGTACGAGATGGATGCCCCTTGGATCCAGGCATTTAACATCCGTTATCACGTCGGCATTGACGGGCTCAGCGTAACGCTGCTGCTCCTCACTGCGCTCTTAGGTCCAATTTGTGTCCTAGCATCATGGCGAAACATAGAAAAAGGCATTAAGGCGTATATGGCCCTCTTTCTCCTATTGGAAACCGGAATGTTAGGCTTTTTCGCCTCCTTAGATCTCTTCTTGTTTTATGTATTCTTTGAACTGACACTGCTGCCCATGTATTTTCTCATCGGCGTGTGGGGCGGTCCGCGCCGCGAATACGCCGCCATCAAATTCTTCCTCTATACCCTCTTCGGCAGTGTGTTGATGCTGGTTGCAATGATAGCAGTATACCTTAAGAGTGGTGCACCAGGGGCACGTACGTTCGACATCCCAACGCTCATTACATTGGCAGCCACTCCCGGACACGCCCTCGCCGATTTGAGTTTCCAGATCTGGGTGTTCATTGGTTTTTTTATTGGGTTTGCTGTCAAAGTGCCAATTTTCCCCTTTCATACTTGGCTACCCGATGCACACGTTGAGGCACCTACAGCCATCAGCGTCATCCTTGCCGGCATCCTCTTGAAGATGGGAACCTACGGGCTCGTCCGCGTTAACATGGAAATGTTCCCGCAAGGCATGGACTTTTTCTGTAACGGACAAGGCACTTGGGGCAACAGTTTGGCACTCCTGGGATTCATTAATATCGTCTACGGCTCTTTCTGTGCATTAGCGCAAACCGATTTTAAGAAACTCGTCGCGTATTCTAGTATCGGGCACATGGGTTTCGTTATCTTGGGGTTAGCAGCACGAAATGAGAGCGGCGTGACAGGTGCCATTCTTCAGATGTTTAACCACGGTGTGATCAGTGCAATGCTCTTCCTGCTCGTCGGTGTCCTCTACGATAGAGCACACCACCGCGAAATTAATGGGTTCGGTGGATTAGGCAGCCGAGTCCCCATCTATACCGGCATCACAACGCTCGCCTTTATGGCATCTTTAGGACTGCCCGGTCTGAGTGGATTCGTTGGTGAGGCGCTCTCCCTCCTCGGCGCTTACGACAAATTTAAGATGTTGACTGTCTTGTCAACCATCGGCATCGTTGTCGGCGCAGCATACTTCCTCTGGACACTCCAACGCGTTTTCTTAGGACAACTCAATCCAAAATATGAATCCCTGTCAGAAATCAACCCACGCGAAATTCTAACACTCCTGCCGCTCGGAATCTTAACCATCGTCCTCGGCGTTTGGCCCAACTTCGCCATTGATATGTTCAACAAATATGTTGAGGAGCTGGTCGGGGCTGTTGAGAAATTGGCGAACCTATAGGAGGACGGTGTGCAATTAAATAACATTGATAGCCTACTCTATTTTAGCCCGGAAATACTTTTGGTCGTATTCGCCGCCGCCGTTATCATCCTCGATTTGGTGGTAAGAAATAGTGAGAGTAGTGCTGTTGCATACCTCTCGTTAATAGGGGTTGGTTGTGTCCTAGGGGCTGTCCTCATCACGCATGTATCTCTCGGAACAAACGAATCCGTATCCCTATTCCTGGGAATGATTCGCCTCGATGGGTTCGCTACCTTCTTCAAAATTATCCTTCTTCTTGCAACAGCGGCGACAATCCTCTTTTCCCTATGCTCTGAAGAACTCGATGCCCGACTCAAAGGCGAATACTATGCCCTCTTATTAGCTGTAACACTCGGCATGTTCCTCATGGCATCATCAACGAACCTATTGATGATATTTATCTCCTTGGAAACAGTCAGTCTAACCTCTTATATCCTCGCTGGATTCTTGACACACAGCCCGCGTTCAAGTGAAGCAGCGTTCAAATACATTACGTATGGCGCTGTTGCGTCTGGAACAATGCTATTCGGGCTCTCTCTCATATTTGGCATGACTGGCACCGGCGACCTTGGACAAATCAGTCAACGTCTGACCGAAATGTTCAGTTCCGGCGAGGTCTATCCGCTTGCCGTGCTAATTTCAATCACGTTTATCCTGGCGGGTGTAGGCTATAAGATTGCCTCGGTGCCTTTCCATATGTGGTCACCTGATGTTTATGAGGGCGCGCCGATTCCGATAACAGCGTTCTTATCTGTCGCCTCAAAGTCGGCTGGGTTCGCCCTATTCATTCGTTTCTTCTATTCCGGTTTTAGCAATTCAGCCGTCATGCAATCCGTTGACTGGACGTTGATGTTAGCGGTTGTCTCTGCACTCACGATGACTGTCGGTAATCTCGCTGCGCTCCCCCAGCAGAATGTCAAACGTCTGCTTGCCTACTCAAGCATCGCGCACGGCGGTTACCTCCTCATGGGTGGTGTGTTGCTCACGTCTGAGGGAATCGGTGCCATTCTCTTCTACCTCGTCGTCTATCTATTTATGAACTTAGGGGCATTCTACGTTGTCGTCCTCATCGCCAACGAAGTCGGAAGCGAAATGATTGATGGGTATCGCGGGCTCTCGGCACGTGCCCCGTTAGTCGCCGGGGCAATGGCGATTTTCCTCTTCTCACTCACTGGCATCCCCCCGTTCGCCGGCTTCTTTGGAAAATGGTTACTGTTCGCCGCCGTCATCGACAAAGGCTTGTACTGGCTCGCCTTTGTTGGATTGGTGAACAGCGTCGTCTCTCTCTATTACTACGCACGCATTGTGAAGGCGATGTATCTTGAAACCGCAGAGGAGACGGAGGATGTTGCCTTCTCTACAGGCACCTTTGCCCTATTGAGCGTCTTTGTCGTGCCAACGCTTTTCATCGGGTTTGTGAATATTTTCTATACCTTCTCGAACATCACGCTGCAGTAGCGTAAGCAACGGAAAACTATGCTTGAATTAATCACCTCCAGTCCATTCCCGATCATTGCCTTCATATTACGCGTATTTCTCGTAATCGGTATAGGTTAACGGATGGGTTATCTTACATGGATCGAGAGTCTATTTTAATGGGCTGTTGTTCCGGCAGCCATAGTTGTCATTTCAATTTAGAAGCATCGCCTTCATAAAAAAATTGACAAATCGCAGTAATTAGGGTATACTTAATACTATAGGCAATGCCCGGTCGTCTAATGGTAGGACGCATGGCTCTGGACCATGTAGTGAAGGTTCGAGTCCTTCCCGGGCAGCCACTGCTTCACTAAGGCGCTATCGTCTAGGGGTCAGGACAGATGGTTCTCAGCCATCAAACCGGGGTTCGAATCCCCGTAGCGCTACCTTTCACTACGCTTTTCGTCGGGCGGACTTCCAGATCCGCCCATTCACATCACAAAGCTGGAGAAAAAAGATGAACGATACCGCCAAATACACCAATAGACTTATTCACGAAACAAGCCCATACCTCCTCCAGCACGCACACAATCCGGTTGACTGGTACCCGTGGGGCGAAGAGGCGTTAGCGCACGCCAAGCAAGAGGACAAGCCCATACTCCTGAGCATCGGCTACTCCGCATGCCACTGGTGCCACGTTATGGAACGCGAATCCTTTGAAAATGAAGAGATCGCACAAGTTATGAACGAACTCTTCGTCAACATTAAAGTCGATCGGGAGGAACGACCAGACTTAGATGAAATCTACATGACCGCTGTTCAAGTCATGACACGCAGCGGCGGCTGGCCGATGACTGTTTTCCTCACACCTGAGCTCCAGCCTTTTTACGGCGGTACCTACTATCCACCTACAGACCGGTACGGAAGACCCGGCTTCCCCAAGGTGATGCACGCCGTTGCTGAGGCGTACCGCGAACAAAATCAAAAGGTACTCGAACAAGCCAACCAGATTACAACACATCTGAACCAGATGAGTCAAATCGTTGATTCGCACGAGCAGCAACTCACTGAGGAGCTAATGGAGAATGCCTTTCAACATTACCGCTCTCAATTCGACCCCCAATACGGCGGCTTCGGAACCGCCCCCAAATTTCCACCCAGTATGGGACTGCCTTTTCTCCTCCGCTATTGGCACCATAGCAGCAACCCCAACGCCTTGGAAATGGTTGAATTGACCTTGGAAAAAATGGCACGGGGGGGTATATACGATCAGCTCGGAGGGGGCTTCCACAGATACTCTACCGATGCACACTGGCTCGTGCCACACTTTGAAAAAATGTTGTATGACAACGCACAGCTCGTCATCGCCTATTTTGAGGCATACCAAGCTACCAAAAAACTTTTCTATCGCCACATCGCAACGGAGACGCTGGACTATGTACTCCGTGAGATGTACGACACAGAGAACGGCGGCTTTTATTCCACGCAAGATGCCGATAGCGAAGGGGTGGAAGGCAAGTTTTTTGTCTGGGAACCCACGGAAGTAGAAGACATCACCCACGAGAAAAATGCCGAAATCTTCTGTGAATTTTACGATATCACACCGCACGGGAATTTTGAGGGTGAAAACATCCTCCACGTCCAAACGCCACCGGACATCTTTGCCCGAAAACTGCAGATGGAATTAAGTGAACTCGAAGCAATCCTCGCAGACGGAAAACAGAAGTTGTTCGCAGCACGTGAAAAACGGATTAAACCCGGACTAGACGACAAAATCTTAACGAGCTGGAACGGCCTCATGCTCCGCGGTATGGCGATGGGATACCAATTGACAGGCAAGCCTGAATACCTTAAAGCATGCCAAAAATCTGCCGAGTTTATCTTAACTACGCTTTCACAAGAGAATGGACTCCTCTGGCGCACCCATCGCACCGGTAAAAGCCACCTCAACGCCTACCTTGAAGACTATTCCTACTTTATCGCAGGCTTAATCGCGCTTTACGAAGCGAGCTTTGAACCACGCTGGCTCACGGAGGCGGAAAGACTCGCACATATCATGATTGAACAATTCGCAGACGAAACCAGCGGAGGCTTTTTTTTCATAGGCAAAGCACACGAACCCCTTATCGTCCACTCCAAATCTGCATACGACGGCGCAACCCCCTCTGGCGCTTCCATGGCGATCCATAGTCTCCTAAGGCTTGCCAAATACCTTGACAATCCGGAATTCCACGATCGAGCGGTTGAGACGTTGAAACTCTACTACCATCAAATGGAGGCGATGCCCTCAGGCTCCGGACAACTCCTCTGTGAACTCGCTTTCCTGCTGTCAACACCTAAGGAAATCGCGATTGTCGGACAAAAAGCAGACACAGCGACCAACGCAATGTTAGCGGCATTACATGGGCAGTATCTGCCTAACAAAATTGTCGCTTTGATTGAACCCACAAGAGAATCCACTTTGCCAATTCTCGCAGACAAAACTCAGATTGATAACAGAGCAACCGCTTATGTATGCGAAAATTATGCCTGCCAAGTACCCACCACTGAAGTGGATACGCTCGTAGCGATGCTGCAATAACCCCAAAAAACGGATTGTGGAGTGCCGGAATGCAGCACATCTAGTATAAACACGCATACTGATGCCGCTGACGAAAAATAATGATATAATTCAAAAAAGTACCTAAAAAAAATGAGCAAACGTTGACTTTTTTTTGCACTCGCACAACCTTTATTCGCATTTTTTTAGCAGAAAATGTTGAAAAATGAGGATTTCTCCGAAAAAAAAGTCTTTTTTTCTAATTTTAAATTTGACAAAACCTAATTCATAAGGACTTTTCAATGAGACACCGACACATCCTTACCTGTCTCTTTTTGCTTGTTTTCATGCCGCTGAGTGCCAAAGCACTCCCACCCCCGTCACCCGCAGGCGGAAACTATTTAGCCCTTGACGGAGTTGATGACTATGCCGTTTTAGATTTTGAAACGTTCGGGCTGCTGTTACCGGAAGGGACAGACGAATTTACCGTTGAAGCGTGGATATATCCCACCACACCGCCTGCTGATGAGATACACGCAATGATTCTCAGCCAGCAGGTGCGGATGGATGTTGTCAACGATGTTCACGCCGGATGGGAGGGAGCAAGGGATACCCTCGATTGGCAGAAAGGAGATTTATTCCTCAGAATTCAAGCACATTTTATGGTGAGGGGAGGGGTTGCTGAGACCCCGCACCACGCGAGAACACTTTCGCCGAATCAATGGCATCACATCGCTTTTCAGTCGAATGGGCATCAGACAACAACCATCGTTAACGATTACGCATACATCTTACCTCAAAATACACCGCTAGCGGACGATCTCTCAAACTTAGAGCGTCCAAAGGATTTTACGCTTGGGGGTTTTGGAGAGAAAATCGGTTCCAGGAGTCACGATCACTTTTGGGGTGCTTTTGCGGGATATATCGATGAGGTCCGCATCTCAACGATTCCTCGTTACGATGTCGATAAAACTGGTTTCACGCCGCACAGCAAGTTCAAGAATGACGCAAAGACAGTGGCGTTGTGGCATTTTGATGAGCCAGGCGGAACGCCGACATTCTCGGATGCATCGGGGAATGCTCACCATCTGACGGGTAAAAATGGTGCAAAGATCGGCATCCCGCTTGCAGTCAAAACACAATGATACCTCTAAGAAAAGTTCTATTAGATGGCTTCGATACGATATCAAGAACCATAGCCGCGCCAAGGTTCAAATCTCGTATCGAAACGACACAGTTGCTGAAAGCGGACGAACTATTGATGACGCACACCTAACAGCAACACAAACAGAATTGTCGCCTCGTCGAAAGCTACCCACGGCACCAACGGTTTACCAGCCTGTGGGACTGTCGGGGTAATGTCGGACGAGTCTGGGAAAAGAGTGTTATGAGGGCACTCTATCTCATCATTATTTTACCGAAAACCCTCTAATTCTAAGAAGCGGTGTTGTTTGCTACATTTGAGATGTTTTGTGCATCTCTGGTTAAAACATTACCGTTTCTACTACAAAATGAAGGAGATAAAATCTCATGCAAACTCACGTAGCACAACTGACGAAACAGCGTCTCAGCGATTTCTTTGTCAAAGAAGATGGGCATGTTGCGCATAAGAACGCCTTAGTCGCTGGGGCTGTCGCAACAGGCGCAATCCTTGCGTCTCTGATGATCACACCCGATGCAGACGCGTGTCCACGGACACCTTGTCCTGACTTAAGCAATCAGTGTTCGTGGGGAGATACTTGTTGTGCTGAGCGGGTCAGCACTCATCATTGGGTGTACTGGTGTACTTCAGGACCCTGTTAGAAGAGTAAGCCGTTTATAGATCGAATGGCTTCCGCATAAGATAAGCGAGAGTTTATCCATTTACGTAGAGTCGTTTTTGTATAGGTTCTCGCTTCTATAACCTCTCACGGTTCGCTGCCGAATTTCGGATATATCCGAGTGGCTTTAGGTGGCAACAAGCCTTTTAGATGTCTGAGTTTTACGAAAAGGTCGTTACACATCGTATAACTGCTACAAAAGTCACGTTCATGGCGAGGCTTTTTTCTCATTAGAAAAACTCTAAAGGAGAGCACATGGATTTACCAATTTCCCTTTTTTTCTGCGAACAACACATGTCAGTATGCCCTATGCCACGCCTATTCAATTCTAAAACGGCTCCCGTTATGGCTCTCGTTTTTTTTATTTTTCTCCTTATGCGAATGGAATCCTTTGCCGGTGAGGAATGGAAAGTTATCACTGAGATTTCGACGAAGAGAACGGCTTTCGCAACTGCAGTGGTAGAGGATAAGATTTATCTCATCGGGGGCACAAGCTTTGAAAACTTTGACAAGGGCCCCGTTGGACTTTCCACAGTTGAGGTGTTCGACACGCAGAACCACACGTGGCGGAGAATCACAGATATGCCAACGCCACGTGAGGCGGCTCAAGCCTCGGTTGTTAACGGGATCATCTATGTTTTCGGGGGAGTCCGTATGAAAGATGGAAAGTGGGAATATCCAGTTCACGTAGAGGCATACAACCCAGCAACAGGGATATGGACCCGGAAAAAGGAGATGCCGATATCTCGTGTCTACTTTGGTCTGGGTGCGGTCGCTGGAAAAGTCTATCTCCTCGGTGGAAGTGAAGGTTTCCGTATAGACGATAAAAGACGGATGGATCGGGTGGATGTCTATAATCCTGCCACGGATACATGGGCGAAGGGTCCCCCAAAAATGCCAACAGCGCGCGAGTATCTCCATGTAGCGGTTGTGAATAATCGTATTTATGCCATCGGCGGATCTGGATGGCCACCGGTTGGCCCCCCAATCGGTTGGGATCCGTTGCTGACGGTTATTGAAGAATATGACCCGGAGCGCCGTCATTGGCGGCAGAAAAATGGAATGTTAGACATCAGACGGGCTTTCTCGACGGTTGTTGTTAAGGAGGATATCTATCTGATTGGCGGTTTGGCTCACGGGCGTTTTTTAGCGACTGTGGCTGTGTATAGTCCACAGAAAGAAGCATGGAGCGATATTCCAGCATTGCCGATGCCCCTTTCACCTTCTGGTGCAGCGATGGTCAACGGAAAGATTTATGTTTTCGGAGGGGCGAAAGAAGGTTTCGAGTTTTTTCCAGACGTTCTGGTATATGATACCGGTTTTCGCGCCGTCGAAGCAACCGGCAAACTGCCAACACGCTGGGGAAAACTCAAAAGAAAACCATAATTAGAATGTCGTAAAATCCTTTTCGCGTTAACAATCGTTTACAACTAGTATTCCATCGTTTTTCAAGCGAAGGGGCATCAGACAACAACAATCGTTAACGATTACGCACACATCTTACCGCAAGGAACGATGCTTGCAGACGATCTCTCAAGCATCGAGCGCCCAAAGGATTTTACGCTCGGCGGCTTTGGAGAGAAGATTGGTTCCAGCAGTCACAACCACTTTTGGGGTGCTTTTGCAGGATACATTGATGAGGTCCGCATCTCAACGATTCCTCGTTACGATGTCGAGAAAGATGGTTTCACGCCGCACGGCCAGTTCAAGAATGACGCGAAGACCCTCGCGTTGTGGCATTTTGATGAACCGGAGGGAGCAAAGGAATTCTCAGACACATCGGGTAGTGCCTATCATCTGGCGGGTAAAAATGGCGCGAAGACTGATACCTCACTGACAGTCAAAGCACAATGATTCGCAGGCGGTTCTCGACTTTCGGTAAGTTTGTGAGGCTTCAAAAAGTCTGTGTTGATGCAAGCGATGTCGCAGATAAAAGAAACTAACTGCCTGCCAATAGCTATAGCAAGCTAAGAATAGGGCCTTAATAACAACTAAACAAGGAGGAATAATTGATGTTAAGCGTGTTTAATTCCAAAAAAGGTATCATTATTGGCGGCGTTGTTTTCACTCTTTTATGGATGTCAATCGCCTCTTTTGCCGGAGCGGATTGGGAACTCGTCACTCAACTCCCGACGGAGAAAGAGGGTTTCGCCACAGCCATTGTGGATAATAAAGTTTATCTCATCGGTGGCAGCCTCTTTGAAGACCTGAAGGCACGTCCTCCAATAGCTCCCGGACCCTTTGGACTTTCAACCGTTGAGGAGTATGATACACAAACCAATACGTGGCGGCGACGCGCAGACATGCCAACACCCCGCCATGGTGCGAGAGCTGCGGTAGTCGACGGGATTATCTATGTCTTTGGCGGGTATAGTGCCAAAGATAACAAAATTTGGAATATGAAAACTACGGTTCACGTAGAGGCATACAATCCGAAGACGGATAGATGGATCAAGAAAAAAGATATGCCGGTTTCTCGTATCAGCTTTGATCTGGGTGTGGTTGCGGGAAGGGTCTATCTCGTCGGCGGTTCAACGGGTGTCGGTCCGGAACATGAAGTAGCGATGGCACGGGTTGATGTCTATAATCCAGCGACGGATATGTGGGGAAAAGCACCGAACATGCCGACTCGCCGCGACCCAGGAGATGTGACTGTCGTCAACAACCGTCTTTATGTCATCGGCGGATGGCCACCCGCAGGCGCGGGTCGGCATGCCCTGACGGTCATTGAGGCATATGACCCAATAAGTCATCAATGGGAAAAGAAAAAGGAGATGTTAGCCCTCAGATTTTCATTCTCGACAGCGGTTGTTAGAGATGAGATTTATCTGATTGGAGGTTTCCCTCAGCAACAAATACCTCGTGAGTATTTAGCGACAGTGGATGTGTATCATCCACGGACAGAGACATGGCGCGATATTCCATCGATGCCCACGCCCCTACGCCCTTTTGGTGCAGTGACGGTCAACGGCAAGATTTATGTTTTCGGCGGGGCTGGAGAAGGATTGGAATTTTTGCCAGACGTTCTCGTCTTTGATACTGGTTTTCAGGCCGTTGAGGCAACAGGTAAACTGCCAACACGCTGGGGAAAACTCAAAAGAAAACCATAATTGGAATATCGTAAAATCCCTTTCGCGTTAACAATCGTTTACAACTCCCATGGGGGAGAAAGGAGTGTTGTGAAAAAACATATCTTGCTGACGCTGATTCTGACGGTTGTTGTTGTAGGTCCGTTCGCTTATCAGCGATGGCGTGAAACCAAACGGTTACAGCATATTAGAGAGATAAAACACCTCGCGGCTCAGATTCAGGCGACATCTTTGGGGGACTATCTACATCAGTTGAAACAACTTTTGAAAAGCACGGCGAAGTTATGGCGTGAGACCCATCCGCATCTTCAGCGAGACGTGACAGATTATGCCACGATTGAATTTCTCTGGAATTGCACAATTTTAGACGTTTAAATGTGCGCTATTTTTTTTCAACTTTTTTCAGATTCTGCCCGTTTTTTGACAAAAAAGGGGTCTCTAAGAGAGAATAGAAACTGTTGCTGATCCGGCAATGAAAACTGAGATTTACAATGAAACTCACAGACTTATCTACGAAAAGGAGAGAAAAAATGAGATACCGGCAACGCCTCGCATGTCTCTTGCTTATATTCCTTCCGCTGAGTGCCAAAGCACTCCCGCCCCCTTCACCCGCAGGCGGAAACTACTTAGCCCTCGATGGGGTTGATGACTACGCCGTTTTAGATTTTGAAACCTTCGGGCTGCTTTTACCGGAAGGGACAGACGAATTCACCGTTGAAGCCTGGATATATCCCACCACACCGCCCGACAACAAGGACACGTTATTGACGATACTCCATCAACAGGTGCGTCTGACTATCATGAACGATGAATATCAACCGCTACTAAATAATCTGGCTAATGGGCATAATATAGAGCCTCCGAAGGGAGACTTTATCTTGCTAATGAGTGCCTATATTGAGGGAATGCTCGGTTGGAGAATCCCTTTCCCGATTCCGCTGGAGCCGAACCAATGGCACCATATCGTTTATCAGTCTAATGGACCTCAGACAACAATGATTGTCAATGATTTCGTAAAGACAATACAACAAGATCACCCCCTCGGACATGATCTTGATCCTCGTGCTTTGCGTCCAAAGGACTTCATGCTTGGAGGGTTTGGAAAAATAATTGAGGTGCCTGGTCGTCCGCCATCCAAAGTGTTTTGGGATTCCTTCACGGGATATATTGATGAGGTCCGCATCTCGAGGGTTGCACGTTATGATGTTGAGAAAAAGGGTTTTATGCCAGACGGCCAGTTCAAGAATGACGCAAAGACAGTGGCGTTATGGCATTTTGATGAGCCTGCTGGCACGGCGACCTTCTTAGATGCCTCGGGGAATGCACATCATCTGGTGGGTAAAAATGGAGCGAAGACGGGCACCCCGATGATCGTCAAAGCCAAAGGACACTGAACGCTCGGCGAGTGTTGACGCATTCCTTTTGTCAAAAGGAATGGCGTTGATGTTTTGGGCAACGTGTGAGCGTCTCCTCGGGTAGCATTGAGTTGGTTCTCAATGAGGAGACACGTCTGAGAAAGAGAAGTTGCCCGAGTTGCTACCCTTCTGATTGTTGAAAGATGATGCAGCACGATCCAGAGGGTATCCTGCTGATATCACATCATTATTTTACCAAAACCCTTTCTACGATAAACTCAAGGAGATAAAATCTCATGCAGAGACACATAGCAAAACTGACGAAGCAGTGCATCAGCGACTTCTTCGTCAAAGAAGATGGGCATGTCGCTCATAAGAATGCGTTAGTCGCTGGCACTGTCGCAACAGGTGCAATCCTCGCATCACTGATGGTCACACCCGATGCAGCAGCATGCGATCAGGTCCAATGCGGACGCTTCGCGACTTGTAGCGTGCCCGCCCAGACTTGTTGTGCTGAGCAGGTCAGCACTCATCATTGGGTGTACTGGTGTACTTCAGGACCCTGTTAGAAGAGTAAGCCGTTTATAGATCGAATGGCTTCCGCATAAGATAAGCGAGAGTTTATCCATTTACGTAGAGTCGTTTTTGTATAGGTTCTCGCTTCTATAACCTCTCACGGTTCGCTGCCGAATTTCGGATATATCCGAGTGGCTTTAGGTGGCAACAAGCCTTTTAGATGTCTGAGTTTTACGAAAAGGTCGTTACACATCGTATAACTGCTACAAAAGTCACGTTCATGGCGAGGCTTTTTTCTCATTAGAAAAACTCTAAAGGAGAGCACATGGATTTACCAATTTCCCTTTTTTTCTGCGAACAACACATGTCAGTATGCCCTATGCCACGCCTATTCAATTCTAAAACGGCTCCCGTTATGGCTCTCGTTTTTTTTATTTTTCTCCTTATGCGAATGGAATCCTTTGCCGGTGAGGAATGGAAAGTTATCACTGAGATTTCGACGAAGAGAACGGCTTTCGCAACTGCAGTGGTAGAGGATAAGATTTATCTCATCGGGGGCACTCTCTTTAAAAATCCAGACGGCCCCTATGGAATTTCAACCGTCGAGGTGTATGATCCACAAAACAACACATGGCGACGACTGACAGATATGCCAACGCCACGCCAGGGTGCGAGAGCTGTTGTTGTCAACGGCACTATCTATGTTTTTGGCGGGTATAGTTCAAAAGACAGATTAATTAAGAATTGGAAATTGCCTCTTCACACAGAGGCATACAATCCTCAAACCGACACATGGACTCAGAAAAAGGACATGCCGATTTCTCGTATCAACTTTCATCTCGGTGTGTTCGATGGCAAAGTCTATCTTATCGGCGGGACAACAGGCTTCGGTGAGGGACATGAACAGCGGATAGATCGGGTGGATGTCTATGATCCTGATACGAATAGGTGGAGTAAGGGTACAAAAATGCCGACCCGGCGCGACCCTGGAGGTGTAGGAGTTGTCAGCACTTGTCTTTATGTCATCGGTGGACGTGGATTTCCACCAGTTGGTGCGGGTCCTCTTCTCAGGGGCATTGAGGAATATGCCCCGAGAACCCGTCGATGGCGGCGGAATAAGGATATGTTAGATGTCAGAGAGGGATTCGAGACGATTGTTGTTAAGGACGACATCTATCTGATAGGCGGTTTCGCTCACGGTCGTTTTTTAGCGACTGTGGCTGTGTATAGTCCACACAAAGAGGCGTGGCGGAATATTCCAGAACTGCCAACACTTCTGAGTCCGTATGGTGCAGCGACGGTCAACGGACAAATTTATGTCTTCGGAGGATATAATAGAGAACTCGGCGATATTCCAGACGTTCTGGTCTTTGATACCGGTTTTCGGGCCGTCGAAGCAGAAGGGAAACTCACCACTATATGGGGATACCTTAAGCAGTAAGACTCGGTATAAAAAGGCGTGTGCTGAAGAACACGCTTTGTGGCTCCCACTACGATTGCCTTTTCCCTGCTGATCTCCGATTCCTTGCTAAACTACTGATAGAGTGCCGTCATCTTGCGCGATGATGTCGCACTCGGTTGAAATTCCTTGATGCCTATGCCGTGATAAAACTGATGCACTGCTCCAGTTCACACGGTGCGCACGCCACATCGGACTGATCGCCTTTCTTCGAAATAAAAGAGCACCATACCTGCTAAATCCCTAAAACACAAGGTTCCCAGGCCCCGTTCGCTGAGTGCTTTTTAAGGAAAAAATGAGCAAATGTTGATTTTTTTCCCGCCGCACACCCCCAATTCGTATCTTTTACCGAAATTGTGAAAAAAATTGTTGCATTTTTATGAAATTTTACATCCTGTGACTGGTTTTGCCTGTTTTCGTACCAAACCCATTTCCCACAAGCGACTGCTACTCTCCTGCTTTCTCTTCTTTGTCATATTTAACGTGACTTTCGATTTCCTGCATTACCGTCAGAGGGCAGAAGAACGCCGAGAAAGAAAAGAGAGTCCGCGCCAACTTGCTGCAAAGGGAAGCAGAAGTCAAAGCGGAAGTGCTACGCCGAAAATCGGAAAAAATGATATAGACTGGCACGCAAAAAAAACAGTTGACAAAAGCACAAAAATTATCTTAAAATATGTTAAATCAATTTATAAGAACAGTGTTGAAGAAAGACATTTTGCTGGGCCTCCGCGTCCGTTGGGCGTGCTTACCTTAATAATCACAAAGGAGAATTGAAAATGGCTGAACGACAGACCCAATTCATCAAATGTGCTGAGGTTGGGGAGATTCCTGAAGAGGGTGTTATTGCTGTAAATGTAGCAGGACAACCGATTGCCTTGGCAAAAAGCAACGGCAAGATTTTCGCAGTCGACAACCGCTGCCCGCACATGGGATACCCACTCAACCGCGGATCCGTGCAAGACGGCATACTGATTTGCCACTGGCACCATGCGATGTTCGATTTAGCAAGCGGTTGCACCTTTCACCCGTTCGCAGACGATGTGGAAGCCTATCCGATTGAAATCCGGGAGGGTAGTGTCTACGTCAACGTCAGTCCGAATGGTGCAGATGCCAGGGAGCGCTGGAAGATTCGGCTCCGCGAAGGGTTAGAGCAAAGCATTAACCTCATCCTTGCCAAATCGGTTATCGCGCTCAGGGGACTGAACACGCATCCTGATGCCATCGTTGAAGTCGGCGCACTCTATGGGGCACGCGGCAGACGCGCAGGATGGGGCCCCGCCATGACGATTCTCACCTGCATGGCGAACGTTGCTGAAAAACTAACCGATGCCGACAAGGTGCTCGCACTCTATCAAGGCTTGCTCCACGTGTCCGGTGAAACGTCATCATCCGCGCCCCGGATCCCGCTCACACGTCTTGAAACCGAATCACACTCCTTGGTGCAGCTGAAGACATGGTTCCGCTATTTCATTGAAGTCCGGAACGCCGATGGTGCTGAGCGGACTATCCAGACAGCAATCGCCCAAGGCGGGACACCGACGCAAATTTGCGATATGATGGTAACTGCCGCCACAGATCATTTTTATCGTGATGGCGGACATACCCTCGATTTTATTAACAAAGCATTTGAACTACTTGAACGAATCGGCTGGGACAAAGCAGATGAAGTTATCCCCACACTTGTCGGCATGCTGGCGAGCTCTTCACGTGCCGAAGAGCAGAATCGATGGCGCAGCCCTATCGATTTCGTACCCGTACTTAGAGGCATTTTTGAGGAGCTTGAGGATATTATTGAAACCGGCAAGCGCAAGGAGTGGAACAGAAGCGAGGCACTCACCGAAACACTACTCGCCGATGACCCGCTGAAAACGATCGAGGCATTGAAACAGGCGTTTAAGGATGGCGCAACCTTAACTGAATTAACGCGGGTGCTCGCCTCTGCTGCAGCACTCCGCATCGCCAGATTCCACACCAAGAACGAGTTCGGCGATTGGATCTCGGTGCTGCATACCTACACGTATGCCAACGCGCTGCATCAGTGTGCGAAACGCGCCCCCTCGGTGGAGCTCGCACGCGGCATCTTCCACGGTGCAATGGCCATCTATTTTGATAGATGGTTCAACATGCCCGCCGCACGGCTCCCACAACACCGCAGGGAAACTGACACCCTTCCTACCGATGCCGATGAACTCCTAGATCAATTTGTCGAGCTACTTGATACGCAGGCACAAGCAGATAGGGCAGGGATGTACATCTACCGCTACCTGTCGCTTGGGCATCCGCGTGACGCACTGTTGGAGCGGCTAGGACATATTCTCCTACGGGAGGACGCTGAATTCCACTCCTTCCAAATGTTGGAAGCCGCCCTACAACAGGCGGATGAACTCGATGAAAAGCGCGCGCGCATCGCACTCGTTGCTGCAGCCCGCTATTTGGCGGCACACGCACCGACCGCACGCGCACGTCGGCAGACAGCGAACCTTGCACTGCGCTTGCATCGCGGCGACGACCTTTCCGCTGACGATCCGGATGAAGCAGTGGATTAATTTAAAAACTAATGGCTATCGCTTCCATAATCTTAATTAACAGCGGCTGCGCTTTTCGTCAGCGCAGCCGTTTTGCCACACGCCGAGGAACGAGATCCATCATGAAAAAAAACAGATACGCCAACTTTTTCCTATTCATTCTTCTCATCAGCACAACTATTAGCATGTTTTCGTGTGGACGTGGAACAAAACAACCTACAGATGTAGAACTACTATCCGCGATTGAAAACGCTTTTGTCAATGTTGCAGCGAAAAGCACACCTGCAATTGTAGGTGTCAGTACCGTACATCTGAACGCAGCAGGTCAATATCAACAATTAGAGGGCTCCGGGTTTATCGTCCGGAAAGAAGGCTATATTCTAACCAACGAACATGTCATTCGGGATGCAGCGAAACTCAAAATCCGGTTGTTAAATGGCAGCCAACTTGATGCTCAATTGGTGGGAACCGATCTCAACACCGAGATTGCGGTTTTGAAAATTGATGCGGACGAAGAGCTTCCAGTCCTCCCATTAGCAGATTCAGAGAAGGTTCGCGTAGGCCAATTTGCCATCGCTATCGGCAACCCGTTTCGATTGGATTACACAGTGACGCGTGGGATTGTGAGCGGTAAGGGGCGGACCATCCTCCATGACACCACCAGCATCATCCGATATGAAGATTTCATCCAGACCGACGCATGGATTAATACAGGAAACAGCGGAGGACCGCTGCTGAACATCCGCGGCGAAGTCATCGGAATTAACGCATTAATTCGCCGTCCGGATAACGCACCGAATGATCCACGCGTTCCAAGGGTCGTCAGAGCAGGGGCAGGCTTCGCTATACCAAGCAACCTCGTCAAAAAGGTTAGCAATCAATTAATTGCGAACGGCCGAGTCATCCGGGGCTTTCTTGGGATTGAGATGATGGAAGTACCACAAGGGATTCGCGTCCACAAAGTCACGCGAGATAGTCCAGCACACCGCGGCGGGTTACAACGGGGCGACATCATCGTCAAATACAACGGGCAGACAGTTCAAGATCCGAATGCATTCAAAATGTGGATAGCCGACTCGCAAGTCGGGAAAGAATCTAAAATTACATTCCTCCGGAATAGGCAGGAACGGACGCTCAATGTAATCATCGCAGAAATGCCGATCAAATTTACAGGAAAAACCTTTGAAAATGACTCTGTCGCATGGAAAACCCTCGGACTCGCGGTGCGGAAGTTAGAAAAACGCGACTTTGAACGATACACCTACCTCACCGATACAGACCAAGGCGTTATCGTTGAAAGGGTAGAGGTAAACAAAGCAAAAATCCCGAGAGGGACCCTTATCATTGCAATCAACGGTCAGAAAATTCGCGACGCACGAGAATTTGACGCGTTTCTACAAGCCAAACGCGATACACAGCAACTCATCCTCGAGATAAAAAGTAACTATGGCACAGAAAAGGTAACCCTTCAGTTGAAAAATAGCGAATAATTATTAACGTGAAGTAGAAATCGAAGCCGGTGTGGATAAGAGGTAGAGCGCGCTTGCAAAGTGCACCTTCACGGAGGGGGCAGCTCATAGAAACTCACACCACGCAGCAGAGATGCTTCACATGTCTCAATCATTCTAAAATCTACCATAACGACTGGCCAGAGTATCTCTGAGGGGATGAGCATAGGTACCTGCCTATAGAACCCATCGACGAAAATGACGAAAATATAGAAAATGCCGCGCCACCGAAAAAAAATGGTACAAACATCAAAATCCTTCACTTTAAGAGATATCTTTAGCCCCGGTGGGCTTATTTCGCAACAACTTGACGGCTATGAATTTCGCCATGAGCAGCTGCACATGGCAAATGAGGTAGCACGTGCATTTCTCGCCTCCGAACATCTTATTGTCGAAGCTGGGACCGGCATCGGTAAAAGTTTTGCGTATCTGATACCTGCAATCTCACTGGCGTGCAAAGCAGGGCAAACGGTTGTCATCTCAACAAACACCATCAGCTTACAAGAACAACTGGTTACCAAGGACATCCCGTTTCTGCAGCGTACTCTTCCGCGCGATTTCATCGCAGTGCTGGCAAAAGGGCGCAGGAATTACTTATCCCGAAGAAGACTCAAGACACTGCTTGACTATCCACGCGGACTCTTTGACACCCAGGAAGAGGTAAATGAGGTAGCCGATATCGTCGAATGGGTCAGCCTGACAGAGGACGGAAGCAGAGCTGACCTGCCGAGACAACCACTCCCGAACGTATGGGATAAAGTCGCCTCAGATCGGGACAACTGCCTCGGGCGCAGATGTCCTACCTACGACACCTGTTTCTACTTTAAAGCACGGCAAGAGATGCAAGAAGCAAACCTGCTTATTGTCAATCACCACCTACTTTTCAGCGATTTAGCACTCCGAAAAGACAACGCGTCGGCAGGGATTCTGCCTGACTATGATTACCTGATTATTGATG
Organism: Candidatus Poribacteria bacterium; assembly: GCA_965215265.1. Classification (GTDB taxonomy): domain Bacteria; phylum Poribacteria; class WGA-4E; order WGA-4E; family WGA-3G. Next base: position 1,964,768 of record OZ244048.1, on the reverse strand, counting down.
AAGCACACCATTTGGAGGCAACAGCCACTCACCATACGAGTGTGGAATTCAGCAATACACAAGTTAAATGGCTCCTCGATTCCCTCTATAACGAACGGAGCGAAGCGGGACTGGCGACGCGGTTTGATATCTCAGAACTGAAGGTTCAGGTGGCAGGAGCACGCGAACAAGCGAACAGCCTCTTTGCGGAAATCATTGATGAAATTGGCAAATCAACGGCTAATCCAGCCGCCCTCACTGTTCAAGGAGCAGCTGCGCACTCTCCGCTTACAAAACGTATCCAGAAATCCAATTTTATCAGAAATGTATTAGATAGCCCCCTCGCCGAAATTGAAAACGCCCTGAAACAGCTCCGAGACGAGGCACAAACCGATGATGACGAACAAGAAATAGCTGCACACTACCGCCTCTGTGAACGGCTCCGTGACGAGTTGGACATGATAATCCGGCAAACCGATCCGGATTATGTCTATTGGGCGGAAATCATAGCCCGCGGCCGCACTCCACGCATCCTCTTAAATGCGACACCTACTAACGTCAACCAGATGTTACAGGATAACCTATTCACCACCAAAAACAGCGTCGTAATGACAAGCGCGACACTCTCTACCAATCGCAACTTTGATTACTTTAAAAAACGGGTTGGCATTAACGGCTGTAGAGAACTGCTCGTACACTCTCCCTTTAACTTTAAACAACAGGTACGCATTCACATCCCGCGTTCTATGCCGCATCCCAACCGCCCAGAATTTACATCAGCAGTCATTAGAGAGATTAAACACTACCTCAAATTGACACACGGAAAAGCGTTCGTCCTGTTTACCAGTTATAAAATGATGGATGAAGTTTACGAGGCTGTCATGCCTTACCTCGAAGACATAGGAATCGAAACGTTCAAGCAGGGCGGTCAACTTTCACGCACCGCTATGCTCCAAGCGTTCCGGGAGGATACTAATTCTGTTTTATTTGGGACTTCCACTTTTTGGGAAGGCGTGGATGTACGTGGCGAGGCCCTCAGCAATGTCATTATCACGCGGCTGCCATTTGAGGTACCAACGCATCCCGTGATGGAAGCCCGCGTCAAACAGATTAAAGAACGCGGCGGCAACGAGTTTTTTGAATTCAGTTTACCCGAAGCGATACTGCGCCTCAAGCAAGGATTTGGCAGGCTCATCCGAACACAAACCGACAAAGGAATCGTCGTCATCCTCGATCCGCGAATTAAAACGGGCAGTTACGGCAAACAGTTCTTGGACTCACTTCCAGACTGTCAAATTGTGGATGGCTGAGTTGTCTTGTCTGCATTAGGAGTTATAGGAGAAAAGTCAGAAAACCCCTTCTCCCAGTCCCGGGGTAGGGTACCGTAGTGCGCAAAACGATCTGGCTCCGGAGCTTGCTCCTACCGGTGCCGCTGCCTCTGAAAACGTCGCACACGAACGGATAATATATAGATAATTCTAAAATCTACTATATCCAACACACAAAAATGCTCGCTGCAGGAAACCACAGCGAGCATTTGAAAACGTTAAAAATTGCGCTGCCGAGCACTCCTGTGCAGACGTACAGCTATCTCGTACACAACCGAAACAAGGAAGAAGCGGCTCCTACGACGCAAGCCTAATAACGTCTCGGGGAAGGCTGTGCCAGCCGAATACCTCTGTCGTGTGTAAACGGAAATTTAAACTCTACCATTTGGTAACGCTGCGCGCCGCCCGGTGGCGGTGCCTTTTCAATAGGAAGAATGATGTTCAGTTCGACCGCGTTCAGCTTCGTCTGGGTAAAAGGCAAAAAACCCTCTGCGCTCTCGCCTGGGGGTACACCAGTACGACGAGCACCAACCTGCTTTTCAACAATCTTCATGCGCCGCTCAATCAAGATCTGCCGCGCATTTTCAAGCCCATTTTTTACATAGAGCCCTGTCGCACGCGGAATTAGCGTGAGACGTTCCTCTAAATCATCATAATTCATACCGTAGTATTCATTTTCCCCTTGGTCAACGATCTTGCACTTTGTCACATCAAAGAGGATGTTTTCACTCCGATTGTTGGTAATCTTGACGTAAAACACATCCGTTTTGTCACCTTGGTGGAGTGCCTCTGTCTCATAAAAAGGCGAAAAAGCGTTGCCACGGTTGTACTTCCGGTCTAAATCTGGGCGCCGCCAATAAACAATCGAAACCGTAACACCATCTTGGGTCTTGGTCAGAATAGGCTGTTTCGCCTGAACCTGAAAGAGTGTCGGAAGATCTGACACCAAAATAGCATCAACCATCTTCTTATCATCCCCCGTGCCCATTTCAATCTGAGTTTTGGTTTCGCCCCACTCGCTTAGAAATTGGCCCCACTCTTCTTCCATATGCGCGTACTCGTTAAACGCCAGAAGATAAGTTAACGCTTGCATGTTCACATCTTGCGCTTTACCAATGCGGAACCCAACGGTCCGCATCCCGTACTTGTCCAGAATCGGTTTAGCAAGGTCCTCATCAGGAATAGCAGGTACAACTACTTCCTGGTTAGGTTTTTCGCTCTGTAACATCAACGCATCTGCTATATTCTGCACAGGTTGAATCGGAGCTAAGTTGCTGAGGGAGGTACCACACCCTATAAGGCCGAGCGCAAACGCAAATAGCACGGCAAGACTAAGCCATGTCGATAGAACGCCCTTTGTAGCACCATGTTGCAATTTATTGAACGATTTCATTGATAATATTGCCTCCTTGTTTATAATTCACTTCGGGCGGATATAACAATAAGTTGCACAACACGCACCGTCCGCCCCGACTTTTAATGCGTATGCCAAACGGCTTTCCTTTAAATTATCATAATTGCAGTTTTTAGTCAATTTTTTTTCTTGCAGAAAGCAATAAAGCGGATTTAGCACGCCAGTTTTTGTGCGTGTCATGTCTTTTACAAGAAGACGTTGGTACCTACCGGGGCATTATTTGAGAATACTCACCTTGCCAATCTGTTGCCCGCTTATATCCGCTTGTATCGCAGAGATTCGGTAAATGTAGATGCCCGCTGCAATCGGACTGCCCTGCCGCGTTACGGCCTGCCACTCGAACGTCCCAGGTGAAAAGACATCCCGATGTGTCTCACTATAAACCATATCCCCAGCGAGACTAAAAATCTCAAGTTTGACAGTATCCGCAGTTTGGGACGCAGCGAGCCGATATTCAAACTTCATCATGCCATCACCGACGCGCAGCGGATTCGGATAAATCCGAAGTTCCGACAAGGCGAAAGCCCCCGCCTCTAACTGCTCCACCTGCAATAGGTAAGAATCAACACTGCTGAAGCCGCTATCGGATTCTATGACAATGTAGAATGTACCTGTAACATCAGGCTGATAAATCAGTTGAAGTCCAACAGTATCGGTGAGAGGTGTCGCACGAACAGAATCAGGAATATCTAAATAGGTTTCTTGTATAATTTCCCCTACCCCTTTAACGAGAAATAGGCGGTATTCCTGTCCGAATGGAACATCAGCGAGTGTCACCCGAATCGTGACACCTTTGATAACTTCCAACTGGTAGATATCGCGCATATCACTTGTATCAAACAGAAAGGATTCGTACAGCTGCCCATATCTGAGCGGAAACGCACTTGCGAACGTATCGTTGGGCTCGTATGTATCCCCAAACGACACCCGCAGAGGAACAGTGAACCCCTCATGCCCGATATTAGTAATTGAGATGCCGGTTACAGTTCCATCGTTAGCGTTGCTATTAGGCAAACTTCCAGGGGTAAAAGAAGTCTGGCCATCGTCAGCTGAGTAAGCTGCACCGTTCGTAATGCTCTGAATATCTATAAACTTCGTCACGGGATCTGAGATTCCGATGTGTTCCGGATCTGTCGGATCTTCAAGCCAAATCTGTTCCGAGGCATCAAAGCTGCCAAGGGGCCGCACACGCGTTTCATCAATATGCCATATCAGAATACCAGATTCTGGCAAGTAGGTATCAAACGTCGCGCCTGAGGCTTTGTAACGATTTTCTATGAGGAAAAATTCAGACGCACCGGGTAAGGACAGTTTTTCAAACCCGGCAGCGGGTTTAGTGACATCAATTTTGAAAAGTTTGTCGGTTTTCGGAGGAAGCTCAAAACTCGGAATAGAGATACTCTGATTTTGTGTGATCGTAACAGGTTCAATCCATCCGACACGACCATTCTCAGGACGAGCATCAAAATCCCATTTAAGATAGCCCATGATATGACTAGGGGCTAAACCGTTGCCCAATCCAAGTACCTCAGGCCCCTGATAGGGGCCGAACGCGCCCATCAGTCCCCACTTGTGGTCGCGGGCATCGGTGAAATTCAGTCCGTAAATATCTGGCGCGCCGAAATCGTGAAAAAATTCGTGGAAATAGATGCCCAAATGCGGTTTCTCAAAATCGGGCTCCTCAGCAACCAGAACAGCAGTCTCAATGAGTACCCCATCAAGTTCCAGATTAATACCCGGCGTTAAAACCGACCAGATGTCCTCAGGCACAGCAGACGCTGCATTGTCATTCCCCGAATGGATGATGAAAACGTGATCGACGACTCCATCCTTGTCGCGGTCATACTGGGAAAAATCGACGCTTGCATCCACGGCTTCACACACCTCACGCACCAATTCTTGACTGCGGATGACGTTAACGCCAGCACCCTCGCCATAATAACTCATCGGTTTTTTCGCACGTATCCACTCATTGCCTGCTGGGATAACACCACCAAGCGGACCTGATTGAACATCCATCTGGCCATAAGAATTCTCCCAATAGTAGGTTTTCAAGGAGACACCTTCTGTATCAAAAAGGTATCGTGTTAATTCCGCACCACTTCTACGCCCGGGCATATCAACAAAATCCACTTTTAGTGCAAGCACATACTCAACACCATCGGGCTGTAAGCTGCGCTGCGGCGCGGCAAAGCAGCAGCCATCCAGTGCCTCTAAGAATTTAGCCGCACTTTCGGGAGACTTGGGTTCCAATTTACCTGTCACTGCATCGACATCAAAAAAACGGTAAGGGTTCGGTGGCGCGGCGATGCAGGCGATGCAGAGGTGCGTAAAGAGGATTAGACTTATAATCAGGAGGGTACGACACATACCGATATACAAAACCTTACTAAAATAACTAAGGCAACGCTCTGACGCGCTCTACAGTCCAAGTTGTACACATGAAATTTAGCTGACTTTAATCAAATTCGCCGCCGCATTTTCGGCATAAGATGTAAAATTGAATATCATCCGATTGCGCGTGTTGTATCATCAGTTCAACTGCTTGTTTGGGAATTTCTTCACCACACTTCGGGCACTTGTAGAGAGAACCTTCCGTTTTAGGAAATTCGGAGATATCCCCCCACATATCGCGGACCCAGTATTGAAATTCCCAAGGCAACTCGGTTTTAACAGCGGTTGCAATGTCAACGGCATGGCGGATGAGTTTTTGGCATTCATGAACGGAAATTGGTTCGTAAGGATGCGGTGCCCGCATAATTGGCAGCGGTTTTCCATCCGACGCTGTTTCCGGATTAAAATTTCGAGAACGTGTCAGACAGATCTGGTCTAAGCGAGAGCCGGGCTCCCTGCCCTTCGACCAGAGTTGATAGTACCCCGTCCGTTTTACCTGAAAAAAACACGGACTGACACCATGGATATTGTCTACGCCAGAATCCCACAGCCAGCGTCCCCATTTTTTTGAGTCGTCAGGTTCTGCATAAATTTTAATGGCACCGGGCCCCCCTTCTTGGTTCCACGGGTGTGGCACCGCGTCGTCCATACCGACCCAATACGAATCTTTTCCGCCCCCGTCAAACAACACGCGTAACCAGACGTACCATCTTCCTGTTTTGGGAATATAGATTTCGTGTATTGCACGCGCGCCTCTCAGGCTATCAATCGCTTTTCTACCAGACGCACCTTCATGCTCAACGGTCCGGACCCCTTTGTCAAGGTGTACAGCAGCATCTGCTTCAATAACAAGCGTATCTTTTGGCATACGAATATCTACCGGCACTGCCGCTGTCTCTTTTTCGTCCGTGTCGTCCAGATCTGCATATTCCATTAAATTGTAAATTTTGCCAATTTTTTGCGCCACGCGCTCAAACTGTTTTTCAGAGAGCTTCGCATCAAAAAAACAGTCCCGGATGCCCTTTTTCCAGAGGTCAAGCAGAAGAAACATCGCTTTCAGGTTCCCATCTGGACGTTTACGCGTGCCTACGACGATTAACATGCCGGTATCCACTGAGCGACTCACAAGACACCTATGCATCGGGAAATTAGATGGGCTATGCGTCTTGCTTTCGACAATGAGCGGAGCGTAGTACCGGCACCTCTCGTCGCAGCCAGGAATCTTAGCGCGTTTTGCTCGACAGCATTCAGGACAGATTAACATACCGTTGAGCGCCGGACAGATGCGTTTGCCGTTATCAGAACGACACGTCCGGCAGCGTTGCCGTCTGGGGCGTTTTCGTGCGGTTAGGCGTTTTTGATGTCGCATCGGTTAATGGTTCCAAAGAGAATTTAAGGTTCAATAATGCGTCTCTCTTAACGTGCTCCCCATTCCTCCCACAACGTCTTGAGTTCCTCGTGCCGCTCAAGTTAATTGGGACGATTAACCAAGTCAGCGAGATATTCGGCGATTTTATCTGTAATCTGTTGCGCGTCAACATCTGCAAAGTTGAACAATTCCTTTAACATCGGTGAAATCGCCCCGGTATCAAGCAACGCATTCGCGAGACGTCCCATATTGCTGCGGTTGACACCGCCTTGTCCATCATTGCCTCCCATATCCAAAATTTTAATGCTGTCGATTTTCTCAACAGGTCTCATCATTTCCTCAACAATATCCGGGAGCTCGTCAATGAGCTCCATGATGGCTTCCTGTACTAGAACCCGTTGCTCAGCAACGTTCCGCGCCTCGTACTCTGCCATCTCACCCTGTGCCTTCGCACGCGCCTCAGCAAGTACTGCATCGGCGAGACGTTCAATAGGCTGCGCCTGTGCCTCTGCCCCGATGATTGCAACTTCGCGCTGCCACTCCGCCTCTTTGCGCTGTTCCGTTGCAGTCACGTCCACTTCGGCACCCATTCGTTCAGCCTCTGCAATCAACTGCTCTTTCTCGGCAAGTGCTGTCAACTGCTGTTTATTGGCAACGTCAATTTTCCTATCTTCATCACTCAACGTCACACGCAATTCCTGGCTTATCCGGGATTGTTCCACCGTTAACATTTTGGCTATCTCTGCCAGCTCTACTTGCCGCATCTGGTCGATTTGTGCTGTCTCCACAACCAGGTTCTTCTCTATCTCACGCTGTTGAACCTGTTGCTCTTGACTAAAACGCTCTGTCTGAACCAATAAATCCCGCTCAATATCACGCAACATCACGCCCTCTTCTTGCACAATACGTGCCTTCTCTACAAACAACTCCTTCTCTATCTCACGCGTCTCTACCTGTTGTTCTTGCGCAACCCGCGTTATCTCTATCGCAAGCGTTTTCGCTATCTCTGCCAGCTCTACTTGCCGCATCTGGTCGATTTGTGCTGTCTCCACAACCAGGTTCTTCTCTATCTCACGCTGTTGAACCTGTTGCTCTTGACTAAAACGCTCTGTCTGAACCAATAAATCCCGCTCAATATCACGCAACATCACGCCCTCTTCTTGCACAATACGTGCCTTCTCTACAAACAACTCCTTCTCTATCTCACGCGTCTCTACCTGTTGTTCTTGCGCAACCCGCGTTATCTCTATCGCAAGCGTTTTCGCTATCTCCGCCAACTCCACTTGTCGAATCTGATCGATTTGTGCTGTCTCTACAACCAGGTTCTTCTCTATCTCACGCTGTTGAACCTGCTGCTCTTGACTAAAACGCTCTGTCTGGACCAATAAATCCCGCTCAATATCACGCAACATCACGCCCTCTTCTTGCACAATACGTGCCTTCTCTACAAACAACTCCTTCTCTATATCGCGAACAGCAATGCTCTGTTCCTGCGCAATTTTCTGCAGTTGCACGGTGAGATGCTGCTCAATCTCGGCGAGTTGAACAACTTTGGATTGCTCAATCTGTTGTGTTTCAACGATGAGATTTTTCTCAATTTCGCGTTCAGCGACAATCTGTTCTTGTTGGACGCGTGCCACTTCAACATCTCGGTTCATCTCAATTTCTCGTTCTTGGACGGCCTGTTCTTGGGCGATACGTGCACGTTCAACCTCTCTCTCCTTCTGATATCGACTCTCTTCGATACTCTGTTCCATCTCATATTGAACTTTGAGAGTTTCCGCCTCCCGTTCGGCGGCATAAACAGCAATATTTTTCTGCTGGTCGGATTCTGCCCAGGACTGTTCCTGTTCGATCTCAAGTTTCCGGACGCGTGCATCCATCTCAATTTGAGCGATTGCCACCTCTTTTTCTTGAACAATCCGTGTCTTTTCGCGTTCCTGCTCGGCTGTAATTTCAGTAATTTCCCGGATACCGACCGCGTCAAACCGGTTCTCCGGATCCAGCGTTTCAACCGGTGTCTGGTCGACGCGTATAATAGAGACAGTCTCAAGCGTCAACCCATTTTGTATTTCCAGGTCTTCCCCGCATGCAGTTTGTACTTTATCTGCGAATTCTTGTCGTTTTTGAAGGAGATCTTGGATTTGACTTTCGGCAGCAACGCTGCGCAGCGCCCCTTCCAGTTTGGGTTCTATTAATTCACGCACAGTTTCCGGAGTCATTGATTTATCGCCGAGCGCTTGTGCCGCACGCAAGATCTCGTCCTCCACAGGCTCCACTTTGAGGTAAAAAACAACTTCCACATCGCCACGGTTGAAGTCGTAGGTGATTAACGCCTCCGGGCCCTCGCGAATCACCTCAATGCGCATCGTGTTGAGAGAGACCTCCTTGATTTCATGAAGAATAGTATTTAGCCAGAGCCCTCCGGTGATGCGAATTTTCTCCCGGGAGCCTCCGGTTCTAACGAGCGCAACATCCGCTTTCGGTATCCGATACCGGATGACTGAAACCGCGAACGCAATCAGCAGCCCTAACAACACCGAAACAATAACGATTACCCAACGAATCAGATTCGTCTGCGCCAAGCTGCCCAGGTTATCATACGCGAAGTACCCGATTGTAATCGCAACCAGAATTAAAAAAACGATAACAGCAATAAAACGCATTGAATTCTCCCATAAACTAACTTTAAAGTTAACGTAAGCAAACCAACCAATGTAGCCCCTGGGCAAAAGGTCTGTCTGCAGCTATCCCCCAAACGCTGCTCAGAGAAAAAAAGCCGTTCTCCTATGACTTCAGCCCCGATTTTGCGAAACCCGCGAGTACATATAGCAAGCCCATTGTGAAGGAACATGAATGTTAACGGAATATCGTGTTGCTACTATGTTGTGTCCGATATCGTCCTTTGAGGGGTTGTCGTGGCGAGGTCTGCCAAGCAAGATTGGCTAAGTAACAGAGGGCATTTTCAATGAGCGGTTTGGCTATCGCGGTCCGGTACGCATCACGGGTATCCACAGCAAACGTAACGTAGTAGCCCTCGCCCCACTGCAATTGAATACTGACAGCATCCCCATTATCCTCTCTAACTGCTAATTTGCGATAACTGGAGTCGTTCGTCACCCAATGATCATCGGTAACCAGCGTATCAACGTTAATTTTATGAGGCCAGGTAAACAGTCCGGTTTTTTGCCCATCCTCAGTTACCGTAATGTTACAGTCATTAGAATTCGTAACCCGGATCGGGTGCCGGTCAACGGGTAGCCACTCACCGCGCCAACTTGGTTCTGTTGTACGAACACCATCCGGCGGTATGATATTGTTATCCATAGCAGAAGCCCATACGATACCCCCCTTCCGAACAAAATCGCGAACCGCCTCATCGGCATCTTCAACGAAATATTCGCCATCGTGTCCGGGCGCATTCCATGTGAACCAAATGATATCGTACTCGGAAAACGTCACGCTTGAAAGTTTTATAGCATTGTTGGCATCGCCCCGGTTGTCCGGGTTATCATTGATATGCACCGTGGTAAATTGGAATTCCAACCCTTCCAGCGTAGTTAGCGATTCCAATACTGCAGGTTCCCCGCTCATGCTATCCCCAACGACAATCAAAACGCGGAAAACACCTAACGGCACAATCTTTAAAGAGGAAATAATATCTGAAAACGATTGGGAATGCGGTAGCGAACGCAGATTCCGGAGTGCTAAGCGGAACTCCTGCGAGCTCAAAGTAAGACTGAGTCGCCGCCCTTCAAAATTTACGTGCTCATAGAAGATCACATGGCATCCGCTAAACGGGAAACTCGGCCCACGCTGGATCCGAATAGACGAAATCGTATCGTTCATACCGATGTCAAACATTGAACTGACATCCCGCATGATCACGCTCCGTTGCCCGCTGTAGTCAATATCGTGAAAGACTTCAATGATAACCGGCACAGCACCGTATTCTGGTGGTGTCGGATGAGCAGATGGACTGAAACTGATCGAAGTAATCGCATCCCCGAAGTTGTATGGAATCTCGTGAATGTTGGGGTAGAACCCAGGTGCTAACACGAGCCTACGCCCCCTATAACTCTCATGCTCATGAAAAATCGCTTTATAATTTGGCGACGCATTGAACCCCGGGCCCTTGTAAATCTTGATCGAGGAGATAATATCTTGCGCCCCAATTTCCGCTGTATTTGAAATTGACTCAATCAGCGTCACTTTCCGTCCCTGAAAATTCACATGTTCAAAGACTTCAACGACTAACCTCGGCATGTTCGACATAAGGCTGCTCCTTCTTTCAAATTAGTATACCATCTAATAACCACTATGTCAAATAAAAATACGAAAAACGGTGCTTCAGGGAGCCCATTTAGCAACGTCTTTCGCCGAAGATTTCTTTGGCTAATTCCATAAAATATGATAAAATAGAAATAGCACTCAGGAATAAACCTTAACAAACAGTACCGTTACCATAACAAGTCATGTAGAGGTGCTTCAATGTCCTATAATAAAACACTGATCATCATTTTGATAATAACTGTCAGTGCCGCCCTCGTCTATTCTCTTGTCCAGATAGAGCAGTCAGTCACAAAAAAGACTGCAGGCTCTCGCCCTATTGAACTCCCCTATAACTGGCTGGGTAATATCACAAAGGCACACATCGCTGAACCCTCCGGTATCACTTATCATCCAACACGGCGCAGTCTATTTGTTGTTGATGATTCTGGCAGTCTTCATGAAATCCGGACCATAAATGGGATGCTTGTTCAATCAAAAATGTTGAACGAACGTGACATGGAAGGAATCACCATTAATCCGAATACAGGTTGGCTATACGCCGCGGTTGAAGATGACGAAGTCATCTTGGAAATAGACCCGGATACACTCTCTATTCAGAGGGAATTCAGAATCAACCGAGAGTTTGAAAGCGAAACACTCCTAAAAAAAGGCGGGATGGGTATCGAGGCAATCGCTTTTATACCGAACACATCGCATCCAGAAGGTGGTACCTTTTGGGTTGGCAATCAATCGTTTAGTCTCAAGCCGAAGGATGAGCCGTCGGTTGTCTGTGAAGTCCTTGTGCCGCTGCGTTCATCACAGACGCGTAGTGCCGAAGGAACTATTATCCGGTTCCATCAGATGAATTTCATTGATATCTCCGGGCTTGCCTACGATACGCGCGCCGAGTGCCTCGTCCTGATTAGCGACACAACAAACCTTCTGGTAGAGCTCAAACCGGACGGCACCATTCTGAGCCAATACCTATTACCCGGCGAGGAGCAGGAAGGGGTTGTACTGGATGGTCTCGGTTATATGTATATTGCACAAGAGACCGGGCAGATTATCAAGTTAGCAGATCGGCGACTGCGTTAGGTAGCTTATTGTTACCTATAAATTCCGGTTTATCGTGTCGAAAATCGGTATCGCGATCGGGAGCTCGCCCTTACAAACAGATAATTGAAACAGGCATCGCGATTAGGAGGTAGATTCCACGAGCCCAAAACAGCAAGTATCAGGAAGGGCATCCCTCCGATAAACGCAGCACCGCAATTCCCGGCATCAAATTCAAAACCAGACTCAGTGACGAATACTGCTCCGCCGTGTACCCGATGTCCGAACGCCACAAGACTTGCACATTGCCTTCATCATATAGAACTCCGGATGCCAATTTTTCACCGCTCGCGGATTCCAATTGAAAGGTTCGGCGGCGTTTCCCGTCCATCATTAATTCTCCCAACCAAAATCAGAAATTCCTGACAACAACAAGTCTTCAAACCGTCACAAAATCAACATGAACTCGCTGGGGGATTATCCCGGCTTGATGCCCACGGCCGAGCAACTCCCGCACCGCCGCTCTACCCTTTTCACCGTAATCTACTGTATAATCATTCACATACATGCCGACAAACCGGTCAGCGAGAGTCGTTTCCATGTCCCGTGCATACGTCATCGCGTATTCAAGTCCACGTTCACGATGCGCTAAGGAATATTCAATGCTCTGTTTTAGCAAGCGCGTTAACTGATGAATTTTCTCTTCACCGAGGTCACGGCGAATGACGTTCGCGCCAAGGGGAAGGGGTAAGCCGGTTTCCTGATACCACCACTCGCCCAAATCAACGATTTTATGCAACCCTTCGCGTTCGTAAGTCAGCTGCCCTTCGTGAATGATGAGGCCGGCATCAACCTCGCCCTGCTGGACGGCTTCCAAAATCAAATCGAACCGACGTGTCTCTGTGACAAAATCGGGTTGGAAGAGCCGCATCGTCAAGTAGGCCGTGGTCATCTCCCCGGGGATCGCCACACGCTTCCCAGCAAGACTCGTCATCGGTACTTTGGAAACAACAAGTGGACCATATCTATCACCAATACTTGCCCCACACGGCATGAGGATATAATCGGTGGCAACGTAACTATACGCATGCACAGAAATCGCCGTGACTTCTAATTCTGCGGCGAGTGCCCGACGATTTAAAGTTTCAATGTCCTCAATAACGTGGACAATCTCAAACGGATCCGTCGGAATAAGCCCTTTAGCAAGGGCATAAAACATAAAAGCATCATCGGAATCAGGACTGTGTCCAATCCGGATCTTCTCATTTTGCGGCATCAGAGGATTCCTCTCTCGGTTGAAATTTTCACTGAATGCAACGAAGCGGACAGAGACTCTAATTTTCTCCCCAAATCTCGTCTTATCGATTCATCGCTCTTGGCTTCAAGTTAGTAGTCATCTACATCTTCATAAAAGTCAATTTCAGGCATGTAGTCTTCTTCACAAGGCTCTTCCTCTTCGTAGTTGTAGTACTCAGTGAGGGTGAGTAGCGAATCAAACTCACTTGAATTTTCAATGTGGAATTTGCAAACCCAGCCATCGCCCTCCGGAAAATGGTTGAGGAGTTCAATATCATCTTCGAGTGCTGTGTTAATTTCATAAACTTCGCCGCTGACTGGAGCATGGATAAAAAAATTGCGCCCATCAGCCGTTTCAACCCGTCCAAGAATTTCGCCCTGCTCAAATTCCCGCAGAGACGGCAATTCCACAAAAATAATATTGCTATATCCGTCTCGTACGCGTTCAGTGATACCAACAGTGCCCTCATCTTCCCCCGAAGTTTGGATCCATTCATGAGTCACCGTGTACTTCATATTGCTCAACGCCCATTTCCTCCAACAAGTTTTTTGGTGTCCACTAGCAAATACCTCTCCACTACAGTGTTAGCATTCCAATACTTTGGAGGTGTACTTGGAACGCCTCCACTGCACTCTGCCTCATCCGAAGAGAGATGACAGGCTGCGGGGTATATTCAATATCTACAATCTCACCGCCACCGCGCTTGCATAGCGTGACGACCGTGCCGATCCGTGAATAAGGCACTTTTAAGAGTAAGTTTTGATAAAAAATCCTGTTTTCAAGCGTCGCATTTTGGAAACACGCCCGTGCACACTGTCCATAAGCTCGAATTAAGCCACCCATACCCAAATTGATTCCACCATAATATCGGGCAACAACACAGAGTGTATTAGAGAGCCTATGGGCCCGAATCGCCGATAGAATGGGTGGACCGGCAGAATGGCGAGGCTCTCCTGCATCCGTTGCATAGTCACGCTTCGACTCACCACCGCCGATGCTGTAAGCATAGCAATAGTGAGAAGCACGAGGGAGCCGCTCGCGCACTTCGTCAAGAAACGCCTTTACCGCCTCTTGGCTCTCCACGGCTGTCGCTTCAGCTATGAACCGAGACTTTTTGACTACATGTTTGGCGTAGGCGATGCCTGACACCGTTCTATATTCATCACACATGCTCAAGATACAAAAAAACCGATTGAAAATGTATAGACAGCATCACCTTGAATCAAAGAGATACGCTCATCCGTCGCTGCTACCGGTTTGAATACCGGCATATAAGCAGCATTCAACATCACGTCCCCAAACCGGACACCTACACCATAGCACATCCCTTCCGATTTCCAGAGTCGTTCTTCCGATTCAAGGGCATCACTAGCCTGCAGATACACCGATGCATAACGGTTTTCAATGTCTCTGAGATATCCGATTCTGCAACCGATCCGCTCCCGGTACCAAAACTCTGCCCCCAAATTGGTTCGCAGGCCATCGTTAAACGGCGGATTCACATCCAAGCCAATGCGGACTGTTGTCGAATCGCTAACCTCCCGACGGTGTGCAATACCCGCAACGATATCGCGCTGCATCCGACGCGGGATCGAAGCATCAGAAAACGACAAACCGTTGCTCAAATTCCGCAAAACGATGCCAACCTGAAATCCACGTCCCAACTCCTGGGTACATCCAATATTATAAGCGTAACCATGCCCGAGGTGTGCCATCCCAGTGGCATCGGAGACTTTAGAACGTAACCATTTCGTATCAATGCCAATATTTAAACCGCCGAATAATTTTACACCGTAACTCATACCGAGAGCAAGATTATTCTCAGGGAAACTGTTGAGTGCTTTCCCATTATGATCGACGCGGCGGAACGGACCTTCGTGGGCAAAGGCAAAACCGAGCCCCCACGTCCCAAAACGCCCCAACGGCAACACCCAATTTAATGTTTCAATACCCGACGCACGTTGCTCATATCTACTGTAGTCTTCGTAAATCGAATCAAAATTCGGTCTGGAAAGGACAGCGATTGTCCGTGGAAAACGGGACGTGTAGATGACAAGCCGGTTCCCCGCTACAGCATTTATCCCCGCTGGATTGCTGCCAAGAGCTGTAGCTCCCTGGGCACCTCCAACGAAGCTGCCGCCCATGCCACGATGTTCAGCACTGAGCAACTGGCTGAGAAACCTATCCGCCTCAGCCGTTGCACTTACCCCCTCAGCGAAAGCAGCTGCACTCCAACACGCCAAAAAGCATAAGAGATAAAAGCATCGGGTTGCAACCCAATTTTGTATATATTTCATTCTTTCCTTATTTCCATTGTATATTTTTGGAACCGTACGGTAGGTATCAGATTACTATAGTGGCTTATGAAAATAAGTAGATATTTAGGCACGCACGCTCGGAAACACTCCTTGCCTCGGTAGGCGAGGTTGGCAACCTCGCAGGTCACAATATATAAATAATTGTAAAATCCACTATAAAACGAAAAATAATCCGGTAACCCAATAGCCGTGGGTTTCAAATGCAGCTACCGGGAGATTAGCATCACTTGGGCTACAGCATAAACATTCGTATGAGACATAGTGACGAACGCTGTACCAATCCGGAGCTCCTGTGCATATCGCCGCACCTCGCCGTGCATGACGAGCAGCGGTTTTCCAACAACGTTCGCCTGAATTTCAACATCTTTCCAATACATACCGGTGGTTAACCCTGTACCAAGTGCCTTTAGTGCCGCCTCTTTGGCTGCAAAACGTGCAGCGAGCCTCGAGTATCGCGATGGAGCCCCCCCGCAATAGGCGAGTTCCTCCGCTGTATAAACCCGCTGCTCAAATTTGTCCCCCCATCGTCGGGATACATCCCGAATGCGTTCAACCTCAACAATGTCTATACCAATGCCGTGAATTTTTTTCTGGTGCATTACTGTTCAAGATAGGGTAGCACTATTCAGAAACCCCTTCGTTGATTTAGAGATTTGCTTTATCCGGCGGTTCTTACCGGATCTTCGAGAACCTGCTTCATCGCCTATAGAGCGCGTCTATCATTCGTGCCATGCGGACAATAGGTTTAACATCATGAACACGAACAATATCCGCCCCCTGCGAAATCGCCCAGCAGACCGTCGCAGCCGTACCCTCAATCCGTTCTGTTACAGGAAGCCCTAATACGTTACCGATAAAGGACTTACGGGAAGTCCCGATGAGCAACGGCCTATTGAGGGTCTGGAACTCATCAAGCCGTCTTAGAATTTCCATGTTATGTCCCGTGGTTTTACCAAACCCGATGCCCGGGTCAATAGCGATTCGCTCCAGGGGAATCCCCTGCATGACTGCCATCTTAATTCGTTTTTGGAGCCACCCGCAAATCTCATCCACGACATCCACATAGTACGGATTCTGTTGCATCGTGCGCGGTGTCCCTTTCATGTGCATCAAAATTAGCCCGGCTTCCATCTCGGAGACAACCGCTGCCATATCTTCATCCCCCTGAAGTGCAGTAATGTCGTTGACAAGGTGCGCGCCTGCTTCCAATCCACGTTGCGCGACAGCAGCTTTATATGTATCAATTGAGAGAATCACATCCAATTCACTCGCAAGACAGCGAATAACAGGTAAAACCCGTGCCAATTCTTGATCGACAGAGACAGGCAAAGCCCCCGGACGCGAGGACTCCCCGCCGATATCAATGAGCATCGCCCCTGCCTCTACCATTAATTTCGCCTGTACAACAGCCTTTTCTACATCCAAGAATCGTCCTCCATCAGAGAAAGAGTCTGGAGTAACGTTCAAAATCCCCATCACATAAGTGCGTTCTCCGAAATTGAGGACTTTTCCACGGCAGTTCATGCGACAGTCTTCTCAGGCAGCTCGGGGCGAGGTCCGAGGATTTCATCAATTTCTTCAGTGACAAGCGTTTCGCGCTCCAACAATGCATCCGCCAGCAGCTTTAATCCATCAATATTAGTTTCCAAAATAGACTTTGCTTTGTGGTAACACTCCATCACGATTTCCTGCACGGCCTGATCGATCTCAATCGCCGTTTTCTCACTATAATCCTTATGAACAGCGAGTTCTTTTCCAAGGAAGACCTGCTCGTCCCTTCTACCAAAAGTGAGTGGTCCGAGGCGGCTCATGCCCCACTGCGTAACCATTCTGCGGGCGATGCTGGTTGCTTGCTCAAAATCGTTTTGCGCACCTGTTGTCTGCTCGCCAAAGATGATTTCTTCCGCAACCCGGCCGCCAAGCGCGAAGATAATGTGTGCGAGAAGCCCTTTTCGGCTCATATTATGCCGCTCCTCAAGTGGTAATTTTGCGGTCACGCCGAGCGCTCTGCCCCGTGGTACAATCGTACACTTATAATTCGGATCACTTTCAGGGACGAAGTGTAGCATCAGCGCGTGCCCTGCTTCATGATAAGCAGTAATCTCGCGCTCCGCTTCACTAATAACAAGACTTCGACGTTCAGGTCCCATCAGGACACGATCCTTCGCCTCATCAAAGCACTCCATATCAATCCACTCTTTATCGCGTCTTGCCGCGAGGAGTGCCGCCTCATTTGTGACATTCTCAAGATCTGCGCCAGAAAAGCCCGGCGTTGCCTTCGCCAAAATCTCAAGATTCACATCCTCTGAAACCTTGTACGGCTCCTTTGTATGCACCTTGAGAATCGCCTCCCTGCCACGGACATCCGGAAGATCTACCACAATTTGCCGGTCAAACCGCCCTGGACGCAGCAGTGCCGGGTCTAACACATCAGGCCGGTTGGTCGCCGCAATGAGAATCACGCCTTCAGAAGCATCAAAACCTTGCATCTCAACAAGGAGCTGATTTAATGTTTGCTCGCGTTCATCATGGCCCCCACCGATGCCAGCCCCGCGATGCCGTCCAACTGCATCTAACTCATCTATAAAAATAATACAAGGAGCGTTTTTCTTCCCTGTTTCAAAAAGGTCACGTACACGTGAGGCACCGACCCCGACAAACATCTCTACAAAGTCAGAGCCACTTATGCTAAAGAACGGAACGTCCGCTTCCCCCGCCACTGCTTTCGCAAGCATCGTTTTCCCAGTCCCCGGGGGGCCCATTAGCAGCACACCTTTTGGAATCCTACCACCCAGACGCTCAAACTTCTTTGGTGCCTTAAGAAATTGGATAACCTCTTCTAATGCATCTTTGGCTTCATCAACGCCCGCTACATCATCAAATGTCACTTTAGATTGACTGTCCGAGTGGAGACGAGCACGGCTCTTCCCAAACGAGAGTGCACGGTTTCCACTACCTTGCATTTGACGGGACAAGAAAATCATCAACCCTAAGAAGATAAGCAACGGGACAACCGTAGTGCCGAACACAAACAACCACTGCGTGAAGTTAGAAGACCCCTTTACATTATAATCAATATCCTTTTCATTCAGTTTCTCTTGAAGCCCGAAATTCTCACTATCACGACTCGTTTTAAATTCACCGTTCCATTTCTCCGGAACTTTCGAAGTATACGCGCCATCCTTCTCCAACGCGCGTTGATTCAAATAGTGTTCAACTTCCGGTATCACGGATTCGTTAAACTTTCCTTCAATCCACTCTTCATCCAGAATTAGATTTCCTTCAAATGGGGACGGACTGCGTATATATTTATGAAAATCAGAGGTCGTCAGTGGGTAAACCTTATCTTTACGATTGATTAACTGGAAAATGGCAAAGATAACGAGACATGCCAGAAATACCCACCACAATAACATGTTTCTTGTATTCTTATTCACAACTAAAAGCCTCTCTCTTAAAATTGAGCTTTAGAACAAATTTGCAATATGGGCTTGCAAGCTGCGCCCTCAGTGCGATTTTTAAAACCTGTTTTAAAGTATAACAAAATTTTTGACAAATTTCAACTCAATTTCCAAAAAAATCTTAAAATAACAACAGTCTGCGGATTTTGAAAGTCCCACGCTCATTCTGCCTGTTTCCTACAAGTTGTACAAGTCTAAAACAACTTGAAGCACCTTAGGACACTCTTCGTCCGCGATACCTAAGCCTTCGTAGGAAGCGAAAATTTATGGATAATAGTCAGTACTGATAAGCAGATTGAGGAGTTTCTGCTGCGCACAATCCGGCGAGAATCCTAACAGTCTCCGTATCATCTCGGTTTGAGGTCTTGGGACTTGTAATAGCGAAAGCCCACAATGCCTAAACGAAAACTTATGGATAAGAGCAAGCTCGGTACGCAAGGTGAGAAATCTCACTAGTCACATGGTACCTCTCCTCTGTATCAAGAGAAGAAACCTTCTCTGAATCTACGTCCCTCTCAGCAAATCCAAGATTTGCCGGGGGACGCTTTCTAAATTTTTAAACTGAACTCACGTTTCCTACCTTTTTTTCTGGAAAAATGATTTAACGTTGTGCTATAATTTATAAACAAGTAAACGCCGGTAAGAAAAACCAAAAGGAGATATTTATGAGAATTAGAAAACAGATGCTTTTGATAGCAGCCTTTTTCTTCGTGACGATTTCCTATGCCTTAGCACATCTCACAGGTAACAAACTTCAAAATTTCCAATATAATGCCGAACTTGTATCTGTCGCACCCATCGTCGACGGATACCTAGATGACCCGGCCTGGGAGGACATCCTCGCCGGTAAACTTCAACAAGAGACGATGACTGGAAAAACCTGGGCAGCCGAATCGCACGATTTCACAGGTGCCTTTGCAGCCGTCTGGAGAAGTGGTTATCTTTATGTCGCTGTCAATTTAACAGATGACGGCCTTGAGACGCATCAATCCAAACTCACGCGTGAAGACCATCTCATCCTCTACTTGGACCCACACCACACCGGATACAAGGATGAATTCTATCGATACGAAATTCCGATTCAAAGAGAAGTCAAACAACTGAAATTCCCGCTAACCCGAATCGCATGGGGAAACGATGGAAAAACGTGCGAACTCAGTTTCAGACTTGATGCCGTTGCCGAAAAAGGAAATACCATCGGATTTGGCATTGTTTATAATGATGTGGATGATGGTAGACTCCAAAATAAAATCGCCTGGGCACCAGAAGGTTACATAGAAGAGAACGATCGGCTCCCCGATCTTGTCTTCACCGCCAGGATTGAACCCACTCGGCAGCAAAAATTGATACAGTGGGGCAGAATTAAAAGTCTCTACTAAACATGTAGGAGTGGACATTCCTTGCCGCTCCTACCCTCATGATTGGAGGATATGTGTACTATATTGGGAAAACGTTGGAACTGATGGGCATTGCCTGCTTAGGCGCGGCGCTCTACTTAGGATGTGCCAATCCGTTCGGATATAGCCAATCAAAAGCCATGGGCGTTGAGATGGGCTTCTTAGCATTAGGTATCTTAGTCTTTTTCATCGGACGACTCATTGAGAAACGCACATAAATTCGATTTTCGGTCACTGCTCGTTTAACGCGTAAAGTGTTATACTTTTTTTGACCGTTTTTGCAATCTTATGTAGCACCATGCGGCCGGCAAGCATTGCTTAAAACTGCCTCTTTTGGTGCCAAAAAGTATAAATTGCCCCTTTCTGGGCAACTACCCCAATTGTTGCCTAAAAATCCAATCTCTTGAAAACCAGTAGAAAAAGAAACATTCTTGACTGAAACCCCGCGACAGCCCCCTATTTAACCTTTCAACATCCACTCCGGTGACACAACATCTCTCTAGCGAGATGGATACAAGAACGTTTATACGAAACTCGCTTTATCGGTTTTGAAGACAAAACATTGGCATATAAATTGCAACTATCTTTAGCATCAATTGGATTTTCTGAGATGCCATACACAGGAAAACCGTCAGGACTTTTTCCGAACAGTCGGCAGTCGAAACTGAAGAGGAGAAAAAACGATGAAGAAAGTTTTTGCCAAATCAATGTTTACTTTTAGCATAACGGCATTGCTCGCCCTTGTTAATCTGGGGTGCAGCTCGAGTGTTCTTAATCAGAATCAAGAGGACTTGACACCCGAGAAACCAAAAACCAGTCAGTTCCTTATTTTAAAGACCAGAGATGTCAAAATCCTGATACTCACAGGGGCACTACCTCTCCCTTTTCGCAGCACTTCAAAAAACAACGTTGTCCTTTCAGGAAAGCACGCCTATGTTACCACCGAACGACACTTGCACGTCATTGATGTTTCTAACCCGCAACAACTATCCTATGTAACCTATCTAGCGATCCCGTCCGTCTACACATATTATCGAGGGCAGGGAAGATTGCCGCGAGCGAATACATCAGACTCACATGGACAAAAAGGAGTCTCTGGATAAAAGCGGATGCCAATGGAGTATTGGAATTCTTTTTAGATGCCGGCGTATCAGAAGGGAATCTCCGTGCGATGCCGCGTAGTGGAACGCTTATTTTAAATCTCGAAAAAGAGTAGGAAAGTTATCATGGTATCATATTATGTGATTTGATTGGTGCGACGCGTCAGCATTTGCACCGACTCGGGCAGTTATTTTCATTTTTGCACCAAAGCGTGCAGTTTTAGATGTGGGATATGTTCTGTATTGTCTGTGATGCCAATGAATCGAATCTTACCCGTTGGATGTGGTACATAAATTGCAAAGTCATTCACTATAGATTTTTGGGTGATCGTTATAGAAGGAGACGTAAAGATGCGAACGCTATTGTGTGCAATAGGTGTTCTGATTTGTGTTTTTTCAATGGTGTTGCTCCGTGGTTCCTATGCTGGGGAACTGCGTATCGAAAACACCTTCACAAAAGCAGATGGTTTGGCTTCTGATACGGTTCTTGCTATTCTTGAAGACAGCCACGGCAATATGTGGTTTGGGACAACCGAGGAGGTCTCTCGCTATGATGGCGAGGAGTGGCGAACCTTTACGAAGCAAGACGGATTCGCAGAGAATATTGTGGGCATCCTCTTTGAAGACAGTTGCGGACGGATCTGGTTCGCCTCTGGAGAGCTTGCGAATATTTTAGAAAAGGAAAGCATTGTAGATATGTCATTGGTGGCAATGCCATTGAGTGAGCTGGCTAACATGCTCGAAAACCAAACGCGGGAAGGCGTAATACAATTTGTTCGCCAAAAGGTGTCAGCCGGTATGAAAGGGATAAGTTCAGGATTTTTACGACCGCTGACGGGCTCTCATACGATACCGTCAAAGATATATTTGAGGACAAATCAGGCACGCTTTGGTTTGCAACAGGGTACGGTGTCAGCCAGCACAAAGGCGAAAAATTCAACAATATCCTTATAGAAGAGGGCCCCATAGGAATGAAGGTATTGCCGGAGTGGTGGAATGAAATCACGACAATCGCGCAGGATACAGCAGAAAACTTTTGGTTTGGGAGCACCGCCGGCATTATCCACTATAATCTCGAAATGTCCCGTACCCAATATTTCGGAGTTGGTGACGATTTTGCGCCCTTTCAGGAAATGGGAGACACCCCCCCCGGGCACATCACAGACTTATTGTTTGACGCAGATGGCAACCTATGGATAAGCCAAGAACAGGGGACGGATGATCAGAGCGGATTACGTCGATACGACGGCAAAAAGTTGACGACTTTTTTACAAAGCGAGGAACTCCCGATGAACAGCGTTCACAACATCATGCAGGATAGTAGGGGAAACCTCTGGGTTATAGGTGTTCAGAAACTGCCTCCAACATTACAAGAAAACGGGAATAATGTTCGCATGATTTCCCGTGAGGCCGGAGTCGGTGTAAGCGTCTATAACGGTAAGACATTCCAAAATTTTGGTACAGATGAAGGGCTGCCGAGTAACCTTGTTTACTCAGTATTTGAGGACAGCCGAACTAACCTCTGGTTTGCCACAGATGGGGGTATCGCTGTCGGTGCTTATCTTGCATCTCCAGATTAGAGAATGGCCCCAAGCGATATCTACTTAGCACCTTATATCTATTTGATGTCCCATGTCCTCTGAACTTAGGTTAGGTTCGCAGTCTCTTGCTAACGACAACAACCCAGTGGGTGGCAGGTAAAAGGTAATCTTATCTCTCCTGAAAGGACAGACAAAGAATACCTATCCTGCCACTCCATCTAGAAACCGATTTGAAAAGACATCCGATGGCTGCCACCGAGTTCTGGGTGGTTCGCAAAGGCATAGTCCAACACAGCCGCTGCTCCTGTCACAAAACGTAGATGTACACCAACACCAGTTGTCAAACGCATCAAGCGCGTGGTCCCGTTCTGTCCCTCTACTCCGATTCGTAAAGCAATCACATCAAACAGCATATACTCTGCACCTGCATGCAGTTCCGGCCAGTGTTGCGTGAAAACATCACAAGCAAGCGTCAGACGGCTGTTCATCGGCGGGAGTCGGTGCGTTGAGGCAATCCCGATTTTGACGTGCGGTGCGAGTGTCTCTGTGTACGGTGCATCCCCTTCCCCTGCCGGTGGCGTATTCCAATAGAGCTTGGTGCTCAAAACATCAGCAACTTGGACACCCAAGGAAACAGCAGGTTTCTCAGCCGTGATGAGAAGGCCAAAGTCTCCACCGCCCCCGAGCGCGTTTGTGTTTCGATAACTATCAACATAGAGCAGTTTAAGCGCACCCCCAACCCGAAAGGAGAATTGAGAAAGCGACAGTAGGTGCCATCCGCCTGCGAGGACTGCTGCATTTTGTGTATGACTCGTGGTGCCGATGACCTTCGGACGGTTTGTGGGTCCGACTGGACGGCTGGTAACCGGGAGAGCGGTGATAGGGATATCGTCAACTCCGACACGGAGCCAGGCGATACTGAAGGCCCCACTCTTTTTTAACGGATGGCTGTAACCGATAAAATTGTGGGCCGCAAGCCCATTGAGTGTCGCGTGCATCAAACCCAATTGGTGGTGCCGTTGCTGCCCCAACGCCGCTGGATTCCAATAAATTGCAAAAGCATCATCGGTAGTGGCCGTCGCCGAGCCCCCCATCGCCACAGCGCGCGCGCCTATCCCTAACGTCAAAAAGTCCGCCGTATATTTTGCGAAGGTTTCCGTCGGCATCGAGAAATATGTCAGAAGGCAGCCGATGCCCACCCAAAACTTATAATTTTTCATGGTTGTCTTCGTCGTGCGAATCAGGAATAAGATAAACAACCTCCTATCCTCGCCTCGTATCGTCCAATATTCCGTAAATAAAATTCATCGCAGTTTCAGCATTTTCAATATCTCGGTAATCTCTTTATCACCTTCGCCTTGCGGTTGGATGCGAATTTTCGCGTAATAGACACCGTTTGCTACTTCGACCCCATCTGCATCTCTACCATCCCATTCCTCCATCAAGAACCCGGCAGTCGGTAACAGTGACAAAGTACGAATGAGCCGCCCACTCAGCGTATAGATTTTGATGTCTATCGAATCGGCGGGTGCCGTGAGCTCACACGTCAGTTTGGTGGAGTGCTCAAACGGATTCGGGTAATTAAGGAAAGAAACGAGTTGTAGGTTGCCGTAAACTTTAAACGTCATATCTGCCTCCCCTATGTTGCTGTGTACATCACTCGCTGTAAGCCGCATGCTATACTCGCCGGGTTCCAACTTCGGAGACGCGTACGTTAAAACCAGTTGGGTCGAGCCCGGCACCTGCGTCAACTGATACGTATCCGGGGCAATAGGTTCATAGGCACCGCCCGGTGTGCCGAGTTCCAATGTTACAGGCCGTGTTATGTAATCCAACCCGCTGTCGTCAGTCAGCGTTGCACCAATAACCGGTTCCGCCCCCGTTGCATCGCCTGTCACAAAGTGCTGCTGAGACGAGACGGTTAACTGGATATCCGGTGGAACGGTATCATCGCTGTGCAGGAGTGTCACGGGTCCAAGGATATCTGTTGTGGCACGGAGTGTCCGGACTGGCCGGGTTTGAAATCGGAAACTATCACCGACGCTAAAGGGACGCTCGCCTTGCGTCACCAGAAGATTTAAGCCGTAAGGCGCATATTCAAACGGAATGCCGCTTTCCCCACGGTAGGGCATCCCGTCTGACCCACGTAGAATTCCGGTTTTTTCGCCTTCCAACTGAAATTCCGTTTCTGTGACAAAGAGGAGCACCCACCGATCTTCAGGCATAGCGGTATCCGGTTCAAGACGGATGTAACTCAGGCTACCACTGCCTTGATTGCCACTCCGGAACGAGGAGGCATACCACTGCGGACTGGCAACATTCTCATCAGCAGACAGGTCAGGGAGTTCCGTGATACGGAAAGAGAGAACATCGCCGAAAGCAAACGGGTCAGAAGCCTCAGGCTCAATATCAAGCGCGATGCCGTTGCTAAAAGTCGGGTATTCTGGGCTAAAACTTATGATTTGCTGCGCGGCATCCACAGTTTCCAACGAGTGCTCAATTTCAACCAGCGGGGCATCCGCATCTGTGCCGTCAACATCAGCACGTTCTGTCGGTGCTAATAACAAGCGATAAGAACGTGCTGCCTTCCAGAGTAGTACCCACTTCCCGATACGTGCGCCTTCTGAATGAATGCGAACATCCTGCAACCGGCCACCGCCGGTATTTTGCGCGGAGACATGCGTAACCTTCATCTGCACGGTCCCGTCCTGGGAAAGGGTTTGGGACTCAAGCCGGGTCCAGTTACCAAGTGGCGTGCTCCAGAGGTATATCCCGGTCTCCTGCGCGCGCGAAGTCACCGCCGCCGCCACCGTAGAAGCGACATCCAATACCTCTTCTTGCGCACCGCCATGCGTTACGTCAACACCCAACAACTCCTGTCTCAACTGCTCCCTCAGTGTGGCCATGTCCAAATTCAAATCTACCGTGACAGGAGTTTTCAATCGAGACAACAGTTCACCGTCCGGCAAGGCGATATCATAACCAAACACATCACCCGGTAGCGGCGCACGTTGGAGCCGGAAAACAGAGGGGTAGCTTTTTTCAAGAGAACCAACTGGCTGCAGATGGGCCGCAGTATCTTCGGAATCTGTAGAACTCCCAAGCGCGCGAATCGCCACGACAGCCTCGGTATCCAGAACGTTTGGCGGTGCAGTGATGACGCAGTTTCCATCTAAACTCGGAATTTGACGCGGCTGCTGCCCTACAACTCCACTCTCGACGTGAATACGGCGGTAGCCGACATTATCTTCTTCATCGTTTTCCGTCACCGTCCCTGGAGCATCAATCACCACAAAGATATCGTGTGTGCCGCGGCGCAATTGGTGCACAATTGTCGCTGTAGCAATAGGATTTATGTTGAGCGGATCCGATGGATAAACGCCGTTTTTCTTCAACGGATTACGCTGTACCCAATCGGCTGAGTTCACTCGGGTAACCCCGATTTGATTTGCCTCGCTATCAATCACCCCGTCCTCGTTCAAATCTGGGTTACCACTAAAGAAACTAACAGAGACAGAGGTTTGTTCATCGCCGCCTACCCATTGCAGATCTGCAGAGAGCTGCCACTGATTGGTGGTATTACTATAGTGATACCAAATCATAGCTTCACGCGAAACCTCAACAACAGAGAGATTCGGATAGACATACGGATAATAGCGCAAGTTATCACTTTTGACACTATTGCCATCGGTATCGGTGACGCGAATCTGGTAGCGTATGACAGCACCGTCTGTCGGTGCAGGAAGTGGCTCAGGCACCGTCCACCACCCCCGATTCGGGCTCGATTCTTTCGGGATAAGTGCCACCTCCGCCCACTGCCGTGTTTCCGGATTGCGCCACTCAAGCGTGACTGCGGCGAGTTGCTCTGCAGCGT
The DNA here is from genome assembly GCA_965215265.1 of Candidatus Poribacteria bacterium. GTDB lineage: Bacteria > Poribacteria > WGA-4E > WGA-4E > WGA-3G. The sequence continues at coordinate 1,937,971 of OZ244048.1, read as the reverse complement.
CATCTGATACCTCCACAGAGATACTGAAGGTATCATCTCCAACTAATTCGGGTCGGATGTCAAGTATCTTCGGGATATCCACGGTAAATGCGTCACCCCCAACCGCGATGTCTGCAGTTGTACGACTTTCGGCAGCGTATTCAACATGCGCATCACCGGACGCAATATTATGCGGAACTGTGATGTTCACCGCTGGGTATGTTCCACCGGTGACGGGTACGGTTTGGGTGACAATCACATCGCCAGTATAGTACTCGACTGGCCCAGCAACACCTTGTCCAATTGCACTTTTGCCGGGGAAGAGTGCTTTGACAGTGAGCGTTCCCTCAAAATCGGTGTTTCGGGTGAACTGTTTGCTTTGCGTCTGCTGGTCATACTGCACATTTTGGACCGAACCCGCAGCAATGCGGAGGGTGTCACCGGGAGTAACGGTCTTCGTTAAGATTTCGGGACGAAGTTCGTACTCAGGCAAGGCAATCCGTAACGCCGGATCCCCGAAGAGTGTGTACTCCATCATCACATCAATTTGCCCTGTGCCTTCTGTTATTAGCAGCTCAACTTTTGAATCAAAACTCAGCGGCCCAAGCTGTGCAACGTTGCGTTTGAACACCATATCAAAGATGATACGGTTAAGGGCATCATTTCCGCCGGCGTATGTGAGACGCGTGGCACTGAGCATGCCGATAATCCCGCCCCTCGGTTTCCGTAAGAATTTCTCCGCAATGCTTGGTTCACCTGGCTTGTCAAAGTAGCCGTTGTAGCAACTCAGCACCAGCATAAACGGGGTGTTCGGTGTCTCTTCCAGCAAGTCAATCGAGGCATTATCAAAAATCGCTTCGTGTGCCCAGCCGATTCTACCGCCGTGGCCCGCGTATTGTGCGATGACAGCCCCTTCATTGAAAGCATCAATAATTCGGTTTTTCGCCACACGTTGCGGTAAGAGGCCAGGAAAATCCCCCGGGCGCGCCTCTACTTCGTCAATCACATCTTCGAGAAACACTTCCACGGTTTCATAGCCCAACAACGTATGATTTTTAGCGATTTCATCCAGGCTCTTTTTGAAGATAAAATCTCCAGAGTTGCTTACTTCATCATCTGCAACTGAGATGATTTTTCGGCGCCACTCTCCATCCTCTCGCCGGTTTCCACCACTGTCCTGGGCACGCTGCTCGTAGCCGATAATTTTATCAACAATTGTTATCGCTTCGCTTGTCGTCTCCGCACTCAGCCTACCGATATAAAAATCTGTGAAGGAGTCGTACCCAGAAACAGTAGCGTACCAATGATCGGACGAGGTACGCCCAAACGAATCTGTATGGATGTAGTGTGTCGGAATGTAGCCATCCGTTTGTGGCGGTTCGGGGTAAAGGGAGGTGTCAATTCCGCGGAAGTCAAAGGTTGCATCACCAAAAAGCACGACATACGTTGGCGCAGGGGGCTCCCAGGTATGATAGACGTGGGTAAAAAACGTTTTAATGGCCTCCGGATGTACGTGGCCGTCCCCAAATGTATTGTAAATATCGTCTGTGCTGACAACCTTCGTGCGGTATCCGCCGCCACTCGGTGTGGCGCGCCACGCCGCCAAGGTTTCCGCAGCGTCGTTGAATTTTGGATGTGTGACGATCAGGTAATCAGCACCGTGCGATGAGGTGGTGAGCTCACTTGGCTGCACTAATGCCACACGGACTGGCTGCAGGAGTGCTGCTGATGAGATTGCAATAAACTGCGTTGTGCGCGCATCCGACACCTGAAAGGTTACAGTATATGTCTTAGATGGAATCTGTGCATCCTGCCCAAGCGTGTCCGTAGTGATAAGATGCTGCCACCTATCCCGTTCTGTCCGTTCGACCTGCTTCTCCTTAATAGAGAGTCCACTCAGCTTCGCTGTGAGGTTCGCGCCATCCGTCTCAAACACATGCACGTCCGGTGCGATGAAAGATTCAACTCTGTATTGCAATTTGCGGCCTGGGCGTGATTCTGCGTCGGCCCGAGAAGGAGTCCGCAACCATAAGCGGTCGCCAACCGCTTTGAAAAGTCGCGTGTATTCCACTGAAAACCGGTTGACATAGACGTGATACGGATAGCGTGTTGTATCCTCTTCAAAAGTGCTGTCGACCCGCGCCAAAGAAAAGACGTTGTACTCACCAGCCGCCAAATCTTTAAGCGTCTCCCACGTCCGAAATGTCCGCTCAAGGGTCAAAGTATCTTGCTCTTCCCACTTTGCGACATCAATCCGAACACCATTGAAGGCCACGAGAATCTCATGATCGACAGGTGTTCCACCCTGCAGCTCTACATGAATCTTCGGCGGGTCAAAACTTTTAGCAACGTCATAGAGAGGGACTTCCAAACGCATTTCTCCACTATCGCCGCCATTTTTGATGCCGTCCCAATACCAGAAGTCAAGTGCATCGAACCAGCCGTGTTTATTGCCCGGGGACACGGCATCCGGTTTCACAAATTCTAGGTTACTGGTTAGCCGGTCGGCTTCAAAGTTAACGATAGCTCGGAAAGACGGTACCTGCGTCGCTGTGGGGTCAGCGGGTCCTGCGTTTAGGTTCGGCACGCGTGCAGGGGGCGGGGTGCCGCGTCCATCCTGTGTGAGCCAATAGATATTCCACCGGGTGTACGGATTGTCGGTTTTCTGACCCAGGAAGAAGATGGTATCGTGTGCATCAAATCGGCCGTCCTGTGCCCCATTGATGTACAGCGGTACTTCTCTGCTGCCGTGCCACATCCGAAAGTTCATCGGATTTGTACCAATCACATCTATGTCAAAATCGCGCCTAAGCGACTCTGCACTAATCACGTGGACTCCCGTGTGTTCGACGAAAATCTTGTAGCGGGTGCTAGCGGCCCCATCCGTCACAGCTGCCGCCACCGCTGCACGACGAGGCATACGAAACGGAGCCGCCGCTTCTGCATTCAACAGTAACCGCGACAACATTTCTTCAAAAACAGCAGGCTCCTTCACGACGGGACCCTGCAAGGCAGAGAACCCCGGAAACTCATCTATTGCTGAGGGAGAACCGGTATTTTTCCCTGATAACCGAAAGTGCAGGTTCACCGTGAGCGAAGCGTACGTCTGTAACTGTCGCGCTTGAACGAGGTACTGCACTGGTGCCAATTCCAACACTACAACCCGTTGACTGCGGATATAGCCATCTGCAACAATGCGTGCCAGCGATGCCGGGATTCTGTTTGCAGAAGTCTGACGCGCTAGCAGCCCTGGCACGCGGGAGAGCCGGATACCACCGCGCGTCTGCATAGGGGCAGCAGACACATCTGCCACCTCTACGTTCACTCGCGGTGGAACACCAAGCATCACACGCGTCACCGGGACTTTCGGCATGCCGAGTTCGGACAAGTAGCCACACCCGGCATAACTAACATGTTGATACGTCACACCATCTAAGACTTCTTCTTCATACATAAGCTGCGGCAAATCCAGATGTAGCGTGATGCCTTCGGCAGTTGTGATGTGACGAACACGTGCCTCAACCGGCGCAACGCAAGCCATTCCAAAAAGGAGGATAAAGAGAGACACAAACAGGTATCTGTTATTTTCTTTTATAGGGTTCCACATCGTAAAGGTTCCGATTTTCTGTAAGATTCTACTGAGGTACTCAAACGCCTTTACCAATTTACATGAAAAATGCGTTTTTATAGTATAGATAATTTATGCAGTTTAGTCGCTTTTCATGCGCAGATTCTTCAACATTTTTGGAACGAGGTAACTCCAAGCGACAATCCCTAACGTACCTTTAAAAGGATTTTACCAAAATTGCGGTTCGATTCCATATATTCGTGAGCCTCTCCGGCTTGTACCAAGGGAAAAACTGTATCAATAATAGGCTGGAGCGTGCCGTCCTTCAAGAGGGGCAGCCATCTGTGGACAAACCTTTCTGTAATGCTGATTTTCTCCAGAACGGATTGCGGACGCATCACGGAACCGATAATCTGGAGCCGGTTGCGCATGAGGAGACTTAAGTTAATTGCCGCACTAGAACCGCCTATCAAACCTACTTGCAGCAGTCTACCTTGCGTCTTGAGAAGTGTGAGGTTTCGGGCAAGATACGGCGCACCAATAAAGTCTAAGACAACGTCAACCCCTTTCCTGTTTGTGAATTCCTGGATCAGCGCAACGAAATCATCCGTTTTGTAGTTGATTCCATCGACTGCTCCGAGTGCTTTGCAACGATTAATTTTGGCTGTAGAGCCAGCCGTTACAAAGACACGAGCTCCCGCATGATGTGCCATTTGAATACCAGCACTCCCCACGCCACTTCCGCCCGCATGAATCAGAATCGTTTCTCCGGGTGCCAATCTCCCGAGGGTGAAGATGTTCTCGTTTGCAGTAAAAAAGACCTCTGGCACTGCTGCAGCTTGTTCAAAACCCCATTTGTCCGGTATATGCATCGCCATCCGGTAATCAATAACTGCTTGCTCGGCGTAGCCGCCCCCTCCAACTAAGCCGAAAACACGGCTACCCGGTTCAAAGCCTGTTACAGCACCGCCCATTTGTGCAACTGTCCCGGCAATTTCTAAACCGAGTATCTCGGATTCACCAGGCGGTGGCGGATATCCCCCGCGGCGTTGAATCAGATCTGCTCGATTGAGCGCTGTCACGTGAACATCCACCAGTAACTGTGTATCCATTGGTTCCGGCGAGGGCACCTGTCCGATTTTCAAGACTTCTGCATCCCCATCGGCCGTTCTGATGATAGCTTTCATCTTTCTCCTACTGTTCTATAATAACCTAAGTTGCCACTTGCAAATCCATGGAAATCGCCCTTAGCGTTGATTTCGCCAAAACCTCAAAAGAAGCCCTATGCACTTTACTTGTGAGCGAGAGTTACCTGCTACATCGCAGAATTGTTAAAAATCCAGATGTAGGGAGGCGCATCGGTGACTTGCTGCTGTTTAACAATAAAAAATGAGTTCATAAATCAAGGACAATTCACGGAGGGGTTTCGTGAGAGTAAATGGCCACTGGTTTCCTATCATGCAAAAACTGGTTTCTCCGTGAAAATCAACAGTGTTAAACTTTTGATTTTTTTTTAAGTCTAAAAAGAAAAACGCCTCTTTTTTTTCAGTCCTTTATTTATAGATGATTGAGTCCTAGAAGTCTTTAATCCATCAATGGATTTCTTACCTTGTGCCGCCAGATAGAAGCAGACGGGGCAAGAGGTGGATTGCACACGTATCAGTAATTTTAAAATCTACTAACTATGAATCGATAAGGAGTATACTATGCCAAAAAACAGACACGCCGCAAACAATCCTGTGAGTGGCAAAATTGCAGCCGTGCATGAATGCTTACAACAACTTCACCAGGGACTACCAGATACTGAGTCAGAATACATGACTGCTGACCGGTTAACCCATGCTTACGTCAAAAGCTGCTTTCTCATGATTATACAGCGCATCGCAGACATCAACACGGCGATTATCGCTTTTTGTTTTAATCAGCATCCAAAGTACTCACGACACAAGCATTACGGTTTTCGGATTATGCAACAGCATGGGGCTATTGACAAATCTACTGTATCTTTCTTTCAAAGCGCGCTCGGCCATTATAGAACAATCGCGAACCCTTATGAGGAACTCCCCCCATCTGAAATGTATAAGGTCTCTCAGATGCTGTTGGAGCAAGGGAAAAGTTATATACAGCAGATTGAACGTTTTTTTGAAAAGAGAAGTGAGAAGAACATGAATCCCGGGGTACTGGAACAGAATTAACGAATTCTGTTCCGAAATACCACCGTTTGCTGAGATGGCAGGTACATCAAAACCACTGAACCGGAATTTCCTTGTTTTCAATGCTGAGCCACCAAGCAGATTCGTTTTGGGTCTGTCTTAATTAAATTCAACAATTCCACCGGTACCTTTAAGCACAAGATCCGGTTTCAGCAAAATCTGTTCTTCAGATTCTGACTTGAATCCGGTAGGGTGCAGAATATAAGCAATTCGCAGGGGAAGATATTTCCCAAGATCGGCGAGTCGATCAACCTCCGTCTTAAAGATTTGCTGTTCACTTTGCTGAGTCTGGTAGGCGTACCAGTACTTAAGATAAGATCGGATTCTGTTATTAAAGATTAGCGTCCCGGTTGCATCCACAACTCTGACACGCACATTTCCGAGCGCGGTCAAACGTGTACGGATATACGTTGATGTCCCGGAAATACCGCCTTGCCGTCCTTGCTTCATAAGCAATTGGTTATAGTCGTTACGGCTCAGTTTAGGTTCCTCAACTCTACCAATAATCAGCATATCTGCATTGAGCGCTTCGCTGAGTTTCGCTGCTAAGGCCGGATCTGTGTAGAGTTGGCTGACGGTAAGCCCCAATTCAGCGAGTTTATCAGCAACGGGTTGAACCTTGCTTGAAATATCATATACCCATTCTGCTTCTTTAAAGATAAGCTCTAAGCGCGTCGCCAAATTAACGCTGATTCGGCTGCCAAGTTGGTTGACTTCCTCCGCCTCGGAATCAGAGAAGAATGGCGTGATGACGATGCGCTTCGCCTCACTGAGTGGTGGTGGTTCAGTGATGTTGACTTCACCTCCGCCACAACCAGCCATTGCGATGATGAAAAACAGGATTAAAGAAAACGTAAAAAAACGCATGACAAAAATGTGCCTCCTATAAAAGGTTTTGGTTATCAAAATGCTTTAATGACTAAAGCGTATCAGAAATCAAACAAAAAAAATTAAGTTAACGGAAATAAAAAACTTAGCCGCCTACTGCCAAGGCTCGAACTTCGCCGAATTCATGCACGAGTTTCGTCCAAGAATCGCCGGCATCCGTGCTGCGGTAGAGCTGCCCACTCACACTACAAGCAATTAGGAAATCCTTCACGTTAGCGTTGTGTGCAAAGGACCAGATGGTACTGTTGGCAATTCCGCCAATATCGGCCTGTTTCCAAGTTTTTCCATTGTCATGAGTGGAAAAAATGCCACCTTGGTCGCCCGGTGGGCCATTGCCAGCCCCGATAAAGACCCGGCCCGCATCCGAATTCAGATAAAACGCAGCGCGGCAGTATGGCCACGGATAATGCTCCCGCACGTTGAGCGGTGTCCACTGTAGCCCCATATCGGTTGTCATGCAGACATCGTTGTTAGTGGCCGCAATAATGGTTTTGGGCACGCCGGGAACAACACAGAGGCCATGGATATCCAAACTGCTGAGCCCTTGACTCCGTTCTGTCCACGTCTCTCCACCGTCTGTACTGAGCCGCATACCATCAATTTCAATACCGGCATAGAGGGTTTGACTATCCTCTGCGTCAATCACAAAGGTAGTCACACGAGGAATGATTGGCACCCCTTCACATTCTTGAGCCAATTCAACATCAAGTTGATTCCAAGTCGTGCCGGCATCCGTGGATTTGAAAAGGGCGGAGGGGCATGTACCTGCGTAGAGCGTCTCCGGTGCCGAAGCGTCAACGGCGAGTGCCCACACTTCTCGTCCATCCATAGGACTAGGGATATGGTACCATTCGTCCCCGGAATTCTCTGTCCGGAAAACGCCATTTTCTGTCCCAGCGTACACGATCTGCGGCTCGTTCGGATTCACAACGATAGCACGAACATCAGCCTCTGGAAAAATGCCGTTACTCGCCCGTTGCCATGTATCACCACTGTCTGTGCTACGCCAAACACTTTGTCCGATGGTTCCTGCATAGAGTATCGGTTGCATAGCTAATCTATCCTCCTGATTAAATTCTTAACTTCACCAAGCCCTACTCACGGTTACTCATCTCTATTCTATAAAAAATCGTTAAGAAAGTCAATTTTAATTCGCGGCTAATTTTTCTGTGCGGAAGTGATAAAGCATCCATCGCTTGAAACATCACAAGTGCAGATGCACCCGTGCCGGTTACTTCGGAATATCACTTAAAGTCCCCTCTTCAACAAGCCGCGCATCCAGAAATAGCTGCCACGTGACATCAGTAGGGGCTTGTGTTGGTTCCAACCGAACCGTATATCGATATTGGGTGCGGTGAGGTATGAGCCGCATAGGAATCTGCTCAACGCCGGTTTGCCGATGGAGATAGTAGAGCGTGATAGTTGGAATTAGCCCGATAAACCGCTCACTAGGTTGCGCGACAATGTCCCAATAATGTGGATGTACAGGGTTGGGCAGCACAGCCGTAGTAAAGGTGATATTGCCGCCACGGGTAGCACTGTATTCATACGGGATACTTTTTTCAGTGCTGTCCGAACCCTGCAAACTCGGGATAAGGATGGCATAGGTAGCAGCAGGGCTCACGCTCAAAGTACCCGACTGTGTATTTGCCAAAGGCATTTCTCTAATGTGAATATCAGCACCGGGATGATATTCAATAAGATGAACTGCCCATTGGTTAGCAGCCGAGGACCTGCCGGCAAAGCGGAGAGTGAGCGTTTCACCTGGGTTCGGAAACTCAAATTGAAGGAAGTCGGCGGCGGATGGCAGCGCGGCCCCTTTACCTTGATAAGGATAGTCCCTATGCATTTGTGTAAGGCTGAGGGTTAGGGGGCCTATAACGGTGTAGCCAGAAAGAAAGTTAGCGAGTTTCCAATCTACGAAGATATCGGCGAGTGTAGTGATTTTGTTTTCGCCAAGTTGAACTTTCCAAGTACCACGCCACGGCAGACGTGTTTGCGTTCCATTCAGGAATCCGCGTGCACGAAGAACATCAGCAATACCATCAACAGAAGTACCCGGATGATGCACGATTGAAGCGACGGTCTCTGTGCCACCGTAGTGTTCATGGAGGTAAAGCATCCATAAGAAAGCAGCACCATAGTGGGCAAGGGAAGTGTTTGTGTTTGTTGGCCAGCTGGTGAGGGAAATATTAGGCGTTTTCTCAAAGGCAGCGATGTGTTCGTGTGAGAAATAGCCACAGAGAAAAGAAGCATAGTCTGCACAACCCTCATCCACCCAAATAGCTTCTCGACGGTCATGTCGCCAATGAATAAGATGTTGAAGTTCATGAGCAATGACGTTGTGCACATGTGGTGTATTGATTGGGAGCGGATTCGTATCAATATAGAGCATGTCAGCAACGTTACTACGGATAGCAAGTCCGCGGGCACCGGGGTGACGGAGGACACCGCGCTGCTGGTCAGCCGGGTTGAAAAAACCTGCGGTGTACGTGCTACCGTTTTCGGATGCATCGCGGATATTAAGGAGAAGTAAGATAATACGGCCATTGGCATCAATATCGGGCGGTGCGCCGAACACGTCTGTCAAAATGGGATAGATGCCGCGGGGTTGTGTAGCGGTAGCATCGTCAAAAACTCTAACAATGTCCGTGACGATGCTCGGCGTGACACGCGTCTCCCACTCAGATTCTTCTACAAAAACATAACAGTATTTGCCTACAGCCCGTAAGACAGACATCACGGTGTACGGTTGCATGCTGCGAAAATCGGGCGCGAAGAAGGTACGTTCAGTACCAATAGGAAGCAGCAGTGCTGGCGCGGTCGCTGCATGTAACATCTCCTCGTCCATCTGCAGATTCACCATAGGTGTCAAATCCGGCGTGCCGCAGCGGAAAGCAATGCCAAGGTGCGGGATGAGAATCATCGTAAAGATAACAAGCAGTATCACTCTTTGTCGCATATTTGCCCTAATAAATTGAACACATACGGAAATTGCTACACACAAGAATTACTCAATTGCATCAAGTTTATTTTGGAGTTCGGTATTCTCCGGTGCAATCTCAAGTGCGCGTTCAAAAACTTGACGTGCCTTCGGTGCCCACCCTTTTTTTAGATAAGCCTCGCCAAGGTGCAAAAGGATGTCGGGCGTATTGGGTAAATACCGGTCAGCTTTTTCTAAGGTTTCGATGGCGGCATCAAGGTGCCCCTGTTTGAAATAGATGACTCCCAAACTATCAAGGTACGCTCCTGATGTAGGCGCAGCACGGAGCGCCTGTTCAACGAGAGAAGCAGCTTCATCTAATTTGATGCCTTGTTGTGCATAGAGGTAGCCTAACGCATTATAGGCATCCGGAATCGGTTTGGCAGACAGCGAAATCGCCTTCTGCAGATATGTCTCAGCCTCTGCAGCATTGCCTAACAACTGATGTGCAATGCCGCTACCGTAGTTCGCACCCACATGCTGCGGCGCGGTTTCCAAAATAGAAGCAAAGGTGTTCAGTGCTTTCTGAGTACCATCTTTCTCTTCAAACTGAAGGTATACCTGCCCCAAGGCGTATTGAACCTCTCGAATCCGGTGCCGTAAATCAGCACGGGCAGAGCGATTCCGCGTGTTTCTTACCTGTTCAGCGGTGAGCTCAATTGCCTTCAAAAGATGGATTTCCGATTTAGTGAAGTCTTCAATACCTTGATAGGCAATGCCGATGCCGAACAGCGCATCTAATTCAATTTGCAGCGTGCCTTCCGTTTTCAATGTCGCTTGTTGCGGTGCAACTAATGCAAAAACGGTGTTGAAAGCAGTAACGGCGTTCTCAAAATCGTTCATTTGTAGATAGAGTTGCCCCAGACGGTTCCGGTGACTGGCATCTTGGGGATTGATAGTGACAATGCGTTCATAACTCTTAATCGCTTCAGGCAGCTGCCCTACCTCCTCATATAATTCACTCAACCGTAGATGGAATTGCGGGTCAAAAGTCAGAATACGAGTGAGTGCTTTAAGAGAAGTCATGGCAAGTTCAGTATGGCCAAGGTATTCGGCAAAGCGAAAGAGCATTTCATGTGCTTCGGCGTGGTCTGCGTCTAATTCGATAACCCGTTTTAAAGTCGTTATGAGTTGCTCTAACAAAGCGGCCCCGGTTTCTGTCTGTTTGCCGGTGCGAATAGAGGCCAACGTCAGTTGATGGAAAACGCGGGCAAGCATCCAAGTCGCCTGGACATTTCCTGGGTTGAGTTCAATCGCCTGTTCACAATCCGCTTTCGCGCCGCGGATGTCCTGCAACCGATGGAAGCGAAGGATCGCGCGCTGTGTATAAATGAAGCTTTTTTCCCCGGTTTCCAATCGGCCGGAACCGTCAGGCATGCTATCAAACGCCACGATGATAGAATCGTAAGCGGCTCGACTCTGCCGAATTTTTGGGGGATGCGCGCCACAATAGACAGCCCACATCAACTGGGTCCAGTTCGTAGTATCGCGTTCAACGGCCGGTGAGAATGGGTTGACTGAGACAACAAGCGGGCTTTCCAAGGAAGGCGTGCTGTCCGCGAAGGCACTATAACACGCAAAAAGAATGATACAGATAGCAATCCGGAACGGTTTCATAATGTTTTCTCCGATTGAATCGGTGGGAAAAGGTATAGGTTTTACCTCATCCACCGACAATTTTGCCAACATCAACGAGGGTTTCCTCGGGTTGGAGTGTCATGAGGCGTACGCCTTGTGTTGTTCTGCCGATGCATCGGATATCGCACGTGGCGATGCGGGTTACGTACCCGCTTGAACTGACAAAGACGAGCTCATCGGTATCCGTGACGCGCTTGGCAGCAACAGTAGCACCGTTGCGCGCAGATTTTTTAATCGCAAGTACACCTTTACCGCCGCGCTTTTGGGAACGGTACGCGGAAACCTCAGTGCGTTTCCCGTATCCATTCTCAGTGACAATGAGGAGTGTATCGTTCGCACTTGCCTCCCTATCCTCTTCTGCATCTGTGTCCGTAGTGGCAACGACCATCTGAACAACGTAATCCTGTTTTTGCAGCTCAATACCACGGACACCGCGCGTATTACGGCCCATGGCTCGCACGTCATTTTCACTAAAACGGATAGCAATCCCGTGATACGTCACAAGCAGTATATCGACAGTGCCATCCGTGAGTTGTGCTCCAATGAGCCGGTCGTCTTTGTCAAGATTAATAGCGATGATGCCACTCGCCAGCGGATTCTGAAATTGGGAGAGGTTCGTCTTTTTAACAATGCCTTTTTCGGTTGTCATAAAGATGAATTGATCTTCGTCAAACTCGCGCACAAGCACGAACGCTGTAATCTTCTCATCGGATGCCAACCGAAGCAGATTGACAACGGCTCTGCCGGCAGCCGTGCGACTCCCTTCGGGAACCTCAAACACTTTAAGCCAATAACATTTGCCCATATCCGTAAAAAATAGGATGTATTGATGGGCAGAGGCGATGAACAGATGCTCTAAGAAGTCACCGTCCTTGGTAACCGCGCCCTTGACACCCACACCCCCACGATGCTGCGTCCGGTAGGTGTCAATAGGGAGACGTTTGAGATACCCAGCATGCGATAGGGTGACAACCATCTCTTCATCAGGGATGAGATCTTCAATATCAAAGTCTTTGACAGCATCTGTAATTAGCGTCCGCCGTTCATCCCCATAAGTCTCTTTCAGTCCCTCCAATTCGGTGCGGATAATATCGGTGATGAGTGCCTCACTACCGAGCAGCGCTCGAAGTTCAGCGATTATCTCAAGCAACTCAGTGTACTCATCACGAAGACGTTGCCGTTCAAGCCCAGTGAGTTGACGAAGTGTCATGGTTAATATTTCACTAGCTTGTTGCTCACTGAGCTCGTAATTGTCACAGAGTTGTTGATGGGCGGATTGTGGCGATTCAGCCGTTTGTACTAACTCAATAATCTCTTCAAGGTGTTGCAACGCAAGGAGGTACCCTTCCAAAATATGTGCACGGCGTTCAGCCCGCACGAGTTCAAATTCAGTACGCCGCCGGATGACGTTTCGCCGATGGGCAAGATAGTCATGCAGAATTTCCGGAAGCGTCAACACTTTCGGAAGTCCATCCACGAGGCATAAGAAGATTGCACTGAAATTTGTTTGCATCTGGGTGTGCTTGAACAATTGGTTGAGGATAACTTGTGCTACCTCCCCGCGCTTGAGTTCAATGATGATGCGGATATTAGTATCAGATTCATCGCGGATGTCAGAAATGCCTGTAATGGTTTTATTGATAACGAGCTGGTACATCCGCTCCAAGAGTTGGTTTTTCTTCACTTGATACGGAATTTCGGTGATGACTATTTGTTCTCTCTCGGTTTTGCGCCCGGTGCGCGTCCGCTCAATAACTGCGCGTGCACGGAGCGTAATGCTGCCTCTCCCTGTCCGATACAGATTTTGGATTCCTTGGGTACCAACAATGCTGCCAGCAGTCGGGAAATCAGGCCCCGGGAGATGTTCCAGAATCGTATCAACCTCTGCATCTGGATTTTCTAATTTGCAGAGGAGCGCATCTACAACTTCACTCAGGTTATGCGGCGGAATCCGAGTGAGGTAGCCGACACCAATACCGGTTGTCCCGTTAACCAGTAGATTAGGCAACAGCCCAGGGAGGACAGTCGGTTCCTCCAATGAGTCTTTATAGTTGGGTTGAAAATCGACAACCTGCTTCTCAATATCGACCAGCATCTCGTCAGAAATTTTGGCGAGCCGGCATTCGGTGTAACGCATTGCGCCCGGCGGGTCGTCGTCAATACTGCCAAAGTTGCCTTGCCCATCTATGAGAGGATAGCGAGTGTTGAATTCTTGCGCCATGCCGACGAGCGTCCCATAAATCGGCCCATCGCCATGTGGGTGAAAGTTCTTCATCACTTCCCCGACAACAGCGGCGCATTTGTCGTAGGGACGATTCGCGGTGAGGTTAATCTGTTTCATGGCGTAGAGGATCCGCCGTGTGCTCGGTTTGAGCCCATCACGGACATCCGGTATCGCCCGGTTGGTATTAACACTCATAGCGTATGTTAAATATGAAGTCTTGAGTTCGTTTTCAATATTGCGAACAATAATGTTTTCGTCTTTGTGTTCTAACATATTTTTGTATATTTCAGCCCCATCAACGTCTAGGTAATCATAACTCGTGTGAAAATCTCGTCTGAGCCGTTCGATGTTTAGTATCTAAACTGTAGAGATTTATGCCCCGTAAAGGTCCAAGTTCACTTGTGTCCCATATCGCTCAATGAAGGCACGTCTCGGTTCCACAGTGTCCCCCATCAGGAGTGTGAAGACGCCATCAGCCTCAATCGCGTCGTCAAGCGTGACTTGGAGAAGTATGCGATTCTCGCGCTGCATCGTCGTGTCGCGTAGCTGCTCAGCGTTCATTTCCGCAAGCCCTTTGTATCGTGTAATTGTGAGCCCGCTATGCGCGATATCAACGACGTGCTGCGTGAGTGCAAACAGTTCGCGAGCGTGGTACACTTCGCCTTTTTCGGTTTGAACTCGAAACACCGGGGCATCGGTTGGATAGAAATCGGTAGGCGTGATATCAAAATGCTGTAAGGTACCAAGGGCCTGTCGCAATTCTTCCAGATCACCGGCAGCTTCTTCTCTCTCTGTCTGTAAGGCTGGTGCCTCTATCTCTTCAAAAAAAACGGTTTGTGTCGGTTCATCAACCTTTAACGGGGATAAATCGGTTTCTGCTGCCGGCACAGTCAGCGTCACTTCTTCACCGTTACTGAGTTGTTCACAAAGCGCTTGGAATTGCGACTCCGCAATGAACTCATTTCGTGTAAGTTCGTTACGTATCCTTCTTAAGTTTCGGACGGCGGTGACGATTACCCGGTATTCATCGGCAGTATACGGAGTACCCCGGCGGGCATTGGTTATCTCGATGTTGTCAAGTGCTAAGGTGAGGAGATAATCCTCCATCTCCTCATCGTCTTGGAGGTAGCGTGCTGTTCTACCTTTCCGCACCTGATAGAGCGGAGGTTGGGCGATGTAAAGATGCCCATCAGCAATCAATTGCGGCATTTGCCGAAAAAAGAAGGTTAAAAGCAGGGTTCGGATATGCGCGCCATCTACATCGGCATCCGCCATTATAATAACTTTCGCGTACCTTAGTTTTTCAAGACTAAAGTCTTCTGCACCGATGCCGGTCCCTAATGCCGTCACGATGTCGATAACTTGGGCGTTCTTGAGTATCTTATCTAAACGAGCTTTGTCGACATTAATACCTTTACCTTTGAGAGGCAGAACCGCTTGTGTGCGCCGGTCTCTACCCTGTTTAGCAGTCCCCCCCGCGGAGTCGCCCTCAACGAGAAATAACTCGGTTTTAGAGGCATCGCGTTCAGCACAGTCAGCAAGTTTACCAGGCATGGAAGCCGTGTCTAAAACGCTCTTTCGGCGAATTACCTCCCGAGCACTTCGCGCAGCTTCTCGAGCTTGCGCAGCTTGGATACTCTTCTGCACAATCCGCTTAGAGATGGTAGGATTTTCTTCGAGCACACTCTTGAGATGCATGCCGACAAAACTCTGAACGATACCTTCCACTTCGGTGTTGCCGAGCTTAGATTTTGTCTGCCCTTCAAATTGCGGATCCGGCACTTTTACGCTGATAACAGCGGTCACCCCTTCCCGAATGTCTTCTCCGGTCAGTGAGACTTTTGCGTTTTTCAGGAGGCCGCTGTCTTTGGCATACGCATTAAACGTTCGGGTCAGTGCACTCTTAAAACCGCTTTCGTGGAATCCACCCTCAGATGTACGGATGTTGTTTGCATAAGAAAAGATGTTCTCCGAATAGGTAGTATTGAACTGCAGTGCAATCTCCACAATCACATTATCACGGACACCCTCTACATAAATTGGTTTCGGGTGTAGCACCTCCTTATTCTGGTTGTGATGACTGACAAACGAAGCGATGCCCCCTTCATATTGGAAGTTGCTGGGTTCATAAAGAGTGCCATCGGGACGCGGACGTTCATCGTGAAAGCGGATGCGGACACCCTTGTTAAGAAAGGCAAGCTCGCGGAGCCTCTCGCGCAAGGTATCGTGTGAGAAGTCAAGCGTGTCGAAAATATCAGCATCGGGCATGAAAGTCGTACGGGTGCCAGTTTTGCTAGTAGTACCGACAATTTCAACTGCCGTGATAGGAACACCGCGTTCATAGTTTTGCCGGTGGATGTGTCCGTTCTGGTGAATTTCCACAGTGAGCTCAGAGGAAAGCGCGTTCACACAAGAGGCACCGACACCGTGTAACCCGCCGGCGGTTTGGTAGCCTACGTTTTCTCGACTGTCGAATTTGCCCCCAGCATGGAGGGTTGTCATCACGACTTCAAGGGCAGATACACCGGTTGCATGGGTATCGACGGGGATGCCGCGACCGTTGTCCGCAACAGTCACCCGGTTATCCGAGTGGAGTGTAACGTGGACATAGGTGCCGAACCCGGCACTGAGTTCATCAATGGAATTGTCGACGAGTTCCGTAACGAGGTGATGTAACCCGGCGATACCGGTGCTGCCGATGTACATGCTGGGCCGCTTTCGCACAGCAGCTAAGCCTTCAAGAATCTGGATGTCACTCGCGGTATAAGAAGGAGATGGCATCAATGCATTCCTTTCCGATTGTTTGTGTTTTATATGATTAAATTATGTTATGTATTGTGATTCAGCCTCGTAAGACTTCTGAGGTAATCGTGATATATTAAAAATATCGATAACTTTAATAAATTACTAAACTAATTTTAACATAATTTTAATGCCTTTGTCAAGATAAAATCTAAAAAAAGCAATAACTATACACAATAAATTGTCTGCTATATAAACTTCATAGAATACGGTTCATAAGGCACTGCGCCGGTGAGACATATTTTTTCCGGAATCGCCTCTATTATTTTCAGGAATTATCTCAACTGGAAGCTCACTCCGTTGTTTTTGTGTCACTTCCGCTTGCGATTGTGAGATAAAGAGCTGCCGCAGTGCAGTTCTTAAAGTTTCATCAGTTATATCTATCAGCACCTGCTCAATTCGGTCTAACGTATCAGACTTTAGGACTACCTTATTAGAATTAGAGGATGCGTTTTTTCGGACTTCAATCTCAGTAGACGTGCTTTGCCTTCGCCTATCTCGTGACGAAAAAGACGATTGCCGAAGTTCCAGGCGGAGGTCTGTGAGGATAGGTTTATTCAACTGGGCATTCAGGTCTGCTATAATTTTCGTTTTTTGAAAAGAGAGTTCGGTCTTATAGGCAGGATATTCAGTATACACGGTGAGAATCCCCTCGGAAAGAGAGACGGGGTATGTATGATTAGCAAGCACATTCCCAACCCGCAATCGCCAAAGCTCAAAAACTTTCTGCTCAAGCATCTTCGGCTCAAAGTTACGTTTCCGTATTAACGCATCAACCACCTTATCAATATTCTCAGTCTTTTTCATCCGTTTCTCCTCTTCATCAACAAGCAAACTACATAACAATGTGCCCGTTCTCTACTGTTAAGATGCAAGGTTCATCAAGATGGTTTACAAAGGATTCTTGCTGTGTAGCAGTTATAAAAGTTTGCGTACTCAAATTTTGCAGTACATCCAATAAAAATGCAGTCCGCTTGTAATCAAGTTCAGAGATTACATCATCTAAAAGCACAATAGGCGGCCGCCCGATTGTTTCTCGTATGAATTCCAACTCTGCCAGTTTCAGTGCCAAGGCAATAGTTCGTTGTTGCCCTTGCGAACCGTAAGCCCGCGCGACCTCACGAAGAATAAACCCATTCCGGTGCATCTCTAATTCAAGCTGCACATCATCGCGGTGTGGTCCAATGGATGTGGTTCCGCGCCGCAAATCAGTGGACTGGGATGCCCCCAGTGCTTTACTGAATTCACGAGATATCTGTCCCAAGAGTTCTGGTGTCCGATTAATGTCTATTAAGAGTTTATGTGAGCAGTGAGATTCTTCAAGTTTATCCGCTGTTGGAACATCTGGCAAAGTATATTCCTGATTACACCAAGCAGCACGGTACGTTAAGACTAACTTTTCGCGCCCGCCAGTAAGTTCCACCTGCTTTTGGAGCGCGTACATTTTCAACTGATTCAGCACGACTAAGCGCCTGAAAATAAGCTCTGTGCCATATTGAACCAGAAGTTCATCCCAAGCACACAACTGTGCTGCATTTGCATTCCCAGCCCGAATCTGCTTTAACAGTTCATTACGCTGTTTGAGCACAAACCGATACTTCTGTAAATGTGTTAAATACGCCCGATCGACTTGTGAAATCAACAAGTCTAAAAATCTTCTTCGTTCAACAGGGGCACCTTTTACTAAAGTCAACGACTCCGGGGAGAAAAAAACTACATTGAACTGTCCCATCCATTCAGAACGTTTGGCTTGAAGCACGCCGTTCTTTTTTAGTTTAAACTGCCCGTTTGCTGATTTCATCGCTTCAAGAAATGTCACATTATCATCACAACTGTTGAACACGCCTTTGAGATAAAATCCAGCCTCGTTATGCCGAATCAATTCTGCATCAGGATAGGCACGATGGGATTCTGCCGTACAGAGAAAATAGATTGCTTCAAGTAGACTGGTCTTTCCGTGCGCGTTCCCGCCAATAATTAAATTAACAGGCTTCGGAAAATTGACTTCGCAATTAACATAGTTACGGAAGTTGCGTAAGACAATGTGTGTTAAATTCATTTTTTCCTTCCCCCTTTCCCAATCGCAAAAGCGATATGGAAAGGAGAATTCCCTGATTCAATAATCAGAGTGTAATGTGTGTTTGTCAAACAATTTTAAGCGTGAATTATGCACATTTCTATTATTGTTACTAGTTACAATTAATATATAAATTGTACTTTAGTAGTATTAGTAGGGGGTGTGCATAAGTGCATAAGTGGCATGAACCTTTGTGGTACTAAGCAAAATACCTGTTGATAACCTGTTGATAACTTTAAGAGTTATGCACAAGTTATCAACAGGAGGCAGTTTAATTTAAGTTATGCACAAGTTATTAACAAGTTATGCACAATTTGTCAAGGACTTATGCACAGGTTATCAACAGGAAATTGACTAATGTACCGCTATGAGTTTGTCCATGAAACCCTGATTTATGATAAATTAAATTATCTGAATTGGTCGCGCAGTTCGTCAAGGATTCGCTTTAATTCTTCATCTTGTGAAGAGTCTTCAATCCGCGTGCAAGCGTGGAGTACCGTGGTATGATTCTGCCTGTTAAAGACAGTTGCAATATCGGTAAGTGACATCTGCGTCAATTCCCTACAAAGGTACATAGCGATTTGGCGCGGTAGCACAAGTGCTTTTGTCCGTTTGTGAGAGATCAAGTCATCCGGTTCAAGCCTGAAATAGTCTGCAACTGCTTTTTGAATTCCTTGTGGTGTGGCAGTTCTCCGCTGTAGCGAAATATCATGCGAAGAGACATCGTTCAAGACTCGTCTTGCAAAATCGAGGTTTAGATCTTCTTTCAAAATACTCGCTTGCGCCATGAGGCGCGTCAGTGTGCCTTCTAGTTCTCGGATGTTGGTAGAGACAACTTCAGCGATGTAACTGAGTACATCATCGTTTAGGTTGTCTAATCCCTGGTCTTCGCATTTTTGCCGGAGGATAGCGATGCGCATTTCGTACTGCGGCCGGTCAATTTCGGCTACCATCCCCCATTCAAACCGGGATTTTAGACGTTCCTCAAGCGTTCTAAGAGTAGCCGGCGGCCGATCACTGCTCATGACAATCTGGTTTGAGTTCAAATGTAAGTGGTTGAAGGTATTGAAAAATTCTTCTTGTGTGCCTTCTTTTCGTTGTAAAAACTGAATGTCATCAATCAGGAGCATATCCACCGTCCGGTACTTTGCACGGAATCCTTGTGCCGTGGCGCGATTCGCGATAGACTCTACATATTCATTCATAAACGTTTCAGAAGTCACATACAAGACCTTCTTTTGCGGCTGTGTAACTTGGAGCCGATTTCCAATCGCATGTAGCAAATGCGTTTTGCCTAAACCTACACCGCCATAGATAAATAGTGGATTGTAGTCTTGACCCGGATTTTCTGATACCCTTAAAGCTGCTGCGTGACAGATACGGTTGCTGGACCCGACGATGAACCTTTCAAAAAGGTACTTCGGATTCAGCCCGGTTTCCTCGTTTGGGTAGGCATTTGCGGCAGTGCCTTCCGATGTCGCCTCGCTAATCTCTGCTTGTGCCGTCTCGTTAATCGTGAAAATTAATTGGCATTGTTCACCCATGCGCGAGGCTAGGGCACGCCGGATTTCGGGACCATAGCGCCCCTCAATTCGATCCTGCGTGTATAAGGAGGGAACCTCCAGATTCAATGCATCTGTAGATAAAGAAAAAGGGACCGCCTGGCGGAGATAGACATCTTGCCCAGCTTGATCGCCAATTTCTTCCAATATTTCTAACCAGAGTTGGGGAAGTAGTTGCCGCATGCGTGTCTATTCCTAAGTCCTATTTCCATAAAGTTCACTAAATACTTTGCTCCTTGAAAACGAATCTTGCTCAGAAGCTTTCTTGAAAAACCGATATAAATGTGGTTTATAACTATATTCTAACATTTTTCCATCCGATCAAATTTAAATTTTGACACAATTTTTTTTCAAATTCTATTATGCCTTAAAATTGAAATTTTAATCAAGAAAAATTTGACATCCACGAAAAAATGAAGTATTATTAATATATTGGATTCGCACACCAAAAAAATGTGAAAGGAAAGAATGATGAAACGAACTTATCAACCGCATCGGCGGAAACGGAAAAACAAAATGGGGTTCCGCAAGCGGATGTCTACGCGGCATGGTAGGCGAATGATTGCCCGTCGACGTGCAAAGGGACGTAAAGTGATTAGTGCATAAAACCGCCCCACGCACTATTCGCGCAGTTTTTTGGGATTTGCGTTGTCACCTTTAATGCCATTTAGTTTTCGACATTTTCGTGGATCTGCCACAGGTGCCGTAATCCGGACCGGCTCGATATTTAGCACACGTTCATAAATTAGAACTAAATCGACCAGTGCTGAAAGTGAGTGCACCCTCATTCGTTACATAAATCATGATGCTGCCTGTTGGAAAGTTGAACCCCGATTTTCTAAAACAACTTTTACCGCCAAATAAATGCAAGTCCGGCATCATTGTCGGCCCACAATTAGGCGAAGACGCGGCTATATTGGCGTTTGATGATAACTGTCTTGTTTCAACCAGCGATGCGATGACTTTTTCCTCCTCGGACCCGGATGGTACGCTGTCTGCGTCAATAGCAACGATGTCGCCGCAATGGGAGCTACACCTAAGTGGATGCTTGTTACGCTCCTCCTTCCTGAGAGCGTGACAACAGAAGGGTTGGTGTGCAAGATTATGATGCAATTGCAAGAAGCATGTGAAGCATTCGACATCGTTCTCTGTGGAGGACATACCGAAGTTACGGCGGCTGGCACACAGCCGGTTGTGGTAGGAACTATGCTCGGTGTCGTAAAAAAAGAGGCTGTTGTCACATCGGCAGGTGCATGTGCCGGCGATGCATTAATCCTGACGAAGGGGCTCGGGCTCGAAGCGACTGCTATTATGGCACGCGAAGGAGCAACCCGATTACACGGCAAGTTTGATGATGTCTTATTGGCGCAGGCGCGAGATTACGAAGTTGAGAGTAAAAGGTAAGTTTACGAGAGGGGATTCCTCCCTGCTCGCAGGGAGGAATCCCCAAAGCGGATGAATTCCCATCCTTCCCTTCCCTTGAAGGTTTCATGAACTACCTATCTCTCAACCTCACACAACCCGGAATCTCCGTGCTAAAGGATGCACAAATTGCGGTTGTAACCGGCGGCGTGCATGCGATGCACGATGTAACAGAAGGCGGTGTCGCAATCGCCGTTCATGAATTGGCAATGGCAGCTGGGCTAGGCGTTGTTGTCTATTCGGAAAACAGGAATCTGTTCATCAGTAACCGCTACACTCTGTGAATTTTTTGGGCTCAACGCCCTCGGAATCATCGGCTCCGGAGCACTATTAATAGCATGTGAATCAACAAAACGCGAAGAAATTTGCGATGCACTTGCAGTGGCAGGATAGGTAGTATCGCGTGTCCTCGAGGACACGCGATTGCTACCTTTTGCCTGCCACCCGAAGGGCAGAGTGCATCCACGCAGCAGGCATCGGTGAGTTTTTCCCGCCAGCGCATGGTATATCGCTGGAAAGTGCCGATGGTAGCCGGATTTGAAGTTCTCCCTGCTTTGCAGGGTGAATTCTTCACCCGCTCCCAATTTTTGAGACGGATGAAATCGCTTTTTTGTATATCTCCGTACCATCAAAGGTTATGATTTTACAACGCTGCTCTTGTGTAAATCTCGTCGGAGATTCCTTAGGCATAGCATAAAGCGGCTCCCAGTGGGTGGCAGGTAAAAGGTTTTCTTGTCTCTCCTTGCAGGAGAGACAAGAAAACCTATCCTGCCACTGGCGAGTTTTGTAAAGGTTTGTAAATAGCGGCAGCCTTTATTGGGCTGAACTGGACGAAAAATTTTTAGAAAATGCCCAGAACTTTTAATCTTCCACACTTTTATCAGAGCCCTATCATTTCGGTTGTCAAACAGACGCGCCGAAGCAGCGATGCGCGCAAACGTGACCTGTCCCCATCTTTGTTGGATTTCGGACCCGTCCGGTTTAAAATTGCACGCCATTTCGGATTTTGTTACGGGGTTGAGAATGCAGTGGAGATAGCGTATCAGGCCCTGGAAGAGAATCCCGGCAAACGGATTTTCTTGCTCTCTGAAATCATTCATAACCCACGTGTTAACGAGAATTTGCGCTCCCACGGCGTACAATTCCTATCCGATACGGCTGGCAATTCGCTTCTCCCCTTCGATCTCTTGACACCAGAAGATGTTGTTATCGTACCGGCATTCGGTACAACGTTAGAGATCGAAACCGCACTCCATGAACGCGGAGTCAAACTTTCAGCCTACAATACCACCTGTCCGTTTGTTGAGAAGGTTTGGAAGCGGAGCCAAGAGATTGGGCGACTAGACTATACCGTGATTGTCCACGGAAAAAGGTATCATGAGGAGACACGGGCGACGTTTTCGCACGCGCAAGCAGAGGCGCATGTTGTCGTTGTTCGCGATATGGAAGAGGCGAAAAAATTGGCAAAGGTCATCCGCGCGGAAGCCGATAGTCACTTTTTCTTTCAAAACTTCGCAGACCGGTACTCCGCTGGCTTCGATCCGGCTGTTCATCTGAAACGGATTGGCGTTGTCAACCAGACAACGATGCTCGCTACGGAAACACAAGCTATTGCCGATTTACTCCGCAACTCCATCATTGAACGGTACGGGAAAGGGAACCTCTCCGAACACTTTGCGGATACCAAAGATACCCTCTGCTACGCCACCAAGGAAAATCAGGATGCAACGTTGGCACTCATTACAGAGGGCGGCGATATCGCCGTTGTTGTCGGGGGGTACAACTCGTCTAACACGAGTCATCTGGTAGAACTCTGTGAAGGACAGCTGCCTACCTATTTTATTCGAGATGCTGATGAGTTGCTGAGCCCCGAACGTATCCGGCATCTTGCACTTAAGACAAAACAGGTTCAAGTGACAGAAGGATGGCTACCCACTCGACATGATGATGGCACACCAATTGACATTGTTTTGACTGCAGGTGCGTCGTGTCCGGACGTTCTGCTTGATGAAGTGCTACAGAAGATTGTTGGATGGTTTCCGAATGCGTGTTCCGTTAAGACAGCACTTGCACCGTATGTATAAAAGCAGTCCCTTTTTCCTTTTTTATCTTCATTTAACCTCGTCTTTCAAAATCACTTTTTTGTATATCTTGGTACTGTCAACGCTTATGATTTTGACGGCTCGTGTGTAAATCTCGTCGGAGATGACTTAGGTTATGTCTTTAAAAATCTAAACATCAGAACCCTCCCAGTGGGTTGGCAAGTTCGGTATTCCCAATGGGTGGCGAGTAAAAGGTTATCTTATCTCTCCTCGAGGACAGAGAAAGATACCTATCCTGCCACTAGCGAGATTTGTACAGGATTTAACATAGCAGCCTTTATTGGGCTCTTGTATAGAAAAAAAGGTGATGTGCTTAAATATACAAATGGTGCCCACCCACCCTTTTCCAGTCTCTCCTGAAAGGAGAGAGGAGTTGGGCGGGTGGGCGCCACCACAGGAAACCTACTGCAGTTGCCCAGTCACAGTGAGGGCACTGGCAATAGAGAAAAAATCTCTCCCTTCTTCAACCCGATCGTTGTTGTAACTCAGGCCGAGGTGAAGATTCGCGGTGATATGCGTGCTCAGTTTATATCCCATCCGTAAAGTGGTTTCATAACGTTCAGACCGTTCCTCGCGGTTCGTGCCAAATTCTTCTCTGCGGATTGCCCAGGAGAGCGTGTTAGTGAGCTCAATATCGTGCTTCAGCGGGATGCTTCCGAAAAACGGAACCCGGAGGCCGTTTTCAGTCCGATACCGGTAGTCGATACTAAAATTAGGTGTCACGATTAATGCGTTGCTTTCAATGCTGCTTCGCTGTTGCTCACGGAGTGTCGTTCGGATACCTAACGATGTGCGAGTCTCTTGCCCCCATTTGTGTATCCAGCTCAGGGAAGGGGTATGGGCTTCACTCTCATTCAGCACGGTTTCTAAATTTGCAGTGTTGCGCGTCGTATAACTATAGCGGAGTTGAAAATTGGTACCTTCTTGTGCCGTGATTTTAATGTCTGCCTCGTAGGTATCCGCGGCCGTGAGGTAGGTACTGCCGGCGCTTTTCCGAAAGCTGCCGGTAGTACTCACGTTCGTGCCGAAGGATGCCCATGTCCACGGATGCATGGAGGTCCGGACGGTGTAGCGATGACTGCGCCGTGAGTGTGTTCGTTCCTGCGCATCCTCATCAAGCTGCCAGATTTCTAAAGCGGAGAGCCCGGAGGCAAGCTGCCGATAAGATTCGGTGGCATTGAAGTTAGCATTGGTAGTGACGGTAAAGGTTTTAAGGAGGCGATGAAAGATCCTCTCTGTCTTTATATTCGCACTGCTTGTGTTCTGAATTTCCTTTTTATCCCGTTCAATCCAATCTCCGCGCTCCTCTTCTAATTCTTGGATTTGAGTTTCGTCAATCCCTTGTTCGCGTAAGGAGTCAATTGTTCCTTCCTGCTGAGTAGCGGTTTTCGCTTGACTATTAGGTTTCGCAGTCTCCTCAATTCGGTTAGGAAAACCGTTTCCAATGCTACCTGTCTGTCTGTCTGCTTCCGCTTCGGACGGAAGAAGCCACCCGAACCACTTTTGGATACGCAGATTTAGACCTATGCTGACGTTCCCGTTCAGGGAGGCACTTTTCTGTTCACTGAACCAGTTTTCTCTAAAATTCAATCGGCTTGTCACGGTAGGGCGTATCCCCAAAAGGTCACGATTCAGGCGCGGTGTGAGTGAAAGTCTATGTTCCCGTTCAGCAATTGAAAAATCTATAGGCGTAGCGGCCTCCGGCGTGTCAGGGTGAGTAGTTCCATCTAACGGTAGAGGCGTGTTGCCCGTGGTAGTCTGTCTCGGCTCACGTCTCTCAAGTGTCCGGCGTACATCGTAGCTCGGATTAAGGCTAAAGAGGTCTGTCGGGCTAATATCAAATGTTATTGAACCACTATCTGTCTTTTCATCTCTATTTCTACCATAGCCGTAGCTATAGTAAGATGTAGTTGTTGTAGAAGTGCCTGTTGCGGTTTCAGGTTTCGCGATAACATCTTCATGGCGATATTGCACGTTCATTCCAAGTTTCCTACCAAGGTTGTATCTAAAAATACTGGTGTAGAGGTGGCTAATCTGCGTGCCTCGGCTCTCGTTCCAAAAATCCTGATAGTTATAGGCAAAGCCAAGGTTGGGATAAGGAGTGCGGTTAAATTGAATGGAGATATCTCTATTGCGCGTCTCGCTTTTTCCGCTTTGGAAGCTGGTGTAACTGCCGCGTCGGGCTTCGGTTTCGGATTCCTGCTGTCGGACGGAGTATTGAATCGGTAACCATGGAAAAAGGGTAACATCTGCGTTGATGTTGTAATCATTATTGGTGGTGCTATACCCGCGTGAGGAGAGACGTTGGCGTCCGATTTCGCCTGCTCCACTTTCAAAATCTTTGTCTTGGCTGGCGTAGCCCCCGCGTACTTTTAATAGGTTTCCTAATGAAACAGACATATTCCCACGACGTGCCCATCCGGAACGAATGAGTGGATGCCCAAGATGGATTTCGTTCACCCAGACTTCTCCGCTGATTTCGCGTTCTGTATCGTTCCGGATACCCAGCAGGATGCCGCCAATGTTTTTAATAGAGAGTTGAGTAGCCGTTTTACCCCGGATGACGAAACCGTCTGGATGGCCGTCGGGTTTGTCATCTAAAGGTTCAGGTACTATTGTGTTCGGCGTGAATGTTGTGGAGACATCTCCGCCAATATTCTGTGATTGTGCACTTTCTATGACATCAGGGGCCGCGTTTTTCTTCCCATCGCGTAGATCGATTTCAATCAGTTTCCACCCGTCAAAGTCAATCGGCAGTGTGTACTCATAATAGTCTGTGAGGTTCTCAAACACATTGACATCTTCCTCTTCCTGCGTTCTATCAAGAAACGGGTCGGTATTGTAAAATGTGCTTCGGTATCCAGTTCGGACGCTTGGGGCGAGTTGTAAGACGAATGTGGTGTAGCTTTTATCTCCATAGAGCCAGAGCCGGAGTGTATCATGTTTACTAAAATCCTGTCCCTCGCTTTGTGTTAAGCCTTTAAGGGGTTTGGAGGTGATGCCGTATGACCCAGGAAAGAGATAGTATTCAAGGCTCAGTGTCTGTTCTCGTTGCTGTTGAGTTTGAAAACCGAGCGATGTTGCCGTGAATGGGTGTAGTTTTTTGAAGAGTTCATTATCCTCAATTTCGAGATACGCGCTCTGATATTTGTCATAACTGAAGTTATCCTTTGTACCAACGATAAATTTTTCGAGCGTATCTTCAACGACTGTCCTCTCTGAGAGCGCGTCTTCTGCATCTAACTCGCCGGTGCTGGGAATGCCGCCGAGTTGCGAGCGAGTGATAATTCCTTGTTCCCATTTATTTCCAACAATTTCGATGGATGCCCATTGAAAGGTCCCTTGTATGGTCCCCGGCCGGTTCTTGATGAGCCAGAATCGGAAGTGCTGCACAAATACTAAACTCGGCAGACGTGTGCCTTGAGGCATAAATTTGGAGAGGGGAATGCTGAGGAACGTCCATCCATTTTTGCTTTTACTTTTAATCCATTCCTTGGGAATTTCGTTAAGTGGAACGGAGAGTTGGAAGTATGCATCAATATTATCAAGTACACCGTCTCCGTTGAGGTCTTCGGTATCCAGTGCCTGATTGTTCTCGCCAAAGCTTGTCGTGTCAAACGTTCCGTTGTATGTCCATCCGGTGTCTTCCCCTGTATCTAGTGTTCCGTTTCCGCGGTATCGCTGTTCGTTAGAGATGTTTTCCAAGTCCAAGTCAAGTGCGTCAACGACGTTGTCTCCATTGGTATCCACTAAGTTCTCCGGCAGGTCTTCGCTGTCGAGTCGTCCATCTTTGTCGGCATCCTCGCTCACAACCCCGAGGTCGAGGAAGAGAGTTACAGCGTCGTCTCCTTGGACACGCATCCAGAGTTCCATAAAGCCGCGTTCAGAAAAGTCGGCACCTGCACTTGAGAGTCCGTTTGAAAAACCGCCCCACTCCTGCACCAAGTCGGTAAACTCGTATCCGAGTTCCATGATGAGACGTTCTTCGGTTGAGAGAGAGAGAGGTTGAATGGAAGATGCGGGTACATCACGGTTGCGCATATAGTTGCCTGTTGCCTCCGATTCATCTTTATCTTTTCGTACGACGTTAAAGAGGACCCGATTCTCGTGTGTCGGCACAATCCGTTCCTGCTGTCCAGAAAGGAGAAGTGCAACGCCTACGGGGACACTGCACGGCTTCCAATTGTACTTAAGCGTTGGCACGGTTGTGGTTTCCTTTGCGCCTTCCATACTATCAATTATAGCAAGACCGACACTATTTGGATTATTATGCGAGTATGCTGTCTCCCCGCTGAAGTCAATTGACAGCGGAAAATTCCGTACGTTCACAAACGGCAACGGGTTTATCAACCAGGCCATGTTAAATGCGCGTCCGAAATTGGTATTGATATTGACTGCTTGTAAGCGATTCGGGACGCTGTTGACATCTGGAATTTCTGCCGGTTGTTGTCCCG
Source organism: Candidatus Poribacteria bacterium (assembly GCA_965215265.1). GTDB lineage: Bacteria > Poribacteria > WGA-4E > WGA-4E > WGA-3G. Next base: position 1,910,059 of record OZ244048.1, on the reverse strand, counting down.
TATTGAGAATGTAACCTGTTGAAAGCGTAAAACCTTTTTGGAAGACCGGGTTGAAATAGTTCATGCCGCCCCCATACGTGCCGATGTAACTTCTCGAACGTCCGCCAAAACCGCTGTATCCACCGCTGCCGAAACCACTCATGCCATATCCACCACCAAAACCGCTGTATCCACCGCTGCCAAAACCAGAACGGCCGAATCGGCCTGTGTCTCGTCCTGAAAACACGTTACCCCCAATTTCTACATCTGTGGTCCCATCTTGCGTAGGAAACTGCATGCCGCCGAGTCGATTAAATCTATCTTCAAGGTTTTGTTCCCTTGCAGATTTGGATTTTGGTTTATGGCTATATTCTACCCAGACACCCGCAACGGCTTGTTGAGATGAACCGCCGAACGGGGTTTTTTCAAATTCGACAACAATCTCGTCAAATTCGTCAAGTTTTGTGAAAAACCTTATGCTGCCGACTTCATAAACCATCATGTAGTCCGCATCTCGTGTGAGCGTCCGCCCGTTCAATCGGACCGTTTCGCTGTTGGGAATCACGAATAACCCGACGTTGTAAGTTTCGGATTGATAAGAGTAGTCGGCAATTATTGTATAAATCTGGTCTGTGGTTCGGAGGCTCTCTTGATAGATAGCTGCGTTGTTGAGCGATTCCCGGTACTGGTAATACGGGTGTCCCGGATCGCTGATTTCAAAGGGTCGAAAGGTTGGGAAACGTAGGAGTCCACGGTCGTAATCAATAAACTGTGCGTCTATATTGCCGTCCCTGTTTTGGTCCAATCCGAAGATTTCAATGTATGGCACGCTCCCGCTGTCTGTCCCAAACGTTGCGCTTTGTCCTTGCCGGACTATTGTCAGTTGAAAGTCGCGTGGATTGATATTCCCTGTACCGAGCCGATACACATGGCTTGCCTCTGTACCGCGGAATCCTTTCTCTTTAAGAACAACGTAGTTCTGCGGTTGACTCACGTCTGTCTCTTCCTCGCTTTGAGGGGGTAAGGTCGTCTCCGCAGTCGCGGATCTTTCTTCCTCTGGAAAAACGTTCCCTGGCATTCCTACAGTGCCACCGCCTGCCCCGAGGTATTCGTAAGCGACCACTATTGTGTAGTTCGCTGATACCGGGGTTAAGAATTCGAGCTCACCGGTTTCATAGTCAATATTGTAGTCCTGCCCCGGAAATTGCGGATTGAAGTAGCCTTTGCTTGTGCGCTTTCCGCCTTGGTTATTTCCGAAGACACCGTCGTCAATGTAAATTTCCTCGCTTCCTGCTTTGATAGGGAGGTAGTCTTCGTGTAACAAGCCGTCTTCCGCTTTGTAAATGAGATAGAATCTATTTTTGACGTAGTTCGCGTCGGCGATTTGGATGCCGGGTGTCCCGTAGCCGTAGCTGCCACCGGCTCGCCTCGATTGCCCACGAAAGGTGCGGACTTCTCTAATCCCGCGGCTGCGCGAACCGAAGGCGGTGAGACGGGTGTTTTTCCACTCAAACACGCCTTCAAGCCCAAACAGGTTTCGGTTAATGTTCAAGAACCGGGTATTCGGGAGTGTCAGCGTGATGTCTCCGAAAGAGATAGTTTTGATGATGCTGTCCGGTTTGCCTTCATACCAGATTTTTAGTTTCTGTTCCTTAGTACCACCGAGCCCATAGCCGCCGCCATAGCCGCCGCCGTAACCGCCGTAGCTGCTTCCGTACCCTCCGAAAGGAGTCCCCGCACTGTAATCGACAGCGATGTGTGTACGTTCGCCGACGCGTCCATGCAATCCAATCTGTTGTGTTTGCCGGATGTTAATCCCTGAGGCACGCGGGACCCCGCCACTACCGTAACTACTATAGCCGCCGGAACTACTTCCGTAACGGCTATAACTACTTCCGTAACTGTCGCCGAAGCCACTTCCGTAACCGAAATCCTCATAACCGTAGGAAGAGGTTAAGCCTAAGTCCAGTCCGGAACTGTAGCCACCATAACCGCCTCCGTATGCATATCCGCCATAACGATTTAGGTCACCATCACCGAAGTAGTGTGTCTTGTTCGCCTCTACCGTGACGGACAGGTTGCCTGTTACTTGCAGGTTAGAATCCATCGGCAGGTCTATACCTTTTTCATCGCGTTTGGTTCGCGGCTTCCAATCGTAGAGTTCTTCTGTATCAATCAGCGTCGGTGCGTAGTTCCATCGGCGTAGACTGTCTAAGTAACCCTCTATCTGATTTTCTGGCTCGGGCGGAGGTATCGTCACTTTAACGCTTTCCGGCTGCCAGTCACGGAAATGCTTGAAATCGGTTTGCCAGATGAAGTAAGGATTTTGAGAGTATCCGTTTTGTTCTGTTGGCGGAGCAGCATTGACCTTATGCTGTTCGACAGATACCTTCTCCGACGGAGGAGACGGTTTACCTGCTTCTTCTACCGTTTCTTTATTTTTTGCATAAGTTTGAAGGGAAATAAGAGAGAGTAGGATAACAAGGTAAACGAGTACAAGGGACCCTAGCGGCTGGGGGCTCTCGCTCTTTTTACGGGATACTATGTATGGCTGCAAGAATGATACTCCGGTTCTAATTTTATAAATTGGCAAAATGGATTTGTCAATTTTGCCCTAAACTAAACAAATCTAACGCAAAAAACGAGATGCAGGTTTACATGAAGGCAAAAAAGTTGCGAGATAGGTATTCTTTTTCTGTCCTGAAGGACAGAAAAGTTGCGAGATAGGTAGTTTACGCGTGTCCTGAAGGACACGTTATGCTACCTTTTACTCGCCACCCATTGGGATAACCTTTTACTCGCCACCCATTGGGCAGTTGTCACGTGTCCTGCGAATCAGGAAACACTATTATGTAATGTTGCAATGAGATCCGATGCCGGTAGGGCGACTCGTAGAGTTTTTAGACTCACTGTTCTGCCCATTCCGCCGCTCGTGGCTCGGGAAGATAGAGTAGCCATCCATATCGTCGGTAATAGAATCAGGACTTAACTTTTCAAAAGTTGCGAGATAGGTATTCTTTTTCTGTCCTGAAGGACAGAAAAGCTAACCTTTTACTCGCAACCCACTGGGAGGTTCTCAACATTCAGGCACGGCTCCATAAAAAAGGTGCGTTAGAAAGAAAACCCTTTTCAAAGGGTTTTCTTCTAACGCAAGCCACATCGTCGTCACACCAGGGTGATGTATGATGAGGGTTTCAGAGAACTCACCTGCTTGACAGTAGACATGAACTGCGCGCTCCGGAGTAACCACTTTGCTTCACCACTAGACCCATGTGCATCTAAAGAGATTACGCGTGGCACACACACAAGCAGAAATGAACCTAAAACGACGAGAATCTCCGCGGCATGACTGACATCACACCGCAGCAAGCTCTTGAATACCGTCATCAATCGTCTTCAGGGAAAACTTCGTGTGCAGGTAACTGGGGTTCACGCATCTTCACAGCTGGCGTTTGCTCGGGCAGTGCAGGGGGCAAGGGCGGAGAACCAAGTGCTCGCCGAATCACTTCATGATCTTCTTTCGTCCAGACTTCGAATCGAAAACCTACCTCACCCGGCCGGCCGCTTGCCCAATTTTCGGGTTTCGCCCAAAACAGTCTGTTTAGATCCTTATACGCTTCTTTCTTGGCATCTATTTCTGCCTCAGAGAGTCCCAACTCTTTCATAAGAAACTCTTTCGCTGAAAGACGCGTGGAACGCTCAGCAACATCTTCAAAAACTGTTTCAGACATGTTCTCTTCAGACAGAAAATCTGTCGTCTCTGTTTGTGAGGTTCCGTCCGTGTATGTCTCCGGCTGGACAGGGACTCGCTCTGTGAACCTGTCCGCAACTTGGGTGTCAGACGCGGGTTCTAAGGGAGAGGTGGCTGTGGTAATGGTTTCGCCGCTTTCTGGCGTTACAGGGGCATCGGCGGTGTCAACGGGTCGTGTAACATTGGCAGGTAGTTTCGGAAGCTGCTCTATAAACCGCCTATTATCAGACTCCAAGTAGAGCATCCAAGCCGTGCCCAAAACGAGTGAGAGTATCGCAGTGAAAATCACTTTTTTCATTAGAATTTTCCTTTGTTTATGCATCCCTGAGACATCCATCGGACAATTGCAGTGTGTCTCAGGAACGCAGTCAAGTTTCATGAGGAAAAACGCCTTTTTGTATACTGTAGCACATCAACGCTCTATGTTTTTCTAAAATCTTTACAAATCTCGCCAAAGCAGTGCTAGGTTATGAATCAAAAATAGCATTTTTCGTCAAATATTCGTATATCTCCGTACCATCAACGCCTATGTAATGATAACTCGTGTGTAAATCTCGTCTGAGCCGTTCGATGTATTGACTCTAAATATCACCTTCCTCCTCAACGGACTCCTTCTCCTCCTCTTTATCATCATCACGAATTGCTTTCAAAACAAGTTCCTCAATCTCCCGCGGATCCCCACCCTGCTCGCGCTAGGGACTAAGAAGAAGATCCTTCACAAGAGTCGCAGAGGCCACATGGGGTAGCTGCAACGATCACATGCACGGCCCCGCAGTGTCCCTCGCCATCTGTGTAAGTTCGTGTTTCCTCATAGGACCAGACTGTATACAACCATATTACGCTTGAACATTCAGAACCAGCATATCTATTTTTCTCCACCTAGTGGGTTGCGAGAAAAAGATAACCTATCTCGCAACTTGCTTATCACACCCGTTGAGGGGAAAGAGCAACATGTTTGGCAATCTCATCAGGAGATTGTCCATCCAAATACCACTCCATTATCTTGAATTCTGCCTCAGGCAGAGACGGAGTGAAATGTTGTCTCATTGTTTACTCTTGTGATGTGATTTCCTTGAAAAACCTTCTGGCCTCCTCAGACATTTCTTCAAGCCGGCTTTGAACTTCATGCGTTTGCCAGAGGGCCCGTTTAAATTCAAGGGCTCTCTCTGGATTCTGCTCCGCAAACCTGAGAACCCCTGCTTCAAATCCATACTCCGCCACGAATGGTTCGAAGTCAGGGAATTGATGTCGAAGATTCAGGAATGGCCCACTCGGTTGAGTGTGAGTGGGGAGTTTTCCTGTTTCGAGATATTCAATCACTTTTTGTGTACTTTCGGCTGGCCAGAAGGTGTTTAGGGCTCTATTGAACCGGAGACGTTCAGCTGTGTCCATCGATGTCTGCGTCCATACATTTAAAAATCCTTCTACAACAGCATCCACCTCGGGGACATCTCCAAACTGTCTGAGGAGTGAGGCGCGTAAAGCGTCTGCTCGCTCATACGGGGTTGTAAGGTCCAGCCAATTAACACTTTCTTCCTCTTTGATGTCAGAGGTCTGATTCTGTTTCGATGCATCTCCATGGGCGTGAGTCTGCTCTGCATCTGCCCCATCGTCCCACCATTCGACTGGCTCAGTCCCGTTTTTCCTCTGCGTTGGGGGAGTTGACGGTGTATCCAATGGGGGGACGGTGTGCTCCGAAAGTTGATTTTGAAGAGAAGGCGAGCCCTCAGGGGGTGTAGTGTCTTGTCTTGGAGGTTGCACGGAATTCTCAATAAACCGTTTTGTATCTATATAGAGGTAGATACTTCCAGCCGCTATTAAGACAATAAAACTAACAACAATGAGTGTCAAGTAACGCATTTTTATCTCCTTTATCTGGCGGCACGTGAGGTGCACAGCAAGAGAGTACACCTCACGCTAAATTTGTTGGATATCTAAACAACATTCAGATTCTGTGACGAAAAAGGACCGGACCGGCAATCGTCTTTCACCTTTAATGAGACAAACTCTACTAGGACGAAGGATTTTTTTTCGCTTTCCTGCAGCAGAAACTGTTCAAGCTCCGCAGCGCGATTCGGGCTGACCGCTCTCAGGGCCCGGAACCCTTCCTCCGGACGTTTTCCCTCAAAGAACGGAATGACATCTGCGAAACGTTCATCTTTCGGGGTATCTACAAACGGCATGATTTTATCAATCTCGTAAGAGCGAGCGGCATAGAGTTGGGTAAGAGTTCTTTGCGTTGTTGGATTCGGAAACAACTTGTTGCTCGCTTCCGCACGCTCAATTTTTTCCTGAAGCGTTGTAGGAGCGCCTGTCAACGCTTTTAACCGGTGTGGGGTTTTTTGAAGATTTTCAGAAAACCGTTTCGTATCCAGATACAAGTATAGACTTCCAATACCGCTAAGAAGGACAATGCCGATACAAATCAGGTAAAAAAGGCGCATTTGTTTATCCTCTCTGTTAGTGTGGCACACCGCCGTGCGGGGCTAGATTGGTGGTAAGGATCGAAGGTGTAAGCAGAGGCATAGACAAAGTCCATGCCTTGGCTTTGCTTGTCCTAGCTAAGGTTGTTCTAAAAACTACTTGCAGGAGACGTGAATTATCTTATCACATTACCTACCTTAAATTCAATGAAAAAAACAACAAGTTTCGTATACTGTTTTGCAGTCACTATACATTAACATCTCTATCCCCTGTTAATTCTGCGACGAACCTTTGTGGAGAATGAAACCGTGGCGGGTTCTCTCGTGGATGTTCTCCACTGTTTTATCACACGCGCCACTTTATCACTCACCGCTTGAGCGGAAAAAGCTACATGTTTGGCAATCTCCGCCGGAGATTGCCCATCTAAATACCGCTCCATTATTTTGAATTCTGCCGCAGGCAGAGAACGGAGCAACTCCTCCAACTGCGGGGCGATGCTTCTTAACCACGCCTCCGCCGGTTTCAGTCTTTTTCGCGTCGCACCCGGCGTTAAGCCTAACGCTTCCGCTATCTCTATAGGCTTGAACCCATCTAAAAAGAGGTCCATCATTGACTGGTCCCTACCGGAAAGGAGGCGCAGGAGTCGAGCCAATCGCTCGCGCCTTTCCTGCTTTTGTACCATCTGCCTCGCTGCGTCAATAGACGCTGACCCTATCGCTTGCTCGGCATGTGGCAGTGCATCTAAAGAGACGAACCGGGCACCTTCTGGCAGGTGGTCTGCTCTGCTCTGAGCAGCTTTTCGTCTATTAATCGCGGCATTCTGGGCGGTTTTATATAACCACCCCGGTAACTTCTCAGGGTGCACGATGTTTTCACGCCAGCGTCACGTTCATCATTTTGTGTTTTCGTCGTATCATGGGGTGGTAAATCATCAGGAGTTAATCTGTGCGTAAGGCATCCATCGGCGAGAGCGATGATGCTTTTATCGCAGGATACAACCCAAAGCCGATACCGATGAGTGCTGAAAAGGAGACCGATATCAACATCCATTCTGTCGAGAGGACTGCCGGCCATTCAGGGACGATTTTGACGATTTTGACAGCAAGCCGTGCCATGCCTTGGCCGGCAAGGATGCCCACCGCAACGCCAATCGTGCCACCTACGCCACACATCACAACGGCTTCCAGGAGAAACTGCACCAGAATGTCTAGGCGCTTTGCACCGAGGGCTTTCCGGAGTCCGATTTCGCGCGTTCTTTCACTCACGGCGACTAACATCATATTCATAATGCCGATGCCGCCGACAAGCAGCGAAAAGCCCGCAATGCTGCCGAGTGTAATCTTTATGACTTGACTGATTTTTTCCAACTGCGCCATGGCTAAACGCATCTCAAAAGCACCGAGGCGACACCGATGATGACCCCGAGCAGAGTGAGCAAAGAGCGCATCTTGTTTGCACGGATTGCAGAGAGCCCAATGAATACCCCTTCAATCAAAACGCATATCGTGTCTCCAACGCCTTTAAGATTCAATTTTTTATCCATCATTATCTATCCAGAGTTGGTCTGCGCTAATGTCGTATGTTGAGATTAACGCAGTGACAATTTCTTCTAGACGCTTTTTTTTTCAACAAGACACCAAAAATCAAAACCAACTTTATCTAAAGCGTAAAATTCTCCGGTTTCGTAATTTAAAACGGTTACTGACGAAGGAAGTCCATCTTTTTCATCAAAACGGACCGAACGCACATGTTCGGGGATTGAAAGTTGAAGAGATTTTGAGTATTTCATAACTCGACACCGAAGGACTTTACAACGATGAATCGGTTATTGCTCTTTTGAGTAGCCAGCAGGTGCCGCAAATTGTAAGTGATACAACCGGGCATAGAGTCCACCTTGATTCAGCAGCTCCTGATGCGTGCCTTGTTCCACAATGTTGCCGTCTTCCACGGCCAGAATCACATCCGCATTCAGCACGGTAGACAACCGATGTGCGATAACAAACGATGTCCGTCCTCGCATCAACCGCTCCAACGCCTCCGTCACAACCTGCTCTGTCTCTGAGTCCAGCGCAGAAGTGGCTTCATCTAGCAGGAGAATGTTCGGATCCCGCATCAGCACACGAGCAATAGCAATCCGTTGCCGCTCGCCACCGGAGAGTTTGATGCCTCGCTCCCCTATCTCTGTCGCGTATCCGTCTTTGAATTGCGTGATAAATCCATGGGCGTTTGCAGCCGTGGCAGCAGCAACAATGTCCGCCGTTTTCACAGCCTCTGGATGCCGAGCCCCCATTCGGATATTTTCCTCAATCGAACCAGAGAAGAGATAAGGGTCTTGAAACACTGTGCCAATCTGAGCGCGGAGGGTACTCAGGTTGAGTGTCGTGATATCGTGCTCATCAACATAAATCTGTCCTCGGGTGGGTTGGTAGAAACGTGGAATGAGGTTAAGGAGGGTGCTTTTCCCTGCACCGCTGGGACCTACGAGTGCCACCAGTTGCCCTGGCACCACCTCAAAATTAACGTCCTGGAGGACTTCCGCGTTTTCATTGTAGGTGAAGTAGACGTTTTCAAACCGGACCTTTCCTTGTAAAGTGACAGAAACAAGTCCATCTTTCGGTTCGGTTCGGTTTTCGTCGAGGAAAGCAAACACACGTTTTGCTGCTTCTCCGGTTCGGAGGAGTTTTTGATATTCATTTTGGACTTGATGTAAGGGGTAGGTGAGCAGATTCAAATACCGGTTTGCCATCCACAGAAAACCGACGCTGATGTGCCCGTCGAGCACCATTTTCCCACCGATGAGGAAGAAAAGGGCATTGCCAAACCAAGAAGAAAAGATACTAACTCCTGTTAGGCACCCAATAATCGTTTGATAGACTTCTGCCCGGACAAGGGTATCTATTGAACGGCGGATAAACCCCATGTCTCGCATCTCATGCCCGAGAGATTTAATCTCTCGTGACCCGGCGATTCCTTCTTGGAGCCGTGATGAAATCTTTTCTCTTTCCTGCAAGACCTGCTTTGACGCGTTTTGCACAGGCCTTCGCAAAAGAACCGGAAGGCAAACCACAGCAAAGGCAAAAGGAATACTAAAAAGGCCCAACCAGGGATTCACCCAGAACATAACAAATAGAGTCATGGCAAATTCAACCCCTGCGAGGAGAATCCATCCGCTTGCCAAAATCCCTTCCGCAGCGGACGTTGTATCGGAATTGACGTAAGCCATAATCTGTCCCGTTGTGTGGTCGTCGTAAAAACGGCTGGGCAAAAAGCGCAGATGTTGGTAGACTTGCAGTTGCATATCCCGGCGAGTTTGACCGGTGACCTTGGATACAAAAGACGACAAACCCAGATTTAGGAGATAAGTGGCAAGCGCAATACCCATCCAGAAAACCACCAGGACGAGTAGAAAGTCGGCATCTTTTTCACCAAAGACGCGGTCAAGAAGTTGCCCTTCCACCCAGGGGTTGACGAAGTAGGTGGCCCGGAAACCGACATAGAGGAACACACACAGCAGGGCTAACCCCCAATACGGTTTGAGATAACCTAATAAGCGGGCGGCGATGCTGCCCGTTCTCCAAGTCTTTTTTTTCCGGACACATCCAACTTTTTTTCCTCTAAATGCTAGCCATTGTTCCAGAATGTTTCCTGATCCCCGTTTTTCTCGCCCGGTGTTCCAAAAGTATTGCTACCATGGGTAAGAAACGTGGCACGACCCAATGGGTAAAGTTCAGACTTGACGTATGCCTTCTTTTCAAGGAGATTAATCCTCCGATTTCGTGTCTGCCTGCTCTTCAGCACTCGCATCTACGATCGGATATCTGCTGTCAGTGAGTACAGGTCCACCTATATCGATCCCCAGTTTGATGTATCGTTCTTTTTCCTTTTTCCACTTTTTTAAGTTTGCTTTTGTGGTATCTGAGGGATAGAGGTGGTATTCTGCGGTATAGAGTTCTATTGCCTCATCAATGTTCAGTCCGTGTCCGAGTCCCAGTTTCCGCTTGAGTCGGATATAGGTGCGGACTTCTGGGATATCCCCGAACTTCCGGACGAATGGATTGTGCGGACTCAGATTGTCTGGGTCATCCTTAAACGGATGGAACCCGGGGATAAAATCTGCTTTAGGAGCCGCTTGTTTATCACGGACATCAGCTGTGTTTGGAAGCGGTTCATTTTTGTCAGGTTCATTGCCCTGCCTCACACTGCAACCCGAGAGCACGGTGACAAAGAGAAAAAAAACGAGTAACGTCTTGAAAAATTTCATTGTGTTCTCCTTACGTTTTCAGAGGTTCTTTCCTTCAAGAAAATCTCAAGCGTTTTCTTGGTTTCAGGGTGTGGCCACAAATAGTACTGGGCGCTCGTAAATTCAATGCGTTCATCCAAGCTGAGTTCCTCTTTCTTTCTTATTTTTACGGTAAACTCCATAAATGTGTGAACCTCGGGGATGTCGCCGAATTTTTCAAGTAGCCCGCCAAGTATCATCTCTCTGTACTCATCTGCATCCATATCATCAATCCGTTTTATTTCCTTTGCAAACGGGTCCTTAGTGGGTTTATGCTCGTGCTCATCACCGGTTAGCCGCGCCGGGGGGCTTTCTTCCACAGAAAAGGTTTCTTCCTCAGTCGCCACTTGCGCGTTCTCCTCTGCAATCGTTTCCGGGGAGACTGATTTTTCTGTGATAATCGTTTGAGTGTCCAACACGTTGGCGTTTGAGGGTGTTGTAGGGACGGGATCCTCATGCGGATGTGAAGCATCGTGTGGATGTGTGTCTACAGATTGTTGTTCTACAGGTGGCAGTTTTGGCAATGAGGCGGCAAATCTTCGGTTCGCCCACTGCGTGTAGATAAAAACGCTAGCCGCAAAAGCGACAAAGATTATAGATGCTATCAACCATTTTCTCATCTTAATTCTCCTCTGAGTGCCAAGTGATGCAGGAGTCTCTTCACTCTTGCATCAACGTAACATTAAACACGCTTAGCATTTACTACAATTCGAGACAGTGTAACTCTCATTGTCATAAGAATGTTGATTTTTCTCGATAGAGTGAGGTTTGTGATTACCGTCACTCGTCCCAAGGCCACACCGCACGCGACCTCGAGGAATTCCAACTTTTACAAAGCGCGGGAGCTCTCCCGATTTCTCATGACACCAATATGTTGTATGGGTGTAGTCAAGGCGTTTCGGATGCGCGTTTGTTTAAGGGTTTTCGGTAAATTGATGATAAGATAGAGGTCCCTCATGCTCCTCTTGTCTTATCTTTGATTAACCCTCGTCAAGTATAACACTTTTCTGAAAAAGCGTCAACAAAAAATATCCTCATTTTTTCTTGGCGCACAAAGACAGATACGGTATCCTTCGCACAAATCAATAAACACTATTTTGATGGACACGCTTATCCAGTCAGTCTGCCTATAATACTTCATGCACAATATGAAGTCATCTATATCCGAGACTCACAAATCGGACGTGTCCACAGACAGGGACACTCAACGGAGAATTGGAAGCAGTTGTCCGTCCTCAACGGCATGGCACACGTCTGGATTTACCGAATCTCCAAGGATAGGGAAAATGATGAAACGCGTCCAGGGGCACCCCGCCGATAACGAATACGTGACAATGTTCTCAGGGTGCCGGTCGTGCGCCCGGAAATCCTTCGAATCCCTCCGCTTTGAGTCGTTTTAAGCTCTATCACATTTTGACGCGCTTTTTCACTTGGCCACAACTCAAGGAACGCTTCGGCCAAGACGATCGCATCATCAATTGGTGTAGGGAGATGTTTCGGTTTGTTCTGAAAGTCGATGACCTTCCGGACCGCCGGCGTATCGCCGTATTGCTGAAGTAGCCCTTTCTCTAAAATACTCAACTGCTTGTCTTCTGACAATCCGTCCCACTCCACAAATTTCATGCTCATGTCTTCCTGCTGCCACAGGTCTGATGATTGGGGCTGTGCCGTTTCATCATCAGTTCGCCAGTCGGGGAGGGGCGATGCCGCGTTTTCCGGATCGGGAGCGAGGTCTGTTGTGTCCGGTACCGGTTCTTCGTCTGACACCTCCTCGAACCTTGCGGCGGGCTGTTCCGCACGTGGGAGTTCGCTGTCTAACGGTGTCGGCAATTTTTCAGACGGTGCGGATTTTTCAACTTGTAATAGCGGTGTGGATTTTTCAACTTGCAATGGCGGGACGGCTGGAATCAACGTTTGGGATCGAAGCGTGGTATAGATGGCCACTCCAAGGAGTGCCACAACAATGACAATTGTGATTCTAAAGAGAATACGCATAGGAAATCTTTTCTCCTTTTTCGGCTGCACGACGCGTTTTCAAATGAGCGGGGCACTCACATGCGAGAGTACCCCCCTAACGCGTCGATGAGTTTTTGTGCTCAACTCGAAGTCGAGCAGTCGTCGCAATCGTCTACGCGTTCAAGTTCAGAGGTGTGCACATCAGGGAGCCCCACCTGACTGTGCCCGTTATGGTTTGGATCATCCTCAGAGCTGGGGTTGTTTGGCTCCGGGTCCCTAGTGAGGAGACTAAATTCATAGGGGGTGGCTACAGTAGGTGTGGTCTGTTCCATCCCATTCTGCACATACAATGAGGTGAAAATGCCACCACCTTTCAGCTGGATGTGCATCCGAGGTCGGGGGCCATTTCAAAAAGGGACTCATCTCCAGCAAACTGGCTGAGAGAATGATAACAATCGCAAGGCGTTTCAAGAAAATAGATTTCAAAAGTAACTCCTTTCATTTCGCAGGAGATGTAAAACAGTATAACACACTCCTGCATTAAAGTCAACAAAAAAACAACAAGTTTCGGACATTTACTGTTTTGCATTCACTATACGTTAACATCTCTACTCTCCTCTGTTAAGTATTTTACGAACTCTTGTGATGATCATCATTAATGCAATGCAGGGCCAGACCTCACCACCACAACGGCCACACTCCACACCATGTACGTACTTATCGCTGCGCGAGAAATTCAAGAATAAAGATAAGAAGGCTTAGTCATAATACTCCAAGTGGAAGCTCTCCGGATCTGCGGCTTCTGTCAACCTTTTTATCAGTTCGTAGGTTTCTAGATTTCGCTTCGTTGGATGGAATTTTACCGTTAACTCCCAATAAGTCATCACCTCATCCTGTCTCAGCTGTTCCCTGTTGTGGTGTTTCCGCTGAAGTTCTATATATTGATGAACTTCTGGAATATCTCCATGTTTTTCAACAAGACGTTCTCTGAGCCCTTCAAAGGGCACTTTTCTCTGTACAAAGGGATCCTGCTTTGCTTGAGGTGGTGTATAAGGTCTCCTATCCGTTCTCCAATCGTTAATGTCCTTCAAAGGAATCTGTACGGTGTCCTGATGTTCATGAGGATGCGGCTGTGGATGTGGTGCCGTCGCCGTTTCTTCAGTGCTCGAAACGACAGGGGACTCATCTATTCCTGAAGGGGCCGCCTCTGTTTCCAAGACGGGTTGTTCATTCGTTCGAGAATCCGTGGCAGTCTCGTCTATAGGAGCTGGCGGCTTGGGCAGACTGTCGATGAACTTGTTTGTGTCATACTCAAGATAGAGAGACCATCCAATTGCAAGTGCACAAACTATAAAAAAAGGAACGAGAATTCGCATGGTTTTTTCCTTTCTAAGGGGTGACAGCGTTAAGAACGGCTTCTTAACGCTGTCGGCGTTTTGACACGCTTCAGATTGCGGTTTTAACTACTCGTCGAGGATCCCGATGCGTACATAGGGTAAGTTCCATCACACAAGGTATCCAAGTCTCTACTCGTTATATGCCAGTGCGTACTTGTGATAGTCCCGAGATGTGGATGCGGATGAGTATCAGGCGTTGTTGGGCCCCTGTGATAATACTTGTAGTGAGTGGTGGTCGTATCGGGCACATAGTAACCGTACCCATAAGAACCGCAGTAGTTATCAAACATATCATAAACATCGACGGTAACGACGTGGGATGAAGCCCTATCCCAGCCTGCTTCCGTGAGGGGCACAAAAGGTGTAACCGTCATGAACCCTACGACGAGCATGCAGACAATCGCAATTATCTGGCATAAAGACATTTTCATTTCATGTTCTCCTTTATTTTTCGGGGACTGCTGTCAGGAAAGATCTGATAATCTCCCTATAAGGTGCTAACCAAAAAGTGCCACAAAATGCATCCATTCTATAATACAACTTAGGTTCACGCTGTCCAAGTTATGGCAGTGCAGCGTCTAGGATTGCTAGTGACATCCTCGGCGCACCTCTCAATAAATTCAATGAAAAAAACAACAAGTTTCGTATACTGTTTTGCAGTCACTATACATTAACATCTCTATCCCCTGTTAATTCTGCGACGAACCTTTGTGGAGAATGAAACCGTGGCGGGTTCTCTCGTGGATGTTCTCCACTGTTTTATCACACGCGCCACTTTATCACTCACCGCTTGAGCGGAAAAAGCTACATGTTTGGCAATCTCCGCCGGAGATTGTCCGTCTAAATACCGCTCCATTATTTTGAATTCTGCCGCAGGCAGAGAACGGAGCAACTCCTCCAACTGCGGGGCGATGCTTCTTAACCACGCCTCCGCCGGTTTCAGTCTTTTTCGCGTCGCACCCGGCGTTAAGCCTAACGCTTCCGCTATTTCTACAGGCTTGAACCCGTCTAAAAAGAGGTCCATCATTGACTAGTCTATATCGGAAAGGAGGCGCAGGAGTCGAGCCAATCGCTCGCGACGGGCCTGCTCTTGTTCTGTCTGCCTCGCTGCGTCAATAGACGCTGACCCTATCGCTTGTTCGGCATGTGGCAGTGCATCTAAAGAGACGAACCGGGCACCTTCTGGCAGGTGGTCTGCTCTGCTCAGAGCGGCTCTTCGTCTATCAATCGCGACATTCTGGGCGGTTTTATATAACCACCCCGGTAACTTCTCCGGGTGCACGATGTTTTCGCGCCCTTGGAAGGCTTTACTGAAGGTGTCGTTAGCAACCTCCTCAGCATCCTGCGGATTTCTTAAAATGCGGAACGCAGCCTTAAACACGCCGTGGTAATACCTTTTAAAAATCCGCGTGAAACTGTCTGTGTCCCCTGTTTCTAAGAAATGCCGATTGAGTTCTACCTCATTCATTCAGATTTACCTCCCGTCCGTCTTATCGCAGCAATTGATGTGCTGCCTTCTATAATGACATGACGAAAATTAAAGACAAAATTGGACAAAAATATTATTTTTTTCTTTTTATCCTTAACCTACCACGGAATCTAAAAAAAACGAGGACGGAGTCGCCCAGAAAAAATCTCATTTACCGCTATTGCTGCAAACAGCCAAAATGTGTTATAATGTTTTTAGAGAGGAATTGTGCTTTCAAAGTGATGAAGTTGTTTACCTTCACTTTAGGATAACTCGCCGGTTAAATCCACTGTTTTCTTTCGTGAAGGTATTGATTATACCACGAGACGTTCTTTCACTGTGAGCAAATTCACCCGGTTTCTATCAAACTCACGTTAGTGTATATTGGAGTGACTATGGACGAAAAAACAGATAAATTCAGAGACGAAACTCGTCCACACGCGTGAATGCCCTGCAACACTTATCGGTTTAAGAAATAAACGATGATTTATAAAGGATTACAACTCGATCGATTCCAAGAAGAAGCACTTGAAGCCATAAATCGGGATAACTCTGTGATTGTCACTGCACCCACCGGTGCAGGTAAGACAGTCATCGCCGAATACGCTGTCGAAAAATGTATCCAAGAAAACCACCGCGTTATCTACACTGCCCCTATTAAAGCACTTAGCAATCAGAAATATAGAGATTTTTATGCCGAATACGGAGAAAAGATCGGCATTGTCACAGGCGACATCGTCCTAAATCCGTACTCGCAAGTGCTGCTCATGACAACTGAGATCTTCCGGAACATGATCTTTGACGACATTGAGCGGCTCAACGATGTCTCCTACGTTATTTTTGACGAGATCCACTATATCAATGATATTGAGCGCGGCACCGTCTGGGAAGAAAGCCTTATCTTCGGCCCACAACATATTAAATTCGTCTGTCTGAGTGCCACTATTCCGAATATCAATCATTTTGCCGAATGGATGCAAAGCATCCGAGAAATTGAGATTGAGGTGGTTGAGGAAGGCAATCGTCCTGTGCCTTTGGAACATCACCTCTATTTTCCGGGTTACGGCATCGGTACGCTAAAACATGTGGAGACAATCCAGAAGATGGCTTTGCAGAACAAGTGCAAAGAATCGAAGCGGAATGAAAGTAAACCGACCCTGCCCGCGGGAATGATACAGACAGAACTGATTCCGTATCTCCAAAGTGAACGGCGGCTCCCTTGTCTCTATTTCTGTTTTAGTCGAAAAGGCTGTGAATCCAATGCACGCTATTATGGCTCCGGTGTGCATGATAGCTTGCTCAATCCGTCACAGCAAGCAGAGATTCTCGAACAATTTGACGCACTTTGTACTCAATTTGACATCGCTGCAGACAAGGAGATTGCCGAATTTCGCAGACTCATCAGCAACGGAATCGCGTATCACCACGCCGGCATGTTACCGACGCTTAAGGAGGTCGTTGAACGTTTATTCACTTCAGGGTTAATTCAACTTCTCTTTACCACAGAGACGTTTGCTGTCGGCATCAACATGCCTGCATGCACCGTTGTGTTTGATAGTTTGGAAAAATACGACGGAGTCGGCTTCCGGCACCTGAGGGCGCGCGAATATCACCAGATGGCAGGCCGAGCAGGTAGACGCGGCATTGATACCATCGGCTACGTTTACGCACAAATCCCGCCGCGCTACATTGATAGAGAAGCTGTCAGAAATGTCGTAAATAATAAAATAGAACCGATAGAGAGCCAGTTTAATCTCTCTTATTCCAGCATACTCAATCTCTATGAGAAGTATGGCGAGGACATTTACGATGTGTATACCATGAGCCTCAGCAATCATCAAAATTATACGCGCATCGCTGGACTCAATAACCAGATTCAGGTGCTTGATGAAAGATGTCAAGCGCTGGCGCGCCCAACATGCATTCACGAAGGTGTTGACGCAACCGAACAAATTGAGACCCACTATCGCCTCAAAAGAGATACAGACAGAGAACTTCAACGGGTGCATGCAGAAATGGCACGGATTAAATCAGAGACGCGCGGCAAAAAGAAAAAAGCGCTCCGCGTCAAAAAGCTCGCACCGATATTTAAACGCATCAAGCAAATTCAAAATACTGCAATACAAAGCCTCTGCGAAGAATGCACCCAATTTAAACAGTGCAACGGAAGATATAAAAGGATTCGAAGACAAGAACGGCGCGTGCAAAAACTCAAAAGAGAGACAATGGTCATTGAAAATTATCCACGTACTCAGATAGCCGCAAAACTTAAAGTGCTCAAGGAGCTCGGATATATCGAAGGTCAAACCTTGCTCCCACGGGGGAAAATCGCCTCACACATCTACGGATATGAGCTGCAGCTTACACAATTGCTATTTAGAGATTTTTTTGAGCGACTCACTGAAAATGAAATTAATTGTATGATGGTAGCCATTGTCTCAGAACCTCGCAAAGATACTTACTACAAACGTTTAAAAAATCAACGCCTATTGGATACGCTGTCCGCTGTCGCTGATGAAATTTTAAGCCTTCAGCACTTAGAACGGAAGCATAACATCGCAGAAACCGTACCGATGTTAGAACCGCAGCTCTGTAGTGCGATGCTCGCTTGGAGCAGTGGCTGTGACTTCGACACACTTGAGAAGTACGCTGACATGGATCCAGGCGATTTCGTCCGAACCTTTAGACTCGTCATCGACCAGCTCCGGCAAATCCTACGTGCCATGGATGGGCATACAGCGCTGATTGATAAACTCAAACGATGCATAGATAAAATTAATCGCGATGTTGTCGATGCTGAACGCCAGCTACGCATCGGGCAGGAAGATACAGCGCAACCGGAAACGCAGACAGAATAAATATACATATGGATTACAAATACAAAACAAAAATGTACGGTAGATAAAATCAATTCTATTCTCTACTTTTTCCTTGTAGAAAAGAAAAAAATATGTTACAATTCTTATATTGGAAAGCGATAAGCATGGTTTGGCGTGCCCGTGACGAACAGAGGCTGTTGGCAATACGATAACAAAAAAGTTCGCGCCGAACCAACGCACGATGTGCTCAAATTATAAAGGAGAATTAACATGGCAAACCAAAACTTCAACCTGACTGGTGTACTCCAAATCCGAGAAGCCAAAGCGACCGATGCTGAAACTTTACATGTATATTGTCTCACTGAGAAAACAAAAAAGCAGGTCACCGATGAACTCAAAGCAGACCTCGCAGAGGGAAGCAACGTATACCGGCTCGTTGCAGAGGCAAGCGGGTATGCTATCGGGCAAATAAAAGTTAAGCAGCATCCTACTGATAAAAAAATCGGACAAATTGGAGAACTCGCTGTCTCCGGCCCCTTCCGACAGCTCGGTGTCGCAGACCATCTCATCAAAGCAGCCGAGGCAACCTCTGCTGAGAACGGCATAAAAACCCTCGAAATAGAAATTGCATCTTCAGAAGGACCGGTTGTTCAGAGATATAAGGATTGGGGGTTCACTGAAAAACCTACCGTTGTCCTGCAAAAGACGATCGGAGCAGATGAGGCTCCCGCCGAGGAGAGTCCGGAAACTGAAATCGATGCCGCTACCGACGGTGAACAGCAGGAGCTTCTTGGTACCTAACCGAAAACCTTCAGGGCGGCAAATATAGCACTGCCGCCCTCATCGCGGTGGAATAGTGGGTTCAGCGACAAATATAGCACATAACCCACAATTAGAAGCGCATCTGAAAAGCGTGCTTGCATAGGAGAAATGCCATGAAAACAGACCGTCCGCAATGCTTCAGCAGCCCCACGAAAGATAGCCGAAACCTTAAAATTTTAAAAGCGCGCAAACCGTATTATATTTGGATGGCCATCGCGCTTGTTGCCTTCATCATCGGATGCGGTACACAGAACGAAAACCTCTCTAAAGGAAAGGAATTGATTAAATCGGATAAACGGAGGAAAGAGGAACGTGCCGTCCGAGAATTTAAACAAGCAATACGACAAGAGCCCAATAATGCTGAAGCACACTATCTGCTCGGCTTTTATAATTCACAAGAATTTTACGAACTCGGCACAGCCGATTGGGAGAAGGCAGCTATAGCCGAACGCGGCAAGCACATGTTTCGCGCATACCAAGCCGAGCCCCGAAAATACCTTGAAATCCTTATTTTTGAAACACTTCGAGACGACGACATAGAGGTGCAAAACGCCGCACTTGAAGCGTTAAAGCTCGTATATGCCCAAGGCAATAGGGCACAACTTCTCAGCCAACTCCAAAAGGCGATTAAATCTAAAGATAATCGGGACCGCCACGACGCACATTGGGTCATGGGGCACCTCGGCAAAGAAAACCCTGCAACCTTTGTGCCGATATTAGTCAAACTGCTTAAACACAGAAGGATGGAAACGCGCTTGAACGCTGTCAAGGCACTTGGAGAAGTCGGCAGTGAAGAGGCAATTCCGGCGCTTGCTGCACTGATTGAGTCTGGATCTGCCAAATGGAAACGTGACCGAGAAAAACCAGAAGTCCGACAACTCGCAGTTGAGGCACTCGGCAAAATCGGGGGTGCCGCTGTCCCCGAACTCGTAAAAATTGTGGAGAATAAAGGCTCATCCCTCCGGGTGGATGCGATTCGCGCACTCTCAACACTCGGGGATGAAAAAGCAGTACTCCCGCTCTTAGACGCTTTAGAAGAACAGAGCACCCGAGAAGTTGTCATACCATTGGCCAACTAAGCAAAGGAGCTGATATGATTAAAATACTCTCATTTCAAAACCGAAATCTATGCTTTCAACTATTGGGCTTGCCCTTTCTCTTTCTCGCGCTTGTCATCGTACTCGGATGCGAGAATCGCTACTACGATCAACGCATGAAAATGGAGGTGCAGCAGCTTGACAGCGACTTGGAGAATCGCTGGTCCACGAGTGGTGTCGTTGTCCTAAATACCGAAACTAATGGACCCGCTCATAAAGCAGGGCTCAAACAAGGCGAGCTCATCTCTTATATCATCGCTGAATATCCGATTCAAAGCACAAGAGGTTTTAACACTGCACTCAAAAAGGCACTCGATCAGGACAATAACTTCATCCTTTATCTGAAAGATAAACCACCGCTGCGAATTGCACTGCGCAGATCTGGAGATAAGGTCGGGCTCAAGGTTGAAGGCAACGGCATTGTCCGTGTGAAAGAGATACAACCTGGTACATCTGCTGCAAACGCCGATATCCAACTTGGAGATGTCGTCCAAAAAATCGTGGATGAACGCAAAATTTATAGCCTTGGTGACTATAAGAACTCTATTGACGAATTCAGAAAACAGCAAATTACCTTCCGGACTTCTGAGCTCATCGGCGTGAAAATCGCTGCAGTCAACGCACTCGGCGAACTCGGGGATACGCGGGCGGTGGAACCGCTCATCAACATCTTCAAAAATAGCACAGAGCTCTCGCTGCGAAAAGAGGCTGCAAAAAGCTTAGAGCGGCTCGTTGAATTGAGTGCGCTAAACGTACTCTTCCAGCAATTTCAAAACGCAGATGTCAACGAACTCCCCGCTGATACCCTCCAGCTACAACAGTTAGAAGCCGCTGCTATCCTCGGTTTGCTGACCTTCGATCTTGCTGAAAACAAGGCGACACTAAAAGCCCCATTCGGGACGCAATTCCGCCACCGTGCCCAGACGCTCTATCAGAAAATTAACGAAGGGCAATTGATGACACTCGCAGCACAGCACATACAACTTCAGCAGGAACCTGAACAAGAAATCCGGAGAGCATGCCTCGAGATACTCGGAATTCTTAAGCCGACATCTGCCATTGATGCGCTCATCGCTGTCCTTAAAAACCCTGCAGAAATCCCCGGCATCCGCTTCCAAGCCTCCCTCGCGCTCAGTAAAATTGGAGAACCCGCTGTCGCGCAACTCATCTCCGTTTTTGAAGGACAGGACACCAGCACCAAAGACATGGCGGCATCCGCGCTCGGGGATATCGGCGGAACAAAAGCACGGACACTCTTGATTGATGCCTTGGAAAACACCGAGGAACCCGCAATTCAACTTACACTCGTTGATGCAATCGCAAAAATCGGGGATGCACCGGCACTCGCAGCACTCCAACGTCAGCTCCAACGATTCGAACAAGACAACACCGGAATTCGCGTGTTCCTTGAGGAGCTCTTCCAAAACCGTCCACTTGAAGCGAGGTAACCCCAAGTATCTCTCGGATGTAACGTGCACAGCAATTGCGAGGCCAGCTCCTGCCCGGACAGACTGCTAACGTCATGAAAATTGGGCTCATTTCAGATCTGCATACGGACGTGAATCCGAGAAATAAGGCACTCATCCCGCATCTCATTAATGCTGTCAAAGCAGCACAACTTGACGTGTTCATCATCGCAGGCGATGTGGCACGGCATTTAACAACACTCGCTGAAACCCTCAACGCTTTCCAAAAAGCGGAGCTGGCCAGTGATAAACTCTTCGTCCCTGGAAACCATGACATCTGGGCAATTGAAACACCAACCGTCACAAGCGAACAGAAATGCGACATTATTTCACAGCTCTGCTATGAAGCAGGTTTTCATCCACTCATGGATAAACCGTTTGTGAAAGCGAGCGTCGGTTTTTGTGGCACCATCGGCTGGTACGACTACTCCTTCGCACCGGACGGCTACGACTTCTCCGATTCAGACTACGCAGAGAAGCAGCTCATGGGCGCGGTCTGGAATGATAAACGATACGCGAAATGGGCACACACGGATGCAGAGCTCACCATCCGTTTTGAAAACAGACTTGCCGAACAACTCACCGCCCTCCGTCCCCACGTTTCACAGATCATTGTCGTCACACACCATGTCCCTTTTCGGACGTGCATTCAATACCACGGTGAATTACCGTGGGATTTCTTTCGGGCTTTCATGGGGAGTAAACGTCTCGGTGAATGCTGCCTGAGCGAACCCCTCGTCACACATGTTCTTTTCGGGCACACACATCAGCCGCTCAACTGTTACGTTGGCAATGTTAGAGCGATCTGTGCCCCGATCGGCTACCTGCACGAGGAACCGCCCACTGGATTGAAGGATTACGCGGAACACCGATTAACCTGTTTCTCAATCGCCGATGCCCCTTGCAGGCACGATTTATAAACGTTTACCCCGCCCATCGCCATCAATGTCTAATGTCTTCTGAAAATTCTAATTCAGACAAATTATCCACGTGACATTTTTTTGCAGATATGGTATCCTTATTAATGAAGATTTTTTTACCGTAGGTAGGAACGCTACAATTCAACACCTTTATAAATTCAAAGGATTAAAGGAACCAGATAACATGGAAATAACGCTAACGAATAGCAACGATGCCGGTGCACTTGAATTTTCATGGGGTGCCATAAAATGGCTCTGCAACGACCAGATTGATGCGGAAGCAGAGATGACCTTCGGGGTTGTGTACATTAATGCAGGCGAACGCAATCCGACGCACTATCATCCGAACTGTGAAGAGCTCATCTATGTCCTCTCCGGTGAATGCGACCATAAGTTGGGAGAGGAAGTGATCCCGTTGAAACCCGGCATGATGCTGCGTATCCCGCGCAACGTTAAACACAATGCCGTCAACACCGGGTGGCAACCTGTTACCATGATTATCTGCTATTCGGATGCTGACAGGCAGACAGTCTTCTGTGAATAGGGGTTTTGTACTATGGACACCCGATGCAAAGTCAAAATTTGCGGCACCACTACCATCCATGATGCTCATCTCGCCGCCGAAGCCGGTGCAGATTACTCTGGCGTACTCGTTGATGTTGCCGTCTCAGAACGTTCACGCAGCCCTGTCCAAGCCGTGGAAATCGCAGCGGCGAGTCCCATTCCAACCGTCCTGCTCTTATTTAATCGTAGCACGGCAGACATTCAAGCAGCAGTTGCCCAGATACAACCTTTCGCGGTTCAGCTCCTCGGACACGAACCGCCGGAACAAGTGGAAACTCTAAAACGGACCGTCTGCTGTCAACTCTGGAAATCGATCTATCTGCCCGCTGGTAGTCCACAAAACGTAGATATGCCAGCAGTTCAGACAGATATGAGAGCGTATCACGATGCTGGCACCGATTTCTTTCTATTTGACAGCGTCGACGTGAGCCTCAAAAAACCGCGATACGGCGGTACCGGCAAAACCTGCGATTGGAACGTTGCGGCAGAGCTCATCGAGAGGAGCCCACTCCCGGTGTTCTTCGCAGGTGGCATCCGTCCGGAGAACGTCAAAGCAGCGATTGAGACGCTCCGGCCCTACGGCATCGACCTCTGCTCAGGCGTGGAAGCCACGAAAGGGGTCAAAGATAAACAGAAACTTGAACAACTGATGTCACAAGTCGAAAGCGCGGAAACGAATCTATAAAGCCACGTCCGCGGGCCTTAACGAATAGAGAACCCTAAAAATGCCAACACCGGAAAAGGTACAACGCATCCTTCAACTTTTACAAAAGTTTCGCGGCATTGACAAGCTCAGACAACTTCTCTGGGTAGAGCTCAACTACAATCAGATTGATAGCCCCATTCACGAACTGCCTGAAGCTATTAACGAACGGATTAAAGAACCCCCGAGCTGTTTTGCGGCGGCTGGTATTAATAACGGTTTTAATATTATATACACGCAACTTCGCACGGATAAACCTCAAAAAACAGACGAACGCAGGTTTATCGCCCACTGCCAGACCCGTTTCCCCCACGCACTCTACATCTTTAGCAATCCGGCGCAAGACCATTGGCACTTCGTCAACGTAAAGGCCGTCTCTGCTAAACGTAAAGAACTAAAGCCAAAATACCTCTTCCGGCGTATCACCATCGCATCTCATGAAAGGCTCCGAACCGCTGCGGAACGCATTGCAATGCTCGATATCGAGATGTTGCACGACAGCCATGCGGAAAACCTATTCACAGCTGATGACACTGTCACACCGATTGAAATTGCCAAATTACATGACGATGCCTTTGACGTTGAAGCAGTCACTGAGGCTTTCTTTCAAGAATATAAGGGCGTTTTCAAAACACTCCAAACAGAATTGAAAAACCAAACAGACAACCCAAAATGGGCACACGATTACGCACAACAATTCCTCAGCCGATGCCTCTTTCTCTATTTTATCCAGCGAAAGCGATGGCTCCGCGACGATACCGAATTCCTCCGAACCTGCTGGGAAGAATATAAAAATACAGCACAAGCCGCAGACACCTTCGTAGAAAAATGGCTAAACATCCTCTTCTTCAAAGCTTTCAACAACCTGTTTCACGGCGGATACCGATATTTCCCTGAAAGCATCCGCGAAACATTGCAACTCGCACCTTATCTCAACGGTGGCTTGTTCCGAGAAAATGAACTCGATACCGCCTATACTGTCAAAATTTCCGACGAACTATGGCAGCAGATATTCACTTTCTTTGAGAGATACAACTTCACCATCGCTGAAGATACACCGCTGGACCAAGAGGTAGCTGTTGACCCAGAGATGATAGGCAAAGTCTACGAAAGCCTCGTCAGCGTTTCTGACGAAACCAATGAACGCGGCGATGCAGGTATCTTCTACACGCCTCGTATCGAAATAGATCTGATGTGCAGGCTTGCACTCGTTGACAATCTGATGAATCATATAGGCGACGAGCACAAACACGCCTTATACGAAGCACTCTTCAGCCTTGACGAAACCGACAAAGAGCTTGCCGATGCCCATCTCGCCGATCAGTGGGAAGCAATATCGCAACACCTCAACGCAATCACGATCCTCGACCCGGCCTGTGGCAGCGGCTCCTTCCTTGTCGGAATGCTTCACATTCTTCATGAACTGCACATGCGAGCCGAACGTCACCTCGGTTCCACACCTACCGCTCCCTTTGAACGGAAAAAAGCGATCATCGGCAAAAATTTATACGGCGTTGATGTAAAACAGTGGGCATGCAAAGTCACAGAACTTCGACTCTGGCTCGCGCTAATTATCGATGCGGAATACACGCCTGGAGAATTGAACGTCAGAAATGAACCGCTACTCCCTGATTTCTCCTTCAATATCCGAGACGGCGATAGCATTGTACAGGACATCGGTGGGATGAACCTCGCGCAGACGCGTGCACTCGGTAGCGGTGTACCGAGGGACATCAAGCGCAAAATTACCAACCTCCAGACAGAGAAACTCAAGTTTTACAACGGCAAGGAAGATAGGAAATACACCGAAAAATACGAGCTCCAAGATGCAGAACATAGACTCTTCCGAGAACTCCTCCAGAGCTATGACATCCGCCTTTCCAAAGATATCAGGGCTGGAAAAGCGTGGCTAGAAGATCCCAGCGAACAGATATCACTCCCTGGGATGCAAATCGCTGAATACCAATTAGACTTTGAGACGCTTGAGAAGCGGGACGAACTCGCGAAACTCGAAGAAAACCTCGTGCAAGTACGCCGCGTTCATGAGGCCCTCTCATCAAACACAACGCCGCCTTTCGTCTGGGACATCGCCTTTGTGGAAATCTTCAATCAACGCGGCGGTTTTGATATCGTCGTTGAAAATCCACCGTACATCCGTCAAGAACAGATTGCCGACCCAACACTGCCAAGCGCAGAAGTGAGAGCCGCTAACAAAAAAACGTATAAGGCAAAGTTGGCGCGTTCGGTCTATCAAGCATTTCCTAATTTTTTTGGGTACCAACCCGAAAAAGATATGAAAGAAAATCCTGCATCTGCTGTCAAACAGATGCTAGATGCGAAAAGCGATCTCTACGTCTACTTCTACTTTCATGGGCTCTCTCTGCTCAACTTAAAGGGCACCTTCTGTACCATCACCTCCAACTCATGGCTAGATGCCTACTTTGGCAAAAATTTGAAGGAGTTTTTGCTCAAGCAGTGCCACTGTAAGATGGTTTTAGACAACCAAGCACGTCGCTCCTTCAAAGGCGTAAATATTAACACTGTTATCTGTCTGATTTCCGCGCCCGATAAAAACCCAGGGTCCGGCTTGCAAAAAACGGCGCGGTTCGTTAACTTCACCGAACCGTTTGAGGCAATTCTGGATCCGGTGGTTTTCTACGAAATTGAAACCGCAACCGAACGCACAAGCACACCGGAACACCGCATTCACCCCGTTTCGCAGAGAACACTTTTAGACAACGGAATGGATGAAAAGGGGAAATATGCAGGCAACAAATGGGGCGGAAAATACCTCCGCGCCCCCGACATCTACTGGTCCCTCTTGGAAAAAGGAAAGGATAAACTGGTGCGGGTAGGAGATATCGCTGAGGTTCGTATGGGATTAAAAACTGGTGCAAACAGGTTTTTCATTCTCGACTCCGAAACAATTTCAGCGTGGAATATTGAAGCAGAATTTTTACGGCCTTTTATCGCCAGTCCGAAAAACGTGAACAGTCTTAGGGTTAATCCGGAACAACTCCCGAAACAATTATTTATGTGTCTGAAAGAAAAAAGCGTTTTGAGCGGAACATCTGCGCTAGAGTATATCAAATGGGGTGAATCGCAAAACTTTCATAAGAGGCCCAGTTGCCGAAACAGGTCAAGGTGGTATGATGTAGGAAAACGTCCGCTCCCCTATCTCTTTTTTCCGCGCCGGATTCCTTCCTCAGCGCGAACCCTATACTCCACTGAAGGGTGTTACGCCTTAGATAAATTTGTAGAAGTTAATGCTCCTGCTGAGTTGAGAGTGCCTCTCTGTTTCTCGCTAAATTCGTCTCTGTTTCAGTTAATGGTGAACGTGAGCGGCCGCTCCAGCCTCGGATATGGGGTTTTAGAACTTCAAACTTCTGATTTGGTGGATTTACTATGTGTTAATCCCAATTTACTTAACATTGATGGGGGGGGGTAAATCTTAATTTAACCCTCCTCGAATCAGAAAATTGGGATGTTTTACAACCTTCCCCAGCACGTCTCGCCCTTGACAATCTCATATTTGACATCTTACAACTAACCCAAGGTGAACGCGACGGAGTCTACGAAGCAGTGGACCGGCTCGTCGAAACCCGCCTTGCAAAGGCAAAAACTTAAAAAACAGGATGTGCCTAACCGCGATCAATTTTGCCGATCCTAAACTTTTTTCTGAAGATAAAAATGCCACACGACATTATTGACAACCGTCACGAAAAACTGCTAGAGCACGTCAACCTCATTTTAGATGAAACTGAGCGTGCGCGTTTCGCCGTCGGCTACTTTTTTCTCTCTGGTTTTGAAGGTATTGCGGAGCCGCTCCAAAACGTCACGGAGCTTCGCCTGCTGATTGGCAACACCAGCACCCGCGAAACCATTGAACAACTTGCTGAGGGATATCAACAGTTGAGGTCTGTTGAAGAAACGATTCAATCAAATCGTTATTTGAAAAGCACGGAGCACAAAGCGCGTGCCCAAGAAACAACACAAAACCTCAGGGCCTGCATCGAAACGATGCCGCAATTGGATACCTCTGAGCGGTTCATCAAAACCCTCGTGGATCTCATCGCCAGCGGGCAGTTAAAAGTCAAGGTTTATACTAAGGAACGCCTTCACGCCAAGGCGTATATTTTTGACTATAAAGACAATAAATATGAATCAGGCATTTCTATTGTCGGCTCATCGAACCTTACCCTCGCTGGGTTAACAAGTAACACAGAACTAAACGTCGTCGTCCATGGCAAAGCGAATCAGGAACAACTCCGAAACTGGTTTGACGAATTATGGGATGAATCAGAGGAGTTCGCAGCTGCTTTGATGGAGGAGTTAAAAACCTCTTGGGCACTTGCCCTTGTCCGTCCGTACGATATCTACATGAAAACGATTTATGAATTGGTGAAAGAGAGCATTGAGGCGGATGAAGGAATTGATGTCTCGTCCTCGGACGAACTGCTTGAGCAGTTGACAGATTTTCAACAAGTCGCCGTATCCCAAGCAATCAAGTTGATTAATGAGTACGGTGGTGTCTTCATCTCGGATGTTGTGGGTTTGGGTAAGAGTTACATCGGTTCTGCAATTATCAAGCATTTTGAGGTATCTGAGGCGGCTCGTCCGCTGATTCTCTGTCCGCCCGGTCTCATTCCGATGTGGAGAGAGTATAACGCTACCTATAGGCTCCACGCTGAAATTCTCTCAACAGGACTTTTGAGTAGTGGAGCAGAGGATGCGAGGCA
Organism: Candidatus Poribacteria bacterium; assembly: GCA_965215265.1. Taxonomy (GTDB): domain Bacteria; phylum Poribacteria; class WGA-4E; order WGA-4E; family WGA-3G. The sequence goes on along the minus strand of OZ244048.1, from coordinate 1,881,675 downwards.
GCGCCTGTTTGAGGACATTCGGTATAGACAGTGCGATTTTGTTCTCATTGATGAAAGTCATCATTTCCGAAACGCTAATACACAGCGTTACCGCATCTTGCAGGAATTTTTGGCCAGCGGTGCGAAAAAGTGCTGCTTGCTCACGGCAACGCCGCGGAATAAAAGTGCGTGGGACATCTACCATCAGCTCAAGCTTTTTCATATTACCGATGAGACACAGCTCCCGTTAGAGGAATCTAATCTCCGGCAATATTTCCGTATGATTGAGGCCGGGGAGTCCTGCCTCACTAAACTCTTGCAGCACATTCTCATCCGTCGTACGCGAAACCATATTCTGCGATGGTATGGATATGATGCGGAGACAGATGAACCGGTGGATGCGACGCAATTTGGGGATTATTTGCACCGCCAACGCCGTGCCTACGTCCGAGTTGGTGGTGCAAAACAGTTCTTTCCAAAGCGGTGCCTCAAGACGATAGAATATAGCATTGAGGAGACCTACCAAGGGCTTTATCAACGGATTAGAGAATATATCGGCACAACTGAGGCTACCACAGTCCCCCAATTGAGTTATGCGCGCTATGGGCTTTGGCACTACGTCAAACGTGAAAAACAGGGACTATCGCCTTATCAGGATTTACAGAGTGCTGGAAGGAACCTACGCGGCCTGATGCGCATCCTTCTCTTCAAACGGTTTGAATCCAGCGTCTATGCTTTTAAAACCACTATCTCCCGATTCCACAACGTGCATGTTGAGTTCCTCAGTGCCCTTGAAAACGGGGTTGTGCCTGCTGGTGACGGTGCGCAAAAAATTCTCTATGAAGCAGCTACAGCCGAGGAAACGGACCTCACCGCCGAAGAACAAGACATTAGCACCGTTCTGGATCAATTGCGTGAAACCTCAGAACAATACAAAATCCGGGACTTTAACGTCACTAGACTACGTGCCGCGATAAAACATGATATTGAAATCTTAGCGGAGATTTTAGAGAGCGTGCGCTCTATCACCCCGGCGCAGGATGCTAAGCTTCAAACCCTCAAAAAGCAGCTTGAGAACCCACCGTTGCACGGCAAAAAACGCTTAATCTTTACGCAGTATATTGATACCGCGCTTTATCTTTCTGAGAACCTAACGGATAGCAATACTGAGGTCATTCATAGCAACAAAAAGACGAAGAAACCGCATGTCGTCGGCTTGTTCTCACCTAAGTCAAATGGATACAAACTCAAACCGGGCGAAAATGAGATTAATACGTTGATTACCACAGATGTGCTCGCTGAGGGGTTGAACTTGCAAGATTGCGGCATGCTCATCAACTACGATTTACACTGGAACCCAGTCAGATTAATCCAACGTTTTGGACGCATTGACAGAATAGGCAGCCGGTTTGACGAAATTCACGGCTTCAACTTCCTTCCAGAGCTCGGCATTGAGCGCAACCTCGGGCTCCGTGAAAAACTCACCCATCGCATACAAGAAATTCACGATACCATTGGCGAAGATGCGGCGATCCTTGATAACACCGAGCAGCTCAACGAAAGCACCATGTACGCTATATATGAACAGAACGGCGAAGAGCTCAGCAGCTTTGAAGAAACAGAGGAAGCCAGTTTCGGTTTAAGCGAAGCAGAAGAGATGTTGCGACAATTAAAACGACAAAACCCAGACGAATATCAGCGCATCGCAGATTTGAGAGACGGCATCCGCACAGGTATCCCGGCGGAGATTGAAGGTACTTATGTCTTCTGCCGCTCCCAACAGAACAAGCATCTTGTGCTGTTTGATGAAAACGGCATCGAACTTACCACCGATATCTCAGAAATGCTTCGCTACCTTGAGTGTGCCCCGGAATTGCCCGGGGAGCCTATTCCGCCAACCCACAACGCGCTCGTCACAAAAACCCAAAAACAGTTTGCTGCCCGAATCAGAGCTATGAAAACGCTCTTCCCGAAACAGCACTTGACCCGGGCACAAAAGTACATCTTGAACCAGTTAAAAATTCTTGCTAACACCGAGACAGATAAAGCAATAGGATACCTTGAACAAGCCTTCCGTGCACATCCGACAGAAGCCCTCAAACGAGAAATCAACCGCATCTATCGCGACAAAATCACAAGCAGTCCGTTACTCACTGAACTGAAAAACCTCTATCAACGCTATAACCTAACGGCGGTGGTAAACCGTCCTGCTAACCCCGAGCAGCAAAACAGCGCGCAGCCTCAAGTCATTTGCAGTGCTGCATTCGTCAAAAAACGTTAACCCTACGACACCGAACAGTTATGGATAACATGCGTTCTACCTACGTAAAGCAACCGGTGTGTATCTTGTTTTTTGCTATTATCGCTACTCCAATAAATAGACGTGAATTGTCCGATCTCTCGCCCGGGAAAATGCTGGGACTGTTTTTACCAAGCGTCCGCGCTGGCGGATCCAATTGCGAACCTTCTCGTTTGCATCAAACACGTTAAAATTCGCTACGTCTACTAAGAACCACAACCGGTGTGCGTCAGATATCCACTGCTTCTCAAATGCTGCTGCATCGTTTAGCAATCCTCCGATATAAATTAGCTCCAATTGCGGCAGATAGTATGTTCCCATCGCCGTTACCGAGAGTACCACTTTATCGGTAGATTCCATCTGCGTTCGAACGGTTTCAAACGCCTCACGCCACCTGGGCCGTCCGCCATTTTCGAGGTTGAAGTAGAGGTAATCCTGCGCTGCCAGATTCACCACAAGGAGGCAGGTCAGAAGCGTGCCCAATAATTTCGATGCACCTTCTGCGCGGCTCCAATGCCACATCCTGTCACATATCACAGCAGCGAGAATGAAATACGCGGGTGTTGTCCAAAAAAGATAATAACCCGCTACATTCTGGAACTGCGAGGCAATTAGAAAGAGACACAAAGGGACACCGGCATAGCAGATGAGAAAACGGGTTTGCCGACTAGATGCTGTCGCAATCCCACCGAAAAATGCTGTGACAGCGATGGGTACGCTAATCCCATGCACGAGTGTCAGTCCGATATAGAGCGGACTCCGCCGCCATTCGTTGAGGCCCCAACCCGAAAAGAGGTATCCGCGCACCTGAGGGTGTAAGAGCGTTAATATCGGCAACGCAAACGGAACGAAAAAGAGGAGCAAATTCAGCCACCGTTTTCTGGAAGACGGTGGCTGTAGACATAGCAACCCATATATCGCAAATGCTGGAACGATGAACACCGTCAGGAAGTGCGATAAAATTAGACAGACACAACTGAAAAATGCAGCGATCGTCAACAACGTAGAACTTTTTTCTAGGGATAGGTAGAAGAGCCAGGCTGTCAATGCTGCGAAAAAAAAGCACAAAATATAGGAAGCACGTGCATTCTGTGACCAAAACAGATGCCAGCTTGCAAATGCAACGAACACTGCTGCCAACAGCCCGACCCGCCAATTGAATAGCGTCCGTGCCAACCCAAAGATTAAAAGAATTGAGAAAATTCCGACCACACAAGGAATCAAACGGCTCCCCCATTCGCTATTACCTGCAATCGCGATAGATAGTTTCACAAGTAGGTACGGCAGGGGATTAATGCGAATGTTCTCCAATGAGAACTGTTCCGCATCTAACACCATGAAAACCTCGTCTTTCCAAAAACTCCACGCCCCTAAATCCCAGAATCTGAGGCACGTGCCCAAAAGCACAACGGTACTTAAAAGCACTATTTGCATCTTTTTTGGGCAATTTTTTGATGAAAATTTCAGCATAGTTATCAGAGGCCTGTCTCCTTAAAATGAATAGCCGAAACGTCTTTTACGAGAGGAACAAGCGAAGCGCTACACCGGGCGAGCCTTATCACTTCTCTGTATAAAAACCGACAACCGTTGAGTAGGTATGCCTTTTCACCCATCTATATACGCTTTAGCAATACCATTAAACGGCTCTATACAGTCATGTTTCACTGCATTAGGATCGGTTCTCGTACACAATTGGCATGCAAATTGCACAACAATATAGTAGCAGGTGCGCTGTTCAGTCCCCATTCTATCATAAATTGATGCGGGTTGCAAGAAAAGGTTCAGAAGACTTGCATACAACGTGCCACCGTACAGCACGGATGCCCCCCATATTTTAGGGGTGCAATGCCAGGCGCTTATCAAGCTGGACTTGCAAACATCGTCCTACATTAACTATATAACAAGGAGACTTTAATGAAAATCAACACGTTTTGGTTAACTAAAATTCTGGTAATCGTTTGTCTTATGACAATTACCGCAGCACCGGCAGTTTTTGCCGATGCACATGAAGCACACGAAATGCATGAAGACGGCGCGGAAGAGGAATCAAGTATCTCAGGGTGGTTCCGTACGGACACGGATAGCTTAGGTACGCAAATTTGGTTTGGTGCGAGTCATTCGCCTGATTTCCTCGGCAATATCTCACTTGACACTGATATTTACATCGTAGATACCTTCGGTGAGCTAGATGTCGGGCTCGGTATCCCGGTTGTTGAAAGTGAAGAGCTTGAACTCAGCTTATTACCGATGGTTGGCATCGGATTTGACTACGCTGCCCCAAATGGTCCATCTTCCCTGATTGCCCCTCAGTTGTTCACGTATCTCACCGCTGGGTCCATCTATTTTGAATCGTGGATACAAGGATTCTTCAATTCACCTTTCGATGAGGAAGCAGAGGATTCTTTTTATACGCGCGATTTTATTTTGTACTCACTCAACGACACTCTCGCTATCGGTCCGCAAGTAGAAGTCACACTCAGCTTAGGCGATGAGGGCGGGCTCAGTAGTCTGATAGCCGGTGCACGAGCGAACGTCGGGTATGGTGAAAACAATACACTCGGTGTCTTTGTCGGGTACGAAACCCAAAAAGAAGATGAAGACACAGGCATTACTGGAAGAATGACGTTCGTCCGTTCTTGGTAAACTCTTCAGTAGGCTTTCCGTGTGGTAAGGTAGGTATACCGCGATAGAAAAATCAAAGGAGATATTACAGTATGACAAGAGTTCCACTAAGTTACTATACAAGCATTATCATCGTTCTGTTAGTCGCTAGCTGCCTGCTGAGTACGAATGCTTTTGCCCTCAACGGGTCTATTGAAGGCGAAAAGGTTTCAGACGCAAAATATATGGCAGACACGCTATGGGTACTCGTCGCAGCATTTCTCGTTTTCTTCATGCAAGCGGGCTTCGCCATGGTTGAATCCGGCTTTACCCGTGCAAAAAACGCAGTGAATATTCTCATGAAGAACCTGCTGGACTTCTCAATGGGCTCGATTGCTTATTGGGCAATTGGGTTTGCTATTATGTTTGGAGCTGGAAACGCGTTCATGGGCACAAGCGGATGGTTCGTCCCGTCAGATTCTGGTGTTTTCAGTTCATTAGAATGGAGTTCGGTGCCGACGCATGCGGCGTGGCTTTTCCAGCTGGTGTTCGCTGCAACCGCTGCGACCATCGTCTCCGGTGCGATGGCAGAGCGTACACAGTTCAAAAGTTATCTTATTTACAGCATTTTCATCACGGGTATCATCTATCCGATAGTCGGGCACTGGATTTGGGGTGGCGGATGGTTATCTAGCCTCGGCATGTCAGACTTTGCGGGTTCAACAGTAGTGCATTCAACAGGGGGCTGGCTTGCCTTAACAGGTGCAATCGTGTTAGGTCCGCGCATTGGCAAGTACGATGGCGAAGGCAAACCACGGCCGATTCCTGGGCACAACCTGCCGCTCGCTGCACTGGGTGTGTTCATTCTGTGGCTCGGTTGGTTTGGCTTTAATCCGGGTAGCCAGATGGGTGCGGATGCAGGTCCAATCTCTTCTATCGCCGTAACGACGAACCTTGCCGCTGCTGCAGGTGCGATTGCAGCAATGATTACTGCCTGGATGATTCTCGGCAAACCGGACGCTGGCATGGCACTCAACGGTGCGCTCGCAGGCTTGGTAGCAATCACTGCAGGTTGTGCATCTGTTAGTCCACCCTCTGCTGCTATCATCGGTTTCCTTGGTGGGATTGTTGTTGTCCTTAGCGTTCTGTTTTTAGAGAGGCTCCGCATCGATGATCCGGTTGGTGCCATCTCCGTACATGGAACCTGCGGTGCGTTGGGTACGCTCCTCCTCGGATTTTTCGACGCTGAGAAGGGCGTGTTCTTCGCAACCGATGGCAGCGGCCTGGGATTTCTCTGGAGCCAGTTTGTCGGAGTCGTAGCTGTGTTCGCATGGTGCCTGGTTACTGGATTCATCCTCTTCTACGGTATTAAAGCGATTACCGGATTACGCGTCAGTGAAGAGGAAGAACAGGAAGGACTTGACTACAGAGAGCATGGTGCAAGTGCCTACCCTGACTTTAATGTCTCTGCAATTCGCTAATGGAAATCATCACACGGTTTCTCATGCTTTAGATTTTACGAGACTGTACAATACAATAACGGTACGGCGGGTGCTGCTTGCGCCCGCCTTTGCATAACCTCTTATCAAAGCAATTAATCCGGGGGTAGTCCTTGCGGGCTCCCTGGGACAAACATTGACTGGGTTGACAAAAAAGTCTACTCAGCAAAATCATTTTTCTGGAGGCCTGCAGCACCGCCCGGTTTCTAAGGCGAGCTCAAGCTGCCTTCAGAATATAAAACGTTTATGGAGGATTCAGATGCAACAACGATGTTCATCACACGCTGCAAAGAAACGATTTGACTTCACAGTTCAGCTTTCAAGCGAGCGGCGTACTACAAAAGGAATTAGCACATTAATATTCGTGTTCCTAATTTTGGGCGTTCCAAGTCTTGCCTTGGCACAAGAGGCAGCTGCGCCTGATTCTGGTGACACGGCCTGGCTTCTCACTGCAACCGCTCTCGTCCTATTTATGACTATCCCCGGGCTCGCCCTTTTCTATGGCGGGCTGGTGCGCGTCCAGAACGTTCTGTCTGTACTCATGCAATGCTTCGCATTGACGGGGCTCATCACAATCTTATGGATTATTTGTGGCTATAGTCTCGCCTTCAATACCGCTGGCATGGAAGCAGGAAAGCTCACCGTCGGATCCTTTGTGGGCGGACTCGGTACCATGTTTTTACGTGGTGTGGGTGTAGATAGTTTAAATGGGACTATCCCGGAAACCGTCTTTGTCTGCTTCCAACTTACATTTGCCATTATAACACCTGCGCTGATTGCTGGTGCATTCGCGGAACGGATGAAGTTCTCCGCGATGCTCATCTTCTCCGCGGTCTGGTCTCTCGTCGTATACGCCCCGCTTTGCCACATGGCCTGGGCAGGCGACGGGTCTTTATTTGGCGATATTCTGGGTGCATTCGATTTTGCGGGCGGAACCGTCGTGCATATCAATGCGGGTATTGCGGCATTAGTTGCAGCGATATTGGTAGGTAAACGCCTCGGCTATCCGAATACCGCGATGCCGCCGCATAGTTTAACCCTGACCGTTGTCGGGGCATCAATGCTCTGGGTAGGTTGGTTCGGCTTCAATGCCGGCAGCGCAGTTGCAGCGGACGGTGCCGCTGGCATGGCAATGCTTGTCACACAGATTTCAACAGCCGCGGCTGCGATAATATGGATGTTCATTGAATGGGGCAAACACGGAAAACCGAGTGCTTTAGGCATCGTAACAGGTGCTGTTGGAGGGCTCGTCGCTATTACGCCTGCTTCCGGGTACGTTGGCCCAATCGGCGCACTTGTTATCGGGTTCGTCTCCGGGGCTGTCTGTTTCTGGGCTGCCACGAGTCTCAAAGCACAATTCGGTTATGACGATTCGTTAGACGCATTCGGCGTTCACGGTGTCGGAGGTATTGTCGGTGCACTACTGACCGGCGTTTTCGCCGCAGAGGCCTTGGGTGGAGTTGGGTTGGACGGAAGAAGCATCGGCACACAGGTCCTGATGCAGTTCATCAGCATCATCATAACCCTCGTATGGAGCGGTGTGCTTTCGTTTATCATCCTTAAAATCGTTGATGCCATCGTCGGCTTACGCGTTGACACCGACGAAGAACGCATGGGGCTCGACCTGTCTCAGCATAACGAACGCGGCTATAACCTATAGTCACACTCTCTGCAAAAAAACTGTGGGCGGATTGCCATATCCGCCCACAGTTTTTTTTTACGCTAACTTAGCGTGAAACGGCGCAGTTTCATCAGAAATACTCAGGTCATTATGCTTTTATCCGATTAACCGAGCCACAATCTCACTATCAGATAACACGCGGGTTTCCACGCTCATAGAAGCACCTGTCTTCAGATTACGGTAAGTCCCTTTAATCGACGACGCGTCAAACACACCGGCCGTGTTGTGGATAGTTAGGTGCCGTGGAGCAATTAGCGCTCCTGCTGTCTGGAAATCGCCAGCACGGCGAAGCGACGGAATCGGCAAAGTTGCTAAATAGGACGCGTCACTTCCATTATCAAATTGTGCTGCATCCGCCACGACGTTGGAAATATCCGAAAATCCGGCCGCGAGCAGGCTCCAGAGTCCAGCTTCGCCTATCCCAACTAAGTTCACCTCTGACACATCACCCCTGCTTGTAAAACAGTGCAACGCTGTCACAATATCCTGCACGCGTAACGCAGCAGTCGTGCGGTTGTAGGTAGTAAAATAGTTTGTATCCTCGTGCCGTTCATATTTGCTGTGCTCGCCAATTCCAAAGACATCAATCAGAAGCACCTTCCGGTCGGCTTCGAGTAGAGTTTTGATGAGCGGAGAAGGTTCGCCCGTGGTTGAATCAATCAGTTTTGCCTTGCCATCAGGATGCACGATAACATCAATCGGATCGTGTCCGACTTGTGGTTCTGGGCTAAATAGGAGTGCTGGAATCGTATCTCCAATTTCCTTCCTGCCGATGACAAGATGTTGCATAGAAAAGTTATCGCGATAAGTTGTCGGGAACGCCCCTTCCGGTTCGACAAGCGTTACTTCTTCACTGTCTGGCAGGTGCAGCCCTAGTGCGTGCTGTAGCATACTCCCCATTTCCTCGCGAAACTGCTCCAATTCTACCTCATTTGCCGGGTGCCTTTTTTCTATTTCTTGATGTGCGCTGTGCACCCATGCCGGTAGGAATTCCTCCTGCTTCAGTGCATGTACCGGCAGCTCGCACTCTGAGAAAACCAACAGAGCCTCGTCAGATTCAACCTGATAATCGAGTTCTTTGAATTCGGACAGGTTATCCACCCCCAACAACCATTTCGCAAACCAGGCATACACCGCCTCGCGGCTTTCGCGATTATAGTTATGCTCCGCATCTACCTGAACCTGATGTACCTTATCTTCTGCCCCAAAGTGGGCATAGATACTTCGGATTGCTGGGTATTCAACAGTCGGTGTATTGACAGTCCAATCGCCAGTTGCAGAAACAAGCAGGAGGGGGCGCGGTGCCATCAACGTCCCAATTTCAATGTTACTCACGTCCAGCCGCAGATTCGGTGCGTTTTCACAGAGACAGCCACCCTGCATCGTAGCGGAAATCATATTGACCGGAGCGGATACCTTGATGCGCTCATCAACGGCTGTCAAGATAAACGTCTGCGTGCCTCCTCCGGATGCCCCCGTGCATCCGAGCTGTTCAGCATCCACATCGGGTAAGCTTTCCAAAAAATCGATAGCACGGATGCCGTTCAAGAGTTGGAGTCCCATGGCACTCAAGCCCCACAGTGCCTCGCGTGCGCCCCCATAGCGATGCTCTATCTGTTTACCGCTATCGTTGTACCCGAGCATATCGTAGGCGAAGATAACATAGCCCTGCTTTGCAAAGTTGATACAGCGAGCGGGAATCGAACCGCGTTCAATATCCTCAAGCCGCCCGCGTCCCCAATGCCCATGAGGGCTCACAATCCCCGGAAACGGACCCTGTTTTCCGTTGGGACGGTAGAGGTTTCCGGTTGTGAAGAAGCCGGGAAACGGTTCAAAATGTACCTTTTCCACGGTATAATCGTCATGTTCAATCTTTCCGAAGACAGTGGCGTTAAGCGGTGTCGGTTCAAGCAGTGGCACTAAGCCTGTCGCAACCCGGATTTGTTGACGTAAGGCGGATGCTTTTTCCTCCCATTCTGCTTGAGTATACCCAGGGAACGTATAAGGGGTATTGAGATCTCGGGGGGTTCCACCTCGCGCGTCATTTACACGTCTTGAAACATCCATAAAAACGTTGCCGAGTTCGTGATGTTGTTCTGCCATAATTAGTTTCCTCCCTTAACGTTATAAATTGGATGTAGACGTATCCGTTGAATCGGTTGGCAATTTTGCCTCAATCTTCTTAAGACTCGTTGCCATATCCAGAAGCAAATTGACTAGTTCGGCGATGAATGAGCATAACCTGTATGTTCTCCCACTTTTTTAAAGCACCTGCTCCTTCGTTCAGTCTCACGAGTATCTTGAGAATTTCTCCAATAACTCAGCGAATGCCTACTTCCGTATCGTTCAAGCTTCTGTTAGAGACAAATGCAATTCCTTCCACTGGCAGCTTATCTCTCTACTCATAAGTATAACACATCTATAGTTTTTTTTAATTAATTCAAAATTCTTGATTTTTTGAACACATTATGTTATAATGCCGTAAAAAAGGACCCCCTAACATGAAAATTCTAGTTATCGGGCAAGGTGGACGCGAACATACCCTTGTCTGGAAGCTCGCACAAAGCCCACACGTCGAAAAAATATATTGTACGCCCGGAAACGCTGGAATCGCCCAAATTGCAGCATGCGTTGAATTACCACTCCAAAACGGTTTTGTCAAACTGCTCAACTGGGCGAAATCCGAACGCATTGACTTAACCGTTGTCGGTCCAGAGGCACCCTTAGCAGAAGGTATTGTGGATGCGTTTCAAGAGCACGGCCTCAAAGCATTTGGACCTGACCGGCAAGCTGCACAACTTGAAGCCAGTAAAGATTTCGCCAAACGATTGATGGTGAAAAACGGGATACCCACTGCGGCGTACCAAACGTTTGTCGATGCAGATGCCGCGATAGACTACATCAAAGCTCACAATATCCCAGTTTTTGTAAAGGCAAACGGACTCGCCGCCGGCAAAGGGGTTATTCCCGGGAGGACTCCCACAGAAGCCATACAGGCAGTCAAAACCGTTTTAGTGGACAAGGCATTCGGAGCAGCAGGCGACAGCGTCGTGATTGAAGAAGAACTCATCGGAGAAGAGGCCTCCTTTACTGTACTCACCGATGGACATACCTGTATCCCTTTTGTCAGTTCCCAAGACCACAAGATGTCCCACGATGGCGACACGGGAAAGAACACCGGCGGAATGGGCGCATACTCTCCGGCACCAGTGCTCACACCAGCATTGCACGACTACGTCATGAAACACGTCGTTTACCCGACTATCAACGGCATGGCAGATATCGGGCACCCCTTCAAAGGCGTATTATACGTCGGATTGATGATGACAGAAACAGGACCTAAAGTGCTTGAATTCAACTGTCGCTTTGGCGATCCGGAGGCCCAGGTCCTCTTACCGCGCCTCAAAAGTGATTTAGTCCCGCTGCTCATGGCATGCATTGACGGAACGCTTGATTCGCACCCCCATATTGAATGGCACAATGGAGCGGCTGCTTGTGTTGTGATGGCTTCCGGGGGCTATCCCGACCTTTATCAAACAGGAAAAACAATTATAGGCTTGGCTGACGCAGCGGCTATTGAAGGTGTTACCGTTTTTCACGCCGGAACCAAACTTAATAACGGACACGTGACTACCGACGGCGGACGCGTACTCGGTGTCACTGCTGTCGCAAGTGATTTGGAAATCGCGATTCAACAAGCATACAACGGTGTCGCAGCCATCAATTTTGCAGACGCACATTTCAGAGGCGACATCGGATACCGTGCACTCAGGCGAAGCTAATCTTTTTCTATGAGAAAAACGTCAAAATGGTACCGGAACTGACGTACAAAATTGCCAAATGCTGCAACCCACAACAGAATGATCCGCTTGTCGGCTATTTCAAAGAGAACGGCACTATCACCGTTCATCAAACCGAATGCAGTGCAGTACAAAGTTTCCGGGCAGAAAGGTTACTCAAAGTTACTTGGCAAGAAATCCAGGCGGCTGAAATTCCGGAAAACCCGATAGCCGCTGAATTCAACGAACTTGACGAAACCGACTATTTTATACTGAAACACCATCAAGAAATGGGTATGGACTATTCTATTGTTGTTGCCGAAACCTTAAACATCCCGTTAGAAGAGATGTACAAACGGCACCGAAAACTAAGGGAAATCGGCGGACTGAAGCGCGTTGAAGCACGAATCATCCATTACCGAAAAAATATCGTCAAAGGAAAGTGGATTAAACACCGAAACCATACCTATTATGAAATTACACCCGAAGGCAGAACGTGGCTTGAAGCATTTGAAAATTCATAAACGAAGCATGAGCCGTTTCTGACGAGTATGCACTCAGGAAAACTTGTACGCTGAACCTAATAAAAAACCGATAACCAAACAGGAAGGACCTAACCATGCGAATGCGAAATCAACTGCCGGAGCGGTACATCAACGCACAGCGGCGTAAAATTCGGACCAGGTCTATCATCTTGCTATCTCTGATTTTACACATGCTTGTCATTATCGCCTACCTTTTTATCCCAATGAATCGCTTAGTTGATGAGCAAGCGGATGTGCTCGCAATTGACTTAATTAAGGATGCGGAGGCACCCAAAAAACGCAAAACCAGACCCAAACCGCCGCTCACAAAAAAATTATACGATCCGAACCAACAACTCGCAAGAAACGCGATGCAAAAGAAAATTGAAGCCGCAAGGAATAAACAGGACGAAGTCGTTAAACTCAGCCAGCGCGTTGTACTTGAAGATGTCGAAGTTAACAACGCACCCCTGAACGATATCGTTCCGGATTTGATGACAGATGCACGCCTGCGCGAGGCAGAAGCCTCAAATCTCAGCAGGCTTATCGCGCAACCCGGACGGACGGATGGCCGGGGGCTCGTTACAGGACGCGTTCGTGCACGCGGGGACGGAATGGGCAGATTCCGGGGCGACGGACAAGGCGGCGGAGACGGACTTCTCGAAGGTGGCGGTGCTGATGGAACCGCAGACAGGCTCGGCATCATTAATTTCCTTGACGAATTTGAGGCACCCAAAGATGTCGTCTACTGTCTTGATATTTCGGCAAGTATGCAAGCCGCTGGGCTTAAAAAATTGGACTTGGCTCTCAAATCTATCCAGGATTCTATTTTCAGCTTAGGCAGTGAGGATACGTTCAACGTTGTGACGTTTTCTATTGGTGCTGAAGCCATGAGCAACGAGATGCTGCCAGCGGATGCTAAAAACATAAAGCGAACCTTGAAGTATCTTGACCTGTTCACACCGGAGAGCATCCAAGGGAACTCGAATACCGACATCCTCTCCGCACTTGCAACCGCACTAATTATGGAACCCTCTGTCGTTGTTCTCATTACGGATGGCCTTCCCACAACAGGTACGGATGGCCTTCCCACAACAGGTAATGATGATTCGATTGAGATTGAGACAGATGTCCAGAAAATTCTCGCAACCGTTCAAGAAAAAAATGTTAACAATGCCAGTATCTACGTTGTCGCGCTTGAGCTCGATATTAGACTTTCGCCTGGGGCGCACCTACTTGTCTCCCTTGCTGAACAACACAACGGACAACTGAAAGCAATTGATCATGATAAATTGTTGGAATATGGCCAATGAGAAACGGTGCCGCTGCATCCTTAAGTATACAGACTACTGGAACCGATCCGGATTGAATCCCAATTATGAAAAAGAATCAAAAATCTGCAACTGGAATCATTAACCAATTTCGATTGGATGGCAAAGTGAGCCTCGTCACCGGAGCAAGCCGGGGTATTGGCCTCGCAATGGCAGAAGGGCTCGCCGGTGCTGGCTCTGAGCTCGTGATTGTCGGTAGGAAGATGGAGACGCTTGTACCTGTCGCTGAACGGATTACTGCCGAGAGCGGACGGACTGTGCTGCCTATTCAAGCAGACGTTGGAGCTCTCAATGAGATTGAGGCGTTGGTTTCTCAGACAGTCGACGCGCTGGGTAAAATTGACGTGCTCGTTAACAACGCCGGTGTCAATATCCGAAACCCCGCCATGGAATTTTCTGAAGCCGACTGGGATTTCGTCACCGATGTGAACCTGAAAGGTGCGTTCTTTCTCGCGCAAGCGTGCGGCAGAGTGATGCAAAACCGGAAAGCCGGTAAGGTGATTAATACCCTCTCCCTCACCTCCGCGATCGGGTTGCCGACAAGTGTTGCTTACACCGCAGCGAAGGGCGGGCTCCTCCAGCTCACCAAACTCCTCGCTGTGGAATGGGCAGAACATAACATTCAAGTCAACGGCATCGCCCCCGGTTTCATCCGGACGGAGATGACAGCGCCTGCGCGCGAAGATGCACGAAACGAATGGATTCTCAACCGGACTCCGGCCTATCGATGGGGCGAACCGGAAGATTTAGCCGGATTGACAATCTTCTTTGCCTCTCATGCATCCGACTTTGTTACCGGCCAAATGGTCTTCGTTGATGGCGGGTTTATGGCAGGTAGTGACTGGAGACGGCGTTCATAGAAGGAGTCCGAGGCACATGTCTGCCAAACATAAAACATGGAAAACCGAGAAAATAAGGAAGCCTTTGACCGTCTCAAACAAGTGTTGAACGAATTGCAGCTTGAAGGAGCATCCCTTTTCTACCACGAACCAGTATTAAGAATACAGGTCCCAGAAACGCAGTTTGAACGTGCGCTCGCATTGCGAGAAACCATAGTCAAACGAATAAAACCGCTCGGATATCGCTTCATCACCATAGATTTGTTTAACCCGTAATTTCCAGTCATACAGCACAAGCAGACGGAAATGCCGACATTTTGATTAAAATTTGATTTTGACCCAAAATTATGGTATAATTTAAGAAATCTGTCTGGTTACTTTAAAGTAGGATGGCTTGGCATGCAAGTGCCCCGGCGTTAAACGTCGGAACTGTTTGCGTAAGAACGTGGCCAAGGAACTTCCACCAAAATTGACAGTCCGATAAACATCCAAGACGACATGCCAAGACAACTATGTTCGAGAACCAATACCAAAAAACTGGACAAAAACCCGTAACCACAAAAGAGCACGTCGCTGAATATCTCAGTCATGTCAAGAGCCAGGTTGATACCTGTATTTTTGATTTTTTGCCTGCTACGCATGAGCACCCGGACGTGCGGCAGCTCTACCAGATGATGTTAGACTATCCACAGCGTGCAGCGAAGGGACTGCGTCCCGCGCTCTGTTTGCTCATCTGTGAAGCCTTCGGAGGCGATCCGGTACGCGCCATCAATACTGCTGCTGCCCTCGAACTTCTACAGAATTGGCTTCTCATTCACGACGATATTGAAGACGGTTCCGAACTCCGCCGCGGGGAGCCGTGCCTCCATCAAAAACACGGCATCCCGATGGCTATCAATGTCGGCGACGCGCTCCACTGTAAGATGTGGGAGATGCTACATCGAAACACGGACATACTCGGCCACGAACTCGCTTTCCGTATTTTATCCGAATTCATCCAACTGAGCAACCAAGTCGTTGAAGGCCAACACATTGAACTGAGCTGGGTCAGCGATAACCGGTGGAACCTTGACGAAGAAGATTACCTGACGATGTGCATCCAGAAAACAGCCTGGTATACATGCATAACCCCGTGTCGCGTAGGCGCAATCATTGGTGGAGCAAGTGAGTCTGAAGTGGAAGCATTCGTTGACCTCGGAAAAGACCTGGGTGTTGCATTCCAAATTCAGGATGATGTTCTCAACCTTATTGGTGATGTAGGCAGATACGGCAAGGAAATCGCTGGCGACATTAGCGAAGGCAAACGAACCCTCGTGCTCATTCACCTCTTTAATGCATGCACGCCTGCAGACTCACAACATGTGATTGACATCATGGCGCGCCCACGTGAGGAGAAAACGGAAGCAGAAGTGCAGAGTGTTCTCCAATTGATGAAGAAATATCAATCTATCGCGTATGCACAACAACGTTCAAAAGCACTCCTACAAGAAGCCGCTGGACAGTTTAAACACAATTTTGCCAATCTTCCTGAAGGCAAGGCAAAGCAACTCTTTTTATCCCTAATCAACTTTTTCGTTGAACGCGAATATTAACACAAAACGGGGCGCTTAGAAACGTGCCCAATAAAGGAGATGTAGGGCGAGACTTACAACAGTGCAACTCGCACACCGCCCATATTCAAACGTATGAACGATATTTCCTCCGGAAAATTGCGCGGCATCATCAAACTCGCCGATGCCCATGGACGGTTTAAAATGATGGCGATCGATCAACGCGGCTCCATGGTACAAGCACTCGCGGATGTGCTTAACAAGGATAAAACCGAAGTTCAATACGAAGATATCGCCGCTCTCAAAACATTGATAACGCGAACCCTCGCACCTAATGCAACCGCTGTACTCACCGATCCAATTTACGGTTATCCGTACTCTATTGCCGAGATCCCGCGTGATGTCGCACTTCTATTGGCTTATGAAGAATCAGGATACGTCAGCGAAGGAGTCGGCGAGAACGAACGACTCTCCAAGCCAATTCAGAATTGGAGCATTGAAAAAGCACAACACGCCAGTGCGGACGCAATTAAACTCCTCGCCTACTATCATCCTGATGCTTCGCCTGAAACGCTCAAGCACCAACAAGCCTTCGTGCAACACGTCGGAGACGAGTGTGAAAAACACGATCTGCCGTTTCTATTAGAATTAGTTAGCTACGCACTCCAAGGTACGACGAAGAGCGTTGAATTCGCAAAGCAGAAACCGGACCTTGTCATCCGTAGTGTCAAGGAATTCACAGCCGCGAGCTATAAGGTTGATATTCTGAAGTTAGAATTCCCGGCAGACCTTAAATACACCGCTGATTATCAGAATAGGGACTTTTATGCAGGCGATACCGCATATACACTCGCAGAAGTCAAGGATATCTGCGAAGAATTAAACGCAGCATCAACCCTACCTTGGGTGATTTTGAGCGCGGGCGTAGATATTGAGGAATTTATTGAAAACGTCCATCTCGCCACCGAGGCAGGCGCGAGCGGGTTCCTCTGCGGTAGAGCTATCTGGAAAGATGCTGTCCAATACTACCCGGACACCGAAGCTGTCAATAACTTCTTGGAAAATGAAGCAACGACGAATTTTAGGAACGCCAACGCTGCAGCCGAGAACGCTATGCCATGGTTCAACCATCGCCAATTTGGTGGGGGAGCAAACGTGAAGATTGAAAAGCAGTCTGCAACGTGGTACAGCGACTATTAGGTTCTCTACAAGGACAGTGCCGACTCAATCTTCTCCAACACTCTGCAAGCGATGCGGCGGGTTGTTTCTACGGAAACCTCGCCGCCAACTTCTGCGACTAATATAACAACGGTGTGCCGAACAAATAGGAAATTTGAACCCGCCTGCCACATCGCATCGCCAAGTTGCTGCTCATCATGCAGCGGAGGTTGATAGATAGATTCGTGCTCACCGAATTTATTCACAGTTTGAGCTGAAAGCCGAAGTCTGCCTTCATCCGCAGCCGTGCGTGCCGCTTCAGGCGACGTGAAAAACCAATAATGGAGTGCAACCTGTTGGGACGCTGTCTGGTTTAACCACCATCTATCGCGCCAGCCAAATTCAGCAACTGGCGGACGGGGAGCTGTGGGTGAATAAAGCTCTTGCGCAGAGGCATGCCGGGCTGCGACATCCGATAAATCGTCCGCTGTAAGTTGAATAGATGTAAGACTCAGTTTCATGTTCACATGATAACACAGTGCGAAGCAAATATCCAAATTAAATTTATGAAGGTTTCTGCTATATAAAACAACTAAAAATAAAATATCATTGCCCTAAAAGCCATTGGACAGTACTTATCACGATAACACGCACGCGGAAGGCACGATTGAATTGGCGGTTATACGGATTGCCAGGACATCTGCCTTTTACGATGTCCCAGCATCGCGACACAAAATATGAAAATATTAGCAAGGTATCTACTCAAAGAGTTTTTTCCACCCTTTATCATAACACTCCTCTGCTTCACCTTTATCCTCATCTTCGATGACCTGTTTCGGTTGACAAAACTTTTCGTGAAGAAAGGGGTAAGTCCGCTCTACCTCCTCGAATTGGTTATCTATGTCCTACCAGCAACGGTTGTGGTAGCTATTCCGATGGCAAGCCTCGTTGCAATTCTCCTCGCCTTGGGCCGTCTATCCACAGACAACGAAATCGTTGCAATGAAGGCACACGGTATCGCCTTTTACCAGATTATGACACCCCTTTTAATAACCGCTGCGGGATTAAGCATTATAGACTTGGGATTGATGAATTACGCCTTGCCACAAGCAAATCAGGCTTATAGGGCACTTCAGAGGGACATCCAACGGCATAATCCGGCAATCGTTTTGGAAGCCGGAATAATCATGAAGGAATTGGAAAGCGAAGGAAAACTCTGGATGTACGAATCAACGAATGCAGAAAACGGCCGCATGCAGAACGTCAAAATCTGGGACAGCATCTGGAATGGGAAGCCGCGGTTTAGTCACGCACGCGAAGCGAACCTCGACTTTCAAAGTGGGAGAGCCATGTTGACACTTTACGACGGACTCACTTATGAACCCGCAACCGACAATTCAGATAGCTTCCGCGTCACCAAGTTTCAGAAACAACAAATTGCCCTCCAGTTGAAGGAAGACCTGGAACGCAAACAATTTCAGAACCAGACACCACGTACGATGAGCATCTCACAACTTAAGACGTTTATCGGTAATTTGAGAAAAGTTCAGGAAACAACGCAAAACCCTGAGTACACCCTTAACCGGCTCCGCTATGCCGAAGTGGAGTATCACAAAAAGTTCGCCATCCCGTTTGCATGTCTCGCCTTCGGATTAATGGGGGTTCCCCTCGGGTTAATGGTGAAACAGAACGGCAGAATGATCGGATTTGGTCTCGGATTAGTACTTATCCTCGTCTACTATCTACTACTACAACTTGGACAGAGCACAGGATCTAGCGGTATGTTACCGCCGGTCCTCGCCATGTGGCTTCCTAACCTTCTTATCGGTATTCTCGGAATAGGAGTCAACCTAATAGTTATCGGAGAAGGTAAAATCCGAACCTGGCGCAATAGAGACCGTGGCGTTGTGCTTGAACCCACCTTTAAGCATGGAAGCAGCAGAACATAAGCTCACCACAGCGATTCAATGAAATAAAGGCGCACGCGAAACCGAAACAACACTTTTTGTAGGACGCAGCTCTTGAATATTTTAGACAGATACCTGCTTCGAGAATACATCAAAGCCTTCATTGTAGCCCTCTTCTTCCTTAGTGCACTCGTTGTCATCGTTCGCTTGTTGGACAAAGACATCAAGAAATTTGAAGATGATATCACCTACATCACCGCTGTCAAAATCGTTCTCTATCAAGCCCCACGGCGGATTATGGAGGTAGTCCCCGTGTCAGGATTCATTGCAATCTTTTTTGTCCTCGGCAGAATGGTACAAAGCAACGAATTGACGGCTATGAAAGCCGGCGGGGTGAGTGTTTACAGGCTCCTCGTGCCTGTTATTGCATTCACCCTCCTTATCTGTTGTATCTTCGCCATTTTTTACAACAGAGTCGCCTCCCCGGCTTTCCATAAGGCAAACCTATTGCAAAATAACGTCAAACCCCGACGCGGCAGAAACATCCTTTTCAAAGGCAAGCAGAACCGAACCTTTTTCTCACAGCGAATAGACCTTGAAAACCGAAGCATTAATCAACTGACTATTTACGAATATGACGAACAAGGGCAGCTCGCCGGGGTCATCTTTGCAAATTCTGCTACTTGGACACCTACGCAGTGGAAATTGGTTGACGGATATACCCGCACCTTTGAACACGGTAAAGAAGTGGCTTACGGAACCTTTGCGACACGACAGATTGAACGTCACGAAGACCCGGCCCAGTTTATCGGCAGTGCAAAAGACCCGAGAGCAATGACTATCAAAGAACTCCGCCAACAAATTGAATACAAACAGGAAGCGGGCCAGATCTCGCGCCTAGAACAGGTGAAGTTGTACCACAAAACCGCGTATCCGTTCGCTGCTGTTGTCGTCGTGATGCTCGGCGCACCCATCGCCATCCGTTTCGGTAGGGCCGGGTTCTTCGCTGGACTCGTTATCGCTTTCTTCCTCGCCTTCATCTATTGGGCTCTCTCCTTCGCTACACTTGAAGGACTTAGTGAGAATGGCAAACTTCACCCTTTTGTCGCATGCTGGGGTGCGAATATCATCTATGCGAGTGTTGGAAGCATCATGATTTGGCGAACACCGAAGTAAATAAAACCAAGCATGGCTCCACAAACAATCGGCAACTTCTTTTTCAAAATTCGGAGTTTTACACCAATTCCATTCATCCTTGCGCTCCTCTATTTCGCGCAGCCAAGATTGTACACAATTGCGATCGGCATCCCCTTTATGGCTCTCGGTGAATTTTTACGGATATGGGCAGTCGGCTATGCTGGAGCCACCACCCGCGCACGAACCCTCGGTGCCGCACGCGACCTCGTTACTAGTGGCCCTTACAGCTACGTCCGAAACCCGCTCTATCTCGGGAATTTTCTTCTGAGTTTCGGTGTCTGCCTCTTTGCGAATGTCTATTGGCTCGTCCCGCTTCTCATCTTGGGCTACGGCTTGCAATACGTCCCGATCATCGCTGTTGAAGAGAGGTATCTATTAGCGTCATGCGGTTCTGCCTATCAAACCTATCGAACAAAAGTGCCGCGCTTTCTGCCCCGTTTGCATCCTTATACACAACCCTCTGCTCACGATTTTTCTTGGGGGCGTGCCTTGAAGAGCGAAAAACGCACGCTAACGGCAATCGTCGTCGTAAGCGGATTGATTTTCGCGCGCAGTATTATATAGGCGGATAACCTGCCCATCGCCGGGTACCGTGTGGCACTGGCATCGTTGATTTAGTTGGGCCACTGCCCGTCTGTTTAACAAAGATTTTGAGACAACAGACTGATTTTTTTTCATGACATTTTTTGGACTTATGTTATACTTTCACGCCCTACACCCTCCTCTTTTTTGCATTTGATACTTACACTACCACACTTTAGACAGGCAGGCGTTCCTCGCAATCTGAGGCGTTCCAAGTGGTCAGGACGACTCTCTTGGTCAGGAAACCGCTCCATGAATTCTATGAGATTCATCAAAAAACGCCTTTGTTTTTCAAAAGGAATTGCTTTATTTTTGCGATTTTTGCTACAATAACAGTCGGCTGTGAAAAGCAACGCCGCTTTTTACTAAAAGGGGGGTCCCCAGCTTCCCTTTTTAACTCCCGATATTATAGCAGATTTCACACTTTTAAACAAGCGAGAAACCCTCTATTTATCAAGGGTTAAAGCACTTTTTCACATTTTTTTCACCATCCCAAAACGACTTATTGCGAAAATTAATTAATTTAATTTGACATTTTCAGCAAAATGTGTTAAACTATACCTGATATTTTGTAGAGTTGTGCTATTTTCCGTGCGTAGGCTTTGAAAAATCTTGCGAATAGGAACAAGAACCGATGAATAGCCGAAGAATTGTTAACGTCGCCGTTAAAACAGGCAGATATCTCCGTGGAATTCACACGGAAGCTGAGGTGCCACGCTTCTCGAACTCGTGCGCCGGTGGTTATTCTTTAAGCCTAATCCCCCCCCCCCTTCCCATTCACACATGTTAAGTATGATTTTACAAAGGTTATGTCGGCATTTTTCGTCGCCTGCCTTCACGTCTACCTCCGCACGCGATGTTTCAAGCAGTGTGTTTCCAGCGGGCGATTTTCATGGTTTTACCTTCGCTGTTTGTCCACCCTCGCTTCAGTCCGAGCGGTATTGATTGGTGAACGTCAATTGGATTCGGTTGTCATTGGTGAGATGGCAGTCGTCCCCGGTTTAGGATTAGGCGCTGATGCCGTTATTTATCAAAGGTCAAAGCACTTTTTCACATTTTTTTCACCATCCCAAAACGACTTATTGTGTACTTTTTTCAAAAGTACTCAAATTCGATACGTCTAAGGTGGCGAAATACGAATCCCTTTCTAAAGGATAACTTCACTAGGAGAAAGCGACATGTTGCTAACGTTGATTCAAAAAGAGGTGATGCATCATATTCTGAGTGCCCGATTTGTCGCACTCTTATTGATGTGCCTCTTGCTCGTCCCACTCACCCTTTCTATTGGTTATCACGATTATCTCCAAACCCGCGAGAATTATCAAGAAACCCTCAAGCTGACACGCACGTTTGCCTCGAAGGACCCGCCAGAGGCCCCGGGACCCGACGTTGAAGTTTCTAAACTGCCCCTCAAACCGGCACCTTTGAGCGTGTTCTCCAAGGGGTTAGCAGAATCGCTTCCGAGTTATCTCGGAATGGCACGCAATGGCATAAAATACGGGGCAGCAGTGCTCTCCGATGTCCCGCTCTCTTCGGCTTTAGGGCAGCTGGATTTTGTGTTCCTGATTAGCACGGTTTTCAGTTTGCTAGCGCTGCTGTTTACCTTTGATGCCGTTGCAGGCGAAAAGGAAGCAGGCACCCTCCGGATCACCTTGGCAAACGCGATTCCTCGCGACGTTTTCCTCTGGAGTAAGTTGATTGGGGGATACTTGGTGTTCGTCGTTCCGTTCTTGTTCTCATTTCTCGTGGGCTTATTCTTGCTGGTCTGGCAAGGATTTCCTCTCGGCGAGCCCGCCATTTTCCCCCGCGTGCTTAGCGTGTCGCTGGTAGCGCTGCTCTATATCGCCGTCTTTTTTACATTGGGATTGGTGATTTCCACTTATTTAGAGAGTGCCAAGACGGCCCTCATCGTTGCCTTTACCGTATGGGTGTTTGCGGTGCTGATTGCGCCGCGGGTGGGGTTTCTGGCTGCCAAACTCGTCGTGCCGACGCGTTCCGCACAGAACGTCTATATGGAAAAAGCCGTGATTCGTAATAATCTCGATGAAGATAAGAAACGGCAACTCGGGAGAACAATGCAGGAAGCTTTCGGCAACGTGATCAGCTTCACTGATGAGGTGATGGCAAAAATCCGCGAACTCAGGGCCCCAATTGATGCCGAGTATTGGCAGCGATTCCAAGAACGGGCCGGCGACATTGATAGGGACTATCAGCGTGAAAAAGCCAGACAAGAACAGCTCGGAGAAACCCTTTCCCGCATCACCCCGACATCTTGCTTGATTTATGCCACGATGAACCTCGCACAAACCGGTAAGTTGACCCGGGAGACTTACTTTCAAACCGCAACGCGTTACTATAATCAGTTGAGTGAAACGTATTTCCAGAGCATTTTAGACGATGATTTTGCGATGATGATGAGGAGCAAACCAAAGGAAATAGCTCTGCCACCGGACCTGAAAGCGGCATCGTTCTCGGAAACCCTCTATCTCTCCATGATAGATTTACTGCTGCTCTGTTTTTTCGCCCTCGTGTTTACAACCCTGGCGTTCCTAAAGTTCTTCCGAACGGATATCTGAATCCCCGTGCTGTTCCACAAGGAGCTAACCCAAGGCAGCGTCTCTCATTGCAATGCCGTGTCATGGACCGGTGCCGAAACCTTCGCGATAGAGGTGCCGATAACACAAATCGAATCGTATCCCCGGGCTAAGCTCACCACTTGCTGCAGCAATGCGGAGAATCGGTGCGAAAAATAGCGTAGAGTCTTGCCGAATTCCTGAGATTCCTCGGCATGCCTCTGAAGAAAAAAAATAAATTTGCTTTTTTCTTGATTTTTTCTCAGAGTGCGATGATTTAAACGATAGATTGTGACGATGCCCAGTTGGAAAAGGTTTTCAGCTCGCTTGGCCCTACAATATCATTATTGAGACAAAACTCTCCTAGCTTGAGAGCGAACAGTCTCATCACTTTTCTTTCCGTTCCTAAGCTGAACAGTGCTATTTAGTTTTTACCAAATGGCGACTGCACGGCAATGGGCATTCTACTGATTTTAGAGGTTATCTTTTTTGATAGTGCGGAAAGATGAAATATCTGTGAATTTTATAACGGGGCGGTACTCTCAACTTTTTTTATTTCAACTGCCCTAACCCCGCACGTTCCCGAAACAGATTCAAGGTTTTCAGAATCCCCTGCTCCATCGTATACATAGGCGTAAAGTTCATCTCCTCCGCAATCTGCGTGGCATCATAATCCCACGAAATCCCGAACACCCCTGGCTTCAACGTAATCTGTGCATCCGGCACCAACGTTTTGAGATACGCGACACCGTCTTTAACCGGACGAATGCCGCCCTTCACATTGAAAACGCGCGTCCGGGTGGTTGGACACGTGCACGCAAGCACTATTGAACGGGATACATCTTCCACGTACTGCCAATCAACTGCATCGTCCCCGAACGGACACACGTGTGGTTGTCCGAGTGCGACTGCCTCAATCAACTGTGTCGTGAACGAACTCATCCCCCGTGTCCTGCCGACACCATAGACAGCAGTAAACCGAAGTCCAATTGAATCTACTCCGTACGTATCAAAATAGTGAGACGCGTACCTTTCGTTCAACGATTTACATGCCCCGTAAATAAACTTGGGATAGTGCGGTGCGTCGTTGAGAATCTGTTGGTGGTTATAATCCTCTGGTGCACCGAACACAGCGACGCTGCTCGCCCACACGATGCGTCTGATATTGAAAATTCGGGCGGCTTCTAACATGTTGATGGTGCCTTCACAGACTACCTTTAAAGCCTGCGGTGGATTCGCGTTGCACGCCGGTACCTGCCAAGACGCGAGATGGATAATGTGTTCAATCCCGTGTACCTTGATGGTGCGCAATACGCTTGGCAGGTCTGTGATATCCCCCTGGACAAAGGTAAATCCAGCCAATTCGTCAGGCGTTAGGACCATGTTGGGAATGGTTAAGTCATAAGCAGAGTCGTAAACCACCACTTTTTCACCGGCGGCAAGCAAATCGCGAATTACGTAACTCCCGATGCAGCCCATGCCACCGGTGAGTAGATATGCCATTAGTTCTTCTCCTTTCATTGGATGCAAACGCTGCCCTACTTTTGCGGAGCATCCACATTCACGAGGATATCCTCACCCTCAACTTTAACTGGATACGTCGGCAGGCGTTCCTCGCCCGGCCAAACGCATTCGCCAGTCGTTACATCAAATTCCCACATGTGCAAGGGGCACGTGACACATTTGTCATCAAGGAAGCCATAACTCAAAACCCCACCGAGGTGTGGACAGATATTGTTCATGGCATAATACTCACCTTTAACATTATAAATACCGATAAAAACGCCTTCTACCTTCACGCCGATACATTTACCGGGCTGGACCTGCTCCGTAGTAGCAGCTTTTACAAATTGTGACATAGTCGTGAATTTCCTCTATTCGTCTACAGTAGCACAATAACGCCGTATGTAGCTAACACCCTAGTACAAATCTCGTTCTTTCGTCTACAGGAGCCCCATAAAGGTCTTTTGTCTACAGGAGCCCGATACAAGGCTGCTGCAATGTTAAATCCTTTACAAATCTCGTCGGAGCCCTCTGATGCTTTGATTTCAAAAGACTATGCCTAAGTAGGCTCAGACGAGATTTACACACGAGCTATGATTACCTAGACGTTGATGGTACGGAGATATACAAAAGATTGTAATTTGGCTCTCTCTGTTTGAAAAATTACAGCAGTCGCCATTGATATAACTTCATGAATTAACGCGCCATCACGCGGCCTTCACCGCGCGGATCTGTCCCGCCGGCGTGGCATGTTCCATCTTCCGAAACAACAATGCCGTGCCCTGGACCTCCGATACCCGCGCTTTCCGTGACTTCATGCCCGAGCCCACGCAGTGCATTGAGTGTCTGTTCACCGGCACGAGATTCCACCTGAATCGGTTCTGCCCCATCGGTATGCAGACGTGGCGCAGCTAACGCCTCCTGAATCGTTGTCCCTAAGTCAATTAGGCTAACGCTAAGATTCAATTGGTTATTCGGAATCGTGCGTCCTCCGGGGATGCCATAGGTAGCGAAAGGTGCTCCATCTTTCAGTGCGAGGCACGGACCCATATTGTGAAGCGGACGTTTACCGGCGGCGATTGAGTTAGCGTAGCCCGGGCGCGGTTCAAACCGGCCAACACCATGCCCAAACAGCAACCCTGTACCCGGCACCGTCACCATTGAACCGAATCCACCACCGTGCGTCTGCGTCAACGATACCATATTTCCTTCTGCATCCGCTGTAGAGATATGACTGGTGCAATTCATAGGTTCATGGTAGACAACCTCACCGCGCTGTGGCGAAGCAAGGCCAGTCTTCAACTTTTCGCGAAGCCCGGCAGTGAAACTATCCGAGAGTGCCGCGGTGATGTCTATATCAACAAAATCTGGATCGCCGAATCGCCGAAGTCGTTCTGGCCAACAAACCTTCATCGCTTCGGCGAATAGGTGGAACCGTTCCGATAGGGGCATCCGTGCCACATCAAAATGCTCGACCAAACGGAGCATCTGTAAGGTTGTCAGTCCACCTGCCCCAAGCGGAGCAGTATACACCGTATAACCCCGATAAGCGATTTGATAAGGTTCCGTAATAAATGGACGATAAGCCTTCAGATCCGCGACGGTTAAGCAGCCGCCTATCTCCTGAATATAGTTCGCAATCGTTTCTGCGATTTCTCCTTCATAGAATGCAGGGGCTCCGCCTTCTGCAATAGCATCTAAAGTTGTCGCGAGTTCAGGATTAGTCAGGGTTTCCCCTTTTTTCGGGGCTCTACCATTTTTCAAAAAAACGCGTGCGGTGGAAAGGAATTCTCGCTTCCACCGTTCGGCATTTCCTGCCATGCCCCCGCGATTCGCACTGTTAGGCGCGTAGCCATAACGTGCTGAATTAATAGCTGGACGAATGACATCCATCAGAGGCATCGTTCCAAACTTTTCCAATGCTAAACACAACCCTGCAACAACCCCCGGGACCCCGATGGACAGAGGTCCGTGGACGTTTATGCGGCCTGGTACTCGATATCCGGCAGGCACGTCGGCATCTTGAATCGGAAACATGTCTGCTGAAGCCGCCGCGGGGGCTGCTGTATTGTAGTCTAACGCCACGACATCTTGTGTCTTCTTACGGTAGATGAGCATACACCCACCATACCCGGCGATACCGTTGTGTGAAGGCTCAACAACCCCTTCGGCAAATCCGGCAGCGACGGCGGCATCCACGGCGTTTCCACCGGCAAGCAGCATCTCCATCCCCGCCTTTGCAGTCCGAGGATGCGGTCCGACGACAGTACCGTAGTCTCTTTGCGTCCAATTCATAGTGGATTCCTTTCAACAAAACTCACACCAAATGACGGTAATGAGTCCATTTTTCGTTCTTTCGTCTACAGGAGCCCGATACAAGGCTGCTGCTAGGTTAATAACTTTACAAATCTCGTCAGTGGCAGGATAGGTTATCTTTTCTCATGGACAAAAAAAGAATACCTTTTACCTGCCATCTACTGGGAGCCTTTTGATGTTTTGATTTTTAAAGACATTCCCTAAGTCATCTCCGACGAGATTTACACACGAACCATCAAAAGCATAAGCGGTGATGGTACGGAGATATACGAAAAATCAGCCCCTGAGCACGCCTCAAAACAACGCTACTCCGGTTAATTTAGTATAATTTCAGGAATTTTAAGGAATTTGCACGGAATTGTCAAGTATTTCTTTTTGTCTATTATTCGTCTACAGTAGCATAATAACGCCGTATGTAGCTAACACCCTAGCACAAATCTCGCCAGAGCCGTCTTAGGTCTAGAGAACCTCTTTAGATACATAACAAAATACGGGCAGCCCGCGAAAGCAACCGCCCATGTTGTAATTCGTGATTCTTCGCCGCGCCAGCGGCGAGATAGGTATTCTTTGTCTCATGGCAAGATTACCTTTTACTCGTCACCCACTGGGCGGAGCAATCCGTTTATAGTACGCGCCTACGTTTCCCCTCTTCTCCGCTAGCGGAGAGGTCCGGGACTCGTTCAATTCATTTGGTATAACACCAATCTTAGTGCCGGAAATGCCTGACTCCGGTGAAAACCATGGCCATCCCGTAAGCATCCGCAGTCTCAATCACAGTTTCATCGTTCACGGAACCGCCGGGTTGGATGATAGCACGGATGCCTGCGTCACCGGCTATGGCGATGCCGTCCGGAAATGGGAAATACGCATCCGATGCCAATACAGCACCCTTCACCTTCTCACCGGCCTTCCGGACAGCAATGATAGCAGAATCAACACGACTCATCTGTCCTGCACCGATACCTACGGTTTGCGTGCCTTGTGCAAGTAGGATGCAGTTGGATTTGACGTGCTTACATGCCTGCCACGCAAAAAGCAGTGATTCAACTTCCACGTCCGTAGGCTCGCGTGTGGTGACGACTGTCAGTGCGTCAGCCTGCATCTCGTGTAGATCAGGTTCTTGAAGAAGCACGCCGCCATTGAGGTTCCGAACTTGAAAGCCCGGTTCCGTCCCGTGTAGCGAACCTGTCTCTAAAATTGGACGACGTTTGACGCGAGAGAGTGCCTGCAGCGCTTTTTCAGTGTAGTTCGGGGCAATAATTGCATCAATTTTAACACCACTCTTCGCTGCATCGCGCAGTGTATTCGCAGTCTGAATTGTGACCTTACGGTTGAAACCTACCACCGAACCGAAAGCGGAAACCCTGTCGCATTCCAGGGCATTGGTGAACGCCTCACGTGGTGTCTCAGCAACCGCAAGTCCACACGGGTTATTATGTTTGATGATGGCGCAGGCCGGTTGTCTAAAATCCCTCACAATTTCCAGAGCGGCTTCTAAATCAAGCAGATTATTGAACGACAACGGCTGACCACTCAGTTGATTTGCCCATGCAGCACAGGGCCCCGGTGCACTTTCAGTCCGATAGAACGCAGCGTGTTGATGCGGGTTTTCCCCATACCGGAGTGAACTCGCCTTTTTAAAACGCAGCGTCAGCACATCTCCAAATGCGTCACTTTCTGCATCCGAGGCTGGGCCAGCGAAATAAGTTGCAATCGCGCTGTCGTAACGCGCAGTCTGCGCAAACGCGGTTTTTGCTAGTTCAAACCGGGTCTGCTCTGAAAGGCAGCCGTTATTGGCGGCAAGTTCGGATATAATCCGGGGGTAGTCGCTTACGTCTGTCAGTACCCCGATGTGACGGTAGTTCTTCGCAGCGGCGCGAATCATTGTCGGTCCACCGATATCAATATTCTCAATCGCCTCTGCACGTGTGACATCCGGTTTGGCAACCGTCTCTTCAAATGGGTATAGATTGCATATCACGAGTTCAATCGGTTGTATGGCGTTTGCCTCGGTTTGCGTGCGGTGCTCCGGATTATCCCATTCCGCTAGGAGCCCACCGTGAATTTTCGGATGGAGTGTCTTGACGCGACCGGACAACAATTCCGGGAAACCCGTGTAGTCCGAGACATCAACGATATCAATCCCACCACCACGTAGATGTTGAGCTGTCCCGCCCGTGGAAAGAATTTCAACACCACGTTGTGCGAGTGCCCTCGCTATTTCTAAGAGACTGGTCTTGTCATAGACACTGATTAAAGCACGTTGAATCTTTTTCATTTTTTTTTGTAAGGTTCTACATCATAAGTTTTTGTTTAAGCTGCCGTGGAACTATCTAATATATTGAGGGAACCCAAAACCGTCGTTCGCCACGTGACTCCGTGCGGGGATCTGCGACCGGTTCGGTATAATCAGATCCATTTCTGAGGTATTCTCAATGATCGTTCCATCACCTATACGAACCCTTTCTCCGATATAAATTTTACCGGGGGTTTCTGCGGCACCGCGAATAGTACCAATAACAACAGACGAACCAATCCGGCAGTGCTGCTCAATTTCAACAAACCCATAGATCTCGGTGTTAGTACCGACCGTGCAGCGTTCGCCGATCTGAACTGGGCCGAGCAGGCTGGTGTCCGTTCCAATTTCAACGAAATCACCGATGGCAGGATGTCGCTGCTTAACTTTGACGCTCAATCCGCCTAGAGTGCAAGGATAGATAACACATCCGGAACCAATAATGCCGGTTTGCCCGGTTGTCACACCGCGGTGCGGATGTTCAAGCAGATTTGCATCGCCTATTTGTGTTTCAGGATGAAGGTCTGCTTGATAGTAACGTCCACCGAGTTCTGAAATGGCACGCGGTAGTAGTGGCACAGGCACACGCTGGATAGTTTCCCCAGAAGAGTCGGCATTGTCAGTAGCCGGACCGCTTCGTGTCAAAGCATGTGCGACATCGTGATAAAACAGCACGCGCCAACCGGGGTAGGTACTAATAACCAGCTGTAATTGATAGTCCAAAACCGAAGCAAGGTTCAGTGTCGCAAGATAATCTTGATAAGGTTCAAATGTCCGCTCCTGAATCGCCAGGTCGACTTGTGAACGAAAATCAAGTGCAGCCAGTTTTTCCCGAGAAATGCCCGTATGGAGCAGATATGCATCCCAAACAGCCGGATCTTTGAGCGAGGCAAAACGATTCCAAAGTGCACGGTTCTTTAGACGCGGCAATTCCCACAGTAAGGCAAACGCTGTCTCAAGTGCCTCATCAAGTCGCGTTTCATCTGCTACTGCCAAAAACGATTGCGCGACCATGGCGTACAACTGATCGGCTACTTCTTCAATCGCTGCCGCAAATCCCTGCTTTTCGTGATGCAGATGCGGTGCGTTATGCGAACCCGGTGCCACACACTCTAACAAATTGCCAAGCACCGTTTCAAGAATATCACGATTGACAAACCCACGGCCGGAACGTTGCGACAAAACCTCACGACTCGTACTATCTATACGTAAGACATTCAGTTCTGCCTGACTATAGATGGGACGGAGTCGCTCCAATGTCTGCAACAGCAGCGGTTTTTTGCGCCGTTCATAAGAGTCATCAAAAAGCGTATTTTGCGTATCAGTTTCCAATGGATGCAAAAACCTCTTGCGCTGCATGGACACCAGCCCCGAGCGGAATATCGCAACCGAGCTCCACCAGGCCTCTCTCAAAGGCTGCTATTGCTACGATGACATCGTTTTCATTCATCCAACCGAGGTGTGCAATTCGTGCAATTTTACCACTTAATTGTGCCTGCCCGCCCGCGTATGTAATACCGTATCTGTCTCGCATTAACTTGATAAATGCCTTCCCATCAACTGACTCGGGCAAACGAATGGAGGTTAACATATTAGCAGGATGCGTCGCGAAGAGCTCTAACCCAATTGCCTTGACTGCACGTCGTGCTGCAAGTGCCAACCGAGCATGGCGGCTGATGACAGTACGAACCCCCTCAGCACAAACACGATTTAACGCGGCTTGCAGTGCACTCAGGAGGGTTACTGCCGGCGTATAGGGCGCAGAGCCGTCCAAACCGGTGTCCCGTGCCTTGCGGAAGTCTAGGTAGTACTTCGGCAAATCAGAACGCACAACTGCATCCCATGCTCGATCATTAAGCGCAGCGAACGCAAGCCCCGGTGGTGTCATCAACCCTTTTTGTGAACAGGAGACTACGACATCAACCCCCCAATTGTCCATTTGTAAATCATCGGCACTGAGTGCGCTCACGGCATCAACAACCAACAAGGCTGAGCCCGTTTGCGTCAAACCTGCTAGTGCCTCAATGTCATGCAAGGCACCTGTCGACGTTTCACACAGTGTCGCAAAAACCGCTTTGACATCAGGCGATGCAGCCAAATGCGATTCCACGACCTGCGGTTCAACAGAATCACCCCACGTTACATCAATCGGAATGATTTCAACCCCGTACGCCTCACAGATTTCCCCCCACCGTTCACCAAATTTACCACTCCGAATCACAAGCACCCGGTCCCCGCTACACAACAGATTCGCAACCGCACCCTCCATTGCGCCCGTACCGGATGTTGTCAAAAAGAGAACGTCGTTCTCGGTTTGAAAGACAATTTTGAGTTTTGCCAAAACGTCTTTAATTAAGAGTGTCGAAGCATCGCTCCGGTGGTAGTCAATGGGCTGTGCCATCGCCAACAACGCCTCAGGCGGGATTGGCGTAGGACCGGGCGTAAAGAGAAAACTTTTTTTCATTATTATCAAGCTGTTCCTACAGCCACGACTGTTTTGCCCTCAACCTCAACGACAACCCATTCTTGGCTGAGCAGTTCACAGAGCTCCATAATTGCAGCGCGTTGGCTGACGCTATCCATCGGCACTTCAATCGTGAGCGTCGCGAATTCTTCTTTCTGCACTTCGCCATCTTTGTCATATTTCATCGGGGTAATCTGAATCTTTTTCAATTTCGCATCCATTTTTTATCGTTCTCCTTTTTTGGTATATTTCCGTTTTTGTCTATGTCAGCCCTATAACGCTATTGGTTATGTTAATTACCGTTTCACAGGTTTTAACATTGCAGTGGCAGGATAGGTATTCTTTTTCTGTCCATGAAAAAAGATTACCTTTTACCTGCCACCCACTGGGCAGTCTTGTTACGGGCTCCTGTAGACGAAAGAACAAGATTTGTGCTAGGTGGTTCATTAAATCCATCGGTGTTGTGCTGCACTATACGAAAGGTTAAACCCCTACCTATCAATATGCATGAACGGAAAGGCTAAGCGTTCCTATTCTCCTGCTTCAGGAGCCATGAAAGCCTGTACATCGATACATTCTCCATGTCGATGGCTGGACTCCCACCCCGCTAAGACGGGAGCTAAAGAGAAGAGTCCATCGTGGTAATCGTTAAGCAGCAGGCTTGGCTCGGCATTCTGAACGGCGCGGATAAACGTTGTATCCTGTTCTAGCCACGGATCGAATTCGTCTGCGCGATAGACGGCCTGGTTATTGACTTCAATCCGTTCATACTTATAAATTGTGAGGCATCCGCCTTCATAGAAAACGGTAAACCACGGTTCCTCGTTCGGACTCGGTCCGGCTGAGACAAAGTTGAGTGTCATCGTCGCGCCATTGTCAAAGGAGTAATTGAAACTCGACGATAACGCCGTTGCATACATTGAACGTTCACAATAAAACGCCTGCGCACGGACAACGTTTAAACCTGTCATAAACCGGCTATAGTCAGTTGCATGAACACCCCAATCCAAGGCGCGGCCGCCGGATTTGTCCATCTCTGCCCACCATGTTTGCGCCTCTTCTGTTTGCGTACTTGGGGGTAGCCCGCCAAAACTTTGAAACCGAACGTGGACAATCTCCTTCTCTGCTAAATACTTGCGTGCCTCTTGAAAGAGTGGGCGATACCGCTCACGAAAACCGACAGTGCTGATAACACCTGATTTGCGAACCGCGCTGTCAATTCGCCGGGCAACCTGCATAGTCAAAGCTTGTGGTTTTTCACTGAAAAGATGGATTCCACTCTCTGCTGCCCGGACCTCAACATCAGTTCGCACGTACGCAGGTACAATTGAATATAAGATGTCAATTGATTCGGTATCAAGCATTTCGTGGGCATTCTGATAAACACGTGGAAGGTTAAAGTTTTTCGCAGTTTCCCGTCCTACTTGCAGGTTGCTATCGGATATAGCGACGATGTCAACTGAATCCAGTTGCAGCAAATTCGGTATCCGGGTCCGGTTCGCAAAATTTCCGCATCCATAAATGGCAACACGTAAACGTGAAGTTGTTGACACTGTCAAAATTCTCCTAATACGCCGCCGCTGCTGTTTAACTTTCTCGCCACGGTGGGATATCCCAGGTGTTGAACCACTCCCATTTCCAAATAACCTGCTTCATCGGCATCTGTATCTCATATTCTATCCCGGCCGTGAAAGGGAGGATTCGCGTCCTATCGTCTACTATAGCGCGTATTGCCTCTATAAACGCCATCTCATCGGTGACATTTGGCGGCCAGTGCCCCTCCGGCACCGGATCTGATTTCCGATCTGTTCGGTAGTGTGTCGGTATCATGAAACGTGGTTGGATGGACTCCACCAATTCTATCAGCCGCTCGTGAAGGCCCACGCCGAGCCCAAGTTTCATGTGAATGAGAAAATCTACCCTACCGCGAAGGTTTGCCAACGCTGGATAAGGTTCGTGCAAATCTCCGGTGTGTAGAATGGAAACATTTTTTGAGGTATGGGTTATTAAATAACCGTTTGTCGGCAGAAGTGGTCCTTGATTCTCGCCGCTCTCAATCGTTTCAACCTGAAGTTGACCGAGCGTCGCCGAGGTACGCCCCGGCGGAAAGGCGCGTGAAAGACCATGATGTTCATTCAAATGTTGCGGATAGAGAACCTCAACCTTATCCGCGGGGACGTGTTTCGTAATCGGTAAGTCGCGTTCAAAAGCCGCATCCCCATATTTTTCCGATATCGGTTCGGCAGGCGTGATGCAGCCGGGGTTCACAAATAACTTTTTAAACCGAGGCCCGCGACATAATTTTCGCAATGAATCCGGGTGACAGTGGTCGAAGTGTTCATGCGAAATGAAGATGTAATCGTATATCGGTTCGGCATCCGCCAGATTCTTGTTGAATAGATACGGGTCGAATGCAATGTTCACATCCCCGAAACGGGCATCAAAAGCACCACATCCCCACCATCGCAAAAATATATTGTCCATCTGACTGCAGTTAGTTTTTCACTACGCCAGCCCCTGGGCGAAACAATGAAAAAAGCGAGGCCTTTTTCATTATTCAAAGTCACCCGCCCAAAGGCTGAATGGATTTGGCCATTTCCATTCACTTATCTCAGTTTGAGTGTTCCCCAAGTTATCGCCAACTTGTTTTGCGGTTCAACGGGAGTTTGCGGATGCGTCTCATTCGGATTAAAGGCAACATCCGTTGTGGCGAAAATTTGGTCAACGTACGTTCCGTCTTCGCGATGCACCAGATGTAACGTATGCTCTCCATCTGTCAAATTCACCGGTACCGGGTCGTCGCCGTGTTGGACGAGCTCCGTGCCTTCAAAGGGACCATCACGCGTGTTCAATCGAAACCAGACCCACTCTGTGGTATAGTTAACCCGAAGTGACTCCGCCTCAAAGAAATCCCAGATATTTATCGTATCATTGTTATTAGAAACAGCATCGCCATCGGCAATATCAAATGCCCAATACATCGAATTATCAGCAACTGAAGGTGCGATGACACGGCCCCAGAAATGCCAATCGTCTGCTTCCACTGAGAATGTATATTTGACCCAGGCATCTCCATCATTGCTCACACCATTCGGGGAACCGATAAAAGCCCCACCGGATGCTTCAGCAACGGTGTAATCCTCTACACCCTCTTCGGCGTTTCCCGGCTGGTCGGAAGGCACTTCAAAGACTTCAAATTTGTCGCCATTTATAGCATCAAAGTCCTCTGCTTCCCAGCTGACATATTTCTGAGCAAATGCTGGAAAAACAGTGAAACTAAAAATTGCCATCAGCATCATAACGCGCATAAGTAAACCTCCTTATGTTAATAACCCCCGAGAATATAGGGACAAACTCAAAGCCCTATATTACGGAGTCCAAACGCATGGCAGCATCACATCAGCCATGCAAAAATAGTAATTTTTGGTTCTAAATTATTATAGCACACACTTAAATAAAGATGCAAATTTTCCTGTTTTTATCCTCGGAACGGATAAGGCAAATGTGGTGTGCCAGTTTCTGGATGCATCCCATCAATTTCCTATTATCCACAAGTTGTGCAAGTCTGGAAAAGATATCGATGGACTTACAACGAAAGCTGCAACTGTCGTAAAAACAGAATCGCCGTAGTTCCGGTCTAAAAACACTTGCTAAATCCACAACTTCATGCTACTATATATTGCAGAAAAGATTCGAATTCAATGAGAGGCAAACTGTAGGTGGCTACTAACACAGGTTCCTTTTCTCCGTATACCGCTCTCTTCAAAGTCACACTGCGTCAGATGTTTTGGAGCCGCAAGACGGTTCTCATCCTACTCGGATGCTTGTTCTCACTTGTTATCACCATCGTATTTCGGTTTGTCTCGGAAAGGATGGGGGACGTGAACAGTTTCATTCCGTATATAACGTTGAGCCTCTATGGACTTTTAACGTCCCTCTGTGCGATTTTTTACGGTACAGCAATTATATCCGACGAGGTAGATGGCAAAGGTTTGACGTACCTCCAGATGCGGCCCCTCCGCAAATCCGTCATTCTACTCAGCAAATTCACTGCTTATCTGGTAGGAACGGTAGTCCTGATTACTGTATCACACTTGATTCTGACTGCTATCGTCGTGACACATCCAAAGTTGGAAAAAGGGGTTTTGTTTCATTTTGGGATGAGTTTACGTTACAGTGCATCATTGGCATTGACGCTGCTAACCTACGGTACACTGGCAGCGGTTTTAGCAGCACGGTTTAAACACCCAGTACTATGGGGTCTCCTATTCGTCTTAGGATGGGAACAACTTACGCTAGCACCGATTCTGCAAACCAGCATCAAACGGCTATCCGTGAAGCATTACCTTTTGAGTTTATTTCCGACTTACAGATTACAACCGGACATGCTCAACGGGATGCTCGGGGATGCACCACCCTCTGCGTGGATAGCATTTGGTGTCCTCTGCCTGATGACAGCTGGATTTCTATGGCTCGCCATTCGCACTTTCCGGGAACGCGAATATCTTATGTAATAATGTAGTTATCGTTTTTTTGTATATATCCGTACCGTAAAGGTTTAGGTTGTGGTTAATCCGATGTAAATCTCGTTTTTTTGTATATCTTGGTACCATCAACGCTTATGTCATGAGTACTCGTGTGTAAAACTCGTCGGAGACGCACTAGGTAATGTCTTTAAAGTCAAAACCCCAGACGGCTCAGACGAGATTTTCACAGATTTTACAAAACATAGAGCGTCATTGGGCTCCTGTAGACGAAAGAACGAGATTTGTAAAGGACTTAGCATTACATAAACCTTGTTACGGGCTCCTATAGCCGAAAAACCAATCTATAGATCTGCTATTATCACTCGTGCAGTCTCACGCGCAACGATAATCTCTTCATTGGTGGAGACAACAAGGATTTTGGTGCGGCTATCTCTTGCAGAAATATGCGCCTCACCCAGTGTCCGCTGATTTTTGGCGGCATCAATGTGAATGCCACACCACTCAAGTCCTTCGCAGATTTTTGCGCGTGTCAATGCACTCTTCTCACCGATGCCCCCTGCGAACGCAATGACATCAATACCCTTCAGCACAGCGATGTACGCACCGATGTACTTTTTCACACCATAAATGTAGGTTTCTAAAGCCAAGCGTGCGTTGTCATCTCCGGCTTTGATTGCCTCTTCCACATCACGCATGTCTCCACTCGTCCCAGAGATGCCTTTCATCCCAGAGTCTTCTATTAACTGGCGACGAATCTCATCCGTAGAAAACCCGGCTTTGTCCATCACATAGAGTACTGCAAACGCGTCCAACTCCCCGCAACGTGTCGATTGAATCATACCGTATTGCGTCGACATGCCCATTGAGGTGTCAATGGATTCCCCGTCTCTGATTGCACAGAGAGAAGAACTGCCTCCGAGGTGGCATGAGATAATCCGAAGCCCTTTGCCCGACTCACGTCCCAGCATTGCAGGCACCCGTTCGGAGATATATCGGTGTGAAGCCCCGTGGTAGCCATATCGACGGACATCGTGTTTTTCTACCCAGAAACGCGGTACACCGAATTCAGCGGCATAATCAGGGACGGTTTGATGGAACCACGTCTCAAATACAGCAACCAGCGGCATCTCTGGAAGCAACTCTTGAAAGGCGCGAATCGCTGCAATATATGCAGGATTGTGCATCGGAGCCAGTGGCGTAGACGTTTCTAATGCTGCGATGACATCTTCCGTAATCCGTGCGGAACGCCAATACCCTTTGGCAAGAATGGTTTTGAACCCAACACCGTCCAACTCACCGAGCTCTGCGAGGCAGCCCACTTCTATATCGGTAATGAGGCGCATCGCGTGCGCAATCGCATCGGTATGCGTCGGCGCATGGATATCCCCTTCACGAGATGGCTTTCCCGGTACCGCGTGCGTGTAAGCCGACAGCGAATGTCCGATCCGTTCTATACCGCCCTTCACAAGGGAGGCACCGGTTTCCATATCTATAATCTGGTACTTGAACGAGGTGCTGCCTACGTTCGCACAGAGGATGCGCATAGGGAAGTTCCTACTGTCTCCATGATTTTCGTATATCTTCGTACCATCAACGTCTATGTAATGATAGCTCGTGTGTTGTGCCACTATGGGAATGAGCTCCCAATCACGATGACTCCTTGGGCAGCGTCGGCAGCGTCAAACGCGGACGTTCCCCAAAATCGGGCAGTTGTGGTGGTTTTTCTTCCATCTGCTGCAGGAGCTCCGAAATCGCCCGGTCCAGCTGCGGATCGCTGTCCGTAGCATAATCTTGCGGACGGTAGTCTACTTCAATGTCTGGATCGGTGCCGTAGTTTTCCACGCGCCATCCGACATCCACGAACCAGAACGAGTATTCAGGCTGTGTGGTGCCGCCACCGTCGACAAATCCTTGATGCGGCGAAATCCCGATGACACCGCCCCACGTGCGCTTGCCTATCAGAGTCCCGAGCTTCATCAATTTAAAGCAGTGTGAGAAAATATCGCCGTCTGAACCTGCATTCTCGTTTGTAACGGCGACCATCGGACCCAGTACGGACGCATCCGGATATGGGTGCGGTGTCCCCCAGCGCGGCAAATCATAGCCGATCCGGCGACGTGAAAGCTTCTCTAAGATGAGTTGGGAAACATGTCCGCCGCCATTATAACGTACATCAACGATGAGGGCAGGATGGCTGACTTCTGCGAGGAAGCCGCGATGGAATTCTGCATACCCGCGTCCGCCCATGTCAGGAATGTGTACATACCCGACCTTGCCGTCTGTTTTTTCGTGGACGTACCGCCGATTTTGGCTGACCCATTCTCTATACCGTAATTCGTTTTCGCTCCGAAGTACTTTAAGCGCTAGCGTCCGTTTTTCGCCGGCTTCTGCCTTCTGGAATGTGGCTTGAACTTCTTGCCCGGCGAGATTGACCAAGAGTTGACCGGGCGAGATATCGCGACTGAGACGTTCTCCACCAATTGAGAGTAGGATATCCCCTTCGTTGATATTAATCCCCGGGGCATTGAGCGGCGATTCCTTAGTAGAGTCCCATGCATCGCCGTGCGGGATATGCGTAACACGGTATCCGTTGTGTTCGGCATCGTAGGTGAAATCCGCGCCGAGGAACCCCTGTGCGTAATTCGGTGATCTGCGATAATCGCCTCCGAATTCGTAGGCGTGTGATGTACCGAGTTCACCTTGCATCTCCCACATCAGGTCAGAAAATTCAGCACGGGTGGCAACGCGTTCTAGTAAGGACAGATAACGTAGGTAGACCTGTTCCCAATCGACACCGGACATATCCTCGGTCCAGAAGTAATCGCGCTGGAGTCGCCATGCTTCTCGATACATCTGTGTCCATTCTGCTGACGGGACGACAGACGCTTTGACACGGTTAAGGTCAATCCAGCCGCTCTGCCGGTTGGTACTACCTCTGTTATCAGATTTTGCGTCATCTTCTGCCTTCTTGCCGGCTTTGAGCACGCGCAACCTATTGCCTGTAGAATACACGAGGGTCTTATTATCGCGTGAGAGTTCAAAGTCACTGATACCTGTAACGAGGGTATCCTTTTTCTGTTCTTTGAAATCGTAGACGTGGAGGATGCCTTTAGGCCCGCCACTGTCGTCAGCACCGGGTGTGCGCAGGGTCGGTTGCATCGGATATGAGGTGAAAATTGCTTTCCGTTCAATACCCGCAATCTGGCGATAATTCCCTTGAGGATACGGAAAAGCGATAATCCGGTGTTCAATGCCGTCAATATCAATGGCAACTATTTTCTCTTCGGCTGCCTTCTTTTCTTCTTCTTGGCTATCTTCCTTCTCGTTAGCATCCTTTTCGCTATT
Organism: Candidatus Poribacteria bacterium; assembly: GCA_965215265.1. Classification (GTDB taxonomy): domain Bacteria; phylum Poribacteria; class WGA-4E; order WGA-4E; family WGA-3G. The sequence goes on along the minus strand of OZ244048.1, from coordinate 1,841,765 downwards.
TTCGTTCTCTTCTTCAAGGGGATGTGGTTGTGGAATGAACGGATTCATTCCTTCTTTCTGTAAGGTGATAAGCATCGGGCGCATCGCTTGTGGAAAGCCGAGGTCAAAGTGAAGCTGATCGTAGACCGGATTGAATTCCCGAAACGAGAGAAAATAGAGATACTTTCCATCCGGGTCCCACGCTGGGGCAACATCAGTAAATTCTGGAGGTGTGATAAGCCAGTTCTCACCGGTTTCCACCTGGCAGAGTTTAATGGAGCGAGTTGTCTCGGTGGTAGGGCAACTATAGGCGATGCAATTGCCATCAGGTGACCAGGAAGCCCCACTGATGCGCCCATAAATGCTTTTATCGAGCACGTGAAGTGATGCTGTCTCCAAATCAACCAGCAGCAACTCAAGCCGGTGGTTAACGACACAAACACGATCTTTCTTCGGGGAAACGGAAAGTGCTCTCACATGTCCAATATCCAGATTTTCGAGGCGTACCTGTTCAGTGCTTTCATCGCCACCGTTGCAGGTATGGATTTCTAGTGCTTCTTCGCCACCTGCATCGGAGAGGGTGACGATACGTTTCCCATCGTTAAGCCACTGCGTAAAACGATAGCGGACTCCATCGCGGATACCGTGCTGGAGGACGGCCCCTTCCCAATTCGCCATGGTAAACGGTTTGCCTCGTACCGTCAGGGCAAGAGCGTGGCCGTCAGGTGTTGGTGCATACTCTTGCAGATACCGTCCGGTATTAACGAATTTCCGTTGTCGCTGTATACGGGGGCTCCGGAATTCAACGTTGACGTGGGTGCTGACAGCTTCCTCAGCATCGTAAACGAACAGCTCCGCCCCGGCGTGATAGACGATGCGTTTTCATCCGTCCGTGCCGCACGGCAGTAGTATTCCTCGTGATGGGTGTGGCGTTGGAGGACTTCGCCGGTTGGGAGGCAGGAGTAAATATTTCCAACTCCTTCGTGGTCAGAAATGAAATAGATGCGCTCACCTATCCACATCGGGCTTGTGAAATTCCCATCAGCCGGCAGAAGACGTTGAAACTCGCGCGTGTCTTCGGTATCAATCCAAAGTTGTCCGGCGGTACCGCCACGGTAACGTTTCCAACGTGCTGGATCACGGGTTAAACGGCCAAGGAGGGTTCCTTTCCTTGGGCTGAAAGCAATGTGGTTCGCGGGCCCGTAAGCGAGACGTTCCGGTTCACCCCCGAGTGCTGGAACCTGCCATATCCAAGCATCAAACGCCACACCGGCGCGACTTGCATACTGGATTTGGCGCGCATCGGCTGACCAGCCGGCGATAGTTACGCTGCTGCCCTGATAGGTGAGCCGTTTCGTCTCGCCACCCAGTGCCGGCATGACGTAAACTTCCGCCGGCCCCTCTTCGCGTCCGGCAAATGCTAGGGATTCACCATCTGGCGATAAACACGGAGAATTCGCCGCGGCGAGATTGGAGGTCAGCCGCCGGGCAATGCCACCACTCACAGGAACTGTCCATAAATCATCTTCACACACAAAAACAATCGTCTCACCACAAATGGTTGGCGCGCTGTAATATCCTGACATTCAATCTCCTTTTTTTATCGAGCGTAGTTTCAAAAAAACTAAAGTTGCTAAGCTATTTTGCAGCTTTTTATAAACTGCAGCAACGGAGATATACAAGAAAACAAAACATAAACGTTGATGGTACCAAGATATACTTCCATAAAATACTTAAGGCATTCTAAAAAAATGATGCAGTCGAGCGACGCGAGCACGGAATCATTTTTGTATATTTCAGCCCGATAACTATGTATTGTCAATGACTGTGTAAATCTCGTCGGAGATTCCTTAGGTTTTGACTTTAAAGACAATACCTAAGTCGGCTCAGACGAGTTTTATGTTTTTGTATATTTCAGCCCTATAATGCTCTATGTTATGTTAATTACCGTGTAAATCTCGTGCCAGGTTAGGTATGGCAGGGTAAGGAATTCTTTGTCTCTTCTGAAAGGAGAGATAAGAAAACCGAACCCCGCCACTCGCCACCCATTGGGATAACCTTATACCTGCCATCTATAGCTCGGAGGGTTCTGATGCTATCATTCATTAATAGAGGATTGGCTTGACAACCTATCGCCTCGATATTTACCTACATTCTTCCCTTCTGCTTTCCGTTTTTTAAAGGTTGTCTGCACAGTATGCAAGGCGAGCTCCTCTCGGATTTTAGTCATTTCACTGGGAGCATTATCCAATCTGTCGAGCGTCATTTTTATATATGCCTCGCTTCTGTCAATGCCTATATATTTATGCCCTAAAAGTTTTGCGGCAACAGCAGTCGTGCCGCTGCCAATGTAGGGATCTAGTACAATACCTTGTGTCTCTGGACCCAGGATTGATATAATCACGCGGGCTGGCAACCAGAGCGGAAACGGTGCAGGATGCGGATTCTTTTTGCCATTTTCAGGCACACCGCGCCATATAGATGTTAACTTCGCATCGCAAGATTTCAATTCCTTGCCAATTAAGTGATTGCCTATAGGCTTATATAACCAATAAATGCGCTCCTCTACTTGCCAAAACCGCCAGCCTCGTATATTTGCCGCGATAACCCTGTCCCAAATGATTTCCTGCTTTACCGTCCACTTTGTTTTACGCAACCAGTCGATAGGATGGTACATGTTACCTCTATCCCATCGTACTTTGTGATTGTAGAAAAACGAACCCCCTGGCGCGGTTATACGGTAAATCTCATCCAGCACATTGACTTGGTTCTGCTGATACTCGAGTTCGGGCATAGCATCTTTGTGGGCATCATAGACCACATTTTTTACAAGCCAGCCTTTTTGTTTTTCTTGTTTGTTATAGGGTGGTGAAGTAATGCCCACTTTGACGACATCATCATCGATCTGACCAAGAACGTTGAGCGTGTCGCCTTCAATGATTGTGCCTTCTCCAAGCGTTTCCTCTGTAATTTGCTTAATCTCCAGCAAGTTGTCTTTAAGGAGACGTTGGGTAGTGATATTCATCGTGCTGTCTTCTCCAAATATTCGAATACACTTTTTGTTATGTGCGGCTGTGCTTTGATGAGTTCCTGCCTAGACGTGGTATAAATTGTTTTCAGGTTTTTGTATATCTCCGTACTATAAAGATTTATGTTTTTGTTAGTTACCGTGTAAATCTCGGCGGAGCCTGCTTAGGTATAGTCTTTATTACGTTTAGTTCGGAGTCTTCGAAGCCATCTCCGTGCTTCCACCAGGTCTGTCTCAAACGGTTCGTTTAACTCAAAGCACTCGGTCTGTCCGGCGTAAACGTGATGCCAATCTACGATACAAGGCATCCGGCTTTCGGAAAGGTTATGCATGAGGAATGCTCGAATTTTTGCGCGCGTCTGTTGAGGTGCGTTATAAATTGCATCTTCAATCTGTGCATCAGTTACAACGCGCGTCATGTGTCCTTGTGCTTCCAGGGCATAGTAAAGTCCGCTGTCTGGATGAATATTGTGGTACTCCAGATCTTGGCTTTTCATCCAGGGGTCATTCCAGGGGAGCCCTTCTTCGGCAGCAAAAGCCTCCAGCAACATTTTTTTTGCTGCCCAGTCGACGCGGGTAGTAACGCGCTGCCAATCCGCTTCGAGGTCGTTGAGAACAGTTTCCCATTCCGTAAACACCCACTCACTCTCTTGGTCTTCTTCAGTTGTGTAAAGCCGAGTGAAGTGGAGATAAGCGCGCTGGATATCCACAGCGGTGACCGTTTTCCCAGACTTCAATTCAACGGGCCAGACAAAAGTTTGATCTCGCGAGATTCTTTGAATGGCAGCCACCGGATCGGCTAGGGCAAAGCCGGGAAGCGGCAGTTGTTCACCGTGTCCATCGTAAAATCGCTCTACTGCAGAGAGTAGCAACGCGGTGCTACCGACTTTAAGGGCGGTAGCGAATTCTGACATATTGGAATCCCCGACTAGGAGATGGAGCCGCCGGTATTTGGTGTAGTCGCTCAGGGGTTCATCTCGCGTGTTAATAATGGCGCGGCTAAACTGGATCCATTCGTATATCTCGGTGACAATATGGTCTGCACGCTGCGAGATTTGGTAGTCTGGGAGCGTCTCCTGCTTCTCCTGAAAATCAGGGAATTCGCTCATTTCATTGTATGCCCCGACGCGCCCTGCGCCGGCATAAATCTGTCTTGTCACAAAAAACGGAAGGAGTGTCGGAATAACGATTCGCCAAAAAGGCACGTGCCTGCGAATCTGAAAGTTTTCATGGCATCCGAAAGTGGCACCTGTGAAATGATCTATATTATTTTTGAAAAAGGCGGTGGGCAATCCGGTCTCATCTAATATCTGGCAAATGACGCGTTCGATCGCTTTATCGTGTGCGACGAGTTCAAACAGTGAGCAGCACTCTGCTGTTGCATACTCAAGGTGCCCCATATCAATGTAGAGGCGCCCGCCGTTAAACAAGAACCCCCCGTTGCCTGGTGGTTCACCCCAATCGCGATAGTGGATATCGCGTATCCCGAGTTCCAGGTAGTTGAAGACGTAGTCACGGACGCGTGCAGCGATGCCTTCCGCGGAACCGCGCCGCTGCTCGTTCTGTGACATGCAGCCAAATTCTGTTTCAATTCCAAAAATGCGGTGCTTCATTTTCGGCTACCATTCGTCTAATGCCGGCTCAATTTCATTGGTGCCCAGCCGTCGAAATTTGCTCGGGCCGGATTGCGTTTTTTCCAAAACCCCTGCCTCAATCTCGCCTGTGTCAAGTGCCTCGTTAATTACATCACGCAGCTGCGCATCGGAAACCGTGTCTGCATCTATTTCGGTATCTCCTTCCCGAAGACTTAAGTCCCTTCCGACAGCCCAGGTCTTGAGGCAAACTTGCAAAGCGGCTGCTAACGGCCTATCCTGATGCGGTGAGGACAACGTCTCTAAATTTGCAGTTTCCATGAGATACGTTTTCATCCGTGCTTCAATTGCATCAGTGCCGCCCATAACTGAAGCAGTGACATCTGTTTGAACGTTGCCGTCGTAGTTAATGAGCGTCCACCGATTCTCTGAGGCGGTGCTACCGAGTTCTGCCAGCAACATCTTGATAATATATGCCTCACCAACAATCGATTCAAATGCTTGTTTAAAGGTGTGTGCTAAGACAAAGTGGGTTAAGCGATGGAGATTCACATCAGCGGTTGCGTTTTGAAAACCTTGCACACTCGCCGTATCCGTTACCAGCATCCGGAGCTGTTCAATATCCGCTGGGTGCCCAATAGCGGAGAGAGCTATTCTGTCATGCACCTCAAAGATTTTACGCTGTCCGCGGCTGAGTGTCACAAGCACCATGCCGTCGTTATAGCCGAGCCCAACAACAGGACTGCCAAGCCTTAACTGATCTTCAATATAATCTCGCCGGTCTTGAATCGCTTCAATCCAGCGGTACGGTTCATCTCGCATATTTTCGTTCTTTCGTCTACAGGAGCCCGTAACAAGGCGGCTGTAATGTAAAAACCTGTGAAAATCTCGTCTGAGCCGTTTATGTCTACGATTTTAAAGACATTACCTAGTTAACCTCCGACGAGATTTATCTATAGATACATCTCGTCTTTGGATTAGGGCCCAAATCCTTTGATGCTATGATTTAATACATCTATGAAACCGCTTCAGCGTAGCATGCAGCCAAGAATCCGTCGGTAAGCGTTTGAACCCCGGCAGCTGTGACGGTTTTTATAGTCGGGAAAATCTGTGCGGCGGCGTTGTACCCACTTGTGGCGGCATCGTACTCACTCGCGGTGTCCAAAAGTCTCAAAACGGTGCAGGTTGCCTGACGTTCATCCATGGATTGCAGGGACGTTTCGCCCCATCGGTTTAGATAACGGAGGACGCCCCGAATCCAGATAGAGCCGGAACCGGTGGTTGCGAAATCTACATTCTCAAAGTGCGCACCTAGTGCGTCGTAGAAGAAAATCTTCGCCTTCTGCGCCTCTTCCGTAGTAGTATCGTATACGGCAAAGATAGGGATAACCGCTCCGATGCCCTGAAGTGCCATCGTCAGATTCTCCCGTATCAATCGAGATAACATCCGGAGTTTACCTTCCAGGCTCAGTTCTTGGAGTTGGCTCCGACGAAAGTATTGGAACGAATGCTCCAAAATTCTAGCTATCTCGTACGCGATAGCAGGTGAACCGGAAATAGCGAGTACAGAAGTGTTATCAACCTGCAGCACTTTATCTGCTCTATCGTAGATAACCGAAGTACCAGCAGTTGCGCGCCGGTCCCCTGCAACCATCACACCGTCCCGGTAATGCACCGCGATAACAGTCGTGCTATGTGCTTCTGCGACTTCAGCAACGGTGCTATGTTGAGTCGTGGACGTAGGCATCCCGAGCTGCAGGGGTGCTTTGACGTGTTTGAGGAGCCTCAGAAAGTCTCCGTTGTGGTTCGTTACGGAACGCTCCTCTCTGCTGCCCAATTCCAGCCAGTCAACGTGGTTCATGTTTTTTCGTATATCTCCGTACCATCACCGCTTATGTATTGTTTAATCGTGTGTAAATCTCGTCGGAGGCTCCTTAGGTATAGTCTTTTAAAATCAAAACCTAAAATGGCTCAGACGAGTGGCAGGATAGGTTTTCTTTGTCTCATGGCAAGAAAACAGAACCCCGCCAACCGATGACAGATGCCTTACTGTCCGGTTCTTTGCCGATAGCGACGCGACTGGTCTTTGTCAACCCGGCGCATCCGTTTCAGGAGTTCTTGCGTATCCGGTCGCTTCACATCTTGGCGTTTTGGACCGTCGTCGTTACCATCGCCACCATCGGGGCCGATGGGTTTGACATCTCTCTGCTTGCGTTCAAGTTCAGCGATTATCATGCGTGCCATGTCTCTCTCCTTTGATTGGCACCACCTTGTGGTGACGCTCATTTACAAAAGACCTAACTTTTTTATTAGCGTTTCAACATTCGGTGATTCGTCAAGTGTTTGGTTATAGCGGGCTGCAACTTCAGGTGCAGCAAGCCCATTGAGATTTACAGGGATTGAGCGGCCGTTTACAGTGAAAGTCATGCTATCCCACTGAATAGCCGTTATCGCTTCCGAAAACCGCTGCACAGCAGTCCCACGGAAATAGGCACGTGTGCCCATGGGTGGTGTGCGGGTTGCGTTATCAATCTGCTCCTCGGTCACAACACGGCGCATAGGTAGTCCATAGAACAAACCTTCATCTGGATGAATGTTATGATATTCTAAATCAAGGCTTTGCAACCACGGATCTTCCCAATCAAGTCGTTCTTCTGCTGCGAAAGTTTCTAGTAACCACTTCTTCGCCACCCAGTCAAGCCGGTCGGTCAACCTCATCGGCTCTCTCTCCAGTGCATCTAGTGTTGCTTCCCATTCGGCAAGAACCCAGTCTGACTCAAGTGTATCCGAGTCCATGTCTGTTGAATATTTTTGTGCCAGGGCCAGGTATTCACGTTGATGCTCAACGGCAGACATCGTTTTTCCGTCCACAGTCATAACGTTCCACCGGTACGTCTGGTCATGGGACACCGTTTTAAGAGTATCAATCGGATTCGCGAGCCCAAGTCTTTCCGGGATGCGCTGCTGTTCTATCAGAGAGATGACGAGCGCTGTGGTACCAACTTTCAGTGCCGTTGCATACTCTGACATATTCGCGTCTCCAACAATGCCATGTAACCGCCGGTATTTCGTGGCATCTGCGTGCGGTTCGTCCCGCGTATTGACGATTGGACGTTTGTGCATCGTATCTACGCTCGCTTCAACGTGAAAGAAATCGGAACGTTGTGACAGCTGATATAGGCCGGGTGTTGCGAGTCCTGCTTCAGTTTCAACGCCCAGTTTGCCAGCCCCTGCGAAGATCTGACGGGTTACAAAGAATGGCAGAATGCTCTGTTTAAGGTATTCGAAAGGTACTTCTCGTGCCATGAGGTAATTGTCATGGCAGCCGTAACTATGCCCATGGAAATCGGTATTATTTTTGTATAAGAGCACGCGTTTTCCAAGGTTCTCACTGCGTGCTGTTGCACACCGCTGTAGAATCTGCTCACCGGCTTTATCATGCGCGACTAAGTCAAACAGGCGCGTGCATTCTGGTGTCGAATATTCAGGATGCGCGTGGTCATTATAAAGTCGTGCCCCATTCACCAAAATCCGGTCGCTCTTAATCTCAACGAAAGAGAGGTTTTTCTGACGATCGCGTGCTTCTTCCATCTTTTCATCTGGATGGTTAGACAACGTTTCCGCCCGAAACCCGCGTTCGTCGCGAAATGGGTCTTCGCCCCCATAGTCCCAGATGGGTTTGACAGCATCACGAGCCGGAACAGATTCCCACTCTCGCCGGTAACTTTTAATCAGTTCAATCGATTGATTGACGGCATCGATGTGCTTCTCATTTTCGACGGTAATGCCGTATTCAGTTTCAATGCCAAAAAGCCTTTGCATTTTTGTTTTCTTGTTTTTGTATATCTTGGTACCATCAACGCTTATGCTTTTGATGAGTCGTGTGTAAATCTCGTTTTTTCGTATATCTCCGTACCATCACCGCTTATGCTTTTGATGGCTCGTGTGTAAATCTCGTCGGAGCCGCTCTAGGTATAGCCTTTAAAATCATAACATCAGGAGGCTCAGACGAGATTTGTAAAGGACTTATCAAAAGCAGCAGCCTTGTTACGGGTGCCTGTAGACGAAAAAGCGAGATTTGTGCGAGGGTATTCATTACAGCCATCGGTGTTGTGGTGCTGCACTATACAAAAGAACGAGATTTGTGCTAAGGTTTACATTGCAGCAATTGGTATTGTGCTGCAGTAGACAAATTTTTTAAATTACGCGTGTAGAGACTTTGCGCCGTTCCTGCTTTTCAGGTTTAATCGGTGTTACCTTAACGACGTTGGCCGGGTCATAATCCAGCAACTTAAGCCAGTCTTCAGTTGCCTCAGTCGGTGGAAAAATCTCACTTTCACTATATTCGGCACTGAGTGCCTCAAGCAAATCTGCCCGTGAGATGCCTGTCTCACGCTCCGGCTCGCGGATTGCGCGCTTCAGTGCATATTCTTTGGCGCGCTGCACAATAGACTCGATGATTGCGCCGCTGCAAAGATGGCCCCGGTATAGGATATCGCGCCGGCCACTACGGAGCGAGACTTCCAAAAACCGGTTATTCTCATCTTCATGGAACATCTCTTCAACGACGTGTGTAATTAACTCAGTTATACATGCTTCTATCCGCTTCCTTTGGGACTGGTCACCTTCGTCGGAGCTGCTCTCTGCAGCATCCTCTTCTTCAGCGTGTAGCAATTCAGGCGCAAGCGGTAGTTCCGGTGTCAGATAAATCCGGAAGATCTCTTTTGCGGCAACCTCGTTCGGACGCGTCACCTTAATTTTCCTGTCGATCCGGCCTGGGCGTAGTATCGCCGGATCTATCAAGTCTGGCCGGTTCGTTGCAAGGATAAGGACAACATCTTGTAATGATTCAATACCGTCCATCTCGGCGCAGAACATCGGAACGAGCGTATTTGAGATGCTGTGCGAACGCAATGCACGCCGGGTACCTAAGATGGATTCGGCCTCATCAATAAACACAAACGCCAACTTGCCATCTTGGCGCTTTTCGCGCGCAATCTGAAAGATTTCGCGTACTTTTCGCTCCGATTCACCCAACCACATGTTGAGAATCTCAGGGCCCTTGATGTGAAGAAAGCATCCCTCAACATCGCTACCCGTTTCCGCCCGGAGCCGTGCTGTCAAATTATGTGCCGTGGCTTTACCAATGAGCGTCTTGCCACACCCTGGCGGACCGTGTAGAAGGAACCCTTTCGGTGCGCTATACTGAAACTTTTCGAATAACTCTGGATGTAGGATGGGGAGTTCAATCGTATCTTTAATCAACTGAATCGTTTCATCAAGACCACCAACCTTTGACCACGGTATGTCCGGCACCGCTTCCAGTGCATAGGCATCTGATTCCTTCGCAGCGATATGTTCCAGTGCAACACGGTAGTGTGCGTCTATACGAACTTCATCCCCTGCCTTCAGCGGTACATCAACTAAGTCGGCGGAACGTTCCAAGAGAATACCTTGAACGTTCGGTTCTTGGCCAACGCGAAGGCGGCCATCCCCCATCACCTCTACAATTTTCGCAATCGGTCCCGAATCGTTATATCCCAATTCACCGACAACAACAAATGCATCGTTCAACAGCACGCTGATGCCTTTTTTCAGTACATTCTTGCTGAGTTCAGGTGCAACGTTTGCGTAGTATTCGGAGCCTCCGACAATCACGCGTGCGATATCTTCTTTGGGCAAACCGAGCAGCGTGCCGATGCGGTTCGCAGGGGCGGTCAGTTGTTCTATCTGCTCTTCCATCTCCGCGTGTATGCGGAGTGCCTCCTCCTGGATGGCGTGCACCCGCTCCTGAAATTCGCCTTCATCTCTGAGAATGGAACGACGGAGCTCAAGAAGCCAACGGTGACGACGGTCTGCGTCCGGTGTCTCTGTCAGGATATGGTGAATTAATTGCAACGAATATCCAGAACTCGGAGCGTCTCCCGCGGGCTCAAAAAGCTCCTCATCCAATTCTTCCAGCTCTTCGTCATCATCTAAAATCAGGTCCGGCTTCTGGCGATTCACGCCAGAAGCTTTTGGATTTTTTTTCCCGTACATTAGGAACGTCTCCTCAGGCAGAACGGAATGACTTTAACATAGAGTTTACCACAGTTTAGACAATTTTTGCAAATGATTATTTTATTTCGGGTTTTTCTAGAGCACAACAGCACCCGATTTGCAACACAATAGCCTTGATGTAAGGCAATTGACATCAACGCCACTCTGCAATTTAAAAAACTTATACGGCACAGATTGCAATGCGTTTACAAAAATACGAAAACTAGGGCGCTTGTCGCAACTTGTATTAGTTTGACATGAGTTCGGTTTAAAAATTTAGAAAGCGTCCCCTGGCATATTTCGGATTTTCTGAGAGAGGCGTATATTCAGAGAAGGTTTCTTCTCTTGATACGGTGACGCACTCCACGCAGCCGCGATGTTCATCAAAAAGTTTGTTATATTCCGATGCCGCCTGCGTTCCAACAGACAGAGACTCTTTAAAGGCATTTTCACATGCTCAAGTTACACGATTTTTTTAGGCTGCGTTTCTCAGTAACGTACCTGAACGCGTTTTTCAGGTGCTTGCGAATCTATGTCACTCACAGCAACTCGTCCTTCAATAACGGATCAAACCCCTCTTGAGAGAGTTTCCGCTTTGTCGGCAAACCGTTTGCCGAATCACGCTTCAGTGAGTTTTGGACTCAGAAAAGAGATATAATGTTCAGGGACAACTCCTTTGGGTTCAGTTTTCTAACCCGATTATACCAAACACGCTTATCTTTGATACAACTCACGTTAGTTTAACACAGGATATAAGACAGATGCAATAAAAAAACGGTGATTTTCCGATTCTCTCTATAATTTCGTAAATGAAGAAATCAGGAATCCCTTTGACTCTTTTGTAGAACATGCTGTTGGATTGACACTGGAAGCCTTCGGAGACTTTTGCCAGAGAGCCTATTAATATGAAACCAGAAAAAGATCCTTATTGTCTGCAAGACTTGCCTGCGTTCATCGAAGGGATATGGTGCGGGTGTGTGGACGAAGTTTGCCTGCCAAAGGTGTTTTTGTGATGAGTAGGTCCCTGAGGCATGGGTGCCCACTAGTATCACCGGTGGCATGAGCATAAAAGCAAAGAGATGTTCTGCGAAGCCGTATCCACTCCGATAGGCGAGGGATGCGAGATGGCGTGTCGGGACGAAGGTACAGACCCACAGGAGATAAAATCCTAAGCTTTCTTCTATTTCGGAGGTAACCGCCCGCCCCTTATCAGGCCGGAGTGACGGTGGGAAACAAAATTCACGAGATTTGACTTACATTGGACAATATGCTACTATAGAAACAAATCAAGCAGGAGAAATACGCTATGACATTAACCTCTCTATTAGAGCATTCAATTCAGCAATACGGCGAAAAAGCTGCGTTGGCATACAAACCTAAAGGGGAAAACTATCAGGATATCTCGTACACGGCACTCGGTACATCCATCACTGCATTTCGTAATGGGCTCCTCGCGTTAGGTATTCAGAAAGGCGATCGGGTGGCGATTTTGTCGGAGAATCGTCCTGAATGGGCTATCGCCGACTTTGGCATTCTTGCAGCAGGTGCTATCACCGTCCCACTATTTTCCACGTTGACGGCGGCACAAGTCGGTTATATTCTAAAAGATTCAGGTTCAAAGATTCTCTGCGTCTCTACAGAGCGACAGATGCAGAAGGCGTTGGAGATTCAATCGGATGTTCTTGAGAAGATAATCCGCTTCCATCCGGCGGAAGTTGAGCTGCCGCCTAACGTTATAGGTTTTGAAGCAGTCTGTGAATTGGAGGCAGAGCTACCGTGTCCTACGGTGGATGAAGATGACACTGCAACAATTATCTATACGTCCGGAACAACAGGCGAACCGAAGGGCGTGATGCTCACACACGCCAATTTTATTTCAAACTTGGAGGCATGTAAATCGCTTGTCGATGTGCGTGAATCGGATGTATTGTTATCGTTTCTCCCGCTATCACACGTGTTTGAGCGGTTGGGTGGGCATTATGTGCCGTTATTCTCCGGTGCGAAGGTGGCGTATGCGGAAAGTATCGCGACTGTGGCAAATAATATGAAGGAGGTTTCGCCGACGGTGATGTTGGCGGTGCCGCGTCTTTATGAAACGATGCACGACCGAATTTTACGGACTGTGCGGGCAGGTTCACCTCTCAAACAGAAAATCTTTCATTGGGGCGTTGGTGTCGGCACGGCGGTGAGTACCGCGATACAACATGGCAAGAATCCTTCTCCGTTATTGCGATTGAAAGGAGGGATTGCTGACAAACTCGTTTTCGGAAAGTTGAAGGCTGCGACAGGAGGGAGGCTGCGATTTTTCATCTCTGGGGGTGCGGCATTACCCCAAGCCACTGCTGAATTTTTCCATGCTGCGGGGATTCTGATTCTCGAAGGATACGGATTGACAGAGACATCACCGGTGATTAGCCTGAACCATCCGGGGCATTGGAAATTCGGGACTGTTGGACAGCCTGTGCCTGGTATCGAGGTGCATATCGCTGAGGATGGCGAGATTCTGACGCGCGGTCCGCATGTTATGAAGGGATATTTTAACAATCCGGATGCAACGGCGGAGGTGATCGATGCGGAGGGTTGGTTTCATACAGGGGACATCGGTATGATTGACTCGGATGGGTTTCTTAAAATTACGGATCGGAAAAAGAATATTATTGTGCTTTCCAATGGGAAGAATGTGGCACCGCAGCCGATAGAGAACGAGCTGGCGCGAAGTCCGTATATCGACCAGGTCATGGTAATGGGGAGTGAAGAGAAGAGTTTGGCTGCGTTGATTGTCCCGAATTTTGATGCGTTGAAGGTATGGGGTGCCGAAAACGAGGTTGAACTCTCTGATATGTCGGGGCGGGAGGTGCAGCAGCTCTTTCAGGGTGAGCTCCGGGGGCGCTTAAGAGATTTTGCGGATTTTGAACAGGTCCGAAGGTTCGCACTCCTCGAACAAGCGTTCACGCCGGAAAAGAATGAGGTGACTCCGACGCTGAAACTAAAACGAAATGTGATTATAGAACGCTACGGCCGTTTTTTAGTATAGTGCAGCCCGCAACAAGGCGTTTGTTTTGTTAAATCCGATGTACATCTCGCCAGAGCCGTTTATGTTTAGATTCATTTTTTGTATACTGGATCCCCCGTAACGCCTTAGGTTTTTCGTCTACAGGAGCCCAATAGAGCCTGCTGCAATGTTAACCTTAGCATAAATCTCGTCTATAGATTGGCAGGATAAGGTTGAGAGATAGGTTGAGGGATAGATAGAGACATCGTATCCTAAAGGATACGATGTCTCTATCTTTTACCTGCCACCCATTGGGTATTGACCTGAGGCAATACCTGACCCGTCAACCGAACCTGCCAACCAGAGCCGTTCGATGTATACATTCATAACATCAAAGGATTTGGGTGGGCGGGCGACGAGATTTACACGGTAATTAACATAACATAGAGCATTATAGGGCTGAAATATACAAAAACATAAAACTCGTCTGAGCCGACTTAGGTATTGTCTTTAAAATCAAAACCTAAGGAATCTCCGACGAGATTTACACAGTCATTGACAATACATAAGGCGTTATCGGGCTTAAATATACAAAAAAGTTAGGGGGGTGCGAGGACGGTGAGGCCTTGTGGGACGATTTCAAGTATGGCGGGGGTGGTAGACAATGGTTCGCCGTCGGCGTAAAGGTGCATGGTAGGTTCGGTTTCAATTTTTAATGTCCGGGTCTGGTGCATTTCTACGGCTGGATGTGAGATATGCCCTCCCCAGAAGAGTGTTACCAAAAGTCGAAGGATGGTGATTTTTGGGACGGGCCGTATGATGCAGACATCGAAAACGCCGTCATTGTAAGATGCCTGAGGAAGGATGCGAAATCCGCCGCCATATCGGGTTGTAATTCCGGTGGCTGCGAGGAGCAGATGGCCTTCATAGCATCCAAAATCGCCTTCAATTTTTGCGTATGGGTGCTCGTAATCAAAGAGTGTGGCAATAGCGGCGGTAAGATAGGCTGCAGTTCCTTTAAATGGCGGTTTGCGTTGTGCGCCGCGTCGGCTCACTTCAGAATCATAACCGCATGTGGCAATGGTGATGAAACAGTGTGCGCGGCTTCTACCGTAATCTACGCGTATTGTTTTGCCTGTTAAGAGTGTTTGAATGGCGGCTTGTGGTTGGCGTTGCACACCGATGGCGGCGGCGAAGTCGTTGCCGCGTCCGCATGGTAGTATGCCTAATATGGTTTCGGGCACGTTGACGATTCCGTTAACGACTTCGTGGAGTGTGCCATCTCCGCCGCAGGCGATTACGGTTTTTATGCCGGCTCGGACTGCATCCTCTGCGATGTGTTTTGCGTGGCCGCGTCCTGTTGTTAAGTGTAAACTTCCGTGCTGACCTGCTGCGGTGAGTGTCGCGTAAGCTTGTTCTGCTACGGCTTTCGCTTTACCGGCACCAGAAATCGGGTTTACTATCAGAATAAATTCATTTTTCATATATTTCAGCCCTGTAACGCCTTAGGTTGTGTCAATGACTGTGAAAATCTCTGGCGAGATTTGTAAATGGGTTAACATTGCAGCAACTGGCATCGGGCTCCTGTAGACGAAAGAACGAGGTTTGTGCGAGGTTGTTCATAAAATCAGTCTTTGTTGTGCTACCGTATACTAAAAATCTCGTCGGAGACTGCTTAGGTATAGTCTTTTTTTTGTATACTGCAGTCCGTAAAAGGCTTCCACCCACTGAGACAAGATAACCTTATCCTTGCCATCTATAGCTCGGAGTTTTCTGATGTATAGATTCATAATACCGGACGGCTCTGGCGAGATTTTCACAGGTTTTAACATTGCAGCAGCCTTGTTACAGGCTCCTATAGACGAAAATATTATTTTATAATGGCAATTTTTCCGATTTTTTTTTCATTCTTGAATTCAAGCACATAGATATAGATACCGGTTGCGATGTCTGCAGTACGGTTGCTGGTGAGGTGCCACTGCTTGCGATGATTATCGCTTTCGGTGACGTTCATTTCTTCTAAGAGGTGCGCGTTAACGTTGAAGATTTGAATGCGTGTTCCGACGGGTACACCATCAAATGTAATGGTACCTCTGTCAGAGAGGTTTGGATAAACGGGGTTGGGATAAACGCGAACGTGTGTGAAATCGGTTAAGGTTGGGTTCGCGATGTTGAACGGGATCTGTAGCGTTTGTGCGGCTGCTCGCAGTAGGTTGTTGTCAATATCGCGGACGTTGGATACTGTGATTTCGTAAATCGAATGGGTTATGTGCCGGTCGGTGATTGCATTTTCGATATTAGGTTGAGAATGAAGTCGGAAAAGGTTGGCAGCATCAAAGGCTAGGCGTGCGCGTGTTCCCATTCTGTCTCGGATAACAGAGAGCGGGCGCGTGCCTTCAATCCGCTGCGGTAGACGGAGGAGGTATTTGCTGCTGTCGCTAATTGAGTCGCCCATCTGCCGGTTAAAGGTGACAATTACCCAGATTTTCATATTTTTGTATATTTCAGTACCATTAACGCCTGATGTTTTGTTTATACCTGTATAAATGCGATGGGAGCCGTTTATGTTTTTGTATATTTCGGGGTTAAGAGTCTGGGTGTCATAGACGGCGCGGATGAGTTTTGGTGGTTTGCGGGGTGTTGCATAAACGGGCTCGGTTCGTGCGGTTTCCCTACCGGTGCTATCGATTGCGGTGATGGCATACCAGTACGTTGTGTCTGTGGCGACGCTCCTATCCAAAAATCGGTTAACGGTCAGGTTCTGAGCAACTGTTTCAAACTCGGTGTCTGGAGGCGCTGTGCTTTTTTGCCCATGTGCGCGATATACACGCCAATCCGAGGCATTTTCTAAGGGTGGTACTGTCCAGGTGACTTGTACGGCTTTGGCTGTTAAGGGTGTGGCAGAAACGTTCCACGGTGTGAGGGGGGCGGGAGAGTCTTTATCGCGCGCGAAGGTCGATTCAATGCGATGTAAGGCATCATTAATATTGAGGTACAGCTCGTCAAAGCCATTCTGATTCAGGTCTGCTGTGAAGAGGGCAGGTGTTTCTGATACCTCCCGGTGCCAGAGTGGCTGAAAGGTTGTGCCGTTCCATTTCATGACATAAAGGTTGGGGTGCGCGAGGAGGATGAGTTCTGTTTGTGTGTCGCCATCTACATCTGCGATGCGGACGCTGTTTGCTGAGCGGCGATAGGGTGCGATGGCGTGCTCCCAGAGCGGCACGTAGCCGTGAGCTGTATGCGTCCATACGATGAATTTCCAGAGGGGAAAGGCAGCTGGCAGAGACTCTGGCACGAGGGTGCCGCCCACGACAAATTCTGGTTTGCCGTTGCCGGTTAAGTCGCCTGCTGCAAACTGCGTAAGCTCCGTGATTTTGAGTCGTGTCTGCCACTGCAGGTGGACGTTGTCGTTTGCAGATGCCGTATAGATGAAAAGTTCACCTTCACTATCCCCAGCAACGAGCTCAAGTTTTCCATCAGCATTAAAGTCGTCAATTGCAAAGTGGTGCCCAAACACATTGGAGCCCTCTGTTTCGTTGTGGAGAGAAACCGTCTGTTCGTACTGGTTATTGCCTCGATTCTCAAATATGAGGAGCCGGTCATTATTGTTATCTGCCCCGACAATTTCAGCCAACCCGTCACCATCTAAATCCGTGATGATACCCCCAGAAAGAAACGGCGTTTCCCAGATTTCTTGCATCTTGAACGTTTCTAGTTCTTTAATTTGTTCCAGCAGAAACGTACGGTTGTCGTCGCTAGCAAGTATCTCTAACAAACCGTCGTTATCTGTGTCGGATACATCCCATGGTGTAAACGTGGCTGCGTCAAGTTGATTGAGGTGTGTGGTGCTATCTACAATTGACAGGTGCTGCACGAGTTGATAGGTTCCGGTGGGGAGCCGCTCATAGAGGGAAAGTAGTGGGTGTGGTGCATCGTGTATAGGTTTGCCGACAATTTCAGGCAAGCCATCGCCGTCAAAATCGGCTGTGACGTTTGCGAGGTGCAGACTCGTGTTCTGTTTTTTCGTAGACTGGAGCCCGTTAAAGGCTGATGCGTTGTGAATTCCTGTGTATATCTCGTCAGAGCCGTTTATGCTTTGATTCATAGAGAGTGGTTCTGCATCAAACCCATTGGCGGAGAAGAAGCTAGGTTTTATTTCCAGGGGGTAATATGTTCCGCCGTTATCTTCAGTGGTTTGTAAGCCGACGGTATTCTGGGACAGAACAAAAAACTGATAAGTGCCTGCTGCCAACTCCGCAGACAGCACATGCGATGTTCCTAACTCGCTTCCTTCAATTCGTGCGAAGGGTGCGAGTTGGCTTTTGCGTCGATAATAAAGAGTATTCCGCGTCACATCGTCGGTTGCCCATGTGAACACTGCGATGGCCCCGTTGCGAAAAAACGTTTCGGTGGCGGTGAGTGCAGTCACCCGGGGCGGTGTCCTATCCACTGTGAGAACGACCTGGTCGTGGGTTTGCCTACCATCGGTAGCCGTGACAGTCAAACGCACGGTGTAAACGCCTTCGGGTACAGCCGCTGTTTCCCAGATTGTCAACTGTTCTGCTATTTTCTGCTCCGATTCCGAGCTCGTGAAGGGCGTAAACAGACTCGGCACAGTAGATGCGCCATAACTTAATTGCCACCTCTCAAACTTATAGCCGCCGGCGGTTCCCACAATGACAATTCTATCCGAGCCGCCCTGATTCGTTTCCGGTGCGAGGATACGTGCTTGTAACGCGCTGCTTGCTAACAAGGCACGCTCGGCATTGACAGTGCCGGCACCGACAAATTTCACATCTAACTCATCGCTATCCTCCTTCAGCACCGGATCAGCGGTGTTAATCAGAATTTGCCGAATCTCTTCATGCGTCAACGCAGGCCGTTTTGAGCGGATGAGTGCTGCGACACCAGCAACATGCGGTGCCGCCATAGAAGTTCCGGTAAGCAACCGGTACCGGTTTTGAATCTGTGTGCTCAGAATGACGTTTCCGGGTGCGGCAATATCTACGGTGGCTCCGAAGTTTGATTGATAGAACCGTAGTTGATTCTGTTCGGTGGACGCGACTGCGATGACTTTGGTATAGGCGGCAGGGAAGATCGCGGCGGCTTTCTGTGAATTGCCGGCTGCAGCGACTAAGACTGCCCCGCGGGCATGGGCGTAATCGATGGCATCTTGGATGATGAAAGAACTCTGTTCACTGCCCCAACTCATATTGATAATGCTGGCCCCATTATCCACGGCATAGACAATGGCTGCAGCCGAGTCGTCATCTTGCATGCGTGCACTGCCGCCGAGTGAAAGTCCTGCGCGAATGGGCATCAGCGGACAATGCCATGCAACGCCGGCGATACCGATGCCGTTACCTACCATTGCACCGGCGATGCCGGCAACGTGGGTGCCGTGCCCGGATTCGTCAATGGGTTCGTTATCGCCTTCCGTGAAATCGCCTTCTGCTTGGAGTGTGGGTGCATCGGTGAAATCCCAGCCGTGGATATCATCCACATAGCCGTTCCGGTCGTCATCAAGCCCGTTATGGGGGATTTCGTGGGGGTTTACCCAGGTTTTGGGTGCTAAGTCGGGGTGTGTATAATCAATTCCGGAGTCGATAATCGCGATGATAACCCTTTTATCACCTTTCTCAATCGCCCATGCTTGGGGCAATTTCATGAGGGGTAAATTCCACTGTTCGGGATATCTCGGGTCATTGGGGACCTCGTTTGAGGCGAAGGTTGAACGTAGGTAGTTAAATTCTACCGCCTCGATGAGTGGACTCTCGGCATAAGCAGCTTTAATGGTCTTCAAGGGCACGTCCGGCGAGAATCGAAGCAGATAGGTGCGCGTTAGGTTAAGCTGAAGGGCAGGGCGTGCCAGATACGTAAAAAGGGGACGCAAGGATTCTACCATAAGCGTAGCGTGTAGCACGGCTATCGGCGCGTCCGCTTGCAAACGTTGCGAATCCGCAGCTGCCTCGGGCGTTAAACGAATGAGCAATTCACCCGGTGTGATATGGACCGCTTCTACAGGAACGGAAACGCTAAAAAAAAGAACCACCATCCACTTTTTCATGAATAGAATTGATAATACCTCGTTCGTGTTCACGTACGTATGTTCATCTAGTCAGAGACGTTTTGGCTAATGTCATTTTGGTAATGTTCTTCGGTTCAGTTTTGTATACATATTCCGTAGCAGTGGAGATGTCTTGGCTAATGCTTTAGCACGTGCAGAACGACTCCGGTTTTGTCGTCAACGATTGCGACAGCAAGGTTGCCCCAACCGTGATTATAGAAACTGACAGTCCAAGCAGACCCTTGAAAATGTGCATATTCTCGAATACCTTGTAGCCCAGTTAATGCTTGTTTGACGCGCTCATCTGATTTTGCAATGCGACGGATGAGATTTTGCCTGCCTTGTGGTGGGCTTGCACGAAAGTCATCCACAAGCACTTTGCCTTTGTCTGCCTCCGGTGGTAAGGCTTTCGGATTTTGCTGTGCGAGTACTCGGAGCCGTGCAGCGTGCTGGCGATACGCGTCCCTGCATTTTTCATAACCTTTCAAACCGTAAGCGATAGGAATCTTTTCATAAAGCCCCGCGCACATCTCCGCAGCGTCTGCCTCAATCTGCAGTGCCTTGACGTAATCTGCGTTTTGTTCGGCACGCTCCCGCAATGGCTTGAAGAAGGTCGGATAGATACCGAATTCATGAAATCTATCCGGATAGTAGCGTGCCCACGTCGCCATGAACTTCGCAATCTTCGCATGCTCTGACATAAACAGCAATGGGCGGACACACCCGTTGACTTCTGATTTTTCCCAGGCTGCCATCGCTTGTGTCAGATGATACTCGCGTTGTGCTTGAATTTCTAGTGCCTCTTTTTCAGCCCGCCTTGCCCACTTAAGATACCCATGCTGTGTGTAGTACGTATAGGCAATCTGGTTCAGTGGAACTGAAATCACGTCTACACACGCCACGGCTGCTTCATGCCAGAGAGCCACTTTGCCGAATTCGCCGCTCTGCTCGTAGGCTTTGATAAAGATGTTAGCATTGGCGGCCCCTTGACGAATTGCTTTACTCGGTTGTGCGCTTATGAGCACTAACAAAAAAAGTAAGAATGCAACGTTTTTCATTTTTGTTTTTTTGTATATCTCCGTACCATCAACGCTTATGTCATGAGTACTCGTGTGTAAAACTCGTCGGAGACGCTCTAGGTAATGTCTTTAAAGTCAAAACACCAGACGGCTCCGACGAGATTTACACAGATTTTTACAAAACATAGAGCGTCATTGGGTGCCTATAGACGAAAAAGCGAGATTTGTGCTAAGGTGTATATTAAATAAGTCTTTGTTGTGCTGAAATCTATGAATTCCCGCTGATGTCCACTCGTAGGGACAAACTCGCCACGCCCACCTTTGAAAATTGCCATCGCAGTGACGAGGCACTGTGCGATGGTCTCAGCGCATTGCCTGTGGATTTGGGTGGGTGGGCACCAACTTCCACCGGTAGGCGAGACCTCCTCGTAGAGCCCGGTAGAAAGCTCATTCAGGAGGCGAAGGAACCTCGCCCTTACCTCAACATCATTGAGTATAACAGATTGGAGATATTTTATCAAGATGTAGACTTTAAGTCAAAAAACTGAATCGCGTCTATAGATTGGCAGGACTTCACAAAACATAAACCTTGATGGTACGGAGATATACAAAAAGATCTTGTTTCTCTGCAGGGAGAGCGAACCCCTGAGTACTACTCTTCCCTCACGTGCTCTCACCCGCCCAAATCCTGCTCGTAGGAGCAATCTCCTACGAGCAGCTCCCCACCTTACCGTACCGGACCGTATTGGTTTTTACTCAGGTGCTGTTGCGAGATATTTCGGCTGGGGTTGGATGTCAGGTGGATAGTGAATCTTCCACACCTTGACATCTGCCACGGTGAAGTCTTCAGTTGGGTAGACCGGCACAAATGCACCACTCAGCTCACCTTGCAGAAATGCCTCAGGAGATTGTCTTTGCATTAGCATCAGATGTGTTGCGCCGTGGGTTTTTAGGAATTCTAACGTGTCCCGTGCATCGGTGGCATCACGGACATGCTCGTTGTAGAGATGTATCCAATGTTGGATGTAGTGATCTTGATCTATGACGGTTTTGACACCGCCGAGGACGTTGAGTTGACTGCCAAGGTCCCAGTTTGCAGCAACAACTGCGGTGTCTGAAAGTGTGCCCTTCATCCACTCGTTTGTATATTTCAGCCCGATAACGCCTTATGTATTGTCAATGACTGTGAAAATCTCGTCTGAGCCATTCGATGTATTGACTCTAATTCCTGCGAATCTCCGATCTTCTTTTTTTTGTTCAACTGGATGAGGCTTCCTTAGTTCTCTGTTCGAAGTGCGTCCATCGGGGCTAGCCGCGCCGCCCGCATCGCCGGGTAGACACCAAAACTTACGCCCATCACGAGTGAAAAAAGAACCGAAGTCAGTATCCATGGGAAAGAGATAACCACCGGCCACTCCTCTACAATGGGCAAGAGACGTAAGGCAAGTCGGGCCATGCCGTGTGCCGCACACCAGCCGCCCGCAATACCGAAGATTCCACCACATACACAGAGACATATCGACTCGGCTAAGAATTGCCAGAAAATATCAATCCGTTTCGCCCCAACCGCCTTTCGCAACCCTATCTCACGCGTCTTTTCCCCTACCGAGACGAGGCAGATGTTCATGATACCGATACCACTCACAAACAACGAGAAACCCGCCATGCCACCCAAAGCGATTTTTATCACCTTTTGGATGTGTTCTAGCCTTTTGACAGTCCGTTTCGGTATCCAATACCCCACAAAGTCATCCGTGCCACGGTGTCTCGTCCGAAGAACCTGCCGCACAGAATCAATCACCTTGTAGACATCCGCATCCTTTTGAAAAAAGACGTTCATCCCCTCAATGTAACGGAGCCCTGAGAGCCTTTGCTGGTGCGTTGTTATGGGCACACAGACAATATCATCCAGGGACCTATAGTAGCGAAGGCTTCTTCCTTTGGGTGCCATGATACCGACAACACGCAAGCGGGTCGGAGATTGCCGCCAGCGCAGCTTGATTTTTATCTCGTGGCCTAACGCGGGCATGTCGCCAAACAGATCTACCGCCACTTCGGAACCGAGCACACACAGTTGTGCGGCCGTATCAATCTCTTCTTCCGTGAAAAAACGACCCTGTTGGACTGTCCATTGCATGCCGTGGGCGTAGTCTGCTGTCACACCCTCCACATAAGGACGTGCTTGCCCACCGTGTCGACTGGTGGTGCTGCCTCGGTATCGAGATATTTTGGGCAAGACAAACAACACATCTGGACATGCTGCCTCAATCTCATAAACGTCTTCAAGGGTGTATCGCTCCGTGGTCCGGCGCATAAGCCGGCCGCGTTTCCAAAAACCGACTCGTGTCCAGAATTGTACTTGGTTGGCACCTCCAAGTGTTTCAATGTCTTTCTCTATGATTTCTTTCGCGCCGTCGCCGATTGCTATCATGCAAAGCACGCTTGCAATCCCAACAAAAATACCGAGGATAGACAATCCTGCACGAAGTCTATTTTGTGCCAGATGTGCAATTCCAGTGGCAATCGTGTCATGACGTTTCATGTTGTATGTAAGGCTTCATATCCCACAATAGGATGGTGCCATCATAACTCCCACTTGCCAACAACGTGCCATCTGGTGAAAATGCTAAGTCTTGGACATCCGTCGGGTGTCCCCAGAAGGTGGCGATATTTTCACCCGTGGCCACTTCCCATACCATGATGGACACCTCCGCGGTTCCTACATCCGTTGTGTCAAAAGCAAGGTACCGCCCACAACGCGAAAATGTCAACGCAGACTGATGTCTCTGCCCCGCTGGTAGGAGTAAAACCATACATATTTCATAAGTTGTAGTATTCCACAGTAGGATTTCTTCTGGCATCCCACCACCAATGAACTTACCACACGGCGAAGAATAGAGTGTTTGAATAGAGCGAGAACAGAGACATTTATTTCCTTTTGACAGTGCTTTTAGTCTCTCTTGAATGTCGTGAGTTTTCCCTTTATACATATCTCCATCTAACACGGGGGATTCTGGTAAGATTCTACTCTGTTTTCCTGTCTCAATATCCCAGATTTGAGTTGCATTTCGTGAAGTCATCGCAAGCCGTTTTCCATCTGCTAAAAACACTACTGCCCGAATTCCAATTGTATCTGTTGTAAGCGTCTGTAATTTATCTCCAGTTCGTACATCCCAGACGAGGAGCCGCCCATTTCTGAACCCGCTTACTAACAGGTCAGTTTTTGGGGATAACGCTACGGCTCGCCACCACACATTTTCATCTGTCGAAAACTTGGCAACAGGAACTTTACTGTTTCCAACCTTCCATACCTTGATGGTATTCTCACTGACTCCTATAAAGAAGAGCTCAGAACCAGTTGACACCTGCAAAAAACTATATTTCGAGAGTGCCTTCGTTTCAAGCGGATACTGGGACTGTTGCTTTTCAAGATTCCATATCCGTATGCTATCATACCAATAGGCCGCTACCAACATTTTGCTATCCGACGTAAAGCCCAAGGAACTGGCAACTCCAGTGTAATGATAAATGGCTGAAACCGGGGTAATCAGCCTATCGGTTTTCCAGATTTTGATGTCGCCAGAGTCACTAGCAACGGCCAAGTGTGTCCCAGCCTCCGAAAAAACGAGCAAATTTGACGTGTCCATGAATGTCAAGTTCCGCCAGTTTCTCGCTTTTTTCTACCGCCCATACGTCTATAGGCTTTTGATTGTATGCCTGATAAAGCCCAGTAGCAATCAGTTGTCCATCCGGCAAATAGTTTGGAAGTATTCGATATCGCCCAAAATCGGTGCGTGCCATCTCCAATTTTCCTGTGTAGATATCCCAGACCCTCAAGATTCCACTGAAACACCCGACAGCAAGGTACCGTCCACACGGCGAAAAGCAGAGACCGTACACAAAGTCAGGATATTTCGTGAAGCCAGCGATGCGTTCACCACTCTCCACATGCCACACAGAGACAATGTCGCTAGATGCATCTATATCTCTTGGACTCACAACCGCTAACAGTTGACTATCAACTGAAAAAACTAGCGGGCTCAC
Organism: Candidatus Poribacteria bacterium; assembly: GCA_965215265.1. Taxonomy (GTDB): domain Bacteria; phylum Poribacteria; class WGA-4E; order WGA-4E; family WGA-3G. Next base: position 1,817,005 of record OZ244048.1, on the reverse strand, counting down.
AGCCCGGCGGCGCGTACGTATCGGGCTGCTGCTTCCAAAAGCGGCGGATTGCATCCCCGTTGCTGGATGCACGAGATAGACAGTATCAATGTCTCTGGCAAAAACAGCAAAACGTTGTCCATCCGGGGCAAATGTAGAAGCGCATCTTGCATGAAACTTATTCTGGCAATCTTCCCATGCGACATGCATACCACGGTGCATATCCCACATTTTCAAACGATTGTTTCCGGACCCGGTGGCAATCCACCGATTATTTCTAGAAATGGAGAGCGTATAAACGCCTCCTTGTTCGGTTTCTTGCAAGGCATTGGGTGACTGGGATTCAAGTTCATACCACCACAGCCCTATACTAGTACCAACTATCAGAGCGGTACCGTCCGGCGTAAAGACCACGTCTTCTACAGTGCCTTGCCCGAGCCGGGCAATCGTTCCCTCTGGGAGTGCCAATGTGGCCCGATGACTAGCACTCTCAGGCAACTGTACCGAGGTGAATAGATTTTTCCATTGCATAAAAGTCTCTCCCCTTTTTCATAATTACACCAGCACAACAAAAACGGATTTTATAATAACCATTCAACAGCACAAATTTCGTGAGAGCCGTTTGATGTTTTGAATCAAAACATCGGGACCCTCAGACGAGATTTGTAAAGGTTTTACCAAAATCTATAGATGGCAGGTAAAAGGTAATCTTTTCTCATGGACAGAAAAAGAATACCTATCCTGCCACATCAGCCTTTGTCGTGCTGAAATCTACAAAAAACCAAACGTAAGAATAGGCTTATAGAAAACCTTCCTTGGATTAGGCTAAGTCAGAGAGGTTGCTCACGCGCCTGAATCATAAATTAGGCGAGGCTGCTGGCAACACACATTAATGATAGGGACTTGTAGTGCTGCAGTCGCTCGTAGCACCACACTGATTTGAACACTTACCTCCACACTGGTTTACTCCATTCGCATCCAGACAGCCTTGACTGCTAGTATCCGTACATCCGCGAGTACCATTGCATCCGCTTGATGAGCTGCACGAACAATCGTCAGCGTCACAACTTCCACAACCATTGGTAAAGGAAAGAGAAACATCTGTTCCTCCACCACAGCAGCTCGTGGCTTCCGTTTTTACAACAAACCCATCAAACGCACCCGCGAAAATAACACCGCCAGTGAAAGCCAGATGTGCAGATGAGATGTCGCGTCATGACGTTTCATACTATAGATAAGGCTTCATATCCCACAAGAGGATGGTGCCATCAAAACTCCCACTCGCCAACAACGTGCCATCCGGTGAAAACGCTAAGTCTTGGACATCCGTCGGGTGTCCCCAGAAGGTGGCGATATTTTCACCCGTGGCCACTTCCCATAACCGGATGGAGACTTTCTCCGTGCCTTGCCACCAAGCACCAGAGGCGAGATAGCGTCCACACGGCGAAAACGCTAACGCATACGGACGCTGACACCCTTCTGGTAGCAAGATTGCCATACAAGGTTTATACGTTGTTGCATCCCATAAGCGTATCTCGCGCCAGAGTCCACCGGCGATGTGCTCTCCGTGCGATGAAAAAGCGATTGCTTCAATAGGCTTTGGGTTCTGTGACGATGCAGCTTTGGCTAACGATTTACACCGTTTTTGGAGTTGATGTACATCTCCTTTATACAAGGTAGTATCTAACAGCGGTGTTAAGGCAAGCGAGGTAATCTCTTCACCAGACGCGACATCCCATATCCGTGCTGTTTTATCCCTTGAGGCACTCGCGAGTTGCTTTCCGTCCGGCGCGAAGTCAAGGGCAGCTATTGTAGCAGTATGCCCAATAAGCACTGTCTGTTTTCCGTTACTGTTCCATACGTACAGTTTTCCACCTATGTCCGCACTCGCCCAAGGTTCACCTATTGGTGCTACTGCTACTGCGTATCCAACTTTTTCGTGTACAATAAGCGTAGCCATTGTTTCATCAGTTACCACATCCCATAGGTAGCACATGTTTCCTTTACTACCCAACGCGTGTATGTTTCCATCGGCGGAAATATAGAGAGATTGGATTGCTGCTTTTGGGCGAAGCAAGGTTCGTTGTGGTTGTTTCTGCACAACATTCCAGCAAATAGCAGGTCCGCGCCCAGCACTTGCAAGTATCTTCCCATTGGCGGAAAACCTCAAAAAATAGGGGATATGTGACCGGTCGTGTCCGGAAACAGAAGAGACATCATCAGGATTATTCGCATCCCATATTTTAAAATCGTACCTGCCAGATACAGCCAATCGAAACCGATTATCCGAAAAACGGACAACACGGATAGTCCCTTGATGTTTGAAGGTAGTGAGTTTTTCACCAAGTGTCAAATTCCACACTGATATCGTGTTATCAGCCACCCCTGCTGCATATAGAACTCCATCACGGGAATAGGCTGGTAGCATGCGATGGAGACCATAATAAGAATGGACCTCCTTTAATTGTCCTTGTGTCACATCCCATATTCTAACCGTCAAGTCACGTCCACCGGAAGCGAGGAAACGCCCGCATGGTGAAAAAGAGATTGCATAGACAAAAGAAACATGTCCAAGGAGTAAGGCAATGCATTTGCCAGTTTCTAATTCCCATACTTTGATGCTTTCTCCTATGCCATCAGGTTCTTTATCACTTACACATGCGAGCAGATTCCCATCAGGCGAAAAGGTCAGGGCTCTAGTCGGCATCCGCCCCCTATTTTTCCGTTCTTGTGAAAACTTCGCAATTTGTGTACCCGTTTCAGAGTGCCAGACGTAAACTACATCGTCCTGTCTTGAAGATGCAGCGAGATAGCGTTTAGTCGGAGAGAAGGCGAGGGTGGAAATAGCCGCTCGCCTTGTACCTCTAGCGATTTTAGTGACGCATCTACCACTTTGTGCATCCAAGATCTTAGCCGCACCATCCCAATTTCCTGTTGCAATCCATTCTCCAGTTTGTGAGAAAGCGAGCGCGGAAACTAACCCGCGCTCTGTTTCCCAGAGAGCAATAGGCAGTAGTGTGGACAGTTCATACAACCAAAGTCCTACAGAGGTACCAACAGCAAGATAGCAGCCATCGGGTGAGAATGCTAAATCATCCACAATCCCACGGCCTAATCGACCCATTGCCCCGTTCGGTAATGCCCACCTGGTACTTTTGCTATTGGAAGCACGGTTTATCATTTGCGTTAGATGCTTTTCTCAGGGAATTACAGCCTACCTAAGCTGCCACTTTATACCAAACTGCCCCGATTTGTACAGCCAGATCAGTTTAGGACACTAGAATAACACGAAATCACAAGGTTTTGAAAGAAAAAACGGAGCAAAGCGATTTCAGAACACTGAGAACCCTTTAGGTGACAGTTTGGATACAGTTTTAATAATCCTCGTATTCTGGACAATCGCCATTGCAGGCTATCAAAAACATAGACGTTGAGGGTACGGAGATATACGAAAACACAATGAGAAATGCAATTTTTTTTGCAATGAATCTAAATATTAGACAGATTTTCCGTTCAGGTTCAAAATGCTGTTTTTTTATCTGAATAATCACCAAAGGATTCCATTATCGTCATAGCCTATTATTATCTCTTCAATACACCCATGCATCGCTAAGCATCTGCGTTTTCAACAACGACAACCAGGCAGACTCTTATAAAACCTAAGGGCAGTTGTGCCTTTTTTCGTATAGTGCAGCCCGCAACAAGGCTGCTGCAATGTTAAACCCTTTACAAATCTCGCCAGAGGGTTCTGATGTTTAGATTTTTAAAGACATTACCTAGTTAACCTCCGACGAGATTTATCTATAGATTGGCAGGATAAGGTAATCTTATCTCTCCTGACGGAGAGATAAAGAATACCGAACCTGCCAACATCGGATTTAACAATACATAACCCTTGATGGTACCAAGAGATACAAAAAAACGAGATTTATACACGAGCGATCAAAACAAAAACGTTTATAGGGCTTAAATATACAAAAAACCTTGATGGTACGGAGATATACGAAAAGATCTTGTTTCTCTGCAGGGGGAGCGAACCCCTGAGTACTACTCTGTCCTAGTTCTCTGTTCGAAGTGCGTCCATCGGGGCTAGTCGTGCCGCCCGCATCGCCGGGTAGACACCAAAACTCATACCCATGAAAAATGAAAACAGAATAGCCGTGAATAGCCACGGCAAAGAAAGCACGACAGGCCACACCGGCACAATCGGCACAATGTGGACAGCAAGCTCTGCCATGCCGTGTGCCGCCAACCAGCCGCCCGCAATACCGAGGGTGCCACCACACATACAGAGACATATCGACTCAGCTAAGAATTGCCAGAAAATATCAATCCGTTTCGCCCCAACCGCCTTTCGCAACCCTATCTCACGCGTCTTTTCCCCTACCGAGACGAGGCAGATGTTCATGATACCGATACCACTCACAAACAACGAGAAACCTGCTATCCCACCCAAGGCAATTTTTATCACCCTTTGGATATGTTCTAGCCTTTTCACTGTGCCTGTGGGGACCCAATGGGAGACAAAATCGTCTCGGTTACGATGTCTTTTGCGAATCACCGCACGCGCTGAGGCAATAACCGCAGACATGTCCACAGACTTTTGGGTGAAAACCGTAATGCGTTCTACATAAGAATAGCCTGAAAGCCGCTGTTGGTGCGTCGTCAAGGGCACACAGATGACATTATCAAGTGTCCAAGTAGAGTTAACCCCTTGGCCCTTAGGTTTCATCACCCCCACAACACGCATCCGGACGGGTGTTTGCCGCCAATAATACCGAATCTTCACCTCTTGCCCAATCGGTTTCATTTCTCCAAACAACTCCGTAGCAACGTCGGCACCCAAAACACAGACTTGCATCGCTTGGATAATATCATTTTCTGAAAGAAATCGGCCTTCTTGGACACGCCAGTGCATTCCGAGAGCGTAGTCTGCTGTGACACCTTCCAGAATCGGGTAAGCTTGGCTGCCTTCTTGCCGGGTGACAAAAACACTGTAGCGTTCATTTTTCGGCAAGACAAATCGGATATTTGGACATTCAGCTTCAATTGCGAGTGCATCGTCGAATTTGAGGCGTTCGGTTATTCGCTGCCAGCGGCCTCTTCGGTAAGTTCTATAAATGTTTCGGAATTGCACTTGGTCTACACCGCCAAGCGTTTCCAGACCATCTGCGATGATTTTTTTCGCCCCATTGCCGATGGCTATCATGCAAAGTACACTCGTAATCCCGATGAAGATGCCGAGGATAGATAACCCAGCGCGTAACCGATTTTGTGCCAGATGTGCAATTCCAGCGGCAATCGCGTCATGACGTTTCATGTTGTATGTAAGGCTTCATATCCCACAAGAGGATGGTGCCGTCATCACTCCCACTTGCCAAAAGCATCCCATCCGGTGAAAAGGAGAGCGCGGAAATACTCCTTGTGTGCCCCCAGAAAGTAGCAAGATTCTCGCCTGTTGCCATGTCCCATAACCGCACAGGTATTTTCACCATACCTAAATCGCAGCACGAACCTGAAGCCAAGTATCGACCGTCTGGTGAAAAAGCAAACGCAAGCTGCCAGAGGCCATTATCCATCCACTCTTCTGGTTTAGGGATTGTGAGTTGGGTTTCAGAAGAGGTGATATCCCACACAAGAATTTCTTTTTCTGTGTCAGCGGCAATCAAGGTCCCACAAGGCGAAAAGGCAATCGTTTCAATGCGATCTCCTGGAAAATTGGAAATTTCCTGTCCACTTTCAATATTCCAGAGTCGGGCATCGGGTCCGTAGTTTGCAAAACTCGCAAGGAATTTCCCATCAAGGCTAAACACTAAACGTAGCATTGTGGTGGTGTGCTTTGTGAAGGTATAGAGCAGCACTCCTCGTGTTACATCCCAGACTCTCACGGTGCCTTCGTCATCCCCGGAGGCAAGGAGGTTGGTTACAGGTGCGAATGCAAATGCCGAATACGTTGGCGGATTCTCTGGTGTGATTTGGGCAAAAGGTGCACTACCTCCAACTTCCCATACCTTAATGGTGTTTTCGTCAACACATGCGGTATAGATTTTTTCATTGGTGAACGCGCAAACATGATGTTTTATACCAGGCGGCTTGAAAACGCTTTGCGGGTGTGAAGGAATGTCAATATTCCATAGTAGAATTCCATCACGCCTATATCCACACGCTAGAGTTTTCCCATCAGATGAAAACTCTAGCGAGTGAACTAAGGAGAGGTGTGTATGATGTATAGTCCGGGGTTGGTTATTTTTAACTGCCCACACTTTAAATTCAAGTCCACTATTTACTGCTAACTGTGTCCCATTAAAAAATAGGACATCAGAAATTTCCTTAGGGGTCTGGCAAGTCCAGAGTTTCTGAGAGTGTTCTACGTCCCACACGTCGATGGTATTGGTATCATCAAACATCGCCGCTACATGCAGAACCGTCTTAGGAGAATAAGAAGGTATTATCCAATTTGCCCCATAATCTGGAAGCGTTCTAATCTGTTCCCAACTGCTTGCATCCCATATCTGCACTTTATCCTCTACATTGCCGCTGGCAATAAGGTAACTGCCACAAGGCGAAAAACAGAGGGAATACCACATAGAACCGGGAGTATATTTGTTAAGCGTCGCGACACACTCACCGCTAGAAATAGCCCACACCGAGATGAATTCGGCTTCGGGTGACGTTGGATTATTTGTGCCGTGTGGGCTTAAACATGCAAGCAGTTGACTGTCAGGTGAAAAAGCAACAGGTCGGGTAAGTCCACAGTACTGTCGTAGTTCTATTTGAGAATCGCCGTTGATTTCCCCAAATCGTTCACCGGTTTCAGGGTGCCATAGGTCAACGATATAATCGCGCTTGCCGGACACAGCAATTCGTTGATTGTCGGATGAGAAGGTGATACAAGAAATCTCATTTTGATGCAACAGTTGATTTTGTTTCTGTTGCTTCCATCGTGTTACCTGCGTGATGCAGACGCGGCTTGAAACATCCCACACCTTGATGCTTCCATCAGATGCCCCTGTGGCAATCCATTTACTGTCAGAGGAAAAGGATATAGTGGAAATTACCCTTTGTCCCGTATTCCACAGATCCACGGGAGACATCGTGGATAATTCATACCACCACAAGCCAATAGAGGTCGCTACAGCGAGATACTTGCCATCTGGGGAGTATGCCATATCCAATACATCGCCTTGTCCAAATAGACCTGTAGCCCCTTCCGGCAGGGCCCACGTCGTAAAACCGTTGTCACCGGGCAATGACTGAAAATGTCTTTGATTTTGTTTCATCTTACATTAATCCTTTTTTTTCGTCTACTGCAGCACAACAACTATTTATGTTTTGATAGGAATTGGGTGGGCGGGCGTGAAAACCAGATGTACAGATGAGATGTCGCGTCATGACGTTTCATGCTATAGATAAGGCTTCATATCCCACAAGAGGATGGTGCCATCAAAACTCCCACTCGCCAACAACGTGCTATCCGGCGAAAACGCTAGGTCTTGGACATCCGTCGGGTGACTCCAGAACGTCGTAACATTCTCACCCGTGGCAACCTCCCATAACCGGATCGACACTTTATCAGTGCCTTGCCATGACGCACCGGAAACGAGATAGCGTCCACACGGTGAAAATGTTAATGCCTCCGGCCTCTGACATCCCTGAGGCAGACGTATCGCCATATAGATTTGATATGTTGTCGCATTCCACAACCGAATCTCTCTAAATAGCCCTCCTGCGATGACGCTACCACATGGAGAAAAAACAATCGGACCTATCAATTGAATAGGGGTGCTTTCTGCATCTTTCTCTTGCCATTGGAGACATTGTTGAATTGCGTGCGTATCGCCTTTATACTTTGAGCGATTTTTGACTTTTACTAAGGATAACTCTGTTATCAACTGCTTGCTTTCAACATCCCAGAGTTCAGCGGGGCCGTTGAAGTAAGCAATCACCACCTTTTTTTCATCTGGCGAAACTGACAAAGACTTTATGTGCTTTGTTCTGATAGGGAACATAGTCCGGTTTTGTTCCCTATCCCACATATACAGATGGCCTGCTGAATTGGCACAGAACAAGGTGTCACCTTTTGAAGGAAACGCGACGCACCATATCGATTTCTGATCTGCCGCAAACTCAACAAGGGGTGTCTCTACTTTCCTAATGTCCCACATCCTCACAGCAGTATCGTAGGAGCCAGAAGCGAGTTTATTTCCACAGGCCGAAAAATCAAGTGAGCGAATTGCGGATTCCTCTCCAAATGCTTTCTGAGGTTCTAACCGCGCAACATCCCATAGGCGGATGCCGTTGCCCCAACTCCCTGATGCCAAAGTGTTTCCATCCGGTGAAAATGTCACGGCACCATACACTGGCGTATGTTCACGAATCGTATTCTTTCGGGAGAATCCAATATCCCACACTTGAATCTGATCTTTCCAAACTAAAGCCAATTGCGAACCGCTGGATGAAAAGCAGAACGAATTGGGATTGGGGCACCATTCGCTTCTTAAAATCCGCAACGTGTTTCTATGCTTCACATCCCAGACACTAACGGTGTTTTCATTCTTCCCTGCGGCAACTAATGTGCCGTCGGTTAAATAAGCGAGTGCCTGAACAGATGTCGCGGCAGTGGGTATCACTGAGAAGCAAGGACTTGGTTCCTTTGCAGTAATTTTGTTCACATCCCATTCATGAAAAACACCTGCCCGGTCCGCGGAAGTCAGGAATTGCCCACACGGTGAAAAGAGAAGCATACGGACAGAATCCGTATGTCTGGTGACGCAAGCAATACGTTCACAAGTTTCCAGATCCCAAACAGAAAAAGTATTTCTAGGGGTTGCTCCTGCGAGCAATCTCCCATCAGGCGAAAATGAGAGTGGAATGCGTCCAGGGCGATGACGCGGTTGCAGGGATGCTTCATCGACAAATTTCGCAATTTGTGCCCCGGTTTCCGGACACCAGACATAAACAGCATCGTAGCGTCCACCAGAAGAGGCGAGACGTTGTCCATCCGGTGAAAAAACGAGGTGGGAGGCCATATCAAACCGACCTTTCCGCTTCATTTTGGAAATGCACCGTTTGCTTTGCACGTCCCATATCTTGATGTCACCATCCCAATTACCGGTTGCAATAAAAACACCATTGAGGGAATATGCAAGTGCTGAAACCATGCCGCGTTCCGTATCAAATAAACATAAGGGAGTCAAGGTGGATATATCATAGAGCCAGACACCAAGGCAGCTGCCAACAGCGAGTGTGTTTCCATTCGGCGCAAACGCCATCTTCGCGACTCTACCTCGTCCGAATCGGGCAATTGCACCTTCTGGCAGAGCCCATGTCATGACATCTTTGTCGATGCCCATGTCTTGTCTCACCTTTTGCAACGGAGTATTTTCCACCTTGGACCTCCTATTTTTTTTCTCAGGGAATCGAAGCCACCGCAACCTTGCACTTAGTCGGTTGGCAAGAACCATTGCACATGTATTCATCGCTATCTTGATTTTGACAATGTGCACTACAACTATTACAAGGTGAAGTACTACTGCAACAGCTAGGATAACAACTCGTAACTGTTTCACAATTTTGGCAACTTGACGAAGGCCTACACAACATGGCACGGGCTGTCGAAAGCCGCGGGGTAGGGCCGTAAGGGCACGGTCCTCTCGTTTACCTACCTCGCTGGCATCATGCGAACAGTGCCGGTAAAGGTTTCACCCGGCGGCAGCACAATAACGCCGGCAGGTATGCCTCTCGCCTCTAAGTTGATGGCATCCGTTGGACACGTATAAGGCTCAAAACAGATAGCGTCTCTGCCCGGTGGCGTATACACAACAAGTTCTCTGAAGGGCGCATCTGATTCCATGAGCATGCCGTGCCCGGTATCCAAATTCTCGATTGTACACCGGCTCACACCCGCCGTGAGTTGAACGTCTGTAAAGACATGATCGAGTTTCAGTTTTGAGAAGGGCTGCCCGTGCCGAAGGTCAAGTGTGTCTGTCACAACGTGCTGTTTCCCGGTCGGGACCAGCACGTCATCAAGTTCCCAATATTTCGCCGCCGGAACAGTGATCATCGCCTCTGCGGCGGAGGCAGCAGGGGTGAGCCTCACCCGAAAATACGGATGAATTCCGAATCCGACAGGCATGTTCCGATCTCCGGTATTTTTAATGGCAACCGTCATTGTCAAAATAGAGTCTTTGAGGGTATACACAATCTTAATCTCAAACGGGAACGGATACTGCCGGCCGATATCAGGAAAATCGAGTGAATTGAGCGAACACACGAGTGTCGCGCCATTTTCATCGGCCCCGTGGTGTTCAATGCGATATGGCCGATTCAGTAGCAAACCGTGAATTGTCGTCGGTGCATCGCGCGATTTATCAAACTGATAGGTTTTCCCTTCAAAAGTCCATCTACCCTCTCGGATCCGGTTCGGGAACGGAAAAAGGATCGGATTACCGTAAGCCGTCGGTCTCGCTTGCAACGTGGCGAGATGCGGTGGCGCATCTATAATATCAAGCCACTCGTCGCCAGCCTTTACCTTGAATACATAGCAATTATTTCCAAGCGCCGGTACGATTTCAGCGACAGCGTTTTCACCGTTTTGTATCGCATAAACTTGAAACCCATCAACCGTCCTGTTCTTTACTGAATACATTGTCGGCTCCATCGTTTTCTCCGTTTTTTTGTATATTTAAGCCCTATAACGCCTGATGTTGTGTCAATGACTGTGTTAGCAGGATAGGTAGTCTATACGTGTCCTTCAGGACACGTTAGTGCTACCTTTTACCTGCCAATCTATAGATAAATCTCGTCGCCCGCCCACCCAAAACCTTCTATGCTATGAATCTAAGCTGGAGATAAGGCACTGCATCTCCAAGTGTTAACGCTTTGCAGCCCACTGAATGCCTCGCTTAAGGACCTCTCGGAAGTTGGGGTTAGAAAAGGTGACGTTGTCGTGGCCGCTCTGTAGACAGAAAATCCGAGAATTTCCGTATTCACGTGCCCATCCCAGAACGTTCATGCTCTTCGGATGCTCAACGGTCAAAAGCAGTTGGCTTCCCTCCTCGGCAGATTCCATGGTATACGTCTCGTCTCCCATCTCCCATGGTGTCATCCCAGTTGTAATCGGATGCGTTGTATCGGCAATCTGCACTTGGAGCATCTGCCGCGGATGATACCCGAAATCTCTATCAAGAATTCCACAGATTTCTGAGTATGCATCCCACTCGGGAAACGCGAGGATAGCATGATGCAGGATGGCCAAACCCTGCCCACGTTCTGTTAAACCGAGAATCGCCTCGGCTTGTGCCTCTGTCGGATAAGGACGATGAAAGTTATAAAAGACAACGGTATCGTACTCAGCCTGCCTTAGGTCATCGACAAAGACATCCAAGTCTTCACGTACAAATTGGATGCCGTCCATACTCTGGAAGACTGCATCAAATTCTTTTTTCTGAAAACCGTGTTCTCCTGTAACAACTGCGATATTCATCTTTTTGTATATCTCCGTACGATCAACGCTTATGTAATAATAACTCGTGTGTAAATCTCGCCAGAGCCTACTTAGGCATAGTCTTTTGAAGTCAAAGCATCAGAAGGCTCCGACGAGATTTGTAGGGGATTTAATATAGCAGCAACTGGCATTGGGCTCCTGTCTACAAATTAAAATCCTTCGCACGACTCAGATTCAGTGCCAGCGTGTGGAATGTAGCATCACGACTGTTTCGGTCTCACTCAATATCTCAGCCACCGCCACAATTCTTTGAATGTCGGCCGCTTTCCATACATTAAAATACCTACCTGATAAATTTTCCCGCTGATACCGGTGACAAGGAAGAGCGTGCCAACCATCACCCCAAGATTCAGCAGAATCTCCCACCACGGTGGCATCAGCACGTTGATTCGCATGAACATCAGAATCGGTGAGAAAAAGGGAATGTGTGAAAGTACTATCGTAACGGGGGCATCAGGTATTCTGAATAATTGGAACATTAATACCAATGGAAGAACAAGGAACATTATGATAGAACCGCCCAACTGTTGCGCCTCTTCGTCGCTATTGCACATTGCACCGACAGCTGCGTAAAGTGTTGAATACAAGAAGAAGCCGCCGATGAAATAAATGAAAAAGTAGGCAAGCACCGGTGTGCTACTTGCTTTGAGCGTTGCAATCACTTGGCCGACTAGCGCGGGAGGCACACTGATACCAAAAATGCCAAGCAGCGGTTTTATGTTACTGACTAGTGCCACGCCGAATATCACCCAAATCGCAAATAGTGTTAAACAGACAGAGCAGACGCCGATGAGTTTACCAAATAGGAGCTGCGCCGGCTTGATGGAGGAGACAATCACTTCGGTGATGCGCGTTGTTTTTTCTTCCAAAACACTTCGCATCACAGCATTTGCATAAAGGGCAGTAAACATGTAGAGCGTGAAAACGAGGATATACCCCAAACCGAGACGTATGCCCGTTTCTACGCTCCGCTCAACCTTCCTTTTGCCTTTCTTGTTGGTACTGGTAAGCGCGTAGGTATTGAGTTTTACATCGCGCATTAATCGTCTGATTTCTTTCTGCGAATATTGACTTTCTGCGAATCGCTTGCTGACGACAATATCAGTGATCATCCGGCTCAGAGCCCCTTGGAACTCAAAATTGAGCGTTGAACGTGCATAGTAGTCCACGTTTCCGTTCTCAAAAACATCTTTTGGAATTTCAACAGCGGCATAGATTTTATTGGCTCTAATTTCTTGGTGGAGTGCTGTGGTGGTAACATCATCTGCTTGTGGGTTCCGTTCGAGGAACTGATAAATCATCTTGCCCTTGTGCTGAAAAGTAGGATGCACTGCAGCACGTTCGCTCAGTTTCTCAAAAATTTCGCCTGTTTCATCTATCACCACGAGCGTTCTTATGCCTGTTGTTTTTTGACCCGTTTTCAATAGAAAACTTGGCAAAAGCACCATCGCGCACATGAAAAGCGGCATCAGGAACACTGAAGCGATGAAAGCCTTCGCCTTGACTCGCGTCGTATATTCACGTTTGATCACCGCGGTGACTTTATGCCACATTTTCCGTCTCGCTTTCGATTCCGACACACTGCACAAAAATCTCATGAAGCGTCGGCTCTACCAACTCAAACCGCGTCACATCAACACCTGCCTCAACCATCTCGCGGAGAAAGGGCCGATAACTCTCCGGAGTTTTCAGCTTCACCTCGGCAGATTGCCCAAAATCGTTATAGTTCTCAATCCAGGGAGAATTGCGTATCGGTTCAAGGCTATCGACGTAATCAATCTCGACGGAGTTTTTGCCGAATGTCTGCTTAATCTCGCGGAGTTCTCCTTCGAGCAAGACTTTGCCTTGATGGATAAGACAGATGCATTCGCACAACTTTTCAACTTGTTCCATCACATGGGTTGAGAAGATAATCGTCGCCCCGTTGTCGCGGAGTTCAAGTATCAAATCTTTGAGTAATGTCATGTTAATCGGGTCCAGCCCGGAGAAGGGTTCATCAAGAATAATCAATTCGGGCTGATGCAACACGGTTGTGATGAACTGAATCTTCTGTGTCATGCCCTTTGAGAGTTCCTCAATCCGCTTATCTCGCCAGTCGGACATCTGCAGCTTCTCCAGCCACCGGTCTCCCTCGCGCAGTGCCTCCGGCTTGCGAACCCCTTTCAACGCTGCCATGAAAACGATGACATCTCGGACTTTCATCTTCCGATACAGTCCGCGTTCTTCCGGCAGGTAGCCGATGCACTCGCTGAAATCCTGAATCCGCTGATTCTGGCGAAAGGTAATGCTGCCAGTATCCGGTGCGATGATGCCCATTATCATCCGGAGTGTTGTGGTTTTGCCTGCACCGTTGGGACCGAGCAAGCCGTAGATGCTCCCCTTTTCGATGTTGAAGGAAACATCCGAAACCGCTGTGAAATCACCGAACTGTTTTCGGACTTTTTCAAGCTGAACGAGGTCCATCACTCATCTCCTAGTCAATAATTGCTTGATAGGTTAACACCCGGAATTGTGCGTGGAAAGGCGAATCTCCTATTAGCTGTGTCATTAAAATTGCTACCAATTCCTCTACCGGGTCGATCCAGAATGTCGTACTCGCCAAACCACCCCAAGCGTAGCTTCCTGGGGAACCAAGGCTTTGTGTTCCTGCGACATCTGTGACAACAGCGAATCCGAGCCCGAATCCGCACCCTTCTCTCTCAAGCGGTTGCCAGGTATCTTCAATATGATTCAACCGAATCAGTTCAACCGTTTTCCGACCGAGGAGCCGTTCACCCTCAAGTTCACCGTCATTGAGCAGCATCTGGCAGAAGCGGAGGTAATCAGCGGCAGTTGACTGGAGCCCCGCCCCACCAGAAGGCGGAAAGTTGCGTGGACCGGTTGAAACGGGCGCGTTCTCAATGACTTGAATTCCAGCATCGTCTGCTGGTTCATACAAAGTCGCATACCGGTCCGCTTTTGCGTCCGGTACAGAAAATGCCGTATCCATCATGCCCAACGGTTCAAAAATCCGGGTCTTCAAAAATTCCTCAAACGGTATACCAGACACCACTTCCACGAGGTAGCCCAAGACATCCGTGGACATCCCGTAATTCCAAGCCGCGCCCGGCTGGTGAAAGAGCGGAATCTCCCCTAATTTGCGTGCCATCTCTGCTAACGTTCCGGCGTAGAAGTTTGCTTTCTCATACTCTACATCAATGGGCCTACTCCCATCACCGCCATAGATGAGCCCGGACGTATGCGTCAGCAGATGTTTTATCGTCATCTCACGTTCTGCATCTATAATGTCGCTGTAGTCCTGACTATAGACTTTCATGTCCTTGAAAGCAGGGATAAATTCTGAGATAGGTGTATTAAGTTGAAAATGCCCCTCTTCATAGAGCATCATCACAGCGACGCTAGTAATCGGTTTCGTCATGGAATAAATACGGAAGATGGTATCAAATTCGATCGGTTTCGCCTCCGCAACATCCTGCATGCCGAATTTTTCAAAGTGGACGAGTCTGCCCTCACGGGCAATCATAGTCAACGCGCCCGGAATTTTCCCTGCATCGACGTAGCCCTGCATCACGGGCGCGATGCGTTCTAACCGCGATGCGGACATTCCGACCTCTTCGGGGACTGCACACGGAAGAGAGTATTTCATCTATTCCTCCTTTTGTTCTTGTTATTGAGACAGGTTCGCCGCACCTGCTTCTGCTTTTAATCAATAATTGCTTGATACGCTAACACTTTGAATTGATTGTGGAAAGGGTAAGGGTTATTGCGGAGCTGCGTCATTAGCACGCAGATCAATTCTTCTTGCGGATCGATCCAGAAAGTTGTTGCGGCAGCACCGCTCCAACTGAAATTGCCGACGGATTCCAGAATATCTGCCTGGCTTACATCTTTAACAACCGCGAAGCCGAGCCCAAAGCCGCCATTTTCTGCCCCTTTTCCCCATGGATGATGCGGCTGACGCATCAGTTCAACCGTTTTGCGCCCTAAGATGCGCACCCCGTCTAATTCGCCGCCGTTCAGTAACATTTGGCAAAACCGCAGATAATCCGATGCTGTTGACACGAGTCCACTTCCGCCAGCTGGAAAGAAGCTAAGTTTGCCATTTTCGAGCGGCGGATTCTTCACAAGTTTTGGTCCATCAGTTTTTGTATACGTATACAATGCCGCGAATCTGTCAAGTTTCTCCATTGGCACTGAAAACGCGGTGTCTACCATGCCGAGTGGTTCAAAGAGCCGCGTCTGCAAAAATTCCTCAAACGGCATCCCCGAAACCACCTCCACGAAATACCCAAGCACGTCAACAGAAACGCCATAAGTCCATTCCGCCCCTGGTTCGTGGACAAGCGGGATCTCACTCAATTTTGCGACTACATCAGCTAACGTACTCCCCTGCTCAAAAATTTTCGCCTTACTGTAGAGTTTATCAACCGGCCTTTTGCCCCAGCCATAAGTAAGCCCCGCGGTATGTGTCAGCAGATGCTTTACGGTTATCGGTTTTTTCGCATCCCGAGTTTCAGTCTGATCTTCGTTGTAAACTTTCATGTTCTTAAACTCAGGAATGAATTTAGAGACGGGTGTGCCCAACTGAAAATGCCCCTCTTCATAGAGCATCATCACAGCAACACTGGTAATTGGTTTTGACATGGAGTAGATACGGAAAATCGTATCCGGTTCAACCGGCTTGCTATTCTCTACATCCCGCATCCCGACAGTTTCAAAATGAACCAGTTTTCCCTGCCTTGCCACGGCTGTCAAAAACCCGGACACTTGTCCTTTATCAACGTAGCGTTGCATGACAGGGGCGATGCGTTGCAACCGTTCAGCGGAAAGTCCGACTTCCTGTGGAACAGCATTCGGAAGCCCTTGACCGAATACCGTTGTAGTCATGCAAAAAAGCAATAAATATACATAAACTATTTTTTTCAAATCTGTTTCTCCTTATTTACAATGAGTAGGTGAGGCCCCTCGCCCCTATTTCAGCTGCTTTCAAATCTACCGAATACTCTTAAGGTATCCCCAGCGCGCCGCCAATTTACCGCCCGGGTCTACACTGAGCACCGCTGCTAAGCCGATATCCATCGCCACCTGAATCTCTTCTTCGGTGCGGGCGACGTTGGAAATACGTGCCTCCTCTATAATTCCCATCAACCCGTTGGCGTTGTTCAGATTCGGCACGCCAATCGTAATCGGGTCTCCGCTTTGAAACGTGGCATTGTTAGGTGCTTCCGTTTCCAATTCCCCGTCGACATACGTCCTCCCCATCTTACCATCGTACGTGAAGGCGAGGTGATGCCATTTGTCATCAGTAATAAGGGTTGTGCCATCAATACTAAACCCGCACGCTGCATTCGCGCCGATTTCCGCGTGCAGAACGCTTTTGTCTATATGCACCCAGATGCCGTAGTTTCTATTCGTACAACCCGCTTGCTGTTTACAGATAATGCCTTGCCATTTGCCTGTTGATTTTTTCACTTTCACCCACGCTTCAATCGTGAGCGTTTCCAATTCCAGGGCTTTGCTGGATTGCACGACAACATAGCCGCTGTCATCACCGGGAAATTCTAACCCAGTTCCAAATTTCCCTTTGACCCATTTTAGGCTCCCTTCAAATTCCCCATCGTGCCCGTTGCCGGAAGCATCTTTCACCGTCTTCCCAGCGCCTTCCTCAAAGAGCCAGACGGCGACGGTGTTTTCATCCACTGCTGCTGGGGCATTTCCGCCCCCGAGGAGTAGGCAAATCAAAATTGCTATCACGGTGCCAAAACGTCGTGTCATAATATCACTGTATCGCACGTTCAGTTCCCCTTTTTTTAATTCTGTGGTTATTTTACCGAAAAGCAGATTTTAAGTCAAGTGTCGGAATTGCGATTTTTGGATTATTCCTACATTACCATGTAGGCGTTTTATAAATAATAGTTGTGGTGTCTAGCCGATAACAAGTCGCGTCTGTAGTGGGGCTATATAGGATTGCCGCAAAGCGATTGTGGGAGCCCGCAGATCTGATGACACGGGATGTATTGAATCTAAATACCGCAATCTCTGCCTGTTTGAGCCCCTCAAAATAGTAGAGCTCCATCACCTGACTATCTCTCGGGGGTAGTGAGCGAATCAAGCGGATGAGCAGCTCAAGACGCTCCTGTTTTATCTTCGAATCCCGTCAGTCTCGTCTGCCCACAGTGCCGCCATCTCCGCAGGCAACACCAGTCCCTCATGAGATATTTCGTCAAGCGATTCAACAGTTAACGCACTGCGTCTTTTTCTGGACACGGCGTACCGATAGCCGATGCGACACATCCACGTCTGCAACGCCGTCGGGTCCTTGAGTGTATCCAGTTTGCGCAAGGCTTGCTGGAACGTTTCACTGACAACGTCCTCGGCATCCCAATGATCCTGCAAAACGTTATGTACTGTCCGATAAACGGCACCAGAATACTTTTCAAAAATGCGACGACCGGCTGCTGCGTCATGGCCCGCGGTTGCTATCAATCGCCGAATCATCTCAGCGTCATTCATGCTGCTATCCTCACCTTTCTCTTTTTGAAAAAGAAACCCGTAAATGCAATTCGGGCGGAATTGCGGAATGATGGTTTGCGATTTATTATATAGACGCTCATTTTAACAAAGATCCCCCACAAAAAATGAATATTTTTTCAAACTACGGCGGACGAGGCGGCCTTGCCCCTACAGATGGGAGTTCGGGTTTAGTGTCTGTGAACGACAGAAAGCGTCACGTGTCAAGTAGGAAAAAAAGTGGGTATGGTCTGATAGATAGATTTAGGGTGTAAATCGCCCTCTTACGAACCGTCTCTCTCTTTTATTGGATTTTCAGAAAAAACATTGACATCTCATTGCATATCCGATACAATTCCGTTAGGATTTAACCTCTCCGGCGAGATATCTTTCTTGATAGCCACGGGGAGTCTCGAAGGGGCACTCACGTAGACGCTTCATGCCTCCTGCAAGTGCAATCAATGCGGGATGCGCGGATGGAAACCTTCCGTTGGGGAGAAGTCTCGATGCAGACATCGTTCCCACAGTTAAGAGGAGAATAACATGGCAGAACAGATTAAAATAGGATTAGTCGGGTGCGGTGGTATGTCCGGCGCACACATGCGCGGCTATCAACAACTTTGGCAGAACGGAATTCAGGATTACGACATCGTTGCGGCGTGCGATATTGCCCCCGAACGTGCTGAAGAACGTGCCAGTCAAGCACACGAGTTCCAAGGCGGCACCAAGCCTGCTGTCTACACCGAACTCGATGAGATGCTCGCCAAACATCCAGAATTGGAATGCGTGGATATCTGTGCTTTACACAGCGCGCATCATACGCTGGCTGTGCCTGCACTGGATGCAGGAAAGCATGTCATCATTGAAAAACCGTTCGGTATCACTATGCGTGCATGCAAACTCATGATGGAAGCAGCAGAGAGAAACGACAAGATTATCTCAGTTGCCGAGAACTATCGATTGGCGCGTATCCAACGTACACGCCGATGGGCAGTTGCTGAGGGACGCATCGGAGAACCCCGTATGTTCTTCTGGATTGAAGTGAGTGAAGGGTTAGGCAAATGGGGCTGGCGCAACTTCAAGATGGATGCCGGGGGCGGATGGGCGTTAGACGGAGGCGTGCATTTCACGGACCTCATGCGCTTTATCCTCGGCATGGAAGCCCTTGATGTCTATGCCATCAATAAAGCGTACGAACCCTTCCGCTATGACAATCCGGCAGAAAGAGAGGGCGGCTATGCTGTTGACGTGGAAGATGCAACCATCGCCACCATCAAGTTTGAGCAGGGCGTTACGGCACAGTGGACGTGGGTCGGCTCTGCACCAGGGCATCACTTCCGCCAACACACCGTCTACGGTAGTGAAGGTGCGCTCGATTTCAACCGGGGGTTGGTGCCTCGCAGCGGCGAACCAACCAGCAACGATGAACTCATGGAGCAGTTCATGGATAGCCTCAGTAACGATGAACGCGAATACTATTTCCCCGGTGGGCTCGAAGATACCGTCGCCATTGAGCTTAAGTATTTCGCCGATGCGATTCGGAACAGCGGAAAGCCCGAAGTGGATGCCGTCGAAGGTATGCGCTCTGAGGCAATCTGCATGGCAGTCTATGAATCTGGATGGTTCGGCCGCCCTGTAACAATCGCAGAAATTGAAAACTGCGAATTAGAGGGCTATCAGAAAGAAATTAACGATAAGTTGGGAATCTAAGCTAATTGGAGCGATGTCGGGTTTCAATGTGCACTGAACTCAAAACCCACTTCTGCCTTTATTTTTCAATTATGAGAGCGATGTTCTGAGCGTGATGCCATCCAGCCCAGCGCGGCGGTGGAGCTTGAGACCCAGGTCATGCTAATGGCACGCATCGACGCTATGAATGCTACTAAAGCATTCATAGCGTCGATGCGGAGCGACATGTTTATAGAACTTGTTAGGGTACCCTTCTCCTGCTCCAGCGGAGTAACCTATTTATCGAACAAGAAAAAATAAATAATTGCCGAAAAGTTAAGGAATCCTATGAATCGATTAATCGGAAAAGTTGCCATTGTTACAGGTGCGGGGAAAAAAGGGGAAGTAGACGGCACAGGCTACGCCACATCAATCCTGTTCGCGCGAGAGGGCGCAAAGGTGCTGCTCGCAGATATTTCTCTCGAAAATGCAAACCGAGCAGAAATTGAGGCGGAAGGTTCGGTATTCTTGTCTCTCCTGCAAGGAGAGACAAAGATTACCTTTTTCTGCCACCCATGAAACTACCTCTTCTCAAAGACGGCATCGATATCAGCGGGGCTTCAACCCACCGCTGGTATCTGCTGTTAATACTTCGGGAGTTGAGCACTAAGGCGTTTCCGTCTCCGTTGAAAACCCTGGGTCGGTATTCAGGGGGATATCCATGAAGGCTCCGTCCGCCTCAGAATGTTCCTGCTAGGACGAAACCTCTCGCTGAATGGGTGGAATGTAGGGCTCTCCGGATTCAATGGCACGGAGATGCACCTGTGCAACAATGTCTCTCTCTCAGGCCTTGCTTTTAGAAGTTCTAACGCTTTGTCGTAATCCCCGACCTTTTAGTATGCAAAAACTAAATAGGCATTTGCGAGGCTGGGGTCCTGCAGTTTTGCCTTTTCAAGGTGAGAGATGGCTCCTTCTGGTTGGACGCAATAAATCGCATCTGCGAGTCCAATAACAGGCATGTAACGGGCAACGGGATAAAGGGAAACGTTGGGAAAAACAGGAGCATCTGCTGCAGCGGAAAAAACGGAGTTAATCGCATAAAGATTCAATAAAGAGGTGTGATAGCATTCGGCACACGGCCTACTCACCATCACACCTCTGCTTTTATCTTTCGCTGCGCATAAAACGAGCCGGACAAGATACGGTTTGGCCCAGCACAAAACCGAACCGGGTTCAGCACGCACCGGGCAAAAAATGAACTGAAAATTAACAGATAGTTAATATTTTACCCTATTTATAACGATTTTTTAACTATTAGTTAATAAATTATGCCGACCCGATCTGCACGCAGATCGGAGAAGGTAAAGGGGTAAAGATTTAAGGAGTAACAGCCCTCGCACACCGGAACCCGTAGTGGAGGATGTTCGTGCCCGTTGGCGTAAACCCGTAGCGATCAGCGGCGCGCAGGTATCGTGTATTAATGCCCCAGCCACCGCCGCGCAACACGCGAGTGGAGGTAACATTTGTGTAGTCATCTACAATCTCATCCAGATTCGCGAGCATACTGTCAGACACACCACTCAGCGGATTACTAGACGGAGACGCAGAATAGAAATCCGCATCCCACTCATCAAGACACCACTCCCACACGTTCCCTGCCATGTCATATAGCCCATATCCGTTCGCCGCATAACTCCCCACAGGACGGGTGTCCCCTACATTCCTACCGTAGTTCGCGTTCGCAGGGGATATCGTATTTCCCCACGGATACTTTAACCCGGCCCAACCACCGCGTGCCGCTTTCTCCCATTCCGCCTCCGTCGGCAGACGCTTCCCTGCCCACGCAGCATATGCCATCGCACCATACCACGACATATGCGTCACAGGATGGTCTCCCTTACCCACTGGATAGTTATTACCTTCCCAATCGGCTAGGTAATGACCATTGTGGAGCGTGCGGGGGATGCGCGTCTTCTGCCACTCGGGATTCGCCAGCACAAAACTTTTATACTCGGCGTTCGTCACTTCGTGCGTGTCCATATAGAACGCGTCCACATACACCGTATGCACAGGCTCCTCGTCATCCCAGGCATCAGCATCGTTGCTGCCCATCTGGAAGTCGCCTGCGGGGATGAGTGCCATCCCTGCAGGTGCCGGGGCGGGCGGTTCCGGTGCCGGTGTCTCGTCCTCCGGCGAAGGAGTTACAGCCCTCGCACACCGGAACCCGTTGTTGCCGCGCGCGTCCGAAGGTGAATTCCCGTGGCGAAGAGCGGCACGCAGGTTCCGTGCAGAATTGTGCCAGCTACCGCCGCGCAACACGCGAGAGGAGGTAACAGTTGTGTAGTTATCTACAATCTCATCCAGATTCGCGAGCATACTGCCAGACACACCGCTCAGCGGATTATTAGACGGAGACGCAGAATAAAATGCCGCATTATGCGCATCAAGACACCACTCCCGAACGTTCCCTGCCATATCATACAGCCCATATCCGTTCGCAGCATAACTCCCCACAGCCGTTGTATCGCCGCGGCCGGTTTGATAGTTCGCATCGTTCTCCGTTATCGTATCCCCCCACGGGTATTTCTTACCAACTAACCCACCGCGTGCTGCTTTCTCCCACTCCGCCTCCGTTGGCAGACGCTTCCCTGCCCACGCGGAATATGCCATCGCCGCATACCACGACACATGCGTCACAGGATGG
The DNA here is from genome assembly GCA_965215265.1 of Candidatus Poribacteria bacterium. Classification (GTDB taxonomy): domain Bacteria; phylum Poribacteria; class WGA-4E; order WGA-4E; family WGA-3G. The sequence goes on along the minus strand of OZ244048.1, from coordinate 1,794,638 downwards.
TCCCCCTTACCCACTGGATAGTTATTACCGTCCCAATGACTTAGGTAATTCCCATTGTGGAAGACATCCGGAAGACGCGTCTTCTGCCACTGCGGGTTTGCCAGCACAAAAGTTTGATACTCCGCGTTCGTCACTTCGTGCGTATCCATATAGAACGCGTCCACATACACTGTATGCACAGGCCGCTCGTTACTCCACGCATCAGCACCGTTGCTGCCCATCTGGAAGTCGCCTGCGGGGATGAGCACCATCCCTGCCGGTGCCGGCGGTGCGGGTGGCTCAGGCTCCGGTGCGGGTGGCTCAGGCTCCGGTGTGGGTGGCTCAGGCTCCGGTGTGGGTGGCTCAGGCTCCGGTGCGGGTGGTTCCGCCGGCACTGCACTCACACAACGAAACCCGACGAAGCTTTTCGTGAACGTCGGCGGCTTATTGAAACGATCGGCGACGCGCTGGTAACGCACATCACCACGCCAATTACCACCCCGCGACACCCGATTTAAGCTCGTACTTACGCTTGTGTAGTCATCTACAATCTCATCCAGATTCGCGAGCGTATTACCAGACACACCACTCAGCGGATTACTAGACGGAGACGCAGAATAGAAATCCGCATTATACGCATCAAGACACCACTCCGACACGTTCCCGGCCATGTCGAACAGCCCATACCCGTTCGCAGCATAACTCCCCACAGCCGTTGTACCGCGTACATTCCAACCGTAGTTCGCATCGTCCGGCGTTATCGTGTCTCCCCACGGATACTTCAGACCTGCCTCCCCACCACGTGCCGCTTTCTCCCATTCCGCCTCCGTTGGAAGACGCTTCCCTGCCCACGCAGCATAAGCCATCGCCGCATACCACGGCACAAACGTCACAGGATGGTCCCCTTTACCCTCTGGATAGTTATTACCGTTCCAACGTTTTAGGTAATTATCTCTGTGGAAGACAGCCGAAATACGCCCCTTCTGCCACTCGGGATTCGCCAGCACAAAACTTTTATACTCAGCGTTCGTCACTTCGTGCGTATCCATATAGAACGCGTCCACATGCACCGTATGCACAGGCTGCTCGGTCTCCCGTACATCAAGATTCTCAGCATCGTTGCTGCCCATCTGGAACTCGCCCGCGGGGATGAGCACCATCCCTGCTGGCGCAGACGCAGGCGCCGCAGGCGCAGACGCTGCACCGTTAAACCCCGCCGCTACTAACGCCACGTCCCCTATATCCACTACCCTATTCCCGTTCACATCTGCCGAACTGTTTCCGCGGGTTCCCAGGCGCGCCGCTACCAGTGCCAAATCCACTATATCCACACGGCCATCACCATTCACATCCGCATCACCTTTCACAGTCGAAAGCACACCGACATCCGCAGGCAGGCTTACCCCTTGCGCACACACATCGCTCAAAACGCCCAAACTCAAAACCGTGAGAACACACGCCATCATTGACACACTTTTAGCAAACATCAAAGACCTCCAAATCATTGAATCGTTTTTAGCAAACATCAAAAGGCTCCAAACCTTTGACACGTTTTTATCATACATTACAGTCCTCCAAATGCCGCGAAACACTCGCGGCTAAAAATACGAGGGGTTGGAGGCGGGTACCGCCTCGTGAACACGAGACGACACACCCCCGCCTTACATCCCTCTCTCGCTTTACTTCCTTATCAACATCTTCTGCGTCGCAGAGAAGTCGCCGGCACGCAGCGTATAGAAATAGATACCGCTTGCAACACGCTCACCAGAGGCGTTGCGCCCATCCCAATACGCGGCGCGTGCCTTGCTCTCGTAACGGCCCGCCGCTTGATGTCCCAAGGCTAACGTCCGGACTAACCGCCCGTCCAACGCATAGATGGATATCTCCACATCCCCTGGCACTGCCAGCCGATAAGGTATCCACGTTTCTGGGTTGAACGGATTCGGATAGTTCGCTAACAGCCGCGGCCGCTCCACGGGCTGCATCTCCCACAGCACCTGCTCAAGGTTCGCTATCCCCTGTGCAAAAACCGCGGAGCCGTCATTGTTGGCGCGTAAGAGCGACAACCACTCCGCAACCGTTTCAGGAGAAACCGAGTCGGGGGAGACTGCAGGCAAGCTACGTGCTATGCCTGCCTGCCCGTCAACCGGCGGGGCGACGTGCCGCGTCTCTGATTGAACGGGCTTCAAGCCGTGTTGCGCTCTTACCAGCCCGTAGCAGGCAAACACTAACACCAGCCCGCCCAATAAAATCACGATGCCTTTTTTCGCGTTCATCCAATCTTTCATTTCAAAATATCCTTTCGGACGATGTGTCCGTTGTCGATGCGATTATCGCATCGGTTAGGTTTATAAGTCGTTATCAGTTTGATTGCGGGCGGGCAGGCGTGCAGGGGCCCAGGGCCTCCGCAAGTGAACACCGCACGCATCAGAAAAAAAGCCTGCAACGGCTTCCACCGTCCGAGACGGTAGGCGTGCAGGCGTGAGAAAGCAGCGACGACGGGTGAGGCTGCTTGAGTTAATAAGAGGGTTAACGCACGTGAAGGGGGAGGGGTCAATCGTCTTAACAGGCAGTTAAAACACACGACAGCACGGCATACGAATGCCTTCCCGCCAACACTGCAAACCCGCAGCACGGGGCCAGGCACTCTGCTCTTCTGGTAAACGGACTCTCGGTGTTTCATCTTTTTGAGTTTTCCCTGTCTGATTCGAGTTAAGGCATTTTAGCCGAAAACAACACTTTTTGGCAAACTTTTTTTGTCTGACTCAAAGGTTAGTTCGCATTATTGCACAATGAACGTTTTTTGGCAACTCTTTTTTCCGAATTAAAAAAGAGACGAACACATTTTAGCCGAAAACAATACTTTTTGGCAAACCTTTTTCTCACATCCGGATTATCATCAAAAAAAACTTTTAGAATTTGCCAAAAACCCGCACGAAGAGCTCCATGAAATTCTGATCATTCACTTCACCTATTGCACGCTGATCTATGTATCGGGCGCCGATGTGCAGAAAGAGTTGCTTGCGGTACGCGACAAAACTCTTTTCCAGCTCCGCCAATAGGGCTTGCCGCACAAAATCGTTATCGTCATTAATCATGTCGTTAAAGAGCAGAATCTGTCCGCCGCCGGTAAGTTTGATGGTTTTTGTGAATTGATAGACGACTTTGAGGATGAGTGCGGGTGTCATATCGCGTACATCCGCCTGTTCTATTTTGCGGAGTCGTAGGCGGCGGGTAAGGAGCGCCCCCTCGATTTCCTCTTTCAAGACGAGGTCTTCAAGCCGGTCCTCAGCCATCCGGAATCCGTTTCGGACGGTGTATTTGAACATAGGACTGATTTCGAGTGATTTGGAAGGTCTCAGTCGATAGAGCATTTTGAAAATTCCGACTTCGTAATGTTGATTGTGATTGTCGAAATCGATATTATATTGAAGTTTCGCACGGGCGGTTGTAACGAGCCGGTCGATGCCTAGGTATTCCCAGGTAATTTTCGCGGTGTTAATGAGGTCGTTCTGCATGAGAAGCGGGTCTCTGCGTCGTCTTTCGACTTCAGTTCCTCCGTCAACTTGGGCAGAAGGCGGTGAAGCAGCTGTGTTCATCGGAGATGTCTCCAAAGAAACAGACTGCGCCGCGATGGTAGATACCGCCGTTACACAGTTTGGGAGCCTGAGCGTCCTGTTTAACAACGTCGGCTTAGGCGGCTCCGGCATGGTAACGCAAGTCGAAGAGGAAAAGTGGGACCGCGTCATGGATGTTAATCTCAAGAGCATGATTATGGCATGCAAGCATGCCGTGCCGCGGATGGCGGAAGCAGGCGGCGGTTCCATCATCAATGTCTCATCAATTGACGCATTGCGTGCAGGTTCTGTCCGGAACGTCCCTTATGCCGCTGCAAAGGGCGGCATGATCTCAACTACCAAGGTCATGGCAGTACACCACGGCCGCGATAATATCCGCACTAACTGTATCGCACCGGGGCACCTCTACGCCTCATTTCCGGCACCGTATTTAAGTGAAGCCGAGCGGGAACGGCGCAGACTTATCGCACCACTCGGTACAGAAGGCACCGCATGGGATGTTGCTTGGGCAGCCGTTTTTCTAGCGAGTGAAGAATCACGATGGATTTCCGGGGTTGTTATTCCGATTGATGCGGGGCTCCTCGCTGCAACACCGCTTGCCGTTGTCCATCATCTCTCTGAAAACGGAAACGATACGGTTTCGTAAACAGAATGGTAAGCGTTTCCGCCTCTTGCAGGGCAGTGGGAAGGTCCTCTCGCCGTGACGAATAGCTACGATGGCAGTGCAAAGTACCCAATCCCCGTGAAAAACCCGACTATCATCCACACGCCAACCATCACATACTCCCCGAAAATTAACCCGAATGCCACAGGCCGGAGTTTCCGATATGTCGATGCACCGCCAAACTTGAGCGAACTGTACTTAATGAACCACCCAATTAAAATGGACGACCAGAGGTGAAAGGGCGGATAAGTTGCACCGAGCAAATAACCGATCGGGTGGAGGGACCACCACACAAAATGCTGGCGCATCCAGAGCATAAACCCCGTAAAGCCGGCACCTGCAATCATACTGTAAACCTCGTCCCACTTTGTCTCTACGGGGAATTCGATGAGACTACTCATCCGTTGAAAATAGTTGCGTGGCGCGACTACGAAACTCCAACTCTGCAGGAACAGCGCACCTTTGTTGTAGATGAGCGTGAGAGAAAAGTAAACAGAAACGAGGATAGCCACCGCAATGGCGATGCCCAGGATCGGAAGAATCCGGCGACGTGCGAGACGCACCTCGTCCGCGGCTTTGAAACTGTGCAGAAAGTTGGGCATCATGAATTCGCCCCAATCCCGCAGGAACGTCCGCTGAAAACTCAGAATCGCGAGGCTCTTCTGCCCTAACGCGCCCGAACCTAACGTAATATCAATGTACTCTGAAGGGAAAAAGGGGGCTTGCACCAACAACAACCCACCATTCACGACCATCCACGACAACACAATAGAGGTAACGAAGATCGAAAGCAGAGTTACGACGGCAACCCATGTTGTCACACCCGCCATCACCAAGAAGACAGTGAGAGTTAAAAAGCCTATCACAAATCCGAGCAGTGCTACACGATAGGAGACTGGTTCGTTGGAATCGTCTATCGTGCGGGACTCGGAAAAAGTGCCCATGCGCGAAGGCCGAGCCGCTCCCAGACCGAACGTCTTTCTAAAAATTGTCGAGATGTGTTCACGCCCAATCCAGAAAACAGCCGGAACAAAGACAAGATAACCACCCATCACTTGCCGGCTACAACTAATCCACGGGCTAATGCTCAATCCACTTGCATTCATGATAATGTATTGGAGTTTAAAAAAGAGATAGAAAAACCAGAGACTAAACGACACCTCAAGCGTTAGCAGCGACGCTATCCCAATGACCGAAAAATAGATCACGAGTCGCATCGCTGGCCACCAACCGAGTGTATGCCACGGCTTCTCCGTAAACACCTGATAGATGTTGTAGATAAGCGGAATTTCGGGCACCGTCGGAAAGTGTGCATGTAGACCGTTGATGAGGTGCAACACCACAGGCAATGCCATTCCTGCCCATAGCAGCCTATTTTTAAAGAAGGTGTTGAGCAGCGTGCCACGGGGGGGCTCCGCCGCTAATTGGATAGGAATCTGAATTAACGGAAACGAAAACCGTTCTCGTTCTACCCACTGTTTGCGTAGAATTGTGGACAGGCAAAACGTTGTGATATAAAACACAAGGACAAAAAGTCCCCAAATGAGAAGAGGCTTGAGCCAGAGCAGCCACGGAACGTTTTCACCCGGAGAAATGCCCTCATAGAAGTCGGTTGACGCACGTACATCCATAACGACTAACCAATCCGGGATATGCGGATGGAGCGTTTCTGCCCAATCGTTCTCTGTCGTTGCAAAATAACGGAGTGCTACCAGCGAAGGCAGGAGAAACTGCAACAACCCCATTGAAGGGATACCGACAGCGACAATCAGCATCATCCAGATAACCGTTAACTCGAGTGAAGAAAAGGCAAAACTGCGACGTTGCATCAACTTCCGCAGCGGTACATTTACAAAAAACACCAACAGCAGGATGCCAAAGATAGAGCCGACAGGGAGATGGTTACCGGCAATCTTGGAATTCTGTAAGAAATAGTTGTTATACGGTGTGATTGCACACATCGCGCCCACTAAGAGCAATCCTACTACAATCGCAGGAAATCGCAGGCGCGCTGCTTCATTGCTTTTTTGAGGTATAGTCGTTCTTCGGTTAGGGGTGTTTGGCATGCATATTCTCTAACGTTAATAGTCTTTTCGTCGCTGGAAAGGTTCAGGACAACTGGGCATGAGCCTTGTTGTGCAGATCTCGTCGATGGCTTTTTGGCCGAGGCTTCTCCATTCTTGCAGATGTGCGTCCGCGACAAATCGGGTTTGTAGAAGAACAATTTATCGCTCGTCTTTAGATGTGGAACGTGCTCGGTTCCTCTCTTCAGCGCGGTCCCAGGCCACGGAGTCGCTTGTGGGTGTGCTTTTCTTGCTGCATGTGGCGTGCTACTTTAGCCCCACTCGTATTACGCATCCCTCACTGAGGGACGATAGAGACAAGTTTCCGCATCCACAACTCTCCCGTCAGGTAATGTATACTGATTAGGTGTGCCTCGCCCCCATGGCTCTGCAAAGGTTTTGCTTCGCTCCCTATCTTCAGCCTTCTGTTGCTCAACTGCTTCCCAACTGAATCCCGCCATCAGTTGTTCGTCTAAACCTGCTTCCAATTGCCGATATTCAGCCTTCCCGGCGAGGTTCTCAAATTCGTCCGGGTCTGTCTCCAAATCAAACAAGATCGACTCATCCTCTGGAAAGGCGACGTATTTATAGCGTGATGTGCGGAGCATTCGCATCGGGCCGGTCGATTGGTTAGACCAGTATTCGGTTATCGCCGTGTTGCGCCAGTCTTCCGCGTTCCCTGCCATGAGCTGTGTCAGATCTGCACCGTCCAATCCATTCGGAATTGGAACATCTGCACGCGCACATAACGTTGGAAACAGATCATTTAATTCAACTGGGGAGGGGACGTGCCCCAGCTGATTCTCCTCACGCCTATCTGCAATAATCAAGGGCACTCGGGCAGCTGCTTCATAGTAGCTCGATTTCCACCACTGCCCGTGCTCGCCTGCCATCTCCCCGTGGTCAGTCGTATAGACGATGATCGTATTGTCTAACAGGCCATCCCGTTCCAGAAGTGCCAATAAATCGCCGATACATTCGTCCAAGAATTCACAACACGCGTAGTAAGCTGCCCGTGCTTTCCGTGTTTCTTCCTCAGGGATATCTTCGGTCTTGAAATTGTCTCGGAGCCCTTTTGCAAACGGGTGTGTCTGTTCCAAATGCCCCGGTGGAATGTTCGGCATGTCCACATTATGGGGCCAATACTTATCAAAAAGTCGTTTCGGGACAGTGAGCGGAAAGTGCGGACGGCTATAACTCGCAAGGAGGAACCACGGTTGCTCAGGTGGGTGTGCTCTTAAGTATTCAACCGTTTCGGTGTTGATGACTCTCTCTTGCAAAAGACTCGGTGGGATTTCGGAGATGCCTGCTTGGCGTGTTCGCTCCCGAGTGCCGGGTGGCCCGTGCAGCGGGTCGGTTTGATGCCCGGCATATCCGCGCAAGTCACCATACGGCCGGTGTTGGAAACCGTTGTTCTGTTCCTTGCCACCGAAGTGCATCTTGCCAATAAGCGCGGTGCTATATCCGTGGTTTGCAAAGTGCGCTGGCATTGTAAGATGCTCCGGGAACAGCACAGAACCGTTATTCCATGCAGAGCATCGATGTGCATATTTCCCTGTCAGCATGCACATCCGTGAAGGCGTGCAGAGCGGCACTTGACAATATGCCTTCTCAAAGTAACTCCCCGATGCTGCAAGCTGATCGAGATTCGGCGTTTGCACAATCTCGTTGCCTTCGCACCCAATAGCGTGTGGACTGTGTTCATCACTCATGAGAAATAAGATATTCGGTTTTTTTGCCATTCCGTGAAAATCTCCTTCGCCTTGTTGATTTGAAAAGGCATGTTTATAGAAGTCGTTGATAAGAGCTACTCTCTGTTTTTGACCTAAAATCCCACAGATTGTTCATATTATACTTAATTTCATGCTATAAATCAACCCCTATTATAGGGCTATTTCGTTCTCCGTTAAGAACGAGGGCTAAATCGTAAGACTCCGCTATAGGATTAAGCACCGGCTCGTGACATCCTTCGAAAATATGAGAAAATGTTGAAAATGAAATGCCCCTATATTTTTCCTTGATTTCTCTGGTTAAAGTATGGTAATATATTATCCATGCGAGAAGCCTCTCGATAACGAGATTGAAATATTAGCATGGGTGTATGCTACACCTTAATTTAACTCGTAGATAAGCCTCTCAAGTATGAGATGAATACCAAGTATAGCTGCTAACCGGGCCAGTAATCTGTGTACCTCGCGTCCTACTACCAACAGTGTACCTCGCGTCCTACTACCAACAGTGTACCTCGCGTCCTACTACCAACAATTGTGCCTAATCGCTTTGCTCATTTGTCTCTTCTTCTGTATTCTCACGGTTGCAAGCAGCCTATTCTATATGTAGCATGAACCCGTACCATTCAGGAAGACGATACGAGGTCCCAACAGTTGCTTTAACAGGACCAAAAAGGATTGGGGAATGAAGCGTATTACGTGGCGCAAATTCAACGCACTAAGATTAATGATGCTAATGACGTACATGGCAATTGCGAACTTTACTGTCGCCATTGAAGAAGATGATGCTTTGAATGCAGGGGCGCCCGCCCACCCAAATCCTTTAGCGAAAACACAGGATGTAACCATGCAGGAAATCACACTCATGGGGATGGAAATACGGAGAAGGCAGAAGCGGGAGGCGGTAACGAACCTGAGCGTTATGGCGGCTTGACGGTTGATGAACTAAATGAGTTAACTCACGAACTGAGTCAAACAAATGTCCCGAATTTAGACGAAAAGTTTGATTTATTAGAAGCGGCACTCATTGATAAATTGGGGCCCAACCCGAATCTAAGATCTTACATGCCGCGGATGACCTGGCACTCACACTCAACTATAGTGACGCAGCGGGTGATGCCCAATCTCATGCCCGATTGTCTGTGTATCGGAGTTGGAGAAGGAGGGTTTAATTTAGAGACTAAACATCAAGAGGCTCCGACGAGATTTTCACACGGGCTGTCGATACCTAAGCGTTGATGGGGCTGAAATATACAAAAACAGCATCCCGGTATGTTTGGTTGCCTTTCCTGCCTAGGGATCTGATCTCCAGAGAGCAGCTGCAGGTCGGGGCCTGTCTGTGTACCTATGTTGGTGCAGTAACCTTTCCAGTTTGTGGTATTTTCGAGGCGAAAGTTGACACGCCCTTTCCGGGCCGGATTTTGGATGTTGAAGGTGAGGGCGACGGTGTTGCTATGTGAACCGCCCTGCGGATACCAATTATTAAGGGGTGCAGTGCTAGCCAGACTGATGTTTGCGGCGGCGTGAGGGGCAGTATGGATTAACATCGACGTGAAAAAAATCAGGCTGAGTGCTGAGAGTTTCATTGGTTGCTCCTTTCTTGTGGGTGTTGGCGTTTTGGCATGCGGCGGCGGAGGTGCCTTTCGACTTGCGCGGCGAGTTCCGGGGAGTCCGCACGGAGTTGCTGCAAGCTGCGAGCGAGCCCGGCTTGCGGGGAGGATGTATCGGAAACTCCGCCTTGGCGTGCGTCTGGCAGGTTCAAGGTTTCGGGGATTTCCGTGCTTTCTAAGCTAACCGTTGACGATTCCAAAAACTCGAAGAGTTCGGGGATTTCGGCTTTGAGGAACTGCTTGAGTTCCGCGTATTGGGCATCGTTCATCTCGGTGAGGTATTGAGCGATGTCGGCGCGTTCTCCCTCGCTGAACCCAGGTGCGGGGGGAGGCGGTATTTCCGCCGCCCCAACTGTTTCAAAGGGCGCGTCTACCGTTTCGGGCGGGCCTTGCGGGAGGGTTTCTCGGGCGAAGGTTTCAGTTGCCTTCGCGGCGGCACCTATGTCTGAAATGGTGCTCGCTAGCGGTGGAACACGTGGTGTCCCTGCTTTGAGACCTTCAAAAAAAGCCTTTGCTAACCGATGTTCGTGTATGGGGTGCCCTTGCGCCTCTTCTATCTGCCTTCTCTGTTCAATCGCTTTTGAATAGACATCCATCGCGGCATCGTAGTCGGCTAACCTTTCGTAGGCAAAGCCCATATCTAAGAGTATCCCTCTTTGAGGCTTGAGTTTGTTCGCACGCTTAAACATTTCAAGTGCTTCTGCAGGGGAAAACCACATCAGGACATTACCCAAGTGATACAGCGCGTCCACCGAGTTTGGGCGCATTTCAACGAGTTTGCGGTAGGCGATGACCCGTTCTGGGTTCTCCCCAAATGGGTCGTATGGCAGGTATTTCGCCCAGAGGAACAGCGTCTCAAAGTCACCGGGGTTCTCACGCATCGCTTGGTTCGCCAGTTCTTTGACTTGTTCCTCATGCACACCGGGAAAGTATTGTTCGAGATACTTCGCGGCCGTCAGTGCATCCATCCCCTCTGTGAGAATGGCAACCGCTTGTTCTTCATACGAGGCGAAGGATATTTTACCCCCTTGACACTGTCCGAGTAACTCATCAACACGCCAGAGTTTTTCCGGATCAATGCCGCGCAGCTCTGCGTCTTCAGCAAGCCTTGCGAACCAACCGAAGTCCTGTTCATCAAAAAGCCCGAGGGCTTCGCCGCGGGCACGCCATTTTTCAACGATGCGTGCTTGTTCGGCTCGGCGCTTCGCTTGCTCCATTTGCCAGCGTGGCATTTCTTCGCGGGTGTCGGGCACCGTCTCTTCGCCCATGGATTCCTGGTCCTTCTCTAGAGCCGGTGGGCGTTGTTCAGCCAGGCGACCAAGCTCCCATTGTGTATATAGGTAGAGGCCGCCGAGTGCTAGGATGCACACAAGGCAGGAGATGTGAAAAAAACGGCTGGCGAGAATCTCTGGCACCTGCGTTTTGTGACGTTTCATTATGTGTTCTCCTTTCAGGTGCCGGCTTTCGCTAAAGGAAACCAGACACGGCTTTTCTTTGGCGCTGCTATGTCTCAACCGAGAGTTTCCAGAGCGATGTCAACCGATTTTGGGCTGTCAGCCTGCTGTCTGGATGAGGAGTCATGGAAATCCATGGCATTGAGAGAATCCGACAGCAGTGCTATTTTCATTATGCCCGTTTGTTTTTCAACGGACAGGACACCCACCCAAATCCTTTGCGGTGAAAATCCTGTCTACAAGTTTATTATAAAAGGATACCACAAGGGGTGCATTTTGTCCAATTTTTTTGACGCTGTCAAAACCGAGGCGGTTCAGATTACAGGTTTATCCCTGTTTTGGACACAAAACGAGGAATGTATGTTCACTTTTGTTTATTTTTTGATTAAATAGCAGTGGATGTGTTAATATGAGTTGTGTCTACTGCGAATTGATTGGAAAAATTAAAACGATGACTCAGAACCCACTGGCGAGATTTGTAAAGGGTTTAACATTGCAGCAGCCTTGTTGCGGGCTGCACTATACGAAAAATCTCGTCGGAGCCTCACTAGATTATGATCCCTAAGGTGTTGCGATGATTAAGGCAGTATTCTTTGACCTTGATGGAACGCTCTGCGACTCCGATACAGCATGGGGCATCGCAAAAAGAGAGACATTTCAGTTTTTATGCAAGCAGAAGCCTGAGGTTTCGGAAGAAGATCTTACAAGGGCATGGACAACAGTTCATCAGCTACTTTTTCAGCAACTCAACGCCGGGAAGCTCTCCATGGCAGAAGTGAGAGACTTACGTTTCCAGTATGTATTCAAAGAACTATGTTTGTCCACAGGTAAAATTATAGAAGAATTCAACGACTTTCTCAGTTTCCACTACCTCACGCGTTTACGTCTTTACGAAGATGTTACGGTGCTTGAGGAGTTACGCACATACCATGTCGGTATCATTACAAACGGTGCACACGATAAACATCCTGACAGTCAACTTTCTAAAGTCAAACACCTTGGACTCAGCGAACGTATTGATTCGCTGACGATTTCTGATGAGGTGGGTGTCAGAAAACCGAATATCAAAATCTTCAAATCGGCTTGTGAATGTGCTGACGTTTTACCGGAAGAAACTGTGTTTGTCGGTGATTCTATTCAAAACGACATCATTGGTGCCAACCGTGTAGGCATGACAAGCGTTTTCATCAATAGACAATCAGATGTGTTGATACCGAAAATGGGGGACGGATGCCCAGCCTACTCAGTCTCAAATCTATATGATATTTTGTGCTGTGTTCAAAATTAGTGGGGTGGTACTGCTTTTCGTGTTCCGAGCCCCATCGCGATGGCAGGCAGAACAGAGTGGGAAATATCAGCCGAATAGTCAAAAATCGTCCATCCGGCAGCCCCTAAGTAGCGCGCGAGGTAAATTTGACCTACCACGCTATCCGCTGTGAGTATGGAATTAGAGGCAGTCGCGCCGATGCCGGGGTAGATAGCAACCCCTTGCGGCAGCAAAGCGAGTTGGTTCTCTAACAACTCGGTGAAATAACTCATTTCCTCTGTATAGTTCATCGGGCAGACAAAATCGAGGTAGCCTGCTTTGGCCCACGCAACCCAATCCTGACCAATTGATGAGACACACGCTGGATAGCCCCCGAAGACCGCGGCGGAGATTTTGATGTCATGCTTCACAGCACGTGCACGTTTGTGGAGCATCCGGACCAACCGGGTTATCTGCTCTGTCCGCCAAGTAGTATACTCAGCACCGTACTTTCCGGTCCCTGGCAACACCGCTGCCGGCCATTCGTTCACCTGCTTTTTTGTGGCGACGATAAACCTTTTACGGCACTGCTGACAATAGCACGCATGCGAACCCGGATAACGGATATAGTCAAGATGGATGCCATCTATATCGTAATTCTTCACGATTTCCAGCAAACTGCTTAACTCCAACTGAACATTTTCAGGTTGGGATGGACAAAGCCAATTAAGCTGTTCGCCCTTCGCAGAGACTTGTGTGCGTCCAGTCTTTCTCATTTTTTCTTGGAATTCAGTGGGTGCACCTTCCAGATTCCACGTAATTTTCCAGATATGCACCTCTAATCCGTGCCGGTGTGCTGCCTTAACACACTGTTCAATCTGGTCTCCGTATTGTGCAAACTTCTCACTAGGTGGCAGAAATTCGCTACGGTAATGTGCGATGCCGCCCCACGCCATATTCGGCAGAATCATGTTCACGCCTGCCGCTGCTAATTCCTGCGCCGAGCGTTCCCAATCCCCCGGATACGCGCCAAGTCCAGAATGATTCCAGACGGCGCGTCCCTCCGTTGCAACGCTCGTCTGCGACAGAGAGTAGGCTCTTGAAAGCACGTCACGTCCTGCGCGGATTGTGGATATCGCTGTCTCATATTCCGAACGTGCATAAGCATCTCGTGCGTGCTGAACCAAATCCTGCCCGATTTTTAACGCTTCGCGTGCCTCCGGCACCCCGTGCAGTACAACAAATTGCCTCAAAGCCTCACTATCTTTTGTGTGTCCAATCGTAGTGACATTATCCACGGCGTGTTCGGCAATCGCACGCCGAAATTCAGGCACTAAGTGTCCCAACAGTGCAGCGAGTAACCGCTTTTTTGTCTCAATGTCGTCCGAGAGAAAAATGTGACTGAAGAATGCCCCGCCTCCCCCGACGAACAGCGCAGGATAGCCAGTGGATTCACCGCTCTCAGTATGCCAATAACCGATAATTTTAGTTTGCGGTGCAGTTGGCTCAGCCAGCGTAATGTTCCACGATGCCTGCCGGACAGATGACGGTATGCCCGATATCTCCGGTGCGTTTAGATGCACAGCAGCAAACTGTCCTGCTTCCTCCTCCTTGAGCCATCCGGTTTTGCGCAAAGCAAGAAGGTCCGCTACTTCATCTGCAAGCCCGTACGTTACCAACAGTTTGCCTCCGCGCCCCACGAAATCTGTCAGGAGGTTAGCAGTCTTTGTCGATACTTCTGTGTTCAGCGGCAAAACAACCAACCGTTTCAGGTGTTGCTCTGAAATAGAGGCTTCTTCATAGGTATCCGCAGCCAGCCCGATACTGTTCAACAGCCGCGTCAGTCGTTTACTAACAGAACGTGCATAACTCACATCCGACTGCGGTAAGATAATCCCGATATCCGCTGCTTGTGCAAAAACTGTGGACGCACGACTATAGAGAAACGTAGAGAAAATAAAGAAAAAGAGTGTGATACAGTGTCTAAAGTTTTGAAAAGACTTCTGATTCAAGATGGGGCGAGCATCCTGTTTGAAAAGCATAGCTGCTTTCTCCTTTAGAAGGTGCGAATTGGCACACTTGCGTTATGAGTCTGGCCGATATCTATTTTTGTGCGAGTTGGTTAGCGGAAGTTTGCTTCAAAAACTTGTCAATCCCGATGGCAATTGCAGTTGCAATTTTCTGTTGATACGCTGTCGTCGTGAGACGTTTCCCTTCCGTTGAATGCGTCATAAAACCAGTTTCAATCAAGATAGCCGGTACTCTCGTGCCAATAAGCACCACAAAGCGTGCATGTTTGACACCGCGGTTGACAGCCCCTGTCGCTTTCACCAATTCCTGCTGCACTTGTGTCGCAAGTCTTTGACTGTCCGCACTTTTACTCTCCATAACCAAACCCTCTAACAGTTTATTGAGTTCTTGAATGCTATAGCCGGAGTCTGCGTTTTCGCGTGCTGCTATCCGTTCCGCGGCTTTATCTGTACTCTTAACATCTAAATAGTAGGTTTCAATTCCTTTCGCTTCAGGATTCTTACTGGCGTTGGCGTGGATGCTGATGAATAAATCCGCCTTGTGCTGTGTCGCAAATGCCGTCCGTTCTTTTAGCGGAATAAACCTGTTGGTGTCGCGCGTCAGCAGCACCTTGTAGCCTCTTTTAACTAAGCTCTGTCGCAACTTTTTCGAGATGCTAAGTGCAACGAGTTTTTCCTGATTGCCCTGCATCCCTAAGGCACCCGGGTCTTTCCCGCCGTGTCCTGCGTCGATGACAATTGTCTTCGCAGTTAAACCTAGATCGCGTGTTAACGATTCTGGGGAAACTGTGTCTAACTTCGGAACGTTCTTTTTTACAGAGGTCTGAGCGGGCTGCTTCACCGGTCGCTTTTTAGAGCCACGCGTCCTGGAACCTGGTCTGCTTTGTGCCTGCTGTGCAAGGAGCCGCTTCATCTCCTCGGCCGCTACTGCCGCAATCTCCGGTTTCTTTGCGGATTCAATTCCTGCCGTATAGAGAGTTTCGGCGCGGGAAACGTATCCTTGTTTTGAGTATGCACGTGCTAATTCTAGCCGTGCATACTCAGCCACATCCGTATGAGCATAACGGTTCATCACAAGTTGATACTGCATAATCGCTTGGGAATTGTGTCCACTATGCGCGTAGCACCGTCCTAACCAATAGTGCGAATTCGGTACATACGGCGAGTCGCCATACAGTTGAATCAATGTTTGCAAAGTCTTCATCGCCTGCGGCAAGGCTTCTGCTTCCCCGCCCTTGGCGCGCCATATCCAACAAGACGCAATCCCGTATTGGGCATCATCCGCCCAGGGACCTTGTTCATCGGTACGAATGACGTTTTCAAACGCTGAAATCAGTTCACGCCACTCTGTTAGCGTCGCACGTTTTTCTCCAGTCGCATACGCATAGTGTAATTTTGATACTTCTTTATAACTCCCCGCACATCCTGATATCAATAAGGCTAACACCAAAAGCAAGAAATGCAACGGTTTCATGTTTTACACTTCCTTTCTGTTTAAATAAGATGTAATACTTTATAAAACGCAATATTCTCATGTTTCGTTACCAATTTTTTATTAGCCCGCGAATACGAGGATGGAACCGCACTGAGGCCGACTTCCTGCTACTTCCAAAAAAGATCTGTTTGAACTAGGGCGATTTATCGCCTGTCGATCGGCTGTTTGTAGGAGCTAACTCCT
Organism: Candidatus Poribacteria bacterium; assembly: GCA_965215265.1. Lineage (GTDB taxonomy): Bacteria > Poribacteria > WGA-4E > WGA-4E > WGA-3G. The sequence continues at coordinate 1,778,606 of OZ244048.1, read as the reverse complement.
AATCGCGGTAACCCAGGGGTAATTTATGGGTAAGATTCCGTCTGATAAGGGGATTTAGGCGGTTAAACTGACCCGGATGTCCGTGGATTCTGAAAAAAAGAATTTTCTGTTGACACACTTTTAAAATCTATGCTAAAATAAGTCATTTAAACACAATACCAGCATCCAGCGTCACAAACAAGGTAAACCGATGAGACTCACATCTCAAGAAATTCAACTCTTCCGTCACAACGGGTTCATCAAATTCCCAACGCAAGTTTCCGCTGCCCAGGTTGATGCCATCAAGGCTGCAGCATTGAAAGATATGGCGGAATCGGTTGAACCTGTTGCCCGTCAAGGCGACAGGATCATCCGAATTTCTGCAATTTGGGAGCGCGGCGGTATATTCCGAGAAACAATAACCTCCGCTGAAATCCTAGACCCTCTGGAATCATTATTGGGGAAAAATATAGAGTACGTGCTTAACCGCCATAATCACATCTACCTCCGCGATGCCGGTTCAACCCATTCGCTCGAATTGCATCGCGATGTCCGCCACTGGTCTCGGACCATCGCCACCGTCCTGGTCTACTTGGAAGAGACGCATTTGGAAAACGGTTGCACGCGCGTTGTGCCCGGGTCGCATCACCTTCCGGCTTTCGCCAACTTAAAAGATGACGACATCCAGAAGATTGCCGCCGGGCAAGCAATCCCGCTACCTATGCCGGCCGGCGGTCTGCTTGCTATTGACAGTATGCTCATCCACTCTGCAGGCATCAATCGCACGGACGGTACCCGGATGAGCATGACACTCGGCTATCACAGTGCGGATGAACTCGCACCAGCGGATAACCCGAAGAAGGTTCTCGTCCGTGGTGAACGTTCGTATCGTGGCAATGATGCACCACGCAAATAACCGCCAGTGTACTATTTAAAAAACAATATTTTTTTGAAAAAAGTTAATTTTTCTTGACAACTGTCAAATTTTGTGGTATACTTAATAACGTCCTTGAGGTTTTCCGAAATCTCCTTTTGGGCGGGTAGCTCAGGTGGCTAGAGCGACAGCCTTACAAGCTGTAGGTCACAGGTTCAAGTCCTGTCCCGCCTACCTGTTAGGTAGCGGAGATGGCGTTTAGCGTGTTTCCGGTTACACAAGCATTTGAGGGCTCGTGGCGCAGTTGGTTTAGCGCGCCTGCCTGTCACGCAGGAGGTCGCGGGTTCAAGTCCCGTCGGGCCCGTTTTTGACAAAGCACTACATCGGTTCCAATTATCAGATACGGCGGTTCTCACAAGCAGATGTGCAGTTCACCTATCCGTTGCCTAAATATTTCTTCGGGGCTCGTGGCGCAGTTGGTTTAGCGCGCCTGCCTGTCACGCAGGAGGTCGCGGGTTCAAGTCCCGTCGGGCCCGTTTTTTTTCCAGACGCATCAAAGTCACAGCAATTGCTAAAAATTCTGTGGCTTTTCTTGTTGCTATATCCGATAATAATTAGCTATCATCATGCGCAGCGGGTTTACAAATCCCGCCCATAAGCGAGCAGGGGAATCCCAATGTTAGACCTGAAATTTATTCGCGAAAATAGTGAAGCTGTTAGACAGATGCTACACCATAGACAGAGTGATGCACTCTCGGACTTAAACCGGCTGCTTGAATTAGATACGCGGTGGCGCAAAAATTTGACGGAGACTCAAAACCTGAAAGCACACCAGAATACTGTTTCTCAGCAGATCGCCGCGCGCAAAAAGGCGAATGAAGATGCAACAGAAACTATCGCGGAGATGCGCGAACTATCCCAAAAAATAAAAAAACTTACGCTGGAAACTAACCAGACGAAAACCGACATCGATGGAATACTGCTGACAATCCCAAACATGCCGGAGGCAAGTACCCCTATCGGCACCAGCGAAGCGGACAACACTGAAATCAAAACTTGGGGCGAACTGCCAAAATTCGATTTTGAATTGAAACCCCACTGGGAAGTCGCTGAAAAATTGGATATTGTCGATTTTCAACGCGCTGCAAAAGTGTCCGGTAGCAACTTCCTTCTTTTTAAAGGTTTAGGTGCGAGACTGGAACGTGCCTTAATCAATTTCATGTTGGATCTGCACACTACGCGGCACGGATACACCGAGGTCTCGCCGCCTTTCTTGGCAAACCGTCCGACAATGACAGGCACAGGACAACTCCCGAAATTTGAGTCGGATATGTACCGATGCGACCGGGACGAACAGAACCCCGACAGCGACTTGTTCCTAATTCCGACAGCGGAAGTCCCGGTTACGAATCTCCTCGCTGGTGAGATTTTGAGTGCTGATGACTTGCCCATCTACTACACTGCCTATACTCCCTGTTTCCGACGCGAAGCAGGTGCTTACGGGAGGGACACGCGCGGCTTACAACGCGTCCATCAGTTTGATAAGGTAGAGATGGTCAAGTTCACTACCCCTGAAACCTCCTATGCAGAGCACGAATCACTCCTTGCCAATGCGGAGAGCGTCCTCCAAGCCCTCGGATTGGCTTACCGCGTGGTACAACATTGCACGGTGGAGCTCTCCTTTGCCGCTGCTAAATGCTACGATATTGAAGTCTGGGCACCTGCAGCGCAGCGGTTTTTAGAGGTCTCTTCTTGTAGTAACTTTGAAGCATTCCAGGCGCGGCGCACCAACATCCGATTCCGTAGAAAGGCCGGCGCAAAGCTAGAGTTCATTCATACACTGAATGCCTCCGGGACAGCCTTACCGCGCGTCGTCATCGCACTTCTCGAGACGTATCAGAACCCGGACGGCAGCGTGCGAGTACCCGCAGTGCTGCAACCGTATATGGGCGGTGTAACGCAAATTGGATAACGATAACGTGGAAAAATTCCTCAACAAAATCATAGAAGGCGATTGCTTAGCAGTCATGAAGCAGTTTCCTGCTGACAGTGTTGATGTTACATTTGCCGATCCGCCCTTTAATCTTAACAAGAAGTACAGTAGGTATAAAGACAGCAAAGCCGATGATACCTACCTCAGCTGGTGTCAGCAATGGCTCTTAGAAATGGTGCGGGTTACGAAACCGACTGGTTCGATTTTTGTCCACAATATCCCAAAGTGGCTCACGTATTACGCCGGTTTCCTCAATCAAGTCGCTGAGTTTCGCCACTGGATTGCCTGGGATGCCCCGACTGCACCGATGGGCAAAACCTTGCAGCCATCACACTACGGTATTCTGTTTTACGTAAAAAATAGGCGAGAGCACAAATTCTATGAGCTCCGATATCCACATAAGCGATGTAGGAAATGTGGCTACTTAGCAAAAGACTACGGTGGCAAAAAAAAGATTTTACACCCGTTTGGGCCGCTTGTTTCTGATACCTGGTCAGATATTCACCGTATCCGTCACAACAAACACCGGGATGCCCACCCCTGCCAACTTCCAGTACATCTTTTAGAACGTCTGATTCTGATGAGTACCGACGAAGGCGATGTAATATTAGACCCGTTTATGGGAACTGGCACCACAGCCGTTGCAGCGGCAAGGCTCGGACGAAAGGTTATCGGCATAGATATCGACAGCGAGTACGTCAAAATCACACAAAGAAAGTTAGAGCAGACAGCTCCAGATGCTAAAATCGGCGACGCTTGGGTCAGTCTCCACCGTGGCGAAATCGTTACAATTGTTGACACAGATTGGGAACGGTTAAAACCATATTTTCTCATTCCCGAGGACATTCGGCATATCGATTTTCAAAAAATCAGACCCGGCACGCCACTAACAACACCGGATAGTAGTACAATACAACTTCAATTGGATATCCAGGAAGGATGCTGCGATTGCTATTAACACAAAGGCATATCAAACCCTGCTTCCAAGAAAATCAAGGTATATTTGCCCGTGATGTGTTATCCGTTTGTAATTTTCCTGATCTTTACCAATGAACCGCTACCGAATGGCAAACGAGATGCTTGATTGCTTCATCTTTCTTTCGCTTCAGACTGGGGCACTGTTTAGAGATGATGTGGTAGCAATCTCCTGCTTGCGATACAAGAACTAAACATTGGCATCGATACGTGGACGCAGCACCTCCAGTGCTTTTAGGCGCACTTCTCCTTTCCTTTGTGGTGAGGGCTCCGGGTTTCCTTTGACAGTGAACCCGGCATCTTCAATCATCTGGAGCGTGTTTGATGCTGCCGCGCCCTTCGCATTCAGATAGCCCTCCATGAACAGCGAATTCGCAGGATAGAGTGCCATCACCTCCATGCTCCGCAAGTGGTGTTCCCGACCGGCTGCTACCCGGATCTCTGCACGCGGATTCAGGAAACGATAGACACACAGTACGCGCAGACAATACGCCGGTGTCAGTGGCGGGGATGCTGGAAGTTGGGTTCCAGATATCGGAAGGAAAAAGTTAAGCGGGATAGAAGCGACTTCCAACTGCCGCAAAGTGTTGGCTACCTTAATGATGTCAATGTGCCCTTCGCCCATACCAACAATCACACCCGAACAGCACGCCAATCCGACCGCCTGTGCAGATTTCAACGTCTTCATCCTGTCCTGATAAGTATGCGTGCTACATATCGTCGGATAATAAGTTTCTGAGGTATTCAGGTTATGGTTCAACCGATCCAACCCAGCCGCTTTCAACGTCTCGGCAGCGTCTTCATCAATCAATCCTACAGAGAGACATACCTCAATCGGATATTTTGCTTTAACAGTTTGAATTAGCGCTGCGAGCTGCTGAACCCGTTTTTGGGAAGGACCGCGCCCGCTCATGACAATACAGTAGCGATGTGCACCCGATTGAAACGCCTGTTCCGCTTCCGCTAAAATTTCGGCATCGGGCTTTAACGGATAGCTGGCAATCTCTGCAGTCGCAGAACTCGCTTGTGCACAATAGTGGCAATCCTCTGGGCAGTAGCCGTTCTGTGCATTGTTGAGGATATGCAGTTGGACCTCGTTCTGAAAATAGGTTTTGCGTACCTGATATGCTGCATTTAACAGAGCGAGCAACTCTACCTCTGCCGAAGTTAAAAGTTCTAAACAGACAGCGTCTGGAAGTAACTCGTCTTGTAAACTTATTTTTATTAATTCCTGATAAAAGGTTTTTTCCATTTTTTTTTGTTCTATTTAGGTGCGGCACTTGGCACACATGTATATGCTATGATAGGTTCCACACGATATCAGTCGCATTAAAGACCGGGCCTTCTGTGCAAACGCGTTGATATTCAAAGACATCGCCATCAATCCGGACGGGACAAACACATCCGAGGCAAACGCCCATAGCGCAGCCCATCCTATTTTCCATCGCGACCTGCGTCGGCATCTCAAATTTAGCGGCAATCTTTGCCACAGCTGCAAGCATTCCGTGCGGTCCGCACGCATAAATAGTCGCGTGCTGCCACGCGGTTTTGTCGAGCAGCATCTCAAGGAGCTCAGTAATAAACCCGTGATGTCCGATGCTTCCATCATCTGTCGCGATATGCACCGGAATGCCGATCGCTTCTAAATCTGCCACACTCAGCAGTCTCGCCTGATGTTGTGCCCCCACTAAGCCGACTGTCCTGATTCCACCAGCGTGCAACGCTGCTGCCAGTAGCATTAACGAAGCGATGCCAGCACCCCCTCCGACTAAAATCGCCGGATCCGGGTGCCTTGTGATATCAAACGTATTCCCCAATGCACCCAATACCCGTAATGGTGTCCCTTTTGTCATTCTGGCCAACCGCTTTGTCCCGTCTCCAATAACCTGATAAAGCACCGTTATCTCGGAACCGGCAACCGAATAGATAGTAAACGGCCGGCGGAGTAACAACCCGGAACCATCCGAAATCAGTACATGAACAAACTGACCCGGAAGTGCATCTCGTGCAATTTCGGGACACGCACACCGCAAAAGATAATGTGCCTCTGCAACTTCATCATTTGATAGGATCACAGTCTCAATATCATAGGTGTGTGCCGAACGTTTTTTTTTCATCATGGGATTGGCTCATAAACAGAGAAAAAGCCGCTGTTGCATTTACAATTCAATTAATTATAGAAATATGTTAACATGAAAAGTTGCAGCCTGCAAGTCTATTTTTTGACTCAATAAATTTCTTGCTTTTTTTTTCAATTATGATATAGTAACATGGGATTTTTCTAAAGAACTCATTCCGAGAGACGGAGTTAATTTGTGAAATTCAAATTGCAGTTTGCGGAGAATAGATGCTTCAAGATTGTGCAGTTTACCGATATACATTGGCATAATGGCGAACCTGCAGATCGGCAATCCGAAGCGTTAATGGTGGAAATTGTATCAGCGGAGAAACCTAACCTCGTTGTATTAACAGGTGATATACTAGCAGGCGGTGGGTGTCATGATGCGTGTGTCTCGCTTCGACAAGTTATCCAAATTATGGAGCATTGTGGCGTGCCGTGGACAGCGGTTTTCGGTAACCATGATGACGAGGGCACTGCAAATCGGGACGAATTGATGGAAATCATGATGGAAAGCACCAACGCCCTCGTACAACCAGGCCCTGCAGAGGTTCCGGGAGTCGGCAATTATGTTTTAACCGTTGCTAGTGCAGAGGGCGACACACCGGCCGCGCTACTCTATTTTATCGACTCTGGTAGTTACGCCCCCACGGATATCGGGGGTTATGCATGGATTCAACCGGAACAAATTGCGTGGTATCTTCGGGAATCGGCTATGTTCAGAACCACAGCTGGGCAACCGCTTCCAGCACTCGCTTTTTTTCACATACCTCTTCCGGAGTACGAAGAAATTTGGAACAAATACACCTGCTATGGTGTGAAATATGAGGACGTTTGCGCGCCGTCTGTCAATTCAGGCTTTTTTGCAGCGATGCACAACGCAGGTGATGTGCTAGGAACTTTCGTCGGGCACGACCACATTAACGATTTCTGTGGAACTCTACACGGAATTCGGCTCTGCTACGGGAGAGCAACAGGCTACAATACCTACGGCAGAGCCGATTTCCCGCGCGGTGCACGGGTGATTCAACTTTGCGAGGGCACACGCCAGTTTGAGACGTGGCTACATCTGGAAAATCAGTCGCTTGTGTATCAACAGCCTAAACACCAGCCCAATTAACATAACAGGCCTTTTGTCCACAAAGTTGACAAAAACTGAAGAATTAGGATTTTTATTTCAACCTATATCAGTAGTTTTTCGCAACGCATTGGAATTAAAGGATATTCCTATAAGGAGGAAACAGTGAGACCGGATCATCAACTCTCTATTCGACACTTAGGCGAAACCGTTATCTTTGACATCACAGGCTACCTCACTGAGACATCGGAAACGAGACTCGCAGAGGCGTACGCTGAAGCAGATATGCAAAAAGGCGGGAAACTGCTGCTTAATTTTGAGCAGCGTAGCTTCATCACTAGTAGTGGGTTCGGTGGCATCATCAAATTGCTCTGGAAGATACGCGATAAAGAGCAAGTTTTGCGCGTCGCGCATCCGTCTAAGCAAGTCCGAAATATCTTCAATACCATCGGGTTAACCCAAAGTATCGGCGTTTTCCCTTCTGAAGAAGAGGCGCTCAAAGACTTTTAAATGCTCACGGGAAGAGGGTGTACATGTTCATGTTGAGCAACACACCCAGTAAACTCCACAAACTCCCAGCCAGGAACTGCCCAAAAATGAACCCCAAGAACAGCGGCAACGCCTTGCGAAACGCACGAACACCGCCGCCTGTGAACAGTAGCTGCTTGAAGAGCCAGCCTAAGCAAATTGAGAACCACATCCATCCGATGGCCCAACCGTTACCGACTGCGTAACCTACCGGATAGAAAGGCCACCACAGAAACTGACGTTTGAGAAACGTCAGTCCGACAGTAAACAGAAACCCAAAAGCGATGTGCTGAACTGCTGCGAAGTTAGGGGCACGCGGTGCAGTTATCCAACTTTCCAAACGGTTAAATTCACCCACACCCCATCGTGCAAAGCGGTACTCATAATAGAGTGCAACATGCCCAAGGATAGAGATGACTGTACCTACAATAGAAGCAACGATTAAGGCAACAATCAGCCGACGTTGGCGGAATCGGAAGTAGCTGCCGATTTTGAAAGCTTCTAACTGATGCGGCATCGGATGGCACCGGTAACCATACGCCAACCAAGACAGTAAGGTTGTGTTTGTTAGATTCTGTGCCCCCAACGGACGACTGCCTGCGAAAAGTAGCATAATCCGGTCGGGATGCATGCCGTGCAATTCATGGGTTGGCGGTCCTAGTTCTGCCCGCATCCGTGTCATCGCAATGCACAATACCAAGTAGATGCTGAAATACCCGAAGGCAACCCAGGCGGATAGCCCCGCGAGGTTCCAAAATACCAACACGAAGACTAACCCGCCTATCAACCCAAAGACTGCTAGTCGGTAAAGACCGTTTTTCTCGCCAAAGGAGAAAACGCCGCGCAGCACAGCCAAAATCTGGCGGCGGCTTGTCAACAAAGCAAGCGTGCCAATGCCCAGCCACGCCCCCGCGCGCTGTTCTGTTTGTAACCCTATCGCTGTTGTCCAGCCGAGCCCACTAAAAACAACCCGCTGCACACCCCAAAACAGATAGAAAACCCAAAACGACAGAGATAACTGCAACGGCATCAGGAACCCTAATCCAATCGCGAACGGATACACATAGATGGGCAAACGGCCCATCGCATTCCACGGACGCTCTGCAAAGTAGAGTTGATACTTGATTTTGAGAGACGGGATGACCGGAAACAGATAATTGAACCCGGCGAGCATTTCCAATCCGAACGCAAGCCCTAAACCGAGCCAAACGAGTCTATTGCGCAAGAGAACAGAGGTATTGCCTAGCAGCTCAATCGGGAGCGTCGTGAGCGGGTAACTTAGTTTCTCGTGTTCTATCCACTGCTGTCGGATGATCAGGTTAATGCACAGCATCATGAACAGCAAGACGATAACTAGGGCACTCCACGCAACAATTGGCAACAACCACGCCTCCATATACGGCACTTGCCAAAACGTATCATCCCCTTCAAAATACCCGTGTAGAATCCGCCGGTCGGTAATTGTCAACCACGTGGGCATGAACCGGAAGAAGAGCGCATCCCATTCGTTTTCTGGCGTTGCGAACCAGCCGGCGTTTGCAATCATGGGTACCAACTGCCGGACAATGTCATGCCCAGCCAGCGCAGTTGCAACAGAGACCATGGTATACGTCATCGCCAGTTCACGTGATGTTGGCATACCGCTTTTGAGGATGCGTCTTAAAAACGGTGCCATCGCAGCCAGAAGAAAAAACGTGAAAAGCACGGTCGGGAAAATAGAGAAATCCGTTAACTCCCACACAACCCGATTTTCTGCAGAAATTATCCAATAACAGGTGAGAATAATGAGAATAGAACCGAATCCGAGAACGCTGAGGACAAAACGGCGTAATGAGGTTTTCTGGGTATCATCAGTTGCGTGCATGTTTCTATGATACCATAGGGAGTAGCGGCGATGCAAACTTTTTTGTCCAATATCAATTCTGATGCCTATTCCCTATTTAAGCCTGGATTTGGCTTGTAAACTATTTTATGGTATAATAAAAACTTTATGGTATAATACGAACTAGCATTTACCCGCACGTTTTTTATACACTTTTCAGTCGGTTGGTGCCGCACTTACGGACAAGGAAACACAATGCGACATGGAGAGATACTGCCAGATATCGACAAAATCCTCATCATCCGCATGGATGGCATCGGAGATATGCTGAACTCTACCCCTGCGATAGCGTTACTCCGGCAAAATTATCCAGATGCAGAAATTACGGTACTGGCAGGTCCGCTTAATGCCTCAATTCTACTCGGTAATCCTGATGTTGACCGGATTCTTCGGTTCAACCGTGACGGGAAACATGAACGATTAAGGGAGCGGCTCCGATTCTACCGTGCACTGCGCCGCGAACGTTTTCAACTCGTCGTAGCGATGCAAACTGCAACATGGCCGCATCTGGTGGCTTCTCTCTCTGGTGCCCCCTACCGCCTGGGGCGGTATCAGAAACGGTTCAAATCCACGTTCACGCATGCCTGGCACGGCAGATACCAGAAAGGTGAAACCCACGAAGTTGACAGAAACTTGGAATTGGTGCGGTTAATTTGTCTAGGCGAAGGCACCCGGCAGCTCGTGTTGCGACTCACTCCGAATGAAATTGCCAACGCCAAAGAACGGATTGCTGCTTGGAATTTATGTGGAGAAGACATGCTCATCGGCATTCACCCGGGGGGGAGCTCTCACGATAAACGTTGGCCGGAAGAAGAGTACGCAGCGCTCGCTGACATGCTGGCGGCCCAGTATAACGCTACTATACTGCTCTTGCACGGGCCGGATGAGGCAGGGCTGGCGCGTAATATCCAGCAAATAATGCGGCATAATGTTATCATCCACGCACCGACAACAATTCGCAAGTTGGCGGCTCTTTTAAACTGCTGTGCCCTCGTCGTTTGCAACGATTCCGGTCCTATGCACATCGCCGCCGCTTTAGATGTACCGACGGTGGCAATTTTTGGACCTACGGATCATGTGGTCTGGCATCCGCTAAGCGAAAACGCGTCCATTGTACGGCGAGATATGCCTTGTTGGCCGTGCAGCGCGCATAAGTGTAAAATCGGGTGGGAATGTACAAAAAAACTCGCTGTCAATACTGTCTGGAAAGCCGTTGAGGAGCGATTGTGAAAATTGTATTCAGTGCCTGGGGTTCAACAGGCGATGTGTATCCTGTTTTGGCGTTGGCACAACGTTTACGGCACCGTGGGCATCAGATACGCGTCTGTGCGCCTGCGTTATACAGAGAACGGATAGATGAGCTCGGCATGGATTTCCACGAGGTCAGGGTGAGTTTTGACCTGGCAGAATTCCATAAGGTGATGGACACCGTCATTCGGATGCGTGACCCACTGCGTCACTTCCGCATCATCGCTGAGGAAGGCATTTTGAACCGTGGAAAAAAATGGTACGACGATTGCCTACCTGCGATGAGAGGCTACGACCTTGCAATATGCCACTCGGTGGACCTGCCGGCACAAGAAGCCGCCATCCGCAACGGGGTACCGTGGTTTACCGTAACCTACTGCCCTGGTTTCATTAAATCCCGGTATACTGCCCCGTATCCGTTCCCGAATTGGGGTCCTCTCTTCAATTCCGTTGTGTGGAAATTGGCAGAGCTGCGCGTCGGTCGGGTCATCAACCCGCTTTTTAATCAATTTATAACGACTGTCGGTGGCACGGCACGAAAATCTGTGGCGTTCGAAGGAAAATATTCGCCACACTTGAATCTCATCGCTGCCTCCCCTACGTTCTGCAGGCAGACGGATTTCCCAGAGAACTACAAAATCACGGGCGCTTGGTATTTGGATGAGCCGGACTACTGCACACCATCGGAATTGCGTGATTTTCTGGAGAATGGCACGCCGCCGGTTATTATCTCGTTCGGTTCTATGGGTGGTACAAATGGACGTGAGACAAGCCAAATTCTCATAGATGGTGTTAGACAAGTGAACCGGCGGGCCATCATCCAAGCTGGATGGGGACAATTGAGAAGGGTAGACAGTTTGCCGGACATTTTTTTCACCGACTACGTACCGCACCGTTGGCTATTTCCTCAGGCATGTTGCGTTGTACATCACGGTGGGGCGGGTACGACCACGGCCGCCTGTCGTGCGAAAGTACCATCGGTTGTCGTGCCGCACCACGCAGATCAACCGTATTGGGGAAAACTCCTCCACGCCCTTGGGGTGGCACCCAGAATCTTGCACCGTCGCAACATGACAGCAAACCGGCTCGCGAAGCGAATCGGGCAGGTCTTGGAAACACCGGCAATGGCTGAGCAGGCACAGCGGTTAGGCACACAAATGGAATCAGAGGACGGCATCACCACCGCTGTAGAATTGATAGAATCTTTCTGTTTTCAGGAGCGATAGTGCTTGTCTGGGACCAAACCTCACATGCCTATTTTGTCAGAGGCGATAGAGGCGATAAGGTCTCTCTGTTCGTGCCACCGCTATATTATCTTCTTATGAGTTTGTAGACGACACCATTTTTTGTATATTTCCGTACCATCGACGGTTATGTTTTGCCAGCTCCGATGTAAATCTCGTCGCCCGCCCAAATCCTTTGATGTTACGATTCTATACATAATAAACCTCTGGCGAGATTTGTAAAGTATTTAGCAAAACAGCAGGCGTTGACGTGCTGCAGTATACAAATATGCGGAAAATTCTGGTCTTTAGTTTTAGTTTTATCGGCGATGCCGTATTGTCTACGGCTGTTATCCAACCGTTGCGCCAGCACTTTCCTAATTCGGACATCGCCTTCCTTGTCGGTACACCCGTAGCGGCGCTGCTATCCCCGGACCCGCAAATCGATGCTGTCTATATTTACGATAATAGAGGCGAGCACATCGGTTGGAAAGGCAGACTGCGGTTGATAAGGCTGCTGCGTGAAAAAAAAATAGACTTAGTCGTCAATCTACGAGATAGTCTCACGGCGCGGTTCATCGGTGCGCAGCACTGGGCAATGGGACATGAACGCGGCAATCTGCACGCCGTTACGCGTTACTTGGAGGTACTCCGGCGGCACGGAATTGAGATAACAGACGCGCGACCTCGCCTGCAACTGACATCTGTGGAACGGAAAGAAGCACAGCAATTTCTAAGCAGAAACGGAGTCCTGCCAGAAAGCCGCCTCATCGGCATCCACCCAGGCGGGAATTGGGCATACAAGCTGTGGAGTCCCGCCAAATATGCTCAGCTCGCGAGTGCCTTACCTCAAAAACAAGCAGCCTCAATCTTACTTTTTGCGGGGCCAAACGAGCGTGCGCTCCAAGCACAAGTCGTAAGCATGATGGACACCTCACCGCTTGTCGTCAAAACAGAAGACTTACGGCATCTCGCCGCGTTAATCTCAGCGTGTGATGTCTACATCGGCAACGACACTGGCCCGATGCACATCGCTGCTGCGGTAGGTACACCGGTTATTGCGCTCTTTGGCTCAACCAACCATCATAGAAGCGGCCCCTATGGGCAGCAGCACACTGTCGTACGGAGCCGGGTAGAGCTCGGGTGTAATCCATGTCATCCGGGGCGGCGGCCGGGGGGGTGCGGCGCTGGAAGTTGTACCGTGATTGACGGAATTACGGTAGAGCAGGTATTGACGGCAGTGGAACGTTACACCTCTTCAACCTCAATTCCTGAGTCTAGGAAATCATGCTTGAGTTGTTCGTAGTCTTGCGCTGAAATGTCGCCATCCGTTGCCATCAAGGCGATGCGAATCATTATCATTTTGAATAAGACATCTCAGGCTCCGTCAATAAAGAGTAAACAAATGCCAATTATCAACAACACTGCAAAACAGACAAAGAAGATCACCGGAACAAACGTCTCAACAATGGTGAGTCGCCAATAGGTTTTTCGTTCTGTGCCTTCCTGCAGCAATTCCCATTCGCGTTTGAAAAACGGATAGGCGAGTTTTTCCTCCAATTCATGCAATGCCTTGAATTTCCCAGAATTCAGTTGACGATAGGAGCGGATGATAATATACCATGCTGCTGCCAAAAGTGTACCGAGTAACCCAAAGCCTATCATGAGCCACGATAGGGGTACTCCATTTCTGCGTTGTAGGAACGCGGAGAAAAGCACCGACAATCCAGACAAGACCAGCATATAGAAACGGTTTGCGGTAACCCGTTGCTTGCTGACACTGTTGGCGAGTTCCGCGTGGAGTTTGTAGATTTCTAGCAATTCCTGTTTTCCGTCCATGTTCACGCTAACTCCCGAATTGCAGAGACAATGCTGTCCGTATTCCAGCCAACGATTTTATCCGCGGCATCCTTTCCTTTACCTTGGCAGATGTATTTTGACTCCCCCAAGGTTCAATAGCAAGAATCGGTTTGGGAGTCCAGTACTCAGTTTGTGCAATCTGGATTTCTTTGTCGATCCATTTGCTATAGCTTGCGTAAATGCCTGCCAATATCAGCACAATACTGCTAGGCGTTATCTGATTTTTTATCGCATTATACAATGCTCGGTCCGTTCCGCTGGTATGTAGCGGATCGTCTTTGGGTACGGAATAGTTGCTATAGTGGAAATATGGCCTTGCATCAAGCAAATTGATTAGATTTTGATATTGATTGTCGTAGGCCCACGAATGACTAATAAAGAGATTATATTTTTTCATGTGACAACCTCTGGTTGCAGTTTTCGTATTATACCTCAGTTTAGATTAGATTATTATATCAAGTTAAATTTAAAATATCAAGTCTATTTTTCAAAGCGATGTCTCACGCCGAATTGGTGGAGGTGCTCCGGGGCTTGTCGATGGAGATGCGTGTGAAACTGGCGCGGCAGTTGCTGGCTGCGGAGAATGGAACGGAGGAGTAGCACGGCAGGTGCACCTGCGGCTCACCCGCTGCGGTTTAAATACGGAGACCGATGCTTCTGTGAACACACCGATTCCACATATTTTACAAGTTTTTGCGGGGCAGCGCGTCCGGATTCCGAAAAAAACCGAAAATAGAGTTGACAAACTTTGGGGCTTGAGATATAATATTATTGTTAACTCTCGAAAATTCGTGCAATTCTGTAGTGTTTATTTCGGAACGGAAACCGATTCAGGAATTCGAAAAAAAAGAGTTGAAATTTTCTCAGATTGCGGGTATCATAATATAAGAGAAAAAAGTTGACATTTTTTTTACATTGCAGGTATACTTAATTAAAAGTGAGTTGCCGAACCGGTTTGAGGCAACATCACGTAAAATGGGTTGACATTTTTTCTCACCCTTTTACAATACATAAGAAGAAGTAAAGTAAAGAGAGTCAGGATGGAGGAGTTATGCGCAGAGCAGGCGATGAAAAACCGCGCGGTGTCCGGGCGGCTTATGATGCGTGCTTCAAACAGAATCTCAACGCGCAGCTCGGAGAGCGACTCGGGCTGCCGATACAGGCAGAACTCGCCGTCAGCTACCTGCCTCTCACGATAGACATCTGCGTGATTTTGCGAGACACCGCTGACCGGGCAAACCTCCTCGCCGAAGAGCCGATTTTCCGCTACTTCCGAACGCATAATCTCATAGAGTTCAAAAGTCAAGCCGACGCTTTGACAGAGAGCGACTATTACCGCATCCAGGCGCGTGCGTGTCTTTATCTGGCTGATAACAGGCTTTCAAAGCAGGTACTCACCTTGACGATTGTCTCCGCCCGCTACCCTCGCGCACTGCTCTCGCGGCCTTATTACAAGGGACAATGGGAACGCGTCAAGCCGGGACACTACCAGATAACGGAGACGTTTCCAGTGCATCTGTTAGTGTGCAACGAGCTGGAACTGGTGCGAGAGAATTATTTGTTGCTGCCTTTTACGGCATCAGCGGAACAATTCCGTGCGTTTGTGAGGCAGCTAGTTGCAGAAGAAAATGAGCGCTATTTTAGATATGCCTCGCAGGTCCACCCTCAAACATCAATGGAGATATTACAAATGGGAAAAAGACAGAACTTTTACGACACCGAAATGCAAGCATTGGCAGACACGTTCGGCACCGAGATTCTGGCGAGAATTCCGCCTGCCGAACGGATGAAAGGACTCACTCCCGAAGAGCGTGCCGACATGTTAGCACGGCTGCCCGCTGAAGCCCGCACGGACATGCTGGCCCGCTTGAGCCCTCAGGACCGGGCGGATATGTTAGCACGCCTGAGTGCCGATGAACGCGTCAAAGGACTTAGCCCCGATGAACGCGTCAAGGCATTTCAAGGTTTGTCGCCGGCGGAGATTCAGAATTTATCTGCGGAGGTGCGGGCAGAGCTTGTCCGACAGCTGGTGGCAGCTGACAACGACACCGACACCTAACGGAGAGTCCCTATTCCTTGATACCCGCTCGCAGGTCCACCCTCGTACATCATTGGAGATATTACAAATGGGAAAAAGACAGAACTTTTACGACACCGAAATGCAAGCATTAGCAGACACGTTCGGCACCGAGATTCTGGCGAGAATTCCGCCTGCCGAACGGATGAAAGGACTCACTCCCGAAGAGCGTGCCGACATGTTAGCACGGCTGAGCCCCGATGAGCGTGTCAAAGGACTCAGCCCCGATGAGCGGTTAGCCGGACTTCGCCCGGCGGAGATTCAGAATTTATCTGCGGAGGTGCGGGCAGAGCTTGTCCGACAGCTGGTGGCAGCTGACAACCACACCGACACCTAACGGAGAGTCCCTATTCCTTGATACCCGCTCGCAGGTCCACCCTCGTACATCATTGGAGATATTACAAATGGGAAAAAGACAGAACTTTTACGACACCGAAATGCAAGCATTGGCAGACACGTTCGGCACCGAGATTCTGGCGAGAATTCCGCCTGCCGAACGGATGAAAGGACTCACTCCCGAAGAGCGTGCCGACATGTTAGCACGGCTGAGCCCCGATGAGCGTGTCAAAGGACTCAGCCCCGATGAGCGGTTAGCCGGACTTCGCCCGGCGGAGATTCAGAATTTATCTGCGGAGGTGCGGGCAGAGCTTGTCCGACAGCTGGTGGCAGCTGACAACCACACCGACACCTAACGGAGAGCCGCCGTCCCTTGATACCCGCTCGCAGGTCCACCCTCGGACATCAATCGGCAGCGAGATTCTGGATTGAATATCAACAAAAAAGTGTCTCAGCGCGTAACTTACAATTCGCTTTCATCGTTATCTCATTAAGTCCAATTGGCCCTTTTTACCACCGGACTCAAGTCGGTGGGTGAAAAGTCACTAATTAGTCAGATGGCACAGCAAGCCGTGTCTCCCTGAGAAGAGGGCAGCGGACGTGGATTCAATAAAAAAAGTTGACATATTCCGGATTTTTGTGTTATAATATATTTGTATTGTAATATAGTAGTGATTTTGTGATTCAATTAATTAATGAGACATTCCTATATTTACAACGTCTTTTAGTTTATATCGATAGCTTGTATAAATGTGCGATAAACCAGGAAAAAAAGTTGACGTTTTTCGTGGTTTGTGTTATAATATAGTTAAAGTGTTTTTTGGTTCGATAACTTAGCCAGAAGGTTATAAATTTTGCATAATGAGTGCAAAAAAAATAAATGAGGAATTAAATAAAATGAAAGGAAACTTTGCTTTTCCATTATCATTAGTAGGTTTTTTAGTTTGCGTGTTGAGTGTCGGATTTATCTCCTCGGTAATTTCGACATCTGCTCACGCTCAAGCAGCTGTGTTACAGAACATTATAGTGAATAATCCCTCGCATACTGGTACATCTATGTTTGCTACGTTTCACAAAGCAGCCGAAGATGCAGGTTGGGCTAATTTTAGAGGAGATGAGGGCTGGAGTTCACAGGATTTAGCAAGAGCTGGGAACCATCTAGTGACTGAGGGTCTCGTGGATGCGGAGACAGGTTATTCTACTGATAAGGCTCATGCGAGTCCTATAACGGCTGGCTTCTATAACGCCGGTGATACGATTCAAATTCAGTTCGTTTTCGATGTTGACGTGTTTGTCCATAAGGATCTTCGTCTCCAATTGCACTTCGATGGTGCAAGTAGATGGTTCTCTCTTAACTTGGATTCCCTCACAGGGATAGCAGCTGGCACTTTCAGCGATTCCCATTATACAGTTCAAGCTGATAATACGTATTACCAGACCACCGCTGGTGGTGCAACCTTAACCTTTGAGTATGAGGTCAGTTCAGCTGATAACGATAACGATTTCAATGGGATAAATACTGCTCTTGATAGGCACGGTTTCTTTGCTATAGCCGAGGAAGACCTAACGCAGGGCGCAGGATGGTCGACAGAAGCAGGGCCGAATCAGATAAAATCAGAACGGGAGGCTGCTATTACTTCTGCCAACCTGATTACTGATGATCCTCTTCCATGGGGCGGCAACAATAGGTGGAAAGATCATCCGACCACCCGGTTCTATAGTACAGAAGCCAGATACGGAGCAGGTTATTTTTACGTGTATGCTCCCAGTGTTTCAAACGGGGTAAATACCTATTCACACGGGGTAGATACCATCCGTGCAAGCACGTTCGTGTACAAATTTCCGTCGACTGAAACCATTGAAACAGGTGACTTTGAGATAGAGATCAAGTTTTCTAATTCGGGAGCTGGTGCCGGAGGGACAAGTACCATTGCGGAAACCACGAGAGACGATAGCTTCACAGCAGAAGATTTCGTGTTTACGGATTCTGAAGGTATGGAACTCGACGGTTGGACCGTTTCCGATCTGATGTTTCATGCCCTCGATATGAAACAGCCGGATGAATCGAATGAGGTGAGACGACGCAGTGCAGCCTTCAAAGTCTACAGAGCGACTATCACGCCGCCGTTGAATTTTGACGGAGATGTGGAAATAACGGTGCCTGAGAATGCCACAGTGGACATAGCGGGCAACATGAGCCAGGCCTCGGAAGCCCTGACGGTGTCTGTAAATACGGTTCGGGATGCGGCGCTCCTTGCGGGAATCAGGGAGGAACTCAACATCCCCGCGGGGACGACTGTCACCCAGGCAAATCTGCTAGAATTGACAAGCCTCGATCTAAGTGGCTCAGACGTTAGCGATCTGACTTTCCTTCAATCCGCAACCAACTTGAAAGAGTTGGATCTTAGTGATACGCAAGTGTCGGATATTTCAGCGCTGTCAAGCCTCACGAACTTGGAAGAGCTGGATCTCTCGGGAACGCCAGTAGAGGATATCACACCTCTGTCAGACCTAACCAACTTGAAAGTGCTGGATCTTAGTGATACGGAAGTGTCGGATATTTCAGCGCTGTCATCAACAAATTAACTAAACTTGGAGGTAAAGTAATGTATTCGAAAGCATTAGGAAAAAAAATGCCGTTGTGCATTGTTGTATTATTAGCCGGCCTTGTAATAGCGTTGCCTTTCGCAGCGCATTCAGCCCTCACGAGCTTGGAAGAGCTGGATCTCTCTGGAACGGAAGTAGAGGATGTCTCGTCTCTGGCAACTCTCACCACCTTGAAAAAGTTGGATATCAGTAATACGCCAGTAGAGGATATCTCTGCGTTGTCAAGCCTCACGAACTTGGAAGAGCTGGATCTCCGGGGAACGCAAGTATCGGATATCCCCGATGAGTTGTCAGCGTTAGACGACTTGACGATACTTCGCCCTGACGCGAAATTGGACTACTTCACGCTTTCAGCGTTGGCAGCGGGCGGTTTTGAGGTATTGACCCAAGAGGGAAGCTCATCCACAACGCATGGTATCTCCAGTGCTGTTGCACCTGTAGAAACCCTGACTCGTAACTTGAGCGAATTTTTCCGTAATGGTGGGACGATAGAATTGATAGCGCCGAAGCTAACCACCGGCGGTGCCGCGAAAGGTGATGTGGTCATAAGTGAAGTGTTGTGGGGCGAAGATGCGAGTCAAACGCCGTCGTCGTCTGGCCAGTGGCTAGAGCTGTATGCAGTAAAAGCGGTTGCCGCCACTGCCGTAGCGGACGATTGGGCGTTGTATTTTACGACAGGCGACCTGGTGAATCGTGCGGAAGTGACAATAGGAGAGACTCCGTATCTGGTGATAGATAGCATAAGCAATCTAGGGCTGGGCTACTGGGAGGTGCCCGGTGGAGGTGGGCGCACCGTGGCAACTGATGAAGCCGCGTCTGCGTCTCTGGTTTCGATGTATAGGAGCATAGATTTTGCCAAGGCTGAAGTCGAAGACGGTAACCGTTCCGATAACTGGCAAGCGTCCTCTGCGCCGAGCATAAACCTCGGTGGGCAGCGTATCGGCACCCCTGGTTCGACCCCGTCTCAGCGTATCGCCGCCGGAGACCGGACGAGTTTCGAAGGTCGAAAGATTGTCATCAACGAAGTAGGGAATCACACGTCTGACAGCCTAGATTGGATAGAGCTGCGAAACGACACGGATGCCGCCGTCAGTATCAAAGAGTGGGAGCTCACGCTTGTGACAGGCGATGCGTCTGCGCGCACCGAGAAGGTGCTTGTGACGCTGCCTGATAAGAGTATTGCCGGCGGGGGTGTGTTACTCGTTGCGAACAGCAATCCCGAAGGAAACTTTCTCGCTGGTGGGAACAATCTGGGTGTGGACGATGCGGATGAGGTGCAGCATGGTGCGACGCACCAATACGTAGTTGTATCCGGCCTCAACCTTCCCGCAGACGGTAAGTTCTTGTTGCTGCTGCGGAATGGGAAAGATAAAGAGAATAAGCCGATTCACATAGAAGATGCGGCAGGTGCTGTTTTCGTTCCGTTTGTAGGGACGCATGATTCTCAGAACTACAATACGGAGGTTTGGCCACTGCAGGCGACACCGGATCCCGACAAGGACATCTTTAAGGATATAGATGAGGCGTTCAAGGAAGGGTCAGTGTATCAGCGCGACAATGAGAACAACTTCGCGGAAAACGCGTGGAGCAAACGCGGTTTCACCGGCATAGGCTGGGATCGCGATACCCCGAACGCAGACGCGTATGGCGGTACCCCCGGGTATCAGAACGGTGTAGTGAAAGATAAATCCGCCGCGGGCCAAGTCTCCATCAGCGAGATTATGTTCGACACAGACAACCGGCTGCCGCAGTGGATAGAGCTGCACAATAGTTCTCTAACCGAAGCGGTGAATCTGAACGACTGGACGCTCCGCATCCAACAAGATGCCACCACCGACACCGCCGTTCGCCCAGATGTGACGCTCAAATTCGTAGGCGGTAAGATAATCCCCCCGAACCAGACGCTGCTCATCGTGACAGACACCGGGCGCACCTCTGGCCACTTCCCTGATGCACGTGTCATCAACCTGCGGCGTGAGAGTGCTTATCGCGATAAACTGGACTTGGAACGGCGTTCGCCGGTGCTAGCCACCACCGCCTTCAAGTTGACGTTATATGGCAAAGAAGCCTCTGGTGTCAAGCCCGTGGTGGATACGGTTGGCAACTATGTCGGGCGAGGGGAAGAACCTGCGTGGGAGCTGCCAATGCTTGAAGACGGGCGCAGCTCCATCATCCGCCGCTACGGCAGCGCTAGCCGCGCCACCGGCGCAGTTGCCGAAGACGGCACCACCGAAGCGGGTTGGGTGCTAGCCGCCAACACCTCTTTGAACGAGGCGCAGCGCGACACCTTCTACGGCAATGCCGAGGATGAAGGCACTCCCGGCTATCGGGGCGGCGGCCCGCTGCCCGTGGCGCTCTCTGCCTTCACCGCGAAACGCGTAGAAGGCGCTATCGTCATCAGTTGGGCAACCGAATCCGAGTTGAACAACGCAGGATTCAACCTGCTGCGGAGCGATGCGCGCAACGGCACCTTCACAAAGATAAACTCCGAGTTGATTGCAGGGGCCGGCACCACTGGCGAACGCAACGACTATAGTTGGACGGATACGTCTGCCAAACCGAATGTGGTGTATTACTACCGCATTGAAGATGTCTCCAACGCAGGTGTGCAGCAGACGCTGCAGACAACCCGCTTGAAAGGGCATCTGAGTGCAGATGGGAAACTCACAGAACGCTGGGCAACGCTCAAATCGGAAGAATAAACGCTGTGAATGCTAAACTCACCTAACCCAAACCAGGGGCAGCCACCCTCACAAGTGGTTGCCCCTATTTTTTTGCTTTGGATAGAGAGAAGCACCGAGGCCACCTTGAGAAGCCAAATCTGGAGACGGCCTTGACAAAAAAGCAGAAAGGCTGCTATACTTTATTATGAGAAGTGGAGCGTCTAAGCAGATAGATGAGGCAAACGACAGTGCCGGAGACATCTAAAGAAACACAAAGCAAACGGAAACTCTGGGACCCTTTCTTCAAAGAGTTCCTCGCCCTACCCTTCTCTGGGCTGGGTGCCTCTATCCAGACAGAGATAGAAGTGAACCGGTTGCCGCAGCGTATAGATGCACTCGCTCTCCTCGAAAGCGCCGCAGCCCGCGCGAGAGTGCGTGCCAACCCGCTGCTCTCTTACTTACGCACGCATAATCTGTTTGAATTCAAAGGACAAAACGACCCGTTGAATGAATCGGCGTATCACCGGATTTGTATGCGTGCGCGTGGTTATCTGGCAGATAAGCAGGTGCCTGCAACCGAGTTAACCCTGACGATAGTATCGTCTCGGAAGCCGCGGGCGCTGCTCTCCCGCCCACCTTTTGGGGAGCCGTGGGAGCCGTTGGCGGCGGGGCATTATCGGTTGATGGATGGCGTGCCGGTGCATCTGTTGGTTTGCAATGAAGTGGCACTGGTTGAGCCGAATTATTGGTTGCTGCTGTTTGCGTCGTCGCAGAAACAGTTTCGTGCGTTCCTGCGGCGGGTGATAACAGAAGAGAATACGTTATATTTTGACTCCGCGTTGTATTTGCAGCCGGAAGTCACGGAGGAGGTTTGTGAAATGGAAGGCCGTCAAGATTTCTTTCAGAGTCGTCTTCGCGAAGTTGCGACGACTTTAGGTCCGAAGCTGCTGTCGGCGCTGACATCGGAGGAGCGTGCGGACATGCTCGCCCGCTTGAGTCCTCAAGACCGGGCGGATCTGCTCGCACGGCTGCCTGCTGAAGACCGGGCGGACATGTTAGCAAGGTTATCTGCGGCAGACCGGGCCGATATGTTGGCGAGTTTACCCGCCGCAGAACGTGCGGACATGTTAGCAAGGTTATCTGCGGCAGACCGGGCCGATATGTTGGCGAGTTTACCCGCCGCAGAACGTGCGGACATGTTAGCAAGGTTATCTGCGGCAGACCGGGCCGATATGTTGGCGAGTTTACCCGCCGCAGAACGTGCGGACATGTTAGCAAGGTTATCTGCGGCAGACCGGGCCGATATGTTAGCGAGTCTACCCGCGGCAGAACGGGCCGATATGTTGGCACGCCTGAGTCCCGAGGAGCGCGTCAAGGCATTTCAGAGTTTGTCGCCGGCGGAGATTCAGAATTTATCTGCGGAGGTGCGCGCGGAACTCGTGCGGCAGCTGGAGGCAGCTGACAACCACACCGACACGTAGCAGAAGACGCGGTTGAGAGGGTATCTGAGTGCAGACGGAAAACTCACAGAACGCTGGGCAACGCTCAAATCGGAAGAATAAACGCTGTGAATGCTAAGTTAAACTAAACTAAACTAACCTAAACCAGGGGCAGCCACCCTCATATGGCTGCCCCTGGTTTTTTTTGCTTTCAGAGAAGCACCGAGGCCGCCCTGCGAGGCAAAACGTGAAGGTTGTCTTGACAAAATAATAGAGAGGCTGCTATACTTTATTATCAGAAGTGAAGCGCCTAAGCAGATAGATGAGGCAAACTACCGCACCAGATACATCCAATCACGGTGTTTCTCGCCGCAATCGCCGACACCCCGGTTTACCAGCCCACGATACAATGCTAACGTTTCTCGGTTTATTCCGGAATACGCAAGCGCGGCCCGCCATCGATGGATTGAACAGTAAACCCACACCAACCCCAACGTTTATACTCGCCTTTCCCGCGGGTATATATCACCTGGGTTAGATGTTCATCGCTAATCGTGATAGTGTAATGCCTATCAACCCTCTCGTTTCCAATAGGAAGCCGCAGCCGCTTAATCTGCTGCGCCCGGTTCGCAATAAGATTGAGCTCCAGCGGTTCTGATTCCACAGCACTCAAATGGACGGTTACTTTATATGTACCATTGGGCAGTGCTACTCTAAACACACCATCTGCTTTTCCAAGGATACTATCCTGATAAGGCTGTTCAACTGCCGCATCACCTATAAAGTCATCTCGTTCTGATTCGACCAGCCAACCGTATCCACCGTCGGTGTAAACCGTATCTGCAGACACAGCGATGTGCCCTGTTGCGAGCTCTCCATCATCCGGTTGCATATCAAATGTGATGGCGGTCCGCCCGCCCCACATTTCAAGGTTCGGTGCTGCACGCCTACGACGATAGAGGCGGTTATAGTCATTGGAATGGATAAGCTCATACTCTTGCTCTAAACCCGCGACATCGTCATATTCTGTCCGCCATATAATCGCAAAGTCAGCTGGAAGTTCTTTTTGCTTGTAGCGCAGCGGAAAATGGTCGGTATCCGCCTCATAGTTGTCAAGATAGCCTATACCCATTTTTAACGCGAGCAGACACTCAATATGCCCGAACGGCTCAACGTACTTCGGCTCAAAACCGAGCGAATCCGAGAACCCACCCCATTCCCCCGGTTCACTCGTGAGAATCGTATCTCTCTTATACAGACCGTCCGATGTCAGAGCATTCGCTATGTCTCTATTCAGTAATGCGTAGGTGTGAACATTGTAACCGAGATGCCACAAGGATAGCGCAATGATGACCCCTGCTACTCCATAGTTTATGTAACGATGCAGATTAACCGCAAAGAACGGAAGCAACATCATGAAGATATATAAATGAAACCGATCATTTATCCAACCCCCGCTGTAACCAGACCACGGGGCTATAAAATACATCACGGTGGTGAGCACTGCCATAATCAGAAACCCATCCATTGGGCGCACAACGCACACCCAGAGACGCACACCACCTCGCTCCGATTCTATTTGATAGTAATCCCGAATCCGGTGAATCACTGTGAGCAAGAAGGCAACCGCAAAAAATACAAGCAGCAACCGCCCAATCAACACGTGCTCATCCCGAAACGCGACAAGCGATTTCATACCAAAGAAATAGTCCATCAGCCATTCAAAGCCTTTATGACTACTATCACCGCCATGGCTATCCGCAAGGTAGAGATAGTAGGAGAACAAAATAAAGTACGCAGGCACAAGCGTACCGAGGAAAGTCAACGCCGGTTTGAGCTTTGTCACGCCCGCCTTGAAGCGATGCATCAGCGGCTGTGATGTTTCCTTAGAACCCCATACACCGTACAGCACATCGAAAACCGATGAAAAGAGTGCGAAGAACGTCAGCGATACAAGAAGCAGCGCATAGGAGTGGTAGTGCGTGAAGTAAGTCGCCAACAATAAGAGATAGAGCCACACAATGTTTGCCACCCGCAGCTTATCTTTAACTCTCCACCAATAGCCAAGAGTGAAGAAAAACAGAGACATGCTGAGAACAAAATTGTAGAAACCCATGTGAAGCAGGTAGTTGTAAGCATACATAAACCCAAGAAGACCAAAAACCAGGTTCCTCTTCTGAACACCCTTGAGAAAATAGAAGAGTGCAAACGGTAGAAGCCCAATACAGAGAGTCAGCACTATCTTTTCGCAGACAAGCGGGGGGAAGACATACAGCAGTACGACTAGCAGCGCATGCGAGGTCCAATTCGGGAAGAAGGTCGGATTTAGTTCATAAACTTCCCGTAACCGGTAGTTTTCGTGCTTGTGGTACTCCTTCAGCACATAGGCGTTATAAATATGACTCGCCCCATCTTGAGTCGGAAAATACTTGAAACCCCAGACCGGCAGCAGATGTAACACCACTAACACAATCACCGTAACATATCCAACCGATAAGTGACTTGCTCTCATTATCCGTTAACCTCTAACCTCATCGCCAAGCATTCATCTTTTACCAAAAAAACTTTAGACACTTTGACTCGGGTGAGGAGGCCTCCCCCAGGGCCCGAGACATCTCATCTCTCTTTCATGCGTTTAACCGCTTCCAACTTTGTCTGCTGCCAATCTGTCCAATCCTTTTTCCCTTCATACCGAACAACATCGTGAATCGTTGCACGCGGTTGATAGGGGATGTAATTTCCGGTATGCCACGCAAGGTTTCTATACACCATGAAATCCCCCGGACCGAGATGCACCTGAACCGCACCAGGAAATTGCCGGCAATGTTCAAGACACAACCGCTCCATTTCAACGTCAGACATCCCTTCGGCAGGTCTTCGTAGTTTCGCGTCGCCTGTTGTCTGCCGTTCCCCACCCACATCCCATTGTCGCAGATGGCTGCCGGGGACAAACCACGTGCAGGAATCCGCATAAATCGCACAGTTTACTTGATTGAAGTGCCGTAAATCGTACCAGACTTCTGCCAACTTTGCAGTGACACTCTCATCCCGTGCTTCGGGCGGCACTTCAACAACACCATCTCGATGCCAACCGATATGCCATGGATGCTCAAGCGGCTCAACGAGCAGCCCCATAATATCAACATGCCCATGCGTGTAATTGGCACCGAGCAAACGTTGAATTGCATCACGAAGCTCAGGCAGTTCGGTATAGTCATAAAAAGGCTGCAGATTTAACTCCTCAGCATAGTTTGATAACGGCTGAATTCGCTGCGTTTGAGGTCCGCTAAGCGCATGCGCTAAGTCTCTCGCTTTCTCTGCCTCACGGCGCAAATCTGTGAGCAAGCTTGGCGGAACAATCCCTCGAAAAACTAAATACCCTTGCGAAAGATATTCATCTACCATTGAATCCTGAAATTGAAAAGCCATAGCATGTCCCGACATAAAACTGAACTGATTGCCTTATGACACCTTATGACATTGTGCTGCCAGTTATCTTACTCTGTCCGTTCCATAGTGCCTGAACAGCGAGCAGGTTACCCCAACGCTGTCTGCGTAATATCATCGTGTGCCTTACCCGAAAAATCGGCATGCACATAGATTTTATCATTAACCACAATTCGACGATTATTAGGCAATTTCTCCACTAAATCGGGTTCTAGAACGTATCGTCCATGGTAACGTCTGTGCAAGACGGTGCGTCCGCCTTTCTCAATAAACACCTCATTGAGCCCACCATGCTCCGGTTCGGAAGTATCAATATCTAAAACGCGGAGACAGTGGAAGGTGTTTTCACCGATGGTTACGTTATATGTGCCAGCACCGCTGCCTTCTCCATCGCCAATTTTATATGTCCCGTCGGGCTGCCGCTGGTAACGTCCATCGTCAACGATGCGCCGACTCGTCGCGCCACCCCAATCCGATTCAAAATAATTATCTCCGACTGTGTCAAAAATCTTTCTGCCATCTAACATGTTGACAATCGCAATCCACTTTGCTGTGTCTGCATCTAATGTGGCGTACATCAAATCCGGGCCAGCCGGACTGTCATCTTGTGCCGTCCAGCGCTTTACCCGCAGCTCAACACAATCAAAACCTCGTATAGTTGCAGGCAAAACAGGAATTATCTCTGTTACCTCAGCCAGTTGCTTCGTTTCTGCGTCGTACCCTGCCCAAAAGTAAGGTTCGCCCATCTGTGGAACTGTGAACCACCATTGCAATTCCGGACAATCCACTTCCGTGATGCACTCAGCACTTTCAACGATGTCAACCTCCGGACACCTCGATGGAAACGGATGCGCTGATATTTTATTTGACTGGCCATTGACAAACCCATTCATAGTGTCCATTGGAATCCCCTCCCTAAAATTAAACTATTATTTCGCTTGTTATGCTCTTACACTCCTGATTTTAACCCAAGGGTTTTGATAGAATTCATTATTTCTGGTTTCTCGGTCAACATCAGTTCGAACATATAGAGAAATTGCTGATAGAGTTTCTCTTTTCCGCTCGCACTCGCCTCGGATGACAGCTTTCCACCCGTAATATTCCCTGCTTTGTCTTTGAGTGTCCACAATGTGACGCTCCTGCTTGCCCTAAGGGTTAGATGGATATCTGAAGTCTTTTTAGTTCCCATTAGAAAGCGTTCGCGACAAGCACAAGATCAAGAATATTCACCACGCCGTCGCCATTGAGATCAGGACTTGTCTCCCCTAAGTTATTCGCCACAATCACTAAATCCAAGATACTGACAATGCCGTCACCATTGAGATCCGCAACAACAACTTTGACTTTCAGGTAAATTTCCCCATCTAAATCAGCAAGCACATGCTGTGTGCCTACTACATCGCTTGCAACTCCCGACACTTTCTCTGGAAGTTGGATCTGTTGTTCTTTGCCGCTCCGGTTATAGACAGCCCAGCCGTTGGTGTACTCCCGGATGAATACACCATCACGGTTGTCATAGCGTTGTGCCTTTCCGCTAATCGGTTTACCGAGCTCGGCATCCCAAAAATCATACCAATAATGGTCATGGTCATGGACATGGGATACTTGATTCACATGCCCGTAAGTTGCTGACAAAAACGCATTGTCCCAGGGATGCTCATGTTCTAAACTCCCGCTCCCGAGCACATACAACACATAACCATCTGAATGTGTCAGGCTGAGCGTGGTGAACAGACGCATCCATTGCCGGTTGCGCGGCGAATCCGGCGGTTCTTCAATCAGACCCCACCCTTCCAGTCCGTTGATCCGGGGTTCACGCAAGTTTTCTTCTGACCAAATGAGCGTGCTTTCGATTTCAAGAAGCCCATCGCGCGTATAGCCACGGCCCTGAAACTCGTTGAATTCCGTTGATATATTTGGCAATGCTTCCATGAAAGTGCCATTGACATACGATGCCCACCTTGGGATCTTCGCTTCGTTGGTGTTCACCATAATCAGAAATTCATCGCCAACTTCAGCGCGTATCCCTTGTAGTATAGCGTCCCTTGCTGTGTGTTCGACTTCTACGCTTCGGTATGGGTAAAGTCTACTGTCCTCATTCCAGTGGTCTAAAAAGATTCCATCAAAAAGCCCGCATTGTGCGACAGCTGCTGCATGTGCTATTGCCCATGCTTGTGTTTCGGGTAACGTGAAATCGAGTAGTGCTTCTTGCCAAAATGGGTCAATCACTATTTTACCATTGTCGTCGCGCAGCCAATTAGCCCAATCTTCTGGATAACCACCCACCCCTACACCACTAAAATATGGGATACCAACAAGCATTATGAGATTCGGGTTTTGTTCTTGTAATGCTTCGCGTTGCTTTATTGCCTCCGAAATATCCCCAACCAATTGGATGCCGCCCAGAGTCTCAACAAAGCGTAAGCCAAACAGGGGACAACACATATATAGATCGTGATACGCTAACCGGTCTGCATCCGATAGCGTGGGCATGTTGATAATGTTTGCCCATGCAGCAAAAACTGATGGATAATCGCGATTCTCGACTCGCTCCGATACAAGAGAGCTATGAATCTCACAAAATATTTCATATTGAAAATCAGTGATATTTAGATGCGCAAGCGGACTAATGTCATACCCCAAATTACTGCTTATATGTAGTTCTCTAAGATTCACAAGACTCGCAAGTGGTGCAAAATCTCTGATTTGGTTGCCCCATAGATGTAGTGCCTCAAGATTGATAAGACCGCTAAGTGGACTAACGTCTGTGATTTCATTCCCACCCAGATACAGACCTTTGAGTTGTATCAAGCCCGACACCGGTGATAAATTCTGTATAAAACTCCGCTGGAGCGACAAGTATTTCAATTCGGTAGCATGTTCAAGACCCGTTAAGTCTCGGACACCTGCCTCCCACTTGTCTAAATTGGTTAGCGACTGAAGATGAGAGTCCGTCAAAATGGTGTCGTCAGACAGTTCGAGCGTTTCTCTGATAACGCTACGTAATTGTGGGTCTGGGACTAATACCTCTTCTGCTTGTGATTGAAAAACAAAAACAAGCAGCAGAAATAGCATACGAAATACATGTTTCATTTTTGGTTCCACCTTTGTATCCGTAAATTTTGAGGTTTTTTTGATTTTACCGCAAGATTCCGATCGCATTCGTTTTCATGCTATTCATGCTATTCATGCTATTCATGTTATTCATGATACAACACATCACATTTACTGTCAAGTCTATCATGAAAATCCATATTCTCTTGACAAAAAACCTCACTTATGTATAATAGAAATCCAGAGAGGCTTACCAAGGAGACTGAAATGCGAAATTCAATGCCCAATCTATTATACATTCATTCTGACCAGCACAACCCTTATGTAACAGGATGTTACGGAGATCCGCTTGTCCAAACCCCGCATCTTGATAAGCTTGCCTCCGAAGGCATCGTGTTTGAAAACGTCTATTGTCCTTCACCAATTTGTGTACCATCGCGCATGTCCATGTTAACCGGGCGATACCCCTATGAAAACGGCGTATGGACGAACAGCCACATCTTGGATTCCGGAATTCCGACGTTTGCCCACGCGATGGGGGCTGCAGGCTATCAACCTGTGCTGATTGGACGAATGCACGCCCTCGGCCCAGATCAGCTGCACGGCTACACCGAACGGCTCGTCGGCGACCACGGCCCGAATCACCCAGGCGGTAGAGGCGTTGACCACGGCGAACTCTCCGGAACAGCCGGCCCAGCACGCATCAGTCTCCAAAAATCCGGCGCAGGACAAAGTGCATATCAGGTCCACGACGAAGATGTGACAGCCGCAACGGTGAAGTATCTCAACCGACTCGGAGTTCAAAAACGCGTAGGCTTATTGGACACACCCTTCTCAATTTCCGTCGGGTTTATGCTACCGCACCAACCCTTCGTCGCACGCCAAGCGGATTATCAAATTTATCACGGACGGATGACGATGCCACAAAATCCAGAACCTTTTTCACGGAAATTGCATCCGCACTTCCGATGGTGGCGACAAAAATGTGGAATCGTTGAAGTCCCAAAAACTGAAATCCTGCGCGCACGCACAGCCTATTGGGCATTGGTCACACGCATGGATCTTATGATCGGGCAAATCCTAACAGCACTCCGAGAAAACACTCTCGATGAGAACACTCTAATTCTCTATACCTCCGACCACGGCGAGCAGCTCGGCGAGCACGGACTCTGGTGGAAACAGACATTCTATGAGCATTCGGTAAAGGTACCTGCCATTCTCTCTTGGCCCGGCGTTCTACCCAACGGAAAACGATGTGACAAGGTCATTAGCTCGTTGGATTTGAACGCGACGATGCTCGATGCACTCGGAACGCCACCTTTGCCGAATGCTCGCGGACGAAGTACCCTCCCCCTTATACGTCAGACGGACACAAACTGGCAAAATATCGCCTTCTCTGAATACTGTACCGACCAAGCATGCTATCAACGAATGATTCGACAAGACGAGTGGAAGTTAAATTACTATCACGGGCAGCCGCCGCAGCTTTTCAACTTGAAGCAAGACCCACACGAATTAAATGACCTCGCAGACGAACCCGCATGCCGAGAAATCTTGACACATTTGACAGAGAAAGTACTCGACGGATGGAACCTTGACCTGATTGTCCAGCAAATGACAGCCAAACGCATCGACACGCAAATTCTCAGCACATGGGCAAGAAACACACAACCAGCCGATACATACCGCTGGAACTTACGACCGGAGATGGATTATTTGGAGTGAAATATAATTAATTGATAATGGAGCCCCCCACAAAACGCATCTGCTTTTTCTTGAAAATTTTTTCAAAACTTGGTATCTTATAACGTCTTAAGGGGGAATTTCATAAAATTTGCTAACTTGCTTACGAAAAGGATTATCTATTAACCGAAAACGGATTGCGTCTCTTAAAACCCTAAAACTATCAGAAAGGTTGCGAATAACCTATGGCAAGTCATAACTCATCTTTCCAAGAATCCGGAATCCTAGATAACTTCTGCGCGAGAAACGTTGGGGATTTTCTGAAATCCAAAATAGAAGACGGAACATCCCTCTCTATTGTCTCCGCATACTTCACAATTTATGCTTTTCAGGCACTCAGAACACAACTCACAGACATTAAAGAACTCCGGTTCCTGTACGGTGAACCGCGTTTTATCAAA
Organism: Candidatus Poribacteria bacterium; assembly: GCA_965215265.1. GTDB lineage: Bacteria > Poribacteria > WGA-4E > WGA-4E > WGA-3G. Next base: position 1,747,080 of record OZ244048.1, on the reverse strand, counting down.
CAGATCGATTCAGCCTCCAGCAACAAAAAAGCGTTTAAGATTGAGGACGAAGGCTTAGAATTTGACGACCGGTTAAAACAGAATTGGATTGCAAAAGCATGCGCAGACTGGATTCGAGAAAAGGTTCACATCCGCTCAATTCAAAACTCTAATTTGATGCACGGCAAGATGTACTATATCTCTAATAACGGGGTGGAGGAGGCAATAGTCGGTAGCTCCAATTTTACCGTACGCGGACTCGGAATCAGCTCAAACGCCAATAACATCGAACTCAATTTGGAGGTGGACAGCAACCGAGACCGGCACGCACTCAAAATGTGGTTCGATACCATCTGGGATAACGACGAACTTGTAGAGGATGTTAAAGCGGAAGTCTTATCATACCTCGAACAACTCTATCAAAACCACGCCCCGGAGTTCATTTATTATAAAACGCTTTATCACATTTTTGGGCAATTCCTAGAACAGCAAGAAAAAGATGGACTCCTCACAGAGGATGTGCAGCTCACTGATACACACATCTGGAATTACCTGTTTGAATTTCAAAAGGATGGAGTAAAAGGCGCAATTAACAAAATCCTTCGACACAACGGTTGTATCATCGCTGATAGTGTCGGCCTCGGCAAAACCTTTGAGGCTCTCGCAATCATCAAGTACTTTGAATTGCGCAACCAGAACGTACTGGTGTTATGCCCCAAAAAACTCCGGGACAATTGGACGATTTATCAAGCAGAAAATAATAGTGAGCTCAACCTGTTCCTCAAAGACGGATTTAGATACGCAGTCCTATCCCACACAGACCTCAGCCGGGATAGTGGATACTCCGGAAACATTAATCTCGAAACCCTCAATTGGGGAAACTATGACTTGGTTGTTATTGACGAGTCACACAACTTTCGAAACAATACACAGGGCAAACGGGACGAAGACGGAAACTTGATTAGCAAAAGCCGATACCAGCGATTAATGGAAGATATTATCCAGAACGGTATCAAAACCAAGGTGCTGCTGCTTTCCGCAACGCCTGTCAACAATGATTTGAAAGAACTACGGAATCAAATCTCTTTTCTTACCGCAAACCAAGATGATGCTTTTCGAGAATCGTTAAGTATCGATAGCCTGAAAAGTACGCTCGCAGATGCACAAAGAACTTTCACACACTGGACAAAAGAGAAAGAGAGACGGCACACCCGAGATTTATTGGAAAAACTCAGCTCCGCTTTTTTCATACTGCTCGATGAATTGACTATTGCGCGTTCGCGAAAACATATTGAAAAATACTATCCCGAATCGCTAAAAAAACTAGGCGGATTCCCCAAACGAACCAAGCCCGTTTCTGTCTACTCCGAGATTGATCTGAAACGTCAGTTCCTATCTTACGACGAATTAAACGAAGAAATTTCCAACTACCAACTTTCTCTATTCAACCCTTCAAAATATATTCTGCCCGAATATTATGACGAATATGATTTGGGACAGATTAAAAATTTCAAACAAACCGACCGGGAATACTACCTAATCGGCATGATGAAGGTGAACTTTCTTAAACGCTTGGAAAGTTCCGTCCACTCCTTTGCTATTACGTTGGAACGAACCATCGCAAAACTTGACGATCTAAAAAAACGCATCGAACGGTTCCAAAAATTCCAAGATGAAAATTCTGAACTTAGCCTGGAAGAGATTCAAATTGAGGAACTTGACGACGAAGAGTTACAAGCAGCGATGCAGGTAGGGAAAAAACTGGTCTTCAAAATGGCACACCTTGACGTCGAAAGGTGGTTAGCAGACCTGAACCGTGACCAGGAGCAACTTGAGCTGCCTTATATTTACGCAAAGGACATTACGCCTGAACGTGATGCAAAACTCGCCAAACTCCAGGAATTAATTGCTGAAAAGGTAAAAAATCCTACCACTGACCGGAACGGCAACCCAAATCGTAAAGTATTAATCTTTACCGCTTTTGCGGATACAGCCACCTATCTTTACGACGCTTTACAGCAATGGGCATCCGAAGAATTCGGAATTCATACCGCAATGGTATCCGGAGGCACAAGCGGGAATAAAACAACTTTCGGCCGTAGCAAATTTGAACATATCCTAACCAATTTCTCTCCAGAATCCAGAAAACGCGCCGCGATAGATTCTATGCCACAAGATGCCGAAATTGACCTCTTGATTGGCACAGACTGCATTTCCGAAGGCCAAAACTTGCAAGACTGTGATTATCTCATTAACTACGACATTCACTGGAACCCAGTCCGTATCATTCAACGCTTCGGCAGAATAGACCGCATCGGTAGTATCAATCGCAACGTCAAACTTGTCAACTTTTGGCCGACACCAGACCTCAACCGCTACATCAAACTCAAAAATCGCGTCGAGGCACGAATGGCACTCGTGGATATCGCCGCAACCCAGGGCGACAACCTCCTACAACCAGAAAATATTCAGGAACACCTCACAGATGAACTCAAATACCGAGACCGGCAACTACTAAAACTCAAAGATGAAGTCCTAGACCTCGAAGATTTCAGCGAAAACGTCGTACTCAATGAATTTAACCTAGATGAATTCCGTATCGACTTGGTGAATTATATTCAAAGCAACCGCAAGCGCCTTGAAGATGCACCTTTCGGACTTTATGCCGTTGTACCATCACATCCCGATTATCAAACCATAACCAAAGGTGTCATTTTCTGTTTGCGTCAAAAAGGTGATTCAACCGGAAATGAACAGATAAACCCCTTGCAACCCTACTTTCTTGTCTACATTCGCGACGACGGCATCGTACGCTTTACTTTTGCACAACCCAAACAGATATTTGAGATGTACCGACAACTCTGTGCAGGAGTCAAGCAGCCGTATGAAGAGTTGTGCACCCTGTTTGACAAACACACCCACAACGGAGAAAATATGACGCACTACAACGCCCTCCTCCAGAAAGCTGTTAACTCAATCACGCGCACCTACCAAAAACGTGCCATCGGCAACCTCTTATCAAGCCGCAGCGGTAAGATGCTAAAGCAACAAAAACAGGTTAGCAATACAACTGATTTTGAACTTATTACATGGCTGGTGATTCAATGAACAGACTGCACGCGATGAAAAACATTGAACAAGCACTAAAAGATTTTCCCCACCACTCCCTAGTCAGGAATGCCAGAAACCTGCTTAACACACTCGGCTACCAAAGCGAAATAACCGTGGATTTTGAATCTAATCTCGCCGAAGCGTTTATTTCCAATTTCGATCTGTTTGGTAAACTCAACAAGGAACGGGCACTCGTAAATGAATGGGAATCAATCGATTTACTGTTCCAACTGACAGCAGAAGAAATCTCCGGAAGCACTCAAAAACGCCTCCCCTTCAACAATCAACAAATTGATAACACCATTATTGAGTCCTACCTATTCTTTGCGCTGAAGCTACAGGCAAACACTTACACCCGTACACAGCTCGCCAACATCACCCGCGAAATCAACAAACTCACCCCGATGCCCGCTATGATAATCTTCCAGCACGGACAAACCTTAACCTTCGCCGTCATCAACCGGCGTTTACATAAACGCGATGGCACCAAAGATGTACTCGAAAAGGTAACGCTGATTAAGGATATCGACTTCCAAGCACCGCATCCGGCTCACATCAAAATTCTGTTTGAACTGTCGTGCGAGGAATTATTCAGAGTGCACGGTTTTAGCAACTTTGTTGAACTGCATCGCGCCTGGACAAAAACACTGGATATTCAAGAACTAAACAGACAGTTCTATCGCGAACTCTCCCACTGGTATTTCTGGGCAGTGGAGAACGTAACATTTCCATACGATGCCGGGGCAGATAGTGGAATCCGAAACGCCACCAGTGTCATCCGCTTGATTACACGCTTGATTTTCGCCTGGTTCATCAAGGAAAAGAGATTAGTGCCAGATACACTCTTTACGCAGAGAGAGATAGAGAAAATCCTTGTTAACACCGAACCGCAGGAGAGCACCTATTACAAGGCGATCCTCCAAAACCTTTTCTTCGCGACGCTTAATCAGGAGATGAACACTCCCGAAAAGCCCACTAACCGCAAATTCCGCGGCGACGGACGACAACACTACAATATCACATCGCTCTACCGCTATAAGTCGTATTTTAACGATGCAGACGAGGCACTCCGCTTGTTTGAGCAGATACCTTTTCTTAATGGCGGGCTGTTCGAGTGTCTCGATAAGAAAGTCAAGGGAGAGTCCAAAAACGTCCTACGAGTTGACGGCTTCTCCGACCGGGATGACAATCCGCTCTCTGTTCCCAATTTCCTTTTCTTTTCCGAAGAAAAGAACGTGGACCTCAACAAGTTCTACGATACAAAAGGCAAGCGCTACAAAGTCAGCGGGTTGATTGAAATCCTCCACCGATACAAATTTACGATTACCGAGAACACACCGATCGAGGAGGAAATCGCGCTTGATCCTGAATTACTCGGAAAAGTCTTCGAAAACCTGCTGGCTGCCTACAACCCCGAAACCGGCGTAACCGCCCGCAAGCAGACCGGCTCTTTCTACACACCGCGTGAAATCGTCGACTATATGGTTAACGAATCGCTCGTTGCCTACCTCAAAACCGAACTTGAGACACAGCAGACGACAATGTCCGACTCAGAGACATCTGATATTGAAAAGAGACTCCGACACCTAATCGCCTATAACGACGCACCCCATCAATTTAACGACGAGGAAACCACGCAGCTGATAAGAGCCATCGATACCCTCAAGATTCTCGACCCTGCCTGCGGCTCGGGCGCCTTCCCAATGGGCGTGCTGCATAAACTCGTTTTCATCCTCGCAAAACTCGACCCGCGCAACGACCGGTGGAGACAACGACAGATTGCCAGAGTAGAAAACACCATCAAAGCAGCCGAGGCAATAGACGACAGCACAGTTAGAGAGAACACCATCCGCGACCTTGAAGGGGAAATCAACAATATCAATGAGGCGTTCGAACGGAACGAGCTCGACTACGGCCGCAAACTCTTCCTAATTGAAAACTGCATCTACGGCGTAGATATCCAGCCGGTTGCCGCACAGATAGCCAAACTTCGATGCTTCATCTCTCTCATTGTCGATCAGAAAATCGACGACACGCTCGAAAACCGCGGCGTGCGTCCCCTCCCAAATCTAGAAACCAAGTTTGTCTCCGCAAACGCGCTCCTCGGTATCACAGGTCAATTGTCTCTCCGTACCCCAGAAATTATAAAAAAAGAGAAAGAACTTGAAGCGGTACGCCGTCGCCACTTTACAGCACGCACACCGCGTACCAAAACACGCTATCGCGAACGAGATGCCGTCCTCCGTGCCGAAATTGGCAAATTGCTCAACGTGCTCGGTTTACCGAGCAGCACCGCCCAAGAAATCGCCGCCTGGGACCCCTACGATCAGAACGCTTCTGCTGACTTTTTCGACCCAGAATGGATGTTCGGGCTCGCAGAGGGTTTTAACATTACCATCGGCAACCCGCCCTACGTCCGGGCAGACGCAGAAGGACTACAAACGTTACGTCAGCAAATTAGAGATAGCAATCAGTATGAAACGCTTTACGGTAAATGGGATCTGTATATTCCGTTCATTGAACGGAGTTACAAACTCCTCAAGCCCGGCGGTTTTACAACGCTCATCGTTTCGGATGCGTACTGCCACGCAAAATACGCACAGAAATCTCATGACTGGTTTTTGAAAAATAGCCGCATCCTGCGGCTTGACTTTCTTAGCAATCTTCAAATCTTTGACGCTGCTGTGAAAAACCTCATCTATCTGTTTCAACGGACAGATGGAAACCGCCATCAACCTAACCGCCGCGTGCATGCACTTGAGTTCGGAGACGTTACGTCCTTACCAACGAACGAACAACGGTCCCTCACCTCTCGCGTCTTTTTTCCAGAAGACACCGGGGCTGAACAATTCTCCATTCAAACGGTGACACTTGATAAAATTTGTTATATTACAACAGGGATGAGCGTTCATGCACACTCAAGAAGAGCACGAGGTGCATTTAAGGAGAAAGATGTAGTTTCAGACACTAGGGACGAGTTGCATCCGAAGCCGTTTGTAGAAGGAAAGCATCTTGGAAGATGGATTCCTGTTACACACAAATGGCTAGAGTGGGGAACTGAACGAGCACCTAGCCTATTTAATTCAGTAAATTTCCCTGAGCTCTATGAAGTTGATGAAAACATTCTAGCCCCGCGGAACCCTGGCCCGGACCCAAAGGCTTGTTATGATGACCAGAACCTCATTTTCACAGCGAATAGTATTGGATTCATTCTTTGGCATCACTTAGCAGGCGTTCGGAATAAGTCGATAAAACAACGCACCCGTTATCAAGATGAAACTCCCCAACGTTCAGATTTGCCACAACGCGAAGAACTTGAGAAAACAAGCCGTCGATTCTCCGTGAAGTTCTTGCTTGGCGTGATGAATTCCAATTTCGCCCATAATTTCCTGAGAGCGAATCGGCGGAGCAACATCTCTCTCTACCCTGACGACTGGAAGCAACTCCCGGTTCCTGATGTCTCACCTCAGCAACAAGTACCGATTGTTACGTTGGTTGATGAGATTCTCTCCGCGAAACGAGCGGATTTAAATGCCGACGTGTCTGTCCTTGAGGATAAACTGGATCGAGGGGTAGCTGCCCTTTATGGCATTATTGCTGAATAAATTTCAGCATTATCAAGTGCGGGTGTACAATTTTTATTTGTATTCGACGGACGAAAGACTTATATGGAAAGCAATTACATGGGACGATATGAATAGAATGAGAACTTATCAATTTGACCGGATAGTGTAAATATAAGCAAGTTTCTGAATCTTATAGGAAAGGACTGTTCCCACAGAAAAAACGAATCAGATCAGGAACTATAGTGAGTTAGAAAAATACAGTGACATTTTTCTTCAAAAGTGTTAAACTGTTTTCGCAACATTGCTATTTCTGCTGCCGTATCCGCGGGATTTGAATCTAATTGAACATGACTTTGCAAATCTCAAACGGCTTCGAGAATATCATGCTGACAAGCCTCTTGAGGACATTCTTCAAATATATCAGTCATTCTAAAATCTACTATAAAAGGAACAAATCATGCAAGATATTAAGATCAATAATGAGCTGCTGGTTGCAGAACGTCTGCCCAATGACTGCAGATACACCTATACATTAGCTTCTCGTCTAGGGGATATGCTTGACAAGGCTGAAAGATTATTCGGTCCCCGGGATACTTCGTACACCATCCTGGGTATAGAATTTACTTCTGATATTCCGTATATTTGGCATATAAATGATTCGCAGATCATTATTCGACTTAACCTATGTGCTGGTGCTGCTAAAAACACTTCGCAAGCATACTATCAACTAGCCCATGAAACAGTCCATTTGCTCGCACCGACCGGTGGAAATCATGCCACTAATTTTGAAGAGGGAGTTGCTTGCTACTTCGCTTTTTACTACATGGAAAAGGTGCTGGGCGAGCCTAACTGGCATCCTACTCTACCGAGTTACAAACGTGCCTTAGAACGAATCAGACCTCACCTTGACGCTGATATCTCTTGTGTTCGTAGACTACGTGAACATCAACCGTCTTTTTCCAAACTCGGACGAAAAGAAATAGTCACAGAGATTCCAAATTTAACATCGGACGCAGTGAATTTTCTAATATCAAAATTTAACCGAGATTCAAACTAACGTTTGCCTGCCTTCTAGGGAGTTTACTATAATTCTGCTAGATAGTGTAAATATAAGCAAGTTTCTGAATCGTATAGGAAAGGACTGTTTCCACAGAAAAAACAAATCGGGTCAGGAACTATCAGCGATTCAATGGGAACAGAGGAGGAACAAAACATGCCTCACACTGCAATTCTCAAGGGTGAACCCTTCAGCACGGAGAAAACCGCGCAGATCGCCCAACAATTTTTCCGCGACGGGTTCGTCCATATTCCGGGGGTGCTGACTGATGAAGAGGTTACAGCACTCCGCCAGAAAACCGATGAATTCTTCGCGGATCCGCACCTAGCTGAAAGAACCAATCCGGACCTCGCCGATGTGAGATACATCCAGATGGGGGCACATAGCGACTCCGGTGAACACCTTCCGTTCATTTTGCGGAACACGATTGAACTCGACCCGATTTTCCGGGATATGCTGCTCCGCGAGCCGATCCTTAGCTTAGCCGAGGCGATCGTCGGCAAGGATTGTAAGTTTTGTGGGCAAAATGTGCTACGGAATTTGCCCGGGCTCTCGATCGACCGGTGGCATGTGGACGGCTCGGTTCATTTCCCTGTCACGGATGAGATGCCACGCCATGATCCGCGCCTGCGGATGCCGGTCATGTGGTTCACCGTTCAGATGGCATTGAATGATATTGATTCAATCGAACAGGGGCCGACGCAGTACGTGCGTGGCAGCCATTACTCAGGTAGACATCCCAACGACACCCAAAACCCTGAATTTGAAGGGAATAAACCAGTCTCTGTTTTCTGCAAGGCAGGCGACATCTATCTACAAGACCCGCAGTGCTGGCATCGCGGTGCGCCCAACCGCTCCAATCAAACCCGCTATATTTTGCAATCACAGTACGCCGCATACTGGGCATATTGGCGGTTTAGCCTCTGCAATAGTGTACCCGTGCCAGAAGACGCGCTCCAAAATGCCAGTGATCGGCTGCTCGACCTATTAGGACGGAGCCGCCCAGCAGCTGCGAATTGAGACATCCCAGGAATCAGGAAAAGCACATGCCCGAAACGCCCCTTCATTTCAAAACAATCACTGAAATTGCCGAGCAGATCGCCTCTAAACAGTTATCGCCAGTCGCGGTTACATACACGATGCTTCAACGCATTGCCGAACTTGACGGCCGATTGAAAAGTTATGCAACGGTTATGACAGAGCACGCCATAACTGCCGCCCACAAAGCCGAGACAGAGATTAGTGCGGGCCACTACCGGGGATCGCTTCACGGCATCCCTATCGCTGTCAAGGACCTCTGTTTCACCAAGGATGTCCGCACAATGGGTGGGGCGAAAGTACTCACAGACCACGTGCCTGAATTTGATAGCACCGTTGTCGCGAGACTTGAAGCAGCAGGTGCCGTGTTACTTGGCAAACTCAATCTAACCGAAGGCGCAATGGGCGGCTACAACCCGGAATTTGAGATTCCGAAGAACCCGTGGAATCCCGAACGCTGGACCGGTTCATCATCAAGCGGCTCCGGTGTCGCAACGGCAGCCGGGCTCTGCTTCGGTTCACTCGGCAGTGATACCGGCGGTTCTATCCGTTTCCCTGCCGCGGCGTGTGGGACAGTCGGATTGAAACCGACGTGGGGCAGGGTCAGTCGCCACGGCGTGCTACCGCTTGCTGAATCCCTTGACCACGTCGGCCCCATGACACGTAGTGTCGCTGACGCTGCAGTGCTATTTGAGACGATTGCCGGTTTTGACCCAAATGACCCGACTTCCCTGCCGGACCCGGTGCCCCAGATGCTTGATGGAATAGGAGATGGTATCCGAGACATCCGCATCGGATTCGACAAAAATTATGCCACTGAAGACATCGACCCGGAGCTCGCTGAATCAGTCCTCGCCGGCGTGGAAGTCCTCGCAGCACAAAATGCAGAAATCGTTGAAGTTCAACTGCCCGACATGGATGAGTACGTCTCCGCATGGCCGACGTTGTGTACCGCTGAAGCAGTGGCAGCACACGAGGCGACTTATCCAGCTCAACGTGACGCTTACGGCCCATGGTTCCGAGGTTGGCTTGATATGGGCGCGAACGTCACAGGCGCGGAATATGCCAAAGCCAATAAATTGAGAACCGCCTGCACAGGGAATCTGAAAAAGGTGTTCGCCGACATTGATGTCCTCGTATGTCCCTCTATGTCTGCCCCACCGCACCGCGTTACACCAGAGAAACTTTACGGCGCGCATGAAGACCGGCCACCCAAATTCCAACGCTTCACCGTGCCGTTTGACTACAACGGGGCACCCACGCTATCCGTACCATGTGGCATGAACAGCGAAGGGTTACCGCTCAGCATCCAATTTGTCGGAAAGCCTTTGTCAGAACGGAGCTTATGTCAGGTGGGTCACGCCTACGAACAAGCCACAACGTGGCACACACTGCATCCTGATATTTAAGGCTGCTATCTCGCTGGCAGCTGATATCCCTCTGTCGTCACTCCAATCCGATAGAGGCTATGTCCGGCTGTGATATATAGCGCCCCGCGTGATTTACCACGACCAAACGCCACATTAGTCGGCAAGGCAGGAGTCCGGATATAGGCCAATTCTTTACCATCAGGCGAGTAGATGTAAACCCCCGGCCGGTTCTGATCGCGTACAGCGACGTAGAGATTCCCGTCTGAATCAACAACCATACCGTCGGGTCCATCCTGTGGTGCATAATCAACCACGGTTTCGCGGAAGGTAGCAGTACCTTCGGGCGACAAATCGTATGCGAGCAGTGCCATCCGTCCTCTGTTCGGTGTCATGCCATCAGGCAGATTCCCCATCGCGCCGTTGTCGTGGCAAACCACGTAAAGAGTACGCTGATCCGGTGAAACCGCGATGCCGTTCGGTTTTCCAGCATCTGTAACGATGAGACGCACAGAGCCGTCAGTATCGATACGATAGACACCCATAATCGGCTGTTCGACGGGCTCGTGCCCTGCATAGCGCGGATCTGTAAAATAGACGCGCCCCTGTGCATCAATCGTCAGATCATTAGGCGAATTGAAAGGTCTCCCTTCATATAAACCGGCGATGATTTCACTTTTGCCGCTCTTCATATCTGTCCGAATGACGCGGCGACCTCCGAAATCCGCACCCTCTGCTACAACAAGACGGCCCTCTGCGTCAAACTTCATGCCGTTGGACATCCCGCTCGGCGAACGAAAAACTGTCGTCTCGCCTGTCTCCGCATCGTGTCTCCAGATATGGCCGGCCTGCATATCCGCCTGATCCGTGAACGTAATGTCGCTGAAATAGACTGTACCGTCTGGGGCGACTGCCGCCCCCTCTGTGAAATGTGCGTCGCTAAACACTGCCTCAAGTTCGGCACCCGGGGCAAGCAACGCTTCACTGCTTGAAGACCTGTTCGCTTCGGCTTGCGCAACCAGCACCGAGACTAACGCAAAACCACTAACCACGGCAAATACAACATATTCTGGGATATGTAGTTCCAGCATCTTTTATTTACTCCTCTTTTATCTCTTGTGATCTGTTTCAAGCACTTCTGCTATCTGAATAAAAAGATTCTAACACACACGCTGAATACAATCAAGTTTAAGAGCACGCCCGCATTCTCATTTCTCACACACAAACCTAACGATATCACACACAGACGACTCTCAAAAAAAATGGAGGGTAAGTGAGGGAAAAAAAGCCTTGACAAAAAAGCAGAAAGGCTGCTATACTATAGAAGAAGTAAAGAGACGCACGAGGGAGAAGTTATGCCCAGAACAGACGATGAAAAACCGCGCAGCGTCCGGGCGGCTTATGACGCACACTTCAAACAGAATCTCAACGCGCAGCTGGGGGAGAGACTCGGCATCCCGATACAGGCAGAACTCGCCGTCAGCTACTTGTCCCTCACGATAGACATCGGCGTGATTTTGCGAAACGCCGCTGACCGGGCAAACCTCCTCGCCGAGGAGCCGATTTTCCGCTATTTCCGAATGCATAATCTCATAGAGTTCAAAAGTCAAGCCGACGCTTTGACAGAGAGCGACTATTACCGCATCCAGGCGCGCGCTTGTCTTTATCTGGCTGATAACAGGCTTTCAAAGCAGGCACTCACCTTGACGATTGTCTCCGCCCGCTACCCCCGCGCCCTGCTCTCACGGCCCTATTACAAGGGACAATGGGAGCACGTCAAGCCGGGACACTACCAGATAACGGAGGTGTTTCCAGTGCATCTGTTAGTGTGCAACGAGCTGGAACTGGTGCGAGAGAATTATTTGTTGCTGCCTTTTACCGCATCGGCTGCGGGATTCCGTGCGTTTGTGAGGCAGCTAGTTGCAGAAGAAAATGAGCGCTATTTTAGATATGCGTCGCAGGTCCACCCTCGAACATCAATGGAGATTTTACAAATGGGAAAGAAACAGAACTTTTATGAAACTGAAATGCAAGCATTAGCAGACACGTTCGGGAGCGAGATTCTAGAGAGAATTCCGCCTGCCGAACGGATGAAAGGACTCACTACTGAAATGCAAGCGTTAGCAGACACGTTCGGGGCCGAGATTCTAGAGAGAATTCCGCCTGCCGAACGGATGAAAGGGCTCAGTGCCGAAGAACGCGCCGATATGTTAGCAAGTCTGAGTCCCGATGAGCGTGTCAAAGGACTCACTCCCGATGAGCGGCTAGCCGGACTTCATTTATCTCCAGAGGTGCGGGCAGAACTTATCCGCCAACTGGAGGCAGCTGACAACGACAACAATACGTAACGGAGAGCCACCGTCCCTTGATACACGCACGTGTAAAGGACATCTGAGTGCGGACGGAAAACTCGCTGAACGGTGGGCAACGCTCAAATGGGAAGAGTAAACCCGCTGAGATTTAGTCTAACTTACCTCACCAGGGGCGGCAACCTTCACGTCGCTGCCCCTTTTTGTATATTTCAGCCCAGCAACGCCTGATCTGTTGATAATTCTGGTATAAATCTCGCCGGAGCCTATCTCTGTTTTGAATGCTAAACAGAAAATATCTCTGGCGAGATTTGTGCGAGGTTGTTTATTAAATCTGCCGGTGCCGGGCTGAAACAGACGAAGAATTTGTATATGTCCGGACTATACCGGTTTATGTTATTGCAAATCTGATGCCACGGTACGAGTCAAAACAGGCTCCGTTTTCGCACTGGAGCTGCAAAAAAAAGCCTTGACAAAAAAGCAGAGAGGCTGCTATACTTTATGATAAGGAGTTAAGCGCCTAAGGAGATAGATGAGGCAAACGACAGCGCCGGATACATCTAAAGAAACACAAAGCAAGCGGAAACTCTGGGACCCTTTCTTCAAAGAATTCCTCGCGCTGCCCTTCTCTGGACCCGGTGCCTCTATCCAGACAGAGATAGAAGTGAACCGGTTGCCGCAGCGTATAGATGCACTCGCTATCCTCGAAAGCGCGGCGGCACGCACGAGAATGCGTGCGAACCCGCTGCTCTCTTACTTACGCACGTATAATCTGTTCGAATTCAAAGGGCAGAACGACCCGTTGAATGGCTCGGAGTATCACCGGATTTGTATGCGTGCGTACGGCTATCTCGCAGAACATAAGGTGCCAGACACGGAGGTTACCTTGACGATAGTGTCTTCTCGGAAGCCGCGGGTGCTGCTGACACATCCGCCTTTCGGGTTGCCGTGGCAGCAGCTCGCCCCGGGACATTATCACCATCGGGATGGTCTGCCGGTGCATCTATTGGTTTGTAATGAAGTGGAGCGGGTTGAACCGAATTATTGGTTGCTGCTGTTTGCGTCGTCGCGGAAACAGTTTCGTGCGTTCCTGCGGCGGGTGATAACAGAAGAGAATACGTTATATTTTGACCTCGCGTTGTATTTGCAGCCGGCGGTCACGGAGGAGATTTGTGAAATGGAAGGACATCGAGATTTATTTCAGAGTCGTCTTCGCGAAGTGGCGACGACTTTGGGTCCGAAGCTGCTGTCGGTGATGAGCTTGTCGGATATGCTGGCTCTGTTGAATGCGATGCCTGCTGAAGACCGGGCGGCTTTCTTAGATGTGATACCTGCTGAAGACCGGGCGGCTTTCTTAGATGTGATACCTGCTGAAGACCGGGCGGCTTTCTTAGATGTGATACCTGCTGAAGACCGGGCGGCTTTCTTAGATGTGATGCCTGCTGAAGACCGGGCGAACATGTTAGCAAGGTTACCTGCTGCAGAACGCGCGGATATGTTAGCACGTCTGAGTCCGGATGAGCGGATAGCCGGACTTCGCCCGGAGGAGATTCGGAATTTATCTCCGGAGGTGCGGGCAGAACTTATCCGCCAGCTGCAGGCAGCAGAAAACGACAACAACACGTAACAGAGAGCCACCGCCCCTTGATACACGCACGCGGCAAGGGCATCTGAGCCCGGACGGTAAACTTATCGAACGGTGGATAACACGCAAGGGGCCGCTCCTCTCCAGAGCGGTCCCTGTTTTTTTTTCTTCTGCTGATGCTGTGCAGATAACGGGACACCGTGTAACATACACCCTGCACTCTCCGTCGTTTCTATAAACAGCGCACACTGCATTTAGGTATAATCTCTCTGAAGGTGCTAGAAATCGCGAGACATCGCGATAGGATGAAAACGAAGAGTCTCGAAAACTCACTTAAGTTGACGGTAGCCACGATGACGGGCCGTCTGTATGAGGAACCCTCTCAGTCAGCCCCAAAGCGGCATCTGCTGGACGCAAGAAACAGAATCCACCATAGTTTACCAAAAAATAAAAGTGCGTCATAATCCACTCATATCTATTTTCGGAACAGGCAATTTCACTGCAAAGGCGAATAATCCGTCGGTTCCAGAATCTTAGAACCCACCACATTGACCAACGGACCGCCTACTTCTGTCAACCTTTTCGCCGACTGCCACTCCGCATCCGCGATAAAAGCAGCCCACGCACGTTCATAATGCCCTAAATCCTCAAACGCAAGCAGGTAGACCAGCTCCGTTGTCGTCGCCTCCCCTATTGCTGTCTCCCAAAAACCAATTACCTTCATCTTGTGCTTTTCAAACAGCGGCAACGTTATCTTAGCAAACCGGGCGTTCAGGTTTTGCATCTTCCCCGGCACAACTTGATAAGTACGCAATTCATAAATCATATTTCCTCCTTACAGAAGCCATCAAACCTCACGACTGCAGCGGGCAAGCACCCTTACAAAATCCCATATTTATCATAAACTTCCCGGAGCGTCGCACCCGCCCGAAGCGCGTCGCGAGTCCGATTCTCACCCCTCACCTTCTCTACCGCCGCAGCAATTACGTCCGTTTCCACAAATTGCGGAATCACAACAATCCCATCAATATCACCGAAAACGATATCCCCAACATTCACCGGCACACCACCGCACACAATCGGAACGTTATAGGCGATGACTTCACCGCGCCCGTTAGAATCCACCGGCGAGAGCCCGGTTGTAAACACCGGAAACTCCATCTCCATAATCTGACGCGCATCACGGATGAACCCTTCAATCACTGCACCACGTGCACCACGTGCACGCGCCGCAGTTGAAAGCAACTCACCCCAAAAACAGGTACGTACACTCTCGTGAGTCGAACACACCACCACATCGTCACGCGATAGACTATCTACCGCCTCAATCTCACGCTCATAAGGGTTATCAGATACCTCATACACATCTGCACACAGAACCGGCACCGCACGTCCCGCAATTACTGTGTCCGAACGCAACGCTCTAATAGTATGTTTGAGCACTTGCCCACGATACCCAAACCCATCAAGCGCATCCGAAATCACCGCACTGTACAGCTCTTCTTCCATCATATCAAACAAAGCTGTATCGCTGCACTCGCTAACTTCCATACCGACAGTTCCTCAATAATTCTGGTAGCCTACCTTTGATAATTGTAGCGCTTTCTCCGAAACACCCTCACTCAATTTCTTTTTGTAGGCCAATAACTTCTCATCAAGCTCAGGGAACTTGCGGGCCAAGATTTGCACCGCAAACAGCCCCGCATTTCGTGCACCGCCTGAGCCGATTGCCATCGTCCCGACCGGAACCCCCGGCGGCATCTGCACCGTCGCGTAAAGCGCATCAACACCATTCAGCGGACCACCATCAATCGGCACACCAATCACCGGAAGCGTTGTATGCGCAGCAATAACACCCGCCAGATGCGCCGCACGCCCAGCACCCGCTATGATGACTTCACCACCCATCATTTTAATCTTTTCTGCCCAAGCAAGAGTCCTATACGGCGAACGATGCGCAGACGAAATCGTTATCTCAAACGGAACCTCAAATTCCTCTAAGACCTTAGCAGCCTCTGCCATCTTTTCCAAATCCGAATCGCTCCCCATCACGATACCGACTAATTTTTTGTCTGATTCTTGAAGCAACATCTCTCTATCTATACCTCAATTCGTGTAAACAATATGTGAATTTCTCTCAATAATTAGCGGGCTCGGACCATCGCACGGAAACTGCGACGCCCATTCCCCCGCATCGTAATCACGACTAACAAAACAGCCACGATGCGCCGGAACAACATGTTTCAAACCGATACGCTGCGCCATTTTCACGCAACCATCGTAGAACGGAAACTCACCCTCCGCTGGATGGCTCGTCATAAAACCTACATCCGGCTCATGCAATGCCACCGCTGAAATCAGCGAATCATGTTCCGAAAAATTATTAATCGGATCCCCGCTGAAGTAAAACTTCACACCAGCATCGACTACATAACCCAAATGCGTCACATCCGGAGGCCCAATCCCTGCTGCTGCATCCCCCTCACGCGGCTTTGCGTAAACCGCGTGCACCGTCAACCTCTCAGTTAACACCACTGATTCCCCCGCACTTATCGTCGATACGTTCGCTCCCGCAACTCCCGTCTCTGCCAAAATTTGGGCAGTGCTCTCATACGGCCCAATAAATCGCGTCGCAGAAGAGGTCTCCCAAATCCTACGGATAGATTCCGAGCAGGTGTGGTCGCCGTGCGCATGTGTCAACAGCACAAAATCCGTCGGTAATTCAGATTCATTCAGCGGCGATTCCGTATGAATAAAACGCTCCGCAGGACGTTCACGTGGAAAATACGGGTCAATTTGGACAACCGTACCAGCACTATCTTTCAAAGCGTAACTACTCTGTTCAAACCAATGAACGGCAATAGAACCTTCCGGCACGCTTAACTCGACAAATGGATGCATCTTAATTCCTTTCAACTAGGAGTTGGGCGGGTGCGCACCATCTATAGCGCGCCAGCCGCCGCCGCCAATAATACAACACTCACAGGAGTTGGTCCGGTGGGCACCATCTCCTCCGACACACATTATAACACATTTTGACCGTTTGCAGCAATCTGTTTCAACTAGAGACCAACCGCTCAACTAGGAATTGGGCAGACCCCCATACAGGAATGGGGTGGGCGGGCTCCATCTATAGCACGCCAGCCGCCGCTGCCAATAATACAATTCCGATAATAGACATACATACCTAACAGGAATGGGGTGGGCGGGCTCCATCTATAGTTCGCCATGCGGTTAGCGTCCCTCATCACTCACGTCCCGTTTCCGATAATAGAGATACATACCTAACACCCCCACAATTGCACCCAACGCATCAGCCACCCAATCCGCCACGGTCGCAAGTCTACCAGGAACGAAGGTCTGGTGCCATTCGTCGCTCGCACCATAAAGTATTGAGATAACCACCGCGGCACCCCATCTCCACTGCTTCGGCAATCGCCTCGGCGACGCATTCACAAACGCCATCGCCAGCAACCCGCCAAGTATCGCGTACTCAACGAAATGGTACAACTTGTCAATCGTCACCCACTCGAATTCAGGCACCGGTAAAGGCGGTTGCTCCAACGACGAAACCGCGAAAATCAAGCCCATATACAGCACAACGGGCACCCAATATCTGCTTATCCTTTTTCTATTATAGAGGTTTGGCATAGATGCGACCTAACATTCCGTAATCTAAGACGGCGCAGTGATGATAGCGTCTACTCAACTAGGCGTTGGGCGGGTGCGCACCATCTATAGCACGCCAGCTGCCGCTACCAATAATACAACACTGACGGGAGTTGGATGGGTATGCCATCTTCAATCTAAGCCAGTGCCTTGATGATAGCGTCTACATCGTAAACACAGCTCAATTAGGCGTTGGGCGGGTGGGTGTGCCATCTTCAATCTAAGCCAGCGCAGTGATGATAGCGTCTACATCGTAAACACAGCCACCCCACGTGCCACCCCCTACCGCTTGCAGCGCCGCCCACAAACGCGTATCATCAGGCAGCGCAACATCCGGCTCCAGGTCAGCACGCAACCCACGTTCTGACAGAATATTAGCACCAGCAACCGAACCAAAACGCTCATCATTATGCCCCACCAAATCGATGCTGCCCTCTAGCCGACGCGTATCAATCTCAATCCGGATAATGTCACCATCAACCACCTTCCCTATCGGACCGCCAGCAAGCGCCTCCGGACCAACGTGACCTATACATGCACCCGTCGAAACCCCTGAAAACCGAGCATCCGTTATCAGCGCTATCTCCTTACCAAACGAAAGATGTTTTAGCGCAGCCGTGACTTGATAAACCTCCTCCATCCCCGTACCCAGCGGCCCCCGACAACATAGAACCATAACGTCACCCGGCTTGATGCTACCCTCACCGCTCCGTTTTAGCGCTTGGATGGCATCCGATTCACGCACGAAAACACGCGCCGGACCCGTCATACGATAAACACCATCTGAATCGATAACACTCCCATCTATTGCCGTACTCTTGATAACTGAACCCTCCGGAGCAAGATTCCCACGCGGAAAGGTTACCGTACTCGTCAACCCGGCCGCAGACGCCGCATCAGGACTCAGAATCACCGTATCCGCTTTAACCCCATCCCGTACCATCAACAGCTCCCTAACTCGCGCACGCCTCTCTGAGGTCTCCCACCAATCCAGATTGTGACGCAGGGGCTCGCCGGTCGCCGTTAGCACATCTTCGTTCAGGCAGCCTAATTCACGCAGATGCAGCATCACTTCCGGCACACCACCAGCCAGGAACACCCTTACCGTCGGATGCCCAACCGGCCCGTTCGGCAGCACATCTACAAGCCGCGGCACCTCGCTGTTAACTTCACGCCAATCATCCACCGTCGGACGGCGTAACCCTGCTGCATGCGCTATTGCCGGGATGTGTAACAACAGATTCGTCGAACCACCAAACGCAGCATGAACCACCATCGCATTCCTGATCGACTCAGACGTTACGATATCTCTCATCGTCAGCCCTTTCGCCGATAAATTCACAACCGCACGCGCAGAACGCACACCCATATCCGACCAGATAGCTTGTCCAGACGGTGCCAACGCGCTATGCGGTAAACTCATACCTAACGCCTCACCCACTACTTGCGATGTCGCCGCTGTCCCTAGAAATTGACAACCGCCACCAGGTGTCGCACACGCACGGCAACCCATATCTGCCGCATCTTGTAAACTTATCTCACCATGCGCAAAACGTGCACCAACCGTCTGAATTTTACCCGCATCCTCACCCACCGTCGGAGGCAACGTCACACCACCCGGCACAAGAATCGCCGGCAACTCACGCATCGATGCCAACGCCATCATCATCGCAGGTAACCCTTTATCGCACGTCGCAACACCTACCACACCTTTTCGCGTCGGCAAAGAACGAATCAGTCTCCGAAATACCTGCGCCGCATCGTTTCGATACGCTAGACTATCCATCATACCCACTGTACCTTGTGTCCGACCATCACACGGATCCGAACAATAACCCGCAAACGGAATCGACTCCAGCGCCTTCAACTCATGCGCAACCGCTTCCATCAACAGACCTACTTCCCAATGGCCCGTGTGGTAACCCAGCGCTATAGGATGCCCATCCGGCGCACGGATACCACCTTGCGTACTCAGAATCAGAAACTCATCCCGACGCAGCTCTGTCGGTGCCCAACCCATCGCCGCATTATGACTCAAACCAAATATATCACCACTCGGACGATGCAGCAGCATCTCCTCCGTTAACGGTAGACTCCCCTCAGCACCCGACGCATGCGTTTCTATCTCATAGATATCAGCCGAACCACTCTCTAAAATATCAAAATAATCAAGCCCTTTCGCCATGTCACACTCCCTATACCGTTAATTCTCAACAACTCTCTTTGAGAAGCCGAGGCCACCTCTATCCGCGAGCCACTCAAAAAATCTATTCAAAAAATTGCAAGACGCTACACCTAAAACCTTCTATAACATCCTCACCGCTAATGCTATCTTCACACGTAAGCAGCACGAACTCTGTTTCAGAACGATAGACCATTACCGTTTTCCTGACCGGTTCGATAACCCACACAAGCCGCGTTCCCGAAGTGATATACGCTAACGCCCTTTCCGTAACATCATACTGCTTAATCGTTTTCAAGAAATTCCTCCAACGTCATTGGAGCCGCCGCTGATATTTCTTGAGTAGCCTCAACATTCGTCTCTGAACTCACCATCAGATACCTCCCTTTATTCCCCAGCCCCCGAAAGCAGGACCACTACCTTCGCTCTGCCAGCTTCCACTTCTTCTCTATCAACCTCTATTTTCAGCATTCCTACGATGAACTTTGTGATGCCCCAGTCAAGCGTCGCAGCCTCCATCGCCGTCGCGCCATCTCGATTCCGCGCCGTCACATCCGCACCATGCGCAAGCAGCACTTTAACACTCTCAGCACGTCCCAAGAACGCCGCGTTGTGCAACGCCGTACCACCATCACCATTTTTCGCATTCACATCGGCACCATGTTCAAGCAATAACGTAACAATTGACGTATGCCCCATCAGGGCCGCCGAAGATAATAACGTCGCTCCAAACTGCTCATCTCTGGCGTTCACATCAAAACCCGCTGCTAAAGCCGCCTTAACCGTCTTAAAGTCACCGGTGTATACCGCTTCCCATGCACGCGCCTCCTTCGACTCCACCGACGGCAACCCCTCAACACTCAGCAGCTCCGCAATCTCAGCCCTGCCCGCTTCTACCTCCTCACGTTTTAACCCTAGCCCAAACAGCTTTACGATAAACTCTGTCATCTCCCAAGGTGCCCACAGACCGCCCGTAGGCGTATGCCCAGCATCGTTCTTCACCGTCACATCCGCACCCGCCTTCAGAAGTACGGATACGATGTCCACACGCCCTAAGAACACCGCAATATGCAACGCCGTAGCACCATCGCCCCGGCTCCGGCCATTAATATCCGCACCATGCTCAAGCAGCAGCGCAACCGAGTCCCGCTGCCCCGTCAACGATGCCCAAGCCAACGGTGCCATCTCAAGTTGCTGGTTGTTCTCATTCACATCCGCACCCTCAGCCACATGACGATTAATCGCCTCAAGGTCACCGCTGCCTACCGCATCCATTAGCGTACCCTCCAAGGCCCCTGCAAACATCTTCTTAAAATTCCCTTCTTTATCCAGCACAAACGGCGGATTCGGCCGCTTTGTCCAAACCGGCATACCACCACTCATCTCCTTCACGACACTCGCACGCCGACCACGGATAAACTCACGCGTCTCATCAAGCGCATCTTCGTAAACCGAACTCCCCTTACGCCACCTCTCTTCCCTTTCCTGCTCAGGATAACGCTGCGAAAGAGTCAGATGTGGCGTTACCAACGCGGAAATCCTATCCAGCTCTGCCAATAGGAACCCTTCATCCCAATACTTCTCGAGAAGCTCCGCCATCGCCCCCGCATACCGCTCCCGCCCAGACTCAAGCTGATACAACTTGTACGCTATTAAACCTTGTGTCTTAACTGAAATCGGCGCACGCGAATCATTCATGAATTTCAACTCGCTAAACTCCGTAAACGCTGAATCCATACCCCACGGAACGAAATGAAATTTATCCGTCACAGGGTTCAGATACATAAAAAAGTTGTTATTGTTCCCAGAATAGCCATCCCAAAAACCGAGCAACCCTTCCATCGCCCAGAACCGATAAAACGAATCCAAATCTACCAACTCACCGATCGCAGCCTCAGTCACTTCACCCCCAGCCAGAACCTCAATCAACGCATTAATCTTCGCACGTCCCCGCGCATCGCCTCCGCGTTTATGCTCAAAACTCATATCCCACCCTTCATAAAAATCCACAACAGTCCCCTCATACAACGAACCATCGCTATTTCCAAAAACACGCATAAGCAACGGCTCACGCATCGTTTCAACATGCGAATAGATGCCAAGATTCACGCCATTAACACTAACCTTCGCATAAGCACACCGCGGTGCCGGCAAACCCGCAGCGTTAAACAAACCATACCCCAGATATTGACTCACCAAATGCACATCCTGTTTATTATTATTCAACGTCAGATTCGTCAAACCATCTATCCCACCCGCTTTGTTAACATGATTCAGTTTAATTTTTAATGACGGACGCACCGCACTCTCCGAACCGATGAAACCCTTTTTACGCAACCCTACCCTCGGATATGTTACACCATCAATCTTAACACTCGCATCAACGTACGTATACGGATGCGCAACCGGCTCCAACCGCCGCGCCTCACTCAGCGACGTGTAAAAATCACGCGACTGATGCCGAATCGTGTCCCAATCTTCCTCTGCAACACTGATTTGCACATCCAAAATCCGATCCGCCGGAAAAATATCTTCCAACCGTAATTCCTTACCACTGCTCACCGATATCATAAATCCCAAGCAGAACACCACCAACACAAAAACCGTTGTCCATTTCGTCATTTTTTTTCTCCATTTTTTTTTGACTATAAATTTGAAAATAGTTTATCATATAACCAGATAACTTTCAAGAATTATTGTGCATTCCCACATTTCTCTTACAATTTTTTTTAAAATATGATATATTAATGTGAACACCATAAAAATCTGCCTGACAATGTTGCAAACCTGCTTATCAGAGGAGACAACCGCATGCACAATAAACTCACAAAGCCCAGCCTCGTCCCTCAACCGCATGGCCCCAGAGGAGCAAACGCATGAACAAAGAACACATCAGAGAGGCTCTCGCTGCAATATGCACTGGCCCCTTTTTACAAACCGCGAAAAACCTGCTCGCCACGCTCGGCTACCGCAGCGATTTGACAGAAGCATTCTCTGGCACAGCCGGCGACTTTATAGAGACTTTCCCCGCATTCAACCGAAACACCCAAACAGAACAAGCCCTCCGAAACCACGCAGCCTCGATACACTTCATCTTTCAACTCACAGACGCAGAAATAGATGCCGAAACGCAACAGCGGTTAACCCTCTTGGAAGGAAACGATGCGGAAAGTTTCTTTTTCTTCGCGGTTGAACTAAAAGAGAAAACCTACTCCCGCAGTGCGTACGCAGAATTGACGCGAGAAATCAATAAGCGTCTGATTGTTCCGACGGTGGTGTTATTTCGTGTGTCAACCCGGCTAACCCTCGGTTTTGTGGGACGCCGTCCACACGCGCACCACCCAGGGCGCGATGTTCTCCAACAAGTGACACTCATCAAGGACATTCGTCTTGAGGCGCCGCACCGTGCACATCTGGATATCTTGTCTGAGCTGTCACTAACAGAATGCGTGAAGTGGATTGACGCCAATAAGAAACAGAAAAACTTAGCCGGGCTGCTATCCGCCTGGTTTGCGAAACTCAACACCGAAGCGCTCAACAAGCAGTTCTACGGAAGGTTGTTCAGTTGGTTTGAGTGGGCAGTGAGGGAAGCGAAGTTCCCGACAGCCGAGCTGAATCCGTTGGGTTCCGAAGCACACATCATCCGGCTCATCACACGCCTTCTCTTTATATGGTTCTTGAAAGAAAAAGGGCTTGTCCCCGAGTGGCTGTTTGAAGATTCCGAGCAGAAAGAGCAGGCGGGCACGCAAAACAACGAGCTGTCTGAAGAATCTGAACAGAATAGGCAGGTGAGCCTGCAAAACAACGAGCCGTCTGAATACCCCCCCCTTACAGACGTTAAGTCTTCTGCCGAACGCCACGACAGAAAGCAGCCTGCACGCACACCTCAAAAACTTTGAGCCCGACACATCCGACTACTACCAAGCCATCCTCCAAAACCTATTCTTTGCTACTCTCAACACACCTATAAATCAACGCACATTTAGCACACACGATAACAGGAGCCACCGCGATTCAAGCAAATATCGCTATGCTGACTTGCTGCAATCACCCCAAACCTTCCTTCAACACCTAAAGCACGTCCCATTTGTCAACGGCGGCCTATTTGACTGCCTCGATACCTTTGAGGCAACCGGCGACGGCGGTGTCCGAATAGACTGTTTCTCTGATAACAAAACAGTTCGGCAAAAATTACACGTCCCCGCAAAACTCTTCTTTGACAAAACACACGGCCTCTTTCCTCTCTTCGCTCACTATAAGTTTACCGTCGAGGAAAACACACCCATAGAACAAGAAGTCGCGCTCGATCCAGAACTGCTCGGACAAGTGTTTGAAAACCTGCTCGGCACCTATAACCCCGAGACGCAATCCACCGCACGCAAAGCCACAGGCTCTTACTACACACCCCGCCAAATCGTTGAACACATGGTAGACGAGGCACTTAGCGCATACCTCATCCAAAACGTCAAACCCTACGACGGCGACACACAATCCCTTGAGGAACGCCTCCGCGAAGACCTCCTCGCTTACGAATCCCAAGGCAACATTGATGAAGACGCACATCACCTCATTCATCCAGAGGAAATCCAACCCCTCATTCAGGCAATCGACGCACTCAAAATCATAGATCCAGCCGTCGGCTCCGGGGCTTTCGCTATGGGCATCCTCAATAAACTCGTGCTCATCCTCCGAAAACTCGACCCGCAGAATCAAAACTGGAAGCAGCGACAACTTCAACAAGCTGAGAACATACCAGATACCCATAGCCGAGAAAGCGCGAAGCAGGCAATTGAGGCAGTTTTCTCCAAGGCGAATCACTACAACGACTACGGACGTAAACTCTACCTCATCCAAAACGGCCTCTACGGCATAGATATACAACCCATCGCCGTCACCATAGCAAAACTCCGCTTTTTCATCTCTCTCATCATAGAGCAGATACCCAACCAGAACCCTGACGACAACTACGGCATCAGACCCCTCCCCAACTTGGAGACGAAGTTCGTTGCCGCAAACACCCTCATCGGCTTAAAGGAAGTAAAAACCTCCGAATTCCAGCAGCGCCTCGCAAAAGACGAGATTCAGGTGCTGCGTCAGAAGATTCACCAGCTGCGGAACGACCATTTCAGTGCAGCCACACGCCCCGCCAAACGAGAAGTCGCCGAGAAAGAAGAGGCCTGTCGTCAAGCGTTGATAGAGGCGTTGCTAGCCCAACACAACGCCTGGAAAACACATCAACAAAACCGCATCAGTCAAGAGGTGGCGCAGCTGCCAAAACAAGCCGCACGCCAGAAATTGCGAGAACAACGCCAGAAGGAATACACCGTTCGCGAGAAAAAGCTAACAGCCAGCGTAGAAGAGGCACAGAAAATCGCAAACTGGAATCCATACAACCAGAACGCCGTCGCCGATTTCTTTGAACCCGCATGGATGTTCGGCATCCACCACGGCTTTCACATCGTCATCGGCAATCCACCCTACATCCGACACGAAAAGATTCGCCATCTCAAGCCTGCCTTGCAAACACACTTCGGCGACTTCTTCGCCAGCACCGCAGACATCAGCGGCTACTTCTACAAACGCGGAGCCGAGTTGCTACGCCAAGGCGGGTTGCTCACCTATATCTGCACAAACAAGTTTATGCGCAGCGGCTACGGAAAAAAACTACGCCAATTCCTAACCGCTGAGATGGCACTAAAAACAATTTTGGACTTCGGCAGCCTCCCCGTCTTTGACGCAGCAGTAAATGCATGCATTCTCCTCGTTCAAAAGTCGCCACCTACTCCAAACCACACCCTCCATGCTACAACCCTAAGGCATGTTTCAGAGGAATTTAACGTCCGGGAGGCATTTCAAACGCAGGCATTCCCGATGCAGCTCGCCTATTTGTCTTCAGAAGAATGGACGTTAGCACGCACAGAAACACTCGCCCTACTACAGAAATTGCAACACACGGGAACATCATTCAGCGAATCAATACAAGGCAAATTCTATTTTGGTATCAAGACAGGGTGCAATGACGCTTTTATCATAGATGAAGCCATCTGTCAGCAGCTAATAGCAGAGGATGCCAAAAGCGCACAACTCATAAAACCTTTACTTCGTGGACGGAATCTCAAAAAATGGAAAGCAGTATCAGCAAACGAGCACTTGATAGCAATAGCCAGCAGTGCCAATAAACAGTGGCCCTGGTCAAACGCAGCAAGCGAATCTGAAGCCGAACAGATTTTTGAAAAAACCTATCCAGCAATCCATCGCCATCTAATACGCTATAAAGAGCGGCTTTTACCCCGTGATGATCAGGGGAAATTCTATTGGGAGTTGCGTTCGTGCGCCTATTACGACGCGTTCGAAAAGCCAAAGATTATCTATCCAGATATTAGCTCATCTATGCGTGCGTGTTATGATACCACCAAGGTCTTCGGAGAAGCAACAACATTTTGCATACCTGCTACTGACTTCTCTTTGCTTGCAATTTTAAACAGCCAACTTTTTGATTGGTATGCGCGCTACAAATTTCAAACCCTTAACAACCCATGGGTAGGAGGTGGATTACGGTTAAAGAAAATATACATGCAACACGTCCCGATAGCCAATAGAACAGAAGCACAGAAAGCCGCACTCTCACGCCTCGTCGCACAGATATTGGCAGAACCCAACGGCGATGCCGTGAACGCACTTGAGAAAGAGATAGATACCTTAGTCTATCAGTTATATGAGTTAACGCCACAAGAAATTCAACTCATAGAACAGACGTATCGCGACGCAGGGATGACAGTATGAAGCACCACGCTCTATATTATAGCAACCCACCAGAATTGCGGTTTGGAGCCAAACATCTGAAGTTGCGATATGAGCCGTTTTCACGAAAAAAGACGTTGACAAAAAAGCAGAGAGGCTGCTATACTTTATCATGAGAAGTTAAGAGCCTAAGCAGATAGATAAGGATATCAAGATTTATTTCAAACGCGTCTGCGCGAAGTGGCGACGACTTTGGGGCCGAAGCAGCTGTCGGCGATAACCGCCTCCGTTCGTGAATTGGATAGTTTGTAGTCAAACAGAGGCAGCTGCCAGATAAGCCAGTTTCACGAAAAAACGCATTTTGTATTTTATGAACGCAGTGGTAGTCTACGCTCACGAAAATCCCTCGTGAAACTTTTCGTGAATTGGAGACTTTGGAGCTAAACACAAGCCGTCGCCAGATAAGCCGTTTTCACGAAAAAACGGATTTTAGATCTCCTGAACGCAGTGGTAGTCTAAGCTCACGAAAACCTCTCGTGAAACTTTTCGTGAATTGGAGACTTTGGAATCAAATGTCGCCTCTTTCAGCACGGCAACCCCTGATGTTTTGAGCTGTCGTATCTCTCCATACCATAAAGGTTATCTTTTGCTAATACCCGATTATGATTCAATACATCGAATGGCTCTGGCGAGGTTTGTAAAGCACTAAACATAACAACTGCCTTTATTGGACGAAAAGAGACGAAAACCTTTCACGACAAACCTTCAAAAAAATCGGGGTAAGTGACATTTTACATGAATTGCCGGGCATTTCATTGCGTGCGAACGAACTCGTTCAAGTCCGGCGTGTTCTCCGCTGACGAAAGAATCGGATGAGCGGTTTTATATAAGGTTCGTCCGTGCGGATATCAATGACATCAATCTGATTTGCACGAAAGCGCTGCCTGCGTTCTTTATCTGCACGCTGATTGAGTTCAGTGTACAATTGCCGTGTGTGTGTTGAGCGTGTGTCTAGAACCACATGCTCCCCTGTTTCTGCATCTACGAGCTCGATTAACCCGACGTTGGGCAACTCAGTTTCTCGTGGATCTTGTAGTGTTATGGCGACGAACGAATGTCGCTGTCCGGTGAGGCGTAACTGCTTTTCATACGCAGTGTCCTTAAAGTCCGAAATGAGGAACACAACGCTATGGGGTTTGAGCACCCGCCCCGCGAATGCTAACGCTGCCGCGATATTTGTGCCGCGATGCCGAGGTCTGTTCTGACTGTCCTGCTTCGACTTGTGCATCGCTGTGTCTGGATTACCCCAATAGAGGATATCTCGAACGACACGCAGCACGTGCCTTTTCCCCTTTCGCGGTGCTACGAAGTGTTCAACCTCATCGGTAAAGCAGATTAGGCCTACTTTGTCGTTATTTTTGATCGCGGAAAAAGCGAGGACAGCGGCAACCTCTGCGGCGATTTCTGCTTTCGTCTGTGCAGTACTGCCGAACCCGGTTGAGGCACTGATATCAACAATTAACATCATCACCAATTCGCGTTCGGCAACATACTTTTTGATGTAAGCTTGCCCCATGCGGGCCGTGACGTTCCAATCGATCGTCCGAATCTCATCGCCTCCCTGATATTCGCGGACTTCATCAAAGGTAATCCCTTGCCCTTTAAAGACGCTTTCATACTCACCGGCAAACACGGTGTTCACAAGCCGGTTTGTAAAGATGTCAATCCGTTGAATTTTTTTTCCCTTGCTCATTTCTGATCTAACATCATACACAGGCACCATCTCCTTTTGAGGTGCAAATTGAAAAATTGCTTGATTAATAATTCTCCCGGCTTTATACTATCAGAAAAAGAGAAAGAAATCAATTTTTAGAGAACGAATTTTTCCGATAACGCGAATCCGCTGCTGATATACAGAAGGAAAAGAGGACGCCGATGCAAGATGTTTTTTTGGACGGAACGACAATTGAACTCCACCGAGAAATCGAAACAGGGAATATCAGGCATGTCGTATTTGATTTTGACGGCACTATCTCGCTCATCCGTGACGGTTGGCAGAACGTCATGGTCCCGATGATGGTTGAGTTTATCCAAACCGAAACCGATACCTCGGAAACTCAAGAGCAGCTAGAGACGCTCGTTGTTGAATTTGTAGATAGGCTGACCGGTAAACAGACTATCTATCAGATGATTCAGTTAGGCGAGGAGATTGCGAAACGGGGTGGTGTACCGAAAGAGCCTCTCGATTACAAGGATGAGTACAACCGCCGGTTGCTCCCTATCGTTGAAGGGCGAATTGCGAGGCTTGCGGCGGGAGTACTACCCGCCGCAAGCCTCCGCGTCCCAATGGCACTTGAATTTCTCCAGCGTTTACGGGCTGTCAAAGGTGCAAGCCAAGGTGTTACCTGCTATCTAGCGAGCGGCACGGATATTGAATTTGTCCAAAAGGAAGCAGAACTACTCGGGGTGGCAACATATTTCGACGGCGGCATCTTTGGGGCGTTAAGGGAATATAAGAAGTTTTCCAAAGCCATGGTTATCGAGAAAATCCTAACAGATTTTGGAATCAGTGACAGCGAACTTCTCATAGTTGGCGATGGATACGTTGAGATAGAAAACGCGAAGGCAGTTGGCGCGATTGCAGTCGGCGTAGCATCTGTGGAGGACAACATCTACGATATGAACGCGGATAAACGTGAACGACTGATACGTGCCGGTGCTGATATCATCATCCCTGATTTTCGTGACGGGGCACAACTGCTTGAATACTTGTTCTAACATTTTCGTCTGGAGTCTCAAATAAAGTATTGCAGTATTGAAACAGGTGTCGGAGAACCTCCTGTCTGGTTGTAAAGATTCATTGACGCGAAAATAATAATATGTGATAATAGTTGTATAGATAGATAAAATCTGTCACGGGCAGCCGTTCCCATGGCGGATATTAACCTCTAAAACATAGGAGATTCTCATGAAATTTAGGATGCAATTAGCCTTTGTAGGGCTGAGCTTAATTTTGAGTGTGTGCTTCCTCATGCTGCCTACCTTCGCGGCACTTGATATGAGTACTGTCACAGGGCTTTGGCTTTTTGATGAAGGGAGCGGTGATGTCGCAGCAGATTCATCGGATAGTGGACTTGATGCTGCATTGATGGGCAACCCGATGTGGGTGAGCGGCAAATTCGGTTCGGCGTTGGAGCTTAACGGTGTAGATGCTTACGTTGAAGTCCCTGCGCACGTGAATCCAACTGATGCAATCACCATCTCAATGTGGGTGAAAAGTTTAACCGAGAACTGGGTACAACATGGGTGGTTCATTGAAAAACGGAATGCCTATATTATTCATCCCAACGCCGATACCAAGAATGTTTCATGGCCGATTTGTAACGGCGGTTGTTGGAATAAGCCGGGCGGATGGCGCGACGGCGAAGTCGGTCCAGAAAATATCATGGAGTGGCATCTCTACACAGCCACTTTTGACAGCGCAACCGGCGAGTGGAATATCTATATTGACGGCGTTGCAGAGAGCACCATGACTATCAACACGGATCCGATTGATGCAGATGACGGCGCCCTTTTTATCGGCAGGGATACGTGCTGCGATGGACGTTTCGGGAACGCTATCATTGACGAAGTGGTTATTTTTAACGTTGCCTTAGGTACTGAGGATATCCAAACATTGATGGATAAAGGCATCGCGGCGACACTGCTGACACCTGTTGAACCCATGGATAAACTCTCTACAACCTGGGGAAACGTTAAACAACAGTACTAATCTTCTGTTTTGGGGCGGATTCCCGTATCCGCCCTTAAAAAGTGCGTCATGTGAGAGCGTCACCGGAAGGGCATCTATACTGTGCTTATCATTTCTATAAACAAAAGGGAGATAATATCATATTATGAAAGAAAAAGCGATTTTAATTATCATGATAGCGGTGATTTTTGTGAATGTGCCGCTGACACACGCTCAATTGCCTCTAGATGGTGTTGTGAGTTACTGGCCGTTTGATGAGGGTACAATTGCCGGCAACACTGTTGAGGATGTCCTTGGGGATAACGCCGGTGAACTTGACGGCAATCCGAAGCAGGTTGATGGTAAAGTCGGCAAAGCATTAGAATTCAACGGTGAGAATTTCGTCCATATCCCCGGCACAGCGACGTTAGAATTTGCGGGTGCGGAAGAGATGAGCGTCGTTGCATGGGTAAATGCGGATAGCGATAGTCCAGTCAAAGGCGTTGTTGCTGGCTGTTGCGGGACCATCGTCGCGCAGCGCGATATCAACGGCTGGGCATTGAGATTTGATGGGAGAAATGCGGGACAGGAGATGGAATTTATAGTCACCCCGGGTTGGCAAGGCGACGGGGGTTTTGGTGCACCTACCTTTAAGAAGGGGGAGTGGCACCACATAGTCGGGGTTGTGAACAAAAAACAGATGTTGCTTTACGTTGATGGCGGAGTAGAGAAAGAGATGGTTTACAACGGGCCTATGACGACGGACGGTTCGGAAACCGAGATTGGGCGTGCAAGTGATGGCGGTTTTGTGGGCATTATTGACGAAGTGATGATTTACAACAAGGCACTCTCTGCCGACGACGTCTCGCAAATCTTCGAAGCAGAGGGGCTCCTTGTTGAACCGACCGCAAAACTCGCGACGCGATGGGGAGAGATTAAATCTTTAAAATAACGTTTAATTTGGTGGTGCCGCTCCGTATCAAACTGTAAGCGTAAATTCTTCCCGCTTCTCCTCTGAATTTTTGGACTGGTGTTCACCCTTCCTAACGCTATAAGGCAGTGTCTCCCCGGGGTTTCGCACTTGTACAAAGACAAAGAATACCTATCCTGCCACAATCCGTCGGAATGGTGGGTGGCTGGTGTCACTTACACCAGCTATGCTAATACTGCTGGTGCATCTGGAGATCAGATGAAAGCCGTCTCTGAATACCGAATACCGGCAGGTGAATTCTCCGGTAAAGGCTATTACTACAAAGAGACTGTCTGGGGCAGAGCACATACTCATGCCGGCTCTGCAGTCTCTTGGCCCTGGCCATAGTTAACCGCTTCCGTGCGCGCTGGGTTTTCACAATGCAGGTGTGAGCACCCAGCATTTTCTAAGAGGAGAAGTTCAGTGCGCGTTTTCTTTGTTGCTCTCGTGCTCACGTTCGGCTTCACTGCCCCCGCCCTTTCCATTCCACCATCTCCCGCAGGCGGCGGGTACCTAACCATTTACGAAGCAGGCGATTATGCTTTTGTCCCTGACCGTTTAGATTTTGATTTCAAACTAGGAAAGAATGGGTTCACTGTCGAATTGTGGTTTTATCTGAAACGTCCCGTGAAGGAGTTTAACAAGGCAACCGGGGAAGCAGGAGAGATCTGGGCCCTCGTTTACAAAGCAGGAAGCTATTCCCTCGCACTCATCTCACACGGAGTGCGCGTGAGAATCGAAGGTCCAGGGGCTATTCAATCATGGGGATTCCCTATTAGCCGTACTAGTCCCACGCCCATCAACCAATGGCACTACATTGCCATTATGTTTGATGAGCAATATTTGCAGGAAGTTGCCAATGATTTTCTTAAGGGAAACCTTGGGGGCTTTCGAGGATTTGTAAACACTCCCTCTCCCTTATGTATTGGAGGAGCCCAGCATCGCTTGGTTGGGATTGACCCGGGCCAAAGAGAGGGTGGGAAGGGTCCTCCTTCGACCAGTTTCATTGAAGGGCTGATTGACGAGGTGCGTATCTCCAATATCGTGCGCTATCCCAGAGAAAATCTAAATCAGCATTTTTGGGAAGACACCATTCAGGTACCGAATGCCCGTTTTGAACCGGATGAACACACGGTTGTGCTGTGGCATTTTGATGGATGGGGCCAAGAGGAGCGCCTTATGGATTCTAGCGGAAACGGGCACCATTTAACCTATCACGGTAAATACCTAGATGTCCACCCCCGTGGAAAGTTAGCAACAACATGGGGCGAAATCAAAAGGCGGTAAATGATGTAAACTCGTTTCATTGCCTCAAACCAATACTAGTTTGGTTGTGTGGCTTGGCAGATTTTCTTTCCTTTGGGCATTGCAATTTGATGGGAGAAATGCGGGACAGGAGATGGAATTTATAGTCACCCCGGGTTGGCAAGGCGATGAGAGATTAAAACGTTCTTTGAATAAGCATAGGAAAGTGGGAATAGTCCAACGCTCAAGGCAAGTAGAGTGGAAAAAGTAGTGGCTTCTAACAACTTGAGACACTCTAGGAGAGTTGGCAATTTTTTGTTGCTAAAGGCCGGCAAATTATAAAATAATAACAGTTCGCTCATCGCGGCGAGCAGAACTAGCAGGATATCTATTTTTGCATGATAATCCTAACTAAACCTGTTAAGGAACGACGAAAATATGAAACCAGTAAAATTAGGCGTTATCGGATGTGGTGTTATCGGGAGTAGACATCTCAGTATCGCTGCTACGTCATCACATATTGAGCTTGTCGCTGCTGCGGACATGATTGCGGCAAATCGTGAGAAAGCTGCTGAACGTTTCCAACCGCCGAAAATGTACACGAATGACGTTGACCTGCTCAACGACGATGAGATCGAGGCGGTTGTCCTGGCATTTCCGACACAATACCGGACCGAGGTTGCGCTGCGCGCTTTTGACAAGGGCAAGCACGTTCTGATAGAAAAACCGATTGCGATGAACGTAGCTGAAGTTAAACAACTCATCGCGGCGCGTGGCTCCCTCACCTCGGCGTGCTGTTCCTCACGGAATCGGTTTGCGAAATCTGCGCAGCTTGCGACTCAGCTTATCACAAGCGGTGAATTAGGGGAGCTCCGTAGCGTCTACTGCCGCGCCATTGTAGGTGCACGTGAGAGACCGGACACGCCGCGTCCTGCTTGGCGATTGACTAAGGCACTCAACGGCGGCGGCATTCTCGTCAATTGGGGCTGCTACGACATAGATTACCTACTCGGTATTACCGGTTGGCGGCTTAAACCGCAAACCGTCTTTGCACAGACGTGGACGGTGCCGCTTGTATTTGAATCACATATTGCCCCCGGCTCCGATGCAGAAACGCACTATACTGCGCTCATCCGGTGTGAAGGTGGAACGGTTATTAGTTTGGAACGCGGGGAATTCATGACGATGCAGTCGCACGCCGATTGGCAGATTATCGGCACAAAAGGTTCGCTCAAACTTAAGATGGGCGATAGTAAACCGGAGAGCATTATCCACAACCAAACCACCACCCAAGGTGGCGTAAAGGCAACGTCTGTTTCAGATATGGATGCGGACATCACATCACGACACGACACCCCATTGTCAGATTTCGCCGCCGCAATTCGTGAAAACCGAGAACCTATGACAACGCTTGAACAGGCACTCGTTGTTCAGAAAATAACCGATGCTATTTACGCTTCCGCAGAGACACGAAAGGCTGTAGAGATAGGAGGATAAAAATGAAAACGCTCGCTTTATTTTTTCACAGTGTAAATTGTAAGTCCATATTGTACAGTATCGGCATCAGCCTTGTTATCTTTGCTATGAGTGATGCCGAATAAAGTCTATTGAGGATATTATTCAAAGCATCAGATGTCTCAGTCCTTCTAAAATATACCATAAATCGTGCCAACAACAGGAGGCAAAATAAGATGACTGTCGACTTCAGCCATGTGCTTGGCAATACAACCCGTGTACAAGTGCGGGCAGATTGGGAACCGATTGCCAATACAGCGAATCACTTGCACCAGCCAACAGAAGAAAAGTTTAATCGAGCCAAGGCACAGTGGCCAAAGCCAGTGGATATGGCATGGGAAGAAGCGTTAGAACTGTTCAATCCCAAACCTGTGCATTCGCTGCAGGACTACAATACAACGGATTTTCAAGTGTTTCTTCCTTCTTCAACTGCCAACGTAGGGGATGTTTGGGACTTAGACCCAGCAGGGGTGCTTCCATTTCTGCGTCAGTTTCACCCAGGCGCAACAATGAAGATGCCACGTTATGGTAGCATTCCAGCTAGTCAGACAAATGCGAAAGCGTGTTTACGAGCCCTATCGCCTGAATATGCTGACATTGTCTTCCGAATTCATGCGAATTTCACGCTGGACGTGTCAATTGGTGCCTACTTTATGCCAGCACAATTCGCTGGACATCTGGTAATCGATCTTAACAGCGGCACGATTTGTCAATTTAGGCTATCGCTTCCCACCCGCAATAGTAATGTAGCTATCGGTGCTTTTAGAAATCACGATTTGGCATTCGTTCCTCACATGGCGCTCTGCAGTGTATCAGACCCTGGACTCCAAGCGACCGGCTGGAGAGCAGCTATTACTATGGAAGAAGCCCGCGAGAAGTTAGCGTCCACATTCTACAAGTTCACCGAAATTGTGTGGACTCCAATTGATGACGCGGTTGAACTCGCAAAAGCATCGAATCGTCCGATTCATGCGGTGCTTTTATTTGGTGTGCTCGACGATGAATCTTGCTGAGGGACGGGCAAAAGTTTGAGAGCGGGTCCGCTCTCCTCACCGAAAATTATCAATTTGCTCAACATGCACTTTGTAAACGTCTGGGTTTTGCTCAGGGAGTTGCCCGAACTGAGGGCAGGTTCCAAAGGGGCAGCAGCTGGGGCCTTGGCCACGAAACTTCAACAATATTACACGGATTCTGTAGATATTCTGACCTTAACTCCTGAATTGGAAGTGATTGAACATTTATCCAGTAGGAGTTTATTTCATCCGTATTATCTGCCTCGCAGTGAGCGGATACCCCGATATTTAGAATTGCTAAAGTCATCTACGAGTGTGGAAGTGAAGGCACAAAAACTGAGCGGGGATATCAGCAAAGCACAGGACGAGAAAAACATCGGAATTTGCAAAGCACAGGACGAGAAAAACATCGGAATTTGCACCAAAAATTTGATGGCTATCGGCAAAGCCGTTCAAGCCTACCACAATGAAAACGGCGATTTTCCTGAGGGGCTCTCAGCACTCTATCCCAAATATTTGCCAGATGCAAGCCTCTTGCTGTGTCCAACAGATGAACTGGGTGGCAAGCCAATCTTTTCTGGCAATGCAGCCCTGGAGATGCTTGTGAGTTACGGCTACTCGTTTTACCCAGAGAACCGGGAAAGAACGCTGGAAAACCGAGCCGTATATGGCGATGTCATACCACTTGCTCGTTGCTGTCATCACGCCAACCACGAATTTGAGTGTCTAAACTTGAGTTTCTCCTATGAGGTCTACCGGTCATCCCGCGAATGGGAATACACGCCGGAAGACATGTACGAAACTATCGAAAAAGCCATTTTGGCTTTGGAAGTGGGACTTCAGCAACAACCAGATAATGAAAGTTTTTTCTATATCTACCCCATGCTTGTCCGTCTCTATATTGAAGGTGGACGGGAAAAAGATGTAGATGGGCTTATTGACCGTTTCAAAGTTGTCATGAACCCTAAAACCCTTCAAGATCATTTGACCCTCAGTTATATGCTTAAGAAGGCAAATCGGGATGAGGATGTGCTCCAACTTTTTAAGAACCTTGAAAAGCAATACCCGCAAAAACGCAGTATATCCTCGAGGCTTGCCGAGATCCATGAAAAGTTAGGCAACGCTGAATTAGCAATGGAATACCGCAAAAAGGTTCGGCCTACATTGGCATGGGTTGGAAAACCGGCTCCCGATTTTTCTGCGACAGCCCTTGATGGGAATCCGATTTCGCTGCAGCAATATCGCGGGAAAGTGGTGTTACTTGATTTTTGGGCCGTCTGGAGCAGTTTCTGCATCGCAGAGATGCCGAATGTCAAAAATATTTACGACACCTATAAAGAACAAGGGTTTGACATCATCGGGGTGAGCCTCGATACTGATGAAACGTGCCTGCGCAACTACCTCAAGGAGAATGACATCCCGTGGCGGCAGATTTTTAGCGGACAAGAACGGCAGAGTCCCCTGGCACAACAGTATGACATTCGCTCTATTCCAGCACGGTGGCTTATTGATAGAGATGGCAAGTTGATCTCCTACAAATCCAAGGGAGCGGCTTTGGAACAGCTAGTAGCAGAGGTAGTGGCGGATAAATCCAAAAACCAGTAGCCGCGTTCTACCTCTGCTGACCCCTAGCTTTCGGACGAGGTTGGCTTCGCGAGGCTTGAGACGTTCGAAACAGGCACCTTTTCTTCTAGCAAAAGCAAAAAGCAATCCCGTCCGCTGATAAACGAGCATATTACCGAATTACTAGGTAATATGCTAAGCGTTGTGATGATACCGCCGATTAGCCAAGATCGGGTTTGTGCCGAAAAAGACATGCTGCAGAGCGTAATTGCGAATGCCATTATAGCAACTATGTAGTGCTGCAGTATACAAAAATGTGCTACAATATACAAAACTATACCTAGATAACCTCCGACGAGATTTACACACGACCGTTAATACATAAGCGTTGACGGTACGGAGAGATACGAAAAATCCTATATCGGTAAAACGCAGCCCGTTGCAAAATACATAGGCGATGCCGCTTGCACCTAAGATTCCCCAATTCAACTTAACATCAGTCGTCTCCTTCTTCCTCATCTGTTTTTACGTTTTAGCTGCTTCTGCGCGTTTACTTGCAAGTGGATGCATAATCCCTGCTCCCGGAGGCCAAACCCCTGGTTCTGCTTTAATCCATTCACACAATTTTTGCGCATGCGGTGTCAAAGTTTTCCAAATTTCATGTGGCATGATGCGACTAAAACCGTGATGCGTGCGCCAAGGTGCAGCGTACTCAACGTTGGGTAGTGCCCGAATCTCTTTGGACAAGTTCGGTGTTGCGCCGTGCCACGCCCGGTTGTCCCTAAACACACCGGAACCGGCAGTCGCGCCAACCAACGTTGAATGCCGCATCCAATCGGGTTCATCACCGGGTGGTGGTGGTGCCTGTTGCATCGTATGCGTTCCCGGAATCTGTCGTATTGGCCCATTTTCCCACGTCAAATCACACATCACGAAATTAATAGTGACGGTCGGCGGTGTCATTTCCATAATCAATTTTTGTGTCGGTACATCCAGATTGTCAGCAATGTCCGGCTGCAGTTTAACCCCGGCGTGTTGTGCTTGCGCGATCCGTGCCTCCGAAAGGTGCTGTGGATCTCTGCCATCAGGGTGCAGGTGTTGATACTCGATCGCCCCCGGCAAACAGAGATCGCCCCCTGAGCCCCACACTCGGTAATCAGAGGAGCCGAAAATTTCCGTGACAATTGGTGTCGTTGTCGGCAAATCGATCATACTTGCCCACACCGGGTCGTGCAGCATCTGCCTTGAGGCTGAGGATGTTCCGTAACTATATCTGTGCGGTAACCGGCCTGTCTCTGTGACGTACTTTCGCTTCCCGTGACCGGGTATAGAAAGGATGTCTCGAAGTGCGCGTGCGCAGCCTTTGCGCCACCTCGCAAGTTGCTCAGCATTCAGCAAGTCGCGCACCACAACAAATCCGTCCCGACGAAAAATCCGCGCAGCCCGTTTGACTTCGTGCGGCTCGCAAATTTCCAAGCCCCTGATTCCGTTGTGTTTCCGCAAATGTTCCCTGAGTGCGTGTACCTCCGGATCGTCGTAAACCCGACGAGAAGGAGAAGTCGCATCTGCTACGCCAAACCCTCGGTTGGCAGGAAAAATGTTACCCTCTGCATCTACAGTCTCATTGGGTGGCGTATGCTCATCCCACCCAACGAGGGTTTCGCCATAGACTTGCATGCTTTCCAATTCTGCTGGCAGCCTACCATTATCCGTATGGGTCATTTTTCACAACTCCTTTGCAAATGAAGTGGAAAAGTTGTGTTTTCTAAACACTGAGTATAGGAACCATTGATTTTCAAATTTATCACGGCTTCCGCTTTTTTTCAAGAATTTTTTGGAAGTCTATTTCTGAAAAGCATCCGGCGTACAGATACAGTCCAAGAACGAGTAGAGAAGCACAATTAATAATTTGTTTGAAAAATTTGTTGAAATCTGTTATGATAATCGTACTCGTCATACCCTCTATCTATAACTATTCAGAACAGAAAGCACAAGCGATGCGTATACTACATACTGCCGACTGGCACATTGGACAACGACTTCACGAACGCCAACGGCTTGACGAACATGAACAATTTTTGGATTGGCTTCTTGAAACTATTCAAAAATATGAGGTGGAACTCCTACTGGTTTCAGGAGATATCTTTGATACATCCCTTCCTACTGCAGATGCTACGAACCTCTATTATCGGTTTCTCTACCGGCTCTTTCAGGAAACCGACGCGTATGCAGTGATAACGGCGGGCAACCATGATTCCCCGAGGCATTTAGAAGCCCCACAAGAATTTCTCAGACTGGGACGGATTTACGTTGTTGGGTCAGTTACAGACGCTTGTCAGTGCGTCTTTACCTTTCCAGCCGAAAATCCGCGCGTCGCCGTTGCAGCAGTGCCGTATCTATCTGAAAGTGAACTGTCACACATTTCGTTTGAGAGCGAATCCGATAAGAGAAACCGGTACCGGAAACAGCTGAAGAAGTTATATCAGCAATGCGTCGCGCACATGCCGCCGGAACTCCCGAAGATTGTGATGGGGCACCTCTTTGTTCAAGGGGGAAAGGCAACCGGCTCAGAACGCAATATCCAGATTGGCGGAGCCACCGCAACACAAGTGAGTGATTTTCCCGATGACGTGGACTACGTGGCTTTGGGACACCTTCATAGACCGCATTCAATCCGCGGGGCGAGTTGTGCTATCCGATATTCAGGTTCGCCGCTGCCCCTAAGGTTCAACGAAACCCATTATCGAAAAAACGTCTATCTCCTCAACTTTGCGGCTGTACCAACAGAAAATTCACCCACCTGTCAAGAAATTGAGATACCTATTTTCAAAGAACTTTGCACCGTCACTGGGGATGTAGACTCAGTTTTGAGAGAGGCAATGACAGCAGATTGGGATAAGAAATACATCCAAGTTAAACTTAGGCTAGAGAAACCAGAAGTCGGAATCAGTGATACGATTCGGGAGGCATTCAGTCAACGCGGCGGAGAGGTGCTGAGTGTTGAGGTTGAGTTACCCACGCTGAAAGCAGTTCAGGACATCCCGATTGAGGATATGCAGCAGCCAACCGAGATTTTCGAGCAATTCTACACCGAAAAATTCGGTGAAACCCCTGACAAAAACGTTATGAAAACCTTTACAGAATTGTTGGAACTTGCTGGAGAATAGATATGAAATTGAATAAACTCAGACTGAAGAATCTAAATAGTTTCCGTGAAGTGCTGGAATTAGATTTTGAAAAATCGCCACTGGACGAAGCATCTCTCGTGGCAATTACGGGGCCTACGGGAGCAGGGAAGACGACGTTGTTAGATGCAATTTGCGTCGCGCTCTACGGCAAGACCCCGCGCTTGTCTGGAACAGGGACGCAAAATCCGAGCCATCTCATCACCCACGGCGAAAAAGAGGGGTACGCCGAGGTGCATTTTGTCGCAAACAGCACACGTTACCTCGCTGAATGGAGTATGAAACGAAAGAACTCCCCAAAGGGGCAGTTGTTTAATGTTGATGAAAACAAGTTGATTACTAACAGACTCGGGGCAAAAGGTAAGTCCTTGGGTTCCAGTCAAAAAACGGTGAGTGAAGAAATAGAATCCATCTTGGGACTTAGCTTTGATGCTTTCAAACGTTCTGTTATGCTAGCACAAGGCGAATTTGCGGCGTTCTTGAAGGCAAAGGACGAAGATAGACGAACGATTTTGGAAGCAACCGCCGGCATCGGTATCTATGATGAATTAAAAAAAGGGCTAAACGATAAAGTGCGAAGGGTTAAAACAGCATACGAAGCGGTATCCCAAAAATTAAACGCTATTCCGGAAGTCACGCAGGGACAGTTCGCGGAAGCTCAGACAAGGGTGGACAGTTTGTACAATGAAGCGGAGGCACTGCAAAAAAAAAGAGAGGAATCCCGGAGGAAAGAAGAGCGGGAACAAAATCGGGCAGAAGCGTTTGAAAAACTCTGCACCTCGCAGAAACGGTACGCTGTGCTTTTAGATGAAGCAGCGGAGATAGCAGAACACGAAACCGAACGAGAACAAGCAAGACTTGCCAATAACCTTCGTTCTGAAAAACAGGCATTGGATTTTGCTATATCGCAACTTAGCGACGTAGATACCACATTTCGGAAAGCAGAAATAGAATGTGAGGCCGCACAAACGGAATTTGAGCAGAAGGATGCGCAATTCACTCAAATTGACGGAGCATATCAGGCAGAATTGCAAAACCAGCAGACAAAAATGAAGGCCTATGCTCATGCGAAATCTGATGTAAAACAGGCACAGGATAGGCACAATCAAGCAGAAAGTATGATACCTCAGATGGAGGAATTGGCTGCACAAATTAACAATTTGTCCAAGCAATTAACCGAAGATACTGCACGCCACGCGGAATTGCATCAACAGATTCAAGCCACCCGGGCATTTCTTGATGAAAATTCGCTACCTGTGGATAGGCAACCACGCCTCATCAGCGCAAAAGAATTCTTGGGAACGTACCGTGAACAACATAAACGGCAACAAGAGAAATCCGAACGCAAGACAGAATATGTGGACAACGTAAAGAGGTTGAAAGGTGAACTCACTCAGTTATCCCAGGCTCGTGAAGAACTCACTGCCGAAAAAGTGACTGCTGAGGCATCACTCGCAAGGATTAACACGGAATTGGCAGCCCTACAAACAGTTGGAACCCTCGACCTGTGGCATGCACAAAAAGAAAAAGCACAGCAGGCACTACCTATTGCCCAGCGGTATGAAGTTGTGCAGCGCCAACTCGATGATGTGAAACACGAAAAGGCGGAATTACATTCCCATTTGGCAATTCGGAAGGCGGCACTTGAAGCAGTTAACCGTCAATTGGAATCACAAGCTGCCAGCTGCGCACAGACAGCGGAAAAAGTCACCCGATTTGAACACGCACGCGAATTGGCACTGCTCGCAGCTCCTATTAATCAGCTGCGGCAACAATTGGAGGCAGGAAAACCTTGCAGGGTATGTGGTGCTACAGAACATCCTTGTGCCGATGAATTTGAGCCGGAAGGCGATGAATTGTTGGAAGCGGCTGAAAAAGCCTTAGCCACGGCTAAAACCGACGCACTAGCAGAACAGAAACAGATGCAACGGCTAGAACGAAAGAAGGC
The DNA here is from genome assembly GCA_965215265.1 of Candidatus Poribacteria bacterium. Lineage (GTDB taxonomy): Bacteria > Poribacteria > WGA-4E > WGA-4E > WGA-3G. The sequence goes on along the minus strand of OZ244048.1, from coordinate 1,705,307 downwards.
ACAGCTCGAGCAGGATGAGAACAACCTCACTACACAAATTGACACATCCGAAGCGGAAATAGATGAACTAGAGTCGGAGGCTCAAAGCCTTTCCTACCAATGGCAGGAAATTTACCTTCACACCGAAGTTACAGCCGCAGCGGTTGAGCAACAGCTTCGGGACGCAGAGACTGCTATTGAGAATCTCCACAAAGCACGAGAGGCGTGCACGAACGCATTGCATGATTACGAGACGCGAGCTCAACACCTTGAAAGTTGTGAGAAGGTTATTGCGAGAGAAAACGAACTGTTAAAAGATACACAACAGAATTTGCAAGTCCTAACCGATGAACTTGAGGATTTAAAAGCAGAGATGGCAAGCAGCGAAAACCGTTTTTGGGAGTTAATGCCTAATACTTTCCATCAAGTCGAACCCGAAAAGGCGGTTTCTCAATTCGAAAATCAGATAGAGACGGTTGAAGCACGAGAACAAGAATGCAGCAAGAAAATACAAAAACTGGAACGACTCGAATCTGAACATCACCGAAACGAGCGTGAGCATGAAAGACTTACAAAACAACATCAAGAGGTTAAGGCTGATATTAAACGTTATCAGTGCGAGGAAAACCAATTTTTAGATGCTGCGCGTGACAAAACAGATGGATTAACAACCGAGCAGGAGATTGACACCAAGATCGAAAAATTAGAAGCGGCAGTTCAGAAAAAAGCGAATCAGCGCAACGAAGCTGAACAAGAATTTCAGGAGAGCAAGATATCGCTCGCTCAAGCACAAACCAATTACGAATATCAACTATCCCGCCGTGCAGAATGCACAGAAAACGTGGAAATCGCACGCGAAGCCTACTTAAAGGTCTTAAACCGTGCAGGCTTTGACTCACCTGAGGCACATGAGAACGCCTTTCGAGAAGAAGGGTGGATGCAACAAGTCGAGAAAGATATAAAGGAGTATAATAGAGAAAAGCATGCACTTGAGGTAGAGATTGCTGAATTGCAGACTCGATTTGAAGAAACACCGTTTGAGCCACAGAAATTAGAGGAAATTACTGCCCGAAGACAAGAAATTGAGCAGACAATTGAGACAATACAAAAAAACATTGGTGCGGAAGAGAAAAAGATAGAGGACTTCGGAGATGCATTATCCAAACGCGAGGCATTTACTAGTGAAATTGAGGAAGCCGAGCGCGAATTAAATCGATGGGATAACCTACAACAGATAATTCCTGCCAACGATTTGCGTGACTTCGCACTGGACATTATGTTCAAGCAAGTCGCCCGTATCGCCAATGCACAATTGGAATATTTGACATCTGAACGGTATCAACTTAAAGTAGAAAGCATCGGCAAACTGACTGTGATTGATAGATGGAATGCAAACGAGGAACGTCCGGTTGAAACGCTCTCTGGTGGAGAATCTTTCCTGACCAGCCTCGCTTTAGCACTCGCACTCTCCGAGCTCAGCCGTGGGCGTACACAATTGAGCTCACTCTTCCTTGACGAAGGCTTCGGTACACTTGATGCAGAAACGCTTGACGTTGCCATCGCCGCACTTGAAGGACTCCGCATGCAGGGCAAAAGCATTTTCCTTATCAGTCATATTCAGGAGTTAACGAGACGTTTGCCGGTTAAAATTAACGTAAGGAAACGAGGAAACGGCTGTTCATACATTCAGATTAGCTCCTAACAGAATTTTTGCTTGACTATCATGAACTGATACAAAAGATTTTGTTAAAGAATTCTGACAGTAGATTTTACAATAACATTGTGAGCTGCGAGGTAGAAGTCTTGCCTACCTAGGAAGGGAGTCGATGCGTCACACACTGCGCCGCCGGAGTAGAGATATGGAGCCTGTCGCGTTTTATAAACAGAACGCGCTGAACCAACGCGACTGCGCAGTCGCAAAGCACGCCTACAATGATCCAGATGGAAGATAGGGCTCGTTTCCGAGTTTGTTCATCGAAATGTCTAATTATTTTCATAATTCACTATAAACTCTTTTGAAAACAGGAGATTGCTATGCAAAATGCAGAACAAGGAACGAACCAGAGCCAATTCGGTTTTATGTCATCAGTCTGTCCGCCGTTAACGCTCGCGGAGTTGATTGACAAAGCCAAACAGTATAATTACGAACACCTTGAACTTCGCGTAGAGTGGGGGCATGGACACGGTGTTGAATTAGACTCGTCTGCGGCGCAGCTGCGTGAGGCGCGTGCGCGCTTTGCGGATAGCGGCATCACCCTCTCGTGTATTGCAACCGGTATTAGGTTCGTCGATCCGGATACCGAAAAACGTGCCGCGCAAGTTGAGTTACTGAAGCGATATATTGAACTCACCGAAACAATGGGCGCGCAGAATATCCGGATCTTTGGGGATCCGGTGCCAAAAACGACAGCGGTTGAAGTGTCACAAACACTAGATTGGGAAGCTGATGGGATTCGCGCATGCGACACCCTCGCCGGAGAGGCTGGCATCGCGCTCTGTCTTGAAACACACGGGAATCTCATAGCGAGTTATGTCGCTGAAGTCTTGTATCGAGCTGAAGCGCAGCATACCTTCGTCAATTGGCACGCGGCACACCACGTCCGCCATGGACAGCCAGTTGATGTCGCTTACGTTCATCTGCGTGGAAAGGTCAGACATGTGCATGTCAGTTTTGGAGACAGCGGACCGGTACCTGACACGGAGAGAGACTCGCTTGCGATGCTTGCTGAAGATGGCTACACCGGGTTCATCTCCATTGAGGTTATCAATCCCCCGGATTCGGATGCGGTGCTTCAACGGCATGCTGAACTCTACAACACAGGCTGAAAAATTTTAAAGTGGCTAAAGTTAAAAGGCGTACCTCTTTTAACCTTAGCCACTTTTTTTTCGGGTGTGCAAATTTTCGACACGCAAGTTATACGCTAAACGATTCACCGCAACCGCAGGTGTTTTTAGCGTTCGGATTGGTAATTTTGAAGCCGGAATCCATTAATCCATCGTTATAGTCAAGTACGGATCCGGCCAGGTAAAGGGTGCTGCGCGGATCTATGAAAACCTGCAATCCGTGGAACTTAAACACCTTATCGGTGTCTTTCGCGGCACCAAATTCAAGGTTGTATTGGAATCCAGAGCAGCCGCCGCCGACAACCTGCATCCGCAAGCCGAGCTTATCAGGGGTAATTTCCTCATTTCTATTAATCAGCGCAATGGCTTTTTGCGCTGCTGACTCTGTAACAGTAATCATGATAATCGCACCTCCTTTTTTCTGCACAATCGCCCGTAGCGTCCACTAACAACTTATGCGACAATGCCCGATTTAGCACTCGCGACAGCAATTGCCTGTTTTAGTAATTCTTCAGCATAGATAGCGTATCTGCACTTATCTAAGGGGAGTCCGCCTAAGGCATTAGAGATATCGCCTGCTTTAATTTTTAGGGCATCCGAAATTGGGAGCCCGGTAATCAATTCAGTCAGGATAGAACCGCTTGCAATTGCAGTCGGGCATCCGAATGCCCGGAACTTTGCCGCAGCAATCGCGTTGTCTTTAACCTTGAGCGTCAGTTTGAGCATTTCGCCACTCGCTGCATCTCCCACCGTCGCCATGCCATCAGCATCAGCGATAGTTCCGACATTGCACGGGTTTTCATAATGCTTAGTGACTTGTTGGGTATACATAACTCACTGTCTCAATGTATTGCAGAAATCCTCTATTAATATTATACACTATTGTGAAACAAATGTCAAATATGAACCGGGATTACCGTCGCTTGTACTCAGGATGCAGGATATAGACATTTGAATTCTAAAAAAACGTGTCCATTCATTTGCATGTTTAAAGTTATTGTAGTATCATGAGCATCAGATTGCTAAACAGAGTATATATCTTGGCGGAAGGCAATATTCGCCTTGCTGTTGATATGCCTGGCGGAGGGCAAGGCACATTACCCAATCATCGTCTGTATTGATGTTAGCTTGCACAACAATTCATTCAATTTCCCATGGAGGAAACTCTTATGATTCAAAAATTTCAATTGACAGGCATCGCAGTTTGCCTGCTGATGCTATTCAGCACACTCTCCGGGTTTGCCGTAGAAGCGTTTAAAGTCTCTAAATACGGCAAAGGAGTCCAGCTCTGGTTTGAAGCAGAAGCCTTTGACGAACGGGATTCCGATGATGTCTACAAATTAGGAAAAGGCGAGAAAGCAGTGGACCCTGCCGATGATGCCTACGGTGATATTGTCACGAATGCCGGTGCAGGAAAACAGGGATGGATACTCTATCGATTCGACATCAGCCGTGCTGGCGGAAGAGCAGGTACCTGGCGGTTTATCGGTAGAGTGATTAATCCGAGTAACCATTCAGATTGGCTGTGGGTTTTGGGAGATGATGGCGACGAAATTCCGAAGGACGCACCCGCTTTTGTTCGTCCAGATCATATCATCTTTGAAGAAAACGTTCCCGCGTGGGCATGGATGCGTACCGGTGATTTTGGACAGGATGGTGGTACCGTCAATGAATTGCAACATGGCGAAAACGTCATGATGATCTGGACCCGCCAAAGTTCACTACAAGTCCAATATGACGTTTTCCTCTGGTCTAGCGATCTGGAATATCAACCCACAGATGAGGATTACGACAACGCAGAAGACAAGACCTTAGACGTTCACCCTGGAGGGTTGCTTACCACCACATGGAGCCGTCTTAAGATGTAGACGCGCGCTCTTGTATGGACAACTCTAACTCTGCTTGACAGTCCGCACAGTAGCCGATAATCTCATTCCGGAAGCGCACTGCTTTAAACCGGTGCGCTTTACACACCGCCTTTTGTAGTGCGTCAATCCCGGGTTCTTTAAATTCTACTATCTGATTGCATCGAAGGCAGATAAGATGCGCGTGTTCTTTCAGCGAATGAATGCTCTCATACCGTGTATTTTTTTGCGCGTCAATAAATTCTGTCAAAAGTCCACTTTTAACGAGCAACGGTAACGTCCGGTAGATGGTAGGTCGAGAAGCATTATAGCCGTTACGCCGCATGTGTACCAAGAGGTCTTCGGCTTGGAAATGTCCGTTATAGGCATACACTTGTTCCAGGATATCTAAACGTTTTGTGGTGAGTCGAAGGCCACAGCTTTCCAAATAGTCTTTAAACTGCTTTGAGAGATCCGGTCGGACTCCGCTTTTTTGATCGGATTTCATGGTTAATTCCTTTTAACACACAACTTGAGACACCAGGGTTGCTGGCGATTATCTGCACACCAAGACAACACGGTTTATGCGGCAGCTAAAAAAATTACGTAAAGAGCACTGTAGCACCGGGTTCAGCAAGACCGTGTTTAACCGCAAGTTGATAAAATTTTTGGAGGCCGGCTAATTCACATTCACCCAAATCGTAACATATATGCTTTTGCAGGTAATCCCGACAGAGGGATTCAGGTAAACCGAGTTTAGGGGATTCCATGCGCGCGATTTCTGGAATCTGCGGTATTCCACGTGCCTTTGCTGTCTGAAGCACTTCAGGTACTTCGCCAACGTCCACACCTTCTCGAGCAACCCAGCAAGCATACACAAATGGCAACCCTGTAAATTCATGCCATGCTGCCCCAAGGTCAAGGCTATATTGAGTCGTGTTCAATTGCCGCAGTGCTGCATCCCCAATGAGCAGCACTGCCTCTCCATACCTTGAAACTTCAGGTGCATTCGGATTCACGGAAGGATCACAAGCCGTGAATTCAGGATGCAGCCCATACTGCTCAGCAAGCAAAATCTTCAGGAGCGCTATTGACGAACGCGAACTCGTATCCAGAGCGACGCGCTGAATCTCTTGAATCGGTACATGGCTGAAGAGTTGTATACTCAGGACGTTTCCGTGAGATGCTATAGAAATATCCGGTAAGATGCGGTATCCAGCATCCGGAGAACGGAAATACTCAATAATCGGGATTAAGCCGACATCCAGTCTCCCACTCTTTAAAAGTGAAGCCAGTTGACTTGGTACCTGAACGCTGAGGGACATATCCGTTGGGATGTCTTTATTTAACAACGGGTATATAAGCGGTTTGGTGTTCAGAAATGAAACCGCTCCGACTCTAACGGGGCTCGGTTGGCATAACTTCTCTTCTGTTAAGCTGCTTTCCTGTACCACCGGTTTCCCTCGCGAATGATTTCGTTGTAAAGCGTATCGCGCTCTACAGGTACAAAGCCAGCCTCTTCAATGAGGTGCGTCAAGGCATCCACAGAAACGGCTTCAGGCGTATCAGCGCCTGCCATGTGCGTAATTTTTTCCTCTGTCACTGTGCCATCAATATCATCCGCCCCAAATCGGAGTGCCACTTGTGCGGTTTTCAATCCAGTCATAATCCAATACACCTTGATATGTGGTAGGTTATCCAACATCAGACGCGCCACTGCAATGTTTCTAAGATCGGTTAAGCCAGAGGTTGATGGCAGATAAGACATTCGTGTGTTTGCAGGGTGAAAAGCCAGCGGGATAAATGTGACAAACCCGCCGGATTTATCTTGTTGTGCCCGCAACCTAATCAGATGGTCGACCCGGTCTTCATTCGTTTCAAGGTGCCCGTAAAGCATCGTCGCGTTGGTTGGAATCCCAAGGTGATGCGCAATATCGTGAACCTCAAGCCAGCCTTCCGCACTTAGTTTGCCGGGGCAGATCTTATTACGCGTCTCTTCGGCGAAGATTTCTGCACCCCCGCCCGGTAGCGAATCTAAGCCGGCTTCGCGCAACTGCGTCAAAACCTCTTCCATTGACATCTTAAAGATGCGCGAGAAGTGATGAATTTCAACAGCTGTAAAGAATTTGAGGTGTACCTGTGGCATCCGTTCCTTCAGACCCCGGATAATGTCAAGGTAGTAATCAAAAGGCAGCTTCGGGTGCAACCCGCCGACGCTATGAATCTCTGTGCAACCGTGTTCTATGGAATACATCGCCTTGTCTAAAAATTCATCAACGCTCATTTCCCAAGCACCTGGGGTCTGCATGTTCTTCCGGGCAAACGCACAAAAATGGCACCGCGCGTGCAGGATGCACACATTGGAATAGTCTATGTGTTGGTTGATGTTATAGTAGGCAACGTTCCTGTTTAAACGTTCACGGACATGATTGGCGATAAACCCAACACCGGTAATATCAGCACTTTCGTAAAGGGTGACTCCTTCCGTAAAAGAGAGCCGCTCTTCTGCCTTAACCTTCTCGTAAATGGCAGCTAATTTCGGATCGGTAAAGCGATTATAGTTCTCCATTATTTTCCCTATTTTGCGAGCAAAAAATTGCTTGACATCTGCTTCCTAATGATAGTATTATACCATAATAATTTTAAAAGATGCAAGAGAATTTTTCGTACACACAATCATCAACCTTGCTTTTTAGAGAACGTTATTATTTAGGAGATGCTATAACCTGGCAAATCAGGAGCCAATAAAATTATGTCAAAATTAGGTCTGATTCATTACAACTACGCAAGCAGCTCGCTTGACGACTTCCTTAAATTCACGAGTGAAACCGGATTCGGATACGTTGAACTCCAGATAGGCGATGTTTGGAGCCTCGAAACGGATAACCCTGAAAAAAACGCGGAGACTGTGAGAAAGCAGGTAGAATCGTACGGTTTGCAGGTCTCCGCACTTGCCGCAGGGAACGATTTTGTCGTATTAGAGGAAAAGGCAATTCAGGCACAAGTGGCGCGGATGGAACGTATTGCAGGCATCGCGAAGAGACTCGGCACTTCAGTCCTGCGCACCGAAGGGGGTTCGCCAAAGGACGCTGTACCGGAAAGTCGATGGGTCGAAGCGATGGCTGAATGCTTAACACGTTGCCTTGAATTTACGGAAGCAAACGAGATTTATCTGGCTGTTGATAACCACGGCTTGGTTACGAATGACGGTGATTTACAAGTGGAGTTGTTTGAGCGCGTCGGTTCCAAACATGTGGGTGCAAACTTGGATACGATGAATTACCGATGGGCAGGACACGACCTCACTACAGTGAGCAGGTATTATGAAATCGTCGCGCCGTATACATTACACACACATCTGAAAGATGGCACCGGTTCTCGCGGAAATTACCGGGGGGAAGCACTCGGCGAAGGCGAAATAGACCTTCATAAGGCAATCCGTTGTTTAAAAAAAGCGGGCTATGACGGTGTTTGGTGCTGTGAATACGAGGGGAGAGAAAACGACGGCACGGGCCAGCGGAAGAGCTTTGCCTGGATGCAGACGCACCTCCAACGAAAGAAACAACAAATTGAATCATCACCTAGATAACCTCCGACGAGATTTATACAGTGATTAACACAACATCAACCGTTGACGTGCTGAAATATACAAATAGCATTATCACCCTAACAACCGACTTCGGTACCAACGACGCTTATGTCGGTATTATGAAGGGCGTAATTTTAAGTATCAATCCGCACGTGCAGGTGATCGACATTACACACGCGATACCACCGCAAGATGTCCACGAAGCCGCTTTCTTAATCCCTTCTGTGCATCAATATTTCCCAAACGGTACGATTCACATCATCGTCGTTGATCCGGGTGTTGGCAGCAATCGCCGGGCAATAGTTTGTCAAACTGATAGCGCGTTTTTTGTGTGTCCTGATAATGGAACACTGAGTTATCTATTCCAACACACTGAAAATGGCTATAGACGGCGGCAGATACGAAGAGTTGTGGCAATTCAGAACAGGAAATATCTCTTACCCAACGTCAGCAATACATTCCACGGTAGAGATATTTTCGCCCCTGTCGCGGCACATCTATCGCTCGGTATTCCGTTTACAAGTATCGGAAAACCTATCCGAAACCCGGTGCAACTGCCGTTGCCTGAGGCACATATCTCTGAAAACACTCTCACGGGGCAGATCATCAAAATCGATCGTTTTGGAAATTTGATAACGAATATCTCTCAAAATGCGTTCACCGAATTTACGAAAACTTCGTCTCACTATACAATTCAGGCGGGCGATGTGCGGATGGAGCGGTTAAACACCGCGTACTCCGAATCTCATACCGGTGAGCCTTTAGCGATTATCGGCAGCTTCGGGTTATTAGAAATTGCTATAAATAGCGAGAGTGCCCAAGAACGTTTCCAATTAAAACGGGGTGATGCTGTCGTTATTCAAATATCTTAGCGAAAGACAAGGAGAACAACTGAATTGAAACAGATTTCTTTAACAGGCATCAAACCGACGGGGCAGCCTCACATCGGTAACTACCTCGGGATGATCAAACCCGCGCTGGAACTCGCCCGAGATTTCCAAGCACTCTACTTTATCGCTGATTATCACGCTTTAACCACTGTGAAAGACCGGCGGGAGCTGCAGGATTTGACGTATCAAGCGACTGCAACGTGGTTGGCATTAGGATTAAATCCGGATGAGGTTATCTTCTACCGTCAATCGGATATTCCTGAGGTATTTGAATTAGCGTGGGTGTTGTCCTGTTTCACAGCGAAAGGGCTGCTTAACCGCGCTCACGCCTACAAAGCGCTAGTTGATGACAACGTTGCTGCGGGCCGCGAAGCCGATAAGCGCATCAACACCGGCTTGTTTACGTATCCTGTTTTGATGGCAGCGGATATCTTGCTGTTTGGCGCGCACGTCGTCCCCGTCGGACTTGACCAGCAGCAACACCTTGAAGTTACGCGCGATGTCGCCCTCGCTTTTAATAAAAACTATCGGAACGTCTTGACGATTCCAGAAGCCGTTATTCGGAAAGAGGTTATGACGATTCCCGGGCTTGACGGCAGAAAAATGAGCAAAAGTTATAACAACGTCATCCCGCTTTTCGCACCGCCTAACGAGATTCGCAAGCAGGTGAGACGGATTGTCACCGATTCGAAACGTCCTGAAGATCCGAAGGACCCTGAAGCATGCAATGTCTTTGCGATTTACCAACATTTTGCCGATGCGGATGCGGTTGAGGCAAAACGACAGCTCTATATTGAGGGTGGACTCGGATACGGTGATATGAAAAATGAACTCTTTGCGTTGCTAGAGACGACTTTTTCTGCACAACGCGAAACGTACAACGCGTTGATGGAAAAACGTGGTGAGTTAGATCAAGTGCTACTGCAGGGTGCCGAAAAAGCGCGAGACATCGCCGTGCCGATATTACGTAAGGTTCGTAAAGCCGTTGGCATATCCTAAAACTGAGGCGTTCAGACATCGAAAAAGGGGCTCCTGTCTATAGAAAAGAATGTCATTGCTTCAATATCATTCTTGTTTCGCACCTCTGTGTAAAGATGTACAGGTTGTTCTGGTTCAACGGGGTAACGGACAATTCGGACGTTAGCAAGGTATTAAATGGTTTAAAGGAGGCACTCTGAACGCATGCTATAACTGCTTGGACCGGCACGTTGAAGCTGGGCACGGCGACGCAACGTCTCTTATTTGGGAAGGAAACCATCCTTCCGAAGATAAAACATTCACCTACAACGAACTCTTAGCAGAAGTCAAAAAATTCGCCAGTGTCCTAAAAGCACAAGGAGTTCACAAAGGCGACCGGGTTTGTATTTATCTACAGATGGTACCGGAATTGGCAATTAAGATTATGCGGCGTATTCTTCGCAAAATTGCAGAAGGTGACATCACTAGCCTCGGCGACATTTCAACGCTCGCAGATCCGACAGTCGTTGACGCTTTAGTTGAAGGCAGAAGGTAAGCTGAGCTGCAAGCGGTTATGAGGTTATCCGATCCAGCCAAAATCTTGTGTCCATGATTTTCTGATAACTTGACAGAAATCCTTGGATAGATATTAGGAGCATGAATCGGGACAGAAATCTACATCTGTCCCTCATGCATTTTGTCAGAACGCACATAGGAGTCCGATATGGCATCAGCACAAAACATAGTGGCTGAAATAAAAAAATGGAATATCACACATGCCGTGGGCGTTCCTGATAATGGCAGTGCGAAAATTTATGAATGTCTCCGGGTAGAATCAGACATTGAAGTCATCACGGTAAGGCATTCGCCATCGCCTCCGGGTTGTATGTCGGTGGCAAACGACCTGTTATCATCATCCAGAACACAGGCTTTCTGGCATCCGGCGATGCTATCCGCGGCACAGTTATAAATATGCAGATACCCGTTGTAGTCTTCATCGGGTATCGTGGCTATCATAATCGAGATGAAAATGGCCAGTGGGTTGATTCAGTCGCGACATTGTTGGAGCCGACGTTGCACGCGTGGAGTTTGCCTTATGAGATATTGGCAACTGATGCTGACATGCGCAGTATCAATAGAGCGTTTGAAAACTCGGAAAAGACATCGCTGCCAGCCGCGGTGCTGCTGATTGGGCCTGCAAGATAAACTTGTCTATCTCGGTACTATACGGGTTTATGTAATGTGAAATCCGATTTTTGTCTATTTGAGTCCATCACCGTCGTCTGATGTTTTGATAAGCCTTGTCCAAATGTCGCCAGAGTCTATCTCTGTTTTGCATTGTCTTAAGCGCTGAAAGAGACCAAAAAACCGTCGGTGACGTGCTGAAAGAGACGAAAAAATTTGAAAAAAAGAGTTGACAAACAAACGTTCGTTATGCGATAATGCAAAACAACTTTTGAGTCATGCAAAAAAAAGTTTGCCAAAAAGTGTGATTTTCGGCTAAAATGTGTTCGTCTCTTTTTTATTTCGGAAAAAAGAGTTGACAAAAAAATGTTCATTGTGCGATAATGCAAAACAACTTTTGAGTCAGGCAAAAAAAAGTTTGCCAAAAAGTGTTGTTTTCGGCTAAAATGCATTCACTCGAATCAGAATTTTGTCTATCTCGGTACTATACGGGTTTATGTTATCTGAAATCCGATGTAAATCTCGTCGGAGACGCTCTCTGTTTTGAGCTGAAAGAGATAAAACAGATGAAACACCGAGAGTCCGTGTATCCCATAAGCAGAGTGAGCTGCCCTGTGCTGCGGGGTTGGCATCTTTGCGCGAACGCGTGCATATACCGTGCTGTCGTGTGTTTTAACTGCCTGTTAAGACGATTGACCCCCCCCAGATTTACGTACGTTAACCATTTTATTAACTCAAGCCGCATCACCCTTAGTCGCTGCTTTCTCACGCCTGCACGCCTACCGTCTCGGACGGTGGAGGCCGTTGCAGGCTTTTTTTCTGATGCGTGCGGCACCCCTTGTCGGAGCCCCGGGCTTCTGTGTGCGGGTGCGCTAACAAGCCGAGTCGGCTTATGTCAACGGCGCCGAGGCGACAATCGCCCGGCACCCTACCGTGGGCTCGTATTGGCTATTCACCTATTTGTGCGTGGACAGCGTGCTTCGGCACGCCTGCCCACCCGCAATCAAACTGATAACGACTTATAAACCTAACCGGTGCGATAACCGCATCGACAACGGACACATCGTCCGAAAGGATATTTTGAAATGAAAGATTGGAAGAACCCGAAAAAAGGCATCGTGATTTTCTTGGGCGGGCTGGTGTTAGTGTTTGCCTGCTACGGACTGGTAAAAGCGCAATACGGCTTGATGCCGGTTCACTCAGAGACGCAGCGCGTTGCGCCTCCGGTTGACGGGCTCACAAGCATAGCACGTAGCTTGCCTGCCGTCTCCGCTGACTCGGTTTCTCCTGAAACGGTTGCAGAGTGGTTGTCGCTGTTACGTGCCAACAATGACGGCTCCGCGGTTTTTGCAAAGGGGATAGCGAACCTTGAACAGGTGCTGTGGGAGATGCAGCCTGTGGAGCGGCCGCGGCTGTTAGCGAACTATCCGAATCCGTTCAACCCAGAGACGTGGATACCTTATCAACTGGCAGTGCCAGCGGATGTGGAGGTGTCCATCTATGCGTTGGACGGGCGTTTGGTTAGGACGTTAGCGTTGGGACATCAAGCGGCGGGCCGTTACGAGAGCAAGGCGCGTGCCGCGTATTGGGACGGGCGCAACGCCTCTGGTGAGCGTGTTGCAAGTGGTATCTATTTCTATACGCTGCGTGCCGGCGACTTCTCCGCCACGCAGAAGATGTTGATAAGGAAGTAAAGCGTGAGAGAGGTGTAAGGGTGTGTGTGCCGTCTGCGTTTGACGCGGCGGTCTCGCCTCCAACCCCTCGTATTTTTAGCCGCGAGTGTTTCGCGGCATTTGGAGGTATATAATGTGTAATAAAAAAGTGTCAAAGGTTTGGAGGACTGTAATGTCCGCTAAAAAAGTGTCAAAGGTTTGGAGGACTGTAATGACTAATAACAGCGTGTCAGTGATGTTAGCAATATTGGCGTGTATAGTTTTGAGTTTAGGGAGTGTTGGCGCTGTGTGTGCGCAAGGGGTAAGCCTGCCTGCGGATGTCGGCATGCTTTCGGCTGTCAAAGGTGATGCGGATGTGAATGGTGATGGCCGTGTGGATATAGTGGATTTGGCATTGGTAGCGGCGCGCCTGGGAACCCGCGGTAACAGTTCGGCAGATATGAACGGGAATAGTGTAGTGGATATAGGAGACGTGGTGTTAGTAGCGGCGGGGTTTAACGGTGCAGCGTCTGCGCCTGCGGCTCCCGCGTCTGCGCCTGCGGCTCCCGCGTCTGCGCCTGCAGGGATGGTGCTCATCCCCGGCGGCACCTTCCAGATGGGCAGCAACGATGCTGATGCGCGGGATAACGAGCAGCCTGTGCATACGGTGCATGTGGACGCGTTCTATATGGATACGCACGAAGTGACGAACGCTGAGTATCAAACTTTTGTGCTGGCGAATCCCGAGTGGCAGAAGGGGCGTATTTCGGATGCCTTCCACTTTGGTTCTTACCTAAACCGTTGGGACGGTAATAACTATCCAGTGGGTAAGGGGGACCATCCTGTGAGGTATGTGTCGTGGCATGCGGCGATGGCTTATGCTGCGTGGGCAGGGAAGCGTCTGCCAACGGAGGCGGAATGGGAGAAAGCGGCACGCGGTGGGGAGGCAGGTCTGAAGTATCCGTGGGGAGACATGATAACGCCGAACGATGCGAACTACGATAGGAATGTAGACGATACGACTTCTGTGGGGAGTTATGCTGCGAACGGGTATGGGCTGTTCGACATGGCCGGGAACGTTCACGAGTGGTGTCTTGATGCGTGGGATAAGAAATTTTATAAAAAGTCTCCGTCTCGGAATCCGCTGTGTGGTGTGTCTGGTAGTATGCTCGCGAATGTGGCTGAGATTGTATCGGACTACATTGGCGTAAATGTGAAGTCAATGCGGGTGTTGCGGGGTGGTAATTGGCGTGCTGATGTGCGTTACCAGCGCGTCGCCGATAGGTTCAAGAGGGAGCCGACGTTCACGGCAAGCTTCACCGGGTTTCGTTGTGTGAGTGCAACATCGGTGCCTGCAGGGATGGCACTCATCCCCGCGGGCGAGTTCCAGATGGGCAGCAACGATGCCGAGGCCGATGGTGACGAGCAGCCTGTGCGGACGGTGTATGTGGACGCGTTCTATATGGATATGCACGAAGTGACGAACGCCGAGTATAAAAGTTTTCTGCTGGCGAACCCCGAGTGGCAGAAGACGCAGATTCCGGATGCCTTCCACAATGGTAAGTACCTAATGCTTTGGGAAGGTAATAACTATCCAGTGGGTAAGGCGAACCATCCCGTGAGGTATGTGTCGTGGTATGGTGCGATGGCATATTCCGTGTGGGCAGGTAAGCGTCTGCCAACGGAGGCGGAGTGGGAGAAAGCGGCACGCGGTGGGTTAGTTGGTAAGAAATACCCGTGGGGGGACACGATAACGCCTAATAACGCCAACCACGGTAGGAATGTAGGCAATACAACGGCTGTGGGGAGTTATGCTGCGAACGGGTATGGGCTGTATGATATGGCAGGCAACGTTTACGAGTGGTGTCTTGATGCGTATGATGCGGATTTCTATTCTGAGTCTCCGTCTCGGAATCCGCTGAGTGGTGTGTCTGGCAGTACGCTCGTGAATGTGGCTGAGATTGTAAATCGCTATATGACCGCTATGATCTCTTCCTCTCGCGTGTTGCGTGGCGGTAGTTGGAACAGTCCTACACGAAAACTGCGTGTCGCCGGTCGCAGCAGGCTTACCCCGACGTTCACGTACGGCGGTGTCGGGTTCCGGTGCGCGAGGGCTGTTACTCCTTAAATCTTTACCCCTTTACCCCGTCCGAGCTGCATGCAGCTCGGACCTCTACGATTTTTTTACTATTAGTTAAAAAAAGCGTTAGAATTGGTTGGCAGGTTTGGCAGGGTCCGGCTGCCAAACCTGCCAACAGATTTTAGGATACGGGCGGGGGCTGACATAGACATGCAACACGGGACATGACAGACGCTTGGGCAAAAAAACGGGTTCTTCAGCCATCATCGGAAGTTGGGCGGGTGGGGAGTAGCAGACTTAGGCAAACTGTGTTACTGGCCCATCCGCAACATTTTCTGATATTCGGTGTGCGCTGCCTGCGGCTCTGCCTCACCGTCAAGCACGCGACGGATGCATTGCACGAACCCGACTGGTGCTGCTTCACCAAAAATGGTACGCCCGAATAAGATGGCGCGCCCGCCGTTCTGGATGACGTTATGTGCGAGGGCAAACGTGCTTCGTGCGTTTTGCCGCGGACCGCCCAAGGCACCAATCACCAAGGTTTTATCAAATTCACACAACTCGCACCATACTTCAGCAGTGGTGTATGCGGTTTTGATAAAGCGTGGGCGTTGATGTTTCCGTAGGTAGCTCATCGTTCGCACGATAGAGTCTGCAACGTACATTCCACGTTTCTCTTCATCCATCCCCGGCAATTTAACATTAGGTAGAAAAACCTCTAGTAGATGGTCAAACCCCTCAATTTCACCGACAACATGCGCGAATTGGATATACGCCTGCAGCATCCGCTCATCAACAATCGGGTCGTTGTTGAGTGTAATAGAATACAGGCCGAGGTTAACCCGGCATTCCAAAGCAGGGCCGATGAGTGCTTCACAATACCGCTGCATGTCTTCCGGAAAAACCGTTTGAAAGGGCATTGACGGGCGCGCGGTATATACACCAAAACGCGGATTCCAGATAGCTGTCTCCGAATTCATCCGAACAATTGGCGTGATATGTGTATCTTCAAACAGGTTTTCTTCAAGGGCCAGCGTTTCAGCATCAGCCGGTGTCATCAGCAGCCCATCCAATTGTCCATCTGCAACCAGGTCACGTTGTAGCTGCAAAAACTCTGCATGCGTCCGGTAGTGCGGTTTAGGATGTTGAACCTGTCCCAATCCTTTAATACCAGCGGATGCCAGCGGGTCGGCAGCGAAAACGAGAATTGGGCTTCGTGCAAGTTGTGTTGTGTCATTAAGTTTGTCAAATATCCGGGTGCCCATCTATGATTCCTTTCAATAGGTTTTATGCAATAAGAAAGTGCGAGACAAGTCTCTATGCTACAAAGTATGCGTTGGATTTATGTCTATAATGAGTTCAATAGCGTTGGATTTAATAGAAGGTATAGGGTCGTTCGTGATGTGGTGAAGGAGTTGACTAATTTTTCCGTCCGCTTCACTTCGAAGCAAAAAATGCCACCGAAATTTCCCTTCAATTTTTGAGAGCGGAGCAGGTGCAGGTCCGAGAATATCGATGTCGAGAACTTCGTCAGTTAGCCAAAGTTGGAGTTTCGTGTGTAGGGCATGGGCGGCTTCAATAACCGCTGGCTCATCCGGGCCACGCAACAGCAGTCTTGCCACCTGCGAAAAGGGGGGGTAACGCAGCGCGTTGCGTGCCTCCACCTCTTTCTCATAAAACTCGAGATAGTCATGCTTTTGTGCTGCTGCAATGCAGTAGTGTTCGGGCATATAGGTTTGAAAGATAACCTCCCCTGGTATATCCGCCCGTCCGGAGCGCCCGGCGACTTGTGTCAGCAGGCTAAAGGTCTGCTCACCTGCCCGGAAATCAGGCAAATTTAAGGCAGTATCTGCGGCGATGACTCCGACAAGTGTGACATTGGGGAAATCTAACCCCTTTGCTACCATCTGAGTACCAATTAAAATGTCAAGCTGCTGCTGCTGAAATGCTTCTAATATCTGTTGATGTGCGTTCTTCCGCGCTGTAGAATCTGCATCAAAGCGCTTGACGTTTGCCCCCGGAAACGATTTTCTGACCTCTTGTTCTATAGCTTCTGTGCCGAGTCCAAAATAACGGATGGCAGGACTGCTACACTGTGGACATGTAGAATGTGTATTCCGTTTATGTCCGCAATGATGGCAAACCAGTTTTTTGGTTTCAAAGTGGAACGTCAACGAAATAGAGCAACTGTTGCACCGCTCTACATAACCGCAAGTTCGACAAAACACATAAGTTGAATGCCCCCGTCTATTGAGAAAAAGGATAATTTGCTCCCGTTTTACAAGCCGTTCTACGATGCCGTTTCGGAGTGCATCGGAGAAGATAGTGCGATTGCCCTGCTTCAATTCGGCGCGCATATCAACGATATGAACGGCCGGCATTGCTCTATTTAATACCCGGGAGGGCAAGCTGAGTAAGTTGTAGGTCCCATTCTTTGCACGATGAAAACTCTCAATGGAAGGGGTGGCACTACCCAACAGCAGCGCGCAGTTTGCAAGCTCACTCCGTTTCTGTGCAACTTCCCGCGCATGGTATCTCGGTGCAGTATCCGATTTATAGGAATCCGAGTGCTCTTCATCTATAACTAACAAGCCGAGTTCCTTAACCGGGGCAAACACTGCTGAGCGGGGTCCGATAACAATAGTCGCTTCGCCTTTTTGAATGCGGTGCCACCCATCATAGCGTTCACCATTGCTCAATCGGCTGTGTAACACAGCAACCCGGTCGCCGAAACGCCCGATAAACCGCGAAGCCGTTTGCGGTGTTAATGAAATTTCTGGTACCAATACGATAACCGATTTACCGGTTTTCAGTATCGGTGCCATTGACTGCATGTACACCTCGGTTTTGCCGCTGCCAGTCACGCCGTGAAGCAGCAAAATCGGGGGCTTTTGAGAGGCAGAAATATTTGTTGAGAGTGCGTTCTGGATTTCGGTAAATGCTGCAGCCTGTTCGGAATTTAACGGATACGCTTGTGTGGGTGCCACGGGTTGGCAGCTCAGCGGGTTCCGCACCGAGGGGACGCGTGTAATCCGGATGAATCCACGTCTTTCAAGCGTTCGAAGCAGAGAAACACCAGCCCCGACGCGTTTTGTGAGTTCTGTTGTGGCTAACGGAACATTCTCGTCAAGTAAGATTTGCAGAATTTCAGCATGTTTGGCGGAGGCACCACGCCGGCGGTTTTCTGCATCTTTCAGTTCAACGATCTCTGTCTCGACTTCCGATGCAGGCAGCGCTAATGTTGCAACAGTCGTGACTTGTGCCGTGGCTTTTGGTTTGTGCGTGACATAAATATCCACAACCCCGTTTTCACGTAGGGCAGAAATTTTGGGGCGTAGATCCGAGTAGCTGACACCGACACGCCTCGCGAGTTGGTTGGGCGACAGCTCCCCTTCTGCTTCCAAAAGTGCAACAATTTCCTTTTGCACTTTTCCCCTCGGCACCGGAGGCTCCGGTTGGAGTTTCACGCGCTGCTGTTTCTGACTGCGGATAGCGGTAGGTACAGCACAAAAAAGTGCATTACCCCACGAAGAGACGTAGTAGTCAGCCATCCATTTTGTGAGCGTCAGCATCTCAGTAGAGAACATCGGTACCTCATCCAGACAATCGGAAATATGCTTGATTCTGTTGGGTGCAAGCTCAGTTTCATCAAGCCTTTCAACAACAACCCCTTCCTGAATACTTCGCCGAAAGGGAGCCAGTACCCGGACACCGGGTTGCACTATTGCATCTAGATACGACGGTACGGCGTACGTAAACTGCTGATTGATGGCGAGCGGGAAAGCGACGTTGGCGTAACTCATTTTTCTAAGAAATCTAAGACCTTTTTCATATCGTCCCACACGTCGCGTTTTGCACTAGGATTCCGGAGCAGATATGCAGGATGATAGGTAGGCATGATGCGTGGTGCATTCTCCTGCTTTCCGGCTTTCGAGTACGTATGAAACTGTCCGCGAAGTGCTGAAATACCTGTAGTCGTATTAATTAACAACTTCGCTGCAAAACTCCCGAGTGCGACAATCACTTTGGGGTGAATCAATTCTATCTGCCGTTCCAAATATGGACGACACATTTCAATCTCATCCGGGCCTGGATTTCTGTTTCCCGGTGGACGGCATTTTAGCACGTTAGCGATGTAAACATTGTCACGTGTAAACTTCATCGCCTCAATAATTCGGGTCAGCAGTTGCCCGGCGCGTCCGACAAAAGGTTCGCCTTGCCGGTCTTCATCCGCCCCAGGTGCTTCTCCGACAAACATCAGCGAAGCATTAGGATTTCCAAATCCGAAAACGACGCTGTTTCGGCTTTCGTGCAAAACGCATCGGGTGCAGTTTTGAGCATCTGCATCTAACTGGATCAGGTCGAAGTTAGCGTAAGGAGATTCCTGTTTAGGCTCCTGTAGCTCCATGAAACCGAGTTCAAGTTGTTCTTCCACGTATTCCCTCACAGTCGCAAGAAGTTGTAAGTATTCTTTTTTGAATCTAAACATCAAGAGGCTCCGACGAGATTTACACACGAACTATCAAAACATAGACGTTGATGGTACGGAGATATACGAATTCTTTCGTATGGTGCAGCCCCTAAATGGCTGATGTTGTGTTAATCACTGTGTAAATCTCGTCTGAGCCCTTCGATGTATTGAATCATAACATCAAAGGATTTGGGTGGGCGGGCGACGAGATTTGTGCTAAGGTTAACATTACAGCAGCCTTTAACGGGCTCCTGTAGACGAAAAAAACGAGATTTGTACAAATTTTAGCATTGCAGCAGCCTTTGTTGTGCTGCAGTAGACGAAAATTAGTTACGGATGTCATCAATTAAGGAGAGCCCATCAAACCAAGTGATATACAGGAATAGGGCAATTAAGAGAATAATGCTTACATGCTGGACGATTGCCTGTTTTTCGAGGCTTATCGGCCGTCCTCGGATTTTCTCAACCGCAAAAAATAGCAAATGCCCTCCGTCGGCGATCGGAATTGGCAACAAATTCACAATGGCGAGGTTGATGCTAATAAAGCCAATAAAAAACAGAGCAATCGTGAACCCGAAATTAAACATCCGGCTTGTCGCGTTGGCTATGCCGATAGGTCCGGTGAGATACCTCGGCGAAACTTCTCTATTGATTAGCTGCTTTAGGGTTCTTCCGATGGAGGCAACGGTCAGCCATGACGTTTCAAGTCCCTTTCCGAACGCTGTAAATACAGTATAGGTTGGCACGACCCGCGGCGGTTCCCCAAATGAGATTCCGCTGAGCGTTGTCGTCCATCCGAATCCATATAGCCTGCTTGTTGCTTGTGCACTCTCAGCTCTCGCTTTTACGTTCGGAGATAGCGTTACCGTTTTTTCTGAATTGCCTCGCCGTATGCGCAATTCAATCGGTTTGCTTGCCGCTGCTTTCAAGCCTGCTGAAAGCGTCTCACTATCCACGGCATTTCCATTGAGGGTGAGAAGCGTGTCCCCATTTTGCAAGCCAACAACTTCCGCATCGGGTTGAACCACCGCCGTGAGTTCCCAAGTGACCGGCATTTTCAAAACTTTTGCAGTCTCGCCTCGGCGAATACCGAGTTGAAACTCGTTAGGATTCTGCTGAATTGAGCGGTAAAGGGACTGGTAGTGCTGAGACAGCCAAATCGCTTCGGCTGCCCAAATTCCCGAACCAAATTCTGGAACGTTATAAATTTTTTCGCCGTTAATCGTCTCAACTCTATCCCCTACTTGGATACCTGCCTGTTCTGCTAAACTCCCTGCGGCAACATCCGTTACCATTATATCGCTTTTGGAAATGACTTGCAGTTCGCCGGTATCTCCCCTTGCACTTGGTACAATGTTAGGTACGACAGTGAAGGTTTGACGAGTGCCTTGGCGTTCTACTTCGATTTCTAACGCTCGTCCGGGGCTTGTGTAAATTTTAATGTGAAATGCAGCCCAGTTTTCAATTTGTGTGTCGTTTACGGACAGAATGATATCGCCGGGCTCCAATCCGCCGTGCGCAGCGGGCCCTTCAGGAGCAACCGCTCCTAATTGAGGTCCCTCTTTTTTTCCCTCTAAGTGCTTACCTGTTAATCCTTCAATAAAAGTAACCGAACGCTGATTCAAGCCAATAGCGAAAACCAGCCAAAATGCTAAAACCCCGAACAGCAAGTTCACGGCGGGGCCCGCAGCAACAACAAAAGCCCGGTTGCCAAGCGAAGCACTCCCAAATTCGCCTACAGCACCAGTCTGCTCCTTCGGATTTTCACCTTCCATTTGAACATACCCGCCAAACGGCAACAAAGAGAGCCGGTACTCGGTGTCGGTGGTAGATAGAGAAGAGACATCCGCACCCGGATTCGTAGATTCCCCGGATCCTGCTGCCTCCTCGGCAGCTTTAGCCGCACGGGATAAGCGTAATCCGTCTATGAGTGTTGTAAAACCTACCCCGCGCTGAAACCCGATTAGTTTTGGACCGAAACCGAGGGAGAAGGTGTTGACTTTAATTCCAGCCCGTTTCGCTGCATAAAAATGGCCGAGTTCATGTATAAAAATAAGGAAACCGAGCGGGATAATTGCAAGTAGCACTGTTTTAATATTTGGAAGGATTGAAAAAAATGACTGTAGAAATTCCATTTTCTTGTATATCTCCGTACCATCAACATTTATGTATTGATAACTTGTGTGTTCGCAGGTTCGGTTTTCTTGCCATGAGACAAAGAATACCTATCCTGCCACATGAATCCGTATTGGGCTCCTGTAGACGAAAAAAGGACTAAACATTACATCAATCATTGTTGGGCTCCTGTAGACGAAAGATGCTGAGATATACAAAAACGTGTTGCCGATTTTGCCCACTCATCAACAGCAAGGATATCAGCGAGGTCTGGATGTGTAATCACAACATGTTTATCCATAACGGTTCGTAGGATAGTTGGAATATCCATAAATCCGATACGATTTTCCAGAAAAGCGTCGACGACTACCTCGTCCGCGCTGCTGAGTACAACTGGAAGCGTCCCCCCGACTTCCGCCGCAGTATAGGCGAGTGAAATGCACGGAAATTTTTCACTATCCACCGGTTCAAAGTGTAATGCTTGCAGCTCACACAACTCTAAACGCGGAACAGGCGTAGAGAGTCTGTGCGGATAACTCAAAGCATATTGAATCATGACGCGCATATCCGTGGGCCCCAGCTGCGCGAGCGTTGAGCCGTCTGTCCATTCAACCATAGAATGGATAATACTCTCCCGGTGAATAACAATATCGATTTTTGAGAGGGGGACATCAAACAACCATTTGGCTTCAATAACCTCAAGTCCCTTGTTCATCATAGTCGCAGAGTCGATTGTAATTTTCGCCCCCATATCCCAATTAGGATGTTTAAGTGCCTGTTGTGGTGTTACACTATAGAGTGCTTCTTTGGGCATTTCGCGAAACGGGCCACCGGATGCGGTAATCAGGAGGCGATGGATGTCGGTTTGGCGATTCCGTTGTCCTTCTAAGCACTGGAAAATTGCACTCATTTCCCCATCTATCGGAATTAAGTTAACTCCGTTTGTCTGGACTGCGTCTATGACAAGTTTCCCTCCCATTACCATTACCTCTTTGTTAACAAAGGCGATGTCTTTTCCAGCGTTTATAGCAGCCAATGTAGGGAGTAAACCTGTGCTTCCGCCTATTCCTTCTAATACCTGCTCTGCTTCGTTCATCGTCGCGACTGCCCTGAGCCCATCAGTGCCGGCGAGTACTTCTACACCGTTAAGGTCGCGGATACGTTGGCGCAAATGTACCGCAGCGGTTTCTTGATTCAGAGCAACCAACTTGGGACGATGGGTGCGAATCTGCTGTTCAAGTGTATCAACGTCCCGGTTTGCAGCGAGCCCCACCACGTTAAATTCCTCTGAGTGCATTTCAATAACGCTGAGCGCGTTCTTCCCAATTGAACCCGTGCTACCGAGAATCGCGATGTGCTTCATATCTTTTTGTATATCTCCGTACCGTCAACGCCCAGTGGGCAGCCTTTAACGGGCTCCTGTAGACGAAAGAACGAGATTTGTGCTAAGGTGTTGATTACAGCAACTTGTGACGTGCTATAATATACGAAAAAATTCTATATAATAATAAAGAACAGGGGCACTAAAGATTAAGCTGTCGCATCTGTCAAGGAATCCACCGTGTCCAGGGATGACATCGCCCGAGTCTTTAACACCTGCAGTCCGTTTCATCAGCGATTCACTCAGGTCACCGAGTTGTCCCAAAGCACTCAATAGCAAGCCTATAAATGCAGCATTGAACAAAGAGAGCGTGTCACGCAGGAGGGTCACGCCAAGTCCAAAACCTACCAAGGTACCCAAAACTAACCCCGCAATCGTACCTTCAACCGTTTTCCTCGGACTAATCGGCGTGCCCAATTTATGCTTCCCGACAATTCTCCCGATGAGGTATGCCCCCGTGTCGCTGCACCAAATGGTGCCAGCGAGCAAAAATATGAGATTCCTACCTACCTCGGTGTTAGTGCCCGGTGCCCCTTCTATATGGATATTTCGTAACAGGATGAGGTGGTAGCCTAAAGCCCAGCCGATGGTAATAATCCCTGTAAACTTTAAGGTAACGGTTATCAACTCTCCCTCAACTTTTCCACGGAAGATGCTTTCAGCGAAAACATAGATAAGTACAAAGGTAAAGCATCCAAATAGAACGAGTTCGGCAGTGCCCTTTCCATTTGCTGTTTGTGGCAAAACGGGAGCAAAATATGCTAAAGCACAGAAAGCAAGCGTTAGAAGTCCAGGGACTACCGGATTCATGTAAGGCGCGGCTTCTAAACGGGCATTAAAATGTCCACTGAAATGCCGCGCCAGTCGACAGTACTCGATCTGCATCATTAATACCACCACGGACACAAGCAGCAGATAAAGCCAATCCCCGAAATATATAATTAGGAGAACTAATGGGACCAGCATAATAACACTCAAGGTTCGCCGCCAAAATTTTTTGTCGGGGATGTAGATATGCTGCTCGGCCATTTGCGTTCCTCTAATTTTCCAACAACTCTGATTCCTTAGATGTGGTAAGTTGGTTAATCTGCTCTATGTAATTATCAGTAAGCTGTTGCACAGGGTCAGCATCGGATCTCCCACTCTTCCTATCGCCGCTGCGGCCCCTACTTTTTCTGCCGCTTCCGCTTGAGTTTGCGCCTTCCAGCTTGCGTATAGCTTCGTTTGCATCTCGGCGAATGTTCCGGATGGCGACGCGCCCTTCTTCAGCTAACTTACGCACGACCTTGGTGAGTTCAGTGCGGCGTTCCGTTGTCAACTCAGGCACTAAGATTCGGACGACGTTTCCATCGTTGCTGGTTGAGAAGCCCAAATCAGAAAGCGCAATCGCTTTCTCAACTTCTTTGATTAACGTTTTGTCCCACGGTTGAATAACAAGTAGACGTGGCTCCGGTGTGGTGACTGTACCTACCTGATTCAAGGGGCTTTTACTTCCATAGTAATTGACCGTGACCTGGTCCAGAAGAGCAGAGGTAGCACGTCCTGTCTGTACGTGCGAGAGTTTTGTCGCTGTTGACTCCACTGTTTTCTTCATCCTGGATTCGGCATCTTGAAGAACCTGTTGCATCGGAGTTCCCCTTTTTTCGTATACTGCAGCACTACAAATGCTGCTATAATGAATATCCTTGCACAAATCTCGTTCTTTCGTCTACAGGAGCCCAATAAAGCCTGCTGCAATGTTAACTCTGCTTTGCATACTGATCAGCGTAGTTACTTAATTGAGCCCAATAAAGCCTGCTGCAATGTTAACCCCCTTACAAATCTCGTTCTTTCGTATACAGGAGCCCTATAAAGGCGGCTGCTATATTAAATCCTTACACACGAGTTATTATTACATAAGCGTTGATGGTACGGAGATATACAAAAAAAACAATGCGTCAGGTGTTGTTGGGCTCCAGTATACGAAAAAGCGTTGATGTGCTGAAATAGATGAAAATCTTTACTGCCCAAGAACATAGAGCATAAAACGTTTAACGACGATATTCTCACCGAGTTGTGCTATCGCATCCTTCACCAGTTCTTGGATGGTTTTATCTGTATCGCGAATGTAGGGCTGATGCAGCAGGCATGTCTCCGAATAGAATTTGGAGAGTCGTCCTGCTACAATGCGCTCGGCGATATGTTCGGGTTTTCCCTCTTTCACCGCTTGTGTTTTCAAAATCGCTTTTTCTGCATCCAATTCATCATCCGGTATATTCTCTACGTCAACGTATTTAGGTTTGGCAGCGGCGATTTGCATCGCAATCTCTTTCGCCAAGTTTTGGAACTGCTCCGTTCTCGCCACGAAATCGGTTTCACAATTCATTTCAACTAAGGCCCCAACACGATTTCCGGGATGGATATAGGAAACGATTAATCCCTCTTTTGTCGCACGTCCGCCTTTGAGTTCGGACGCTTTCAAACCTTGTTCACGTAATTTTTGAATCGCTTCTTCCAGGTTCCCGTTCGTTTCTGTTAACGCCTTTTTGCAGTCCATAATTCCTGCACCTGTGCGGGAACGGAGCTCACTCACCAATTTTGCTGTAATTGCCATAAATCCACTCCAATCTTGTTTTTTCGTATATCTCCGTACCATCAACGTCTATGTTTTGATAGTTCGGGTGTAAATCTCGTTTTTTTGTATATTTCAGCCCGATAACGCCTGATGTTATGTTTATTACCGTGTAAATCTCTTCGGAGATTCCTTAGGTTTTGACTTTAAAGACGATACCTAAGCAGGCTCTGACGAGTTTTATGCAAAGGTTATCAAAATCTATAGCTGGCAAGATAAGGTAATCTTTGTCTCTCCTACAAGGAGAGACAAGAATACCGAACTTGCCAACCCACTGGGAACCGTTTATGTATTGAATCATCACCTAGATAATCTCCGACGAGATTTACACAGTGATTAACACAACATCAGCCGTTTAGGGGCTGCACCATACAAATTACCTGCCACTCACTAGGAGGGTTCTGATGTATAGAATCATAGCATAGAAAAACTCCGACGAGATTTACACACGAGCCAGCAAAGCAGAAGCGATGATGGTACTGAGATATATAAAAATAGTTACCGTTTAGTTGACCTGCTTCTTCTCCGCGGGCGTGGCGTGCGACTAGAACGTGTGTCGCCATCGCCGATTGCTTCTGGTTCCGCGGATAGTTCGGTTTCATCCAGCATCGCAGCCCCTTGCTCTTCATGACGTTCGGTTTCTAGCACAAGATCAACCTGGGGGGCTACCTCGGAATCCGCAGGCGTTTCTATGCTTTCCTCGCCCTCTAAGGCTTCCCCACGTCCTTCAATCACTGCATCCGCTAAAACGTTGCAGATAAGCCGAATTGAGCGGATGGCATCGTCGTTCCCGGGGACAGGTAGATGGACGGGATCCGGATCGCAGTTTGTATCAACAATAGCAATAATAGGAATGCCGAGTTTATTGGCCTCAGCGATAGCGGTATGCTCTTTGCGGGTATCTGTCACAAAAATAACCTGCGGCAGCTGGTGCATCTCCTTTATCCCGCAGAGGTTATTGTCCAACTTGCCGCGCTCCCGCCGCAGCCGCATCACCTCTTTTTTCGGCATCTGATCAAATAGCCCATTCGTGTCGTCGTCATCCAACTTCTTGAGGCGGCTGACGCTCCGTCGAATCGTTTGGAAATTGGTGAGCATGCCACCTAACCAGCGGTGATTCACGTAATACATACTGCATCGCTCTGCTTCTTCTTTCACTGCCTCTTGCGACTGCCGTTTTGTGCCAACAAATAGGATTCCCCCGCCTTTTGAGGCGATGTCTTGTACGAACGCCACGGCCGTTTCCAGCATGTGTAATGTCTTTTGCAAATCAATGATATAAATCCCGTTTCGCTCCGCGAAGATGTACTCTGCCATCTTCGGATTCCAGCGACGGGTTTGGTGTCCGAAATGAACTCCACATTCAAGGAGATCTTTCATTGTAACAGCCAAAATAACCTCCTGCACTTATAGAAGCACTGCCCAGTGGGTGGCAGGTAAAAGGTAGTTCACGATGGGGATTCATCCCCGCTTGCGGGAAGCACTTCCCCACCTGAAAGGTTTCGTAAACTTACCTATTCTGCTACTCTCTTCCTTAGCAGCGCCTACCGGGTTTTTACGTCCACCTCTTTCACATCTGCATCGGACTCTCAAATTTAGAATCATTCGTATATTTTAGCACATCAATGCCTGATGTTTTGATAAATCCTTTTCGAATCTCGTCGGAGGGTTCCGATGTTTAGATTCAATACATCGAAAGGCTCCGACGAGATTTGTGCGAGGTTAAACATCACATCATCATTGTTGTGCTCCTATATACAAAGTTCTTGTTTCTGAAGTTACATCAAAAACCTTTAACGAGTCGCAGGTGCAGCTTTCAAGCCTATCTTGCAAAATCACCTTAAAGTAAAGACGTTAAGATGCTGAAACAGACAGAAGAACTGAATGAGAGAACCCGCCGTGCAAATCGGGAGGTGTGTCGTCTTTATGTCGCGTCACATGCGCGTACACTTTATACTTCTTGTTCCACTTTAGAATGGATATAAATATTTTACCACAGTCATCTTCAAATTGCAAGTTTTTTCTATTGATGCTGATTAAAATCTGAGTGACACAAGTACATCGGCTTAACGTCGCATGCACCAACCGCGCCCAATTTTTGAACTTCAACCTAACTGGGACGTTCAACGTCTACTATAGGAAAGATAAAGACTTTACTGAGTTATAGCGAAAGCCGCTAGCGAGAGAATAAAGAAAAACATGGTTGAGTCCAATACAAACAATCTGGAGCAGGTGCTTGAAGAGATTGCTGTGTACTTGAAAACATCTCCGGATGCACTGCAGATTGAAACCATTCGGCACGGAACGCGGAAAAGACAGAACGTCTGGCGTTTGAGAATTGGTACCGAATACTACGTCATTAAACAACATTATACCACTTTTCACGTTAGCAAAGGTGGAAGTTATACGCCTTTTCAGATTGAATCCACCGTATTATCCATGTTACACCGCTGTGGCTGTAATGTTCCCAAAGTTGTTTGGAAATCTGAATCCTTTCAAACACTGTTATTGGAAGGGTGCGGAGAACTGACGCTTGATGCTATCGCCCAACGTCCTGGAAATCTCAGCACACTCTCTATCGACAACAAAGGGGGTGGCTACACCGAACCGACGCTTGATACAAAAAAAAGGAGACAAAAATCGACGACAATTTCAGAGCTAGCCAGCCACCGAATCCTACACGCTGCAATCCAAGAATTAGGCAGAATTGAGAACTGTTTTGCAGAACAGACAAGGCAGCTAAAACCTTATGTATTCCGTTTTAACAGCCACGAAACGTTGAGGCGTTTACTTGAACAAGGAAAAAAAACTGTCGGCTATCTCACACAAGCGAGAGGCATTTCAATGTCCACAGCACAAATTGAACGTCTCGAAACTGCTTGGAAGAAACTCTCTGACCGTTTACTCAATGCACCTACGACATTAGGGAGTCTTGACTATAACGCACGTAATATCGTGATTAACAGTGGAAAACCCGTTTTTATCGATTTTGCAAGCATCGGTTGGGATTGGCAGGAGAGACGTTTGATTCAAATGTTCAATAGTATTGGTGCTTTCATGGAAAGATCGAATTTTGTCTCACTGTTAAATAGGAAACTGGTAAAAAGATATGTTGAATCCGTTATCAGACATGCGGCAAACGGAGGACAATACACATCCGCTGACTCCGATGACATCGCAGCGCGGGTAGATGCACATCACCTACTCTTTTATCTTTCAGTTATCCATCGGCTTTTAGAAGCAATGGCGCAGCCGGAAAAACTTGAAAGCCAACTCCTTTTGAACGCATGGGGTGAGCCACAAGTGAGATTTCAACGCGCACTGACACTGATTGTTAACACCCGTTTGAGTCAGGATGCTGACACAAACCAGATTCGGGATATAATTGCAGGCTAAAGGCTCTGACAGGATAGGCACGGAGGCATTCATGCGGAACCTGCCTTATCGTTGCTCGAGACGGAAGTGTAGCCGTGATTTAACATGCCGCCACCGAACTACCGGACGCGCGATGTTTCTTGTTCTTTATATTGCAACTGATATAAGCGATAATAGATGCCGTTCTGCTTTAACAACTCAGTATGGGTACCGACCTCTCGAATTTCACCCCGATGCATCACAATAATCTTATCGGCATTTTGAATAGTAGAAAGCCGGTGTGCAATCACTACAGATGTCCGATTTTCCATCAGATAGCTCAGGGCATCCTCGATTAAGATTTCAGTCTCCGTGTCAACACTTGAAGTCGCTTCGTCCAAAATAAGAATGTTCGGTGCAGAGGCTAACGCCCGTGCAAACGCAACGAGCTGCTTTTGGCCAACCGATAAGCCCGCACCATCTTCTTTGATGTAGGTACTGTGGATGTGAGGCAGTGAGTTGCCTGTTCCTGCAGAATTTTGCACAGTCCCATCTTTGGAAATCTGAAAGAACCGATCCAAATAGACATCTTCTGCTGCGCGTGCTATCTGCTCTGCGGAAATGGATGGCTTCCCTAGACTGATATTCCGTTCAATTGAATCCGAAAAGAGAAAGATATTTTGTTGAACAATGCTAATTGCAGAACGTAATTCCTCGAGGTTCATCTCTCGTATATCGACACCATCAATCAAAATTTGCCCCTTGTTAGTCTCATAAAATCGACAAAGCAGGTTGATAATAGAAGTTTTCCCAGCACCCGTATGCCCGACAAGCGCGACCTTTTCACCCGGTCTCACCGTGAACGAGACATTCCGGAGAACGTAGTCCTCCTCGTTATAGGCAAACCAGACATTGCGGAACTCAATTTCGCCTTTTAAACCATCGCTATTTTTTTGATTTTTTGTGGAAACAATAGTCGGCTGCGTATCCAGCAATTGGAAAATACGTTCGGCGGATGCCATCGCGTTCTGGAAGATGGTATATTTCTCACTCAATTCGCGGATTGGCCAGAAAAACCGCTCAGCGTATCGGATGAAAGCAACCAGCACCCCGAAGGTCAACACCTGTTGGACGACCTGTCCACCGCCGTACCAGATAATGACTGCTGTCGCGAGAGATGCCATCACCTCAATGAGTGGATGAAAAATAGAGAAATAGAAGATACTGCGCAAGTTGGCATCGAGATACTTGCGGTTCCGTTGGTTAAAACGTAAGTAGCTGCGGTATTCTTGGGCAAAAAGTTGCATCGTCGTCATCCCGACGATATTTTCTTGTAGGAAGGCGTTAATACGGGCCAACTGCTTTCGTTGTTCGCGAAAAGCCCGGCGGGAATAGATCTGATAAACTAAGGTCACACCAAAGATCACCGGGATCACGGTAAACGTTGCGAGTGCCAACTTCCAATTGTAAAGCAGCATCACTACCATAATCCCGATAATATTCAACAAATTCGCAAAAATCGTAATGACTCCTGAACTAAAGAGTTCATTGAGAACTTGCACATCCCCCATCACGCGTGTCATCAACCGTCCTACTGGGTTTTTGTCGAAGTACTGTACATCCAATATTTGCAAATGTGAGAAGAGGGTTTGCCGCAAATCCCGCATGACGTGCTGCCCGATCATTTGCATCCGGTACTCTTCAAAGTAACTAAACACAAATTCACCGACGAGCCCCAATATCATAAACATGGCAATTGTCCCCAAGCCTTCTAAGACCCCGGGCATAATGTTCTGGTCAATAGCGATTTGCATCAGAAACGGTCCAACAAGACGCGACAGCGTATTTCCTATCATAAAAAAAACGATTAGCACGAGGTGGAACCAATACGGTTTGAGATAAGCGAGGAGGCGTTTCATCAGCACCCGGTCGTAGACTTTACCGAGCTGCTCCTCCTCATCGCTATATTCGTGTAAATCACCGCCCATACCAAACACAGGCACATTCTCCTTTAAAGTTCAGCAAGTTCCTCTTGCAAGAGTTGGGTCTCATAGATACCGGTGTAAATTCCATTTAGTTGGAGCAGCTCTTCATGTGTACCGCTTTCTGCGATGCGTCCTTCGTTTAGCACAACAATCTGGTCTGCGTCTTTAACCGTCGAAATCCGGTGTGAAATGAGGATAGTCGTTCGCGCTACCATAATCTCTTTTAACCGGCTCAGAATCGTGTCTTCTGTCTGCGTATCGACACTCGCGAAGGCATCGTCGAGAATGAGAATCTGTGGCTTAATCAGAATCGCGCGGGCGAGTGCGCTGCGTTGGCGTTGGCCACCTGAAATTGTCAGCCCGCGTTCTCCGAGACGGGTTTCTAACCCATCAGGGAATTCTTCAATTTGTGCAAGCAGATCTGCAGTGTATACCGCCTGTTTTAACTGCTCATCATTAGGTGTATCGACACCGTAGGCGATGTTATTCCGCAAATAGTCTGAAAATAGAAACGGCTCCTGCTCAACAAATCCAATATGAGAACGTAGCACTTTTAGCGGTATATCTTGGATGTCAATGCCATCAATAAACACCATCCCGCGTTCGGCTTGACGAACCCGCGGAATTAGACTGACCAGCGTCGATTTTCCTGAACCCGTTCCACCGACAATTGCAAGTGTGGAACCTCGAGCAATCTTCAGATTAATATCCTTAAGTACCGGATGTCCGTCCGGATAAGCAAAACTTAAATTCTTAAATTCAATTTCGCCTTCAACAGTTTTTATATCGTACTTCACGTCCTCGCTATCATAGATTTCAGGCTTTTCGTTGAGAATCACGTTTATCCTATCCATAGATGCTGCGCCACGCTCAAAGGTATTCACAATAAAACCGAGGGTAATCATCGGGCGTACCAACATCATTAAATACGCATTGAACGCTACAAAATCCCCAAAGGTAATTTTTCCTTGTATCACATGGAACCCGCCCATCCAGAGCAAAACGACACCGCCGATCCCCGGTAGAAAACGGAAGAGTGGAAAAAAGAACGTCATCAGCCGAATTTGCCGATGGTTACGTCCAACAAACTCCTCATTAAGTTCTCTAAAATGCTCAATCTCGCTACCTTCAAGCGTATAGGCCTTTACCACCCGAACCCCGGAGAGGTTTTCCTGTACTTTCGTGTTCAGCGTTGAAAAGGCTGCTTGGATGCTCTCGTAGTGCACGTGTAAACGTTTCCCGAGCTGCCGAATTAAAACGGCAAGAATTGGATAAGGTAGAAGGGCGAGAAGGGTCAAACTTGCATCAATACGCAACATGATAATCAGTGCCAATCCAAAAAAGACTGTCGCATCCGCGGTGTACATTATCGCACTGCTTAGCACCATGCGGATCGCGTTCAAATCGCTCGTGGCACGCGTCATCAGATCTCCGGTGCGGACGTTATCGTAATAAGCGGCTGAAAGTTTTTGGAGATGCAAGAAGAAATCTGCACGGAGATGATACTCCATCTGCCGCGCGACACCTTGAATCGTGCGACGTTGCGCGAATCGCAAAATGCCTGCGAAAACGGCGACACCCAAAATCAGTGCAGAGAAAAAGACAAGCCTTCCCGTTGATACCGTCTGGTTTGGATCTTTATACGCACGTTCCAATTCATCAACCACCGTCTGAAGAATTTTGGGGCTGACAAGCAGAATGCTATTGGTTAAAAGCACCAGCGTAAAACTTATTGCAATGGCATACCTATATCGAATGATATATTTTTTTAAACCGAATAAACTGCGAATTGTCAAATTCCTTTCTGACATCTTTGCTAGGCAAAGATGTTTTCAATTAAGATGTTAGGATATTGAAAGGTATAGGGAATTTGACGTAAATCCGCAAAAGACGTTTAGTGATGTTCGCAACCATCGCGCATCATAGATAGCGGATAGCACGTCCCCCTAAATCCCAGCAGCAAAACCACCATCAACCAATAAGGAAGCACCGGTAATCCATTCTGCATCGTCGGACGCGAGGAAGACCGCTGCCCGCCCGATGTCTCTCGGCAGTCCAAAACGTGGCAGAGCGGTCTTCTCCAACGCTTCCGCAATCTGTTCCGGGGTGAGGTAGTCTTGAATGGCTGTCTCGATATAACCAGGGCAGATAGCATTGACAGTGATCCCGAATTGTCCCAATTCTAACGCAGTATCGCGAACAAGGTTGATAACCCCTGCTTTCGCCGGAGCGTACGCAGGACCCGCCCCGCCACCGTAGGCATGCACAGACGCAATCTGGATAATTCTTCCAAATTTAGATGCTTTCAAATGGGGGATGACGAGTTTAGTTGCCACAAAAACCCCACGGAGGTTAACACGAACTACTAGGTCCCAATCCGCAATCGAGATGGCTTGTATGCCACCAGGGATATGGATACCGGCGTTATTAACCAGAATGTCCACACCGCCGAAGTGTTGGACGGTCTGCTGAATCATTTCTGCTACTTGTGATTCATCGGCGACATCGGTTTGGATGAATCTTCCTTCCGCCCCCAGTTTCTCAATTTCTGCAACGGTTGGCGTTGTAACATCCATTTCGTGATATTTACCTTGAAGCGGTGCCTCCTGCTTATCCGCGATGATAACACGCGCACCCTCGCGTGCAAATTCAAGCGCGATTCCGCGCCCGATGCCTGAACTACCACCTGTCACGATGCTGACGCGATCTTTGAGTACCATTAAAGCTTTCCTCTTATTGTGTATAATTCCGATCCCCGCTTAAACAGAGGGTCTGTTAACTTCTCGTCTTTTAATTGCGTGAATAGCCCAAAGCTTACTAGCAATCCGCTTTATCGTAAGAAATTTAACCTTCGTTAAGTTTAATTATACCCGGTTTTACGCTTTTGTCAAATTCATCTTTTGAGTTACCAGCAGCAGCTAATACCACTTTAGACAGTTTTAGAACACAAATATACCTGCTTTTTTTGGTTGACATAATCACACAACTATTATACAATCAAACAAATCAAAAATAATCGGAGGAACACAAATTTGGCAGCAGATATCGGACTTATCGGATTGGCAGTCATGGGAGAGAACCTGGCGCTTAACATAGAGAGCAGAGGGTTCGACGTTGCAGTCTTCAATCGCACCGTGTCAAGAGTTGACGATTTCATCACAGGTGCCGCGAAGCAAAAAAATATCATAGGCGCGCATTCTATTTCAGAACTGATTGCGAAATTGAAAACACCGCGCAAGATTATTTTAATGGTCAAGGCGGGGGAACCTGTTGACGGATTTATCGAACAATTAATACCCCACCTCTCAAAAGGCGATCTGATTATTGATGGTGGCAATTCCAATTTCATGGATACAATGCGCCGCCATGCACAACTTGCTGAACACGATATCCTCTTCATTGGCACTGGAATCTCCGGTGGAGAGGAAGGGGCCCTCAAGGGACCGGCAATGATGCCGGGCGGTTCACTAGAGGCTTACGCCCTGGTTGAGCCGATCTTTACGCAGATTGCAGCGCAGGTGGATGGTGTACCGTGCTGTTCTTATATCGGTCCCAACGGTGCGGGGCATTACGTCAAAATGGTGCATAACGGCATCGAATACGGCGATATGCAACTCATCTGCGAAGCATACGCACTGATGCAAAATACATTGGGGATGAACGCACCTGAGATGCACGAAGTTTTCAGCCAATGGAATCGCGGTGAACTGAATTCCTACCTCATTGAAATTACCGCTGACATCTTCACCCAATCAGATGCAAGCGGCACCCCTTTCGTTGATGTTGTGCTAGATGGGGCTGGGCAGAAAGGCACGGGTAAATGGACGAGCATTTCCGCCCTCGACCTCGGTATCGCCGCACCGACTATTGCTGAAGCAGTTTTTGCACGCTGTATCTCCGCGATTAAAAACGAACGGGTAGATGCATCACAAATTATCAAGGGCCCCAGTGGCATATACCAAGGCGACCGTGATGCATTCCTCAAAGCGATTCACGACGCGCTTTACGCCGCCAAGATCTGCTCTTATGCACAAGGGTTCGCCTTGATGCGTGAAGCGAGCCGGGAGTTTGATTGGGACTTGAACCTCGGTAGCATTAGTTTAGGATGGCGGGGCGGCTGTATCATCCGCGCGAAATTCTTGCATCGCATCGCGGAAGCATTTGAGAGAAACAGCGCTTTGCCGAACCTGTTGCTCGATGACTATTTCCGTGAAGTCATCGAGAACGCGCAGCCGCACTGGCGGCATGTCATCGCCACTGCGACGCAACTCGGCATCCCGATACCGGCGTTCAGCTCCGCCCTTGCCTATTTCGACAGTTACCGCAGCGGTAGACTTTCGGCGAATCTGATTCAGGCAATGCGTGATTACTTCGGCGCGCATACCTACCATAAACTCGATCGAAATGGAAACCCCGTACTCGGGAAAGATGGTGAACCGACCGTATTCCACACCGAATGGATGTTAGACGGCCGCCCAGAAGTCATTGTCGAA
Source organism: Candidatus Poribacteria bacterium (assembly GCA_965215265.1). Lineage (GTDB taxonomy): Bacteria > Poribacteria > WGA-4E > WGA-4E > WGA-3G. The sequence goes on along the minus strand of OZ244048.1, from coordinate 1,669,877 downwards.
TAATTTGAGCAGCACAAAGGAGGAAAAGAGTGGCTCACGAACCACAACAAGCACTACACGCCTTTCAACCCCAACACGACTTTTTCGTCGGAATTGATTCTGACGGTTGTGTTTTCAACAGCATGGAGGTAAAACACAACGACTGTTTCAGCGTCAACCTAGTTAAACATTTCGGGCTCGCCTCTATTTCCCGACAGGTGCATCAGGTGTGGGATTTTGTCAATCTCTACTCCACGACACGTGGCACCAACCGGTTTAAAGCAATCCTGCTCTCGTGTGATTTCTTACGTGAAATGCCCCTCGTCCAGAAAATGGGTGTGAACGTACCAGAACTCCCTCACTTGCGGGAATGGACGGAAACGGAAACCAAACTCGGCAACCCCGCCCTTCAACAAGCGATTGACACTGCAACCGGTGAAAGACGAGACGAACTGAGTCAGGTTATGGAATGGAGCCTCGGCGTGAACGAAAGCGTTGCAGAGATTGTCTACAACCTGCCCCCGTTTCCCGGCGTGCACGAAACGCTGCAAAGCCTCCAAGGTAAAGCAGATGTCATCGTCGTTTCTGCTACGCCGGATGAGGCACTCAGACGCGAATGGGCTGAACACCGCCTCGACTCGTACGTCGCGCTCATCGCCGGACAGGAAATGGGAAGTAAAACAGAACATCTGACTATTACCACGAAAGATAGATACCCTGAAAACCACGTCTTGATGCTCGGAGATTCGCCCGGCGACTTAAAAGCAGCACGCGACGTAGGGGCTCTATTTTTTCCTGTCAACCCTGGTGCCGAAGATACCTCCTGGGCACAGTTCCTTGACGAAGCCATGCATCTATTTTTTAACCAACAATACGCAGGTCCCTACGCGGAACAACTGCTGAGCACCTTTCAGGAATTGTTACCAGAAACCCCACCATGGCAGGAATAGAAAGGAAGGATGGAAAAGCACAGGACGTTCCTGACGACAATCCATCCGTGAAAACTACCAATATGAGATTAGAAAGGGACATGAATTTATGAAAATTTTATTACAAGGACGTTTAGAAGGCGAACTCCTCAAACGCTTAGAAGACATTGCAGGCGATGAACACACCTTCGTCACACCTAGTTCACGCGAGGAACTCGTTGAAGAGGGGAAAGATGCCGAGGTCTTCTACGGCTTCTGTAGCGAAGAGATTTTCCCACACCTACCTAACATCAAATGGATTCAGGCATCCAGCGCGGGCATGGACCGGCACATGTATCCGGCCCTCCGCAACAGTGATGTCGTATTAACGAACGCCGCTGGGTTATACGGACCTCACGTCGCCGACCAGGCATTCGCGTTACTCCTCGGTTTGGCACGCGGTATCCACCATTTCGTGCGAAACCAAGATAACCATCAGTGGGGCGGTAGCAAGTCGCCTATGATTGAAATTGACGGTTTCAAAATCTGCATTGTCGGCCTGGGAGGCATCGGCATGCAGATGACTAAACGCGCAAAAGGGTTTGATATGTACGTCATCGGAGTCGATGCCTATCGCACCGATAAACCCGACAACGTTGATGAACTGCTGCCCATAGCGCAGCTCGCAGACGCGATGAGCCGCGTCGATATCGTCATGATTGCGTGTCCATTAACGGAGGAGACACGCGGCCTGATTAACGCCAGCAACCTAGGTGTCATGCAATCCACAGCCTTTTTTATTAACGTCGCACGCGGGCCCATTGTCAACGAACCTGACCTCATTGAGGTGCTGCAGGCAGGCAAAATTGCAGGCGCAGGATTGGATGTTACAGAAGTGGAACCGCTGCCTAAAGAGAGCCCATTGTGGGATTTAGACAACGTCATCATAACCCCACACGCTGCAGGCGGCTCCCAACATCGGGCACGCCGAGCAACGGAATTTTTCCTTGATAATCTTGAACGGTACCTCAAAGGAGAACTACTGCAGAATGTTGTCAACAAACAACTCGGATTCTAACAGCGGAAGTATCTGCACTTACCAGTAGGCATACCGGGCGATTGGTGCGGTATGCCTATCAACGGTTTAAATTTTTCTTGACTAAAAATGTTTTTTACTCTATAATTGTGTAGCATAGAAATCTAACTCGTTGTAGGTAATGCGAAATGTCTTTTAGGAGGAGGAGATGATTGCAAAACAAGTTGTCCACGCTATAGGGTTCTTCGTCTTGGTTTCCTTTCTTGTTGCCGCCCCCTCAGCCGATGCACAAAAGGTGCACGCGCTGCTGGTAATCCTGGGAAACGATGCAGATATCCGGACGAGCGTCGAGAAAAATGAGAGTAAGATGCAAACCTTGCTGAGGCAGGTGTCCGAAGACTGTGAGGTGCACGTGACTCTGATGAAATCGGAAACCGAAATCGACGGAATGGTCAAGGAGTTCACGCTGTCCAACACCGATTCACGCGGCATTCAGGAAGAAAAGCAGGGGATTATCAAAGCGAAACAGGTGGGTCAATGGCTCCGAGAGTTGCATCCGAACGATGATGATACAGTTCTCATCTACTATAGTGGACACGGAAGTATGGATGCTTTTGGCACCCACATTCTCAACTTTGACCCGGAAGTCACGAACGATTTTGTCTCCCGGGATGGAATTCGTAACGTGTTGAAGGACAAAGCAGGCCGGTTAAAGCTGCTGATTACGGACACGTGTAGTAATCGGGTTCAAGCACCACCAACGATTGCACGCCGTTACGCCAGAGTTCAGTCAAGAGAGCGGCGGTACACCAAAAATCTGTTTTTAGAACATCGCGGTTTTCTGGACATCACGGCTGCGTCGGCTGGTGAATACGCCTGGGGAAATGACGATATCGGTGGGTATTTCACTGTGTCACTGCTCGATAGTTTCACTGCGGAGGCAGATAGAGATTCTGATAGATTCCTGTCGTGGCGCGAGGTCTTTGCACTGACGCAACAGAAAACACAAAAACTTTTCAATGAGACAACGTTCCTTTCATCTAACCAGCGGAAACTGAATAAAATAGGTCAGACAACCCAGAAGCCTTACGCGTATTCATTTCCGAAACGGCGAACGGCCGGTAATACGCGCCCAATCCCGCCGCCGGCCACCCGCACTACCGCACCGGCGGCCCCCGAAGGTATGGTGCTCATCCCCGGTGGCACATTCCGGATGGGCAGTGAGGCTGCCGATGCCGGTAATAACGAGCAGCCTGTGCACACGGTGCATGTGGACGCGTTCTACATGGACACGCACGAGGTGACGAATCTGGAATACAAGCGGTTTGTGCTGGCGAACCCCCAATGGCAAAAGACGCGCATCCCCCGCACGCTCCACAATGGTAATTACCTAAAACATTGGAATGGTAATAACTATCCAGCAGGTAAGGCGAACCATCCGGTGGTAAATGTGTCGTGGTATGGTGCGATGGCGTATGCGGCATGGACAGGTAAGCGTCTACCGACGGAGGCGGAGTGGGAAAAAGCGGCGCGCGGTGGGTTAGTTGGTAAGAAATACCCGCGGGGAGACACGATAACGCCGAACGATGCGAACTACGATAGGAATGTAAACTATACAACGGCTGTGGGGAGTTATGCTGCGAACGGGTATGGGCTATATGACATGGCAGGGAACGTGTGGGAGTGGTGTCTGGACGCTTATGATTCGGATTTCTATTTTAATTCGCCGGCTCGTAATCCGCTGAGCGACGTGAACACCATATCGAATCTGGATGAGATTGTAAATGACTATACACATGTTAGGTCACTTCGCGTGTTGCGTGGCGGGAGTTGGAACGGTCCTGCACGGCTCCTGCGTGCCGCTTTTCGCCGCGGGGATTCACCCCCGACGTCCGCGTTCAGCAACTTCGGGTTCCGGTGTGCGAGGGCTGTAACGCCTTCATTTCCGGAACGGCGAACGGCCGGTAATACGCGCCCAATCCCGCCGCCGGCCACCCGCACTACCGCACCGTCGGCCCCCGAAGGGATGGTGCTCATCCCCGCAGGCGACTTCCAGATGGGCAGCAAAGATGCCGATGCCGATGCTGACGAGCAGCTTGTGCGGACGGTGCATGTGGACGCGTTCTACATGGACATGCACGAGGTGACGAATTTGGAATACAAGCGGTTTGTGCTTGCGAACCCGCAGTGGCAAAAGGGGCGTATTTCGGCCGATCTCCACGATGGTTCCTACCTAGATCACTGGGAAGGTAATAACTATCCTTCGGGTAAGGCGAACCATCCTGTGACGTATGTATCGTGGTATGGTGCGATGGCGTATGCGGCGTGGGTAGGTAAGCGTCTTCCAACGGAGGCGGAGTGGGAGAAAGCGGCACGCGGTGGACGATCAGGGTTAAAGTATCCGTGGGGGAATACAATCTCCTCTGCGCATGCGAACTACGTTAGTAATGTAGGCGGTACAACGGCTGTGGGGAGTTATGCTGCGAACGGGTATGGGCTGTATGACATGGCCGGCAACGTGTGGGAGTGGTGTCTTGATGCGTATGATGCGGCTTTCTATTCAGAGTCTCCGTCTAGTAATCCGCTGAGTGGTGTGTCTGGCAGTATGCTCGCGAATCTGGATGAGATTGTAGATGGATTTACACATGTTAAGCATTATCGCGTGTTGCGTGGCGGGAGTTGGGACGATGATACTCGCTACCTGCGTGTCGCCGATCGCCTCAGGAATACACCAACGTACGCGTTCAACGACGCCGGGTTCCGGTGCGCGAGGGCTGTAACGCCTTCATTTCCGAGACGGCGAACGGCCGGTAATACGCCCCCAATCCCGCCGCCAGCCACCCGCACTACCGCACCGGCGGCCCCCGAAGGGATGGTGCTCATCCCCGCAGGCGCCTTCCAGATGGGCAGCAAAGATGCCGATGCCGATGCTGACGAGCAGCCTGTGCATACGGTGTATGTGGATGCGTTCTACATGGACCAGTATGAAGTGACGAACGCGCAGTATCAACGTTTCGTGCTTGCGAATCCCGAGTGGCAGAAGGGGCGTATTCCGGATGCCTTCCACAATGGTAAGTACCTAAGACGTTGGGAAGGTAATAACTATCCAGTGGGTAAGGGGGACCATCCTGTGAGGTATGTGTCGTGGTATGCGGCGATAGCATATTCTGCGTGGGCAGGTAAGCGTCTTCCAACGGAGGCGGAGTGGGAGAAAGCAGCGCGGGGTGGGAAATCAGGGTTAAAGTATCCGTGGGGGAATACAATCTCCTCTGCGCGGGCGAACTACGGTCAGAATGTAGGGGACACCCGTCCTGTAGGGAGTTATGCGGCGAACGGGTATGGGCTGTATGATATGGCCGGGAACGTGTGGGAGTGGTGTCTTGATGCGTATGATTCGGATTTCTATTTTAGTTCGCCGTCTCGGAATCCGCTGAGTGACGTGAACACCATATCGAATCTGGATCTGATTGTAAATGATTTTACAAGTGTTAAGTCCACTCGCGTGTTGCGTGGCGGGGGTTGGCCCCACATTGCCCAAAACCTGCGTGTCGCCGATCGCCTCATGAGGCCCCCTACGGACGCGACCACCTACATCGGGTTCCGGTGTGCGCGGGCTGTAACGCCTTAAATCTTTACCTCTTCTGATCTGCGTGCAGCTCGGATTCGATTTGGTTTTCAGAAAGGAGGCTTATCTGTTGAGAGCAAATATTAGAATTCACTTTTTCAAGCGGATGTCCATTTGGGTGCTTTTGCTGCTATTCTGTCTACAACCGTTGCTCCTGAGCTACGCACACAAGGACTCTTCAGAGGAATTGGGCGGGTGGGCACCGATTATTCCGCCGATGTTTTTCCATCCACAACCTCTCCGTGATGATGTGGTTATCAATGCTGGGGTATTAGGACAATACCGCTTTTCCGAGGATATGCATACGTACAATGTTCCGTCGGATGTCCAGATCCGGCCGGCACTCGTAGACCTGCTCAATGAACTCCAAGTGTTACTCAATCGCCCGATGCTCATCCTATCGGGTTATCACTCCGAGCAGCATCAAATTTATCTGTGGGCGAAGTGGCTCGGCGATCGGCCGGAGGCAATCAAAGACTTGAACCGCCAAGGGCACGCGACGTGGACAGAATGGATTAACGCGAGCCAGGCGTTGCCAGGGTGCCCGTCCCTCCGTAGTAAGCACCGGAGAGGTGACGCTGTTAACTTTTATTGCGCAGATGTGGAGGTCGAATCGGACAAACAACGCGAACTCTTGACCGGGTTCATCCGCGAGGCAGGCGGCACAAGAGAGTATACCGTTGAGGAACGGACGCAGCTCAACATTCCGAGCGGCGACAACTATCTGCTTGAGGTTACTGGATATGGATTGGACGAGGCTGCGAACATAGAAAACCCCTCCGGGCATCCGTACTTCCATGTTGTATACCGCCCGAGCGAAGCACCGCCGATGCCGAGCAGCCATCGTATCGGAACCCGCATGGAATATCCTGAGACGGAACATTACCGTTACACGCGTGGAGAAATCCTACTGATTGCGGTAGAAGACTACGCCTATTTTGCAGAAGTTACAGCGGATACAGAATGGCAGGCACCGGATGTCTCTATTCGATTTTTTGTGAAGGACATCCATGAAAGGTTAGGGAATAAAGTTTCCATAAACGCCATCCATGCAAAACGTGAAAAACCTGAAAGCGGTTGGGGGACACAGAAAGTTTTCCTGTCCTACTTTGACGGAAAAGCGTGGATTTTTTCCAAAGATGTAACGGTGTTTGAAGACCATTATCTGTTACCGGTGTCCTTTAGCGGAGACCGGCGCTTGCAATTTAACCGAGTCCGAATTCCAATTGCCCAAACTAAGAAGGAGACTGAATGATGAAATTTGAAAACATTCGAAGGTTATCTTTAAATTCAATACATCACATCGAACGGCTCAGACGAGATTTACACACGAGTTATCATCACATAGGCGTTGATGGACAAGAATTCGCCCTGCCCCAGCAAGGACAATTCTTTACCAAGATATACAAAAAATTGACAATTGTCATCCTGCTTCTGCTGAGCAGTGGTATTCTTATCCCGCCGTCTGTGGAGGCTCAAACTGTCCATGCGTTGCTCATTATTATGGACGCAAATCCAACGATCGGTCCCGCCATAGAGGTCGACAGGGAAAAAGTTGAGAGGCTACTCACATCAATTAGCCGGGTCTACCGTGTCGAGAAGACGGTCTATCTCAGTTCTCGCGCTGAAACCCGGGTGGATAATGTGTTGGCCTGGGTCCGAAAGGTCCGCCCTTCGCGTGACGATATCATCTTTGTCTACTATGGTGGACATGGCGGCATGGTTAGCCCGACCTATAGAGAAACGTTTTTGCAACTCACAGATAAAAAATTATATCGTTCGGAGCTTGCTAAGAGAATAGAACAGATGGATTGCCGATTGAAACTGCTCATCACGGATGCCTGCAGCAATGCGCCCCGGATGCCGGTATTAGCAAGCAGTTTTGCTGTTGAAACGGTTAGCAAACGTTACATCAGAGACCTGTTTGGCAAACACAGAGGTTTTCTGCATCTCAGTGCTGCTACCGAGGGGCAATACGCGTGGTGCCATGTAAAATTCGGCAGCTTTTTCACGGTGGCTCTCATGGCGCTAATCAGTGATATATCGGATTCGAACGGTGACGGTTTTGTAACGTGGCGTGAGGTTTTTACGCTAGCCCAAAAAGACATAGAGCAGACATACGAACAATCGTATCCTCATTTTACACAGAGCCAGAAGGCGGATATGAAACGCAAAGGTATTACCGGCCAAACCCCAAAGGCTTATTCACTACCCCAACGTTCACGTTCGGGCTCTGGTCCGCCCGGACCTCCCGTCGACAGTCTCTGGGAATTGCGTAATCCAAACGCCGGTTTTGAGGTGAATCTCCGGACGGACAAATCCATATATCGGGTTAATGATTACCTCACTTTACATATGACCGCGGAGAAGGATTGCTATATTACGGTATTGAATTGGGATAAAAATGGCAAACTGACCGTGCTGCTCCCGAATCAATATAGCCCGAATCGCCTTGTAAGCATAAGCCGGGGGCAAATTTACTCATTTCCTACGCAGGAATCCGACTTTGATTTTATCCTCCCGGGACCAGTAGGGAGGGAGCGTTTCAAGATCCTCGCTATTCACAATGAAGCTGTTAGTCAAGCAATTGAAAACATTATTATTAAGAGTCTTCCACTTGAGGACCACAGCCCTTTCCATTATCAAGCGGAGATTATTCCACGGGATAAGGTAGAGACAAAAATTTTGCGGGAACTCCAGAAAGTGCCAACTGCCGATTGGGCGGTAGCGGAGACTACAATCACTTTGCGTCAAGAAACAAGGTAACCCACTCTCTACTTGGGATTCTTCTTTCTCATGAGGAAAACAGAGGAACAGAGAAAGGATCATAAAATATGAAACATCCGCAATGCCACGGTTTCACGAGAACGTTAAGGCGTGCTTCGTATGGGTTATGTTGGATAGTGCTGCTTTCGGTTTACCTAGCGATGCCAGTTAACGCGAATGTGCAAACTGTTCACGCCCTACTTGTGATTATGGACGCAGATCCAAGCCTCGGCTCCGCCATGAAAGCGAATCAAGAGAAGATGGAGAGTCTGCTAACCACAATAGCCGATGAAGGAAATATGCATTTGAAGCAGAGACACCTGCTGAGTTCACACAATGAGGCAAGCAAAACCGGTATTCTAGGGTGGCTTGCCCAAGTCAACCCCGCTGAACAAGATATCATCTTAATCTACTTCAGCGGATTTGGCGGGAAGACCCCGGAAACAGGGCAGCAACTTGAGCCGTTTGTACGTCTGCAAGATGGGAACCTTTTCCAATCCGATTTTGCACAGATGATTCAGGACATCGGAAACTGCCGCCTCAAGCTTCTTATTACCGATCGGTGTAAAGGGATTCTGAAGACAACGCCGTTACCTGACTATAACGGTTCCCCGATGTTCGACCAGCACGTAAAAATTAAGCATCTCTTTTTCGAACATGAGGGCTTCTTGCATTTCGATAGTGCAGGTGCAGGGGAATACGGTTGGATGGACGAACAACATGGGGGGGTATTTACCAACGTGCTCCTCCACGTCATTCAACAGCCGGCCGGCTCAGAGTTAGACAGAGACAGGGATGGGTTTCTTGCCTGGGAAGAAACCTTTGACCTAATCCGTCAAACGACAGAAAATCAGTTCGAAGCTGCCTATCCGTTATTATCGCCATCTATCAAAGACCGGCTGCACAAGCAAGGGATTGCGAGTCAAACGCCCGAGGCGTATGCCTTGCCTAAGCGCTTATTCGGTTCACCCCCGGGGATTGAAAGTCCGTTATGGACTCTTGCAAATTCAGATGCCAGTTTTTCGGCTTTTCTGAATACCGATGTTCCAATCTATCATGTAAATGACTACCTAACTCTCCGTATCCTCGTCACGAAGGGTGCGCACGTCATAATCATTAACTGGGATGCATCTGGCAATTTGAAACAGCTCTTTCCCAATTCCTATCAGGAAGACAATTTCGTAGAAGCAGGCACCATTCACGCCTTCCCAGACCAACAATCTGATTTTGCTTTCGCCTTGACGGGTTCACCAGGTGTTGAGCGGTTCAAGGTAATTGCGATGCGACATGCTGCAGACAGCAAAGCCATTACGAATTTGATACCAACGCAAGATAGTGGTTCACTGAGGGTTCCTAACTCGGAACGTTTGGAAGTTGAAGAAAAAATCATGAATTATCTGCGTCGCGTGAAAGTCACAGATTGGGCGGTAGCCAGTCAAACTATTGAATTGCACGATGCGAAGGATTCTGCACTGCCGCCAAACCTCGGCACTCCTATTAGAATCGAGTCCGATTACGGAAACGGGGACACTGTCTACGTTAAGGACGACAGCTATATGTACTTTGCCGAGGTAACAGGCGATGTGAATAAAAATGCAACAACGGTTGCAGTTCACATTTTCAACGAAGCACTCCGCCAGAAGCTCGGCGATACAATTCCAGCGGAATTGGTACTTGGCAGACGCGTAGAACCGGAGAATGGCTGGGGACATCATCTCGTGATGCTCAGTTTCTATCGAGATGGAAAGTGGACCTTTACGAAAGATGTGGTAGTTTTTGAAGATGACTTTCTCCTTCCAGAGAGGGTTGACGAAAAACCGACTTTGGCCCCGCGCAAAGTCAAATTGAGTGAAGTGCGAATTCCTATTCCAGTGTCTTTCTCATCGAGTGAACCGTAATCTACCTCGTTGCCTGAGGTGGCACCCACCCGCCCAACTCCTCCCAGTGGGTGGCAGGTAAAAGGTTATCTTGCCATGAGACAAAGAATACCTATCCTGCCACTCTCCTTTCAGGAGAGACAAAGAAAGGAATTGGGTGGGTGGGAATGAATTATTTACTCTGCTCAATCCGCACAGCGCAAAATTTAAGTTCCGGCTGCTTAGACACCGGGTCGAACGCAGGATTTGTCACATAATTCGCATTCGTCTCTGAATCAAACAGATCGCCCCAATGGAACGGTGTAAAGAGCAACCCTTGCCGGATTGTCTCCGTGACTCGTGCCTGCGCCTTGCACCTGCCGCGCCGACTCACCAGATAGATGCAATCTCCGTTCTGCACATCGTGCGCAATGGCATCGTTAGGATGAATCTCAACAAAAGGTTCTGGCTCCTTCCTCACCAACTGCGCTACCTTGCCGGTGCGGGTGCGTGTATGCCATTGGCTGGCGACGCGCCCGGTTGTCAAACCGAGTGGGAAATTGTTGTCAGTGTTCTCTTCAGGCGGCTGATAGCTAGGCGTTTTGAATTGGGCTTTGCCTGACGGTGTGAAAAACTTCCTACGCGTGTACCGGCGTTGGGTACCCGGATGCCGAGGGTGTGGACACGGCCAGCGCAATGACGTTTTCTCAAGGCGGGCATTCGTCATGCCCATCTGATCGCACGGCGTGCCGGCTGTCAGCATGCGATATTCATCCCAGATCTCTTCTGCTGCCTGGAAGTCAAAACTCCGCTTAAATCCCATGGCTCTGGCAACTTGTGCGAATATCCACCAATCCGGTTCCGCTTCCCCCGGTGGTGTGAGGAACCCATCGCTGCGTACGACGAGCCGTTCACTATTTGTCATCGTCCCAGTTTTTTCGCCCCACTGTGCCGCAGGAAGAAGTACATCTGCATACATCGCCGTTTCCGTTGGATAATAGCAATCCTGCACAATAACCAAATCTGCACGACGAAGACCCGCCTGCGAAACCTTTGTGTCTGGCATGCTGACGGCCGGATTCGTGCAGGCGATCCATAGTGCACGAATATCGCCTGCTGCCGCCGCTTCAAACATCGGCACAGCGGTTAACCCCGGCTGTGAATCAATACTCCCAGGCGGAAGTTGCCAGGCACCCTCCAGATAGGCCCGGTGCATACCGTTCGTGACAACACGGTAGCCCGGCAATTGGTGCGACAGATACCCGACCTCGCGTCCACCCATTGCGTTCGGCTGTCCTGTTAGCGAAAAGGGTCCGGCTCCCTTTATGCCGACCTCACCTAACTGCAAATGCAGATTGATAAGGGCAACATTTTTCTCTACTCCGTTCGTGCTTTGATTCGTACCTTGGCAATAGAAACTGAGCAGACGACTCGGCTTGGAAAGGTATTCGACGAGCTCGTCAATCCGTGCGGGATGGATATCGCAGGCAGCGAGGAGGGCCTTTTCGTCAAGCGCTTCCAAATGGTTCTGATACGCGCTGAAATTCTCCGTTGCTCGTCGGATAAACCGTCGATCGATTCTGCCTATCGCAAGGAGCCGTTTCGCAATGAGCTGCAGAAATGCAACGTCGCTGCCGGGTGCAAGGGGTACATGAATATCCGAAAATTCTGCGGTTTTGGTCCGCCGCGGGTCAACGGTGATAATCCGTGTATTAGAGCCGATCGCCCGTCTCTTCCGAATCATCTGGAATAGCACGGGATGGTTTGCCGCCATATTCGCGCCAACAATTAGAAAAACATCGGCGTGCTGAATATCCTCATAGCATGTCGGCGGTCCATCCGCCCCGAACGCTTGGATATAACCGACCACCGCGGAAGACATGCAGAGCCGACTATTCGTGTCTACGTTATTCGTGCGTAGAAACCCCTTAAACAGTTTGTTGAAAACATAAGAGGCTTCTGTATCAAGTTGTCCAGAACCGTAAAATCCGATGGCATCCTTGCCATGTTCCTGTTGAATCTCATGAAGCCGATTCGCTGTCCAAGCGATCGCTTCGTCCCAGGAAACCCGGCGGGGCGGTTTATCGCGCTGCTCACGAATCATAGGATATGCCAAGCGACCCTCCGCATTTTGAAACACCTGTTTGAGATGTGCGCCCTTCGGGCAAAGCATTCCGTAGTTTGGTGCGATGTCAGCATCCGCTGAAATCTTGAGAATTTTATTATCTTGGAGTGTGGCACGAATCACACAACCGACGCCGCAATAAGGACACACGGCTTTTCCCGTCGTTTTAGGTATATTGGGCATGAATATCACCTTGCGTATTTCGGAATTAACAGTATCCACCTTCCGGATACAGATAAAATGATGCTATTCTTTTATTTTAGCAGGTTTCTTGATTCATTAGGCAGCCATCCGACCTGCTTCTGCCTTCAGACGTTGCCGCTCAGCAAGTGCATCTTCATAAGCCTTTTTCTCGGCTGCCTGCACTGCAGGTGAAAACCGCACGAATACCGTCGCGATTGAAGCCACAGCCACCATCGCTCCAAGATAAAGCAAGGCTTGCTGCATCGTGATGTTCTCCGCCCGGAAAAGAAAACCAGCCGCGACAGCACCAGCGTTTCCTCCCGCACCCACAATACCTGCGACAGCACCCAATGCTTTCTTGTTAATAAACGGAACAATCCCGTAGGTAGCCCCCTCCGACATCTGCACAAATAGACTGAACACAATCATTGTGCCAACCGCAAGCACCAGAACCGCCATATGCGAAAATAGCATCAACGTAATACCTTCCCCGATTAGCACAACGAATAAGAATATCACCCGTCCTCTCAGTCCCATCCTTTTCGCAAAAAAATCCGAGAAAGCCCCGCCGATAGTGCGGGCGAAGATATTCATCAATCCGAATAATCCAGCGATTAACCCGGCGGTTTTCACATCTAACTGAAACCTATCGTGATAATAGAGGGCGGCAACATTGTTTATCGTGAGTTCAACCCCGAAACAGGCAGCATAAATCACAAAGAGTGCCCAAACCCGGTAGTCCTTAATCGCCAGCATAAAGGATTGCATGCCTCTACCTTTGGCGGGTTCAAGTTCCCCTCGTGCGCGCAGCGCCTTGTAGTTGCCATCCGGTGCGTCTTGCATAAAGAAATAGTAAGCAAATCCTGTCAGGAACAACGCGATGCCCGGAATAATCATTGCGAGCCGCCATCCGAGGAATTTATCGACACCGAACGTCACCAGTGCGGTAAAGATAAGTGGCATCACCATCTGCGTTACCCCACCCCCTAAGTTTCCCCATCCGGCGGTTGTTGCGTTCGCTGTCCCCACACAATTTGGCGCGAACATTACAGAGGTGTGATACTGCGTAATCACAAACGCTGCACCGATGGCACCGATTGCCAATCTAAACAAGAGGAAGCTCTTATAGTTTTGGGCAAGCCCAATCCCCATTACAGGAAGCGAACCGAGGATGAGGAGCCATGTGTACGCCTTTCGAGCGCCGATACGGTCGCACAACGGACCGATCAAGATACGCACGATGACTGTAATGGAGACAGAAGCGATAATCGTGTTCCCGATTTGGACCTTGGTTAACATCAGATCTTCGCGTACAATTGCCATCAGCGGCGCGATGCCGAACCACCCGAAAAAGGCTAAGAAGAATGCAAACCATGTCATGTGAAATGCACGCATCTGAACCGTCTTTAAACTGAATAAGTTAATCTGAGTTGCTTTATTTTTAAATTCCATTTTTTGTATCCTTCAGCCCTATAACGCCTGATGTTATGTTTATTACCGTGTAAATCTCACCAGAGCTATTCTAGGTTATGAATCATCGATTGCCTTTCTATCCGTTATTTTTTTATTTTCTTGAAAGGTAAGGGACTAGCCTTTCAAGTGCCTGCGGAAGTTCATCGCACGGCACATTCTCTAATAATTTCGTGGCGGTTTTCGGCTGTGGTCCCGTTTTTCCGCCCACAAAAACATCCACAGCATCTGTCACAACCCCGTTGATTTTGGTCCGCTTGCCGAGCAGTCCAATATCGGCGGCGGCGTGATTGCCGCACCCGTTTGGACAGCCCGACCAGTGTATGGTGAGCGGTTTCGTATTTCCGAGTTTGGCTTCTAAATGGCGGATTGCCTCCATCGCCCGCTCTTTGGTTTCAATGAGTGAGAAGTGGCAGTAGTCCATCCCGGTGCAGCTCACCATACCGCGCATAACCTCGGAGGGTTCATAACGTAGTTCCTGTAGCAGCGGCTCCGCTGTGAGCGCCCCAATTTTGAGACTCGGCACGTTCGGAATAATCAGATTTTGTCCCTGCGTCAGCCGTATCTCACCGTTGCCATATTCATCTGCCACGCGTGCTACTTCAAAAAGTTGTGTGGCAGCAATCCGTCCGACAGGGACAACGAGTCCAACGTAGTTGAGGTCCGACTGTTTTTGTGCAAAGATACCGGTGTGGTCTGTTTTGTTATTGGTGCGCACATCTTTGCCTGCAGGAAGCAGGGGTTTCCGGTATCGACGTTCCAACTCTTCACGGAATTTATCCACACCCCAGTCTGCAATCAAAAACGCAAGCCGGGATTTGTTTCGTGAAGTGCGGGGCCCGTGGTCCCGGAAAATCAACGTAATGTGTGAACACAATTCTACAGCCTCATCAGGATGGAGGAACACATCGAGCTCTTCCGCGACGGTATATCCACCAGAGCCCATTTTCCCGCCAACCGCAACGTTAAAACCGTTGATTTCTACACCGCGGATGGCCTTTGTAGCCGGCGTAAGTGCGATGTCCTGTGAGGCAGTATGCGTACAGTTTTCCAGACATCCCGTGATACCGACGTTAAATTTACGCGGGATATCGGTGTAAAGATTATTCCCAACAAACAGCTCTGTGAATTTTTTCGCCACAGGCGATGCATCAAACAACTCATTGGGAGTCAAACCTGAGACGGGGCAGCCCGTAACACCGCGGATATTGTCAAATCCGGTTTGCAGAGAACCTAAGCCGACTTCTTCAAGTTGGTTCCAGATATTTTGTACGTTCTCAATTGCAAAGCCGCGAAGTTGAATCTGTTGTCGGGTAGTCAGATCGGCAAATCCAGGTCCATACTTTTGGCTGATATTGGCGATGGCGCGGAATTGCGCTGCGTTGCTAAAACCGCTTGACATCCGGAGGCGCATCATAAAAGCCCCGGGCGTTTGCCGACGATAAAAAACGCCGACCCATTTGAGCCGGTCGCGCTCAGTTGGCGGAATTGATTCCCAGCCGTTTCGGATGTAGTTTGGTATATCATCAATAACCTCAAGCCCATTTTTTTCACGCTTGAGTGTCTCGGCGGCGTTGATTTTTGGGGCCTTCGGCTTTTTGGGCAAATTCCGTTTTACACGCGTTCTCCGTTTTTCCTTATCCAACTGTTTCATCTTTGAACCTCCAATTCTTTCGCCTATGGAACGAGTCAAGCCATTTAAGCTGAATGTTCGGATGTCCATTTTCGCATCGAAGAATTCGCCCTGCTGGCAGGGACAATTCTTAAACGTTACTGACTTAGGCGTGAGTAGACTCTTTGGCGAACTTCACAACGTTAAAATAAAAGAGGCATCCATCAGCAGGCATAATGCATGCACTGCCAAACGGACACCTTTGTCTCTTCTCTCTATCCAAACCGGCCTTGGTTTGGATTTTTCTAATTATCTATTTTTTTGGCGCGGCTGTTCACCGTTGAACGCGCGCTGATTTGAAATGTAAGTTCCAGCTACTGTTTATTTATCAATACCTCTGCAACCGATAGCACCTCCTGTGCGATTTCTGCGAGACGTTTCCGCCGGTTCATTGCCATTTTTCGCAAAGCGCGATATGCCTCTGCTTCAGTCGTGCCACGTTGTTGCGCGACAATTTCTTTCGCACGTTCAATGATCTTGCGTTCTGCGAGACTCACCTTCGTTTCTTCCAATTCGCGTTGCAAGGCTTGGCGTTCCTGGAAGCGAGCAACGGCTGCCTCAATGATGGTGCGTACGCGTGTCGTTGTGAGTTTTCCGACTGCGTATGCCGAAACGCCAGCGCGCGTCGCAGCTTGAATGGTTTCGGGGCGCTCATCTTGCGAAAATATTACCATCGGGCATGGATACTTCTCATAGAGGACCGCCAAGCAATCCAACGTTGCTGGTTCAGGCAAATCTGCCCCAACCAATATAATGTCGGCATTTCGTTCTTTTAACTGTTTTGGCAAATCTTCAATTCGCTGGCAAATTTCACCTAAATGCAACGGAGCAACGACTTCATAGTGACTTGCATCCAATATTTGGGTTAACAGACTCGTTCGCTCCGGGTTGTTATCAATGATTAAAATTCTCAATGCTGAAGCGACTGCTTTCATCCTCCTTCCTTTCCTAAACCTATAAATCAGAAGAATCGCAACTGTCAACCGCGAGCCAAGCACTTATATCCGAAAAAACGTTGATACTTTATAGATAAGCAAGAACCTTGCCAAAACTATTGAAAAAGCGTACTTCAGTGGCGACGCTAAGCGGTGCAAGGCCCCAAGGAAACGAAAAACCTGTGGCATCCTCTATGAAACGTTCCATCTGTCTTCGTTGTGCACGAAATTGCCTATTTTTTCAGCAAGATGTTTCTATTTTTTTAGGCAAGATAGGTTTGGCGTATGCCAAATCAGACGCACGTTTTACGGTGTAGATGCAAACTGTAGTCTTATTTCCGTTAAGTTCAACAAGGCAGGTACTTTTTTTATAGGTGAAACCGTTATCGCAAATAGCCTCGAAAAACCCTAGGGCGTTATTTCGATTCGGTTCAGAAAAGAGAGCAATGCCGTTAGAAGAGAGATAATCCTGAAGTAATCGCAAAATAGGATTCCAATGTTCTTCTTCATAAATGACATCAGATGCGAGGATATAGGAGAATTTTTTGCCGGTTTGGCATGATTGCGTCAGCGACACGTTCGCTTCTATATATTGGGCGTGGAAGGATGGCGTATTCCAATCCATTTGGACGAAAGCGGCACGGTGTCCAACACCGTTCTGTTGTGCATTGTAACGAGCAAATTGCAACGCCTCGTATTCAGCATCTGTGAAAAGGACTTCTGCACCTGCGTGGCATGCGACAACACCAGCAAGCCCAAAACCGCATCCAATTTCCAGAATCTGCTTTTTTGAAATCTGCCTGTCCAATGTATCTACGTACTGTGCCAACCCGATGGAGGCCTCCCAGAGGTACGTCCAATATGGCAAATAGAGTCTACCCTCACTGTCTTCTCGGCTGAGTTGCTCCAGGAACCAGTCTGGTTCTTCTATCATGGTTAACTGAATATTTCTATTTTTCAGTCGAATAACCTTTTTGATGAGAGGATAATCCGGCAATAGGGTATTCATGCACCTTATCATACCGCAAAATCGAATGGTATTCAAGTAAGTTTTCCGATTTAAGCGGTGAACGCTGCCCTATTTCCTGCACATTCCGGGTTTTCATAAGGAGTCATAAGAGGAAAATCTTAGGCCTCGGTAATCGCGTTTTCGCCTGATGTGACTCAGCAGAAACAGTAAAGGCACTCGGCTATCTCCAATCATGAACCTTTCCGTAAGTCTCCTTGTCTAATTGTGTAGCAAATCTAATATATTGTATGTTGCTTTGGAATGAGAAATTCCGGTTCTAATTTAATGTCTAGAGGTACGCTTTGAGCCTGGAGATTTTAAGAATCACGGTCCTAAGACGCTATTAGAACACTACGCACGTGAAGAGCATCAGAAAATGAGCGACGAATTATTTGATTACAGTATCGCGACCCTACCGGACGCAGAATATGCAGAGGTACCATAATGTTACACAAAGTTTTAAAAGAGGTTGAGGCACAATGTCGCGAAAAACGCACTCCTAAATTGCCTTGCCTCAGCACCTTACCGCTGCTGTACCATACAAAAAACGTGATGAGAACCTATCTCGCCTTGGGTTGGTTGCCATTTGTGCTGTGCGGTTGTCTCTCTATAGCTGCTCAAAACACTGTTCGGGTAGATACGGAATGACAGAAAGTTATGAAATGTCCGAAAGCGGCATTGGAACAATTCAGAAATGGTTGCTTCCCGAAAAGCGATCAATCAGCCGGATTGAAATCTATTTCGATCCGATTGAACCGTTGAATAACATGACCGTTTATGCCCGGCGGGAAGAAAATGATTGGCGCATTGTTAAGGCGACCAAAACCCCGGTGCGTCAGTCTCCGTATATCATTCAGACACCACTCTTCACAGATGGGATTCGAATTGTGTTGTCATCGTCATTGGGGATGGTTGACCGGATAGTCCTATATGGCGCGGAGGCACAACTCTCTTTTGAATGAATAGACTTCCGACTTAGTTCCTGTCATAATTTTTCAACATTTTCCCCACAATTTTGTCTAATTGTGGTATAATCAGCATAAATTTTTGATTCATAGCATCGTATAAGTTCAGAGAACTCCAAGGAAGTCTACATGTAGTTTCAGGCCAGGCGTTCACGATTGAATCACCATATAAAGAACCGGAATGCAGTTTTTATCCAATTTTTTAACGCTGCCTCCGCTCATAACGCTTGGTGCTGATGCACTCAGATTGCTCCTCGCGTTTGCGTTAGGCATTTTTATTGTTAACATTTATCAGTGGACACACGCGAAAATCTCGCAAAAATCGTTTACAGATACGCTCATCATCCTGTGTATGCTGATTTCAGTGGTGATGGTCATCATAGGAGATAGCATTGCTCGTGCGTTTAGCTTGGTAGGTGCCTTGTCGATTATCCGTTTCCGGACTGCTATCCAAGACCCGCGCGATATCGGCTTCGTCTTTTACGCATTGGCGGTTGGCATGGCAGTGGGTGCCGGGAATCCATCGGTTGCGATTCTGGCCGCGTTCCTGATCGGTGCCATCATCCTTGGCATGCACTATTGGCATCAACGTTTTGGGGAAGATAATGGATTTAGCCTTGAGTTTTGTTTGCCGACCGACCAGCAGTCGGAAACGGCGTATCTCCAAGTTTTCAAGAATCATCTGGTTTCGGAGCGCTTGCTTGAAAAACGAATTAAAAGATCGAGTCTGGTTGAACTGAAATTCCGCGTTAAATTAGCACGTCCGCAAGCGTGGATCGCCTTTTTTAACGAGCTCTCGGAAATTGAGAGTGTCACAGAGGTTAAGCTGGATAAAGAATAGTCTGCAAAAACATCACAGAAACTAAAGGAGAATTTGATGAAATACGTAAAACTCATTACCTGCCTCGTTCTAATTGTTAGTGCGGTCATGTATGCAAATGCACAACAGGACGCGAAGCTCTCGGAGGAGGAAAAGCGATTTGATATGGATGGGAACGGGATCTTGAATTCTGAAGAACATGAACTGATGCTTCAGGTTACCGGTTTAGAGGCTTTCACCGGTGATAAACTCGGTTCTGAAGAGATTAAAACAGTGTACCGTAACCTGATGGTGGAAAGAGAGAGCGTGAGACGTGAACCGCCGCGCGGTTTTGGCGGACGCGGGGGCATACGCGGCCCGGGGGCTCCAGAGAAATTGGTTGAACGGTTTGATAGGGACAAAGACGGAAAACTAACCGGTAACGAACGAAAAGCCGTTTTGGAAACTCGCCACGATAGAAAATTCTCACGGATGACACCCGCGAATGCACAGGGTGATATTCAAAGCGATGTAGAGGCAAGTCTGGCTGCTACACCTACAGGTTCGCCGTCGCTCTATGCTGCCGATACACTCCGTACGCTGTACCTACGCTTCCACGATGAAGATTGGTATGAACAACTGAATGCTTTTTATCGTACCGATGTTGAGGTCCCGGCAGATTTAGTTGTTGACGGTAAGATTTATCCGGAGGTAGGCGTTCACTTCCGCGGTTCCTCTTCGTACTTTACCGTAGAATCAGAGAAAAAGTCCTTCAACATCGCTATTGACTACGGGAATGATGGGCAACGCCTTTACGGTTACAAGACTTTAAATTTGCTGAATGGGCATGTCGATGCCTCTTTCCTACGTGAGGTTATTTACAATCATATTGCACGGCATTACATCCCAGCGATGAAAACTAACCTTGTCAAATTGGTTATCAACGGTGAAAATTGGGGTGTCTATATTAACCTTCAGCAATACAATAAGGATTTTCTAGCGGAGTGGTTTGACACGAAAGCGGGAATCCGTTGGAAAGTGGGGCCCGGCCGCGGTACGCTTGTTTATTTAGGAGACGATGCGGAGGCGTATCGAGAAGCCTACCAACTCAAAACGAAGGGTGTCGAAGATGTGTGGACAGACTTTATCGCACTCTGTAAATTGCTTGATGAGTCAACTTCCAATGCAGAGCTTGAGGCAAAACTACCTGTGCTATTTAACATCGACCGGGCACTGTGGCAGCTTGCCGTTTCAAACGTTTTTATGGATGACGATGGGTACATCCACAAAGGTGGGGATTATGCGCTTTATCAAGATGTCAAAGGTATGTTCCACTTGATACCGCACGACAACAACGAGAGTTTCAGGTTTGCCAGAGGCGGTGGGCGTGGCCGCATGGGCTGGAGTTGGGGCGATGTGACCGGTGGTATGGCATCGCCGATTACACATGCAGGGAATCCAGAACGCCCGGTGATTAACCGCCTGCTTTCACACCCGCAATGGCGCGCCCGCTATCTCGCGCATGTCCGTACCGTCATTGATGAATGGCTCAGTTGGGACGTTATAGAACCCGTTATCGAGCGGTATCAGACTCTCATTGATGCTGAGGTTCAACAAGATGATAAGAAACTTTACAACTATCAAGACTTCGTCGCCAGTACTGCCGATGAGAGTTTTGGAAGTGGAATGAGCGAGAACAGGGGCGGCGGCGGTGCCTCCAGCCTCAAGAGTTTTATAACCCAAAGGCAGACCTATTTGCTTAATCATTCAGAGTTGAACAAGCCAACTCCGAAGATTATTTCGGTGTCCAAGCCCGAAGCACCGGTCGCTAATCATCCCGTGGCGGTTGAAGCGGTACTAGATAAATCTGTTGCGGTAGATTCAGTCCTATTGTATTATGGTACCGACCGGCATGGCCTCTTTAATCATATCACAATGGCACGTGGAAAAGGCAGCAGCTTTGTAGGTGAAATTCCGGCTTTTCCGGCGGGTACAACCGTATACTATTACATTGAGGCAAACGCTGTGGACACGCACGGAACGACTGCCTTTTCGCCCGCACGCGCGGAGTTCGGTGCAGCGCGTTATCAAGTCCGGGCAGCTATTGCGAAAGACACACCGGTCGTCATTAACGAACTGATGGCAGATAACACGAAGAGTATCACCGACCCGCAGGGACAGCACGAGGATTGGCTTGAACTGCACAACCTGACGAATGATGCTGTACTTCTTACAGGGATGTACCTTACCGACAAAACGGATAATCTTAAGAAGTGGGCGTTTCCTGATGACACGAAGATCCCTGCCCATGGATATCTGATTGTGTGGTTAGATGAAGATGTCAAGGCACCAGACGGGCTACATGCCAACTTCAAACTTTCCCGAAACGGCGAGACCGTCATGTTAGTGGATTCAGACGAGAGGGGCAATCAGGTACTTGATAAGGTTACATTTACCAAACAAGAGAAAAATGCGGCATTCGGCAGATGGCCGAATGGGACGGGCACGCTCAGGCAAGTGGCAATGACACCGGGGCGTGAGAATATGCCTAAAGAATAATCCTGACGACTTCTTCTTGAAAAGTTTGTGCAGGCAAGCGAATCTAAAACTTGAGAGCAAAACTATGAAAATTACCGCTATCAAAACCTTTATGGCACGTTTCGGCAACCGTCCGCGCGGGCTCATCAAAATTGAAACGGATGAAGGGCTGTATGGATGGGGGGAAGCATATTCAACGGGCCCGGATCTCTCAGTAGAGCCAATTGCTGATTATATCTTTGAGATGATTCAAGGCGAAGATCCGCGACGGATTGAATATATCATGATGAAGCTGCACCAACAGTTCCGTTTTCCGCCTGGTGGTGCAGGGCTGGCAGTCATCTCTGCCGTGGATCACGCTTTGTGGGACATCAGCGGTAAGGCGGCAGGTGTGCCTGTTTACATGCTTCTGGGTGGACATGCACGTGACCGGATCCGGGTTTACCGCGGCATAGGTGGTAGAGACGGCATAGAAGCAGCAGATCAGGCACGGAAACTTCACGAAGAGTGGGGGTTCACTGCTTTCAAGACGAGCCCGTATCAACTCAATCCGGATGCAGACCGGTGGGGACGTGTCTGTGCTGCTGCCACAACCTACTTTGAACAGCTCCGTCAGAACACGCCTGAAGACTGGGAGTTCGCGTTTGACCCGCACGCTAAAATTTTTGAGCCGATACGTGCACTTCAACTTGCAAATGCCTTGGCACCGTACGATCCTTATTTCTATGAAGAGCCGCTTCGCCCGGAAAATATGCAGGCGTGGCGACGGTTGCGAGCACAGATGCAAGTCCCACTCGCAACGGGGGAATCACTCTATACACGGTTTGAATTTCTGGACCTCATGTCCGTCCAAGGGGCAGACATCATTCAACCAGATATCTGTGTCTGTGGCGGTTTGTTAGAGATGCGAAAAATCGCCGCGATTGCAGAAGCGCACTACGTCAGCGTTGCACCACACAATCCGATGGGGCCGCTCGCAACGGCTGTGAACGTCCATTTTGCGGCTGCGACACCGAATTTCAAAATCCTAGAATATCTGCTGCCCACTGAGACTGAATGGAACACGTGGGTGGAGGAACCGTATCTTCCGAAAAATGGGTATCTGGAATTGCGCGACCGTCCCGGGTTGGGTGTTGAGATAAATGAATCAGCAATTACAGGTAATGAATACATCCATTGGCAACGGACGTGTCCTATTCGTCCGGACGGCTCAACCGGATACATCTAAGCTAGCGGCAATATAAGCCTTGAGATGTTTTAAAGCACTCCCGTTATCTATTGCCGCTTGGGTGCGCTGGATGGCATCGTGGGGATTTGAACACAGCCTTAACAGATAATCTACCATCGCTGTGTTGAGGACAATCCTGTCGTAGATGTGCCCTCGCTGGCCGGAGAGAGCAGCTATCCCTGCTTCAGCAAAGGCATTTGCACTGACAGTATCTGGCCGTGGGCTTCGGGCATAGTCAAAACTGTAGTCTGCCGGATTAATATCCAAAGCAAAATCTTCGCGTTCTCCGTTGACGCGTCGGAACCCTTGCGAGTAATTAATCGCCATCCTGCCAGAAGTAGAAGGCTTTCCGAGACGTAGGGCATAATGGCTCGTGCCTTCCTCACCTTTGACAGCAACTGCCCCCTGAAATCCACGATCCCAAGCCAATTGCAGGAGCGGCTTTTCATAACCGATATGGTAGTAGCCTATAACTATATAGTTAGATGTGGCAGAAAAGAATTGTAGTGCCTTTTCTGTAGCTGCCCAAGGCGGGCGTTTTTTTATATGCACCCGCAATTCCCGTAAACCGTATGCAGGCGGTGAATATTGACGTTGGCTTATGTACCCAAAGCGGACTGTTTTATCGACGATGCATGCTGCAGTTTGCTCAATTGATAGGTCAGTATTCGCCCCGAGTGCCTTCAAAACGGCTTCTTCGGTTACGCCGTTTTTAGGTGGCATTTCATCAACACCGTGTAGTACTGATGGTTCTCCAAGCGCGGCACGCACTGCCGCTACAAACAGCGTCGGCCGAAAATAACGTGTTGCCCCATCGTAAGGCTGCCCAAAATGCGTGAGCGAATCTACAGCGATAGGACTCACGGTTTCAGGCTCGAAAAACGCATCAAGGTAGCCGCCTACCTCCTCATACGTCTCGCGATTCATCCGCTGCCCAATAAGTGCAGCGGCTTTAAGAGCCGGTTTGACATCGTCACTGAGAATGGCAGTACACATCTGCCGAGTTTCCGCATAGTTTAAATGTTTACCTCTTAAAATCTTTTCCAGAGCTGTGACAACAACTGCTTCTGTTTGATTTTTCGGTACGTAGCCCGTTTCAGGTTTTATAAGGAAGCGAATTTCTGGCGGGAGTTGGGCTTCCAGCAGCGAACCATACTGATGAAATGCGTCGCGTTCGGCTTGACTCCACTGTGTCGCTTCAGGAAAATAGTTTCGGAGTGTCATAGCGGTAAAAAACGCGCCCATCTGCGCTGCTGACACAGTGTCCTCTCTCGGTAACCTTCCGTCTATCGATTTTAGGACGGTTTCAAGCAGAGGTTCCGGTTGAGGAAAATCAGAAGGATTTGTGCCTAACGGGCGCGTCTGGTGTGGACCCGTGCAAACTCTTGCTTGTGCCTCAAGCATCTCAAGATTGGGACCAGGATATTGCGGTTTTAGCGTGAAATTTGCAGATTCGCCATATTCCGAAGACATTTTTTGGAATTCCTGTCTGAGCTTGTTACTTTAAAAATACATTATCGTTATTTTAACATATTATTGCATTTAAAACAAATCTCGTCAGAGCCCTTCGATGTTTTGACTTTAAAAGACATTACCTAAGTAATCTCTGGCGAGAGCTACAGCGGATTTAACACAACATAAGCCTTTATGGTACGGAGATATACAAAAGACGTGAAAACTTGACAAAATTCAAGACAGAAGGTAAACTATACTGAAACAATACAAACGATGTATTGATTCATTACCTAAGGAACCTCCGACGAGAGCTACACAGTGATTAACAATACATAACGCATTGATGGTACGGAGATATACGAAAAGACAAAAAATCTGATGAAAATAGGGGTCAATCACAACAGACTTGGTAAATGAAGATTCAGCGAGATTTACGAATTATATGTTTATGTCGAAGCGCGAGTACTGATGCCTTGCGTTCTTTTGAGCGGGGCATAAACGGAGTGCTATTAATTTTCGGTGTTTTCCTAACTCTGAGCGGATGTGACGAACCTACTCCTATTACTCCGCCTACGGAAGCGAGCACGGGCGTGGTCCACCGAGACGTGCAACTTGCATCAGACGAGAGTTGGGGCCCGGATAACACTTACATCGTGCACGGAACGTTGGAAATTCCGCCCGGCATAACTCTTGAAATTCTTCCGGGGACCCTTGTTAAATTTGGAGATGATGCCCTCGTAACGGTAAGGGGTGTGCTAAAGGTCGGAAGTGATGTGGAAGCAGCAGGAGACGAAGAAGTTGTGCTGACATCGGATAACACCATACCGCGCTCCGGCGATTGGCACGGTATCTTGTTTGACCATACCCATGGACATGATAGCTTCCTCCGAGGCGTTAATCTTGCGTATGCAACAGTCGGTTTGGATATCAAAACGACATCCCCTACTGTGTCTGATTGCACATTCCATCTGAATCAAACAGCGATTGCTTTAGATGGCAGCGATGCGGAGATAGTGCACAACGATTTTTTTGACAATAATATTGGGATTCGCACCATCGGCCGCCAGACGCGTCCCAAAATTGAGAGAAATACCTTTGGTAGAAACGAAATCGGAATTTTCTGTGAGAATGTGCAGTCCATCATCCAATACAATAACCTCAACGGCAATATTCATTCACTCAAACTGAATGTCAAATTCGACTTGTACGCCTCCAATAATTGGTGGGGTTCCGTCGCTGAAGAGCAAATAGGTGCAGTAATTTTGGATGCTGCAGACCCGGCGGTGTTTAATAAACAGGTCGGCAAAGTCTATTATCAGCCAATTGCTGATGCACGCATCGCGGATGCTGGACCGCGAAAGTGATACAACACAGAGAATGTTCGTATACAGGTGCCCTATCATGTTTATGTTTTGTTAACTCCGATGTACATCTCGTCAGAGCTTTCTTATGCTATGATTCTAAACATAAAGCGGCTCCGACGAGATGTACACAAGATTTAGCAATACCTACGCCTTGATAGGGCTCCAATAGACGAAAAAGCGTTGATGGGACGGAGATATACGAATATGCCTATGCTGACAATTCTGAATGTTTCACAAAACTACCATATCCGTGGCGGTTCTGACCGGTACTTTTTTACGATGGCAGATTTGTTGCAAAAGCATGGGCACCGCGTTGTTCCGTTTACAGCCTCTAGTCCGGCAAACGAACCGACAGAGTGGTCTCGCTATTTTCCACGCGGGGCTGATTTTGAGCATCCAGGGGTGGGCGATCCCATCCGGTTTTTATACTCAGGCGAGGCGGTTAAATCGATGCGACGGCTATTAGATGACACCGACGTGAATATTGCACATTTTCATATCTACTATGGTAAAATCACCGCCTCAATTTTGGGGGTTCTCAAAAAAGCAGGTATTCCACTGATTCAGACATTGCACGAGTATAAATTGACATGTCCTGTCTATAGTCATCTGTCGAACGATGAGATTTGCGAGGCATGTGCCGGCAAACACTTTTGGCGTGCACTTCCGAAGCGGTGTAACAGGAATTCATTCGCGCGTACAGCACTAAGCGTTACAGAAGCTTATTTCTCACGCATGCTGGGGGCAGTTGATAAATTTGACCATTTCATCTCCGTGTCGCACTTCTTGCGAAAGAAAATGATTGCACATGGCATTCCTCAGGCGAAAATCTCGACCGTTCATAACTTTGTTGATGTAAGGGACATCACACCGAGTTTTATAGGTGGAGACTACCTACTCTATTTCGGTCGGTTGCATCGGAGTAAAGGAATTTTGACGTTGATAGAAGCAGCGGCCCCATTGAAGGAGGTACCGCTCTATATTGTCGGTGACGGCGAGGCGATGCCCGAAGTTCAGAAAATCGTAAGACAGAACGACTGCACTCATATTCAACTGCTGGGATTTAAACAGGGTGATGAACTCCGTGAATTGATTCGGAATAGTTTATGCACACTGTTGCCCTCCGAATGGTATGAAAATTGTCCGATGTCGGTTTTAGAATCGTATGCGTATGGGAAACCGGTCATCGGTGCTGACATTGGCGGGATTCCTGAGTTAATTATGGATGGTGTTGATGGCTTTCTCGTTCCCTCCGGTGGAACAGAGGCGTTGCGTGAAAAATTGTTGTGGATGTACGAAAATAAAACCGAAGCAATAGAAATGGGAGTCGCCGGTCGTCTGAAAATGGAAACCGAGTTTAATGCAGACATTCATTACCAAAAAATTATGGGCGTCTATCAACAATTTTTGTGAGGATTTATACAGGCATTAACAAAATATAAACCTTTATGGTACGGAGAGAGACGAAAAATGAAAAAAAACTCATTGGTTACCGGCGGTGCAGGCTTTATGGGTGCACACGTCGTTGACGAACTTCTACGCGATCTGAATCATCAGGTTGTCGTGCTTGACGACTTGAGCGGTGGTTTTCATGAGAACATGAACCCCGAGGCGACGTTCGTCGATGGCAGTATCTTGGATGTATCGCTGGTTAATCAACTCTGTGAACAGTACGAATTCAGTTATATCTATCACCTTGCAGCTTATGCTGCCGAGGGCCTGAGCCACTTTATCAAGCGATTTAACTATCAAAACAACCTCATCGGCAGTGTCAATCTGATAAACGCAGCGGTAAATTACAACGTCAAGCATTTTGTGTTCAGCTCTTCCATTGCAGTGTATGGGACAAACCAATTGCCGATGCATGAAGAACTAATACCTATGCCAGAGGATCCCTACGGAATTGCCAAATATGCGGTAGAACAAGAACTCGCTGTCTCTAAACGACTCTTTGACCTTGATTACACAATCTTCCGTCCCCATAACGTATATGGCGAAGGACAAAATATCAGTGATAAGTATCGAAATGTTATCGGCATCTTCATGAATAACATTCTGCGTGATGAACCGTTACGCATATTTGGAGATGGTGAGCAGACCCGGGCTTACACGCATATTGCCGATGTTGCCCCGCACATTGCACACTCGGTAGACATACCAGCCGCATCGGGACAAATTTTTAACGTCGGTTCCGATAAACCGGTGAGTGTTAACGAGTTAGCGGAACTGGTTATGAAAGTGATGGGGAAAGAGGTGCCGATAATCCACCTTCGGGCTAGAGAAGAGGTGAAACACGCGTATTGTTCGCATGATAAATTTCGCAAGGTTTTTGGGATTAACGCTGAAGTCTCTATTGAAGAAGGATTGAACAGAATGGCGACATGGGTGAAATCAATTGGCGCACGTCCTCCCACTGGGTTTACTGATATTGAGATTCACAAAAATCTGCCAGAGGGGTGGAAGTAGTTTTTTATCCGGTAAGCTACTATCATGCTGTACATTACTAAAACCGCTTTTTCATATACTGTAGCACATCAACGCTCTATGTTGTGATAAAAACTTTACAAACCTCGCCAGAGCCTTCCGAGGTTTAGATTCAATACATAAGAAGCCTCTGATCGGCAGGTAAGGTTTTCTTGTCTCTCCTGCAAGGAGAGACAAAGATTATCTTTTCCTGCCGACCACGAGCGAGATTTACACACGAGTACCCACGACATAAGCGTTGACGGTACGGAAATATACAAAAAAGCGTTACAGGGCTGAAATATACAAAAAATGGCATTCTACAAACGCTTCTTGCAACTACCGACTTCATGGGTAATGATAATTACCCTAGGCGGAATGGGTTTCGGACTTCTCGTACATGTCAAATTGATTCCGACCCGGTTCAACCTAAGTAGCACTGCCGATGCCTTGGTTACTGCCTTAAAGGTCACGCTGTTAGTCGACACCGTTATCCGAGAAGGTGCTAAATTTAGTCTTGTTCCGCTGTTTCTTGAACAAGAAAAGACATTAAGCCGTGCTGCATATCAACGTTGGACGAACTGCTTGCTTAACTTCATGCTCTGTATCGGGGTTGGAATGATGCTTCTCGTTGAAGCGGTTGCCCCGTGGATAGCATCCGGATTGCTACGAGGATTGCCAGAAGCGAGGTCAGAGATGATAATATTTCTACGGCTTTGTGCACCCCTCATTATCTTCGGTTGCGGCAGTACGATACTTGGTGCCTTTTTGAATAGCCAAAAACGTTTCAGACTCGTTGCCTTGCGAAATGCACTGCCTGCGGGATTGGCAACAATAACATTTTTGCTGTTTTGGCATATAGGTCCCCTCGCGCGGTGGGTAGCTATAGCTTATACAGTAGGGTTTCTCGGATATTTCGGGCTTTTGTACTTTGGAATCTATCGAACGGGGCACCGTTACCAATTGGCGTGGTCCCCCAGAGATATATTGCAATCTTTAAAAAACACAATCTCCTTGCCGACGCTCGGCTTCGCGATTCGGCGGGTGATTTCTGGATTGTTGGTTGAGGTGTATTTGGTAGGTAGACTCGGAACCGGAGCGATTACACGCTACAACAGTGCTTTCCGCATCTTTTCTGCAATACAAACAGTTATCGGTATCAGCATCGCCACAACGGGTTTGCCGGAGATGGCACAGCATGATGTAGCAACAGATAAATCGAGGCTGGCACGAACGCTCCATAGAAACGTGCGCGCTGCTGTATGGGTTGGGATTCCGGCGCTTTTGCTGCTGCTGGGCCAGCCGAAAATAGTTGAATCTTTTTTTTCTGCTCAGCACTACGCGCAGCAGATATCACCGCTCCTCGTTTGGCTGGGGCTCGGTATCGTTTTTTCATGTATGATTCCGGTTCTGAATGCAGGACTCTACGCACAAAAGGCTTATCGCCTTGTCTTTAGAAATATGGTAACGATGGCGGTTTTAAACTTCGGAATAGCGGCCTTACTGGCAACGACGTGGGGACTTATTGGCATCGCACTCTCTGTTTCGCTAGCTGCACTCATCGCTGTTGCTAACTTAACCTACTTGCTCAGCAAAACAGGAGTTAGAATATTGGGGGCACCAGATTGAAGAACGCCAGTGTCGGCAATTACCCCTATCTCATTATCGGGGGAACAACAAAGGCGGCGACGACATCACTGTTCGCTTACCTCGCCGATCATCCGGCAATTTGTGCCGCAACTTACAAGGAAACCCGCTTCTTTCTTGATGCTACTTATCCACTTCCGTCAAAGTACCGATACAGCGGGGATGTTGAAAAATACAATCTCTTATTTCCGTCGGGTAATGAGAACCAACTTCGGCTTGAATCAACCCCGGATTATCTATATTGCACGAGCGCTTGCGGAAGAATTGCGGCATTTCTTCCGCACGCTAAACTCGTTTTCAGTCTCCGCGAACCGATTTCACGCTTAATCTCGTGGTACCGGTTCGCTAAACAGATCGGGAAATTAGCACAAACCCTCAGTTTTGATGCGTACGTAGAACAACTGTTCAAGATGGAGAACAGCGTAAAAGAACAACACTTGCAAACACTTCAGCAGGGATGCTATGCTATCTATTTGAAGCAGTACTTTGAGAAATTTAATGCTGCGCGCATCCATATTCTCTTTTACGAGGATATTGCCACACAACCCTTCAAAGTTTTGGCAGACGTATGTCGCTTTGCAGGTATGGATGCGGAATTTTATAAGGATTACGTCTTTAAAGTTGCTAATCGCACAGAAACGATGCGGAATTCGGCGCTCCACCGGAAATATAGGTGGTTCCGTTTTCAACTGCGGCAGTGGACACATAATAAACCGATGATTCACAACCCGTTGCGGATGATACGAAAGACAATTGAGCCCGTCTATCTCCGGCTAAACACGCAGTCAAGCGAGGATGTCTACCTTTCAGAAGAGACTCGGCAACGCTTAGTCAATTACTACAAAACTGATGTCCGCAAATTGGGAGCATTAATTGGGAAACCGGTGCCGTGGGACGTGTATAAATAGAGCGTGCCCCGGCACTGAGGTTACTTAGGCATAGCATAAGATGGCTCTGGCGAGGTTTCTAAGGGACTTATCAAAGCAGCAGCCTTTATAGGGCTGAAATATACAAAAAATTGCGAGGAAATGCACTTTGGTTAAGCCAATTCAACTTATGATTATCGGTGTCCAGAAAGCCGGAACATCTTCTCTGCTGCGTTATTTGGCACAGCATCCAGATATCAGGACGCATTCACAGCCTGAGATGACCTTTTTCCTGCAAGACCGGGAATACTCACGAGGGTACGAGTGGGCTTATGCCAAATACTTTACTTTCTCTGCAGTTGAACAAGAGAATTCAGTGAATCTAAACAGAGAAAGCCTCCGACGAGATTTTTCGGATAGTGCAGCCCGCAACAAGGCTGCTGCAATGGACACCCTAGCACAAACCTCGCTAGAGCCTCCCGATGTTATGAATCATAACAGAGAAAACCTCCGACGAGATTTACATCAGAACCCTCAAAACATAAACATTGATGGTACGGAGATAGACAAAAAACCGAGCCATCAAAACAAACGCGATGACGGTACCGAGATATACAAAAAATCAAAAAAACTCATTGCCAAAAATGTGATGGTGATGCACTCACCTAATATTATGCATCGTATTTATGAGCATAACCCGAGGATACAACTTGTTGTTCTCTTACGGGAGCCTGTCGCACGCGCATATTCAGCCTATTGGTGGGCGCGGCGTAGAGGCTGGGAAACCCTTAAAACGTTTGAAGAGGCCCTTGCGGCGGAGGAGGCGCGTCTTAAGGAGGGTTGGTTTAAATGGCGGCAGTGTGCCTATCGCTATAACAGTACCTACTATCCTCACGTTAAAAATTTGATTGAGAAGTTTGATGCTGAACAGCTTCACTTCATCTTTACGGAAAACTTGAAGGACAATGCACTCGCTATTTGCCAAGCGCTCTTTAGCCAACTCGGTATCTTCCCAGGTTTTGAGCCAATAATAGCACAGCGGCATAACCAAGCTGCTATGCCGCGTTCCGAGCGGTTCAACTTTCTGTTTACACAATTTTTGGCATCTCACAACCCACTGAGACGTGCAATACGTAAACTTGTGCCAGACGCTACCGCCTACAAACTGAGAAAGGCAATTCTGAGTTGGAACGACAAACCGTGGACACCACCGCCAATTGCTCCCGAGACGCACCAAGAATTGCGCGCTTATTTTCAACCGTTTAATCAGCAATTGGCTGAATTGCTCGGCAAAGATTTGACACATTGGGACACAGTATTTCGTCTACAGGAGCACGACACGAATTGATGCAATGAACAAACTCGACACAGGTTTTAGCATAACAGCAGCCTTTGAACGGGCTCCTGTATACAAAAAAACGAGATTTACACACGAGCCAGCAAAATCATAAGTTGCGAGACTTGCCAACCCACTGGGATTACCTTTTACTCGCAACCCACTGGGCGTTGATGGTACGGAGAGAGACGAAAGAATGAATCATAGCATCGAAAATCTCCGACGAGATTTGTAAAGGATTTAACATTGCAGCAGCCTTTTACGGGCTCCTGTATACAAAAAAACAAAAGAATGATCGTCATCTACTTTCTGACAGGGTACGTCGCTTTTGAAGAATTTGTGTTGAAGTTTCTTCCTGTGAGTGATGCCACTTACTCCTATTTAAGATTTCTAGGTGAACTACTCATCTATGTAGCATTTGGAAAACTTGTCATCCATAAATTTTATAGAGGCATCCCGTTTGTTAAAACGGCAATCGATCTCCCGGTTATCGGTTTCTATATAGTTGTGCTGATTTCAATGGTAGTGAACCGTTCACCTCTGATAGGGAGTCTCTACAACATCCGTCCGTTTGCGCGCTATATTGTGCTTTTCTATCTCATTGCGAATTCATCCCTCTCAGAAAGACGGATTGCCACGTTATTACGAATAATTTTGGGGGTTGGGCTGGTGCAGCTCGCTGCAGGTGGAATTCAGTGGGTTGGTGGACCTCCGGCGTTCGATTTCTTTCTACCACGCGAATCAACGCTTGAGGTCGGTGGGTTTACGAAAGAATATAGGCTCCTTGAACTTGGCCGGGAAATAGGTAGCATCTACGGTACCTTAGGTGATACGGTAATTTACGGCGTTTTTATGATTATCGTGCTCATCATCTATTTGTCTCGCGTGAAGAGGCTGGAGTACCTTAACCTATTAGGTATCGTCGTGTTATTATTCTTTATTGCGCGTTCGTATTCACGCGCCGCAACCTTTTCGGCAATGCTCGCTTGTGCAGCGTGGTACTATTTTCACTACGGCTGGAAAAAGGCACTTCGCTTAGCCCTCGCTACACTACTTATTTTTGGGGTTCTCTTGGCAATAGTGAATCCATTTAACTTGGAGTACATCAACCCACGTAAAGCAAGGGTTGGGATGGTTGGAAACCTAACAGGCGTGTTTTCGGGTTCCTATGTGCGCGTTGCACAAAAACAGCGATTGGGGGCTTTAATTGGAAATGTCCCGACAGTCTTAGCAAATAAGCCATTTTTGGGATACGGTGCAGATCAGAACAGTACAATCGAAAAACTCAACATGAGCAAACGTTCCTTCCTACTAAAAATTCTGAGTAAAAAAGGATTCAAGGATGTATATTGGGTGGCTATCCTCTGCTTCTATGGTGTCTTAGGATTAGTTCTGTTTGCTCTGATATTTTATTTTCTTTTCAGCGCGGCCTGGAATCTCTATCAGCGGACTGTCAGTAAATACACAAAGGAACTGGCGCTGGTGATGCTCTGCCTGATAGCCGTTACAGTGTTTTTGCTCTTTTTTAATCGGACGCTGGAATTTCGAGGCTACGGATTTTACTTCTGGCTCTGTGCCGGATTGATGTTCGCCAGCGATTCTGCACGCCAAACCTATAAACCGCTGAGGATAACCTTATGATTTTTCGTCTACAAAAAATTGAATCTAAACATCAAAAACCTCCGACAAGATTCACACAGTCATTAACAAAACATAAAGCGTTACGGGGCTCCTATATACAAAAATTTGAATCATTACATCGGACGGCTCTGGCGAGATTTATGCGCCCACCCATCCAATTCCTTTCAAAACATCGTGCTTGGTTGGGCTCCAGTATACAAAAACTTACAATTGGATGCGTTATCATACTATCAATGAGTGTTGGCTGTGACAAGCAAGAACCTGTCTCAGATGCCCCACGTTTGGAAATTGACACACTCACAACACAACCCCTCCGTAAAAAACTCTACGGCTTCAATACAAACATGATGAGTGGAGATTACGGATATATTGATTTTGACTTTGTCGCTTTAACACAAGCACTTCAACCGCAGACATTGCGCTTCCCTGGTGGCACTGTGGGCAACTTCTATCATTGGCAGATCTCCGGATTTCTTGAGGATGAAATGGATGCAACACTCAGTTCAAAACTTAATAAACGAAATAAGAACAATTACGTTAAACTTCAAAAGCGGAAGAAAGGCAGAATCGCTTTTGATGATTTTATGCGGTTATGTAATACATTTAACATAGCACCTGTTGTTGTTGTCAATCTATGGACAGGCAGCCCAAAAGAGAGTGCCGCATGGGTGCGCTACGCAAAGAACAAAGGGTATCAGGTTGCGCATTGGGAACTCGGCAATGAGTATTATTTGCCACATTACTTGAACAAATATCCCTCTGTTAAAACTTATATGGCACGTGCCAAAAAACATGCCGCAGCCATGAAAGCCGTTAATCCTGATATCAAGGTATCCGTCTGTGCCACACCGGTTGCGTTTCACAAGGAAGGCTGGTTGATAAACAAGTACCAACGTAACTGGGATGCCGGCTTAGCAGCAGATACCAGTTTTTATGATGCTTATACCGTTCACGTTTATGCGTATAAAGCGGTGCGCAAAAAAAACATTGAGGACATGCGTGGTTATCTGTTCGGTTGGATTCACTTCGCAGTTGACGATGCGCTGGATTACTACCAGCAATTATTCCCTGACAAAGAGATGTGGGTGACAGAATGGAATATCGCAAACCCGGCGAATCGCGTCGCGAACACGCAGCTCCATGCCATGTACGTTGGCGATTTCTTTCTCAAAATGTTGAGTATCCCACAAGTGACGCAAGCAAACTTTCATGTATTGGCTGGGCCCGGAAAAGGGTTCCCCGCCTTTTCACCGATAACACCCGCGACACCTGGCACTTTTTGGAAATATGGTGGTGAACCGAAAGCTTCTCCAGATAATTTTAGTGGCAGAACAATTCGACGTGCTGTCTATCCTACGTTTCAATTAATCGGCGAAGTTTTCGCACAATCGGAGACACAGTTCGGTTTGTCTATCCAAAATCTGCCTCTCCTTGAAGGCAAACTTGAGTACAGCGGAAAAGAGATGACTGGGATTCAGGCACAAGCTATCGGAAGCAGTGAGCGCCTTTTTATTCTCGTCAGCAATCGAACCGGCGATGAACACCGTCCGCATCTTGTCATTGATGGAGAACAGTTCAATGGGCAAGTTACCTACCGGTACGTTGCGAATGAAAGCCTGAGGGCAACAAACGGAGGGAACGCTGAAATGGAAGGCTCCGGAGAAATTGAGGTGAAGATTCAGGAATGGAGTGGGAAGTGTAGCCAACTCTTAATTCCGAAAAACAGCTTTGGGGTAGTTTTCGTACTTTTGTCTACAGAAGCCCAACACTGATTAACGCTTTGAAAGGAATTGGGTGGGTGGACGCACAAATCTCGTTCTTTCGTCTATAGGAGCCCGATGCCAGTTGCTGCTATGTAAACCTTAGCACAAATCTCGTCTGAGCTCTTCTAGGTTTAGATTCATTACATCAGGAACCTCCGACGAGATTTATACAGTGATTAACAATACATCAACCGTTGTGGGGCTCTAGTATACAAAAAAGCAAAACATAAACCTTTATGGTACTGAAATATACGAAAAAACAAAATAAGATCCTATTTGTGGTAGGGAATAGCCGAAGCGGCACAACCATGATGGGACGGATTTTGGGCAAACATCCGGAGATTTATACGTTTGGGGAACTCCATTTCTTCGGACAGTTATGTTCAGCCACAACCGCCTCTAATTTGTTATCTCACAAGACGGCAGAGGAATTGGCTTCACAGTTATTCTGCATTCAACGGGAGGGCTACCGGACACATGCTCACCCACGTGGTTACAGACAAAACGCCCGGACCTTCCTTGATGCATTGTGTGAATTTCCTGAAACGCCGGCGGCCCTCTTTTTTGCGTTTCTTTCTTACGAGGCATCAGAGCATCAGAAAACTATCCCCTGCGATCAGACTCCGCGTAATGTCTTTTACATTGATGAGATTCTTCGCCTTTATCCAGAAGCGCATATTATTAACATGATACGTGACCCGCGCGATGTACTTTTATCGCAGAAGCGGAAGTGGAAACGCCGCTTCCTTGGCGGTACCGATATGCCTATGAAAGAAACGCTCCGTGATTGGATTAATTATCACCCGATAACAATTAGTCGAATCTGGCGTACTGCTGTCACGACTGCCGATAGGTTTGTGGACAGTAAACGGGTTCTATCAATTTACTTTGAGAAACTTCTCGCGCATCCTGAAACAACTGTTCGCCAAGTTTGTGATTTTGTTGGTATTATTTATACTGATACACTACTTCAAGTGCCCCAAGTCGGATCTTCTGTTAATGCAGATAATGTGCAGCAACTCGGGATAAATCCAGATCGAGCCAACAGTTGGCAGAGCACTGCCTCTAAAGATGGACTCAGTTCAGCTGAAATCTACCTATGCCAAGTGCTCAATGCAACCGTTATGAGAAAACATAACTACAGTTCGGTTTCCATCCGGCCAAACCGTATAAAACTGGCACTTGATCTGTTTTCCTTTCCAATTAAATTAGGCTTGGCATTTCTCTTCAACCTTGACAGAATGAAGAATATTCGCGAAACGCTCAAAAGGCGATTTGGCAGGGGCCGTTGTGCTGCCTCGACGAGCACTCCGCGTTTTTGATTCAAAACAACGAAGGGCTCCAACGAGATGTATCTATAGATTGGCAGGATAAGGTAATCTTATCTCTCCTGACGGAGAGATAAAGAATACCTAACCTGCCACGAGATGTACATCGGATTTAACAAAACATAAACCTTTATGGGACGGAGATATACGAAAAAACATAACCCTTGATGGGGCTGAAATATACAATCAGAGACACTAAAAACATAGAAGAACTCAGACGAGATTTTCACAGTATTTGACACAACCTAAGGCGTTACAGGGCTGAAATATACAAAAACTGAAATATACAAAAACTGAAATATACAAAAATATGATAGCTCAAATGAATCCTCTTTATATCAAAACGCGTCCGACAAAGGTACTGGCTCGTCTCATCAGTTATGCACTTTTTGAAGGGAGGCCTGTCACTACAAAGGGACGTTGGATAAATCCGTTCGTCTTTTCTCTGCTAAAAGTTGTCGACGCGAGTCGGGTACGATTTAAACGGGTTAAAAAACCTATTTTTATTTTGGGAACAGGGCGCAGTGGCTCGACTATTTTAGGGATTGTGTTATCGATGCATCGGCAGGTCGGGTATCTGAATGAACCGAAAGCGATATGGCACCTCATCCATCCACACGAGGACATCATCGGCAACTACAGCCAAGCGCACGCCACATATCGCCTTGTCTCTGAAGATGCCACACCCGAAATGTGTGAACGGGCGCATCGATTGTTCGGTGCGTATTTAGCCAGTACATTTTCACAACGGGTGGTTGACAAGTATCCCGAACTTATTTTCAGAGTAGATTTTGTAAGAGCCCTTTTTTCAGATGCACGTTTTATTTTTCTAGTGCGCAACGGATGGGATACGTGTCACTCTATTGCCGCCTGGTCGGAACGGTTGGCTGTGAGCGTCAAGGGTGAAACCCATGATTGGTGGGGCGTGAATGACAGGAAATGGAAACTCCTGGTAAAACAACTTATCGCCGGAAATGTTGATTTCAGCAACATATCTGAAGAAATCGCAAAAATGGATCGACATTTGGACAGAGCTACCGTAGAATGGATAGTAACAATGCAGGAGGGGTGCCGTTTAATAGACACCTTACCGGATTGTGTCCACATGCTCCGTTTTGAGGAATTGGCAACACAGCCTGACGAAACGCTTTCAAAGTTATGTGCCTTCTGCGAACTACCGGAAGACAAAGGATTTCTGGATTATGCTTGTGAAACGTTACATCCGGTGCCTGCTCGTGCTCCGTTTGATATGCATCCAAAACTGGCTCTCATTTTCCATAACACAATGGCACAGTTAGGTTATAACAGTTAGTCCTCGCTTACAAATTATGAATCTAAACAGAGAGAAACTCCGACGAGATTTATGCGCCCACCCACCCAATTCCTTTCATAACATAGATTGGTGTTGGGCTCCTGTATACAAAAAAGCGATAAATAATAGGAGTTATTCGCTCAATGCATGAAAATCCAATTAAGAGAATACAGAGGCGTGCCTCGACAAAACGACCCTTAACAGGGGTATGCCTACAGAGACTGTTTTGCTTCCTAACTATCCAAATCCTTTTAACCCAGAGACGTGGATACCTTACGATTTGGCACATGATGCCGAGGTCTCCATTCATATCCACACACCAAATCGCGAACCTATCCGGAAGTTATCACTCGGTTTCCAATCTGCGGGTATCTATCGGAAGCGCACGCGTGCGGCATATTGGGATGGACGCAATGCCGTGGGTGAGCGCGTGGCAAGTGGTGTCTATTTCTATAGACTATAGGTTTTGCATGCGGATGCATCCAGGCATCAAGCCACACGCCAGATGGCCATCCTGAAATAAGGTCTTTTCTCTACAGGAGCCCAATAAAGGCTGCGGCTATGTAAACCTTAGCACAAATCTCGTCAGAGCCGTTTGATGTTATGATTTTAAAGACATTACCTAGAGCGTCTCCGACGAGATCTACATCGGATTTAACACGACATAAACTTTTATGGTACGGAGATATACAAAAGGTTAATCTAAACTCATGAATTTTCGGACCCTATTAATGATTCCCATTGCGGTGTTTCTGTTGACTTTTTTCCTTATAGGGGAAGTAGAAGCTGCGTCGC
This sequence comes from Candidatus Poribacteria bacterium, assembly GCA_965215265.1. Lineage (GTDB taxonomy): Bacteria > Poribacteria > WGA-4E > WGA-4E > WGA-3G. The sequence continues at coordinate 1,630,813 of OZ244048.1, read as the reverse complement.
TTCTTAATGTTCCCCTTAACCCAACTCTTTCCGATTTCAATCGTGAAACTTATCGTTTTATTCATCGTTTACTTAATAAGCGGGTATTGCCCGGCATGCCGCGTGGTTCGCTGCCCTTAACGCGTAAACAGGTGGTATCTTTGCTGATGGAAGTGTCGCGTAAACAGCGGAATGGCGAAATAACGCTGAGTGCCAATGACCAGGGCCGGCTAAATGCGTTGTTAGCATTTTACGGGGAGGCAGCACCTATGGGAAGCCAAACGACTTCCCATAGAAAAATGCACATCCTGACACTCGTCGGTGAGGACTACCGTTTGGCCTTTGATTTAAGAGCACAGCAACAGGCAATCACTCGGCTCGTTGACAACGTGTCCGGAGAGGCTCCGGTTGAAGGAACAATGTTTGTTACTAATTTGTTTCCGCACGTCTATGGACAAGTCGGGGAAGGGTTCGCGTTCAATTCCGATTTCGCTTATCGGTTTTTATATGGCGACTTCTTTGACGATATTTTTCCGGATGAATCAAAATATAGGCAATTAGAAGGAGGATTGAAAAATCGGACGGCGGCGAATGCTTACGTTAAATTTAACTTACCATGGTTTGAGTTACAACTCGGTCAAGATGCCCTCCGATGGGGACCCGGGTATCATGGAAACTTGCTGATTTCCGAAAATCCTATTGCGATAGACATGCTTAAATTGCAAGGGACTTACAAAACAGTTTCCTTCACCTCATTTACCGGTGTCTTGGAAGACATGGATGCGGAAATCAATGAAAAATATATTTCAGCACATAGAATTGAGGGATATTTCTGGGACTGGTTCGGATTCGGGGTGTCTGAGGTTGTCGTCTTTGGAAACCGTTTTGAACCTGGCTATCTGAATCCTGTCAACATCTATTTAGTGAACGAACAGACAATTTCGCGTGCGGATAGCCGTGCGCCAGGCAGTGGCGATAACGTTTCCGCTAGCATTGACATGCGGTTCAGGACTGCGGATGATGTTGAGATTTATGGTGAATTGATGGTGGATGATGCCAACCCTGCCGCAGGTTTTAAACACTGGGACACAAAATTTGGTATTCTTGGTGGGATTTACCTCACGGATCCGTTCGGGATAGCCGATACCGATTTGCACGCTGAATACGCCTTTATCAACCAATACGCGTATACGCATGAAAACCCAGTGAACGTTTACAAACATTTTACGACACCGCTTGGGCATCAACTCGGGAGTGACGCAGACAATTGGTGGATAGAACTTCGTCGACGGTTTACTGATAAACTGGAAACTGTTTTTACCTACGAACTGGAACGCCATGGAAGCGGCGACATTGATAAGCGGCACCCCGAGGACGCGCCTGCAGACGACGTGTGGACACCTTTATCCGGTGTCACTCAGAGTGAGCATAGACTCAAGGTTGGTGCTAATTGGGTGACAATCGGGCACTATTCACTCTATGCAGAGTGGGCACGCGTGTGGCGGAGGAACGTAGGGAATCGTCGAGATGTTCATGAAAGCGGCAATGAAATTCAAGCCAAAGCACTGCTCCGTTTCCAGGGTGAATTCCCTGCTTTTTGGTAAACGCTTCTTATTTATTTTTTTCAAATTTGTAGAGAGAGCACCTGAATTAAGTGCCGGCCACGTTTTTTGAATGAAGATTTAACGCGTTTCCTTCATCAAAGCAGTTAAGTTGCAAACATGAAAGATGCGCGATGCCCTTAGTGTTGTCAGTTTAATCCACGGTTGAAATTGGACTTTTGCGCCAAAATTAGGTATAATATATAGTGCCTTTGTAGGAGCGAGTTAGTTTGTCGTTGCAGAAAATAGAGATGGCCATCCTTAAAAACAGTGTTTGTCGGCGTGCAACTGCGATGGGGATTACGGTATAAATCACACGGATAGAAACTCTACGAAAAACATGAAAATTCGAGTATTAGGCATTCGCGGGCTTCCCGCTACCTACAGTGGATTAGAAACGATCATGAGTGAACTCGCCCCACGCTGGATAGAGGCAGGGCATGAAGTCACCGTCTATTGCCGAAAGGCACTGTTCAAAGAGAGACCTCCAGAATGGAAGGGCATCAATTTAGTTTACCTACCGAGTATTGAACACAAGATGTTTAGCACACTCACTCACAGTTTTTTGGCAACGCTGCATGCTTCGGTAGCCCCTTCGGATGTTATCCTGACGTGGAATGCAGGCAACGGTCCTTTCGGTTGGTTTTTCCGGATAGCGGGCAAGGCTGCAGTGATTAATGTTGACGGAATGGAGTGGCTCCGTCCCAAATGGAAAGGCTTAGGGGCGGTTTACTTTAAATGGGCAGCAAAGATGGCGACCGCGGCGTTTCCTGTTGTCATTACGGACGCTTGTGAAATGAAGCGCCTCTATTTAGAGGAGTTGGGGGCAGAAACTACCTATATCGCTTACGGGGCGAACATTGAACCCTCAGAACACCCTGAAATTCTTGAGACATATAGACTTGAGTCCCGGAATTACTATCTGATTGCAAGTCGACTTGTACCTGATAATAACGCAGATCTAATTTTAGAGGCATTCGTGGCATCAAACAGTCAGAAACAGTTGGCTATTGCCGGCGGAGCGGATTACAAAGGCAATAACCTTGAAAAGGAATTTTTAGATAAACTCAAAAGCATTGCTAATGACAAGGTGAAGTTCCTTGGTCATATAGATGATTCTGAACATATAAAAGAACTTCACCATCACTGTTTCGCTTATGTCCATGGACATCAGTTTGGTGGCATCAATCCTTCAATTTTGAAGGCATTAGGGTTTTCTAACTGCATCCTGGCACTGAATACCCCATTCAATGATGAGGTGTTGGATGGCGGACGTTACGGCATTCTGTTTGAGAAAAATGTGAGTGACTTGCAATCGAAAATTGATTATTTAGAAAACCACCCTGACGAGGTTGAGGCATTCCGTCAACAGGCCCCCGAAAGGATACGGAGCCACTTTAATTGGGATCGCATTGCACAAGAATATCTTGATGTCTTTGAATCTCTTGTATAAACGGTATGGATAAAGTCTCTCGGACCAAAAGTGGCAGGTTGGAGGGATTGATAGACGGTTAATTCAAGTCAAGACAAACACCTTTGAAAGTCATACACGAAAAACCAGGAACCGCAGTGGAACGACTCTCTTCTTTTTACGCAAAGCACGGTAAACATCTTTTTGATGGGCTCGCGGCTTTTTTTCTTATACTCTTCTTTGCCCCGTTGATGTTGCTAATTGCGATGCTCATTAAGTTAACATCACGAGGCCCCGTCTTTTTCTCGCATAAACGCATCGGCTTAGACAATCAGCGCTTTCTTATTTACAAGTTTCGGAGCCTTCATATTGATACGCCTTCCTATTCCGAAAAACCTGATTCAACGGAAGATGTTCGCATTACCTCAGTCGGAAAATGGCTTCGCAAAACGAGTTTAGATGAATTACCGCAGCTCTTTAATGTGTTAAAGGGGGAGATGAGCCTCGTAGGTCCACGGCCTGAGATGCCGTTCCTTGCTGAACACTATGAGCCTTGGGAGAACCGCCGGCACCTTGTCCGGCCTGGGATGACCGGACTTTGGCAGTTGAGCCCGCACCGGCGTGGTTCAATCCGAGAAGGGATTCCCGTCGACCTGGAGTACATTGAAAATCTATCGTTCTGGAACGATTTTAAGATATTGCTTCGGACTTTCAAGGTCTTTTGGGACAATAACACCTATTGAGTTCTTTGTACATAGAGATTGCACCAGCTACCGGGAACTGAAAAGATCAACAGTTCAAAAGAACGATGTTTAAATTTGTAAAAAACGCCCGGCGAGGCATAAGCCGCCCGGCTACGGTGAAGATGCAATGAAAACAGGGAATCTCAACCGCATTACTAAAGCCCTACGATGCGGATTCCGCCTGAAGTGCCCAAAATGTGAACAAGGGGCCTTGTATAAGAAATATTTCTCAATGTTTTCACACTGCACGCAGTGTCAGATGAAATTTGAACGAGAGCAGGGCTATTTTATCGGCGCGATGTACCTCAATTATGGGGCAACGGTAATCATTGCCTTTCCGGGTTACTTGTTACTTACGACGTTTACCGCAATTCCTTTTCTGCTCAATTTCGGGGTGTGGAGCGCGTTTTCTGCTATCTTCCCTATCTTTTTCTACCGCTACTCAAAAAGTTTGTGGCTGAGTTTTGATTGGATTCTCAATCCACTTTAAGCACGCCCCGTGCTTCTTCCGCCCTATCGTGTAAAAATCTGCCCACGCGTATAAGAGGCTTCGTCAGAGGCGAGAAATGTCAAAATTCGGGCGACACCTGCTGGGTCTCCGAGCGACTGCCGCGCCCGCACGACTGCCGCATCTGCGTCTTGCCCTTCTCGCGTAGCAGACTCAGCAATCTGGCCCAGTTTGAGCGGCGTTGCAAGCCCACCCGGACAGATAGTATGCATCCGGATGTTAAGCGAAGCGACCTGGTTCTCCACCGTCATCACAAGTCCATTTACACCGCCTTTACTTGACGCGTAAGCAACAGAGGAGCTGCCGCCCCGAACGCCCGCACCGGATGCAATGCAGAGGATAACCCCGCCACCCCGTCTTTCCATCACGGGGATAGTGTATTTGAGTGAAAAAAAGGTGCCTTTGAGATTGACATCAATCACTGAATCAAAGATAGCTTCCTCAAAATTATCAATTCGCACACTCGGTCCGCGCAGGATACCTGCTGATGTTACCAATATGTCAATACCGCCGAATTCGGTATCAGCCGTTTGGATTAATGCATCGACTTCTGTCTCAACGGCTACGTCAGTGCGCTGGAACTTGGCAATTCCGTTGTTTTTAACAATCGTACTCAGTGTTTTTTTACCATCTTCTTCATTAATATCACCAAACACAACGCGCGCGCCGGCTTTCGCATAGGCAATCGCTGTTGCTGCCCCAATGCCAGTTGACCCGCCTGTAATCACAGCCACTTTGTCTGTAAGTTGAATCTTCACTGGTTTCTCCTAAGTTTTCACTGAAATTTGGGGATTCATCCCCGCTTGCAGGGAGAACTTCCCCAATTGAAAAGATTATACGCGAAAACTATTTGGTAGGCAAACCTTTTTAGACTTTATTTACGAAGCGGAAATTTAGCAAGCTGGAAGAAGATTTTAGGAAAGAAGTGAGCACCTAACGAAAAATGCTTAATTTTTAAGACTAAAACGGTAAGGAATCCGGATACGTTGGCTCACGGTAACTTTACCGGACATTGCAGGTATAAATTCTGAGGCTTTCAAGGCGGTAATTGCTGCTTGCTCACATCCTAACCCACTCACGTTAGTCACTTCAATGACCTGAATGTTTTTCGCTTTTCCATCTACGCCTATTGTTGCTTCGAGCAGAACACTACCTTGTTTATGGGAGAATCGTGCGGATGCAGGATAGAGAGGTTCAACTTTTCGGAGGAACTGTGCATCTTGCGTTGGCTCGTCTAAAGGCATTGAGGGTGGGGGTAGTTCATCTACCTGAACACTTCCCGGCACAGTCGGTATTGTGAACGCTGACTTTGGTGCCCGTTTAGGAGTTACAGACATCACGTGTGAATTTAGGCGGGTGCCTATTAAGGCTGGCGAGAACTCTCTCCGGTTAGTATCCGAAGCAAATAACTTGCCGTAACCTATTGAAGAAGTTGTCTCAAATTCAGCAGGCAAGGGGGTTCTCTCCACAAAAAGTTGTATTTGGTTTTGTGGGACCTGCGTAACTTCCGCAGCTGTCTGTATACGCGCGACTTGTAGGTTAAACACGGCTGGCTGCGTTGATTCAGGAATTATGCGTTTTGGTCGAGGTGTTGTGAGAATAGGCTTTGCCTTGTGGACGACGAAAACCTCAGCAACAATCGCGTCCTGATGAATATTAGCGGAACCCCCGATAGACAAAGACACTACAGTTACGCCTATCAGATGGATGCAGATAGACGGTATTACAAATTTGTTCAGAAATTGGATGGTTTTGTTCATAATTTAAACACCTGCATGTCAATGTTGCGCCCTAATGCCCACAAATTGGCATTAATTTACGGTATCTCTAACGTGGTTATTTCGCGTTCGAAATAACCGGAAGTGGCAGGAGAGGTATTCTTTATCTCTCCTTTCAGGAGAGATAAGAATACCTTTTACCTGCCACCCATTGGGTCTAGTCTAATGCTACACTATACCGAGACATCTACAAAATATTATTACGGAAGAGGCAAATCGTTATGTCTAAATTATAAGCAATATTTGTGCCAAAACGAATGCGAGAATTCAACGGTGTCAAAAAGACGAAAAAATTTGCAATTTCCAAACTTTGCTGCTAAAATTAATAAAAAGGGAGGGATATTTTCCGCTTGATAGGAAACAGTGCCCCCTGGGGTTTTGATAAACGAAACCTCAGCCAGTCTATTATGAGTGAATACGAAAGATTACTCTGACATATCAGCATTTATATAAATGAGGAGGATTAAATCTAATGGAAGTGAGAATTGAGTACTGCAGCGCCTGAAACTACCAACCACGGGCAGCCAGTTTGGCAGATGCCTTGAAACAGAAGTATGGTTCGGAGATGAAGTCAGTAGAGTTAATTCCAGGCAGTGGCGGGGCTTTTGAAGTTTCGTTAAATGGGACACTGCTCTACTCTAAACTTGAGACAGGACAGTTTCCAACAACAGGCCAAATAACTACCGCAATTGAAGGTGCGTAGCCTACATATCTAAATACTCATAAGGACGGATTTTTTGTATGGACTGGAACAACCCAGTGAGCGGCAGGTAAAAGGTTTCTTGTCTCATGGACAGACAAAGAATACCTATCCTGCCACACTTTCCTATAAATACGAAGCATCCGTTCTTACATTTATTTGACAGCAACAATTGATATTTTCCACCGATCTGCTTGTTCGATGAGGGCTCCCGCATTGATAACGAAGGTCCTTCCAGCCTCTATTGCAAGTACACTTGCTTTGACATTATGCAGCGTCTGTAGCGTTTGCACGCCGACTGTTGGGATGTCAATTCGGAAATCGTGATGCTCGGCAGCGGCTTTAGCCACGACAATTCCTTTTCCTCCCCACTTCCCTCCTCTGCGAATTGCTGCGTCTGTTCCTTCAATCGCTTCAATCGCGAGGACGATCTGATTTTTAACGGCAACCGTCTGTCCAATATCCATGTTTGCCATCTGTTGCGCGACGGTAATGCCGAGTTTTATGTCTGATTCTTGACGAAGAGTCGGTTTTCGTGCTGTTAAAATTCCGGGTTGCGGCATGAGATGGCCAAGGAACCGGTCTTGTGTAAGGATCGAGATACCGGATGTCTCAAAGTGGGCGAGAATTGCAGAGATGAGTGCTGATGGCTTTCTTCGATTTTGTGCTAAGAGTTTAATGATGGTGGCATCTACTTGAAAAGGGCGTAGAAGGATGTTCTTTTGAACTTTGCCGATAAGCACGACCTCGTTTACACCGGCTTTTTGAAATGTGCGGATAATCTTTTGAATTTGTCCAACGCCTAAAGTATAAATTTCATCCGCAATTCCTGCAAAACGTTTCGCATCCGGTGCGGTAATTTGTATGATAACAGGTTCACGTTGATGAGCGATGGCCGAACGTGCTAATAGAACAGGCAGCTCTCCTGCCCCCGCGATGATGCCAAGTTTTTCCACAGCTTCGGTTTCCTTTTACGAATGGACTGCTGGCTAAGATGCCTCGGAGAAATTTTGCCGAGTGTTACGCTAAGGCAAACACCGCAAAACCGGCTTCACCCGACAAGTGGCCGATTCGGATGGCTAAATCCGATGCCGCGTTTGGATGTCTCAATAAAACAGAGTAAATATTCAACTTCCGGGTCTGATGTTAATTCTTGTCTGACCTGATTAACAGCATGCTTTAGCGGTATCCCCGAACGAAACAGAATGCGGAACGCTTTTTTGAGGAGGACACGGGTTTCAGGTGTGAGACGCGCCAAGGGATTGATTTGTGAGGTCCGGATACCGAGACGGTTTAAATCGCGAACTCGAGCCGGTTGTCCCGCTGAAAGGGCAAAGGGCGGGATGTCCTGAACAATTTTTGAGAATCCGCCTGCCATCGCCATTTTGCCGACGCGCACGTACTGATGTAACGCTGCATGGGCACCTAAGCGAACGTCGTCTTCAATTTCTACGTGCCCCGCCAGCGTAGCAAAGTTCGCCATAATCGTGCGGTTACCAACAACGGTATCATGTGCCAAGTTCACCCAATTCATGAATAGATTGCCATCCCCAATAACAGTGGCACCTTCCTCAAAGGAAGATCTGGAGATAGAGACATATTCGCGTAACGTATTCCGGTTACCGATTTTGAGATAACTGCGTCCACCTCTGTACTTCAGATCTTTCGATGGATTCCCGAGAGTCGCGCCAAAAAAAATCTGACATTCTTCACCAATGGTTGTCCAGTCGCCAATCTGAACGTGCGCACCGATCTGGGTTCCTCGCCCGATATACGTATAGTCGCCAACAAGACTGTAGGGACCGACGTGAACGTCTTCGTCCAATCTGGCTTTTGGAGAGATTATCGCGGTCGGGTGAATGTTTGGCTGTAGCACAGATGTACCTCTTTCAGTTTGTACGAATTTTCGTTAGAAGCCGGGGCTTGGATGCCTGACTCCTGAAATTAAAACCGGTTACTCGCGTTCAGTTGGTGCGAGCGCGATTGACAGTTCAGCTTCGGTTGCGAGAGAATCGCCGACATACGCCGCTCCTTTAATGCGTGCCAAGGTGCTCCGTCGTTGTACCACCTCAATTTCCAAACGGAGCTGGTCACCCGGAATGACAGCCCGCCGGAATGTTGCTTTGTTGATAGTCCGGAAGTAACCTAACTGCCCTTCTTTCCCGATTTCCTGAAGTACTAACCAAGCACCAAGTTGGGCGAGGGCCTCAACTTGTAAAACACCCGGCATAACCGGTTGGACAGGAAAATGTCCCTCGAACACCCGCTCATTATATGTCACGTTCTTAATACCGATAGCATACTTCCCATCTTCATACTCAAGCACTCTATCCAATAGACACATCGGATGCCGGTGTGGAAGGATGCGGTAAATCTCCTTCACTTCAACCGGAGATCGAATAGATGATGGCTGCAGATAACCTTTTTCTGCAAGCGCCTGAACAAGTTTCGCATGGAATGTATGCCCAGTGCGCAATGCGATGACGTGTGCCTTCGGGAGACAGCCTGCAAGGTAGAGATCGCCAATCAGGTCTAGCATTTTATGGCGGGCGTACTCGTCTTCGAATCGAAGTGCCTGACTCGTAGCATTCTCCGCGTCTATAACAAGCACGTTGTCATAACTCGCCCCTTTACCGATGCCGAGTGCTTGAAGGGCATCTATTTCACTCGCGAAACAGAAACTTCTCGCAGGCGCAATCTCACGAATATAGGATTCTGGGGTTATTTGGAAAGTGGCGACTTGCGGGGTGGTTTGGGGATGGGCATAAATGAATGTGACTTGGAAGGCATCAGCCGGTAGCAGAACGAGTTGTCTATTATCTTCTGATATGACAAACGGTTCAGATATTTCTATAAAGCGTCGGTGGGTATTTTCTTGTCGGATAACCCCGACCTTCTGAATTTGCTCTGCGTAAGGCAATGCGCTGCCATCCAGTGCGGGCGGCTCAGGTGCGTCAAGCTCGACTATTGCGTTATCGACTCCGAGGCCACCGAGAGCAGATAGAATGTGTTCAACGCTACTCACCGTCGCAGTGGATGGATTGTTCTGCCCAGCTGCATTCCTGCTTTGTAAACTGGTGCACCGTGGAAGCAGGTCAACCCAATTTTCCGGAAACACCTTGATTTCAGGTGCACCCTCTATATCCACACGTCTAAATATGATGCCGGCATCTGCAGGTGCCGGTTTCAAGGTTAATGTAACAGGTGCACCGAGCATTAAGCCTTTGCCTGAAAATGTTGTTTGATTCTGAAGTGTCTGCTGTGACTCAGCCGTTTCCATTTTGTTGTGATTTCCTTTCGACTGCCCCGCCGGGACATAATTATCGCGCTTTTCGCCTGATTTCTCGGATCATCCTATTATGTTCAGAAAGTGTCTTTGAAAAATGATGGAGGCCGTTCCCAATTGCAACGAAGTAGAGATAGTTGGTTTTTTCGGGATGCAATGCTGCTCTGATTGAAGCGATGCCTGGGTTACTAATCGGCCCGGGAGGTAATCCTTTATACAAGTAAGTATTGTATGGCGAATCCACTTTGAGGTCAGCCTTTGTGAGAGGACGTTTTTCCTGGCTGTGCATTGGAATAATTTCCTTGCTGTCATCGTAAGTTTCTGTTGCATAGTCGGACGCGTGCTCTAACGCGTAAATTACCGTAGGATCTGCCTGAAGGCGCCAGTTCCGCTTGAGACGGTTGTGGAAGACACTCGCGATGCGATGTCGTTCAGCTCCGGATTGTGCTTCTTTTTCAATAATCGAAGCGAGTGTCACAACTTCATGGCGTGTCATGTTTAAGTCCTTGGCTTTTTCTCTTAATGTTTCATCCCATTGCCGGTTGAATTCAGCAAGCATCATTTCGACAACTGTCTTCACAGGTGTGCCTTTAGCGAACTTGTAGGTGTTGGGGAACAGGTATCCTTCTACTGACATATAATTTGAATCCCTATCTGGGCCTGAACCTCGGAGCAAGTCGGCTGATTTCGTGGCACGAAGAAACGCTTCCGCCGTACCAAACCCGGCAGCTTCCCAGAGCCCAGCAATATCTCGGACAGTGAGTCCTTCCGGGACCGTCCAACTCTTTAACTTGACCTGTCCTTTTTGAAGTTCATTGAGGATTTGCAGTAAGGACATGCTCTGCTGCAGCTGATAACTACCTGCTTTTAAGTGTCGATCGTTTCCACAGTAGCGGAGCGCAACCAGAAAAGCAAGTTCGCTCCGAATGAGTTTCTCAGCAGCCAACTGCTTCGCTATTGTCCGCGAATTGCTGCCAGTTACGACATTGAAGTTAACAAACTTTTCTATTGTCGATGAGTCCGCTTTATTGATAGGAGCCAGGTAGAACCAACCAATGAGAATAGCAATAAAGCAGAGCCCTCCAAGGCAACAAAGCGTCCATCTACCGATTTGAAGCCAAGTTCTTCTTAAATGTCCTGATTGAATATGCATCATAGTGCATGCCTTCTTTCTGCTATCAAGAAAGTTGCGAAGTTAAGAACGCACCCCTTTCAATTTTAGACACTTTATCCGGTTTATCACTGTCTACGTAGTTAGCTATCGTGCTGATTTTCCAAATATTCGTTAAGGATAATCATCGCGGCAACCTGGTCTATGATATCCTTCTGCTGCTTGGAATTCTTGTTTAATTCCTGCAAAACTGCTTCTGCTTCTGCTGTAGTGAACCGTTCATCCCAAAGTTCAATTGGAATTTTGATAACCTTCCCCAAACGTTGCGCAAACTTTTGCACTTTCTGTGCCTGGGGTCCGATTGAACCATCAAGTGAAATAGGTAATCCGATAATAACGCGTTCAACCTTATGAATAGAAACCAGATCTGAAATTGCTACTAGATCGACTTTTCGGTTTTTCCGAGTCAGGGTACATAACGGATGTGCTGTCACACCGAGTTCGTCGCTCAGGGCAACCCCAATTCGTGTATCACCCAGGTCTAATCCAAGGTAAACTCCCATAATAGATCCCCAGTGGGTGGCAGGAAAAGGTTATCCCAGTGGGTGGCGAGTAAAAGGTTATCTTCTCTCATGGACAGAGAAAGAATACCTATCTCGCCACTTTGTCTCTCCTTGCAGGAGAGACAAGAATACCGAACCTGCCACTTTTTTTTGTTTTTACCTAACAATGGCGTGATGTATCTATTGAGAAAACGATTCCGTATTGATTGGCGTAGCATTAAAAACTACAGTCCGCGAACGGACGTGAATTGCAGTACATGGTTGACTGCACTATTTAACACGGCATAATTCTATCAGATCTATAGATTGGCAGGAAAAGGTTTCTTGTCTCATGGACAGACAAAGAATACCTATCCTGCCAAAATCAGGCAATTCTCAATCTAACACCAATACAAAAAATCCTAAAATCGTCCCGAACGTAAAATCGAAATTACTAACCCGAATCCAAAGAACGTCGCTGTCACATAACCCATAATTCCGAGGAAAAATTTCCACTCCCAAAGTGTCACATTTTGTAGGATAAACGATGAACCGATAATGAGTGAAGCGATAATCAAACTGAACGCGATGCGATTGATACCCCGGTCGAAAGCCTTAAGCACCACTTCTAAACTGAGAAGATCCAGACCAAATTTGAGCGTCCCGCGCTGTAATTTTTGCAGGATTTGATGAAGTTGGAGCGGCATATCGCGTGCCAACTCCGTGAAATCTTCCACTGAATCCGAGAACTGCCGCGCCCACCGGTCACTACTCCAATTTTGGAATAGAAACTGCGCGACGTACGGTTGACTGAATTTCACAATATTGAAATTGGGAGCGAGTTTCATGACAACGGATTCAACGGTTGCAACGGTTTTGCTCAACATGAGAAACGCTGGTGGTACATGAATTTGATGGCGTAAAGATGCATGAAAAACTTCATGAATCATGTCGCCAATGCGGTGCCGGTCTGCAGGCATGTTGAGGTAGCGTTCCAGAAAATCGTTCATCTCTAATTTCAACGAGGCAACGTCTGTTTCATCGTCGAGAATGCCCATCCGGATGTAACATCTAACAACAGTATCTACATCACGAGTTAACACTGCACCAAACCAGGTACAAATATGCCGGGACATGTCACCACTTATTCTACCGACCATGCCAAAATCCACCAATCCAATCCGTCCATCTTCTAAGACAAAGACGTTCCCCGGATGCGGGTCAGCGTGGAAGAGTCCATTATTGAGCACCTGTGCATAAAACAGTTCGACAACTGTTTCAGCAAGTTGAGCCCGATCGAATCCCTGCTCCTCTAATTGCTCGATTTCGTCGATGGAGATGCCGTCAATCCGTTCCAATGTCAAAACACGGCGATTCGTAAATTCCCAATAGACTTTAGGAATCTTCACCTGCTTTGATGTTGCAAAGGTGTGGTAGAAAGTATCCGTATTGGCGGCTTCCATCGTAAAATCAATTTCTTTCCGAAGAGAACGTGAGAATTCACGCACCAATTCTGTTGGTTTGAAAAGATGGCTCTCTGGACTGTGTCTCTCAAGCCTTTCAGCTAATTCCATCAACAGGTTGAGATCTGTCTGAATGAGCGAAGCCACACGAGGCCGTTGAACTTTTACCACGACAGGTTCCTGCCCGTATTGTGAAGACAACGTCGCATAGTGAACTTGAGCGATAGAAGCTGCTGCGAAGGGCTGCTTCTCAAATGTCAGAAACACCTCCTCAAGTGGTTTTTGGAATTCTTGTTCAATCGTCTTGCGTACGGCTGAAAACGGGAAAGGCTGAGTGTGCTGTTGCAACTTCCTGAGTTCGGTAATCCACTCCAACGCCTCTTCCTGACCAACAATTTCAGAGAGTAGATCTACTCGTGTGCTAAGGATCTGCCCCAATTTAACAAAGGTCGGCCCTAACTCTTCAAATGCCAGTCGCATCCGTTCTGGAACCGATAATAGCCCCGAAGTACCGGCACCGCTCGATGCATCCGATGCGGCTTTTTTGCTACGCCTAAAATCCCACCACTTCCGTTCGTAAGGATCGATGTCTTCCTTTACTTTCCGTGCCAGCCCCCTTGTCAGGCTGAAACGGGTTGTCCGTCCTCGGTTCAAAATTTGCGAGATAATATGGCCGAAACCGTGTCTCGCGAAAACACTGAGAATCTCAGGGAGGCGCCTCGCACTTCTGAGCTTTCGATTCAGATTCAGAATTTTCATCAAGTTTCCCGCGCGGTGCTAAGGCACAAGTCGCTATACAGCGGTAAATCTTTCCGTCACATAACATTTTCTGTTGTTGCCGAATACAACGGTTTTGAAGTCAGGCAACTACAGAAGAACTACTCTTTAAATTCTACACGAAAAATTTAATCGAGTCAAGGGGAAATTTGCCCAAATATATCCACAGCCTCCCTAAATTTGAATAAATTATCGGTACACTGCTATAATTCCGTCATAACCGCTGCATGTGTACCGAACCGATTGCAGAAACTTGAAATCCGCTTGATTCTAATTCGAAAATTCGGTATAATAAAAATACAAGGATCCTCAAAATGAAACCGCCGTTAAGAACTTTCTCCCCGCAGGGCGGGGTGAATTCTTATTCGGAAAATTATCTAAAATAAAAATATGGAGAATATCAAAATGAAACGACTTCGGAAAGTGGCAGAAAGATTGCAAGAAAACATAGATAAGTTTTTGGCAGCACAGGACGGGTCTTTATCTGTTTTGGATGAAACTCTCGTTAATATGAAAAAGCGGCTTTCCGTTGCAAAAGACCTCGCTGCCAGCGCAATGGCGAAAGAAGAAGAACTAAAAAGAAACTATCAAAATGCACTGGTGGCTGAACGCGAATGGCGAGAAAAGACAGATATAGCTTTCCGACAGGGAAAACTTGAGGCAGCACATAGGGCATTACGGCAAAAGCGAATATGTCAAAACCGCGCAACTCGCCTACAGCAACGAATCGCAGCACATACAGAGACAGTAGAACAGCTCAAAATGGCACTCCGCGAATTTTATCACGAATTCCAAAGCATGGTAGACCGGGCAGAATCTCTCGACTACCGTCAAAAACAAGCAGATACACGGACGCGATTTTATGACGTGTTGTCCGGATTCAGCAAAGAGAACGCAAGTACCGTTTTGGAGAAAATGGAGCAGATAGTGGAAAAGTTGGAAGCGAGAGCTGAAACGGCAGAATATATGAATGAAATATCAAGATCCGCGGATTGCCGATGCAAAGCCGAAAAACAGAACCCCGAGCAAGACACAGCCTTGCATAAAACCGAAAAACCGAAAACTCAGGATACGAAAAATCTAGATGACGCACTTGCAGAACTCAAAAAAGATATCTTGGGAAACTAGGGTTTTGCGGTATGCTGAACGGAAAACCGATGATTCAAACAATCAACCTCACGAAGTACTTCGGTAAATTGTGTGCTGTGGATAGTTTGACACTGCAGGTTGACCCCGGCGAAATCTTCGGATTCCTCGGTCCAAATGGTGCAGGGAAAACAACCACAATCAATATGTTAACAGGACTCCTCCGCCCAACATCTGGTGCCGCAGTACTCGGTGGCTATGATATTCAAACCCAGAGCTTACAAGCGAAATCAATTGTAGGGCTCATGCCCGATACACCGCAACTCTATGAAGCCCTAACGGGCAGGCAATTCGTCCGACTTATTGCCGATCTGTATAAGATAGGACCGCATCAAGCTGAAAATGAGATGGAGCAATTGCTTGAACAATTCGAACTCACCGATGCAGCAGATGATTTAATTAAAGGGTATTCGTACGGGATGCAGAAGAAGATTCTCTTGATTTCAGTCCTGGTACATCACCCGCGTATCCTTTTCCTTGATGAACCGACAAGTGGACTGGATCCGAGAAGTGCACGCATTGTTCGTGAAATCCTACGCGAACAGTGTGAAGAAGGATGCACTGTGTTTCTAACAACGCACATTCTCGACATCGCTGAACGCCTCTGCAATCGCGTCGGAATTATTAGTCAAGGAAAACTCATTGCCCTGGGAACCTTAACTGAACTGCGGCAGAAACAGGCTTGTAGAATTCATGCCTCAGACACTCGTGAACAGATATCTACACTTGAGGATATCTTCTTTGATCTGACAGAGCATCCAGGTAGTCATGCATGAAAGGACGCATCTGCTTAAGGTGATGTTTAGAGTCAATACAATACATCAAACGGTTCTGACGAGATTTACACACGAGCTATCATTACATAGACGTTGATGGTACGGAGAGATACGAAAAAACGAGATTTACACACGAGCTATCATTACATAGACATTGATGGTACGGAGAGATACGAAAAAACGAGATTTACATATAAGACATCGCGACATAAGTGATGACGGTACGGAGAGATACAAAAATTGACCAAACAAAAATTTTACTCAAGGCAAGTTGGCAAGGATGGCTAAATGAACTTAAACATCAACCACAGCGTAAATACTTTCTGAAGGCAATCGGTTACCTGATTTTCATCCTTGTGCTATCGGTGTTAGGAAACGAAATTTTCGCATCCTTACGCATGGACGAAGCCCCACCTGCCCTAGTGTTCACTGTGATTAACGGGTTTATACTATTTGGATCTGTCATCGTTGCCAAAGAGTTGATGGAGACTTCTCTGAATGTGCTTTATGAAGCCGCAGACAGTGTCCTATTACGTTCCCTACCGATACCGCAGGTCGTGATTTTCGGAGTTAAGTTCGTTCAGATGACTGGAACCCGTTTCCTGACTCTGCTCTGCTTGTTGGGACCTCCGTGGGTCGCACTCGGGCAAATATTCGAACTCCCGTGGCATTTTTACGTGACGCTGGTTCCGGCATGCTTTTGCTTACTCCTTCTGATTGCGAGTTATGTGACGATCTGCATGATGGTGATAGCACGATTCTTTTCATCCGGCCAGCTGCTTTCTACACTCAAGATGCTCGCTACTGCAGTAAGCGTAGCCGTCGGATTCTTAGTGGGATTCATGCTTTTAGTGCCCAACTTCGAAGTTGGATTCGACCTACTGCAGATAAAGCAGTTCTTTTTGAAGTGGGCTTCGACCAGAAATGTAGGCGTAGAGGCAGAACTGTTAGGGACTGCATGGTATCCGCATCAATGGCTCGGGCGACTGATGTTCAGTTGGATAGATGAATCGGCAGGTGCACGGATGCAGTACGGGGCTCTTCTTATTGCCGGCAGTTTCATGTCTGTTTGTCTCACAGTGCTCCTAGCGATAAAGATTTATCCAAAAGGCTGGGAAAATATCTTGTGCTTGCAATCAAAGCGCGTGTGGCATCGCACAGTGAAACGTGTTACCCGTACTACCGGGCT
Organism: Candidatus Poribacteria bacterium; assembly: GCA_965215265.1. Lineage (GTDB taxonomy): Bacteria > Poribacteria > WGA-4E > WGA-4E > WGA-3G. The sequence goes on along the minus strand of OZ244048.1, from coordinate 1,613,803 downwards.
TTTTTCATTCGCGCGTGGAACTTTCCTTCAACGCGTACGAGCAATGATGTTAAAAGACTTTACGGTTTTCATTAGGCATAGGGGCGGAATAATCGGCATCGTTATGCTGACGCTCTTTTTAATAGTCCATATCGGTGTCTTACTTGCGCGAGGCAGCGTTGAAGATGTGAACGATGCCCTCACGCTTAGTGTGCAGATAATGATTTACAGTATCCTCATCACTTTCAGGTTGAGTTGCCGCGGGTTTTACGATGAGGCAAAAACCTGGTGGATGTTGAAAGTGACTCCAGTTACACCTGAATTGGCGTACACGAGTAAATTCCTGACAGGGTTGCTCTGTGCGTTCATTTACACTGAATTTTGGACGCTAATTGCTTTGAATCTACTCCAAATTCCGGTAAATGCCTGGCTACCGTTCCTATTAACGCCTGTTTTAAGCCTATCGGCGGTTTGTGCTTTGAACACCGCCATTGGCACGCTGCCCTGGATGGCAGAATTGAATTTCCGTGCTAGATCCCAGCCACTATTACGTGCTTTAACTTTCATGCTCACGATTCTCGCAGATCTGGTGCTGATAAGCGGGCCGATGATAACTTTGCACATTGGAGAAGTTGCTTGGCTTGGAGTAGTGAGTGTGTGCATCGCTGGAGGACTCGCTCTGTTTTACAAAATAGGTATACGGAATCTACGGAAACTCTTGGCCGCCCAATCTTAGAGGCGACGCTTGCTCTCCGTAGACAGCTTGAACGCACAACTTGTAAACCTAAGCTGTTTGATTTTTAAAGACTATACCTAGAGCGGGTCTGACGAGATTTACACACGAGTTATTATTACACAAGCGTTGATCGTACGGAGATATACGAAAAAACGGATACGCCAAAATAACAATGAAAGAAAATGCAAGACCAAAAATATGTTGATAGAATATGAAGGAAAAACGCCAGACGTTCATCACTCAGTTTTTATCGCCCCAGGGGCGATGATTATTGGGAAGGTAACGATTGGCTCTCAATCAAGCATCTGGTTTAACACCGTCCTCAGAGGTGATTTAGAACCCATCTGCATTGGATGTCGTACTAATATTCAAGATGGAACTGTTGTTCACATGGATAAGGAGCTTCCGTGTGTTATCGGCGATGATGTTACCATTGGGCACGGTGCTATACTCCACAGTTGCAAGATCGGCAACGAAGCCCTTATCGGCATGGGGGCGATCCTGCTAACAGGTGCTACGATTGGCGAGCGCGCAGTCGTTGCAGCTGGAACGCTTGTGCGCGAAGGACAAGAAATTCCACCCGGCACCGTAGCAATGGGAGTTCCGGCGAAAGTTCGACGTGATGTTACTGAGGATGAACTGGAACGGGTTAGACGCGGAAAAGACGATTACATTTTGCGCAGCAAGCTGATGCGAAATGCACGTTCAATTTTATAGGATAGGAGCCCATTGTAGGCACCTTTTGATCCAACCAGAGGTTTCTTATGTATTGATTCTAAACATCAAAGGATTTGGGTGGGCGGGCGACGAGTTTTGTTTACGGGTTAACATCACATCAGGCGTTGTGGTGCTGCACTAATAGATCCAGAATCGATTAGTGGCATCTGGCTGCTTGACGAAAGTGATTGAAGAATCATAACCTAGAATGGCTCCCAGTGGGTGGCAGGTAAAAGGTATTCTTTTTCTGTCCATGAGAAAAGATTACCTATCCTGCCACTGGCGAAATTTACACACGAGTGATCATTACATACGCGGTGATGGTACGGAGATATACAAAAAATACGAATATACTTTTTATAGGAGAAACTATGGCAAAGAAAACATGTTTGATGATTGGTGGTAGCGGTATGGCGGGTGGCTGGATAGCAAATTTTACGCAGAATTTCAGCGACCGGATCAGAATTATCGGGTTGGCGGATGTGAATACAGACGTGTTGTCAACCCAAGGAGAAGCGTTAGGACTGAGCAAGTCACAACTGTTCACAGACTTTAACGAGGCGTGTGCAACCGTAAAAGCAGACTTCTGTGGCATCGCTGTGCCACCGCAATTCCACAGCCCGGCTGCCATTGCAGCGATGGAAAATGGAATGCCGGTTATCTGTGAAAAGCCGATTGCGGACACGCTGGAGGCCGCCAAGGCAATGGTGCGCACCGCACAAAAAACCGGACTGCCCTGTGCTATCATCCAAAATTATCGTTATGCAGATAATAAACAGGAACTGATTCGCATTCGAGATGAAGGACGACTCGGACGACTCCAGCATATTGTCGGACGTTACGCCTGCGATTATCGCCGCTACCTCTCCTGGGGGAAAGCATGGCGACACGATATGGATTTTGGACTGCTCTTTGAAGGTTCCGTTCATCACTTGGACATGTTGCGTTTCCTCTCCGGAGGCGATTGTGAAACGCTCATTGGGTTCGGGTGGAATCCAGAATGGTCCAGCTTTCAACACTACTCCAGCGGTTTCTATGTTATGCGGATGGATAACGGTGTCCATACCTCTTATGAGGGGAACAGCTCTTCCGCAGGCATCATCAACTGCTGGAATCAGGAACACTACCGCGCTGAATTTGAAGAAGGGGCAGTTGAAATCGCCGGCGGAAACCAGATGACTCTCCACCGCGCCGGCAGCCAAACTGAAGTCTACGAGGCACCCGCCATACCTTATCATGCACATCAGCACCTGTTTGATGAATTTCTGAAATGGCTTGATGGAGGAGAACCTTCTGATACACGGATTGAGGATAATATTAAGAGCTTCGTCCTTGTAATCGCTGCTATGGAGACTACGCTTGACGGACAACCCAAGCTGATAAACGATTACCTCAGCGATTTGTCGCTCTAATACCCTATTAACTTGATCGGTTTTACACGGGTTGATGAGGACTCTTGAGCAGCTGGGAGGACGGTGATATTTAGAGTCAAAACATCGAACGGCTCCGACGAGATTTACACACGAGCTATCATTACATAGACGTTGATGGTACGGAGAGATACAAAAAACTGAACGATTACCGGGCTATCTCAATGTTATTTACGGCAAACATATTGATGTTCAATACACCTCCGGAAATTCCACGTATCCTTGAAGATATCTCTGAATCTGAGCAGCGCAACCTCTTGGAAAAATTGGCGCGCTGGATTGTCAAACGGAACTTAACGGTGCCTGCCATTCTTTTCTTAGAGACTGGCAAGCCACTCAACTTTTTGGGCTGCCAATTGCTGATTGCATTTAGTCCATTTGTACGGGCATTTTTCAAGGCTGAGCAATACCACAAATTGGCGCTTATCCTCGAAAAAGATGAGAATGTCGAGCTGCTGATAGAGTGCATTGAAGAATATGAACATAAAAAAAAAGAATAGGAGAATTTAGGGCGAAGCTTGCAAGCCCGTATCACAAAGATGGCTGTTGAACTCCGAATGCTTCAGATGGATCAGACGATGACGAAAGGGAAAATCGGGAAATGGCTCGTTAGTGAAGGCGACACCGTGACAGAGGGGCAGCCGTTGCTGGAAATTGAAACGGATAAAGTCGTGCATGAGCAAGAATCTCCAGCGGATGGCGTTATCGCGCAGCTCGTCGCTGCGGAAGGGAGCGAGGTGCCTGTCAATGCTGTATTAGCCATTATTGCAGCACCGGGAGAAGTTGTCGCACGCATTGAAATGGAGGAGGCTGTTCAAATAGAAACGCCCGCTGTCCCTGAGGCTTCCCCGGAAACTGCTTCTCTTCCTCCACAAGTGTCCCAAAAGACACAGGCTGACAGGAGGAAAGCATCACCTGCTGCCCGTCAACTCGCAGAAAAACTCTCTATTGAGTTAGAAGATGTCACTGCCTCCGGACCCGGTAACCGCATCCTTGAAAGCGATGTGCAACGTTACATAGAGTTGCAGGAGCCGTTCTTCAGTGAATCCACGCGGCTGAAAGCATCACCTTTGGCACGCAGATTGGCAAAAGAGCATGGACTCAAGCTCAGTGAAATTATAGGTTCAGGACCTGATGGCAGAATTGTCCGGGATGATGTGCTCAGAGCAAAAGATGCTGCAGTTGAACCCCCCGTCCTGCCACAACCAACTGTGCCAACCGAACCTGCGAGAGTCATCCCGATGCACGGCATGCGTGAAATTATCGCCGAACGGATGACGATGAGCCTGCAAACGAACGCGAACGTCACACTCCATACCGAAGTTGATGCGACAGAATTCGTAGAATTACGCAGCCTTCTTAACCACAAACTACAAGATGGAGACATCACCCTTACCTATACCGAGCTGCTGGTAAAAGTGGTTGCAAGTGCGTTGCGTGAGCATCCACGACTCAACGCAACGCTCACTGATGATGGAATTCAACTTTTAACGGAAATTAACATCGGGGTTGCTGTAGCCGTTGAAGACGGCTTGCTCGTGCCGGTCATACCCAACGCCGACCGGCAACGACTATCCGAAATCTCTCAGCAGATAAAGACTTTTGTAGAAAAATCGAGAAACAATCAACTCACCCCCGGTGAACTGCAGGGAGGCACCTTTACCATTACGAACCTTGGTAACTTTGGGGTTGATGCGTTCACGCCTATTATCAATCCACCGGAATGTGCGATCCTCGGCATCGGCCGGATTCTCAAAAAGCCGGTTGTCCACAACGATGAGATTGCTATTCGCAGTATGTTGACACTGAGCCTGACGTTCGACCACCGGATTGTAGATGGGGCACCCGCCGCGCAGTTCCTTCAGACGGTTTCTGAGGCCATTCAGCATCCCTATCTTTTATTAGTTTGAGCTTAATCGGAGTGGCAGGATAGGTATTCTTTGTCTCTCCTTGTAGGAGAGACTGGAAAAGGGTGGGTGGGCACCACCTGCCACCCACTGGGGTGAGATTAACCATCTCGCCTCACGGTTCAATTCCCGCTTTTTCAAACATTAAATCCAGATACGACTTACCGTTGAACAGTTGACTAGTCGCCCCACTCTCCGTTTTCTCATGCCAATTCAACCGGAGGATGTTATATGCCAACATATTCTCGTAGATCCACGGCGAAGGCTTATTGTAGCCCATTTTTGAACTGTCGCGGAGGAGGATGAAGGCGCTTAGACAGAACGTCCCGTCGAATGCTGCTTTTAAACGTTCTTCGAGCATATTGAGCGTGCAATCTTTCGATTTACGGGCAAGTCGGATTTTGGGGTGCTCTCTGTAATTGAGCGTCGCATCATCAATGATGCCGCGCTGCCCCTTCGGATCAATGAAAAGAATGTGAGTTCTCTCTATTTTTGTATCTACTACCCACAGTACAAAGTCTGGAAAATAGCTGCCGTCGTCGCTCTCCAGATATATCCCGATTTTCTGTACGTTCCGCAATAGGTAAAACTGATACCGGTCGTTGTCGTGGTAGGCTTGCTTGATGTAATCTGTCAGATTTTCAACAAATTTGCGTTCGCCTGCATTTAAGCGGTCCGGTGAAATTTTGACGTTTTTCAAGTCAGGGGTGTTCTGTTCCCGTGGGTCTAATAGAAGAGGTTTGTAAATATGTCTATGTTGTCGATGTTTCGGGTCCGACAATAATTCTAACAGGCTCCGGATGCGGGTTTCCGGGTTCTTACCGGTTTGTGTTGCTCCGTCGATCTGCTGCAAGCACTGTTCATAGGCCTCGCGCGTCTCGAATTCTCGTGTCACAGTATATTCATAGATAAAATCCTCACGTTCCACATGGCGATAATCGTAGTTCGCCCGGTTGATATGCGTGTTGATGCGGTTCCGCAGTTTCTGGATGACATCGATGACTACACGGCGATTGAGCCGATCTGTCCAAGCGATGGCATCCGTATCGTACTGTCGATAGCGGATATCTGAGACGAGCTTTAGAATATCTGTTATAGTCGGTTCGCTATTTTCGTGGCCATAGAGTTGTATACCGTTTCTCTCAGCCTCACGCCGGATGACAGTAGCAAGCCGGGCTCTGTTCAGATAGTGAAAGTAGACTTTATTATAGCGCTGCAGGTCTTCATAAACATTAGGAACATCGCGCGTCCGATCCGTCCGGTAGTCCAGCGTCTGTTCTCGCCAATTACTGATAACATCACACTTTTGGGTAGTACCATCGAAATAGGTATAACGGATGTCCCCGTCGCTGAGCGTCACACGTTTGATTGTACTCGTGTCGCTGCCAGCCTGTTTAAAGATGGGCAATTGCTCCCTATATTCCTCAAAGCGGAGGTCTGTATCAGTATCGACTTTGAAAAGTGTTGGATTCACCTGAATCTTGAAGGTGTGATAGAGCGGGATACCTCCATCGTGTACTTCCTTAAGAAAACGTTCTAGGTAGCTGCGGCGCAAGCTGAAAACGGTCAAGGTTTCCAAACGTCGGATGTCGGACTCCTTATCTTTATAAGAAGAGGGCGGGTAGTTTAGCATCTGTTGCAAATACCGGCGTTTGCCATCGCCGCCCTTCCCACGGAGTCGGACACCACGCCCAAAAATCTGGATAATCAGATTCCCTTTGGCACTGCCCAAGTTAATCAGAGCTATGACAGAGAGCCGATAGGAGTTCCAGCCTTCTGCAAACTTCCGGCTGCCAATAAGAACATTTATGGGACTGGTCTCTGTATCGAGGTTTTCAAAGTGTAGGTTCGGGTTCGCTATTGTCTCCATGCGGGTTTCAATACGGGGATTTTCGATGCTGTTGTAAAAACGGACACCTTCGCCGACGTTAATCATGCCCCATTTTTCGCCTTCGCCATAAGAGAGCAGCAGCTCGCTGTTGTTATCCGGATTGCACGCGACGACCAGGGGCCCGATAATATCCCCATGGAAAACAGAATTAAATTTTTCACGCTCCTCTGGGCTCAACGCAGCGAGGTAATCTAACACCTTCTGAATGTCAGAAACTTCATCCGCTTCGCCTTCATCCTTCGGATTTTCTACCGTATGTCCCATAAACGCCATTAAGGGCCGATGTACCGTCAAATCAAGGTCGTACTCTTCCGCATCACGTACCCTTTTGAAGGTCTGTAACTTTTCCTCCATAACCCAGAAAGATACATTCAGGTTGTCCCTGAGCTGCTTTGCGGATTCGGTGGCTACGGTATCAGCGGCGATCGGTTTGAAAAAATGGTCTTTCCCGTACCCGTCGTTGTAGAATCGGGCGTAGTCGTATCGATAGATGATCGCCTTATCGTATTCGTCTCGCAATTCTTTGGCGACGTTGTGGAAAGTGGCGGAGTATTCAAATAGAAAGGAGTCCCCTACATTGAGGCGGTTGCGGAGGTCTCTGAATTTTCCAGATTCTTGGCGGGTCAACCCGATATGTGCTTCGTCTGCTAAAATGAGCCGACACGTTTTTCCATCATTTGGTAACTCAAAATAGTCAGGTGCTTTCTGCAAGAGTCCTTGCGTCGTCTCAATAACCAGTTCAATGCGTCTGTTATAAACTTCGTTTAACTGACGGATGTACGGTACCAGTTCGCGTTCATGCTGTTTAATCAGATTTGCTAAGGGAGTTGTCAGGTAGATTTGGAGGCAAGTGCTCTCTGTTCCAAAGAAATGGTGTAGATACTGGAGGATGTTAAGGTGCATGATGAGGGTTTTGCCACTGCCGGTTGCCATCCAGTATGCGAGCATCCGCCGGGCCTCCGCATCAACCTCCGAATCCTCCCGATCGATAAAGAATTGCTCGGTGAACAGCAATGCCAGCACCTGATAGTAACGGAGTTCAAAATGACTTCCGGTCAGGTAATTGTAATCCTCTAAGAATTTCAGGATCCGTTCTAACGGTTCTGGGGGCAGTTGTAACACACGTTCTGGGTCGTACCGCTCAATATCTCGTTTTATAACCTCATCGCGGATGTCAATGCCGTTTTCAGTTAGGATTTTCGTTTCATAGTCTTGGTAGAGTGCCATGGGTTCCCCGAAATATTCGTCTATTCATCGGCATTATCCCAGACCGCGCTGGTGTCAAAATCCGATGTTGTGATACAGTGGATATCCCGCAGCCCGGATTCTTCTAGCAACTTGTTCCGATCTGCGTCGTAGTTAACGTCTAACCGAGTGATGCCTTGTAGCCGTTCATCCGCGAGAATCTCTAAAAACTGTGGTGTATCGTCCAGCCCATCAATCACGTTACGGAATACCACGGCTCGCGTGCCGCTTCGGACGACCCGGTATATTTGCCCGTTCAAATCGAAACGGAGCCGTCTCTGAATAGGGAGCCCCTTGAGATAGCAATAGGTTTCTAACACATCGACAGTGCCTTCTTTGCTCTCTTTACCGTATCTGATGCGGTTTGAAAACGGCAGCCGCAGGTCCAGTATCAACCGAATCTGTTGTTCTTCCGGACGATAGAGATATTTAATGGAAATAGGTGGAGGCTCATCAGTTCTAGAATTACTTAACAAACAAGGGGGGGGGTAAAAACGATATTGTTAAGAACGTCTTCATACTGTTCCAGTTGTTGATATTTAACGATGCCGATAGTACCGTCGATCTCCTTACTTTTCGGTTTGCCATTTCTCCAGTTTTTAGAGAACATAACGCGGCGAATGCGTTCTTTCAAGATATTTTCAAAGGAGGTTTCCATTTCTTCAACGAGAATAAATTTGCGGCTGCCGTTGTCAGCTTTATTGAGATTAAGTACCGCATGGCCGTTAGTGCCACTCCCTGCGAAGAAGTCGAGCGTTACGCCCTTTCCCTCCGGTGTAACCGCCCAGATAAGCCTCTCATACAGCCCAACAGGATGGCAATAAGGAAAACTTAACCCTAAAGAGTCTACTTGAGGTTTACCTTTTTCGCCTAAAGAAATTACAGATGTTAATTCACTAGCAACATGGTCCTTCAAATAAATTTTTCGTAGCGGTTGTGTTGTTTCATCTTTCCCAAAAATAATCAGGTTTTTTTCCAATAGCTTCTGCATAGTTTCAGGGGTTCTACTCCATCCATTCTGCGGAATCGCACATGGTTTATTAGTGATTGGATGAATTAAGGGTTGAAAGAATTTAGGGTTGGTACGAAGTTCTGGTGCCCCCATACCGACACTCGCGTAAACCTGTTCATCCTCATCAATTTCCGAATAGTTCCGTTCCCCGGCACTCAAATTAGGTCTGTTTTTAATCCACTCCGCAAATTCTCTGCGGCATTTTTGTGTGACACCACTGTGCTTTCTTATTAATGAAGCGGCTTTCCTAAGAATTGCTGGGCGATTGAGAGAACGATTATGAAGTTTTACAGCTCCCTTAGAATAGCAGACGATATATTCGTGCTGCGTCGCTATCGTATTTGTTCCGAAGACTGGGTTTCTTTTATCCCAGATGAGAGTTCCTTGGTTTTGCCTCAACAGGATGTTGAATATATGAAACAAATTTTCATATTCGTTCTCATCAATATGGCAGAGGATACAGCTATCACGTGCCATCAACTGTTCAGCCAAGAACAACCGATTTTCCATCAGTGTTAGCCAACTAGAATGCTGGTAATCGTTTTTATATAGAAACCCACTCGTGTTCGTGTTGTAGGGCGGGTCGATGTGAATACATCTTATGGCACCACGGTACTTGTCCATTAAGAGATCCAACGCCTGAAAATTCTCGCTGTTAAGCAGCAGGCCGTCTGTCTGTGCATCTAAATCGGCGAAAAGGGCGAGGAGTTTGTCAACGAAGTCTGCATCGAAATACTGGGTGTCGAGCGGTAGCGTTGGATACCATCCTTCAAGCAACGGTAACAGTTCGGTAATGTCAACGTCGAACGTTTCTTTCCAGTCTGCCAGTTGTGTAGGGTTTTCCAGAATCTGCGAGAAAAAATATTGGCGTTGGACATCATCGTTCTTCGTCAGCTCGGCGATCTTTCCAACAGAAATGAGATAATCCGTGCTAATTACCTTTTTCTTCATAAGGAATAGGTTCTTTTGGAAGGTTTCAACGGCGACGAGCAGCGTGATGACTTCGTCTGTCACCTGTTTGAACGTTCTGGCGACAGCAAACGTTGGGTTGTTAGGGCTGAGGTTGAGGAGCGTGTCTAAATCACCGAGGATGCTATTCTGAATATACCGACGTTGCTCAGTTTTCAGGAATTTATCCAAGTCCTTATGGATAAAATAGTCGGAGTCCATGCCGACGAAAAAGGTGTTCAGATTTTTATCAAAGGTGTGGAGTCTTATGACTCTTGGGCGTGTTTGTAAAGCTGCTTGTCTCTCTGTCTTATTTCTGCCGAGTTGCTTGAAGTCGTGACGGTTTGCCAATTTTTCAGCGTAGTTGGCGAGGTTGAGCCGTAATGCGTTAACCCCTTTCAATTTGCCGCCCTGTATTTTGTCGTAGGTATCCGCGAGTTCTTTAAAAATCGGTTTGCCGTGTGCCTCACCGTGCTTGGGGCGTTCGTGGAGGTAGACATCCACATCTTCAGCTGTTTCTTCAAAAATCTGTGCGTTCATTTCGCGGTAGATGTCCACTTTCTGGGTTGAAGTTTCAGCTAAGTGAAGGATAACCCGCCATGTGGGTTCGGGCTCGTCTGGTTCTGGGGGTTCAATTCTATTGAAGCGGTAATGTTTGAAATCGTCTCGGTTACTGTTCTGTGCGATGCTGGAATATGCTTGGCCCTCTAACCGATATTCAATCCGTTTTCCGTCGACTTCAAATGCGACGCTATTGAAACCGGAGGCGGTTTTGACGTAGTAGTTATCCCGGCTTTTCCAATGAAATAAGGTATCCGTGCCCCCGTAGTCTGCCGCGTCTGGATAATCCACTTGATAGACAGAAGTGCTCCGCTCATTATAGCCGAAGTCGCCATCTCGGTAGTAACGTTCAAAAAAGTTGTGGACGTGGTTATAGACTCCGAAGGCGAGTTTCGTTTTGAGAGCCGCGGGCTCATTCTCTAATGGCGCGATAAGGTCTTCCCGATCTTTATACCTGAAAAAGTTGATAAGGAGTTGTCGATTGGCGGGAATATCGGAGAGGTAGTTTTTTTCTGCGTCGCCTCCAGTTTCCTTAACATACTCGGTAACTTCAGCGAGTTGGCTATTGTAAAGTGCCTGTGCAGCCTCCGCCAGCGTGTCTTCGACGATACGCGTCAATTTAGTGTCTATAAATAGGTTAACTTCATCACGCTTGATTTTTAGGATACGGAAGATGCCGAAGTCGAGCTCGTTATGCGCGAAATGAAACATCTCACGGAGTTTATCGCAAAGTATCTTGAACGCCTCGGCTTCGGGATTCGATGGATGTATTGACATATTGTCCTTGTCTCTAAGCATGCAGGCTATTATTTATATTGCTTACCAGATTATGTTACACGAAATTACGGACAATGTCAAACAGTTTTTTTGGGGGCGGATTTTTTCGTATATCTCCGTACCATCAACGTCTAGGTAATGATAGCTCGTGTGTAAATCTCGTCGGAGCCGTTCGATGTATTGACTCTAAAACGTAATAATAGTGTTCCCAACAGTACCTGAAATCGCTGTTTGCTAATAGATAGTTCTCTGAGACACTCCTGCCTGCGGAAGCCGGTGCGTGAGCGTCTCAGAAAAGCGGCTTTATTCAGCAAGTTGCTGCATGAAGGCTTCAAGCGTTTCGGCGACTGCAGCGACTTGGCATAACTGCTTGAGGTGCTGGGTATCTTGGATGTTATCCAATGCGGGTTTTATGGCACGGACGGCACGCGGTTGGAATCGACTTCCTAGGCAGACTAAAATCGCCTCGGTGAGGCCTTTCTTTTCACCTTGTTCTATACCTCGTCCGATACCTTGTTCTATACCTTGTTCTATGCCTTGTTCTAAACCTTGTTTTCGTCCTGCCTCACGTTCTTTTTCGAAGTAAGGTTGTAAGATTGTTGACTCTTGCATGATGACCTCCGTAATCAGGGATGCTATCGTGCTCTTGCTATGCAGCAGCCCTGCGAATACTGCGAATGCTGTCATTAGATTCGCACGCGCCGGATTGTTTTCTAATGTTACCTCCGCCTGCTCTACACACCGCCGTAACCACGCATCACCGTCCATATCCACAGGTGCTTTCATCAACGGCGTATACGGCAGCAAACCCGGCTCACCCGATGCTAATATCGATGCACCGTCCACTTCTGCCAGACGAACCACTTTATATTGCAGCAGATATTTGAAATCCGTCGCGTCATACCCAAAGGTGCCACTGTCGCGCCGCCCAGCGTTTGGACGCAGGTAGAGCACCACACAGTAAACGGGCAGCTGGTGCACCAGCATCAGGTGTCCGCAGTAGTTCGCCACGCGCGCCCACATCGGTTGACGGCTATCTGTGGTTTGGATTTCTATATGAAGTATCACCTCTTTACCATCTATTTTCACTTTCGCGCTGCTGTCGCCTTGATATTCCTTGACTCTCGCTTGCACGCTGTCCACATGCTCCAATACAACCGCGTTCGGAATGCCGAACAACTTTAGGAGTGCGTTGAGATGTTCGCGTGCCATATATTTAGAGGTGATGTCGGGTTCTGCCATGATGTTGTGAGTATACCTCGTGTTTGGTTGCGTCGTCTTTTTTTCGACAACGTTTTATATCATTATAGCACAAATGAGTGGAGAGTGTCAATGTTTTTTGTCTGTTGTTCGGTGGCAGCGGATAGCCTCTGTAAAAGACGAACCCCGCTAACCCCCGCAAGCAGAGGGAAAACTATAACGCAAAAAGCGGTCTTCGGTGACGGGGGCAACCGGTAGTAAAACACTTGACATGGTAATACTTAGAAAACAGAATAACGTTAGGCGTTTTTTCATCTTAATACCCCCATTCCTTGTTGTTCGTCTGCATGCCGCAAGCTGCTTTTTTAGAGTTTGCCACTTGGCTCGCAAATAAGCATACCACAGCGTTTGAAAAAAGTCACTCTTTTTTTAGATTTTTAGTACCCGAGCCATTATCTCTTTCACACTAAAATTGGTGTCCTCTGTGCCCAGAGTGCCCGCGTGTTTAGATAAGGCAGCAATCAGTGTAATCTGTATAGTCAGTGAAAATCTGCGATTCAGGGGAAGAAGTAGCAAGCTAAGCCAGTCGTTACCCGCGTTGCCACGGCACGCTGCCCGCCTGCTGCATTTCCATCTGGAACAGTTGGCTCATTTCTCTGAATCGCTCCGCTTGTGGCTGCGCTTCGTCTGTCGTTTCCAGTGGATCGTTACCGAGGTTGTAGAGTTCAAGCGGTTGGAACGGGCTGTTGTGTAACAATTTGATCTCGCCGCGTCGAATTGCGTGTTGACACTGCCCAAGGAAACGTTGGCCACCTTCTCTTCGTAGCCAGTATAGAACACGCTTGGAGAAATCTTGTGGTTCGCCCTGAAGTGTCTGCCAGATAGAACGCCCTTCAATATCGTGCGAGCTCGGAATGCCGGCCACTTCACACACCGTCGGATAGAGATCCATCAGCATTGCAACCTGCTCTGTGATATATCCTTCTGGAATATATCCTGGCCACATAGCACACGCTGGTACCCGGATGCCTCCTTCGTACATATCGCCCTTTTGCCCGCGCAACGGCCCATTATGTGCGCCAACCCGCATATCGCCTCCGTTGTCTGACGTATAGATGACGAGTGTGTTGGAGAGCTGCTCGGTTTCAACGAGTGTATCAAGCACCCGTCCAATGCCCGCATCCATGTGCTCAACCAACGCGATGTATTTCGCACGCTGCGGTGAAATATCCGGTTCACGTTCGCGGATACGTTCAACCCAATCAGCAGGCGGTTGGATCGGGGTGTGCGGGGCATTGTAGGCGAGATAGAGAAAGAAAGGTTGTGATGAATGGGCTTGCGCTTTCAGGAACTCTATACTCCAATCTGTAAAGAGATCTGTAGCGTGTCCTCTCGCATCTATAGGCTCAAATCCGTGTCGCATGTAGTTGATGTCGTGCCTAAGGTGCGTGTAGTAATCATCCATCATATCCCCAAGGAACCCGTGAAAATGGTCAAAGCCGCGCCGACACGGATGATTTTCGGGTTCAAGCCCAAGGTGCCATTTCCCAATAAGTGCGGTGCGATAATCTTTTTGCTTCAGCATTGACGGGAGTGTGATTGCATCTTGTCGGAAATATCCCCAGCTGTTATTCGCATGCGTGCGAATAACACCGGGCACCCCCGCTCTGTCAGGATAGCGACCGGTCATCAAGGAAGCACGGCTCGGAGAGCAGACGGAGGAATTCGCATAAAACTGCGTAAACCGCACTCCTTCGGATGCAATCCGGTCGAGGTTTGGGGTTTGAATGGACGGCCCGTTGTGTACCGATACATCGCCATACCCATGGTCATCGGCGAAGATGAGTAGTACGTTTGGCGTTTGTGCCATAAGGCATCTCCTTTGCTTTACTAATCCACAATTTCACACCATACGGCTGGTACACCGACTGGCATCCCAATGGGTGAGGCGTGGAGGTCTGCTGCATTTATGGTTTTTGCAGAATCGGTCAGTAGCGAGAGGTTGGTATGTCCCGCTTGTAAGTTTTCGGCATCAATCGACATATCGAGTGCCTCCTTATGCAACACTATCGCCTCATCATATCGCCCTTGCCAACTATAAATCAAACCCAGGTTTGTATGTGCTTCTTCCGCACCAGCTCACCATGAGAGATGTCATAACACACTTGACGGCTCAGTGCTCGTGCATGTCCAATATCTTCGCTCATGCCGTCTTCCTTTTCTATGACGTTTTCGTTGCGGAAGACGGACGGAGACAGAGCTCCGCCCATAGAAAACAAGTTCAGGACGTGTCTTTTCAGAAAATAGACGGAGACAGAGCTCCCCTTTACAGAGTAAGCTCAGGACGTATTACTCAGATTTGATTCTTGCCCATGTAGTAGCAAGTTTGCCAGAAGGCTCAACAGGCAGGAGTGTCGAGAGCCCACTCTCCATCAGTTCACTTATATCCTCTACTTCCAGGGCAACATCGAAAAGTGCCACCTCATAGAGCATACCGTTAAGCGTTTCTGAAGTGTTGTCAGTCCAACCGCCAATATTGACATCCGTGTTATTCTGAGGTGCCGGTTTCCCCATCCCGCCAACAGAACCGATTTCCTCTGCATTTTCGTAGATTTTAATGTTATCCTTGCCGTCATAGGTTGCAGTCATATACAACCAAGTATCTTTCTTCACGTTCCCTTGCCCCCAAGCACCCTTCCAGCCGTCTCTAGCAAAGTAAGCTTCCCAGCCGGCCCCGTTGCTACTTGTCCTGAACGCGTAATTTGCCACTGTACCAGCCGCAGGCCTTTTGCCGAGAATATGTCCATAACCGTTCTCGGCTTTATTCACAAAAGTCCAGGCCGTAATCGTCCACGCATTTTCCAGATACAAACTATCGGAATCCGGAATGATAACCCGATCGTTTACCCCGTCTAAACTTAGCGCAGGCCCATTGGGTCCTTTGACCCATTTTCCGCCCTGAAGTTCACCGTGATTGTCGTTCTGAGAAATATCGTTGATAACATCGCCTTGAGCCTCGTCTAATAGCCAAATCCCTCTTGCGGTTCCAAAGTCGATCTCCGCATAACTTTGGACTGTAAAGGTTAGACTGATGGCTAGGAGCACTAAGCAAACTATAATGGATTTCATTTTTCCCTCCTAAAGGTTGAATTTAGCATTAAGATAAGTTTTAACTAAGTGTATCACTCTAACTGAAACCAATTAATCTACTATTCCGAATTGACAGCCTGAATGAGCGCGATAATGTATCCGAACTGGAACGCCCATGCCTGCCGGACACGTCCAGAAACCCCGGGCGGTGCTGTGTCATCAGGGTGACTAGGTGCGTGGTCCGGCATCAGCATATACGGATAGCCGACATCACGCAGCGTTCGCGCCACTTTGTACATCTCCACATCACCCTCGTCGGGCCAAACTTCTTGGAAGTTGTGAAGTCCACCGCGAATATTGCGGAAGTGGATGTTGAAAATCTTCTTCCGCTTGCCGAAATACTCGATAATTTCGTAGAGCTCGGTACCCGGGTCATCTAAACCCTCCGAAGCCGTACCACAACAAAAATTAAAACCGTGGTACGGACTCTCTACAATTTCAGTAAAACGTTTTAACCCCTCAAACACTGGATAATTCCACCGCTCAACCCCTCTTAAGACAGGGGCCGGTGGGTCATTGAGGTGGCACGCCAGCTGCACTTTATTCGCTTCAGCCACCGGAATTACCCGTTCAATAAAATATGCAATTCGGTCAAACGCCTCATCACGGCTCACCTTCCCTGCCTCTGACAAAGTCTCGTTATCATACTTTGAGATGTCAAAGCTGCTATAAGTTGAACCGCCGCGCCCTGGTGTACGCCCAGTGCGTTGATGATTGAGAATACAAAAATTATAATTTAGTCCACGTAACCCGGCTCTCCCGGCATTTTCAATCATCGTGCAAACCTGATCGATATCTCTGTCACGCTGCGGCACTTGTGCCAACGGTATGCTACGGGGCAGCCCGATATGAATCATTTCAAGACTAACACCTGCATCTGCCGCTCTCTCCTTGTGTCGTATCAAGGTTTCAGCTTCACTGTTTTCGACGGATGCATCCATGTGCGTCACACCGTGGCGAACGAGGAATGCCAATTCTTTGGGCGATGTTCCGATGCCTTGCACACCCACATGCATCGCTGCTTTTTCCGTGCTATCCATCGTTCTGCTCTCCTCTGGTAATGGATCCGATTGTCGCGATTTATTCTAACAAGAAGACACTCGCCTATCATACACATTTTAACACAACCGTGAAATCTAGTCAATTTAAATAACTGAAGAAATCCTTGAATCTACTATCTGTTTATGTTATGATGCAAGCAGTTGATTATCGTAAAAAGGAGAATCTGTTATGAATAATACCCATTCAGTTGAGGATTATACCTCAAAAGTTCCTCACTATACCTTTGCTGATACATTAGAAAAGCAGAAAGAACAACTGAAAACGAATCCGCTGATGCTCAGACTGCTTGAGTACCGAAAACGGTATGCCGCCGACCCACACCGTCCGATTTACCATTACGTGAACCCCGAAGCGATGCTAAACGACCCGAACGGGCTCTGTTTCTGGCAGGGCCACTGGCACCTCTTCTATCAGGCATATCCGCCTGAAGATACACGTCAGCACTGGGGCCACGCCATAAGCGATGATCTCATTCATTGGCGAGATCTGCCTTACGCTATTTACCCGAATCCGGAACGGTGCTGTTTCTCTGGTGCAACACTCGTAGAAGAAGAACGCGTGATTGCAATGTACCACGGAACGGTCGTCGGTAATATGGTGGCGGTTTCAAGTGATCCGTTGCTCTTAAATTGGGAGAAGGTGTCCGGCAAGGCGGTCATCCCGGCGAAACACGCGGACGGTACAACCCCTGTCTATCGTGTGTTCGATCCGTGCATCTGGAAGAAAGATGGCATGTACTACTCCCTTTCAGGCGGCACACTTCCGCATGGACCCGGCGGGAAGCGAGTGCGTGCCAACTTCCTCCTCCGTTCAGCTGATTTGGCGAATTGGGTCTATCTGCATCCCTTCCTTGAGGATGATATGTATACGTTGGTCGGCGATGACGGAGCCTGCCCATATTTTTGGCCGATCGGCGATAGGCACATGCTCCTCTTTTTTAGTCACATGAGTGGTGGGCAGTACCTGCTCGGCGATTATGACACGGAACGCGACAAGTTCGTTGTGACAACCGGTGCAAAGAACAATTTTGGCGCAGCGTCCCCGGCAGGTGTCCACGCACCCTCGGCAACGCCGGATGGTAAAGGCGGACTTATCGTTATCTATAACATGAACCCCGCTAAACCGACTAAAGGTTGGAACCAGATTATGACACTGCCGCGACACCTCACGCTCCTTTCCAAGGACGAAGTGGGAATCGAACCGGCCGGCGACATTCAATCGCTTCGCCACACGCATCAGCACATTAATGCGATGTCTCTCCCTGCCAACCAGGAAGTCGTGCTTCAAGGCATCGCCGGCAACGCCATGGAACTTGAACTGGAAATCGATGTGAAATCTGCACCGATGGTCGAGTTGAACGTCCTACGTTCCCCGCAGAAAGAGGAATACACACGCATCGCCTTCTTCAGAGAACGCGGCATGCGGCATCCGGACTCACATCGTGACGTTCGCGACAGTCTGCTAACCATCGATTCTTCGTATTCATCCATCGCACCGGATGTGCTATCGCGCGCACCAGAAACCGGGGCTGTCTCCATTGAACGAGACGAAACCCTCAAATTGCGTGTTTTTGTTGACAAAAGCGTTGTAGAAGTGTTTGCAAACGGGCGGCAATGTCTCGCCATGCGTGTCTACCCAGATAAGCAAGAGAGCATAGGGGTGTCATTGCGTTCGCAAGGGCAAACGTGTGAACTCAAGTCTCTAGATGCTTGGCAGATGAAGAATATTTATGAATAGGACCGTTGAAGTGGAACGTTTGCTTCCTTTTTGTCTAAACAAGGTTTCTGTGCCCACGAATCCAATGCAGTACAACAAGGTGGGGATCCTGTAGAGATTAAGGAGCTTGCGCGAAAAGTGATTGAAGAATCATAATCTAGAATGGCTCCCAGTGGGTGGCAGGTAAAAGGTATTCTTTTTTTGTCCATGAGAAAAGATTACCTATCCTGCCCTGCCACTGGCGAGATTTATACACGAGTTATCATTACATAGGCGTTGATGGTACGGAGATATACAAAAAATCTGTTTAGTCATAAACCTTCTGTTCACTATTATATAGGTGAATACGATCGAACAATCTACAAATTCACGGCAGAATTAACCACGGTTCCTTCGGCTGCCGGATAGTCTCTTGACCATCTGCAATGATAAAGGCAAGAGACACGGCATCGATGTATGGCAGATGCGCGGAATCCGGCCGGAGTTCAAAGTACCGTGAGGAGGAATAGAGACTCTTTGCTAGCGGAGTTTGCTACTTGAAACATAATGAGGAATTTAATGGAATCGACATCAGTTAGCGGTACACCCGCCCTATTTGGTTTAAATCAACTTAACACAAACAAGGATTTCAGGCACGCAAAAGCATGGGGCAAGAATAGCTTTAATAACTGTTTTCCTATTTCATTATTATGTTACATGCAAAGTCTAAATATTGCCCCTATCTACTTGGTTTTAGATAGGAATTCGGATCTTGTTCATAAGAAGGTTGATGTGAATTCCATCTTTGGACATCCCTATGACTCTCAGGACATTTTCTTTGCCTTTGAGTATACTTATGGGAAAAATCAGCAGTTTGTCAAAGGCACCTTACCTCGGATTGATTGCGTCGTAATGGATAATTCTAATTCTGTGAACCCATGGCTACGCGCTCTGGAAATTAAATTGACAGCTTTGCCTGATAATTCAACTTGTAATCTTTCTGAGGAACAGTATGGTTGTGAACTTGTAACTCGGCCCAATACAATTATTCATCTAACACTTGAGATTGTTGCCAAATATGCCGAACACCAAAGAGAGTTTTTAGAGATACTACGACCCATGTTTCAAAATAACTTTGGCTGGGAAGCAGAAGATAACATATTGAAGAAAATGCCACATATTATCCAAACTATCAGGCATCTGTTACTTACAAAGATAGAGGATCAAACACCCTTAGTTATACAACCCATTTGGAAGACTGTTGGAAAATTCTCACGGCTTCACGAGCACTGTTTGGACGCTTTTGTTTGGAGTGCGTTCGCTTTTGCAAAGTTACTTTTGGACGCAGCTGAACACGGACATTCTAGAAAACTCTCACGAGCAAAGCGAGCGGTTTTGTGGATGATGAAAATGCTTACTGATTTCTCTACAGATGGGAAAATTGATACACAGACTGTAAGTGCTGGATTCTCTAGACAAACAGACAAAGCTTTTGCCCTGAGTGGAAGAAAGATACAACCATATATGTCCTGTGCAGAACTTTTACATCCTAGAATCCGCAAAACTGAAATTAAACATATTATCCTTGGCCAAGGCGAGAAGCTGCTAAGCCCAGAGAGACGTTTTGATGCGATTCTGGCTAATTCTCCAGAAATCTTTATGTAAAAAAAGGAGAAATAACAAATGGCACTAAAATTCATAGATCTCTTTGCAGGATGCGGCGGCATGACGCTCGGATTCCAAAATGCCGGATTTGATGCCGTTGCTGCTTTTGATAACTGGCACCCAGCAATACAAGTTTACCGAGATAATTTTGCACATAAAATACACGAATGCGATCTCAGCAAATGGCAGCAGACCTTAAAAACACTAAATGCGTATCAATTTGACATGCTTATTGGCGGACCACCCTGTCAAGATTTTTCACACGCAGGAAAACGCAATGAGGAATTAGGTAGAGCAGACCTCACCGTGAACTTTGCACAGATTGTAGCACACACCAAGCCACAGTGGTTTGTCATGGAAAATGTAGAACGCACCGTAAAAAGTCTACGATATCGTCGTGCAGATGAGATTTTAAGAGCGGCTGGATATTCGCTGACGCAGCGGATTTTAGAGGCAAACCGGTGTGGGGTGCCCCAAAGGCGAAAACGGCTTTTTCTGATTGGCGAGTTGGGAATATCCTTTGAGACAACTGAAGAACGAAGAGCCCTTGGAAGTTATCTGGATGACCAGTTGACGACGATACCCATAACAGTACGGGATTATTTGGGAGACAGCCTCGGCATAGCTCACTATTACCGGCATCCTCGCAACTATAGCCGACGCGCCGTTTTTAGCGTTGATGAACCGAGTCCAACGGTTCGAGGAGTCAATCGCCCAATTCCTAAAACTTACAAAACACATCCAAAAGACACGGCTCCAATTTCAGCCGGAGTCCGTCCACTCACAACCTTGGAACGGAGTTATCTCCAAACCTTTCCGAAAAATTTTCATTTTTCTGGCTCCAAAACCGATGTGGAGCAGATGATTGGAAACGCCGTACCAGTCAAACAAGCTGAGTATGTTGCCCGTTGCCTTCGCGCTTACATTGAAGAGAAGCAGAATTCAGCGGATACAAGCCGAGCTCAATCTGTTCAGCTGCTTCTTTTTCAAGAATCAAAATAATCTTTTTCTAACTCTGACTAAATTATGTTTGAGAAGCTGATACCGTTCGTATATCTCCGTACCATCAACGCCTATGATTTTGATGGCTCGTGTGTAAATCTCGCTGGAGGTTATCTAGGTATAGTCTTTAAAATCGTAGACATAAACGGCTCTGACGAGATTTGTAAAGGTTTTAACATTGCAGCCGCCTTTATTGGGCTGCAGTATACGAAAAACCTTTACAACAATTATCAAGAGATGCTGACGAAAGAGAATTTGGACATCGTCAGCGTTTGCACCACATCAAGAATTCGGGCTACTATTGTGAAAGATGTTGCCCGTGCAGGTGTCAAAGCAATTTGGGCAGAAAAACCGATTTCGCTTAGTCTTGCTGAAGCAGATGCGATGGTGGCGACGTGCCGCACAGAAGGTGTCGCCTTGGCGATAAATTGTGTGCGCCGCTGGAATCCGTTCTTTAGCGAAGCCCGTAGATTAATTGACGCTGATGAAATCGGCAACGTGCTGCAAGTGACCGTGTATGCCCAATGTGGGCTCTCCCATAACGGCAGTCACGCCATTGATATTCTTCGCTACATGGCAGGCGGAAATGTCAAATGGGTTTTCTGCGAAATGGAATCCGATGAAGCCGCCGCCGATGAAAACGATCTCTCGGGAAACGGTTACCTCGTTTTTGATAACGGCGTACGCGCATATCTACGCAGTACCGCATGTGGGGCAGCACCCTGGGAAGTCGATGTTATCGGCACAACCGGGCGTACCCGTTCAATTTTTCGTATATCTCCGTACCATAAAGGTTTATGTTTTGTAAATTACTGTATAAATCTCGCCAGAGCCTCCTGATGTATTGAATCTAAACATCGGAACCCTCCGACGAGATTTGTAAAGGGTTTAATATAGCAGCAGCCTTGTTGCGGGCTGCACTATACGAATAACAATGCCGAAACCTTTGAATTAATCCGTATGGTTCCCGGCGGACGACGCGGACGCGGAGTGCCGGCAAAGTGCCCCTTCCCACTGCCTGTCAGAATGCAAGGCATGGGACTAACGATTGTCGCCGATTTGATTAACGCCATTGAAAACGAGAACTCCCCGAAATGTTCCGGTGAAGACGTACGTGCCGCGTTAGAGATTGCCGTCGCACTGCACGAATCGCACCGCCGGGGCGGCGTAAAGGTAAATCTCCCTATTCAAGACCTGCACCTCCGAATCCTCTCTTCCGAGATTCGGAATGACGACACGCCTGCCCGAATTCGACGATTACAGGCGAGTTGATAGGAATCCTAACATAGGTAGATGAAGGTACAGTAGCGACGGTTGTGCGTGTTGAGTGCTGAACTTGTGGCTCCATCGGAGGCTTGCAGTTTGGAGAGAGCCGAAAGTCCATGACAGTAGATAAAGACAGTTCATCTGCGTTCTACGGGCATTCTGCCGCGTGATGTGCTGTGTTTGCATGGGACGTAGCAGCGCTTACATTTCTAGCGTCGTTTTTCGTTGATGATTCCGTTTTTTTTGTTTGTCTACAGGTGCCCAATCCAGGCTGCTGCTATTTTGAATCCCTTACAAATCTCGTCGGAGCCGTTTGATGTTATGATTTTAAAGACATTACCTAAGGAGTCTCCGACGAGATTTACACACGAGCTATCATTACATAGACGTTGATGGTACGGAGATATACAAAAAAACGTATGCGTCTCTATCTATGAAGAAAAAATCCGGCCAAAGCAGTTCTGGCGAAATGGGCACGAGTCCGTTCACGCTAAGCACGCCTTATCGCTTTCATGTATAAAAAAACTGATTTTTCTTGATATTTTTTGCGACTTATCTTATACTTTTTGCAAAAGGGCTCAAATGCAATACGCTAAGGCTTGGGAGAGACCCATAGTCCCATTATTAACGAAAAACCGTGCAAACAAAAACGGATGTCGGCGGTGACATCATGAGGACCCATCGTCCCATTATTAACGAAAAACCCTCACTTAAACTTAGGGGAGGAAAAAATGAAACGCGTCAAATTTATACACTTCTATCTTGATAATATCAGCACAAAACTCTCTATTCTATTAGCGGCTGTGCTCCTAGTTTCGCTACTTACCGGGTGTGGTACACTTTTAATGCGAGAGAGTGAGTATAAAGTAGCACAGCTACCAAAATCCTCACTCGCTACTATCAAAATCGACACGGACGGACAGTGGATCCAACGTCCCAATCTGATTGTGTTCAGAATTGATGGCAAGTTAGCCTTGCGTCAGAAAATTGACGCGTATGAAGAGCTCGCTATCGACGAGATTTTGGTCGATCCCGGAAAATATGAGATGTCATTACTCATCATATACGAGTCTTTCCATGAAAACACACCGAGTGATCGTCAAATCCTATCCAGATTTTCTGCTGATGTAGAAGCTGGCAGTACCTACCTTTTGACAGGAGAGTTTTCCCATAATAGCGGTGGTGAACTTAACTTCAAAGGCAAACTGGTTGATTCAGATGAAGATGAAATTGTCAGTAAATCAAAGGTTTTCGGGCAATTTTCATTTGATTTGAACAGAGAGAATTTTGAATAAACCCAATTCGATCATTACAACCAATTTAAGTTCGAAACAGATTCAATTGATGGAAGTATTCCACGATTAATCGAAATCAGAGAATATTCCTGTCCCAGCTTGAGTGAATTTACCTCATCCAAGCCGCGGCGGCAGGCAACAAAACTGAAAACGGAGGAGGAAGGTGATATTTAGAGTCAAAACATCGAACGGCTCCGACGAGATTTACACACGAGCTATCATTACATAGACGTTGATGGTACGGAGATATACAAAAAAGCGATAAGCGGTGAAGATACGGAGGAGGAGGAAGGTGATATTTAGAGTCAAAACGTCGAACGGCTCCGACGAGATTTACACACGAGCTATCATTACATAGACGTTGATGGTACGGAGATATACAAAAACATGAAATTTTGTTCATATCTAGTTCTGTTTGTAGTGCTCATGGTAACGTTCTCTGTTTTTGCCGAAACGGACGATACTAAAAAAGACAAGACCTCAAAAACGAAAAAAAGCATCTGGCAGCGGGTTTTTCCGCACACAGGTGATATAGAAGGCACAGTCCTCCAGCACGACCCCGCTACACCGTTAGTTGAAGCTGAGGTGCACCTCGTTGAGATTGAGGAGTCCCAAAAAACAGATGAAGACGGAACATTTCGGTTTACCGAAATTCCTACCGGAACATATACACTCTCCATATCCCATCCCATCTATAGTACACCCACAGAGATTCTGATTGAGATTCGTGCGGGCGAGACGCTCCGCGGAAGATTTTACCCCGGTACAGCGGTTACGTTTGTGAAAGCCACCAATAACGGGGATATCGACGGTTATGTCTATGACCAAACAACAGGGAAGCCTCTTGCCGAGGCAGAGAGCCTCCTTGTCGAAATCAACGTGTCCAGAAAAACAGATGCTTCCGGAAACTTTCAGTTTACAGACATCGCGCCTGACACCTACACCCTGTCCATCACACATGCAGCGTATAAGACACCGATGGCTACGACAATAGAGGTAACAGCAGGCGAGACTACACAGGTGAAAGTATATCTCGGGACAGTGGCAAAGCTAGAAACAGTTGTGGTGGAGGGCCAACGCCTCCGGCCGACGATTAGCCGAAAGCAGATTCAAGGTAGCGAACTGATACGGATTCCCGGCATAGGGCGTGATGCACTCAAAGGGCTCACGACGCTGCCGAGCATCGGTATCCCCAACGATATCTTCGGAATCCTCTATATCCGTGGAAGTGCGCCGGGGGAAACGCTCATGTATTTAGATAGAACCCCGGTCGGCTATCCGTTCCATTTTGGCGGCATTATCTCAACGATTAACTCAAATAGTATTGAAGACATTCGCATCTATGCTGGCGGCTACGGTGCCGAATTTGGATTGGATTCACAATCGGTTATTGACATCCGTTCGCGTGAAGAGTTGAAAAAGAGGCTAACAGGCACGCTCGACCTGAACATTTTTTCACCCTCTGGTTTCGTTGGAGCCAAAATTGGCAACAAGGGGTACGCATCCATTGCAGGGCGATTCACCACACTCGATCTCATTTTAGGGCGTTTTGTTGATTGGACATTTCCAAACTGGTCTGACTATCAACTCAAATTTGCTTATCAACTCACGAAAAAGCATCACCTCACGCTCAACGGTTTGGGAGCCACAGATTTTTTTGACTTCTCTAATTTTAGGTCAGAAGATATCGAAGACACCGGTGATTTTTCTGCATATTTCAAAAACGGGTTTGAAGCAGAAGGCATCCATCTCCGCTCTAATTTCACTGATAAACTCACGTCCTATCTCTCCCTCACACGTTCTCACAATTTTCTCAATGTCAATTTCAAGGATGCCTCAAGTCAAGACGACAGCGCTGAGAACGAAGAATTCATCTACAATGTCAAGGTTAACACCCCTATGTATACGCTTCGCGAAGACGTGTTTTACCAATTAACACCGACACTTCAATTTGAGCCAGGATTTCTCCTTGCATTTAGTCCAGCCAAGAGTCTCGCACGCACCACTTTCCTAGCAACCGTAGATTTTGATGATGATGAGGAACCGTCATGGGGCCAAAAACACGACGAATTTAATTACGCGTTTCGGCGTGCCGAGGGATACCTACAAGGACGCTATGATCTGTTCTCATTTCTGTCAATGGCAATCGGTGTGCGGTTTGATTATCTCAATTTGACAGATGAACTCTCAATTCAGCCGCGTGGAAGCCTTAGCGTCACATTGCCAACGACTTCCACCCTCCGGTTCGCCTACGGCAGCTATGAACAGAGCCCCTTAGCATATCAGGTCCTAAAGGCCGAGGGGAACCGGAAGCTAAAATCAAGCCTAACCCAGCATTATATCATGGAGTTAGAACATCAACTCTCACCGCAGACAGAACTCAAATTCTCACTCTACTACAAACACATGCAAAAATTAGCCACGCGATCCGTAGATCTTGGGGCACTTTTTGATGAATCGGACACCGTGATTACAACACCGTACCTCAATCAAGGAAAAGGGTTTGTGAGCGGAGCAGAGATGTTCTTGCGGCACCGCGTGAGCGAAAAATTCTTCGGATGGGTATCTTATGCCTATACCCACGCCGAACGACGTGAGACACCGGAAGATGGCTACAAACCTTTTCTCTTTGATAACACACACGTTGTTAGCATTGTTGCCAACTACAACCCAACGACTAAAACGGAGATCGGTGCGAGGTGGCAATATTCTAGTGGTACCACCGCAGTTCCCTTAAATACCCTCATTATGGTTCAGGACCCTGTAACGGTGGGGATGCACCCACTCATCTCTGATGTTACAGGTGCAATTTTGCCAACAGAGTTCCCGGCTTATAACCGCTTGGATCTCCGTTTCAGTCGCAAAACAACGCGGTGGGGAATCCCTATAACGACGTTTATCGAAATCTTGAATGTCTACAACAGCAGAAATAAAATAAGGTTAAGCATTGCTGATCAATTGGTAGAGGGCATCGAAACGTTAGAGTATGAGAGTGACATGGAAGAACTTGACTGGAGAGAAGCCAATGAATCTCTGGAGATACCCCAATTCCCCATCTTTTTCTCTTTCGGAATTATATATGAGTTTTGAGGCACATGTGTGGCTTATCTCTTAATATTTGCCGCCAAGATTTCAATCAGTTCTGCCACTAACGGAAACTGGGCACCTCTCTGATGAACAAATTATAGATATCACCGCGACATCTCCTCCCTACGACAAGTTTCGTGACTACAAAGGATACTCATTTGACTTCGAAAGTATCGCAGTGCATCTCTATCGCGTAACAAAAGAGGGAGGAATTGTTGTTTGGGTAGTCGGAGACAAAATTCCCGAGACACGCTCTCTCTGACAGCAACGCATCGCATCTATATATTACTCACGCAAAAAAATGGGGCTAATGAATATCTCGTAAGTTCATTGACAATAAACGGGAAATACTATAATCTTTTAAATGTAGTAAAATCAGATCTAAGCAAAGGGGAAACTTCTAAAATGAGAACTATAACATGTATCGCATTTTGTCTCATAACTCTGGTAGCGATATTCCCAATTCAGATTTACCAGCACGATGCCTTTGCCAAAATAGATCCGGAATCGATTATTGGCATCTGGCTGCTTGACGAAGGAAAAGGCGACAAAGTCGAAGATCGTTCCGGAAACGGCAATGATGGACTCGTAGTAAAAGCGAAATGGACAGATGGAAAACTCGGGAAAGGGTTGGAGTTTGATGGCACGGGCCACGTCGCCATCCTCGCAAGCAAAACTACCGACGATTACCTTGACGGTTTCACGTATCTCCTCTGGGTCAAACCGACTACTGCACCCCCCAATCCGCACACACGGCTAATTGAACGCGATTGGCATAACCCCACCATACAAATCGGAGCTGCCGATTTTTACGGAAGTATTGCTGTTAACGATTCATAGCATCGAAAAACTCCGACGAGATTTACACACGAGTACTCATGACATAAGCGTTGATGGTACGGAGATATACGAAAAAACGCAGATCAGGGCGCAACGCATATCCGAGGTGGTACATGGAAACAAGACGAGTGGAGTTTTGTCGCCCTCACCTATGATGGCGATATCATTTCGAGATTGAAGAGTTAGCACGTAAAGTTATTGAGGAATCATAACCTAGTGAGGCTCCGACGAGATTTACACACGAGTTATCATTACATAGACGTTGATGGTACGGAGATATACGAAAAACTCTACGTGGACGGCGAACCCGTTGCAGATAAAAAGGTCGGGAAAGCTGACGATAAACCCGATGGTGAGATTTGGCTTGCCTCTTGGAAAAATCCTGGCTGGTCTTTCCGCGGGTTCATTGATGAAGTCGGCGTTTTTAACGCACCACTCACCGACGATAACATCAAACATGTCATGAATAACGGACTTGAGAAAGCCTTAGCCGTTTCACCGACTGGGAAATTGGCGAGTACCTGGGCGCATGTCAAAAACATCAGATAAGACATGGCAAACTCAGAATGGACGGAACGTTTTCCAACAACCATAAGCGACTGATTTCGAGAGAAGTTGCCGTCGACAATTGGCGAGCGTTAAGCCGGACTGTGAAAAGTTTTCTTGAATTTTGGTAACCACCGGCAAAAAAATGCAACCGCTTCCGCGTCCGCACGAGATGGTGATAAACTGTAGGTGCCGCCGCCATTGTAAGATAACGTATAGACACCATAAGTTTCAGGAGCAACCGCGAACACACCTAACGCCTTACCGATGTCAAATCTCCCGCTTGTCTTTGCCGCTCCGGCAAAGCACCCAAAACTTGTCCCTCCTCCGATGGCGATGATACCCAAAGAGTTACCACCAAACGCAAAAACTCCTATTGAAAAAGCACCAACAGAAACAATCCCAACAGAAAAGGCACCGATAGACACAGCCCCAACTGACATAGCACCAAATGTTAGAAAACCGATTTGCTTTCCGCCAATTGGAATGCCACCCATCCACTCTGAATATTCAAGCGGGGCAATGAGTCGGTAGAGAAACGGAGGTAACTCAGACTCACTTGTGAGGATACCGAATGCCACGGCAGTGTAGGTGCAGAAAATAGAAACATAAAGGATGCTCACAACTCCGTACCATTTCCAAAAATAAGAATCGAACGTTTTTTGAAATATTTTTAGATTAACTGTATTTGACATTAAAGAATACCTATCCTGCCAACACACGAGCCATCAAAACAAACGCGATGATGGTACCAAGAGATACGAATTGTGATTTTGGATAAATCACCTCTAAGCGATATCCGATCAACGCACGTTTTTTCAACTGCAACAGACAGACACCACCGCTGTACCTTTTTAGACGGATTGCTGCGTGCTATTCAAGAGCCTGCTGTCTGCACGAGGCCCCTCTTATCCTGTCAGTCCTCCAATCTTGCAAATCCTGCTTCTGACTGTCGAACAGACCTCACGCAACGAAAACCGAGGTTGATGAACGAATCCGTCGGCGTTGCCCCGCCACGATAGGCGACGCGAACAGGTCGGGCATTATCGTACCAGCTACCGCCTCGCAACACGCGAACCGACTTAACTTTTGTGAAAGCATCTATAATCGCACCCAGATTGGCTATCGTACCCACGTCACTTAACGGATTACGCCGCGCAGACGAAGAATAGAAATCCACATTATATGCATCAAGACACCACTCGTGAACGTTACCCGCCATGTCATACAGCCCGTACCTGTTAGGCGTATAACTCCCTACAGCACAAGTATCTCCGACATTCCAACCATAGTTCGCATCACTCGGCGTTATCGTGTTACCCCACGGGTATTTTAGCCCTTTTTTACCGCCGCGTGCCGCTTTCTCCCACTCCGCCTCCGTCGGCAGACGTTTCCCTGCCCACCGTGCATAAGCCATCGCCGCATACCAACTCACATGCTTCACCGGATGCTCTCCTTTACTCGCAGGATAGTTATTCCCATTCCAGTCTTTTAGGTACTCACCATTGTGGAGTGCACGAGAAATACGTCCCTTCTGCCACTGCGGATTTGCAAGCAGAAAACGCTTGTAGTCCGAATTTGTCACCTCGTGCGTGTCCATATAGAACGCATCCACATACACACGGTGCACCGGCTGCTCATTCGTCCGAGAATCTGTATCGTCGCTACCCATCCGGAAATCGCCAGCAGGGATAAGCGCCATGCCAGCAGGCGGCGCGGCGGTCGGGGCAGCCCTTTTCGTGCCACCGCAACCCAAAACGGTGAGTAGACACGCCAATACCATTGATACGTTTTTAGCAGACAAGAAAAGCCTCAAATTCATTGAAATCCTTTTATGAAACATGAAAAAGCCTTCGCGGCTTCCTCAACTTCCCTAAATTGAGTGCTGCTAGCCAATGGTTTAGTGGTAACATCGGCTGCATATCTGTTCATACTGATTCTGTCTAAAAACGGCAGCATCAAGAATAGACAGCAAGGTATGATTGAATTTTTCATGGAATTGTCCTGAGTCATCATTTTTTTCATGCTATCATGAATTAATGACATTTGTCAATTTTTTTTGACATTGGGGTATTTTTGTGGTATAATACAATACATAGTAAATCTAACCGAATATAGGTTCTTATGGAGTCGACGTATTTATTTTGAAAATGAGTCTCACTATCATAAAATTGAAGTTTGTCTTTTTCGTGGGCATAGGTGTGCTATTATCTCTGTATATTGGGATTGCAGGTGCAGCGACACGGGAGTATTGGCTCGCAGCGGAGAAAGTTGAATGGAATTACGCACCGAGTGGACAAAACCTTATGCATCCCAAAACAGGACTCGGAGTTTGGGGCAAGGCGCTTGTGTATCAGAAGTACCGGTACATTCAATACACTGATGGTACTTACACGACACGGGTTGAGCAGCCTGAGTGGATGGGGATTCTCGGACCGCAGCTGCACGCTGTCGAAGGCGATAGCCTGACGGTGCATTTCCGTAACCTTGCTGATAAACCGTTGAGCATCCACGTACACGGACTGCAATACGACGAGCAGAATGAAGGGGCGGATATGAAGGGACCCGGTGCCGCCGTGGGTCCCGGTAGTACGTTTACCTATCACTGGGAGGTAAACAGCGACGCTGCCCCAGGGCCTAGTGACCCATCGTCTATCGTCTGGCTTTATCATTCACATGTGGATGCTGTTACAGAGGTGTATGACGGGTTAATCGGCACCATCGTCGTCACCAAAAAAGGAATGGAACGTTCAGAGGCAGATGCACGCCCAAAGGATATTGACAAAACGTTCACCACACTCTTCCTCATCTTCGATGAAAATGGAAGAGAAATTATCAAAAGCGGACAGCAGACTGACTATGATTCCCTTGAAGAGGCAGAAGAAGGGAATCTCAAGCATACGATTAACGGGTTTATCTTTGGTAATCTGCTGGGGTTGGAAGTGACTGAGGGCGACAGAGTGCGCTGGTACCTCGTCGGCTTGGGGACCGAAGTTGATATGCACACGGTGCATTGGCATGGGCAAACAGTGCTGAATGCTGGTAGACGCACCGATGTTGTTGAACTCCTTCCTGGAACTATGATCTCTGTAGATATGACAGCGAAAACACCTGGAAACTGGATGTATCATTGCCATGTCGCAGATCATATTACGGCAGGGATGGTAACGCGCTGGCGGGTCGTACCAAAACAGTAATTCTGAACTTTCTTCTCGTTGATGTGTCAAAATCTTTGGTGTTATGCCTACTTTCATCTGGCAAATGTTCATAACAATCTTTTTAGTTGCTAAAGGAGATAACTATGTTTAACCGTGTTTTATCTATATTACTCTTATCCATCTTCAGCGTTGCGTTCGCAGCAGCAGATGAGTTGATTATCTATTCCGGACGGAGCAAAAGTCTTGTTGAACCCATTATTCAACAGTTTCAAGAACAGACAGGCATTCAGGTCAAGGTTAACTATGGCGGTACCACGCCGTTGGCTGCAGCACTCATGACGGAAGGGAAAAAGAGCCCTGCTGCGCTTTTTTGGGCGCAGGATGCCGGGGCTTTGGGGGCTGTCAGCAAAAAAGGGCTGTTTAAAGAGTTACCAGCGACAATTCAAGCCAAGGTTCCAGCCAATTTTCGAGACGCAGATGGATTGTGGGTTGCTACAAGCGGCAGGGCGCGCGTGCTTGCCTATAGTCCTGAACGGGTGACTATGGAACAACTCCCGAAAAGTATCTTTGACTTAACGCAGCCGGTGTGGAAAGACAGAGTTGGCTGGGCACCGAGCAACGCTTCCTTTCAAGCGTTTGTCACGGCGATGCGGATGCAGGTCGGTGAAGAGCAGACGGAAGAATGGCTACAGGGTATGAAAGCCAATGGCGCTAAAGTCTACGCTAAGAATACACCGATCATTGAGGCACTCGCTGCAGGTGAGATTGACCTCGGGTTACCGAACCACTACTACCTTCTCCGTTTCAAAAACAGGGATGCAAATTTTCCTGTGGCACAGACTTTTTTTGAGAAGAGAGACCCGGGGAATCTGGTGAATGTTGCTGGCATCGGCTTGTTGAAAAATGCCAAGAATCCGGACACTGCAGTGAAATTCATTGAATTCTTGCTAGCCACGAAAGCGCAAGATTACTTTGTGAATGAGGTTTTTGAATATCCTGTCATCGAGGGTGTCACTCCCAATGAGAATCTGTTGCCGTTATCTGAGCTGCTTGAGTTGGTACCCAGTTTCAATCTCAATGAGATGGACGATCTCGAGGGAACGACCCGGTTGTTAAAGCACGTTGAAGTTTTATGAGCACGGTATGCCAAATCAATGTTCCGGAATCCGGTTGATAGACTGAGTTGCAAGCCGCGCACCTTGAAATCTGGGCGTTGAGGGAGGAGGGTGATTGAAGAGGCAGATTGATGTTTTGTATCATAACCAATAAAGGTTTTTTGTATACAGGAGCCCGTAACAAGGCGGCTGCTATATAAAAACCTGTGAAAATCTCGTCTGAGCCGTTTGATGTTATGATTTTAAAGACTATACCGAAGGTGTCTCCGACGAGATGTACATCGGATTTAACAAGACATAACCCTTGATGGGGCTGAAATATACAAAAAAACGAGATTTACACATAGGACATCGCGACATAAGTGATGATGGTACGGAGATATACAAAACAAACACCGCATTATTCCTGACGGAGGACATGCGTATTTCTTTTACATCGCAATCGCCGTAGCACTCGGGGGCCTGATTCCATTAGGCTACCTATTCTGGAAAGCATTTTCAGTTGAGGGTAAGATGCTTTCTGAGATTGTATTTCGGGGGCGGAACTTCAAGCTTCTGCTTAACACGTTGCTGCTGGGCATCGGCGTACTCATTCTCGATTTTCTTTTCGCAATGCCGGCGGCATGGTTGACGTGCCGAACAAACCTGAGGAACAAACGTTTTTTTACGGTGCTATGCGTTTTGCCGCTTGCGATTCCCGGTTACGTTATGGCGTATGCGCTATTGGCACTTGGCGGTAACAACGGCATTGTTGCCGCGTTTTTCGGCAGGAGCATTCCTCGCCTAAGTGGGTATTGGGGAGCGCTCCTCGCGCTCGGCGCTTACACATTTCCCTATCTTTTTTTAAATCTACGTGCAGCGCTGTTAGGGCTCGATGCGCCCCTTGAGGAATCCGCCCGAAGCCTCGGCTATAGTTCCCGTGAGGTTTTCTACCACGTTATTCTCCCACAACTTAAGCCTGCGTTCTACGCCAGTGGGCTGCTCATCAGTTTACATGTCTTAGGCGACTTTGGGGTTGTGTCGTTAATGCGATATGAAACCTTTAGTTACGCCCTCTATGCAGAATATATGCTTTCTTTTGAGCATGTTTCGGCGGCATGGCTTGCGTTGATGCTGCTCGCGTTTACAAGCTGTCTGCTTTACATTGAGGCAAAGTTGCTCAGGCGGGTTGCCTTGCACCGAGTGGGACGTGGATTGTCCCGTCCAGTATCATTGGTTTCGCTCAAAGGCTTGCGTGTTCCTGCATATTTTTATCTCGCCTTGCTTATCTTTGCAACGGTCGTTGTGCCAGCGGGTGCAGTTATCCTGTGGCTATTCAGAGGTACCGTCAGTTCCGGAAACCCCTTCTTAGCGATGTTAGACGGTTTTATCGGCTCCCTGTCAATCGCAATCCCTACAGCAGTTATCTGTGCCGTTTTAGCGGTGCCGTTTGCTTACGTCGATGTACGTTATCCGTCACGTTTCTCAAACGGGTTAGCGCGGGTTGCTTATATCATTTATGCCGTGCCCCCGCTTGCGTTCGCACTTTCGCTGATCTTTTTTGTTTTAAATACTGTCTCTTTTATTTATAAAACGGTGTTCGTCCTCATCTACGCATGTGCGCTACACTTCTTGGCGGAAGCCATCGGACCCGTACGCAGTGCACTGTACCAAGTTTCACCCCACTTAGAGGAAGCCGCACGTTCGCTCGGAGATTCACCAGTACAGGCGTTTTTCCGGGCTGTTATCCCTATTCTTATCCGAGGCATGCGTGCTGCTGCCGTTCTCGTTTTCCTGGCGACGATGAAGGAGTTACCGCTCACATTTCTCTTATCGCCTGCCGGTTATGAGACGTTGGCGCTCAACGTATGGAGTTACACAACAGAAGCGATGTTCGCTGAAGCGGCACCTTACGCCCTTGCAATCCTGCTGTTTTCCGGAGTGTTCGTTGGCGGCCTTATCCGTGAAGAAGGGCATGCTTAACTTTTTTAGGAGGGAAACGTGATGAAGCATAAAAGCGTCTGAAGGTGATTGAGGAATCATAATCTAGAATGGCTCTGGCGAGATTTACACACGAGTACCCACGACATAAGCGTTGATGGTACGGAGATATACAAAAAAACGTGATGAAGCATAAAAGCGTCTGAAGGTGATTGAGGAATCATAACCTAGAATGGCTCTGGCGAGATTTACACACGAGTACCCACGACATAAGCGTTGATGGTACGGAGATATACAAAAAAACGTGATGAAGCATAAAAGCGTCTGAAGGTGATTGAGGAATCATAACCTAGAATGGCTCTGGCGAGATTTACACACGAGTACCCACGACATAAGCGTTGATGGTACGGAGATATACAAAAAAACGTGATGAAGCATAAAAGCGTCTGAAGGTGATTGGGGAATCATAACCTAGAATGGCTCTGGCGAGATTTACACACGAGTACCCACGACATAAGCGTTGATGGTACGGAGATATACAAAAAAACGTGATGAAGCATAAAAGCGTCTGAAGGTGATTGAGGAATCATAATCTAGAATGGCTCTGGCGAGATTTACACACGAGTACCCACGATATAAGCGTTGATGGTACGGAGATATACAAAAAATTGTTTTTATAGGAGATATAGGGGACGGATGGCACTGTCCGCCTATCGGACTTATCCGAGTCATCCGCATGCTGCAGGCACAGAACCTCAGATAAAAATTTTATAGGTACGCATACCGAACGCCGGGCCGATAATTGCCCAGATACTCCCGATAACATAATCCCCCAAGATTAAGCCTAAAAACAACGGCGCGACACGACGATGCAGCCGTAGCCCACCATGCCGTAAAATCATAAGCTTGAGAAACCACGCAGCCAAGAACGCAAACCAGAAATAATCCATCGCAAAACTAATCGCGAGGGCATACCCCGCCGGATGAAATGGCCACCACAAAAAATGCATCCGCATATACATCATCAGAAAGGTTAGCAAAGCACCGATGCCCATGAAGCCAATGCCAGTCCAGTTCGGTTCAGACGGATTGTGCAGCCAACGTTGAAGTCTGTTAAACGACTCTCTGCCTACCCATCCTTTAAATCCGCCAGCCTTTGCAACGGCACCGTTACGGAACGTGATGTCCAGATTCGCCCAAAACGTTGCTACTATCCCGACGATGATAGCAATCAGCATCGCTATCCACAAACGGCGATTGCCCATGCCTGTCGATTCTGCAAGTTTAAACGCCTCAATTTGATTCGGCATCGGGTGATTCCTATAACCGCGATTGAACCAATAGAAAAGCGATAGAATTGTCAAACTCGACGGGTCGAATTGACGAGTGCCTCCTACAGTGGCGATGATGTCGTGTGGATTGACGTAGTAAATCTCATGCGGCGTGCCAAGTTCCGCACGGACGCGCGTAATGGCGAAAGAGAGAAGGAAATACAGCCCGAAGAAGATGCCGGCAACCCATAGTGCCATTCCCGCAATTGAGGCAAACACGCCAAGCCCGATTAGCGAACCGACTATCCCGAACAACGCGGCACGATACGGCATCGGTTCCTCTGAATCGTCAAGCCGTGAATTGAAGCCAAATGCCTTTTTCATCACTTCAAACAGATGACGGCGCGTCACCCAGACTGCAAGCACGAACAGTGCAATCCACGCGCCATACGCTTGTTCATTGAGTGCCGGAAAATAACGCGTCCCTAATGCTGCACCGAGAACACGCTCCGCTAAACGCACAACGAAGAAAAACCAACACGAAAATGACAGATCCAGCGGAAGAAAAAATGCTAAACCGACCGCAAATGGATACACTGAAATCCGGGTCCAACGGATAACATTCCAAGGGCGCTCTGTGAAAATGTTATGCCACACCGGCGCACGCTTAATATACGGAATCTCCGGAAATTGCGGAAACAGATAGTGAATCCCGTTTATGATACCAATCGCTACGGCGATGCTAAAACCCAACCACATCATCCGATTTTTCAGCAGCCGGAAGCCACCCGCCTCAGATAGTCCCAGGGGCAATTGGATAATTGGGTACGCCAGTTTCTCATGCTCCGTCCACCGCTTACGAATCAGTGTATTGATACAAAGCATCATGAACATCATGATGAGAAAAAAAAGCCCCCAGAACGCCAGCGGCTTTATCCAAGTATAAAAATTATGTTGATTATAGAAACTCGATTCTCCCTCATAAAACCCTTGTAAACTTTGTACATCACTTACGGTTAACCACGCCGGCAGATAACGAAAAAAGAGGGCCTGCCACTCATTTTCTTCTGTCGCGAACCGAAACGGATGCGCGATGCTGCCGAACATATTCTGCATCGTATCGTGCCCAGCAAACGTACAAGAGATGGCAACCATAATATAGATGCATAACAATTCACCTTGCTGTAGCATCTGTCGCGGCGCGAGATATTTCAGCACACAGTTTGCTACAACGCACACAAACATTATAAAAACAGGTTGGATGAAAAGCGGGAGGCACGAACCGTCAAGTGAATAGTACTTTACTTCAACCAGCGTCATCCAATAGACGTTAAGCGGTATCAGAAGTACCCCTAAAAGCAGGGAACGGCCCGTTATGCGGTTTTTTTCGGGCGGGTTTCGCATCAAGGTTCCTTTTTCGTCTACAGGAGCACATAAAAGCCTGGTGTTTTGATAAATTCTTTTACAAATCTCGTCTTTGGATTAGGGCCCAAATCCTTTGATGTGATGTGTGATTCAAAAACGGTACGTTTTGACGATTTCCGAGATCGCGCGGCACCTGTTTTTCCAATTCATGCGAGCTGGCGGAATCAGGTAGATACCATCTATAGGTATCTGCTCCTGATTCCGGAGTTCTTTGACCAATTCCAAGGTTAACTTCATTCCAAGTTCATGCCCCGCGGTATCGCCAAGGTCGTGGAATTTTTCAACGATGAACTGTGGAATATAGAGGCCCAAGTTGTCCCGTAGGTAGGACGCACTACGGAAACTCGTTAAGGGAAGGATACCGTAAAGGATTTTGATGCCGAGGTGTTCGGTCGCTTTCTGTGTATGCACAACATCTTCAAACGTCCAGACCGGTTGCGTATAAGCGAACTTAGCACCTTGTTCTACTTTACTTGTGAGGTGTTTGACATGGGGCTTAAGATTCTCGGCGATTGTAAACCCACCGCCATAGTAAAACGAACATGGTTCGCCAATCGACGAACCGTCTGCGAGCTCCCCCCGGTTTAACCGCGCGATGAGTTTCATCAGTTGCACCGCTCCCCGCACATCAGGGACAAGGCTCGCTGCTTCATAGGGACCTGCCTTCGGATGGTCTCCGGATAGCGCGACAATACCGCGGATACCGAGCGTCTCTGCTTCCAAAAGATGCGATTGCATACTAATCAGGTTTCGCGAACGCGTTGTCCAATGGATAAGTGTCGGAATCTGAGTGGATTGCTGAAGGCGATACGCTGTGCCAACTGCTCCGATGTTAACCACAGCCCCAGAATTGTCAGTCACATCAAATAAATCTACACCGAGTTGGGCGAGGGTTTTCGCTTCTTTCAATAACGCACGCAATTGCGGGAACGTATTTGCGCGCGTCTCTACACTCACAATACGTTCGCGTGTTTCAAATACTTGTTGGACGGGGTTTTCGTTTGGAACACGCTTTGATGGTTTGGCTGCGATACGGCGCGGTAGAACGAAGATTCGCGTCTGCCGTTCCGCCGGCTTCTGTTCTCCAACAATAGAGCGGATTTTTGCTGTGTAATCCGGTGTTGTACCACAACAGCCGCCTATCATGTTCGCACCAAGTTCAACTAATTTTTCTACATAATCGCTGAAAACCTCTGCAGTCACCGTGTATGAAACCGCAATTTCTCCTTGTTCAATCCTCGGATTTCCAGCGTTAGGTTGCACAACGAGCGGGACTTTAATGACTGGTGCCAGCAGTTCCATCGCTTCAACTAAGTCATGCGGCCCCCTACAGTTAATCCCAACCGCGTGCGCCCCTAACTGCTCCAACTCCCGGGCGAAAACACGGACATCCAGCCCGCTGCCCATCGTGCCACCTGAAATCCCACTCATGAGAACGATTACAGGAACACCGTACGTGAGTGCCTGCTTTGTCGCAATCTCGGCTTGCCTCACAGAAACGAACGTTTCCAAAACTAGCAGCTGCACCCCTTCATGAACCAAAGCATCCATCTGCTCTTTGAAGAGCCGGCGAACCGTTTTCGTGGAGACGCTCCGGTCGGTACCCGCAGCGTCTAAGGTTTGAAACGGAATTTGCCCGACAGAACCTGCCACATAGCATCTATCTCCAGCCACAGCTTGCGCAAGCTGCACACCTGCCCGGTTTATCAGTTCTACCTGTTCTGCTAAGCCATGAACCGCTAAAGCTTCTCTATTCGCTTGATAGGTATTAGTCTGGATGACATCAGCCCCCGCGTCCCGATAAGTGCAGTGAATTTCCTTGACGATAGGCGCGTACGTGCTATGAATATTGCACGCATCAATGCACTGTAAATAGGACGGGACGCGTTTTCGGAGTTCCGTGCCGATGGCACCATCGCACACAAGAATGCGCTCCGTGAGGGCCTCCAGGAAGCCGCTTTGCTTTAGATAAGTGGTACCCATAGGAAAACATCTTTTTGTATATTTCAGCCCCATCAAGGGTTATGTCTTGTTAAATCCGATGTACATCTCGTCGGAGACACCTTCGGTATAGTCTTTTGAAGTCAAAGCTTCAGAAGGCTCAGACGAGATTTGTAAAGGATTTAACATAGCAGCCGCCTTTATTGGGCTCCTGTATACAAAAGACCTTTATTGGGCTGAAATATACGAAAAACGTTATATGAGCAGGTACTCAAAAAGTACCCACTCATATAATGTCAGGCTTCCTACTTAATTTGTTCCCCTGCATTTGCAGTTGGGATATAGTAATAACCGAACATGATACACATCTCGTCCTCAGAGGTCAGTCCGAATTCGAGAGGCGTAGGCGTATCATAGTTGCTGTGCGTGCATTGGAAACTGAGTCCATCTGTTACGTCTAAGACGAGAGCCGGATCGAATAAGGTTATTGGGGCATCGTCATAAGCCACGCTCCGATGCAACAATTCATCCGTCGACATCTGATTGATTTCAAACAACTCGCCGTGACGGTGCATATGAGATGTCAGCAAGAACACATTCAACTTTGTATCAGGCGTGTGGCCCCGGCGTTCGAGCTCATCCTCAACAAACATATCCATTGTGGCAAGCCGTGTCGTCCCAGGCGGCACGTAAATGCTCCGATTAGAAATGAAGATTTCCACCGCCTCGTATTGCACCTCTTCTTCCGGAATCGTGTAGAAATTTACATACGTTTCCCCGATGAGAGGCTCCGTTCCCAATAGATTGATGTAATGCGAATTCAGATCGTAGACTGTGTTGCCAGGGAGCCTTAGGGCCACACCCTCTGGAAATTCAAACGAGGTGTCGTCTGTCTGTGTCCCTATTACGAAAAGCCGATCAATTCCAAAATTCCCGAGGACCTGCGGATCTTCGGTATCAAGCTCTCGGAAACTCTCTGCCGGGTCGACAGCAATACCGGGCATCACACCTCTACTCAGGACATCCTTCGCCAATCCTTCCTCTGTAATGCGATAGACGATGAAGTGATGGCTACCAGAGGGGTAATAAATCTCAACTTTGTTAATAAAGATGTCGCCCGCCGGCGGCTGCCCATTTTCATCCTTAATTTGCGTTGCATAGAAGACTTCTCGTTCTGTTCCCGGTTCAATTTTGAAGGGAGGGAGCCGGAGTTGGTAGCCTTGCCCAGGTGCGGGCGGTGCAGGTGCCACAAACGTTTCCTCCGGATCGCGTAGTACAGAGAGGTCTCCGATACCGGCAAGCTGATCGTCTTGAGGCGCGCCCGCCGCAATCCAAGTCCGAATCGCTTCTATCTTCCCCTCATGAATAGGCCCGGCATTAAACGGCATCCGAGTCCCCTGTTCCGGCGGGGGGCCCACCAATTTTGTTAAAAGGAAACTGTTATCTGGATTCCCCGGATCCACCAATTTCATCCCTGCCGCTGCAGCCGCAGGATTCTGCGGTGTCCGGCCGACTAAATCCTCATAAGAGAGCCCATAGGTGAGATTCAGGTTTGCAGCGTTAGCCGGCGCGGCATGGCACACGCTATTTGCACAACTTTTATCGAACACATAATCCTGAATATCATGATACGTCGAATTGTCAACCTCGCCTCTCTGGCCGAAACTATTGCCCACACGCACAAGATCCAGCACATTGATGATACCATCGCGATTCACATCAGGACTTTGCAGCGCGTTCCGGTCTGCCGCATTACCAAAAGCAGCCGCAACAAGCACCAGGTCTTGGATGTTGACTACACCATCTTTGTTAACGTCCTCCAGAAATGCTGATGTGTCACTATGCCCAAATGCTGAGAAAACTAACCA
Source organism: Candidatus Poribacteria bacterium (assembly GCA_965215265.1). Lineage (GTDB taxonomy): Bacteria > Poribacteria > WGA-4E > WGA-4E > WGA-3G. Next base: position 1,573,094 of record OZ244048.1, on the reverse strand, counting down.
CCCTGATAACATTAGCGTTAGAATTAAGACAGAATATAACGAAACCTGTGTGTAAGATTTTCTATCTCCTGCGAGCGAATCAGCGGCCTTCCAAGGTGGAAGGACACTGATGTTTTTTTTAAACATAATTGATTAACCTCCATTTTTTTATTATAATGACTTAATAGACTCAGGTAAACAGGACTTATAGCAGGCATACAACTTTTTGTATACAGGAGCCTAATAAAGGCGGCTGCTATGTTAAATCCTTTACAAATCTCGCCAGAGGGTTCTGATGTTTAGATTTTTAAAGACTAAACCTAAGTCATCTCCGACGATCTATAGATTGGCAAGTTCGGTATTCTTTATCTCTCCTAAAGGAGAGATAAGATTACGAAGTTGAGGGTGGTGCCCACCCAATTCCTTTCTTTGTCTCTCTTCGCAGGAGAGAGGAGTGGCGATCTATAGATCGATCTTTGATAGAAACCGATATTTTAAAAGCGTCCACGCGGCAAAAAATCCATCTGACCAGAATCGTAGTTTCTTACCCTCCTTTTTCGTGCGCGGAAAATACGAAACCGGTACCTCACGGATATGATAGCCTGCACGCAATATCTTCGCCGTAACTTCTGGACAAAATTCAAACCCTTCGCATTTCAAATTTAACCGGGTTATCAATGCTGCCGAAAAAGCTTTATACCCTGTAGATTCATCAGTGATGCGGCATCCGTAAAGCAGATTGGTATACATGGCAAGCAACCGATTCGCTACAAAATTGAGGTAACTCGCGTTTCCCCGACCGTTGAGAAAACGCGAACCATAAACAACGTCAATCTCTTCCTTTTTCAATGGTTCTACTAACTTCAAGAGGTCTTTCGGACAGAGCTCCGAGTCTGCATCTTGAATCACCACAGCATCACCTTCAACATGGAACAAACCCTTCCGAATTGCAAACCCTTTGCCTCTATTCTCTTTATACTGGACAACGGTAAGCGATGAACCGTGTAGGCGTGCATTATGATTCTTAAGTAGCTCTTCCAGAATCACGTAGGTCCTATCCGTAGAACCGTCATTAACAACTATAATCTGTGTCTGAATTGGAAGCGCCTGTACAGCATCGACGACTTCTTGAATTGTCCTCTCTTCGTTAAACGCAGGAATGATTACAGATATTATCATCATTCATCACTCCTCTAATGCTATATTACGGTAATAATTTGTCTCTCCAGACGCGTAACGTCATTAAAGCAGAGCCTTCACCATACCCCCATCAACTTGAATCGTCGTCCCTGTAATATAACTCGCACGTGCGGAGGCAAGAAATACAACAAGGTTCGCAAACTCTTCCGGTTCTCCAATTCTACCGAGCGGAATATCCGCTATCATCTTCTCAAGCACCTCATCAAAAGGGAGTCCGCTCTCTTCTGCACGCACCGTTGCTAACTGGCGGATACGATCCGTGAAAATAATCCCGGGGCACACGTTGTTAACCAGGATTTTGTCGGGAGCCAGTTCCGTCGCTAATGTTTTGGCAAACCCGATGACACCCGTCCGTGCCATATTTGACAGCATCAATCCGTCCACCGGCTGTTTCACAGAGACTGAAGTGAGGTTGATGATTCGCCCTCCACCGCGTGCCTGCATTGTGGGCACAACGGCACGACAGAGGTTTATGGTACTCATCAGGTTTAATTGAACCGCAGTCTGATAATCTTCGGCAGACAACTCTGCAAACCGTCCTGCACGCGGACCCCCCGCATTATTCACCAAAATATCAATGCCGCCAAACTGATTTATTGCGTTGTCAATGAGTGTATTAACCTGTGCAGGGACACTCACATCGGTAGGAACAGCCAGAACCTCAGCCCCTGTTTCTTGGCGAATCTCGTTAGCTGTCGCCTCAAGTGCATCACTGTTTCTTGCACAGATAGTGACTTTCACGCCTTCTCGTGCCAATCCAACAGCAATGGCACGACCAAGCCCTTTACTGGATGCACCCACTACAGCAACTTTGTCCGTGAGTCCGAGCTCCATATTTCAACCGAATCCTTTCAAAAAACAAAATCTACATTATAAAATAAGTATAACACTTTTTTTTAACGATGTCAAATTTTTTTCTTGTTTTTGTCCGTTTAGGTGTGCCTTGGATGCCTTGAAGCCTGTTATAGAATCAAGATTGCAATCCTGAAACATACCAAGGGCCACTCCCAGAACGAAAATAGACCCTATGCTTACCTGCGAAAAATGTTATTGCAGGCAGCCGAAGTACGCCTCTATCGGCTGCGCCCCCAGTTGAAAAAGTGCATCGTTTGCTGGTACCTCAAAAGTGAAAATAGGTTTACCCCACGCCACTATCATCTCTGCGAATTCCAAGGTTTTGCTGTTTTTGGCAGCGTGCGCGATACAAATTTTGTCCGAAAGTGCTGCAACGAAAACGTTGCGCTGCTTCGCCAATGCAGCAGTCGATCGCCGATGGAAACCCCCAAAAATAGATACAATTAATAAACGCCCCCCGGCTAACGCACCTTTCCACGCCGGTTTCAACCGCATATTTTCGATGCTCCGTGCCGGGCATAAGAGAATCGGTTGTGAACCACGCAGTAAGACGCGTAAGCATTCACGTTCAACCGGGGAATGATAGCCACCAATTGTTGGAACCCCTGTTTCCTTGAATGCTTGTGCCAACTCATGTGCTTTCAAAATAATTTCCCCCGGACATTTGCTGGAGCAAAAGAACGTCCAGAGATCTCCGTTTAAACTGGTATTCGCTCCCGGAAATAAGCCGATATTCCCCCTCACCCAGATAATTTCTGGGGTTGCTGTTTTTAGATAGTCCTTCAACCCTGCCGGATAATTCGTCTCTTTTTGTGTGATAAGTTGAATTGATTGTGTCACTGCCTGCTTTATGTTCCTATTTGCCCTGGTTATTTAGCCATTACCCAGGCGAATGTCGCGACAGATGTAATGAACGAACCAAATTATAGTTCTTATCTCGTTTGCCTATTCGGGCGCTCTTATACCGAATCCTTGGAAAATGAATGCTTTGCTATGAGTGGAGATGTTTATGAAGCAGTCATATTTTAACAAAAGCTAGCAATTCATGCAAGTGCATGATACCTTTTGAGTTTTTTCCCCTGCAGAATCGATTTCCCAGGCACGCCTCCTGCTCAAAAAAAAATACGGTTGACGCAACGCTGAACGTCTGCTAAAATGACAGCACTTAATATCTACGGCAATTAGGTCTGACGAAATTATGGAACATTACCTACAGATTCAAAAACCTGAACTGGAATATACCTACGAATTTACCGTCGATGAGCTTCCTCTGATGTCCGAATGTCTAGACGCACACGGCTTCGCAATTATTAAAGATGTCTTACCACATGAGTGGGTTGACAGTTTAAAACAGGCGGTTTTCGTTGGAACGGACCCGAACAGAGAATTGCAGCCAGGGCAAAGCCGTACACGACACGCTTGGATCGAATCCGGAGCAGGGGCATGGCAAATCTTAGGATACGAACCCTTTATGAAAATCCACCGACACCTGCTCGGGACGGACGAACTGACACTTCACCGTTCCGCCGCTATTATTCGGATGCCGGAGTCTCAGCCTGTCGCATGGCACACAGATTGGTGTGGGTTTTCGAACGAATCACCCAAAAATTCAGGGGATGTGCTCAACCGGGGCATGTGGCCCTCCGGCAAATGGTTCTACCTGACCGGTTCTCGTCCGGAACATGGAGGGCTGTGCATAATTGAAGATTCTCATGTTGAAAACTGGAAAGGGCCCGAAGGTTTCAACATGACAGCGGACAGACGTTCCTTCTATAAAGCAGGTGAAGAAGAAAAAGCATACAACGGTTTTGATATTCCGGGGTTAGTGCCGCTCTTCACGAATCCGGGGGATATGATTGTGTTTGCACACCGGACGTATCACGCCGCATTCCCCAATCAAATCGATGAAATTCGGTTGTCGTGCGGTGTCGGTTTCCGGAGCCGGGCCCATCACATCGATATTCCCTGGGAGATACCGGACGCGGGTAGGCAGTTTTTAACAGAATTACCGCCCCATCTCCACCAATACACGCACGGATACACCAGCATCGATCTGAATTGGCATGGATAATTAATTAACGGAATCAGGATTTATATCATCCCAGATGCGCTTGTTGACATCTGTTTATTTATCCATACTATTGGGTATCTGCAGCGGCATTTCCTTTAGGGAAGCGGTTTGTTCAACCGTCTTAGTCCTTTGCTAACCCCATCCGATACTTGATGTCGTAGTTTCTGAATTACATGGAGTCGGCATCGGATGTTATCTGAAAATTCCTGAAGAGATTGAAATTTATGAGGACAACAATAGAAAAGTTATGGGCGGATGGGCGGTAGACGGTGTCGACCGGCGCGACTCAGCCAGTTATGAAGGGGTTTTAACAATGCACCGCCATTTCATTGATTGTATACACAATACGAAAGTCCCCCTGACAGACCTCCGCGATGTCATTCATTCTATTCACCTCGTAGATGAGATAGAGGGACCTTTACCCGCTTAGGAGACACGCACACTAGTTTGGACTGTCTTGAATGCAATAGGAGGAGTGGAGCATGCTTGATGAACGGCATCTACAGCATCAAATCACGGCTGAACAACTCCGTGGATTGAACGAAGAAGGATATTTTATTGTGGAAAACGCGCTGCCACTGGCGCTCGTTGAACGGCTTGAGAACCGTGTTGATAGCATTTACCAAGCGCATCTTGATGCAGGTTACGATGCGTATACCAAAAAGCCTCTGACAGAAACCCAAAACTTTTTCTATCCCAATGTTCTCGGGAAAGATCAGCTATTCGTCAACATTTTGGATTGGTATAAAACGTTTCCGAAGGTGTGGGGTGCTTTGGGCTGGAACATTTACTGCTACCATAGCCATCTGATTATCACGCCGCCGCGCCCTGAGATATCCCGGGGTAAGTCAGCGCCGTTAGGATGGCATCAGGATAGCGGTCGTGTCAATATAGAGATTGAAAGTTCGCCACGCCCGCGGCTTTCGATAAAGGTTGTGTATTGGCTCTCCGACTGTTCAGAAACAGGGCGCGGAAATTTGTACATGATTCCCGGTAGCCATCTCTTGGATACTTTAGAACTCCCAGTAGATGGTTCTCCTCCGGAGGGGGCGATACCTATGTGCTGTAAGCCAGGCGCTGCAGTATTCTTTGACCGTCGGATTTGGCATGCGCGGAGTGAAAATGAGTCTGCTATTACGCGAAAAGGGCTATTTTACGGCTATGGGTACCGCTGGCTGCGGAGTAAAGACGATATGACGATTCCGGAAGAGATGTTTGATCGCGCCGATCCGATTCGTCAGCAGCTGCTGGGAGGAGGTACGAACGCGAACGGTCATTTTTCTCCCAAGGATGTGGATGTTCCCTTGAAAGTCTGGTTAGAGGAAACTGGGGTTATGCGCGGCTAGGATGTCGGACGAGTGCGAAGCGGCAGCCTGAATACAGAACAAAGATAGGAAAGCGGGTTGATATTTCCGTCCCCCCAACAAGTGTAGGTAGTGGTATACTTAAGTAGATACAAGAGAAAAAGAGTGGACATTTCTTTTAGATTGCAGGTATAATTAATTTAATTAAAAGTGAGTTGCCGAACCGGTTTGAGGCAACATCCGTAAAATGGCGTAAAATGGATTGACATTTTTTGTATTGTAACCCTTTTACAACCCATAACGTTTCTATAAGTGTGACGAAGTCGTTTGGAGCCCTGTGTATAAAATCGTCTGCAAATAGATACAAGGCTCAATTTCAGGAATTCGAAAAAAAGAATTGAATTTTCTCAGATTGCGGGTATCATGATAGATATAAGAGAAAAAAGTCGGCTTTTTTTCGCGTTTTGTTTTATGGTATAATATAGCTAAAGTGTTTTTTTTGGGTTCTATAACTTAGTCAGAAGACTATAAAGTTTATTCCGTCACGGGATAAAGAATAACAAGGAGTTAGATAAGATGAAGAGAAGAATGCACCCCCCCCTTCTATATGTTAAGTGTTTTATTTGCGTGTTGAGTGGCGGATTTATCTCATCTGTAATTTCGATAGCCGGGATTGCGATGTTAGCCGCACCGATGGCTACCGTGCAGGCAAATATACCGGTTTTAGACAGTCTTGAGATAACGACAGACACGCCCGATCCACGAGTGACAGGCGATTCCCTCTATAACGCGGCCCGCATAGCGTTACTGGCCGATTGGAACAATCGTGCTGGGCAGCCGCTACTAGACGCTCAAACAGGTAATGTTCTTACTGCACCGGGGTACTCCACCTCCACCTCCATACCCACGACAGACAGAACAGTTAAATTCTTCACGACTGGCGATAATATCCATTTTAAGTTGACATTTGGGGACGACGTGACAGTCACGAATCCGGATTCCAACAAGCCGTACCTGGTTTTACGTTTAGACCAGGACCTCAGAACGGATTTACTCGCGGTGTATAATGAAACTATGACCACGGCGGAACTCGATAATAAAGTCGTATATTTCACATACACGGTGCAAGACGGTGATGACGTTTTCGGCGATCTGCGTTTTGCTCAGATCCCTAACGTTCCTCCCTATAATCTTCCCGATGCTAATAATCACATCAAACGTACCCATCAAGGAGGACAAGCTTGGGCCGGGGCCGAGCTTGTGAACAAACTTGGCTTATTTTATAATAAGGCAGATGTCAACACTTATGACTATCTCATAGATACTATCCGGGCGAATGTGAGGATTCCCGGGCTGATCAAGGCTGAGACTCATGATGAGATGGGTTTCCGCACCGCCCATGTGGACTTTTCAACGACAGACCCCGATGCGGCTGTTACCGAACCTGACACTCAGACAGAGTCCTTTGATGTGGAATTCCTATTCTACAATTATGGGATTGGAGGTGGCGATGATGGTGTGATTGCAGATACCACGCGAGGCTTCGAGGCGACGGACATCACGCTCAAGGTAGATGACACCGCGGTGACATTGGGCTCCACCGCGGCTGATTGGCAGGTTTCAGCCCCGATGTTGATAGGCTTAGACCATCGGGATCCCGGTTTTCCTCCTATGAAGGATGATAACGGACAGGTGAAACATAGTTCCGCCTTCAAAGTCTACAGAGCGACTATCACGCCGCCGTCGGCTTTTGACGGAAATGTGGAAATAACGGTGCCAGAGAATGCCACCATGGACATAGCGGGCAACCTGAGCCTGGCCTCGAATACGCTGACGGTGCCTGTAAATACAAGCGTCGAGGTGACCATTCCGGATGAGACGCTCCGTGCGAAAATCAAGGAGACACTCAACATCGCCGCGGGGACGGCTGTGACCTCGGTACATATGCTAGACTTGACAAGCCTAGATTTAGGTGGCTCAGACGTTAGCAAGCTGACTGGACTTGAATACGCCACCAACTTGGAAGAGTTGGATCTCGGGGGTACGCAAGTGTCGGATGTCTCGCCGCTGGCAAACCTCACGAACTTGAGAGTGCTGGATCTCAGTGATACGCAAGTATCGGATATCTCGCCGCTGTCAGATTAACAACTTAACTCGGGAGAATAAACTCAGTGAAATCTAAGTTAAACTAAACTAACCTAACCTAAACCAGGGGCAGCCACCCTCACATGGCTGCCCCTGGTTTTTTTGTTTTCAGAGAAGCACCGAGGCCGCCTTGAGAAGCGACATCTGGAGACGGCCTTGACAAAATAATAGGGAGGCTGCTATACTTTATTATGAGAAGTGGAGCGTCTAAGCAGATAGATGAGGCAAACTACGGCACCAGAGACATCTAAAGAAACACAAAGCAAACGGAAGTTTTGGGACCCTTTCTTCAAAGAGTTCCTCGCGCTGCCCTTCTCTGGGCTGGGTGCCTCTATCCAGACAGAGATAGAAGTCAACCGGTTGCCGCAGCGCATCGATAGAGAAGATTCGTGATGACAACATTTGATGTTGCGGAATTTCATTCAAATTCCGCAACATCAAACTTTGCTATTCGGGCTTTTTCCATTCGATACGAGCTGCACGCAGCTCGGAGGGGTAAAGGGGTAAAGATTTAAGGGGTTACAGCCCTCGCACACCGGAACCCGAGGTTGTTGAACGTGAGCGTCGGCGGAGGCCCGAAGCGAGCGGCGACACGCACGGTACGCGGATTATCGGCCCAACCCCTGCCACGCAACACGCGAGAGGAGGTAACATTGGTATAGTTATCTATAATCTCATCCAGATTCGCGAGCATACTGTCAGACACACCACTCAGCGGATTACTAGACGGAGACGCAGAATAGAAATCCTCATTATACGCATCAAGACACCACTCCCACACGTTGCCGGCCATATCATATAGCCCATACCCGTTCACTGCATAACTCCCCACAGCCGTTGTACCGCCTACATTATTACCGTAGTTCGCATCGTCCGGCGTTATCGTGTCTCCCCACGGGTATTTCTTACCAACTAACCCCCCGCGTGCCGCTTTCTCCCATTCCGCCTCCGTTGGAAGACGCTTCCCTGCCCACGCAGCATACGCCATCGCACCATACCACGACACATACGTCACAGGATGGTCCCCCTTACCCACTGGATAGTTATTACCGTCCCAATGGTTTAGATAATTACCATTGTGGAGTGCAGGCGGAATCCGCGTCTTCTGCCACTCGGGATTCGCCAGCACAAAACTTTTATACTCGGCGTTCGTCACTTCGTGCGTATCCATATAGAACGCGTCCACATACACCGTATGCACAGGCTGCTCTTCACCAGCGGCCTCGGCATCGTTGCTGCCCATCTGGAAGGCACCCGCGGGAATGAGTGCCATCCCTCCCGGTGCCGGCGGCACGGAAGGAGTCACAGCCCTCGCACACCGGAACCCGTAGCTGCCGTTGGTGTCTGTAGGGGTATCCCCGCGGCGATTAGCGGCACGCAGGAAGAGTGAATCAAAGGACCAGCTACCGCCGCGCAACACGCGAGAAGACTCAATATTGGTATAGTCCGATACAATCTCATCCAGATTCGCGAGCATACTGCCAGACACTCCACTCAGCGGATTACGAGACGGAGACGCAGAATAAAAATCCACATTATACGCATCAAGGCACCACTCGTAAACGTTGCCGGCCATGTCGAACAGCCCATACCCGTTCGCCGCATAACTCCCCACAGGACGGGTGTCCCCTACATTCCTACCGTAGTTCGCATGCACAGAGGATATCGTCTTTCCCCACGGATACTTTAACCCTAGCCAACCGCCGCGCGCCGCTTTCTCCCACTCCGCCTCCGTTGGAAGACGCTTACCTGCCCACGCCGCATACGCCATCGCCGCATACCACGACACATTCACCACAGGATGGTCCCCCTTACGCTTAGGATACTTATTACCGTCCCAATCGCTTAGGTAATTACCATCATGGAGGGCATCCGGAATCCGCGTCTTCCGCCACTGCGGGTTCGCCAGCAGAAAACTTCTATACTCGGCGTTCGTCACTTCGTGCGTATCCATGTAGAACGCGTCCACATGCACCCTCCGCACAGGCTGCTCGTCACCATCGGCCTCGGCATCGTTGCTGCCCATCTGGAACTCGCCCGCGGGGATGAGGGCCATCCCTGCAGGTGCCTGCGGTGCGGGTGGCTCCGGCTCCAGTGCGGGTGGCTCCGGCGGTGTGGGTGGTTCCGGCGGTGTGGGGAGCTCCGGCGGCGGCTCTGCACTCACACAACGAAACCCGGCGAAGCTTTCCGTGAACGTCGGCTCCCTTTTGAACCTATCGGCGACGCGCAGGTAACGTGCATCAGCACGCCAATTACCACCCCGCAAAACCCGCTTTAAGTTCACATTTACGCCTGTGTAGTCCGCTACAATCTCAGCCACATTCGCAAGCGTACTACCAGACACACCACGCAGCGGATTACGAGACGGAGACGCAGCATAAAATGTCTTATCCCATTCATCAAGGCACCACTCGTGAACGTTCCCAGCCATGTCGAACAGCCCATACCCGTTCGCAGCATAACTCCCCACAGAAGTCGTATCGTCTACATTCCTATCGTAGTTCGCATCGTTCGCCGTTATCGTGTCTCCCCACGGATACTTCCGGCCTGCCTCCCCACCGCGTGCCGCTTTCTCCCACTCCGCCTCCGTTGGAAGACGCTTCCCTGCCCACGCAGAATATGCCATCGCCGCATACCACGACACATACGTCACAGGATGGTCCCCTTTACCCCCTGGATAGTTATTACCTTCCCAATGTTTTAGGTACTTACCGCTGTGGAAGGCATCCGAAATACGCCCCTTCTGCCACTGCGGGTTCGCCAGCACAAAAGTTTGATACGCCGCGTTAGTCACTTCGTGCGTATCCATATAGAACGCGTCCACATGCACCCTCCGCACAGGCTGCTCGTTATCCCGCGCATCAGCAGCATCGCTGCCCATCTGGAAGGTGCCGCCGGGGATGAGCACCATCCCTGCAGGCACAGACGCAGGTGCCGCAGGTGCAGACGCCGCACCGTTAAACCCCTCTGCTACTAACGCCACATCCCCTATATCCACTACACTATTCCCGTTCAAATCTGCCGAACTGTTACCGCGGGTTCCCAGGCGCGCCGCTACCAGTGCCAAATCCACTATATCCACACGGCCATCACCATTCACATCCGCATCACCTTTCACAGCCGAAAGCACACCGACATCCGCAGCCACGCTTACCCTTTGTGCCCACACATTGCCAACACTCCCTAAACTTAAAACTATACACGCCAATATTGCTAACATCACTGACACGCTTTTATTATTCATTACAGCCCTCCAAACCTTTGACACGTTTTTATCATACATTAGAGTCCTCCAAATGCCGCGAAACACTCGCGGCTAAAAATACGAGGGGTTGGAGGCGGGACCGCCGCGTCAAACGCAGACGGCACACACACCCTTACACATCTGTCTCCCTTTACTTCCTAATCAACATCTTCTGCGTCGCGGAGAAGTCGCCGGCGCGCAGCGTATAGAAATAGATACCACTTGCAACACGCTCACCAGAGGCGTTGCGCCCGTCCCAATACGCGGCACGCGCCTTGCTCTCGTAACGGCCCGCCGCTTGATGTCCCAATGCTAACGTCCGGACTAACCGCCCGTCCAACGCATAGATGGATATCTCCACATCCGCTGGCACTGCCAGTTGATAAGGTATCCACGTCTCTGGGTTGAACGGATTCGGATAGTTCGCTAACAGCCGCGGCCGCTCCACAGGCTGCATCTCCCACAGCACCTGTTCAAGGTTCGCTATCCCCTGTGCAAAGACGGCTGAACCGTCATCGTTCGCACGTAAGAGGGACAACCACTCTGCAACCGTTTCAGGAGAAACCGAGTCAGAGGAGACTGCAGGCAAGTCACTCTCGAGCCCTGCGAGCCCCCCAACCGGCGGGGCGATGTGCCGCGTCTCTGATTGAACGGGCTTCAAGCCGTATTGCGCTCTTACCAGCCCGTAGCAGGCAAACACTAACACCAGCCCGCCCAATAAAATCACGATGCCTTTTTTCGCGTTCATCCAATCTTTCATTTCAAAATATCCTTTCGGACGATGTGTCCGTTGTCGATGCGGTTATCGCATCGGTTAGGTTTATAAGTCGTTATCGGTTTGATTGCGGGTGGGCAGGCGTGCCGAAGCACGCTGTCCACGCACAAATAGATGAATAGCCAATACGAGCCCACAGTAGGGTGCCGGGCGATTGTCGCCCCGGTGCCGTTGACATAAGCCGACTCGGCTTGTTAGCGCACCCGCGCGCAGAAGCCCGGGGCTCCGACAAGAGGGCACCGCACGCATAAGATTATCTGAATGGAGGAACATCGGTAGGTAGACCAACCCGCCTGAAAAAACGAGCAAAGCCTTGAGAGAGATGTTCCCGATACGGAGATAGGACTCTAATGCGGTTTTTAGATTTTCTCGCAAACGCTCTGCAAAAATCTATTGGGAGTGTATAAGTGCTGCGAAAGTCAACAACTCTGAAGTCTCTTTCTGTATGCGGTAATTCACATTTGTTTAAGCATTTGTAAACTGGGCAATCGCCCTTTTCGAACTTGTTCCATACCTGATTTTGCGGATAAGTTCCCGCCTGGAAGCTTTACAAGTTCTGAGCGATTCCATATCGTGCAAAGTAACACTTCCTTCACTTTTTCTCTACCCTTCACTAAATCACAACTTTGAGACATGATAATAACATCGCGATTCTTCCACGTAAAATCTGCTTCCTCGTCTTCAAGAGAATTAAATTAAGGGGTGGAGCAAACACCGGACAGTGTTCTAAGATGTCTCCTTGTTCTAGTTCATCACTATTTACTAAACAATACCAAGGGTAAGCCATTTCTAAAATATTTCCTAAAGGGGCTAATACCTATTCTTCCCAAAAATTTTCAGCAGGAAAAGGTTGACTCCGTCCCTTGTATTTTAACTTAACCCGTATTGTGCCTGATGGACGAGGAGGTGGAGCAATTATAGCAGTATCCCAATCAAGGAGATCTTCTTCATTGTAGGAAAGAAAGTCAAATTGTTGCACGGGTTGATCTGTAAAGTCTTGTGTTATTCCAGATACAATTTCTTCCTCAAAACTTAATTCGCGCGATGTAATTGTGTTTTGCGTAGAGGGCTCTGGAATCTCTGGCATTTCCTCTTCACCGAACGAAGAACTTATAGTTTCGACTATTGTTCCTGTAGTAAAGCCGAATTCAGAGAATGCACTTGTATTTTGCCGGAAGAGTTTTGAAGGATCCAATTTTTCTTTTTCTTCTAAGTAGAAGATAAAGTTTATGTCTCCACCTATCGTTGCTGTAGGCTGCGTGTAGCGATCTAGCATGATTTTCGACCCCAGAATTTCTCTTGAATTTCGTCGCTGATGAGATCAGAAAAAAGTTTGATAATTGTGTCAGGCGCGGCCTCAAACCAGGCATGCATACGTTGATATGGCCGGTTACTTCGTGCCCTAAATTCAATAACGATAATCTGTTGATTAGTAGAGATTCGATTAGCGTTACGAATCGAAATTCCTAATTGTCCTATGCCGTTTGGTAGGCCCAAGACAGTTTGCCAATGGATCGCTCTTACATCGGTTGAAAGTAGCCCTTGTCTTGTTACAGATAACAAATTTGGGAAGACTTTTTCCATATCGCCGAGTTTTTCCCAGCCTTGCCCTTGCGGAATGAGATCTATGTAGGTTAATTCGTATTCTTTTGTCACGAAATTTCCCAAGTTTTCCTCTACTAGAAATTCTTGGAAACGAGATCGGTATCTTTCAAAATTCTCGGCAACTTCTTTGTAACCCGGATATTTATTCTCCGGTTGTCTTTGCCGCCAATTGTAAAGGAAGCGATTCCGTTGTACTTGGATAAGCTCGTTTTCGTTTTTGTGTATGAACCAGACCCTTGGTAATGGAAATTTGATAGGGCTTTCAAGTTTTTCTTTAGACACCGGACCGACCAAGTTTTGATCTTCGGTTTTCGGAAATCGGGCCTAAACTTTTGCCATAGTATGCCGAAATGTCCGGATTGCAACTGCTTAATTGGATCGAAACGGACACCGCAAACAATCTCATCAATGGGCGGATTCTCATATTTTATGGTTGATTGTGCTGTTGTTTTCATAATCCGAACTTTGCTACTTTCATGTGAAACGTTTATATAAATTAAACCACATTTTCCAACAAAAGTCAAGCCTCTTTTTCTTATCTCATTCTCCCCTATTTTTTCCCCTGAGTTGACAGTAGGGGCGATGGCGAGGTCTCTGTATGAGGAAAACCTGTCAGTCATCCCAAAGCGGGATCTGCTCGACGCAAAAAACCGGCGAAAAAGATTTCAATCTCGCAAATCGCCGCTTCTCCTGAAAATCCTAAAATCCTGCATAGCCTGATTCTAACACCCAACAATACACATCCTTCACAAGAACCCCTTTCTCACAAGCCTGCTACAAAAAATGGGCGTAAATGAATCTTTTTCTTATCCACGGAAGTTTCTGGCATATAAGGGCAATTTCTACCTCTAAGTTGGAATTATACCGTCGGAATGGATAATTTTCACCGTGTCAAGGTAATTTCAGAGGTCTCTGCCCGAAGATTTACGTAACCGCTCGGGGTAATTGGGTAATTCGCATTCGTTTGGGCCATCAGCCAATTGGCTTTATCACTTCCCCAACCCCATCCGATACTTGATGTCGTAGTTGAGGATGAAATCTAATTCCTCATCCGTAAAACCGTAGTGTTGTGCAAGCACACGGTCAATTTTGTCTATGATGGATTTGGAATGACGCGGGTGAAACTCATCATAGACAACACGCCCGGTGGTTTTGTAGGTTGTCTCCTTGCGTTGTGCGTGGCGCTTTAAATCCTGCATCAAATCAGCGGAGAGTGCAGAGAGATTCTGCTTTATGGATTTTTCCATTTGCGCAACGCCGATAGGGAAGCTTCTAATTTCACGCAAGTTTAAAGTACGGCAATCGGAGAGAATAACATACCACCAATAAAATAATGAACTGTTCATTGTAGCTGCAACAACGGCTGCCTCGAGTGCGGTTGTTAAATATAGAGGTTTGAGATGTGTTGAGATTTTCTCCCCATCTCGTTCATTCCAGAAGTAAGGAATAAAGTCCATTGCCCGCATAAAGTAGTACGGCGCGTTATGGAAATAGATTGTGTGTGGGACACGTCTTGCGGTAAGGTGCGTCTCTAAGACTGAGAATTGAGACAGTTTGTTCCAGATGCTTTGTTCAATAGCGCTGTGAACCTTGGGGACTGAATGTTGAGCGGACATCTGCGTGACATCTGTATATTCCATAAGGGCGAAGAGATGTTCGCGAAAGGGTTCATGCCACCTATTATAGCGCGTCGCGTATAACGCTGGAGATGGTTGCGAGCTCTGTTGAACGATATAAATTGCCAGCCGTTGCTTTGCTCCGACAAACAATTTTGAAGGAAAAACATCGTATGTTTGCACCCACCCAACTCGCTTGGAGCGACGAAATAGAGCTTGGAGGGGAAACATTCTATCAGTACTGTAAGCTGAAACAGGGATTATCATCGATTTCCACCCGCTCTTTTGAAGCAGCTGGAAACTCCTTTCGAACACAAACGCATATAAATTCCCACATTTCTCTGTCTCATATCCCTTGATGGTGTACTCTTTCTTCACCTTGCTATATTCCACATACGGTGGATTGCCGATAATCACATCGAACCCGCCCTTCTTGAGGATGCCGTAAAACGCGATGAACCAATGGAACGGCTTATGTGAAGAAAGCCACGCCTGATAAGCAGCGTCACTTGTAATTTCTCTATTTCCCCCCCCCTTCCACTATACATTTGTGTAGTCTTCACACCGTATTCTCCCGCAAGGTACTGATTCAGTTCGGACCCTAACTCCTTCAGTTTACCCTGCAACTTCTGTTTGTCAGACGGGTTCACTGTCCCGCCCAACGCGGTTTGCTGCTGACGAAACAGCGTAAACAAACTTTCAACGTCCTCTGCACGTGCTTCAATCCGCCCCATCGTGTCGTCAAAGTCTAATTTACCGGTGACGGCTTTTTCTACCTCCTCATAAGTGGCATAGCCGACGAGTGTGTTGCCTGCCTGCACGTTAAAGTCTATGTCTGGCAGCGGTTCAATCTGCCTCACATTTTCAATCTGCGCCACCAGTTTCAGGAACATCCGCAGCTTGCAAATCTCAACAGCCTCGTCCATGATGTCTACCCCGTAAAGGTTGTTGACGATGATGGACTTGAGGATGAAGTAGCGGCGGTTAGGGTGCTGCTGGATACGCTCAAGGAGTTGTCGGAAGTCGGTATATTTACGGGAGTGGTGCGCTTCCTCGTCCAAGAAAGCCTGCATCCGATCCAGGCACGCCTCATAGAGCGGTTCGAGGAGATTGAGCGCGGCGAAAAGGAAGGCACCGGAGCCGCACGTCGGATCCAGCACAGTTAGCTGCGTCATCGCTTTCCAAAACGCACGGAGCAGCTCGGGCCCTTCACAACTCTCAATCACGTCTTGCGCGAATTGACGAATGTTGAGGTTGTCTGTTATCAGCGCGTTGATGTCCCTTATTTCGCCATTTGCGAGTTTAGTGCGGACGGTTTCGTAACGTTGCCGGCGTGCTACAACTTCCCGCCAAATGTCCGTCGGCAACCCGTATTCAGCAGGGGACAACGTGTTCCATTCCTTGCGTTTAGTGGGCTCGTTGATACCGACGGCGATTTCTGGTGGTAAATCTAAGGCGACACCGTGTTTCACCGCATCGTAGACGTAGCGCTCAGGCTCCGCTTGTAGCAGCTGCCACACGGACGTGTCCCCTTCAAATGCGATTCTACACGAACGCCGCGCCGCATCAAATAGGAACGGAAGCATCGTATTTTTGCTGATATATTCCGTTATGTCCTCTTTCGTGTAGTAGGCACCCATCTGCTTCTGGTTAATGTACTTTTCAAAGATGTAACCCAGCACATCAGGGTTTATCTCGTTATCGTTTCGCAGCGGGCGCTCGTCTAGATGCCACTGGTAACGTTCAAAGAAGGTGAAAATCTGTTCAAAAGCCGCGTCTGGAATCTCAATCTTTTCCCCGTGAAGTTTTTCAATCTCGTGTTTTTGAAAGATGCCGCCGTTGAGGTATGGGATGTTTCCGAGCAAGCGGTGCATCTCTCGGCTGCGTTCCGCTTCCGGTTTCGCAAACCCTTCAAAGAAGAGCGGACAGAGGAACTCTTTGTAGTATCTATTGGATGAGGGGGGCGCGGCGGCACTGGCGGCTTGGTTCTCTGCCAGTTTGGTGCGTAGATAGTTGTCGTCGTTATCGAGGAACCCCTTCTTCTGAATAAAATAGATGAACATCAAGCGATTGAGCATCACAGAGGCATACCCGCGCTGCATCTCTTCATCAGGAATCCCTTTGAGGAAGCTGAGAAAGGCGGCGTGTTCCCTTTTGAACTGCTCATAAAAGCGTTTGGTGACTTTTTCAACGTCAAAGCCTGCCTGAACACGTCCAGTCACGTCTGGCAGCGTCAGTTGTTCTTCCTCCGCCAAGCTAAAAGCGATGGTTTGGAGTTTTTGGAGTAGCGAGTCGCCGGGTTGTGTTCTATGGTAGCGATGTTCTCTAGATGCGGCGGGTTTGCCGGGTTCGTGTTTGAGCCACTGCCATATCTGTGTGTTTTTCTCTGCGTCCGTGTAGATAATAAAGTGTTCGTGTACAGATTTGGCGACGCGTCGTTGAATGCTACGGCGTGTTGCGTAATCGGGGGGATGTCCGTCGGTTTCGATTGCCGGAGGACATTCAAAGGCGACTAGGCCGCGTTTCTGGGCGATGGCGGTGAGTTGATAGTCGGTTTCATCTACCGTGACGGTGAGCGTTTGGGCATGCGCATCCCAACCGAGTTCATTAAAGAGGCGTTCGAAGTCGAATGCTTTCAGGTGTTGACGTATCTCTGGAAGATTGATTTGCATCGGTGTTTCCCTGTTTTTTGTATACTGGAGCCCCACAACGCCTGATGTATTGTTAATCAATACCTAAGCGTTGATGGTACGGAGATATACGAAAAAGAGCGAGATTTGTAAAGGACTTAGCATAGCAGCAGCCTTTGTTGTGCTGCAATATACTAAAAAATCTCGTTGAAGATTGCTTAGGTATAGTCTTTTGAAGTCTAAACATAAACGGCTCCGAAGGTTCATGCCTCACTTGCACTAAGCCCCAATGAACAGACAATCTGTGATTCTTGCCTCTCTTTTTCTTCTTCAATTAGACAGAGCCGGTCTTCGTTCCACAAATCGGTTACGAGTGCCACCAAGTCATCATCTGAAATACCGCTACGGAGTTGGCGATTGAGCGTATCCGTTGCGTTTTGACGGAGAGGGTAGCGATAGATATCACCAATGGCGCTTCTAAGTTCGTGTGTAGAAAATAAGGTATTTTGGACGTTGTTGGCGTATTGCTTCAGGCGTTTGTAGGTACGGAAACGTGCCCCCGACGGTTGTCCGAGTTGTCCGCCAACGGGACGTTCTTCAGAAACCATCCGTCGAGCGGCTTCTTGCACGAGGTGGTGGTGTTCTTCAAGCGGTGACAGTGCCTTTGTATCTGGTTCACACGCTGCGGCTTGGAGAATTGCGAACTGCGATTCCGTGACGCTCTGTCCATCTCGGGCTATCCATGCCAGCGCGTCGTTTTCCTGCCCTATCCGGATGTAAACCAGCGCGCCTTCCGGCTCCGGTTCCGTTGGCTCATGCGACCGGGTTGAATAGACGACAGCGGGGAGTTCAGAAACGATTCGTTCTAAGGATGCATCTTGTGTAATGGCGTTTTTCCAAATCTGATAAGCGTACGAGGCAAGATCGACATCGTTGTCCTGTTCATCATCAAGCAAGCCTGCCTGCTCGTGGTAAAGGTTAAGAATTGCCTCTTCACCACGTACCCCGTCATCTTCAAAAAATGCCTCGTCGGCTCCCACAACTTTAGCGTTTTCAAGCAACCGTGTACGCACACGACCGCGCAAGTTAATAATGCGTTCCACTCCGTCTGCAGGTAAAAACGAATAGCACAAAATATTTTCAGCGTGTTGACCTATCCGGTCGACGCGTCCGGCGCGTTGAACCAACCGTATAATTGCCCACGGTAAGTCGTAGTTGACAACAATTGAACAATCTTGTAAATTCTGTCCTTCACTCAGCACATCAGTGCTAATCAGTACTCGCAGCTCATCTTCCGCCTTACTATTGTTGCTAATAGGACTAAAGCGGTGTGCCAAAGCGGTGGGATCTGCCGAATCGCCGGTTACCGCAGCGATTTGTGTTAGTCCGCGCGCTGAGAGGGTATCTGTCAAATACTTCACCGTATCCGCAAACTGGGTGAAAACCAATACTTTATCTTCCGGGTGTACCTGGGTTAAGAGGTTTTCAAGCGCGTTGAGTTTTGCGTCTTTCTCGGTATCCCAGTCGCCATACCGTTGCAAGATGTCTAGTAGCGCGTGTGCGTCTTCAGTCAGCTCTTCGTGAAGCGAGCCCCGGAAAAGATCAGGACGCATCCACTTGAACCTGCTCTTATATTCTGTCGTGTACCGTTGATAGACATCTGCGGCGCGCTGTTTGAAGGAATCAACTGTATTGGACGTGGGTTGCGCGTGAGTCCTATCAATTTGTGTCTCATCATCGTCTTCATCAAACGGATCTGAAGTAAAATTAACATCGTCAGTATCTCCATCGTAGAAACGAGGATCGAGCATTTCAGCGTTTTGTCCGCCAATTGGCAGCGGCTGGTCGTTCTCGATGGCGTGGAGGAAAATATAGTTTCGTAGGATGTGCCGAGCTACGGACTGGATGAACACCTGCCCGCTACTTTCAAGACGTTTGAAAAGGTTCGTCCGGCTGAAGCCGATCAGCCGTTGCCCAGCACGGGAGAGGTTATTCAACTGTTGCTGCTCTGCTTGTGTCGGCGGTTCCGTGGGCGTATCAAGAATGTAATTGGCGAGTCCGTATCGCGCCAGTTTGAGATTGCTAATGATGTTCACAACATAAGCAGAATATAACTGGGCGTAGGTATCGTCCGGGTCTGCTTCATCAATGCAGAACTGGACTGTTTTTGGAACGCGTATCGGGAAGTAGGAGCACGTCCCATCGGCAAAGGCGAGGAACTTGCGTTCTGTCTCCGGCTCGGTTTCGGCGTAGTTCTCCATGATGAAACTGCGCGTGCGGCGGACAAGATACCGGCGCATCAGTTCACGCCAATCGTCAATGTACTCGCTCTGTTCAAACGCTTTTAGCGTCCGGGCCCCACTTTGGTGTTTGCGAATAAACTCGCTTTCACCACCTAACCTCTTGATATATTGCTCTGGACGGATGCCCAGGTCTTCAGTTTCGTCTACAAAAAGGCGGAGCTGATTAGAGAGATCCAGATAGGTTTTGTTGTAGGGCGTTGCAGAGAGGAGGATAACCTTGCTCTCATTTTCGTGGATATATTCCTGAATAGCCTTGTAGCGTTTGCCCTCACGGTTTCTGAGGTTATGGCTTTCGTCAATCATGACGAGACGATAGCGGCGAAGGTTGGGCAACTCATTGATGACTCGGCTAATGGAGAGCACCCTCGCACGCAGGTGATACTCGTATCGATAATTTTCCCACATCTTGACTAGGTTTTTCGGACAGATAATTAAGGTTTCAAGTCCGTAATCATCTTCTTGTATGCGCGCGAGGGCCGTTCCCATGAGCGTTTTGCCGAGCCCAACAACATCGCCGATGAGCACCCCGCCGCGTCTATTCAGGTGATGCGCTGCGATTTTAACAGCAGCGGTCTGAAATTCAAAGAGTTTGCCTTGAAATTCGCGCGGAATCTGAAATTCAGTCAATCCGGCGCGCGCTTCCTGTGAGAGATGATACGCCATTTTAATGTAAATGTGATAGGGCGGAATGAACTCTTCACGCGCCCAGCTCTGTTCAATAATTTCGACCAATTCATCCGAAATATCAATACACCACCAGTCTTCCCAACGTGCTTCAAACCACTCCGCTAGTTTCTCGCAAGCATCTAAGTCAACAACATCAACGTTGAGTTCTCCTTGCTGGGACAGGCCGGCAAGCGTTAGGTTGCTACTGCCGAGGTAGCCGACAATTGGCGTAATCGGGTCAGATCGGTAGAGCAGATAGAGTTTCGCGTGAAGCGGATGTCGGAGAAATAGTTTTACCTTCACCTTCTCGTCACGAATCTGCTGTGCCAATTGACGCAAACCGTTTTCGTCCTCACGCGTCGGAAAACCGACGGTCAACTGTTCTCGGAACTCTTCTGCTAATCTTCGTTTGAGACGACTCGCGCTCTGATTGTCTATGCCATGGCTCTGCTGATCGAGCCGTCTGGCCTCGCGGAGCTCTTCTTGCGGCAATCGTTGCATCCCGACTAACAGGCGGCAACATGCACCTTCACCACCGCCCCACTTCTGAATGTAAGCATTGACCTTTCTCCACCCTCGCAGGTTAAAATAGCCGACACAAAAATCTGCATGCGTGGCGGTTTCAAGTGTCTGTTGAAGCTCGGGTAGCAGTTGCTGGTCTATATTATCAAAAATTCTAGGCATTTCGTATATTTCAGTCCCGTCATCGCTGATGTCGTGAGTACTCGTGTGTAAATCTCGTCGGAGCCCTTCGAGGTTTTGAAATAAGAGAGTTTTTCGTAAAATAATGATACGACTCTGGGCTCTTTAATCCTTGGGGTATCACACTCACTTATTTCATAATTAGTTAAAGTATAACAGATGTTGAAAAACCTGTCAATAAAAATCAGATGGATTTTTATTGACACCGAAAAACAGATAAGGTATCCTTAAGCAAAAATAGATCACAACTTCTCAAACGCTTGGTGCCCTGGCAAGTGAAGGTGTATTACACCGATGATTGGCAACCGTATAAGAGTCTTATCCGAGCAGATGTATTGATTCAGACGAAAACTGAAACACATCACATTGAGCGGAACAATGGTTTAATGCGGCAGGGGTTCGGACGTTTCAAGCGAAAGTCTATTATTGTTCCTAAGAGTGTGGAGCTGGTAAACGCTACAATCGCAGGAGTTGGATGGGTGGGAGTTTTCGCGTCAATGGGGATGTCTTCGATATTCTAAAAATCGGGCAGACAAAACCCAATATCATTATCTAAAGCAAAACCCTCTGAAATAAAACCCTAAACCGCTCAGACGAGTGGCAGGATAGGTAAGTTTACGAAACCTTCAATTGCTCAAAAAAGCAAAACGAATCGGAGGGCTTTATGCAGGCTTTGGTTGAAGCACTGCGTAAGGCAGCTGTTCCCCTTTTAGTCCAGCAAGTAAGTTTTCCATTGCCATAGTCGCCATCTTGGTGCGTGTCTGGATTGTTGCGCTCCCGAGATGCGGTGCGATGAGCAGGTTATCCAGGGTGAGAAGCGGATGATCTGTGTTAATAGGCTCCGGTTCCGTTACGTCAAGCGCAGCTCCTGCAATCTCCCCATCGCTCAAGGCGCTATATAACGCATCGTGGTCGACCACAGGTCCCCTTGCGATATTGACTAAAATGGCGGTCGGTTTCATGAGTTTGAATTCCTTTGCTCCGATAAGATGGTACGTTTCATCTGTCAACGGCACGTGGAGTGTCACGAAATCTGCGGTTTGGAGGAGTTGTTCAAGTTGGGCGTATTCAATACCGAGCGCTTCTTCCCAATCATGCCTGCGGCTGCGTTTGTAATAGAGGACGCGCATGTCAAATGCGGAGGCCCGCTTTGCGACGGCGTACCCGATGCGCCCCATCCCGACGATGCCCAACGTGGCGTGATGTACGTCGTAACCCCAGAGAATGTTCGGATCGTAGTAGCTCCACCTTTTGTTCAATTGGACATGTCGGTAAGCCGGCACAATGTTACGCGAAGCAGCGAGCAAGAGCGCCATCGTCATGTCAGCAGTCGTATCGCTGAGGATGCCGGGCGTGTGCCCGAGGGCAATCCCGCGTTCTCTGCATGCTGCCACATCCACATGGTCGTAGCCGACTCCAACGACGGAAATCGCCTTCAGATTTGGAGCGGTGTTAATCATTTCAGCGGAAACCGGTTCATGCCCGTAAGTCATCAAACCATCAAGCGGGCCGATTTTTTCAGCAATGGGCGGTAGGATGGCACTCGTGTGCCACATATCTATTTCGCATTCCGATGCCATCGCGTCAACAATCTGCTGCGGAATGGGACGTGTGATAAAAACTTTGAATCTGGACAAGACTCCCTCCTTTCGCGTTATGAATGTCGGTAATAGATGCGTATGGGTGTGCCGTGGAACCCAAATTCTTTGCGCAGGTTGTTAACGAGGTATGCCTGATATGGTGGGCGGATTCGATGGAGATTCCGTCCGAAAATCAGGAACGTCGGCGGTTTTGTCTCAATTTGTGTGATATATTTGAGTGCGGGTCGGACGCCTTTGACACGCGGCGGCGGATAGGCATTACGCCACTCTACTAGCATCCGGTTCAGCGTCGGTGTCGGGATGCGCGTACAATACTCGCGATATACCTGAAGCGCAGCGTCAAGAATCGTAGTCACGCGCTGTCCTGTGACGGCGGAAACGAAGACGCGGGGCACATACTCGAACCCTGGTAACTGCATCGCGAGCATTTCCATAAACGCACCATGCGTGGTGTTGTCCTTTTCAATCAAATCCCATTTATTTATTGCGAGTATGGAAGCTTTGCCGTGTCGCTGGATAAAATTGGCAATCGTCTTATCTTGTTGCGCAACAGGAAGCGTGCAATCTAAAACGAGCACTGCAATATCGCTTTGACGGATACTGTGGATGGCACGCTGCACGGTTTCCGATTCCAATTCATCGTTTATGGCAGATTTGCGCCGCATGCCTGCCGTGTCAACAATTTCAAATGGGATATTATCATGGCTCACGCGGATATTAACCGCATCCCGTGTCGTTCCGGGCCGGTCGTCAACAATCATCCTATCTTCACCGAGTAACCTGTTGATGAGTGATGATTTTCCAACGTTGGGTCTTCCGACCATCGCGATTTTTATCAAGCGCGCCGCTTCGCCTATCTCATCTGCCTCGGGTTCTGGCAGTTCCTCTATCACTTCATCCAGCAGCGACAAAATACCTTCGTTCTGGATACACGAGATTAAAAGGGGCTCTCCCAATCCGAGGGCATAAAATTCCGCTGCATCGTTACGCAATCTTTCGCTATCTACCTTATTGACAACGAGGAAAATCGGTTTATTGGCAGCACGGAGTTTGTCTGCAATGGTGCTATCGTGAGGCATCACACCGGTCCGGGCATCAACAACGAAGAGGATTAGAGACGCTTCGGCTAACGCCGTATCTACCTGCAGCTGAACGTTATGAATCAGCCGATCGTCCGCATCGGTATCTAAGCCGCCGGTGTCTACAATCGTAAAACGCTGTTCCGCCCATTCAGCAGCTGCGTAGTTTCTATCGCGTGTCACCCCAGCAGTATCGTGAACGACGGCCTTTTTTTTCGCCGTTTTTGCACCGCTGGCAACGGCTGTGATGCGATTAAAGAGAGAGGATTTGCCGACATTTGGCCTGCCGATAATCGCCACAACTGGCAGAGAAGAAGGTCGTTGGTAATTTTGATTTGCTTCTGGTTTCATAACGTTTTCGTATATCTCCGTACCGTCAACGTCTATGCTTTTGAGGGCTCGTGTGTAAATCTCGTCGGAGATTTCTTAGGCATAGCGTAGCATAAAGCGGCTTCCAGCGGGTTGGCAAGTTCGGTATTCCCAATGGGTGTCTGTCCTTCAGGACAGACAAAGAACCTATCCTGCCACTCCGTGCGTGTGCCAGACATGAATAACGGATTTTATCACAACAAGAATCGGAATCGCTAGCAATACACCCCAAAAACCGAGAAAAGCGCCACCGACAATGACACCAAACATAATAAGCAACGGATCGACATCCACGGCTCGGCTCATCACTTTTGGCGAGATGAGCGAGTTGTCAAGCATCTGGATACCGAGGATGGCCACCAACACAAAACCGCTACGTATCAGGAACCCGATGATGCTGAAATCGCCTGCTGCCAATCCCATCAGCATCGCTGTGAACGCGAACGCGCCGCCGATAAACGGGCCGAACGTCGGAATCGCATTGCAGAGTCCAGCCAACAAGCCGATGAGCAGGGCGAACGGTACCCCAATTAGCCAATACGCCGTGCAGGAGACGACAGAAACGATCGCTATTACTGTGAATTGACCTTTGAGAAACTGTTGCATGTTCTCATCAACCTCGCGCAGGTAGGTTCTGACATCATCGCGGTGTGGATGCGGAATGAGCTGCGTCAAATTGCGAAAATAGGTCTCAAATGATTGAATGGCGTAGACAAACACAATGAAAGAGAAAGTCACTGTAGCCAGAAAACCGCCGAACTTAAAGGCTAGCGAGCCGGCGAACTCTGAACTCCACTTGAAAATGTCGCCTGTACTTTCTGCAAGGCTCGGTATCTTTTGCGTCAGGTAGGACTTCACCTGCAATCCGAGCTCCCCCCCTCCCAAATCCAAATCCTTATAAGTGTTAAGAAGACCGACATGTTGTTCAACCAACAGGGGCCACTGCTCCGTAACGTTGCTCCGGATGACAGTCTTATCCCCGGCATAAAGGAACTGACGACGGTCAACTTGGGGCGCCGGCTCGGTGGTGGATTTGGGCGGGTGCCCAACTCCTAAGTACCCTAATAGCGAAATAGATGCTGGTAGGTGTTCTGCCCCTGCACGGGCCTCCCACAGATTCTGCTCCGCATTAAATTGATAGATGCCAGTAGGTGTCCCTGCAGACAGCAATGGCGACATAGCATCGGCATCGGATGCGAGGATATTAACTGTCGGGAGCCCATTTGATGGGAAATCAGACCACATCATGCTTGAAAATTCCAGAACCCACAACCTTGTCCCATCCAGTGCTGCGGGCCCGCCCGCCCGGTTCCGGGTGGGCGGGCCCGCAGCTGCCGACGCGGATTTGGGTGGACGGGCCGCGACATAAAGGCTGTGTCGACTTTTCACGACGCTCACGATGGATATGTCACCAAATGTCTCCGGAGCAACGGGTAACCACGTTTCGCCATCACCTTTATAAAGCCCTTTAGAAGTGCCGACATAGATTTCTGGCGTGGAAGCTCTTTCTATAGTGCAGAGCGTTTGAACGGACGTATCTGCAAAACCGATTTTCTTCCAAACTGCCTTCTCATCTGTCTTCGCTCGTCTATAAAGTCCATCTGGTGTCCCCGCATAGATAAACTTATCCGTTAAAGCAATTGTCTGTATCCGTTTGCCGACGATATCGCCATTTGTGATTCCAGACCGGTTCGGATTGAGGCGATAGATACCGTGATTGGTACCGAGATAGACATCCGGGGGGGCAGCATCCGGGGATGTTGCGTCTATCCGATCAACTGCCATTGTCTCCAACGTTTCACCAACTACAATGGGTAGCACCGATTCATAATAAAATCTTTGCAAGCCGTTGCTCATCTGTCTAGCCTGACGGCCTATCTGCCGCCCGGTCCAAAACAGAAGCAACCCACAAGTAAAGACGATTAGCACAGTCGCAATCCAACGTTGATACGATTTCGAGAAGGGGATTGCACGAAAGAGAAATCGGAAGAGATATGCAAACCCGAAGCCGAGTAGGAACGGCATCAGTACATCAAGCAGGGTGACAAAAAGCCACAAACTGATCATCAGCAATTCTAACCCGACTATGATTTTTATCTCGATCCACCGGTAAACCCGGATGAGCAGAACGATCAGAAAGATAGCGACAATAGGATGCAACAACAGAATGGGGCCGCTGCCTTTATAATAGGCGAACGCGATCCAAGCCGCCGCCAGTACAACAGTGATGATGGCGAGGATCGTCGTCCCTGTAATAGGAGAATGCTGTTGATTTTTTGTATATCTTGGTACCATCTTTTCGTATATCTCCGTACCGTCTTTCGTCTACTGCAGCACAACACAACAGATGTGATATGCAACCTCGCATAAATCTCGCCTGAGCCTTTCTATGTTTTGAATCTAAGTACTCTCTGCCACAGAATCCTTCAGTTCGTATGTCTCTATGACACCGGCCCCGATGCTATCGCCCCAAACATTCACAGTCGTCCGGAACCGATCTAACAACCAATCCACGGAGAGAATCAAGGTAATTCCCTCAATCGGCAAATCGACAGCACGAAGCACAATCACCATTGTGACGAGGCCTGCCTCCGGGATTCCTGCTGCACCAATCGCCGCAAGCGTGGCAGTCAGCACAACAATAAGCTGCTGCGCTGGTTCCATCGTTATCGCGTACACCTGCGCAATGAACATGACTGCAATGGCTTCATATAATGCGGTACCGTCCATGTTAATTGTGGCGCCCAAGGGCAGCACAAAACTCGAAGTACGATTTGAGATACCGTTCTCCTCCTCTACTCCCTCCATCGTGAGGGGCAAGGTAGCACTGGAAGAAGCGGTTGAAAATGCATTCAAGAGCGCCGTTGCCATCCCCTTGACATAATCTAACGGATTTCTCCGACCAACCAGCAAGAGTATTACGGGTAAGACAATTGCTCCATGAATTGAGAGGCCTAGTAGTACAGTAAAACTATACTTTCCAACGGCGACGAGTTCGGGCCAGAAACCGACAAACCCATCTGCCTCTCCGATGCGGCCGGCAATGAGACCGAAAATACCGACCGGGGCAACAAACATAATCCAGTGAACGAGCTGCATCACGGCATCATTGAGCCCCGAAATCATCGCTATCACAGGCTTCCCCGGCTCCCCGAGTACTGAAAGCGCGGCCCCGATAAGTATTGAGAAAAAGATTAAGGGGAGAATATCCATATTAGCCATTGCCTTGAATACATTTTCGGGTATCATCCCCACTTTTCCAGTCTCCAGATTGCCGAGGAACACCTCCTTGAGGGTGCTGAGCATATCCCGCTCTTTTTTGTCTTGTATTTTGCCAGCAATAGGAAGCCCGATGTCAACGCCTTGCCCACTAGCGTTAAGTTGGATCTCGGCCGGTTTCCCGTCGAGGAACAATAAACGTTCACCACTGTCTGTACTCACATATCTGGCAGCAGGATCCAGTAGTGTCCATGATTTTACGGTGACAGTGGTACCCGACATGGATCCTAACTCACCGCGGACACCCTGGTCAGTGAGGGTGATGACATACTTGTCGTTATAACTTCTACTGAATTCAGCCGCTAATGTGACGTTCTGCAACATGTCGCCGCTCAGCGTATAATTCAAATCCGGATGCTCTTCACCTTTCGAGAGGCCTTTGCCGGGCAGCAGAATGTTGACGAGAAGGATACCCACCAGCACGGAGAGCCCCGTGGTTGCCATATAGTACAGCACGGTCCTACCACCGATAGAACCGATATGGCGAATGTCGCCTAAATTCGTGATACCGGTAATCATGGAGAAGATCACCAATGGAATCACTATCATTTTTAGTAGGTTTAAGAAAATTTCACCGAGTATCGTCGTATGCACCGCTACCCCTGGGAACCCTCCCCCAACAAGCGCACCTGCAACAATAGCGATGATAATTCCGTAAAGAAGTTTAAGATTGTCACTTTTTTTTTCATTCATTTTTTTTGTATATCTCCGTACCATAAAGGTTTATGTTTTGTAAATTACTGTATAAATCTCGCCAGAGCCTCCTGATGTATTGAATCTAAACATCGCTTTTTTGTATATCTCCGTACCATCAACGCTTATGCTATTGATAGCTCGTGTGTAAATCTCGTCGGAGATTCCTTGGGCATAGCATAAAGAGGCTCAGACGAGATTTTTGGTGCCCACCCGCCCAACTCCTCTCTCCTGAAAGAAGAGACTGGAAAAGGGCGGGTGGGCACCACCACAGGCACAAGTTTTTAAAAAACATAGAGCGTCATTGGGCTCCTGTAGACGAAAAATCTATTTTCTGATGAGCATTTTGCCGGTACCTGTGAAATCGCCTGCAGACAGCGTATAAAAATAAACACCGCTCGCTACAGCCTCACCTGCTTCATTTTTTCCATCCCAATACGCCGCCCGGCTTTTTTGCTCATAGTGTCCTGCAGCCTGATGTCCTAAATCCAAAGTCCGCACCAATGCCCCACTCGACGCATAGATACGAATCTGCACATCGGCACTCGTTGCCAAGTGATACGGTATCCAGGTTTCAGGGTTAAATGGATTCGGATAGTTCGCCAGCAGGGCGGTTCTCTCCGGCAGCATCGCCCCTAAAAGTTGTTCGAGATTCGCAATCGCACGTTCTAAACCAACAGAACCGTCATCCGCATCTCGTAAAAAACTCAGTACCCATATCACTTGTTCCGCAGTCAAATCCGCGGGCAAGGTAGCGCTTGATGCCGCGGCCGGCACCATCCTTTCCCCAAAATGTGCCGCAACCAGTTGGAGATCTAACACATCTACAACGCCATCCCCATTGACATCTGTTCGCGGATTCCTCACAGGCAATTGCCCTAGCGCCGACCCGACCAGGATCAAATCCACGAGATTCGTGACACCATCTCGATTCACATCCCACGCAGGTAAGGAAGGATTTGGGCGGGTGCCCAAACCCTCCACAACAACGGTCATCTCCGGCGGTATCGAAGGGATTGTCTGACCGCCGCGGGAGCCTGCCTGAAAGTTAGGCAGTGTCACTCCGCTTTTTCCGCTTGCAATGGCGGTGAATTTCACCGAGAGCAGCGTGCCTTGTCTACTCAACGTGGCGTGGGAGAGTCGCGCTGCGTTTAAACCGGTAATTCTACCGATTTTGTTATCAATCTCACCTGCTTGAAAGAAGGTATCTACGCCCTCCGCTTTCAGAAAATCGCCTTCGCTCACCTCAACCGCTTCAAGCACAGCGGAGTCAAACGCAATATCAGTTTGCCAGCCGGCTAAATCGGTGACATTTTCGGCGTTCAGCTGCACGGTAAACGTATCGCCGACCTGGACCTGCATCGTCTCTGTGGAAAAGATAAAACGGAGACTCGGTTGGAATACTTCATATTTCGCAGTTGAGGCAAACCCGAAAAAGCCGCTAAAGCCGCCATGCCCACGATTGTCAAGCGCGACCAACAACACGTTTTTCCCCTGTTTCAACGTCACGGGGAAAAAGTCTTGATAATCGCCAGCCCCGCGATGAACGAGTGCCTGGTGAACCAACTCTCCGTTGAGCCAGACTTTGACTGCATCATCGCTACCCACCAGCATCGTTGTCTCTTGTGTATGCGGGGAATCCAAGACAACCGAACCGTAGACGATATGGTTATATATCTCTGCACCTGTCCCCCATCCAAGGGAATCTGTCATTCGGTTGATGTTATTACCACCGCTAGCTGCCAGCTTGTGAAGTGTCCAGACGCTGTCTCCCACAGCCTTTCCTTCCTTTGCACCGTTGGTAGCCACCTTTAGTTCTGTCGCTGCACCACCCGTTGCTCGTGCCAGAAAATCTGTGTTGTCATCAAGACGTATTCCCGGTACTATCGCCCATAACCAGGGGCCTGTTATTTTCGGACCGCCCGAAGGGAAACCCGGATTGCCGTCCATCCGGATAAATGTCTTATCAGGTAATGCTTCTAAAGACGAAAAGTCGAGTATCGCATTGTTGCGAAGGTCCAACCGTTCTAAGTTGTTTAACCCTGCAAGCGGCGATGTGTCCGATATGACGTTGTTCTCAAGGTACAGCACTTCCAACCGCGTTAGTTTTGCAAGCGGCGACACGTCTGATATAACGTTAGCATCAAGATTCAGATGTTTCAAGTCTTTTAGCTCTCTTAATGGCGACACATCCGATATCAAGTTATTAACTAATGTTAACCACTCCAGTTGCTGTAATTCCGCCAACCCGGAGAGGTCTGAGATGCTGCAGTTATTGATTTCCAGTCGTTTCAACGCTTTTAATCCATTCAAAGACGGCAATGCGGATATAGCTCTGTTGTCGCCAAATTCTATCCACTCCAGCTTTGGTAACTTCGCCAAAACGGAAAAGTCGTTAATATGGGTACGCCAAGCGTTTATCCCTTCCAGGCTGATGAGACTGGCAAGGGGCGACACATCCGATATAGGATTGTCCGAAATCCCTATTCCGTCCAATTTTACTAACCCTTTGAGTGGAGATAAATCGGATATCGCGTTCTCCTCAAGCCCCAGCCAGTCCACGTTGATTAAGTCGGCGAGTGGCGATACATCGGTTATTCTGTTCCCTCGCAGTTTAATGTTATTCAGACGCGTTAATCCGGCTAGTGGGGAGAGGTCGGCTATCGCATTATGACGACATTCAATCCGTTCCAGTCTTGTCGCCGCCTCAAGCCCTGTCAAATCGCGGATGCCTCTTTCATCCGCATCAAGCCGCGTTAACCTTGCTATATCCTCCGCCGTCACCACCGCACCGGGTGCTTTGCCGAGGGCTTCGGCAATTGCCGAACGGAGGTTCGCATCGGGGATGTGAAAAGTGCCCGTCGGTGTCACAACCACACGCTGAGTCACAACAGGCTCGTCAGGGGAATTCAGCGCGCTCACTATCTCCTGAAAACGCGACGTCCACGCATCACGCTTCACATTCCCCGTCTCATCCACTAGCGATAGCAAACCCAGGCGTTGTAAACTCGGCTTCGCACGAATCTGTTCCCGGAACGCCCCAGTTTTTAAGCCTACCGATGCCGCAGCATACGCCGCATCAACTGGACCTTGATACACCTCAAAGAAACGGTGCACAGGCTCAATCCCACCAGGTTCACCACCCGTCTCCTTCAGCGCCTCACTGTAGCGCCTCGCATCGTCTGCCACCAGCTCATCCATCTCGCCCTGTTCAACATACAGACGCAACGCCTGTTCTTTGTCAAACGGTGGGTTCCCCGCCTGGAGTACTACAGAACGCACACCATCCTCAAACGTCTTCATCCCTTCCGTATGACACCCTATGCACGACAGCCCATTGTGCACTGCTGGATCTCTCGCCGCAGGATTAGAAACTATCGTTGTCGGCGCTACATCTATCCTATTCCCAGACTCATCCGAGATATAGTATGCCTGCAAGTCGTTCGGCAAGTTGAAGATGACTTCACCACCATCCTGTCTGAAAGACAATGGGTGCGTGAAGATATTCTGCGTGCCTACACTCCCATCAAAGTCGTAGCTTTTCCAATATGCGCCATACCGAGACGTGTGTCGTTCAACCACGCGGTTGTGATTTGACACCCCGGAATCATTAAACCCGGCACGCCACACACGCACGCCCGGTGCCGCCTGAAGATTCCTTGCCACATCTACCTCAAGCCTTCGCTCCAACTCCCGGTCGGTTTGGGGCAGATCCAGGATATCGTGATAGAGCGGCGGCAAGGCAGCCGTCGCGAGGAACCAATCGACATACACATACGGCACCTCACAAGCCATTTCTTCACGGAGGTGCATTAGTTTGTCACGCAGCGGCGCTTGCGTTTGAACATCGAACTCAATCGCATACGGATAGACCTGCTCTATCGATGTCCATGCGTCGTTCGTATCCCATTCATAGTCCCGCAGATCTATGTAGAATATCGTCCCTGCCGGGCCTATGGCATCCGGATTGTGAATCTCAAACCCCCACGAGAGGCTGTTTATCAGTTTAGAGAGGGCTATCTTGTAGGCGCTCAGCGCCTCAGGCAGCTCGCCGGCGTTATAGAGATGGGTCAGCGTAAAGTAACGCGCGAAGGGGCGGTTGAAGGGGGAAAGCGTCTCCAGATGTCTTTGGATGGTGTTCAGCATATCAGCCGTGCTAATGAAGTCAACATCGTGTTGAATCTCCCAGCTCGGTGCACCTGCTAAAATCCAGGCCCCGATTATTCCAATAGCTTCTGGCGAAAGTGGCTGTTTTCCCCACGGCATCTGCAGACCGTTCTCCGTATCGCCAAGCAAACGGCGATAGAATTCCGAACCGATAGCATTGCTCGGCACCACCACGCCTGAATCAATCAAGCCTTGCGCGGATTCAATCACGAGCTCCTCCGTATAGGCACCATGCGGGCCGTGGCAGTTCAGGCAGTTTTGTTCAAAGATAGCATACGCCTGTCGCGCGAGGTTTTGTGCATCAGCGGTGCCAACCCCTAGCGCGATAACTGTTAAAACAACAAGAAGGTAGAAGGCTCTCATCTGTTTCATCATCTTTTCGTATCTCTCCGTACCTAAAAGGGTTATGTTTTGTGAAGTCCTGTGTAAATGTCGTCTGAGGTTATCTATGCTATGAATCATCTTTTCGTATCTCTCCTTTTTTCGTTTTTTTCTCTACAGGAGCCCAACAGTGATTGATGTTATGATAACCCTTCCATAAATCTCGTCCGAGGCTTTCTATGTTATGAATAAAGAACATCAAAAGGCTCCCAGTGGGTTGGTAAGTTCGGTTGACTCCCGCCCGGTTCCGGGCGGGATGTCAATCTACGATATTCTGCCACATCAGGGGGTAACGTGCTGATATATACAAATTACTTTCTGATGAGCATTTTGCCGGTACCCGTGAAATCGGCTGTAGATAATGTGTAAAAATAGACACCACTTGCTACAGCTTCACCGAGTTGATTGCGGCCGTCCCAATAGGCGGCACGGCTTTTCTGCTCATAGTGTCCTGCAGCCCGATGCCCTAAATCCAAGGTGCGCACTAACGTGCCACTTGACGCATAGATACGGATCTGCACACGGGTTGCTTGTGCAAGTTGATACGGTATCCAGGTTTCAGGGTTAAATGGATTCGGATAGTTCGCCAGAAGCCGTGTCTTTTCGGGCAGCATGTCTCCTAAAAGTTGCCGCAGGTTCGCTATGCCTTGCTCAAAGAGAAGCGAGCCGTCGTTTTCAAGCTGCGCACGTGCTATCCACGTGCGTATCATTGTTGAAGAA
The DNA here is from genome assembly GCA_965215265.1 of Candidatus Poribacteria bacterium. Lineage (GTDB taxonomy): Bacteria > Poribacteria > WGA-4E > WGA-4E > WGA-3G. The sequence goes on along the minus strand of OZ244048.1, from coordinate 1,539,710 downwards.
ATATAGGCGTTCATCGCAAGTGAGGTAGGGGCGGCAGCACCTGTTATTGAGTCCATACTTTGTGCCACAAGGTCCAGGTCTGAGATAGTGACTTTTCCATCGCCGTCTATATCTGTTCGCAAGTTAAGCGGTTTGTTTCTTTCCAAGTCGCGTGCTACCAGAATCAGATCCAGAATGCTCACCTCTCCATCCACGTTCACATCTGCTACACGCGGCTGTCCTCTCCTAACTCGCGTATCCGGTAGAAGCACTGTATAGTCTGCACTAGCATCAAAGCCAAAAAAGCCGCTCCACCAGCCTTCGCCCTCATAAACAGCAACCAACAAAATATTTGTTCCTTGTTTTAACGTGACAGGGAAATTTTCTTGATACCCATGAGCATCCCGGTCTATAGGGTTATCGTGAACCAACTCTCCGTTGAGCCAGACCTTAACAGCATCACTGCTTCCAACAAACATCTTTGTATTCTGCTCCCGTGGTGCGTCCAAGGTAACCAGACCATAAGCCACATGATGATTTATATCATCTGTTCCCAGGCCTGTAGCGTTCACCAATTCATTGATGTTATTGCCCCCTTTTCTCCTGAGTCTGCCGATTGTCCAGACTTTATTCCCCACAGTATCGCCTTCTGTCGCCCCCTGAGTCGCAATTTCTAATTCTGTTACAGCACTCTGACTGCTATGTTCCAGAAAATCTCTTCCAGAAGCTGCTGCTCTTGAACCAGACATTCCTTCTGTTGACACTATAACCCACAACCACGGCCCCTCTATTTTCGGTGCAGCGCGTGTGAATCCCGGGTTGTCGCGCCGAAGGATAGTGACATTCTCAGGAAACACATCCAAGGACGAAAAGTCTGATATCGCATTGTCCTCAAGCTCTATCCATGTCAAGTTACTCAAAGATGCAAGCGGTCTTACATCCGATACCTCGTTATGTTTAAGACTCAACCGTGTCAACTGTGTTAAACTCGCCAACGGGGAGATGTCTGAGATATTGTTACCGACGAGATACAGTTCTTTTAAGCCCGTTACCCCTTCCAAAGCGGAGAGATCTGATATTCCAGCACCACAAATATCTATCTTTCTCAGCTTTGGCAATTCCGCAAGCGGTGCCAGGTTTAGTATGGGGGTACCCCAAGAGTGGAAACGTGTCAAACTCATTAATCCTTCTAGAGGCGACAGGTCTACGGGCGGGTTTTCGCTCATCCATATCGACTCTAGTTTTATCAAACCCTCTAGGGGGGATAAATCGGAGATGATATTATCCGAAATACCTAACCATCTCAAATTGATTAATCCGGCCAGCGGTGAGAGGTCACGTATGAAATTAGAGTCAAGTGCTAGTCCTGTCAAGCTGATTAATTCTGAAAGTGGTGATAAATCTGTGATCGTGTTCTGTCTCAACTCTATGCCACGCAGTCTGGTGGATTCCGTGAGTGGCGATAAATCCGTTATCAAATTGTTGTCAAGGTTTATCTCTTCCAGATTTCTCGCAGTCTCCAGCCCTGTCAAATTAAGAATCCCTTTGTCAGGTGCCTCTAACCGCGTCAAAGTTTCCATCTCATCCGCGGTCATCGTTGCGGCTGGTGCTTTGCCAAGTGCCTCTGCAATGGCAGCACGCAGGTTCGCGTCGGGGATATTAACAGTTTGCGCCGAGGTGGACAGCGGCATTAAGAAAAGCACCATGCAGAGGGTCAGTGCACAAATTTCGGAGCCGTTTATGTTTTGAATCATATTTTTGTATATCTCCGTAAAGAATTCATCCTGTTATGAACCCCGTTGTATACTCCTTGCTTGCAAGGGCTCACAACCGGGGTTTTGGGATTTGGGTGGGAGCCCAACTCCCTTTAATCGATCTGAAGAGCTATCTATTTTCGTATATCTCCGTACCTAAAAGGTTTATGTTTTGTGAAGTCCTGTGTAAATCTCGTCTGAGGTTATCTATGCTATGAATCATCCTAGAGTTACACATTCACGCGAATAGACAGCTCCTCTAACTGTTCTTCTGTGACAACGGACGGGGCATTCGTCAAAGGACAAAGCCCTTGCTGCGACTTAGGAAACGCGATGACCTCGCGAATGTTCTCTTCGTTGCGCATCAGCATGACGATACGGTCGAGCCCAGGCGCGATGCCCGCATGCGGCGGGGTGCCGTACTCAAGCGCATCTATGAAATACCCAAACCGATTTCTTACATCCTCTGCACTGATTTCCAGAACGTCGAAAACCTTCTGCTGGATATCCCACCGGTGAATTCTGACACTCCCACTGCAGATTTCAAAACCGTTGCAAACCAGGTCGTAGTGTTGGCTCTGCACGTCCCTCGGTGAAGTGTCTAATAGGGCCGCGGTTTCCGGTGTAGCACCCGTAAATAAATGGTGGAACGGTTCGTACTGCTTCTCCTCAGCGTTCCAGTCAAACAACGGATAATCCACAATCCATAGGAAGTTATAGAGGCTTTCGTCAATGAGGTTCAGTTTTTTGCCGAGGTGGAGGCGGAGGTTACCAAGTGCGTCAGCAACAACCTTCGGCTGATCTGCCACAAAGAACAGGATGTCGCCCGGCTGGGCATTCATCCGTTCGCGTGCCGTTGAGAGTTGCTCGGTTGTGAAAAATTTAACGATACCCGATGAGAAACCGTCTGTCGTAACTTTTATCCAGGCTAATCCCTTTGCTCTATAGGTAGAAACAAACTGGGTCAGGTCTTCAATCTCCTTCCGGGAAAAATCCGCACCGCCCGGCACTGCGATACCTTTCACCTGACCGTCGGTTGCTAAAGCCCGCGTGAACACTTGAAAATCCGAATCCACCATCACATCCGAAAGGTCTGTGAGTTCCATACCGAATCGCGTATCGGGTTTATCATTCCCGAACCTCGCGATGGATTCGTGATAAGGCATCCGCAGAAAAGGCGTTTGGATAGGAATGTTGCCCGCCTCTTCAAAAATCCGCTTCATCAGCCCCTCAGTGACTTCAAGCACATCGTCTACATCGGCGAATGACATTTCTATATCCAGTTGTGTGAACTCCAGCTGCCGGTCGGCACGGGTATCCTCATCGCGGAAGCATCGGGCGATCTGGAAGTAACGGTCAACGCCGCTCATCATTAAGATCTGTTTAAATTGCTGCGGAGATTGAGGAAGGGCGTAGAATTTACCGAGATGATGGCGACTCGGCACAAGCACATCGCGCGCACCTTCCGGAGTGCTGTTCATCAAGATAGGTGTCTCAATTTCCAAGAACCCGTGTTCGTTCATATAGTTTCGGGCTGCGAGCGCGGCTTTGTGGCGGATAGCCAGCGTCTTCTGCATCTCTGGACGACGCAGATCTATGAAGCGATACTGCATCCGGATATCTTCGGCGACTTCCACTGCATCTTCAACCGGAAAAGGCGGTGTTTTGGCCGTATTCAGCAGATGCAACGCATCTACTGCAAGCTCGATCTCGCCTGTGTCCAATTCCGGATTCACGGTTCCCTGATAAACACTTAGATGGGCCCCGGCACCTCCTTTCTCTTCACTATGGATTTCATACGTCCGGTTATTCTCAGCATCAATAAGCATCCACCGTGTGCCGGGCTCACGAATTTCAATCCGGATGTCATCGGACAATGTGTATTTGGTATCGACAGCGGCAAACAATGCCCGAAACGTGGGCGAGAGCTGAGCTGCCGCGAGTTCCGTTTGATACGCCACATCTGCGTGGAAAAGCTGCTCGCCCGGTTCGCGCTCGCGAACCGTACCGCTTACGTTTAGCACAAATTCGCTGCGCACAACGTTCGCTTGTTTATGCGCTATGGCATCAATTTGCGGGTCGAAGACAACCTGTGTTATGCCTGTTCTGTCCCGCAAGTCTACAAAGATCACACCGCCATGGTCCCGGCGTCGTTGAACCCAGCCGTTGAGTTGCGCACGTTTACCGGCATCAGCCAGCCTGAGTACGCCACAATAGTGAGTCCGTTTTAAATGAGTTTCTTCTGACATGTAGTCTCTATTTCCTTTGCTATTGAGCAAGCTTTAATTCATGTTGAATTTGTTCTTTTGCTATCTGTAAATCTTGTTCGGTTGGTGCCAAGCGAATGGCTTTGTCAAGTGCCTCTAAAGCTTTTACGTAATGCTGCTGTTGCTGTTGTGGCTGCTGCAGTTCCTCGTCAATCTTCGCCAAAATGTAATGAGAACGCCATGAATTTGCATCGGCTGTTATGCCTTTCTGTCCATACCGTTCCGCCTCATCTAGATTTTTTAAGATGAGATGGAGCTGTGCCATCGCGGCGAATATTGGGGCAGGTAACTCACTCTCATGCTGTTCAAGCCGTTGGTAGGTGCGCAGTGCGTCTTTATTTCGCTGTTGGCGTTCGTACAATGGACCTAACAGCATATAGACATCCAATCTGTCAGGTGTCTGTTTCAGCACGGTTTCCAATTCGTTTGTGGCCTTTGCGAGCTCACCTTGCATCTCATAGAGCGTCGCCAAATAGAGATGCCCCTGAATATCATCGGGATTCCGTGTCAAAGTGCTTTGGACCTGCTTTTCAAGCTGCCGCAGCTCTTCCCGTTCGCCTTCGCGAATCAGCCCAGAGACGATGCCGAAATTGTAGCGGATGGTTTCGTCTGCCGGATTGATTTTCACCGCTTCGTTCATCAGAGACGCAGCGCTATCATACTGCGCATTGGCATACGCAATCTGCCCCTGAATTAACTTCTCTGTTGCCTGAAAGTAGTTCTCTATTTTCAGGCGAATCGCAGTTTGCTCTGCCAAGGTTTTACCGTAATTGATGAGATAGGGCGTGACCTGCTCACGGTATTCAGCCATCCCCGTAATATTTTGTGCTGTAGTGTTAACTAACGCCGCACCTTTGAAAAATTCCAATTGCGGACGGTTATCAGAGTGGATGGGACCCGCACCCACATAACGCCGAACCGCTTCCGGACCCATCATAAACGAATCCAGCAAGGAGAGCCCGTCCAGGTCATCGGCAGCGAGTCCGTTTCGGATGCTCGCTATCTGGGCACGCGCAATAAAGTTTTTATAGTCAATTGAGAGCGGCTTGGGTGCCCCGATGAGAATCACAAAATCCGGTGTGTATTTATACCAAAGCGTCGTGTGCGGAAACACCTCAATGAACGTCCTAACAATCATCTTATAATGCGATTCCGGGAGACGATGCAACGGCACCCACTGGCACATCACGCCTTGCTGAGTCAGGATACGTTGACACAACCGGTAAAAGTCCGCTGTATAAATATTCGAACTCCCCGCACTGACAAGCGGATGGATAATCCCTGTTGAAATCATATCATATTTCTCATGCGTCATCAGGATGTAGTTCCGCCCATCGTTGAGTGTCCAATTAAAAAGTTCATTCTCAAATACATTGCCGTTGATGTGTGTAAAATGTTGTCGTGCCGCATCAATCACACCGTGTGATAACTCGACGGCATCCACTCGTACGCCATGTTGTGTAATTGAATGGGACGTGAGTCCCATGCCGAAACCTACTACGAGTGCCCGCTTAGGACGCGGATGCAACAGCAAGGGTAAGTGGGCTATGACGCGGTGCGATGGCGAATCCCACCGAGATGCATCCGCCGCCTGATTTGTATCGACATACAGCCGGTACACCCCTTCATCATCTTTGAGCGTTGTCACCGTCGCATCCACTTCCTCATTGTAATCGACAAGCGTATCCCCGGGACGTTGCGTTTTGAAAATCGCACTCTTCAAGAAGAGCGGTTGATTCACTGTCAAGAGCAGGATAACTGCCAAACCGACGTTCAGTATCGGCGTACCGATGCTAATTCCTTGTAGAAACGGACTCGATACCTCACGCGTACCGCCTATAATTAGCCAACACCCGAGCCCGGTGTTTAGTGCGACAATCAGAACAAGGCTCGGTCGGATTCCTAAGAGTGGAATGAGTAGGAAGCCTGCGCAAAACGCGCCGAGGATGCTTCCGACTGTGTTTACCGCGTAAACGTTGCCAATGCTCCGACCGATTTTTTCGGTGCTTTCACCGTCTATAACCGCGCCACCGTCTTGCCCGCGCTGCCACTTCGGACCCCTCGTGTAAATTTTGGCGACTAAGGGGAAACTGCCACCCATTAAAACGGTTGGCACGCTCATCACAAGAAAACACGAGAAGAACGCCCAGAACCGCGCACCGCCGAAGATTGATTGAAACGCTCGACTCATCCCATACAATTCCTCAAACGCCGGGAGGAGCAGCAGGGCAGACAAACCGATACCGAGTTGGAGTACCCCGAAAATGGCCGTCGGATTCTGCAGCCTGTCTATCCATCTAGCAAACAGAAAACTGCCCAATCCAATACCGAACAAGAACGCAGCGAGCATTGTCGCAAACGCATAGGTCGTACTTCCTAAGAAAAAGACTAAAATTCGCGTCCACAACACTTCGTACGCCAACGCACAGAAGCCTGAAATCCCGATGGCGACTAACATCAAACGTCGGAGAGATGAAGAAAGGATTTGGGATTTGGGTGGGAGCCCAACTCCCCGCTCGCCTTCAGGCTCTGACATACGCAAGGAGTCATCACGGACTTCCACCCGGTTAACGCCCTTTTCTAGGAGAAACGCAACCAGTGCCACCGCAAAATTGATAGCAATACCCACAAGGAGCGTCTGTTGAATTCCGACACGCTCAATGAGAAAAAAAGCCGCCGCAACGCATCCGAGCACAGCACCGAAGGTGTTCAACGCATACAGAATGCCGACATTGATACCGAGCCGCTCTATTTCCCGGACGAAGAAACGCGTCAATACCGGCAACGTACCGCCCATCAAAGTTGATGGAACGAGGATTACCAAAAACGTTAAAGCGAACCGGATGAGTGAGAGGGTGTAGAACTCCGATGTTACGTTCCGATAGATAAGCACGTAGAGGGCCGTTAAGACGCTTAGAATCAGCGGCCATACTAGACAGAAGACACCGATGCCTGCTTCCAATAGTGCGTAGAACTGCAGCGGGGACGCGTCGCTTTCGTCAATTTTTCGACCAAAATAGAAGCTGCCAAGCGCTAAACCGGCCATGAATGCCGTCAGTACTGTGCTTGTCGCAAAGACGGTACTTCCGAAGACGAGCGTCAACTGCCGCATCCAGATCACTTCATAGATGAGTCCACTCGCACCAGAGAGGATAAAAATGAGCCAAACAATCGGTTTAATATATCGCATCTTAAATCACGTTCGCGGTGAGGGTATCAATCTATCTGATGTTTACTATACGAAAATTCAAGAATAGGTCTAATGGTATCTATTGTCGTACCTATTGGATAAACAGCACGTCGATGCTGGGGACTATAACGTTCAAATTTACAGTATCTATTACACATCACTGCCTCTTGCTTTGTCATCCACGCAGCAAATCTTGGCGGGTTTAAGATCACCCCAAATACTAAGCGGTTTTTTAAATAAAAAGCACAGTAGGACTTCCGAAATCTGAGCTCTAACTTCCACCCTTTTTCTTCTACAAAATTCTTTAACTCTGCAACACGCAGGTAAAATTGGTCGATTCTTTGCCGATAGTGCGTTTCGTAGTATTTTCTACGGTCTTCAGGAATTAAATTCTTAATCCGTTCTATTGTCCCCACTTCCGGATCTTGATGCAGTGAATCATAAGGATGGGCTTCCGACGGTTCTTCTCCATAAGGGAGTTTCAGACGCTCCGGGTTCCAGATTCGCTCCGCAATTTGCTGATAGAGCTGTTGACGTTCATCAAGATCATTTTTATTAAATCCAGGATGCGGCTTGAAGGGCAAACCGCTGTCTTCAATAAACTTTTTAAAGCCAGGATTGCGCTCGTAGGTCTGCTCGTGGAGACTTGCCGCAAGCAAATTCTCACGGAGGTAGTAATGACGCTTCTCTTCATAACGTAAATCACCGTAACTGGCATTAATTCTCCTTGGCAAAAGTAGTAAACCTCCTATCCGGTCACGATACTCATCAAACTCATGCGGAGAAAATTCAGATAGATGACTAACCCCATCCTTCGCCCAGATGTGTTCAATCTCATAACTATTTTTGCCTCCCCGGACGTAATCAGAAAAATGAGCCGGTCTTTGAGATTGCACTTCCACGTAATCTGTCATTCTAGCCAGAATTAGAGATATCCTGCGTCGGTTTCCACCGTGTAAACTGAACCACGGATTCCTAGCAAAAGTCAGACGCTCATTCTTAGCAAAAATCAGAGTAGGTTCCATAAGTTCTTCATACAATATATTTCTCAATTCGTTGCTACACTTGCCCCTGAAAGTCGGTATACTTCGTGGCAGCTCGTCTGCCATGGTACTTTGGGAGATGGCTAGGTTATTCCAGATACGCCTATGGATTAAGATATCAAGGAACAGCGCACCAATTCTTATCTTATCAGAGATTTCTTCTTCTGTATCGCTTACACTTAACAGAGATAACAGAAACATATACTGGAGCGTAAAATTGTTTAATGCGTTGTAATAGACACATTCAAGTCCGGGAGTCAGCGATTTAGCTGCTTGGCGCAAACGGCAATACTGATCACCATAAAAATCGAAGTCCTGTCTAATAAAATTTGCAAAGGCTTCACTTGACTTAAGACCTAAATCCTCCGCTTGGTTACGGACCCACCGGTGGAATTCCTTACCAATTGCGTCAAAATCACTGACTCCGCTCGAGTATTGACTGCGCAGCCATGCTTTAATCGCGTTTCCATCCTCGTCCTTGCGACCTTGTAGCGATTGACTCCGCTTTCGCCCCTCGTCCTTGCCTATACCTTGTAGCGATTGACTCCGCTTTCGCCAAACACTGCTTGCAGTCTCTCTAAGGTCACTATCGGTAATATTCGACAGCAAATATCCTCTAAGCATATCGGCAGCAGTTAGGGATAACCCCCGGTCGTTCATTGTCTCAAATATCGTGTAAGCATCATTCTCGGAGTTGGCAGTGATTTCTACAAAGCAAACTCTTTCAAGCAGCCAATCAACGAAATATGGAAGCGCTTGTTCCGGAAGACTCTGAAAAATTGACTCAATATCCCTATAGCGCGCATTAATGTTCTTAATAAGTATAGGCTGGTCTTTGTCATCAAATGATCCAACTAAACAGAGTTTCTCCATAATCTCTTTCCGTTCTGGAATATTAAGTTTGAATGACTTTTTCCCGAAATGCTCCGAGAAGATAAGGGGGGCAATTTGACTTTTATCCTCCAGCAAGTGTTGGAGTTTAATCAGGAGAAGCGTCAACGTCGTGAGCCGCTGCTGACCGTCAATAATAAATCGTTGAGTTCCTTCTTTTCGGATGATAATTGAACCGAGGAAATAATAGCTATAGTTCTTTCCTTGATCGCGATTATGTGTTTCATCATAATTCGCTAAAAATTGAACCGTGAGGTCATCAATAAGCTGACGCACATGGATACGTTGCCAAACGTATTCACGCTGGTAGTAATCAAGTGTATACTCAGATTTAAAAAGCTCCTTAATACTCTTTGTCTCACTTTTGATTTTATGCATCTAAAAAAAACCTTCTGCTGTCAGATTAACCTTGTAAATATAATACCTTAACTTCTCAAAAACTTCAAACGGAAACTTGTGTTGCGGTCTATCCACTATTCTATGAGGACTACCGCTCCTCTCATAAAGACGATTTATTAGTAATCTCTTATAGGTGTTAGGTTTAATAGAATACGCTTCTTCACCTACGAATCCATCTATACCTTGAGATTCTTCATAGGTTCTGCCAGACGATAGTTTGAGATTCCGTTGCATACGTAACCTCAAAGGTATTACCCTTGCAACTTTGAACCTGTTTTAAGCCATTCAACAAAATAGACCTCTCTTGACTTGTCATCACCGGAAAGCCGTAATGCATATTTGTATATTTCACGGGCTTAGCATTTTGGATCCGGTTTTGGACAAACTCAAAATGTCTTAGCAATCTATCTTTCAGGTAATTATTAGAGGAATTGACAATATGGTGTACGACCTGACAAATCGACGCTTGAAAACCGTTGTCGATTTCAACACCGATACTGTTGCGGGCCGATGTCATTGCTGCTGCCACCGTCGTTCCAGTCCCCAAAAACGGATCAAGGACGACATCCCCTTTCACAGAATACATATTGATGAGCCGATAAACTAAATCAAATGGAAAGGCTGCACTCCTCGATCTCGACATCGTATTAGAGATGTCCTGCTTTGCCCCCCGAATATCCATCCAAACATCTGAGTACCAGACATTCCTTTCCTCCCAAAACAGCGCGCTTTCGCGTCTATTTTCCTTTTCAGACTCACTTTTAAATTCTCTTTTCGAACCTTTTCTCACAATAACGATATATTCGTGTTCTAGCGTCACATAAGCACCCGCCGGGAGCATCCCAGAACCCATAAATTTATTAGGTGCGTTGGTCCGTTTGCGCCAGAGGATATCGGGTAACGCAGAAAACCCGATACTTAAGAGATAATTCAAGATTCTCGCATGGTTTGGGTACAAACAAAAATCAGCCCCGACCTTCCTAGTTGCATCACCAATATTAATGCAGGCGAATCTCCCATTCTTTAAAACCCTAAACACTTCATCCCATACAGGATCGAGAATCTCGTGCATCAACTCATAAGCCTGTCTCCCATTGCCAGACGCTAACATTTTCTGAATCTTGGAGTTCTGGGTACTAAACAGAGCATCCCACATTTCAATCATCGGATATGGAGGCGAGGTAACGACCAGATCGATGGTTTCCGAAGCAATTGCTTTTAAATCTTGGGCATTTTGAAAAAGGAGCTTATGGTCAGTTTTCATAAAGAGGCTCGTGTCGTGGTGTATAAAATATCATACCTCAATCCGTTCTAATATTTCAACCTGAATTCTCGACCTTCTTCTCCAACCGCTCTATATAACGATATGTTGTCGAGAAAATCATATCCAACGTGGCAATATCCCGCTCTTCTAACGGGGCACGTGAAAAGACCCGCCGCAACGATCTCAGATACGTCTCCCACTCATGGTTGTAAGGAGACATCCCTACCTTGTCAAGCAAACGCGTCACTCGCCCGTAGAATTCTTCCAACGCGTTCACTTCCGCATACTCAATTGAAGCTGCTGGAACCTCCGCCAAACTTGCAATGAAAACCTCATAAGCGAAAATCTGCACCGCTTGGGCAAGGTTCAAAGACGGGTTCTTCGTCGCCATCGGCACGCTCGCTGTCAATTGACATAGACTCATCTGATCTGTGGACAATCCGAAGTCTTCTCGCCCAAACAGCAGCGCGACCTGTTTATCCTGCGAGATAGAGGCGAGTGTTTGTGCCGCTTCGCGCGCAGGTACTGGCTGCGGGAGCCGCATATCGCGCCGACGGTGCGTTGTCCCGACTAGATACTGGATATCGACGAGAGCATCTTTTAACGCGTTTACGACAACGCAGTTTTCAAGGATATCCTTCGCACCGTGCGCCATATACCACGCCGCATCAACATTATGAAATGGGACAGGATTCACCAGATAGAGCTGAGAGAGTCCCATCCCCTTCACCACTCTGGCAACGGAACCGATATTTCCCGGCTCGCGCGGTTCAAATAAAATAATCCGGATATTGGCTAAATTTTCGGGAACGGCAACTGGAATCGCCCGAAAACTCCCGGTCGGTTGAATGGGTCTGTTATGTCTCTTTGTCATGATAGCAATAGGATATACCAAACGTTGTAAAATGTCAATAGGCATTTTGCCTGCATCCGCAAATCTCACTTGCAATTCATCGCATAACATGGTATAATTAAGATAAAAGCTAATGGATCCGGTTTCTCTTGACAAAAACGAACATAAAATAGGGTAAACTATTAATAAAGTGGATTCAAACTATAAAGGAGAGTGTATTGAGGTTATGCCAACTAAAGTAGGTATCAACGGTTTTGGTCGGATTGGGCGTAATGCGTTTAGAGCCGCCTTACAGAATCCGGCACTCGATATAAATTTTGTGGCTGTGAACGATTTAACGAACCCTGAAACACTGGCGCATCTGCTCCAGTATGATTCTATCCATGGTATCTTGTCGGATGACATCTCGGCAACTGACAACGGGCTGGTCGTCAACGGAAAGGAAATTCGTGTACTGGCGGAACGCGACCCCGGCAATCTGCCCTGGGGTGAGCTCGGCGTTGACGTTGTCATTGAATCCACAGGTTTCTTCACAGCGCGCGAGGATGCCGAAAAGCATATCACCGCCGGCGGGGCGAAGAAAGTCGTTATCTCCGCACCTGCGAAAGGTGAAGACATCACTATCGTTCTCGGCGTGAACGATGACAAATACGATACCGCGAATCATCACGTCATTTCCAATGCATCTTGCACCACAAACTGCTTAGCTCCTGTTGCGAAAGTCCTCCATGAATCCTTTGGAATTGAAAGCGGCTTGATGACCACGGTACACGCCTACACAGGTGACCAGCGCGTTCACGATTTTCCGCACTCGGATATGCGACGCGCACGTGCCGCAACTCTATCAATGATCCCAACCACAACCGGCGCCGCTGTCGCAGTCGGAAAAGTACTCCCTGAACTCAACGGAAAACTTGATGGATTCGCAATACGCGTCCCGACACCCAACGTCTCTGTCGTAGACCTCACCGTAGATTTAAAGCAGAACCCCGACGTAGACGAGGTCAATTCCGCTGTCAAAGCCGCGGCCGAAAATAACCTGGATGGAATTCTCGGCTATTCCGACCTCGACCTCGTTTCATCTGATTTCAACGGAAACAAACTCTCCTCTGTGTTCGATGCCCCTTTCACCAAAGTCATTGAAGGTGGCCTAATCAAGGTCTTATCCTGGTACGATAACGAATGGGGCTATTCCAATCGCCTCGTTGAACTCGTCGCCCGAGTCCTATAACGCGGCGCATTGCCATTGACATAGAAAAATTGAAAATTTGGGGAGGTTTATGAGAAAACCTATCATCGCTGGAAATTGGAAACTGAACAAAACGGTTACAGAGGCTGTACTGTTGACGACGGAATTAAAGCAACTCGTTGCCGGGGCCACGGACGTTGAGATTGTAGTCGCACCGCCATTTACCGCGCTCGCCGCAGTCAATAGGACGATAACATTCAGTAATATCCACCTTGCCGCACAAGATGTCTATTGGGAAACCAGCGGGGCATTTACTGGAGAAGTCTCACCTGAAATGCTGAAAGATGTCGGATGTCAGTACGTTATCATCGGGCATTCAGAACGGAGACAATACTTCGGAGAAACTAATGAAAACGTCAATCGCAAAGTGAAGGCGGCGCTCGCGCACAAGTTAACACCGATCATCTGTGTCGGCGAAAAACTTGAAGAACGAGCAGCCGGCAAAACCGAAGCCGTGATTGCAGCACACGTCGCAGGCGCGACCGTCGGATTGACCAGCACAGAATTACTCTCTATTGTCATCGCGTACGAACCAGTTTGGGCTATCGGCACAGGCAAAACCGCTACACCGGCACAGGCCCAGGAAACTCACAAATTTATCCGCGAATTGCTCACAACAGTCGGCTCTGATGATATTGCCCAGCAGATATGCATTCAATACGGTGGCAGTGTTAAACCAGAGAACGCAGCCGAACTCATAGCGCAACCAGATGTCGACGGGGCCCTCGTCGGCGGTGCTAGCCTTGAAGCCGCATCGTTCGCACAAATTGTGAAAGAGAGTGCAGCCGCTGCAAACAACAACTAATCAGATTACCGAGGCGGCATACAGAAAGAGCCGCCGCTCTTAATATAAGGAATATCTCATGGGAATTATAATTAATTTTGCAGTTTTTCTCTTCGTCCCAGTCTGCGTTATTCTTACCGTGGTCATCCTATTACAGGATAGCAAAGGCGAAGGACTTTCATCAAGCGCGTTTGGCGGCGCAGGAATAGAGTCTGTCCTAGGCGGCAGGGGTGCCGCAACCTTCCTCGGCAAACTCACCACCTGGTTCGCTGTCGCCTTCATGGTTATTTCGCTTTTCCTCATGCGCTTTTATGGCGAAGAGGGCGGCCGGGTACTTACACCCATTGAACAGGAACAGACCCAACAAGGAACCGTGCCGGAACCCCTCGATACCACTGTTGAAACTACTGACGAAACGCCCGCTGAAGAAGGGCAGAACGCTACAGGACAAGAATCAAAAACTCAGATCGATGGAGGCACCGCAGACGACACCGAATAGACATGCCAAACTTTGCACACGGAGAATTTGATCAGGAACGCGATGCTTGATGAAACGCTTGAACCCCTTTCATGGACAGTGCATCCCCTCGTCGAAAATTGGACGAAAACCGTCCTAACAGTAATTCTACTCTGCTCCCTCATCGCCTTTATTTATTGGGGATTCCAGTCCGTTGCTGTCGCGTTCCTCTCTACACTGTTCCTCACCGGATCGTTGTACAAGTATTTTCTGCCCTTTCACTACCGATGCGAGACGGATGCACTTATTGTCACCGCATGTTGTTATCGATTAGAGAAGCCCTGGACCGCTTTCCGGAGCCTTTACGTCGACAAAAACGGGATTTTGCTCAGTCCTTTTTCGAAACCGACCCGACTGGAAAACTTCCGCGGTGTTTACGTCCGATTTGGGACGTACCCGCCTGAGCCGGTCGTTAATTTTATACGCGCTCGCTGCAACAGCGCGCATACGGAAGAGTGAGACATCATGAACGCTACGCAACCAAAAATTGAAACCGCAGCTGAACTCAGAACTAACGTCCTTCACGCAGTTAACTCACAAAACGTCACAGATATTCACACACATCTCTTTAGCCCACCCTTTGGAGAACTGTTGCTCTGGGGAATTGATGAACTGCTAACCTATCACTATCTCATCGCGGAGGTATTCCGCAAAACTGATGTCTCATACAATGAATTTTGGGCAATGTCAAAGCCTACACAAGCCGAACTGATTTGGCAAACCTTGTTCATCGAAAACTCTCCACTGAGTGAAGCGTGCCGTGGGGTCATCACTACGTTGAACCAACTTGGACTAGATGTCAGTACACGCAACCTTCACGACTATCGCAATTACTTTGCTGATACCACCGTTGAAGCCTTTATTGACACCGTATTTGAACGTGCAAAAGTCAAGCAGGTTGTGATGACAAATGACCCGTTCGACGCAGCAGAGGCACCTGTATGGGCATCTCCAGACACCGAGGATCCACGCTTCCAAGCCGCTCTCAGGATGGATGTACTCATCAACAACTACCAAGAGACAGCCTATCAACACCTGTGCAGTCTCGGTTACGAGGTTGATGCCCAGCTCTCTTGCGAGAAATCATATAAGGAAGTCCGCCGATTCTTAGAGAACTGGATCCAACGGATGCAGCCTAAATACATGGCTGTCTCGCTTCCACCTGATTTCCAATATCCACACCCGGGCATTCTCGGACGGCTTTTTGATAACTGCATTTTGCCGGTATCCCGCGAATTTAATGTACCTTTTGCCCTGATGATTGGGGTCAAACGTGCCGTCAACCCCCTGCTGAAAATGGCAGGCGACGGCACCGGTAAAGCTGATCTAACCAGTCTGGAAGCGCTTCTCCGCGACAATCCCGATAACAAATTCCTCGTCACACTCCTCTCCCGTGAAAACCAGCATGAATTGTGCGTTATCGGCAGAAAATTCAAAAACCTCATGATATTCGGATGTTGGTGGTTCATGAACAATCCTAGCATCATAGAGGAAATTACCCGCGAACGGATCGAATTGCTAGGTTTGAGCGTGATCCCGCAGCATTCTGATGCCCGCATCTTAGATCAGCTCATCTATAAGTGGAAGCATTCCCGCCAGATTATCGCAGACGTTCTCGTAGAGAAATATCAAAATCTGCTGGATTCCGGATGGACAGTCACTTCAGAGGAAATTGAACGGGATGTCGCCAACCTGTTTGGTCGGAATTTTGAGCGGTTTCTGAGTTCCAACTCAGCTTAGGAATAAAGGGGCATTACAATCTTTTTATAGGCGCGAACGTCCGAACCTGCTTCGCCACAAGGGTGACAGAGGTGCTAGTCTTCACTCGTCCCTGACAAGAATGGCAACGAAGGCTTTTTTTGCGTCTCAATTCCCGCCTGATGCCCTACATCGGGGCACCTTCCACACCATTCACTAACAAGCACAAGGTGTAACTTTGCACTTCGGGCAGCCGTCGGCATAGATTTGGGCCGCCTCCGCTAACTCTATCTCTAATAGACTCGCTAACGTCGCAAGCCAAGCAAACACATCGGCAAACTCTTCACGAAGCCGCTCTATATCTCGTGGTGCTTTGCGAATTTCCTTTGCCAATTCCCCAACTTCCTCAACGAACCATGTAAAGGTGAGTGGTACCCCGCGCTCCGCATCGCGCTCGTAATAGATAGTTTCAATCTGTTTTTGGAATTCTTGAATTGTCATGGTTACTGCTTTTCTCTTTCTGCTTAGCTAGCCCCTAAAAAAAATAAAAACCTGCCCAACAATCTTGCAATGAAGGACAGGTTTTTGTAAGATGCTGAGAACTCAATCAAACCGAGACACAATCTCCGGAGGAGGTTCTCCTACAGCCGACTTCCCCGCACGTAACAACGGCTCTGCATTGCCCCACAAACGGCTACCATCGTGGGACAGCAGCGGCTCCGCCGAATACTGCGCAAGGTAAGCGCGGCGCAGCTGATTAGAGCGATTTGTACCGCTACAGTGGAAATTAATGCTCGTAAACGCAACGATGCTCCCTGCTGGCACGATAGCCGGTACGCCTTTTTCTCGCCCGAAATACCCGACCATATCGTTGCTGCCCTTTTCTCGGATGTGCCTCACCCAAGAACGGATGCCGATCTGAGAGAACGGCATCACGTAGACTGTCCCATTCTCTTCAGACATATCGTCAAGCGCGCACCAACACGTTAAATAAGGTTTGTGGTCCGGATAGCCGACATATCCGGAGTCCTGATGCCAGTTAAACTTCATCCCCGCTTCTGCCCCTTTCACAACGTATTGCTCCCAGAATAGATACGCCGTATCGCCTAAGGTCGCACGGCATATCTCCGCCATCAATTCGCTGAACAAGAATTCCCGAAGTTTCGGCTGCTTCCTGAAACAGTTTGACACAAAATATCGCTTGTCACGATGGTTGATGCCGAGAACATCCGTCTTCAGCCTATCCATCTCAGCATCCATCTGGCTGATAAAAGTTCCACATTCGCCACGCAGCAGCCCCAATAACGAATCCGGAATAACATTTTCTAAAATAAAATAACCCTCTTCCCGGTACTGCTGTTTCTGTTGTTCAGTAATCGTAACACGTCCTGACATAGAGATAGACTCTCCTATACAATCTAAATGAACTAAATGAAGAAAGTGCTGAGTAAACCGTGCTCCCTCTGCTATTCAATATGAATCCGACGCACAATCTGTCCGTTGCTTTCCCAATAAGTCCGTTTGCCAATGATATGCGGCGAATCCGCTGCCGGTTGAATATTCCCCAGCGTATCAATAGCCCTTGAGACGACGGTATGTTCACCCTTTGATGGATTTTCCCAATTGAGGTGCCAGATTTTCCACGCGAATTCAGCCGATTCGGTTGTCTCTATCGTAGCTCTCTGCCACGCCCCGCTATCAATGCTCACCTCTACCTTATCAATCGGCGTGCCCCACGCCGCACCGTAGATGCGATATTGCTCACCGGTGCGCGTCACCTTTGCCACGACGGATTTTAACTGCGTTCGTCCAACTGAGGTTTCCATCCACACTGATTCGCCATCGGCACGTTTTTCTTCGCGAATTGTCACATAGTCTCGCCCCATGAAGCGTCCCATAAACCGCGTATCTCGCACTTCAATCCGTTTGAGCCACTTCACACAAGCAATACCGTACCAGCCGGGGGCGATCAAGCGTAAAGGCGCGCCATTCGCTTGGGGCAACGGTTCACCGTTCATCTCATAGCAGAGCAAATTCGTCTCCGCTAATGCATCTTGAACGGACAGACTGCGGGCGAAATTCTGGGGCATCTTCATGCCGCGCCGTTCTTCTTCTCCAGCATCATGCCCAAAGAAAATCACCTCAATCCCGTTTTTTTGAATACCTGCCTCCTTCAGAATTGGCGCGAGCGGTGTACCCGCCCACTTCGCATTCCCAATCGCACCGGTAAAAGTCGGAAAACCGTGATTCCCCGAGCATTCCAATGTAAACGTTACCTCTTGCCGCGCACGGGCTTTAATCTCTTCAAGTGTAAGCATCAACGGGTTTTCAACCAAACCGCTCACCTCCAACTGCCACGTCGCCAAGTCAACCTCTGGCTTACCGTAATGCGAAACATTGAAGAATTTATCGTTCGGCGTGATAAAAGAATTGAGTTGTTCCCAATCAAGCAGTCCGCGCTTTGACGGCGGTTCCGGCGGCGGGTCTAAAAATGGAATCAGCAATTCACCCTCAAGGCGAGGAAACGCATAAACCGCCCACGGACTCAGCAACAGACCTGTAAACGTTAGTCCGCTCTGTTTTAGAAAATCTCTCCGCTCCATGGTAACTCCTTATACTATCCATTCATTGCCGTAAGGTAGTTAGCATTCACCGCTTCCCAATTGACAACGTTCCCCCACGCTTTCACGTAATCCGCACGCCGATTCTGATATTTCAGGTAATAGGCATGCTCCCAAACATCAAGCCCGAGAATCGGCGTATGTCCCGCCATCAACGGACTATCCTGATTGCCCGTCGAATATATCTGCAAATGCTTCTTATCATCAACGACGAGCCACGCCCATCCAGATCCGAAGCGCGTTGTGGCCGCTTTGGTGAACATCTCATTTGCGGCATCAATAGAACCAAACGTAGTTTGGATGGCCTCCGCCACTTTTCCCATCGGCTTACTGCCGTTCGGACTCATAATGCTCCAGAAAAGCGAATGATTCGCGTGGCCTCCACCGCTATTGATAACACCCTGGCGGATAGCCTTCGGCACTTTTTCTATATTCCGAAGCAGCGCCTCAACCGACATCTGCATCAAGTCATCGTTACCGTCAAGTGCTGCGTTTAGTTTATTGACATACCCTTGATGGTGTTTCCCGTGATGAATCTCCATCGTCCGCTTGTCAATGTGCGGCTCTAGAGCATCGTAACCATAAGGCAGCTTCGGCAATGTATGGCTTTCGTGGTGTGCTGCATAAAGACCTAACGGCGAAGTCGCAAACAACAAGCCCGTCAATGCCGTCCCACCTCTGATTATAAAATCTCTCCGATCCATCTTTTATTCTCCTTCAACTCCAAGTGGTTTAGATACATATTAGCAAAAATCAGCATTTTATGTCAAGAGTGCGTCTTATTGAACTATGTGAATTTAGTTTTATCTCTCTCGTTTCTACCGGCCATTGCAGAAAAGGCACAAAATCTTCCGTCTGACAAGGGAGGTCACGGGCTCAAACGGCTGGGTTTTCCGTTTTTTTACCTGCTTTATCAGGCGGATATCCTCTACTCTTATGCGCGTGCTTTGTGCACGCAATCAACAAAATTCATCTTAGAACAATTTATCGCCTCCCTTAGAAACGAGCCCCCACCACGATTCGCACAATTTACGGTTCTGTGTTATAATATAGAATTATGAGCGAAGATCGCAAACTTTCACCGATACCAGATAACACGCCAACCCGAGAAGAAAAAGTTTTTTATATTCTATCCATCGACGGCGGCGGCATTCGCGGCATTTATGCCGCCCAATTGCTTGCCAACCTTGAACAGAAATATCATGTTGCCGCTCAAGAACTCTTCGATTTTATTGCCGGCACCAGTGCCGGCGCAATTATCGGTGGCGCAGCCGCCACCGGCATCCCCATGTCAAAGATAGTACAACTCTTTGAGACGGAAGGTCCACACATCTTTCGGAAAAAATGGTATCGCCACCCCCTACTCTTCAGCAGATACTCAAAAAGACAACTTGAAAAACCGCTCGCCGCACACTTGCCAGCAATAGCCCTCAACCAAATCTCAAAACCTCTCATGATAACCTGCTCGGATCTAAGCACCGGCGGAAGCTATCTTTTTAGATCCAATTATTTGGAAAAACAGGGGAAGAGCCCGCCACCGCAACACGCCAGCCAAGACAGCCCAGACGGAACTCATAGGAATGTGACGTTGCGACAAGCTGTGCTCGCATCCTGTGCCGCACCCACCTTTTTTGACCCGAACCTCATGGGCAAAGCCTTACTCGCAGACGGAAGTTTCTGGGCAAATAATCCCGCCATCGCAGCGTTGACCGAGGCGATATCAACGCTCGGACAAGAAATTGAAAAAATCAAGATTCTTTCGATCGGAACCGGGCACTCGCAAAACATGTATCGCAACAGACGGAATTGGGGTTTCATCACCGGATGGGGCGGGCAGAAAATCACATCTTACGTCTTGAGCGTGCAATCGCAGGCAACCGCAGAGATGGCACAACGTCTGCTAAAAGAGAGATACCTCCGAATTAACTCCATCATACACTTTTGGGAGTTAGATGATGTTAGTCAGCTGGCTGAATTGAAGCACCTCGCCGATCGCGATTTTAAGACGGAAGCCGAAAAAATTCAGAGGTTTATTAATCTGTAATAGTCAATCGCAAATTACCCACTGTCAAAATTCCTTGATATTAATTTACTGCTGTGATATAATTATTCTTGCAAAATCGCAACGCTACGACCTGCATCATTGTACAAAAGAATTCTATTATTATCGGAAACGGACTGAGGCATATAACTTGGAGCAGAAAGCGTTAAGCGTTCTTGATGAGAAGGTTATCTATGCGCGCTGAAATAGTTGATTAACTTCGCTGGAAATATATTATTGATATGAATTGTAATCTCTAGCAGATTACCTTAGGGAGCACCGTTCAATGAACAATGAAGAAACGTTTCGTATTCTCTCACTTGATGGTGGAGGGACTCGAGGTATATATTCTGCCCAAATTCTGGCTAAAATGGAGAAATCTTTTGATACTCAGATCAAAGATTGTTTCAATCTCATTGCTGGTACGAGCACAGGTTCCATTATTGCTGGTGCAGCTGCCATTGGCATTCCTATGAAAAAGATAGTCCAACTCTTTGAGGCGGAGGGTCCACGTATCTTCCGAAAAAAGTGGTACCGTCATCCCTGGATTCGTAGTAAGTATTTAGAAAAGTCTCTTCATAAAGTGCTTGATAAGTATTTTTCCTCAGTGACGCTTGGTGGGATTTCAAAACCACTCATGATAATGAGCACGAATTTAAGCACTGGTGAGGTTTACGTTTTTAAATCAGAGTATCTGAAACAACTTGGTTTACCTTACTGTAGGGATCCGCATGTACTTTTGAGAGACGCGATCCTCGCCTCATGTGCTGCTCCCACTTTCTTTGACCCAGTAAAGGTCGATGATACACTGCTAACTGATGGAGGATTATGGGCAAATAATCCGTCAATAGTTTCCTTAACAGAAGCAATCTCAAAATTCAAGAAGAACATCGATCAGATTCGGATGCTATCTATCGGAACCGGATCTTCAAAAAACATATATACCCAAAAACGAAATTGGGGGTTTCTTACCGGATGGGAACGGAAAAAAATTATCTTATACATTTTAGCGATGCAGTCTCAAGCATCAAAAAATATGGTTCAGCTTCTCTTAAAGGAGAACTACTTGCGCGTAGACCCTTTGATAGAGAATTCGGAGTTGGATGACATAAAACATTTAGGTCACCTAAAAGCATCCGCAGATGCAGATTTTGTGAAAGATGCCGACAAAATTAAATCATTTATTGGAATAGGAGATAAAAGTCCATGAAACATATCAAGTATTTTCAAGAGTTTCTCTCTACCGAAGTTAATCTCAATGAAACGCGATTGCAAAGGTTAAATGATAGTTCCGCAGCGGTGGAAACTTACCTCCGTGGGAATTTAGATGGGTATGAAAAAACGGAACGACAAGGTTCTTACGGTTTGCAGACAATCATCAAACCTGTTGGGAATCGAGAGTACGATGCTGACATGTTGTTATATATAAAAAAAGATAAGAACAAAGGACCTAAGGACTATATAAACGCTGTTTACGACTGTTTGCGAGAAAATAAAAAATATGAGGATAAGGTACATAGAAAAACTCGGTGCGTTTATATCGATTATGCCGGAGACTTCCACTTAGATTTAGTTTCTTGCATTACGCTTGAGGAAGAATATTATATCTGCAATAACAAGAAAAATAAGTTTGAAGTCACTGATGGCATCGGATATAGAGATTGGTTTAACGCGAAAACGAAGATTACTGATGGACATCTAAGACGGGTTACGCGATTGTTAAAATATCTGCGAGACCACAAAGGTAACTTTTCAGTAAAATCAATCCTCCTAACCACACTCATTGGCAACACTGTTGTTACCAGTGATGAAGATAGTGAAGGTTTTACAGACATCCCGACGGCCTTAAAAACGGTTTCAAATCGGATTAACTTTTTCTTGCAGGATAATGTGTTAGTGCCGAAAATATGCAATCCGGTGCTTCTGACAGAAAACTTCACTCGGCATTGGGATCAAGATAAATATCGCAATTTTCGGGACATGTTTGACCTTTATAACGATAAGATAAACAAAGCATTTGAAGCTAAGGACCATAATACTAGTGTTAGGAAGTGGAGAGAATTGTTTGGTGACAATTTCGGAGAACTTAAAAATAATAACAGAAACAAGGGGGCTGCACCAATCATAGTCACCCCTGCGAAGCCCTACGCACGGTAATTTTTGTGATGAAGATAAATACTAGCGAGATAGAATGGTTAGATTTGCTTTTTCCAAACCTATACTATGAGGCACCCTCCGAAAAAATAGTCGGAGAACTTGATTTTTGTGCCACATACAATAACGAATTAGGAAAATTGATAATTGTTAATGTTGACAAAGAAACAGACTTTTTGATTCGCGATGTTTTTGAAATTGAGATTTGCTTGGGGTGTACTGATGCGAATGGATGGCCAAAAGTCTATGAAGTTGGTGGGCGGCACCAGAAAATCGCTCAAAAATGCAACATTGACATCATTGATTTGCACATCAATTCAGTGGATAACACTTGTTGTCTAGGCATTAAATGCCCGGATAACCGAGTTTTTAGAATTAAACCTTTTATTAACGAATTTGTAATTCCATTTTTTTATCGTCTTTCTTATGTAGAGAAATTCGGCATTGAGGCTAGCAGAAATAACCTTTGGGAAGAATACTCGCATGGTGCCGAAGGGATCAAAGAGTACCGCGCTGAAATTGTCAATTTTGTGGAGGATAACCCTGGCAGAAATGACCTATGTCCTTGTGGTAGTGGCAAGAAGTATAAAAAATGCCACTTGGATCAAGTGGAATCCGCAAAACGCCGCTTTTAACAAAGGAGCAGCACTAAATGCATAAAGAAATTAGCCGCCTTAAATCTGTTGACTTACAAGGAATTTGGAAAACAGAACCTGGTCACTTCACACCTTGGTTAGCAGAGGAAGAGAACCTATCTTTCCTCGCTAGAACCTTGAACATGGAATTTGAACTAGAGGCACAAGAGATAGACATCGGAGATTTCCGCGCAGATCTCGTCTGCCGGAATACAGTGGACGGTTCACGCGTGCTCATAGAGAATCAGTTAGATAAGACAAACCACAAGCACCTTGGACAGATCCTGACGTATGCCGCAGGGCTGGAGGCCGCAGGGCTGGAGGCAGCGACTATCATTTGGATCGCAAAGAAATTCAGGGATGGACATCGCGCTGCCCTTGATTGGCTGAATAGAATCACAGGAGAAGATCTTCGGTTCTTCGGTGTGGAAATTGAGTTGTTGCAAATCGGGGACTCGCTTCCTGCTCCCAAGTTCAATATCGTCTCTAAGCCAGTACGTGGGGGTGCTGTAACGTATGAAGGTGCCACACTCAAACCAGAGATAATAGATGGTGAAGAAGTCCTCGTTGCGCGTGGGAACAAAGAGATTGGGGGTTTATGGGAATATTGGCATAGTCAAGGCACACAGCCGGATACTCTACTTAAAAAGAGGATGCGGGCGAAAGGCTGGAACGCTAAAAAGTCTGATGCGACGGGGATATGGACGATTAGTATCTCACGCTCACATTTGAAAGCATGGATAGCACAAGAATCAGAGGGCGAAAGAACAACAGAGACACCTGCATAAACATCTGATAAGCGGTCGCGATAAGTAATTTTTACAGAGGGGCAACCTGAAGATGATGAAACCGATCAAGACGAATAAGCGGATTTAAGTGGACAACATTTGCGATTCATGTTACCCTAGACTTCAAAACCAGCGACCTAATAGGAGAAACATAGTGGCAACACTGCGACCCAATCGAATCAAGCAGAAATTGGCAGACGGAAAACTCGCGTACGTCGTCTCCGGATTGACGAGCTCTGATGATATAGATGCTCTCGGACCCCTCGGATTTGACGGCGTGTGGCTGGAAGGCGAACACGGCAAGGTCGATGCTGCGCAAATCGGAGATCTGACGCGTGCCTGCGATCTCTGGGCAATGACATCCCTCGTCCGCGTCAACCGGAACGACCAAGGGCTCATCTACCGAACCCTGGACTGCGGCGCGATGGGCATCGCCGTACCGCATGTCAATACCAAAGCCGAAGCACAAAACGTCGTCTCCGGAGGCAAATTCGCACCCATTGGACACCGCGGGATGTTTACCAGCAGACAAGGCTACGGGGTAGACAACTATTTTGACGTGGCCAATTCACAGACGCTTCTCGTCGTCTTAATTGAAGACATCACCGCTATCAACAACTTGGACGAAATTCTAACGGTAGAACACATCGACGTATTCTTCGTTGCGCCATCGGATTTAGCCACCTCTATGGGATACATCGGCAACTATACACACCCGGACGTTCAAACCACCATCGATGCTGCCTTGGCACGTATCCAAGCCGCCGGACGCGTCGCAGGTACCCTTACAACTAACGCCACCGTTGAAAAATACGTCAACGCAGGCGTTCAATTCCTCATGACGGGCATTGGGGCGTGGATCGCAGCGGGGGCAGCCGAATATCAAGAACGCGCAGAAACTGCCAAAAACAGATCCTAAATTTCACAAATATTAGATAGGCGAAACTGAACATGAAAGATTTTCTAAAACTCAAGAAACTGATTACGCCAATTATCCCAATTCTGTTTTGGACCGGGGTTATTATCTGTATCCTCGCAGGTATCGCTCTAATCAATATCGGATTTGGCAGCGAAGACCATATAGATGCTATAAATATGACCTTTCTCGGAATTGGGTGTCTTATTTTTGGTCCAATTGCTCTACGTCTCTTTTGTGAACTCTTGATTATTCTCTTCGCTATTCACGACACGTTGGCAGATATCAAGAAACAGTTGAAACCTTCAGAAGAGTAGGGCAATCAGACCTCTTTTTCAGAGCAGGAAGAAGTAAAGTCAATCATGAAAAGATTCATTCAGTTTTTTACAATCGCAGCACTCTGTATGAGTCGCAGACACTAAGATATTGAGACAATTATGCCAGAAACGTCACACCCCCAGCTGCCTCTCTGCCTTGCCAGACTGAACCTGTCGGATAAGTGTGTGTTTCAATAAAGTCTTCATGCATCTCAAGCCCCCAGCCGGGTACTGTCGGCGCGATATACGCACCGTCGCGAACCTGAATCGGGTGAAGGAAAACCGCGTCCTGGAGAAAGTTGAGATACTCTACTAGCTGCGTATCCGAATGCCCTGCGACACAAATCTGATCCCACATAGCATAATGCTGAATCATATTGCATAATCCGATACCGCCACCGTGTGGACATACCGGAACGTTAAACTTTGCGGCGATTAAGATAACAGCCAAAACGTCGTTGACACCACCCAAGCGCGTCGCATCGATCTGACAATATTGGATACCACCACTCGTGAGCAGCTGCTTAAAAATAACAGATGAAGGCACCTGTTCACCGGCTGCCACCCCGATTCCGTGTGGTGCTAACGCACGTGCAATTTTCACGAATCCAAGCACATCATCACGCGCCGTGGGCTCTTCAATCCACGTCGGATTAAACCGCGTCAATTCTTCCATATACACGATAGCCTCATCCACACCCCAAATCTGGTTTGCGTCCAGCATTAAGCGTGCCCCTTGCCCAATCGCTTCTCGGATAAAAGTGAGTCGCTTCTTATCAAAGGCCAAATCTTGTCCTACCTTCATCTTGAAGCAATCAAAACCGACTGCTTTGACCTGATTGACCGTCTCAATAATTTGGGCATCGGTGAGTCCAAGCCAACCGGCAGTGGAGTAGGCTTTGGGACCGTGTTCACAAAGCACCCGTTCACGTTCATGGCGACGCTCCAAATTTGCATGCAAGAGCGCCAACGCTTCATCCGGAGTCAACGCATCGCGCAGATACCGCCAATCAATGCTCTGCACAATTTGTTCCGGGCGCAGGTCAACCAGCAATTTCCACATCGGTTTCCCCAACTGTTTTGCCCAGAGGTCCCACATCGCATTCACAAGACTTCCAACCGCCATCCGATTCACACCATCAGCGAGCCAACGCAGTTGATGATGGTCTATCAGGAGTTTGTGAAACGCCCCCGGATCGGCGATGAACGTGTCAATATCCATTCCGATAACCAGCTGCGCAAGATCTTTGACACCGTAGGCAATCCAGTCATTGCCAGCACCTGCAGTAAACGCTACCGAAATCCCTCTAAGCCCAGTGTCAGTCTTCAACGTTGTTAGCACCGCAGAATAATTCGGTTTTTTATGAAATGGATCGGAACCTAACAACGTATCGGATGTCGGCACACGAAGATCGACGACGTTGACGTTATCAATGACAGCCCCCATAATTCGTATTGCTCCTTTTCTTCTCTATATTAGGATTAACTTGCAGTCTGCTGCCCAGATAGTATAAAATAAATAGATATGAAAATCTACACTAAATTTGGCGATTCTGGTGACACTGCCCTCTACGGCGGCACGCGAATCCGAAAAGATGCACTGCGAATTCACGCGATCGGCGCAGTCGACGAATTGAATGCTTATATCGGTTACGCGCAATCTCTTATTGACGATGATGAAGTGAACGCGCTACTGAACCGAATTCAGAACCATCTCTTCGCACTCGGCGCTGATTTAGCAACACCCGACTCTCATTCAAAATCAGCCGAATTGCGTATCTCAGAGCACTTCACAACCGAGATGGAGCACGCCATTGACAAACTCTCAGCGGAACTCCCACCCCTCACGCATTTCATTTTACCCGGAGGATGCCCCGGCGGTGCTGTTTTACACATTGCACGTACCGTCTGCCGCAGAAGCGAACGTGCCGTCGTCGAAATAGCCAACAAAGCGCATCTGAATCCTGAGTTACTCCGGAGCCTCAATCGCCTTTCAGATCTGTTATTCATGCTTGCACGTACCGTCAACTACCGTGCAAACGCACCAGAACAGATATGGGAATCTGATTGAGAATCATAAATTTGGGTTGGCGCATTTTTGCCAATATGAGATATTTACAACATTGCCTGATTTAACGTCAACACCGGGCTAGTTAATCTGGTCAATCAACTACCCCGTGGGTGGGAAAGATGCTCGGTTCGCACCGGTAAATCCATAGTATTTCACTTTCTAATCAACATTCGCCGAGTAGCAGTGAACTCTCCTGCTGTTAACGTATAAAAATAGAGACCACTTGCGACACGCTCACCGAAAGCATTTCGTCCATTCCAATACGCCGCACGTCCTCGTTTGTAATACATGCCTGCAAGCTGATGCCCACGTATCAATCTCCTCACTACCTTTCCGTTCACATCGTAAATAGTCAGCGTCACATCCGCTGCCTCTGCTAATTGATACGCTATCCACGTCTCCGGATTAAACGGATTAGGGTAGTTTGGGAATAGAACCGTTTGAGTGGGAACTGTTGCTTTTGTCGTCGTCAAGATGGCTAACAATTTTCCAAGCACAGCAACCCCTTGCTGAAACATCGGCTCGGCTTTTTCCCTACCGTCATATTGTCGTGCCAAACGAATCCACCTTTCGATTTCAGTAGGATTGATACTACGGATTATCTGTATCTGCTTTTGTGAAGGCGCGCCCGCAGCCGCATCCAATCCACTCGCAACCAGCACCAGGTCCGCTATATCAACGACACCATCACCATTGATATCTGACTCAGTGAAGTCAGCCCGCCCGAAACGCGACGCAACAAGTGCTAAATCTTGGATATTCACGTACCCATCAAAGTTAACATCCCATCGCGGCTCAGTCATCCACCCGCTTTTAACGAATATCGGTAAGGCTTCCCCACTACTATCAGAGAGCATTACCTCAAAGAGAACGATGTTTGAGGTTTTACGTGCAACAACCTCAAACGTGAGGGTTGCGAGAGTCCCATCACCATCACCAACTCCGTTTGGCGAAGTTGCAACAACCGTGACGCGATTTTGCCGCACGATCGGTGGTACAAAAAAACAATTACCAGGCAGGTAGTCCCCGTTAATTGCGGAAACATAGCGGAGTGCACTACTATCAAACGCCACGGTCAACTCATACCCGCGAACGCTTTGCCCACCGCGAATGTCAACATTAACCTGTATCTGCTCTTCAACCGGTGGTGCCTCCATAACGGAAGGCGTAATACTGACGAAAGCAGAAGGAGATAGGGGTAATTCCCATAATAAAATGCTACCGTCCCAACTACCACTTGAAAGCGTACGGCCATCTGGCGAAAATGCCAGAGCGGAGACACCATCTGAGTGTCCTAAGAGTGTTGCACGATAGCACCGAGAATCGACATCCCACAATCGAATCGTAGCATCGCCACTCCCACTCGCAAGTAGGCAGCCATCTGGCGAAAATGCTATAGCGTATACAGGCGCTCTATGCCCACTAAGAACCTCCCGGAGTCTGCCCGTCTCTGCATCCCACAACCGAATCGTTTCATTTCGTCCTGTACTCGCCAGCATTTTTCCGTCCGGCGAGAAGGCTAAACTATAAATCCTATCCGTATTTCCTAAGAGTGTATCTTGGAGTTCACCCGTCTTTACATTCCATAACCAAATCTCGCCATCTGAACCTGCAGTCGCCAGCGTTTTTCCGTCCGGGGAAAATGCTTGCACCTCAACGTAATACTCCTTTCCCCCGAGGGCACGCTGCAATTCTCCAGTATCTCGATCCCGCAACCAAATTGAACCGCTAAACCGCCGAATCGCGAGCGTTTTACCATCTGGTGAAAACGCGACAGGAGTCGACCAGTTGCTTCTCAAACTCAGCCACTTAGGCTGTCGCCCAGTCTCAACATGTGAAATGATCGCTTCTTCTCCACTCCCACTCGCAAGTAACTCACCATCCGGTGAAAAGGCCAAGGACTTGACAACGAGCCAATGCTCCGCGAGTTTAGCACGATGTTCACCTGTCTGTGCATCCCACAACCGGACCTCGTTTCCACTTCCGCTCGCAAGGGTTTCGCCATCCGGGGAAAATGCTATTGCGTCTGCACCCCGCGTATACCCTTCTACTGTCCCTTGCAGCGCACCCGTCTGCATCTCCCAAAGCCAAATCTTATCTGAACTTGCACTTACCAACGTCTTTCCATCGGGTGAGAATGTCACTGCTTTAATTGTCACTGTCGGTATTGTGAAGGTTTTACGGAGTTCTCCGGTCGAGGCATTCCACAACAGAATCTCCCCCAAATTTTGGCGCGCCGCATTATCCCAGCCAGCACCTCCACTCGCGAACATAGTACCGTCTGGTGAGAATGCCAGAGAATCAATCCGATACTTATGCCCGCTTAGTGTAGCACGAAGCTGTCCGGTATGAATGTCCCACAATTTAATCCTTCTGTCATTCCAAATAACACTAGCCAGGATTCTATTCTCCTTTGACAAGACGGCCTGTGAGAAATTACCTAAGCTTATTTCATAAGTCGCCAGGAGTTTTGCCGTATCAACATCCCATATCTGAATCGTTTCACCCAAGCTGGCACTCACCAAAGTTTTGCCATCCGAAGAAAACGTCAGTGCAATAATACGTCCCGCAGGCGCTTGAAGAACAGCCTGCCGTTCCACCGTTTCTACATCCCACAAGAAGATTTCTTGCTCATTCGCTATCGCGAGTATATTACCATCCGGAGAAAACGCCAAGCCCTCAACCAAGCTAACGTACCCTGGCAGCACAGTACGAAGCTCACCGGTCTGGGTATCCCATAACCGAACAGGATCATCATAACTCGCAGTAGCAAGCACGTTTTCATCTGGAGAGAACGTCATTGCACTTATCTCCCACGTGTGCCCCGAAAGCAGAGCGATTTCGCGGTATCTGTTTGTATCATACAACCAAACGCCGATTGTACTCGCTACCGCGAGCCGCGTGCCATCGGAAGAATATTTAACATCAATGATAGATGCTTTGCCGATGCGCGCTTTAGCCCCGTCAGGAAGACTCATTCGTGTATAATCTTGTGCCAAACTAGTGGCTCCTAAAAATAGAAACGTTAGTACGAAAAATAGTGTTTCTTTCATTAAATGCCCCCTTGGAACATCCATTACAATATGAATTTTTATGGAATTTGAGCAATTTATATGCCAATACCGAGAAACGCTGGATATACCGACACGCAGTGGCTCAAAGCGAATTTCTTGAGAGAATTCCGTAAACTCTGCCTTGAATCTGCACAAAAACGGGCAATCCATTTAACACACTGCCCTTTATCGGGCATTTCCAAACCGAAAATTTGGGTTGACAAATTTCCTTCACATTTGGTAAACTATCCTATATTCTAACGAGCAGATGTCACAAGATGCTTAATCGCAATGGAGGACACAATGCTTTTTAGCAGAACTGCACAGCAGCTGCTTGCAGGAGGCCTCAGGCTCGCGTTGAGTATCAAATGCCGCGGCATACATCTACGAAATAGAATTGTCAGAGACTTTGAACTGACTGAAGGGCTAAAACAGAGCTTGAATCTAACTGATAGCAGTGGTTAACCGGAAATTATGTCTGAAAAAAAATTGAACCCCGAAGATGTTCTGCCATTTTTTGCACAACTGCTTGAAAAAGCAGATAGCCTGCTCACTCGTTTGAATGGTCAACAAACGCATTTACACACACAAGAAATCCTTGACAATTACATCGCTTTCCGTTGGCGGACGCAGAACGGGACAGGACACCTCACTCCTGTTAAACATCCGCATCTTGTTGATAGTGCCGACTTAATTGGTATAGAAACACAATCTGCAGCGTTAAAAATGAATACCAGGCAGTTTCTACAACAACTCCCCACTAACCATGCCCTCCTCTGGGGCGATCGGGGCACCGGCAAATCTTCTCTCGTTAAAGCAATGTTAGCACGCTACGCACATAAAGGCTTACGGCTGGTCGGAATTGGCAAACAAGGATTGGCACACCTGCAAGACATCGCAGAACTTTTGTGGGAACGCCCGGAACGCTACATCCTATTTTGTGACGATCTGGCTTTCAGTCAAGACGAACCCGAATATCGCGAATTGAAAGCGATGCTGGAAGGCGGCATCTCCGCATGTCCTGACAACGTAATTATTTACGCTACCTCAAATCGCAGGCACCTGATGCCACGACAAGTACAGGATAACCAATTTCCACAGAACGACGAAGATGAATTATATCCTCGCGAAGCAACAGAAGAGAAAGTCTCACTCAGCGACCGGTTCGGGTTACGCATCCCTTTCTACCAGATTTCGCAAGATACCTATTTACAGATTGTCACGCATTACGCACAAAAATACGCACTCGCCATGCCCAAGGAAAAATTACATCGCACTGCTTTGGAGTGGGAAGCAAACTCAAGTGGACGTTCCGGACGTGTTGCATATCAATTCGTCGCAGCTCTCGCTGGACAATTAGCACTCAAATAGCGCAGTGCTAAAAAATCATTTGTGTTTTTTAGCGGTTTTCCATATAATTCTAACGCAAATGGATGGACACTATTTTACAATAAGCAACTGTGCAATCTATTACTTGAAACAGCGAAGAATAGGAGAAGCATCGCATGAGTTCACTACTAACGCAGGAATATCTCTTCGATTTGCAGGGATACTTAGTCATTAAAGATGTCTTAAGTCCAGAGGAGGTCGCAGCACTCAATCGCCACATTGACGAGCAACAACTGCCCACGCCCGGAAAGGTCCAACGATTCGGCAGCGCCCCAGACGGATCCGGATTTCTACAATGGGGAAAACCGTTTTGTGACCTACTCGATCATCCCAAGATTATGCCCATACTTCAATTCCGATTAGGAGACTGCTTCCGACTCGACAGAATCTACGGGATGTACATGCGAGAAGGGATGCCTAGGGGACACCTGCACGCCGACTACGGGGCAACCTCTCCAACTGCTAAAGTCAAATCCGGCGAATACTACTCTTTCCGGAATAACGAGATTCACGACGGATTCGTGGTTGTGACATGGAACCTCGCCGACACCGGACCCGAATCCGGCGGGTTTTGCTGCATACCCGGCAGCCACAAAAGCAATTTTAAACTGCCACCAGAGCTCGCAGAAGCCCCTGAAAAAGCAGAATGTGTGGTTAGTCCCGAGGCACCCGCCGGCTCTGTTATTCTGTTTACTGAAGCACTCACGCACGGAACAGCCGCATGGAATGGAAAGCATCAACGCCGGTCACTGTTGTACAAATACTGCATCTCACATATTGCATGGACATCACGGCGTGTTGCAACGCCAGAGGGCATTCAACTCACACAGCGACAGCAGATTCTCTTTCGCGAACCAGCAGATCCGTATCGTCATTTTCCATCTCTGTTTGAATCTGGAAACTAAACCAGCGGACATAAATCATGAAATGGGCATATATACACGCACAACCCACAGCTTTTAACATACTGAAAGAAGGCGAGCACCCGTTTGTTCTAAAAGGTGAGAGCGCACCGAAAATCGCACTGCCCGCATCACCCTCAAAACGCGGAAACGCCTTCGAGCACCTCATTCTCAGCTACTACAACTCTGTCCGAAACTTAGAAGTACAAGAGTGGTCCAGCTGCATTTACGGAAATTCAGGTACCCTCTATCAGTGCGACGGAATCTTGTGGGACGGCACTAACCGCTATCTCTTGGAAGCCAAATTCTTTGAGAAACGGCCAGCATCCGTTCGAGATTTGCACATCAAACGCCGATTGCAAGCGGCCCGTGACTTAGAATGTAAAGGGATTGTCTGTGTTTCACTCAACGGATTTGATCAAACCGTCCGACAGTGGCAACGACACGAAAGAGAACACGAGATTTTACTCATCGATTGGGCGGAGTTGCGTCCACATGTTTTATCGCGAATTGCTGCCGGAAAAGCATCTGTCTTGTTGGAGGCATTTGAAATTGAAGATGACACTATTGTTAGCTACACCGGAAGTCAACTCCATCTCAAATTACCGGCACAGTTCAAACCGATTCAGACATTCCCTGAATTTATCAGCTTTCCAGATGAACTTGAGAAGTGGATACGGCGATTGCCGCTCCTCCATATCGCACAAACCCAATTCGGTACTGGGCATTTTCAATACTTGCAAGAGACACACACGGTAGACTACATTCCCGATAGAAAATCAAAACTGAGTCTATGGGAGGCATGGCAGCTGGAAGATTCGCTCTTAAACTACTCTGCCCGTGTCTATAGTGCGATGAAACTAGCAGCCGAAGCAGTCCACGCATGCCCAAACCGAACACGACGCATCCTCCGACGATGGTTAGAAGAACGCAACTGCAAAACCGGAGATACTGGTGTACGCAAAGCGTTAGATAACTTAACCATCTTGGGATTTGTCGAAAAACAGCCTGTCGGCAGGCGCGTCACTTATGCGCTCACAGCCCTCGGCGAAATTTACGTTACAGCCGGTTCACACGCCGAACTCATCTTTTATCAACAACTCCGCAACTGGCCACCCTATTGTGCCTTACGCGAAGCACTTGACACTGATGAGGTCGAACTCAAACCGCATAACATCGTCTCCTATTTTAAAACACAATTTCAACCTTATCAACCTTACGCGCGCTGCCCCTTCAATGAGAATACTGCAGAGGGTTTGCTCTCTCTCTACAACGAATTTGAAGGCCGAGCGTAGTCCGTAAGAAACAATACCAAAATGGAGGTTTTTATGTACAACCGATTAATGCTCTACTCTACAATTCTGCTCTTGTTAGCCAGTACACTCCTGCCGCAGACAGCCAACGCCGAACCTAAAAATGGCACTTTACGCATCAGCGGTGATAACAGCTGGGTAGCGTTTGTCAACGGCGAAGAAGTCGCTGCAAACGGAAACTGGCAGCAACCCACCGTTAGCGAATTCAAATTGGACAAAGGTTTTGCAATGATTGCTATCTACGTCCATGACGCAGAACCCGGTGCAGCCGGCAGAGGCGGCTTCCTTGCTGATATCATACTTGATGACGACCCGGACTACATCGGCACGGGTGAAGAAGGATGGCGTTGCGATGCAGGAAAACCTATCGCAGATAGGGAAGACGGATGGGAAGAAGTTGATTTTGATGACAGCAAATGGGAAGATCAACTCGAAATTTATGAGAAATTTGGACAGGGAATCTGGGGATTCGGGGCCGCACAGATGCAACAAATTCTCAAAGACCCGGATTGTGAAGCAAACTGGGTTTGGTGCGGACCCAATGATGGAGAAGACGATGTCTATTTCCGTTATGCCATCGGCACCCTACCAGTTGAACCGCAAGATAAACTCGCTACAACCTGGGCGAGAATTAAAAACGAGACGCAGTAGATTTACACAATCAAACTGCCACAACTCACAATAAGGAGATTTGTTTATCATGAAAAAAGGCTTGATCTCTACAATTTTAGTGTTAGCAATTGCTAATTTTAATCTATGGGCAGCAACACTCCGCATCAATGGAGATAATTCTTGGGTAGGCTTCGTCAACGGCGAAAAAGTCGCAGAAGGCGATAATTGGCAGGAAGC
This sequence comes from Candidatus Poribacteria bacterium, assembly GCA_965215265.1. Lineage (GTDB taxonomy): Bacteria > Poribacteria > WGA-4E > WGA-4E > WGA-3G. The sequence goes on along the minus strand of OZ244048.1, from coordinate 1,504,773 downwards.
TTCCATTACGGAATTCGATATGCCCGACGGCTACGCCACGATTGCTGTCTATGTCCACGACGCAGAACCCGGCGCAGCTGGAAGGGGAGGTGCTCTATTTGATGTCATACTGGATGACGGCACCTACATACCCTCCGATGAAACATGGAAGGCCGATGCCGGTCCACCCATCGCTGAACGAAACGATGGCTGGGAACAATCCGATTTCGATGATAGCAGCTGGGATAACGCCACACAACTCGATCAATTCGGCGAAGGCATCTGGGGATTCGGCGCAGACACTATGCGCGAAACCCTCAAAGACCCGGACTCAACAGCATATTGGGTTTGGGCCGGCCCCAACGACGTTGAAGATGATGTATACTTCAGAAAAACCGTCGGGGAACTGCCTACAACCGATGTGGAACCCAGCGGCAAAGTTACAACGACATGGGGCGCTTTGAAAGGGAAACAATAAACCCGCATCCTATTTTTCCCACAAACCGGCCTCATACTAACTGAATGCAAAACACAAAGTTGAAAGCCCTAGGGTGAGGATTTACCCCCCTAGGGCTACTTTCCAATACAAAAGGAGGACCTCATTATCCGGCATGCTAACGGCAGTTATAGGAGCTATTAGAAGAGGCGAGATTGTGTCAATTAGTCAAATCACTCACACTCAATTGACAAAAGAGTAAGCAGCAATACTGCCTATATAGGCAGCATCAATCGGATAGCCCACATTCTCTCCGGTAAGCAGTAAAATGACAATGAAAATCCTTATTCCTCCTATAAAATGTCAAGGTATCAAAACCAAACTGGTGCCTTGGATAGCAAAGACAATTCAGTGGAATCGAAAAGGCATCTGGATTGAACCTTTTATGGGCTCCGGGGTTGTCGGGTTTAACTTAAAACCAGCACAAGCACTATTCTCCGACACAAATCCACACCTTATTTCCTTCTATCAAGCGATAAACAACGGTACAATTAATCCAATTCTTGTGCGCGAATTCCTTGAATCTGAGGGAAACAAATTAGCCAAACACGGAGCGGATTTCTATTATGAAGTCCGACAACGGTTTAACACGCACAAAGCTCCTCTGGATTTCCTTTTTTTAAACCGTGCCTGCTTCAACGGCATCATTCGTTTTAACAGAAAAGGTGACTTTAATGTCCCCTTCGGACACAAACCACAGCGGTTTTCTAAGGCCTATGTTACCAAAATCGTGAATCAAGTTAAATCGGTTTCTGAACTTGCCAGCCTTAGCGACTGGACATTTGTACAGCAGGATTTCCGGACAACCTTGGCGTGTGCAACAGCAGCAGACTTGATTTACTGTGATCCGCCTTATGCCGGACGACATACTGACTATTTCAACATTTGGAGTGAAGCGGACGAAACACAACTCTATAAAGCACTGAAAACCACAAAAGCACAGTTCGTTTTATCCACGTGGTACAGCAACCAACACCGGGAAAACCGAGCCATTCCGAGGCTCTGGTCAGGATTTCATATCATAACTCAGGAACATTTTTATCATGTCGGCGCGAAAGAATCTAATAGAAAACCGATGTTAGAGGCACTTGTCACCAATTTTACGCCATTTCCTGAAGCTGCTATGTCCTGCACCCCGGATGAAGAAAAGCACACACAATTAAGACTTAGTGAGAGCGTTCTATAAAGACATCCGTCCAATGGAGGAAAAACCAATCTCCCACATCCTCTTTATAAGGACACTCCGTAAAAACGAAATGACCGGCTCCTTCATGCAAAAAAGACTTGAAAAATTTCATTAAACATGAGATAATGCATATAACCGGAGATAACGCCCGGTATATCCGAAAAACACCACAAAAAAGGAGCACATAAACAATATGCCACTTGGTAGAAAAATCCGTTACGGGATGGTGGGCGGCGGTCCGGATGCCTTTATCGGTGCCGTTCATCGGAAAGCCGCTGCACTCGATGGGGAAATCGACCTGGTCGCCGGCGCGTTTTCATCCTCGCCTGAAAAATCTCGCCAGCAAGGCGCGGAACTCTTCCTCGATGCAAACCGTGTCTACGGCTCTTACAAGGAGATGGCGGAAAAAGAGAACCAACTCCCAGAAGGCGAACGCATCGACTTTGTCTCCATTGTCACACCAAATCACGTACATTTTGATGTCGCCAAAACCTTCATCGAAGCAGGCTTTCACGTCGTCTGCGATAAACCGATGACAACAACGGTAGCCGATGCTGAGGAACTCTGCCGCCTTGTCAACGAACACGATATAATCTTCGCGCTGACGCATAACTATACCGGTTACCCGATGGTTAAACAAGCACGTGCACTCATCCAAGACGGGCAACTCGGGACTCTCCGCAAAATCGTCGTCGAATACCCGCAAGGCTGGCTCGCCACCTTTTTGGAAAACGAAGGAGCAAAGCAAGCTGTCTGGCGCACTAATCCTGAGCAAGCAGGTGCCTCATCATGTATCGGGGATATCGGGTCTCACGCAGAAAACTTAGCACACTACATCACCGGACTTGAAATGGAAGAAGTCTGTGCCGACATGACAACCTTTGTGGAAGGACGCCTCCTAGAAGACGATGGGAACCTCTTGGTGCATTATGAAAACGGCGTTCGCGGCGTACTCTTCGCCTCCCAAATCTCTGTGGGAGAAGAAAACAACCTCCGCATCCGCGTCTACGGCACAGATGCATCACTCGAATGGCAACAAGAAAATCCAAACTATCTCTATGTCCGATTTCCCGATGGACCCGAGCACGTCTACAAACGCGGAAACGACTACCTCGCAGAAATCGTACAGCACAATTCTCGCATTCCGTTCGGGCATCCAGAGGCGTTTATTGAAGCCTTCGCCAATATCTACGTCAACGCTACGCGCACCATGGCCGCAAAAATCGCTGGCGAAGCACCGGGCGAATTTGATACCGACTTCCCCACCGTCCAAGACGGCACACGCGGCGTGCATTTCATCAACACAGCGGTCGAAAGTGGACTGAAACGCCGATGGGTAGACGCACGGTACACACCGCCCGCCCAGTGGGTGGCGAGTAAAAGGTAATCCCAATGGGTGGCAGGTAAAAGGTAATCTTATCTTTCCTGAAAGGAGAGATAAAGAATACCTATCCTGCCATACCTATCTCGCAACATAATCTATAATACCATACTTTTAGGAGGAGTAAGATGGCAAGACCTGTCACACTGTTTACCGGGCAATGGGCAGATTTAACACTTGAAGAATTAGCCCTGAAAGCCAGCGAATGGGGATACGACGGCTTAGAACTCGCATGTTGGGGCGACCATTTTGAAGTAGACAAGGCACTCGCTGACGATAATTATTGCAAAGGCCGACACGAATTGCTCGCAAAATACGGACTCAAAGTCTGGGCAATTAGCAATCACCTCGCCGGACAAGCCGTCTGCGATAATATCGACAGCCGGCACCAAGGCATTATATCCGAAGCCTTATGGGGAGATGGAGAACCTGAAGGAGTCCGACAACGTGCCGCTGAAGAGATGAAAAACACCGCACGCGCCGCCGCAAAACTCGGTGTCAACGTCGTCAACGGGTTCACCGGCAGCTCTATCTGGCACCTGCTCTACTCGTTCCCACCCAATGAACCCGCACAAATTGATGCCGGTTTTGAAGATTTCGCCAACCGATGGAACCCCATATTTGATGTATTCGATGAAGTCGGAGTCAGGTTCGGATTAGAGGTACACCCAACCGAAATAGCCTTCGACATTGTCACAGCCGAACGCGCAATTGAAGCACTCAACGATAGGGAAACCTTCGGGTTCAATTACGACCCAAGCCACCTCGGATACCAAGGCGTGGATTACGTCGCCTTCCTTGAACGACTCAGCGACCGCATCTACCACGTCCACATGAAAGATGTCTGGTGGGCCGATACGCCACGCAGCGCAGGGGTCTTCGGCGGGCATTTAAACTTCGGAGACGCACGCCGATACTGGGACTTCCGCTCCATTGGACGCGGAAAAATTAACTTCGAAGAAATCATACGAGCCTTGAACCACATGCAATACGACGGACCCCTCTCTATTGAATGGGAAGACAGCGGCATGGACAGGGAACACGGCGCTCGCGAATCATGCACCGCTGTTAAAGGCTACGATTTTGAACCCTCCACAGTAGCTTTTGATGCCGCTTTTGAGGAATAACTCTAACTTTTCTACCCGACGGGCGCGGTCGACACCACGCCCGTCAAAAAAATCTTATGGCTAAAGGCACTATTTACCCAGCCGAATCCAGAACGTTTCACGATACACGCACCGGCACACGCATCCGGCAGGTGACTACTGCCTCCGCGCTGCATCACCATCCCTTTTTTATCATACCCGCATATGATGACCAGATGCAACGTCTCTTTTTTGTCTCACATCGTACAGGCACACCCCAGCTCTTCGCCGAAGAACGAGACAGCGGCACACTCCACCAACTCACCGACCGCACAGACCTAAGCGAATGGTCTGTGCATCCCTCACACGATGGCACCGCTGTCTTCTTCACCGCCCAGACCACTGCATGGCGGTTAGATTTGGATAACTTAGAAGAACGGGAATTGGTTAACTTCGCTAAGCACGGAAAAGCAAACGGAAGCGAATACCAAACAAAAAATCAGAAAGACGGCATGGTTGCCGCAGCCATGGGCACCACTGCGCTGAGTCACGATGATAAGTGGTGGGCTATCCGTTTCAACATTGGCAACGAAGCCGCACTCGCTATTGTTAACACCGATACAGGAGACTACGAAATCATCCTCCGGCGAGACAGCATCGCACATCTCCAATTCTGCCCCGATGACGCGAATCTGCTATACTACGCAGGACCCCTCACCGACCGGGTCTGGGTTATCCACCGTGATGGCAGCGGGAACCGTCGCCTGTACAAACGCAATCCGAAAAAAAATGAGTGGATCACCCACGAAACTTGGATTCCAGGCACACGCGAACTTGCTTTTGTCGATTGGCCACGCGGCGTACGCTCTGTCAATGCTGACACCGGCACCGTCCGACAGGTTACCACCTTCAACGCCTGGCACGCTATCTGTAACCCTCAAGGCACCTTAATGGTAGCAGATACCAACTTTCCTGACATCGGCATTCAAACCTTCAATCCGCTTGATAGTGTCGGTAAACCGCACACGTTGTGTTACCCGGATGCCTCCTCCATTGGCGAACATTGGAATGGCCCCTTTCCTTACGCAGACGGGCCCATTAAAGTATACGCACCACAACATACGCACCCGCATCCCTCTTTTAGCCCAGACGGTAAGCATGTTGTCTTCACTTCAGACCGGAGTGGCTACGCCCAAATCTATGAAGCGAGTCTCTCTGACGAATAGTCAGAAAATACACAATGAAATTAACAAAAAAGCACAGTTCTCTTTTTACGCTAACTAAATAGACTTGAAGAACAAGGAGAAAACAATGCCAATCGTCATCCCCCGTCTTGTCGTTGAAGTCTTTCAACATACAAACTTCCGCGGTAGAATGGGTTATGTGATCGAACCTGTTCCGTTTACAGGTACAATTGGGTTCCAAGATAATATATCCTCGCTTCGCATTTACAAAGGGCCCAACTTCTCATCAAACCCCAACTACAAAGTTATCCTTCATCAACACCGCGACTTCAAAGGAAAAAAACTAGCCCTTGGACCCGGATTTTACCCTAACTTGCATGACACCTCCTACAATTTCGCTGATAGGATCTCATCCATTAGCTTCGGCTCCACACTAGAGGTAGTCGGACCAGAATGGGGCACTATACCGCTTATTGTTGACTGTTACCAGCATGTAGAATTTCGTGGGCAAAAAATCACCATCCTGCGTGATATTGCCAACTTGCGAGATGCGCAGGGACGCACATGGTTTGAAGATAGGATTTCGTCCATTCGCATCTTTAAGGGTCCCGACTTTCCACGTGACGGTGCCGAGGTCGTCTTCTATGAGCATCCCGATTTTGAAGGCGCGAGCCTACACGTACGCATGGAACCATCCGAATACAAAAAGGAATTGCCAAACCTCCATCTACTCCCTCAGAATTTTGGGGACTCGATCTCTGCCATTAAAATTGAAGGATGGGCATCCTCTGGTGAATTTACAGAGATGGTTTTTGAAGATGAATTTATCGGCAATCGGATGAACCCACAGTGGCGTTGGGAAGATCCGAAGGGCGGCGGGGCATGGGCTGAACGGCAAGGCTACTTAGAAATGCGCACAGAGCCCGGGCAAGATCTCTGGCACGGACCCAACGGCAGAGGCGGCGATATGAGCGCACCACGGCTCCTCATGGACATTGAAGGCGACTTCGCTATTGAAACCCGCATGCGCATCACATCCCAACAACGCGAACACGGAGGATTGCTTGTTTGGAAAAACCCAAACCGATTCCTACGCTTAGAAAAAACCTCCGGACCCCACGCATTCCGCGGCGATGTCCGTTTTGAACGTCACGTCAACCGTGCCTTCCATCTCCGCGGACGCGGCGGCGGACTCCGCAACGCACGCGAACTCTTCCTACGAATCGAGCGCAGGGGCAATCAGTTCTCTTCTTTTGCAAGCGGAGACGGAATTCAGTGGAGAAGCTGCGGGCAGACCAATGTCGGAATGGGACACCGTGTCTCTGTCGGTTTGCACGCATTGTGCCCAGGAAATATACCCGCAACCTTAACCCGTTTCGACTTCTTCCGTGTCTTTAAGCGAAGAAGTGAAGTCGCCGAATACCGCGCAATTACCCAAGAACCGCCCGGACAACTCTCCGACGAAGAACGAGAACGCCAAATCGCTGACCGGCGAGAACGGGCAATGCGAGACTTGGTCTAATCCGAAATAGGGAAGCAACCATATTGTTTGTGGCAACCTAATACCGAGACCTTACAACGTTTTAGCATATAGACACATGGAGGACATCATGCTCCTAAAAGAGAACTCCTGGAGAAAGAACTTCACAATCACCCTTTTCTGCTTCCTCTTCGCCAACGCTACACCTATCTACGCGATTGTTGGAGCTGTTGAAAACGGATTGGTTGCATACTGGTCATTTGATAAAGAGACAGTGCAAATCAAGAAGCAGGCAGAAGATATAGTCGCCGGCTTGAGTGCCACTGTCAAAGGAGATCCCGAACTCGCATCCGCCGACGATTGCAAGCTCGGCGAATGTATCCTATTTGATGGGAGTGTCGACTACCTACTCGTCGAGGACGCTGACCCACCCAAAATAGACCGAGATTGGGAGGAGATTACCCTCGAATGCTGGGTCTACATCAATGCATTAGACGACAGCTGGAACCGAATTATCTCACTTGACGATATGCCTACAAACAGCGCAGTTGCTAGCCTCTATTACGACGATGACGACAACCAACACGGCTTTTTCATCCGCGCCGGCGGAAAATCAACACAAGCCGCACAAGATAACGTCCTCGAAGATATACCCCTTGAGCAGTGGCTACACCTCGCCGGAACTTACGACGGGGACACCGTCCATTACTACGTCAACGGAAAACTAGAGAAAAAATACGCCATGAAAGGCGGTAAAATCCCTAAAGGGGGACTCCTTCTCAGCATCGGAGACCGCTCTGACGGCTGTGATTGCGATACCGTCCAAGGTTATATTGACGAATTCCGAATCTATGAACGCGCCCTGAGCGCAGCTGAAGTTCAGAATAATATGAGAGCTACTGGACTTGATGTCCGACCTCAGGCAAACCTCTTGAGCCTCACATGGGCACACATCAAAGCAAAGCGAAGATAGCATCGCACACAGTACTTTGGAGAAAATTATGGATACTATTGGAATTGGGGTTATAGGTTGTGGAGGCATGGGCAGAAGTCTTGCTACCAGCGCACAAGCAGTCGAAGGCATAGAGGTAATCTGTGTTAGCGATTTACAGGCAGAACTCGCCAAAAAACTTGCGGACGAGCTTGATGCAGCCTACACCACCGACTACCACCAACTGCTCGCCGATGACAGCATTCACGCAGTCTTTATTGCATCACCACCGTTTCTCCACAGTCCGATGGCTGTTGACGCAGCGAACGCCGGAAAGCACGTCTTTTCAGAAAAACCGATGGCACCCACACTAGACGATTGCGATGCTATGATAGCCGCCGCGGCCCAAAACAGCGTTAAACTCACTATCGGCCTCGTCTGTCGATACCACGCCACGCATGCATCAGTACATCAGATTGTACACAGCGGCGAACTCGGTACACCTGTCTGCATGATGGTACATCGAATTGGCGGACCGTGGAGAAGCGGCGGATATCATACCCCATGGCGATTGGAACGCGCAAAATCCGGCGGGAGCCTCATGGAAATAAACGCCCATGAAATTGATTTTATGCGCTGGACTTGCGGCGATGTCGAGTACGTCTCGGCAACCGGCGGACAGTACATCCAAAACGAGAGTGACTATCCGGATGTTGTCCTCGCCTCATTAAAATTCAAGAACGGGGCCGTCGGTTTGCTCCACTCCAGCCACGTCTCCGCCGTTGGCGGATATGGCGGCCGGGTTGATTGTGAAGGCGGCTCCATCTATTTTCCACAGATTTGGGGCCAGCACGCAACCATTCAGATTAAACCGTTTGACGGCGAAGCACGACAGATCAAAATTGCCGATATCGAAGTCCCGCCACCCGTACAAGAAGAAATTCGTGTCTTCGTAAACGCAATTCGGAACAATACATCACCGCCTATTGTAGGTACTGATGGCCGTGCTGCTGTCGAAATCGCTCTGGCAGCATATCAATCTGTTCAAACAGGCAACACTGTAAAATTGCCATTATAGTATCTAGAGGAGGAATTGCTTTTCCAATTTCAGTGTGGGATGGAGGACTTACAGATACCTATCTGAGACAAGTCACGCAACTCGGGGCAGACTGCATAGATTTTGGAAACGGATCCGCTTTTCCAGGGGTAAAGGAGCAGGGGTACCCTGAACTAGACGAATTGCTGAAAATCAAAAAACGCATCCGTTCCTGGGGACTCGACATTAACCGGGGTCACCCTGCCGAATATCACAGAACGGTTCATGTGCGGACACGCAGACGCGGATAAGGAACTGGAAAACACCGTTTTTTGTATACTGGAGCCCCACAATGCCTGATGTTGTGTCAATCACTGTGTACATCTCGTCGGAGCCGTTTATGTTTTGAATCATTCAATTAGGACAGACAAGATTACCTTTTACCTACCACTCACTGGAGTCAAGTCAAAATGGCAAACATCAAGATTGAAAACGTGACGAAACGCTTCGGCGATTTCGTTGCTGTCAAAAATTTTAATCTGGAAATTGAAGATACGGAATTTGTAGTATTCCTAGGTCCCTCGGGCTGCGGGAAAACAACCACGCTCCGCTTAATCGCAGGATTGGAACACCCAGAAGAAGGGGATATTCTCATTGATGGGCAGCGCGTCAACGAGCTCTCACCTGCAGACAGGGATATCGCGTTCGTCTTCCAGTTTTACGCCCTCTACCCACATCTCACCGTCTACGATAACATTGCGTTTCCGCTCAAAGCCGTAAAAGTCGAAAAATCAGAAATAGACGAACGCGTGAAGCGAGTTGCAGCAACACTCCAGATCGGTGAAATGCTAAATCGGAAGCCGAATATGTTGAGTGGCGGCGAGATGCAGCGCGTCGCACTCGGCCGTGCCATGGTACGACAACCGAAAGTCTATCTCCTCGATGAACCTATGGCAAATCTTGATGCCAAACGCAGGGTCGATACACGCGCCGAAATAAAACGGCTACAACGCGAAATCGGCGCAACAACCCTCTTCGTTACCCACGACCAGGTTGAAGCTATGTCACTCGCCGACAGAATCGCAGTCATCCACCAAGGTATGCTACAACAAATCGGCACACCACACCAGATCTATAATCAACCCAAAAACCTCTTCGTCGCCGGTTTCATGGGGATGCCCACCATGAACCTACTCGATGCAGAACGCACCTCGCTCAACGGCGATGCTGTGTTACGCCTAAGTCATACCGATGTACACCTCACGCTTTCACACAAACAACAAGCACGGCTGAACGCAGCTCAGGTTAGCAACAACCTCGTCTTCGGTATCCGACCAGAGCATATTCAAGCAACGCGAGAACCAGGCAATCGAAAGATTCCCGCAGAAGTGCATCTCGTGGAACCCCTCGGTTCCGCAAACATCTTGGATATCCGCCTCGGAACGCACAGCCAAACTGCCGAACCTATCCTCCTACGCGTCAGAACGCATCCCTCTTTTGCAGCTGCTGTGGAGCAAACCCTCTGGCTAGATTTTGATGATGAGCATATCCATCTGTTCCATCCGCAAACCGAACAAGCACTCGCAAAATAAAAGTTGCGAGTTTTCGTCTACTGTAGCACAACAAAGGCAATTGTAATGTTACCCCTTTTCCAAATCTCGCTTTTTTCGTCTACAGGAGCCCAATAAAGGCGTTTGTTATGTAAAAACCTGTACAAATCTCGTCAGAGCCCTTCGATGTATTGAATCTAAACCGCGAACGGCTCCGACGAGATTTACACACGCCCGTTAATACATAAGCGGTGATGGTACTGAGATATACGAAAAAACGAGATTTACACACGCCCGTTAATACATAAGCGGTGATGGTACTGAGATATACGAAAAAACGAGATTTACACACGCCCGTTAATACATAAGCGGTGACGGTACTGAGATATACGAAAAAACATCAGACGTTGACCTGCTGAAATATACGAAAAATTGAGAAAAATATGAAAATACCTTGTGAATTAGCCGCCTTTGACTTAGACGGCACCCTATTGAACAGCGAACATACAGTATCACCTGAAAACCAGAAAGCACTTCAGGCACTCGTCGAAAACGACATACTCGTCGTCCTCATCTCCGGAAGAATGCACCGTTCTATACTGCCCATTAGCACACAGATTGGACTACAAAATCCAATTATTTCCTATAACGGCGGAATGGTTAAGCACGCTATAACTGGACAGGTTTACCATCACACCCCAGTACCTGCAGACTATGCCATGCAAATTGTTAACGATTGCATCATGCAGAACCTGCATCTCAACTTCTGCTTAAACGACGAACTTTACGTCGCAGAACACAACGCATGGACGGAACTCTATGAACATCGGACAGGTGTCCCCGCAACACCCATTGGCGATCTGCGTCAGTTGGCCGGCGAAACCCCTACAAAATTGCTAATTATACACCAACCGAACATTCAAAAACTTCTAAACAGTTTCAAAACGAATTATGTAAACAAACTCTACGTCACACAGACGCAACCCGAATATATCGAATTCATGAATCCGAGTGTTACAAAAGGCAGGGCCCTACGTGCACTTGCAAGCCAATTCAATATCAATATCCAGAACGTCATCGCTTTCGGTGATAGCTACAACGACGAGAGCCTCCTCAAAACCGCAGGATATGCCATCGCCATGGAGAACGCTGTCAGGCCGATTAAAGATTGCGCCGATTACATCACCGCAACCAATGATGAAGACGGAGTCGCGCACGCAATTTGGAAGCGAATCCTCTGAACTTTTTTCGTATATCTCCGTACGATCAACGCTTAGGTATTGACAGCTCGTGTATAAATCTCGTCGGAGCCATTCTAGGTTATGATTCTTCAATCACTTTTCGTGCAAGCTCCTCAATCTCCGCAGGATCCCCACCCTGATGCCGAACAGTTTTCTCCCGACGAACTCGCTATCCGCCATCACACGTTTTTTAGTCCCTGGAACGCCACTTTATTGCGACAGTGGCAGGATAGGTATCTTTGTCTGTCCATGAGACAAGATAACCTTTTACCTGCCACCCACTGGGTTGCCCCGGTCACAAAGATATTTCTCAAACACAAAAAAAATCTACACGAAGCCTTAACGTAGCCCTTCATAAGGAAAATCCGCTATTAATACATAGGAATTCCCTTCCTGTTTTAAGGACATCTGAACCGAGTTCATCGTGAATTCGAAGTACTTTGCAAGCACCTCTGTTAATTCATGGTGAAGCTTTTTCATATCCCGGTCGTCAGCGAGGAATCTGTCTTGTGTAATAACCAATTTCAACCGCTGACGTGCAATTTCGTTTGATTTGGTTCGCCTTGCAAAGAATTGCATAAATTTCATAAGGCCCTCCTATCCAATTTGAATATTTTTTATGTTACGAGTCTCAACATCGTTTAAGCCGGCTATAGATGAAATCGAAAGCAGAACTTGAAAAACTTTAATCCGGCTGTTTCCTATTTGAATGCGGAAAATCTGCTATCAACACGTACGAATTGCCGCGCCGATTCAGGGATATCTGAACGGAATCTGTAGTGAAATCAAAGTGTTTCGCCAAAACGGCCATTAGCTCTTTTTGTAATTCCTGCATTGACTCCTGGCCAATGTCGAATCTATCTTGTGAAATAACCAGTTTCAGCCGTTCCTTCGCTATCTTACTTGACGGCTGTTGCTGCCTAAACAGTTGACTCAAGCTACGTAGTATATCCATAAGGCTACGCATCGTCACTTCCTATCTTCCAAATGAAAAAAAATCAAGAAGTCCTGAGAGTAATCCTCTCTCACGGAATTCAGGAATGGGGATGCGGTGTCCAATTAAACGTCGCGCAATCCGCATGTAAGCTTGCGCGCCTTGAGAACTTTTATTATGCACCAAAGGGATGCCACGGTTCGTAGAAGCAATCACGCCCCGGTCTTCTGGTACCACACCGATGAGGTTGAGGTTTAACACACTCAAAACATCTGCCTGACTCATCATGTTGCCTTTTCTAACCAGCTCCGGCGATACGCGGTTAAGAATCAGGTTTAGCGGTTCAATGCCCATATGTTGCAACAAGCCCGTAATACGATCTGCATCACGAATAGCCGAAACATCCGGTGTTGTGATAATCAGCCCCTCTTGTGCCCCAGCAGCGGCATTTCGGAACCCATTTTCAATCCCCGCTGGTGAATCTACCAATACAAAATCGTATCTTTCACCGAGATGGTTACAAATCGTTTTCATCTGTTCAGGTTGAATGTCGTCCTTGTTATTTTTCTGTGATGCAGCGAGAAGCACTAAACCATCAACCCGTTTGTCTTTTACGAGAGCCCTATCCAATTCACACTGCCCTTCAATTACATCCATTGACGTGTAAATTACACGGCTCTCAAGCCCCATAACAACATCCAGATTGCGCAGGCCGACATCTGCGTCAACGATTGCCACTGTTTTTCCGAGGAGCGTGAGGGCCGTGCCTAAATTGGCAGTTGTAGTCGTTTTACCCACTCCCCCCTTTCCTGATGTCACTACAATAACCTTTCCCATAGCCGATTCTCCCTTTAAACTTTCACAAATTCTTCAACGGTAATGACATCCTGGGGACCGACACGCGCAATCTCCGGATATCCTTGCGACTTTTGGCCAACCATGGGCCGGGTAATATAATTGCCGATCTGAAGCTGCAAAGGCACTAAATCCATAGCGATAATAACTGAAGATAATCTCCCGTTCATGCCCGCATGCGCGCTACCGCGCAGTGCACCCAACACAATTATATCTCCACCTGCACTCACTTCTCCACCAGGGTTTACATCACCATATATAATGAGATTCCCTTCTGCAAACGTCTCGGTTTGACCGGATCGAATCGTCTCACGCACAATCCTTGACTTTTCCATACTCCTACGTGCCCGGTAATCGGACTCTTGCCGCATAGTTGTAGAAAACCCATCCCCGCCTAACGCCCTCTTCGGAAGGTCCACTCCGCGAACCTGCAAGTCATGCCTCGCTTCTATCTCCACTCTCAAGTCATTCAAAACTTCTTTCTTTAAGATCAGAGGGTTTATGTCTATCTGCACCGAAACACCAGCTAACGGTTGATTCATCCGCGCTAATTCATCCGCAATGGCTGCTGAAATCTCATCCATTGATAGGTTCGGCGTAACAATCAGACGTAAACCGTCTTTATACGCCCTCAGATCCACAGTTAGATTTGCCATTTTTCCCTCTCTGATATTATGATTCGCTTTTTTGTATACTGGAGCCCCACAATGCCTGATGTTGTGTCAATCACTGTGTATCGTGTTTTCGTATATCTCCGTACCATCACCGCTTATGCTTTTGATGGCTCGTGTTGTAAAGTTATTAACATTGCAGTGGCAGGATAGGTATTCTTTTTCACTCCGGCAAGGAGAGACAAGAATACCGAACTTGCCAACCGATTGGGATAACCTTATACATGCCATCTATAGATCGGAGCCGTTTATGTTTTGAATCATTCATGATGTTTCAAAGATCACACGCCTGTACATCGATTTGGGCAAGAACATACGGCCCTTCCGGAATCGCGGCTATCTGCGCCGACTCGCCGTAACGTTCCAACAACTCCGCAATCCCATCCTGAATCTTCCGCACGGGATGTACAAACAACTTTGATTGGTCCGTATATGGAATACCGTCTGAATAAAAATAGAGGTCGGCTTTCCGCCTGGCCTTGGCTAATTCTTCTAACTGCCACGCATCAATTACAAAATTCGCCGGATTGTACAGCCCCTCCACGAACACATCCAGATGCGTCGTCTTGAAAACCAGGTCCGTGAACGGACCGCTACCGATGCCTTCGCTACACGCCGCAACCAGCAAAATCGCACCGCCCTCTTTCACTATCTCAACTGCCGTTAGAAGCCCTTTAATCGCTTGATAGAACGTCGTATCTAATGGATACCCCGCACTGGAAACCACCACTGCATCCACTGGTGCTGTCAACGTTGCTCGCGCATGATTTTCCACAAACCGCGCACCGACCCGGTGTGATTCAACTATATCACCCGCAAAAATACCGGTGATCTGTCTCGCCTTGTCAAGGGAGACATTCAGATTAAAATCTACACCTGCCATCAACGCAATCTCAGTCGCTTCTGCATGGAACGGATTACCTTCCAGCATACCCACCTTGGAATTCGGATGCTCCATCAACACCGGGCCATGCATCACCTTCATCGTTTCTACGGAAGCCAGGCCCGGGCAAATCGCCTTACGGCCACCAGAGTAACCCGCCATCAAATGCGGCTCAATCAGGCCCGTCGTTATCTTTAAATCAGCAGCAATGTACCGCTTATCAATGTAAACCGAGGTTCCCTTGCGCGTTTTCCCTAAATACGCATGTGTCTCCGGCGCTTGTGAGAAATGATTCAGAATGCGATATTTATCCATAATCGCCCTACCCACAAGCTGCTCAAGCTCTTCACCCTCATTCGGTCGGTGGATACCCGTGGCAATCAGGATAGTCAGCTGCTCGCGCGGGATACCTGCCTGTTCAAGTACCTCTAATATCGGCGGTAGAATCACCCGATTTGGGACAGGGCGCGTGATATCCGAAATCACAATGCACGCCGAACTGCGCCCCGCAGCTAATTCGGCTAACGGCCGGCAGCCAATAGGCTCCGCAATCGCCTGCCGCAGCACCGCGTCAACATCTTCCAATGGCACACCGGGAGACGTTTCCAAAACGCCTGCCAGATTTTTGTCCGGAAGCTCAACCGCTAAGGTGCCATGCCCATATCTCATGTTGACTTGCATCTCTAAATCCCTTTCTTTACACGCTAGACTCCCCGCCTTAAAGCACACGAGAGTCCTTAATACTCCACCAGACCGTTTGCACATGCATTAACTATACAAAAGACTTGATTTTTTTAAAAATTCATGTTAAATTATCTATATGTCTTCAAAGAACATAATTTTTACACAAACTGCCGCCGCTTTATATCTCGGAGCCCCGCATGCAACGAATTGAAGTTACCACTAAACCTAACGGTGCAGGACGCAATTGGTTAGAAGTCGGTTATTTTGAAACTGACTCCTTTGGCCGCAAACAGTGGATTAAGAAAAATGTCCCGCATCAAGATACCAAACTCACCGTCGATAGGCAATACTCACCTCGCGGCGAAACCGTTGACTGGATTGTTCTCATTCCCCAAAATTATCCGTTCACGCTTGTTAAAATTACCTACGACCGGCTCAACCCAAAAGAAATAGAGGTTATTTGGCAGCCGGGTACTACAACCCCGCCGCAAAGCTCACGTCCAGAGAAAATCCGACGCGTTTTTGAATTGGCGGCTGGCAATGACGAATTGACAACGCTGCTCAAGCAACTCCTCAATAACGAATAAATACGGAACGGAACTGCACCTGCACCTGTCTGTGCGGACCCCTATCTACCAGCCATAACGCTCGGGGCCCCACGGTTTTGTAATCAATTCCTGCTTTGCCATCACTATCGTTTTGCTGGGGACATCGTCATAGAGAATTACACCCGGTCCCACTACGCTGTATGAGCCAATCCGTCTTCCGGGCATTATCATAGCGTTAACACCCGTTCGACAATAGTCCCCCATATAAGTGGCGTTCGCACCGTAAGCTGGCACCTCATACCGGCCCTCTACCTCAACAGTAGTATCTCCATCATCAAACCGCAGCGTACCACACACTGTCGCAGCCCCAATATCCGTCGCCGAACCGAACACACCGGACATCTCGCAGTAATGATAGAGATAGACTTTATCAAACATTACACCGGACATCTCTGCACCGTGCCCAACGATGCACCGGTGCCCAATGGCACTGCTCCCGATATCACAATAGTCACTAATCCGGCACTGGTCCCCGACAAAGATATTCCCATGTAAAATCGCGCCGTTTGTGATATTATTATTTGCACCGGCAATGAGCGTCCCGTTCACCACCACGCGCGGCCCGATAACTGAATTTTCGCCTAAGACAACGGGGCCATTAATTTCAGCACCGTCAGAAATTCTTGCCCCTTTTGCTAACTGCCAATTTTGCGAACTCCCCTGCAGCTGCTTCGCCTGTTCATCGACGACACACCGATTTGCTTCCAAAACGTGCCACGGTTTATCTATATCAACGAAAAAATCTGATGTCTCAACCCCCAGTACCGTTTTCCCATCATCAATCATTAACTGAATAGACTGCGCTATTTCAGACTCAGGAGGCGGCATGCCACCCACCGGCACACGCGTCACGATACCCGGATTCCGCAATAGATAAGGCGTTGTGCCTTTCTCTCTAAAGGCGTAAACACCGCAAAGCCGATGCCTACCACCGCGCGGATGCCCTTCAATTCCGGTCAAACAATCACCGCTCAGATTCGCACAGAGCCAGTTACTACCAGCCTCCTGCTCAAGACGGTTCACCAGCACTGCCGCCTCGGCACTCCCATCATCTATTATGTCTAATAAATTACGAAAATCACGAGCAGAAGTTACAATGTCACCATAGACAACCAAATAACGTTCATTTTTTAAGGATTTGACCCCTTCCAAAGCCGCCGTTGCAGTTCCATCAAGTACCTTTTGCGTCACAAATTCAACATTCGGGATGTCCGCAACCACACCCCGCACCTGTTGGCCGTAATGCCCTGTCACAACGATAATCTGGTCACAGCCTACTTCACGGAGCCCTTCTACTAACCGACGCACTATCGGTGTATTCGCAACGGGCAGCGTGCATTTCTGACGAAATTCCCCATACGGCCACGCTTTTCGACCCAACCCTGCAGCAAGCACTATCGCACTATACATAGAATATGGCTCCTCACGCTCTATTTCCCCACACATCCACGCAAGGCAAGGAGATAGCTAACCGAGCCCACTTCAAGGAATCATCTACAATATCTGCCAAAAATCCAACATCCGGCATCGGAGCACCTAAACGCTGATCAAAAGAGACAGTACCCAGCACTGGAACACCCGTCAACCTTTCAATTTCAGCCGGATTAGTCTGCTCTGCAAGCCCCACCGGCCCAGCATTCACCTGATTGAGAACGATGCCGGCTATTTCAAGCTGTGCTTCCTTCGCAAACGCCACCGTTAAAACGGTGTGGTTCAGAGTTCCCAATCCTGCCCGAGCCACAATCAGCAACGGCAATTGCAAACGCACACCCAAGTCAGCAACCGAGAAATTCTCTTGAATCGGGACGGCTATACCGCCTATACCTTCCACGATCAGAAATTCATACTTTTTCTGTAGCCGCGCAAACGCACTATCAATTAAGGAAAGATTCACATCTGTATTCTCCAGCTTTGCAGCAACAGTAGGGGCCAAGCCGTGTTGAAGGCAGATTGGCGTAATACACGAAAGCGCGTCATCAATTTGCGATGCATGCCTCAGAAATTGGGCATCCTCATTTCCACCGGTGCTAATCGGTTTCATCACACCCACATTTACACCGAGGTGTCTCAGCCAAGCAGCCAAACTCCCGGCGATAACGGTCTTCCCGATTTCCGTATCCGTACCTGTGATAAACAACCCATTTTGCATTATTTACAAATTATATCACAAAAACCTGAATTTTTTCAAGAAAACTTTGCGTGTGAACGTTTTTATGTGTTACACTAAACATAATTGAATTTTGGACAACTGTTTGATGCACATCTTGTCGGTCCCCTTCAATCGGCGATCTGACATACTGCAGCTCTGAATCTCAAACGAAGTTAGCCTCCTTAAATAAGGAGAGAAACCACAGTCCACGTTTTGCCCTTAATACGGACAGCACCAGTTTGTCTGCCTGAACAAAACCATGGCGATTAGCCGCAAAAATTTTGAACAAAGGAGAAGCAGAATGGGATATAGCAACAGCAGAAAGCAGCTCAGACGGATACTCAGTTTAGCAAAACACCTCAAATCAGCAAATGGGCTTAAAGTCAAAGACCTCGCAGACTTCTACGCAGTGGATATGACGCGCATCTATGACGATCTAAAAGTCCTAAAGGATTTTTATGAGGTCAAAAAAGAGGGCACCCTTTACTCAATAGAGCCAGACCGCCCACTACGATGGCCCAAAATCACAAAGCCAGAGGCAGATGCCCTTGAAAAGGTTATTAATGCATCGCCGCTCGCAAAAGACCCAGTTTTTGAAAAATACCTCAACAGTGCCCTCGGAAAACTACACCGCAAACTCCCTGAATACATCCAAGACAGAATGGAAAACGGTGTCTCCACCCAACTCAAATCCGGCAACACCTATACCGAGATTGAAGAGCAGTTTCGCACGTTGGAGGAGGCACTCTACACACAAAAGGTCGTGCGTACACATTATCAACCCGGCGGGAAGACTGAAACGGTCGAACATCTCCTTCAGCCATACGCGATTTTTTTTAGAAAAGCCGACTGGTACCTTGAAGCGTATTCCAATCTATCCGAAAACGAATCGTTGACGTTTAAAATTCTCCGATTTCGAAACGTTCAATTAACCGATGAAACGTTTGAGTTACCTGCCGACTTTTCCTTATCCACCAGCCTTGAATCCCGGTGGGAGCTCTTTAGTGGTGAGCCTATCCAGGTCAAACTCAAGATTGCAAGCAACAAAGCCTATCTCGTTGAAGAGAAGAAGCGGCACGCCACGCAAAAGATTCTCGAACGAGGCGCGGACGGTTCTGTAATTGTGAGTTACACCCTACCGAAGCAGGAATTCACGTTCTGGGTGCTAAGTTTGGGGGATGCTGCCGAGATATTAGAACCGCCAGAATTTCGCACCGAATTTCAGGAGATTGTGCAACGGATGCACGCACTTTATTTGCCGGATGGCGAAAAATAGAGGCATGGGACTTCAGTTAAGGCTGAAGCCCCTTGGCTAACTCTATATTTCTCCCATGACTTCTCTGATTAAGGTATGGTAACATATTACCTATGTGTGTGAGAAGCCTCTCGATTGGGTGTATGCCACTTTAGTTCGCTGATAAGAATCTCAAGTTTAAGATGCATTAAAAATTTTTTTCTTGACTTCGCTCTTGAAATGTGTTATAATTAAAATAAAGTTATTAGTATGTGCATATATAATTATAAAGTTGTTCATTGTCACTACAGAAATCTAAAGAGCAGGAACTGTTATTGTCGCTTAGAGACGACCTACTCCGGATGTATGTGTCTAATTTTACTTCTGATACCGGAACAGCACACCGTTTTTTGTGTGCAAAGCCAAGAAATTTTCACGATATCTCATATTTTGAAAAAAACGCGATTTTTTTCAAAATTTTTGAAGAAAAAAAGTTTTTTTTGTGTAAAACGCTAATGTTATGTGGTATAATTAAGTAGATGTATTCATTCGGCAGGGCACAGTTAAGTCCTTTCGATTCTTGATTAGGAATATAGGATAAAAAGCAACGCATTAATTTAAAAAAAGGAGTTAAAAATGATTTCACTTAAAATTTCACCTGTCTATTCTAGACGTTGTCAATCTGTCTCAATTAAGGATATACCGTCTGAATTCTCCTTACGAGAACACCAGGTCAAGACATATCAGGCAATTCAAGATCCGGAGATTGACGTTGTCTTCAACACAGCGATGACAGGCGATGGAAAAAGTCTCGCAGCCTATCTCCCTGCATTGGTCGACAAAAGCTCCGTTTTGGCGATGTATCCGACAAATGAATTAATCCAAGATCAGCTAGAACAGATAAGACAGTATTGTAAGATGTTCGGTCGTGACATCACACCGGAGTGTATCTTCAGCGACCGGTTATACAAACTCAGAGCGGAGTTGGATTTGGGAAGCCAAGCAAGTGCAATCGATTTTTTAGCACAAGGACACGAAATTGTGCTCACCAACCCTGATATTTTCAACCTCATCGCTAATTTCATGTATATGGGAGAACATCAAAATCCTGATCAGCTGCTCCAAACCGTCCTTGATTATTACGATGTTTTTCTTTTTGACGAATTTCATATCTACGATGTCTCACAAGTCCTATCAGTGCTGACCGCAATACTATATGTCATTGAGCAGACTCGGGAGACGTACCAGAGAAAGAAATTCGTTTTTCTCTCAGCAACACCCAGCCCGTTGCTCTTAGAATCCTTGGAACGTTCAGGTCTTCGCTACCAAATCATTGAGGGCGAGTATTCTTTCGAAGATACTGCTGACAAGCAGGATTGGAATCAGATTTGTAACCCTTTCACACTCCACTTCCATGCAGTTGGACGGCAAACTGAAACATGGATTCAAAACCATTATAGAGAATTGGTGGATTGGTTCGCTGAAAATCCTGGCTCACGCGGTGCAATTATTGTCAATTCCGTAGCAGCCGCAAAACGGATCGTCGATTTTCTGAAACAACGTAAAACGGCAGGAGATTTCCCGTTGAGTGTCGGTGAAAATACTGGCTTGAGTAGACAAGAGGAAAAAACATTTGCACGAGAACAGAGTGACCTGCTTATTGGCACCTCAACAGTCGATGTCGGCGTTGATTTCGAAATCAACTATCTCGTTTTCGAGGCATTGGATGCCGGTTCATGGATTCAACGCCTCGGACGCCTCGGACGACACAGCGGGTACGAACGGGATAGCAACACCGTTGCCTTTAAAAACTTTGTCGCACACTCTCTGCTCCCGAGGTACGTAGCTGAGCGAATAGAAGTCTCTGATATCCCAAAACCGGAGATTGATAAAGCCACACTCATCGCATGTATGCAGAATGAACAGCAGGAAAAACGCATTTTTTCACCGGTCAACGATTTTCAGAGCTACCAAAGAACGTGGGGATGGCTACACCCAGCACATGTAATTAATACCTTGGCACATCCCCGGTTGCGCGATAACTATGATTCCGTTCGTGAAGAACTCACACAAACCTATAGTAATATCTTTAAAGTCGACATCCCAGAAAAAGTGAAGTGGTATTACGCCATTACGCAAAAACAACCTGAAGTCATTCAAACTGCTATTACGCGTTTTCGTGGTGAGTCTCCGTTCATGTGTGGTATTCTTGACGAAACTGATGGCTGCATTAAAACCTACAATTTGCTATGGGTTCTCAGAAACGCTGAAACCGAATGGATGAGCAAACAGGATTTCATGCAGGCTGTTACGGCACATGGGGCTCAACCTCATCAGTATAGATATGTTGATATCTATCTACGGTTATTGGCATATCGCTCAGAGCCAGAGCGGCTTCAGCTCCACTACAGTCGCCCAATTCTGAGCCAATTTAGTAAAGAAGATTATCGTCGCGTAAAAGTGCGTCAGGACTTTCAAATTGAATGCCGTTTCCAAGACATTAACAGGATTAACCGTTCACTGAAACGGAAAAAGCACTTGTGTCTTATTCGTCCAGAACGCGCTAATGAACTCAGAGTGCGTTTGCGACTTCCATCCTTTTTTGGTATTTTTCCCTTAATTGATTCAGAAGGCAACGAGATGAGCGTTGTCTTTTCTAAAGACGCGCTTTTGTTAAACGCGCAGCCCTATATTTGGGCACAGGAGGTATAAACATGGTTGAACAACTTGAACTGTTTAGTCAACTGGATGACAGTAACGAAGAAAACAAAGAGGTATCCATCCCTACACGACCCGATCAACTTATTGATTTAGAAGATGAGCAGGTAGAATCCGACAGGGTGCCTGCCTATATCGCTTTGTTGAAGGAAGCTATTCCGGCTGCTGATGAGGTCTTACAAAACTATGTTAAGTTTGTTGGACCGCACATGATCAGAGAGTACACACTGCAATCGGCGAAAGGGGGGTCAGATCCAAATGACCGCGGCTACTCACGCAATGCAGACCAGAGTATGCTCGCGCACATCTTGAACGGTATCTTTCCAACGCTCCAAATTGTACGTGAATCCGAAGCAGATTTAAGTGAGCTTGATAAGCAAATCTATCTCATTGCTTACAGTTTTCACGACTTGGATAAATTGGAAGATATCCAAAACCTGAGTGTTGCAGACGAACAAAAAGCGAACGAATTTTACCGATGCCTTGATGATTGGGTCCAACGCTTGCACTTCAACGAGTTCTGCACAGAGTACGATGAGTACCGTGGCGATATTGCCTATTTAATATTGAATACGCAGCGGAGATATAACGTGAATCTGAACTTGCAAAGCTACGATTTGCGGCTTCCAGGCCGCCGTCGTCAATATTTGCAAAAGATGTGCCTCTGTTCAGATCGCATCGCCTATTTTTTGAAAAACCCTGCAGGTTTTTTGGAGAGAAGGGACATTCAGGAATCTTTAACCCACTTAAGCGGTGGGAAACTGGAATTCGCATATCACAAGATAGCGGAAAATCGTGGAATGTTGACCAACGTTATCAACAACGCTCTCCTCGGAAAAATGCGGGACACATGCGGTTGGAAACCACTCTTATTTTTTCCAACTGGTGTAACCTATCTGCGAGCCAGAAATTCTCACGAGCAGGAACTTCCCACCGCAGATGAGATAGGAGAAATTGTTGTCGATAAACTCAACGAATACTGTACTTCACGGCTCCTGCGCAATCTCAACGGGTTTACCCGCGAGGGAAAAGGGTTCAAGTATGCGGACTATTACGATGCCTTCTTCCAACCTCATCAACTGTTGGATTTAATCAAAGGTGGCTGTTTTAAAATTATACATCAGGACAAAAACCCTTCGGCTGGTAAGAGGTTGGAGAACCTCAAACAACGGCAAGAAAAGGGGGAAATTCCTGAAGAGATTCCGCTCGATTTTGAAGACGATCTTCGCGTTGATCAGTTGGCGGAGTACCTTTCTGAAGTTGAGAAAATTGTCGGAAAATTTGCATCACGGGAAACCGTTGCCGAGACAGTCATTACTCACCTCAAGATGAGAGAATGGCAAAATGCCTTTGATGCGCTTAAGCCAATCAAAGGTGGGGTTCCATACTGTTGGTATTTCATCGCTGGCAAATACCTCTTGCAGAACCCCGGTAAAGATGAAGTCGACATGCGCGATCTGTTTGAGGAGGTAGCTGCACACGTGACTGAAGTGTTTGCTGAGGAAATCCATGATCAGACTCAATCAGATAGTTTTACGACTCTCCGCGATTACGTCAAGCACACGATCGATATTAACGGGCACCAGAACATCCGCCAAGATTTTCAGACCGAACTCAATCGCTATATCCGGACAAAGAAAATTGGACACGGTTCAGATAAGGGATGCTCGTTATGCTCTTCTGCTTTCGCGACCCAGAAATCTCGTGAAACGGATGTGATTTTCGCATCGCAGGTTTACAGCCACAAGAATCCGATTAATTCAAGTAGAGTCAGCCGCGGTATCTGTAAACTCTGCCAATTAGAAATGATGCTCCGCCAGATCTTAATCCGCACGCGGTGGAATCTCATTGGCGGCAGATATGAGAATATGAAGATTAAGTGGCTCTATCTCTACCCCTGCTACTTCTTCACGCCAGAGACAGCAAACGTCATCGGGAAAGCCTATCAGAATCTGAAATCCTTAAACTTCTTTGAAGTACGGAAGAGGCTCCATCAAGGCAAAGCAGCTGTGGATTTGATCGAACTAGATGAATTCATCATTAACACGAAAGTTCCGCCAACCAATGAGGAAAATTTTCTCAAACTCGATTTCGGCACCAATGACTTGGCGACTTTCTATTTTTGTGGGATTCCTACCTTGGGCACCAAACCAACGGACACAGAATCTTGGGCAATGCCGACTTTTCTTGGTCTGCTCTCAACCCTTGCTTTCAACGCGAAAGTCGTCGTAACCGAGTCGCAGCTCCCACTTTATCATAGTTCAGAGGAGTTTAAAGAGACGGCAGTCCTCAACGCCCCACATCCTTTTGTCACGCACATTCTGAAAAAGGATCGACTCCGGATTGATGAAGTGAAACCGAGTTTGGAAAAACTGGCCGCTGTCTATGACATTAATATTGATGCATTCCGTGATGGAGAAAAGCCGAAATGGCAACATCTCAACGGAATCGCCGCGAATATAGAGACAGATCCGCTGTACGTTTTCCACTATCTCGATGCTTTTCGACGCAAGAACAAGTGGGATAGTTTTCCGAAACCCAAATACGGGGATATCTTTATCCCCGAACGTTATTTACAATTCTATGAAACCCTTGGAGGTAACAAAATGAGTCTGATTGAAGGCATTGCACAACTGTGCTTCAAGTTTTACGGACCTGATTCTTTCGCTCCCAATAGTGTCCTGAAAGTAATCAGCTTGGTAGAAGATGTTATTATCAACAGCGAATCAGCCATAGATCCGATTGACCTCAATTGGCAGGTTCGGGGTGAGATTCACAACCTAATGCAACGGGTCAGAAGTAGTCGTGCACAAGGATATGCACGCTTGCACCGACGAGATGAACCAGAGGCAATTCAAACGCTCGTTGACTATTTCTATCAACAAGTCTTTATGAATCAATGCGACGGGCAACGGGCAATCTTACGCAGCCGACGCAACCGTCTAAACGCTGGTATCAACGCATGGTATCAAGCAAATTGGAGACAATTCCAAAACGACAAAAATGAGGAGACTACTGATGTCAATAATTGAGATCCCCCAAGATATCGTCCATGAAAACAGTTTTTTGGATACAGTACCTAAGGCACCCGAAGGGCGATATGCACACATCTTACTGATTAGAGAAACCGAATCATATCCTGTCTTCCAGACAGATGGCACACTCAACATCGCCAATGTCAAGCGCGGTTTGCAGCAGACAGAATCCTTGATTCGCATCGCCATGTTTAAACGCAAACAGACTTCACCCGAACGGCTAACCGGCAGGGAACTCCTCCGACGGACCGGGATTACGCAAAATCACGATGACAAAGCAGAACCGAAATACTGTGATTACAATGAGCACTTCTGCCAGAGTTGTCCCGATTGTGTATACTACGGATTCGCTATCGGGGATTCTGGCGCGGAGAAGTCAAAAGTCTATGTCGATACTGCTTATTCCATCGGCGGTTACGATGAATCACATCAGCAATTTTCGTTTAACGCGTTGTTTGAAAAGGGAAATATGAGCCAGCACGGGCAAGTACGATCGAGCTTTGGCGAACAAGACCATATCGTCCCACAAGTCTACTTTCCGTCCATCCTTACAATTAAGGACGTAACCCTCAACAGTTTCGCGTACGTTCTTAATAATTTGTTAAGAACCAAACGCTACGGTGCGCAGACAACACGCACAGGGCGACTCGCAAATCATATTGTCGGAATTGTTTTTGCCGACGGAGAAATCTTCTCCAATCTCAAACTAACGCAGGCTATTTACGACGCACTCGACGAGGCCAGAAAATTAGAAAAAACGCCGTTGGATCCGGGGACGGTTATTGCAACTACTGAAAATGTGATACCACCTCTGCTCGACGATGACGACGTTATTTTTCAGCATATCCACGGTGATAACCTTCAAACCTTGATTAACTGTGTCAAAACTGTGACAACTGATGAGGTTAAACTTCGAACTTTTCTTGAGGAAGCTAACAGAGAAACCTCTGAATATTCCCAACGGGTGATTCAAAAGCAAAAGCAAGCCAAGAAAAGGTAAACCGTAGGAGGCATCCATGCAAATTGCAAAATGCCGACTCACTTTACATGATTCGCTCTATTATGCGACGCGTGAAATGGGACGGCTCTACGAAACCGAAAAGGTCATCCATAACTGGGCCTTGACGTACGCACTTGGATTCATCCAAAAGCCCTACTATTGTGCTGATAGTGTACCAACGTATCAGGATGATCTCAAACCCATTAACGAGGCAGGCGTTTACATTACGCCTGCCAATCCTATCCAATGTGATTATGTAATTAACACGTTTAAATTCGCCGATAACCGGCACCGAGCTTTTGCTGCACCGAATCGTACCAATAAACCGTCCTATGGAAAAACCAAGGAACTTGCTCAAGAAAGCGAGTTCGTCTTTTATCTTTTCGGCAACCTACCCTATAAACTCCCCAAATGGATAAGGTTGGGATTGTGGATGAGCAAAGCACACATTGAAGTTGAGGCTGTCAAGCATCACTTAACACCTAAACACGGCACCTTCACATGCACTCACCTCTTGAATCCAATAGACCTCTCTGTGCTGCCAGAGCTATACGATTTAATTTCGATGCCCCCGGTCAGCCTGCTGCAAAATGCAAGGTTCACCGGAGAATACATTGAATTTGATGATGTCCAATTCCCCACATCAATGGCTTACTTTGCAAGCGAAACAACATAAGGAGAAGCCCATGGTTAATATTAAGCCACAACACAAGCCTAAGATCTTGGCGGCGCATTTCGCTGCTGCGATGAAGACAAATCAACCTTACGACGAGCTCGAGGCATTTGTCTACTATTATCGTTCCGACGAATATCAGCTCCTCAAACAGTGGTGGGGCGATATGGATGCCTTGCGCACCCTACGACACGCTGAACAGCTACTCAGACACTCATCGCCGGACGATAAACGAGGACCTAACCCAATCAATTGGCTCTCTCAACAGAAAGACACAATCCTTTTTAAGGAGGAGCCAATTGGGAAAATTTATAATTATTCTCGCGCTGTACTTCCGCAAGAGGCACAAATCAAAATCGCTTACGACTCACTAATTGAAAGGTTTATGGCATTCTTACAGCAGGAAAGGTGTGCCACCTATCTTTCAGAAAATAAACTGACGGTATCCCTGTTTATTCCGAAGATAGACTTTCAACTTGAGGATGAATGGCAGCAGTTCGTTCAGTTCGCTTACTCAAAAGATGAGTTGTATAAGTCTTTTACGCTGTTCGTGAATAGCATGAAACTGACAAATAGAGGGTTTGGCTACGTTCAATTTCCATCGGTAACTGAAGCGATGAAACTTTGGCAAGCTGCGTTCTATATAGCAACCCTCCATGAAAGAGTTGTCCTGTACCCGGACAACTATAAAAAAGCTAAAACTGATGAAGAGAAAAAGGCTGCTTTGAAAACCAATCGAGAAGAACTGAAACAAATTTTAACCGGATTGCGCAGGGAATTACCTGCCAACAATCACTGTTTTGATGAAGCGGCTAGACTCTCACGGCAATTCACTCGAATAGGTAGATGCCAATTTTCTTATGGAACAGTCAAACCCCGGGCAAAGGGTGGAAAAATTGAGAACAAAATTGTTGATATTTTAAATGAACCAGAGCATACCTTAACTTGTCCACTTGAACCCATTGATGAAATATATCAAAGACAAGTGCGGATTGCTGGAGATAACGCTAAAAATCACTGCTACAGTTGTGGCAGGCAATTACCCTCGAAAGATAAAAGGTTTAAAGGCGAGGCAAATCGATTCGTATTCTCTGCTTCGTCGCAAAGGTTACAATCGGGAAGCAGTCAAGCTCAACCGCCTATTTGCCTAGATTGCTTAGCTATTGCCTTCGTCTGTCCGATTAAATTGACATCCGGCACGATTATCGTTCGGTTGTCACCTAACAGTGAAGACAACCAGTGGTTATCTACGGAGAAATATGTCCGGATGCTCACCCTCGGGGAACTAAATCTGATAGCTGGGCGGTATCTACTGGTTAACTGTCGAGACTTTGTAAGTGGACAAGGTGGATTAACCGCAGTATCGGAGAAAATTGGGCAAGTGCAGTATGCCCTCTGGCGGGTTGCGCAAACTCTGCCAACTGAGGCGATTGAAAAAATGCAGTTTACGCTTTTCGCCGGCGAATCGGAGATTCCGTTGAAAACACGACACCTAGTCTGGCTCAGCCATCTCAAGGACAGTTTTTCACCTACCCTCATCGTGAATAAGAAAGTTAATATTCGGCTAGGACAAGCCATCCGGCTTATTCAGCGAAACGAAGTTATCTCTGCAATTTACACATTGATAACCGCAGAACCCAACGAAGCAAATTCCATCCAAGATTGGTTCTACAGTGAAAAACGAAGTCTTGAAGAACTCCGTGAAAAACACTGTACCTTACTTGAACCATCCTCACTTGAACCATCCTCAAAAGGAGACAAACTCATGGCAAAACAAGCAGCACTTTATCGCGATGTTGCTGCCCTCACCGGGTTGATTTATCCGTATTGTGACTATGTCCGTAGGAAACTCAGAGAAGCTGAGAAGGATTCTGACACAGTCCGACGCGAAGTTAAAAAACTAATCGAGAAAGTTGTCAATCCCAGTTTCTTTAATTATCAAGCTGCTGAAACGCTCCGTGGCACCCGCGCCAAGATGTTTCGCAACGACGACAACTATTTCTGTTATGACGAGGCAAAGCGCTTATTGAAAGAGAAACTCAAGTTGGATCTCTCTGAACGTGAGGAGCCTCATGAAAAAGGACAAGAGCAGTTGTCTATTTACTTTGACGATATCCTGAACGCTTATGCCGAGTTATTTACGACGTATAACAAAGCTGAACAGCGGAAGTTATGTTATCAACTCAAGCTTAACCTCTATGCAAAGTTTCCCGAACTACCTTGAAAGGAGAATCAGCGAGATGGCAACTCATGTTAAAACCGGGTTAGGAACCCAAGCCGACACCCCTCGATTCCATTTTGATATCTATGCAATTCTCGAAGGCGGCCAAGAGCTCTTCTTCGGACACGAGACACAGGTCAACGTCAATATCGTTGAAACGGTCACCATCCCATCTAATAATGGGGACGATACTGAAGTTGAAAAATGCTACTTGTCCCCAACGAAACGCCGTGGAGTTGAACGGCGCGTGCTAATTTGGGCACCAACCGGCAACGGTTTGCTGGGTGATAAGTGGAACTGCGGTATCCCTCACACCTGTAGCACGGTAGAGTGCCCAATCTGCCGTGTCTTTGGGGGGCTCATCCCGGCGGCAGTTGACGTTGAAATTGATGATGCAAAAAAAACTGAGAAACGTCCGGCAACAACGTTGATTGGCCGTTTGACGCATAGCGGCGGTGTCGCGATTCAGGCATTAGGCCCCGAGGAGAAACAACGCGCCATGCATCCTTCAATGATAAGGAAAGATCCAGGAGCAGCGCCGACTCCGATGCCCTTCAAGCGGGAATACAACCAACCGGGGCTACTCTATCCGGTCTACAATCACTGTCTGAGTATGACAGACAGTGAATTTTCGGCAGTGACTTACGCGTTCATGGGCGCGTTAGCACGGTTAGGCGCTGGAAATCCGAAAGGCGTTAAAATCTACGACGCGCCGCTTGTTAACGAGGCTGCTGAACCATGGATTGTCTTTGACAAATATTTATCACCCCTCGGTAAACGCCCGGTCGTTTCACCAACGATTACAGACGTTGACGAGGCAAAAGCCCAGTTCAAAAAGGCCGCTTTTTCAATCGGTGGGCACGAGCAACAACCTGCTAATAGGTTGGTTCGTGGTAGTTTTCATAGATACATCGGCGATGCTGCTATTGCAAAAATGTCCAAATATCTAGTTCAGTTTGAAACGGAGGGGCTTGAAAATGTGGATGCTCCAGCTGACGATTAAACCGACATCAGGCCTGACATTTCGTAGAATGCCATCCTCCATCCTGCATATCAGTACATATCCGTTTCTGCCGCCCACAACGATGTCCGGCTTCCTTCGCCGCCTTAAGCTGCTGGAGGCCGGGCATTTGCCCGAAACCGCCGTCAAAAATCCTAATTACTACACCTTGCCGCCGCAGCTCTGCACGCTCGGGGCATATCCAAAGCGTGGTACACATCGCATTCATACAACAAAACGGCAAGGCATCAGAGATTTTAAGCATAACGCTTTCTCACGAATTCATCGTTATCAAAACTCAAAACAGGTTTATCAACTACATACGTGGGAGTACCTCTTTACAGAGGAACTCATCGGGTATGTCGTTTCAGAAGACAACCACCTCCTAAAGCAATTGGAAAGTATTGAAAACTTTGGGTGTAAAATTGGAAAAGAGGGATACGCCTTTGTCGATAAGATTTCACCGCCAATTCAACTCAAATTGGAACGCCAAACTGCCTTACCCGATACATTGCTACCGGGAAAGCAACTCGTAGGGAAACCGTGCGAAGCGTTTCCACTCTATCGCTATGACTGGAAATGGCAGGCATCTCCAAGCACAAATCTCGAGGAACCGCAACCGAGTGCTATTAACGGGTTCATTCCTTTTGTTGCCGGAAGGGTTCATACCGAGATTGAACTAGATTACTATACAGATGGGAACGTGCACATTCCGAAACCGTTCATTGATGAATTACAAGGAGGCAGATAAAGTGGCTCATAACATAGATTTCGTTCATGTTGGACGCGTTTTTTTTGAACCGGAAAGCGGACCGGATGTAAAGAAGGTGACTGTTCTCACTTTAGAGAGCCACGTTGCAAACGTCGTCTGCTTAGTGGAAAATTTTCGACGAGATTTTTATTCAAACTTTAACCGAAACTGTCACATAACCAGAGAATTCCTGATACGTGCTGCCTGTAAACATGATGCCGCGAAGCCGGAAACGTTTCGCGTAACCTATCGCAGCTCGAAGCATGACGCAATCAAATCACTTGGCTACTCTTTTGCAGGACATCGGTTCAGAGTTTTCGACGTAAATCGGTACGTTGAGCAGCTTATCCGGTTACATCACGAATTTTCGGTTGAAGGTATTGCCAAGGCACAAGCGCAGCTCAGCACCTTGAAACAGTTTTCTCAGACTGAAGTAGAAAATTTTCCCATAGATCTCTACATTTTAGAGATGTGCGATCAGATCGAGGCTGAACTTGAAACTTATGCCTTTACAGATGGTGTACAACCGCGTGTCTTTATGGATTTCCACTCACGGCGGCGTAACGATAAGACAATTGAAGTGAGCCCCTATCCTTTTGGGCCCCAAGAGATCTGCCTAGCACTTGAGTATTATGAATTCAACGTACCTGAGAAACACAAAAATAAAATACGGAACGCTCTGAAAAATGACAAACCTACAGAAGGGCAGAGACTACTCCGTGAAATTATTGTGAAGGCTCATACCTATACCGAATGTCAGCGAAAGGAGGTGATCTTATGCAAAACGTATTAGCGGCATACCAAAAATTGGCAAAGCACAATCCAAATCCCATGCAAGAAACTCTTTTCACGCACATTGCTACCGAAAATTCCAATCCCGCGCTTTTGCTTAAGGCACCTACAGGCAGCGGAAAAACGGAGGCTGTGCTTATCCCTAGCCTTACGTCAGGCCGGCGGCTTTTCCTTATTTTTCCTTCTCGGAGTCTTGTTGATGACCAGATCGACCGGTGTCAAAAGTACCTTAAGCAAATGTCAACGGTTTTAGACAATTCTTATGCACTTGTCGTTGATACAGGCGCGCAATCAACGCGTACTGTCTTTAGAGAAGGAAAAATGTTAGAAAGAGGAAAAAGGCATCTCTATGATGGCGATGTCATCATTACCACTTTTGACAAATTTCTGTACCGCTTTTTCGGATTTGGGGAACCGAGAAAGTCTTATATTTACCCGTTTCGCATCCAGCACAGTCAACGACGGAATCTCTTTTGTTTTGACGAAGCCCACTCTTATGATAATGTTGCCTTTGTTAACTTTGAACGTCTTATCAAGGCACTTTACAAAGTAAATCTTGATATGGTTGTTATGACAGCGACAATGCCTGATACATACCAAGCAAAATTGAATTTCTTGGATACCGTTGACTATACCACAAGCGATAATCAATTAAAATTGGAAAATTGGCAACGGAAAAAGCAGAACCGGCAATATCCTGATAAGCGGATTAAGCATATTACTGTGGAACCAGGAGAAAAGGTACAGAACGAAATCTGTGCACGCGTTTCACAGCGCTACGAAGCAGATAAGCGAATTATCGTCATGATTGAAACCGTTCAAGATCTTGTTCCAGTTTATCGCTACATGAGAGAGCGGTACAGTGGAGACAACATTTTTCTTTACCACGGGCGGCTTTCTAATCTACGGCGCAAGAACGTCTACCGTAAACTAAAGGATTGTGAAAAAAACGATGACGGATACCTGCTTTTCACTACAAGTGCAATTGAGGTCGGATGCGATCTTGACGCGCATCTGCTGCTCACGGAATTGTGCAACCCAGATCAGCTTATCCAACGCGCAGGCAGGTGCAACCGCAAAGGAGAAATTCAAGACGCTGAAATTGTAGTTGTAGGAAACAAGATCCGTCCATTTCTCTCGGTTATCTCTAGTGAGGAAGAGGAAACCTACCTGAACCTTCTACAAACGCAAACAGCGGATAGGTTTCAGCCAAATCAAATTCTTGACATCATGCAGTACGAACCGCATTCCGACTATCGGGCAGAGGTACTTTTTGATATGCTGTATGAGTACGTCTACGAAGCGCGTCTTGAAAACAAACCGCTGCACGATAGAGGCCTTGTGGTTACGCGGAGTTTTGAACCCTCACTTATCCTTACGACCAAGATTCCTGAATCCTCGAAGCAACAGCCTGAAAATGCTATCAATCTGCCGATTCGAAGTTGTATCGCCAATCAGCAGGGCGAGACGGTTGACTCGAATATTAAGGTTTATCAGCGATATTACGATAAC
The DNA here is from genome assembly GCA_965215265.1 of Candidatus Poribacteria bacterium. Classification (GTDB taxonomy): domain Bacteria; phylum Poribacteria; class WGA-4E; order WGA-4E; family WGA-3G. The sequence goes on along the minus strand of OZ244048.1, from coordinate 1,471,504 downwards.
TATAACGAGGAATTCAGGTTCGTTCCGCTTAACTATGGCGGCGCTGTCTACTTTAAAGAACTTTTTATTGAGGTACCTGAAACTGATTTTTGTGAAGAAGTTGGGTACGTCGAAGTTCCCAAAGTGTTTGAATCTGGCGGCACTAAGGGGTACCGACAAAATCTTATTTACAAAACAACCCGTGAAAATGGAGACGCAAAAAAAATATGGCTGCATTATTTGAAAGATTTGGAGAAATCTTCGTCTGAGAAGGAAATACAGCTGCCGCCGGAAGAACTTGAACCGAAATCGAAAAAACAGTCGAAATCTTCGAGGCCTGCACCAACAGGTGGGGAACAGTTATCTCTCTTCGAGTCTTGATTAATGAGAGCCGCTTGTATACGCGCTCGCAAAGCACTTACAAAAAGCGAAACAACAACATAAGGAGAAGCCCCCATGCCTATCAGCACAGTACTTTCCCTCATACCACAAACCGGTGCCGCACTCCGTCCCACCATGGGACACCACGCACACGCCGCATTCCTCTCAATTCTGAAGCAGACGAATCCAGAATTGGCGACAGCACTGCACGCACAAACCTCACAAAAGCCTTTCACCGTCTCACCACTTCAGGCGAAAGGCAAGTCGCACAACAACCGAATCCATCTCCGAGCCGGCACCGACTGCAAACTCCGATTCACCTTCTTAGATGACGCGCTCTTTGCAGAATTTGGGCAGGCATTTTTGGCACTTACCATGCCACCCATCCGATTGGGAGAAGCAACGTTTCAGGTTAAACAGTGGGTCTCACACGCTACTGAAGCACAAACCTGGAGTGCAAACGCCTCCTACACCCAAATTGTACAATCCGCACTCCCTGAAACTCAATTCCGAATCAAATTCTATTCACCTACTTCATTCCGCGCACTCACCCCCCGTGGGCAAAAGACATATACGCATACCCAAGTCGACTTAGTCCGATGCTACCGGAGCTGGGTCAAAAAATGGAATGCTTTCGCGCCGATGCAGATTGATGAAAGGCAACTCTTAAACTTCATTGCCGCACACGCACGCCTCTCTGAAGCCCATACCCGCACACGCGCCCATAATTTCGGCTCATACACCGTGATCGGATGGATCGGTACCTGCACATGCCGCTTTGAACCCACCGATAAACTCAACCTCGACCTGCTCTATACCGCTAACTGGTTGGCTGATTTTGCCCTTTATTCCGGCACCGGCTACAAAACCACTATGGGCATGGGACAAACAAAACGCATACCTTTAAAGCAAGGAGATCAACATGTCTGAAACCTACATTCCACTCTCACAAATAAACACCTACGTTTTTTGTCCACGGCGATTCTATTATGAATCAATTGAAGGACATCAAGTCATCAACCACCACATAGAAGAAGGCACAATTAAGCATGAGAATGTCCACACAGAGGTACACGCACGCCGTAAAGGCGATAAAACCATCTCGCGACGACTTTACCTCGCCTCAGAAGCACTCGGTGTCTCCGGTTACACAGATCTCGTAGAGGAAAAAGACGGAATCCCTTATCCAATTGAATTCAAAAAAGCAGGAATCGGAAATTGGATCAACGATCAGGTTCAACTCTGCTTACAGGGACTACTCTTGGAGGAAAAAACCGGGCTATCCATCCCGCACGGCTACATCTTTTATATCGGTTCCAAACGGCGGCGCAAGGTCCCCTTTGATGCAGAACTGCGCCAGACAACACATCAATATCTCACACAGGCACGTGCTCTCCTTCAATCCAGGCAGATTCCAAAACCGATTCACGATAACCGATGCAACGGCTGTAGCATACGCCCTATTTGCCTGCCAGATGAGGTCGCCTATCTACAGAAATTGGATGAACGCCCGAAGCGGATAAAACCCGCACTCGGCATTGACAACGTCCTCTACGTTGACGAACAAGGATGCGCCATAAAAAAGACCGGACAACGCATACTCGTCACACGAGAGAACCAGGTCCTACGCGATATCCCACTCATTCATCTCGGACAAGTCGTCATCGCCGGAAACGTCAATTTGACTACACCCGCAATGCAGACACTTTTGCACGATGGCATCCCCGTGGTCTTCCTCTCAAAATACGGGCGTTATCACGGCGCATTGACACCACAAGTCTCACGGAATTCACTTCTGCGCTCCGCACAATACAGAATCGCGAATATAAATGAACACGCGTTAACGCTTGCTAAAGCCTTCATTCACGGTAAGCTGGCAAACATGCGACTGATGCTCCAACGACGCAAATGGCGAAACAAAATCGAAACAGACCTGGCCCCTTTGCTGGAAAGCATAAAATCAATCAAGCTCATGCAAAAACGGGTTGCGAATGCTCTAAATCTGACGCAGCTCCTTGGTATTGAAGGCAATGCCACCGCCGCGTACTTCCGATCCTTCCCCTTTATGCTCAAATCCGAACTCGGGTTCGATTTCCAACACCGGAGCCGCAGACCTCCTGCTGATCCTACCAACGCTTTGTTGAGCTTCGCCTACTCGCTACTAACAGCAGATGTGATGTCTGCAATTCAGATCGTTGGACTAGACCCCTACATCGGTTTCTTTCACCAATTGAAATACGGAAAACCGTGTCTCGCGCTAGACCTCATGGAAGAATTTCGTCCGATTATCGCAGACTCTGTTGTCATCACACTGATAAATACCAAGCAGATCACGCCAAACGACTTTACACAAGCACACGGAGGCTGGTATCTCAAAGAACGTGCACGGAAAACTTTTTACGCAGCTTATGAAACCCGGAAAAACGAGACCATTACCCATCCGGCATTCAAATATAAACTCACTTTTCGGCGCGCTATGGAATTACAAGTCCGCTTGCTAGCGAAATACCTAACAGGTGAAATATCTGACTATACCCCACTCACCACGCGGTGAACCAATCTAATGATTAAATCCGCAATGCCTATGGAGGTAACACACATGCATTATACTGTCGCCTATGATATTACCGATAACAACCGCCGGATTCGCGTCGCCAAAATCCTTCAGGATTTCGGCACCCGCATCCAATACAGTGTCTTTGAATGCAACACCGATCGCCGTGCTTTCCTACGTCTACAACACCGTCTGCAGAACACAATCGACACCACAGAAGATAGCCTCACGTTTTATCATCTCTGTACAACTTGTGAAAAACAGATAAAACGGATCGGCGTGAAAAAAGGCCTTGACAAATTATCATATATAGTGTAAAATAGAGTCTAAGGAGAAAATCTGTCAGCGGAAGGAGACCAAAATTTCCTGCACCCTGGCAGAAAGTGGCTGGAGTCTTATGTCTATCTACTTTATGACGCACCCATGTGTGACAGTAGTGCGTGCAATCACTTCAAAATTAGACACTGACAGAAATGTTGCGATTGCAATAAGACGTAGTGTGAGCTCCGGCGGGCGGACCTGAAATGAAAAGCCACTCGATAACGAGATTGAAACGACTTCTGAGGGGCTTGAGGTAGAGAAGCGTCTGAATACCTGAAATGAAAAGCCACTCGATAACGAGATTGAAACGGTTATGATAATATTCATGTACCTCCCGAAATTTTAGAACCTGAAATGAAAAGCCACTCGATAACGAGATTGAAACTTCAGACTTCTACGGACTGTTTTCAATTCTTTCACTGCCTGAAATGAAAAGCCACTCGATAACGAGATTGAAACTTGCTTGTAAGCAACTGCCTCAATGGCGGCCTGTAACTGAAATGAAAAGCCACTCGATAACGAGATTGAAACGTCGTTGCACTTGTTTGTCCAGGTTGTGTGCTTGTAGATACCTGAAATGAAAAGCCACTCGATAACGAGATTGAAACAAATTAGCGTCAAATTCGCTTTCTAAAGCGTTTCGAGCCTGAAATGAAAAGCCACTCGATAACGAGATTGAAACATTACAGAAAGAACTATGTTGGAGGTGTTAAGCAATGGCCTGAAATGAAAAGCCACTCGATAACGAGATTGAAACTTGTCAAAGGTTTTTGTACGACTGGCAGACGTTAACAGACCTGAAATGAAAAGCCACTCGATAACGAGATTGAAACCCGAGGTGCCGCCCAACACCGGACGGCACCAAGGGACCTGAAATGAAAAGCCACTCGATAACGAGATTGAAACAAGACAGAACACCCCGCAGCACCACCTACGTCATGGACCTGAAATGAAAAGCCACTCGATAACGAGATTGAAACAATAACAATGACGTTGTCCACCAACATAAAATCAACCTGAAATGAAAAGCCACTCGATAACGAGATTGAAACATGAATAACCAACCCCCAATGTCAATCCTGCCGCTGGCCCCTGAAATGAAAAGCCACTCGATAACGAGATTGAAACATAATACATTAGAAAAAAGGTAAACAAAAAACATGGTACCTGAAATGAAAAGCCACTCGATAACGAGATTGAAACCTGGATTCAGTGGCACGGACGGTGTTTTCAAAGACACGTTGTCCTGAAATGAAAAGCCACTCGATAACGAGATTGAAACTCATCTCGAAAAATATACCGCCATGATGGTAGAGATGGCCTGAAATGAAAAGCCACTCGATAACGAGATTGAAACTAATTATAACAGAAGGCATTTTATAGAAAAATGCAAGTTGCCTGAAATGAAAAGCCACTCGATAACGAGATTGAAACCCGATACCTGTTTCGCGTATGAAAACCGAACTGAGCCCTGAAATGAAAAGCCACTCGATAACGAGATTGAAACTAACTGAGTGTAAAAGTCCAATGAGGATAACGCCGCCGCCTGAAATGAAAAGCCACTCGATAACGAGATTGAAACTCACTGTGTTTTCTAGCATTTGTGCATGAATCATGCCTGAAATGAAAAGCCACTCGATAACGAGATTGAAACACTGCTAAGCGCGTCTGACACTGCGCCGTCTAAAATCCTGAAATGAAAAGCCACTCGATAACGAGATTGAAACCATGTCCTCAGGTTTGTTCTCTAATTCAAAATCAAACCTGAAATGAAAAGCCACTCGATAACGAGATTGAAACAGCTATGACGGCGGCATCTAATATCTTTTCTGAAATCTCCTGAAATGAAAAGCCACTCGATAACGAGATTGAAACGCTACGTCTGTGGATTCTGGGGGGGATATGAATCGGTGCCTGAAATGAAAAGCCACTCGATAACGAGATTGAAACAAGTGTTTCGAATTCGTCCTTGATGCACTTCAACCCTGCCTGAAATGAAAAGCCACTCGATAACGAGATTGAAACATACGATTAAACAGAGATGAAGCCTGCAGTAAAATAGACCTGAAATGAAAAGCCACTCGATAACGAGATTGAAACATAATTATACCACCTTTTGTCGTAAAAGTCAAATTTATCCTGAAATGAAAAGCCACTCGATAACGAGATTGAAACATATGCCAGTTGCTCTTCATGCAACCGCCGCCGCATTTCCCCTGAAATGAAAAGCCACTCGATAACGAGATTGAAACACGACACAGTCAATCATTCAATAGAGACGCTGACGTATCCTGAAATGAAAAGCCACTCGATAACGAGATTGAAACGCAAGATAAGCCAAACCTGTCTCAACGTAATTCGCACCTACCCTGAAATGAAAAGCCACTCGATAACGAGATTGAAACGCAGCAACTTGCTGCAGCATGCTTGGTTGATTATGGGTTGAACCTGAAATGAAAAGCCACTCGATAACGAGATTGAAACGTTTAACCTCCTCCACAAAAGACTGCATAGAGCGTACCCTGAAATGAAAAGCCACTCGATAACGAGATTGAAACGTTGTAGTAGTTGTCTTCTTCTGTCTTGGTTGTGCGTACACCTGAAATGAAAAGCCACTCGATAACGAGATTGAAACTCACCGCCAGCATGTATGCCCACCTTGCCCTTGTCCTGAAATGAAAAGCCACTCGATAACGAGATTGAAACACACTGACACTAGAGCGTGCCGTTGCCGCGAAAAACCTGAAATGAAAAGCCACTCGATAACGAGATTGAAACGGGGGCAATTGGGGCGAGGCTACCATATTGGTTTATCACCTGAAATGAAAAGCCACTCGATAACGAGATTGAAACTGTCATAAGAAGAATTTTCCACCCACCCCGTGCCAGACCCTGAAATGAAAAGCCACTCGATAACGAGATTGAAACTGCGAGTGGCTTGGGCGAGGAGACTGAGGCTAAAAAAACCTGAAATGAAAAGCCACTCGATAACGAGATTGAAACGCCCCGAATTCAATGTCTGCCGTCAGCACCCCCGAACTGGAACCTGAAATGAAAAGCCACTCGATAACGAGATTGAAACCCTCTGTATGCATGCTACTGACAGATTGTCCAACCGCATAGCCTGAAATGAAAAGCCACTCGATAACGAGATTGAAACCTAATACTTTCAGCAGATGTCTGTCTGCGAGGTTTGTACCTGAAATGAAAAGCCACTCGATAACGAGATTGAAACCTGACTCTTTTGACAGACATGGTAATCTTCGAGACATTTACCTGAAATGAAAAGCCACTCGATAACGAGATTGAAACAGTTTTGTTAGTGAATTTTGAATCTCGTATTTTCTCCTGAAATGAAAAGCCACTCGATAACGAGATTGAAACTCACTAAACTTAATGAAAAATACACTTTCATTCTCAATCCTGAAATGAAAAGCCACTCGATAACGAGATTGAAACATGAAATCATACCCCCCTTTCTCTTTTCAAAACAAGGTTCCTGAAATGAAAAGCCACTCGATAACGAGATTGAAACTTTCTAAAAGTGCGTTGATGTTCACGTTCATGTCCATCTCCTGAAATGAAAAGCCACTCGATAACGAGATTGAAACATGAATGATAAAATTGTCAGCATCCGCCCAATAGACCTGAAATGAAAAGCCACTCGATAACGAGATTGAAACTCTGTCAATGAAAATGTATTTGAAAACAGTCCGGCCCTGAAATGAAAAGCCACTCGATAACGAGATTGAAACATGACGCAATGATACAATGTAGCGAGATTTGAATTCCTGAAATGAAAAGCCACTCGATAACGAGATTGAAACCTATTGGAAGACATCAAATTCGTTGAGAATCACCAGCCTGAAATGAAAAGCCACTCGATAACGAGATTGAAACCCAGCTTCAAGCAAATCGCAGCACAACTGCCTTTTTGCCCTGAAATGAAAAGCCACTCGATAACGAGATTGAAACATCGTGGCGATGCAGCCAAGGGACTTATACTCTGTTCCTGAAATGAAAAGCCACTCGATAACGAGATTGAAACTTTATCACACTTATTTAAGCATAAAAGCGAATTTGACCCTGAAATGAAAAGCCACTCGATAACGAGATTGAAACAATCTTAATTCGGAAAAGAGAGGGTCATAAGCATTTATGGAACCTGAAATGAAAAGCCACTCGATAACGAGATTGAAACTTAAGCGATTCATTTTCATAATCTCTGCAATTTTTTCACCTGAAATGAAAAGCCACTCGATAACGAGATTGAAACTCATATGATGCTTGATATACACCCGGACGGATTTCCCTGAAATGAAAAGCCACTCGATAACGAGATTGAAACGAAGCCGACCACGCAACCCCCCGATTACGAAATTATTAGCCCTGAAATGAAAAGCCACTCGATAACGAGATTGAAACACACGTATCTTAACTCCAGAAGACTTTGAATACCGCACCTGAAATGAAAAGCCACTCGATAACGAGATTGAAACAGTCAATAATAGGTGCCGGCGGTTATGAAAAACCGCCCTGAAATGAAAAGCCACTCGATAACGAGATTGAAACTAGTGTCGTGTTGGCGACACCTTCCACGGTTGCTGTCCAGCCTGAAATGAAAAGCCACTCGATAACGAGATTGAAACACATAGAACGTCATAATAATTCTCCTTTAGAATTACCTGAAATGAAAAGCCACTCGATAACGAGATTGAAACTGCAGACAAGGCCCGCGGCATGATAGGAGGATTATCATGAGCCTGAAATGAAAAGCCACTCGATAACGAGATTGAAACACTGTCGAAGAGTCAATTCATGCATACAATGCACAAAACCTGAAATGAAAAGCCACTCGATAACGAGATTGAAACGTAAATGTGGTGTGTGTAAAGAGGAACGTGCTGAACTGAAATGAAAAGCCACTCGATAACGAGATTGAAACGATGCACCGGTTAATCCGTATGGTGTCTTTACTGCTCGCCTGAAATGAAAAGCCTCTCGATAACGATATTGGCATTGAGGGACGCGAGCATGCTAAAATTAAAAGGAGCATCCTATGAAAAAAAAACGACATCTCCTCTTCTTGTTCCTGCCGTTCATTTTTTCTTGTGCACTCCCTTCCGGGCAGGCACCACCCACGCCTGAACCACTATCGGTTGGGCTTAGAGACGATATAGGAGCCGTTTTTTTTGATGAACTGCATGATGACTATTTCACCCCGTTAGGGATTTCCTTTACGGCCGAACAACTACAGTGGCTGATGAGAAACAGGCGTTGGATTGCGTCCGACATCTGCCGACGCATTTCGGAAGGGTCCCAGATAGCGATTCAATTAGCCGATTACCTAAAACTCCATCAAGCCATCCCTGCATTGCGGAAGCAAATGCTGACACTTCGCGGGCTATACGGCGGAGACGGATTAGATCTTTCTAAGAAGGCAAACAGGGTAGATGATTATTACCCTATCAACCTGATGCATTTAGAAGCGATTGAAAACATTACAGGGCTACCTATCTATGAAGCACTCCAGCTCACGGACGACGAACGTGCATATCTTTTAGAAAATGCAGATGTTCATCATCCGACCAACTCTAAAGCATGGTGTGCGGCATGGCTACTCAAACGCCTTACCCCTATGGAGTGGGATGACAAAAACTTAAGGAGTAAAATAGATGAGTGATATGACAGAAGATGGGCATATTGTGGCGGTGCATATAGGAATGGATGGAAAACTGGCACATCACTATGACAACAACCATGTCAACCGTGAGAACGCAGGAGAGTTAGCCGCCGATAAGCTTTTAGATGCCAAGCAAAGCAATTTGCTTATCTCGGTACACGTTCTGTTCCTATTCAGAACTTGAAATCAAAAGCCTCTCGATAACGAGATTGAAACAATTTTTAACTTGACATTATTGATAAAATGTAGTACAATCTTGAAATCAAAAGCCTCTCAACTCGCAAGTTAGGAAACACGCCCTGCCTCGGCAGGTAAGGGTTTCCAACCTCGAGGGTAACCATAACGCTCATGCATATAACTCTTAGCACTTCAGTAAAATCTGTCCTCTCTCTCAATACCGCGCTGCCGTTGCACGCAAGCACTCAATCGAGATTCACGCACATTGCGGCTGCCGCCGATAACTGCCATCTGCCGGGTCCGTCAGCAAAAAGAACGATTTACCCCCCCCCTTATATCTGTTAAGTTCTCGCGCATCACCAGCTCGCCTCAACTTCACTTTCACTCGACTGCACGCCTGCCCACTGGCACCCTCAAGCACAGGGCAGGCTTTTTTTCTGCTCGCAGCGCTGCCACTAGCGCCGCCGCCGCTGATTCCAGATATCCCTCACCTCCAGAACGGCACCCTGACACGCCAAGCACCACAACAACAATCCTTCCGAAGACCCTACATCCCCGTTCGCAAAGGAGCTGAAAAGAACTAATATGTCAGAAACCACACAAATCTACTTAGACTTACAAAGCGGAACCGAACAAAAAGATAACGGCTTCTACACCGCCCTCCACTACATTCGCGAAAATGCGAATACCCAATACGGAGTCGGCAGACTTTTCGAGCGTTTAATCCGGCGCTATCTGCTTGAAGATGCCTTCTATAAAAATCGGTTTTCCGATGTGTATCTCTGGGCTGAATGGGCAGCGCTTCGCCCAGAGTTCGATGGGGTGGATATCGGCATCGACCTGGTAGCGGAAGAACGCGAAGGCGGCTACTGCGCAATCCAGTGCAAATGTTACGCTGAAAACACACGTATCAGAAAACAAGATGTGGACACCTTTATCTCGGCATCCGGTCGTGCGCCCTTCACCGCGCGCCTGTTCGTTGACACCAGCGACAGCTGGAGTGCGAACGTCTATAGGACTCTCGACGGCTTGCAACCGCCCTGCCAACGCCTCAGTGCCGCCGAACTCGCCAGCCGCCCCGTCAACTGGCCCGACCTCGCCGAGCAAGCGCCCGAACAACTCGACTCTCAACCAGAAAAGTTCAGCCTCCGCCCGCATCAAAAAGAAGCGGTTGATGACGTTATCAACGGCTTCAAACATTCCGACCGTGGCAAACTCCTGATGGCGTGCGGCACCGGCAAAACGTTCACGGCGCTCCGCATTGCCGAGGCTATCGCCGGTGTCGGTGGCAGGGTGCTATACCTCGTGCCCTCCATCGGGCTCTTTTCACAAGCGATGCGAGAATGGGCAGAACAACAGGCCATCCCGCACCGCTACATCGGTATCTGTTCCGATACCCGAGCCGGGAAAACCACCGAGGATGCATCCATCCTAGAGCTGGAAATACCTGTGACGACAGCGCCCGATGTGATTTCTGAAGCGCTTCAGAAAAGAGACACAGACACTATGAAAGTCGTGTTCTGCACCTACCATTCACTCCCCATCGTCGAACAAGCACAAGCGGCAGCCGCCCCGCCGTTTGATATCGTCCTTTGCGACGAAGCACACCGAACCACAGGCATCGCAGCCTCAGATGAAGACACTTCTCACTTTATACTGGTACACGACAACGCCCGAATCCATGCCAAGAAGCGCCTCTACATGACGGCTACCTCACGCCTCTATACCGAAAGCGCGAAGGCAAAAGCCGCACGCCATGATATTGAAGTGTTCTCTATGGACGATGCGGACACCTACGGCGAAGCATTCCATTACCTGCCCTTCTCTAGAGCCGTCGAACAAGATCTGCTCTCTGACTACAAGGTTGTCGTGCTTTCCATATACGAACCTAATGCGGATGCAGCGCTGCAGACATACCGCACATCCGGTGGCAGCGCCCTTAACATTAACGACGCGACGAAGATTGTAGGCTGCTGGCGTGCCCTCCAAAACCCGGAAAGAAAAACCCCTGACGATGCGGCAATCAAACCGCTAACCCGTGCCATCGCCTTCACCAACACCATCGCCGCGTCAAAGAACCTTGTGAAACATTGGGACGGGGTTATAGAGAGTGCTATAGAACGAATGCCGGACGCGCACCGCCCGCACAACTTTAAGTGCGAAACCGAGCACGTGGATGGAAAAGATAATGCGCTCGCCCGCAAAAAACGGATTGAGTGGTTAAAGGGTGATTCTGACGGGGTTTGCCGTATTCTCTCAAATGCACGGTGTCTCACCGAAGGCATCGATGTCCCCGCCCTCGACGCAGTGCTCTTCATGGCCCCGAGGAACTCGCACGTGGACATCGTGCAAGCAGTCGGCCGTGTGATGCGTAAAGCGCCCGGCAAGCAGTACGGCTACATCATCCTGCCGGTGGCAATACCCGCAGGCGCAGATCCGGCCAATATTCTCAACGACAATAACCGGTTCGCCGCAGTGTGGAAGATTCTCCGCGCCCTCCGCTCACACGACGACAGGCTCAACGCCGAAATCAACAGAATAGACCTCAACAACACCCCCACCCCTCGGATAATCTTCACCGGATATAACCTTGATGGAGATGGCACGGACACCCCGGCTGCCTTAAACGCGCAACAACTCTTTTTGCCCCTGGAGATTCCCGCCGATGCCATCTGCGCCAAAATCGTTGAGAACTGCGGAGACAGAAAATACTGGGAGAGCTGGGCAAAGGATGTCGCCGATATTTTTTTGCGAGTCACCGCAAGAATTGAAGGCTTACTCAATACCCTCGAAAATGAGGCACTGCGTGAATGGTTCGACGCGTTCCATACAGAATTGCAAAGTTCAATAAACGCCTCAATCACCCAGAGCAACGCCATAGAGATGATGGCACAGCACATCTTGACACGCCCTGTTTTTGAAGCACTCTTTGAGCATTACGACTTCGCCGCCGGTAACCCCGTCGCCATTGCCCTAAACAGCCTCCAGTCCGATTTCGCCGAATTCGGCTTGGAGGACGAAACACGCGATTTAGCCCGTTTCTACGAGAGCGTCCAACTCCGTGCACGCGGCATAGACAACAGCGAAGGCAAACAACGCGTTCTGTTGGAACTTTACGAGAAATTCTTCGCCACCGCTCTGGAGAAAGACGCACAACGCCTCGGCATCGTCTACACACCGATTGAAGTTGTAGACTTCATTCTGCACAGTGCCGAGGAGGTGTTGCGAGATGAATTTGGCCGATGCCTCAGCGATGAAGGAGTGCATCTGCTGGATGCGTTTACGGGCACCGGCATCTTTCCCGTCCGACTGTTACAATCTGGGCTTATCCACCCGGACGATGTGGGGCGCAAGTTCCGGGAGGAACTCCACGCCAATGAAATCGTGCTGCTCGCCTACTACATCGCCGCCGTGAATATAGAAGAAGCGTTCCGTGGCCGGCACGGAGAAGACAGCGCGTACGAACCCTTTAAGGGCATCGTGCTGACGGATACGTTCAACCTGAACAAGGAAGAAGCTCCCACCCTTTTCCCGAAGGAGTGGCTGCCCGACAACAACGAACGTGCCGAACGGCAACAGAAACTCCCGATCCAGGTCATCGTCGGCAATCCACCCTGGTCCGTAGGACAGCGGAGCGCAGCCGACGACAACCCCAACATTGATTATCCCGAACTTGAAAACCGTGTCAGAGAAACCTACGTTGAATCCTCTACGGTGACGAATACAAGACACCTCTATGATACCTACAAGATGGCGATCCGCTGGGGATCCGATAGAATCAAAAAAGAAGGAATTATCGCCTTCGTCACCAACGGCTCATGGATTGACGGAAACGCCGATGCAGGCATCCGCGCCTGTTTCGCAGAAGAGTTTAGTTCCATCCACGTCCTAAACCTGCGAGGGAATCAACGAACTCAGGGGGAACGTTCACGTCGCGAAGGCGGCAAGGTGTTCGGTCAAGGCTCACGGGCCCCTGTTGCTATTACAATCCTTGTCAAAAACCCAAACGCCTCCCATGACGGATGCCGCATCCACTACCGTGACATCGGCGACTATCTCACCCGCGAGGAAAAACTGGACGCACTCCGCGAGGCAGGTTCTATAAAAGGGTTCAACGATTGGCAAACCATTACGCCTAATGCCCACCACGATTGGATTGAGCAGCGCAGTGAAGCGTTTAGTAAATTTTATCCGCTGGGGACAAAGCAGGCAAAGGCTGGTAAGGCAGACGATGCGATATTTAGGCTGTATTCTATGGGATTGGCAACAGGCAGAGACGCATACCTCTACAATTTTTCTCGCGAGGCATGTGCTGAAAATGCAAGACAGATGACGCAAGACTACCTCGCCGCACTCTCTAAACTTGAAGAAAACCCGGAATTAACAATAGCGGAGGTCGTCAACCGCTACGCCACAAACATTAAGTGGAATATAGATCTTGAGAACGACCTAAGGCGGAGGAGAAAAACCGCATTTAATGAGAGTTATATCCAAAAGGTTGTGTACCGACCTTTCATTGCCACAAATTGTTACACAGATTACACGTTCATACAGAGGCGGTACCAGATGCACAAGATTTTCCCAGACAGTTCCAGCGAAAATCGTGTGATATGTGTCCCTGGTATTGGAACTAAAACTCCCTTTTCCGTGTTGATGACAGATACGATGCCAGATCTCGGTTTAAACAGTGGCTCACAATGCTTCCCACGGTGGCAATATCCGAAACCTTCGGATAAGTCAGACGCGGCTGGCTCATTTCTCCGTGCTGACGATTCACCCAAACGGATTGACAATATCTCGGACACCGCATTGCACGCGTTTCGGAACCACTATAGCGACAAGTCAATCACGAAAGACGACATCTTCGACTACGTTTACGGGCTCCTCCACGCACCCTGTTATAGAGAACAATTCGCCAACGATTTGTCCAAGATGTTACCACGTATCCCGTTTGCACCCGATTTCCACGCCTTCGCGGAAGCGGGCTCCAGACTCGCCGAACTCCACCTCAGTTACGAGACGGGTGAACGCATTCCGTTGGAACTTATTTTCGCACAACAGGGCGTGCCGCAACCGCAGCATTTTCGGCTCGGCACCCGGGCCATGCGATTTGCCGATAAGCCGCAGAAAACAACGCTGATGCTCAACGAACACGTCCAATTGACCGGTATCCCGGAAGAAGCGCATCGTTACCTGGTCAACGGCAGAACCCCCTTGGAGTGGTTTATAGACAGGTATCGCATCAAGCAGGACAAGGAGAGTGGCATCATCAACGATGCCAACGGCTGGTTCGAGCATCCACGAGACCTGATAACAGCCATAGAGCGCATCGTTTACATCAGCGTCCAATCAACCAGAATCATTGAGCGCTTACCTCATCAGGTAATGCCTGAATCTGATGATGAGAGTGGACAGCCTTCATAAAAAGGAGAGGCTGCTGTTATGCCAAGGTAAATAGAAAGTGCGAGGCGGCTTGCGCATAGGTTTCGTGCTGAATGCTACCACACCTCACCCCGGATTTTGCTTGCAATTTGCGCCAAAATACGATATAATAACACAAAGCAGTTACGCACTATCAGATTGTAGAGATGGAAAGGTGTAAAGGTGTAATGGCGACTGATAACCCAACAAGCGAACGCAATTTTCTTGACCCTGTCTTCAAAGAAGTTTTGACAGTGAACTTCGGGCAACTCGCCATCCCTATCCAAACACAAGTGGAGGTGAGCCGGCTCCCACGCACCATCGATGCGCTGCTCGTCTTGGAAACCGCTCAACAGCGGGAGAGAGTTCAGACGCAAACCGCTTTCAACTATTTCCGCCGCTACAATCAGATTGAATTCAAAGGCAAAGCCGATGCTCTCACACGAGACGGATACCACCTCATTCGTGGGCGCAGCCACCTCTACCTGGCCGAGCAGAAACTCTCGGCAGCTGACATGACGGTGACAATCGTCTCCGCGCGTCAACCCAGAAACGTGTTGAGCCGCTGCCCATCTGATGTGAAGTGGGACTCCGTAGGTATCGGGCATTATCAAAGCACGGACTTATTGCCTGTCAACCTATTTGTGTGTAATGAATTGGAACTGGTGGCGAAAAATTACCCCCTGCTGCTCTTTGCCTCGTCCAAACGGAAGTTTTACCAGTTTGTCGAGCAGCTCATCGGCGAGGATAATCTGGCTTACCTCTCCTATGCGGCGCGGGTAGCGCCAGAAATCACAATGGAGGTCTTCAAAATGGCAAAAAGAGAGAATTTATACGATAAACAGCTCCGGCGGATTATTGATGTCATGGGCCCGGACTTGCTCAAAAAAATGACACTAGAAGAACGGCTCCAGGGCATCACACCGGAAGAACAGCTGCAGAGCATGACATTGGAAGAACGGCTCCAAGGCATCACACCGGAAGAACGGCTCCAGGGCATCACACCGGAAGAACGGCTCCAGGGCATCACACCGGAAGAACGACTGGCTGGGCTGAGTTCAGAAGATTTACGCTCCTTAGATGCCGAAACCAAAGCAGAACTCCTGAAGTTGTTAACCCAATGAGACGGAACACCGCATTAAAAACTCCCTGAATTTTGCGGGTTCTGTTATGCCGACTCCGACAAAAGTACCTTATTCAACCGCATCGATAGGCCGCGGTGTAACAACTGAGTAGGGTTGCGGCTGTCCATCGCGAATCGTCAACACCCCAATTTTTTTCACAGGATGACGTTTTTCATCATAGTGAGATATAATCGTAGCACCGCTGTAATCAGTGATTCCCTTCAACGCATCCCGGACTTCAACGGAGTCAACAGATTGCGCCGTTTTAATTGCAATTGCCAATAGCTGAATTGCATCATACCCCGATGCCGCCACACCATCCGGATTATCCCCAAACATCTTCTTATAATCTTCAATGAACTGTGATGTATTCGCGCTATCCATTGTCTGGTTTGTGGCGTAATAAGAGCCTTCTAGGGGGGCGTTATCCTGTAAGATTGTGAGGAACTTCTCCGGGTCATCCCAGCCATCCCCGCCGACAAAGGTTGCAGTAATTCCCAGCTCCCGTGCTTCTTTTATCAACAACGGAACTTCTGGCGCAAAACTAGAGAGAAGCAGAACATCCGGGTTCGCCTCTTGAATTCGTGCGAGCTGCGCACCGAAAGCTGTATCACCAACTTGATAGGTTTCTTGGGCAACGATTGTCCCCCCAAGACTCTGAAAATGTGCCTCAAAAGCTTGGGTCAGATCCATTGAGTAGACATCTTTCGCTTGATGAATCGTTGCGGCGGTTGTTGCAGCGATTGCAGTCGCATCCGTTGCGAAGCCCGCCATCACCTGTCCATGAAGTGCTGCAGACGCGCCAACAAGAAAGACAAATTCACCTGTATCCGTGACCTGTGAACCTGTCGCACCGGGAAGCATCAACCTCTGATGTGCTTGTGCCACCGGCCCGACTTGCACCGCATTCGTTGAAAAAATCGGCCCCAGAAGCGCGAAAACCTCTTCGACTTCAATCAATTCTTTAGCAAGAGCCACGCTTGTTTCCGGCGTAGGAAATACACCCGCTGCCGTCTGGTTATTTCTAACGATGAACTCCACCGGCATTCCGAGCAAACCACCACTCTGGTTGATTTGGACCCGTGCTAATTCCGCACCTCTCGTAAAACTCGCGAAATAATCTGCCGGTTGAATCACGCCGATTTTGAGACTGGGCGTAGTAGAAGGTTCAGATGGACGCAGCGTGTCACTTATCCGTTCACACCCCAATAGGAACGTTGCAATAAAGGCAAGCCCTACAACAAAAGTTATCTTGAAAGTTTTAGAATTCATGAAATTCTCCTTTGAACCGTTTGAACCGTTTCCAGTTCTCTATTTTTGTGAATTTTGGACTGAATGAGAAATTTACTCTACTTCCCACTCCTTTAACCCAAGCGGCATCGGAGCCGGCCTCTCGGTAGTACTCTCTATCTCAACGTGTTTACCAGATTCGGAAGATCTGTCGAAGGCGAGCATGACTTCAAGAACATGGTAAGCCAACGCACCGCTGGCACGATGCTCACGCCCGTTCCGGATCGCCGATACCATGTCAATTACCCCGATCATGCGTGCATTATTCGGGTAGACAAGCGGCACCTTTTCCCAGTCCGCATGCGCCTCACAGACATTGACTGTCCCACCAAAACCATTCGGATCCGGCACCTGCATCGAACCCGTCTCACCGTAAATTTCAATGCAAGGAAGACTGTGTCGCCACAGGTCGAAACTCATAATCATCGTAATAATCGCACCCTGCTCAAATTCAATTGTACCCGTCAGGTGCGTTGTAGTTTTCACAGGAATTCTCAGCCCTTTCACCGCATCACTGGTGGCGATACGTTCTTCAAATGCCTTGCTCGTGATCGCCGCCACACGCTTGACGGGACCGAGTAGGTTCACTAACGCAGTCACGTAGTAGGGACCCATATCAAGCATCGGGCCACCGCCGATGTCATAGTAGAACGCCGGATTCGGATGCCAGCTTTCATGCCCATGCCCGCACATAAAGGCACTACCTGCAATTGGGCTGCCAATTTTACCCGCATCCAGTACCTGACGAGAGGTCTGGATTCCGGCACCGAGAAACGTATCCGGGGCAGAACCCACCCGCAGCGATTTCTCTGCACCACTCTCAACCAGCTTCTTACCGCTTTCGACATCTACACCAAGCGGTTTTTCGCTATAGACATGTTTCCCTGCTTCAAGTACCTGAAGACCTACCTCGACGTGTGCACGCGGGATCGTTAAATTGACAACCAATTCAATCTCCGGTTCCGCGAGGAGTTCCTCTACAGTGAGGGCGCGACAACCGTATCGGTTGGCTTGTGCTTGTGCAGCTTCCATTCGCAGATCTGCACATGCTGCAATCTCTAAGATGTCAGTTTTCCGAGCCCCTTCAAAGTAGGCACCACTAATCGTCCCACAGCCGATAATTCCTATTTTCATATACTTTTTTTTGCATCCTTTTGTTTGCCAATCTATCTGTTTCTATTATAACAATTGTCCGGGATATTTGCAAGTTTTTGATAGAGCAGCCAGGAAGAATCTCTGCATCCTCACTCTTCCTTCTTTGCACGATACACCCCACGGATTCCGTCTTTCCTCAATTTTGGCACCCTTATAAAATCAGATCTCCGGACCCCAAACGAAAAATTGTTGACACAACTACCGACTGTTGTTATCATAAAAGGCATTATTATCAGCAATGAGGAATGGAGAGATAATATGGGAACCCGAATTGAAGTCGGTGGTTTGAAAGTAGACGCCGATTTATACGCGCTGGTAAGGGATGAAATCCTTCCCGGCATCGGCATTGACATCGATGCATTCTGGACGGCTTTCGGTAGCATTGTCGCCGATTTGGCACCGGAGAATCGCGCACTCTTGGAAAAACGAGATCTGATACAGCAACAGATTGACGCATGGTACCTCGCCCATAAAGAACAGCCTTTAGATGGATACGCCGACTTCCTCGCAGAAATCCGGTATCTGGTCCCAGAAGGCCCAGATTTTCAGGTTAACACAGAGAATGTTGACCCGGAAATAGCGACGATTTCCGGACCACAACTTGTGGTGCCGACAGATAATGCACGCTACGCCCTAAATGCTGCAAATGCACGGTGGGGCAGCCTGTATGACGCACTCTACGGCACAGATGTCATCTCCGAAGATGACGGTGCTACCCGCGGTGACACCTATAACCCGATTCGCGGCACCAAGGTTATTGCGACAACCGAGAAATTTTTAGATGAAGTTGCCGGACTGGCAACCGGGAGCTTCGCTGACGTTACCGAATTTAGCGTCAAGCAGGTCGATGGCACCCACCAGCTGCACGCACGTTTACAACATAGCGCAGCAGCGGACACGGTCGGGTTAGCGGATCAGAATCAATTTGCCGGTTTTAGGTTAGAACATCAGGAACTCCGGGCTATCTTACTGAGAAATAACGGGTTGCACATTGAGATTCAATTGGACCGCAATCATCCTGTCGGAAAGGTACATCCCGCCGGCGTAACCGATGTCATTTTAGAAGCAGCGATAACCACTATTCAAGACTGTGAAGATTCTGTCGCTGCAGTCGACGCAGCGGATAAGGGACTGGTCTATAGTAATTGGAACGGCATCATGAAGGGGACGTTAGAGACAACGTTTGAGAAAAACGGAAAACCGCTGACGCGCCGCCTAGCACCAGATAAAACGTTCACCGCACCAGATGGCAGCACCTTGACGTTGCCAGGACGCAGTCTGCTCCTCATTCGGAACGTCGGACTCCATATATATACCGACGCTGTTACCACTGAAGACGGTTCGGAAATTCCAGAGGGTTTCCTAGATGCAATGGTAACAACTCTCGCTGCCATACACGATCTGCAGGGAGCTGGGAATTTTCGCAATAGTCGCGCTGGCAGTATCTATATCGTCAAGCCGAAGTTTCACGGCCCAGAAGAAGTCGCATTCACGGTACGCTTGTTTGAAAGGATTGAAGCTGCACTCGGGCTCGCACCGAAGACGATGAAAATCGGGATTATGGACGAAGAACGCCGCACAACCGTCAATCTCAAGGAATCTATCCGCATGGCGAAAGATCGGATTGTTTTTATTAACACCGGTTTTTTGGATAGAACAGGCGATGAAATTCATACCAGCATGGAAGCAGGACCGATGATTCCCAAAATGGAGATTCGCGACGAACCGTGGATGGTCGCTTATGAGGACTGGAACGTCGACATCGGTATTGAAACAGGATTGCCCGGCACCGCGCAGATCGGGAAGGGTATGTGGACAAAACCTGATGAGATGGCAGAGATGGTCCAAACGAAGGGCAATCATCCATTGGCAGGGGCTACGACAGCATGGGTACCGTCGCCTACCGCTGCAACTTTGCACGCTATGCACTACCACCGCATCAATGTCGCAAAGCGCTTAGATGAACTAGCGCAGCGCGCACGAGCAAGTTTGGCTGATTTGCTGACACCACCGTTGTTGATAGAACGAGAATTGTCGCCAGAAGCGATCCAGACAGAATTAGATAACAACGCACAGGGCATCCTCGGTTATGTTGTCCGCTGGGTTGATCAAGGTGTCGGCTGTTCAAAGATACCGGACATTCACAACATCGGGTTAATGGAAGATCGCGCAACATTGCGGATTTCCAGTCAGCACATCGCAAATTGGCTGCACCACGGCATTG
Source organism: Candidatus Poribacteria bacterium (assembly GCA_965215265.1). Classification (GTDB taxonomy): domain Bacteria; phylum Poribacteria; class WGA-4E; order WGA-4E; family WGA-3G. The sequence goes on along the minus strand of OZ244048.1, from coordinate 1,451,195 downwards.
TCTCGCGTGCACAAGTAACAGAGACATTTAAACGGATGGCACGAGTGGTTGATGCCCAGAATGCTGGAGACCCGCACTATCGGAATATGTCTCCGAATTACAAGGAGAGCATTGCATTTAAAGCGGCGTTAGATTTAGTTTTCAAGGGGTGTGAGGTGCCTAACGGGTATACAGAATTTGTGCTGCATCCGCGGCGCCGCCAAGTTAAGAGCGGAATGTAAGAATGTAAGTTTGTCTATAAGGAAGCGCTGCCACCGCACATACAGTGTGCTAAAGTTTGTTAAAATCGGTTTTGTATCCATCGCAGCGTTCTAGAAGTAGAAGTATAAGACAAACCTGCACCCTTAGCCAAATCAACCGCAAATGCAAAATCCGCTTACCCTTTGTCAAGCAAAAAAGAACCAGCATGTCCACTTATTCCGGAAAAGGAGTTAAAGTCTGTAAAACTTGATAGCGTTGTCGTGGAATAGTTTTTTTAACTCCGCCGGTGAACAGCCCGCAACAATCTCTTGCAGTGTGTCAACCCAACGCGGGTAATCCGTCGCTTGTGTGCAGACGGGCCAATCGCTACCGTATATTACCCGGTCAAAACTGAAGCAGTCAATGACATGCTCAATATACGGCTGTAAGTGCACAGCTTCCCACTGCGCGAGGTCAGCCTCCGTCACGACTCCAGAGATTTTGCAATGGACATTCGGATACTCCGATAACCTCCGGATTTCTTGCTTCCACGGTTCAAACAGTTGATTTTTGATGTCCGGTTTGCCAATATGATCCAAGATAAATTGGACATCCGGGCACTGTTCAACCAACCGGATTGCGTTGGCAAGCTGCGGATGGAAAATACAAATATCAAAACTTAATCGGTAGTGAGCGAGCGTCTTGACACCGTCGACAAAGGCCGGTTGGATACAGAAATCGATGCTCTCCGACTGGATGAGGCGGCGGACACCTTTCACAAGCGGGTTCTCTGCTAATTTCTCTACAAACGGGACAACAGCTTCACCTTCTTCTAGCGGGGCCCAAGCGACTATGCCCCGGATACGCCGAGCCACCGAGGACAGTGAGGTGACCCAGGCAGTCTCCTTCAAGCCATCATCCGGATGCGTATCGCATTGGACGAAAACCAGGGCCTCAATAGGGATTTCTCCATGTGCGGCGGTGTAGTCTTTTAGTAGATAAGGTCTGTTTAGCACCGGTACTTCCGAGAGCCATGGATACCTGAATTGCTTAGGATGCCAGAGATGCACATGGGTATCGACGATTTTGAAACTTTGCACGGTATTGCTCCTTTATTGGATAGGATTTGATATTATTTTAGTAGTTTTACAGCGGTTTGTCAATTATAAAAAATTGACAGCAGCAACGAAGACATGTATAATTATAATGTTGCAAAACGGTAATCAAGCACAAACGTGAAAAAGGAGAGAATATGGCACAGAAATCTCGAATCGTTCTGATTGCAGGAAAGGCGAGCCATGGAGGTGGAGCACACGAGCATCCCGGTGGCTGTGCTTTTCTCGCAGATATGCTGAATACTACGGTGGAAAATGTCCAAGCAGTCGTATATCAAGGCTGGCCGGCGGATCCTGCCGTCTTTGAGGATACCGATGCAATTATTGTATACTCGGATGGCGGGGCACGGCATCTGGCGATTCCCCACCTCGCGCAGCTCAGTCAATTGATGGCGCACGGCATCGGGCTCGCAATGCTGCACTACGCAGTGGAAGTACCCAAGGGGGAACCCGGCGATCGCTTTTTAGATTGGATCGGCGGTTACTTTGAGACACATCTCTCGGTTAATCCTTACTGGACAGCAACGTTTACCGGGTTTCCACTGCATCCCGTAACGCGTGGATTAGAACCTTTTTCATTAGAAGATGAGTGGTACTACCACATGCGGTTTCGTGAAAATATGCACGGCGTAACACCGCTATTGAGCACAATCGCGCCTGAGACAACGTTAACAAGACTCGACGGACCGCACAGTGGCAACCCGCATGTTCGCACATCCGTGGCGAACGGTGAACCACAACATCTAGCGTGGTGCGTTGAGCGTGCTGATGGCGGCCGGGGGGTCGGGTTTACGGGCGGGCACCTTCATCGCAATTGGGCTGACGATCGGCTACGTAAGTTTATTCTTAACGCCATCGCCTGGACAGCAAAGGTAGAAATCCCTGAAAACGGAATTACTACGCCAACACCCACTGCAGCCAAATTGGACGCGTACCTATAAACACACGCACACCGCTACAGCGCGACTCTGGAGATCTAACATGAGCCACGATTTACACGATTATCTCTTCGATTTGCACGGATATCTGATTTTAGAAAACGCGATTTCCGAAGACGATCTGCAGGAAATAAACCTATGGATCGATCAACATTGGGCTTACGTTGAAGAACCGTGGACCGAAAATACTGACAACAACAGAATCCCACGTTGGATTGGCAATATCGAGACGCACACCTACAATGTCGAAAACGGCGTTAATTTTCAAAACATCATTGAAGGCGGCACCGTTTTCCGGAAACTCATCAACCATCCAGCGTGGATCGAATTAGTTCAGAAGTATATTCATTCCGAAGTCAATGGACTTTCTATTCACGAGAATTTCCTCAACGTTCGTGGCACAGGCGGGTTCATTCATATACACTGCGGCGGCCACGTACCGCTGAGCTATCTCACTTTCCGCCAAGAGAACACCGGGCAGTGGATGGTAGGGCAGATTAATGTACTGATGGCAATTAACGATATCGGGCACGGAGATGGACCCCCTGTTCTAATTCCAGGGAGCCATAACTGCACAGAGATTCATCCGCGCTTGAAGGTTAATGGGAAAGGCTTAGTCTACGACGGCATCAGCGGCAAGCCGGCAGGCACTGCCGAGGCTACAAAAGAGATTTACCTCAAGGCCGGAGATGTCGTAATGTTTACCGATGCGATTACGCACGGCTCCGCAGAACGGACAAATCCTGGCTATCGCCGCTCTATTGTGTATCGCTATTCTCCCAAGTACGTCCGTGAGCGATTTGACTACCCACATTCGGATACATTATTGGAACAGTTGACCCCTGAGCAGCGGAAAATTATTCAACCGATGCCGCCGCGCCGGCCGACAACCGTAAAGTAAAGAACGAACGAATTGGGACTGTTAATCAAGCACTACCGGGTGCCGTAGATCCAAATTGGCTTCAGACGTTTTACAAGTAACCGCACACTTCACGGTAAAATTTTCTGTGTCCCAACATCTACAAAATATGGAAACACCACAAAAAACACTTTGGGGCGGCCGTTTTAACACTGGACTCACTAACGAAACGGTAGCATTTACGCAGTCCATTGAAGCGGATACCCGCTTAATCCAGTACGATATCTGGGGAAGCCAAGTACACGCCATTATGCTCGCGCAGCAACGCATTATCTCTGATGAAGACCTGCGCGAGATTTTGCAGGGCCTCCAAAAGGCAGAAGAAGATTTTGAGAACGGAAACCTGACGCTCGATGCGAATAAAGAAGACGTTCACATGAACGTCGAATCGTATCTGATTGAGAACGCTGGACGCGAATTTGGGGGAAAACTTCACACAGCCCGCTCCCGGAACGATCAGGTACTTGTGGATGCACATCTTTACATTCGGGAAGAGATCCTCAATGTTCAGCGCGTGCTCTCCCGCCTGTGTGATGCGTTCCTAAAGATTGCAGGGCAACATGATACCACCGTCATGCCCGGCTATACGCATACACAGCACGCGCAGCCTATTAGCCTCGGCTTCTGGGCGACTGCTTATGTGAGCATATTTTTGCGGGATCTCAAACGGTTGCAAGCCGCCTACGCCCTTGCAAACATGAACCCTCTCGGGGCATGTGCTTTGGCAGGCACAACGTTCCACATCGACCGGCAGCTCACGACGAAACTACTCGGCTTTGACGCACCACATGAACACGCCCTGGATGTCATCAGCAGCCGAGATTTTATCGCAGAGACGCTGTTTGCGCTCTCGCTATTGATGGCAAACCTATCGCGTATCAGCGAAGAACTCGTCTATTGGACAACCTACGAATTCGGGATGGCGATACTGGACGATGCCTATAGCTTCGGAAGTTCTATCATGCCGCAGAAGAAGAATCCAGACATAGCAGAACTGACACGCGGACGCACCGGGCGAGTCTACGGCGCTTTGTTTGACCTATTGACGAATCTTAAAGGCTTACCCCTCGGTTACAATCGCGATTTTCAGGAAGATAAACCACCCTTGTGGGAGGCGTTCGACATCGTGAAGGCGTGCCTCGGTATGTTAACCTCGCTGCTCCAGACAATAGATTTCAAAACCGAACGCATGGCAGAACTGGCGAACGCAAACTTCGCAACCGCGACAGAACTCGCCAACTATCTCGTCACAGAACACGGACTCAGTTTTCGACAATGCCACGAAATTGTCGGATCGCTCGTTGGAGAACTCGTCCAGCAGCAGAAAACGTTCGCAGATTGGGAGACAACCCACACGCTCTTGAAACAGAGAGGACTTGATATCCCTATAGCACAATTGAAACAGATTCTGGATGCGCTGTTCGCACTTCAAAACAACCGAAGCCTTGGCGGCACCTCACCAGCAGAGGTACGCCGGATGATAACTCGCTTTGAAAAGCAGTTGAATCAGATTCTTGAACAGCTCGATACCTGCCAAACGCAGATTCAGGACGCGCACCGAGAAACACTGCAGATGGTTCAGGCAGTGTTACGGAAATAGGTTCGCAGGTATTGTAGCAGCGATAGTGGACTGGAGGTATTTGTCAGCCGTCCCATAAGCAAAAAAACATCACGAATAGCGGAGGTAAAAATTGAGAGACAGACTCATTGTTGCATTAGACACTGATAATCTAGAGAAAATTGATGGGTTATCCCAAACGCTAGTTAATATGGTGCCCTGGGTCAAACTCGGTTTTCAGGCATTTAGTCGCCTCGGTCCGGCATCCTTGAGTCGGCTCAGCGATCGCGGACATCAAGTCTTTCTTGACCTGAAGTTCCACGACATTCCGAATACTGTGGCACGGGATGTCGGCACCATGACAAAGCACGGCGCACACATGATCAATATGCATGCCTCCGGCGGATTTGACATGATGTATGCTGCGAAACGCAGCGCAGCGGATGCAGCCGATGCTGCTGGCATCCCCCGTCCGATCTTGCTCGGTGTCACAGTGCTGACGAGCATGACGGAAACGGAATTGCAAGCAAACTTCGCCTCTGAAAGAACAGTTACGAAACAAGTGGTTTATCTGTCAGAGCAGACCAGAAAGGCAGGATTGGATGGGGTAGTCGCTTCACCGTTAGAAATTGAGCCGATTCGTGAGGCATGTGGCGACGATTTTTTGATTGTCACCCCCGGCATACGTCCGGAATGGGCAGCCCCAGGAGATCAGCGACGGCTAACAACTCCCAAAGAGGCAATAAATCGAGGGGCCGATTACATCGTTGTCGGCAGACCCATTATTCATGCTGAAAATCCAATAGCAGCCACAAGACAGATTTTGAACGAAATGGGAGTGGTATAAACCTATGAACATTATCTGTATCTGTTTAGACACGTTTCGAGCCGATATCATCGGTCAAGGGAAAAAATATAGTCACGTGCAAACGCCCAATCTCGATGCATTCGCATCAGAGAGCGTCCGGTTCACGCGTGCTTTTGGTGAAGGACAACCCACGCTTCAAGTGCGCCGCGGAAACTTTACGGGGATGCGGAGTTTCCCCTGGCGGTATAACTTCGACCGCCGCGGACATTGGCACCACGCCCCAGGATGGCATAAAATCCCACCAGAGCAGCATACTCTCGCAGAGGTACTACTAGAGCACGGTTATCTAACTGCGCTAATTGCCGATACCTATCACATGTTCAAACCTACGATGAACTTCTCGCGTGGGTTCGCGCATCTTGATTTTATCCGAGGCCAGGAATCCGATAATTGGCGGAGCGGCGATCCGCGCTCAATCCAAGCACAGCTCCGGAAGCATGTCCGAGAACCGATAAATTGGCCACGGCACGCCGGCTTAGTCAACTATCTCTTGTGTCAACGGCACCGTCCATCCGAAGAAGATTACAGTTGCGCACGCGTTTTCCGCGCCGCCGCCGACTGGCTTGATGATAACTACACCCTTGGCCCCTTCTTCCTCTGGGTAGACAGCTTTGACCCGCATGAACCGTGGGATGCACCTAAGGCATACGCGGATCTCTATTTTCCAGACTATTCGGGGAAGGATTTCATCACACCCGGCAGCGCATACGAAGGCGACGGGCCCACCGAAGACGAACTCCGCCGAATCGAGGCACTCTACCTCGGCGAGGTAACGTTCGTGGATAAGTGGGTAGGCATGCTACTGAACAAAATTAGCAGTCTCAATCTACAAGACAACACGATGCTTGTACTGATGTCAGACCACGGGACGCAGCTTCGCGACCATGGCAGCTTCGGGAAAGGCGCTAACAAATTGCATCCATTCAATACGCAGCTCAATCTAATGATACGGCACCCCGATGGCCCCCAAGATCATGCGGTCTCTGCGTTTGTCCAGAATCATGATCTGATGCCAACACTCCTCAATCAAGTCGGAATCCCTTGCAGCTGGACCGATGGCGAAGACATCTGGCAGCTCGTTACCCAAGAGAAGGCGTTCTTACGGGAACGCATCATCACCGGATGGGCGGGATTTGCAACGGGCAACGCACGCGGACGTGTCAGTGTACGTGATAACCACTGGAACTTCTGTACCTCGGTCGGCTATAACGATGAACGAGGCGACGAGTTGTTTGACGTGCGAAACGATCCGGAGGAGAAAGTCAACGTTGCGACTCAACATCCTACGGTAGTTTCAGAGCGACGGCGCGATGTTGAGGCGTTGATTGGGCAGCCTTTGCCCGGACATTTCATCGAAGTCTGTGACCCGGCATATGCACCGATGACGCGCTGGCTTCAGAATAAGTTGGCACAGATGTAGTGGAAAGTCGGAACACCTTTGAAAATTGCTTTTTTTATTAGAGGATAGTTCCAAAAGAAACAGGATCGCCTCTGATTCAGGCACCCAACAACACACCGGCCACAGAAGTCGCCATTTTTGAGATACGTTGAGCGTTGCCTTTTGCTCTTTTTTACAAACAGGCCCTCGCCAAACCCGAGTTCAAATGGCAATTCAACACACATTCTTTGCATTTTTCATAGGCTTATGCTATACTATCTCAAAACTTTAAAGTGAAGAGGAGTTATTCTTATGAAACAAATTACTATTTTAATAATGGTATTGATACTGGTTGGGAACATAAATAGCTACGCGAAAGGGCATCAGGAAAAAGAATTTAAGGTAGCCATGCTTCTGCCTGCGTCAATTACGGATGCAGGGTGGAACGCTTTGGCTTATGAAGGACTCAAGGGGATTGAAAAGGAACTCAATGCCCAAATTAGCCATGTTGAGAGCCGCACGCCCGCAGATCAGGAGGAACACTTTCGGGCGTATGCTTTGGATGGCTATCATTTAATTTTTGGACATGGCTATGAGTATCAAGATCCGGCCAAAGCCGTCGCACCGGATTTTCCTGAAACAGTTTTTATTACTTCTTCCGGAAGCACAATTTTACCGAACGTTTCGCCTATCATCTTTCGGCTGGAGCAAGCAAGCTATCTGTTAGGAATTATGGCAGGCATGATGAGTGAAACCGGTAAGATAGGGATTGTCGGAGGTCAGAATATTCCCTCCGTGAATAGCACGTTTATGGCCTTTGAAGGCGGCGTGAAAAGTGTTAACGCCGATGCAGAGGTCCGTTGGACATACGTAGGCGATTGGGAAAACATCGGGAAGGCAAAAGAGTTGGCCCTAGCACAAATTAATGAAGGCATAGACTTTATCTTTCATAACGCAGATGCAGCCGGACGAGGCGTATTTGAAGCAGCTGAAATCGCACAGGCCTCAGGCAACACCGTCTACACCTTCGGTTCTAACAAAGACCAAAGTCAAGTTTCACCCACCACCGTCTTGGCAAATGCAGTGATTACGCCACATGCATTTGTGCAGATTGCTAAGCTGGTCAAGGAGGGCAATTTCAAACCAAAGGCCTACGTTGTTACCATGGCAAGCGACGGCGCGATTGCTATGTCCTACAATCCAGATTTGAAACATAAGGTGCCTCAGGCAGTTCAAAATATGGTTGAAGAAGCCAAACGCAAAATTCTTGCAGCGGAATTGAACGTCCCACAAATCGACTTTGGTGAAAATGAAGCTGCAGATGGAAAAAACTAGCGCAGACGGAGATAAAGACTAACTAAACATTATCACTTCAGATCTATAGATTTTAACAGTTTAGCTCGAATGTGAGGAGTATCGCGATGACACATAAACAGAGGACGCAAAACCGGCTTGCCGGCGGGTTCTTAAAAATTGACGGCCAGGAAGTCGACTTTTCTGACGGTGAAACGATATTAGAAGTTGCACAGCGGAATCAAAAAGAGATTCCAACACTCTGTTATGATCCGCGGCTCGAGCCGTTCGGCGGATGTAGACTCTGCATCGTGGAATTGGAGGGCGCGCGGAACCCAGTCGCATCCTGTACAACGAAAGCCGCATTAGGCATGGTGATACGGACAGCAACAGAGACAATTGAAACGTATCGGAAAACCCTCCTTGAAATGGTTACCAGCGAAAACCGTCAAGTCGATGTAAATCCATTACGGGGCTACGCGTCTGGTGAACTCGCACATCTCTGTGACGGGTATGGCGGAAAATCGGCACGGATAACGGGCGCGACATCCGGGACAAGCAAATCCGATGATAATCCGTTTATCCTGCGTGACTACGAACTGTGCATTTCCTGCTATCGCTGTGTCCGTGTCTGTGCAGAGCAGGAGGGCGATCATGCAATTACGGTCATGAACCGCGGCTTCCACACGCAAATTAGCACGGAATTCGATGGACTTCTGAAAGATTCTGCTTGTACGTTTTGCGGACAGTGCATCCAGACATGCCCGACAGGCGCACTCGCTGATAAGAAAGCGCTCCGGGCAGCTGAGATTCCGGGTGATATTGAGAAGACACGGACGATATGCGGGTACTGTGGCGTTGGCTGCTCGGTTGATGTCTTGACGAAGAATGATAACATCGTCGGCATCCATCCGGCGATGGATGGTCCAGCCAATCAAGGCGCTCTCTGTGTAAAAGGCCAGTTCGCATACGACTTCGTGCAGCATTCCGACCGCCTAAGCATGCCGCTCATGCGCGGCAAAGATGGAGAACTGCATGAAACGACCTGGGAAGTCGCACTTGACAAAGCAGCAGAGGGGTTTCGCAAAGTACTGGATACGCATGGAAAACACAGCATCTACAGCGTAGCTTCTGGACGCGCACCAACTGAAGCTGCTTACCTCATGCAGAAGTTCATCCGCGCAGGGTTTGGTACAAATTACATTGACAATTGCAGCAGGGCATGACACGCGCCAACAGTTGCCGGGCTGGCAGCGACAATTGGACGCGGCGCCATGTCTAACCCACTCGTCGATATGCAGAAGCCTGATGTGATTTTCTGTATCGGGACGAACATGACAGAGTGCCATCCAGTCGCAGCGACAGGACTCAAAAAAGCTGTCGCCGGAGGTGCGAAACTTATTGTCGCAGATCCACGGCGGATAGGGTTAGCGCAGATGTCGCATCTCTATCTCCCACTACGCGTCGGCTCCGACAGCGCACTGCTTTTGGCAATGGCGCACGTCATCGCTCGCGAAGGATTGATTGATGAAGAATTTATTCAAAAGCGAACAGTCGGGTTTAATCAGTTCTTTGAACATGTCTCACAGTGGACCCCGGAATGGGCGGAAACCATTACAGGTGTGTCTGCAAAGGATATTGAAAAAGCAGCAATATGGTACGGCACCGCAGATAAAGGTGCAATCTATTATACACTCGGCATCACGGAGCATATCTGTGGTGTTGAAAACGTCCAGAGCCTATGTAACCTCGTGCTGATGACCGGGAATATTGGACGGGAAGGAACAGGTATCAATCCCATGCGAGGTCAAAACAACATCCAAGGGGCAGGCGACAGTGGCGCACTCCCAAACAATTACCCCGGCTTCCAATCTGTCACAGATCCAGCGAATCAGGAAAAGTTTAAGCAGGAGTATGGCGTAGAAGTGGAATTGGAGAAGGGCATTACCAAAGTCACCGCTTTAGAACTCTGTGGGGATAGCATCCATGCCATGTTAATTGATGGGGAGAACACGCTCCTCTCCGACCCGAACCGCCAGCATTGTGAGCACGCGCTACGTTCGTTAGAGCATCTGGTGGTGATTGATATCTTCCTGACAGAGACTGCAGAATTGGCTGATATTGTACTACCGGCGACAGCGTGGGGTGAAACGGATGGTGTCTGCACCAATACAGAACGGCGTGTTCAACGTCTACGAGCAGCAGTAAAGCCACCTGGCCAGGCTAAACCGGATTGGTGGATTATTTGTCAAATTGCACAGCGTTTAGGCGTTGAAGGCTTCGATTTTGAGTCCCCCAAACCGATTTTTAACGAACTGTGCCGGGTCTCTCCTATTTATGCTGGGTTGGATTGGGAACGAATTGAGACCGGCGAATACCAGTGGCCGGTACCTCACAAAGCACACCCCGGTACGCCCAGGTTGCACGAAGACGAGTTTGTCAATGGACGCGGTATCTTTTCCACAGTGCATTATCGGCATCCCGCTGAAACTATCAGTGCCGAATTTCCTGTATGGCTCACAACCGGCCGGCGGTTGGAATCTTATCACACTCATACACAGACAGGACGCTCACACGGAACCGCTTATCTATTACCTGAAGAATCCGTTGAGGTGAACCCCGTTGATATTGAAAACTGGGGGTTAACCGATGGCGAGTGGTGCAGAATGCAGAGCGCACGGGGGAGTATCACGATTAAAGTCAAGGCCACCAAACGTTCTCCGCGCGGTACCGTCTTCGCGAGTTTCAGTTTTGCGGATGTACCTGTCAACCGGTTGACTGGTTCTGGATACGATGCGGTGACACATACCGCTGAATTGAAGGTTTGTCCGGTCCGGTTAGAACCCATCTAACCCCATTTGAAAGGTAGCCGGTTTTGTCATAACGTATCAATCAGACACATTTGGCACTTACTTGGTAGGACATCCTCGCAAAGAGGCTAGGTTCATTTCTCCGCACAGGCGCTCTCAAAAAAGGAGATGAAACTGGTTATTTGCTATAAAACCTTAGAGACTGATAGCCCAAACTCCATTCTCTACAGAAAAAATAAAGGAGATACTATGAATTGGAAATCACGTTGGTTGGAACAGAACAAGGATGCCGGCGATAGCGCCCTGCAAGCGACGCTCTCGAACCAGCTGCAATCTGAGGGGTTTGATGCCTACAAATGGAGCGGGCAGCCTGGCCGTGCGTATCTAGATTATATTCATAGCCGCGATGAAGTCGTCTGTATTCTATCTGGAACCGCAGATGTGAAGGTTGGCGATGAGAACGGCACCGGCGAAGCTGGGGATCGGATTGATGTTCCAGCCAATACCTACCACTCTATTACTGTGACGAGTACCGAGCCTCTGGTCGTTTTAACCGGTATGCGACGGGCATCGTAACGTAGAAATTGCAAAGGAGAGTTTATGAACATTACAGTCAAGACAGGGGATTTCCGGCAAAATGAAACCGATGTGGTTATCATAGGCGTATTAGAAAATCCTGATTTTTATAGTGGGTATCTTCATATCGCTGATGAAGCATTAAATGGGCGAATTCGCGACTTGATTGAACTTGGCGACTTCACAGGTAAAATGAAAAGCACGAGTCTCATCTATACACGCGGTGCCATGGCAGCCCCCCGCCTCTTGTTAGTTGGCCTTGGCCCATACAATGAACTTACCGTCGAGAAGGTGCGTCAGGGTGCCGGGCACGCTGCACAATACGCACGGGATATGGGACTCAAATCCGCTACCTTTGTCGTTCCGGACGAAGTACCTGAACCTGAGAATATGGTTCAGGCTGCAACAGAAGCGGTTTTGCTCTCACTCTATACGTTCGATCTGCACAAAACAGCACAAGAGGAAGATGAGAAGAAAGCGCTTGAATCAATTACCTTTGTAGCCGAAAGTGAACCGAGCAGACCCACGGTTGAACGCGCAGTTGAACGAGGACAAATCATCGCTAATGGGACAAAGCTCGCACGAAATTTAAGCAATCAACCGGGGAATTACCTTACACCAACGCAACTCGCTGAAAAGGCAGCTGCTGTAGCCTCGGAAAACGGTCTGCGTTGTGAGGTGTTTGACAAGGCTACTTTGGAACAGAAAGGTTTCCGCACACTCTTAGCAGTAGCACAGGGCAGTGTTGAGGAGCCACGGTTTATCATTTTGGAACACCGCCCTGAGGGCGAAGCGCAAGATACGGTTGTCCTGGTTGGAAAAGGGATTACCTTTGATACCGGGGGGATTTCGATCAAGCCCGGAAAAGACATGCATGAGATGAAACACGACATGTCAGGGGCGGCGGCCGTCCTTGGCGCTATGCAGGTGATTGGGCAGCTGAAACCCGATTTGCACGTTATCGGGCTCATCCCCACAACCGAGAACATGCCCGGCGGCAAGGCGATTAAACCGGGGGACGTTGTCGCCTCCTACGGCGGTAAAACCATTGAGATCCTCAATACCGATGCAGAAGGTCGCCTCATTTTGGCGGATGCACTCGGGTGGGCCGCCCAGTATAACCCGAAAGGCGTTATCGATTTGGCAACTCTCACCGGGGCAGTCATTACCTGTCTTGGACATGTTGCCGCAGGAGCCATGGGCACCGAGCCAGCACTCATGGATCGAGTAAAGGCAGCCGCTCAAAAGACGCACGAGCGCGTCTGGGAATTGCCGCTCTGGGACGACTACGATGAAGGAATTAAAAGTAAAGTGGCAGATGTCCAGAATATCGGCGATGGCACTGCAGGGACAATTGCCGGCGGGGCGTTTCTAAAGAAATTCGTGGAAGACTTTCCCTGGGTTCACTTGGATATCGCAGGAACAGCATGGGGCATGAAGGGCTCTACGTATATTCCTGAAGGCGCTTCTGGTTACGGCGTTCGGTTGTTGGTGCAATTGGTACTGGATTGGTAGCACTGCATCTGCTCAATCACACTACGTACAACCTGACATATTTCTTTCGTATAGTGCAGCCCGCAACAAGGCTGCTGCTTTTTCATATACAGGAGCCCGCAACAAGGCTGCTGCAATGTTAAACCCTTTACAAATCTCGTCGGAGCCTTTTTATGCTATGCCTAAGGAATCTCCGACGAGATTTACACAGGAGCAGCGTTGTAAAATCATAACCTTTGATGGTACGGAGATATACAAAAAAATGAATATTACCCTTCTGAGCGGAGTTGAATCAGCTTATTCACAGCATGAATGTAGGCTTTCGCGCTGGCTTCAATGATATCAGTACTTGCCCCGTGTCCTGTGATGAGGTTCCCGTTATCCTGCACTTTTAGCGTTACCTCCCCGATTGCATCTTCGCCTTCGGTGACAGACCGGATCTGATAGTCAATCAGGTTGAGTCGGAATTTGACAATCTGCCCGATCGCTTTGAACGCGGCATCAACTGGCCCGTCGCCGGTTGATGCACTCTCAACTACACCGTTTTCTGTCTTCACACCAACCGTGGTAGTAGGTGAGATTTTGGTGCCGCTGACGACTTGGATGTAGTCAAGCTCAAAGTGTGCGGGGACTGCTCGAATTTCGTCGCTCATGATTGCTTCAAGGTCTGCGTCATGCACCGCCTTCTTCTTATCGGCAACCTGCAGGAAACGTTCGTAAACTTTGTCTAATTGCTCCGGCGGTATTTCGTAGCCCAGTTCACTCAGGCGATGTTTGAGTGCATTACGTCCGGAACGAGGGCTCAGAATCAGTTGGCTCTCTTTCCAGCCGATCTCCTTCGGGTCTATGATTTCAAAGGTGACACGGGACTTAATAATTCCGTCTTGGTGGATACCGGAACTGTGTGCAAAAGCGTTTGCCCCGACGATAGCTTTGTTCGGTTGCACGGGGATTCCCATCGTTCGGCTGACTCGCCGACTAATAGGCACTATTTCTTGCGTATTAATATCGGTATAGTACTCTTTGAAATAGTCGCGGCGCGTCCGGATGGCCATCACAATCTCTTCAAGAGAGGTGTTTCCAGCACGTTCTCCGAGCCCGTTAATCGTGCATTCGACCTGGCGTGCGCCCCGTTCTATTGCATGTAGACTATTTGCCACAGCAAGCCCCAAGTCGTTATGGCAGTGGACACTAATAATCGCTTCCTCAATGTTCGCGACGTTTTTCTTTATCCCCGCGATGAGGTTTCCGAATTCAGCAGGTAACGTCCAGCCAACGGTTTCCGGTATATTGACGACATTAGCCCCGGCTCCAATGGTGGCCTCAACCACTTTGTAAAGGAACGCGGGTTCGGTACGTCCTGCATCCATCGGTGAAAATTCAACGGTTGCATTTGGCTGTCCGGCACACAACTCCGTCGCATATCTAACAGCATCGACAGCCATGCGCAGTGTATCTTCCGGCGTTGTGCGCGTGATACGTCCCATGTGAATTGGTGATGTGCCCACAAAGGTATGGATGCGTGCACGCGGTGCGTCTTGGATTGCTTGCCATGCAGCAGTAATGTCCTTCTCCACCACACGGGATAACGCACAAATTTCAGGGCCATCAACTTCGTTTGCGATACGCTGCACAGCATCAAAATCACCAGGTGAGGAAATCGGGAATCCAGCTTCAATCACATCGACTTTTAGTTTCGCGAGGTGCTTAGCAATCTCTAGTTTTTCCTCAATCCCGAGAGCAGCACCGGGTGTCTGCTCTGCATCACGCAAGGTCGTATCAAAAATATGGACCTTTTGGGGGTTGGTTTGAAAATCGTCCACGGTGTCTTCCTCCAAACGCGATATCCAGTGCCCAGACATTGTGTCTTGGATGCACAAAGTCTCAAGACTCGCACTACGACACTGTAAATCAGCAATAATTTAAAAACCTTTCTCCTCGGCGGTTTATATCTCCCGTCCAACGGCGTGCGCAATTGGCTTCAATTCCTTCATGAGCTGCTCAAACTGTTCTGGGAACAGTGACTGTGCACCGTCGCCTGTCATAGAATGATCCGGATCATGATGGACTTCAAGCAAGAGTCCATCTGCACCCGATGCGACAGAGGCTTTTGTCATATCACTCACAAGGCTCCGGATACCCGTTCCATGGCTGGGGTCTACGATGATAGGTAAGTGGCTCAATTCATGAACAACTGGGACAGCGTTGAGATCGAGTGTGTTACGTGTATGCGTTTCAAAGGTGCGGATGCCACGTTCACACAAGATGACATCCGGGTTTCCTTCCGCGAGGATGTACTCTGCAGCAAGTAGCCATTCCTCAATCGTCGAGCTCATGCCGCGTTTGAGGATAACCGGTTTCCCCGCTTTGCCGACCTCGCGCAATAGGTAGAAATTGGTCATGTTCCGAGTACCGAGTTGAAAAATATCCGTACACTGCCCAACCAAATCAACTTCATGCGGGGTCATAACTTCTGTAACGATGCCCAGTCCGGTCTCGTTTTTGGCTTCTGCCAGCATTTCGAGCGCGTTCTCCCCGTAGCCTTGGAAACTGTAAGGCCCGGTACGCGGTTTAAAAGCGCCGCCACGGATAAAACTGGCACCTGCTTCTTTCACATGGTGGGCAATAGTGACTATCTGTTCTGTGCTTTCTACCGCACACGGTCCGGCGATGACAGGTAGCTGCCTCCCACCAATCTTTGTGCCGTTCACAGCAATAATCGTCGGTTCCTCTCTAAATTGGCGGCTGGCCAGTTTAAATGGCGCAGTAATCGGCATTGTGCGTTCAACGCCGGACATCGACTCTATCGGAATATCACCAAGCAATGTTTTGTCCCCTATGACACCGATGACAGTGCGTTGTTCACCAGTTGAAACTTGTGCTTTCAAGCCGACACTCTTGATTCGTTGGACAACCGCATCAATTTGTTCTTGTGTTGCATCGGTTTTGGTAACGATTACCATCTTTATGAACTTCCTCCGACAAATAACCCTCGGGCTATGTCATATCAAATTACGTTAAGGCACTCGTCCTCTTCACGTGCCGCTTCAGGCTCAGTGCTTGTTTTACCCTATATCCGTGCCGCGGCTGAGCAGATGAAAGGATACCTCGTGTGCTCCCGACACGTGGGAAGTAACACGAATGACGTTCATTTGGTATGAGTTCTTATTTTTTTTGCCCTCATTCTATTCGGGCATATTACAGGAGTCGCTATTCATCGCTATACTCCGTAACAAAAAATACCCAACATCAAAGGTTTTGGACGCTGGGTGGTGATAAAACGTTATGAAAATCTTAAATTGTCATCAAGAAACTGATGACTAACGAACCTTCGCCACCCTACAGTCACCGTAAAAATAAAGGTACAACCCGAGCGCGAAAAGCGGCCAGGTGTACAGATAGCCGCCACGTAAATCAGCCAAAGTAAAGGGCACGCGGCTAGCTTGTACTGTAAAGTTGGCGTTGTGTTCAATCGTTTGCATCATTCAACTCTCAGTCAGTTCGTACAGCTTCGTACGACGATAGCACCTGCTTTCGCCTTTTTTCACTTAAGTTGCATGTCTTTAGTCATATAAGACGTTATCCACAATAAAGGGTTTAAAAATACTAACGCATTTTATTATATATTACCATAATTTACGGTAAAAGTCAAATTCTTTTTTCATGTTACTGTGGAAAACTTGATAGTCACCTTACAATTTCACCATCAATTCTGTCGATCAGTAAGGAAAACTGTTCTTCACAATCTGCAGAACCAGCCCGATGGACTGGAAAGTGGGTAACATGGTGTCCGCACAAGTTTAAGAGTGTTGGGAAAATATCAACAGAACGGATGCATTCTTCGTCAATTGGCACGTTCATTGCCAGCGGTATGTGTAGATGCTCGGCAAGTAAAGCACCGTGTGTCGCATGATGCTCCGGGATTTCATAACGGGCACGTAAGTCATAACCCTTTTCGGCACTTAAAACCAGATCTCCGGTACGAAGACTCTGGAAGATTTGCCAGAGTTGGACGATAGCATCCGGATACGGCGTATTGTACGTGTGCTGTAGCAGCTCGCGTGAGGATAACATATCATAATTCGTACCGTACCCGAGCGGATCTGCGTGTTCAAATCGGTAGGAAAAGAGCGGAGACTTTGCATCTAGCTCTGTTGCTTTATGACATCTGATTTTCGCCTTTCCAACTCGATTTTGAATAATAATGCCTCCGTCTTCGCTTTGCCCCGCAACAAGTGCTAAGCCTTCAAGTGCTAAGAGTGTTTCTACAATACCGATTTGCTGAAAGTGCTCAAAAGGAATACGTTCACCCCAGCCTTGGGATTCGATATCTATACCTAAGCTGACAGCCTCGTTTTTAAAGTAGAGATGCGTCATCCCATTGCCCGACACCATACTCGCACATCTGACATTGCGCCGCCAGAGGCACGGGTAATGCAAACATCGCCATCCTGCGTTATCGAGAGATTGCACAACATCAATATGAGTATGCGTATTTGTCATCCCATGGTCGCTCGTCATCACAATGAGCGTTTCATCAAACGTCTTGTCTCTTTGCAATGTCGCTACGAGCTGTCCGACAGTCGTATCGATTTCCCGGTAGGTCTCAAGTACTTGTGGCGATTGCGTGTGCGAGAGATGCGAAAAGGTATCCACGGCTGGAAAAAGGCACATCACAAAGTTGTCACCGGCTTCCACAGCTTCGCAGAGATGACGGCGTGCTATCTGATTTACGAATCGCCACCGGTGCGAAAAATGCGCGTATGTGTAAGCAACCGGTTTTACCCATCGCGTCAAGTTTTTTACTGGCGGACATCCACGGGCAAGCGGGTTATAAATGTTGCTGACAGGTGAGAAAAAGTCAAACAGGGTTGGGAAGTCTGATGGCAGGTCCGCCTCAAAACTCAATGCGTCAAGCCCCATATAACTACAGACACCTGGACGTTTGAACCTATGAGGATTCTGAAATTCGCTTTTTGACAGCCACCGGATGCCCGGGATATTCGCTGTACCAGGAAACAGTCCCATGAAAAAAGGCGTAAAGGCGGGGCCAGTCGTTGACGGAAAAACGGAAACCGCTTTTTTGAGACACCCAGCCGCCACCACATATTTTTTGATGTTGGGCAGGTCTCCGTTTTCGACTAGCTCCTCAAAGATGTGGTAAGGTGCACCATCAATTAGGATAAAGATTAGACGCTTGAAGGGGGTTCCGGTTGATCCCATGGCGGTTTCCTATTATGAATTTTACCCTTAATCGCAGACTGACTGTTACCCATAAATTTCGTTTAGCCATCACGTGCTTTCGCCCACCAGAGCCCCAAAACCTCAAACCCAGACGACCCGGCGGCTGTTGGGAGCGTACAGTTTGCGTACACAGAAAAAACTCTCTAAATCCGCTTCTTCTCAAGCGGAATTGCACCCTTGTACTATTTATGGGTAATAGCGAGTCATCGCAGCACAAGGCGTTGCAGGTTCAGCACATTTACGGTTCCTGCCCTATTAGAGAGACGAATCGGTTTCATTTCCTTCAAGAACAACGCGATGGTAACGCTTCTTCCCCGCACGAAGAAGCAATGCACTCTTCTCAAGACGGGTTTTATCAATAACGGTATCTATCTCGCGATACTGCTTCTCGTTAATATATGCTCCGCCCTGTTGAATGAGACGTCGCGCTTCACTACGTGAATTGGCTAAGCCAACCTGATGGAACAACTCGATGATTGGAATGCCTGTTTGGAGTTGCTCAGACGCAATAGTAGAAGTAGGTATTCCGGTGAGCTCCATGCCCCGGCTGCTCCCCCCAAAAGCAGCGTGCGATGCTGCTTGTGCATTGGCTGCTTCGGCTTTTCCATGTGCAAGTTTAGTCGCTTCGTAGGCGAGTACAGCTTTTGCTTCACGAATAGCCGCGTGTTCCAATCTGCCGAGTTGTCGCACCTCGTCCATCGGGAGAAAGGTGAAATAGGCTAAGAATCTTTCTACGTCCCGGTCGTCGGTGTTAATCCAGTATTGATAAAACTGATAGGGTGATGTCCGTTTCGCGTCAAGCCAGACTGCACCATCCGCGGTTTTGCCCATCTTTGTACCGCCGGCTGTAGTGAGCAGTGGGAAGGTGAGAGCGTGTACCCGTTTACCTGCAATCCGGCGGACAAGGGCCACACCTGCAAGGATATTGCTCCACTGATCGTCACCACCAAGTTGGAGAACGCATCCATGTCTCTTATGAAGATACAAGAAGTCGTAAGCCTGGAGGAGTTGATAGTTAAATTCAAGGAAGGAGAGCCCTTCCTCGCGTTCAAGCCGTTGCCGGTAGCCTTCTACGCGAATCATTTCATTGACACGGAAGTGTCTGCCAATGTTGCGTAGAAATTCAATGTAATTTAGAGAGAGCAGCCAATCAGCATTATTCATGAACAATCCTTCTTCGCCGGTGTTATTGACTGTGGATTGTTGGAGTTTCAGGTAACGTTGTAACTGTTTTAGAATAGCAGCACCGTTGGCCTCGATCTGTTCAAACGCCATCAATTGGCGCATCTCAGTTTTATCGCTCGGGTCGCCAATCATGGTTGTACCCCCACCGATGATGGCAATCGGTTGGTGTCCTGCACGTTGGAGATGGGCCATTGCCATGATAGGGACAAGGCTACCAACGTGGAGACTCTCGGCGGTTGGGTCGAAACCTACGTAGTAGCTAAGCTGCTTTTCTGATAGCAGCTCCGCTACCTTCTCTTCATTGGTACACTGTTCTACGAAACCGCGTTCCTTGAGGGTTTCAAAAACGTTCTCCATTTTTACTGTCCTTTTTATAACATGGTATTTTTAATGATACTACAAACAGGTCTGGTTTGTCAAGTTTAGAGTTTTGGTAAAAAGGCGGCGGCCAAACTTATCTCCAAATCAGCAGACATCAAAAACAAGAAAAAACTTGCTCAGCACGTTGACAAAAAAGTGTGCTAAATATAGACTATATGGAAAATCCTTGTAGGGAAAAGAGATGCATCTCGCAGACCTTGATACGCCCGCGCTTATTATAGACTTGGACGTTCTTGAACGTAATATTGGCGGTATGGCAGCACGCTGTACTGATATCGGGATTGCCCTCCGCGTACACTCAAAAACACATAAGGTGCCAGAGATTGCTAAACTTCAACTTGCTGCTGGCTCTAACGGAATTACGTGCCAAAAACTTGGCGAAGCAGAGGCTATGGTAGGTGCCGGCATTGACGATATCCTGATTCCTTATAATATTATTGGCACACCCAAGTTAAAACGGTTGACAGCCCTGGTAAAACAGGCAGATATTACCGTTGCACTAGATTCTGAAGAGACAGCAGCCGGGATATCTCATGCCGCAAGTCAGGAAGGTTGTGTTGTACCGTTACTGATAGAGCTGGACACCGGGGGCGGCCGTTGCGGTGTCGGTTCACCGCAATCGGCACAAACCCTCGCACGAAAAGTTGTCGCGTTGCCCGGACTGGATCTCCGAGGAATCATGACATACCCGAGTCACCTGCGTGCGAAACCGTTTATTGAGCAGACGCTCGACTTGCTGCGGCGCGATGGCATTCCTGTTAATATTATCAGCGGCGGGGGCACAGGAGCTGAGGCGATATCAAAGCAAATTGGATGCACGGAAACACGAACCGGCTCTTACGTCTACGAGGGGATGACGCGCATCGGGAATTCGGACATGTTGTCCCCATCGCGATGCGCACTGCGAATCATTGTGACTGTGGTGAGCACGCCAACTGCAGAACGGATTATCATTGATGGAGGGCAAAAGACTTTTACCAGTTACCCCCCAATGCCTTATGGACATATCATTGAACATCCTAACGCGAAGATTTACGGGATGTCTGTTGAACATGGACACGTGGATGTCAGCAAATCTTCGCATCGATTTCGCGTGGGGGAACGCCTCTCTGTTATTCCGCTGCACCAAGGCATGACAAGCAACCTTCACGATGAGATGGCGGCTGTGAGGGGCGATAACGTTGAGGCGATTTGGCAAATTGCAGGCAGAGGTAAAGTGAGATAAGAGGAGGTTTATCATGATTCGACCGACTCCTACGCAAAAGGTACACTGGGAAGACGAGGGATACCTCGTCTTTGAAAATGCTATTCACGGAGACGATTTAAAACGGCTCCAGACGGCTTTTGACTATTGGGCGGATACTTGTAAAGCCGAATGGTTAGATAGAGTTGAGGCCGGCGAAGCGGCTGCGACTTTTTATGATATTCCCAATCCACTTGAAAAAGATCCGATTTTTATAGATATTATTGATTACCCTAGCTACTACGGCGCATTAATGGAATTTACTGATGATCAACTTATCTTGTTAGGACCGCAGGTTCGTACAGTGGCACCATGGCCAGTGAGTTATACCGGGTGGCATCCAGACGTGCCTCAGCGCAATCCACTCCACATTAAGGTGCAAATTTATGTTAATGATGTCGCACCCCGGTCTGGGGAATTTGCTTATGTACCGGGAAGTCATAAACCGGATGCCGGCCCTTATACACGACCGCTGCATCAAGAGAGTATGCCCGGACATAAAACTTTTCCCGGTAAAGCCGGTACCGCAATTATGTTCAATTCATACGGATGGCACGTCTCTATGGATAACCACTCGAATATACCACGGAAATCGATTATTTTGATTTATGAGAAGAAAACGCCGGACCGGGTAAGTCCAGAGCAGTTTGCGGCAATCTCCGAGTATTGCACAACCCCAGCCCGCCGGAAGCTTTTCAGTTTAGAATAAATAAATCACCCTTGCTGATAAATAGGAGCAGTGTTATGATGCCACGAATTGATGCACACCTTCATGTCTTTACCAAGGCATCTGCCGAATTCCCACGTGAGACGACCCCAGTTTGCCCGGCAGAACGCGAGGAATCCGCAGAGAAATTGCTGGGCGAAATGGAAAAACACCAGATTGACCAAGCAGTGCTCGTTCAAATAGGCGGCACCAGTTTAGCCCATCATAACTATTTGCTGCACTGTCTAAAAACCTATCCAAAACGATTTTTAGGCATCGGGCTCATCCCGCCAGAGCACCCGCATCCAGAGGAACACATGGCAGAATTGGCTGATGGCAGCGGTGTTATTGGGTTCCGCCTCTCTACCATTGGGGGACCGCGCGATATCTTCGCAAAAATCTCTCTCCGAGAATTCGAAACCTATCGTATCTGGCAATATGCAGCCCAACAGGATTATGTCCTCTGGCTTTATCCACGGGCCATTGATGCACACCTGCTCCCCTACCTTATACAAGAATTCCCGCAGGTACGGGTTGTTATGAATCACCTGGGAATGTGCCCCGGGAAAGGGAAATTCAGTTGGGATAAGCAAGGACGACCACGGATTGAAGTCACAGGGTACAACCTTGCAATGCACACAACCTACCGGCTGGCACGTTTTGAGAATGTGACAGTACATCTATCCGGCCAGTACGCATTCAGTAAAGAGGCTTTTCCATATAACGACCTAGCAGGCTGGCACCGGAGCTTACTGACTGATTTTGGGGCAAAACGGTTGATGTGGGCAACAGATTTTCCCTGGATTTTGGAGAATCCAGGATATGGAGAACTCACCACCGTTGTGCAGCAGCTCTTGCCAAATCTATCCCAATCTGAGTTGGCTGGCATTATGGGCGGAAACGCGAAACGGTTCTTGCGGTTTCCCGATTTAGATTAAGAAACACTCGATTGCTGCCAGTAGCGAAAACGGGAGAGCCCGTAAAATAATAATAGAATTAATAACGCACCACCGGCAATTCCGACGAATGATGAAATGCCAAGGGCTGCAGGTAGATAGCCACACACTATCGCTAGGGCTGCAACGGTGAGACTGTAAGGCAATTGCGTCCTTACATGGTGTAAGGCATCACAATTGCTCGCAATCGAACTCAGAATCGTCGTATCTGAAACCGGCGAACAGTGGTCGCCGAAGATCGCGCCATCCAGTACTGCACCCAGGCAGATAATCGTCGTGATGCCGTAGGTCCCGTTATCAAGCGAAAACGCGACCGGAATAGCCGTCGGGATAAGAATCGCCATAGTCCCCCAGCTCGTCCCGGTTGCAAAAGAGGTAACCGAAGCGACGGCGAACACAAGTATTGGGAACCAGAGTGCAGATACGATACCTTCAAGTATTGCTGAGAGAAATTGCCCGGTCAAAAGTTTATCACAACCGGCTTTTAGCCCCCACGCCAACAATAGAATGCTCAACGGGAGCAGGCTTCCTTTAACACCGTTCCACACAGCCGCACCTATGTCTGAAAATCGCAATTTTGAAAGACAACGCGCACATACAATCGCGACAACAAAGGCACTAGCGGCTGCAAGCGCAAGCACCATGACGTTGTTCGCATCTGATAGTGCGGCACGCCAGGCATTCAGCGAAAAGATAGCACCGCTACTCGCTTTTAAAAACGCATCTCGCCATGCAGCGATTGAAAAAAGGGACCCGGCAGCACTGCCATCTATCCAGAATCCTCCCAGCAGCAATCCTAAAAGCGTCAGAAGCGGTAAAACAGCTGACAACGGATGTGTGCGCGCACTCGAAACCTGACTGAAACTCAGCGTGTCCCCTAATGCTTGGGCATCCGGCGCAGAGACTTGTCCTGTTTTCCGCGCCCGGGCCTCAGCCTTGTGCATAAGGCCGTAATCTCTGCCACTGATGGCATTCACCAAAACGAAAATAATGGTGAGGATACAGTAAAACCGAAAACCGAGCGCGTCAAAGAACATCGCATATCCATCTTTTTCTATACCGATGGATTTAGCAACATCGTTAAAGAGACCAACTTCGTAGCCTATCCACGTGCTAACAAACGCGAGGCCCGCAATCGGCGCACTGGTAGAGTCTACGAGATACGCCAATTTTTCACGACTGATCCGATAATGATCGGTCAACGGGCGCATCGTAGGACCAACCAACATCGCGTTGGAATAATCGCCTATAAAAATGATCAGGCCCATCAACGTTGTGATGAACTGTGTAGAACGGGGGCCCCTCGCATACTGAGAAAGCCACGCAACGACACCTTCAATGCCACCAGACGCTACCACCACAGAAATCACCGACATGATCAGGCACACAAACAGGATAACCCAGAAATTGAACAGATCTATGCCGTCATTCGTTACAGTCACTTCGCGAACAAACCAAACTATCTCACTAAAAAAACCGGGGAGCGTTGTCTCTTGTTGAAGCCACGACAGTATAATGCCCACGCCTACTGCCACACCGAGACTCAATATTAGTCGTGTTGTTAGAATTGCTAAGGTGACAGCGAGGAGCGGGGGCACGGTGCTGTACCAGACCAAGTTCGGATCTGTAGAAAAAATACGAGATTCCTGCCACATACAGACCAAACAGAGCCCTAAAAAGATAGGCACGCTAATCAGAATTTTCATTTTTTTGTCGTTCATAGGTTGATTTCCTATCAGCAGAGGTGATTTAATATCATATCACGACATGTTAAGAAAGTCAAGTTTTTTCCTAACGATTTTGGGTAAACATCTCGGAAAGCCCGGGAGCGGCTGTTCGCAAACAAATATGTAGGCAGCTTTGTTTGGTGTCCGAAGCATGGGGACAAGTAAAAAAGTTAATTAATTTTCTTGACAGGGACATCGCATCCTAGTAAAATAACTTATGCATTGGCAAACAACGTACGGATAGATGTAGCGAAATATCTGCAAATACAAGATGCAAGAAGAATTAGATTTTAAGGGGAATTCTCTATGTTTAAAGCAGGATTTATCGGCGCTGGTGGGCGTAGTCAAGGTGCCCATTATCCAAACGTCAACCGTCTCGAAGAGGAGGTAGAGATGTTTGCAGCGTGTGAACTTGACGAAACTAAATTAGCCCAGGTCGCACAAAAATATGAATTTCCACACACGTTCACCGACCACCGTAAGATGTTGGATAAGGTCGACTTGGACATCGTTTACTGTGTGATGAACGAGAAATGGATTTTGCAGCCGGCGTTGGATTGCCTGAATGCCGGAAAACATCTCTTTATTGAAAAACCGCCAGGGGCAACAAGCGACGAAACCCACCAACTTTTAGAAGCAGCAATTGCAAACAACGTATACTGCATGGTCGGTTTTCAACGGCGCTATGCTGCAGTGACGCGCGAAGCGATGCGACGTGTTGCAGAAAAAGGACCTGTTTCATTAGCTGTTACTACGTTTAACAAGCAGATCCTCGGGCAAAATCGAGAATTTACGACTACCCTTTGGAACGATGTCTGCCATGTTGTTGATTTGCTACGGTACATGGCAGGCGGGGAAGCCGTCGAAGTAACAGCACATCGCGACACGTTCAGTGCAGAACAGCGCAATTTCTACACCGCCTTCATCCGATTTGATAATAACGTTACGGGGGTGCTTTTCGGCAACCGGGCCTCAGGCGGACGCGTACTACGCTCTGAATTACATGGTGTCGGAATCGGATGTTATCTGAAAATTCCGGAAGAGATTGAAATTTATGAGGACAACAATAGAAAAGTTATGGGCGGATGGGCGGTGGACGGTGTCGACCAGCGCGACTCAGCCAGCTATGAAGGGGTTTTAACAATGCACCGCCATTTCATTGATTGTATACACAATACGAAAGTCCCCCTGACAGACCTCCGCGATGTCATTCATTCTATTCACCTCGTAGATGAGATAGAGGGACCTTTACCCGCTTAGGAGACACGCACACTAGTTTGGACTGTCTTGAATGCAATAGGAGGAGTAGAGTATGCTTGATGAACGGCATCTACAGCATCAAATCACGGCTGAACAACTCCGTGGATTGAACGAAGAAGGATATTTTATTGTGGAAAACGCGCTGCCACTGGCGCTCGTTGAACGGCTTGAGAACCGTGTTGATAGCATTTACCAAGCGCATCTTGATGCAGGTTACGATGCGTATACCAAAAAGCCTCTGACAGAAACCCAAAACTTTTTCTATCCCAATGTTCTCGGGAAAGATCAGCTATTCGTCAACATTTTGGATTGGTATAAAACGTTTCCGAAGGTGTGGGGTGCTTTGGGCTGGAACATTTACTGCTACCATAGCCATCTGATTATCACGCCGCCGCGCCCTGAGATGTCCCGGGGTAATCCAGCGCCGTTAGGATGGCATCAGGATAGCGGTCGTGTCAATATAGAGATTGAAAGTTCGCCACGCCCGCGGCTTTCGATAAAGGTTGTGTATTGGCTCTCCGACTGTTCAGAAACAGGGCGCGGAAATTTGTACATGATTCCCGGTAGCCATCTCTTGGATACTTTAGAACTCCCAGTAGATGGTTCTCCTCCGGAGGGGGCGATACCTGTGTGCTGTAAGCCAGGCGCTGCAGTATTCTTTGACCGTCGGATTTGGCATGCGCGGAGTGAAAATGAGTCTGATATCACGCGAAAAGGGCTATTTTACGGCTATGGGTACCGCTGGCTGCGGAGTAAAGACGATATGACGATTCCGGAAGAGATGTTTGATCGCGCCGATCCGATTCGTCAGCAGCTGCTGGGAGGAGGTACGAACGCGAACGGTCATTTTTCTCCCAAGGATGTGGATGTTCCCTTGAAAGTCTGGTTAGAGGAAACTGGGGTTATGCGCGGCTAGGATGTCGGACGAGTGCGAAGCGGCAGCCTGAATACAGAACAAAGATAGGAAAGCGGGTTGATATTTCCGTCCCCCCAACAAGTGTAGGTAGCGGATTTGTTTTCTGTGAAACCCTTATCACGACACATTGACAACAAAGATGGATGGAAATCAGGAGGCAATTTCTCAGAAATCGGTATCGCCTCAAAGAGAAAGAGGTGTGATAGCATTCGGCACACGGCCGACTCACCATCACACCTCTGCTTTTATCTTTGGTTCATCTCACACGGTATAGTACGCAACCTACCATGCTCCGCTTGTCAGGGGGTATAATGATGGTAAGGGTCCTACCTGACACCCCGGCAAGAGCAGCCCGGTGCCAGCCAAGGCGTTCGGTGCATGCATTTCTATAGTTCTGACGCTTGTAGAAATGCTTCAAAACTGTCGGTTTTGACGGCTGTCAGCAGCAGGTGCTCGAGGTGTTCAAGGTTAGAAAGCGTTTCGAGTTTCTGCGTGGCAGTGTGTATGTCACAATGAGGGAATCGCGCATTGAGGACGGCGGTTATATTTTTGATAGCATTCTGGCACGCCCCTCGCTCAATCCCTTCTTCTCGCCCTCGTTCTATGCCTCGTTCTATGCCTCGTTCTATGCCTTGTTCTATGCCTCGTTCCATGCCTTGTGCTATGCCTCGTTCTAAGAGGAATTCGGCCATTGTCTCTGCCATCGGTGCTACCTCCATATCACGCGTATGCCGGTCTATCAACTCTATCAACTCTTCTTGTTCTTCCTTTGGGCGCCGATGCACAATCAGCGATACCAGATACATTATCGCTTCCCTACGCTGCCCAGAATCCGCCGCATCAAGCGCCGCCAACTGCGTCAAAGTCTCTCGTAACGCGCGGCTTATAGACGCTTTGTCCGAATCTCCTTGTTGCAGCACTCTCATCAGCCACCCGAACGGATGCGCCGCCTCTGTCAGCGTCGCCTTGTCTGTGCCTGTCAGATTCAGAAACAGGATGTCAAATCTCGGAACGAATCGAGAGAGCGCCGCGGGCAGATTCATCATCGCCTCAAGTGTCAGAGGCTTCTCCCACCGCCGCTCCCCCGTGTAAAACACCACAGGCAGAATCGGCGGCAATACACGCTCTCTTCTCGGCACCGTCTCGGCCGCCCACCGCCGCCGCTCTGCGTCCCAAATTAGCATCATGTAGAAAAGCACACGAAATCCCATCGTCGCATCCACCGTCGATTGATGTTCAATCAGCAGATAGATGAGCAGCTCTGCCGCACCCTCATCACCATCACTTTTGAAGGGCACCCGATACACAATGTCTGCCTCTTGTTCTCGAAGAGTGGCGGGCAGCAGGCTCCTATTCATTGGAACCAGATGCGCAAAATCAATCAACGCGGCGAGTTCTGCCGACACGATTTCTAACAAGCCCCGGACGTTTTCCTTGTTTTCTAATAAGCGGCGTATGCTCCGATCGGAAAAGTTCGAAACAGACATCTCGGACAAAAAGTCGTGGATGTCCCCCTTTTGCATATTATACTCCTAAAACGTATCAGTTGTCAAGTGCTTCCCTTCTCAAAACTCCTACTTTTTATTTATAATAACACATCCGTGAATCATTGTCAAGCAGAGATAAACAAATCAGGCAGAGAAATCTGCATCGCCTGAAAGAAAAAGAGGTGTGATAGCATTCGGCACACGGCCGACTCACCATCACACCTCTGCTTTTATCTTTGGTTCATCTCACACGGTATAGTACGCAACCTACCATGCTCCGCTTGTCAGAGGGTATAATAACGGTAGGGTTCCTACCTGACACCCCGACAAGAGCAGCCCGGTGCCGGCCAGGGCGTTCGGCGCGTGCGTTTCTATAGTTCTAATGCCTGTAGGAATGCTTGAAAGCTATCGGCTTTGACGGCTGTCAGCAGCAGGTGCTCGAGGTGTTCAAGGTTAGAAAGCGTTTCGAGTTTCTGCGTGGCAGTGTGTATGTCACAATGAGGGAATCGCGCATTGAGGACGGCGGTTATATTTTTGATAGCATTCTGGCACGCCCCTTGTTCTCTCCCTCGTTCTATGCCTCGTTCAATGCCTCGTTCAATCCCTTGTGCTATGCCTCGTTCCATCCCTTGTGCTATGCCTCGTTCGAAGAGGAATTCGGCCATTGTCTCTGCCATCGGTGCTACCTCCATATCACTCGTATGCCGGTCTATCAACTCTATCAACTCTTCTTGTTCTTCCTTTGGGCGCCGATGCACAATCAGCGATACCAGATACATTATCGCTTCCCGCCGCTGCCCTGAATCCGCCGCATCAAGTGTCGCCAACTGCGTCAAAGTCTCTCGTAACGCCCGGCTTATAGACGCTTTGTCCGAATCTCCTTGTTGCAGCACTCTCATCAGCCACCCGAATGGATGCGCCGCCTCTGTCAGCGTCGCCTTGTCTGTGCCTGTCAGATTCAGAAACAGGATGTCAAATCTCGGAACGAATCTAGAGAGTGCGGCGGGCAGATTCATCAGCGCCTCAAGTGTCAGAGGCTTCTCCCACCGCCGCTCCCCCGTGTAAAACACCACAGGCAGAATCGGCGGCAATACACGCTCTCTTCTCGGCACCGTCTCGGCCGCCCACCGCCGCCGCTCTGCGTCCCAAATCAGCATCATGTAGAAAAGCACACGAAATCCCATCGTCGCATCCACCGTCGATTGATGTTCAATCAGCAGATAGATGAGCAGCTCTGCCGCACCCTCATCACCATCACTTTTGAAGGGCACCCGATACACAATGTCTGCCTCTTGTTCTCGAAGAGTGGCGGGCAGCAGGCTCCTATTCATTGGAACCAGATGCGCAAAATCAATCAACGCGGCGAGTTCTGCCGCAACGATTTCTAGCAAGCCCCGGACGTTTTCCTTGTTTTCTAATAAGCGGCGTATGCTCCGATCGGAAAAGTTCGAAACAGACATCTCGGACAAAAAGTCGTGGATGTCCCCTTTCTGCATATTATACTCCTAAAACGTATCAGTTGTCAAGGGCTTCCCTTCTCAAAACGACTCTGTCTTTATAATAACACATCAGGGAATCATTGTCAAGCAAAGAGAAATCAGGCAGAGAAAAAAGAGAAAGAGGTGTGATAACATTCGGCACACTGCCTACTCACCATCACACCCCGGGTTTTATCTTTGGCACATCTCACAGAGAGATGAACACAGGTATCAAGCCTTGGACTCTTTAGCGATGCACACTTGATGTGACTCACCTACCTCGGAGGCACACCAACTCTGGCAACCCCGAAAGATGCTAACCTCTCGGAAAGGGTCTTCGCACACCGGAACCCGTTGTTGTTGTTCGTGTTCGTTGGTGTATTCCTGTTGCGATTAGCGGCGCGCAGGTTTCGTGTATTATTGTTCCAGCTACCGCCGCGCAACACGCGAGATGCTCGGCTTGAGACCCCGTGGGCTTCTCCAGCTCGTGCTGAGAAGCGACACGCTTTTTAAACTCTGAAACGCTTTGACGCTTCACTTCATGAACGCTGAAAACGGATATCCGAAAAGATTGCCCGACGCAGTCCATACGTGTCCGCATGCTGAATATGGCCAAGCCAACTTTGCACCGAATGAGTCACCTGCTCTTGTGAAATCTTACCTACGCGGTAATCCCTTTGCAGCCGCCGCAAACGCCGCCGTGCACGCGTCACAGAGGATGCCCGGAGCCTACGATGTGTCGGGAACACCTGATACCCCAAAAAATCCGTGCCGCTTTTCACCGGAAAAACCTGGCACTTGTGCGGGTGTAACTGCAGCCGCAGCCGCGCCAAGTAGGAGACCATCTCCACTTTGACTTCATGCAGCCGCGACTTGTCCCTGTCAAGCACCACGAAATCGTCCACATAACGGATGTAGTAGCGACACTGTAGCTGCTCTTTCACAAAATGGTCAAAACCGTTCAGATAGATATTCGCGAAAAACTGACTCGTCAGATTCCCGATCGGAATGCCGCGCCGCCGCCACAGCGGTGTCAATAGCGTATCCCCGTCAAAGTAGCCTATCACATTTTCCTGACGGTTACTACTATCAACAATCACATCCATCAACCACAAGGTTTTTACATCCCGAATCTTCCGGCGAAACAGCGTCTTCAGAATCTCGTGGTCGATTGACGGAAAATACTTTCTAATGTCACACTTCAGCACATACTCAGTCTTGCGGCTGAATCCTGTAAACCGGTCCACGGCTTTATGCGTACCCTTCCCTTTCCGACACGCGTAGGAATCAAAAATGAACGTCCGGTCGAAAAGCGGCTCTACAACGTTGCACAACGCGTGATGGACAACCCTGTCACGATAAGGCGCTGCGCTAATCTTACGCAACTTCGGCTCGTAGATATGAAACTCATGATAGCCACCCGGCTCATAGCTTTGCGTCTGCAGCTCCGCCTGCAAGCGGTATAGCTCACGCTCCAAGTGAAAGTTGAAACGCGCCACTTCGTCTTGAAAACGCTTCCCACGCTGCGCTTTACGCGCAGCGACTAGCAGATTCTCAAACGAGCAGATCTGTTCAAACAGCCTATTATACGTTTTCATCGTCAACTTGAACTATAAGATGCCTCTCATAAAGAGAACCAGCAGGGAAAACAAGGATTTTTCAGCCTCAGGCAGATTGACTCTTAATCCACCCGCCGATTCGCTGCCCTACTTCGTTGATTTCACCCGAAATATAGTTGTACTGCTTCGTTGAAATCAGTTTGAAGTCGTGGCACAACCGAATCAGATAACGGAGTTTCTCCAGCTGCACGTTCGCTTGACGCAGCAGCGGAAGCCTATTCCGCGTATAGGTCGCTTCTATCAGCAACTCCAATATATCCAGCGCAAGAGTCACCACTCTGTCACCCAGCGTAAACTTATGAGAACGCGGGAATTTCTCCACACAGCCTAATAGCCACATTACCACATCGTATAATTTCGGAACCGCTTTCATCGTAGTCGTAGATGTTGGCATGCTACCCAATCCACATTCTCACACCGGCCACCCGAATTGCTAAACCTAATATCGGTACAGCCACGGATACACCCCGAAAAAAAAACCGAGCCGGATAAAATTCGGGACTTGCCACAAAAACGCACCGGTTACAGCACGCACCAAGCAAAAAATAAGCAGATAATTAACATATAGTTAATATTTTACCCTATTTCTAACTGATTTTTAACTCATAGTTAAAAAATTGTATCGACCCGATCTGCACGCAGATCGGAAGGGGTAAAGGAGTAAAGATTTAAGGAGTAACAGCCCTCGCACACCGGAACCCGAAGCTGTTGAAGTTCGTGATCGTTGGTGAATCCCAGAGGCGATTAGCGGCGCGCAGGTAGCGTGTAAGATCGTACCAGCCACCGCCGCGCAACACGCGAAGAGACTTAACATGTGTATAGTCATTTACAATCAGATCCAGATTCGATATGGTGTTCACGTCGCTCAGCGGATTACGAGACGGCGAATTAAAATAGAAATCCGAATCATACGCATCAAGACACCACTCCCACACGTTCCCGGCCATGTCATACAGCCCATACCCGTTCGACGCATAACTCCCCACAGGACGCGTGTCCCCTACATTACCACCATAGTTCGCACGCGCAGAGGAGATTGTATTCCCCCACGGATACTTTAACCCTGACTTCCCACCCCGCGCCGCTTTCTCCCACTCCGCCTCCGTCGGAAGACGTTTACCTGCCCACGCAGCATACGCCATCGCACCATACCACGACACATACGTCACAGGATGGTTCGCTTTACCCGAAGGATAGTTATTACCACTCCAATGTTTTAGGTAATTACCATTATGGAGCGCCCGTGGGATACGCGTCTTTTGCCATTGGGGGTTCGCCAGCACAAAACGCTTGTATTCCAGATTCGTCACCTCATGCGTGTCCATGTAGAACGCGTCCACATGCACCGTATGCACAGGCTGCTCATCATTATCGGCCTCGGCATCGTTGCTGCCCATCCGGAATGCACCACCGGGGATGAGCACCATTCCTTCAGGCACCTCTCTCTCCTTCTCAACTGCGGTTTCTACTTTCGCTTTGACCTGGTAAGTCAAAGTCAGGCTGCCTGCACCATTTGCCCAGTTGAGCCGCAAGTTCAGCGCACCGCGGCTAAAAGGACCTGAGATGCTCCGAGTCCTACCCACACCGGAAACAGACCCCTCACTGGTGCTGACATCGCCCGGATCGGTGTCAAAGGTTACTGTGATGCTCCCATCTTCCGCAAGCTCACCACCGGACGGTGTCGCGCTTTGGAACGCGGCGGGAGCCTCTTCTTCTTCAGCATCGTCTTCAATAAATCCGCAGCTGAGCAGGCCAACCGCCAGCGAGGTGGCCATCAATAAAAATAAGATTCTAAACATTTTATTTTCCTTTTATACTCTAAATTAATTAAGTTATACTGTAAACTTAGTGAAGAAAATTTTATGAACGATATAAACTAGGTGAAACTTCACCAGTACGCAACCAATAGTGATGCCAAGTCGCGAGCGGCATTTAGAGGCCGCACGGGTTTTGCGCCGGCTATGCCTTGTGTTTTTGAGACAAGGAGTGAAGATTTGAGGCGTGACAGCCCTCGCGCACCGGAACCCGAAGTCGTTGTACGTGCTCGCTGGAGAATTCCAGAGGCGATTGGCGACACGCAGGGGCCGTGTAAAAACGTACCAACTCCCGCCACGCAACACGCGAGAAGACTTAATATGCATAAAGTTTTTTACAATCAGATCCAGATTCGATATGGTATTCACGTCACTCAGCGGATTCCGAGACGGAGACTCTGAATAGAAATCCGAATCATACGCATCCAGGCACCACTCCCACACGTTCCCTGTCATATCATACAGCCCATACCCGTTCGACGCATAACTCCCCACAGCCGTTGTACCGCCTACATTACTAACGTAGTTCGCATGCCCAGAGGAGATTGTATTCCCCCACGGATACTTTAACCCTGACTTCCCACCCCGTGCCGCTTTCTCCCACTCTGCCTCCGTCGGAAGACGCTTACCTGCCCACGCGGAATATGCCATCGCACCATACCACGACACATATACCACAGGATGGTTCGCCTTACCCACTGGATAGTTATTACCGCTCCAATCGTTTAGGTAATTACCATTATGGAGCACCCGTGGGATGCGCGTCTTTTGCCACTGCGGGTTCGCCAGCACAAACCGCTTGTATTCCAGATTTGTCACCTCGTGCTTATCCATGTAGAACGCGTCCACATGCACCGTGTGCACAGGCTGCTCGTCATTCCCGGCATCGGCATCGTTGCTGCCCATCTGGAATGCACCACCGGGGATGAGCACCATGCCCTCTGGCGGCGGCTTGGCTTTTGCTGCTTTGACCTGGTAAATCAAAGTCAGGCTGCCTGCACCATTTGACCAGTTGAGCCGCAAGTCCAGCGCACCGGGGCTAAAAGGACCTGAGATGGCCCGAGTCCTACCCACACCGAAGACAGACCCCTCACTGGTGCTGACATCGCCCGGATCGGTGTCAAAGGTTACTATGATGCTTCCATCTTCCGAAAGCTCACCACCGGAAGGTGTCACGCTTTCGATCGCGGCGGGAGCCTCCTCTTCTTCAGCATCATCTTCAATAAATCCGCAGCTGAGCAGGCAAACCGCCAGCGAACTAGCCAGCAATAAAAATAAGATTCTAAACATTACGGCCACGCTTTTATTAGTCATTCATTACAGGTGCTGCAGTCACTTCAGCTGTCAGTGTCTCATTTGCAGTAGCTAATGCCTTGTTACCGGCCTTCGATTCCGCCACTTCAACAATTAACTCTCTATTCTTTCTAAGGAGTGAGTGCACTTGTGTTATCAGGTAGGGTGCCGAGGCGACTGACACACCGGCACCGTTGGCATAAGCCAACTGGGTTCGTGGCGGGCAGGTCCGCATACAGAAGCCCGGGGGCTCCGCAACTGAACACCGCACGCACAAGAAAAAAAGCCCGCAACGGCACCCACCGTCCGAGACGGGAGGCGTGCAGGCATAAGAAAGCAGCAACGAAGGTAGATGTAGATGCTGCCTGAGTTAATAAAAGGGTTAATTTATGTGAAGTAAGGGGGGGGGTCAATCGTCTTAACAGGGACTTAAAACACACGACAGCACCGCGTACGCACGCGTTCGTGCCAAAACTACAACCCCGCACCACGGGGCAGCTCGTTCTGCTTATGGGGTACACGGACTCTCGGTGTTTCATCTGTTCAATTTTTCCCTGTCTGAATTCGAGGTTTTTCGTATATTTCAGCACCGACAGATTTAATGAGTCTCTTTTTACAAATCTCGCCCGAAGTTTTCCGATGTTTTGATTCATAACATAAGATGGCTCTGGCGAGATTTACATCCGATTTAAGATAACATAAACCGGTATAGTACCGAGATATACAAAAATTCGTATCTTTCAGTTTAGCCGAAAACAACGTTTTTTGGCAAACTTTTTTTTGCCTGACTCAAAAGTTGTTTTGCATTATCGCACAATGAACATTTTTTTGTCAACTCTTTTTTTTCGAAATAAAAAAGAGACGAACACATTTTAGCCGAAAACAACACTTTTTGTCAAACTTTTTTTTGCATCACTCAAAAGTTGTTTTGCATTATCGCATAACGAACGTTTGTTTGTCAACTTTTTTTCCGAAATAAAAAATCAACGAAAACATTCTATCAGAAAATAACACTTTTTGGCAAACTTTTTTTTTGCCTGACTTAGATGTATTGAATCATAACAACGTAAATCTCTGGCGAGATTTGTGCTAAGGCGTTCATTAAAGCAGTCTGTTTTTCTAAAATCTTTACAAACCTCACCAGAGCCATTCGATCTTTAGAATTCTAAACATCGAATTGCTCTGACGAGATTTACACAATAACTCACAAAACATAAACCTTGATGGGGCTGAAATAGACGAAAAGCCTTTCACGCCAAACCTTGAAAAAAATGGGGGTAAGTTGACAGATGCGATTTTGGTTGACACTTTCAGAAAAGTAGACTATAATTGTATTAACTAATTAATGGTTCCACATGAACTAGATTGATATTCTGTGATGTTTTGCGCTGACAATAAATAGGAACCTGTTCTGTTTAATGGAGCAGTCGTGTTTGCTGAGGTCTGGTTTCGTGTGCAATATGCATGAACGTCATTTAATATTAAAGGAATAACCCGATGTTTAAAATTCTATTACATTTACGTGTTTGGGTTGTTTTACTCGTGACAGCCCTTTTGATTCCAACAGTTTTAGCGGAGGATCAGATGGAAAAACCGAGTGAATTACAGATAGGTATGGTTGCCCCCGATTTTAGCTTGAAAGACGAGAAAGGCGTTGAACGCAGCCTGAGCGATTACTTAGGAAAGAAAAACGTCGTTCTCGCATTTTACCCCAAAGATTTTACCGGCGGCTGAACAGCCGAGCTTAACTCGCTCCGGGATAATTTGAGCGAGCTCGAAGCGACAGGAACCGTGCTTTTGGGGGTGAGTGTTGACTCCGTCGACTCACATCAGAAATTCTGTGACGCACAAGACTATAAATTTTCACTGCTTGCAGATACAGAGTTTAAAGTGAGCACGGTGTATAGTGGTATCATTGAAGGCTTTAACGCCTCCAAACGGAGCACCTTCATCATTGATAAGGCTGGATATATCCGCGCAATCGATCGAGAGGTCAACGTGAAGACACACGGTAAAGATGTGGTTGCACTGTTGAAAAAGACCTTACCGCAGGTCGAAGTTGGGGCAATGGCCCCGGATTTTATCGCAACCGACGGTGCAGGTGAAACACACCAACTCAGCGCATGTCGCGGTAAGAAAAACGTGGTTTTGGCGTTTTATCCACGTGATTTTGGTCGGGGCTGAACGGCAGAAGTTTGCTCGCTCCGTGATGAGTCGAGTCATTTTGCTGCACACGACGCACAAGTATTCGGGATTACCTTGAATGATGCAGAATCCCATCAAAAATTTGCTGCAGAAAATCAACTGAACTTTCCGCTTTTGGTAGACACCGGGCGGCATCTCGCGTTACTTTTCGGCGCAACAGAGACCCCCGACGGTTCTATTAAACGGATAACCGTTGTGATCGATAAAGCTGGGAAAATCCTAAAGGTTGATAAACAGGTTAATCCCAGTACCCATGGTGCAGATCTGGTGAATTTTCTTAACACGTTCGAAACGTCAAAATAGTCGATGGTGAGTAGTACTTCTTCAGGATTTCGTTCGCAAATTGCGTTGGGCACATCAGTTATTTTTAGCCCGTTTTTTGTGCCGATTGCGACAACGTTGTTCGTTGTCGAAACACATGCAGAAACACCCACCGACGCGCTGCTATGGCTAACGATTGTGACGGTGTTTGTGACGGTGCTTCCGATATCGGGAATAGCCGTCTTATATTGGACTTCAAAGGTCAGTGATGTTCATCTGCACACGAAAGAAGAGCGGTTCGTACCGCTCTGCTTTACGCTTGTGAGTATGATTGCAGGGACGATTATACTGTATCGGATTGGTGCGAGCCGGGAGCTCGTTTGGGCAGGAATCGCCTATATTGTCAATACTCTCGTCTTCTCTGCCATTACGCCGTTGTGGAAGATTAGTTTTCATACGAGTGTCACGACGGGTTGTATTATGGTACTGATATTTCTTGTAAATAGTGCTTTCGCTTCGCTTTTTTTACTTGTCCCCTTGATTGCGTGGGCACGCATTTACCGGAAGCGGCACACCTTTCTCCAAACGGTTGTCGGAACACTGTTAGCAGTCGTGAATACAACTTTCGTTTTTTACGTCAAGTCGCAGCTTTCAGGGCCTCCTTATTAAGGCCGAAACTTGATTTCTTACGCATAGCTCTGTTCAGGCTCTAGACACCATGAATTCCGGTGCGTAAGAGATGCGTCATAACGTTAGAACCGGCAGATCGTCCCAATCGCACTCCAAGCAGAAATGTCCGTCTTTTCCAAGCATCCTGACGCGGCCACCGCACACAGGGCATCGCCTAATTCGGTTCGAATTGAGCTCTTCTGTTGTCGATGGAAACATCAGCAGCTGCCCTATCGGCAACGCACGCCCGGTTTCGCCTGGCAATTCCAATTGGAGCCTCTCAATGATTGCCGCTGCATCCAGGTGGAGCGACGGCGGTTTATTCCCTGTGAGACTCATAAAACTACTGCGGTAGACGTGAATCGTGTCTTGCTCGCGCACCTGCCGGATGAAAACCGTATACTTCTCAGGAGCAACTAAGTAGGCAGTTGTATCGTCAATCCCACGTCTCGCTTTAATGGCGAGCTCATAGCCACGATATTGGAGCAGAGCGCGTCTGCCGTTTGGCTGCCTTTGACAAATTTCACCTAACTCATGAGCACGAGCAACCGAGAGGATTAAGCAGTAGTGGCGGCTCGGATATTGCTGCAGCAGTTCAAAAGGCAGAAATTCCCCCGGTTGTGCCTCACTTTGAAGAAACGCTATAAATGCGACATACGCACTCTCAATCGCTTCTTGCAAAATCTGCTGGCTTAACCTTAGCCACTGTAATCTACGCGCTAGCTGCTCACGGTTAATGTCCCGCGAGTAGAGCACAATTTGAACATCAACATCAATCTGTTGATGCTCCATGTTGAGACGGTACAAACGTTCTATTGGCTCTTCCGCAATCTTGATGACAAAAGGTAACATTCGAACGCAATTTGACTCCTTAAACGATGGATATCAAAAGTTTAGCATACTTTTTGATATTTATGCAACCCAATTTTTAAATTGACACGGTAATGTTTTTATGTTATACTCTGTTAAGTTATTAGGAAAAGCAACCTGTTTTCAGGTTACAAAACCGATACCCTTGATGCGACTGCAGAGATAGAAAAACAGAAATTGGGAAGAGGCTGATGGAACCGGACACCAGATTTTAGTTGCACCGTTTTTGAGTTTATGCTATACTATTATTTTAATGTCCAGCTCTGCAATCACGACGAGCACCCTAGAAAAACACGATTCGTACTCAGTCTTGCCCTATTTTGGGCGGTGCGTCCAAACTGCAGAGCAAAAACGTTTGAACATTGGTGCCCTCAAACTAAGATGGCTAATTGCGGAGTAGCCAAGGAGCCTCTGGCGAACTATACCTCCATCGATAAATCAAGAGGTATCAGAACGAAACACTATACGAGAGATGAGAAAGGAGATAGGTGATGTCAGGACATTCTAAATGGTCTACGATTAAACACAAGAAAGCAGCAAATGATGCTAGACGCGGTAAACTCTTCTCAAAGTTGATTAAAGAGATAACAGCTGCAGCACGGCTTGGCGGGGGCGATGTCGACATGAATCCACGCCTGCGCACCGCCATCGCTACAGCAAAATCTAGCAACGTCCCAAACGATAATATCGAGAAAGCGATACTTCGTGGAACAGGCGAACTTGAGGGGGCTACCTTCGAGGAAATTGTTTACGAAGGATATGGACCCGGCGGTGTCGCGCTGATAATTGAGGTTTTGACTGACAACCGCAATCGCGCAGTCGCTGCTATTCGACATGCATTCCGTAAGCACGGCGGGCGAATGGGGGAACGCGGGAGCGTCGCCTGGGGCTTTGACAAGTCTGGTCTGATTGTTGTCAGCACCGACAGCATTGATGAAGACGAGCTCTTCCTCGTTGCCGCAGATGCCGGCGCTGAGCATGTAAGCCCATCTGAGAGCAGCATCGAAATCTTGACACCGTTTGATATGTTTGATAGTGTCTTAACAGCCGTTCAGAATACAGACGCGGACATCCAACTCGCTGAAATTAGTATGATCCCGCAGAACACCGTTAAACTCGAAGGCAAAGAAGCAGAGAGGATGCTCCGCTTGATGGAGGCACTTGACGAACTTGATGATGTACAAAAGGTCTATGCGAATTTTGATATACCGGATGAACTCTTAGAAGCTGCAGCTTAACGGCAAATTGAGAGACCGGCCGGTTCGCTATAAGGAGTTTGGTTGATTATTCTTGGGATTGACCCGGGTATTGCGAATACCGGATACGGGGTGGTTGAATCCAGTGGCATGGTTGCAACCGCACGCGATTACGGTAACATCAGGACAAACGCTCGGACAGCCACTGAGATACGTCTGAAGCGGATTTACGAGGAAGTCGCACGGCTGATTGGCTTATTTGCCATTCAGATTGTCGTCCTTGAGGATATTTTCTTCAGCAAAAATGTGAGCAGCGCGTTCGTTGTTGGCGAAGTCAAGGGAATTGTAAAGTTAGCAGCCGCAAACGCCGGATGTACTGTTGTAACATACACCCCATCCGAGGTTAAACAGGCCGTGGTCGGATACGGAAAGGCGACGAAAGCACAGATGCAAAAAATGGTTCAAACACTGCTGAAACTCAAGCAGCTCCCGCGTCCTGATCATGCTGCTGATGCATTAGCACTAGCCATTTGTCACGCGCGTTCCTACAAAGTACTTGAACTCCGAGAAAAATACCGATAGCTGCCTGCGATTCAGCTAATGAGGATAGCGCGCAGCCGAATATAGATGTTGCACTAAAAATAGAACTAAATCCTCTTCTCTTACCTATATCTCTCGTAAGCGAATCGGAAACAAAGCACCTTAACCTGCCGGGGAAGACCGGACTGAGAATCGTGATGAGTGGAGAGAATAAACAGCATGATTGCTTATCTCAAAGGGATTGTTGCACATAAAGATACGAAACAGGTTATTGTAGAAGTAAATGGCATCGGGTACGCTGTTGATGTACCCCCTAAAACCGCCGAGGATTTACCGGCTATCGGGGAGCCTGTCACCTTTTACACCCACTATTACCAAAATCGTGAAAATCAGATTACGCTCTACGGGTTTACTTCACGGGATGCGCTAAAGGTATTTGAAATGGCACTGACGGTGAAAGGTGTCGGCCCGGCACTCGCGCAAAACATCGTAGTCAAGCTGGCACCACCGCAATTTCAACGGGCCGTCCATCGAGCGGATGCTACAACTTTGATGCGCGTACCACGGCTGAGTAAAGAAATAGCACTGCTCATTATCAATAAATTGAAAAAGAATATTGGGAAAGTCAAATTTGAGGACGCAGTCGAGCCGGGCAGCTCGAGTGCAGCAGATACCGAGGTGATTAAAATCCTGGTTAATTTGGGTGCCTCCGAACTTGATGCAATACAAGCGGTAGAAAAGGCACAGAAGGTGCTTGGAGAGGATACGCAGCGTGAAAATTTGGTGAAACAGGCACTCCGGTATATGCAGAATTAGCCCCTGACCCAATGAATAATGAATTACGCAACACCATGGTTGATAGGTAGCAACAATGGCCAATGACAACGTATCGGATTCTTCTTATATGCAAGAGTTGACTGTTGAAGACGAGGGGTTTGAATATAGCCTGCGTCCCGAAAACTTGAACGAATTTATCGGGCAGGAGAAAGCCAAAGAGCAACTCCGCATCCACATTGAGGCTGCCAAAAAACGCGGCGATGCATTGGAACATGTACTGCTTGTCAGTCCACCGGGACTCGGGAAGACAACACTTGCGAAGATTATCTCTAATGAAATTCAGAGTAACTTTAAGCAGGCTATTGGCCCTGTCATGGAACGACTCGACCTGGCCTCAACCTTGACAAGTCTTGAGAAAGGCGATGTCCTCTTTATTGACGAAATCCACAGGATGAAAGGGTATGTCCAAGAGTCGTTGTATCCAGCTATGGAGGATTACCAATTAGATCTGGCGATTGGGCAGGGCGCCGCCGCAGATGTTGTGCAAATTTCGATTCCACGGTTTACGCTAGTTGGCGCTACGACGCGCGAAGGACTCCTCGCCGGGCCATTTCGGGACCGCTTCGGCATTCGTATACACCTAGATTACTATGCACCAGAAGATATTCAGCAGGCGATTCGCATCAATAGCACAAAACTCAGCATTAATATAGAGACGGAGGCCGAATTCGCCCTAGCCCGACGCGCACGCGGCACTATGCGCATTGCCAATAAATTACTTGCCAATGTGAGAGACTATGCCGAAGTCAAGGGAAACGGAATTTTAACCCTTGATGTCGCAGAAGAAGCTTTGGAATTCTTCGGTATCGATGAACGTGGACTGGATGCCCAAGACTACACCTATTTCCGAAACCTTATTGAGAAATTTAACGGACGGGCAGGGCTTAAGGCACTCGCGGTCGCTCTCAGTGAGGATGAACGCACTATATCGGAGGTTTATGAGCCATACTACATTAAAGAGGGACTCTTGACTTTGACACCGGGCGGACGTGTCGCTACGGATGCAGCTTATGAATACTTCGGATATCCGACCGGTTCTCAGGCATCCTTATTTTTTTAGCGTTGGCATTTCATGCAGGCAAGTGGCAAGTGGCGAGATAGGTATTCTTTGTCTCATGGCAAGATTACCTTTTACTCGCCACCCACTGGGCAGTTACCGGGGGTTCTACAGCGTACCCATGCCTCTTTCGTGAAGAAGATATGAAATTAGCGGACTTTGATTATCACTTACCTGCAGACAGAATCGCGCAGACACCGCTTCAACATCGAGATGCGTCACGACTCATGATTGTTGACAAACGTGCAGCTGTGTTTTGCCACACCCATTTTTCCCAGATTGGAGACTTTCTGCCGCCTAACTCTCTACTTGTATTGAACGACACCAAGGTGATTCCAGCACGGCTCATTGGAAAAAAGGTAGAGACTGGCGGGAAAATAGAATTACTTCTTGTCCGAGAAAAGCAGCAGGATATCTGGGAGGTGCTTGCAAAACCGCAGCGAAGTCTCAAAATTGGAACGCGAGCCTCGTTCCGGGACGGAATACTCACCGCAGAAGTGCTTGAAAAATTGCCAAGCGGACTTTGCACTGTACATCTCCGTTACTCGGGCGAATTCTTTGAGATGCTTGCCACGGTCGGGCAGGTGCCGCTCCCACCGTACATCAAACGGGCACCAATATCTGCAGATGTAGAACGCTACCAGTCCGTTTATGCATCGGCTGAAGGGGCAATTGCTGCACCAACCGCCGGTTTGCATTTCACACGCACGCTGTTAACCAAATTGAAAACAGCAGGAATAGAAACCGTGACATTGACACTACATGTCGGCATTGGCACCTTTCAACCTGTAACCGTGAAAGATGTCAAAGCGCACAAAATGCACGCTGAGTATGTCCATCTTGCGCCATCCGCGGCAGCACAGATTCGTACAGCGCAGAAAGCTGGACAGAAAATCGTCGCCGTCGGAACAACAGTCGTACGTGCACTTGAAACTGCTGGGAGTACAGGCGCTGTCCATGCTTATCGTGGAAATAGTGACTTATTTATCTACCCCGGCCATCAATTTCGTGTTGTCGATGCCCTCATTACCAACTTTCATCTTCCGAAATCCACCTTACTGCTACTTGTAAGTGCTTTCGCAAGCTGCGAATTGATTCAACGGAGTTATGCGGAGGCACTCCGCCATAACTACCGGTTCTACAGTTATGGCGATGCCATGCTGATTCTTTAAAAAATATAGAAGGAGACATTTCATGGAACAGATAGGCGGTATGCTTGTTCCGTTCATTGCGTTGTTTGCTATCATGTACTTTCTGCTATGGCGCCCTGAACAAGCGAAGCGTAAAAAACACCAAAATATGCTTGAGAATCTGTCAAAAGGCGACGAAATCGTCACAAACGGCGGGTTGCATGGCAAAATTCTTGGCATTAGCAATGATAAGAATATCATTCTGATTGCTGTCGGAGAATTGAACAGCCAAGAGGTGAAGGTCCAAATTTCCCGGAGCGCTGTCGCTTTTTTGAAAAAAGGCGGTGAGTTAATTGAAGGTGAGTAAGGCATTAACCGGTGTGTTCAATGCATAAAGTGTAGCTGCGACTATGGATGGCATGACGACGCGGCCATGTGACTTCAGAGTCAGGTAAACTAAAACGAGTGCCAGCTGGAACGGCGAGTACATTGTTGTGATGTAAGACGATGGGCTTGGCCTCGGCGGCGGCACTCTCCATCCATACGACAGCACTGCCTTCTTCTTGCCAGAATTTGTAGAGACAGACTGCTTCTGAGTGTTGCAACTTATTCGAAACTTCTTCTGTCTGAAATTCGCGAATTCTGAGATGAGAGTCGGTTTCATCGAGTATTTCTCCGGGGCCTAGTATCGCCGCTACAGCTTCAGAATCAGAGGGTGTTTTGCAAACTGCGATTTCACTACCCGTCCCACTCGTGATGAGTTCGTACGTTGTGTAGTAAGGTATAAATGCTACACACGCTTCGCCGTCAAAGACATCCGGACGTTCACCTAAAATTCCGTTTGCTTTGTTACCGTTGTGCCCAACTAATAGGGTGGCGGAACCGCTCAAGGCAATTAACGCAACTTCAGTATCATCAGAATGGTCGAAAAAGGTTGTTTTCGGGGCAAGGTTTAATATGCCGAAGTGCAGTTGTGTGATGC
The DNA here is from genome assembly GCA_965215265.1 of Candidatus Poribacteria bacterium. Taxonomy (GTDB): domain Bacteria; phylum Poribacteria; class WGA-4E; order WGA-4E; family WGA-3G. Next base: position 1,407,010 of record OZ244048.1, on the reverse strand, counting down.
CGAGCTCGCCGGGGTTGATAATGTCAGTGTAGCCTTGGATGGGAATATAGGTTTTATATGGCGGCATCTAAGATTCCAATAAGCACGCAAGTGCGTCGCCTCAGGTACCTGCACAAAACAGCCAGCTGCGCTTTAAAATTTCCGAAGTTGTTCAACTAAACTGGCCAGAGGCAATCCAACGACGTTGAAATAGCATCCCACAATCCGTTTAACGAACGCTGCCCCTCGTCCTTGAATGCCGTATGCACCAGCTTTATCCAACCCTTCTCCGCTGCTGATATAGGCAGCAATCTCAGCATCGGACAACTCTCGAAAGTAAACCGTTGTTGTCTCTGCCCAGACGATTTCCTTGGCTGTTTTTGCCTGAATTAAAGCAATTCCTGTCACAACTTCGTGGGATGCACCACTCAGTTCGTGCAGCATCTGTTTGGCGTGTACTGCATCAGCAGGCTTACCGAGTAGTTCTCCATCTAATGAAACCAATGTATCCGCGCCGATAATAACCGCCTCGGTGAAATACTGCGCGACAGTCCTTGCTTTCAGTAAGGCAAGGTTTTGCGTTACCTCTACCGCCTCCCTGCTCTGCAACGGTTCTTCGACATGACTCGGACAGACTTCAAAGGTTAAGCCAATCTGCGACAACAGTTCGGCGCGACGTGGAGATGCCGATGCTAACACAAGCCGGAGAGTGCTGTCTCCGCACGCTCGCATTTCCTCTAACGGTGCCATGTTATTTGAGTCGGTACCAGTCAATATTCTGCTGTTTTTGGATTTGCAACAGATTCGATTGAATCAATTCTTTAATGCCGATATCAATATCGTTTGCGGAAAACCCGATTTTTTTCAGAAGCACGTCTCGTTTCGGGGCCCGGAACCATGTTGGCTTTTCATGAGAAGAATATGTGCATCTAAAAACTTCTAACGCGCTGTATAATCGCTGAGTTTGCACGGGGAGTTCGGCAAGCGGATTTTTGGTATTATATCGCAGCATTGGCTCATTCTCCCTAAACGGAAACTTTGCATCGACGTAGTTCGTCTCGTTCACGATTACGAAGGATTTGCGGTATTTGTTCAGCACTATTGCTATGAATCTAAACACCGGGCGGCTCCGACGAGATTTACACACGATTAAACAATACATAAGCGGTGATGGTACAAAGATATACAAATCTAGCCTTTCTGGTAATCAAATTACACTTAATTATTTTATTTATATATAACTTCTATCTATATATAACGTCTATACATAAGAAAAGGTTTCAAAAAACGTGAAAATTTTTACCTTTTCGCTACTTTTTTCTGGCAGTTTACAAGTTTTTTAGCGTCGGTACATATTTTTTCAAACAGAAAATTGAATAAAGGACTGCGGATAGTGCTTAACACAACTCAAGATCGGCTATCATGGCGTTTCCTACTACTAGGTATCTGTTTCGTTATTGCCATCTGTTGTATTGTCTCCTATGCAGAATTGGTACTGACTTACATTCAAATCGGTTTTTTACAACTGCCGCCAGCAGTTATTGGTCTGTTTTTCTTCAGAATCAATACATCGAACGGCTCCGACGAGATTTACACACGAGTTATGATTACCTAGGCGTTGATGGGGCTGAAATATACGAAATCTTCTCAATCAATATCTCACCGATTGCCCGTTCAACGCGGTTACGTATACACCGATTTTTCTCTCCTTCGCTGCAGTAGGATTTTTCTAATTACTTCCCACTCAGATGCTTTTCAGTCTTCGGTTTGCCGCACTTCCGCCGTGTCTTTCGTGATGCGTTCACCTCTGGCAAAATTGATGACTCTGGGGAGATCCTCCGTTACCGGACAGCAGTCTGGGGTTTCATCCTCAGTTTGATTTTGATTTCGGCATTGGCACCCTGGTTACGGTGAGTCTGTTTGCCTTACGAATGTTATATTGGTGGTGGCCCCTGCATCCCCTTGGTTACGCCTTATCCGCTTCGTGGACGCTTATCGTGTTTTGGTTTCTTGTCCTCATTGCATGGAGCATAAAAGTGCCACTGGTGCGTTACAGCGGCATACGACAGTATCAGCGGTTTCGTCCTTTCTTTTTAGGCTTGGTTTTCGGTGAGTTTAGCATGGCATTGGTGTGGACAGTTATCAGTTGGGTGACGAATGTACCCGTACCGTTTTTTCCTTGGCCTTGAGCCGGACGAAGGCAACGTTCCCGTTGGCTTAGTTACGATTTGACAATTTTTGGGCTTCGCGGTATACTTTCTAGGTGAACATTGCACGGAGGGAGCATCCTTATGGGTTACAAAGAACTTGCGACAACTAAACCGTTTATTGTGAATAAAAATCTGGGAAGTGCTGTTGAGATTGAACCTGAGGAGTTGACGAAAACCAACGCCGATGGGGCACCGGTCATTATCCCGACACAGAAGCAGAAATACAATTTCGACCGTAATGGCTGGGTCGCGATTCCCGGCGTTTTATCGGATACAGAATGTACGGAAATGCTAACGTTCTGTGAACGTCTCCGCTTTGAACCAGATAGCATGCCGCAGCCCCAACGCTGCACGCTTGGAGGTCCGTTGCAGATACTGGCTGACCATCCGGTTGTGGTCGGGTTTCTGAACGAATTTCTGGCATATCCACCGGCTGCAAGTGAGGATTGCTACGGTTTTCGGCTCGAAGAATCAGAATTGGTTATGGATTCCGGTGAAGTCGTGCCTCCACAGCACAAAGGGAGTGGGTTGTTTCGGTTACCCGGAGATTCGCACCTCTACCGCTGCGTGCCCGGGCGAGGCTGGAGTGGCTTAACGCGCGCTATTTGGGAATTGACAGAGGTCGACGCTGCAACAAACAGCATTCGGTTTATCTCGGGCAGTCACAAAGCCGCGTATCCACTCCCTGATGCAATTCAAAATCCAAATTCATCTCTGTGGGAGACTTATACATGTCCACCCGGTTCGCTTATCCTTTTCACAGAATCCATGACAAATATCAAGCTAAGCACTCAGCCGGATAATGTTGCTCGGGTACGCATCTCTAATCTGTACAACACCGTGGCGAGCCGCTGGTCAAATTGGTTACCACATCCACAACTTTTGGAAGCCATGCCACCAAAACGGCAGACGCTCTTTCGCGCAGTCTACGCCGGTGGTAATGTTGTTAACGGGGATTTTGGAAATCGCACCTCTGCATATCCAATAGAGAACTAACCTCAGCAAACGTTGCCGGGCATCTCGTAAAATCAGAGTGGGAGAACAAGAAATGGAAAAACAGATACCGAATAAACTTCAGCCTTCGTTGAGCACCGTCTTGCATGCAACGGAGTGCCAATTTCCGACATCTAATGCCGACGGAATAGCGGTTCCGGAGTTGACTTCCGAACAGAAATACGCTTTTGATACACATGGGTGGTTTCTGGTTCCAGAGGTACTCACAGGGAGTGAATTGGCTGAAATGCAAGACTTTGCATCACGCCTGCACCATCAACCAGACTCAATTCCGGAACACGAACGGAGCACGGTTGGCGGGCCGCTTCAAAAATTAATAGATCATCCGCTTGTCGTCTCGCTCCTTAACGAATTTACCGCACATCCCTCTGTGACTAGCCCGGAATGCTACGGATTTTCTGTGGAGAGCACAACACTGTTTTATCGTGCGCCCGGTATGGGAAATTTTGGACCTCATAACGGGAACGGGTTACTTCGTTTTCCGGGGGATGTGCATTACTATAACGCGTTTCCCGGCAAAGGTTACAGTCCGCACACACGGATTGTGTGGGAGTTGAATGAAGTGAAAAAGGGGCAAGGCGGCACCCTATTGGTGACAGGAAGTCATAAATCTGTCTACACCGCACCCGGTGAGATTCAGCATCCGCATTCAGATATATGGAGCACCTACGGGTGTGCCGCCGGTTCACTGCTCTTTTTTACAGAGGCACTCACACATAGTGCTACCACATGGACAAATACTCAAAATGATAGGCTTGCGATTTTTAGTCTATACAGTCCTGTCGATAGCGGTTTCGCGAACGTTTACCAGCCGCATCCGAAGCTGCTTTCGGAAATGCCACCCCTACGCCAGACACTTTTCCGAGCTCGGTACGTCGTGGGCGCTCTTAATGGAGGAATCTAGGCTTGGGGTTATCAGACGTTACTTGCACCTTTTACGTGACCGATGTCAAACAACTGGCAACGCCTAGAGCACATTAGCACATTGAAATAGAATTAGAACGTACCAATCGGTGACTACTGCAGCGCTCGCGATGATGGAATCAGCTTTGCTTTCATAAAAGCACGTTAAAAGGAGGAATTATGCCCACAACACAACCAAATGTACTCTGGATTTATGGCGAAGATCTTTCGCCCGATCTTGGCTGTTACGGGACTTCAGCTGTGCAAACGCCGAATATTGACCGGCTTGCCTCAGAAGGCATTCGCTGGACGAATGCTTTCGTTACATGTCCAGTCTGTTCACCGAGCCGCTCCGCTTTAATCACGGGTACCTACCAAACACATTTTGATGCACACAATCATCGGAGCAATCGCGATAAACCGTTGCAGGCTGATATGAAACTCATCACCGATTGTTTCCGAGAAGCCGGCTATTTTACGTGCAATAGCCCAGGACCGCCGTACCACCGCCTCGGGAAGACAGATTTTAACTTTAAACGTGAACAACCTTTTGATGGAATAGATTGGAGCGAACGAGCAGCCGGACAACCTTTTTACGCGCAAATTAATATTCCGGATACACACCGGGTCTTTAAACCGGATCCGGAACGTCCAATTGCACCGGATGATGTGCACCTGCCGTCCTATTATCCCGACCATCCGCTCACCCGGAAAGATTGGGCTCTCTACCTTGAGAGCATTCAGATCTTAGATCGCAAAGTAGGACAGATTCTCAACCGCCTAGATGAAGAAGGACTTGCTGAAAATACCATCATCTTTTTCATGAGTGACCATGGCCGCGCACATGTCCGTTGCAAACAGTTCCTATACGACGGGGGGATTCACATTCCGCTGATTGTCCGATGGCCAGGGCAGTTTGACGCAGGAACTGTCCGAGATGAACTCATCAGCGGCGTAGATTTCGCGCCAACAACGTTGGCACTCGCTGAAATAGATATTCCTGACTATATGCACGGCCAAACTTTCCTTGGCGCAGATGCAACGCGGCGGAATGCCGTTTTTGCTGCGCGTGACCGGTGTGACGGCACCGACGACCGGATCCGGTGCATCCGGACACATCGCTATAAATATATTCGTAACTATCATCCGGAACAACCCTATATGCAATTCAATGGATACAAAAAACAGCAGTATCCGGTCTGGACGTTGATGCAGGTGTTAGCCGCAAAAGGGCTGTTATCCCCAGCCCAACAGCTGTTCCTAAAACCCACTCGGCCTGCTGAAGAATTGTACGACCTTGACGCAGATGTTTATGAAGTTAACAACCTCGCCGATGATGAACGTTATGAACCTGTGCGAAATGAGTTGAGCAGTCAGTTAGATAATTGGATACAAGCCACGGCGGATATGGGCGAGATACCAGAACCGCCCGACATTACCAACTATTGGGATGAGCACATGGCAGAAAGTTTCAGAGACGGCATGGAAAAACGGGGGCTTTCACCAGATATAAACGATGCGGATTACCTCGCCTGGTGGGAACACCAACTCTTGTAACATAACATGAGAGCGCAGGTTTCTCATGAACGATATCGTCTCTCGCGATGGATGCCTGTTTGGAGAATAACTCAAAAAAACAGAACATAGGCACTTTCACTATAACGTAAAAATTACCTCGCATGCCAAAACGTAGTTAGGGAAAACCGTATGAAAGAGAAAAAAAAACGATTCGGCTTTGATGCACCCAAGCAGCAACCAATTGAAGTTTCTATCCAGTGGGCAGCAGAAAATGGGTTTCAATATATCGATTTTCAAACTGATGTTCCACCCAATGATATTGAGTCATTTGATGCACAGCGCGTTCACACCGTGCGACGGTTGTGTGAAACGCATACAATTTCTATCGGCATTCATCCTTCTTCAGCGATTAACAATGCGGAATACGTCCCAATTTTGTCTGAAGCAGTCGATAGTTATCTCCAAGCGAATTTAAAACTTGCGAAGCGGTTGGGATGCGGATGGCTTATTGGGCACGGTGGATACCATTTTGGTGATGTTGAGCAACGGCGCACTGCGGCGCTTCAGCGCATCCAGAAGTTAGTCGAGGAGGCAGAACGCGCAGACGTAGTTATCTTCTTTGAAAACCACAACCGTGAACCTGAACGCTCAGAAATGCACTACATCCCGCATAATATAGATGAAACGCGCTGGTTTTTTGATGCAATTGACTCGCCCTACCTCAAATGGGCGTTCAATGTGGCGCATGGGCATTTGGTCCCAGAAGGGTGGTTAGGGTTTTTGGAGGCGTTCGGTGTCGAGAACATTGGGCAGGTGCGTCTTAACGATAACACGGGCGATTACGAAGTCCACCTTGTCCCCGGTGAAGGAACGATTGACTTTGTGCAGTTGTTCACGCAGTTAAACCGTCGTGGTTATGATGGCTGGTTTAGCTTAGGGTTCGGGGACGAGGCCGATAAGATACGCGTGCGAGATCTGTTCGCCGGGTATTTGTAGTAGAGCTTTTCTGTCACGGATTCGGACAAGCTTCTTTGTCCATCGGATAAATAATAAATTCGCCGGCCCTGATTCTAAGCGACTATGGACACTAACGGTAAAACGAATAAACCGATACGCCCCAGATAAGCCGAATCAGCACCCACGTCCCACCCACAATAAATTGTCCCAGAATTAACCCCAAAAAGAGCGGTAGCACGCGATGATACAGCCGGATGCCTCCGAATCTCAAAATGAGGTTCTTGATACCCCAGCTTATCAATACTGAGAACCAGAGCCATCCAAAAGTCCACATACTGCTTGCCACAGCATATCCTGTTGGATGAAAAGGAAACATCGGAAAACGGGTACGCAGCCACCATAGCAGTCCGGTAAAGAGAAATCCAACGCCCATAAATGTGACAGCCGGTATGTTCGTTTCCGTTGGATAATAGAGCCACGAACGGAGCAGGTTATAGCCGCCACTTCCCAATCCAGGATTCGCGCCGATATTATAGGAGACAACAAGGTACGCCCAAAATGATGCCAAGATACCGAAAAAGATCGCACACATCATGGCGATTACCATGCGTCCGACTCTCATGGTGGCGACATCTACGAGTTTAAACCCTTCCAATGTATGTGGCATCGGATGCGCACGGTAGCCCCGGTTAAAGGCGAAATAAAGCGACATCATCGTCAAACTCGGCGGTGAAATAGGGCGTGAGCCGAGCATGTCAATGATGAATTGCCGGGGATTGGCAACAAACATTTCGTGCGTTGGCGGTCCGACTTCCGCACGGACACGCGTGATGCCCAACGCGAGCAGATAATAGATTAGAAAATACAGCACTATCATCCAGAGTGCCATACCGCCACGGTGTGAAAAGATGAAGAGGAAAAGCACGCCACCGATTAACCCTACGATTGGCCAACGGTAATTTGTGGTATCCTGCAGCTCTTCCGGGAGGTGCCGCTTTTTCCCGCTTATGTTTTTGATGATGCCGTAAAAGTGCTTCCGTCCGCCATAGAGGGCAAAACACGCAATGGCCAGATACGCACCGACACCTTGCGGTCCGTCATAAGGGAAGCCCGGTAAAACTTGTAACCCCATCGCTCTCCCTAATACACGTTCGCCTTTCCAAAAAAGATAGAAAAACCAGAGTGAGAACGACATCTCCAACGGCATTAAGAATGCCAAGCCGACACCGAATGAGAGAATATAGACAGGTGTCCACCCTATTGCGTCCCACGGCTTTTCGTTGAAGTAGAGACCCAGATCCGCTTTGCGAACGGGGATTTCAGGAAATGTCGGGAAAAAGGCGTGGATGCCGTTGAGCAAATCGATGCCGCCTGCAATTGCAAAACCCACCCAGAGCATTCTCGTTTTAAAAAGTCTCCCGTCAGAGTACGTCAATTCTATCGGCAGCCGGACGATCGGGTAGGTTAAACGTTCGCGCTCTATCCACTGCTTCCGCAGAAGCAAATCTATACAGATCATCACCCACATCAACACGGACAAAAACACGGTCCACCACAATATCGGTTCCCACCACGCGGCGAGGTACCTTTTCGTGTAAAAGGTTGTATCGCCATCATAAAAATCTTGTAAAACAGAGAGTTCACTCAGCGTCATCCAATTCGGGAGGTAACGCCAGAAGAGTTGTTGCCACTCATTCTCCGGGGTCGAAAACCAAAATCCGTTGGGAATAACTGGCACGACGGTTTGCATCATGTCGTGCCCTGCAATGGCTGAAGAAATCGAGAGGATGACGTAGATAGTCAGCAGCTCACCTTGCCGCAGCGCGAAACGAGGCACTAACTTTTTTATTAGGAAATTGAGAACCGTCAATACGGTCAGTGTTACCACGACGTTGTAAATAAGGGACATCGTCGTCGGCAACGTACTCCAGTAACGGAGATGATTTGCCATAATAAAATAGGTATTAGGCGCAATGAGAAGGATGCCGAGCAGAATCGAGCGAAATGTCACACCGGGGTGTGTCTCTTGAGGCTGCGTATATTCTCTAGACAGTGCTGGATTTGGCATAGGTTTTCTGGAGAAATAAAAAGGAGTCTAATTTTAGATTATACATGATTTGGCGGGTTTATTCAAGCACGACTTTTAAACTAACAAACGGAGGGCCCTAAGCAAACGGGTTCATGGAATTCCGACCCAATCGCCTCACGCATATTAGAAAAATGAGACTGGATAACACAGCCAACAAAGCAACATGCCATATCCACAACTGTGTTGGCCCCGAATGAAGCACGGAGAACAGTGTACAGAGTGGGCTTATCACTTCTAACATTGCACTCAACTCAAAACTTGCAAACGGAATCAGTGGTAGGAAAGTCACCAATAGGATAACAAGGTAACTGTATCCTTTTGCAGGAGCAGAGGCTTGCCATAAGGCGAAAGCCGTCCCGATGATTGCGAAGAAAATGCAACTGACGACTAACACCGTGCCACATTTCAGCAATTGCACAAGTGCGAACCCACCGATGTAACTTGAAAGTGCTAACAACGGCATCGCTAGCCATATCCCCCACAATGTCCAAACGACAACCGCACTCAACTTTCCTGCCAAGATTTTTCCATCTGTGATAGGGGTTAACCGAATCAATAGACCGTTCGCGCTCGAATTTTCGGCGCTTCGGAATAAATGTCGACTATATTGCTCTGCGTGTAGTGATTCCACTGCGTGCCTGGGGACTAAGAAATTGGCAATGAAGAGAGCTATAATGAAAACGGTATATGTCTGTTTTCCTACATCAATGGTAGTACCAGTTCGACTGTGCGCGTAGAATTCAAGGATGGCAGCAAACAGCAGAAGCACCAACACGCATAGAATCATGAAATGTACTCGGCGGTATTTGCGCGTATGTGTATATGAACGGAGTTCTTTCAAAATAATAGCGAACATAATAAAATAGTGTTGCCGCCTCAGGAACCTCTAGTAAGATTTACCTAGTATTTACTATAGCAGCAAGCATCATCGGACTCAATCCTACAAAAAATTGTCACTTACCCCATTTTTTTTGAAGGTTTGTCGTGAAAGGTTTTTGTTTGGAAAAGCATGAGAAAAGCCCCGAAATGGGTAAATCCAACATCTATGATAACCCGTTTTCAAGAGTCGATGTATTGAATCTAAATATTCGTCTATTTCAGCCCACCACCGCCTGATGTGATGTAAACCTTAGCACAAATATCGTCGGAGCCTGCTTAGGTTATGAATCTAAACATCCGAACCCTCTGACGAGATTTACACACGAGGACTCACGACATAAGCGTTGACGGTACGGAGAGATACGAACTATTTATTCGGTTACCACGGTTTCCTCACCCAGCATATCAATAATCTTGACGGCAACACGGGCATCACGGCGCGGCAGCACTACCGTGTATTGGCCTTTGATAAATTCGCTCTGCTTCTCCGGCACATCACTCGCAACGATTCTGAAATGCGTGCCGTTGTAGTCCGTATCTATCAGCACGCAATCAATCTGCGCACGGAAATCATCTATTTGTTCGTCAAAGAGGGTGCGGGCTATCTCCAAACGCCCTAAGAGGCTCGGACTGATATAATCTACGAGGGTGATGGTGACGTGTTGCCTGTCTCTTTTGAAGTCAACTTCTGCTTCAGCAGGGGCGAAGGTGGTGACACCGTCGCGTTGGATGTCCCGCACGATGAGTTGATTAATCGGGTGATGCTTGTTTTCTGCGTCAAGTTCGGTTTGTATTCCCAGCTCGCTGCCGTTGCATAGCACCGTTACCGAGCGCGTCTCATCAGGGCGGTGCTGCAGTTCGTCTTTGATAAGTTGAATATCTAATCGGGTGAGCGGTTTCGTCAACTCAACGATTTTGACGAGGGTTCCGTCTACGGTGCCGTCAAAGAAGCGGTCTTTCTTGTCCGTTTCGACACCATACTTTTCGATGAGGAGCCTGCGGAGTTCCTGTTGTTCGCTAAAGTGATAGTTATTGATGCGATAGTGAGCGATGCCGCGGTGTTCGTCAATAGTTGTCTGGATGCGTTTCATTGTCGTCTGTATGGCCCCTCTGTTCAGATCTGCGGCAATCCAGCGTCTGCGGAGTTTTTCAGCGACGACTGCGGTGGTGCCGCTTCCCACGAAGCAATCCAGCACAATGGAATCTTCGTTGCTTGACGCTTTGATGATACGTTCTATTAGAACTTCAGGTTTTTGTGTCCGATAATCAGTTCGCTCTTTTGCTTGTGAATTGATAATTGGGATTTCAAACACATCATCAGGTGCCTTACCGAGTGGATTTACTTTAACTACTTTTCCGAAGGATACAACACCTGCTTCAGCTTGTTTAAGGGTACCCTCCGAATATGGCATCCGTACTGCATCTCTATTGAAAACATAATGTCGCGTTTTCGCGTAAAAGAAAATGGTATCATGCTTCCGCTTAAAACTGCGAGAAGTGTCACCGGACGGGTCTTTATACCACCAGACAATCTCATTGACGAAGTTCTGTTCGCCGAACACTTCATCGAGGAGCATACGGAGATGATGGCTCTTATGCCAGTCGCAGTGCAGGTAGATGCTCCCTTTTTCACTCAGCAGCTCTCGCATCAAGATCAGGCGTTCAAACATGAATTGGAGATAGTTATCATTCGCCCAGATGTCGGTGTATTGTGTCTGTTCAATAATGGAGGGGCCTTCGCCTGTTAAAGAAGCAGGTTTACCCCCCCCCTACTCCCACCTGGGTTCCCAGCACCTTCACCCATCGAGGTTCCCGGAATGCCGCGGAGTTTTACCTTTCGAACGTAGTCTGCACCACTAGCAAAGGGCGGGTCGATGTAGATGAGATCTACCTTGCCACGGAAACCGTTGACAAGTAAGGTGGAGAGGATCTCCTTGTTATCCCCGTGAAAGAGGAGGTTCGGCCCCTCCAAAAATCTATCATATAGCGGCTCTTTCTCCGGGTTTTCAACGTTATAAGTTTCCACCAATTGTGCGGGATAGTTGCTCACCGTCTCGAGAGGGCGTTTGCCCACCCAGTGCAGCATCGCTCTCCCTTTAACAGGGCTGATTTTCATCGTGTTCCTCCGAATCTCCAGATTTTTCATGTGCCACAGAACGCATTTCCTCAGCCGGATGTGTGCGGAAGTAATCCTTTACCCCTGAGAGAATATCTAACCTTTTATCTAATTGCGATGGATGTTTGACACGAAGAAGATAAGCAAGATTCTGATAACTGAGTTGTGTCCATGCAGCAAGGAAAGCAATTCCGCCTTTTGCTTCTGCTACCTCTTTTATGGCGTGCAATAGTCTTTCAATGTTCCCATCCTTGTCAAAATCGGCTCATGCAGCTTCCAGATAACCTTTGGCAAACCCCGGTTCAGCAAGCTCTTTAAGAAGAGGGGGATTGAAAGGCACTGTGCACTTCTGAAGCTTGGTTTTGGTATTCATTCTCCTTGTTCTTTCCTGTGTTCTAAGAAGTCGTTCCAATAGTTTTGTGTTCTGGCAATGTCTTGCTGTTGTGTGCGTTTAGTTCCGCCACAAAGCAGAATAACTGTGGTTCGAAACACGCCGAAATAAACCCGGTATCCAGGGACGTAGTAGATTCTCCATTCATATAAAACCGCGCTCAGTTGCTTGAAATCGCCAAAGTTACCTGCTCGTAAAGTCCAATTCTATGAGAGATATTTATCTTCACCTTTTCATCTTTAATCCGCGTGTATCATTGCCAATAAGGACTAAGTCCGCTTGGCGTAGTATAGACGAGTATCTCGCTGGTGCGACTTTGCATATCTCAAGTATAGAAAATTTTTGCCGAATTGTCAAGCCCTTTCTCACGGATTTTTTGTTTGTCTACAGGTGCCCAATCCAGGCTGCCCAGTGGGTGGCAGGTAAAAGGTTATCCCAATGGGTGGCGAGATACCTATCTCGCCACTGTCCTTCAGGACAGACAAAGAATACCTATCCTGCCACTTTTCTCACAGACAACCGTAACAATATCACACACAGACGACTCTCAGAAAAAAATGGGGGTAAGTGAGTACAAAAAATTTTATTGACAGTTTATAGCGCAGCTGCTATTTTAAAAACACGTGTCGCGCTGTATCCTATATATGTTAAATACCGCTTCACATCGGGTTGCAGTAAAACACGTTATCTGGATGAGTAGATGTCGCCTATTTTTTCTAACTTCATCAAACGGTGTGTTCCATGGATTAGGAGGCCTTTTATGTCGAAACTCAATATTGCTTTGATTGGTGCAGGACGGCGCGGCGGTGGTGCACATCTGCCGGTTATTGCAAAACTCAAAGATGTCTACAACCTGGTCGCGATTTGCGACATAGATGAAGAGACAGCCGTTCGTTACGCGAATCAATACGGTGCAACACCTTACACGCACGTCCGGGACCTGGTGGCACATGAAGAACTTGATGTCGTTGATATAACTGTTCCGGGTGTTGCACATCATGCGATTGCATGCTTCATGGCTGATGCCGGTGTTCATATTCTGTGTGAAACGCCCATCGCTGTGACGTTACCGACGACTGATTTAATGATTGCGCGTGCTAACACGAATAACGTCAAGTTGGAAGTCGCAGAGAATTACTACCGCGCACCACGTGAACGCTTCCTCTCAGCGGTTATTGCTGCAGATGTCATTGGCGAGGTCGCCCGCATCTACCGGATTTTTTATGAAGGCGGTTATCATGGCATGAGCATGCTGAGGCTTCGTGCCGGGGGCGAACCGATGTCCATACTTGGCATCACGCAGACCAGCTCAGTCATTCCGATTATCGACCGGATGAAACGGCATCACACCCAGGAAAATTGGAGCCTCGGGTTCATTGAATTTGATAATTGTGCAACAGCACTGATGGTCTATTCTAACGTTATACACGCCCGTTCCTTAGGCAGGGGGCAAACTGGCATCTCCCAGATTGATGGGAGCAAAGGTACCATCGCAGGTGAAGACATCTATGTAACACCTACGGATGCACTGGAGTCCGGGGCAAAAGGCATCGCTTACCAGCCCCAACGTACGACAATTGATGTGGACGGTGTGACTGTACTGGAGAAAATTACCTTAGAACTCCCCCACCAGACAGTAATATGGGAAAACCCGCTCAAGCACTATCCTCTTTCCGAGGGGCAGATTGCTGTAGCCGATGAATTGCTCAGCATCGCTACAGCCGTTCTTCATGACATGCAACCGGAGTACGGCGCAATGCGCGGTAGGCAAGACCAAGAGATGAACATTGCGATGGGCGAATCAAGCAAACGTTCTCGAGAAACCCTCACTTTCCCGTTGACAGAACTCACTCAAACAGAACGTGAAATTCACGACAGTTACCAACAACAATACGGCCATCCTATTGAGGATATTGATGCCGGTATTGATACGTTTTTCCCGCGCCGCTAAGGTATCAGCTGACATACGGACTTTGATTTAGAAATAGCACGTAGACCTTTCAAAAAGTCACTGAGGAAATCGAACGCCACACGTCGTTACTGCTTTAAAGCACCATATAAACAGGCTCCAACTGTAAGAAAAATCCAAGCATCGCGATATATCATACCACTTTAGGCAAATCAGTTCAACCTTTTTTCGGATTTTTAGTTGCGAAGTGGATAACTATGTGGTATAATGATTTAGGTCACGTTGGGGGCTTGTCTGACTGTTGCACCTTAGGTAACAAGACTAGTCTATTATCGACGACACTATTCACCAAAGGAGGAATCAAGAAGATGGGGTTAGGCGGAATGGAGATTCTTATTATCCTGGCAATTGCACTCGTAATCTTTGGCCCGAAAAAACTACCGGAAATGGGACGTTCTTTAGGGAAGGCAATTCGAGAATTTAAGAGCGCCGGCAGCGAGCTCCAAGATGAATTGACACGGGCAGCCAATGAACCCGAGAAGAATTCTAACACAGAAACAGTTTCGAGACGGACGAAACCGCCCGAATCCTCGTAACTAGCAAGGAGACTATGGCACCAGACGATGTAGCAATGACTTTTTGGGAGCACCTTGAGGAGCTGCGCAGGCGCATTATTGTGTCAGCCAGCGCAATCGGTGTTTTCACGGTTCTGAGTCTCTCTTTTAGTAAACCCATTGAAAAGGTCATTCTGTTTCCGCTCAAAACTTCGATTAACAATCTGCTGGCTACAACCATTGAGGCAATAGTGGGGACAGAGGCATCAATAATGGGGTTCTTCGCGCTCTCTTTACGCGCTGGGACATCAGATATCGACGCTGAACTGTTTAAGGTAGGACCGCTTGAAGGGATAATGGCTTACTTGAGGCTCGGCATTACGACTGGCATCGTTCTCGCTTTGCCGATAATCCTCTATCAGGTATGGGCTTTTGTGTTTCCAGCGCTGAACCAACAAGAACGCAAATTCGGCATCCCGCTTTTTATCATTATTGTAATCTTCTTTATTTTTGGTGCCGTTTTCGCGTACTTCATCGTTACGCCAGTGGTGTTGCAATTCTCAGCGCAGCTGCTGCCAGAGTTACCTAACCGGTGGGATTTGGAAAAATACGTGACCTTTGTCACTCGGCTGATTCTGGGGTTCGGCATTGCTTTTGAGTTACCAATTGTGATGGCATTTCTCGCCCGGATTGGCATTATTGATTCCCGAGGCTTCCGGGAAAAGCAGCGTTACGCACTGTTAGGCATCTGTGTCATGTCAGCACTATTAACGCCAGCAGATCCTGGCTCAATGCTTTTGATGGCGCTACCGCTCTTTGTGCTATATCAACTCGGCATTTTCTTCGCTTATCTTGTCGAAAAGGAGACTGAAATATAATGGCGAACCCATCTCTACGGCAACAACTAGCCCTGCTCTATCAACTCCAAGAACGCGACAGGGAACTGTTGTCAATCCACAAACGCCTCCAAGAGATTCCACCCTACATTCAAGAGTTAGAGACTGCTGCCGCTAAATATAAAAAGGACATCGCAGTAACCTCTGCAGAACTCGCAGAATCAGAGAAAGTGCAGCGTTCCAAGAACGCTGAAATCGAAATGAACGCCCAGCAACGGGAAAAATATAGGACAGAGCAGCGCGAAGTCAAATCAAACGAAGCGTATCGTGCTTTGGAAAACCAAATTGACTTCCTAAACCTGAAAGATGCAGAAGCTGAAGACCTAATTTTAGAAGCAATGGAAGATAGCGACCGGCTTAAAGCTGCATTAGACAAACTTGAGGCTGAAGCAAACCGAATTCATAAGGAAAATGAACAGAAAAAAGCCAGCCTCGAAGCAGAACGGAAGACAATAGAAGCACAATTAACCCAAAAATTGAAGGAGCGCAGAGAATTTCTACCCAAAATAGAGGAACGTTTTAGTAACCAATACCATAGATGGGTTGACCTGCAGAAAACTGATTTTGTTGCCTTGGGGCTTGTTACAGAGACGGAGGCCATCTGTGGCAGCTGCCGCATCGCAATCCAGCCGCAAACAGTCAAGGACGCACAAAAATACGAGAAATTCGTTCACTGTTCAAGCTGCAGGAGAGTACTTTACGTGCAACCGCCTTCTCCGGATATCCCCTTTCCATGAAAGCGGATATTAACGAAATAATGAGGCACTGTGGCCTATCGCAACGATTTAAAATGCCATCCACCTTGACACCACATCGCGTGAACCACCCAATTGCTTTTCCCCGGAGACCCTTTGCAATAGAGATGCTTATCGGCTCCCCTTCTCGTAGGTGTGGTTTCCTAACCACACCCGAGCACCCCTGAGATTTCCATCCCGCAAATCTCCGCATCAGCTGCCCATCCGGAAATCCTGCAAATCCTGATTCAGACACCCAACACCAAACATCGCACACAGATTATGAATGAACCTCGTGCTTCCAATCGGCACCACAAGTTCAACAACGTTTCTCACCTATGCCTGCGATATGCCGTGATTTTCGTCACGTCTGACACATTGCCGACAAGCCATCCAGCTAAATCGGTTGATATTTTGGGGTTGACTCTTTTCCTGAAATCTGTTATCATTTTAACGATGGGATCAGGGGCAGAGCGCTCTATAACCGTTACGCCTAATTCTCGCATCATTTTTCGGTTAAAGAAATTAGCATATAGGCACATAACATCGGATTGCGGCGAGGTTCGCGCATAGATTCAAAGGAGTGGATGAGAACTTATGCCTTTTTATAAGATTGATGAGCAGCCCGAAAAACCTGTTTTTGATGGTGCTACCATTCGTACCCTTCACGGCGAGAAGTTGATGATGTCCTTCGTCAATCTTCAACCCAACAGTGTGGTGGCGGAACATAGCCACTATCATGAACAGATGGGCATGGTGCTGGAAGGAACATTTGAGTTGTCCATTGATGGAGAGAGTCAGATACTCAAACAAGGGGATGCCTACCTAATTCCTTCCAATGCAAAGCACAGTGCAAGAACGTTTAACGAGCCTGCTGCTGCGTTAGATATTTTTAGTCCACCCCGGGAAGATTACAAATCTTGACCTGTTAGACGGAAAAAGATTCATGGAAATTTTTCACCCGATTTATCAACTTGAGTCTACAGGACTCGTGAAAGCAGGGATAAGCCTACGCCACGGAGGAACCAGCCGCTCACCTTATACGTCACTGAATCTCGCGTCGCACGTAGGTGATGAGCCGGACGCTGTCGCGAGCAACCGGCACGTTTTTTTGCGGCGGACCGGATTCGCACCGTTTGTTTACTGCCATCAAATTCATAGTAACTGTGTTATTAATGTAGATGTAGAACCTTTATCAACTGAAAAATTGTGTGGGGCACCAGAGGATATTCCCGGCGATTCGTATTTGCCCTTTGGATGTTTCAGTGGAGAACTGGTAAGCGATGACATCCAAGCGGCGGATGCCCTCATTACAGCACGGCACAGGCTTGGGTTAGGAATTTTTACTGCAGATTGCGTACCTATCTTCATCTTAGATACAGTCACGCCTGCTATTGGTATTGTGCATGCAGGTTGGCGCGGCACTTTAGGACGTATCGTACAAAACGTCATATCGCGTATGAAAGCACAGCTCGGGACTGCCGCCGACCATTGTCTCATCCATTTAGGTCCATCTATCCAGAAGTGTTGCTATACCGTAAGTCCAGAGCTCCTCTTTCAGTTTGAGGCACACTTTGGGAAAACTGTGCGGAAGGGGACACATCTAAGTCTGCAAACTGCTAACATCCTCCAATTGGTGGCGTATGGGGTGCCACCGTCGACAATTTCCGTCTCGCCATTTTGTACTGCTTGTTGCACAGAAATGTTTTATTCACATCGCGCATCAACCGGACAAACTGGCCGAATGGTCTCCTTTATTATGCTCCAAACCAAAAAACCATAAAATTTTTGCATTCTCTTCATAAATGTGGTATCATTAAATTAATGTTTTTAATTTTCGGCAGTGAGGCCCCGATGAAATGAGGTTTCTATTTCTAATTCTTTCAATAGTTATAGGTATCATAGGACTCATTTTCATTGTTCTGGGCGGCATCTATCCTGCAAAATATCAGAAAACCTTATCAGAACCAACAACTGCAGTTCAAGTTACACAGATCTACACGGAAGCTACACATACCCTGACAGTCGGCATAGGTATCGTTAGCTTGGCAGTACTCATGGCAGTTATCGGTATCCTGTTTTCGTTCAACAGCCAAAGGCTTATCAATGAGCAAACGCCAGATGACATCCAAAAAACGTTGTGGACATCAGAAACAACTGAGCCTTCAAGCGAGGATAATGCATAGACACCACGGAGAATAGGTGATAGATGAAAGGTGGGTGCCCTGAGGACAGGAGACGCCAATTTTTCGTCTATGGCAGCACGCCACCGCCTGATGTGATGTAAACCTTAGCACAAACCTCGTCTGAGCCGTTTAGGTATACCTAAGGAACCTACTACGAGATTTATACAGTTATTAACAATACATAATCTTGATGGTACTAAGAGATACGAACAATTCTATTTTAGCAACACAACCGGTTTCTTGCACGGAGCACGCAAAAAAAATTGCGGAAAACCTTTCCAGAGTGAACGAACGATTGGCAGCTGCCGCGGAACGAAGCGGCCGCTCACCTGATACGATAGCGCTCGTCGCAGTCACCAAAGGACGTTCCGTCATGGAG
Organism: Candidatus Poribacteria bacterium; assembly: GCA_965215265.1. Lineage (GTDB taxonomy): Bacteria > Poribacteria > WGA-4E > WGA-4E > WGA-3G. The sequence continues at coordinate 1,388,296 of OZ244048.1, read as the reverse complement.
ATCGAGACAGCCATCGCTGCAGGGGTTGCCAATATCGGTGAAAACCGGGTGCAGGAAGCACAACAGAAGTACCATGCAGTCGGTGATAAAACGTGTCGTTGGCACCTTATCGGACATTTACAGCGCAATAAGGTGAAAACCGCACTCCAGATGTTTTCGCTGATTCATTCAGTGGACAGTGTGCGCCTTTTCGCAGAAATAGCACGTCGGTCCGAAGCGCCCCGGCAGCAGACAGATGTTTTAATTCAGGTAAATACTACCGGTGAGGCAAGTAAATATGGTGTACATGCAGCAGATGTACCCCGGTTTATTGAACAATCTTTAGGATATCCAGCCGTGCGCATCCTTGGGTTGATGACAATCGGACAGTTAGACGCTCCGCCAGCGACAAATCGCAAGGCTTTCGCTTTGTTGAGAACCGTCGCCGAGAAGATAGAAGCACAGCAATTTCCTGACGTTATCATGCGATACCTCTCTATGGGAATGACAAACGACTTTGAAATAGCGATTGAAGAGGGCGCCAACTTAGTAAGAATCGGACGGGCAATCTTTCTTTAGTATAGTGCAGCAGAACAAAGACGGATTTAATGAAAACCTTAGCACAAATCTCGTTCTTTCGCCTATAGGTGCCCAATGACGCTCTATGTTTTGTAAAAATCTGTGAAAATCTCGTTCTTTCGTATATTTCAGCCCGATACAAGGCTGCTGCAATGTTAATAACTTTACAAATCTCGCCAGTGGCAGGATAGGTATTCTTTCTCTGTCCATGAGAGAAGATTACCTTTTATCTATAGATGGCGGGGATAAGGTATGGCAGGATAGGTATTCTTTATCTCTCCTTTCAGGAGAGATAAGATTACCTTTTACCTGCCACCTATAGGTTCTTTTTCACTCCTGCAAGGAGTGAAAAGATAACCGAACCCCGCCACCTGCCACCCACTGGGAGGGTTCTGATGTTTAGATTTTTAAAGACATAACCTAAGGAATCTCCGACGAGATTTACACACGAGTTAGCAAAAGCATAAGCGTTGATGGTACGGAGATATACAAAAAAACAAAAAGATGAACAACTTTAAATTGGGAGTCATCGGTATCGGAAAAATGGGCGGCGTTATCGTGAGAAATGTCGCCGGCACCCTGCTCCCTGAAAATCAGATTTGGGTTACGGATATTGATAAGAATCTTGTCGCGCAACTTGTCGAGGAGCAGAATGTGAAAGCCGTATCAAATATCGCCGAACTCCTCGAAAACACAGACGCGATTCTCTGTGCAGTACCGCCCGGAGCAGTGCCACACATTCTGCCTCAGGTAGCGAAAAACCTTTTATCACCGCAATGGGTAATTAGTATCGCTGCTGGCGTTTCAACTGCAACGCTTGAATCTTACTTTGAAGCAACGCCCCCTATCGTTCGCGTTATGCCGAACATCGCCGCAGCCGCACGTTCCGCTGTATCTGTACTCGCAAAAGGCAGTTGCACAGATGAAACTCATATTCAGATAACCTTGGAACTCTTCAACGCTTGTGGCACTACTTTAGTTATGGATGAACAACATCTCAACGCTGTAACTGGTGTCAGCGGCAGCGGACCCGCCTACGTCGCACTCTTTATAGAGGCTTTAGCAGATGCCGGTGTACAGGTCGGATTACCCCGGAATGCTGCACAACAGTTAGCAACATATACAGTCTTAGGAACCGCACAGATGCTAGACCAACTGGATGAACATCCAGCCGTTCTTAAAAATCGTGTGACGACACCCGGCGGAACAACCGCAGCTGGACTCCATGCACTCGAAAAAGGGCGATTACGTGCCACCGTTACGGAAGCTATCCTTGCCGCTACAGAACGTTCAAAACAACTTGGCAATACATAATTCGTATAGTGCAGCACAATAAGAGCGTTTGTTTTGATAAAACATTTACAAATCTCGTTCTTTCGTCTACAGGAGCCCGATACAAGGCTGCTGCAATGTTAATAACTTTACAAATCTCGTCGGAGCCTTCTGATGCTTTGACTTCAAAAGACTATGCCTAAGTAGGCTCTGGCGAGATTTATCTATAGATTGGCAGGTAAAAGGTTATCTTCTCTCATGGACAGAGAAAGATACCTATCCTGCCAACACACGACTCATCAAAACAGAGACGTTGATGGTACGGAGATATACAAAAAAACGAGATTTATACACGAGCCATCAAAATCATAAGCGTTGATGGCACTGAAGGATACAAAAAAATCGCTAATATACTTAAACACCTACTCGAAATTTATATTTTTGTTGTTTTGGCCAATGTTATTCTTTCGTACTTTGTCTTCGGTACTCGGAACGCCACTGTCAGGCAAATTTATTCCTTGACGAATTCTATCGTGGATCCTGTTCTAAATCCTATTCGTCGTGCGCTTGACCCGGTGTCCCGGAATCTTGGGATTGACTTTTCACCCTGGATACTCATAATGCTGCTATCCCTTTTGATAAGAATGCTTTAGCGGATAAATCTAAGGATAATAGGTGTATGAAAAAAAGAGCTTCTACCAAAAGTGTACAACGTAAAAACGGGAACGCTAAAATTCCATCGAGGTCTGCAGAATATCTCAGTCGACATGAAGAAAAATCAATTTTAAATCTCTGGGATAACGCCGGAGTTTACCCTTTGCAATCGGTGACGGTGCTACGTGCTAAAGCCTCCCCATCAGTAGATATTGCCGCACACACACCGCCAGTTGATGAGACCCCGCAAGAGAACGATACGGTCACTTATGTTATTCGAGAAATGCCGGCTCCCACTCATGCACTCAACCACCGGACGCTTTGTAGAAAAATTTGTCAAGACATATTCCTTAAGGCAGAAATGCTGCAAGCACGCGAAGTGATATATATACCTGCTTGGGAGAAATATCCTGCCTATATTGAAGATAAAATCGCAACGGAAGCTGCAGCCAATTCTAAATCGCCGCTGGATATGTTTCGCTTCCGGAAGCAGTGCTACACACTCTATATAAAGCAATTAGAAGCGAATCAAGAAAAATTAAAACAACTCGGCTGTTTTGCAGCTTGGGAGTTGGCACTGAAAAACCATGACGCACGGCAGGAGTCAAAGTTGATTCCACTGCTCAGCCGGCTCCGTGAGTATCACTATTTACAAGACCTGCCACATCTTGGCGCTTGGTGTCCCAAGTGCTCTGCACCGCTTGAGACTGGCAAAACTGAACATCGTGTAACAGACACATTGCCTGCGTTTGTGAAATTTCCTTTCAGCACCGGTTTCGAGGAATTTGGCATCGATGTCTTCTTTTGTCTTGAGTTCGCTCATATTTGGGAAATAGCAGGCACGACAGAACTCGGAATTAGTGAAAATGCTACCTATTACCTCACTCGGTTTGAAAGTGAATACCTGCTTTTTGCCGAACCGCAGCTGCAGATTTTTCAAAACCATTTGGCGAAAACCGGCCAGACTCTTGAAGTCTTAAGGCAACTACGCAGTTCTGAACTCACAAAATGCACGGTATCCCATCCACTTTTTACATCAAAAATTTTAAAGATTATTCCAATTCCCGAAAACGTCGTCGAGGAAGCAGCCCGGATGCTGAAAGAGAATCGGTATGGCGGCGATGCGCATCAAAACGAACGATTTGCCGGGGTTATTCATCTAAATGCTGCGCACAACCCGTTAAGTTACTATATTGCGCAGCTCTTAAAAAGAAGTTCTACGTCTGTTTTTGATGAGACCGGCAAGTTCACCGAAGAAGGCGACACGCTCTGTGGATTGAATCTGTATGATGCTGAAAAATTTATCGTTCCTGAGTTAGAGCAGTTCGGCTATCTCTTAAAATTTCGTCCAGGTACTAATAATGAGAGCTCAGCTCCGGAAGGACCGAGGCTCCACTGCCAGCGGTGCCAGACGCTAGCCGTTTTTCGCCCCTGTTCAAAATGGGTCTTCTCACTATCCGAGAATCAGCCAACAGCGGAACTTATTAACGCACCAGAATATTGGGAGAATTACTGTCCCACGCATCCAGAGGCTCTCGTCGATGTCCAAAAAACCACAGCCAATTTCACTGACTTGCAGGTTTCCGCGCAGCAGCAGTGGGGCATGCCGCTGCCTATTTTGTTCTGTGATGGGTGTGATGAACCCCTTACGAATAAAAATATACTATTGGCTATCCGGAACTCTATCCGCCGCGGGCCTGAATATTGGTTTCGCTTGAGTGTAGAAGAACTCTTACCGACCGATACCTTCTGTCCCAAGTGCAATTCAAAGGAATTCCGGAAGGAAGCCACATTGATTGATACGCATTTCGGCAATCTGCTTCAGGTGATTCACAATTCCGATTTTAAGAAACCCCTGGGGGGACCTGTTAGCGTCATATTCGGCCCGCAAGCCGGCCTTTCAAAATGGTTGTCGGAGGTGAGTGTTATCTCCGCAGCACTGAGCCGAAGTCGACCGATTAAAGAGAGCCAACCCTTTAAGCAGCTTATCCTCCAAGCACTGCCAATTTTAGACGGAAAAAAAGAGCGCTCTTTTGAAATTCAAGATGCGTTTATTGCACAATATCCTGCTGATGTCTGTCGGCTCCTGGCAATTGCACCGAACGTAACACGCAGGCAACTTGGGACGCTTGCCAAAAAGTACTGGTCCAAATATGAACGGTTGCAGCAGTTATTAGAGCAGGTTTCCACACTTTGTCAGGATACAGACAAGGCAGGGGAGACTTCTGAATTCGAAGCACCAAACGTACCGGACGAGATAGGGCAGAACCAGCGTGATGAACTCGCCCTGGATGCAACGAAGGCACGTTTGAAAGAGGTAGAAGCAGCCTATCGGAATCGGAATTTTCACAAAATGTGGGAACTGCTTTTTGATTTCTGTGACATAGATCTCCGGTTTTATCTTCAATTCGTCCCTATGGGCAGTCATGAAACCTCCTATGCAGCACGACGGACGCTATCCATAATAGGAACTTTGCTGCTTCAACGTTTCGCACCGTTGACACCTTTCTTGGCTGAACGGTTTTATAAGCAGCTCTCTGAATCTCTCACTAAAAATGGCGCTTTGGAAGATGCCGCCGAGTTGATTGTTGTCCCAGCAGCTGCAAGCCTGCCAGACAGCATCTTTCAGACAAACTGGGGATGTCTAGCAACTGCTGCAGAAAACGCCAAAGCGGAATGGGAATCTCTCAAAGCTTCGTCTACGGAAGCACAACACTGATTGATTTTATGATAACCTTAGCACAAATCTCGCCACCCTCAACTTCGTAATCTTTTCACTCCTAAAAGGAGTGAAAAAGAATACCTATCCTGCCAACACACGAGTATTCATGACATAAGCGTTGACGGTACGGAGATATACGAAAACCTCCGACGAGATTTGTAAAGGATTATCAAAAATATAACCCTTGATGGGGCTGAAAGATGCAAGAAAACGGAGATATACGAAAACGTGCTAAAAAATACGAAAAATTGGAAAGTTTCACTCACGCTTATAGGAATAGCGATTCCGGTATTCGTCGTAGATTGGCTGAGCAAGTGGCTTGTTGAAAAACACATTACGTATATCACTGAAGTTATACCGGTTATCCCCGGTTTCTTCAATCTTCGCCATGATAAGAACAGTGGCGCGGCTTTTGGGGTATTAGCCGGGCAACGCTCCTTGCTCATCTTGATCACCCTTGTTGCTTTAGGATTCATTCTGGTATATTCAATCCAATTTCGGCAGAGCCGTTGGATGCAAATTGCCCTCGGCTTTCTACTTGGCGGCGCGGTTGGAAATTTCATCGACCGGATACGCATCGGAGAAGTCATTGATTTTCTGCAGTTCGGCATAGAAAGCCGCAGACTGTTTTGGCCAACCTTTAACTTTGCTGACGTTTCTGTCTGTATCGGAGCAGGTATGCTGGTCCTTTACCTACTCCGTAACCGGAATTTCGTATAGTGCAGCACAACAAAGGCGGTTGTTATGTTCTTTTGTATACAGGAGCCTTTTCGTCTACAGGAGCCCAATCAAGCCTGATGTTTTGATAAATGCTTTACAAACCTCGTCAGAGCCTGCTTATGTTACGAATCATAGCATAGAAGGATTTGGGTGGGCGGGCGACGAGATGTACACAAGATTTAAATTGCAGCAACTGGCATCGGGCACCTGCATACAAAAAAAACGAGATTTACACAGTTATTGACAATACATCAGCCGTTGTAGGGCTCTAGTATACAAAAAGACGAGATTTATATCGGATTTAACACAATAAAAACTTTTTAGGTACGGAGAGATACGAAAAAACGCACCATCAAAACATAAGCGTTGATGGTACGGAGAGATATAAAAAATGGATATAAACATAAGCAGGCTCTGGCGAGATTTACATCTGATTTTACACAACCTAAGCACCGATGGTACTGAAATATACAAAAAAATGAATCTAAACAGAGAGAGGATTTGGGTAGGCGGGCGACGAGATTTCACACAGTTTTATCAAAACATCAGGCGTTGCTGTGCTGCAGTATACAAAAAGCAGGTATTCATACTTAGCGCCGCTTTTATTTTTGGGTTCGTGTCGTATACAAGCGCGCAAAAACGGCCGATGCCTCCAGAGGAGCAAGCACCGGCTCCTGTCGAAGGATATCAGGAGAATGCACTACGCCGGTTTGAGATTATCACCTTAAGCGCCCTTCCGTTTACCTCGATTCACAGTTACGTCGCGGTGCGCGGGATAAAAATGTATAGTGAAAAGCAATTCGCGCCAGAGTTAACACCGCAGGATTATCGTATTATTGGCATCGGTGCCGTTTCGTTGTCAATTTTCATCGGCGTATGGGATTGGTGGCGCACACGCTCGGTAGATACTGCAACACCACGTATTCAAAAGCCGGAACCACCGCCTCCAATTGAAGACGAAGAACCAACAGAAGGTGTCGTCGCTCGCCTGCTGGATGGGCATTCGCCGTATCCGCGTGCAACTTCAATAAACACCGGATTTTATCCAGCCTTACAAAACCGTCTAAGGCACACAGTGAACACGTCTAGAAGCGAACCGCTGGGCGGTCTAACCCTCCAGCTCATTCAAATCCGATTTTAGATCAGGCGTTAGGGGGCTGCACTATATGAAAATTCTATTTATGGGCACCAGTGAATTCGCTATACCATCATTGCAAGCACTCATTGCTCACAAATTTGAACTTATTGGAGTTGTCACACAACCCGACAGGCCCAGCGGCCGCGGAAAGCGAATCACACCGCCGCCCGTGAAAGTGGAGGCCGCGCGACATAATCTGCCGGTTTATCAACCTGATAAGGTGAGACGCACCGATTTTGTCAAAACCTTGGAACGGTTGGCACCAGATAACATCGTCGTTGCAGCCTTCGGTCAACTCCTTCCGCAGGTAGTGTTGGATATTCCACCGTGTGGCACCATTAACTTGCATCCATCACTCCTGCCGAAATATCGAGGCGCTGCTCCCATTCAATGGACGTTGATTAACGGCGAAACGGAGACCGGCATCACTTTGATGTTATTGGATGCCGGTGAGGATACTGGCGATATTATCTACCAAGAGCACATCCCGATTCGGAGCCAGGAGACTGCTGCAACGCTGACGCATACCTTAGCGGCCCTGGGTGCTAAGCAATTGGTACGCCTGCTTCGTAAAATGCCAAGCGACCGGCCACCTCCGGCATCTCCACAGAACCACGCCGCTGCAACATACGCACCACGTTTGACAAAAGAGAGTGGCCGTATTAACTGGCAGCAGGCGGCAACGGAGATTCACAATCTTGTGCGCGGCACCATCATTTGGCCCGGCGCTTATACCTTTTTTCCACAGAATTTGCGGGTGAAGATTCTACGCTGTCTGCCGAAACCCCAGCCATTAGGTCTGCCGCCAGGAACGCTCCACATTGGCACTGAACAAGAACTGCTCATAGCAACAGGGAACGGCACACTTCAACTTTTGCTACTTCAACCAGCCACTAAAAAAGCTATGGATGCACGCGATTTTATTAACGGTTATCAACTGCAAACAGGCTTTCGTCTACGGCAGCACGTCACCGATGGATTTAATGAACACGCAAGCACAAATCTCGCTTTTTCGTCTACAGGCACCCAATGACGCTCTATGTTTTGTAGAAGAATTCATCCCTGCTTGCAGGGACAATTCCTTTCTCGTCTGAGCCGTCTGGTGTTTTGACGTTTTTGTATAGTTAAGCCCGATACGGCTCTATGTTATGTTAATTTCCGTGAAAATCTCGTCGGAGATTCCTTAGGCGTAGCATAAAGCGGCTCTGGCGAGTTTTGTAAAGGTTTGTAAATAGCAGTTGGCAAGTAGCGTTGATGGACAAGAATTCACCCTGCAAGCAGGGCCAATTTTTTACCAAGATATACGAAAAAACGAGATTTACACACGAACCAGCAAATGCATAACCTTTGACGGTACGGAGATATATAAAAATATGAAAAGCCTTAACAATACGTTATTTGCTATAATCAAGGTTTCTCTTTACTGCCTCATTCTTATTGCTATCGTCGGAGTGTTGGTGGTTTTCGTCGTTATACCACATTGGGTCCGCACAGAGGAGGTCTTCGTACCAAACGTTACCGGCAAATCCTACTTTGAGGCGATACGGCATCTTGATGAGGTAGGACTTAAGGTGGCAGACCCGGTCCGGGAGGCTAGCAGTGAAGCCAAGAAAGGTCAAATCGTCTCACAAAAACCACCCGCGCACTTTAGAATCAAATCGCATCAGACTGTTGAACTCACGGTGAGCATCGGCGCTGAGTTGGAACCTGTGCCTTCTGTAATCGGTAAGTCAGTAGATGCAGCACGTGAGACACTCGCAGCCGCAAGATTTTTGCCAAATCGCATCGCGTACGTTCATTCGCTCAATTATCCACCGGATATCGTTATCGCGCAAACCCCACCCGAGGGAGGAGGCCAACCAAGAGGCAGCACTGTCAATCTATTGGTGAGCCTCGGCAAGGTGATGCAATACATTCAGGTACCCGACTTGCGGAACCAATCTATCCATCAGGTACTACCAGATCTTGAAGCCGCAGGACTCAATGTTGAAATTCAGTACAGCCCGCATCCAAAAATCCCGTCCGGCGACATTATTACACACAAACCTGCAGATGGAGTGCATATTCAGAGTGGGGACTTGATAGTCCTTGAGGTGAGCGGGGTACGAGATGAAATCGATATTACCGGAAGACTCCTACCGTTCAAACATGCCGTTAGCGAACAGGGGAATGTCTCCCACCATGTCAAAATTGTTGTCAAGGATGACTCCGGCGAGCGTACTGTGGTTGATGGGTATTACGCACCCGGAACGGTGATCGATTTGGAAAAACAAGCTTTGCGCGTCTTTGGCCAGGTCCGGGTCATTACCTACGAAAATGGAAACAAATTGCCCGAACAGCACTATCGATAATTTAGTATAGTGCAGCACAACATTAACATATTGAATGAACGCTTTAGCACAAATTTCGTTCTTTCGTATATTTCAGCACAACATTAACATATTGAATGAACACTTTAGCACAAATCTCGTTCTTTCGTACATTTCAGCCCGATACAAGGCTGCTGCAATGTTAAGTCCTGTGTAAAGAATTCACCCCGCTTGCGGGGACAATTCTGCTCTCGCCAGAGCCTTCCGATGCTATGAATCTATACATCAAAGGATTTGGGTGGGCAGGCGACAAGATTTATGCAAGGGTTATCAAAACATCAATCAGTATTGGGCTCCTGTATACAAGAAAACGAGATTTACACACGAGTTATCAGTACATAAGCGATGATGGTACGGAGATTCTTTCGTCTACAGGAGCCCCATAAAGGCTGCTGCAATCTTAAACCCTTTACAAATCTCGTCGGAAGGTTTCCGATGTTTAGATTCAATACATCAGGAGGCTCTGGCGAGATTTATACAGTAATTTACAAAACATAAACCTTTATGGTACGGAGATATACGAAAAAGCGATGATGGTACCAAGATATACAACAGTTAAAATTGCCCCTTCTCTTTTAGCGGCAGATTTCACTCGCTTCGGAGAGGAAGTACAGCGCATCGTCCACGCAGGTGCAGATCTACTTCATCTAGATGTCATGGACGGGGAGTTCGTGCCGAATTTCGCCATCAGCCCACTCACTATCGCTGCACTCAGACAATTGACTGATGTGCCCTTTGATGTCCACATTATGGTCAACCAGCCCCTCCGTTATGTTGATGCTCTTGTAGACGCAGGTGCCGATTTCATTACCTTTCACATTGAAAGTGTTGATGAACCGATGCAAACCATCCGAGCGATTAAAGCACGGAATATCCGAGCCGGGTTGGCACTGTCACCGAAAACACCTGTGGAGACTGTCACACCTTACCTTCCTGAGGTTGATTTAGTTTTAACGATGAGCGTTGAGCCGGGGCAGGGCGGACAAAAATTTCAACCCACTGCACTTGAAAAAATCTCTGCCCTCACGCGAATGATTCAGGCGCTTGATTTATCTATTGAACTCTCCGTAGATGGCGGCATAACCCCGGAAGTCGCGCCACTTGCTATACACTCCGGAGCAACCATCCTAGTCGCTGGAACGGCTATCTTTGGTAGCGCAGCACCCGAAAACGTGATCGAAAAATTGCGACGCTTATCGTGATAGGCACGACTGATGAGACAGCAGCGAAGGATATAAACAAAAGGTCTTACGCAAAACCCGCTCATAGGATAGTAGACGAAAACGGCTTAGAAAACGATGCACACCTTCTATGTTCCGCCTTCACAGTTGCGCGGCGACATTGCCACGATTCCAGAAACGGAGCAGCACCATCTGCACAATGTGCTGCGTATAACCGCCGGCGATACAATCAGAATTATTGATGGGGAAGGCACTATCTACCTCGCGAAAATACTCAGCCCAGAAAAGGCACATCTGGTAAGCAAGCAATTTCACGCACGGGTGCTGCCTACCTTCACGCTTTTTCAGGCGCTGCCGAAAAATGACAAGATGGAACTAATTCTACAAAAAACTACCGAGCTCGGTGTAACAAACGTTGTACCTATCCACTCAGAACGTTCGTTGAAAAAACCGGGACAAAGACGGTATGAACGTTGGAAACGCGTTATTATCTCCGCAACGAAACAGTGCAAACGCCCATGGATGCCGGAATTGTTAACTGTGCAACAGTTCCCAACGTGCCTAGGGCAACTCAAAAAAAAATCGCTCTGTCTTATCTGCAGTGAATATGAAAAGGAGCGGCACATCAAAGAGGCCTTCCGGACGGCCCCCGCAGTGGAATCTATAGCCCTTTTTGTGGGTCCGGAAGGTGGATTTGCAGAGCGAGAGATTGCGGCTGCTGTTCAAAACGGATGCATCCCTGTCACACTTGGACCGCACCGACTGCGTGCAGAAACCGCCGCCATTGCCGGGATCGCCCTGGCCGCTTATGAATATTGGTAGATTTCAGCACGACAATGCCGGCTGTAATGATAACCTTAGCACAAACCTCATTCATATGCTACAATATACAAAACTATACCTAGATAACCTCCTACGAGATTTACACACGCGTTATCACGACATAAGCGTTGATGGTACGGAGATATACAAAAACGAAAACATGAAAACAGTAAAACTCATCACGATGGGATGCAAAGTGAACCAATACGACACGCAATCTATGCAGGAGACACTCCTCCGAAACGGATATAGTCTAGTTGGGGATGCGGACCCAGCAGAACTCTATCTCATCAACACCTGTACTGTAACCAATACGGCCGACCAGAAGGCACGCCAAGCAATTAGACGCGCTCTCCGACAGAACCCCAACGCTAAAGTGCTTGTCACTGGCTGTTACGCCGAGAGCGACCGGACCGCAATTCAAAAGATTCCAGGCGTAACCTTTGTCTTCGGCAACCGTGAAAAAGCTGAACTTCAGGATTACCTGGACGCATTACATACCGCTGAACCGGGAGCAGAGAAACCAAATTCTTCTCGTTCAAAACTGAAAGATACGAAAAAACGGAACCTTCTATCGCTAAAACCCGTGCAGCATGATGCTGTCCGAGAACACGCGCGGTTTAGCAGCGGTATCAGCAATTCCGGAAAACGGACGCGGGCATTAATAAAGGTTCAAGACGGGTGCAGCGCCTTCTGTACCTACTGCATTATCCCTTATGTACGCGGCAGAATGACTAGTCGACCGCTCGCTGATATCGTAGATGAAGCACGCCGCCTCGCTGACAGCGGCATCAAGGAAATTGTTATTACCGGAGTGCATCTTGGGGCTTACGGGGTAGACACCGGAAGAGATAAAGATATTGCAGACATATTAGAGCGTATTCATCGTATTGATGACATCGCCCGCATCCGTTTCAGCTCAATTGAGCCCATGTACTTCCCCGACATCATAGCCGAGCGGATGGCCGCACTGCCGAAATGTATGCCACACTTCCATCTCCCTATTCAATCCGGGTCGGATAACGTCTTGCAGCGCATGCGCAGACGGTATACCACTTCTCAATTTTCGCACCTCGTTGATAGGCTACGCACCCTCTTTACAGACGATGTCGGAATCACCACAGATATTATGGTAGGATTCCCCGGCGAGACGGTTGCTGATTTCGAAAACTCTCTCCAGTTTGTTAAAAAAATTGGGTTCAGTCAGATGCACGTGTTTCGTTACTCGCCGCGTAAAGGGACCCCGGCTGCGAATTACGAGGCACACGTCTCACCTGAGGTCTCTGCAGCGCGAAGCCGTATTATGATTGAAGTCGGGAAACAACTCGGCATCGCCTTTCGCAGACGCATGCTTGGAAAATATAAGAACGTGTTAGTTGAACATAGCACCGAAGGAAAACCACAACAACTGGCCGGTTTTACTGATAACTATCTACGCGTTTTAGTACAAACACCAGTTTCAACCATTAACCACATTTTGCGAGTCAAGTTAACAACCTTGGACGGAGAACTTATAAAAGCAAACTGTGCAATGTCTATTTCGTCTACTTTTTAGGCTGAAATATACAAAAAACATCAGCCGTTGGAGGGCTGAAATATACAAAAATATGTATAGAGTAAAAATTCTTTTTTCGTTAATCTTAATACTAGTCACCCTTTCAGCCTGCGAAAAAATAACCGATACCGTCACACCCCCTGACACTTCTATCTCTTTTGACGCACCGCTTACGGTGATGACTTACAACGTCTATGTAGGGGCAAGTGCTGAATCCATTTTGGATACAACGAATCTATTGGAGATACCCCGGGCAGTCACTGATATGTACAATCAAGTCATCGCCTCTGATTTTCCAGCACGAGCTAAGGCGATTGTTAAATCCATCCAGGCATCTCAGCCTCACCTCATTGGATTGCAGGAAATTTCATTGGTGCGACGGCAAACCCCTGGCGATAGAATCGCAGGCGGTGAAGTCCCTGCTGAAACAGTCATTTTGGATTTCCTTGAAATTTTGCTCGCCGCACTGCAAGCCGAGGACTTAAATTATAAAGTTGCTGCTAAAGTTCAAAACATTGACATTGAAATGCCTATGTTTTCCGATACCGGCGTTGATGATATTCGGTTAACCGACTATGATGTTATCCTCGCACGCAGCGACGTTGAAGTATCACGGAGCAGCAGTCAAACGTACCCGACAGCCCTGTTAATTGAACCCCTTAACTTTAGCGTACCACGCGGATATACAGCAATCGACGCAACTATCTCCGGCGTTACCTATCGCGTTGTCAATACACATCTGGAGGCGTTTGCCGAAACGATTCGCATCGCCCAAACTCACGAACTGATTCAGGCACTTCGCGATGAAACTTTGCCTATTATCTTATTGGGAGATTTCAACACCGCAGCGCCAGACGGAACAGCTTATCAAATCTTACTGTCAGACGGATACGTCGACACCTGGCAGATGCCTACAGAAGGCACTGGAAACACTTGTTGTCAAGCTGCAATGCTGGAAAATCAAAGCAGTCAATTAACAAAGCGCATTGACCAGATTTTTGTCAAGAATTTTGAAGTAGGAATGCCTATCATCACACACACCGTGGGGGATAAGCCTTCAGACCTGCTACCGTCCGGGCTGTGGCCATCAGACCATGCAGGCGTTGTCGCACATTTACCCATCCCGTAAAACATTTTTTTTGTATACTGCAGCACGGCAACGCCTGATGTTTTGATAAAACTGTGTCAAATCTCAAGGATTTGGGTGGGCGGGCGACCCCAAATCCTCTCTCTGTTTAGATTCATTTTTTTGTATATTTCAATACCATCGGTGCTTAGGTTGTGTAAAATCAGATGTAAATCTCGCCAGAGCCTGCTTATGTTTATATCCATTTTTTATATCTCTCCGTACCATCAACCTTTCTAAGTTCCGGGCGGAGCACGCTATCCGCCCGGCCCCTTGCTCACATCGGAACTGTCATCACCTTTCCCCAAAACCAAAAACTGATTAAGGTTGGCCCCTTGCGTATGCGACTTATTGTGAAGTTCAGGCCTCTGCAGTTGGCGGCCGTCATTCCTGTTTACCATTATCTCGCTGACAAAAGCAGCAGCGGGTGAGCCGCAGGTGCACCTACCGTGCTACTCCTCCGTTCGATTCTCTGCAGCCAACAACTGCCGCGCCAGTTTCACACGCATCTCCATCGACAAGCCCCGGAGCACCTCTACCCATTCAGCGTCAGGCATCGCCGCCAGCCGTGCCAACATGTCCGCACGCGCTTCGGGACCCAGCCGTGCCAACATGTCCGCACGCTCCGCAACCGGTAAACTCGCCAACATATCCGCACGCTCCGCAACCGGTAAACTCGTCAACATATCCGCACGCTCCGCAACCGGTAAACTCGCCAACATATCCGCACGCTCCGCAACCGGTAAACTCGCCAACATATCCGCACGGTCTGCCGTAGATAACCTTGCTAACATGTCCGCCCGGTCTTCAGCGGGCAGCCGTGCGAGCAGATCCGCCCGGTCTTGAGGACTCAAGCGGGCCAGCATGTCCGCACGCTCCTCCGATGTCAGTGCAGACAGCAACTTCGGACCCAAAGTCGTCGCAACTTCGCGAAGACGACTCTGAAATAAATCTTGATGTCCTTCCATTTCACAAACCTCCTCCGTGACTTCCGGCTGCAAATACAACGCGGAGTCAAAATATAACGTATTCTCTTCCGTTATCACCCGCCGCAGGAACGCACGAAACTGTTTCCGCGACGACGCAAACAGCAGCAACCAATAATTCGGCTCAACCACCTCCACTTCATTACAAACCAATAGATGCACCGGCAGATCTTCCCGGTGCCGATAATGTCCAGGGGCGAGCTGCACCCAGGATACCCCAAAAGGCGGGTGGGTAAGCAGTGCCCGCGGCTTCCGAGACGACACTATCGTCAAGGTAACTTCCGTGTCTGGCACCTTATGCGCTGCGAGATAGCCGCACGCACGCATAGAAATCCGGTGATACTCCGAACCATTCAACAGGTCGTTCTGCCCTTTGAACTCGAACAGATTATACGTGCGTAAGTAAGAGAGCAGCGGATTGGCCCGCACTCTCGCCCGGGCTGCGGCACTTTCGAGGAGAGCGAGTGCATCTATACGCTGCGGTAACCGGTTGACTTCTATCTCTGTCTGGATAGAGGCACCCAGCCCAGAGAACAGCAGGGCCAGGAACTCTTTGAAGAAAGGGTCCCAAAACTGCCGTTTGCTTTGTGTTTCTTTGGATGTCTCTGGTGCCGTAGTTTGCCTCATCTATCTGCTTAGACGCTCCACTTCTCATAATAAAGTATAGCAGCCTCCCTATTATTTTGTCAAGGCCGTCTCCAGATGTCGCTTCTCAAGGCGGCCTCGGTGCTTCTCTGAAAACAAAAAAAACCAGGGGCAGCCATATGAAGGTGGCTGCCCCTGGTTTAGGTTAGGCTAGGTTAACTTAGATTTCACTGAGTTTATTCTTCCGAGTTAAGTTGTTAATTTGCCAGCGGCGAGATATCCGATACTTGCGTATCACTGAGATCCAGCACTCTCAAGTTCGTGAGGTTTGCCAGCGGCGAGACATCCTCTACTTGCGTACCCCCGAGATCCAACTCTTCCAAGTTGGTGGCGTATTCAAGTCCAGTCAGCTTGCTAACGTCTGAGCCACCTAAATCTAGGCTTGTCAAGTCTAGCATATGTACCGAGGTCACAGCCGTCCCCGCGGCGATGTTGAGTGTCTCCTTGATTTTCGCACGGAGCGTCTCATCCGGAATGGTCACCTCGACGCTTGTATTTACAGGCACCGTCAGCGTATTCGAGGCCAGGCTCAGGTTGCCCGCTATGTCCATGGTGGCATTCTCTGGCACCGTTATTTCCACATTTCCGTCAAAAGCCGACGGCGGCGTGATAGTCGCTCTGTAGACTTTGAAGGCGGAACTATGTTTCACCCTCCCGCTATCATCTATACTCGGATTATTAAAACCGGGATCCCGATGGTCTAAGCCGATTAACATCGGGGCTGAAACCTGCCAATCAGCCGCGGTGGTGCCCAGTGTCACCGCGGTGTCATCTACCTTGAGCGTGATGTCCGTCGCCTCGAAGCCTCGCGTGGTATCTGCAATCACACCATCATCGTCAGTTCCAATCCCATAATTGTAGAATAGAAATTCCACATCAAAGGACTCTGTCTGAGTGTCACGTTCGGTAACAGCCGCATCGGGTGCTGTCGTTGAAAAATCCACATAGTCGGTGCGGAAACCCATCTCATCATGAGTCCCGGCCTTGATCAGCCCAGGGATCCTCACATTCGCCCGGATAGTATCTATGAGATACTTAAGACCGTCATGATCAGAAGGGTTCGGCGGCGGCCAAACCCGGCCGTAAAAGCCCGACCAAAGCTTGTCAAAGTATATCCGCGTATAAGTCGAGCTAGTTTTCCACTTATCAGTATCGCCGGTGTTCGCGGGGGGGGACTCGACGGTAGCATCATTATCTATGATGAAATTATTTGCATCGTCATAATAGGGATCCGGATCGCGATCTATATCAACGCCATCGCCGAAAACGTCATCACCGTCTTGCACCGTGTATGTGAAATATACGACTTTATCATCGGTTCGCGCCCCGGTCTTTACTGGATCATAGACGGCACGTAGTGTAGTGCCAACGAGGTCGCTCTCACCGTCCATATCTAGCGCCAGGGCCGGCAGAGCGGACCTTCCATCGTGCTGGACTTTGACATCTATATTAAATGTCAACTTAAAAACGATTTTATCTGTACTACTGAAAAATTTAACCTCTTGGCCCATGGTGGGGTTGGAGTACCCCGGAGCAGTCAGAATGCCCGATGTATGGTTTGCTACTAGATCCTCCCGAGCCGCGGTTCTACTCGCGGGATCGGTATTATCCTCCCAATCTCTAATTAACCTTTGCCTGCTGTACGAATAGAGCGAATCGCCTGTATGTGGACCTTCACTCTCTATCTCAACAGACTCTAACGTCGGTTTCGCTGCCTCCACGGTAGCCATCGGTGCGGCTAACATCGCAATCCCGGCTATCGAAATTACAGATGAGATAAATCCGCCACTCAACACGCAAATAAAATACTTAACATATAGAAGGAGGTGGGGGGGGTGCATTCTTCTCTTCATCTTATCTAACTCCTTGTTATTCTTTATCCCGTGACGGAATAAACTTTATAGTCTTCTGACTAAGTTATAGAACCCAAAAAAAAACACTTTAGCTATATTATACCATAAAACAAAACGCGAAAAAAAGCCGACTTTTTTCTCTTATATCTATCATGATACCCGCAATCTGAGAAAATTCAATTCTTTTTTTCGAATTCCTGAAATTGAGCCTTGTATCTATTTGCAGACGAATTTAGACACAGGGCTCCAAACGACTTCGTCACACTTATAGAAACGTTATGGGTTGTAAAAGGGTTACAATACAAAAAATGTCAATCCATTTTACGGATGTTGCCTCAAACGGTTTCGGCAACTCACTTTGTAAAGTTAATTATACCTGCAATCTAAAAGAAATGTCCACTCTTTTTCTGTATTCGTGACTTAGTTTCCGTGGGGTAAATGCGCTGCTAAAATCATTGACATAATTTCACAAAACTGTTATCATACTACCCATGACCTTTCTTGAAGCAATTCTGCTCGGTGTTTTACAAGGCTTAACCGAATTTCTGCCAGTGAGCAGCTCGGGACATCTGGTTTTAGCACAGACATTCCTCGGCTTGAACGAGCCGCTTGTCTTCTTTGATGTGATGCTCCACCTCGGCACGTTAGCGGCGGTTGTGCTCGTTTATCGGTATGCAATCGTGCGGCTCTTAAAAGGCGGCTTCTCTGCGGTAGCGACACCGCAACTTTATAGGCATCCGATCCGGACGCTCAGCACCTCCTCAGAGTTGAAGTTTATCTGGTTAATCTTGCTCGGTTCTATTCCAACAGGTCTCATCGCTGTGCTATTTAAGGACACGCTTGAATCGTTTTTCGATGAGGTGCAGCTCGTGAGCGTGATGTTAATTCTCACCGGTGGCATTCTCCAATTGCCGCGTCTGCGGCGGCGTGACCAAACAGAGCAGCCGCTCAAGGCGTGGCATACGCCGCTGATCGGCGTAGCGCAAGGGTGTGCAATTACGCCCGGCATCTCCCGTTCTGGAACAACGATTTCGGTTGCGCTGTTGTGCGGCATTCCTGCAAAAACAGCAGCGGAATACTCTTTCCTGCTTTCGCTGCCGGCGATACTCGGTGCTGTTGTACTTAAAATGCGCGATGTTGTGGATACCGCCATACCTATCCACATCATAGGCGGTGGGATGCTCGCCTCGTTCGTTGTGGGTTACATCGCCTTGCGAATTCTTTTGGCGATGCTAAACCGCGGCAAATTCTCGGTTTTTTCCTATTACTGCATCGGGCTGGGGCTTGTATCGTTCTTCATTGCACGGATGCAATAGGTCGTGACGTGCCCGAACGTCTTTTTAGGGCGGAGCTGCCTATCCGGGCTCATGCCGATGCTGCGGAGGATATCGCACACTTTTTTATCACTCTGAAGCGTGTTCCGGATCCACTTTTTTCCTGTGCATCTATAAATCAGGGTGGCGAGATACATAATCAACGGTTTTAATTTAAGACGTTTAAGATAACTGAGCGGGAATCCGAATCCATGCCCGGACAGTGCGAGGGTGCCTCCGGGTTTCAACACACGTGCGAGCTCTGTTAAAGCGGCTTTGTCCTCCGGAACATGTGGCATAACGAGGAAGCAGGTTACCAAGTCAAACGTTTCGTTTTTAAACGGCAAGGCGGGCAGCCCGGCACGAAGTTTTCGTATTGGTATTTCACCGTTGTGCCTCAAGTGAACTGGCGGTGTGAATTCCAAGAACGTCATATCCACATCAACTCCGACTAAGAGGCTCGGTGCATCCAGAGCAAGCGCGACGAGGAGGTTCCCTGCACCGCATCCTACGTCCAAAACCTTTTTCCGGGTAGCGTTAATACCGAGCGCATCAATCTGTTTTCGCGTCGTGCCGCGTTCCAACTCCCGGTACGCGTTCTTAATATAGGCGCGGTGCCACCGCCCTAAGTCCTGCTTCACGCTTACCTCCGCCGAAAAAACCGATAGAGCCGTTGTGGAATCGTTGTTAACTCGGCACGAAATCGTAGCAGCCCTGCATCATCGCTTATCGGTATAACTTTTAACCGATATGCATCTGTCTGTAACGTATTCCACCCTATATCCGTCGTTCGTGCAGAACGAAAGCCGCTAGCTTTGACGAGCTCAATCTCACGCGGCGTATAATCCCCATTCGGATAACTGAAATGAGTGCATTCAATATCCAAAAGTCGTTCTAAATCGTGTTTACTGCCGAGGATCTCTTTCTGACATTCCGCTTGTGTGCAGTGTGGGAGAATCGGATGAAATTGACTATGCGGTTGAAAATCAACCTGAGTCATCATCTGGCGCAATTCCGCCAGATTGAGCGCGTGCCGTTCCGGAAATTCCGTCTCAGGTTCAAAATTAGCATCCCGTTTCAGCCGTGCCAACCGTTCTGAATTCCTCACTTTTTTTAATCCTTCTTTGTAACGCTTTGACTGTCCTGCTATTTTAAACCAGAAGTGCCGATGCGTATTGATCAGCTGGGTGCATACGTAGAGAGTAGGACGAATATTATAGGTTTTGAAGAGCGGCAACAGTGCGACGTTGCCAGCATGCCCATCGTCAATGGTAATCACCACGCTCTTTGGATGCATCTGTGAAAAACTTTGGCAGCGAATGGCAGTGATGAGTCTATCCAGCGGAATAATTCTATAGTGTCTCGAGAGATAGTCGAGATGTTTTGCGAAAAGTTCCGGTGTGACATCATGATACATGAGGATGCCTACCCTGTTGCGGCACCCCCACTCCCGAGTCAAGAACGGCATACCTGATAAATAGACTACGGCTGCGATCAGATTTTTAAGAAATTGACGCATCTATTGGTTCTCTATAGTAGCGATAAGAGAGGTAGCTCAAGATGGAAAGCGGAGTATTCATTGGCAGCGTTACCTCAAAAAGCCGTGATAAATCTCCTCCAACTTCTGGAGAGAGTCGGCACTGTTGAATTTCTGCTTAATCGTTAGTTGTGCGTTTTTGCCGAGCTCTATGGCGATGGCCGGCTCGGACAAAATATGCCGCAGTGCTGCCGCCAAAGCGGTAGGATTCCGCGGCACGACGCAAACGCCATTTTTCTCATGCTCGATCAGATCGGTTACACCGCCTACCTCTGAGGCAATACACGGCAGTCCAATACCCATCGCCTCAATCAGTGCGTTCGGCGAGCTTTCATGCAGAGACGGAAGCACAAAGACATCAGCCATGGATAAGAAAGAGAAAACATCTTCACAAAATCCGGGGAACGTAACCTGTTCCGTGAGTTTGTATTGTGCAGTGAGGTTATGCAGCTCGCCTTTGAGTTCACCGTCGCCGAGGAACGTGCATCGCCAGGTTAATTCTTTGTCGTCTTGCTTGAGGAGTTTCAAGGCCTCTATCAGATAACGGTGCCCTTTTTCTGGCGCGAATCGCCCGACGCTCACAATCAATTTTTCTTCTTTATCCCCACACTTCCGCAATTCGAGAGTCGGTAATTCCAATAGATTGGGGATAGCAAAGATTTTTTTCTCTGGATACTGCTCGCGGAGGTTCCGTTGGATTCGTTCGGAATTTGTCAGCAGCGTATCCGCAGTATTATAGATAATCTTCTCGGTCAACCAGAGTCGAAAGCTGCCGTACCGTGCCTGATAATCCCCGCGCTGCGATGCGATGAACGGGATGCACCGCCAAAAACCGAGCTTCCGAGACAAACCACATAGAAAATTCGAGTACCATAGCCAACTATGAACAACATCCGGTTGAATTGCCCTGATAATTCCAGCCAAACTGAACGCCTTTTCGACGATATGCATCCGCTTCCGCTCCCGCCCTATGGCAATAACCTCGCGTACAGCCGGGCATGCGGTTAACCTATCCGCGTATTCTCCAACTGCGCGACTCAACACTACATATACCTCATACTGTGCTGGGGACAAGCGGGCGGCTGTTTTGAGCAACTGCGATTCAGCCCCATCTTTCGTCATGGAATCGATCACATAGAGAATTCGCATCTTCGTCTACCGTAGCGATGACGAACTATATTCGTTCATGAATTCACGGATAGTGTTCTGCATATCCCACGGATCGGTGATTTCTAGAAAAGTCCACTCGCCAAACTCACCATGGGTGTTCACAGCCGGTAACCACATATTTTCGACTGTGTTTACCTTCTGCACCTTATCTTCGCGTGCTTTGCCGGAAGTTTCCAAGATAAGATTCACGATATCGTCGTCAGAATCCGTGTGCTGTTTCCGGATCTGAGCGATGAAGTCCGGAACATATTGTCGGCTCTCTCCGTTGTGATTGATGTATGGAATCGTGAAATCCATATTGTGATTTTTAACGTACGCGAGCACCTCCGGCATCTGTTCTAATGCCTGGGCGGTTTTCTGCTCCCATGAGTCTGTCTGCGCGACGACATGCGAGATATGACACTTCTGCGGATGTGTCTCCCAGGTGGGCTGGGTTGTTTCAAACCACACACCTTCAGTGGATCCGACGTGCATTTTGTCTAGAAAAATTGGGCGAAACCCCTGCAGTGATGGCTCGTTTTCCGATGCCGATTGACTGGTTTGGGCTTGTTGTTCTGCCCTAAGGATTGCATTATGAATCCGATGTGCTGCTTTGCGTGCGATTTCACCAATCAGGAAAAACTGCGGATAAGTATTGTCTTTATAGGTAACGCACTCTTTCATCCATTGGCGTGTGATGCGGAGCACTTGTGGGAAGAGCCACCACCTTGCGTCGTTAGCCGGATCCTGCTCATGCATCTGCAAGACGACGTTCGCAAGAAAATACTCGCTTTTCTGGAGGCGTTCCTCCGCGACACGCAAGCGGACCTCTTCAATACCGCCTGTTATCCCCTCAATTTCTGTCATAGATGGCACTTCAGCAGTAGAGAGCTCATAACGCGATGCCTGCGTGAAAAGCACGCGAATCGTGTCAGGCGGCAATTGGCGACGGTACCCCACGACCTTCGGAAATTTAATTTCACATGCTCCTTTCCGTTCAGGGAGCGCCTCCACTGTGGTTGAAGGTAACGGACGGATGATTCTACCACTCCCCGTCGCAGGAATGAATGAGAACGGAACCCCGTAGACCTCCGCGTATTCTGGCGGAAACGTTTCTAATTCGAGCTGCTTTCCATTTACATTAAGAATTCTGTGTTCGACCTCGTGACTGGAACGTCGTAAACCCCTGCCGACGACCTGTTCACAGAGCAGCTGCGTACTGAAGGCACGCACGCCAAGGATATGCGTCACACGCTTCGCATCCCAGCCCTCACTTAGCATGGAGACGGAGATGACACATTTAATGTGTTCACCGAGCTGACCACGCTTCCCAACGGTGTTCATCACTTCGCGCAATAGTTCGGCATCTGTAACTTTCTCCACGTTCTTCTTGCGCATGAACTGTTCTATCTGAGTGCGAACTGCTTTTTTAAATTCACCTTTCAGAGCCTCGCCGGATTCCAGCTGCTTACTATCAATGAGAAGTGTGTTCAGTTTATCGCTCCAGTGCCCGTCACGCTCGTTATTGAAAATTGGGAGTTTGCCTTTGACAACGACCTTGTCACCAGCAGCAGTCTTTTTCTCCCACCCAGCCATCCAGTCGTAAACACGTTTGGAGACTTTCGTGTTATTGCAAACGACAATCATGACAGGTGGGGTTAACCCGTGCGGTTCTTTCTGCCACAAGTCATACGTCTTCTCATAATTGCTATAGAGGGTTTGGAGCGCGGTTTCTAATTCTTGTGGCAGCTGCGGCTCACCGCGAGAAGGTATACCCCTGAGTTTGGGGCGCACAACCTCCCAGAGACATAGATAAATCGGGTCGCCTCTCATTGTATCATCAGCGACTGGGACACGTGGGACTTTGGCGATACCGCACTCGATCGAGTCAATTAACGCAAAATCGGAGACTACCCACGGAAATAGGACTCCTTCTTTCAATTTCTTCCCATTCGACGTAGTGGTTGAATAACCGGCGTTTTTGAGAAAGAACGGGGTAGCAGACAGATCATAAACCTGTTTTATGCCGAGTTTCGCTTCCACGGCCTCAAGCCCGTTTATCCATAAACGCGCCTCGTCTTCTGTGGGTGCGGATTCCTTATCGGTTTTGGGGCGATAACAGTGATGTGCCTCATCGTTTAGCACAACAATATCTTTCTTCTTATCGAGCCCACGGCAGACACGTGCTACCATCTCTTCCGGCGTTTCTCTGAAGTTTTTAGCATTTTCGCCCAGTACTTTTTCTCCTATTCTGCTTAATTCGCTTCTCTTTCGACACAAAAATGCATGGTAATTCGTGATGACGATTTTCGCCTGACCGAGGGCATCATACCCATCTCGCGGGATCAGATTCATTTTCTGATAGTCATTTTCCGGCTCTTCTGGACGGAGGACCTGGAGTCGATCGCGGATGGTTACCCCCGGTGTGACAATCAGAAAAGCATCGCTAAAGCGGCTATTCCGAGGGTTCGCACGCTTATTCAACGTATGGTACACGATGAGCATCGCCATCACAACCGTCTTACCGCTGCCCGTCGCCATTTTGAAGGCGATGCGGAAGAGGTCCGGATTTGCCTCTTCGTTCGCTGTGACAAGCTGGGTATAAAATGAATTGTTTCGTCGCCTGTTGTCATACTCGTTGAGATAGATGGCGGTTTCTACGGCTTCGCGTTGGCAGAAATAGAGCCGGGGTTCGTTTTCAGGGTTGTTCCAGTGTTCGAGCAACCGTTTCGTCGTCGGGGTTACGCCGGGGTAACCGCTGTTTCGCCACGCCGCCACCTGCGTCCGAACGTTGTTGATAAACGTATTTGCCTCCCGCAGATCCCGCTCGGGGAGTTCAAATTGCATCTGGGTACCCTGAGATTGCTTTTTCGGTTTTGGGAAGGGCATGAAGTATTCACTCCGTCGTCTCCCCTCAACAATCTCTTCAGTGAGTCCGCGTGCATTAAATCTGAAATGCCGCTGCGGTTCCTCAAACGGACTATTAATCACTGGGTTTTCTATGGTAATTTTTGACATCTATATCTCTTCCTCTTTAGAGATTGGACTGCCGCGGATTCATATTGCGCGACTATACGTTATAAGTCTTCATCACTTCGTCGCCATAATGGTTGATGACCTTCACTGCGATTTTGCCAGATGCAGGCTTTGCGAACGGGAGGCTTTCGGTCCGATAGAGTGCCTCCCACGCCACTTCGTCAATCTCGGAATTCAGTGCACGCTGCAGCTGCTGATACGGTTCACCTTCACCGGTAAAGTATGCATGTCGCACGAAGAACGCCTCATCCCTATAAGCAGTGTCAATGAACCAACACGCGATGTCGGCTGGTGTCTCCGAACGGATTAATCCCTTCACCGCATCGTATACATCGACACCCAAAAGTTTTACAGAGAGGTTGCCATCTTCATGCGTCACAATCTCCACGTCCGGCTCCCCGAATACCATGAATAGGTTGCCCTGGCCTGTGTTCTTGAGCTCGGGCACCATTAATTCTGGACTCATCTTAACAGGAAGAATAGTCAAGCTGCCCAGGCGTTTGGATTCATCGGCGGTATACCCCTCAAAGGCGAAACCGGCAACAATGAGCAGATCGAACTTGGGTACCCGGCGGACGGCTTCTTTGGCGGCTTCGTTGATCCACTCTCTTCCGACAGTCCCGTATTGTGGTCCGATGCTAATCGCAGCAGTTTGGGTTTTTCCGTTCGCGTCCGTATATACGCCCTCAGCATGAAGCCACTCACTCGCACGTGCCTCCACCCAGTCAAAGGTTATCCGCTGTTGTTTAAGCCGATTCTGCACACCGCTGGTTTTGAGGTATTCAAGGATATATTTATGGTAATCTTGCGAGCTTTTCGAGGGAACGGACATTGGGGGAGCCTGCTCAGCATCAGTCGGGTCAAACACAAGATGCGGGGATAAACTCTCTACCGTGAAGGGTCCACTCACACGCACCCGTTTTCTGTCTTGGAACGGCTGATCTATGAGAATTTCGTTTTTTGCACGTCTCGCAGTCGAGGCATCCATCTCACGCTGCCGCTCCCGCCTGAGCTCGAGCCATTGCCGGTGCACCTTCTGAAATTCTGCATCCCATTCCGGGTCAGTTTCTGTCGGCACTTCCCACTCTTTCCACGTCTTTCTATTGTCCGATTTGTCCGAACGGTTTTTAAACTTTTGAGGACTTTTATCTGACACTTCCGGTTCTTTCCGCGTCTTTGCCCCCCCCTTTGTATACGTTAAGTATTTAATCAGTGGATCCAGTTTCTCTGCATATTTGGCATGAATATCGTCAATTTCAGTGTTATTTGCCATGTCTGAGAGGCTGACATACGGTGCGGTTTTATAAACAAATCCCTGCTTGATGTCAGCTGCATCTTCAAGTTTGTAGTACGGATATTTGGCGGACATGAGGCGGGTTCGTGCCAACGCCAGCGCGACGCGAGAGGTGTCTACCGTTATCCAACGTCTGCCCCACTGCTCTGCGAGATAAGCGGTGGTGCCGCTCCCACACGTCGGATCAAGCACGAGATCGCCGGGGTCTGTCGTCATCAAAATACACCGTTGGATAACCTTGGGATTGGTTTCTACGACGTACCTTCTTTCAGGAGTTGACCCGGCGGTGTCTGTCCAGAGGTTAGTTCTTTCACGCCCTGATGAATCAGTTGCGTATCGAATATACAGCAAAGTACGTTTTCTGCCTACCAGTCTTTTCTGCTTTGCAAGGCGATTTAAGCCCTCAAGAGTTGTTGGCCAACCTCGACTTTTACCTATTGGTATAAAATCATGTCCTTCAAAATTATATTTGTATGTAGCACCACTACCCGTCTGTGATGATGCCAAGATTTCTAGAAATCGCCGAGACCCTTTAGGTAACAATGCGGGATTTTTTCTCTCCTCTCGGGTCATACTTCGCCGGGTTCCATCCTCTAATTCAACTTGCGTATAGGACTTAAGGAGCGGATCCGGAGTCCGTTCATTCCATTCAACCCAAAGTTTATTATATTTGATCCGTGGTTTATCTTTTGCGTACCACAAAAGGTAATCAGAGACTGAAGCTAATAACTTAGAAGAAGTCATACCGGCACGAGTCCATGTAATCGTGTTAACGAAGTTTTCACTGCCGAACACTTCGTCAAGCAGGCATCGGACGAGATGCACATTCTCATCGCTAATCTGTACGAAGATGCTGCCGCTATCCGTCAGTAGTTCGTGCGCGACAGTCAGCCGGTCGCGGAGATAGGCGAGGTATGAGTGGATCCCGAGTTCCCAGGTATCGCGATAGGCTTTAACCTGTTCCGGTTGGGGTGTCACGTCTTCCGGCTTCGTATCGCCGACATCTCGCCTTCGGGTGCTGACTTGCCAATTGCTTTTGAATTTAATTCCGTATGGCGGATCAAAGTAGATCATCTGCACTGCGTTTCTGAGCTGCTCTTTTTCGGCGAGCGAGTTCATGACGACGAGCGAATCGCCTAGGATGAAGCGGTTATGCCAGTTCTGTTCGTGTTGGTAGAACTCAATCCGTTGGTTAAAATCGAGCTCGTTGAACCCTTCGAAGAGCATTTCGGTTTGAGGTGCGTCCTTCTGCTGTTGTTGCGTGCGTAGTATTTCGATGATGGCTTGAGGTTGGATATGCTCTTGAGTGTAGATAGGTGGAGCCGTTACTTCGAGGTCGGTGTTGTTCTGCTGTTCTTTGCCTTTCCAGACGAGTTGCGGATCCAGTGCGATATCGCGTGGGTAGCGCGTCGGTGCGTGTTCTTCTGGTTCGGCAAAGCCGCTGAGTTCTTGGGTCGGGTTGTTCGTCAGTTTATCAGGGTGTGCATAATGCTCAATAGGTTTTTTCGGCATTGAATTTCTCCTTATGAATAGAACTGTGTTTGACATGTCTACCAATATGTATAGAGGAAGACCTCCGAGAGGATGAGTTGGACGGCGAGCATCGCAGAGACGGCATAAAAATCGGAGCGTGGCTGTTCTGTCAAGTATTTCGCGACAGGAATAATGAGAAACGGGACCATGAACATCCAGATGCGTTCGACCTCCATGGTAAACAACGTTGAAAATGTGAAAAAGAGCAGGGTAATGAGGTAGCCGATGACAAAATTTGTGTCTGGTGTAGCATCTATCCGTCTGTGACGAATTGCGGGGCGGAGCGTGCGTACCAGCTGCCGAATCCAGACAGTTGTTATGGGAATTCCTACCCCGATGAGAAAGGCGAAGAGATTCGCAAAGCTCAGGTGGAAATAGCGTTCAACAGTTTCATACCCGGTTCCCATGCCTGCCTCATCTTTTTTAATAGCTGCCCAGAGTGCCTCGACCGGCCGGAATCCTGTGAGCAGGAAGAGCAGAAGGTAAAAGCCGATGAAGGCGATGCCTGCGAATAAAAGCACCTTCACATGCGTCCTAAAGGAAGTGTGTTCACGAGAACAACAGAGAGAGAGGAGTAGCAAGACGGATAGAAAGATGCCGATTACCACGGTTGAATAGCTCATGAACATGCCAAACGCCAATGAAAGCCCTGTTAAGAGGCTATAGAGATGTGCCTTGTGGAAACGTGATGGCTGCACTTCTGCGGAAGAAAAGCGCGAGAGTGCTTCATAAAACAGATACACGCTGAAGATAGGGAAAACGCTGAAGGGGCCGTCCATGGACGTTCCGGTAAACATCACGAAATTGGGAGTGATTAGGAAAAGCACGAGTGCATAGCGTGCAATCTTTTCATCGTAAAGGTGCGTGCTAAGCCGGTAAATAGGTATCACCGTGAGAGCGGTAAAGAGGACGGATGCCAACGATGCCGAGAGGAGATTGTACCCGAAAATTTTGCTCACACCCCATAAGAAAACCACCCCGCCTGGGGGATGCGTCCGAGTGTGGCCGGAGAGGGTATTGAACAGTTCCGGATGGCTGTAATCTCTTAAAAAGGCGCGGAGTCCCATTTCATTAAGCCGCGGTACATCTCCGTAGTACTCGAGAGAAGTGCGGGTATAGGGCTCCAAAAACGCCAATATCCGTCCCTGCTCTTCAGGAAGTTCGTTATACCCATCAATCTGTGCGACGGTGATATGAATAGCCGTGAAGCAGACGATGGCGATGGCGATGATGCGAACAGGTTCCCACGCACGGTTTATGAAATATCTATAGCAGAGATAGAGGAACCCGCCGCAGACGAACAGTGCGGGCAGCAGCCACCAACTGAGGTCGAGTCTCGGCTCAGCGTATAGAGGTACAAAGTGGCTATTAAATTTGACTGCGCCGAGGTTAATAGATGCCTCACGCATCGCGTAGTGCAAGAATTTATGATATAGTAAGAAAAAGAGCGCTAAGGCCGCAGTCTGGATTGCAATGGATTTAATCGCTTTTTGAAAGAGAGGCATCTTTTTATTTTCGGTTTTTCCTTCACTGGCGTGGTGAGGCACTTTGGTTAAAGCTGACTGTTTTTCGTGAATTTCGTGTTTCGATGGGCGAGTCAGCGTCAAGTTTAATCAACGGTAACAAGGCGTTTTACCCTGCGAGAGTACTTCAAAGCAGTTGTCGTTGCGGAATGAGGCAAATATTCATTTTCATAGGCTCTGTTTTGCCTGCAGCTGCTGTGCGGCTTCCAGTAACGCATTCGCCAAAAATTGCGGGTTAACCTGTTCTCTACCGCGGAAGGTTCGTACGCGTTGTCCCCGGACCTTTAGCACGGCGAGTTCCTTACCGCCTAGGTGGATTCCGACTTCGGCATTGCGTGTCTCGCCGGGTCCGTTGACTTCACATCCCATGACGGCGACTGGAATTTTTATACCGTGTTTTTCCAAAAGTTCCTCTGCCGTAGCGACGATGTTTTCGTAATCTGCGTCAGCGTCTCCGCGGCCACAGAATGGGCAAGACACGACATCCAGCATATCTTCAGCCATGCCGAGTGCCCGCAGCAGTTCTTTAGCTGTGAGTACCTCCTCGACCGGGTCTCCGGTAATAGAGATGCGGA
This sequence comes from Candidatus Poribacteria bacterium, assembly GCA_965215265.1. Classification (GTDB taxonomy): domain Bacteria; phylum Poribacteria; class WGA-4E; order WGA-4E; family WGA-3G. Next base: position 1,358,735 of record OZ244048.1, on the reverse strand, counting down.
TTGTGTCGCCAATGCCGTCCAAAAGGAGCGTGCCGATGCCGAGCGTGGATTTGACGTGCGCGCGTCGCGGTGTGCCGGCCTCGGTTACGCCGAGGTGCAACGGGTAGGCGACTTTCGCTGAAAGCAACCGGTTGGCTTCTATCATGCGCAGCGGGTCACTCGATTTCACTGATATAGCGATGTCCGTAAAATCATGCGCTTCACAGATATTGATGTGGCGCATCGCGCTTTCCACGAGTGCTTCTGCGGTTGGAGAGGGGTATTTCTCCAATACCTCTTTTTCAAGCGAGCCTTCGTTGACACCGATGCGAATCGGTATATTGGCTGCCTTCGCGGCGGATAACACCTGCTCGATGCGTTCTTCACTGCCGATGTTGCCGGGATTAATTCGTACTTTGGCGACACCGGCATCAACAGCAGCGAGTGCGTATCGGTAGTTGAAATGGATATCCGACACAATAGGCACGGGTGCACGTTTGACAAGTGCGGGGAGTGCCTTCGCGTCCTTCTCTTCAGGGACGGCGACACGTACAATCTGTGCGCCTGCGTCAGCGCAGCGTTCTACCTGTGCTAGAGTCGCGTCAATGTCGTGTGTTAAAGTGGTCGTCATCGTCTGTATTGAGATGGGGCTGCCGCCGCCGATGGGAATGTCGCCGACTGCGATTTTTCGCGTGGTTCGTCTATTGTTAAGTTGTATCAGTTGTTTCATCTTTTTGGTTCCATAACAGGGTGCGTCAGGAATTTCGGGTACCGGTGATGGTAAAAACAGCCGGTTAGGCGATGGCCTCAGTTAAGCAGGCGATGAACCGCTCATTCTGCTGCTGTGTGCCGATGGTGACGCGGATAGCGTCTGGATAACCGTAGCCTGCCATCGGCCGTACGATAACCCCCTTTCTCATAAGCGTCGCGGCGATGTCTGCTCCTGACGGAGTTGTGAGAAACACCATAATAAAGTTTCCATAGGTTTTGATGTATTGCAATCCGATATCGTCCAGTGCTTGGTATAGAAAGTTTTTGCCTGCATCGTTGCACTGTTGGCTTTTTTGTACGTGTGCGATATCTTTGAGTGCAGCGCACGCGGCTGCTTGTCCGACCGAGTTGCAGTTGAAGGGTTGCCGGACGCGATTTAGCATTTCGACTATATGAGGCGGTGCGATGCCATAACCGATACGTAGCCCGGCGAGTCCGTAGATTTTGGAGAAGGTGCGGGTGATGATGAGATTACGTCCGGCTAGGACGTAAGGAAACGTCTGGGGATAGTCATGCCGGGTGACGTATTCATAATACGCCTCGTCGAAAACAACGAGCACGTGGTCCGGCACCTGTTCCATAAAGCGGGTTGTCTCGGATGCTGTAACCATAGTGCCTGTAGGATTATTTGGGTTTGCAATAAAGATGAGTTTTGTTCTGGGCGTAATCGCTGCGGCCATGGCATCCAAGTCGTGCGTGTTATTATGCATGCGTATAATGAGAGGCTTTGCCCCACAAATTGTGGTTACCAGGCTATAGACAACAAAAGCCCCGGCTGCGTAGATAACCTCATCGCCGGGTACGAGATATGTCTCGCCGACTAGCTGCAGCACGTCATTGGAGCCGTTGCCCAAAATGAGATGTTCTGCGGAGGTACCGAGGTGTTCTGCCAGGGCTGCTTTGAGGTAATAGGCGTTTCCATCCGGATAGAGATGTACCTGTGCGGCACTGCCGGCGATTGCTTGCATCGCCAGCGGTGAGGGTCCAAGCGGATTCTCATTGGAGGCGAGTTTGATAATATCGGTGATGCCCAATTCGCACTGTACTTCTTGAATCGGTTTACCTGCTTGGTACGGCTGAATGGTGTCAATACCGGGTTTCGCTTTTATCATTTCCTCTCTCTGTTAGTAATAGGAGCATGCCTCGTTGAATTCTATTTTCTATTATAGCATGACATCCGTTTTTCTGCAATGGTTAGCGGATTCTCATTTACGCCCTTTTTAGATTCTTTAAAAAATGGCGGTAAGTGAGGATTTATCTCTGCTTGACAATGATTCCCTGATGTGTTATTATAAAGACGTAGCCGTTTTAAGAAGGGAAGCACTTGACAACTGCCACGTTTTAGGAGTCTAATATGCAGAAGAAGGACATCCACGACTTTTTGTCCGAGATGTCTGTTGCGAACTTTTCCGATCGGAGTATACGCCGCTTATTAGAAAACAAGGAAAACGTCCGGGGCTTGTTAGAACTCGTTGCGGCAGAACTCGCCGCGTTGATTGACTTTGAGCAGCTGGTTCCAATGAATAGGAGTCTGCTGCCCGCCACTCTCCGAGAACAAGAGGCAGACATTGTATATCGGGTGCCCTTCAAAAGTGATGGTGATGAGGGTGCGGCAGAGCTGCTCATCTATCTGCTGATTGAACATCAATCGACGGTAGATGCGACGATGGGGTTTCGTGTGCTTTTCTACATGATGCTAATTTGGGACGCAGAGCGGCGGCGGTGGGCGGCAGAGAAGGTGCCGAGAAGTGAGCGTGTATTGCCGCCGATTTTGCCCGTGGTGTTTTACACAGGGGAGCGGCGGTGGGAGAAGCCACTGACACTTGAGGCGATGATGAATTTGCCCGCGGCGCTCTCTAGATTCGTTCCGAGATTTGACATCCTGTTTCTGAATCTGAAAGGCACAGACAAGGCGACGCTGACAGAGGCGGCGCATCCATTCGGGTGGCTGATGAGAGTGCTTCAACAAAAAGATTCGGACAAAGCGTCTATAAGCCGCGCGTTACGAGAGACTTTGACGCAGCTGGAGACGCTTGATGCAGTCGATTCCGGGCAGCGTAGGGAAGCGATAATGTATCTGGTGTTGCTGATTCAGCATCAGCGTTCAAAGGAAGAACAAGAAGAGTTGATAGAGTTGATAGACCGGCATACGAGTGACATGGAGGTAGCACCGATGGCAGAGACAATGGCCGAATTCCTCTTCGAACGAGGCATAGCACAAGGCATAGAACGAGGCATAGAACAAGGCATAGAACGAGGCATAGAACAAGGGAGAGAACAAGGGAGAGAACAAGGGAGAGAAGAAGGGATTGAGCGAGGGGCGTGCCAGAATGCTATCAAAAATATAACCGCCGTCCTCAATGCGCGATTCCCTCATTGTGACATACACACTGCCACGCAGCAACTCGAAACCCTTTCTAACCTCGAACACCTCGAGCAGCTGCTGCTGACAGCCGTCAAAGCCGACAGTTTTGAAGCATTCCTACAGGCGTTAGAACTATAGGACGGCACGCACGGAACACCATGGCAGACCCCGGTCCGCTCGGGTTGGTAGTGTCAGGTAGGAACCCTACCGTTATTATACCGCCTGACAAGGGGCATAGGGGTTTGCGTATTATGCAGTGTGAGATATGCGAAAGATAAAAGCAGAGGTGTGATGGTGAGTAGGCCGTGTGCCGAATGCTATTACATCTCTTTCTGTTTGAGGCGATACCGATTTCTCTGCCTGATTTATCTTCTCACTTGGTGAGTTGCGCTGGTAGAGGCGATGGCGGCGTATCTGTCCTAGAAACCTTGTCAGTCACCCGCCAAAGCGGTATCTCCTTGAGGTAAGAGCCCTGCTAAAAAGCAGACCAGAACGCCCACGTGTCACACATCGCGTCGGGGTGCTTGATCAGGCGGAGCCATGCATAAACTTTTCTGGGAACTCGCCGACTGCACGAAAAACCGCTTCTCCTGAAAATCCTGCAAATCCGGATTCTGATAACTCACACCACACAGTTTCAAGGAAATACCTCATCACACAACACTTCCCTAGAAAATTGGGGTAAGTGAGTTAGCGGATTTATTGGGCGTATTTAGTTTTATTTTTAGAATGCTTGATATATTTTGCGAGATTCAGATAAGATACAACGTTATATACTTTAAAATGCCGCTGTTTCTCTTTCCATTTTATAGATAAAGTATGCTATAATATGAGGAAACAGATTTGGTGAGAATTAGGAGAATCAATGAATCAGATAAAAATTCCTGGGGTTAGCAAAGAGATTTCACAGTTAATTCTGGGGACGATGATGCTGTCGCCAGTGCAATATGAACATAGTACTCGCCTGCTGGACGCGTTCTGTGATGCGGGTGGGAACGCGCTTGACACGGCACACGGTTACGGTGGGGGCAGCAGTGAAATGTTAATCGGTTTGTGGATGCAACAACGACAGAACCGCGATGCCGTTTTCCTCATAGATAAAGGCGGGCATCCAAACGGCAGAGTTCCTCGTCCGAGATTGTCACCGGAAGAGCTAAAACGCGACTTGGACGAAAGCCTCATCCGGCTACGTACCTCGTATATAGATCTCTATATGCTGCATCGCGATGACCCGGTCATACCGGTTAGCACGATTATCGACTATCTGAATCATGAAATGAGTGCGGGCCGGATTCGTGCGATATCGGCCTCCAATTGGCATCCAGAACGGATTACCGCCGCCAACAGCTACGCGTCTGCCAACGGGTTGCACGGTTTTGTCTCTTGTAGCAATAACATTAGTCTCGCTGTCCCGATGGAGCCGATGTGGGGCGGTTGCGTATGCGTTGATGAAGCAGGACGGAGTTGGCATCAGGAAAACCAATTTCCATTGATGCCGTGGTCTTCGCAAGCGAGAGGTTTTTTCGGCGGTGCGTGGACACCAGAGAAACGAGATAACCGGGATATGGTGCGTGTGTATTACAACACAGATAATTTTGAGAGGCTCGCCCGCGCCACTAAACTGGCGAAAAAATACAACTCATCCGCTATTCAGGTTTCACTTGCGTACGTCGTACAGCTGCCGTTCCCGATCTTCCCGATCATTGGGCCGGCAGACTTGGACGAGATGCGTTCTTCCGTCGATGCATTAGCACTGCACCTCACCGATTCGGAAATGGAATGGCTAAATCTACAGCGTGAAGATTCACCGCTATGAATAACTGTGCACCAAAAAACACTTACGGAGAAAAACATGCAAAAAATCGTGTTGGCAATGCTGATAATGCAATTGATGACGCTCCTGATCGGATTCGCCCAGGATAGCTGAGGTGCCTGAAGTAATCCCGCGATCCCACGTGGCGGGATAGGTGAAGTCAGTTTGACTTCAGAAGAAGCGAAGCGATTCCAGGCATCTTTCAGCATGATGCGTTGGTTCGACGCCGAGGGCGGACATCTTGAGACAAAAGGGCTCGCTTCGGATGGAAGTGTTATCGATGTACCGTTGCATAGGCACCACGTGACTTTAAATATCTTCCGTGTTAATGTCGGTTTGAAATACAACCTTAACACACGGTGGACCCTGGAAGCAAATATCCCGTATGAACTTAAGGAACAAAGCGCAACGGTTGAGGAAATTGAGCCGGTCACGTCGGCAGACTTGCAAGCGATTGAACGCAATAGGGATATTCACCATAGAAATGAGACCTATACAGGTTTAACGGATATGGATATGCTGCTAGGACATAAGTTCCAAGGCATCTTTAAAAGTGACGACCTGTTATTGACACGCCTCGGTACGACGGTGCCGCTCGGAAAAACGGAAGAAGACCCGTGGATGCTCGGTGATAATGGGCTTGAGCATCTGCACATCCAATTCGGCACGGGTACCTTTAACCCGATTGCTGAGGTGCATTATGGAATTCCGCTCTACGGCGGCCTATCCGTGAGTGCTTCACTGCGCGGGAAGCTGCCGTTCTATGAAAACAGCAAAACCTATCGCGGCTCTCGCGGGCTCACCTACACTGCGGGCTTGAATTATCACCTCTTTGAGCGTGTGTCGGTTCAGGCGAGTTATCAGGGGTTTTATCAATCTTACGCCTATTGGGCAGGCGAACAAGACATTAATACCGGGCTCCGTTTCAGCATGGCATCCTTAGGGGCATCTGTAGCAGTGCCTTCTAATATGTCGTTATCGGCTACGTTCATGTTGCCGTTGACGCAAGAAACGCTTTATGACGATAGCGAGGCACTTTTAGACGGCACGTACGAAGAAAGCGATGCGTTTAAATTCGGTCCTTTAATCTCTTTAACTATACTCCACGCATTTTAAGAGGGCTGGGTAAATGTGCTCTTTTAGAGATTTTTTTTATTTTCGCATTCGGTTATGCAAGAGTGGCGACACCAAGTCTAAGGTGTTGCTGGCCAAACCGTTGCGAGCTTTATTTTTGCTAGCGGTTCTCCCGTTTTTTATTGGATGCGAGGTGCCGAATAATCCGTATCCCAAATCTGAACACAACCAAGAAATCTACTATAGTACGTTTAGTGAAGAGCCGAAGCACTTCGATCCGGCGGTCTCCTATAGTTCAGATGAGTACCGTTTCATTGAGCAAATTTACGAACCACCGCTACAATACCACTACCTTAAAAGACCGTATGAACTCATCCCGCTTACAGCAGAAAAAGTGCCAGAGCCGCGTTATTTTGATGCCAACGGCCGGGCATTACCACAAGATGCGTCATCTGAGCAGGTAGAACGTGCAGTTTATGAGGTACGCATCCGCCCCGGCATTCTGTACCAGCCGCATCCATGTTTCGCTAAGGATAAAAACGGAGAAAGGCTTTACCGGAACGTGAAAAAAGGCGATGGTTTCAGAGAAATCAACGATTTTCCTGTCACAGGTACGCGGGAGCTTGTAGCGGCGGACTATGTGTACCAACTTCAACGACTAGCGCATCCACGCGTCGCCTGTCCGATACGGAGCACCTTGGAAGAGTATATCTTGGGCATGAAAACGTACTCAGATGTGCTGAGCGATGCCGAACCCGCCTCGCATTCCGTAGAAGACGCAGTTTTTGCGGGCGTTGCGCTCGTGGATAGGTATACCTACCGGATTATCCTGCAAACAAAGTACCCGCAGTTCGCTTATTGGTTAGCGATGCCCTTCTTCTCACCGATGCCGCGAGAAGCAATCGAGTTCTACAGTCAACCGGTGCTCAAAGAACGGAATATCACAATAGATCGGTTTCCTGTGGGTACCGGCCCGTATCGTATTGAAAATCTCGTGCCGTATAAAGAGATAACCCTTGTGAAAAATGAGAATTTTCGGGTTGAACGTTACCCTGGAAACGGTGCACCGGGCGATAGGGAAGCAGGGCTCTTAGCCGATGCCTGGGAAATTATTCCGTTTATTCCGAAAGTGGTTTACAAACTGGAAAAAGAGTACATACCGCGGTGGAATAAATTCTTGCAAGGTTACTACGATAGTTCCGGCATCTCATCGGATACGTTTGATAAGGCAATTACGCTTGATGATACCGGCGACCCGCGTGCAAGCGAATTCTTACAAGCGAAGAATATCGTGCTACGCACCAGCGTGAGCCCAACTATTTACTATCTCGGCTTCAACATGCAAGACGAAACAGTGGGCGGTTACACGGTAGAGAAACAGAAGCTGCGTCAAGCCATCTCGATTGCATTAGATTATGAAGAATACATAGACATTTTTCTGAATGGGCGTGGACTGAGTTCGCAGAGTCCGATTCCGCCTGGCATTTTCGGGCATGAAGCAGGTGAGCAGGGGATGAACCCGTACGTCTATAATTGGAATCCGAAAACCGGCACCCCTCAGCGCAAATCGATCGAGGAAGCTCGAGAACTGCTCGCTGAGGCAGGTTACCGTGACGGAGTCGATAAGAACGGAAATCCGCTAATCCTCCATTTTGATAACGCTTGGACCTCGGCAGGTGCGACTCCGATATTAGCGTGGATGCGGAGCAGATTTGAGAAGTTGGGGCTCACCATGGAGAACCGGACGACAGACTACAACCGATTCCGGGACAAGGTGCAGAACGCAAATTTCCAGATAATTTCGTGGGGCTGGCACGCGGATTACCCGGATGCCGAAAATTTCCTGTTCCTCCTCTACGGCCCAAACAGCAAAGCGAAACACGGCGGTGAAAACGCCGCCAACTACGACAACCGGGCATACAATAGACTGTTTGAACAGATGAAAAACATGGAGAATTCCGGTGAGCGTCTGGACATCATTCGTCAAATGAAACAGATCGTGCAACAAGATGCACCTTGGGTATTTACGTATCATCCGATTAACTTTGGGCTGTCGCATCAGTGGGTGAAGAATAGTAAACCGAGCGCGATCGGTGCGAACCATCTCAAATATATTCGGGTTGATGCAAGTCTGCGTGCGGAAAGCCGTTTAGAATGGAACAAGCCGATTTTCTGGCCGATCTGGGTTTTTGTCGGTTTTTTCGTCGTTGTGACAATTCCCGCTGCGATTGTTATGTGGAGGCGCGAGCATGAAAAAGGCTAAAAGAGACATGCACCTGCCCCTGCGCACTTCGGCATCTGCAATTGCCCGGGAAATATTGGGGGTTCTCTATGGAGCCGAATGTGCAGCACGGAGATGCCGTGGCTCCATTTTGATGAATTACAGCGGCTCCAACCTATGCGGTTCTCACTAGGAATTAGATTCGTATGCGTTTGTATTTCATGCAGCGGCAAGCTTTCGGGCTCGCGATACCTAAAAACTACCTCTACGCTATATTCTCAAATCCGACCTGCCAATTTGACGTAATAGCATAACTTATGCTATAATTTTTCTCGGTGCTCATAGAAAAATCACAGCATTATAAGATTTGGCAGAGGAACAGATTTCATGCTAACCTACATTATCCGGCGAACTCTGTACGCGATTCCGATTTTAATCGGCGTGAACCTGATTGTGTTTTTGCTGTTCTTCATCGTCAATTCGCCGGATAGCATGGCACGGACGATGCTGGGCGAAAAGAATATCACACAAGAAGATGTTGAGAATTGGAAGCGGCAAAACGGTTACCATCTCCCGCTGTTCATTAATCCGGGGGCCTCGGGTGTCGCCAAATTCACAGAGACGCTTTTTTTTCAGAAATCGGCAAAACTCTTTCTATTTGATTTCGGTACTTCAGATACCAACAACGTCGACATAACTTCTCAAATTTTGCAACGTATGTGGCCGAGCCTCACAATAGCGCTTCCTACGTTCGTGATTGGCTTATGCGTGAATATTACCGTCTCAATGATCGTGGCGTACTACCGTGCCACCTACGTTGATTTCTGGGGGACAATCGCCGCGGTGATCGTGATGTCTATCTCGCAGTTATTCTACATAATCGGAGGTCAATGGTTGTTTGGTAAGATGTTGCGTCTGTTCCCCATCTCCGGGTATGATTCGGGGGTGCATCTGCTGAAATTCGTGATTCTTCCGGTAATTATCGGCATCATCAGCGGTATAGGGGGCGGTATCCGTTTTTATCGAACTATATTTCTAGAGGAAGTGAATCAGGACTATGTTCGGACCGCACGTGCGAAAGGGATGAGCGAGGGGGTTGTGCTGTTCAAGCATGCGCTCAAAAACGCCATGATACCGATATTGACCAATGTTGTGTTAGCGATTCCGTTTCTGTTTGTAGGGAGCCTGGTGATGGAGGCATTTTTCGCGATTCCGGGACTTGGAAGTTTTACGATAGAAGCGATTCAAGCACAAGATTTCGCAATCGTTCGGAGCATGGTATATTTGGGGGCGTTACTGTATATTGTGGGCTTGCTGCTAACAGACATAAGTTACACTTTAGTGGACCCGCGGATTCGATTTGAGTAAGCGAAGGAGGAAAATGGTATCAGAGAATAGGAGTTTTCAAATTATACAAGGGCTGGTTAGTGTTGCGTTGGGAGGTCTGAGCATTGTGCTATCAGTGACACTGAGACGTGGCACGTATTCTCTATGGACGTTGTGTGCTTTTCTACTGATAGGCTTGACGTTGATTTTCGCGGGTGACTATCTGATTAACGTATTTAGGCTGCCGGTGACTGGTAACAAACAGGAGCTAGCGAGCGACTTAAGTTATATCGCCTATGGGGCGCTTTATCTGAATATCGCCCTTTCTCCGTTTCTGCAACCGAATTGGATTTCGGTGGGTCTCCCGGAGTACTTACAACCGCTATGGATCCGGCGTGCTGTAGCAGCCGCAGGGATTATTCTCATCGCAGGTGGCATAAATGGTCTATACAAATTGTGGACAGAGCTTCAAAACAATCAGACGGAATAGACAGTCTCCCTTATATCGGTATATTCATCGTGCGATAATGACAGCGTACCGGAGTGGTGTTTGGCCAACATTCCGGATGCCGTGCAGCACACGACAGTCCACCTGGATGGCCTGGTTATCAGTCAACAGGTGCGTGTGTTTACCAAAGAGTACTTCACCTCGACCGGAAAAAACGTAGAAAATCTCCTGTCCGTCGTGCTGATGCGGTGGATGTGCGCGCGTGCCGGGCTCCACCTCGGAAATATGGAGATGTAGCTGCTGTGGATCTGCGCCTGCTTCAAAAATAAAGCGCCCTATTCCTTTGATATCATTTCTCACTGTGCTTGCCATAATAATAGTACCTTACTCTTTTTTTTACCAGTGTATCATATCAGTCGAAATTTGTCAAGCCAAAACCTATTCTCCCCTACCCCTATTTTTTCGGGTGAGTTGCTGGTAGGGACGATAGTGGCGTATCTGTGCTAGAAACCTTGTCAGTCACGCCCAAAGGAGTATTTCCTTATGGCAAAAGAGCTATTAACGGAGCATAAGGCAAGTGGTAAACTGGAAAGAAAGCAGCTTGCGGCATGCAGGCAAAAAACAGTCAATGGAAGGAGTAAGATGAAAAAGTGCTTAACGTTATTCTGTTTTTTAAGTGTTACCTTGTCAAGTGTTTTTCTACCGGTTGTGTCGCGTCAGTATCCGGCGGAGACGCAGTTGGGTTTACCGGAGGGTGCGATTGCGCGTCTCGGTAAAGGTGAGATAAATGAAGTGCAGTATCCGCCGGATGGGTCGCAGCTTGCAGTGGCAAGTAGTATCGGTATTTGGCTGTATGATGCGGAGAGCGGTGAGCCGCACGACCTACTCACAGCGCATACGGATGATGTCAGGAGCGTAGCGTTCAGCCCAGATGGTAGCACGCTCGCTAGTGCTAGTTCGGACAAAACCGTTCGTCTCTAGGATGTCAACATAGGCGAACCCGTCCGAACCCTCATAGAGCATACGGATGATGTCAGGAGCGTAGCGTTCAGCCCAGATGGCAGCGCTCTCACAAGTTGGAGTCGGGACGGCACCGTGCTGCTCTGGGACCTCCACCCCTAGCTCAATGCCCTTCCGTGTCGAAGACCTCACCGGCCAGGAATCAGGATTTTATCCGTCTCGGGCCCGTGCTGCGTATTGGCTAGGGCCCGTGCTGCGTATTGGGACGGCAGAAAACGCCCATGGGGAACCGGTAAATTATGCCTGCTGCCTGATTGCCTATTTTAAAAACGTTACGAAAGCAGCGGCAGCGAGTGTGCACTTGATAACGCGGTGCCCTGAGTCAAATTTCCAAGCCCTTTTCTTATCAGCCTTCTACAAAAAGTAGGAGAGGTGAGTAAGAAGGGCAATCTATTTTTGCTGGGCGGTTTCGTCTAATTAGGTTAACAACTTCAGGAGTTCTGCTTTGGTTTCCGGGTCTAAGGAGCGTAAATCTTCTGAACTCAGCCCAGCTAGCCGTTCTTGAAGTGTCATGCCCTCAAGCCGTTCTTGAAGTGTCATGCCCTCAAGCCTCTCTCCCGGTGTCATGCCTTGAAACCTTTCTTGGGGTGTCATTTTTTTGAGCAAGTCCGGGCCCATGACATCAATAATCCGCCGGAGCTGTTTATCGTATAAATTCTCTCTTTTTGCCATTTTGAAGACCTCCATTGTGATTTCTGGCGCTACGCGTGCCGCATAGGAGAGGTAAGCCAGATTATCCTCGCCGATGAGCTGCTCGACAAACTGGTAAAACTTCCGTTTGGACGAGGCAAAGAGCAGCAGAGGGTAATTTTTCGCCACCAGTTCCAATTCATTACACACAAATAGGTTCACAGGCAATAAGTCCGTGCTTTGATAATGCCCGATACCTACGGAGTCCCACCTCACATCAGATGGGCAGCGGTTCAACACGCTTCTGGGTTGACGCGCGGAGACGATTGTCACCGTCATGTCAGCTGCCGAGAGTTTCTGCTCGGCCAGGTAGAGGTGGCTGCGCCCACGAATGAGGTGGTATCCGTCTCGTGTGAGAGCATCGGCTTTGCCTTTGAATTCAATCTGATTGTAGCGGCGGAAATAGTTGAAAGCGGTTTGCGTCTGAACTCTCTCGCGCTGTTGAGCGGTTTCCAAGACGAGCAGCGCATCGATGGTGCGTGGGAGCCGGCTCACCTCCACTTGTGTTTGGATAGGGATGGCGAGTTGCCCGAAGTTAGCTGTCAAAACTTCTTTGAAGACAGGATCAAGAAAATTGTGTTCGGTTGTTGTGTTATCAGTCGCCATTACACCTTTCCATCTTTACAATGTCACAAGACTTAATTGTTTTGCGTTATTATATCGCATTTTGGAGCAGATTGCAAGCGAAATTCTATTGACTGAAAATTGCAATTTTGCTATAAATAAAACGGGGTTCAATTTTCAAATGTAACGTAAAACAGGAAGTTTACACTCCAAGAGGAGGTTTTCATGAACACAAAAAATTTAGTAGCAGAATTTATCGGTACCTTCGCGTTGATTTTTATCGGTGCGGGTGCGTTGGCAATAACCGAGGCGAATTTAGTCGGGGTTGCGCTTGCACACGGCTTAGTGATTGTTGTATTCGCTTACGCGTATGGGCACATCTCCGGTACACACATCAACCCTGCCGTGACGCTCGGCCTGCTGATTGCAGGCGAAATAGAATTTGTGGCGGCGATCGGTTACTGGCTTGCGCAGTTTATAGGCGGAATTTTAGGTGCAGTCTTGCTTAACGCGGTTCTGCCGGAGGCAGGTGACCTCGGTGTGACAATATTAAGTGAGGGCGTAACCCCCGTTCAAGGGCTCATCGTCGAAATCGTGCTCACCTTCTTCCTCGTCAATACGATTTTCAACACTGCCGTGAGTGGAAAAGCGGGCAACTTCGCAGGGCTGGCGATCGGTTTAACGTTGGTCTTATGCATCTTGATGGGCGGTCCGCTGACGCGTGCTTCGCTGAATCCTGCACGGACGTTAGGGCCTGCGATTGTTAGCGGCAATTATGCTGACATCTGGCTCTATTTTGTCGGTCCGTGCATCGGTGCAGTGCTCGCTGCGCTGCTCTATATCGGTGTATTGAAAGAGAAAGAATAGACGTGGTCTGTTTATCCAATTAGACAAAAGAGCCAGAGAGGAAAAGGGTTTTGACCTTGCTTCCTTCTCTGGCTCTTTTTACTTATGCCCGTGGTTCTTCAGCAAATTTCACGTTACTGAGGGTTCGGGTTAGGAATTCACCGTAATCGGTATCTCCTTGGTTTGCGCGGCCTCTAGTTTGGGAATCGTGAGTTCCAAGATGCCGTCCTTGAAATCGGCTTTGATATCCGTAGCATCGGCACTCCGTGGGAGTGTGAAACTCCGTTGGAAGCTCCCATAACGGCGTTCTACCCGGTGGTAGTTTTTCGTATCGGACTCTGTTTCCTGGTTCTTCGTGCCTTTAATCGCAAGCACATTATCTGTTACAGAGACCTGGATATCGTTTTCTGAAATCCCAGGAAGTTCGGCATGAATTTTGAAACCCCCTTTCTCTTCTGAAATATCGACAACGGGCAACCAGTCGTAGTCGTTGCCGTTGTGCTGCCGATCCTCGGTTGCAAATAGGTCATCAAAAATCCGTCCCATCTCATTGTGAAGGCTGAATAGATTTCCTACGGGTCTGCGTCTTGCTAAGTATGCCATTTTTAGTTTCTCCCTTTGTGTTTAAGTATTGCCTTAATCTTGGCTTATTAGACATCATAATATGTGCAAGTTTTATGCCAAAGTCTGTTTCTAATGTTGGGCATCATTTATTGCAAACATCTGCTAACTTTGCCATTGCGTATAATAGTGCAAGTTCTATGCCAAACCGCTAGAATTGTGTCTAAAATGTGCTATAGTTGCGAAATTGCCAAGGGTGTGAGGGTTTACAGTTCTTCTTACTTGGTTCCGGGTGTTCGTTATTTAATGAAAGGCGGAGTTGGCCTTTTCAATTGAGACAGTTCAAGATTCTGCCGGATAGGCACGCGTCTGCCATTATGGACGAGCGCCAATGTCAATATGACATCAGAATCTAATTAGTCAACAAACGGTAAAACTTTTGCATCGCTGACGCAGGGAAATACGATCGGTTTATACACTGTGCCCGCCACGTCTCCGGGGTTAATCGATGTTACGTTTACATCGGCAGCGCCAGCAGTGCCGGATGTATTGGTAATGGGCGTGGTGGACGCGCTGTTGTAGAATTTCCCGAGCGCGTTCAACCCGGGGACGTGTCTGCCGTATGGCCTGGCAGAGTCGGCAGACGTGACAGTGCGAAACTATTCCGCCCAAGGCAAGTTAGTTTGGACACTGTCGCTTGGGCATCAGCCGGCGGGGCTGTACCTGCAGCGGAGCCGTGCCGCTTATTGGGATGGCAGGAACGCAGCCGGTGAACCGGTTACCAGCGGTGTCTACTTCTACACGCTCACGGCGGGTGAGTTCGCTGCCATATGCAAGATGCTCATCCGGAAGTAGGGACTTCACTTATAAATCCCCCTCCCTTCATCAGAGGGGGATTTTCTTTATTAGTTTTGGGCAGCTAGTGATGTCTGTGCACGATGTGTGAAGCTCACGAAAACCTCTCGTGAAACTTTTCGTGAATGGCATACTTTGAAGCCAAACATCTGAAGTTGCCAGATAAGCCGTTTGACTGAGTGTGTTGGTGCTGTATCCCTAGATGCCCAGCACCGGCATATCTACGACAATTTGTAAGCGTGGGGAGCTATATACCTCGCCTGCGCTTTCGCATTGATGCTCGCGAAATGCTTTCTGAATTAGGATAGGCAGGATTTTAAGATTTGCAAGAGAAGATAGGTCTGGTGTGTTGCAAGCCTCCCTCAAGATAGAAAGCGTTTGCGGGGGATTTGCTAACGTGCCAAATGTGCGTTAACCGCCTATATTCCGTTCATCAATACACGCCCGGATTCCGGAAGCGAGCGTCTGCAACGCCACGGGATTCTCCTGCTGAAAAGGGATAACCAAGTCGGCGAACCGTTTGCAAGGTTCCGTGTAAACAGGAAAGTTAGGCAGTACATCTCTACGGTACCAGTCAATCGCCCAGACCAGGTCACCCCCACGTTCGGCTACGTCACGAAGCATGCGCCGCAAAACGCGTTCGTGCGCATCGACATCGAGAAATACCTTGATATCCATCAATTCGCGCAGCGCGCTACTCCAGAAGATGAGGTGTCCCTCGACAATGATGACATCTGCAGGTTGAACCTGTGAATTGCTGCCTCCCCCATCCTGTCGTGCTGCCCGGGTGCCGGGTGCAGGTACTTGAATTGCGTTCCGGTTACGTAGCTCCTCAATATCTCCTACTAGCAAATCCCATAGGACGGCATCTGGATGATTCGCTGTAATCACCTTTTCGCGTTCTTCCGGTGAATATTCCGACCAGTCCCGAAAATATGCATCTTGATGCAGAAGTATCGGGGAGAATTCCGCCAATTGCTCAGCTAAGGCGTTGGCGAACGTAGTTTTTCCGGAAGCGGACCCGCCCATAATCCCAACCGTGATAGGCGTGAAAGACTCTTTTTCTGTCATGCATTTTTCCTTTATCGCATGCGTTGTTTTGCGTCTCTTATCGTTGTCCCTATGATACCAAAATTTACCGTATAAAGCAAAGGGAAATCTACATTCTCGCTAAACGAGTTTTTTTGTTGACAAGGGGCGTGAAAATCGGTTAAAATGGATAGTGTGAAAAATAATTCGGCTGTACCGGGGTGGGCTAAATTATCAAAGTGAAACCCCCTGCCGGTCATGCAATGAGGAGAAAAACATGCTTAGAAAATCATTTGTCACTGTTATCATCGTGCAGCTGATCTTGCTAACGCCGATCGCTATGGCGGTGTTTTCCGATGGACTCGTTCTACATCACCCGTACGATGAGGGTGAAGGCAACATCGCCGCAGATGCCAGTGGAAATGGACACGATGGCGAAATTTCTAATCCTGACTGGGTTGATGGGAAATTCGGGAAGGCACTCCAATTCGGTGGAGAAGGGAGCGACGCGTTCGTCACTGTCGAAAGCACATCGCTACTTAACGTTAACGAATGCACCTTCATGGCGTGGATTAACGCAGAACATTGGGACGGGACGCGCCAAATTGTTGGAAAATCCGTTCATGGCGGATGTGCAGGCAGAACCCAATATGGACTGTTTAGCGAGAGTGGCGGCTTCAAACTCCGTTTTGAAACCGAAGGCGGGAGGGCTGACATAGAAACCGATCTCCCGCCAGTCGGTGAATGGGTTCATGTCGCTTTTACGAACGACGGAGAAACCGCAACAATCTACATCAACGCTGAAGCAGTCGCAGAAGGCGAGGTGCCTGGAGCACTCAGTGCCAACGAAGATCCGTGGCGAATTGGGCAGGATTGCGAACGGCTAAACTACGTTTTTGCCGGGCTGATTGACGAAGTACGCCTCTGGAATCGCGCACTGTCAGCAGCTGATATTGCCGATTTACAAGGGCTGCTAACTGCAGTGGATGCACGTGCCAAACTTGCAACCACTTGGGGCAACCTTAAAGCGTTACAATAAATAGAACCGGATACAGTGCAGCGGTGCAAGATCACATAGTGACTGCTTGCACCCTGCCGCTGCTCCGGTTTCTTATGACTCATCAAAAATCTGCGTCGATAAAAAAAACATGTTTTGGGAACAGATTGCAACACATTACCGTGCAGCCTCAGCACACCAATTTTTACTCCATTTTAATGTGCAAGACTTACAATACGATGAGGTTTACGGCTACTTGCCAACGCTCCCCTATCTGATGGAGCAACTCCACCTCTTAGGATGCGACCTTGTTATCGGATACAACAATACGGAAGGGATTATATTTCCTCGCTCCCATCAATGGTACCAAACGCAGGAAACGCTTCAAATTGTCCATCCCTATGAAAAATCCGGTGTTTTTCATTTTCAGAGTGTAGCCACCTGGCTGCAGATACTTCGGCATCTTGAGGGGAGCCCGAACGATGACGTTAGTCCTCATATTGCGCGAAGACCCATAAATTCCGGCTTAGCCGTTGGAAAGCTACATGAAGACCCGTTCGCCACGATGGATCCGGCACCGACAGAGGAATTGCAAAATCATCTCCGCGAGCTCCTCTATCAAGACAGGGCGAAGGTCGGCCTTATTATCAATTTCCTTGAGCAAATTGCGCCGAATCATCCATCACTCACGAGTGGTGCGAATGATGAGTTGCAACGATTTTTCAATCAACTCCAGCATTGGGCATCAGACCTGTCTATTAGAAGGCGGCAGCATATTATATTGCTCCTTACGCCAAACACCTTTGATATACATCCGAAGCTGACTTTGAACCCTGAAATTCCGTTAGTAGAGATCCCGTTTCCGGATTATGAGCGCCGTTTACACTTCATTCAGCATCTATACGCAATTTCAGAAGCGGATTCCACGATGCGCCAGGGTCTCGGCACTGTCCAAGAACAGGAAACGCTAGCTAGAGAAACAGTAGGTGTCAATCTGTTCGGCATCCATGATATAGCGCGCCAAGCGGCTGCCACAGGGCAAAAAGCGTCCGGCGGCGAGCTCCTGCACCGTTACCGACGAGAACACATCAAAGTTTTCAGCCACGGCGTACTTGAAGTGAGTCCAGTGAGAGAATTTATGCATCAGCAAGGCCCCGGGCACGTCAACCGCGCGATCCAAGATATAAGCGAGGGCATCAAACAAGGCGACTGGCGCCGCATCCCGAGAGGTATACTCCTCGTCGGCCCGGCCGGAACAGGGAAAGTGTATATAACAAAGTTGCTGGCGGGCAAAACCGGCATGGCGTTTGTTCAACTCCGGTATGCTAATCAGGTAGGCGAAGTCACTGCGAACATCACTGAGAACGGCAACAGTTATGAAAGGAACCTAAACGCGGCGATTAACTTTATCCGAGGCATTGCGCCTGTCGTCGTGTTTATGGACCAAATTGAGCAGGCCGCCCCGCATACAAGCATGCAACCGGAAAACGTGGATCGGCCCCTCCCGACAGCGCTCGTCAATGCAATCAGCGACAATTCATTGCATGGCAGGGTGATCTGGGTGGGCGCAACCAGCCGGCCAGACTTAATTCCAGAGATTTTTCGCAGGACAGGTCTCTTCGATTACAAATTAATCTTACTCCCACCTCCAGCCGCCGAAAGAGTTGCAATCTTGAGGATTTATTGTGGAGAAGAAGTCGGCGATACCATTAATTTCCAACCCCTGATAGGCGAGACGAACACGGATGGATTGACGGCACGCGACCTGTTTCTCATTCAACAACGTGCGCATAACATCTCAAAGCGTAATGGGCACCACACCGTCACCGATGCAGACCTTCGCGAAGCAATAGACGACTTTGTCCCGAACCATTCGCCGGAGATGCAACTTTTCATGGCCCTGTTAGCATTGCGCGAAGCAAATTCGCGCGCCATGCTTCCAGATACGCTCCTGCCGCAATATCAAGAATTCGTCCACGGCAATCGGATAGAGAAAACAAAGATTAACCAACGTTTATTGGAATTGAGCGGCGTGCTCGGGTTGAACGGTTAAGAGCTCCCTAAGCCAACAGTTTTAAATCGACAGCATCCGTCAATGTAAAATAACAGTAGCGCGAACCCAAAAGCACAAGCCATACCGATGTCCCCAAAGTCCCAACCCTTCAACTTGCAGGACAGGATTTTTAACAAGCGAACTCTTGAAACAATTCAAACAGACTCTCTTTCTGATAGTAGCGGTATTGCTCTGCCTTTTCATTTTAAAGGAAGTTAACTATCCGCAGCTTGCGCCACAATCCCAATTGGCACTCTTTGCAATGTTGGGATTGGTTTTGGTGTTTATAAAATATCCCGTCCATCCAGGGGTAGCAGATAATCGGATTTGTCAAGTTTTAGATGTGAGTATAGCAGGATGTGTTATTTTATGCTTCGGTTATGTGCTGATTCAGACGGAGCCGCTCTTTGAAGGCTTATGGATAAATGGTAAATCGCTCGGGGACCGTGCTGCGGCGGAACATCCGCTCGATTACCTGATCGGTGCGTTCGGTCTGATTTGCATCTTAGAGGCGACGCGTCGGACAGTAGGCATGACCCTGATGTGCCTTGCCCTCGCTTTCATCGTTTACGCTGGCCTGGGGCAGTTTATGCCGGATTGGCTCTTCCCGCATCGGGGTTATTCGTTGCGGCGTATCATTAGTCAGACGTTCCTTCAGAGCCAAGGTACTTTCGGTATTGCGCTGCGCGTCATGTTTACGTATGTTTTTCTGTTCGTGCTGTTTGGGGCCGTGTTGGCAGGGACCGGTGCGACGCGTTATGTGCTGTCGCTGGCGAGGCGGCTTTTCGGTACAAGCGCGGGCGGTCCTGCGAAAGTTGCAGTTTTAAGCAGCGGGATGATGGGTTCTCTGTCGGGTTCGGCTGTGGCTAACACAGCAACGACCGGGACTTTTACCATACCGTTGATGCGTCGTGCCGGGTTTCAACCGCCGATCGCCGGCGGTATTGAGGCGGCTGCAAGTTCCGGGGGCGCATTAGTACCGCCGATTATGGGTGCAGGTGCGTACATGATGCTGGAAATTGTGAGTCCTCCGGTTACGTATTTGGCAATTATTAAGGCTGCGTTACTGCCAGCGATACTTTACTATACGGCGCTGCTCTGCATCGTCCATTTTTATGCGAAGCGGATTGAAGCATCTAAACCACAAGCGGATGTACTAGAGAATCAGCGAGCGTCCGCACGGACAACTGCAGGCAACCGCATGCAGGGCGTTGTCTTTCTTACCGCCTTTGTGACACTAATCGGGTTCTTGCTGTTGGGAGCTACAGCGTTTCGGGCGGTCAGTTTGAGTTTGTTGGCTGTGTTAGGTATCAGTCTTTTTCATGCTGAGACCCGCATCGGGATGCAAGGGGGGCTAAAATCGATGGTAGGCGCGGCCGAGAGCGGTGTCTCACTGATTGCCGCTGCCGCTTGTGTGGGTATCATCTTAGGCGTTGTGACCTTAACCGGAATTGGCAGCAAATTGCCATCGGCGCTGTTACCGCTCGCTGCGACAAATTTAATATTGGCACTTCTCTTGCTGATGGTTTCAACAATTATTCTGGGCATGGGGCTGCCTTCTTCTGTCTGTTATCTTCTGATGGCAATTTTGGTAGGCCCGGTGTTGCTTGACTTGGGGGTAGTCCCTCTGGCTGCACACTTTTTTATCTTCTATTTCGGGATGATGTCGATGGTAACGCCGCCTGTTGCCTTAGCAGCCTATACGGCTGCTGCAATTGCTAATTCAGGAATAATGTCAACCGGGCTTGCAGCATTCAGGTTTGCACTGGTAGGATTTGCACTGCCTTACGCCTTTGTCCTGCGTCCGGAGCTGCTGTGGCTGAGTACAGATGGAGGCAATCCTGGATTGTGGGCTGTCTCCCAAAAACTTACCCCGACCTTAATCGGCACTGTTATTTTTGCGTCGAGCATTGCTGGATATGCTTTCAATGTTCTCTCTTTGTGGGAGCGAGTTCTTCTGTTCATTGCTGCCATAATTTTCTTTTTTACTCCTATCTCCATGCCGTTTCTGTGGCTATATGCGTTAGCGGTGCTTGGAAGTACGGCAATTTTTTATTATAATTGGCAAAAAAAGCGTCTGCCTTCATAAGTTATACGGAGTGAAAGCGCAGCTTATACATCTATTAGGAGCTCCGACATCAACGTAAACATATTTGGGAACAGATATAGGAAAACCAAAAAAACATGAAAGTTGCTTATATTACTGCGGGTGCCGCGGGGATGTATTGCGGTAGCTGCATCCATGACAATATGGTTGCGAAGGCCCTTAAGAAGCAGGGGCATAAAGTTGAGTTGATACCGACGTATACACCGACCCGAACGGATGAAACCAATGTCAGTATGGATCGTGTCTTTTTTGGTGGGATTAACGTTTATCTCCAACAAAAACTCTCGCTTTTTCGGCATACGCCGTGGGCCGTTGATAGACTGTTTGATAGCCCAAGTTTGTTGAACAGTTTGGCCCGCTTCAGTGGTGCTACTGATGCGAGTGATCTCGGTGCACTTACCGTTTCAATGCTTAAAGGCGAAAACGGCCACCAGAAGAAGGAGTTAGCGAAGTTAGTCCAGTGGCTGAAGGAGTATAATGCACCTGATATTGTTTATCTGACAAACTCTATGCTGGTCGGTTTCGCGAGAGAAATTAAAAATGCGTTAGAAGTGCCAGTTGTCTGTGCCCTACAAGGCGAAGATATCTTCTTGCAAGACTTGATTGAACCGTACAAGTCTGAGGCGTTAATCCTCCTAGCAGAACGCGCTGCAGATGTGGATGGATTTGTTGCGCCGTGTCAATACTATGCTGAATTTATGGGTGATGTCTATCTTAGGGTTCCTGTCAACAAAATTGATGTAGTCCCGCTCGGTTTAAATTTGGCTGGGCATGGGGCTGAAGTTGAAAAAGCTGAGCGACCTGCTTTCATCATAGGCTATTTGGCTCGGATTTGCCCAGAAAAAGGGTTACACATTTTGGTAGAAGCATTTGAGAAGTTAACGCGGGAACTCGGGGCAGATACTATCCATCTCCATGTCGCCGGGTACTTAGGTAAGAAAGATGAACCGTATTTTGAGGAGCTCCACGATAAAATCCAGGCAGCTGGTTATGCAGATTCGTTTGTATATCACGGCGAGGTGACCCGTACACAGAAAATTGCCTTCCTTAACCGTCTACATGTTTTCTCTGTTCCGACTGTTTATCGCGAATCGAAGGGGCTATCCATCCTAGAGGCACTAGCGAACGGTGTGCCCGCCATTCAACCGCGGCACGGCACTTTTCCGGAAATGATTGATGCAACTGGGGGCGGAATTTTGGTTGAACCGGAATCCGCTGATGCGATTGCTGAGGGTATCCTTGAACTCTTTAACGATGAAGCTCGGCGGCGACACCTCGGAGAGCGCGGAAAAATCAACGTTCATCAGAAATTTAGTGATGAGAAGGTTGCGGAGCAACTCTTGGGCGTGTTTAAAAAGTATCTGTAAAGATTAGAGAGAGGCACAGCAAAGAGATGTTCTGTGAAATCTAAGTAAAAAGCGGAGGCATTTCGTTTTTTCTGAACAAAAAAGGAACAAAATTATGTCTAAAACATGGTTAATTTTTGCGATTATGACCGTGACAAGCTGGGGACTTTACGGTGTTTTTCTCCACAAAGGGCAGATATCCATGGCAGATGTCGTGCATGGCCGTTATAAAGCGTTTCTGTTTGTCGGTATTGCCTATCTTCTGACAGCTGTTATCGGTTCTGCGATGATGTTGCTTGTTAACAAAGCGGAATTTCAGTTTACAAGCGGTGGTGTATCCTGGTCTTTCTTGGCCGGGCTTGTGGGTGCGATCGGTGCGTTTGGGGTTCTATTGGCGTTTGGGGCAGGCGGGCGGCCTGCTGTGGTGATGTCTATCGTGTTTGCAGGTGCGCCTATCGTCAACGCAATCGTTGCGACGTTGATGCATCCGCCGCCGGGCGGCTGGGGCACCGTGCGTTGGCAATTCGTTGTCGGGATATTACTCGCTGCAGTTGGCGGCTGTCTCGTGACGTTCTATAAACCAGGCTAGATGCCCCGTGCGATGAGTGCATGCATTTTTCACTATCCTTTTCGCACGAACCGTCTCTAATCTACAAAAGCAAATTACGGTGCCTCTGGAGAACCCAGGGTGGAGACGTTGATGGCTGCCGAAGAATTAACGAACGCGACCGATGCCGAATTAATCCTCGCCGCACTTGAAGGGAATACAAATGCGTTTGACGTATTAGTCCTTCGTTACCGGCGTGCGATGCTCGCTGTCGCACAACAGATTGTCCGGAATCCTAACGATGCGGAAGATGTTGTGCAAGATGCCTTCCTATTTGCTTTTGAGGCTTTACCACGGCTCAATAATTTGAACCGTTTCGGTGCATGGCTCCATTCAATTACGCGTAACCGTGCCTTGCGATTCCACAAACAAGCGAGTCGATACGCACTACAGGAGGATATGGAGCCGCACTTACACCGAGAATCAGACACGACAGCGGAAGATCCGGCTCAGATTTTTGAACGCAAATTGCTTAAGCAAGCTGTCCAAGAAGCTATTCTCGAACTTCCTGATGAATATCGAGAGGTGATACAACTCTATTATTGGGCAGAAATGCCACAAAAACGGATGGCTGAATTTTTATCTCTTCCCTTAACGACTATAAAGTGGCGGTTACACAAAGCAAAAGAGAGACTCAAGGTCCTCTTAGAAGAACAGGGATACGGAGAACTAGACGAGTAAAAAGAGATGAGGTGTATTATGGAAGAGCAGAGACAGAGGGAGCTGCGTGGCCTTTTTCACATGTTGGAGCATACCGCTAAACTTGTAGAGAGTGTCGTGCTCACTGGAACTTTCAAGCACGGTGAAAACCGATGCATTGCTCAATTTAATGAGGCGCTGACGCGACTCAACGACCTAGATGCTATACCGAAAGCCCTCTTTGAACCACTAGAGGCTGACGCATCTTTTGGCGAAATTAGTCTCGCATACCAGCAACTCACTGCATACCTTAGCGAGGCATTAGCCACTGAGCACGATTCGAAGAATTGGATGAGTGGTTTTTTGCGGAGACGGTTCTTGGAAAACCTTGAAGGCCTGAATGAAGGGAAAATTGGTGAGTTGATTCGCAAATCGGTACCAGATTTTTTAACCGAGAGTACCTTGGCTGACATAGAAGAAGACTTCCACGTTGCTCCTGGAGGCTGTTTAACTGTTGATGCAGACCTGGGAGACATTGATATTCACCCGGCGGATAGTAACAAAGTTGAGGTGCGGGTACGTCGTAGCGCACAGTTGAAAGCGGACCGGCGCGCGGGCGATATCCTCAAAAACTTTGATGTCAAAATCGAACACGATACGCCAGATGTTAAGATTGAAGCGACATTCAAGGGTACACAGTGGAAGAGAGTAATTGACCGGTTAGACGTTCAATTTGAAATCACTGTGCCGCGACGTTATGATCTTAATTTAAAGACAGCGTGTGGTAGTCTTTCAGTGGCATCAATACAAGGCACCGTGAATACTAGAACGTCGGCCGGTGGGCTCTGGTTTGAGAATGTGGACGGGGTTCTCACTGCGAGAGCTGCTGCTGGCGACATTCATATTAACAGCTACAATGGCAAGGTGGATGTCCAAACGTCGGGTGGAAATGTTCAGGTGAAGGCTGGCACCGGCGATGTTAACGCTAAAACCGCTGCCGGAAATCTCCGTTTTGTTGAGATTGATGGGGCTATCTCCGGCAGAACTTCGGGGGGCAACATCATTCTCAATGCCTGCAAAGCCGCTGTTGATGTAAAAACCTACGGTGGAAATGTCGAGATAGAAAACGAGGGGGAAGTTACAGCGACAGTCGCTGCGGGTTCTATTCGCGCACAGATGTTAAAGCAACCACAGATAATGCAGCAGGGAACCCCGTATTGGACTTTAGAAACCACCAGCGGTAGTATAGATGTGTCACTCATGTCGCATATTGGCGTAACTGTTGATGCCAAAGGCCTCGGCACCAGAATGACCACGCAATTTGATGTAGCCGGGGAAGAGCCTGTTAAAGCCGGGCAATTGCAAGGGACTATTAATGGCGGAGGCCCGCTTCTCAAGCTGCGATGCATGGGTGGGGCTATCAGTCTGAAACAGGCAGAGGAACAGAGCAGTGCTGATGCTGAAACGTAAAACGTTGCAAAAAATCGTAGCATTAAAGGCAGTAGCACTCTGTATATGGTACATCGTGAGTGCGGGCGTTTTTATCGTGCTTGCTGTCCCTTTTGTCCTGCCGCAACACCACTTAACGCAGCTCATCCCAGAATGTGAATGGCAGAGACAATTCAACAAACCTTGTGCATTTTGTGGGATGAGCAGTGCCTTCTACGCTATTTCAAAAGGACGATTCACGGAGGCAAATCGCTTGAATCCTTTAAGCACTGTTCTTTATTCTTTGTTTGTTATGAATACTTTCTTGGCAATTATTAGTTGCTATCCAGGTATCCGTTTTGCTAAAACCGCTTTTTTGACTGGAGAATTACTATGAATCTATTATCCGTTCTCAGCCTGGTGTGGGGAATTCTGGCAATTTTGGGAATGTTGTTTGGCGTTATTCCGTGCCTTGGAGCATTCAACTACGTTAACATTCCGTTTGCTGGGCTTGGCCTCTGTTTTAGCATCCTTGCCGTTATCGTATCAGCCCAGAAAGAGTTAGCGGTTGCTGGACTCATCTGTTGTGCTGTTGCAATTTTCTTGGGTACTATCCGGCTTGTTTTAGGGTTCGGCATATTTTAAAGTCTCACCTGATACCAGATGGCGTGTGATGTCTCACACCCAAGGTTGCATTATCGCTCCATGTGACGAAAAAAGATTTTGCAAAAAAATCTTGAAATGTGCTATAATTCTTTTAGCACTAAAACCGGTAGACGTGCGTTTAATGTTGCTACTTTGGTTAAATATGCACCGTTACCGGGCACAAAAACTGTGGCACCACCGTTTTTAATGAGGAGGGAGCAGTGCTCCCAATGAAAGGAGTTTGATACATGAAAAAGGTTCACATAAGTCTAGTTGTTGTCCTGATATTCGCGTTGGCGTTTATCAGCCAGCCTGCTAACGCCCAACAATCTTTAACGATTGTGTGGGCAGAATGGGATCCTGCGAACTATTTAGAGGAACTCTCCAAAGACTTTACGGCAGAAACGGGGATTCCGGTGAATGTCGTTAAAATTCCATGGAGCAGTTTCCAAGATAAGGTTTTCACCGCATTCGTAGGCAAAAGCGACCTCTACGACATCGTCATAGGCGATAGTCAGTGGCTCGGCAGAAATTCTGCAGGCGGGCACTACCTTGACCTCACGGATTGGATTAACACCAACATTGATATTGATTCTATCTACCGTCCTGCTATGACAGCGTTCGCAGAATATCCGAAAGGTTCGGGAACGTACTGGGCACTGCCGGCAGAAGTGGATGCGGCTGGTTACGTGTATCGCAAAGATCTGTTTGAAGATGCGAAAGAGATGGAATCGTTCCAAGCGAAGTATGGCTATCCCCTTGGGCCGCCGAAGACATACGCGCAGCTCCGTGATGTGGCTGAGTTTTTCACGCGTCCGGAGCAAGACTTCTACGGCATTGCGACGTGGTATAGTAAAGAATACGACGGCATCACAATGGGCTTCCAACAAGTAATGTGGAGTTTCGGTGGCAACTATGGCGACGCAGAAAACTACAAAATTGCAGGCTATATTAACACCGAAGATTCTGTTCAGGCACTTCAATATTATACGGATTTGCTCCAATTTGCTCCGCCAGATGCGCCGAACTACTATTGGCAAGAGACACTCAATGCCTATACTTCAGGAAAGGTGGCGATGTCGATGAATTACTTCGCTTTTTTCCCCGGGGTGGTGGATGCGAAAACGAATCCGACTTCTCACGATAAAAGTGGGTTCTTTATTGCGCCTGCCGGTCCTAAAGGGCACTATATCAGCATCGGGGGCCAAGGAATGTCGATTTCCTCTTACTCTAAAAACCGGGATATTGCGAAGCAGTATATGAAATGGTTTATGCAGACATCTGTTCAGGAAAAATGGGCACGTCTTGGTGGTTTTACCCCACATAGAGAGATATTAAAATCAGATGCCTTCCGGAAAGCGACTCCATATAATGAGGCGTTCGCTGCAAGCTTCCCCTATCTACGAGATTTTTGGGCGGTCCCCGAATACGCGGAACTACTTGAGGCCTGCCAGACGAATTGGAGTGCAGCCATCTCCAAACTGAAGAGCCCGAAGGAAGCGCTAGATGCAATTGCACGAAAGCACGAGGAAATCTTTGAGGATGCAGGTTACTACGATGAATAACTTTGTTCTCGCTGATTAATGACTTCAATCGAGCTATAGGTTACGTTGGGACGCATGCCTTTCGTGCGTCCTACCGTAACCTCATCTTATAAAATATATTTGCCAACGAAACATGCAGCAAGCCTTAACCCCGCCGTCACGCGGTATGAGCGACTATCAAGTGAAAATGGCATTCATCATGCCGACTATGATTCTGCTCATTTTGATGAATATCTTCCCGTTGCTGTGGTCCCTCTATCTAAGTTTCCATAGATATAAAGCCTCCATGCCGACAGCCCCGAGGTTTATCGGTACGCGAAATTACGCACGCCTGCTCGCAGACCCGGATATCTGGGGTTATTTTCAGACGACAGCCTACTTTGTGATTTTAGCTGTAGCAGCCCAATTTGTGATTGGGTTTGGACTGGCTCTCTTATTAAATCGCGAATTCCGATATAAAGGGTTTGTGACAACGCTGCTGCTACTACCCATGATGCTATCGCCAGTCGTCGTTGGCCTTTTTTGGCGAAATATCCTCGCCTCCGATAATGCTGGATTACTTAATTTTTTCCTCAGTCCGTTCCTTAACTCACCTATCGGCTGGACAACAGACCCGAAGATAGCCATGTTAGCAGTTGTTATTGTGGATACGTGGATGTGGTCGCCATTTATGATGCTGATTGCATTGGCCGGATTGAGCGCCGTCCCCAAGTCCCTCTATGAAGCGGCTGATGTTGACAGGGCTTCCACATGGTTCAAGTTCAGATGGATTACGCTGCCGCTAGTGTCGCCACTCTTACTGATAGCGCTCTTATTCCGAACCATGGATGCGTTCAAAATGTTTGACATCGTCTATGTACTGACTCGCGAAGGTGGCCCTGCTACTGCTACGGAGACTGTGTCGATGAACCTCTACAAACTCGCTTTTCGGAATTTCAACACAGGCAAAGCGTGTGCAATGGCTTATCTACTTCTGGTTATTATTGTCGCACTTAGCAATATCTACGTAAAATATCTCAATCGCGTCAAGCGAGATAACTAATCCGGAAGCTATAGGAAATTCCTCTAAACAAATTCACTTTGACTCTCATTCACAAGGAATATTCATGCGAAACCGGCACCCTAGAAAGAGCAGACCAAAAAATCGGAAGAATTTTGTACACTACCTGATTCTAGCGTTCGTAGGCATTGTGATGCTTATCTATATCACTCCGATTTACTGGATTTTGGCGACTTCATTGAAAGCCCCGGCGGATATTCATACCAAACTCCCGAAGTTTATTTTCCAGATATCTTTGGAAAATTATCAAAAGTTAATAGATGCTGCGGCTGTGCCAGGCGTAACCTATCTCTTCATAGCAGAAGCTGTCGGGGGCCTGCTGCTATTTGCCTTCTTTTCACTTGTCCGTCATAATGCAGAAAACCGGCAACATGGCATTGTGGACACACTGTCGAAGCAGGCAAGGCACATCGGCTTAGCCTGGAACGGTATTTTTGTTGTAACGTGTCTGTATAGTTTTTTTAGTCTGCCGCCACTTCAAACACGCCTTCAAGCGGATGTCCGATTCCAATTCTGGTCCTTGATAGTCTGTTGTCTTGTAACATACGGACTGATTTTACCGTCTTCGCTGGGTGTATTGTGGAAACGCAAGGAACCGACGGATACAGGAAAGCTGCGGTTCGCCTTTGTTGGGCCGACCCTTTTTGCCACAATTGCAGTCTGTATTGTCTTAGCAAACAACGGTTCTGCGTACTTCTACCAATTGTTCAATAGTGTTATCATCGCTGGTGGAAGTACTATATTGGCAGTAGGGTTAGGCACACTGTCCGCTTACGCCTTTTCCCGATTCAATATTGCGGGCAAAGATGACTTGCTATTTTTTATTCTGAGTACTCGCATGCTGCCGCCCGTGGTTGTCGTGATTCCAATATATCTGATGTATAGTGCTCTGGGCTTACGAGATACGCACTTCGGTCTCATTTTGCTATACACTACCTTCAATGTTTCGTTTGCAGTGTGGCTCATGAAAGGGTTTATTGATGAGATTCCAACGGAGTATGAGGATGCTGCCCTCGTTGATGGTTACACAAGGTTTCAAACCTTCCTGAGAGTCGTCCTGCCGCAATCGGTTACAGGCATGGCAGCAACAGCGGTTTTCTGTCTGATTACGGCGTGGAACGAATTCGCTTTTGCGATTGTCCTAACCGAAGTCGGCGGCAGGGCTGCAACTGCTCCACCTTCAATTACGAGTGCGACAGGTTCAACGGGTATGGATTGGGGCAAAATCGCTGCTGCGACGTTCGTATTTCTACTGCCGGTTGCCATTTTCACGTTCTTGATGCGGAGCCATCTACTACGTGGCGTAACGTTTGGCGCGATAAAGAAATAGGATAGTGCCCCTAACAGAGGGGCAATTAAGATACCGAATCCGTTAGTTTTTCATAGCCACTCAAATTTGAACCTTCGCGATAGCCCAATTCGCACACCACGGGCACTTTTTTGATTCCGAAAAAACTTGACACTGAATGCTGAATGTGATAAACTGCGTATCGATAAAAAATGCGGAACATCAAACTGGTACTTGAATATGACGGAACCAATTATCACGGATGGCAGAAACAACCTAACCAGCCAACAATTCAAGGCACCGTTGAGGATGCGCTGAGCAAGTTAACCAAAACGCGTGTCCAAATTATTGGGGCTGGTAGGACTGATACAGGTGTTCACGCTGAAGGGCAAGTTGCTAACTTCCATCTAGCACAGACTACTGTGGGGAGTGAGAAAGAAAAAATAGATGCGAGACCGGAGATACCTCTTGTCGCTTTTCAGAAAGGGCTCAATACTATTCTGCCAAGGGATATAGTTATCCTTGCAGCAACGGAGGTGCCGTCGGACTTTCACGCTCGTTTCAGTGCGACAAGCCGGCGGTAT
Organism: Candidatus Poribacteria bacterium; assembly: GCA_965215265.1. Lineage (GTDB taxonomy): Bacteria > Poribacteria > WGA-4E > WGA-4E > WGA-3G. Next base: position 1,328,875 of record OZ244048.1, on the reverse strand, counting down.
CGGTATACAATTTTGAATCGTGCGTATCCGTCCGCACTGTCGCGCCATAGGTGTTACTTCTATCCGGCACAAACTATTGATATTTCGCGAGCTGACGCTCTGTGCGCAAACCTTGTAGGCAAACAGGATTTTTCCGCTTTCCGAAGAACTGGAAGCGATCGTTTAAATCCTATGTGTGAAATTTATGAGGCAGCTTGCTGGAAGGCAGGCGAACACGTCTATTTTGAAATTGAGGCAGACTCCTTTCTGAGAGGGATGGTTCGGGCTATTGTCGGCACGATACTCAAATATGTGAATTGCGAAAACGTGCCAGCGGAGCTCCGTCGGATCATCAAAGCAAAGGATCGGGCAGCGGCTGGGCCGTCGGTACCTGCGCACGGGTTGTCACTCATTCGCGTCACATACGGCAATAAGCCATGAATTGGCTGAGGTTCGCCTAACTTCAAGACTCGAAATCGCTAATAGGAGAACTGCGGCAATTACCGCTTAGCAAAGGTGCTTAAAAATACGACAACGGCGAGAAAGTCTCTGAAAACAGGAGGTTAAAAACATTCAAATATGAACTACGCTCAAGTTTTGAATGAATTGGAAACCTTAGTGAATGAAACGTTTGAACTCTGGGAACACAACCGCGTCGGCTTTCAATGGCGGCACTATACCTGGAACCACACGCTCCGCGTCCGTGCGCTGAGCATGGAACTGGGAAAACGTGAGGGTGGTGATGTCAAGTTACTTGAAGTCGCTGGGACGTTACATGACATCACCAAACGTTACGACGGTGTCATCTTAACAGACGACAACGGCAAGCGGATTTTGGACCACAACGGCTTCTGGTTAAACGAGGTGCTCACTCCAAGTGGACAGAACGTCGTTACTGAACTGTACAATAAGCACAACCTCCATGGAAAAGTGCATCATGAGTCCGGTGCTGTGATTACGGAAAATATATTGGCGATGTACGACTTTGAGCGCGAGTTCGTGGAAGCCGCAACAGCCGTTGTGTTGGCCCATCTAAAACCGATGAATCTGACTGCCGAAGATTTTAAACTTCTATATGGGAACATTGAGAATCAAATTCTCTATGATGCGGATACCATGGATCCAAATGTTGGATATACGGCGTTCTTCCGTAACATTCATATCCATGCTCACTTCGCGCTGCAGCGGGGGCATTTCGATTTGGAAGACTACGTCAGGAACCTACCGAGGTGGATTAACTCTAAGCAGGAATTTGTAGATAAACTGCTTACCGCTTCCTCACGTGAGGTTGCACAAGCAAGACAGGATAGGAATCAACAACTCTTTGCCCACATGGTAGGTGAATTAGAGGATATGGAGGTAAATCGGAAGTACGGGTTACTCGGTGTGATAGAGTATTTTGTTAGTGAGACAGCGGACCCGCATTTTCTAAATCAACTTAGTTCTCTAAAAACGGAATGGCTTCCGCAACGACGGTGCTGGCTGTCGGAAGAAGAGAAAAGTCAATCGGCCCGCGAACGTGCCCAAGCAGCTATTAACCGCGTTAACGATTTCTTAGACCTGCTTGAACAGGAGAGCCGGGGTGAGATCTAAGGATGCAGCTTATAATGTTGAGTCAGTAAGATAGCGACACCAAAATTCAGGTGAGTCGAATGCCATACGCGCATTCCGTCTTGATTCATTGGCAGTATCACTAACACAGCCGAAAGTTGCAAGATAGGTATTTTTTTTCTGTCCGTCAGGACAGAAAAGAAAGGGGATTCCTCCCTGCTTGTGGGGAGAACTTCCCTTCCCTTTTACTCACAATCCACTGGGAGGTATTTTATGAATTCCGAAGCAGCAAGCGAACAGAGTACATCAGCCATCCCTTATCCTGCGGAACTTTATAGATTTGATACAGTAGCAGAAGGGATGCGTGGTGGATTTTCAGCCGTAACCGAGGCTGACATCCAACACTTCCATCAGCACGGCTATCTCGTCATCCACGATGCCTTTAGTGAAAAGGAAGTTGATGACGCTTTGGCTGGTATGGTTTATCTGATGGATGGAAACTGTCCTGATTTCCGGGCAATCCAATTTGAACCGTCTCTCGCCAAACGTAAAAACGAGATGGCCCCTGATGAACGTCGGGATGCAATCCGAAAAATTTTCCGATTTGTTGATCATGAACTCGCTTGAACGCCATGGCAGCACATGCAGGACTGCTTCGTACCCTTGAACAAATGATGGGCGAGGCACCTGAACTTTTCCAGGATATGGCGTTAGTGAAACCGCCACGATTCGGTTCTGAAAAGCCGTGGCATCAGGATTGTGCCTATTTTAATGTCCCTTTCGGCACGACAGTCGTAGGGGTGTGGGTAGCGCTTGACGAAGCCACGCCTGAAAACGGCTGCCTGCACATCATCCCGGGTTCTCATAATGAGGGTCCCAGGATTCATTTCAAACGGCGCGATTGGCAGATTTGCGATACAGATGTCCCAGTTGCACGCGATACGATGGTGCCTCTCAAACCGGGTGGCTGTCTCTTCTGGCACGGCTTACTCCATCATGGCAGTCCGGTTAACCGTTCGAGTGCCCGTCGCCGTGCGCTCCAGTTTCATTACAAACCTGGGAGTTGCGAGGAGATAACAACCGCCGAACGAATGGCGGTTTACGGTAGCGAAGGAAAAGAGGTGACGTGCTAATGATTTTCAGGAATATCCCCAAAGTTGTCTGAACCGCTCGCTTTTCTTAACCCCTAACTATACGAAAATTTTTGTCTACTGCAGCCCCATGAAGGTTGCTGTAATGTTCAATCCACTATAAATCTCGTCAAAGCCTTTGATGTTTTGATTTTTAAAGACATTCCCTAAGGAGTCTCCGACGAGATTTTCACACGGGCTGTCAATACCTAAGCGTTGATGGGGCTGAAATATACAAAAAGCAGGAACAAGGGGCGTTCTCAAGTAGCAACTGGTTCACGCGAGTCAATATCAACGATATGCCCTCACAAGCTGGATTCGTAAAGTCAGACGAAGATGCCTTTATAGCAAACATCACACCGAAAAATTGGAGTGACGTGGAACCGCTGGACTTAAGTGGCATGCCTGTCTTTACCAGTGGCACTGCGTGGGGAAACGCCGCTATCGGCGGTACTTTCTCGGATTTGGCCTACTTGATTTTTCTGAACATACTGCTGTTTCTGAGCACCGGCGCGGTGCTCTTAAAAAACGAGTGGCATCTCAAGGCATCAAAACGGATTAATTATGATTAAATATTCTGCCCGCCACGTCGCTGAATCCGAAACGCGAGCGGCAAAAGTGTACTCTTCATCTATCAATCTAGTCGGCCTTCACTTTTCCCCACTGCGTTGTTTTTTTTTGTTTTGCAGACACCTCAAGCGTGCCGGCTATCCATCGAGGAGACTTGTCTGCTGCAGTATGTGTGGTGAGCTGCGTCAGCGTTCTACTTGTAAGGTTGTAGTGGTAAATGTCGTAGTTGCCATGCACTTTAGTTATCAAACCTGTGGTATCTGCGGCAAAGAGAATCTGGTTATTGTTCATCCAACAAGATGTCGCCGTGCGAAACCCGTGTGGGAGCGGCAAGCGTTCTGTCTTTTCCGAGCCAATGTGGTAGATGAGCAGGTTGTTTTCTGTGACAACAAAGTCAATAAAAGGGCCCTCTTCGTTTTCCTTCTCTACAATATCAAGCCATTCTTCAACAAACATCAGGCGTTTACTATCCGGTGCCCAGCGCGGAGAGAAGCGAAGGAGTAGGACATCGGGGTCTGCATTAGGTGGCAGGAGGGGTTTCTCTCCGCGTCCATCTGGTGCGACGAGGTGGATGTTCTTTTCAAAGCTCGGTGTCTTTGAAAAGGCGATGAAACGGCCATCTGGGGAGATGTCTGCATCTGTTATATCCTCAACGCCTCGGAGTGGGCGTGTCACACCACTTTCAACATCCATGAAGAAAAGCCGTAAAGTGAGCGCGTTCAGGTCCCATCTGGCAATTGCAAGTTCCCTTCCCTCTCGCATGAAAAAAGCGGGATACACAGACGAAAACGCTTCATCGTTGTTTACTAAAGTTCTCTCGTTGCTACCGTCTGGGTTGATGAGGATAAGATCTGAGACTTGTCTACCGTCCGGTGTGTAGCTACCGCGCTGGAATGCGATGGTCTGTCCATCTGGTGCCCATAAGGGACGGAGATCTGCCGCGGGATTGTCCGTGACTCTGCGAAGGTGGCTGCCATCATCATTCATGATGTAAATTTCTTTATTGCCATCACGCTCGGAATAAAACACAATTTTTGGAGATGCGGTTGCAGCAAAAAGCAACACGAACATCAGGGCGAAAAAAAGTTTCATACGAATCTCCTTATGCGGTGAGAGGGGGAGCGAGCTCCCCCTCAAGTGTGGCATCTCAAGGCATCAAAACGGATTAATTATGATTAAATATTCTGCCCGCCATGTCGCTGAATCCCGAACGCGAGCGGCATCTCTCGCATCAAGTTCGGTATACGCGGCAAAAGTGTACTCTTCATTAGGGAGCCCATCCCGCCGCACAGACAGTTGTCGGTTGCTGTCGGACCAGGTTGCATCTACCCAACCAACGTCATAGTAAGGCGCTAAGATTTTTACCGACTGCTCGAAAACTCTCTCCAAACGATTAGTACCCCTGATTTCGCAGACGTAGGTAACATCAAAGTCAATATCTTGTGGGCCAAACGGGCCTCCAGCGTAGTTGCCGATGAAGATAGAGTGTGTGCTATACGCCCAACGCCCACTCGTCCACATACTCTCTACCACGGCTTCACCGTAAGTATAGGGCAGCTCGTCACCTTGCGGAGAGAGCACGTCGTTAGCATAACCTGAATGAATGTCAAGTGCGGCTTCGGTGTGCGTTGAGACAAAACTCAGCCCTACACAGAGCATGGCGATAAAAAGTATCGCGTAAGAAAAGAAACGGTTCATCAGAAACCTCCTTCGTTTACGAAAGACATGGGTGAGTTTACCACATCTTCCACTTTTGTGTAAACAACAACTAAATCACAATACGAATGTCTTTTCTTTTTTCTGTTCTATAGTTATGTATAAAGATGAGATCAAAAAAGTTTATACCTAATTTGCACTTTTTTCAGAATTTTTAGGAATTTGGACAATTTTTTTTCATTTTTCTGTCTGCGTACCTAAAAATCTGTGAATACCGTCGTGATTTTTCACATTTAACAAAAAATAACGGAATAAGTCGTTTTAGAGGTGAAAAATGTTAGATGAGACAAATTGTACATCTTATCTCCCCAAAAAGCATCATTTGGTACGCTTTTTTGTATATCTCCGTACCATCAAGGGTTATGTTTTGGAAACTCCTGTGTAAATCTCGTTTTTCGTATCTCTCCGTACCGTCAACGCTTATGTCGTGAGTACTCGTGTGTAAATCTCGTCGGAGACTCCTTAGGTAATGTCTTTAAAAATCAAAACATCAAAAGGCTTTGACGAGATTTATAGTGGATTGAACATTACAGCAACCTTCATGGGGCTGCAGTAGACAAAAATTTTCGTATAGTTAGGGGTTAAGAAAAGCGAGCGGTTCAGACAACTTTGGGGATATTCCTGAAAATCATTAGCACGTCACCTCATAAGTTACCATCATGGTAGTGGTGCATGACTATGGTAGCCCGTTTAACCATTCGAGTGCCCGTCGCCGTGCGCTCCAGTTTCATTACAAACCTGGGAGTTGCGAGGAGATAACAACCGCCGAACGAATGGCGGTTTACGGTAGCGAAGGAAAAGAGGTGACGTGCTAAAAGCGGATTAGCGTCTAAGTTTAGGAACAATTCAGCAAAGGCAGGGCAGGCTCGGAAGCCTGCCCTTAAAGGGGGCATCTCATCATTTGTGGCACCGCTACTTTTTCTGTTCGGGGAACGGTGCGCGAATGTCATAGCGTCCCTCAACAAACACCGGCAAGGTTCCGCCTTCAACCAACAGATCCAGCGGATTCGGCCGCGTCGTTAGTGGGAACGTCACCACATTTTTGATACGAAGCGATTCATAAATCGCCATCAGAATTTCTATTGTACAGAGTCCGTGCTTGCCAGCGTTCCGATGTTCGTCGATATCGCCTTCTATCCAGGCTAACATCTCGTCAAACTGATTCGGTTCACTCTGGCGCGGTTTAATCGATTGCCATCCAGATGCTTTGCTGTTGAGCAGTTCAATTGTGCCGTCACTACCCCGGCGGAGTTGCCCATCGTTGCCGTAAACAACATCCCCGCGCAGTGCAGGCTCTGGCAAATCGCTTTCGTAAATACCGCGGATCCCGCCTTGAAAGCAGATTTCAGCCATGCAGAGATCTTCGCATCGGACCCGCCGTTCCCACCGGTCTGTGCGGCGTGCGACCTGCCCGATGAGCCATAGCGGCTCTGGATCTCCAAGGATGTAGCGCATCTCGTCAATTTCGTGCGTGCCGCGATTCAGTAAACCGTGTCCATCTCGCCGGAGCATCGCTTGGGGTTCGCCGATTGCGCCTTCTTGTATCAGTCGGCGGGCCTCGCAGTTTTGCGGGCTGAACCGGCGTTGATGTCCAACTACAAGTTTTGTGCCATGTTTCTCGCAAACGTCCATCATGTCCTGTGCATCACCTACCGATGCGGCCATCGGCTTTTCAGTGATTACACCGAGAACGCCGCTCTCGGCAGCCGCTATAGTTGGCTCTGCACGCACGCTCTGCCAGGTCGTGATGCTCACGATATCCAACGTTTCCTTCTCGCACATCTCGTTAAAATCAGTATAGTGTGTCGGAAGCGATAACTCCGAAGCAAATTTTGCAGCCGAATCAGCACTGATGTCTGATGCAGTCACAACTTCTGCCCGGCCGGTGCTTGTCCAATTCCGGGCATGAGAACGCCCCATACCGCCACAACCGATAATTCCGATACGATATGTTTTGTCTGCCATCTGCTTTACCTCATAAAATGAGAGAAATTGAAATTAGATTTTATCAAAGATTCCGATTTAGTGCAAATGAATTCTGCTTATCTGTTTGATAGCGAGCGAAAAAAGGGCTGTCGCGTTTCCACTAAGACAAGAGGTAATGTGATTTCAAAAGAATGGTAAAATAACATGTGTCTATTTTGACACAACCCGAAAATGTTTACGTGCCTTGTACCACTATATTTGTAACAAAGATAGGTTTGGCATCGTTTATGCAATAGAGGTTTTTAGAATAACTCAGTACTATGATGTTTTATGCTGCTGTAAGTGCGGAGTAAATCTCGTTGGCAGCTCCTGATTCTTCACAAGGAAATAGACTCATTTCTGGTAAGCCCCCATCTTTAGTCGTTAAGATTTACCAATAGTGGTCTAAAATTGCAAGCATCCGTAGGAGAATGAAAAATGGAAAAATTAATTGTCAAGGGTTCAACAAGGCTTGAAGGTACAATTCCGGTAAGCGGTTGCAAAAACGCTGTGCTCCCTATCGCAGTCGCGGCTGCGATTCTCGGGGATGGTGTCAGCGTACTTCACAATGTGCCAAATTTAACAGACGTAGCAACACTATGTGCAGTGCTTGAAGGTCTTGGGGCATCAACGAAACTAAAAAAATCGACACTCTATATTGAGCCGGTGAACCATCTGGAGTATGAGGCGCCCTATGAGCTCGTCCGGAAAATGCGTGCGTCCATCTATGTCTTAGGTCCGCTTGTCGCAAAGCTCGGGCGTGCCAAAGTTTCATTCCCCGGTGGCTGCGCGATTGGGCCCCGGCCGATAGACTTGCACATCCGCGGCTTGGAGAACTTAGGTACAGACGTGCAGGTGGAAAAGGGGTACATCTATGCGCAAGCGCAACGGCTGCGTGGAACAGAAATGTACCTCACTGGACAATACGGGCCGAGTGTCGGTGCGACGGCCAACGTAATGATGGCGGCGACTTTGGCTGAGGGAACCACCGTTATTCGCGGTGCTGCACGCGAGCCGCATATCAGCGATTTAGCCCGGTTTCTCAACGCGATGGGTGCAAATATTGAGGGCATCGGCTCTTCCGTACTTACAATCCACGGGGTCAAACAGTTACGCGGCACCGAACACACCGTCATATCCGACGATATTGAAGCAGGGACCTTTATGGCAGCTGCAGCAATTACGCGCGGGGATGTGTATGTCAAAGGCATCACACCGCAGCAGCTGCCCGCTGTCGCGGAGAAACTCATTGAGGCGGGTGTGGAATTGGATTGGGACGACTCGGGTGTACGAGTCACAACACCCAGAGAATTCAGAGCGATTGATGTGACAACCGCGCCGTTTCCGGGGTTCCCTACCGATATGCAGGCACAGTTAATGGGGCTCCTCTGCCTCGCAACAGGCACCAGCGTCATCACTGAAAAGGTGCACACAGATAGGTTCATACACGCAGCCGAGTTGAACCGCATGGGCGCGAATATCATGCTGGATGGCAGGCGCGCCCTGATTCACGGTGGCGCGCGTCTCAGTGGTGCCCCTGTCATGGCATCTGACTTGCGGGCTGGTGCCGTATTAGTGGCTGCCGGTATGGCTGCCGTTGGCGAAACCGTAGTCTCGCGTGTCTATCACATTGACCGGGGCTACGAAGCAATTGAGAAAAAATTGAACAACATCGGCGCAGATATTCTCAGAGTCAACGCCGCTTAGCACAAAGCCGGATTAAACAGGACGCAGTACACCCGCGAAAAGGAAGCACTTATTGAACGATGTTGCGAATACTTCAAACGCATACGCCAGAAGCAAAGGCTTTCCTAACAAAATTGCAGGCGAGAGGAAAGTTAACCGATGAGGGCATCTTCAAAACAGTACGACGCACCCTGAGCGACGTACGAAATGAAGGCGATAAAGCTGTCGCACGATATACGAGAAAACTCGATGCCCCACGTTTTTCTCCAAAAGAGCTCAAGGTAACACCTGAAGAATTTGGGCAGGCTTATTTAGAGGTAACCTCCGAATTTATTGAAGCAGTTACCCATGCTAGAAAGAACATTGAGAAGTTCCACCAAAAGCAGCTGCGTACTTCCTGGGTGTCTACAGAAGCAGATGGCGTTATTCTAGGGCATCTCATCCGTCCCTTAAAACGCGTCGGCATCTGTATTCCGTCAGTGAGTCAGGCCCTCGTGTCTTCGTTGCTAATGAACGTCATACCCGCTACCATCTGTGGCGTTGAGGAAATTGCTGTCTGTATGGGCCCGCTACGGAATCGGCAGATTAACCCACACATGGTAGTTGCTGCTGCTGAATGTGGCGTGCGAGAACTCTATAAGTGTGGCGGGGCCCAAGCTGTGGCGGCCCTGGCTTATGGAACAGAGACGATACCCCCTGTCGACAAGGTTGTGGGCCCCGGCAATCTCTACGTCCAACTTGCAAAAAAAGAGGTTTACGGGCATGTCGATATAGATAAACTGGCTGGCCCAAGCGAAATTCTCGTCATTGCGGATAGCACCGCCGATCCGGATTATATCGCCGCCGATTTGATTTCACAAGCAGAGCACAGCGCGGACTGTTCTGCAATCCTGTTTACCGAATCACTCGGTTTTGCTGAACAGGTCAGGGCCGCAGTGCAGCTCCAAACCGAGGATCTGCCGCGCCTAAACCAGATTCAACAGGCTTTAGAAAACTACGGTGTCGCGTTTGTTGTCACCAATTTAGACGAAGCCGTTGAACTCACCAATCAAATCGCGCCGGAACACGTTGAATTGCACGTAGAGAATCCGCTGGAATGGTTAGGGAAAATCCAAAACGCTGGTGCCGTTTTGCTCGGACCTTATTCGCCTGAAGCGGTTGGCGATTACATTGCGGGCCCCAATCACGTCCTGCCGACCGGAACTGCTGCTCGTTACGCTTCACCCTTAAGTGTTGACGATTTCATAAAGAAGACCAGCCTTATTTCTTACACCAAAACCGCTTTAGAGAAAGTCACGCCGGCTGTTGTTAAACTCGCCGAAGTAGAGGGGTTAGAAGGGCATGCTGCTGCAATGAAGATCCGATTTGAAGAAGAGTAAAGGACGCTATTTTTCCCTCGCTGTCCAAGCAACCTCAGAATATGCCTCATAGGAGCACCTGATGCTTTTTTTGCCCTTTAGTCTATTTTTATCCGTTTCTGAGCCTGCATTCCCCGTCGCGACGTTTTCCATTGTTGCATACGACCGGATAACGGAGACCTTGGGGTTGCCGTGCAATCTAAATTATTCGCTGTCGGTGCAGTTGTCCCTTGGGCAGAAGCAGGCGTTGGAGCAGTTGCAACGCAATCTTGGGCAAACACCACATGCGGTCCGAAGGGCTTAAAAGTGGGCTTTCGGCAGAACAGACCTTAGAACGTCTCATCGCAGCGGATGGGGGACATGCAACTCGGCAAGTCGGCATCGTGGACGCGAAAGGCAACATCGCAAACTATACCGGAGATAAATGCCAGGAGTGGGCAGGCACCGCATCAGGCAAAAATTATACTGCCCAAGGCAATATTCTTGCCGGAGAAGCAGTCGTCAAGGCGATGCGGAAAGCCTTTGAGAAATCCCAAGGCGAACTCGCTGATAAACTCATCGCTGCGCAAGAAAATGGAGGCGATAGACGCGGACAGCAGTCTGCGGCACTACTCGTTGTACGCGAAAATGGGGACTACAGCGGCTTCAATGACCGTTACATAGACCTTCGCGTCGACGACCACGTTGAACCCATTAAAGAGCTCCAATGACTGTTGGAAATTCATAAGCGGTTGTTTGATCGGTAGACGAGAACACAATTACTCTACTTTTGTTCTAACACGAGCGGTGGGCGTTTAAAACAGGCGCGGATACCATTTGCCCCTTTGAACACTGCAGGTATTTGAATGAGACGACGTTCCCACCGCCGCTTGCCAGGGATGTCACTCATCAAAATCCCTATTAAAATTGTCAAAATACCTTGCCCAGGTAACGGGATTTGGATAATTCCTACAACAATAAGAATCATAGCGAGAAAGTTTTTGAACAAGCTTAGACACACCCGTAAAACAGGTTGCTTAATACGACGGACCTGTTTTTTGCGGATAAAATAGTCAGAAGGCAGGTAAGCGATAACGGCTGCGCATCCGGTGAGGCTCACCACAAAAATGATAGATGAGATAATGCCGAGAAATAAACCGTGTTCTTTAAGCCACTCAAAGATTAAGAGCCCATAAGGTGCTAATGTACTAATAAACCCCAACCGATTGCCTCCTTATTTATCGGCGTGCCACCGCGCCTCCGTCAATGGTCATAATTTCTCCGCTAATATAAGCGGCTTCATCGGAAGCCAGAAACAGTACACCGCCGATATAGTCCCAGACAGTCGCACCGCGTTCAAGCGGGGGTGCATCCGGTGAAACAGGCGGCAACTGGGGCAGAGTTTCATCCTTGGGTAGGTTTTGGGCAGCATTCATGCCTGTCGGCGCACCGCCCCCTGGCGCTATCGCATTCACTGTAATGCCATACGGACGCAACTCGAGTGCGAGACTGCGGGTCAGCCGATTCAACGCCGCTTTGCTCACACAATAACTCAAAACTCCAACGTGTGATTCTTCTGCAAAGATCGAAGAATTATTAATAATCCGGCCCCGTATACCTGTGTCTATCATCACCTTGGCGGCTGCCTGTGCACATAACAGACATCCTTTAACGTTCACTGCCATCACCTTATCAAATTGCTCTGGTTTGAGTTCAAACAACGGCTCACGCCCGAGGATACCTGCATTATTAAAGAGAATATCCACCCGTTTAAAACGAGCTACCGTGGTATCCATTGCTGCTTGGACTTGCTCAGGTACGGTAACATCTAGCGGTACGGAGATTGCCTTGCCTCCGTTACGCTGAATTTCTGCAGCGACGGCATCCGCACTTCTGCCTCCAGCGACGACCACGGACGCACCTTCACAGGCGAAGGCAAGACATGCCGCCCTGCCAATCCCTAGAGGCCCGCCACCCCCTGTTACAAAAGCCACCCTGTTTTCAAAACGCATCCTGATGCACCTCTCAATTCAGTTCAGTTTAACCGAACGTGAGTTCGGTTTAAAAATTTAGAAAGCGTCCCCTGGCAAATCTCGGTTTTTGCGTGGCTTATTTTTTCAGTTGTGCCGCCGCTGCCAAGGTATACTGTAACTCCATCGTTGTGTTTCTCTTTTCTAGGAAGTTTGCTATAAAGGAAAACATCACGTGAGCCCGGTGTAAAAAAAATAAAGATGTGCGCGCCGGAGGACTCCTATGGTATAATGAGAGAAGCAAAACCTGAACCCAAAGGCGTTTCCATAGTATATTATAACACTTTTTTGTGAGATTGACAACTTTTTACCGCGTTTTGAAACATGGATGCAAATCCGAAGCCTTGTACCACCCGTTTTAGAAAAAAACGGACGTGCAAATGCCTGCTGCATACCCACGACATCCTAACGAGACTCGTTTGATTTCATCAGGATTGAGGGATTTGCCGGCGGATAAGAGATATTCCGGATGTGAGGCACCTTGGGGCAGGGAACAAGCAATTCATCGCCCGCCTACAAATGCACAGATTATAAACCGGAAGCACCAATCAAGCAGAAAAGAGGTGTCGTGCTCGGGCGATTATTCTTACACGATACGATATGAATTATAAGGTGAAATTGATATGATACTGCGACTTCTTTTTTTCATAGTTTTGGTTTTTTATTTTCCGCTGCCCTGCGTTGGGTTGCAGGCGGAAGCTTCAGAGCAGCGCTACCGGCTTAGGCAGCTCCGGTTTGAAGGACATGTGCACTTCAATGATAAGAAGTTGGAAGAGCAGTGCGGGTTGCAAGCAGGACAGACGTATCTACGTGAGGAATTTGTAGATGGCTTTGAGCGCGTCCTCGCTGCGTATCGTGAAGCCGGTTTTGTATTTGCTGAACTCACGCCGGATGCCCTGCCTGCAGAGACGGGAAACGTTAAGGAAAAGCCAGTCTCGATTACGGTAAGAATAGTAGAGGGGAAACAAGTACGTGTCGGCGTGGTGACGTTAAAGATTGAGTCAGCAGTTGCACCACGATTTTCTGAAACCGACATTCGGCAAGTGCTCGGATTGCGCGAGGGGACGCGGTTTACACAAGCTGCTTTGGAAGGTGGAATAGAGCGGATTCAGCAGTTGTACAGTGAGCACGGCTACCCAAAAGTTGAGGTGGAACCGACTGGCTTCCAGTTTGTATCAGCGCGCGGTAGCGTAGATTTCCAATTGAATGTGCGTAAGGGTTCGCCAATTCAGATTGGCGAGGTTAAGGTGACCGGTCTGAAAAAGACAAAAAAGCGTGTGGTGCTTCGGGAAATACTTGTCAAATCGGGGGAACGGTTCGATCAGCGGAAGATTGACCTAAGTTATCGCCGGTTGCGCAATTTAGGATATTTTTATTCCATCAATCCGAATGTATTAGAGGCGAGTGAGAAAGCCGATATGATTAATTTCCATGCGCGTGTGACAGAGGCGCGAACAGGACGGCTGAGTGGTGTCATCGGGTACGCGCCCCCGGCCTCGGATGTAGATGCGGCACCGCAGGTGACCGGGGTGCTTGAGGCACGCGAAACCAATCTGTTGGGAACAGGGCGGCAAGTGAGTTTCTATTGGAAAACAGGTCTAAGGAAAACGTTGCGTTTTGCGTATGAGGAACCGTGGATAGCAGGCAAACCGATAGCAGCTGGAGTTGGATATGGGACAGTTGCCCAGCGCAATCCGTACACTGAGGCGGTGTCCGAGGAGCAGTATGCGAGGCTGAGTGGGAAAGCGAATTTCGGGCGGTTCTTTGAAGGCGTGTTGACAGTAGGGTATATCCGCCTCAACGTTCCGGAGGCGGGGTTTGTTTCAGGCGGTGCGACAGTTTTAGATGCGGGCCCTGAACCTTCCGTTTCCGGGGCATTGCCGGTCGGAGTTTCGAATCCGGACGCTGAGCGTTCCGCGGCGCTGCCTACGGATGTCGCGTCTGTTTTGGACGCATCGTCGCACTACAAGGGAACAAAGTATAGTCTGACCATTGAGTTGACGCGGGATACGCGCGACTATTTTTTGAATCCGACTCGTGGGCGGCGCGATAGCCTTGCGTTTGAGGTGTCGCGCAGTGATTTCCGACTGCGGAAAGTCTGGCTCTCGCTGCAGCAATATTTTCCGACGTGGCAGAATCAGACGGTGGCGCTCGGATTGCACGGGGCGGTGGCCTGGGGAACGCGCTTCCCGCCAACAGAATTGTTTTATTTAGGCGGCGCGAACACACTGCGCGGTTATGATGAAGACTGGTTTTCTGGCCCGCGGCGCGTGCATACTTCGTTAGAATATCGCTTTCTGGTAGGACGTTCCTCCCAAGTTTTTATTTTCACAGATATGGGGGCAGTGACGTTAGTGGAACGTCCCTCGGTTTTTGAGCGGCTCCGCGTCGGCTATGGGTTCGGGGCTCGCCTTGAATCGCGTGGAGGTATCCTCCGTCTGAATTATGGGCTTGCCGCTGGTGAATCTGTCCTGCGTGGTAAGATCCACGTGAATTTAGGTGCCTCGTTTTAGGCGTTAGCGTTTGCCTCTTGCAATAATTCTGCGAGCCGGCTGGCGAAACGGACTTGGCTATTGTCCCGCGGTGCGTATCCGATGACTTTTCGTGCATTGGCGATGCTCCAGAATTTATGCGAATTGTCACTGATGCCGTAGAAGATTTGGAATGGTATGCCATTTTCATCTTCTATGTTTTCCGTCTCAATGCTCTTAACGAAAAGTTGTAGCTGATCGGGGGTGCTCAGGTATGCGCCGAGTCCACGGTGCATCTGCTTTAAGTCGTCAGCAGAAGCATTCGCCATGTCGGTTTCCCGTGGTCCGCCGATGCGGAGTTGGATATTCTGGAGTTTCTTTCCATCGACGTGCCCGGTAGCAAAGACAAAGCCGAGGTGTTCATAAGCCTCTTTTGCCCACCCGTAGAAATTATCGGATAACGGACGCATGTCGGGTGTAACCACTTCGCACTTATCTGCCCATATAAGCCGTTCATAGTAGTCAGCGGCGTGGTTGGAGCTACAGACAACGACACGTCGGACATCGGTCTCTATGCATGTCTGATAGAGGTTATATGCCATCTGGACGTTTGCGAATTCATTCTCAAAGCTGCCGCCTTTAAAGGCGCAGTGGATGACGGCATCAACGCCGTGGAAATGGTGTCGGTAGGCATCTCTATCGGGGTCGCTCAATTCGGCAATCTGAACTCCGTCGACAGGTTCTCCTGCTCGATTCGTATTTTTTATGTCTAGCAGGCGGAGTTCGTAGCGTTGTCGCAATTGTGGGAGCATCCGTCCGGCGATGTACCCGGCGGCACCGGTGATGAGGACTTTTCTATTTTGAGGCATGGTAACTATCTCCTTTACTGTTAGGGGATCTCCAATTTCTGCTTACAAAACTGCGCCAGTTCTTTCATCTCAGCCAAGACGTGTTGTTCAGTGTGAATGAGAGAGCGCATCTGCGCGGGGACCGGTTGTTGGTTATGAGTCCTGAACCGGTTGAAGAATTGCTGTAAAAAGCCGGGGTGAGCTTGGGCTGATTCTTGCGGTGCAGGGTTGCTGCTGTGTGTGTGTGCAGTGCCGAGATACTCGATAGAGAGGAAGTGGGTGCGTCCCTCTTGTGTAACGTTGCCTTCTAGAGTTCTGCCGGTATCCCTATGCCCGTAGCTAACAGTATAGCCTCTGCCAGTGGTTTTGTTGAGGATTGTATAGCCGCCTGTGTCAACTACCTCATTCCAACATTTCTCAAACCCGTTTTTGGGGAGGCGTTCCCGAAGTTCTGCAGCAGAACGGACGACAAACTTGTTTTGCGGGGGCGTTCTGTTGATAAGAATTCCTGCGTCGTTCTGTTGGACGGTTGGGAATCCCGTGAAAAGGTTGACATTATCAAGTGTCCAGACAACCCCGTCCCGTACCCCCTTTGCCAGATTCTGATGCTTTTCAACAATATCATCGTTGAGCGGATGCAGTTGATACGTGCCGTTTCCGTTAAAGAGCTGCCGTAGTTTTTGTCGGTGTTGAATAACGGAAAATCGCTTGTCGGCTAAGCGGATTTCGAGGCTGAGTTTGTATCCGGAGGGAAAATCGGGGGTATGATTGAGTTGAGCTTCGCGGAGATGTGCTAAGATATTGAGGGCGGTCTGGCTTTTGGATAAGACGCGCCCTATGAGATATTGCTGCCGGAGTGTGCGAAACTGTTTAGCAAGCCGGTCTAATGTGCGCGCATCAAGTGCCTCTAGCATAATTTTGTGTTCCCAGCGCGTGCCGCGTTCGTGTCCCAGTATCTGGAACTGCTGTGTATCGTCGGTTGTCCGAATATATCCCAAGGCGGTCCACGGGTCAAATGTGGCCCGGTAGCTGCCACTATTTTCAGGATTTTCAGTACTTAAAACACAATCGCGCCGTTCGTAGCGCGAATAGAGCCCGAATTGGAATTCAAAGTTTGAAAGCGGATCGAGTGCTTCACGCAGGTCGCGTGCAAAGTCAGTACCTCTGGAAAACTCTTTGAAAATCTGCTCAGTGTTTTGCGGTTGGTTGAGTGCGTCCAGGAATTTACCTATCGGTATCCCGCCTTCTTCTACACCGCCCTCCTCCCCTTGCCCGAAGACCTTCGTCTTGGTTTTGAAAGGCGGGTTCCTAAGGGAGACATCACGTTGCGAGACAAGTTGGAGGGCATGATCTTGCTCCAATTCAACGAGTGTGGGGGCATCCCCGAGGATCTCTGCCAGTTTTGTATCGTCAAGTTTTTCTGTGAGATCTATCCCCCGTTTGAGTTCCGCAAAATGGATGATGTCATCAAGACTATACTGGAGCGGTGCACTCGAAGAGAGATTATCGTAGTTAGAACGTTGAAATCGGATGCGCGGCTTGATTCGGAACACAGGCGTGAGGCCATAATGTTTGAGCAATACATACAACGTGACGGTATAGGATTGGGCATGGACTTTCTGCGCCAGGATACCCCCAGGGTTCTCATGCGCTTCATGGATTAACCGATCCTGGACATATCGACTATCGTTACCGAAAATCATCATACGGTGTTCTTCTCTGTTGTCATCTACTAACATGCCATATTCCTCCTAATGTCACGTTTTTGTATGTTACGCTGGGTTTGGATTTTTTACCGGATATGCGTTATTGACTGTTATCTTAGTATTAATATACCGAAAAACCTTAAAAATGTCAAGAGGATGTTTTATTTTAGAGAGCCTATTTAGTTTTTTGTGCATGACAGAAAGAAAGTGATTTGACGTGATGCTCACTTTATGATATAATAGGAAACCTAAATGGATTTGGTTTACGAAACTATCATGTACTTATAGGGAGATATAACGATGCGGAAAAATTTGCAAACGGTTGTTGTCACGGCCGCGGTGCTGGGAATATGTTTTATTTTGGCACTGCAGAGTTTCGCAGCAGTTGATAGCACAACGGCTGTCGCGGTTTGGCTTTTTGACGACGGCGATGTTAGCGATTTAAGCGACAATGGAAACGATGGTGAATTGATGAACGGTGCAGCGGTTGCCGACGGAGGCAAGTGGGGAAAAGCACTCAGTCTCGACGGTGATGATGATTACGTTAACGTTCCGAGTTCCGCTAGTTTAGAAAGCACAAGTGAAGCGTATACAGGTGTAGCATGGGTGAAAATCCAGCGAAAAGGGGATCCACATAGCGCGTGCTGCGCGGACGATCACATGATTCTCGCTTATGCTGCCGGTTGGCAGAACATTTTGAATGTGTTCGGCCCAGGGCGAAGTGGGAACCAAGGGAAAATTGAGGTAGGGAGCGGTAGCCTTAACCCTCGGTGGCTCTCCGGTACTGCTACGGTTAACGATGATACGTGGCACCACCTCGCTTTCACGTATGATGGCGCGAAGAAAATTATCTACGTTGATGGCGAAGTCGATGCTGAGCAGGATACGACCGGTAATTTTGGAATTGCAGGACTTGATGTGAATTTGGGTGGTACAGCTACAGAAAGACAGGCACTCGGCTTAATAGACGAGATTGCCGTGTTTAATGTTCCGCTCGAACAAGCTGACATTCAGACGTTGATGAACAATGGGCTCGGTTCTGTGCTTGGATTAACGCCGGTTTCTCCACAAGGTCGGTTAACGACGGCTTGGGCTGCGATAAAATCGCAATAATTACAGTTTAGGCAGTAGGCGGATGTATCGTGCTCGGGCGATGCATCCTCCAGGCCAAACATGCTGGGAAAATTGCGATTCGGAGTGAGACTGTGAAGTTTATTATCAGCTTAATCGCGCTGCTCGTATGGGTTCAGGGTGGGAATGCACGGTATAATCCGGAAGCGGCGCGGTTGTACGACCAGGGATTGCGTGCGCTGTCACAGGGCGAAGCAGAAAAAGCGAAAGTCGCTTTGGAGAAGGCGGTTGCACTTGATTCTACGTTAGCGGACGCACACTGCGTGTTGGGCTTAATTTATAAAGATGCCTCTGAATTTCAGACTGCGGTGGAATCTTTCCGGCACGCCATCACTGCTGATGTGGACTATATCGAGGCGTACTACGAGCTGGGCGATGCGTTGCTGATTCAGTTGGGTACACCCGCGAAGGCGATTGAGGTATTGCGGCAAGCGGTTATGTTAGATGGTGAGCATGCACGGGCGCGCACGTTGTTAGGCATCGCCTATTTTCGTGAACACGAGCTTGAGGCTGCACGCACAGAACTTCAGGAGGCAATCAGACTTAACCCGATATCTGAAGCGGCACGCTATACGTTGGGACTTGTCCTGCTCGAAAAAGAGGAGTGGAACGCTGCTATTGCTGTCTTTCAGCATGTACTTGAATTAGATCGGCTTCACACGAAGGCGCATTTTAGTTTAGGAACAGCGTACCGGCGTATCGGTAAGATAGCAGAGGCACACGAAATCTTACAACGTTTTGAAACCTTGTCACTTCAAGAAGAAAAACTCATGCACCTAGAAAGGTATGTAGAACAAGAACCCGACAACGCTGCAGCGTGGTATGAAGTAGGAAGGCTGGAGTTGAAGAGGCAAAAATGGAATAAGGCAAGAGTTGCTTTAGAACATTATATTAGACTTGCACCCGAAGAGATTCGCGGCTATGAAATGCTCGGTTATCTCTATTTCCAGCAGCAAAAGTACAGACAGGCACTTTCAATGTACCAAAATGTCATTCAACGTCAACCGGATGTTGCCACTTATCGGAATAGTCTGGGTGGTGTATATGTGATGTTGGAGCAGTATACCGAAGCGATAAAACAGTATGAAGTTGCGATCCGCTTAGAACCGTCCGAGGCACGCTTCTACCTGAATCTCTCGAAAGCGTACCGGCTTGCAGGTGATGCTGCGGCAGATACCACCTATCAAGAATATGAACGTCTTAGGGCACACAGTAAATAGAACAGTATTAATTTGCGTATCGGCTTTTTTCGGCATCGTGTTTTGCACACTCGCAGCAGATGAGATGTGTCTTATTCCTGCCGGTAATTTCGTGATGGGGAGTAATGAAGAAATGCCGAATGAGTCCCCTGCAGATAAAATCTATTTGGATGCCTACTACATCGACAAAACAGAAGTAACGAATGCGGAGTATCACCGGTTTTGGGTGGCGTTGGGTGACAAGCAGAGCGAACACACACCGATAAGTTACGGGAACGAGTTTGGTACGTGGCCTGATATTGCACGTACCAGAGCGAACTACCCGGTTGTGGGCATTTCTTGGTATTCGGCGGTTGCGTATGCAGCATGGATAGGCAAGCGTTTACCCACAGAAGCAGAATGGGAAAAGGCCTCTAGAGGAACAGATGCGCGTCGGTGGCCGTGGGGCAGCCGGTTCGCACAAAGGATTCAGGCGCAAACGTTGCATGCGAACGTTTGGCGTGGCAAAGATGGGTTTGCCGGCCTCTCGCCGGTGGGGCACTATCCGACGGGTGCGAGTCCGTACGGTGCGTACGATATGGCAGGCAACGTGTGGGAATGGGTGTCAGATTGGTATTCGGATACGTATTACCATCGGCGTGATGCCCGTAATCCGATGGGTCCGCGTATAGGGAGCCGGCGGGTTGTGCGTGGTGGTTCCTGGTTAAACCGTGAGGGATTGGCCCGGTGTTCTACGCGAATCGGCCATTATCCGGAGCTCGGGACGAGTTTTATTGGGTTCCGGCTCGCGAAAGACGTAGAGCGATGATAAACAGCGCACGATTTCTGACGCTAATCTCCTACCTTTTGTGTCCAATCTCCTCTCTCTGTTTCGGAAACGTTCAATTCGTTGATGTTACAACGGCGGCGGGCATTGATTTCCATCATATCAACGGTGCGGCGGGCGCGTACCGTCTACCTGAGACGCTCGGTGCCGGTGGTGCCTTCTTTGATGCCAATAATGACGGGGCCCTGGACATCTATCTTGTGAACAGCGGGTATTGGCCTGATTCAACTGTCAAAAATGCAGCTGCCCTTGGGAGCAGCGCGTTCTATCAAAATAAAGGAGATGGGACGTTTATAGATATTACAGCGGCGGCAGGCGTAGGCAATTCGGGTAACTATGGACAAGGCGTAGCATGCGCGGATTACGATAACGATGGCAACGTTGATATCTACATTACGAATTTCGGTCCTAATGTGCTTTATCGGAATAACGGGGACGGGACGTTCACGGATGTGACAAACAAGGCAGGTGTCGGTGACGCGGCCTGGAGCAGTAGCGCCACATTTTTTGACTATGACCGGGACGGGCACCTCGATCTTTTTGTAGTAAACTACCTTGTGTATTCGCTTGATATTTCTTATCGGCCGTGCGGGGAAGATGGAAAGGTGACCTATTGCCATCCATCTCTATTTGAAGGTGCACCAGACAGACTGTATCATAACAACGGCGATGGGACGTTTAGCGATATCACTCAAGCAGCAGGGGTAGGGAATATCGGCGGTTTGTTCCATGGCAAAGGGTTGGGCGTAGTCTCAGCGGATTTCAACAACGATGGCACACCGGATCTTTACGTTGCAAACGACGACACGCGGAACGATTTTTTTTACAACAACGGGGACGGTACTTTCAGTGAAATCTCGCTTCTCGCAGGTTCTGCTTATAGTTTCGATGGCATTGCTCAAGCAGGAATGGGCGCTGCAACTGGGGATTACAACGGAGACGGGCTGCTGGATATCTTCGTCACAAATCTCTCCTATGAAACAAACGTCCTCTATCGCAACAATGGGGATGGCACGTTTACGGATGTTATCTATGAGGCACATCTCGGAAAAGAGAGTTATCTCTACGTTGGATTCGGTACCCTTTTTTTTGATGCAGATAATGATGCCCGGCTTGATATTTTTATTGCGAATGGGCACATCATTGACAACATTGAAGAGACGCATGATATTCTGACTTATGCACAACCGGATCAACTGTTTCGCAATAAAGGCGACGGCACGTTTGAGGAAATCTCCAGAAGTGCAGGTGCATATTTTGAGAGTATGGGCGTAAGCCGTGGCGCGAGTTTTGCAGACTACGATAACGATGGCGATGCAGACATTCTTGTCATGCAGTCTAATCGGCATGCAACTTTACTCCGAAACGATGGCGGAAATCGTCAGAATTGGGTGCGGATAAAAACGGTGGGCACAATCAGCAATCGTGACGGAATTGGGACGCGCCTCACCTTAACAACCGGGGGAACAACACAGATACGCGAGGTGCAGCCGGGGGCGAGTTACATGAGTAGCCAAGATGCACGTGTGCTTTTCGGTATCGACGGAAACACTACTGTGGACAGGTTAGAGTTACGTTGGCCGAGTGGAGTTATGGAAGTGTATGAGCATCTCCCAGCAAATAAGGAACACGTGATGGTTGAGTTATCCGATCTGTTTCTCAGGAGTGTCTGGGCGGGAGATGTGGAAGGCGCGCATGTCTCCATAAAAACAAGGCACGCTGACGTGAACGCACCGGATTGGTTAAGACGTACGCCCCTGCTCATCGCTGCCCAGAAAGGTTATCCGGATATGGTGATGCTCCTGCTTGAGAACGGTGCCGAAGTTAATGTGGCGGATGCAAGAGGGAACACGCCCCTTATCTTTGTCGCTCACAAAATCGGCAACGTGGAAATAACAAGACGTTTGCTTGAGAAGGGCGCGGCTGTTGATGCACAAAACGGTGTCGGGGAAACAGCGTTGATGTATGCAGCGTGGCGCGGTTATCCTGATATCGTGCAGCTGCTGCTTGCCCATGATGCCGATGTCACGCTGAAAAACCGAGAGGGGGACACAGCATTGACACTTGCGGAATCTAATGGACATGATGCGATTGTGGCGATGCTGCATCAGCAGCGGCAAAAGCACATGAAACGCTGACGATACCTATTAGAACAATTAGCCATTTCACGGTAAATCGCTCCTACCTTTTATCTATTTACAATCAGGTTAACCGGAGCAAACCTGCCCTCCAGGATTTTAGCGCGCCTCCCCAGGGAATCCCAAATTTCTTGACAAAAAAGGTTTGATACGTTAAACTTTATTAATCAGAGCAGGACTTGCGACATCTGCAGTATATAATAGCATTGCCGTCTTGTTTTCTCAAGTTTTTTTGAACTGAACGTAAAGAGATACGTGATGAAACCTATCCTATTTTTCTATATAATTTTGGGTGTGATTGTGTTCCTGGTTTTCGGTTCATAACATAGGCACTCATCACGCTCATGTAGAATAACCGTATATTTTAAAACGATGAGGGAAATTACTGTGCAGAAATTATCTTTTTTGGCGGTAACCTGTTTTATCGCTATTGCGGTGATATTCATAGGGGTGAGCGGTGCGGCAATTGATACGGATAATCTGGTTGGCGTATGGCTCTTTGATGAAGTTGATAACAGAGATATGTCCCCTGATTCATCAGACAATGGGAACGATGCCGAGCTGATAAAGGGTGCAGAATTGGTAGATGATGGGAAATTTGAAAAGGCGTTAAGCCTGTCAGGTGATAAGGAATTCCAACATGCCCGGGTTGAAACCTCAAAGAGTTTGGATAGCTGCGCGGAAGCGTACACCACTACGACCTGGGTTAAGCTACAGAAAAAAGATAAGGTTGTGCTTGGTGGCTGTTGTAACGACGACCACGCCATCATCAATTTCATGTATACCTGCCTGTTGAATATTTTCGGGCCCGGTAGGGGGGGGCGGACACGGCAAGGTAGAGATTGGCAGCGGGCAGCTCGCACCGTCATGGGTTTCTGGCCCGACGCTTGTGAATGACGACAAGTGGCATCACATCGCTTTCACCTACGATGGTGAAGAGATGATAGCTTACGTTGATGGGAAGGTTGACGCGCAAGCAAAAACAGGTGGCGTTTTTGGATTATCGGGGCAAAACCTGCATATCGGGGGGATGCCGGACCAGCGCCCAGGGTGGGGGCTCATGGACGATGTTGCTATCTTTAACACAGCGTTAACTGAGGCCGATATTAACGAAATCATGAACGACGGATTAGGTAAAATTTTCGGCTTTACCTCTGTATCTCCGGAAGGTAGATTAACGTCAGTGTGGGGCAGGATTAAATCAGCGCATTAGTTGGAATTGTTATGAATACAGATAAAGTGCATTACACTGAACTATTACCTCATGAGTTTCGTTCTCGGCTTGCTGCGTGTCCGCTCGCTTATTTACCCTTGGGCACGCTTGAATGGCATGGTGAACATCTACCCCTCGGTTCTGATGCGATTATAAGTGAGGGCGTGATGGTTCAATGCGCACGGCAGTTCGGCGGTATTGTCATGCCGCCGATTCACTTGGGGCCGGATCGTTCGCGTCTTTCGGTAGAGGGCAAGCAATTGCAAGGGATGGATTACGCGGACGTAACCACCCCGCCCCGGCAGCTAGATGGAAGTTGCTATTGGGTTTCAGACGGGTTTTTCCTGCAGTTAATCGACGTGATTCTAGAACAACTTAAACGTGCCGGGTTTCAGGGCGTGTTTGCGGATGGGCACGGTCCGTCGCGGCATTCTTGGACAAGGAACCTTTCGGAGCGTGAAGCCCGTTTCGGTCTTAAACTGTTAGGTGTCACGCCTGAATTTCACGGTTTTTGGCAGACGCAGATGGACCACGCAGCCAAAAATGAAACCGCCTGCGTGATGGCACTGCGAGAGGAGCTAGTAGATCTTTCTCAACTTTCATCGGACCGGTCGGTTTGGCCCCAAGGGGTCGGAGGCGAAGATCCGCGCGATGCAACTGTCCCTCATGGAAAGGCATGTTTGCAGGCATCCGTGAACACCGTCAGGCAGATGGTTGAAAAGTCAGGTATTTAAAATATGCGAAAATACCGATGTGCTATCATAGGATGTGGAAGTAGAGCATATAGGCACGCGAACGCCTATAAACATGTTTATCGAGGCGAGCTGGTTGGATGTGCCAACCGTTCGGATGAGGAACGACGTGCAAAATTCGCTGAAACTTTCGGGATTACAAGTTACGCGAATGCCGAACAGATGATTCGCACGGAGCAACCGGACTTGGTACACCTTGTTACGATGCCTGACCAGTGGGGTGAATTGATGCCCATGGTCTCTGAATTGCAGGTGCCGGGGTGTATCGTTGAGAAGCCTATCGCTTGCGGGGTAGCCGATTGGCGGATGCTGTGTGAATTGGAGGCCGAAACTGCTACGAAATTCGCTGTAGGTAAGCAATTCCGCTGGCATCCACACTTGATACGTTGTCGTAAAACAGTGGAATACGGGTACCTGGGCAAACTGCTGTTTTTAGATTTCTCATGTGGTATGAATCTCGCTGCGCAAGGCACCCATATCATTGATTGGGCAATGTGTCTCAATGATGATGCTCACGTAGTTAGGGTTTTTGGGAACGCCAGTGGTGCAGCATCTCTGGATGGACCGTATCCAGCACCAGAGAGCACCACTTGTCAGGTACTGTTTGAAAACGGCGTGCATGGACAGTGGAACACTGGAACAACTGCCCCTCGTGTGACAACCGATCCGGAGAGTTATAAGCACTGCCGTATTGCCGCCTATGGCGAAGACGGAATGGTTTTCTATGAGGAATTTGGGGACTGGGGCATTGCAACCAGGAAGGTAAGTGAGTACGGTCCGCCGATGTTTCAGACAGAGGAGGCCCGTGTAAAAAGCAACGACTCAGCCCAAGCGGCACTTACCAATGCAATGTTTGACTGGCTTGAAGATGATAACCGCCCGGCCGGCACCCATCTGAAGCGTGCATTACACCAATGGAATGCCGTTTTGGGCATCTATGCTAGCACAATCTCTCACCAACCGATCAACATCCCCTTTGATCCGCCGGCCGACCTTTATTCTCAGCTTAGGGGTACTTTGTCCCATAAGCTGAGCACGAGAGGATAGCGTTAAAAGCTGCCCATGTACTGCCCAGCAAAAATTTGACAAATGCTGCATTTAATGGTATACTAATTAAGCAACTTCAAGCAGATTGGAGATTTTTTTGCTGTCAGTAGAAGAAAAGATTCAGATTGCGCCGTCTGTAATGTGCGCGGATTTATGTAACCTTGAGGCAGATATTCGTTCATTGGAATCGTGCGGAATTGACCTGTTCCACTTCGATTTGATGGATGCGCACTTCGTTCCCAATATGCCGATAGGATTGGCGCTGCTTGAGCAGCTCCGTGCGAAGACGACATCCGCCTTTGACGTTCACTTGATGGTGGAACACAATGATTTCTTTGTGGATGCGGTTACAAAGATTGGCGTGCAGCAAATCGCAGTTCATGTAGAATCGGCGAGACATCTGGATAGGACGCTGTCGGTTATCCAGGCCAACGGTATCAGGGCAGGTGCTGCGCTCAATCCTGCCACCCCCTTCTCTACCTTAGGTTATGTCGTCGAACGTCTCGATTTTGTACTGATTATGACGGTGAATCCGGGATTTGCAGGCCAGCAATTGGTTCCGGCTGCCCTGCGTAAGATTTCGGGGTGCCGTGAATTTTTAGATAAGCGGGGCCTCTCTGTTCCGATTGAAGTTGACGGCAACGTGAGTTTTAATAACATCCCTAAAATGATTGAAGCGGGTGCGAATATCCTCGTGGGCGGTACGAGTAGCGTCTTTCATAAAACGGGTTCTCGCTCAGAAAACATTGCTCGGATTCAGCACGCTATTGAAAAAGGTTTGCAGAAAAAAGGACATAATGACAGAGAGTGAGATGGCAGCACTGGTTCTACACGGGCTCGGTGATCTGAGGTTGGAACAGCTCCCTGTTCCGGCGGTTTCGCAGGGTGAGGTGCGTGTTCGCGTCGGTTTCTGTGGGGTATGCGGTTCGGATATACCACGTATTTTTTCGAAAGGGACTTATAGTTTTCCGACTATATGCGGGCACGAGTTCGCTGGGATTGTTGATGCTTGTGGTCCCGGGGTTAACGGATTTTCGCCGGGTGACGCGGTTGTTGTCTTTCCGCTGTTGTGGTGTGGGAATTGTCGTGCTTGTGAACAAGCGAAATATGTGCAATGCGATGATTACGACTACCTGGGTTCACGCAGTGATGGTGCGTTTGCTGAGTTCGTGGTAGCCCCGGTGGAGAATTTAATTCGTGTACCGGTCGGGGTATCACTAGAAAAGGCGGCGATGACAGAGCCCGCAGCGGTAGCCCTGCATGCGTTGCGCCGTGTGTCCAATTCACTCGTGGGCAAAACAGTGGTAATCTTCGGCGCTGGTCCAATCGGATTGATGGTGGCACAGTGGGCACGGATAATGGGCGCACCAACCGTTATTCTCTTTGATATTATTGCAGAGAAACTTGAATTAGCAAAGCAATTAGGATTCGAACGTGCCTTTAACAGCATAACGGCCGGGCACGAGGCGATTGATATCGTCAACGAGCAGACGGACAGTAAGGGCGCGCACGTGGCAATTGAAGCCGCAGGCGTGCCGGCTACCTATTGCCAGGCACTTGGCTGTGTCGGGCATGGTGGCAGCGTCGTTTTTCTCGGAAATCCGATTGCCGATGTGACGTTCCCAGCATCGCTTCTTTCTCAGATAATGCGACGCGAGTTGAACCTCTTTGGTACATGGAATTCTGATTACAGTGCAGCCGGCAATGACGATGATTGGCGTGCCGTGCTTGCCTCAATGGCCTCTGGGCAGTTGATACTCTCGCCTTTAATTACGCATCGCGTCCCGTTGGTAGATAGCACAGAAATGTTGCATAAGATGAGGGATAAAGGCGAATTTTACGCCAAGGTATTGATTCATCCTTGAGCTCAGCTGTTACGCGGTGGGCTATTTTTTGCTGTGCCAGCATACAAACGAAAACGGAAAGAGGGAAACGATGAAAGCGGCTATACTTGAAAACCTTGAAAATTTAAGTGTCAAAGAGGTTCCGGATCCGGCGATTGACGATGATTCGGCTTTGATGCGTGTTGAATCTGTGAGTATTTGTGGTTCAGATGTGCGCATCCTGCATCATGGCAATCCGCGCGTCAAGCCGCCTACAATCATTGGGCATGAAAATTCCGGTGTGATTGTGAAAACGGGTAAGAACGTAACGCGTGTTCAGGAAGGAGACCGGGTTTCAATCGGGGCAGATGTGCCATGCGGTCAGTGCCACTGGTGCCGGAACGGCATCGGGAACAACTGTGCTATTAACTACGCCATCGGTTACCAGATCCCTGGTGCTTTTGCACAATATATGAAACTTCCGCGTCTGGTTTTGGAGGAAGGTCCGGTTACGCCGTTCGAGATGTCGCTGAGTTTTGACGAGGCAGCACTTGCTGAACCGCTTGGCTGTGCGATTAATGGACTTGAATTAGTCAACATGTCCTTGGGCAAAAAGGTTGTTATTATCGGGTTAGGTCCGATCGGATGTATGATGATCGATCTGGCACGGTTAATGGGCGCAACGCAGGTTATCGGGGTGCAACGTAGCAAACTGCGGATGGAAATCGCGAAGTTTTATGAAGCAGACACCTATATCGCCTCTGAAGAAGAGGACGTAGTCGAACGTTGCCGTGAAGAGACCGGGGGTGCAGGGCCAGACATCGTTGTGACGACGTGTGCGTCGGTTAAAGCACATGAACAAGCGGTTGAGATGGTAGCACACCGGGGTTATGTCAATCTGTTTGGCGGACTGCCCAAGACGACGCGTCCCATGAATATTTTGTCCAATACCATCCATTACAAAGAGTGCTTTGTAACAGGTTCCCATGGCTGTGTTCCACGTCATCATGAATTGGCAGTACGGCTGCTCGAAAAAGGACTTGTGCGCGTGCGTCCACTCATCACGCACCACTTCGGACTTGTTGAAATTGAAAAGGCGTTTGAGACGATGAAATCGCGAAAAGGCATGAAGATTATGATTCATCCAAACGGACAGCAGGAAGGATAAAATGCGTATGCCAGATTTCTCAGATAGACTCTCAGTTTGTAAGACGGTTTCACAATTTATTCGGAATGTTCCTGATTTTCCGGAGCCTGGTATCTTATTCAAAGACATTACGCCGCTTTTAGGAAATAAAACGGCACTTCGTGATGCCATTGAGGTATTGGCGGCGGCGTATGAATCTCATGCGATCGACGTGATTGTTGGCATTGATGCGCGCGGCTTCATTCTCGCCGGTGCTTTGGCATACCGGTTAGGGGTTGGTTTTGTGCCAATCCGTAAAAAAGGGAAGCTGCCGTGGGAAACGCACGAAGTTAGTTACGACTTGGAGTATGGGACGGATACGCTTGCCATTCACCAAGATGCGTTTCCGAAGCAGAGCCGGGTTCTCATCTGTGACGATGTGTTGGCAACAGGCGGTACGCTTGCTGCGTCGATCGAACTCGTCAAGAAACTGGAGGGTGAATTAGTGGGGGTGGCGTTGTTAATTGAGTTGACAGCACTCAACGGGCGAGCCAAGTTGAGCACGGATGTGGTTTTCTCGCTTCTTGAATTTTAAGTACTGCTTTATAGACAGAAATACATGCGCCTGTAGCTCAGCGGATAGAGCAGGGGCTTCCTAAGCCTCGTGTCGGGGGTTCGATTCCTCCCAGGCGCGCATAATCGTTTCAGTATAGGAAGAATTGATGTATACATTCAATATCTGGAAAATTGTTTTAATTATCGGGGTTTTTCTGTTTGCAGCCCTATATCTTATTCCGACACCGGATGGCCTCTACAATCCTTTGTATGGCAATCTACCGCTTTGGATGCAGGAAAAACTGCCGAATTTTGAGATAAGTGAAGAGGATGACACTGTTGCTTTCAAGGTGGACCTATCAGAAGTTACCTATCCTGAGGGCATTAACTTTCAGGACGCGATTCATAATCTGGAAGATGTTTTCCGAGTTCATTTGAACAAACTTGAATTTGAAGAGAACGTTGATTATCAATTTGATACGACCGAGGTTCATGAATTTTATGTCCGGCTCCTCTCGGATGGAGCCCGGGAAACCCCGCACGAAACGCTGGAAAACTTACACCTATATGGCAGCCTTCCCACAATGCTGCGGCGACTGCTACCGGATAACCGTTTAAAGTTAGGCTTAGATTTGAAGGGTGGAGTTCATCTGGTGCTTGAGGTAGATTTAGAGACCTCAAAGCGGGAGCTGCTCCGCGAACATAGGCTCTCGATTCCAGAGACGTTGAGAGCAGAAGAGGTGTTATGCAGGGACGTGGAACCAGTAACTGCCGAAGGTGCATTGAAGGTGTTCGTAGGTATCCCTTCGCGTCTCCGGTCAGATGCTGCAGGCAAGCAGACATACCTGAAGAAAGCAGAGCAGCTGCTAAACGAGTTAGATTTTTTTGAAGATACAACCGTAATTGCGGATTCCGGAACGCAAGTCACCTATCAAGTGCGGTTGGGCGAGTCTGGTATTGAGAAATATAGCGAGCAGGCTATTGAACAGGTCCTTATCGTTTTGCGGAATCGTGTTGATGCGTTCGGCGTTTCCGAACCATCTATCCGGCGTGAGGCGAATAGTCCGCGCATCATTGTCGAATTACCCGGTGCGAAAGACTCTTCAGCACCGCTCCAAATTGTGAGGACGATGGGGCGTTTAGAATTTAAGGTAGTGGAAAAATCCCCGACAGGTGGGAGTTTATGGAGCGGCAGAGCTGATAGTGCACCGCCAGACACAATTCCTGATGGGAGTGAAATCGGGTATCATTATGAAACTGGCGACTGGTATGTTTTGCAAAGTCCTATTTTATTAACTGGCGACCGGATTACAGACGCGAGGCCGTCGGCAGGGAGAACTAGTTTTGACATTGTCGTCTCAATGAGTTTTGATAGCAGCGGTACCCGTAAGTTTGCTGAGATTACAGGGAACCACGTTGGTGAACATTTAGCGATTCTTCTTGATGGCAAAATTCAATCTGCGCCTATTATCCAAGACCAGATTGTCGGGAATGCGATAATTGAAGGAAATTTCACGTTTGATGAGGCGAGCTATCTGTCGAACATTCTGAAGGCAGGTGCTTTTCCCGTCGGCGTCCAAATTGCTGAAGAGCGGACTGTGGGGCCGACCTTGGGTCAGGAATCTATTGACGACGGAATTACCGCTGCCGTGATCGGCCTGGGTGTTGTCCTATTATTTATGCTATTTTACTATAGGCTATCTGGACTCATTGCGATTATTGCCCTTGTGTTTAATATGCTGATTATTCTGGGTGCCTTGGCAGGTTTCGGTGCAGCGCTAACACTTCCCGGCATAGCAGGCCTGGTACTGACTATCGGGATGTCTGTTGATGCTAACGTCCTCATCTTCGAGCGGATTCGGGAGGAGTTGCGTTCGGGGAAGCTGGTCTGGGACGCGATTACCAACGGCTATCAACGTGCGTTTCTGACGATTTTGGATGCGAATCTGACGACATTTTTTACGGCACTCGTGCTGTATCATTTCGGTACTGGGCCTATCAAGGGGTTCGCGATTACACTCGGTATAGGTATTCTCGCCAGTATGTTCACGGCGATTATTGTCACTAGAGAAATCTACGGCTTAGCAATTGGGAACAGGAAAGTGGAAAAACTAAGCATATAGGGAAGCAGGATTCCCGAAAAACAAGGACAGAGCATTGGAATTACTGAAAAATACAAATTTCGATTTTATCAACAAACACCGCACCGGATTTCTATTTTCCGGCACACTCATTGTTATCGGAGTGATTTTCCTTGTCATCCATCAAGGACCGAATTTTGGAATAGACTTTCGTGGTGGTGTGAAAATCCGGGCGAAATTCAATAGAACGGTAACAGAATCGGAGCTGCAAACGAAACTGGCAGCCTTAGGTTACGACCGGGCGAAAATTCAATTGGATCCAAGCGAAAACGAAGCGACCATCTCTATGGGACATCGCCCAGAGTTTCAACAACAACTGATTGACATTCCGCTCTTGGGTGATCCGGGGGATTCCACGGCGACGATGCTTCAGGTGAGTAGTAGTGCAGAGAAAGTTCATCTTTTGGAAGTCGGTGACACGGTGCAGCTAGTTGATGGCGATTTACAAAGACGGGTTCAGATTAGTGCACTGGAACCGATAGCAGATGGAACAGCACTCCAACTCACCTTCGCAGAGGGACTCGGAATTGATGCCAGCGAAAACGCAACACTCCAAATCCAGGCAAGCATCGGTAGAATTCTGACGGATGCGCTGCTCGAAGGCGGTGAAGGATGGCAGGCCTTGCCGAGTGGGGTGAACGTTTCCGAGGTAGGTCCGAGTGTCGGGCGCGATTTAAAATGGGCAGCGCTCTGGTCCGTGCTCTGGTCGATCGTGATCTTACTAGTCTATATTTCGTGGCGGTTTGAGCTCCGTTTCGCCGTCGGGGCAATTGCAGCGCTCGTCCACGACGTTCTGATTACATTAGGCATCTTCGCCGTGCTGTCAAAAGAGATTAACCTACCCACTGTGGCTGCGTTTCTAACCATTATCGGGTACTCGCTTAATGATACGATTGTGGTATTCGACCGCATTCGTGAAAACCTAGGTACGTTGCGCGGTGTGCCCTATATAGAGGTACTTAACCGGAGCATCAATCAATCGCTGAGTCGTACAGTCATAACGTCGTTGACTACGTTATTTGTTGTGCTGGTTATCTTCTTGCTGTCGAGTACAGGAGAGGAAATTAACACGTTCGCCTTAGCGCTTATCGTTGGAGTGATGGTAGGTACCTACTCATCAGTGTTCATCGCCAGCCCGATTCTGTATCTGTGGAACCGAACGCGCCAGCAACAAGAGGCTTAGTATGTGAAGATATTGGTGTTGAGTTCTTACACAAAGCGGCAGAAACATACCCCCGATAACCTGCTGCGAGAAGCAGATTACTGTTCATATAAGCGGCTCGCACGTAGAAAAAAGGAGCTGAGCGGTTACAACGCGGAAGGCTGGTATCATGAGGACCGGGATTACAGTGCCCGTGCAGGCGAGATGTTTAAAGGACCGCAGGCCAAGTTAATCAGGGAAGGCTTAAAACAGGTTCGGGGGCACGCGGATTATGGAAAAACAAGGGTTGATTGGTATTTCCCGTGGAATCATCCACGGGTTATAGACAGCGAACGCCTGACCAGTGAGCATGACGTTATCGTCCCTTTTAATATTCCGTCGCGTCCGACTCTGCTCGGCGAGCATAAAATTCCCGAATTCCTCACTGCTTTAATTAGCAGGTATAACCTTGTTTTGTCGCTCTTGAGGCAAGAAGACATTTGGATATTTGAGCACGCTTTTGAGCGGCAACATGCAGCAACCTTGATTTTCCTCATTGCTCGGAGACACAGGTATCTGATTGCTGATGATTTACTGAATGTTCACGTTATTGAAACAGGGAAGGCGTTGCGTGACAGTCTGAAAACTAGCAATTGGGCCCTGAAAGCGCTCATCTTCAAAAAATTATGTGCCGCAGCATGTCGTGAAGGTTTTCACGTTTTTGAGCAGGTCACGCAGCATCCAGAACGACTTGTTGAGATTGTCCTCGGCACTCACTTAGAAGCAGCAGCGTCATCTCTTTAACAAATATATAGGGAACTCGTATGAATCTTCAAACGCACCTTATTGGTGGTAATTCACAACCGATTATCGGTACCTCAAAAGCGATGCGGGAGATTTTTCGGTTCATCCGCAAGGTTGCCCCGACGAAAGCGACGGTTCTCATCACCGGCGAAACGGGTGTCGGCAAAGAGGTTATTGCGCAAGCCATTCATGACGCGAGTCCGCGCAAAGAGAGGCCCTTTAAAGCTATCAACTGTAGTACGTTCAACAACAATGAACTGCTACAGAGTGAACTTTTTGGGCATGAAAGGGGTGCGTATACGGGGGCGGTGGCGCAACGGCGCGGGGTGTTTGAACAGGCAGATGGGAGCACGCTCCTGCTTGATGAAGTAGGGGAAATGTCCCTTGAGGTACAAGTAAAGTTTCTCCGCGTTTTAGAGACGCATGAATTTACACGACTCGGGGGCGATCGGAATATTAAAGTTGATGTCCGCATCGTGGCTGCCACAAACAAGGAACTTAGCAGCTCGGTTGAGAATCAGGAATTCAGGGAGGACCTCTACTACCGTCTGAACTCCTTTCGCATTCACATTCCGCCACTTCGTGAGCGGCGCGAAGATATTCCGCCGCTGGTGCATACTTTTATTAAAGAATTCAGCACGAAATATGAGAGATCGATCCGGGGGCTCTCGCCTGACGCACTCAATTATCTCGAAAATGCACCATGGCCCGGTAATATTCGCCAACTCAAAAATGCTGTTGAAGCTGCTATCATCTTAGCGACATCTGACATCCTTGAACTTAAAGATTTTGCTCTTGAACCTGAGTTAGCGATGGCCCCGTTTTCGACCGCAGCCGAACTCGTTCCTTCCGAATCTTCAGATAGAGATGAGGAGGCAAAGGTGCTACTTCCAGCAGTTCCACGGGCGCAAGGAGGACCGGGGACAACGGTGATAAGCCCTATTGAAAAGCAGCCCCCAGAACTCGAACAAACCATCTACCAGACAACAATGGCGATTATCTTATCCGCCATCCGCCTGCTCGAACACAAAGATTTTTCCGAAGCCCTTCAGACAAACGAAGAGCCGATTTTGATTTCAGATGAGGTTCCTAACTGGGCTCAAGCACCAGCCGACATCGAACCAGCGGTTATCCGTAAAACATTAGAAGTGATTTTAGCCGCTGCGAAGGTGCTGGAACAGGGGAGTACGGAAGAGTTTTTGACGTTTTCGCCTACTGATGTTGTACAGCAGAGCGGTAATCAGGTCGAGGGTTTACAATCAGGAGCAGTCCCGGTAACATTCCGTGATCCGCGGAGTGAAAACATCGGTCAGGTTGGCATGACAATGGCGGAAATCGAGAGGGCTGCTATCTGCAAAACGTTAGAAGAAACCGACGGTAATAAAACAGAGGCAGCGAAAATTCTGGACATTGGCGTGCGCACATTACACCGGAAGCTGGAGGCTTATAAAAAAGCAGATTCCTCAAGTGAAGTGTAACGTAGCGCGATCTTACGCATCAGCATAACGCTGTCTTGATAAGGTAACACCGATGAAAACAGAGAAAATCCAAAGCATTACCACCACCGCAAACGACGAACGCCTCCTCCAACTCAAGGCCCTCTTCCCTGAATGTGTGTCCGAAGGCGCATTTGATACCGAGAAACTTAACACTTTACTTAACAATTATCAAGGGGGGGGTAGAGCAGAAACAAACCGATACCGCAGAGAGATATAACTTCAATTGGGCAGGTAAGCGCGAAGCCATCCGAATCCTCAGCGCACCTACCCAGGCCACTTTAAAGCCAGCCACACAAGAATCGCTACGCTTCAAGGACACCCCTAACCTCTTCATTGAAGGCGACAACCTCGAAGTCCTCAAACTCCTCTATAAACCGTATTTCGGACGCATCAAAGCCATCTACATTGATCCACCCTACAACACGGGCACAGACTTTGTCTACCCTGATAACTACGCCAAGCCGTTAGATACCTACCTCCAACTGTCGGGACAGAGCGATGCCGAGGGCAACCTACTAACCAGCAATCCGGAGCGCAGCGGTCGTTATCACTCTGCGTGGCTCTCGATGATGTATCCGCGCCTCTTCCTTGCACGTCAGCTGCTAACAGATGACGGTATCATCTTCGTCAGTATTGATGATCATGAGGTACACAATCTCCGTCTTTTGATGAATGAAATTTTTGGCGAAGAAAATTGCCTGCAACAGCTAGTGTGGCAGCGGCACAGCGGGGCGGGGAATCAGGCTAAGTACTGTGCGACTGACCACGAATATATCCTCGCTTACGCTAAACATCTCCAAGCAATTGATAAATTAAGACGACCTTTAACTCAAGAAGAGGAGGAGGCATATACAGAGAAAGATGAGCATTATACAACGCTAGGCCCCTATAAAACTCGTCCATTTGAATCACAAGAACAATATGGCGGTTATGTGGGACATCAGTATGAAATCATCTGCCCTGACAATTCAACAGTCCTGAACAAGTGGCGATGGTCAGAAAAACGTTTCCTTCAAGCCAAGGAAAATAGCAGGATTGTTTTTATGAAAAATCAAAACGAAGAATGGCAGATAGCATATAAACTTTACCTCAATGAATCTAAAAGAGTTCTACGAAGTTTCTTAGCCGGTGTGGAAAGAAACAGCGATGGGCGAACACAACTACGAGAAATATTTAAAGAATATCATATATTCGATTATCCGAAGCCAGTGGGTTTAATCAAACACCTCCTCCAATTCATTGCGAACAAGGATGCTATTGTTTTAGATTTTTTTGCGGGTTCCTGCACGACGGCACAAGCAGTTATGGAACTCAATCAAGAAGACGGCGGCAATCGCCAATTCATCATGGTGCAGCTGCCTGAACGCACACCCCAAAAATCTGCCGCACGCAACGCCGGGTTTGAAGACATCGCACAAATCGGCAAGGAACGCATCCGCCGCGCCTGTCAAAATGTGCTCACCCCCACAGGCTTCCGCGTCTTCAAACTCGCAGCATCCAACTATCGGGAACAAGAGACACTCCAAACCGACGATCCGCAAATCTATATCCAACAGTTGGAGAACACCGTGGAGCCCCTCCGCCCCGGCTGGCAGGAAGAGGATGTGCTCTATGAAGTCGCACTCAAAGAGGGATACCCCCTCAACTGCACTTTTGAACGGGTAGCAGGACTTGAGAGAAACCGTGTCGTTCGGGTTAGCACGCCGGGAGATGCGCAGTCGTTTCTCATCTGTTTAGATGCCGAACTCACACCTGCGGATATAGTTCGGCTGCCGCTTGAAAAAGAGACGGTGTTTGTCTGCCGAGATGTCGCGCTAACCGATACGCTTGCCGCCAATCTGGCGCTACAATGCAGACTCAAGACAATCTAACACACGGCATTTTAAATTTGATTTATCCTTGCGTTCCCTTCCGCAATTGTGCTATAATTCTACAACAGTTCACAAAAGTGGATCCAGTCCGATCCGGATAATCTAATCACCGCTGTAGTTATGAAACTACGAAAACTTAACGCTGCACTAGATAGCGTCGACGAATCATAAAGTCACACCGATGAAAACAGAGAAAATCCAAAGCATTGCCACCACCGCAAATGACGAACGCCTCCGCGAACTCAAGGCCCTCTTCCCTGAATGTGTGTCCGAAGGCGCATTTGATACCGAGAAACTTAACGCTTTACTTAACAATTATCAAGGGGGGGGTAGAGCAGAAACAAACCGATACCGCAGAGAGATATAACTTCAATTGGGCAGGTAAGCGCGAAGCCATCCGAATTCTCAGCACACCTACCCAGGCAACTTTAAAACCAGCCACACAAGAATCGCTACGCTTCAAGGACACCCCAAACCTCTTCATTGAAGGCGACAACCTTGAAGTCCTCAAACTCCTCTATAAACCGTATTTCGGACGCATCAAAGCCATCTACATTGATCCACCCTACAACACGGGCAAAGACCTTGTCTACACCGATAACTACGCTAACCCGTTAGATACCTACCTCCAACTGTCAGGACAGAGCGATGCCGAGGGCAACCTGCTAACCAGCAATCCGGAGCGCAGCGGTCGTTATCATTCCGCGTGGCTCTCGATGATGTATCCGCGCCTCTTTCTAGCACGCCAGCTGCTCACGGACGACGGTATCATCTTCGTCAGTATTGATGATCATGAAGTGCATAATCTTCGCCTCTTGATGAATGAAATCTTTGGCGAAGAAAATTTCATCGGCGGTTTTGTATGGCGTAAAAAAGCTGGGGCCGGGGCTGATTCAAAATTATTTTTCAGACAACATGAACATATTCTGATGTACGCTCGGAGTGTAGGAAATATTGGGCAATTATTTCAACCACTTACAAAAAAACAACGGGCAGAATACAAAAACCCAGATAATGATCCCCGAGGTCCATGGGCCTCAACGGACTTGACGAGAACTGGAGATAACGATCCAACACGGACTTATGAAATCGTCTCGCCTACAAACAAAAAATTTACACGCTGCTGGACCTATACCAAATCAAATTTTCAAAAATTGGTTAATGAAAATCTAATCTGGTGGGGTAAAACCGGTAACTCAAAGCCAAAAAGGAAAAGGTTTCTTAGAGACAAAGAAGGACTCACGCCGCGTTCATGGGTTGACATCGCACTAACCTCTGATGGGCGGTGTGACTTAGAAAAATTAGACCTATCCGTTTTTGATTATCCGAAACCTGTAAAACTTATCAAACTATTTTTGCAGATAGCGGCTGACGCAGACGATTTGATTTTAGATTTTTTTGCGGGTTCCTGCACGACGGCACAAGCGGTTATGGAACTCAATCAAGAAGACGGCGGCAATCGCCAATTCATCATGGTGCAGCTGCCTGAACGCACACCCCAAAAATCTGCCGCACGCAACGCCGGGTTTGAAGACATCGCACAAATCGGTAAGGAACGCATCCGCCGCGCCTGTCAAAATATGCTCACACCCACAGGCTTCCGCGTCTTCAAACTCGCAGCATCCAACTATCGAGAACAAGAGACGCTCCAAACCGACGATCCGCAAATCTATATCCAACAGTTGGAGAACACCGTGGAGCCCCTCCGCCCCGGCTGGCAGGAAGAGGATGTGCTCTATGAAGTCGCACTCAAAGAGGGATACCCCCTCAACTGCACTTTTGAACGGGTAGCAGGACTTGAGAGAAACCGTGTCGTTCGGGTTAGCACGCCGGGAGATGCGCAGTCGTTTCTCATCTGTTTAGATGCCGAACTCACACCTGCGGATATAGTTCGGCTGCCGCTTGAAAAAGAGACGGTGTTTGTCTGCCGAGATATCGCGCTAACCGATACGCTTGCCGCCAATCTGGCGCTACAATGCAGACTCAAGACAATCTAACACACGGCATATGGAAAACGTTACACTTTTTGCAATTTATTTTTTTTCTGCGAAAAATGACGTGTGCGAATCGCCTCAAAACCCACACGGTGACTGATTTCTTAGCCGTTCCCACAACAAGCCGGTAATGTTACCAAATGGTAACGTTTTACAAGGAGATACGAGGAAACAACGTGTGCGAATCGCCTCAAAACCCACACGGTGACTGAATTACAGGCCGTTCTCACAACCAAAAAGCAGTCTAAGAAAATGTTACCAAAAGGTAACATTTTACGAGCAGATACGAGAAAGAAGAGGAGAGATGCAGTTTGAATTTGATGCCAATCAAGCTTACCAACGGGAGGCAATAGATGCGGTTATCAAGCTGTTTGAAGGGCAGCCCCGCGTTGAGGTTAGCCTTCAATTCGGTGGCGACACTCACGCCGCCGTTATACCAAACCGGCTTGACTTAGAACCAGAACAACTGAACGCCAATCTTCAGCCGCTCATTGGCGATGCACTTGACGCTAATCTAACAGAATCCATGGAGTTTCCAAACTTCTCTGTAGAGATGGAAACCGGCACCGGGAAGACTTACATCTACTTACGCACCGCGCTGGAACTCTTTCAACATTACGGCATGCGGAAGTTTATTATTGTCGTGCCATCTGTCGCAATTCGTGAAGGCGTGGTGAAAACCCTTCAGATGACGGAGGCGCACTTCAAAAACTTATATCAGAACCTACCTTATTGTTACTATGCTTACGATTCTGCGAATCTCTCGCAAGTTCGGCAATTCGCACTCTCGGGGAGTGTGGAGTTCCTGGTGATGACGCTTGCCTCCTTCAACAAAGCGACTAACATCATTCAGCAACGCACCGACAGGCTGCAGGGCGACACCCCGATTCACCTCATTCAAGCAGCGCGCCCTATTCTCATCTTAGACGAGCCGCAGCACATGGAAAGCACCCTCAGCCTCAAATCGTTGGCAAACTTATCTCCGCTCTTCGCATTGCGCTACAGTGCCACACATCGGCATCTCTACAATTGCGTCTATCGCCTCACACCTTATGATGCCTATCGCCAAGGCTTAGTCAAACGGATAGAAGTCGCGGGTATTGAAAAGAGCGAAAACACAACTCGGGCGTTCATAGAAGTCAAGAGCATTCAGAGTCAGAAAACCCGCGTGACGGCGAAGCTCGCAGTTCATAAACTGCAGAAGAGCGGCACTGTCAAACGCACAACCCTCACTGTCAAAACAGGAGATGATTTGGGAGCCGTTCGCAAGACAAATCTGCCGGAATATCGCGGCTACCGTGTCAACGAGATTGACTTGAGCTGGGCATCTGTGCGCTTTGATAACGGTATAGAAATCAGAACGGGCGAATCACATGGGGCAGATAACTCTGATATTTTTGAGGCGCAAATCCGGTATACAATAGAAGCGCACTTTCGAAAACAAGCGCGGCTCCGAGAACATAACATCAAGGTGCTATCGCTCTTCTTTATTGATAAGGTGGATAATTATGCCAGCGAAGCCGGTATCATTCGTCAGCTGTTTGAGAAATGTTTCAATGAGTTGAAACAAGCGGCGGGATTTGCGGCCTGGCGAGCGCTGCGTGCCGCGGATGTGCAAGCCGCCTATTTTGCCCAAAGCAGGAAG
This sequence comes from Candidatus Poribacteria bacterium, assembly GCA_965215265.1. GTDB lineage: Bacteria > Poribacteria > WGA-4E > WGA-4E > WGA-3G. The sequence continues at coordinate 1,288,981 of OZ244048.1, read as the reverse complement.
GGCGGGAAAGTCGTCTATGAAGATAGCAAAACCGGAGACGCACAGAAAGATGCCGAGGCGTATCAACTCATCATGAAAGACAAAGAGAGACTGCTCTCGTTTGATGAGCCGACTTGCTTCATCTTTTCACACTCCGCACTGCGTGAAGGCTGGGATAGTCCGAATGTGTTTCAAATTTGCACGCTAAACCAGACTGTCTCCGAGATGAAAAAACGGCAGGAAATCGGGCGCGGTGTTCGGCTTGCGGTGAATCAGGCGGGTAAACGGATTCCTGATGAGTCCATCAATGTGCTGACTGTCATCGCAAACGAGAGTTATACGAGCTACATAGAGCAGCTGCAAAGTGAGGTGCGTGAGGAGCTAGGGGATGTGGGGCACTCGTCCACCCCGGCGGATGCGCGAAAACGGGACACCGCACGCTTAGACAAAATGAAAGTGCTTACGCCTGAGTTTCAGACGTTGTGGGAACGGATAAAACATAAGACGCGATACCAGGTCGAGATTGAGACGGAGGCATTAGTTGGAGCCGTTGTCGCCGGCTTAGATGAAACAAAGATTTTAGCGCCTACCCTCAAAATTGGTAAAGGGGACGTGGTGATTGATGAAGAAACGACGAGGTTTGAGGGGCGGCACAGTGGGGAGAGTCATTTTACCTATCAGTTATCGGGGCGTTCGGACGTTTTGAGTGACATAGCGCATCGGTTGGAGCATACCACGCCGCCGCTGCGGTTGACGCGCGCGACGCTGTTAGAAATCCTCAAGCGCACTGAACAGCAACGTGCGGCGATAGACAATCCCCCTGAATTCGTAAAGGTTGTGGTACGGCTCATCAGAGAGAAGCTTAGAGAGCAGTTGATTGCGGGGATAAAATATGAGAAGATAGGCGAAGTTTACGAGATGTGCCAATTGGATTGCGAGTTGGAAAGTTGGGAGAAATATCTGGTGCCGGCGAAGCGTTGCGTCTATGATAAGGTGATATGTGATTCGGAGGTAGAACGCGAGTTTGTTAAGGGTTTAGAAAACCGGGATGACATCCGGTGCTACCTCAAACTTCCGGCGTTCTTTACCGTTCCGACGCCGATAGGTGCGTATAATCCGGATTGGGCGATAGTGAAAGAGGAGCGTGATGCGCATGGTGAATCGATGGGTGAGACGCTGTACTTAGTGCGAGAGACGAAAGGCACAACGGATGTAGGGGAGCTTAGGCGGGGTGAGAGCGATAAAATCCGATGCGGTGAACGGCATTTCCTAGAAGCCCTGAACGTGGATTACCAAGTCGTGACGACTGCGGAGGAGGTCTAATCGGGGCCATCTGCAAACTCTTACGCCTGGTTATCTTCATCAATCGGTTTCGCCCTGCAGGTGTCACATAGTTTTGCCCATCTCTGCGTATAACTTGCATCTCTTAAGTCTCTTGAAGTATAATGTTATTAACTCGTTTCCGCTATTCTCAACATATTTATGTCGAAAAACGAAAGGAACTCTTATGAAAATCTACAGCCTCCTCATACTCCTAATGTCCATTTTCCCATTTGTTACTTCCGCTGAACGCAGTGTAACCGATTATTCAAAGGACGCGATTCGGACGCTGCTCCCGTTTGATGCCATCCCGGCAATCACTGAACCACAGTTCGTTCCTGCAGCGAACGCACAATTAGACGCGGCTGCACCTGTTATCGGTGTTAGCTTCAACGGGGAAAGCCACGCCTACTCCCTCTATCTGCTAAATGGGCATGAAATTGTCAATGACGTTGTCGGTGGACAGAAGATTGCCACAACCTGGTGACCCTTGTGCAAAACCGCTATCGTGTATAGCCGAGAACTGGAAGGAAAAACCTATACGTTCGGAGTCAGCGGCAAACTATGGCGAGACGCACTTTTGATGTACGATCATCAGACCCGTTCACTCTGGTCCCACATTACGGGTGAAGCGATACAAGGGGAACTCAAGGGCAAGCGGTTAAAACCCCTTGCCGCTATGCCACAGATTGCGTGGAAAACATGGCAGATGAATTACCCGACGACACAGGTGCTATCTGTCATGTCGGGAAATAGAACGAGTGAAAGCAAAAAACGAGATGTCTACGCAGACTACCATGCCAGTACCCGCGCAGGCGTGAGCGGGATGAACTACACCGATGACCGGCTCCCAAATAAAGCACTCGTCATCGGCGTTCAAGTACCGAACAAAAACGGAGAAAGCCGGTATCGCGCCTATCCGCTCACACAGTTTGCAGAAACCACTTTAATCAACGATACTTTGAATGAAGTGCCGTTGTTAATTTTTCACGACACAGATTCTTTTGCAACAGCAGTCTTTACGCGGCAGTTAGGGAATACGCTACTAACCTTTATCTCGCAAAACGGCCATGTAGCAGAAGACGATTCCGGCACACAGTGGAACCTCATTACCGGGGCGGCAACTGCCGGCAAATACAAAGGCGAATATTTAGAACGGCTGCCTGCTGTCAATATCTATTGGTTCGCTTGGGCACGTTATCATCCGCAAACGTCAATTTACCGGTAGGAGCATAGCCTTGCTCAAGATACCCTATATTTCGTTAAATTGAACGAGCTCGCCTTCTGTGCTCCGGTGCATCGTAGGACGGATAACTAACTCAGGGATGTTGCTTCGCTGCGGTAACGTTGCTATGAGGTGTATGGCAGCGGATGTCTCGTCAACATCTACCATCATCTGGCGTGCTTCGGCATCCGGAGGAACCGGGCGTTTGTCCAAAATCGGCGTGGCAACTTCACCAGGGATAATAACGCTTGCACGGATGCCTGTGTTTCTTAAATCTGTATTGAGATATTCTGTAAAATTGATGACTGCTGCTTTCGCCGCGCCATACGGAAAACCGCTAAACGGACCGGGGGTCATCGCAGCGAGCGAAGAGATATTGATAATTGTACCCGATTTCGCTTTCAACATCGCCGGCACGACTGACTGCGTACAAAAGAAAGTACCGATCAGATTTGAATCGATAACTGAACGCATTTCTTCCTGTGTTGTGTTGAGAAGCCGCCGGTTAAGCGAACTGTGTCCAGCATTGTTCACGAGGACATCAATGCGTCCAAACTTCGCCAGTACATCGGCAACCATCGCTTGGACACCAGAATAGTCTGCAACATCAACCGTGTAGCTGATGGCACTTCCGCCCGCCGCTTCAATTTCAGCTGTGACAGCCGCCAATTTTGCAGCAGTTCTGCCGGCAAGAACCACTGTCGCACCGTCCTTCGCCATGATGCAGGCAGCACCACGTCCAATGCCGCTCCCGCCACCGGTGATAAGACAGACTTGATCTTTCAAACTCATTCTTTACCTCCTTTTGGTAAAATACGCTGCACAACCGCTTTCACGTCTTTCGAGAGTGATTCCAATTCATACTGCTCATCCGGAATCTTGTGGCGATGTTCGTCAAGAGGGTACCCACCCTTTCCCGACTCATTGAAATAGGCACTCAGTTGATAACGTTGAAAGATATTCATGCGGGGGTACTCCTCTGTCCATGGACTCGCATCGTGTAGAAGATTGGTAGAAAAAATGGCTATATCACCCGCATTCATTGGCAATGTGATAGATGTCGGAGGATTATGTTTCACCGGCAGATGCACCGGCATCGGAAACTCAGATTTATGACTGCCCGGAACGAGACAGAAACCTGTGCCCGGAGGCACATCCACGAGGGCAACCCACGTCGCAATGTGACTACAGTAGATATGCCCCGCCGCAGCCTGATAATCGTTATGTGGATTGCGAAACCCCGGGGGAAACTTAAAACCGCTATCATCCCTATGAAAATGTTGTGGCGAATCGTGTTTCGTCATCATCGTGAAATTACAGTGGAACAAGCGCGGCGCGTTCATCGTTAACCCTGCTACGACCCGCATAAGCTCCTGATTCATCGCGAGCTCCGCGAACAACTTATGCCCGTATTGAACATGATCAAGATGCGTTTTGCACGGTTCTTGTCGACTCCGTTTTAACGGAGATGGGAGACCACTCTCGTCAATAGTTAACCAGTGCCGAAGCACCTTCAACATCTCTCCAACCTCAGCCTTAGGAATAACATTCCGTAAGATGAGAAATCCGTGTAAATCAAAATACCACTTTTCTTCTTCTGTCAAAGTGGAGTAGATGGTGTGCATGCATTATTCTCCGCTATTGCTAATGTGATTAAGTATAAGACTATCAGAATTTCTGAAAAATTTCAAGGAGGGCCGAGCATAGGCAGTGCGATTTAGCCCTACGTTATGAACGTTCTCTAAATAAACTTGACAAAAACCCTGAATATTGGTAAAATATTTTATCTTTCAAAAAATAAGGAGGAAGTTCCGAAAATGAAAAAAGCTATTTTTTACAATGAGTCGTGTCGTAAAAATCTACGCAAGGTAGCATTCAGTGGTATAGTACTAACCATCCTTATAGGTGCTATACCGTTTGCCGCGGCACAAGACTTTATCGAAGGCTTGGTACTCTACCATGCCTACGATGAAGGCAAAGGCGCGAGAGCTGAAGACCTCAGCGGAAACGGACACGACGGCGAAATTGACAATCCTGTATGGGTCAAAGGAAAATTTGAAACAGCACTCGAATTTGGAGGAGATGGTAGTGGTACCTTCGTTACCGCGAAAGCACAGACAAACTTAATGTTAACGAATGCACCTTCATGGCGTGGATTAACGCTGAACATTGGAACGGAGTGCGCCAAATCGTTGGAAAATCCGTCCATGGCGGCTGCGGAGGTAGAGTGCAATACGGACTGTTTAGCGAAGGTGGTACCTTCAAGCTTAGAGTTGAAACCGAAGCCGGCAGAAATGATATCGCAACCGATTTACCTGAAACCGGAAAATGGGTACATATTGCTTTTACCAACGATGGCAAGACCGGCATAATATACGTCGACGGAGAACCTGTCGTTGATGGCAACGTTCCAGGGAAACTCGGTGCCAATGACGATCCATGGCGAATCGGACAGGATTGTGAACGGGAAAACTACATTTTCGCAGGAATTATTGACGAAGTTCGGCTCTGGAACCGAGCGCTGAGCGAAGATGATATTAACACCTTCAAAGACCAAGGGGCGAAGGAGGCACTCGACGTTGAGCCTGCCGGCAAACTCTCGATGACCTGGGGCCGTCTCAAAACAGGACGTTAACCCATCTTTTTTCCATCGCATCCAACTTTGTTGTACCTTGGAAAGTTTCACACACGGCTGTATAATTATTCGTGTCGCGCTTTCGCTAAAGTACAATCGGAAAGCGCGATACACCATTCTTCTACACACAAAACAAAAACGCAAATTCTGTTAAACAAAAAATGAACGACACTTCAAAAACACTCTTTTGTAAAAATTGCAACCTTCAGTTCACCGAAGAGACATTTATCAAAAATCTGAAAGTGTGCCAGCACTGTGGGTATCATCACTATCTGACAGCTCACGAGCGGCTCAACCTCATCATAGATAAAGGCAGCTTCGAGGAATACGATGCACATCTTTATTCAATTGATTCGTTAAAATTCCCGGACTATCCGGAGAAGCTCGCCCGTGACATTGCCAAAACAGGACTCCGATCTGAAATGCTCTCAGGCATCGCAAACATCGGCGGACATCCCACTGCAATCGCGGTAGGCGATGTCGGATTCATAGGCGGAACTTGCGGTTCCGTCATCGGTGAAAAGGTGACTCGCTGTATTGAACGTGCCCTTGAGAACAAGCTGCCTTTAATCATCGTCTCTGTCAGCGGCGGCATGCGGATGCAGGAAGGCACCCTCGCCTTAATGCAAATGGCAAAAACTGCAGCAGCTTGTGCGGAATACGCGAAAAAGGGCGTTTTTTACATCTCTGTCGTCACCGATCCAACGTTTGGCGGTGCCACCGCCAGTTATACCTCCCTCGGTGATGTCATTATCGCAGAACCCGGGGCACGCATCGGTTTTGCTGGACCCTTAGCCGTCGCCAGCCTACACGAAGAACTCCCAGAAAACTTTCAGAAAGCAGAGGCATTATTAGAACACGGTTTCATCGATACTATCGTCCATCGCACAGAAATGCGACAGCGCCTCACAGAACTTGTCGAATTTGCCCAAGAATGAAACCAACTACACAAGACACGAAAGGGCACCGCTTTTTATAAGGAATTTTGACAATCAATACAATACATTAGAAACATAAAGAACATGAAAACCCTCCCCAAAAATAAAACTAAGCCGATACTGCACAAAAAAATTTAGAGACTTTACAAACTTTGCAACTTTCTGATTTCATGTTGCGTTAATAGTAAAAAGGCATTAACATAAGAGGATATTTTGATAAAACTTATAGGAACCTAACATGTCCAAGTCACTCGTCGTTGTTGAATCCCCCGCGAAAGCGAAAACCATTAAGAAGATTTTAGGTAAGAATTACATTCTCGAATCTTCCGTCGGGCACATCCGAGATCTGCCGAAAAAGGAACTCGGTGTCGATATAGAAAATGCTTTTAAGCCTAAATATGTCCGTATTCACGGAAAAGGAAAGGTTATTAAAGCTCTCACAGAATCCGCACGGAAGGTAGACAGCATCTTCCTCGCCGCAGATCCGGACCGGGAAGGCGAAGCCATCTGCTGGCATATTGCTGAAGAATTAAAAAAGACGAAAAAGCCCATTTATCGGATAGTCTATAACGAAATCACCAAAGACGCGATATTACAAGCCATTCAGAATCCAGGACAGATTAACATGTCACTCGTCGACGCGCAACAAGCACGGCGCGTTTTAGATAGACTCGTCGGATATCAGATTAGCCCCATTTTGTGGCGTAGTGTCAAACCCGGACTGAGCGCAGGACGCGTGCAATCCGTCGCAGTACGGTTCATCTGCGAACGCGAAGTGGAAATTGAAGCCTTTAAACCGAAAGAATATTGGACACTCACTGCAACCCTCTCACCCATCACAGAGCAAAACTTGCAGAAACATCTGTTCCTTGCCAAACTATACCGAATCGGGACTAAGAAAGGCGACATCAATAACTACGGATTCCGCATCGATGAAGACCTGGCAAAAGAAATCGCCGATGACGCACAAAATCAAACATACATCGTCGATAAGGTGCAAAAACGTGAGCGAAAACAACGGCCAGTCCCACCTTTTATTACCAGTACCTTGCAGCAGGAAGCCTCACGTAAACTCAGGTTTACTGCCAAAAGAACGATGCGCATCGCGCAACAACTCTACGAAGGATTAGAAATTGGAAAGGAAGGAGCCATCGGGCTCATCACCTACATGCGCACCGATTCAACGCGCGTCGCCCAGGAAGCACTCCAAGCCGCACGCAAATACATTAAAACAACATACGGAACAGAATACTTGCCTACCCGTGCTGTCCAATACAAAACCAAAAAGGGTGCGCAAGATGCACACGAAGCTGTACGCCCCACCATGCCGTTGCGGACACCGACAGCACTGAAACCTTACCTGACTCAGGAACAGTACCGCCTCTACGAACTGATTTGGATGCGGTTCATCGCCAGTCAAATGAGGCCCGCTATTTTTGACGCAACCACCATCGATATAAAAGCAGGGCAGTACCTGTTTCGGGCGACCGGGTCGGTTATCAAGTTTAAGGGGTTCCGGAGCGTCTATATGGAAGGGAAAGATGACATAGAACAAAACGGAGAAAAAACACCTATAGGTGAGACATCCACAGAAAACCCAAACCTGCCTGTAGTAAAAGAAGGCGATACCCTCAAACTTCACAAACTGTTACCTAAGCAACATTGGACGCAACCGCCACCCCGTTATAATGAGGCAACGCTTGTTAAAACGTTAGAAGCGAAAGAAATCGGTCGGCCCAGCACGTACGCAAGCATTCTCTCAACCATTCAAGACCGTGGATACGTGACAAAAGAACAAGGCCGCCTCTTACCTACAGATGTTGGACGACTTGTCAATCAACTCCTTATTTATGGATTCCCCAACATTGTTGATGTTGAATTCACAGCACAGATGGAGAAACAACTCGATACCGTCGCAGATGGCAATGTTAAGTGGGCATTTATGTTAGACGAGTTTTATCCGTCATTTCAAACCGCCTTGCAAGAGGCACCTGATAAGATGTATCAGGCACGAAAGGCAATGGAAACCGAATCCGACTCCGTCTGTGAAAAGTGCGGAGCTACCATGATTGTCAAGTGGGGACGCTACGGACGTTTCCTCGGATGCGGAAACTATCCAGAATGCCAGAATATCAAACGCCTCAACGCTGATGAAGAACCCATAGCAGAACCCCAAACTACCGAGTACACTTGCGAAAAGTGCGGGGAACAGATGGTTATCAAAACTAGCCGCACCGGGGCACAATTTTTATCCTGCAGTGGATTTCCAGCATGCAAAAACGCAAAGCCAATTCCCATGGGCGTTGACTGCCCTGAAGCTAACTGCAACGGCTATATCGGAGAACGTCGAACCCGACGCGGAAAGATCTTTTATGGATGTAGCAACTATCCGACGTGCGAATTTTCAACATGGGACAAACCCTTACCGCAACCATGCCCTGAATGCGAAGCTCCTTACCTCGTTGAGAAAATCGAAAAAACGACAGGAAAGACATTTATCGTCTGCGATTCCAAAACGTGTAAATATAAGGAGACATAAACCACAACAGCACTGACAAGATGCCCCTTGCCTCCGAACGGCTCAGGCCAAATGCACCTTAGTGCTTTTAGAGAAAAATGATCCAGGTTCATCAGGTTAGTTTCAGTTATAGCGAACTCAGCGTGCTTGAGAAGGTTAGTTTTCGCGTTGAACGCGGCGAGTTTGTTTTTCTCGTCGGGCCAAGCGGAGCAGGGAAAACAACCCTACTGCGATTGTTATACCGCGACTTAATACCAACCGAAGGGCATCTGAACGTCCTTGGGCAACCCCTCGCTGAACTAAATCGCCTAAATCTTCCTTACTTTAGACAGAAGATAGGACTCGTTTTTCAAGACTACAAGTTCTTGAATAATAAAACGCTCGAAAAAAATCTCGCACTCCCACAAAAAATAATGGGAACTAAACCGGCCAATCTGAAGGAAAATGTCAACAAACTCCTTCAGCAGATGGGACTCGCACATCATAAAGACGCACACCCAACGCAAATCTCCGGCAACGAACGACAACGGCTCGCTATCGCCAGAGCCATTATCAATCGCCCGCTCCTACTACTTGCTGACACACCTACAGCACACTTGGATAACCGACTTTCACTTGAAATCATCGCGCTTTTGGACGCACTTAACTTTCAAGGCATAACAATTCTTGTCACAACTAATAACAAACAGTTCGCTCAGAAATGCAATAAGCGAATTATTGAACTGAGAGACGGAACTATTCATTGACGTTGCAACTAGATGAAACGGATAGAAATTACGCTCATGCAGCTTCCTAACGCGGAACAGCACAAATTGACACAATAACGAGAGAATACGCAACCCAGTGGGTGGCGAGTAAAAGGTAATCTTGCCATGAGACAAAGAATACCTATCTCGCCATCAGAGACAATTTTAACCCAAAATGCGTTATTATATTGAAAATGCCATCTCCCATATTAGACATGCAGGCATCGCAAATCTTATGAGCCTCCTCAGCATCGCGTTAGTCACCGGCACCTTAATCACTGTACTGCTGCATCACGGTTTTATTGCCCAGCAGCTTGAATTTGAGAAAGACGCACCAACCCTCATCGCAACACTTAAAGATACACTCAATGAGACGAAAGGACGAGCCTTTCTCAGCCAAATTGAGAAAGATGAGCGAATTCTTGATGCCAATTACATCTCAAAGCAGGAAGTCTTCGAACGCAGCGAATACCAATTTAAGGAACTCGGCAAACTCATTCAAGAAGGATTTACTGGAATATACCCTTTTCCAGCATCCATCGAAATTTATATAGATGTCGAAACAAAAACGCAGACGATGTTAGAACAACTCGCTTTGGATATCAAGGTACACGAAGAAGTTGAGGACGTTTTATTGACAGCACAAGGCACCTGGAACGAACGTTTACGCAATGCCGAGCACATCACCATCGCAGCTATATGCATGACAATCGCCGCATGCTGGTTGCTTATTCAACATACCCTCGCAAAAACCACAGTCAATAGACATGAAGAGATTGTTCTCGTAAAACTCCTCGGCGCATCGTCGCGCTACCTATTGATTCCGCTGCTTACCCATGGTATTTTCCTCGGTATCCTCGGTACAGCCTGCGGTATCGCTGGTTTTTACGGGCTATTTTTTCTCTTTGAACAGCAGCTCGGCACCCTTGAATTTCTGCCCGGCTATCAATATATTCTAATTGTCGGAATAGGACTGTGCGTTGGAATTATCTCCGCCATCTTTGCGCAACGAAAAACAACGCGCCTACTGTAACACACCAACACACCGGAGAAAGTGTGAGTAAGGAACGGCTCCCGTAAAATGACAAATAGCGAAATCAGCACAATCTTCAACAACATCAGCAACTTGCTGCAAATCCGAGGTGATAATCCATTCCGTGCCCGGGTTTATGCACGCGCAGCCGATATTATTGATGGATTATCCGCGGAACTTGCAGAAAACGCCATCATCCTACAAGAGTTCCGTAGCCTATCCAGCATCGGCAAAGCCATTCAAGACAAAACAGATGAAATGCTCACCACCGGACGGTGCGAACTCTACGATGAACTTACCACCGAAATCGGCACAGACGTACTTCAACTCTTAAACATACGCGGCATCGGCGTGAAAACTGCAGCCAGACTCTATCACGAACTCGGAATTAGAAATCTTGACAACCTCGGTGAAGCACTCGAGAAAGGGCAGCTCAGCGCTATGAAAGGCATCGGAAAAAAAAACTTGCAAATAATCGCTCACAACTTTCAGTTTTATCTTAAACAGAAAGGGACACTTCCGCTTGCTAAAGTTTTGAAAATTGCCGAACAACTTGCCGACATCTTGAAAACCGCAAACATCCAACGATACCAATTCACCGGCGAACTCCGCCGGTATGAGGAGAACTGTCGCAGCCTTGAACTCATCGTTCAATACGAAGGGAACGGAGACACTATCCGACAATCCTTAACCCAACTGCTGTCACAAGCCCTCGTATCAAAAACACCACAGGCCGAAGCCGCGTTCGCCAACACTATTCCAACACTTCAATTCCACATCGCGCAAGATTTTCCCGCAATTATCTATTTCTGCACCCTTGATGAATACGATGAAATCCTCTTTCTCACTACAGGTACGGATAAATATCTCGACGCGCTACAGCAGCTAGCAGCACATGGGAAAGTGGAACAGCCGCAAAAATCTACAACGAACTCTGAACCGGAAAACTCACCCCCAAAAAGTCGGCTCACGAACCTTTACAAAAAAATAGAACATCTACCCAATATTCCACCCGAACTGCAGCAGGATGAAACGGCTGTCAAAGCAGCCATGGAAGGCACTTTGCCAAATCTCGTCGAACTCAACGACTTACGCGGCGACCTGCACGCACACACTACATGCAGTGACGGACGTAACACCATGCAAGAAATGGTAGAAGCTGCCAAAGCAGAAGCGTTTGAGTACATTGCAATCACCGATCACTCTGTCTCATCCATCATTGCTAACGGTTTGAATCAGACAAGGTTGTTACAACAAATAGAGCGAGTTCGTGAACTTGATGCCAAAACTGAAAATATCACTATCCTGGCAGGTTCCGAAGTAGATATTCGAAGAGACGGAACGTTAGATTTTCCGGAGAAAATTTTAGCCCAACTTGATATCGTTGTTGCGAGCGTCCACAGCAACTTCTCGCTATCAGAAGCACAGATGACCCAGCGGCTGATTCGTGCTATTGAAAATCCGTTAGTCAATATCATTGGACATCCCACCGGTAGACTCCTTGGACAGCGACCGATGTACGCCCTCGATCTTGACACTATCATTGAAGCCGCCGCGGAAAATGGAACAGTTTTAGAAATTAACAGCTCACCCCGCCGATTGGATTTGGGACCCGAATGGGCACGGCAAGCAAAGCACACCGGTGCCCTATTAGCTGTCAATACCGACGCACACGGTATCATACAACTACAACACCGCCGTTTTGGCATCAACGTCGCCCGCCGCGGCTGGTTAACAAAACGAGATATTATCAACACCTACACCTTGGAAGAATTAACCGCAAGATTCGGCATCGGCAAAACACGCTCATAACCCCTAAAAAGGACAGACGCAAACGGGTTACCATGCCGCCTCTGCCCCAATGGGTGGCAGGTAAAAGGTAATCCCAGTGGGTGGCAGATAAAAGGTAATCTTGTCTCATGGACAGACAAAGAATACCTATCTCGTCACTTTTCTGTCCTCGAGGAGAGAAAAAGAAAACCTAGCCTGCCACTTGTGGAGGCAACGGGAGATTGAAGCCAAAGGCAACGCTAACGCCTACAGAAACCAAAAGGAGCAATTTTTGTATATCTCCGTACCATCAACGCTTAGGTATTGACAGCTCGTGTGTAAATCTCGTCGGAGGCTCCTGATGTATTGACTCTAATATGCGGACACAACTCGCACCTGCAAAACGCGCAATTATTATCGGAATGGACGGTGCCAGCATGGAACTCGTCAAAAATTCCATTGACTGGGGACATGCCCCCAATATGGCGCAGCTGCTACAGACTGGGGTGTACCGACCGATGATCGGGTTCTTCCCAACACTTACCCCACCCGGTTGGACCGCTCTCTCCACAGGCTCATGGCCCGGGACGCATCAGGTCATGGACTTCAATATCAGAGCAATCGGCGAAAAACTCGACAAAACCGTCTGGGGAATCAACACGGCTCTATGTCAATCCGAATACCTCTGGAATCTTGTTGAACGTGCCGGCGGAAAACCGATCTTTGTTAAGTGGGAAATGTCCTGGCCACCAACCGTCAAAACCGGAATTCAGGTAGAAGGAACCGGCCCCGGTGTCTCAAACCATCATCAAATTGCAGGATATCACCTCTTTGTCGCAGGAAAATGGGCACCGCGCCCTATCGGTGGCCAACGAGACCCAGAAACCTTAGATCCGAGTGCATTACAGAAAGTACGCCACATAGATGCGGTGACACTCCAACTGGCCAACAGTGCCGAAGCGAATCGCTTGCCTAAATCGGAAAAGCCAGTCCTGGAAGTTGAACTCACTATCCAACCCCTAGCACGCGGTAGAGAAGAGATGAACCGCGGCGAAACAGGAACACCCAAAACGTTTTTTCGTATAGCTCAGTACCGTCAATGCTGATGCTATGATAAAACGTGTGTAAATCTCGTCGGAGGTTCCTTAGGTATAGTCTCGTATGGATTCATATATGCCTCTGGAAAAAACGGATACGACAAAATACAGATCTGCCGAAGCCGTTCCGGAGCAGAGCGAATCGCAGAACTCAGTGTAGGCGACTGGAGCGATTGGTGGCTCGATACCTTTTTTTGTATATCTCCGTACTGTCAACGCTTCTGCTTTGATGGCTCGTGTGTAAATCTCGTCAGAGGGTTCCGATGTTATGATTCTAATGAGATTGACGGAAAAGAGGTTGAAGGTTACGTCCGCCTGAAGCTTATCACCCTCACACCGACTGCGGATGCCTTTGAGCTGTTCGTACCACAGGTTTGGCCACGAGAAGAATACACCGTGCCTTCAACAGTAGCAGTCCAGATTGATGCCGAGGTCGGCTCTTTCCTTCAAAATCCGGCACGCGACGCGCTCGGTCAGATCGATGACGATACCTATTTTGAACTTCTTGAATACCACCATCAACGGCTCGCGGATGTTGCAACGCACCTCGCAACAATCAACAATTGGGATGTCCTCATGGTTGAATCCCATGCACCCGATTACGCCAGCCATTTCTTCCTCAGCCAAGCCGATGAAATTAGTGGTGCCGCACCAGAAACCATCCACCGCTGCCGCGAAGGAATCCGCCGTACTTATGAATCTGTTGATAGGATGATTGGACGTTTGATGCAGCTCGCCGATGAAAACACCGTTATCCTCGTCTGCTCAGACCACGGCGGCACACCTAACCAATTTAAAGCCGTTGATATTGAAAAGGTCCTCGAAGAAACAGGCTTCATCGTCCGAACGACAGACGGGGAAATAGACTGGACGAAAACGCGCGCTGTCAACGTCGGACTCGTGCATATCTTTATCAATCTAGCCGGCCGCGAACCCAACGGCATCGTTACACTGGAAGCCTATGAAGCAACTCAGCGCGAAATTATCGACGCACTTCACGCTTACCAAGATCCAGAAACAGGGCGACAGCCCTTCACATTAGCTGTAACGCGTGCCGATGCAGAAATGTTGAACCTACACGGAGAGTTAGTCGGAGACGTAGTCTACGCACTTAGACCCGAGTTTGACGGCGCGCATGGCAAGCAATTACCCTCTGTAAGTTTCGGCATTGGCGGACAACACTCCACGTTTATTTTATCGGGAGCCGGCGTTAGAGAAGGCATCGCACTCAAGCGGCAAGTTCGCGTCGTCGATGTCGCCCCAACTCTCTGCTACTTACTCGGACTCCCAATGCCTGAGAACGTTGAAGGTGGGGTCGTTTATGAGGCATTAGAGGATGTCAATTGGCATCTAACCAAACTCGCCGAATTGACAAATAGCTAAGACTATTCTGCCTCGCCCTCCACTTGCGGGGGCAGAACCTTTCCATCACCTCGTGCCGGAGGCACCTGATAATGGAATGAGGAGTACACCCTGGCCGGCCATTGGTTTGGATACGGTAGATTTGTCATAGGGCGATTCATCGCCTATCAACCGGCGACTCAGCATAAAGGTTTTCGCGCGAGCAGAGCAACCTGTTCATAGAAAATGTCGGCATGTTCTCCACATCGCGATATCTCCGTCAACCGGCTGACTGTGAGGAGTGATTTCCCGAGGCGGTATTTACAGAGTATACTTGCAGGAAGGTTAGGACAATTAGCGAAAAATAATTATTATGGGACACGGTGAATATAGATATCGTCATCTGCCCCACGAGCATCGCTCCAGATGATAATCGCGCTGCCATCACCAGAGGCGATAGCCTGCGGGCTCCGTTGCTCTTTGCTCGCTGTACAGACAGGCATTCCATCCATTTCCCACAATACTGTACCTGTTGCATCAAGGCGCTGCGCGTAAATAGCATCCTCAGTCGAATCGCCAAAGTCTTCTCGATAATCTAGCCAGTAGACAATTGCACCGCCATCACCTGTGGCGACTAGCTGCGGCTCGCGCTGTACACCTGCTCCAGTACATACAGGCACACCCTCTATCGCCCAGTGCACTGTACCCTCAGCATTGACACGCTGAGCATAGATGTCCGCGAAAACATCACGCTCATCCCACCAAACCACAATGAAACCCCCTGCTCCGTCGCCGACACAAGCAGGTTGTTGTTGATTGTAAGGTAACGTACTAATCGGGATGCCGTCTTTTTGCCACTGCGCGACACCTGCTGAACTAATACGCTGCGCGTACAGCTGTGCAGTCGTGTAGAAATTCGGATCGTTGCGGTAGTCAGACCAGACGAAAAAAGCGCCACCTTTCTCGTCACCTACAACAGCAGGACCGCCTTGGTTGCCCATGGCTGTGCAAACAGGAATCGCCCTAGAACGAGCATCGACGCCATCAGCCAAACCCCACATAGGCGTGCCATTTGCCGACAGACGCTGCGCGAAAATGTTCCAATCCGGAGTACTGATATCCCACCAAGCGAAAATCGCGCCGCCCATCGTATCTGCTATTAAAACCGGGTCGTACTGATCCCCCACGCCTTTGTAAACCGGCACACCATTCGCCTCCCACAACGGCACCCCAGTTCCACTAATTCTTTGCGCATAGATATCCTGATTTCCGTTGCGCCAATCTTCCCACGTAACAATTACGCCACCCTCACCGTCAGCAATAACTTTCAATCCATCTTGTAAAGCGGGCTCGGTGCAAACAGAAACGCCTTCACGTACCCACTGTTTGAGCCCGTTTGTGTCAATACGCTGTGCGTAGATGTCTTGATTACCGTAACGTGTATCTCCCCAAACGATGATAGCCCCACCCTCTTCATCGCTAACAATCAGCGGCCAGCTTTGTGATGCTGGTGTATCACAAACCGGGATACCGTCGGCGTTCCAGAGCATCTCTCCGCTTGCACTCACGCGCTGGGCAAAAATATCCCGGTTCTCCGCCCGCGCATCACTCCAAGTCATAATGGCACCACCTGTGCCATCGCTTGTCAGTACCGGAAAGTGTTGTTCATTCAGGGCCGTACAAAGCGGAAGATTCTCTGAAGGTGAAGAAACCCACCCGGCTAAAACTGCATCCACGTGAACAAACAGGCACACTACCGGAACAACAATAAAGCAGAGCCAATGATGTCGTACTGCGTTCACATGAACCTTAAGGCGAAAAAGTTGGTTGCTGATCGAGAATGTAGCCAATCGGATTCACCCACTTCCCTCTCCGCGTATCATAAACGCCATAGTGTAGATGAGGCCCCGTGCTACGCCCAGTACTGCCTACATAACCAATAATCTGTCCGCGGCTCACTTCCTGTCCTTTTTTAAGACCTGCAGCGTAGTCTTTCAAATGCGCATATATCGTTTTCAGTTTTTGCGATTTGTGGTGAACCTCAACCATTTTTCCTAGATAAGGATCTCTTGTAACCTTCGTAATGAACCCAGCAGCAGCAGCAATAACAGGTGCGCCGGAACGGGTTTTAATGTCCAAGCCGTAGTGAAATTCACGTTTACGCGTTAACGGGTGGACGCGCATGCCAAAACGCGAGGAATACCAAAAAACGTACCTCTGCTTCTCCGCTCCAGTTTTACTTTCAAGTTGAATTGGCAGGATTGAAGGATATTCATTAAGAAGTTTTTCGTACGTAACAACGTAATCGTACAGAGGTAAAATTTCTTCACGCACTTGATCCGGTATTAACGGTGATGCCACCTCGTTATAATACGAATCGGACTCAACGACTTCTGAACCATTATCCGCCCAAAAATCAGATCCGTTTTCTGATACCGATACGGGGTCATGAATGCCACCACCTTGTCCGAGGATGCCTAATCCCTCCTTAACCTTGTTAGCCATCTCGCGGATATTTTGCATCTCCTCTTCAACGTTCTCAAGCTTGGTGTTAATGATAAGCCTTTCCCGGTCTAAGCTTTCAATTCTCTCCAAACTTTTCTGTAACTCGGCTTCAGCCCGCATCTCTCTCTTTTTTTGGAATAGCCCGTAACCGATACCACCAAAGGTTCCAACAACCGCTGCAAAGATTAAAACAGCGAAGAGCAGCACGTGCCAATGAGTAATTGCATGCTGACGTACTGACTTACCACCAGATGACATAACAATGAGTGTATACATCCAATCAATTATCCTTTCATAATTTTTGCAGTGTAGTAGCGTATGATAACTTCTACGCTCTTTCGTATATCTCCGTACCATCAACGTCTATGTTTTGATAACTCGTGTGTAAATCTCGTCAGAGCCTCACTGGGTTATGATTCTTCAACCACTTTTCTCGCAAGCTTCTCAATCTCGGCAGGATCCCCGCCTTGCTCCCGAACCGTTTTCTCCCAATCAACGCTTATCTTATGTACCGCTGGCGGGGCCCAGAAAACAGGATTAATACGTTCCATTTTTTTATAAATTGGTTAAGGCGTACAATGCTAATTAAGAGAAAAAATATGTTTTTACACAAATCTATATCAACACATAAATCCATCCTTTTGGGTGCCCTTAGGGAAAAAAGATGTACAAAAATTAAATTAAAAGTTCATTACCTATAGGAAAAAACTGATCTGCGATTTGTTGTAAATCCATTGAAGTATTATGCTCAAAGGCAACAACCTCTACTCGTTTATCTTGCTGCTTGATGAGTTCCGCGAGCGGACAAAAATCTCCATCTCCACTTGCTAAAATCACCACATCCAAAGTACCGAGCATGGAGACAACATCAACCGCTATCCCGACATCCCAATCTCCTTTGGCAGAACCATCTCCGCGTAACCGTAAGTCTTTGCTTTTAATTGTGTACCCATTATGTTCAAGCAACGACAGAAAACTGGACTGATTAATTTCAGGAATCTGGACGACGTAAGCGTATGCAGCCAGCAATTGCCGGGGCCCCACTATTAGGTCTAAGAGTTTTATGTAATCAACACGCCGTGCGAACCGGTCTTTCGCAGCATAGAACATATTTTGAACATCAACGAATACGCCTACGCGCGGCTGTTGGGCAACTTTCGTCTGCTGCCCATCCGGCGCTCCCGGCTGCGGTGTATCTAGATGGGCCATTGTTTCGCGCATCTGCGTCAGCGCGCCACGCGCCGATTCATGGAATTTTTGCAACGCACTCAGATGTGTATCAAGGTTCGTTTGAAGTTCTTCTAAGCCTTGATTGCCTTTGTAAACGGCTTCTTCTACCAAAGTCAACTCAGCCGCAAATGTCTCTTTTGCGATCTTAATTTGCTCATATTCCTTCAATCGCGCGGCACCTGCTTCTTGTTCCGCGACTAGCTGCTGATTTTCTGCGAGCACTTGTTGAAGACTCGCCACCGTTTCTACATATTGCGTCTCCTTTTCACGGAGAAGACTATTCTCATGCTCCAACTCCTTCAGACACTTTTGATCTGTGTGATAGTCTTCCGCCCGTCGCTTCAATACCTCGTTCTCTTCAAGCAGAAACGCCACGTGTTGTTCCAAACGTTGCTGCTTTTTTTCAAGAGCGGCACGCTGCCCTTTTAAATCTGTACATTTTCGCTGAAGCTGCTCCAGGTCACGGCTACGATTGTCAAATTCCGCCTTCGCACGTGCCACATCCGATGCATACGCTGCATGAAGTTTCTTGACTGTCTCTGCAGAAATTTGATTGGCGTGAACGTTTTCGTCCCTATCCGCCTCCAGCACACCGGCAGACTCATACGTCGCATTGAGAAGGTTATACCCGTGCTGAGCAACTGCTGTCCGTTGGTCTGTTAAAAGGGCCCAAACCACTTCCGCGAATTCATCCGCTTCAAATAGTATTTCTGAAGTATTGAAAAACGATTCAATCTCCTCTACCTTCATATAGCCCACCCGCTCTATTGCTGCTTGTGCCTGGTCTGTAAAGAATCGAATCACGACCTCTTTTACGTTATCCTGTATAAAAAAGGCATCCGTTAAGTTCTCCATTAGTTCACGTTTTGACAATGAGTACAACCGGTCTATATCCAAGAGAAGACCGGCACTCACAGCCAATTGGAAAGTCGCCCTTTCATCTAAAAACAGATCGAGAAACCACTTCAGCTGAGCCCGGTGCATCTGCAATTTTAGATTCAGTCTTGACATCATGCAATACTCCGTTATCTTTTATAATCCCTATAACC
This sequence comes from Candidatus Poribacteria bacterium, assembly GCA_965215265.1. Taxonomy (GTDB): domain Bacteria; phylum Poribacteria; class WGA-4E; order WGA-4E; family WGA-3G. The sequence continues at coordinate 1,269,595 of OZ244048.1, read as the reverse complement.
GTTCTAATTTTTTTTACATCCACAAGGCATGTCAGAAAAGAATTTAGCGCCCTTTAGAACTTTGCCTTGCCCGTTTATATAATATAAAGCAAGAGACGAAAACCTAAATCTTGATAATTTTGTCATGGCGATACGCAATGCCACCGGTAGCATTACGCGTGTCAACGACAAATCGCGAATGCGCCACAACCCAACCGTAATCTATCACACCATGGTCTGTCAAAATTACAACCCCATCAACACTTTTTATTAAATCCGATGTCAACCGCTGAGAATGATAGCTTTTCCTATCACCAAGCGCGAACGACGGTACATACGGATCATGATATACGACATTCGCTTTTTTGTCAAGAAGTAATCGAATCACTTCAATCGCAGGAGACTCGCGGATATCGCCTATCTCTTTTTTGTAAGCAACCCCTAATATAAGAAGATTTGAACCGTTCAGCGATTTTTGACGCTGATTCAGAGCATCAATGATTTTGTCACACACATATTTGGGCATCGCCCCGTTTATCTCACTGGCTAACTCAACAAACCGTGCATGGTATTGATACGTCCGAGCCTTCCAAGAAAGATAGTGCGGATCAATCGGAATACAGTGCCCACCGGAACCAGGACCCGGATAAAACGGCATAAAACCGAACGGCTTCGTCGCCGCTGCATCAATCATCTCCCACACGTCTAAATCCATCAGGTTACATATCAACGCAATCTCATTTATTAAGCCTATATTAACACTTCGGAACGTGTTTTCTAATAATTTAACCATTTCTGCAGTGCGAGAAGAAGACACTGTATACGTTTTATTGATAAACTGTTCATAGAAGTAGCACGCTAACTGGGTGCATTCCGGCGTGATGCCCCCAACAATCTTAGGCGTATTGCTTATGAAGTAGGTGCTATTTCCGGGCTCAATCCGTTCGGGTGAAAAGGCGAGGTAAAAATCCCTGCCCACTCGCGCACCCGAGAACTCGGGGGCAGATTCCAAAATCGGAAGCACTATCTCTTCAGTTGTACCAGGATACGTCGTGCTCTCCAATATAATCAACTGTTCACGCTGCAAATACCGGGCAATCTGTTTAACCGCGGAGACAATGAACTGTATATCCGGCGTTCTATTTACGCTCAACGGTGTTGGCACACAAATATTAACCGTATCTAATTCACGCACGACACTATAATCCGTCGTTACCTGAATCCGATCTCCACTAATAAGCGAGCCCAACATCTCAACCGAAACATCTGGAACACCAGAGATACCACGTTTTAACCGCTCTACTTTCTCATGGCAGACATCAATGCCCGTAACCCGAAAACCGGCATTCGCAATCGCAACCATGAGGGGAACCCCTACATAGCCAAGCCCGATAACGCCAGCATGGGCACGACGACTTTCTATTTTTTTTAAAATCATTTTTCGTACATGGAAGCGATAAGGCTGCACAAGTGTCAACCTTAACAGACATTGTGACTATTACCTGATTGATGTAAGCAGATTTAAGTTTTCAGTTCACGCAAGGCAAACGGACGCTTAGTTTATTACAGTGTTGATATAATTAAATTTCAATTTCAAGACCTGTCCTGTTCCTGCTTGGGTGTGGTTGTTAGACACCCCGAAAAAAAATAACTTGACGAATCTACTACTATTTCTCACAAAACTTAGACCGTTGCCCTACTACCGTTTCACTATTCACCGTCTATTTTGTGTTCGCTCGCATCTTGTAGCCAACACGCGGCCGCGTATAAATCTGTAAAAATTTTATCAGGAGCAGGTTGCCGTTCACATAGCATTTCTTCAGATTTAATCGAATCAATATACCGACGGTAACTCGCCTTGCCATGTCCTGTTAAAACCAGTATCGTTGGTGCACCGGCCGTTTTACCTGCAGCTATGTCTGTCAACGAATCGCCAATGAAATAGCTACTTGACACCTCAACCTCGTGCTCGCGAGCTGCACGGATTAACATCCCCGGCTTCGGTTTTCGGCAGCCACACTTATCATCAGGCGCGTGTGGACAGTAGTAAACCGCCCTAATCTTACCCCCTCTTTCCGCAATTTGCGTAACCATCTGGTCGTGGATATTCATCACTTGCTGCTCGCTCGTCAGCCCGCGACCGATTCCTGCCTGATTAGTTAATATAATAATACGATATCCACTTTGTGTCAAGTGCCGTATCGCGTCCCGTGCCCCCGGAATGAAAACGAAGTCCTTCCAGTCCATCACATAACCGCAGTTCGGGACGTTCTGGTTAATAACGCCATCCCGATCAAGAAAAACCGTCTTCATCAGACCTTTCGCCTTCAGCTGCAATTTCTGCTAACAACTCTCCGGGTGTTACGGTCGCGCACCCCATTTTTCTAACCACAACGCCGCCTGCCAAACTTGACAGTTGCGCAGCACCCCGGATGTCCACACCAGCAGCCATCGAGAGGGTAAATACCGCCGCTACTGTGTCGCCCGCGCCAGTCACGTCCGTCACCGTTCCTGAGTGTGGAGGAAGATGCAATACCTCTAAGCCGCCATCCAGATTCTGAAAGAATAACGTCATGCCTGCCTCGTCACGTGTAATCAGCACCACTTTCAAACCCAATCGGACCAAAATTTCTTCGCCAATCGCAACCAGGTCTGCGTCATCTCTAATTTCTCGACGTACTGCCCCCGCTGCCTCTTTCTGATTTGGAGTAACCGCCGTCACTCCCTCATAATACCAAAAGTTATTCCGCTTCGGATCTGCGATAATTGGGATACCGAACGGTGATGCATGTGCAACGACGGATTGGATGAGCGCATCACTCACGACACCCTTGTCATAGTCCGCGAACACAATTGCATCAACCCGAGACAAACGTGAAACCACAGTACTCAACAGCGTTTCCCGCAGCGCCACAGAGATATTGCACTTTGCCTCCTTGTCAATACGCAGCAGATGGTGCCCTTGCTGTAGCCCAGTACCCGAACCCACAATCACACGTGTTTTCGTGCTCGTAGGACGTTCCCGATCAATACAGATGCCTGTCGCCCCTATGTTCAACTCGCTTAGCTTCTGGACAAGTTTTTCACCCGCACCGTCCTTACCGATAACACCGATTAGCTCGACCTCCCCCTTTAAACTTGCAACATTCTGAGCAACGTTCGCCGCCCCTCCGCAGCCTACCACCTTCCCACTTATCTCAAATACCGGAACGGGTGCCTCCGGTGAAATCCGGGTTACAGCCCCCCAGACATATTCATCCAGAATGATATCCCCAATAACCATCACGCGTTTTCCTGTCAGTTGTCCTAAAATAGTTTTTAAATTCACAATGTTCTATATCTATTAACTCGGTAAGGCTCTTGAAGCGCGAACAATAGAGTGAAAATCTCACATGAGATTTTTCATGTCCTTTGCCATTAATCAACGTAAATTTGGAGTTTAAAGTAACAACCGTTTCTATTTCTCAATATAATTTTACCCTATTTCGTTTTTTCAAGCAACCTTTTTCATTTCGTCAGGAATCAGGCTGAGAAATCGGTATCGCCTCAAAGAGAAAGAGGTGTGATAGCATTCGGCACACGGCCGACTCACCATCACACCCCGGGTTTTATCTTTGGCTCATCTCACACGGTATAGTACGCAACCTTCCATGCTCCGCTTGTCAGAGGGCATAATAACGGTAGGGTTCCTACCTGACACCCCGACAAGAGCAGCCCGGTGCCGGCCATGGCGTTCGGCGCGTGCGTTTCTATAGTTCTAAAGCTTGTAGGAATGCTTCAAAACTGTCGGCTTTGACGGCTGTCAGCAGCAGGTGCTCGAGGTGTTCTAGGTTAGAAAGCGTTTCGAGTTGCTGCGTGGCAGTGTGTATGTCACAATGAGGAAATCGCGCGTTGAGGACGGCGGTTATATTTTTGATAGCCGTCTGGCACGCCCCTTTTTCTATGCCTCGTTCTATGCCTTGTGCTATGCCTCGTTCGAAGAGGAATTCGGCCATTGTCTCTGCCATCGGTGCTACCTCCATGTCACGCGTATGCCGGTCTACCAGTTCTATCAACTCTTCTTGTTCTTCCTTTGGACGCTGATGCTGAATCAGCGATACTAGATACATTATCGCTTCCCGACGCTGCCCAGAATCCGCCGCATCAAGCGTCTCCAACTGCGTCAAAGTCTCTTTTAACGCGCGGCTTATAGACGCTTTGTCCGAATCTCCTTGCTGCAGCACTCTCATCAGCCATCCGAACGGATGCGCCGCCTCTGTCAGCGTTGCCTTGTCTGTGCGGTTCAGATTCAGAAACAGGATGTCAAATCTCGGAACGAATCTAGAGAGCGCCGCGGGCAGATTCATCATCGCCTCAAGTGTCAGTGGCTTTTCCCACCGCCGCTCCCCCGTGTAAAACACCACGGGCAGAATCGGCGGCAATACACGCTCTCTTCTCCGCACCTTCTCGGCCGCCCACCGCCGCCGCTCCGCGTCCCAAATCAGCATCATGTAGAAAAGCACACGAAACCCCATCGTCGCATCTACCGTCGATTGATGTTCAATCAGTAGATAGAGGAGCAGCTCCTCACCACCCTCATCCGTATCACTTTTGAAGGGCACCCGATACACAATGTCTGCCTCTTGTTCTCGGAGAGTGGCGGGCAGTAGACTCCTATTGATTAGAACCAGATGCTCAAAATCAATCAGTTCGGCGAGTTCTGCCGACACGATTTCTAACAAGCCCCGGACGTTTTCCCTGTTTTCTAATAAGCGGCGTATACTCCGATCGGAAAAGTTCGAAACAGACATCTCGGACAAAAAGTCGTGGATGTCCCCTTTCTGCATATTAGACTCCTAAAACGTATGAGTTGTCAAGTGCTTCCCTTCTCAAAACGACTCTGTCTTTATAATAACACATCAGGGAATCATTGTCAAGCAGAGATAAATCAGGCGGAGAAAAAAGAGAAAGAGATGTGATGGCATTTGGCACACGGCCTACTCACCATCACACCTCTGGTTTTATCTTTCGCTGCTCATAAGCCTACCGCACACACCGGAACCCGAAGGTGACGCCCGGGCCCAAAGGGGAATCCCTGTGGCGAAAAGCGGCGCGCAGGCTTCGTGAATCAAAGGACCAGCTACCGCCGCGCAACACGCGACGGGGGGTAACAGGTACATTTTCATAGTTATCTACAATCTCATCCAGATTCGCGAGCGTACTGCCAGACACACCGCTCAGCGGATTATTAGACGGAGACGCAGAATAAAATGCCCCATTATACGCATCCAGACACCACTCCCACACGTTCCCGGCCATGTCATATAGCCCATACCCGTTCGCCGCATAACTCCCGACAGGACGGGTATCTTCTACATTATTACCGTAGTTCGCATCGTTCGGCGTTATCGTGTCTCCCCACGGGTATTTCTTACCAACTAACCCCCCGCGTGCCGCATACTCCCATTCCGCCTCCGTTGGCAGACGCTTACCTACCCACGCGGAATATGCCATCGCCGCATACCACGACACATGCACCACAGGATGGTCCCCCTTACCCATTGGATAGTTATTACCTTCCCAATGGAACAGGTAAAAACCATTATGGAAGGCATCCGGAATCCGCGTCTTCTGCCACTCGGGGTTCGCCAGCACAAAACTTTTATACTCGGCGTTCGTCACTTCGTGCGTATCCATATAGAACGGGTACACATACACTGTATGCACAGGCTGCTCGTCACCACCGGCCTCGGCATCGTTGCTGCCCATCTGGAAGGTGCCCGCGGGGATGAGTGCCATCCCTACTAGTGCTGGCGGCACGGAAGGAGTAACAGCCCACGCACACCGGAAACCGTAGCTGCCGTTGGTGTCCGTAGGGGTATCCCCGCGGCGATTATTGGTGTCCGTAGGGGTATCCCCGCGGCGATTAGCGGCACGCAGGAAGAGTGAATCAAAGGACCAGCTACCGCCACGCAACACGCGCTCAGAGTTAACATTTATATCCACAATCTCATCCAGATTCGCGAGCTCATCCAGATTCGTGAGCGTACTGCCAGACACACCATTCAGCGGATTACTAGACGGCAAACGAGAATAGAAATTCCGATCATACAGATCAAGACACCACTCGTAAACGTTCCCCGCCATGTCATATAGCCCATACCCGTTTGCCGCATAACTCCCCACAGGACGAGTGTCCCCTACATTCCTACCGTAGTTCGCATCGTTCGGCGTTATCGTGTCTCCCCACGGGTATTTCTTACCAACTAACCCCCCGCGTGCCGCATACTCCCACTCCGCCTCCGTTGGCAGACGCTTCCCTGCCCAGAAGGAATATGCCATCGCCGCATACCAACTCACATACCCCACAGGATGGTCCCCCTTACCCACAGGATAGTTATTACCGTCCCAATGGTTTAGATAATTACCATCATGAAAGGCATCCGGAATATGCGTCTTCTGCCACTCGGGATTCGCAAGCAGAAAACTTTTATACTCGGCGTTCGTCACTTCGTGCGTATCCATATAGAACGCGTCCACATACACCGTATGCACAGGCCGCTCGTCACCATCGGCCTTGGCATCGTTGCTGCCCATCTGGAAGGTGCCCGCGGGGATGAGTGCCATCCTTGCAGGTGCCTGCGGTGTGGGTGGCTCAGGCTCCGTTGTGGGTGGCTCAGGCTCCGGTGTGGGTGGCTCAGGCTCCGGTGTGGGTGGCTCAGGCTCCGGTGTGGGTGGCTCCGCCGGCACTGCACTCACACAACGAAACCCGGTGTGTTTTTTCGTGAACGTCAGCACACTCTTGAACCTATCGGCGACGCGCAGGTGACGCACATCAGCACGCCAATTACCACCCCGCAACACCCGCAGTGACTTCACATTTACGCCTGTGTAGTCCGATACAATCTCATCCAGATTCGCGAGCAGACTACCAGACACACCACTCAGCGGATTATTAGACGGAGACGCAGCATAAAATGCCGCATTATACTCGTCCAGACACCACTCCGACACGTTCCCGGCCATGTCGAACAGCCCATACCCGTTCGCAGCATAACTCCCCACAGCCGTTGTATCGTTTACATTCCTATCGTAGTTCGCGTTCGCAGGGGATATCGTATTTCCCCACGGATACTTCAGACCTGCCTCCCCACCGCGTGCCGCATACTCCCACTCTGCCTCCGTTGGCAGACGCTTCCCTGCCCAAGCAGAATATGCCATCGCCGCATACCACGACACATACGTCACAGGATGGTCCCCTTTACCCGCTGGATAGTTATTACCGTTCCAATGTTTTAGGTACTTACCGCTGTGGAAGGCAGCCGAAATACGCCCCTTCTGCCACTCGGGATTCGCCAGCACAAAACTTTTATACTCGGCGTTCGTCACTTCGTGCGTATCCATATAGAACGCGTCCACATGCACCAGATGCACAGGCTGCTCTTCACCAGCGGCCTCGGCATCGTTGCTGCCCATCTGGAAGGTGCCGCCGGGGATGAGCACCATCCCTGCAGGCGCAGACACCTGCGCCGCAGGTGCAGACGCTGCACCGTTAAACCCCGCCGCTACTAACGCCACGTCCCCTATATCCACTACACTATTCCCGTTCAAATCTGCCGAACTGTTACCGCGGGTTCCCAGGTGCGCCGCTACCAGTGCCAAATCCACTATATCCACACGGCCATCACCATTCACATCCGCATCACCTTTCACAGCCGAAAGCACACCGACATCCGCAGCCACGCTTACCCCTTGCGCACACACATCACCCAAACCACCCAAACTCAAAACTATACACGCCAATATGGCTAACATCACTGACACGCTTTTATTATTCATTACAGCCCTCCAAACCTTTGAAACTTTTTTAGCGGACATTACAGCCCTCCAAACCTTTGAAACTTTTTTATGACACATTACAGTCCTCCAAATGCCGCGAAACACTCGCGGCTAAAAATACGAGGGGTTGGAGGCGAGACCGCCGCGTCAAACGCAGACGGCACACACCCCCTTACACATCCCTCTCCCTTTACTTCCTTATCAACATCTTCTGCGTCGCAGAGAAGTCGCCTGCACGCAGCGTATAGAAATAGATACCACTCGCAACACGCTCACCAGAGGCGTTGCGCCCATCCCAATACGCGGCGCGTGCCTTGCTCTCGTAGCGGCCCGCCGCTTGATGCCCCAACGCTAACGTCCTAACCAAACGCCCGTCCAACGCATAGATGGACACCTCCACATCCGCTGGCACTGCCAGCTGATAAGGTATCCACGTCTCTGGGTTGAACGGATTCGGATAGTTCGCTAACAGCCGCGGCCGCTCCACAGGCTGCATCTCCCACAGCACCTGCTCAAGGTTCGCTATCCCCTTTGCAAAAACCGCGGAGCCGTCATTGTTGGCACGTAACAGCGACAACCACTCTGCAACCGTTTCAGGAGAAACCGAGTCAGAGGAGACTGCAGGCAAGCTACGTTCTATGCTTGTGAGCCCGTCAATCGGAGGGGCGATGTGCCGCGTCTCTGAGGGAGCCGGCATCAAGCCGTGTTGTGCTTTTACCAGCCCGTAGCAGGCAAACACTAACACCAGCCCCCCTAATAAAACTACCACGCATTTTTGCGGGTTCATCCAATCTTTCATTTCAAAATATCCTTTCGGACGATGTGTCCGTTGTCGATGCGGTTATCGCACCGGTTAGGTTTATAAGTCGTTATCGGTTTGATTGCGGGTGGGCAGGCGTGCCGAAGCACGCTGTCCACGCACAAATAGGTGAATAGCCAATACGAGCCCACGGTAGGGTGCCGGGCGAGTGTCGCCCCGGCACCTTTGACATAAGCCGACTCGGTTTGTTACAGGCGTACCCGCACACAGAAGCCCGGGGCTCCGACAAGGGGTGCCGCACGCATCAGAAAAAAAGCCTGCAACGGCCTCCACCGTCCGAGACGGTAGGCGTGCAGGCGTAAGAAAGCAGCGACTAAGGGTGATGCGGCTTGAGTTAATAAAATGGTTAACGTACGTAAAGTCGGGGGGGGGATCAATCGTCTTAACAGGCAGTTAAAACACACGACAGCACGGTATATGCACGCGTTCGCGCAAAGATGCCAACCCCGCAGCACAGGGCAGCTCACTCTACTTATGGGATACACGGACTCTCGGTGTTTCATCTCTTCGAGTTCTCGTATCTTTCAGCGCATCACCGACAGATTTAATGAGTATCTTTTTACAAATCTCGACGGAGATTTTCGCGGTTTTTCGTATTTTTCAGTTTAGACGAAAACAACGCTTTTTGGCAAACTTTTTTTTGCATAACTCAAAAGTTGTTTTGCATTATCGCACAATGAACATTTTTTGTCAACTCTTTTTTTTCGAAATAAAAAAGAGACGAACACATTTTAGCCGAAAACAACACTTTTTGGCAAACTTTTTTTTGCCTGACTTAGATGTATTGAATCATAACAACGTAAATCTCTAGCGAGATTTGTGCTAAGGCGTTCATTAAAGCAGTCTGTTTTTCTGAAATCTTTACAAATCTCGTCTTTTCGTCTACTGCAGCCCAATAGAGGCGTTTGTTATGTAAAACCCTGTACAAATCTCGTCGGAGGGTTCGGATGTTTAGATTCAATTCACGCCAAACCTTGAAAAAAAATGGGGGTAAGTGAGTATCCACAAAAAAGTTTGACTACAATTCCATTGCATGCTATACTAAAGTTATAGAAAAAAGAGATAGAGAAGCCACGGAGAAAGAGATTGACTCCAAGTACACCTAGAAATCTGCTGAGGCAGTTGCCTGCTATTGAAAAACTTTTGAACACACAAGAGTTGCTTGATTTGCAAACTACCTACGCGCGTTCGCTAGTAACAGAAACCCTACGCGCCGTGGTCGCCGAAGTCCGAAGCAAGGTTTTAAAATCCGAAATTCAATTACCAGAACCCACAGAATATGCCAAATGGACACGTCAGCGAATCGAGAACAAGATGCGGCCTCGTCTCCTCCCGGTTGTCAACGCTACTGGCACCATTACCCATACTAACTTGGGTAGAGCATTACTAAGCATCACGGCGTGTGAAGCACTCCAGCAAGCCGCACAAAATTATATCAACCTCGAATACAACGTAGAAACAGGTAAAAGAGGACATAGAGACAGGATAACAGAACCACTCCTGCAACAGTTAACAGGCTGTGAAGCATCTACCGTCGTGAATAACAACGCTGCAGCCGTCTTGATAGCACTTCAAACCGTCGCGAGTGGAAAAGAGGTTATTGTCTCGCGCGGTGAACTCGTTGAAATCGGCGGCGCGTTCCGCATCCCCGATGTCATGGCAGCAAGCGGCGCACTCCTACGAGAAGTTGGAACCACCAACCGCACCCACTTGCGCGATTATGAAGAGGCTATCACTGAAAACACAGGACTCCTACTTAAGGTGCATCCGAGCAACTACAAAATTCTCGGTTTCACGACAACTCCTGCAGTAGAAGAGCTCACCGCGCTTAGCACACGGTATGGCATCCCCACGATGGAGGATTTAGGAAGTGGTGCACTCGTTGACATGACACAATATGGACTCCCCCATGAACCTCTTGTCACTGAAGCCATCGCCAGCGGTGTCGATATCGTCACCTTTAGCGGAGATAAACTCCTCGGTGGGCCACAAGCGGGACTCATCGTAGGGAAAGCAGCATGGATTGAAAAGATTCGCAAAAATCCTATCATGCGCGCACTCAGAGTTGATAAGCTCACCATCGCTGCATTGGCAGCCACACTGCAACTCTATCTCACAACCGCCGCAGAAGATCAATTGGCAGCGCAGCTCCCCATGCTCAACCGTTATACCCGAACAATGGACGAATTACATCAAGTAGCAAAGCAGTTAAAGCAGGCACTCGAAACCGTTTTTGCCAATAAGGTTCAAATCTACGTCGCCGAAACGCACGGCCAAATCGGAAGTGGTGCCCTCCCCGTCGAAACATTGCTCAGTGTCGCTTTAGTTTTAGAATCCACCCTGATTTCTGCTGAAGGGCTCGCCGCCCATTTCCGAAACGCCAAAATTCCTATCATCGGCAGAATCAAAAACGCGCAATTGTGGTTCGACCTGCGCACCATCTATCAGAAAGAACAAACATGGATAGTTGAAACGGCTAAACAGGTGGAGCAATCTTTTTAAAACCTCTAAAATGTCGTTAGGAACAGTTGTAACGTCCTGCAAAAAGTCTAACATCTCTCACACTGCAAGCGGATTGTGTTTAAGTAAACATCTCGTCCACCTGACTCTGTTCTTTGCATGTCTCTGTGGATGCACACGCGACTCAGACACATTGTCCACAGAAATTATAACAGAAACTGATGGCGCAACAATGGTACTAATTCCAGCAGGCACCTTTGAAATGGGCTCCCTCACAGGCGACAGCGACGAACAACCCATTCATACTGTCTTCCTGAACGCATTTTACATGGATGCATACGAAGTAACAAACGCGCAATATCAGAGATTCATACAAGAAACTGGGTATCCTCAACCGCCACTCGCCCACAACCCAAAGTTCAATGCACCGCATACCCCCGTTGTACGAGTAACATGGCGTGACGCTACCGCCTATGCAACATGGGCAAAAAAACGATTACCAACCGAAGCCGAATGGGAGTACGCTGCACGAGGAAATCTTATTGGAAAACTGTACCCGAACGGTGATATAATAACATATAATGATGCCAATTTGGGCGGAATCGCCAAAAAAGACCTGTGGAAGTGGACAGCACCCGTGGGAAGTTTCCCACCGAACGGATACAACCTGTACGATATGGCAGGCAACGCATGGGAATGGTGTTTTGATGAATACAATTCCCAATTCTACAAAGTCAGTCCGCAGAATAATCCCCGGTTCGGTAGAGAATCCGCCCCAGAAAGCGAAAATTTTCGTATCCTACGCGGTGGCGGATGGGGCGGCAGCCCCCAAGATCTTCGCGTCGCAGACCGGTGGTACCATCTCACATCCGGAAGCACTATCGGATTCCGCTGTGTCAAAGAGATACCACCACAGAATTGAGTCAATTACCTAAGAACACAAGCAATTTTTGCCCTTCAAATTCGCTAGCCTACGGAGACATTATGAACTATGGCTGTTGCCGTTGAATTAACTCAGGTTACCAAAGCCTTTGATACCACTGTTGCTGTCAACAATGTAACACTGAAAATAGAGAAAGGCGAATTCTTTTTTCTTCTCGGGCCCTCCGGATGCGGAAAATCCACCTTTCTCCGCATCATTGCCGGATTCTACCGGCCCGATTCTGGCGAACTACGGTTTGACAATTCTGTTATGAATAACGTCCCACCGCATCAACGCAACACCGGAATGGTGTTCCAAAACTATGCCTTGTGGCCCCACATGTCCGTTGCAGAAAACATTGAATATGGGCTGACACTGCGCAAATTTAAAAAAGAGAAGAGAAAACAGAAAATCACAGAGGTGCTAAAACTGGTCCAGATGGATGGATACCACGCTCGCCCTGTTAATACGCTCTCCGGCGGACAGCAACAGCGCATTGCACTCGCCCGCGCCCTCGTGATTGAACCTGACGTACTCCTCCTTGACGAGCCTATCAGCAACCTTGACGCGGCCTTACGCCAACACATGCGCGACGAAATCAAATTGATTCACAGTCGAACTCATATCACAACTTTCTATGTTACCCATGATCAGGTTGATGCACTCTCAATGGCAGACCGGATGGCAATTATGCAAGACGGAATCATCGTTCAAGTGGGCACGCCACGCGAGGTTTATCAAGCCCCAAAAAACGCTTTTGTCGCCAGTTTCATCGGCGAGACTAACTTCGTCCCAGGCCGTATTCAGCATATATCAAATGGCAGCGCTACAATCGAGACACCAGTCGGCACCCTATTCTCTGAAAAGGTTTACCACGAATTGACAGATGGCACGAATGTACAATGTTCAATACGTCCTGAGGCAATCCATCTTGACATAACCAAAGAAGCAGCCAATAAGCCTGCCCAGAACCGCCTTAACGCAAAAGTCACCGGTGTCAACTATTTAGGCAGAATGGAAGAATATCACTTAATTGCATCGGATATACCCTTGAAAGTTGTGCAATACGACCCGGGCACCGAAGCCAAAAAACCCGGCGATGCTGTCGAACTTGCAATCGCAGCTGAAGCCGTTATTCCCTTAATTGATTAACTTACAGAGGAAAAATGAGACTCACACCAAATCAGCAAAAAGCCCTCACTTTTAATACCCACGTTTGTGTAACTGCAGGTGCTGGGTCTGGAAAAACCACCGTACTCGTAGAACGGTATCTTAAAATTCTGCACGAAGCCGATGCCTCACCACGTGAAATTGTCGCCATCACGTTCACTGAGAAAGCCGCTACTGAAATGAAAGAGAGAATTATCGAAAGGTTGAACGAACTAGACTCACGAAAATTCCATAACAGAAGCAAGTTCCAAGAACAGATGACCACGGCACCCATCTCAACAATTCACGCTTTCTGTTCGCGTATCCTGAGAGAATTCCCTTTCCAAGCCAGAGTTCCAGCAAACTTTGGAATCCTACAAGGTATCGATACGAGATTATTACTGCGCGCAACACTTCAGGAAGAATTGAAGACAATCGCTACCGAACATCACCACGAACTATACAGCAAACTTAGACACCTACTCTACTGCTGCGCAGGGAGACGGAAACTAGAGACAATCCTCACGGCCATGCTGAATCAACGCGAAACGATCGAACGCCTCAAACAGCAACTCTATGATGAGCACAGTAACGCCGAAATACGGGAACTATGGGAAACGCTAAGCATTGAACAACTCCTCCAAAACGGTGGCACAGACGAATCGGAACAAAGCGTTCAGGCATGGGTAAAAGAGTGGATACACTGTCTCAACACTGTTTTAAAAGTGGCAAAAGGTAAAAACGCTCCAGAAATTAGGAATCTAACAGACCAATTAACAGCAAATCTGAATACAGACATCGCAAAACCGACGCAGCTGCAACAACTGCGAAAAATTGAAAAGTTAATTCTCAACAAAAGCGGCAAAATTGCCAAAAATTATTTCCTCGGGAAGGGAACCGATATAACCGCCATCGAAAGCGAAATTAACTTCCTTGGATCTGCTGCTAAAGAACTCCGAAATACGCCTCCGATTAACGACGATGACGATGCACTCATTCAGACAACCAGACACCTACTGGCTCTCTACACCCACATAGAAACCGCCTATCAACGCGCGAAATTGGAACAAGGCAAACTGGACTACACCGACCTGCAGCTCAAAACCCGGGAATTACTCAAAGAGAATAAAGAGATTCGCCGGACCTTGGAAAACCGCTATAAATACTTCATGATAGATGAATATCAAGACACAAACCCGCTGCAGTTTGAACTTGTCATGCTGTTGACGAACAAACTCCAACACGGAAATCTTTTCATCGTTGGCGACGTGAAACAAGGAATTTACGGATTTCGCGGTGCCGATATTCGCGTTTTTAACCAGACCCGAGAAAAAATCTGTGAATCCAACGGCATGGCTGTTAGCCTCAGTGAGAATTTTCGTTCACTACGCGATGATGTCGGATTTGTCAATTACTTTTTTCAACGGTTGATGCATGAAGGAACTGAAAGCGAATTTGAAGTCGCGTATGAACCTCTCGTCCAAGCACGAACCGCCCCTTTAGGGACAGAAGCAGAATCGGCAGTAGCAAATGGCAGCATAGAAATTATTTTGGGCAACAAAGGTGAGGAACGAGTCAATGAAAATGAACTCATCGCAACCCGTATAAAAAACATGATAACGGAAAAAGTAGCTGTTATCAACCGAGACGAAAATGGAGAAAGCTTACGTCAAATCGAATACGGGGACATCGCCATCCTCATCCGTAATCGAACACATCTACCCGACCTTGAACGCGCACTTCTTGACAAAGGGGTACCCTACCTGACCACAGGCGGTATCGGGTTCTATCAGCGGCAAGAAATCTACGATATTTGGAACTACCTCCAATTCCTAGATGCCCCCATTGAAAGCCACGTTGCACTTGCCGCTATCTTACGCGGCCCGTTCTTCGGCATCTCCGACACGGAACTCTACGAGATTTCTCTGCAACACGGCGACAGCTTTTGGGAGAAGACTGAAGCGCGTCTACAAAACCTAGTCACCCAAGATAACGTTATTGGAACACCGGAAAATCCTCGCAAAAAACTCTCCGACGAAAGCGAAATATCTTCACAAAACCTCCAGCTCGCAGTAGGCCTCCTGAAAAAACATCTACAACTTGCACAACGAATTCCGATAAACCAACTTATCTTAACCATCGTTCAGGAAACAGGAATCATCGGAACAATCACAGCAGGACCACAAGGACAACAAAGATGGGCGAATTATCAAAAACTATTAGACCTCGCACGAAATTTCCAGCAGGAGGATGCAAACCTTGACGGAAGCCAAACCTTGACGCGCTTTATTGATTTTCTGGCAATCTTAATGGACGAGGAACCCCGCGAAGGACAAGCACCAATTCAGGCGAATAGAACAGCAGTTCAAATAATGACTATCCATGCAGCAAAGGGCCTTCAATTCCCAATAGTGGTTCTGCCCGGACTTGACAGACGTGGACAAATTGAAACGGAACCTTTCATCGATGAACAGTGCGGCATCGGGTTTACTTCACTTAACCCAGATGACGATTACAAGAAACGTGACCCAAGCATCATCAAACTCATGAAAAATCGCGCAAACGCAAAAGCAGATGCCGAAAAGAAGCGAATTTTCTACGTTGGAACAACGCGCGCAAGCGACCGGCTTATCTTATCCGGAACCCTATTCGACAGCCAAAAACCGCGAAGCATGCTAAAATCGCTCTGCACACACCTCGGTTTATCTCAACAAACTTCTCTCAGCATCCCTGTTGAATTGGAGGCGTTTTCTGATAACAGCACAAAGCAACAACACTTCAACTTGGAAATCCCAATCATTCGGTGCCTCCCAGAAAGCGCAGAACCGGCCTCCAATCAGGCTGAAATCATTTCGCCTGAATTGTCACAACTTCCGGCACCCCCGCTGTCACCAAGCACTACCGGTGCATACTTCTCCGTCCCAGAACTTTCCAACTATGCTCGTTGCCCGCTACGGTACCACCTTGAAAATGTACTTAGGATTCCCCCGATTCGCCCTATTAATGACGAGTGCAATGAATTTATCCAACCCAGCACAGCGCAGAATCAACCCGACACACCGGATTGGGATGAGACCGAAACAGGGCGTGCTGTTCACTACATCCTCTCTCAAATCAGGCAGAAAACCGATGTCCGACAACTTGAGAGGCTAATACAATACTACAAAGAATCCATCAGAAGTGACATCCGCGAAAATGTCAACGCGTTTCTCACGTCTGAGCTTGGGCAAATTGCACTCGTATCTGAGCAAACCTATTGCGAACGACAAATTCACATACAACTTGGCGAACACATTATCGGCGGGAGAATCGACCGGCTTTTTAAGCATCCAACAACAGGGCACTGGCAGGCTATTGATTACAAAACAATTGGTACAGTAGATAAATTAGGAATGACTTCATCGCTTCTGAGCTCGGTAGATGAGCATTCAGGCGAAGAGAGCCTTATCGCTTTAACCGACGAAAACCGACCTCAAGTGGAACTTTATGCCTTGCTTGTGCATCGAAGTTATCCCGAACAACCAGAACTGACCATCAATCTCTTCTTTACCCACCTAAATCAGTCGGTGCCTTTGCAATTTAGTCGTAATGAATTACAGCAACTTGCCAACCGTTGGACAGAAACAATTGCGAGCCTACAGCTCAGTACTTATCTAAAGAACCCCTCACATTGTCCTTCCTGTCCGTATGCAGATGACAATCTCAACCAACGATGTATAATAACTACGTCATAGGAGGGCTCTCCAAACCTCGGCAAGCACCGCGGCCCCAAGAGAGCGGAAGAAACTGTGAAAAAACAACTCATTCTTACAATTCTCACCACGATGCTTATTTTCAACACACTCAGCATTGCTGGCACGTGGCGAGACGACTTTGAAGACAAAGACACTCGCGAATGGAAAATTTTTAACATTGACCGGCAGGTTGAAAAATGGTGGCTTAATGACGGTGAAGCTGTCGGTGAAATTTTTCAGCCCGGGTTCATGAGCCTCTGGCTCACTGGAGAGCTCACATGGAGATACTACTCTCTCTCCTGCCGGGCCAAACTCGTTCAAGAAAAGAACGAACCGCCAAGCATTGGACTTACCCTCCACGATAGAGGAGAAGAAGATACCCGCTATCTATTCTTTATTGACTACCTTTTGGGCTATGTCCGAATTGTCAAGGCACTTCCTAATGATTGGTTCTGGGTCACCTACCCGTTCTCAGCAGAAATTGATACGTGGTACGAACTGACTGCCACTGTTTACGAAGATGGCACCCTGGAATTTAAGGTTGACGAGGACGTGTTCACCACTATTGACGATGCACCCTTAAAAGGTGGACAAGCCGGACTTGTTGTAACAGATGGACAAGCCCGTTTTGATGATGTCGAAATCACTGGGCAGAATATCCGCAACGGAGGTCCTGGTAAACCACGTCCCGTCGCATCGCGCGGAAAACTTGCTACCACATGGGGCATCCTTAAGAGCAGTGCACAAGCCGCACCCTACATCAAACGCTGATGGATACAAAACGCATTTAGGTTTTACAAAATGCCTCTATTTTTAGTATATCTCCGTACCATAAACGCTTATGCTTTGATAGTTCGTGTGTAAATCTTGGCAGGTTCGGTATGCTTTGTCTGTCCATGAGACAAGATTACCTTATCCTGCCAATCTATAGATCGTCGGAGTTTTCCGATGTTTAGATTCATAGCATCAAAAGTCTCTGACGAGATGTACACAGGATTTGACATAGCAGCAGCCTTTATTGGGCTGAAATATACGAAAAATCTCGTCGGAGTTTTCCGATGTTTAGATTCATAGCATCAAAAGTCTCCGACGAGATGTACACAGGATTTGACATAGCAGCAGCCTTTATTGGGCTCCTGTATACAGAAGAAGGAAAGTTTAGCATGAACGTCACGGCACCCATCTCACCGCAAGTATTTTGGCAGCGAACCTGGTTTATGTCTGTTCAATTAGGAATGGTAACCACGCTGCTTGTTACTATCTCTTCACCCCTCACGAGCCGCGCGCAATCCTTGCCGCAATTCACCGAAATCACTCAGACAGCTGGCATCGACTTCATCCACAATAACGGTGCCTTCGGCAAAAAATACCTGCCCGAAACAATGGGCTCAGGTTGTGCCTTTATTGACTACGATACCGACGGATGGATGGATATCCTCCTCGTCAACGGAAAGGATTGGGAAGGACACCCAACCGGAAAACGTCAGACTATGGCACTCTACCGTAATAATCGAGACGGCACCTTCATCGATGTCACCGAAAACGTAGGGCTTAACATCCCACTCTACGGCATGGGAATAGCCGTTGCTGACTATGATAACGACAGCGATGCGGATATCTACATCAGCTGCCTCGAAAACGACCGGCTCTTTCAAAACAGCGGAAATAGCACCTTCATTGACGTGACAGAAAACGCCGGCATTTATAACCCCGGATTCGGCACGAGTTGTGCATGGGTAGACTACAATAAAGATGGGCATCTTGACCTCTACGTGGCGAACTATGTCGAATGGAGCATAGAAACCGACCTTTTTTGCACCCTAGACGGCACACATAAATCCTATTGTACTCCCGAATCCTACACCGGACAGACAAGCAAACTCTTCAGAAACCGTGGCGACGGCACTTTCCTTGATGTCTCACGCATCGCACGAATTGAGGATAAAACCAGCAAATCCCTCGGCGTTTGCATCTTCGATTATAACAGCGACGGATGGCCAGACATCTTCGAAGCAAACGATACACAACCCAATAAACTCTACCAGAACAACGGCGACGGTACTTTCATCGAAGCCGCAATGCTCGCCGGAATCGCTTATAACGAAAACGGAGTCGCGACCGGTGCAATGGGTATCGATGCCGCCGACTACGACAACAGTGGTAGGGAAAGCCTCATTATCGGCAATTTCTCCAATGAAATGATTAACCTCTATCACAACGAAGGAGACTTCTTTATCGACGATGCCCCAGTTGCGCACATCGGCAACGCGACACTCTTAACGCTTACCTTTGCATGCTTCTTCTTCGACTTCGATCTGGACGGGAATCTTGACATCTTCACTGCAAACGGCCACGTAGAAACCGACATTAACGCCATACAAACCGATGTCACCTACGCACAACCACCACATCTCTTTCATAACCAAGCAAACGGAAAATTCAGGGAGGCACGCACCGAAGTTGGTACTGCGCTCGGCAACCCCATCGTCGGTAGAGGTGCCGCCTATGGAGATATTGATAACGATGGCGACTGGGATTTACTCATCACGAGTTCCAATGGGCCCGCCCATCTTTTCCGTAACGATGGCGGAAACCGAAATGCATGGATTAAAATACAACTCATCGGCAAAAAAAGTAATAGAGACGGAATCGGTACACAGATTCACCTCACCTCACCGAGCAGAACACAGACAAAAACCGTCAAGAGCGGTTCAAGCTACTGCTCCCAGAGTGAATTCACTGCTATCTTCGGCATAAATACTGACAGCACGATTGAGAAAATTGATGTTGTCTGGCCAAGCGGCACCGTGGACATCCTCCAAAACATAAAACCGAACCAGCATCTCCGCATTAAGGAAGGCGAACATTCACACGGAAATTAATCCTATTTTCGTCTACAGGAGCCCGCTAAAGGCTGCTGCAATGTTAAACCCTTTACAAATCTCGCCAGAGCCTTTTGATGTTTTGATTTTTAAAGACATTATCTAAGTCATCTCCGACGAGATTTACACACGAGTTATTATTACATAAGTTGCGAGAAAGAATACCTATCTCGCAACCCACTGGGCGTTGATCGTACGGAGATATACGAACCCTTATGGCTACTGCATAATCTTTTCAACCTAAAACACCACTCCTACAGATCAAAAATTACCTGGGCGACCCAACTCTTATCTGGTTTTTGGGCAACCTGCAGTTGATGATACGTCACACTTTTTATTTCCGTGTAGACCTGGTGTTTCTCAAAATTTGCCGATTCTCCATAAACCTCCGCAGATATCTCTGTTTCGCTACACTGAAGCACCCGCGCCCGCCTAAAGAACACCTCTTCCGTCTCATGCCGAAAATTCAATTCATCAAGCCATGCCACGAACAACTCCTCAACAGATGCCGCCGTCACGTCGATACACACACATTCTATTTCATCAATTGTTTCGACCACCGCTATCGTCTCAAAAAGCCCTTGTGCAGCGTTCGTGAAGAGCGCGTACAAATTCTCGCCAAAAACCCTTAGCCCCATATCCGCGGTGTGTTCAAGGTATTCATAAGATTTCATATTTTTTCCATTAAAGCGATAAACCACACTCAATGAGAAGTAATAGAAAAATAGACAAAATATAGCAATGCTATCAGTATAGCACAGCGACGCTGCAATGTCAAATCCTGATTGAAATCCCTCCCAGATTGCCCTTGACATTGCAAACCGTTTAAGGTATACTACCATAAAATTCGGAGATTTCTGATGCTGCGACACATATTCATCACCTTAATTTTTATCGCAACGGTTTTCCCAGCACACGCAGAACCGTGGCTGTGTGGAACACCACTGCTTATTACTGATACATCCTACTCGCTACAGCATCAACACACACGGACCGCACCCGCCGCACCCGCCGCACCCGTACAACTCGGACAAATAGACCAGTTTTTCATCCACATCCCTAAGATGGAGGTGCAAGCGACATGCGTCGCAATCGGCAAACACATCTATATCTATGTCGAAAATAGCGTCCAGCTCCTCTTCACACAAGTAGATGCCACCGCTATCGCAGCTGAATTTGACCAGCGCATCTATCCAAAAGTCAGAGAGTGGATGGGCACTGAAGCCCGCCCCGGCATCGACCGGGACAACCGTATCACCGTATTAATGCACGATGTCGGTATGAACCAATCAGCGCGCGATTACGGCGGCTATTTCGCACCCGAAGATCAGCTACCAACAGCCCGCAACAGCAATCAACGCGAAATGCTGTTCATGGACATCTACCAATTCAGAGAACGCGATCGACACACCTTTTATAGCAGCCTTGCCCATGAATTCGCGCATCTTGTCAACTGGCACCAGAACGGTGGCACCATAGATCAAAGGTGGTTAGAGGAAGGCACCGCCTCTTTTATTGAATGGGCAGTCTACGGCACCGTACATAACATTTTTGTCGACGGATATCTTGAATCTCCTGATGTCCCGCTCCCCTACGCAAACACATCAGATGTCTATTATGGGGGCTCTTTCATGCTGCTCCTCTACCTCTATGAACAGTACGGAGGCGTGCCTATTATTCGCGCCATTATCGAACAAGACACTCTCGGTCAACAAGCCATTGATAACGCCCTCAAACTGCACAGTACCAATGATAGGTTTGTAGACGTTTTTCTAAAATGGGGACTCACCAACTGGTTTAACAGTCCAACTCACAGTAAGCAACTCGGCTACCAACACCTGCCAAACCGGAAAGTCACGGCACCAATTCAACGTATCAGCAATTATCCCAATTCTGCAGGAAACATCCCGATTGCCAATTGGGGAGCACACTATTTTCTCTTCCAAAATCTGCCCCAAAGCCTCGACATCACCCTAGTCGGAGAAACCGTTGATGTAGATGGTGCACATCTCTACGCCACAACCCTCGCTCTCAAACCGAACATGCCGTCAAACATTAGGCGCATCCAATTTAACGCACAAAACAGCGGCAGAATCCGGTTTGAAGGTCTACCGCGCAGCAGTCAAATCCTACTGATGGTAACAGCAGATACACCGCAGATGCTCCGCTATAGTGCAGCCCCACAAATAAGCGGCGCGCAAAACTTTGAGCCGCAACCTGCTATCACACGCCACCCTATCCCATCGCAAACAACTCCCAAAACGGTAACTTACGCCTACGGCAATCGAACGCAACAGAGCTTAAAGAAATCCAATATTTCCTACGTCCTTGAACCCATGACCCAACTGCACCTCGCTAGTGATTATCAAGACATTCTCATCTATCCGACAGAAACCGGCGAACCTTACCTCTATGCAACCAGCGACTGGGGACTTGAAATCTTTTCGCTCACACAGCCGACGCAACCCCGTCGCATCGGTGAGATCGCTACACCGGGGAAGGCACAAGCTGTCGTCGTCGATGCCGATACCGCGTACGTAGCTGATGGTGCAAACGGTGTGCAACTGATTTCCCTTCATCCACCGACTGCGCCGAAAATTGTAAAAACCCTGGGCGGCTTCATCGACGCACGAAAGGTTCAGATCTCCGACGGAAACGTCTACGTGCTCGACAGTGAAAGGGGGCTCCTCGTCTTTAACCAACACGATACCGAGAACATCGGAACCCCTCGCCCCCGACGTTTCTTTAAAACAGCCGGAACCCCTATCAACGTTGCTATCAAAGACAACACTGTCTACATCAGCGATCTCGCCCAAGGACTGCACATCTTAGATCCAAGCCCATTTGGCAACTTCGTCACCCGAAGCATTACTCCCGTTTTCGTACACGATTTTAAGGTGGACGCGTTTTACGGTTACATCGCAGGTGGGAATCTACGCATTCTCAACATCGCCAATCCACAACAACCCAGAATCCTTTCACACTTAAACACCCCCGGCATTGCAACCGGAATTCAGTTGCATAACCAGACAGTTTACCTCACTGACCAGCACGCAGGACTTCAGATCATTGACGTGCGGGATGCACAACAACCTAGGCGCATCTCCTCACAACCTACCTCTGGAAATGCAAATGACGTAGCACGTTGGAATGACTTCACTTACATCGCTGATGGAAAGGGCGGCATCCAGACAATTGATACTCGGATACCTCATGCCCCAATCTGGATGAACAGATACGCATCAAGCGGCATAGCATACGGACTCGATGTCGTTCAAGCACAACAGCGCACCGCCCACATCGCAATCGGGGCAGGCGGTATAAAAACCGTCGAATTCACAACTCCTTATGAAGGCATCGTAACGCGTACACTGCTCATCCCTGCCACGGCTGCCACCATTCGCGTCCGGAACGGACTCGGATACGTTGCCGCCGATAACGGCATGTTCATCGTTGATATTCTCGAAAACAAAATTCTGAGCTACATTCCGACTGCCAATCCCGTTACTGATATCGCACTTGTCGACGGATACGCCTACCTCTGCACTGGCACCCTCACAGTCGTGGACATCCGAGTTCCACAGCAGAGCCGCCTTGTGTCTCAGCACACCGCGCGAGGAAGCGCCTACCGCATCACCCTTAACGCTGAAAATCAGGCATACGTCGCTGCATTGGAAGGCGGCATGCACATCTTCGACACGACTCGCCCCCCAACACCACAGCACATCGCCACTTACACCACCCAAGGCAATGCCATCGGGGTCTCCGTTGCTCCGGAACGCGCCTACCTTTTAGATAGCCGCGTCGGCGTTATTGTGCTCGATGTCACGGAACCGCGCAAACTCAAGCAAATAAACCAATACGCAACTAACGCCCTCCCAATTCAGGCACAGATACAAGGAGAACACCTCTATCTATTAGATAAAGAGAGCCTGCAGGTTGTTGATACCCGCACCCTTACCGCTATCTCCCAGTTTAACCAACTCCGATTCCCGTATGAATTCAAACTGATAGAAAACACGCTCTACGTCGCTGATCTGTATCAACTCCGCATTTTCCAGGTGCATCCACACCGTTTCGCCCTCTCTGTAGAATTTACGGAGGAGACGAGCATTGACACGGAAATCGATTGGCAAGACCGCACTTACAACAAAATTAACCACCTCGGACAGAATTTCCCGAACCCTTTCAATCCTGAGACGTGGATTCCGTACCAGCTCGCCACAGCGGCACACGTCACTCTCTCAATTTATGATGCACAAGGCAGACGCGTCCATCTTGAGATAATTAGCAATCAACGACCGGGGGCACATACTGCCTACTGGGACGGACGAAACACCATAGGCGAACCCGTCGCAAGCGGAGTCTACTTCTACTCCATTGAAGCCGGCGGTTACAGCGCAACACGGAAAATGTTCATCCAGAGGTGAATAGCAAGCGTTCTGTCCCGGTAGAAACGGAAATTTATTCACCCATCTACCTTCCATCTGATAAAAGACACCACAGAGATAAAAAAGGCATTGTAGGAGGACGAGTTATCACCTGTCTACTGGCCCGTAACGCGGTATCTATGTCAACTATCCCTTTCGTGGAGCGAGCTCCCAATCATAAGTGCCTTCTTCACCATCGGACTCCGCCGTTTATAAAGACACACAATAAATTGTGATACGACGAAGACTGTATATAGCACACGGCAGCCTCTCATCCACTAAAGCACAGTAGTATATACTACATCAAATAAATTTAGTATTCACTCCATTTTTGTAACCCAATCCGACGAAAAACGTTAAATTAGACAATATATCAGTATGAAATTTTGTGGGAGCAAACTCCCGAATTGTAAGTATAAGTTAACGCGCTAAGGAGAAAACTGAAGATGGCAGCAAATAGCATAACCGGGCGTTTTCGAGACATTGAAGTCTCCTTTGCCTACAGGGGCCCACGGATCATTATGAGCCTCGAAAATCTCGCTGCGGCAGAAAGACAAGTACGCGTCATGTATCAACGCAGACCGATTAGCGGGCGTGCCAATTGGACAGATTTTCAACTCTCCGATGAGAAACAGTCCGCTGTGATGCCCAGAGATGTCATGGAAGCATACCGCTTAACTTTTTTCGTCGACAAGTACAATCCGATTTCAACGCCCATTGAAAAAATCCTTGAAGAATTAGAACGACTTAAAGACGAATTCGTGCTCGAGGAACGCAGCCCTGAACCCTTTACGCCAATGGAATCAAAGGCAGAAAAACTATTAGACGAAGCGCGCACAGATACCACGCCAAACCAACAAGACGCAGTAGTCACAGAAAACGCAGCTATTGCAACAGAAAGTGAGATCACTCCAGAATCAACCACACAACTCGGAGAAACCGCACCACCCACAATATCAGCGGAAGAAGCGTCCGACGACGAAGACACACCCGCCGCAGAAAAAGAAGTACCGCAACAGACAGACTTAAATAGAATGGAACCGGGCACATCTGCAAACGTGCCAGTCAAACCATTCAGGCAATTACCGGAATCCAACTTCGGATTTAAAATCAGTATTCCGACGCTACCGAAAAGTGCCATTGCAGCACGGCACAAGGCAAAAGTGCAGCGATACGTTGGAACTGCCTCCAAACCCAGAAATACGCAAAAAGGCATTTTAGGAAAACTCGGGCTTGTCGGCGGTAGCAAACGTAACAAAGTTTACTATCGAGAAGAAGGCGAGCGCATCCAAAACGAATTTCAAGACCGGGTTGCCAAACTCGAAAAGGATTACGCAGACGGATACGGTCTCACTCTTGAAAATTGGGATTCTGACACTCTCACCCAAGAGGAGACCGTCGTTTTCCTACTTAATCTCATGGTGAACGAACTCAGCGCGTGGCGGAAAGAAGCCGAAAAAGAAACTGTTAAAAACGCTGAACTTCCGGAAATTCTCACTGATATAGAAGATGCTCTCAGACAGACCCTTAAACAGACAAGAGGTGTGTCTGTTCCTTCGCCAACGCTCTCTGCCGTAAATAGAATCGCTGAGAATGAACACGACTTAGAGAAAATTAGGTCAGAATGTAATACCGAGATCCAGGAATTCTCAATGAAACTGGCGGAACTTGACAAAAGCCACGCGCAAAAAATCGAGCTCCTTACTTTTAAAAAGTTCCTTGTTGAATTCATCCGGGACATACTGTTCCTTAATGTCGCCAAATGCGTTCATCCAGATCCGATGCCGAATCGACTTAACTGGTTCCTTGAAATCCTCGACTATGAATTGATGCCCATTGAGATTGGAGAAACCCAAGTCTCTACCCGACATCATAAACTCAGCGGCATAAAAAAGAGCGAGTTTGAATCCGGCACTATTATTGAAATCCTCCGCCCAGGCCTGCAATCCAAAGACAGCAAACAAGTCATTCAAACCGCTGTTGTCATTCAAAGTCAATAGTAATTTTCCTAATTGGCTCTCAAATTCGTCTTGTTTTTTCACTCCATCTCCCTTTGCCCTAGTGAATGCCATGCGTGCATTCACCACTGATTTGGACTAGGCCTCCTGTTACCACAAATTGTTGGACGGTGATTGTAGGAGCGCTTTCCTTATCACGATACATACCCAATGAATGCCCTACGCGTGTTCGCCGCTGATTCGGGGGCCACCTACATGGAAGCGCGGGCTCCTATCCGGATGCTTGGAGGCGCATCTTGCAGGCCCGCTTTTTTTTCTTCTTTCCAGACCCGGTAGACGAGATTTCATGACTACGCTGTTTGAAGATGGCTACAAGGTATTCCTACACTATGTCCGATTATTACCCACTTAATTTTTTAATCCTTCATAATGATTTTTTATTGACAATTCTTACCAAATTTTTTATAATTGGGAGCAACACCTGAAACTTATAGTTAAGAGTCAGCCTTCTCAGGACATTAGATCGTTCTACACCCACGGCGTGCGAGGCGGCTCATTACCTTAACATGCTATTAATCTCTTCTGAGGTCTCTGATGCTGCAACAACTTACACAAGCTATTAAACGGATCCCACAAGTAGACATAGGGCATTTCCCTACCCCCTTGGAAGAATGCCCACGCCTTTCCGAAACATTAGGCGGGCCCAGAATTTTCATCAAGCGAGAGGATTGCTCAGGACTAGCATTTGGCGGAAATAAAGTCCGACAACTCACCTTCACTATTGGTGAAGCAGTCCATCAAAACGCTGATACCATTGTCCACGGTGCTGCATCGCAATCCAATCACTGCAGACAAACCGCAGCTGCATGCGGAAAACTCGGGCTCAAATGCTACCTCCGCCTCGCACGCGACGATAAGAGCATTCCCCAAGGCAACCTCTTATTGAATCACATCGCCGGTGCCGATGTCGAAGTTGTTGATGTCCCGTTCGGCCCCGAACTTGACGATGTAAAACACCAACTCGCCGAAAAACTCCGGGGTGACGGGTTCCACCCTTATGTCATCGCTTCACCCCGCTCCACTGCACTCGCAGCGGTCGCCTTCACTTGGTGTACCACTGAAATTCAACAACAGCAGGACCAATTGGGAATTGAGGCAGATTGGATTTATACTGCATCCGTTGGAGGCACTCAAGCGGGCCTTGTACTCGGGACTAAAGCACTCGGAATGAAATTGAAACCTTTTGGCTGTGCACCCATCCATTGGGAAGGCAAGATTCAACGAATGCGCGAGGCTGCCAATACAGCCTCCCAACTCTTAGAATTGGACACCTACATCAGCGATGCCGATATCCAAAATACAGACGATTACATCGGCAAAGCTTACGGCTATCCTACACCAGAGTCCATCACAGCACTTAAACTCGTTGCAAACACCGAAGGTATCTTTCTTGATCCGGTTTACACTTCAAAAGCGATGGCAGGCCTAATTGAGCATATCCAACAAGGCAAAATCGGTCTCGACGAAACCGTCATTTTTCTACACACAGGTGGCACCCCTGCACTGTTCGCCTACCATCAAGAATTGATTGCAGGATAAGATAGGTTCCCCTACCTCCCAGTGGGTGGCAGGTAAAAGGTACTCTTGTCTCTCCTTTCAGGAGAGACAAAGAATACCTATCCTGCCACTTCATCAGAAAGGTATACCAAATAGGCAAATACCGATGCTATTTCGATTCTCCATCTACGGATTTCTAAAGAATCAACGCTACTACGACTCGTTTCTGTATTTGGCGTTTCTGGAAAAAGGGCTCTCCTTCTTCCAAATCGGTATCCTCATCGGCTTCCGGGAGGTCTGCACCAACCTCTTTGAAATTCCATCTGGCGCGGTAGCCGACCTCTACGGTCGCCGGCGCGCCATGATACTTTCGTTTCTCGCTTACATTGCCTCCTTTGCCACATTCGCTCTCAGTGAATCCCTTCTTCTCCTGTTTGGCGGCATGTTCTTCTTCGGCATAGGTGATGCGTTTCGCAGCGGGACCCATAAAGCGATGATCTTCGATTGGCTCAGGTTGCAGGGAAGGTCCGATGAAAAAACGAAAATCTACGGGTACACGCGCTCCTGGTCTCAGATGGGTTCCGCCCTCTCAGTCCTCATTGCAGGTGTACTGGTATTTTACCGTGGCAATTTCACAGACATCTTTTGGTTTTCAATTATCCCATACGCAGTCAACATCGTCAACTTCCTTGGCTATCCAGCTGTATTAGATGGTGACAAGCAGAGCCAATTTTCTCTCAAAGCCGTTGCAGCACTGCTCAGTAAGGCATTGAAACAGTCCGTACAATTTCCGCCCTTACGCCGACTGGTTTTTGAGGGCATGGGATTTGAGGGGATGTACAAAGCCAGCAAGGATTATCTCCAGCCTATTCTTGAACAAACCGCCATCGCATTGCCTTTACTGTTAACATTAGGCGAATCAAAGCGGACCGCCCTGCTGGTAGCAGGCGTTTACTTTATCCTCTACTTCTTATCCTCACTCGCCTCACGTAACTCACATAAAATTACCGATTGGCAGGATGGCGATGAAAATGCAGCAAGATTGATGTGGTGGATAGCACTCGCCCTCTTCGCTCTTTTAATTCCTGCATTGATACGCAACTTGCACCCTGCCATGATAGTCCTGTTTATCGGATTGGCAATCCTCCAAAATTTCTGGCGCCCTGTCCTAATTAGCCGATTCAATGCACAGTCCACACCAGAGATGAGCGCAACCATCCTCTCTATTGAAGCACAATCCAAATCGCTTGCGACAATTATCCTCGCGCCGCTGCTCGGTTTGCTCGTTGATGGTGTCGGTAACTTCTCCCCTATCGGCATTGTCGGCACGCTCATCTGCATCGCAATTCTCGTCACATACCGAAACACAGACGTTTAGCACCTATTCTCAATTCAATCGGTTGTTGGATAAAAATGGACATCCCGCTGTGGAAACGGTATCTTAATCCCATATTCTTGAAAGTTGTGCCAGATCCTGAAATGCAAGTCACTAGCAATGTCAAATCGCTGAAAAGAATCCGGTATCCATGCCAATAATTCAAAATCTAAGGACGACTCCCCGAAATTCACAAACCGAACGATAGGTGCCGTGACCTGCTTCTGATCAGGTTTGGCATCCTTAATCACTACTGGATGCGAATGTGCCGTCTCAAGCAGTGTTTTTTTCACAAGCTCTATATCTGAACTGTACGATACGCCCACCGAAACGCGAATCCGATAGAAACTGTTACAGTGTGTTAGATTGTGCACCGCCTCAGTAATGAGTTGCGAATTCGGAACAATAATTTCTTTCTCATCAAGTGAGACAATGACGGTAGAGCGCAGATTAATCGAACTGACTCTGCCGAATATATTCACATCCATGATTTCTACCAAATCGCCAATCTTGATCGGCCGTTCAAAAATCAGAATAAACCCAGAAATCAGATTCGAGGCGATATTCTGCAATCCAAAACCGATACCTATGCTCAAACCACCAAAAATCAACACTAAGTTCGTCAAACTCACACCGATAGTGCTGAGACTGATGAGGATGCCAATAATAATCGCAGTGATGTGAAAAAAACGGAGTAAGATAAATTGCGTATGTTCTGCAATTTGAAACGCCTGTAGAACCTGTCTCCGCAGCACCAATTGCACGTATTTAGAGAGCACAAACACACCGAAAACAATAACAAAGGCATAAAAAAGGGCTGCTAATGTCAATTTTTTTTCATTGGCATCTGGTAATTGGATTTCACCGGAGGCAGTCTCATCATCTAGCTCAGGAACCGGGGCCGGTTGAAAAAGCTCCGTCAGAGGATAGTGAAGGACCCGCTGCAGCAGATTCGTTTTGATGCCCGCAAAACTAAACGCTAAAACCAGCCCCACCACCATAACGATTAGAAATGAAACGGCAAGCAATCGGTTTTGGGTATTTTGGGGCATCCGGAGCCGGTTAAACAGACGTGCGAGCCATCGGCGCAAAAAGCCCGCACCCGTAAGAAAAACCCCAAATGTGAACACAAAAACACCAACTTCTAGAAGCGTCAGAGGGTTTCCATTTAATGCTTCCGACGGCAGCACCTCGGTTTCAGTAAGTATCCGGATGAGATTTTGAAACCATTCATTCATTCTGTTTTATCTGGTATTGCTGAGAATAATTTGGCGTGAACAATCCTTTATGAAACTACAAAATCTATAGATAAAAGGTTATCTTGTCTCTCCTGAAAGGAGAGATAAAGTGGCGAGATAGGTAGTATCGCGAGTCCTCGAGGACTCGCTTTGCTACCTTTTACTCGCCACCCACTGGGAATACCTCTCCTGCCACTGGTTTCTGAAAATAGGAAGATGGAGCCGAGAGCCGTGGTGAACATAAAAACATAACGCAAATAAAAAAGAAACTTTGAACGTTAGCACCTTTGTAAGCATGCGCCGCGACAAAACCCGTAAATCTTACAATTTTTCGTATATCTCCGTACGATCAACGCTTATGCTTTTGATGGCTCGTGTGTAAATCTCGTCGGAGCCGCTCTAGGTAATGTCTTTAAAAATCAAATCTTTTGAAACGTCTATTACTCAATCAGAATTTGCTCGGTTGCATGAACGAACAGCACGTCATTTGCGCCATCATAATGCCGCAGGACTTCTGCCAATTGATCGGATTTTAGGTCGTCCGTAGTTAATCCGGCGATAACCAAATCAGCCTGTGCTGATCGATGAGATACTTCCTGCTCTAATGCCTCTATGCTACTGCACAATAGCGATGTCACGTTTTGCATGGATATCGGCAGTCGTCCTTCCTTCATCAATGCCGACAGTCTGTCTGTCTCACGTGCCCCATCAATCGAGTCAAAACACGCAAATAGCCGGAGTTCTCCTCTGCGCCACTCCGGATGGCCTACAATGATATAAGCAAGCAACAACATCAACGGTGCATTCGCAAGTGTCTCCTCTGTCACCCATAGATGGATCGAAGAACGATAACCAAAACGGTATTTCGTTGATCGCAGAATAAGAACATTAAATCCTGAATCCGCTGCGAGGCGTGCGCCAGTAACGACTTCCTGAATCTCATCTGGGATTTCCCGGTCAAACTCAAGCAGAATACAGTTGTTCTGCAAACCAGAAATCCCCGGCATTTGCAGAACATGCACAAGTGCCATCTGGAACGTGGGACAAATCAGCGAATCTACAAAGATGCCTGCACGGCTAACCTCACTCCGTTCAATCAATCGATTAACGTGGGTACGTGCCTTGACCTCCCCGCGAAACGAGTAATCTCCT
Source organism: Candidatus Poribacteria bacterium (assembly GCA_965215265.1). Lineage (GTDB taxonomy): Bacteria > Poribacteria > WGA-4E > WGA-4E > WGA-3G. The sequence continues at coordinate 1,238,121 of OZ244048.1, read as the reverse complement.
TGGAAAAACTGGATAAAGTGTCCAAAACCATGCCGATGACAGATCCAGCGGAGCAGGTCAAAATGCCCCAAACGTTTTCTACCAAAACGAGTCACTGCAATGATTGAAGGGCGCCACTCGCGTTGCGATGAAATCACCCGGCTCTTCTGGAGGATAATCTGCAGCCATCGCGTTAACTGGAACATCGTCCCTTGGAAAATCGCTGCCAAATCACGTTCACCCCGGTGGCCCCGGCGGAGCCATAAATAAATCGCCACCATCAGAAAGAGTGCGATGAATGCCGACAACACATTAATCTGTATCATCATCAGGCTGCACATCACCGTGCCCAACAGCGACAAATACCAACGAGAACGGAACGTGGGACGATACGAAGGATTACCCGCGAAATACTCAAGAAACGACACCACGCAGAGGGCCCCGTATGTTACCATGAAGAACATACTCAGAATTTGAGCAATAAAGTCTAAACTGCCGACTACCACGAATACAATGGCTATCACACCCGATACGCACGTCGCATACACCGGCTCCTGCGTGTTTCTTATCCCTTTCTCCATTAGACGGTTCAGCTGCGGAATCGGTAGCACGTCATCTCGTGCAAGTGCTTGCAGCGTCCGAGGTGCTACCAAGATAGAACCGACTGCAGAAGAGAGTGCGGCCGCAGCCAACCCAATGTAGATGACAGAGGGCCACAGTGCGATTTTTGCCATCACAAACTGGTTTTTATTCAGTACTTCCGGTGTTGCGTGCTGAGCTAACTTAATTGCAACGAGGACATAGATCGCCATTCCCACTAATGTTGCCGCGATTGTCCCAAGCGGAATGCTCCTCCGCGGATTCTTCAAGTCACCTGATAGCCCCAGCCCGGCGATCATGCCCGTGAATGCAGGAAAACAGGTGGCAAAAACCGTGCCGAAACTATCAGCACCTTCGATAGTTGAAGTCAGGTTCAGACCTTCCGGTTTTATCTCTGTAGGGCCATCGCCCAACAAGAATGCGGCAATCGATGCCGCGAGCATCGCACTCACAGCCCACAGAACCGACACGCCAAGATTAGCACCTTTTGTCAGCATCAGCACAAGCAGCAAAATCGTGCAAGGTAGACTTACCCATCGCAAACCAACGTTCACGCCATACGTAGTATTAATCCACTCATAGACAGGTCCAAATGCCTCCGCGAATGCCACTATATAGAACGCAACCGAAATCGCTTGCGAAATATAGAGGGCAACCCCAATCGCACCACCAATGCTCGGGCCGAACGACCGGCTCACAATATAGTACGCTCCACCTCCTGCAACACGCCGGTTCGTCGCAATCTCTGATACAGCCAAAACGGTTGGAATCGTCACCAAATGCCCTAAAACAATTATCGCGAGCGTCCCCCACAGCCCAACGTGCGCCACAGCGTAGCCGAAACGTAAGAAAAGAATCGCACCGAGAATTGTACTAGCAGAAGCAAGGAAGACTGGGGCAGTACCGAAGCCGTGCCCTTGTTCTGAAGAAGTGGCAGTGTTGTCTTGTTCAAATGGATTTGAAAGCATTGTAAATTCTCCAAGAGTCGAAACGTCTTTGTTGAAACTGAAATTTCATAATCCTAAATGTGAACACAAACTACAACGTTGCCAATTCCACATTGTCAAAATTTCGGCAGTAGTACTTCATGTATTGTACTTTCTGTCCCAGCGATTCAATAACACCTGCATTGAAATTCACCTTCTCAAACCGTTGCGCGCTGCCTAGCCCGCTGAGGCTGAATCCCTTAATTTCCATGAACTTATCTCCCACAATATCCAATCTGAATAGGAACATGCTGTCTTGAACCAACTTCGGATGAACTATTTCAACCAGTTCTAAGGCACCATTTGACGTGTTTTTAAAGTCTGATAAGTGAGGGAGTGCCTTCTACCGTTAATTACGAGATCGACAGAAGGCACACTGGCCCTACTCAGTCTGCATCGCTTCCTCTGTTTCCGAAGCCGGTATCTCCTCCCGCAGCGTTTCAGACTTCTTGATTAAACGATTCACATTGGATGTGAAGAGCCGGAAGACGGTCGCTTTGTCTTCACGTTTGACGTAACGTTTCCCCTCCTCTTCTTTGCCGATGTGCAATGTCGCTGTGGTACCATCATTCAAAACTGCAGATATTGAAGACTCCGGCGACTCTAACCCGTAGTTAGCAAGTGACACCTTCACTTCAGCAAAATCATCTGTATCTAATTGGCTGAACGTAGTTAGAAGGTTGTCAACCTCACTCTGTTTAACAGCCGACGCTATCGGTTGCAGCATCTGCCATTTTGCATCAGCATCCAACCGCAGCTCAACCGTCTCTTCCGGAGACGTGATGTTAACCTGCGTTACAATTCCTTTGTTAAAGTCAAAGAGCGTGCGGTCTTTCCAGGTCCGCGAACCTTTATCAAACACAGCTTGTAAAGCACCTTGTGCAACGTAAACATCATTGGAATCCGCAGCACGTACATAACTACTCAGGAACCCAGGTGTGGTTTTTCCAATGAACAGATGCACTAATATCTTATCGCTTGCGTCCATCAACTTCACCTCTACCCCGGTGCTATCTACCTCGAACTCAGCTTGCTTGTCTGGGTTGTTAGAGACGCGCTGCGTATTCTTGAATTCAGTCACTTTGTTCAATAACTCTTCCACGCCTTCGGCATCCGCCGGGTAATTATCCATGGAAGCAACAAGCCATGCGTCATTTTCCTTTTTAAGCGTTGTTGTGGTACTGTCCGAAAGAATTTCTACTTTTTCCACCTGCGCTTTATTAAATTTTGGAAAGAGGGGCCCTGCTGTCTGAATCTTCTTTTGATACTCAGTCTGTCCGAAAGGGTTCTCAAAAATCAGGACAACGAGTGCCAAAACAACAAAAACCCCTGCAAAAATCAGAAGTTGTCTCGTTTTCATTTTTCGTAGTGGATACGGTTGGCAAGAATAATATAGCGCCCTGGATAAACACAGAAAAATACAGCCCCGTGTATAACTAAGCCAGAACGCAGCGAAACTTACAAGGAACCGTAGGTCTCAACCAACCGTTTTGCCCTCCTTTTCAAGAAATAACGGAGCAACCCAAAGATAACCACAATCAGTGGGATGCCAACGATACAAATGTATTTTATTAAGTTTTTCTCAACCTCAGTGGCTGCCCGTAGTGGACGTTCAGTAACCACCCGCGACCGGATGCCGATTAAAGCATCTCCGAGCGTCAACCAGTCAACCGTATTTAAGAAAAAATCGGTTCCATCGGGCCGCATCTGTGCCAATGATTGCGCTGTGCCAACCACAACAATTTGCGTCGGTTCACTTTCAGTAAGTCGGCTGCTTGCGAGTGCGTCTTGCGAAGGTGCAATCTCCGTTTCTGCAGTCTCATCCGGGGTATCCGTTCCAGTTTCCACCGGCGGAATTTCTTTATCTGCGTAGAAACTTTTAAAATTTCCTTCTAAAGCCACCGCAACCGGATACGCTTGTAATTCGGCCTGCGGTATCGGAAAATTGGGTGCGAGGTTATAAAACCCTTCGATGCTCTGTCCAAACTCACTCGTTTTTGCCAAAACTGTCCCAGTGACACCTTCCACTGCAACTACTTCCAGCGAACTCGTCCATGGTAACGTTAACCCCTCTAACTGATTCGTCACGGTGCTCTCTGTAGAGAAATTCGGCTTAATAATTTTAACAAAAAACGGATACGGCTGAAAAACAGTCATGAATCCTTGCTGGAACCGCGCGTTATCGTGGAACCGCCGGTCGACTAACACATTATTTCCCAATTTAACACCGTAATGCGTAAGCAGATCGTTCAAGCCAGTGCTAAGCGGAGTCCCTTGTAAACCTCCGGCAGGAAGCTGCAGCGGATCTACTAAGAAGATTGCTCTCCCGCCGTGCATAATAAACTGATCGAGTTCATATTTTTCACGTTCCGCCAACGCCCGTTTTGGGCCTGCGACGACTAAGGTCGTGACGGTGTCAGACACCGGTTGACCTCCTTGAAGATCCACGGTAGTCAGGTTATATTGCCCTTTCGCGTTTTTATCTAACCGTTCGCGCAATCCCTGAGACGTTTGTGCTTGGATATCTAACTCGTCATGCCCCGTCAAGAATCCGACCGTTTTCGCCTCTTTCGTCGTAACCTTCAGAATGGTTGAGGTTAACTCATACTCCAAGTTGTCGGTAGATTGTATAATAGGCAAGATTTCCTCCTTGCCGCTGTAACCGATGCTGATGCCCAAGTAAACATTCGCGATTTCTGCTTTATCTTCCTTAAAGACATTGATTTGGACTTCTGGCACCCCCTTGAACCGGAGCTCCTGTTTCTGTCCTTCATCCAATCTTGCAGGATTCACAAAATCAATCTGAAGTTTCTGAGAGAATGCATTATATTCGTCGAGTACATCCCTTACACTCAGGCGGATTTGTGCAACTTCTGCGGGTTCCGTTGAAAAATAGGCAGTAATCGTTACAATATCGTCTAAAGTGCCAAGCACATTTTTAGTAGCATCCGAGATAGTATACCGTTTGTCCTCAGTCAGATCTGCGCGAATGAAGCGGCGCGTGGACAAGAAATTTAACAGCACAAGGATGCCAAACAAAAGCAAAACAAATACGGCCGCGTTGCCACCGTATTTGAGGTGTTTCGATGAAGCCGATTTGAGTCCTTCCGATGTCAAAACTTTACCTCCATTTTCGACTCTCAACGGACACCGAACTCATATAGAGAAAGAATCCGATAACCGATAGATAATAGATAATATCGCGGGAGTCCAGTACACCCCGCAGAATGCTACTGTAATGTGCCCCTAAACCGAGATAACTAAAAATCGGGAAAAGCCAATTCGGTGCATTGAAAAGCACAATGTCCTCCCCGATAATCAATAGTACAAAACAGGTAGTAATCCCGAAGATAAAGGCGACAATCTGATTCTCTGTCAACGTTGACGTGAACAACCCTATCGCGAGGTACGCACCGCCCATCAATAAAAGCCCGATGTAACCGCTTATTAGCGTCCCCCCATCTGGATCCCCCAGATGAATCACTGATAGAGGAAGTCCCAGCGAGAGCAACGTCGTCACCAAAAGCAGCCCAAAACTCGCTAAGTATTTGCCGAGAACCACCTCGTAATCCCGAATGGGTAACGTCATCAAGATCTCGACTGTACCAAGTTTATTTTCTTCTGCCCAGAGTTTCATTGTAACAGCAGGAATGAAAAATAAGAAAAGCCACGGCATTAACCCGAAAAACCCACGCATTTCCGCCTGGTTAATCAGGAAAAAACCACGAAAAAAGAGCCATGAAGAAATGCCCAAGAAAAAGGTAATAAAAATATACGCAATGGGCGAATTGAAATAACTTCTAAATTCCTTCTTAAAGATCGCTATAATATTGGTCATGATCTGTTTTTTGTTGTCTGTTCTAAGCATCGCGCAATTTTCGCATCGCAATGCTAATCTAGCACACTACTCCCTCACTTTGTCAAATTCAGGAATACATCCTCTAAATCAACCGACTCTTGACGGAGCTCCGTCAAACTCCATTGGTTATCTACAACAACGTGAAATAAGGTCTCAGAGGCTTGACAGCCCTGTGGTGCAGTCACTTGATAACTGACTACCCCGTCCTCGGTTTCGAGATGCTCCCACTGTGAAACAAAATCCAATTCGTCTAATTTCGTGTCGATCGCCGCTTTAGAACCACGGATGCGAAGATATACTATCTCTTCGCCCTCCGCTTGACTGGCTAACTCAGCCGGTGTCCCGTTCGCAACAATCGTGCCATCGTTGATGATCAGAATGCGGCTACATGTCGCAGACACCTCTGGCAAAATGTGTGTGCTGAAGAGAACCAGCTTCTCTTGTCCAATATTCTTTATCAGATTGCGAATTTCAATAATTTGGCTCGGATCAAGCCCTGAGGTGGGTTCATCTAAAATCAGAATGGGCGGATCATGGATGAGACTTTGTGCTAATCCCACACGCTGCCGATAGCCCTTGGAGAGCTCCCCAATGTCCTTTTGGATAACGTCCTCCAATCCACAGATTTCAACCACTTCCCGAATACGCACTTTCCGGACGTTCTTCGGAAGATTACGGACCTGCGTCATAAAATCCAGATATTCAATTACACCCATATCTGTATAGAGTGGAGCACTTTCAGGTAGGTAGCCGATTCGCTTTCGAACCTCAACCGATTCCTCAAACACATCGTAACCAGAAACCGTTGCACTTCCTGAATCTGCTGACAGATAGCAGGTGAGGAGGCGCATCGTTGTCGTCTTCCCAGCACCGTTCGGACCGAGGAACCCAAGGACCTCCCCCGCATTCGCCTCGAAAGAGACACGGTTAACCGCGACCGTCGGGCCGTAGGATTTTGTAAGTTCTCTAACTTCAATCATAAACGTTATCTAACCATATAGGTGCGGTCACCTGACCGCAAAGGGATAAAATATATTTAAATAATACCACGTAAATCTGAAAATGTCAAGCAACATCCTCTCTCATTTACTCCTATTTTTTGTAGCAGGCTTGTGATAAGCAGGTTCTTGTGGAAAAAGCGAAGGAAAGTTTGAAGTATTGTAGTAGAATCCCTCCTGACATACAGACTTCATAAGAAGAAGGAATTATTATGAAAAGGAGATAGACCTCCAAACGGGTGCCGCCCAAAATTATGAGAACCCCTTTTCAAGACAACGCTCTGCTGTGGAACCCCCTCGCCGTGAGTCTAGTGAAGACCTCTCGCCACCGCTGGCAGCCCGCCAATAAGCAAGGTATCAGTCATTCTAAAATCTACTATAAAAAAATTTGCATTTTTCAGGAAATATCGTCTAATATTCATAAAGTGTAAAACAAATTTGCATTTTGTATGAAAATGTAGTATAATTCTTATAAGTCCGATCTCAGCATGGAACAAGGAACACGAGTGACAGAGAAACTTCTACTAACTTCATCCGTTAGAAACGTGAGTTCCCTCAACGGCTACTACACGAGGTGGGCGCATAGGCATCTTCTGCCTGTGCATGCTATCGAATGCAATTTACTATTGGTTAACACCTGGTTAACCCCCCTTCTCAAAAATTACTCTTAAGTCACAATACCGGGCTCTGCTTGTTTGGGCACGAGGCTCCATTTTTCTCCACGCACGATTCCTTTTGTGCTGTGCACGCTTCTACTGCGTCCCTACCGGACGGGCACCACCATATTTGCCAAAGTCACAGACTGCGTCTACCGGGGTATTTGCCGCTTTATAGAATGGAAGGCAGCTTCTGTTCGAGAACCGATAAACGCTTGTTGCTTTCTGATGCAATACCCCTTTCCCCAAGTCATAACAGTTGATAACTTATAGGAGGCCACAAATGCCGACACTTACAAAACCCGTGAAAGTTGCCCTCGCGATAATTGTCTTCGCAACGGCACTCTGGAGCGGCTTCATCGTTGCCCAGAGCCCTAGAGTCCGAGCTACCGCCGACGCGGCCATCACCCCTGCGGCACGTGACGGCGTAGACCCTGCTACCCGCTGTGGCGGCTGCGGCCCCGCCCCTGCGAGGCTTGGGCCGACAAGCGGATGTTGCGGTGCCGCGCCTACCGCCGTGACAGCCGCTGCAGCAGCACCTCCTACTGATAAAGATATCGTGCCCATACCCCGCAACCGTGGATGCGGCTGTGCTCCAACACCGGAGGAAACCCCATGAAACTCGTAAAAGAAGTCTTGACGAATCGAGTTGTGATACTAACCCTTCTGGGCTGCCTTCTTTTAGTCTTCGGCGTGCACTTCTGGGCGGAGCGGCAAAAGAAAAGGTTTGAGGAATCGTTACCCAAGCTGCCAGCGTCCATACAGGAGGCACAAGCCGATCTACCTACCGCACAACCCGACACCGGCAACACCACACAAGCAGGATACTTCCACAGGGCCCCTCCCCCGGGTGCCTCGGCGACACCCAAATCGCAACAGGAGCAGATCGCCATCGATATGGGCCTGCTTTCAGAGGAAGAGATCGCCTCCCAAGAAAAAGCACGACTCGCCTTTTATGAGTCATTCGGACTCCAACCTCCACCCCCCGGCTATCGGTATGCAAAAATCGGGGACGGCGATGCCCAACTTGTAAAATACAAAGATCCAATTATCCAGGTCGCCTGGGGGGAAGGATACGGGAACTATCACCAACTTACCGACGACGAGCTCGCAAGGTATAGTTGTTTACGAGCAATAGACAATCCGCTTGTCATCAAACTCTACAATCTCTCGCCGGAAGAGGTTGAATTGGGGTTAGCATGGAAGCGCGAACTCTACGAAAAGACGAATGGCCCGAGACCCACGATAACTGCGGCTGTCAGTCGTAGGGCGAGTGATCCGATGACCCCAGAAGATGAAAGGGCATTAATACAGCGCATGGATGATGTCGCAGCAGATTTACTTCCGCCATCCCCCGAATCGTTCCGTATCGATTACAATGTTTTTGACCAACTCATTGCGGAAATCCGTGCTACACTTGAAAGGAGATAATGTGATGAAATATAGATATTTTCTGTTTTTCGTATTTTTGGCAGGGCTTGTCCACTTCGTGCACGCAGATATACGGATGTCGGGGCCCGTTGTAACACCGACGGCGACACCGGATCCGGGGAAAGCCGATGTTGTTGATGTCTATGAGTTTGTAAACAATAGACTTAAACGGACAGACACAAGACAAGCAAGTTATGATCTACTTGTCAAAGCTGAAACCGAGGCGTACGGGATCGGATGGGTATGTGTCCGGGCGGAAGGATCTCTTGACACCGGACTGCAGCTCAACCCAGGTATAGTTGTTGAAAAGGTGAGTTTCTTAATATTTTTCCCACCGACAGCGACGAAATCCACCCCTGCGAGGCTTGAGCCGACAAGCGGATGTTGCGGTGCCGCGCCTACCGCCGTGACAGCCGCTGCAGCAGCATCTTCTACTGATAAAGATATCGTGCCCATACCCCGCAACCGTGGATGCGGCTGTGCTCCAACACCGGAGGAAACTCCATGAAACTCGTAAAAGAAGTCTTGACGAATCGAGTTGTGATGCTGACTCTTCTGGGCTGCCTTCTTTTGGTCTTCGGCGTGCACTTCTGGGCGGAGTGGCAAAAGAAAAGGTTTGAGGAATCGTTACCCAAGCTGCCTGCTACTACACAAGCTGTACAGGCCGACGAAAGCACTTCAAGTGATGCGAGAGTTCCCATCGTGAACACTGATGTAGCAAACACCGACACAGAGACCGGAGGCGCGGAGCTAGTATCCATTCCCGAAATACCTACCGCGCCCAAACTCTTTCCAGAGGAACAAGCCAGACGCGACAAGCAGTGGGAACAATGGGCCCAAGCATACCGAGAAGAATGGGGAGACGAACCCCCATGGACAAGCGAATACCGACACATTCGAGATTGCATGGGCAACGCTCGCAGGCTGTATCGAAATAGGCCCGTTCTTGTCAATTATAGTCTCCGGATAGACTTTGCTCCAAATCCGGCAGACCTTGAACGTTACAAGGCATTGATGGATGCGTACCACCGTGCAGAAGCAGCGGGCAATTCCTTTGCCATGCAAAACATTTTGGTGGACATGCAGGAATTGGTTGACGCAAACCAAGGCGAACTTCCAGCACGCCCTTATGGTTTTATTGGTTACGGTGACGAGATTCCTCAAGAAGAGGCCCGGCTGCGTGATGAGGAAGCAACCCGAGAACTCTACGAGTTAATGGGTATAGGACACCTATTTGAATTTTATGAAGAAAGGTTTTACGATTAAAGGAGATAAAAATGATGCCAAAATTAAGTCTGATTGTTTTAATTGTTACTCTAGCTGTCTGTGGTTTACACATCAACAACGCTCGAGGACTCACCATACACCAAGGGGCTACCATCACCTCATCAATACCTAGCAGTAGGGCATACAGCGGGACTCGGACGATAGAGAGTGGCACAAATCGCATTCTCTCGGAATCCTGGTCACCCGGCAAACCTCCTGAGAGTTGGACGTTTGAGATAAGTATCATCGCATCCGGGTACGGTGAGGTCGTGTTTTCGCTGTTTGGGCAATCGCAGGATGCTGATATTGGAGATTGGCGAAGTGGGCCTCGACTGAAAGCGGCTAGCAACGATAAGTTCTCTTTCAGAGTAGAAACACTCTGTCCTGCTTACAACTTTGCCGCGATAGGTGTTACTGGTGGGCCCCTGCCTATCCTTAGCGGGGGGTACGCCAACGAGATAAACACGGGTACCTTTAACAGGACAGCCAGCGGCTCTGCAACGGCAAGATCTCGGACTGTTGAGAACTACGGTGGCAGCACAAGGGGTCTAAGTATTGGCTTCAATTCGACAGGACCTAATTCCGCTATTGTCGTTGGGATCATGCAAAATTGGCGTTGGTCTGCAGGCATTTTGCATCCTGTATCCAATGACTCTCTAACTTCGTCCTTTTCGGTTAACGTTTCTGACTCTATTTCTAGCGGATCAGGTTCTAGTAGTTCCGGCTGTGCCAATAACCCCACCTTCAATTGGTGCACAGATACAGGGACATGCACCACCCGGGGCACCTCCACAACAAACGGCCCCTGCGGACATCGATATTGCGTGTGTGCCGGTTATGATGCTCCCTATTACAACGACGGCAGCAGTGGTAGTGGTTCGGGCAGTAGCAGCGGCAGCGGCAGTGGTTCGGGCAACGGCGGCTCTGGCAGTGGTTCGGGCAGTGGTAGTGGCAGCGGTTTGGGCAGCGGTTCGAGCAGTGGTAGTGGCAGCACCGTCCGCTATGGAAATTCCTACAGCGGGGACGGACGCTGTACTTACAACCGTGTCGCATCCAGCACAACCGCACACCAGACGACTTGCAGTGCGGGACACACTTACTGGAGCTGCAACGCTACAGCTGTCGCTCGGCACGCAACAACCTATACTTGTTCCCGGTCAGGATGCGGTGCCACGTTCACCAAATGCACCAACGGCAACGGCGGATGCACCAGCAACGGTAACTCCTATACTTGGCATAGTGAATAGTCCGATCGGTGCATCGACAGAGCCAAACACTCACAAAACAGGCACCTTAGTTACGGCAAAGGTGCCTGTTTTTTCATCCCATACTTCTGAAAAACACCCTCCTGCGATACTGAAATCATTTCAGAGTGCCGCACTGACGTTCATCTCCAAAAGGATAAAAACTTTCATCTGCGAAAATAGCTGTGAGCATTCCATTGAGTCAAAAGCGATTTTCATCTGGTTGTTCTGTCGATGCTTTTCTATATTTATATTTCTGTGACATGGAACAGCAAAGTTCAACGTATTGTCGCCAATTTGTGGGTACTGATTTGGATTTAAAATATTTCCTCCGGCTTTAACTTCAGTCATAATACGAAAACGGAGCCGCACTGAGGCATCTTCTACATTTCTAGTTCTACTAAAAGTTTGCTGTTCGCTGAATATGTCTAATAATTTTTGTCTGATTGATGTAGATAACGATTCTCCAAGTTCGTTTAACCGCTCTTCTAAAGCTTGGGCAAATGACTCTGAAATCAAAGTTGAAACAGGAACGGTCTCAAAAAACTTCCCATGAGTCAAGCAAATTTTCACATTTGACTTCTTCCTGCCACGAATGAGATAGAAAACTTGGCGCATGGGTAAGGAAAGTATATCATTACCTGCTTTTTGCATCTGTGTCCGAATGGTGTTTTCTGTCCCTTTGATTAGCCTGCGAATATCCTTTTCGCCTGTCGGAATCGTAGAATTAAAAGAAGCCACCGAATAGGTTTTACTATCCTTGAGTTCAATTAATTCGCCACCACTAAATAGTCGATCTGCTTGATTGAGTCTGATAGCTAAATCTGGAAAACGCCCTTTATTTTCGCAAGATAGCATTCGCTTATCAAATGGAAAGTTCTCTAGAGGAGTTCCTGAAAGAAGTTTTTCTCTTTTGAGGCATAAATGTGCGAAGAAATGATAAATTGAGTTAACCATCTATCGATTTGACTCAAAAAGTGTTATCTGTTTGGAAACCAGCGGATCCGTGGAGGTCGCTTCAGGTGTTCCCCAAATTGTTTCCAAATCCGGAGTACACGCGTAATCTTTGAAAAATCGCGACACATCGTCCGCTGTTCTCTGTTCAGCAATCCGTTTTTGAATTAACGCAACGTTAAACGGGTCTAGTTCAATCCCTATTGACTTCCGTCCTAACTGTTCAGCAACAACCAATGTCGTTCCGGAACCAGCGAACGGATCTAGTACGACATCGCCGGGGTTTGTTGAAGAGAGGAGGATCCGCAGCAAGAGTTGAACCGGTGCCTGTTGCTTGTGTAACCGATTCCCTTCTGCGTCTCGCAATGCTTCATCGCCTGCAAAATAGCCTGATGTTAACTCACGAATATCATCCCAAACATCTGTGACAAACATTCCGTTTTTCCGGGGGTGCTTGTAGCTAGAAGGCAGCGGTGGATCAATTCGCAGCCGATGAAAAACGCGCGGCGAGGTGCCTTTGGTTGCAAAGGCGATAATCTGATAGTGCTTGCCAAAACGCTTCATTCCAGGAACAGCCGAGGTCTTCTTTTTCCAGACAATCAGGTTTTGGAAGTTCCATCCGGACTCGCGCAAACACTGCAAGACGAATTCCGTATTTTTCTCGCGTTGCATGAAATAGATGGCACCGCCATGGGAAGTCAACGCGTAAATCTTGGTGCATATTTCCTGCATCCAGGCCCAATACATTTCCGCTGGCATATTATCATCCCATGTCTTGTATGCTTTGTCCTGATTAAACGGCGGATCAAGGAAAGTCGTGTCAATACTCGATGCAAGTATCTTGCTATTTAACATTTCCGTGCAATCTTGATGTAGCACCGTAAAATTGGGGTTAAGTGAATTCGTGGTTTTGAATCTCATTCTATCTCGAAATCAGGCGGCTCTGGGCGATATCACGCAACCTTGTCGCGAAGAAAGCCGCCTATTAGGGGGTATCGGGAAAACGGAATGGAAGAGCGTGTCGCCGTTCCATTCCGTTCTAAACTGTATACTGTTTTAAGGTGTCATCATCTAAGTTCTCTAACAGATCTTTGGTGTCGCGTTTCCGTGGCTTCTCAAGATTCTTTTCAGAGAACCCGTGTTCTTCTACCACGTCTTCTGCGACATAGATGGGAGCGTCACAACGGAGCGCGAGTGCAATTGCATCACTCGGACGCGAATCTATATCAAACTCATTACCGTTCGCCAGCAGTTTTATCTGGGCATAAAAAGTCCGCTCCTCAAATGCGGTTACGCAGACAAAACTTACTGCTGCATCCAACCTTTCAATTACAGTCTTGAGCAGATCGTGCGTCATAGGGCGTGGGAGTTCCATCTTTTCCAATCGCATATGGATAGAACTTGCTTCGGATTCGCCAATCAAGAATAACAATATCCGCTTGGGGTCTCCGTCTTTCTCTTTTAGAACAACTATCGGAGCACCGGTACTCTGATCAATAGAGAGAAAGTTAACGTTAAATTCAATCATAGTATGTTTCTGCTTAGCCATTTGTAGCTCCTCTCTGAATTCCTGAAGGTTTAGAATTTAATTAATTTTCGCTGAGAGCAGTGCTTTGTAGGGCACGCTTTATCAGCACGCCCACTGGTTAATTGGAATCCGACGCTTCAGTCGGATCTGCCGTTACTTTGGTATTTTGTGCCAATCCTGAAGCGTAAACCTTAACAGTTTCAGCAATTTTTTCTGTATCCAGTCCGCTGAATCCGACCAGCTCCTTTAGCAACGGCATCGCGGCCCCAGCATTCACAATTGAGCTGAGGATGCGATTCATCCCGCCAGCATTCCCATTACTGCCGTTGCTGCCGCCAAGATCCAGCACCCGGATACTTTCAATTCGCTCTGCCGGTTTCATCAATTCGTTCGTAACCTGCGGCAGCGATTCAATAAGAGCTAACACCGCATCACTAATAAGGACTTGAGGCTCAGCCTGATTTCTTGCTGCAATAGATGCCTCTTCTCCATCAGCTTTCGCTTTTGCCTCGACAAGAAGGGCCTCAGCCAGGATGCGTTGTGCTTCTGCTTTGACTTCAGCGGCACTTAATTCTGCCTTTGCTGCTTCAACAACTGCATACGCCTCAGCATCAGCGGCCCGTTCCTTGGCAATTCGTTCTTCGTCTGCTTCTTGCTCGGCACGAATTAGTGCGATTTTGCTTTGCCGCTCTGCTTCTTCAATCGCCTCAGCAGTTAAGACGTTCGCTTCTGCTTTCGCCTTTTCTGCGGAAACACCCAACAGTTCAATGAGTGCAGCCTCAAGTTCCTTCTCTTTTATCGAAACCTGGATCGCATTTTGTGCCTCTGCCTCTTTTTCTTCGCGCTGTTTTTCTATAAGTACTATTCGGCTTGCAATCCCTGCCTCTTCAACGGCCCGCTGCTGCTCAATCTTTGCACTTTCAATCGTGAGGTTCCGCTGAATTTCAGCCTCTTCGACCAGCTGTTGTTGCTGTACACGTGCAATTTCGACCGTCTGCTTTTGGCTGATCTCCATCTCTTGAACCTTGCGTTCTTGTTCAATCCGTGCCAACTCAAGTTTCTGCTTCTGTGCAATCTCTGTGGACTTTACCGCTTCCTCTTGCCGTAGACGCGCTTCTTCAATTGCTTGGAGCTGCTCCAGTTTATGCGATTCAACAGTGCGTCCTTGTTCTGCTTTATTGGTAGCGATTTCACGCTGTTGCTCTTCTTGTGCAAAGTCAAGTCGCCGTGCTACCTCTAACGCTTGCGTCTCTGTCTCTTCTTCACGCTGCTTAATCTCAAGCTCGGATTTGAGCCGGTCTTCTTCACGTTTAACAGCATTTTCATGCTCAATTCGTGCTGTCTGCGTCTGCCGATCTTCGACTTCTTGTTTAATCGTCTGAATTGCGACGACATCAAACCGGTTGTTCTCGTCAAGTGCCTCAAGCGGTGTCTGATCCAAGTTTGTCACAGCGACGCTTTCCAACTTAAACCCGTTTTGCTCCAGGTCGTCCCGGCACGCTTCTTGAACCTGGTCTGAGAATTCTTGGCGTTTTTCGTGTAATTCTTGCAGATCCATCGTGGCGGCCACACTCCGCAAAACGCCCACGAGTTTACCTTCAAGCAGCAAATTAACCTGTGCCGGTGTCAACGTTTTATCCCCAAGGCTCTCAACCGCTTTGAGAACATCCTGTTCATTCGGCTCAATTTTTACGTAGAATTGCGCTTCCAAATCGACGCGCAAGCTATCTTTGGTAATCAACGCCGCCTGTCCTGTGCGTTCAACAGGCAGTTGCATTGTGTTCAACGAAATCAATTGCGTTGTATTCGTAATTGGATTGACAAGACTACCTCCAAACACAACCCGCTTTTTTCTGCCTCCTGAAATCACTAACGCGGAATCCGGAGGGGCCTTTCTATAGAAGGATTTGTAAATGAGCACGAAAACGGCGAACAGTGCTCCGAATCCTCCGACAATTGTTATAAATAAATTGGGAGACATAAAACTTCCTCCATACATCGGTTCTGCACTAATAAAGTGCATCTATGAAAATAGTGAAGCTGCATCAAAAATCCTAAACGATCTTTATATAATCAATAAAAGAAAAATACTTCAGACGTTACCCTATTTCTGCTTCAGTTTTTTTTACCTCAAAAATCCGTTTTTCACTGTTATAGTTGACAAGTATCACAGTATCCCCTTTCACCGGCATCTCTTCGCCCGTTTTCATATGGCAATTGACTGTTAATACTGGCCCACCTGGAACATGCACACGCACTGTTCCAAAAGTCGTTGTTATTTGACCGCTAATTACACGCCCGCTTAAACCGAGCAATTGAATATCCCTAACGGCCGGTTCGCTTTCCGGAAAGAGTTTGGAAACCCCCAAGGTGAGGTAGCGCGTGCCTACAAAACTACATAGAAAGGCAACCACACACGAAGCCCAAAACCACTGCGGATTTGCCGTAACATTAAACAACCCATTTGCAATCAAGCCGGAAATGCCCCATATTGCAAAAATAGACATGAGTACAACCATCACTGGAGCCCGGCCAACGTTCAAAAATCCCAATACATCAACCCAGGCACTACCAGGCTCCCCATTTGCATCCGCATCCGCATCCATATCCGCATCCACATCCGCATCTATGTCTATATCTGCGTCTACGTCAACATCCGCATCTATGTCTATATCCGCGTCTACGTCAGCATCCCCCTCCGCGCTACCAAAATCTAACCCACCCATAAATAACCGAAAGAGCGCAAATAAGAAGACAATAAAAAGAGGGGCTGTGAACCAAACATTATAAGAAGCAAGGAAATATTCCAGATACGAAAGCATGGTTTTAAATGCCCTTCTATGAAATCAGGCGTTGCTTTTCAAGCATGCTTGACACTTGGTAAAGTGTACTACAAGGAAGCATAGTAGTGCTGCCGTACCCCTATTGAATAGAAGAACTCCCGGTTTCAGTAACATAGGTACGGGCAGCGATGAACGCTTGAACCCGCTTCGCTTCCCGTACATTGAGATTATCTAATAGATAGAGTTGACGTGCAACTTCAATTTCAAGACACGCTTGCCCCAGGAGCCGGTGTCTCAGGTCAAAAACAAGGCGCACCGCTTTTATCTCTGTAAACAGAACGTTACATCGAATATTCGCGTAGGAAATGCTGAGAATGCCTATCTGCCGCTCATCGACTACCAGCAGACGGTGGGTCGTCAGCACAACAAAATCAGGACTTAAGAGTGTGGAACGGCCCAGTGTGCAAAAACAGAACCGTTCATCCGATATCAATTCGGTGTTAATTAGTTTTTGGACACGCTCTGGTAAGTTCTCAAACTCAGCCATTTCTATCCATGCCCCGAGTAGGAAGTGGAGGTGGCGGGAGTCGAACCCGCGTCCGAAAGCATTTCAATAGAGGCTACTACATGCTTATCACAAGTTTAAAATTCACCTATCAGACACGCTTGTGCACGTCTCACAATAGGCTATCTCAAGTTATGGTTCGCAGCTCGTTCCTTGAGAAAAGACGAACTACTAGCCCGTATTGCGACGCTTTTGCTTCCCTGACGGGCAGCAAGTCGGCAAAGCGTAGCCGCATTAAGCAGCTAGTGCTAATTCTTCATCAGCAATTATAGTTGTTCCGCCAATTTAACGAGGCCTGCGGAGTCCTCGGCATGCAACCTATATCTCATCTACCTTCGTCGAAACCTTTTCACCCCCGATTTTTCAGTCTTACCTTACGCTGAAAACGCGTTCACTTTGCGAGACTTTTAGCATCCATACTGAATTTTTGAAAAACCGTCTTAGGAACACTGTGCCCATAAAATTAAAGAACGCAGCACCTTAGGCATACCCGGACAGAAATCGTTTTCTAGTAAAACCGTTTTTGCACTGACAAGCCAATACCCCTTAACGGTATTCCCGAATCTGTTGCGCGGCTGCTTCGTTCTGGAGCTGATCTCGCTTATCGTACAGCCTCCTACCGATTGCTACTGCTAATTCCACCTTAACCTTTCCATTACTAAAATAAGCACGTGTTGGCACGAGAGTCGTCCCTTTTGAACGGATCGAGCGGTCAAGCTTCTTGATTTCCCGCCGGTGCAGCAGCAGCTTCCTCGGACGTTTCGGTTCATGATTTGCACGGTTGCCGTGTTTATACAACCCGATATGCGCATCTATAAGAAATATCTCGCCTTCGCTAATTCGAGCGTAACTATCAGTAAGATTGAACTGCCCCGCACGAATCGCCTTCACCTCTGTGCCTTGCAAAACAATACCTACTTCATACCGTTCTTGCAAATGGTAGTCAAAACGCGCCTTACGATTAACAGTTATCACAGAATTCTGAGTGGTTTTTTTAACAGTTTTCACAATATATTTCAATTATAACATAGATATTAAGTAGTATGCAACAAAAAACGTCGGAATTTACGATTTTTTTACGAAACGGATTTTAGTTGAAAACAGAACATGCACATGATAAACTATATATCTAATATTTACAAGGAGGTCTCTATGCAACTTTACGATACCCGGGCTCCAAATCCTCCGTCACGCGCAATCTTAGTAGGTGTAAAGCTTCGCGATACCTTGATGCACGAAACCGAGGAATCCTTATCTGAATTGCGCCAACTCACTGAAACCGCTGGCATCCAAGCGGTTTGTGAAACAATTCAGTCCCGTAATCTGCCGAATCCTACCTACTTTATTGGAGCAGGCAAGGTTGAGGAACTTAAGACGTTAGTTACTGAACTTGAAGCCGATGCAATTATTTTTGACGAAGAAATGTCACCGGCGCAAACGCGAAATGTAGAAATCGCGCTTGATACTACTGTCATTGACAGAACGGGGCTCATCCTCCAGGTCTTCGCGCAACGCGCGCAGACAAAGGCAGCTAGTCTCCAGGTCGCTTTGGCACAGTTGGAATATGCACTTCCGCGGCTAACCCGTATGTGGAAGCACCTCTCCCGACTCGGAACAGGTGGCAGCGGCGGTGGATACCTGCGCGGACCCGGGGAAACCCAACTCGAAATTGACAGACGTTGGATACGCCGGGACATCTCGCAAGTCAGAAAAGCACTTGACAAGGTTGAAAAGCGGCGATGCGTACAGCGGCGCAATCGTGACGAAAAAATCAACGTTTCACTCGTCGGATACACCAATGCAGGAAAGTCAACCCTCTTCAATACACTTACCGGCGAAAACGTCCTTGCTGAGAACAAATTGTTTGCAACACTTGACTCAACCACGCGGAAAGTAAATCTCCCACAAAACCAGCAGATGCTTTTGAGCGATACCGTCGGATTTATCAAGAAGCTGCCACACCAACTCGTCGCCGCATTCAAGGCAACATTGGAAGAAGTCGCAGAAGCAGATCTGTTAATACACGTCATCGATGTGAGTCATCCGGAAGCAGAGGCACAGATTGATGCTGTCAACCAAGTCCTCGCCGAATTGGAGGCAACCGAGCTCCCTACCGTGATGGCACTGAATAAAATTGACAGGCTCAAAACCGTAGAGAAAATCCAAGTCATTCGAAGCCGCTATCCGGACGCAATCCCTATTTCCGCACAACGAGGGGACGGTATTGAGAAACTAACCGAAGCATTGGCAGAACGTTTTGCAGCACACTTAATCACTATACACCTTGGTATCCCTTATACAGATGGAAAAACCTTGGATCTGCTCTACAAGCACGGTACAGTGATTCAAACCGAGTACACAACCGAATCCGTTCACGTCCAAGCACGTATGCCTAGTAGATATCTCAAGGCGGTTGAGCAATTTCTCATCTAATTCGATAAAAATGAGTTGGTTGGACAAAATTGATATCGGGCACGATTTGCAAATCTGCCCCGATTGTCAGCAAGAATATCAGGTACTTGACCAGTTTTTAGGCAGTACAACAGCGGATACCTGGATTGATGCTGTCGTTAACGATAAATATTACGTCGAATTGCGCTGTCCACAATGTCTCGAAACCCGATACCTCTACCTCCAGGCATTGACAGCCAATCAATTCTACACCGAAAAGGAGAAAAAATGAAGATAGGGGTTACACAGATTATTCTCGGAAATATGTCGTTAACTGATACACTGGACCTCTGTCGGGAAGCAGGTTATGATGCTGTTGAACTGACTTTCAGGGAAGGCAAAGATACTGACATCAACATGAGCGAGGCAGAACTTCAAGGCATCGCCGATACCTGCGGTGCGGCTGGTATTGAAATCAGCAGTATTACTGCCGGATACGCCAACGGCGGCAATCTGCTCAGTCTCGATTCGACAGTCCGCGAAAAAGGAAAACGTTCCCTTGCCCGTGGCATCGCGGTAGCAGGTGTACTCAAAGTCGGCACAATTTTGTTGGCCCCCGGACAACTCACCCCTGAAGGCACATATCAAGCGGTTTGGGATAACCTCGTAGGAGTTTTAAGGGAGCTCGCACCGGAAGCTGAAGCCCATCAAGTTGCCATTGGATTGGAAAACGTCTGGAACAAATTTCTACTCAGCCCCAAGGAGATGCGTGAAATTGTGGACGAAGTTGACAGCGATTGGGTCGGCACCTATCTGGACACCGCAAACATGATGGCTTACGGTTACACTGAACATTGGATCCTAGAGCTCGGTGAGCGCATCAAATGCGTCCACTTCAAGGACTTTTCGAGAGGGGGGCATCAGTTCGTCAAATTGTTAGAAGGCGACACAGATTGGCCTGTTGTGATGCAAGCGTTTAGAACCATCGGATACGACGGTTATGTCATTCATGAAGTCAGTGGGGCTCGCGAGGTGCAAATTGATATGGCCCGGCGGATGCACAAAATCACCCAAATGTAAAGACGAAAGGGACAGTACAAGCACTGTCCCTTTGATGCCGGATGCCGGAGGTCGGACTCGAACCGACATGG
This sequence comes from Candidatus Poribacteria bacterium, assembly GCA_965215265.1. GTDB lineage: Bacteria > Poribacteria > WGA-4E > WGA-4E > WGA-3G. The sequence continues at coordinate 1,217,730 of OZ244048.1, read as the reverse complement.
ACCTAGGGCCCGCTGGATTTTGAGTCCAGTGCGTCTACCGATTTCACCACTCCGGCATTTTTCAATCTATAATATACTAACACATTTTCAGCTAAAAGTCAAAAAAAATTACAGTACACCATGAACCAACAACCGAACCTCACTCACGAAAATCTCTTTCAACGCGGATTTCTCATCATGAAAGCCGTATTGTGGCAAATTCTCGCGAAAGAAACTTGGCAAATGTGGGTACACTGGGTACTTTGGCGGATCTCGCCAAAACGCCGCCGCATCCTAAAAATGCGTGAACAACTCATACCGCTTGACACAAATGCCACAGTTGAGATGCGCGCCCTTCGGGACGAGATTTTTGCAACCAGTTGCTTAGAACTTCAGAAGCCTGAAGAACAACAGATTCTCCTCAACACCCTCAACCATGCAAACCTACCGCGCGGATTTGAGCAAATCTTTTTCGCTGCTATCTATCCGTTCTTGGTCAAACGCGACATGGCAGCTATTCCAATCTCAACAGAAGTAAACCACCGGCTTCAGGTCGAAATCGGATACCTCGCACATAATGAAGATTACTTTTTCTGGATACTTGAAATTGATGGAACAAAACGGCTGACGCTTGAAACACCACTGGAACTGAATCTGGAAACACGAGACGATAAACAGTATGTCCGATTTTCAATCGGAAGCGTTGGACTTGTGGATATGGAATACGCTGCTTATGCAGAGCAGTGGTTGCTTAGCGCCCCACGGCTTGCAACAGCACTCCCTATCCTTGCCCGGAGTTATGCCGAGCAATGGATAATCAACGCCAGAATTTATCTCGGACACATACTCAATGAACTTAAGAAACGCAATTATCAGGTTACAGCAACGGTAATACCTGATTTTGAACGGGAGAGGTTGTCACTCTTACGCCGTCTTTCCCTCGATCGCCTAAGAAAACGTCAATCTCAGTCCGGACACCGAATTCAGTAAGGTAGATACCGGGCTCTATCGAAAAGCAGACACCCGGTATCAACTCGCGCTCGTCACGCGTCTCCAAATTATCTAAATTCACACCGTTCCCGTGGATAACCGTGCCGATGTTATGGCCTGTACGGTGAATGAAGAACTGCCCATATCCTTTTTCGTTAATATACCCCCGAACGCAGTCATCTACAGCGTAACCGTAAACGGGTTCTGTCCCTTCCCATTTTTGACGAATGAACGCCACCCCCCGATCACGTGCTTCCTTCACAATCTCAAAAATCTCAAAATATTGCTGTGGGACGTTTGTTCCTGCATAAGCTACCCATGTTGTGTCTGCGAAAATAGCATCTGGCTGCTTCTGTTTCGCCCACAGATCTATTAAAATAAAATCACCGGTTTTAATCGGGGTGGTATGGGATGATGTGGGGGCATAATGCGGATTGCTGCTGTTCGCATTGACAGCGACAATCGGCGGGTGGTCGGTGATAAGTTCCGATTCATCAAACCTTTGAAGAAGGAACTGTTGAACGTCATATTCGCTAATTTGTTTACCGGCACGTAGCTGCGTGCCGATGCATTCAAACGCCTTATCTTTCGCAGACAAAACCAACCGTGCTGCGGATTCATGACTTAAAACCTGTGCTTTGCTCAACCGTGCCTCAACCCGCTGTGCTAATTCTGCAGATGTGCAAACTGATACACCAAACGAGCGGAGCCACTCCAAGGTGCCACCATCAACCCGAGAGATATAAGGGATTGACGCATTCGGGGAGTATTCCATTGCTATCTTTGTAACATCAGAGAGCAAAGATGTCATGTTTATATGAAGTTCCTGCCAAGTGGCGTAGAGAGCAACGTGCCCTGGAACATCAACGAAATTTGACTTTTCGATCCGATGAATTAACCACCTCGGTTCTCCATGCACAGGAATAAGACAGAACCACCGGCGGGTAATATGCGATTCAGCAAGCCCAGCCACATTCTGTGCAATCGGGTTAATCCCCCGAAAATCATATAAGAGCCACGCATCAAGCCCTAATTCTGTCAGGGCTGCTTGGATTTCACTGAGTTTTTTCAAAACAGACCTCTTTATGCCTCCATCGTCTTCAACATAACTAAATAATTTGGAGGCATCTTGTTTTGCTGGGGAGCCCCTTCCTCTCTTATGAGGAAAAGCCGCCCCAGTGACTGGCGAGTAAAAGGTAATCTTGCCATGAGACAAAGAATACCTATCTCGCCACTGCCGTTTTTAACGAGGAGGCTACTATTTCTCCTTCTCTTTCTTAAGAAATGGACTCAGCAGGTCAATCGGAATCGGAAAGACTACGGTTGAGTTTTTCTCTGCACTCACTTCTACTAACGCCTGAAGGAATCGGAGCTGTACGGCGGTCGGTGTCTCGCTCAGGACCTGCGCGGCATCAGTTAAAGCGTGCGCGGATTCCAATTCACCTTGGGCGTGCGTAATTTTGGCACGACGTTCGCGCTCTGCTTCTGCCTGTTTCGCCATGGCGCGTTGCATTTCGGCGGGCAGGTCAACATGCTTAATTTCCATGGAGCTGACTTCAATACCCCACGGTTCGCACTGTCTTTTAATGATGTCCTCCAGGTCTTGATTGAGTTTTTGACGTTCGGAGAGCAGATCGTCGAGTTCAGCGCGGCCGAGCGCGCTCCGGAGAGTCGTTTGTGCTACTTGAGATATCGCGAAACCGAAGTCTTCTACCTCAATGACCGCTTTATCTGGATGCGTTACTCGAAAGGTAAGCACTGCGTTAACACTGACTGAGACGTTGTCTTTGGTAATGACATCTTGCGGCGTGACATCGTTGACGACGACGCGAAGACTGACGCGCTGCATGCGTTCAATCCAGAATGGGATCATGAGGACGAGGCCGGGACCGCGGGTCCCTGTTAAGCGGCCGAGGCGAAAGATAACGGCACGCTCATACTCTTTGAGGATACGAACGCTCGTGGCCAGCATGATGATAACACCGATACCGATAGCGGCATAGAGTGGAGAAATTTGTGGCATATCTTGATTCCTTTTTTTGTTTTTTTGTATATCTCCGTACCGTCAACGTTTATGCTTTTGATGGTTCGTGTGTTGGCAGGTTCGAATTACCTTTTACCTGCTACCCACTGGGCAGCCTTGTATCGGGCTGAAATATACGAAAATTCTGAGTCAACGCTACGAATACCGCATGGCATTCGGCGAGTGTGAAAGTAACGGTTCATCCGAGTCGCGATGATGGGGCAGTAGTCATCTCGCGTACCTTCTGGAAAAAAGCGCGTTTTCGCGGCGTGTTGATTTTCCATTGGACGGGTACGGACTGATAGCCGTGATGATAGTCATTTTCGCCGGGATCAAAGTACCCCCACGAAGCGTATTGGCTGACGGCGGCGATAAAGTTGTTAAACGGTTTGTCAAAATCAAAATGGTCATCCTCGTTGAAGAGAATGGGCATTGGGCGGTATCCGGACACGTTCCGCGTCTGCTGTACCATTTCAACAATGCGGTTCGCATCGCTGACACCGTTGCCGTGGATAAGAAGAAAATCAGAAGCTCTGACGACGTTTTCAAACGGGACTCTGCCTCCCCCGTAACTCGTGCCTGTGAGGAATCTTCTGTCGTCACGTGTTGTCGCTTTGACGCGTTCAATGAGCTCATGCACGCGCTCAGGCCTCAGAATTTCATGTGAATACCGGACGTTGCATTCGTTGTTAACCTCAACGATAACGTTAGTATACCCTTTGTCAAAAAGCCAGTGAGTTGCGTTGTCGGTGGCGCGTATAACGGCAGTCTCATCCGCGAGACGGTGGTCCTGCCCGAAGTAGAAGTAGCCGAGCATTACCACCATGCCGAGTTCATCCGCACGGTCGATGATGCGCTCTAGTCGAGACAAGTATTCCGGGTTGAGACTCCCATCGACTTCAAAGCCTGAGTTGTGCCAGGGCTGCGCTTTAGAGTAGCCCTCCGGGCTTCCGCCTTGAATATTGATAGTAAAGGCGAGGAGCCCATAAGAACGCCATTCCGGCATAGCATCAAGGAATTCTCGGGTATTTCGTTCGGCATCCCATTCGCCGGTGTCGGGGTATTCCCACCGATGGACAGTCTCCGGATTCCTATCGTCAAAGAGCCCTTGCACCATGCGGCTATTGAGGAGTAAGCCTTCAATCTTATGCCCTTGGTAGGAGCGTCCTTTATAGGTAATTTCTCCGTTGATATAAAATGCATCATCAACGATGCTGACGGTTGTGTAGCGTGTCATGTTTTCGTATCTCTCCGTTAAGAATTGTCCCCGCACGCGGGGTGAATTCTTAACCCTAAACGGTTATGTTGTGTGTAAATCCGATGTAGCTCTCGTCAGAGATTACTTAGGTAATGTTTTTTTACTTGCACCGGCTGCATCCGTAGTCGGAATTGTAACGGGCAGTGTCCCCGTTGCTTGTTTTTTCCCTAATAACACTTCCACTGCTGCGAGCATAGAAACGTAATTTTCATCGTAAGCAGCGATTGCAGCAGCAACGTCGGGGCATTTTGCGAGCAGATAAGGCGATGCGAATGAGATAACGACGATGGGTATCGATGTACGTTGGCTGAGCTGGTGAATCAGTTCGGCTTGCTGCCCGGATGCAATTCCGGCGACAATAACGGACGTACCTTGTGATTCCTGAATCAATAGGCGTAACAGTGATTCGGCGTTAAATTGTTTCGGAATCGGCACGGATGTGATATGGGAAATATCCGTGTGTGCCTTGCGGAATGTATTTGCAAACAGACGCGAAGGACTAATCAGGAGGGTGGGCACCTGCGAAGTTTCTGTTTTTAACGGGAGAGCGCGTCCGTGGTTTTTGACTAGGGTTATTGCACGTGCAGCGATGGTTTGGGCAATATCGCGATGTTTTGAACTGCCGACATCTTCAAGGTTCCGAACCGTTTGCCTAAGCGCACTCTTCGCCGCTAAGATACGCCGTACCGATTTGTCAAGACGGGCGATGGGAATGTCACCTCGTTGCACTGCTTTCCGAAGCGCGTTGTAAGCCTGCTGTTGTTTTTTGAGCGTCCACGGGACGAGAATAATGTCAGCCCCAGCTTGAATCGCCATGACAGCTGCTCGCTCTGTCTGATAGTGGGTATCAATCGCTTTCATCTCAAGATCATCGGTGATGATGAGCCCTTCAAATCCGAGCTGCTCGCGTAGGACTCCGGTGAGAATGCGATGTGACAGTGTCGCCGGCACATCTTCATCCAATGCTGGATAGAGGATATGGGCGGACATGATGGCATTGACTCGCGCGTCAATTGCTGCGCGAAAAGGGACAAGTTCCACTGCGGAAAATCGTTCTGTATCATGTCTGACAGTCGGCAGTTTTTTGTGGGAATCCACGTGGGTATCGCCGTGTCCTGGGAAATGTTTAGCAACAGCAAGTACGTTTTGACGCTGCAAACCGCGGATGTAAGCGGTGCCGAGTTGAGAAACAAGGTGGGGAGATTCACCGTAGGAACGCACCGAAATGACCGGGTTGCGCGGGTTGTTATTAACATCCATGACAGGTGCAAAATTGAGGTTAATTCCAACGGCTGCCAATTCAACTCCAGTCAATTCCCCAGCCTGTTCTGCCAACATCTCATTACGGGTTGCACCTAATGCCATGTTTCCGGGTAGCACAGTCGCGCCCTTTTTCAGTCGCGTGACGATGCCCCCCTCCTGGTCTGTAGCGATAAACAGCGGGATGCGACTCGGGGTTTGCTGAGCGATTTGTTGGATGCCCCTTGTGAGTTTTGCTACTTGCTCCGGCGTTTCAATGTTTCTACCGTAGAGGATGATTCCGCCAGCGAAACGTTTGGTGATATGTGCTTTGACAACGGCACTCACTTTTTTACCACCAAAGCCTACCATCAGCAGCTGCCCAACTTTTTCCTCAATAGACATTTTCTGAATGACGGTGTCTATCTCCGATTCGGTGAAGGCGTTCGTCGGAATTGCAATGCAAAGAATGAAACACGCAGATAAATATAATATGTAATTGAGACGCATCTTTTACCTCTTTTCGTCTACAGGAGCCCAATGACGCTCTATGTTTTGTAAAAATCTGTGAAAATCTCGTCTGAGCCGTCTGGTGTTTTGACTTTAAAGACTATACCTAAGTCATCTTCGACGAGACTTAGATCGGATTTAACAATACATAACCCTTGATGGGGCTGAGATATACAAAAAAGCGTTCAGGCAAATGAGTGTGAAAGTACCCGTGCCCATTTCACCAGAGACACTATTGCCAGAATGAGTTTATGACATCACTGTGTTTTCCGTGAGAGTGCCCTGAAGTACAGCCGGAGTTGTTCCCGATATTGAAAAGGCAGACTTTCCACTTCGGCTGCACTAGGGGCGTTTTCTAATTTTCGGACGATTTCAAGCAGCTGGGGGTGCAGTGGCGGCACTTCCTGCGCGCTGGCGGCCGGGTCTTTAGCAACCTCCGCTTTGCGTCGCTTTCCGACATCGCGTTTTTGTAGTGACTTTAAGCTATCAAGCATCCGTGTTAGAATCTGTTGCTGTTTTTCGATGACGGGTTCGTCAAGTGTGCCTTGCTGGAGACGTTGCTCAACCTCTGTCATCTCGTCTGCGACCTGTTCAAGGCTCCCCAGCATTTCCGCCATTTTCTCTGCCATTTCAGCGAGGCGTTCCGTTGCCTCACGGAGAAGTTGCTGTTGTCCAGCAAGTTGTCTGAGAAGTTCTTGTAGCCCTGGGGTCTGTCCCTGCTGCCGCATTTGTTGGTTCAGTTGTTGTGTCATCTGGTTCAGCTGCTCTTGATTTTGGGCGAGTTGTTGCAGCTGCTCGAGCATGTTTTCTAATCCGCTTGCCCCCATCTGCTGGTTCATTTGTCCCATCGCATTGAGCAGTTGAAAGATAGCCTGATTGAGTTCGGCAAGAGCGGTGCGTTGGATAGGCAAAGCGAGTTGCGGTTGCCGGTCTTCAAGGGCACGTGCTGCGCGAGAGAGTGCGTCGTTTGAAGCGTTAAGCTGCCATACAATTTCCGGCGGTACCTCCATCTGCCGCATGCCGAGCTCCCAGAGCTGCGTCGCGAGCTGCGATACACCGGCCGCCGTACTGAGTTCGTCGGCGGCAAGTTGTTGCATACGCTGGATTTCACTGGGAATATAAGCGGAATCGCCCACAGCAAGCAGCGCATCGGTCTGATTGATAACCTTCTCATGTAAGTGTGAGAGTTGCAGTGCGCTTGAAACAGCTTGACGCATGGCGGTTTGTGTCTCATCAGCGTTCGCCCCTTCCATGAATTCCAAAGCGTTATCTAAACCTTGTGCGAGTTCTGACAACGTCTGTTCCGCCTCCCGTCCGGACTCAAGCGCTTGTTGGGTTTGCGCTTGACGCAGGCGCTCACTGGTAGTTTGGAGCGTTTCGGCGAGTTTGTGCTCTGATGCAAACTGGTTGAGTCGTATCATTTCGTCTGCGAGTTTCTCGATTTGTGGTGGCGGATTCTCTTGGTTTTCGGCGAGTTTGTGCATATCTGTGCCGAGTTTCTCCAATTTTTCTTGGAGATGTTCCACTTCCGCCCCGATTCTGTCCTCTTTTTGCGCTAAGTCGTTGGCTGTCTCCGACGACGTGCTTTTGTCAGCATTACCCGTGTCGGCATGTTCCGCTGGCGTGTTTTTCTCATCATTACCTTCACGTAGGCCTTCATCAGTCTGTCCGAAATCTTTGTCGAGAGTAGCGACACCTTCTTCATTGAGACGCATTATCTCTATCTCCTCTAACGTCGTCATCAACTGCTTCTGCTGTTCAGCCAGGGCTTCTGCCTGTTTGACGGCCGCTTCAAGTTCTTGTTGAAGGAGGAGTTGCTCATAGAGCGATTTGGCCCGTTCCAGCTGCTGCAAAAACTGCTCTTGATTGAGATTCGCCTCCATCAGAGCCTTTTCCTGCGCGGTGAACTCCTGTTTTGCCAACGCCTCTGATAACTTTCGCAAAAGTTCTTTGTGTTCTTCAGAGAGTGCCTCCTCCATCAACGCCTGCAGTTCTTGGTATTTCTGGAGCGTTTTCTGATCAAAGAGTTCGTTATTTTCCATCTCTGCCGCTGTCTGCTTCATTTCTTCAAGAAGTTGTGTCGCTCTTTCCTCTATCCGTTTCTGGGTGTCCATGACCTGTTGCATCAGATTTTCATCCTTGAAGGTAAGTTCGTGGCTTTTACGGATTTTATTTAAGAGCGTATCTACTAACCCGGTCGCGCTCTCTTGCTCATCAAACAAGGATTCAAATCCTTGTTGTTCTAACTGCTGTTCCTCTGCAATCGTGTCGTATAATTCAGATAGAGAGGGGAAACGAAGCGTATACGTTTGCGATGTACCGATATTGGGCCCGGAGACGTTATCGGAGTCAAAGGCTTGGACGTAATAAGCGAGCGTTTCACCCGGAAATAGCCCTACCGGTTCTACATCCCACGTGTACGTTAGAAAGACAGCGTGCTGCGTAGGGTTCCAAATCTTTAAGGGCAGCTTTACCGATTCTTGTCCTTCTTTTTCAACGCGATAAACGAGTTGTAACTTCTGGATCCCATAGTCATCATCAGCCTCAACTTTTAGGGGTACTAACATTGTATCATCCAGAACGGTGTCTCGCGAGGGTTCAACGATGTCCACGGTCGGTGCGCGATCTTTGAGAACTTGAACTGTCCACTGGATCGGTGCGCGATTTGTAGTGCTGCCATCCTGTGCGAGTAAACGGATGTGATAGTTTTCGCTTCGTTGTGAGAGGAAAGTTCCACGCAGCGTTGCCCCTCTATCATCTGTATTTGTCACTTGTAAAGAAACGTCTGGACTCTCGTCAAAATCTATATAAGCTTCAGCAAGCGTTTGATTGCTTGTACCGGTGAATACGACTTCTGTCCCAAAGAGCGTCTGGATATCACCTATGTTCGCTGCTAACGTTTGTGGCGGAAGTTTTGTATAAGCCGGGGCATTGAGTTGCAGTTGGAACTGTTTGACTATCGGCTCATGATGCACGGTAATCTGGTACGTTTCCGAGGCGGCATCCTTTACCTGAATAAAGTATTGTAGAGGCCGGTTGACGTTTTTGATCATTCCTTGATACAGTATTTCTGCCGGTCTTTGATGCATGCTGAGTACTTGCCATTCCGTTGTGCTAACCTTTTCATCCAGTTCTCCAACCTGATAGTAAAGAGCGACCGGTGCACCGAGGTGCCCGCGCACGTTTGCGGTAATCTCTACATCTGTTCCGCGCTCAATCTCGACGTTGCCAGGCTGAATATCGTCAATTTGGACGTTCAGCATCTCCTGCGGTGTCTGTGGCAAACCTTGGAAGGTTTGAACGAGATTCGTGAAAGCAGCCGGTAACCAAAATACCGCCAGGATGGAAAGTGACAAGGCTGCAACGGCAAGCCCCGCATTCCGCTTGATCTTTTGAAACTCGCGCTGAAATACTTGTTTCAGTTGGATATGCTGGATATCGCCCTCGGCCTTAACGATCAACTGTTCGATAAAATCGGTTGCGTACCCGAACCGGTTGTTCGTTAATGTGTCTTTCAGCTGTACAGCACTCAGCATCCGGTTTTTTCTTGCGTTATCGTGCTCGAGACGCACTGCCACCTGGGCATCTGTCAGTTTGCGGAACAGTGGTAGAAGAAGGGTCCGGGTCAGTGTATAGATGCCGACACCGATGGCACACAGTACAATCGTCGGACGTATCCAACGGGGTAGCGGCATCTGAAACCCTAGGAGGGCAACCATCATGACGAGTGAAAGGATACTAATGCTGAGCAGCACGCCTTCGGTAAAAATCAGCCATCGCCACTTTTTCCGGGTGGCGCGAAGCGTGGCAATAATAGTCTCGTAGGCTCGATTGACATTTTGCGTTTGCATGTTTTTTTTGTATATCTCCGTTTTCTTGTATATTTCAGCCCGTTAAAGGCTGCTGCTTTGATAAGCCCCTTAGAAATCTCGTCAGAGCCTTTTTTTCTATAGTGTAGCACATCAAGCCTTATGTTTTTCTAAAATCTTTACAAATCTCGTGGCAGGATAGGTTCTTTTTCTGTCCTTCCCTTTTAACTGCCATCTATAGATCGGAGATTCCTTAGGTTTAGATTTATTTAATGAGTTAGCACATAGACGGCGATATTCACTGCCATCTTTGCGGCGAGTTCGCGAACAACAGGTGTATCCCCTGGATGCACATCTGCGTCTTCAAGTCCGTCTCCGATGTCTGAACTGTAAGCGTAGTAAACTATCATCCGTCCTTCATGGAAGAGCCCAAACCCTTGTGCCGGTTCCGAATCGTGTTCATGAATTTTTGGGAGCCCCGGCAATTCATAAAAACAACTATAAAGTTCATGGCTGTTCGGTATCGGTTGCAGTGGCTGTTCTGGAAACACACGCAGCATTTCGCGGCGAAAACTCGCGTCTAAGCCGTAGTCATCGTTAACAAAAAGGAAGCCGCCATGTGTCAGGTAGTCACGCAGTACCTCAACTTCGCTCTCTGTGAAAAGGATATTCCCGTGCCCGACCAAGTAGAGCATCGGGTATTGATAAAGTGTGTGATCTGTTAAGTTAAGAATCACCCGGTCTTCAGCCGTTTCAATGTCTGTGCGTGCGCGAAGAAGCTGAAGCCAATTAGGAATAACCGTCGCATCCCCATACCAATCCCCACCGCCTCCATATTGGACCTGTGCGATGGTAAATTGCTCTCCGAGAGAAATACCTTGCTGTTGAAGCGGAAAGAGGAGAACTAGAAGGCACCCGGTGAAAAGCCCCGTTTTCAAGGATTTTATTTTTCTATCTCTGTCACGGATAAGATCCGTTAGGTATCTATATCTCTTACGCATTTTCGTATATCTCCGTACCATCAACGTCTGTGTTTTGATGAGTCATGTGTTGGCAGGATAGGTATCTTTCTCTGTCCATGAGAGAAGATAACCTTTTACCTGACACCCACTGGGCAGCCTTTATTGGGCTCCTGTAGACGAAAGAATCTCCGTACCATCAAAGGTTATGTAATAATAACTCGTGTGTTGGCAGAATAGGTAGTAAGCGTATCCTGAAGGACACGCGTAAACTACCTATCTCGCCACTTTGCTACCCTCTACCCCGCCACCCTCAACTTCGTTTCGTAAACTTACCTATCCTGCCACTCGCCGCCCGTCCACCCAAATCCTTTGATGTATAGATACATAACCTAGAAAGGCTCAGACGAGATTTTCACGGTAATTAACAAAACATAGAGCAGTATAGGGCTTAAAGATACAAAAATCCTCCGCTAAGTCAACCCGATGCGTTTGCGTAAAAACCATTCCGTCCCCAGCATGGCAACAATGCCGATAAGCAGGAGTGGATGCGCCCAGATGTCACGCGCTTCATTAACGAAAACCGGCACTTGGACATCTACAATCTTTTCGGGGAGCTGATCGGCCTCCGCGATAGCAACGTAGGAGCCTCCGGTTTGAGCGGCTAACTGATTGAGCAGCGAGTCGTTCCGTTGTGGTGCCTCCAATTCCACCAGCTGCGGCTGAACGTAGATGGCGGTTTCATCGCCGGTAGACACACTATGGCTCGCTGTGCTTGTGGCACGGATACGGTATGTCCCCTTGTGTTGTGCCTCAAATTGTGCGGTATAACGGTTGTCTGCGGTTGTCGCATCCGTTGTGGCGTGTCCAACCCGTAGTGGGAACGGTGCACCTTCTGGCGGTACTACCTCTATTTGAACCGTTGTACCTGCTTGAAGCGCATTTTGCGCTGTACCGAGATTGGAGCCTGTTTCCGAATAAACCTGTGCGGTAACGGAAACCGTATCTCCAATTGCGTACGTGGAAGCATCCGTGGTGAGGTATAGCCGCTGTGCATCTGTTGGGGTGGTGGTTGCCATCCACCGGATTGCTTGTGCCCAGAACTGTGGATAGATGCGGAGGTCTGTTTCACCAAAATCCCAATTCCATAAGCCTTCTGCTGCAATGAGGAGGCTTTTACCCAGCCCCGCCCGCTGAAAAATTAGCACCGCATCCCTATTGGGTGTCCTCCCCACGTTAAACTCTTGGCGTGCGCCATCTGCCCTTAGCGGATGGCTTGAAGGGCTATATGGAGAGACCCGGCTTATGCCTTTCTCCAGAAGTACAGTTGCACCGCTTCTAAGTCTGAATTGGCGAAAAAGGCGCGAGAGTGCAGGCAAACCGTGCCATAGTGCCACGTTCCGGTCAGGTGTGTTTCCGAGTTGTAGCATCGGGTGGAACGCGCCAGCGCGCGTCAATTGCACGCGAAACTCTTTGTCCCACACACGACATCCCGTGACGGGAATCTCAATCGGCAAGAGGCGCGCGAGTGCCGTGTTTATGAGTCCGTCCCTACCGAGTGCTGTTCGCGAGGGTAAAAAGAAAATCGCTTTTCCGGCAGCTTCAACAAAATCGACAATGAACCCTTGTTGCGCGGCAGTTAGATGTTCTGCTCCGATGTCACCTAAGATTAATGCATCATACTTGAAGAGTTCTTCGCGGGTATCAGGAAATCGTGAGCTCCCTGGGTAATACCCGTCTAAACGTTTAAGCGCTGAGTCGGCAGGCGGTTTCTTCGAGAAAAGGGCAGTGGTGAGCTCAATGTCAGGGTCCCGCATTAAGGCACGCTTGAGAAACGTATGCTCCCACCTCGGTGTCCCTTCTAAATAGAAAACGTTCAGTGTTGCTTTAACCACTTTTAGAGCGAACGTTTTTTGATTATTTTCAGCAGTGAGTTCGCCATCAAACGCCGGCAGCGTGACGGTATATTGAAAACATCCAGCTATTTCGGGTGTCAACTTCAGTTCAATCACCTGTTTTGTGCTTGTCCTCATCTCATCAGGTGCCGGCGGTTCGCCCGCGAGTGTTAATGTTACGGCATCAACGAGGGTATTGCTATTAACTGTTTTTCGTTCGGAATTCTCTGGAGTGATGGATTTTGTGTCCATCTCGCCATTTTCGGACCGTAGGGATAAGCGAGTTGTCTGTCCGGTGTAGCCGGTTTGCACGACTGTCACCCGGATGGCATGTTCATGTCCGGTGTAAGCCATAGGTGAAACTTCAATCCGCTGAATCTGGATATCCTTGGGAGGTTCGACGGCTCCGACACCGATTGGGTAGATAGGCGTTTGCAATGCATCTACGGACTCCAGCGACAATGGGTTCGCATTCTGTACGCCATCCGTGATCAGGACTATTCCTGCATGTTGTTGTCCTTTCCATTCGGCGGCAGCTTGACGGACAGCCGTTCCAATATCTGTCAACGCGCCCGTCGGATTTAGTGCAAACGGCTCCGTACCCGTTAAAGGTTGATGCAGTTCGGTGTCAAAAGGGTAGACATGAACCTTAAACCTTTTGCTCAGGGCTTGTAGAAACGTGTTCATCTCACCAAACAAGAGGTGATTTACTTGACTGAGTCGTGACGTGGTACCTCCATCGACAAGTTTCATACTTTGTGAGGTATCCACTAAGACAGAGAGATGTGTTGGAGGTGTGATGTCTTTTTTTTCGATGACCACGGGCGCCAACAGACAACCGAGCAACAGAGTGACGGCTGTGCTCCGCAGGGCGATCAGTAAAAATCGGTGAGTCGGCTGCACTGGATGGTTGAGCCGCAGATAGATAAACACAGTTACGCCAATCGCGATAGCGATGCCGAGAGCAATTGCCCATCCGGGCCAAAAATAGGTAAATCGCATATTTTGTTATGATTCCTATAGTCTCTTTCAGAAAATATAATAACATGATTGTCGTTTTAATGTCAAGACGATTTTTTCACTAGGTGGGCCTGAGCATCTGTTCGCTATAGTTCTCAGGGGGTTCACGGGACGGTTTTCGCGCCGAAATGTTCTCGGGCGTACGCCAGCCGCTCTGGAACACCGATATCTATCCAATCTGCAGCAGTTTTCAACGTATAGAGATTGGAGAGATAGGGAAAAACGTCACGTTCTATGGAGAAATTCTCTTGATCTTTAGGAAACGCGTCTGCGATGGTTTGACTAAAAAGGTATATGCCACTGTTGATGTAACCGGCTTGGTGGTTAGGCTGCTTCTCACGAAACGCGGTGATTTTACCCGTGCTATCGAATGCAATCTCGCCATAAGGCCGAATATCATCAACTTGCACGCTCAGTAGTAGTCCTGCCATTTTCCGATGAAAGCGCTCTAACATCTCTCGGAGTGAGAAATTCGCAAGGAGGATGTCGCCGTTCAGAACAAAAAATGGAGAAGTGCGAATTTGTTGCATCGCGTTAGCAATCGCGCCCCCAGTGCCAAGTCTTTTCTCCTCTTTGGCATAGCAAATGCACGTCCCCGTATAGCAGTCCCCAACGTATTCATAGAGGACATCGTGCAGGTGCCCCGAGGCAAGGACAATCTCCTCAACATTCGCCTCTTGCAGCAGGCGAATCTGCCACTCCAACACCGTTTTTCCGGCGATGTCGAGCAAAATCTTGGGGATATATTTCGTCGTCTCCCCTAATCGGGTAGCAAGACCCCCGCAGAGAATAATGGCTTGCATTCTGATTTTTCCTTAGCCCCCGGAATGTCTAGCGTTTTGAAAACTTGCTCACCGTTAATCCAAAAACTAATGATATGATCCTGAAAACCTAACTTTAGAGTTGACTATTCGTTTAATCTCAAAAATAGGCTCGTTTCAAAATGGAAGATAACCGAGCTATGATCATAAAAATTGCCTGCGAGCTCCGCAGCGCTAGCTGCTTCTCTGCGAAAAGGCAAATCATCAATTGTGCAGTAAACCAACCAGGCACCTTGAATCTGCACGGCAATTGCAATATTTCCAAGACCATGTTTTTTAAGCGGCTTGACATCTATTTCAGTGTTGTAATTTTGACACGTCTCATCCCCAATGGTAATTAGATGGGGTACCTCTTAACAACTTATCGCCTTGAGTTCACCATTGATAGTCTTCCAAAACCCCGAGACGTTATGTTGGTTTAGTTCCTGCAAATTTTTAAGGTTCCGATCGTCAAAAGTTTGCAAGAAGGTAGTTCCGCAGGCAGAGAAGGTGAGCAGAAAGAGCATCGTAACTACAACTATAGATTTCACTATGTTTCTCCTTTTTTACGACTGGACAGTCAACATGAGCAGCCTATTCTTTCAATACAATCTATTTTATCAGAGGTTATCCATTTTTTCAATTCCAATAAAAAAAATAGGTTGACAATGCGTTCCCCGCTATGATAAAATTTAATAAATTTTACATTCTATTTTTCACATCACCGGACCCGTCAACGGTTCCGATATTGCGGTAATATCTACGGAGTATAAGATGGTTGAAGAAAACGGCAAAAGTAATACAACAGAAACAACATTTATGGTGGAGGCGGAAAGTGGTGTTATCATCAATGCTGCTCAGATGCAGTCTATTGATATCGGGAAGCGGTTTACTCGTGTCAAAACGGAAGGGGGCTGGCGTATCCGGATGAGTGAAGCCGCGCGCATTACTATTAATTTTATGACCAGCATGAGGAAATTTGAAACCACGTTAATGCCGGACGATATCATTGAGCGCGATGGCGATGACCTGATTATTCTGCGCAATCAGCCGGCAGAAGTGTATCGTCCGCAACTTGGAAAGTCTCCATTAGCCCAACCCTCTGAACGCTCACTTGTCTCTAAACCACCTGATGACAGGACTGTATAGTATCTATCTCGTCAAGCCGGGTAGACGCGTTTTGTCTATAAATCGCTTTTGAACGCTCAGGAGGGACCGGCAATTTTAGAACGTATCTATCAACTTCTCTCTAGTTTAAGAGGTGGTAGCCTCATTCCGACAGAGTTAGTCTTGAGCCCGGGAAGTTACGAAAAACTTATCTCAGAATTGATAAACCCAGCCGTAAAATCAAGCCAGGTGAAAAGTACTTACCGATTGCAGCTTGAGTATCACTTCGCTGTGGCCGTTTCTATTCGTGCTGAGAATACAGATCTGCTCATCGTGAAGGAGTTGGTCCCAAACTTGTGTCCGATCTGCTACCAGCAGCTCACGTTCCTTCGGGAGCGGATTGAACGTTTTGAGAACGATAGTCGCCCCCTTATTCGTTGTCCGATGGGGCACCGTTATCCTGGGCAGATCAAAGTGTATCATATCAATATTCAGGAAGAAGGAGATAAAATGGAAAAGCCGGTGGAAATTTGCCCCGAGTGTCGAAGCAAAAACATTCATTATTTTGCCCCGGCAGAGATGTTTTGTCTCGACTGTGATTGGGATAGTGGGCTGGAGCCGCGTTATGACATCCGGTAGTTCTAAATTGCCAAGGTGGGCGGGCCAGAAGACCCGCCCGGACATGAATAAAAGTTTTAGTGGAAGTGACCGGCATGCGGATCAGCTGCGGGTGCGGCTTCAGGCGGTTCCTCAATCTCAGTGATCAAGCTTTCCGTTGTCAACAGCAATCCGGCAATGCTGGATGCATTCTGCAGGGCAGAGCGTACAACCTTTGTGGGGTCTACAATTCCGTCTTCAATCATATCACTGTACTGCGCAGTCGCGGCGTTGAATCCGTAATTGCCTTCTCCCTCTTGGACTTTGGCAACGACAATAGAACCTTCTTCTCCTGCGTTTTCAGCGATAGCTCGGATAGGAGAAAGCAAGCCCCGTTTGACAATGTTGAGCCCGGTGGCTTGGTCTCCATCTAATTGGAGTGTATCAAGTCCGTTTGCGGCCCGTAGGAGTGCAACCCCGCCGCCCGGAACGATGCCTTCCTCAATTGCGGCGCGCGTTGCTGCGAGTGCATCTTCAAACCGTGCCTTTTTCTCCTTCATTTCGACTTCGGTTGCAGCCCCCACGTCGATAACAGCAACACCACCAGCAAGTTTCGCGAGCCGTTCTTCCAATTTTTCCCGGTCATAATCGGAGGTAGTCTCTTCAATCTGGGTCCGAATCTGGGTGACTCTCCCCTCAACGTCGTCCTTGGCTCCGCTGCCGCCGACAATCGTGGTATTGTCCTTGTCAATCACAACCCGTCGTGCCGTGCCTAACATACCGACGACGATGTTTTCTAATCGGATTCCGGTGTCTGCGGCGATGACCTGGCCCCCGGCTAATGTTGCAATGTCCTCAAGCATTTCTTTGCGCCGGTCACCGAAGCCCGGTGCCTTGACAGCAGCAACCTGAAGCGTGCCACGGAGTTTGTTCACTACTAATGTGGATAATGCTTCGCCTTCAACATCCTCGGCGATAATCAGCAAGGGCCGCCCGAGCTGCATGACTTTTTCCATAATCGGAACGAGGTCTGTCACATTTGAAATTTTCTCAGTATTAATGAGAATGAAAGGGTTCTCAAATTCAACGACTTGTGATTGCGGATCTGTGACGAAATTGGCAGATAAGAAACCGCGGTCAAACTGCATTCCTTCAACGATATCAACAGTCGTCTCAGAAGTTTTCCCTTCTTCAATCGTGATTGCTCCGTCATTTCCAACTCTTTCTATTGCTTCTGCGATGATAGTCCCAATATCGCTGGCGTTTGCCGGGTCGTTTGCGGCGATGGAAGCAACCTGCAAGATTTCCTCATGGCTTCTGACTTCTCGGCTTTGCGTGCTAATAGCCTCAACGGCTGCGATGACTGCTTTATCAATGCCGATTTTCAACTGCATCGGATCTGCGCCGGCGGTAACGTTCTTGAGCCCTTCATGAAGGATTTCTTGTCCTAACAGAGTGGCGGTGGTGGTGCCGTCGCCGGCGATATCGTTTGTTTTAGTTGCGATGGATTCCAGCAGCTGGGCACCCATATTTTCGTAGGGGTCTTCGAGTTCAATTTCTTTTGCCACGGTCACGCCGTCACAGGTTACCAGCGGTGCACCGAAAGATTTTTGAATCACCACGTTTTTCCCCTGTGGGCCGAGTGTAACCTTGACGGCATTGGCGAGTGTGTCTGCCCCGCGCTTGAGAGAGACCCTCGCCTCTTCGTCAAAGATAATCTGCTTTGCTGGCATTACATTCCTCCTATAGAAGCATCGCGATCGGGAGATCGCACCTAATTGTTTTTGGTAATATGCTTAATTATAGCATGCATAGAGCAGAAAGTCAATCTTAATCACGAGAGTCTTTTAGACTGCCCCATCTCACTGTCAATTTCGACATAGGTTCGACTGCAAGCGTCGCTTCGCCCAATGTAATGGCGGGGATAATCGGCACTGAGCCCAACTCTAAAGAGATTGCATCTATTGTATCAATCCAGACCTCTGGATGCGGATTTTCCCATTTGGTATTCACCAACCCTGCATGCCCACAAGGACCTCCTTCTTTCAGAATCCATCCCCACACAGAGTTATCATCGGCAAGCGGTGTACCATCGTGGAACCAATCATCTGAGTTATGCCCGGAAATCATTTCAAATTCTTCCTTCTTGCCATTTTGATAGTTCATCACAAATTTGTAACTCGGCACCCCGTTCTGTTCCCAACCGGTTGCGTAAGAAAATAGATGAATGTCGCCTTACCTTCAACAGCAATGTCTTCAACCGCCTTCGGCCACTTCACAGCATTGGTACCGAACAGGACGATGGCACCGTCTATAATCTGGAACTCCACTTTTTTGTCAGGTCCTTCAAATTCACCAATCTCACCAATAGGCAAGCGGGACAGCGTGCTGTCGCCCGGATTCAACGTCCACCACTCGTGCTCGACCAGTTTCGTGTTAGAGTAAGATTCAATGTCAACAAAAACCCATTCATCTAATGCTGAGGTTACGCCAGTCCAAAGCAGACTGAAAGCAGACAAGAATAACGTCAATGCCAAAAACTTAATCAGTTTCATGAAAGAATTCCTCCTCTGTTAAATTAAAACGTACCATAACACGGTTGCAGCTATTGTCAACAAAAATTTGTTGACAGTGCAATGGGGATATCGTTCACACGGTTGGAAGTCCGGCAGCTGGAGATTCTGAAAGAGAGTGTTTATCCCGTTACTACCGTTTCCTCGCCAAGCATATCAATAATCTTGACGGCAACACGGGCATCACGGCGCGGCAGCACTACCGTGTATTGGCCTTTGATAAAATCGCTCTGCTTCTCCGGCAAATCACTCTCAACGATTCTGAAATGCGTGCCGTTGTAGTCCGTATCTATCAGCACGCAATCAATCTGCGCACGGAAATCATCAACTTGTTCGTCAAAGAGGGTGCGGGCTATCTCCAAACGCCCTAAGAGGCTCGGACTGATATAATCTACGAGGGTAATGGTGACGTGTTGCCCATCTCTTTTGAAGGCAACTTCTGCTTCGGCAGGGGCGAAGGTTGTAACCCCGTCGCGTTGGATGTCCCGCACGATGAGTTTATTAATCGGGTGCCGCTTGTTTTCTGCGTCAAGTTCAGCTTGTATTCCCAGCTCGCTGCCGTTGCAGAGCACCGTCACCGAGCGCGTCTCATCAGGGCGGTGCTGCAGTTCGTCTTTGATAAGTTGAATATCTAATCGGGTGAGCGGTTTCGTCAGCTCAACGATTTTGACGAGGGTTCCGTCTACGGTGCCGTCAAAGAAGCGGTCTTTCTTGTCCGTTTCGACACCATACTTTTCTATGACAAGCCGATGGAGTTCCTGTTCTTTGCCAAAGTGATAGTTATTGATGCGATAGTGAGCGATTCCGCGGTGTTCGGCAATAGTTGTCTGGATGCGTTTCATTGTCGTCTGTATGGCCCCTCTGTTCAGATCTGCGGCAATCCAGCGTCTGCGGAGTTTTTCAGCCACGACTGCGGTGGTGCCGCTTCCCACGAAGCAATCAAGCACGATGGAGTCTTCCTTGCTTGACGCTTTGATGATGCGGGCTATTAGAGCCTCCGGTTTCTGGGTAGGAAATTTTTGCCGTTCTTTTGCGCTTCTGCTGATAATACCAATTTCAAACAGGTCTGCGGGCAATTGTCCTTTTGAATGTGCGTACCATTTTTTCCCCGAAGAGTCCAATGTATAATACCCATCTTCATCCTGTTTATAGCCCTTCAATTGTGTTTCTGTATACAGTTCCCGCATCTCGTCTAAATTGAAAATCCACTCTTCAGCACTTTTGGCGTACCAGAAAATCGTGTCATGTTTTTGGGAGAACTTCTTTTTTACTGTGCTCGCCCAGTTATATTTCCAGACAATCTCATTGACGAAGTTCTGTTCGCCGAACACTTCATCGAGGAGCATACGGAGATGATGGCTCTTATGCCAGTCGCAGTGCAGGTAGATGCTCCCTTTTTCACTCAGCAGCTCTCGCATCAAGATCAGGCGTTCAAACATGAATTGGAGATAGTTATCATTCGCCCAGATGTCGGTGTATTGTGTCTGTTCAATAATGGAGGGGCCTTCGCCTGTTAAAGAAGCAGGTTTACCCCCCCCTACTCCCACCTGGGTTCCCAGCACCTTCATCCAAGGTTGACCTGCTAATGCCGCGGAGTTTTACCTTTCGAACGTAGTCTGCACCGCTGGCAAAGGGCGGGTCAATGTAGATGAGGTCTATCTTACTGCGGAAACCGTTGACGAGTAAGGTGGAGAGGATCTCCTTGTTGTCGCCGTGAAAAACGAGGTTCGGCCCCTCCAAAAATCCATCATATAGCGGCTCTTTCTCTGGGTTTTCAACGTTATAAGTTTCCACCAATTGGGCGGGATAGTTGCTCACCGTGCCGATGGGGCGTTTGCCCACCCAGTGCAGCATTGCTCTCCCTTTAACCGGCGTAATTTTCATGAGTTCTCCTCTCGCATAGGGCTTCAGGTCCTTTTTCTGATGTTATTCTGTGATGAGAGTTTCCTCGCCAAGCATATCAATAATCTTGACGGCAACACGGGCATCACGGCGCGGCAGCACTACCGTGTATTGGCCCCTGATAAAATCGGTTCTCTGCTCCGGCACATCACTCTCAACGATTCTGAAATGCGTGCCGTTGTAGTCCGTATCTATCAGCACGCAATCAATCTGCGCACGGAAATCATCAACTTGTTCGTCAAAGAGGGTGCGGGCTATCTCCAAACGCCCTAAGAGGCTCGGACTGATATAATCTACGAGGGTGATGGTAACGTGTTGCCCGTCTCTTTTGAAGTCAACTTCTGCTTCAGCAGGGGCGAAGGTAGTGACACCGTCGCGTTGGATGTCCCGCACGATGAGTTGATTAATCGGGTGCCGCTTGTTTTCTGCGTCAAGTTCGGCTTGTATTCCCAACTCGCTGCCGTTGCAGAGGACTGTAACAGCGCGTGCCTCATCAGGGCGGTGCTGAAGTTCGTCTTTGATAAGTTGAATATCTAATCGGGTGAGCGGTTTTGTCAGCTCAACGATTTTGACAAGCGTCCCCTCTACGGTGCCGTCAAAGAAGCGGTCTTTCTTGTCCGTTTCGACACCATACTTTTCTATGACAAGCCGATGGAGTTCCTGTTCTTTGCCAAAGTGATAGTTATTGATGCGATAGTGAGCGATTCCGCGGTGTTCGGCAATGGTTGTCTGGATGCGTTTCATTGTCGTCTGTATCGCGCCTCTGTTCAGATCTGCGGCAATCCAGCGTCTGCGGAGTTTTTCAGCCACGACTGCGGTGGTGCCACTGCCCACGAAGCAATCAAGCACGATGGAGTCTTCATTGCTTGACGCTTTGATGATGCGGGCTATTAGAGCCTCCGGTTTCTGGGTAGGGTAGCCAAGCCCTTCACTCAGACTCACGGATTGCGTTTGCATAGAGTCGATGTCAGTCCAGACATCTCCGAGTGTATAGCCTTTCCCTAATCTTCTCTTTTGCCCATTGCGCAGCCAATATCGTCCTTTTTCGTCCGATTTATCGAAATTTGCGAGGTAAGACTCCTCATAAGGTTCGTATTGCTTATGAAACATGGCATTTTCTGTGGCGTAATAGAGAATAACATCATGATTTCGGATCCAATTCTGAGCTTGCGTTTTAAATCCACTAGGACGCGGCATTGCCCAAATTAATTCTCTCCGAAACATTCCACTAAAAATTTCATCCATGAGCAACTTCAGATAATGACTCATCGTTGGGTCACAGTGCAGGTAAATAGAGCCGGCATCCGAAAGCAGTTCGCGCATTAAGATAAGCCGCTCAAACATGAACTGGAGATAATTATCATTCGCCCAGATGTCGGTGTATTGTGTCTGTTCAATAATGGAGTGACCTTCGCCTGTTAAAGAAGCAGGTTTACCCCCCCCCTACTCCCACCTGGGTTCCCAGCACCTTCATCCAAGGTTGACCTGCTAATGCCGCGGAGTTTTACCTTTCGAACGTAGTCTGCACCGCTGGCAAAGGGCGGGTCAATGTAGATGAGGTCTATCTTACTGCGGAAACCGTTGACGAGTAAGGTGGAGAGGATCTCCTTGTTGTCGCCGTGAAAAACGAGGTTCGGCCCCTCCAAAAATCCATCATATAGCGGCTCTTTCTCTGGGTTTTCAACGTTACAAGTTTCCACCAATTGGGCGGGATAGTTGCTCACCGTGCCGATGGGGCGTTTGCCCACCCAGTGCAGCATCGCTCTCCCTTTAACCGGCGTAATTTTCATAAGCTCCTCCTGTTTCTGAGTCTTCAGTCGGACGAATCCAATTTATGACGGGTCTAATCGTGTCGAGATTCTCTTGGAGTCGATTCGTCGTGGTATAAACAACGTGATATTTGAAAGGTGGAACCGACTTCAATTCGCTACCGGCGGCTTGCAACTTCGGCAAACGTTCGACTGCTTTGCTTTTGGCTTGGACGGTTTCATCGTTCCGTTCGCTTTCAGCCTTAATTTCGACGATGAAAACTGCACCGGTTTTCTTGACAATGACAAAGTCGGGAAAATAGCGGTGATAATTGCCATCGACACCCTTGTATTCAAAGTGGAAATCCGTTTTGTTGGGATCCGTTAATCCGCCGGTAAATAGAAAGATGTCGATGTCGTCCCCGGATGCGTTGACCGTGTTCAGAATTTCCTCAAAAAAGCGGCGTTCTGGCACGGTATCAAAGTTGTAGGGTGCATAGTGGAAAGTGACATCGTGTTCGTCCAATAGGTTTCCTGCTTCAAACAACAGGCCGCCCTCTTTCATTCGCTCTACGGTGCGTTTGAGCAAACGTAAGCGGTGAATGTAGTATCCATCTTCTTCCTCGTCAAAAACAGGCTTACCCTCCTTATCAAGGGTACGAATGAGTGCCAGGGTTTCGGTTACCTCTTCGTTAATTACGTCGTAATTCTGCAACTGGTTTTCCACTTGTTGGTAGAGCGGGTGGAGGTGCGTATTGGGGACCTCACCTTCTGGATAGAGCAGTTTGAGGCTTTTGAGCGTTTGCATATAAGGGAGGTGATAATTTGCTGCGATGCGCCGCGAGAGCGTATAGCAATCCGTGGATCTGTTCATCAAAGGAATCTCGTCAATTTCCGTTCTACCTATGAGTCGGGATGTCCTGCTTGTGAAATTCGGTGTTAGCGTCGCCCGGTGAATAGGTGGGACATCTACTCCTTCAGCCGGAATTGTCAACTGCAAGGGGCCGGAGGTCTGTTCCTTCCGAACAACACGAGAAATTAGCCGTGAGATTTGCAGTTCCGGTAGTTCTGGCTTGCGAATACGGAGCTCAATTTCTTCTGTAGCTGCGGTGTGTCCACCGAGATTTTGCAAGGTAGTTCCGAAGTTGTCCTGCAATTCCTTGTCTAAAATGCTTCGGTTCTTCGTATCCAAAAAGATTTTGGCGGGCTGCGTATTTCCGGGCACTTGACGGAGGCATCGCGTTGAGGCTTGCAAGACAAAGTTGCTGCTTGTTGTCTGTTCCTTAATTAAGGCACAGGCAAATAGACTCGGGCAATTCCAGCCTTCTACACCTTTACCGATGAGGAGTAGGATGCGCTTCTGACTATCCGGATCGTTAAGTCGGTTGAATTCGTCAATCTCGGTTTGAGTTGAACGCTGCGTATTAACAAGTATCAGAGTTGGGCTCTTGCCGAGTTCAGCCAATGTTCTTTCAATGTGGAGACGTGAGGTACCGAGATGGTCTTGCGTTTTGAAGTAGAAAGCGATTTTCGCTTTTGCACCGTTGGACAGCGTAACGCCATCGTAGTTCTTGAAAAATTCAACAATCACATCTCGGATTACATCTTCATCAGAACGTTCACCAATGTCGTAATGGATAATCCCGTTATTGAGGCTTTTTAGGATATTATCCTCAATACCTTCACCGAGGCTGTACCACGCGACAACTTCGCGGAGCATCTGCCGTTTGTAGTAAGGCGTACCGGTGGTGTTGACAACCGCGATGAGGCGCGTTTCCTCATTGATGTAGTTGACGGTTTCACGGACTCGCTTGAGTTCTTTATCCATTCTATTGCCGTAAGTATGGTGTGCTTCGTCGGAAAAAACCCCTAAATTGGGTAGGCTTGCGATTTTTTGCAGTCGGAGGTTTGCCTCTAATTTCGCTTTTTTCTCTTTTTCCTCGAACTCCATTTCTGTCTGATTCGTGCGTCGCGTCAGGTTCGCCCTGAGGCTAATTTTCTCGGTATTCGTGACGATGACATTGTAAGTGCTGCCTTGTTGGACTTGAATTTCTTTTGCGCCGGTCTGTGGATAGGTCATCTTGAGATTCGCGAGGAAGTCACGGTGTAGGCTTGCGGGCAGGATTTTCTCGAAAGGAACTGCGCTAATCTCGCGTAAACTCTCTATGATGGTTGTACCGGGTGCAAAGACGAGTGCATTTTTCATAAAGCTACCTTCAGGATATCGAAGTGCCATGGCGAATTCGGTGGCAATAATAGTGGCGATGAGTACCGTCTTGCCGGTGCCCATCGCGAGCGCGAAGATATAGCTAGGGTATGGGAGCGTCACAGCCTCATGAACGGGCTCGATTCGCTTCTGTTTAACGAATTCAGGGTCAGTTCTTACCCGGTCAATGACAGTGTCAACATTAGGAATCCATTGGAGCTCGGTTGGATCGATTGGAATCCCGAACGCTTTAAAGAAGTCGCGTTTATCGTCGCTGTAATAGTGCTTGTAAAGATCGACAATATGCGGTGTCTTTCGCACCAATCTGAGGAACCAATAGATTTCTAGTGCTTGGAATTGCGGTTCTCGGAGGTATTTGAGGGCGATTTGCTCTTGCGGTTCACCTTCAAATTGCCAACGTAGGATTTCCGCGATGAGTGGGTAATCTGTACACGGGTATCCGGTGCTGCGCCACTTTTGTGTATCGTCGCGTAAATTTTCAAACAGGTATTTCATTAATTTTCCTCTATTGTTTTCGAAAATGGCATTTTCTAATCTCCGTTTGATGACGGCAAGGCAGGCTCCACATATAACGTCTTTTCATGCGTGTAGTGGACGTACCCGGCGACGTTGCCTTTGCGTTTAACTACATAACGTGCCCAGGTATAGTCAACAGGGACATGGCTAGCGTGGTGTGCCTTGCTGAAATAGGCAGCGAGCTGCGCTGCTTGCAACAACGTGGGCATCGGAATGTCGGGCCGGTTTTCGGGATTACGGATGATGACGTGGGATCCGTGAATCTGTTTGGCGTGTAGCCACATATCGCGCGGTTTCGCAATCTGACGCAGGAGCAGATCGTTGGATTGGCTGTTTTTGCCAACGTAGATCTGAAACCCGTTGGTAGAGGTATACTTTCGGAAGAGCCCTTCGCTGACGTTTCGTTTCTGATTTTTACGCCGCTGCGCTTTTATATATCCGTTTTCAATGCATTCTGCACGAAGCCGTTGGAGCATGTCCGGCGTATCTGCTGATGTGAGTTTGGAGATATACAGTTGTAGTACCTCTTGCTCCGCGTCTGTATTTGCGAGTTGCTGCTGGATACGTGAACGTCCGCGCTTCGCTTTGGTGTACTTCTTGAAATACGCTTGCGCGTTATCAGAGGGACTCTGTTCAGGATTAAGCGAAATCGTCAAGTTCTCCAAGTCTGGAGTATAGTAGTTTTGCAATTCGACCTGTTTTTGCCCGCGTTTGATATTGTGCAGATTGGCGAGCAGCAGTTCTCCCAGAATCCGATAATCCTCGGCTTTTTCGGCACGTGCTAAATCTTCGCGAAGTCCGTTCATTTTTCGGTTGAGTAGCTTCCGCTGTTTGTCCAATGCTTGCGTAAGGGCCCGTTGTTCTGATGCGACGGTTTCCTTCAGAGTAATTGCATCGTAGTAGGCACTAAGTGCCTGACTCATAGTATCAAATGTTTCTCGTTGGCCCGCAGCCGAAAGATGTCGCAACGGCATCGGAGATACAGCCACGGGATTTTTGCCATCAAAGCGGATGTGCGGTGCGGCAGGCTTAGATTGAAAATAAGCGATAACCTGCCGATACGCTTCCCATAAGGGTACCTCCTCCGCCCGTGCGACGATTTCCTTTGAAAGGGTTGGACTGAGTCCATCGATTTTGCTAAACAGCGAACGCCATGTCACACGGGGTTCGCTTTCAAGCAGAGCTTTAAAACCTGCTTCATTCAGTTCCAATGGATCTGCTTTCTCTTGTTGTGGTGGCAAACAGTAGGATTCACCGGGCAAAACCTCTCGGTGCCGGCTCACACTTTCGTCAATATGTTTGAGACATTCCAAAATCCGATCGGTGGTTGCGTCAATTAAGATAATGTTGCTATGTTTCCCCATTAATTCGGCAATCACTGCTTTGGGTGTCGGCTGGATCTGCTCATCAGATATAGGCTGGATCGTTATTTTTAAGATACGGTCCCATCCGAGCTGCTCGACTGCTGTGATCCTTCCGCCTTTGAGATGCGTTGTCAGAAAGTCTGCGAAGTATGACTGTTTCTGTCCTGGTGGAGGCTTCGGAATGAGATGCGTGCGGGCATGCACAGAATGTGCTGAGAGAGTGAACCAGTCCGTTTTGCCGGCGTGTACAGCCTTGAACAAAAAGGTCGTCGGATTCGCTTGTTCAATGTGTCGAATGGTGCCGCCCAAAAGGGTCTGACGCAATTCATTTGTAACGAGAAAGAGAGTTAAACTGTCATAGGACATATTTTTGTCGGGGGTATACCACGCAGTTCTTGAATTGAAAATCTTAAAATCCTGATTTAGACAATTGCACCGCCACTATTCTACATTAGGGTTGCCATTCCATTGTATTTCGTCAAGGGATTGTGCAGTCGCTACCTTCTCAAATAACACGTCCAAGTGCGAAAGTTCCTGGATTTCGGTGATGGTCCGGTTCACCGTTTCGGGCACCTGCTGAAATCGGAGTTCGAGCAGTTTGAGGATAGCCTCTTGTTTCGCTTGCGTTTTGCCGTGCGCTTCCCCTTCTTCTCTGCCACGTGCTTCCCCTTCTTCCCTGCCACGCGACTCTCCAATTGCAATGCCTTGGTCCCTAAGATATTCTGCTATAGTCTGTGCCATGATTTTTTCCTCCTCTTTACGGGTAAAATCTTCTATATTTTCTGAGAGTAACTTTATTAACTCTTCTTGTTCATCCGGTTGACGACGATGGAATATTAATAACTGTAAATACCAAATTGCTTGCCGCCACTGCGAGTGTGCCGTGTTATCCAAAGTATTCAGAGAGCGCAGTGCAGCAAGCAACACCGTCCGCAACTCCTCTTTGGGTGCGTGTTCCTTTTGCAGCACGCTCAGTAGCCACCCGAACGGATGGTTTGTTTCAGTCAACCTTGCCGCGTCGCTCTCTTTCACACTAAGAAACAAGGTATCGAATTGTGGCACGAACCGCTTAAGTTCTTCGGGAACATCCATCAAGGACTGCAGAGTTAAAGGTTGCTTCCAGTGCCGGTCCCCGGTGTAAAATACAATAGGCAGAATTGGGCGGAATTTCCACTGGCCTTTCGGCACGTTTTCTGCTTCCCATTGGCGGCGCTGGCCATCCCAAATCTGCATCATATAAAACAGTATCCGAAATGCCATGCTTACATCCACGGTGGATTGATGTTCAATGAGGATATAGATGAGCAGCTCTTCCTGTTTGGTTGCGTTCTGAAACGGCACGCGATAGACGAGGTCTGACTCCTGCTCGCGTAAATTGGCAGGGAGGAAGCTGCGGTTAAGTTGTACAAGTCTATCGAAATCTAGCTGCGGTACGAGAGGTGCGGCAATAATTTCTAAAAGTCCCCGGACATTGTGCTTGTTCTCCAGCAAGAACCGGGCACTCCGGTCGGGAAACTGTCCGATAGGTATATTGAAAGCTGTAAAAAACTCGGTTTCTTTTGTCATTGTTCGGTTCGTTTGTGCTGGGGTGCCGCCTGCCACCTTGCTTTCGCTTCGCCGTTTTGCATATTGTAAAGACGAAATCTCCTTAACATGAATTATACACAAAATGTTCCGAAGAAGTCAAATCCGAGACGAAATTTGAAGTGCTACTCCTCTCCTTCCATGCCAACGCTGCAATATGTTTATTAGCTGCTGATGGGCGATGGAGCCACGGGTATTCTAGGCAAATGAACCTTATTGATTCTGGAGACAAATTAATGATATTTTTTTAGTTTTTGAGTTGCTGTGCGAACCTGTTCTTGAATGTCTGTTGGCACACGTGGGTTGAAGGGGCCTCCGGTGCCGCCTTCAATATCGTTAAAGCCGCTCAGAATCATCGCCTCGACAACGGCTGCATAATTATAAATCCGTTCGTTCCTAAACCGGATTTCTTCAAAGGCAGCAATATCAGACTCAATTTGTGCAGATGTCTTGTAATCACCGCTGCGTTGGGCGTTATTGATTTCATCTGAAGCCCGGGCAAACGCAACCGCAATTCCGGAGGTATGTCCTTTTGTTCCGCGCTGCGCGGGACGTGTGCATCGATCGCCGATGCCCCACATGACTAAGCCGTTATCGCCGATGCCTTCAACCAGAGGTTTCACGTCTTGTTCATCTGTGCCGATTTTTACACCGATAAAGTGCGGAGAATCGTTCAGCAGACGAATCACCGCCGCCCTCTCCCGCTTTTGACGAAAATAGTAGATAAACCGGGCATCACATGCAGTGCCATATACTTCCCCAAATTTCATGTACTGTTCATAAACACCTTGTGGACTGGAGATTCCGGTTAAAGGCATCAGTAGGTATGCATCTGGTGGACGCTGGAGTTCTGCTTGTGCTTCAATGAGCTGCCCGGCTTGTTTAATCGGATTCGGGACAATTCCGGATATCAGCACGCCATCATCTGCGATTTGTCTTCCAGTTTTGTCTATCAGCCGGAGTTGCTCCGTTTCGCTGATATGGTGGATGAGGCTTGTTCCGGCAATTGCGATAACCCGCTTCCGTCCATTTTCGAGATAGTTGTTCCGCATTAAATAGTCAACGTTCTTGGCGTGCCCAATGTAATCGATTTTCTCTCCATTGAAAGGGATGACGGGGATGGCTGTGACTGAATTTAAAACGTCTAAGAGTGTTTGTGTCTCAATCGGCATAGATTTCTCCGTTTTCCGGCTTTAGAACCTTTTTCTTACAACCAACAGACCTCCGACGTTGCCGGGTGAAAGGCTCGTTTGCATGTCAAATTCAAACGTGTTGGAAGCACGCGCTTGTGTTACGCGATTCCAGGCTTTCGCCGAGAGGCGTGCATCGATTGCACTGATAACATGGTTCAAAATCACTAAACCTAAGACGGTCTTGGCACGTTCAAAGGTGTCATTCGCTTCTTGTCTCAATTCGAACGCCTGGAGCCGGTGTTTTGAATCAAACTCAATATTGATATCTTCTTCATCCTTTCTTGTTGGGTCAAGGTCTTTCCAGTACCATTTTCCGGTACGGGCCCGGGTCTCTTCAGAATCATAGACGTGATTCCAGGTTTCGTATTGCGTAGCGTGCTCAAAGTCCTCAATAGGGTCCCAATTTTCAAAAGAGCCGGGACCGTCAAAGATAACGTTTTCCCTTACCACATCGCGATATTCGTCGCGAGTGTTGACCGCACTGTTGCGAAGAATAAAGTAAGTAGCGAGAAATCCGACCTCCGCGGCTGCATAGAGGTATCCACGTTTCATACCGGTATAGAACTGTCCTGCTCCGGGAATTACGAGGGAATAGAGGAACGCCTCATTGGGGGATTTCATAACCGGCATTTCTGGGACTGTTTCCAATGTTCTATTTCCGAGGGCGGATTCCAGATAGAATGCTGTAGGTAGATAATCGCTAAGCTCGTTCTGACGAGATAAGCCTTCCGGCTCCACACCCAGAGGATCCTGCTGTATACGCTTGATGGAAAACGGCGCTGCCTCTATGTTTTCAGATGCGATGCATAAACCCGTATAGAGACTGATAATGGCCACTAATATCGGGAGTGCTAAGCGATTCAACAGTGTGCTGGAAAAATTTTGGATGCTCATTTTTAGCGTACTCCCTTAGAAAATGACTATGCCAGTAGCTTCAAGGAGCCGCTCCCGGCTAGGTCCAAACCGCGGTCCAAACGTCAAATCGAGATTAAATAGGTATACTTGGACACCTATGCCGTAGGTAAAGTGATCCGCCAGCTCAGGTAGGTTAATGCCGGGTTCCGATTTGTAGCCGACACGGAGTGCCAATATTTTTCCGAGCCAATATTCTAAGCCAAGGTTCTTTTGGAGGTGCCTCCACTCAAACGCGCGGAGCCCGACTCCTCGATCGGAGAGAAGTTGTTCGCGTGTCAGTTTCTCTTCTCTTTCCGCGTTAAGCCGTTCCAAGTCTGCTTCTAATTCGGCTTGATTTTCTCTTAGTTTGTCGATATAGGCGGTGATACCGCTTACAAAACGGAAGTGGTTATATCGATCCCGGTAAAGGCTTATTGCCGTGCCAATCCGCATCAGTCGAGGCAAGGGGTCTGTCTGGTTTTCATCAATAAAAGAGATCCCCGGCCCAATGTTCTGAATCGTCGTGCCAAGGGTTATCGGAACAAACTCTAACGGAAATAGGTATTGCATGCCGAGATCAACGGCATAAGAGCTGCCACTTTCCCTCCCGAGGACCATTCGGATCATTTTGCCGTTGACACCTGCCGCCAAATTTTCGGTAACCCGGTCAGCATAGGAGAATGTGAGTGCCCAGTTTGTGCCGAGGCTCTCCTCGCGAACGACATCTGGGGAATCCGTGGTTACAGCAATCGTGCCTTGCCCCTGCATTTGGAGGGTTGCTCCAATGGTTCCGATATCCCCCATAGGCATCGCGCCAGAGACAAAGGTGTAGTACAACCCCTCACCGGCCTCACCGAATAGGCTGCTATAATCGGTATAAAACATGGATGCTTGCGATGCTTTTTTGCCAGAACGTACTTTACTCTCCGGCATATTCGCCAATCCACTGGGATTCCAAAGCGACATCGTGACATCCCCGGACATTGCGGAAAATGCGTCTCCTAACGCTCTTGCACGTGCGCCACCGCCCAAACTCAGGATTTGTGCACCTGTTCGCCCTGGGCCAGCCCAAAGTGTAGATGGGAAAAGTGTTGCTAAAAAGCAGAGCGAAACGAAAAATTTTGTCATGAACAAGCGCGCTGATG
Organism: Candidatus Poribacteria bacterium; assembly: GCA_965215265.1. Lineage (GTDB taxonomy): Bacteria > Poribacteria > WGA-4E > WGA-4E > WGA-3G. Next base: position 1,186,398 of record OZ244048.1, on the reverse strand, counting down.
GCTAATTTGCCGCGCGCCCTCCTTTTTGAATACAATTTTAACGTATCTTTTAACGTCAATCCTTCTGATCGGTTTACATAGACTAAATTGCTTTGTTAGGTATGATAAGCATGCATTAAAGTTTAACATATCCGCTCTCATTTTTCAACGTCATTGACAAAAAACAGAATATGCGATATGATGAAATCAGTTATACAAAAGATGTTCGTGGCGCAAACATCTCGACCGGATTACGAGTTTTTGCTGTAGGTAAAGAGTACCGGGGCGAAACAACGCAAATCCGTTCAGTTGGTATGAGATAACCTTTTACACTGCGCCAATAAAAGGAGCGACCCACCAAAAATCCATGAGAATTTTGCTAATATTTTTCGGAATCCTCTGTTGCTGTGCGATAGTGCCAGAAAAAGCCGACGCTATTCGACAGATTAAAGCGGTTCTAATAAAAACGCCACCTCAAATTGATGGGAAATTAGACGATGCTTGTTGGCAAGACGAACAAGGAAGCTGCGCTCGCACGGGAGAATTTATTCAATTTGAGCCGCAGCGGGGTGAACCAGCAAGTCAGCCAACCAATGTTTACGTTGCTTATGATACCCACAACCTGTACGTTGCTTTTGAATGTTTTAAGGTAGATATGAATGTGCTTGCTGCGAATCAGACGCGGCGTGATTCCTTCTTCTTTTCTGATGATCACGTAGAGGTTTTAATCGATACATTCTTGGATAACCGGAACTGCTATGCTTTCGCCTTAAATCCACTCGGTACGCAAACCGATCGGCGCCTCACTAATGAGGGCACAAATAGGCGCACCGGCTCATCTCAGATTGGGACTGCGATCTCGTGGGACTGCAACTGGAAGGGACAAGCTGGAAAGCAAGATGACAGATGGATCGCAGAATTTGCGATACCGTTCGCAGAACTCCGATTTTCAAAGGAGAAAGCAGTCGCAACCTGGGGGATTAACTTTTGGCGAAACGATGAGGCACGCGGCGAAGAACAGACATGGGCAGATCTGGGTGAACGCCAGTACGCTGTCTCAAAATTTGGGCATCTTACCAATCTTCCACTCACCGAATTGGACACGAAGCGACCTCTCAAATTCAAACCGTATAGCACTTTGAAACCCCAAAAAATCGGAAATCAAGCCGTGGAAATGAAGGCAGATACAGGATTAGACATCAGGTATCCTATTGCCGATTTCACGGTGGATGTGACGCTAAACCCAGACTTCGCGCAAATTGAAGCAGATCCAGACCTAGTCAATTTAAGCGACATTCCGCTCCGATTCCCAGAAAAAAGACCTTTCTTCTTGGAAGGTAATGAACTCTTTCAAATGCCTCTCGATCTGTTTTACAGTCGCCAGGTTGAAGATCTAATCGCTGGTGGAAAGGTCATCGGAAAGATGAACCGGTACAATATTGCCTTGATGAGTGCCATCGCCGGACCTGAGGATGAAGAGCAAGAAATTGAGGAAGGCGAACTACCTCTGAATAACTATAACTATACTGTGCTGCGCTTGCAACGGGAGCTCGGAAAAACCTCATCTATTGGGATGTTAGGCGTTAACAAGCAGCGGGGCACAACCTACGACAGAGCCGGCGGCGTGGATGCCCGGGTTCAGCTGCCCGCCGCGATGAATCTTAATCTGGAGTACGCTAGGGAATGGAAAGCAGGTGCCTATAACAGACCAGAAAACGTTGCAGACGACCTTGTTTTTGTCCAACTCGCCCGGCGGACAAATGTGTTTTCATTTGATGCGATTTACGCGGACATCGGTGAAGACTTTAATCCAGAAACAGGGTTTATCCCCCGCATAGATCGGCGTGGGTTTGTCTTGGAAACGCGTTATAATAAGCAATATGAAGGAGCAGTTGAAAGGCTGCGCGGCGAGGTAAAGTATGAACGGCTTGAAAACCATGCAGGGGAGTTGACGAACCATCGCGCCGGGTTTAGCGGACTCCTCGGCGTTAAAAACTTCTTTTTTTTACTCGGCCCGGAATGGTATTATCACGTCGACGATGAAAATCAACCGTTTACGGACAGAACCGTCCGCTTCTTCGCTGGGTGGTTTCCCCCAAAATATGTCCAAATTCGCAACACAGGGACTTTCGGTGTGCGAGATAATAGAGACACGTTCTTTCTTCGTCCCGAAATTACGATTCGTCCAACCCCGAAACTCAGTTTCGAATTCATTCTACAACGTCTACATGAGAGGGAACCGGCTGATACCGAATGGGGACTCTCGGAATGGACGCGCCGATTTATCGTGAATTATCAATTCGCGCAGCGGATGTTTGCGAGGGGAAGCGCAGAATTCACACTAAAAAAGGAGCGTCGAGTCTTTGTGCTTTTCGCTTACGAGTACCTACCTGAGAGCAACTTCTTCATCGTTTACAACGATAATAGATACGTGGACGGAGAGACTGAACGAATTGTGTTCATCAAAGTCGCGCATCTATTGAAAACAACTCTGTTTTAATTTTTGACGGTACAGCTGGAAGAGGATGAGGATTCAACCAGTTCTCGCGCTATTCTTTAACCAAAATTCGCAAATTCAGGAATACTATGACAGAACGTACGTATCAAGCAGGCATCGAGCACTTCCCTCATTTTTCACCTATCGAACGCGATGAAATCCTTAATCGTCTCGTAGCTGCCCTACGAAATGATAATCGTGTCGCGGGGCTCGTGGTTGTCGGATCTGGTGCAGAAGGTTTTGAGGATGTTTACTCCGATATAGATTTATGTGCAGTTACAACCTTGGCTGACGATGTCAGACCTGCTTTCCAAGAATGGGGTGTAAAGATTCGTGAAATGCTACCCATATTTCATTCGCTTGAGTCTGTCAGAGCAGTTAACGTCTATCTTTGGGTTTTTCTCCTTGAGAACTTTCTGGAAATTGATCTCTGTTTCCTCTCTTTAGATGAGCTCCACGCGAAAAGAAAACGTTGGAAAACTGTATTCGATCGTTCAGGAAGGATTGAGAGCATTATGCAGGCAAGCTGGAAGAACAGACCAGGGCCAAATCTGGAAGAAGTCTATCGTTCCAGACTCAGCGTAATCTTGCACTATATCAGACACGCTATTATTGCCGCTCAACGCCAGCAACCTTGGAGAGCTATATACGAACTTGAACAGATTAGGAACCAAACAATTGAACTACGTGGACTACGCGACAGATTGGAAACTAAGCGTTTTCGACACGTGGATCAGATGTCGGAAGATTTTTTAAGGAATATTGAACAAACATTGGTGCCGGGTTTGAGAAGGATTGATATTATGAATGCGGTGAAAGCAGCAACAACGTCTTTTTTCCGTGAGGCTCAACATTTTGATAAGATGCTTAACCTCCAACTTGCAGAGAAGTTTGAGACAAAAACGAAAACGTATCTTGAACTCTTCGCGGCGAATTCCTGAAAATTACTAAAGTTTGGACAATCTATGTTCATTGTTAAACTCTTCACAAAGACCTCAAATTGCTTGGGCACTTCTAATAACAAGAGATAAACAAGTAGCAATCGGATTATTGTATTCAGAAACGGAATTGAGGAGAGGAGTCAGTTTCGCGAATTGAAAGGACTATGTAGGTAGCGTGCACCCGAACTAACAAATATAGGTGTATACTTCCGGTATACACCTATACACTCCTTTACCTACCTATAGCATCAGATTTAATATCTCCCCATTGTGTTGCCAATTTATCGCTGGGGTCAACAGCAAACGGTTCATCGCGCGTTAAGTCGTCGTCGGGTTCGCCTTCAAAGAAGCGGAAGTTATCGATCCAAAAATCGACATCCGATTGTGCGATTGATAAACCTATCCACATATCGCGCTCTACATCGGCAGTTGAGTTGAAAGTAATGTGATATTCTTCCCACTCTGGGCCTAGCAAATTGATTTCACCACCTTGGTAGAAGGTCCAAGGGTCGTGTTGCATCTGTACACTAATGGCGACGATCCGGGCTTTTTCGGAACGAGCCCAAAAAATGATGGTATATTCCTCGCCTGCCTCCATGGAGACATCCAGTTGCTTGACTTTTGCGTGCCAAGCCGTGCCGGTTGCTTTGTGTCCGATGACCTTGAGCGATTTTTTTCCGTGTTGTGGGTTTGTCTTGTCAATTTCCATGGTATAGAGTCCACCACGATTACAACACGCACCGTCCTCTAATTCCCATCCGCCTGCTAAATCATCCTCAAAGCTATGGTTTTCGAGAAGTAACTCACCTTTCTTCCATTTTCCCCACTCCTGAGGGGTTCCCGCGAAAGCACTGAATCCAATGAATAGCGTGAGCACGGATACACTCATAGCAATAGTTCTATACACGTTGATTTTCTCCTTTGTTTACCTAGTTTTCGCTTCGCATGAGCGATTCAACTTCAGGGAGTATTTGCACAACTGCGTTCTGATCGACCTGTTCAGCGACGCTGGCGTATCCTGCAGTATGAATCATCTCCGCGAGGTTTTGTCCGAGTTGTTCAATCGTCCAAGCGACCGAATCCGGCACACTGGCTTTATCGAGGTGCCGCTGGTCGTTCTTTCCAGAGGGATCGTAGTGGTAATGTGGGTCCTTGCGAAAGCAGTCAAACCGTAGGAGTTGGACACTTTCTCCAGCTGCTTCTCCATAAACACGCACAGAAGGGCCGCCATCCGATCCGAAAGTTCGTTTATCTACACGGAGCTCAACTCCGCCGACGTGGAACACTTTTTCATCCATCGTTTTGTCTCCGTATTTATTTTTAGGATATGTATAACCATTATACCTAAAAACTTAAACTATGTCAACAGAAAATTTCTGAGCCCGCGGGTAATTTAGTCTTTAGCAAATATTCCGAAATAACCTTATCCGTTTAAAAATAGAAAAAATCTTTTTTAAAGTTTTTACTATAGAAAACTTGCAAAAAAGATAAAGATGTGGTATACTATATAAGTAGAATTAAGTCTATCTATTTTTTATGTTTTTACGGTTTTGCCGGATCTATTCGTGTAGAATAGCGCGGTTATGGTGTTCCGCTCTGACATTTTCTGAAGTAAAAGATGAAAAAGCAGCTGCTAGACCGTTTTGGACGTATCCATACGAACCTCAGAATCTCCGTCACTGATGTTTGCAATTTTCGGTGCATCTACTGTATGCCTGAAGATATGGTGTTCATGCCTGACACTGCCTTGATGACGTTTGACGAGATTCATCATCTAACTCGAATTTTCGCTGGATTGGGGATAAATAAAATTCGTATCACCGGCGGTGAACCTTTGGTCCGACCCGGTGTGCCGGAACTAATCAAAGAGTTAGTAAAAATCGATGGGTTACGGGAGATTAGCTTGACAACGAACGGAATCGGCTTGATTACGCAGGCATCGGCACTTTACGATGCGGGGCTCCGACGGATTAATGTCAGTTTAGATACACTGAACGAGGAGAAGTTTGAGCAGATGACGCGTCGGAAGGTTCTGTCGCGTGTTATAGCGGGCTTAAAAGCGGCACAGCAGTGCGGTTTTAACCCGATTAAGGTGAACGCTGTAGCAATGCGCGGCTTCACAGACGATGAAATTGTTGATTTAGCAACCTTTGCACGTGACAACGCGTATCAAATGCGTTTCATAGAATTCATGCCACTTGACGCAGACGATATTTGGGGACGGAATATGTTTATTCCGGGGAAAGAGATTATCGGAAAAATTAATGCCATCTACCCGTTAGAGCCGGTTGCACTCAACGGGGATTCAAAAAGCGATACGGCGAAACGTTACCGGTTTGTGGATAACAGCACTGAGATAGGCATCATCCCATCGGTGAGTGAACCGTTTTGTCAAAACTGTAACCGGGTCCGTTTAACAGCCGATGGGAAGTTCCGGACGTGTCTGTTTTCGCTGACCGAGACAGATCTACTTACACCGCTACGGGAAGGTGCATCAGATTCCACGATTGCAGAGTTGATCAGTGACGCAGTCTCACAGAAAGAAGCCGGGCATAAAATTAACGCTGCCGATTTTATAAAACCGGAACGGAATATGTCACGGATCGGTGGATAAAGGGACAGGTGAAACTACGGCTGGATCGGCTTGCCAGACGGCATGCTTTGCGAGCCGTCATTAAAAACAGAAACAAATAAGGAGCAGAAAAATAAAAAAATGAGCAATGCGTTAGTAATTAAAGATTTACGCATCAGTGTTCAAGATAAACCGATTATCAAAGGCCTGAATCTGACTGTGAAACCAGGTGAGATTCACGCTTTGATGGGACCGAACGGTTCCGGTAAAAGTACTCTTGCGAATGGGTTAATGGGGCATCCGCTCTACAATGTTGATGCGGGTGAAGTGATTTTTGAAGGTGTCAACATTTTAGACTTAGATGCGAATGAACGTGCGAAACTAGGTCTATTCTTAGCATTCCAGTACCCAACGGCGATTCCGGGTGTGACACTCGCTAATTTCTTGCGTCTGGCGGTGAGTACAGTTCGTGCGAAGGGGAATGGTACGCAGAAAAACGAATTAATTCCGATGCGGGAATTTCGGAATGAACTTCGGGGAAAAATGAAACAACTCGGTGTTGATGAATCGTTTGCACGGCGTTACCTCAATGACGGGTTCTCCGGGGGTGAGAAAAAGCGGGCAGAGATTCTTCAACTCGCAATGCTGGAACCGAAGATTGCTATCCTTGATGAGACAGACTCCGGCTTGGATATCGACGCTGTTCGAATCGTTGGAGAGAGCGTGAACCAGCTCATCGGACCTGAGTTAGGCGTTCTAATTATTACACACTATCCGCGGCTGCTAGATTACATCCGTCCGCAGTTTGTGCATATTTTGCTTGACGGCAGAATTGTTGAATCGGGCGGCTGGGAACTGACCCAGTTACTAGAAGCAGAAGGATATGATCCGATTCGGGAAAAGCATGGCATTGCTGAAGAATAAAATCGCAAAGGAGGAAAATTGAAAATGGCAACTCATGAAACGAACCCAGTTGACGAACTTGGACTGAGTAAAGAGTATAAATACGGTTTCCATGACAATGTAAAGCCCACCTTTAAATCACGCAAAGGGTTAGACGAGGAAGTCATCAACCAGATGTGCGACATCAAAGGTGAACCAGATTGGATGCGCGAGTATCGACTGAAAGCATACCAGATTTTCAAGCAGAAACCGATGACGAAATGGGGCGGTGACTTGTCGCAGCTCGACTTTGACGATATCTACTACTACGTTAAAGCATCCGACCGGAGTGAAAGAAGTTGGGAAGATGTCCCTGAAGATATCAAGAAGACTTTTGACCGCCTAGGCATTCCAGAAGCCGAACGGAAGTTCCTCGCCGGTGTTGGGGCGCAGTACGACTCCGAGGTGGTCTACCATAACATCGTTGAGGAATTGGACAAAATCGGGGTGGTTTTCCTCGATACAGATACTGCAGTCAAAGAGTATCCGGATTTGGTGAAAAAGTACTTCGGGACGATTATCCCTTCGGCAGATAACCAATTCGCGGCACTGAACAGTGCAGTGTGGAGCGGTGGAAGCTTCGTCTACGTCCCACCGGGCGTTAAAGTGGAGTACCCGCTTCAGGCATACTTCCGTATTAACAGCGAGAACATGGGGCAGTTTGAACGAACGCTCATTATCGCTGACGAAGGCTCACAAGTTCACTACGTTGAAGGTTGCACAGCACCGACATACAGCAGTGAATCACTGCACAGTGCGGTTGTTGAAATTGTCTGCATGAAGGGTTCGCGTGTCCGGTATACCACTATCCAGAATTGGGCGGGCAACGTCTATAATCTCGTTACGAAGCGTGCGATGGCTTATGAAGACGCACAGATGGAATGGGTTGATGGCAACCTCGGCAGTAAGCTGACCATGAAATACCCCAGTGTATATATGATGGAGCCGGGGGCACGCGGCGAGATTCTGTCAATTGCGTTTGCGAGCAAAGGGCAGCATCAAGATGCCGGTGCCAAGGTTTACCATTGTGCCCCGCAAACGACATCACAGATTACTTCAAAATCTATCAGCAAAGATGGCGGACGTTCAAGTTACCGCGGTTGGGTTGACGTTGCGAAAGGCGCGAAGGGCTGCAAATCCCATGTTGTATGCGATGCCCTCATTCTGGACAAGGAGTCGCGTTCCGATACCTACCCGGTGATCGAAATCAGTGAGAACGATACAACCATTGAGCACGAGGCACGCGTTAGCAAAATCGGTGAGGAGCAGCTCTTCTACCTGATGAGCCGTGGACTGTCCGAAGAGGAAGCCTCTACAATGATTGTGAACGGTTTCATTGAACCTCTTGTAAAGGAATTGCCAATGGAATACGCAATTGAAATGAACCGGCTCATTCAACTTCAGATGGAAGGGTCTGTCGGCTAAGGCTTGCGTATTCAGCAAGCTTGATGCCTATCAACTCTTTTCCATTGATAGAATATCGCTCCGAATCTCGTTTGAGGCAACTCATCTCATGCTTCTCCCAGTGGGTGGCAGGAAAAGGTTTTCTTTGTCTCTCCTACAAGGAGAGACAAGAATACCGAACTTGCCACTGACGAGATTCTACACCCAATTTGACTAGGTCAAAAAACTGATAATGCTAAACGATACAAAATTTTCAAAAACATTTATTGAGAAAATCACTAGGAATGAGCCGCAGTGGATGCGTGAAAAAAGGTTAGAGGCTTACGCACTGTATGAATCATTGCTGATGCCACATACCGCAGATGATGATGTTTGGCGGCGCACCGTAGACATGCGCACACAAGATTATTGGCGGCGGACGCGACGGTATCTGCGTGGCTTTGCTGTTGAGAACTATCGTCCTACCCTGGCAGATAGTGGAGACTCGCCCCCTATATCTTCTAGAGTTTATGCGGACAACGGTAAGCCAGATGAGACTGGAGTGTTAGAGCAGATAGATGGGCAGACACACAAAGCTCTTCTCTCGGTAGAACTAGCAGAGCAAGGCGTTTACTTCTCAGATATCAGGACGGCTTTAAGAGAACGAGAGGAGCTTCTTCACACCTACTTCATGAACAGAGCGGTTACACTTGAAACAGAATTAAAGAGTGGAAATATAGCACTTCATAACAAATTTGACGCGTTGCACGGTGCACTCTGGCACGGCGGTTACGTATTGTATGTCCCGAGAAACGTGCGCGTTGAAATGCCGTTACGTGTGAGCATTGCTTTGTCTGAAGCGGGACACGCAGACTTTTCGCATGTGCTGATCATCGCCGAGGCCGGCAGTGAGGTTGTGATATCAGAGGAAAACGTCTCGCTGGATGCTTCTGCGGACGGCATGCACAGCGGGGCTGTGGAAATTTTCGCAGGCCCCAATGCTTCTGTAACCTACGTTCAGGTGCAGCAGTGGAATACACGGGTTTGGAATTTCGCATCGCACCGGGCTATAGTCGAACGTGATGCGCAGCTCAACTGGATTACGGCGACGTTCGGAGGCCGTTTAAACAAGTTAAATCAGGTCGCGGTCCTTGAAGGGGTGGGCAGTAACGTTAACATGCTGGGGCTCTCTTTTACGGATGGGCGGCAGCATCTAGATGTGAGTACCGCCCAAGAGCACGTTTCTCCGCATACCTCTAGTGACTTGCTCTACCGAACTGTCCTGAAAGACCGGGCGCAAACGGCGTGGGGCGGAAACATTTACGTTTACCCTCAGGCGAATTATACCGACGCATATCAGAAGAACGACAATCTGGTACTAAGTGAGCGAGCACACGCGGATACTTTACCCGGATTAGAAATTCAAGCACATGAGGTGCGGTGTACGCATGGCGCAACTGCAGGGAAAATCGATCAGGACCAGGTTTTCTACCTCATGAGCCGAGGGCTCTCTTATGCCCAAGCCGAGAAACTTATTGTTGACGGATTCTTTGAACCTGTCTTAGAACGGATTCCCTTGGAATCTGTGAGGAATGAGTTAAGTGAGTCTATTACGCAGAAACTACAAAATTAATAAATTGTCAACTAACTTTACTTTAAGGAGGAACTCACAATGAGTCAACCTAAAATTATCGCTTATATGAAACCAGTCTGCGGTTGGAGTAATGGTGTCCGGGCAATCTTCGCGAAGTACGGTTTAGAGTACGAAGATCGGGACATCATTAACAACGAAGAAAATTACCGAGAAATGGTACAGAAAACACGGCAGCCGTATCAGCCGTGTGTTCAGATTGCCGATGTGATGCTTGCTGATGTGAGCGGCGATGAGGTTGAGACATATCTCGTTGAAGCAGGGATTGTTAAATCAAATGATGCTGAAACAGATGTCCCAACAGATCAGGCGTGCGAAGACCATGGCCCCGCCTCGGTTAGCATCGGCTTCCCAGGTAGATAGGACTTTTTGTACTGTATGACGAGGTTTTGTGCCTCGCCATACAGTACAGTTATTATACACTGGACGGGCAGAACCTTGAGGAGGAAAAATGCAAACTGCCAATTTTCGGCCTCTTGATGTAGCAGCGGTGCGTAAGGATTTTCCAATCTTTGCAGGCGACCCGCCCTTGGCTTTTCTCGATAGTGCTGCATCTGCACAAACACCGACACCTGTGGTTTCAGCAATGGATGCGTATTATGACACGTATCGTTCCAATATCCACCGCGGCATCTACAAAATTTCGGAGGAGGCAACGGCACAATATGAAAATGCCCGTGAAAAAATTGCGAAATTGATTCATGCAAAACGTGCCCGCCAAATTCTCTTTACCCGGAATACAACCGAGGCGATTAACCTCGTGGCCTACAGTTGGGGAGGCCAGAACGTACAGGCCGGCGATGAGATTGTCTTGAGCGTGATGGAGCACCATAGCAATCTCGTACCGTGGCAGATGTTAGCGCAACGGACCGGGGCCGTGCTCCGTTTTATTCAGGTAACAGATGAGGGGTTGCTTGACTTTGCGCAACTCTTCGACCTTCTCACCGAAAAAACGAAACTGGTGGCGTTGACGCATGTCTCAAACGTTCTGGGTACCGTCAATCCCCTTGAATCCGTTATTGATGCAGCGCACGCTGTTGGGGCGAAGGTCGTGGTGGACGCGGCACAGTCAGTTCCCCATTTTCGAGTTGACGTTCAGCAGTTAGACTGCGATTTTTTGGCGTTTTCCGGTCATAAAATGTGCGGTCCCACCGGCATCGGTGTTCTCTACGGGAAATTGGAACTGTTGGAAGAGATGCCGCCCTTCCTCGGCGGCGGTTCAATGATTCGGACAGTGGAACGGGATGTTTCAACCTACGCAGAGGTACCAGCTAAATTTGAGGCGGGTACGCCGAGCATTGCTGAAGCAATTGGGCTCGGGCATGCAGCCGATTATCTCACACAACACGGATTAGAATCCATCCACGTTCACACACAGGAACTGCTGAGGTACGCGCATGAACGCTTACAAGAGATTGAGGGTATCACACTGTACGGGCCAGCACCCCATCAGAACGCAGGGGTTATCTCATTTAACGTAGCCGGCATCCATCCGCATGATATCGCGGGGATTCTGGATATGCACGGTGTTGCAGTTCGCGCCGGACATCATTGCGCACAGCCCTTAATGCAGCGATTAGGGGTTATCGCCACCGCACGGGCGAGCTTTTACCTTTACAATACCGCAGAAGACGTAGAACGCCTCTGTGACGGGCTTTTTAAAGCAAAAGCGCTATTAAAGCGGAGAATGCAATGAACATATATCAGGAAGAATTGCTGGATCATTATGAAAATCCGAGTAATTATGGCACTCTTCCGAAACCTACTATTTCACACGAAGAGGACAACCCACTCTGCGGCGACCGGATCCGGATTGATCTGAACGTTGAAGATGACATTATCAAGCAAGTCCGTTTCTCCGGTCATGGCTGCACTATTAGCCAAGCAGCAGCTTCCATGTTAACTGAAAGGATAGCCGGAAAAACACTTGCTGAGGTAAAGAAACTGACGCGAGACGATATTTTAGATATGGTTGGTATTCCGTTAGGACCCGTTCGTGTCAAATGCGCCTTGTTAGCCCTAAAAGTACTAAAAGCAGGAGCATACGGCATTAAAGGCTGGCCGGGCGAGGAAGAATGAGAAAGGGAATTATGAATTCATTTTACAAGGTTGCTAAGGTGAGTGAGATGCCGCCTAGCACGAAAAAATTAGTCGAGGTAGATTTAGTGCCGGTGCTGCTTTTCAACGTTTCCGGTGAATTCTATGCAATCGAAGACGTTTGCACACATGATGGGGGACCGCTTGGTGAGGGCTGGTTCAGTGGTGAGGAAATAGAATGCCCACGGCACGGTGCCCGCTTTTGTGTAAAAACTGGGGAACCGCTCTGTATGCCGGCCGTTGAACCCGTCGAATGTTATAGCGTTAAAGTTGAGGGTGATGATATCCTAGTTAGTGTTGATTAAAGTCAGTGAGCAGAACCTACGCAATAAAACCGGAGGAAATAGAAATGGTAACAGAAGAATCCGTCTTGGAATCGATTAAACAGATTATTGACCCGGAAGTTGGGATTAACATCGTGGACATGGGACTTATTTATGGCGTTGATGTCAACGACACCACTGTTGATATTACCATGACTTTAACGAGCCCAGGCTGTCCTGCTGGAGGTCAGCTTGTAAATGGAACACAGCACGTCACACAACAGATGGACGGTGTCAACGAGGTGAATGTGAACGTTGTGTGGACACCGCGCTGGAATCCTGAAATGATGAGTGAAGACGCAAAAGACGAATTGGGGATTTTCTAATTACCCAATTCGTTTTTTTTATTTCTAAATGTACCACGGCACCAGCCCTAAAAAATAATATGGTTAGTAAACAGCCAAAACTTCTGAAGAAACATAGCAATGCCTTTCAGATCGAATGGAAGGATGGACATGTCAGTTGGTATCCGTATCCGTATCTGCGGCAGCGGTGCCCTTGCGCAGAGTGTGCCATCATTCGGCACGGCGGCACCGATGTGCATTCTCTTTTTGCCCCACAAGGCGATGGCGACGTGACGTTGGTTGAGGTGTCCGCCGAGACTCAACCCCTTGATATCCAACTGGTTGGCCGCTACGCCCTCCAATTCAATTGGAACGATGGGCACAACTCCGGTATTTATCCTTTTGATGGCCTGCGCGATATGTGTCCGTGTGCCGATTGCTCTCTACCCCTGATCACTACAGACCAAACCCACACACAACAAACGACAAATAAAACTGAGGAAAACATGCAGACAAATCAGTTACCTGATGAAGTTTCGCCACGGGAACTTAAGCAGAAAATTGATGCAAAGCAGTCCGTTCTGTTGCTCGATGTTCGTGAACAGAGCGAATATGAAATCGCACACATTGAGGGCGCACTATTAGTCCCGCTCAATGAATTACCCCAAAAACTGGAGAGTTTGGATCCAAGTCAAGAAATCGTCGTATATTGCCACCATGGAATGCGTAGTCAGTACGCAACTGCCTATTTGCGCCAAAACGGATTTGGCAGTACTAAAAACCTACAAGGCGGCATTGACCAGTGGGCAGTTGAGGTAGATTCAAATTTGCCGCGATATTAGGGATACAGAAGCATGATTGTTGAATTTGAAAACCGCGCCGGAGAATTAGAACAAGCAGAGATGGAAATTGACGAACCATGTCCTATCTGCTGTGGCATGCTGTTTCCTCTTGTGGAGTCACGCCCAGAGTGTGGGTTCCGCTGTAGCAGCTGTGGATTAGTATTTGAAGGCGTAGAAGAGTACTGAAATGCACAGTGAGTAGAAGTTACGTGTTATGTCTCTCCTCGGTGGATGGGAAGTTCTCCCCGCTTGCGGGGATGAATTCCCATCCTTCCAAACTTTTCACTGACAAGAAACCGGGACTCCGAAAACTTTATTGCTTTGACCCAGAAGCACTCGCAGCTCATGTCAAAAAAATTATTGTTTATAGATGTAGGAAAATTAAAGAAGCTAAGAAAAATGTTATAGAAGGGACACGTTTTATTGACATACACAATGCCTCTCTGGTAACCGGTATCAAACAAATCAATTTGGCTCTTTTGCGGTATTGACAATTTTTTGCAAACAGTGTTATGATAAACTTCAATTAACGAACGGGGTTTGAAGGAATGGATGATATAACACAGACTGTAGCTGTTTGGAAGCAAAAAGGCCTCAGCACACGTGCCAGTTACGTGCTCGCCAAAGCAGAGATATCAGAAGCACAATTGACAAACTATCAAGATGTAGATGCACTGATTGGCATTAAAAATTGTGGTGCTGAAACCGCTCAAGAGATTTGGGATTTTATGACAAATCCTGTGCCAAGAATGAGAGAGGTAACGTTTGAAGAGCTCATCCCCAAATAAGAACCATGCTCCGCCGAATGCAATCCAACCGGTTACGATTCGACTCGCGCGCCCTGAGGATGTTGACGGGGCAAAACGTGTCGCGGACCGGCACAGAGAGGAGTTGGGTTTTGTCATATTGCCTGCGCTGCGAGCAGCACAGCAAAAGGGATGGCTGCTTGTTGCGGTGAAAGACGAGACCGTTATCGGATTCGCGCACTTCCGTATCCGAAAGGATAAGAACGCAACCCTTTATGAGATTGTCGTTGACAAACCGTACCGTCAACAGAAAATCGGCAAACGGCTCGTTCAGCGGTTAACGTGGTTAGTGAACGTCGCCGGGGGCGAGCACGTGAGGCTCAAATGCCCACAATCGCTCCCTGCCAATAGGTTTTACGAACAACTCCAATTTAAGAGAACAGATACGGAAGCAGGGAAGAAACGTCCGCTCAACGTGTGGTACTACAATCTACCACCCTTGCCGCCGAGCTTGGAATTGCACGAAAACGGAGCCGGGGCTTTTCATAGCAAGCCGCGCAGTTCCCCTCACTTTTTTGCTTCCGCGACGATCGCCCCTGGAGAAATACGTAAAATCTACGAACTCTGGCACACCCACGCCCACGATTTTCACTGGCCCCGCGGCAAACCGAACCCGTTCCAACGGCTGCTTATCTCGCCAGTACTTGCTAGTCCTGCAACCTTCGATTTCGTACGAGAACTTAAACGCACTGGTGAAACAGAAGAGGTGATGTTCGACTCCGGCGGCTACTTCGTCCAGAAAGGGGATATTACATACTACGAACTCTACGCCAAGCTGCTTGAGATTTACCATACAGAGAATTGGGCTGACATTTACATTTTGCCGGACAATCCGCCGCTTAGCAAAGATTCCATGTCCGCTGCTGCTGATAAAATCAGGCAGACGGTGGATGGAAGTGTGAGTTTTGCATACCAACTCCCGAATGAAATCCGCAAAAAGGTGATGCCGGTCGTGCATGCCAAACGGCCCTCTCATATCAACTACTGTCTGCAAAACTACGAACCGCTCATCGACGACTCACATCGAATCGGTTTTGGTTCGTTTGCAACGAGTGGTGCCACGAATTCTATTAATCGTATTAATGCGGATATACTAAATTTGTTAAGTAGACTCACATCGAAACTTAACGGTAGTGCCCTTCATAGCTTCGGCATTTCAACACCTCCAGCCGTTTTCTGCCTAGCAAAGGTTGGCATAAGCAGCTTCGACTCCAACGGTTGGATGCGTACTGCCGGGTATGGAAAGATATTCTTTCCTTTTATCTCCGGACGAATGATCGATTGTAAAACCCGGGGATATGCTCGCATCCATTCAGATGAGTTGGAACCCCTAAAATTGCACACAAGGCACCGGTGTCCATTCTGCGAATCCTTTGACGACATTTCAGATGGAAACGGAAGGTGGCTCCGGATTATGCACAATCTCACAGTGATGTCGGAGTTATGGGCTCACCACTGCACCCCACGGTGGGAAATCCTAAGGGAGTATTCTGGTAACTATTACCGGATGCTCCGAACGACAGACATATTAACATCAGACTAAAGCCGGAGCAAAACATGTCAAGAATACATATTCTCAAAGGATTTTCAGATTTGCATGGGGCGTTGTGGGTACTGAAATATGACCCCGGACTTCAGGATCGTTCCAATATCGTTAATACCATTCTTAAAAACCGTATACCTGTAACTGATAGATCTCGGTTTGAGGTTTTGCAGTTACTCGAAGAATGGGGCCTTGCAAATCCTGGGAAACGGATGCTTACTTCCAAGGGGAAAGACTTTTATTCCCTATGGGAACTAAAGCGAGATATTGCCATTGACGTACTGCACGGGTTGCAATACAGCTTGTGGACGTGCCACACGCCAGATCAAAACCTTGCATCCTGGGCCTATCAACAGGTGTGTAATTATCTTTGGGAATATCAGGTCTTGCCTAAGCCTCAGGATTTAATCGCCTACATCTATGACGTTCGCGAGACATTGGATGCAATTGATGGCGATATAGCGAACGCGTTTAGTAGTAAATCTGTTAACGGAGCCTACGATTGGCTTTTGCCCCTTCAGCCAACAGTGCTTGAAGGGGTTAGTGAAACATCAACTGGTAGAAGAAATTTCAGGAAGGCGAACTTTACGCATAGAACCTATTGCTCCCCTGCACTTTTCCTGATGGGCTTGAGCTGGATGCTCAGAGAGGCAGGAAACCAACCGGGGGACTTAGTAGAAATTGACAAAGAGCGAAAACACGAGGTGTGTCGTTTTTGCCTGATTGAAGAAAACCAATTTGATTTTATGCTCAATGAAACGCTACGCCGCTTTTCGTCGTACATTTCAGTCCAGCGATCTGTCGGACTTTACGTCGTCATTGAGCAAAAACCACAATTGACCGATTTTTAGCTTATGAGGGGTGTAGAATGCCGTTATCAGATATTATTTCCAAGGAACCTATTATTGCTACGCCATCCGCTCAGGACTTGGCGAACTCACCCGAGGAATGGAAAAATAGATTTGATTTTCACGTTGCAACTTACGTCGCTATGCCAGATATAGAGACACGATGGAATGCAATACTCAGTAATCTTAAGAAAAAACGATCGGCTACCGGATTAATCTACGCGGATACCGGATACGGCAAAACATCTACCGCAGTCTCATTATGGAAGTCCGCCGAAGAGAATGAGATTGTAGCCGTACCACCGTTTATATGGAACAGCCTCGCCGACATGCTCACAGCGACGCACGGTTGGGTTTGCTATCGTTTGTCGGAGACACGGCCAGATCTTATCCCTGATTTAGAAGAGAAGCGCCGGACAGTCGTTGAAATTGATGAAAAAACCCTGATACAAAGAATGATGCATGAAGATGAGATCGCCCGTGAACAAGCAAGCAAAGCAATCGAACGCTTGAAAACAGAAGGAAGGCTTCGAGATGTCCTATCCCCTCGTCAACTCCTAGATTATCTCCGTTTTGCCACTGAGACCCTTCTGAAGGCGGACTATAAAGGGCTTTTAATTTTGCCGGATGAGTTTGAACTTTTTGAGAGTTTGGATACGGCACAAAACTTCAATAACCTCAAGGATTTTATCTACGATATCCACTTTGAAGCGAAACTTCCCCTCGGCTGTGTTACCTTCACCTATCGCCGGACACATGCGGATATCGACAGAAGGGGAAAACACATCCTCGCCCGGTTTGATAAACCAAAAAATAGTCGTTTTGACCTAGAGCAGTTTTACGGACAGACTGAGTTTGCTACGCATCTCTGGGAAAAACTCGCGACCTCGTGTGGACTATCTCATGCAGAGAGGAACGCGATTGATGCCGACGTTTTAAATGCCCTCGGCCAGTTTTTACGACATTCACGTGCCAGAGAACTGATGAGCGGTCCACGTTCGGTCGTCAGTACATTCAACCGTGCCGCACGCCATTACACGGAGCATGAAAGACCCTATTCCATCTTCGATTTTTGTGAAGACTACCTTTCCGGATATATTACCTATGCCAATCAAGAGACAGAATCACTGAGGGCACACACCCAGATAATGGAATTGCCACCTATCAATAATGACGAGAGCCGGAAACTTGTCAAATTGCTGTGCGTTCATCCTGAAGGAATCCCCAAGGCTTTATTTCAAAAACATGCTATTTCCGATGCGACTAGAGAACGCATTGTTCAAGGTCTTTTGGGGCAGCACGTTATCACGAAAGTAACCGGACCCACATTAACATGCTATCGAGACGATTTGCTCGGCGTAGACAAACTGAACGAAATTCTTAAGCTGCTAAAAGATTCCTTTAATCCAATGGATTCCACAGCTCATAATAACGCTGTCAGCGCTTTTAGAGAGCATGTGCTCCCAGCAATTTTAACGCTGAAAAAGGGACGCGAAGGCTGGAGTATTACGCACGAGGATCAAGGGATCCCTTGGACAGTCGACTTGGAGGGAACCGTTCTGAGGGAGTACCCTGATCGAACGTTAACCGTAAATATTGGTACAAAACGCGAAGCAACGCTGCTATCATCCGATAGCCAATTCCGCATCCAGTTTATTTTTGATGTGACTTGTGATACGGTAGCCAATTCATGCGAGGTCTCCACAAACGGACTTAGGTTCCAATTTAACATGCAGAAATCCATTAATCCGCAAGAAATTCCGGCAGAGATCGGAAAATTGGGGGAACTGTTCCTTCCTGCGTCAATCACGCCGCTGCTTCTGCTCTCCATACTGGATTTTTTTGATCAGCCACCAACAGTTGATATAGTAGAACGGGAAAATCAGAAAACTGAAGTTAATTTTCTGAAGGAGCGAATTCTCAATGAACTCATTGGCTACTTCTTTTCCCCTCAGCTTAAGGCAGTAACTGTATACGAGGGACCGGAACTCGCTACAGATTTCGCATCAATTCGCGCTGGAAAAAACTTCGTAGAAGAGATCCTTAGGGTTTTAATTCCAAAGCAATTTCCGAACTATTCAGCCTTAGCCGTCTCTAACGGTTGGAAAAGATACTTGAGAACGTACCAAGCTGCTCTCAGTAAAGCGGACACTTCTGGCAAAAAGCAAGGCATTGAACCGATTAAAATCTTGAATAAGGAGATTCCTGAACTCCTCAGTATGGGGCAAATGGCAGCTTTTCGGAATTTCCATAGGGACGCGGGCCAGAATCTGTTGCGAATTGATGAAATAGATAGTTCCGGTAATACGGTGCGTGAGAAAATTGAGCCCCGGAACAATAATACAACTGTGGCGATCTATTTCACTCTTCATCCCTTTGAAAAATGGCTTGTTGAACGGCTTGAGAATAGTTCAAAAACCATCTCTGTTGATGGAAAACAGGTTAACGCAATGGAATCCACTCATCTCTATCAGGAAGCCAACAAATTAGGTTATCTTGACGAAGAAGTAGAAGCGTTGATCGATATTCTCAAGGCACGCGGGATAGTGGATAAACAACAGGTCAGAGGCATTGAATATGTCTATCTAGTAGATAAATTCATCAATTTTAACGAATTGAAATCCAAACTAGGAGGATTAGAGAAAACTATCGACTTTGCAAAGTCAAAAGGCTTTACTTATCAATGTGAGAACCTTTCCTCGGCACAGGCGTTAGCCCAGAAAAGCGGAATTGAGAATGACGAGGTACAGAAGGATGCATTGCGGCAGCACCTCAACTCGGCGGAAAATACCTTAAAGGGTAAGCGTGCAGAATGGGTTAAGATTGAGTATGACAAACTCAGGTTGAAGATTAATGAGTTACAAACATTGTGCCTTGAGGTGCCACCGCTATTAGAACAGACGACCGGCTATCCGCTGACCGAGTTCTCTGAGATTCTTTTTTTTAGCGTCCAACCCGAAGTGAAATCTGCCTATACGAAGATTTCTGCTCAGATTCGGAAAATCCAGGTAGAGATTCGCGACACCTGCAATGCAAAAATAGGAGCGTCTCAAGCAGATGCAACGCCGCAAAACGCAATCAATATCGCTATCCAATTGCGCGATTACCGTTTCCGAGTTGATACGGACATTACGGAACTTCAGCAGGGGGGTAAAAATGCAGGAGAACTCTTTAGTCTCTTTCAGGAATGGCGCACTTTAGCCAGCCAGGTAGAGAACGATAAACAACTAATGGCTCATAACGCGAAAGACACAGAAGTGCAGAATCTAATAGAGCGGTTCGATGATGTCCAACGGAAGATACGGCAACATCTCGCCGATAAGCGACTGAACCTCAAGGAGGTGTTGGGCAACCATGAACATTTCAAAGTACAGATTTCAGGGATTAAGGTTGAATTCAATTGGTTCCTAAACGCGAAGGAAAAAGCGTTTATCGCGTACCAAGCCAACATTGAGAAATTGTTGGCAGAGCTGATTGCTAAACCGCACGTTGGAGTAAAATGGAATCCTGCTGATAGAGATGGATGCTACCGTGAAACTAGAGAAAAGGGCGTTGAGAAATTGAGGGATTTCGTTGATACTGCGCAAAGCCAACTTGATAACGTCACACGCGCCTTACTGAACCCTATTAAGATTTACGCAGTTCCTGACCCACTTAAAGCTAACGCGATTCATTTGCGTCAGGACGTTGAACAGTATGCCAAAGAATTTCAGGAAATTCGACCTAAGCTTATCACAGAAAACGTTGACCAAGAATTATCTAGCTTAGCGGACTGGATTTCAGAACTCGTTTCTCTGCGTGAAAAAAGCGGGCCTCTTTATAAAAGGTGGGCAAAGATTGAAAGCGATATGACCGCGTTTAAAACTCACTTAAGCCCAAGCACCCAAAGGTTGCATGACGCTGTAAATCCACTCCTTGACGATGGAACCTTTAATTCACCTGTTGAGATTATTGAGCGTTTGGAAGAGTTATACCAGTTACGTTCAAAACCTTGACAGTCTATCAAAAATGAATTGGTTAACCTATCATCGACAACTCCTGCAATTCGCCAAAACCAGCGAAACGCTAACGCCATCTCAAGCATCTACGCGGGATTCCATCCTCAACGCAATTCACAGATTGGAGGGGCGTATCAACGTATGGGGAAACCCTGGTGTCGGCAAAACCTTTTTGGCCCATTATCTGCATCACCGCGCAGACCTGCTCTACTTTTCATCGCCAGCGTGTTACAATAGGCGGGTATCTTCAGATTCAACGGTAGCAATAGACAACGCACCACACGGCCGGCAAGAATCGCGTAGACTCGATGATGAAATACGCTGGAGCGGTAAGGACTATAGCGCGGTAACAAATGTAATTTTGATTACCCAGCGTCCGATTGACGATGCTGTGCACCCAATCGAACTAACGCTGACAGACACAGATGTTGCTCATATAGAGCACCTCCTGCAGCAAGACTTCGGCGAATCTGATTTCGAACCCGTCAGCGAGTATGCACGGCAGTGCTCCGGTTTGTGGCGGTATGTCAAAAACCTTGCACAAAGGGGATAATAAGATGGTAGAACAATCACGCACAATCCCCTGTATCACTGAGATTCCCGAAAACTATCGTCCCTTGTGGGAGCTCTGCCTCGAAGATGTTTGGTGTCCGACATCAGTCAAAGAGTGGCGAGAACGAATTGATTCACCCGGAGAAATTGATGCCGATCAAACCCTCTTTGTAAACCCATCTGTATCAGAACGAGAGGAATTGACGCAGGTTTTTGGTTTCCCAACGGTTGAACTGCCCGATTTACCATCAGTAGACGCGGTCAATAAGGCATTACCGAACCATTTTGAGACTAACACTTTGCTGAAGCAATCCGATGTTGTCACCGAGATTACAGAACGAATCACGCGAGAATTACCACAGATAGCAGTCTTGTTAGTTTTTGATGGTTTGTCCTTTTATGAGGTAACCGATTGGGAACTTCCAAACGCGGTGCTGGAGCCCTGTCTTGTAGATGGGCTGACCATCACAGAGAAGGCCATGAAACGGCTCATCGGGTCTCCTGTTTTAACCCATCGCCTGTTTGATTACGGATACATGAAAAGGTTGGGCTTCTCTTATTGGGAACGTTCAACCAACGCCTTGACCGATGTCCTCTTCTCAGAATTTCCAGAGAATCAGCTGCATCGCATCACGACCTTTCATGAGGTATTGGAAACTATAAAGACATCGGAATGGTCGACGCGTACTTACGTTCAGATTATCCGTTCAGGTCTGGATTGGGTATCCCATTCACATCGGGAACGTCCCAATATTGCTCAGCTGCTTGAAGATCTAAAAGCAGATGTTTTAGCACTGCTGGCTGCGTTGCAAGAGACAGGCACGTCATTCCGCCTGTTTATCAGCGCGGATCACGGGATTCTCTGGTACAACGATCAGGACATCGTGCCGCTTGCACGGGAACGATTCAAGTCACGATATACAGAGGGAGCCGTCCGGGGTGGAGATAACGTTTTAACCCTGAATACCGATGAGACTACCTACACTGTTTTAACAGGGGATAAGGCCATCGCCAAAGCACGTAAAACGACGGAGTGGGGGTTTCACGGAGGAATTTCGGCACAAGAATCGTTAGTTCCGTTTTGGGATATCCGTGGATAAATTGAGAGGACTTTAATGGCTGAAGTAAATTTGCGAGTCGGAAATGACTATGAAAGCGATGAAATAGCGTATATCCGAGCCACGGGGTCCCGTGCCATTTTTATCTGTGGAAAACGCGGTTCCGGAAAAAGCTACACATTAGGGGTGCTCGTTGAAGAACTGTTTGCACAGGAACGCGGGAAAGCTGTGCTGTTAATTGCAGATCCGATGGGCATCTATCACACGATGGCTTTAGCGAACGAAAGCCAGTGGGATGAGGTCAGACAGGCCGGGCTCTTGCCGGAGAAGTTTCCAGTGCGTCTCATTGTGCCGGGTGACCCGCTCTCCTGTTTCGCGGATGCACAGATCGTCGAAAGATTGCAAGCCAACGGTGTCGTACTCGGTTCACTCTGGATCAATGCCCACGACCTATCGCCAGATGCTTGGTGTGAATTGTTTAACTTAGAAATCAACAACGCGATGGGCATCGCCCTATGGCGTGCCGTAGATGCACTCCATGAGACACACGAACATTTCAATATTTCGGACATTCTGGCGAGCCTCCGTAAGGATAAACGCGCGAAAAGCACCACAATAGAGGCACTCGAAAATCGCTTGACAGCCGCCAAAAGATGGCACGTCTTCTCTGAAAAGCCGACATCCCTGACCGATGTCTTTTCACTAGAACACATTAACGTTTTGGATCTGAGTGTTATCGACGCAGGCACAAAAGGCTTACGAAACTTGGTGCTGGACATTGTCGCCAGGCGGTTGTTTACGGAACGGACGCGGATGCGCCGCCGCGAAGAATTTGGGATGGAGACACGTCTGCCGCACGTCTGGATGGCAATTGACGAAGCACATCAGTTTGTACCGCAAGGGCGAGCATCTTTGTGTAAAGAGATGTTAATCCGGTGGGTAAAAGAGGGGCGGCAGCCAGGGCTGAGTCTTATCGTCGCGACGCAACAACCCTCTGCGATTGATGCGGAACTGCTTTCACAGTGTGACCTCATTATGGCACATAAAATTACAACGTGGGACGACATCAACGCACTTGACCGGCTGAGCGCAACCTACATGGAAGGCGATTTAAAGGGCTATATCCGACAACTTAACCGGCGTGGAGAGGCACTTCTGGTTGATGACGAGACCGAGTCGGTTAATACTATACGAGTCCGCCCGCGACGCAGTGCACACGGCGGTGCTGAAATTCAAGAGAAAGCGGCGAGCCGCTTCTTCTTCTAAGGCGATGAAAAACTACAGTATCAGAATGATCCGTGAGCACATGCAAAATATCCCGCAATTTCCGGTTCCAAAAGGGTTTGCCATTCGGAATTATAGACGAAATGAGGGGCATATCTGGACGCGGATTCAGAAAGCGGCGGAACCTTACATCGACATTGACAACCAACTTTTTGCGCGTGAGTTCAAACGGAATTTTTTAGCGATGGAGGACCGAAGTTTTTATCTCACCACTGACACAGGCGAGGAGATTGGGACCATCACGGCATGGTGGCAGCTCGATTTTAACGGCAAAGCATGGGGGCAGATTCATTGGGTCGCGATTCACCCCGCCTATCAGGGACGTGGACTTGCCAAACCGCTGATGTCCGTCGCGATGGTACGGCTGAAACAATCCCACAAGTGCTGTTTTCTTGACACCTCAACAGGGCGGATCCCAGCTATCAAGGTTTATCTCGATTTCGGTTTTCATCCGGACCTTGAACGTGAAGATAGCCAAGAAGCCTGGACAGAGGTCGCGTCCGTTTTGGAACACCCGATTTTAAAGTCGTGCGGTTTTTTAAAATGAGACACTGGTTAGTCCTGATATGTCATCTCATTTTAGCAATATCCGGTATCTCCAAAGCCCCGGCGCAAGATAGGGATGCTGTCCCGGTTACCGGCATACGTGTGTTGACATTAGATGCTGTACGTTCGGGCAAGACTGCTTGGCTTGCGGCACCTTGGAAGTATCATCCGGGTGATAACCCGGAATGGGCAAGTCCAACGTTCGATGATACCGCTTGGGAATCCATCAGCACATGGCTGTTTCCAGCTGAACTGCCCAAAGCACGCTGGGAAGGCATTGGTTGGTTCAGACTCCACTTGTCCGTTCCTGATAAGCAGCTCTGGAACACGCCGTTGGCACTTCATGTCATGTATCAAGCCGGTGCGTCTGAAATCTATCTCGACGGAAAATTGATTTATACCTTCGGCAAAGTCGGGACGCGGAAAGAAGAGGAGAAAGTCTACTGGGAACGCGAGCCGCAGGTGATTTCGTTTTCAGGCAAAACCCACCATCTCATCGCAGTTAGGTATTCCAATTTCTCCGCCCATCGACTGATACCGGGCCTCGGATTTGGGATGAGTGTGGCACCGCTAAACCGGAGTGTTGAAGATCGTGTCAACCTCGTTCGCAAAGGCACCACTTTTCAGATGGTGTGGACAGCGATTTCGGTCTTCCTGATGTTACAGCATCTGTTACTGTTCATCTTTTATCCACGTGCCCGGGAGAACCTCTTTTTTGCGATTTCAACAGGGAGTATCGGCGCATTTGTTTTTCTCGCCCTCCAATTTATCCTGATGGCAACAAGCACGACACAAATTCTGTATCTGCTTCGTCTGCTTGTCTGTGTTTTCGTGCTGATGTTTTTGTCGGCGATGCTATTTCTCTATACACTCTTTTATCCGAAGTTGCTCAAACGGTTTTGGTTTTTTCTTGGTGGATGGGTTGTGATCTTCTGTTTGAGCATGCTAAGCCTCGATTTTCACCCCGGCAGCAGCACGTTAGATATCAGTACTGAGACGAGACGAGCTGATTGGTTTCACTTCAGCCTGGGCGGATCGATTTCACTTCTACTTCTGTTCGCAGGCATAACGCTTTTAGAGATAGCGCGTGTGATTATCGTCGCTGTCTTTAAGAAGAAAGATGGTGCATGGATCTTTGGGCTCTGCTCGCTCGCCCCTTTTGTCCTACCGTTCATGCTCGGTTTTCTTGTCTCGCAAACACAGTATGAAGAGATTGGCTGGCAATTTGGGGTGCTCGCCATAATCCTCGCTCCACTTTTTTCTATGTCGGTCTATCTGGCACGCAACTTCTCCCGCACAAAGAGGCAACTCGAAACGGAAGTGCTTGAACGCAGGCTCTTGGAAGCGGAAAACACTCGCAAAACAGAGGAACTGGAAGAGGCCCATAAACTCCAGATGGCAATGCTGCCGCAAACCGTGCCTGAACTCCCAAACCTTGATGTTGCCTTTGAGATGCACCCGGCGACAGAGGTGGGGGGCGACTATTATGACTTCAATCTCACCGAGGCTGGGCGGCTCACCATCGCAATTGGAGATGCAACAGGACATGGCACGAACGCTGGACTTCTCGTTTCCGCTGTTAAGAGCCTTTTCAAGACATCGGCACCGGAAGCAGGGAACTTGGAAACACTTGAACGTATCTCCCAGGGCATCAAAAGCATGAATCTGAAACGGTTGTATATGGCGATGACGCTTGTCACGTTCAAGAACAACCTGTTGATGATTGCAGCAGCGGGAATGCCGCCAGTACTCATCTATCGGGCACACGAAAACCGCGTTGAGGAAATATTCCTTGAAGGCATGCCGTTGGGCGGGTTTCTCACATCCGAACGACAAGAAACATCATTGGAACTCCAATGTGGCGATACCGTCTTACTGATGAGTGACGGCCTGCCGGAGATGTTGAACCCTGCAAACGAAATGCTAGACTATCCAAAGACGAAAGCCTTGTTTGCAGAGGTTGCGAATCAATCTCCGCAAGCGATTATAGACCATATCTTCAAAGCGAGCATCTCCTGGGCAGATGGGAAACCACAAGCGGACGATGTGACACTGGTTGTCATTAAGGTGAAGCCAAACGCCTGTTAATGCAGCATACCTCATACGCAACTTTTGATTTCGGTTCATCCTACGTCTGAAATTTTATCCTTACCTAGACCCATCCTTAAAGGTTGGATCAGAAGGTTTCCTCATTCATTTTAGATTTGGATTGCCCTTGACATTTATGCCCTATTTTTGTATCATGCCTCCATTGAGAAGGAAAACGCCCAGGATTGACGCTTATACCCAAGGTGATTTTGCCCGATGCCGAACCTAAAGATGACTCTGTTTTGCGTCAGTCGGATCCTAAAAAATGTAGCACCTATATCGGGGTAGGGAGCACTAGAGAGGAATTTAACATGACCAGATGCGCGCTTATCAGTGGTAGAGGCATGGGATTGATGCATGGTCGGCATTTCCATGATCATCCAGACGCGGAGGTAGTCGCCGTTTGTGATATGGATGCCAAACTATTGGCGAAAGCTGAGTCACAATTTGGGGTACCGGGGTATCCAACGATTGTGGAATTGTTAGCCAACTGTGATGCAGAACTTGTGCTATTGATTGTCAATGAAACGCGGCGTATTCCGCCGCTGCGTGAATTACTTGCAGCCGGTCGAAATGTATTCACAGAAAAACCGCTGTGTGGGTTAGAAGGCCAATATAGATTACGTGAAGAAGACCTCCAGATTGCGGCTCCTGCCATATCAGAATGGCGTGCCTCCAGTCTCAAATTCGGCATTGACTTTAACTACCGGTTTATGCACCATTTTCGCAGACTTCATGATGACGTTGCAGACGGGCGATTAGGAGAGGTGAGAATGGTCCATGCCCGGGCGCACTTCAATTGCTGGTCACACATCATCGACCAGATTCTCTGGACAATGGGAATGCCTGAATGGGTAAGTGTTGTCGGAGATCCGAATCAAACGGGGGGATGGCACCGTTTGATTCACATGGGATGGGCAAATGGTGCAATCGGCTCACTCAACGGCACAAACCTATGGGGTTATGACGAGCATCCGCTACGGGTTAAGATTATCGGTGATAAATCTTACGCAGAGGCACGCGGTTTAGACGGTTGGTACTGCCGCCGCACAGCAAATAGCTCTGAACAAGAAGAGTTATGGGAAAATGAGACCGGCAAGCCTGAGATGCCCGAGTCTTTCCGCAGAATGGCAGACGGTGTGATTAAAGCGATGGCTGCCGACAGCCCATTTCCTGCAGACGGTGAAGCCGCATGGAATGAATTGCTGTTTGAGGCAGCAGTGCACCGGTCGGCTTTGCATCAGGGAGAACGGATATTTCTGGCAGATGTGGAAAGAGCAGCAGACGCTTAGTCTTCCCCACAACGTGCACTATGTTTATAGGGGCAGGTTCCAAACCTGCCCTGATTACTTCCTGCCATACGGAAGCATTCTCCAAGCAACACGCTGACGGAATCCTCCTATTCATGATGATACCCAGAAGAAAGGAACTTTGATGATGACTATAACCACAACCCTCAGCAAGCAACAGATTGCCGACTACCATGAGGACGGCTATCTAATCGTTCGCAACGTCTTATCACCTAGTGAAGCGGAAGAACTCCGTCGTATTGTCCAACAAGAGGTGCGGCGCAGTGCATATCCGTCCACGTTGAGGTATCCTGAGCCGGCGAAATATACAGTCAGCGGCAACAGACTCGCTGATCCGGGTCTCAGTTCGATTGCTGAACATCCGACAGTGATTGGGGCTGTAGAGTCGGTGCTCGGGCAACAGGCGCATCTGACCGCCTATGTCGCGTATCTGCGCACTCCGGGCGATAAGGGCTCAGGTGCTCACTGTGACTACAAACGGTGGCGGCCCGTCGGTTCCTCCATGAATTGGATATTCGCCATCATTCCGCTAACAGATTTTAATACGTCTTACGGCCCCTTTCTCGTGTCGCCGAAATCGCATAAACTCACTCAGCTAGTTGACCCGGGGGCACATATCTTGGACCTCACGAAACCAGATGCAGCTCAATTGCCTCCATTCATAGATCCAGAGTTGAAAGCAGGGGACTTGCTAATTGTCAACGAGCATGTGTGGCATAAAGCCCCGGCTGGGAATACCTCAGAAGATCGGTGCGGTATTTTCAATAAATATTGTGCGGTAGACGCACCACCCGCAGCCGGATATTATCCATACACGCCTGAAGCACTTGATGCATTGAGCGACGCTGGAAAACGGCTCATCCCTGTCTGTTTTGACAAACCTATTACAATAACGCGCCTGCTCATCGAGGATACCTCCGATGCCGAATCCAGGTTTTTGCTATGCCGCGACGCGGAGACGAATCGTTGGGAATTACCGGGGGGTGAAGGCTGGGAAGAGACCAAAGGAGTCGGCTGGGATGTTGGCTCACGAATCGGTTCTTTGCAAGTACTGATGGACAAGCAGCTGGAATTAGAAGTGCCGTGGATGTCTTACATTGAAGATGTTGAACAAGAAGACGGCCTCTGCCGTGTGTACGGCTTCTCCGATGAAAATCTGAACGTTGGCAGGATACCTGCCAATGTTGACTGGTTTACAAAAACTAATCTGCAACGGCTCCTCGGTGAAAGTAACGAAATCTGTCGCACGGTTGATGGATGGCAAGCGCGTCATATTATTCGCGGGAAGGGCAAAGCATGCTATCAGAGTCGGCATCAATTTGAGTGATTACCGGTACTTAAAACCGATAAAAGCTGCGTGCGTTTTCTGCCATGATCTTTCGCTTCAATTCAGGAGCGAGATTTTTGGGGAGTGTCTGCTCTGGCGAATCAAAATCCCAGTGCGGATAGTCCGTTGCGAACATCAGTTTTTCATTCAAATCGAGTTGCGCGAGGAGTTGGTGGAAGTATTCTTGTTTCGGCGGTTCCTCAATCGGTTGTGTGGTAATCCAGAAATGCTCCCGGATATAATCCGAGGGCAGCCGTTTTAGGTGAGGCACTTCCGTGCGTAGTTTTTTCCACGTGCGGTCAAGTCGCCACATGAGAGGCGGTATCCACGCAAAGCCGCCCTCAATTAAAACTACCCTGAGCGTTGGGAAACGTTCAAACACTCCTTCGCAAACAAGGCTGGTAACTTGTGTCTGAAATGCCTGCGTCATCCCGGCGTGATCTTCAATATAGTGCGAGGGTCTTCCGACTGCAGTAATGGGGCCCGCGCCGACACCCGTGAAATGGATTCCAATCGGCAAATCATGTTGCACAGCTGCTTCATACATCTTCCAGTACTTACGCCGTCCCAAAGGTTCCATCGTTCGTGCGAGTAACAGAATTTGGACGAACCCTGGGTGTTCTCCAAGCCGCTCAATTTCGTCAGTCGTAAATTCCGCGTCATCGCAAGCAACGATAATTGATGCCCGCAATCTCGGTTCCTTCTCAAGCCAATTTTCGATCTGCCAATCATTTACAGCCCGCGCGAATGCCGCAGCATATTCAAGGTTCGGCATCTCGCAGACAGGTGTCAAGCAGTTGAGGATCCCGTATTCAACATTCCACAAATCCAAGAGTTGGTTGCGGAGAAAGCCAAGGTCTGAGCCAGGGCGATTGCCTGACGGTGTCCACGCGTCGTGGCGGGCTCCATAAGGCGTAGCACGCGGAATATAGGCCCCGACGCGGTCCGGGGTGCCGACCATCTGGTGATGCCTGCGCCAACGCTGCGAAAGATACGGATACAAGACCGTCTCAGAAGAGAGGGTGTTATGTACATCACAGTCAATAATGGGTGGTTTTTGCCGTTTGGGTGCTTTCTGCATGTGTATTTCTGCCATCTTTAAGTTCTCCTTCATATTGTCACCATTTCCTCTACGGGTATCCGATATACGATTTCAAACTATCCGTCTCCTGGGCAGTTTTTAGTACCGCGTTAAACTCTTTTTCAGTTGTTATCGATTCTAAATGATAGGTACCCGGACGCGTTCAATAAATGTAACATGCTAACACCTCTCTAACTAATATCTATCTAAAGCATCAAAGGCCGTGTCTATAAGAGATATCAAACGATTACATGTACTCTTTAAACTTCGGGAGTTCATCGCCAAAATCTTCCCCGATGTGAATAAGTCCTTACTGCCGCTCACTATTTTTTAACCATTTTTACTGTCAGTGAGACACCAAGCTGATCAGCAATTTTCTCAAGAAGATTTTTTTTATCCGCAGTGTGGGTAGCAGTCACTATGTAATACCGACCATACTTATGCGGGGTGTATTTCTCATGCTTAGTAGGTGATATGAGAGGAATTCCATTTACAATATGTCCAAGCTCGCGAACTCGCTCTATTCCTAATCTTTCAATTACTTCTGCGAAAGTACGTGAGGCATTACGATGGTTAATTGTTTCCCCATTGTCCATCGTAACTATAAGCCGTGTAGGATGTGCACGCGTACGTATGGTGGACTCGGTGAGGTCTTCGTCTTCGTTTTCTTTCATGATAACCGCGGGTGCCTCATCCACTTTTAGGCTCTTCAAGAAACCTAATACTTGCAGCTTTGTCGGTTTATACCTACACAGGATTTCCACTTTTTCTGACACAACATGTAGCAGAAACTCATCGCCTTCCTTCACCAATTGCTCCCATGCCTCTGGTAAACGTGTCTTAATCTCTCTCTGTTTAACGATGTCGTGATAATCTGCCTCAATTGCCTTAATAGCTTCACCGGTCTGTATCGACTTGTAATTTAGGTATCCGTTCAGACATCTAGCACTTTCTTCAACATCTGCTTTAAGCAGATCCAACTCGTGTACCTTACGTTCTTCATAATTCCCTTGTCCATTGATATAAAAAAATTGCCATCTCCGTCCGTCGGTTAAAATAGCGATTGGCACACCTTTCCGAAGAGCATACCTAAACAATTGCTCTTCCCCTCCTTCAATATTGCCAACTTGTTTAACCTCAATGAAGACACGGGGTTCTGATGGTGGCGGGCAAAGAGCAAAATCCACTCTAGCTTTCGCTTTCCTGACCGGGTATTCAGGATAAACAATTGTCGTATCGTCGGTTGGCCAACCAATGGTTCTGAGCATAGGGAGAACAATACCTTGAGAAACCGCTGCCTCATTTGGAAAGCGATTTGTTTCTAAACCGTTGCGTATATCTTCAATGCGCTCTTGAAGTGTCATTGCGTAATAATTAGTCCTTTCCACCATGGCGTAGCATAACCATTAACCGTTATACATCCCAAAAATGCTTTTTACAGATTATATGATAGGTTATTGAAAATGTCAAGACAAAATGTTAATACAACGTTGTTAGATCGTTTTGCCTAATAGTCATCCGTTGAGATTCCGTAAAATTCCCTCGCATTTTGATATAAAAGTTTGCGCGCGACGGATGGGGGTAACTTTGCTGGGAAAGCCTCATCGAGGGAGTCAAAGTGCCAATGCGGATAGTCGGTTGAAAACATCAAAAGCTCTTCTGAATCTAATTGTCCGATGATTTGGAGCAGTTCCTCTGTGGTTGGCGGTGCGTCAATAGGTTGTAACGTCAGACGCATGTGTTCACGGATGTAGTCCGAAGGTGGCCGTTTAACCCACGGTGTGAGCGAACGCAAGCCACGCCACTCTTTATCAAACCGCCACATGAGCGACGGCATCCACGTAACCCCCGTTTCAATGAGCGCAACGCGTAAATCAGGAAACAGGTCAAAAACGCCTTCTGACACAAGACTAAGTACCTGTGCCTGAAAGACTTGCGACATACCCACATATTCTTCTATATACGTTGAGGGCCATCCGACCGATGTTGGTGGTAAGCCGGGTGCGCCGCCGTAATGGATGCCGATGACGAGTTTATGGCGTACCGCTGCGGCGTAGATGGGATGATACCGCCGATTGCCGTAGGGGGCTTGTGAACGGGCCGGCAGCATTACTTGGACAAAACGTGGATGGCTTCCTAAACGCTCAATCTCTCGTGCCGCAAGTTCCGGATTTTGACTTGGAACAACCAATGAGCCGAGGAGGCGCGGTTCACAGTCAAGCCAATGCTCAATCTGCCATTCATTGACTGCAGAGGCGAGTGCCGCCGCGAGGTCTTCATTATGCACACTCTGCACACGATACCCGCAAGTAAGGATACCGTATTCGGTGCCCCAGACATCAAGCGCATGCTGCCGTAGCAGCTCTAAGTCCGACGCAGAGTCTCCCTCTGCAGGCTGCATAATTCCCGGGCGTGTTGAAATCGGCACCCCATCAGGATAGTCATTCGCATCGGGACCAGGAAATCCGGACGTTTCGCAATAGTCGCACCAATAATCCGGTAAGTAAGGATAAAGCATTTCAAGGGACGGCAATCGGTTGTGCAGATCACAGTCAATAACAGATACGCCGGTTTGAACAACACTCGGTGTTTCCATCTCTTCTCCGTTGCGCAGGGTTTATATAGATTCCATCAGTTACTAAAACAAGCCTGTTACACTACATCTCTGAAGTTCGGAACTTCAACCGGAGCTCCACCGTTTGCGATCGACCGTTCTGATACTAACCCTGGCACGGTGAAATCCATCGCTGTATAGACATCAAGTGGGGGCGTTGTGTCGTTGATGATGCTATCGACAAAATCTCGGACTTTAAAATATTCACCGAGGTCGCCTGCAGTTTCTGCCTCAGCAGGAGGGTTTTTCCAACGGTCCGGCAGGAAATCTGACTCAAATTCAGATAGCGGAGACCACGTTTCAGACCTATCACCGTTAGCAAGCCAGATTTTCTCTGTCGCACCAAATCCGCGGGAGCTCTCATAACATCCCCTTGTGCCTTGCAGACTAAAATAGGAATTCGCAGGGCGGTTAGAGAGCATGTCAATCCGAATTTTAATTAACCCACCACTTTCTGTTTTGCAAAGCATCATCACAGTATCCTCCATGGCATGCTCCGGATCGGTGTGCACTCCAGTGCCAAGGCAACAGACGCTGACAACGTACTCATTAAACCACTGCAGCACTGGACCAAGACTGTGCGTTGCATAGTTGCAGCGGTTGATACCGACCTGCCAATAGTAACGCCATGTCGGATTGCCTACAGTATCGTGATGGAGGGTTTTGACATTATGAACATATTCTCCTTCTCCAAAATAGACATCACCAAACATGCCTTCGGCTACCATGTTTCGGATGAGCACATTGGAACGCGAATAGCAGGTATTTTCAGCCATCGTATACTTGGCAGATGCGTTTTTGACTGCTCGCACGAGTTCATAGCATTCATCAATTTTGACCGCGGCGGTTACCTCACTGATGACGTGTTTGCCTGCTTCCAACGCTTCAACGGCTTGTGGCACGTGTAGGTTCTCAGGTGTCGCGAGGACAACCAGATCGACCGCGTCAAGCATTTTTGCGTAATCGGTAAACTGCCGGGGAACATTAAACCGTTCTGCGACGTTTTTAAGTGTCGATTCGTTAATGTCGCACACCGCTGTGACTTCAGTTTCCGCAATGGCGGTAAAGGGCTGCACGTAAGAACTCCCTCTGTGTGCACCGACAATTCCAACTTTGATTGGATGTGGCATGTGTTCCCTCCTCTCCGTAAGAGTAGCCTAAAGAGTTGTACTAACTGTGAAAGATGTGTTATACTATACAGTAGAATCTATTTTTTTTCAAGACATGTGGAATCAATAAACGAAATGCCATCACAACTGCGCAGAAGTGCAAAAACGCCCATGAATGCCTACAGAACGCATTTCTGATAACGTTCCTGTGTGTTTGTTGCCCTCTGTGAATCATGGAAACAGGCAGACTTGACACAGACGTAAAATCTGTGATGATGTGTCTATATCACCGACAGCTCGGCTTCACGTAAAAGTTAACCCTGTCGAAGATTAGGAATTGCTAGCAGGCGAGACGGAGCCATCTTTTTCAGACACAATTTTGACGAACTCGGAGGCATTATGAAAAACGTAGAGCTCAAACAACAAGCGATTGCTTATGTGGGCGTGTCTTGGAAACTCAGCACTTGATTTATAGATACTTGAATCTCCCCGCTCGAACATCCTCAAGTGCCTCCTCGCGCAGACGATCAAGTTTCCCCGCTTTCACGTCTCCCTCAAACTGCTTCTCCCAGGCTTCTTCTTCGGCGACTAAGGTGTCCTGAAGCCTCTTTTCAAGGGTTTCCAGCAATGTTTTTTCCGTCGGTTCCTCGCACTTGACTTCTGGAACATCTACAATCCACCCAAGCCAACTCGTACCGTTTTTTTTGGATGTAAGCGGTGTAGTTCTCCTCAAAGACCTTGTCATGAATTTCTACAGTCTTTACTTCTTTCATAGGTTTCTCACAAGAATCAAGGTTGCTAGAATTTTTCAGAGGAGTCTTCTGCTATTCCTGATGTACCTGACTCGCTACAAGAAAAAATCTCCTCGTGGAAAGATAACTGAAGAATAAGAATCATAATCCACCCGGCAGATTAAGTGTGAGAAAACCTGTCAGGCACCCGCAAAATGGATGCCTAAAATCGGGTTAACTAACTGCTCTCTTCAGGAATCACGAACCGCGTCCGCCCCGTCAGGAGCTCCTGCATCATCGCCTTTTTGATGTCGCGCGTCTTCTCAACCTGTTTCTCCAGTGCCATAATCTCCCCATCCATATCCGATAACACCTCCGCGATGGCACGTTGTTCTGCAAGTGGGGGCACCTCGAAAACCAAACTACTGAAGGTGGACTTTGAAACAATACTGGTTGTTGTCTTTCCTGCGCTAGCTAGTAAAAGGTTCGAATTGAATTCAAAAAGGTAATACAGAAATTCGGCATTGTGAGAAGTGTTTGGAGTCACGGCGTTGATTTGTTGATTACAGCCATCTGTCGTCCTAAGAATTGCATTTTTTCCAATGCTTGCGATACATGTGACGAGCACAGAATGAGGGCGGAGAGCTTTTATTGAGTTCAAACCATCGCCCTATAACCTTGTGCGCCCGGAAATGCAGGCACAAGTGGTGTATCCGCCGCAAAACCGCTCCGAATCAGAGCAAGAGTGACCACGCTTCCAAGGAACTGGCACTTGTCCCGAGGCATTACCGTCTTTTAACCTCGAAACTCGCATCCAACGCTTTTTCAACTCGAACTTGAGATTCTTCGAGGTGTGCCAAACTATAATCATCTAGTTTTCCATTGGCGTTTTGCAGCAAGCGCTGCAGGCGGCTGTTGATCTGACCCAGATGCTGGCGTGCAAGCGATCTGGCATCCTCAGGCGTGCCACTATCGGCATCTAATACTAACTTTATCAGCTGCTTCAAATGTTCACGCTGCAATCCACGACGGAAACTGGAGATAAACGCCTCCGAATTAGACCACTGCTGAAGACCAATCCCGCCTTCCAGCTCTACCCAAACCGCATCCGTAATGCCATCAAAAAGTTCTGGCAATGTAAATGCGTCCTTAGCAAACTTGAGCTCCGTATCCTGAACGCGTGCCAGTACCGATGGGTAAAGTAACCGGGCCAGGATTTGGGCCTGATTCCTTAGGATAACGTCATGCACGGGGTAATCCAAACGGCTGCTATTCCGGCTATCCGAGCCCCAATCACTCCAACGAGTAATCGCGAGACTGTTCAGCAGTTCAGGCGGGAAATCGAACGCTTTATCGGATAGCGCGTACTCTTTAAGAAATTGCAGCGCTTCGCGTTGTTTCGCGGCTGGAACCGGCACGAACGGTAACCGCCCATTTTCATCGCCGCGATGATCGCGATGGTGGTACTGACCACCAACATAGCGGCTCGCGAGAAACATCGCACGACTATATTGACCTAGCAGTGTGCCGAACGCACGCCTGACGCGTTGATAGCCCATCCCCTCTTTTGTGACCTTATCCGTAATCTCGTCCCACAGTCCGGCGACTATCTCACGCCGCTGTTTCGCGAATTCTAGCGGATCCGCACCGAGGTCCCAGCGGTTCACTAACGGATCTAAGTCTCTATACCGGTACCAGGAAGCGTCTCCATCTGTCCCATACGTCAATTCCGGTGAGGCAACGCGTGCAGCAATCTTACCCAATTCTACTAATTCCCCCTCAGAACTGCTCGCATCCACCGGTTTGTAGGCGTATTCAATCGCCCAATAGTCCCAGGGGCCAATCGTCGACGTGTAGTAGTCGCCCTGTTTTTTGCCCTCAGGCGCGACATTCACTGCATCGTACTCCATGACCGAACCCAGGAGTGCCTGCCCCTTTCTCTTATGCAGCTCATCCAGCGAAAATATTGTGCTCGCTTTAAAATTGTGGCGCAATCCCAAGGTATGTCCGACCTCGTGCATAGTCAACGCTTTTAGGGCTTGACCGATGTACTCCTCCGGTATTTCGCCATCCTCGCCTGTCAATCCGCGTACCATCAGCACGGTCGCCATGAAATTCATCTGCTGTGCGAGCCCTGCTGCCTTCTGACAAACGAAATGTGAGGAATCGATTGGGTGCTCACGTTCATGCTCCACCTCATCAAAAAAAGTCGTATACTCGCGCTGCCAATATCTCGTCCAGCTTTCACCGATCAGTATATCTGCATCGAGTATCTGTCCAGTCAAAGGATTCACGCGAGAAGGACCGATTGCGAAGCCGGCACCAACCACCCAGCGAATCGTGTTATATCGTGCATCTTCCGGATCCCAATCCTCATAATCCTGTTGAATCCGTGCTTCTATCGCATCCACAAACCCTATTTTTTCAAATGCCTTATTCCATTCCAAGATGCCCTGCCGGACATACGGGCGAAAACGATGCGGCACCGTTTTTTCAATATAAAAGATAATCGGATCCTTAGGCGGGGACAACTTCGCCTTTTTGTCTGCTTTCTCCAAGTGCCAACGGTTAACGTAGCGCACAAACGGCTCATCGCTCGTCTGAACCGAATAGTCTTTAACCACCGTCATAAAATGCCCTACACGGTCGTCAGCGATGCGGGCACGATAGTTGTTTGAGGGCAGTTTAGCAAGGCTGTAGTGTATCGTCAACTGGATGCCACGGCTGTCCGGAATTGTTGTCCGAGAACCACTCGCCGCATACACAGCTTCAACCCTAAGTTCAACGTTCTTCGGAAACGCTTTGATTGTTCCCCAGGTGCTACGGGCTTTGTCAAATCGCGCATTCCCACCGATACTACCGGCCAAAGGCGGTAAGTCAGATATAAAGACTGCGGAGATATTTACCAAAAGGCTCTTACGTTGCGGATGGATACTTTCAATCTTCACGGAAAACAGGACAGAATCATTATGACCTAAGTCAACCGCTTCCGCTATCGGTGTCCCTGTCGTAGCACGAAATCGCACATTCTTTCGTACCAGATGCACACGGTCGCCAACACGCCGCCACACAAGTAACCAATCATCCAACGTCATGCCTGAGAGCAGGTAGCCAGAGCCAAGCCCTCGTGCGATGCTCATCATGCATAAAAAAGGTTTATCTAATTGCGACGGTTGAATCTCTAAATACAGATTCTCTTTCTTTTTATATAGATTGAAAAAACCTTGGTAACTTTGAGTGTCTTCAGTAACCTTGTCAAAATCTTCAAATTCTTTTTTCTTTTTTGAGAGCGTTTGTGTTACCTCAGCTGTGGTGGTTTGTGCGGCTTCCTGGGAAGATACCGGGAGGCAGTAAACACTCATTAAGATGAGACAAACGCAAAAAGTCGATTGAAATCGCA
Organism: Candidatus Poribacteria bacterium; assembly: GCA_965215265.1. Taxonomy (GTDB): domain Bacteria; phylum Poribacteria; class WGA-4E; order WGA-4E; family WGA-3G. The sequence continues at coordinate 1,148,592 of OZ244048.1, read as the reverse complement.
TTAGATTTCTCCTTTTTTGTCAATGTAAACGTTCACGCCGGCGCATCAAAGTAGAATCTACTAAATTCGCTACGGTGCTTACCCCTGCTACATTTAGGGCATCCCGAATCAATGGCAAATGTGGTACTTTACTTACTCATTTGAGCTGATTCGGAAAACGCTCAGTGTACTCTCACCATGCTAGCTCTATTGATTTATGGGGAAGTATAAAAATAAGAAGACGTTCGCGTGTTTGAATTTGACACACTTAGACGGGTTATCCTGCTGCACTACCAATCCTCATCATAAAAAGGCGTGCTCGGATAACTGTAGACATTACCCTCGTAATTCTGCAGTTGGATTTCATCGTCATCAAAGGTTACAACGGGATCCGGAATGAGGGCGATCTTCCCGCCACCGCCGGGGGCATCAACGACATAGTGCGGAACCCCGAGTCCAGAAATATGTCCACGCAAGGCCGCCACGATTTCTAAACCTGTTTTAACAGCCGTTCGGAAATGATCTGTGCCGACAACGAGGTCCGCCTGATAGATATAGTAGGGTTTTACGCGGATGCGTAACAACCCTTTCATCAGTTCTACCATCACTTTCGGTGTGTCATTCACGCCCTTCAGCAAGACCGTCTGGTTCCCCAGTGGAATGCCGGCATCGGCTAACCTACCACACGCCTCCTCTGTCTCTCGTGTGATTTCCCGTGGATGGTTGAAATGTGTGTTGATGTAAAACGGATGATATTTCTTCAAAATCGTGCACAATTCGGGCGTAATTCGCTGGGGCAAAGTCACGGGTACCCGGGAACCGATCCGGATAATGTCCAGATGCTCTATATTTCTCAACCCGCTAACGATATATTCAATCTTCTTATCCGTTAGCATGAGCGGATCCCCCCCGGAGATAATAACATCTCGTATCTCCGGATGTGCTCGGATATAGGCGAGCCCGGTCTCAATGTTATTTTCAGCGATTGAATGCGGATCTCCCACTTTTCGTTTCCGGGTACAGAAACGACAGTAAATCGGACACATATAGTTGACATAAAAGAGCGCTCGGTCCGGATACCGATGCGTGACGTTCGGCACCTCGCTATCGTCCTCTTCGTGGAGCGGGTCCTCCACACCGGTACTAATCAATTCGTGCGTGTCTGGAACTACCTGTTTCCAAATCGGGTCGCCGGGCTTCTCTATCAGGCTGAGATAATATGGATTGATACGAATCGGGAATTCCTTGTGAATCCGCCGCATCTCCTCCACATCAACATCGAGGGCAGCGGCGAGCTTCTCAGGCGTGTTCACAGTATCCCTAACAAGACGTTTCCATTCTTCCATAGTTCCGTTCTCCTCTCCTTCTATCATTAACGTTTCTAACCGGGGTCCATGAGTCCAAGCGCGTGTATGGCTATCGGGCATCAGTATAATTTTCTATCGTTACTTTCTGCATCACGTCGCCTTGGCGCAGTACATCCGCCACATCCATCCCTTTGATGACGCGTCCGAAGGTTGTGTAGCTGCCGTTGAGGTGGGCGTACCCCGTCGGATCTGAGTTAAGGCAGATATAAAATTGACTTCCAGCAGAGTCAGGATTCCGAGTACGTGCCATTGCGACGACACCTTTTTCATGCAGTGGCATCTTCTCACGTAAGGTCGGATCTTGGAATTCGCCAGGGATTGTCCACCCAGGGCCACCACGCCCGGTGCCGTCCGGGTCGCCGCCTTGTATAACGAATCCCGGTGCGTAGCGATGGAACGTCAAACCGTTATAGAATTCCGCCTGAATCAGTTTTGCAAAGTTCGCCACTGTCACCGGTGCAGCATCCGGATAGAGCTCAATGACGATGTTCCCTTTATCAGTTTCAATCGTTACAGTCGGGAGCGGTTCGCCGCTGCACGAGAAGAGCATTAAAACACAGGGACCTAATAAACCTATTCGCATATTATTTCGTTTTCTCCAATTTTAAAATACAATATGAACAACTAAAACAGTATCTTGAATAATAACATGAAAGTCACAGCGCCAGCACTAATACAAACCGCTCGCGGTAGTTACGCTTTTCTGCGTAGTGCTTACAGAATGGACTTACCCGAATTTAGGGGTTCTTTGGGTAAATCCTATATGTATTATATCCTTATTTACCTGTAAAGTCAAACAAATTTTTGTGGTGTGTAACAGTTCTCTAAAATTGGGTTGACATCCTGCTTTAAATAGTATATTCTATATAAATAGGAGGTAGGCACGGTGCAGAACATCTCGATTGACAATCAGAAAGAACGTGAATGGGTTGCGACGTTAAAGTTGTTGGCACCGGGGACCGCCCTCAGGGAAGGCATCGACTACATTATCCAAGGAAAAAAAGGCGGGTTGATTGTCGTTGGTGATACACCAGAAATTCTGGATTTAACAGAAGGTGGATTCCGGATTAATTCAGGGTATACCCCGATGCGGTTGTATGAATTGGCAAAGATGGATGGCGCAATCTTGCTTTCTGAGGACATGAAACGGATTATCCGAGCCAATGTAACGCTCAGGTTAAATCCGGCTATTATGTCAAATGAAACAGGGCTCCGGCATCGAGCCGCAGATAAATTCGCAAAACAGACCGGACACATGGTGCTCACGGTCTCGCGAAGCCGGCAGACGCTGACTTTATATCTCAGGAATCAACGTTACATTTTCCGAGAACCTTCCGTTCTCATTTCATGTGCGAATCAAACCATGCTCGCCCTTAGTCAGTACAGGAAAGCGATGCAGAACGCTGAAGCTATTTTGAATTGGGCAGAATTAAGCGGGACCGTCACATTGGCTGATGTTGTCACAATGATACAATTATGTGAACACGTCCGCCGTACACAGTCCGAATTAAATGGATACCGCGTTGAATTAGGGACCCAAGCCCGCTCTTTACAACTCACCCCATCCGAATTCACAACTGAAATTGAACGCGGCTTCCTCGTTATTAAAGACTACTATCACGAAAACCAGGACGATGCATATTACGCTTTTGAAAAGATTCTGCACCTTGAGCCAAATAACCTGGCAAACCGGAGCCATGTCTGCGAAACTTTAGGGTATTCCGCCGATACAACCCATACGTCAGAAAGTCTTATCCCTCGCGGATATCGCATACTGAACCAGATTCCACGCATTTCCATGCGTATTATTGAAAATATCGTTCAAAAGTTTAAAACGTTCGAAGCTATCTATAGTGCAACCGTCGATGAATTAGAGGCAGTTGAAGGTGTCGGGACGACAAGAGCTGCTGTGATTAAAGACGCGCTGGTTGAAATGAAAACAGCCAGCGTTCCACCCGAAATTTTGGCATTATCCGTTTTTTAATAACGACGAAAAGAAACCAAACCGTAAAATTGACGTTTTGCTCATAAAGTTAATTCGTCCATTGCTGCCCCATGATATCGGGTAGCACCGTTTGTAAAAAAAGGAGGCACGACATGAAAGGCTACATCGCGCTAAAGAATCAAGTCCTTTTCAAGCTTAATGCAGCTATTAAACTGTGTTTTCGCGCGGCTGTTGCGCATGCTACGTTTTACGCCCCTCTGGTAATATTGCTTTTTATCTCAAACTACATTGTAGGCTGTGGGGCACAGCTGGGAAGCATTGAGCCGATGGATGTAGAATCAGCAATCCTTCAAGCTGAAACTGCTATTGAATCTGCACATGAAGCTAACGCACCTTCGCTTGCGCCGGATGCATTTGCAGCAGCGCAAGGGAAACTGACGGATGCAAAAACGGCACTCACCGATAAAAACGGAAGTGAAGCACTTCGCCTCGCGTACCAAGCGTTTGCTGATGCAATGCTCGCGCACCGGCAGGCTATCAACGCAGAGAAAAACGCAGAATTGAATGCACAGATTCTCGAGAAAGGCATCGCTGCGAACAAACTCAGCCAGCAACTTTCTTCTAAAGTAGAAGAACTCGCAACCGCACAAAAGCAGGTTCAGCAACTCCGTCTTGATGAAAAACAGCTACTACAGACACTGAATCAACTTGAAAAAGAGAAACGTGAACTTAGCAGTAACCAACAAACGTACAAGAAACAGGTTGGAACGCTCAGAGAGAATTTAGAAGGGATTCAGACACGCGCCCAGCGGATGGAGTCTGAAATCCGGGGTTACGGCAAAGAAATCGCTGAACTCCGGCACAAGCTTGAAGTCGCCGATTCAATGATTCGCGAAGAAGGGCAGCAGAAACGTGCAGTAATCGCTGAGATGGAATCCCTCAGGAAACAGTTGCGCGAACAAGCACAAATCTATACTGAGAAACTTGAAAAGGCAAACCAGCGTAGTGCTGCCGCTGCTCATGAGGACTACCTCAAACAGAAAGCACGTGAGGCGCGCGCCTATGTCCAAAGCCAACAACAGAACCAGCCTGTCAGAACAGGGCGAACCTCCCTGTCCACGGAGCAGATTACTGCAGGCAAGGCCGCGCTCAGCCGGTGGGACACGGCATGGAGCCGCAAAAACCTCACCACCCATCTCACTTACTATGCACCAAATAGCATCACTGATAAAGTGGTGATTCGTGAAAGTAAAGAGAATCGCTCCAAAATCGACCGTGGACAACTTGAAGCCAATCTTCGCGAGATGAACGCGCATACTTGGAACAAGAACAGTGCCCGAACCGAGGTTGAAGGAGAAAGCGTCATCGGTATTTACCGCATGAGTCGCTTAGTAAAAGAGGCAGCAGACGAAAACGCAACAGCCTTGTACAATATTTGGATACGCGAAGTCTGGATGCATACAGTTGGCAACGAATGGAAAATCCATAACGAAAGATGGCAAATCTACGAAGATGTCCCCAATTTTTAGGGCACTGAGGACTTACAACTATCGACGCAAGAAGGCCCTGATGAGAGCGCTACCTCTTGCAACAACGTCTTCGTACAAAAAGCGCAAGGAGATGAGTCCATGAACGGCTCCCAAACCGCACAAAACAACCCACAGAAATTCAATATCTCACCTAATTTGATATGGGGCGGGGCAATAGCAGGTATCTTACTCGTCAGTTTTGTTTTGATTGTCGTTTCAATGCGTTCAAGCGAGGCACCGAATGCTTTTTTGGCGCGTTGGAAAAGTGCACTAGAATCCGGCGAACTCAAAAAATATGATGCACTTTGGGTTTCAAGTACACGCCGGAAGCAGTCGCAGGTTTATAACCAAACCGCACAATACCTCAAGGCGAATGGAACAGTCAAATTTGAGGTGCACCTCCGCGATAGCACCATCAAACAGCGCAGCGTAGCACGATATACCAATCGTTTACGAATTGAAGGGATACAGGTCATTGTCCGGCTGCCAGGCGAATCCCAACAGCAAGTACGGAACCTCCTTATCGAAAAGAAGGGAATTCTCCAAAAACGGTGGAAAATTATCAAGGATGAGATAGTCGGACAACAACTGGCAACAGTTCCAACGACACCTGAACCTGACTCACAATCCGGTACCATACAGCCACCCAACAGCCCAGTTGTGCTGCTTGTTAAGGACTGGAAAAATGCTCTGGAATCCCAAGATGCCAAGAAATATGAAAAACTTTGGGATAAATCTACCCGGAACAAACGCAAAGCGGAATTCCAACGTGCGAACAGCATGATGGCCCAATCCCCTATCGTCGACTTGTCGCAGGCCACCTATGTCGCCGTCCCGCGGCACAAAAACCGACACATCGTTGACAATATCCTTGTGACCTTGTACGATGACGGTGACCCAATTGAAACGCATTCGCGCACGCTTACTATACAGAAAAAAGGGTTTTTCTTTCGGAAATGGAGGTTGATTAACGATGAAATCAAGGATTCTGTTCCAACCTCTGAAGCCGTGGCAGCGTACGATGAACCCACGTCCGAATCGGCAGGAAAACCCAATGGGGCCTTCGATGGGAACGCACCTGTAGATACCCAACTTAAGGTGAGACAGGTTCTCGGAAAATGGCAAGCCGCTTGGGAAGGCAAAGACCTTAAAACCTATATGTCTCTCTATGCAGACAAGGCACAAATCACTCGTGTCACTATCCGAGGCGGCGGAAAAGGGACACCCACCTACCTCACCAAATCACAGCTGCAGGAGAAGATGAAGAAACTGAATAGGATGTACGCCGATATACAAGTTACAATCTCTAATTTGCAGGTTAACGGCGACACCGCCGTCGCAGATGTCAAATTCTTACAAAAATTCACGGGAACTCCTGCATCGGGAACCCGCCCTGCTTACTCTGATTACGGAACGAAGAAGTTAAATTTAATGGTCGACCCGGCTGACGGGCATTGGAGAATCTACGCCGAATCATGGAGCTTCTATGAAAACGTTCCAGATTTCCCTAAAATGTGAGGCACACCTAATGTGATTAACACAGCCTAAAGCGGCTCCCAGCGGGTGGCAGGTAAAGGTAGTGCAAGCGTGTCCTTCAGGACACGCATAGACTACCTATCCTGCCACTGGCGAGATTTGTATAGGTGTTATCAAAGCAGCCGCCTTCATGGTACTCCAATAGACAAAAAAAATGGCTGCAGTATACCGAACCAAACGAAAAATAGAATTTGCGGATACGGATATGGCCGGTATTGTGCATTTTACACGATTCTTCGTCTTCATGGAAACCGCAGAGCATGAATTCTTACGGAGCCTCGGCACCAGTGTTGCAACTGAATGGAATGGCGATAAAATTGGATGGCCGCGACTCGCGGCCACCTGCGAATATCTCGGTCCACTGCGGTTTGAAGACGAGGTAGACATTGAGGTATCCGTGGCTAAAAAAGGCAGGAAGTCCCTCACTTATCAATTCAATTTTACGTGTAAGGGTGAGGCTATAGCGCGCGGAGAACTCACGACGGTCTGCTGCGTGTGTAACCCAGGTGAAAAGTTACGCGCGATACCGATTCCCCAATTTATCTTAAATCAGATAGTTGTCAATGCTACCTAAACCTATGCCTACCGTCCAAACAACAAACCTGAAAGTTTACAATCTTTACAAGGATTTCGGGAAGACCCACGTCCTGCGCAATATTTCGTTTGCCTTCGATAAGGGGGCATCTGTCGCAATCACCGGACCCTCCGGTTCTGGGAAAAGCACACTGCTGCACATCCTTGGCACATTAGAGGCACCTTCAAACGGACGCGTCGAGATTAACAACCTAGACACCTTTTCACTCTCAGACCGGGAATTGGCACGTTACCGCAACGCAGTGATTGGATTTGTGTTTCAGGAGCATTATCTGCTGCCGCAGTACTCCGTGCTTGAAAATGTTCTGGTTCCTACGCTTGCCTTTAAACAAGTGACGGGCTCGACACAACGTGCCAAGGAACTTCTCCAACGCGTCGGATTGATGCATCGCCTCTCGCATCGGCCAGCAGAACTTTCTGGCGGGGAACGTCAACGTGTTGCGATTGCGCGTGCACTCATCAACCGTCCGGGCATCCTACTATGTGATGAGCCAACCGGGAATCTCGATAACACCACCGCCGAGACTGTCGCCAATGTGCTTTTTGAGATGCACAACGTGGAACAGAATATCTTAATTGTTGTGACACATCACCTGGAGCTCGCTGCCCGTTTTCAGTATCATCTGGAACTTGCCGACGGTACCGGCACCGTACGAGCGCGCAGGTGAGGTCTCTTTTATCACTTAACTAATGAATCTAAACATCAGACGGCTCTGACGAGATTTGTAAAGGACTTATCAAAAGCAGCAGCCTTGTTAGGGGCTCCTGTAGACGAAAAATCCGAAAAAAAATAAATTATGTGGACGTTTTGGGCATCCCTCAAACATTTTTGGCAGATTCATTTGACCGTCGCGCTTTGCACTGCAGTAGCAACCGGTGTCCTTGGAGGTGCCCTGCTCGTCGGCGATTCTGTACGCGGTAGCCTCAAAGCCGTTACGTTGGAAAGACTCGGCACGATTGAACACGCGATGCTCGCAGATCTGTTTTTCGCCCCCGAATTAATCAACCGCCCGAACATGGTGCCTGCAGTACTGCTGAACGGCACAGTTGTTGTACCTGAAATGCAAACCCGGGCCGCAAAGGTTAATATACATGGGATAAATCAGGATTTCTTTCAGTTGTGGGAAAATCCACACACGCCGAACCTAACCTACACCTCTGGACAACCGTTCCCAGGCATTGCTATTAATACCGCACTTCAAACCGAATTGAACGTGCAGGTAGGCGACACACTCTTGGTCCATTTTCCACAATCAGTCGGTATCTCACCCGAATTTCTCCTCGGCCGCCGCGAAACATCTGAAGTCATCCAAACTCTCCGTTTAATTGTCAGCGACATTGTACCCACCCAGAATGCAGGTAGGTTCAGCCTTCGTGCACATCAAAGTCTCCCTTTGAATGCATTTATTGCACTCCCTGTTCTGCAAAACGCACTCGGACAAACTGGCAAAGTGAACGCACTATTTACATCAGAGCCGGAAGCCTTTTCACCGGACGCGTTTGCGTTAACATTAGACGTGCTCGGTCTGAAAATTCATGAACATGAAAACCATTTCGATTTGCAAAGTCAGCACTACCTTATCAAGCCACAACTCTCCGATATCGCGCTATCGATTGCCGCAGAAAACGGCATTCCGACACTCCCAACGTTGACATACTTCGCGAATACCATAACGGCTAACGGTAAAACCCTGCCGTACTCCACTATCCTTGGCATGCTACCTGCAGAACATGACCTAGTGGGGTTGCGAGTAAAAAGTAATCTTTTCACTCCTGAAAGGAGTGAAAAAGAATACCTATCTCGCAACTTTTTTACACTTGACGACAATGAAATTATCCTAAATACCTGGGCAGCAACGGACCTCGGTGTAGAAGTGGACGACAGCGTTGAAATCTCCTATTATCGCACCGGCGCAGCGGAACAATACACCACTCAAACCGCACTATTCCGATTGAAAGCGATTACCCCAATCCATGGGCTCGCCGCAGATACAAGCCTCATACCCGAATTTCCAGGCATTCACGCTACCACCGATATGTCCAATTGGGATGCCCCTTTTCCGATTGATTACACACTGATTCGCGAGAAAGACGAGGCATATTGGGATGAATACCGGGCAACACCGAAGGCATTCATTTCGCTAAAGACCGCGCAACGTCTCTGGAAAAATAGATTCGGAAACCTCACCGGCATTCGGATGCAACCTGCCCCGAACCTTGAATGCCATGCAACGCGGGAACTGTTTGAAACCGAATTTCTCAAAAAAAATCAGCCTGAACAGATCGGATTTCAATTTTTAGCACCGCGCGCGGCAGGACTACAAGCATCTGAAGGGACAACAGATTTTGGCATGCTGTTTAGCAGTCTGAGTATCTTAATTATCTTGTCTGTCGCCTCTCTGATTCGGATGCTCTTCCAAATTGGCGTTGAGCAACGTTCGCGTGAAATAGGTATCCTCCGTGCCCTAGGGTACCCACTTGCCAAAATACGCAGTCGCTTCCTGATTGAAACAGGTATCATAGCAGGACTCGGCAGCCTGCTCGGATGTGCGTTTGCGATTGCATACACACAACTGATGCTGTATGGCTTACGCACTTGGTGGCTGCCAGCGATTGGGACACCCTTTGTGACATTCCACATGCAGGGCAGTACGTTGTTCACAGGAATATCGATAGCACTCGCTGTCGTTCTATTTACGATTTACCAGACCGTTCAGAAACTCGGAAATTCTCAGACCGCTTCACTCCTCGCCGGTGGAACTGATTTTGCTGATAGAAGTCACAAACCAAAATCTCAAAACGTCAAATTACCAAGCCGCAGCAGAATCATTATAATGGGACTGGTTATAGGCATGATTGGAGTCGCTATCGGCTTCGGAGTAGGATTCTTCACTAATTTGGGCACATCGTTGTTAGAACATCCGGTTTTCCAATTGCTTGCATATACATCCTCGGTTATCACATTAGGATGGGGCGCGTTTGGCCGGTGGCTAAACTCGCAAAAGGTTGCAAAACGTTTCAGTCGTCTCCGTTTTACGCTCAAAAACGCTGCGAGACAGCCCGGGCACAGTAAAGGCTGTGTTGTGATGGTGAGCTTAGCCTGTTGTATCATCGTCGCCGTGGGTGTAAATCGGCAAGATGCCCCGCCGGAGACAGAATACACCTTCGTAGCGGAATCTGATAGTCCGCTCCACCATAGTCTGAATACGTCAGCGGGGCGGTTCGAATTGGGCTTCTCGGAAAGGGACGCGCAACTCCTCAGCAACTCGGAAGTCATCCCATTCCGAGTTCTTCCGGGAGAGGATGTGAGCTGTCTCAACCTCTACCAACCGCAGAAACCGCAAATTTTAGGCGTTTCTGCTCGCGCGTTGGAGAAATCCGCCTGGCCCCGGTCCTCGCACTGGCATGAGTTGAAAAAAGAGGGTGATAGAGTCTATGCTCTTGCTGACGAGAACTCAATCCGTTGGGTATTACATCATAATCCGGAGGAGCCGCTGCTTATTGAAGACGAATTCGGGAACCCACTCGGTTTGCACCTTCACACCATCCAAAACAGCCTCTTCCAAAGCCAGTTGATTATCTCGGAATCGCATTTCATCAGGCTCTTTCCGAGTCAAAGCGGGTATCGCTATTTTTTAATCAAAACCCCGCCGGAATTTCGAAAAGAAACGGCAGCAATTTTAGAAAAAACGCTGAGGGATTACGGATTTGATGTTACGTCGGCATCAGCACGGCTCGCCAATTATCAAGGCGTTACAAACGCTTATATCTCAACATTCCAGAGCCTCGGCGGCTTCGGTATTATCCTCGGCACCTTCGGTTTAGCACTCGTATTGTTTAGAAACGTCATTGAACGCCGGGGCGAGTTAGCAACCCTCAGGGCTTTCGGTTTCCGGAGGCAGCTACTGTCGCGAATGTTATTCGTTGAGAGCAGTTTCCTCCTCGTTGTTGGAATGCTCATCGGTACGCTGGCAGGACTTGTCTCTGTCCTCGGCACACAAGGGTATTTTCCAGCATTCCCGTGGCCCTCACTCATAATTACCTTGCTTCTGATTTTAGGATTTGGTATAATAGCAAATGCGGTGGCGGTGGCGTTAGCACTCCGAAGCCCCCTCTTGGCAACCCTGAAAAAGGATTTGTAAACCTATGCAGTGTGTCTCTATGAAATTTGCATCACTGATATGCCTCTTCATCTTTATGAGTTGTTCTGGCGATACGGATAACGATACGCCGACTGCCATCAGGCATGTCGAAAGCGGATGGGATTTTTATGCCGCAGGCGACTATCCACAAGCGCTGCTCAGTTTTGAACGCGCCCTGAATTTTGATGACACACTCGCAGATGCACACAACGGTGTCGGCTGGAGCCATCTTAGCTTATCTTTAACAATTCCAATTGCACAGGAAGCGTTCCAAAACGCCGTTCAACTTGATGACGCGAATGCAGATGCATGGGTTGGACTCGCAAATGTACTTTATTTGCGGCAGAAGGATGCCTCCGATTTCAGCGCGGCCATCCGTACTATTGACAATGCTTTGAACGCTGACACGCAATATCTTTTTCGGCACGACTATGACTCAAATGCCGACTTGTACGCGCTCAAAGCCGCATGTTACTACTATCTCGGTGAAAATCTGACAGCCAAACAAGAAATTGACAACGCACTCCAAATTGATTCAGAAAATAGGGCTGCACTCATTCTCAATAGGCTGCTTCAAAATAACACCAAATAAATTTAAACCGATTTGGTTATTTTCGTCTTATCCTATGTTCGTCTATTAAAGGGTTAAGTGCTTTAGCAGTAACGTTGCTGTGCCGAGCTCGCTAGGGCAGCCTCGGCCGGCCCAATCATGAGTAAGCGAGCTGCACTCCAGCCGACAGTGGACGGAAACGGCCAACAGAGACGAATCGGGATAATTTGGTATTATAGGAATAGGAGCAAACACTTATGGCTCAAAACGTACTCACATCTACAGGTTTAACACACTTCACGCCAACGCACCGTGGCAAGGTGCGTGACCTTTATGACCTGGGGAATGAACTCCTCATTATTTCTACAGACCGGATTTCCGCTTTTGATGTCGTCTTGCCGAACGGCATCCCGGACAAAGGCAGAGTCCTAACAGGGCTATCCAAATTTTGGTTCAATTACACAGAATCTACTCTGGCAAACCACCTGATTTCTTCAGACGTTTCCGACTATCCGGAGGCGCTACATGTTGACGAGGCACTGTTAACAGGTCGCTCAATGCTTGTCCGGAAAGCGGAACGAATTGATGTCGAGTGCGTCGTTCGCGGCTATCTCGCAGGCTCCGGGTGGGCTTCATATCAAAAGACAGGCGAGATTTGTGGGCAAAAACTCCCAGCAGGCCTTCGTGAGTCGGAGAAACTTCCAGAGTTACTCTTTACACCAACAACGAAGGCGGAACACGGTGAACACGACGAACCCATCTCTATCCAACAGATGCAGGATACCGTAGGCACTGTGCTCACAAACCGACTCATTGATGCCAGTTTTACACTCTTCCGAGCCGCAAGCGAGCACGCTGAAAACGCTGGAATCATTCTCTGTGATACCAAATTTGAATTCGGGCAATGTAACGGAGATCTGATTCTAATCGATGAAGTGTTCACGCCAGACTCATCACGTTTTTGGCCAGCAGTCGACTATCAACCCGGTAAACCCCAACAGAGTTTTGACAAACAATTCGTTCGGGATTATCTCTCTAAAATCGGATGGAATAAGCAGCCACCTGCCCCCGAACTGCCTAACGACGTTATCTCTAAAACGAGTGACAAATACCGAGAGGCATATCGATTAATTATTGGCGAAGAACTTTCTCCAGTTTAAAGGAATTCGCCCTGCTTTGCAGGGAGAAGTTCCCAACGAAAAGCCGAACGCATCGGAGAAATTAGCGATGGCCAGCCCATTGAACGGAATAAAAGTTTTAGATCTCACCCGGGTTCTCGCTGGCCCGTATACAACCATGCTTCTCGCAGATCTGGGTGCTCAAGTCATTAAGATTGAACAACCAGGGCAGGGAGATGAAGCCCGGAATTTCGGCCCCTTCAAAAACGGGTTTAGCCTCTATTTCATGAGCGTGAATCGCGGGAAGCAAAGCGTGACGCTCAATCTCAAAAGCGAACGAGGGCATGCGCTATTCAAGCAACTTCTCAAAAAGTGCGATGTTGTGGTCGAAAATTTCCGTCCGGGAACGATGACAAAACTCGGTTTAGATTATGATGCCCTCAAAAAAGCACACCCATCGCTGATTTATGCCGCATGTTCTGGATTCGGGCAGACAGGCCCTTACGCACAACAAGGCGCGTACGATATGATTATCCAAGGTATGGGTGGCATTATCAGCATCACAGGTGAACCGGAGGGCGCGCCGGTGCGCGTAGGTACCTCAATTAGCGACATTACCGCAGCACTCTTCACGACAATCGGAATTCTGTCCGCGCTCCATCACCGAAACCAGACTGGAAAAGGACAACTTGTGGATGTCGCTATGTTGGATAGCCTCGTCGCCGTGTTAGAGAATGCAGTTGTTCGTTATTTCGCAACAGGAGACGTTCCACAGCCGCTCGGAACCCGGCACCCAGCCATAACCCCATTTGAAGCATTCGCCTCCGCAGATAGCTATGTTATTATCGCCATCGGAAACGATACCCTATGGAAAAAGTTTTGTGAGCATGTCATGCGGCAAGAACTCATCTCAAATCCGCTTTTTCGCACGAACGCTGACCGGACGGAAAATCACAGCCAACTGTCACCAATTCTCTCAGAGATTCTGCAGCAGCGGACAACAGAGCAATGGGTTCAGGCTCTCGGTAACATCGGGGTTCCATGTGGTCCCATCAATGCAATGGATAAGGTGGTTACGCATCCCCAGGTGCAAGCACGCGAGATGATAACTCAGGTAGCACACCGTATTACCGGTGTCGTTGAAGTGCCGGGAGTACCCATCAAGCTCTCTGAAACGCCCGCTTCCGTCGATTCGCCTGCACCAAACCTCGGTGAACACACGAACGAGGTCTTGACAGCAGTCTTGGGTCTATCAGATGATGAAGTCACGGCGTTAAAAGCGGAGGGCTCGGTTTAGTAGGCCCATAAATAGAACCGATGCAGCCTGTCCGGTTCTCGTCAAAAATTGGCAGGTAAAAGGTAATCTATAGACAGGGGATAAGAAATGGACTTTTTATCTGGGACAAAACGCTTAACTACAGAAGGTGACCTGGCTTCACAAATGGTTGAGGGACTGAATGCCTATGTAACACAAGCAACTGCGGCATCAATTGTGCAACGCGAGGCATTGTGGCATCGGGATTACAGTTCCCATCGCGCATATCAAGCATCTGTTGAACCAAACAGATACCGCTTCATAAAACGAATCGGATGCATCGATGAGAGAGTCCCGATTGCGTCACTTACCTATGTAGCGGTAGCGACGAAACCGCAGCCTGATACGCTCACAAGTTCTATTTCACCGTCTGTGCATATAAAAAAATCGGAGAATTATAGTGTCTACCGTGTCCGATGGACTGTTTTTGACGATGTAGAGGGTGAAGGACTGCTCTTGGAGCCGGCAAAAGAACCTATTGCCCAAATCATCGCGCTGCCCGATGCGGATTGTACACCAGAGGCAATCGCCGGTATCACGAAGGAACTTCCTACACGCGCCCAGTTTGCACGACGTTTGGCAGAGGCCGGATGTCGCGTTGTCGTCCCACTCTTAATTAACCGTGCGGATACCTCTTCAGGGAATCCAACGCTTGGGGCGATGACAAACCAACCCCATCGCGAATTTATCTACCGGATGGCGTTTGAATTGGGAAGGCACATCATCGGCTACGAAGTACAGAAAGTGAGGGCGTTAGTCGACTGGATGTCACTTGCTGACGATAGCATCGGCATCATCGGTTACGGTGAAGGTGGGTTGATTGCCCTCTATAGCGCAGCAGCGGATACACGAATTAAAACCACAGCAGTAAGCGGCTATTTTGAGTCGCGGGAGGCAGTATGGCAAGAGCCCATCTATCGAAACGTCTGGGGGCTCCTCCACGAATTTGGGGACGCTGAAATCGCGAGTCTCATCGCACCGCGTCCATTAATTATTGAAGCCAGCCGCGGTCCAGAAGTCGCCGGACCTCCACCAGTCCGCTCCGGTAGAGGAGGCGCGGCACCAGGGCAACTCGTTTCACCACCCCTGGATTCTGTGAAAGCAGAAATCAACCGAGCGCAGCACTTTTACCTAAAACTCGGAACTGAGGATGCACTCCGCCTTATATTACCTCAAAACCCATTACCCGGTGCCGATGAGACGTTAACTATCTTGCTCAACGCACTCGACGTTGAAAACGCGAATATCGATCAGACGAGCATCACACCGACACACCACCAGAACAGTTCACATAACGCTTTTGACGAAGATGCACGGCACCACCGCCAATTTATGCAGCTCGTGAATGTGACACAACGGTTTTTGCGGGAAGCCGCAGCGCACAGACAAAAATTCTTCTGGAATAATACCGATACCACTTCAATTCTCCGGTGGCAAGAAAGCTGCACCGATGCAAAAAGGTACTTCTGGGATGAAGTCATCGGGCGGTGCCCACCTCCGGATGTACAAGTGAATCCCAGAACCCGGCTACTTTATGATGAACCCCATTGGAAAGGGTATGAGGTGGTACTTGACGTATGGAAAGGCGTGTTTGCATACGGCATATTATTACTTCCGAAAGGGCTCCAGGAAGATGAACAACGTCCTGTTGTCGTCTGCCAACACGGCTTAGAAGGAAGACCACAAGATACAGCCGATCCTCGGATAGAATCCGTCTATCATTCTTACGCAGCGCAGCTCGCCGACAGAGGGTTTATCGTCTATGCTCCACAAAACCCGTACATCGGGGCCGATGCCTTCCGCGTCATCCAACGCAAAGCCAACCCACTGAAATGGTCTCTGTTTTCTTTAATTATCCGTCAACACGAGCGGACTTTGGACTGGCTCGCGGAACAACCCTTTGTGGATGCCGACAGAATCGGTTTTTATGGGCTCTCTTACGGTGGAAAAACAGCGATGCGGGTACCTGCCCTTCTTGCGGGCTACGCATGTTCCATCTGCTCCGCAGATTTCAACGAATGGATCGTCAAAAATGCTACCTTTGATTCGCGGTATAGCTACATGTTCACCGGTGAATATGAGATGCCCGAATTTGACTTAGGCAATACCTTTAACTACGGAGAAATGGCAGCACTCATCGCACCGCGTCCGTTTATGGTAGAACGCGGACACGATGATGGCGTTGCTCCTGATGAATGGGTCGCACACGAATACGCTGTCGTACGCAGGCTCTACGTTAAATTGGGCATCCCCGAGAAAACGGAGATCGAATTCTTTAACGGCGGGCACATGATTAACGCCGAAGCCACATTCCGGTTCCTACATCGCCATTTGAATTGGCCAGAACCTTAGGAATACAACAGAGCGCCCTTTAAAATAAGAAACATTAAGAAACGTAAGGTTTGTGAGGTCGTTGCGTATCTCATATCGGCGGTTGGGGAAGTTCTCTCCGCAAGCGGGGATGAATCCCCAACCTTCCCCGTCTATCAGCACTTGTCTTGAAGACAAAAATTTGAGAAACAGATGCTTTATTCTATTATTGTTACTGCAGGCTTAGAAAAAATCGCACACCAAGAGCTCACAGAACGTTTTGGGGATACAGGAAAACTGAAGATTCTTGGGCCGAAACCTCAGCGGATCTTCTTCCACTATACAGGAGAACCGAGTGAACTACTATCGATGCGGACTGCGGAACATCTATTTCTTGTCCTTAGACGCTTTCCCCGGATGACGCGTTCTCGTCGTTCACTAACGGCACTCAGCACTTCCTTAGCCCGGTTCAACTTCAGTGAGACCTTCACGTGCTGTCGAAAAGCCGGCATACGAATTGGGAAACGGGTTATGTTTCGGGTGACCAGCAGGCTCTCTGGGCAAAGGAATTTCCGGAGACTAGACCTGCAGCGTGTGGTTGAAAGAGCATTACAGGCACGGGGTTGGCATTTGACTCATGCACAGCCCCTTTTAGACTTTTGGGCAGAAATTCATGGAGACGACGGCTATCTTAGCATCCGACTTTCACCGATCGAAATGGCGCAGCGTTCGTATAAACAGGCACACATTCCAGCCTCGCTTAAACCGACCCTCGCTTACAGCATGGTGAAACTCTCGCAACCGCATCCAAACGACGTGTTTTTAGATGCGATGTGCGGGGCCGGGACAATTCTGCTTGAACGCGCATCACTTGGACGTTACCGCTACCTCATCGGGGGCGACATTTCCACAGACGCGTTAGCCGCTACACAGACGAATTTTGGACGTAAGCATCGCCCGCGCCAATTTTTTCAATGGGATGCATGTAACTTACCGCTTCGTGCACAAACGGTTGATAAAATCGTTTGTAATTTGCCATTCGGTCTCACACATGGAAACGCTTCACAGCTGATGAATCTATACCGGCACTGTTTCCGCCAATTTGCGACCGTACTGAAGCCGCGCGGATGTATCGTGTTGCTTACCTCCCAACGTCAACTGCTGGAGACCTTGCTCAAACGACATCAAACGTTAAAGGCTGCACAACGGTTCGCAGTGGATGTACGCGGAACGCGTGCCTGGATTTTTCGGATTATACCGAAGTAATTCTTCGCTGATTAAAGGGATTAGGCTCGGCTGGCTCCCACCCGCCCAACTCCTCTGTCCCTATATCGCCAGAGTCAGCTTAACCAGGGTACGTCAACACAACTTGATTCTTCGTCAACGTACATCTGGCATGAAGGGCCTGTCCTCATCTCACCAGCAAGGAAGAATCAGAAAGGAAACTTTAGCAGATGACAAGCGGAAAAACGGTAAATATTCCTAAGCTAGAACTTTCAGTGCAAGAACGGACTGAAGAAAAATTCACCCCAGAAAGCCTTGACACCGCCACGCGCCTCTTACGCGAAACCGGCTTAGTTGTCATTGAAAACGTCCTCCCACGTGAATGGATAGAAGAGGTTAACATTGCGATGCAAGCCGTGCTTGATGGTAACAGAGAATCGGAAAACGGCGAGCACCCTATGCTTAAAATGCCGTTCATGGATGCACAGATCATCGACAACCCGTTTGCGATGCCGATGCTCAAAGCGGCAATGGGCGAGAAAATCTTCGCATATCTGCCATACGGATGCAATACAACAGTACCAGGCTCCGAGACGCAGTGGATCCACCGAGACTCAGGGCAACTCTTCCCGGAACTGCCGTTCGCCCTACCCGTCTCAACAATCGTTGTTAACATTCCCCTTGTCGATTTTACAGTGGAAAACGGCGCAACCGAGGTGTGGCCGGGTTCGCATCTCATCGTTGATGACACCGCGGTACGCAACAGTCCATATAACGTCTGTAAAGAGGAACGCGCAGCGACACTCCCCTCCTTTCAGTTAGAGATGCCCGCTGGCTCAATTGTCGTACGGGATATGCGGTGCTGGCACAGAGCGATGCCCAATCGCACACAAATCGTACGGCCCATGCTTGCCCTCGTCTATTTTCGACGCTTTCATCATCTCCCTGATGCTCCAAACATCTTCAATGCAAGGATTTCAGAAGAGATATGGACGACCCTGCCAGAGGAAACCAAAGAGATATATCGGTTTCAAGTGCATGAAGAAAGATAAAAATGGGCACCGCGTGTCGACATGTCTATCTCTCGATAATAGAGTCTGTGAAACTAATATAACATGAACTTCACACAAAATTTAGGACATCGTTTCATGATTGAAAAAATTGCAATCTTAATTTTACTTGACTTTTCACTCAGAATCTGATATAACGGTAATTTATCATGTAAGGCGATGAATTTTAGCCATCATGTCGCAGTGGCTGAAACCAAAACAAGTTAGTCTACTTTTATAGGAAAACCCATAAGGTTCGAAGTAGCGTAATTTATCACCCATCAAAGATGAAAGGAGAACATGATGGCAAACCCAATCAAGGCCACGGCCTACTACCATCGCGGACTGGCGAAGAGAGCCTTGGGTCAATCCGATGCCGCGATAGAGAATTATGACGAAGCCATTCGCATCAACTCAAACTATGCCGGGGCCTACTACCATCGCGGACTGGCGATGCATGCCTTGGGTGCATACAAGTCCGCGATAGCGGATTTTGACAAAGCCAAAAGTCTTAGGTATGGCTAAGAAGGGCAAGGGAGCGAGGGTTTATAAACGAAAATCGGGGGCTAAGGGAAGACCCATTTTCCGAGGATCTTCCGTACAGATGCGCCCGTTGCCGTCGGAACATTGCCTGCCTCCCCGTGGAGTGTCTCGTTCGCGAGAATCGCAAAAGCAATGGCCTCTTTTGCATCCGCGGGGACACCGGTGCAATCAACCGGTGCAACGGTGCTGTCCGGCAGCGCAGTGGTGAGTCCCTTCATCAACGTCAAATTCTGAGCACCGCCTCCACTGATATAGAGTTTGTCTAGTTTTTCCGGCACAAATCTGCCAAGATACTCGACAATCGACTGTACCGTTAATTCTGTGACGGTCGCGACTGTGCCGGCATCGTCTAACCCGTGTGCCTGGCAATCCGCAACACATTCGCTTGCAAATGCCACCCCAAACATCTCACGTCCAGTTGTCTTTGGTGGTACTTTGCTAAAAAAAGAGTGTCTTAACCACGCATCAAGCAACGGTGTAGAAATTGTGCCAGATGCCGCAAGGATACCCGCTGTATCGTACGGTTGGGTGCCGCCAGTTATCTTCGCTATAACTGCATCAATAACCATATTGCCGGGACCCGTATCCGAAGCTCTCACATCCTCCAGAACGCAATTCGCAGGAAGCACTGTCAGATTGGCGATGCCCCCGATGTTCAAAAGCCCAATTGTCTCTGTTCTACTTCTGAAAAGCAGGTAGTCCGGATAAGCAATCAATGGGGCACCTTGTCCACCGGCTGCCATATCTGCCACACGGAAGTCCGCAATTGTTGGAATACCTGTCTCATGTGCAATCACAGAAGGCTCTCCAATTTGTAACGTTGAACGCGGAGGCAGATGCTGGATAGTCTGTCCATGGGAGCCGATCAGCGCGATGGCACTTGCCGGGATTCCGGTGTGCTGTAGCAAGCCCTTTACTGCAGACGCGAACAGATGTCCAAGCTCAAAATTCAACTCACAAATAGCATCAACCTTGCCAGTATCAGGCTGACAGCACGCCAGAATTCTGTCGTGCACGCCATCTGGAAAAGGGACCGTCTCAAACGCGATGAGTGCCGCGCGCGTCGCTAGCCCTACCCCTTCAATCTCCACTAGGGCTGCGTCAATGCCATCTGCAGAGGTGCCTGACATCAAACCGATAACGTATTTTTTGTCTTGTTTCAAAAGTTCATAAAACTGTCTCATGTCTCACCGCCCCGGGGTAGTATTGATACTCGCTTGTAGAGGCGGCCCAGGCTGTCACTCCTTCACGCCAATGCTCAAGAATACTATCGACATCTACTCCTTCCAATAGAGCAAGGCGCAACCAGTCGGTGCCCGCCAAGTTATCAAAATGCGTTGATAAGAAAGCAAAATGTGGTGTGTTTTCCCGGAGTAGCGTCACCAACATACAAATCGCTGTTTCTATCGGGCGAAAATTCTCTCTGTCCGTGATATGTACAGCCACACCGTGACACGTTTGATTGGCGTGCTTTGTCGTTTCTGTGACAGGTGCGGGTGTAAACACCGTCGGACGGAATAGGACTCCCGGAAGTCCACACGCCTCTAGTCCTTGAACCCATTTCTCTTCGTTACACCAGGGAGCCCCAACGACTTCAAATGGCGTTGTTGTACCACGTCCTTCACTCAGGTTAGTGCCTTCAAACAGACACATCCCAGGGTAAACCGTCGCGGTTGTGAGCGTCGGCATATTCGGAGACGGCGGCACCCATACCAATCCCGTTTCATCGTACCACAACTCCCGTGTGTAGCCGTGCATCCATGCAATTTTCAAGGAAACCGGCAGCTGCCGTTCCACCTTAAGTAGCTGCGCAAGTTCCCCGATAGTAAGGGCATAGCGCATCGGAATAGCATGCACACCTATGAAAGATTCAAATTTCCGGTGCGGAGTTCCTAATACGCGTCCCTCCACAACCATGCAGCCGATAGGATTGGGTCTGTCGGTAACGATAAACTCTTTACCGGAGTCGCCAGCGGCCTCCATCGCGCGCAGCAGCGTTGTCAGATAAGTATAGCAACGGGCCCCAACATCTTGCATGTCGTAGACAAGCACATCAATCTCTTCCAACTGTTCTGCTGGTTTTGTTTCTCCGTACAGGCTGAACACATTGACGGTTCCTATCCTCCCTGATGATATCGCAATGCCATCTTGCACAGCACCCCACAGCCCATGTTCAGGCGTAAAGATGGCAGTGAGTTTAGTTCCTGGGACATCTGCTAATAGGTTGATCGCGTGCTGTAAGCATTCATTAACACCGGTATGATTGGTAATAAGCCCGATCGATTTACCTGCAATCCACTCCTGTTTTTCATTAATGAGACGTGTGATGCCCAATCTTATGTCTCGTTTCACTGATAGTTCAAAGTCAGGCGATTCATCGCCCATTTGCCTCCGTGCTTTTAAGAAGTTCTCCCCGCCCTGCGGGGTGAATTCCTTAATTCATAGTCTTTATCGCTTTAATCTGCGAAAACGATGTCATGAAACGTCTTGCGAAATGCGATAATGCCGGTTCTATCGGCATCCGGATGCACGCGATTAGTGAGGAGAATTGCCGCGAGCTTCCTTTTTAGACAGATACGGATAGAAGTGCCAGTGAATCCGGTATGATAGAGCGAACCGTCTTCCAAGACAATCCAACCGACGCTTCGCGGTTCACCTTGCGCTGGATAGCGGGTTTGTATCTCGCGAATACTCTCGGCTGTTAAAATATCTCCACCGTTGGACATGAGCATTCTACAAAACGTGCCAAGTTCGGCTGATGTAGAAAAGAGACCCGCGTTCCCGGAAACTCCGCAGAGATAATGGGCGTTTTCATCATGCACTTCGCCAATAATGACACCTTCACGCCAATCGTAACGTTGGTAGCCTACTTTGCGGCGTTCAAAACTGTTGGAATCTTCGGTTGCGGCACAGTTCCCGTGCCATGGGAGTGGCGGATTAAAGCAGGTTTTATCCATATTCAGGACGGTAAAAAGGCGTTCTTGTGTTATAATATCTAGGGGTACACCGGTGACACTCGCAATAAGTTTACCCAGGACAATATAGCCCAAGCAGCTATAAACAGCCTTCTCCCCGGGTAGTGATTTGAGCGGAAGGTCTCCGAGGTACGAGATGACATCTTCCGGGGAATCCGTCTCTAAATAAACAGCACACCACGCCGGAAGCCCTGACGTATGCGTAAGAAGGTGACGGAGCGTGACATCTGCATGTCTGAAGGACGGAAGATATACCTGAGCTGCGGTATCAAGATTAACAACATGCTTTTCAACCAATTGCATGCAGAGCGTTGCGGTGACAATCGGCTTCGTGAGAGAAGCCAGGTCAAACAGGGTTGTCCTATGCATCGGGTGCCGCTTCGGTGTTAACTGGCGATATCCGAACGCTTCATGGTATAACGTTGTATCCGATGTCAGGATATGTGCTACAGCCCCCGGGAAAACACCTTCCACAATTCCATTTTCTATCAGGTTTGAGATTAATTTTTCCATACTTTAACCCAAAAGCACCTTAACGTTTCCATCAACAAAACTCGTATCCTATTATTTAGGGTCATGTCTGAAAGTCTATATTGTGATTTAACTTATCAGATTTCCGACAAGATGTCAACTCATTTTCGAGAGTATTTACTAAAAAATAAGGTACTATCGGCAGATACTGATACATTAAGGTAAGTGCCGGATGCCTACAATTGGAAAAGCAATGCGAATCCGGAAGATGATTCCCAAAATAGTTGGGCAGCTACACTTCACAATTTTTTCGCTTGACTTGTACCGCATTTATATGGTAAATTGTTAGAAGATTTTCGAATTTGTCAGGAATTCCTGCACCTCGCTTCTGTGAACAAAACTGGAGTGTTTTTGAAGGTAGAGGAAGGATATGTTTCTGTATGTAAAACGGCAAGGCGTAATACTAATGGCATCTACTCCTTTGCCATCTCCGGAAAACACGCCTTACCCATAATTTAATGGACACATGAAAGAAAAAACGATTTCTTGCAACGATACAACAAATCCAAATCCTGTGATGGAGATAGCGAGAACCGAGAAGCCGTGGGGCAGCTTTATTCAATATGTCCTCAATCAACCTGTCACTGTTAAAATTTTAGAAATTCGGGCGGGCGAACAGGTAAGTTATCAGTATCATCACCACCGAAGTGAACTGTGGATACCGCTTGATGACGGCGCGTGCTTAAAAATCGAAGGCGAACTCCAACGCCCGCAGCCGATGGAACCTGTCTTCATCCCACAAGGTGCCAAACATCAATTGATTGGTGAAGCCAAAGATTATCGGGTCCTCGAAATTTCGTTCGGGCATTTTGCTGAGGATGATATCGTTCGGCTTGTGGATAAATATGGGAGAATTTAACCGAGATGACACCAGAAAGCGTCCGTCTTTCGCATCGATCCGCGTTAACCTTTGACATTAATTTTTTGCCTGTTGAAACAGATTCGGACAGAACGTCTCAACAGAATATTGACGTGCGGTTGGCAGACATTTATGCACTCTTCCTACAAGAGGTATCCGCACCACTCTCGATATTAGAGCGAAATCTCCGGGCGTGGACTCGTAGCCATTTGCAAACGGAACACATCGCCCAGGTGATCGATGTGGCAACGCGTGCCCGTCAGGAATTTGCAGTTCTCGTCACGATTGGCATTGGCGGCTCTGATTTGAGTGCAAGAGTTTTTCATGAATGCTTCAACCATCCTTATCACAATAGGCTGTCAGTTGAAGCCCGCGGAGGTGCCCCGGAAGTCTATTTTACAGGCGACACATTCGACCCGAGGCGACTTACCGCTCTCTTGGAAATGCTTAAAAGCCAAAACCTTCTCCACAAAACGCTCTTCAACGTGATTA
This sequence comes from Candidatus Poribacteria bacterium, assembly GCA_965215265.1. Lineage (GTDB taxonomy): Bacteria > Poribacteria > WGA-4E > WGA-4E > WGA-3G. The sequence continues at coordinate 1,124,534 of OZ244048.1, read as the reverse complement.
GCAAATCTGGGAGAACAGGTGAGACAATAGCAACGTTGATGATTATCCGCGATATGCTCCAAAAGCACGTCCGGAACCTGGACGGTTACAAGTGGGAGCATCAGGTTTTGGCAACGACAGGGTTAACCGACAAAAGTGCGCTGTTCCAACTTCATCAGCAATCTCCCTTCTACAGCGGCACCCTCCTTCCGGTGCCAGAAGGGGTTGGCGGACGGTTTTCTGCATTTTCGCCAGTCGGGTTATTCTTTTTAGCCATGACTGCTGAGAAAACAGAAACGCCGGCATCGCGTGTGCAAGAGGCATTGCAAGGCGTGCAGCGAGCGGATGAACGTTTTAAGACACGTTACACCCACGGCTCTATAGATTGGCAGGTAAAAGGTAATCCCAGTGGGTGGCGAGTAAAAGGTAATCTTCTCTGTCCTTCAGGACAGAGAAAGATACCTATCTCGCCACTTGTCTCTCCTGAAAGGAGAGACAAAGAATACCTATCCTGCCAACCCGACGTAGATACCTTAGACAGCACGTCAACGAATGTAGCGTACCAACTGGCACATTGGCTTCAGTTCGCTGAAGAACGCAATGGCATCGGCACAATCGTCTTCTATAACTATGCCGACGTGAGTTGTCTCGGAGAATGGTTTGTCCAACTTTATACGGAATCCATTCAGGAACGCGGCAGCGGTGCAAATGTCATTCCAGCTAAAGGTCCGACAAGTAATCACTCCATCTTGAACGGTATCATCGCCGGACCGCGGGATAAGGTCGTGCTGTTTATCCACTGGGACGACCTTGGTACCGATTTAACAATTCCCAAAGAGACCGGTATTGGGGGCGAGTTAACTCGCCTTGAGGGGCAATCCATGTCATACATTCAGACTGCTTCTTACCGTGGAACCGCCATGGATTTCACCGAAAACGGAATCCCCAATGCAACATTAACTCTCCCTAAACCGGATATCGGCAACGTCTGTGAATTGATGCGTACGTTAATGGATACCGTAGCAGTCAAAGGTAGATTGCAGGAATTACATCGTGATGAAACGTCTGTTGCATTAGATAAAGAGCTAACCTATCGCCAAGATGCTGTTGAAGGCTATAAGGTGAGGACACAAGAAATCTTGGGCCGTGTGTAGTCATGTGAAAGGTCTAAGATTTATGCAGAACCGGTCAAGTAGCAGGATAGATAAGAAATCCTTTGGGCCCCGCCAGCAGCACATAAAATTGCTATTGATTGGGAGAAAACTGTTCGGGATCAGGGTGGGATCCAGTGGAGATTAAGGAGCTTGCGAGGAAGGTGATTGAAGAATCATAACCTAGTGAGGCTCAGACGAGATTTACACACGAGTTATCAAAACATAGATGTTGATGGTACGGAGATATACGAAAAATTTAGCGGCAATTGGGACAGCATGAATGAAAAAATCTGGGGCACGAGAATGCGAAGCAAATTTTCTCGGTTGCGGTTCAACGATAAAATATTTTTAGCCTACGGCTTTGTCTTTCTGTTGATGTTCGGCGTTATGTTTGGCATCACGCACGTCTTGACACGGCTCGCTTTTAAAAGGCAGATGGAAACCTACGTAGAGGAACGGAACGCACGAATTTCAAATCAATATAGTTCTTTTATCCGGACAATTAAAAGGGACGTGGTTGCGAAGGCAAACGAACCGAATGTTCGCAGTGCCATTCTAAGAGGCGAAACCGATGGCAGGCATCTTGGCAAAACCGACTTTGATATCATGGAGTACGGCACCGCCTATGGGAAAGTGCTGTTTAGTACGGGGTTGACGGTACCGCATCCATCCGTAACTCTTGAGAAAAAAGGAGAAGGCAACGACACCACACCGACAGTTAGAGATACACTCAATAATCCGCGAGCAAACATTCGAGTCAGAAAGGTGACACAAGGAGAAAAAACAGAACCAAAAATCGTCGTTGAAGTGACAGAGTCTGGCGACTGGGGGTTTTTCACAGGAGGCTACTTCTTCCCTAATTGGCTCGAAACTGAACCCATTATCCAATCAGATGAACATCCGATTTTCCTTATCATGAAAAATAATAGAAACAGTGATTGGAATCCGTTAAACTATGCAGCCACTCGAAATGCATTGGCATTCCGTGAGCAATTTTTGAAACAAGCGAAAACGCCGCAACAGCGAAGAAGGGCAGGCGAGAACAGTAGAAACCCCGAAATTTATCCTGAACCAAGCACTGCGCGCGAAATTTCTTTGCCAGGGCTGGCAAATACATCAGAAGAAAAAGGGAACGGCGTTTTTACCGCATTTCAAATAGAGCCTTTCAGTTCACCTTACGTTGACTCACGGAAAGACGTTGAGGTCGAACTAGTAATTGGATACTCACATCAACGCCAAATTAAATGGCAACAACAACTCACCAGCACCTTGCTTTTGAGTGGCCTAGGCGGACTTGCCCTCGTTTACCTTATCAGTTATGGGATGAGCCGGCGAATCACGCGCCCTATTGCAATTCTACGGGAAGGCGTTAGTCAGATTGCCTCTGGAAATCTCAATCACCGGGTTGATGTCCATTCACAGAGTGAAATAGGGCAGCTTGCAGATGGATTTAACCAGATGGCGCGCGACCTGCGGCACAGCCTAGAAGAGCGAATGGCAGCGGAACGTGCAGAAACCTGGCGCGATGTCGCACAACAAGTAGCACACGAAATCAAAAATCCGCTCTTTCCAATTCGGCTCTCCGTTGAAAATCTACAGCAGGCGAAAGCACAGCCCGAAATTTTTGAGAATATCTTTCATGAATGCACAGAAACCGTGATTGAAGAAGTAGATAGAATTGGAAAATTAATAGATGAGTTCCAACAATTCGCACGTATGCCGATTCCTAAAAGAAAACCAGTTGATTTGAATCGCATTGTCACATCCGTGTTAACCCTTTACAAAAACGCAGGGCGAGCTGCACCGTCCGCGGCATCTACTCTACCTTCCACGATGGAAGAGGAGACAAACATTAAAATTGAAAGCCATCTCAGTCCGCTCCCGCAGCTTTCGCTTGACAAGGAACAAATTGCACAAGTGTTAGGCAATCTGCTCAAAAATGCAATGGAAGCTATGCCAGATGGTGGAACACTCCAGGTGAAGACATCAGTCAGCCACAATAACACAATCCCAAACAAGAAACGAAATGGAATCGGAGATGGCGGGGAAAAGGTATTCTTCTCTGTCCTCGAGGACAGAGAAAGAAAACCGAACCCCGCCACAGGTTTTTCATCCAGTACCATACCAGCAGCTACGAATAACCAAATAGAGACGCCTATGGTGGATGCCGAGTCATTCTCAACTGAACATGATGCGTCAACGCGTTTACCTATTGAAGCGCACAAAGTCTTGCTTGAAGTGAAAGACACCGGGCACGGCATGTCTACAGACACGCTTGACAACCTTTTTACACCCTATTTCACCACAAAGTCAAATGGGATCGGCCTGGGTATGGCAATTGTGCAAAGAATTGTGGCCGACCACGGCGGAACCATCCATGTTGAAAGTGATGAAGAAGTGGGTACCACCATTCAAATTAGTTTTGATGTCTCAGCATCTGATACTTCTGACGATATATTTTTAAACACAACAAAAACAGCAGAAACTGTCCATCGGCAACACGCAAAAAATGAATTGTCTACATAAGAGAGGGCGCACGAAAAATGGAAACGATTTTGATTGTAGATGATGAAAGAAATACACTTAAGATGCTGTCCCAGGGGCTTCAAATGCGCGGGTACAAAACACTTACCTCTGCTAGTGGAGAGAAAGCACTGCAAGAGTGTGCCAAAACTGATGTCGACCTGGTATTATTAGATATTCGGATGGAAAATGGCATGGACGGCATCCAGACACTAGTCAAGCTGCTGCAGCAGCACCCAGCACTCCCGGTTGTCATGATGTCTGCGCAGCAGGATATTGAAATCGCTGTGAAAACGATGGAACTCGGCGCAAAACGCTACATAACCAAACCGATTAGCATTGATAAAATCCTCTCCAGCGTAGAGCCGTTTTTGGAGATATCCCGCTTATCCCATGAAAATCAAATACTCAAATCAAAAATTGTCCCCGACGATGAGATGGTTGGTGAAAGTCCAATCTTGGTAAACCTCCGTTCGCAGATTCGGCAGGTCGCAGGCAGTAGACTCAGCGTGTTAATCTCTGGCGAAAATGGAACCGGCAAGCAGTTAGTCGCTAATGCAATTCACCAACAGAGCCGGCGCGTTAACAAACCCTTTATGTCCTTAAATTGTGCTGCACTGCCTGACGAACTCATTGAGAACGAACTCTTTGGACATGAACCAGGCGCATTTACCGGCGCGAATTCTAGCAGACAGGGCCGCTTCGAACTCGCTAACGGCGGCACACTCTTTCTTGACGAAATCGGCGATATGAGTTTGAAAGCACAAGCAAAGGTACTACGCGTCCTTGAATCCGGGGAAGTTGAGCGACTCGGAAGCTATCAACTCCGAAAGGTTGACGTACGCATCATCGCAGCCACCAACAAAGAACTCCGCACAGAAATTGAGGAGCAACGTTTTCGCCCCGATCTCTACTTTCGGCTCAACGTTGTACCCATTAAGGTGCCACCGTTGAGAGAAAGGCTAGAGGATATCCCCTTACTCGTCAAATACTTTGCCTCACGATTACAGATGAATATGGCATCTGCCGCAAAAGTCATTGACCCCGGGGCTTATCGTGTACTACAATCTTACCCATGGCCCGGCAACATCCGAGAACTCAAAAACATCGTTGAACGTCTCATGATCATGGTAAATAGAGACATTGTGATGCCAACCGACGTGACTGAAGTTTTGTCCCTCTCACAGATACAAACTATGCCACCAACTAAAGACGATTACGCGCAACTTTCAATGCACAATCCTGTCTATCAACCCAATACCTCTCTGAGTGGCATGGTAGATGCTGCAGAAGCACAGTGCATTCAGACAGCCTTAGAGAAAAACGGTTGGAATATACGACAGACAGCCGAAGCTTTGGAAGTTGAACGGAGCAATTTATATAAAAAAATGAGAAAATATAATATTGAACGGCCAGATTCGCTGATTAAGGAAAAAAAGTGAGCCCATTTGTCAGACGCACAGCCGACACCTTGTCCGCTGCCATACGGGCATTATATATAAAATCTACACTCTTACCCGTGTGGAGTGCAATTGCCAGATTCAGGACAACTGAGACGCTAAAAAAAATATGCAATTCTTTTCAGAATTTCGTTCTACATTTTTTATTTAGCCGAACAGTGACTAACAACGGATACCAAGGTACTTTGCATAATCCAAACACCGTCCGAAATAGCGGTATGACGTTGATTCAACTGCTCATCTTGGCGGCAATACTGATTGTTGTTTTTGCGCTCTCTTTCCCGCCTTGGCGTGAATATCAAAGAGTAAGCCAAGCAGATACTGATGTAGAGAACATCGCCATCGCTATTAAGAAGTACTATAAACACACTCAGCGGTACCCCATAACGTTTGATGAACTTATAACTAATTCGGGCGTAGATGGCTGGCGTGGAAATTATTTGGAATCTATACCTCAAACACCTTGGGGGGGCACCTACGTTCTTCAGACAAATGCCTATAAAGTCGGCATCCCGAAAGACCATCCGCGGGTTCCACCAAAGTATCGATTAGGCGGTATCTCTGAAATTAGTAGAGTCTATCACGTGGACGCGCGCATCGGCGAGAAATATTGGTGGTAACCTGTTTTTGTATATCTCCGTACCGTCAACGCTTATGTCATGAATACTCGTGTGTTGGCAGGATAGGTATTCTTTGTCTCTCCTGCAAGGAGAGACAAGAAAGGGGATTCCTCCCCGTGAGCGGAGAGAACTTCCCTTCCCTTTTACCTGCCAATCTATAGATAAATCTCGTCGGAGACTACTTAGGTAATGTCTTTAAAAATCAAAGCACCAGACGGCTCAGACGAGATTTTCACAGGTTTTAACATTGCAGCAGCCTTGTTACGGGTGCCTGTAGACGAAAGATCGTGATACAACTCTTTATTTTTATCTTAGGTCTAATAATTGGGAGTTTTCTCAATGTCTGTATCTATCGTATTCCGCATGCCGACTTGTCAATACATTCGCCGCGTAGCTCCTTTTGTCCTAAATGTCGTCAACCTATAAACGTTATTGACAACATCCCTTTTCTGAGTTACTTGCTATTGCGTGGAAAATGTCGTAATTGCAAAGCGAACATTTCAGTGATGTACCCGGCAGTCGAACTGGCAACAGCCCTGCTATTTCTCGGTCTGTTCTATCATTTTAACGGACTGACGTTTAATTTTTTACACGGGGCCTTTTTTGTCGCCTTACTACTGCCGATTGCGGTTATTGATGCACAACACTATATTATCCCGGATATTCTCATTGCCTTTGGCATGGGAATTGGGCTTGTCATCGTTGCGCTCATTGCGTATCAACGTGGCGATATAGGGTACATGTTAGTCCGGCTCATAGGAGCCGTGGCAGGCAGTGTGGTAATGTGGTTAATTGCGATAATTGGCAGCGCGATTTTACGCAAGAAGGCAATGGGCGGCGGTGATATTAAGTTAATGGGACTTAACGGCTTATTTCTCGGTGCATGGCCCGAGCTTCCGATGGTTATCGCCCTCTCTGCAATAGGAGGGGCCCTCGTTGGAACAAGTCTTATTATTTTCGGACGAAAGAACCGCCAAAGTCCTATTCCTTATGGACCCTTTCTTGCATGTGCCGCAGTCATTGTCTTTTTATGGGGAGATACGCTCTGGCAGAGATATTTGCAATTTGTTGGCTACTGAAGTGATGAAGTTTCCCGCTAGTTAAGAGTCAAGTTTCTGTTTACGCTAAGTAGATACGAGGTATACCACAAAATTCACACGAGAAAAAAGACGGTATACCCTCAATGAAAACAATTTGGAGGTTTTTAACCATGGATGTTAAAGACGCGATTCTTTCAAGACGCACGATTTTTAAGTTCAAACCTGAACCGGTGCCTAACGATGTTATTGAACAGGTGTTCAGCTACGGTATTTGGGCGCCGAATCATCATATTACAGAGCCTTGGCGGTTTACTGTCATAGGACCAGAAACGAAGGTGACGCTCGCCGAAAGGTATCGTGAGATTAAAATAGAGGATACGCCAGAACACGTTGATGCCGACAATCTTGCAAAGATCGGCGAATTGGCGTTCGAGAAATTCATGTCCAAGCCCACGATTATTGCCGTTTCTTGCCTACAACAAGGAGACGGACAGCGGCAACGTGAAGATTACGCCGCCGCTTGTTGCGCCATGCAAAACATACAACTCGCCGCATGGGATGCAGGTGTCGGGATGCAATGGAGCACCGGCAGAATCACAATGGAGGAACAGACCTATCAGCTTCTCAATATTGATTCAGCACAAGAATACATCATCGGATTTTTCTATACCGGGTACCCGGCTGAAATTGGGAAACCGAAACGGAAGCCTGCAGGCGAATTTATCCGTTGGGTAGCCTAGCGTGTATAGGAAAGTGCCAAAGTACCATGGGGCCGCCTATAGCAATTATCCAATTGACAATTGATACGCTGTCTTTGCGTTTTGCCAGAAGAACTTCGCCTTGACCACTTCTCCCTTCGCGCTGAAGTAGTCATTCACTATCTGCTGCACCGCCTGGTATGATGCGAAACGTTCTGAGACCGGCCAGTTACTACCGTAGATGAGCCGGTCTTCCGTAAACGCTTCCCATAATACATCTATCGTTGGTGCGTAATAGTCAATATCCGAAGGTGCCGGGGTTTTCCCTGTATGCTCTGCCAAGCCTGAAACCTTGCAGTAGACATTAGGATAGCGCGCCACCTCGTGAATGGCATCAACCCACGCTGAGTCCGGTGCGTGCCCGTCAATCGGCACACCAGCAATGTGGTTAATGACTATCCGCATTGCAGGCGTGTGTTCAATCAGAGCAGGTAGACTGAGTAAGGCTTCTACGTTAATAAGCAGATCGAGTGCCAGTTCTTTCTCTGCAAGTTTCTCAATGTTACCTAAAAACACTTTTTCGCCGATAGCTTGAAGGTGTCCACTGCCGATGCGTATCCCGCGAAAAAGCGCGTTCGCAGAAAACCGGTCCAAGTGTTGGATAAAATTCGCATCTCTCGCATCTAAGTTGCCCACGAACCCTACAATGAAAGGTTCTTCTGCCGCCAATTCTAGAATCCACTGGTTATCTTCAATCCATCTGCTGGCTTCAACAACGACAGTCCCTGTTACCCCCTCTGGTACTGCTAGTTTTTTATAATCGTCTGGCATCACACGCCTATAAAGCAGTTTATCATTTTTCGGCGGCCACGGCACTCCTTCTGGCCGCAAAGGGTTATAAAAATGCGTATGTGTATCAATAATCATCTTTCTCTCCTTTTTTCGTTAATAGCACCCATTAGATGGAGGAGGCCCAAACGTCCTGCTACCCATTTCGTAAGAGACTTTCTGGCCTCTTCCATTATAATTCTTCTCGTCGCATGCAATTCACCCGATAGCACGCAACAGCGACGGCGGGAACTGCAACGTGATGCTATCCAACTCAGAATGGGGCGAGCCCTCAACCCGATAGATTCGGAGGGACATTTACAGCTAGGAAAAATTTATCATCAACTGGGTGAATATGAGAATGCAATAGAATCTTTTCAAAATGCCATCACGTTGGACGCAAGGCATCAGCATGCCTATAACAATCTGGGCCTGGTTTACCTCGATCTCCGCTTGTACACACAGGCTATTGATATGTTTCATACTGCCCTTGAAATTATGCCCGGAAACTCCGCCTTCTATAACAACCTCGGCTATGCATACGACATGGTAGACCAGTTTGACGAGGCGCTATCCGCTTATCGTAGCGCAATTGAGGCAGATACCACCTTCGTCGATGCTTACAACAACCTTGCTGCTGCATACCTCAACCGAGAATTCTATAACGAAGCAATTCAGTACTACGAACAAGCCATCGGGCTGGATGACACGGATGCGACTAGCTATTTTAACCTTGGTCTCGCTTATGAAGAGAGCGCAGCAGCCCAACTCACCAAACCAGCCACAATAGGCATGACACACGAAGTATCACAAAAATTTGTCCGTACTATCCAAGCATACGAAAAAGGACTCTCACTCGACAAAACGGAGGTAGAAGCATATTATCGGCTCGCGCTCGTCTATCAGAAAACCGGTGATACGCTTATGATGTACCGCTATCTAGATATTTTCCTCGAACGTGCCAAAGGGCTGCCGAACCTTGAAGAACAGTTCAACGCTGCAAAGCAGATGATTTCGTCTGGAAAACGATAAGGTTTAGTCGGTGGAAACGTGTTTTTGTATATCTCCGTACCATCAACGTCTATGTAATGATAGCTCGTGTGTAAATCTCGTCTGAGCCCTTCGATGTATTGACTCTAAATATAACCCTCCTTAAACATTCTGTACCCATCTCCGGTAAGGTCAGGCGAGATTCATATTTTTTCGTATATTTTAGCCCGATAACGCCTTATGTTGTGTCAATTACTGTGAAAATCTTGGCAGGTTCTGTATGGCTCCCGCCCACCCGAATCCTTCTTTGTCTGTCCTTCAGGAGAGACAAGATTACCTTTTATCTATAGATCGGAGATTACTTAGGTATAGTCTTTTTTTTTTCGTATAAAGCACATATTGTATACCGTTGACGAAAAAGCGTTAATACGCATCCAGATCAATCTCTTCCTGGCTAAACCTTAGATGTGCTTGATTAACAAGCGAAACGATGGCATCCCACAGCGCCTGCGTCTCCTCAGAAATTCCTTGCTTCTCAAGTGCGTGAGCAAATTGTGTCAGCATCTCATTGAAGCGGTTTTGAAGCAGGGCGTACTCCTCGGCTTTATCCGAGTTCTTTGGCGGTTCAAAATTTGAGATGATTTTTCCATAGTTGGCGAGCTCCTTTGCGGCAGCAACAGCCTTCGCTTTGTCCTGACCTGTATCAAAATAGTCAACAACATCATAATAGGAATCTATCATCAGTGCCATCAGTGCCTTTAAATCTTCGACTTCAGGCGGTTGTTCTTCCGCTGCATCCGGCTCATCCATATTAGTTTCGTCAATAGGTGGAATTGCCCTCTGCTCTGTACTCGGAGGTGCAGTTTCGCCATTTGCTTCTGCTATTTTAAGTTTCGGAGAACTTGCCCCTAGAATTGTTAAGCCGACAATCCCTACAACACAAATGCTGGTGACTGTAAGTGCGACGGGACGTTTCCAGAGAACCTCACGTCCGCTTCGATCCAAGAACGGCAGAAACAGCAATAGCAAGATACCAACCGTCGGTATCACGAACGTGCCGATAATTTCAAAAGGGCCCTGGAAGTATTTGAGTAGTTGAAAGAGAAAGAGGAAATACCACTCTGGCCTCGGATCATAATTTGCATTTGTCACATCTGCAACATCTTCCAATGGCACCGGAACGAACAACGTCACCGAAACGAGTATCAGAAACAGAACGAGTATGCCCACAACGTCTTCAAATACTTGATCTGGATAGAACGGCTTACCCGTTTGCATCTCTTCCGCTGTATTTTGTGGTGCTCCGGATGAACCGTAATACCGGACGAAAAAAAGATGCGCCGCCACTAATCCGAAAGCGAACCACGGTAGCCAAATCGTGTGGAGTGCGTAAAATCTTGACAACGTTACCGCCCCGATTTCAGTGCCGCCGCGTAGCACTTTCTCAACAAATTCTCCAAGCACTGGCACGGTCCCTGCTATCTCCACGCCAACGACGGTGGCCCAATACGCCTTCTCATCCCAGGGCAGTAGGTAACCCGTAAAACCGAAGCCGAGTATCACCAAAAGTAGAAGGACACCAAAGATCCACGTCAGTTCACGTGGTGCCTTGTATGAACTATAAAGCACCACGCGCAACAGATGCAAGAAAATGATGATAACCGTCGCACTTGCACCCCAATGGTGTAAGCCCCGCACAAACGCCCCAAACGGCACCTCTTCACTAATATATTTCACAGCGTTATGTGCATGCTCCGGCGACGGCGAATAGTATAACGCCAGAAACGCGCCCGTAGCAGCTTGAAGCAACAGCAGAAACATCGCTAAACTCCCCAACGAGAACAGCAGGTTGATCTGCTTCGGTAAAGGTTTACGTAAATGGTTATCTATTTCTGCTAACGGTAGACGCTCTTTTAGAAACTGCCTCATCCTACGTCTCCTTTACGTACAAAACGCCAGCTTCCACTTTAACCTCAAGTTTCTGCAAAGGACGTGGCGGCGGTCCTGCGATAACCGTACCATTCTTATCAAACACTGCACCGTGACAGGGACATAGAAATTCGTCACGCTTTTCATCCCACCGGACCAGGCATCCTAAGTGAGAACAGGTCCGAGAAAACACGTCCCACTTCCCTGAACCTGCATCTGTTACGTAGACAGAACGTTTCTTCGTTGATTTGACCCAGCCATCTTTTGCTGTGAACGTATAATCTACCTTCTTAAACCGACTCCCGCTCAGCAAGGAGACCAATCCCAAATCAACCCATTTTGACTCGCCTTTTTTAAAAGCCGGCGAGATTGCGAATCCGATGAGCGGTATCCCGGCAGCGAGCCCAACAACCCCACTGATGAACGCAGTCGCGATTTGTAAAAACGAGCGGCGATTCACTTGTTCACTTTCTGATTCTTTCATCCCTATATCTCCTAAGCATCATATTCCAGTGTCTCAGGTGAGATAGATACAGTCATGCTGATGGAATGCCATGCGTGCATTCCCCACCGATCTATAGATTGGCAGGATAAGGGAATCTTGTCTCTCCTTGTAGGAGAGACAAAGAATACCGAACCTGCCAACAAAATCACCGTTTCCGAATTTGCCCTTCAAACGGAGTACGCAGATCGTATCTGCCCTCTTCTAAAACCGGTAGTGTTCCATCTTTAACCATCAGTTCCAAGGGCAGTTCCTTCGTCTGCATGGGCATCGTCACGACATTTTTGATGCGCAACGACTCATAAATCGCCAACATAATCTCAAGCGTGTATCTCGCTTGCACCCCACTGCCGCGATGTTCAGGAATACCTCCTTCTATCCACTCAATGAGTTCTTGAAACTGATTCTTCGGTTCAGGCGGCGGCGTAATCGTTTGCCACCCCTTCGCATCACCATTTTGGAGCAGCAAGCTCCCATCAGGCCCGCTGCGAATTATTCCGTCTGTTCCAGCAATTCTGGGCATCGGAACCGGGGGTTCTGGCAAGTCACCTTCGTAGATACCGCGTGCACCGCCTTCAAAGCAAACTAGGCCCATGCAAAGATCTTCACAAATTGTGCGCCTTTCCCACCGGTCTGTTGTCCGAGAAGTTTGCCCGATAACCCACAGCGTCTCGGGGTCAGACAACATAAACCGCCAGCCATCTATCGCGTGCGTGCCGGTGTTCAGAAGACCCGCGTGAGCTTTCGCACGGTGGTGAAGTGTTGTCGGTTGTCCGATTGCTCCTGCTGCGACAAGCCGCCGCGCCTCAATATTCGCAGGAGCGTATCTTCCTTGGTGCCCGATGATGAGCTTGACACTGTTCTGTTTGCAAGCTGCAAGCATATCATCCGCTTGCCCAAGAGATGCTGCCATCGGTTTTTCACCGATAATTCCTTTCACGCCGGCGTTTGCCGCTGCAACTGTTGCCTCCGCCCGAGGTCCCTGCCAAGTGGTGATACTCACAATGTCCAAATCTTCTTTTGCAAGCATCTCCTCAACGTTGGTATAAACGGCCGGAATGTCGTACTCAGCGGCTACCCGTTTAGCTGACTCCTCGTAGATGTCCATTGCGGCGGCAAGTTCTGCACGCGGATGTTTTGTCCATGCTCTCGAATGAGAACGTCCCATGCCACCACAGCCGATGATTCCAATGCGGTACGTCTGAGCTGCCATCTGTTATGTCTCCTTCATACATAAGTTTCGTGTACCAATTGTTCTCAATTGTACCAGATTGCCATTATCATGTCAATTTTTTATTTTTCAATTCCTCCTAATTACCTGTCCATTAAGCTTCATAAGTCAAAAATTGACTTGCATATAGAAAGAATTTATGCTAAATTAATCAATTATGAACCCTTTTTTCTTTGCTGGGAAAAACGCTGGACGTTTGCGTTTTTTTCGTATTCTACTTCATTTTCCGAATTTCGTGCGGTTAACGTGGCGGCTGTTTAGTGACAAGCGCGTGCCTATCTACCGGAAAGCAATTTTAGTGGCTGCAGAATTGTTGGCGGTGGCGTTCGCAATTGCATACTTTGTGAATCCGTTAGATCTTGATTTTCTGCCCATTCTTGGGCGCCTTGACGACCTTGCGGTAGGCGCGCTTGTGATACTGGTTCCGGGGGCATGGTTGTTCATCCGGCTTTGTCCAGAACCTATTGTGCGGGAGCACGTTGAGCGAATTTCGCGCGGTCATTAAAGAATTATTGGTGCTACCCGTCCATCTTTCAATAAAAAAATTTGCAACTTTATGCACCCATGGGTGTGTTTCTAAGGCGTGAATTAAAAAATAAAATAAAGCAGCCACTAAAGAGGCTAAATCTTTAGAAGAAAAATGAAGTATCCATTTAGAAGGAACTAAATTTTACAATTGGGGGTAATAACTCATGTTTAAATTCAGCGGTAGTTTACATAAACACGTCGTTTTACTCTTGGTTTTAGCTGGATTCATCGTTGGTTTTGGGCTCTTCATTGAACGTGGTGGAGATGAATTTACACTGCAGAACGCAGTTGGCCAAACTAACGAAACGCTCCAAACTCTTAAAGGCCAGGATTTAGAGGATTTCCAATATTTAGAAAGAGCAAATCGCGCTTTCATCAAATTAGTTAATCGGGTACGCCCGTCGATTGTGGAAATTAACACAAAAACACAACGAACGAGACAATCTTCACAAGAGCAATTCAGGCAATTTTTTGATTTAGATCGGTTCTTTCGAGACTTTGAAGACCGGGCACCTCAGCAGGATGAAGAACCTAGTATAGGAATAGGTTCCGGCGTGATTATCAGTGACGACGGTTATATTTTGACTAACAACCATGTGATTGAGGGTGTTGATGAGATGACTGTCATTCTCGCAGATCGCAGGGAATATCCAGCAGAGTTAATCGGACGGGATGCTGCCGGAATTAGAACCAGCGGAACAGATTTGGCCGTACTCAAAATTGATGCTGAAGGACTTCCGGTAATACCGTTCGGGGATTCGGACGCGCTTGAGGTTGGCGAGTGGGTTATCGCGATCGGTGCTCCCTTGAACCTCTCTCAGACAGTCACCCGCGGCATTGTTAGTGCGAAGGGACGCTACAGTAATTTAATTAGGTACGGTAATTTCATACAGACCGATGCACCGATAAACCAAGGAAACAGCGGCGGTGCATTGATTAACATCCGTGGCGAATTAGTCGGTATTAATACCCTAATTGCGACACGTGGATTTAGCGGTGGCAATATTGGCATCGGTTTCGCTGTTCCCAGTAACATCGTACAGCAAAACCTTACGCAACTCATTGAAAACGGAAAGGTGATCCGTGGCTGGCTCGGCATTCGTATGCAAGAAGTTAACCATGACTTAGCCGAAAAACTACAACTTGACAAGCCTCGTGGTGCATTGGTATCTAGTGTTATGCCCGAAAGCCCAGCGCACGATGCCGGAATCCAAAGAGGAGATGTTGTTATTGCGTTTGACGGTGTAGAAATCCGGGATATCACTCATCTGATGCATACTGTCGCCCTGACTGAAGTAGGGAAGTCTGTTGACGTGATAGTCCTACGCCGGGGAGGCAAAGGCAAAGAAGAACGGTTAACTGTTAAATTGGGCGAACGAACTGAAGAAGTTCTAGCTAGATTCAACGAGGAACAGGAATCGGGAACTGTAGTACCAGAGAAAGTCTTTGCAGGACTTCACGTTCGAGAGTTAACCCGCGCGCTTGCTGAACGTCACGGGCACTCACCAGATGAGACAGGCGTTATTGTTACCCGTGTTTCTGAGCGTAGTCACGCCGCGAGGAAGGGAATTAGATCTGGAGATCTCATTCAAGAAATGGAGTACATCCGTATTAGAAATCTTGAGGATTACTCAGATGTTGTTAACCAACTTCGAGAGAAGAATGAAAAACGCGTTCTCCTCTATGTGAAATCCCCAAACCGGCGGCGCGCGCGTTACATTAGTTTGAATATAAATTCTGATGACCGCTAGTTTTTGGCAAAGTTCATTGATGTCTGAAAGGCCAGCTGTTCGGAATTAGTCAAAAACCGCCCAGTGTGAAACCTTATGGAAAATTCACATCGGAAATTTGCCAATTGTAGGTTCCTCCTGCCACGGTGTCTATGACGACATGAACATAACCCGATTCAGACCAAAGAATCCTTCAATAAAAAAGGATAGTCGTTTTTGCGATATACCTCAAAAATGGCTATCCTTTATTTTTTTCGATGCTTGCATAATAAAACGGATTATGATACAGTGATAGTATTGGCATGCTAAAGTTTGCCTAAAATGTGCCTAAGTGGAGGTTTAAATTTTCGATGAAAGGACAACGGGTTGTTTGGCCGGAACGGGCCAAAGTGGATATTGAGGAATTTGAGGTACCTGGTCTGAAGGACGACGAGGTTCTCGTCGAGACAGCGTGCACACTTATTAGCCCCGGCACAGAACGTGCGTTTTTATTAGGGCTCCCGAATACCCGCGGGGGTTACCCATCAAGACCCGGTTATAGCAATATCGGCAAAATCATAGGAGCAGGAAAGTCTGTAACCGCCTATAAGGTAGGCGAACGTGTCGCATCAACACGCGGGCATACGAGTCACTTTGTTGCACACGCGGATTCATTGCTGAAAGTGGCGTGTTCGTCTACACAAGCGGAAGAAGCGGTTTTCTTTAACCTCGGTGCAATTGCATTGCAAGGTGTTCGGAAGGCGAGAATTGAATTGGGAGACGCTACGTTAGTCTTAGGTCAAGGACTTATCGGGCTGCTTGCGTTACAACTCGCTAAGTTGAGCGGCGCGTTACCCTTAATTGCTGTAGACTTGACTGATAGCCGTCTCGACATCTCTAAAAAAGTTGGAGCCGACTACATGCTCAATCCGGAAACTCCAGACTTTGCTGAGGAATTAGCCGATGCAACAGATGGTGAAGGTCCGGCAGTTGTGGTTGAAGCAACAGGCCATCCTGCAGCAGTGAGTACTGCGCTGGATGTCGCAGGTTCGGGTGCGCGCGTTGTCATCCTTGCCAGTACGCGAGGCGAAACACCAAATGTTAATTTCTATCGGGATGTCCATAAAAAAGGGCTGATTCTCTACGGTGCGCACAATTCAATTCGTCCCCGTGGTGAGTCTTCTCCACATTTCTGGACACTTGCAGATGATAGCGTTTTGATGCTATCGCTGATTGCGCAAAAACGGTTCACGGTTGCTCCGCTAATAACGCATCGTGTGCCTGGGAGTGACGCGCCGAAGGCATATCAGTTGCTTATGGAATGGGATTCGAGGCTCCTGGGTGTCGTCCTCGAATGGAGTAATTGATCATGGCACGCGAATATCCAATTGAAAACGTCCGGAATATTGGTATTGCTGCACATATTGATGCCGGCAAAACAACGACAACGGAACGCATTCTGTTTTATACAGGCAAAAAACATAAACTCGGCGCAGTCGATGATGGTACAGCAGAAATGGATTGGATGGTACAGGAACGGGAGCGCGGCGTAACGATTACGGCCGCTGCAACTACGTGTTTCTGGCGAGAGCACGCCATTCATCTTATTGATACGCCTGGCCATGTCGATTTCACCGTTGAGGTTGAACGTTCGCTACGTGTGTTAGACGGTGCAGTCGCGCTTTTCTGTGCTGTCGGAGGCGTAGAGCCGCAGTCAGAAACCGTGTGGCATCAGGCAGAACGTTACGGTATCCCACGAATCGCCTTCGTCAATAAGATGGATAGGGTCGGCGCGAATTTTGAACGCGCGATTGAGATGATGAAGGAACGACTTGGCGCAACACCAGTGCCGCTCCAACTTCCAATAGGCCTCGGCAGTGAATTCACCGGGGTCATTGACCTCATTACACAGAAGTTACTGCATTGGGATACTGAATCCCTTGGACAGACTTATCAACAATCTGAAATTCCACCTCAGTTTGAGGCTGAGGTCAAACTTGCACGGGAAGTGCTCCTTGAGAACGTTGCTATGGCAGATGACGCGTTGCTTGAAAAATACTTGGATGGAAAAGATATTAGCATAGCGGAGTTACTGGAAGCTATTCGGATGGGAACCCTGACAGGTATGTTGCTACCAGTGCTTTGCGGGAGTTCATTAAAGAATCAAGGTGTTCAACCGCTACTGGATGCAGTGATTGATTTTCTACCATCTCCGATTGACATTCCGCCTGTCGAAGGGACAAGCCCTGCGAAAGATACAGCCACGGTGATTCGTCCAGCAGAGGACACCGCTCCGTTTTCAGCCTTAGCGTTTAAGGTGGCAACTCACCCGACTGTCGATAAATTGGTTTACTGCCGTGTCTACTCTGGCACGCTCAAGCGCGGGGATATCATTTATAACGTCGGGGTAGGGAAGCAAGAGCGCGCTCACCGTATTTTGCAGATGCATGCTAACAAAGAAGCAGTCTGCGATGCAGCTTACGCCGGAGACATCGTTGCACTTGTTGGTCTTAAGCAGACTAAAACAGGTGACACCTTAACAGATGTCAAACATCCAATTTTATTGGAATCCATTGCATTTCCCGAGCCTGTTATCTCTATCGCGATTGAACCCACCCGCGCGAGCGATGCCGACGATTTAGAGGAAACATTGGAAAAACTGATGGTAGAAGATCCGACGTTCACGGTGGGAATTGATAAAGAAACCGGACAGCGGATTATCTCAGGTATGGGGGAACTCCACTTAGAAATCCTGACAGATAGGATGCTGCGTGAATTTAGTGTAAATGCCCGTGTTAGCAAACTCCAAGTTGCGTATAGAGAAACTATCACTACCTCCGCGGAGGCGCGCGGGACACATATCCACGCAGCGAATAAAACAGAGGACAAGGAAGTCGGGCTTTACGGGGATGTGTTACTCACCGTGATGCCGTTAGAACGCGGCGAAGGGTTTCAGTTTGAGAACAGCACCGATGAAACCCAGATTCCACGCCGATATATCCAGTCTATTGAGAACGCGCTCAAGCGTGCTATGGACTTGGGCGTGCTAATGGGGTACCCCTCGCAAGATATTAAAGTGATACTAACAGGGGGCTCTACGCATCCAACCGACTCCTCGGAGATAGCGTTTGAAGCAGCAGCAGTACTCGCCTTTGAAAATGCACTCAGGAAGGCGAAGCCGGTTCTCCTTGAACCAATTATGCAGATACATGTCACGGTACCAGATGAGCACGTAGGCAAGGTGATTGGAGATCTGAATGCGCGACGTGCTCAGATTAGCGAGAGCGGTGTGCGAGATGCAGTTAACTTTATTAAAGCACTCATTCCATTATCAGAAACCTTCCAGTACACAACGTGCCTTCGCTCAATGACGCAGGGGCATGGCAGCTTTACATTAGAATTTTCGCACTACGATATTGTTCCTCGCCGGCTCGTTCCGGGGGCAAGATAACAATTTAACGTCCGTACTGTTTCATCACTTGCTGCAATCGCTCCAACGGAATCGCGTAGATTGTTCTTCCGTTGCGGCCGGTGGTCGTTGTCGCCATTGTCATTGAATTGATGATAGCTTCCTCAGTTGCTTCAATGACAGCTGCAAACAGCATGCTCAACCGCCAATTGGCGAGGACACGAATCTGAAAAGTTCCATCTTCGGTGCCTCGCGGAATAGGGTTTGCAGTCGAAAAAGCGATGACAAATTCGCCACTTCCATCTGTGCTGGGGGTGCCAGTCCGGGCCAACCCGTGTGTTGCACGTATAGCGAGTTGTTTTAATTGACGATGCGTTAGCGGAGCATCTGTTGCAATCACAATGATAAACGAACCGTCTCGCCCAGACTTCGGTTGCGTATCCGACATTTCTTGTCCGACCGGAACACCGTTGATTCGTAGTTGTTGGCGTCTACCACCGTTTGAGTTTACCAAGACACCAACCTTCCAACCCCCTTGCTCTTCAGATAAGACCCGCGAGGCGGTGCCTACTCCTGCTTTGAACCCATAGCACCGCATGCCAGTACCACCACCGACACAGCCTTCTTCTACGGCACCGGAGGCTGCCGATTCTATTGCTTGAATCGTGTGTGACGCGGTGACATGTAGCCCGCTAATATCGTTTAAACCGCCATCGTAGCATTCTGCCACAATCGGCAGGACAATATTATTATTAGGATAGCGTTTCACAATGTATCGAACAACACCGTCGTGGACAGCACCGACGCTCAGCGTATTTGTCAATAAAATTGGAGATTCAATCCATCCGGCTTGATTGATTCTTGAAATGCCGGTCGCTTCACCGTTGCCGTGTATGACGTGTGCTGCACCGAATAGATTTGCCTGCCAAATATCGTCGTGCGGTACGATTGCAGTGACACCCGTGCGAATCGATTCTCCTTGGATGAGAGTGACTTGTCCTACCTTGACACCTGGTACATCAGTGATTGCGTTGTATTCTCCCGTTGGGATGTGCCCGATCTGGATGCCAAGCTCGCGTGCGCGTGCACGTTTCTCTGAGCGTGTGTCTGCAAAAGCCATAGGCAATCCAGGGGCTGCTTGTTTTTTTAAGACATCTGCGTCGGAAAAGATGAAAAGAATACTGCATACAAACAAAATTTGCTGGCATCTTGACGAGCTAGCGTACGTCTTCATTGAAGGGATCTCCTGTAAATCAGGTCATACCAATCTACCCTGATGGGTTACAATTCTGGGTGGTTTTTCACGCACGGAGGCGGTTGATTTGTCTATATTTTAAGGTGCGAGATAAAAATAGTAGTAATTCTTTAGCTGTCCACCGGTTAAAATATGGATTCCGCCAATTGTGCTCTATAAATTGTGCGAATATGGTTAAAAATAGCGATGTATTCCGGTAAACGGTAATCTGGATAACTCCATTCCCAGGGTTGAAACGTTTTGCGATGGAAACGGAGCGTAATTTCGGCATAGATGCCATTGCGTAGATAAATACGATGTGCGTGGTCCTTCGTTGAGGCAAGTACTAACTTCGCTTGGCACACATAACCGGCATCTAAATTAACACGCCGTTTTTTTGTCTCTTTTTGTGCAAACGCTTGCTCGACCTGATTTGTGAACTGTTTCATAGATGCTAATGCCCCTGCATCCATCAGGTTTTCAAAACTAATAAACTGTCGTTGGAGTCCTGTACCCATCTCAACTTGATAATAGTTCGTGCTGGTGAATTGCAAAAGCACACTGGTGAAATCAATCCGTCCGTATAGATCTGCTAATTCCTCATAGACGGTTGGCAGCAGGCTCGGTTCCGCGGTTAGCACTCCGACGATGGGTTTGACAGGTAACGGTGATATGCATGTCCCCATTGGGATTTGTCCATCCTACCGGTATGCTTAATTGCATCTACCCGGATATGCCGTTGTTGAAAATCTATTTCAGTTGATTAATTACCGGAATTATACCCAAGATTGTGTGGAATGTCAATCTTTTTTCAAATTTTCATCAAAACGACAAATATTTTGGCAATTCTAAAAAAAAAAAGCTTTTTTTCTTGACATTATACTGATTATGTTGTATAATATTATGTTATGCAGTCATTGTAAAGTGATAATTGCTAAAGTTACATTGAAAATTTCCATATTCTCGTTTTTTCGTATATTTCAGCACATCAACGCCTTATGTTTTTCTAAAATCGCTACAAATCGCGCCAGTGGCAGGATAGGTTGAGGGATAGGTAGTTTGCGATGGGGATTCATCCCCGCTTGCAGGGAGAACTTCCCCACCTGCAAGGTTTCGTAAACTTACCTTTTACCCTCAACTTCGGACTCTTTATCTCTCCTCTAGGACAGTGGCAGGATAGGTAGAAAGTCGTATCCTTCAGGACACGCTTTACTATCTTTTATCTGCCATCTATAGATCGGAGGTTATCTCTGTTTAGAAGCATAGCATAGAAAACCTCTGACGAGATTTGTAAAGGATTTAACATTGCAGTTGGCAGGTTCGGTATTCTTTATCTCTCCTGCAAGGAGAGATAAGATTACCTTATCCTGCCAATCTATAGACAGCCTTTAACGGGCTGCAGTAGACGAAAGACAAATCGTTGCACCGCAACGGGAGCACAACACAAGTGAACAGACGAAAAAGACTCTCTTTTGCCAAAACAGAGGAGCGGCCCCCCCTTCCGAATTTGATAGAGACGCAACAAAGTTCTTACACCGACTTCTTACAGCGCGATATCGCGCCTGAAGTACGAGATGCTATTGGACTTCAAGCCGTTTTTCAGGAAATCTTTCCGATTTTGGACTATCATAACATCAGTCGGCTTGAATTTGTCTCGTACCGTCTTGGGCAGCCGAAATATGCTTTAGAGGATTGTGTTGCACGCGGTGTCAATTACCAGGTCTCCCTCACTGCCCGTCTCCGGTTGTTCGTTTGTGAGAAGGATGCCGACAGCGATGAACCCCACATCGTGGATATCCGAGAATCGGATGTCTATTTTGGCGATGTCCCATTGATGACAGAAACCGCGACCTTTATTATCAATGGCAGTGAACGCGTTATCGTCAACCAACTTCACCGGTCACCCGGCGTAATTTTTCTTGAAAAAGCCATGACTTCAGGACAGAATACCCCGACCGCGCAGATTATCCCCTACCGCGGTGCCTGGGTTGAATTTGAGTCAGACGCAAAAGACCAGGTATATGTCCGACTCAACAAACGCAGAAAAATGCCTGCAACTGTCCTACTTCGCGCGCTCGGATGGGAAACCGATGCAGATATACTACAACTCTTCGCACAACCCGAGCAAGCCGTCTTATCCGGCTGGCGCGTCACACACATCACCGCCGCACCATGCCCATACAGCCCCGGACAACTCCTCTCAAAATCCGAACATAAAAACGCTAAAAATGATTACCCCGGCTTTACCACCGATGTCCTATACAAAGTAGTAGATGTCAGCGCGGCTGATACACCCGTAAAGCCAGGCGACATACTCACCCCACGTCAACAAGCCGCACATCGTCGGAAATGGAAAGGGACGACCTTCGAACACATCCGGCAGGTTACAGCCGTATTTCATCCCGACTTCCCCCACGCCACCGGGGATTTCATACCAAATAAGGACTACCGGCAGCTGCGCAACTGCTACCCCGGCATTCAAACAGAGTCCTGCTATCAAGTCACAACCGTCGACGACGACATACCATTGAAGGTTGGACAAATACTCACCCCCGCAGAACGCACCAAGTTCCGCAGAAAGTCGAAACACTGGACCAGTCAACCTTTACACCGCGTCCTCGCAATCATCAACAGCGGATGCCCGTTAAAACCCGGCCAGCTCCTCACCGACACAGAATACGCCCACATGAACGCCCAGTACCCCAGCAGCTTTTCTGCAGAAAAACTCGCGCAGCCTGGTATCCAAAACAGAGAAAACCTCAGCGTTGACGGTACCAAGATAGACGAAAATAGCCAAATCGTCGGAAGCGTCTGTGCAGCACCCATAAAACACCCTGAAACGGGGGAAACCCTGCTCACAGCCAACACTCTCCTCACTGAGACAGAACTCGAACGCCTGCGAAGTGCCGGCATTGAAGCGATAACCGTGCTCAACCCACAAAAGGCCAAACAACTCCGCTACTTGCGCAACACCCTGGAACGGGACAAAGCCGCCGACTATCCACCGAATCGGAGCAGGCAAGAAACGGCATTGCTTGAAATCCAGTCCGTCCTCCGGCCAGGCGACCCGCCAAACGTAGAGCAGGCACACAAGCAACTACAATGGCACCTCTTCGACCCTCATCGGTATGACTTAGGACAGGTCGGCCGCTATAAACTCAACGAAAAACTCTCACACATCCCGATATACGGACAGCCCGGCGAAAATGAACGCACACTCCGCCCAGAGGACATCGCTGCAACACTCCATTACTTGATAGATGTCCAGAATGAAGAGGCACCGAAAGACGACTTGGATCATCTGGGCAATAGACGCGTCCGGGTCATCGGCGAACTTCTCGAAAACCAATTCCGCATCGGACTCTTACAGATACGACGCGCCACACGGGAGCGACTGAACACCGTGGATATGCGCACCTGTGTGCCGACAGCACTGATAAACCCGAAGCCACTGATGATAGCCCTACGCGAATTCTTCGGCTCAAACCAACTCTCGCAGTTTATGCAACAGATAAACCCTCTTGACGAATTGACGCACAAGCGACGTATCTCCGCGATCGGCCCCGGTGGATTACAACGCGACCGCGCAACCGCCGCTGTTCGAGACGTACATCATACCCATTACGGACGCGTGTGCCCATTAGAAACCCCAGAAGGACCCTCAATAGGACTTATCGCCTCACTGGCCTGCTATGCGAGAGTCAACCCATACGGCTTCTTAGAAACCCCTTATCGGAAAGTTGTTAATGGCAAACCGCATCCCACGATCGAATACCTCACCGCGGGCAAAGAAGCCACCATGAAAATCGCAGCAAAAATCGCACCCCGGGGCACCAAGGGCAACCAAATTACGGACATAGACGAAAAAGACGAAAAGCTGCCGGTGCGCAAAGGCGAAGATGTCTTCAACCTCCCACTCCCAGAGATTGATTATATCGGCATCGCCCCCGAACAGATAGTCGGTGTCTCCGCAGCACTCGTTCCATTCCTAGAACATGAAGATGCCAACCGCGCATTGATGGGCGCAAACCATCAACGCCAAGCGGTACCCCTGCTATGTCCAGAGGCACCCCTCGTCGGCACCGGCATGGAAATCCACGCTGCACGTGACTCCGGTGCGCTCTGCATCGCAAAGCGAGAAGGCACGGTCGTCAGCGTCTCCGCCGATGACATCATTATCCGTACAGGCGAAGCACTCCATGCAGACATCGGAGAAACACAGAAAAGCGAAATGGGATACGATGTCTACAAGCTCCACAAATTCAAACGGAGTAACAGCGGCACGTGTTTCCATCAACATCCCGTCGTCTCTGTCGGAGACCGGGTCTCCACCGGCGACATCCTTGCCGACGGACCCTCGACACACCACGGCGAGCTTGCACTAGGACGGAACATCTTGTGTGCCTACATGCCCTGGGGCGGACACAACTACGAAGACTCCATTCTCATTAGCGAAAGCTTAATTCGCAAAGACACCTTCACCTCGATCCATATTGAAGAATTTATCGTCGAGGCCCGTGACACAAAAATGGGCCCCGAAGAAATAACACGCGATATCCCGGATGTCAAAAAACAGCGACTCGCCCAGCTAGATGAAGAAGGCATCGTCCGTGTCGGCAGCGTTGTCGGACCCGGCAGTATTCTCGTCGGCAAAATCACCCCAAAAGGAGAAAGCCAATACGGGCCGGAAGAGAAACTGCTGCACGTGATCTTCGGCGAAAAAGCCAACCGCGAAGTACGCGACACCTCCACCACCATCAAAACAGGACTTGAAGGTGTCGTCATCGATGTCAAAGTCTTCTCACGTAAAATGGAGAACATCAAAAGACGCACCACCGTGCCCTCATCAGTCAGCCCCGACGATGCCGTTGCCAGCGCACCCGTCGATGTGGACGAATTAAGATACCAGTCCAAACTCAAGCAGATCGAAGAGACATTTCGCGAGCAGAGATTAGCCGTTCAACGGCGTAAAGATGAAGAAATCCGACGTGCCCTCCTCGGCTGCACATTAGCATTGCCCGTCTTCCCCGGAATTGACGATATAGAGATAGACGAAATAGACGAAAACTTTGAAGAAGAACATGCACCCCTTGGAGACACCGGTGATACGGTAACCGAAGAACTCCTCAACACCCCCGGCATCAACCCCTTAGAAATCTATGTCACAGATTCAGCCGCCATGGCATACATCCAACGCGTCTCCGAAGTCGCCAGTGAACGCATCGCCGCCTACCAGGCAGATAGGGAACGTGCACTTAATCAATTAGAATTAGGCGACGAACTCAAACCAGGAGTCGTAAAACTCGTCAAAGTCTATGTCGCAAGCAAACGTCCGATTTCCGTCGGCGATAAAATGTCCGGCAGATATGGGAACAAAGGCGTTGTGGCCAACATATTGCCCGTCGAGGATATGCCCTACCTCCCCGATGGAACCCCCGTCGACATCGTCCTCAATCCACTCGGCGTGCCATCCCGTATGAATGTAGGACAAATTTTGGAGATTCATCTCGGCTGGGCTTGCCACGAACTCGGCATCTACGCAGAGTCACCCGTCTTTGACGGTGCCACCGAAAATGAAATCTTTCAGCTCCTTCACAAAACCGACTTACCAGAACGGAGCAAACGCACCGGCAAAAGCATCCTTTACGACGGAAGGAGCGGTGAACCCTTCGCACAAGAAGTCACAGTCGGCTACGTCTACTTCTTAAAACTCAATCACCTCGTCGCAGATAAAATGCACGCCCGAGCAACAGGACCTTACTCCCTAGTCACCCAACAACCGTTAGGCGGCAAAGCCCAGCATGGGGGGCAGCGCTTAGGTGAAATGGAGGTCTGGGCATTAGAGGCATACGGCGCAGCCTATACCCTACAAGAAATGCTCACCCTCAAATCCGACGACCTTTTTGGCAGAGCCAAAATGTATGAAGCCATTGTTAAAGGACTCAATCCCGAGCCCGCCGGAACCCCCGAATCCTTTAACGTCCTTGTCCGAGAACTTCAAGGACTCGGCCTCAACGTCGTCCTTAATTCGTCTACTGAAGACGATTTTTCGTATATTTCAGCCCAATAAAGGTCTTTTGTCTACAGGAGCCCAATAAAAGCTGCTGCTATATAAAAACCTGTGAAAATCTCGTCTGAGCCGTTTATGTTTAGATTTTAAAGACTATACCTAGTTAACCTCCGATCTATAGATGGCAGGTATAAGGTTATCCCAATGGGTGGCGAGTAAAAGGTTGAGGGATAGGTATTCTTTTTCACTCCTTGCAGGAGTGAAAAAGAATACCTATCCTGCCACTGCTATATTAATAACTTTACAAATCTCATCTGAGCCGTTTGATGTTATGATTTTAAAGGCTATACCTAGAGTGGCTCCGACGAGATTTACATCGGATTTCACACAACATAACCTTTGATGGTACGGAGATCTTTTGTCTACAGGAGCCCGTAACAAGGCTGCTGCTATATTAATAACTTTACAAATCTCGTCTGAGCCGTTTGATGTTATGATTTTAAAGGCTATACCTAGAGTGGCTCCGACGAGATCTACATCGGATTTCACACAACATAACCTTTGATGGTACGGAGATATATAAAAATGTTTGATAAGATTTCGATTAGACTCTCTTCCGCAGACGAAATAAAAAGACTCGTGAAACGCACCTGTTGCAAACGTCGGAGCACCTTGCAAACAGGTGCCCATCAGCAAAACGAACCGCCGGACCCGCAAACCTGGTCCTGCCCAGAAATGCACACCTGCAGCTGCGGCGAAGTCAAAAAAGCAGAAACCATTAACTACCGTAGCTTCCGACCCGAGCCAGAAGGGCTCTTTTGCGAAGCCATTTTTGGGCCCCATAAAGATTGGGAATGTAACTGCGGAAAGTATAAACGCATTAAGCACAAAGGCGTTATTTGCGATCGATGCGGCGTTGAAGTCACAAAACAGCATGTCCGACGCGAACGGATGGGTTATATCCAGCTCGCATCCCCCGTTTCCCACATCTGGTTTTTCAAAGGCATCCCCTCACGTATCGGAACCTTCTGTCAACTCTCTTCAAAGGAAGTTGAACGCGTTATCTACTTCGAGGCCTTCATCGTCACAGAAGTCGACGACGAACTAGCACAGCAAGGCATACTTGAACCCCATCAAGTCTTAAACGAGGCACAATACGAACAAGCAAAACAGCAATACCCTGGGCGTTTCAAAGCCGAAGCCGGGGGAGAAGTGATAAAGAAGCTCCTTTCAGACATCGATTTGGAAGAAGAGCAGAAAAAAATTCGCAAAGCTTTAGAAGAAACCACCAGCCATCAAAAAGGCTTGAAACTCTCTAAACAACTCAAGCAGCTTGCAGGCTTTATCGAATCTAACCAGCGCCCAGAGTGGATGATCTTGGACGTACTCCCCGTCATCCCACCAGACCTGCGCCCACTTGTCACATTAGATGGCGGCAGATTCGCCACCAGCGACTTAAACGATTTATACCGCCGACTCATCAACCGCAATAACCGGCTACGCAAATTAATACTCATCCGGTCACCAAAGGTCATCTTACGCAATGAGAAACGCATGCTACAAGAAGCCGTCGACGCATATCTTGACAATGGACGACACGGTAGATACGTCACCGGACCCGGCAGCCGCCCCCTCAAATCCATATCAGACATTCTAAAAGGAAAAGTCGGACGTTTCCGTCAGAACCTCCTCGGCAAACGCGTTGACTACTCCGGGCGGAGTGTTATCGTCGTCGGACCAGAACTCGCACTCCACCAGTGTGGACTCCCAAAACGCATGGCCGTCGAACTCTTCAAACCGTTTATTATCGAGCGCCTACAAGCATACGGCTACACCGGCACCATGAAACGTGCCAAATTCTTGACCGAACATATACATTCCGAAAGCCCCGTCTGGGATGTACTTGAAGAAGTTATCGCAGAGCATCCTGTCTTACTCAATCGTCCACCGACCTTACATCGGCTCGGCATCCAGGCATTTATGCCTGTATTAGTAGAAGGGAAATCTATACGCATCCCCCCCCTCGTCTGCAAAGCCTTTAACGCCGATTTTGATGGAGACCAGATGGCCGTTCACGTACCCCTCACTGCCGAAGCACAAGCAGAAGCCAAATTGCTCATGCTCAGTTCTCATAACATCTTAAAGCCCTCTCACGGAGAACCCATCGCAGTACCTGAACTCGACATGGTCCTCGGCCCCAGTTTTCTCACCAAAGCCTTGCCATCCCATGATGGCGACGCAGGACAGCTCCATGCTGCCTATCTAAATAGAGAAAAACTCAGCACGTTTGACGAACTCAGCAACCGGCCCTGGTACTATCGCCGCTACACCCATCCAGACGAGGTCATCGCCGCATACACAGCTGGACAATTGAAACTTCACGATAGCATACAACTCTTCTTCACCCACAACCGAAGCACTGACGGTACTGAACTATACGAAAAGCCGATTCTCACTACCGTCGGCAGAGTCATTTTGAACCAAGTCATCCCAGATGAACTGGAATGGACCGACCCGCATTCCGGACAACGCATCCCATTCTTCAATGCGGAAGCAGGCGGACGCGAATTATCGACACTCATACATCGCTGTTTCCACGAATTGGGAACGCAGTCGACAACCGAAGTGCTCAGCAACCTCCAGAAACTCGCCTTTGAGTACGCTACACTCAGCGGAATCTCACCCGCAATCAAGGATTACATCCTACCGCCCAACCGCGACACCCTGGTCAACGAAGCACAAGCCGCAGTCGACACCCTCATAAACACCGCACCTACTGCCAACACCGAGCACCTGGAAAACGAGCGAATTCGCCTATGGTTTGAAGCCATTGAGAAACTTGAAGCAACCCTTTTTGAGACGCTCCCTGACCTCGAAACCTATCTCATCGAACGACAAGAAGCCGTCAAAGGATTTTCTCCAGTCTATGTCATGGCAGACAGCGGTGCACGTGCACGCAAAAACCCCTTCATGCAAATTAGTGCCCTGGTCGGATTGAAAGCCCGCCAAAGCGGCGAAATCCTCAGTGAACCGATTAAAAGTTCCTACCGCGAAGGATTAGATGTACTCGACTATTTCAACTCAACCTACGGCTCCCGGAAAGGATTAGTAGATACCGCCATGAAAACCGCTGCATCCGGCTACCTCACACGTAAACTCGTTGATGTCGCCCAAGATGTTCGCATTCGCGCCGAAGATTGCAAGACGCTCGCATCCATCCATAAATTTAAAACCGACGGCGGAACCCTCGCATTCAAAATTCAGGGACGCACCGCAGCCGAAGACATTGTCCACCCCCATACAGGCGACATCTTAGTCCCCGCAGATACCCTTATCTCCGCCACCGCTGCCACAAAAATCGAGCAGGCCGGCATACAAGTCGTCAAAGTCCGGTCCGTCCTTACCTGCCAAACCGAACGGGGTGTCTGTGCAAAATGCTACGGCACGGACTTAACCACAGGACAACTCGCAGATGTCGGAGAAGCCATCGGCATCATTGCCGCACAATCCATTGGCGAACCCGGCACCCAGCTCACCATGCGCACTTTCCACACCGGCGGTGCCGTCGAACAAGCATCCGACGCACCCCAACGCCAAATTCACGCAAAAGTCAACGGAACCATTCATTTCCGAGACTTCTTGCCCGGCAGCACCGTCCGACAAGAAGGAGAACTCTGGGTCGCACTCGAAAACCGCGCTGACCTCGACGGACCCGCATACAAAGTCAAACACGTCAACCATCCAGATTGCCAACTCCAGCCCCAAGAACTCCTCAGCGAAAAACAGTTCTCCGAAAACGTAGAACGGTATAAAGGCTTTGAGACAAACACTTGGCAATACGAAGTCGCCACCGTCAACGACCCAACCTGTCCACTTCGTCCCGGTGACCGGCTTTCGCAAGCACAGTATGACACAGCACGCAGCCAATACGGCTTTAATATCTATGTCACCCAGCAATACAAAGTAACAGCCGTCCGACATCCAGATATCCCCGTCGCCGTTGGTGACTTCTTGACACAAACCGAGGCCGAACAAATAAAAGCCAACATCCATGCCCACTTTGAAGGCGAATGGCGCTACCTTGATAATCAAACAGGCCAACTCCTAACCCCCCAACAGCTCACCCCAGAGGAAGGATTTGGGTGGGCGGGCGACGAAAACATCGAAGGGTTCCGAAGCCAGCAAAACAGAGACGTTGATGGTGGGGAAATATACGAAAAAAATAGGAATTTTAAGCGGCTATACCGCATCACAGCCCGCCATCAGCAAAACTTCCCCTTCGCCGTTAACCACAACGTAGAAGAAGAAGACATCCGCACCTGGCTCACCCCTTTTGACCTGGATACCAGGCCCAGCTACGTCGTCAACGTAGATGCCCCACTACACCCCGGCGAAACCCTCACCGAAGCACAATACGAGACAGCACGGCTGACTCATCAGCCCTTTCAAGTTAAGAAAAACGACACCGTCCTCCACGAAGTCACCCAGGTGCATCATCCAGATTGCCCCCTCAACGTCGGCGACATCTTAACCCCAGCTGAACTCAAATCCGCACACAGACGATACCCCGGAGTTGATGCACCCAAATTACGCCACCGCATCACCTACGTCTATCATCCCGACTGTCCACTCGAACCCGGAACCCTACTCAGCGACGGAGAATTCCGTGACGCACGACGTCAATACCCCGCCTTTGAAGCCACAGAGAAGCAACTCAACACCGGTACCATCGAAACCGAACGCTTCTCACGCATCATAGCCGTCCATCACCCCGACTTCCCCCTGCAACCCGGTGAGTTATTGACACCAAAAGAAACAAACGCCTATCGCAGACAATACAAAGCCTTTGATGTCCAACGCACCTATCAGATGGAAGACGGCGACGCACTCACAGAGGCCGAATATAAGGCACAGCGAAAAAACGACCCAGAACTCAAGCAGAAGATAAAAGCATCCCGATACCGCGTTCTCAGCGTACAGCACCCCCAGCTCAACCTTGCGGTTGATACCGAACTCTCCGAAAACGAATATCGGAAGCTTCAACGCCAATACAAAGCCTTTGATGTCGAGAACGTCTACCGCATCGTTTCCGACACCCGTACTCCAGAGGAAGGATTTGGGTGGGCGGGCGAATCGAATCAAAGCAGCAGCGCTGATGTTAAGGAATTCACCCCGCAGGGCGGGGAGAACTTCTTAGAGGAAATAGAGGAAAAAGCGTATCGCGCCATTCAAAAGCAGATTCAGCAAATGAACTACACCGTCACCCGCGTCCACCACCCCAGCTTCCCGCACAAAGTCGGCACAGAATTGTCGGAAGACGCATACCAAGATGCCATCGCACAATATGCAGGATTCGATACAGACGAACTCGCAGCACGCATGCATATTGAAGTCGAAACCACAACCGGACATCGCGAACCACACCTCATACCTGCAGGATACTCCTTCTCCGTCAAAGAAGGCGACACCATCCGTGAAGGCAGCACCATCGCACAACGCCATGAAAAAACAGTCAACCGAGACATCGTTGCAGGAATCCCCCGCGTTACCGATCTCTTTGAAGCACGCCGGCCAAAACGCGAAGATGCTGCCGACATCGCAGAAATTGAAGGATACATCCAATCCGTCGGAACAAAAGCCGGCATTCCTCTCTACCGCATCGTCCACGACGGGTACGAAAGCCGCACATATCCAATCCCTGACGAAAAACGGCGCGTTGCAGAAGGCGACTGGGTTAACGCGGGGCAACCGCTCACAGACGGATACCGAAACCCACACGACATCCTTAAAATCGGGCGAACCCTCATCCAAGGCATACCCCTTGAAGGAGAAGAAGCCGTCTCAGCATACCTCGTCGATGAGGTACAAAAGGTATATGGCGCAGGCATTATCAATGACAAACACATCGAAACAATCGTCAGGCAGATGCTCACAAAAATACGCATCACTGAACCCGGCGACACCCCTTTCCATACCAATGACGAGATCCAGCGCAACCGATTCCATCGCGTCAACGCCGACATCACTGCAAACAACGGCACACCCGCAACCGGCGAGCCCATCCTACAAGGTATCAGCAAAGCCGCCTTAAGCACTGAAAGCTTCATCTCCGCCGCCTCATTCCAACAAACCACAAAAGTATTAACCGACGCAGCCGTCAGCGGACAAACTGACCCGCTCTTCGGATTGAAAGAAAACGTCATCCTCGGCAGACTCATCCCCGCAGGCAGCGGCTTCTCCGAATTTCAGAACCTGCATGTCGCCCCACGCCAATCAGAATTGGAATCTACAGACACTGAGGAGACTCCTTAGGTATAGTCTTTTAAAATCAAATTTTTATATCTCTCCGTACCATCAACACCCAGTGGGTTGCGAGTAAAAGGTAAGTTTACGAAACCTCTCTTTTTCGTGAACTACCTATCTCTCAACCTTATCCTGCCAATCTATAGATAATCTTGTCTGTCCTGAAGGACAGACAAAGAACCTATAGGTGGCAGGTAAAAGGTAATCTTATCCCAGTGGGTGGCAGGTAAAAGGTATTCTTGTCTCTCCTGAAAGGAGAATGGCAGGTTCGGTATGGCAGACTTCGCTACCTATCCATCAACCCGGTGGTTCTGTCCGGCCGATATTGGGCTGCGTCATCTCTACAGGAACTACACGTTGGTCGAATTCCACCTCCGTTAACACGCCTAAAGAGACAGCGGCTTCGCGGAGGGTACAACCCCGTTCGTGCGCGGTCTGTGCCACTTTGGCTGCACGATCGTAGCCAATATGCGGTGTAAGTGCGGTGACTAGCATGAGTGACTGTGCCAGGTGTTCTGCAATCCGTTCTCGGTTAGGAACAATGCCAACGACACAGTTTTTACGGAAAGACTCACACGCGTCGCCTAACAGTTGAATGGATTGCAAAGCCGTATAGGCCATGAGCGGCATGAAGACGTTGAGCTGTAACGCACCGCTAGCATTCGCCAGAGTCATCGTTGTATCGTTCCCGATGACTTTCGCACAAACCATCGTCAGTGCCTCACACTGTGTCGGATTCACCTTCCCAGGCATAATGGAGCTCCCCGGCTCATTCGGAGGAAGTTCCAATTCTCCGAGTCCACACCGCGGCCCTGAGGCAAGCCACCGGATGTCATTTGCGAGCTTAAAGAGTGCTGTAGCGACTGTTTTCAAAACAGCGCTCGCATTCATCACTGCATCTCTCCCCCCGAGTGCCTCAAACGAATTACGCGCACGTTTGAGTGGATATCCGGTTGTCTTTGCCAATCTTTCCACAACGTTCACCGTATAATCCAGATGCGTGTTTAACCCTGTCCCGACAGCCGTTCCTCCAATAGGAAGCTCATAGAGATGTGGAAGTGTCCCAACAAGCCGCTCCTCTGCAGCAGTGAGTTGGTGTGCATATCCACTAAATTCTTGTCCGAGCGTCAAGGGCGTGGCATCCATCAGATGCGTTCGTCCAATTTTGACAATGTCAGCGAACGCTGTTGCCTTTTCTGCAAACGCCTCTCGTAGCTGCTGTAGCCGCGGGATGAGATGCTCCTGAATCTCACGCAAGATTGCTAGATGGATTGCTGTCGGAAATACATCGTTGGTTGATTGTGACTTATTGACATGGTCGTTTGGGTGAATAGGGTGTTTACTTCCTAACTTCCCACCGAGCAATTCAATGGCGCGATTGGCGATGACCTCATTGACATTCATATTTGACTGCGTGCCGCTGCCTGTTTGCCAGACAGGCAGCGGAAAATGCTCATCCAACTTGCCATCAATGACTTCCTGTGCGGCTTTGCTAATTTTGTCTGCGAGCTGTGGTTCAAGCAGCCCTAATTCGGCATTCACGTGAGCGACGGCTTGCTTGATGATTCCAAGTGCCCAGAGTGCTGGACGAGGCAGCCGCTCAGAGCCAATGTTAAAATTCTGAAGGGCACGCTGTGTTTGCGCCCCCCAATACCGGTCAGCTGGGACAGAGAGCATTCCCATACTATCTGTTTCGGTTCTCATGTTTTTCATAACGTAGTTAGTGATACCTTTCTCATTGAAGAGTTACGAGCGAGATTCTACTTTTCATAAGAAAAAGTTTATCATATACATCGCAATATTTCAAGACGAGTCGATGAAACAACACATTTAAAATTTGCTATTTTTTTTCAAACATGGTATAGTTAATGTAGCGTTAAGTTGCACCAGAAATTTCTAGACGGTTCAACTTTTTGTCCATTGAAGTACCATGAAGGCTGCTGCTTTGATAACGCTTATACAAATTTCGCCAGAACCGCTTTATCTTCTGGTAACTCATTTGAAGCTTTTAGTCTAAACCGTCAAAACCTAGAAAATCTCCGACAAGATTTACACAGTCATTGACACAACATAGAGCGTTATCGGGCTGAAATATACGAAAAAGCAGCGGCATTTGTTGTGCTGCAGTAAACAAAAAACTGTTAATCTGCACAGTTATAGCAAAGTGGAGGAGGGGGAGAAAAATACTAACCAATCCGTATTTAACCAATGCCGGGACAATACCGTCTCCGCAGAGTTATCGTTACGAACGATGGTGTCTGCGAGGTTATCACTCAGGGCTACGTCCGTTGTCGCCGGATGGCGAATGTGGTATGCTTATCGGACAGATGGGTTGGGTAGGCGTGCACGCGCACGTGCACGACTATCTGTGGGCAACAGCAGGCAATATGGGTGTCCTGCTGGCAGAGCGCGTCGATGAAGGCTCTCTCCTTCCTTATGATGCTTCACCGCGCTATCCACTTCCATCTCAGATTATGGTAAAGGGGTTAGCCGGAAGACATATCCTACTGACGAAGTCCGGTGCACGTCTAGATATGATTGCGTGTGAACATCCAGCATTGAATCTTGCCATCATTGAGGTGGAATCGGACGGGACGTTTTATCGCATCCGCTTCGGTAGCCCGGCGGCATCCACGTTGCAGTTGCAAGAAAATAAAAACAAGATACCTGCGCCTAAACCGACGAGTGAGATGTTTCACTACCTGCTCATTTTTGAACGATTAGCAGTGCAAGGTTTCACCGCGCTTGTCCACCTGCAGCCAAAGTTTTTAAATCTCATTTCCCGAACGGAATACGGGCACCCTGACCGCTTCTATAGTTTTCTTAGGGGCTATGAACCGGAAACGCCTATCATCTATGACGATTCTGGCGGAATCGGATTCGTGCAAGAGCGCGCCCCCGGTATTCCGGAATTGTCTTACGAAAGCCTGCGGCTATTTGAGAACGCGCCAGATGCACCCCGGCATATCCTCTATTGGGTCGGGCATGGTACCTTTTCCCGTGGTAACGATGTATTGGATGCTTACAAACATGCTGAGTACTTTGAAGCCGCTGCCAGAATGGCGTGGGAGGCGCATCAAGGAAAGTTAGAGGCGCACGCCTACTCTGAGGAAATTATCAGGTGTATCCTGCGCGAATTCCGGGCGAACAGCGAACCACACCCTCGCAAAATGGAAACGGAACCTGCATCACCAGACAATACCGAAAATCTCTATAATTATCCATAAGTCATGTAATTAATGTCATGCAAATCTTTTCGTCTACTGCAGCACAACAGAGGCGGTTGTAATGTTAAGTCCTTTACAAATTTCGTCAGAGCCGTTTATGTATAGACTCTAAACATAGATAACCTCCGATCTATAGATGGCAGGTATAAGGTTATCTTGTCTCATGGACAGACAAAGAATACCGAACCTGCCACGAGGTTTACAAACCAATCATCAACACATAAATGTTGATGGTACGGAGATATACGAAAAATGAAAAAAACGATGGAAAATACGGTTAACGCCGAACCGGAAGCATCGAAGTCACAGCCGCATGAAGACTATCTTCGCGAGAGTATCCTCGGAAGTTACATCCGTAACTTCAACAAACGGTTACGCACGCTCAGTCGGGACACCGAAGACTGGCAGTACCGCATGGAGCAGAAATTGATAGCTCTTGAGAAGCAGTACCCTGAGGACATTAATGCACTCAAGGCGGAAATTGGGCAGGTTCCTCACGACATCAACGCGCGAATTGATGAACGAATTGATGAGCGTCTTAACGGTATGTTAGGTTCAGGCGAGGAAGACTTGCAGAAAATGTCAACGCTTATTAATGAGTCCGCGCGCGAATTCCAAAGGCAAATTGAGGAACTTAGGCAGGAAATTCAGCAGCTGAAAGACCAAACGCATCGCAACCATCAGACCCTGCGTGCGGATTTGACATCTGAAAATGAGACGCTTGACATTGCTAAAGTTGATAGACTCGTCCTTGCGGATGCACTGATTGCTCTCGGAACAACCCTCAAAGAAGAGAAGCCGTTCCCTGAATTCGACGATGCCGTGGACGTGAACCTGGATGATATTTTGAACAATCAGGAATAAGCGATGATTTTCGTCTACAGGAGCACAACACAGATTGATGTAATGAACAACGAAGCACAAATCTCGTTTTTTCGTCTACAGGAGCACAACACAACAGATGTAATGAACAACGAAGCACAAATCTCGCCAGAGCCTTCCGATGCTATGATTCATAGCATCGATAACCTCCGACGAGATTTACACACGAGTACTCACGACATAAGCGTTGATGGTACGGAGAGATACAAAAACGTATTTTTCGTCGCGTTCCAAATTTGCGCATGCCTGTGCATCATCCTGAACGTCTCAAGCCAAGATATCTCTGGTTCCTTAGATGGTTTGAACGCGAAACCAAAGCAGCCGTACGTTGCACTTCAGCCTCAAAGCACCACCGGTGCTGAGACACTCACCGTCCTCGCTGTTGGCGATATTACTGTCGGGAACCGTCTCACACCACTGATAGAAATAAATGGAGCAGGTATCTTTTTTAAAGGCACCGCTGAGTCGATTCAGTCTGCAGATATCGCCGTTGCCTTTCTCAACACAAGCATTTCAGAACGAGGAGAGCCACGGTACGGACATGAACACACCTTCCGCGCATCATTGGGACTCGCAAGGGCACTCGCAAACGCAGGTTTTGATGCCGTCTCCTTAGCTACCCCGCACAGTATGGACTTCGGTTTTGAAGCGTTAGCAGATACACTCACAGAACTTAAAAGGTATAATGTCAAGCCGGTTGGTGCCGGTACAACTACCACAGAGGCACGGATGCCCGCATGGATACCGGTCCCACGCGTGCCATCCAATATTGAAACGGTGCGCCGGAGTATGAATCAAAACATCAGAAACCTCCGACGAGCTGGACACACGAGTCATCAAAACAAACGCGATGATGGTACCGAGATAGACGAAACACATCAGGCGTTGATGGGTTCCAGTATACAAAAAGTTGCCGTACTCGCCTATTATCGACAAAACGAATTCTCGCAGCACAAGGCAGAACTACTTGCGGATGCGGTTTATAGCGAAATGATGGAAGCCGTCACGGACGTACGGGACAAAGCGAAACTTGTCATCGTGTTGCTACACTGGGGTGGGACGGGGCGTCAAGTGAATCCGCCAGAACGGCAACGGCACCAACAAGCACAACACGCTGACGCTCTAGTTGAGAAAAGCGACTTTAGAAATCAGGCCAGAGAACAGGCGATTCGCCGTCAGCAGCTATTTGCGCACGCCCTCATTGATACAGGTGCCGATATGGTTGTCTGTCAACAACTTCATCACTTCGGTGGCATCGAACTTTATCAGGGCAAACCGATTATCTACAGTCTCGCTGATTTTATATATGATACGTATTCTAAACAGTACGCTCAAATCGTTATACCCAAAGCTACTTATGCTAATCGGCAGCTGAGATTCATTGAATTGATTCCAATTTTAACAGAAACACCCCAGAAAAAGTACCAACCCAGTCTGCTTCATGGAGAAACAGCGATCGAAACATTACGGGATTATCAACAGCGGTGTGCACCTTTCAAAACGGAGGTTTTGATTGAAAAGGAACGCGGATGGATCCACCCAAAATAGGAGCACTTATGAATCAGGCTTAACACCGAAGGCACTTTTCATCGCACTCCTCCTGATGCCTGTTAACGTTTACTGGATAATTCAGTTGGAGGTAGTGCGATATACACATCCGACGCTAATTCATCCGCTCTCTAACGTTATTTTTATCTTGTTTTGGTTGCTCGTACTACGGGCGGTACTCGGCAAATTATCAAAAAAGTTGTGGCTATCCGGTGCCGAGTTACTCACTATCTATGTCATGTTGTGCATTGTCTCTTCTCTCTGTTCGCACGATATGATGGAAATTCTCGTCACACTCTTAGGGCATCCGTTTCAGTTTGCCACACCGGAGAACGAATGGCAGCAACTATTTTGGAAAGAATTACCTACATGGCTCACCGTCCAAGATACCCGAGTCTTATCTGGGTATTATGAGGGGCAGTCCAGTTTTTACCGCAGGGACCATCTGATTGCATGGGCAACACCTATCGTTTGGTGGACAGTTTTCATCTTCGTGTTGATGTTTGTCATGTTATGCATCAACACCTTACTCAGAATCCAGTGGACAGAGCGTGAGCGGCTGACATACCCAATTATCCAATTGCCGCTGGCGATGACAGATACGGGGGCGAGTTTTTTCAAAAATAAATTGATGTGGGTAGGTTTTGGTATTGCAGCTGGTATTAGCGTGATGAATCTACTCAATTCAATATATCCTGCGGTGCCGTATGTGCCGGTTAAACGACAAAATATACATCAATTTTTTACGGGACGGCCTTGGAACGCCATGGGTGGTGTCCGCCTCTCATTTTACCCATTTGCAATTGGGATTAGTTTCCTGATACCTCTAGATCTGCTTTTTTCATGTTGGGTATTCTATTGGTTATATAAGTTTGAACTCATGGCAGGTAGTGTCTTGGGGGTGCGGCAGCTGCCCGGTTTTCCTTATGCAGATGCACAGAGCTTCGGCGCGTACCTTGCCCTGCTGGGGAGTGCGGCGTGGATAGGCAGAGCACATTTCAACTACGTAATTGCGGGTATCCGAGACAGATTTAGAAGAAAAAACGGAGATAGACGTGAACCGATGCCGTATCATTTTGCGTGCCTTGGCATCGTGGGCGGGAGCCTCTTTTTGACAGCTTTCTCTTACAAAGCAGGCATGGCACTGTGGGTGGTGCCGCTCTTTTTCGGAATTTACTTCCTGCTTGCAATCATGATTGCGCGGCTCCGTGCCGAACTAGGGTTCTTAGTTCACGATTTACATCGCGTAGACCCGCACAGTTTATTGGTGACGGCATTTGGAACGCAGCGGTTCAACACGAGTACCAAGGGAGTATTTTCGCTGTACATGTTCTTTAACCGTGCCTACCGTGCACACCCGATGCCGCAAGAATTAGAGGCATTCAAAATCGCAGAACGGAGACAGATACATCCAGGGCACATAGCCGTAGCAATTCTCATCGCTACCGGAATTGGTGCGCTTGTTGTCTTCTGGCTGTTGTTAGAGAATTACTACCGCCACGGTGCCGAGACAGGTTACTACGGCCCGTGGGCACTCGGCTTTGGCAGAGGTGTCTACCGTCAACTTGAAAATTGGCTGAATTATCCACAAGGGACCGATATTCCGGCCCTTACATTTATCGGCGGAGGCAGTGCATTTGCAATGGGACTTATGTTGCTACGCACCCGGTTTTTATGGTGGCCACTGCATCCCCTCGGGTACGCCATGGCGAACAGTTGGGGTATGTACAATCTCTGGAGCTGCCTCTTTGTCGCCTGGGTAGCCAAAGCATTGGTCTTACACCATGGTGGGCTCAAAGCCTATAGACGCGCAGTCCCCTTATTTTTGGGCCTCGCGCTTGGAGACTACATCTTCGGAAGTTTATGGAGCATTTGCAGCGTTTTGGCAAATACGACGGTTTACCAATTTTGGCCCTAATGTTTTTTCGTCTTTTCGTATATCTCCGTACCATCAACGTCTATGTAATGATAGCTCGTGTGTAAATCTCGTCTGAGCCGTTCTAGGTTATGATTCTTCAATCACTTACAGGAGCCCAACAATTTTTTATATATCTCCGTACCGTCCACGTCTATGCTTTTGAGGGCTCATGTGTAAATCTTGGCAGGTTCGGTATTCTTGTCTCTCCTGAAAGGAGAGACAAAGATTACCTTATCCTGCCAATCTATAGATCGTCGGAGATATCTTAGGCATAGCGCAGCATAAAGCGGCGATTAATGCAATGCTAAAAACATCAGGTGGTAACGTGCTTAAATATACGAAAGAATTCAGATCCGGCTATGTCAGCATCATCGGGGCACCTAATGTCGGTAAATCAACACTCCTCAATGCGCTATTAGGGCAGAAACTGGCGATTGTCACCCCAAAACCGCAGACAACTCGGAACCAGATACGCGGAATTGTTACAACAGAATCCTACCAAATCATTTTTGTTGATACCCCCGGGCTGATGCATCCAACTTACCGGTTGCAAAGTGAAATGGTAAAAACCGCTTATAGTGCTTTAGCAGGTGCCGATGTAGTCCTTTGCGTAATTGATGTTGCCCGACCAGAAGCTGCCGATGAAGAGCAGATGTTAGCACGTCTACGCAGCGCGAAGCACCCTGCAATTTTGGCCATGAACAAAGTCGATTTAATTTCAAAAGAGACGTTGCTCCCGATCATAGCAAGTTACGCCAAGAAATTTGCATTCAAGGAAATGATACCCATTTCCGCGCGTACGGGTGACGGTATCCCTCGCCTCCTTGAGCACGTACATATTCAACTACCGCCGGGGCCACGCTATTTTCCAGAAGAACACCTCAGCGATTTACCAGAACGTTTTTTCATCGCTGAGACCGTACGAGAAAAAATTATGCTGCTCACGCAGCGAGAAGTTCCATACGCGACAGCTGTTGTTGTTGAGCAATGCACCAGGCGCGAGAATGCAACTGTGTATATCCGGGCTATTGTCTATGTCGAACGACAGACGCAAAAGCAAATTATCATCGGAAAAGCCGGCAGGGTGATTAAACGTGTCGGGGAACTCGCCCGGTCCGATATTGAAAAATTTTTGGATACCCATGTTTTTTTGCAACTTTATGTCACTGTCAAAGCCGATTGGCGAAAAGATCCGCGTAAACTCAAAGATTTTTCATATACAGGAGCCCAATAAAGGTCTTTTGTCTACAGGAGCCCAATAAAGGCTGCTGCTATATAAAAACCTGTGAAAATCTCGTCGGAGCCGTTTATGTCTACGATTTTAAAGACATTACCTAGCTAACCTCCGACGAGATTTACACACGATGAAACAAGACATAAGCGGTGATGGTACCAAGATATACAAAAAGATGGTACGGAGATATATAAAAATATGAATCAAAACAGAGAGAGGATTTGGGTGGGCGGGCGACGAGATTTACACACGAGCCATCAAAACATCAGCGATGATGGTACGGAAATATACGAAAAACGGAAATATATAAAAATACAGGGGGCGCGAGAGCACAATCTACAAAATATTGATATTGAACTTCCAAAAGGGAAGTTGATTGTCTTTACAGGGGTTAGCGGTTCTGGCAAATCTTCCTTAGCTATTGATACCATTTATGCCGAAGGACAGCGCCGGTACATAGAATCGCTATCAGCGTATGCTCGACAATTTTTAGGGCAGCTCGCTAAACCAGAGGTTGACAAAATTATCGGCTTGGCTCCATCCATTGCTATTGACCAAGGTTCAACAGCACATAATCCGCGTTCCACGGTTGCCACCGTGACAGAAATTTACGATTACCTGCGTGTTTTATTTGCGCGTGTTGGAAAATTCCACTGCCCGGAATGTGGTGAGCCTGTCGGCTCACAAACCGGCGCAGATATTGCTGCACACATCCTCAACTTTCCTGCCCGGACCCGGCTCCTCATCTTGGCACCTATCATTCGCGCACGCCGCGGTACCCATAACAAAGAACTTGATGATGCTCGAAAAGCAGGATTTGTGAGAGCTCGCATTGACGGCGAGATGCATGAAATTGGAACTGAACTTCGCCTGAACCCGAATCAACGGCACGATATTGACATCGTTGTTGATAGGCTTATCCTCAAACATGCAAACAGAGAAACTACCTCTGCAATTGAGAGTCGTGTCGCTGAAGCCGTTGAAACCGCTTTGAACATAGGTGATGGAAACCTCATTGTTCACATCATGCCCCCTAAAGACGAAAATGTGAATCAAAACAGAGAGAGGATTTGGGTGGGCGGGCGACGAGATTTACACACGAATCAGCAAAACATCAGCGATGATGGTACGGAAATATACGAAAAAAGCGACTTAAGAGGTAGAGATGAGTTATTCAGTACAGCATACGCCTGTGCCCAGTGTCAGGCCAGTTATGAAATTCCAGAACCACGCCATTTCTCATTCAATACGCCCCAAGGAATGTGCCCTGAATGCACCGGATTGGGGACATTGATGGGCATCTCCCCAGCCTTAATTATCCCCGATGAAACACTCTCCATTCCACAAGGAGCCATAACGCTCTGGGGAAAATTAGATGCCCAGCATCTGGCCATCCTTCGTACGCTCGCCAAGCATCTCAAATTTAATATTAATACCACTTGGAAAGAACTCAGTCCTGAGCAACAGCACGCGATACTTTACGGTACGGGTGACACTGTCTTATCTTTTTCGAGACCTTCACAAGGAAGCCATAAACGGCGAAGGTATCGCGGCAGGTTTCAAGGTGTCATCCCAGCGCATGAGGAACAATATGCATCGATCCAAGAAGGATCCCTTCCCGACTTTTTTGCGAAAATGCCGTGTCGAGCTTGTAACGGTAGCAGACTCAATCCTAGAGTTAGCACGATAACCCTAAACGGCAAAGCAATTACGGATGTCCTACAAATGTCCATTGAAGAAGCCGCACCTTTCTTTGAAACGCTTCAACTTCCTGAGCGTGAGGCATTTATCGCAGCCGAATTGCTAAAAGAGATTCGTGGGCGTCTCAAATTCCTGATGGATGTCGGGTTAGGCTATCTCACTTTATCACGTTCCGCACCCACGCTTTCTGGCGGAGAGGCCCAACGTATCCGGCTTGCCAGCCAAGTCGGCGCAGGGTTACGCGATGTCATCTATGTTCTTGATGAACCTAGCATCGGTTTACACCCACGTGACCACGCAGGACTGCTCACAACACTTAGCAAACTCCGCGACCAGGGCAACACAGTCATTGTCGTTGAACACGACGAAGCCACCATGTTAATCGCCGATTGGATAGTTGATTTCGGTCCGAAGGCCGGTGTTCAAGGCGGACAAATCACAGCCATGGGAACGCCCGCACAAATCCTTAAAGAGAGTGATTCGCTCACAGCACAATACCTGCGCGGGGATAAACAGATTGTCAAAAACGAATCCCGCAGAACTACAGGGACGCGGTGGGTGCATATCCGAGATGCTTGTCAAAACAATCTGAAATCGATCAGTCCGAAGATACCTATTGGGACATTCTGCTGTGTGACAGGTGTCAGCGGCTCCGGAAAGAGTTCGCTGGTCCATGATATTGTCTATAACGCCCTCGCCCGCGACCTGATGCGCGCCAAGACGGTGCCGGGGGCCTACCGTGACATCCAAGGTATCATTGACGGAAAGACTGTTCCGATATCAGATGTGATTGACAAAATCATCAATATTGACATGGCACCCATCGGGCGGACACCCCGCTCAAATCCCGCGACTTACACCAAAGTGTTTGATGCAATCCGTTCGTTTTACGCCGGACTGCCGGAATCTAAATGGCGTGGATACAAACCAGGGCGGTTTAGCTTTAACGTACCGGGAGGCAGGTGTGAGGTATGTAAAGGCAATGGTGCCAAGCAGGTTGACATGGGGGTACTTGCTGATGTCTGGGTTGCATGTGACGTATGTGAAGGTAGACGATACAATAGCGAGACGCTCACCGTAAAATACAAACAGAAAAGTATCGCCGATGTCCTCGAAATGGATGTTGATGTTGCGCTCGCCCATTTCGCTGATATTCCTAAAATTGCCAGAACGTTACAAC
The DNA here is from genome assembly GCA_965215265.1 of Candidatus Poribacteria bacterium. GTDB lineage: Bacteria > Poribacteria > WGA-4E > WGA-4E > WGA-3G. Next base: position 1,080,697 of record OZ244048.1, on the reverse strand, counting down.
TCCTCCACGATGTTGGATTAGATTACATAAAATTGGGACAGCCGGCACCCACACTTTCCGGCGGTGAAGCCCAACGCATCAAACTCGCCCGTGAGCTTTCTAAGCGCAGCACCGGTAAAACATTCTATCTGCTGGATGAACCGACCACCGGGTTGCACTTTGATGATGTCAATAAGTTGTTGCGCATCCTCCACCGGCTCGTTGATGCAGGCAATACGGTGCTCGTTGTTGAACACAATCTTGAAGTCATTAATTCAGCTGATTATCTTCTAGACTTGGGACCCGAAGGAGGTGCCAACGGCGGAACCATCGTCGCTGTTGGTACGCCTGAACAACTCGCCCAGGTTCCAGACTCTTACACCGGACAAGCACTCCGTGGTGAATTTGAAAAATCGGGCAGTCCACCGAATCAAAACATAAACATTGACGGTACCGAGATAGACGAAAAAGACGAAAATATGATTACCGTACGCGGGGCCGAACAAAATAATCTCAAACAGATTGACATTGACATCCCGCACCTTACACTCACTGCTTTTACTGGGGTCAGCGGCTCCGGCAAAACATCGCTTGCGTTGGATACATTGTATGCCGAAGGGCAACGTCGCTATATTGAAACCCTCAATACGTACGCTAGGCAATTCATCGGGCAGATGGAGAAACCGAAGGTTAAAAGCATTGACGGGCTCTCCCCAGCTATTGCCATCTCACACGATAGCCCCAGCCAAAATCCACGCTCTACCGTCGCGACAATCACCGACATTCACGATCGGCTCCGATCCCTTTACGCACGCTGGGGCGTACCACATTGCCCGAATTGCCTCGAAGTGGTACAACCACAGACCGCAGAACAGATTGCAACCTCAGTCTTTGAAAGCATGCATCAACAGCGGATTGATGTGCTTGCTCCGATGACACATTTCGCCGGCGGCACGCGTATCGAACGCCTCTTAAAAGGGAGTGAGAATTTCATCGATGCATTCCGGCGGCTGCAAAAGGCAGGATTCGTACGTGCCCTGATTAATGGCAAAATGCATCGCCTAGATGAAGCACCGAAACTTGACAAACGGAGACACCACGAAATCTTCCTCGTTATTGACAGGCTGGAACTTGTGGATGAGGAAAAAAGCAGGCTCGCCGAAGCGGTCGAATTGGCACTCCTGCAAAGCGAAGGGTTCATCTGTTTCCAAAAAGTGCAAGAAAGAAATCGTTCTACAAGTCGTGGCAAACCACCCATGCGATATTTCTTTAGTGAGCACGCGATGTGTACATCGTGCGGTGAAAATTTTCCACAACTCACGCCTCGGCACTTCTCTTTTAACAACAAAATCGGCGCATGCACTGAATGCGATGGGCGCGGACACTCTCCTATTGCCGGTAGCCACAAGGTTTGTTCTGCTTGCGAAGGAACTCGACTCCAACCCTTTCCAAGTGTTGTCATGTTCTCTGACAAAACCATTGCTGAATTGATGGCCTTACCAATTACGGAGATTATTTCTTTCTTCACCCGGCGTATTAGGCAGATTAATATGAATCTAAACAGAGAAAACCTCAGCGGTGATGCTACGGAAATATACGAAAAACAAGGTCAGCCGCTAACGGGTCCCGCAACATCCAGAGCAACACATACAACCCTCCACGGCTACACGTCACCTGAGTTTGAGGCAGAACTGCTCTCTCAAACCGTGAGGCGGCTCCAGTTTCTTGAGGATATAGGCCTCGGCTATTTGGAGTTAGATCGGCCCGCGCCCACGCTTTCCGGAGGTGAAATCCGGCGTATCCGGCTCGCCAGCCAACTCGGGAGTGGGTTGACAGGCGTTACTTACATCCTTGATGAACCCAGCATCGGCCTGCATCCACGAGACCAGGAGCGGCTTATTTCGGCCATGAAGTCCCTCCGTGACATCGGAAACAACGTTCTAATTGTTGAACACGATAGGAACACCATCTTAGCCGCAGACCATATTATTGATTTCGGACCTGGAGCAGGCGAACATGGCGGCGAAATTGTTGCAATAGGTACACCACACGCATTTAGTCAAGAAACCTCTTTTAGTATATCGCTGCACAACAAAGGCAGTTGTAGTGTTCAACCCACTACAAATCTCGTCGGAGGGTCCCGATGTTTAGATTCAAACTCGAATGGCTCTGGCGAGATTTGTACAACGGATAGCAAAACATCAGACGTTGATGGGCTGAAAGATACGAAAGAACGAGATTTACACACAAGCCATCAAAACATCAGCGATGATGGTACGGAAATATACGAAAAAACATCAACCGTTGATAGGGCTGACATATACGAAAAAGCAGATACCGTTGAAAACGGAGCAAAAAAGGTAGGAACCTCTTTAACACATGCCTATCTCTCCAATGCGAAGCAGATTCCGGTGCCGTCGGTCCGACGGAAAGGCAACGGAAAATGGTTGGAATTGTTAGGTGCCCGAACCAACAACCTGAAAGATATTGATGTAAAGATGCCGCTTGGCACGTTAATTTGCGTGACAGGCGTTTCCGGGTCTGGGAAAAGTTCGCTTGTCGATGGCACGCTTCGCCCAGCACTTTCTTGTATACCGCAGCACATTACATCAGATGTAATGAATCTAAATATCGAAGGGCTCCGACGAGATTTACACACGAGCCATCAAAACAAACGCGATGATGGTACGGAGATAGACGAAAAGCCGAATTATCAACGCATCAAGGGAGCAAGCAACATTCGACGACTTATCAACGTGGATGGGAAACCGATTGGCGAGACCCCGCGCTCAAATCCAGCAACTTACACCGAGGTATTTACACACATTCGCGAATTGTTCGCAACGTTACCGGATGCGAAAGTACGAGGGTTTAATATAAGTCGGTTCAGTTTCAATCTGAACTATGGTCAGTGTCCTGACTGTGATGGGCACCGCTACCTCCGGATTGAGATGCACTTCTTGCCAGATGTGTGGGTGCCCTGCGAGACATGCGGTAGTACCGGTTACAATGCTGAAACGCTCTCCGTACGCTACAAAGGAAAAAACATCGCCGAGGTTCTCCAATTGACGGTGCAAGAGGCACTTCATCTCTTCAGAGATATTAAGAAGATTCAGCATCCACTCCAGACGCTAGCGGACGTTGGTTTGGAGTATATCCAGTTGGGACAATCCGCACCCACGCTCTCGTGCGGAGAAGCACAGCGAATCAAACTCGCCAAAGAGCTCTCGCGCAGACACGCCGCGGAGACACTCTATATCATGGATGAACCCACGACAGGACTGCATTTTGACGACGTGCAGAAATTGCTCAAGGTGCTCAACCGGCTGGTTGATGCAGGCAACACCATTATTGCCGTCGAACATAACATGGACGTTATCAAATCGGCAGATTGGATTCTTGACTTGGGACCCGAGGGCAGTAAAGGGGGCGGTTACCTTGTCGCGAGCGGTACACCGGAGGAGGTTTCAACCGTGCACGATTCGCATACGGCACAATTCCTACGTCGGGAACTTTTTTCGTCTACGGCAGCACGTCACCACTAATTGAGATGATGATGGGTATCTTTGAATCTGCGGCGTATGGTAGGCAGGTCGAACTACCACAAACAGACCGGCGGCACCCTTTGCTCCGGTGGCACGAAGAAGCCGGATTAGAACCGCCTGCGGAGATGCCGCGCGGTTATGGAGAATGGTTGGCGTTGGAATCCGAACGGATCGCCTCGTAAGTAACTAATACCGAATTAAGGATAATAGCACAGTATTTTACAGCCGGGAATCTGCGTAGATCTGTTCAATGATGGCATTTGTTTTTACACCCGCCTCGCCTGAGCAACGGATCGCCTCGCCAGTGTTAAGGTGATGGACAAAGTCTTGCACAAGTCCCGTGTGCGTGTGAGGGAGAGGGAGTTGGTGCAGGTCTGTCAAACTGGCTTGAGTGCCTGAGTTCTCATGCGTCAAGTCGCCCCTATTCAGGGACTCGCAACGGAGACATCCTTCGGTGCCGTAGACTTCAATCGCGTCCACTGAGAAGCCCACATTCCAGTTAATGTTCGCCACTGCATGCGCTCCACTCTTAAAACAGAGCGTAAACACGGCGGAGTCTTCGACATCAATATCCAAGCAGACGGTATCGGCATAGCCGCGCGCCGATACGATATCGCCCATCAGATTTTGTCAAGGCAGTCTCCAGATTTCGCTTCTCAAGGCGGCCTCGGTGCTTCTCTGAAAGCAAAAAAAACCAGGGGCAGCCATGTGAGGGTGGCTGCCCCTGATTAGGTTAGGTTAGTTTACATCTCACTGAGTTTACTCTTGCGCCTTAAGCGTCGCCCAGCGTTCTGTGAGTTTACCGTCCGCACTCAGATGCCCTTTCAAGCGGGTTGTCTGCTACATGTCAGTGTGGTTGTCAGCTGCCACCAACTGCCGGACGAGCTCTGCCCGCACCTCCGAGGGCAACTCCCGAACCATCGCCGCAGATAAGTTCCGAATCTCCGCCGGGCGAAGTCCGGCTAACCGCTCATCGGGAGTGAGTCCTTTGACGCGCTCATCGGGACTCAGGCGTGCCAACATATCGGCGCGTTCTGCGGCGGGTAGACTCGCCAACATATCAGCCCGTTCTGCGGCGGGTAAACTCGCCAACATATCAGCCCGTTCTGCGGCGGGTAAACTCGCCAACATATCAGCCCGTTCTGCGGCGGGTAGACTCGCCAACATATCGGCGCGTTCTGCGGCGGGTAGACTCGCCAACATATCGGCGCGTTCTGCGGCGGGTAGACTCGCCAACATATCGGCGCGTTCTGCGGCGGGTAAACTCGCCAACATATCGGCGCGTTCTGCGGCGGGTAAACTCGCCAACATATCGGCGCGTTCTGCGGCGGGTAAACTCGCCAACATATCAGCCCGTTCTGCCGCAGATAACCTTGCTAACATGTCTGCGCGGGCTTCAGCGGGCAGCCGTGCGAGCAGATCCGCCCGCTCTTGAGGGCTCAAGCGGGACAGCATGTCCGCACGCTCCTCCGATGTCAGTGCTGACAGCAGCTTCGGACCTAAAGTCGTCGCAACTTCGCGAAGACGACTCTGAAACAAATCTTGACGTCCTTCCATTTCACAAACCTCCTCCGTGACTTCCGGCTGCAAATACAACGCGGAGTCAAAATATAACGTATTCTCTTCTGTTATCACACGCCGCAGGAACGCACGAAACTGTTTCCTCGACGACGCAAACAGCAGCAACCAATAATTCGGCTCAACCAACTCCACTTCATTACAAACCAATAGATGCACCGGCAGATCTTCCCGGTGCCGATAATGTCCAGGGGCGAGCTGCACCCAGGATACCCCAAAAGGCGGGTGGGTAAGCAGTGCCCGCGGCTTCCGAGAAGACACTATCGTCAAGGTAACTTCCGTGTCTGGCACCTTATGCGCTGCGAGATAGCCGCACGCACGCATAGAAATCCGGTGATACTCCGAACCATTCAACGGGTCGTTTTGCCCTTTGAACTCGAACAGATTATACGTGCGTAAGTAAGAGAGCAGCGGATTTGCACGCACTCTCGCCCGGGCTGCGGCACTTTCGAGGAGAGCGAGTGCATCTATACGCTGCGGCAACCGGTTCACTTCTATCTCTGTCTCTATAGAGGCACCCAGCCCAGAGAATAGCAGCGCGAGGAACTCTTTGAAGAAAGGGTCCCAGAGTTTCCGTTTGCTTTGTGTTTGTTTAGATGTCTCTGGTGCCGTAGTTTGCCTCATCTATCTCCTTAGACGCTTCACTTCTGATAATAAAGTATAGCAGCCTCGCTATTATTTTGTCAAGGCAACCTTCACGTTTTGCCTCGCAGGGCGGCCTCGGTGCTTCTCTGAAACCAAAAAAACCAGGGGCAGCCATGTGAGGGTGGCTGCCCCTGGTTAGGTTAGGTTAGGTTAGGTTAGGTTACATCTCACTGAGGTGACTCTTGTGCCTTAAGCGTCGCCCACCGTTGTTAATTATTGTGACAGCGGCGTGATATCCGACACTTCCGTATCACTGAGATCCAACTTTTTCAAGTTGATAAGGCCTGACAGATGCGAGATATCCTCATCCTCTATTGGCGTTCCCGAGAGAGACAGCTCTAGCAAACTCGTGAGGCTTGACAGAGCAGAGATATCCTCTACTTGTGTATCACTGAGATCCAACTCTTCCAAGTTGGTGGCGTATTCAAGTCCGGTCAGATCGCTAACGTCTGAGCCACCTAAATCAAGCTCTGTCAAGCGGAGTATATCTCTCTGGAAAACATCCGGATCATCGGTGATGTCGAGTTTCTCCTTGATTGCCGCAAGGAGCGTCTCATCCGGAATGTTCACCAGACCTAACACTATCAAGTTGGGGAGGGTTGACAGTGCTGAGATATCCGACACTGGCGAATCCGTAAAACCTACCACTGTCAATTTGGTGAGGTGTGACAGTGCCGAGATATCCGACACTCGCGCATTCCTGATATTCAGCGATATCAAGTTGGTGAGGGTTGACAGCGGCGAGATATCCGACACTGGCGTATCACTGAGATCCAGCCCTATCAAGCTGGTGAGGGTTGACAGCGGCGAGATATCCTCTACTTGCGTATCACTGAGAGACAGCTCTATCAAGTTGATGAGGCCTGACAGCGGCGAGATATCCTCTACTTGCGTACCCCTGAGATACAGCTCTAGCAAGTTAGTGAGGCCTGACAGCGGCGAGATATCCAACACTTGCGTATCCCTGAGATTCAGCTTTACCAATTCGGTGAGGCCTGACAGTGCTGAGATATCCTCTACTTGCGTATTCCTGAGCCACAGCCAATCCAATTTGATGAGGGTTGACAGATGCGAGATATCCTCTACTTGCGTATTAGTGAGAAACAGCGTTGTCAAGCTGATGAGGGTTGACAGATGCGAGATATCCTCTACTTGCGTATCACTGAGATACAGCTTTTTCAAGTTAGTGAGGGTTGACAGCGGCGAGATATCCTCTACTTGCGTACTGTCGAGATCCAGATATACCAAGTTGGTGAGGGTTGACAGCGGCGAGATATCCTCTACTTGCGTATCATAGAGCTCCAGCTCTTCCAAGTTGGTGGCGTATTCAAGTCCTGTCAGATCGCTAACGTTTGATTCCCTTAGATCGAGGTATGTCAAGCGGAGCATATCTGCCTGGGTGACAGCCGTCCCCGCGGAGATGTAGAGTTCCTCCTCTATTTCCGCAAGGAGCGCCGCATCCGGAATGTTCACTACCGGATTTTGGCTCACTGCCAGGGGGGCAATGAGTAACGAAAGCGTGATGCAAAATAGAATGGAACAGGTTAAGGGGTGTTTGTAAACGGCATAACAAGCGCAGCGATTAAGAATAGAACTAAAACACTTAACATAGAGAGGGGGGGGTACATTCTTCTCTTCATATTATCTAACTCCTTGTTATTCTTTATCCCGTGACGGAATAAACTTGACTTTCCTTTATAGTTCGGACTAAGTTTCCTAACAGACTACGTTTTCAACACTTTTTGCCAATTCGTAAGACGTGCACATAGGTGTTCAAGAAAATGAAATCGTGTTTGTGAGTCACTTTCCAAAAAATGAAGTGCATTCACAAACTGCCAACGGACACGTCCGTTCATTCTTTCACTTTTAAAGAACACTTTTGCTCTCTTCGCAAAAGCTTATTTGACTTAATTATACCTCAAGAAGAAGTGTTTGTCAAATTAAAAATAGATTGAATACAGGATATGGAAACAGCTGACTCAATTCTCAGGCTTAGAGGTGCCTCTCACCACGAGACGGGCCCTCTACACAATCTATTTCCATAACTCACCTTGCTATTGGATTCGGGCAATGGACTTTATTCCTTACTTTTGGAACGAACGAGACGGAGAGCGGTAATCAATATTTTGGAAGGAACATGTTTTATCTCCTTTGGAATCGGCGTTCCAGTTCATCGCGTCCCATTTCAACGATAATCGGGCGCGAATGAGGGCAATTGAACGGGAGTTTCGCCTAAAAAAAAGCAGCTTTTTTTATATAGCGTAAAGACAAAAAACTGCCATTTTCTTAAAATAAACTACCAATTCGCGTCTATTCCCCTCTTTTGAATCCAAAACAGGGATAAACCTGAAGCAATCCGAATCGCGTTAGGGTTTCTCATCTTTCGGTGGAAACGGCAATCCGAAATGTTCATGAACACGTTCACGAATCTTCCACCAGCGCGACTTCGCCGTGTCCTTCGGAATGTGGAGCCGTTTTCCTCTCTCCGACAACGTGTAACCCGCCGCACGCAATACTGCTACTTCTACAGACTTGGAACCTAGTGTCTTGATAACCGCCATCGCCTCTTCTTCATCAGCATCACCGAATAACCCTTTCGCTATTCATTGAACGGTTTCACCCCATGGTACGCGTACTTCTCATACATAAGCCAGATACACCAGCAACTCTAAAGTGCCAATATGTGCTTGGGTCGGTTGTTCAAAAGTAATTTCCCAAATCCAAAAAAGGAGGTATTTTGTAATAATATCACACACTTTCCGACACGTTTCCCATAAGAAACCTTTTATCACAATCCTTCTACAAAAAATCGGGGTAAGCGAGAAACGTTGTCAAGTTCAAAAAAAAATGGTATTATGTTAATGGAGAATTGATTTAGGTCTTGTTTTCTTTCAACAGATTATACTCTGAAGATGTTCTGTTTCTGATGGCAAACTGGCTGGGTTTCTATCAAATTCAGATTATCAATAAATTGTTAATCACATGCAAATTCCAGACTACTACCAAATTTTAGAAATCGAGCGGAGCGCGACTGCCCGTGAGATTAAACGGGCATTCCGGAAACTTGCGAAACGATACCATCCGGATAAAAATCCAGAGCAAGTTGCTTTTGCAGCTCAGATGTTTCGCCAAGTCAGTAGCGCGTATACCATCTTGCAGGACGAAAGGCAGAAGCGCGACTATGATAAAACACTTGAGGCCCTTGAACGCAAGAAGAAAGCATCCGGCAATTATCAAAGTTATACCTATTCCAAGTTAGAATCGCTGTTTCAGGCACTGCTCCATCAAAATTATGAAACCGGAATTTCTGTGTACGAGCAGCTGCTTCGCCACTTTAAGAAAAACGGAAGTTTGTGCATTGACGATGTATTGAGTTATGAAGAGAGCCGGGATTGTGAATTCCTCGTTGCCGAGGCATATCAGAAGGTTGCATTGTGTAAGAGAGGTACTCAAGCATCGCGCTATCTTAAACAAGCAATGGAGATTTATGAATCGCTCTTGTCGGCAGAGTTGCAACGTCCGTATTTCCGACACTTTACCGCCGAAGTTAAAGAACGATTAAAATGGATATATCTCTATCTCTTTCGTGATGAGAATAGTCATCAAGACACACCCATTCCGTTGGCGAAGGTGCAGGCATTACAACTGCCAAAACGCGAAACCGCCTGGGTCTACAAAAAGATTGCTGAGTTTTATGTTGAAAGCGATAGGTTACAAGAAGCACGCGAGGTTTTACAATTGGCGTTCGAATTGTGTCCACGCCTTGCCGGTGCGAAAAAAATCTGCCAACGGCTCAATTTTTTTGACGCTTGATTCCGTCTAGCATTAGTTCCTTCTTGCCTCTTAGCACTTGAATCTCGGCTTTGAATACCGTATGCACAGCATCAAAGTGCATCGTTAAATTGTCCAATTTTAAACATGTTCTGTTGCAAGTAAAGTATCTCCTGCAAGTTGTCCAAATTCCATCGTTCTGATTCGCCTCAACCATAATTAGAGTGAATAATGAAAATAAGTAGATATTTCGGCTGGCACGCTCGAAAATACTGCCTCGGTAGGTGAGGCTTCCAACCTCGCGGGTCATGAGGTATAAATCATTGTAAAATCGAAAAAAGTTGATTTTTTTTAACAAAAATGATAAAATCTTTAATCGGTTATATAAACCGGAAACAGGTCCGCTCAATTGGGAAGCGAGGTATATCTGGCAAGTATAATAAACCTTGTTTCATACCAAAGGTGAGGGTGAGTCCGGTTTTGTTTTATTTTATGAAAAACTATCAATATAGAAAGGAAATTGTCCTAATGAAACAGACTTTTTGTCTCTTAATAGCAACGTTGCTGTCTGTAAGTTTTGTCAACGGTGTTTTTGCGCAAACGTTGATGAGCGATGAATTTGATGGGAGCGGCAATACGCTTCAATCTTTTTGGCAGGTCACAAATAGCGATAAAAGCCCTTGGGAGCTAAAAGACGGACTTCTCGTTGCAGAAGCAGGATTCGATCAGAATTTGTGGGCTGATGACACGACGACACGTTTCTATCAAGTAACAGATCAAGACCAGTTTGACATTGAAACATCAATGGTTGTCGATTATGCAGACGCTTGCACGGTTGCTGGTATCGTTGTGTATTCGGCAACGACGCAGGATAGTCAAGGCCGTGATGGCGAATGGGTGACACTAAAGTTATGGGGTCGCGGTGCCGCGCAAAATAACAATGCCGTTCTTCAGTATCAACGCCGGCAAAACGACGCTGCGCCTTATGTTGGTACACAACCGGACTACAATCCAGAGCAAGGTGTCATCCCTATTGAACTGCGCATCCAACGCGATGGCGATGAGTATGAATCCTGGTTTAAGCCAGATGCACAGGGCGATTGGGTTTCTGTGAGCAAAGTTACCAACGCACTTCAGGAACCCTTAGAAGTGGGTATCTATGTCGGTATCTGTGAAGGCGAGGGGGCAGGCAAAATGACCGTCACGTTTGACTATTTCCGTGAAGCGTCAAGCCCGGCAACCCCCGTGGATCCGCGCGACCGGCTCGCCGTCACCTGGGGCACTCTTAAACGTCAATAGCCTCATGTCAACGCTACGGTTTTTCAGTAACTGGCGGCTCTGACACCGCCAGTTACCTGACTCATAGTCGCTTATGAAAATTAGGCGACATGTCTCCGCGCACGCTTGGAATATCCCCTGCCTCGGTAGACGTGTTGCTCATAAGGTATAAGTCATTGTAAAATTTACTATATTATAAGGAGAGAATTTATGAAACAGATGATTATCTTAGGGCTTGTTGGATTACTCATAGTTTTTGGGACATTTGATGCAACAGCAGCAGATTCACTCGGGGATCCGTTTGATGGGAATGCTTTAAAAAATCCAAATTGGAAGTGGAAAACATCGAAAGAGGAAGGCGTTGAACCCGAAGAATGGGATTTGGGCAAAACAAAAGTTGGGTGGCTGCATGTCACAGGTGAACTCAATCGTAACCTATGGCCTGATGATACGACGAATCGCCTCTACCAGGAACATGAAGGTGATTTTGATATTGAAACGCATCTCTACATGGACTATGAAGATGCTTGTGTTGTAGCAGGAGTTGCTGCTTATTCACCGACGACGAAAGACCATCAAGGACGCGACGGAGAATGGGTGACGATAAAACTCTGGGGACGCGGGCCCGCGAACGATAATAATGCAGTGATTCAATATCAGAAACGGCAATTTGATAACGGAGAAGGACTTGTTGGCGTGGTTCCAGGTTTTCAAGAGCCGGCCGGTGAAATGGCACTTTACATGCGGCTCCGGAGAGAAAAAGACACTTTCACTGCGTGGTGGAAGAGAGAAGCCAACGATAAATGGATCGATATTGGTGAAACCGAACAAGAGTTTGATGAGCCCCTTGAGGTTGGCATTTACGTCGGTATCTGTGACAGCAAAGGCAAACAGATCGCGCAATTTGAGTATTTTGAAGATCTACTTGTCCCATTTGATGTGTCACCTCGCGCGAAACTATCGGTTGCCTGGGGTGACCTTAAACGTCGACACAGTCTGCCTGAGAGGCGCTGATTAGGCATGGACTTAATCATCCTAACATTCTTAAGGCGAACCCCAAATTTTCAAATTGATAAATGAAAATGTACTTTTTTTTGCCATCTGCCTTATCTACTTATTAGCATTTGGTAGTGCAGTGGGTGCGGCGCAAACCGAGGCTGTTCAACAGGTACTTGCCACCATAGAATGGGTTGCAATTCCAGACGGGACTTTTCTCATCGGTTCCACCCGCGAAGAGGCAGATGCCGCCTATCAAGACGCAAAATTGCGGAGCTCCCTACTAGAACGGCATACCTTTGACGCTGAAGTGCCACAACATCGCGTCTATCTTACTACATACGAGATGTCACGCTATGAAATTACAAATGCCCAATACCGCGTCTTCATAGAAACAACCGGCCGCCCCACGCCGCGTGGACATAACGGTGAAAAAACCTGGGCTGATGATAGATTCAACGGTGATGAACAACCTGTTGTAGGTGTAACATGGTTTGACGCGCAAGCCTTTGCGGAATGGATTGGCGGAAGCCTTCCAACCGAAGCGCAGTGGGAAAAAGCGGCGCGAGGAACAGAAAGACGAATCTATCCATGGGGAAATCAACCCCCGAAAGCGCGTCACCATGCCAATTTTGCGCGCCGTTACAATCAACCGATGCCAGTCGGGCAATTTGCGAAAGGCACTTCACCGAACGGCATCGCAGATCTCGCAGGGAACGTATGGGAGTGGTGCCTTGATGAATACCACCCGACTCTCTATCAGCAAAATAGCACGGAGATGCCACACAACCCGCTTAACCTCCGTTATCGGGATGTATTGCGTCCTCGAGTCATTCGTGGCGGGGCCTGGGATGTTGGACGCGCGTTTCTACGCTCCGCTTTACGGTTTAAATTTTATCCGCTCGATTCAACACATACCATTGGGTTTCGGGTTGTGCGTCCACGGCCCGAAATAAAAGATTAAAACCCCTTGAAGTATACAAACGCCTCTGCTGTGCGAACCGAACTACAACAATGTTCCAAACAAAAAATTTGCTTCGTTTCTTTACAGGTCTGAGTTACCTCCTCATCGCGATATCGATTGGACATGCACAGGAGCCGTATTTTCGGGATGTTACCGCGGAAATGGGGCTTGATTTCCATCATGTCAACGGTTTTTCTGCAGAACGCCGCCTCGTTGAGACAATGGGAAGCGGCGGGGCACTTTTTGATTTTGACAACGACGGTGACTTAGATATTTATCTTGTTCAGGGCAATGCACTCTCGACATCACCTGAACCGCCTCCGAAAAATCGCCTCTATCGCAATGATGACGGATCCTTCACAGATGTGACAGAATCTGCGAACGTCGGCGATACAGGTTACGGACTTGGGGCTGTGGCAGCCGATTACGATGGAGATGGACATCGCGACTTATATATTACGAACTTAGGTCGCAATGTCCTTTACCGCAACAACGGCGATGGAACATTTACTGATGTAACCACACAAGCAAAAGTAGGTTGTCCACTGCTGAGCGCAAGTGCGGCTTTCGCAGACATCGACCGGGATGGAGATTTGGACCTCTACGTCTGCAACTACGTCGAGTACACCCTTGAAAAAGATATCCCGTGCTACTACAAAAACATACTCCGTATCTACTGTGGACCGAACGAATACCAGGGCATTGCCGATGTACTTTATCAGAATAACGCGGATGGTACGTTCACAGATATTACAGAAGCTGCTGGTGTACACCAATCCACTACGCGAGGCTTAGGGGTTGTCTTTACTGACGTAAACAACGACGGCTGGATAGATATCTACGTTGCTAACGACATGAATCCTAATACCCTTTTCATCAATCAAGGAGACGGGACCTTTCGGGAAGAAGGTGTGCTTCGCGGCACTGCCTATAATGGCGACGGACTCGCAAATGGCTCCATGGGCATAGACGCAGGCGATTATGATAATGATGGCGACATCGATCTGTGGGTGACAAACTTCTCGTTGGAAGCAAACTGCCTGATGCAAAATGATGGGGACGGCTATTTTGAGGATATGACGTTTGACACGGGCCTCGCAGATCCGTCGTTTTATGTCCTCGGCTTTGGTACCCGTTTTATTGACTTTGATAACGACGGATGGCTAGATCTGCTCGTCGGGAACGGGCATATCTGGGACAACGTCAAGCTGATTGACGCGAAACTCAGTTACGCGCAGCCCCTCCAATTATTTCGAAATCACGGTGGAATCTTCTCTGAGATTACGACAAAAGCCGGTTTAAATGACACCGAGTATGTCGTGCGTGGTATGCTCTTTGGCGATATAGATACCGATGGAGATGTTGATGTGGTGATTTGTCAATCCAACCGCCCAGCGGTTATCCTCAGCAACGAGATTGGGAATCAGAATGCATGGGTGACGGTGCACTTAGTCGGTACTGGGCCAAACACGGATGCAATCGGCGCGCAAGTTAAACTGCAAACCAATGGAATGACATTGCTTCGCGAGGTTATCTGTGGGGCGAGTTACCTATCCGGGAATGACTTGCGTCTCTCCTTTGGGCTTGGGCATACACCACAAGTTGAGGTATTATACATCCGATGGCCGAACGGTACCCACCAACGTATCGCAGCGGATAGCATAGGAAAAGGTTTATTACAAGTCCGTCAGTCGATAATAAAAATTGCTCAGTGAAGGTCGGTTGCCCATTCTACTTGAAATCTATGATCTACGATTTTAGAGTGCTTGGAAATAGCCCTTTGTATATTTTATATAATTCTCCAAACTTCTTAGATAAAAAAACTACAGTTTGACATTCTGTGTTGTGTATGATATAATGTGCCATTATGAAAATCGTTGAAGAGAGAGAAACGTGGATTCACACATCCTTTATTGTAGATAGTTTTTACATCACACCGCAAGAACGCCGGCAGATTTCGATCTCCGTTGAACCTGAACTCATACAGTTAGGACTACAATATGGGTTGAATTACGACATCGCACCCGCCAAACATCGTTCCATAATCATTTTAGAGTGTATTCCATTTGATTCCGTCAAAGCGATAGTCAAACAACTCATCGCTGACGTTATCAAAGATTTCCCGGTTCGGCTCCCGGAAAAACGTAACGTGGTGACTAACATTACAGTCGCCGAGCCAGAAACAGGCAATAACGTAAATCAAGACGTGGGTGTTAATGTCCAAGCCCGGGGGCGGTAAGCACGTGCGTGCCCACGGTTCCATCGGTAATGTTAAAAATTGTCGGAAATTTATCGCACCAATTATCATTTGCGCTGGGGCAGAATTGTCGGGCATTCCCTTCAATAGCCGTGACACCAGGGATTCTGGCTGCAAGTCCTGCAGAATGTAGAAAGGATGCACCTGGACACGTCAGGTCTTGCACCGCGAGGAACATGCCGTACTCCGCGGCCGCGGCACCCATCAGCAACGCTTGAGACTGCCCCTTACACGCCTTGAGGGCGACACCGGAGTAGCCTTGCTCGCGTGCCAATAGAAACGTTTCAAAATCGGTCAGGGATTCGTCAATCACCACCGGTTTTATCTCAGCAGCTTTGTGCATACGGTTTTCCGGATTTGCTTTCAGGTTGCGGTCCGTGGGTTGTTCAATGTACGCCAGACGTTGAAAGGCATGTCCTTCCCCTTCTTGGATGCAATTGAGGAATTCCAATAGATATTCGACATCTTGACATGTTTCATTGAAGTCGGCGGAATAATACCACGTCCGCACGCCACGTTTTGCTTGTGTCTCCGCGGTAATTCGATCTATTGCCAGTACACGATCAACATCCCATTCCAAGTCATCGCCGTTGAGTTTAATCTTGAGATGTGTCAGGCCATCTGTTATAATCCATTCAGAAAGCGTTTCGGGTAATCCGTCGTTGAGACGGTATTCAATATCAGCATCTGTTAATGCGTCCAAAGCACCGACAAGATGATAGAGGGGCATGGTCGCTTTCGGCTGCCGCAACGTATACCGATCGAGATATTTTCCGGTGAAGCGGTTATTCAGAAAATCAGACAGATCCGCGGTAACGAATTCTTCATTTAATCCGTTATAACTGTTAATACCGTTTGCCTTTCCAAATCCATCGTGAATCGCTGCATCAATGGGACTTGTCGTAACAACGGTGCAGAGCTTAGGCATTAGTGCAGGCAGTTGCATGCGGTGAGACAGCTCTTCAGCAACTCGCAGGAATTCAGGTTCCAATGTCTCGGAAAACTCAAGTGGATGTGCGCAGAGATTGCAGGCTTGCGTTGCTGACACTGCCAATTCGGCGAGTTGTCTCATCGCTGCGAGACTCTGTTCAAACGGTGCATAGCGCGGTGGAAAAGCCCACACGTTGCCGAGAGGCATGGAGCCTTTTCCGACAGCTTCTTTACCGTCACGTGTCTGTACTCGTACCGACACATTAAAAAGAATGCAGTGGTCGGTAGGAACGCCGCCGAACTTAAGTGGGGTGCGGTATTGGTGCTCTTCAAAGTTGTACTGGACATCAAGGATACGGATATCGGTAGTTTTTGCCATAACGGTACAGTTTCCTCATTTTTAGAAGGTTAGTTCCATGATACCGAGCTCTCTTTAGCATGTCAAGCCTTTTTATTAAAGTTCTCTTAAAGTGAGTGCTGATTCCATTGTTTCAAGTTCAGCCGCAGAGGGGGTAAATTTTCAATGAATTACGCTATAGAAGTGCAAAAACTGACCTCACTTCTTGATACGCATCATCAGTATCGGAAGAGCTGTCTCAATCTTATCGCTTCGGAGAATACACCTTCTCCGTTGGTAGAGGAATTTTTTGACGAGCGGCTAGCGCGACGGTATGGGAATTATATCGGCACAGATCTTTACCGGCGGCATTACAAAGGGAACCGTCACATCGCCGAAATCGAGGCGTACACGCACGAATTGGCAAAGAAGCTCTTTGGTGCAGCGCATGTCGATTTTCGTCCGCTTTCTGGGAACATCGCAGGGATTGCAACAACATTCGCGCTCGGTGAACCGGGCGATACAGCATTGGAGGTTCACAACGGGCACCGCTATGCCTACAAGTTGGCATCGTCACCGCTGCAGGTAAATCTGACATCAATTCTCATTCCGTGGGACGGCCCACGATCTAATATCAATCTCGATGCGACGGTCGCGCTCATTGAGGAACATCGCCCGAAGTTGGTGAACATTGGCTCCGGTGTGTTTCTATTTCCGCAACCGGTTGCCGAGCTCAAAGCCGCTATGCGCCAGGCGAATCCGGAATCCTATCTCATCTACGATGCAGCACATGTCATCGGGCTCATCGCCGGAGGGCGGTTCCAACCACCTTTTGATGAAGGCGCGGATGTCATCATTTCAAGTACGCACAAAACCTTGGCGGGACCACAAGGCGGCATGATTTTAACAAACGATCCGGACATTGCCGAACGGATTGCGCAGACGCTCTACCCGTTACTGATGAGCAATCACCATTTGAGCCGGTTACCAGCATTAGCTGGGACGTTTTTGGAGTGGATGGCATGCGGGCAAGAACATGCAGATGCAATTGTTGCAAATGCAAAGGCTTTAGGACACGCATTGGCCGATCGCGAAGTTCCAATGCTTGGTGCGGAACTCGATTTTACAGAGTCACACACCTTGATACCAATCATGGATGCATTTGGTGAGGGCAGCGAGCTAGCCGCACAATTAGAAGCATGCCATATCATAGCAGGTACCGCTGGGTTACCGCCGGAGGTAGGCATATCCGGATTGCGTCTCGGTGTGCAAGAGGTGACTCGGTGGGGGATGACCGTCTCAGACGCGCCAGAAATTGCCGAATGTATTGTCTCCGCACTCTCCGGTAAGGAACCCGATATCGTCAAACTCGAAGTTGCGAAGTTAGCGCGCCGGTTTGACTCAGTCCGGTTTACCTTAAAGAATGCATAAAAATTCTGACGACAATTGGTATCATAAAGTCAAGATGTGTCCAAGTGTTAGCATCTATTTTCGTTCTGTGATGGGTGATAAATCACCGCATAGGGGAACCCATGCCTAATGAATAACCGAAGTTTTTACACAGAGCTCCTGGACACACCCCTTAGGAAACGACAAAATGTTAGAAAAACTCTTTCGATGTGAAGAACTAGGCACAACACTCAAGCGAGAAATCGCAGCAGGTTGTACCACCTTCATGACCTTGTCTTATATTATTTTTGTGAACCCGGCTCTCCTTGCACAAGCCGGTATGGATAGTGGTGCTGTGATGGCTGCCACCTGTATTTCGTCTGCAGGTGCGATGTTCCTGATGGCGTTTCTAACGAACTACCCGATTGCGCTTGCCCCCGGCATGGGCATTAACGCGTATTTTGTGTTCACCGTCTGTATTACAGCAGGGGTTCCGTGGCAAGAGGCATTAGGAATGGTCTTCATATCCGGGGTATTATTCATCCTGCTTGCATTCATTGGGGTCCGAGAAGCCGTGATGAACGCGATTCCACCGGTGCTTCAACATTCAATTGCTGTAGGGATTGGCTTTTTCATTGCTTTCATCGGCTTGCGGATGGGAGGTATCATTATCGCCCATCCTGTCACATTTGTCACGCTAGGCGATTTCAGTTCACCGGGCGTGCTTCTCGCGCTATTCGGTATTGCCTTAACACTGATCCTTATTGCACGCAAAGTTCCAGGCGCGCTTCTAATAGGGATACTGGTCTCATCCGCGGTCAACCTCATCTTTGGGCTTACTAAATTTGAAGGGATCGTTGCCGCACCGCCATCTCTTGAGTCGACCTTCTTCAAATTACAGCTTCCGAACATCTTCAGCGCGCCGACGCTTCTGGCTCTTATTCTCGGTTTCTTTTTCGTGGACATGTTCGACAGCATTGGCACGTTCACGGCACTCGGACAGCAGGCAAACATCCTAAAAGGCGGGAAACTCCCTAAAGCGCGGCAGGCACTCCTAGCAGATGCAGTCGGTTCAGCATCTGGTGCACTCCTCGGGACCTCCACCGTGACAAGTTACATTGAAAGCGCCTCCGGCATCGCCGCAGGCGGCCGCACTGGGCTGACTGCTATTGTGACAGGACTGCTCATGTTGTTGGCACTGTTTTTTTATCCACTTGTAAAACTTGTTGGGGCAGGGCATCTTACCGCTGAAAATATGGTGCTCTATCCGATTATTGCACCTGCCTTAGTCGTTGTAGGTAGTTTAATGCTCAGAAACGTTGCAAATATTGATTGGGACGATGTTACCGAAGTAATACCCGCGTTCCTAACCTTGGTAATGATGCCGCTTGCCTTCAGCATTACCGATGGTATCGCCTTCGGATTTATCACCTATTCTTTTTTCAAACTCATAACCGGGTGTCGGAAAGAGGCACACGGACTTATTCACCTCTTTGCTTTCTTGTTCCTTGCATTGTACGTATATAAGGCGATAGGTTAAAAGCACTTTTATACTATCATCATAACTTGCAGTCTGCTCTCCTTTCCCAATCCGCCCAAGAGCAGCCGGTATCAACAGCATCAGTTCCTGCTTCTGCCCTGTTATACCGCTGGTACGAAAAATTTTCTTGATACTTAACGTTTATTATGATATAATAATTTAAAATAGATTACCATCTCATATACGGAAAATCACCTGTGGAATGCGATTAGCGCATTCCACCTTAATTCCAAAGATCTGACGAGATGAATACAAGAATCTCCATACCAGATAAACTTGAACACTTCCATTAACAAAAAAGGAAATAGATAATGGAAACGAATAAGACTGCATTTATTGAGGCGATACAAAACGGCGAAGTAGAAAGAGTCAAAACTCTATTGGCAAGTGATGCAGAGCTCGTTTCATGTATTGATGAACCGTGGTTTGACTTTGATGCCCCTGCGGTTGTATTTGCAGCCGCAATTAGAAACCGCGCGCTTATTGATGTTTTGCTTGATGCCGGGGCAGATATTGATATCAAAAGCAAATGGTGGGCAGGTGGGACCTCAGCATTACACCACGTGACAGGTTCAATGCTAAACTACAACCGTAAGTTAGCACAACATCTTATTCGGCGGGGTGCTACAATTGATGCGCATGCAGCCGCTGGTCTGGATATGCCAGATAGACTTGAGGCACTCATTCGTGAAAACCCGGATGTCGTTAATGCCCCAGGGTGTGATGGCATGTCCCCACTCCATTTTTCTGCAACACCCCGAATTGCTGCGCTGCTGCTTGCCCAAGGCGCAGACATAAACGCGCGCGACCGGGACCATAACGGAACCCCCGCACAGTGGACGATGTCGAATCGGCCTGATGTGTGCCGCTATCTACTTGAACAGGGCGCAGAGAGCGACATTGTGTTGTACTGTGCGATAGGAAATGTTGAACGCGCGAAGGCGGCGTTAAAAGAAAATCCTGAACTCCTCGATCTTCGGATAAAAAGCGAGCTTACCGACGGCTATGCCGTTGCCCCGTTAAATTGGCCCTACAAACATTGTAAGAGAGTCGGCGAGGTGCCAGGTGGGCATGTATACGCTTACGCAGTAGGACCGAACACCCCACTGCTCGAAGTCGCACTCCGATTCAAGCAGCCCAGAATCATTGACATGCTCATAGCGTCCGGTTATCAAATTAAGCTAAGAGAGTGGTACTCGCTTGTCGGCCAAGGACCACGCAGATTTAATCAATTGGTGAAACTATTTCTTAGCAACGGCTGGGATATTAACGCACGGCAAAAGCATCGACGCGGAATGTGGGCACCCCTCCATTGGCTTGTGCAGCGCGGATTGACATCCGGTATTGCTTGCTTATTGGAAAATGGAGCAGACCCGAACGTAGTGGACGATAAAGGAAGAACGCCGATGCACATCATCGCGCAAAAAGGAGTCGGGAAAAACCAAGTGCAGCTGCTCATTGAAAACGGTGGTAATAGAAATGCCCGCGATGCAGATGGACAAACACCGCTCGACTATGCCGAAAAGGCGAAAAACAAATCTGTTGCGAAGTTTCTCTCTAATTTAAGTGCGACAGAAAAAAATAAGATGATGAAACCGTGACGATAACCGGTGGAATCTCCTCAGTCCACTTTGTACTGTGTTTGAAGAATGGCACAAGTGTAAGCAACATCCTGCTCGTAATCAAGTAATAGTTGAGCTTGCTCAGTGGGCAATGGATATTCGTCGTAGTGCCGGAAACGACCCCAACAGTGAAACCGCGGAGAAACTTTATGAATAGGTGTCGGATTCAGTTCTATCACAAACTTTCTGCCATGAAGGTGGGGCTCTTATGTTTGCCCTTTGCCACGAGATGCCTGCGTCCACAGCACGGCAAAAGAGAAATTCTAATAAAAACACCGTTTGTGCTCCTTCTGCTCGGTTCGTTTTGCTTGTCGGTGGATGCGGTGAATCTGGAGCTCGCCTTCCAACTCGGCGTGAGGCAGGAACCCACATTGGATAAGTTGCTACCCGATGTCGCCCGCCAAATGGCTTTTAACGTAGATGGCACAAAGTTAATTGCCAACGGCATGGACGGGACTCTTGTCAAATGGAATATCCAGACACAACAAAAGCGAACGTTGGGAAATATCGAAAGAAAACGGTGGTTCGCCTATTCTCCTCAGCGGAATTATCTCTTAATCGCAAAAACGAATGATCAAATCGTCAGATTGAACGTGGAAACCAATACAGAACAACCGATGATGAAAGGTTCTTATGAAGTTGGAGATATTAATGACGCTGTAAGCTTAGCAGCTCTGTCCCGGGGAGATGATAAAGTCGAACTGTGGCATCTCAGCCTCTTGCAATGGGTAGATGTGAACAAAGTAGCCCATGAAGATAACAAAAACTCAAACGTTTTGCGAGGTGCCCCGGTAAAACATAAAACTTTTAGGACAACGTCTCCGGTCCGGAACGGACTTACCCTTTCGCCTTCGGGTCGTTATATCGCCGCTGCAGAAGGCACTTATCGTGATGGCGAAGGGCATCGCACGATGATTGAGGTTTGGAATGTGGACCATGGAGACAACCCGAGATGGGTGTTCAACACAGGTGAAATTCTGGGGATGTGGAACCTCATCTTCTCACCGGATGAAACCATGCTCGTCGTTGATACACAGCATAACAACAAATCAGGGATTCGCGTCTGGGACATCCACACCGGTGCGCAACTCTTCGCTAAGGATAGGTTTGAGGCGTATTGGACCCGTGCTATTGCCTTTGTCCCCAATTCAAACAGTACAGACACAAAGTATCTTGTTTCAGGTGATGAGGCCGGTAATTTGCGGGTATGGAATATCCGCGAGAACGAATCGGTAATTTGGGAAACTTATCCCACCGGTATTCAAGCATTAGCGGTTTCACCTAACGGCAAGTACTTGGCTGTCGCACTTTGGGATGCGACAATCCAAATTCTGCAATGGAGGAAAAACAGTGAGTAAGACACTGAATAATGCCTTGATTGAAGCATCAAAGCAAGGTGATTTTGAACAGGTCCGCGTACTGATTGAAAAAGGTGCGGATCCGAACTTTAGTAACATTCCATCGTTCTTGTGGGCATATTTTGAGGGGCATAAAAACATTGTCAAATATCTATTGGAACATGGTGGCGATGTGAATAAAGACACCTTTAGCGAAGGGGTCCTTCTCGGTTTCGCTGCCAGCCATGATGACTTGGCGTTTACTGAATACTTAATCGAGAAGGGGGCGGCTGTCAATCATGCGATGCCTCGCGGTGGAGAAACTCCGTTACACAACGCAGCTGAAGCGGACCAGCAAGTCTCTGTCAAACTGCTAATTGAGCATGGCGCGGATGTAAACCGACGAGCCAAAACGGGACCATCAGACATGGGATTCGGCGACTTCAACGGCGAAACACCGCTACACGTTGCCGCTGTATGTGCGTCTGTTGAAATAATCCAGGTGCTGCTTAAGCAGGAAGCGGACAAAACCATGCCTAATTTTGATGGAATGACACCTTATGACTTCGCCATCAAACATGAACGCCCTGAAAACATCTGTCAATTGCTCAGCCTTCAAGAACCTCAACTTGAAGAGGGTGCGTACATAGATGAAAAAGGACGCACCCGGTGGCACTGTAACGATGAACTCGCCCTCCGGCTTTTGGAACTCCATACCTTCCTAATTATTTCGGACTATCCTGAACAGCATGCATCACGATACCCATGGTTAGCCCATGCGATCTCTCGCTTTCCTGAATCCATTGAGGATGTCTTTGAACAAGGACGGTTGCAGGAAGAAATCCCCGGAGTAGGCGAAACTATTGAAACAATTATCAGTGAATTTTTGAAGACAGGGACCAGTGCAAAGTTAGAAGAGTGTATTTGTGACACACCGCGTACGGTTGCACAACTCGTACCGATCCCTGGGCTCGGTGCGAAGACGATTAAGCGGTTATATGAAGAGCACAGCATTGATAGTCTCATTTCACTCCGCAAGGCAATTGATAAAGGGCAGCTAAAGGGTTTCCGCGGCATCGGGAAAAAAAAGTTGGAAAAAATTGAGACGTATCTTAACACCGTGTTGTAAATAGCGGATGTATATAGCTTTCATAACTGAAAAGGAGGCAGCATTGACACGGCCTACCCTGTGTCACGCGAATTCAATTATGCCAAAATCACTTATGGATGGTGAAATGCACCGTGGCAAAAAGCACGGCTATTGGGTAACGTATTACGCCAACGGGTTTAAACGAAGCGAAGGGCATTACATTGAAGGTAAGAAAGATGGGTTTTGGATTCAATACCACAAAAATGGAAACAAGGCGAGTGAAGCGACCTTCCGTGATGGAAAAAACGAAGGCACTTACATGAGTTATTATGAAAATGGGAACCGCAAATGGGGCGGCCCTTACCGAAAACATGATGACTCATCCGCAGATGGAAGAAAGGAGGGTATATGGCACTGTTATGAAGAAGATGGTGAGACGGTATGGAGAATTATTACCTATAAAAAGGGCGGAAGCCGTGCAAAGCAGGATGAATATCCGTTAGGAACGTGCGATATTTGTGGTGAAGGCAGACGTTCAACATGGAAGGAAATCTGTCCGAAGTGTGGTGCAGAACTCTAAGAGTCATAAAAAACATGGCGCAAACGTCTTCTTATTTGCGAGAGAATAGCCGGGGCTTGAGCGAACATCAAGAAAATACCCGAGGAAGACTATAAAAGACTTGATACCCGCTGAATGCTATTAAAGCGTTCATAGCGTTGATTCTGATTTGATTTATGCCATGTGGCATTCGTAGTGTTGATTCTGATTCCCAGCATGCTGATATACCTTACCAAAAACGCGGAAAAACTGAATTTTTCTGTAGAAATTGGGTTTCAGTCCATAAAAAATTCTGAAGAGATAGAGGATGAAACCTATGAAAATTGTCTGGGACCTTCTCAGCGCCTGGGGGATATTTGCCCTGTTTTTAGTCTGGCAACTCCCGGGCGACGTAATGGCTCAGAAGAACGTAGAATCTGCTCATCGAACGGCCAGAGCCGTCCGAATTAACGGGACACCACCGCAGCTGGATGGCGTTTTGAACGATGAAGTCTGGAAAACCGCACCACTCCACGGAGGCTTTCGACAGCGGGATCCGGATGAAGGCAAACCGGCAACCGAGCGCACCACCTTTCAAATTGCCTACGACGACGAGGCAATCTATTTTGCTGTAATGTGCTATGACAGCGAACCCGATAAAATTGTTTCACGGTTGGTGAGACGTGACGATTATGCTGACTCGGATAAAATCACCGTTAATCTGGATTCGGATTACAATCGGCAGAGTGCTTTCTGGTTTACTGTCTATCCATCGGGCTCTATATCAGACGGCACTGTTGGTGGGAGTGGTTGGTGGGACAATACATGGGACGGTGTCTGGGAAGTAAAGACCAAACTTCACAAAAATGGCTGGGCGGCTGAATATAAAATCCCTTTTCATGTATTACGTTTTGCACCAAAAGATGAGTACATTTGGGGGCTACAGGTGCAGCGGGATATTAGCCGGAGAAAAGAAAATGACCAGTGGCGACTCATCAAGCGCGGTGAGCCCGGCTGGGTGTCCCGATTCGGTGACCTCACCGGCATCAAAGATATCCATCCGTCTCGCCATTTGGAACTTGTGCCTTATATAATGGGCAGAACAACTCTCAATAGCAAAACGGCGTTGTGGGCAAATGTTGGCACCGACGTACAATACGGGCTTACATCGGGCATAACGCTCAATGCCACGGTCAACCCCGATTTTGGGCAGGTTGAAGCGGACCCCGCCACGCTAAATCTCTCGGCTTATGAAGAGTATTTCAACGAACGGCGCCCCTTTTTTGTCAAAGGGGCATCCATCTTCGGAAGCAGCGACTATAATTTCTTTTATTCCCGACGTATCGGGCGGAGACCGGGGCATTTTAAACTCCCCAAAGAGGCAGAG
The DNA here is from genome assembly GCA_965215265.1 of Candidatus Poribacteria bacterium. Classification (GTDB taxonomy): domain Bacteria; phylum Poribacteria; class WGA-4E; order WGA-4E; family WGA-3G. Next base: position 1,055,514 of record OZ244048.1, on the reverse strand, counting down.
GAAATCAACAGACCAGATTCTACAACGATTCTAGGAGCCGCAAAGATTGTCGGGAGAACCAATAGCAAAACCTCCTTCGGCATCATGGAGGCCGTCACAGCACCAGAATACGCACAGATTAAACAGGCAGATAACACGCTGGATTACCTCATTGAACCCCTAACCAACTACTTTGTAGGTAGAGTCAAGCAAGATGTGCTTAAAGGCAATTCCAACATCGGTTTGATAATGACAACTGTTAATCGACAAGCGTCCCATTCTGCTTATGTCGGCGGTTTGGATTGGGATCTGAAATTCGCGAAGGACCGGTACCAGATTACCGGCACTGTCGCTGCGAGTCAAGCTGGAGAACTCGATGCTCGTAAATCAGGTTACCTTGCACACCTGGAAATTGATAAACATGGCGGATGGCTAAGGTTTGATACCGATTTTAGAGCACTCTCTCCTGATTTAGAGATAAACGACCTCGGATACCGTCGTCGTGCCGATATGATAGAGTGGAATTATGATTTTACAGCACGAAAGGAGAAGCCGTTTAGCATCTTCCGACGCGTTGTTTTTGGGCTTTACGGTTGGCGCACATGGAATTATAACAGGGTGAGTATCAGCCGATACTCTGAGATATGGACAGACGGCCGATTGAAAAACTATTGGGACTACGATCTTTGGATCGGTCGTAACTTGGAATCGTTCAATGATGATGACGTAAGGCGCGGCGGAACGCTGATTAAGAACCCTGCAGGCTGGTGGGTCTTCACACGGCTTTCGACAGATAGCCGTAAAATGGTTCAATTGGAATTGAACCCTGTTTTCGCTTGGAATGACGATAGAAGTTCGTATGACTACAATTTGAATATCTCCCTTCGGATTCGGCCAGCATCTAACGTTGAGTTACGCATAGGACCGAGTTATAGTTATCAGATGAACGATGCACAGTGGGTTGATTTGATTGAAGAAAATATCAGCGGTAAAATAAAAAAACACTACGTCTATGGAGAATTAGAAAATCGAACGCTTGACTTCAGCACACGCGCGAACATCAGTTTTACTCCAACACTCAGCCTACAGTTCTACTTGCAACCCTTCATTACCGTAGGGGATTATACCAACTTCAAGGAATTGGTAGAACCCAAGTCTTATCAATTCAAACCTTACCCATTGAATGAGAATCGTGATTTCCAGCGCAGGTCACTGCGTGGCAATACCGTACTCCGCTGGGAATTTCGTCCTGGGAGCACACTGTTTGTAGTGTGGGCGCAATCGCGAGAGGCAGCCCTAGAACAGATTGGTGAAGCCGATTTGGAATTTCGTCCCTTGCACCGATTGCGGAGCACTTTTACCGATGACGGAAAGAACATCTTTTTGATTAAATGTCGATATTGGTTAGGAGTCTAATTTTGTTGAATTGATTTCACTATTATGCTACACTGTTTTCTATGGTGCACTAGAAGGCAGGCGCTTGTCTGGGAACCTGTGCCAAACTATTGCTGGAAAACCTGAGTGCGTTTTTTGCCGATATTAATGCCTGCACGACTATAAAAAGGATAATTCTGGGATTTGGTGTTGCAAAATTTGCTCGTAATTACTATAGTTACACGATATGAATGAGTATGTCGCACGCAAAAGAGAAAGCTCGATTGGAATACTGGTTCGCACTTGCTTCCGTTGATGGACTCGGTAGCATTCGGATAAAACGGCTGATAGCACGTTTCGGAAGTGTAGCGAACATTTTTGAGGCGGAGTTAGCCGAAATCGCACAATTGCCGTCCTTCAATCCTGTTTTAGCGACACGGATACTTACCGTGTCACGAAAATTCTCAACGTTACAAGAGAAACTACAAACGCTGAATAGCCAAGATATAGAGGTACTCTGTCTTGAAGATCGCACTTACCCCGCGCAGCTCAAGGCTGTCCCTGATGCACCCGCAATTCTGTGTAGAGTCGGCAAAGTATCGGAAGTCGACGAGCGATGTGTTGCAATTGTTGGGTGTAGGCAGCCGACAAGTGCTGGGATTCAGTTAACGCTGGAACTTGCCACATACCTCGTTCTCTCCGGATTTACCGTTGTGAGCGGGCTCGCAGATGGGATTGATACGAATGCCCACTATGCAGCATTAGCAGTAGATGGAAAAACCGTGGCAGTGCTGCCGACAGATTTGTCACCAAAATCTTTTTATCCGCCTACAAATAGCGAGCTCGCTGCGCGAATTTGTGAGACGGGCTGTCTTTTTTCAGAGCATCCGTTTCCGACTCCGCTGTCGCCCGGCAATTTTATTCTGCGGAATCGGATTATCAGTGGCCTTTCTATCGCAACAATCGTCGTCGAATCACAGAAAACAGGGGGGGCGATGCACACGGCGCGCTACGCACGGCGCCAAGGATGTCCGGTATTTGCCTGTCAATGGGAAACGCAGCACGAATTCAGTGAGGGACCGCGAGAACTGATAAATACCGGCGCGCAGCCGTTTTTGCTAAATGAAGCCGCCAACGTTGTAGAGGCTTTAAAGCATCCTGAACTTTTAGAAAAGCAAATCGATGATGTCTCCAGTGAGCAAATGACATTTTTTGATTAAAATGGGTAAGTTTTCAAATCTGTCTAAGCAAATTTATGCCAATAACTATAGGCAGACACTTATGCCAAAAAAGCCTTTTTTGAAAACAGATCCGAAAAATTTGCTTTTTATTTTCAATGATGGTATACTATATTTAAGATTTGCGCTAGTTATAGTAACGCCTAAAAATACATGCATATTTTCTTTGTTGATTTCGAGGGTGGAGGACAGCACACCGCGGCTGTTGGAAAGTCAGTCCCATAAAACGTTTTCCTGATATTCTGACAAACACCGGCAACGTTACTTAAAGGTGCATGGTTTATTTTCAGTTGCACCACCGCTGCTGCTAAGGTATACTGTCACCCAAAGCGAATGAAGCCATCAATTTCTCAAATAGCGTATAACAAAAAAACGAACTAGCACAAGTCGTTATACGTGTCACTAAACCGAATTTGGGAAAACGTGTACCTTTTTTCTCTTGACAACGTTTTAAATTCTGGTAAACTTATCTTCAAACTAAGTTTTCTCTTGACAAAAATAGAGAATTTTTGTATAATTATTTGAGAAAATCCGAAGTGGGTGAATTTTTCAAGCCCATCTTACGAATTTACCTTGACAAAGTTTGCAGTTTTTGCTAAACTTTAAAGTACTCGTTTGAATAGTAACTTTCGGGCGGGGTGACTGACAATCCAATGGTGTTTTAACAATGTCAGCTCTCGCGAAGTTTTGTTCTCAACGTGTCAGTTTGTCCGCTGGCATCTCGCAGTGGACAACAAACGAAATAGCCCAACATGACTCGACTTTATGAGGATATAATTAATAGATGATTTTTAACGCTGCTGTTGAATTGTACAAGCAATAGCAGGCATGAAATCAATTTTCCCCATGGGTACATGTAAAGTGAAGTTTGCAGGCTTCCGATGTTACGTCGTGTGGGCCCATAAGGGAAATCACCGAAAGTTTTTAGGATGCCTATTTCTTATAGGCACATTTTGATAAACCTTAAATTTAAGGAGTTAACTGCAATGAAAAAAATGTTTAGAACCTTAGCTTTACTGATGGCAGGTTTTCTTGCCGTTTACATGATTGGCTGTGGTGGTGATAGCGATGATGATGAGGAAGAAGTTCAAGATGCAGCGTTTGTCAGTGCAACACCAGCCAGTGGTGACCTTGCAGCAAATGGAAGTATTACGGTTGTCTTTGACAACGATCCGGGTGCTGTAACTGCCAGTGCTGGTGACGTTTCAGGTGCGGGGAAAAGCCGAACAATTTCCGGCCCCTTTACCGCTGGGGCACTTGCTCTCTCACTTTCTTGGGAAAATGGCGGAGGAAGCCACACGTTGAATTATAACGTCACAGCACCGGATACTGCTCCTCCCACCGTCACAGGCGGTACCGTTAAAGACGGTGATAAGGATGTCGATCCTGAGGCGATTAACACTGATGCTAAGATCGAGATTACCTTCAGCGAAGAGGTAACTGGTAATATCGCCTTGCAGACTGAAGGCGGCGACGATGTCGGCTGGCTTGGCACGGTTGAAGGTACCACAGGCACACTTGAACTTGTCAAAGGCAAAGAAATCGGCAACGAGACTACCTACGTTATCGCAGGGACAGTCAAAGATGCTGCCGGCAATGAACTTGAAGTCAGTGTCACCTTTGTTACAAAAGGTAAAGAGTAAGTTTGAGGCTATTTCGCTTACCAGGGTAGTGTATCTTTGATACACTGCCCTTTTTTTCTGCCTTCTCATTTTCATTGAAACCCGCTTAGTCCGGCCAGAAAATCTCACGCGAGATTGAAAGTCAAACGTTCATACCAAGAAAATCATCTTTGTTAGTACGTACAAATATTTTTTTCTCTATAATTTTTGTATTAATGCTATAATGGTATTATTGATATTTAGGTGGGCGGTTGCAAACCTATGTTAGGTCACCCATCTTATCTTGAAAAACATCAAAAAAAATTGAACGGTTTTTGAAAAGTTGTTGTCTAATGAATCAGAAGCCTGTAGAAGCATTTTCTCAGTGTAACTATCGAAGGAGAAAAATTCGGTGGAAAGAACCGAAGCGTTGCTCATTGTTGATCTCTGCGAAGGAGATGAAACCGCATTAGCCGTCCTGGTAGAAAAGTATAAACGCAAGGTTTATCGTCTCGCCATGCAGATTACCCGCAATCACGAAGATGCAGACGATGTGATGCAGAACACCTTTATTAAGGTATATCAGTCCATTCACGCTTTTCGTCAAGATGCAGCTTTTGAGACTTGGCTTTATCGCATTGCGGTGAATGAAGCCCTCAACTTCGTTAAACGACGCGATGGGCACCGCGAATGTTCATTTGAGACGATAACAGAGGCGGCTATCGATCCGGTGGAGCGTTACAGGACCACCGTTGCAAGCGATCCGCACCTTCTTGCAGAACAAGCAGAATTACGGCATTGGGTTACGGAGGCAGTAAAGAGTCTCTCGCTTAAGCATCGCACTGTTGTTATTTTGCATGATTTTGAAGGGTTTACACACGAGGAAATATCTGCGATTTTGAATTGCTCTGAAGGCACCGTGCGTTCGCGCTTACACTATGCACGAAAACGACTTCGGACTTTGCTTAAACCGTATGTAGATGCGTGTGCAGATCCTGAGTAACCGCGGAGGTTAACTGGCGAGAATATCTCCAGCACAATCAACAGGCTGAGATTCCAGCCAAATAAACCGTATTTGGGAACGATAAAAAAATGAAAATAGTGTGCAATAAGATTCAGGGGTATTTCTCTGACTATATGGATGAGTGTCTTTCGAAGCGGCAGCGCTCTTTAGTTGATTTGCATCTGCGTGCTTGTCCAATATGTCGTCGTGAGTTAGCGGCGTTAAAGCGGGCGCGTGCCTTGATTGAAGATTTCTATACTGTCCCTGATGCACCAGAAGATTACTATGTTCGGTTTTCCGGGAAGCTTCAGCGGCGCGTCGAGCAAATGCCACCGATGGTACTATATCGCCGCGTCTATATAGGCGGTGCCCGTATTGCATGGCTGCTGTTGACGCGCATTTACCGGTGCTTTGCAGGCACCCGTGTGGTTCAAGACGTTTTGATAAATAATCGCACGTTACCTCTATATGCGCTGACTATAGCCATGGCAACACTATGTGTAGCCACACTGCTGCTCACAAAAGAATCCTCGCGCTTGCCTACATCAATGCATGGTACTGCAATGGTTCAGGGTGGAGAGAAGCAGTTGGTAGTTCTTCCACCTGAATCTGTTGGAAGTGAGCGGCATCACGTCTCGCGCGGTTTGCAGACTCTGCGAACGGAAGACACTACGTTAGAAACGAAGACACCAACACCGCATCACACGAATATGTGGCGAATTACCGATGCCCCGGTTGCAGATGGAACGGTGCTCTCTCTCGGAAGCGATGAAAACAGTGACAGCAATTCAGAGCTACTTGTTATGGCAGAGATTCCAACCGGTGCTTTGTCGCTTCCGTCTCGCGGCATGCTCTTGCACGAAAAGGCATATTGGCTCTTCGTGTCGCGTGGAATCAGTGATGAACCTATCCTACATCGCTATGAGCGGAAACAGCGTGACAGTTTAGGGCACGGCTTGCACGCACGGTTTGAGCAGATGGGATTCGCCCGGAAATTGGTTTTATTAGAAACACTCTCTTTGACAGAGGTTTATGATTCAATCTAACTATAGTTAAAATAGATATAAATGAAAATCAACGGTTTTTCATTTATACTCAGTGCAAAAAAGGAGAAACAGATGAACCCAAGACTTTTGGGAATTATTGGCGGCGTGGCTTTGGTTGTTGCCCTCTTGTCACCGTTTATGATGGGTAGCTCCAAAAAGGTCGAGCAACTCTTTCAAGACGCAGAGGATCTCTACGGCCAAGCCGATTACGAGGGTGCTATTGCCAAATACGGCGAAGCCCTTGAAGAATCAACCAAACGCGGCGTGAAAACGGAAGTGATTGACAAAGATTTCCCTACGCTGGCAAACTATAAAATCGCGGTAAGCTACTCACGACTTGCCGAACAATCCGAGGATTTCAACTACTACGACACCTCGATTGAGTATATTGAGAAAGTTGCCCCGACAGCAACGATACCCAAACATCAGGAGGGGTTAACCTATCTCTGGGGGCATATTCTCTACAGAACAGAGCAGTTTGAACTCGCTGAGCCGAAATTTATGCAGCTGATTCAAAACTTTCCGAACAGTCTGTTTGTGGAGAATGCTTGGTACGCTATCGGGCAATTGAACTATAAGCTGCAAAATTATGAAGAGTCCAGACAAGCCTTTAAACAGGTACTTGACGGCTTCCCTAACTCAGAATTTAAGGACGATGCACAGCACCTGATTGCGCAGTCATTCCTGAATGAGACAAACTATGAGCAGGCGTACCAGGAGTTTGATAAGATTGCTACGGAGGAGTTTAAAAATTACCCGGACCTGCAAGCGGAAGCGATGTATAAAGCGGCATATAGTCTAAATCAACTCGGGCGGGATGATGAGTCGATTGGACGCTATACGAACTTCATCACGCAGTTCCCAGAGAGTCAGTATGTTACTGCGGCCTATTTTGACCAAGGTGCGATTTACGCCCGCCAGAAAGACTACGACAACGCACGTGTCAACTACGAGTTGGCGCTGCAAAATACCGCAGACCGGATCCTCCAATCCGAGATTCAGTCCGCAATCGGCCGGACATACTACGACCAAGGTGACTATGAAAACGCGATTGTATCATACACCACCCTGTTAGAAGAATATCCGGAAAGCGAGTTTATTGCCGAAGCCAAACTCGGTATTGCCGACAGCCACTTCCGGCTCGACGCATGGAGTGAAGCCAGTGCTGCATACGAACGCGTCATTAACGAGCATCAAGACCCTGACGATAACGAGGATAAAGACTCCACCGGTTTTATTCCATACTGTTCCTATCAGATTGGCGAGTCCTATTATAAACTGGGGACCCAGCAGCGGGAAGCAGGCGAATCTGAACAGGGAACCGCAACGTTGGAACTCGCCTTGTCTTGGTATCAGAAAACTATCGACCAGTTCCCTGAGGACCCTGTTGCCCCCCACGCGCTCTACGGCGCTATCTGGGCACTCAACGACTTAGGACGGAAGGAAGAATTGGAGACAGTCGCACGCGAGTTTATTGACAAAAACAAGAACGACAACGAATTTGATATCCTCGCAGCAGAGGTCCAACTCCGTTTTGCGGATATTAAACGTCAGGAATTTAAACAGTATATTGAAGCTGCAGAAGAGTATGCAAAGTTGTGGGAGTACCGGAATCTGCCCAAATTCCATCTCGTGAAACTGATGGGCAAATTCTTTGAAGGGCGCTCATACTATGAAGCCGCAACGCCCGAAGGCTATCAGGAGGGCGACACCGAAGCCGATTTCAATACCGATTACCTTCAGAGATCTGTTGCTGCGTATCAAGATGCTATCGGCATGTTTAACGACGACGCATTCCTCCCCGGTGTGGCAGAAGAACGTTACGACGACTTCCCCGAACGTATTGCACAAGTGGAAGCTTGTATCATGAACGAAGCACTCTCGCACGAGATGCTTGGTGATTGGCAGCAGGCACGCAACCGGTACGCATCGATCCCTGAAACGAGTGAATACTATGAACGTGCACTACTCCTCGTTGCAAACAGCTACGTCAAAGAGGGGGACAAAGAAGGCGCGATTAACTATTACAACTCGGTTTTGGATAAACTCGCGAATGACGACAATCGTTCGTTGGCAGAGATTAAACTGGCAGACTTGCTCCGTGCTGAAAAACGGTACCAAGAAGCGGCTCTGCAATACCAGGCGGTTGTGGATGGGAATCCAACAGGCGAATATGCGGACGACGCGCTCTATCTCGTAGGGCTCTGCTACTACCATGCAAGTGCAGACGATGCGTCGTTTATTGCGCAAGCCGAGACAGCATTCCAACGCGTGATCTCCGAATATGAAAACAGCCCGAATGCCATCGAGGCATACTACGGGCTCGCGCTTGCCTATCGTGATGCAGCCCAAAAACATGGCGATACTGAAAAATGGCCACTCGTGATGCAAGTCGCTGAGCAAGCCAACGAAAAATATATGGCGAGTGACAATGAACCGATTCAGCGCACGCTCGGACAGATTGAGTTGATTAAAGTCACTGCAATCGAAAATACGACTGAGAACGTTGATATTGACTCGCTCGTCGTATCACTTAAGCGCATCGTGGACAACGTTGGTGCGCCGGAAGAGGCACGGAGCCGGTCGCAACTCAAAATTGGGCATACCTACTACGGCGCGAAACGCTACGACGAAGCACTCGCTGAGTACCTCAGTTTCGTTGAAACGTTCCCGCAGAGTGAATTGGCAGCGAACGCACAGTATCAGGCGGCCGTCTGCTATTACCAAATCGCACAAGCAGCAGCAGATCAGGGAACAAAGCAGCTTGCACTGCAAAATACGGTTAGCACTGCACAAAAAGTCGCAACTCTCACCGACGATGCTGACAACCGTATCAGCGCGAGCTACACCGAAGGCTTGGCAAAAATCGGGTTAGAGGATCCGCAAGGCGCAGCCGATGCATTCAAGCAGGTTACGGCCTTAGAAGGCCAAACCGAAGATGAAAACAGGAAAACTCTCATCTTCCAGGCGCATTCCAGACTCGCGGAACTTAACGGCACACTCGGCAATCATGCTGATGCTGTCAAGGAATATCAATATATTATTGAGAACACCGAGAACACCAATCTGAAGGGCCGTTCCTATTTCGCTATGGCGTTCGCACTAGACGAGCAACTCCAGAACTATACTGAAGCATTGATGGGGTACCAGAATGCTATTGAATTAGTTAATGAGCCCATCATTCAAGCTCAAGCTTATTACCGGATCGGCCTAACCTATCAGGAACGACTCAAAGAGGCTGACAAGGCATTAAACGCATTCCAGACGTTGATTACCGAACATAGTGGTTCAACGGATGCAAGCATTGCTTCAATGGTAGCAGACGCAGGCATTCGCCGTTCAACGCTCTACGTCGAAACAGGGCGTTTGAATGAGGCGATTGCTGAGGCGGTTGAAGCACTCGACCGCACGAAAGCAAATCCGAAGGCGACAGTCAGCGAAAAGGTGGCGGCTCAATACAATTTGGGCTTCTTGTATTCAGACAAAGCACGTTCGTTGTTCTCAACAGAAGCTGGCACCGACCTGCAACCGTACATTGATGCCAGTCGTCAAGCCGCCGGCGCGTTTTTTGAAGTCAATACCCTCGCGTCACCCGTTGAACAAGCGCATAAAGAGACTGTCATCCCTTACGTTCAGAACGCGCTCTTCCAAGCCGGACAAATTTACTACTCCGTGGGGACCGGCGTAACCTTACAAGAAGACCTCATCAGCTGTTTGACACCGCTAACAACATTTGTGAGTTATGCGGATAAAGGGCTCTTCGCCAAATCTGACTCCGCCAATCTAACCAAAAACACGGAGACCTCCCTGACTTATCTCGCCTCCGCGAATTTTGAACTCGGACGGATGCAAGTCGGGCTTGACGGTGAAATGTCCGAAAAAGCGGTGAGTTATTTTGTCGCAGCAGCGGATGCATTCCGGGATATGGTCCGCCGCTATCCGAGTGCGAACGATGCCGCCCTCTGGCAGTATCAGGTTGGGGAATCTTACTATGCCTCACAGCAATATGAGACTGCAATTGCCGAGTACGATAAGGTCCGGGCGGTGAATAAGACGCATAAGAGTGCAGCCGAATCGTTGTACGCCATCTCAACCTGTTACCAGCTCCTCGCCGAGGCAGCCGAGAAAGCAGGAGATGAAGACGCAAAACAGCAGTGGTACGATAGGCTGTTTGCAGCCAATGAGACGCTTGCAGCGGATTATCCCAATAGTATCTACACGGCAGATGCCCTGATTAATATCGGGAATAAGTATTACAATGCAGGCTCTGAAGCAGATTTGGATCAGAGCGAACGTATTAGCCTATATCAGATGGCAATAGATCACTATTCTCGCGCGTTAGAATCGCCGGGTATCAGTGCAGAATCCAAAGGTACAGCACTGAGCTATCTCAACGATACGGCGAGTGCATTGGCGTATTACGAGTATGATACGGCAAGCACAATGCTAAATGAAGCGAAATTAGCGCGCGGTGAAGAACAAAAACCTGCTGTCTTAGCTGCCGTTGATGCGTTCAAACAAATCGTTGAGAAGTACCCCAATACCAAGTACGGGGACCTCGGACTTGGACAAATAGGGGACGCGTACATGGTGCTAACCGATCAGGAGGATACGTATTTCAACGAGGCCCTGCATTACTTTAATTTGCTGTGGGCAAAATATGAAACGTCTCCGCCTGTGGACTCATCGGTCCAAAACGCACTCAGATATGCACAGCGTCAAGTCCAGGCAATTCTAAACTATATGAAGGAGCAAAACATCCCGAAACGGGATATTGCCGGCGGCGAGTAACGCCAAAGTTTCTGAGGGTGGTGGATGGATTTTTATATTCGTCCGCCCATTGGGTTCGGTTGACTCCCGCCTGCCCGGAACCGGGCGGGACATCAATCTACGATATTCTTGTCTGTCCTTCAGGACAGACAAAGAACCTCCTGCCACTACCCTCGCTTACTGCTCCAATATGATGAGGGTTTTTTAAACCAGTGTATGATGAATTAATAGTACCCGCGCGCGTCCTCCTCGGTCCTGGGCCGAGCGAAGCGAACGCGCGGGTTCTCAAAGCGATGACAACCCCGATGCTGGGGTACTTAGACAGTGAATTTGTCACTATAATGGATGACACCGTCGCGCTGCTGCGACGCGTTTTTGGAACGCAAAACCGTCTCACGCTGCCTGTCTCCGGCACTGGAACGGCAGGTATGGAAGCAGCCCTTGCTAACGTTATTGAGCCCGGGGACGCTGTCGTTGTTGGCATCAACGGTTACTTCGGTGAACGGATAGCAGATATTGCGGCAAGGTGTGGCGGTCTTGTCACAAAAGTGGAAGCCCCGTGGGGGCAACATATCCCTGCTGAAACCGTCGCCGAAACCGTCGCAAAAACAAAACCGAAACTCGTTGCGGCTGTTCACGCTGAAACCTCTACCGGAATCCTTCAACCGCTCAATGAAATCATTAATATCGCGCATGAATACGATGCCCTGTTTCTTGCAGACTGTGTAACTTCTCTCGGCGGACAGCCCGTGGATATAGATGCCCGCCAGATTGATATTGCTTACAGTTGTACCCAGAAATGCCTTGCGGCACCGCCGGGGTTATCGCCGATAACTTTCAGTGAACAGGCTATTGAGGCGATTCGCAATAGGAAAACACCAATCCAGAGTTTTTATCTTGACATGACGCTCCTCGAAAACTATTGGACGGCCAATGATAAGCGCGGTTATCACCACACCGTCTCTATGTCTCTCATCTATGCATTACGGGAGGCGTTGCGGGTTGTACTTGAAGAAGGTACTTCTGCACGCTACCACCGCCATGAAAGACATGCTGACGCTCTTATCGCAGGTGCTGAATCAATCGGGTTAGTTCCGGCAGCTGAGGCAGGCTACCGCGCACCGATGCTAACCACGTTGTACATCCCTGACGGTATAGACGATGCAACTATCCGTAAACGGCTTATCACGGACTACGGTATAGAAATTGGTGGCGGATTAGGGATTTTCGCTGGAAAAGCGTGGCGAATTGGCTTGATGGGCGAATCGGCAAACGAAAAGAACGTCATGTTCGTGCTAAACGGATTGGAAAAACTGTTGATCGAATCTGGTCATACGGTGGAGCCTGGAACAGCAGTATCTGCAGCAGCACGAATTTATCAAACTCAGGCGAATCTTTCATGAAACCGCCCAGTGGGTTGGCAAGAAACCGAAATTATTCCCATTCAATTGTGCTGGGCGGTTTTGAACTAATATCGTAAACGACGCGGTTAATGCCTTGTACCTCGTTGATGATACGTCCTGAAATTCGCCCGAGTACTTCATCAGGGATTCTTGCCCAATCAGCTGTCATTGCATCACTGCTCGTGACAGCACGGAGGGCGACAACGTTCTCATAAGTCCGTTCATCCCCCATCACTCCGACGCTTTTGACTGGCAATAGCACTGCTAACGCCTGCCAGATGTCATCGTACATCCCTGCTGTACGAAGCTCATCAATAAAAATTGCATCAGCTAAGCGGAGCACCGCTAAGCGTGCCGGTGTAACCTCCCCAAGAATCCGCACAGCGAGCCCTGGGCCGGGGAACGGATGTCTTCCAAGGACGGACTGCGGGAGGTTGAGTTCTGCACCTAAGGCGCGGACTTCGTCTTTAAAGAGTTCCCTAAACGGTTCAACGAGTTCAAATGGCATATCTGAAGGCAGCCCACCGACGTTGTGGTGTGTCTTAATGGTAGCCGACGGTCCTTTGACAGACACGCTCTCTATAACATCCGGATAGAGGGTACCTTGCGCGAGGAAACGAATCCTCTCTCCGTTTCGTGAGACGCTTTTAATGGCATCTTTAAACGTTTGAATAAATTGTGCTCCGATAGTTTTTCGTTTTTGTTCGGGGTTGACAACGCCTACTAATGCATTCAAAAAGGTGTCGGTTGCGTCAACAAACTGAATCTGAAATCCGATTTCTCTGCATGTTGCTAGGACAGTCTGAGCCTCGTTTTGGCGAAGGAGCCCATTATCAACAAAAACAGGGACGAGTGCGTCGCCTATTATTTGATGCAGCAGCGTGGCGAGGACCATCGAATCAATCCCCCCACTTACTGCACATAGTACACGTTCGGTTCCAACCCTCTCTTGAATCAGTTCCGTGGTACGCGTGATAAACGCACGCATTGTCCAAGTATCGTTACACCCGCAAATGTTTTGGGTAAAATTGCGCAAAATCTTGTTAGCATCTTGCGTATGTTCAACCTCCGGGTGGAATTGTAAACCGTAAAAGGTTTTCTCCGGATGCCCCATGGCGGCGATGGGTGAATTCTGAGTGTATGCAAGCGTTCGGAAACCTATTGGAGGTGCGTCAATTCTATCACCGTGACTCATCCATGCCGAAAAGTGCGGGGGCACCCCTGCAAATAACAGATGCTCTGAATTTTTCACATGGAGACACGCATGCCCGTACTCGCGTTCGGTTGCTGGATGCACTCGGCCCCCGTCCAGCATATACGCCATGAGTTGCATGCCGTAGCAGATACCGAGTATAGGTATGCCGAGTGTGAAGAGTTCCGCGTCAACTTTGGGGGCACCCGTTTCATAGGCACTAGCAGGTCCTCCGCTCAAAATCACGCCCTTTGGGGCAATTTCCGTTAATTGAGAGAGCGGCAGCGTATACGGATGAATTTCACAGTAAACGTTCTGCTCACGGATGCGCCGCGCGATGAGCTGTGTATACTGCGAACCGAAGTCTAAAATCACAATAGTGTCTTGTTGCATGTCCTTCTTAATCTGGTTTCAGTGCTATTTTCAATCCTTTACAAATCTCGTCACCCGCTCACCCAAATCCTTCGATGTTATGAATCAAAATAAGGCGTTATGTGAGTCATTCTTGTGTTTTGATAATTATATCAATCCTGCTGTTCTGCACTTCCGGGGATTCTCCGTCTGTAGCGATGGGTTGTGTTTCACCGAGTCCGATGGCGGTTAGCCGTTTTTCGTCAACACGTCCCTCTGCGATGAGAAATTCCTGAACCGATTTTGCACGCCCATGACTAATATTTTGATTAACATCAGCGGCCCCGATGGTGTCCGTATGTGCCTCAATCCGGACAGGATATGAGCTAAAACTCTCCATCTGTAGTAATTTTGCTAATTGTGTAAAGGTGGCGAAAAATCGGTTATTGAGTTGGGTGCTTCCGATTGCAAACAGATTACCACTGATGCGGATGAGCACGCCATTTTTCAGTTCAATGATACTGGCGTTTGCGATACGCTTGGCTGCAGTAAGTAAATTCACTTTCTTTGAGTTCTTTGCACGTAGGTTTTCTATGGCACGCTGCAGGTAATCGTTACTTTCGGCCGCCGCCTCGATTGCCGCGGAATAGTCTTTATCTAACAAAGCGGCTTCAGCTGTGGCAAATGCGGCAGTGGCGAGCTTATAAAGTTGCAGTTCAAGCTGCGGGACTTGAGTCTTCGCTTGCTGTGCTATTTCCGCTTTAAGGGTATTGACTACTTGTTGGGCTTCGGCAGCAAGTGCCTCTAATTCGCTCTGTGCCTGCTGCCGGTATTCGGCAAGGAGTGCAATTGCAACAGCATCATCTGCACTTTTCTGTGCTTGTTCGGCTCGCGTGTGCGCAGATTCGTACTGGTTTTCATCCATGTGTCTTTTAGCACGTTGTATGTGCGTACTGGCTTGTTGGAATTGCTGCGGCGCGTGTTGATTGGCATTGAGATATTGGGCCCTTTCCACAATTGATTCTGCTTTGGCGATTGCAATCCGTGCTGCCGTTTTCGCTTCTGTCTCTGTTGTTCGGTTTTTTATCGCCAGTTCATAGAGTCCATTCGCTTGTTTTTGGGCATCTGTGGTGGCTTTTTCCGCTTCCGTAAATTCTGCGCGCGCTATGAGATTGACAGCCAGCACGATTGTCGCTTGCGCTCTCTCGTAGTCAGCAGTTACTTCAAGTGCAGGATGGGTTTCTCGGGCAATATTAACGAGGAGTTCCGCTTCCGTCAGTAGTACCCGGAGTTCCATTCGCCGCAAGGAGTCGTTTAATTCTGAGATATCAGTTGAAAGCACATTTGTTCTGTGTTCCAAACTTGTAATGGTTTTCAGCGCATTAGCAAGTTCTACTTTTGTGATTTCATGACGGATGCGCTCAATATCAAGTTCATGCTGATGTGCTTTTATGATTTCTTGATATTGCTGTTCCCGGGTGCTGACAAGGTATTGCTGCGCCTGCTGTTGTCGGGCCTTGGCGGCAGCAATCTGTGCCATCAGTTCTGCTTGGTATGCGAATTCGGCACTCTGTGCGATGTCTTGATGTTCCTGCGCTTCACGTGCAAGAGATAGCAGTTTGATAGCGCGTACAAATTCCTCTCCGGCGAAACGTTCTGCTTCCAATGCTGTTGCTCCAGCAATTGAACGTTGTGCGCCTTGGAGTTGTGTCTCCAAAAGCACGTCATCGATTTCCGGTGCTGCACATCCGAAAAACGCTAACAACGCGATGAGGAAGATGACGATGTATATTTCAAAACAGACTTGCAAATTCCGTCCTAATCTCACTCGTTTTCCTCACTCAGCGTCTTCAGTTTTTCATATTCTGCTTTTATAGCCGTTAATTTATGGAGTGCTTCAGCGGTGCGCTGTTGGTGCTGTGCCAATTGCTTTTGTGCCTCTTGGAGTTGTGCTTCGTGCTGCATTGCCAGCACGGTTTCCGTCGCGATGCGGGCATGGAGATATGCCCGGAGTGCCAATCGGTAAGCACGCTCGGTATCGTTTGCTTGCATTGCTGTTTCAGCACCGCTGAGCATCTCTTGGGCTGTTTGTAAGGGGGCCGTTGCTAGCTGCGGGGCACCAGCATTTTTGGCTGCACTCAGTGCAGTCTTTGCGTTATCCATGGTTTCCACTGCGAGTGTTTGGAGTTGGTTCCCACACCCGAAGAGCGATGTAAAAGCAAAGATGCACATTGCGAAATGGACTGTTAAATCACGGGCTATAATCCGTTTCACGAATGTGTCCTCTGTCGTGTTTCTTTATAAAAAGATTCCAATCTTTTTGTATCGTAGATTTTACAACTGATACCTTGTGCTCTGCGAGGTTTCCAACCTCATCTAATCCACTATAAAATAAATTTCTGCACGAAATTCTGTAAAGTCTGTGTGTGTGTCGTGTAATTTCACCTCGTTTTCTCACGTCTCACTTGAGGCAGGTGTCACACTCAGCACACACACAACTCCACCTTTCCATGGTGTCTAATATGTGGGGTGTTCAGTATAGACACTCACCCTGCGGCGATATTTGTCCTTTCTCTCAAACGCGACGTATCCATCAATTTTTGAGAAAAGAGTGTAGTCCCTTCCGACTCCGACGTTGTTGCCAGGGTGGAAATGGGTACCGCGCTGTCGAACGAGAATGCTCCCGGCGGTGACGTAATTTCCATCAAATCTTTTGGCCCCGAGTCGTTTTCCGATGCTATCACGTCCATTTCGGGTGCTCCCGCCGCCTTTTTTATGCGCCATCAGTTTGTCCCTCCTCTATGCCATTTTCATCGCGCAGTTTGCTGTTCGCGCCAATGGCAGTAATTTTCACACGTGTAAAAGATTGCCGGTGTCCTAACTTTCGCTTGTAACCCTTACGTCGTTTGGACTTAAACACAATTGTCTTTTTCGCACGTGCTTGTTGAATTATCTCACCTGTAACGGAGGTGTTCTCCACGTACGGTGAGCCTGCTTTTAATTGTCCGCTGTCATCAACAACAGCTAAAACGGAAGGGAACGTAACAGTATCTCCAACGACGGCATCAAGTTTTTCGACATCAACGACGTTGCCAACCGAGACACGATGCTGTTTCCCTCCGCTTGTAAAGACTGCATACATGTTTGATGCTTCTCCTTATTCTGCATATTTTGTATAGTGCAGCCCAATAAAGGCTGCGGCAATGCAAAAACCTCGCACAAATCTCGTTCTTTCGTCTACAGAAGCCCGCTAAAGGCTGCTGCTATGTTAATAACTTTACAAATCTCGTTCTTTCGTCTACAAGAGCACAACACAACAGATGTAATGAACACCTTAGCACAAATCTCGTCGGAGCCATTTTAGGTTTTAATTTTAAAAGACTATACCTAAGGAGTCTCCGATCTATAGATGGCAGGTAAAAGGTAATCCCAATGGGTGGCGATTAAACAATACATAAGCGGTGATGGTTAAGAATTCACCCCGCGTGCGGGGAGGAATCCCTTTTTACGAAAAAACATTAAAAGTCTAAGAACAGTTCTTCCCCGTTTCCTACAAAGATACGGTAATCTTCGAGGTGCAGGTTAACATCAGGTTCAAGCGTTAATTCGAGTTTCAAGGATCGCCTGAGATCTCGTAGCTTGTTCGCCATCTCCGATTTTATGTGTAAGACGACATCGTCATTGGCGATAACTCTCAATTCGGATTTTTGTGTTTGCTGGTGTGCGGTTTTTATTGCACGGAACACCTGAATCCCGATCGTTTCAATCGATAAAACGTTGCCGCGTCCATTACAGTATGGGCACTGCTCCATCATTAAGGTAGATAGGCTGGGACGCGTGCGTTGACGTGTCATCTCTACGAGGCCTAGATCCGAGAAATGCAGGATATTCGTTCGTGCCCGGTCTTTTCGGAGTGCTTCTTGCAGCAGTTTAAAAACCCGTTTTCGGTGGGATGCTTCTTCCATATCAATGAAATCAACGACAATGATGCCGCCCAAATCGCGCAATTGAAGTTGTCGGACAACCTCCTCAACCGCTTCAAGGTTCGCACTCAAAATAGTGTTATCCGGGTCCGATTTTCCGACGAAACGTCCGGTGTTCACATCAATAGAAACCATCGCTTCGGTCTGTTGGATAATAATATATCCGCCACACTTGAGCCAAATTTTCTCGCTAAGCGCACTTTGAAGTTCACGTTCAATGCCGTATGCGTTGAACAGTGCGGTATTCTCTTGATACAGTGCTACGCGCGGCCGCAAGTTTGGCATGACGGATGCAACATAGTCCAAAGTCTCCTGATATCCAGTTTGTGAATCAATGATGAGCTGCTTGACATCTTTAGTCAGCATGTCTCGGACGATGCGGTTGGTAAAATTCAAATCTTGACTGACAAGGCTGGGTGCAGATTTCCGTTTTGCGCGCTCGCGTATCTGCTTCCATTGGTTGATTAGATAACGGATCTCGGCAGTGAATTCAGTTTCGTTCAGGCCTTCAGCGGCGGTTCGGATGATAAATCCGCCTTCCACTTCCGCTTTGACTTCCTGTGCCATGTTACGTAACCTATCCCGTTCGCTATCCGATTCGATTCGTCGGGATACGCCGATATTCGCAGAGTTAGGCATGTAGACGACGTAGCGCCCGGGCAATGTAATGTTGCTCGTGACGCGTGCGCCCTTACTTCCCATAGGCTCTTTTCCAACTTGCACGAGGATTTCCTGATTCTTTGAAATCAGGTCAGTGATGAGGAACGGATATCCGCGTCCTCCGCGGGGCTGCTTCGGTGGCTTCTCCTTCAAATTCAAGGTTGCGGATTTATTGCGCGCAGTTCTTCCGTTGTTGTTATCCCTGATACTCCCATTCTTGTCCAGGTAGTCATTAACAGATTCGCTCTTCAAGTCAGAGATATGAAGGAAAGCATGCCGTGCCAAACCAATGTCAACGAACGCTACCTGCATTCCGGGGAGAACATTCTCGACGCGTCCTTTATAAAGGTTGCCTAAGGCTTGAGTAACCTCTTTTCGTTCAATGTAAATTTCATTTAACACTCCTTGTTCTAGTACCGCGCAGCGCGTTTCATATTCGTCATCAGAAATAAGTATCTCCTTTTCCACTATGACCTCCTATCGTGCCTTGTCGTACGCATTTTGCTGGGTTCCATCTCGCAACTGACAAGAGGCACTTCCGTTAATCAAGTCTATAAAAATGTGCGGCTTTTTTCGTCTACAGGCACCCCACAAAGGCTGTCTTGTCCCAGTGGGTGGCAGGTAAAAGGTTATCTTTTCACTCCTTGCAGGAGTGAAAAAGAATACCTATCCTGCCACTCTCCTGAAAGGAGAGACAAAGAATTCCTTACCCTGCCATACCGAACCTGCCAACTGCAATGTAAAATCCGATGTACATCTCGTTCTTTTGTCTACAGGAGCACAACAACAATTGGTGCTTTGATAACCTTAGCACAAATCTCGTCGGAGCCTCCTGATGTATTGAATCAAAACAGAGAATCCCTCTGGCGAGATGTACACAGTCATTAACAAAGCATCAGGCGTTGTAGGGCTCTAGTATACGAAAACCTATTTTGGGATATCTGTCGATTTATGTAATGGATCTTTCTTTTAGAAATCCGGTGCTGCAACGGAGTCCTACAAAAATTTGGAATTGACATAAACCGGCTTGCTGTGAGTTTTGCTCTTAACTTTGCCGGGGCGTTAGTGTTACAACGGGCGTTATGAGCTCGCCGAGCGAAATGCCGCCGTGCTGGAACCCTCCTTGAAATTGGCGTTTATATTTATAAAAGTCGTTGGGATAGACGAAGTAGTAATCGTCTTTCGCTAAAATATAATTCTTACTTGTCGTCTCAGCCGGGAGCCGGTACGCCCGCGGATCACGGAGATGCACCGCTTGGTTCTCTTCACACCCTAGGTTGGAGCCCATTTTAAACCGGAGGCTGGTCGTTGTCTCTCTGTTTCCATAGGCCCGGGTAGCACGGTTACAAAACACAGAGCCGTGGTCACTGGTAAGGACAACGGTAGCGTTTTGTGTAGCAATGAGTCGCAAGATGTCAAAAAGGACTGAGTGTGAAAACCAGGAGTGGGCGAGTGCTCGGAAGGCTGCTTCATCGGGGGCGAGCTGCTGCAGGACATCAGATTGTGAGCGTTGGTGTGTCAAAGTGTCAACGAAGTTAACCACTAAGGCTGCGAGACTCACGCGTGGTGCGGCAGCAATACGCTTTTTGTACTTCTGGCCGCCGCGGGCATCGAAAATTTTGAAGTACTGGAGGCCGGGTTTGAGGTACAGACCTCTATTTTTTAGGTATTCTTCCAGTAACTGCCGTTCGTACCTATTGGTGCTTGAAACGTTCTGCCCTGCTTCCCGGTTAGATGGCTGTCCTTCATTCCAGTACTGTGGATAACTTTCTGCCAACTCAGCGGGGTAGAGCCCGCTAAATAAGGCGTTGCGGGAATACATAGTGGCACTAGGTAAAATTGATAACGCGTACTGCCGGTCAATCGAAAAATAAGGACTGAGCAGCGGTTCTACTGCCATCCAGCCATCTAAACGGAAGCAGTCTACGACAATGAAGTAGACAGATTTCCCTGCTTGTAAAAGAGGTAGAACATACCGGTCTAATACATTTACAGACAGTGGCGGTGCATCTGAGCTGCCTGCTATCCATGCTGGATAGTTGGCCTCAACAAAATCAGAGAATTCAGTGTTGCACTCCTTCTTTTGTTCCAGGTGCGTTTCCTCTAACCCGCCCTCGGCGAGTCGCTCCGAGACCAGGTCCCATTCCAATAATTTGACGTAGATGTCTACCCACTCCTGCCAGTGCAGATTGGATTCTTTGATCGCACGGATTGCATTAAAATCTGTCGTATAGCGCCCCGGAATAGAGTTATCAACTAACTGCTGAGCATCAAGATGTCGTTTGAGCGTGGCTGCAATTTGTGCTACACCAATCGGTTTGACGAGGAAATCGGTTACTTGTTTGCCGAGTGCCACATCCACGAACGCGTCATCACTAGATTGTGTGACAAAAATGACGGGGACTTGCCGGTTGATGGAACGAAGGACCTCCAGTGTTTGGAGGCCATCTTTTCCGGGCATCACCTGGTCAAGTAGAATAGCACTGAATTCGGTGTCTCTCTGTTTTAAGAGAGCGATACCATCTTCACCATTCGTGGCAGGAGTTACGGTATATCCGCGTTCCGTGAGAAACCGGATATGCGGACGCAGTGCCTCTATTTCATCGTCGATCCATAAAATTTGGTGTGCTTTTTGCATGTTTTTTGTCTACTGAAGTACCATAAAGGCGTATGCTTTCATAACATCTATATAAATCTCGTCAGAGCCGCTTTAGGCCGTGTTAATCCTTTTTTGTCTACTGAAGTACTATAAAGGCGTATGCTTTGATAACACCTATATAAATCTCGTCAGAGCCGCTTTAGGCCGTGTTAATCCTTATTGTGAGAGTTAGACGCGGTAGGCAGTCGAATTTCAAAGGTTGTGCCTGACTCTCCGGTTTCAAGCAGTCGAATGCTTCCGTGATGGTATTCGTGAAGGATACGCCGTACTACTGTTAGCCCAAGTCCCCATCCGTGTACTTTGGTGCTCATCCCGGGTTCAAAAATCTTGCGTCGGATCCGGCGCGGGATGCCTCTGCCATTATCAGTATACTTCACCACGATCTCTGTCCTTCGTTTATCATAGTGAGGCATTATGGATATGCGGCCGGCGCGTTTATCCATGGCATCCAATGAGTTACGAATTAAGTTTTCAAAGACCCACTGTAAGAGGTGGGCGTTGCCTTGCACTGCCGGGCTCTCACATGGGATGAATTCTATCTGAACGCGGCGATTCCCGGCATGGGGCAGCCGTTTCTCAAAATATGCGAGTACTTCGCTAAATACTTCCTCAAGTTCAACATCGGTTATAGGCGGTTGTGTCCCAATCATCCCAAACCGGTCAGTCGTTTTCTGCAGCCGGTGGATGTCTCCTTGCATGTCGGCTGCGAGTTGTGCCAGTGTGGCATCATGTGTTTCTCGGCCCCGCTCGCACAGCAGTTCTGTCCATGCAAGTAGCGCAGAGATAGGTGTACCCAACTGATGTGCTGTCTCCTTTGCTAAACCGCCCCACACGGCGGCAGTTTCATAAGCCTTAATTCGTCTATAGATAAGCAAACAGACGATACCGACAGTGGGAAACGCGACACAGAGCAACAAGGGAGTTATAAACTTTAACTTGTAATATCGCTTCGTCTCATAATAGATGGTACCTTGGTGCTGCGTCGGTGTCGTCTGCAGCTCTGCAGCCGCCGGGGCATTTTGGACAAAGATCCGTGCACGTTCGATTTCTGTGTCAGTTGCGTTGTCTACTGTCACAATATCACCCCAGATCTGCCATTTCTGTGGCATTCCGGTCGTATCAGTGAGTACAAACGGAATGTGTGCAAGCGCACTCGGTGCGACATCACCGTAATAGATTTTACCATATACCTTTCTATCTTTGACAAAATGCGGTATTTTACGTGGCGGATTCTTTTTCCGCATGCGCTCCAAGGTTGTTTCGAGGAGATGTGCCTCCTCTTCTGTTAACGAGATGCGTTCAGTTTGGTTGACCTTATCATCAAATTCAGGGCTGATACCTCGCGCGATTAGTGGTGCGCCTTGGGCATCAGTAATGATGAATGAAAATTGACGAGTTCTGTCTGCTGCGAGCGTCTCCTGCTTGACGATCTGAATCAATTTCTCCTGCAGTGTTCTGTCTTCTACGCTCGGCAACAACACTGCGAGGTTAACGAAGATATCAACTTGTGCTTCAATATCTGCATCCAGTTGCGCAATTTGTCGCGTATAATATGCAAAGGCGACAATCAGCGTCCCCAATCCGACGACAAAGTAAATTAGCATCAAGTGGCCGGTCGCATAACTTGGGATGATTCCACGATTCAACCGTAACATAGCATCCCTTTGGACAAATCGTTTTCGTTTAATACCTCAAATATTTTAGTTCTATTAATATTATACCATGTTCGAGACAGCTTTTCAAGTTTATTTTTATTCTTACATTCTTGCATTTCGTCAATTGACATTTCCCTAGAATGGTGCTACAATTAAAAACATCTGGACAGTTGAACTGAGGCGATAGCTCCGGGGTGCTTCTATAGCAGGATTCCGTTTGAGAAATCGCTACGATATGAAGAGATGGGTGAAACAAGCGCGCAAGCGGACGTAGTTAAAAAAAATTGAGTGTAGTATGCAAGGGCCTTTCAAACAAGGCTGCCAAGAAAATAGGGAGATTCAATGCTCAAAGCGATAACGTTTGACTTTTGGCAAACACTGTATGCAGATTCTTACGAGAATTGGCACACACGGCAGCAGATGCGTGTAAGTCGCTTCCATGCTTATCTGGCTAGCCGAGGATATGCTTGCACACTGGATGAAGTGCAAGTCGGGGTTGATGCTGCGTATGATTTGACGAGTGTACGGTGGCACGAACATTTAGGAGTCTCCGTAGAGACGTGCATGGTGCGATTTGCTGAGACGCTAAACCTTCCGCTCGATGAAAGAGAAAGAACGCGCCTGGTTTCACTGTTGGGGGAGGTGTTTTTGGAATCACCCCCGCTGCTAATTCCGCATGTAAAACCAGTTGTCGCCGCACTCAGCCAGTGTTATCCGCTTGGCGTTATCTCAGATTCGGCGTTGACACCGGGGAGTTTTGCACGTCGGTTAATGGAACGCGATAGTATTTTGCAATGCTTTAAGGTGTTCACGTTCTCGGATGAAACTGAACATACCAAACCTGAGGTGATGCAATTCCATTCAACGCTGGCGCAGCTTGGTGCTGCACCGAGTGAGGCAGTGCATATTGGCGATATTGTCCGAACTGATATTATAGGTGCGAAGAATGCCGGAATGAAGGCGATTAGATTCTGTGGATTTAACCAAAGCGAAACGGATACTATCCTGAGCGACGCTGTGGTTGACGATTATCGTCAACTCGAAACTGTTATTAAGAACCTTTTCACTTAACCGCGTCTTTTAAGGCTGAATCTCTCTCTGCCTGCTGGGCGTATTTCCAAAACGGAGGACTAAACTATGGCGACTGTATTGGTTACAGGTGCTACAGGATTTATCGGTAAACGTGTCTGTGATGCGTTAGTGGGAAAAGGCGATGAGATTATAGGGATATCGCGCAATCCAGCACGCGCACACACCGCATTAAGCGCAGCAAAAACTGTTTACGGTTGGAATGCGTCAACGGATTTACTTCCTCCAGAGGCAACCTCAGAAGTGACAGCAGTGGTACATCTTGCGGGTGAGACTATCGCGGGCAGATGGAATGCTAAGAAAAAGCTGCGTATCCGGGATAGCCGGATTCTCTCAACCCGCTGTCTTGTTAATTCGCTGGCGGATGCACAGAACAAACCGGCGGTACTTGTCTGTGCTTCAGCAATCGGATACTATGGAGAAAGCGGGGACGCACAACTTACGGAGACCTCGCCCTCCGGCAGCGATTTTCTCGCGAACGTATGCAAAGAGTGGGAGACGGAGGCACTGAAAGCGGAAGCACTCGGAATTCGCGTCGTTTTGGTACGGATTGGGCTCGTACTCGGAAGAGAGGGTGGACTGTTAAAGCAGGTGCTGCCTCCCTTTAAAATGGGAGTCGGTGGCAAATTGGGGCGAGGGAATCAGTGGATGTCGTGGGTTCATGTTGATGATGTTGTCGGAATCATTCTACACGTTTTGGAAAACCCCGAGATAAGCGGTTCCCTGAATGCCACAGCACCTGCCCCCGTTAGAAATACTGAATTTACCAAAACGCTGGGTTCAGTGCTGAGGCGCCCGACGCTATTTCCGGTGCCCATAATTGCCTTAAAGGTAATGATGGGCGAGTTTGCGAATTTTGTCTTACTTAGCCAACAGGTACTACCAGAGAAAACTGAGGCAAGCGGTTATACATTTCAATATCAGACGCTCGAACCAGCATTGCGGGCATGTGTCGAAGAAAGATAGGGCCGCAGAATATTCGCTTGTTCCAGTTCATTTTGTATGATAACGTCAAAGGAACATCAAAACATGCGTTTGAAAGAGAAGGTTGCATTAATCGGCGGGGCTGGCTCAAATATGAGCCGAGCTGCAGCACTCCTGTTTGCACAGGAGGGTGCCAACATCGTGCTCGCAGCACGCACAACAAGGGCGATGGAAGAAACGGCGGCGCAAATTCGTGCCAACGGTGGAGCCGTCCTCACACATCAAACCGATTTGGCGGACACGGTACAGGTAGATACTCTCATCAATGCAGCGGTGGCTGAGTTTGGGGGTATTGACTGTATTATCCACGCCGCTGGCGGTTTTTTTTCTACCGCGCACGATATTGTTGCGATGGAACCGACGTATTGGGATGGAGCATTAAAAAACAATTTGCGAACCTTTTTCAACCTTGTGCAGAGAGTTATTCCGATTTTAGAAGAACAAGGCTGTGGATGCCTTATTACGATATCAGCCGGCGAACGCGTCCGGCAAGATGCGAATACGGCTTATGCTGCTGCGAAAGCTGGGATGGTTGCGGCCGCGAAGAACTTGGCGAAAGAACTGTACGAGAAGAACATCCGCGTGCATGCATTATGTCCAGGCATTATTTGGGAGCCGCTGCCAGAAGGGCCAATCGTGCCCTGCGCGCCCCGGTTAGAACGACTCGGCAATCCGATTGATGTCGCTTACGCTGCACTGTGGCTCTGCTCCGACGAGGCGGCATGGGTGACAGGGTTGGAATTAACCATTGACGGTGGAGACTCGCTGTTCATTGATTCGTCTATCCGGCGAGGAGTTTTGGTGTAACAGAGGCATAAAACGCCGCCAAATCGTCGAGCCACTAACTGTTTCCGCGGGCTTCGTTACCACCGGACCTGACAGAATTCCTCGTAATCGATTAACTCGTGGATACTCGGATTCTCGCCACACATCGGGCACTTTTCATCCTGACGTAGCTTTAATCTTTTGAAATCCATCGTTAACGCATTAAAAAGCAACAAGCTGCCAATTAAAGCGTCTCCGATGTCTAACAGAATCTTAATCGCTTCAACGGCTTGAATCGTGCCGATAATCCCGGGCAGCACGCCGAAGACACCGGCTTCTTGACAACTCGGCACCATCCCGGGCGGGGGCGGTTCCGGATAAAGGCATCGATAACAAGGTCCCTTGCCCGGATAAAAAACGGTCACCTGTCCCTCAAATTGGAAGATGCTGCCATGCACAATCGGTTTTCCCAGCATAACCGAGGCATCGTTGAGCAGATACCGTGTCGGTAAATTGTCACACCCATCCACAATTAGCTCGTATTGTTCCAGGATGCGAAAGGCGTTTTCTGAGTTGATTCGTTCATTGTACGGTATTACCTTTACATCCGGATTCATTTCAGTGATAGTGGCTGCCGCCGATTTGGTTTTAGGGGTACCGATGTCGCTAGTCCCGTGCAAAATTTGACGCTGCAAATTGCTTAAATCAACCACATCGTCGTCGATAATGCCGAGTGTCCCAACACCTGCTGCAGCGAGGTAGGCTCCCACCGGTGAACCGAGTCCGCCCGCGCCAATGAGTAGCACTTTTGATTCAAGCAGCCGTGTCTGCCCCATCCCCCCGACTTCTTTCAGAATAATATGCCGGCTGTACCGCTCAATTTGTTCATTGGTGAAATTAAACATCTCAACCCCCCAAATTCGAGAGAAGTTCCGAAATCGATTTATTGCAGTTGGCAGAAATCCGAAGCGCGAATCTTTCCCGTGCATCCTCTGAAGTCCGTTCGACTGTGAAATCGTCACTACCGTACATCTGCTGTAGCACTGGGGTAAGGGCTGTCTGAATTGCCCCGGCTGTCTCTGGTGTATTAGGTGCGATGCGCCGGTTGTTCACCATAAATAGGATGTCCATGCCGTTGAAATGTACTGCATCTTCCAACTCGGCAGATGCCTCAAGCTGTTTGCATTTGGTGAGTACTTTCGTAAGGGCTTGGCGAATCTTTTCAGAATTATCGCCATCTACGTTGTGCTTCCGGTTATAGAGGAAACCGGGCTGATGCCAGGCGTTATCGATGCTATAATTCGCACGCTTGGAAATCAGCAGCACGCCTGGCCCCGCATCAACGTGCGAGTAATCGGCATAATTAAGGTAATCGTCTTGTTCACCTTCATCCATCCATCGGTTGAAGACCTTGATGAAGTGGGTGTAGTTGATACGGCTATCTTCGGTTGCAAAAACCTTGATGTTAATCTGTTGTAAATCCATAGTCAATTGGTAAAAAATCCTTTCCTAACTGTCGTGAAAGCGGCTATTGCCCGGAATTTGGTTAGGCGGCTCCACTTTGTAGGCACGAGTGGCTATTGCACTTCCTCGTTTGCGCGCTTTACCAGGGCATTCATGTATGCAATTGTATACGCCGTTCCCACGCGATGGTCTCCGGCCATCTGTGGAATGTGGTCCGGAATCATCACACCGTTGAAGTTAACCTCGCGGAGTACTTTTGCGACTTGATACATATCCTGATACCCGTTGTCGACAAACGTTTCGACGAAGTGTGGTAGTGGCTGATCGACGTTGCGGAAATGCACTTTGAAGATCTTGCCACGTTCACCGAAGTATCGAATGGACTCAAGCACATCTCTGCCCATCAATTCTCCGCCTTCTAACCAACACCCGACGCAGAAGCACATTCCGACATTTGGACTATCCGCGATTTCAAGTGCCCGTTTGTATCCGTCAAAACTACTAAAGATGCATCTCGGAATTCCTGCGAGTTTTACAGACGGCGGGTCATCCGGGTGGATGCCTATCATAACGCCTGCCTCCTCAGCGACAGGTGCGGCTTGCTTGATGAAGTAGGTATAGTTGTCCCACAGCTCTTCCTCGCTGTATTCTCGTCCGTGTGAGAACGGCATGGGATAGGTTTTCCCGCCCCAGTATCCTTCTTGTGCGGTGTCTAGGTTGAATGCCCTTGCGCTTGCGCCGCCGCGAGTTGTTTCGCGCTCGGTGCTCCAAATACCGTTGCCCATGTGGGCGTACGTCGTGTAAGGGATGCCGGCTCTACCTAAATCGCGGATGTACCGTTTGTACTGTTCGACCTTCGCGTCCCGGTTTTCCAGATTGAGTACAATTCCGTCCTGATTGTGAACATCACTGTTGCCGAATCCGTAGATTTTCAGCCCTGCGTTCTCGAAAATCTCGCGTCGACTCATAAAATAGTCGTAATTTGCATTTTCACCGTTCGTCCAGAGAACGACATATTCAACGTCCATCTGTTTGACAAATTGCAAATCTGCGTCGCTCGGTTCCGGGGACATCTGCGCGGTAACCTTAATCCCGGGCTCAATGTTCTCCAATGGATTCAGTTTTTCCATCTTATGCCTCCGTTTATAGGACTTACATAAAGTTCATCAGTAGATTGCTGGTTTCCTAGAGTTGTCTCTAAAATAGAGACATTTTGCTCTGCTTCGCGGGCTGTTAGTGAAGGGTGCCATCCTCACTCCTCATCCTGTGCTTCTGCCTTCAGCCGGTACAACTCTGTTTTTAATTCCTTGACAATGTCCGCGTATGCGGTGTCGTGGTAAACGCTGTGCATTTCATGCGGGTCCTTCTGCAGGTCGAAAAGTTCCCATTCCGGTGGTTTGGACTCATCAACCGATCCGGATGTACCGAGTGCCTCGCCGTAGTAGTAAATTAGTTTGTATCGCTCGGTCCGGATCCCGTAATGTGCTGCAACGTAGTGGTGGGAGAGATGCATCCAGTAACGATAATACATTGACGTACGCCAATCGTTAGGTGTTTTGCCGTTAAACAGAGGACGGAGGCTGCGTCCTTGCATATCGTCTGGAATCGGGCATTCTGCATAATCAAGCCACGTCTCAGCGAAGTCAATGTTCAATGCCATCGCGTCGCACGAACTCCTGGGCTGAATTTCTCTCGGATATTGAACAATAAACGGCATCCGCAGCGATTCTTCGTACATGAACCGCTTATCGTACCAGCCGTGGTCCCCCAAAAAGAACCCTTGGTCGGAGGTATAAATCACTATAGTATCGTCTGCAACTCCATCAGCCTCGAGATAGTCAAGCATTCTTCCGACATTATCATCAATGGAGGCGACGCAACGGAGATATTCCTTGATATAACGTTGGTAATGCCAGTTCGCCAATTCTTCCTCTGATAAACCGTCGGGTGGCGGTCCAAGTTTGTCAATCTTCAGATCTCTCTCATTCATATCCCCGAAGACCCGCATTTTCGCTTCCTTCGCGGCATTTGCCCGATTTGCGTAATCGTCAAAGAAGGTATCAGGTAGCGGGACATCGTGGTCTTCAAACATCTGTGCGTGCTTTTCATCTGAATCCCAGGGGCGGTGCGGTGCTTTGTGGTGACACATCATGAAAAACGGCTTCTGTCTGTCTCGATGCTGCAGCCATTCCAGAGAGAAATCCGTGATGATATCCGTGGTGTAACCTTTATGCGTTTTCTTCCCATCCGGTTCAAGCATCACTGGGTCGTGATAGAGTCCTTGTCCGGGTAAAACGTTCCAATAGTCGAAACCTGTCGGGTCAGAGACACCACCGTGCCCGAGATGCCACTTCCCTACCATCGCTGTTTGATAGCCCGCAGCTTGAAGCATTTTTGCAACGTTTGGCTTTCTGCCGTCAATATTGTCAGCCAAAGTTTTGACACCGTTCAGGTGACTATGCTTCCCTGTCAGAATGTTAGCGCGACTGGGCGTGCAAATGGAGTTGACACAGAAACAGTTGTGGAGAATCATGCCGCCATTTGCAATCCGGTCCAAGTTCGGAGTTTTGTTGATACGGCTCCCGTAGCAACTCATCGCATGTGCCGCGTGGTCGTCGGACATAATAAATAAAATATTGGGTCTGCTCAATTTTGCCTCCTCTCTATAATCCCAATTGACGTTAATGTGTCTCTTTTTGTGCGAACGGGCAGCCGGTGAGGTGAGCTTGCCGGACGAAAATGGGCTTACAAATTATTGTCTGAAACTGACGCATCTCTGTCGTTTCTGGTATTCTGCACCGAAAGTCTGGAAAAACATCCTCAACCCTTCTGTTGGATAAATATTATACCACAATTACAAGGTTTCTGACAAGTGAAACTTATTTTGAATAGAGGCCTGTTTAGTCTTCTGTCAACTAATATTAAAGTAAGAAGATAGAGGTTTTCTAACTTCGGAGCAGAGCGTTGAAAATAGAAAACTTTTCTTTTTTCAAAGTTGCTATAAAGATGGGATGTCTGTCTCATCTGCGGTCTATTGGATGCCATTCGTCTTAATATCCAGTTCGGATACGTTAATCTCCCCGGAGATGAGTCTGGGGAGGAGGAGATCACGGGTTTGGCGGAGGTTTCTGTTTCGAAAAATTAGATTATGAATGTTGTCAACTTTATCTTGGACGAGTTTGTTGAACTGCCGAGCTAGTTGGAGAGGCGGAATGACAATAGGATATTTTACGAGAACTTTCCAATCAACACTTGGCATCGTTCCGCCTTGTGAAACAGTTGTGGCATAATCAATAAAGTGTGCACTAGAAACAGAGGCAAGAACGATTGAAAACCATTCATTTTTTAGGGAACGGATCACGATTGTGCTTGGCGAACAAATACCATCTAGTGGAGCAACACCGACTTTGTGAAAATACGGGCGAATCTTTCCGAAAAGAATCTCGCCCTTCTTAAATCGCAATGATGTACTTTTAACGCCATCAACGACATCCCACTTTGAGAGAGCAATTGATTTTCTGGGGAAATGGCTTAGATCTAAATAGGGTGTCCTCGGGTCAGCCTGACTCGGTTTTACATGTTGCCTAATAGATGCCGCTAAATCTCCAAGTTCTCTTATCTCCCATCCTTGTGGTATCCTTCCCAATTCCGAGTCTACCATTTTCACATTCTCATGTCCGGGGAATCGGAAGCGGACGAACCATTCTCGGTAGAGGATTCGTGCCATCTCCTCAAGGATGTCGATGCGGCGGATGTTGTTTGCGATGAGGTCGTCGTAGTTACCGAGGATTGCGGCGATTTTATGTTGGACAGGCATCGGAGGACACGAAATTTTGGAGGTTTTCAAATACTTAAAATGTGCTTGGTAACCGTAGGGTTCTAAAGGCAAGTTTCGTAATGAATAATAGAGGTAACGGATGTCGAAGTCTGAAGTCTTTGGTCGTATCAATCGAGTCCCATTCGCCCCTATTGCGAATAGAAAATCCACATATTTTAAGGTACAAGTATGCTCACCAAACACAATCACTGGTAAATCGCCATCATAAATCCCTTCTGTGTCATTTATGTAACCCGAAATAAACTCACGACCTTGGCTAATAACCGGAACAGTGCCGTGGGGTAACCACTTAGAACGTTTTATCTGATGCTTTTGCCGGATTGTCTGGATGTAATCTTCAACAAGAACTTCGTTGTTTTGCATTGGCATCTCCTTTGGTTGTCTGAATCAGGATTTATAGATTTGCTGGATAAGAGGGGATGCCCCCTGCCCTGCTTGGCAATCCTGCCCTAACCACCGCAAGCAGGGACGAATCGGAGCGGCGAATCGTTTGTGTTTTGCTGGTAATTTCAGGAGTCATTCCCTCCGAGTAAAGTTACCAAAAGTTACCGTACGGTAACTTTTTTCTGTTTTTGGTAACTTTTTTAAAATGCTTGAGAACCCAGTTATAGTATAGGTTTAAAGGCGTATTTTCCTATATTTTTCTCGAAAAAAAGACGGATGTGTAAAAGTGAAGGTAGTTGCAATTTCCTTATATGCATTGACAATGAAATTGTCTGTGAACTCATGTCGCGTTTTCGCGAATATAATTTTAGCAACCCCCACAGCAGACGATGAAGATAATGAGAATATGAATGTTCTTCATTATATAATTGATGACCACTTGTTAATAGAGTTAGAAGGGAGTTCACGGATAAACCTGGACGACAAACGTTCCCGGTCATCAAAACGATACACAGTAGAGGTAAGATAGAGTTGCTGTTGTGCGCGCGTCATGCCTACGTAGAATAGCCGTCGCTCTTCCTCAATTTCCTCTGCTGTCATGTTCTGTTTCCACATGGGAAAACTGCCCTCCTCCATACCGACGATGATGACAACGGGAAACTCTGTTCCTTTTGCTGCATGAAGTGTCATGAGTGTTAGTTGCTCACGTCCCTCGTCTTTTTCGTCGCTGCTTGTCATCAATTTTAGGTAATCCAAGAAGTTTATCAGTCGATGTTCATCTATTGCTGCTTGTTGCGATAAGGGTGTAGCGTTCTGGCTTTCAAAATGGAGGACGGCATTCATGAACTGTGCACGCAACTGTTGCCAGACTGTATCTTCATGCGTCGATGTCACATCTTCCTTGGACAATTCTTCGATAAACGCAGAGACGCGTTCCTTTTCGGTGGATTCCAACGGTAGCAGTTCGGCGACATGTTTTAGCGAATCGTGCGTTCGTGCCAAACGTTTCGCTGCATTCAAAAACGCCTCAACTTCTGTCAACGTCTTGCTGGTGGTATCGTTTTGGAAATTCACTTTTGAAAGTGCCCCAAGCCCGACAAACGGTAGAAAT
Organism: Candidatus Poribacteria bacterium; assembly: GCA_965215265.1. Taxonomy (GTDB): domain Bacteria; phylum Poribacteria; class WGA-4E; order WGA-4E; family WGA-3G. The sequence goes on along the minus strand of OZ244048.1, from coordinate 1,022,965 downwards.
TCCGTTAAAGATTTCACCATCCGTTTTTGAGAGTCCACCGCGATGAGTTGTTTAAAGATTTTTTGGTTGGTTTCTACATCTTGTAGGGCATTATGAAAGCTGCTGCACGCAATTCCAAATTTCTCTGCGAGTGCTGCAAGGCTGCACCGTTGGCGCGGATAGAGTTTTCGTGCAGTGGCCAAGGTATCGTAATGCGGATTTTGGAGCCGCTGTTTTAAGTATGTCTGCAGCGTCCTATCAAGGATAAGATTATCAAATTCCGCCACGTTATGTCCGATCAAAATCCGGTCCTGGATGAACCCAGAGAACTCAGGGAGGACCGTCTCAATACTTGGGGCATCTTTCACTGTGTGCTCATCAATTCCGTGGATGCGGGTACTCGCCTTAGGGATATATCCTCCGGGCGGCTTCACTAAACGATAAAATCGTTCGACTTCATCGCCTAGGACGCTGAGCCGCCGTGCAGCAAGTTCAACGATGTTCGCATTCTTCGGGTTAACGCCGGTCGTCTCCAAGTCGTAGATAACCATCTCCGCCATATTAGGGGTTTCAAAACGGCCTACGAGACGTTGACATAGTTTAAGTGCGGTCAGGCTCCTAATTTGAGAGACTGCGTTCAATTGCACAAACCGGGCAGTCTCGGCTTCCGCTTTCGAAGATTGCTCGGGCAGAGGGCTATTGACGGTACCAATGAGAAGAACATGTGACGCTGTTTCTGGTTTATTCAATTCGGCAAAATCCCCAATCAGGATATGTACGCCGTGTTCTATCGATTGCGGTGTACCGCCACCCTCTGGGAGAAATTGGACATCAACCGTCCGATTCAGGTAAGTTTCTAGGGCTTGATGGATGATGTGCGCTGCGCAATACTCATCAATCCCGTAACAAGCGGTAATCTGAATTTTCTCGTTACCGTCAATTGCCCTATAAAGCACATCACGTCCGATCGACAAGTGCGGGGCATCCGGTTGCTTCTCAATTAGTTCTAGTTCCTCATTACGATAGGGTGAACGTCCAAGTTCCAATATATCAAACAGTTTTCGGACGATTTTTGTGATGTTTTCTCTGCCTTGTGCACGTGCGTAAGTTCTCAGTTCTCCTATATCTAACCAGAATTGGCTGATATTCTTCCGTGTCAAAGGACCGACATCTTGCTGATAGTCTTCAATGTTCTCTAAGAGTTGGATCAGCCCAATCTCTTTCCGCTGGGCAAGCCACTTAAGCCGCACCCACGTTAAGTCATCAATCCGTTTTTCTGGGAAATTGATTGCGAGTTCCAGATCACGGGCAATTTGCCACTGTACAAAATTGAGGTAAGAAAGGATTGCACTGCTGTCCTTTTTCTGAAATGTGTTCTTGGACCGGATGCGTTGGTATTCAATTTTCTCTTGTCGTAATTGTTCCTCCAACACATCTGCGAGTCGATGTGTTCTATAGAAAACCGCAATATCGCGATAGGAGTAGTTCCGCTGGGTTATCAGTTTGCGGATAACCCGAATGATGCCCTGTGCTTCCTCTGTTGCATCCCGGAAAGTGTAATGGAATATGTCACGTCCGGTGTCTTTGTGCGTTTTGAGAGTGTGGCGATTCTCGCGCTCAGCGTTCTTGGCTATGACTTCCTCTGCTGCCCGCAAGATTTTTTCGCTGCATCGGTAATGGTCATCAAGTTCGACAATTTGTGGCGTGAACGCTAGTTTGAAACGTTCCACATACTGTGGGTTTGAACCGCGCCAGCTATAGATTGCCTGGTCTTCATCAGCAACTACCATCAAATTTCCGGTTGGTGGGGGACACAACAATTCCAACAGGTTATACTGGACACTGTTCACATCATGGTATTCGTCAACAAGAATATAGCGGATGGCTTCCTGATAGATTTCCGGCACAGCCGGAACTCGCTCAAGGAGAAAAACTGTTTTCACCAGCAGATCGTCGAAATCAAGTGCGTTGTGCACGGCAAGTTTATCGCAATATATCTGAATTACACTGCTAATATCCGTCACCCGGGTCGACATATCAAGGCTGGCACCGTTCCACCGGTCTGTTATAGCGATTTGGGCTTGCAAACTTCGTTCTATATTCGTAACTTCGGTTGGCACTTGTAAGGTTGCCTTGGCATCGCTGATGATGTTCCGTAGCAACCACGGTGGGTAGTCGTAAGCACTGAGATTCAGTTCTCGAACGGCTTCAGTTAAGAGTTCATCTTGTATTTCTTGGTCGAAGATCGTGAAGTTTTCACTGAGGTTGATTTCAGAAGCATGTTCGCGTAGGAGTCTTACGCAAAAACTGTGGAACGTGCAAACCTGCACATTGGAGGCGTGCGGTTCACCAATTTCTGAGTTTACTCGCTCCTGCATTTCCTGTGCTGCTTTATTGGTAAACGTAATGGCGAGAATATTCGCGGGTTTGACTGCACATTGGCGAATTAGATACGCGATTCGGTGTGTAATGACTTTTGTTTTGCCTGTCCCAGGCCCGGCGATGACCAGCAGCGGACCGTCCTTATGGGTTACTGCCTGTTTCTGTTTTTTATTAAGTTCACGAAGTATGTCCATGATTTCCTCCGTGGATTCTATTTGAAAAATGTATATTATTTTACAAGATGTATCTGGTATAATGTTTACATGAACAAGCGCGGGAATTCCGATAAACAAGAATCACCTATGTATATAGTATACCTTATTTTATTCAGAAAATACAAGTAACTTTGAGGGCTAACCGGGCTATTTAGTCTGCGGTTGAGAGTACGCTTTAAATCGCAAGACACCACAATAGGAGCAAGCTCTAACTGTAACTTTTAACTTCACATGGGAGGACAAAAATGAAAATTTTGAATAGGTTGAAAATCGAATTGTTCGAAGATGCGGCACACAAGCCTGTCAGAAAATGAATAATAATAACCCGGCTGAGATTCTCCTCTTCTTGCAGGCTTGCCTGTCTTACGACATGACGGAACTTTTGCCACTGCGGCAATTACGATGTTTTTTACTATCTTTTTAGATTTCAGAGCCTCTATATAACCAAACCCTTCAAAGGGAAACGGAGTAAACAGTGTTTACTGAACATGAAACTCAGAAGGAAATCCGGCGAATTCTACGACTCCTAGAAGCTGCAGCCAACACCGTAGAAACCTCATCCATAGTCGGCAAGACCTTTGATAACGATAGCGCAAAGGTAGAAGGCGGGGCACGATGTGCCCGGTAGTTCAACAACGCGCTAACTCATTTAATCGAACTGGATGCTCTCCCGGGGGGACTGTTCGAACCCTTAGAGGCAGGCACCACTTTTGGTGATATTTATTTTACTTGCCATCAGGTCACCGCGTATCTCAAAGAAGGGATATGTGATGACTTCGATTTCGCTGACGTTAAGAAAACCATAGGCAGTGAGTTAAAAGATGTTGGTGAGGTAGTCTGGCAAACGATCGATACGTTCATATTTCATAGGAGATAGAGAAATGAAAACTTTACAGATTGGATGTCTCATTTTTATTTTAATAAGTGGTGCCGTAAGTGCTGATGATGGTAACAAAATTGCTCTTACACTTGACACTTCATCAGAGGTGTTAGTCAAAGCCTTTATCGATCCGATTGCGGATAGCGGCAGCAATTTCCATCTGGAATGGGCACCTTTGTCGAATCTGAAAGCTGCCGAGCCAGAAAAACAGTATCCGGCATCGGTTTTCCAAGACTTTCTGCCCGCCAAACGTGTATTCCTCGGGGCAGTTCTGCCCGACAAGGCCGTTGCGGTTGGTGAAATCTGGCGGATGAAACAACAAGACGGAATCTTTGAACTCCTCAAACAACTGCATCCTAAGCCGGATCTGGATATGGGTGGGGTAGATGTCCCAGGTGGTTGGGCCTGTCTGCGCGGGTACAATGCCAAAATCGCTGAGATTGCATTTCGCGTCCATGCGGAATTTGTGCTGGAAGGCGGTTCATTAACGCCGTCGCAATTCGCAGGCAAATTGGTTATTTCGCGTGGCGATGGGAAAGTTGTTTTCTTCCGGATGCATGTTCCTAAAGGAACAGTGAATTTTGATGCCAAGAGAATGCACAAGAACAGCAACAGTTATGGTACAGACAGCGGATTTTTACCGAGAATGGAGCTCCTCGCAGGGACAGAGAATAACGATACAAGGTTTGATGTGAGTATCACGCAAGAAGCAGCTTCACGGAAATTGACGGCTCAGTTTTATAAGTCGCAGCAAATTCATTGGGTGGCAATGGAGCAGGCGTTGGCATTAGCCCAAACGCACCAAAAACCGATTCATGTGGTTTCGATAGACGGTCCGCTCACTGACGAGTCGTGCTGAGGGAGTGGAAAGACTTTGAGGGCAGTTGTCCTCTCCAACGAGCAAAACATCAAATTTTTGAACGAAAATTTCGTCAATACGTGGGTTCTGAATAGGGATATGAAACGTCTCCGGGATGCCAAGGGGATGGATGGTATTCCGCGATTGGCCGGGACTATCATCTCAGGGTGGAAACAATACTCTCCAGTAGATTGTCTGGTGATCTCGTCTGAGCTTGAGCTCCTGGGGCGGCAACCGGTGAATGAACTTTTATCGCAAGACTATTTTTCGCTCGCCGAGAATTATCATAGGTTTCTGGTTGAAGCGTTAGCGGGAAAACGCCCTGGATTGCAGCCAGCGGATCCAGTTTCCAATCCAGATATGAATACAGACTGAGATTGAATTCAGTGATTCAAACGTTGTGCTCACGCTTGGGAATCTAAGTACGGAAGTCTTGCATATCTTTCGCAATGTGCTCTGGATGCACCGGAAAATTTGATTTGTGACTCCGGGCAATGAAATGCGTTGCGCCCTGTAACTTTTAACTTAACATGGGAGGACAAAGTTGAAATCGAATTGCTCGAAGATGCGGCACACAAGCGTGTCAGAAAATGTTGAACCGAATAAAGCACGCGCTACATCCATTTTGTTAGCAGTAGCGCTGCTTTTAATCAGTATCTGTGGCTGTGAGCGGATTCAGCGCAGCATTCTTTCTGAACGAATTCAGGAGGAAGAGAGCAGCCCAGATGCAATGCTGGTGAGCATTATATATCCTGGGGATTGCCTTGGGGATTCATCTTACTGTGATATTCTCTATAACGGTGTGCAAAGAGCGAAAACAGAACTCGGCGTTGAGATTGCGGAAGTGGAAAGCGGCGCGGATACATGGGAGATGCAGTTACGAGAGGCAGCAAAGCAATCAGGCTTAGTGATAACGGCGGGGTTCCAAATGCGTGAACCTATTTCACGCGTTGCCCCGGAATTCCGAGATGTTAAGTTTGTTATTTTTGACGCTGAAGTTGACTTGCCTAATGTTGTCGCGTTTAGCCATAGGGCAAACGAAGGGGCGTTCCTTGTCGGTGCTATTGCTGCACTAAAATCACAAACCGGCAAAGTTGGATACCTCGGCGGTGCCGATGTACCGTTACTGCACCAATTTGAGGCTGGCTACATCGCCGGGGCCAAGGCTGTCAATCCAGATGCCCAAATCTTCAAAAGTTATGTCGCTGATGATGAGCAAGGATTCTATCAGCCTGAAAAGGCGATAGAAATTGCCACAACACAGTATGAAAACGGTGTTGATGTCATTTACTCTATGGCAGACCGGTCGGGGTTCGGAGCCGTTGAGGCGGCAAAGATAGCACCAAACCGATATGTGATTTGGACCTATATTAATATCAACGACGTTGCATCTCAGATTGCTTTAACCTCTCTATTGATACGGATAGATCAGAGTGCCTATAACGTCATCCGGGCATTCGTCGCTGGCCAGTGGATGCCAGCAGGTATCTACTCCCTCGGTCTGGCTGAAGACGGTGTCGGATACGCACTTGATGAGCAGCTTTCTGACGAGACGATCGAAATAGTTGAATCCCTGAAGAGAAAAATAATTTCCGGTGAGATTGTTGTACCGACTGAACCAATGCCTTCCGCGGAGTGATAACGTTGGAGGCAGAAACTCGATATGTGAGGTTAAAATGAAAATCTCATATTTACGGTTGATGTTCTGTATTGATAGGCTGTTCATCGTTTTGGACGAACCGCTCAATTGTGTTGATGGTGGCTGGGCGCGTGCGGAAATCGGCGACCCAAGGTTCGCGGAAATACGCCTGCTTTTCGCGAGGCAAGGCTGAAATCACAGCCGGTGGAATACGGAGCCTGTGCCAATGCGTTGCGAGGTGCGCGTAAGCATTTAAAACGGCTACACGTGGGGTTTCCCGTTGCCAAACCGGGCCGGCGTGGCACAGGTTTTCTGTAAAGAAAATAGCACTCCCTGCTGGGCATTCATAAGTTGTTAGGAAGGGGCTCCGTTTGCCGTTCTCTAACGACATGTGCTCTGGATGCATCGGAAAATTTGATTTGTGACTGCCGGCAATGAAATGCGTTGCACCGTCGTTTTTCGTGACATCTGTGAGTTCAAAAACCACTCGTACCATGCCGGCATGGATGCGTCCATTGTGAACGCGGTATCCGAAAATCGGGTCGCCTTGTTGCGGACCTCCGCCATGAAGCCCACCGTGCTCCTGGCCCTTCTTTCGCCAGACCGCAGAGCTGCTCTCTAACCGCACATCCGGACCGATAATCTCATGCAAAACCTCGATAACCTTCGGATGGTCGATGAGGACACTCGCCGGTCCCCCAGGTACCGCCCGGTGCTCTGGCGGTAGCGATTCTTGGTTATGATGAATCCTGTCAATCTGGTCGACGATTGCGTCGACTTCGGCGCGGTTCAGTATTGCCGGTCGGACAAGGAAGCCTGTCAGGTCAAAACGAAATTTTTCTTCGTCTGTCATCATGTTCTCCTATAGGGACGGTTCGGGTGGATATTCAACAATATCCACCCGAACCGTCCGTATATAAAAATTATACGCCGGCCAGAGTCTCAATCGCCCTGCGTGTATAGATCTTAGCGAGGTTCGCCCGATAAGCTTCATCGGCATGAAGGTCTGCCATGAATTCCACATCCTCAACTGCTTTTTCAGCAGCCGCGGCGATGTTGTCGGCAGTCAAGAGCCCGCCTGTGATTGCTGTTTCAACTGCTGTTGCACGGTAGGCAACATCTGCGACTCCGGTGATACCGATGGCGATTTGTTCACAGCGGTTGTCAGAAGTGCTTTTTAACATGGCTGCGACTCCGGTGAGCGCGAATCCGGAAGCAACTTGACACATTTTGAGATAGGTGCCGTGCGTATCAGCATCCGGGATTGGTATGTGAATTTGGGTTACAATTTCCTCTGGTTCTAATGCGGTTTCGTAGAGCCCTTGGAAGAAATCGGTTGCGGCAATGCTGCGTTCTGCATTCGGGCCGACCGTTTTTATGGTAGCATCCAGTGCTAAAATCGTAGCGGGCCAATCAGCGGCTGGATCTGCATGGGCGAGACTTCCGCCAAGCGTGCCTCTGTTCCGGACTTGCACGTCCCCGATTTCACCAGCGGTTTGCGTCAAAATCGGGACGTTTTCTGCAACCAACGGGGAACTCTCCAATTGATAATGTGTGGTCATCGCCCCGATAACAAGGACGTTATTTTCTACTGAAATGCCGGTGAGCTCTGCGATTTTGTTGATGTCCACAAGGCAGCCCGGTTCAGCGAGTCGCAACTTCATTGCCGGAATCAGGCTATGGCCGCCGGCGAGAAGTTGTGCATCGTCTCCGTGTTCCTGTAAAAGCGATACCGCTTCCGCGACCGTGGTCGGGGCAAAGTATTCAAAAGTACTGGGGATCATGCGTTACCTCCTTCTTTAGCCGCTTGGAGTGTCTGCCAAACCCGGTAAGGGGTCATCGGCATGTCAATATCTGTAATGCCAAAGGGAGCGAGTGCGTCAACAACGGCATTGACAATGCAAGGTGTGGAGCCGATGGTTCCGGCTTCTCCAACGCCTTTAACCCCCATCGGGTTAACAGGCGACGGTGTCACGGTATGTCCTGTTTCGAAATGCGGCAGTTGTGTCACTTTAGGTACGGCATAATCCATAAAGGACCCAGTGAGCAGCTGCCCGTTTTCGTCGTAAACAGCCCCTTCGTATAACGCCTGGCCGAGCCCTTGCGCAATGCCGCCGTGCACTTGTCCGGCAACAAGCATCGGATTGATAATGTTTCCGCAGTCGTCAATAGCGACGTAGCGCTGGATGTCTATGGTGCCTGTTTCCACATCCACCTCAACGACGGAGATATGTGCGCCGAAAGGATAGGTGAAGTTTGGTGGCTCAAAGAAGTGGGTTGCTTCGAGCCCCGGGTCTGTATCTGGTGGCAAGTTTTTTGCCACGTGCGCTTCTAATGCCACTGTGGCCAATGGAACTGCCTGCGTAGGTGAACCTTCAACAAAGATGTCGCCGTTTTGAAAGACCAGATCTTCGGGATTCGCTTCCAAGAGATGTGCCGCGATTCTGGCAGCTTTCTCTTTCACGATTCCGGCGGCTTTCACCATTGCGGTTCCGCCGACAGCCGTTGCCCTGCTGCCGAAGGTCCCAATGCCGTACGGTTGGCGCCCTGTATCACCGTGAATAATCACAACATCGTCAATATCAACGCCGAATTCATCAGCGATAATCTGAGCGAAGGTCGTCTCTTGTCCTTGTCCGTGCGGCGATACGCCAGACATGACAGTCACCTTACCCGTCGGCTCAATTCTGACCGTGCTGCTTTCCCAACCGCCTGCGGGCATCGCTATAGAGGGCCCCATACCACAGATTTCTGCGTACGTAGAGATACCGATGCCGATGTAGCGCCCCTGTTTCCGGAATTCAGCTTGTCGTTGGCGTAGGCTGTCATAATCCACTGCGTCCAACGCCTTGTTGAAGCTTTGCTGATAGTTTCCACTATCGTAGATAATCCCCGTCGCAATTTCGAGTGGGAAGTCTTCCGGTTGTGGGAAATTTTTGAATCGGATATCTCGTGCGTCCATGCCGATAGCCCGTGCTGCTATATCAACGATCCGTTCTATTAAGTGTGTTGCCTCTGGGCGTCCTGCGCCGCGATATGCATCTGTCGCCATTTTGTTCGTGAGTACGCCGATTAATTCTACTTTGACGTTCGGAATTTGATAGCATCCTAAGACCATCAGGTTGGTTAATCCTGGGATAATCGGGGTGAGTAGTTGATAGGAGGCCCCCATATCGGCGAGGATGCGTGCCCGGATGCCGGTAATTGTACCGTCATCTTTGAGGGCCAGTTCAATTTCGTTGATCTGATCGCGTCCATGAATGGTGGTTGTGAAATTTTCACTCCGCTTTTCAATCCACTTAATCGGTTGATGCAAGCAGGTCGCAAGATGGGATACGACGATTTCTTCAGGGTATACATTCAATTTACTGCCGAATCCGCCACCAACTTCAGGTGCGATGACGCGGACCTTCTGTTCAGGAACATTGACGGCAATTGCCAATTGTGTTTTCAGAATGTGCGGCACCTGTGTCGAGGACCAGACGGTAAGCGTGCCTTCTCCCGGCAGGTACTCGGCTAATACGCCGCGGGGCTCCATCGCATTCGGAATCAAACGTTGATTCACAAAACGCTGCGAGACGACCTGATCTGCCTCGTCCATTGCCTTTTCTATATCGCCGGCTTCTAGTGGACTAACGAAGGCGACATTATCACCAAAATCTTCATAAATCAGTGGGGATTCTGGTTTCAGTGCCTCGTCCATATCCACGATGGCCGGCAGCTCCTCATAATCAATCTCAATTAAGTCAAGTGCGTCGCGGGCGGTATATGCGTCGGTAGCGACAACTGCGACGATCGGTTCACCGACAAAACGCACGCGTTCCTTCGCCAAGGGCGGATGGTCTGGAATTTTCAAGCCCTCTATCTCTGCGCCGCAGGGGACACCGCCGACATCTGTCAAGTCTTCTGCTGTGACGACGGTTACAACACTCGGGTGTGCCGTCGCCGCCGCGGTATCAATACTTTTTATCTCTGCATGCGCGTAATCACTCCGCAAAAAAGCACAATGCAGGGTGCCGACGCGTTTAATATCATCAACGTAGTGTGCTAACCCTTGGATGAGCCGCGGATCTTCGCGCCGTTTGATCGGTGCGCCAATCATCCGGGTTGGAGCGGCGATGGTTGCCATAATCTGCTTCTCCTTTTAACTTCAAGTGTGTACGTTGAAAAATTCGAGTGCTACTCCTCGCTTCCACAACTGCTACATTTTTTCGGCAGCGTATTGCACAGCCTCAATGATATGTTGGTAACCTGTACATCGACAGAGATTCCCTTCCAAGCCGTGCCGGATTTCACTTTCACTCGGATTTGGATTTCGTTCGAGCAGCTGATGTGCCGCGATAATCATCCCGGGTGTGCAAAAACCGCACTGTAAACCGTGACGTTCCCAGAATCCTTCTTGGACCGGATGTAATTCTCCAGTTTGTGCTAGCCCTTCAATCGTTGTGATTTCCGCACCATCTGCTTGCACTGCCAGCATCGTGCATGTTTTGACTGCTTGCCCATCGACGATGGCTGTGCAGGCACCGCACAAACTCGTCTCACAACCCACATGTGAACCCGTTAATCCCACAACATCACGCAGGTAATGAATTAGAAGGAGTCGTGGTTCAACTTCGTGCACGTAGTCTTTGCCGTTAATGTTCGTAGCAATCTGCTTTGTACCCATTTTTTTAACTCCTAATATTAAATTGCGTTCAGAAGCGGCAGTTCCGAGGGGGGAGTGCCGCGGTTTGGAGAACGCACCTACCGTCTTTTTCATGAGTGTCCCACTGCTACTGCAGACTGGAATTGATTACGGTGTCTGTGAATACTTTTCAAATTTGATTGTATCAATTGTATCAGTTAAATGTTTTTAGGTCAACTTCTTTCACGCAGGAGCCTGGGCGATTGAGTTCTACGTTAAAAATACGGGCGACATCGCAAGGCAGACCGGCTTGCGATGTCGTTGGGAGCATGGCATACAAACCGGTTGGACTTTTCTTATTGTGACAGTTTGAGTTGTTCCCTGAACGCTTCAATTTGGGCTGTAATTGCGTGCTCTGTCGGCAAACGTTCAGCACTGGATGCGCCATAGAATCCAACGATGCCGTGCGTATTTTCCAAGACGTATTTTGCATCTTCAGGTTCTGCGATGGGTCCTCCGTGGCAAATTACAAGGATCTCCGGGTTAACGCCTGTCGCGGCATCGTGTATGGCTTGCACCCTTTTTGCTGCGTCCTCAAGCGTAAGAGAGGTCTTCGCGCCAATAGAGCCTTTTGTTGTCAAGCCCATGTGTGCAACCAGGATATCCGCGCCTGCATCTGCCATCTGCTCTGCTTCTGATTCGTTAAACGCGTACGGTGTTGTGAGCAGACCCATCGCGTGTGCAAGACGAATCATCTCCACTTCCGGACCGTAGCCCATATCCGTCTCTTCAAGCAGTTGGCGGAATGTGCCATCAATCAACCCGACCGTGGGGAAGTTCTGCACGCCGGAAAACCCGATTGCATCTATCTGCTGGAGGAAGACATCCATGAGTCGAAACGGATCTGTGCCACAGACTCCGGCAAGCACAGGTGTATTTTGGACAACAGGTAGTACTTCGCTTGCCATCTCAACCACGATGTGGTTTGCATCTCCGTAGGGCATCATGCCGGCGAGGGAGCCTCTCCCTGCCATCCGGAATCTGCCGGAGTTGTAGATAATAATCAGGTCGATACCGCCGGCTTCTTCGCATTTAGCAGAGATACCGGTCCCGGCCCCGGCACCGAGGATCGGTTTACCTGCATCAATATTTGCCCGCAATCGAGGTAAAATTTCTTCGCGTTTAAATTTCATATTTTCTATCCTTTCTCCTGCTTCGTTAAAACACCTCTGGCTTTTGATTGAGGTCTGTTCGCTACATTATACCAGAATTTTAGATTTTGTGTAAGATAATTCCTCGTTTGCTAAGCGACACAAGTTTTTTATGTTTTTTAGCGAGATGCGGCCGGAATTGGAGACACGGGTGCCGTGTCTGGATGCGATGCAATTCACGAAGAGTTTCACGAGAGGTTTTCGTGGGAGTAGACTACCAGTGCGTTCATACAATCCAAAATCCGTTTCTTTCGTGAAACTGGACTCCTATTTGAAAAAGTGCTGTTACAATATCTACTGTGTTCCGTAAATAATTGCGGAATTCTAAGATTGATAGGATCAGAAGGGAATAGGCAGCTATGAGGTGCCCCAACGAAAAGTGCTAGAAACAGGAGCAAGCAAGAGACGACCTGCGAAGCACTTATTCAGTCGGATGGAGTTCCTCAAAACGTGCTTTCACTTTTGCTGCGTCCCACTGATAGTTAGAAATGCGAACGTTGTTGACAATCCAACCCGTTGGCTTGTCAAATGCATCTTTTTCTTTTGGATCTGCAGCTTGATTGTTAATCACAAATTCTCCATGAAGGTTTTCGGGGCTCCTTTTAAAGTTAGTGTTCACACCGACGTGCTCACCATCTATGTATAGATGCAGTCCTGCTTCACCCCATGTTCCGATGATATGGTGATGTTCTTGGGCTTTCCAATCCTTAACAACACTCTTCACCTCGTTTTCTTCATGTTCATCTTGCTTAACGTGCAGCCGTAGTTCCGGGTTTTTTTCTTAATCGAAACAATTTTTGATGTAAACTAAAGTAGGGATAAACGCAATGCATGAAGGCGTATCTTATCTAAATCAAGATTTACTTTCCCTATAGGGTCTCCGGAATTGTTTTGGAGTTTATGTCAGCACAAATTCACTCTAGACGCAAATCGAACATCGGTGCCCCCCGCATCGTGTAGTACGCCCCTTTGGTTAATACGGCGATTCTACGTTGGAATGGATCTCTCCTCAAAATTCCGTTTGCAAAGCTAAGACCTCCGAGGACATAAACGCGAGCCTGTGCTCCCTGGCAAACCTCAATTGCCTTATTTACCGTCCACATATTTGGGTCGTCTTTATTCGTGGGTTCATCGGTGACGATAATCAAGACCAGCGAACGCTCTGCCGGTGTCCGCAATTTCGGCACTCCTTCCACAATGGCATCCAATAAACGCTCTGTTCCGGCTTTCGGTCTGCGGAATAGCTTCTTCACCGACGCTACTTTTAGCGGCGGCTTGCTAACCAGGACAGTACTTTGTCCAGAGAGCCCCGGTTTAGCCCAAAAACGGATTACCCCAAACCGATAGTCGAGCCGTGCAGCGTTCAACACCGTCACCATCTCATCCAGTCCATCACACACGGCATCAACCCTGTTTCTCATGCTTCGACTGCAATCAAAAAGGAAGACAATATCCAATTTGTTAGGGGCACCGTCAATCAGAAATTCTGCGATTTGTTCGAAAATTTTATCGACCGTCTTGTTTAGCCTATCAGGATGCCCTCGCAGTTGCTTTAGCCTATCAGGAATGCCCAGGATTTGGACAGGATCTAGGGGCGGTGATGTCCCGTGGATAATAGGATACCATTTGCCGCCCGTCTTGCCGGCCAGTTCAATCTGCACGCTGTCCTGGATGCCGATAAAGTTGAGCTGAACCTTATCCCGGTAGCAACTGTTGATAATTTGTTCGATCATTCTCTTTCGGGCTTCATCCTCAGGACGGATGGTTGTAAGTGGCGAATTGGTGATGATAACGAACTGCGTGATTGCGTCTGCCTTAAACCTGAATTCATTTAATCCTTGCATCAGCGCATCTAGCCCGTGTCCTGTCTCAAAGTCGCCTCTCCAAACACGCCGTATGTAGCTCAATTGCTTTTCAACCGCTGCACGGTCAAAAGTCCATGGGAGTAACTTAACATTCGGTTGCCCTTTGACCAACCGAAACGCGAGCATCGCAAACCGGTAATCTAAAGTCTTCTTCTCAAGCGCGTCTAGCAGCGTAACGAAGTTTCTCTCAACTATTCCAATCGATCCTACCATCTGCAGCGAGCCGTCAACCACAAACACCACGTCTACCTCAGGCACTTCGGCGATGTGGCGCGTCGCCCGATAACCGATATCCTTGAGGATTTCATCCATATCTGCCTTGCCGGTCCACAGTATTTCTGCGTCTCCGTTTATTACGGGAGACTGCCCTTGGGCGTTGCCAGACAGTGCAAATCCAATTCCTCCTACTAACCAACTTGCTAATAGCACACTGCTCATCCATTTCTTCATTCGGAACCTCACCTATCGTCTCTTCTGGTTTTTTCATTGCAGAAAAAAGACTTGAGAACCATCAAATGGTTTAGTCGTGAGTTCAAGGAGCATTTGTCATCTTTGAGAAGGATGGGAATTCATCCCCGCAAGCGGGGAGAACTTCCCTTCCCCTGCAAAGCAGGGCGGATTCCTTGTACCTCCATTTGTTGGTAAGTCCGTCCCCAACAAGCCATTCAGGAACGTCGATTTACCGACAGAAACCGAGCCGATGACGGGTATGGTGGTGATACCTTTTCGCCATCGCTGTGCACTCGCCTCTAGCACGGCCGAGTAGGTTGATAGGCCCAGTCCAGGTCTCTCCACGGTGTCGCCTGTGTGTAGCGTAATGGGTTTATCTTGTTCTGCTCTAATCAAAGCCGCGATATCGTCTAATCGAGTCGCGATGTCAATATGAGTTTTGGCATCATTGAAACACTTTTATGAAAACGGAACTCTCCGCTCACAATGAGTTTACACGGTTTGGCTCTTCAAACGTAAACTGCCGGAATTGCGTTGTTTTGCAGTCTCGCACAATCTTTTTTTTTCAACTTTTTTCAGAAGCCTGCTAAAAACGCTCTAGGCAATATTAACTTCGCAAAAACTCTAATTCCATGATCATTGTAAAATCCTCATATCAGCACTGCCAACGCTCCTGCGGACCCAAGTACTATCAAGAACCAGCCAACTAGTTTCACAGTTGTCTGCCCTCCTCTCGTCTTGCCCAAGTGTAGACTACGTGTACATTGTTGAGATTCATTGTATCAGCCTGGATGCCATCAATATCGCCACATCCTGTTTTTTCGTCCGTGCTTGATAGAGAGGACGTTGGGCAGCTGCGCTCGCCTACTCACGCTCTGTTTCGCCCATCTGGAACGACTCTTTTCTCGTTGCCATGCGTTCGCCTTCTCCTTAAGCAACGGTTCTAAACGTGCTTGTATCTTTGCATCTGTCAGCACTTTTCCGTAGACGCGCTGACTCATCGCTTCCCATTGCGAACGCAGCGCGGACGCTATGCCCTCTAATCTCGCTTGTGTTTCCTGAGTGTTAGTCTCATCACGGTTTGCCTGACGCAGCGTCTGCAAGCGTTTCTCTCTGCCACTTATCTCGTCATCAAGTGCCGCCTCCAGTTTTTCACGATGCGCAGCGAAACTCTGTGCGCCGTATCTATAAAAAAATGCCTGTTCAGGCCAAAGGAAAAATACGCCTCTGAGAAAAGAGCGGAAGTCCGCAGTATAGCCTAAGTTGATAGCACTGATATCCGCAGTATAGCCTAAGTTGATAGCACTGATATCCTCTAGACCCAGGCCTATAGCTTCGAAGATGAGCCACTTCCAATTCGCGGTCGCATCACTCGGGCCGACATAAATCCGGCGAATGCGTTTGAGGTGTAAATCGCCCCGCTTCAAAACCGCCCAGAACTCATCAAGGGCCCGATCCAAATCGCCGACGAGGTGCCGTGCGTCAGATTCTTCAACGCTGGCTTTTAGTATTTCCCCTACTTCACGCCACCTTCTTTCCAGCTCTTCACGCAAATACGCTCTTCCCAGCACAGCCGGCACTTCCGTTTGAAAGCGCGTCTCGGCACGTGCCGCCACCTCTTCTGCGAGGTTGTCAAACGCTTCCAGCACAGCCGGCACTTTCGCACGCGCTTTCGCGAGATAAATTTGCGAGGCCGCGATAGCCCTTTCACGCGCCGCCGCCCCCATCTCGAGCACCTTTCTTCTCAGCGCAATCTCCTGCGAAGCCGCATCTATTGCCCGGAGGACACCGTTATCCATCGCATGTTCCAAGGCCCCAATCGCAGTGATACCTTCTCGCCATCGCTTTGCAGTCTGCTCCAGCACGGTCGAGTGGGTTGACAAGCCCAGTCCAGGTCTCTCCACGATGTCGCCTGTGTGTAGCGTAATGGCTTTATCTTGTTCTAATCCAATCAAAACCGCGATATCGTCTAATCGAGTCGCGATGTCAATATGAGTTTCGGTACGAATCATTATGATAAATTCTCCTTTGTTCAAATTCTTCGTGTCGCAAGCCCATCTGCATGCAGCTCGGAAGGGGTAAAGGGTTGAAGATTTAAGGAGTAACAGCCCGTGCACACCGGAAACCGCTGAGGGCCCTACTCGGTGCAGTCCCTTCGCGCTCCGCGGCGCGCAGGTACCATGAATTAAGGCACCAGCCACCGCCGCGCGACACGCGACGAGACTTAATATTTGTATAGTCATCTACAATCTCATCCAGATTCGCGAGCATACTGCCAGACACACCACTCAGCGGATTACTAGACGGAGACGCAGAATAGAAATCCTCATTATACTCATCCAGGCACCACTCTGACACGTTGCCGACCATGTCATATAACCCATATCCGTTCGGGGGATAACTCCCCACAGCCGTTGTACCGTCTACATAATCCTTATCCGTGCCGCCGCTCCAATAGTTCGCATCGTTCGGCATTATCGTGTCCCCCCATGGGTATTTCTTACCAACTAACCCCCCGCGTGCCGCTTTCTCCCACTCTGCCTCCGTCGGAAGACGCTTACCTGCCCACGCCGCATACGCCATTGCACCATACCATGACACATATGTCACAGGATGGTCTCTCTCACCCCAAGGATAGTCATTTTTACCAATCCAATCGGCCAGATGAACATCATCACCGGGTGCATCCGCAACATGCTGCCACTTGGGGTTCTCCAGCACAAAAATTTTATACTCGGCGTTCGTTACTTCGTGCGTATCCATATAGAACGCGTCCACATGCACCGTATGCACAGGCTGCTCGTTATCCCACGCATCAGCAGCATCGCTGCCCATCTGGAAGTTGCCTGCAGGGATGAGCACCATTCCTTTTGGGACAATTGGTGTCTGCGGTTGGGTTGTTTCTTCTCTGTCAATATGAGTTTCTACACGACTCATTCTGATAAATCTCCTTGAAAGCCGCTGCGCCGGCACGCTCGCACCTGCGCAGCCATCCTCGTCTTAGCCAGCGCTGCTTTCGCCGCTGCTGCTTTGATCCGGTTCTATACGCGTTCGTATCTCGGCATCCGTCAGTACTCGCCCGTAGACGTGCACACTCAGCACCTCGAATTGCGAACGGAGCGTAGATTCTATGCGGGCTAATCGCGTCTTTTCTACACCATCGCCGGAACCCGCTCCCTCATTAACTTCGCCTCTGCGCGCAAGTGGTGGGCCTCGACATATTTTGGGTTGATGTGAATGGCTGTGTCAAAATCGGCTATCGCGGAGTCGAGGTGATCCAAGGCTAAACGCGCCTTGCCGCGATAGTAGTATGCCTCGGCCGCGTTTGGGTTGATGTGAATGGCTGTGTCAAAATCGGCTATCGCGTATTTAATGCCTGCGTCAAAATCCAATGCGGCTATCGCGTATTTAATGTCTGGGTCAGAATTCCATATCGCGTCTTTGGTTTTATGCAAGATTAACTTCGCTCTGCCGCGCCCGTAGTGTACCAGGGCAAGTGCTTTGTTAAGCTCGCCACGATGGCCGTCTGCCGTGGCAATGACTTTGTCACACTCTGCAATGACTTTGTGATGCTCTGCTATAATGTTCATCATGTTTTCCTTTCATCTCCTGTCTTCTAAGGGGTGTCCTAAACATTGATTCAGGCACGCGCAGAGAAGACACGCTCCAAACTTATTGTTCAGACGCGTCCGCAACCCCCAATGCGTCCGCGCACGAACCCGAGAGACGTAGAACTACTCTCGGGACAAGTCCTCAGTCGCAGTGATACCTTCTTGCCATCGCTTTGCAGTCTGCTCCAGCACAGTCGAGTAGGTTAACAAGCCCAGTCCAGGTCTCTCCACGATGTCGCCTGTGTGTAGCGTAATGGCTTTATCCTGTTCTGCTCCAATCAAAACCGCGATATCGTCTAATCGAGTCGCGATGTCAATATGCGTTTCAGAGGGATTTTTGCTTTCATTCATTGACAAAACCTCACTTAACTTACTTATTAGTCTTTCCGAAAACTCTTATTAATCCTTTCACGATCAATTTCAGTATAGTCAGAGGACTCACCGGTGAGGCGATTGCGCCGCTGCCTAGTGAGCCATTGAGTTTGGTCGAATCTCGAGTTTTCTAGGGATTTTTCCGTGTTTTCTTCTCGGGACTTTTCATTGCATTCTCGGTCCGAGCTGCCTGCAGCTCGGAAGGGGTAAAGGGTTAAAGATTTAAGGGGTTACAGCCCTCGCACACCGGAACCCGAGGCCGTTGCTCGTGAACATCGGCGTACACCCGGTGCGATCAGCGGCGCGCAGGGGACGGGTATCAGTGTTCCAACTCCCGCCACGCAGCGCGCGACTAGACTTAATATTTGTATAGTCCGATACAATCTCATCCAGATTCGCGAGCATACTGCCAGACACACCACTCAGCGGATTACTAGACGGAGACGCAGAATAAAAATCCGCATCATACGCATCCAGACACCACTCCCACACGTTGCCGGCCATATCAAGCCCATACCCGTTCGCAGCATAACTCCCGACAGGACGGGTATCCCCTACATTACCACCGCGCGCCGCTTTCTCCCATTCCGCCTCCGTTGGGAGACGCTTACCTACCCACGCGGAATATGCCATCGCCGCATACCACGACACCCAATCATACGCATCCAGACACCACTCCCACACGTTGCCGGCCATATCAAGCCCATACCCGTTCGCAGCATAACTCCCGACAGGACGGGTATCCCCTACATTACCACCGCGCGCCGCTTTCTCCCATTCCGCCTCCGTTGGGAGACGCTTACCTACCCACGCGGAATATGCCATCGCCGCATACCACGACACCCACGTCACAGGATGGTCCGCCTCACCCACTGGATAGTTATTACCGTCCCAGTCCCAATAGAATAGGTAATAACGATTGTGGAAGACATCCGGAATCCGCGTCTTCTGCCACTGCGGGTTCGCCAGCACAAAAGTTTTATACTCGGCGTTCGTCACCTCGTGCGTATCCATATAGAACGCGTCCACATACACCGTATGCACAGGCTGCTCGTTATCATAATCGTTGCTGCCCATCTGGAAGTCGCCCGCGGGGATGAGCACCATTCCTTCTGGGACAATTGGTGTCTGCGGTTCGGTTGGTTCTTCTCTGTCAATATGAGTTTCGGTACGACTCATTCTGATAAATCTCCTTTTTAAGTCATCGTTCAAATTCTTCTATGTGCCATTCGCTCCGGATACGGCTCGGAAGGGATAAAGGGTTAAAGATTTAAGGGGTTACAGCCCTCGCGCACCGGAAACCGACGTTGGTGAGCGCGAACGACGGGGTATACCCGAAGCGATTGGCGACACGCACGACCCGTGGAAGATTGAGCCAACTACCGCCGTGCAACACGCGAGAAGACTTAATATTTATATATTTATCTACAATCTCATCCAGATTCGCGAGTGTACTGCCAGACACACCACTCAGCGGATTCCGAGACGGAGACTGAGAATAAAAATCCGCATCCCACTCATCCAGACACCATTCCCAAGCGTTGCCTGCCATGTCGGACAGCCCATACCCGTTTGCAGCATAACTGCACACAGAAGTCGTACCGCCTACATTCTTACCGTAGTTCGCATCGTTCGGCGTAATCGTGTCCCCCCACGGATATCTCTTATCAACTAACCCCCCGCGTGCCGCTTTCTCCCACTCCGCCTCCGTTGGAAGACGCTTACCCGCCCACGCGGCATACGCCATTGCACCATACCACGACACATACGTCACGGGATGGTCCGCCTCACCCACTGGATAGTTATTACCGTCCCAATGGCTTAGATAACGACCATTATGGAGGGCATCCGGAATCTGCGTCTTCTGCCACTGCGGGTTTGCCAGCACAAAAGTTTGATACTCCGCGTTCGTCACTTCGTGCGTATCCATATAGAACGCGTCTACATACACCGGATGCACAGGCTGTTCGTCATTCTCGGCATCGCTGCCCATCAGGAATTCGCCGGCGGGAATCAGCACCATCCCTTTCGGAACAACTAGTGTCTCCGGCGGATGTGCTCGTATCTCCTGCTCGGTTGGTTTTTCTGGTTCTAAATCTAATCGCGCCTTTTTTATCAGTTCGCCGTGGACGATATTCGCCAGCGTCTCCAAACGGTGCTCTGTCCTAGTTACTTCATCCTCAAGCACCGCCGCTAGCTTTTGACGAGGCACAGCGAAATTCTCAACCATTATTCTCTCAATTTCTGCACCGATATAAGCACCCGTAGCGTTGAAATGTTTCCTGGCTTCATCCGCGATGTGATTGGCCATGAGGCGGGCCGTAGGCATGTACACAGTATTCTCCACAATCGAGTCAGCAACTATAGCAGAACTTACGGGTATAGCAAAACCGCAGCCTATAGTGTCGGAGATGAGCTGCTTTATATTCGCAATCTCATCACTCTGGACGGCATTGATCTTGCCAATGCCTTTCACGTGTAAATCGATCCGCTTCAAACGCACCTGGAACTCATCAAATGCCAAGTCCAAATCTCTAACGAGGAGCTGTGCCTTAGGGGCATCGAGGTGCTCCGTTAATTTGTCGGGAAGTGCTGCCACCCACGCATCTAGTTTAAACTGAACCACCTGTTCTAGGGCCAGTTGAATCATTAAGTTTACGTCTCCCTTAGTAACACCAAATCCCACAAGACTAGCCCAAAGACTAGCCCAACGGATGGGGGACCATACACCTTTTGTCCATTTTTCACGCCAAAACGCTCCGTCTCCCAGTTTTAGGGCGAATTCGTTTTGAAAGAGCGTAGAGGTATGGCTGGCTATCTTTTCTACGAGGCTGTCAAACGTGTTCAGCACATCCGGCACTGTCGCACGTACTTCAGCGAGAGCACTTTGGGCATCCCTGATATCGTTGAATAGATACGCGATATCAATATAAGTTTTTGCCCTATTCATTACGATAAATTCTCCTTAGGTCGCAAGCCCATCTGCATGCAGCTCGGAAGGGGTAAAGGGTTGAAGATT
Organism: Candidatus Poribacteria bacterium; assembly: GCA_965215265.1. GTDB lineage: Bacteria > Poribacteria > WGA-4E > WGA-4E > WGA-3G. Next base: position 1,001,856 of record OZ244048.1, on the reverse strand, counting down.
TAAGGAGTAACAGCCCGCGCACACCGGAACCCGAAGCAGTCGAGCGTGAACGCCGGTGGAGAATACCTGCCGAGATTGGCGACACGCAGGCCCCACGGAGCAGCGTACAAAGGCCCGCCACACGACACGCGACGAGACTTAATATTTGTATAGTCATCTACAATCTCATCCAGATTCGCGAGCATACTGCCAGACACACCACTCAGCGGATTACTAGACGGAGACTGAGAATAAAAATCTGCATCCCACTCATCCAGACACCACTCCCACACGTTGCCTGCCATATCATATAGCCCATACCCGTTCGCAGCATAACTCCCCACAGCCGTTGTACCGGCTGCATAGTTCGCATCGCCCAGACGTGGGACTGCCAGATCACCGGCCGCTTTCTTCCACTCTGCCTCCGTTGGAAGACGCTTCCCTGCCCACGCGGAATATGCCATCGCCGCATACCACGACACATACGTCACAGGATGGTCCCCCATACCCACTGGATAGTTATTACCGTCCCAATGGTTTAGGTAATCACCATTGTGGAGAACATCCGGAATCAGCGTCTTCTGCCACTGCGGGTTCGCCAGCACAAAAGTTTGATACTCAGCGTTCGTCACTTCGTGCGTGTCCATATAGAACGCGTCTACATACACTGTATGCACAGGATCGTCGTTGCCCATCTGGAACTCGCCTGCGGGGATGAGCACCATTCCTTCTGGGACAATTGGTGTCTGCGGTTCGGTTGTTTCTTCTCTGTCAATATGAGTTTCGGCACTGTTCATTATGATAAAATCTCCTTTTTAAGTCATCGTTCAAATTCTTCTATGTGCCATTCGCTCCGGATACGGCTCGGAAGGGGTAAAGGGGTAAAGATTTAAGGGGTTACAGCCCTCGCACACCGGAACCCGAGGCCGGCGGGGTAGAGCGTGAACGTTGGTGTAATCTCGGGGCGAAAGGTGACACGCAGGAGTCGTGAAGCACAGTACCAACTACCGCCACGCAACACGCGATCAGACTCAATATTTGTATAGTTATCTACAATCTCAGCCAGATTCGCGAGTGTACTGCCAGACACACCACTCAGCGGATTCCGAGACGGAGACTGAGAATAAAAATCCGCATCCCACTCATCCAGACACCACTCTGACACGTTGCCTGCCATGTCGAACAGCCCATACCCGTTCGCAGCATAACTCCCCACAGCCGTTGTACCGCCTACATTCTTACCGTAGTTCGCATCGTTCGGCGTAATCGTGTCCCCCCACGGATATCTCTTATCAACTAACCCCCCGCGTGCCGCTTTCTCCCACTCCGCCTCCGTTGGAAGACGCTTACCCGCCCACGCAGCATACGCCATCGCACCATACCACGACACATACGTCACGGGATGGTCCGCCTCACCCACTGGATAGTTATTACCGTCCCAATGGCTTAGATAACGACCATTATGGAGGGCATCCGGAATCTGCGTCTTCTGCCACTGCGGGTTTGCCAGCAGAAAACTTTTATACTCGGCGTTCGTCACTTCGTGCGTGTCCATGTAGAACGCGTCCACATACACCGTATGCACAGGCTGCTCGTCGTAGAACGCGTCCACATACACCGTATGCGTAGGCTGCTCGTCATTTAAGGCCTCGGCATCCTTGCTGCCCATCTGGAAGGTGCCGCCGGGGATGAGCACCATTCCTTCTGGGACAATTCTAATGTTCATCATGTTTTCCTTTCATCTCCTGGCTGTCCACGCATCTACCAAGAAAATGCGATTGTCTCTCTTTTCAGGAGGAACGAGCCCTTCCAGTTTCGCTGACACCTGCTTCAGCGCTTCCTCTTTATCCGCATCGGTATCCTGAGCGAAAGTGTTGATAACGAAGAAAATCGACGCGTCTTCCACGCCCTCTCTTTCAATGCCACCGGCAACGATATCCCGGAGCATCTCAACATCTGTCTCTGTAAAGAGTTGGTTACTGTTGAGAACCATTATCACGATATCCGCATTGCTGAGATAGCCGCGCGTCACCGCCGCGGCGGCACCTCCCGCATTGAAACCGAGGGTATCAATGAACACGAGCCCTTTTTCCGGTAAACCGCGCAGCCTGCCTAAACGCGCATACTGAACAGTTTGCAAACGCGCCGGGAGCCTAAACGGCCCACCGCCTACGAAAGGGTCTCTTGTGTATACGCAACTAAAGTCTCGATATGCTTCGGCAGTCATCGTCTTTTCCGTCCCATCCGTATAAAAGACTCTAAAGTCGTCAAACGCTTCAGCCGTGAGTTCCAGGATTATCCCCGTCACGGCACCTTTCCCTGCAGGTAAGTCCGTGTCCAACAAGCCATTCAGGAGCGTCGATTTACCGACAGAAACGGAGCCGACGACGGGGATGTTGGTGATACCTTTTTGCCATCGCTTTGCAGTCTGCTCCAGCACGGTCGAGTGGGTTGACAGGCCCAGTCCAGGTCTCTCCACGGTGTCGCCTGTGTGTAGCGTAATGGGTTTATCTTGTTCTGCTCCAATCAAAACCGCGATATCGTCTAATCGAGTCGCGATGTCAATATGAGTTTCGGTACGAATCATTACGATAAATTCTCCTTTGTTCAAATTTTTCGTGTCGCGACTCGAGCTGCGCGCAGCTCGGAAGGGGTAAAGGGTTAAAGATTTAAGGGGTTACAGCCCTCGCACACCGGAACCCGACGCCGGAGCTCGTGAGCGTTGGCGTATTCTTGGAGCGAGCGGCGACACGCAGGTCGCGTGAAAAATCGAGCCAACCCCCGCCACGCAGCACGCGACGAGACTTAATATTTGTATAGTCATCTACAATCTCATCCAGATTCGCGAGCATACTGCCAGACACACCACTCAGCGGATTACTAGACGGAGACGCAGAATAAAAATCCGCATCATACTCATCCAGGCACCACTCCCACACGTTCCCCGCCATATCATACAGCCCATACCCGTTCGACGCATAACTCCCCACAGGACGCGTATCCCCTACATTATCATCGTAGTTCGCACGCGCAGAGGAGATTGTATTCCCCCACGGATACTTTAACCCTGATCGTCCACCGCGTGCCCGTGCCGCTTTCTCCCACTCTGCCTCCGTCGGAAGACGTTTACCTGCCCACGCGGAATATGCCATCGCCGCATACCACGACACATATACCACCGGATGGTTCGCCTCACCCGAAGGATAGTTATTACCGCTCCAATGTTTTAGGTAAAAAACACTTTGGAGTGCATCCGGAATCAGCGTCTTCTGCCACTGTGGGTTCGCCAGCACAAAACGTTTGTATTCCAGATTCGTCACCTCGTGCGTGTCCATGTAGAACGTGTCCATAAACACCGGATGCGCAGGCTGCTCGTCATCCCACTGCTCGTCATCCCAGGCATCAGCATCGTTGCTGCCCATCTGGAAGATGCCGCCGGGGATGGGCACCATTCCTTCTGGGACAATTGGTGTCTGCGTTTCGGTACGAATCATTACGATAAATTCTCCTTTGTTCAAATTCTTCGTGTCGCGACTCGAGCTGCGCGCAGCTCGGAAGGGGTAAAGGGTTAAAGATTTAAGGGGTTACAGCCCTCGCACACCGGAACCCGATGTCGTAGTCCGTGAACGTCGGGGCATTCCCGCCGCGAGCCGCGGCGCGCAGGTAGCGTGAATTAGTGGCCCAGCTACCGCCGCGCAACACGCGATCAGACCTAATAATTATATAGTTATCTACAATCTCATCCAGATTCGCGAGCGTACTGCCAGACACACCACTCAGCGGATTCCGAGACGGAGACTGAGAATAGAAATCCACATTATACGCATCCAGACACCACTCTGGCACGTTGCCTGCCATGTCGAACAGCCCATACCCGTTCGCAGCATAACTCCCCACAGCCTTTGTACCGCCTACATTCTTACCGTAGTTCGCATCGTTCGGCGTAATCGTGTCTCCCCACGGGTATTTCTTACCAACTAACCCACCGCGTGCCGCATACTCCCACTCCGCCTCCGTTGGAAGACGCTTACCTGCCCACGCAGCATACGCCATCGCACCATACCACGACATACTCTCCACAGGATGGTCCCCCTTACCCGGACGATAGTTATTACCGTCCCAGTTCCAATCCACTAGGTAATAATCAATGTGGAGGAAATCCGGAAGATGCCCTTCTGCCACTCGGGATTCGCCAGCAGAAAACTTTGATACTCGGCGTTCGTCACTTCGTGCGTGTCCATGTAGAACGCGTCCACATGCACCGTATGCACAGGCTGTTCTTCATCCCAGGCCTCAGCATCGTTATCGTTGCTGCCCATCTGGAAGGTGCCGCCGGGGATGAGCACCATTCCTTCTGGGACAATTCTAATGTTCATCATGTTTTCCTTTCATCTCCTGGCTTCTAAGGGGTGTCCTAAACATTGATTCAGGAACGCGCGGAGAAGACACGCTCCAAACTTATTGTTCAGACGCGTCCGCAACCCCCAATGCGTCCGTGCACGAACCCGAGAGACGTAGAACTACTCTCGGGACAAGTCCTCAGTCGCAGTGATACCTTCTTGCCATCGCTTTGCAGTCTGCTCCAGCACAGTCGAGTGGTGCGTTCGCCTTCTCCTTAAGCAACGGTCTAAACGTGCTTGTATCTCTGCATCTGTCAGCACTTTCCTGTAGACGCACTGACTCATCGCTTCCCATAATGAACGGTCGCGATGCGACCGCACAGCCAAGAGAGCATGAAATGAGACACCTTAAGATGCCACATGAGCCAGCAGGGTGCCCACGTGAGCCACCAACAAAAAAGGGAAATGCAAGAAAGAGCGTTAACAAAGCGTCAAAAAGCCCACGTGAGCCATCGAAACGAGAAAGGGTATCAAGACACACCTAAGACCGTAAGCAAGACAATCAAAAGAATCACACCAACAACAAACAAGAAAGTGCCCAGACAACCAAAACCCTCACCACCAGCATTACCAGGAAGACCACCATCAGGAACCATAAATAATCACCCCCTTAATTGACCTCTTTGTATTTCGAACCGCCAGTAGTTTAACACCCGGAGCATCCAAACCAGTAATATAACGGGTGTTAAGTATTAAACACTCGAACGCTTGCCCCCCCTTGTTTACAAGGAATTGAAGAGCTAATAGGTTGACAAGCCCAATCCAGGTCTCTCCACGACATCGCGTGTGTGTAGTTCAATCTCCTTATTCTGTTGAAGGCGGCTGCACCGGCACGCAGTGCTCGAGTGCCTCCCCCTTGCCTTGCTAGCTCAATCACCGAAAGGCGACTTACTTGTGTGAATTCTACTAAGTTTCACGACAATCAGTAAAATAATGATGCTGTTAGACTTCAGGAGGCGGATACTGCCGTTTGGCCATTCGGGTCGTTGACAATTCCACTCTCCTTGTCTTGCTCGATTTTGTAAACTTATGCAGAGAGGTAATTACTTTGAAGAGGAGGTAGCCGCCGACTGCTGCAAAGTATAAAATAGACCATCTTGAGAACTTCGTCTTCACCTCTATACCCTTTGAGTACTCTTCCATGTCACAGCCAATCATGCAAACGGCAAGTAAGCTTACCATCAGTAAAGCTAAGGTTCTAAACATGTTTTTCATTGCAGTTAGCTCCTTAAATTTAAGCAAGGCGTGCTTCGCCCGTCCGCGAAGAGAAGCTCCACACACCTCGGTAATGTTCTAATCGCTCAGAATTTATTCGTCACCCACGACCTCACTGATTTCCTCAAATTGCTTGGTGAGAAGGGTGTCAATAGCTTCTAACCGTGACACCTCTTTATCAATTTGGGCTTGCCCATCACGTCTTGTCTCAACTGAAGTGTCGTATATACGCTTTACTTCATCAATTTCTGCAGTCAGGCGTTGTGAGACCTTAGCCAAACGGTCCTTGAAGGTTTCATCTATTTTGTTATGTAACGCGTACTTTATATCAGGCATGGCTAGCATTATCTTCTTTCTTAATTCTTCACCGACGCGGTTGGCGAGTTTTGCCTCAAATACAGAGTGGTCCCACAAAAGCACAGCAATGGTTTCAGCTATTAACACGGCAATTCCTACCGCGACTGCTATAGGACCCGTAGCGAATAACCCAGCTATTAGTGTTGCCACGATTGGGCCTATAGCGTGAGCCAATGTACGTATTAGGGTAGCCTTCCAGCTGCTCTGCATGAGCGGTCCTACTGTCTGGTTGAGATCAAGTGTCAGAATACTTATGCAAGCCTGTAGCAATTTTTTTTCTCTATTTTCGCCTAAATCCGTAACGGGCTCAGTGGGCTTGTTCGTGATCGTTCGCTGAAGTTCATTGACCTTTACCGAGAAGTCCTTGAGCTCCACTTCAAGTTCGCCTGTCAAAGTCTTCAGTTCCTCATCCTCCTCTAGATATGTCGTAAACGCTTTTTGCCACCCGGTAAACAGGTTATCAAAGACTTTCTTGATTGCGACACCTAATTTTTCCTCCAATTCTGCCCGGCTGTTTTTGGAAAAGGAGGCCTTTACAATATCGAATAATCCGACTACTCCGGTAGATGTGTATGCTTCTGTCCATCGGGCACGCCACTTTTCCTCCGTACGAGCCCTAGTCGGATCATCAAAAAAGTAATCCGTAGCATAGCGCTCAAAATGAAAGGTGCATTTCTCTTTCGCCCCATTCAAGAATTTGACAATGGTGGCTTCGGTGTCGTCTCTTTTCTTTTGCGCTATATCCAGTTGCTCTTTAAAACCTGCTTCGGCTGTTTTCCAATCTTCTTCGGTTAGAAAGATGGCTACTTTCTTAGTTTCAATGGTGCCTCGTGCGTTCTGAACGGCGGACGCTGCACGCCGACTTGCACCTGCTAAGATGAGGGAGATATTTTCGTTATCGCGAAACAGTTGCTGAACTTCGTTATTCAGTGCCGAGAAGCCCGTTTTTTCCAGCACATCGCCTGATGATTCTCCCGTGAGTCTAACGGCTCTGGCAGCCTTAGCGTCTACTATAAACACACGACGATCGTAGAGGGATTTATCAAACTGCCCGGACGCGTCGGTGAAGTAAGGTTTCAAACGGCGTAACAACGTCTCTTCCACAGATAGTTTCTCTGCATCGTCAAGTGCGAAATTGTTGGCAACAAAGAAAATATTTCTCATCTTTGTAGAATCACCAGTGCACTTGCCTACTATCTCTTTCACTAATTCTAATTCGGAGGCATCAAGCAGAGCACGGGTATTGAGTACCAGAAAGATAACATCTGCGCGGTCAATAAAATTGTTGGTAATTATCTTAGCTTTAGCACCCGCCTGAAAACCGAGTGTATCAACCAACGAAATACCTTGTCTCAAGAAAGGCGAGTCTATTTGCAGCGTTGCGTGATCAACTTTTGCCATGTGTTCGGGCAAAGGGAAAGGATCTCCGGCATCTATGGAATTGACTTCTTTCTCTGTGAGGTAATACTTATCATTGAATTCTTCTAGACTAATAACGCGCTCGCGCCCGCCTTCAACGAGCCGGACTTTATCAGAATCAGGGCCGCCAACAATGCGGGTAATCACACCAGTGGTGGGCACTATCCGTACCTGAACTATCTCCTTGTTTACGAACGCCTCAATTAGGGTGCTCTTGCCGCTATTTGCCCTGCCTATACAAGCAATTTGTAGCTGGGATGTTCTTAGCGAATCCACACTGTCCAACAACAGACCGGCATCATTGTCTAATCCTAAACCGGGGATGACTTCCTCATCAGCAATGACAACCGGATGCGATTGAGATTTACCAATCAATACCGCCGTGTTTTGGAGTGCCTGGATGGCTTTCTCTGTTCGTTCTTGTGACATTTTAATCCTCCTCAACTGGGGAGTAGCTTAGATTAATGTGTTCATCTACGCGTCTGTAACGGCATGATTGGTCTAATCTTTTACATCTATATTCAGAAACTTCAAACCGCCGCAGATCTCCGTATACCCTATGTTGTTTCCTGCTCATTTCAAGTGCTCCGGATTTAACGCTTCCAATTCTGAATGGACAAATCGTCCGTCCTTCCGAATGAGATTTCCGTCGAAATACATTTCCCCGCCCCCATGTGCCGGCGTTTGAATCATTACCATATCCCAATGCACAGCGGAATGGACTCCGTTATCTGCTTCCTCGTAAGCCTGCCCGGGGGTGAAATGAAATGAACCGGCAATCTTTTCGTCAAACAGAATATCAAGCATCGGATTGGTGATGTAAGGGTTGAACGCAATAGAAAACTCGCCGATATAACGTGCACCTTCGTCCGTATTGAGGATCTGATTCAGCCTGTCGCTATTGTTCGCTGATGCCTCCACGATTTTACCCTTTTCAAAGCGGAGCCGGATGTCAGTAAAGGGGGTCCCTTGATAGATTGTGGGTGTATTGAAATGGATCGTGCCGTTGACAGAATCCCGCACTGGCGCAGTAAAGCACTCACCGTCAGGGATATTTTTCTCACCAGCACATGGAATAACGGGAATATCCTTGATGCTGAATCGCAAATCAGTGCCTTTGCCGACTATATGGACTTCGTCTGTCGCCTCCATGAGCGCTTTGAGGGGTGACATGGCACGTGCCATTCGGCTGTAGTCAAGCGTGCAAACTTTAAAATAGAAATCCTCAAACGCCTCTGTGCTCATATTTGCCTGTTGTGCCATTGACGGCAGGGGCCACCGGAGGACAACCCATTTTGTCTTTGGCACGCGGATATCAATGTGAACAGGCATGAACCACAGTTTTTCATAACGCTGCATTGCTGTCGCCGGCACGTCGGACATCTCTGTAATGTTATGGCTGCCGCGTATGCCGATGTAAGCCTGCACGCGTTCCATACGATACCTTTCATATTCACCAACCCGTTTTATTCCTGCGTCATCACCCCCGAGGATGATTTCACGTTGGATACGGTTTTGCTTCAGTTCAACGAGCGGAATTCCTCCGGCTTTCCGCACCGCACGGATAAGGGCAATGACCATTTCTTGCGGGATGTCAATACCTTCGATAAGCACAAATTCACCGGTTTGGACTTTAGTGGAGTGAGTCGTGAGCACGTTTGCAAGTTTATCAATTCGTTCTTGTGACATTTTAATCTCCTTAAGGTGGCGAGGTTTCAGGCGAGGCAAAACGGAAGAAATCAGCTAAACTCCCTTTTGGCATCGTCTGGGTTGATGTCGTCAATGGCTTTGTCAAAAGCTGGTCAGTAATTTTCATATTCACAATTGATTTCCTTTCTTATATCCGTATAACCCCGATTAGAGGCATTATGCGGTATTAGGTTAAAATAAAGTTAACATGCGATATTGCGTGTTTCCTAAGCTCCACACACCACCGCTCGGTAATGTTCCATCAGAATTTATTCCTCACCTACAACGTCACTGATTTCCTCAAATTGCTTGGTGAGGAAGGGTGTCAATCGTTTCTACCCGTGACACTTCTTTATCAATTTGGGCTTGTCCATCACGTCTTGTCGTAGACGAGATGGTTTTTAGCCGCAGTAGTTCCGTAACTGCCTCCTTGTGTTTGTCCTCAAAGGCAGTATCGAGCTTACTTATCGTTACTTACTTATTAGTCTTTTTAGTCTTTCCGAAAACTCTTATTAATCCTTTCAAGATCAATTTCACTATATTCATAGGATCCACCGGTGAGGGAATTACGCCGCTGACTAGTGAACCATTGAGTTTGGCCGAATCTCGAGTTTCGTCGGCTGAATCTCGAGTTTCGTTGGGATTTTTGCTTTCATTCATTGACAAAACCTCACTTAACTTACTTATTAGTCTTCCCGAAAATTCTTATTAATCGTTAAGATGTTGTGGGATCTTTTGGAAAACGTTCTAAGATAGTCCGGCGAATCTTGTACCACCGAGACTTCGCCGTGTTTTCCGGTATCTCTAGAACTATGGCTATATCTGAAAGCCACAGACCCTGCGTACGCAATTTTGCTACTTTTATGTACTTGGGCCCCAACTTTTTGACTAGCTCCCACACTATTTCCTCATACTCACACTCATCTGGCGACTGCTCATCGGCTATTGCCTTAGAAATATCCGCCATGATTTGCTTTAAGTCGTGATATCTCTGAGTGTTGCGCCAAAAATCTTTGCACTTGCTCCACGTCACCGTCCCGATCCACGCTTTCAAGTTGTGGATGCCGTGAGAATTCTTATTAAGACGTATTATAATAGCGGCACGGGCCTCTGCGTAGACATCCTCTACGGCATAAGCGGCATGAGGCAACAACTCTTTTTTGACTAACCCCATCATCAGACATTCATACTTCTCAAAGAGTGCCACGAGGGCGGTCTCATCACCGTTTTGGATGCCTTTAAGCAAGCAATCATCTGAATCTGAGGCCGTAATCGGCATTGAATCTTCCAATATTACTCACCCCCTATTGATGTTATCAAGGCATGGAAATTAAGGTGTAAACGTTCCTACCGCACTTAATTAAGTTTATCGAATCGACAGGAAATCACCGTTTTTTATCTCCCGCCGATATACTATATAGACGTAAAATAAAGGCGGACCGGGTCGAACGCATGTAAAAATTCATAGAAATGCAACAATTTTGTCACAATTTTGTCACAATTTCAGGTAAAAAAAACGAAAAAGCCTGTATTTAGGTTAAACTATGGTAGATTCCGCAAAGCAGTGCATGACATGAAAAATCTAAACTTCTTAATCCGAAAACGACTTATTCCGAATAATTTTTGCCGTTTGATGCAAAATATGGTATAATGTTTTCCAAATTTCCGGATGGATATAGAGGTCTAAAATGCTCAACGGCGTTTAAAGACTCTATAAAAAAAACAACTTTACAAACGACTCTCTTTTGCTTTTGAATTTAACGCTGCGCCGAAGGTATGAAAATTGCAATCCTCTCCCGAGGTCCCCAAAACCATTCAACGCGCCGTCTCTGTGAAGCTGCCGAGAATGCTGGCCATCGTGCTGAAGTTCTCGACCCGTTCGGTTTCTATCTTCACATCGGCGGTCCCGGTAAACGCATGTATTATGATGGCAATCCGGCTGAAGATTTTGATGTGGTTATCCCGCGCCTTAGCCGTACAACGGCAAACTATGGAGAGGAAGTAGTCGCGCACTTTGAGTGGCTGGGCATTCCAGTCGTTAACGGGGCCGACGCTATCGGCACAGCCCGCCATAAATTTCGCTCCTTGCGAGTACTGGCGGAACATAACCTCCCTGTCCCACCCAGCCTTACTGTCGGTTCTGCTAACTTCTTAGAAGTATCCGTAACGCAGCTTGGCGGTTATCCGTTTATTTTAAAACCGTTTTACGGTACCCACGGCAGAGGCGTTATGTTAATCGATACCGAAACGTCACTTGCCTCTACAGTGGATGCGCTCTGCGACTTACATCAAGATTACATTATCCAGCCGTTTATCCGAGAATCGGATGGCGTGGATATCCGTATCCTCGTTGCGGGACATCAAGCGATTGCGGCGATGAAACGGAGCGCGCCGCCCGGTGAGTTCCGGGCAAATATCCATCGAGGGGCATCAGGCGAAGCATTCACTCTCACTGATGAGTACAGTCGTATAGCGACTGAAGCAGCTGCCGCACTAGAATTAGAAATCGCAGGCGTAGATGTGCTTCAAACGGCGGGGGGACCTGTCATCCTTGAAGTGAATCCGTCGCCGGGTTTTGAGGAGCTAGAATCTGTTACCGGTATAGACATTGCAGAGGTAATCATCAGTTTTGCTGTTGAGATGGCTCAGGATAAGGTTAATTTTTAGTTTCTGCCAGAACCGCCAACGCCTCTGGCGAGATAGGGAGCTGACCTTGCAGTGGGCTTTAATGGACAAAAAAAGGTAATATGAAAATTCTGATGTTCAATCACGAATTCCCGCCAATTGGGGGCGGTGGGGGATGGGTGAGTTATTTTTTAGGGAAACACTTCGCTGCTGCGGGGCATCAGGTCCACCTGATTACTTCCCGATTCCGCGACTTGCCGCGTGATGAAAATGTGGAGGGATTTGACGTGCATCGTGTACCTGCACTTCGGAAAAACGCAAATGTGTGTGCGGTTCACGAAATGTTAACTTATGCTGTGAGTTCGAGCGTCTACGGGTTGAACTTCGCTAAGCGGTTTCGACCGGATATTGTGCAAGTGTTTTTCGGGATTCCTGCAGGTGGCGGTGCGTATCTACTGAAAAGGATTCGGAAGGTGCCGTATTGTGTTTTTTTAGGTGGGCGCGACGTGCCGAGTCGCAATCCGCATCCGCCCTATTACCGGTGGCTGTACCTCCTGCTGAAACCTATTATCCGGGGAATTTGGGGCAACGCCTCGGTTCTCGTGGCTTGTAGTGAAGGCTTGCGCGAACTAGCACGTGAAACCGATGCAGACATCGACATTCAGGTTATTCCTGACGGCTTGGATCTGGGACGTTTTGCCCCAGTGCATCGAGAGGCCTGCCCTCCTCTCGTGCGGGTGCTAACGATTGGGCGGCTCATTCCGCGTAAAGGATTTCAGTTTCTGATTCGTGCGGTACCGCAAATTCTTGAAAACACCCAACACAAATTTGAGATTGAAATTGTGGGCGATGGGCCATATCAGCGGGAATTGGTAAGATTAGCCGAGGGCCTGGGCGTAGCATCTTACATTACCTTTGCGGGTTCGGTTCAATATTCCGAATTGCCCCAAAAGTATAGAAACGCAGACATCTTTGTGCTGCCTTCGCTTGCGGAGGGGATGCCCCTTGTTGTCCTAGAAGCGATGGGAACAGGGCTCCCAATTGTGGCAAGCCGGGTGCAAGGCATAGATGAGCTTGTCAAGGGCGGTGTGAACGGCGAAGTGTTTGCCCCGGGCGATGTGGCGAGTCTTGCGGAATGTCTCGCGAAACTCATCAATGCTGGGCAGCATCGCATTGAGATGGGGAGAGTCAGCGTTGAACGCGTTAGACCTTACGATTGGAAACACATCGCTGATGCGTATTTGGCAAACTATGACGAAATCACTTCCAAAACGGAACGGCCCTGAGGAATCGTTGCGATTCATGGACGACAAACCGAGTGAGGGTATAAAAAATGAAAACACGCCGGGTCAAAATTCTTGCCATCGGTGCGGGCGGACTTCAACGTGCTTTAACCCACGAATTTGTTCATATTCTCAACCAGCGTAATCTTTACGATAGCGGCATTTTTGTCGGGCAACCGCGAGGTACTGAAAAGGCAGAGGCCTTCAATAGACAACGCGGTGTGTATCACGTGGTCACAGCTGACTTAGAGGGCATCCATGACATCCGTCAAGTTTCGAGCGTTGTGGGTGCAGCCTCGCTCTCAACCGTGTCCGGACGCGAGCAATTCTATGCGCAAACCCAAAATCCGCTGGATCTTATCCTCATCGGTGTGACTGAGGCCGGAATTGCTAAGGGCGAACTCGCCATGGATGTCCTCGATGAAACGCTCTATCGCTATTTCTCACAGCATGGGGGAGAAGCAACGCTCTGCGTTATCAATACGGATAACCTCCGAAACAACGGAGATGTCATCCGCGAAATCCTCTGCGGTCAGTATCCGGAACGCAACGGTGCTTATTCTAACTGGCTGCAAACGAAAGTCGGATTCCTCAATGAAATGGGCGACCGGCTCGTGCCGCAAACCTACGCGGTGCCTGACGCGATTAAGGCAGCGGCACGTTCGCGCATCGGTGTCCCGGATGATTTGATAACTTATGCAGAGAAGCTGCCTGCAAAATCGTTTATTCTTGAAGATGCGGGCAACATGCTCCGCGTTCCGTTCAGTGCACTCACTGATTTAGGGGTTATTGTCACGGAAGAGAGCATAGAGCCGTATCACGATTGGAAATTGCTTCTCGTCAATTCTGTGCATGTCCCGGGGATTACGCACAAAGGCATGCTCTCTGGCATTGAATATGTCAATGAAGCAGCAGTTCATCCGATATTCGCACCGCATCTGGAACGTCTGATGGACGGATACGCTGAGATTGTAGGAGCAGACATCCCCATCGCAGGGCAGAGTGCATACGCGTACACACGCGAGTTTATTGAACGCATCCGCCGTGTCAAGGACGATAATGCACGCATTAATATCATTGAGACAGTCAAACTTCGCGAACGTGCGGCCGATATCGTCCGGTCGCCGAGCTATGCCTCGGCAACTCAGCAGTTCAAAATGGATTTCGCGTATGCGTTTGCAACGGTGCTCCGTTTTCTTACGCCGCACGCTCGGAAAGGTGATGCCTATATTGGTATAACTGATACCGGCACCGAATATGATATCCGCGACGCGAACCCAACCATACAGGAAATTTTGAACGGGGCTTTTGGGGCTAGTCACAGCGACGTAGAAAGACGACTTACGACTATCTTCTCAGACCTGACACTTTGGACTGCCCCCGGGGCAGCCCCGCAGCGACCGCTGAGCCAAAATAGAGATTTTAGTCAGCAAGCCGTTCGCTACTACCATCAATTAGTTAATGGCAAGACATGCCTCGAGGTTTTAGAATTGCTTAATCAACAAGCGAGATGACTCCTTTTCTCCGTTGCAAGACAGCGTCGTACAAGCGCATCGTGCCGATGCAATCTCGGATGCTGGCTATCGGTTCTCGGTTTTCACGAATTGCATTGACAAATTCCGTTAAACTGAAACCGTCGCCGGTAAGTTCGCCGTTGCGTTCATCGGAGAAGTTAGAGGTAAACGTGTTGCCGGATTCCGTGAAATGCTGGATGCCCCATAATCCATCTAAAACGATGTATTGGTGCTGTCCTGTAATCTCGATATGGTCGTAGTTGCGTCGCCAGAGACGTTGACTGGTTAATTGTAAGTTTCCGACTGCGCCGTTGGTATATTCTAATGCGACGGCGAATGCGCCTTGACTATCGACTTCGTTGTGGAAAACGCTAATCTCCTTGGCATCTGCGCCGGCAATGTGACGTGCCAGATCAAAATGATGTATTGCAAAATCGAGGAGGTAACTTTTGACTGTAGGGTATGCCCCGCTACAGAAAGAACAGAAGAGTTGTGTGAGTTTGCCAAAGGCTTCGGTCTGCATGATTTCTCGTGCGCCTCGTACGCCGAGGCTAAACCGGCGTTGGAAGTTCACCATCAATGTTTTGTGGTGTTTGTCTGCGGCTTCTGCCAGCGTAAGCGTTTCTGCGAGCGAGGGTGCTGGGGGTTTAGGCACGAAGACATGGTAGCCTGCCTCCAACGTTTCAAGTACAAGCGGTTGTCGCGGCTGCGGGCCCATGCAGATGATAACTGCTTCCAGGTCTTCTTTCTCAAACATCTCATGCCGGTCGGTATAGTAACGACCGGTGCCAAATTTGGCAGCGGCATCTTTGGCTCGATTTTCATCAGCATCGCAGATAGCTTGCAATGCGACGGGCGCGAGATGCAGTGCGGGGTAAATCGTGTGCCGTGCAAAACCGCCGGCACCCAAGAAGCCAATCCGAAGAGGTTCCATATCTTTTCCTTTCTATCTTTACACGTTTCTTATCAACGGTTCGGCATGAAACATCCATGCCAGAGTATCTTTTTAGCCAATTCCGGATGCCCGGAATAGAAGTAATTTAGCACAACATCCACCATTTGTAAAGATTTTTAGTTTTTTAGCAAAGTGAGTGTCAGTTGAGAGTCGGGCGATTGATTCTCCGTGAGTGCGGAAGGGATTGGGTAATTGCATTCAACCTAATTGTCAAAATCACGTCAAAGGATAAGTCTTATTTTTTTATAAAATAGAAACGGTGGAATCAAGATGGAATGTGCTTATAGCGTTTGGGCGGCAAGAAGTTTCTTGTCCCAACTGCGTCAAACTCGTTTTGGTTCTTCTGTGCCGAAATAGGAGGGGACAAAACAGATATGCCTAAAAAAAGCGGGCATCTCGATCCGATTCAGGATGAAGCCGCGGGTGACACATATAGAGTTGGGCCTGAATCAGGGCAGCGGTCGGGTGCAATTCAGCGTGAAATAGTTCAAAAACGGCTTGCGCAGCGAAACTTCCGGTTCGCGTTGCTGCAAGGTGCGTTTATGCGCATCAACCTGGCTTTTGCGGATTCATCAACGGTGCTTCCGGCTTTCATCCATAAGCTGAGCGGTTCTGGTGTTCTCGTGGGTTTGACGGGTTCAATGATGACGGCGGGGTGGATGTGGCCGCAGCTGCTGATGTCAAATTTGCTGGAACATCGTCCGCGCAAAATGCCGTTCTATGTGCTCGGCATGAGCATTCGTGTGTTAGCTTGGCTGGCTGTCTTCTTCTGTACTATCCTCATCGGCGAGCAGAATCCGATGCTTCTTGCGGCGTGCTTTCTGGGTTTCTATTTTTTATCTTCCTCGGCGATGGGCGTTTCAACGTTGCCGTACATGGACATCGTTTCTAAGTCGATAGCGCCGCATCGTCGTGCGCGTTTTTTTAGTTTACGACAACTGTACGGTGGTTTTTTTGCAATATGGGTGGGTTTTTTGGTGCGTGCGGTGCTCGGGGATGAGGCAGAATTTACAGGCGTACTGGGCTGGATTACCGGGCAGTTCAAAGCATTCACGATGTATGTTATATGTTCTATATGCCACGTTGACACAGATCTGGGGTTTCCATATAATTACGCGTTTCTATTTATCTGTTCGGTGAGTGCAGCGTTCCTTTCCTTTATCAGTTTTTTGGGGGTGCGTGAACCGATTCATGCGGTTCAACCGGTGCGTCAGCCGCTGTGGCAACATTTAAAGCAAGGGCTCGGTTTCCTCCGCATGGATAGAAATTATCGGCGGTTCATCCTGTTCCGGGTTGCGGGCCATTTTTCAGGGATGGCCTCGCCATTCTATATCCCTTATGCGCTTGATGAGTTGAACGTTTCGGAGGCGACCATCGGTTTTTTCATCGTCTGTTCAGCGTTAAGCGGTGTGGTATCAAATACGTTGTGGGGCTATATCGGTGACAACTACGGTGTGCGGTGGCTCCTGATTATCACCGGTGCGCTGATGGCAATTCCTCCGACACTTGCCTTTTGTTCGGGTGTATTGCCGCCGGCGTTACAGGTGCCTGCGTATTTCCTAATTTTTACGGTTGGTGGTATTTTGGCGAACGGGATGATGGTAGGCTTCATGGCATATATGCTGAATATAGCTCCGCCGCGCAGTCGCCCAAGTTACATCGGGTTTATGAACACGATCCTCTTACCGGTGAGTTTCGCGCCTGTGATAGGTGGGATACTCGCGCCGTACATCGGGTATCGGTGGCTATTTGCTATCACAATTGGCCTCTGCCTGATTGCGTTTCGGATTGCAACCGGGCTACAAGAGATTATGCACAAAGAAGAAGTAGCAGGTGAATAAAAGAGAGTATAGCCTGAAAAATAAGGGCTGTGTATTCTTCTGCTGAAAAATGCGACGTGATGTAAGTTCGCCCATTCATTGCAGCGAGCGAGCTGGGACAATAATTCCCTACGGTGCCTCACTGCTCCGGATAGGGGAGGACACATTTTCGAATGCGGTGATATCTGCTTCAAACTGAAGCGTCCAGCCGATTTCATCAAGTCCGTTGAGTAGGCAGTGCTTCTCAAAACCACCGATTTCAAACGCGTATGCTGTCCCATCAGGACAGATGACGGCTTGTTCTGCCAGTTCCACCATCAGTCGGTATCCTTGGGTCATCTGTGTGGCTTCGCTCAAAGTGGTAATAACGTCAGCAGGCAAAGCTATCGGTAAGATGCCGTTCTTATAGCAATTGTTCCGGAAGATGTCTGCGAAAGAGGGTGCGAGGATCGCCTTGAATCCGTACTGTTGGAGTGCCCATGGTGCGTGCTCACGAGAGCTACCGCAGCCGAAATTTGCGCCTGCAATCAGGATACTCGCGCCTTTGTAACGTGCGGAATTTAATACAAACGCGGGGTCCGGCTCTCCATTTTCAAGGTAACGCCAATCGTAAAAGAGAAATTCTCCAAAGCCTGTCCGCTCAATCCGTTTCAAAAATTGCTTGGGTATAATCTGGTCTGTGTCAATATTAATCCTGTCAAGCGGGACTACTAGGCCGACGTGTTCTTTGAATGCTTCCATATTTCTGTATTGGTTCTCCTATAAAGATGAACAGTGGTAGAATGGGTTTATTGGGTTCCGTTTCGTTACTAAGAGAAGTTGCGAATGTCAACAAAATGTCCAGCAATGGCTGTAGCGGCTGCCATCTGTGGGCTGACAAGGTGCGTGCGTCCGCCCTTGCCCTGCCGTCCTTCAAAATTTCGGTTGGATGTACTGGCACAGCGCTGGCCGGGGCTAAGTATATCTGGATTCATTCCGAGGCACATACTACATCCGGCTTCACGCCACTCAAACCCTGCAGCTTGGAAGATGCGATCAAGTCCTTCTGCCTCGGCTTGTCGTTTAACCGCTTGTGAACCGGGGACAACCATTGCACTGACAGTGTCCGCCACGTGTCTTCCTTTTGCGACGGCGGCGGCAGCACGCAAATCGCTGATCCGAGAGTTGGTGCAGCTACCGATGAAGACTCTATCGACACGGATGTTACTGATGGGAGTGCCGGGTTGAAGTGCCATATATTCCAATGCGTGTTGGGCGGCACGTTTTTCGTCGGTTGTGGCCATGTCTGCGGGATCCGGTACACAGCCGGTCACGTCGGTTACCATGCCGGGGTTTGTTCCCCATGTAACCTGTGGGGCGATGTCTGCGGCTTCTAGTTGCAGCGTTCGGTCATAGGTTGCTCCTTCGTCAGTCGGAAGTTGCTTCCACCGTTCGATGGCTTGATCGAAGTCTGCTCCTTTGGGTGCAAAACGTCTACCGGCAAGATATTCGTAAGTCGTATCATCGGGTGCTATCATGCCTGCCCGTGCGCCTGCCTCAATAGACATATTGCAAACGGTCATGCGCTCCTCGATACTAAGCGCGCGGATGGCAGAACCGGTGTATTCAACGACTGCGCCGTTGCCGCCATCTATGCCTATATGCCCAATGATGGAGAGGATAATGTCTTTCGCTGTGACACCGTAGGGCAGCATTCCATTAATCCGAATTTCAAACGTTTCCGATTTGTGTTGCAATAGACACTGCGTTGCCAACACGTGCTCTATTTCGCTCGTGCCGATGCCGAACGCGAGGGCCCCCAACGCACCGTGCGTTGAGGTGTGACTATCACCACACACAATGGTTTTCCCGGGCTGCGTGATACCGAGTTCGGGCCCAATGACATGCACAATTCCTTGATCTGGGCTATTGATATCGTAGAGCGGGATGTCAAATTCTTCACAATTTTGGGACAACGTTTGCATCTGTTTGGCTGCGATCTGGTCTCTAATCGGCAAATTTCTGTCCGTTGTGGGTACGTTATGATCCATGGTGGCGAAGGTCAAGTCTGGACGGCGTACCGTTCGGTTATTAAGCCGCAACCCTTCAAACGCTTGGGGTGAGGTGACTTCGTGGACAAGGTGCGTGTCAATATAAAGAATTGGAACATCGCCTGAGGCGGCGCGGACAAGGTGTGCGGCCCATATTTTTTCGTATATCGTTTGCGTTTTCATCTTTTTTCTACTCTTTTGAATAAATTAAAGCGGTTTAATGTTATGCCTATGATAGGGCGGCAGCCAAGATAGCGGGTAGGCACGGGGCCCCGCCCGTACAAGCGATCAGATAGGATGACTCCAAAAGTTGCAATGTGCCATTTTTTACTATGAGTGCCTTCGGTTCATAAATAGCGTCTCCGTTGGCATCGAAAGCGAACTTGCCTAGAACTGTGTCAAAATCTCTGATATTTGCCGGTGTGTCTCGAATCGCGGTTGAATCTGTTGATTTGACCTCCCTAATTGCCTCGAATAGAATATAGAGGGCAGTATATGACATCGTTGCAAAGGCGTTTGGCTCCGTGCCGAAAGTCGCGCTATAATTCTGGAGGAAGGCTTGATTGCCCGGTGTATCATCGGTACTGAGCCAACTTGTAACGGTTATCGGAGATGCCTCTTTTATTATACACGTCCTCTTTTGTGAATGCGAGAGAAATTAAAACAGGATTTATAGGATTCTTAGAATTTCTGCATAAACAGTCTCAAGTGCATACTTTAATCCCTTCGGGGTAAATTATTTCTTTTGCGTTGAAATCAACTTTTAAGTTGGCTTCACCAATTAATTGATTTGTGGAATATGTTGCCTTCAGCCTTAAAGCCGAGCGTTTGAAGCAGATTTTTAAAGTTGGTTTTTGTTATCATAGTGATTTTTTCGTTGTGTCTAAAAAATATGTGTTCTATACCCGCATCACCACCGGAAGCACTAAAGGACTTCGTTGCATCTGCTTCGCGAAAAAACGGCGTAGTGCACTACGGATTTCATCTTGGACGGTTTCCGTTTCCGTTTTCTGTTCGTCACTGAGATTTTCAATGACGTTGCGTGCGATCTGCTTCGCCTCGTCGATCAATTCCTCGGCTTTGTCCATGTAGACAAACCCGCGTGAGACAATCTCAGGTTCTGTTGCGAGTGCGCCTGCGTCGCTGTGCATGACAATAATTGGTATAACCATTCCATCTTGAGAAAGTGTAATCCGGTCGCGTAGTACGATGTCTTCTAGTTCGATTTCTGGCTTTCCATCGACTAGTACGCGCCCTGAGCGTCCTTTCCGCCCGAACACTTCACACGATTCAGGTGTGAGTTTAATTAATTCGCCGTCCTCAGCAACCTTAATGTTTTCGTGTGGGATTCCGACGGATTCGGCAAGTTCGGCGTGCCGTATGAGGTTTTGATACTCACCGTGCATCGGGATAAAAAACTTGGGATGCAGTAGGTTAATCATCAATTTGAGATCTTCGCTTGCGCCGTGTCCGGAGACATGTACATCGGCATTCTGTTGATGGAATATCTTGGCACCGCGCTTTAGGAGATGGTTGATGACGTGTCCGATAGACTTTTCATTGCCGGGAATCATTCGTGCGGAGATGACAACAGTATCGTTGGGTTCAATCTTTAAAAAGGGGTGATTGTCAAGCGCCATCAAAGCCATCGCAGAGCGCGGTTCGCCTTGGCTCCCCGTAGATAGAATCACTAGTTCATGGGGTTTGAACATCTGTGCATCGCGGGCATCGATCAGGTAGTCTGGATTAACATCGAGGTAACCGAGTTCAGAGGCGGTCCGGACGTTGTTGATGAGAGAACGGCCGGTAACGGCGACAAGTCGCCGGTGTTTAGCTGCCAAATCGATGAATTGCTGGATGCGATGGATACTCGACGAAAACGTGCACAAAAACAGTCGCTGCTCTGTTTTCTGAAAGATGTTGTCTATCGTATCATAGATGCTCCGTTCGGAGGGTGTCTGTCCTGGCCAGTTAGCGTTGGTGCTGTCAGATATAAGGAGTTGAACGCCTTCCGTCCCGAGGCGAGCCAAGGTGTGAATATCGGTAAGTTTTCCATCAACGGGTGTTGCATCAAATTTGAAATCCCCGGTGTGAAGGATAACCCCCGCTGGTGTGCGGAGTGCAATAGCAACTGCATCGGGTATGCTATGTGTAACATGAATGAATTCAGCAGAAAAAGCGCCTAAGTTTATCGTATCCCCCGGCACGATCGGGTTGAGTTGGGCTTTTGCGAATACGCCGTATTCTCGCAAGCGTCCACTTGCGATTGCCAGTGTCAATTGCGTTCCATAAACGGGTACCTCTAGCTGCTGTAGTACGTATGCCAAAGCGCCGATGTGGTCTTCGTGTCCGTGCGTTAGCAAAATCCCACGCACCTTTTCCTGCCGTTTAACGATGTAACTGATATCCGGAAAAATCAGATCTACGCCGGGCATGTCAGAATTTGGTAGCATAAAACCTGTATCGATGACAATCAAGTCAGTTTCAGTTTCATATACCATCATGTTCAACCCAAATTCGCCTAAACCGCCCAAGGGTATAATGGAAACCTCTTCAAATTTTTGTTTCATATTTTTTTGTTATTGGAAACGTTCAGGCGTATTTTGTGTCTGTCTGCAAAGACCTTGAATCAAGATGGGACACCGATATTGCATTCCACCGGTTGATGACGTTAGTACGCCGTGCCTAAAATTTTGTGAAAAGAAATTGCTTTTGACCTGCTATTGTTATAGATAGACATTTTTGTTGATTGGCAGGTGCGTGAACGTGCCTCACACAACGATATTGATTAACCCGCGCTTCGGCACGACGATGACTTTCCGTATCGGTTTCTCTTGAATGAACCGCTGGACGCGTGCGTCGGCGAGTGCTGCTTCTTCGATCTGTTTGTCGGTTGCCTCCGCGGGCAGTTCGAGCCGGCTGCGGAGTTTCCCGTTCACTTGTACAATAATTGTTACGGTGGCGCTAACGAGAATCTGTTCGTCGTGGACGGGCCATGAGGCGTGCGCGATGAGTTCGGTTTCATCCAGCCGGTGCCACAATTCTTGTGCGAGGTGCGGTGCATACGGCGCAAGCAGCCGTAGGAACAACTTCAACGTCTCTTTCGGAATTTCGGTAGCTTGGGTGGCATTGTTGACAAAAATCATCATCGCACTCACGGCTGTGTTCATTTTGTCGATCGATTCGGTATCCTCGGTTACCTGTTTGATGGTTTGATGGATGCTCCGCCAGAGTTCTGGTTCTGTATGGCCGGGGGCATCGGTGAGTTTTGGGCTGAGTTCTCCACTCTGTTCATCGACAATGAGTCGCCAGATGCGTTGTAGGAACCGGTATACGCCCTCAACTCCGGCTGTCTGCCACGGTGTGCTCGCTGTCACGGGCCCGATGAACACAAGATAGAGCCGCACTGCATCGGCCCCGTACGTATCAATCACATCAGTCGGGTTAATACCGTTAAGTTTCGATTTAGACATTTTCTCCATTTGCGCGTGAATCTGTATCCCTGAGGCCTTCGTAACGTATTTTCCATCAGCTTGGAAAACCACCTCTTCAGGGTAATAGTATTTTCCGTCTTCGTCTTGATAGGATTCCGCCAAAATTGTCCCTTGATTCACGAGTGCGTGGAACGGCTCCTTGGTAGAAACGAGTCCGCAATCGTAGAGGACTTTGTGCCAGAATCGTGCGTAAAGTAGATGTAAAACGGCGTGTTCTGCTCCGCCCATATACAGATCTACAGGCATCCAGTAGCGTTCGATTTCACTGTCCCAAGGTGCAGCGGCGTTGTGTGCGTCAAGATAACGCAGATAATACCAACAGGAACCAGCCCATTGCGGCATGGTGTTCGTCTCCCGGTGTGCCCGTCTGCCATCTGGGAGCGTCACGTTCAGCCACTCCTCTGTTGCGCGAGCGAGGGGTGGTTTTCCGTCTTCGGTCGGTTTATAGGCATCAACGGTTGGGAGTTCAACTGGTAGTTCTGAGTCGGGTAGGGGTACTATACTTCCATCTTCGAGGTGTACTAATGGAAAGGGTTCGCCCCAGTAACGTTGGCGTGAGAAGAGCCAATCTCGGAGCCGGTACTGGATGTGGCGGGTTCCTTTTTTCTGATTTTCCAACCAGTCAATCATTTTCTGTTTCGCGGCATCCACACGTAGTCCGTTAAGGAAGTCGCTATTCACACATACACCATCCCCGACAAAAGGCGCGGTTTCAATCGGTTTTTCTCCGCCGCGGATAACCTCAACAATTGGAATTCCGAATTGTGTTGCGAACTCGTGGTCGCGTTCGTCGTGCCCGGGAACCGCCATAATCGCGCCTGTCCCGTAGGTAATGAGTACGTAGTCAGCCACCCAGATAGGAATGGGCTCGTTGTTCGCTGGATTGATGGCATAGGTGCCTGTGAAAACCCCTGTCTTCTCTGTCGCCAGGTCTGTGCGCTGCAGATCTGTTTTGTTAATAGCATCCTTCACATAAGCGTTGACAGCCTCTTCGGCATCCGGGTGTGTTATTTCTGCGACGAGCGGGTGCTCCGGTGCGAGGACACAATAGGTGGCACCAAAAAGCGTATCGGGACGTGTGGTAAAAACGGTGAACGTGCTGGTGCTCTGTTTCACAGTAAAGGTAATCTCAGCGCCTTCTGATTTGCCGATCCAGTGGCGTTGCATCTCTTTGAGTCCGTCTGGCCAATCCAAGAGTTCTATGTCTTCGAGGAGCCGTTCTGCGTACTCGGTAATTTTAAGCATCCACTGCTGCATCAGGCGGCGCTCAACCGGGTCGCCGGTCTCAACGTATTTTCCCTCCTTGACTTCCTCATTTGAGAGGACGGTGCCTAAGGCAGGGCACCAGTTTACGGGGACATCAGCGAGGTAGGCGAGCCCTTTTTCATAGAGCCGGAGAAAGATCCACTGCGTCCATTTATAGTATTCGGGCAGAGAGGTGTCAATCTCACGCGACCAGTCGTAAGAAAAACCGAGGCGTTGTATCTGTTCACGAAACATGTCGGCGTTTCGCTTTGCAATGCTTGCAGGATGTCTATCTTCATTGACTGCCGTGCGTTCTGTAGGCAGCCCGAACGCATCCCAGCCCATCGGATGCATAACGTGGTAACCCTGCATGCGTCGAAAATTGGCAAGCACATCTGTCGGCACATAGTTTTTTGCATGTCCCATGTGGAGCCCGCTACCCGAGGTATAGGGTAGCATTCCGAGCAGATAAAATTTTGGTTTCTGCTTAAGTCTATTAATGTCGTTTGGAACTTTGAAGGCTTCTTTTTCCCGCCAGATAGCTTGCCAATGCGGTTCTATTTCCGCTGGTGCATAACTGTGGTTCTCCATTTATCTCTTCCTCCTCACGCGTTAGTTTTCATATTAAAACATATTCTTCTATTTTTATGCAAGACATTTTTAAGGGGACAAAAAAGCGGATAGGCCTGCAAAACGAAAGGTGCAGAAAAATACGCGCGGAAAATCGCGAGAGGTGAAAAAATGGGTTTAGACGCTTTCTTGCTTGAACGCATCCAAAAATGGGGCGATGCTGCCCTCGTGGCACTCGTTGACAAGTATAAATCGCTTCTGATGAGTATCGTGTGCGGTGAGGTGCCGGTTGCGGTGTTGTCGTTGTCGTGGTGAGGTCTGGCCTTTCCTTAATGATGATCATCTAGAGTCTTGCAGCTACTGCGAGGATGATTCCTACAGCTGCCAAATTTTCTGGATTTGTCTATAAGATTTTGAGTCAATTAATTTAATAGCCAAAACGGATCTGGCGAAATGGGCACGTGCCAAGTTCCCACCAGACCCGTTCAAGGAAAAGTTACTTGCGAATCAACATTTTGCGTGTAGCGGCGAAGTCCCCTGCGGTGAGCGTGTAGAAGTAGACACCGCTCGCTACCGGCTCACCGACGGCGTTTCTGCCATCCCAATACGCTGCGCGTGCACGAGCTCGGTAAAACCCTGCCTGCTGATGCCCAAGCGACAGTGTTCGGACGAGCGTGCCGTGGGCGGAATAGAGCTGCACGGTCACGTCTGCCGGTTTTGCCAATTGATAAGGTATCCACGTCTCGGGGTTGAACGGGTTAGGGAAGTTCAGCAAAAGGCGGCTCTCTTGCGGTGTGAGTGCGGCGAGGAGCTGCTCGAGGACCACAAGCCCACGCTGGACACCCGCGTCAGTGAGATTCAGCTGCCGCGCTGCCTGCAGCCACTGCTGCACCTCTGCGCGCATCAGCGTCTGGCCCTGCTGTCCTGCTGCCGGTGCTGCCGGGGCTTTCCCGAATGCCGCCGCCACGAGCGTCAGATCCAGGATATTGACGGTGCCATCGGCGTTGACATCTGCACGGTTCTCCCTTGTCTCCCCAAACGCTGCGGCGACGAAGACGAGGTCTTGAATGTTCACAGCCCATCGCCGTTGATGTCCTCCGCTGCAGCAGGGGCAGTAGGAGGACGGAGGTCCCAGAGCATCACGGTGCCGTCCGCACTCCCACTAGCGAGCGTGCGCCCATCTCCGCTGAACGCTACGCTCAAGACATAATGCGTATGCCCTATGAGTGTTTTGAGAGTCTCGCCTGTGTTGACATCCCAGAGCCGAATGGTTTTGTCCTGACTCCCAGTTGCGAGCGTGCGCCCATCTACGCTGAACGCTACGGTATTAACCCACCCCGTATGCCCTATGAGTGTTTTGACGGTTTTGCTTGTGTTGACATTCCAGAGCCGAATGGTTTTGTCCTCACTCCCAGTTGCGAGCGTGCGCCCATCTACGCTGAACGCTACGCTATAGACAGCATACGTATGCCCCGTGAGCGTTTTGAGAGTATCGCCTGTGTTGACATTCCAGAGCCGAACGGTTTTGTCCTCACTCCCAGTTGCGAGCGTGCTACCATCTCCGCTGAACGCTACGCTCAAGACAGCATCCGTATGCCCTGTGAGTGTTTGGATGGTATCGCTTGTGTTGACATCCCAGAGCCGAATGGTTTTGTCCGAACTCCCAGTTGCGAGCGTGCGCCCATCTACGCTGAACGCCACGCTCCAGACATAATCCGTATGCCTAGTGAGTGTTTTGACGGTTTTGCCTGTGTTCACATCCCAGAGCCGAACGGTCTTGTCGAAACTCCCACTTGCGAGCGTTCTGCCATCTACGCTGAACGCTACGCTTAAGACAGCCCACTTATGCCCCGTGAGTGTTTTGACGGTTTTGCTTGTGTTGACATCCCAGAGCCGAATGGTTCTGTCATCACTCCCACTAGCGAGCGTGCGCCCATCTACGCTGAACGCTACGCTATAGACAAAATGTGTATGCCCTGTGAGAGTTTTGACGGTTTTGCCTGTGTTGACATCCCACAGACGAATAGTGGAGTCCAAACTCCCACTAGCGAGTGTGCTACCATCTGGACTGAACGCTATGCTAGAGACAGCATACGTATGCCCCGTGAGTGTTTTGAGCGTCTCGCCTGTGTTGACATCCCAGAGCCGAATGGTTCTGTCATCACTCCCACTAGCGAGCGTGCGCCCATCTACGCTGAACGCTACGCTATAGACAGCATCCGTATGCCCCGTGAGCGTTTTGAGAGTATCGCCTGTGTTGACATTCCAGAGACGAACGGTCTTGTCGAAACTCCCACTAGCGAGCGTGCGCCCATCTACGCTGAACGCTACGCTATAGACAGCATCCGTATGCCCCGTGAGCGTTTTGAGAGTATCGCCTGTGTTGACATCCCACAGACGAATAGTGGAGTCCAAACTCCCACTAGCGAGTGTGCTACCATCTGGACTGAACGCTACGCTATAGACAAAATGTGTATGCCCTGTGAGAGTTTTGAGCGTCTCGCCTGTGTTGACATCCCACAGCCGAACGGTTTCGTCCCAACTCCCACTAGCGAGCGTGCGCCCATCTACGCTGAACGCTACGCTCATGACGATATCTGTATGCCCGGTGAGAGTTTTGACGGTTTTGCTTGTGTTGACATCCCACAGCCGAATGGTTCTGTCCTGACTCCCAGTTGCGAGCGTGCTACCATCTACGCTGAACGCTACGCTTATGACAACCCCCGTATGCCCTGTGAGTAGGTCGAGCGGCTCACCCGTCTCCGCATCATACAGCCAAATACCGATGCCACTTGCTACTGCAAGCTGAGAACCATCCGGCGAATATGCTACCTCACCTACCGAGCCTCTGCCGAGGCGCGTAATCGCCCCATCGGGTAAACCCAACTGTGTCTCCTCCGGATACTGACCCGACGCAACAGGGAGAAAAACGCTCGTTACCAGAAGAGTTAATAAACCGAATACCGTTAACCTCTTTTTCATTTGACTTCCTCCAGTCATTTTTGTTTGCCTGCATGGGTGCACGCTGCTCTTTTTTTCGAGTTTTCCACTTGGCTCATAAAGAAGTATACCACAGATTGTAAAAAAAGTCAAACTTTTTTTCACTTCTGATTCAAGCTGCTCGTTTTTTTTCGAGTTTTCCACTTGGCTCATAAAGAAGTATACCACAGATTGTAAAAAAAGTCAAACTTTTTTTTAGAGGTATGCTGGAAAGTGCCACAATGAGCCCTAAAAAAACAGCATAAAGTAAAGTTCTTTTTCATCGTTTCAAAGAAGTATACCACAGTGCGATAAAAAAGTCAAACTTTTTTTTAGAGGTTTGGCTGAACACAACCTAAAAAAAAGGGTGGCATCTTTACTGCCAAAAGTGGTATAATTTGAGTTAAGTCTTCACCGCTTTTCACCGGCGGGCTGCCAAACGACAGTCCGCCGGCATAGAGGAGAGAAATGACGCAAGAAACCAAAGCCGTGGACACGCAGATGCAGCATATCCGTGCGCTGCTTGATGGACGCGTTGAACACTTCGCCGACAGAAGTGTGCGGCGCTTGCTACAAAACGGCGAAAACGTCCGAGGCGTGCTAGAAATCGTCGCCGCTGACATCGCAGAACGCATAGATTTTAGCCAACTCGTTCCACTTCCGAGAAGCCTGCTGCCAGAAGTGCTGCGGGAGCAAGAAGCGGATAGCGTGTTCCGCGTCCCGTTTAGAACCGAGACAGCCACGGAGGCGCTGCTCATCTATCTGCTCGTCGAACATCAATCGACGGTGGATACGACGATGGGGTTTCGGGTGCTGTTTTATATGATGCTGATTTGGGACGCACATCGCAGGCAATGGGAACACGACAAGGTGCCCAAACAGGCACGACGGTTGCCCCCGATATTGCCGGTAGTGTTTTATACCGGCGAGCAGCAGTGGAAAACCCCGCTGACACTTGAGGCACTGATAGACATCCCTGCTGAACTCGCCCGGTTCGTTCCGGCTTTTGAGACGTTGTTTTTGAGCGTGAAGCAAACCGATGTCGCCACGCTGACTCAAACAGATCATCCGTTCGGGTGGCTGTTGACGGTGCTGCAAAAAGAGAGAGCAGACGAGGCGGGGATTCGGGGTGCGTTACGCACGGCGATAGCGCACCTTGATGAGTTTGATACGGTTGGTGCCGAACAGCGGCGTGAGGCGATAGTCTATTTCTTGCTACTCATCTTGCATCGTCGGCCGCTATCAGAACAAAGTGGCTTAGTAGCATTAGTGGAGCAACTCGCAGAAGATAAGATGGAGGTAAAACAGATGGCAGAAACCATGGCAGAAGTCCTCGTGCAACAAGGACTCAAACAAGGCATTGAACAAGGTGCACGCCGGACGGCGATAGAAAACGTCATCACGGTGCTCACCGCACGGTTCCCGCAGAGCGACATGCAGACGACTCAACCGCACCTTGAAGCGATACCAGACCTGGTGCGGCTCAAGCAGCTGCATCTCATCGCCGTTGAGACACCCAGTTTTGAAGCGTTCATACAAGCCTTGCACACTTAGAGAGACAACCTGAAAAAAAGGGTATCAATCAGCACCTCGAACGCGGCACAGCAGCTTCTTATCGTATTGAAGCGAGAAGGTGTTATTGGTGTGAACCTCACTAAGGACACATTCTCGCTTTACTCTACGAAAGAACGGCGCTAGCGAGATGGGCACGCGCACGTTCACAACAGATTGCCCTTACGACTTTCATTGACGAAAAATTGTCATAAAATTTTACAAAAATCTCAAAATGATTGTAACATTTAAATGCTAAACTTTACCAAAAGTATAGTTCAATTACTGCTACCACACGAGTTAACACTAGATGAGGAAAACCATGAAAAGCAAATTATCTCGACGACAGTTTCTTCGTTCTGGCGTGCTCGCCAGCGCGTCCGTTGCAGTCAGCATGGGATTTTTAGGGTGTAGTCGTGCCCTCATAAACCATGTCCCTGGCTTCAGACCTGAGCCGCCGTACCAATTTATGCCGACTCCAAACGAGCTCCTCGATTTGCCGGAGAGGTTTACCGCCGTCGGTATTTCAAGGATAGGGGAAGTGATGGACGACGGACTGTGGGTACCAGGGAAACACGACGGTATGGCGGCGTTTCCTGGCCCCAATGGAAAGACGATCTTGATTCGAAATCATGAACTAAACGCTACCGATAAAACCGTCGGAGCGTTTGGATGGAATAACGAGAAAATTGAGCGTGCCGAAATTGATAAATTCTACGAGATAGGGTCTGGAGAGCTGCCCGGCCTTGGCGGCACCACAACAATTGTCTATGACACGCGGACGGGCATGATGGAAAAGCATTTCTTGAGCCTCGCAGGCACCCTCCGGAATTGCGCCGGCGGACCGACACCCTGGAATACCTGGGTAACCTGTGAGGAAACCGTCCAAAAGGCAACAAAGCCGTATCAGCAGGACCACGGTTACAATTTTGAAGTACCTGTCTCTGCTACCGTTGGGTTAACAACTTCCGCACCTCTTAAAGCAATGGGGCGCTTTAATCATGAAGCTATTGCCGTGGATGCACGAAGCGGCATCGTCTACCAAACCGAAGATAGAGGAGATGGATTAATCTACCGGTTTATCCCTGAAACGCCCGGTGAACTTGCCAAAGGCGGCCGCCTGCAGGCACTCAAAATCCGAAACATCAAGGGCGCTGATACCCGAAATTGGAAAAGCCGACTCCAAACACTCTTCCCGTGGACGTACGAGCCCATGCCAGTGGGACAAGTGATGGACGTGGAATGGGTTGATATTGACAACGTCGAGTCGCCTAAAGATGATCTGCGGAAACAGGGTGTTGAAGGCAAAGACGCAGCAAAGTTTGCACGCGGCGAAGGCATGTGGTCCAGCGGTACGGACATCTATTTTGCCTGCACAAATGGCGGACTCAACAAAAAAGGGCAAATCTGGCGATATACCCCGAGCCCTCATGAAGGCACAAACCGAGAAGAAAAACAGCCCGGCACCCTTGAGCTTTTCATTGAGCCGAACGATAGCAATCTACTTGAGAATGCGGATAACCTAACGGTGGCACCCTGGGGAGATCTGATTGTCTGTGAAGACGGTCCTAAAGAGGAGTTCCTAGTCGGTGTAACCCCGGAAGGGCACGTCTATAAATTCGCGCGGAATGCCGGCAATATGTCTGAATTTGCCGGTTCAACATTCTCACCTGATGGTACGACGTTATTTGTGAACATTCAGAATCCGGGCATCACGCTTGCTATTACCGGGCCCTGGCACGAGATTCGACAGCGGCACTTAGTCTGAAATAGCTCGATTACCGGTTAGAAAAAGTCAAGTTCATTTGGAGAGATGAAAAAGGTGGGTTTCATGAATCGGGCATTAGAGATTATCATAGGTATTTTTATCAAACCGCGAAAAAGCGTTTACAGAATTGGCGAAAAAACCGAATTGGGTTATCGTTTTCGTCATTATCGCTTTTGCGACGATTGGCATCGCCTGGGGTCGTTTTGCCTTTTTCAATTCAGCTTGATTCACGTTTCCAAATGCTTGAAGCGGTTGTCACCACGCTAACTAAATATGCGAAAATCTGTGCTTTTAACGGTGCTCCTCTGGTTCGCAATAATGAATTTTCAACTGCTTCGTTAACTGCTCCCTTCTTTAAGAAAGACCCGATATCGGCATCTTTATTTTTGATATATTCTTGTATCTGTGCTATAATAAGATATTTATAGATAAAAAAAGGAGCCACATTAAATGGCAGATACAATCAGAGGTGCCGTCCTCGGTTACGGTGCAGCCTTTAATATGGGCAAAGCCCACGCAAATATGATGGAACGCACCGAGGGGATTCAATGTATAGCTGTGTGCGACATTGATGAGGAGCGGACTGCGGCCGCGAGGCAGGATTTTCCGGGCATCCGCACCTATAACAGCGTCGAGGCGCTCAACGCAGACGACGATGTCCAGCTCATCGCAAATGTGCTACCGCACAGCCTGCACTGTGAACCGACAGTAGCAAGTCTCAAGGCAGGCAAGCATGTTGTCGTAGAAAAACCGATGTGCGTTACCATCGCTGAAGCAACAGAGATGATTAGCACAGCCGAAGAAAACGACGTGATGTTGTCTGTTCACCACAACCGTCGTTGGGATGCCGATTTTTGGACACTCCGTGAGCTGGTGCACTCGGGGGTTATCGGCAAGGTATTCAATGTGGAGATGTGGGGCGGTGGATACGGCAGCCCGAATCCGAATTGGTGGCGGAGCGTC
Organism: Candidatus Poribacteria bacterium; assembly: GCA_965215265.1. GTDB lineage: Bacteria > Poribacteria > WGA-4E > WGA-4E > WGA-3G. The sequence continues at coordinate 970,000 of OZ244048.1, read as the reverse complement.
AAAGCCATCTCCGGCGGGCAATTCTACGACTGGGGTGCGCACTATCTCGATTGGCTCCTCAACATCATTGAGGCACCGATGGTGAACATCACCGGTTTCTACCAACCCAATCTTGTCTGGCAAGACATTACCAACGAAGACCACGTACAAGCAATCATCCGATTCGCCGATGGCTGCATGGCAAATATCCAGATGTCCAACATTGCTAAAATCGGCGGACCCCGTTGGAAACTGCTCGGTTCGCACGGTGCAATCATCTCCGGCGACGGGCAATTTAAAGTCTTATCCGAAGTTGAAGGGCACCCCAAAGAGCAGATGGTAGGATTCCATGGGCGGCCGGGCCCCAATTACTATCAAAACATCGTAGCACATCTAAACGAAGGCGAGGCGTTACTGGTAACACCGGAATCCGCTCGTCGTGTTATCGCCGTCATGGACCTAGCAGAAAAATCCTCTAAGACACATCAGGCAGAAACAGTGCCTTATGAATTTGAAGCGTAACAGGCTCCGGATAAAAAATCGTGTGCCGATTCGCTAAGCGCTAAATACGTCAGAGACGTTGTCACAGGAAACAAAGCTGCACTTTTTTCCGTCAGATGTCTCTGACCCAAGGCCACCAAAAATATGAAAACTGTTGTCTTTGAAAAAATTCAGCAATTACGCATACAAGAGAAGCCGATTCCGACGCTGGAGCCCGGGGATGTGCTTATCCAAATGGAACTCTGCGGCATCTGTGCCTCCGACCTTGCCGCACTCAGAGGCGATGTGTCCGATTATGCGCCCCCTGTTGTCATGGGGCATGAGTTGGCTGGTGTCATCGTTGAAAGCCGCCACCCCGATGTCAAACTCGGCGAACGGGTTACCGTCAATCCGATGCTATCGTGCGGCGTTTGCACGGACTGCCAAAATGACCATGATAAGTACTGCAACGCAATTGAAGGCATCGGACACGATATTGATGGCGGATACGCGGAGTACATACGCATGCCACAACACGGCGTTGATACCGGTAAACTCATCAGCGTACCAGATAGCATCCCACCAGAAGAACTCCTGTTCCTTGAGCCCCTCGGATGCTGCCTCAACGCAATGGACGAAACCCCTTTCCAAAACTCAGTTGCCATCCTCGGTGCGGGACCGATCGGGTTGATGTTTACGCAGTTAGCGAAACGGTGCGGCTTAGCAACCTACGTCTTTGAACCACTTCAGCACCGCAGAGATGTTGCAGATGCTGTTGGGGCGGATGCGACTTTCGGCACTTCCAGCGACGATGTGGAGAGACTCTGTCAGATTACGAATGGCGGCGTGGATACCGTCATCTCTGCAACCACGAATGATGCGCAAGCCGTCGCACTCGCTTTTCAAGTGGTGCGGCGGGGCGGGAGCATCAATTTTTTCGGGCTCGCGCCCGAAGGGGAAGAACTCCGAGTTAACTTGGAGCAGTTTCACTACGATGGCCATAAACTGATGGCATCCTGGGCGTTTTCGCGCGCAAGCCTAGAAGAATCCCGGCAGCTCCTGATAGAGAAAGCGATTAACTTCGATGCGTTGTTGACAGCTCGGTTCCCCATTGCGGCGGGCATCGCGGCGTTTGAAAACGCGGCGGCACACAACGGTGTCAAAACTGTGCTTATCGGTGACTCTCGTTAACACTTTAGTCGTGCACGTTGACATTTTGCGAACCCGCAACCGGTACCAGAAATTGAAAAATCGACAAGCCACGAAGTTTAACCTAAATTCCATCGTGATAACTTTCCATAATGACGGGAAAAAAAGAGATAGGAAGAAAATATGATTCTCGGAGCACATGTCTCAACAGCTGGCGGCTTGCATAACGCCATTAATAATGGCGACGAACTCAACTGTGATGCCATACAAATTTTTATGCAAAACCCTAACCGATGGCAAGGGAAACCCCTGGCACCAGATGTCGTGGAAAAGTTTAAGGACGCATGGAATAACTCTCCAATTCACGATGTCGTCGCGCATGATATACACCTCAGCAATTTAGCATCACCTAAACCGGAGGTCCTCGCGAAGTCGCGTGAACGGTTCAAAGCACAGATGGAACTCGCTACCGAACTCGGACTCCGTTCTATCGTCACGCACCTCGGTGCACACCTCGGCGAAGGCGAAAACGTCGGATTGAAGATGCTCAGTGAGAGTTTTGACCTGTTATTTGAAACTACCGAAGCCCCGGATGTAACAGTCCTGTTAGAAACCACCGCAGGACAAGGAACAAATCTCGGCTACCGCTTTGAACATCTCCGCGATGTTATCGCGATGTCCAAATATCCCGAACGGTTCGGTGTCTGTTTTGATACGTGTCATGTCTTCGCCGCCGGCTACGATATACGCACCGAAGCAGATTGTGAAGCTGCCTTCAAGCAGTTTGACGATGTTATCGGGTTACAACGGTTGGGCGCGTTTCACCTCAACGACGCAAAATCGGAATACCAAAGCCGGGTTGATAGACACGAGCACATCGGCAAAGGCAATATCGGTGATGCTGCTTTCACGTTTATCGTTAAGGATGCACGTTTTGCAGCAGTACCGCTGATTATTGAAACACCACAGATGAAAACGATGCACAAGGAGAACCTCGCCATTTTGCGAGAATTAGCAGAAACTGACGGAGCATAAGCAGTGAGTATCGGTTTTTGGGAAGTTGCGTTACTTATTATCCTCTTTTTAGGAGTCATTCTTATATCTCGAATTATCACTCGGTTGCAGACAAAGCGCATCTGCCCTGACTGCGGATTAGCAATCCGAACGGATACGCCGACGTGCCCAGCGTGCCAACGTAATTTTCCATCGGAGACCAAACGATAATTATGAATCATAGGAGGCACCGGAGCTGTAGCAGACAAAAATGAAAAAAACAAAATTAAAAATTGGCGGCATGTCATGCCAGCATTGCGTCAAAACTGTGACAGAGGCCTTGACGCAGCTTGAAGGGGTGACACGTGCGAAAGTCAATCTCAGAAAAGGCGAAGCGGTTGTCCGTTACGACGAATCGCGAATTACGTTGGCACACCTCATACAGGCAGTCACAGATGCAGGTTTTGAGCATTTGCGAGCGTAACTACGGACGTGCGGTGTTGTTCAACATTGTAGAATTGTAGACAAGATTGCTCAATTCGCTATCATACAACACTAAAGTGCAGGTGAGCCATGGATACAGCCAAAATTTACGTCAAAGGCGGGCGAGGTGGTAACGGGTGCATCAGCTTCCGGCGTGAAAAATACGTCCCGCGTGGCGGTCCTGATGGGGGTGACGGCGGCAACGGTGGCAATATCATCTTCAAAGCAAAACAGGGTATGAGCACCCTCATAGATCTGCACCACAACCCCCATCAAGTCGCTGACAACGGTGCACACGGCACCGGAAAGCAGCGAACAGGTGCAGACGGCGCGGACCGCATCATCAACGTCCCAGTCGGCACTATTGTCAGAAGCTTGGATACCGAAGAGCTCCTCGCGGATTTGACGGTGCCTGGCCAGCAGGTCATCGCTGCGCATGGTGGGCTCGGCGGAAAGGGGAATGCACGGTTTAAAAGCAGTACTTTCCAAGCGCCGCGCGTTGCAGAAAAAGGGGAGCCTGGCGAAGAACGCGACATCGGATTGGAGGTCAAAATCATCGCGGACATCGGGCTAGTCGGCTATCCCAACGCGGGGAAATCCACACTTTTGGCACGAACCTCTGCCGCTACCCCCAAAATCGCGTCCTATCCGTTTACAACCCTGAAACCGAACCTCGGTGTCGTCCGAATCAGTCGAGAGCAGAACTTCGTCCTCGCAGACATCCCCGGACTTATAGAAGGCGCACACAAAGGCGCAGGCCTAGGACACCAATTCTTAAGACATATTGAACGCACAAAAATGCTCATCCACGTCATAGACCTCGGGGCAACAGATGGCAGAGATCCAGTTGCAGACTACGAGAAACTGAACGGTGAACTTGCACACTACAACGACAGATTAACCGAACTGCCGCAAATTATCGCCTTGAACAAAATAGATATGCCAGAAGCAGAAGCGAATCTGGCCCGCTTACAAGCATATTTCGGGCGCAGACCTGTTTTTCCGATATCAGCAATTACCGGCAAGGGCGTGAACCATCTTATGCACACCGCATACCGCTTATTACAGAAACTGGAGGTGCGCGAACGCGAACAAGCCCAAACCGATATCACCTTTGAACCTCAAGTTGAACCCGAACGGCGACAACGGTTTACCCTCCGCAAAACTAAACGTGGGTTCGTTATCAGCGGCGCAGAACCCCGGCGCGCTGTACTCATGACTGATATGGAAAACGAGCAGGCTTTAATCCTGCTCTACCGGAAACTCAAAAAAATGGGCGTTATTAACGCCTTGGAACGTGCCGGCGCAAGCGAAGGAGAAACAGTTCAGATTGATGAATTTGAATTCGACTACAGTCCAAGAACGCTGCAAACAGAACGTAACAGCAACAGATGAGAGTATAGATATTAACAATAGCCGCACACACAGGCCGGCCACCCGAAACTTCTCTGACGTGAAACGCATCGTCGTCAAGGTAGGCAGCAGCACGCTAACCGACCGGACACATCTCAGCGAAGCCGCGCTCGATAGACTTGTGCATGACCTCGCGATAGTGAAACAGACTGGCATTGAGGTGATCCTCGTCACATCGGGGGCGATCGCTGCAGGCTGGCCAAGACTCGGTTTGAAGCAACGTCCACATACACTCCCCGGTCTCCAAGCTGCTGCAGCCGCTGGCCAAATTCAGTTAATGGCTGCCTATGAACAGCGATTTCGGGACTATGGACAGCGGACCGCGATGATGTTACTCACACAGGATGACTTCACCGACCGGCAGCGTTACATTCACATGAGCGACACCCTCCGCACTCTCCTCCAATTGGGGGCAATTCCAATTATTAATGAAAACGACACCGTCGCTGTAGAGGAAATTAAAGTGGGCGATAACGACACCCTTTCTGCCTATGTGACGAACCTCGCCGAGGCGCAACTGCTCGTCATTCTCTCTGATCAAGCTGGCTTTTATACGGCAGATCCGAGGCAGCATCAAAACCCACAACTGATTGATACCGTACCTTCTATTTCAGACGCGATGTGGGATGCCGCAGGCGATGCCGGCACAACGGCAGGCACCGGTGGCATGGTGACAAAACTCCGTGCGGCCGAAATTGTGACTGGTTCCGGAGAAATGGTCGCCATCGTACACGGTGGAGAACCGCTGGTCGTAACGCGCTTGCTCAACGAGGCACCCCTCGGAACCCTCTTCTTACCGCAAAGCCGCATATCCGGACGCAAACGGTGGATAGCCTATTCTCGCCCGCCAAAAGGTAAGCTCTTCGTTGACAACGGGGCACGTGATGCCCTCGTGCAACGCGGCAAGAGTTTGCTACCAGCAGGCATACACCGAGTCGAAGGGGACTTCGTCTATAGCGATACCGTCTCATGCATCGCTCAAAACGGAATTGAGTTCGCAAGGGGACTTGTCAACTATAACGCAACCGAAACGGCACAACTAGTAGGAAAGCAGACATGCGATATTGAGAAACTCATCGGATACCGGGATTACGATGAAATTATCCATCGGGATAACTTAGTTCTAATTGACGATGGATTGACAAATAACAACACAAAGGAAGGCATCAAATGAGCAAAACCATTCAACATAGCATTCAAGCAAAAGCAAAACAAGCAAAAGCAGCGATGCGTGTCTTATCACGCAGCTCCGCAGATCTTCGAGATAACACGCTTTTGGCAATGGCAGAGAACCTCGCTAACGCTAAAGACAAAATCCAAGACGCGAACCGTATAGACCTCGACAACGGTGAGAAAACGGGGCTCGCTGCGCCACTGATGCAACGTCTCCTGATCGACGATAAAAAAATGGACCGGATGGTAGACAATCTCCGACAAGTGGCTGCACTTCCGGATCCTATCGGAGAAGTCATTCACATGGCAGAGCGACCCAACGGCTTAAAAATCGGCACTGTCCGCGTACCCATCGGCGTTGTCGGCGTTGTATATGAATCTCGTCCTGACGTGACGGTCGAAGTCTCCGCGCTCTGTATCAAATCCGGGAACGGTGTCATCCTCCGTGGCGGCTCAGAAGCAATTCATTCCAATACGACGCTTGCACGCATCCTCAGCGAAACAGCAGCCGATATGGGGATTCCGGGCCCCATCCAATTCGTTGAAACTACGGATAGACAAGCAGTCTATGAGCTTATCCGTCTGCCCGAATATATCGACTTAATCATCCCGCGCGGCAGCAATGAGTTCGTCCAGTTCCTGATGAAAGCATCAGAAATCCCTGTCCTGGGGCACGCGGATGGAATATGTCATATCTACGTTGACGCGGCCGCAGACCTCAAGATGGCATCCAAAATCTGTATGAACGCCAAAGTCGGGTATAAAGTGGCTGTCTGCAACGCGTTAGAGACGTTACTCGTCCATGAAGCCGTCGCGGAAGAGTTCCTTCCTGTCATCGTGCAGCAGCTAGGCGATGCAAACGTAGAGGTACGCGGCTGCGAACGGACGCGCCAGCACTACCCACAAGCGAAAAACGCAACCGAAGTCGATTGGCGCGCCGAATACCTCGATTACATTTTATCCATCCGGATCGTTGACAGCCTAGCGCAGGCGATGGAGCACATTGAAACCTACGGTTCGCATCATTCGGATGCTATTATCACGGAAAGTTACACCGCCGCCCAACGGTTCCTTAAGGAAGTTGACTCTGCAGCTGTCTATGTCAACGCCAGCACCGTCTTCACCGACGGATACGAATTTGGACTCGGCGCGGAAGTCGGCATCAGTACCCAGAAACTCCACTCGCGCGGTCCTATGGGATTGGAAGGACTGACGAGTTACAAATATATTATCTACGGCGATGGACAAGTACGTGAGTAGACGCAGCGGTTTGACAGCACCTATGCTGCAAGTCCTGCCCGCTATGCTGCCGCGTAACGGAGAGACTCAAGCCCAGTGGGTGGCAGGTAAAAGGTAGAGACATCGTATCCTAAAGGATACGAGACTCTACCTATCCTGCCACTGCCTGCAAAACCTCATGCCCTCACATCATTCCGATTTTAGCGGACGCTCGTGCTGATGCCCATTTTTTGATTGACAAAACTTGCAATTGCTGCTATGATGAAAAAAAGCCCATTTAGGAGAATGACAGACGTGCCAGACGCAAACCGCCCTAACCAAGATGCACTCTATAATGCACTCAACCTCTACCGTGATGCGATGCGTCCATTTGTTTTTCGAAACTTGAAAACGGTACACACACTCGCGACAGAAGATCGTTTCGAAAACAGCGTGGATATAGATATTAACCATTTCCCGCCGCTTTTCAGGAGGTACTGGCAGAATGCCTTCGCACACCGTTTTGACCCTGACCGGGATATTCGCAGTGCAATAGGTCTCATAACAGAAGCAAGAAATAGAGTTTCCCACCCCGGTGCTGAAGACCTCTCTAGGGAATACGCCCTCGCGCGCCTTCATGACATAGCAGAGGTACTTGGACAAATCAATGCTCCAGAACAGAAGCAGCAGGTAGAAGCGATCCGAGATAAATTATTCACGAGTGCAGTTCCGGCCACGGAAGTAAAACCCAAGCTGCCACGTAGAAAGCCGACTGAGCTCACGCCATGGCACCAGGTGATATCGCCAAACAACGATGTCATTGAAGGCACCTTCCGGAAATCCGAATTCGCGGCAGATCTCCAAGAGGTATTTGAGGGAAAAGCGAAAGCTGCTGAATACGGAGAAGCCGGGCTCTTTTTCAGTCAGACATACATTACACCTGGGCTTCGACAACTGTTGCTTAATACCTTGAGTCGACTGGGCAGCAAGGGCGGAGACCCCGTTATTCAACTCAAAACCGGGTTCGGCGGTGGAAAAACGCATAGTCTCATCGCACTCTACCATCTCGTGACCGGAGCAGACGCACTCACGCAGCCGCCCCCGGATGAGGAATACGCACAATTGCACGCAGACGTTCACAAGATCATGCAGGAAGCAGAATGGGAAGCAGATACAGCGCTCAGTGCCAACGTCTCCGTGCTTGTCGGTACCTATCTGTCTACAACGGATGCGGATAAAACGACACGTGGAGATCCGCTGAACACGCTCTGGGGCAGAATGGCAGATCAGCTCGGGGGGCAGGATGCTTACGAATTCATCGCGGACGCTGCGCGAGAAGGCATATCCCCCGGTGGCAAGCAGCTGGATGAACTTTTTGAATACGTTGGGCCCTCCGTTATCTTAATAGATGAACTTGTCGCTTACGTTCGCAACGTACAAGGTGTCACCCAAGAAAGTATCTACACTTTTTTCCAGACGCTCACAGAATCTGTTAAAAGAACTAACGATGTCACGCTTGTCGCAACGTTACCGGAAGGGCACGTCCAGGCAGGTGGCGAAGGCGGCATGAGTGTGATGGATGGTCTTGAGTCGATACTTGAACGGGTTGATGCCGTCTCTATACCGTTAGAGGTTGACAACGCTTTTCAAGTGGTGCGTCGGCGACTCTTCCGCGGCATTAAGGATGAGACTGAACGAGATCTGACCTGTGATGCCTTCCGGAAAATGTACCAGAATTCACGGCGCGAGTACCCGGATGAAGCCAGCGAGGCTAATTATTTCCAGCGCATGAAAGCGTGTTACCCAATCCATCCGGAGATATTCGACCGCCTCTCTCAGGATTGGGTAGTCATCCCCGGGTTTCAGCGCACCCGCGGGGTACTACGCATCATGGCGAGTTGTATTTCTCGTCTCTATCAACAACAGGACGCCTCGCCTTTGATAATGCCGGGCAATCTCACCTTAGACGATCCAGCACTCGCTGATGAATTCACTAGGCTGCTCAGCAGATCCGGTGGGAATTGGGACCCAGTCGTAAAAGAGGTCGACAGCCACGGGTCACGCACAGACCAGATCGATAAGACCTCTAAAACGTTCATAGAGGTTGGCAGTGCAGCGCGTCGCCTCGCACGTGCGATTTTCCTCGGCAGCACAAATACCGGGGCCGTCAGGGGCATCTCTGAGCGCCAGATTCACCTCGGTGTGGTTGAACCGGGACAAACCGTCTCAATTTACAACGACGCACTCCGCAGAATGACCGGCAACCTCTACTTTCTCTATAATCTAGACGACAGACACTATTTCCATACGCAAGAGAACCTCAATAAAGTCGCAAACGATCGTGCAGAGCAGTACACAGAAGATGATATCTACCGGGAGATCATTTCACGGTTAAAAAAAGTCATCGGACGCGACCCGAACGTGATAGTCTGTCCGGCATCACCAACTGAGGTGAAGGATTCCGAAACGGTTCAGTACGTCATCCTGCCGCCGCAGGCATCCTTGCCAAGCCGCGAAAAAGAGCAAAACACTGCACACGCCGCCGCACACAACATGCTGATATACTGCAGCGATGGGCAAGCGCAGCGCACCTTCAGGAACACCCTCCTTTTCATCGCAGCACGACGGGACGAGCTACGCGAACTGAAAAATCTTATCAAAAACTATCTCGCTTGGAACGCCATTATGAATGGCGATGAACTACATAGTGCAATCACCAATCTCACAGGCACACGGCTCGATCAGGCCACGGACAAACTTGAATCCGCTGACGAGAGAGTGACAACTGCCCTGTTCAAAGCATACCGGTGGACAGTTGCCCCTACCCAAGCCGACCCGCAGAAAGACGACTACGGCTTCTCGGCAGACGCAATAGAACCTGCTGAAGACGGTAGGATAATCCAACGCGCACGGGATAAATTCATCTACGACGAAGCAATTATCACCAGGATAACCACTGCCATATTTGACGAAAAACTGCAACAATACGTCTGGAGTAGTGACATCTACCAAAACCACATTCAGATAGACAAACTCTGGGAACTCCTCGCGACACATGTCTACATGCCGAGATTAAGAGACCGGAACATCTTGGCAACTTGTATTAGAGAAGGGGTTGCAGTAGGCACATTCGGATACGCCCATGCTTATGAGAATGAAAAATACCAAAATCCACGGTTTATGGAACAGGTCGGCACGCTCTCAATAAATCACGACACTACTGCGGTACTCATAAACCCTGAAGTTGCCAAACAACTCAAGGGAGAGCACCTTGTAGAACCGGCCCCGCCGGAACCCGGTTTAGGACCTCAAGCCAGTGAAACCGATGAACAATCCGAATCTACACCAACAAATGGCCCGACGCGCCTTGTCGTTACCAAGTCCTTGCAGTTAGAACAGCCTTTCCTCGCCGATATAGAGACCATCCAAGACGAGATTGTCCGAACACTGCAGACTGATGGCGCAAACGTAACCGTTGAAATCACCGTCACCGCGGATAAATCAGACGGGTTCTCTGAACACACCGAGCGCGCCGTCAGGCAGAACAGCGAATACCTCAACGCCGAATTCAAGCACAGCTGAAAAACGATGACGTTTTATACACATTTGCATATTGGATAGCTCCTAAGAATCTGCACAACTTTCAACGTTGACATTTTTCACTGGACCGGTGTATAATAATTTTATGGCACAGGACTATGATAATATGGCAAAAGAGTTGTTGACGGAGCATGCCGACGACATCTCACGGTTTATACTCGGGGTGGACAATGTTGACGTGCTTGAAAACCTTGACACGGAACAACAGGTGGTTATCGGGCAGCGTGTCGATAGCACCAAGCGTATCCGTATTGATAACGAAGAGGCTATCCTACACATAGAGTTGCAGGTGCGAGATAGCACACCCAAACCGATGTGGGCGCGAAACGCAGCGTATCACGGGTATCTGCTCGGGGAATACCAGCTGCCGGTGTATTCGAATGTGCTGTACTTTCATCCGTCAGCGGGTAGAAGGGATGGGGGTGTGTATGAATATAGTCTGTGTGGCTACGCCTATCGGTTGCAGTATAAGGTTATCCGTCTGATAGAAGTAGAAGGTGAATCTATTTTGGCGTTGGCTGCGCCTGGGCTGTTGCCGCTCACACCATTGATGAAACCGCCTGAAGGTTTGGACTCGGCGGCTTGGCTTCAAAGATGTATAACCGCGACGACAGGAACGAGTTTGGATGAGGGGACGCAAGGGGATTTACTGTGTGCGCTGTCGGTTTTCGGGGGTATTGTGCATGACGCGTCGCTTTTCAAACGTCTGATACCGGAGGGACTGATGCGAGAATCTAAATATTTCCAACTGTTACGCGATGAATTTATCGCGCAAGGTATAGAACAAGGTATAGAACAAGGTATAGAACGAGGCATAGAGCAAGGCATAGAACGAGGAATGGAACGAGGCATAGAACAAGGTTTAGAAAAAGGCATAGAACAAGGTGCGAAAGAGAGCACCATCAAAAATACATTGGCGGTGCTGAGCGCTAAGTTTTCACCAGATACTGTCAAGGCGTTAGCACCGGCGTTGCAACGCATTACCGATTTACAACACCTTGAGCAGCTGCACCTCGCCGCCGTTCAGGCGGAGAGTCTTGATAGTTTCGCGCGAAGCCTAAACCGATAGGAACGCTAGCCCTGTCGAGAGAGGGACTAAGGCATCATTATGCCCGTTTATCGCAAAAAACTGATTGAGGTGAATATCCCGCTGCCAGCCATCAACGCGGAATCGGCAAAGGATGCCTCGCTGACACATGGACACCCTTCAACGCTGCACCGCTATTGGGCGCGCCGCCCACTCGCCGCTTGTCGCGCCGTCATCTTCGCCTGCCTTGTAGATGATCCGGGCGACTGCCCCGCCGAGTTCCCAACCGAAGCGGCGCAGAACGCCGAACGCGAGAGGCTCCATCGCCTGCTTAGCCGGCTTGTGGTTTGGAAAAATAGCACCGATGACAACTTGTTAGCCGAGGCACGCTACGAGATTGCTTTGTCTGTGGCACGCAACAACGGCGAAGAGTTGACGGCTTTTCGGCAGCGGTTTGAGAAGGAACCGGGGGCGGTGCTAAACTATCTGCGAGAACACGGTCCTGCTGTCTACGATGCGTTCTGTGGCGGGGGCTCCATCCCCCTTGAAGCACAACGATTGGGCGTGCATGCCCGCGGCTCGGATCTAAATCCACTCCCTGTGCTGCTCACGAAGGCGATGATTGAATTGCCGCCGAGATTTCATAACCATCCACCGCTCTATCTCAAAGCGGATTCAGCCAACAGCATCGTCACAGAGCAGCGCTGGCGTGGCACTGCGGGCTTGGCTGCCGACATCCGCCACTACGGCCAGTGGCTGCGCGAACAAGCATCCCAACGCATCGGGCACCTCTATCCGCCAGTGCGGTTGCGAGACGGCACGGCTGCCACCGTTGTGGCGTGGCTCTGGGCGCGCACGGTGCCGTGCAGCAACCCTGCCTGCGGGCTTCAGAAGCCGCTGATGAAAAGCTTTCAGTTGTCAAAGAGGCGTGGCAATGAATATTGGACAAGGCCTGTAGTGGACAGAGACACCAACACGCTATCGTGGGTGGTGCAATCTTCAAAGACGGGTGTGCCGATGCCGACGGTGAGGCGTACGGGCGCGCACTGCTGCGCGTGCGGCACGGCAGTTAAATTGGCTTATCTTCGCGAACAAGCGAAACGCGGGAAGATGGGGGAGATGATGACGGCGATAGTGGCCGAGAGTCCACCTACTCAACGCAAAAAGTTGTTCCTGTCACCCACTGACGAACACGTGCAAGCGGCAATGGCTGCTATTCCAAAATGGCGGCCAAGGCAAGCCATAATGAATACGCCAAAGGTTAGCAGTCTAGGTTACGGCATGACACATTGGCATGAACTCTTCACTGAACGCCAACTCACGGCACTAACCACTTTCAGCGACCTGTTGCCAGAAGTCCGCCATCGTATCCTACAAGACGGCGCGGAGGAAAGCTACGCCGATGCGGTTTGCACCTATCTCGCACTCGCTATCGGGAGAACTGCTGAAGCCCACTGCAGTTTCACTTTTTGGGAAAACCAAGGCGAGAACATTCCGCCGGTTTTCGCACGCCAAGCCATTCCGATGACGTGGGACTTCGTGGAAGGCAACCCCTTCTCAAATTCAACACAGAATTGGATGGCACAGGTGGAATGGATTGCAAAAGTGATTGAGCATTTACCCGCCACCGCGAACAGCGGCGCCGTGTATCAGGCAGACGCTACCAACACACCGCATGCTAAGGAGAGACCTGTTATCGTCACAGATCCGCCCTACTACGACAACATTAACTACGCCGATTTGTCAGACTTTTTCTACGTCTGGCTGCGCCCGTTGCTTCGCGACACTTATCCAGAGTTGTTCGGCGGAATGATGACACCGAAGAGTGAAGAGATTATTGCTGCGCCCAGGTTTGAGGGGGCGCGAGAGCGGTTTGAAGAACTGCTCAGCAAAGTTTTGCTGCGGCTGCGGCAGGACTGCTCTGACAGGTTTCCTACCCTCATCTTCTACGCCTACAAACAGCAGGCCGCGAAACGCGAGGATAACGCCTCCACCGGTTGGGAGACGATGCTCGCTGCGCTCGTCAACGCAGGCTTTCAAATCGTGGCGACTTGGCCCATACGCACCGAACGTCCGACGGGACTCAAGACGCAGGTAAATGCGCTCGCCTCCTCTATTCTGCTGGTGTGCCGCCCACGCCCGGAAGATGCACCTCTCATCATCCGTAACGCCTTCTTGAAAGAACTCAAAGCCGCAATGCCACCTGCGCTTGACAGGCTCACACGCACCGCAAACATCAGACCTGTAGATTTGGCGCAAGCCGCTATCGGCCCAGGGATGGCTGTCTACTCCCGCTATCGACAGGTGACGCGAATCAGCGGAGAACTCATTTCTATACGCGAGGCACTTCGGCACATCAATCACGAAATCGTGGCTTATCATGAAAAAGAGACAGGCGAACTGGATGCGGAGAGTCAGTTCTGTCTGACGTGGCTGCAGCAGCACGATTACACGGTAGGCACTTTCGGAGATGCCGATGGACTGTCAAAAGCGAAAGGCGTGGACATCGCCGCACTGCACGACAAGGTGCTGCTCGCGGAACGAGGTCAGGTTCGGTTGCTGCGAGGCGGAGAGTTGGCAGCGCGCGAGCACAGTGAAAGGATGACGGCGTGGGAGGGGTGTCAGCGGATGGTTTGGCATCTGTCGGGTATAGAGTTTAGCGGTGGGATTCAGGGGTGCGTTAGGGTAGGGCTTGGGATGCGAGAGAGCGAGTCAGCGGTGCGTTTAGCGCGCGTGTTGTATGCCCACTATGAGAGGTGCGGAGATGCGGAACGTGCGTCAGACTACAACCTGCTCGTGTCGGAGTGGCGAGATATAGAGCAGGAGATGGGCTTAGCGCAACGGAGGCAGACACTGTTCTAAGAGGGGGTTCACTATGCGTGACACTGTCAACCCGTATGTTTCGCAGTATCAGTTAAAGCGTAACCTGCGCCCCTTTACGCGTCAAGAAATTCTGCGATTGCCGAAAGAACGGAGTGGTGTGTATGTTTTATGGCGAAGAACCGGCACCGAAGGGAAACACGATTGTCTCTACGTTGGGGAATCCACGACGTGTATCCGTCGTCGTCTATTACAGCATTATGCACGTGGGACGAACCCGAAGCTCGAAGATCAGCTCCGCCTATTTAGCGGAATTATCCATTTTTCAGTAGAATTCACAGAGGACGCAGCAGAGACGCTGTTATTGGAGACAACGTTAATCCGTGCGTGGCAACCGAAGACGAATCGGAATAAGTTGGATTAAAGCGCACAAGGCGTTCCATGCCGCGTCTATTACCTCACCCCCGCTATTCTCCCTTGTCAGTGCAGAATCAGAGTGACACGCATTCTAGGCTGCTGCGATTGCTCTGTCCATCCTGATTCAGACAAACTCATCTCCGCTTTTTACGTCTTCGGGAAGGTTTTGAATTTCGTTCAGTCTGTTCGCTAACGGGTGGGTCGGCTTCAGTGGCAGACGTAACTGAGGGCCGGTGCCGCATCCAAAAAATAAAGAGTATGCCAAAAACGAACAATGCGATGCTAAGCACTTGTGCTGCGGACATCCACGCTAACACCTTCGGATTAATCCGCCATATTTCGGCTATGAACCGTTCTACGCCCATCAGCACGAGACTCGCGCCGAACATTATCCCCGGTGTCTCCACAAAGCGGTGCCGTTGACTCCAAAGGGTGCCGAATGCAATGAAGGACATCGTGGTTTCATAAATAGGTGTGGGGTGAACAGGGACATCTGTTGGCACCGTGCCGTTGGGGAACGCCATCGCCCACGGCAGGTCTGAAGGCGGGCCGTAGTCACCGTCTCCTGCGAGTAAACACCCGATGCGTCCAATACCGTAGCCCAAGAGGAGCAGCGGTCCAATCACGTCAACCGTTGGGAGGAACGGATTGGGTGAACGGTGAATCGCCCAAGCGACTGCGGCACTTCCGCCAATCAGTCCACCGTACCAGACTAACCCGCTTGCTGAGAAGAGCTCACGAAAATTAAACTGTCCGTCTAGGAAAACGGAATAGAGTTTAGCGCCGATAATGCCGCCGAGGGCCCCCGCTATCACGATAGTCGAGGCCACCTCCGCTACAAAACCGCGCCGTTTGAATTCCGCCTGCAACATTAGCGTCACCACAATAAACGCTGTTGCTAACATAAGTCCGTAACTATGGATACCGAAAGTGCCGAAGTCAATCAACGTTGGGTACATTTTTTATTCTCCTAAATAAGCTTGCCGCACCCGTTCATCCGCTAACAACTCGATAGACGGACCTTCGATATGGATTTCCCCTGTCTCCATGACGTAGCCGCGGTGCGTGATACTGAGTGCTATCTGTGCGTTCTGTTCAACCAGTAGAATCGTGGTGCCTTCGGCATTAATTTGCTGAATAATTTCAAAAATCTGCTTGACTATCAGTGGCGCAAGCCCTAAAGAGGGTTCATCGAGCAGCAGCAGTCTCGGTTTTGACATCAAGGCCCGTCCGATGGCTAACATCTGTTGCTCGCCGCCACTGAGGCTCCCGCCGTGCTGTTTTTGCCGCTCCGAAAGCACAGGGAAAAATTCGAAGATCTTATCTAAATCGGAGCGGACCTGCGCCCTATCGTTTCTGATATACGCGCCGAGCTCCAGGTTCTCAAGTACGCTCATCTCAGGGAAGATGAGTCTGCCCTCCGGCACCTGCGAAATGCCGAGACGGACGCGCTCCTCCGGCAAATTCTGAACAATATCTTCACCTTCAAAGCAGATACTGCCTTCAACCGGTTTATGAATACCGGAGAGAGTCATCAACGTGGTAGATTTTCCTGCCCCGTTCGCGCCGATGAGACAGACCATTTCGCCTGCATTCACTGCAAGCGAAATTCCACGCACCGCCCGGATGTTGCCGTAGTAGGTATGAATGTTTCTGAGTTCAAGCATAGTGTTCTTTATAGTTCATGCAGACGGTTATAGAAAAATGAAAAACGCCCTTCACTTACGACTCGGTAGCTCCTAAATACGCTTCGATCACCCGTTCATCGTTTTGCACATCGGCTGGTTTTCCGGCGCTGATTTTTTCGCCGTGGTCCAAAACCGTGACCCAATCCGAAATCTGCATCACGACCTTCATATCATGTTCGATGAGCAGGACTGCAACGTTTTGTTCCCGGATGGTATAGATGAGTTCAATAAGTTCCTGTGTCTCTTGTGGGTTCATGCCGGCGGCAGGTTCGTCCAACAAAAGGAGCATCGGTTCCGTGGCTAATGCGCGTGCAATCTCAATGCGCCGCTGGTCGCCGTACGACAGATTCCGTGCGAGTTGCTCCATGACATCATCCAATCCGACAAATTTTAACATCTCTGCTGCACGCTCCGTAATATGCGTCTCTTCGTGCTTCTGACGTGGTGTACGCAAGACTGTACCGATTAAGGTACTTGAGGTGCGCGGATGGCGCCCAATTTTGACATTATCAAGCACCGTTAAAGCCGAGAAGAGCCGGATATTCTGAAAGGTTCTTGCGATGCCCAGTTTCGTAATCTGGTCCGGACGGAGCCCGGTAAGCTGCTTGCCAGAAAAAGTAACCGTTCCGTTTGTCGGTTTATCCAGCCCAGTGACGCAGTTAAACAAGGTTGTTTTTCCTGCACCATTTGGACCGATGAGGCTAAAAATTTGCGATGGGTGTACGGCCAGTGTAACATCGGATAACGCGATGACACCGCCATAATGGCGTGTTAACCCATGCGTCGTTAGGAGGTGTTCAGTATTTTCCTCCATCTTCAACTCCCAAATCGTGATTTCAAATATAGTATAACGCAATATTACCAACGTGTCAAACTTAATCGTGCAGCGGTGTTCTTGAAAATAAAAGTGTTGACAAAAACTTGAAAAATCGTTAGAATAATAGGTACGTAAATTTCGCGCATCTTTTCTCAACTCACGTTAGGCAATCAGTGGCCGCCGGTGAGATGGAAATAGACAGTTTTATATGCCGGTGGGCCATATCTCTCAAAGGAGCCAGACAACGGAGGGAATATTATGAAATCGCGTAGTACAGATCGTATACATCTCGCCTGGACGGTTTCGCTTGTCGTCCATATATGCGTGGCTGTCCTCGTAGCGTATATGGCAATCTCTGTCAAGTATCAAACGCAGCAGGATGCTATTGATGTCAGTTTTTTCAAGGTCACGCCGCCGCAAGCGAAGCCACGGGTGATGATGGTCCCGGAGCCATTTGTTGCACCGACACCGAATTTGGAGGTGCCGGTGACGCAGCAAGTTGAGGCGGCATCCCGGCGTTCGGTTGTCGCCCGCCCGGCAAAATCCTCACTGAGTGCGGTGCCAGCGGCTCCGGCGATGGCAGCCGGTACAACTGCCCCGAAACGGCGGGCGGTGAACGTTCCCGGTGCAGCGTCTCTCAAAACTCAGGATTCACAACCGCTTTCTACAGCCGCCGACCTGCGGGTTGCATCGGACACGCTTGCTCCTGCAGGTTTGGGAACAGCAAGCACTTTAAACGCGGGGCTTGGTACTAGTAGAGCCGAAGGGAGCGGCACGGGAACAGGACGCGGGGCTTTCGGCGCAGCAGGCGGTGTCAGCCAAGGCTATACCAAAAATCAGAGGGGGTTAAACTCACTGGTTGAAGGCGCAGGCGTTGCGAACATCGGAGCAGCCCTGTCAGACGTAACGGAAAACATTGTGCTCGGAAACGGTGTACAGTCATTGCCGAAGGGGACTCCCGGGGCCATCATTCAAGGCCGCGGTAAGGACATACTCGGCCGGTTGAACCTCGTCCGGCTGGACGACCCGCTCCATCCGGACCTCGATATATGAGGCAGCGGCATCGGACATCTCCGATTTGGGGCAGGTCTGCCCTATTTAGTCAACTCACTCAATGAACATACCGGTGTCCAAACGCAGCTGGTTGATGCTGTCCAAATCACTGACGCAGCGTTTTTTGAATCACCCATTATCTTCATGGAACCGATCTCCGGCTCGATTATGAATTCCCAGAACAGCACGCTCAGCCTCAAAAACCCGATCTGGCAGACACAAGGTTCTCGCCCATCCAAAGGCTATACTACCCGGGAGGCGCAGCGCATTCGTGAATATGTTATCAACCGTGGCGGGTTTATCTATATGCCAACACACGGGAACACCGAAGAGGCCATGCGACCGGCACGGCGAATCCTACGGCAAATTCTGCCTGAGTACCACCTCACTGTCATACCCCAAGATCACGACATCTATAACAGTTTCTATGAATTGAACGGCCCTCTACGGTTTCCTGTCCGAAAAATTGGAAACACTATCCTTCACCACGGACCGTATAGCCAATTGCAGGGCGTTTTGATTGATGGTAGATTGGCGGTACTCGTAGACACAGAGGCGATGATACACGTGATGGACGGCGCAGTGCAGAAACCGTTTTTTGGTCACTATCAGGACAGGAACAAGATATTGGACGAATTTGCACCCGCTGCCTCCCGGCAGCTTATCAACATTGTCATTTATGCAGTGACACACGGGAGTATTTCTGATTACAGCAACTATATTCCGGAAACTGCCTCTATTGGCAACACAGCAACGCCACCGAAACGCGTCCCTAAGACTCGATTATAATCGGTAGTGTCACACTGCAAAGCCGCCGGCGTTATCTGATGCCCCGGCGGCTTTCTTTATTAGCACGGCTTATCAAAATCAGTACACATTGAGACATTGTGACATCGAGACATTCGCGATTGTAAAATCTACTATAAAGTTAAAAATTTGACAAATTGCATTCTGAACGGTATAATATAAACAGCCTGATAAGAAAAATCAAAGACAAGGAGATAAAAAAAGAAATGGCTAATTATGCAAATCCTGATGTCTTAGTTAGCACAGAGTGGGTAGCGCAACACGGGAAAGACGCTGGAATTAGACTGCTTGAAGTTGATGTTGATACAACCGCTTATGCCGACGGACACATCGCAGGCGCGGTCGGACTCAATTGGCAGACACAACTCTGCGACCAGGTCCGGCGCGATATTCTGACAAAAGAACAGTTTGAGGCGCTCTGCAACGACAGTGGCATCGCTAATGATACCACCATCATCTTTTATGGCGACAATAACAATTGGTTTGCTACATACGCCTTGTGGCAATTCCGTTACTACGGGCACGATGAAAGCCGGTTGAAAGTGATGAACGGTGGCCGCCAAAAATGGATCGATGAGGGACGTGAGCTCGTTACGGCCGTCCCGTCTTACGCCAAGACCGGATATCAAGCGAAGTTTCCCGATGACAACGTACGGGCTACGAAAGAACACATCTTACCGACGTTGGAGCAAGGCATCATTAACCTCGTTGATGTCAGATCGCCCGCTGAATTTACCGGTGAAATCATCGCACCACCCGATCTCCCGGAAACTGCACAACGTGCCGGCCATATCCCCGGGGCAGCCAATATCCCTTGGGCGACTGCTGTTGCTGAAGACGGTACCTTTAAATCTCGGGACGAATTGGAAGCCATTTACGGTGGCGCAGGTGTTGATCCGAGCAAGGAAACCATCGCTTATTGCCGGATCGGCGAACGCTCATCCCATACCTGGTTTGCGCTGAAGTACCTACTCGGATATGATAAAGTCCGAAATTACGACGGCAGCTGGACAGAATGGGGAAATCTCGTCGGTGCACCTATTGCTCGCGACGTATAAGCACGTAGTCCTCTAAGTGTATATCTATTCTGCTTTGAGATAAGGGAGATATGCCGTAGGTTATAGAAAAACGAGGCACGACCTGCTCCAAATCCCCGGGCACCAGCGTGCATAAAAAATTATGCCTAAATTTGTCACGACCCATGCGATCGCCTGCATGACACGCCAAGATGTTGAACGGCTGCTCAAGCGGTTCCGCGAATCGGAAACCGCCGATGTCAGAAACATTCGCGTTTTGTGCGATACCCTCTCCGGTAGGATGCTCTGCGAATGGGAAGCTCGCGATCGTTCTACCTTGGCAGCCTGGTTGCAAGCATGCAACGTCCAACTCCGCGGCACCGGCGAATGGCTCATGGCGGTTCAATATGAATCCAGCGGTGATAAAATGGTAACCCCGGCGCGCTAACAGCCACCGTAGGAATCCAGTGGAAACCGATGTACTACATAACCCGGCAAACTGCTTTTGAAGCATCACATTACCATCGCATCCCTGGACTGAGTGATGCTGAGAATTTTGAATGCTATGGGCCCGCTGCCAATCCGAATAGCCACGGGCATAATTATGTGCTTGAAGTGATGCTCACCGGTAACCTTGGCGAAGACGGAATGGTTATCAATTTGACGACCTTGGATGCCGTCTTGAAGACAGAAGTACTTGCCAACTATGATCATAAGCACTTAAACCACCAGCACCCTGTTTTCTCCAAAAATCCCTACCTCCAACCCACAAATGAAAACATTGCTGTTGAAATTTGGAACCGGCTCGCTGCTGTATTGCCACAAGGGCTCCTCCATCGGGCACGCCTATATCAGAATTCAACCCAATTTGTTGACTATTATGGAGAACGACAGATGGTTTACTTAACCAAAGTCTATGAATTTAGTGCAGCGCATCGACTGCACAGTCATGCCCTCAGTGACGCGGAGAACCGCAACATCTTCGGCAAGTGTAACAATGCAGCAGGCCACGGACATAATTATGTGCTTGAGGTCACCGTGAAAGGCACGGTAGACGCGAAAACCGGGCTCGTTGCACGTCTGAACCTACTCGACGAGACAGTTCAAAAGCATGTCTACGCGCGCTTCGATTATAGACACCTCAATCTAGATACACCTGAGTTTAAAACTCTCAATCCGACCTCGGAAAACTTCGTCAAGGTCCTTTGGGATATACTCCAGCCCAATGTCGCACCCGTTACTTTACACCGTCTGCGATTACGCGAAACTCCAAAGAACTATTTTGATTACTATGGGGAGTAGTTTTTTTGAAATTATCATTAGAAGAACACTTTAGACAGATCTTGGAAGATATCGGAGAAGACCCAGGACGTCAAGGCTTGGTAAAAACACCACACCGTGCCGCAAAAGCAATAGAATTTTTAACCAGCGGCTACCAGCAAGATATTGATAAGATTTTGAACAAAGCAGTCTTTGATGAGGACTATGATGAAATGGTCATTGTCAAAGACATTGAATTTTACAGTTTGTGCGAACATCACATCCTACCGTTTTGGGGTAAGTGTCACGTCGGATACATACCGGAGAAACGGATCATCGGCCTGAGTAAGATCCCGCGTATTGTTAACATGTTTGCCCGACGCTTGCAAGTTCAGGAACGGCTCACGCGCGAGATTGCTGAGGCGTTAGAGAATGCACTCGAACCACAAGGTGTCGCAGTTATCATAGAAGGACAACACATGTGTATGATGGCACGCGGCGTTGAAAAGCAAGAACCGAGAATGACCACGAGTGTCATGCGCGGCACGTTTAGAGAGAACAACTCAACCCGTGCAGAATTCCTACAATGCGTTCAAGCCTCTTAACGTGTTCTCTATACCGGGGATTATGAAAATCAGGTGACATTTCAACGTGCAGGCCCGGAAAGGCACCCTACCTCGGTAGACGAGGTTTCTCAACTCGTCAGAAGCGATACAGCACGTTTGGGGGGTAGAGACGTGTCCAGGGCCGGTGACGGTATCTATTTCGTTCGTGACTTCCTCGCGTTTTAGCCATTTCTGTAGGGAGGGAGACAATGAGAACAACGCCACATGTTCAGCAGAGCACTCCAGCGCAGCTTGACAAAAAGGTTGCAATCATTACCGGGGCCTCAAAAGGAATTGGTAAGGCAACAGCGCTCGCTTTGGCAGGAGCCGGAGCGAGACTTGTACTCGCCGCACGCACCTCCGACGATTTAGAACAAGTTATAACGTTGCTCCGGCAGAACGGCACGGAAGCCATCTCTGTCCCTACTGACATCACACAAAAAGAATCTGTAGAACGACTCATCCAACGCACACTAGAGACTTATCAACAAGTGGATATTTTAGTTAACAGTGCTGGAGGCGGACGATTCGGCCCTGTTATGGATTTCGCCCCAGAGGATTGGGACAGTGTGCTCAATGTCAATTTAAAGGGTGTCTATCTCTGTTCAAAGTACGTGCTTCCACCGATGTTAGCTGAAGGGCAGGGTCAGATTATCAATATTCTTTCAATTGCCGCCAAGGTCCCCTTTGAAATGTCAAGTGCATACTGCGCCGCTAAAGCAGGAGCGTTGGCGTTCACAAAAGTCTTATCCGCTGAAGTTAGACAAAATAACATCAAGGTAACTGCCATCCTCCCTGGCTCAGTACATACGTCCTTTTGGGATGATATTCCGGTGCACCCGGACTTCGAACAGATGCTGAAACCGGAGCATGTCGCTCAAACGGTAGTATCTATCTGCTGTCAACCGTTCGGCATGGTGACTGAGGAAATTGTAGTGACACCACCGCTTGGGATTTTATAGAACTTAGAGATAAACTGACCGGTATCAAATCTAACTCATCCTTGCAACGTAGTCTACACACGGAAGCTGCTTATCCGCAAGTGACGTTTAAGCGGGTTAGCCTCTGCCACTCCGCCCTGACAAAAGGGGTTATGGCAGTTGGTATTTTCTCTGACTTGGACTTAGAGAAAGTGATTGCGGGAGTTGGTTTTTTCTACGTTCGCGGATGCGTTGGCTGGCTGCGTGGTTACTTGCACGCTGCAGCGTGTCTATAGTTTCGGTAAACACGCTATATTTTTTTTCGTTTACTATAATGTTGTATTATGCTAATTGGGTATGAAACGTCCCAACCGGCGCCGGATCTGAATTTTCCGGATTGCACGTGCGTCTGCATCCTTAATTGTAATAATCGACTCACCCAAGTCAAGTTCCATTCCTGTTTTTGGAATCGTGCCCATCCGTTCAAGAATATAGCCGGCAATCGTTTCATAGTCACCTTCCGGAATAGCGAGTCCGTAGTGTTCTGACAATATATCTACCTCTGTTCTCCCGTCGCATTCAAGGATGCGCGGGGTAATTAGCTGGATATCGTCAGGCTCATCGCGTTCATCTGCAAATTCCCCCATGATTTCTTCTACTAAGTCTTCAACTGTAGCCAGACCGACGATACCCCCATATTCATCAACAGCAAATACCATCGTATGCTGGCTATTCTGAATTTCTTTGAGCAGTGCGTTAATGTTTTTAGATTCTGGTACATAGTGCAAGTCTGTCCGGATAAACGGTGCGATTGTTTCCGGGGGGCTATCTGCATAGATAACATCCAACAGGTTTACAATTCCAACAAAGTTATGCGTCTGTTCTTGATAAACCGGAAGGCGTGAGAAGCCTGAATCAGAGGCGATTTGCAAAAAATCGGTACATTTGGTATTTTTCTCTATGGCTACGATATCCACAAGGGGTACCATCACTTGCGCAACGGTCCGGTTTTGTAGGTCAAGCAAGCTATGAATCATCCGGCGCTGCCCTGCGAGCAGATTCCCGGAACGTTCGCCCATGGTTGCTAGCAGCCGTAATTCTTCGCGTTGGGCATCGGGACTGGGCACGTTCGCTTTTCTGTCTACGAGTTTTACGAGGGATTGCGCCCCCTTTTGCACTAGGTAAAGGATCGGGGCTAAAATTAACTCTGAAGCCCGAAGCAGATAAGCATAACGTAGCGCTAAACTATCAGCCTTGACACGAAAGACCGTTTTTGGTAAAATCTCACCAAAGATAAGGAGCAGGAAGGTGATGCCAACGGTAGCGATGAGCCCCTGCAGACTCACGCTTAGGTGAGTGAATATTCGTGCAGTCAGACGTTCACCGAATTGTGCCAGCAGGACGTTCGCGATATTGGTTCCTACTAAGGTGATGGCTAACATTCTATCAGGCGATTCAATTAGACGGTGTACAATTTTCGCCTTGGGTTCACCTGTGCTAACCAACCGGTTGATCCGAATCTTATTGACAGAGACAAGTGCCGTTTCGGAGCCAGAGTAGAATGCGGACAAGATGAGGAAAACAACTATTGCAGCGATAAACGAGCTGAGCACTGCAAGATGTGCGGAGCCGCCTGCACCGATAAAAAAGAAGGAGAAAAGAAGCAATTTCAATTTGTTTCTGTTTAGCGTAAAAAACGAATAAATAGCCGCGTAATCAGATGGCCTTTAGTCGCAGCGATTTCAAATTCAAGTCCGTTATCATCAACGAGGCGTTCCCCGACGGAAGGGATACGGCCGAAGAGGCCGAAGGCATAGCCGCCGATAGTATCAGCCCATTCTTCGCTTAGAGTTAAGCCGAATTGCTGGTTAATTTCACGGACGCTCACGCGCCCTGAGGTTTCAAACGACAATGGCAAATCAGAATGTTGGATATACCAGGCATCGGCAGGGGGATGGTGCGTCCTATCGTGTTCATCAACGATGTCCCCTACCACTTGCTCAACTATATCCTCTGTCGTGACAATACCGGAAACACCACCGTATTCATCAAGCAGAATCGCCATTTTCGTTTTTTGCCGAGTCAACTGTGGCAGCAGTACTCCGATTTTACGGTTCTCAAGTACCAACGTCGGTTCACGAATGAGCGTACCGGCTTCACTGACACGTTCAGAAGGTGCCTGTTCATGCTGCATCGCGAGGAATTCCTCAATTGTTAGGGAAGTGAGAGGTAAGTGCTGCAATAACGGTAAATCTTTCACGTAGAAGATACCGCAGATTTTATCAATCTGTTCCCGGTAAACCGGAATCCGCGAAAAGCCTGACTCACGTGCGCAGGCTAACGTTGCTTGAATTGACGCTGATATCGGCACAGCGACAACTTCTGTGCGAGGCACCATAATTTCTTTTGCCTCAATCTCACGTAATTGCAGGATGTTCGTCACGATTTCGCGCTCATCAGACGGTAGTGCCTCCTCATGATAGGTAGAGACAATCTCTTGGAAATCTGTGGCAGTGAGATGTTCCGCGGGCGCGAATTGCCCCCCAAAGATGGGAGCGAGAAAATCAATCACAAGGCGCAAAATAGAACGGATAGGGGTGATGATAACCGAGAATGCCCACAGTGGACGGGCAGTCCAAGCCGAAAACGCCTCAGCGTTTTTAATCGCTAAAGTTTTTGGCGCTAGCTCCCCGAAAACTAACATGAGCAGCACGCTAACCACCGTGGCCGTTGACAATTGGACCGCTTCCGAAGATGCCGGAAGCAAACGCCCGACAAGCCATAACATCAGAATGGCAAACGCAACGTTAACCAGGTTGTTACCCAATAGTACCGTTATAAACAACCGGCGTGGGTTATCGACAAAGTTGACAATCGCAGAGTTACCTTTCTTTTCCAGGCGGATCCGTTCAATTTGAATCCGGGTTAGCGCGCAGAGGGCCGTCTCCGAACCTGAAAAGAAGCCGGAGAAGACAAGCAAAACTGCTAAACTGATTAAATAAGGAAGTAGTGGAACAACATCCATTCTTTTTTAGTGTCTTACGGATGAGGAAGCACCGCACAAACGTGCAAGAGTGAGATGTAAAGCAAAGACGATTTTTTTTGTCCTTTTATGGACAAAAACACCATTGGCTACTCATTTATACCACTCAGTAGAGAAGCTATTTATTATAATTCTAACAGATTTACACATAATTTGCAACAAAAAATCATCTTTTTTGTTACAAATTCGGAAGAATACCAAAAAACTGCTAAGTAACCCGCCGTTAATACGGAGCGGTATTTAAAATAGACGATTAATTGAGGCATTTCATGACAAAATTAGAACAGATGCAACGGATTGAAGCATGTGGAATCATCGCCATCATCCGCGCCAATAGCGCGAATGAACTCATTAAAGCAGCAGGAGCGATTCACGCAGGCGGCGTAGATGTTATTGAGGTAACGATGACAACCCCCAACGCGTTACAGGTCATCGGTGACGTAGCAGCAGCATACGGGGATGCTGTCTTAGTTGGAGCCGGATCCGTGTTAGACGCGGAGACTGCGCGCATGGTGATGCTCGCCGGCGCAGAATTCATCGTCAGTCCGGTCACAAAGCCTACCGTCATTGACGTATGTAACCGATACGGTAAAACTGTTATCCCGGGTGCTTTTACCCCAACAGAAATTTTGACTGCATGGGAAACCGGGGCAGATTATGTCAAAGTGTTTCCAGCAGCAGGAGCCGGCCCCGCCTACATTAAGGATGTTAAGGCACCGCTGCCGCATATACCACTCGTTCCAACAGGCGGCATCAATGCCCAAAATGCAGCAGCATTCATCGCCGCCGGTTCAAACGCGTTAGGGGTGGGAAGTGCACTCGTTGATAATAAATCCGTTGAAGCCGGAGCCTTTGAAGTCCTGACCGAAAGAGCACGAAGTTTGGTAGCCGCTGTACAAACCGCTCGTGCAATCTAATATCAAGAAACCTTCTCCGTTTGCTGCACAGTGCCGCCACTTGCAGAATAGAACGGAGAGCATCACCGAAACCGGCACGAATAGGAGATATAAGTGGATGATGAAAATAAGTAAACATTTTGGCGTGCACGTTCGGAAACATGTCCTGCATGGGTAGGCGAGGGTTCCACCGGCGCAGGGCGCAATGTTCAAATAAGTGTAAAATTACTATAATCAAAATCAGACGTATTGATGTCATCCTAAATTAATCGCTGCTCGGACTATTTTTTTTCTTGACAGTTAAACTAACTTTTGATAATTTAAAAAAAATGCTTTAGAGTATTGTAGTGCATAGATATGTACACCTTTGTGCTTTAACCTAATTAGGATTAAATACTGTATCTAATATAAAAGGGACTGCCGCTCTACTATCGTTTGATGGCTAACGTATTAACTGGACTAAAGTTTAGACAGTTTATGTTCGTTTCAAGTATGCCTCCATTTTTCTGTACGCTGACCTGAACCGAGCAAGCCCCGGCGGAATGCTATTAGGGCATTCCCACCGTGAAACATTGAGCGCGGCTATCACACAAACACGCTAAAAATTGTTCAAAACTTCGTATTAACTGGACTATACAATAAGAAACTATGCGATTCGATGAAAAAATATTAGAAAAATATAAAATATTGGCCTACCTTGCTTCAGGAAGTTTTTCGTCTGTTTTCCGTGCACATGATGAGACAACAGACCGAATCGTTGCCATTAAAGCACTCCACAAAGAGATTTATATGGAAAATGGAGAGCAAAAAAATAGAATGCACTACTACTTAAGCGAAATCAAAGCCATGTCAAAGATTGCGGGGCATCCAAATATTGTAACAATTTATACCGTTGAACCCGGAATTGATAAATATCTCGCCTTGATTGTGATGGAATATGTTGAGGGTCCCAGCCTCCATGAGTTGATACAGAAAGGGAAGTTGAATGCCATTGAAACCATCAATATCGGATTAGATATCTGCAACGGTTTAAAGGCGACGCACTCACAAAATATCATGCACCGCGATCTGAAACCCCAAAACATTTTACTGACTGCTGAAAAACATGCCAAAATTGCAGATTTTAGTATCGCGCGGGTGTTCAGCGATAAGACGGACTTCGCATCAACATTGACCGGTACCCGACGCTATATGGCACCGGAGCAACATTATCACCCTTATGACTACCGAGCAGACCTCTATGCAACAGCGTTAGTTCTTTACCAAACAGTCACAGGGCATTTTCCTTTTTCTGGTGAAAGTCCGGATGAATTGGATAAAAACAAGGCGGCAAGTAAAATCGAACATCTTGATAAATGCCCCGAGATACTCAGGTCTTTTTTTCAGCGTGCACTCCATCGAGAACTAGAAAAGCGTTACGAAACCGCTGATAAGATGTACGAAGAGTTAGATCAAATTCGCCAAGACGAGTACTTCACTGAGGCAAAGAAGCTGCTGGGTAAAACTGTCAATCTCAAACAAAGTGGCTTAGCACCTGCTCTTGAACGTTACAGAAAAACCTTCCGGTTATCGAAGGACGCAGCCGAGCGCCTGAATCAAGACCTCTTTATGGAATACCAGCGGGAAGAACGGGAGAAGCACAGTGCCAAACTACTCACGCAAATCGATCAGCATTATAGCGCCGCACTCCTGAGCGTGCAACGGGCAGAATATCCACGCGTCATTACTGAGCTTCACGAGGCACAGCGTCTCTATATTGATGAACCCACACTCATTGAAAAAGTTGACACGGTTTTCAAGCAGCTGAGTCAGGTGGAAGGACTGAATACATCAGCGCCAACAGTAGAAAGTATTGTCGAGCTCATTCGGAAATTACCACGCAATGAAGAAGCAGTCCTGCGTGCTTTTTTAGTTCGTGATGCAGATTACGATGAACAGGATTCGCAATCTGACCCCGGCACCCGCCCCATTCTAGGCGCGCCGCCTCCGGCACCTATCGTCAAACCGATCGTCAAGGCAGCAAACAGCTACCGCTTATTAATTGAGGAAGCCTCACCTGAATTTCTATTGGACCAAGTCCACAACGATATTCAACATCCACATGAGCGCGAAGCACTTCGCATACACCAACAAGCACAGATTTATCTACAACAAGAGAACAAGCGGCTGTGCCTATCACACTATAAAAAACTCGGTGCTTTCTATCAAAAACAGGCAATCAATTTTATCAAAGAGAATGAATTGGAACTGATAGCTAACTGTTATATGCGGGCACGATTGGCTTACGCTGCCGGGAATAAAAAACGCCCGGCAAGAAGGAATGCAAGAAATGGCGGTATCTACTATGCACGTCTCGCCCGGCAACTCGAAATGCAACGGGCATGGACCGAAGCCGGAAAAGCCTATGTCCTTTCGGCAGACAATTACGCCTACGCAAATCTGTCAACTGAAGTTGAGGAATCCCGTTCTACCGCTACTATCTGTTATTTCAATGCTGCAGAGAGTGCCCATCTCCATAGCGATTTTCAAACCGCTTACGACTTTTATATGCTGATTCTAACAATTGGCGAAAAATTGCCGGCACCTACCAAAGCCATGATTGAGGCAGAGAAACTCCTGTCTGAAATCCAGGTCCAAGATGAGAAGCTAACATGATGCAAACCTACGAGCTGCTCGCAATAGGACGGAGTTCGTTAGATCTCTATTCCAACGACATCGGGGTACGTTTCCCGGATATCCAGAACTTTGGCGCGTTCGTCGGGGGCTGTCCGACCAACATCAGTGTCGGAATTCAACGACTTGGGCTCCAAACCGTACTACTAACTGCTGTTGGCGAAGATCCGGTCGCGGAATTCCTGCTCCAGTTTTTGAAGGCGGAAGGTGTCGAAACAGAATTCATCCCACATAAACCGGGGCACCGAACCAGTGCTGTTGTTCTCGGAATAGAACCGCCAGACCGGTTCCCGCTCATCTATTATCGCGATAACTGTGCCGATATTGAGCTCACAATTGATGATGTCATCGCCGCGCCTATTGCCCACAGCCGCTCGGTTCTCATATCAGGGACCGGACTTAGTAAAGAACCGAGTCGAAGTGCTACTTTCTATGCAGCAGAACAAGCAAAAGCCGCCGGGAGCCAGGTTTTCTTAGACCTGGATTTTCGGGCGGATCAGTGGCACGACCCCAGAGCTTTTGGCACTGTTATCCGGGCAATCTTACCGCAAGTTCATGTCGCTATCGGAACAGAAGAAGAAATCAAAGCCGCAACCCTCACCCATCTGTCGCAAATCACGATTGAGCACTCCCAGATTTCAAATCCGGACATCGAAGGCGATATGGCTGTTGCTATTAACACCCTCTTAAGAACAGGGATAAAGGCACTGGTTGTGAAGCGCGGCATTGAAGGCGCAGATGTCTACCTAAAGAACGGAGAAATCATTCATGCTAAACCCTTTCCGGTAGAGGTTTACAATACCCTCGGCGCTGGGGATGCTTTCGCCAGCGGCTTTATCTACGGAATGCTCAAAGGGTGGGGATGGGCAGAGTCCGCCCGGTTTGGAAATGCAACGGGCGCGATTGTAGTAACCCGCCACGGATGTGCCAATTTTATGCCAACACTCCCGGAAGTCAATGCATTTGTCACAGAACAGGGCGGATGGTAAATCGCCTCATCCGAACAAAAAAATAAAAAAAGGAGCTTATTATGAAAACGCGGAAACTCACGATGGGACAAGCCATCATTCAGTTTCTTCAACAACAATACGTTTCGCGCGATGGTAACCAAACCCAATTTTTTGCAGGCATGTTTGGTATCTTCGGCCACGGAAACGTCGCTGGTATCGGACAAGCGCTGCATCAATATGCCAAGACGTTCCCTTTCTACCAGACGCGGAATGAGCAGTCAATGGTGCATACCGCTGCAGCGTTCGCAAAAATGAAAAATCGACTGCAGACCTTCGCATGCACAACGTCCATCGGCCCCGGTGCTACCAACATGATCACGGGTGCCGCGGGGGCCACTATCAACCGTTTGCCTGTCCTACTACTACCCGGTGATATTTTCTCTACCCGCTTGGTAGCACCCGTTTTGCAGCAGCTCGAATCCGCTGCCTCACAGGACGTTTCCGTTAACGACTGTTTCAAGCCGATTTCACGCTATTGGGACCGGATTAATCGACCAGAGCAGATAATTACCGCCCTTCCAGAAACCATGCGAGTGCTCACCTCACCGGCAGAGACGGGCACCGTTACCTTAGCCCTACCTCAAGATGTGCAAGCGGAAGCTTATGACTATCCGGTCGAACTTTTTGAAAAACGGATTTATACCATTCCGCGTCCACGTGCAGATATCAACCTGCTCAAACGCGCCGCAGCATGGATTCGTGAGGGTAAACGCCCGTTGATCATCGCAGGCGGCGGCGTTATCTATAGCGAGGCTACAGCACAACTCGCCCGATTCGCTGAGCAGACCGGCATCCCCGTCGGTGAAACCTTCGCCGGGAAAGGTGCCCTACACTATTCACACCCACAGAACCTTGGTGCGCTCGGTGCCACAGGCACACCCGGCGCGAATATCGCAGCCCGGGAAGCCGATCTGGTAATTGCTATCGGCACTCGACTCAGCGATTTTACCACCGCCTCTAAAACCGCTTTCCAAAACCCAGATGTCCGTTTTATCAACATCAACGTCGCTGAATTTGATGCCTACAAGCATGCCGCTTTGCCGGTTATTGCTGATGCTCGCATCACGCTTGAAGAGTTGACTGCTGCAGTCACCAACTACCATGTTCCGGCAGACTACGCTGCGGTCATTCAAAACTATCGCGACGAATGGGTAGAAGAAGTCGAGCGGCTTTACCACCTTGGACATGCACCCTTACCGAGTCAGAGTGAAGTCATCGGTGTAGTGAATGAGGTATCGAGGCCTGAAGATGTCCTGGTCTGTGCAGCCGGCAGTCTCCCGGGGGACCTCCATAAGTTGTGGCGCGCCCGCAACCCCAAGCAATTCCATTTGGAATACGGTTACTCTTGTATGGGCTATGAAATCGCCGGCGGGCTCGGCATCAAAATGGCAGCGCCGCATCGCGATGTCTATGTGATGGTAGGGGACGGCTCTTATCTCATGTTGGCGCAGGAAATCATCACCTCAATTCAGGAGGGCTATAAACTGATTATTGTACTCGTCAATAACGAGGGGCATAGCAGCATCGGGGGCTTGTCACAATTAACCGGCGCACAAGGCTTTGCAACCCGATTTCGATACCGAGACGAGGAAACCGGACAGTTAACCGGGGATTTCTTGCCGGTCAACCTCGCCGCCAACGCTGCCAGTCTCGGTGCTAACGTCCTTGAAGTAACAACCTTGCAGGAATTAAAAGCAGCACTACACGAAGCACGTGAAGCACCGCAGACTACCGTCGTCAAAATTAACGTTGATTACTATCAACGGGTACCAAGTTACGAATCTTGGTGGGATGTACCGATCGCGCAAGTTTCTAGGGTTGACTCAGCGAAAAAAGCATACGCAGAATACGAAACTGCCAAACAGAAAGAAAGGTACTTCCTTTAGCATTATCTTTTATAGTAGATGATGCAAGTAAGTAGACATTTAGATTCGCAGGCTCGAAAACACGCCTTGCCTTGGTAGACGCGGTTTTCACCCGCGCAGCTCACTGTAATATCTGCTATAATATATAATAAGAAAGGTTATTATGAAAGCATCAGAACTCTTAGTCGCAGTCAAACGGGGCGATGCTGTCCCATGTGGTAGCTGCGATAGCAAAATCCCGGCAGCCGATATCTTAGGTTTTGTTTTTAAGCGAAGGGAACTCGCCCCGCGGATGGAAACCGCCAACGTTGGGGGAATCACCTGCGTCCAATGCCAAACCGAAGATCCGGATATTAAAATTACACCTCGCGGCCCCGATGTTAAATTCGTCCGCGGCGATTGAGATGATATGCCGGAACAGGTAGTCGGGCGAAACCCAGTCATAGAACTTTTGCGAAGTGGCTCTCGCCAAATCGAAAAAATCTGGATTGCTGCAGGCAGTAACGATGCACGCATCCGTCAAATCATCGCAATGGCAAAACAGACCGGTGTTCGTTACCAACGCTGCACACGACGGCACTTGGATATATTAGAGCCCACTACGCCGCACCAAGGTGTTATTGCAGTTGTCAGCGGAACACGCTATGTTGAGGTACCGGCAATTCTAGAGCAACTCCAACGGAAAGACGGGCCCGCGCTTTTGCTCATGTTAGACAGCATTCAAGACCCGCGGAACCTTGGCGCGATTCTCCGAACCGCAGACGCAGCCAGTGTAGATGCGGTCTTCATTCCGAAAAACCAAGCCGTCGGGATGACAGCTGCTGTCCACAAAACATCAGCCGGTGCCTCTGAGTATGTCCCGATAGCAAAGGTAACGAACGTCGCACGCACCCTGGAAAAGCTTAAGTCAGCGCAGGTTTGGGTTGTCGGTGCCGCTGACGACGCGGCACTACCGTGGACAGAAGCTGATTTTACGGTGCCGATATGCCTCGTTTTGGGGAACGAAGCTACTGGAATACGGCGGTTAGTCAAGCAGAAGTGCGACTATCTGGTACATCTACCTATGTTAGGACGGATTGAGTCACTCAACGTTTCAGTGGCTGCAGGCATCCTTCTCTACGAGGTGCTCCGGCAACGCAACGTTAAACGAAGCCCTCCTCCTTCAGGCTCACAAAAATACCGTCCCCGATAATAACGTGGTCCAGCACCCTGATGCCGATGTGCGTGCCGGCTTCAATCAACTGTTTCGTCGCGCGAATGTCCTCTTGGCTTGGCTGCGGGTCGCCGGATGGATGGTTGTGTACAAGGACAATTGAATTTGCGGATTCCTCAATCGCGAAGCGGAAGATTTCGCGCGGATGGAAAACACTCGCGTTTAGCGTTCCCGCAAAAACCGTTGTTTCTGAAAGTTTCTTACCCCATGTCAACTCGTCATCTAAGTTGCCAGCGATTCCTTTGGTGCTAACTCCGCCTTTTGTGTCAAGACACAAAACGCAGACGATTTCCTTCTGGAGATACCGCATTTTTGACATCATCAGATCTGCCACATCCGAAGGCGAAGTAATCTTATCACGTTCCCCATGGAAACGTGCCAACCGTTTCCCAAGTTCAAATGCTGCAACGAGCTCTGCCGCCTTCGCTTTACCGATACCTTTAATCTTTTCAAATTGCTGTGCACGGCTATCCGCCATCCGTTTCAAATCACCCTCATACGCCATCAAAATCTGTTCGCCCAATTGAACAGCGGTTGTTCCTTGAAATCCATTCTTGAGAAGGAGTGCCAACAGATCCGAATCTCTCAAGGTTTCTGGGCCATATTTATAAAGCCTTTCCCGCGGACGTTCATCTTCGGGGAGGTCTTTAATTCGTGGTTTTACGTCGTACATTGTATTCCTTTCTAACAATAGAAAAATTCAAAGATATTATAGACGGTTTCAAAGATAAATACAATCAAATTTTGGGCGATGGCTTTCGATGCCAAACAGGGACGAGTAAAAGCACAATCTCGCCGCCCTGATAAGGGGCTGGGGGGTTAGTTTCGATTCCAAATTGGTGCGATTAAAAGTTTCGTGTATCGGATTATGGACGGCATCTACTCTTAAAGGGTTATCCGTTGTTTTCTGTCAAAATGGCACGGAAACACGGAACATAGGGCTGCAAATTTTTTTACTTGAAAAGCCACACGGAACGTGCTATAATTGTTTTGGTATCAATTCTGGACTGTTCCTAAAGGCTCAATTTATAGATTTTTGACAAGTCCAACCGCCCACTTTGGGAAGGAAAAACGCTACGATAAAATGCGTGCGGATTGAAACCGCGCGAAGACGATAACCAGTAAAGGAGAATTTTGTGAATAGATTGATGAGAATTACACTTAACAAACGGAAAACAGTTTTTTTCTCGCGCTCAGATTTTACGGGACAGCTTCGTGCCATCGCGTGCACGTTGGTAATTTTACTCGCCATGCCCCTACTCGCTACCGCTCAAGACAGTGTATTAGACAAAGTCAAAGAGAGAGGCCGGCTCATCTCTGGTGTTAACGGCGGGCTTCCCGGTTTTGGATTCATTAGCGAAGACGGCAATTGGAGTGGCTTTGACGTGGATTACTGCCGTGCAATCGCCGCCGCTGTCTTCGGCGATCCGGACAAAGTGGAGTTTGTCCCCTTAAAAGCACCGGAACGTTTTCCTGCCCTCCAGACAGGCGAAATTGATGTATTAATCCGCAACACCACCTGGACGCTTACCCGGGACACCCAGGTCGGGGCTGACTTCGCACCGCCAACCTTTTATGACGGCCAAGGGTTCATGCTGCCCAAAGCACTCGGCATCAACTCTATAGAGCAGCTCGCAGGCGCAACTATCGGCGTGACTGCCGGAAGCACCACAGAACTAAATCTGGCAGATACCATGCGGGCTTTAGGAATTGCGTTTAATCAGGTCGTCTTTGAGGAAATTGATACCCTTTACAGCAGCTACGAGCAGGGACGCTGTGACGTTGTTACGAGTGATAAGTCCCAGCTAGCCGCACGCCGCAGAGTGTTCAAAGACCCGGAGGCACACGTCATCCTTGATGTTACTATCTCAAAGGAACCCTTGGGACCTGTCACCGTCCACGGAGACAACAAATGGAATGATGTAGTGAGTTGGGTGGTTTATGCAACCTTCTTCGCCGAAGAACACGGCATCACGCAAGACAATGTCAATACTTTTGAAACGAAGAATCCGGAGATCCAACGTTTCTTAGGCGAGAGCGGCGATGTCGGCGAAAAACTTGGGCTCTCCAAAGATTGGGCAAAGCAGGTTATCGCCGCTGTCGGCAACTACGCTGAAATTTTTGAACGCAACCTCAGTCCTATCGGTTTACCGCGCGGGGTGAACAAGCCTTGGACACAAGGCGGATTGCTCTATTCAATGCCGTTCCGTTAGGTTATACCCAATTAATTGAAATTGAATGAAGGCGGGGCATCTGCCCCGCTCCTCGTTTATCTATTTCCCGTGGTTAAGCAAGAACTCCGCATTTCCTTATCTGGCAATAGACCTGATTCAGAGAAAAGAAGCACGGTTTGCCGGGCACTCTACCTCGCGGACATGAGGAAACCGAAAACTAAAAACCAAATCCCACCGGAAAAATTATTGACCGATAAACCGATAAATTGTATAATATAACACCGTAAAATGAACCGTCGCGAAAGTCAAAATTTTCCTAATGAAATGGAATTGAGGAGTTCATGGAAGACAATTTACCTGCAGCGTCATCAGAGAAAATCCCTTTCTGGCGGGATATTCGCGTGCTGCGCGTCCTGTTTCAGATCCTCTTCCTGCTCGGGGTTATCCTGTTAGCCGGGCTGCTCTACGCAAATATGCTCCGAGGACTGGAAAAACTGGGGTTGACCCTCAATCTCAGTTTTCTGAATCAGGAAGCCGGATTCGGGATATCTGAAGGGATTGCCTATGACCCGTCAGAATCGTATGGGAAGGCGTTTTGGGTGGGAGTTGTCAATACCCTCCGGGTCAGTGTTATCGGGATTGTCTGTGCCACAGTGCTGGGGCTTATTGTCGGCGTACTTCGGCTCTCTAGCAACTGGTTAATCCGAAGCATTGCCGGTCTCTACATCGAGTGTTTCCGTAACATCCCGCTGCTCCTCCAGATTCTGTTTTGGTACGAGATTTTGCTTAAATTACCGAAGGTCCGGGAGAGTTTCACCTTTTTTGATGTCGCGTTCCTTAACCAGCGCGGAGCCTATCTCCCGTCGCCACAGGCCACACCCGGGTTGAGTACTTGGCTCGTTTATCTTCTGAGCGGTCTGATTTTAGCCTCTATTCTCTATCTGCTGCGGTGGCGCAAACTTCGCCAACTTGAACTCCCCGGCTTTCGTGCCAAATGGGCACTGCCGGCGTTTTTGGTTGTTGCTGTGATGGGATGGTTTCTAACGCCAGGGCGGCCGTTTACCTTTACGATACCCGTGCTCCAAGGCTTTAACTTTGTGGACGGACTCAACCTTTCACCTGAGCTAGCCGCCCTTTTAATTGGACTCGTCGTTTATACCGGTGCTTTCATCGCCGAAGTCGTGCGGGCTGGCATACAATCTGTGGCGAAAGGGCAACGCGAAGCTGCGAAAGCAATCGGCTTGAACGAATACCAGATGTTGCAGCTGGTTGTCCTGCCACAAGCGTTTCGGGTCATCGTGCCGCCCCTCACCAGTCAATACCTGAACCTCGCAAAAAACTCCAGCCTTGCAGTGGCAATCGGCTTCCCGGATCTATTTAGCATCGGCAATACCATGATGCTTCAAACAGGACAGTCCATCCCCGTTTTTGCGATGATTATGGTGAGTTACCTCATTATGAGTCTAACCACGTCGGCGTGTATGAACTGGTACAACCGCCGGATTAACCGCATTGGACGATGAGACGAAAGAAGAATCGCCTCACAACCTGTTATAGTGGATTCGGATTTAATGAACACCCTTGTACAAAAACGGAAATTAAAGCATGAAAGCGCGAGAACTCGATATTATTAGACCTCCGGCTGGAAAAGGCATCTTACAGTGGCTCAAGGAGAATCTGTTTAGCACGTGGTATAATACACTCCTGACCTGCTTATCGATTGTATTTTTGTCCTTTGTTTTTAAGGGAATTTTGACGTGGGCATTCACTCAGGCAAATTGGCGTGTTATTCCTGCCAACCTGCAGCTTTTCTCAGTCGGCTCCTATCCAAGAGATCAGATATGGCAAGTCTGGATCGTCCTATATACGCTGAGTGCACTCACCGGCGTGAGTGCCGGCATTTGGGGCGGACTAACGTTCCGATTTACCTTTGCCATTGCCGGCATTTGGCTTATCCTTGCTCTTCTGCCTTTTGAACTCTTAACGCGATTGCTATTTTTCGGCGAGGTCGTAGTCATGACAGGCTGTTTCTTTCTCTGCAGAGGAAGAAAAAAGGCACGCCTTTGGGTTATAGCCGGTTGGCTGCTCTCCTTCCCATGGATAATGATAATGCTACGCGGTTTCGGGCAGAATGCCGTGCTAACCACCAGTTGGGGCGGATTGCTCTTAACGTTGATTTTGGCGACTGTCGGGATCATCGTCAGTTTTCCGATGGGGGTGCTCTTGGCTATCGGGCGACAAAGTACACTCCCCGCTATCAAATGGATTTCTACCGCCTATATTGAGCTAGTGCGTGGCGTGCCTTTGATAACTATTCTATTCATGGCACAGATTATGATCCCGATTTTTATGCCGGATGTCCGCTTTGACAAGATCTTACGGGCGATGCTCGGGATAACCTTTTTCTCAGCAGCCTACATGGCAGAGAATGTGCGAGGCGGACTCCAAGCTATTCCAAAAGGACAACATGAAGCCGCGCAAGCAGTCGGGCTCAACTATCCACAAGCCATGATATTTATCATTTTACCACAAGCACTCCGCTCTGTCATACCGGCAATTGTTGGCCAATTCATCGCACTCTTTAAAGATACGTCGCTCGTCGCTATTATTGGACTTCTGGATCTCTTGGGGATTGCGAAAACCATCCTCGCAAACCCAGACTGGCAGGGGTTGTCTGCCGAAGTCTACCTATTCGCTGCAGCCATCTATTTTATTTTCAGTTACTCCATGTCTTATGCCAGCCAGAGGATTGAAACCGTGCTCGGAGTCGGGAAAGCTTAAACTAAAAGGCTGAGGAGCCGCAAAAAAAATTCGTCTACTGCAGCCCCATAAAGGCTTTTCGTCTACTGCAGCCCCATAAAGGCTGCTGCAATGTAAAAACCTGTACAAATCTCGTCAGAGCCTGCTTAGGTATCGTCTTTAAAGTCAAAACCTAAGGAGTCTCCGACGAGATGTACATCGGATTTAACAATACATAACCCTTGATGGGGCTGAAATATACAAAAAATCTCGTTCTTTCGTCTACAGGAGCCCCACAACGCTTTATGCTTTGATAATGACTGTGAAAATCTCGCCAGAGCCTTTGGGTGTTTTGATTTTTAAAGACTATACCTAGTTAACCTCCGACGAGATGTACATCGGATTTAACAATACATAACCTTTGATGGGGCTGAAATATACAAAAAATCGAATTTGACACAACCTAAGCAGCGATGGTACGGAGAGATATAAAAGTATGAACCAACACGAAAATTCATCGACGCAGCCAATTATTATCTGCGAGGATATCCATAAATGGTTTGACGATTTCCATGTCCTGAAAGGGGTTACCACGTCCTTTCAAAAGGGCGAAAGAGCCGTGATATGCGGCCCCTCCGGTTCCGGAAAATCTACCTTTATCCGGACGCTAAACCGGTTGGAGGTTCATCAGAGAGGTCGCATTGTTATTGATGGTATTGAACTCAGCGACGATCTGCGGAATATAGACCTGATCCGGCGGGAAGTCGGAATGGTGTTCCAACAGTTCAATCTGTTTCCACATCTTACAAATTTACAGAATATCACCATGGGCCCGATCCGCGTCAAGAAAATGGCGAAGAGCGAGGCGGAATCTCTCGCCCTCGCTTTACTAGAACGTGTCGACATTGCAGATCAAGCACACAAATTCCCCGCGGAAATTTCAGGCGGACAACAGCAGCGCGTCGCAATTGCTAGAGCTTTGGCAATGGAACCGAAGATTATGCTCTTTGACGAACCCACAAGTGCGCTTGACCCAGAGATGATATCTGAAGTCTTGGATGTCATGCGTGAGCTAGCGCATTCCGGGATGACAATGCTTGTTGTTACACACGAAATGGGTTTTGCACGCGAGGTCGCCGACAGAGTGCTCTTTTTTGATGAAGGCGCAATTGTTGAGGAAGCTGCACCGGTCGATTTCTTTGATAATCCGCAGCACGAACGTACAAAACTCTTCATCTCGCAAACGTTACAACATTAGGACAACCACACCAGCCCCATAAAGGCTACTGCTATTTACAAACATTTACAAATCTCGTCTGAGCCTTTTGATGTTTTGATTTTTAAAGACATTACCTAGAGCGGCTCCGACGAGATTTACACACGAGCCCTCAAAAGCATAAGCGGTGACGGTACGGAGATATACAAAAAAAACATCAGGCGTTGTCGTACTGAAATATACGAAAAACGGAGATATATAAAAGAATGGAAATTAGAACACAACAATCTAATGTTGGAGTAGGATCCAAAACACTCCAACTTTACTTCAGAAGATACCTCTTTTTAGGACTTGCACTGCTTTTCACACTCGGTTGCAGTCAGGTTCAGGACGTTATCCTTTCTGAGCCGCCAAGCGAAACGGACAGCATGCCAATTCGTGTAACGCTTTTATATCCGGATGCTTGCCCGGGTTCCGATTACTGTGATACGATTCAACGTGGAGCGAAACAGGCAGAGGCTGAGCTCGGAATAGAACTTACCGAAGCTTTCGGGGACCAAACCGATCCGGCATTGTTGGAAAGGCAGCTAAGAGATGCGGCTCAAAACTCAGACCTTGTTATAACAGCGGGTTACCAAATGGAAGCCATTCTCGCAAAAGTCGCCCCTGAATTTCCGGATATCAATTTTGCGATTATCGATGTTGCACTTGAACTTCCCAATGTGGCTGCCATCAACCATAAATTAAACGAAGCTTCATTTCTTGTCGGGGCAATTGCAGCGTTAAAAACCGAAACCAATAAAATTGGATATATTGGCGGCGCTGATGTACCACTTTTACACGAATTTGAAGCCGGATACGTTGCCGGAGCAAAGGTAGTGAAGCCGGACGTAACGCTTTCAATAGAATATATCAGCACAAATGTAGACGGTTTCCTGAATCCAGAACGGGCGAAGGAATTCGCATTAGCACAGTACGAAAACGGGATTGATGTAATTTTTGCTGTCGCAGGCGGTTCCGGGGCGGGGATCCTTGATGCTGCGAAAATGCAGCAGAAGTATATAATTTGGGTTGACGCTAATGGCAACCACCTCGCACCTGGATTGGTATTGACGAGTATGGTCAGACATCTTGATAGCCTTGTCTATGAGCTCATCAGCGAAACTATTGATGGTAATTTCAGGGCAGGAACCCGGTACCTCGGAATCGCAGAAGGCGGCGTTGACTACGTCGTAGATGAACACAACGCATCTCTGCTTTCAGAAGAAACCCTAAAAACTGTTGAAGCACTCAGAACCGGAATCATTGCAGGCGAAATTGTAGTACCGAATCAGGTGTCGCTGCCGCGCTAAACTCGTTTTTCTGTCTACTGGAGGCCAATAAAGGCTTTTTGTATATAGGAGCCCAATGCCAGTTGCTGCTATATTAAAACCCTTACAAATCTCGCCGGAGCCTTTAGATGTTTAGATTCATAGCATAGAAAGGATTTGGGTGGGTGGGCGACGAGATTTGTACAAGGGTTATCATAGCATAGATTGGTGTTGTGCTGCACTATACGAAAAAACATCAGGCGGTGTAGGGCTCCAGTATACAAAAACACAAATCTCGTCAGTGGCAGGATAGGTAGAAAGTCATGTCCTTCAGGACACGCTTTACTACCTTTTACCTGCCATCTATAGATTGGCAAGATAAGGTAATCTTTGTCTCTCCTTGTAGGAGAGACAAGTGGCGAGATAGGTATCTTTCTCTGTCCATGAGAGAAGATAACCTTTTACTCGCCACCCATTGGGAATACCGAACTTGCCAACCCACTGGGAGTCATCTTATGCTATGCCTAAGGAACCTCCGACGAGATTTACACACGAGTATTCACGACATAAGCGTTGACGGTACGGAGATATACGAAAAAAGAGAGCAATACCTCATGCAGTTGAAAGATAAAGTTGCCGTCGTTACAGGTGCCGGACGTGGAATTGGCAAGGCTATCGCAATTCGATTCGCGCAAGAAGGTGCCAACGTCGTCGTGGACGATGTGAACAGTTCACTCGGCACAGCGACAGTGAATCAGATCTGTGAGCACGGCGGGACGGCCCTGTTTGTCAATGCCGATGTTTCAGATGCCTCCGCTGCGAAACAGCTCATCGCCGATGCTGTTGACGCTTACGGAAAAGTTGACATCCTCGTCAACAATGCTATCTGTGCAACGGCGGATGTCCTCAACAACAATTGGCACGCAAATCTCGCTGTCGCACTTCAAGGGACCAACCACTGTTCTGAGGCAGTTATCCCCGTGATGCAACAACATAGCGGTGGGAGCATTATCAATATCGCCTCTGTTAATGGGCTGATCGGATTGCAAGGAATTCATGCCTACTCTGCTGCGAAAGGCGGGGTTATTGCCTTAACACGCTCAATGGCTGTGTCGCACGGCAAAGATAACATCCGCGTTAATTGTATCTGCCCTGGCACCGTGCAAACCGAAGTCTGGGAACCGATGCTGAAACGCAATCCGCACATCTTGGAAGAAATCACGCCGTGGTACCCATTGGGACGGATTGGCAAACCGGTTGATATCGCCAACGCCGCACTTTTCCTCGCCTCTGATGAAGCGAGCTTTGCCACAGGCGCTGTTTTTGTCATTGATGGCGGATTAACTGCAGGAAGTCACCAATTTCCAATCTAATGTTCTTTGTATACAGGAGCCCATTAAAGGCTGCCACCCATTGGGCGATGATGGTACGGAGATATACGAAAAAACGAGATTTCTAAGGGACTTATCAAAGCAGCAGCCTTTAACGGACTGAAATATACAAGAAAACGGAGATATATAAAAATGGTAACACAAGCACAAATCGATTTTTTTCAGGAAAACGGCTATCTCAAGTTTGGAAGAGTTTTAGATGGCGACGGCGTTGAAGCGATGCGCTCCGGATTAGATGCCGTGGTTGAATTGGAACTTAATAACGGCGGCGACGACTCGTCACCGGAATTTAAATATGGACACGACCGGCGTGAAAACCGGCTCAACAGAGGAGCAGGACATCCGCGTGCAATTCATCAATACGTAAATATGTGGAAGCGAGATACCTACTATGAGCAGACGATTCATCACCCGTTAATCGCAGGGACCGCTCGCGCACTTCTGGATACACCTGAAGTCCGACTCTGGCACGACCAGGTCATTTCTAAGCCACCCCACGATAATGGGCACTTCGGTTTTCATCACGACTTCTTCTTTTGGCCGCTCAGTCCATCTAACATTGTGAGTTGTTGGCTTGCCTTGGACGATGCCACCGTAGATAGCGGATGCATGCACGTCATGCCCAAGAGTCACAAAGATGCACGGTTCTCTGTCGCAGTGAGAACCGCGTTCAACGCCGAAACCGACGCAGCACGCAAGGAAGGACGCGAACCACCACCCAACCCCTGGGATGAAAGACGCAGCCTTGACATCACTCATGGGATACCCGTGGAGTTGAAAGCCGGGGAGTGCATGTTCCATCACTGCTTAAACTTTCACGGGACGCCACCGAACACCACCGAACACCAACGTCGGGCATTCGTCATGATTTTCATGGCGAAAGACGTTTGTTACAACAAGGCACAATCCCCGAATCACGTCCTTGTTCCCACAATTGAGGTGGAAGACGGTCAACCGCTCGTCGGAAACGCGTTTCCGATAGCTTCTTCGTCTGCTGGAGCCCCATAAAGGCTGCTGCTATGCTAAAACCTGTACAAATCTCGCCAGAGCCGTTTATGTTTAGTTTTAAAGGCTGATCTTGTTGGCGAGTGTTGTTTTGCCACTGCCGCTAGAGCCGTTTATGTTTAGTTTTAAAGGCTATACCTAAGGAGTCTCCGACGAGATTTACATCGGATTTGACACAACCTAAGCAATGATGGTACGGAGATATATAAAAATGGAGACGAAAAATCAACCCAACGTTATATTTATTTTAACAGATGATCAGGGACCGTGGGCGGCCGGTTGTTGCGGCAACGATGAGGTCCGAACGCCGAATCTCGACCGGTTGGCATCAGAGGGCACTCGATTTGAGAATTTCTTCTGCACAAGCCCTGTCTGCTCACCCGCACGTGCGAGTCTCATGACCGGGCGTATCCCCTCAGCACACGGCGTACACGACTGGATACGCGATGGCAACATGCCCCCAGAACCAGCACGATACCTTGAAGGCTTAACCTGTTATACCGATGTACTCGCTGACAATAACTATACCGTTGGACTTAGCGGCAAATGGCACCTCGGAGACAGCTTGTCACCACAGCACGGCTTTAACCACTGGTTCTGTCTCCCTACCGGCGGGAGTCAATATAACAATGCGAACATGATCCGGGACGGACAGGTGGCGGAGCAACCGGGTTACCTCACCGATGTCATTACCGATGATGCATTGGATTTTATCTCCACGAATCAAGATGGGCCATTCTATCTCAGTGTGAACTACAACGCACCACACACACCGTTTACCGGACATCCGCAGGATATCGTTGATTCTTACGACGAGTGTCCGTTTAAAACGTGCCCACAGGAGGCTTTACACGCTTGGGCAGTACAGGGGGCAGCAGTTCACATGGGAAACCGCGAGTCGTTGAAAGGCTACTTCGCAGCCATAACTGCCCTAGATCTAAATGTTGGACGCATAATAGAACGGCTAGAGCAGACAGGCATCCGCGAGGAAACATTGATTGTGTTTAGCAGTGACAACGGCTATTCCTGCGGACATCACGGCTTCTGGCATAAAGGCAACGGCACTTTTCCCTTGAATATGTA
Organism: Candidatus Poribacteria bacterium; assembly: GCA_965215265.1. Taxonomy (GTDB): domain Bacteria; phylum Poribacteria; class WGA-4E; order WGA-4E; family WGA-3G. The sequence continues at coordinate 925,464 of OZ244048.1, read as the reverse complement.
CGAAAACTCTGTCAAAGTACCATTCATCATTAGTCACCCTGGGGTAATTCCAGAGGGACGCGTTAGCAACGCCATGGTCAGTCAATACGACTTCATGCCGACTCTTTTGGACTATCTCGGCCTCCCCCATCCAAATGACGATATGTCGCCCGGAAGAAGTTTTGTACCCGTACTAACCGGACAGACGAACGATGCCAAACAAAAAATCGTCATCTACGATGAATACGGGCCCGTGCGTATGATTCGGACGCAAGAGTGGAAATACGTGCACCGTTATCCTTATGGCCCCCATGAACTCTACGATTTGGTAAATGACTCAGGTGAACGGAAAAACCTCATTGATGAAAAATCTCAGCAGACACGAATTGCTGACATGCGACAGCAGATGGGCGCATGGTTTAGCCGATATGTCCTACCAGAATTGGACGGGGCTAGATGCTCCGTTACCGGCGGCGGGCAAGCCGCAAAGATTGGCGGCACTCAGTACGGAGAAGGTGCATTCCATCCGAGGTACGCGCCACCTCGGCAGAATGTATAAGTCTTTTGTCTACAGGAGCCCAATAAAGGTCTTTTGTCTACAAGAGCCCGATAAAGGCTGCTGCAATGTTAACCTTAGCACAAATCTATAGATTGGCAGGATAAGGTTGAGGGATAGGTTTTCTTTTCACTCCTGCAAGGAGTGAAAAGTGGCGAGATAGGTATTCTTTCTCTGTCCATGAGACAAGATAACCTTTTACTCGCCACCCATTGGGATAACCTTTTATCTGCCACCCACTGGGACAAGAAAACCGAACCTGCCAACACACGAGTGCTCACGACATAAGCGTTGACGGTACGGAGATATACGAAAAACATCAAAGGATTTGGGTGGGCGGGCGACGACATTTATAGTGGATTGAACAATGCATCAGCCTTGTTGGGGCTCCAGTGTACAAAAAAACGAAAAAATGACGAGTGCATTTGCCCCAGGCAATATCTCTTGCATTTTTAAGATTATTCCAGATGCCGAACCAACGCGCATGCACTCCCTCGGTATGGGCTTTACTGTGAAGGAAGGGGTTACCGTCACCGTTTCTACGCATGATGAGACGAAAATCCTTTTTAATGGACAGGAAATTGATTTTCCCACCGTGCGGGCTGTCATCCATAAGTTAAGTCAACGCGCCGGAACCACACAACCGAACACGGTAAAAGCGGAGATTCACTCGCCGCTCCCGTTAGGATGCGGCTTCGGGCTCAGTGGGGCATCTGCCTTAGCGACTGCATACGCGCTAAACGAACAGTTCGGACTTCGCGAACCCAATGAAGCACTCGCTATGATAGCGCACGTCGCCGAAGTCGAAAACCGGACTGGACTCGGTGATGTCTGTTCGCAATACCACGGCGGCTGCCTTGCTAAGCTAAAAGAAGGAGCACCGTTAGTCGCTGAAAGGGTGCCGCACGTCGAGGAACAGCCTATCTACTATCGCTATTTCAGTCCTATTCAAACGAGCGAGGTACTAGCAAACCCTAAACAAGTGGCGCGCATCAATCGCGCAGCCGATACAGCATTAACCACTTTAAAACAACTCGTCGAGCAGAGCAGCAAGATTGTTTTGCCATCACAAGAGACAGCCGCTCATATCGATATGTTTAACGCTTGCTTAGCGGTATCCAAGCAATTTACAGTCGAAAGTGGGCTGCTCCGCGAGCCGCAAGTCATACGGACAATCGCACAAGTTGAAGCGAGAGGCGGAGTCGCATCAATGATTATGTTAGGAAATGGAGTGTTTAGCACCCATGCTTTTGATGCAGCATTGGAGACGCGATTATGTTTAAATCCTGCTCACCTTATCAGAGCGTGAAAAACCTATTCACCTATTATGCAAAGCATTTCGCTACCCACACAGTGAGGAGCTTGCAGGCACTTGCCTTGCTGAGCTTGTTAATCCTGATTCAGGCCCCGGTAACTTTAAGAGCGATGGAGTTTGAGAACGTGACGTTCGGGTTCAACGGAAAGTACAAAGCTGCTACCTGGGCACCCCTGGATATCACTGTCCGCAGTCAGAATGAACCGTTTGTCGGAGAGCTCCGTGTAGAGGTGCGCAACGCTTTTTCCGATGCACTGCTCCAAACGCATGCGGCACCTTTCCATCGGCGGCGGAGGCAGCTCTACGTCTACTGCCCCAAAGTCGCGGCAAAACTGGTCGTTCAACTCGTGCATGCTGAGAATCCCACAAAACGCCATCCAACTACGCCGCCTAAAACCGTTCTAGCCAAAACTCAAATAATACCCTCAACACCGATCGCTCGCCAAGACTATTTCGTACTGGCACTCGCACCAAACGGTGACAGATTACAGCAATTTATAGATAAACAACAGATCTATGGCACCGGGGCGCAAATACACGTCGATTACCTTCCGAATGCACGCACAATGCCGACACAGTGGATAGGCTATAATGCCGTTGATACGATAGTCATTCGTGAGACGGCGTTAACCGAGAGAAACATCTCCAAACAACAGCAGACAGCACTCTTGGATTGGGTACAAAACGGCGGCACCCTCATACTGTCCGGCGGCAGCAATTTCCGCTACCTGCAGAAGAGTTTCATTGAACCCTTCCTCCCCGTTCGACTGAACGGCGTGGAAACCGTTGCTGAGTGGCAGGATAGGTATCTTTCTCTATCCTCGAGGACAGAGAAGATAACCTTTTACCTGCCACCCACTGGGCTGAACAAGCACTTTTTAAACGCAAAGAGCTTAGACGAGCAATCCGACCTCGGTGCAATACAAAAAATCCGCTTTCAACCCAACGTCGGATGTCAAGTTGTGATGGGAACTGCTGAAGACATCTACATAGCAAAACGGAATTTTGGCAGTGGACAGATTCTATGTCTGGCTTTCGATTATAACGCGCCACCGTTCTCAGCACAGAAAACAGCGGAAGTTTTTTGGAATCAATTACTCAAAACGGCCGGAAAATCACCTCGACACTTCGCTGACCGGTATGCACTACACCGCGAACACGAACAGAAGATTTATGAACAGTTTCTATTAAAAATGCCAACACAGGTGCCGCTCATTAAACAGCTCGCTATCGTCTTACCTGCGTACCTGCTTAGTTTGGGCGGCATCTTATTCTATTTAGGGCGGCCACAAAGGCGCGCGCGCCGCTACTGGATAGCCGGCGGACTCTTTGGACTCCTTTCCATCGGGGCAATCGGCATCGCGCAAACGATTTTGCCGAACAGTATCGCCGCAGACTCATTCTCCATTTTATCCATCTATCCAGAACGCCATCGAGCACATTTGCAACGTTACATTGCGATTAGGGCAACCAGGCATACCGAAACATCAATTGCGTTTGATAAACCTGTCCTAATCACCCCTTTAACTGCGGCATCAAACGAAGCATTTATTCAATCCTCCACATCTCAGTTGCGCCAGGTCGCCTTGGAACCGTGGCATCCGAGAACATATATTATAGAGACATTTTTCACGCCACAGTCTCTTCCAACGGAACTTGAGAATGCGTATCAGCTAACTAAAACGCAAAAACAGATACCGGCTCTCCAAGGACTCTTTGGCATCCAAAAGCAGTTCGCACGAATTCTACAAAAGGAAGGCGTGTTGCAATATCTCACGAATCAAGAAGCCCCGGTGTCAATCGGCTGGACATCGCAACCTTTTGGAGATATCTATGCGAACGGGCATGTGAGACAAACAGATGAAACTTTAGTGCTTTCGTATATTTCAGCACAGTAGGGCTCCAGTATACGAAAAGCCGCTTAGGTTTTGACTTCAAAAGACTATACCTAAGCAATCTCCGACGAGATTTTTAGTATCTTTTAGCCCAATAAAGGTTGCTGCTATGCTAAACCCTTTACAAGCCTCGTCGGAGCCCTTCGATGTATTGAATCTAAACCGCGAACGGCTCCGACGAGATTTATCCATAGATTGGCACTGCTGACTTTGCCCTGCAAAGCAGGGAAGAGTCGGCAGTGCCACTGAGGTATACAAAAGAATGGATGTACTCTCTTTGGGAATTTTCGTAGTAGATGTACTTGGAAGAACTATCAACCAGTTTCCCGACAAGGGGAAATTAATACTCTTTGACGAACTTGAAACCCATGCCGGGGGTTGTGCCAACAACACCGCTATCGCACTGGCACGCCTCGGCATCTCCGTTGGAGCAATGGGGAATATTGGCAGAGACGACTTCGGAAACCTCGTGTTGCGCACGCTGCAAGAGAACGGCGTTGACACAACCGGCATGTCCCGGGATGCACATGTTAACACCTCTTTTACGTTCGTCGCCATCGCATCTGATGGGGAACGGAGTTTTTGTCATTACATCGGTGCAAACGCAGAACTTTCTGAAGATAACCTAGCATGGGACATCATTAAAAATACTAAAATTCTGCACATTGGCGGTGCCCTCGTCATGCCGAACTTTGATGGACAGCCGATGGCAAATGTCCTCCGCAAATCTAAGGCACATGGCATTACCACTTCTCTGGATACGGCCTGGGATGCAACTGGAAAATGGCTCGAAATCCTGGAACCGTGCTTGTCTTACGTTGATATTTTTCTGCCGAGTCTCGCTGAAGCACAACATCTGACTGGAAAGACAGAACCCTCTAATATCGCCGCATCCTTGCTGCGTTACGGCATCCATACCGTTGCTATTAAAATTGGAGAGCAAGGGAGTTATGTCCGAACCGCTGACGAAGAAATCTTTGTACCGGCCTACAACGTGAACGTCATTGATGCCACCGGTGCCGGTGATGCGTATGTCGCCGGGTTCCTCGCGGGAACGGTCATGGGCTGGGAGTTGAATGCTACAGCCGAACTGGCTTCCGCAACCGGGGCCGCCTGCGTCACCGCCATAGGCACCACAGCTGGAATCCAGAACCTTGAAGAAACCTTGAAAATTTGTCGACGCTAACTGTCAAAGCATAGTATACAGCACAGGAAAGAATTTTTCGTATATCTCAGCACATTACATCAGATGTAATGAACAACCCCGCACAAAACTCGCCAGAGACTTCTGATGTACAACACAAAACAGAGAACCCCTCCGACGAGATTTGTACAACGGATAGCAAAACATCAGACGTTGACGTGCTAAAAGATACGAAAAAAACGAGATTTATAAAGTGATTAACAAAACATAAACCTTTATGGTACGGAGATATACAAAAAGCTGTGCTAACATATACAAAAAGACGAGATGTACACAATGATTAACAAAACATCAGGCGTTGTAGGGCTCCTGTAGACAAAAACGGAGATATACAAAAAGATGAACAACCCAATTGTCCAAACAGAAAACCTATCCAAATGGTACGGCGAAGTCATGGCAGTTAATGACGTAACGCTCACAGTTCAACCGGGGATAACTGGCTTACTCGGGCCCAACGGTGCAGGAAAAACCAGCCTGATTAAATTAATGACCGGTCAACTCAAGCCTAACAAAGGTAGCCTCACCGTCCTAAACCAGCCGGTATGGAACAATCCACATCTTACACGGCAGGTAGGTTACTGCCCGGATATAGAATTGGCGTATCAGTTTATGAGCGGATTTGAGCTTATTTCCTTTTTTGCAACGTTAAACGGTTACCCAAAAGCAGAGGTAAAACCGCGAAGCTTGCACGTCTTAGAAATAGTGGATATGCTTCCGGCAAAGGACAGACCGATCAGTTCGTACAGTAAGGGGATGCGCCAGCGTATTAAACTCGCGCAAGCGCTCGTGCATGAACCCGAACTGCTCTTTCTGGACGAACCCCTTACGGGGCTGGATCCGGTCGGCAGACGGCAGACACAGACACTCTTAACAGAATTGGCAAAAAACGGCATCAGTCTGATTGTCTCAAGTCATATCCTCTATGAAATTGAGGCTATCACAGAAACAATCCTGCTTATCCATCAAGGCAGAATCCGTGCTGAAGGCACCATCTCTGATATCCGGGCATTGATTGACGAACACCCGCACCAGGTCTTTTTCAATGCCACCGAACCCCGCCGCCTCGCGGAAGCGTGCCTCCCGTTTGAAGATGTCTGTAGCGTTACTTTCGGCAATAGAGCCGGGGACGTAATCATCGAAACCGAAAAGCCTGATGCCTTTTACGCACGTCTGCCTCAAATTGTACTTGAAAACCGACTGCATATTTCTCAAATGTATTCGCCTGATGATAATCTGGAATCTGTGTTTAAGTATCTGGTAGGGTAGGCTGCCCCAGTTTTGCCAACGTCCCAACGTTCGGAGCAGTTTGCGTTAACGCTGCAAAGTTTCCATCACGGATAGCCCGCCGGATGCCGCGCATCAGACTCACATAGAAGTGAAGATTGTGCAGTGTATGCAATTGTGAACCGAGGATCTCATTTTCGATGTGCAAGTGCCGAAGGTACGCCCGTGAAAAATGCCGGCAAGTATAACACGTGCATGCCGCATCCAACGGACCGAAATCACGTTTATATTTCGCGTTCCGAATCCGCACGATGCCTTCCGTTGTAAACAGCGAACCGTTGCGTGCATTCCGCGTCGGCATGACACAATCAAACATGTCAATCCCACACATGACACCGTAAACCAAGTCTTCCGGTGTGCCGACTCCCATCATGTAGCGCGGTTTCTCCTTCGGTAAAAGGGGTGCCGTATAAGCGAGCGTCTCGTACATCAAATCCTTTTCTTCGCCGACACTCAATCCCCCAATCGCATACCCCGGAAAATTAAGCGATACTGTCCTTTCTACACTTGCCTCACGCAAATCCTTCTCCATCCCACCCTGCACAATTCCAAAAAGCAGTTGATCTGAATTCTGATGTGCTTGTTGACTCCGTGCTGCCCACCGCAGCGTCATCTCCATAGAATTCTTAAGATATGTTCTGTCACTCGGCAATGCTGGGCACTCGTCAAACGCCATGATGATATCTGCACCGAGGGCATTTTGGATTTCAATTGAACGTTCCGGGCTAATAAAGTGTTCAGAACCATCTACCGGAGATCGAAACGTAACGCCCTTTTCGGTAATTTGACGCATCGGTTTTTTCGGCAAATTCTCATGTCTACTCTCTTCAACCGCAATCTGTTGCGTTCGCGGGAGCCGCCTGCGTCTGAGGTGTGGTCCTAAGCTAAACACCTGGAACCCACCACTATCGGTTAAAATCGGCTTTTGCCACCCCATAAACCGATGTACTCCCCCCGCTTCTTGGACAATCTCATGCCCAGGCTGCAGATAGAGATGGTAGGTATTGGCAAGCAGGATTTCCGTCTGAATCTCCTCATCAAGGACCTGGGGTGTGCAAGCTTTAACGGTGCCACGCGTGCCTACAGGCATAAAAACCGGCGTATTCACCACCCCGTGTGCTGTCTGGAGCGTGCCAAGTCGTGCCTCTGTCTCTTTGTCTTCGTGAATAAGCGTGTATGGTTGTTGTATCATTTTTTTCATCGATTGAAGTGTTCAGGTAAACGCGCAATCCTTCCTGCCCCTTATTACGCCCCAGCAGTATCAAGAGAACCGCGTTCCGTATTATTTTACCATAGTTAGTCTCAAAAAATCAAAAGAATTGACATCATCTGTGCATTTATGCTAAACTAAATTGGAAGTCTTCATATTGAGGAAGTGAATCAATGGATTGTATCTTTTGTGCGATTGTTGCAGGGCAGATTCCTGCAACCAAGGTTTATGAAAATGAGGCTGTTTTGGCGTTTATGGACATCGCTCCCGCAAACCCAGGGCACCTCCTCGTTATACCGAAATCACACTATCGAAATATCTTTGATATGCCCACGGCAGTCGGCAGTCAAATTATGGAGGCTGCTATACAACTCGCTACCGCGATGCGGGAGGCTTTAAATCCGGATGGGCTTAACCTCTTTCAGTCCAACGAAGCAGCAGGATTTCAAACGGTGTTCCATTTCCATCTCCACCTGATTCCGCGTTGGGAAGACGATGCTTTGCGGCTGCCGTGGAAACCGAGCAATGGGGATTTGGCTTCCATTGGCAACATCGCCGATAAAATTCGACATGCACTCCCGGCCTAAAGACGATTACCGGATCGCTCTTTGCTGTCTTTTTCCCATCGGTTATTTTCCCGGAACGTTTGCTTACCATCTCTGCTTGTTATTCATTCGCGAACCGGGGGACATTTTCACCAGTTCCATTGGGAGGCTATTTTTATGAATGTCTTGATTACTTCAGCGAGCTCCGATTTAGCACAACAATTGGCAACCTCTTTATCTGAGGGGCATACTATCCGCTTAACAGAGCTCCACGACATCGAATCTCCTGATTTCGACTTTGTGCAAAGTCAACTCGGACACGATGAATCAACGAACGAGTTAGTGAAAGGCATGCACGCGATTATCCACGTGGCCCAAGTGCCACCGACGTTGTTGGCAGAAGCCGAACAGCCCGAAAACTTCGCAATCGATTATCAGACACGCCGCACCTATAACTTACTCATGGCCGCCGCCGCTGAAGACGTGAAGCACGTCATTTATGCCAGCACCCTCTGTCTGTTTGAGCAACACGGTGAAGACTGGACAGTCACCGAAAACTGGCGTCCGTGGCCTACTGTGGATAGTTTTGTTCTCTCAAAACACCTCGGCGAATTCACCTGCAGAGAATTCGCGCGCGAAGCCAAGCTGAACATAACCTGCCTACGACTCGGCAACCTCACTACCGCTGAAGAATCAGCCACAGCCGAACTGGATTCAATGTGGCTTGAAATAAAGGATGCAGTCGCTGCGTTCAAAGGCGCGCTTGAAACACCATCGCGATGGGGTATCTTTCACATACAGTCGGAGTTCCCAGGCTCCCGTTTTTCGATCGGCAGAGCTAAAACGCATCTCAAATTCAACCCACAATTTGTTCCAGCATAAAAGCGGCTGTCCCTTTTGTATACCCCGCAGGAGTTTGCTAATGACAGTTTTATCTACAATCCCCGGTAATTTGGAAAACTCCAGAGTAGGAGGCGAAAAAATGAAGGTTCTCATTTTAGGCGGAAACGGATACCTCGGCCCACACGTCGTTAAGGCACTTGAGCCAGACTACACTTTACGCGTAACAGACATCAACGATATTGACACCGAACACGAATCGATGCACATTGATGTCGGTTCGTTAGATGCTGTCATGCGTGCTGCAGAAGGTATGGACGCGATTATCAACTGCTCTGTCTTACGCCAAGACCGGCAGCTCGCTTTTGATGTGAGCACGCGTGGATGCTATAACACCATGCGCGCCGCCGTTGAACATGGCATCCGACGCGTCATTAACACCGGACCCCACTTTACCGTCCAAGGCGATACGTACACAACCTACGATTATGAGATTAACCCGGATGTCCCACCCCACACCAGCACAGGGCTCTATCCAATTACAAAGGGACTCGGACAGGAAATTTGCAAAGTCTTCACCGAACATTACGACATCTATGTCCTCTGCTACCTCTTCCTCAGTTTCCGTGAGAATGATGACGATGCAGAAGGCACCGATTTGGATCCGTTTTCAGTTACATGGCACGACGCGGGTGAGGCGTTTCGACTCGGGCTAGAGATTCCGTTAGAAGAACTCCCATCACGCTGTGAAGTTTTTAACATTTGCGCGGATTTGCCACACCAGCAATTCTCAAATATCAAAACCAAACGCATCTTAGGGTTCTCACCGCAGGACAACTTTGAGCGGATGTGGTATAAGAAGGGAACTTGGCAGAAAAAGTGAACTGCCCTCGCAGAAGTGGCAGGATAGGTATCTTTCTCTGTCCATGAGAGAAGATAACCTTTTACCTGCCACCCATTGGGGTGAAGGACAAGCAATGACTTTCCAAATCCTAGCACATCGAGGCGGAATGGCGCGTGCACCCGAAAACACGCTCGCCGCTTTTAAACAAGCATTAGCCGACGGGGCAGACGCTTATGAGTGCGATGTCTGCCTCACCCGTGATAAAGAACCGGTGCTAATTCACATCGATTTCAACCGAGATAGTGTTCTTAAAGCGACTGGATGCAACACACCGCTCAGCGAATTGATGTGGGAAGACGTGCAACAATTAACATCGGAGAACTCTGACGAACCCGTCGCACACTTGGATGACGCACTCCAATTCACACGCGAAAACCAGATACCGTGCTTCATTGAACCCAAGAGTAACGCACAAGAACTTATGGCTATCATCGTTGAGCGAATCCGCAAGTTTGAAGTCATCGATGAGGCCGGAATACTTACCTTTTCCTGGCGCAAGCAGCTCCTCGTTCAAGCAAAAAAGTTAGAACCTAAACTTCAGACGAGCGCAATCCACATCAATCCGATGGAAAATTTTGTCAACGCAGCGAACACGATTAACGCAGACCGTATCATCTTAGGCTGGAGCAGACTGAACCATTTTAAACCTTTCACCAACTCTATTCGGCAAAAGATTCATCAACTCAAAGAAAACGGCATCGTTGTTGAAGCAGGTTTCATCCGAACCTCGAAAGATGTGGCATGGGCTGTGGACGTGCAGATTGACGGATTGTGGGCAGACGATATCCCTTACATCAGACAGTGCCTCCAAAATTTGTAGCCTGATTTCGTACAGATAGAGCTATTGATTATGCAACCTCACACCGATCGAAGCGTCATAGGGGTATAGGCGCTTGGAACTTTTACCCATAAGTTTTTTTCGTATATCTCCGTGCCATCAACGTCTATGATTTTGGAAGTGCGTGTGTAAATCTCGTCAGAGACTTCTTAGGTATAGTATAACCTAGGGAGATTCACACGGTCAGCGGAATGGGGAAGCTTCAGTCGGAATGTGTGGTGTTCGGTGATTGAACACGCACGGCACGCAATAAACAGGTGGAAATGGGAACGCAAACTTGCCCTACCTGCGATTTTAGGCTACGGCATCAGAATCCGTCCACCACTTGCTATCACCGTCGAACCTGTCATGTAACTTGATTCCTCACTGAGTAGGAACGTTATCACATTCGCCATCTCCTCAGGTTCACCGAGCCTGCCGAGGGGTGTGGTAGAACGGAGTTGCTCAACCATTTCCGGCGAGACTTCGCTTAACATATCAGTACCGATGGCACCTGGGGCAACCGAATTGATACGGATGTTGTGCTGCGCAAGCGGGCCACAACACGACTTCGTTAACGAGATAACTCCGGCCTTCGCGGCTGCATACGGCAGCTGATCCGGACGGACTGCCAACGCTGCAATAGATGAAACGTTAACGATGCGCCCGAACTGCCGTGCTATCATACCCGGCTTGACTGCCCACAGCACATTAAACGGACCGGTGAGATTAACGGCGATAACCTCATCCCAATGCTCCGGTGTCAACTCAGAAAACGCCATATCCCCGACATCCCCGGCATTGTTCACCAGCAAATCAATTTCCCCAAGTTCTTCGGTTACTCGTTCAACGAGTCTATTAACCGCTGCTCTATCCACTATATCGGCTTGAACGACGAGTGCGTTCTGCCCGAGCTTCCGAATCTCCTCACACACCGCTTCCGCCTTAGACGAAGCACGTGCGTAATGCACAGCGACGGTCGCGCCTTCACTTGCCAATTTGAGGGCGGTTGCCCTACCAATGCCACGACTCGCCCCTGTGACTAACGCAACTCTCCCCTTAAATTTCATCTTATTCCCACCCCTTCGTTGTTAGAAAGCAGCTCACACATCTGACTACACAGCCATGCCAAATGCCACCAACGCTTCCCACACTGCATCAGGAACCGGCGTGGTTGCAGCGGCGAAGTTCTCCGCTACCTCCGCAGCATTTTTAGCACCCGTCAAGTTCATCGCAATACGCGGCTGCCGGAGGCAAAATTGGAGAGCGAGGTTCAGCAGACTTAAATTGTTTTCAGCTGCCCACTGCCAGAGTTGATGTGCTTTCTCGGCATCTGAGGTGCCTAAATGCATCCTGCTGGCCGACACATCTGGCTCTAGTCCTGAAAGCAAGCCCATCGCAACGGGGCTCCCGTTAATGATGCCGATGTCATTTTCAGCAGCAAGCGGTAGCAACCAGTCGTTGGCAGTTTGACTCAGAAGTGTATAATCCAAGTAGGTTAGAATCACATCGACGACCCCGGTTTCGATGGCAATTTTATGGAATTCGTGTTGCCGCACGCCCAAGCCGATAAACTTTATCAACCCTTCTTCGCGCATCTTTTGTAGTTCATCCAACGCACCACCTTTAGCTAGAACCGGGTCCATGCTATCTGGGTCATGCACAAGGCAGACATCTAGAGCGTCAGTCCCTAGCAACTGCAAACTATTTTCGACACTGCGGCGCGTGCCGGCGGCACTAAAGTCGCCACGCCATTCGGGGTGCGTGCCGGTTTTCGTGGCGAGATAGATTTTTTCGCGCCAGCCACCAGCAAGTGCAAGCCCGACCCGACGCTCACTTTCACCGTAAAGCGGCGCGGTGTCCAAGTAGTTAATTCCTAAGTCAATGGCTCGGTGTACTGCCTCGACTGCTTCATCGTCGGTGACATCGCCCCTGCCGAGGCCTGCACCGCCCATTCCGAGACATGTGACTTCTAATTCGGTTCGTCCCAATCGTCTCCGCGGTAACGGATGTATTTGTGTTGACATGGTTTCCCCTTCCTTTAGCCGCGGCTGTCTATGGATGCGAATTCTCGATGCAAATGCCCTCGTCGTGCCTCCGGATGAATTACACTCACCCACTGCACCCCTTTGACGACATCGTCCGGGATATGCCCGTGCTCAACGCCCTTCGGCGTGACGACCAAATCGCCGGTACCGACGCGATAGGATTCGCACTGCCCATCAGCCGTTCGCAGCGTCACCGTCGTTGTCCCTTCGGTAAAATACCAATATTCATCGTAATCGTGATAGTGAAGTTCGGTAGGATGTTCCTTGGATACTGTGAAAGGACCCATCGTCGTCATATCAGGTGTATCCAATACCGCCCCGAGCGTATCTTCAACCCGTTCACCTTCATCCAGTCTGATAATACATAGCCGCGTGTGCATTATATCACTCCGATATTTTTCAGGTGTTCCAGCGAACCCGCGACACGTGCTTTCACACCCGCTTCATCAAGTTTTTCGCCTTCAATTCCTTCCAATTCCATCGTGAAGGGCCCGTAGAAACCTACATCGTTCAACGTCTGGAAAACTGCTTTGAAATCGACGACACCTTCGCCAAGTGTCGGGAAATGCCATGTCCGATATCCCCCGTTCGTATCCTTCAGATGAACCGCCCCGACATGCGGGAGAACCTTCTGAACCTCCGAAACAGCCGTCACGTTGTGGTTATAATAATAGACATTGCCGGTGTCAAAATTGACACAGATGTTCGGATGTCCGACAGCTTCCATCGTCTCAAGGGCGATATCCCCGTTGTGTGCCATATCGGGGTGTGTCTCCAGACAAACCTTAATCCCTAAGGGTGCCGCATTTTCACCGATTGCGCGCAGCCGCTCATACACCGTTCCCCGGTCGGCATCGCCTGCGTGAACACTGACAAAGATAATTTTGACATCCATTTTCTTCGCGATATCCAACGTCCCTTGGAAATCCGAAACAACCGTCTCAGACTGGACATCACAACGCCCCAAAAGGCTCGTCGCAGTTAATCCGTGTGCTTCCAAATCCGCAGTGACCTCATCCACAGCCTCAACCGCCGGCACACCGATCTCTACATTCGTTAGACCGATTTCCGCCAAATGTGGATAGGCAGCCTCGCGAAACTGTCTATAACTCCCTAAATTACAAGCAATAATATTTTTCATCTTGACTCCTCTTTGTCCTTTCAAGAATCTTATGATTTCACTGTTATGATACAATCCCTGGTTCTACTTTTTACAGAAAATAGAGAGTGTTGCTACATTCTTTTATATATCTCCGTACCATCAACGCTCCTGCTCTGATAGCTCGTGTGTAAATCTCGTCGGAGGCTCCTGATGTTTAGATTCAATTTAGGCTACCGTTGCAAATTGAGGAACATTCCAAAGAAAATTTCTTCATAATAGGACAATTCTGCCTGAAGTGCCTCCTCCGTCTTGAATTCTTGTAATCCGTCGTAGAATCTCCTATCAATGTAACCTGCTATGAGATACCAGCCGACCTGGCGCTGCCGTCGTGGTATTGGAATAATTAACCCCGGGCTGCTCCTTGCAAGAAAGTTGCTATTAGTAGATGCTACCTCGTAGGAATTGGTGTAAATGACAGTCTCGGCATCTTTCCAAACCATGCCGCCGTCTGCAAAGGTTTCGCTCGGTTCCCCCAGTTCCTCAAGGAAATTTCGACGGAACACACTATCCGGGTCGGCTATCACCGCAGGCTGTGCCGTTAGATATCCCGCTGCACGCAGGCGATAAATCCCGTTATGGCTGCCAAAGCAATAGACGAGCAGGGTAGGAACAGAACCGTACCGGGTTTTGTACACCAATGACCCGCCGGTGTTCACGTGGATTCGCTTTCCTTTTTCTTTTGTTAGCACCGATGCTTTCGTACTGCCCCACCAGACTTTCCTAAAGTGTGGAGGTGCAGTGAGCGAATTTTCCAATGTGTTAATACAACCGGCGATCGAACTACAGAAAATAAAAACAGTAGCAATTTGCATCGCCTTCTCTTTTTTCATAAAACATGCCTCTTGTATTTGTGTTGACGATACCTTGTATAATTTGTGCAAGGCGTTATATTTTCATGAATCCCGCCCTCATTTCGGTATCGCGCAAATAGGATAAAAGCGTCCGTTCGCTACGGAATTTTCCGGAGAACCGTGTGACTCAACAGAATTTCCACCCCTAACAACAACGCCGCCGCAATGAGAAAGGACGGGACTAACGTTTTGTAATCGACATGCAGAGCTCTCAAATTCGGGACACAGGGGGCAATGACAACAGTTCGGTATTGCTCTTCCGGTAATGGTTCCCTGGCAAGTTCTTCTCGCTTTTTCCGATTTTATTCACGGTATACGCTTCTTCTCTAAATCTCTCGCTTTTCTCTCTTTTGCTGCGGCAAGTCATTGGCAGTCGTCTGTGAAAAGCAACGCCGCTTTTTACCAAAAGGGCTCCAGCCTCCCTTTTTAACTCCGTATATCATAGCAGATTTCACACTTTTAAACAAGCGGTAAACCCTTTATTTATCAAAGTGCTTTTTCACATTAATGAGGGTTAAAAGCAGTAAAGTAATTATCGCAAGTTTCATTAAAAAAAACTATTGAAGAGAGAAATAATCCCTAATTAGTAGATAGTTCACTTATTCGTCGGTTAGCCGCGTGGGCAAACTCTCAATCATTTTCGCCGATTCTACGCTTACATAGACGATACGCTCTATCGCTGTGATAAGATCCCGCGGATGCTCAAACCAGCCGTTCGGGTCGTTGACAATGCCACTCTCCTTGTCTTTCTGGGTTTTGTAACGGTCGATAAACCATTCCAAGGGTGTTCTGCCGTTGACCACGTAACGATGCGCTTCTTCCGGGATCCCAGATAATTGGACGTGTTCATTGATGATAAGTGTCGTTTTCATTTCTTTATCAGTGAAACGCATGGCTCGCGCCCCTAATAGAAAATGCGCCGGTTTTTCTTCCCAAAATAAGGAAGGTGTCCGGGGTTCAACTGTTAGGTCTGGGTATCGTTCGCCTGTCTCGTAATTGAGGTGGAGTTCGGCAAGGCGGTTTCCTGCTTTTGCAAAAGTGCGGAATTCAGGTGCGAATGGGATGCGTGGTAACATCTTGGACAAGTCGTTGGCAAATTGTTCTCGATAACTGGGTGCGTGGAGGAGCCCGTAAACGTAGTCGAAGATGTCGTCTTTCGTGATTGAGTTGTCGCTATAGTGGTTCCGAAACGCGTGCAATGCGGTGTCTGAGATATTGTCAATCCGTTTGGGTGAATCGTCAGCACGGAGAAATGAGTCAGACGCGTCTGGTTTATCGGACGGTTCGGGATATTGCCACCGCGGGAAGCATTGTGATGCACTGTTTAAACCGAGATCTGGCATCGTATCTGTCATAAGGGCAGAAAATGGTTTTTTAGTTCCAATACCAGGGACGCATATCACTCGGTTTTCGTTGGAAATGTTCAAGAAAATTTGTCCCATGTTTTCTTGTGCAAATGTATAATCGGCGTAACAATTCGTGGCAACGAAAGGGCGATACATGACTTTCCGGATGTAGCTTTCCTTAAACTCGGCAATTTTTCTTCGTTCCAGTTTCTTCTTAAGATCTCCGCCCCACTTAATATGTGAGTTGTGCAGTAGGGTTACTTCATCCACCGTAAGTTCAGGATTTTCATCAAGTTCGGCAATGGCATTGAGATACTCCTGTGTCATTCGCTTGGCGTTCTTGGCACAAGCATCGTAGGAGAAATTGTAAATGTAAACATCTCTGCCTGTGCCGTATCCTCGCGAATACAGCCTAAATATCGCATCGTCTGCTTTTCCTGCTTTTGCCTGCTTTGTCCCCATCGGATAAAATTTACTAAACGCTTCACTGCGCTGCTCAATCCAATCGTGGTGGGCATTAGACGTAATTATCTGCCAGTCGTTGAACCCTTTTATAGATACCGCCTCGCGGAGTGCGTCCAGTTTTTCCTCACGGGTGAGATAGTCGCCGATGTCACGGTAGTGGATGCGGCAGCCGTCATGGGAGGCGTTTGGGTTTTTGACAAGGATTGTAATAGCGACAGGGGCCCGTGAGCCTTGACCGAACACGTTATCTCCTTCGGCACGTCTCCGTTCCCCGGATGTTCTTGCATTCCCTCGCAGGTTTAGGACGTGGATGGAACTAAACTCTTCTGCGAAACAGGCGCGGACACCCGAATCAACGTTCCCATCAATCCATGAGCCGTTGGTGACGAAGGCGATAACGCCTTCATCCAGCCTATCAGATGCCCAGCGGATTGCTAACTTGTATGTGTCGTATAGACTATTCTTATTGTTTCCTAAAGCATATTCAGCATAGGTTTCTTTAATGCGTTCTTTAAGTTTAGGATAATCGACGTTAGGGTTGTTGTCTGCGGCACTCCGCTGTCCCATTGACCAGGGTGGATTGCCGACGATAACCTGGATCGGGAGTTTCTGTTGCCGTTCGGCACGTTCGTTGTTGTCAGGCAGCCATTCCTTGGGGAAAAGTGTCGCGCTTTCTTGTTTGTTCAGGTTGAATGTATCTGTCAGCACGATGCCCTTAAAGGGTTCGTAGGGGCTGTCTTCTCCGCGTCTTCCGCGGAACGCTTCTTCTATATTCACGGCGGCGATGTAGTAGGCGAGCAGCACGATTTCATTGGCGTGGAGTTCCTCGCGGAACTTGCGCCCCAGGTCAGACGGGTGGATAAGCCCAGATTGTAACAGTCGGACGGGAAAGATGCCGGTGCCCGTAAACGCATCCAGCAGATGCACTCCTTCATCGCTGAGGCATCGTCCAAATTCATCTCGCAACACCTCCTCGGCACTGTGCAGAATGAAGTCCACAACTTCAATCGGTGTGTAGACGATACCGAGGCGTTGTGCGTCTTTCTCCAGAGCGGTGGCGAAGAATTTCTCGTAAAGTTCCAACAGAACGCGTTGTTTGCCTTCGCTGTTGTCTATACCGCGTGCACGGAGTTGGACGCTTTCGTAGAAACGGGCTAAATCGCGTGTTTCGTCCTCCAGTCCGAATTCTGAGAAATCGGCTTGAAGGGCGTTCAGGGCCCTCGAGACAGGGTTGCTGGCGGCGAAGTCGTAATGCTCAAAGAGTGCTTCAAAAACAGGGCGTGTCAAGATGTGCTGTGCCATCATATCTATGGCATGGCTCCGCGTGATTGTGTCGTTTATTGAGTGTTTCAACTCTGTATGGAAGGCATCGAACCATTCACGAAGTGCCGTATTTGCGGGATTCTCCAACAGGTTTTCTATACGCCCAACAAGCCTGCCGAAAATAACGGCGACATCCTTTGCCCAATTTTCCCAGTATTTCTTATCGCCGCATTTCTCTACAATTTTTGGGAGGATTGCACTGATAGGAATATCCATCGGCATTAGCAGCTGCTGCACATCTGAGTCGGCACGCGGCACACTGGCTCCAGCCTCACTCTCTCCACTCTTGCCGAAGATGAGCCTGTCAGGGAGTCTTTTGTTCAGATCTATGCTATTGATTTCAGCGTCCAATCTATCGTCGTGCGAACGGAGGGCACGCAGCACGCCCCAGACGTTGGCGAATCGTTGATTGTCATCTAGCGCGGCGGCGGCGTCCTGACTTGCTGGGATAGCCACGGGCAGCACGATGTAACCGAACTCCTTATCCTTCGCTTTCCTCATCACGCGCCCGACTGCCTGAACGATATCAATCTGCGAGTTGCGTGGAGTGATAAAGATTACCGCATCGAGTGCCGGCACATCAATGCCTTCGGAGAGGCAGCGCACGTTGGAGAGTATGCGGCAAGTGCCCTCTTCACTCCCTTTTAACCAATCCAGGCACGCTTTCCGGTTCAAGGCGTGCTCCGTTCCATCCACGTGCTGCGTTTCGCACCGGAAATCCTCTAGGTATTGTTCTTCCGGTAAGTGTTCAACCGCACGCTCAATAACTGAATTCCAGTTTTTAACCAGTGCCTTTGATGCTCTAATGGTGTCGGTGAAGGCGATGACGCGTTTTAGCGGTTTGATTGAGTCTTCGCCGAGCACCTTGTTCTCTGGGTTTTGTAGCGCACGCCAGCAGCCCACAATCTTTGTGGCATCGTTAACGTTCAGCTCATTGCTGACGGGGCCAGTCTCACCCCTCAAAGCGGCATTGACACCCCCTTCCGCTACACCGAGCACAACGACCTTGTAGTCGGCGAGCTCTCCTATCTCAACCGCTTTGGAAAACGGGAGATGGTAGAATTCACGTCCGTATTTCTCGGTGTCGTCCATAGAGAACACGTCTCGTTTATAGTTTGCGACTTTGGTTTTCACCGCTTCGGTGTAAATCTTTGGGGTGGCTGTCATATAGAGTCGTTTGGTAGCACGGATGCGAGTCTCATCGTGTACCAGAACGAAAGGGGAGAGCTGCCCGTCTGGCTGCTCCACCCCGGTTGTTCTGTGTGCCTCGTCACAGAAGATAATATCAAACGGCGGTGCCCCACCGGCTCCCTGGGCTTGCTCTACAAGTGGGAGTGAGTGATAGGTGCAGAAGACAACGCTCATTTTATCCGTATCCAGGGTTTTCAAGGTGTGGGAGATGGCTGAAGGGTTTGTGGTGACAGGGATTTTGAGTTCCAGAATGGACGCATCTTCGGCTGTATTCCCGGCACGGGTATCGGAGCAGATGCCGATGTAGCTATGCGGGATGCCGCGCTGTTCTGACCACTCGCGCATCACTTGTGAGAGGAGCCCGATAGACGGCACCAGATAGAGGACCCTCCCGCCGATGCCGGCCAGCTGCTCTGCGATTCGGAGGGCGGTGAAGGTTTTGCCCGTGCCGCACGCCATAATCAACTTGCCCCGGGCGGCTTGTTTGAAACCTGCCATCACTTTCTCCAGCGCCGCTTTTTGATGCGGCTTCAGGTTGAACCGTCTCTGTTGGTAGGTGAGCTGCTCGGGTGCCTCCAGGCGTAAGTCTGGCCACTTGAAGTGACTGCTTTCAAGTTCGCGGAAGTTCAGGATGCGGAGCTTGTCCTTTATCGGTTCTATGGTGCGGAGGGCGTTCTTTCCCCACCCGCCCCCGGTATTGACAATAATCCGTGAAGTGAAGAGCTCGCTTGCCGAGGCGGCGAGAAAAGAATCTATGTGTGGTTTTGAGAGTCGGGTGGTTTCGGCATAACACTTACATTGGATAGCACAATAGCCGCCCTCCCGTTGCTTTGCGACGATGTCTATGCCGATATCGTTTCTATCGAAGTCTGTGCGGCGGGCTGCCCAGTCTTTCCAGCGCCAGACTTCGGAGAATTGTTGCTTATAGTCCGGGTCCTCGCTGAAGTATGTGAGCATCAGGCGTTCGAAAAGTTCGCCTTTGTGAGACTCAGATTGAGCGGCTTCGCGGATGTAGTCCAAGACGTTTTGGAAGTCAGGATTGTTTTGGCTATTAGCACTGTGGGGGGTAAAGTAGGATTGCGTCAGTTGTGTCATATCAGGCTCCTATTTTCAAAGAGGGGGTATGGGTTGTTTGTGGCGCGTTCCCGTGTTGAAGTGGTGGCGTTAACGGGTTTCGGAGAATATGAGGAGCGACTAGGGAGTCGAGTTCTGTGGCTGTGTGGAGCAAGAGAGTGAGGAACGAACGCGGTTGTGGGAGTGGGTGTGCGTATGTGCACGAGGCCGTGCGGGTGCAGATGGCGTTCGGTGCTGCTTTCGCGGTAAAGGAACTTAACTTCTGTATAGTTAAGGGGGGGGGTAAATCGTTATTTGGGAGCGCCGCAACTTCGCAGCAGCAACGCGCGTAAATGTCCCAAACGGAGCTCGGGTATCGGTAGGTGCCACCGATTTTCGTGGTTGTCTAAGAAGATATGTGTCTGTCCAGCCGTTCATAAGCACTGATTTTCCGGTGTCCGATGCTGTGGGAGAAATATCCCAATTATTATACAATATGTCGACGGAGAATGCAAGTTCTATATCGATTATTATACTGCTAGAAGAATCCAAATTTTTAAGGCACTCTTTCTGCTTGACAAGACGTGTGATTTTTGATAACGTGCAAATCGTTCTACTGCCTGAAAATGGCAGCGGCAACGTCTCTGTCTATTTCCAACCGCGACGCGGCACGGTTCTCCATGCAGAAGAACACCCCGCTGTGTCCATCGACGCTCTGTCCGGACGCGGACACTAAAGAAAAAGAAAGAAGTGGGGATAACAACAACTGGATATATCTGATAAGGAGAATTCAACATGTTCATCAACCTCTTTACCAAGCGTGGGATACTCGGATTTATAGTCTACTTTACAGCCTTGCTTGCCGTACTTATTCCGACATCCTTGTTCTTCGAACGTCAGTGGGCAGAAGAACGGCGAGAACGGCGAGAAAGACAAGAGGACATCCGCCGCGAAGAAAGGCATCGAGAGGCAATCGAAGTCAGATGGGAAGTGCGGTGTCGAGCAAGAAACCGCAAACCCGCTGACAAGGCGCTCGTGCGGAAGGACCGCGCAGCGCAAGATGCATACGAATGGGAACTGCAGCTAAAAGCGTTGGATAAAAGGCTGATAGCCGCTGCAAAGAAATCAGAAGCACTTGCTAGAGCCACTACTGCATCTGCGGATGCGAAACCTGAAGCCATGCTGGATGCTTATGTGCTCCTGTCCGACGAACAACTCAAATATGCACGGGCGGAGGCGTTGAAAACGATGCCTGCCGACAAAGTCGAGCGCTTTTTCAATGACTTAGCCAACTATAAAGCCAATGCCACGCTAAAGACACCCGAGCAGATTGCCGCAGATGCGCGGGACATCCTGGCTTCCCGAGAAGCACGCAGGATTGCAGACTGGGAAGTGAAAGTGGAAAGAGAACACATCCAACAAGAGTTAGATGCACATTACCGCAACAAACCTTAAGGCGGTTTATTTTTATGATGAGAGAAAGAATGTTCGCGCCGAACGTCTTCATCAGTAGTTTTTTTTACAGGGCGAAGATATAAGGCACAAGGACTTTTTGGTAAACCGTGATTGTGCCGAAGATTGAATAGAATCCGGCACACAACAATAAGCCGATCTGTTTCCATAGGGGGGCTGTATCTCCTTTGGTAAAAACTTCCGATTTACGTGGAGGTAGCCGCCGACCGGTGCTGAGACGAAAATGATAGGCCGCCAATTCCGCCAATAGGGCTCGTGGGGATTGACATCACCACAGCCAATCATGCAAACGGCAAGCAAGCCTGCCATCAGTTTCTGCTTGACAAGACGTGTGATTTTTGATAACGTGCAAATCGTTCTACTGCCTGAAAATGGCAGCGGCAACGTCTCTGTCTATTTCCAACCGCGACGCGGCACGGTTCTCCATGCAGAAGAAGACCCCGCTAACACCCCGCTGTGTCCATCGACGCTCTGTCCGGACGCGGACACTAAAGAAAAAGAAAGAACTGCGGATAACAACTGGATATATCTAATAAGGAGAATTCAACATGTTCATCATCGACCCCTTTACCAAGCGTGGAATAGTCTTCTTTATAGTCTTCCTTGTCATATTTATTCCGACGTTCTTGTTCGTATCCGAACATCAGCGGGCAAAAGAATGGCAAGAAAGACAAGAGCGCATCCGCGAAAAAAGGCAGCGAGAAGCAGTTGAAGCCAGATTGGAAGTGCGGCGTCGAGCAATAAACCGCAAACCCGCTGACAAGGCGCTCGTGCAGAAGGACCGCGCAGCGCAAGATGCATACGAATGGGAACTGCAGCTAAAAGCGTTGGATAAAAGGCTGATAGCCGCTGCAAAGAAATCAGAAGCACTTGCTAGAGCCACTACTGCATCTGCGGATGCGAAACCTGAAGCCATGCTGGATGCTTATGTGCTCCTGTCCGACGAACAACTCAAATATGCACGGGCGGAGGCGTTGAAAACGATGCCTGCCGACAAAGTCGCGCACTTTTTCAATGACTTAGCCAACTATAAAGCCAATGCCACGCTAAAGACACCCGAGCAGATTGCCGCAGATGCGCGAGACATCCTGGCTTCCCGAGAAGCACGCAGGATTGCAAACTGGGAAATGAAAGTGGAAAGAGAACACATCCAACAAGAGTTAGATGCACATTACCGCAACAAACCTTAAGGAGGTTTGTTTTCTCGCCTTCTCTTTTTTCATAAAACATGCCTCTTGTATTTGTGTTGACGATGCCTCGCATAATTTGTGCAAGGTGTTATATTTTCATGAATCCCGCTTTCATTGCTGTGGCACGGTTTGACTGTCATGGGTTGTGAAACTCTCTTCCGCTTGTGTGAAACTGTCATCCATGGCGGGGCGGTGCTCTCCCGGGTGTTCCGCGACAGGTGTTTCTGCTACGGGGTATTCAATTGCCGGAATGTTGGGGGTGCCGGCTTCTATGGACCTGATATGATCTGCGGCAATGAAACTCCCTGTTTTCGCATAATAATCCCTGTAGATATCGAGTGCCTTGTCGTATTGACCGAGGCGTTGATAGACATTCCCTAGTTGAGCGTAATAGGAGTTTTTTGACAGGGTGCGTGCCTCTTCAATGTAACGAACCGCATCTTTGGGTTTGTAGTACCAGATGGTGCCTGCAAAGGAGTCTAATATTTGCGAGCGGCGTTCGGACGGGATGCCGTCCATAGCGAGCAGCTTCTCGTAGGCGGCTTCCACCTCTGGGTTGGGGCCTTCCTTGACAAGGTCTTGACTGCCTGCCCAGAAGAAGAGGACCTCGGGGTCGTCGGGGTTCTCTGTGAGTGCGAAATCTGTGAGTTCTTGGAAGTATTCTCGTGCCTGGGGGATGTTTGGGGAATTGAGGAGGTATTGTGCGGCTTCAAAAGGCGGCATGCCTTCGGTAGCGAGCACCGCTTTTTGCCGCCGGAGCAGCTTTTCCGCGGCTTCTTGGGAAATAATCCCGCTTTTGACCCCTATGCTGAGTTTTTCCTGAAACGTATCCAGGGTGTCGAGCGCTTCTTGCGAGTATTTATGCGGTGGCGGTCCAATCCACTTTGGGTGTTCGTGTGTGCCGATGCCGATGTGTGGAAGAGTGTCCCCCTCATGTCTTTGCTGTGTCTCAGGCACCTGTGTCTTCTCAGTTGTGTGTGTGCGTTCATGCTTTACGTAGAGAGAGACACCTGCGATGATGAGGATGCCGATGAGGATGCCAATGTGAAACCGTCGGCTGGAAAGCAGGTGTTTAATCATTTCAGTTTCTCCTTTTCAGTGTTGTTGTCCGAGAACGGACAGATGGCTTTTATGAAGCTAGGCGCTAACCTAAAGACATCACAAAAAATCACGTGTTTTATGATACAATTAGGATTGTTTTTTTTAGTGTTTCCTGAACGGTGTTGCGTCACAGTTCCCGATTCCTTTCGTGGTGCTCTTCCGTGAGTTGTTTCCATCTTATAGAACATTAATGATACACAATTTGTGAAGTTTTTGTCAAGTTCAGCGTGAAAAATGGGAAAAAAAGCGAGAGTATTGGCTTATAGTTCAATTTATGGCATAATGCTTCCGACAAGGCGATTTAGCTCTACGTTATGAACACGCGACGAATACCGCCCAGAGCGCATCTTCAACCTACTCCCCATCAATCATTATCATGTAAATAGGACAAGAGCGTCCCTTCGCTATGGAATTTTCCGGAGAACCGTGTGACTCAACAGAATTTCTACTCCTAACAACAACGCCGCCGCAATGAGAAAGAACGGGACTAACGTTTTGTAATCAACATAACGAATGACTTCAAACTTCGTCTTTTCAAATCTATCGATTTCTGCGTAGATATTCGCCAACGACACCTTATCCGTGGCACGAAAATAACGTCCGCCTGTGATGCTCGCAATCTCCCTGAGAGTCTCTTCGTCAAGATAGGTTAAGACCTCGCGATAGCGTTTGCCAAAGGTAGTATCCTCATACGGAATCCGTGCCCCGCCTTGCGTGCCCATCCCAATCGTGTAGACTTTTATACCAAAGGCTGCGGCGAGGGTTGCGGCGGTGCCTGGTTCTATTGTCCCAGCATTATTTTCCCCATCTGTTAACAAAATCACAAGCTTCGTTTTCGCGTCTGAATCGCGCAAGCGCTGGATTGCTGTCGCAATCGCCTCTCCGATGGCAGTGCCGTCTTGCAGCTGCCCAATTTCAACTTCACGAAGCAACTCGTTCAGCACTACATAATCCAATGTGAGCGGACAAACCGTGAAACTTTCACCTGAAAAAATCACCAGACCGATCCGGTCATTTTCTCTATGTTCGAGAAAGTTATGAATCACCAATTTTGCAGTTTGGATGCGATTTGCCCCCTCAAAGTCTTCTGCGCGCATACTCTCAGAAATGTCAAGCACCAATAAGATGTCAATCCCGTCATAAAATCGTGCTTCCCGGCTTTGGGAGAGCTGCGGCTGTGCAATCGCACAGATGAGGAGAGCGAGCACCACCACCCGCATCACTTTTAATAGAGGCAACGCCTTCGCCGCCAACGTTGATGGAAGTAGCCGAATTGTACCGAAGTCTGGCATCGCTATCCGAATACGCGAAACCCAACTTCCGCCACGGCCAACCCACCATAAATAGCCGCTGAACAACGGTAACAAGCTCAGCAGGAGCAAAAAAATAGGAGACTTGAATTCCATTTGCACGCGATGCCTTTCTCAACAAATCAAACGGAATAATACCAACCTTATCGGGTAACAGAACGATGCAGGTAGGTATTCCGCAATGGAGACTGCCGCGGCTTTCTGCTGAAAACACTCCGTACACAACCTCCAATTGCGATAGCGTTAACTCCCAAAAACGTTCCCCAGTCAATGTACGGCACTGAGATTGCCATGAAATACAGAATATAGCCGAAAATCACGGCAATCGGTTTAAAACGCCCAGATAGCAGCGTCCGCCCTATTAATAAGAAAATCGCGGCCTTCCCGTAAATCGCCACGGGGAACAGGAATGCCAACCCTAATAGTAGACAAGGCAGCCCAACAATTGAAAAGATTAACACGCCAATAGACACCGGAATCAGCACTAACATCAGCATCCCATATAGCACGGTCCGGATAGGGTGCTCGCTCATCATGCTTTCGAGCTCGTTGAGCTGCTTTGAAAATATGAACGCCAACAATAGATAGATGAATAGGAAAAGCACAAACTTACCGATAGTTAACCAACGCGAATACTGCTTGTTCACTCCCCAGATAGTATGCGGATGCATCAGTAAATGTGCTGTTGCAGGGACAATATGCCACCCGTTGTAGATGTAGAGATTTGAATTCGGGCTTGTGCCACCCAACGATATATCTTCGCCTCCCTTTTTGTCAATCGCCGAACCCCCAATAA
This sequence comes from Candidatus Poribacteria bacterium, assembly GCA_965215265.1. Taxonomy (GTDB): domain Bacteria; phylum Poribacteria; class WGA-4E; order WGA-4E; family WGA-3G. The sequence goes on along the minus strand of OZ244048.1, from coordinate 899,606 downwards.
CGTGGACTGCGCCCTTTATCTCTGCCTCAGGGGCGAGTTCGACACATCCCCCGATGACAAGCACATTGCCGGTAACTGTACCGTGTACCTTTGCATTTCCTGCAACGATTACAAGGGTTGTGATAACTTCGTCTACAGCGAGTCGGTAATCGTTAACGACCTTAAGTATGCGTCGGTTTCCATGCCACGGTTCTACGGCAGAAGATGAAGGCTGCGGTTCGGACGTATCTGATGAAGGCTGCGGTTCGGACGTATCTACTGTTTCGCTGTACGATTGAGTTGGGGGTTTCAACGCATTTTCGGGTTCCGAGGTTTGTGCGAATAAAGACGGAACGTTTAAGCAGAGAATAACTAAAATAAGGAGTTTTTTGCACATAAATAGCATCAACTATTTTGAAATAGCAAGCGAGATGGCCCCAGGGGCACAGTAAGTGCAGAAAGTTTAAAAGCGGTCTTAAAAATTAAAAGCCGCTCTTGCAACTTTAAATTAACCCAAGGTGCTGAACCTTCAACCAATCTCGTCTATCTGAATTGAACGTTCCTCCAATGACAAATGACGAGGCGGTAACCCCCCAAAAAGCGGGCGAAAATAACCGGCACCGGCAGGCGACATTTGGTAACGTTCCGCATCATAAAACCGGAGGTCGAGGCTGCGACGGATAACATGCCCGGAATCATCGCGTATAAGTACCTGCTCTAAGGGCAAAAGTGTCGGTTCAATGCCTGTATCTGTGCGACTAATGGTAGATACCGCGTTAATCATGCCGTCCGCGAGTGCACGTACAGCCAGTTCGCCGGCTTTAATCGCAGTCTCTCTATCAAGAGGAGTTGGGCTTCCACAACGCTGGAGATAGCCGAGAATCAAGGCACGAAAGGCAGAACTAGAAATATGGGGCAGTCGCTTTTTCATAGCCTCAACAATAATTTCGGAACATCCGCCCGGTTTGGTGTGCCCAAAAGCATCCAGCTCTGCTTCAGAGGTTATCATCAACTCGCCTGCATCGTTGCGGATGCCCTCCGATACAACAACAATGACGTTCCCATGCTCTGCGTGTTTCTCGCGTATCGCTTCTGCCAACCGGTCCGGTTGATAAGGTATCTCTGGCACAACGATAAGATCAGCGTGGCCATAAGCAGCTGCGAGTGTCAGCCATCCGGCATCTCTGCCCATTGCCTCTACGACGATAACCCGGTCGTGCGAATAAGTGGTTGTCCGTAAATCGCGAACTGCGCTGATGATGCGGTTCGCCGCGGTCGGGAACCCAGGGCAGAAATAGTTCACCATTTTCGAGTAATCGACAGCATCGCCCTCTGGTGGATTGAGCCCCACATCGTTGTCAATAGTCTTTGTGACGAACGCCGTTGTGACTGCTTCCGAAAGCGCTGTGCCGACGGTTAACGTATCATCCCCCCCAATTGGAATCAGTCCACTGATATCTAGTTTTTTTAGGTTGTCTATAGCCTCGTCCAGTTTATTCATTGAGATGAGGTTAGTGCGGGAGCTCTTCAATAGGGTTCCACCGTAATTTTCATCAATCAGGTCGGGGGTGAGGGTAAAGTGGCGGCCCCCTTTCAGAACCCCTTTCCATCCTTCCATCAATCCAACCAATTCAAACCCGAGCTCCTCTGCTTTTAAGGCTATACCTTTGAGGGTGGCGTTAAGCGCACTCGTATCACCGCCCCCTGTTAAAACCCCGATTTTTTTCGGCATGTTCGCTCTTCTCCTTTTATTTAATCACTTCAATGACAACCGGTTTATCCAGAGCCAGTGCTTTTTCAAGTACTGGTTTAAAATCGCCCGGAGTTTCGACACGCAAGCCGACGGCCCCGAACGATTCGGCAAACTGCACGAAATCGGGATTAACCAATTCAACGCCGATTCGCTTCCCGAAACGCTGCAGCTGCCCACGTTCAATGGAGGTGTACTGGTCATCATTCATCACAATCGTAACAACGGGCAGGTTATACATCACAGCTGTTGCGAGATCTGGACTCGTCATTAAGAAGCCGCCATCCCCGCTGAGGGCGACAACCTTGCGCTTCGGATACGCTACCTGCGCGCCGATGGCACCTGTCAATCCGATGCCCATTGCAACAGAAATGCCAGAAAAGATATAACTCCGTGCATGGTACAGCGGGAAATGTGGCAGTGCGCCATACCCGGTGACGTTCACATCCACCGATAAGATCGCGTCACGCGGCAGCACATCTCGCATCTCTTGGAGAATCCGCGGACGTTCTATTGAAGTGAATTGGTGCCGCAGTTGCTGCACGCCCTCGCCCCATCCATCAGTGCGTTTCTCGGACTCTAGCGCTGCGTTCAACTGTTGCAAAACCAACTTCGCATCGGCACCGATGCCAACAGTTGCCGCGTATTCCTTATTAATTTCGTTCACATCCGCTTCAATATGCAGAAGAGGCTGCGGGATATTGAGCGTCCAATTGCCCGTATCCCGGTAGGTGAAGCGCGTACCGATAGCAACTATCAGGTCCGCGTATGCCATCGCTGCCTGCCCTGTACTATCACGAAAAACCCCGATGACATAGGGCGAATCCTCCGGAACAGAACCTTTACCCATGCCGGTCATGACTATCGGTGAATTAAGCCGCCGTGCGAATTCAAGTACTTCCCCGGTCGCACCACTGTGGTTAACACCACTCCCCGAGATAATGAGCGGACGTTCCGCCTGCCTGATTAACGCCAAGGCTGCGTCAATATCTGCATCACTTGCCATCGTACGGATACCGTTGTTTCGTGGCGGAATCGGCAGGTTCGCCTCTGCTTGCAATGCATCCGTAGCTAATTCAATCAATACCGGCCCTGGGCGCCCTGAACGCAGTGCGCTGAAGGCACGGTTCACTGCACCCGGAATCTGAGACACCTCATGAACAATTTCAATCTGTTTTGTCATGGACGCAAAGGCCGAGCGCTGATCCAAACCGTGGAAACTTTTCCGCGCGTCCCGCTGTGCCAAGTAAGATGGGTTCTGTCCCGTTATCCATAATACAGGCGAGCATGCTGTGTACGCCTCACAAATCCCAATAGAGGCATTATTGGAACCAGGCCCGGGAACAGTCATGCAGACACCGACATCACCTGTCACACGCGCATATCCATCCGCCATAAAAGCGGTTCCACCTTCATGCCGCGTTACATAGTGCCGGATGTTCTCTTGATTATTATATAAGGCTTCATAAACCGTGTCAAGGTGGTTGCCCGGCAGCCCGAAAATTACCTCAATACCTTGTGCCTTTAGACATTCAACAAAAATATGGCCTCCAGTCATGTTCGTCTCCTTTCGTGGCGTTCATTCGGCGGTTTTACACAACAACCTGAAAAATTTCGCCTGTTTCGGCATAAACCCGCAGTTCAGATACGTCTTTCTATCTGCATCCCAAAAATTGACCGCCTTGGTTGCACCTGTCTGTAAGTCAACCTCCTCCAGGTTTTCAGCCAATTCACTGATTTCAAGCAACGTATCAATCGATTCGGTATGTGTGTTAAAAAGATAAAATAGATGACTTTCTTCAGCAACTCGATGATGTACTCGTAATGCGTGCGTGAGTTCATTAGCCGGCTTCGCATATACCGATATAACGGGCGTTACCCATTTTCGGAGGTACTTTTTGAGTGCGGCCGCCCGTTCATTTGACGGCCCCCGGAGAATGCTTGTACGCCGACTATAAATGAGTTGTTCCAGTGGATACGGTTCTAAGCCAATCCGTCCGTTGAGCAGATACGGGGTAGGTTCATTCGCTATGATTTTGCCTTTCGCTTTCGTGAATGCTCGTAGACAAGCCACCGTCTCTTCTTGAAGTGAGATACAACTTGGAAGGAGCACCACGCGATAGATATCTTCCGGAGCTGTGCCGAAACAGAGACGCGGCGGATGCCTCCGCACCTTTGCCTCACTTAACTCGAGCTCTGAAACAATCCGTACATCGTACCCCAAATATGTCACTGTGTCGCACAGCCAGCCACACGCTTTTGTTAGAGTATTCCACAATTTCTCATCAGGTTTCGTCCACATGCTCTGCGTTGGCGAGATCATTAGGAGAGGTCTCTTTGGATACCCCATCGTTAGCAGGTGCGTCAACAGCTTCTGCTCTCTATCTTTCGTATCGTTCTGTCTTCTGTCCGTTGAGAACCACAAATTAAAGCCGAGGGCCGCATCTTGAAAGGTTTGCTCCACTTTATGTGAACCCTTCCGTAACATACCTGCTTGGCGCGCTGTACTACAAATCCATTTCGCGACAACGAAACGTCTCGGTGTCTCTAATTCTGTCGTTTCAAGAATCGGGCAGTCGACGTGTGCGAGCATCGTTCCCAACTCAAACTCCAACGCTTTCGCAGCTGCCGGTAAGCTTAACGCAAACCGCAGTCCTTGCTGATGGCAGAAATCTCGCAAACCTCCTAAGAAGCACGAGGCGAAACGTTTCGTGACTGTTTGCCAAAACGCGCTCCGGACCGCAGACGTATCGTAAGTTTCATAAAACACCAGAGGGAGGTACGCAGAAAAAAAAGTGGATGACTGTTTTTCTATAATGGGAGATGTCTCATCAGCCGATAGAGTCGGACTCCACGGCACTGTTGCCGGATCGTTCGCCCATATTGAGAGAAACCGGGGCAGTTCACATGTAAACCCGATTAACTCTTTTTTTTTGTAACTATTTAGGTAACGCACCAAGATCTGTTCAATAAAAGCCGAAACGCCGCTGTGGCTCAACAGGTCTGCTGCGTCTTCCTCTGTTTGATGAAGGCGCAGCACCGTTCTTCCACGCAATCGCTCGCCGATTGCAAGTTCCCCTGCCACGCACTGCTTTACATAGTCCGTTATATGATAGCACGGTGCATCTGCATGCGGCTGCGCAATTAAATAGTACTGAGGAAACGCCGTCTCGTTTTGCCTTTCCCACTGCTGAAGTGCTAGCTGAATTGCTGCGGCTGTGTCTACATCGCTAAAGGTGTGTTCCATGGCATGGAGTCGATACCGTGTTTGCAACGCGGTGGCAGGCAATTGTATCCACGTGCCCTCACCACGTTCCGTAGTTTGCCAACGATGCAAGATCCTGTCCGAGCTCTGTTTAACTGTTATAGACACGCCCCAAACTCCTTACTTAATTGACAGAAATTGACAGATTGTTGCACCTGGGTGAAACTGATGCAGAGACGGAAGCACCCCTGCTGGGTCTCCAACATCTGCTACGTTGGCAGTTGAAGAGAGAAAATCCGTTGTATTGTAGTCCTGCAGTGAATGCACACGTTCGGGATTGAACAGTTCTAACGTTTTCACATGCCATATCTACTGTTTTTGCCACTGTGCCTTGCAGTCTTTATAGGTGTCGCCTTCACATGTCTATCAAGTTGCTGTCTGTAGCACCGCGGGTGTCCTCGTCCGGGAATAGTTTTTCCATAGAGTAAAGAACCGGGATTACCGATAAAAAAAACATTGCACACAGAAAAGATTTCATGGTATTCTATAGAAATAGCACCTGTCAGCCGTGCTGAATCCGTAAAAACCGCATGGTTAAATATAGCACAATTTGTGAATTTATACAACGAAAATTTTAGAGACCCGTTTTTTTCCGATCCATGTTGTCGCCTGCTCAGGATAGGGTAGGAAATTGAGGTTGAAAATGAAGATATTAGAAAATTTGATATCCGCTTTTTCGGTATTCCGAAGTAGTAAACTCAGAACGATTCTAACACTCTTAGGCATTACCATTGGGATTGCCGGTGTGATTGCAATGATGTCTTTTGGCGCGGGTGCGGAAAAACTTATCATGAGCGAGGTTGAGAAAATCGGTGGGCCCAGTATGTTCGGCGTTTATCGCCCGGGGTGGGTAGAGCGCAACGGCAGATGGCAGCGCAACACGAGTCCCCATCGCTTGGAGATGCAAGATTTACGCGATATTCAGAATGAATGTCCCTCCGTTGAAGTTGCAACAGTGGAAACCAGTTATTATATAGACCTTGAAGTGGAGGGGAAACATAAGCAGACCTACATGAGGGCAACAACGGTTGAATATCAAGAGCTGCGCCGATGGCCAACGGAAGTGGGCCGGTTTATCGCAGATTCAGATATGGGGTTCTGGAGTAAAGTCTGTGTCATCGGTGCAAAAGTATGGAAGGAGCAATTTCAAGGCTCGAATCCGGTCGGTCAAGAAATCAGCATTAACAACTCCCGCTTTAACGTCGTCGGTGTTATGGAGAGCCGAGGCGATGGGCTGGAGGCCGGTAGGAGTGACGATAACATGATTTTCATTCCGATTACGACAGCCCAAACACGGTTCTGGGGGCGCAAAAACGTTGGGGCTATCATGGCGCGCGCGAAAAGTCCACTGGTGGTAGAGCAAGCCCTGGAAGAGGTAAAAACCATTATTATGCGCAACCACGGCGGAGACGAGACCTTTTTCCGAACGTGGTCAGCTAAGAAGGGCATCGCAGATGCCAAAACCGCTATTTTCATCGTAGAGATGATATTGGTTGTTATCGCTTCAGTGTCGTTGATTGTAGCCGGTATCGGCATTCTCAACATTATGCTGGTTTCAGTCAGCGAACGCATTCCAGAAATCGGGCTCCGGAAAGCTGTGGGTGCGAAAGCGTTTGACATCCGCCTGCAGTTTCTCACCGAATCTGTCGTTTTATGCCTGCTCGGCAGTCTCTGCGGCATAGCATTAGGCGCACTCCTTGGTCAAGGGTTGTCATGGGGAGCCGATAAATTCCTGCCGGATGTCTGGCCGCCCTCTGTGATAACATTAAACGCCGTAATGATTGCTGTTGGCGCGGGTGCAGCTGTCGGAATCTTCTTCGGTTACTATCCTGCCAGCAATGCCGCCAAACTCGCTCCAATTGAGGCAATTCGGCATACGTAGCGCGTGAATAGAATTTGCAGGTGGAGAGGGTAGTAGTGTTCCGTCTTGCAGCACAGCGTCGGTTATCCGGGGGATTCTTTAGTCCCTATAGACTAAAAAACGCGTAACCCTTATTCGTATTTTTTTAGCATAAAATGTTGAAAAATGATGATTTCTCCGAAAAAAAACGCTTTTTTTCTCAATTTTTAATGTGACAAAAGATAATTTAGGGTGTATGATTATAAAAAATTCTATTTCAAAAGGGCAATTTTCAGATTTCAATGGCAAATCTGTCTCGCGTTGCCCTTCACTCGAAAAACGAGAAGCCCTAAGGCGATTCAGGCTGCTTCAGGTTTATCCCTGTTTTGGATTCAAAAGGGGGAATGTATGTTCACTTTCGTTTTTTTTCTTAAGTAGGAGATGTGGTAAAATGAGTCACGTCTCCTGCGAATTGAGAGGTGTGCCGAGGGTGTCTCTAGCAACCGTTATTTTGTGAGACTTTTGGGTTAGCACCCTAGACACGACGGAGGATTGCCACTGAAAGCCCCACTTTCCTATTGACTACCCCACACAAGGCGGTGGCGAATCCGCCAATTGCTACCGCAAACACGAACAGTTGAAAAAGGAAAAGGTTTTTTCCGGCGAGCGCGAGTGCACATAAGCCCAACCCTTCGAGAAACACGCCGCCAATAAAGGAAAACAGTGGATTAGACAGATAGACTGCTATCTTAGCACGTTGAATCATGGTTTTCTCCGTCCCGGTTGAAGGCATAATATTTATCAGAAGGCAGCAGTGCTGAGCGATATAAATCTGCTCACTGTGCGTCTCGGTCTGCGTGCACTAAAAGCGCGTCGATCTGTTTTTTGAGTTCGGCATAAATTTTCGGTTTGAAATTGACTTTTTGATGGAAGACGATGGTCCCGTCAGGCGAAATTAGATAGAGATTCGGTTTATCCTTGGCTGTCTGGTAGCGTTGGTGCACGCGCCCCTTCCAATCAAGAAGGAAGGTTACGGGAGGCGGATTTTTCCTGAGTTGGTTGCGGATAAAGGATTTGGGTATGAAGCCTGGGACACTCCGCAAATCGGCGACAATATAGGCAATAACTCGCTTGTTTTTCTGATAATCCTTTTGGAACGCCTCCGCCCATCTATTATCTTCCTTCCGAATCTTCCGGTTGCCCATAATCAGAAAAACGACGTTATCGCGATACTTTTTTAGGGTGTGCGCGTTCTCTTCTACATCTTCAAGTGTAAAATCGGGTGCCTCATCGCCTACTTTTGGGGCTTGCTCCTTCGCAACTGTGACAATAGCACTTAACAGCACAATGATTAGCAGATAAGCAGTCAATTTCATCTTCATCATGCCTTAATTTTAGCATAAATTGTCCATGGATGTCAAGTTTTTTCGTTTGGGTGCCAAATTGCAGGAGATGGTAGGCAATACGTTTCTATAAACAAGGCGTGCCAATGCAACAGAAGAAGGGCATCGTGCTTGGTAAATCGTTCTACCGGCATTGAGAGTCAGGAATTGCACTGCACTGCTATAAAGGGTTGTAATGTTGGCACCACGGGTAAAAAACGTTTGACATTCCTAAGAAAATCTGTTAGGATAATAGGTATGAATGCTGAACGCCCTATTGATGAACTTTTAAACCAGATTCAAAAAGAACTACTCCCAAAGATTGCTCTCTCACTAGAAATTCAGTCAACGGAAAACCTGCATCAATTTCGGAGTCGGCTCCACAGTGTCCACTACTACTGCATCCGCGCGGAGCTGCCGTACACAGTTCGTAATCAGGTGGAAGTGCTGCTTTCAACAAGTGCAGAATTGTGGAATCTCATCACTGAAAACGAACTGATGCTCAGTAATCTGAAGGAGTATACTCGCGTGCGTACTTTCTCTGCAGAGGCTGAGGGAATTACGAAGTTTGAGGAACTTATATCCGGTGAGGATAACCTTCGCGATGTGATTATCAACGGTATCGCTTTTATGTTGAATTGGAAGGCAAATACGATCTGGGTGGATTCTGCGAAGCGTGCGCGCACCGTCATGTCTAAAAATTATATGTTGGAGATTCAGGACCGGATCTGGCAGTTCATCAAGGAGAGTACAACAGAGGCTGAAGACATTAATATTGAACAAGCTGCACAAGTTCGCGAACGTGCAGACAAATTCTTCTCAATGATTCACGCCAGCGAATTACCAACAGAGGCACAGGTTGCACTACTTCTACAAATCTATACGTTGCTCCTGCGGATGCAACTCGGGCAGCTCATTATTCAATTAGAAGCCCTGCAGGATAATGGAATTGCCTGAATTTACCTCTTAATTTGGGATTAAGGAAAACTGTATGAAAAAAGAACCTTTCGATTCCGACAGTATCAGAAACCTCCTACGCAATTTAGACAGTATTTACGGCGGGCCGTCTGATAGTACTCCAGCTTCCAAAAAATTTGAAGTCCTTATTGACATCATCGCGGCGTTGCGGAGCGAAAACGGTTGCCCGTGGGACCGGGAGCAGACGCATGAGACGTTAAAACCGACGCTCATCGAGGAAAGTTACGAGGTTGTAGAAGCGATTGATGCCAAAGTGCCAGCAAAACTTAAAGAGGAGCTCGGCGATTTGCTCCTGAATGTAATGCTCCAAGCACAGATTGCGTATGAAAGCGAGCACTTTAATGTTTACGATGTGATTGAAGCCATCACTGAGAAACTGATTCGTCGGCATCCGCATGTGTTTGGGAATACTGAGGTAGATGATGCAGAGACGGTTATCAAAAATTGGGAGGAGATTAAACGGCAAGAGCGCGGTTATGAAGATAGACGCTCTGTTCTTGATGGTGTTCCAGATGCGATGCCAGCGCTGTACAAGGCACAGAAATTACAACGACGCGCGGCAGGTGTCGGGTTTGATTGGGATGAACTTACTGACGTTATCTCAAAGGTTGATGAAGAAATCCGAGAAGTCAAGGGGAGTCTCAAAACTGATGAACCGGGCGAGGTAGAGATGGAACTCGGCGATTTGCTGTTTGCTGTCGTTAATCTGTGTCGGTTTGTCGACGTTCAGGCAGAAGAGGCGTTACGGAAAGCAAACCGCAAGTTTACGACGCGCTTTAAATGGATGGAGTCTGAATTAGAAAGCGGCGGCAAATCCTTTAAAGACTATAATCTTGAAGAACTTGAGAAAATCTGGCAAGCCGCGAAAAAATCAGAAGATGATGAAAGGTCTTAACGCCGCTGACTATGAAAGGTTTGAGAAGCTCTTCTGCCGATTGGACCCTACGGCATCTCCGTGCATAGAGTTAGTTCACCGTTCAAATCCATCAATTCGCCAACCCGGTCAGAAGCTAGGCATTTTTTCAGGTGCCTTCAATCCGTTGACTGTCGCACATACAGCATTCATGGAGCAGGTAATTTCGCAGTTTCACTTAGATGAGCTGCTGCTGCTGCTGGCAAAGGCGAATGTAGACAAAGAGGTATTCGGTTTGCCACTGGCTGCGCGGCTCGTTATGCTCAGACGGTATGCGGCAGACAAACCTGGATTTTCTGTGGGTGCTTCAAGTCACGGCAGGTACATTGACAAAATTACCGCCTTAAGTATTCTGTATCCGACGCAAACTGAGTTCCATTTTCTTGTAGGATATGACACGCTCCTCCGGATTTTTGAGCCGAAGTATTACACCGACTTTGATGGCGAATTGCGGCAACTGTTTTCGGGGTGCCGTTTCATTGTGGCGAATCGCGCTGAAGCGGATGTGGAGACAATAGCGAGTTTTAAGGCGCAGCCGGCGGTCCGTCCTTATGCACAGTACATTTCATCTATCATGTTGCCGGAGATTTATGCGGACATGTCATCAACGGCAGTACGCCGTCAACTTGAAGGGGGCGATTCTATTGCCAACCTCGTGCCGTCCGTTATTGCTGAATTATTGGCACAAATACGACGAGGGGATATGTAGGTTGAGTCCACTATCGCTATGACTAAAGGGGGCGTGGTTCGCTCCATTCGTACTGTATAACCGGCTTGACTAATTTTTCGCATGTATAGAGGGTTATATCTAAATACTTACATTGCAGGCAGGACTTGCGGCGTTCAGTAGATTCTAACTGCTCATAATGCTCGCAGGTGTGTGCAATCTTTTCCATCTGTTGACGGTGTGCGGGAGCGAGCGAGCTGTTTGACGCATAGTCGATGGCTCGGATAGTGACTCCCGTGTTCTCCCAGATGGCGTTAAGCACTTCTGCTAAAATTGCCCGATACGTCTGTTCGCCGGGTGGTTCAGGGGAATAGAGGATTACCTCGTTTTCAATAGAGTATTTCGCGAGCCCCTTGAGTCGGCTGTCATCCCCTTTATTGTACTCTTGCCGGAGCTCGGTTTTGAACGCGCCTCGGAAGTCTTCCCACTCAATTAGCTGCGCATCCCATTTTTTTAATAATTCCACAGAGGGTGTAAGTTCCCGGATGGTGCGAATCCCTTTAACGTCCTCATGGCAAATGGCGAAATGATTTTGTGTGCTGTTTTGCGTGTAATTGTCTAGCGAGTCCAAATATAACATCTACTTGCTCCTAATGACTTTACCGTAAAATTAAAATGAACGTCTGTTTTTAAGATAGCGCGTAGTTTCGTGAATTACGATGCAACATGTCGTTTGATGTATGTTTCTATTTTACCACACCTCATCCTCAAATTACCAGTCTTTTTGTGTCCAATGAGATACACCAGCCCTATCTCACGTTCTATTTATCTTGTTCACCGTTGGCACAATTCTTGCTAATCTAATAATATCATTGTATAAGTGAGCAGATCTGAAACCAGTTCACGGAGTCATCGTTTATTTTGATTAACACTTGCGGCAGAAGGTGTTAATCTGCCGCCCGGCAAGGACGATTTGATGTACCCACCTACGGTGTACGGTAGAAATCAGCAGATTGAGACAATAGGAGGCATACATGATGTTTAACGGAATTGAGTTGATTATAGGTGGCTTGGGTGCCCTCATAGGCATCGGTAGTGGTTATTTGATGCTGAACGCCTTTTTTGCAGGCATCCAGCGTATCTCAAAGCCTAGAACCGTCGATATTGAAAAGGCGACGGAAAAAAGATTTGACAAGTGATGCAGTTTCTGGTATCATGTTATTAGAAACGCATCCGTAAAAACGAACAGCGGCAGTGATGCAATACCACGTTCTACATTCATGGGACGTTACCCCTGAACAAGCGCGGCACCTCCAAAACAACTTGTGCACACAGGTGATTCAGACAGACCGGTTTTCAACAATTGCGACTGTGGCCGGTGTGGACATTGGACTGCGGAATCTAGTACGTAAAGGCAAACGTGCTGATTCTTCGGACGTGAAAAATCCTATCTCAAAGGAGCTAGCTCTCGCCTCTGTGGTGGTCCTCAGTTTTCCCGCATTGGAGGAAGTAGAACGGGTGGTTGTTGAAAGCCCTGTTCGTTTTCCTTATATCCCGGGGTTGCTGTCATTTCGGGAGGTGCCTGCGCTCTTAGCGGCTTTTTCACAGTTGCAAACGGAGCCGGACCTTGTTATCGTTGATGGACACGGCATTGCGCATCCCCGGCGGTTTGGCATTGCATCGCACCTAGGGCTAATTTTGGACAAACCGACGATTGGGTGTGCGAAATCCCGCTTGTGGGGACGACACGAAGAACCTGACGCGGAACGCGGCGCTTATGAATATCTATATGACACTAGTCGCCGGGCAATCGGGAACGGTGGAAATTCTATCAAAAATCAGGGCGAGGTTATCGGTGCCGCTGTCCGTACCCGATCAAAAATTCGGGTAGTCTACGTCTCAATCGGGCATCGCATCGGTTTGAATTCGGCAATAGCTTTCTGTTTTGCTTGTGGCGGTGGTTATCGTTTGCCAGAACCGACCCGGCAAGCACACAACGCGGCTGCAGAGGCAAAAAAAAGAGTTACGCGCATTTAAAATCATTGTGTGTGAAAAAAAATAACTTAGCGCGTGCAAAGCATAGAAAAAGATGAACATATTTTCAAAACGCTTGAATCGACTGCCGCCATATATGTTTGGTAAACTTAAGCAATTAACGCACGAACGTCGGCAGCAAGGCATAGATATTATCGATTTGGGCATGGGGAATCCGAATCAACGGACCCCACAACCTGTCGTGGATAAGCTGTGTGAGGCAGCACAAGAATTACGGAATCATCGCTATTCTGCATCGCGCGGCATTTTCAATCTTCGACGGGAAGTGAGTTGGCATTATGAACGGCGGTTCGGTGTGGATATAGATCCGGATACGGAGGCCATTGCAGTAATCGGAACGAAGGAGGGGTTGGGGCATCTGGCACTCGCGTTGCTTGACGAAGGCGACCTGGCGATGGTGCCAAATCCGACATTCCCTATTCATACCTACAGTGTTGTCCTCGCGGGTGGGAGCGTTGTCAGCATCCCCTTAACAGAGGAAAATCATTTCGTTCCGACTCTGGATGAAATTACCCGTGATATTTGGCCGAGGCCGAAGGTATTGATATTGAGTTTCCCGCATAACCCAACTGGAGCAGTTGCGGAATTGGCGTTCTTTGAAGAGGTAGTGGATTTCGCCAAACGGCAGGATATGATAGTCATCCACGATTTGGCGTACGCGGATATCGTTTTTGATGGGTATAAGGCACCCAGTTTTCTACAAGCACGTGGTGCGAAGGATGTCGGCGTTGAGTTTTTCTCACTCTCTAAATCCTACAACATGGCAGGCTGGCGATGTGGTTTCGCTGTAGGGAATCGTGAAATTATTGGTGCACTCGCCCGGATTAAAGGGTATTACGATTACGGTATTTTCGCGCCGATCCAAGTGGCTTCTATTATGGCACTTCGTACACCAGCGGATGTCGTCCAAGAAAACGCTGCGGTTTACCAGCAGCGCCGCGATGTGATGGTTAGTGCCTTAAACCGGATCGGCTGGACAGTGCCGAATCCAAAGGCATCCATGTTCCTCTGGGCACCGATTCCGCATCCATGGAAACATCTCAACTCTATGGACTTTGCAATGAAACTCCTCAATGATGCAGAGGTTTGCGTCTCCCCCGGAGCAGGTTTTGGACACAACGGTGAAGGCTATGTACGGATTGCGCTGGTAGAGAACGAAGATAGGATTCGTCAGGCAGTTCGGCAGATTCGGCGGGCGTTGTTCTGCTAAATCCGGTTTTGCATTTAGCAATATACACCATCTGCCTATTGGCAACAAACCGCGAGTTCGCTGTGAAAAATACGAACTATTTCTACTCCCTTTTACTCAAGTCCCCACTGCTTTTTCGCTTCTTCAAACGAAATTTTCTGGCTTCCTGTGTGCGAAATGGGATTTTTGCCTATCCACCGTTCGTCGATAGCGTCTGCCGCCGGCTGAAAACGGATGTCGCAGCTGATACGCCATCTATCCGAAAGATTCTTGGTAGAGGTGTGCATCGTGTGCATTGTAAAGATGATAACATCGCCCATCTCAAAATCCGCTGTTTGCCATTCTCCGCCATACTTTTCGCTAATTTCCATCGGATCCCTGCCGAAATGCCCTGGTGTCCCATCCTTATCTACATCGGTTTTACCGTAAGTATCGCGAATTCTTGCAAAACTGGGTAAACTGTGTGAACCAACGAGGACTGCGAGTGTCCCCATCGTGGCAGGTACATCGCCGAATGGGACCCAACAGGTGTGCAACTGTTTTGAACCTCTCCCCATATAAACAACATCAAAATGAGGTCCAGACCAAACAGTAGGGCGGATAAACCGGAGCCATTTGTAATCAAACGTTCGGGTATCACCGCCAAAAAAGTTGCGAAAGAAGTGGAAAAGTTCGTCGCCTTCTAAGACAGCGAGGACATCCGGATGATGCGTAACGGCGGGCGCACCCATAGTCCGACCAGGGCTTCCCTTACCTGCAAAGGCATCCATGATGTCGGTTCCCGGCTTGAAAACGTTATCCTTTCCATTTCCATCGGCGTATTCAAGAATCGCACGACGTGCAGCGGCAACCTTTTGCCTGTCAATTAAACCGCGAACGAGCAAATATCCGTCGGACTCTATCTGTTGGTGCAATCCAGCTGCAGAATCCACCACAGCATTACAATCCCGAAGTTCGCCTAAAGTGGGTCCTGGAAAAGTGACTTCATGTTCGCCTAAAAAAACGGTTCGTTGCATTTGCTTCCTCCTATTAAAATTATCCGTTTGCTCACCGTTGAGCAAATAATACCGTACTAAATTAAAGAATTTTTACGTAGAAATCCTCTTGTAGACAAAATCCAACCATTTGGATTGCGGTTCCACAACTTGAGGTTTGGGTTTAAGCGGTGTCCAGTAAGGCTCGAAAATATGATCTTTATCGCTTTTTAGTTGCCATGCATCCTTTGTCTTCTCTTGTGTACTTAGCTGGAAAAAATGTCTTGTTTTTTGGGCACTTAGATTTTGACTCTGGACCCATCCTGTAATGTTATAGAGGATGGAGGCGGGTTGGGGGAATTTGTTGTATTCGATGTATGAAATGCGTGTGAAATCCTCGGAGATGGCATGGTAATCGACAGTAAGTTCTCTGGTTAATTTTTCCTCGTAGGATGTCGCGTTTAAGCTGGCTTCAATATAAACCTTGGCTGTCTTCGCTATTATTCTTTCTGTATCTTTTAGTTCATTTTCAACATAGCCAAGATATTTTTCGACGTTTACAATCTGCAAACCCGTTTCTTCCTCGACTTCCCTCCTTACGGCTGTTTCGAGCCCTTCACCCTCTTCAACGGTTCCCGCAGGAATTTGGATACCTGTTGTCGGATGCTTAAATACGAGTAACTCCTTGAGCCCATTTCTTTCGCGGGTTATAAATGCGGTAACCTTTTCTATAGCTTTATTCATGTATATTTTTTCAAGGTATATAG
The DNA here is from genome assembly GCA_965215265.1 of Candidatus Poribacteria bacterium. GTDB lineage: Bacteria > Poribacteria > WGA-4E > WGA-4E > WGA-3G. The sequence goes on along the minus strand of OZ244048.1, from coordinate 883,847 downwards.
AAGTTTAAGGCAACATTTTTACAGTATCTGTTAGGCGTTTTTTTGTCAATGATACTTCCAAAGGTGACGGGCGATATCCATGAGTTGGGGTGCGAAATGAGAGTTCACAATTTCCGTTCTAAACCAATCGCCGGCATACATGTCGAGAAGAATGAGCGCGAAGGCAATTAAAATTCCACTAGAAACGATGCCGAAACCGAGTCCGAACAACTTATTTAGCCATCCTAAAATGCCGGTTTCAAAAACGCACCGGAGCCTTTCAAACAGCATATCCACGAGGATGGCAGTGATAATAACAACGGCGACAATGCTAAGCCATTTCGCCGCGTTTGGATTATCCACAAATCGGTGGATATAGGGTGCTAGTTTTCGCCAGAAAAGGTTTGCACTCCAGAAACCGGCACCGAGAGAAACTATGCCCCAGACGCTTCGGGTAAATCCCATGCGATAACAACTCAGCCCCGCTAACCCAACAATAATGAGGATACTGATATCCAATTTCGACATAGTTGTGCAGTGTTCTCAGCCTCGGTGTGTTCGCGGGCCTTGCCCTGACAAAAACACAATCCGTTTTTGCTGCAATGGATTTTTTGAAAATCTATGAGACGGCTACCTTCTGAATCTCTGCCAATGACATTGCAAACGTCTGATCAATTGCCGTCTCAACATGGACGCCGTTCCCAATTTGAGAAAGCAACCGGCGGATTGCCGCAAAGCCGAATTGCTGAATGAGATATCCCACAATGGTCCTCGATTGAAGGTAGGCTAGCTTACGTTTTTTGGTAGGCATTTGACTGAAGGGTTGGCTCAGTTCGTCCGGGGGAAGTAGGTAGCCGTTCTGAGAGTACTGTTTCACATGATCTTGTTCGTATTTAAGCATTGGCCGTGCGAGGCATTGTGCGAGTCCTTCATCCAGCCATATCGGGCATCGGAAACATGTCTTCTGATGAATCAATAGATGCACCCACTCGTGCCGGAGGAGGGAGTATAAAACCCCGAGGACAGGTTCGGCAAGTGCATAATATGTGATTTGAATCTGCCCGTCGAAGCAACCGCTTGCCCACTGCGGCATGGAAAGCCGCGAAACGGTAGTCCTATTTTTGTTAATGATGCGGACAGAAACGGGTTCAGAAGGATAACATTTCAACACACCACCGATTTCTGTGTCAATTTGTTGAATCAACCTAGAAATATACCAGACGGTCTGTCCATTCATAGCAGCATCGCAGGTGAGGTTAAAACGGTCTAGAGCTACAGACCATTGGGAATGGTGCTGGGTCCCCCGTCCTGACGTTCTTTCTTTTTGCAACCGCGAAAGAAATTCCGGGGGAGGGAATTCAAGGTTTTGCAAGATCCCACTGTGGGAAATCAGTGTTTCATAGCACTGTTTCTCCTCAAGGAGCCGTTCTTTGCGCCGGTGCGCAGCCTGCGAATCCGGAGATAACTGGAGCGCAGTTTCTATGCATGCTAGCGCACTATCCCACTTCCCCAGCATCTCGTATGTTTTAGCGAGGTCGGCATAGATATAATGCCGGTCCGCGTCGAGTTTTAATCCATCAAGATAGTGTTGAATTGCTTCAACATAGCGCATCTGCTGATAACAGTGTGCGGCACGTTGAAAATGATAAACTGCCGGGGAAGCGGTATAATGCATAACGATTATTTAAGACAGGTAGGCGCATTAAGGGGCCTGCCCTTAATACACCGCCTACGAGTCTTCTTAGTCTTAGCTATGAACGATCAATATTCACAATCTTCAAGGTAATTTTGCCACACTGAACGGTTGCATTTTCGTCAATAATTGTGCTGTTTTCGACAGGCTCACCGTCCAAGTACGGTGCGTTGGAGCTGCCTAAATCCGCGAGGTACACGTCATCATCCTTTAACTCAAAACGGAGATGCAACCGGGACAAAGTGCGAATCGTGTCGTATGGTGGCAGCATAGAAGATTCGTCCTGATCGTTTAAGTCAAACGGTTGCTCACTGTTCCAGCGTCTGAGTTCATCCTCGTTGGGTACAGAGGTTGCCATAGGCAGTACATCTGTAGTTTCATTACCGATAGCTTGTGGGCTATAACTGGGTTGTACATTCAACCCATCTATTGGCGTGAGGTCAGGCTGCGCGGTTTCACCTCGGATTTTGTTCATGAGATGTGCGCGTGCACGCTCCTTCGCCCCTGGACTCGGCTTAATGCTGGCTCTCTCCTCAAATCGATAGTGAGTGAAGTCAACCAGCTGTTTCAATGCCTGAATATCTGTGGCGTTAGGAAGTTCCTTCAGGAGCCGTTTTTGTTTACGTGATAACTTTTCGTTTTTCAGCCAGCACGTATATGCTTCCAACATAGCTGCCTTTTTCGATTCATCTGCAGGCACGGAATTAGAGATAAATCGTTTCCAAAAGCGCATAGGTAATCCTCCAATTAATATATCCATTGAATTCCTTTGTTAATCAGAATTTGCCGTAATTCATTGGTGCAACGGAAAATCCAAATTTTGACAGTTCCTTCTTTCCGATTAAGAATCCTGGCAATCTCCGCAATACTGTACCCTTCAAGGTGTCGTAACATCCACGCAATCCGATGATTCGGTTTAGTCACTTGTAGCAGGGCATTCTCTAAAATATCTTGTGCCTCTTGTGCTACAAGCTGCCGATCTGGCCCTGGGCGTGTATCCTCGTAATCGTTCAGTGGAAGTTCGTCTTCATTCGAACCGATGACAGGTTTTGGAATCCGGTCTCGCTTACGTATTGCATCAATAATAGTGTTGCGAGCGACAGTATTAAGCCATGTCTGGAAACTTCCTTGCTTTGTATCCCACTTGTCTAGCTTCTGCCAAACCTTGAGGAATATATCCATGACTACCTCCTCGGTATCTTCGCGGTTCCCGAGCATCCGGTAAGCTTTGCTATAAACCCAGTTATAGTGCTTATCAAATAATTGATTAAACGCGACTTCATTACCTTGTTTGGCTTGTGCAGCGAGATGGGTATCTTCAGCGGCGGATAAATCACTAGATGTCTGGCGCGCCATAACGATCTGCTCCTTTATTCATAAGGATTCTTTCAGTCGACTATATTTGTAACGCAAACTGTCTCCATTCGGTTTCAAAAAATAAAAATTGTTGCACGCTGCGGAAAACTAATGCGCTATGGAGATTTCTCATAAAACACTCTTTTTTAATATAACATTTATTGAAAAAAAGTCAAATTAAAAATAACACAAATCCTTGTCATCTGGTATCGTCCAGCAATTATCGCGCTAACAGATTCGCGAGTGCTGCGAATTCGGTAATGTGTAATGTCTCTGCACGCCGCTGCGGTTCTATATTGAGTGCTTCAAAAGCGGCACTTAACGCCTCCGCGGATGCGAAGTGCCCTCTCATCAATGCATTTTTTAACATTTTCCGGCGCATCCGAAACGCGGTACGGACTACCTTAAAGAAAAATTCCTCGTTGTGTACTTCAACCTTGGGTTTCTCGCGCATTGTTAGTTTTAAGAGAGCTGAATCGACTTTAGGGGGCGGATAAAAGTTATTGGGTGATAGAATGTCTACTAACACTGCCTCGGCGTAATAACTTGTCCCAATCGTTAAGGCACCGTACGCCTTACCCCCAGGTGGAGCGACTATCCGTTCGGCTACTTCCTTTTGCATCATTAGCACGCACTGACTCAGCTGCTTGTGATGTGCTAATAATTTCCACAGAATAGGTGTGGTAATATTGTAGGGTAGGTTGGCGATAACCTTGGTTCTGTTGTGTGCAGCTAACAGCGAATCGAACTCCAGTTTGAGAATGTCGGCGTGTAGAAGCTGGATGACCGATTCGTTTTCAAATTGAGCAGCTAATGCTGCATATAATAGCGCGTCGACTTCAATAGCGATTACCTGCTTCGCACGATTCAGAAGCACAGCGGTGAGGCAGCCCAGGCCGGCACCGATTTCTATCACAACATCGGTATCTATGAGCTCCGCAGTTTCCGGGATGCGTGTGAGGACATCCGGATTAATCAAGAAGTGTTGCCCCAATTGTTTTTTAGGATGGATGCGGTTTACGGTGAAAAAGTCGCGTACCTGTTGCTGGAGTGTCATGTTTTTGTCTATAAAAACGATAAGGCTTCGCTATTATCTATTTTTTCTTAGGGAAACTACGCGATTTAAGATTGCATCCGCCACGTCTCGTTTAGCGCAGCGCGGAAGTTGTTCGCACGTGCCATCCGGAGTTAGTAATGTCACAATGTTAGTATCTGTTTCAAAACCGGCACCTTCGGCAAGAATATCGTTCGCCACCACGAGCTCACAGTTTTTGCGAATGAGTTTCTTTTTTGCGTTGGCGAGGAGCTCCTGCGTCTCTGCCGCGAAGCAGACGAGAATTTGGTCTATTTTCCGTTTACCGAGTGCTTCAGCGATGTCTGGATTCCTTTCCAATGTAAGTGATAAAGGCGCGGAGGTCTTCTTGATTTTATGTTCGGCAAGTTGGCGTGGACGATAATCGGCAGGCGCGGCTGCCATGATGACAATATCAACGTCGTCGAAAGCGTGCAGCACCGCCTCGTGCATCTCCAGCGTTGTGCTGACGTGCCGGGTCTTGATGCCGGAGGGCGGAGAAACCGTGGCGTGTCCATGAATAAGGAGAACATCTGCGCCTCGGGCTCTCGCTACTTCAGCAATAGCGTATCCCATTTTTCCGCTGGAACGGTTGGTAATAAAGCGGACCGGGTCAATGTACTCGCGCGTTGCGCCGGCAGTGACGAGAACCCTTGCATCTTGCAAATCACGGACTTTGTCAGACGGCAACACCACAGTTTCAGCGTCCGGAATTTCCATATCTGTGTGATGCTTGATGGAGAGGATATCTGCGGCGCGTTGGAGGATCTCCTCTACAGTATTCAAACGTCCTGTGCCTTTGTAGCCACACGCTAACTCGCCCTTGGCAGGTTCAACAAAGTGAATACCATACGCTTTCAACGTCTCAATGTTCCGCTGTACGAGCGGGTTGTAATACATATAGCCGTTCATGGCAGGTGCAAGGAGGATCGGACAGTGAACCGATACAGCAACGGTAGAGAGTGCGTCATCGGCGATACCGTTTGCCAATTTACCGATGATGTTCGCGGTTGCCGGTACAATTGCGAGCAGAGATGCGCGATCTGCGAGGTCTATGTGCGGTGGTTTCCAGTCTGTGCTTGCGTCAAATAAATTGCATAGCACCGGATTCCGGGAGATAACCTGGAATTGCAGGGGTTGTATGAGGCGCGTGGCGTTTTCTGTCATTACGGTATGAACAGACGCGCCTTGCTTAACCCACTGGCTTGCCAGATCCAGCGATTTATGAATAGCTATACCGCCGGTAACTCCAAGGATAATGGTACGGTTTCTGAATTCCATTTTTTAGTCGTAAGGCTCAAATACGGGTTTCACAACGTGAACTTAGCACTGTCATAAAGTTATACAATATAATCAACGAAAAATCAAATTAAAAACGTTTCAATTTTGTAGACTATTGCTATCACTTTTGCGCCACTACGGAAAACCCATCATCATTCCCTGGGTGGAAGGCTTCTATCTGACGTTTTCTATAGAAATGGAAATCGGCAAATTCTGCCTCTACAAAACAGTTTTTGAGTTCATCAGGCGAGAGATGCTTAAGAACAAACCGGCACTTGTAATGTTTATGCGTCTTTAGATCTATTTTTAGCCAAACGTGCCTCTCCAGGCCATCATCTTTGTTGTACTCCCCCCTTTGTAGCACAAATACGTTTTTCTCAATTTCGCTCCAATTAACCATCGGAAATTGCTTTTCTCTGATTAATTGATTTGGATGCACAAAATAAAGCCTGCCATTAAGCGTAAGGGCTTTATAGAGTCGGTTTAAGAGCGACATCAAACGTTCCTTGGATGGATAGAAAAATGACCCCTCAAAGAAAATAACAGAAAACATTTCTTCAAAGTGCAGTTCATTATAGTCCCCCAAAACAAATTCAATTTCTAAATTTTCGCGCTGCGTGATTCTTTCCGCTTCAGAAAGGAAGTTGAACGACATGTCCATGCCGACAACGTGATAACCACGCCGTGCAAATTCACGCGAATAACTTCCAATTCCGCAACCTGCATCCAATATCTTGTCATCTTTAGATAGCCCTAACACCTTCTCATAGAAATGGAAGTGCTCTTTTACAAATTCCGGTGACTCGAAGAAATGGTGTCTTGCATGCTTTAGACACCACCGATCGTATTCTTGATGTCCAAAATCAGTTTTGAGAAATTCAGAGGGCGGATAATTCATTTTTTCCTATGATGACCGGTGAGTAATCTTTCAATTTCCCAGAAATTTTAGTATGGATGCAAATCCTTGACAATCCTATCTAATTTCATTTGATGTATTCGTTAAATAAGATGGTGTCATAGTAACGGTACACTTTTCGTCTAAGGGGAATCTTGCTCCGGAGATTGTTCTGACAAGTCCGGGCGATAGAGTCCGCTACTACAACCCTTTTCTTTGGTCTCTTATCAGGTAATGCCGAACTTTTGGATGACGATTTTGGTTAGTTCTGTATCGATGCGACTGCGCTCTGCAGTGATAACAGTTTGTATTTGCTGCACTGCCTCCGCTACGCCGCTGTCGGGATTGATGATACAGTAATCGTAATGTTGTATTTGGGTGAGTTCAGATTTTGCTATGTTCAAACGTCGCGCGAGTTCAGTCTCAGATTCTGTGTTTCTTCGGCGGAGTCGTTTCTCTAGCACGGCAAAGGATGGTGGTAAAATGAAGAGCAGCAGACTGCGTGCTGGTGCGAGGTTTTGTGCCCGGATTTGTAACGCACCTTTAATCTCAATTTCTAAAACAGTGTCTTGTCCGGCATTGTGTGCGGCTGCGATTTCAGTTTTGGGGGTTCCGTAGAGATTGCCGCCGTATTCTGCCCATTCGAGGAATTCGCCTTGCTGGATCCGCTGCTTAAATTCTGTTTTTGAGAGAAAATGATAATCGGTGCCTTCGACTTCGTCGGGGCGCGGCTTTCGAGTCGTTGCGGAAACTGCGAACCTGAGGGTTGGATCGGTTTTGCAAAGCGCGTCAATCACGGTGCTTTTCCCTGAGCCAGAGGGGCCGGAGATAACGACGACTAAACTGGGATTATAGAAACGTGTGTGCGCCACTCAGCACCTTTCCTCCTCTCACACGTTACCCTGCCGCGTCTTCAAGTTCTATCAAGACCGGGGATTCAATGCGAATGGCATCTTTGATACAGACCTCTTCGCACAATTTACATCCGACACAATCCTTGGGTTTGACCAGTTCGCAAATCCCAAAGAAACTTTCGGCATGTTCACCGGTTTCTGGATCCTTGAGTTCAAGGCAGTCCCATGGACAGATATGGACGCAGAAATCGCATCCGGAGCAGAGCTCTTCATAGATGACTGCGATCGGGCGATGGGTCGGGCGACGGATGAATTTACAGACTTCCCCGAACTGGTCGCGGATTGCCTCAACTGGACAGACCATCCCGCACGCGCTACAATCGATACAGATGTCTGGATCGATAATGTGCAACATATTCCGGTCACCGGTAATCGCATCAACCGGACAATTGGTGAGGCACGCCATACATCCGATACATTCATCGGTGATATAGTACGCCATCGGTTGTTTTCCCCCTTGTTGTTTTATCTGTTTTTATGCTGGCAATTAACACACTTTTTAGTTGTATACTGTATCAACTTTAGTATATTTTACCACAGCTGGTGCGGATTGTCAAGTCTATTTTCTATTTTAATTCCGGCAAATTATCAATGAGATGTCCTGTTTCCATACTCACCGACACAACCTATCCGATTAATCCCACAATACCGTAGGATGTGCTATTGTCTACTAACCGCACCTTCGTAAGTTGCCTCAAGGATAGTGTATTGCTGCAGCGTGGCGTAGTATTCCGAGATGGCTCTATTATCGGTTCTCATGTTCAGTTTTCGCATGTTTATATGATAGCAGAATTCGGATGAAGTCTCAATATGAAATTTAGCGTTGGAATTTTGGATGGGTGTGTGTTATAATATAGAGTAGTTTATCTGTAAGCCGGAAGACATGATTCCGGCGAAGAAAATCGTTGAAAAGAGGAAGAGCATGAACTTAGGATTGAGGGATAAAGTCGTGGTTGTGACAGGTGCCAGTCGCGGTATCGGGCGTGCAATTGCACACGGATTTGCTGATGAGGGAGCACGGCTCAGTATATGCGGTAGAACCCCCGAGACACTCGAAAAGGTAACGACTGAACTGACAGAAAAAGGTGCTGAAGTGTTCGCGAAGCCGGCAGATGTGACAGACAACTCAGAAGTTAGCACCTTTATGGCAGAGACAATCGAAAAATATGGCGGCCTGGATGTGGTCGTTAATAATGTTGGTGGCAGCCGCAAGACAGCCTTGGCAGAGATTTCAGATACGGAGTGGCATGAAGTGCTTGATTTGAATCTCGTTTCGGCGGCACGGATAAACCAACATGCGATCCCTGTGATGCAGAGACAGGGGAGCGGTGTGATTTTGATGATAGCGTCAATCTATGGGCGCGAAGGTGGCGGTCATATTACCTATAACGCTGCGAAAGCTGCTGAAATTAGCATGGCGAAATCGCTTGCTAAGGAGTTGGCACCAGACAATATTCGGGTGAATAGCATCGCCCCTGGTTCTATCCTCTTTCCCGGTGGAGGTTGGGCGCGGCGGATGGCGGCAGATCCGGAGGCGATGGCTGCGTTTGTAAAAAGCGATATGCCGTTGGGGCGGTTCGGTAAACCGGAGGAGATCGCCGATGTCGTGGTGTTCCTCGCCTCAGCGCGCGCAAGCCTTGTCACGGGTGCGTGTCTCAACGTTGATGGATGTCAGTCACATTCAAATATTTGAGTTTTACCGCACGTGAATATAGGCGTGAACTTTGCTTCTGCAGGCTGTTTTAATTCAGACAAAACATTGATTTTAAAACACAGATATGTTATTATATTATCTGATACCAAATTAATTTGATGGGTCCATACCGTTCCGCATGAAGGATCCAGGATGGTTCTAAACTGCACCTACCCGACTTAATAACGTTATTATTTTTCACTTCTTCATCTGGAGTGGAAACGGAAGCTGGCCCCTTTTGTTGAGAAGCGAAGACCATAAAACAAGACGGAAGTGATATTTTAAGGTTATGCCTTAAAACTCAATGCTCGACATAATTTGGTAGTATAGGTTTTAAGGAGGATGAAGATGAAATCAGAATTGTGGATTCCTGAATATGATACCCCGGAATTATGGCATAAAGAAATTTCACGTCGAGTATTTTTCAAGAAAGGTTTCAGCAGTTTTCTTGGTCTTGTTGCGATGCAACACTTCGGTTCAAGTGCTTCTGGGCAGCCTGAGGCGGCGCTGAGGCGGGCGAAACACTGCATCGTACTTTTTATGAGCGGCGGTGCCAGCCAATTAGATACGTTTGACCCAAAACCAGGGAGCAAAAATGGCGGTCCATTCGCAGCGATTCCGACAAGTGTTGAAGGGATACAAGTTTCCGAACATCTGCCGCTTGTTGCTGAGCAAGCGCATCATTACGCTATCATTCGCTCGATGTCTTCTCGTGAAGGGAATCATGAACGTGCGCGGTATCTGCTCCACACCGGTTATGCGCCTGGCGGCGCGGTGCGGCACCCGACTTTAGGCTCACTGACCTCTTACTACCTGGAGGATAGCGGTTCTAATCTCCCTCAGTGTGTTAATATCAATTCCCCGACATACTCTGGCGGTTTCCTGGGTGCTACGCACGACCCGTTTGTGGTGAATGACCCGATGCAACCGGTTGAAGATCTCAGTTACCCACCGCAGATGGATACGCATCGGTTTCGGGAACGTTTGCGGATGCTAAACGCGATTGAGAAGGATTTCATCTCGAAGCGTACTGGACGTAGCACAGAAGCCCACGAAGCAATTTATAAAAAGGCAGATGAGTTGATAAACTCGGCGAACATCCGTGCGTTCCAACTCACCGAGGAACCTATCGCTATCCGTGAGGCGTACGGCATGAACAAGTTTGGACAAGGCTGCCTGATGGCCCGCCGGTTGATTGAAGTTGGGGTGAGTTTTGTGGAGGTCAGTCTGGACGGATGGGATACGCACGAAAACAACTTTGATAGGACTAAAGAACTGCTGAGCGTCGTCGATCCGGCGTTTGCAATGCTTCTTAAGGATTTAGCTGAACGGCATCTGCTTGACGAGACTGTCGTTTTATGGCTGGGTGAATTCGGACGGACACCGCGCATTAACATGAACGACGGACGGGACCATCACACAAACGGCTGGTCTGCGGTTATTGCAGGCGGCGGCATTCGGGGTGGACAGGTTGTCGGGAGCACGAACGAAGAGGGTGTAGAGGTCTTGACTGCACCTGTAGGTGTGCCAGATCTGTTTGCATCGCTCTGTTTCGCGTTAGGCATCAACGGTGATGAGGAAAACTACTCACGTTCCGGACGGCCAATCCGGGTCGTGAACGACGGTTCCGTTATTGAAGAGTTATTCCCGACACGCACGTTATAGTGTCCTGTACAATGTGAGCTGCAGGGGGGCATCATGGTGAAAACATGCGGGTTATCGCAGGTAAATTTAGAAGAAAGCACTTAATCGCACCGAAGGGCAGAACGGTGAGACCAACTGCCGATAGAGTCAAAGAATCTATTTTTAGCATTTTCCGGGAACAGATGGTTGGAGCCCACTTTCTCGACCTTTGTGCTGGTACGGGGAGCATCGGGATTGAGGCGTTGAGCCGCGGTGCTAAACATGTGACGTTTGTTGAAAGCGATCGTAGGTGTACACGCATTATTGAACGCAACCTTCAAGTTTGCAGCTTGACTCGTGAGCATTCACAAGTGAAACTTCTGCAGTGCGATATCGAAAAGGCACTCATCTTACTTGGTAACCGACGGGTTCAGACAACCCAGTGGGTGGCAGGTAAAAGGAAAGGGGATTCCTCCCCGTTTGCGGGGAGAACTTCCCTTCCCCAATGGGTGGCGAGTCCTGCTACTGGATTTGAATTTATCTATTTCGATCCGCCGTATAACGCGGGGCTATATTCTGCATGTTTAGCACGACTTGCATCGGCAGAATTGCTTCACGCCAACGGTACGTTGGCTGTCGAACATTCAAGGCAGACTTGTCTTCCAGGGACGGTGGGGACGTTAGACTGCTATCGGCAGGAACGTTACGGGGATACGGTTTTATCGTTTTATCGCGTCGCTGAGTTCGCATCGCGCTTCCACAGCCGGGGTGCAATCAAAAAGGATGAAACATGCAAATTCTGAATCTTCAGAGCGGAATGCCGTTTCAAATGGGCAAAGGAAAAAACTGGCGGGTTGTGCACCCGGATATGGGTTCTAAACAGTTGACGTTGAACCATGGGCATCACGCCCCTGGCCAAGAGTTCACACAGCACTATCACGATGTTTCAGAAGATGCAATTGTGGTGTTGGAAGGCGGTGGCGCAATTCGGCAAGGAAACGTCTATACGCCAATTAGTGCAGAGGATGTGATTTTTGTGCCAGCAGGTGAAATCCATGGCACGGTCAACACGACAGAGCAGATGGCACGGTTAATCAGTTTTCAAGCCCCTCCGGATATGGCACTGTACCGGGGTGAACGGGATACGCCGAATGAGATTCCGACACCGCAGCAGGGGCATCGGAGCAATGTGCAAGTGATTAATATGGCACGAAGCGGTCCGGTTTTTGGAAAATTTCCGGATTCAGGTTCTGCTTCCTCTTGGCGGAGTGTCGTCTCTCCCGAAAAAGGTTCTGTCCATTTGTCATTAGATTACATTCAACTTGGTATAGGTGGCGAGTTTACCCACGAACCGTTGGCCAGAGAATCGATTTATGTTTTAAAAGATGGGTGCGCCGACGTGACTTTAATTTCAGAGACTTCAAAACTCCAACCACATGATGTGATTTTCCTCAGTCCACATGATACCTTTTCACTGCGGCAGACCGGTAAGGAACCCACGCTCCTGATTCACTGCTGGGCAGTTTGAACTTCGCACAGACACTGTTGTCTGTTAGGTTCTTTATCTCTCCTATAAGGAGAGATAAAGAAAACCGAACCTGCCAACACACGAGTAATCACGACATAAACGTTGACGGTACGGAGATATACGAATAAAGCCAATATGTGTATAGGAAATTTGATGGATAGCGAAGACAACTCTATATTGCTAAAGTATGAACGCCATGGAAGGAACCATGTATGAAAGCAAGTGATTTAGCAGTCTCACGGCAGGGCAACCTTGCTGTGATAAACCACAAGGAATTTCGGATTGAGTTCAATCTTTCAAAAGGGACATGGGATTACATTGATGGAACAGGGTACACGATTATCAAGAACGGATACACGAAGCTCACCCTCGGTGATGGTTCGGTTGTCACAACAGAGGACACTGGGACGTGCGAATTTATGACAGATGTCGTTCCGTCTGGTCCTGATGCCACGGATAAACACGTCCAACAGGTACGATTTTCTCACGAAGCGAAAGGAAAAGGTATCCGCTTAAATATCTATGTGAGCTGCTCTCTGTCCGAACCGCATATCGAACTGAAAGTGGGAGTTGAAAATTTAAAAGAGGCATCGATTGAATTAGACAGTTTAACGCTGTTAGGGCTTTCAGCGAAGAATGGAGGATTGCAATTAGGAGGACCCCCATCGAATTATTATATTTTTCTCAATATGCTCCCGACAGTTCCTGGTGGATTTCAAAAACTCTATGACGGTTTTCAACTTAGTGAAGAGGATGCCATTGATCTTTGTCATAACGGCGTGCTTCACGATACGGAGAGCAAACGTGCTTTCGTCTTTGGTTTCCTGACGACGGAACAGTGGTGGCCCCACGTTCAAGTGGGTTACCAAAAGGCTGATGACGTTTCCAGCGTTAACTTGTGGTCACTCTATCATAAGTGTGAGGGCCGCTCGTGTCGTCAGGGCGAAGAAATAACGTCGGAGTCAGCTTACCTTAATTTTTCAAAGGATGCTACCTCAAGTTATGAGCACTATACGGCACTATTAGCGGCACAGAATAAGGCACAAAGGACTGCACAGATTATCAGTGGCTGGAGTCTTGCGTCGCAAGTTGGAAGGGGCACGAAACGTGGTGCGGCACCAGATAAACCTTATCTGACTGCGAAATCCATCTTGGAGCAAACCGACCTGATTGTCCAAAATCCGCTCTTTCAGCCGGGTGCCCCTGGCGGTATAGATTACATTCATCTGGATGCTATCGAGGGTACCCGCAACTTCGATGGTACGTGGGTCCTCAATGCTGAAGATTTTCCAGACGGCATGTCTGCTGTGGTGAACGAAATTCGGAGCAAAGGCTTCAAGACAAGCCTCCGAATTAACCTGTTTTGTGAAGCAGTTAAGTCTGAATTGTTTCAAAAGCACCCACGCTTATTCCTACAAGAAGTTGCTCCTCCCTCCCGTCGCTCATCGCGCGGTAAGAATTCATCCCTGCAAAGCAGGGAGAACTTCTTATCCAATTCAAAACGAGGTCGGCCCCGGAAGGCATCAGCATCCCCAGTTTTGGTACGTAGGGTGATGCCTGGTGAAAAAGAGGGTGGTTTATTAGACGTTTCACACCCGGATGCACAAGCGTATATTCGTCAACAGATTAAACAGATAATCAGCGAATGGAAGTACGATTTGATAAAAGCCGATTTTTCGGGGTACACCACGGTTCTCTCATCCGCGCGGAATTTGAGATGGCATGATAGTTCGCTCACCTCTATTCAGCTCTATCGGTTAGCGCTCCAGTTAGTAAAAGATGCTGTGCGAGATAGCGGCGTTTCTGATAAAGCAGTGCTGGTTGCGGGGTACAATGTAATTACTGCGCCCTGCATCGGGGGTTTTCCGTTGAATTTCCCGCTCGTCGGTGGCGAGAAAGGCACCATGCCGACAGATGGGAGCCACTTTTGGCATCGTCAGCGGGGGACTAAGCACCGAATTAGTCGTCACGCGGTGCATCTCAGTGAGCATAATGTGTTATGGAGTCACGTCTTTGGCGAACTTGCGGTGGACGAGCCGCGTCCGATCAATGAAGCGATTCTCGAAATGACTGCGGCAGCCTTAAGCGGTGGCGCGCTCTTCTGTGGAGATGCCGTCGCAACTCTCAAACCGCACCGTGCTGAACTGTTAGCAAAACTCTTCCCGCTGCTTGGTAAAGCGGCCACCCCTGTAGATCTTTATGAGAACCCTTTCCCGCGTGTTTGGCATCTCAAAATGGACGCGCAATCCGGTCCGTATAACATAAGAGAATCAACCTTGGCAAACCACCTCGTCGCTATCTTTAATTGGGACGACAAAGAGGATGATGCTTACTTTGACTTGGATGCCTTGGGTTTGCCGGAATCAAAAGACTACCTCGTACATGATTTTTGGATGCGACAATACTTGGGCACCGTTTCTAGCAGCCTCACGTTGTTGAACATCTCACCGCGTTCTGCTAAACTCCTCTCATTACGGGAAGCCTTTCCTACGCCGCAATTGCTTGCGACAGATATGCACTATACCCAAGGAAGTGTTGAAATTCTCTCTGCAGGGTGGGATTCGCAAAGTGAAAGTTATCTCCTGGTTTGCAAACCGATCCGGCAGGCAGAAGGGACCTGTTTCATTCATGTACCAGCGGATTATCTGCCGATAGGTGTGTCTGCTTATGGAAGCGATTATCGATACAGTTGGGATAAGCCTATTTGCCGAATCACATTCGGGAGAACAGAGAAACTCGTTCATGCCAACATCCGGTTCTCGAAAACATCCGGTGGTAGTTTATAAGTAGAATAGAACAGCAGACGGACTATGACAGATTCCAGCATCGAACGTCATCAAGCGATGAATACGCTCAAAATACGGGCAAGCGTTTGTACGGATTGCACGTTGTCAGAGACGCGGGCAAACGTCGTTTTTGGTTATGGAGATACTGAGGCGAAGTTGGTCATCGTTGCAGAGGGGCCTTCTGCGGCAGATAATCAGACGACGGTTCCGTTTTCGGGGCCAGCTGGTGATTTTCTGGATGAAGTGCTGATCATCAATGGATTAACGCGCAGTGAACTCTGGATAACCAATATCATTAAATGCCGTGCAGCAGGGCTCAGGGGCGGTGTGCTAAAAAACCGTCCGCCGAAGGCATCAGAAATCAAGGCCTGTTCCAAATGGCTTGATGGTGAGCTGTACCTCCTCCATCCCTCGGTAATTTTATGCATGGGAAGCCCTGCGGCGAAAGTACTGATTCATCGGCAGTTCCGGATTACAGAAGAACGCGGTATCTGGTTTACAGATACGCTGTATGCCCCATTTGCTATGGCAACGTTTAACCCGGCTTATGTCATGCGTCAAGAAGGAGAGAATTTTAGGGTGACGCGGCAAATTGTGATTGACGATATCGCCGAGGCACGGCGGAAACAACTTGAGGCAGGTGAACTGCCGAGAATGACACTTTTTTAAATTTTTATTATCAATCTAAACATCAAAGGCGATCTATAGATCGGCTGAGCTGACTGATGTTTTGATTTTAAAAGACTATACCGAGTTAACCTCCGACGAGATTTACATCGGATTTAACAATACATAACCCTTGATGGGGCTGAAAGATACAAAAAAGGAAAATGCCATCTAAGAAACAACTCGCGGTTGCCGCGGTACTAAAAGCTGTCCAACTCTGTCAACAGGTTGAAACTGAATTAGTCTCTACAGATTCTCTTCAAAAAGCCGATCGGAGCCCGGTCACGGTAGCAGATTTCGGGGCGCAGGCACTTATTTGCAAGGCGATTGGCGATGCGTTTCCAGGAACTGCTATTGTTGCAGAAGAGGATGCGGCATCGCTAAAAGCCAATCCGGACCTTTTGAAACGTGTTGTCCACTACGTTAACTCCCGTCAGGTGCAGTCAGGATGCTCTTCCGCATCGCCTGAAGTACTCTGCGAATGGATTAATCGAGGCACGGATTGCGTGGGGAAAAACTTTTGGACACTCGATCCGATTGATGGTACCAAAGGCTTCCTCCGCCACGACCAGTACGCGATTGCGTTAGCCGAAATTGTTAATGGTGAAGTCGCGCTCGGTATCTTAGCATGTCCGAATCTACCGCAACGGTTGAATGCGCCGGAATCGGAACGCGGCTGCCTCTTTGTGGCGGTTCGTGGCGAAGGGACCGCGATGTATTCACTCGCCGGCAATTTCTTAGGAGAAGCGCACGTTGGAGACGAGGCAGACCGGTTAGCAGAGAGTTTTGAATCCACACACGGTGACAGCGATAGACATGCAGAAATCGCAGATCGACTCAAGATGACTGTGCCCCCGATTCAGATGGACAGCCAAGCGAAGTACGCTCTGCTCGCCCGAGGCGATATTTCGCTCTATCTCCGGTTACCAAATCCTGCGTCTCCAGATTACCGGGAATGCATCTGGGACCACGCCGCGGGGCTCATTATTGTAGAAGAGGCAGGGGGCATGGTAACCGATGCAAACGGCGCGCTCCTGAATTTTGGTGCTGGCAGACGGATGGTTGAAAACCGGGGTATCGTCGCGACGAACGGAAAAATACACTCGCAAGTCTTAGAGGCTGTCCGGTCACTCTGATAACCGGAGTTCCTTTTTTGTCTATAGATTCCTGCAGGCAGGATTGGTGAGCCTCGCCACTGCCGTTTTGGCTTATCGCTTTATGCTATACCGAGTTAACCTCCGACGAGATTTATATCGGATTTAACAATACATAACCCCTTGATGGGGCTGAAATATACAAAAAAACGAGATTTACACACGAGCCTTCAAAAGGACAGACGTTGAGGGTACGGAGATATACGAAAGTATGAAAGTTGGACAAATTGTTGCACCACGTCAGATTGAAATTATTGAGATAGAAAAACCGGACTTAGCGGATTATCCAGATGGCATGGTGATGATTCAAACCGTTCATAGTGCTATCTGCGGAAGCGATATGCCGTGGTTCGTGCTTGAATCCCCACAAGAAGCTTATCCGCTCCGTGCGGGGCTCTCCATCCATGAAGCCATAGGGGTTGTGGTTGAGAGTAAATCGGAACGTTTTAAGCCGGGCGATGAGGTGCTCGCGCTCCCAAGCGATATCGGAGGACTTTCTGAATATTTCTTATCGCATGAGAATGCCATAATCCCCTTATCGTTTTCGCAAGAAACAGTAACGAGTGTACGTAAAGACTGCCTATTGATGGCTCAGCCGCTTGGCACTGTTGTCTGGGCATGTCGGAAATTGGGGAACCTGTTGAACCAAGTAACGGTGGTTATTGGGCAAGGTCCGATGGGACTGCTCTTTACGCACATGTTGAGCAACCTCGGGGCGAGAGCGGTGATTACGACAGATCTGGTTGATTTCCGGCTTGATGTATCTAAGCAGATGCGCGCCACACACACAATTAATGCTGCTCAAGAAGACCCGGTCGCAGTGGTAGCGGAACTTACGGATGGCAGAATGGCAGACCTAGTTATTGAGGTAGTTGGACATCAGACGGAAACGATTAACCAGTGCCTCCAACTTTTGAAAAAGGAAGGTACCCTTCTCGCTTTTGGTGTGCCGGATGATGAGGTTTATAACTTCGATTTTGCAGATTTTTTCCGGAAGAACCTCCGATTCATCGGCTCTGTCGGTCCAGAGGCGCAGAACGATTTTCCGTTAGCGAGGGATATGATCTTGCAAGGCCGCTTTGATGTCTCCCCGATTATTACGCATCATTTACCGTTTACTGAGGCACAGCGTGGATTTGAGATGTCGTTGAATAAAAAGGATGAGGCGATTAAAATCGTGTTTGATTATTCGTAATAATATTAGACAATCACCTTTGCACAATTTGTGGATATATGAATCATAACCTAGAAAGGAATTGGGTGGGTGGGCACCATACCGAACCTGCCAACACACGAGTCCTCACGACATAATCGTTGACGGTACCAAGATAGACAAAAATAATCAAAACATCGAAGGGCTCCGACGAGATTTACACACAGGTATTCACGACATAAGCGTTGACGGTACGGAGATATACAAAAAAAAGGGATTCCCACTTCTTCTCCTGCCTGAGCACGGAGAGGAGAGGGAATCCTGAAACATAGGAGGAATCGTCTCCGTTGGTATTAGGCGCGTTATGTTGATAAAGGTAAGGAGACAATCCGACCTTCCCGGCTCGATTGATAGATAGCGAGGATAATCTCTACAGCTTTCCGACCTTCACGTCCATCAACGAGATGCGATGCGTGGGTTTCCAACCCATTAATGAGGTTTTCCATCTGTCGTCGGTGGTTTGCATGGTTAATAGCACGCGGGTCGGAGGCACCGCCGCCGGTATCTGTTTTTTGTGCAAAGTTTTTCCGAATCTCAGCATCTTCGGGAAGTTCGGGGTCAAATTCCCATTTGACAATATCTTCTTCCTCAAGGATAACGGTGCCGTTTGTGCCGGAGATTTCAGTTTTCTTAAGCATGCCGGGGTATGTCGCGGTTGTGCCTTCAATGACTCCCAAAGCACCGTTTTCAAAGCGGAGCACGGCAACGGCGGCATCTTCAACTTCAATGCGTTCGTGTGCTAATGTATCGGTAAAAGCTTGTACAGCTTTGACGGGACCCATGAAATACTGAAGCAGGTCAATAGCGTGAATGGATTGGTTCATGAGTGCACCACCACCATCCAAATGCCACGTACCGCGCCAACCGCCGCTGTCGTAATACTCTTGCGAACGGTACCATTTGATATAAGCATCGCCTAACGTTAACTTACCGAAGCGTCCACTTTCAATAGTGGATTTGACGAGTTGTGTGCTTTCGGTAAAGCGAGAATTGAAAATAGCACACAGTCGGACGCCTGCTTCATCACACGCTTCGATAATCCCATCGCAGCGTTGTAAGGTAATTTCAAGGGGTTTTTCAACGATAACATGTTTGCCTGCTTTAGCTGCAGCGACTGCAGGTTCTAAATGTGCACCACTGGGCGTACAGATACACACAACATCCAGGTCGTCCCGTTTGAGCATTTCGTTGTAATCGGCGTAGCTGTCAACATTGTATCTGTCAGTGAGCCGTTTTGCGTTATCGGCACTTCTGGAACTGACAGCAACGAGGTGTCCACGCGCTAATTCAGCTATCGCGGCGGAGTGAAAATCTGAAATCATTCCGCACCCGATAATCCCAAAACCGTAAGTTTTCATAACTTGCCTCCATTCGTGTAAGTTTGTATACTGCAGCCCCATCACGGCTGATGTTTTTTTGTATATTTCAGCCCCATCAAGGGTATAGAGCGTCATTGGGCTCCTGTAGACAAAAACCCTTGATGGTACGGAGATATACGAAAAGGTGAATACTTCGTATTTTTCATATCAATTCAATTTTCAAAACTATTCGTTTTGACGTGAGGGTAGATAATTTTATGTCCCCTGAAAAAAATGAGACTCAAGAAAACGCGTCGACAGAAACTAGCCCTGAGGAACTGGCTCCAACGAATAAGACGTTCAGAATTATTTGCATGACGTTTTGCTTGGGTGTGACATTGCTGTTTCTGTGGATTTGGCACCACCAAACCGAATTCAACGACCTTTATAGGAAAGCGTCTTTTTTGATGCGCAATGGCGAGGCTGAGCAGGCAATTGCGGCGTATCAGCGTGCCATCCGGAATAAAAATCGGACACTCTTCTTTACCAAAGAGCTGTCTGCTTACAACAATCTTGGTCAAGCGTATCTGCATGCAGGGAAATATGTAGAAGCCGAAGCGAGCTTTAAAAAAGTGATTGACATGGCACCGGATATTGTCGAAGGGTATGTCAATTTAACAACGGCATATCTCCGCCAGAACCGCCCGTCTGATGCACGTGAAAGGTGTCTACGTGCGCTCCAGACTTTCCCGGAGGTTGCGCTGCTGCACTATAATCTCGCGTGTGCTTATGCCTTAGAGACTCAACTGGAAAAAGCCAGTGATTCACTGACACGCGCGATAACGCTCAATCCAGAGCTGAAGGCGTTGGCAGCACAAGAAGACGCGCTTAAACAGGTTGTCTCGGTAACACGCTGAGTTCCGTTGCTCTTCCTTTTTTTCTTCATTCAGGTCTTTGTGTGTATCTCATCTTTTCGTATATCTCCGTACTATCACCGCGTATGTAATGATTTTTGTCTATCTCTGTACCATCAAAGGTTATGATTTTACGCTCGTGTGTAAATCTCGTCGGAGATTCCTTAGGCATAGCATAAAGCGGCTCCCAGTGGGTGGCAGGTAAAAGGTATTCATTGTCTCTCCTTGCAGGAGAGACAAGAAAACCTATCCTGCCACTGGCGAGTTTTGTAAAGGTTTGTAAATCGCAGCAGCCTTTAGCGGGTTCCTATAGACGAAAGAGCGTTCAGGTCTATTTGGCGTTCAGGTGCTTATCCGTATCTTTTAAGCGTCTTTTCCCTTTAAAGACGGCATAAAGATAGTAGAAGGCAGGCAGTACGACAACAAAGCCTATCCCAATGATAAGCAGCAAAAGCCGCAGTACAACATCCGGTGCGGCACCTTTTGAGAAGGTGAGGTCCGGCGTAACAAGATACGGGTACTGTGCCAATCCCCAGCCGAAGATAATCAGGGTAACCTGTATAGCCACGAGCGTCCGTGCGAGGCGAAACAGACGTTTCCAGATTGCCCAAATAGCAGTGACAGAGACAGCCGCTGTGAATATGTGAAACAACAGTGCCCAGGTGCTGCTGCTCAACCCGTGTCGAATTGTGGGTGCACCATCAGCAGAGAGCATAAAACTGAGCCATGCCATTGCACCAACACTGCCGGCTGCGATGAGGGCGCGCCGCCGAAAATCTTCCCGCAAAGCCGATTCCTCCGTTTCCAACAGCAGATAAACAGCAGCAAGTAAGGCACAGAGCGTCAACGTAAAAAAGCCAATTGCAAACGGAAAGGGGGCTAGCCACGATGAGATAAAGTCAGTGTCTATCTGTCCGCTGTCCACGTTGACGTGAATTGTACCGGTGGCGATGGCCCCCAATGTAACCCCAAGCATAATAGGCGTAATAATACTCGCAACGGCGAACACTCGGCTCCATCGGCGGTACGCAGTCCCCAATTCCTCTGCTTCCGGGTTGCTGTCGAATTCGTTTTCTATATTCGTCCTTATGTCATACGTACGAAAAATAAACGCAGACCCGCGTAGAACAATCCCCATCAGCATCAAGGTTAAGGGAATGTGCAAAGCGGTACTTATCGCAGCGAAAGCGATAGGAAACGCCACAAAGAGCAGGACAACAATAACGATCAGCCAGACATGGTTTGCCTCCCAAATGGGAGCAATGGCTTGCGTGATAAGTTTACGTTGTGCATTGGCACGAGGGCCTGTTGCAAATAGGTCCCAGATACCCCCTCCGAAATCGGCACCGCCTGTGAGTACATAGAGAATGAGGGCAATAAGCATCACGCCGGCGATGCAGAGTTCAAGTTCTAACATCAGATTTCCCCTTCTGCCGACATGGCTTTTGCAAGTGTTGAGCGAAAGAGACGACGTAACAGAATAACAACGATAATAGAGAGAAAAATGTAAAGCACGGTAAAACTGATGAATGGCACAATAAGGTTTGGCATCGGTGTTACCGCATCCGCTGTACGCATCACATTATAGATAACCCATGGCTGCCGCCCGACTTCTGTCACAGTCCAACCTGCTTCAATTGCAATGAATCCGAGGGGTGTGCAGAGTGTGACAAACCGTAGGTACCAATGTTCCGTGGGGAGGCGTTTCCGGCGCCATGCGAGCCATCCGCCGAGGCATCCGGCGACAAGCATTACTATCCCGCACGCCACCATGATTTGGAATGCTATATGCACAATTGCAACAGGTGGCCGGTTCTCTTTCGGTACGTCCTTAAGCCCCATAATCTTGGCGTTAAAATCAGAGTGGGCGAGAAAACTAAGTGCCTTGGGGATTTCAATCGAATATCGCGTCTCTTCAAGGGCTTCAAGCGGAATACCTCCGATGCGTAAAGGCGCACCGTGTTCTGTCACCCACTGTCCCTCCATCGCTGCGAGTTTGATAGGCTGGTGCTTAGCGAGACGTTTGGCGCTGATATCGCCTGAAATCGGTTGGAGCAAAGCCATGACACCCCCGACGCTAAGCGCTATCGCGAACGCTTTGCGATGGAAAACGTTGCTTGTGTCCCGCCTGAGGTAATATGCATGAATTCCTGCAGTTGCAAACGCCACAGCGAGAAACGCCGCCAAGCACATGTGCAGTGCCTGACTAAATGCAGAAGGGTTCAGCATCGCTGCAATGGGGTCTATGTCTGTAACGACTCCATTCACAATTGAGAAACCCGCGGGAGTGTTCATCCACGCGTTTGCAGTGACGACAAAGATACCGGATAACGTCCCATTTACCAGGACCATTACGCCGGCGAACCAATGTGCATAGCGCGGGACACGTTCCCAACCGTAGAGATAGATACCGAGGAAGATTGCCTCTAAGAAGAAGGCGAGGCCCTCTAAGGAGAACGGCATCCCGATGATGGGACCTGCGTAATTCATGAACGTCGGCCACAACAGTCCGAGTTCGAAAGAGAGCACTGTACCAGAAACGGCTCCGACAGCAAACAGTATGGCTGTTCCTTTTGCCCACTGCTTCGCAAGTGTGAGATAAACTTTTGATTGTGTTTTCAGCCATAACCCTTCAGCTATCACCATCAAAAGCGGCATGGCCATTCCTACAGCGGCAAAAATAATGTGAAATGCAAGGGACATCGCCATCTGTGCGCGTGCTGTGAGTAAGTGGTCCATGAAATTTCTCCTTCTGCTACAAAATGCAAGAGCCCTGACGTTTTGCACGAGTATTATTATTTTATCATAAAAATAGGGGGAGGTCAAGGCAAGCAGATCAAGCCGAGGTGCAGAAACTGATAGCATACCTCAGCACTGTTTTGAAAAAGTGTTGACTTCGCCATGAAAATGTGGTATTTTTAAGAAGTAGGAGAGTAGAAAAGGGAACAGGACGCGAAGAGAAGAGAGGGCATCAGATAGGCTGCGATAGGTTTCGAGTGGCATTGCGTATGTCAATAGGACAAATCACCCTTACATCAGTAACAAAGCAGTTCGGTAACACGGTGGCTGTTGATGACGTGTCGCTTCAAGTGGAGAGCGGCGAATTCTTCTCAATACTGGGACCGAGCGGATGTGGGAAAACGACGACGTTGCGTATTATTGGTGGGTTTGTGTACCCGACAGCGGGTGAAGTTTTCATCAACGGTGAGTCAATGACACAGACACCGCCGTATCGCCGGCCTGTCAACACCGTATTTCAAAATTACGCGTTATTTCCACACAAAACCGTGGCGCAAAATATCGCATTTGGGTTACAGATGAAGAAGGTGTCCAAAACTCGAACGGCATCCGAAGTGGAACGTTTTCTGGAATTAATTCGGTTAACGGGTTATGGAGCTCGGAAACCGAACGAACTTTCCGGAGGCGAAAAGCAACGGGTGGCATTAGCACGTGCTTTGATTAATCACCCGACGATTCTCCTTTTAGATGAGCCTCTGGCAGCACTTGATCTTAAGCTCCGGAGGCAGATGCAGCAGGAACTAAAAACGCTACAACGTCAAGTTGGGATTACGTTTATCTATGTGACGCACGACCAAGGCGAGGCCCTGGCACTGTCTGACCGGATCGCGGTGATGGCGGCAGGAAAAATCTTTCAAGTCGGCACGCCTTCTGAGATCTATGATTCACCTCAAAGCCGATTTGTAGCGGATTTTATCGGCACCTCTAATTTTTTTGAGGGGACGCTTGTCCGCTGCCATCACAAGTCAGCAGAAGTTGAATTGGCGATGGAGCAGCCCGTCAAGATAATTGGCATGCTCAATAGCGATGTACCAGTAGATAAACCTGTCACGGTGGCGATTCGGCCAGAACGGATTGATATCGCACCTTTGGCAGGCGAGACTTCAACAAATCTGTTAAGCGGCGTAATTCAGGACGAAAGTTATCTCGGGACGACGCGCCAATACACCGTGCAAACAGACTATCCAACCCCCGTGCTCGTTCAACAGCAAAACAGCGGCACCGCAGAAGCAAAACGATTTCAACACGGAGATACGGTGTCTCTGAATTGGGCACCTGAGAACGCGATTGTCTTAAAAGCCGATTGACACGTTTCGACACGTTGGTGCAAACGCAGCCTTCGTGTAAATGGTCCTACTGTTTTCGCGTCTTAGTGTTCCAGAGTAAAGTTAACCGTTAGACAATGGCAGTTTGACTTTCCCATTATCACGCTGTTGCGAGGTTAAGAAGCCGATGATAATCTGGACAACTTTATATCCTTCAGTCCCAGGGGAGACAGGTTTTCCGCCTTCGGCTACAAGGCAGACCAGTTCTTGGACCCCCGCCGGAATGCCCACAACATCCCACGTCGGTGCCTCGATCGGCTCGACTACATCGCCTTGGTGTAGTGTTGCACCTTTGTCACTGATGAGGATGTAGCCGTTAGTTCCGACAATTTCAGTTCGGAATCCGGAGAGCGTTGTTTTCGGACCGCCTGCATAATAGCCGCGTACGCCGTTTGCAAAGTGGATGTACCCGTGTGCTGATGGCTCTGTCGCCGGGACATGCCCGCCATCGCCTTTATATTTGCTATAATCTTCATAGCCAGCTTCTAATTCGGCAGAGACCCACTCCGGGTCTGAATCGGCAAAGTAGCAGATTGCGTCGACGAGATGTGTGCCGTTGCGGAAGAGCATGGCACGCCCGCCGCTTAGGGTGCCGATGATATATTGCACATTGCCGATAATACCTTTACCAACAACCTCTTCTTTGGTATGCCGCCACAAAGGCTGCCACCGACGCGTGTGATCGATGGATAAAATTGTGCCATTTCGTTCGGTTGCTTCCAACATTCTGTCCGCATCTTCAATGCTGGTTGCCATCGGTTTTTCACAGAAGATACCTTTCACCCCAGCATTTGCTGCATCAACGACGAGGTCCGCGTGCCGGTGATCAGAAGTCGCCACCGTGACGATGTCTATATCCTCAGTGGCAAGCATCTCCTGATGGTTGGTATACAAGGCGATGTTATCCCAATTGTCCCGATATTTTTCTTTGAAAGCATCTAATGTGCTTTGCACAAAATCACAGCCGGCGGCCAATTCGACGTTCGGCAAACTGACTAGTCCTGATGTATGTGTCGTACCTATTCCGCTACAACCAATAACGCCAACACGTAGTTTCGCCATTTTTATATCCTCCTCTGTCCCTTAGCTTCAAACTACAGAAAACCGAAAACAAGAGGTTTTGAGTTCACTTTTTTGCTATAGAAAGGATTCTATACCGTGCCGGATTAGAAGTCAATTTTTTTTTAGCAGCAGCTAAACAGTTTGAGTTCAGCATAAATCGTAAATTTTGGTCAGCTTTTTTTGACATTTTTGGCGACTTATGTTATACTTAACACAAAAGAGTCAAAAGCGATACTTAGGAAAACCCACTATCCCATTATTTAACGAGAAACACTCTATAATCCACTTTTAGAATGAGACGCTTGGGATGGCGTTGAAACCTCGGCTTACTCACCGAACTGCAAAAAGGTGTCGTGGACGTTTATTAAGTTGGTGAATATGTTGAGAGGTATACCTGATATAATGGGTAGCAATAAATCAATTATGAATTTCGCAAACCGAACCATTTTCTCTCATGATAATTTGCTGATTCTTCGGGGTTTAGATACGGAATCAGTGGATCTGATTTATCTGGATCCGCCCTTTAATTCCAATCGGAGCTATGCTGCACCTATCGGTAGCAAGGCAGCGGGTGCCGCTTTTAAAGACACGTGGACGCTGTCGGATGTGGATAATGCATGGCATGGCGAGATTGCCGACCGGGAGCCCGCGTTGTATCAAGCGATTCACGCCGCTGAGTTGACACACGGGAAAAGTATGAAGTCTTACCTGATCATGATGGCGGTGCGGTTGTTAGAGATGAAACGCGTCTTGAAACAGAGCGGCAGTATCTATCTGCATTGCGATCCGACCGCCAGCCATTATCTCAAAGGGTTGATGGATGCCGTGTTTGGGAAAGCAAACTTTAAGAATGAAATTGTGTGGAATTCAGCGACGGGCACGAAAAATAATGTTAAATCCCGTTTTGGTAGAGGACATGATATTATCCTGTTTTACGGATTGCCTGCCTCCAAATTCAATCTTCAATATACTCCGCTGAGTG
Source organism: Candidatus Poribacteria bacterium (assembly GCA_965215265.1). GTDB lineage: Bacteria > Poribacteria > WGA-4E > WGA-4E > WGA-3G. Next base: position 857,614 of record OZ244048.1, on the reverse strand, counting down.
AAGATTATCTGAAATCGCATTACACTTATACAGACGAACATGGGCGACGCTTTCGTGCTTCTGATTTGAATGCGCCAGGCACTGGAGGGCATCGCTACGAATTTTTGGGCGTTACAAGAAATTGGAGGATGAGTGAAGAGCAGGCACGCCAATGGTTAGCGGAAGGGCGCATCGTCCACGAGAGCATCACCCCAGGTTCCCGGGTCAAGATTCCGAACTATAAACGTTATGCGGATGAATCTAAAGGGCGTCCTGCATTGGATAATTGGACAGAGATCGGTGCACTCAATGCGAGAGCAAAGGAATCCACCGGCTACCCTACCCAAAAACCTGTCGCTTTATTAGAACGTATCATCAAGGCGAGCACCAATGAAGCGGATGTTGTACTAGATCCCTTCTGTGGCTGTGCGACGACGTGTGTAGCGGCAGAGCGACTGGGAAGACAGTGGCTCGGTATTGATATCTCACCGAAAGCCGTTGATCTCGTCCGGCTACGATTGGAGAAAGAGGTAGGACTACTCGGGCGTGTTATCCATCGCACTGACATCCCTAAACGGAGTGAGAAGCTGCCGAATTACCGCACACACAAGCACACTTTGTATGGCAAGCAAGAGGGCTTCTGTAATGGGTGTGGGATGCATTTTCCGTTTCGTAACATGACAGTGGATCACATCATACCGCGGTCACAAGGTGGAACGGACCATGAGGAGAACCTGCAGCTGCTCTGTGGAGCATGTAATTCGACGAAGGGACAAGGCACACAGGCGAAATTGATTGCGAGATTAAAGCAGCAAGGCATCATCAAGTGATATGTGTCAATTTAATTGCTCATTTATTTTTGCCTACAACCCATAACGCCAACACGCAGTTTTGCGATTTTTATCTGTTCTGCATTCATCTCTAAAATCCATCGGTATACCAAAAGATATGATGCGACCTGATGCCTTGTGCCAAAGATTGCGGTTGATTGTGTAACAGGCTCGGAATTGAATCGAAGGAATCGAAAAGTGCGGTAGGTTGAATGACGCGATACATCGCGCTGCTATGTTCCTCAATCGCCGGGGCATTAAAACCGTTAGCGATAGGTGCTGGATAGACAACTTCAATCGATTCTGCATCCATCTCAGCAATTATAGCACGGATTAGAGTTTCAAAAAGGTGTTTGCCTTTATCTTGTGCAAATAGCGTCTCAGCAACAGCGAATTCTTCAATATTTAGGCGTTCGTTGTGTGTAACTGAGACGTAGGCTTCAAAGGTGCCGTCTTTTTCTGCCCCCCATGTATTGGGTGATTCAGTTTTCACCCAATCTGTCCAATACGCCTTGTCATCTCTAACGAATGTGCCGTTGAATTTTCGAGCGTATCCATCATAAAGCGTGGCAATTTGGTTGAGTTCGGTTTGAGATTGGAAGTTGATTCGTCGGATGTTCCACTGTGCGGTTTGAGCTGTTTTGGCTGCAAAAGTTTCTCGTGCATAAAAGCGCGGGATTTTTTCCCAGCCTTCAACAGAATAGATGCGCTGGCTTCCGTGTAGAGATGAGAGTGCGATATCGCGTTCTTCCATAAAACGGATGGCATCCTTGAGAAGTTGTGTGGCGAGTCCCCGTCGCTGATATTCGGTCTGTGTGCTGACTTCGCCGATGCCTCCGACAGGGAGTGGTTCGCCATGGAGGAACATCTGGCGGATGAAGACGCGGAGGGTGCTCACAATTTTTCCAGCGTCAACGGCGACGCGGATGCCTTCTATATCTTTCCACGGGTCGTTTTCCCAATGGTTGACAAAATATTGCCTGTTTCCTGAGAACACATGTGTGACGTGATCAAACCACGCTTCTAATTCTTCAGGGTAGAGTGCTCTGAATTCCATTATGTTATATCCGTAGGTGTTTATAAAGTTTCTATGGTGTCAGATGGTGTGAGATGGTGTCAGGTCAGAGATTTTTAGAACTTTATGGTGAGTTCGCCTAAGAATTGCCGTGCCTGATTGCGGCTTCCGAAGACCTCGTAAAGATCCCCGGAGACATCGTAAAACCGCCGGACAAAATTACGACTGGTTTCTGCGGGATTCAGGTCAGCGTAGCGGAGCCATAGATTTGTCTTTGTCCAAATATCCCAATTGAATTCAATGACGGTGGAGTTTGCGTCGCCAGTGTCACTTCGGTGCTGTCGATTGAGTTCTGGAAAGAGGGCGTCTTGCGTCAAATCGGAGGTTCCATCTACGCGGCCGATAGAGAGGTTGAGCTCTTTATACCGGTAAGGATTGGAGTTCGTGATGAATTTCAGATTTGCAGCGAATGCATTTTCCAATGCTTGCGTATCAAAATCGTAACTATCCTCTATCTTAGCGGGCGTCACATACCGTTCATCCTGTTCGCTGTAGGTAAATTCGTCTAGAAATGTGAGTTGCCACCGTTCAGAAAGGCTATACGTCCAGCCCAATAGATTTTTGAATTCCAATTGACTGAGTTGATCTTGTACATCGGTTGAGATATCAATGTCTTCATAATCTTCAAGGTACTCGTTATCCAGATTAGCGGCGCGCGCGCTATAAAACCCGTTCATGTGTGAAGGCTTAATAGTAAATCCAGTGATTGCATATTGCGCGATGGTAAATTCGCTCGGATCTCGGAGATAGAGATGCCCTGCAGGATCAAGTGCCAGAAAAGCGAGGTCGTGTTTTTCCTCGCTGAGCTGATCGGTTTCGTAAATGATTCGCCCTGTATACCTACCGTTGCTGTCAAACTTCTGAATGCGTGAGATAACATTATGTAAAAGGGACAAGCGGATGTCCTTTCGTTTGAGTTCTTGAGCCAATTCTGCTTTATCTTCCTCATCGCCTTCCTCGTCGTAGTAGCGTCTATATTCTGCTTCCTCTAGTAGTCTGATGCGCCGGTTCAATGAGGTAAGGTTAGTTGTTGCGGCTGGGTTTTGTGTAAAGGGGCCGTATTGCGGCTGGGTTGCATTTGTAATCATTTCGGCCAGTTCAGTTTGCCCGGGGGTTACCTCGGAGAGTTGCGTGAGTGTTGGGGACAGTGCAATGACTTCGGGTAGTCCACCGACTTTACGTCGAAATTGACTGGCATCTTTAACCAGAATCTCGCCTGTTGGGAGGGCGGCGAGTGCGATAGGTTTGGTGAATTCGCCGTTGTTGCGTCCTTTTCGTCCGAAGCTCTGCAGAAATTTTCCGTCCGGGTTAAATTTAACGATGCGATGATTACCGGTGTCGGCAACCAAGACGTTGCCTCTCATATCAATGGCGATGTCAGATGCATCCGTGTCAAATTCGCCGTCGCCTGCCCCGTATCGTCCGAAGGTGTTCAATTTTTCGCCGTCGGCATCAAATTTATGGATACGCCCGCGTTGTGCATCCAAAATGTAGAGTTGGTTTTGTGCATTGATAGCTACACGGAGGGCTCTGTCATGCCCGCGCGGTTGAATGCCAAACGCCGTTTTCCCTTCTGCGTCAACGATGAGTGCACCGGTTAAAACGACGCGGGGACGTTCGTTCACGGCATCTACGAAGTAGGTAGTTAGCAGTTCCCCGCTTGGACTGAATTTGTGAACGCACGGCGCGAATATATAGAGTTTCAGCTCAGTTGTATCAGGGATATGATGTGCGGTTAGATCTGCGACGTAGATATTTCCTGCGTTATCGACAGCGAGATGCTGTGGTTTGCGCAAAATGTTTTCGTGAGATTCCGGGTCTGCCGGTATTTGGAAAAGGAATTCCCCGGTTGGAGATAATTTCTGTATGAGTCGGTGTTTCGTATCACTAACGTAGATATTTTTTTGGAAAGCGATGTGAATTTCTTTGCCAAATGCTCCGGCTGTTGCCCCTTTGCCGCCAAATTCGCGGACTAGGGTGATAAAATCGACTGCAAACGCAGCGGGAGATTTGATGAGTATTGAACAAAAGATGACTAGAAACGGTGCAATAATGACTCTTTTTTTCATTTTCGGTTACAATCCCAAGCGAATCGGTTGGAATAATAGTTATGTCCTCTCTATTCTATTTTTTTATATGATACCTTTTGAGCATTTAAATGTCAAGAATAAAAAAACTTGCAATTTTATACAAAATATGTGAAAATATATTGGAGTTTCTAACGTCCACAACAATATACGCGTGCTGCTCAAAAACAGAGATGCATTCCGGGGCAGAAAATCAACGAATCCTCGTTTCCGTTGTGGATAAGGAACTTGCAATTTTGTGCAAAATATGTGAAAATCTATTGAAGTTTCCACCGGCCACAGCGAGATACGCGTGCTGCTCAAAAACAGTGGTACACTCCTGCGTTAGAAATTGCTGGAGCAAGCGTTTATGATGTGGTTCTATGATATGATAAATACCCGCCTTGAAGCAGGGTAAATCTCTTAAGAAAGCGAGAGGAGTAAAATGAAATTTAACGTTTTAATAGCTGTCTTGTTCAGTCTGAGTCTGATGTTTATCAGTTTTGTCGCTGTCAACAGTAGTCTTGCTGCAATTGACCCAAGTAGCGTTGTGGGCATTTGGCTGTTTGATGACGGTACAGGGAGTACGGCTGTGGACTCATCGGGCAACGGTAATGACGGTACAATTGTGAATGCGCCGGTTTGGGTAGAAGGTCGTTTTGGCGGTGCCTTGGCATTCGATGGTGCCAGCAACTGCGTCAATACCAACCAAAAACTCCTAAATGGCGTACGTGAATTTACGTTGGTTGCTTGGCTTAAACCTGGTAACATCACCGCAAACCGTATTGGATTGGTAGGCCAGAACGATTCTCCTGAATTCGGTTTTATTAATCCAACCACTGTTGCACTGTGGACGCCCACAGCGGGTATTAACAATAACCCGTACGAACATCCGCCTGGTGAATGGCACCATGTTGCGGCAGTTGCGACAAGGGAGTTCACGAAAGTTTATGTTGATGGGACTCCGACGGAGGTAACAGGGAATTGGCCGAACCACGGGCGTTCCGATTTTAACGTGAATATCGGGGGCTGTGGTGTCTGGGATGGCGATGGCAACTGGTACACCGGGGTAATGGACGAGGTTGCAATCTTCCATGCCCCTTTAAGCGATGATGATATTGCAGATGTCATGAATAACGGTTTGACTGCGTTGGGGGTAGCGGTTGAGCCAGCGGGTAAAATTGCTGTCACTTGGGGACATCTCAAGCGGAAAGACTAATCTTGCACTAAACGTCCTTGGAGCGGGGGCAACTGCTCCCGCTTTACATTTTCTCAAAAAACAGAAATGCCCCAGGTGGAACCAGTTGTAAATGGCTCCAGACTGGGGCACAATTTGTTAACCGCGAATTTGTTTAAGGTAACTCGTGCCTACCTAGGCAACCCTTACACGGTATTTAAGGGCTACTAATCATAATTACGCGGGGACCGACGTTCTTCACGAGGACGTGCAGGGTTGACTTTCAACGGACGTCCCATCATATCTTGGCCATCCAATTCTTTTATCGCTCGCTCACCATCCTCTTGATTTTCCATCTCAACGAAGCCAAACCCTTTGGAGCGACCGTCGTACCGGTCACGAATAATTGTGGCTGTTGCCACAGGTCCGTATTGTCCAAAGAGTTCTTCCATATCGGTTTCTGTCGCTGCGTATGGCACATTGCCAACGTAGATATTCATCTCGTTTCTCCTTTTGGAATTGAAAATAATGGGAAAATGAGAAACTGAGCACTGTCAGTATTCTGCGGGCCTGCAGCATGCAGGCGAGAACCACTTTCTATGGGCAGGCATTTGGCAGCAAGCGTAGATTGGCATTTTTTGTATGGATGGATTTGCCTTTGAATTTGTCTGTTCTATAAAAACAGGCGGGTTCCTATCCATACGCAGATTTCATCAATCTCTCGTCGAAGAACGCGTCACACTACTTGAAAAGAAGCAGGTTCGCGCTTCCAACTTGTAAAACTGTCAAAACACTACTCGTAACGTTTCTAGCAGATATTACCACATTTCCCTTACACTTAACATGATACTATAATTTTTACTATTTGTCAACTTTAAATTCAAATTATTGTTTAACGCTCATTTTTTACACCTCGGTGTTTCAATATTACGGTGTATAATACCGTATTAAATTTCTTGAATATCTCTTGTGTATAGACAACAAGTGTGGTTATCAGTTGCTTCCACTGTTTTTTGTGCACTGGCATCTTCAAACGTGGACGATTATTTCGCTTCCATCCAATTATCGCCGATGCCGGCTTCGGTCCGGAGGGGTACCCGCAATGGTAGGACGTTCTCCATCTCCTCACAGACGATATCGGCGTGCTCCTCAGCTAACGCCTCTGGTGTTTCAAGCACCAATTCGTCGTGGATTTGGAGAAGCATCTTCAAGGGCAGCTGATCCCGGTCTATTCTTTGTTGTACACGCACCATGGCGGCTTTCATCAAGTCGGCGGCAGTCCCTTGTACGACGGTATTGATTGCGAGGCGTTCGCCTTGGCTCCGTTGATTTCGTGCAGCTGCATAGATTTCAGGGATAGCACGTCGTCTACCTGTCAGAGTTGTGACATAGCCGTTGTCTAATGCTGCTTGGATACATTGGTGGAGGAACCGGTTGATTCCCGGAAAACGCGTCTTATAATCATCAATAAGTTGCGTGGCTTCTGCGACGTTCATCCCCTTAATCCGGCGTGAGAGCCCGGTCGGAGACACCCCATAGATAATGCCGAAATTGATGCTTTTCGCTTTATCGCGGAGTTCCCGCGTGACAGCGTGGATTGGTACGTCAAACACCTGCGATGCGACGGCAGTGTGAATGTCTAAATCTTGCGCGAACGTTTCAAGCAGGCTTTCATCTTCACTAAAGTGTGCGAGAATACGGAGCTCAATTTGTGAGTAGTCAGCACAGATGAGTTTATATCCTGCCGGTGCCTTGAATGCAAGGCGTAGCTGCCGTCCAATGTCGGTTCGTACGGGAATGTTCTGTAGATTGGGCCGGTCAGATTTCAGGCGTCCAGTGGCTGTCATGAGTTGATAGAGGTGGGTGTGAATGCGCCCTGTCTTTTTGTCGACGGCGTGTTGCAGCTGCTGCACGTAGGTGCTCTGCAGTTTGCGAAATTGACGATATTCGATGATGAGTCTCGGTACACTTGTTTTAGGTGCATTGATATCTTCTTTGAGGGAGAGCGTGTCTAAGACTGTCACATCAGTTGAGACTTTCCCGCTCTTTGTCCGCTTGACAGGTTTGAAATTAAGTTTGGTAAAAAGGACATCCGCGAGCTGCACCGGAGAATCAATGTTAAACGGCTCTCCTACTATATTATATATCTTTCTTTGCCGTTCCTCAACGAGTTGTTGAATAACACGGTTCTGGCGTTTTAATTCCTCCGTGTCGCAGACGATGCCGTTATACTCCATCTCTGCGAGCACAGGGGCGAGAGGCGATTCTATCTCACGCACTAACTTTGTTATTTCCATCTCTTCTAACTGAGGCGCGAAGAAATGATAGAGCCGCAGCGCGACATCTGCATCCTCTGCAGCATAAACGGTGGCTTTTTCCAGAGGGACTTCATCAATAGAAGTTCTCTCTTTTGCAGTATTAAACAGGTCCGGTTCGGACGTGCCTGCTGCATCGGTAGTTAATTCCTCAAAAGAGATTGTTTTGTAGTTTAACTGGTGCAATGCGAGCATGTCTAAATTGTGTGATGGATTGCGGGCATCGATGAGCAGGCTCGCTAAGAGCGTATCAAAGGCGACACCTTGGAGTTTAACGCCGTTGCGTATGAGGATGCCTGCGTCAAACTTGAGATTATGCCCACACTTAGGGAGTGCTGGATTTTCGAGTATAGGTTTGAGGTGCCTTAGCACTGTTTCGGTATTGAGATGGGTTGCCGGCTGCGGTGAGCGGACGGGAACATAAACGCCCTGATTCGGTTTCCACGAAAAACTGAGCCCGCAAAGTTGAGCCTCGCGATGCAAGCCATCCGTCTCCGTATCCAGACTGATGATTTCTTGTGCGGCAAGCGTTTTGACGAGTTGTTCCAATTGCTGTAGGGTTACAACAGCTCGGTAGTCCGATGTTTCGGCGGTGTCATAGCCGCCTTTTTCTAGGATAGAGTCGGTTTTCTGCTCTAGTGCGGCGGCGCGTCCCTTGCGAGTAGAAGACTGAGCGTTCTCGGGGATAAACGATGCAGCATTCCCTTGTGCGAGTTTAGCGAGAACCTGGTCGAAACGTTTGAGTTCAAGTTGCTGAAAGAGTGGTAAGATTTTCTGGAGGTTGAGCGGTTTGACGCGTGCTTGCTCTAATGAGAAGTTTAAAGCGGTGTCACGTTTGAGCGTTACCAGTTTTTTGGATAATGGCATCTGTGCTCGGGCATTCTCTAAATTTTCACGTCGTTTCCCCTTAATCTGATCGATGTGTGCAAAGATACCGTCAATGGAGCCGAACTGTTGCATCAATTTTGCGGCGGTTTTCAGACCTATTCCTTGAACGCCCGGTACATTATCAGAGGTATCCCCCATTAAAACGAGCACATCTATGACTTGTTCCGGTTTAATCCCTTTGTTTTCCCAGAGTGCTTCGACATCAATGGTGTTTTCGTTATGAATATCAAGCATTGTCACCCGTTCGCAGAGCAGTTGCTCAAGGTCTTTGTCTTTAGAGACGATAGTAACGTGAACATCTTGTGTTTCGGGTGAGTCTAGGACTGTCTGTGTGACAGATGCGATAATATCATCTGCCTCTAATTCGGTTTTACCGAGCGTCAGGATTCCGAAGGCCTCAAGTATCTGTTGGATGCGGTGAATTTGGCTGACGAGTTCTGCGGGTGGTGCTGTACGATTTGCTTTATATTCGGCGTACATTTCATGACGGAAGGTTTTTCCGGGTGTATCAATTGCGGCGACAAGGTGTGTCGCCTGCAACTCAGAGAGGAGTCTGATTAAGGTGCTGGTAACCCCGAAGATAGCATTTGTGGGTTCACCGGTGACAGAGCTGATGAGTTGCGTCCGGATGGCATAAAATGCGCGAAATATTTCTGCGAGCGTATCAAGAATGTAGAGTGTCCTTTGCTTTTCTTGTGACATTATCTAGGTTCTCCTTCACCGGATTGAAAAATGGCGTATCACAGACAAAAGTGCAATTAGGTTTTTGGTGCATGCCATTTCCGCAATGAGTCAGAGGCAGATAGTCCTGCTTCTTGACCGAGGGCAAAAGCAGTAGCGATGAGGTTTCGTTCGCCGGAGACGATGTCGCCCGCGGCAAAGAGTCCGGGAATCGGTTCGTCAGAGTTGTCCAACATTTGCATATCTCCGTTGGCGACGATTAATCCCTCTTCGTCTCTCTGGTAATCCCAGCTTTCAAGGAATTTTGTATTGGGGATGAGCCCCTCGTCAACGAGGAAACCGTGAAAGTACATTTCAGAACCGTCTTCCATTTCAAAGCCGAGCAGTTCTGTTTTCTGCCCGATGTGCCGTTTAATCTTGGTCTCGACGATCTGAATATTGCGTTCTGCAATCTGCTTGAGTACAGGGTTTGACATGCCGTGTGGGCGGCCGTTGGTGAGAATGGTAATTTTATCGGTAAAATCTTGTGCACCGACGGCGGCATCATAGATATAGTCTCCTACACCGAGGAGAGCGAGGTGTTGATTGACGTGCAGATGGCCATCACACCGGATACAGACGTGCCATCCTTTACGGTTGCCTGCATAACGAAAAACGGCTGCGTATTGTTTATACAGTCTCTCTGCATCGACATCAAATTCAATATCTGGCCATTTGTCATCAAATCCGGAGGCGACAACGACGGTACGGGAGCGGAATTGCTCCATCTGCAATTCAGTATTTCGTTTGAGCATCTTCGTGGATGCTTCCAATTGAAAAATATCACCTATTCGGGTGAGTTTGGTAACCAGTCCGTCACGAATCTCAATCCCTGCCTTTCGTTGTTCTGTGCCGAGTTTGAAGTCGACAACCGGGCGGCTCTCCATCCACTTCATGAGTTCTTTGGCAAAGTTGGGTCCGATGATGCCGGGGAAGACGGGGGCATCCTCAATTTCGACAGATTTTGACCAGTAGGCGCGTCCGCGACTAAAACTCACCTTCCCGGAATGTAGTACGAGTACATGACGCATTTGATGGCTTGCGGAAACGGCTGCTTGCACGCCTGCTGGGCCAGCGCCAATGACTGCGACATCGTAAATCGTTTTAGAATCCATACTTTTTCCACCGTTCGTTAACCAAGGCAATAACATCCTCAGACATCTGTATCTCCTGTGGCCATTCGCGTCGGTATCCTTCTTCTGCCCATTTGGTTGTGGCATCAATTCCCATTTTGGAGCCTGCCCCCATGAGGGGGGCGGCATGGTCCAGTACATCGACCGGGCCCTCAACAATCGTGACATCCCTTTTCGGGTCGACGTTGCTCCCAACGTAAAAAAGCACCTCTTCCACGTTTTGAACGTTGACATATTTGTCAACAACGATGATAATTTTGCTGAACATCAGTTGTCCGAGTCCCCACAAGCTATGCATAATCTTTTTTGCATGGAACGGATAGCGTTTGTCGATAGAGATGAGTGCGAAATTGTGGAACACCCCGAATAACGGGAGGTTCATATCCACCAATTCGGGCAGCTGCGTCTTAATGAGGGGCATAAAGATACGTTCGGTGGCCTTACCCATGTAGCAATCTTCCATGGGCGGTTTGCCGACAATGATAGTCTGGTAAATCGGTTTTTTGCGATGGGTAATGGCTGTAATGTTAAAGACTGGGTATTCATCTGCTAACGAATAAAACCCTGTGTGATCTCCGAAGGGTCCTTCAATGCAGGTTTCGCCTGGCTCAATGTATCCTTCGATGACAATGTCGGCATCTGCAGGGACGAGCATGTTGATGGTTTTAGCGGGTACCATCTCCACATTCGCTTTTCGGAGGAATCCTGCGAACAGCAGTTCGTCAATCCCAGAGGGTAGGGGTGCAGTGCCGATATAGGACATGACCGGGTCCCCACCGATTGCAACCGCCACGGGCATCTGCTCACCGGCTTGCCGGTATTCGCGATGATGTGCGGCACCGTCGTGGTGAATTTGCCAATGCATCGCTAACGCGTACGGGTTCAGTTTCTGTAACCGGTAGGTTCCAACATTTCGTTGGCCTGTCCGCAGACTCTTCGTAAAGACTTGTGGTAAGGTGATATATTTATCGGCATCGAGGGGCCAGCACTTGATGAGCGGTAATATATCCAAGGATGCATCCTCACCGGTGAGTATGATCTCTTGCGATGCACCGCGTTTGACGGTTTTAGGGGGGAAGTTGGTAAATTGGGATAGCATCCGGAGAATTTTAACCTTGTCGAGGAGGGATTCAGGTGTACCGAGTTTAATCATGCCTTCGATCTCGGCAGCAATCTGGGCGAGTTCGTCAACACCGAGCGCCATTCCCATCCGTTGATAAGAGCCGTAGGTATTGATTAAGAGAGGCATCTGACTGCCTTCGACGTTTTCAAAGAGCAGTGCGGGGCCTTCGGCTTTACTGACGCGGTCGGTGATTTCCGTAATTTCGAGTTCTGGTGAGACGCTCATTTTGATGCGTTTGAGTTCGCCTGCCCGGTCTAAGGCTTTCACGAATTCTCTGAGGCTGGAATATGCCATGCTCAGGGTGTCCTTATCGGTTTAAAATGTGTTTGAGTCCTGCTTGATAGTTCGGATTTTTCGGTTCAAGTTCAACGGCTTTTCGGATCGCCTTCTCTGCTTCAATATAGTCGGCTCTTTGGTATGCAATTAGAGCGAGAGTATTGTAATAACTCGCGACATGCCGATTTAACTGAATTGCTGTTTGTGCGTACTGGAAAGCAGTTTCTAAGCGTTCAGGTTCCGGTACGCTGTGTTGATTGGCCAGTTTCGCGCTCAGTTGTGCGAGTGCATGATACGCTTTTGGCAATTTTGAATTTAGGTATGCTGACTCTGCGAGTTTAAAGTTGCGTTGTGCACCGTGGAGTTCGCCAAGCAGATAGTACGTTTCGCTAAGGAACGTTGGTTGGACTGCCGCCCCGCTTTCCTCTTGCAAGTGATGCACTAGATTAACTGCTTTTTCAAGCGCGACGATCGCAGGCTCGGTTTTTCCTTGACGTGCATAGCACAACCCTAAATTGTGATACGCATCTGCATTGCGCGGATTGTGTGCGAGAATCGCTTGATATGCTTCTGCTGCCGCTGCGTATCGCTTTTCGCGCAACAAAATGAGCCCGATTTTTAGATGTGCCTCTAAGAGCGTAGGCTCTAATACAACTGCTTGCCGATAATGATGCAGTGCCAGGTCCGCTTTCTCTTGCATCAAGTAGATTAACCCGAGTGCTGCGTGTGCCTTAGCGAAATTGGGTTGAAGTGCTAAGGTTTTATGCTGTGCAGCAATCGCTTCTGGATATTTCTTGAGCATTGCATAGGCAATGCCGATACCGTTGTGGGCAGTTGCCAATTGTGCATCTTGCCCGATTGCTTTCTGATATTCGCGGAGTGCCTTCTCATACGCGCCACTTTTCAGGTAAAGTCTGCCGATATTGGCGAGAACTTGGGCGCGTTCGCCCTGCTTTTGTGTTCGCTGGAGAACCCCACGTAACTGATGAATAGGATGCAGCACTGCCTTCCGTTTCTCAAAAAGTGCCATCTGTTCTTGAGATGCTGCCTTGTCGCCGCTGCGCCGGTAGGCTTGAGCGAGATTGTAGAGAATTTCAAGCTGCTCTTCATCGTATGCGTATGCGTTCTGGTATGCCACAATGGCTCGAGCCCACTTTTTTTCTTGTGCGTAGAGCCGCCCGGTTTCATAGTGTGCTGCAGCCAATTTCGGCTCAATGGCAATTGCGCGTAACTGATGCCTCATCGCCTCCTCGTATCTTCCGCGTTTGCTATATACATTGCCGAGATGATGATGAATTCTTGCATCGTCTGGCTGCAGCGTGACAGCCGTTTTGTAGGCACTGAGTGCTTCTTCGTAGCGGTGCATGTTTGCGTAGACACTGCCTAAAGCGGCATAAAGATGTGCCCAGTCAGGCGCGCTAGCCATCGCATCTGTATAGGATTTAATTGCCTCATCAAACTTTTCCTGTGCAGTGTATGCCAATCCTAAGCCGTAGTAACCTTCGGTTCGCCCCCGGCTCCCGATAGGTGCGGTTGCGAGGATTTGCTGATATTCCGTCACAGCTTGCTCATAGGCTTCGATGTGCAAGTAAACCTTTGCGAGTTTCAGACGTACCGCGACTTGACTTGGATCTTCGGCCAATTGTGTGCGGTATCCCTGAAGTTCCTCAATGATGCTCTGGCAAAATATAGGGTATGTTTTAAAGAGAAAACACCCAATAAGAGCCAACAGTCCGGCTATTCGGATACTTCTCATAAAATAGCTCACCTGACTTCACAATGTCGTCCCTGTCCGAATTCACAAATCCCTCAATACCAACACCGGCCGCCGAAAAACCGCATCTGCTCCCCTGCAAAACCGGAAGACGTTATGAGAGGAAAAAAAACAGAAACCGATGCAGGTAAAAAAGAGCCGTTTCATAAATGCACCTTCACGTTTTCAGTGGGATTCATACCGGTGCTCAGTTAACCTGTTTGAGTCTGCCCCAGGTGGTTGCGAGTTTCTGACGCGCATCCACGGGAAGCGTATCCTTAACGTTGTCTCCGGTGATGGTGACATCATCGAAGCTGGCCCCGGTTTCCCATGCCCATACCCTGATTTTGCCTCTTTTATAGCTGCCGTCCTCTTGTTCGGACTGAAGTTCACCGTTGATGTGGAGTTGGAAGGTGTCGCCCTCAACGACAACCTTGACATCAAACCACTCTTTGTTCTCTATCTTGAGTTTTCCTGCGGCGGGGATATTGTTAGTGATAGCGGCACGCGTATCCCAGGCACCTTTGCTGTGTTTCCACAGTTCAGACTTATTGTTCTGGACGTTGAGGTAATAGATGTAATACTCCATCTCGCTCTGTGCGCGGAAAACGACACCTGCCCAATTGCCCTCGTCCATGCGGACCTTCGCTTCAACGGTGTAGTCATCCCACTTCTCTTCACCAACGAGGGAGTGTTCCGCTTTGCCTCCTTTTTCGACTTGGTAGATGCCTGGGCCTTTAATACTCCAATTGCCGTTGGCGACCTCCCAATCATCGTGCTTTTCTTCAAAATCCCACAACTGTGTACCACTCCACGCGGGAAGGCACAGGGCCATACCCGATAAGAGGATGAGTGTGAGGGTTACCGAGGCAGGTAAACCGATAGCTACTCTTTTCATACGTTTCTCCTTCTGAGCTTCTGTCTGTTCTCTGATGAAATCATCTCAACAGAGGTGACTGATATAAGGCTAATTTAACGATGTGCGATACAGTATACCATCAAAAACTGAAAAAAGTCAAACTTAAATATTATTTGACATCTAAAGTGGTTTTGTGCTAACATTGTAATAAGGTATCTGCTTAATTCTGGCGTTTAACGCAAAGAGGCAGGTGCCGAGGAGATGTATGCCGGAAGGGCACGATAAAAAAATGAAAAAATTATTAAAAAAGCCTCTACTTTTTTTGGTAGTAGCGAACGTTGTGCTGTTTGCATTGCTAGCAAGCAGCGATGATTCTGTGAAGGTTTTTCGCCAGGTTGGTGCATCGGCACCGCCGGAGGGCATGGTGTTAATTCCGGCTGGTGCATTCGAGATGGGAAGCGACGATGAAAATGCGGATGAAGACGAACAGCCGGTGCATAACGTTTACGTGGATGCGTTTTATATAGATACGCACGAGGTAACGGTTGGGCAGTATCAGCGATTTATTCAGGAAACGGAGCATCGTGCCTTACCCGATTGGGTTTCTAAATATTCTCCGACGGGCGAACACCCGGTTGTCGGTGTGAGTTGGCACGATGCAATGGCGTACGCGCAGTGGGCGGGCAAGCGTTTGCCGACAGAGGCAGAATGGGAAAAGGCAGCCCGCGGCGGAGTAGCCGAGAAAAAATACCCCTGGGGCGATTCAATTGATGCCAGCCACGCCAATTATAACAAAAACGTTGACAAAACAGCAGCTGTGGGCAGCTACCCGGCCAACGCCTACGGCTTATACGACATGGCTGGCAACGTATGGGAATGGTGTCTTGATGCCTATAGCAGCACGTTTTATATTGTCTCTCCTCGTCAAAATCCTGTCGCCGGCGCTAGCAGCTTTTCGGAAATCATTTCGATTTTTCCGTCGGTGAAAACCGCACGCGTTGTGCGTGGCGGCTCTTGGTTCAATAAGGCAAAGAGCCTGCGGGTATCCGCTCGCGACCAGGGGCATCCGACAGGTGCTGCCAATTTCGTCGGTTTCCGCTGCGCGAAAACGGTAAGCGATGAACCGGTAGACAAGAGTTTGCCGAGATAAGTCTGGACCCCTGACGTGAAACGCGTCTATCAAAAAGATGAAAGACTAAATCGTAAGGAGTATAAACTGGAAATGAGATTTCGATACACATGCATCTATCTGACTGTTGCGATAATCTGTTTTATGATGGTGGAACCCGCATCCGCGAGGTTGAAGATCGGCTTAATTTACGATGTGCGTGGGCGCGGCGATCTATCGTTCTGCGATGCTGCGTATGCAGGGGCGAAAAGAGCGACAGATGAATGGGACCTAAAGCTCACGGAGGTTAATCCGGGGCAGAGTAGCGATAAGGAATTAGCCATCCGTAGGCTCGCCAAGCTGAACTATGACCTGATTATCGGTATCGGATTTACCTTTCAAGATCCGATTAACCGGGTGGCGAAGGAGTTTCCCGATGTAAAATTCGCGATTATAGATGAGGTGGTTGCACTGCCGAACGTTGCGTCGCTAATCTACCGTGTGCATGAGGGCACGTTTCTGAGCGGTGTTATTGCCGCGCTCAAAACAGAGACAAAGCACGTGGGCTTTATTGGTGGGATGAAGATTCCGCTCGTTGAGGCTTTTGAAATCGGGTATCAGGCAGGAATAGAGGCGGTGAACCCGGAGATTCAATTCCGGGCGGATTATGTGGGGGTGACACCGCAAGCATTCGACGATCCGGCGAGAGCGAAGGAATTAGCGCTTGCTCAGTATGAGAGCGGTGTCGATATTATCCTCGCTGCTGCAGGGGCGAGCGGCCTAGGGGTGCTTGAAGCCGCGAAAGCAGAGAAAAAACCGATTATCTGGGTGGACTCAAACGGCAATCATCTCGCCCCCGGATTAGTACTGACTAGCGTCATCAAGGGTGTAACCATCTCGGTTTATGAAACGATTAAGGAGGTTCATGAGGGCAGTTTCACGGGCGGGTTGAAACATTACGGACTAAAAGAGGGCGGCGTTGAATACATCGTTGATGATGCGAACCGTGTGCTTCTCACCGATGACATTTTAGAAACGGTTGAGGCATTCAAGCAGAAGATTATCGCCGGTGAGCTCGTTGTGCCACACGAACGATAGCTATGAGCTGGTTATACAGGGCCACAGTGTAGAACCACCTAGGAGTAGCACCCTCAATGGAAATTGAACCGATCATCAGCATGCACGGCATCAGTAAGCAGTTTGGGTCTGTCATGGCGAACCGTGGCGTTGACTTTAGGCTGCAGCGTGGAGAGATTCACGCGATAGTTGGGGAAAATGGAGCCGGCAAATCTACCTTGATGAAGATTCTCTACGGACTGTATCAACCGGATGCCGGCGAAATCTCGGTCGATGGGCAACCTGTTTCTATCACGAGCCCACGGCGGGCGATGCAGCTCGGCCTGGGCATGGTCCAGCAACATTTCACACTGATTCGTGTCTTTACCGCGCTACAGAACATCGTACTTGCAAAGGAACCTCGCAAATTCAACGTCTTCGTGGATTATCAGCAGGCGGAAACAGAGATAGCCGAACTCGCGGCACAACTCGGATTCCAAGTGGCGTTGAATACCCCGGTGGAATCCCTGCCAATTGGGGTACAGCAACAGGTCGAAATCCTGAAAGTTCTCTATCACGGTGCCGAAATTGTGATTATGGATGAACCGACGGCGGTGCTTGCGCCACAAGAAATTGAGGGACTGTTTGCATGTATGCGCGGTCTGAAAAAAGAGGGGCGGAGCCTCATCATCATCACGCACAAACTGGATGAGGTGATGGCGATAGCGGATACCGTCACGGTGATGCGGCGGGGTGAAGTCGTCGCATCCTGCCCTACTGCTGAAACCGATCCGACGCAATTGGCAGAGCTGATGCTTGGTGAACCTCTCATCGGGGGGGCTACGTTGGCAGAACGCTCGCCATTGGAAAGTGTCAACCCGATGCTCGCCTTGGAAAACGTGACGTTAAACGCACAAGCCGGCAAAAAACTACTCAAGGCGATTAACCTTGAGGTATTTCCCTGCGAAATCGTGGGTATCGCAGGCGTTGAAGGGAACGGTCAGGGCGAACTGGTGGAGGTGTTGACTGGATTACGTCAGTTTCACGAAGGGGTAATCCGGTTCAAGGGTGAATCTATTAGCAACAGTTCAACAGCCGAAATGAGGCACCGAGGTGTGGCACACTTACCTGCGGATCGGCACCGGCACGGCATCAGTTTGAACGACAGCATCGATAATAACCTGATTATCGGGTCTCATACGGACAGCCTTTTTTGCAGGCACGGGCTGCTGGATCGGAAGTCTATAGGACAGTTTACGAGGAACGTGTTAGATAAATATAAGATTCGCGTGGGTGACATCACGCATCCGATAAAAACGCTCTCTGGTGGCAATCAACAAAAAGTGGTAGTTGCACGAGAGTTGACGGGTAGCCCCGAGTTGATCATTGCGGCACATCCGACACGTGGGTTGGATATCTACGCAGCCCGATTCGTTCACGAGCGGCTGATTCAGGCACGCAACCACGAAAAGGCAGTCTTGCTGGTGTCTTCAGAATTGGATGAACTCCTCCAACTCAGCGACCGGGTTGCTGTGATGGCAAACGGCGAAATCGTCGGAATTGTCAAACCGGAAGAGACGAACAGACATGAACTGGGAAGGTTGATGCTGCATGCCAACACGCGTCCGACGCGAAAAAAAGGAGATGGAGATGATAATTGATTCTCATACACACGCCTGGCCGCGGTGGCCGTATCAACCGCCCGTGCCTGATAGTGAGGAGCGCGGGCGGGTCGAACAACTGCTCCACGAAATGGACATACACGGCGTAGATAAGGCGGTGCTTATCTGTGCGCGCATCGAGCACAATCCGGATAACAACGATTACGCTGCCGAATGTGTTAAGCAGTATCCGGACCGGCTCATCCAGTTTGCGGATGTGGATTGTTCATGGACGGAAACATATCATACACCGGGTGCAGCGGACCGGCTGAAATCCGCGGCGGAGAGATACGCGCTTAAGGGTTATACGCACTACCTCAAAGGGGACGACGACGGCAGCTGGTTCTTCTCAGATGAGGGCGAACGGTTTTTGGAGATGACGGCTGAGTTGGGATTAATCGCCAGCATCGCGCTGGGCAGCCACCAGCAGCCGGTGCTGCAAAAGTTAGCGGCACGGTTCCCGAGCGTCCCGTTCCTCTGCCACCACATGGGCGGTGCGAGAGCAGGCGAAGCCACCCCGTATCCGCAACTCAAGCAGGTGCTCGCCTCAGCGAAGGTCCCGAATATCTATGTAAAGTTGTCAGGGTTCGCCTACGTCTCGCAGGTTTCGTGGGATTATCCGTATTCGGACACACACTGGATTGTCCGTGCACTCTATGAACATTTCGGACCTGGGCGTCTCTGTTGGGGTTCGGACTACCCTGTCGTTAGACGTTTCATGACCTATCAACACGCGCTGGAGGCGTTCCGGAGGCACTGCGTGTTCGTTCCCGTATCCGATAAGACAGAAATTTTAGGTGGTACGTTGGGGCGTTTGCTGGGGTCTGCCGGGGTGTCCACCGGCAGCTAGCCGTCACAATTTGAGATTTACCTCGTTGTGTGTTAACATATCATCTAAGAAAATTGACATCCACAAAAGGGAGAAGAATCGAATGAAAAAAACGTGGTTGAACGGGCCCGTGTGCGCCCAAGATTACACGAAATGGAAGTTACCGCAGGGAGCTATAGCCCGTCTCGGTAAAGGGACGATAGAGGAAATAAGGTTTTCTCCTGATGGTAGCCGTTTAGCGGTTGCGAGTTCGATAGGCATCTGGATTTATGATGCGCTTACCGGCAGAGAACTGGCCCTGCTTGTAGGGCATACGGGCAGTGTCCGGAGTGTGGCGTTCAGTCCAGATGGGAAGACGCTCGCCAGTGGGAGTGGGGACAAGACGGTGCGCCTATGGGATGCGGTGAGTGGGCGTGAGAAAGCAACGCTCACCGGGCATACGGGCAGTGTCTGGGGTGTAGTGTTCAGTCCAGATGGTAGGACGCTCACCAGTGGGAGTTGGGACAAGACGGTGCGCCTATGGGATGCGGTGAGTGGGCGTGAGAAAGCGACACTCACCGGGCATACGGACGGTGTAGAGAGTGTAGCATTCAGTCCGGATGGGCAGACGCTCGCCAGTGAGAGTGAGGGCGATACGGTGCGTCTATGGGATGCGGTGAGTGGGCGTGAGAAAGCGACACTCACCGGGCATACGGACGGTGTAGAGAGTGTAGCGTTCAGTCCGGATGGGAAGACGCTCGCCAGTGGGAGTCGGGACAAGACGGTGCGTCTATGGGATGCGGTGAGTGGGCGTGAGAAAGCGACACTCACCGGGCATACGTGCATTGTCTGGAGTGTAGCATTCAGTCCGGATGGGCAGACACTCGCTAGTGGGAGTGGGGACAAGACGGTGCGCCTATGGGATGTTGTGAGCGGGCGGCACAAAGCTCTAGCGTGGCGGCACAAAGCGACACTCACCGGGCATACGGATTGGGTCATTAGGGTAGCACTCAGTCCGGATGGGCAGACACTCGCTAGTCAGAGTTATCACAACACGGTGTGCCTATGGGATACGGTGAGTGGGCAGCACAAAGCCACGCTCACTGGGCATACGGGTTGGGTCAGGAGTGTAGTGTTCAATCCCGATGGGAAGACGCTCGCTAGTGGGGGTCGGGACACGACGGTGCGCCTGTGGGATGCGGTGAGTGGGCAGCACAAAGCCACGCTCACTGGGCATACGGTGGATGTCGAGAGTGTAGTGTTCAGTCCGGATGGGAAGACGCTCGCTAGTGGGAGTTATGACGAGACGGTGCGTCTATGGGATGCGGCGAGTGGCAAACAGAAAGCCACGCTCACTGGGCATAAGTGGTACTCGAATTTAGCATTCAGTCCCGATGGAAAGACGCTCGCTAGTGGGAGTGAGGGCGATACGGTGCGTCTATGGGATGCGGTGAGTGGGCGTGAGAAAGCGACACTCACTGGGCATACGGACGGTGTAGAGAGTGTAGTGTTCAGTCCGGATGGGCAGACGCTCGCCAGTGGGAGTTGGGACAGCACGGTGCGTCTATGGGATGCGGTGAGTGGGCGTGAGAAAGCGACACTCACCGGGCATACGGGCAGTGTCTTCAGTGTAGAATTCAGTCCCGATGGCAGGACGCTAGCGAGTGGGAGTGAGGACAACACGGTGTGCTTGTGGGATGCGGTGAGTGGGCGTGAGAAAGCCACGCTCACCGAGCATACGGGCAGTGTCTTCAGTGTGGCGCTCAGTCCGGATGGGCAGACACTCACTAGTGGGAGTGGGGACAAGACGGTGCGCCTATGGGATGTTATGAGCGGGCGGCACAAAGCGACACTCACCGGGCATACGGATTGGGTCAGGAGTGTGGAGTTCAGTCCAGATGGTAGGACGCTCGCCAGTGGGAGTTGGGACAGCACGGTGCGTCTATGGGATGCGGTGAGTGGGCGTGAGAAAGCGACACTCACCGGGCATACGGGGGATGTCTATAGCGTAACGTTCAGTGCAGATGGGAAGAGACTCGCTAGTGGGAGTTGGGATGGCACTATTCTACTCTGGAATCTTCCTCTCATTTCCCCAGAAACGCCCCAGGGGGTGCTGCCTTCAAGAGCAGGGGTGTCCACACCGCAGGCATCTCAGCAGATAGCGCGGAAGGCACTCGCCGCCACGGTGCTCATTATGATGGAGGATCGGAGCGGGCAGGTCTTAAGCACTGGCAGCGGCTTCTTCGTTGGACGTGGCCTGATTGCGACTAATCTGCACGTCGTGGAAGGGGTGCTGAGAGGCTATGTGAAGCTAGTAGGAACGGAACACGCTTATCGCATCTCAGGGCTCGTCGGTATGGACTCACGACAGGATTTAGCGATTCTCACGGTTGCGGAGTTTAGTACACAAGCACTCCCTCTCGGTGACAGCGATGCGGTGGAAGTCGGGGAGGCGGTGTATGCGGCTGGGAATCCGCTCGGGTTCTTGGAAGGCACATTTTCTAAGGGTATCGTTAGTGGGATACGGAAGTTGGATGGTACCAGACGGATCCAGATTGATGCGGCAATTTCGAAGGGGAGTAGTGGTGGGCCGGTGTTAAATAGCCGGGGTGAGGTGATCGGTGTGACGGTGTCAACTATGATAGCAGGTCAGAATCTGAACTTTGCGATTCCGGTGAATTATCTGCGTCAATTGCTTGGGCAGGTAGGAGGACGGCGGTAGTGCGTTGCTGTTTTTTTTCGGGGGTGTGTATGGTAGCCGTTTAGCGGTTGCGGGTTCAATAGGCATCTGTTTGTAGTTTATGCTTGCGTATTGATTTTTATCTGGTAAAATGATACAGTACGATACGGTAATTTTAGAGAAAAATGCGAGTTACGCCGAATGGAAACTGTAAACGGGAGGACTCAGGTTGCATGAGGACGATAGGGCAACGAGAAGAAATTACACAAAAGCGCGTTATTGAATTCTTTCAAGAGACTTTGGGCTATACCTACCTCGGTAACTGGCGGGAACGTCAGCGGAATCGCAACGTTGAGAAGGAATCGCTTGATGCTTGGTTGAGCGAGCAGGAATACAGCAGAAAGATTATAGACAAGGTGCTATTTGAGGTAGATAAAGCGGCTGCACTTGGCGGTACTCAAACGCTCTACGCGGCAAACCGTGCGGTTTACCGCTTGCTCCGTTACGGTGTGAAGATTCAACCGGAATCAGGCGGACTGACGGAAACAGTCTGGTTAATCGATTGGGAAACCCCGGACAATAACGACTTTGGCATCGCCGAGGAGGTAACCGTCCGGGGTCAGCATACCAAGCGGCCGGATCTCGTGCTTTATGTGAACGGGATTGCGCTCGGGGTCCTGGAGTTGAAACGTTCCACGGTATCGGTATCCGAAGGCATCCGGCAGAACCTTGACAACCAGGGAGAGGAGTTTATCCGCCCGTTTTTTGCGACTGTGCAGCTGCTAATGGCGGGCAACGAGAGCGAAGGGTTACGTTATAGTGTGATTGAGTCTGAGGAAAGATATTGGTTGCGGTGGAAAGCGTCGCCGGCCAATAGCGGAGAGTCTACGACAAGCGGGGACAATCCGCTGCTACAGGAGCTGGGCCAGCTCTGTAGCAAAGCACGGCTGCTTGAGCTCATCCACGACTTCACTGTTTTCGATTCTGGAAAGAAGAAGATCTGCCGGCATAACCAGTTTTTCGGGGTCAAGGCAGCACAGGAACGTGTCAAACGACGGGAAGGGGGCATCTTATGGCACACGCAAGGGAGTGGGAAGAGCCTCACGATGGTCTGGTTAGCGAAATGGATTCGCGAAAAGGTGCCTAACAGCCGCGTGTTAATCCTGACGGATAGGACTGAATTGGACGAACAGATCGAGAGCGTTTTCAAGGGGGTTGAAGAGGAGCATATCTACCGTACGAGAGACGGAGCCGATCTAGTGAACGTGCTGGGGAGCCCGAGCGAGTGGCTTGTCTGTTCGTTGATTCACAAGTTCGGGGCATCTGCAGGGATGAGCAGCACGGATATTGATAACTATCTTGAGGAAATTCATGGAAATCTACCGGAGGATTTTCACCCAGCCGGTGAGTTTTTTGTCTTTATCGACGAGTGCCACCGGACGCAGTCCGGCAAACTGCACAAAGCGATGAAGGCGCTTTTGCCGGGGGCGATGCTCATCGGTTTTACGGGTACACCGCTGCTCAAAACCGACAAGGCACAGAGCATTGAAACCTTTGGCCCGTATATCCATACCTATAAGTATGACGAGGCGGTCGGAGACAACGCTGTACTTGACCTGCTTTACGAGGCACGTGACATAGATCAGGAGATTACTTCTGAAGAAAAAATAGATCAGTGGTTTGAGCTCAAGACGCAAGGCTTAACCGAGCTTGCGAAGGAACAGTTGATGCGACGTTGGGGTACGATGCGGCGGGTGCTGAGTACACGTGAGCGGCTGAATAAAATCGTCGCGGACATTGTACTTGATATGCAGACCCGGGGCCGGCTGAAGAGTGGGCGTGGCAATGCGATGTTGGTTTCTGATAGCATCTATTCGGCCTGTCGCTTCTTTCAGATATTTCGCGAGACTGAGTTGAAGGGGAAATGTGCGATTGTTACATCTTACAACCCGACAGTAGATAAGATAAGAGGGGAGGAGACCGGGGAGGGGGACACCGAGCTGCTGCTGAAGCATGAGATTTACCGGGAGATGCTGGTGGACCACTTCAACGAATCCGAGGACTCAGCGGTGCGTAAGGTTGAACTTTTTGAAAAGGAGGTAAAGAGACGTTTCGTTGATGAGCCGGGCCAGATGAAACTTCTGATCGTTGTGGATAAACTGCTCACCGGCTTTGACGCGCCACCGGCGACCTATCTCTATATTGATAAGCACATGCAGGACCACGGCCTGTTTCAAGCGATTTGCCGAGTCAACCGCCTCCACGGGGAAGACAAGGAATACGGATATATCATTGACTATAAAGACCTGTTCCGGTCGTTGCAGCAGTCGATAGCAGACTACACCGGCGAGGCTTTCAGCAACTACGATACCGCAGATGTGAAAGGGCTCTTGAAAAACCGCATCCAACATGCACGTGAACGTCTAGAAGATACGTGCGAGGCGGTGAGAGCATTGTGCGAACCAGTTGAACCTCCGCGCGATTCTACCGCCTACATGCGATTTTTCTGTACCACCGAAAGCGGCAACGCCGAGCAGCTCAAAGCCAATGAACAGAAACGTTTAGCGCTCTATAGGCAAACCGCGGCTTTGGTGCGTGCCTATGCAAACCTTGCTAACGAAATGCAAGAGGCCGGTTACAATGAACAAGAGATTGAACAGATCAAGACCGAGGTGGCTCACTACCAGAATGTACGACAAGAGATTAAGTTGGCGAGTGGCGATTATATTGACTTGAAGATGTACGAACCAGCGATGCGGCACCTATTAGATACGTACATTCGGGCAGAGGAGAGTGAAACGCTGGTGGCATTTGAGGAGAAGACGCTGATGGAGTTGATTGTTGAGCACGGACGAGCGGCGATCGCTTTACTGCCAGAGCGGATCCGGACAAGCGAAGAGGGCACCACTGAAACGATTGAGAACAACATCCGCCGGCTGATTATTGACAAAATGGGCATGAACCCGAAATACTATGAGAGGATGTCAAAGTTGCTGGATGAACTCATTCGGCAGCGGAAGCGGAAGGCGATAGCGTATAATGCCTACTTGGAAGAGCTGATGGAGTTGATAAATCAGGTGAACGAACAGACGAACATGGACTATCCAGCGAGCCTCGACAGCGATGCACAGAGGGCACTCTATGATAATTTGCCGGGTATCTCCGAGGAGATTAGAGAAGAGACAGCGTTGGCTTTGCACCGGGGGATATCCTCGATAAAAAAGGCGGATTGGCGGGGGCACAGCCTCAAGGAGCGCGAGATCAAGGCTGCAATCGAAACAGAACTCAAAGACACCGAAGTTGACGTTGATGCGGTTTTCGAAGTTGTGAAGAATCAAGATGAGTATTAACAGTGATGGCAAGGGCGGAGACCGCCCTTTATCAGGTCAGAAGACGCATCTGGATGTGCAGGGCACAGTCGTGGAACTTGTTCGGAAGGAGATAAAAAACTTCTATATCGGCGTCCATCCACCGGACGGCCGGGTGCGGGTGTCAGCTCCTTTGCACGTGGATGATGAGACGGTGCGTTCTGCAGTCGTTTCTCGCTTGGGCTGGATCCAGCGGCGGCAGGCGGCATTTTCCGAGCAGGCACGCCAATCTGAGCGAGAGTTTGTGACGGGCGAAAGCCACTATTTTGAAGGGAGACGTTACCGGCTAGATGTGACCGAACGCGACTGCCCACCAAGCGTGGTGCTGCCTAACAATACGAGGATCCGTATAAGCGTCCGCCCAGGGGCTGACCGGGCCGCACGCGAGGCAGTCTTGCATCGGTGGTACCGGCATCACCTACAGGCGCAGGTGCCGGCGCTGCTTTACAAATGGGAGCCGAAAGTCGGGGTGCACGTCAATGAAGTGCGGATAAAAAAAATGAAAACGATCTGGGGTTCGTGCAATATTGAAGCGAAACGGATTTGGCTGAATCTGGAATTGGCGAAAAAACCGGTTTCATGTTTGGTGTATATTCTGGTTCACGAGATGGTTCATCTGCTGGAGCGTGAGCATAATGACCTGTTTCATGCGTTAATGGATAAGTTCCTGCCTCAGTGGCGCACGTCTCGGGATGAGTTAAATCGAGCGCCGCTGGCGCACGAAACGTGGCGGTATTGAGGGGGAGCGCCGCATCAAGAGCCTACAATCCGCTGTTTTTTCAAGGTTTCAATTTCCTCTCTGAGGGTTTCAATCTGTCTTTCGAGGACACGATCCTGTCTTTCGAGGGCACGATCCTTTGCGCTCCTCCACGCCATGATAATTTGGGGTATGCCTATCGCTGCCGCGACGAGTCCTATTAACCCATAGATTAAATATGTGTTGTGCGTGATTTGTCTATTAACACTCTCAAATTGTTTGTTAACACCCTCAAATTGTTTGTCAACACCCCCAAATTGTTTATCAATACCCTCAAATTGTTTGTCAACGCCTTCAAATTGTTTGTCAACACCCTCAAGTTTGCCGCGTAGCCATGCGACATCTGTTTTTAGAGAGACGATATCCGCCTTAATCGGCTCGATTTCCTGGCTGACAATCAAGCGGATCTTGTCTAAGTCTTGAGGGGTTAGTTCCCCGAGAGCTGGGGGTGCGATTGCAAAGCACAAGCACAGTATTGAGAGAAGTGAAACATTTTTCATGCGGACTCCCCCTTTTTTCTCTATGAAACCACATTTATTATCCATTCTCAATAAGACAACTCGTTTTATTTTTGGCATTTTCTAGCGCATCTTACTCGATGAGCATCCTGTGCGTCCCCGGTGGACGTGAAAAAGTTTTGAGACAGCCCTGTGCAAACACAACGGTGCATAACGTATTTGGAAGGCGATTGTAGGTTGGAGGGAGCCAAAAGGCCCCTCCCGTTGTTAGTTATAAAGAGGTTCGAGCGGTCTAGAGTGCCAACAGGTAGTAAACAGTGCCAAACGCACTGCTCAATCCCCAACCGATAACGGAGGCTTGCATTCGTCTCCGTTTGGCGTGCTGGCGGTATACGTCCGTATAGATAGCAACGTAAGTTGGCGATTTCCCGATTAAGCTGGCTGCTGGTATCTGTGGAGTTGAGGCGTATGCATAGGCAAAACCGAAACAACTACATGCGAAGCCGGCGGCTCCCCATGATAACAGAGAAACGTACTTCTCGGCATCGTTTTCGGCATCCTCGCGAGCTTGCTGGATTTCCGAGTCCGTCTCTTGTGCAGATACGGACAACGGCATGCTGAAGAGCAACACAACCACAAGGATTGAGATAGAACTATTTGTCATGGTTTATTCCTTTTACCACAATAGGGTACAAATCCTAGTTTGATATGTGAGTTAATGCGTTTATGTTACTAGTGGAGACATCACTCCTCATCTCATCACTCGGTTGAGATGGGGTGATGTTCGCTACTAGTGATGTAATAGGTATACTAACACAGATTAGAAAATTAAGCAAGAAAAAATCAGAGCCAGTTGATTTTTATCTGTTAAAATGGTATAATAATTTAAAATAGGAGAGCGGGGACCCGGAGGTTCCCGTTGGAATTGCCGGCAAACGCCGTAAACCGTTTAAAGGCGCGTCATCGCTACCGTTTTAGGGATGACTTTTTTATGGCTTGCTTGTAATAAAGCATCCAGTAAGGATAGGCATTGAGATATGGGAATAAAGAAATCACAACTTTACGCGTCTCTATGGGCGAGCTGCGATGAGCTGCGCGGTGGGATGGACGCGTCACAATACAAAGACTATGTGCTGACACTGCTTTTCCTGAAGTCCGTGTCGGATAAGGCGGCAGTGCCTGGGGATGCGACGCTGATTGTGGTTCCCCCTGGCGGGGGGTTCTCCGATATGGTGAAGTTGAAGGGGAACAAAGACATCGGTGACAAAATCAATAAAATCATCGGAAGACTGGCAGACGCCAATGAACTGAAAGGTGTGATAGATCAGGCGGATTTTAACGATGAGAGCAAACTGGGCAGAGGGAAAGAGATGCAGGACCGGCTCTCGAAACTGGTTTCTATTTTTGAGGGGCTTGATTTACGGGGGCATAGGGCATCGGCTGAGGATCTGCTGGGTGACGCGTATGAGTATTTGATGCGGCATTTCGCGACGGAGTCAGGGAAGAGTAAGGGACAATTCTACACCCCTGCGGAAGTGTCGCGCGTAGTGGCAAAAGTTATCGGCATCGGCCCAGACACGCCCCAATATAGGACTGTCTATGATCCAGCGTGTGGCTCCGGGTCTCTGTTGCTGAGGGCAAATGCGGAGGCGCCGCGGGGGTTGTCGGTTTACGGACAAGAGAAGGATCATGCGACTTACGCGCTGGCCAGGATGAACATGATTTTGCACGATACGGCGACGGCGGAGCTCTGGCATGGTAACACGCTCTCCGCGCCCTACTTTCTGAACGCGGAGCATGGTTTGAAGACGTTCGATTTTGCGGTTGCGAATCCGCCGTTCTCGGACAAAGCGTGGTCAAACGGGCTGAATCCTGTGCATGACGCTTATGGCCGTTTTGCGTATGGAGTGCCGCCTGCGAAGAATGGAGATTATGCTTTTCTGCTCCATTTCCTCGCCTCGTTGAAGAGCAACGGGAAGGGGGCGATAATCTTGCCGCATGGCGTGTTGTTTAGAGGGAATAGAGAAGGGGAGATTCGGAAAGCGTTGGTCAAGCGTGGGTTCATCAAGGGGATAATCGGGTTGCCTGCGAATCTGTTCTACGGTACCGGCATTCCCGCGTGTATTCTGGTTATTGACAAGGAGAAGGCGCCTGCGCGCCGTGGCATCTTCCTGATAGATGCGAGCCGGGGGTTCCTGAAGGCGGGTAACAAGAATAGGCTGCGTGCGCGAGATATTGATAAAATAGTGAGGGTGTTCACCGAACAGCGGGAGATGGCGGGTTATGCGCGGCTGGTGCCCGTGTCTGAGATTGCGAGTGCCGCGAACGCCTACAATCTGAACATCCCGCGCTATCTAGATGCGAGCGAGGCGGAAGATTTGCATGACTTGGATGCCCACCTGAACGGTGGGATTCCTGAGAGTGAGCTTGCCAGCTTGGAGGGGTATTGGAAGGTATTCCCGACATTACGTGAGGAGTTGTTTGAGAGTGGCATCCGGCCGGGCTATAGCGATGTGCGCGTGGAAGCAGAAGAAGTGAAAAGCACGATAGTAGGACATCATGAGTTAGAAGTTTACCGGCGGGGGGTTGAGAGGTGTTTTCACGCTTGGCGTGAGGTTCACACGCGGCGTCTGTTTGGCATTGAGGTAGGGACATCGCCTAAAGCGGTAATTGATGCGTTGTCTGCGGATTTACTGACGTACTTTGCAGACGCGCCGCTGCTGGATGCGTATGATGTCTACCAAGGATTGATGGATTATTGGGAAGCGGTGATGCAGGACGATGTGTATCTTATCGCTGCCGAGGGGTGGCGTGAAGGGGTGAAACCGCGCGCGCTGATTCAGGATAAGCGGATCAAGGAGGCACCGGACCTCGTCGTCAAGCGCAAGAAATATAAGCTGGATCTGATACCGCCGGGTCTGATTGTTGCACGCTACTTTTCGGATGAGCAGGCGGCTATAGAGTGCCTCCAAGCGTCGCATGAAAGGGCAGCGCAGGAAGTTGAGGCGTTCGTTGAGGAACACGCCGCAGAGGGTGGTGCGCTGGCTGGGCTTGAAGGGGCGCGAGGCATAAGCAAGGGGAATGTGCTACAGCGCGTGATGGAGTATAGGGACATTATTTTGAGGGAGTTTGCTGAAGGCACTGCTGCGTCTGAACAGGCGAAAGCGATTAAGAAAGCGAGTTTCGGTGCTTGCGCCTGGACGAAGGGCGTGAAGGATGCCGGGTGTCTGTTTGCGGAATTGGACGTTCTTTATGAGTATCTGCAGCTGATAGGGGAGGAGACGCGCCTGCAGCGGCTGCAGAAAGAGACATCAGAGGCGCTGGCGGTTTCGGTGCTTGGGAAGTATGCGGAGCTGCGCGAAATAGAGATTAAGACGTTGGTAGTGGAAGGGAAGTGGTTAGCCAGTATCCATGGGGCGATTGAGGCGGAAATAGAAGGGGTGACGCAAGCGTTGACGGGGAGTGTGCAGGGGTTGGCGGGGCGTTATGCGATGCCGTTGCGAGAATTAGCCGTCAAAGTGTCAGCGTTCAGCGCGCAGCTGGAAGTGCATCTGAAAAATATGGGGATAGAGTGGACAGGGATATGAGCAAACACAACCCAAGCTCCGTGTGAGTCGGACAGTTCGCGTGATTTCAAGCCCTCCCCAAAGCGGTTCAGCGGGGCGTGGCAGACGAAGCGATTGGGGGAAATTGGTGACATAACAGGAACTGGAGTTAACAAAAAAGTGAGTCGTGATGAGTTGCCTGTCCGGCTTGTGAACTATCTTGATGTCTACAACAAGACCTTTTTGTATTCAAAAGATTTGACGCACTATGTTACAGCGAAACCGGATCAGGTTCGGCGCTTTGCAGTTGAAAAGGGTGATATTTTCTTCACGCCCTCCTCGGAGATACGTGAAGATATAGGTCGCTGTGCGGTAGCAATGGAGGATATTCCGGATGGTGTTTATAGTTATCACGTTATCCGGTTGCGTTTGAAAACGAATTGGGACCTTCGCTTTCGTGCTTATGTTTTTGACACGAAGGGATTCCTCGATCAAGCCAGCAGAGAGTGTGATGGGAGTGGAACGCGGTATGTCATAAGCCTGCCAAAATTCCGTGGGATGGTTGTTCGTTTTCCTGAAAATATAAAAGAACAAGCTGCCATCGCGGAAGTCTTATCGGATGTGGATGGACTCATCAACTCGTTGGAGGCGCTGATTGCAAAGAAGCAGGCGATAAAACTCGCGGCGATGCAGCAACTGCTGACGGGTAAAACGCGACTGCCGGGGTTCACAGACGAGTGGCAGACGAAGCGATTAGGGGAGATTACAGAGATTCAAAGGGGATCCCCTATTACCCAGAAGGATGTCGTGCCTGGACCCATTCCTGTCATCGCTGGTGGTAAGAAACCTGCGTACTTTCACAATGCTGCCAATCGTACTGGTAAGACCATTACTATTAGTGGCTCTGGAGCGAGTGCTGGGTTTGTTTCACTCTATCATCAACCAATCTTCGCTTCGGATTGCTTAACTATTAGCGAAAACTCCAGCTTTTTAATTGATTTTATCTATTATCATCTGCGATTTTTACAACAAACCATTTATAAAGCACAAACAGGAGGTGTCCAACCCCACATTTATCCTACTGACTTGATGCCATTGGAGATTAGGTTTCCGCTACTTGCCGAGCAACGTGCCATCGCGGAGGTATTATCGGATATGGATGGGGAGCTAGCTGCACTGGAGAAACAGGTTGAGAAGACGCGCGACATCAAACTGGCGATGATGCAGGAGCTCCTGACGGGGCGGACGCGGCTCGTGATTCCTGAAGAGAGTAATTAGTTAACCCGATTTTAGGCATGAGTCGCATCAAGCGTTTTTGCACGGCGAGCATCTGTGTAGAGGACAGACCGGATTTGTAATTTGTCTCGCCAATTCTTAAAGGAGATTTTGAATGCACAGATTAAAATTTTCCCTATTATGTATAAGTATATTGGTAGGAATAACGACCTTTACAGCGTGTGATTCACAACTCACCACGACGTTTTTACTAGTTCCGGAGGATAGTAGACAGATACACGTCGCTGGGAGTGGTTCCGTTGTGGGTAAACCCGATATCGCCATGCTTCGTTTAGGGGTGAACGTTGAGAAGCCAACCGTTGCTGAAGCCCGGGAGGCAGCTGCAGCTGCAATGACAGCGGTGTTGGATTCCTTGAAAAGCAACAGCATTGCTGAAACCGACATTCAAACGCAGATGTTCAACATCTCACCCGCTTACGACTACAACAACGGGAAGCGAATACTGCGTGGTTATAACGTGAGCAACAACGTCACAGCAAAGATTCGAGCTCTTGACAACCTCAGCCAGATTATAGACGATGCGGCTGGAGCCGGCGGAGATTTAGCGGTTATTAACTCAATTCAATTCGCAATTGAAGATAGCAGCGAATTAGCAACGCACGCACGTATGCTCGCAGTTAAAGATGCAGAGGCGAAAGCTAGAACCCTGGCACAAGAGAGCGGCGTGACACTTGGAAAACCGGTTTCCATTTCTGAGGTAACCGATGCCTCTGGACCGTCCCCAATTGCTTATGATGAAGCGGCATCCGCTGATTTGAGGCAGACTGCTACACCGATTCAAGCCGGTGAGCTCACTGTCACTGTCAACATCACGGTGGTTTATGAGATTGAATGAAATGGAGCAGTTAGCATACCTCTCATAGAGAAGGCAGTGAACAGCCGTTCGCTGCCTTTTCCATTTAGTAAGCGGTATGGCTATGAGTCACTATCTTCATCTCCCATCTCGTAGGAACTCGTATGGCGGCCGTAGTACCCATAGGATTTAGCATGTTTGGGATTAATCATATTACAGAGGACTCCAATGCCCTGCGTCGGTAAGATTTCTGTCAGGTGGCGTACTCCTGTGAGCATATCAAAGCGTCGGGTTTTTGTGATGTCAAATACATAAACGACAGCGTCAACGATGGTCGCAAGAATTACGGGGTCTGCGACAGCACGGACAGGTGGCGAGTCAATCACAACAACATCGTAATCCGATTTTGCCAATTCGAGCCATTGTGTCATCATTTCTGAATTCAGAAGTTCAACTGGATTCGGTGGCACAGTGCCGCCGGATACGAGATGCAAATTCGGAATACCGGTAGATTTAACTGTCGCTTGAAACACGTCGTATCCGTTTTGTGGCGTGATATGAATGAGTGCTTCGCTTAGCCCGGGTTTGCGGAATTTTCTTTGTATGTTATTTTGAGAACGCCGGTGCGGTGTATGAGATGACGTGTCTGTTTGATCAGAAGTATCGTAGTCGGTCCCGTTATTTTCAGATGTCTCAAGGCTGTTTGCTGATGAGTCGGATTCGTTCTGCATGGCTATAGGAAAAGCCTTATGCTGGGAAGGCCGGCGCATATCTGCATCTATTAGTAGTACTTTATTTCCGTTTTGTGCAATTACTGCGGCCAAATTCGCGGAGATGGTGCTTTTCCCTTCACCGCGTGTGGCACTGGTAACGAGCACGGTTTTCAGTTCACTCCCGGGTTTCAGAAAGGGCAGCTTCGCTTGGAGTACTTGGAACGCTTCAGCAGCTGTGGAACTAGGTGCACCATGAACAATCAGAGGTGATAGGTCTGAGCGGCTTTTTTTCATGGACGGAATCACACCAAGGAAACTCGGCGGTGCCGGGAGAGATTCCAATTGCCGGACAGCCTCTTCTAACCTTAAGTATGTATCTTGGAAGTAGTTCTTTGCAACAGCAAAGGTGAAACCGAGTATCGCGCCAAGTAGTCCTCCCAAAACGAGACTGAGTTTCATCCGCGGTTTGATGGGTTCTTCGGGGGCCCGTGCCATATCTAAGACCTTAATCGCTTCTGTCCGTGCTTCGGTGATAATTTCAGACTCCTGCATTCTTGTTTCTAATGCAACAACCTGTGCGTTGTAAATTTCAACATCTCTTTTGAGCCGGAACAAGCGCATCTGCATCTCTGACCAGGTGCTAAGTTGCGCGAGGAGACTTTTAATCTGGTTAGCGACTTTTGCCTGCTGCTCTACAAGGCTCTTAATTGTTGCATCTGCTTCATTGATTTTTTCAGAGAGCATCTGGTGTAATGGGTTGTAAGCCGTGGTTGTACTGGTTATCTGTTTTTCCTCCTCAGCCAATCGTGTTTCTGTTTCGGCAATTTTTTTATCCAAAGCGGCAATATCAGGGTGCGTTTCATCGTATTTTCCGATGAGCCCTGAGCGTTCGATCTCATATTCGTGCAAATTGTCTTTTAGTCTGGAGTATGAAGGATTTGTTGTGACTGTTTCGGATACTAAATCCTCCTCAAGTTTCTCCAATTCCTCTTGATAGGCTGAAAGTTTCAATTCGGCACCTGACAAGAGCCCGCTTAACTCATTTTCGTTTAGTTGTAGGGCTAGGATAAGCTGCGCGTGTGTATTTCCCTCTACATTTAAGGTAATTTCTGGATAATCTCGCTGAAATTGAAAGAGTTCCTCTTCAGCGGTTTTAAGGTTCTGCTTCGTTTGCGTCAGCATCGCTTGCGGTTTCTGTTTTTCCCACCACTGTATCTGTTTTTTTGTTTCTGCCTCAACAAGTTGTTGAAAGACGGCGACAATCCGATTGCTTAGCTGCTGTGCCCGTTCCGGAGTCCGTTGTTGTACTGTAACGGTAATCACATTGCCGTCTGGCGATTCTTCAACTTTTAATTGTTCATCAATAAGGGTTTTGATGAAGAAGTCCTCCCACTCTGTTAGGCTGAGTTCTCCTTGTTCTGTAGCGTCTTGTGCGAGTTCAATGTTAAGCATGTTAGCAACCCATACGAGAGACTTTGCCCGGTGGATCGGCAAAGGTTCTAATAAACCTTCGGTCCTCATTTGCCGTACGGTGGGTGCGATGACTTGGTCACGGGACTGCAATTGGGCTGCATAAGCCCCTAATGAAGTACTTCCAAATAATCCGGATAACGGGATCTGTGAGAGGAACGAAGGTGCTTGTTGGCTGTCAACAACGCGAATTGTTGTCTCTGCCTGATAAACCGGTGGAGTGAAGTCAGTTACAAGAAACGCCGCGGAAATGGTGAGCAAAAAAATGCAGATGACACTCCATTTATTCCGAAAAAGTATCCAAAAGTAGTCTGATAATCGGATTTCCCTAATTTCTTCAAGGTGCCTATCAATGGTTTCTGGCATAGATTACCTCATGTTTTTTCTCTTTGGTTTTCAAACCCCTTCTCTCAGTGTGCATCAAAACTACAAGGACTTCTGTGCTTAACGCTTAATTGCGTGCGAAAATTCGTAGCGTTGATCTGGTAAATTGCTGCTTGTTGCTTGGGGGTTTGTGAATTCTTTGAATGATTGAAGTGTGCACAGTTTGCTTCTCTGTTGCAGGCTATCTAAAATCTTAGCAAGACGTTAACAACGAGACTGGCGGCAGATGCTGCAAAATTTAAGACGCGCCAATCGATTCGCGTGCGTTCCCGAACGCGGAGTTGATCGTTAGGGTAGAGATAAATTTCTGAGTGCATCAAATCAAAGTTAATTTCCTCTTGTGTCCCATCTGCGCGCGTCAAGATGCATTTTTTCGGGTTTGCTCGCTCTTCGTCCAATCCACCTGCCATGGCAATTGCTTTTGCTAAAAGCACAGGTTCAGTGACAATGTATTCGGCAGGTTTATCTACGGCACCAATAATGCTAATTTTTGCTTCAGCGAGCGGTATGTATAAGGTATCGCCCGCTCCCAACATTGAATCCACGTTATCAGCTGTCAAGTCAACAGAGATACGTTCGGTGTTCGTGATGATTTCAGCCTTGCTCAGATCTGCGAAATCGGCTCTGGACCCCCCGGCGAGTTTTAAAGCCTGAATCGCCGGAATCTGCTGTGAGCGGATCGGATAGATACCAGGTGCCACGACTGCACCGATAACCCGGATCGGCCGTTGCTGGAAAATGGAGGGGATAATGATTACATCATAGTCTATGAGTGGAATATCGGGGCCACCTGCCTCAAGAAGTTTTAGGAAATCTACCTGTTTGTAAAGTTTTCCATCGCGCCAGATAGTAATCTTGGTAAGATCTGCGAGTTCATAGTTGATGCCTGCCGCCGCTAAGGCATGCATGAGATAAACCTGCCCTGTTTCAAAGACATGCGGATTTCCTCTTGCCCTCATTTCTATGGCTCCCAGCACGAGAATGTTGCGTCTGGTTTGCATAAGTGTTACGAACACACGTGGATTCTGCAGGTGTTGCGAAAAAGCCTTTTGCATCCGCGACTCGAGTTCGGAAACCGTTAACCCTATCGCCTCGATAATACCGATGAGAGGGTAAGAAATGTAACCGTCACGCTGGATCGGAATAGGGGTCCGTTCTTTGCTATACTCTGGGTATCCTTCAACTGTTACCACAAACGTGTCACCGATTTGCAATTTATATGTAGATAAGTTAATGCTGGTACCAGGGTTTTTAGCAGATGTAGCGTGTTTGGGGGCTGCTACACTATCAAAAGCAGATGGAATAGCGTTTTGATAGTTATCGGAACTGCCATCCGCAACAGGAACCGTTGCGAAGTTGTTGTGTGGTTTAGGGAAGCGGGTTTCTGATATTTCTGTCGTCTCGGGTTCTGAGGCAACTTCACCAATTGGAAAGCTGCACAGCCCTCCAATTAAGAGCAAAAGCCCGAAAGCACGTAACCTTAAAAAATCTGAGTATCTCAATTTTGTTAACAACCTTTGTTTGGAATCGCGATTAGAATGTTAGGGAGGTAGTTCTCAAACCCAACAACTGTCTATACGTAAATAAACAATCCATCTCACCGGAAAATTTTTGTTCAGAGCAAATGCAATCCCGGAACGGGGCTTCGTGATATTTGAAATTTACCGGTTTGTTGTTTTTAATGGGTAGAACCATCGTTAATTTTGTACTGTCTTCACGTAGAGGGTTGCTGAATTTATTTTCAGTTGTGTATTTCACCGGCAAATTGTGGTTTTCCAATCAGACTCATAATAACATATTAACACATATTCAAAGGGGCTGTCAAACCGTTCCTAATTGAATCGTGCGAGGAATTGGCGAGCAAGTTGGATATTTTCCTCAAGCATCGCCACCTCTGTTAGATCTTCTTCTAGTTCGATGCATTTTTCAAAAGTAGAAATTGCGTCGTTGTATGCATGATTTTTACAAAGTAGGAAGCCGAAGTGTTGAAGGTCCACCGCAGATTTCGGGAGGAGCCATGTGATGCGTTGTGCAGCTTGCAATGCCTTATCCTCTTGTTCAAGGTGCGTGTAGGCACGTATGAGATTCCGTAACATACGTGCTAAGATCTCCCTAGGGGTCGCTTCTAATAACATACTCGATTCGAGCTCTACTGATTTTCCGAGGTTTTCGCTTAATTTTTCTTCAAGGAGTAGTTCTGACATGTGCATTCCAGACTGAGATGGGTCAATAAAAATATCGAGGTATTGGCGCTTGTATTTTACAATAAAATGGGTCGGGAAATTGACACCCACGAGTGGTAAACCAGCCCGTTTACCGACTTCAATGTAGACAATAGAGAGAGTAATCGGCATCCCGATTTTCCTATCCAGTACAGCGTTGATGAAGTTATTATCCAAGGCACCGTAGTTTTCATAGTCGCCTCTAAAAAGTTGTTCCGTAAAGAGATAGCGATTCAATTGAGCGATCTGGTGGTCCGGGAGGGTTACGCCATTGAGACGTTGCCTCACAACGTCTGCCATCTCATCCAGTTGCTGCAGATAAGTATCTATATTCAGTTCTGGGTAACTGCTTTGTGCAATAAGTAGTGCGCCCGTTGCCAAATCAATCTCGTTATCTGGTTGCCTGGCGAAATCAAAAAATAGGTCTGGTTTGTGCGTTTTCATAATTCTTTAAAAAAAATTTGCATTTCCGGTGTAGATATGGTATAATTAAGATAATTAGATCATCGCGTGGGGGATTAGCTCAGTTGGGAGAGCGCTTGCATGGCATGCAAGAGGTCACCAGTTCAAGTCTGGTATCCTCCACTTTTTATTTTTATTTTTGGGTTGCACGCGTTTTCGGCGGCGTTTCTTGCGTTGTTTTCTCATATTGTGGCTTCACAATTCGGCGAGGCAGCCCATTATCCAACACGCCCAGGAGTGTCAGATGCAGTTGTGCACGTGGCAACAACGTCTGAATCAACTCTTCTTCATGCTGCTCGATCTGTTGCTGCATCTCCTGCCGTTCTGCACGAATCTTTTCCAATGTCTCTTTAATTTTCATTTCTGTAGCCAGTGAGTCTTTCGAAAGTCGATTCAAACGTTTCAAATCTTCGACTGCCTTTATCTGTTTCTGGCGTTTCAGCGTCCACATCGCTTCAATTTGGGTTTTCTGTGCCGGCGTTACGCCAAGGTCTGCCAAGGTAATACCTTGTTGTTGAGCCCCATTTTTTTCGGCGACTGCGATCAAACCACAGAGTGCAAGAAAGATTGATATTCCTATTGCTCGCTTTATCCATAGCGTACGGTGCCGCTGCTCGGGCAGCCTTTTCCATAAGGACGTGCAATTTTCACCCGAAGGTAGTCTAATATTACGCGGCACAAGTCTTGCGATTTGCATGACTATTTCTCCTATTACACCCACTGTTATTGTATGAAAGAGATACCCGGATTTCCAGTGGTTTTTTGACTTAACGTTAAAGTCTAATACACTCCACGCAAAAAGTCAAGTTAAAATAGTGTGTCACTTACCCCCCATTTTTTTTGAAGGTTTGTCATGAAAGGTTTTTGTTTGGAAAAGCGTGAGAAAAGCAGTCGGTTTATGATAAAATACCTCTTTTCGTCTCTTTCAGCCCATCAACGGTTGATGTTGTGTCAATCACTGTATAAATCTCGTTTTTTCGTCTCTTTCAGCCCAACAACTCTTTATGTTTTGAAAACCTAAGCACAAATCTCGCCAGAGGGTTCTTATGCTATGAATCTAAACAGAGAGAGGATTTAGGTGGGCGGGCGACGAGATTTACACACGAGGACTCACGACATAAGCGTTGACGGTACGGAGAGATACGAACTGTTTATTCTGTTACCACGGTTTCCTCACCCAGCATATCAATAATCTTGACGGCAACGCGGGCATCAGGGTGCGGCAGCACTACCGTGTATTGGCCCTTGATAAAATCGCGCTGCTTCTCCGGCACATCACTCTCAACGATTCTGAAATGCCTGCCGTTGTAGTCCGTATCTATCAGCACGCAATCAATCTGCGCACGGAAATCATCTATTTGTTCGTCAAAGAGGGTGCGGGCTATCTCCAAACGCCCTAAGAGGCTCGGACTGATATAATCTACGAGGGTGATGGTAACGTGTTGCCTGTCTCTTTTGAAGTCAACTTCTGCTTCAGCAGGGGCGAAGGTGGTGACGCCGTCGCGTTGGATGTCCCGCACGATGAGTTTATTAATCGGGTGATGCTTGTTTTCTGCGTCAAGTTCGGCTTGTATTCCCAGCTCGCTACCGTTGCAGAGCACCGTCACCGCGCGCGTCTCATCCGGGCGGTGCTGCAGTTCGTCTTTGATAAGCTGAATATCTAATCGGGTGAGCGGTTTTGTCAGTTCAACGATTTTGACGAGGGTTCCGTCTACGGTGCCGTCAAAGAAGCGGTCTTTCTTGTCCGTTTCTATGCCATACTTTTCGATGAGGAGCCTGCGGAGTTCCTGTTGTTCGCTAAAGTGATAGTTATTAATGCGATAGTGAGCGATTCCGCGGTGTTCGGCAATAGTTGTCTGGATGCGTTTCATTGTCGTCTGTATCGCGCCTCTGTTCAAATCTACGGCGATCCAGCGTCTGCCGAGTTTTTCAGCGACGACTGCGGTGGTGCCACTTCCTACAAAGCAATCCAGCACGATGGAGTCTTCATTGCTTGACACCTTAATAATCCTTTCTATCAGAGCTTCAGTTTTTTGCGTGGGAAACCCCAACAGTTCGTGAGGTTTTCGTCCAACCGGTGTTATATTATCCCACCAATCTTCAGGAACCTTACCCGCTTCGTCCATCTCATAGTCATCCTGCAAGAATGCTGATCCCTTAGATGTGCCTGTCCGTGTTTTTTTGTACGGGATTTTTATTTCATCCATGTTAAAAATAATGTGATCTCTTACCTTGCTATAAAGATGTATGGTGTCATGTTTCCGTGGGAAGAATTTATTTTTCCGAGACGGCCCTGTGTAGCACCAGATAATCTCATTGACGAAGTTCTGTTCGCCGAATACTTCATCGAGGAGCATACGGAGATGATGGCTCTTATGCCAGTCGCAGTGCAGGTAGATGCTCCCTTTTTCACTCAGCAGCTCTCGCATCAAGATAAGCCGCTCAAACATGAACTGGAGATAAGTGTCATTCGCCCAGATGTCGGTGTATTGTGTCTGTTCAATAATGGAGGGACCTTCGCCTGTTAAAGAAGCGGGTTTACCCCCCCCTACTCCCACCTGGGTTCCCAGCACCTTCACTCAGGATAGTCCCTCTAATGCCGCGGAGTTTCACCTTTCGGACATAGTCTGCACCACTAGCAAAGGGCGGGTCAATGTAGATGAGATCTATCTTGCCACGGAAGCCGTTGACAAGTAAGGTGGAGAGAATTTCCTTGTTATCGCCGTGAAAGAGGAGGTTCGGCCCCTCCAAAAATCTACCATATAGCGGCTCTGTCTCTGGGTCTTCAACGTTATAAGTTTCCACCAATTGGGCGGGATAGTTGCTCACCGTCTCGAGGGGGCGTTTGCCCACCCAATGAAGCATCGCTCTCCCTTTAACAGGGCTGATTTTCATCGTGTTCCTCCGAATGTCCAGAATTTTGAAGATAAGTAAGATTCTGATAACTGAGTTGTGTCTATGCCACAAGGAAAGCAATTCCGCCTTGTGCTTCTGCTACTTCTTCTAGCGCTCAGTTGCTTGAAATCGCCAAAGTTATCTGCTCGTAAAGTCCAATTCTATGAGAGATATTTATCTTCGCCTTTTCATCTGTAATCCGCGTGTACCATTGCCGATAAGGATTACGTTCGCTTGGCGTAGTATAGACGAGTATCTGCCTGGTGCGACTTTGCATATCTCAAGTATAGAAAATTTTTGCCGAATTGTCAAGCCCTTTCTCACGGATTTTTTGTTTGTCTACAGGCACCCAATCCAGGCTGCTGCTATTTTGAATCCCTTACAAATCTCGTCGGAGCCGTTTGATGTTATGATTTTAAAGACATTACCTAAGTAGTCTCCGACGAGATTTACACACGAGTTATCATTACATACGCATTGATGGTACGGAGATATACAAAAAATGGAGCCAACGCTTTCTTATCTCGTTTTTCATGCAGAGCTACCATAGAGGAGATCCGTTCTGATTTGACACAAGCGCACTGCCTAGTCGGTGGCAGGTAAAAGGCTATCTTGTCTGTCCTGAAGGAGAGACAAAGAATACCTATCCTGCCACTCTCCTGAAAAGAGAGATAAAGAATACCTATCCTGCCACTTTTCTCACAGACAACCGTAACAATATCACACACAGACGACTCTCAAAAAAAATGAGGGTAAGTGAGAAAATAGCGTCTTTTGATTAACGAATCGGTGTATGAGTTGAATTAGACAGGTGCGTATGTAGCCAATAGACTTCTCAAGAGCTCTGCCTTTTCCACAATGTGGGTGCTTTCGAAATTATCGAGCTCAAACAGACGCGGTAGTTGTACATAGAGTTGTGGCATTTCTAAGATATCCACAATCTGTTCTTGGATCCATTTGTCGTAGGCGATAGGGTAAGTGCGGTGTGCAATAAAGAGTGCCTGCAAGAATTCGCGAAAGGCATCGTAAAAACGGTTGAAACTTTGAAAGTGAAGTCCGCGTGCAACGTAAAGCGGAATATGATCGAGGTTGTTGAGACAATAGTCACGTGTCGTGCGGAGCCGTTTTTGGCGCAGAGCTTCATCGTAATAAGGGAGCCATTTTTCCTTAAGTTGCTGAAAATAGCTGCTCTTTTGATGCAGCACGACGCTGTAAACAAGGTAATTCCCGATGACGAGTTCGAATTCATCCGGTCCACCTGTCCAGCCGCGTTGCCTTGGCAAAAAGTGCCCGTCGCTGAATTCTAAATCTACGTGTGCATATTTTCCGACAGCAGCGAGTCGTTGAAAAACAGGCGCTGTCGCATAGAATTCCGTCCACATTTTTTCAAGTCCGCCCTGGGATGTGGAGATAACTTCTGGCTTTGCAATCACAAGCAGGTCGAGGCAGCTATCTTTAGTCGCTTTACCACGTGCACATGAACATGTTAAGCAGAGTGCGTCAATTTTATCAAGCGGTGCAAAGAAGTCAATAACGGCTTCGGCGGCGTTTTGATGTTCAATCGTTGGGTATTTCGCTTGAAGGTTCATAACTGTTGGTATGTTCGTGAATCGGTTGGCGCTCCCGATTAGCGTTGGCATCGGTGCGCCGTGGGGTGCCGGTGATCGCTTCGACAGATTCATCCACTTTAAACCGCAGATATAATTTCTGGGATTGCGCGGCCATGGAAGGATTCTTGAGTGCGCGGTAACAACGCATCATATTATAATGTGCATCCAGATCTTCCGGGTCGACTGCCAGCGTTTTCTGAAATTCTTGCAGGGCGTTTTCATAATCACGTTTGAGAAAGCGGAGCCGTCCCAACTTGTTTCGGACCCGTGTGTCGCGTGGAAATTGCGAGGCGGCGAGTTGAATGTGCTGAATGGCTGTGTCGTAATTCCCGTAAGCTTCCTGTACAAGGGCATAAAAGTAGTGAACCTTTGCACGATGTGGATTTTCAGGGGGTAACGTCTTCTGGATTTCAAACGCCTTGTCAAGAACTGTTTCTGCCCCACGCATTTCCCCTTCTTCAATACGGCATCGCGCCACGTTCACCCAACCGTCAAGGTAGGTCGGTTCTATCTCCGTTACCTTTAGAAATGCGGACGCTGCGGCTTTCAGGTCGCCTTGCAGTAGGAAACCGATGCCGTAGTCATTCCATCGTTCGTGTGTTTTGTATTGCCCTAACGGATGCGATAAGGAACCAAAGGAACCATTGGTAAACGAGGTTGTTTTACCGGATCTGCTCGCCTCGTTGGACAAACTAGCATCCCGCTTAACAGAAGAAGGCAGAGCTCCAAGCTCTTGTTCGACACGAGTATCCTTACCAATATCCTTTCCCACGCTAAGCGTGGCGGTTGCAGATGCCATGACAGTAATGGGTAGATTAGGGATTGCCTTGATTTTCCCTGCGACATCCGATGTATCCCCAGTCCATACCCACGTCCCATCATCGTACCCTTTATCCATCTGAAAATCTGTATCCTCCGGATTGCGTACGCCAGCATAAGCCCATTGCGTGTGCCACCAGTTGAATTTACGATAGTTCAATTTAGCTGTCAGTGTCAGCGTGTCTCCGCAGTCTTCTGGGATTTCCAAACGGTAACGAACCGTGTCGGCAGCACCGGGTGGAATTGTTCTACTATACAGCACTGTGCGCATTGCCCATGCATTTCGTTTATTGATGCGGTTCCCGTGCTCATCGAGCAAATAACTGTGATAAAAGTGCGCGCTTGGGTCAACAGGTCCATTTCCATCAGGTGCGGCGATTCTCCCATTCCAGAAAATAACCTTACCGTTTTCGTCAACAACTTTCACCTCTAGCCAGATGTCGAAGGCATCAATTGTCCCTGCCGGAAATCGATGACCGACATCCCGTGTGCGTACAACTACATCAATCCGTACGTCTCCGCCTTTTTTCAATTGTGCAGACTCATACCTGCCAAGCTCGGTCCCCTTAGCGGCTTGGCTCGGTTTTGTTGCTGTTTGTATACGTGGAATTGGCATCCCGTCCACGAACAGATCTAAAGTTACCTTATTATCTTGCAAAAATTCAGTTACGGCCTTGAGTTGCTCTTCGTGCTTATTCACAAATGGGAGTGCGGTGTTCGCTGCCGGAAAGCGATGGCTGTGCACCTTGCCGTTGATATTCGCTGCATCATTGGATGCGACTAACGGCATATGGCAATCTACACATCTCTTTGCTTTTTCCGGATAATAGAAAGATAGGGCACCTTGGTGGGAAACGCCGCTTTTTTGCCACTGATCGTAGTCGTTAAAGCCGCGTACCCACCGGAAATTGTTGACAGGTTCATCAAGGTGCGCCTTGTGGCACGTTGCACAGAATTCTGCCGTATTTTCCCGGTGGAACGGTTTCAAGAAGCTCTTCTTATGCGGTTCCGGATCGAGTCGAATAAGGTAGTTGTGCAGTTTCCGGACTAGTGGACTGTCGCTGGCGGCGATGTCATGCAGCGGCGGGTACTTAATCAGATACCCACTATTTCCCATCGTATCTTTGACTTTCTCAATTGAGTGGCATGCCGTGCATGCAAGCCCTGCTTGCGCGGCGGGTGTATGCAGGTTCTCCCGA
Organism: Candidatus Poribacteria bacterium; assembly: GCA_965215265.1. GTDB lineage: Bacteria > Poribacteria > WGA-4E > WGA-4E > WGA-3G. The sequence goes on along the minus strand of OZ244048.1, from coordinate 814,116 downwards.
ATCGGCCTGTCCATAACGCCATTAAGGAGGATGGCCGGATCGTGGCAGCCCCCGCACCACTTTGACGGCTGAATGCCGTTAACCTCTTGCATATAGATAATTGATTTGCGGTACCATTGGTTGTTGAAAGATGAGAAGTGATGCGCTGACTCATTCCATTGCTGGTAAATATCCGGATGGCAGCCTTTCGCGGCACATGTCTCTGAAGTGAGAAAGAAATCTGTCGGAATAAGGTTCCCTGTTACAGTTTCAACGGATGCGGGGAAAAAGTGCCCTGTTGTCCCGCCCCCCTCTTCGTACATACTGGTGGGCGGTAGGGCCGGGTTCTTGACAAGATATTCTTCGTTCGGCAGGTAGTGTTGTAGGACTTTCGCACCGAGCGGAAAGAGAAAAATGATAACAAACACTGACACCACACCCTTTTTTAAACGTGCTGAGTGCCGGAATCTCTGTTCTCGAAAAAGTAGATGAATAACGAAAAGCAGCGTGCCAAGCGTCACGGTGACGATATGGAAAATCAACAGCCACCGATATGGACGCGTCGCCCCAACCTTCATGAGGTAAACACCACTCAAAATGCCGAGGGTTAAACAGGCGATGCCAATTTGACTAAACCTTGAGGTGCGCCTAAAATGCCGATACACATAGATGCCGAACGGAATTAGGAGGAACATCCCCAGCACGATGTGGAGTAAGACGTTAAAAATATAGAAAAGCGTCGGCTCGCCGAAGCTGAATAGGTATGCGCTGTTTAGCAGTAAAAAGAGAAAAGCACAGAAGGATAGTTTTCGCATTTTTAAAATAGAAAAGTGAGTAAGTCCGTTGGTGTGCTATGATATTACGAGGGTACGCAGTTCCGCTGCGTTAGATATTTCAATAGCGTCCATCAGGTTTTCACGTCCTGACATCCCTCGGTATAGAATAAGCCGATGGGACTTTCTAAGGCGGTTGATGATGTACTGACTGACTGAAAATCAAAAATATAACTTTTGATTGATGCTTCATTTATCATTATCCAGCAGTATAGCCTCCATCAATTGGGAGGGCGATGCCAGTGACGAACGCGGCTTCATCGGAGGCAAGGTATAGCGCACCGTAGGCAATCTCTTCCGGCTTACCGAGCCGTTTCATCGGATGCCGGTCTGCCAGCTTCCGATATTCCTCTGGCGTTTTGACGACTCCGGCAACTAAGGGCGTTTCAATAAAACCGGGGCAAATACAGTTAACGCGAATGTTGTCCTGTGCGTAGTCGAGTGCCATGCCGCGGGTGAGGTTTGTCACGCCCCCCTTAGAAGCCACATACGCCGCGCGAACATCCCCACCCACAATCCCGTAAATGGACGACATATTGATGATGGTGCCGCCACCGTTCTCCTGCATTGCTGGAATCGCAGCTTTTGCACAGAGGTATACTCCGGTGAGATTGACAGCTAAACAGTGGTGCCAATCTGATTCTGGTAGTTCTGCAACAGGGAGGCGCATCGCAATGCCTGCATTGTTGAACAGAATATCCAATTTGCCGTAACTTCTAACGGTTTCTTGAACCATCCGTTGCGAGTCATCTGCTATTGTCACATCAACTGGAATGTAGCTGGCTTCGCCGCCGGTGTCGCGAATCGTGTCCACGGTCCGGTTTCCGCCAGTGCGATTGATGTCTGCAACAACAACGTTCGCACCGTTTTCTGCAAACAGGATAGCTGCCGCTTTTCCGATACCGGAGGCTGCCCCCGTGATGATGGCGACTTTATTTTTCAAGCGCATGGTTACACTTTTTCCTTCCAAGCGGCACGGTTCTGTTCGGGTTCGCCGATTCGGTTTCTAAGCACGCCGATATTTTCCACTTCCAGCTCAATCACGTCGCCTGGCTGGATCCACCTATCGAGCTCCCAGCCACAGCCTTTCCCGACGGTACCGGAGCCTAAGAAATCTCCCGGATAAAGTGTTTCGGATTGAGAAACGAATGAGATCATCTCCGCAAACGTGTAATACATATCGGAAGTGTTTCCGTCTGCCCAGACTTCGCCGTTGACTGTGGCAATCATTCGCAGATTGTACGGATCGCCAATTTCATCAGGTGTGACGAGGCAAGGGCCCATGATATTGCTATTATCGAAATCCTTCCCTTTTGCAGGACCGAGTGCCAAGGTCATGTGCCGGAATTGAATGTCGCGCGCGCTAATATCGTTATAGATGGTATAGCCGGCGATGTACTCAGGGGCTTCCGCTACCGAAATGTTTTTCCCTATTTTACCGATATAGACACCCCATTCTAACTCAAAATCGAGCTTTTCTGTATAGTTGGGCCAGGTGATCACAGCTTCGTGTCCTGCGATGGAGGCAGGACTTGTACTGCCGCGGTAATAGTTAGGTAGTTTGAACCATTCGGGCGAGATTTCTTTACCAGTAATCCGTGCGGCAGCATCCATGTGCGTTTTGAAGACTCCGAAATCGCGGAGACTGGCAGGTTGAGGGAAAGGTGCCAGCAGTTGCACATCGGCAACAGGGAAAACCGCGCCAACCTCGGCTGTTCGGGCGGTAAGTTGTTTTTGGACGGCATCAATGCTGCTTTGTAGGTTAGTGGTAAGGTTCTGCGCGAAGCATTCAAGCATGCCTAACCCGTTTGCAGCAGTATCCAAATCCACAATTTTATCATCGCCGATCCATGCGCCAAGACGAGGCGCTTTTGTTGATGTCGATTTTTTGAAAGTAACGAGTTTCACAAAAAGGTCTCCTGATGATTTTTGGCAGCGAAATCTCTAGCAAGATGGGCACCAAAAGCTTCACACCCATAGCACCTAAACGCTTCACACTACAAAAAGATGGTTCAGACAGTTAAAGAGAGAAACACTTCTTCCAGTGTCATTTCAGGGGTATGCATTTCAAGTAGCTTCCATCCATGCCTAACAATGGTTTCTGCCACCTCTGCCCGGATATCTGTTGTCATGGCGTACTGAATCTGAAACGTCGTCATGCCTTTGTGTATAGCGGTTATCACCTCAGGAATGTTCCTGAGTACTGCCGAGACCTCCTCTGCAGCGGCACCTGCAATTTCAAGTGTCAGTGTTTTTACCGACGCATCGCCTTCTTTATTTTCAACTAATTCGGCAATTTCAGTTTGTATAGAGACAGCACGGCCATCGGCGAGCTGGACATCCCCTGTGATACGCCCCTGACTAATGATAATCAGACGTTCACACGTTATGCTCGCTTCAGAGAGGATATGTGTGCTAAAAAGGATTGTCCGTTCCTTGCCGAGTGTTTTTATTAATTCTCGAATCTCCACGATTTGACGCGGGTCTAAGCCGGAAGTCGGTTCATCGAGAATTAAGACATCCGGGTCGTGGATGAGCGCTTGTGCTAATCCAACCCGCTGCCGGAAGCCTCGCGACAATTGCCCAATAATCTGATGCCGGCGTCCGGTTAACCCACATGCCTCAATTGCTATATCCAACTGATTCTTACGCTGCCGAGAAGGGACATTACGAATTTTTGCCATGTAGATGAGGTACTTCGCCACGCTCATTTCAAGATAGAGGGGAACGTTTTCTGGCAGGTACCCAATGCGCTTGCGTACATCTCTCGATTCTTTGAAAACATCGTAGCCTGCCACGGTGACACGCCCGCTGCTGGCGGGCATGAAGCAGGTAAGGATACGCATCGTGGTGGTTTTCCCCGCACCGTTGGGACCGAGAAATCCAACCACCTGGCCCTTGTCTACATTAAAGGAGATGTCTTTGAGTGCCTGAAAGGGGCCATAATTCTTTGTGAGGTGTTGGACATCTATCATTTCTTTGTTTTGTACGGTTTGCAAACACGGTTCTTCTCGTACCCATGCAACTACCGGAGGCACGCTCATACATTAGCTGCCACGGACTGCATTTTTCTCGGTATGTCAAAATCCTGATCCGATGCACGGCCAGAGAGGTACGGATTATTATCAGCATTTACTGCTTCCGAACGGGCAAACACCTCTGGCAGTGCTACCTGCTCGGATCGAATCGCAATGTTATCTGTATTAACATAAACTTTGCGGTAAGTCATGGGGTAGCAGATAATGCCGGCAGTAATGATGCACCGCATGCCTTGTTCTTGAAATACACGATTGAGATGCAAATGCCCGCAGAAACAGCCCAATATATTTTTTTCGAAAGGTGCTATGATTTCGAGCATTTCCGCAGAATTGCCAATTCTTGAACCGATTCCCTGGAACTCGACATTCGGAAAAAGGAGTTGATGCGAGAAGATAAAAACTTCTTCTCTTTTATCTTTAGCTACTTTTAATTCATGTTCTAACCATGCGAGTTGTGCTGTGCTAACATAACCGTGCGTGAGGTCTTCGGGGACTTCTTGCGCGTCTAATAGGATAAACCGGATATTGTTATGTACCAAACTGTGATATGCCTGACCATTTATCCCAAAGAGTCTCATATAAGAAGCCTTGGAACCGGTCTCTGGATCCAGATCGTGGTTTCCGGGGATATAATAGCATGGCACCTTTAGTTGTTCTCCGAGCCGTTTTGCGTGGTGCAGGGCGTATTCATATTCGTCTGCTGACATGTCAAAATTTTTACCGCCGCAAACAATGTCGCCGCCATGTATTACAAATGCTGGATCGAACGTGTTCAGTTGTTCAATCAATTTTTCATAGAGTTCAATACTATTTTTCTGTTGTTGCAGTCCACTTGCAAAGTTTTCCGGTGCGTTCGGGTAAAGATGCGTGTCTGTAATAAACGCGAATTTAAAGGCTGTCATGACGTATCCTTCGCGGGTGATAGCTTTTGTAGGATTGCGATATAAGAGGGTGTATCTGTATTGTCAATATAGCGTTCAACTGTCCAATTAGTGCCTTGGAGTATGGAATCCAATTCTGATTTTGAGAGAAACAAGTAATCAAACCACGGTGTCGCATATTTTTTGTGCCGAACTCGCAGTCTTAATTGGCCGCTCATCCTACCTCTATCGCGGTTAACTTGGTGATAGTGAAGATGTAGCTGGTCTTCAGTTTCATAAGGGTTTGTAGCTTCGGCAATAATTTTTGCGGTTTGGGTTGTCATGGTTGCAAAACGTTTTAGCAGCCACCGGGCTCTCTTGAAATTGCTGACAAGTCCAAAATTGTTTCCCAGCATGAGAAATGTATCAAACGTGCCGAGTTTAGGACTGAGTTGGGTAATGGACATTACCTGCGCATTTTTTAGCCCTCGGTGTTGGCAAAGTTGAATTGCCAGGGGTGAATTATCGGTTCCGAGGACATCGTGTCCTTGTTTCTGAAGATAGAGGGCATGGCATCCGGCCCCGCTTCCAACATCCAAAATTCTGCCGGCGGCATATTTGATTCCCTGTTTTTGATGTTCAGGCCAGGCTGAATATTCATGAAAATATGCTTGAGGATGTGAAGGGCTAGCGGTGATCAAGCCGTCCTCGCGTTCAATAATTTCCAGCACGTTTTCTTGTCCTTTGTGATAGTCAGAGAGCAGATGCCCGTAAGCGTCTTGATTGTAATTTAGCATGTTACTACCTCTTGACATATCCGGTTGTTCCGTTAGGCGTTGTCCATTGATTTTGCCAATGTATTTCAATCTGTTCTCGCCAGTTTTGCGCTGCTTCGGTGAGTTCGGCGGTGCGTTCTGGATGGCAGGAACAGCGATTCTCGGTTTCCCCGATATCGGTTTCAAGGTCAGCGAGATGGATGTCGTCTTCCGGGGGTGCGCCTTCGACTAATTGGCCATTGAGGACGAGTTTCCATTTTCCCTGACGGATAGCGGTCTGTTTGCCCATCTCCCAATAGAGTGCACGGTGTGGAGTTGGCTCACCGTCAGCAACCATGCGGAGAAGATCAAGTCCATCAAGTTCATACGTAGAAGCATCTCCACCTGCAGCATTAAGGAACGTTGGGAACACATCCATAGCTGCGCCGGATTCACTGATAACTTGTCCTGCGGGGATGCGTTCTGGCCAGTTCATAATGCCTGGGGAGCGGATACCGCCTTCATAAAGGCTAAATTTATGTCCTTTCAGTTTTCCTGTGGTGCCGCCGTAGTACGGGTCTTGCGTTCCGTCTAACCAATTTCGGGTTTCCCGGGAAGGCCCGTTATCACTTTGGAAATAGGAGAAAGTGTTTTCTGCGATGCCTTGTCGTTCCAGTTCTGCGAAAATTTCCCCAACGCTATCGTCAACTGCACTCAGCATTGCCGCCATAATCTGCCGAGCCCAAGGCATGTTTGGAAACCGATCAACGTATTTCTGTGGTGCGTGCATGGGGTAATGTGGTGCGTTATACGGTACGTATAGGAAAAACGGTTTGCCCAATTCAACCGCTTTCCGGATGTATCTGAGCGCGTATTCCGTGATTAACTCGGTAAAGTATTCTCCGTTTCGATATATCTCTTCCCCATTTTCCCAGAGATCGTGCGTCTGGTCGATTCCCTGTTGTGCCATGCCCCAGTAAAAGATATGCGAGAAGAAATCGATGCATCCTGCCATAAAGCCGAACCAATCATCAAACCCGTGGTCCTCGGGTCGGGAGCCCTCTGCAAGTCCTAAGTGCCATTTACCGGACATAGCGGTGTAATAACCGTGTTTCTTGAGAGCGGTGGCGAGAGTCGGTACAGACGGAGGTAAGCCTGTAGCGGTACGGTGTCCGGCTAAGATGGAACGGACCCCCGCATGGCACGGATACCGTCCTGTCAGCAATGCAGCGCGGGAAGGCGAACAGACCGGTGAGTTAGAGTACCAGTCAGTAAAACGTGCGCCTTCTGTTGCCATTCTATCCAAGTGAGGCGTTTTGAAATCTGGCGCGCCCATACAAGACAAATCCGCGTAGCCCTGGTCGTCTGTCAAAAATAGGATAAAATTAGGTGGCATTTTCTTCTCCGTTGAGGTGGTTTTGCTCTATTTTTTCCAAAAATTCCGATCTAAACTACGATACTGTATCGCTTCGGAGACATGCCCTGCTTGAATAGAGGCGTGCTGTTCTACATCTGCGATGGTGCGCGAGACTTTCAAAATTCGATCGTAGGCACGAGCACTGAGTCCTAATTGATTAATAGCGATCCGCAGCAAATCCTGTGACTCTGCATCAACTTGACAGTATTCTCGAATTTGCTTGGATTCCATATCCGCGTTGGCATGGATTTTTGTACCTTGAAACCGCTTGTGTTGCTTTTTCCGTGCTGTTTCAACCCGTTCACGCACGGTTTCGGATGGTTCCCCGGCCGTCTGTGCCGAGAGTTCGGCGTACTTTACCGCAGGCACCTCAACCTGAATATCAATCCTATCTAATAGCGGCCCGGAGATACGAGAGACGTAGTTTTGAATTTGGTTCGGTGTACATTTGCAGCTGCGGTTCGGATCGCTGAAGAATCCGCATGGACAAGGATTCATCGCTGCGACGAGCATGAAATTTGCAGGGTAAGTGAGCGACGCAGCAGCACGTGAGATAGTCACGTGTCGATCTTCTAACGGCTGCCGCATGACTTCAAGCACGTTTCTGCGAAATTCAGGGAGCTCGTCTAAAAAGAGAACACCGTTGTGTGCTAGGCTCACTTCACCCGGACGCGGCACCTGCCCCCCGCCGATTAACCCAGCATCTGAAATGGTGTGGTGTGGTGAACGGTAGGGACGCGTTACAACCAACGGCATGTCACTCGGTAGGATTCCAACGATGCTCTGAATTTTTGTTGTTTCAAGCGATTCATCCATAGAGAGCCGGGGCAGGAGTGATGGAATGCGTTTGGCAATCATAGTTTTCCCAGAACCAGGTGGCCCAATCATAATCAGGTTATGTCCACCTGCTGCGGCGATTTCAATCGCACGTTTGACATGTTCTTGTCCTTTAACATCAGCTAAATCAAGCCCTGCGTTCAATGGGTGTGAGTGTGCCTCGGAACCGAGGGTGTGAGGTTCGGGCAATATCTTTTTCGTGCCGTTTAGGAACGCCGCAGCATCAGTGAGATTAGCGACCGGATAGACGTTCAATTCCTCAACGATTGCTGCTTCTTTTGCATTTTCAGCGGGCAGGATGATATCTTGCAGTTTATTCTGTTTTGCGGCGATCGCCATCGGAAGGACCCCCTGGATGCTCCGGATGCTACCGTCAAGTGCGAGTTCTCCTAAAACCATGGTGTTCTCAAGCCGTTCTACCCTGACCTGATTGGTAGCACCCATGACACCCATTGCAATCGGAAGATCGAAGGCGGATCCGGCCTTCCGGATGTCCGCGGGGGCGAGGTTGGCAGTGATGCGTCCCGGGGGAAAGTAGTAGTCGGAGTTCTTAATTGCCGCCGTAACCCTGTCTTTGCTCTCCCTAATGGCACTGTCAGGTAAGCCTACGGTACTGAAAGCCGGAAGGCCGTCTGCGACATCCACCTCAACTTTAACGATATAGGCATCAATTCCCAGCATTGCGCTGCTGAGGACTCTTGCAAGCATATAGTATTCCTATTGTGCTGTGGGCGAGCTGCGAGTGTGCTGCTCTTACGCGGATACTTTCTTTTTTCCCTAAATTTGAAGGTTCACAGAGGTTCCGATTCCATACATCTATGAGTCTTCAAGCGAATCCGAAAAAGAAAAACATTTTTCTATTATACCCTAGTTGAAAACATCTTGCAATTTCCATACTTCAGGGTGGTTTAGTTCCATGTTATGTAACGTTCTCTAAATCGCCGGTGTGACATTCTCTTTCTTGATGCTGGTTTTATTTCTAGTTTTGTGTTAGAACTGCGAATAATCGGTATCTCCGGTAAGCTGGTGAAGCCTATCAAGCTCTGGCTTGTTAGCAATAACCAAAAGCGCATCCCCTACTTCTAGTTCCCTATCTCCAGATGGATTATAGATAAATTTTCCTGCTTTACTACGGATAGCGATAACAACGAGGCCGGTCTGATCTCGAATACGTGCCACTGCAAATGACTGTCCAACCAGCTTAGAATTTTCCTGAATGATGGACTCGTGAAAACGATTTTTCTGCTGATTTTGCATGATATTTGACAAAAAATCCACAAAATGTGGTTCAAGTATTCCACTTGCAAGCCGTATGCCGCCAATCTGGTCAGGTTGGACGACTTCATCCGCACCTGCCCGCATGAGTTTTTTAGGTGAATTATTCTCAACGGCTTTAGAGGCAACTCTGAGATATGGATTTAGGTTTTTCGCAGAAATGACTACAAATAAGTTATCCTGATCTCGACTGAGACATGTGACGAGCCCGCGTGCCCGTTCAACGCTTGCCCGTATCAGTACCTCATCATCGGTTGCGTCACCGTGGATGTATGGAAAATCGTGATTATCTGCAAGCTGGAGGAGCCGTTCTTCTTCCATCTCAATGCCGACAAACGGCACTTCCGCGTTAATCATCTCTTCAAGCACATGGATGCCTGTATCTCCCAGGCCGCAAATAATATAGTGGTTTGATAATTTTTCAACAGTTCTAATCATTCTTCTGAGTCGGAAAAAATCCTGGAGTTGGCCCTCAAGAAAAAAAGCAGTTGCAACACTCACACTATAGGTGAATACTCCGAATCCACCGATAAGGAGAAAGACGGTGAAAATGCGTCCTGCATCGCTTATATCCATATCGTTATACCCAACTGTCGTTAAGGTAATAACGGTCATATAAATTGCATCGAGGAGTGTCCAAGACCTTTCTGTGTTGTTTCTTTCAAGCAGTGCATAACCGATAGTTCCACAGAAAATAAGTGCAGTTAAGAGGGTAAAAGCAATGATAAATTTGCGTTGATAGTTCATATCAGGCAGAAATTTGCTGTATTGAGGGGTTCCCTTTAGATTAACGATTCGATGCCTGCCTGCCTATAGAACGAGCTTGTATATCATACTCTGGATGTTCTAACACGAGTCTCCCCTATAAATTTAACACCTTGGACGCTAAGCCCGTTTTTTGGCAATACGTTTTATCACGGGATGCGGATCGTGCCTTGCAATGTCAAAGACGGTTCGATGCGCTGTCCTATCCAACCCCGGTAAGAGTCTTGCAACTTCCATCCGGACACAAGGTGCAGAGTCTTTAAGTCCACGTTCAAACCAGTAATCGGTGTCTTCAGCGGTGTGTTTTGCCAGTGCGGCGATTGCCCCTGCACGAATACGTCTGTTTTCATGTGCCGCGTAGGGCAAAATAGGAGCAATGTATCCATCATCGCACCGGCTCATGATTCGCAGTGCCGTACAGACAACTTCAACCGATTCGTCATTGAGCTGCAAGATACACCATTCAAATAATTCTTCAATCCCAGTTTTCTCTAAAAGTTTAAGCCCGCGGATCCGCCGCTTTGGATTTGCAGAGGCAAGTATCTTTATAATTTCAGCATGCTCGGTTTTCTCATGCACGGGGTTTGCTTTTGCCGGCAGAACCACTTTAACCCTTAAAGTGTTGTGCTTTAGTGGATAGAGTGGCACGGTTTCTGCTCCGAACCCCAATTTGTTGAAAAACGTCGGGAGCCACTGTCTGCCTTTTTGTAGAAATTCATCCGGATCTATTCGATTTCCGGTACCGCATCCAATCCGATTGTTCATCCAATGGGATAGTCGTTCGACACCCCAGTTTGATGGGCTCACGCCGTTGTAAGGGAACAATCCAAGTTGGCTATTAATCCAACGCGCCAGCAATTCCGGAGAGGCGACGAATTCAAAAGTGGATTGCAGAGGTTGAACATCAAGTGAATTATGAATGGCGATGACACTCCCTCTTCTCCGAATTTTTCCTAATCCGGTGTGTGCCTGAAGATCAGCAAGTCGGAGGTTGCATTTGAAGATAAGCGGTCGTCCATGTCGCCTCCGTGCCTTTTGTTCAGCACGATTTCTGGCATATCCGAGTTGCGTTGTGAACCAAACTGCCCCGCCTCGTGGGCGAAAACCGTTTTGAACGATGAGCCGCGCGCTTTTCAGGGTTGTACCGTGATAGAACTCCATAGCGGAATTTTCTCCTTTTCGTTTTCTTTAGAAATCTAACGGTACTTAACCCAATTTCTAGTGCATTCTTCAAGACGTTTCGTCTTGCAGAGTGTCCGTTTGCGGTTCATCTTCTTGTAGATTCTCCTCTTGCTGGGCCTCCTTTTGTGACTTATTCGCTTGGTTTGCGGTCCGGATGTAATTCATTCTGAGTTCATAGAGTGAATTTGCCAAGTAATTTGATTCGGGTGCAGTAAGGTTTCCCTTCGTTTTCTCTTGTAGTATCTCTAATCCGTCAATAATTCGTTTCACTAAGGGCAGGTTGACAACCACTTGATCTGTTTCCGGGTTGCGTATTCCTGCTAGGTACAGCTGCGCCATAGTCACTTGATCTGCCAGAAAAGAGATAAAGTTCATAGGCGGGAGTTTTTGTTCCTCTTGTTCAATTGGCTCATCCATATCAATTTTCCTTTCTATGCTTCGTCAAAAATAATGATTTGTGCGAGCAAGCTACCGGCTTGATTGTTATTGTTTGGGTTTTCATTCATTGCGAGAAAAATAACGCCATCAGCTGGTGCGGGATTGTCGTAACGAGATCCGGCAGCAAATACTGTGGATGCAATTTTAACGATGAGTGCGCCGATGTTTGTGCCGGGTAATAGGTAAGAGGAGTCTCCTGGAGTATTTGCGATGCCGTCGCCGCCGCACCAACCCGTTCTATTTTGCAAGTCTGGCGACCAGGCACCTTCTGCGTCAATAACGAGGCGCTGTCCTTTTTTCACGCGAACGTAACTTTCCTGCCAAACCGGACTGGGTCGTGCTGTACGAATAACTGTTAATGCCATATCTTTCTCCGTTATGATTAGGGCGTGTCAGCGCATGGAACTTTCGCGTGACACGCACCAATCTTGATTCTGCTTTCATAAAGTAGGTTACTTTAAAAGCCCTACAAGATTCTACTCCTTGTCTCGGATGCTGATATTAATAATAGCATCGTCTATAGCGATTTTGTCAACTACTTCCATTCCGCTGATAACGTTTCCAAAGATGGTATAATCGCTATCAACGAGGGTGGTATCTCGACAGATAAAGAATTGGGAAGCATCAGCGACGCTTGCGCCTTCTTCTTTTGCCATCGCGACAACCCCTCTTGACATCTTTTGCGATGCGTTTTCAATGGGGATAGTCTGGTCGACCACGAACCGGGATCCGGCTTGGATGAGGAGTGGTTCGACGCGATGGAATTTTTCGCCTTTATAATAATTAACTTTCGCGTTTTTGATGAAGTTATGTGAAGTTTCCGGGGCTTCAGTTGCGAGAAATTCAAATTCAATGTTGCCCTTTGCTGTCTCAATGACAGCTATCACACTGGCCGGATCCGTCTTTGGCTTCGCAGTGGTCTGCACGTCGCTAGTGCCGGAACGGCGTTGACGCGGCACGGGTGCCTTCTGTTCATCCTGTTGTGTACAACTCATGAGGAGAGTCGTAAACAGAACTGCGATAATTAATAGCATGGCCAGTATGAGGTTGTGTGGGTTGTTCTTGTGTCGTCGCACTAACATATTTTGACTTCGCCTCCAATCGGATTTTTGTCATTACATCACCTATTGATAACTGGTCAACGACATCCATTCCTTGGATAACTTTTCCGAAGGTAGTGTATGCTCCGTCGAGATGCGGTTGTGGTTTTAGGCAGATGTAAAATTGACTTCCGGATGAATTAGGCGCGTTCGTCCGCGCCATCGCCACCGTACCTCTTATATGTAAACGCTGGTTCGGATGGGTGTATTCATCAATAATAGTCCAGCCGGGCCCACCCGTTCCGTCTCCCTTGGGACACCCGCCCTGAATGATATTCAGCCCAGGTCCATTAACTTTACGATGAAATGTAAGTCCATCGTAAAATTTCGCCTTAATCAGTTTTTTGAAATTGTCAACTGCCACTGGGGCAGCATCAGGATAAAACTCAATTACGAATTGCCCTTTGTCAGTTGTGACTACCGCTACCTGCTCTTCTGATGATCGGTTTTGACCAAAGGGCAGCGCACAGCCGATTAGGGTTTGAACTTGCCAGAGAAGAAGAAACGTTAAAAATAAATGAGTCTTTGTTTTCATTCACCCTCCTTTCGGTAGCGACGTGCTTCCTTGCTCAACAAAATGGAAGCACGTCAAAGTATTAAGCGAGTTATTGCGTTTTTAGACTGCTCCAAACCGTTGTCAATTTGTCATCGGGCTCAACGCTTAATGTCACTGGCTCAACCATGTCTTTGAGAAGTTCTTCGTTGCTCAAAGCGTAGTCGTACATTTTGATTTCGTCAAGTCCACCAGTGAGAAACCTTTGGTTTCCACCGCGTGCCCCAATAAAAAGCGGGTCATCGTTAGGGTTCAGCTCGCCTTTACAGTTCATTTCTGCTTCCAGTTCACCGTCAATGTAGAGCTTGATGCTTTGTCCATCCCAGGTACCTGCGAGAAAATGCCATTCTCCATCTTGAATATTGGGGCCGATATTTTCATCGTTGCATCCATCAGGCAAGTCAAAGAATTGTAGAATAGTGCCGCCGTTGTAGAGTGCAGCGAGGTTATACAAGCCTGAAACCCACGCAGTCCCTTTTTCGACACCGCTCTGGATGGCTTCTCCGCCTTCAATGAATGCCCAGAATTCAATCGTGAGTCCATCAACAATATCAAGACTGGCATGATCTGGAATTTGTGCGGACGTTTTTCCATCAAACGCAATGGCTTGTCCGAAAACGCCCTCAATTAACTCTGGATTGCCATCAAATGTTGCATGATTACCGAATTGCGACAAGTCTTTAGCAACCTTACCGTCCAATTCATCTAAAGTGAGATGTAGAACGAGTTCTTTTGCGGGGCAAGGCACCGCCAGGACTATGAGCATAAAAAACAGAGTTATAAAAATAGTAATGTGTTTCATAAAAACTCTCTCATCATATTATTCAAAAAAACAGGAAGTTCCAAAATATCCAATATATTTTAAATATATCAGAATTTTAAAAAAAAGTCAAGTATTTATTTTTTTTATCCGAAGCGGTTCGGCATTCTTTTGCAGTTTTGTTTATTCTGAAAAAAGTTTTTTTAAACTTAGGCACATGTGTGAAAAAAACGCACGCGTTTTGCACGCGAACCTGCAAATGTGGGAAAAATTGTAAGAACGAAGACATCAATTTTTCTAAGAAAACGCGTTTTTTTTCCATCTGCACGCCCCTAATTCGCATTTTTTACCTGAAATTGTGACAAACTTGTTACAAATTTGTTACAAATTTATGAATTTTTACATCGTGTGACCGTTTTGCTTTTTTTTTACGTCTTGTTCTTATAGATGGCGGAAAAAAATGAACGAAATATAAAAAAAACGGTGACTTCCCGCGACAAATTTAATCACTTGTAAGGTGGCGGGACATATTTCACTTTTTCCGACACCTTAAGAATAGCACATGGAACCTGAAACTTTGACAACGAATTCAGACACTCACTTACTTGAACGCATCCAAAAAGGGGACGATGCCGCCCTCGTGGCACTCCTTGACAAGTATAAACCGCTGATGATGAGTATCGTCCGCCGGGAGGTGCCGGCTTACGCGGTAGAGGATGTGTATTTAGATGCGCGTGCGGCAATAGTGGTCAGGTTTCGCAGGAATCCTCACGGCATCCGCGCCGTGGACAAGTGGGTGAAGCAGGTGACGCGGAGCAAATGTCTCGATTTCGGGCGGCAGCTTGCTAAAGAACAGGATGCGTTTGCTATCGCCATAGATATCCGGTGGGACGCAGAGGAGCGAGAGTCACGCCGGCATCTGCCTCGAGACGTGTCTGATGAAGAAAAGGCGATGACGGTTATCAGGAAGCTGGGTTCCAAGTATGTAGAAGTAGCGAGATTACGTGAACAGGGTTTGACTTTTCCTGAGATAGGGGTTCGTTTGAATATCCCTGAGAACACGGCGAAGTCTAGGTGGCGGAAGATTAGGCAGATCGTCTTCAAGCATTTCGGTGTGCCGTTTCCGCCGAAAAACGAGAAGTCCTAACGTGCGATTCAGGCTGCTTCAGGTTTATCCCTTTTTTGGACTCAAAAGAGGGAATGTATGTTAACTTTCGTTTACTATGATGCAGCAGACGTGATCGTGATGATATGAGCCATGTCTACTGCGAGTTGAGAGTGAAATGACGGCACTAACCGAAAGTATATCATAGAATGGAGTTGTTTTGTGGGATGTTTCGGTTAGCACCTTAATACAATACAGAGGATTGCCACAGATGCAAAACACACTCTCTTTGCGTTCTCATGTCAATCCCCTATCAGAAAGGACTTTTCAATGAGACACCGACACATCCTTACCTATCTCTTTTTGCTTGTTTTCATGCCGCTGAGTACTAAAGCACTCCCACCCCCTTCACCGGCTGGTGGAAACTATTTAGCCCTTGACGGAGTTGATGACTACGCCGTTCTAGATTTTGAAACCTTCGGGACACTTTTACCCGAAGGCACGGACGAATTTACTGTTGAAGCGTGGATATATCCCACCACACCGCCTGCCGATGAGATACATGCAATGATACTCAGCCAACAGGTGCGGATGGATGTTGTCAACGACGTTCACGTTGGATGGGAGGGCATAAGAAAGGATATCGAGTGGCAGAAAGGAGATTTATTCCTAAGAATTCAAGCGCATGTTACGCACAGTGGAGAGGTCTCTGAGACAGGCTACCACCCGAGAGCATTTCCGCTGAAACAATGGTATCACATCGCTATCCAAGCGAATGGGCATCAAATAACAACAATCGTTAACAATTGGACAGCCAGTTCACGCCGAACTACAACGATTGCACACGATCTGTCAAGTCTAGAGCGTCCAAAGGATTTTGTGCTTGGGGGCTTTGGAGAGAAAATTGGTTCCAAGCATCACAACCACTTCTGGGGTGCTTTTGCGGGATATATTGATGAGGTTCGCATCTCAACGATTCCTCGTTACGATGTCGATAAAACTGGTTTCACGCCGCACAGCAAGTTCAAGAATGACGCAAAG
Source organism: Candidatus Poribacteria bacterium (assembly GCA_965215265.1). GTDB lineage: Bacteria > Poribacteria > WGA-4E > WGA-4E > WGA-3G. The sequence continues at coordinate 798,178 of OZ244048.1, read as the reverse complement.
ACAGTGGCGTTGTGGCATTTTGATGAGCCGGGCGGAACGCGGATATTCTCGGATGCATCGGGGAATGCTCACCATCTGGCGGGTAAAAATGGCGCAAAGATCGGCATCCCGCTCACAGTCAAAACACAATGATACCTCTAAGAAGTGTTCTCTTAGATGGCTTCTATACGACATCAAGAACCATACGTCAGGCACGTTAACGATTTCAAGCGTCGGTTCAAATCTCGTATCGAAACGATACAGTTGCTGAAAGCGGACAAGTTATTGATGACGCACACCTCACAGCAACACAAACAGAATTGTCGCCTCGTCGAAAGCTACCCACGGCACCAACGGTTTACCAGCCTGTGGGACTGTCGGGGTAATGTCGGACGAGTCTGGGAAAAGAGTGTTATGAGGGCACTCTATCTCATCATTATTTTACCGAAAACCCTCTACTTTTAATTTTAAGAAGCGGTGTTGTTTGCTACATTTGAGATGTTTTGTGCATCTCTGGTTAAAACATTACCGGTTCTACTACAAAGTGAAGGAGACAAAATCTCATGCAAACTCACATAGCCCAACTGACGAAACAGCGTCTCAGCGATTTCTTCGTCAAAGAAGATGGGCATGTTGCGCATAAGAACGCCTTAGTCGCTGGGGCTGTCGTAACAGGCGCAATCCTTAGCTCACTGATGCTCGCACCCGAAGCCGAAGCATGTGTGCGGCAAGTAGAGTGTGATAACACTTGGTGTACGGACCCTCCCGGGTGTTGTTGGTTCAGTGATGACAATCATGCGTGGCAGGACTGTTGTTATTAAAGTGGGCAGCCGTTTATAAGTAAGACGGCTTTTCACATAAGATAAGCGAGGACTTATCATTACTAAGTCCTCGCTTCATTCAACCTACTGGCAGTCGAATCAGAGGAAAACTCACAACCCCGTGGGGACAACTGAAGCCGTAATATGAAAATGCTCACTGATATCCAAAAACATCTGGCGTGGCTCTGAAAGTTGAAGTCGAATCTGACGAACGAAAAATCTGTCGCATTGAACCCCATTTTGTGCTGTTGAGGCAGGTTGAACAAGCAACTGTTTACCCACTAGGGAAAATTCAAAACCCGAAACTCGCCTAAAAAAAAGGCTGACAATTGCCTAAAATTGTGGAGACTGAAGTTTTTTGTGAAAAAGTACATATTGCTGACGCTGATTCTGACGGTTGTTGTTATTGGTCCGTTTGCTTATCAACGGTGGAACGAGGCGAAACGGTTACAACATATTAGAGAGATAAAACACCTCGCGGCTCAGATTCAGGCGACATCTTTGGCAGACTACCTACATCAGTTGAAACAACTCTTGAAAAGCACGGCGAAGTTGTGGCGTGAGACCCATGTGCATCTTCAGCGAGACGTGACAGATTATGCCACGATTGAATCTCTCTGGCATTGCACAATTTTAGACGTTTAAGCGTGGGCTATTTTTTTCAACTTTTTTCAGATTCTGCCTGTTTTTTGACAAAAAAGTGGCTTTAAGAGAGAATAGAAACGGTGGCCGCTCCGGCACTGAAAACTGAGATTTACAACGAAACTCACAAGCTTATATACGAAAAGGAGAGAAAAAAATGAGATACCGGCAACGCCTCGCATGGCTCTTACTTATATTCCTTCCGCTGAGTGCCAAAGCACTCCCGCCCTCTTCACCGGCTGGTGGAAACTATTTAGTCCTTGACGGCGTTGACGATCACGCCGTCTTAGATTTTGAAACCTTCGGTAGGATTTTACCGAACGGCACGAAGAAGTTCACCGTTGAAGCCTGGATATATCCCACCACACCGCCCGACAACAAGGACACGTTATTGACGATACTCCATCAACAGGTGCGTCTGACTCTCGTGAACGATGAATATCAACCGCTGCTAAATAATCTGGCTAATGGGCATAATATAGAGCCTCCGAAGGGAGACTTTATCTTGCTAATGAGTGCCTATATTGAGGGAATGTTCGGTCGGAGAATATCTTTCCCGATCCCGCTGGAGCCGAACCAATGGCACCACATCGCTTATCAGTCGAATGGACCTCAGACAACAATGATTGTCAATGATTTCGTAAAGACAATACAACAAGATCACCCCCTCGGACATGATCTTGATCCTCGTGCTTTGCTTCCAAAGGACTTCATGCTTGGAGGGTTTGGAAAGATAATTGAGGTGCCTGGTCGTCCGCCATCCAAAGTATTGTGGGGTTCCTTCACGGGATATATTGATGAGGTCCGCATCTCGAGGGTTGCACGTTATGATGTTGAGAAAAAGGGTTTTATGCCAGACGGCCAGTTCAAGAATGACGCAAAAACGGTGGCATTGTGGCATTTTGATGAGCCTGCTGGCACGGCGACCTTCTTAGATGCCTCGGGGAATGTGCATCATCTGACGGGTAAAAATGGCGCAAAGACCGGCATTGCGCTTGCAGTCGAAGCAGAAGGAAAGCTCGCCACTATTTGGGCACGACTTAAGCAGTAAGACTCGGTATAAAAAGGCGTGTCCTGAAGCACACGCTTTGTAGCAGGATAAGGTATTCTTTCTCTGTCCTGAAGGACAGAGGAATTGGGTGGGTGGGATGCCATCTATAGTTCGTCACCTACTACGATTACCTTTTCCCTGCCGATCTCCGATTCCTTGCTAAGCTACTGATAGAGTGCCGTCATCTCGCGGGATGATGTCGCACTCGGTTGAAATTCCTTGACCTCCATGCCGTGATAAAACGGATGCACAAAACTGATGCGCCGCCAAGTTTACACGGTGCGCACGCCACATCGTCCTGATCGCCTTTCTTATAAATAGAAGAGCACCATACCTGCTAAACCCTAAAAACACAAGGTTCCCAGGCCCCATTTGCTGAGTGCTTTTTATAGATGTCGAGAAAAACGCACGACATGTAAAAAAACGGGAATTCCCCGCCACAAACTTAATCACTCTTAGTGAACACGGCGAAGTCGCGCTGTTGGAAGATTCGTGAACGTGTTCAGGAACATTTTAGAGACAAAACATCAAGAGGCTCAGACGAGATTTACACACGAGCTATCATTACCTAGACGTTGATGGTACGGAGCTATACGAAAACGCGATTCAGGCTGCTTCAGGTTTGTCCTTGTTTTGGATTCAAAAGAGGGAATGTATATTCACTTTCGTTGATTTATTGAAGTTAAAGTAGGAGATGTGGTAATATGAGGCACGTCTCCTGCGAAATGAGATAGGAGAATTTCATGTTTTTACAGCAAACAATGACTCCTTGGTTCGCTGTTCAACGGGCGAGTCAAGCACTATGCCATTGTTTATAGCGACAGATGCCTTGGGACAGTTGTAATCTGGTACAACCTATTATAGAGCTTATCAAGCAGGCCGTTAGTCTTGGTGGCAAGATAATAGATGCAATCACCGAACCTGAGTGTAACCATTGCGAGAGTGCGTAGATTCTGAGTCACAGCATTGGAAAGCGATTGTGGAGAAAGCCTCAAGTCGCATTGACAAATATAGTAAAGAGGCTATAAATGTCTAACAAATCCATACATCCAACGTGGAAGAAAAAGGTATCGTTGCTCAACTTCATCGCGACGGTAACGGTAACTTTCTGTATCTTGGTGTCCGTCACTCCCGAGATCTGCAGCGATCGCCATGGAGACGACGGAGATCCTCGAGAGGAAATTGCAGCGGGGGCCGGAATCTTAGCAGCTGTGGCCGGTGGTATCGCCTGGGCCGGTGGTGCTGCAGCCGCTACCGCCACAGCACCTGCATGGGTACCTCTAGCAGGCGGCATTGCAGCGGGCGCAGGTATCGTGGGTGCAGGTGTTGCTCTCTGGGATGTTCTTGATGGTCCAGAGGATAACTGCTACGATTGTGATGGATCCGGTTGCGACACGTGTGATCCGCCAGACGACGATGATTGCAATAATTGTGATGGGCGCGGTTGCAGCGCTTGTGGAAATTAGCCCCCCGACACCGCTTTTAGTTGCTCTTGCAGATACAGTAAGACGCTCCCCGCGGGAACTTCCATGGCACATACTTGCACCGTAAATTCCGGTGGCAGCTACTACTACAAGAACTCATATTACTAGAACCCGTACCGTGTAGCGCTCCAGGTTCGTATGCAGCAAAACTGTCTCAATGTCTTTTTACACAAGACGGCTTTGCTTTTCTACAAGGAACCCATACACAATCTATGCTTTGAAAACACCAACATTTCTATTGCGTTCTGTTTTTTTATCTCATGAGATAACGATTCTAACATAAATTAAAGAAAAGGCCCGGATATTTTTAGGTTTACTCTAACGCGGTGAGTGATTACCTTGACCCGGAGTACGTTTTTAATTTGCTGCGCAAAGTCTTTGGACTAATGCCCAAAGTCTTCGCTGTGCGCGTCCGATTTCCATCCATCTGTGCTAAAGTCTCCTGAATATATCTCTGTTCAATCTCTTTCAACGTTAGTCCAATCGGAAAAGATACCGCTTGTTGTTTTTGCACAGGTTCAATGGCTTTTCCACTGTTGCTGAGCTGCCCGTCTGCTGAATGAAGTTTTTTGGGTAAATGTGCTGGTAAGATGACTTTCCCCTCAGCAAGAATGAGCGCATACAGCATTACCTTTTTTAGTTCTCGGACATTCCCTGGCCATGCGTAACCTTTAAGGAGTTCTAACGTCTGCCAAGCAATCTTGCCTTCCTGTTTTGTGGAGTTTGAATGAGGTTTTTGCCCAGTATCTCCGGCTGAGAGTCGTTCACGCAGAGGCGGCAGCTGAATAAAAAACGTTTCTAATTGAGCCTTTTTCACAAAGTGTTCCACCAACTCAGGGATGTCTTCCAGTCGTTCGCGCAGAGGTGGTAGATGGATAGAGCACCCATCTAATCGATGATAGAGGTCTCTGCGAAAGCCTCCTTCTTTGATAGCTAAGTCGAGTACGCGATTGGTGGCTGCCACAATCCGGACATTTACCGAAATGGAAGCTGTACCGCCCACTCGCTCAATTTCTCCGGTTTCAAGAGCCCGTAGCAGCTTTGGTTGAAGTGACAACGGTAGTTCCGCGATTTCGTCCAGAAACAACGTTCCGTTGTCTGCTTGTTCAAACTTGCCGATGCGCTGCTGCTTCGCGTCGGTAAATGCTCCGGCTTCATGGCCGAATAGGTGACTTTCTAACAGTTCATCCGGAATCGCCGCACAGTTGACTACAATCATCGCTTCCTTTGAACGCATACTGTTTGCGTGCAAAGCACGGGCTGCTAATTCCTTGCCAGTTCCTGTCTCCCCGGAAATGATTACCTCTAAAGGTGTCTTTGTAAACCGTTCAATTTGTGTGAGAACCTCAAGGAGCCGCGGACTACTACCAATGATGGCATCGTAATTCCCACGCAACAAGTCTCTCGGATTCTTTGTAGTACTACTTTTCTGATTGCTGATTGAGTCCGGTCGGTTTAGCATGAACATCCTCAGGTTCTTTTTGGTTTATACGGTGCTTGATAATTTCTCCTGCTTCTGAGTGAACACGGGTGGCATCTATGTCTGGGCAACGTTATTCTGGCGTTACAGGTAGAGGTTTCCCTAACGCTTGGTAACGTTCACCTTCAGGTGTATAGGATAACAGTTTTTTTTAATATGTCAAGCGTCGCGAATCCAAGGCCATTTAGTTAACCCCTAAGAAAGCACGCTAAATCGCAAGACTCTGCTGTAAGAGGGACCTCCTCGGCAAATCCACGAAAAGAGCTAAAACTAAATTGCACTGTCGCAAGTCTACGGTTGTTACATCAAACCGGTTGCAATAATAGTCATGTGAACCTCATCCCCAATTTCCAATTCATCTCTGTAGCACAGTCCAAAGATAATCTGAGCATCTGCTGATGTTTTTTGAATAATCTGCATTGTCTGATCCAACTCGGACATTATGAAATCCGGCGGAGCCTCAATGCGTACTATCAGCCCAGATGCACTTGCAAGATTCGTCCCGTCGAGGGATAGTGAAGAAACGGCAGATTCTGCTGCGATTTTCGCGCGGTTTTTGCCGGTTGCACTGGCTACCCCTATGATTGCGCTTCCAGGGACCTGCATGATATATTTGACATCGGCAAAATTGACATTAATTTCTCCTGAGTCTACAATTATATCAGCGATACACTGAACACCCCGACGTAATATCTCGTTGCTGCGTCCGAATGCCTCTCGCCTTGATAGGTTACCCTCCATAATCAATTGTTGGTTCGGTACAACGATGACTGAATCGGCTACCTCGAGGAGGTTTTGCAATCCTTTTTCGGCTTGTTCAATTTGCTGTTCTCCTTCAAATTTGAAAGGAAGCGTTACCACACCAATCGTAAAGGCTGCCCCACGTGCTTGAGCCAAGGTTGCAATCACAGGTGCTGCGCCAGTCCCAGTACCTCCGCCTATATAGGCGATAACGAAAATCAAATCTGCGTCCGAGACAACGGTTTCAAGCCGTTCCCGACTTTCTTCAGCCGCTTGTCGGCCTACCGCAGGATTATTACCGGCACTAAACCCATTAGTAGTGTTAATTCCAATCTGGATTCGTGTGACACTGAGGCAAGCCTCTAAGGATTGTGCATGTGTGTCAACCGCGTAAAAATCAACGCCTGTTAATCCGGCTTGAGCCATGTATTTGACTGCGTTTCCACCCGTGCTTCCTACACCGATGGCCTTCATTCTGGTTCGCATGTTTTCACTCCTTTTAGTTTTCGTTTACAAACGTGATGCAACTTTATCCTCCTATTGTTTAGTCCGCTCAGTAACAGTAGCAATTTCTATGCCAATTTAGAAAAAGGAGAACCCTTCCCTCACCTCGTTCATTAGCACCCTTTTCCCTAATTTCAGGGGCAGAAGGGAATTTTTTACTGGGTAGCGTTAAGTGCCTGCTCTTGTTATCATTGATAGCAATTGGTTTCTTCAACTATCTTGGCAATTTCTGTGCCAATTTGGCAAATGCCACTGTGAAAAAAAGTTTCAGTCAATTCAATTATCGATGTGGTAAATTCGTTCACAAGAGGCAAATTTTCCCTAGTTATAGCAGCACAATTTCCCTAGTAGCATCCCAAATTGCTAGTAACCGACAATTTTTTGACAAATGCAGCGTTAATTGGTATAATAGCATCAATTCTGAAAAAGTGATTAACACTGCCTAAAGCGGCTCTGGCGAGATTTGTATAGGTGTTATCAAAGCAGCCGCCTTTATGGTACTCCAATAGACAAAAAATAGGTTAGGCTATGCAAAAACTTCCAATCAAAGGTGCTCACCATACCAATTCACTCGGGATGCAGTTGGTTAGAATTGAACCCGGTAACTTTCTAATGGGTTCGGATGATGTCCAACTATCGGATGAATTGACAGCGGGTAAGGCGTACTTGCGTGAAGGCGACTGGGACGAACGTCCGGTGCATGAGGTAACGCTCAGCACGCCGTTCTACATGGGAGCTTTTCAGGTAACGAATGCACAGTATGAAGAATTCGAGTCAGACCATCGCTGCCTGCGCGGGAAGCTTAATTTTTCAGTGGCAGACAGTGAGGCAGTTGTTTTCGTGAGTTGGCACGATGCTGCTCGCTTCTGTGAATGGCTCTCCGAACGCGAAGGCATCCCGTATCGGCTGCCAACCGAAGCTGAATGGGAATACGCATGTCGCGCAGGCACAACGACGCATTTTCATACCGGAGACACACTCCCTGATATCTTTCATAAGAATGTAGGAGAGAGTTGGTACCCTGATGCAGGACGGAGCCGTGGCGTAAAAGAGGTGGTGCCCCTACATGTTGGGCAAACTCCACCGAATGCCTGGGGGTTATACGATATGCACGGCAATGTAGAAGAGTGGTGCCACGATTGGTATGGCCCGTACGAACCGTATCTGCAGGAAGACCCGGTTGGCAGAGCAGATGGGCTCTACCGTGTGACACGTGGGGGCAGTCATTCAACTTTGCTCTGTTATTTGCGCTCTGCCAATCGGATGGGTGCTGTGCCTGAAGATAAACACTGGTACATCGGGTTCCGTGTCGTTTGCGCTGCCCTGCCTGATACTCGGCCGCTGCCAGTCCCGAAAGTGGCGTTATGGGGGCGCACAGTAAAACAAGCAGCTACGACATCGCCTGCTATTGATACTCCTTATTTTGCACATCCAATCCCTTATGTAAAGATTCAGGAAGGTTCAAACGGGCCGCTGTTTTCAGCACATAACCATGTTCCGTCAATTGTTGAGTGCCTAAACGGAGACCTTTTCGCTGCATGGTACTCGTGCGTGACTGAACGCGGTCGAGAATTAACCGTGGCGGCGAGTCGATTGCGTTACGGACAAAACGAATGGGAAGCGGCGAAACCTTTCTGGGGAGCACCGGATAGAAATAATCACGCCACTGCCCTCTGGTGCAATGAGAACGGGCGAATTTATCACTTCAACGGGCTCTCCGCCGCTGCGACATGGGGCCCCTTGGCATTAGTCATGCGTTATTCCGATGATAATGGTGCGACGTGGACGCGTCCCCAGTTTATCTCGCCGGAGCATCAACTCCGACAGATGCCCATTACGTCTGTTTTCCGCCGGCAAGACGGCTCTATACTCCTTGCCTGCGATGCAGTGAGTGGAGGCAACGGTGGAACCGCAATCTGGCTCAGTGAGGACGACGGAGAAACTTGGCACGACCCTGGAGCAGCTCAACCTATCCCTGAGTTCGCGGATGGAAAATCCGGTGGATGGATCGCCGGGATTCACGCCGCTGTCGTTGAGCTCACAGATGGTAGACTCATGGCTTATGGGCGTGGCGATACAATTAACGGGCAGATGCCTAAAAGCATTTCTACAGATGGAGGCAGAACTTGGTCTTATAGTGCCGGGTCGTTTCCACCCCTTTCGGGTGGTCAACGTTGCGTGCTACTCAGACTCAAGGAGGGACCGATATTTCTTGCATCTTTTACTGGGGAACGGCAAGATCCGGCAGCGATGCCGATTATGGATGCCTCTGGTCAGGAACGTCCGGTCACGGGCCTATTTGGGGCACTCTCCTACGATGATGGGGACACTTGGACACACGTTCGCCTGATAAGTGATGATAGTGCTGGGCACGAAATCGAAACGATGGATGGGCGACCTTTTACGATGGATATTAGCAGTGCTGAGCCCGGGGGCTATCTCGCAGGCTGCCAAGGTAAAAACGGTATAATTCATCTGATTAGTAGCCGACAACACTATCGGTTTAACCTCGCATGGCTGAAGACGTTGCCACCGAGTTTGAATTCAGACTAAAAAAAGGAACGTTACTCGCCCGTCGAGCTGAGTAGCATTGACATAACAACTCTGTTTACCTAGAATGCCTGCCCACACCCGGTAGGAAACGGCAAAAATATGTTTATAGAGATGGCAGTTCACCCATCGAGGCAAGCGAAACTGCGAATATACGTGTGCTTACAAGATAATCCTGAACGCTTCCTATAGAGGACGACAAAAATATGAGGCTCCCCTTTTTACATTACGAAACCGAAGTTTCTACCGACTTACGTGAAAGCAACGACATCCTCAATAACCCGCAGGCTCTTCAGGAGCGGATAAGCGAAGACGGATATCTGCTGATCCGCGGGCTCCATGAACGTCAGGCAGTTCTTACCGCTCGGCGACAGATTCTGGAGAAATTAGAGGCGAAAGGGATGCGCGCGCCGAATACACCTTTGATGGATGGTATCTTTAACCCTGATTACGCGGAACCGACCTCAACGGGGGCGATGGGAAACCAAGAATTGACTCAGTTACCGGCTTTCAAAGCAGTAGTTGAGGGCACGTCGATAATGAACTTTTTTAAGCAATTCCTCGGGGGCGATGCGCTCACATTTGATTTTAAGTGGCTCCGCACTGCGGGCCCTGGATGCGGTTCTCCGATTCATTACGATATCGTCTTTATGGGGAGAGGCACGCAAAACCTTTACTCCTGCTGGACTCCGTTTGGTGATGTATCGCCGGATATGGGACCGATCGTCTTCTGCTTGGAATCTAATAGATTTGAGAAGGTTAGAGAGACGTATGGCACGGCAGATGTTGACACAGAGTTAATAGAGGGGCATTTCAGCGATAATCCGATTGAAATCGTTGAAAAATTTGGGGGCAATTGGGCAACTACCACATTTGAGATGGGGGATGTCGTTATCTTTAGTATGTTCCTCATGCACGCCTCACTGCGTAATACTTCAAACAAAATTCGCATTACTGCCGATACGCGTTACCAACTTGCTGAAGAACCTGCGGATGAACGTTGGGTAGGTGAAAATCCGAAAGGGCATTACGCATGGAAGCAGCACGATGCCCAAATTGAGCCTTTGGCGGTTTCTCGAAAAAGGTGGGGTGTTTAGATTTTTTAATGAATTTGGGCTATCTATGAAGGGGAAATATAGTGAATGGAAATAGCGCGCAAGTGAAAAGTGGAAACGGCAAATTTATATCGTTCCTTTTCATTTTATTTGGTGCGATTGCACTCGGTATCCTTTTCAATTATTACAATGGACAACCGCGAAGCGTAGCCGGTGAACCATGGGAGGTTTACTTCAGCGATGTCTATGCCGGGCCGCTGAAGAAAACTGCACCCGGCTCGCTTGAAAGCCGGCTCGTAGCCAAACTTGCTACAGCGGATGAGCGGATTGATGCGGCCCTCTATATGCTAAATTCCGCACCGGTAGCGGATGCTCTCATTGAAGCGCATGAACGCGGGACGCTGGTACGAATTGTCACCGAAACCGATTATGTAGAGGGATCACAGATTAGACGTTTACAAGAGGTAGGTATTGCTGTGGCTGACGATGCCGGACACGAAGGATTGATGCATCACAAATTTGTGGTAATTGACGAACGGTACGTCTGGACAGGTTCTTATAACCCGACTTATAACGGGGCTTACAAGAACAATAATAACGTCTTATGGATTGACTCACCATCCCTTGCCTATAACTTCACGCAAAAATTTCGGGAGATGTTTCTCATTCGCCGATTCGGCAAGCAGTCAGATTCCGCTGTTCCATATCCGCGGCTAACCTTAAGCGATGGCACACAAATTTCTACCTATTTCGCCCCAGGGAACGACACGATATCGCCGCTATTAAGTGAAATTCGATCTTCTAAACAGTCCATCCATTTCATGGCGTTTTCATTTACGCACAATGCACTGGGTAAAGCGATGCGTGACCGTTTTAAATCGGGTGTCGCGGTGCAAGGCGTGTTTGAAAAGCGACAAATCGATCAGCATTCCGAATACGCCCCGATGAAGGCTGAGGGAATGCCCGTAATTCAGGATAAAAACAGGGCGACTATGCACCACAAGGTCATCGTTATTGATGAAAAGACGGTGATTACCGGTTCGTATAACTTCTCACGTAACGCTGAAACGCGCAACAGCGAAAATCTTCTGATTATCAAAGAGAATCGCGAGTTAGCAGATGCTTATTTGGCTGAATTTCAACGGTTAACGCAATGATCTTCAAGAGTCCTTAAGGTGCGAACCCATTTTCGCACTTGATACGCGTTGGCTGTAATCGTCATAAGCTCTTTCAATTTGCTTTGCTGATTCTTCGGGCCCAAGGAAATAGGAACCGGTGAGCACCACAGGTGGTTTTCCGCCTTCTGTTAGCAGTTGTGCTGTTCTGCATTTAATCGCGTTCGCAATTGCCAGGGTGCCGATACTTGAGGTAGGTCCGACCGGATGCGCGAGATGCGGGATTTCTACCACCGCATCGCCGGGCGGATTGCAGTTGTTAATCGTCACATCAGCAACTTCAAATAGCCGTTTACCTGAGGTATGTTTTGCTCGGGATGCCTGACTGTGTGCCACAGAAGTCACGGCGATGACAGGAAGGTTTTTCTCTTTCGCCTCTATTGCCATTTCAACGGGTAAGATATTCGTGCCGGAGTTGGAAAAGACAATCATGCAATCTGTAGAACGGAACGTAAAGTTTCGCAAGATTACCTCTGCGTATCCGGAGACATTTTCTAAAAAGAGGGCCTGCCGTTGGCCATTACAACCGACAACTTGGTTATGGTAAGTCACAGCAAGTTCGACAATTGGATAAAAACCTGCGTAACTGCCGTAGCGTGGGAAAATTTCTTCAACTGCCATACGGGAGTGCCCAGAGCCGAACAGATAGACGAGTCCGCCTTCACCGATTGATGCAGAGCACATCGCAGCGACTCTATCGATTGCATCGGTTTGCGTCGCCTCAATCTGTTTGAGGATATCCTGAGCAATTTGTAGGTAGCGTAAGTGAGCCATTAATATTCCTTTTTTTTTCTGATAGAATTCATTGACTATTTTATCATATATCGTGCACTGTTTGCAACGTCTGCAGGTTTGTATGTAGCGTCATTCTGTTCACCGGCTCCTTGTCTGAATCTTGGATTTATAGACTGAAAGGATTCGCAGAGAAAAACTGTTGCATGTGAGGCATGCTATAAACATACCGCCTCGAATCAACGACGCATGCGCACATGGCATTCGCCGGGTGCGGAAACAGAATCGAGCTCTGGAGATTACTCCCACAGCCGTCGTCTAATCACCCTTCAGAACTTGTAGGGCAAAGGATGTACTGCTGTCTGTGCCCACTATTTCACCGATCTTCGATAATTTCCTTAACCGGTGGCCTCCCCGGTTCTGCTGGAGGGGGTTGTTGACTTAGCCACCAGGCGAATACTATCGTTAAACATGAGAGTACAATAGCACTGAAAGCCATAGGAGTGCCTTTCACATCAGAGTCGCTGGTATCAATCTGGGACTTGGCAATTACGGCAGTAGCGATGCTAACAAGCGAGAGGCCAAGCGTGGCGTACCACGGTGCCTGAATAAGCAAGGTCAGGAGTGAAATTACGGCTATAGAGAGACTGAGGGTAGCGAGACCATTGTAAGGGGAGTCAAATTGTGAAGTGTTTGAAACCGAGTTGCCAAAAGGAGACATTTCGCTGTCTGTAGTTGGAGTGAGAATTGGTGCACCGTCTTGATAAGTCATCTCAATGAGGCGAATGAATTCTGCTAACAACTTTTCTTGTTGTAACCACTGAAAAAGTTCTGGATATTCATGACGGAGAAGGATGAAAAACTCTTGACGTTGTGCGCTAAAATCCGTGAATTCTTCCCATTCGTCTTCTGGTATAGTCATGTAGGGTTCTGCTCCGATGCGGAGTTCATATCCGTGTCCGTGCACGTAGACAACACTCCCGATGCTTTCGCGCTCTGCAAGGATTACCTCAGCGGAATCCGATGGCGCTGCTTGTTGTTCCGGTTCTTGGACAGCTGCCATATCACGTTGTTTAAGTGTCTCTGCTTGAGGGGTTGTCATCTGATTATCCGTAATTGCAACGCCGACACGACTCACTAACTCCATCGCTGTAACTTGATGCTCGGGTTCAACGAAAAGTAGCGTTTGGCGTTCCGATTTTATCTGAACCGGGCGGCACCGAATCTGTTGTGCACCTAAGGTCGCTTGAATTAATTTGACTTCCCAGTCGTCACGAGTGCGGTAGATTTCTACCCACTTGGAAGTGTCGCTAATTTCCTCTCCTATGAGTTGAGATGCTTGGTCCAATTTGCCTTGGCTAACTTGAGCGCCTTGTGGTGGGCTAACCAGTTTTCCTCTATTTTCATCCACGGTATCACCTAAATTTGATTGTATTCTTTAATTTTCACTATGCGTTTCCGTATTCAGTCAACTAATTGTAGCAAGGTTGTCCCAATTTGTCAACAGATTGCCAACCTCACGTTAATAACTCCACGTAGACTGCTTGGGTCAACGCGGTATTCTTTTCACTGCTAAACAACTCCTCTGCACGGCGGCGTGCGGCTTTTCCCATGGCAGTTAGTTGTTCCGGATCGGAAGCGAGTGTGGCAATAGCATCAGCGATTGCTTTTGCATTCTCAGGCGGCACTAACATTCCGGTTTCCGGTGTGACCAATTCTTTGCTTCCGCCTAACGGCGTGGTGATAACAGGTGTACCGACTGCCATTGCCTCAATGATGGTACGCGGGCATGCTTCTGGGATAATAGATGGCACCAGCACGATATCAAGCAAGGACGTTACAACACGTGTATCCGCTAAAAACCCGGTGAACATAACGGTGTCTTCAAGACCGTGTTTCACGACCGTCTGCTTTAGCGATTCCATATAATCGTAATCTTTTTCAAAGTAGGGACCTCCGACGACGAGGAGTTTGACATCAGTTTTCCCTTTCAATTCAGCCATCGCGCTGACCAAAAAATGGATGCCCTTTTCTGGTGTTATCCGCGTGACAATTCCTGTGACAATTGGAGTTGGGCTGGAAGTGGGTGCTGCCACCGTTATAGTAGACTGCTTCTCTTGAGTTTTACCGTTATGAGGTTCTGGTGGAAAGAACTGTGCGCGGAGAGTTTCGACTTCAGCATCAGATGCCTGAAAAGCATCTAGGTCTACCCCGTTATAGATTAGGTTCTGCTTTTCCTCTGGGGCGAAGTTCCAACGTGTTGCCTCTGAAACTAGAATCACACGGTGCAGGAGTTTTTCACAGATCCTATCAAGGATACCGTAGGACGTGGCGTACCGTTTATGCATTATAATGGGGATGCGGTTCCATCTCGCCACGATGCCTCCAAGTAGAGCCACCGACAGTGAATTGGCATGGATGAGCTCAATCGCGTGCTCCTTGACAGCACGATGGATTTGATGAATCACCTTGATTTGCCGAAGATCCTTGAAAATATCGCGAAGTGTGAAGCGCCGGTTTTTATCGGTTTTGTTGTGTGCTACAGGAAGTGCTAAGGGGACAATATGGGCATCTGTCCCACGCTGGCAGGCTGTTTTGAAGAGGCTGTTGTCCAAGCACCCGACAAACGGACGGAACCGGTTCTGGTTTAACGACTTTAGCAGTAAGAGCAGGCTCCGTTGTCCACCGCCGATTCCGGAACCGCTATCAAGGTAGAGGACGTTGTATCGTGATTTGTCGGATGTTTTCATCTTCCCACGTTATGTTAATCTTGACACAATCCTTTGGTAACGCGTTTTCCATCCGCTCTGCCCATTCAATAATGCAGATGCCGTCACTTTCTACATACTCAATGAGCCCAAGGTCTGCAATTTCCATATGGTTTTCCAACCGATACAGGTCGATATGATAGATAGGAACTGTACCGTTATATTCATTAATCAGAATATAGGACGGGCTGCAGACAATTTCGTCTGGTGCGATACCTACACCACATGCGATGCCTTGTGTCAAGCAGGTTTTTCCGGTTCCGAGGTCGCCAGTCAGTGCAATGACATCGCCCGGTTTTAGCGTTTTTCCGAGTTGTTCACCGAGGATTTGTGTTTCCTCAGGACTTTCTGTTTTAAATATCTTCTTCATACATTCCTGCAGCACACCGCAAGATATCCTCTTGCGTTACATTTTCGTTGGTAAATTCGCCGGTGATTTCGCCCTCATGTAACACTAAAATCCTGTCGCTCATTCCTAATATTTCAGGAAGTTCGGACGAAACGAGTACAATTGCGACACCTTCCGCTGCAAGCTGCGCAATGAGGCTGTGAATTTCGACCTTTGCTCCGACATCAATGCCACGAGTCGGTTCATCAAGGAGTAACACGCTTGGACGTGTCATTAACCATTTGCCTAAGACGACTTTCTGTTGATTTCCGCCGCTGAGATGGTTCACCGGTATTTCTGGCGATGAAGCTTTGATACGGAGGGCATCTACATACTGCTTGCTTTTTTGAACCGCTGCATTACGATTAATAACACCGTATTGCACCATTTCCGCGGATACACCTAAACTCGGGAGTGTCATATTCCAGTCAATACCTGCATCCAAAATTAGTCCGTAGCGTCTCCTATCCTCACTAACCAACCCTATGCCATGCGCGATTGCATCTCGCGGAGAGTCAAACTCAACAATGTGCCCGTTTAGTAACACCTGCCCATGACTTTTTACGGAGGATGCCCCAAAAATCACATTAATCAGTTCTGTTCTACCTGCTCCCATCAGGCCGGCGAGTCCCAGGATTTCCCCACACCGCACTTCAAAACTGATAGAATTCAGACGTGGCGGTTCCGCAGGATAAGTGCTTAGGTTTTCAACCCGTAATGCTACTTGTTCCTGTTCTATTTCGGAAGCTCGAGTTTCAGCTTGTGATAGAACACAGTTGCGTAGGTTACAATGTGGAAATAGCGTCGTTAACTTCCGCCCAACCATTTGAGAAATCAACTGTGCCTCAGTGCAGTTTTGAATTGTTTGTGTCGCCACTGTTTTGCCATCGCGTAACACCGTGACTCTGTCAGCAATTTGGAAGATTTCGTTAAGTTTGTGGGTGATATAGATACAAGCGACACCCCTTTCTTGAAGTTTTGCCAGAATCTGATGGAGCAGCCCGACTTCGCTTTCAGTGAGCGCTGCAGTCGGTTCGTCAAGCACGAGCAATCGTGAATTCCGGGAGAGTGCCTTGGCAATTTCTACCAATTGCTGCTGTCCGATGCCGAGTTCGTGTACACGCGTGTGTAGTGGAATATTCAAACCGAACTGTGAGAGCAGTTGCGCTGCATCGCGGTACAGACGGGGTCTGTTGATAATGCCGGCTCGCCGGGGTTCAATGCCTAAATAGATATTTTCCGCGACCGGCATTTCTGGAATGAGTGCTAGTTCCTGATGGATGATGGCGATGCCTGCGCGCTCCGCATCGCGCACCGTTTGGAATCGTTGTTCCGCTCCATCAATCCGAAGGTGTCCTTCGTAATGTCCATACGGATGCACGCCTCCCAGAATTTTAATCAACGTTGATTTGCCGGCACCATTTTCTCCACAAAGCGCGTGTATCTCACCCCGTCCCGCTATTGCACAATTTACAAAGAACGATACGTTGTCAAGGGCACGCACCCCGGGAAAATCTTTTGTAATGGACTGCATCTGGAGAAGCGGGATTGTCATCGATTGCCGATCCTCTCGTAGAAATGTATCATAAAAAACTGGATGTGTCGCTTAGATGTCTGGGTTCCTTTGCCAACGCATAACGGAATGATCTCCATTCATATTATAGCAGAATAAGATTTGCAATTCAAATTCTTTGCGAAGATTCTGAAGTGTGTGGAAAGTGAGGTTTACGGGTGATAAACCTTCGGCCAGGGGATCTCTGGCGAGATGGGTACCGGAGTGCTCACGCTAAAGATACCTTATCACTACTTCCGAGTCGAAAATTTTACTTGACATCAGTGGGAAAATAGGGTATACTCATGTTAAATATAAATTTTGGAGAGTATCATGGCAGAAGAAAAAAAGAATGAGGTTGTGCCGGTTACGGCTGAATATGAAGTCGTAGATCAAGTAGACGACCAGGCAATTATTGAGTTAATGACGGGCCAGACGATTCAAGATTATGTTTATTCGTTCAAACAGAGTGGCCGTACTGTTGAAGGTTTAACATTAGCAGGTATTAACGAAGCCGCGAATCGTCGAGGGGGTATCCAAGTCGAAGAAGTCAAGTACGAAGAACGCGATCATTCCTGGATTGTCATCGCAAAAGCGACTGATACCATCACGGGTTCATCGCGCTATGGTGCGTATGAACAGCCCAAGATGATGGGTAGCCGGCCGGATCCGTTTGCATTTACCAAAGCGATTCACAAAGCACAACGAAATGCGATTAAACAGCTCATACCGGTGCCGGTGATTCGTGAGGTACTCAACTACTACCTGCATCGGAAGGCCGGTGAAGGCAAAGCAAACTCGCAACAAACGCCATCGCGTCAAGGCGGCGGAAATATTACGAATGCTCAAAAAGCCGCCTTTGCCATAGCAAGCCAATTAGCGGATGTGCTTGAAAAGAGGGGCATCTCTAAGGTCGATTTGTGGAACTATATAAAACGCAAGTACGCGGTAGCATCCCGAAACGATATGTCGGAGATGCAGTGGACGCAGCTCTCGGCAGAGCTCAAAGCGGCGGAAACCGCACCAAAACTGTTGGATGAGTTGTGCATC
Source organism: Candidatus Poribacteria bacterium (assembly GCA_965215265.1). Taxonomy (GTDB): domain Bacteria; phylum Poribacteria; class WGA-4E; order WGA-4E; family WGA-3G. The sequence goes on along the minus strand of OZ244048.1, from coordinate 780,206 downwards.
CGGATTAAACAGTTAACTACGGCGAACCAAGAAAGCGAAGTGCCAACGATTGAGGAACCAGAGTCGGATGGCGCGGCAACAGCGAGTAAATCTGACACAGAAACAGCGCAATCTCAAGAAACACCTTTTTAACTACTTTTTAAACAACAAATCTAGGGCGGAAGACATCACTGTTTTTCGCCTTTTCTACTTAGATATTCACGACTTGCCAAGGCATCCATCAGTGCCGATGATGTGGAACTGTTCTCAAGCAGCAGATCTCCGGTATAACCGCGCGTTCGCAAGTGGTTGGCGATTGTTTGGAAATCTACAAACCCATCCTCGATACTGTTTAACACGCCGGCACCTGTTTTCTGCTTAAAGTGGACCGACGTGAGATTTTCCATCTTGACAGCACTCCAGAATTCATCCGGTGAATTCAAAGTTGTTCCATCAGCACGATAGGTGTTGGCTTCGTCATAAGTGAGTTTCGCGCCTCCTGCAATCGCCAATTCTAAGGTCAACAGCGCGGACTGCCGGGCGTTTTCAACGGCGAAAGTTATCGGATAGTCTGGCACGAGTGCATTATAACGTTTGAGATTGCTAACCGCTTGCAGCTCACGAAGTTCTTCAGTGTCCAGATCTACGACACGAAGGCGTGCTTGTGCAGGGCACAGCAGATATGCCAATTTTTTTCCTCTAATAATCTGTTGTGTATCTGCATCAATATCCGCTGGGGACCTGAGCCACGGATGCGACATCGCATAACTCAACGTTAATTTATATTCTGATGCTTTTTGAACAAAAACCGCTACCTTATCAAAAAGTTCCGGATGTTCGGTTTGCAAAGGTTCTTCATTCCATATAGCTTCGCAGAACGCTTTCCAGTCAGCATCCGTGTAAGTAGGCATAGCAGATTCTAATTGTTTGAGCAGAGAACCAAACGCAGAATTGCGGAGATAAGGGCCTTCACGCACCTCCATATCGGTAAGCTGAGCTTTGCCGAATGTAACCAGACAGTCCTCAAAACTGCTACCGTTTTCCATTGCGACGGCCCAGATATTCGTCACAATTCCGAGTTTTTCAAACATTTTTACCTCCTTATTATGGTCAGGACGGATTTTGCAAATTTCTATGATAGCAATCCACTGCTGGATATCGCAGCTGGGTAGAGCTAGCTAGCCCTATGGAAAAATAACACGAATTAGGTTAATTGGACAGTGCCTTTAAAGCAACGTGAAACACGGTACCCTGTCCTAATGTACTTTCCAACCAGACTCTGCCGTTATGGCACAATACAATGTGTTTGGTAATCGCCAAGCCTAACCCGGTGCCCCCCATCGCGCGTGCGCGCCCTTTATCCACGCGATAAAACCGCTCAAACACCCGAGATTGGGATTCCAACGGGATGCCGATTCCGGTATCCTTGACATGAATGACGATTTCGTTCTCGGTAGGTGAATCCTCGGCTATTGAAACATCTGCTGAGACAGTTATGGTGCCGCCATCGGGGGTATATTTAATTGCATTGTCGATGAGGTTTACAAAAATTTCCATGAAGAGTTGTTTGTCAACGTTAACCTGGGGGAGCGTTCCGGGCGTATTCCATTCCAATACTAAACCGGATTCCTCGAGGACCGGTTCAAAAATCTCTAAAATCGGTTGATGAAAGTCATTGAGGTGGCAAGGTGTCCGTTTCAATTCAACATCCCCAGATTCAAGACACGACAGGTCCAGCAAATCAGAAACTAATCGTGAGAGGCGTACGGTGTGATTGAGGATTTTGATGATGAATTGCTCGTGCTTTTTATTTTCTGGGGTATCGGAATTCAGAAGGGTTTCAGCGTATCCTTGAATTGCGGTTAGTGGGGTCCGAAGTTCATGTGAGACGTTGGCGACAAAATCGGCGCGAATTCGCTCTAGTTGTCGGACTTGACTGACATCGTGAATAACAATAAGATATTCTCGTCCCGCAGATACCGGCACCACGGTAACCTCTGCCTCAGGCTCCCTGAGAATCCCAAGTGGAATTTCTGCAAAAGCAACGGATTCGGTTTGTGCTGCTTCTTTAAGGAGTGCTTGTAATTCAGGTTTACGGTTGATTTCAATCAGAGCTCTACCAATATATTTATCGGGCAGTGCTAACATCGTAATGGCCGCCGGATTGGCGTAGGTAATCTCAGAGGCACCGTTGACAAGTAACACCCCCTCCCCCATATTGGTCAAAATTGTGTCCAAGCGTCCATGTTCTTGAGAAATGCGGTGAATGTGCGCTTGCACTCTATCCGCCATTAGATTGAAATTTCGGGAGAGTTGCCCTAATTCGTTTACAGAATTGACAGGCACGCGTGACGTTATATTCCCTGCGGCAAGTGCTTGTGTTGTTTGTGTCAATTTTTGGATCGGTTTGACGATAGCGCCGGTAGTAAAGATACTGAAGAGGCCCACGAGAATTAACCCCGCCCCACTTGCAAATAGGAGCATGCGCCAAAGATTTCCGATGGCAGTGTTGACAGTTTTCATCGGGAGTGCAACACGACAAATTCCAAGCAAGATTCCATCACGCTCAATCGGGGTTGCAAAATAACGGAATTCTGTCTGGGTTGTGTTACTATAACGGTCACGAATACCCCGCCCTCCCCGTAGTGCATCTTCAATCTCCGGGCGGTTAAGGTGATTATCCATCGCGCGAAGCGCAGCGCCATCACGTTCAGTATCGCCCCAGACGCGTCCATCAACATCAATAAACGTTACACGCATTCCCCCACCCTGGGCTATTTCTGTTGTCTTTCCAAGTCTATCAACAAGTGCATCTAGTTCGTAAGTGAAGTTGTCTGTTTCCGGTAACTTTTCTAACAAAAATTCTCGGGTTAATGCCGCCTGAACTTCTAATTCGCTTGTGATTCGACTGCTGAGAGATGCCTTGAGTGTCGCACCGAGATAGAGGTACATCACGAACAGCACCAGAAGGACAATGCCAATATAACTGAGCGTCAATTGCGCACGGATACTCATTTACGAAATTTCTCTTTCCATGATGGCGAATAAATATAGGCTTCCTATCCTGATATGCTTTTCTTTACCGTTGACACAATAATAACACATTGCAGAGATAATTTGCAAGTATTCAGGACTGTATTCTCTACGACTTGAAGGAGTGTACGGGCCCCTGTCAAAATTTGCCTGAAAATTGGAAATATGTTAGGCTGTCTTATATGGTACAACAGACACGTCGAAACATTTCAAAAATAGGTGAATCATTAGCTGCCTCGCATCTTAAGGCTCGAGGGTACCAAATTATTGAGCAGAATTACCGTTGGGGACGTGGCGAAATTGACCTGGTGGCTATGGATGGCAAACAGATCGTTTTTGTGGAAGTAAAAACGCGCCGCAGTCTTAGATTTGGTCTGCCTCAGGACGCTGTAACAATTCATAAACAACGACAGCTCTCTAAAATTGCCTTAGCATATCTACAGACGCAAAATCTATTAGATTCTCCATGCCGCTTTGATGTCATTGCTATTCAATTGTCTCCGCAGTGCCAATTAGTACACCTTGAGCAGATTGAAAATGCGTTCGAATTTCAACCGCCGGAATAAGGAGACCAAGCGTAAAAATCGTTCCCAAGAATTCTTCGTGGATAGAGGTGCACGGCATTTATGGCGGACGGTTCCTTTCGTTTCCTAAAAATTTGACTTTTTCACGTTTTTGGCGTATAATCTGTGGCTAGATAAAGTAGCAGAATTTCAGTAACTTGGTGGCTATGAAACAGAGCAAGGATGGGACATGCAGATCTGAGCTTCAGTACTTTGCTACCTCACTTTTTCGTAATTTTAGAAGGAGAAACTCATGCCAGTTTTTGACACAGAAGATCTCGAATTTTGGGAAGAAAACGGGTACGTTGTTGTCCGAGAAGCAGTTCCGTTTGAGAATTGCCGTGCCGCCGAACAAGCTGTGTGGGATTTCCTGGAGATGGAGCGTGACAATCCGGAGAGTTGGTACCCGACTCCGCCAAGAAAGAGCATCATGGTGGAAATCTATCAACATCAGGCTTTATGGGACAATCGCCAATATCCACGCGTGCATCAAGCGTTCTCAGAGATTTGGGGGACAGATAAACTTTGGGTTAGCTTTGACCGCGCGAGCATGAATCCGCCTGAGCGTCCAGACTGCAAGTTCACCGGGCCCTATCTGCACTGGGACATGTCACTGGACAATATGCCAGTTCGCTTAAAAGTCCAAGGTGTTCTATACCTTGCTGATACGCCTGGCAATCAGGGAGCGTTTACGTGTATACCGGGTTTTCATAAAAAATTGGAAGACTGGTTAAAGAACCTGCCGTCTGATGCAGAACCGCGGAGAGTTATTCGCGATTACCAGCATGAGGCAGTGCCTGTTGAGGGAAAAGCAGGTGATTTGGTTATCTGGCACAGTGCGTTACCGCACGGAAGTAGCCCAAACTCGGCTGAGCGTCCGCGTATGGCGCAATATATCACAATGTCACCTGCACCGCAAAATGCGAATGAGCAAGCGCGAAATCACCGCATTGAGGGCTGGAAGGAACGGCTAACCGGACTTGGAAAAGAGCAGAAAGAGAAAGAACATTACCACGGCAAGACCGCAGAATTGACACCCCTAGGAAAGAGACTCCTTGGGCTGGAACACTGGGATGCATAGCATTTTGGACAGTTAAGAGCAACTTTGCCCGGATCGATTAAAGCCTTCAGGGCTCGTTGGCAGGAAGTATCTCGAAACTATTTTGCTGGAGGTTACCGCCTCGAGTGTTTCTAACCGGATAAGCGCGTGAACATTCACATCAAGCAATCTCTATCGCTTTAATCGACAAAAGACTGTTAGATACATAGCGGAAATGCTTAAAATTCGCACTTACAATTAATTTATGGCGTGATTTTTCTTTTTCACTCTGCAATCAGTTTAAAGGTGCGCCGGTGGATCTGTGAAGGTCCAAACTTTTCTATTGCCTGCCGATGTTGCACAGTCGGATACCCTTTGTGTTGCCGGAACCCGTAGTTGGGATAGGTACTATGGAATTTTTCCTCCATCAACCGGTCGCGCGTGACCTTGGCAATAACGGAAGCTGCGGCGATGGAAGGGCTCAAACGATCTCCTCTCGGGATTGCTTTGCCGATTGGCTGCCCTGCAATATCTGTTTCCGGCAAATCCAAGCCATCGACCAGGAGGTAATCAGGCTGAGGGGTGAGTTTTGTAATTGCTTCCTGCATTGCTAAAAGCGTTGCCTCTAAGATGTTCGACTGATCGATGGCTTCGCTGTCAGCTGAACCGATCCCGACTGAGATAGCCGTCTGTTGGATTTCATCGACTAATCGTTCACGTTGCATCACTGTGAGCTGCTTTGAATCCCGCAAACCGTTAATCTGCCGCAGAGGTGGCAGAATCACTGCAGCGGCGATGACCGGTCCTGCCAAGGCACCACGACCTGCCTCATCAATACCGGCAATTTGCTTATAACCGTCTTGCCGGCAAGCCTGCTCAAAAGCATTGTATTTGAAAATTGGATTTATATGCCTACGTGACAAATATGTTAATTTCGTCATCTTGCCGATTTTCGCCAAAGATAATTTAACCTGCTACCCTTGTGTCTTGCAGCGCGATTTAGTTTTCTCGCTTCTAATTTTCGGGATTACAAAATAAGGTCTTTATGAGATATCATATGCGTTTTCTGCAATGTCAGAAAAAATATTCACACAGATAAAGCCAATTTGTAAAACTAAATGCCTTATGTGCCTTGGGACCTGCTATCTTCTCCGTTCTTTAACACGAGCCCCTCTACCGGTCCGTTCGCGCAGGTAGTACAGCTTTGCACGTCGGACAGCCCCGTATCGAACCACCTGAATGCTTTCAATATTGGGGGAGTGAAGCGGAAATGTTCGCTCGCTTCCGGTGCCAAAGGCAATGCGTCGGACTGTAAACGTCTCCCGTGCCCCACCGTGTGCACGACGAATCACAGTACCTTCATACGCCTGAATTCGTTCTTTCTGTCCTTCACGGATGCGGGTATTAACCCGGATGACATCTCCGGCTCCGAACTCCGGAATGTCACTTTTTATATATTGACTTTCAACAGACTCAATCAAGTTCATTTTTTATTACTCCTTATTCTCAGTTGCGTTAGTGGCTGCCCGGCTGCGTTCCCAATCGTTCGTTAACGGATGCGTAAGGAGAGGGCAGAAGTTCATAAGAAATTGATGTTTTAGTGTATCAATCCAGCTGTTCAAGAATGGCGATATCGTCTTCGGTGAGCTCAAGTTTGTGAACGAGCTCGGGACGGCGTTTTGCTGTCCGCCTCAGTGCCTCGGCATAGCGCCACTTTTGAATGTTTTCGTGATTCCCACTTAAAAGCACCTCTGGTACGCTCATTCCATCAAAGACAGCTGGGCGCGTGTAATGCGGATGATCAAGCAGCTCATGGCTAAACGAATCCACTTGTGCCGATTCGTAATCGCCGAGTACGCCTGGGAGCACACGTGCCATGGCATCAATTAAGACAAGCGCAGCAATTTCACCGCCGCTTAAGACATAATCACCGATTGAAATTTCGGTTTTTATCAGTTTATGGCGGACACGTTCATCAATCCCTTTGTAACGTCCACATAAAAGTATGAGGTGCGTTTCCAAGGACAATAACTCCACAAGGGCCTGCGTCAACGGTTTGCCTTGGGGGGTCATGTATATAATATGTGCAGTCGCCTGCGGATTTAATTCCTTAACTGCCGCCCAGATAGGTTCCGGTTTGAGAATCATGCCTGCCCCGCCGCCGTAAGGATAATCATCAACGGATTGATGTTTATCCGTCGCCCAACTTCGAAGATTATAGAGGTTGACGGTGAGTTTATTTGCCGCTTCAGCACGCCTCAGGATACCTGTTTGCAATGCTGGGGCGATTATCTCTGGGAATAGAGCGAGGATATCAATCTTCATGTTGCGCGCCATCAGCGAGTGCTTCTTCCGGCTCAGCGGATTCAATCAATTCAAGAATGACTTTTTTATTGGCACGCAATCCCGCAGTATAGAGTACGCTTCTTATTGCTTTAAGTGTTCGTCCATATCTACCGATGACTTTCCCTAAATCTTCGTCACTCACCGTCAATTCAATAATAACTACGGTTTCGCCAGTTATTTCTTGAACCACTACCTGATCTGGATAATCAACGAGCGCTTTTACGATGTATTCAATCAAATTTTTGAACATATTTTTTCTATAAGTTATCGATCAGGCGAGTTTGGCGTTTAACATCCTCAGTGCATCATGTGAAGGTCTTTTTGCCATTTCGATAATAACTTTGGAATGCTTACCCCGAACGGGCAGGTGCGGGCAAGCGCCCTTATAATTTGTTGCTTAAATTGAGCTCAGCTCTCTTACGAAAAAAGTCATTGAAGTTGATGAGACGTGCGAAAGTTTTTACTCTGTTTCTGGTTCCGGGGCTGCTTCTGTGAGCAAGACATCCGTTTCGGTATCTCCGGTTTGAACGTCTTCATTCGGTTCTTCTGCATCTTCAGTTTCAGGCAAAGGTTTCCCAAGTTTCTCATAGGTAAATTTCTTCCAGATTCCCTGCTTAGAAAGCAACCGTTTTGCAGTGTCGGAAGGTTGTGCCCCATTTCTGAGCCATTTTAAGGCTTTCTCTTCATCAATGAAAACGTCGGCCGGCTCGGTTATGGGATTGTAATGCCCGAGATGCTCTAAAAAAGCACCATCTCTTTGTGCACGTGCATCAGCGGCGACCAGTTTATAAAAAGGCCGTTTCTTTCTGCCGTGCCGTTGTAATCTAATTCTAACTGCCAAAAAATACCTCCTAGTATCCGTGTGTGCGAACAAAGCGAGCTGCTGCAAGGGGTTTCGTTATCTGCGGCGTTTGCGTCGCCGGGGCTTTCTCCCTTTACGATTCGAGCGAGGTAGTGCTCCAACTTTTGCCCGCATTTGCGGCATCGCCATCGCTGTCTGCTGGTTTAACATACGGTTCATCATCCGAAGTTGAGTTATTAAATTATTTACCTGATTGACCGTTGTGCCACTGCCCTTGGAAATTCGGATTTTCCGGCTCCTATTTAACAGAGACGGGCTCTGACGTTCCTCGGGGGTCATTGATTGGATAATCGCTTTTGCGTACTTGAGTTGACTCTCATCAGACTTGAGATCCTTGACAGGCAATTGATTTTTAAACGGAATCATATCCATCAACTGTTCCAAGGGTCCCATATTTCTAATTTGGTCAAGCTGCGTGAGAAAATCATTAAAATCTAGGCCTTTATTCTCTGTGAGTTTTCGCTCGAGTGCTTTTGCCTGGTCTTCAGTGAAAACCTCTTCTGCTCTTTCGAGCAGCGTCTGAAAATCGCCCTGACCTAGAATACGTGATGCCATCCGTTCTGGATGAAACTCTTCTAATGCCGCTGCCTCAATTTTCTCACCGACCCCGATAAACTTAATCGGCTTCTGCGTAATGTGACGAATAGAGAGAGCCGCGCCACCGCGGGCATCGCCATCCATTTTTGTGAGGATAACCCCATCAATATCCAATTCGGTGTTGAAGTGCTCTGCAACATTTACGGCATCTTGCCCGGTCATTGCATCAACCACGAGTAAGATTTCTGAGGGCTTCACTGCTTCCTTGATACCGCACAGTTCGCCCATTAATTCTTCATTAATGTGTAAGCGGCCCGCTGTGTCTACAATTACACAGTTCTGCCCGCGCACCAATGCCTCTTTGACCGATGCCTTTGCAATATTAACTGGAGAGACATCCGTACCCATTGAAAAAACGGGGGTTCCAGTCTGTTCACCAAGTACCTGCAGCTGCTTAATAGCAGCCGGACGGTAAACATCGGCGGCAGCTAGTAATGGGTTGCGTCCCTCTTTGCGAAATTTGAGTGCCAATTTCGCAGCAACTGTGGTTTTGCCTGCACCTTGCAGTCCAACGAGCATCACAACGGTTGGACCGCTGGGTGCAACACAGATCTTTTCTGCTTCAGCACCCATCAATTGGGTTAACTCTTCCCCAATTACGCGGGCAATTTGGAGCTCAGGAGTGAGACTGCCCAACACCTCTTGGCCAAGAGAACGTGCTTTGACCTGCTCTATAAACTCACGTGTGACTTTATAGTTAACATCTGCTTCCAGAAGTGCGCGCCGGACATCACGCAGGGCATCCGAGATATTACTCTCTGTTAAACGCCCTTGTCCTTTTAGTTTTTTTAAAGTGTTTTGCAATCTATTGCTTAAACTCTCAAACATCGGAAGGGTATCCTTTGTATGTTGGCACTTGCGTTATAAAACTGCACAGTTATTTCTAATTATAATATTATAGCAAATTTTATCTAGAATGTCAAATTTTTTCGCAGTTAACAAAAACTTCTGTCAAAACTCTTGAACAAAACTATCTTTTGCGGTATCATGAAGTTATTATGAAAAGAGCAACTTTAGAAAGGGCTTATAAACGTCTCAAAAATATTTTATAAGCATCATTAAACTACTATGAAAAGAGCAACAGTAAAAATCATCTTGACCTTTGCCCTAACCTGTTTCCATTTCGGATGTCAAGGCAGCGCGTTCAATTTTGATTCTATGGCTGGAAGTTCAGCTATCGTGGAGAAATCTGGGGAATTGACAGAAAATGAAGTATGGGACGGTCGAGTGTACATTACCGGCACCGTAATTGTGCCACAAGGTATAACGTTGACTATCCGTTCCGGAACTATCGTCGGTTTTGAGCCGTTGGAGGCCCCGAGTCAACTTCTTGTGCAAGGTGAACTCTACGCAGAAGGATCTCCGGACTTGATGATAGTCTTCGGTTCCTTAGGAAAACAGGAGCCTCTTCCGGAAACTGAAACAGAATCAGCAACCGTCCCCGCAGCAATGGCAGAAGCAACTTTAACGACAACCGCGGTACCCCCAAAGGCAGGTGATTGGGCCGGCATTCAGATCGACCCGCAGAGCCCGAACAGCCGTCTAACGTATTGTCGAATCCAACATGCTACTGCCGGTATTACGATCGGCGCGGATACAGTTCAGATTGAGAGGTGTCTCTTCAGCATCAATAATATAGGCATACTGTGTGAAAATAGTAATCCGACTATTACCAATAACGAGTTCAATAGGAACGGAACAGGGATGCAATTTCGCGGTTCGTCCGCACCACAAATCGAACACAACGCTTTCGCAGCTAACGAGTACGGCATCATTTGCGAGGATGATTCCCGCCCGCGTATCTTTTACAACGAGATCCGTGCAAATTACCAACACGCCATCGTCTGTTATTCCACTGCTTCACCGGAGATTACTTCTAACAATATCACAATGAACGTCGGATGGGCAGTCTATGATGGTGGAAGGCTCCGGGACAATTTTATCAGTGGGAACAAGCAGGTTGGCCCCAATGTCACGGAACTTGCTATAGGTACCCAAAGCAATCAATTTTATAGTGTTGATGAGACTTTAGACCCGAGAACCACGCGCGTCTCAGAAGCAGGGATCCAACAAGAGAACTTCTAGATAAACGGAACCACCTACTTCCCTATAGGATTTTTCAGCGTCATTTATATCTGTATCTTGTAAAAAAAATGCATCGATTCAAAGCCTATCTAGAACTCATCCGCTATCCGCTCTTTGCGATTCCGATAGTGGCTACACTGCCAGGTGCACTCATTGCAAGCGAAGGAAGTTTCACGTGGCGTGTAGCAGTAGCGTTGCTGATCGCACTATGCGGTTACTTCGCCGGAATGATGAAAAATGATTACTTCCACCGTGAAACAGATAGTTTGACGAACCCAGAGCGTCCGCTCCCGTCTCAGCGGTTAACCCCGCGGCAGGTAATGATACCTGCGAGCATTATCTACGGTGTCTGTGTCTTAATCGGCTTTTGGCTGAACTTCAAAGCCGGACTTTTAGTGATGGGCCTGGTCGCAATTTCGCATCTCTATAATGCCATTTTCAAAGCGCGCGGTATCTTAGGGAGTCTTACCCTGCCTTTAGGGATTGGACTGTTAAATATCTTCGGGGCACTGGTTGTGAGCGGCGAGGTCCCGCGCTTGGTATGGTACGCATTCGGTGCAACGACACTTTACGACTTCGGCACGCACATTACAACGACTTTCAAAGATCTTTCGCGCGATAAGCAACTCGGCATCACCACAACACCGCTTCAACTCGGCATCCGAGCGGCGTTAATCCTATCTGCGACAGCAACAGTAGTAGCATTCGCTGTCGCGTTGCTACCATACTGGGTAGAACAACCGCTTGCTCACAGTTCTTATGCCATTTGGGTGGTTTTGGGCATTGTTGCTACGATTGCAACCCGCATCCCGCTCTATCTCCAGCCCAATGAAAAAAATGGCTATTTCGCGTTAAAGGGTTCAATGATTGGTTCAATTCTCTTTTTTCCATGCTTCATCGCTACGCAGCTCTCTATTACCGTGGCCGCCGCAGTAATTGTGACACTACTTGTGGTAACAACATTTCTGTTACAAACAACACAACAGGAGGTCTGAATCAGTTTATCCGCCGGTGACGAAATCTATAGGGACTTTAACATGACAAAAACCCGCAGGGTACGCCACTATACAAAATAAGGAGGCAAAAACACGAAAATTATGAAAAACATCATTTTGTTGATTACAGATACATTCCGCTATGACAATTTAGGAGAACGGGCGGAGCGGCCGATTCGGACCCCGCAGCTGGATAGATTTGAGGCAGAGCGCGCAACTGCTATTGACAAATTCTATATGAGCAGCTTTCCGACGGTTCCGCATCGCACAGATGTTGCCACCGGAACGGTCGGATGGCCACACTACCCATGGCAACCGATCGATCAGAGTGGCCCGAACCATATCGCACAATTGCTAAGCGCGCAGGGTTATGCTACGCAGCTCATCTGTGATTGTCCGCATCTTTTCAACACACGGTTCCAACACGGATTTGATGCCGCGTTCCAACACCGTGGGCAAGAAGGCGATAAACCGTTACTGCATCTCAATGACCCGATTCAAACTGTCATGCCAGATGAGAAAACGCGACCCCACCCTTCATTCAGGGGCAATACCTTGCCTAATACACACCGGTGGACAAACCGCTATTATCAGTATGAGGCTGAAACGTTCTCCGGCAGAACGTCGGAAACCACAATTCGATGGTTAGAGGAAAATTACCGCTCGGGTCCCTTCTTCCTCTGGGTGGATTTCTTCGACCCGCATGAACCCTGGGATCCGCCTGAATATATCGTCAAACGTTACGATCAGGATTACACAGGCGCACCGATGCTCCATCCGAACTACGGGATGTCCTCACTCTATACTGATGCAGAGCTGCACAACTTATGGGCGCATTATGCTGCGGAATCCGAACTCGTAGACCGGCATATTGGGCGGATCCTTGAGAAGGTGGCGGATCTGGAGTTATGGAACGATACCCTCCTCGTTGTTATGTCTGACCACGGAATGTCAATTGGTGAACACGGACGGACTGGCAAATCTAACATAGACCCGGAAGACCCGCGCTACTGGCCCACTTATCCAGAGATTAACCACGAGATGTTCCTAATTGCAGGCGCAGATGTACCTTGTGGACAACGCCTAGAACTTATTGCACAACCTATGGATATTATGCCAACACTTTGCGAATTGGCAGGTGTCCGTGTTGAACCGCCCAAACCGTTTGAAGGACGTTCCTTCGCAACTGCACTCCTGAGCGGTGATTCGCAGCATCGTGATTACGCGGTAACAGGCTGCCACATCGCCGCACGGGATGGCACTGTACCACGCCGTGCAACAACGCCTTTCCTCGCCACCGAACGTTGGGGTTACGCACCTATCGGGGAGAACGGCACACCCGAACTCTTTGATCTGTCCGTTGATCTATTAGCAGAGAACAACATCGCTGAAGACAATGGGGCTCTCGTTACGGAATTGCACCAGTTATTTATCGCACATCTCGTGGAGCACAACGCTCCCGAGCATTTCTTGGCACTCTGGCGCGATGTACCTTCAGGTGATGGACGTGGCAACTGGTCTATTGACTATCCGGATGAATCCGATGAATAGAATTTGAGAAAAGTGGAAACGCAGAGAACATGAGTCTCAGGCATCTGTGAGCTCCTAATAGAAAAACCGCCTATTTCCTGTTTCGTAATCGGCGGCTTTTCTTTTTGGGGTTATCTCTCCATGCTCGCCACCCATGGCAGATATTTGTATATTTCAGCGCAACACCGCCTGCTTTAATGAACGCCTTAGCACAAATCTCGCCAGAGATTTACGTTGTTATGATTCAATACATCTAAGTCAGGCAAAAAAAAGTTTGACAAAAAGCGTTGTTTTCTGATAGAATGTTTTCGTTGATTTTTTATTTCGGAAAAAAAGAGTTGACAAACAAACGTTCGTTATGCGATAATGCAAACTAACCTTTGAGTCAGACAAAAAACGTTGTTTTCTAATAAAATGCATTCACTTGAATCAGACAGGGAAAAATCGAACAGATGAAATACCGAGAGTCCGTGTACCCCATAAGTAGAACGAGCTGCCCCGTGGTGCGGGGTTGTAGTTTTGGTGCGAACGCGTGCGTACGCAGTGCTGTCGTGTGTTTTAAGTCCCTGTTAAGACGATTGACCCCCCCCCCCTTACTTCACGTAAATTAACCCTTTTATTAACTCAGGCAGCATCTACATCTACCTTCGTCGCTGCTTTCTTATGCCTGCACGCCTCCCGTCTCGGACGGTGGGTGCCGTTGCGGGCTTTTTTTCTTGTGCGTGCGGTGTTCACTTGCGGAGGCCCCGGGCCCCTGCACGCCTGCCCGCCCGCAATCAAACCGATAATGACTTATAAACCTAACCGATGCGATAACCGCATCGACAACGGACACATCGTCCGAAAGGATATTTTGAAATGAAAGATTGGATGAACCCGAAAAAAGGCATCGTGGTAACGATAATTAACTTGTTGCTTATCGCAGTGTTGTGTGTGTCGCTCACTTCATGTGGCGGAAATAAAGAGGTGAGGTATGTAGTCGTGCCACCAGAACCACCTGCCGAGGAACCACCTGCCGATGATATTCTCCTTACGCTTACACACAACTCTGCAAATTCTTTAATCCCCATCAATCATTTCCCTGAATGGAGTGGCTGGGTTGCGGGGGTGTGGGAGCAAAGACCAGATGGCACACAAACACCAAAACCACCTTCTTACAAAAACTTTCCAGAAAGGCATTTCTGGGAGCACTGGATATATTCACATGCAACCAGCGTGCTGAAATATGATATTTCAGGAATAGAACCGACTCGGTTTGGTGCATATTTCGCCCTCGTCAATCCTGAGAACAACGGTGCTGCATCGATGCAGATTTTAGCATTTTCAGATCGGAAATATATATACCAATCCAAAGAATTGCGTCTTCAGGATTCAGGAACGTATATTGAATTTGATATACCTTTAGGGACAAAGATACTCATAATAGAAGTAAACGAGTTAGAAAGAAGCTTGTGTGACCACTTCGTCTTTGGCGAACCGACATTGTTTGCAGGAACTTCAACAACTACAAAATAAGGAGTTTTTAATGAATAGAAAAAGTGTAATCATTCTGAACTTGTTGCTAATCGCAGTGGTGTGTGTTTCCATCACGAGCTGCGATCGGGGAAAAAAAGCGGTGATGCCTGTAGTGTCGCCACCTGCCGATATACTTCTTACTCTTACACACAACTCTGCAAATTCTTTAATCCCTGTCAATGGGATAGACGAATGGGGGGGCTGGAGAGAATATGTGTGGGAGCAATATCCAGATGGCACACGAACAGAAAAACCTGGAGCTTTCCAAAACTTCCCAGAAATGTTTGTCTGGGAACACTGGATATATGTGCATGCGCCCAGTGTTATTAAGTATGATATTTCAGAAATAGAACCGGCTCGCTTCGGCACATATTTCGCCATCACCCACCCAACCTGTGCCGGTAAAGTGAGACTTTTAGCATATTCCGATCAGAAATTAATATACCAATCGGAAGAATTACGCCCTGAACATAATGGAACGTATATTGAATTCAATATACCTAAAGGAACAGATAAACTCACAATCTTAGTAGACGAGTTAGAAGGTACCTTTTGTGACCACGTCGGGTTGGGCGAACCGACGTTGTTTGTAGAATAATAAAAAAAAGGCTGTGCATAAAAGGTGGGAATGCACAGCCAATTTGAGCAGCTGGTTCTAATCAATAGGAGCCTGCTGCCCGCCACGCTCCGAGAACAAGAGGCAGACATTGTGTATCGGGTGCCCTTCAAAAGTGATGGTGATGAGGGTGCGGAGGAGCTGCTCCTCTATCTGCTGATTGAACATCAATCGACGGTAGATGCGACGATGGGATTTCGTGTGCTTTTCTACATGATGCTGATTTGGGACGCAGAGCGGCGGCGGTGGGCGGCCGAGAAGGTGCCGAGAAGAGAGCGTGTATTGCCGCCGATTCTGCCCGTGGTGTTTTACACGGGGGAGCGGCGGTGGGAAAAGCCTCTGACACTTGAGGCGATGATGAATCTGCCTGCGGCGCTCTCTCGATTCGTTCCGAGATTTGACATCCTGTTTCTGAATCTGAACCGCACAGACAAGGCGACGCTGACAGAGGCGGCGCATCCGTTCGGGTGGCTGATGAGAGTGCTGCAACAAGGAGATTCGGACAAAGCGTCTATAAGCCGTGCCTTAGTGGAGACTTTGACGCAGTTGGCGACACTTGATGCGGTGGATTCAGGGCAGCGGCGGGAAGCGATAATGTATCTGGTATCGCTGATTGTGCATCGGCGTTCAAAGGAAGAACAGGAAGAGTTGATAGAGCTGGTAGCCCGGCATACGCGTGACATGGAGGTAGCACCTATGGCAGAGACAATGGCCGAATTCCTCTTCGAACGAGGCATAGCACAAGGGATGGAACGAGGCATAGCACAAGGGATGGAACGAGGCATAGAAAAAGGGGCGTGCCAGACGGCTATCAAAAATATAACCGCCGTCCTCAATGCGCGATTCCCTCATTGTGACATACACACTGCCACGCAGCAACTCGAAACGCTTTCTAACCTAGAACACCTCGAGCAACTGCTGCTGACAGCCGTCAAAGCCGATAGTTTTCAAGCATTCCTACAGGCGTTAGAACTATAGAAACGCACGCACCGAACGCCCTGGCAGAGTGAGCGGAGTGTTCCGTTTTTATAAAAATGTTTCAATAATTTGGAGCGTTTTGATGTCTGATAAGAGAATTTCAATGGTGCTGGCGTGTGCAGTGACCGTTTTGAGTTGCGGTGACACGCCCACGCCTTTTGATGGTATGGTGCGGATCCCTCGGGGCAAATTCTGGATGGGCAGCGAGGCTGCCGATGCCGGTAATGACGAGCAGCCTGTGCACACGGTGCATGTGGACGCGTTCTACATGGACACGCACGAGGTGACGAATCTGGAATACAAGCGGTTTGTGCTGGCGAACCCCCAATGGCAAAAGACGCGTATCCCCCGTGCACTCCACGATGGTGATTACCTAAAATATTGGAACGGTAATAACTATCCTTTAGTCAAAAAAACCAGTTATAAATAGGGTAAAATTTTAGTGAGTTGAGATGTGTTATGTGTGCCTTGTTGCCAAAAGCGTGAGAGATTGTCGGGACAAGTGCCGGTATACCCGGGAAAATCTTATCTATTTTCAAGAATATAGACAATACCGCGGATGCTCTTGAAGAGATTCCGGCATCCGTTAGCCGCGGGCGTTTCGCGGCATTTGTGTGTAATAAAAAAGTTTCAACGGTTTGGAGGGCTGTAATGACTAATAAAAGCGTAGCAGTAATGTTTAGAATCTTAGTTTTATTGATGGCCACTTCGCTGGCGGTTTGCCTGCTCAGCTGCGGATTTATTGAAGATGATGCTGAAGAAGAGGAGGCTCCCGCCGCGATCGAAAGCGTGACACCGTCCGGTGGTGAGCTTGCGGAAGATGGGAGCATCATATTAAACTTTGACACCGATCCGGGCGATGTCAGCACCAGTGAGGGTTCTGTATCCGGTGTGGGTAGGACTCGGACCATCTCAGGTCCTTTTAGCCGCGGTGCGCTGAACTTGCGGCTCAACTGGTCAAATGGTGCAGGCAGCCTGACTTTGACTTACCAGGTCAAAGCAAAAGCCAAGCCGCCGCCGGCAGGCATGGTGCTCATCCCCGGTGGTGCATTCCAGATGGGCAGCAACGATGCCGATGCCGGTAGTGATGAACAGCCTGTGCACACGGTGCATGTGGACGCGTTCTACATGGACACGCACGAGGTGACGAATCTGGAGTACAAACGTTTTGTGCTGGCGAACCCGCAGTGGCAGAAGGGGCGGGTTCCGGCTGTCCGCCATGATGGTGATTACCTAAGCCATTGGGACGGTAATAACTATCCTTCGGGTAAGGCGAACCATCCCGTGACGTATGTTCCGTGGTATGGTGCGATGGCGTATGCTGCTTGGGCCGGTAAACGCCTGCCCACTGAGGCGGAGTGGGAGAAAGCGGCACGGGGTGGGTTAGTTGGTAAGAAATACCCGTGGGGAGACACGATAGCGCCGAACGATGCGAACTACGGTCTTAATGTAAACGATACAACGGCTGTGGGGAGTTATGCTGCGAACGGGTATGGGCTGTTCGACATGGCCGGGAACGTTCGCGAGTGGTGTCTGGATGCGTATGATTCGGATTTCTATTTTAATTCGCCGTCTCGAAATCCGCTGAGCGACGTGAACACCATATCGAATCTGGATGAGATTGTAGATGACTACACAAATATTTATTCTGCTCGCGTGTTGCGCGGCGGTGGCTGGATCAATAGTACTCGTTTCCTGCGTGCCGCTAATCGCGGCGAGTATTTACCTTGGACCGCGCTCGGCCTCGGCGGGTTCCGGTGCGCGAGGGCTGTCACGCCTTAAATCTTTACCCCTTTACCTCTTCCGAGCTGCACGCAGCTCGGCTTATGAACAGCCAAAGATAAAACCAGAGGTTGATGGTGAGTCGGCACAGTGCTGAATGCCATCACACCTCTTTCTCTTATTAGAATGAGCCGCCACTGTCCGAAATCGAGACAGTCGGTGCCTCCAGCATGCTCAACGTCCACGCCGATTCCTTTTCCAACTCATTACTTGTGGAAGGCCCCTACCTCCTGATACAGCCATACAGCCCAGCAAGAACGTCCGCCTAAAACAGAAACCGATACATCGGCCGATCCGACGTAATACCAATCAAACTCCACACACTACCCACAATGAACTCGCCTAAAATAAGACCCAGGAATAACGGAATCAATTTGCGATGCGTGCTAACACCCCCATGACGCAGAATAAGCCACTTCAGAACAAAACTCACCAGAATTGAAAACCAGAACACATTCATTGACCAGCTGCTAGAGATAGCAAACCCGGCGGGATGGAACGGCCACCAAAATAGCTGCATCCGTAAAACCATCAACACGCACGTAATTAAAAAACCGATACACATCGCAAAAATTGCGGGAACATCCGGGGCCTTCGGAGAAGACAGCCAGCTCTGGAGACGGTTAAACGGATGCCCGGCAAACCAATCGCGCGCGCCTTCAATATATGAAATATGGTAGAACGCCCAAAACGAGGCGAACGTCCCAATAACAATAGCGATACACATCGCAACCAGCAAACGTCTATTTGAAATCCCAGTCCGCTCTGCCAACTTAAATCCTTCTAAAATATGAGGCATCGGATGCCCACGGTACGCACGATTAAAAAAGAAGAGATACGCGAACATCGTCAAATTTTGCGGACCGAGCAGACGCGTACCAAATATCCGAGGCATCATCTCATCAGGACCGATGAAGTGCAAATCGTGCACAGGCGAACCCAATTCAGCACGCATACGCGTCACTGCTGTCGAAATTGCATAGTAGATACCGAAAAATACCAAAATTACCCACATCGACATCCCAGCCACTTTACAGAAACCTACGATGAAGATTAGACTTACTAACAACCCTAAGACGGTCGCACGATACGACATCGGCTCAGCCGAATCGTTGATCAGACTCTTACTCTTCGAAGTCGACTGAAAGAGCCGCCGCCACACCCGGCCGAGGTGTTTTCGCGTCGCCAATATCGCAAGCACAAACAGACCTAGATATGCCCCAAACGATTGTTCATCTGTGAACGGAAAATTCGGCATCCCACGCACACCTAACGCATCCCCAAAGATCCGTTCCACCTTCCAAAATAGATAGAAAAACCAGCAGGAAAACGATAAATCAAGCGGAATAAAGAACGCTATCCCTACGGCAAACGGAAACACAGCGATCGGTGTCCAGCCTATTGCACTCCACGGTTTTTGCGTAAATAGGGGACGCAGATCATACAAACGGCCACCCAAACTCGGAACCGTTGGATACAGATAGTGAAGACCGTTAAGGATGTCAATCGCACCAGCTATCCCGAAACCGACCCACATCATCTTATTTGTCAGCAGACCCGAACGCCCACTGCCGCTCAACTCCAGCGGCAATTGAATGATTGGGTAACTCAACTTCTCATGTTCTGTCCACTGTTTACGCACCAGGCTATTGATACAAACCATCAAGAAAACCATCGCGCATAAGAAACCACCCCAAGCCAACGTTGTCGGAAGCCATCCTTCTATAAACTCTGAACGGTAAAAAGTCGATTCTCCTCTATAATACTCTGTCAAAAAAGCACGATCCTTAACCGCCAGCCAATCCGGGATGTACCGATGAAATAGATCTGCCCAATCGTTTTCCGCTGTCGCATACCAGAAAGCATACGGAATCATCGGAATTAAAACCCGAAGTACATCGTGCCCAGCTAATGAGGAGGCTATCGTCAACATGACGTAAACCGTCAGCAATTCCCCACGCCCAAGCGCCAGTTTTTGGAGAAAACTGTTCCTGAACCGAGATAATATAAAATTAAAACACGTCAAAATAAAAACGCAGAAAATGACGTTAAAATAGAGGGAGATAGTGGTCGGATAGCCTTGCCCCGCAGAATCCAGGATCCAGTAAACGTTAGGAATAATAAGGGTAGTACCGAGGAAAATCGCACGCCCTGTCGCACCGATTCTCGACGCACACCGCAAAACAGATTCAGACACGCGCTCTCTAGAATTTCGCTCGGAAGAAGTTGTTTGCAATTTGGGTTTCTCGTGAAACTATTTTTTTACTTGATATTTTTCTTAAATCACTATATACTTTCATGCAGACACATTCATAACAGTGTCAACGTAATCATTTTGACACGCCTAAATCGGCAAGGTGAATCAGAGCCACCATCGATTTAAAGGCGATGCTAAAGAGAGGATAAAAAATGGATACGACTCAGGAAGTAATACTTACGCCCGAGCAAAAACAGTTCGTTGAAAACAACGGCTATCTTTTAATTAAAAACGCTTTACCCCCAGATGTCGTCGCGGAAATTGATGCCGCTGTTGATGAAGTCTATGCTGCACAAGCAGCTGCCGGATGCCTCGAAACTGGCGGTAAACTCAATCTCCGTAATTGCATCACCCATCATGAAGCGTTCCTCCAGCTGCTTGATTGGGATAAAACAGTCCCACTAGCATACGGCGTACTCAATTGGAATGTGCAGATGATAACCTCACATCTTATTGTACTTCCGTCTAAAGAGGAGCCGCCCACCGAGGTTAAAAACCGAATCGGGCTACATCGAGATGGCGGCACATCTTATAGGGAAATGCAGGAACCGCACCCGCGCATCATGCTCAAAATTGCTTATGCTATCAGCGACCAGTCAGACCCGGCTTCCGGGGCAACCGTTCTTGTACCCGGCAGTAACCGACTCTCCGGCCGACCTGCAACTGATCCGGATACCGGATGGGCACGCGGCGCTATTTCTATGAACATCAAACCAGGCGACGCTTTCCTCTTCGAACAGCGGACCTGGCACGGAATCGGGCACAACTGGTCCGGCATGCCACGCAAAACCATCTTTATGGGATACGCATACCGATGGGTCAAACCCATGGATTACATCACCATGCCTGACTCACTCATCGCAAAATGCAATCCAATTCAGAAGCAGCTCATCGGCGTTGTCACCGAACCGCTCAGCTACTATCTACCGCAAGATAAGGATGTACCGCTAAAAGCAGCACTCAACGGCACACAGTAACCAGGCAAATGCCCCAGCAGAGCAGATAGATACGCTCGCTACTCCAATGCGGATTTGAGCGACAGACTATAATCCAGCAGCGCGTTCGCATACGGCATATTGTGAAGACCATAACCGCTATCGCCTTTTACCATGTCGTAGTTCAACTTCGCATCCTTATACGCTTGCGAATTTTTGTCTACCGCATTGTCTAACATCGTTTTAACTGCAAGCATCTTCGCCTCAATTTCGGCACGGTACTTTGGAAGTTTCACCGCCATGTCGTTATCCGGGCTATCGTGACAACCCGCACTGCTGCAAAACGACAGCTCAGCGACGAACGTATGGCCACCGTGTTGGGCAACCGTCTCCGGCTCCGTTTTTGCCATGTGGCAGTGCACGCACCGTTTTTTCATGGCACGCACATGCGGCGACGGCATCCGTTTGACACCGGCACCATCACGCCCCAGAAACATCTCGGATTGGGATTGATGCACAGTACCAGCACCGGCACAACCGCAGTCCATTTTATGGCAGCTTACACACAATTTTTTCGCAGGCTTCACCAAAAGGTGTTCCGTTTTACTACTATGAGAGTGACATGATGAACAACCCACAGCGTTCACCGCCGTCTCTAGATTATACTGATGCCCAGGGTAAACCCTGTCAATGAAAAGCTCGTACCCGGACGAATGGCAGCTCAGGCAGGAACGCACAACCGGGTAAGGTCCAGCATGTAGATTGACAAGTGCTTTCGCATGTCCCGCGTTTTTCCATTCCTGATATGCCGGTTCATTGCCATGGCACTTGACGCACCCTTCCGCAAAAGGCGTGCGGGCATCATCCGATGCGACAACCCCTTCGTCTAGCTGCAGGAATGCCAACGTCCAAATCACAGTTAGGCACATCAGCAGAGATAGACAGGAATATAAGAGCCCTTGTTTCTTATGGTTCATTATCTCCTCTTAGAAAAGGCAGCTCGCCCATAGCGGCGAAACAGCCTATCAATTATGTATGTTACCTTAATAGGATATCCTATTTCGCAAAATCTGTCAATCAAATTCCGGAGGAATGAAGAATGTCTCAAACTACCAAGCTTTTTAACGGGAAAAACATGGATGGATGGCTCCCAAGAGGCAGAGCCACGAACCATGAATGGGCAGCCGCATCCAATATTGCCCTCAACCCCAACGATGTAAAATTGTTAATGCCTACCACCGGGGAAGGGCTCTTTTACAATGGACCTACCGGACGCACCGCTGACATCTATACAGCTGCTGAATACGGAGATTGTGAACTGCACCTAGAATTCATGGTACCCCAGAACTCTAATTCCGGTGTCTACCTCATGGGAAGATATGAAATCCAGATATTAGACAGCTGGGGCGAGACTGAACTCCGATACGGCACCTGCGGCGGCGTTTACTGCCGCTGGATCGATGAGAAGCCTGTAGATGGCGTACCGCCACGCGTTAACGCAAGCCAACCGCCCGGACAGTGGCAAAACTACGAAATCATCTTCCGCGCCCCGCGATTTGATGCACAACGCAACAAAACTGCAAATGCTACTTTTGTCAAAGTCCTCTGGAATGGACAAACAATTCATGAAAATGTTGAGGTAGTTGGCTGCACACGCGGGGCAATGTTCCAGGAGGAAGCACCCACTGGCCCCCTGATGTTACAAGGAGACCACGGACCGGTAGCCTATCGCAACGTCATACTCATACAGTAAACGCAAAACCGGAAATCTGGCATCAGTGCGCCTAGTTTTTATGCAAAATGTGATACGTCGCCACAGCAAGCGCAACATGCACGTTCAAGGAGCGCACCTTACCATACATCGGCAGATAGATGGCTTTATCACACGCCTCAAGCGTACGCCGGGAAACCCCGCGGTATTCATTGCCCACAACTAAGAAAAGTTTTTCGCTATACTCCACTGTATGGTACGGCACCGCACCCGAGGTCACCTCCAGGGCATATCCAACGTACCCTTGCTGCTTGTAAGTTTTAATCGCATCTGTGGCGGTGGCAGTCGTAGACCACTTTACCGTTCGATGTGCACCGCGGCCAACACCGGAAATAGTTGGATGGGGCGGCAACGCACTAATCCCCGCTAATACTATTTCGCCAACACCGCACGCATCCGCTATCCGGAAAGTCGCGCCAACGTTAACCGGGTCTTCGACATCTTGAAGGATAAAAACCAGTTCTATCGACGGATACGCTGACTGCCGCAGAAACTTTTTGAGTTGTTTATCCCGTAACTGTCTCATTTAATTTGCTAACAACCTATAAAAAAGGGAATCCGTATGAAAAAACTAAAACTTGGCATTATCGGAGCAGGCGGAATCGTTTGCAGAATGCACCTACCTGATATTAAGCAAGGCACAGATTTTGAAGTAACAGTGATTGGCGGACGACGCGAACATCGCCTCAAGCAGCAGTGTCAGCAATTTGACATTCCGCACTGGACGCACGACTACGACCGGATTGTCTCTGATGAATCTTTGGATGCCATCCTCGTCGGAACACCCCATCCCTTGCATGTCTCCTGGGGCGTTAAAGCTTTAGGAGCCGGCAAGCATGTCTTGATGCAAAAACCCCTCTGTGGCGATATCCACGAAGCAAATCAGTTTGTCGCAGCTGCCGAAGCCAGCGGAAAAATCGTCATGTGTCTGCCACATTTCAATGCCGCCATCTACAAAATCCGACAATTAATCGCTCAGAACGCAATCGGACGCGTTTCCGGTGCCAGAATGCGCAGCAGCCACGGCGGACCCGAAATTTACTACGCTGAAATCCGAGACATCTTCGGCGAAACCGGAGATGATTTGTGGTTCTTTGACGCAAAACAAGCAAGTGTCGGTGCACTCTTTGATATGGGCGTTTACGCCGTTTCCGGACTTGTCGCAATGCTCGGCACTTTCAAGCGCGTTACCGGATTTGTCTCTACCTTTGATAAGCCTACACAACTTGAAGATGTCGCAACCCTTGTCCTTGAAATGCAATCCGGCGGGATTGTCACCGCTGAAACCAGCTGGTGTGACCCCGCACGCACAGGCGAAGCAAGCATCCACGGCACCGCAGGCAAATTTACGATACCCGGTAAAGATGGCGCACCACTCAGCCAATGGACACCAACCTCTTACACACGCGAACACGCACCAGTTGATGTCAAGACTATCGACTGTACCGATGTAGCACCGAGTGGAATGCATGCACACTTCGCTGAATGTATCCGCCAAGCCAAGCAACCACCGCTCTCTAATGCTTACACAGCGCGACACGTCACCGAAATACTCCTCGCCGGTATTGAATCTTCGCAAACCGGCAGAGCCGTTGAACTCAAGACGCAGGCAGAACCACCTGCACAGTAGTCAAGCGTGTGGGTTATTTGATGTCTACACCGCCCCCTAAATTTTTCCGGAGCGTCTCTTCAGGCGGGTAGCCGAAATCGGCCAAACCCTCCTTAATTATCTCCAGATACCAGGGGGCCGGTTTTTCCAATTCCTGCGCATTAGTCATCTGATAAACCATCATGCCATCTACCTCAAGTCTTTTATACAGGTGAGGGTAACCTTCAATTCTGTCCAGCTGCGCCTCTGCACTCTCGTCAATCTCCCAGCAGCCACCCCAAACGCAGGATTCCGCAGCCGCGACAATATCTGCGTAAAATCGAAACACAAGGCGGTAACCCTGAATCTTACGCGGCCCAATGGGTATCGCTGTCGGACAAGCACCACGCATATGTGCATGATTGAGATTCATACCGTACGCAAAATAAAGTTTCTTTTTCATCTTTTACCTTCACGGCAGGCAGCCTTATTGAGAATGCACATAAATTAAGTGAAAAAGGCGCGGCCCCAAAACCGCGCCACATCATACCATAACCTAGCCTAAACTGGCATGAAATTCATACCAATCATCAAGGTTGTTAAGATTAACAGCGTCTAAGATCGAACCGTCGTCCTCAAGCCCACTCGCGCTAAGGATACTTTGACGAGTGTCATCGTCGTGGTTATAACCCTCAATTGCCGCATTGTGGGCCGCAACAGCCGCCTCATCAAGACTTCCACCACACTGTTCCAAAACCCACGCCTCAAACTGCGGATAGGTAGGCGAATTGTCCCGGATATAGGCCAACGTCGCAGCCCGGTCAAGCCCCAGAGCGTCTAACACCATCTGATCGTAACCCGCGCCGCACGCAGGGTAATCCTCATGAAGAACACCTTTCGCATCCATTAACACCTTCGACCAGAAGCGAGGGAGGTGTAGCACACCCAATGGACCTGCGACACCAGAACTGATTGTCGGAATCATTCCTGCCATATTATTTCTCCTTATGTAGTTTTTTCGTTAGAGCAGCACAGGACTGAAAACCTATTTCCGTCCATTCTACCGCACTGTTACGCGTTACGTAAAGTATTGTTAATAAAATAGGCACTGCTGCCTATCTTCTCACATTCAATATTATTTTAACATAGAAACAAAAAAAGTCAAACCAAAATTTCTAAGGCTCACACCCAATGGACAATGCACAACGTAAAATACTACGTAATGTCAGGCGGCAGACGGTACAACTTCTGCCAGTAACCTATCTATAATATCCAAGCTCGTAATACCATCCGCTTCAGCGTTAAAGTTGGTCAAAATCCGGTGACGAAGAACAGATTTTGCCACGGCTTTTATATCCTCATATGCCACGTGATAACGCCCCAGCATAATCGCACGTGCCTTAGCACCCAGAACAAGATACTGTGAAGCCCTCGGCCCCGCACCCCAGTTAACCCAATCCTTAATAAAATCCGGTGCACCCGGATGCGCAGGCCGCGTATTAAGACTCAATTCAACCGCGTAATCTACCATCGCTTCCGCAATAGGGACCTTCCGGACAATCTGTTGTAACCTTAATACGTCCTCACCGCTAATAACCGGGGCCAACTTCGAGTCGTAAGCAGAAGTCGTTGTCATAACAATCTCTTTCTCCTCTGCTTTGCTCGGATAATCGATATAGATGTTAAACATGAACCGGTCAAGCTGCGCTTCCGGCAGAGGATACGTCCCTTCCTGCTCAATCGGATTTTGCGTCGCTAACACAAAAAACGGAAGCTCCAAACTATACGTATTTCCCCCCGCTGTAACCTTATATTCTTGCATCGCTTGCAGCAGTGCAGCTTGTGTTTTCGGAGGAGTCCGGTTAATCTCATCCGCAAGAACTATGTTAGCGAAAACCGGACCGCGAATGAAACGGAAGGCACGTTTACCTGTTTCTATCTCTTCCTCAATAATATCCGTTCCTATAATGTCCGAAGGCATCAGGTCCGGCGTGAATTGAATTCTATTGAACGGAAGAGCGAGAATCTCGGCAAAACTACTGATGAGCAGTGTCTTTGCTAAGCCCGGAACACCCACAAGCAGGCAGTGCCCTTGCGAAAATAAGGCAATTAGCAGCTGGTCTATCACTTCTTCTTGACCGATGATTCGCTTTTTCAGTTCTGTTAAGATTTTTTCTCTTGCCGTTGTTAGGAACTCGGCAGCTTCAATAGGTGTCTGTGTTTGTGTTTCTGACATGTCGTTTTTCAAATACAGCTCCTTTTGTTTGTTCGTTTAGACTGCGGATGTCAAGCAATACCGCTCAATAGGCTTGTAGAACGTTAACTATATCTACTCCGACTCGGTTTTCCATATCTGCAGACCGTCGATGTCAAAGTTAAAGTCAATAACGTGAGTTCCTGCCTCTTCAAGCTTCTGCCGAACGCTATGCTCCCGCGCCGGTTGACAATAAAAGAGCAAGCAACCGCCACCACCGGCACCACATGCCTTCCCTCCAATTGCACCATGCGCATTGGCAAGCTTAAAGAGTGCCTCAATTTGCTCATTTGTTACGGACGAATGCAGTCTCTTCTGATTTTGCCAATTTTCTGTCAGAAGCTCACCAAAATCTGTTAAACGCCCACGAATCAGCGCTGTTTTGGTAGCTTCCGCAATTGACTTTAGATTTTCTAAGGCATCTTTAATACTCGCATCCCCACTTTTATACGCAGTCTTTACGTTTTGATGTATATTACCGGATAGCCGAGATTGCCCCGTGTAACAAAGAACTAAGTTCTTTTCTAATTCATAGCAGATATGCCGCGGTAGTTTTAACGGAGACGTTTTCACCTCCTCGGCTTGGAACTCCATAAAGTTAATACCACCGATAGCGCTTGCATAATGGTCTTGCTTCCCACCAAGAATCCCAAGCTCATAACGTTCTATACTGCTTGCTAACTCTGCATATTGATACGGCAGGTACGTCACATCCTTCAGAGCACCCAGCACACCGATCAGCGCAACACCCATCGCTGCTGATGTACCTAAACCACTACCCGGCGGGGCTGTAGACTGCGTAATCAAGTCAAAACCACCTATTTGAATGGACATCTGGCGAACCGCTGCCTTAATCAGATCTATGTTACCGTCATATTCAAGTTGATGGACAGCCGCCGCTTCAATGTACGTATCAAAATCTGCAGAATAAATACGAATGCTTTTATCCAGAATACGCTGCAGCTCAACAGAATCCGGATGCTCCTCTTGGCTCTCACAGACAAGCGTCGCGTAAGCGTATCGGTTAATCGCACCGTTCACAACAAAACCCTTAGACACCTCGGTAAAAAGTGCTACGTCGCTCCAACCACCCGCAAAATCAATGCGGACCGGTGCTCTGCTTCGGATTAACATCACCATTCTCCTCACAAACAATATAGTCGGGCACCAAATGATAGGCATGATTCTGCAATACAACACATCTCACTAAACTAGCTAAAGCAAAACGCAACTCAGGCACCCTACAATTTCTATAATAACATGCTGCCAAAATATTTGACAACAGATTTTGCGGGCGTAGACGCATTGCGTTTTTCCAAGATATAATCAAATTAAGAAAAATTCAAACCGTTGCCTTCATTTTCAAACAACGCAGGGCTGCTCTTCGCAAAAACGAAGAGCAGCCCTGCGTTGTTGTAAACAGCAGCACGCGCAAATCGATACGCAGAACGATCGCACGAACTACGATAGCACAGACGTTCCTATTCGGAAACCGCATCCCGTAACTGTTTGCCCGGTTTAAACGCCGGAACCTTTTTCTCTGGGATCTTAAGCTCATCGCCCGTTTGCGGATTACGACCCGTCCGAGCAGCTCTTGTTCTGACTTCAAACGTCCCGAAACCAATCAGACCAATAGAATCACCATTGCCCAAAGCGTCTCGAATCGTTGCTACAATTGCATCAACAGCAGCATTCGCATCTTTTTTACTAAGACCTGTTTGCTCTACAACGCTGCTAATAATGCTATCTTTCATTAATTTAGCCATGTTAAATGTTCCTCTCATTTTTATTTCCAATTCAAAAACCTGAATTTCCTGAAAAATTATATCTCTCTTGGCATCCTATTAATCAGAACTAACAACAGATTCGCACATTGGAAAAATAAAAAATTATATTGAACTAACAGTAACCTTATTATACTATACAAATATAGATTGTGTCAAGTTAAATTTGCTTTCATCTAAGCATATTATAAATTAATACCATATTTTTCAATATTTGTCTACATTTTTTTCTTTTCGCGTAAAATATTTTGCTTAACGAGCTCACTTGTGGTATAATGAAATATAAGTTCGCTCTTGGCAATCGAACAAGAACCCAAATTTTACGTGAAAGCAACTGTCACTTAAGAACTCGGACGGCCGCAACTGCTATTATACAACAAAATTTAATTAAGTCAAGCACTACCGCCTTGGCTAGGCCAAAACGGCCAATTCGCAACAGGTCTAATAATAGGAGATACACCAGAACCTGATACCGTTAGGCTAACAATAGAGGAATATATTAGAAATGAGTCAAAGTTATTGTGTCGCAATTGTCGGTGCAACTGGTGCAGTCGGCAATACGCTATTGCAAATTTTAGAAAAACGTGCGTTTCCAATCGATTCGCTCAAACTGCTCGCATCACACAGATCGGCAGGCGAAATTCTCTCCTTTAAAGATCAGCACATCGTCATTGAAGAATTGAACCATGATTCTTTTCACGATGTCGACCTCGTCTTTTCATCCGCAGGAGCCACCGTCAGTCGAGAGTTCATACCCACAGCTGTGCAAAACGGGGCATTGGTGATTGACAATACAAGCGCATTCCGCATGGATGATGATACACCTCTCGTTGTACCAGAAGTCAACATGCATGCAGCACGAAAACATAACGGAATCATTGCTAACCCTAACTGCTCAACTATCCAGATGATGGTAGCACTCAAACCTATTTACGACACCGCCGGTATCAAACGCATTGTCGTTTCTACATACCAGAGCGTCTCCGGCAAAAGCGGACGTGCAGTGCTCGAACTCGTTCAACAAACTACCGATGCATTGCAAGGCAAACCGATTACATGCGAACGATTCCCACATCAGATAGCATTTAATGTCGCCTTCGATTGGCCATTTACCGACACCGGCGATAACGAAGAAGAACTAAAAATGGTTAACGAAACACGCAAAATCCTTGAAGACCAAACCATACAGATTTCAGCAACTACGGCACGCGTCCCAGTTTTTTACGCGCATTCCGAATCCATTAATGTCGAGACTCATGAAAAACTCACGCCCGACCAAGCACGCAAAACTCTCGCTGAAGCACCCGGCATCCAACTTATTGACGACCCCGGCAATTCGAAATATCCACTCCCTATCGATGCCGCCGGAGAAGATGACGTATATGTCGGACGCATCCGAGAAGATCGTTCCATTGAAAATGGATTAAATCTTTGGGTAGTCGCAGACAATCTACGCAAAGGAGCAGCATTAAACGCGATTCAAATCGCAGAGAATCTGCTCCTTTAACAACCATCGGACCGCTGTCCAAGCAAAACGCGCCTTTTATTTCTATATCTGATCATGGATATCAACGAAAACACTATACCCCTTTACCTAAAGCACAGGCAAGCAGATATAGCGCACTTCGCGCCAGATGCACAACTCGTCGCTCAGCAAATCGGCGACGGAAACCTGAATTTTATCTTTCGCGTGTTTGATGCAGCACAGCCGAGCCACTCTCTTATACTCAAGCACGCACCGCCCTACGTTAAAATACTAGGGCCCGCATACCCCTTAACCGCACAACGCCTTACCTATGAATTCCGAATGCTAGACCTCTACCACCGACTTGCAACCAGGTCGGTACCTACACCACTATTTTTTGACCAAGAAAACGCCGTACTGCTTATAGAAGATCTCCGCGACCACGCTCTCTTAAGGGATGAACTCATCGCAGGACGGGTTAATCAGACACTGGCTGAACAAGTAGGTAGGTTCCTCGGGCGCATCCATAGAAAAACTTACCCTGATATAGAATTAAAAACCGAAGCCTATAAACGGAATACCAACTCGAAAAACCGCTATCAAAACTGTTTTGAAAACGCAGAGATGCGTGCATTAACCGCAGATTATGTCTTCACTTTCCCATTTATCGAACACGAAACCAATTTCTATTCCAAAGGGTTAGAACCCTTCGTCGCACAATTGAAAACGGACGAGGATTTCTTAAAACACGCACACCACCTCAAAAATCTCTTTTGCAATGCACAGCAAGCGGTAATACATGGCGATCTTCATACCGGAAGTGTTATGGTACAGGGCGATTCGCCAAAATTTATTGACGCAGAATTCGCATGTTACGGGCCCGTTGCCTTTGACCTCGGGTTATATTGGGCAAACTACTACTTATCCTACTTTTCACACACTGATAAGCCGATTATCCAAGCCCAACTCAAAATGGCCATTGAGCACACATGGAACGGATACGCTACTGAATTTAAAATCCGAAAAGCCCCTACATTGCTGCAAATCTTCCAAGATACTGTTGGATTCGCCGGTATGGAGATATTGCGGCGCATCATCGGCGCAGCACATGTCAAAGACATTGAAGCCATTGTCGATGCCAAACGCAAACTGCTAGTCGAAACCTTCGCCCTTAACTTCGGAACTACCCTTGTCAAACAGCATCGGAATATTCAAACACTAACCGAGTTACACGCCAAACTGGAGAATTCCATGATTTCCAGATCGCACGCTTTGCACAGCTCCACTTTGTAACTCCTATAGAAAAACTATGAAAGATTATTATGAAATACTCGGCGTGACCCGAAACGCTACACCTGAAAAAATCAAAAAGGCGTATCGCAAACTCGCCGTCAAGTACCATCCAGATAAAAACCCAGGCGATAAAGTTGCTGAAGAAAAATTCAAAGAGGCATCAAACGCCTACTCTGTCTTATCCGATCCGGAAAAACGCAAGGTCTATGATACACGCGGCCATGCTGGTGTCCATCGAATGGGATTTGAAGGCTACGCCAATATGGACGACATTTTCGCTAACCTTAATCTAAATGAGATTTTCGGACGCAGCGGACTCGGAGGATTTGACCAGGCTTTCAGTGATATCTTTGGCAACCCACGACAAGAACCTCAATCCACCCAGGCACGAGATCAGCGCATGAATCTCACCGTCTCATTTATAGAAGCTGCACTCGGCACCCAAAAACAGGTGAACCTGCACGGAAAGAGCATAACCTTAAAAATTCCTGCAGGCATTAAGGATTCGCAAACCTTACGCATTCGTGGACACGCTCAACCCATAGGCGGGGGACACCCAGGCGACCTGCTCGTTCAAATCAACGTCCAACCGCATCCTACGTTCACGCGCGACGGGCTCAATTTATTAACCGACGCAACCGTTTCAATGACAACCGCTGCACTCGGCGGCACCGTTCGCATCCAAAACTTAACAGGTGAAGTAGAACTCAAAGTTCCGGCCGGCACCCAGCACGGGCAGCAATTGCGATTGCGCCGCCAAGGAATCACCGATGAATCCGGCAATAAAGGCGATTTTCTCGTCCGATTAAAGGTTGAAATTCCGAAATCCCTCTCTCGTAAACAACGCAACCTGTTACAGGACTTTGAGAAAACATTAAAATCCCGGTAACTACCAATGCTGAACAGCACCGAGAGGCACGCTTTTTGAGACATCTTTCAACATAAAGATCCCTATTCTTTTCTAATTCACTAACGATAACAAAAAAAGGAGAGTTCATGATTTCATTATCACAACGTAGTCAAAACGTAACACCGTCCTCAACCTTGGCAATTACAGCAAAAATTAACGCCATGATCGCCGATGGCGTAGATGTCGTCAAATTTGGTGCCGGTGAACCCGATTTTGACACGCCAGACTATATCAAAGCCGCCGCCGTTGATGCTTTGGATGCCGGCTTTACCAAATATACCCCCGTCCCCGGGATACCCGAACTCCGAGAGGCCATCGCCCAAAAATTCCAGCAGGATAACGGACTTAGCTACAGCCCCTCGCAAGTCATTGTCTCCTGCGGCGCGAAGCACACCATCTATAACATATTCCAAGCTATCTGCGATCCAGGAGACGAAGTCATCTTCGCCGCACCCTATTGGGTCAGTTATCCAGAACAGATTAAATTGGCAGGTGCCATACCGAACGTCATTCACACCACACCCGAAAAAAACTTTTGCATGACACCTGCACAAGTGGAAGCAGCCATAACTCCACAGACAAAGGCTATTCTGGTGAACAGCCCCAGTAACCCGACCGGAACAACATATGATGTTGACACTCTTAAACAAATTGGAGAGCTCGCCGTTAAACATCAAGTCTATCTCATCTCCGATGAAATTTACGAGGCGTTGCTCTACGACGGCGCAGCACACCAGAGCCCAGCTACCTTCAACGAAGAGACAAAAGCCATAACCTTTGTGGTCAACGGCGTGTCAAAAGCATACTCAATGACAGGATGGCGCATCGGATACACCGCCGGACCTGAAGACGCAATTCAGGCGATGTCAGGCATACAATCGCATAGCACCTCTAATCCCACCTCTATCGCACAGAAAGCCGCGCTCGCCGCGTTAACTGCTCCACAAGATGCCGTTGAAGAAATGCGAACCGCTTTTGAGGAACGCCGCAACGTCATCTGTCAACGTTTTGACGAAATCGATGGTGTCCACTACGTTAAACCGCAGGGCACATTTTACATCTTCCCCGATTTCTCGCAACACTATGGACGCACCCTCGCTGGGAAAACCCTCAAAGGTTCTATGGACATAACCGATTATCTTTTAAATGCCGCCGGTGTCGGCGTTGTACCAGGCAGCGGCTTCGGCGCAGATAATCATTTACGGCTCTCCTTCGCTACATCCTTGACTGAAATTAACCGAGGCTTGGATAGGATCAAAAAAGCCTTGCAATAACAGAACCTCCCATAAGCCTGGGATACACAAGGCTGCACGCTAGGAGAAATTATCATGGCAAAACAGACGCAACCAAACCTCGTGTTTGTCATCACCGATGACCAAGGCTATGGCGATTTGGGCTCCACTGGCAACCCTGTCATTCGTACACCAAATCTTGACGCACTCGCGGATGAAAGCACTCGATTGACAAATTTGCACGTCGGACCCACCTGCTCACCTACGCGCGCCGGGATTATGACCGGGCACTACTGCAACTCAACCGGAGTCTGGCATACCATCGGCGGACGCTCGCTCCTCCGCAGCGATGAAATCACTATGGCGGATATCTTCCAGCACAACGGATATAAAACAGGCATGTTTGGCAAATGGCACCTCGGCGATAATTACCCCTTCCGACCCCATGACCGCGGGTTCGACGAAGCGCTCTACCACGGCGGCGGCGGTATCAGCCAAACCCCAGATTATTGGGGAAACGACTATTTTGACGATACCTATTTCTACAACGGCTCCGAACAACCTTTTGAAGGGTACTGCACCGATGTCTGGTTTCAACAAGCCATGGCATTTATTGAGAGAAACCAAAACCGACCTTTTTTCTGTTACCTCCCGACAAACGCACCACACGGACCCTTCCGGGTACCTCACGCTTACAGTGAAACCTACCGAAGGAAAGGCATACCGACAGAACGGGCCAATTTCTACGGAATGATATCCAATATAGACGACAACATCGCACGACTGAGACACCACCTTCGAACCTTAGGACTCGAGCAAAACACTATTCTCATCTTCATGACCGATAACGGATCTGCCGCCGGATGCGACCTCGATGCACAGCAGTTTGTGACAGCCGGCTACAACGCCGGCATGCGTGGAAAAAAAGGGTCACCTTACGAAGGAGGGCATCGCGTACCACTCTTCCTACATTGGCCCAAAGGAGGCTTCACAGAAGGAAAAGAACTACACCAACTCACTGCCAACATAGATATACTGCCTACCTTGATTGAACTCTGCCAATTGGAAGTGAAAACAACTGAATTCCACGGCACCAGCATCGCCCCCTTACTCAAAGATGAGAACGCAGATTGGGAAGAACGCGTCATCGTCACAGATTCACAGCGCGTTGAAAACCCAATCAAGTGGAAGGACAGCGCAACCATGTCACAACGCTGGCGGCTCATCAACGGCACCGAACTTTACGATATCCAGACTGACCTAGGACAACGCCACGATATTGCCCACAAGCACCCAGATGTTGTCGCAGAACTACGAGAGCATTATGAAGATTGGTGGACGCTAGTCTCTCAACGCTTTCATGAAGACTGTCCGATCATTGTCGGCACACAGCACGAACAAGTCGCACGCCTGACTACACACGATTGGCACGGCGAGGCACACGCATGGAACCAAGGTATGATTCGCCGCGGCATGCAATGCAACGGCTATTGGGCCGTTGATATCCCGGAAGATGGACAGTATAGTTTTGAGCTCTGCCGCTGGCCACACGAAGAACGCAGAGCAATCACTGAAGGCATCCCCGGAGACAGCATCGGCCTCTATCACGGCGGACACGCACTCAACCTCAAAAACGCACAAATCCGCATCGGAGAACACACAAAGACACAAACAATCGAACCAGAGGCTACCGGCGTGACGTTTACGTTCCACCTCACAGCCGGGCAAACACGCCTCCATACTCTCTTCTCCGATGAAACAGGCGAACTGGCTATCGGCGCTTATTATGTCTATGTAAAACGAGTACTGTAGAGCACATACTTTTGTTTCAAAGAACAGTTTACCTGATAATTATAAATACGCGTTTGTCCAATTAAAATTGGACAAAAACGATGAATTTTCGCAAGAAAAGCACGATTTATGGCACATTTTTCACTTTTTTGCTAAAAACATCTGTGTTACTTTCAGCCTCTGGCGGCTCGCGTGTAAAACGCGAGCGTGATGATTACAGTGTGCCCAGGCTGTATAACAAGGGGCAACGACAATCGATGAGATAAATGCTTGATGGATGCATGGAAACGGAGACTGACAGACAGGTAGCCGTTTATTGTCTGAAATGCTTTAGACAAAAGAGAGACGGAGAAGCAGACAGAAGCGAATCACTATGAATAAGTCTCATGGTTTGGGCAAAAATAATAGAACCGTCAGACTGTTAAACCGATTAATCCAATCTCTTCAGTTTCCCCCAAAGCACCGAAAGTTTATCTGACGGTTCTACTGCAAATGCCGTGTGCCAGATGCCGTCGTTCATAATTCCCAGAATCTCTTCTGCTGTCAGGGCATCGTTGAATAACCCGACTTCGTCCATAATACAAGCAGAAAGGAAACCGGTCCCTTTGTCTGTAGCCAGCCAGGCCGTCTGATCTTGGTCCTGAAGCTCAAACTTCGGCACATCTTGTGAAACTCTCTCTTCACCATTGATGTAGATACTCGCCGTTTTACCATCGTAAGTATTGGCAACGTGATACCACGTACCCGCCTTAACTGTCACACCACTACTAATATCCCACGTATTAGTCCAACTGCGAAGCACATTCCCACCGTTTTTGTAAGGCACATAGCGATTGTTACTCTGATCCCAGATCGAAAAGTAGTTTTGCTGTCCACCGATGTCAGTAAATTGAAGCCACAAGGTAAAACTGACCTTATCCGAAATTGTCCCTTTACCCATCGGGATAGTAACAGTCCCGCCTTTTTTAATCTCGGCCGCACCGCCGAACTTACCTTTAGCCCACACCCCTTGGGTAATTGTCCCTTCATACCGATTTTCGGACGCGTCTTCAGCCACATCACCCTTCCCTTCATCCAACAGCCATATCCCAACAATCTTATCTGAATCGATTTCAGAATGGCTGTAACCAGTACCTATACCGAGCACGAGCATCATGCAGAATATTATCCTGACTCTCATGGATTTCTGCTCCTTTTTGACATAATTATAAATACTTTAGACATACAACTGAATCACAAGTTTAATCTGAATTTTTATGCACGACACCTCCAAGAACGCAGATGAAATGAAAAATCAAATTTAATTTGACAAACCTCACAGAAGAGAGTATACTATAGTACATCAATGCTCGCCGGGATGCTGGAATTTGGTAGACAGGCTAGATTCAGGTTCTAGTGTGCTTTTTGCGCGTAAGGGTTCGAGTCCCTTTCCCGGCATTTTTTCTCTAAAACCCAATTCAGTTAATCTATTCCTCTGTTTGAGAAAACCTGAAGGCTTCTGCGATGTTAACCCCCGTATAAACCTAGTTAATCTATTCCTCTGTTTGAGGAAACTGCAATCTTATAAAAGACTTATTTCCGCTGCAGCGTCTCCGGCACCAGCCATAAGAAAATGCAAACAGCGAGATAGCCAATCCCCCCGAGCGCGAAGCCCGAGTAGCTAAGCCCGAATACATCGGCAATGTTGCCTACAACAACAGGACCTGCTGAACCACCAAAATCTCCAGTCAGCCGCCATAAACCCAAAAATTCTCCAGTACCTTCACGTGGTGCTAAATCAGCACCCAGTGTCATCATCGTCCCTGAAGCCACACCGTTGCCTATACGCATTAAAACCGCTGCCAATAATAACCACATAAACGTACCCGTAAACGGCATCAGCACCATGCCCGTCGCAAAAATGCTAATACCCGGCACCGTCGCATATCTTCGCCCGAACCGGTCCATCATAAACCCCGCGAGCGGAAACATCGACATATCCACCGCAGACGAAATCATCACTACCCAGCGCACATTTTCCGTTGTTAATCCTACCACTTCCGCACCGTAAAGCGGGATGATGATGTGGCAACCACGACGAAGGGTTTGAACGCATACTTGTCCAAAACCCGCAGTCCCCAATAGCCGGGAGTGTTGACTAGAGACATGCAGAAACTGTTTTAAATAAGGAATCCGCTTTCCGGATAGACATGACACCGCCGGACGCGTCCCCGGGATAAAGAAAAAACACAGCACAAGATTTAGCAGCACTATCCCGGCATACACGAAAAAGGGAACCCGTAAATTTGCACCAAGGAAAATCGAACCAAACTGCCCCACGAAAGTTCCCATCCGATTCACACCGCCAAACAACGCAATCGCCCGCCCTCGATTGGCAAGCGGGATGACATCTGTCATATAGGCGTGTCTAGAAAGCATCCACAACGCATTGCCTACCCCGCCAACTAACTGGGCACCGATGAGCTGCAGAAAATTAACTGACACGCCCATCCCAACCGTTGAAAAACCTATCAACATCAACCCAATTAACATTGACAGCTTACGCCCAAATCGTTCGACTAAAATGCCCGCCGGAATATTCCCTACTACACCCACTGCAAGAACAACCGTCGTCAACGTATAGGAGAGCTCAAACGATTTTACATAAATCGAAAGCGTCGGCGAAATCATACCAACACCGCTCGCTAGCAGAAACGCCGGAATATAAATTGGTAAAATCAACGAAACGCGGCTAAATCTTTTCTCTTGAATTGGAGAGGACTCCTCTCTACGGATGTTAAACTTTTAAAAACACATCGGCATAACAGTTGTAACTAACCTCGTCAAATAGCACAAACTGAATGCACGTTAATACAGAAGCCGCACCAACGTTATTTCCTACGAATTCCTTCACTGTCTTAAGCGCAACTGCTGCCGCTCTCTCCAGCGGGTACCCATAGATTCCGGTGCCAATTGAAGGAAACGCCACAGTGCGAATATCCTTGTCTTTCAAACTACATGTAAGTCTCAGACTCTCGCGATAACAACTCGCTAGCAGCGCAGGCTCACCCGAATTTCCATCTTTCCAGACAGGCCCAACTGTATGAATCACATACCTTGCCGCTAAATTACCACCGGTAGTAATAACCGCCTCGCCTGTCGGGCAACCGCCCTGGCGTGCCCGAATTTCAGCACACGCCTCCTCTATGGCATCGCCACCAGCACGACGAATCGCACCATCCACGCCGCCACCACCTATAAGCGCTTCGTTAGCCGCATTCACGATAACGTCAACCTCTGCCTTCGTTATATCCCCTTGGCGGAGTGCCAAGCAGGTTCCCATAATTTGTTGCTGCATAGATATACTTCCTGCCAGCCAGATATTTTAAATATCTGCCGTTTTCTCCTTCGGTTTTCTCCTGTCATTATCACAGTATATTCATCGCCTCCGGCTGATAAAACCCGCCTTGTGTAATCCCTCTAAAATAAACGCTTCCACCGGCGTATCACTGTACAGCATTGCGTAGTTAATACCGAGAGTGGTACACAAATCTCGTAAACTGTCACAAAAGGTTTCCCGTTGCTGCCGATATTGCATCAGCGTTTCCTCATTAACCGTAATTGCTTTAGTTTCACCTGTTTCTGTATCTTCAAGCTGCCAGTCTCCCCGCGGCGGCAGACCGGTTCCATCCGGACTCATGATATGAATTGCTGAGAGTGAGAACCCCCGTCCCGCAAGCAATTTGAGACCCCGGGCATACCCTCCTATATCTAAAAAATCTGATAGGAGCACGACCTGCCCCGGGCGACGCTGATACATGCTGAACTGCCGGAGGCACCCTGTTATGCGAGTCTGACCCGCAGCTTCAATTGGACCGAGGCCCTTTGTCAGCCTCGAGAATTGCGACGCACCATAAGTCCGAGGCACCTTTGCAACAAGCCGGTCCGCAAACGTGTAAACCGCTACACTGTCAGAATGCAACAAAGCAATATAACCTAATGCCGCTACAATCTGTTTCGCACACATCAACTTCGTTGCCCCCTTTCCAAAGCCCATAGATAAACTCGTATCAATCAGGAATGAAATAGGTAGCTCTTCATCAGCCTGAAATAGTTTGATGAACAGTTTACCTAAGCGCGCGTAGACATTCCAGTCTACATGCCGCAGATCATCACCCAACTCATACACGCGATAATCAGCAAACTCTACACCGAGGCCCCGGTTAAGGCTCCGACGTTCACCCCTAAATTTCCCACGAAACGGACGGCCCGTGCGAATAGAGAAAGCATGAAGTTGCTTCAGAAATTGTGGTGTCAGCATCTCTCATTACCTCAAGATAGCTCAGCTCTCTTTCTAGAATCTCTCACTTCATTCTAATATGCCTCTGAAAAAAATACAACACTTTTCAATATTTAATTTGCAATTGTAACACGATTGTGGTATAATTAACAATAATCAGAAAAAAACTGGTCTAATTTCGGGGCGTAGCGCAGCCCGGCTAGCGCGTCTGCTTTGGGAGCAGAAGGTCGGAGGTTCGAATCCTCTCGCCCCGACTCTGCAGCGTTATAGATAGGCGCCTATAGCTCAATTGGATAGAGCAACAGACTTCTAATCTGTAGGTTGCAGGTTCGAGTCCTGCTAGGCGTGTTTGAGGGGGGATAAAATATCGTGCGGTGGATGTAGCTCAGGGGTAGAGCACTTGACTGTGGATCAAGTGGGCGTGGGTTCAAATCCCATCATCCACCTTCTTTTATTCTTAAGAAATCCGTAACGCACTGAGAGGAAAAACCCTTTTGATAAGTGGAGGAGGCGACACTTGTTCCCAGAATAACACAGAAAATTATATGAGTACAATGCCGCTGCCATATCCCCCGGCGAATAGTGATACAAAAGTCGCGCCGTTAGCTCAATCGGCAGAGCATCTGACTCTTAATCAGGCGGTTGAAGGTTCGATTCCTTCACGGCGCATCGTTTTGGGCGGGTGCTGGAATTTGGTAGACAGGATAGACTTAGGATCTATTGGGGTTACGCCTCGTGAGGGTTCAAGTCCCTCCTCGCCCATCTACACGGATACGCTCTTCTATAACCAAAACTAGAACGCGCAACCGAAACACGGCACATATTGCCAAAACACGGAGGTTCATTGGCCACTTGAAAGTTGATGTTGAAAGGCTCGGCAGCACCCAGGTCCGGCTGGACATTGAAGTACAGGTTGAGGATGTTAACCAGACACTTGAGGAGACATACCAGGCTTTGCGCGACCAGGTAGCCGTACCCGGTTTCCGTAAAGGACGCGTACCGGTAAACATTCTCAAATCACGATATCCGGATTACATCAATAGCGAAGTCGTACGGCAGCTCGTCGTCACAGGCT
The DNA here is from genome assembly GCA_965215265.1 of Candidatus Poribacteria bacterium. Lineage (GTDB taxonomy): Bacteria > Poribacteria > WGA-4E > WGA-4E > WGA-3G. Next base: position 739,652 of record OZ244048.1, on the reverse strand, counting down.
ATGAAGAGGCTATCTACCAGCAACGCTTGACACCCCTCGCACAGCCTACATTCGCACCACCACTCGCGCAGCTTAGTGTACAAGAAAATCAACCTTTGAACTTCTCCGCAACCGTTGACATCCGACCGGCAATCACGCTCCCACCCTATGAGGAATTGGAAACCGATAAATCACCCGTAAATGTACCACGACAAGAAGTCGAGGCTTACGTCGAACGCTTGCAATCCCAAGCCGCAACTTACGAACCTATCGAGGACGAACGACCCGTACAAGAAAATGACTGTGTACGAATCGATTGGGAGTGTTTTGTCGACAACGAACTCCTTCAAGACGAATCTAAACAGGATGTAGATCTTGAACTCGGACGCAGAACATTTCTTGAAGCACTCGAGAACGGCATCATTGGAATGAACGTCGGCGATACAAAAGAAATTCCAATCGAATTTGAAACTACGCACCGAATATCCAAACTCGCCGGAAAAACCGCAATATATCGACTCACATTGCACGCTATTACCGTAAAACAGCTCCCCACCCTTGATGACGAATTTGCAAAGGACTTGGGATATGAAAATTACGGGCAGCTTTACGGCGTTATCTGGAACAACCTCGTTGAGGAAGAACGCAGCCACCAAACCGAACGCCAACGTGTCGATATCTTAAACCAACTCATTGACCGGACTGATATTACCGTGCCTGAAACACTAGTACAGAAAACGGTTCAGGACCTCCAACAACAAATCGCACACGAACGCACCAACAGTACACAAAATACCAGCAGCCAGTCACCTAACCACACTGACACCGCTGAATTGCAAACCAATGTCATTAAACAGATTAAACAGTCTTGGATTTTTGATACCATTGCACAGGACGAGGGAATTGCAGTCACAGATGCCGAACTAGAACGAGAAATTCGACGCGCCGCAGAACAGCAAAATCGGGACACCCAAAAATACGCAGACTTGCTTAAATCAAGCAACCGATTGGAGGATTTCCGAAACCAGCTGCAAAACGAAAAAATCTATCAATTTCTCATTCAGCGCGCATCTGCTAAACAGGCACTTATCATTACTTAAAAACAGATGCTCAGACCACAGACGAATTCGCACAACCACCCACGCTGTTGAAGTGAATTCATATAAAATTCATTCGATTACGAAACCGTACAAAAATTGATTCGGCACAGCGATTAACGCCAAATTAAAAACCTTTGAGAATATCAAAACTATGCATCTTGTACCTGTTGTTGTTGAACAGACTAGCCGCGGCGAACGATCCTATGACATCTACTCACGGCTACTTGAAGACCGAATTATCATGATCGGCTCACAGATTGATGATGATTCAATGGCTAACATTGTAACCGCACAGATGCTCTTCCTTGAAGGAAAAGATCCGGATGCAGACATTACTCTCTATATCAATACGCCCGGCGGGTCCGTTTCCGCAGGACTCGCTATCTATGATACCATGCAATACATCAAAGCTGATGTGCAAACATGGTGCCTCGGACGCGCATACAGCATGGGAGCGATTCTACTCGCCGCCGGCACACCCGGAAAACGCTTCGCGCTGCCACACGCCAAAACACTCATCCACCAGCCTATCGCAAACGGAATTGGCGGGCAGGCAGCTGATATTAGCATCCATGCAACCGAAATACTACACGAACGCGACAGACTTTACAAAATCTTGGCACAACATACAAACCAAAATATCGAAAAAATCGCAGATGATGCTGATAGAGATTTTTACATGAATGCAGAACAGGCACTTCAATACGGAATTATTGACAAAATTGTCGCACGACGCGATGAAACACTAAATCAATAATATCTAAATCACAAACTTGATTTCCAAACCGAACGTCGTTAACGCTCCAGCCGCGAGCACGAAGGGGAAAATCTATGGCAGAATCCATGTACAGAGATATATCCTGTTCTTTCTGTAAACAAGACAGTACGAAAGTTGAACGCCTCCTTAAAGGCGAAGAGGCAAATATTTGCAGCCAATGTATCGTACGACTCACAGAAACAACGCATCAAAACGCATTGTGTGCTTTCTGTAAACGCGATAATACCGAACGCACTTATCGCCTCCTTAACGGACTAGAAGCTAATATTTGTGAAGCATGCCTCAGCGAATGTATGGCACTCTGCGAAGATATTCTCTCTCGTGAATCTAATGAACCGCCAGCTGAAGAACCAAACGGCAGCAACAGCAGCAGACCGCAGCGAAATAGACGAACGCGCAGACGCACACCCAATCAACCAGACGCAAACACCGAAATACAGACAAATCTAACACCGCAAAAACCACCCGCACCGGCTGAGATTAAAGCAAAACTTGATGAATATGTCATTGGCCAAGACGAAGCGAAAAAGGCCCTATCCGTCGCCGTTTATGCACACTATAAACGGTTACAACACGATCAGAACACTGAGGTTGAACTGGACAAAAGCAACATCTTAATGATCGGGCCAACCGGCACAGGCAAAACGCTTCTCGCCCAAACCCTCGCGCGCGTCTTGAACGTACCCTTTGCTATCACTGACGCTACAACCTTAACTGAAGCCGGCTACGTCGGAGAAGATGTAGAGAATATACTCTTAAAACTCGTACAAGCCGCCGACGGAAGTATACCACGCGCAGAAACCGGTATTATTTATATTGATGAAATTGATAAAATCACACGCAAATCCGAGAACCCATCTATCACGCGCGATGTCTCCGGCGAAGGCGTACAGCAGGCACTCCTCAAAATACTAGAAGGCACAACCGCAAACGTACCACCCCGCGGCGGCCGCAAACACCCACAACAAGAAGTACTTGAGGTGAACACCAAAAACATCTTGTTTATTTGCGGCGGCACTTTTATCGGCTTAGAACGCATCATTCAAGACAGACTCGGAAAGCAGAGCATCGGATTCGGCTCCCAAATTCAAAATAAGCAGAAAACACGCATCCACCAAGTACTCAGGCAAGCAATACCCAAAGATCTTGTTAAATATGGGTTAATTCCAGAACTCATCGGACGCATGCCTATTTTCACAACCCTTCATGAATTGGACGAGACAGCCTTAATCCAAATCTTAACCGAACCCAAAAATGCACTCGTCAAACAATATGCGCAACTTTTAGCATACGAAGGTGTGCAATTTGAAGTAACTGATGCCGCTTTGGCAGCTATTGCACACCAGGTCATTGAACGGGAAACAGGGGCACGCGGACTCCGAGCTGTCTTTGAAAACATTATGCTCGATACCCTTTACCGAATCCCATCACTCAATGCCGTCCAAACTTGCAGAATCACGGAGGAGTGTGTTAACAACAGTCAACAACCTGAAATCGTTTATAGTCAATCCGAACCACGGAAAACTGCTTAATCGACTATACTTAACCCATCCACTGGTGAATTTCGTATGAGTCAGATAGAAACCACAAAACAAGGATAGAATGATGAACCCTACAACCTCCAAAGAGCAAGAAGTCTTACGTTTACCCGTTGTCTATCTACCGCCAGATTTTGAGGCGATTTTTCCCAGAAACAAATCGCTGCTAATCGCCGCACGCGAAATGTGCGTCCGAGCCACACACGCAGCACTTCAGGCACAACGGCGTATCCTCCTCCTACACCAAAAAGAACAACTCTTAGAAGAGGAAGAACCCACGCCTGAGCAGCTACACGCTGTCGGCACTGTCGCCAACATCATTGAATTCTATGAACCAGGAGACGGCACCATCCGAATCGCCGTCGAATCCGAAAGCCGTGCAATCGTACTACGATGCACTACATCCGATCGCTTCTTTAAAGCTGAAATTCAGGTCGTTCATGAAGAACTTGGACTCGCCGACGCTGCCTCAACTCTCATGCCAGAAGCACGCAAACTCTTCAACACTTATCTCAAAACACGACAAAAGGAACCTGTTGAATCTAAACGCGCAGTTAGCGAACAGGAAGAACCCGGACATCTTGCCGATACCATTGCAGGATTCATCGCTCTCTCCCCACAAAATCGACAAGCTGTCATGGACGAACTCAATCCTATTAAGCGACTCCAATTCATCATCCGACTCTTAAGAGAGGAACTTGAACGAATTGAACTCAAGGACGATATACACAACCAAGTTCGCGAAGCTGTACAGAAAACACATCGAGAATTCTACCTTCAGGAACAGATGAAAGTCATCCAGAAAGAACTCGGACGCGACGACATCGCTGAAGTGGATGAACTACGTGAACAGGTGAAGGAAGCAGGTATGTCCGAAGAAGCAGAGGAGAAGGCACTCAAGGAACTTGACCGCCTCGCACAGATGCCCGCACAGTCCGCCGAATCAGGGGTGATCAGAACCTATGTCGATTGGATGCTGGCCCTTCCTTGGAAAGAACGCTCTGAACATCAAGTCCAACTGTCAGAAGCACAACAAATCTTAGATGAAGACCACTACGGCCTGGAAAAACCCAAGGAAAACGTTTTAGAATACCTCGCCGTCTTACAACTTGTTAAACACCTCAAGGGGCCTATCCTCTGTCTTGTCGGCCCACCCGGTGTTGGAAAAACTTCGCTCGGCAAATCTATCGCACGGGCCACTGGCAGAGAATTCGTCCGGATGTCACTCGGCGGTGTCCGAGATGAAGCCGAAATACGAGGACACAGACGCACCTATATTGGAGCCATCCCAGGCCGCATCATACAAGGACTACGTGATGTCAAGTCCAAAAACCCCCTCTTTCTACTTGATGAAATTGATAAACTCAGCTCCGATTTTCGCGGCGACCCTGCATCGGCGCTTCTTGAAGTGCTTGACCCCGAGCAGAACGCAACCTTCCGAGACCACTACATGGACATTGCATTCGATCTGTCCGATGTCATGTTCGTAACAACAGCCAACACACGCATTACCATACCACCGGCACTCCAAGACCGCATGGAAATCATTGAACTGCCCGGCTATACCGATTTCGAGAAGCATAACATTGCTACTTTCACACCCAATGGACTCATTCCAAAGCAACTCAAACTACACGGGTTGTCTGAAGAGAACATTACATTCACTGAAGAAGCGATTTTTGAAATCATTCACAAATATACGCGCGAGGCAGGCGTGCGAAACCTCGAACGCGTAGTCACAAGCGTCTGCAGGAAAATCGCAAAAGAGATTGTTACTGAAGACACACCCGACATGACCGTTGAAGTCACACCACTCAACATCAGTGACTATCTCGGACCTGCTAAATGGACACGCACCAAAGCCGAAGAACGCGACGAAGTCGGTGTCGCAACCGGCATGGTCTGGACACAAATCGGCGGCGATATCGTCTCCGTTGAAGCCACAATTATGCACGGAGAAGGAAAATTGAGTATGACCGGACAACTTCAGGAAGTCATGCGCGAATCTGTCCAAACCGCCGTCGCTTACATCCGATCCCGCGCCGAATCTTTCGGACTCGCTGACAATAGATTTGAACAACAAGATATACACATTCACGTACCGGAAGGCGCAGTACCTAAAGACGGACCCTCCGCAGGAATCACTGCCGCAACCGCTATTATTTCAGCACTCACCGGCACCCCAGTCCGAAAAGAGGTCGCAATGACCGGCGAAATTACCCTACGCGGACGCGTACTACCCATTGGCGGCTTAAAGGAAAAAGCACTCGCCGCTTACCGAAACGGAATCTTTGACATCATCATACCTCAAGACAACGAGAAAGATCTCGTTGACATACCCAACGAAATCCGCGACAGCCTCCGTTTTCACAACGTGACTGATATGATGCAAGTACTCGAGATATCTCTCACGGCTAACATCGTACAAGACACATCCGTGGAAATACAACCGACACCCAGCGAAACCGGAATTGGAAATGAATTAACTAACTAATCTTTTGTTGCGCTCAAAAATAGACTCAGTTTGCGACAAGAATTATCCCTTTTAAGAAGTTCTCCCTGCAAAGCAGGGTGAATTCCTTTCGCAAGGTGATTTCTTTGAACGGCACACTTGTGTACCACGGGCCAATCAACCGCGGAATGCCCTTGTCATGTACTGTTCGCCCTATTAATATTATCAATTGGGCAGTGACTGGCCAAGTGGACAGGCATAATACGTCTCAGACCCAATCCGCCTTATCGCTATTGGATACAAAAATACAAAAAAATGCGCTTAGACAAATTCTTACAAGTCAGTCGCCTCGTCAAACGTAGGCCCGTTGCTAATACACTCTGTAGCCGCGGCAAAGTTTGCGTAAACGGACAGCCCGCCAAAGCCGCTAAAGAACTTGCAGCCGGCGACATTATCAGCCTACCGCCACCCAGACAAGAAATTTCCGGTACTGACATCGACACTCTTGAATATGAAGTCCTTGAAATACCAACCGGGAATGTTTCACGTGCAAGAGCCGCAACCCTATACCGAACCCTCACTGAACCACCAGACATCAAAGATCCTCGATGAGAGTGGAGTTGGGCGGGTGGGAGCCATCATAAAAATAGCCACCCACTGGGGAAGAAAATGTCTATCAGCCACCACATAAACAGTGTGAAAACACTCCCACGTATCGGCATTACTATGGGCGATGCCGCCGGCATCGGCCCAGAAATTATTGTTAAAGCACTCGCATCCAAAAACATTTACGAGATATGCAGACCTGTTGTCATCGGCAGTACCGCAATTTTTGAACATGCCCTTAGATTCCAACCAAGGCTACAAGTACGCGGTTTTCGCAACCCTAGAGAGATGCCTGCAACACAGTATGGAACCGTTGATGTCTTGGAGGTTGCCTCCTTGCATCCATCGGAGATGGGGCCAGGACATATAGACATACGGACCGGCGCAGCCGCTGTCCGAGCAATCGAGACAGCAACACGTCTCGCACTGAATGGAACACTAAATGCAATTGTAACCGCACCGATATGCAAAGCAGCTATCCAACGCGCCGGCTGCCCTTACCCTGGACACACCGAGATGCTTGCCGCACTTACGAATACACCTAAAGCTGTTATGATGCTCAAAACCGGGGCCGACCCCAGTGGGTGGACCGAAGCACAAAACAGAAATAGAAAGCACCTAGCAGTCGTTTTTGTCACAAACCACATTCCGCTCGCCGAAGTACCTAAGCACTTGTCAATCCAAAAAATTGTAGATGTCATCGCTATCACACATCAAGCTTTTTTGCAGAGAGGCACCCACACTCCACGCCTCGCTCTAGCCGCTCTCAATCCACACGCTGGCGAAGACGGACTATTTGGCACTGAAGAACTGAACTGTATCATTCCCGCAATTCAACAGGCGAGAGCTAGCTTAGGCACCCAAACGTTTATAGACGGTCCATTTCCTGCTGATACACTGTTTATTAAGGCAAGCCAAGGGCATTGGGATGCGGTTATCGCCATGTACCACGACCAGGGAAACATCCCTATAAAACTTCTCGCATTTGGCCAGATTGTCAATATCACATTGGGTCTGCCCATTATTCGCACCAGTGTCGACCACGGCACCGCCTTCGACATTGCCGGCAAAGGCATCGCAAACGAAACAAGCCTCATCGCGGCTATAAAAGAGGCCGCCACTTATTGTTAAAACAAACTTCAGGAGGAGACACACCGGCTTATTCCATTAGGTTATTAACATGAAATTGAATCTAAACATTAGGAGCCTCCGACGAGATTTATACACGAGCCATCAAAGCAGAAGCGTTGATGGTACGGAAATATATAAAAGAATGATTCCGATTTTCCTTTCCCTTATCCTGAGTCTGCTCTTTACATCATCGGCATCCACTGCCCAAAAATCGCCGCTGCAGATTATCACAGTATCTTCCGATGCTTTTACTGCGCGTTTCACATTGCCAGAATTGAAGATAACCGACACACCTGATGGCACCGCCATTACCTTTGAAGGCGCAGATCGAACCCTCGAACCCGGTAAACCGAACCTACCCCTCTTTACACAATGTATCGGCATACCTATTATTGGTAACCCTATTCTCAATATCCTTCGGACACACGTGGAGACAAAAACAGTTGCACAAGTTGTTTACAATCCGAAAACTGAACAGCCACACTCGCCAACAGGCAACACAAAAACGCTACACAATTTTTATCCACAACATGTCGTTGAAGTGATACCCAGCGGATTTGTACGAGAACAACGAATTGGCAGCTTGCAAATCAATCCTATTCAATATAATCCCACAACGCGACAGCTCAAAATCTACGCCACAGTAGAATTCCGGATCCTTTTCCCCGCAGCAGGAAATGCCGCCCCAGCAGCACCCAGCCTTATCCCTACAGAAGCACCATACTACGAAAACCTCTTCCAGGGAATGCTCCTTAACTACGCCCAAGCCAGACCCTGGCGAAAACAGAGAAGAACACATATCGCTGCCGCCTATCAAGCACCCGCAGCACCGCAGGCAACACACACACACCGATTTAAAATTCCTATTACCAAAACCGATCTCTATCGCATCACCTACAACAATCTTAAAGCAGCTGGCGTTACCCCAGAAACGATCAATCTTGACAGCATACGACTTGAAAACGCCGGACAGAAACACGGCATCTATATCTTTGATCATAACGAAAACGAAATTTTTGACAACGGGGAGTGGATTATCTTTTACGGACGCGCACTCGTTGATAATAAATTTACCAATGAGAACGTCTATTGGCTCTATTTTAATATCACACCTATGCCCGCTGAATACGATGCCTCTCGCGTCCAAACACGCGACGCAACACCGCGCATCCCGAATCTAATAGCACCCAGCGCTTTTTTGGCACGCGCACGCTTTGAAGAAGATGTACATCACGACGCACTCACAGGCTCCGACATCAAATCTGAACTCGCTGACCACTATTTTTGGATAGCATTCCGCGGCGGGAATCTAGAAAACGCACGAAAGGACCTACCTGTCACACTACCCGGTGCAGCACCACGCCTTCAAATCAACCGAAACGCAACCCTGCGAATTAAATTCCAAGGCGCTTCGCGCAGAGGCATCGCACTACACCGTGCACAAATCTCTTTTAACGGACAACGACTCGGACGCATCGAAGAATGGAAACGACAAGCATCCCAAATCGCTACACGCACAATCCAACAGAGACTCATACATCCCAACGAAGGCAATTGGATGCGCATCGACGCACTCGACACCAATAAAACCGCACCAGGCCAATACGACTTCTATCTTGACTGGTACGAATTTGACTATTGGCACGATTTTAACGCACAAAACAACCGACTAGAATTCAATTCAACCACCGAACCCCGAACACTCGGCAACGTACAATACCGAATCACCAATTTTTTCGACGAAACAATAGATGTTTATAAACTCGGAGACCGCGGCATCACCCAACGCCTAATCGGCGGAAAAATTACACCCACTGGCGCAACACATCACATCCTCTTTCAAGATCACATAACACAGCATAGCCGCTATTTTGTCATCGGACGCGACGCATATCGTAGTATCAATGCACTCATTCCTACACCCACTACAACCCTACGCAATCCCGCAAACCAAGCCGATTACCTCGTTATTACGCACCCAACCTTTAAGCAGAGCATCCAGCCACTCGTCGAATTTCGACGCTCACAAGGCCTGACAACCAGCGTCGTTGATATCACAGACATCTACGACGAATTTAGCGACGGACTCTTCAACCCCTTCGCCATTCAGAAATTCCTACGCTACGCATACACCAGCTGGAAACCACCCGCACCTACATACGTCGTACTCGTCGGAGACGCACACTACGATTACAAAAATGCTACCGTTGAACGCTACAGACGCGATGCCAGCTTCCACGGCACCTATGCACTCTACCCCATTTTTGTCCCAACCTTCCACGGGTGGGCACCTGAAAGCGGCGAAACCGCTATGGATGGCCGATTCGTCAATGTCAGTGGCGAGGACGCCCTACCCGATATGTTCATCGGCCGACTCTCCGTACAAAACTCTCAAGAATTAAACGTCATGGTCAAAAAAATTATTAATTATGAACGCAAACTCAAAACCGGACCTTGGCAAGGCACTCTCATACAAGTCGCAGATGATCATCTGGATAACCCCGGCGACGCACTCTTTGAGATATCACGCAACGAACTCATTCGCGATGTTATACCACCCGGCTATAACACCCGACAAATTTACCTCCGACAGGTCAAAAGCCCTACACTCACTGCATCCAGGATACGCAGCGCCTTGAACGACGGCGCACTCGCCATCGAATACACCGGACACGGAGGCATACAGACATGGGCCGACGAGTCTATCTTTCGCAGCGAAGATGTCACACAGCTACGAAACCGGTACCTCCCTTTTGTCATAACCACAACCTGTCTCAATGGGCAATTTGATAAACCTCAACAAATCGGAAATTTTTGTCTCAGTGAACAATTCCTATTAGGCCAATACGGTGCAATCGCCGCACTCTCGGCTACACGACTCACCTACGGAACCGCAAACGCAGAATTTGACAGAGATCTCTTTAAATCTCTCTTCGAACCAGCTCTCAAACAAGAAGGAGACAAAAGAAACGGTGTCAGCCTCGGTAAAATTATCGCTGATGCAAAAATCAAATTCCTCACCCGCATCCGAAACCCACAGTGGATCCCTGGAACCGAACAATATACGCTCTTCGGAGACCCCGCAACCCGACTCGCACGCCCCGAACTCGACATCAAAGTTGAACTGGAACGCATCGCTCTCAACGATAAACAACAGCTCGTCATCTTGCAGAATGAAGTCGGACGCACCACACAAAACGGAACCTGGCAAAAGGCGAACGATTTTAACTCCGAAATACTCTCAGCTACTGCCTTTTTCCCTAATAATTTTGACGACGACTTGGGGAATGAACTCTCCCGACGCACTCTCAGCCGCGTTTGGCAGGGCGAATACGGCACCATCCGCCTCCACATCCCCAATACTGCATTGCCCGGCAGCGGCGTTGTACGATTATTCGCTTTTAATGACGCGCACGCCGCCGTCGGAGGCCAACGCTTCTGGATAGAAACACCCGTCATACGAGAAATCAAAGAAGAACTTGATATTATCAAAGATACACTGCAACTCAACATCCTTATTGTCGATGACAAAGGTGCCGCAGGACTCCGAAACCTCAGCGTCCTCTGGGATAATACTGCCGAATTTGAGGATGCAACCATACCATTAGTTGAGGCAAAAACACCTTTTGGCGAAACACCACCAGGCGGACAGTGGTACCAACTCCAAACACCTATACCCCTACCACAAGGCGGCAGGCAGGTACGCTATCGCATACAGATTACTGACACCACAGGACATGAAATCGCACACCCTTCCAAAACCGATCGCAATATTGTCAAAGTCCCAGAGGGACCTAACATCGCCATCGGAACCGACGGCACAAACACAGCACCTATCCGATACCAGTTTAGTGAAGCTGAAAACCGATACCAACTCGTCGCAGAACTCATTAACAACGGCGGACGGTTTGTACAAACCGAGTTCGAGGTAGTTTTTGCTGAAGGAAACCCCGACGCAAACGGAGATAGTCGAATTGACGACGAGGCGGACATACTCGCCGCCGCCACCATTACCGCAAACGATTGGAAACAGGGAACTCACGTCTTGCAGCACGCTACCGCTACCGTTTCCCTCAACACACCCCTCACACCCGGCGTACATAAAATTTATGCACTCGCAGATCCAGACGACCCGGAAATTGACGATAAAATCCTCGGCAACATCCATGAAGCACGCATCTTTGATAACAAAAAATACTTCTCTTTCGTCGTTAACGATTTTAACTATAAACCCAACGAAAAAATTACCGCCTTTAGCCTTGACCGGGTCTTTGATATTCATTTTCCTGCCGGCGCAATCGATACACAGAGCAACAGCATTCCCCTCTCTGTATCATCATATCCGCCTGAAGACGGCAAACAACCGGATATCTACTTCGCCCCTATCCCACGCGTCGCAGCTCTCCGACGGGGGCTCATCCGGCAGGCTGATGAAGCTGGTAGTGCAAGACACTACGAAGCCGCATTCCGCACCGGCGTTACGCAGCTCAAAAAGCCTGCCCAAGTCAAAATACGATTTGATGTCAGTGCCATAGAAGATATCGTCCGAAATTCCCAAAACCCGCTTTCACAGCGCGATTCTCTCTACCAATCACTCCCTACCGATGCACCCGCCTTTAAAGCCGCCGTCGCAGAAACTGCCGACCAGCTCGCTATCTATACATGGCAGGCACAGCATGCCGCATGGCGACGCTTAACTTCAGAAATTAAATACACCGAAGCAACCACTGAACCCGAATTTGCACTAGAAAACTACGTCACTCCCACACAAATAGAAAACGCTAGTCAACAGGAACTCATGCCCGACAATATTAACATCAATCCCAACCTCACACCTGCAGGAAATTGGGTCATACTCTTCTTAGACGCATCGCAATACCAAGTTTTTCTCCGCCGGAAGGGCGAAACCCCCATACAAGAACTTGATACCACCGGGCATCTCGATATCCCATTCCGCGTAGAGGCGTTCGGATTAGAACTCCTCATTCCCAGCCAAGAAAGCACGCCACTCGGAAAAAAATTCTCATTCGAATTCGCCGATATTCTCACATTTAATACCGACTATAACCCACAAGGCGATGTCGTACTTGTCAACACAAGAAACAAAAACCGAGGGAACGGAACCGCAACTGTTCATAGCAGACTCGGCCCAAAGAAAGAATTTGAGGTAGGAGATTGGTTTATCTTTTTAACATCTACTGAACGTTATGAAATCCGAGATACCGCCGCACTGCCGGTACATCTACCCAACGGTGTCAAAGTCACAGGCATCGTCAACGAAACCCTTTTCCTTAGCCACCTTGGACTCGAAATTCTCGTATCCGCTAGCTCCGAAGATTTCGAATTCGGCGATAAAATTAAATTCAGCAGCGCACGTGTCGGAACCATTACCGCAGAAGTCACAGAACTCACACCCTTCACACTCATGCACACTACCGACAACGAACCACCTAGCTTCCAGATATGGGTAGACGGAATTCAACCACAAACTGGCAGTGTCATACCACCACGTCCGACCTTCTCTATACTCTTTGAGGACGAAAACGGCATCGATATTGATACACTCTCCTTCGCAAAACGGAAAGATGGCGGCCCAACACAAAAACTCACAGAGGGCGGACCTGATGGCTATCAACGCCGCACTGAAAGTGGAATATACACACTCCCTATCGACTATCAGCCCATCCTCTTTCCCGGCGAGCATACCTTTGAATTCCAGGTACAAGACTTCAACGCAAACCCTATCGGCGGAGAAGACCGCAACATCACCTACCGCTTCTTTGTCACAGAAGAACCCGACATCACACCACCCGAAATTCTCGTGCGTGTCCTTGCTAACGACTCGCCGACAGCCGGCGGCTCCGCAACCCACAGGAGCGAAACCACTGACATAGAAATCACTGACGGTATCATACTAACACAACAACCCCAGTTTGAAATTACCCTCACCGATGATGGCGCGCTTGACAATACAAGCTTCAACCTCGCATTGAATCAAACTTATGAACCACTCACACCACTTGATGAAAACGCATACACCTTCCGCTTTGATGCACAGGTACCCACAACTGCCGCCGTCACTTTTGCCCCCGACCTCCACAATGGCGACTACCAACTACAAGTCGCCGCGGCTGATACCAGTCAAAACGCAGCCGAACTCCAGATAGCATTCTCTTTAAATCAGGCCGTTTCCCTCGATGAAGTCTTCAACGTACCCAATCCAACACCCAACGGAAAAACGACCTTCACCTACCACCTCGCACAACCACCAGACGAGGTCACCATCAAAATTTACACCGTCACAGGCAGACTCATCCGAACCATTCTCGACGCTAGCGCACGCCGCGGCAACAACGAAACCGAATGGGACGGACGCGACGAAACAGGCACCCGCTGTGCAAACGGAGTCTATCTCTACCGAGTCATCGCACACACCGATTCCGATACAGTCGAACAGGTTGGGAAACTAGCAATCTTACGCTAATTTTCCCAACCTTCAGCCGCTCCTCAACGCAGCCACCATAGATTTGCACACTGCCAACTCAGTCTAGCTCCTCAAAAGCCTTCGGTGAGACAGCAATCGATGTTATCTGTCTCATCGGTGAAAATCCGCGATTCAGACAGAAGCTGCAGCGTGCATATCTAAACAACAGCCGCGAGTTATAGTAAACCCCAAAAATATATGGACATTTTCTTTAAGATATGTTAGAGCACTTATCCCATATTTCTCGAAAACGGCAGCAAGAAAACCGAGGTGGCCCGCATTTTTGAAGATATTATTATGTCCGCTATTAGATGCTTCGCTTGTGGTGATTTTGGATAACGCGTCTTTCCATAAAAGCGTAGAGACAGCGATCTTGGTTGAGAGGTATGGAACGAGTTGACTGTTTTTACCTCCGTTCTCGCCGGAACTCAACCCGATTGAGAAGGATTTTACCACGGTGAACTACCGAAGTGAATACCACACCGAAATGTTTCTGGATAAGATACTAAAAGTGTCCGAGTCATTATCTCTTTCACTATAATCATTTTGAAGTCGCTCGGCAATGGGCTCAAGAAAACCACCGACACCTTAAAGTCTCAAATCTGTTATGCGTGCATCCCTACTCGGTTCCCTTTATTTTTTATTCTCTAATTCTGTAGGCATTAGATATTTCCCAGACTTCGTCGTTTTGTAAATGCCAAAACAGGTACTCAGGATAATAATTTTTGTCCCACAGTCCAAACTCTCTAAGTAGGTTTGCCAGATCTTCTCTATATCAGTGAATGAAATGAGCCGACTTTTACTTTTCGGCAATTTTCCAATTCTTGAAATTTCTGAATAATTGATCCTCTGCCCATCAATTTAACAAGTCGCCTCTTATCCACTAATCCGCTTTAGCGAAAAGAAACACCATTTTCGAACTCGAGGGCTTCTATCATTATGTCCTTTAAGAAGTGCCTCAAAAATTCTTTTATCTCCAATTTTACCACATCGACCTAGGGCCTTAGCGGCAGCAGCTCGAGCATCATGGTAAGAGTCATTTTCTAATGCTTCAATGAGTGGAAACGATGCTGATTTATTGCCAATTGACCCAAGTGCTTCAGCTGCCACCGTTCTGACAATTCCATCCTCATCTTTTAAAGCGTCGCATAGGAGTCGAACTGCTGAGTCATGTTTTAATTTTCCTAAAGACTTAGCCGCTTTGCGTCGAATTCTATGATTTGAAGATTGTAACTCAGATATTGTGGACTGTAAAGGTTGCTCTTCAGCCTCACGGTATTTTTGGATCCACGAAGAAATAGTGTTTTTAACCTTTTCTTCTGGGTTGTTATCACGCAGTTTGATTAGCACTTTATGCGCGGTAGTTGAATCAATCTTAACTAATGCATTGATGGCTTCAATTTTTACTTCTGCATTTGGATCCGATTCCGCCATATCAGAAAGTCTTTGCCAATATTTCTCTCCCACCTGACGTAACGCTCGGACCGACATGATTCGAAATCCTATAAAACCGCTATATGTTAGACGCACGAACATCAGTTCATCATCTGGAGTAACACCTCCAGCGATGAGTCCTTTTAGAATACTCATTTGAGTTTGAAAAGGCATTTTGCCCCTTTGTGCTTGGTTGAAGGCATTTTTAAGATAGTCTTTTGATTTGGCTTCACCGACTTGACCCAAAGCGACATATGCACTGTTACAGACCTGTGGATGTGTATTTTTTGTTAGATTTTTAAGTATTTCAATCGCTGAATCCTTCTCCTTGCGATTTAACTTCATTAACTTCAAGGCAGCATTCTTTAACCATTTGATAGCCTTTAGTTTGGCACCGATTGATAATGGTTCTTTAATAAGTTGGCAGAGAAATGAACATAATATCTCCGGTGCTACATGATTCATAGCGCCTAAAACTAGATCAGTAGGAAGTAAACCCCCCAGTGGGATTACCTTTTCCCTTCCACCACAGGCTTCGGAGGCTGCCCTATTTTTCTTAGAAGATGGCTGGAGAGAAGCGCCGAGGCCACCTTGAGAAGCGACAAGCCCTCTACAAAAAATCGAGGCAAGTGACATTCAGCACAGTACAGTATTGACTGGATTAATGAAGCAGACAGAGAATAATCAGTTGACGGGTAAGGTATTGACCTCAGGTCAATACCTTTTGCCGTCAATCTACGATTTTTGTCCCGATTTTAATGTCAAGATGGATGCGGCACCCCGTGCTTGCCTATCGGATGTGGCCCGTGAGTCGTTATGCCTTGCCGGGCATGGGCATAAACACTATCTTGAATCTCAAGTACTCGCACTGCATCAATAACCGTCGGCACGAAAGAGCCCCCGTTCGGAATTGCATCAAGCGCGTTCCCCATCACCGTCCGCATCCGCTCTCCGTGCGAGATGTCCTCGCTAAATTCCACGCCTGCGGTTGTATGAACTTCAATCAGCGGTTCACCGTTCCGGCCGTACTGCTCAAATACTGATGCCTTCGTTCCGATAAATCTGAAGAAATGATCTCCGCTGCGCGTACCGGATGGATAGGTATAACCGGACTCAATAATTCCGGTCATACCGTTCTCCGTGCGGAGGATACCGATGCCGCTATCCTCTACTACCCGGCGATGCATTGTGTTGGACATAACCGCCCCAACCACGCTAATCCGCTGGCTGCCAACAAATTGAAGGAAGGTATCAATGCCGTGTGCTGCCTCAACAGCCCAGCACCCCCCTCCGGATATTGTCGGGTCATTGTGCCAAGCTGACGGTGTTGCATCGTAGCGAGTAGGCGGTCCGTTATTCAACCTACTGCTGTACATCACCAATTCACCCAAGCTTCCATCTGCTATCATCTCTTCAACGCGTCCGACAATCCGGCTCGCGCGGTTTGGCAACACCAAGGCACTGAATACACCGTATTTTTCGGATGCCTCAGCAGCAGGACGCAGCCGCTCTGCACAGTCTGCGAACGGTTTATCCAAAAGGTAGGGGATGCGCCGGTCTACACACGCTTGCACATGCGAAGGCATCTCGGTATGCTTACCAGCGACGAGCACCGCATCCGGCTCGCTTGCATCGAGGCACACGCCTACCTCTGCAAATCCGGGACATTGAAAATCGTCAGCCAACTGTTGTCGTGGGGCAGCTTCACCATCCATCACACCGACAATCTCGTGCCCAAGTGCGTTCGCCGTCCGTGCCATACTGCGCCCATGGTGACTATAGGAAAGAACGACTAATTTCATTTTTTGTCTCCTAGTATGTTAGCTCAGACGAGGAAATCTCGCCTTTCATCGATAAAACGAATACATCGGCATTCCCGTGAAAAGCCGAATTAGCACCCAAATCCCACCGATGGTAAACTCACCTAGAATTAACCCTAAAAAGAGTGGAAATGCTTTGCGGTAAAGACGGATGCCCCCGACTTTCAACAGCCCGGTTTTGATACCCCAGCTGAGAAAAATCGAAAACCAGAGCCTACCCATCGTAGACTTTTCGCCGGCGACAAGATAGCCAGCCGGATGAAAGGGCCAGAACGGGAAACGGGTACGCAGCCACCACAAGAAACTTGTGAAGAACGCACCGATGCCCGTAAAAACAACAGCTGGAACATCCGGGTCCGTTGGCGCATAGATCCAATTTCGTAAGAGATTGTACCCACCTGTCCCAAGGTCGCTGACCAGACCGATTTCATATCCGACGAGGAGATATGCCCAAAACGCGGCCAAAATTCCAACCACTGCAGCACACAGCATCGCCACAATTAATCTGCCAGAGTGCATGCCGGATTCCTCTGCGAGCTTAAACCCTTCAAGCGTATGCGGCATCGGGTGCGCGCGCGACCCTCTATTGAAAGTCTGATAGAACCGCATCATCGTCAAGCTTCCGTGCGAAAGCCACCGGCTTCCGAATAGATCGGTCATGATGCCGTGAGGTGTCGCATACGTGCGGATCGTCGGCGGACCGACTTCAGCACGGATACGCGTCAGACTCATAGAGAGCAGGTAATAGATTAGGAAATAGAGCACAATCGTCCAGAGCTCCATTCCCCCTTGGGAAGAAAAAAGAACCAAGAACAGTATCCCGCAAATCAAGCCAAATGTCGCCCAGCGGTAACGCATCGGTTCCGTGCTATCGTCAATGTCGCCGGGTCTCTTCCGTCTACCAAAAATGTGTCTACCTATCGCAAAAAAGTAACGTCTGCCGCCCCACAAGGCTAAACAAGCAAGTACAAGGTAACCTCCCATTACCTGCTGCCAATCGTAAGGAAACTGTGGCAGGATATCAAGCCCCATAGCACTCCCTACGATGCGCTCCACCTTCCAGAACCAATAAAAAAACCATATAGAGAAGGACATCTCCAACGGCATCAGGTAACCGAGCCCAACAGCAAACGAGCGGAGATAAACCGGTGTCCAGCCAATTGAGTTCCACGGTTTTTGAGTGAAGTACTGACCGATTTCAGCATGCCGTACGGGGATTTCCGGGAATCCAGGCAGAAAGATGTGCAAACCGTTGATGAGATTGATACCCCCTGCAATAGCAAATCCGAGCCACATCGCCTTTGATTTGAAAAACCGTCCATCTGTACGTGTCATTTCCAACGGCAATTGCACAATCGGATACGACAACCGCTCACGTTCGATCCACTGTCTTCTCAGAAAAACATCCAAGCAGATCATCACCCATATCAACACCGTCAGCAACACTGTCCACCAAAGTATAGGACGGAGCCAGCCGTGGAGATTCGTCTTCGTGTAAGGTGTGCTATCACCACCGTAGAGTGCTTGTAGACTTGCTAAATCGTTAGTCGTCAGCCAAGCCGGAAGGTACCGCCAGAAAACTTGCCTCCACTCATTTTCCGGTGTAGCGAACCAGAAACCGTCCGTAATTGTCGGAATCACCGTCTGCATCATGTCATGGCCCGCAATCGCCGAGGAGAGCGAGAGCATGACGAAAACTGTCAACAGTTCACCCTGTTTGAGCGCAAACCGCGGCAGAAACCGACGCAGCAATAGATTGAACGGAATCAGCACCACCAAGGTGATAACCACGTTGTAGATGAGTGACATCGTGGTCGGTAGGGTACTCCAAAACTTGAGATGGTTTGCCATGATAAAGTAGGTGTTGACCGGAATCAGCAGCAAACCGAGTATGATAGCACGCAACGTCACGCCGGGATGGGGTGTTTGGTTTTTCAATAACGGTTTTGACATAACGAAATAAATGATCGGTACCTTTCCATGACTTGAAAATCTGGACACGGTGTGCAGTAATTATCTTTCGCGTCTCACTTAGTTAAGCAGTTGCATAATCACCCGGGTTATTCTTTCGCCAATTTTCTCCATAACCTTCTGCCTGCCCAAATCCGTAGGAAGGTCCAATTTGATTGACACTAGACCAGGGCCACGCTTGCCCCCCGATGAGGCGGAATTCATCGGACTTGCCACACAACCAATAGAACATGTGCACAACGTATCGGGCAACACCGTGCCCGCCATACGCTGCTGTCTGAAAATCAAAATCCAGTTCTTGTACCCAATCTCGGGCTGGCGGTACGGTGCGCCAGTAACTGTATTTCAGCATGTGGCGCAGATCCTGCCGCCCCAAAATGCTGCAAAGATTCATCCTGGCCTGCCGCGCTGCCTGATGCGTTCTCCATGTACTGTTTGCCATAAGCGAGAATGAGGTCGGCTGTTTTGGGAAGAATTTCTTAAACTGTTTGTAAAACCGTTTCTATTGCTGCGTGCGATGGAAATCGTCAATCATAATAAATCCGCCACGCAAGAGGTACTCTCGTATATTTTTCGCTTCTGGTGCCCACCCACCCAATTCCTTAACGTTCGTCTGCTCCCGGAGTTGTTTCCGTTTCGATCCGCCGCCGGCCAATCTATGTTCCACAAACTCTGCAATCGAAAACTACCGTGATATTTTAAGGGGACAAATGTGAAGTCATGCGTGGTATATCCGTTGTACGGAAGTGCACAAGATAACCACAAAAATACAGGATTAACTCAGAAAATTAAGAATCTCCTCTTCATGTCAACGTCACGATATCCTGTTTGACAATGTCCTTCTCTTCCCAATAGTTCCCGAACGCTGCTAAGGCTTTTGTCTCCGGCGAGAGTCGTTGCATCACTTCAGGCGGGAAAGCCTCTCGAACACCGCGATCATCTTGAAAAAACTGGGTCTTATATCGGAGGATGAGGAATCGCCGGTCCCTGTGTCGCGGTTTCCAGACGAGTACTCCGTGTGTGAGCATCTCGGTGATAATCACGGCATCACCGGCTTTCGGGGTTACGTTGACGAGCGCGGGATGGAGTTCTACGTCCAAATCATCTGCATCTGGAAAAAACAACTCTTCGGTACGCTCAAACTGACTTTTATGCGAACCCGGCACAACCACCAAGCCGCCATCGCCCGGATGCACATCGGTGAAATAGAAGAAAACCACGATGTCGTTATTGAAAATCTGGCCGTTTTTCACAGCGTAACGGCGTGTCCAGCGAAAGTGTTCTCGTGCACAATGAAGCGGTGTGATTTTGCGCCGGTGATGCGTGTTCACCACAAGAGAGCCCCGGTTGAAACGCGGTTTGTCCGATGTCAATTCCCTGATAATCGGCCAGGTAACCGGATGCAGTGTCAAGGCCTCAAGCGACTTATCCGCAGAGAATCCGTTTGAAAAACCTTCTCCGCCCCGTTGAATACCTGCAGGTAATTCGTCTGGTGCCGACTGCACAAGTTTTTCAATCGCTTCCTGCGCGTTGCTCAGTTCTTGTGCTGTTAAGATATTCTCTAAATGGAGATAGCCTCGTAAATCGAACAGATAACGTTGTTTAGGTGTCATTTCGACTCGATGCCTTACCTTATTCTTAATATTGTAACTTTGATAAAATTTTACTATGCTTTACCCTTTTTGTCCATCTATTTTACATCTCATATCTCCGCCCAACCGTCAATCTTGTAATAAAGTAGGCGTTCGCAAACAGGAGACGGAAAAAGGAGAAAATCATTTGACATTCAGATAAAAATTCGATATAATCTCTGTTAACGACTAGAGAAAATGTCACGTTAAGTCCGGCTTTTTGTCAGAATAGCCCACAACAAGGAATGATGAATAAGAATGAATATTAAAAGCGGGGACATCGTAAAATCTAATAAATGGCCCGAACCGGTAAAAATTGACCTATGGCAAGAGAGAGGCGAGTATATCCATCTAATTGGCTCCACCATCGATTCCGGCGGACATATAGACCAATTGATGCTCCGGAACGAAGCAGACGCACTGCAGACAGAGAAACTGGCACTGGACTTCACGGCATTGGCACCCCACGTGTTCCTGAGTCTTGAGGCACTACGATACCGATATGCTGCTCTCTATGATTCGCTTTTCGCGATAAATGCCTCTAAAGTGGATCCCTTACCACATCAGGTGGAATCGGTCTATGGGCATATTCTCAAACTTCCACGAATCCGCTTTATGATTGCAGATGACCCCGGTGCTGGTAAAACAATCATGGCAGGTCTAATTATCAAGGAACTAAAACTCCGGCACATCATTAACCGAATTTTGATTGTTGTGCCGGGGCACCTCAAGAACCAATGGCGACGTGAACTGAAGGATCGGTTTGAAGAAAATTTTGTTATCATCGATCGAGCGGTTCTTGCTTCACAACCCGGTGAGAACCTTTGGACGCGTGAAACGCATCTGATTACTTCCATAGATTTCGCAAAACGTGATGATGTGATGCCTGCAATTGGGTCGGCCCACTTCGATCTCATTGTCGTGGACGAGGCACACAAAATGGCAGCATACCAGTATGGGAAAAAGTTGAAGAAAACCAGCAGGTATCAATTAGGAGAAACCCTATCCAGAATCTCAACCCATCTGTTATTTCTCACGGCAACACCGCATAAGGGCGATCCAGAGAATTTCAGGTTATTCTTGGATCTCCTTGAACCCGGATTCTTTGCAAACAGTGAAATGCTCACTGAATCTATTGCGACGAAAGATAACCCCCTTTTCCTTCGGCGTGTGAAAGAAGATTTGAAGGATTTTGAAGGTAAACCGCTCTTTCTTCCCAGGCATGTTCAAACGCTACCGTTTAATCTAGGTGTTGATTCACCGAAAGAAAAAGAACTCTACAACGAACTCTCTGACTATGTCAATAGTCAATATAACAAAGCATTGACGAAAGATAAAAAGAACAACGTGGCATTTGCACTAGTGATTTTACAGAGACGGTTGGCTTCCAGTACCTATGCATTACGCAATTCACTTAAACGACGGAAAACAAAACTTCAGGAATTGCTCGAAGACGTAGAAGAGGAAAAGAGAACTGTTAACTTCATTGATTTTGAGGAAATTAACGATTTGAGTGAAGAGGAAAGATGGGAGAAAGAAGAAATTTGGGAGACGCTTTCGGTTGCAGAAAATCAGGACGAACTGAGACGTGAAATCGAAACCCTTGAAATGCTGGCACACACCGCGCAAGAAATCATCGAAGGTGAAATCGAAATCAAAGTACGGGAACTAAAGAAGACGCTTGATAAATGGAAGACTGATTTCGCCGGTGAAAAGATTCTCATCTTCACCGAATCCAGAGATACGCTTTCATACCTTCAGGGTAAGATGACGGCTTGGGGATATACCGTCACAGTAATTCATGGCAACTTGGCACATGAGGACCGAATCGCAGCCGAGAACGAATTCAAAAACGAAACTGAAATACTCATCGCAACCGAAGCCGCAGGTGAAGGAATCAACCTACAATTCTGCCACCTGATGATTAACTACGACTTACCTTGGAATCCGAATCAGTTAGAGCAGCGGATGGGACGTATTCATCGCTATGGACAGACGCGAGAAGTATACGTCTACAATCTTGTCGCCGAAGACACTCGAGAAGGCCAGGTCTTGAGTACACTTTTCAAAAAGATTGAAGAAATCAAAAGTGCATTGGGCAATGATAAGGTTTTCGACGTATTGAACGAAGTACTTTATGGGGTAGACCTTGAACATCTGTTACGGGAAGCAGCAGCCAGTGCGAAAAGCCTCGATGAAATTCTCGCGGAAATTGACATTGAGGTCGATACGGACTATATCAACCAAGTCAAGAACAACTTAGGAGAAAGCCTTGCTACCCACTACATTGACTACACCCGCATCAACGAAATGGCAGACCGTGCCCGTGAACACCGTCTTATTCCTGAATACACCGAGGCTTTTGTAGGAAAAGCCTTCGCAGTACTAAAAGGCACCTTGCGAACTCGCAGAGACGGATTCCTGGCAATAGAAAGTATCCCCTTCTCGATCCGTAAACTTGCTCAAGAAGATAGCTTCAAGCGCAAACACGGAGATCTGGCAAGAAGATACTCCAAAGCCACTTTCGACAAGGAATTCGCTTTCAAAAACCCCGATGCCGAATTCATCTCTTTTGGGCACCCGCTGTTCGAAGCTATACTCCACTGGGTAAAAAACGAATTATCCGACTGTCTAAAACAGGGTGCAGTTTTTGAAGACCCCGACGGGGAAATGGATGGCATTATTCTATTCTATGAAGGTGAAATCCGCGACGGCTTAGGTCATACCGTTGGCACCCGGCTCTTTGCGTTTTACGTCAAATCCGATACAGAAACGTTTGAATCTATTGACCCTGCGACCATTTGGGATCTGGCAGAAAGCACACAACGCACGGAAGCAATGGACATCGAAACTTTGAGAAATCAGTGTACGGTACAATTAATACCTGTCCTCGAAGATTACAAATGTGAGCTCGCGGTTGAACGTGAGCGACAAGCACTCATAAAAGAAAAATATGGACGTACCTCGCTTGAAAGTTTCATTCTCCAATTGGACGGTGAACTGATTAAACTCTATGAACGCCAGAGTGAAGGCGAAAACGTCGATTTGGCCATACATAACAAAAAAGAACAGAAGCAAGACTATGAATCTGCTCTTAAGAAGTTGGAGAAAACCATCGCACAAGAGAAAGCTCTCACGATAAATACACCCAATTTTGTCAGTGCAATTCGGGTAATTCCTACTTCAATGGCGGAAGCACAGATGAAAAGCGAACCGCAGATTGAGCAAATCGGCATGCAAGTAACAATGGATTATGAACGTGAACAAGGACGCACACCCGAAGATGTTTCCGCACAAAATTTAGGTTTCGATGTACGCTCAACGGATAAGGCAGCGGTAAAACGGTACATCGAAGTCAAAGCGCGGGCACAACTTGGGGCAGTGACTTTGACACAAAACGAGTGGTTTAAGGCTAAACAGTTCAAATCAGACTATTTCCTCTACGTTGTCCTCAATGCTGCAATACAGCCCGAGCTCTATATTCTCCAGAATCCCGCAGAACAGACGCGCCCTGAAGAAACGATTGAAGTGGTTCGCTATCAGATTTCTTTAGGCGAAATTCGCGAAAAAGGCATCCCAGTAGAGTAAACAAGTTGAACAATTACAGATGAGCCCTTGAAGTGAGACAATAGGGTGCTGTCCGTAGATTTGGGCACAGAGCAGCTACAGACAAACAAGACATACATCACGCAATCACCCTTCGGACGTGCAAGAAGATAAACGAACGTGCCTGAGTGGTTTCGACACTTTAGTAAATTTATTTTTTCCTAGAAAGGACAAGCAACCTAGGCAGCAGAAAATTGACTAAAAAAAGATTTGTATTTTCCGCGTGTTTTTGGTAAAATATAGATAAATAAAAAAAATAGTTGTTTTTGCAAACTTTTTGCTCTTCGTGTATTATCGAGTTAGATGACATGAAACATTGTAGTACTGACAAAACCACAACATTCCAAAAAGAGAGTGGGCAGGATTTCCACCTCCTCAACGAGTTCTATTCAAGGTGGAAGGGCGAAACTACCGCGTTGAATCACGCTCTTGTCTATTTTAACGGTAAGTTAATTCAAATTTACCCCCCCCCTTCTCTATATATAAGTTAAGTATTTGCACAAACAGCATCCTTGTCTGTGCAATCCTAATCCTCTCAC
This sequence comes from Candidatus Poribacteria bacterium, assembly GCA_965215265.1. GTDB lineage: Bacteria > Poribacteria > WGA-4E > WGA-4E > WGA-3G. Next base: position 714,583 of record OZ244048.1, on the reverse strand, counting down.
CGCCTCTGCGCGTTTACTGTCTCCCTCGCGGACCGTTGTTGCGTACCATCATATTTCTGCTTGTAATCTTCTTGTATTCGCAGGAACGGCACCGTGTACTGGACCCCTTAAGGAAATGAAATGAAACGTCTGATTGAAGAGAGTTTCCCAGTCAAAGAAATCTCCGCCGAATCCACCCACGAGCGGTATATCCGTCACGGACACATCTCTAGACTTCATATCTGGTGGGCGCGACGCCCGCTCGCCTCCTCACGCACGACTGCCTATGCCGCCTTGATTCCACCGCCGAAGGATACCGACGATTGGAACCGGAAACGGAATTTTATCATCAATCTCTCAAGATAGGAAAGTTCGCTAAATGCCGTCGTGATCGAAAAGGCGCGGAAAGAAATCCTAGAAGCAAACGGAGGCGTGCCACCGAAGGTGCTCGATTCCTTTGGCGGCGGTGGGGCAATTCCGCTGGAGGCACTGCGGCTTGGATGTGAAACCTATTCCAATGATCTCAACCCCGTCGCGGTGTTAATTCAGAAATGCACCTTGGAATATCCGCAGAAATACGGCATGCTTGAGGAGTTTAAAAACCCATTGCTGGAGGATGTCAAGAAATGGAGCGCATGGGTACTTGCAGAAGCAAAAAAGGAATTGGGCAGGTTCTACTTGCAAGAGACAGACGGTTCAATACCAGTGGGCTGGATTTGGGCGCGGACGATACCGTGTCAGAATCCATTGTGCGGTGCAGAAATTCCGCTCATGCGCCAATTCTGGCTGGCACAGAAAGCAAAAAAGAAGGTCGCGCTCTATCCTTACAGTAAAGACGGAAAGGTGGAATTCAGAATTGTCGGTAACGGGTATCAAGAGATGCCCGCTGGGTTTGATCCAACAAAAGGCACCGTCTCACGTGCAGTGGCAGTCTGTCCTGTCTGTGGAACTACAGTAGCGGCCAAAACAACCCGCAAACTGTTTCAAGACGGAAAAGCAGGAGCACGCATAGTTGCCGTTGTGACACACAAGCGTGGCACGAAAGGGAAACGTTATCGCGGAGCAACGGATACAGACCTGGCTGTCTTTGCATCTGCTGAGGCCTGCCTTGCAGAGAAGCAGGAGGAGTTGGAATTGGCGTGGGGTATGGACCCGGTGCCGGATGAGCCCTTACCGCCCAGAGGCACATTAGGTTTTCGGATACAGGGTTACGGCATGTTGAGATGGGGAGATCTCTTCAACGCCAGGCAAAAGTTGGCACTCATAACCTTCGTAGATAAAGTGAGAGCAGCGTATCAACGGATGATAGGAGAAGGAATTGATGCGGACTATTCGAAGGCAGTCGCGAGTTATTTGGCATTGAGATTAGACATGCTTGCTGCCTGTAGCAATACACTTTCGAGATGGATTAACAGTTCAGAATCAATTACACATCTTTATGCAAGACAGGCGCTACCAATGATTTGGGATTATGCAGAAGCTAATCCATTCAGCGGATCTTCTGGCAGTTTTGAGAGTGGCGGCCAATCCTATTTGAAAGTGATAGCACACTGTTCATACGCCAGTCCAAATAAGGCTAACGTTACCCAATCCTCAGCGGCGAACTTACTGTATCCGGACAACTTCTTTGATGCTGTATTTACCGATCCGCCGTACTACGACAACGTGCCGTATTCCTATCTCTCTGATTTCTTTTATGTTTGGTTGAAGCGGACATTAGGCGATGTCTATCCTGAGCTCTTCTCTACGCCGTTAACCCCGAAGACAAACGAGACTGTTGCGTATTCACACGGTCCGGGCGGTTTTGAGGCGGGAAAGCAGTCTTTTGAGGAGTCGCTCAAGCAAGCTTTCCAAGAAATTCATCGTGTCTTGAAACCGAGCGGTGTCGTCGTCATCGTCTATGCACACAAATCGACTGAGGGTTGGGAGACGTTGATTAACTCGCTCCTCGATTCCGGATTGGTTATGACGGGTGCCTGGCCTCTGCATACGGAGATGGTCTCGCGTCTTCGTGCGAGAGAATCTGCGGTTCTCGCATCTTCTATCTACATCGGCGCGCGGAAGATGGCACGCGAACCGACGGGTTTCTACAACGACATCAAAACTGAGATGGCAACGTACCTTAATAAGAAACTCCACCGGCTTTGGCGGGAAGGTCTGAGCGGTGCGGATTTCTTCATTGCCGCCATCGGTGCTGCCATAGAGGTTTTCGGTAAATACGAGAAGGTAATGGACTTTGAGGGAGAGGTTATTCGTGCGGATCGTCTACTTGAAGATGTGCGGACGATTACGACTGATTACGCGGTGCACCAAATTCTGGACAACGGGTTCACAGATGACATTTCAGACCTCACCCGTTTCTATATCCTTTGGCGTTGGGCATATAGGGAGACGCGTGTCCTTTTTGACGAGGCCCGGAAGTTAGCACAATCGTGTGGCGTTGACCTTGCACAAACGTGGGGTGGGAAGGGATTTATTATGAAAGAGAAGCAGTTTATCCGTGTCCTCGGCCCGCAAGCGCGAACATTTGCTGACCTTGCGAACCGTGATGAGTTAATCGACGTGCTGCACCACGCTTTACGTCTGTGGGAAAAGAACCAACGGGATGCGATGCTGGCTCTTCTGAGAGAAAGCGGTTGGGGCGATCGGGAGGCGTTCTATCGCGTTGCACAAGCGATCTCCGAAACTTTACCTATTGAGAGCCGGGAGAAGAAACTATTAGACGGTTTTCTCGCTGGGCGGGAACGGATTAGAGAAAAGATTAAACAAGGGCGGCTCTTTTAGGTCCGTCCGTGAACGTTGGATATTCGAACATTCTTAGCAAAAACATTCCTAAAGGAGATAAGTACATGAAGCCATTCCATACCATTGCGGTGCCACACCGCGATATTTTAGAGGGCAGTCTCACGCTGGACGTATTCGCTGCGGACCTGTGGCAGGTGTTCAGAGGTGAAGCACCAGATGAGTACAAAGACCCCACGCAATTCTTTCAGAAGACGTACGAGACCAAAGAACTCAATCGACTCCTTTCTATTGTTGAAAGGCGGCTAAACGGTCTGGGCAGGGACGCAGTCATTCAACTGCAGACCCCCTTTGGCGGTGGTAAGACGCACGCGCTGATTGCAATGTATCACAAAGCGGGTGCATGGGATGCAAATAGAGTAGTGCTCGTCGGGACACCGATGAGTGCAACCGATACGCTCTGGGCGATGCTTGAAAAGCAGCTGACGGGGAAACTAAACCGTTTTGATAGCAGGACTTCACCGGGGCGCGATGCCATTTACGAATTGCTCCTAGAGAAACAACCCGTGCTCATCTTGATGGATGAGGTGCTGGAATATCTTACCAAAGCCGCCGGGGTGCAAGTGGGAGATAGCACGTTGGCATCACAGACGTTGGCGTTTATGCAGGAGTTGACAGAAGCTGTAGGCATCTTAGAAAAGGTCGCCCTCGTCTTCACACTGCCATCCAGTCGTATGGAACATTATGGCAAACAAGCTGAGTGGTTCTTTAACCAGTTACAACATGTGGGAGGACGAGTGGAAAAAATTCATACCCCTGTGCAGGAGCATGAAATCAGCGAAGTCATCAGGCATCGGCTTTTCGCGTCGATTAATCAGGGTGCTGCTGCGGAAGTAATCCGTGAGTTTATGGAGTACGCCGCTAGCGAATCGCTGCTGCCGCCCGGCATGGAACCGTCCGTTTATCAAAAGCAGTTTGAGGCTGCTTATCCGTTTCTCCCTGAAACGGTTGACGTACTGTATCAGCGATGGGGGAGTTTCCCGAATTTTCAGCGTACACGCGGGGTGCTCCGCTTGTTGGCAATTGTACTGAATGCGGTTAGAGAAGAAGCGATTCCTTACATCAGTGTGGCTGATTTCGATTTCGATGTTCAGGAAATTCGGCGGGAGTTACTCAAGCACATCGGTCAGGAGTACGACAGCGTTATCGCCGCGGACATCACGGGTGAAAATGCTGGGGCAAAGCAGGTGGATACCCAACTCGGTAATGCGTATAAAGGATTCAGATTGGGGAGCCGCGCTGCGAGAACCGTTTTTCTGTACTCTTTTTCAGGTGGGACCGAGAAGGGGGCCTCCCCCAGGGAGATTAAACGGAGCGCAACTACAACAGAGCATCCAGCCAGCGTTGTTGCCGAAGCCAGCGAGCTGCTGCGCGGAAAACTGTTTTACCTGCAGCAGGAGAAGAAAAGGAGTTATTTCACCAACCAGCCCAATCTCAACCATATCTTGCTCACCCGAATGGAGAATATCACCCGCCCGGAAATAGAGAAGGTTGAGGAAACAGCATTGAAAAACAACCTCTCATCCGGACAGCTTAAAACCTTTATCTGGCCAAAAGATGGCTCAGACATTCCAGATAACGTTGAATTGAAACTGATTCTCCTCAAGGTACACGACGAGGCATTGATGAACAGCATGTTGGAAGAAAAGGGAGACATACCTAGGGCAAACCGAAATACGCTTTTCTTCCTCGTACCATCGGAACCAGAGCAGACAGACTTTTACAATCAGTTGGAAAAACTTATTGCCTACCGAGCTCTTAAAAGTGATAAAACGCTTCGACTCTCGCCAGAACAACAGAAGAAAGTTCGGGACGAGTTGAAAAAAGCGGAAGATGGTCTGAATCATATACTGAGGCGGTATTACCGGACTTTATTCATTCCTACAAAAGACGGACTGAAAAAAGAAGATTTGGGGGTTCCAACGTATGATGAGAGCAAACTTGACAAAGCGGTTTACGATAAGTTGAAATTAGGTGAGGAGATTCTCGAAAGCATCCATCCGTTAGTGATTCAGGAGCGCTACCTTACCCACAACGAATCAGTCTCTACAACACAGTTATATCAATCGAGCATACAGACCCCGGGTGAGGCACGCGTTATCAGTCAAGAGGTATGGAAATTAGGAATCCAGGAGGGGGTGCAACAAGGGTTGTTCGGATTGGGGGAATTAGAAGGGGGCGAGCCGGTCTACCACTATTTCAAAGAATACCCACTCGCCGTCGCTTTTTCAGAAAATGAGGTGATAATTCGTGAAGACATCTGCATCACTCAGCAGGAAGCAAAAAAAGATGGTAATGATGACTATTCTATTAAGGATATACCTCAACCAGACATTGAGGAAGATGAAAACAAGGATACCGAAGCAGGCATTGATTTGTCACCCCCGGTACCAAGTGGACGGAACCAAGTTCACTTGCAATTCACCGTGCCGAAAGGGCAAGTGGCTGGGCTCATGGGCGTGATGAACTTGCTACAACGGCATTTCAACAACCTTCAATTAGAACTACGGGCAACCGGAGGTGAAATGTCAGAACAAGATTACGAGGATAAGATTAGAGAAGCGTTTATCCAATTGGGGATTAATGTAGATGATTAGGGAATGGACGATTTCGTTCAGCAGAACGGCACCCCTATCTTCTTAGAGAAATGCCAAAGCCTTATTTTTTTCCTTGATTTCGCTGCGGAAATATGGTATCATTTTATATCATATTGCAATCCTTAAGCTGGGGGAAGTATATCAATGCCCGTTGTGTCCTTCAATGACATTTCGCCCTATCTATGCACGAGCTTGGTGCTTGTGTTCTTCAGCTTCACCACCAATTTAGGAACGGAGACAACGCCGGACTTTGCTCAAAAGGGCATCCCCTTCATGGAGCAGTTCTGCTTCGGTTGTCATGCCGGAGATCAGCCTGCTGCCGAACTTGCTCTTGATGTCTTTGAAGATAATCGTTCGTTAATCGAAAATCGTGATGTTTGGGAAACGGTTTTAGAGATGCTATCTACCGGTTTTATGCCACCAGCGGATAGCGAGCAACCGCTTCTAGAAGAATCGGAGTCTTTTATCGAGACTGTTGAAGCGATCTTTGCCCACGCGGATCGCACGGCGGAGCCGGATCCAGGACGAATCACAGTACGCCGCCTCAATAAAGTTGAATATAAAAACAGCGTGCGTGACTTATTGGGCGTTGATTTTGACCCGACCGAAAATTTCCCGGCCGATGATGTCGGATACGGGTTTGATAATATCGGTGATGTGTTAAGTATGTCCCCGCTCCTAATGGAACGGTATCTTGAAGCAGCCGAGGCAATCGCCAGCCGCGTCATCCTCGTGGACGCACCGCCGCCGTCCAAACGTTACGTGAACGGCCGGAACCTGCACCCGCGCCACGACGATGTCCCTTACGAACGTTTCCGTGTGTTAGATCCGACAGCAACAGAAGCGTGGAAATCGGGTCCTTTTACCACAGATGCAAAATCCCTCAAACTCAGCCCCGATGCTGAACTTATCTACCGTGCCACGCTTTATACCGAAACCGATGCTGAAACCCCCGTTGAAGTTGCTCTATTCGTTCAAGGCGAAACGTTAGAGGAATTCTCTACTCCAGACGAATTGGCACAACTCCTCGGTGTTGACCCGGCATCAAATAACAGAATCAAAATCTTGGAAACCTTTGAAATTACAGCTCGTGAACCGAAAAAAAATCAGACAATTGAATACCTTATCAGCCGCATGGCTGGCATTGAAAGCGCGGGCATCGCAATGGTTAAACCAACAGATGGGCAACTGCACGCCAAACTCTGGGTTCGTACCTTGTGGTCCGAAGGCCCACTAGAAACCAGACCGGACTCCCATTTCAAGATTTTAGCCTGCACGCCAGGCATTCCGCAAACCGAACAGACGCGTGAAGTATTGACTCGTCTACTACGCCGCGGGTATCGTCGTCCACCGAGCAAGTCCGAAGTAGAACAACTCGCTCAGTTTGTAGAAAATGTCCAAGCGCAGGGTTCAGAGTGGGAAGCCGGCATCCAGGAAGCGATTAAAGTTATCCTCTGTTCACCGAAATTCCTCTTCCGATTGGAGTTAGATGACCGTTCCCAAAGTCCAAGCCCACGGCCGATTGATGAGTTTCAACTCGCCTCGCGGCTCTCCTACTTCTTGTGGAGCAGCATGCCAGATGATAGACTCCTTCAACTTGCAAAGCAGAATCAACTGACTGCTAATCTTGAGTCAGAAGTTCAGCGGATGCTGGCGGATCCAAAAGCAGCACTCGCACGCAATTTCGGTACGCAATGGTTACAAATTCAACGACTGGCAACCGTCGCTCCGGATGCCGAACGTTTTCCAACCTTCACGCTGAGACTTAGAACAGCGATGTTGAAAGAGACAGAGTTATTTTTACAATCAATTTTTCAAGAGGACCGGAGTATCCTTGAGCTGCTTAATGCTGACTACACATTCCTCAATCAGACCTTGGCAAACCACTACGGCATTGCAGATACGAAAGGCAATTGGCTCGGACAACCGGCAAACGTTCCCGGCGGTCACAAAATTAGAGGTAGAAGGTTCCGGCGGGTTGCGCTGCAAGGTAGCTCGCGCGGCGGCATCCTTACCCAAGCGAGCGTTCTGACAGCGACCTCCAACCCGACGCGTACCTCGCCTGTTAAACGCGGACGTTGGGTTTTGGAACAACTCCTCGGCGCACCACCGCCACCACCGCCACCGGATGTTCCAGAATTGGAGGAGGAACACGGTGTAATTAACGCGAAGACTTTACGACAACGTCTTGAACAACACAGAGAAGACCCCAGTTGTGCAAATTGCCACGCAAAAATGGATCCTATCGGGTTCGCCCTCGAAAACTACAACGCAATTGGGGCATTCCGGACGAAAGACGGAGAATTTGAGATTGATACAACTGGAGTCTTGCCGGGTGGAACATCATTTGAAGACATAACAGACTTAAAACAGATTCTCATAGATAGGCAACAGGATTTTGCACGCTGCTTAACGGAGAAAATGCTAACCTATGCTTTAGGCAGGGGATTAGCCTATTACGACCGGCCAACCGTTGAACAGATTGTCACCCAACTAAAATTGAAAAATTACAAAAGCTCTGTCCTTATCACAGAAATCGTGAAAAGCGACCCGTTTCGGTTACGTAGAGGAACAGAGGAGAAACAATAAACATGTCAACGCAGTTTTCACGTCGAAAATTTTTAGGCGGTTTAGGTGTCACTGCAGCCGTACCGTGGCTGGAAGTCATCGCGCCCCTGGCAACGTGGGCAGATACATCTACAAACTCTCAAACGATTACTCGGTACCCTGACCCAGCGATTGAAGTTGTTACCCCGCGTTTCGCCAAATACAAAATTGGAAACGCTGTTGTGGAAAGGTTATGGACCGGTGCACGCTGGTCCGAGGGGCCTATCTGGTTCGGTGATGGCGGTTTCCTCCTTTGGAGTGATATTCCAAACAACCGAATCCTGAAATGGCAAGAAGCGACCGGTCAGGTAAGTGTCTACCGAAAACCTTCTAACTATACCAACGGGCACACGCGCGACCGGCAAGGTAGGCTCATCAGTTGTGAACACGGCACACGCCGCGTCACACGAACAGAATATGACGGGACGACCACGGTGCTAATCGACAATTTTGACGGAAAACGGTTCAACGCACCCAACGATGTGGTAACTCATCCTGATGGGCATATCTGGTTTACCGATCCAGGGTACGGCATCCTGTTCAATTATGAAGGACATAAAGCAGAATTTGAATTGCCAACTTCTGTTTATCGCCTGAATCCAGACACAGGAGAAGCAACAGTCGTGACATCTCAACCGGAAAGACCGAATGGGCTCTGTTTTTCGCCTAACTATGACAAACTCTATATCTCTGACACCGGCACACCAAAAAACATTTTAGTCTACGATGTTATAGGCGGTGAGCGCCTCAGCAACGAACAGGCATTTTGTAACATGGCACCCGGTGCCGCCGATGGCATTCGATGTGATATTGATGGGAATCTGTGGGCAGGTGCAGGCTGGGTTGGTGAAGGTTACGATGGCGTACATATCTTCGCACCAGACGGAATGCTTATCGGTAAAATTCACCTACCAGAAATTTGTGCAAACGTCTGCTTCGGCGGCGTGAAACGGAATAGACTCTTTATGGCAGGTAGCCAATCTCTATACTCGGTTTATGTAGAAGCACAAGGAGTACCACTCTTTTAAGTTAGCTAAAATTTGAAAAAAAATAGAAACTCCGTAGCACATCCAACGCGATATAAAGGAGGAGTTATGAAGGAATCAAAACAACTTTCACGTCGAACATTTTTACGCGGGCTCGGTGTCAGTATTGCTCTCCCGTGGCTGGAAGCGATGGGACCCCTAGCAGCGTTTGCAAACACACCTGCAAGTGGATTGCAAACACCGACTAATCGGATAGCATTCCTGTACATCCCCAACGGGAAGATTATGGAACATTGGACACCGAAACAGGTAGGTGCTAACTTTGAACTCCCGAGCATTTTAAAACCCCTGGAACAGGTAAAAGATAAAACGTTGATACTCAGCGGGCTTACCGCAGATAAAGCACGGCACAATGGCGATGGTGGCGGAGATCATGCCCGGGCGATGTCAGCCTTCCTAACCGGGACACAACCGCGTAAAACCGACGGGGCCGATATTCGCGCCGGGGTTTCTGCAGATCAAGCTGCGGCTGCCCAAATCGGCAATCACACACGGCTGCCTTCGCTAGAACTCGGAATCGAGCAAGGAAGAAGGGCTGGGAATTGCGACTCCGGTTATAGCTGCGTCTATTCATCAACGTTGTCATGGCGCTCCGCGACGCAACCCCTCCCCAAAGAGGTGAATCCTAAACTCGCTTTTGAAAGGCTGTTTTCGACTTTACCAAATCCCCAACGTGCCCAACGCGACCGGCAACGGAAAAGTATACTCGATTTTGTCAAAGAGGATTCAAAAGGCCTGCTCCGCAAAGTCGGCCGGAATGATACGCGCAAACTTGACGAGTATTTCTCCGCTATTCGCGATATTGAGCTGCGAATTGAATCAACTGAAAAATTTCCACCGATTAAAAGCCCGGAATATAACGTCCCAGAAGAGATCCCTGAAAATTTTCAAGAACATTTCCGGCTGATGGCAGACCTGATTGTGCTCGCATTTCAGACAGATGTAACTCGCATCGTTACTTTCGTGATAGCAAATGAAGGAAGTAACAGGTCTTATCCAATTATCAATGTTCCAGAAGGGCACCACGAACTCACGCACCATGGTGGCGATGAACAGAAGAAGGAAAAAGTCCATCAGATTAACGTTTTCCATACACAGCAACTTGCGTACCTCTTGGAAAAACTTGACGCGACACCTGAAGGGGACGGTTCACTACTTGATCATTCAATGATTGTGTACGGTAGTGGCAACGCCGATGGGAATCGGCACAGCCATCACGATTTGCCTATTCTCCTTGCTGGCAACGGCTGTGGTACGATTAAAAGTGGGCGACACATCAAGTATCCAACCGAAACGCCTCTCAATAATCTCTGGCTGGCGTTGCTGAACCGTATGAATGTGAATTTACCGCAGTTAGGCGATAGTACTTCTAGCTTAGGTGGGCTCTCTTAGGTAATAGCGGGCAGTTCTGAACGTCTACACATTTTAGAATGCTTCTTAAGATACCTTTACCCACAAATAGTGCAATAGGGCTCGAACAGTCCAGACGGCACGATTCCTCAGCTGCAGTGAGCTCCAGTTCACGATACACTTAAGTGGTATATGTACAGGCTGCGGGTGCATATCCTATTTGCACCTCTGGGACTATCTGTTTGAACCCCTGAGGCGGCTCTGTTTCGAAGAATCCCGATGTGTAAAGATCTGTCCATCCGTTTGACTCGTCGTCGTGCAATGGATTGCGCGACGACGAGTTCTTAACCTCCAATTTCACTCGTAATCCTCTAGTTCATCCCGCAGCCGTTGCAGTTCGCCCTTCAACTCCACAACAGCTCCGGCGTACGCGGCCTGTGTGTAGACGTTGTTCATCTCATGCGGATCCTTCTCTAAGTCAAACAGTTCCCATTCTGGCGGTGTGTCCCGATCTACTGCACCAGATGCCCCGAGGGATTGTCCATAATAATAGATTAGTTTGTATCGTTCTGTCCGCACACCGTAATGCGCTGGAATGTTGAAATGTGCGCGGTGCATCCAATACCGGTAGTACATTGATGTACGCCAATCATCTGGCGTTTCACCTCCTAATGAAGTACGGAGGCTCCTGCCCTGCACATCGTCTGGAATCGGAAGTCCAGCGTAATCAAGAAGCGTCGGTGCAAAATCGACGTTCAGTGCAATCTGTTCGCTGACGACTGCGGGTGGAATTTCGCGTGGATACCTCACAAGCAATGGAATCCGAATTGATTCTTCGTACATGAACCTTTTATCATACCAACCGTGATCCCCTAAAAAGAAACCGTGGTCTGCGGAATAGATGACGAGCGTATCTTCTGCCAAACCCTCTTCATCAAGATAATCAAGCAGTCTTCCAACGTTTTCGTCAATAGCATGTGCACAGCGGAAGTAGTTCTGCATGTAGCACTGATAGTTCCACTGCTTCAATGCATCATTCCTGAGATGTTCGGGCGTTGGCTCGGGCAAGTGATTCTTCAGTTGCATTAAGCCGACCTGGGCTGTATTCATCGCGGCTGCCGCCGCCCGATTTTGATAGTTATCATTAAACGTTGGCGGCTCTGGAACGGGTCCGGTATATAGGTTAAGGTGCTTCGGATTAGGAAAAAACGGGTCATGCGTCGCTTTATAGGTTGTCATAAGGAAAAACGGTGCATTATCCTGTCTGCATTGCAACCACGCCAATGAAGAGTCGGTTACGACATCCGCCGAGTATCCATTGAATGTTTTCCGCTGCCCCATCTCAATCATGTCCGGATCAATGTGCTTTCCTTGGACAGGAAACACATTCCAATAATCAAAACCGTGTGGGTCATGAGTACCGCCGTGTCCGAGGTGCCATTTCCCGACAATCGCAGTCTGATATCCATGGCGATGAAGCATCTGGGCAACGGTCTGCTCCTGTGCGTGATCAATGGTATCCGCGAGCGTTTTAATGCCGGTTTTATGGCTATATTTGCCGGTAAGGATAGAACCGCGTGCCGGTGTGCAGATAGCATTCGTACAGAAGCAGTTGTTGAAACGCATGCCGCCGGCACCAATTCTGTCAATATTCGGGGTGCGATTCAACCGGTGCCCATAGCAACTAATGGCTGGGGCAGCGTGATCGTCGGAAACAATCAACAAGATATTGGGGGCTTTTGTATCACGCATGCTTTACTCCCAAGGCTTGAGGAGAATCTTGGAACTTTCATGAGATGTTGAAGTCTCAAACGCCTGCTGGATCTCGCTCATGGGGAAAATGTTGCTGATAAGCAGATCAAGCAGCGGAGAACCTTCAATCACCTTCATTAGACCTGGAAATTGACTGAGATTATAGTGCCATGCCCCGACGAGACGCAATCCTTTGCCGATAAGATCCGGGCTGACGTGGATAACAGTGTCATTTCTGCCGCTTTGTCCAACAAATGCAACCGTGCCACGCCGCCGTGTTACATCAATGCAGAGTCGATGCGCCTGGACGCTACCCGAACAATCAAGGGCAAAATCAACCCCACGGCCATCCGTTGTGAGCTCATGAACTTGCTGCACTGCATCTTCATCGGTCGGATTGATGACAGCGTCAACCCCCATCTGTTTCGCGCGTTCCACGCGCCATGGAATCAGTTCCGCCGCAATGACCTTCGCTCCTCGAAATCGCGCATTTGTAATGGCCCCGAAACCAACGGGCCCTATGCCGGTAATCAGCACCGTATGTGTCGCATTCAACCCCATCTCATCAAACGCACGATATGATGGCCCCAACGCACAACATGCAAGTGAGGCGTGTTCATAGGAAACGTTATCCGGAATCCTCGGAAGCAGCCAAGACGGTTTGAGAATGTATTGTGCCATTGTCGAGCTGCCGTACCGCGAACCCGTAAATTCCTCAAAATTATAGTTGCTTTCACAGTGGATGTAATCACCGTCGGTACACAGTACACATGTCCCACACGGATATTGCGGCATCACAACCACGCGATCGCCTACTTCTACCTTTCCGGGTTGTGCGATATCGACGACCTCACCCGCTGCTTCATGTCCGAGGAAATCGGTCTTGTGTCCATGTTCAAAAGCGTGATATTCTGTACACATCGGTGAAGCGTGTATTTTGACAACTACCCAATCCTCTTTCGGCATCGGGTCTGGTACTTCAACGAGCCCGGCTTGTCGTTCACCTAAAATTGCTGCCTGTTTCATAGTCTCTCCATTTAACGTTTAAGCAATTGACTGTCTTTGAGATACTTATAAAGTTCACTATCAGTTGTTAATACGAGTTTCATACTTGCGTTAGTCGTCGTGCGATAGGTTTCAAGGGTTTGGAGAAACGCAAAAAACTCCGGATCTTTTCCGTGTGCTTCTGCGTAGATTTGAATGGCTTCAGCATCTGAATTCCCTTTAATCTGTTCTGCTTGCTTGTAGGCTTCTGATTCAATCCGTTCCAATTCCTTCTGTTTCTGCCCCATGATGTTCGCAGCTTCACCCTCGCCCTCGGATTTGTATTTTTCAGAAATACGCTGACGTTCGGAAATCATGCGTGCAAAGACTTTCTGACGGACTTCGTCAACATAGTTGATCCGTTTAATCCGGACATCAACCAGCTCAATGCCGAATTGGGGTACAGTCTCCTGTACTTTTTCAAGGATCATCTGTGTAATCTGTTCTCTACCGCTCTGAATTTCTTCCAAAGGCTCCCCGGATTGGGCTTCTTCATCTTCGAGGGTTGCCATATCCAGTTCAAGCACACGGTTTGAATTCCGCACGACTTCAATTAAAAGTTGAGCTGTCACTAAATCCCGCGCTGCAGAATCAATAATGTCATCAAGACGGGATTGTGCGAATTCTTCCGTTCCGAGTGCCTGATAGAATTTGAGCGCGTCTTTAATTCGCCAACGCGCCGTTGTATCCAGCCAGATAAATTTTTTATCCTTCGTTGGAATCTGGTTTGGCGAACCATCCCATTCCAATACGCGCTTCTCGAAGCGATGGACTTGCTGAATAAACGGTGTTCTTATTTTTAAGCCCGCCGTGACAACAGGCTCCCCAATAGGACGGCCGAACTCTGTAATGACAACTTGTTCCCCTTCCGGAATAATATAGAACGTACCCAGAGCAAAAGGCACCGCGAGGATCAGAATAATAATCAACGGGATAAGTATTTTAGTACTCATCAGCATTCTCCTTGTATAGTAGGCTTATTGACCGAGTTGTAGAATCGGAATCGGGGTGTTAGTTTTAGCGTCAAATACATAAATCTCCTTAACCTGGGGCAAAACCTCTTGCATCGTTTCCAGATAGAGCCGCTGGCGAGTCACTGCTTTCGCTTTCTCATATTCTGAGCGAATTGCGTTGAATCGATCTGCGTCCCCTTGTGCTTGGTTAACACGTTTCAGCGCGTACCCTTCGGCTTCAGAAATTTTTTGTGAGGCTAACCCTTTGGATTTAGGCACAGATTGGTTGTAATCCCGCCAGGCCTCGTTGATTAACCGATCTTTTTCCTGTTTCGCCTCGTTAACGGCGTTAAACGCAGACTTGACCATGTCTGGCGGATTTACATCCTGCAAAGTTACCGTAGATATCCCCAACCCGGTTTCGTAGCGATCCAGCAGCTCCTGCAGATGTCGCTCAACTTCCGCTGCAATTTCAATACGCCCCACGGTTAACACTTCGGTAACAGTCCTGTCTCCAATCACCCGGCTCATCACAGACTCAGCAAGGTCTCGTAAAGCACGTTGCGGATTCCGGACAGAAAACAAGAATTTTTGGGGAGATTCGATCTTATACTGAACTACCCATTCAACATCAGCAATGTTAAGATCGCCTGTCAGCAGCAGGGATTCCTCTCCGTAATCGCGGGTGTCATATTGGGTACGGATGCCCGCTTTGAGGGTCCGAAATCCGAATTCTTCTTTGAAGACTTTCCGCACCGGAACGTTAATCGTCCTCTCAATGCCGAGTGGCAATTTGAAGTGGAGCCCGGGCTCAGTTTGACGAACAGATTTGCCGAACATCAGGACAACTGCAATTTCGTTCGCTTCGACTGTATAAAAACAGGTCGCTAAGCTGGCGAGAAGTCCCACGCCCACAAGCACAAGCAAAATCCGTTTCGCAGTAATGAGACGGACGTAGGACTGGACTTCATTTAGTTTATTCAGTTGGTTCATGATTGGTGGTTCCTTTTGGTCCATCGGACCTATTTGTTTATCGTACTAGGGTACGACTGCTATGTCTTAGATAGTATCTCAGGTAAACATACTGTATTCTATCACCAATCGCTGTTTTATGTCAATTTGAACAATTGCGACAGCTATTCGAATTAAGTGTTAAAATACCTTTTGAGTTAATTGGAATTTGGATAAAGGTTGAGTCAGAGCCGCAGATGTGGTATCATAAAGAAAAGATAAGCGGAGGAACTAAACAGATGGCTACTAACCATATAAAAGTTGCAGCATGTCAATTGCTCACGAGTGCAGACGTTTCAGCGAGCACAGAAAAAGTACTTGAGAAAATAGAAACTTGTGCAGAGATGCAGATCCAGATTGTTGCCTTCCCGGAAGGATGTCTCTTCGGCTACTGTTGTCGAACCGATTATTGGGCACAGAGTTCACCACAGGTTTTTGAAGAAGCAGAAGCCAAAATCGCGGAAGCTGCCCGTCAATACCAAATCTCGGTTATCGTTGGCTCAGCACATCATGAAGGGGAAAATTGGCATAACGACTTAGCCATATTCAATTCGCAAGGGACTCTCAAATACCGCTACGGCAAAACTTTCTTGGCAGGAGAAAAGTGGTGCACCAACAATCGCGGTGAACTTCCTATAGTTGAGCTTGCAGGTATTGATTGCTGCTTCATTATCTGCCACGATGTACGCTATCCAGAATTAGTCAAACTCCCCGCGGCAATGGGTGCCCAAATCTGCTTTTTCTGCTCATGTGAATCAGGATTGTTGTCCGAGCATAAACTCTCTGCCTACCGTGCCATGCCGATATCGCGTGCAACGGAAAATGGAATCTATCTTGTCATGGCGAATACGCCGGCAAATCCTGACGATTTACGGGCGACAGGGGCATCCCATGGGAACTCAAAGATTGTTCATCCTGACGGAACCGTCATCAAAGAGGCTGGATTTTTTGGAGACGAGGTCGTTTCGGCGACAATAGATCTCTCACAAGCTACAGGTTCACAAGCGAAGCGGACTCGTACTGAAAACACGATTCTTCGGAAGTGGTTTCAGCTGGGCTGTGAATTTGTTATGAAGGTCTGAAACTGGTCTCGAAAAGCCTTACTCATAGATGTCTTCACGCTGTTTCGCTACCTTATGGCGGACAAGTATTTGTAGGGTTTCGGGCATTCGCGCAAACGTCTCTGGAAAAACAGGCTGATGTCCACCTTCACGCATTAGGTTCCACCAAGCCGGATAGTAGGCAATATTCAATCCCATGCGATGTTTGTCTTGGCTTGTGTTTGCCCCTTGGCCATGCCATGTTGCACCCTGCCATAACAAGACGGATCCGCGCTGTCCACAAATCGGCACCGGATGACTCTGCGAAATATCCAATTGCGTCGGCCTCTGCCGCGTGCGATGGCTGAATGGAACAACGACTGTAGCACCGTTATCAACTGTAAAATCCGTCATCATCCACATCGAATTAATCATCCATGGGGTTGCGGGCAGCCGCTCCGGCAAATCATGTGTCGAATCGGTATGAATAACGCCCTGCGGTGCTTTTGGCTTGACCCACTTTGTGCAAGTCTCGCCCAACCGTGCACTACCACCGAGGAAATGACGAACAACTTGCATAACTTGTGGATGAGTAATGCACGCCCAACACATGTCGTCAAGGTTAATCACACCAAAAAGGGTTTGATACAACTCAGCGTTCGGATCTTGGAAAAATTGGTGATTCGCTGAGGATAGGTGAAACTGGAAATACTTCTCCGCCATCGCATCTGCCTGCTCTGCCGGAATAGCGTTTTCAATCAGACAATAACCAAAGGTTTCGAGATGTTCCATTGCAGCTTCTTGTGACATTTACAAAACTCCGCCTCGCATTGTCTAACAAATTTTGCGACTCAATATATCTCTCTAATTGCTCGAAATTCAGGGCGAAACCGTCTATAAGCCTTATTTACACGAAGGGTTCGTGCATTGATTTTAATTCAAACGACCTGTTTTCAAGTTGAACGTAATAATAACCAAGCGCCAAGAGGTGACAGTGTTAGCCCGAGTTCTTTGTTACTTGAAACAGTGATGCACCGGGAAAAACCCTCTAAATCGCACTGGTACAGGGCAAGTCTTCACACTGAATTCTATCCGGAGATGCTGTCAATCCGCTCCATCTCTTCAACGGTTAATGCCCAATCCAAGACATCCAAATTCTCTCGCAAATGTGCTTCAGAACCGGATTTCGGAATAACGATCATACCTTTTTGTAGCAACCACCGCAATGCCACCTGGGCTGCCGTTTTTCCATATTTTTTGCCGATCGCCTGCAAAGTCTTCTCCCGCACAATTTCCCCGACTGCGAGTGGACGATGTGCGGTTAACACAACGCCATGCTTTGTGCAATGTGCCAACAGAGCCTCCTTATTGCTCCGGACGTTGTATTCGACCTGATTGGTGACAATGGGGGCTACCGAAACCAGCTGCGCCTGTTCGACTTGCGGGATACTAAAATTGCTGATTCCGATGCTCTTTGTCTGTCCGGCATTGTGTATTTCGTTGAAGGCACCGAGAGTTTCTTGCAACGGTACTGATTCATTGGGATGATGAATCAGCAGTAGGTCCACGTAATCCATCTGAAGTTGATTGAGGCATTCATCAAACTGTGTGAGTACCTCGTCATAGCAGAGATGCGTATGCCAAACTTTGGTTGTAATGAACAGTTGCTCCCTGTCCATGCTGAGCTCTCGCAGGGCCTCGCCGATTTCCGTCTGGTTGCCATACATCCACGCGGTGTCAATATGCGTATATCCCATTTCGACTGCTTTTTTTATCGCAACCTTGCACGCTTCACCTTGCAACCTCCATGTGCCCATGCCGACCACGGGCATTAGATGACCTGATGAAAGTTTAATCGTTTCCATGGATTTTCCTCCTCGTAGAATCACTTCATTTTTGGAAAAGATATCCGCCTCAAAAGCATCAATTGTTCCTAACATTATGGCGGTTTTCCTCCAAAGATTCAAGACAAAAATCTATGGAAATTCTGGGACATATATTAGTCAGAATCGAGGAGAGGATGGCGGACACTTTTAAAGGGATTTACAACATGCACTCAAAAAAAAGATGGACATTTTCTCAAAAATCAGAACCAAATTTATCTCACCGATGAACAGCGGAAAAATATATAAGGTAGCAGACACACGGCGTGTGCCTGCTGCTTTTCATTCTACTTCAAGGGGTATTCTTAATAGAGACGGATTTCAAAAAGCCTCCTGCCCCCAAACAAACATTCCCTCGCTCGGTTGTCTGGGAGGTTGCCCACCTATCTTCCCTATCCATTCCGGCGAGGGCAAGGCACAAGTTTGCCCACACGTAATATTTAGGTTTAGGAGTAGCTCAATAGGCTTTAATGGCAGCCCAGGTCATTGTGAGTTTATCTGAAGGTTCAATACTCGCTGCGGTTTTTAATCCATCAGTCATGAGGATTTCAATATCATCATCGGTCAACGCCGTATTAAAGATGACAACGTCGTCAATTATTCCAGAGAAAAACTCACCCCACTGAGCATGTTGTCCAGTGGCTAGATAGATACCTATTAAAACGGGTTTGTCGGTTAACGGATTCCTTCCTAAGTTCGGCGTAGTTACACCAGAACCAATCTGATCCGCGTCCAGATATACTCCAAACTCTTCACCATCCCAGGTAACGGCAACATGATGCCACTCTGTATCTGGATCCCAAGGTGCATGTATAAAGTGAAGCGTGCCTGGTGGGTCATGAGTGTGATGTCGGATCCCACCCCCATCCCACCAAAATCCGGGTGCCCAATCATCTTTGGTCACAACAGCCATGCCGCCAGCAGGCACCTTATCTAATTTAAACCAGAGGGCAATAGTGTGTTTATCTCCAACCATTAAAGAATCATCGTGAGCAATTTCCACGTAATCATCGGAGCCGTCAAGGCTCAAAGCCTTACCAAACTTGCCATCAACCCATTTTGCCCCACCTTCAATCGTGCCGTTATTGTCCGTCCCAGAAGAATCTTCGGCTACGTTACCACGCCCCTCATCAAAGAGCCACATTCCGACGCAAGTTTCAAAGTCAATTTTAGCAGTACTGGTACCTACAAACATCAGGCTAATAACCATTAAACTGACACATAATAGTTTTAACCTCGCGACTGTAGTTTTCATCTTTTATTTCTCCTTCATCATTCTCAAAGCGAAGCCAGCGAATTATTCACTGACTATTACTCAAAAGTGAGTCTCGCCCGATAGGTATTAGCCACTGAGGCAGCAAGAATAATCTGGTTTTCCTCTATATAAGTGTATTACACAATTATACCATTTAGGTGTCTCACTTGTCAATCAAGTTGCACTTTCCAATAATTATTTAGATACTCGCACAACCGGCGCGGTTCGCCCGTATGGGTGGCGAGATGACTAGACGCAAAAAAATCTCAAATTTACTATAAAAACTTGCTTAGTATTGCCTATACCCTCGTCAATTATCCGGGCTTGATTTGTGCTCGAGCATAATGAACAACCGCGACTCCTCCGAGATGCTCGCTGATTTGTTCATAAACTAGCGAAAACCATCCCAATTACGGTGCTGCAAATGGATATTTCGGGCAGCACAATTTAGCGTATCAAGCAATATCATTATCCTAAGTAGCTCTTCAAACCATTAGACATGTTCTGTAACAGATGTCGGTTAACGCTCGCGCTCAGAAATGAGCAAATCGAACGAATTGCTCTGCCATCCGCCTTCCGTCACGATATTATCCCGCGTTTCGCGCAACCGATTCACCATGCGCGCTTTCATCCGACGAAGTACATGCTTGTAACCGAGGTGCGTCGCGAGGTTGTGCAATTCATGCGGATCACTCTGCATGTCGTAGAGTTCGTCCTCACTGTAGGGATTGTAGACGTATTTCCACGAGTGCGTCCTCACCATTCGCACAGAGGCGAGCGTCGGTTCATACCCGTGAAATTCAGCAAATACATCATCTGGCCAATCTGGTATTGTTTCCTCTTTTAATAATGGGACAATCGATCTGCCATCCAAATTATTCGGTGCTGCTGCCCCGCCAATCTCCAAAAATGTGGGCATTAGATCTACGAGATTCACAAACTCGTCGCACGCTGCCCCAGGTGATATGACACCCGGCCATCGCATGAGGAGTGGAATGTGGTGTGTCTCGTCGTACATGTGAAATCCTTTGTTGAAAAGCCGATGGCTACCGAGCATATCCCCGTGGTCTGTTGAAAAGACAACAATGGTATTGTCCGCGAGCCTGTTAGCCTCCAAGCAGTCGAGGATCCGCTGGACCTGTTCATCAATAAACGTGCAAAATCCCCAATAGCACGCGATAACTTTTTGCCAATCTGCCCAAGTGAGGTGGCTAGCGTTCCACCGGAGCATCTCCTTTTGTTGTATGGACGGCTTATTGATAAACTGCTCATCAAAGTTGCCCCAACGTTCAACAGCATCCGGATTGTACATCGTATCATAAGGCGGGGGTACTGCATAAGGGAAGTGCGGTCCGAAGAAATTCGCGGAGATCATAAAGGGTTGCGTCGAATCCGAATAACCGTTGATGAGTTCAATCGTTTTATCCGCGGTCCACGCCTCCATTGTCCGTTCAGGCGGTAACGTTAGCCTACCGTGAAAAGGTGCCTCGCCGCCCCATTCAAGCGGCTGCACGGCATCCCTGTCAATGCGGTAGTCGATTCCGTCTTCACGGAGCCACTGATGCCACTCGCGGTACGGGTGCCATTTGTCGTAGCCCCAGAATTCTGTGTCGCCCTCCTTGGCGAGATGCCATTTGCCGACACAACTCACCTGATAGTCTACTGCCCTCAGTAGCTGAGGATACGTTGGTTTGTCGAGAATCTGGTTTGCAAACACGCCGTTGAAATTCCCCATATTTGACAGTTGCCCATGATTGTGCGGATAGAGTCCCGTCAGTAGAGAGCCGCGTGCAGGTGAGCAGAGCGCGATCGGCGTATACGCGTTTGTGAAACGCATACCCGTTGCAGCAATTTCGTCAACAGCAGGCGTTTTACAAATTGGGGCACCGTTGCAACTAAGCGAATCGAAACGTTGCTGGTCTGTGAGAAGAAAAAGAATATTGGGTTGTTGTGCCATGTTCTACCTTTTCAGTTTCTGAGTCCGGTAGGAACAGAAACCTATCTATAACTTATATCTTATGTCAAACTTATCCTAAGTATAGCCGGTTGCCAAGAAAACAGCAACAAGGAACCGGCAATTGAAGCGAGAAATCAGTTGCAAAATATAAAATAGCAGTTCGACTTTCACCGGTTGTTGGAAATATCATTATTTCAACAATAGTCTTTAAGTTGCATGTTTTTGCCCACATTAATTAGAAGATTAGGAGCATGGAGATTAGGAAAATAGTAAGCACAAGATTTCCATCATTCACCCTTGTGCCGTTGTGAGTGCTCCGTTTTCCCATCGTCGTTTGATGTGTAACGTTCGATCAACATCCCACTTATCAGAACAATGAACAAAATGATGAGAAGGATGATCAGGTAATGCGTTGGAATCTGGAACTGGTCGCCGATAACAGCAATAAGATAATAACGCGGGAAACGTCCGAGTAAAACGGCTAACAGATACAGCCACAAGTTATAGCCTGCTAGAATCGCCGCGAATCGAAAAGGTTCAAACGGAATCGGCGTGAACCCAGTAAAAATTAAGCACATGAATGCAGCACGACGAAAATAGTCGGAGAATTTTTGGAATATGCGGTTGTTTTCGACGGACTGCTGGAGTTTAGTCTTTGAAAAAAACCAAATTAGCAAGTAGTATTCCACACACGCAGCAATGCAATTTCCAATTGCTCCAATGAGAGCAACGATGCTCGGGTCAAAGGCCTTTCCGAGTGCGATAACATAGGGCGGAGTCGGCAACGGAAGTAGCGTGCAGGCAACACTCATATACCCAAAAAAACCGATTAACTGGCTATACCGGCTTCCATTGAGAAAGAGGTATCCTAATGCAAGCGAGAAACTGATTGCGATTCCTGTGAAAATCCATTTTCTCATAAGTTGGTTTAATCTTTTACATCTATATTAAGATCTAAAATTGCTTAACAGCACAATTTCACGAGAGATCTACTATCTGAGGGCAAACACGCCATGTTATCCGTGTTTATGTGATGGTCGGAGAACCAGCAGCGTATGCTGCCTATTCACGGTTCGGATACAATAGCGATATTTTTCGGTCCACTGAAGTCTAATTCAATTCGCTCAAACCGGACCGAATGCTGACGATAGAAATTCTCAATTACTGTCAATAACGCATACTGCCCCCGGCGCTGTTCATCCCAGAAATTGCAACATGGAATTATCACAGCTGGTCGAATAAGTGCCGCCTCTCCTAATTGACGTAATGCACCATCTGGATGTAGGCCGACTAATAGGTCGTAGTAATCTGCCATCTCAGGTTCAAATTGCTTGGGCCGATGATTAATACCTTTGAGCACTGTCTGGCGCGGGTCAATGAGTTCACAGGCAAAGTTTTTCTTCTTGGTGAGAAGGCGCGTCAATATCCCTTTTCCACCAGCAACGTCGGCAATGCAATGAATCGTATTGCCGTATCGCTCGGCGATGAAATCGGCGACAACTTCAAACCGCCGCGGATCTCCGTATACCCTATGTTGTTTCCTGCTCATTTCAAGTGCTCCGGATTTAACGCTTCCAATTCTGAATGCACAAATCGTCCGTCCTTCCGAATGAGATTTCCGTCGAAATACATTTCCCCGCCCCCATGTGCCGGCGTTTGAATCATTACCATATCCCAATGCACAGCGGAATGGACTCCGTTATCTGCTTCCTCGTAAGCCTGCCCGGGGGTGAAATGAAATGAACCGGCAATCTTTTCGTCAAACAGAATATCAAGCATCGGATTGGTGATGTACGGGTTGAACGCAATAGAAAACTCGCCGATATAACGTGCACCTTCGTCCGTATTGAGGATCTGATTCAGCCTGTCGCTGTTGTTCGCTAATGCCTCCACGATTTTACCCTTTTCAAAGCGGAGCCGGATGTCAGTAAAGGGGGTCCCTTGATAGATTGTGGGTGTATTGAAATGGATCGTGCCGTTGACAGAATCCCGCACTGGCGCAGTAAAGCACTCACCGTCAGGGATATTTTTCTCACCAGCACATGGAATAACGGGAATATCCTTGATGCTGAATCGCAAATCAGTGCCTTTGCCGACTATATGGACTTCGTCTGTCGCCTCCATGAGCGCTTTGAGGGGTGACATGGCACGTGCCATTCGGCTGTAGTCAAGCGTGCAAACTTTAAAATAGAAATCCTCAAACGCCTCTGTGCTCATATTTGCCTGTTGTGCCATTGACGGCAGGGGCCACCGGAGGACAACCCATTTTGTCTTTGGCACGCGGATATCAATGTGAACAGGCATGAACCACAGTTTTTCATAACGCTGCATTGCTGTCGCCGGCACGTCGGACATCTCTGTAATGTTATGGCTGCCGCGTATGCCGATGTAAGCCTGCACGTGTTCCATACGATACCTTTCATATTCACCAACTCGTTTTATTCCTGCGTCATCACCACCGAGGATGATTTCACGTTGGATACGGTTTTGCTTCAGTTCAACGAGCGGAATTCCTCCGGCTTTCCGCACCGCACGGATAAGGGCAATGACCATTTCTTGCGGGATGTCAATACCTTCGATAAGCACAAATTCACCGGTTTGGACTTTAGTGGAGTGAGTCGTGAGCACGTTTGCAAGTTTATCAAGCCGTGGGTCGTGCATAGTCACCTCCCAGTGGGTGGCAGGTAAAAGGTTATCTTGTCTCATGGACAGACAAAGATACCTATCCTGCCACTTTTCTCGGATATTTTAATGTTCTTTAAGCTTAGGGGTTCCCGTTAACAATCCTGTCCACGTTTTTCACAAGCGATTCCCACCATACGTTATCTGCACAGACGTGCAACAGGTGTGTATTGCCGGGCGTATCATTCGCACCGATGCCTCGTTCAATAACTTGTGTTTGTCGTTCTTCCTCTAACCATTTAGCGAGTTTCTGTTCCAATCGTTCCGGGGAACGAATCGCGATGAGACGTTCAATCTCTGCCGACTGCAAGTCCAAGAGAAAGTCAATGTTCCAATATAAAGTTTTGCCGCGTTTTGGCAATAGATTCCCATTTCCCAAACCACGCTCAGCAAATTGATTTATCATTATGTCGCGGATGCGATGTGGAGGTTTTGCCCCACTTCGGGTTGCGTGGCGGCTGAGCCGTCGTGCCAATGAAGTCGCGCCTTTTTTTGAGAGCGCTGAACCGACGTAGATATAGGCACCGGCGTGCAGTGAAATCAGTTTACCTCTCTTGAATCTGCCGAAACTTAAACAAACGTCTTCTTCTAGACGGATCCACAGCACATAAGTTCCTGCCTGCGATTTGTCACCGATGATAACGATATTTGGAATTTTCACTGAATCGCCCAAAAAAAACGAATCTAACACCACGTCAAAATATATCTCATTTGCTGCATGAACCCTATTTTAACCGAATTCCTTTCATGATGCAACCGATTAAAACTTCGAGAACAAGCAAAGCATCTTAGTACCGTTGTCACTTTAAGTATTGCACAAGTTACAATCCTGTGCTATGCTCTAAATTGCAAAGAATTAATTCAACAAAGGAAAAATCCATGCCAAACAGACAACAGATTGGATGGAAAGCCGTTAGCAAAACCGGGATTGTCGCCGCCGGTGGTGCAAAGGCAGTCGCTGCAGGAATCGAAATTCTGGAATCGGGTGGAAATGCGGCAGATGCAGCAGCCGGAACGATTCTTGCACTCAATGTCACAGACCACGGTGCTTGTTCTATCGGAGGTGAAGTGCCCCTACTTATCTTTGACGCGGAAAAGCAGGAAGTGAAATCCCTTTCAGGTCAAGGCGCTGCCCCGCTTTCACAAACCGCTATTGATTGGTACATGAAACACGGCATCCCCAACGGTGACATTAAAATGGCACCGGTTCCCTCAGTTGTAGATCTATGCACCACTACGCTTAAGCGATATGGCACCAAGACGTTTGAGGAAATTGTAGCCCCCACCCTTGCTCTATTAGAGGCCGGCGAGGCGGACTGGCACCCAAAACTCGCACGCACGCTACAGCGGATGGTCGAAGAGGAAAAGAAAACATCCGGAAGCCGCGAGCAGAAAGTGCAAGCTGCCAGCGATCGTTTCTACGGACGAAACGACGTTAATTCCGATATTGCCGATGAACTCGAAAACTTTTACATTGAAAAGGGCGGTTTCCTCCGTAAAGCAGACCTTGCTGCGCATGTGACACGTATTGAGGATGCAGTAATGGCAGACTACCGAGGATACACGGTGTGCAAGTGTGGTCCATGGACACAAGGACCCTATCTCTGTCAGGCGTTACGTCTGTTAGAAGGCTTTGAACTCAAAGACATGGGACACGTCTCAGCAGACTACATCCATGTTGTCATAGAAGCACTAAAACTGGCAATGGCGGATCGGGATGAATACTACGGAGATCCGGACTTTGTCGATGTTCCGTTATCTGTACTACTTTCCGATGTCTACACAGAAATTCGTAGACCTTTAATTGATATGAAAAAGGCAGCACACGAAGCACGCCCCGGTGATGCAGAGAAGATGGAGCCGCTCAAAACCGGTGGTATATTTCGACCCGGCGTTGGCGGGACAACAACCTGCGTGGTTGCCGACCGGTGGGGCAATGTTGTCGCAGCAACACCGAGTGCTAACGTTCATCACGAAGAAGAAATCGGAGGCAAGGCTGGGGTCAGTTACGGCAACCGCTTACGGAGCCTCAATACAACCCCCGGGCATCCAAACTGCATCCAGCCTGGAAAACGGCCCAGAATTACGTTAACCCCAACGCTAGTGCTCAAGGCGGGTGCCCCGATTTTAGCAATCAGTGTTGCCGGTGGCGATTTGCAAGACCAAGCAACGATAAATTTGCTGCTCAATTTCATTGAATTTGGCATGCTACCTGAAACCGCTGTGACGGCCCCCCGTTTCGCCACCGCGCATCACCAAGATTCGTTCGACCCAAATCCCGACCGTGTCCAGACCTTCAAGCATGCAGGCTCCTTGACTATCAACGACAGTGTGAGCGCAGACGTTCAGCAAGAACTCGCTACACGCGGACATCGGATTACAGCAAAGGCATCTGCAATCGCTGCACCGGTGATGCTCTATATTGCTGAAGAGATAGGGATGTACTATGCTGCAGGGGATCCGGCTGCAGGTCGCCACGCGGCAGGTTTGGAAGAGAAGTAGAACCGCGAGGCGTTTATGGTAGATTTTACAATTACTTGGACATTATCAAGTCGCATGCACGCATCGCACGCCGGCGCAATCAGAGTCCATTTGATAAACGGGATTTAGTGGGTTTAAGCAGCTTCGTTTTTCGTTTTTTAACCCCTTTGTACCCTTATTAATTTACTACTACCTACAAATTGTGAAAGAGAGAGCTAAGCGCCATTTTCATCGGATGACATGTACCATGGCGCTAAGTTTTAGCGTGCTTTATAACTGAAACGTGTTAGACACCAGAGAAAAGGTTCCACAATGAAAGGTGGAAGAAATCTGCTTTGCATCCGGTGACAAAAGATATCTAACCCTCTCGCCGGTGGTCCAAAAACTTATGCGTAATTGCAATCCTGAAAAGGGAAGTAGAGGCATACCGCCGGGCATCGGGCTCAGGAGATCGCTCCTACCGTGTCTTTTTTCGAAAAATATGTTATAATGATACGTAAGGTTAGACAATTCTGTAGCAGCCAATAGGAACGAAACAGATGACACTACAGCACGATATGTTTAGGTACTTTGAAACCCGTGGACCCGTTTCACCCGACCGGCATTACGTCGTCTCTAGGCAAGAGGAGTTGGCAGATTTCGTGATGCGCGTGAAAGAGGGGCGCTATATCGTGCTCTTCGCACCGCGGCAGACGGGCAAAACGACTTTCTTCCGTGCCGCACTCAAACGCCTTAGCACAGACACACCCGGCTATTTCCCAATCCAACTTAACTTTGAGCGATACGAAGATTGGACACGCGATGAGTTTTACCGAGATTTTTATAAAAGAGTGCATGAAAATATTGTGCAGGTCTTTGAGCAACGGGATGGCGTGATATCCGATGACTTACATCTTTTCCTAAGTTCACCTCCGTCAGATGGCCACGTGGCACTGCTGGATTTTTTTCAAGAGTTAGGCACACTGCTCAGAGAACAAGTGGTGCTGGTGCTGGACGAATTTGATGCGATTCCATCGGCAGCGATACGGAGTTTTTTGCGAACGCTGCGATATATCTATCTGACAGGCTTACCGCGCTGTCCCCACAGCGTTGGCATCGTTGGCGTAAAGAACATTACACAATTAAACTACGACCGGTCTATCTCACCTTTTAATATCCAAGACGAGTTTCACTTACCTAATTTCAGTTTTGCGCAAGTGCGGGAGCTGCTCGCGCAGTATACCGCTGAGGTTGGACAACCTTTTGAAACTGCAGTTATTGAGATGCTGCATCGACAGACAGGTGGGCAACCGGTCTTGGTGAATCATCTGGCGCAGATTTTGACAGAGAAACTCGGAATTCCTAAAACAGAACCAGTGACACTCGCACACTTTGCCAAGGCACACACCCAACTGCTGCGAGGCAGGAATACTCATATTCAACACCTGACAACCAATATTCGCCTAAACCCGCGTTTTGAACAAGTACTGATGCAAATTGCCTCTTACGATAAAGGCATGGATTTCAATCTGGACGACGAGGTTATCAATGAACTTGCCACCTACGGTGTTCTCGTCGAAGGTAAGGATGGGATGTGTGAAATTGCGAATCCGATTTATCTCTACCGCATCCTCAGGACTTTCCACCCGCTGATTCACGCATTAGAGCGTGAGTACTTTCCGGACAACACAGAGGCAGATGGCTCCGCATATTTAACTGCAGCAGGGCATCTCAATATGGTTGCGTTGTTAGATAACTTTTCTGATTTCATTGCGCGTGCTGGGTTCCGCATCCTACAAGTGCCAGAAACGCCGCAAGAATTTGTCGGACAGTACCTCTTATTAACCTACCTGGATAACTTTGTGAGATTAGTGCAAGGCACCCTGCAGCTGGAGGTGCAAACGGGCCGTGGTAGAATAGACCTCTTGATTATGCACCAAAACCGAAAATACATCGTTGAGACGAAAATTTGGCAAGGCGAGAAATCGTATGAAGCGGGTAAGCAGCAGTTGGCGGCATATCTGAAGTTAGAAGGCGGCAAGAGGGGCTACTACGTCGTGTTTGACTACCGGAAAGAACCCGTGCCCCGCACAGAAACCGAGACGATAGACGATGTGCGGATTCGGAGCTATGTGATTCCAGTCGTGCAAGTGATGCCTTCAACGCAACAGAGGGAAAGAGAAAATCCATGATTACTAAACGCATCTGCCTCTGGTCGGGCCCACGGAACGTCTCTACGGCACTGATGTATGCCTTCGCCTCACGGAGTGACACGCAGGTTATCGACGAACCACTCTATGCACATTACCTCCATGTAACCGGTGCCTTACACCCTGGTACTGCAAAGGTTCTCGCCGCGATGGACACAGACGGTGCAAAGGTTGTCCGAGAAGTCATCTTTGGACACTGTGATAAACCGGTGCTTTTCATGAAACAGATGGCGCACCACCTCGTTCAAATAGACCTCGGCTTCCTGCGTGAAACAGCCAACTTGCTGCTTATCCGCCACCCGCGTGAGATGCTCCCGTCGCTGGCGAAAATCATCGGTACCCCGACGTTAGCCGATACTGGATTAAAAATGCAGTCGGAATTGCTGACGTGGTTCAAGCACCTCGGACAATCGCCTTCGGTTTTAGACGCACAGCAGCTCCTTCAAAATCCTGAGGACGTTTTACGCAAACTCTGTCAACGCCTCGGTATCCCTTTTGAAACAGAGATGTTGACTTGGGAGCGCGGAGCGCATGCAGCCGATGGTATCTGGGCAAAACATTGGTATAGGAATGTCCATCAGACAACCGGGTTTAAACCGTACTGTCCAAAAACAGAACCGCTTCCGGCCGAATTGCAACCATTGCTAGATGAGTGCTCCCCGTATTACGAGCAACTCCGCGTCGAAGCAATCACGGTGGATTAGCCGATTTGAGGTGTGCTAAAGTTATTTATTATCTGAATTTCATATTTTCAGAACATGCCACAATGAATTGTCTTACTACGAACGGGTATTCTATATATCGTCTCTCAGGATGAAGCAGCGCGGTTGCGAACCGTGCCTACGGTATTCATGGTAAAAGAAAGGAAAATATAAAAACAATGTTACCGCAATTACCTGATGCGAGAAACGCACACATTTTTATCCACGTAGATGGCGAGCTGCTCCCACGTGAAGATGCCAAAGTTTCGGTATTTGACAGCCTTGTCCAAGGCGGCGACGGCGTTTGGGAGGGTTTGCGGGTTTATGATGGCAAGATTTTTGCACTAGAGGCGCACCTCGACCGGTTGTTAGACTCAGCGCACGCTATGGCATTTAAAGAGATACCGACGTGCGACGAAATCAAAGCCGCAATTTTTGAGACGCTTCGCGCCAACGGTATGCGTGATAGTGTCCACATCCGTCTGACGCTCAGTCGGGGCAAAAAGGTTACGTCCAGCATGGACGCGCGTGTGAACCAATACGGTACTACTTTAATTGTGCTTGCTGAGTGGAAGCCGCCTATCTATTCACGCACCGGCATACGGCTCATCACCTCTGCGATTCGCAGAAATCCCCCACAGTGCATCGACTCCAAAATCCATCACAACAACCTTATTAACAACATCCTCGCGAAGCTAGAAGCAAACGTCGCCGGTGTAGACGACGCTATTATGCTCGACATACAAGGATACGTCTCTGAAACGAACGCAACGAATATCTTTTTGATAAAGAAGGGACAAGTGTTGACTCCGCATGCCGACAGTTGCCTACCCGGAATTACACGAGGCACCGTCATCCGCCTCACACGCGATGCTAACATCCCGATAGTAGAACGGAACGTCTCCTTAACCGAAGTTTACACAGCGGATGAAGTCTTCACAACTGGCACAGTCGGAGAGTTAAGCCCCGTACTCGAGGTGGATGGCAGGCAGGTTGGCACGGGCGAAATTGGGCCGGTGACCGTCCGGCTACAGGAGTTATACGCTGAACTAACAGTGCAGGAGGGTGAACCGTTGCCGGATTAACTCCCAGAGCGGTTCACCTTCAGCAGTGAAGACGAGAGTGACAGCAAAAACTGCTATCGGCAATTTGTCCGCGAATGGTGCTAATTTTTGCTCATCCTTCTGTGTTGTTACAATTAAAGTACTCCGGGTCTCTTTCAGCGACTCGTGGATCCGTTTGTAATCTGCTTCAGAGTAGACGTGATGGTCACGAAACGCCATCAATTCAACGGATTCTGGTGCGTAGCGTGCTAACGTTGCCGCAAAATCGCTCGGATTGCCAATTCCGCATACAACCAGGAGCCGCTGACCTCGCAAAAAATCAAACGGTAAAGCGAGACCTTCTGCACCATCCGGCTCTAAACGATACAATTTCACAGGCCGGTGAACTGTCTCTAACACCCGTGTATTGGGGGCGAATCGCTGAAATGCTGCTGGGGCAGCAGGTGACACTTCGTGTACGTCGCTTTGGGTGAATAACAAGATATCAGCTCTACGGAGCGCAGAGAGCGGCTCGCGCAAAGTACCAGTCGGGAGTAACTGCCCTGTGCCATCCGGCCGGGTTGCATTAAGCGTGACAATCTCAATATCGCGGTGGAGTTGGCGGTGCTGAAAACCGTCGTCGAGAATTAACACCTGACTTTTAAACCTTGCTAAAGCGAGTTTTCCAGTTAAATACCGCTGCTTTCCAACGATGATCGGAATTCCGGTGAGATGACGCGCCATCATGTCTGCTTCATCACCACTTTCTATGAGGAAGGAGCACATGTTTTCGCCATCGGACACTACCGTCACTTTTTCACGCACGTGCCGCTTATACCCACGTAGTAGAATCGCCACGCGCACACCGTCTTGCTGCAGCTGCCTTGCAATCGCGATGACGGCAGGTGTTTTGCCAGTGCCGCCAACAACGATATTACCTACGCTGATGACAAGGCACGGCAAACGCCGTACGCGAAACAGCCCGGAGTCGTATAAGCCATTCCGGACCCAGATGACGGTCGCGTATAGCCACTGCAGTGGTGTCAGAAGCCACCGCAGGAACTTCGAGAGCATTCCATCCGATTCCCCCGTGATGAAGCGATAGTATGCCTGTTTCATCTCGCAGATTCCAGCACCAATTCAGCTGTCCGTTTAGCTGCACCTGCCGTCCCCAGCATTGCGTAAACCTCATGCAATGCGTCCTGTTGGGCTTCGCGTTTTGCTGAATCGTGCAGTAAACTGAGTGCGTCTTCTGCCAACGCCCGCGGCGTGAGAGCCGACTGGAGCAGCTCCGGGGCAATCTGGCATCCTGCAATCAAATTCGGGAGTCCTGCCTGTTGGAGCGGACTTAACGCCCTGATAATGCACCAATTAAACGTAGAAGTGCGAAAGAGTATAACCATCGGTGTCCCTATACACGCGCCTTCAAGTGTCGCTGTGCCTGTTGTAACAAGCAGCAACGTCGCCGCGCGCATCACCTGATATGTCACGCTTTCTGGGAATTCTTCGCCTCCTACGAATGGGGAATCCGCTCTTACAATTTTAATAGGTGGAACACCGGATAGCCCACGCCTGCAGTCAGTGATAAACTCCTCCGGGATTCCGGGGGCTAACAGTAACAGCCACTGTGCATTCGGGTAGATAGTCGAAATATTTGCCGCACTCTTTAGTACAATCGGTAGAATGTGCCGAATCTCCGATCTGCGGCTCCCCGGCAGTAACCCGAGCACCGGTGCATCACCTTGTCTAGAGATACCGAGTTTTTTGCGTGCGGTCTCTGGACTCATCGCTGTCCGTGCAAAATCGACGAGCGGATGTCCAACAAAGACTGCGTTCGCTCCTGCGTTTCGGTAGAATTCCGCCTCAAACGGGAAGATCGCGGCGATGCGGTTTGTCCACTTCGCGAGTTTCTTCGCACGACCAGCACGCCACGCCCACGCCTTGGGTGGAATATAGTACACAACAGGCACGTCATGTCTCCACGCGAACCTCGCTAACGGCATGTTAAAATCAGCAAAATCGACGAGCAGCAGCACATCAGGCCGTTCATCACGAATTAGACCTTTTAAGTACATCTGTTTCCGGAGCAACATCGGCAGTGCCTCGATAACCTCGGCGAATCCCATCACCGCCGAATCGCGAATGTGAACGTTGAGCGTCACACCCGCCTTTTCCATCAAGTTACCACCCATCCCGAAAGAAGTCACATCCGGGGAGAGTGCCTGGAGCTGTGGAACTACGTGTGAAGCGTGCAAGTCGCCGGAGGGCTCCCCGGCAACAATCATAACCTTTTGCAATCCGACCTTTCCTTGCTTCATTTTCTAAGGCATCAACCCCGGTACTTTAAGCCCGGCACTCTCCTCAAAACCGAACATTAGATTGAGGTTTTGCACAACTGCACCCGCTGCACCTTTACCGAGGTTATCAAGTGCTGACATCGCTAAGACACGGCGTGTCCGCTTGTCTACTTCAAGTCCAACATCACAATAGTTGCTCCCCATCACCGCTTTTGTCTGTGGATATTCACCCGGCGGCAGCACGCGAACAAAAGGTTCGTTTTCATAAAACCGAGCGTATAATTCCAGTAAGGCTTCAGTCGACATCTCTTGTTTCAGGCGTGCGTAAACTGTACTGAGGATACCGCGGGTCATCGGAACAAGGTGTGGACTGAATGTGACACAGACAGGCTCCCCAACGACCGCACCTAATTCCTGCTCGATTTCCGGGGTATGCCGATGTGCCCCCAGGTTATATGCAACAAAGTTAGCATCGCGATTCGGGTAGTGTGTTGTATCGCGCGGTTTTGGACCTGCACCGGAGATACCGGACTTCGCATCGACAATTAGCGTATCCAATTCCACCATGTCTTGGTCAAGTAGCGGCAGCGTCGCCAGAATAGCACTCGTCGGATAGCAACCCGGATTCGCAACCAATCTCGTCTTGCGGATGGTATCACGGTAACGTTCCGGTAAGCCGTAAACCGCCTCGGATGTCAGTTCTGGGCTCGTGTGTTCTACGTGGTACCACGCCCTATATGTGTCAACATCTCGTAAGCGATAATCTGCACTAAAATCAATAATTCGTAATCCTTGCGCGAGAATATGCGGTACGAATGACATGGCGACCTTATGTGGTACCGCCAGCACCACGACATCTACGCGTGTCTTCAAGGAATCGAGTTCCAAGCGTTCAAATTCAAGGTTGACGAAACCGCGCAGGTGGGGTAGCACGCTCTCGACTTTCTGCCCTGTGTAACTTTCAGACGTGCAAAGTGTTACCTCAAGTGGTTCTGGATGGTTGACAAGGAACCGCAATAATTCGCTCCCGCTGTACCCCGATGCACCGACAACTCCAATTTTTATCATCTATATTTTCCGTATCTTTTTATAGACTCTATACCAATTTTAATACATATTGTGCGGAATGTCAAGTGTAGTTGTATTCTCTGAGTTTCGGATTTTGAGGAGAAACGGCTTATCTAAACGGAGTGCACCGCTAGTTCTATTCACTGAGTTGTCATCGGAATGTGCATGTCAAAAGGTGCGTGGTGGTCTCGGGAGAGTTGAATTCACCGTGCAGAAGTCTGGCCAAACTACTGTTTGCAAGTTTTCAGTAGTTTCTATCAAACAACCCAGACGCGGCGATGAAGACATTGTGCGGGGAGCAACCTATTCTATCCGCTTGTAGTATATCAAGTTCAGAGAACCCTCTTCCCCTGAAAATCCGCGAATCTTGTGAATCCTAATTCAGACAAACTAACGGTGCGCTCGGCCCCGCGAAACGGCGAAACTGTAAAAGGCGATAAATCACTCTATTACGAACCTGTTTCCTTCGTCCGTATGGTCCTTTATCCAAATTAAGGATGATGCATGTCGGGCTCTGTGGGTGCATCCTTTAAAATTTGGAGCCCGTTGTTACCGTAGAACAAAATTGCCCTAAAAAAAATGCACAATTTTCATTGACACGATTTTAGAATCAAGGTACCATGGAAAAAGGAAAAAGCAAAAAGGAGATCCTGTATGAAATTTGCACGATATGCATTAGATGAAACAGTAGGTTACGGCATTGTTGATGGAGAAAACTTGCGTGTCTTATCAGGATGCCCACTTGGTGAATATAGCGAAACCGGGGACACCGTTGCATTAGTAGATGTCAAGCTTCTGGCACCGGTAACCCCTTCAAAAGTATTGGCTGTTGGGCTCAATTATCGCAGTCATTTGGGTGGACAGCCAGAACCCCAAAATCCGGAAATCTTCATAAAAACGCCATCTTGTATTAATAATCCGGGGGGTGAGATTGTCCTGCCGGAGGGGGATGATGATGTTCACGCCGAAGGCGAACTCGTGGTCATCATCAAGACGCGGACACGGAAGGCGGCCCCGGAAGAAGCCGCCGCAAATATCCTCGGCGTAACCTGCGGAAACGATGTCAGTGCACGTACATGGCAGAGCAACGATTTGCAGTGGTGGCGTGCAAAGGCATCTGATACCTTCGGACCGATCGGGCCCGTTATTGCAACCGATGTGGACTACACCGACGCACAATTGCAGACGCGTATCAACGGCGAAATTGTCCAAGCACAGACAACCGCAGACCTGATTTTCCCCGTACCAACAATTATCAGTTTCATCTCACAAGCAATAACCTTGGAACCCGGCGACGCAGTCTTCACTGGTACACCCGGTACAACAACTGCTTTGAAAGTTGGCGATGTCGCTGAAGTTGAAATTGAAGGCATCGGGACCCTTAAGAACCCGGTTACGGCAGGGTGAGATACTAATTTCTTCAATTTAGGCTGCATTACATCCGCCACGGTGCAGCTGCTAAAAAATTGTATCACGAGATGCCTAAAAAAACGCAAAGGGCGAAGCAACCTCGCCCTTTCAAAAAACGTTTAAATCAATAGGATAACAACCTCACTTCCAGTCTTCGTCCGGTGGCCAAATGTTGGAACTTCCAGCACCAGCTCCCTTCGGTCCCGGATCGAACCAGTCCTTGACGGTATCCCGCCACTTAATGAAGTGCGGTGCTTTCAGATGCTCTTGAAATGCTGCCTCATCCACATAGACTTCGTACAGCCAGATTCTATTCAGGTCGGAACTGTCCTGAATTACATCAAACCTCAGGCAGCCCGGCTCATTCTTCACAGAACCTTTCGCGTCGTCTAACATCGCTTCAATGAAATCTTCTCTGTGGCCCTCTTTAATCTGAATAGGGGCAATGATAACATACATAAGATATCTCCTTTTTATAGGTATCCGGAGGCTCGGTTTTGATCTCTAACACTGTAGCCTATCACTATTTCGTATAAATGTCAAATTTTCTTGCTGAGTGCTTTATATCTATTTGACATCGGGCACGTTTTGAGTGAATATTAATTATTGATAAATTTTGTATTTCATGCTATCTTAAAAAGAGAATAATCAATCGTGATTCATTTTTTCTTGCTTTTATTATCAAAAAGTGCTATAATATGATATACGCATTTTTTAGAAAGAGAAAAATCGCGAAGCTGCAGAAGCCCCATGTCCGTTTATACTTGGGGAACTGTCAGCAGACAATTGAGTGATTTGCATGCAGTACTGCTATCACTAAAAGTGAAAATTTAGTTCTAATTTGACTCTGCATAGTTCTTTTGAGAAGCGCGCTTCTTGCTCAAATAGTGCTGGGCATGAGTCCTAATTAACAGATAAGGAGATTTCATAGCTATGAAAAGATTAGCAATCTTTCTGACGATTGCCTGTTTAGTCTTCACGCCGATGGCATTTGCACAAAATTGGCAGCCAGCAGGAGATACCTGGATTGAAAAGTGGTGGGGGCTGGATCTGGTGACAAATACCGGTGGTTTTGATATATCTGCCGGCATTGATTATCTCTCTAGAGGATCCGGCGGTGTGATTTCAAACGCCTCGGTTTCCACACGCGAGGGTGCCGGTAAAACAGCCAACATTATTGTCGATCTATCTGAGACTGAGAACGGCGGGGCACTCGCCTGGTCTATTGTGACAATTAACACCGAAGACCAGACTAACCTGTCCACTAGCCACGGAATCACTGATGCAAGGGACATCACATGGCACGGGATTATCGTCGTCATCTCACCGGATGACCGGACGACCATCATGCACCCTGCACACGATGATTACGCACAAATTTGGCTCAACGGAGAACAGGTTTATGACAACTCCGCTTGGACAGGGGGTGTTAGAGAAGTCACCACGCCGACTGAGATTAGCCTTAAAAAAGGCGAAAATTTTTTGCACTTCAAATGTGGTGAATCCGGCGGGGCAGATTATGTCAACCTTCATTTTGAACCGACAGATACAGATCTCAAAATTGCCCCTACGCAAGATAACCTTTTCTTAGATGTTCTCACCCCGGTTGAACCGAAAGACAAACTCGCAGTTCGCTGGGCGGATATCAAGCGGAAATAATTGGTGAGTTTCTCAGCCTAAAAAGCCCGTATCCATATCAGGATACGGGCTTTTTGTTGTCTCTATTAGGGCACACTCTCTAAAATTGTCAAACTCTGATTGGCAGCTACTCCTTCCAACGTTTGCGTGATGCGGCTCGGCCACACAACAGTGAGCTGCTCAATATTTTGATGCCTGCCTAATCCAAATAGCAATCGGATATCGCTGCCTGATGCATAACTGGAACCGCTTTTGACGATAGAGATTGCCTGATCAGACCCTGTTGTGAGGGAAACCTTGGCACCGATGCCGTCGCGATTACTCAGTGTCCCGACAAGTTCAATACTGATCCAATTCTGACGATTGCCTCCGTCATTTCGGAGAAGAATAGGACGTTGGTTAGAATTCATGACGACGATGTCGATATCTCCGTCTTTATCATAATCTGCAGAGGCGGCTGCCCGACCGACAAACACCTCTGTAAAATAATCGCCGGCGGTTTCTGACACATCGGTATAGGTGCCGTCTCCGTTGTTGTGAAAAATCTGATCTCGCTGTGCATAAGTCTCGTGGTCCGTCAAGATTTCGATAACATCTTGTGGATGTCCATTTGCACAGAAGATGTCCAAGTGTCCGTCGTTATCGTAATCTAAAAAAAGTGGACTAAAACCGACAAACGGAAGTGTAGGTTGATGCAGGGCTGCCTGCGCTGTTGCGTCAACAAACAGAATTCCGTCCTCGTTTTTATAAAGGGTTGCCTTCTCAGAATTGGCAACGATCAGGTCTAGCCATCCGTCCTGGTTATAATCTCCGCAATCTACACCCATAGACCCTTCAGCAACGCCGTTTTCATCATAGCCTCCTCCAATGAATAGGCTTTCATCGGTGAAGGTGCCATCGCCATTGTTTCGATACAAAAAATTGCGATTGGTATCGTTGGTAACATAAATATCAGGAAATCCATCGTTATCATAATCGCATGCGACTGCACCCATTCCACGCCCTTCGGTAGTGTTCATCAGGCCGGCAGCTTCGGCAACATCGGTAAAGGTGCCATCGCCGTTGTTTCGGTAAAGTACATCTGCAGTTCCCTCATAACTCCGCGGATGCCCGTATCCGATAATCCCTTTATAGGTTGAAACAGGCATAGATGTCTCATAAACCAGATAATTAACTACGAAAATATCCAAATCGGCATCCAGATCAAAATCGAGATAAACAACAGCGATTCCCCAGAGTCGGTTATTGATGCCTGCGGATTCAGTTATATCTGTAAATGTTCCGTTGCCGTTATTTCTATAAAGTGTATCCTCGCCAAAGTTGGCAACGTAGAGGTCGGCATCATCATCATTATCAATATCCGCAGCCGCGGCAGCCATGCCGTAACCTGTATCCCCAGTTCCTGTGCTCGCAGTGACATCTGTGAAACTTCCATCTCCGTCGTTGCGATAGAGAACGTTAGGGTTCTGAGTATCCTTCTGCTTATCGCCAGGAATAGAGTTGCCACTGTTAACAAAATAGAGATCAGCATCACCGTCGTTATCATAATCAAAAAAGACGACACCAGAGCCCATCGTCTCAATGATATGTTTATGTTCACTTTTCCCATTTGTATGTCTGAAATGGATGCCAGCTTCTTCAGTAATATCAACGAAAATAGGGGGTTGCGTGGTGCTGCTATAGAGATTGAACTGCGAGAGCAGAAAGACAATTACGAATATAAAATTAGGTTTTTGTATAGGAAAGCGATACGGCATGTTCCGAATACAAGATATGTGCAAATCGGCGGTATTCGTTCGCTGTTTGTTGATGAACTGGCTATTCGCTCGTGAACCGGGAGGCTTCTTTACCATAATCAGTGTTTATTTGTCTGTTTTGGCTAACCGAAACCCGACAAAAGATGTCTTCAAACTGGGATAGAGGTAAAACCGAAAGGTGGTACTACATCGGGTGAGGGTATCTATCCACGAACCGCCTCGGATAACCCGCCAGCTTCCGACATCAGGTCCTTTTGGGTTCTGCTTAGGGCTATGGAAATAGTAAACATCGCTGTACCAATCCGCGGTCCATTCCCATACGTTGCCAGCCATATCCAGTACCCCGTAGTAACTCTTCCCTTTAGGAAAACTCCCTACCGGTGCGAGTTGGTTTCGATAGCCATCATCGTTAGCGTTAGTATTGGCATTAGGTTCCATGGCATTACCCCAGGGCCACGTTCTATCGGTGTAACCGCGAGCCGCCTTCTCCCATTCTGATTCCGTTGGGAGCCGCATCCCTTTCCAGTCTGCGTACGCTTTCGCGGCGTACCACGAGACACCGACCACTGGATAATTCGGAAATTGCTGCGCCCGCGCGGGCCACTCACCGATATGGCGGAGATGCGTAAAGTGCTCCGGTGTATTTTCGTGAGTAGGATTTTCTTTCCAAAACTTATAATATTGCGCATTCGTTACCTCATATTTACTAATGTAATAAGCATTAAGGTAGACTTTATGGGCAGGTCTCTCGTCAGCGGCACGTCTATCATTCCCCATCGTAAAGGTACCAGCAGGGACCAGAATGAACTCGTCTGTCTCTGTTCCAGAAGCAGGCGGATTACCAACGCCGCCTTCGTTAAGGACAAATATCCCCCAAAAGATGCCTAAAATGAAAAGATAGACGAACGGGTTCTTACCGTTTATCCGAAGCAACCGATTTATAGTGTTCATAAGCGCGATAATGCTCTTGCGCGAGTTCATGCTTGCCGAGGCTCTGGTACAATTTTGAGAGGTTAAGATGATAATACGGTTGTTCTCCATCAAATTCAACTGCTTTTCGGAAGGCATTTATCGCCTGTGGCACATCTCCTTGCATTGCATAAGTACTACCGAGGGTATTATAGAGAACGGCTAATACATCCGGAGGAGTAGACTTAGGTTGCGTCTCAACCAATTCGAGTGCTTTCCGCGCTGCTTCTTGTGCAAGCTTAGGGTAGTTAAGGTTGATAAACGCTTGGCTCAGTCCGTGATAAAAATTTGGATTGTTGGGCGCAAGTTCAAGACACTTTTGTAACACACGCACCGCTTCGCCATAGTTCTTTTGGTTCATCAATAGTTTTGCCAACCCCGCCCAGCCCTCTAAATTCTCCGGTTCTACTCGCGTGAGCCGGGTGAGCCGTTCGTATTCAGCAAACTCTTTTTGGAGCTGCTGAAATATGAGCATTTCAGATCTGCTTTTCTCTAGATCTCCCAATCGCAGATATGCCGTGCCGAGTCCATAGTGCGGTTCTGCGTAGCGCGGAGGTCCGTATTTGATGGCATTGTTGAAGTTTTCTATCGCTTCCGGATATGCCTTTAAATTGAGATAAGCAGTTCCAAGCTCTTGGTAGATGCCTGCAGCATGAGGCTTTAGGGCAAGGGCTTGTGTTAAACTGTCAACCGCTGTTAAATACTGACGAAGTTTCACCTGTGCTTTCCCGAGTACCTCGTACCCACGTGCATGTTCGGGTGAAAGCGTTACAACCTGTTTTAACACATCTACAGCCTTATCCCATTTGTCAAGTTTGAAGTAGACAACACCGAGGGAATAAAGTACTTCAATTTTCTTTTCATTAATTTGGGCTTGCCCCGTTGCTAAGGAGCGTTCGTAAGCCCCCAGTGCTTTGTTCCAGAATTCTTCTTCTGCATAAGCCATTCCGAGATAGTGTAAGATCTCAAAGTGCTGGGGTTCTAAAGCAAGAGCTGCCTCAAATGCAGCGATCGCCCCTTGGTTATCGCCTTGAAATAGGTGAATAAATCCTTGTTCCACGTGCTGCACGTAACGGCTATGAACCTCTGGGGCAACATCCGCCGCATGTCCAAAGTGTGGACAACACAGACAAAATATGATGGCAGTGAATTTGCAAAATGCACTGACAAGAACAGAGACTCTGTTTCTTCGGTGTAGTCGTAGTTTGATGGATTCTATTTTCAGCAGGTTTTGCATTGAGTCTTCCTTGCCAGAGTGGCTTTCACTCAGCAATTTGTGTGTGCAAATTTTGGTTTTAATATTAACCCTAATGCAGAAAAAAGTCAAGCAATACAAGAACTTAAATCGTAGATACTGCCAACTCATCTTATCTAAGTTAACTCTAATAAAGTGAGAGTTATTAATGTACTGTCGAATTATGCATACGACAATCGCTCAACCCTTTTCTCCAAAGGTTCCATCACCTCAAGAATCGCTGCGAGAAGCTCTGTTTTATCAATTGCATAAGCCGGATTGCTCCACTGATTAATGCATTCTCCCGGATCCTTCTCCAGATCGTAGAGTTCACCATATTCCTGCCCACAATACCATGTCAGTTTCCGGGTGTCTGTGACAACGGTTTTAAGCCGCAAGCCGCTCGGATCATCGACACATTCAACCAGCACGGAATCCCTATGAGTTTTCTGCTGTCCGTTGAACAGAGGCAAAGCGTTTATCCCATCAGTAACTGTTGGAGGAGTTTCTCCGATGGCAGCCAGAATTGTAGGCACAATATCGACATGGCTGAACAACGTTTGTGTGCGTTGACCGCCCGGGATCGCTTCCGGAAAACGCATTAGTAGAGGCACCCGAATCAGTTGTTCATAATGGAAAGGTCCTTTCATCCACAATCCATGGTCACCGAGCAATTCGCCATGGTCTGTGGTGAAAATTACCAACGTGTTTTCAGTCAGTCCGCATGTATGCAGACACTCCAGAATACGTCCCATTTGGGTGTCAATGATTTTCACCATGTTGTAATAATATGCCCTACCCAATCGTGCGTCGGCTTCGGTGACTTCGCGAAAATCTGCCCCGCTACCTTGTCCTGCGATGGAAAACTTACCGCGGGTTTCTAATTTTTCAAGTTCACCGCATCGCGCCGCCAAGAAGTGTGGCGGTTTATCGTCCAATTCGCCATCAACGAAATCCGGGAGTGGAACCTGTGCAGCATCAACGCGTTCCGCAAATTCGGTCGGGACGCAGTGCGGATGATGCGGATCCTGAAAACCCACCGCCAAAAGAAACGGCAGGTCTGTCTCACGGTTCTTCAGAAAATCTATCGTGCGGTCGGCTGTCCAGATGCTATTGTGGTATTTGAGCGGCAGTTCCCAATCGAACGCTTCTCCCCCAAAGCCTCTCTGTGCAAGACGTGTCGCTTTGGTATAACCCGCGAAGGTCTCCTCGGGAACTTGCGATTTTACCCATTCGCCGTAGTGTCCGGCGATGCCGTAGGTTGCATGGCCGAGTGCCAATTCCACTGTCTCAAATCCGTAATAAGGTCCCCGGAATTCAGGATAGCGCGTCGTATCCGCGCGTGCCTCGACTGACTGCGCCGGTGGTGCCCCGAACGGTTGAAAATGTGCCTTGCCGATATAGTGCGTTCGATACCCTATCTTGGCGAGCCGGTGTGAAATCATCACTTCATCGTCTGGAACATTCATGCCGACGTTCCACGCACCGTGGCGGCTGACGTACCGTCCTGAAAAAATGGAGGCACGGGTAGGCGTGCATACCGGATTGGTACAATACGCCCGTTCAAAACAGATCCCTTCAGCCGCCAGCCGATCCAGATGGGGGGTATCAGTGAATGACGCACCATAGCAACTAAGGCTGTCGGTGCGCTGCTGATCAGTTGTGATGATGAGGATATTGGGACGTTCTCGGTTCATAGTTATTTTCTCATATCATCGATGTACTTCAAAGGATATAGAATTTCAGTTTTCGGCTTCCCCGTCGCAATGCTGCTACGAAGTCGCTGAGTCTTCCTTATCTACGCTTCACAAAATTGTTTTAGATATTCGTAACTTTGTACCGCCGCGTCTTCCGGTTCCATGATTTCTCGAAAGGCTTGATGCACGGTGACGTAGCCGTCGTAACCGGTCGCAGCTAATCCACGGAAAACAAGCGGGAAATCGATTCCGCCTGGGTCCTGTAAACGGATAGGATCATGGGGAACTTCACCCTGAATCCAGGTATTAAGGCGCGTTTTCCCGCCGGGACGACGGATGTGGTTTTGAAGATAAACGTTGAAGAGATACGGTGAAAATTGCTTGAGTGTCTCAAAACCGTAATCTTGCCCACAGAGGTCAAGATTCGCAGGTTCATAAATAATCCCGAAATTCGCACGTCCGACACGTTTAAGTACATCAATTGAGCCTTCCACGGTTTCAAACAAGCTTAAAGTGTGTGACTGATGCGCGAGGCGAATGCCGCGTTCTGCAGCCTCGTCAGAGGCACGTTGTGCCCAAGGTATATCTGCCTCAACCTTCATAGCGATCCGGATGAGGTCTGCTCCCAAGAGCTCTGTCAAATCAAGATACGGGGTTATATTCCGGAGCCCGTTGGGGCCCTGTTCGTTGTTAAGCGGCACGTCAAAATCCCCAGTGACCATGGAGATACCCAGATTGCAGGTACGTGTTTGTTGACGTGCAGCAGTGATCTGCTCAAGCGGCGTTTGGATGCCAACTTGTGAGGCGCGCATGCAGATAGCTTCGTACCCGAGATCGGCAGCGAGAGTAGTGAGTTGGACGAAGTTATGCGTTGCACTCCTTTTAGATGCTGTTTCTGCTACACGGACGGAAAGTGACAGTTTCATATTTTTTCCTTGGATGCTTCATCAGGTGCATTGCATACACCTATAGTAAAATATCGGCAATTGAAAGCACCATCAAAACGAGGCTAATCATGCCGTTCAACGTAAAAAAGGCGAGATTGACACGGGACAGGTCGTCCGGTTTAACAATCGCGTGCTCGTAGATAAAAATGATCATCACAATGGCAACCCCGATGAAATAAAAGGCACCCAGGTCTACGAGAAGGGGTATTGCGAAGAGGAGGAGCACTGCGACAACGTGCAACGTGGACGAGAGCCACAAAGCCCTGCGGATCCCGAGTCTTGCGGGAATAGAGTGGAGTCCGTGGTGCCTGTCAAAGTTGACATCCTGACACGCGTAGATAATGTCGAACCCGGCTGTCCAGAGCATGACGACCAGACACAGAACAATAGGGGTCCAATCAAAACTGCCAGTAATCGCAATCCAAGCACCGACCGGAGAAATCGAAAGCGCGAGCCCGAGCCAGAGGTGCGAGAGGGCAGTGAACCGTTTAGTATAAGAATACCCCATAATGACGGCAAGGGCAACTGGCGAAAGGGCAAACGCAAGCCGGTTAAGTCGCCACGATGCGAAAACTAACAGTGATGCCGAGATGCATATGAAAATCCACACCGCGCCCCTTGTGATGAGGCCAGCTGGAATTGCACGCATTGCTGTGCGCGGATTTTGGCTATCGAATCCGGCATCAGCGAGACGGTTGAACGCCATCGCGCAGCTCCGTGCACCCACCATCGCGACAAGGATCCACCCAAGTTTATCCAGCGATGGCAGCCCATTGGCAGCGATAAAGGCACTCATCACAGCGAACGGCAGTGCGAAGATGGTATGTTCAAACTTA
This sequence comes from Candidatus Poribacteria bacterium, assembly GCA_965215265.1. Lineage (GTDB taxonomy): Bacteria > Poribacteria > WGA-4E > WGA-4E > WGA-3G. The sequence continues at coordinate 670,358 of OZ244048.1, read as the reverse complement.
ATCATCTCTAAGATAATTTTCAGTTGTCGCATCTGTTGTCAATTCACAAAAGATAGAGCATTTAAGAAACCTTGCATAACAGCCGTTTTAGATACTCACTCTTTCCAACGTTGTACCAACTTTGCGTCTATGCCAAACTGATCCAAGATTTTTGTTATAACGAAATCAATCTGGTCATCCACTGTTTTTGGGAAGTGATAGAATCCCGGCATTGCAGGAAGGACACACACCCCGAGTCGTGATAGTTTGAGCATGTTCTCAAGATGGATAGAGCTGAGCGGTGTCTCACGTGGGACAATCACCAGTTTGCGGTGTTCCTTGATGCAGACATCGGCGGCGCGGTGGATGAGGTTGCGCGAGATACCCACAGCAATAGAGGCAACCGTTCCCATACTGCACGGTACAACAATCATTCCCTCTGTGTGGAAAGAGCCGCTGGCGATCGAGGTACCGATGTCAAATTCATGGTGGTAAAAAATACGGCGAGAAGAAATCCCCAGAAGCGATTCCAACTGGAAATTATCAATATCTACTTGAATCCCAAGTTCTTCATGGAGGGCACGCGCGCCAGAACTAGAAATCGTGAGATGTACCTCAATATCTTCGTAGCCACTGAGGATTTCAAGGAGACGCACACCGTAGATAACAGCACTCGCCCCTGTAATGCCGACAATCAATCGTTTCAATGCTTCCCTCCATTACTGAAACTGTTCTCAACATGCATGTGTCTAAGTAGAAAATGGCAGCAAGTTCCCAGCTGCATCAAATTCAAAGGATTTGGTTTCTCCGATAACCTCCAAGTTTGAATGGAGTTGTGCCTCCTCAAGGAGTACTTCAGATATATCAAGTTCTGTTAATCGTAGCGTGCTCTCAATCCGGATAACCCGTGCATCTTCGGGTTCGGTGAGACCGATGGTGTGGAGTGCCACCTCAATCGCTTCGTTGTCAGTATCATAGTAGAACGGAATCTTCGATTTCTGCGGACCGAGTGCGGTGATACCGTTCATATAAGTTGCGTGCCGGTCAATTTGATTAACAAGGCGCGTCGTTGTGAAATCCGCCAATCCAATTCCAGTTGCGTTTCCATCGCTTTCCGGAGTTAGGTCACGGACAAATATCCGTAGGATCGCCGGTTTTACGGGTTCAGGTTCAAAGTTCTGCATCATTCTGCCAATAACGTTGGTATCCATGCCGGTACCGCTGATGTTTTTGCCGGTCCAATCAACAATCAACAGATCTAGCTGATCGAAAGGGAGTCTCCCCATCAGAGTTTTCGCCTCGACAAGCAGTTCACGTTCAGTTGGGAGAAGTTGTCCGGCACGTATTGCGATAGCTTTTGCGGTTTCCTCGTGCGCGTTTTCTATGAGTCCTATGCCGAAAGCAATTCGCCCGGTGTCAAGCATAAATCCTCCGACAGTTGTAATAACGTTCTCAAATCCGTATTGAAAGAACGCACGGTGATAGAGATTCGCGCCCTGCTGTTTGCTGAGCCCGATGACCAGCATTTTCATGAGCCCGCTCTCAATAGAGCCGTTAAAATCTGTATGCGCCTTAATTCGATTGAGCGGTACAACGTGGTCTGCTTCAGCAGCGTATCGGTCAAGGAAAACAGGCAAGCCGGCAGCTGTTTTTCCGAGTTCCACAACGTCCATTGTTGCTTTCACAGGGACACCGATGGTTGCTTCGGTGATGCCGTAGTGTTCAAGGACGTTTCGTTGTCCTTCCGGGGTTGCACCGCCGTGGCTCCCCATTGCCGGGACAACAAACGGTTTCGCCCTGATGGTTTTAAGGTAATCCGCGGTTGCTTTGACAGCCGTAGCGACATTCGCCACGCCGCGGCTACCGGCTGTTATAGCGACAGTATCCCCGGGACGCACAATCGCGGATACGTTAATCCGGTCTAATTCTGTGTGAATTGCTTCCGGTAGGTTCGTGAGCAAAGGTGCCTCAAACCGCTGTTGAATCCTTGTCATTTTTGGAAGTGCCATGGCTTTCTTTCCTTTTATCTAAGTAATGATGAGCCATTTTACCAAAAGTAGAATAGACATGCAAGTCGTTTTTCGCTTTAAAGGATAGACTCGTAGAACGTATAAACTTTTGCGCCGATGCTACGCCAATCGTAGTCTTTTACCACACGCACGCGACCGTTTTCGCCTATCCTCTGGCGGAGCGATGGCGTTGTGAGCAAACGAAGGACTGCTTCCGCGAAGGCTTCAGGTTCATCAGCGATAAAAATCTCTTCGCCGCTAACTAAGTCTAATCCCTCCGCGCCGACGGAGGTTGAAACCACCGCTTTGCCCATCGCCAAAGCCTCAAGGATTTTGAGACGTGTGCCGCTTCCGATTCGGAGTGGCACGACAAAAACTGTCGTCTGTGCAAAATAAGGCTTAATTTCAGGCACCCGTCCAGTGACAATAATTTGTCTATTGTTCGCTAATTTCTGCAGGCGCATAGAAGGGTTACTGCCGACAGCCGAAAATGTGACGTTGGGCAGTTTTTTGTGAATTTTCGGCAACACTTCGTTAGCAAAGAAGAAAACAGCATCCTCGTTCGGATACCAATCCATGCTTCCGATGTACATCAGTTGCATTTCTGCTCGGCTCGCGAAATCCGGCTGGTAGTTTTGAACATCTACGCCGTTCGGAATAACCTCAATGCGGGATTGTGGGCACGTTCGCTGGAAGTACGCCTGGTCTATTTCCGAGGCGCATGCAATAACGTCAAAATTCGGAATCATCTTCCGCTCGTAACGTTCAAAAGCACATTGCTGCGTCCAATACAAGAATTTCCGAACCGGGTTGCCAGTTTCCTGGGCGAGCCGTCGCCAAATAGCCGAGTCAACGTTCTGCTGCGAAAGCAGACTCGGTAAATCAGTCTCTCCATAAAATTGGGCGGTATGCAACATTTCATAGTGAACCAGATCAAACGCTTCAGTCGCGATTAATTCTCTGAATTTCTGGCGGTAGGCACGGACGTTGTACCGGGTAATGGTAATCGGTTCTTTTTTCAACAATGCTGTAAAGAGGGTGCGTAACGATATAAGGGGCGGTACTGAAACGTTAGGCACAAGAATAACCTGAATGCCGATACGCTCAAGAAAAGTGATGTTTTTAACATCAGCCGGTTGTGTCTCTAAGGCAAGCAGGGTGACATCACTTTTCTGCGCAAGTTGTTTAAGTAGGTTAAAAACTCGAATTCGCCCTCCATCTATTAGTGGAAACGGCATAGTAGTGGATAAAAAAAGAATTTTCACATGCTCACCGGTTAATTTTTTCTTTCCATTTCTCAACAAGCAGGAGCAACCTTTGTTTTGCTTGCTGGCGTGAGCTGAGTTGTATGAGAGGAGGTGGGAAAACCGTCCCGCGTTCACGTTGGACCCACCCTTGGATGCTATCATCTACGCGAATACGGAGCCATTTACTCTCCAACTCAAGATAACCCATCAATCTACCGTTGTTTTTTTCGATGCGATATTTTTGGGGGGAATCGGTTATCAACCAGTTAGTCCGCGGCTCAATTACCGAGAACTTTGCTTCCCGGGTCAATGCTATCTTCTGATTAGCAAATATCTCGTACAAATCTACCGGAACATTAGGTGTAGACTCCGAACCGATCTGAATAAGTGATGCCGCTAAAGCAGGCTTTGATGCTAACTTAATATCAAACAGCAACTCCAGAATCTCATACTTGGATTGCTGGTAGACATTTAACTTTCCTCTGCCTAATTTTATGACATAAGTTTGTATATAATCTATATCTTTGATGAGCCACTGTCTTCCTTCTTTTTGGATAGAAGTTTGGGTATTTTGAGAAAGCCGGACGTTATTTGTTTCAAAAATTTCTTTGAGATTAGGGAGATAGACATCCACCCGATTTTGTGTTCTAACAATCTTATATCCAGCACCTGCACTGTCTGTCAGGAACCATTCTTCACCGCTGAGTAATACCTCAAGCACATGGGAATGTGAATCAAACCGGACGTTCTCTGTTAAACCGGAGAACATCTTCGCCCAATCAGTCGCGGTTTTCAATTCCTCGTCTAAACGTTTTGCCTTCAGCCTTGCACGATGCGCCAAATCCGCACTAAACAGAAGTTTCGTAGAAAGGTTGCCACTGTTTAGGTTGCTGATGTATTTTGGATTGCAGCTGAAACGGTACACATCTTTGGTATAGGCAATCGGTTTTGAATCCAGCCTCGGATTGCCTCGCAGGCCCGTTCGTGTGTGCATTTGTATCTTTGAAACGCGCGATTGCTCAACCGGCGGTGCTTGCAGGATATATATACATAAGAAGAAACCGATAATGATAACAAAGACAATCGCCAATGTAATGCTTTTAAGAAGAATTTTCATGAATGGCTCTTTTCTGCTATTAAATTTTTTTGATATGCCGCTTGCAAGCGCGATTTGTATTTAAGACGCAAAATTGACAAAATTGGTTGACATAAAGTGGCCAGAAATGCATAATTAAAATTATCGTGAATTGCAGTTAATCCGTCAATCTTTATATGAATAGATACCTAAAAGGTATTCCCTCAAAAACATAACGATGCTGAAACAGAAAGAAAGTCCTTTAGCCGTTGAATTAAACGAAAAACTTCGCACAGATGCCCCAGTTGTTTTCGCACTACTTTCCGAGTTAGGAAAACGCATTTATCTTCCGAAGGGCATCTTGAGCCAAAGTGCTGAAGCGAATGAACGGGCATCCCGTTTCAATGCGACGCGAGCTGTTGCACTCAAAGATGCAAAACTGATGCACCTCGCTGTTTCACGTGAGTTAGTACCGGAGCTTTCAATTGAAAACGTGTATGGGTACGCGCAAGTGCTGGGTCAACTAGAACTACGGCAGAAATGGGCAGCAAATCTGCGTGCAACGAACCCATCACTTGCAAAGACAGCACTTAGCCTGCCAATCGTGACAAGTGGCATAACGCATGGATTTAGTCTGCTCGCTGAACTTTTTGTGGATAGTGGCGATACGCTCATTCTACCTGATAAAATCTGGGGTAATTATCGACTCATCTTTGAAACGAAGGCACGAGCGAACATACAAACCTACCCGTTTTATAGCCCCGCGAAACGTTTTAACATACACGGCCTCCGCGAGACGTTGTCTAAACAGAAAAAAGGAAAACTTCTCCTCCTCGTGAATTTTCCGCATAACCCGACCGGCTATGCCATCACTCGCGCCGAGGCAAAACAACTCGTGGAGGCGATTTTGGAGTGTGCCGATGCTGGCCATCACATCCTGGTTATGGTTGACGATGCATACGCAGGCTTCTGGTATGACGAATCAGTGATGCACGAATCGATTTTCGGTTTGTTGGCAGGCTGCCATTCGAAAGTCGTGCCCGTAAAAATAGACGGTGCCACGAAAGAGGAATACGCTTGGGGCTTGCGGGTTGGGTTTTTAACTTTCGGACTCGCTCAAACTGTTATGTCTCCGCTTGAGCAAAAACTGAGTGGACTGATTCGTGCAAATACATCCGGCGCGGCTCAAGTTTCACAAACGCTTATTCTACAAGCAATGAATGCCCGTGGCTACTCGACACAAAAACAGCAAAACTACGAAATTCTCAAGATGCGTGCATTGAAAGTCAAGCAAGTTGCATCGGAGAAACGGTACACAGCCCTTTGGGAACTCTATCCGTTTCACGCTGGCTATTTCGCCTGTTTGCATCTGAAATCAGCGAACGCTGAGGTTGTTCGACAAAGACTGCTCTCCGAGCATGGCATCGGCACAATTGCATTGGGCGAATCTGAATTACGGATTGCGTATTCGTGTCTTGAAGAATCGGATGTAGACGCAGTGTTCGCAGCAATTGCAGAGGTTGTCTCTTCCGAGGCACGCGGATTCTGAAAAAATGAGATTCACATGTTCTGCCAATTTCTTCGCAAATACGTTCGTTTTGTCATTCTCAGTCGCTTATCAACTAATTCGTCTCTTTCAGCCCATCAACGGCTGATGTTGTGTCAACAACTGTGTAAATCTCGTTTTTTCGTCTCTTTCAGCCCAACAACTATTTATGTTTTGAAAGGAATTGGGTGGGTGGGAGCACAAATCTCGCCAGAGGGTTCTGATGCTATGAATCTAAAGAGAGAAAGGATTTGGGTGGGCGGGCGACGAGATTTTTAGTCTCTTTTAGCACAATAAAGGCAGTTGTGGCAGGTAACGTTTCATTTTCACATTCAAAAGAGAGGGGGATTTTATGAAAAGGGAAAAATAAAGAATCCTATACGTATTGTAAAAGAAAATACGTAATTTTTCAAACAAATTTTCAAACCCGAAAAGTTTGATTTTCACCTTCACAGAGGAAAATCGGCTTGCTATTTGTTTTGAATTCTGCTATCATAAAGGCATGCAAAACTTGAGTCTGAACTCCAACAGTAAATCTGTGCGCGACTACTACACGACGCTGGAACGCTACGAACAGAGCCACATCGTTCACGAAGGTGCGGTGAGTATTCCGCTGGGGACGCTGCTGCAAACGTGTGCGCGACAGGTAGAGGCGGTATTTGTGCCGCAATATGCTATGCGTACGGAACGCGGAAACCGTATCGTGCTTGACGGTGCGATTCTTGACGAATACGAACTCCCCTTCGCTTATTGTGAAGCGAAAGACATGGCAGATGATCTGGAACGTGAAATTACACGAAAGATTGACGCGGGTTACCCGACATCTAATATCTTCTTCTACACGCCGCAGCGCGGTGTCCTCTATCAGAACAACCAGAGAGTGCTTGACGTAGACATGACGCAGCCTGACTCGCTCCTTGAGGCAGTGCATCGTCTGTTTTCAGAGCCGTTTGCCGCGATTGAGAAGTGGCACGCCGCTGTTTCTGCATTCAAAGAGAAGGTCCCTGCGCTCGGGCGAGAACTCGCTCAACTCATCCGGCAACAGCACCAAACCAATACACGCTTCACCAGCGCCTTTGCCGATTTTTACCGGCAGTGCCGCGCATCAATCAATCCGAATCTGTCTAAAGCCGCAGTGGAAGAGATGCTCATCCAACACCTGCTCACAGAACGCATTTTCCGCACCGTCTTTGATAATCCGGATTTTACACGCAGAAATATCATCGCCCGCGACATTGAAACCGTTATTGATGCACTCACGCACCACGCTTTCAGTCGAGACGGCTTCATGCGGCGTCTTGAGCCGTTCTATCGTGCGATTGAGCAAGCGGCTACGCTCTGCACGGATTTCTCCCAAAAACAACACTTCTTGAACACGGTTTATGAACAGTTTTTCCAAGGATTCTCCATAGAAGTTGCGGATACGCATGGGATTGTCTATACGCCGCAACCGATAGTCGATTTCATGGTGAAAAGTGTGGAATACCTCTTAGAAACCGAGTTTAACCGCTCGCTTTCCGAGCCGGGTGTTCACATCATCGACCCGTTCGTCGGTACCGGCAACTTCATCGTGCGTCTGATGCAAGATATTGAGGGCACAATGTTGGAGGAGAAATACCGTGCGGAACTCCACTGCAACGAGTTGATGCTGTTGCCGTATTACATCTCCAGTTTGAACATAGAGCATGAATATTTCCGCCGGACGGGTGAATACCTGCCGTTTGAAGGCATCTGCCTTGTTGATACGTTTGAGTTGCTTGAATCAGAGCAGGCGCAACTCTTCACGCGTGAAAACACGGCCCGGGTGGAGCGTCAGAAAGCGTCGGAGATGTTTGTAGTTCTCGGGAATCCGCCCTACAACGCTGGCCAGGTGAATGAGAACGATAACAACAAAAATCGGCAGTATCCGGCGATGGATAAACGCATCGCAGAGACATACGCCAAGGATTCTAAGGCGGCCCTAAAAAATAAGCTGTATGACCCGTATGTGAAGGCAATTCGATGGGGGTTGGATAGGATAGGCGATGAAGGTATTGTCGCCTTGATAACGAACAATAGCTTCCTTGACGGATTGGCTTTCGACGGGATGCGGAAACACCTCGCGGCCGACTGCGATGCGCTCTATGTTCTGGACTTGGGGGGCAATGCGAGGCGAGGCTTAAAGGTCTCTGACACAAATGTATTCGGAATCCAGGTCGGTGTCAGTATCAACCTGTTTGTGAAGAAACATCAAAAATCACCGGAGCCCTGCCGTATCTGTTACCATCGCCTCGATGAACTGTGGAACAGACAACGGAAGTTTGATTTTCTGAATGAACGCCAACATGCTGGGAATATTGAGTGGCAAACCATCGCCCCGGATGCCCGATACACGTGGCTCACGGAAGGACTCAACGCAGCGTTTGATACCTTTATTCCTCTCGGAACGCAGCAAGCAAAGAAAGCAAAAGGGGAGGCTGTGGATGTTATTTTCAAAACTTACAGCCTCGGTATTAGCACGAACCGCGATGCGTGGAGCCTCAACTTCAACGCCCAAGCGCTCTCTCAAAATATGCAGCGGATGATTGAGAACTACAACATGCAAGTTTTCAAGTGGCAGCATCAGAGCGCTCGAGGTGCCAACGTTGATGATTTTGTGGATGCTGATGCCACGAAAATTAAATGGAGTTCCACGTTAAAACGGCATCTGAATAGCGGACATTTCGCTGAATTTAATGACTCAAAACTGCGGCGATGCCTCTACCGCCCTTTCACGAAGCGGGCGCTCTACTTTGATCGGATGCTAGTAGACCGGCCCGGACTCTTTCGTTTCATCTTTCCGACTCCTGAGACAGAAAAGGAAAACCAGGTAATTTGTGTAGCGGGTGTTGGAAATTGGAAAGGCTTTGGTTGTCTCGCAACAAATATGATTCCCAATTTAGATGTGGGATTTGAAAAAACGCAATGTTTCCCTTTCTATATCTACGCCGAGGACGGCAGCAACCGCCGTGAAAACATCACGGAGTGGGCATTGGCAGCGTTCAGAACTCACTACGGCGAGGACACTATCAGCAAGTGGGACATCTTTCATTACATCTATGCGCTATTGCATCAGCCGGACTATCGCGAAACTTATCAGATGAATCTCAAGCGCGATTTACCTCACATCCCATTTGCACCAGATTTCTGGGCGTTCGTGAACATTGGTGCGCGGTTAGCAGAACTTCACGTCAACTATGAAACGCAGCCCGAATCTGCAGGCTTGCAGTTTATTGAGACACCTAATGTCCAGCGGGATTGGCGCGTAGAGAAGATGAGATTCTCGAAAGAGAAGACGCAGTTGGACTACAACGACTTCCTGACGATAGCCGGTATTCCGGATGAGGCGTTTGCGTATCGTTTAGGTGCGCGTAGTGCGTTGGAGTGGGTAGTGGATGGGTATCGTGTGAAGGTAGACAAACGGAGTGGCATTCGAAACGATCCGAACCGTGCGGATGCCCCGAAATATATTGTGGAATTAATCGGACGGGTTGTGTCGATGAGTCTAGAGACGGTGAAGCTTGTGAAGAATTTGCCTGAACTGTAGGGGTAGGCAGGCACTTTTTTCAAGATATTCTAGGTGTTAAGGTGACCAGAGCACGTAAGTAGGTATATTAAAGAGTGTGCCGAGTAGTGCCCAGAGTCCAACAAACACATAATCTCCCATGACTAACCCTAAAAAAAACGGAATTGCCCGTTGGTGCGCCTTTAAACCGAAGATAGTAATAATAATGAACTTGACTAGCCAACCGAGGAAGACAGAGAACCAGAAGTCAGCGAGTCCGCCCCATGTAGCGGCAGTCATGACGTAGCCGATGGGGTGGAAGGGCCACCAAATAAACTTGTGTCGTAGGAAATAGAGGAGCCATGTCATGATAGCCCCGATGCCCATGGATTGCGTCCCGCCCCAGTTAGTGCCAGTAGGGTTGTTAATCCACCGTTGTAAACGTCTACCGAAGACTTCGTTGCCGATGCCGACGATGTACCCGTGTACTGCTAGTGCCCCAGCGTCATACATTAGGTAGAGAAATGCCCAGAATGAGGCGAGTGTGCCGATGACGATGGCGAACATCATTACCCAGACCAGTTTCCTGCTGTTTATGTTCGCCCGTTCTGCGAGTTTGAAACCTTCCAATTGATTGGGCATCGGGTGCGAGACGTTCAGTCTATTGAGCCAATAATAGAATGAAATAAGGGTCAAGTTCTGTGTGCCGACGAGGCGTGGTCCGAGAGTGACAGCCATGAGCCGGGCGGGGTCAAGTGCGAGAATTTCATGAGCGGGTGGACCGAATTCTGCACGGACGCGCGTTACGCCGAGTGCCATCAACGTAAAAATAATAATAAAACCGAGGACACCGCCCACGGACATCCCAGCCTGCATCGAAAATAGCGTGAGCAGAATGCATCCGAATATTAATCCGCCGACAGCCACACGATACGGCATCGGTTCATTTGAATCATCAAAGTGTCGTTTGGTTGTGAAACAGTTTTGTATGACATCTCGAAGATGGCGGCGTGTGCCCCACAACGCTAAGATGCCGACGGCGAGCCATGCACCGCCGGCACGCTCTGCGAAATAGAGTTCACCTTCCCCAAGCATGCCGGACCGGATTATTCGTTCCGCTTTCCCAAAGAGATAGAAAAACCACGCCGACATTGAAATATCCAACGGCACAAAGAACGTCAACCCGATGATAAATGGGTACGCTGATAGGGATATCCATCCGACAGCATTCCACGGTTTGTCGGTAAAGAGATGCGTGATTGAGTAGTAATTGAGTTGGATAGATGGGACCTGTGGAAAGAGGTAGCTTAGTCCAGAGAGCAGTTCAATGAACGCTGCGACCGAGAAGCCTATCCACATCGTGCCGTTTTTGTAAAAACTTTTGCGTCCAGCAGCCATCTGGAGTGGCAATTGGATAATCGGATACGCGAGTTTTTCACGTTCCGTCCACTGCACGCGGATAATGGTATTGAGACAAATCAAGGTGAACCAGAGTACGGTGACGAAGCCTGTCCAGACAAGTATCGGCAGCATCCAACCGCGGAGATGCTTCGCGAGATAAAAGGTAGAGTCGCCTTCAAAATAGGCATCCAAGGCCCTGTTTTCAGGAACAAACCACGTTGGAATGTATCGCCAGAACAGGTCTGCCCATTCGTTTTCAGGGGTTGCGAACCGGAACGGATGTGCGAGTGTGCCGATGAGGAACGTCATCATGGAATGCCCGCCGATTGTTGATACCATGACGACCATGGTGTAGATGACGAGGAGTTCCTGCGATGTTAATGCATTCTGGGGTACTATTCTCTTCCATAATAGATTGAAAGCGATGACGGCAAATAAGGTAAAAATAGCGTTGAAGAAGAGAGAGACGAAGTTGAGGAGGAACTGCGGTTGAATCATCTCCGCTGCGTAAGCGAGCCAGTAGGCATTGCCTATAACAAGGAGGGTTCCGATGATGAGGGCACGGAAGGTGATTCCGCTTTTTTTGTCAGGTCTAATATGGGGAGTTTCTGAAGCTTCCATGAATTTATAGTGCCGGCGAGAAGCCTCTGACGTGATAGTTACAACACGTTCCGCATAGATGAGGCTTTTCGCCCTTACAGACAAAATACAGCATTATCGCTTAATGGCTGCCCAAGTGACTGCGAGTTTTCCTGATGGTTCGACAGGAAGGATTTCATCATCGAAAATGAGGTCTCCGTAGGCGAGTGCATCCCATGCGCCGCCGGGTATCCATCCGATCTGGTGTTCGCGTCCGCCGTTTTCAGCGTCGTTCATGTGGAAGCTGAGTCCGATAATCAGTCCATCTTTAGCCTTAAAGTCTTTTCCTTTGCCCGGGTTCTCGAACTGCGGGTTACCGCGTGGCTTTGTTGGATCTATGGCGACTTCGTAGATGTAGTCATTGCCGTTTTTAATGAGGACCCATTCAGTGTTTTCTTCAGATGCAGCTGCGGATAAATCTTCTCCATTTGCGCCGAGAGTCCATTGGACGAGGCTTTCTCGGACCATGCCGTTGTCAAAATCAAACATAAATTCGACGCTATCATCTTCCCACCACTTGTTATCATCGGGGTGGATGTCTTGAAGTTTATCGTCGGTGATTTCAACGGCGAAGTAAATGCGGGTTGGTTCTTTAGCACTCCATGCGACCCGGCCTTGTCCCGTGAAGTCGCTTGCTTTAGGGGTGCCGGCACCGACATCTTTCAGTTCATCAAAGGCGACAATTTCGGCACGTTTCCATTCGTTGAGATTCCCGTCTATCTTCAAATTGGTAATCTGTTTGGCGATGTACTGCTTATCCCGCTTAGCATCGGCGGTGTGGATAGTTGCGAAGAGGACAAGTGCAAGTACTGCGAGAACTGTGTTTATAAATTTAAAGGTTTTCATACAAAAGCTCCTTGGGTAATTTGAGTCCATCGGAGAGGGTAGCGGGAATACTTGTCTGGGCGGGTGTTGTCCGCGCAGACAAGTCCCGATTTAACGTATTAAATCTATCGTATTGATTTAATAGCACCCCAAGTGACTGCAAGTTTGCCGTTAGGTTCAACGGCGAGCCCCATTTCAGACTTAAAATTCTGGTTAACTTCGGCTTCCTCAAGCACCCGGTCGTAGATGCTAAATTCGTCGATGATGCCGGTGAATACCCCGAATTCGCCCTCGGCTCTACCGTCCAATCCGATAAAAACGTGATTCTCGAAATCTTCTTCGGGGAATTGAGCGAGGTTGAGCGTGGCTTCGGCGGTGGCTTTTCCGTCAACGAAGAATTGCACCTTGCTATCTTCAGGCATTCCTGCGACAGCAATGTAGTGCCAATCGTTATCTGCGATATTTTCACTGTCTTCTACGTTGCCTACCCATCCTGTGTCGACGTTAAGGACTCCGTTGCGGATCCACAAGGTTTTCGGTCCCTTATCATCAGTGCCGGGCCCGCCCGTTTTGGCGAAGATGACACAGGGCCCGGAATTATCGGTTTTGATCCAAGCTGCCCAGGTGAAGTCTGTGTTGAAATCAAAGCCTTCCGGATCGTCGATTTCGACAAAGTTGGCTTCGTCTCCATCAAATTCTAGGGCATCCCCAATTTTTCCGGTGACTTTTTTGAGGTTGCCTTTGATGGTTCCGTCACGATTGCCTGTTCCGTCTTTAACTATCTTGCCTGCGATATTGTTCGCATCAAAACTCCAATAGCCAATTAGACCGTCTTCGACGATTTGGGCGGAGAGGTTGGTAGCGATTAGACTGATAGCAAAAATTAGTAAAACAGAGTTAACTTTCTTTCTCATAATAAATCTCCCTTGGTTAAATAGAATTTGACTTTTAGCGTTTAAAAACGTTTTTGAGGATTAGGAACGCGTCGCCGACAAGAATGATGAAAAATGCGACAGTCATAATGAACACGAGCAATACCTGCAAAACGTGGAAAAGCATCAGGCAACAAAAATAAAAATGATAGTTCCTAAGATTAAGAATAAGATTTGCCCATGAGTTGATGGAATGGCGGGTGTTATCCGCCATTCATGCTCTGTGAACTTCGCGGGTTGCAGTCTATAAGGACGTGTGTTTAGGCCTTATAGCAACAATTGGTTAGTAGTTTGTTTTGATTTCAGCCCACACTGTTGACAGCTTGCCTGTGGGTTGGACGGGGAGTATGACATCAGGGGTGCAATCGTCGGGTGTATCACAAATTGCCCAATTGTCGAAAGAGACCACAGTGAGTGCCGGGGCACCGTTACTTGAACCGCCGTTGAGTCCAACTTGGCCGCTTTCCGGTCTGACGTTTCCAAAGTCAAGTTTGCTTTCCAATAACCATTCTTTGGGTTCGGGTTTGCCGTCTTCCCAGATTTTGCCTGTAAATCCGTCATCAGAGATTTCGGCTTTCATCCAGTACCACTCTCCGATTTCTACCTGACCGAAGGGTGGTTCAGTATCATTTTGTTTCCATGCGAGATGGTCGTTAAGGAATTCCATGTTATTGAGAAAATGATGGATGAGGAATGCGTAACCGGAGGCATCACCGGGGTCGAGTCGGAATCCGAGTCCGCAGCGTGCCAGATCTCCGTCGCCCCAGTCGTCGACGCGAATCATGACCAGGCCGGTGTGCGGTTCGTCAAAACCGCCATCCAGAACGAGGTAGGTGTGATCCCCCGGAGATTCCTTGGTTTGTGTGATAACGCCTCCCTCTTCTACCCAATCGCCTTCGTGGTTTTTGAATTCATATTTTCCGTCAATTTTCCCGTCATCAAAATCGTCAAGGTAGAGGACCTCACCATTGCTGACGGAAGTCCATCCAAAAAGGGTAAGAGAGACGAAGATGAATAGGAGATACTGCCGGGTAAAGCCTGCCTGCCTTTTTACGATATTCATTGGATAACCCCTCTTATAGTATTGAAGATTCTGTCATCTAAAATTGGGTGCGTTTGATCTTTCCCCAGGTTGTTGTTATTTTCCCGGCTGCATCAACCGCTAGCGCACTTTCAATGCCGTCGCCGAGGGATTGAACTTCATCATCAGTGAGTGCTACATTGAAGATAACGATTTCGTCGATGATCCCTTCCCATTGGCATCTTTTCCCGCAGCCTGGGTCTGCTCCGATGTAAACCTCTTCTGGTGAGGACCAAGGCGGTCCTTTTGCTTCTTCGGAGTTCTGTAGTTTGCCGTTGACATAGACGTGAAGTTTTGCGCCGTCCCATGTACCGACGAGATGTACCCATTCTTTATCAAGGATTTCCTCACCAAGGACTTCAAGTTTTGCGCCACCGTTGGCGGCCCGGATGTGAAAGGCGGCCTTCGTGCTATTTTCCGCGTTTTCGTGCGCGCCGGTTCCAAGCAGGAACTGGGACCAGGATGAGCATCCGAGTCCTTTCCAGATAACACATTTGCCGGTGGGTGCTTCAGCTGCATAGACCCAGGCATGAATGGTGAATCCTTCAGATTCCTTGAAATCCAAAGCGGCTAAGGTTTTTTCTTCGCCTTTGGTTCCGAGTTTAACCCATGTGTCTGCGCCGTTAAACTCTAACCCGCCTCCAAATTTGCCTTCAGCCCACTTGAGGTCTCCGACAAATTCGCCATCGGTGCCATTTCCGGAGAGGTCTTCGACGACTTTTCCTTTTCCTTCTTCAAACGTCCACATGCCAGCGATTGTTTTTTCATCAAGGTTAGCATCGCTTCCGGTTATCATACCGAGGCTCAGTGCGATGAGGGTAATACCGGTTAGAACGTAACTTTTAATCATTGTAAACATCTCCTATTTTTTTAGGCTGCCCCAGGTAAGAGCGAGTTTCCGTTTTGGATCGACTGCGAGGGTTGGTTCCAAGCCTTCGTTCATGACAGTTTGGATATCTTCTTCGTCTAGTACGGTGTTGAAGATAATGAATTCATCTATGAGGCCTTGCCATTGTCGCTCGTTTCTCCAGTCGCCAATTTGTGCTGGGTCGAGAACGCCGGGGTTTCCGCCCCAGTCGTTTTCTATATCCAGTTCTCCGTTAATGTAAAATCGGATTTTCTGTTCATTCGCGCTATAAGCAGTTGCGATGTGTACCCACTTATCCATCTGATCACCTGCCAGCATATAGTTCGCGAAGGTATCGTCCCCGCCGGTGTTACCGTTAATGGAAAACTCGACTTTATTGTTGGGGTGCATCTGATAGTGGATATCGCCTTGTTTCCATCCGTCGTTGTTAAAGAAAACGCGCCACTGTGCTTCTCTTCCGGTGGATTTGACCCAGTGTGCGAAGGTAATTTCTTCAAATTCGCCGATTCTTTTGGGGATAGCAACCCACTCGTTTTTGCCGTTTAACTCGATGGCATCGCCGATTTTCCCCGCGACAAAATTACCGCCTTCCAGTTCTCCATCAAACCCGTTGCCGGAAAAATCTTTCGCATCGCCATCAAATAGCCATGCAGCGGCAACCATATCTGCTGTGATTTCAGCTGCACAGGGGATGCTGATGGTTATAAAAGGTAGTAAGGTGAGCATTGCTATGATAACTCTAATTTTCATAAAGGGTCTCCTATATGTCTCGAAAAAACAGGGTTTCCTTTTTGGTAATCTCCAAATTAGTATATTGTAAATCATTATATCATGAAACGTATTGAAAGTGCAAACAAAAAAAGTGTCAAAAATACGGTTATTATGGTATAATGCTCTTACTTGTATAAAATGAAGGGAAAGTAACAATCAAACAAAGCCTAGAATTTGGTGAAATAGAGAGAATGACAATTAAGTATGATATGTCCGGGATGAAGACGGAAATAGAGGATATTTTACGGGAAGCGATCCAAGTCGCTATTGCTGAAGGGGAGTTCTCGGTTTCTGAAGTGCCGGCTGTCCCGTTTTCTCCGACAAAGACATCGGAACATGGAGATTTTGCGACGCCGATTGCGTTAGGCTTAGCGAAGCAGGCAAAGTTGCCGCCTCGGAAGCTTGCAGAAAAGGTTATTAATCGGGTTGATAAGGATGCGCATCCGTTTATAGACAGAATTGAGGTTGCGGGTCCGGGTTTTATTAACATCCATCTGTCGCATGTTTGGCTATATGATACACTTCGGACGATACTCGTCGCTGCGGATGCGTATGGAACGTGCGCCAAAGGCTCCGGCAAGCGTGTGCAGGTTGAGTTTGTGAGCGCAAATCCGACGGGTCCTCTCAACATTGTGAGTGGACGAGCGGCGGCAGTCGGGGATACGCTGGTGAATTTGCTGAACGCGGTGGGTTATCGTGCGATGCGTGAGTATTATGTCAATGATGCCGGTGGACAGGTTGAACGGCTGGGGGAATCGATAGATGCGCGCTATAGACAGGCGTTGGGTGATGATGATGCTGAAATTCCTAAAGAAGGATATCAAGGTGAGTACCTGCGTGAATTCGCTCAGTGTCTGGTAGATTCTGAAGAGGATACTTACCTGCAGCTCAGCTCAGCAGAACGGGTAGTGCTCTTTCGCGATAAAGGTATCTCGCATATCCTTGCTCAACAGGAGACATCGCTAGAACGTTTTGGTGTTAAGTTTGATGTGTGGACGAGTGAGAAAGCGATTAGGGAGAGTGGGAAACCGGAAGAGATTATGAAGTTGTTTCGTGAAAAGCAGTATCTCTACGAGGCTGAAAGCGCGACGTGGTTTCGGATGACGGATTTTGGTGATGATAAGGATTGTGTTGTTATCCGCCGGGATGGTGAGTACACGTACTTTGTGCCGGATGCTGCCTATCATCGCGATAAATTTGACAGAGGATTTGAGAAAGTCATTGATTTCTTCGGTCCGGATCATCAAGGGCACGTAAGTCGTCTTGAAAACTTTGTGAAGGCGCTCGGTTTACCGGATGACTGGCTGGAAATTTCTATTATTCAGCAGGTTAACCTTGTGGATGCTGATGGGAATCCGCAGGATATGTCAAAACGGCGTGGGCAGTTCTATACGCTTGACGTGCTGATTGACGAGTTGTCAGCTGCAATCGGGGAACGTTTTGCTGTAGATGTTGCGCGTTACTTCTTCCTGATGCGTGCTAATAATACACCCTTGGATTTCAATCTGGAATTGGCGATTACGGAAGCGAGCGAAAATCCTGTGTTTTACATTCAATACGCGTTTGCGCGATGCTGGAGTCTTTTTGAGAAGGCTTCTGAGCAGGGTATTGCTTTGCAGGCGGTGGATAAGGTTCCATTAGAATTGTTATCGACAGAGATGGAACTAGAGTTAATTCGAAAGTTGGCGGAATATCCGGGGGTTGTGTTGCAGAGTGCGGAGGAACGTGCGGTGCATCGGGTTGCGCACTATTTGCATGAATTGGCGGGGATTTTTCATCCGTATTATAACCAGCATCGGGTGCTTGATGTGTCACAGCCGGATCGGACGCAAGCGAGGCTTGTCCTGACCCGGTGCGTTCAAACAGTTTTGAAAAATGGACTCGCTTTGTTGGGTATATCTGCATTGGAAAAGCGGATGTAATGAATCTCACCGTGGTGCATCTACAGAAAGCTGCGTGGATGAGTTTGAGGGGTGTGTATCGCGGTAGAGAGCACGAAAAAAGGGGAAAATAGTAGGAATGGCAATAGATTATAGAGAAGTTGATAAGGCACATGTTTGGCATCCATTTTTTCAGCATCGTCGCTTTGATGAAACGGAATTGATAGTTTTTAAATCGGCGTACGGTACAACGGTGGTGGATGAAGCGGGACGTGAATATTTAGATGCCTATTCGGCACTGTGGAACGTCAACGTTGGCTATGGGAGAAAAGCGATAGCGGATGCTGTGTATGCGCAGATACAGGAGTTGCCTTATTATCCACACTCGCAAATTAACGTGCCGGCTGCTTTATTGGCGGCAGAGTTGTCAGAGTGTCTTCCGGGTGATTTGAACCATGTCTATTTTTGCAATAGTGGTTCTGAGGCGAATGAAACAGCGATAAAAATGGCGCGTCAGTATGCGAAACAGGCGTATCCAGGTGAGAATCGCTACAAGGTAATTAGTCGGTATAGAGGATATCACGGGTTTACGTATGGCGCGCTGTCTGCTACTGGGCAGTCAAAGAGAAGAAAGGCATTTGAACCGTTAGCACCGGGCTTTGTGCATGCCCATCCGCCGTATTGCTACCGCTGTCCGTTGGGGTTAGCCTCTTCGTCTTGCAATATTGGGTGTGCAGAGAATATAGCGCGTATCATTCAGTTAGAGGGTCCTGAGACGGTAGCTGCGGTGATTGCGGAGCCGATTATAGGTGGCGGTGGCGTGATTGTACCGCCGGATGAGTATTTTCCGAAGCTGCGGGAGATCTGCGATGCCTACGGAGTGCTGCTGATACTAGATGAAGTGATTACGGGCTTCGGGCGGACAGGTAAGCTATTTGCGTGTGAGCATTGGGGTGTCGAACCGGATATTATCACGCTTGCAAAGGGCTTAACAAGCGGCTATCTACCGTTGGGTGCATGTGTTGCATCAAGCCGTGTATTTGAAGCGTTCCTGGGTGATTCCGAGGAACACCGTGAATTTGCACAGGTTTGCACGTATGGGGGGCACCCTGTGGCGTGTGCTGCGGGTTTAGCCAACCTGAAAATCTTACGTGAGGAACGTCTGAGTGAAAATGCAGCACAGGTAGGCAGTTACCTCATGGAGAAGTTAGCGACGTTGCAAGCTTTGGCAATCGTTGGGGATGTGCGCGGTAAAGGGTTGATGCTTGCGGTTGAATTGGTAAAAGCGGATGGTACACATCTTGAGACGGCACAAACGAACCGGATTGTTGGCTTGTTGCGTGAGAAAGGTGTCATCGTTGGCAAGATTGGCCATGCCTTGGAGGAACCGGAGAACATCATTTTCATTGCTCCGCCGCTAATTCTCACGGAGAGGGAAGCGGATAGGATTTTTGAGACGTTACGCCAGGTACTTACCAACCAGTAGTTCTAAGCGGTGGCGTGCGCCTTGTGGTATCTTTTCCGGTTTAGTCGCGATGGCGTTTTGAAGTGCGCTCGCACAGCTGCACGTTCGAGGTCTCTCAGGGATGTTTGCGACGGCGTTTTTGACTATCTGCTTAGAGATTTCAACGTTGGTTCTGACGTTTTCGAGGATTATCTCAGTGGTTACAGCATCGTGTTCAGGGTGCCAGCAGTCATAATCGGTGGAGCAAGCGAGAAGCGCGTGGCACATCTCGGCTTCGCGAGCGAGTTTGGCTTCGGGGGCGGCAGTCATTCCGATGATATCAAAGCCGAGGTGTCGATATGTGTTCGATTCGGCTTGGGTTGAGAAAGCAGGACCCTCCATACAGAGGTAGGTGCCGCCTTGATGTACGGTTGCGCCGGCTTGAGTCGCGGCGGTGAACAGTGTTTCGCTCAGATGTGAGCAGAAAGGGTGTGCGAGGCTGATATGTGCTGCAATGCCGTCGCCGAAAAAGGTAGTGTTCCGCCTTTGTGTATGATCGTAGAGCTGGTCGGGTACAACGAAATGGCGCGGTGCAATGTCTTGTTTCAAACTGCCGACAGCACTGACAGTGATGAGCCATTCAACCCCCAAAGATTTTAAGGCGTAGATGTTGGCGTGTGTATTAATCTCGGATGCGAGCAGGCGGTGTCCTATACCGTGTCGTGGTAAAAAGACGACCTGTTTTCCGTGAAGGGTGCCTTGGATAAGCACATCACTGGGTTTACCGAAGGCGTTCTCGGTCTGAATTTCTTGGATATCCGTTAGGCCTTCCATCTGGTAAAAACCGCTGCCGCCGATAATTCCGATTTTGATAGACATGTATTCTCCATACTATGTAGGTGGTTAAGAACTAGGGTGCATTGTATTCCTAAAAACGTAAAGCTAGATGATGTACTGTGCGAGCGGGCGCAGCGTCTGCACCGTCGTCTCGTATTTGAGTTTAAATATACTACATTTTTGAAGGAAAGTCAATTTTTTTGCCCGGGTGTGATGCAGTAGGGCATCTATACGGTATTCCCGTGAATATATTGGCTGTTGGAGCGGCTCTTAGGGGCTACAAGCAAAACAGTGTTTTTCTACGGGGCGGGCACTTCTACGAAAGAGATACCAAGAAATGGCACTGTTGCACTGTGGAAATTTAACGCTGGAGGGGAAATCGAGTTCTGCTGTAGCTACCTATATTCGGGTGAAAGAGCTGGATCTGGTTTTTGATTTAGGCAGATGTCCGATGAATTTTATCGGTATCGGCAACGTTTTTATTTCCCATTTTCACTTGGACCACTACTTTGGGTTACCTATCTATATTAGCCAACGTTGGCTTGCCGGCATGCCGCCGGGGAATATCTATGTGCCTTCGGCGGGTTTTAAACAGTTGACACAGATTCTGGATAGGATTTCGGCGTTGGATCGAGGTCGACGTTGGGGGTATAATATCACGCCGGTTGATACAGGTGCCTCAATGCCGTTTCGTCGGAATTTGGTTGCGCACATATTGCCGGGCAACCACAGCGTACCATCTGTGTCTTATCTTATTTGTGAAATTCGGAAGAAGTTAAAGCCAGAATTCCATGAATTGCCGGGGCATGAAATTGCCGGTCTGCGGCGGAGCGGTGTTGAAGTTACGTCAGAGGTTCAATTACCGTTAGTGGCTTACCTTGGAGATACACGTGGCATTCCGATTAATGCGCATCCGTTGTTTAGGAAGTGCAAGGTGCTGATTTGTGAGTGTACGTTTGTGCTGCCGGAGCATCGTGTGCGTGCGAAAAAGACGATGCACTTGCATCTGGATATGTTACTTCCGATGTTAGAGGAATTTGAGAGCGAGCATATCGTGCTAAATCATTTTTCGCGCCGTTACACGCCCGAGCTTATCCGTCAAAAAGTTTTCAGTCGTTTGCCGGCGTATGAGTGTTCACGAGTTAAATTATTTCTATGAACCGCCAGAGTGGACGAAAAAGAGCTGCACAGTTATTCATTGCTAAAAACCTGTGCGTTTAATTTGCGCCCATGTGGTTGTGAGTTTATGTGTGGGTTCAACGGGGAGCCCCTGCGTTGCGAGTTGTAGAATCTCGTCTTCAGAGAGTGCGCGGTCGAATATCATCACTTCGTCAATAATGCCCTTGAAAAAGCGGTTTCCGCCGCAACAGTCTACCCATGCAATATTGAGAGGGCCAATTTCTTGTTCCACGTGCGGAATGTCGTTGATTCCGTTCTCCAGTCCATCGGCATCTGTGTAGATGTATAAGGTAGCTTGCTTGGGTTCAATTGTCATGGCGGCGAGTGCCCATTCGTTCTATGGGATTTCGGGCCCGCCGTCCCATCTCCAGGTTTCAGCGGCGTTATTATTCCAAACGTAGTGAAGCAGGTTGTTGTCTCCGAAGATTAGTTCTGTGGCGGTAGGTGTGCGCGATCCGACGATGCCGGCCCAATCAGAGGCTTTCCACCCGTTAATCCAAGCGGCGTAAGTAGTCGTGGTTGTGATGAATTTGTAATCGGGGATTTGGATTTTCTGTGAGCTGCCGTCAAACTGTGCCCCTTTTCCAACGCGTGCATTGACCCAGGCCGGATTTCCGACGACTTCTCCGTCATTTTTGCGGATGTTATCGGTGGCATCGCCATCGAGCGGCCAGTAGTTGACCAGTCCATCTTGCAAATTTGCGGCGATAGCGATGTTGAACGACATCGTTAAGCAAAGGACAAAGACGGTAGGAAGGATTATCGAATAAGGAGAAATGGCGTGGTTCCTTGTTTTAAATGGTTGCATGATTATCTCGCTCCTTTCGCACAAAAGGGTTCATGAACATTCTTGGTGAAATAGACGAATGTATCAGCCGGTTGTAAGCCCTGCGATTTCGGTTCATATCGGAATATACGATAAGACGGGAGCTGTTGCTCCCGTCTTATGATTATTAATTTGAGCTTAGTTGCCGCCAGGATATGAGTTTGCATCCTGGTCGGAAGTTCCTTCTTGCTGTTCTTGGTAGAACTGGTAGCCATCTTGGTCTTGATCAAGTTCGTACTGTCGGACAA
Organism: Candidatus Poribacteria bacterium; assembly: GCA_965215265.1. Taxonomy (GTDB): domain Bacteria; phylum Poribacteria; class WGA-4E; order WGA-4E; family WGA-3G. The sequence goes on along the minus strand of OZ244048.1, from coordinate 648,048 downwards.
TCTGTTCGGCTTCGCGAATGTAGGGTTGATCTCCCTTGGTGCTGCTCATATAGGCTTTGAACCCTTCATAAGCGGCTCCGAATTCTCGTATGGCGCGATAGCAGACGGCCTGCTGATAAACGGCTTCATTGCGCCAGACAGACTCGGGCGAGTTTTCAAAGAGGTCTTCATAGGCCTGAATTGCGCGTTCGTATTGCCCGTTTTGCTGGTAGAGCGTTGCGGCTCGGTATCGTGCATCGGCTGCAGCGAATTTCTTATGTGACAAGTCGCGTGCCAAAATCCTATAGGCTTGAACAGCGCGTGGATAATTGCGGAGTTTTTCCCAATTGGCGGCAACGCCTTGGAAGTTCTGAACGACAAGATCTTCCTGTCCCATCACCCAGAGGTCAGCGCCCGTCAGTTTTCTGCCAGTTTTTTGGTATTCAACGGCTTTCTTATTCCGATTGGCATCGATTTCATCCATGTATTGCTTAATCTCGGTTAATATATCGGCAGTCTTCTTGAGGAGTGTTCCTGCCTGTGATGCTTCGTAAGAATCGGGGAATTTCTCGGTGACAGCAATAAAAGCGGGCCATCCGCCGGTATAATCGTAAACGGAGTAGAAATAGATGTTGCCGATCTGGAATTGTGCCTGTGGTGCTTTGGAGTGTGTTGGAAACTCTTCGACGAGTTTTTCGTAGTGTCGTATAGCTTCAGTGGAGTTTTCCAATCCTTCATAAGCACGTGCGACTTCGTGGAGTGCCTCAGCGGCGATATTGAAAGTTTCATCTGTCGGGTTCTGGTCGTACAAGGCTTTATAATTCTGGTATTCGGCCCGTTTGGTTTTGATGATTTCGCGATTCTTCCGAATATTCGCGGTTCCTTTTTTCGCTTCGCTGGCGTAATAGCCGGTGGGTGCGATTTCGACAATTGCTTGATAGTGCTCGGTGGCTTTATCCCATTCGTATTGCCGTTTATAGATGGCGGCGATTTGGTAATGTGCACGTTGGGCGTATTTGCCTTTCGCGTCGCGTTCAATGACTTCTAAGTAGAGTGCCATAGCTCTATCGTAGAGTTTCTGTCGATTCGCTTGCTTTTTTTCCATCTTTTCCGGCTCTTCGTCCCGCACGTCCATAGCTTCGGCTTCGTCAAAGGCGTTGTCGGCATTCTGAAGTTTTGCCCCGAGGGGAATGATGCTAATTCCGCCTTGTGTGCAGCCGAGTATGGTTACGGTGAGCATAGCGACTACCAGGAAAAGAGGTATATGTGCGTATTGCGCAACTGTGAAACGGTTCATTGTTATCCTCCTTAGGACTCTGGAAATTTACCGGTTTCTTGTTTAAACCGGCAGATAGGGTTATTTAACGTTCTATTTATGAGTTTTAATTATACGGAATTGACAAAAATTGTCAATCTTTTTTTCTCTAATTTTCCGTATTTGTAGGAAAACGAAACTCTACTTACCATTCTAAAGTTCGTTTCGAGCGAGATTTTAGGGTATAGAGTCCGGGAATTAGGTTCCACGGCCGCCTCGTTGACACAAATGCTGGACTCAAGAGCTTGTTCACGGGTGCGTTGAAAAGTGCTTGACAATTTTGCAAAAATGTGTGACAATAGAAATATTGACACTATTTTTATAGATTGTGAGTATAGGTTTTAGCAAAAAAGGAGGTAGACATGGCAAACAGTGCGTACAAAATAGGCGTTGTGGGTGTTGGGAGAATGGGCGCGAACATAGCCCGGCACTTAAAAGATGATGGATTCACCGTTTCTGTTGTCTACGATGTCGTCGGCGAGCGGGCGGTGGAATTAGCATCGGAGCTTGATGCCGTAGCGGCGAGCAAACTGACGGAAGTCACTGCACATGCCGATTACATCATTACCGTTGTGACAGACGATGCTGCGATGCGATGCGTGTTCGCAGAAAATACGGACGACAGTCTGCTTAAGGGTGCTGCAGGCAAACTCTTTATTAATTGTGCGACGATTAGCCCACAAGTCCACGTGGAGGTAGAACACCTCGCGGAGCAACATGGTGCTGGGAGTCTTGAAGGGTGCATGGCGAGCAGTATTACACAAGCGCGTGAGGGTACACTCTATCTGATGTGCGGTGGGAAGAAGGAGACATTTGATCAGGCACGTCCGATTTTGGATTCAATGAGTGTTTCGCTCCGTTATGTCGGTTCAGCGGGCCAGGCGGCCCAGGTGAAGGCACTCGTCAATATGGTGATGAATATCAACACAGCCGGTCTTGCAGAGGGCTTGGGTCTGGGTGCAGCCCTCGGTTTAGATTTGGAGATGTTACAGGCGGTATTCGCGCAAACCGGTGCGAATTCTCGGGTTTTAGAGACAGATGGTGAAGATATGCAGTTTCGGGACCACGAGTGTTATTTTTCAGCGGCGCATGCGTCGAAGGATTCGGGGATTGCGTTGGCTTTAGCGGACGCTGCGGGGCTGTCGCTTCCGCTGGCGCATGCTACAAAGGCCCAGTATGACAAGATGATTGAATTGGGGCTGGGTGAACTTGACAAGTCCGGGATCGCCGAATTGACGTTCCCTGGACGTGGAGAATCGAGTTAACGATGCCTGTAGTGAGAGAAGGGTTAAAAGGTGTAATCCTTGCAGGTGGATTAGGTACGCGTTTGGCACCGCTGACGCAAGTGACGAGTAAACACTTGCTGCCGGTGGGTAATGAACCAATGGTTTACCATTGTCTCAGGCAGCTAACTTCGGCAGGGATTACCGATATCCTCATCGTGACGAATCCGGAGTACGTTGGTGATTTTGTAAAGGTTCTGGGGAGTGGTGCTGCGTTCGGGTGCGATTTGACGTACAGGGTGCAGGAGGAAGCGAAAGGCATCGCGCACGCCCTCGCGCTTGCCGAGGGGTTTGCCCGTGTTCAACGTCTCGTCGTCTACCTTGGTGATAATATTTTTGAAACGTCAATTCAGCAGGCGGTTTGCGATTTTGCTGTACAACCGGAGGGTGCCCGTGTGATGCTGAAATCGGTTGCAGATCCGGAGCGTTACGGGGTAGCTACCTTGAACGGGAATCGTCAAATTGTTGCGATTGATGAGAAGCCGAAGCACCCGAAAAGCCGTTATGCGGTGGTGGGGGTGTATTTCTACGATGCTGCTGTGTTTGACATTATCCGCATGATAGAGCCCTCTGCACGTGGGGAGTATGAAATTACAGCTGTGAACAATGTATATCTTCAACGGAGCCAATTGGAATACAGTTTCGTGCAGGGTCAGTGGATAGATGCGGGGACGTTCGAGTCACTCACCGAGGCACACCGGATGCTATTAGCACGAGCGTAAATTCAACGTATCAGGATGCGATCTTTTTTATCCATCAGATTGAAGGAACAGTGGCAGAAGTCGTTATGAATGGTGCCGAAACCCCTCTCCTTTCCATTGTGGTGCCGGTTTACAACGAGGCAGAGAACGTTCGTCTCTTGTTTGAAAAGATTCGGTCCGTCTGCGATGCGCTCAACTTTGCCTACGAGGTGCTGTTTGTAGACGACGGTAGTCAAGATGGGACTTTTGCGGAACTTTCCGCACTTCATAAAATAGCGGGTGAAAAGGTCAAGGTAATTCGATTTGAAAAGAACGCCGGTCAGACAGCTGCAATGGCAGCAGGTTTTGAATTTGCAAAGGGACAGCGGATTATTAGTATGGATGGCGATTTGCAAAACGATCCGGTGGATATACCCAACTTGCTTGAGAAAATGGATGAGGGATACGATGTTGTGTGTGGATGGCGGAAGGCGCGGCAGGATAAGTTTTGGAGCCGTCGTGTGCCGTCGGTTGTTGCCAACTGGATTATAGGAAAGGTGACAGGTGTTCCAATTCACGATAACGGGTGCTCACTCAAGGCGTATCGCGCAGAGACGATTAAGGCGGTGCCGCTCTATGGGGAAATGCACCGGTTTATTCCTGCAATGTGTACAGTGGTTGGGGCACGCATCACAGAGCTCGTTGTTACGCATCACCGGCGTCGTTTCGGGACAAGTAAGTATGGACTCGGGAGAGTGTGGCGCGTGCTGATAGATATTTTCGCTTTCAAAGCTATACTCTATGCCTTCGCGACGAAACGGGGCGATGATGTCGGCGTTCAGGGAGTAAAAGGTAAACAGCCGATAGGTTGCTTACGAGCTAAGGAAGCCAAAGCTTTCGTGTTGTTCTATTCTGTCATCAGCAGTGTATTGCAATTTGTATTAGGTAGTGTGCTTTTGTTTAGCAGTAGCTTGCTGATGCCGGGAGTAATTAGCTGTTTCGGATTAGGCTTATGCTGGTTAGGACTGGGTTGGGTAACATCGCGTGTGCTTGAACGTGCGCGTGAAGATACAATGGAATTGGGTCGGCTCGCTCAATTCTTTCTTTTTCGATGTGCCCGGCGGCCGCTCCGGTATTTTGGCCCTGTTGCGTTGATGCTGCTTGTGATAGGGAATTTCCCTAGCTTGGGTCTGTTACACCTGAGCCATCAGTGGTGGCTAAGTATAGGAATGAATCTCATTATAATTTTGATAAATAGTAGTTTGCTGGTGTGTGGGATTGGTATGTTTGGGGAGTTCATCGCGTTTGCGAATGCACATCGGGTTAAGGATTATAGAGTAAAAACATTCTTGAGGTAATCGGTTTTGAAGAGCTTGGAACAGCGGTGGCGTTCCGAATTTCCGGTAACAGAAAGGTATATCTACCTGAACCACGCTGGTGTTGCGCCTTTATCGCGGCGTGTGCGGGATGCAATGGTAGGGTTTGTGGAAGATGCGACGGTGAACGGTGCCGTCAACTCCGATGTCTGGGCTGAGAAGGCTGAAGAGTGTCGGGTGCAGGCTGCTAAGCTCATCAACGCTGCTCCGTGTGAAATCGCGTTCATGAAAAACACCTCACAGGGCATCTTGCTCGCTGCGAACGGTATAGATTGGCGTGTGGGTGATAATGTCGTTACGACGGCGGTGGAATTCCCTGCGAATGTCTACCCGTGGTGGAGTCTGCGTGAGCGATATGGTGTTGAGACACGCATGGTGCCAGAGCGGGATGGACGGATTGAGATTACGGAGATTGAGGCCGCGATAACCGATCGGACTCGTGCAATTACAATCAGCCATGTTGAGTTTGCTTCTGGGTTTCGGAATAGTCTTGAGGCACTCGGTGCGCTGTGCCGGGAGCGAAATATCTGGTTTGTAGTAGATGCCATCCAGAGCCTGGGTGTGATTGGGTTAGATGTAAAAGCGGCTCAGATTGATATTCTGGCGGCCGATGGGCATAAGTGGCTGCTTGGACCGGAGGGCGCGGCGATTTTCTATTGTGCGCAGGAAAAACAGGAACAGCTTATCAACACGAATGTAGGTTGGGCAAGCGTGGTGGACCCACGAGATTTTCTGAATTATGACTTCACGCAGAAACCGGACGCGACGCGTTTTGAGGAAGGTTCGTACAACAGTGTAGGATTATATGCTCTTCAGGCAGCACTTGCGTTGCTGCTAGATGTGGGTATCCGAACGATTGAGGAGCGCGTTTCTGCGCTCACTGCCCAATTGATGCAGGGGTTGCACGCCAAAGGCTATCGGGTGGTTACGCCGGAGACGAAGGACGAGAGAGCGGGCATTGTTCTTTTTGAAAGCACGCGGCATGCTCCGGATGAGATTATTGCGCTACTTAAGGCGGAAAGAATCATTGCGGCGGCACGTGGAAGTGGCGTACGCGTGTCGCCGCATTTTTACAACACAGCGTTAGAAATGGCGCATCTGCTTGAAGTTCTGCCTGAAATTTAAATGAGTGGCAGGATAGGTATTCTTTGTCTCATGGCAAGATAACCTTTTACCTGCCACCTACTGGGACGATTTCTTCGAGGAAAGGAAAAATTAGTGATAAAGAGACAACAGAACGTTGCCTTATTCTGCGCGAGTTTCAGTTTTTTGTTAATGCTTGGTGGTTGTACGGTGCCGGGTGGCAACCAGAAGATTAGCAAGATTCGGCTTAGTATCCAGAATACGCTGCCGATTGAACGCAAGCAGGTACCGATTGTTTTGACCGGTGAGCAGCTTCGGAAGGTTAACCCGGATTTTTCTTTTAACGCCTATTCGGTTGTTATAGGAAAAGCGCCGCGTGAGGTACTGCTGCCGGCACAAGCGGATGATATAGATTATGATGGGCAGCGCGATCAGCTGACTTTTTTGGTGGATTTAGCAGAGGATGAGACGAAAGAGGTCTCTATTCTCTATGATCCAACGGTGAAAGCAGAATTAACGCTGGATATCAAGAAGCAGACACGGGCGGGTATTTTTCCTGAGCTGAATGCTGTGGCGGCAATGGAATCAAATCTGATAGCGTATCTGCTCAGGCATGACGGCGGCATTACTGCCTATGGGAAAAAACGTGCGGAGTTGTTCAGTGTTGATTCGCTGTTCGAGAGTGAATTGGATGCCGAAATGCCGCTCTCGCCTGGGTTCCGTCAACATTTTGAGAGTCACAACATCATACTCTCTGAGCAGGTTTCGCTTGAGACTGAGAGGCCGCTCCAGCAATGGGTTATCACAGATTTTCAGAATCAGGAGAGTTACTTTGTGCGCAAAGCGGAGGGGCAGCTTAATATTTCTAAATCCATCGGTTTATCCCTGGGCGTGCTGCTTAGCTCGGAACCGACAACAATGGTGGCATTAACATCTATGGCCGGTCGGATAGGGTGCGGTGGGGTTGCGTTGTGGGATAAGGAAAAATCGGAGGCGATTCCGCTTCCGGAAGAAGGGGACTACGTGCGGATTCTGGCGAATGGGGCGATCCGTTCTATTGTGCAACGGATTTTTCCGGAGTGGACGCTCTACGGTGAAAGGTTTCAGTTAACGTCAACATTTTTTATATACGGGGAGTCGCCGTGGATTGAACATCACCTTTATGTGAAAGGCAGCTTGCCTGCACAGACAGCGGTTGTCACAGGGATTCCGAATTTAGAGAGCAGCTCGAACCGTGAAATAGCTCAAGGTTGGATCTGGAGTTGGCGGGAGAGTAGCGCCGCGTTAGCCTCACTCGGTGTATCGCTCATGTTTCCGCCGGAACAAGTGGAAGCAGCAATAGAGACAGAGATGTCCCATTACGTCACGCTGTTCGCGGATGCAGGGGGCCGTTTCTATCATCGTGCTTGTGCGATTTGGGGTGGCGGGATTGATGGCATTGAGACAGAAATTGAATTCGCGCAGTATGTCCAGACTCAGGCGACGGCGATGAAGACGCCTCCGACGATTAACTTTTTGCGGCCGGAAGGCGAAGAGTAGGAGTGCAGAATACTATGATTAATAAAGAGGAGTGCCTTGAACGTATTGCGAGGCATCGGCGCGATGAGGTCGTTGTCACGACGATGGGGTGTACTGTACCGTGGGCGAAGCTCTCGAACCATCCGCTGGATTATGCCTCCGTTGGTAGTGCGATGGGGCATGCTGCGGATTTTGCACTCGGCATCGCGCTTGCGAGACCGGAGAAAAAGGTGCTGGTGCTGAACGGTGACGGTAGCATGTTGATGTGTTTAGGGACGCTTGCAACGATTACTGGGTTGCGCACCCCGCCGTCAAACTACGTGTTGTTTGTGTGTGATAACGGTAGTTATGAGGTTACGGGCAATCAACCTGTGCCGGATAACAGTGGTTTTAGTTGGCCAGCGATTGCGAAGGGTGTAGGTTTCGAGCGGGTTTATACATTTGACGCTGCCGGTACACTTGATGCGGCGCTGCCGCGTCTGCTGTCTGAGTCCGGTCCGATTTTCGTGCATCTGAAAATTGCGCGTGCAGCAGAACCGCCGCCCAACCGTTGGGGTGGTTTTCCGTATCCGTATTTACAAGAATCGCTTGCTGAATCTACACACAAGTTGCGGAAAGCGCTTATCTCGGGGTAGGAGCAAGGACATAATCGTGCTGCGTTTATTCTCTGAATCAGCTGCGTAAGGTGTGCTTATAGGAAAAGTGGCAGGATAGGTATTCTTTGTCTCTCCTGCAAGGAGAGACAAGATAACCTTTTACCTGCCACCCACTGGGTGGAGCAAGCCAATGAAAGAAAAAAATAGGGAGCTCCGGCGGATGGGACGGACAGAGATGCGTCCGCATGCACTTGCGCTGGGTGCGGCCTGGTTATGGCAGAAACCGGATGCTGAGGTGATTCGTGCTATCCGACGTGCTGTTGAATTGGGTATTAACTATATTGATACGTACCCGGGGCACGCTGAACATCTGTGGGGCGAAGCACTTTCAGAGGGATTGCGTGAACAGATTTATCTGCAAGCGAAGGTCGGGACGCACCCGGAGCGGCGTAAGGATTTCTCTGCGGCTGGTACGCGGTGGAGCGTGATGAATAGCCTCAAGCAGCTGCGCACGGATTATTTAGATGCGGTGCTTATCCACGATCCGGTTGATATGGAGAGTGTCTTAGCGCCTGGGCAGGCGTTGGAGACGCTTCAGGAAATGAAGGCGGAAGGCTACGTTCGGCATATCGGTGCCGGGGTGCGTTCACACGAATTCCACAAAGCGTTGATTGAAACCGGAGAGATTGATATCATTCTGACCTTTTTGGACTATACCTTGCTTTCCCAAACTGTTGCGCGTACAACCTTGCCGTTGGCGCGTGAACACGATGTGGGCATTATCTTAGCAAGCCCGCTGGGTATGGGGAGTTTGACAGGTTCGGAACCGGACGTTGAAACGGAGCGTCGGCGTAACCCGGATGCGGAGCCGAGGGCACATGCGATGTGGCGTTGGTGTCAGGAGTACGGTGTTAACATTCGGCATTTGGCGATGCAGTTTTGCCTTGCTGCCCCGATTGACGGTGTTGTGATGTTCGGTCCGGCGGATACGGCACAAGTGGAAGACGGGTATGAAGCCGCCACGGTTGATATTGCGTCAGATATCTGGGAGGCATTTGAGTCGGAATTTGGGATTCGGCGTGGTGTGTAAATCAGGGATTAATAGCATAAGTGGTATGTGAGAAAGGGGCGGCGCGGTTTTCCTCCGCGCCGTTTACGTTTAAGTCAGGCATAAGACAAAATGACGGCGAGTTTACTGTTTAACGCCGAGGGCTAAATCCGCCGCAAAGGTTTTCACGGCTGAAAGCAATTTGGCTTTTTTGTGCATATTTTCCTCGATGACGTTGATGATTGCACTACCGACAATCACGCCGTCGGCAAGATGTGCTACCAGTCTGGCTTGTTCTGGGGTGGAGACACCGAAGCCGACACCGATGGGTTTGTCTGTCTGGTTGCGGAGTTCGCGCATCATCGGTTCGATTTCGGTTGACAACGTGGCGCGTGCGCCTGTTACGCCTGTTAATGAGACGCAGTAGACGAACCCTGTGCTGACGGATGCGATGAGTTTCATCCGTTGGGGGGGGCTGGTGGGTGCCACGAGGAAAATGGTGGCGAGGTTGTATTGCGGGGCTGCTTTTAGTAGCGGTTCTGCTTGTTCTGGCGGCAGATCTGGGACGATGATGCCGTCAACGCCGGCAGCTTGTGCGTTCTGGCAGAAAGCCGATTCCCCCATCCGGAAGATGGGGTTGTAGTAGCTCATGAGGGCAATGGGGATTTCTGTGCGTTGACGTAGCGTTGCGACGAGTTCCAAGATTTGTTGGAGTGAGATGTTGTGTGCGAGTGCACGTTCGCTGGCACGTTGGACGGTTGGCCCGTCTGCGATGGGATCGGAGAACGGGATGCCGAGTTCAATGAGTTCTGCGCCTGCGTCTTCCAGTGTGAGGAGAAGTTCGCTGGTTAAAGCGGGTGTCGGGTCCCCGGCACAGAGGTAGGGCATGAAGGCAGTGGTGCCTTTGGCTCGGAGTTGTTGAAATTTTTGGTCTATTCGGTTCATAGGGTGAATGGATTTAGACTTTCTGTTAGTTTTCTTAAATTATACCTTGTGTGGGTTGGATTGTCAAGGAAAGTTCTCTGGTTTACGAGATATTTTCAGCTTTTTGTATATCTTGGTACCATCAAGGGTTATGTATTGTTAAATCCGAGGTTTTAACATTGCAGCCGCCTTGTTACGGGCTCCTGTAGACGAAAGTTTGTCAAATGCGGTGAAGGCTTCCTCCCAAACACGCCAAGCGGGGAATGTTGGTAGAACTAAATCCAGCAATTTTTTAAAAGCGAGCATGGCGGATGTCTCCTTTTGTTTAAAGTATAGCCTCAACTGCTAATAGTGGGATGTCAAGGCGGTATTGCGAGAGATAGGCAATGAAGTGCACGACTACAAACAGACAGGAACCGGTTAGAGGTTCTGTTCGTTGATTTGGTGGAGTGCTTCGCTGATATATCGTCGGATCCATTCGCTTTCGGTATTTTGGGCGAGTGTCTTGAGTGCAGAGATGGCCTGTGTATTGCCGATTCTGCCGAGTGCGACGACGGCGGCAGAGCAGACGGCTCTGTCGTTGTCAGTGATGCTGGCGATTAGAGCCTCTATGATTCGGACAGGTGGTTTTGCGGTGCGTTCATCGCTCAGTCCTAGTTCCCCGAGTGCGACGACGGCGGCACATCGCATATCTGGTTCATCATCGTGTAGAAATGGGATGAGCGGTTCAATTGCGCGCTCGTCGCGAAGGTGTCCGAGTGATGAGATAGCGAAGCGTCGGACGGTTGCGTTGCTGTCGCTGAGCGCTTCAATGAGGGGGATGATTGCATGGATGTCTCCGACGGCCCCGAGTCCTTCAGCGGCATAGGCTCGAATTTCATAGGATGTGGAGTGCAATTTGCGGAGTAGGAGTCGCGTTGGAATGTATCGCCAGTTCCGGAGGGGGCCGTCTGGGTGTGAAAGCCAATGAATACCGGTTCGGATTTTTTGGGATAGCGTTCGGTTTTTGAATGGTGGGTTTGCTTTTCGTGTCATTATGCCACCTCGTAGCAGTGGCAGGATAGGTATTCTTTCTCTGTCCATGAGACAAGATAACCTTTTACCTGCCACCCACTGGGTTTGGGCTGCGTTGCTTCTATGCTTCTATAGTGTTACTCCCACTTGGTCTGCGATGGTGTATACATCTTTGTCTCCGCGTCCGGAGAGGCAGACGACGATAGTCTGTTGTTTGTCCATTTGGGTTGCGAGTTTTGGGAGGTATGCGATTGCGTGTGCGGATTCTAATGCGGGTATGATGCCTTCGGTTTGGGAGAGCAGTTGGAATCCTTCGACGGCCTCTGCATCGGTGATTGGTACGTATTCAGCTCTACCGGTTTGTCGATAATAACTGTGTTCGGGTCCGACTCCGGGGTAATCTAATCCTGCAGAGATAGAGTGTGCTGGTGTTATCTGCCCGTCGTCTTCTTGCAAGAGGTAACACTTGGCTCCGTGGAAGACACCGATGGTGCCGGCAGTAAGAGGTGCTGCGTGTCTCCTGCTGCAGATGCTTTCGCCTGCTGCTTCAACGCCGATGAGTTTGACGGTTTTATCGGCGTAAAAAGGATAGAACATGCCGAGCGAGTTGCTGCCGCCGCCGACGCATGCGACGATGCAGTCGGGCAATTTGCCTTCTTTTTTTATGATTTGTGCTTTTGTTTCTTCACCGATGACAGCTTGGAAATCTCGGACTATCATGGGGTATGGGTGTGCGCCGACGACAGAGCCGAGTAAGAGATATGTGCTACGGACATTGGTTACCCAGTCCCGGAAGCATGCGTTGATTGCATCTTTGAGAGTGCGAGAGCCGGAATTAACCGGTATGACCTTTGTGCCCATGAGTTGCATACGGAAGACGTTGAGTGCCTGGCGTTCGATGTCCTCTTCGCCCATGTAGACTTCGCATTGCATGTTGAATTTTGCGGCGACGGTTGCAGTAGCGACACCGTGCTGTCCGGCACCGGTTTCGGCGATGATCCGTTTTTTGCCCATCCAGCGAGCGAGCAGGATTTGTCCGATGGCACTGTTAATTTTGTGTGCACCGGTGTGGTTGAGATCTTCACGTTTGAGATATATTTTTGCGCCACCGAGTGCGTGTGTCAAGCGTTCTGCGTAATAGAGCGGATTGGGTCTGCCGACGTATTCTCGGAGGTATTCGTGAAATTCATTTTGAAACTCCGGATTGGTTTTGAGGGTGTTGTATGCTTCTTCGAGCTCAAGTAAAGCAGGCATTAAGGTTTCAGGGACGTATCTCCCTCCGAATTGTCCAAAATGTCCTGTTGCATCAGGGAGTTGTTGCATTTGTGTCTCCGTGTGTGTGTGTAAAAGACTTAATTGAATTTTGCCCGGAGGTTTGGGCGTTCCAGTACCTCTGGGTTGACAACAGATTCGGGCAGCTGACCGGTGAGGAGTTGTGTCACGCATGAAGCGGCAGTGACTTGAAGTTCGAGAAGGGCCTCTTCTGATATAAAGGCTGCGTGTGGTGTCAGTATAACATTATCACATTTTAAGAGTTTATGATTGGGTTGCGGTGGTTCGATTTGAAGGACATCGAGAGCGGCACCGGCGATGTCTCTATTTACGAGTGCTGTTGTGAGTGCTTCGGTGTTGACGATGCCTCCGCGTGCAGTGTTAATCAAGACGGCGGTAGGTTTCATTGCCTGAAATTCTACAGTTGCGAACATGCCCTCCGTTTCAGATGTGAGCGGTGCGTGTATGGTAATGAAATCAGCGTCGTTTAGGAGTTGATGAAAGTTTACCTTTAGTGCGCTGTGGTTTTCAATATGTTGCTGCGATGTGCGCGGCGAATAGACGATGACTTTTAGTCCCAAACTGCGTGCTTTTGGTAGGAATGCTTTGGCGATTTTTCCGAATCCGACGATGCCCACGGTTTTGCCGCGCAAGCGGTAGATGTGCGGGCCGATATTCTGTTCCCAGGTGCCGTTTTTGACGGCGGTGTTAAAACGTGGTATTTTGCGTGCACTGGCGAGGAGCAACGCGAGAGCGTGGTCAGAGACTTCGTCTACACAGTAGGCGGGTACGTTGGTGACAACGATGCCGTGTTGTGTTGCGGTTTCGACATCGATGTTATCTAAGCCGATGCCGCACCGGGCGATAATTTGACATTTCTTGGCGCTACTGATGACGTTTGATTGGACGGGTTTCCAGCATGTGAGGAGGCCGTCGATTGTTGGTGCGTGTTCAAGGAGTTCGGTTTCGTCCCCGGTTTTAGCGACAGTGAGCTCTGCCCCAATTTCACTGAGAAGCTGGCGCTCAGTTTCAACGGAGGCCCATGCGTAATCGGTGAGTAGGATGCTCCATTTTTTGTTTCTATCGTGGAACATGTTTTTGTCGGTATGCGTTATAGACATTGGTGTTTGTGCGATTGTTCCTATTCTGTGAAGAGCGTGCCGGGGTTCATAATGTTTTTCGGGTCGAGTGCGTGTTTGATGGTGCGCATTAAGTGAAATGCGTTTGGATTCTCTTTTTTTAATGCGTCCCGTTTTCCGATACCGATGCCGTGTTCGCCGGTGCAGGTGCCGTTGAGTTCTAGGGCGATGTTAACGATTTGTTGGCTGAGATGGCGAGCGTTTGCCAGTTCGTGCGGGTTGTTCGGTTCTAGAGGGAAAACGACGTGGAAGTTTCCGTCTCCGACATGCCCCAATAAAGCGGCGAGCATTTCGGAATTGTCAAGTAGCTGCTGTGTTTTAGTGATACATTCGGCGAGGTGTGATATTGGTACGCATGCGTCGGTGACATACCCGACGGAACCGGGGCGCATATTAAGAGCGGCGTAGTAGCTATCGTATCGTGCTTTCCAGAGTTTTTGTCGTTGCTTTTCTTCAGTAGCCCATTGGAATTCGGTGTGTGTGTATTGTGCTGCGATGGCTTGTGCCAGTTTTGAGTTTTCTGTGACGGTTTGGGTTGAGCCGTGGAATTCAAAGAAGAGGGTTGGTGCGACTTGATAGGCGAGTCCGGCATAATTGTTGACGGCGTTCATCAGGCGTTCGTCAAGGAGTTCGATGCGTGCGACGTTGCACTGTTCTTGTATGAGTTGAATGACGGTATTGATGGCGGCATTAACGTTTGGAAAGGCACAGACGGCGGCGGCAACGGCTTGGGGTAGTGGTGTTAATTTGAGTGTAATTTCGGTGATGATGCCTAGGGTGCCTTCGGAGCCGATGAAGAGCCGGGTCAGATCGTAGCCGGCGGCGGATTTCCTTGCCCGGTTGCCTGTCTGTAGCATTGTGCCGTCTGCTGTGACGACAGAGAGTGCGAGGGTATTGTCTTGCATTGTTCCGTATCTGACGGCGCTGGTGCCGGAGGCGCGTGTAGCCGCCATGCCGCCTAGTGATGCGTCTGCACCGGGGTCAACAGGGAAATGGAGCTGCGTGCCGATGTGTGCGAGATGGGCGTTTAGTTGTAGGCGTGTGGCACCGGCTTGGACTGTGGCATCTCTGTCGTGTTTGCTGACGCGTAAGATGCGGTTCATCTGTTTAAGTGAGATAGAGAGCGCCCCATCGATAGGGATGACAGCGCCTTCTACGCCGGTGCCGGTGCCGTATGGGACTATTGGGATATTGTATTTTGCACAGATTTTGACGATGTGTACGACTTGTGTGTTGGTTTTGGGAAACGCGACGGCGGCAGGGAGTGGTCCGCGGTGATAGGATGCATCGCGTGCATGCACTTCCCGGGTTCCATGATCTGTGTTAAATTGGGTTCCGAGTAGGGTCCGGAGCTCATTATGTGCTTTTTTTAAGGTGTCGTGTTTCATGTTCTACTGGACCTGTCCGTACGCGCTTGTCGAAATCATGGATGCGAGTGCCAGCATCAGCTTCAACGTTATGAATGCGTTAATGGCTGTGCTTGGGCATTCGGCGCGTGTGAACACGTGACAACGGTTCTACAAGCGCCGGCGGGGTGGAGCCCGCACCCCTATGGAGGTGCCCTGCCCGAACTGCCTGCTTTTGTAGATAACAGAGAGCCCTTATCAAGAGAGAATAATTTGATATCATGTTTATAATAACCGATTTTTGGGTTAATTGGCAAGTTTTTTTACGTCTGTCTGAAAATTGGTTCGAGGTATGTGGTATCGGTAGGGTTTGGGAAAAGGATATGCCACTGCTCGAAAGTCAGTTTGTCGAGTCCGCATTTTTTCTGCATCTGTGTGAAATCGGTGCTGGAGATGATATAGGCATCCATTTCGACGGGCTGCCTGCGGAACCGTGTATCGCTGATGTGGCGGAGTGTTTTGAATAGCGTGATTTTGTGGTTGTGTGGGTTGATGGCTTCATGCATCAGGCCGTGCGGTTCAATGAAGACGATGCGTTGTTTGCCGTCGTGAAGCATCCAGAGGATGAAGTCGGGGTAGAATCCGTGGTTTTGATAGAATCCGATGCCTTTGCCTCGGCTGTGGTTGCGTAAGAGGACAATCTGTTTTCTGTTGTGATGTTTTCGGATGTAGCGGTGCATATCTTCGACAAACGCTTTTTCGCTTGCGTTCAAAGGGGGTGGGGTGGTGCGTTCTATGGTGCGGTTGTCCTCGGCGAGGAGGGGTTGGTAGAGGTGGCATTCGTTATAGGCGGTGGGTAGCGCGGTGAAGTCGGGGCCGTAGATGGTGCCAGCCTCTATGAGGGCTGTGAGGTGCGGCACCAGTTCCTGTGCGTTGTTTTGGGAGATGGCGACGCGCCAGTTGGTGAAGTTCGTGTCTTTTTCGTCTAAGATGCGGAGGCGGATGCGATGCTCACTCCACCGTTTCTGGATGGTGCCGTAGAATTTGGTGAGATACTTGCGGAGCAGTGTGAGGACGAGTTGCTCTACCCGGGCGAGTTCTGTGAGAGACGTGGGTATGATGTCAGTTTCGTCTCTGATGGCGAGTTGATAGGTGCCAGCGTCTGGGGCGATGATGCGTTTGAGGGTGGGGGTATCGAAGATGAGATTGTGATACTGCTTTTGCTGTTTGTATTCGATGAGTTGGAGGTAGATTGCTTCCCAGTTGAGGAGGTTGAGGCTGTCGTGTGGGATGTGTGCGTGGGTTATGGCGGGTTGTGCGGTGCTGTCTTGTATGCTTTCGGTGTTGCGACTTTGTAGGATTTCAACGGTTTGGGTGCGATGGGTGATATAGATGCCTGGGTTGACGGCTAAGGGCACGCAGGTGTCTTTCGCGTCGTCGCGGTAGGCTGGGACTTCTGGGACAAACAGCGGTGCCTGTAGCCAATCTTTGTTGGGTTTGATGGGGATTTCTATGTGGACAGGTTCTTCTGCAGGGATACCTTCACGGGTGAGGTATTCTCGGAATTGTGCCATGAAGTTTGCCCGGACGGCGAAGATGTTGAGGGTTTCCAATAGCCGGAGATGGGGTGGATGTTCGCCGTCGAGGGCGCTGCTGCGTTTTAGGCTCATCTGTTTGCCGCGCAGGCGCACTCCGCGCCCGAAGAGTTGTATGATTTGTGCGCCTTCTTGCCTGCCGATGTTGAGCAGTCCCATGGCGGTGACACGCCAGCTGTCCCAGCCCTCTATGAACTTTTTGGCGCCGATGAGGAGATTGATGGGGCTCGTGGGCGTGTTGATGTGGGTGAAAAGGCTCTCCGTGATGAGATTATCGGTGTCGAAGACGATGGCGGCATCATCGGTTTCAACGAGTTTTTTGAAGGAAGCGGTATCGCCGATGTAGAGCAGTCCGAAGTTCTGGCGGCCGTGTGTGGCTTTGAGTGCGATTTCGCCGGGTGCGTTTCGGATGTGAGAGAGATGCAGTGCGCCATGGGTATCGGTATGGAAGACTTCTGTGAGGATGGCGGTGTATATGTCGGCTGGGGTTTTGTGAAGTTGAGAGAGCAGAGGGAATTGGTTGGCGAAGACATCGGTGCCGTTTTCATCGGTGAGCCCGCTCTCTCCATTCAGGATTTTGGCGAGGGTGCGGATGGCCCAGTTGTGCGGGTTTTTTAGGAATCGGTGGAGGAATCGGAGGACGGTGAGGACATCGGAGCGTTTTGTGTGCTTTTCGGTATAGACGGCGTTGACTTTGCTGCCGACGAACGCCCAGAGGGGTGCGTCTAATCCATAGGTGTGTGCGATGTCTCGGTTGTGTGTGAAGTAGTGGTGCTGTTGGTAGAAAGCGAGGAGATTGGCGAGGAGGAGCGTCTCGGTTTGGGTGTGTTCGTCGTGTTTGAGGTTGAGGATGCGGAAGTCTTTTCCGTAGCCGTCTGCGTAAAAGTGGCGGTATGAATAGTCGAAGACGATGGCTTTGCCGTATTCCTCAACGCGTTCTCGGTTTTTTGCGGCGGCGAGCGCTTGTCCGAAGGTGGCGCTGTATTCAAAGGTGAAGCCTGTCTGGGCGAGTTGTTGGCGAAGGTGGCGCCAGACATCTCCGCCGGTGCCTTTGTGTCCCTCATCAACGAAAATAAGGTTGTTGCCCTCAAACGCCTCAACGGGTATGGTGTCGCCTTCTCCTGTTTTTTGGATGACGAGTTTTGTGATTTCGAGTATCTGTATGGCGTTGTGTGTGTGTGCGATGCGGTTTCGGTGCATTTGGAAGCGTTCTGCGGGGATGTCAGAGTTTGCGAGTTCGCGCCGGTGTTGTTCGCTCAAAGCCTCGTTGGGCGTGATGAGCAGAATGTCATCCAACGGGGTTTGGCAGTAGTGTCGGAACTGGTGGTAGTTGATGTGGAGAATGAGGGTTTTGCCTGCCCCTGTCGCCATCCAGAAGGCGAGTTTATCGAGTTCTGCGTCGGTGAAGCGGGCGTGTTGGGGTTCGCCGGGGGCTTTGTCGGCGTTGCGTTGTTGGACGAAGGCGTTGAGGTGGTGCAAGAAGGCGGTGCGTTTATTCAATGTCCAATCGAGGCAGATTTCGGTGTAGAGGAGTGCGAGGTATTGGAAATAGCGGAGGCGGATGGGTTGGATTCGGGTGCGGTTGATGGCATTGAGGTGGCGTTGGATGTTGGCATCGTAGGTTGGGAGTGCGTCTGCGATTGGCGGTGTGGCGCGTGCGCGGAGCGCTTCAGTGAGGGCGGCGTGTCCGTCTTGGCTGAGGCGTTCCGCTTCGTTTTTCATGGCGTGGAGCAGCTCGCCGGTGGTGTTGTAGCCGAAGTTGTGATTGAGCCAGGCGTGGCGGAGGAGCTCGGTTTCTAGGCTGCGAGGTTTGGACATAGTGCGAATTCCTTGAAAAGTAGACATTTGCTTTAGCGAAAGACAATAGGGGCTGTTCGGACACTCATGACGGTTGTTTCCCGTTTGTTGTTTCTGCGTTCTTCTCTAATTGTTGCGTTAAATGTTTCGGAGCTCCTATCATGTCTTTTGCGGTTCCGGGGGTGACATCTACGAGGTTTTGCTCTGCGTTGAGTGCTTTGTAGGTAATCAGGGTTTTGAGGAGTTGGTGTGCGAGGTTCACGTGTTTTATGGCCTTTTCCGGTTCTTCTTCTTGAAAGGCGAGTTGTTTGGTGTAGCCGTAGAGGTTGTTCAATTCCGTAGCGATGTTATCTGCGTTTTGCAGGTTGGCATCGTTGTAGCTGGCACAAAAGTCTCTGCGGGTTTCGTAAAACAGTGTCTCGTATTTTTTAGGAAATTGGCGATGGGTAATGTCGAACCTGCGAAGTTGCTCTGAGAGTTTTTTGGTGACTGTGATCATAAATTCCTTAGGCAGTCCTGGGTTTCCAAAATAGGATGCCAAGCTGGTGATTACGTCGGCGCTGGTGATATCCGACTCTGGGGGGAGATTCCACGACTCCATTCTTTTCTCCGTGGCTTCTATTCGCATGTTTAATGCCTTGAATAAATCGGCCGCTTTTTCTATAAGCTCCACCGAGGCGTTCTCTTCAAGGCTTTCTTCGAGGTGTGGCTGCAATACATCGTGAAAAAATTCTGACATGAATGCCGCAAGGACATCAGAGCGTTTCATAAATCGCGCGTAGCATTTGACGGCGAATTGCTTGTGTTTTTCTTTGAATTTCATCTTTTTATTTCTCCTTAAAACGTTACCGTTTGGTAACGTTTTTCTGTTTTTGGTAACATGTTGCATCTAGTTGATAACGCACGCCCTGTATAGGTGCAGAGGCGTTTTCTCTCATATTTCCCCCCCCCAAAAAAAGGCGGAACCGGTAACATTTTCGCGCCCGCCGGTTCACGGTTCGGTGAACATTAACTGTTTGAAGAGCACGTCCAACGCTTTTGCCTCGGGGACGATGCTGTCGGTGTTCACATAGAGCGTGTCTGCGTGTTCCGTGAGTTTATGGTGTTGAATAAAACGAGAGTCTCTTTCCCAATCTTCCGGTTGCCAGCCGTGCGTCTCTCGCCAGATAATCGTGACGCTCTTCGCCTGGAGAGTGCCACGGTAGACGAGGTAGCGTCTGGCTTTATCGTAGAAGACGCGCCGGGTTTTGACGGTGAGCCCAAGCAGGTAGTTGAAGGTTTCCGGAATGTCTATGGTTTGTGTTTGTGTGTTTAGCCCGGTGACGATGTTGAGTTGATAGTGAAATGGGGTTTGGAGCTTCTCAATGTTGAGCAGCGTTGGGCTCTCATGGGTTTCGTTTCCTAACAGATAGCGTAGCATCGGTTCTTGAAAGAGCGGATTTTGGTGTGTTTTGAACTGGATGTTGTTGAGTGTATCTTCGTAGGATTCTATGCGTTGGTATTTGAAGAGGTGTGAGAGTTTGCTTTGGCGTGATGTGGGTTTTGCGTGTTTCCAGTTTTGTGCGTATATGGCTTTGAGGAGCCGGGGTTTGAGAGCGGTGTTGAAGTGGTGTCCCATTTCTACGAGAATATATTTTCGGTTGCCGTTGTCTTGGCGGTTCAGGTTGATGGTGGCGTGGGCGGTGGTGCCAGAACCTGCGAAGTAGTCTAAGACAGTATCGTTTTTACCCAGCGAAGAGACGCGGAGGCAATCCTCTACGAGATAGATGGACTTCGGATATGGAAATGCAAAATTGTCGCTGAACATATCTGTGAGAAAAGTCGTTCCATATCTACCAGCAGCGTATACATTTTTATCCCACCATGTTTTTGGCAATATACCCTCCTCTTTTAGGAACCACTTTAAGCGGATTCGGATATTCCCATTTTTATCTTTTCTCGCATACAGTTCGGATGATGATAACATCGCCTCCACCCGTTCTATCGAGTATTGCCATGTCACTTCATTTCCATTTGGCTGAATCGGTAATACTTCTGTTTCATTCGGGGTAGGGGATTCTAATAGTTGCCACTGCCTAGCTTCTTCATCCCACTCAATTTTCGGAATGCGTATGTTCTGATCGCTCACGAAAAGCGGGTAGAACATACGCGGGCTGTTTTCCCGCAGTTTATTAGGGCCTCCGGCATCATTCCTGAGATTTACCCATCTGAAACGGCGGCCTTGATTGTCAATATCTTTATAGTTTTTGAGTTGTTTTTCCGTCCATTTAACATGTCCGACCTTTACGTCAGGTTTCTTGCCGAAGAACATGGCATATTCGTGACATGCAGCGAGTCTCTTAGGTGTTGTGACCCCGGATATGTTTGTACAGACCACTGCAACCCCAAGTTCATTTTCTTTGCCAAATAGCTGTTGGAGAAGCTGCCAAAGGTTAGGAGCTTCCACTTCATCAATGGCGGCACAGAAGGTACCGTTGTTTGTTAATAACTCCCGGGAAATAGCAATTCGGTCAGCCATGAGAGACATCCATGATGAATCTTTATAGTCATTCTTATACAAAATTGGGGAGCCTTTGGTGTTATAGGGCGGATCTATGTAGATGGCTTTCACGGTGTCTCGGTATTTCGCGGTGAGGAGGTTTAACGCTTGGAAATTCTCTCCATGAATGAGCAGTCCATCGGTTTGGGCATCCAGTTCGTCGAAGTGTGCCAGCAGCCGGTCTTTGAAGTCTGCGTCGAAGTGACAGGTATCCAGAACGAGGTTCGGGTTTTGCTGGAGGAATGCCACCGTGAGCGGCTCAGAATAGTCGGTGTTGATGAGGTGGCCTGCGATATCCTCAATGGCGAAGAGGTGCTGCCACGCCTCGCGTTGTGCGCGGTTGTGAGCGATTTCGGGGTAGAACGCTTCCGGGACCCGGTCGAGCGTGAGGCAGTAGTCGGTAGAGAGGACGAATTTCTTTTTGAGCCAGAGGCGTTTCTGAAAGTCTTCTATGTCAGCGAGGAAGTGGATGAGTTGTGTGGCGATGCGGTGAACGAGTTGTGCGGTTTCAAGCCAAGGTGGCGGCGTGGGGCCGTTTCCATTTGCCCGTACCGCCCCCCCCCTTGATATGTGTTAAGTATAAAGCCAGACAGAGGGATAACCTCGTTTTTTAGATATACATCTAACTCACGCGTCAGGAATCGCTTCAGCGCCTTGTGGATGAAGAAGTCCGACGTGTTGCGGCGCGTGTAGGTGCGCAGGTGTTTCTTCAGCGTGCTTAGTTCATCCGTGCGGCGCTCTAGGGCAGACAGCACTTCATAGTGAGCGCTCAGGTTTGCTAGGATTTCAGGTTCAGCGGCATCCAGGATTTTCTCTTGTTGTTTCTGCTTGCCGTAGCGCTTCTTTTCCGCATCAGTGAGCGGACGATGTTCAAACGGGAGCTCCAGCTGCTTGGTTTCCGGGCGATACTGCGTTTCGGCAGAGAGCGGAATGAAGAAGCGTTTCGCGCCTTTGACGTTGTCCTTTTCTATGTCTATGGTGCGGAGCGAGAAGGTGACAGTAATCGCTTCGGCTTTGAACGTGTAACCGGTGAAATGCTCTCCGCTTTTGACGTAGTATTGTTCTCGGTTTGCCCAGTGGAGGTAGACTTCTTCGCCGTTATACGGGATGGCGTATCGTTGGGTTTGCGTGTAGCGTCTGCGTGGGAGGAAGTCGCCATTTTCGTAGTAGCGTGAGAAAAAGGTGTAGAGGTGATTGAAAACGGCATCGGCGCGCTCGGTTTGGGTTCTGGGGGTGCCGAGTTGTTGTTTTGCGGTGAGGTATTGCTGGACAAGTGGGGCTTGTCTGAAGTTCTCGTTGAGCAGGTTTCCGTCTGCGTCTAAGACGGTGTCGCCGAGGGTTTGTTGTATCTGTTTTGCGAGGGTTTCTATCTGTTGGTGTGCATTTTCTGCGTGTGTGTCTGCGTGGAGCGCGTCGTTGATGAGGGTGGGGAGCTCGGTATCTATAAAGTTTTGGATTTGGTTGCGGCGGTAGTTAATGATGCGGTAGATGCCGAAGTCGAGTTCGGCGGCATCGGTACGGAAGAGTTGTTGGAGAAGCGTTTGGAGTTTCTGTTTTGGTGTTCGCATGAGTGTTGTTTTCAGGTTATTGGTTTGTTTTGTTTTAATTATACATTATTTTTGAGGTATTGTCAAGGAAAAGTGAGCGGTTTTTGCTTTTTTTAGTCCACAACCTCCGCTGTCAGAAGCGAAAACGAAATCGCCAGAAAAAAAAGGGTGGCATCTTTACTGCCAAAAGTAGTATAATTTGAGTTAAGTCTTCACCGCTTTTTACCGGCGGGCTGCCCGAATGGCAGGCCCCCGGCACTGAGGAGAGAAATGACGCAAGAAACCAAAGCCGTGGATACGCAGATGCAGCATATCCGCGCGCTGCTTGATGGACGCGTTGAACACTTCGCCGACAGAAGTGTGCGGCGCTTGCTACAAAACGGCGAAAACGTCCGGGGTGTGCTAGAAATCGTCGCCGCTGACATCGCAGAACGCATAGATTTTAGCCAACTCGTTCCACTCCCGAGAAGCCTGCTGCCGGAAGTGCTGCGGGAGCAGGAAGCGGATAGCGTGTTCCGCGTCCCGTTTAGAACCGAGACAGCCACCGAGGCGCTGCTCATCTATCTGCTCGTCGAACATCAATCGACGGTGGATGCGACGATGGGGTTTCGGGTGCTGTTTTATATGATGCTGATTTGGGACGCACATCGCAGGCAATGGGAACACGACAAGGTGCCCAAACCGGCGCGGCGGTTGCCCCCGATACTGCCGATTGTGTTTTATACCGGCGAGCAGCAGTGGAAAACCCCGCTGACACTTGAGGCACTGATGGACATCCCTGCTGAACTCGCCCGGTTCGTTCCTGCCTTTGAGACGCTGTTTTTGAGCGTGAAGCAAACCGATGTCGCCACACTGACTCAAACGCATCATCCGTTCGGGTGGCTTTTGACGGTGCTGCAAAAAGAGAGAGCAGACGAGGCGGAGATACGGGATGCGTTACGCACGGCGATAGCACACCTTGATGAGTTTGATACGGTTGGTGCCGAACAGCGGCGTGAGGCGATAGTCTATTTCCTGCTACTCATCTTGCATCGTCGGCCGCTATCAGAACAAAGTGGCTTAGTCGCATTAGTGGAGCAACTCGCAGAAGATAAGATGGAGGTAAAACAGATGGCAGAGACAATGGCAGAAGTCCTGGTGCAACAAGGACTCAAACAAGGCATTGAGCAAGGCATTGAACAAGGTGCACGCCGGAATGCGATAGAAAACGTCATCACGGTGCTCACCGCACGGTTCCCGCAGAGCGACGTGCAGACGACTCAACCGCACCTTGAAGCCATACCAGACCTGGTGCGGCTCAAGCAGCTGCATCTCATCGCCGTTGAGACACCCAGTTTTGAAGCGTTCCTACAAGCCTTGCACACTTAGACAGACATGAGAGTTTTGAGGGGTTCGCCTGTGTTGACATCCCAGAGCCGAATGGTAGTGAAATTCTTTTTCATCGTTTTTTACCTGCCTGCCGCAAGCTGCATTTTTCCAGTTTGCCACTTGGCTCGCAAAGAAGTATAACACAGATGGGAAAAAAAGTCACTCTTTTTTTAGATTTTTGATGGTAACCTCATGTCTCCCTGCAAGCAGAGGGCTGCTGTCTTCGGTGCCGGTGGCATCGGGCTAGGGGCGGAGGTCCCAGAAGCCTTGAAGGTGTCTTGAAAACGGGTTATCAGAGATGTGGGATTTACCCGGTTCGGGTATCTCTAACCCACTGCTTTTCTCACACATTTCTAAACAAAAACCTTTCACCACAAACCTTCAAAAAAAATGGGGGTAAATGAGAGGCTGCAACTTTAACTTGACTTTTTTTGCAAGTTAAGATATAATATGTTTACGTGGTAGCCTGCTTATGTTACAGCGTCAGAATCGTTGCTTGTGTGGGTTGGGCGTAATGCGTTTACGCTGTAGCTTGCTTAGGTTGCAACTAAAAAACGGACACAAGGATACGGTAAAGTCAAAAGAGTTTACGCTGTAGCTTGCTTAGGTTGCAACGGCAGAAGTTGCGGAAATCGAAGGATACTACAGTAAGTTTACGCTGTAGCTTGCTTAGGTTGCAACTTTCAAAAGGACGGTTGAGATGAAAAATCTTTTTCATGTTTACGCTGTAGCTTGCTTAGGTTGCAACGTGTTCTGTCAACTTCAGCGTATCCCCCTTTCCGATGTTTACGCTGTAGCTTGCTTAGGTTGCAACAGGCCGCAGGATACGAACCGATCGAAACATTGAAGTAGTTTACGCTGTAGCTTGCTTAGGTTGCAACGAGGCACACGAAGCAGGCAATCTCATATCCTACATGTTTACGCTGTAGCTTGCTTAGGTTGCAACTCCAATAAGTGAATTTAATGAGAATATCCTTGCAAGGTTTACGCTGTAGCTTGCTTAGGTTGCAACCAGAGACATTGCGTGCCGTCGGGGTTGACGTAGCGAGGTTTACGCTGTAGCTTGCTTAGGTTGCAACGTTCATGATACCAGCCGACAGTTCTCAAAATCGTAAAGTTTACGCTGTAGCTTGCTTAGGTTGCAACTTAGAATCAAGCATGCCAGCTTTCATTTGCATATCTAAGTTTACGCTGTAGCTTGCTTAGGTTGCAACACAGACACAGTCGATGCTATAAGAGCAGAAAGAGAGCAGTTTACGCTGTAGCTTGCTTAGGTTGCAACCAGAGCAGATTCACCGTGGATCCTTTCGAGGACGCGGTTTACGCTGTAGCTTGCTTAGGTTGCAACTTTGGACCTTACGGATTTCATCAGGCGACGCTTCTGTGTTTACGCTGTAGCTTGCTTAGGTTGCAACTGTATGGCCAACGAATGAAGTTGAGATACTCAATCAAGTTTACGCTGTAGCTTGCTTAGGTTGCAACTCTTTCAGTTTGCTCTCCCAACGCGCTTGTGTAATAGTTTACGCTGTAGCTTGCTTAGGTTGCAACGCTGCAGTGTGTGCTGCAGCTGGCTGATTGGGTTACTGTTTACGCTGTAGCTTGCTTAGGTTGCAACCGTTTGCTTTCATCTGTTAGTATGAAAAGGGCTTCAGTTTACGCTGTAGCTTGCTTAGGTTGCAACCATTGGGGGGATGAAATGATTTCAGAAAAGGTAACCCTCGTTTACGCTGTAGCTTGCTTAGGTTGCAACGATCCCTGGGCAGACGTATGCACAGTGGATCGTACGTAGTTTACGCTGTAGCTTGCTTAGGTTGCAACGCTGGCATGACGTTAGTAGTCATAGCATTCGGTTTAGTTTACGCTGTAGCTTGCTTAGGTTGCAACCTGCGTCATGCTTTCAATATGAAAAACCTCGTAGCAGTTTACGCTGTAGCTTGCTTAGGTTGCAACACAAACCGCATCCACGGTTGGCATATCATAGAATACGTTTACGCTGTAGCTTGCTTAGGTTGCAACCCGTTTGCTTTCATCTGTTAGTATGAAAAGGGCTTCGTTTACGCTGTAGCTTGCTTAGGTTGCAACTATCTGATAACAGTGCGAACTTGTTATATGCTGCCTGGTTTACGCTGTAGCTTGCTTAGGTTGCAACATTTGTTTGACAACGAATCCGAACGCTCTTAACGCGTTTACGCTGTAGCTTGCTTAGGTTGCAACTTCTTAATTGATATTAGTATTGTAGCATATTTTGAGTTTACGCTGTAGCTTGCTTAGGTTGCAACGCTATGTGAGAACGCAGTGAGCGTATAGCTCCAGCGTGAAGAGTTTGCAGTCGACCCCCAATAATGTATTTTTATTGGGAGGTTGACGGCAAAAGTTGCGACACAAAAGTAGGCTACAGTGTAATCAAGATTTAGTTTTTAACTACGTTAGTTTCGTTATCACACCCTTGGATACATAAGCCAGTCTGAGGCTCTGTGGAGGCTCTGTAAACAGCTGTACAATACGCAGTCAACCTTGACCCAAAAGCGATACTAACATTATCGAGGCTTACATTACCTACTTGCGAAAGTAGAGGACATTATGTCAAAAGTTCCTGTATTAGATACAAAGAAACGCGTATTAGAACCGTGCCATCCTGCTGTTGCGAGGCGTTTACTTCGCGAGGAGAAGGCTGCGGTCTACAAACGTTATCCATTCACCATTATCTTGAAACTTGAGGTGCCTGAGTCACAAACAGGCGACTATACCCTCTCAATTGACCCTGGCTCAAAATGCACTGGCATGGCGATTACAGATTCAGAGAACACCGTCGTTGCTTTTTTTGAGTTGCATCACCGGAAAAGCATTAAGAAAGCGTTGTCGGATAGAAGCGGGCATCGTCGGAGTAGGCGGACTCGGAACTGTCGTCACCGTGCCCCCCGATTTGATAACCGTTCTCGTCAGAGTCCTCGCCTTGTAAACGGGCAGTGGATATATGAAAAAGTCAAGAATACCCGGAAAACGGAAAACACATTCCATCGTGTCAGCGATGCCATGCTGAAAGATAAGCGTTACGAGTGGACGCGGTTACGCCCTTCGCCTGCAAAACATAGAGAGAAGACACGGCTCTATTACGCCAACGGGAAACGCATGCGTACTGGCGATATTTACTATGAAAAAGGAGGTAAATATTATCGCTATAATAGCAATAACGAGGCACATAAGCAGTATAAAAAGCGTTATCCAAAAAAGGTGTACACCTATAGCCCGAAAAAGCATTCTGTAAAGAAAAGGTGGCGGCGTGTCTTAAAACGTGAATATAGCAACGCCCAAAAGCGCAACCGCCGTGAAGAACCGCAATTATATTTTTCTTTTATCGAAAAAGAAGAGAACCCCGATAATGGTTGGGTAGCACCATCCTTGATGTCACGTATCTATAATATCGCGACATGGGTGAACAGGCTTTCAAAGCTTTATCCTATCAAAAAGCTAGCAGTTGAACACGTGAAGTTTGATATGCAACTGATGGATAACTCTAAAATATCGGGAGAGGAATACCAACAGGGTAAACTTCAAGGATATGAAATACGGGAATACCTACTTGAGAAGTTCGGTCGGAAATGTTATTATTGCAAGGAAAAGAACGTGCCTCTCGAAATAGAGCATATTATCCCGAAAGCGAAAGGAGGTACAAACCGTGTGGATAACCTGACATTGTCATGTGGCCCGTGTAATACCAAAAAAGGTAACCTACACCCTGATGAGATAAATGAAGAGGAACATGGTAAAGATTTTGCGGAACGTGTGAAAAAAGCATCAGCAGCTGCCAAAAAACCGCTAAAGGATGCTGCCGCAGTCAACACGATTCGTTGGAAGATTGTAGAGACGCTAAAAGCGACGGGGCTTGAAGTCTTCTGTGGCACCGGTGGAAAAACGAAATATCATCGTTCACAAGCGGGGTTGCCAAAAACACACTACTATGATGCAGCGTGTGTCGCAGGGGTTGTCAAACTGCCAAACATGCCGCTTTCTGTGCTAGGTATCCATGCAGTAGGATACGGGCATCGCAGAGATTTAGGCAATTGCCAAACAAAGCAGACCGCGCCCGGATTCAAACGACCTTATACGCGTGTTGAACACGCGGGCGGTTTTCAAAAACTGGATATGGTCGAAATGCTCACACACAAAGGGAAAGTTGTGGGACATATCAACTCGTTTGATAAAACATCTGAAGGAAAACCTCAAAAACTGCGTGTAAAAAAATCGTGGGACGGAGACGATCGCGTCGGTGGCAATATCAAACAACTTCGCAAAATCCAGAAACGCGACGGATACGCATATCAGATTGCGACCTGCATTCCAACCGCACCGGATTCGAGACAAAAGGTGAAAAACCCCTTAATTTCTTAAAACGAAATCGAACCAGTCCCCCGAAGGGAAAGGTATCTTGGCAACCTACAAGTTACCAAGAACACTTTAAGGAGCTCACCAATCCTTAAAGGGGAAAATTCGCGTCTCTGTCGCCATGCCGTAAAAACTCCACACACTCCCCGCCACAAATTCCCCGAGAATTAGGCCGAAAAAGAACGGTGCAGCCTTTCGATGTAACTGCAAACCACCTTGCTTGATAATCAGCCATTTCGCCACCGTGCTAATCAGGAGAGATATCCACAGCCAGTTCATGCACCAATCTGATGCTCCAGAAACTGCATACCCAACCGCATGGAAGGGCCACCAGAAGAAACGCATCCGTAAAAACATTAGCAGAAATGTGAACCCCATCCCGATACCCATAAATGTCACTTCAGGGATGTTCGGACCCGTGGGGAAGTTAAGTTGCTGTTGCAGCCGGTTAAACGGGTGCCTCGCAAAACTTCCTGCTGAGCCGAATTGGTAGACATCGTGTAAATATGCCCAGAACGAGGCCACCGAACCGACGAGAACAGCGAGGAGCATTGCCCAGAACAGCGGTTTTGGGTTAAATCCTGCGCGAGAGGCGAGTTGAAACCCTTCTAATTGATGTGGCATCGGGTGACTGCGGTGCGCACGGTTAAAGAAAAATAAAAAAGAGAGCGCTGTCAAATTGCCGCCACCCATACGACGGGAGCCTAAGATCGTCGGAAGCGCGTAATCTGGTCCCATGAAATGCAGATCGTGTGCAGGTGCGCCAGATTCAACTCGCATCCGCGTAATGCCCATTGAGAGAGCAAAGTAGATGACAAAAAAGGCGATACCGAGCGAAATGCTTATCCCGAGTTTCACTGAAAACGCGACGAGATAGATGCCCCCCAAGACAATTCCTAAAATAGCGATGCGATAGGGCAGCGGTTCAACTGATTCATCAAGACTTGAGCGGCCAGTTGTCACCTGCTTGAAGACCTGAAGTAGGTATTTCCGGCTTGCCCATACAGCGAAAATTGCGAGTCCAAGATAGGCACCCAGCGACTGCTGCCTATCATAAGGGAAACCCGGCAATCCTCGTACCCCCAGTATCGCACCGCCGACACGTTGCATCTTGCGAAATAGGTAAAAGAACCAACACGAGAAGGACAGGTCTAACGGCATGAAAAACCCGAGCCCGATCACGAACGGATAGATAGAAAACGGGGTCCAGCCAATCGCGTCCCACGGTTTGTCGGTGAAAAAGTGACTGATATTCCGAAACCGCACACCGATAATCGGAATCGTCGGGAACAGGTAACTGAGGCCGTTGATGAGATTGAGGAGTGAAACCAGCACGAAGGCGGTCCAAAAAGGGCCGCCCCGGAAAAATTTGGCACCACTCTCACGGGTCATTTCTAAGGGCAGTTGTATAATCGGATAGGCGAGTTTCTCACGTTCTGTCCACTGCTTACGGAGGATGACGTTGATGCAAGCCATGACAAACACTAGCACGACAATAAAGCTTGTCCACCACAAAGTCGGTCCAAGCCAGGCCTGCAAAATTTCTATCTGGTAAAACGGGGTTTCGCCTTCATAAAACCCCTCGAGAATCTGTTTATCTTGGACTGTTGCCCACTCGGGCATGTATCTATAGAGGAGCTCCCGCCACTCGTTTTCTGGGGTGTCAAACCAAAAAACGTGTCCGATCATAGGGATAAGCACCTGCGCGTGGTCGTGCGATGCAATCGCACTCGCCATACAAAGCATGATATAGATGACAAGCAGCTCGCCGTGTGTCAGGGCCCACTGCCGCATATATCTTCGTAACAGTAGATTGAGAAGCGTAATACAAAAAAGAAAGAAGACTGCATTGAAAAAGAGCGACATGGTAGTGGGGAAAAGACCCCACCAGACCATTTCCGTATACATAATCCAATAGCAGTTAATCGGAATGAAAATGAGTGCCAGTGTAACGGATTTTACCGTAACACCGCGAGTTAAGACAGAGCTACTTGTTCGCATATAATCTATTATCAACAAAATCCATAATCTGTCAAGTTTTTTGCAGAACCGTTCTCATGAGAATCTTAAAATCCTGTTAATCCTGATTCAGACAAAAGATGGAAATAATATCCAAATTGGATCTTGATCCGTCCCCTGCTTTTTGTTATACTGATATGCGGTGGGATTGTAGTAACGCTATCTCATTGTATATGGTATATTGTATATGGAAAAGCAGACAAGACAATTTAAGGCAATGGGATATGGCTAAGATACGTCCTGACGTTACAATCTGCGGTTGCAGACGGCACGCTATGGTTTGCTACATTTTCGCGATGCTGTTTATCGGATTTTTTTTGTGCTGGAGTCCCGTGCTATCTGCTCACGATGCCATCTATCCTCACCATCGTGAGGATTTTGAAAGCATGGCACGCCGTCGCGAATTACAAGTTACTGTTTTACTGATAACCGCCGGATTTGTCGGAATTCTGGCAACTGCTATCTACTTCGCCGTGCGAAAAAGTAAAATGGAGCCAGATGAATCTGATGAACCGGTCCGAACGCGCCTATCAGCCGCTGCAAACGATGCCGCGAAAGCTGCGCAGCAGGTACGGAATGCCAACGGCACAATTTCAAAGGCGATCCAAGCAGGATTGACTACCTACGCCCAAGCATCAGGCGTTGTCTGGAAACCCCACACGCGAGTACTAGGAAACACCGTTCGATGTAAAATTGGAGACGATATCATCACACTCAGCATTCAAACTGATTCAGATTCAGATGCCGAATTCGTCCGATTAAAAGCGGAACGCGCCGGGCAGCAAGGGAGCAGTCAAGTTATTGAGTTGAAGGTTAAACGTAAGGACGGAGAGGAATAGAGAAAGAGATATGAGAGTTTTTTAGGGGCTGACTTTTGAAGATAGGCTTGTAAACTAAGTCCTGAGACGATTCATAAGCGAAGCACTATAGCCTGCCCCGAAGCCGTTGTCTATATTGACCACGGTAACACCCGAAGCACAACTATTGAGCATTCCCAATAAGGCCGCAAGTCCACCAAAATTAGCGCCGTAACCTACGCTTGTCGGCACGGCAATTACAGGACTATCCACCAATCCGCCAACGACGCTTGGCAAGGCACCCTCCATCCCGGCAACAACGATGATGACATCTGCGGAGAGGAGTTTGTCATGGTTGCCTATTAAACGGTGGAGCCCGGCAACGCCGACATCGTAAAGACGTTCGGGGAAGTTACCCATAATCTGCGCCGTCTCAGCGGCTTCTTCAGCCACCGGCAGATCGGACGTACCGGCAGCGACGATTAGAATACCCGGAGTGCCTTGTTCAGCGAAACGTGAGACAGTGATAGTTCGAGCCAGTGGATTATACCGGGCAGCAGTGTGAATTTCCTTCACCTTGTTGTACATTTCAGGCGTAGCGCGTGTCGCCAAGAGAGGATGGCCTGCTGCGAGGATGCGTTCACTAATCTGCTGCACTTGCGTCACCGTTTTCCCCTCACAGAAGATGACTTCTGGAAATCCAGTTCGGAGCTGCCGATGATGATCTATTTTTGAGAACCCTAAGTCTTCAAACGGAAGTGTGCGGAGAGATTGCACGGCCTCATCCACGTCAACCTCTCCGCGTTCGACCTGTTCAAGCAGGGTCCTTAACTTTTCAGTTTCCATGCTAAAGACACGTGCCTTAGGATTTTTCGGTCGTTTCTTCATCAGCCTCTTCAGATTGGCTGATGTTTGGAATGGAGTTCGCCAGTTTCGTGCGAACCTCTGAGGAGACACGTCGACCTGTTTCAACAGCCTGTTTTACTTGTTCACCGGCATCATGAAGACGTTCTTTCCCTTGGTCAACGAGCCCTTGGACATTTTCTCGACCTTGTTCAACAAGGTTATGAATGCTCTCTTGTGTGCTTTCGGAGGCTTGATGTGCCAATTCTACGGTCCGGTTTTTCGCATCAACGGATTTCTCGCGTATCTTCTTGCGAGTCTCCTTGCCTGAGCTGGGGGCATAGAGTAGACTGATAACTGCCCCGGCTAAAAAACCGGTAAAGAAAGCGAATATCATTGCAAGCCCGCTGTTCTGTCCATTATTATTCATTTTTTTTCCTTTCAATTAGGTTTAGGTTCAGATTGTTTTTTTCAAACATCTTTTGCTACAGTTTTTCTCGTAAGAAGTGGTACGACACGTTTAGAATATACGAAATAGGATTCGGTCTATTCTGACAGCGTAAACGTCTTCTGCCTTTTTCGCCATTTTGTTTCTATGCAGCAGTGTCTTCCTCATCCGCGGGTGCGGGTTGTGAGGAATTCGACCGGAAGTTTTCCCAGCCTGCTTTGATTCCCTGCCATAAACTTAGGAGTTCCGCCAGGGATGTCGCAAGTTGGTTTCGGAAAAACGTCGCTTGTTCAAGCGTCTGGCCCGAAAACTGACTCGCTTTTTCAACTAAGGCACTGAGCTCCCTAATGCTCTGGTTCAGAGCCTCACTCATCTCTTGAATATTATGTGCGGTCGGTTGAAGTTCAGAGTTGCTAATGTCTTGAAACGAAGCTGTCAATCCGTTTAGATTTTGTAGCAATTCCGGTAATTCTTTGTTCACCTCTTTGACAGTCTGATGCATCTCATTAATCAATTCTCCGAGTTCTTGATTCACGAGATTTTCGGTAGAATTCAGTGTGTTTTGGATGCTATTTAGCGAGTTTCGGAGGCTGCCAAAGGTTGCACACATATAGCCAGCGAGTACTGTCAAGGCAAGTAGAAAAATACCGAGGCCGATTTTCCAAAACAGTGAAGCGACTATCGCCCAATCCATAACTTCTCCTTCTTAATCTCAGCATGAGGGGCATCATCGAGCCCCTTTAGCATGTTCCAAGATGTTTTCCAACGATGTTTTCTGCGGCTTGAATTGCCGTTTCCAGTTGACTAAGATTTTTGCCGCCACCTTGCGCGAGTTCCGGGCGGCCCCCGCCGCGGCCATCGGCAATATCGGCGACTTCTGCAATAATTTTACCGGCATGCAACCCACGTGTCTTAACCAGTTCTGCAGTTACGCCCACAACGAACGCTATCTCTCCATTCGTCACAGAGGCGAGTACGACAACGCCAGATTCAAGGCGCGTTTTGAGCTCATCAACCAGCCGGCGCAAGCCGTTCCTATCCGTACCTTCTACGCGCGAGGCGACAAGTTTCACCCCTTCTATGACCTTCGCCGATTCCACTAAAGTGCTGATGTTAGAAACGGCTATCTGTCCTTTCAACTGTCGGAGTTGTTGCTCTAATTCACGCTGTTCTTGAAGTAGCCGTTCAACCCGTTCCGTCAAACTGGTTTTAGGAGTCTTCAGCAAGTTGGCAAGGTTCCCAAGGAGGGCATAGTCATCCTGAACCGCTGCCGTGGCTGCTTCGCCGGTGAGTGCTTCAACGCGGCGAACCCCCGCGGCGATGCTGCTCTCGCTTATCAGTTTAACAAAACCGAGGTCACCCGTCGCTTGGACGTGCGTGCCGCCGCATAACTCAATGCTGTATGTACCGGCTTGTACGACACGGACGGTGTCACCATATTTATCGCCGAAGAAGGCGAGCGCGCCACGGGATTTGGCCTCGTCTAACAGCATCTCGGCAATACGGAGTTCGTCATTCTCACGAATTTTTTGGTTGACAAAGTCCTCAATTTCGCGCAAATCTGCTGATGAAACGGCTTCGTAATGTGAAAAATCGAATCGTAATCTACCGGCTTCAACGAGTGAACCTGCTTGTCCGACGTGCGTTCCAAGGATGTGTCGCAAACCACTGTGTAAGAGATGTGTAGCGGTGTGGCTCACAGTTACCGCGTTTCGGTGTGCCACATCAATTTGGGCGTGCACAGTCGTATACGGTGTGAGCTCCCCTTCAAGTACCTTGCAGTGGTGTACAGTTAAATCAGCAGAAGGTTTAAGTGTATCTAATACCGCCAATTTTGCATTCTGGCTTTCAAGCGTGCCGATATCGCCGACCTGGCCGCCGGCTTCTCCGTAAAAAGGTGTGCGGTTGAGCAGTACGGCCACCTTGTCTCCCTGTTTTGCACTTGCTACCGATTCCTTGTCAGCGATTAAGGCGACAATTTCTGCTTCCGTACTCTCTTGCGTGTAACCGACAAATTCAGTAGCGCTGCCTTCTTTGAGTACTTCTGCATATACGGAAACCTCAGCATCTTTTACGCCACCGCCTGCTGCCTGCCATGCCGCGCGCCCACGTTCACGTTGCGCTTCCATGCTCGTCTCAAAGCTAGCTTCATCAATAGAAAATCCACGTTCGCGTGCTAAAATCTGCGTCAAATCGAGTGGAAATCCAAACGTATCGTAAAGTTCAAACGCACGTTTGCCGTCAAGGCACGTCTTATCTTCAGCGGCGAGTTCCTCTAAAGACAGGTCCAGCATCTCCAAGCCGCGCTCCAATGTTTGATGGAAGCGGCTCTCTTCGGCTTGAATTGTTTTTTTGATAAAATCGTAGCGCGGCATCACATCAGGGAAAACATCGCCGAGCAAGCCGATGACTTTGTCCACAAGTTGGTAGATGAACGCTTCATTCATCTGTAGTTTTTTACCGTATAGTACCGCACGCCGCAAAATTCGCCGGATGACGTACCCGCGCCCCTCGTTAGACGGCATGACACCGTCCCCGATGGCGAACGTTAAGCATCGTACGTGGTCTGCAATTACGCGATGCGGCAACCCGCGTTCATCGTCAAAATAGGCAGTATTTGTCATATCAGAAATCGTCGCTAAGAGCGGCGTAAACAGATCTGTTTTGTAGTTAGAATCAACTCCTTGCAAGATGGAGGTAATCCGTTCGAAACCCATCCCTGTATCTACATGCGTTGCAGGCAGTGGCGACAGGGTTCCCTTTTCATCGCGATTGTATTGGATAAACACCAGATTCCAGAATTCGCGGAACCGGTCGCTTGTGTTGGGGCCTGCGTCCGGATCATTTGCAGTTTCAGGAAAGGCATCCACACCCATATCGATAAAAAGTTCACTACACGGGCCGCAAGGGCCGGTCTCGCCCATTTCCCAGAAATTGTCCTTTTCACAACGGCGGATACGTGAAAGGGGGAGCTCTGTCTCTTGGAGCCAGAGTTTTTCTGACTCGTCATCGTCAATATATACCGTAGCCCACAAAAGTTCTTGTGGAATTTTCCAGAGTTCAGTAACCAATTCCCAGGCAAAAGCGATGGCTTCCTGTTTGTAATAATCCCCGAAAGACCAGTTTCCGAGCATTTCAAAGAAGGTATGGTGGCTTGGTGAGTATCCGACCTCTTCCAAATCGTTGTGTTTACCGCTGACGCGTAGGCATTTCTGCGTATCGACGGCACGCGTATATTCGCGCTGTCCAATTCCGAGAAAAACCTCTTTGAATTGGTTCATCCCTGCGTTCGTAAACAGCAACGTTTCATCGCCTGCGGGTATAAGCGATGCACTCGGGACGACTGTGTGCCCGTGCTTACGGAAGTACTCTAAAAAACTGGTTCTGATTTCATCTGATGTCATCTTCCAACTTGCTCCCCTTTATTTCATTATACCCCATTTCCGCAGAGAAGTCAAGAAAATATTTTGGGGCAGTTTGTCTGGGCGTTCGGTTTTAGCTCCGTCTTGTGCTTTCAGTAACGCCATATTAAAAAACTTGATTAAGAACCTGCTGAATGGTTTCTGCGTCAAACCCGCGCCGCGCTAGTACGCCATGTAAACGCCGTTTCGCCACGTGCAGCGGCAGCCGCTTATACTGCTTCGCCCGTTTTTGTGCCAGCTCCAGTGCCAGCCGTTCCTCATCTTCTATTTCTACCTCAGCTACAACCTTTTCAGCGGTTTTGAGGTCTATACCTCTCTCAACGAGTTCCTGCTTCAACACGGTTTTCCCACGCGGATTTGATTTTTGCCGCCGCCGCACCCAATTCTCAGCATACTTCCGGTCTCGGATGTTCCCGGCCTGAATTAATTCGGTAATGACGGTGTGAATGGCTTGTTCTGTAAAACCTTCTTGTTCAAGCCGGGTTTCCATCTGTCCTTTACTCTGGATTTCTTCCCGGAGCAGACTGAGTGCATAGTTTTTCGCCCGTATCACCTCGTCGGCAGCGATGAGCCTGTCGACGATTTCTGCCTCAATTTCCAGCCCGACGCGCAAACCGGAATTGACAATCAGAGCAGTCTGAGCAACGACAAAGGGTTTGCCGTCCAGGAAAAGTTGACAATGCGTAGGCATTTCAGGTAGTACCTGAATATTGGTGATTTTCTGTTTCATCTTTTGTCGTAGAAACGGCTGAGAGACGCGTCGGTATTAGTCGTCTCTCAGAGATATTTTGCCTGCTGTGCGCAAGAATAGGAGACGATTTTCTGATTTTTGTAAGCGCGCCGCAGCACGCGCTGTCAGTGCGTCTTCCCGTGCCCTACCTGAAAACTATCTTTGTGCTAGACATAGATAATGTGCGTTTGAGGTGCTATCTCTCTAAAAACTTGTGCTTAAGCATTGTTGCTGCCTGCCCAGAGAGCGCCCCGCTGCAGCAGCGTACCAAACATTTCATGCTGACATGCTGAAGCATCATGGCCCAGTGCCAGATAGAAAACACGGCCCTCGCCCCAATTCTTGGTCCACGCTACAGGCACTGCATCGCCTTTCCACAAGGCTGATGCAAGTACATGATTCCTAGTATCGTAATCAAGAATGTACTGCTCATCTGTGACAACGAATTCATCAAGGCCTTTCGTAATATCGTGTTCGTTATCGACGATGCTAACCTGATATTCACGGTAGCGCGGGTGCGTTACAAAATAACCACCAACCATGGAACGGTACTCGGGACATCCCCGGAACGAATCCGCCGCCGAATGCACACCTACATAACCCTTGCCGGACGCGATATGATTGAGTAAGCCGTTCTTCTGGGCATCTGAAATCTCGCCTATCGTATAATAAAAAACGACAAGGTCGTAAGCATCTAGGTTGGGCGAAATCAGCGCATCCAGATCTTCTTCAACTCTGGTAATTTCAAATTCATCTCGCTGTGAGAGGGCTTTCACAATTTCGTCACTGCAGCCTTTCCAATCATGAATCGCACCACCTGCGAAAACGAGTGTATTAATTTTTCCCATTGTCTTGCCTCCTTAGTATATAATGATACCATTATATCACACGTTCGTTAAAAATACAAACTAATGTTCGCCATAGTACAATTTGGTTTTCAATTACGTGAACATGTTCCGCCCTTCATCACAGTCGGATTTGGCCGTCCGGTCTGAGATTAACTTCTCGGACTTGCCCATCACCTTTTTTTCTGCTATAATGCTATAAAACTTAAAGAATGCTCATAGGAGTCGCCTGATGTGGAATCCCATCAAAAACAGCTTAAATCGGTAATAATGAGATTGTGCCTTGTATTCGTGCTTTTTGGCGTGATTGACTATTTCTTCCGTACTTTCACTATTACTGAGTTGGTTGATTTTTTCACGTGGCTGCAAAATTCCAACTGGACATTTGCAAAACCACCAGAAAAGGTAAATCCGTACGCGGAGTTTAATCATGGGGCTGATATTCACTCTGTGGCTGTTTCACCGGTGAATTCTTCTCTCGTTGCGAGTGCAGGCGCCGATAACACTATTAAACTCTGGAATCACATCAACGGGAATGAGATAACTTGCATCGGTCATACTAAGACAGTTAGATGCATCGCCTTTTCTCCGGCGGGAGATTTTCTTGTTAGTGGCAGTTTAGATGGTACTATATTGTGGGATGTTTCCTCTGGTAGGAAAATCAATTCTGTTAGTCGAATCCCTGTCACTACTGTTGCCATTTCTCCGACTGGGCATCAACTCGCTAGTGCTGCTATATACGTGACGCTCTGGAACATCCGGAATCCGAATGAGATAACGAAAATAGGGACGCTACCTCACGAGACTTCCAAATTAGACGAGGGTAAAAATATAATATTTGGACTTGACTTTTCACCGGACGGCAACTGGCTCGTTGCCGGCGACACTGGCGGAAACGTGAATATCTGGGATATAGAGAGTGCACAGCTCATAAAGTCCTTCAAAGGCGTGCCAGACAAGACGCTACCTGTCAAGTTTTCTCCTGATAACCGATTCCTTGCGAGTGGCGGATATGATGGGAACGCCATTTTGACTTTACCTCAGCTGCACCTGCATGGTGAGGTGCAGCGTGGAAGGACTTTGGATTTGGCGTTCGCGCCACAGCGAAAACTGTGGGCAGGTGCCCATATTAACGGAATAGGACTATGGGCAGTGGAGAATGGTGCACCCATCGTACTATTTGAGGAGGACGCTCGCGCTGTCGACTTTTCACGAGACGGCAGCGTACTTGCTACTGGCAATAGTAATGGAATTCTCTACTTGTGGGATGTCACACCCCAGCAATTAGCAACGCTTGACACGATGAACGCTGATGTCGTTCGCATGATTTACTTCTTGCCGTCTGATGGCACACCACAGAGAACCATCCGGGTAAAACTGAATAGGGTCATCAGTAAAGTGCAGCGGTTTTACGCAGATCAGATGGAATACCATGGATTCGGCAGAAAAACCTTCACTTTTGAAACTGATGCTCGCGGTAAAGCCAAAGTTTATCTTGTCAAAGGACAATACTCTCAAAAGTACTATGACGGGAACGCAGCATCAAAAATCAAGCAGGAAATTTCTAAACATTTTGATCGGTCAAAGAATGTCTGGGTTGTAGTCGTGAATAATAAAAGTGATAAGATAAGCGGAACAGGCTCTCCTCATCTATTTCTATATAATAAAGAATTGATGGGAGCAACCCATGGCGGA
This sequence comes from Candidatus Poribacteria bacterium, assembly GCA_965215265.1. Classification (GTDB taxonomy): domain Bacteria; phylum Poribacteria; class WGA-4E; order WGA-4E; family WGA-3G. Next base: position 609,447 of record OZ244048.1, on the reverse strand, counting down.
AGTGCTTTCATTTACAATTCCCGTGAAGAACTTAAGTGGGAGATTATCGCACATGAACTCGGACACGCCTTTGGATTAGAACACGATTTTCGGCATCCCAACCATATTATGTCTTATGGCAAAACCAAAAACCGATTGTCTAAATGTGCCGCAGAATGGTTAAGTAAAAGTCGCTTCTTTAATCCTAACCAACCCTTTTTCAATGAACGGGCAACGATTAATAAATCTAAAGAGGCTGCGTTAGAAAATTCTTCTCGTGAGAAATTACCATCGACTCCCGCACAACCCAAGATAACACGTCTCCGGTTTGTCGTAACAGATAACGATGGCATCCATCAAATTCAGTTTCAGGTCCCCCCAACATCCTATACGCCGCCACCAGGATACCAGATAAATCAGAATAAACAACGAAACAAGAGGTACTGGATAGAGGAAAAGAAGAAAGGGGGATTCATCTTGCATGGGTGGCAAAAATTGAATGGTGAAAAAGAGACTACTGTGGCATTTGAATTACCGTATAAGAACATCAACAAGGTCCAATTATCTACTATTGATATGTATGGAAACATGACATGGCGGGAATTCGACATCAATCAGTTTGCAGCAGAACTGCTTAAAACTCCATAATTTACATCAAAAAGGAATCTATATGTCCACCAAAACCGCTATCTTCCCTGCGAGTTTTGACCCGGTTACCAACGGCCACGCCGATCTCATTGGACGGGTTTGTAACCTTGGTATCTTTGACCGGCTCATTGTTGCCATCGGCACCAACCCGGCCAAAGCCGCGCGTTTCACGCTTGAACAACGCATCCGGATGCTGGAGACAGTCATTCAACCGCATCCACAAGCCGAAATCAATCAGTATACAGGTCTAACAGTACAGTACGCAGAGAAACAAGGTGCGTGCGTTATCATTCGAGGGTTGCGGGAAGTCTCAGACTTTGAGTGGGAATTTAAAATGGCACGGATGAATCAGCACATCGCCCCGGATATTGATACGCTCTTTATGATGGCGAATACCGAGTATGCGCATATTAGCTCGACACTTGTCATGGAGGTTGTAGAGATGGGACAGGGAAAAGTCAGTGAGGAAAAACTGTTGGAGATGGTCCCGCCGATTGTTGTAGAATTTATCAAGCGGAAATTTAATGTGTTGTAAGTCGTGGGCACAGGCGATACCTGCACCCACTAAATTGTGAAGTTCTAAAACCGGTTGTCTAAACTTAGACTCACATTGAAACCCGGTGCGTTGACACCCGAGCCATGCGGACGATACCGCTGATCTAGCAAATTTTCGAGTGCTAACGTCAAACGCGTATATTCAAAGAGTTTGACACCGCCGTGCAGGTTGAGCGTCCACCACCCTGGCGTTCCTGCATCAACTGCGTTGCCGGCACTGTCAAATTCGACTTCTGCCGGATCTCGTGTTTTTCCGGGGATGCGTGGGTCTCTGATGTCGCTCCGATTCAGTCGTCTCTGCTCTGCTGCGCCTCGCACAAACAGAGTTGCCCAGAACTGCGTATTCAACGGTTCCCACTCGATGCCTACAACCCCATTCAATGGTGGTTCCCTACGAGTACGTGCCTCCCACGGCTTTTTCGCATCTGGGGCTTTACCGTTCAGTTTGAGGACCGTCCCGCGCAGCAACGCCGCATTGCCGTAAACCGACCAACCCGGAAGAAGCGTGATAAGCCCTGCTAACTCAACGCCTTGAAACTGTGCTTCATCGACGTTATCAAACACCAGGACATCAATACCTTCGTATTCTTTGATTAAGTCTTGATGGAGTTGCGGCAGTGCTTCCCCTGCGTATGCTTCTTGAACAGGTTTACGCGTAACTAGACCGTTGACGCGGCTATGGAATACCGTTAAGGTGCCACTGAAATAGGAATGTTTTGCCTTGAGGCCACCCTCAATTGTCCAGGACGTTTCGGCATCCAAATCCGGGCTAGGAGCCGTAACTCCCTCATTCGTAACCTCTACTGCTGTTGTATCATTTAGAGATGGTGCACGGAACGCGGTTCCGAAACTGCTCACAAAGTTCAACGAATCTGTTAAGCCGACGACAATCCCGCCACTACCTGTCAAGCTGCTGTCAAATTCATTGAATTCGTCGAAATCCGGTGCTCGCAAGCTAAGGTCGGCGTTTGTCTGGTAAAAAGTCGCACGGCCACCGAGTGTCAACTCGACCCGTTCGTGAACTCTAATTTCATCTTGAAGGAATAGACTTGTATCCCAGAACTGCGAACCGTTGATAAATCGTGCGAGATTTTCGTCAACATCCTCCTGTCCGGTTTCCAGATCTGTTTTCACAGTGCGGCTCTGCAGCATGTCAAGGTAGAATTCGCCACCTGCTACCAAACGTTGTCGGGGGAGCACGCTACTCACGGCTTGTGCGCTTAAGCCGACTGTATTAACCGTATCAAACCGATGTCTCCGCGATGTCGCGTCGAGTTTTACCTCGTTGCGTCCCTCTTTTTGGCGGTGGTAAGAGGTGGTGAGACGGAATAAATCTATACGGCTATTGACCGGATTTACCGTATAGTTCGCGTAGACAAGGTCCCGATTTTGCGGTTCAAAATAGAATTCGTCAAACTCACGTGGGGCGATTTTATCATAGCGTGGGGTTTGCGGTTGTCGCCACATTTGGTATGCAACGTTGATACGACTCGTATCGTTGAGTTGGTAGGCAATTTTTGCATCGGCATCATAGGCTTTCCAACCCAAAGGACCTTCATTGTCAATGAGCCATCTCTCAGGCGGTGTTTCCGGCAAACTATCAAAAAGTTTCACGCCGCTCGGTTTTTCGTCCACGATTTCAAACTTCCGATTTTTGTAGTGGAGATCGTATCCGCTGCCCGGGTTGACATCGCCATAGAACCGAACGCCCCCGCCAGCAATAAAACCGAATCGTCCTTTGCTCCCCGTTAACTCTAATTTACCGAGTCGTTCTTGTGTCGCAGTCGTGTAGCGGGCGAGGAGGCGTGGATGTATCTCCCACGTCTGCTGTTCTGGGTTCAGCGGGACCGATTTCGTAAAGACGCTGATAACACCACCCATCGCCCCACTTCCATATAACATGGAACTTGAGCCGAGTAGCACCTCTGCCCGTTCTAACGTTTCCGGTGCAAGCGTTGCCGTATATTGGTTTGGTCCTGAACGGAACGTCGAATTATTGAGACGCACCCAGTCCACTTGTATCAACGTCTGGTAGCCGGTCAGGCTCCGGAGCATCGGTGAGCCTTGCCCAACTGTTGTCTGCTGTGCAATCACACCGACGACATCGCGAAGCAAATTCGACGTAATATCGGCGTTGGTTCGTTCCAATTCTTTTAAAGTCAGTACCGAGATGGCGTTTGGGGTTTTGAAAGGTTCTTTCGCAACGCGCGTCGCCGTCACAGCGACTTCTTCCAATTCCTTTACGCTTTCCACGTTTTTATCTGATTTCGAGTAGACATCTGAAAGCAAACTGGCTTGCAGTCCAATGCAGAGGTAGAAGAAAACATAAAATAATTTTTTCATAATAGCACTACTCCTAAGTTTATTCTGAGTGAATTCATACGAAGTTGAAAAGTAAGTCATAAATCTTTTTCACGCCATTTTAATCATCGTCATCGTCCTCATCGTCATCGTCCTCATCGTCATCGTCATCGTCATCGTCATCGTCATCGTCCTCATCGTCCTCCTCCTCATCATCCTCATCATCATCCTCATCATCATTATCGTCATCGTCATCATCATTATCGTCATCATCGTCATCATCGTCATGATTGTCGTCATCATCGTCATGATTGTCGTCATCACCATTGTCTCGTATATTCTGGATGATGTCTATTTGACCATTGGTTGCACCTTGATTAATCCAAGAAATAAAAAGTTGAATTTGGGTATCAGTTAGTGCCGGACCTCCAGGAGGCATTCTACCCGAAATGATTTCTTCAATAACATCGCTTTCTGAAGCATTCCCTGGTACAACGACGGGACCATCGTTACCGCCCCTTATGAAAGTTTGATAGGAACTGAAATCCAAGTTATCTGGTCCGCCTGCGATGTGGCAACCTGCAAAGGCACATCTCGTTTGGAGGATCGGCAAAATATCATCGTTAAAAGAGACTCTTGCGCTAGGTGCGGAATCTATATCATCAAAAACAGTGGAGGTGCTAGGTTGACTTAAGATGTCTTCTCTTTCAAAACATCCAACGATGCAAAGCAGAGCACCAATTGCAAACCATAAGAGTATTGATCTATTTATAAACATAATTTTTGCCTCGTGCTAACTGTAATTTGTAATATATTGTGCAAATTGTATGCCAATCTGAATTGTCAGTTAATCGTGCTATTTTGCTATTTTTAGCACATAATTTGTGGAATGCTGTTCATTTTTTGAACACTTTTAACGAAAGATTCGAATTCATTCGCATTAATTCCTTGATTTGTGATGCTAATTATGATATCCTAAAGCGAATAGAGAAGACTGTGGTAAAAAACCGAGACCCATTATTGAACGAGGATGAATTATGTCGAAACAAAAAATAAACGTTGCATTTATCGGGTGTGGGGGCAATGCACGTGGGCACGGGCGCAGCGTCTCCAATATAGAAGATGTAGAGATTGTCGCCCTTGCAGACCCGAGTGAAAACTCCCTTGCGGCTTTCAAGGAGAACGTTGGCTTGGACCCGTCTCTCCCCACGTATGCTGAACATCGCGAGATGTTAGACGACATCAAACCGGATGCTGTCGTCATCAGTTCCCCGCACGGCCTCCATTTTGAGCATATCATGGCTTCACTTGATGCCGGCTGTCACGTGCATACCGAAAAACCGATGGTTTGCACGGTTGAGCACGCGAAACAGGTTATGGCAAAGGTTGAAGAAACTGGGTTGCATCTACTCATCGGCTACCAGCGGCATCTGAGTCCGACATATCAATACTGCCGCCGGGTTGTCCAGAGCGGCGAGCTGGGCCCCGTCCATTTCGTTGAGGCGCATCAATCACAGAATTGGTACCGGAATCAGCGGGGCAAATGGCGCCAAGATGCGTTCCTCGGCGGGGGCGGGCAGCTGAACGATTCTGGGAGCCACCTCATCGATATCCTTTTGTGGGTAATGGAAGTCAGTCCTGACACCGTTTTTGCGATGATCGACAACTTAGATATTGAGGTCGATGTGCTGAGCGCAATGTCCATTAAATTTGATACCGGTGCACTTTGCAATATCAGCATTGTCGGACACGCATACGGCGGCGTACAAGAAGACTTTTCGATCTGGATGGAAGAAGGCACGCTCTACCTGCGTGCGGGGAAACTCTACCGTCAAGAAAAAGACGGTGGACCCATTCAGGTCCCAGAATCTGAGATGCCAACAGGTGCCAAGAAAGATGCTGTTTTCATTGAATTGATCCGTGGCGAACGGACAGAGAACCCTATCGGCGTTGAGAACGGATTGCGCGTGATTCAGTTAACGGAAGCCGCCTGGCAATCCGCGAGGCTCGGTAGGCCTGTTAAAGTAGACCTCGGTTAATTGAACCGCTATCCATGCTTGATGTACAAAACTTGTGTAAATCCTTTGGTAAGCAGCCGTCCCTGACGGGTCTTACGTTTGACGTGGCGGCTGGTGAGTGCCTCGCGCTACTCGGCAGAAACGGCTCGGGCAAAACACTCCTGCTTAACCTTTTGGCAACGCTGGTGGAACCCACATCCGGCACACTCTCTATTGATGACTGCGACGCGTTTCGGAACCTGAAGAAAGTGCGACCACTCATCGGATATGTACCGGCAGCTTTTGAGGGATACCCAGAATTATCTGGAGAAAACTACCTGAATTTTTTCGCATCTGCATACCGCTTAGCACGCGATGAACGCACCGCTTCAATTGACGCTGTACTGGAACTTATGGACATCGGGCATCTGCGTGATAGAAAAACCGGCACGTTATCAATAGGTGAACGACAACGGCTCCTGTTTGCGAAAACCTTTCTGCACGAACCACAACTCTGGCTGCTTGACGAACCTCTTGCGCCCTTGGATGCACGAGGCCAAATTGAGATGATACAGCTTTTGGGCGAGCTCCGGGCGATGGGAAAAAGCATCGTCATTGCGACCAATCGTCTTGAGGATGTACCGAAGATGTGCAATAAAGTCGGCATTTTGAACAACGGACAACTCGTTGTTTTTAATACCCTCACCCAGCTGCAGCAAGAGTTCATGGAAACTGAGAACAGATCAAATTGGCTTGTGGAACTATTTTTGGAGGTAACAAACCCATAATGTCAAAAAATATCGGAACATTTTTTCACGAAAACGGATATTACTTCGCTAAAGGCGTGTACTCGCTAGAAGAGATTCACACGATGGAACATGACTTTGACCGTGTCGTCGATCAGCTCCTGAAGAGTGATGAAAACGTCAATGCTCGCTGGGGTGGCAGACTGATGGATGCCCTGGATGGCGGAGAATCGGTTATCATTCATACCCATAATATACAGAGTTTTTCTGCAGTATGGATGCAGGCGTTCTTGCAGGAACAGTTTCTTGACATCACAGAGGCCATCCTCGGCCCGGATATTATGCTGCACCATTCGAAACTTTTCTGCAAACCGCCAGAAAAAGGGGCGCCCTTCCCGATGCATCAGGATTGGCAGTACTTCCCATCTGTCAAGGATACTATGATAGCTGCAATCATTTATGTCTCACACGCCACAGATGAGATGGGATGCGTCCGCGTCTATCCCGGTTCACACAAGTGCCTCGGCAGAACCGACGGCATGATGGGCAGTGGACAGAACGCTGAGATGAGCGAGCAATACCCTATTAAGAATGCGACTATCTTGGAGGCTGAGCCAGGCGATGTGCTCTTCTTCAGTTATTTTACGCTGCACGGCTCCATGCCCAATCGTTCTAAACAGACGCGAAAAAGCGTCCTCGTCCAAATGCATGCCGGCGACGATGAAATTGAAGCCCAAAATCGCCACACGAACGTACAATTGGTGCTACGTGGCTGGAATCACCTCGCTACCCGTTCTTCGGTAGCTCGCATCCGATAAGGAGAAACCTAATGATTAAAGTTGCAAAATTGAGTATGGCACATGTCCATGCCGGCGGATACGCCCGGAAAATTCACGAAAACCCAGAAACTGAGCTCGCCGCTGTCTGGGACGAAGAGGAATACGGGGGTAGAAGTGCGGCGGAACAGTACGGGGTGCCCTTCTATACTGAACTGGATGAGTTATTTAGCCGTGAAGACGTAGACGCAGTCGCCGTCGATGCCATCACGTCCGACCATCCGCGCATCATGCTTGCTGCCGCCGAAGCCGGAAAACATATCTTCACGGAGAAAGCCCTTGCCATTGATGTTGCCGGGTGTGATGCCATTATTACCGCCGTTGAGAAAGCCAACGTAAAGTTTATGATTTCCTTACCGTCCCGATGCCATCCCGAAATCCTGTTGGCAAAAAAAGTGATTGAGGACGGGCTGCTCGGTGCCCTTACCTTCGGGCGCGGACGAATCGCGCACTCCGCCGCACTTGACAAATGGTTCAGCGGGACAAGCGCCTGGTTCGCAGACGCAGAACGGGCCGGGGGCGGAGCTTTGTTTGACCTAGGATGCCACCGAGTGGATGTCATCCGGTGGTTGATGGGGGAACCCCAAAGTGCCATCGCAAAGATTAACAACTTTACCGGGAATTTCCCAATCGACGACAACAGCGTCTCCGTCGTTGAATTCGCGAACAAGGCACTCGGCATCATTGATGTCGCCTGGATACACCGTTCTGGTCCTAATTTATTGGAACTTTACGGCACGGAAGGCTCTTTCGTCGCTGGGCATGGAGAGATGCACTTTCAAACCCGCAAACTCTCCGATGAAGAGAAAGCAGAGTACATCGCCAACGCCCCCGCAGCACCACCTGAACCGATGCAGCAGTGGATTAACGCCATCCTCCGCGATGAACCCATGACTATTAACATCCAAGACGGACGCAACCTGACAGAACTGATGCAGGCATTCTATATGTCATCTGAACAGGGACGCTCGATTGACTTACCGCTTTAACTGTCCTTCTGCTATAGAAGTGAGCTCCCGCACCGTGTGCTGTTCGGATTCGGGAGCCATCTTCTGATTGTGAACCTTCAAACTTTCACACGGAACAACAAATAAAAACTTAGACGTTCATTTAACCGACACACTTTAATGCAAGTACCCGCAAATTTGTCTCGTATAGAGGACGAAATGAGCACACTGAACTTAAAAGGATTCGTGAAAGATGTAATATACACTCCCTGAAAATCGCTTAAGGCAAAGCAAACGGAAAAAACTCACCTTGCTAAACCAAGAAGCAGCCGAAAATGACAAATTACAGATATGGATAACACCACGCTATGCCTAAACTAGCTAAAAGCCCATTACGATATCCTGGCGGCAAATCTCGTGCACTAAAACACATCCTGCCTCTTATACCCGTGAACATTTCAGAATTTCGAGAACCTTTCGTGGGCGGCGGCTCCGTTTTTTTGGCAATCCGAAGTATTTTCCAAAACCGAATTCATACGTATTGGATTAATGAACTCAACTACGAGCTGTACTGTTTCTGGAAGCAGGTACGCGACAACGTCCCGGACCTAGTCTCAACGTTGACAGATACGCGTGCAAACACTGCAGATGGACGTGCCTTGTTTAAAGAATTAACGAAGACAAAAGAACTGCTGAGCCAAAACCGGACACTGCTCTCCGAATTTGAGCGTGCGGTCAGATTCTTCGTGCTAAATCGCATTACCTTTTCAGGCGTAGTGGACTCCGGGGGGTATTCGCCCGCGGCTTATGAAAAACGGTGGACAGCCTCATCAATTACACGAATTGAGCAAGTCGCACCATATCTCGCCGATGTCAAAATTACGTGCGGCGATTATGCCGAATTACTTTTCCAAAAAGGCGAGGATGTCTTTATCTTTTTAGATCCGCCGTATTGGAAGGCGACAGCCTCTAAACTCTACGGTGTGAAAGGGACATTGCATACTTCGTTTGACCATGAACAGTTCGCCGAAAATATGAAAAGGTGCCCCCACAAATGGCTGATTACCTATGACGACTCCCCGATTATTCGAGAACTCTTCAATTTTGCCGAAATTCGCCAATGGTCGCTCCAATACGGTATGAACAATTACCGCCAAAAGCGTGCCGCCAAAGGAAACGAGGTGTTTATTAAAAATTACTGACTTTTTTGTCTCCCACAACTTCTGGAAAATAAGAAGCACAAGCAGTAGAGAAAAGGATGCGAATTACTTAACACGCCAGTTCCTTGCCATCTTTGGGAAATAACGATATTCTTGATCGTCCCTTGCAAAAATTTAGCACTTCTGCTATAATCCCAAGCAAGCACTATAACTTCACACAGAGAAATCGACAATACAACGCACGAACAGAGGGGGCTTATGATGCCAGACTACCAACCTATTTCACTTTCGACTTTGTGCAATGCCGGTGTTGGAATCATTAACTCGCAGGCAACGCCGAACGTCGGTTCACAAACGTTCCATGGGCTTCCTTTCCTGATTGGAGAAGGGGACAACTGTTTTTTGGGCTTCGGCGATGGTATTAGCACTGAACCTTTAAAGATTCCTATTAACACCACCGCAAAGAACATAATTGTCGCCCATCGGCTCTTGCAATCCGACATTTTTGCGGGCGAGCCGGTCGGGAAACTGATTGCTCACTATGTCTTCCAATACGCGGGTGGTGAAACCTACACTGTTCCAATTCGTGAACGATTTGAGATTGCGGTTGTGCCGCCCGGATGGGGGCAACATCCTTTCCTGGCCTGGCCAGACGAGAAAGATGGAGTGATGCCTCGACACGAAGGCAATTGGGGCTCCGCCGGGAACCGGCAAACGGAAGCTACACAAGGAGGACCGCGCGACTACTACTTATGGGTGTGGAAAAACCCGAAACCGCATCTAACAATAGAGCTTCTTGAAATTCAGCCGGAGACCCAGAAATTCCTGATTGCCGGTGTAACGCTTGGGCACCGAGATGAAGACCCGATTCCACGCCGTGCGAGACGCGAAGTCAAAATTACTCTCCAGAATCCTGACGATGTCGAAAAACCGTTTGATATTGAAGTCGATGTCGACCGCGGCACTGCTACGTATCCCTATCCGTTACCTGAAGATTCCGCAGAACAGTTCCTCGACGATGATTTCAAAGGCTGGGGAGAGGCTCAAAACAACAAGAGCAGTCCCGCATACGTTGAAGTCTCTGCGGCTCCGTCTGCCAGTCTCGACATTAAAAACCACGGCGAAACCCTCGGAACCGTTAACTGGGGCGAGGTGCAAGAGAAATGCAGTGTGCAGCCGAATGAGCGCGTCAAGGTAGAAATCATTGACACTGGCAGAAACTGGGTGCATACCACCGTTGTTGATGAGGACACCGGCAAACCGGTGCCGTGCCGCATCCATTTCCGTTCTCCTCATGGAGTGCCGTACGCACCACATGGCCACCATGCGCATGTTAATTCCAACATGGGGACTTGGCATATAGATGTCGGAGGAGATGTCCGGCTCGGGCAAATCAGTTACGCCTACATTGACGGCACCTGTCAGGGATGGCTGCCTCGCGGCGATGTCATCGTAGATGTCGCTCGCGGCTATGAATATACGCCGTTGCGCACCACCGTTGAGATAAAACCGGGACAACGCGAATTGAAGCTGCGGCTCAAGCGTTGGTGTAATATGAACGATGAACGCTATTTTAGCGGCGATACCCATGTCCATTTTCTCTCGACACAAGGCGCGCATACCGAAGCACAAGGGGAGGACCTTGGTGTCGTCAACCTCCTCCTCTCTCAATGGGGGCATCTCTTCACAAATACCGAGGAATTCATCGGCAGGCCCACCGTATCGGATGACGGGCGTAGCATAGTCTATGCCACCCAAGAAAATCGCCAACATCTCCTCGGACATCTCACACTGCTCGGTTTGAAGGAACACATTTCTCCGTGGTGCTCCGATGGTCCCGGCGAAGCGGAGCTCGGGGGGAATCTGGAAGTTACGCTATCACATTGGGCGGATGCATGTCACGAACAAGGCGGCACCGTCGTTTTGCCGCACATTCCGAACCCGAACTGCGAACCCGCCACGCTCATCGCAACCGGCAGAGTCGATGCCGTTGAATATCTAACCAACGCGATGTATGGCCACATTGAATACTATCGCTACCTTAATTGTGGGTACAAGTTGCCTCTCGTTGGTGGAACCGATAAGATGAGCAGTGATGTACCGGTTGGCGTGTATCGTACCTACGTTCACATTCCGGCTGATGAGGAATTCAACTACGACAATTGGTGCAAATACATGCGGGCAGGCAACACGTTCCTCAGCGGCGGACCGATGATTCGGCTGACTGTTAACGGCGAACCGGTCGGTAGCACGATTAACCTACCCGGTAACGGCGGTACGGTTGAAGTGGAGGCAGCCGCCGATTCGATTTTCCCGATTCATACCTTAGAAATCGTTCAAGCAGGCCGCGTTGTTGCGTCTACAGAAGACAAAAATGGCACTCGGCAATTGCGCCTGAAAGCGAACGTAAAAGTTAACAAACATTCATGGCTTGCAGCGCGATGTGGCGGTCCCGGCTATGCCCAAGCCGTTCCACACCATGACGGATGGGGACGCGGCATCATCGCCCATACCTCCCCTGTCTATATCGCCGTCGGCGGAGAATGGTGGATGTTTGACTCTGAAACTGCCAACTATATGCTCACATTGATTGAAGGCGGATTGTCGTATATCCAAAGCACCGCACGTCACCACGCCCCCGGCACTGTAACACATCACCACGGCGAGGAAGATCACTTAGAATTTCTCTCTCGTCCGTTCCAGCAAGCACGTGAAGCGATTCATCGTCGAATGCACCAATTGGGGATTCCGCATTAAGGAATTCGTCCTGCTTTGCAGGGAGAACTTCTTAAACAAATTCACATAAGGAGAAAGCCATGCCAAAAGAATTAGTTGCCCTTGCCCCTCGACAACCGGTCTTGAGGGAATATCGAGACGAACCTCTACCGGCTGATAGCGTCCGAGTCCAAGTTGAATTCGGTGCCCCGAAACGCGGCACCGAGATGACAATGTATTACGGACTCCGCGGTGCAGGATTCCCGCAAGGACTTGGAAATATGTGTGTCGGTAAAGTTGTTGAGCTCGGGGCTGAAGTTGAAAACGTTAAGCTCGGTGAACGTGTCGCAGGACACGGTCACCTGAAGGAGACGCACACGTGGAAAGCGGAACGACTGCTGAGAATGACTGAACGGATGAGCTGGAAAGAGGCTGTCTGCTACGATCCTGCGCATTTTGCGCTTTCGGCAATTCGCGACGGTCAGGTGCGCGTCGGTGACCGGGTGGCTGTCTTCGGACTTGGCGCAATAGGATTAGTGACGCAGCAATTTGCACATGTCGCAGGCGCTGATTTCGTCGTCGCCGTAGACCCGATTGAGAGGCGACGCACCGTCGCTGAGAAAACCGGCGCAGACCTCGTTTTAGATCCAACCGCCTGCGACGTTGGAGAAGTGCTAAAGGAGGCCACCGGCGGCCTCGGTGTGGATGTTGCCATTGAAACGAGTGCGAACTACCACGCGCTTGACGATGCCATCCGCAGCGTCGCATTTGAAGGCACCGTTGTTGTCGCCGGTTGGGCAAAGGAGTGTACTGGCGGGCTTGACCTCGGTGCCGTGGCGCATTTCAATATCCCGAACCTCATCTTCGCACGCGCGAACAGCGACCCTAACCGCGACCATCCACGTTGGAATTTCGGACGGATCATTGACACTTGCTGGAAATGGCTCGCTGATGGAAAATTCCAGTGTGAGGATATCGTAGCTCCAGTGGTGCCTTTTGCTGATTCCGCACGAGCCTACGAGGAAATGGATAAACATCCGGAACGGAGTGTCAAATTGGGGGTTTCCTTCGGGTAGACAGCAAAATTCAATCGAGCCTGAATATCCAACATGTCTGAGTTGTATATCTCCGTACCGTCAAAATTATAAGCGTTGATGGTACGGAGATATACGAAAAAGCTGTTTGGATATATCCGTTTGAAATATCAAACGCAGCATTCGGTGATGGACACGTCTACGGAAACATTTTTTGCGACAAGTCCGGTAAAAGCGACGATAACGTTGAATTTGGCCTCGGCAGTGGTGAAGGGTTATATCGTTCTTTCGTCTACAGGAGCCCGTAACAAGGCTGCTGCAATGTTAAAACCTGTGAAAAATCTCGTCTTTTTGTATATCTCAGCACGTTACCATCTGATGTTTTTCTAAAATCTTTACAAATCTCGCCGGAGACCCTTAGGTGCCGCATATTTGTATATTTCAGTCCTATCAAGGTTCATTGCCCGTCCTTAAGAACAATCTGCCAATCCGGATGTTTCTGTCACCTATCTGCTTGTGGGAGAGATTTGCTGAGCTCAGTTTCCAGACGTTAAAAATTCGCTGTACTGCCTACCATAAACGACGTTTTATGAATCGGTTCAAACTGCGAAATTCCGTCCGCTGTTGTAACGCGCCGGAACCGGTATTCGTGCGTAATAATCGTCTCAATAGCCGGTAAGAGCTCGTAGCGCACTTCAACCGCAAACGCAGACTTTTCGTCAAGATCGAACAGGTCCGAGAAGAAACCGGTCTCACCAGACTCACCAATATCGCGTTTTGTGTAGTATGCCCGAAACGCGATGCGCGGGATTAACTCGGACTCGCTTATCCCAAGATAGAGTTTCGGTTCACTGTCCGTGTAATCTTCAAAGGTACCGAAGAAATGAATTTGGGGGCTCGGATTCCAATTGAGTTCTGAAAAGAATCCGCGTCTTTGTACTGCTGTAGCGTGTTCTCGATTCGGAATTGCATCCACTGTTTTCGCCGGTTCATAGGTGTAATCAAACACGGAAGGGTAAAAACCGTTTCCCAGAATCCGGTACTCAAGTTTAAAGAGTGATTTTGTCCAAGAAAACCCAACACCAATGGCGTTGCCCCAGGCAAGTTCTGTCGTGGAAGCGTTTTCTTCGTCAGTATTGGCTAAGGTATTAAGGAAAGCGATGTCATCATACAGGTCGAAGCGAAACGTGCTCGTTTCAAAAATAGGGAGCCCTGCATCAACACCAACGCCTATTAGCGGCTCTTCGCCTATCTCCACCAGGATTGGATCTATGTCAGTAATGTAAGTAGCTCCGAGTTCGAATCTGGTATAGAGGTTACTCTCTTCGGGGCCTTGGAAGGGCCGAATGAACGTGCGCCCGCCAAAAATAGTCGGATTTCCGAAATCATTCAGCGCCGTCTCCACCCCAAATTTATTGCTTGAACCGCGGAAATTCAGACGTATCCCGCGCCTATCGTGGTTAGAATAACCGGACATAATTAACCCGTGCCCGATTGTTAGGTAATCTAATTCCCCAAAACGGAAGTGAAACGCATCGTAAGGCTGCCCGTAGCGGATGTAACGAATTAACCGCAACCAGGTGCTTGGACTGTCCCAAGATTCTGCGTCTTCAGCGAGAAATTGCGGTTCAGCCGCTTCAGCAAGCGGGTTGTAAAGGACAACTAAACCCAATCCGATGCCGATTTTGCCAAGCGGAATATCCGGCTGAAGTTGAAAGCGGGTGTAAGTATTGCCGTCAATAAAGGATAACCCCAGGGCATGTAATCCGGTGTTTAAAGAGGGAGCAGGCGATTTTTCCGCCTCAGAGTAAACCGAAAAATTTAGATTAAAAACGAAAACGAGCATTCCAGCAGTCAGGGCAGCAAGCGCCTTTCTGTTCATGCAGTAACAATCCTTCCATCTTTCATGTGGATAACCCGGTCTGCATCTGATTTCAAACCTTCGTGATGAGTGACTATGGCGATAGTGGTTTGGTGTTCTTGGCGGAGTTCCTGAATGAGGCCCATTAAGTTATCGCTTTGGCGGCTGTCTAAGTTCGCAGTTGGTTCGTCGGCGAAGATAATTTTCGGCCGGTTGGCGAGGGCACGCGCAAAAGAGACACGCTGTTTTTCACCGCCTGACAGCTGAGCAGGACGGTGATGGAGGCGTTCGGCTAACCCGACCTGGGCGAGCAGTGCTTCAGCACGTGACGCTGCATCATTTGTATCCGTTCGGGCTATGTCCATAGCAATCATCACGTTTTCGAGCGCAGTCAGGTAGGGAAGGAGATGAAACAGTTGAAAGACAAACCCAATTTTCTCTCGGCGTACCACGCTCATGTCTTGCACCTGCCCGTCAATAGAGCCACCATCAATTTGGAGTTCACCCTCATCTGGTGTCAAAATACAGCCGAGGAGGCTAATCAAGGTTGTTTTTCCGCATCCGCTATCGCCCATAATCATCACCAATTCCCCGGCTTCGATTCGGATATCTACAGAATTGACTGCGATGACGGCTGCATCTCCTGCTCCAAAACGTTTGGTTAATCCGGTTCCTTCTACAATCGCTGCCATAATGCCCCCTTTTATTTGTATATTTCAGCACAATAAAGGCAGTTGTTATGTAAAAACAGTGATATCAAAACAGCAGTAGTTGTTGTGCTACAGTATACGAAAAAATCGTGTGGATGCGCCTTTAAATTTCCCCTCGGAACGCTATCATCGGATCTACGCGAATTGCCTTACGGGCTGCTAAATAGCCGCTTACACCACACACAATCAGACTGATGCCTGCTACGATGAGCGATTCAGCAAAGTGGACTGCAACAAAAATTGGAGCCACGGCCGCAAACAGATAGGCGAGAATTAAGCCACACACAACACCACTCACAGAAATCAGTGCTACCTGCTTCAAGAGCATCCCCATAACATATCTGTTTGAGGCACCAATGGCCTTCAGCACTCCGATTTCCTGTGTCTTTTCGAGCATCGTCACATAAGTAATCATTCCGACGAGGAGGCCCGCCGCTAACCAGAGCATGACCCGCAGGAATTGCACCGCTTTCATCGGTTCGTCAACATAGTACTCAATGATATTTCCAAGTGTCTGCTGGACAGTGTGCGCGTCAATAGTTTCGTAACTGTCTAAAGTTGCAGCCAGCTGTGCAGGCGCTGCATTTTCATTGCTTTTGGCAATCATCATATTAACATGCGGGTAGTTATCGAAGAGTAACTTCTGAGCAATACGAACATCCATAAACAGTAATGGTGTATCCAAAACAAACATTAAGCTCTTCGTTTTCCCGACAACCCGGGCCTTTTCATTACCAAGCGTAATCTGCTCGCCGATCTCAAGTCCCATCTTTTCATCGACAACGACCTCATAAGGAATTGGGTCTTCGGGCCTATAATCCTTGAATTGGCTTCCTGTGAACATTCTGCCTTCAATTGCTTGCTTGGGACCGCCCAGCTGCCC
Source organism: Candidatus Poribacteria bacterium (assembly GCA_965215265.1). Taxonomy (GTDB): domain Bacteria; phylum Poribacteria; class WGA-4E; order WGA-4E; family WGA-3G. The sequence continues at coordinate 593,075 of OZ244048.1, read as the reverse complement.
TGCTTTATAGCCGACAACAATTGCCTTCGTAGATTTTCCATGCACTGTAGGTCTCGCTTGTGCGAAAATCAAGGGTGATGCAGAATTCGCTACTAAGCCTGGCTCTGAGTTAAGGAATACCATGTGTTCTTCAGCGAGCAGCGAAAATCCGATGAAAGCACCACCGGAGCCCTCGTAAGAGACCCAAATGTCCGCGCCGGTAGACTCAACGTACTGCCGAGCCTGAATCTGCATGCCGTTCATAATACCGCCTAGCAACAGAATTAGGGAGATGAGCACAGTGATGCCGAGTGCGGTTAGCATCGCACGGGCCCGGCGGTACTGCATGTCTTTAAGAAAAAATGTTTTCATAATTTTCGCTTTTTAGTATATTTCAGCACAACACTGATTGATTTTATGAACACCTTAGCACAAATCTCGCCAGAGCCTTTAGATGTTTAGATTCATAGCATAGAAAATCTCCGACGAGATTTGTACAAGGGTTATCATAGCATAGATTGGTGTTGTGCTGCACTATACGAAAAAATATCAGGCGCTGATGGGCTGAAAGAGACGAAATACCCGGCTACAATTGTGAAGCAAGTCGCTCATGCATCGTCAGGCGTTTCCGTCGGTGCAGCTGCACATGTTCACTATACGCCCCAGTATCTGCCTCAGTAGTGGTATCTCGTTCCAAGAACAGCGGGAATTCTGACGCAGGTGGTTTCGCATTGTGGTATGCATGGCTGTAACTCCGCATAATGATGCGTTGTTCGCGGTTGAGCGTTTTCAACCACTCTGGCGACGAATGAAACCGATCTGCCGGAGTCAGCCAAGATGGACAGTACGCAACAAAGATTTTATAACGCACCACATCACTCTCGTTCTGTTCCACACGATGCCAGATGCAGGAATGCATCTTTTTGTATATTTCAGCCCCATCAAGGGTTATGTATTGTTAAATCCGATGTACATCTCGTCGGAGCCCTTCGTTGTTTTGAATCAAAACTGTCATGGTGCCTTTCCGCAGGCAGATGAGTTTTTCGCCATGGATGCTTTTGTGCGTATCATAGCCATCCATATACTGATGCCGATGGCTACCCGGTAAAACAACCAGGTTGCCCATTTTCTCTGTCGGCAGGTCGGTTAGCCAGTACCCAATTCTGATTTGTAAGGGGCAATTGCGGGGAAAAGACACCGTAAGGGAGTGCCCGTGCACCGTCGGGGTGCCATTGGTTATACTGCTTGCCTCCGGGAGGGCGGAGAAAAAACTGGCTCTGATGCAACTTGAGCAATTCGCCGAACAAATCGTAGGCAAAACCGACGTGTCGACGATGATCTATGAGCTCTGTGAAAACCGGGTCACGTTCAACGATGTTTTCCACCCCGAAATACCCACCTGGTGTATATTTCGGGTGAGCCTCCGCAGCCCGGTCTATCCCATCAATGTAACGTTGGATGTCTTCGTCGGAGATGGCATCTTCAATAAAGATAATACCATCTTCGTTGAACGTTTTCCACTGTGCCGGTGTAAATCCCGGCGGTGCAACACGGTAGGTCTGTTCCTCCATTGCCAACTCCTTTTATTATGTGAATCCGATTCATCTTGATATCCCCATCCAGACACGTCTCTGAATCCTTATGGGAACGATTTCCAGAAGCGTGCCATGAGAAGAAAAATGGCAAGGAAGGCTAACCACGCTTGCCATTCAACGCTAAACAAGACATCAATTAATTTACTCTGCTGTGCGCAAACGGGCTTCCAGTGCTGCTAACTCATCCGATAACGCTGTCGGCAGCCTATCGCCAAAACGTTCGTAATGCTCCTTAATGGATTGAATTTCGCCAAGCCATTCTTCCACATCAACTTTCAGGAGTTCTTCCATCTGTTCTTGGGTTACGTCTAAGCCGCTGGTATCAATTGCACCAGGTGCAGGAAGGTATCCGATCGGCGTTTCTACTGCCTCGCCTTTTCCGGTGACGCGCTCCACAATCCATTTAAGCACACGACTGTTTTCGCCAAAACCGGGCCACAGCCAGCCGCCGTCTGCATCTTTCCGGAACCAATTGACATAGAAAATTTTGGGGAGTTTGCTTTCAGCCGTCTGTTTCCCAAGCTGCAGCCAGTGCGCGAAGTAGTCACCCATATTGTATCCGCAGAACGGTAGCATGGCCATCGGGTCGCGGCGCAGTTCGCCGACTGTTCCTGCAGCTGCAGCCGTACGCTCAGAAGACATCGCGGACCCAATAAACGTGCCGTGTTGCCAATCAAATGCTTCATAAACCAACGGGACCGTCGTTGCACGCCTACCTCCGAAGAGAATTGCGGAGATCGGCACGCCTGCTGGGTTCTCCCAATTTGGGTCGATAATCGGGCATTGCGATGCCGGGGTTGTGTAACGGGAGTTAGGGTGTGCCGCTGTCTTTTCATCGCCACGGTGCCATGCTTCGTTTAGCCAACTCGTTACTGTTTCCGGGGCTTCATCACGCATCTCTTCCCACCACACGTCGCCATCGGGCGTGAGTGCAGCATTCGTGAAGATAGAGTTGGATGCTAAGGTGTGCATTGCGTTCGGATTCGTGTCCATTGACGTACCAGGAGCAACACCGAAAAAACCTGATTCCGGATTAATCGCGTAGAGTCGCCCATCTTCGCCAAATTTCATCCAGGCAATATCATCGCCCACGCATTCCGCTTTCCACCCGGGGATAGTTGGGGTCAGCATAGCGAGGTTCGTCTTACCACAAGCGCTCGGAAATGCGGCCGCGATATATGTTTTTCCACCTTCCGGGCTCGTTAAGCCCACAATTAGCATATGTTCTGCCATCCAGCCATCATTTTTTGCCATAGTAGAGGCAATACGAAGCGCGTAGCATTTTTTCCCCAAGAGTGCGTTGCCACCGTAGCCACTTCCATACGACCAGATCGAACGTTCTTCTGGGAAGTGAACAATGTATTTGTTATCCGGATCGCACGGCCAGACGACATCATCCTGCCCGGGTTCGAGTGGCATGCCGACGGAGTGCAAGCACGGCACAAAATCGCCGTCTTCACCGAGAATCTCTAATACTGCGCTGCCCATGCGTGTCATAATCCGCATATTCACAACGACGTAGGGCGAATCGCTGATTTCTACCCCGATCTGCGAAATAGGTGAACCGAGGGGCCCCATGCTAAACGGTACAACGTACATTGTACGCCCTCGCATACATCCGTTGAAAAGTCCGTTTAACGTCGCTTTCATCTCATCGGCATCGTGCCAATTGTTCGTCGGTCCTGCCTCAGTTGGGTTTTTTGCACAGATAAAGGTACGCCCTTCAACACGGGCGACATCTTCCGGGTTAGAACGCGCGAGGTAACTCCCCGGCCGCTTCTCCGGATCCAAGCGGACAAAAGTCCCTTTCTGAACCAATTCTTCACACAACCGGTCGTTCTCTTCTTGAGAGCCGTCGCACCAATAGATGTTATCCGGTTGGCATAATTTCGCGGTTTCTTCAACCCAACTGAGCAGCTTCTTGTTGTTTGTCATTCAATCCTCCTGTATCAGGGCACCATATTTTCCTGAAGCCGGTACCCTAAAGTCATCTCATCGTAAGGAACGCGCACTTCCAAAGTATGAAATAGGTTCTACATTTTTTCAAAATATCTTAGATGAATTTTTATCACATAGCAAGTTAAAAACCGAATTAAGCATCAGACAAAACTGAATGCAGCATGTATAGTATAACACCCAAAATACGTTGTTGTCAACCTAAAGTGAAACAAGCCTATAACTACTTGCAAGGGTTACCGGGAATGAATGGGTTAATTATTTCGTTCCACAAAGATGCCCTGGGCATCTGTGCACGGAAATGAGACACTTGCATTAAGAAAGTAGCCAAGTCAGGTGACGCGAGGGCACAGCTGAGGCGTAGTTCCTCATAGCATAGTGGTGGCAGAAGGAAAAATAATCAGAATAAGCGCTTTCGCTTAGCTAACCTTGGTAGGACCCCACCTTTTTTGATATGTCAGTACTTAAACGTGCTTTATATGACGTAAATTACATAAAAATTCGTGTTCATCGTCACATTAAGTGTTTAGACGGATTTCCTAAATAAATTTGGTTTAGAAAAGTTTGATTTTCACATTCACAGAGGAAAATCGGCTTGCTATTTGTTTTGAATTCTGCTATGATAAAGGCATGCAAAACTTGAGGCTGAACTCCAACAGTAAATCTGTCCGTGACTACTACACGACGCTGGAACGCTACGAACAGAGCCACATCGTTCACGAAGGTGCGGTGAGTATTCCGCTGGGGACGCTGCTGCAAACGTGTGCGCGACAGGTAGAGGCGGTATTTGTGCCGCAATATGCTATGCGTACGGAACGCGGAAACCGTATCGTGCTTGACGGTGCGATTCTTGACGAATACGAACTCCCTTTCGCTTATTGTGAAGCGAAAGATATGGCAGATGATCTGGAGCGCGAAATCATACGAAAGATTGACGCGGGTTACCCGACATCCAATATCTTCTTCTACACGCCGCAGCGCGGTGTCCTCTATCAGAACGACAAGAGAGTGCTTGACGTAGACATGACGCAGCCTGACAGGCTCCTTGAGGCAGTGCATCGTCTGTTTTCAGAGCCGTTTGCCGCGATTGAGAAGTGGCATGCCGCTGTTTCTGCATTCAAAGAGAGGGTCCCTGCGCTCGGGCGAGAACTCGCTCAACTCATCCGGCAACAGCACCAAACCAATACACGCTTCACCAGCGCTTTTGCTGATTTTTACCGGCAGTGCCGCGCATCAATCAATCCGAATCTGTCTAAAGCCGCAGTGGAAGAGATGCTCATCCAACACCTGCTCACAGAACGCATTTTCCGCACCGTCTTTGATAATCCGGATTTTACACGCAGAAATATCATCGCCCGCGACATTGAAACCGTTATTGATGCACTCACGCACCACGCTTTCAGTCGAGACGGCTTCATGCGGCGTCTTGAGCCGTTCTATCGTGCGATTGAGCAAGCGGCTACGCTCTGCACGGATTTCTCGCAAAAACAACATTTTTTGAACACGGTTTACGAGCAGTTTTTCCAAGGATTCTCTATAGAGGTTGCGGATACGCATGGGATTGTCTATACGCCGCAACCGATAGTCGATTTCATGGTGAAAAGTGTGGAATACCTCTTAGAAACCGAGTTTAACCGTTCGCTTTCCGAGCCGGGTGTTCACATCATCGACCCGTTCGTTGGTACCGGTAACTTCATCGTGCGTCTGATGCAAGACATTGAAGGCACAATGTTGGAGGAGAAATACCGGGCGGAACTCCACTGCAACGAACTGATGCTGTTGCCGTATTACATCTCCAGTTTGAACATAGAGCATGAATATTTCCGCCGGACGGGTGAATACCTGCCGTTTGAAGGCATCTGCCTTGTTGATACGTTTGAGTTGCTTGAATCAGAGCAGGCGCAACTCTTCACGCGTGAAAACACGGCCCGGGTGGAGCGTCAGAAAGCGTCGGAGATGTTTGTAGTTCTCGGGAATCCGCCCTACAACGCTGGCCAGGTGAATGAGAACGATAACAACAAAAATCGGCAGTATCCGGCGATGGATAAACGCATCGCAGAGACATACGCCAAGGATTCTAAGGCGGCCCTAAAAAATAAGCTGTATGACCCGTATGTGAAGGCAATTCGATGGGGGTTGGATAGGATAGGCGATGAAGGTATTGTCGCCTTGATAACGAACAATAGCTTCCTTGACGGATTGGCTTTCGACGGGATGCGGAAACACCTCGCGGCCGACTGCGATGCGCTCTATGTTCTGGACTTGGGGGGCAATGCGAGGCGAGGCTTAAAGGTCTCTGACACAAATGTATTCGGAATCCAGGTCGGTGTCAGTATCAACCTGTTTGTGAAGAAACATCAAAAATCACCGGAGCCCTGCCGTATCTGTTACCATCGCCTCGATGAACTGTGGAACAGACAACGGAAGTTTGATTTTCTGAATGAACGCCAACATGCTGGGAATATTGAGTGGCAAACCATCGCCCCGGATGCCCGATACACGTGGCTCACGGAAGGACTCAACGCAGCGTTTGATACCTTTATTCCTCTCGGAACGCAGCAAGCAAAGAAAGCAAAAGGGGAGGCTGTGGATGTTATTTTCAAAACTTACAGCCTCGGTATTAGCACGAACCGCGATGCGTGGAGCCTCAACTTCAACGCCCAAGCGCTCTCTCAAAATATGCAGCGGATGATTGAGAACTACAACATGCAAGTTTTCAAGTGGCAGCATCAGAGCGCTCGAGGTGCCAACGTTGATGATTTTGTGGATGCTGATGCCACGAAAATTAAATGGAGTTCCACGTTAAAACGGCATCTGAATAGCGGACATTTCGCTGAATTTAATGACTCAAAACTGCGGCGATGCCTCTACCGCCCTTTCACGAAGCGGGCGCTCTACTTTGATCGGATGCTAGTAGACCGGCCCGGACTCTTTCGTTTCATCTTTCCGACTCCTGAGACAGAAAAGGAAAACCAGGTAATTTGTGTAGCGGGTGTTGGAAATTGGAAAGGCTTTGGTTGTCTCGCAACAAATATGATTCCCAATTTAGATGTGGGATTTGAAAAAACGCAATGTTTCCCTTTCTATATCTACGCCGAGGACGGCAGCAACCGCCGTGAAAACATCACGGAGTGGGCATTGGCAGCGTTCAGAACTCACTACGGCGAGGACACTATCAGCAAGTGGGACATCTTTCATTACATCTATGCGCTATTGCATCAGCCGGACTATCGCGAAACTTATCAGATGAATCTCAAGCGCGATTTACCTCACATCCCATTTGCACCAGATTTCTGGGCGTTCGTGAACATTGGTGCGCGGTTAGCAGAACTTCACGTCAACTATGAAACGCAGCCCGAATCTGCAGGCTTGCAGTTTATTGAGACACCTAATGTCCAGCGGGATTGGCGCGTAGAGAAGATGAGATTCTCGAAAGAGAAGACGCAGTTGGACTACAACGACTTCCTGACGATAGCCGGTATTCCGGATGAGGTTTTTGCGTATCGTTTAGGTGCGCGTAGTGCGTTGGAGTGGGTAGTGGATGGGTATCGTGTGAAGGTAGACAAACGGAGCGGTATTGTGAACGATCCGAACCGTGCGGATGCCCCGAAATATATTGTGGAATTAATCGGACGGGTTGTGTCGGTGAGTCTAGAGACAGTGAAGCTTGTGGGGCAGCTGCCGCCGCTAGCATGATAGCGAATTGCGTTCAATTATCGAGTGATGCCTGAATGTCATTTTCATCCATCGCAAGCCCATTGTCACCACATTGTCACTAACCCCATTTTTTTTGAAGGTTTGTGGTGAAAGGTTTTTGTTTGGAAAAGCGTGAGGAAAGCAGTGGGTTTATGATAAAATACCTCAGACGCATGCAGATTGAACAAGGCTTCCGAGATATAAAGAGTGGCTTCGGATTTAGAAATCTCGTTTTGAAAAAACCATTCTGAGTTGGCACAACAGCACTGCCTAGTGGGTGGCAGTTAAAAGGTAATCTTATCTCTCCTGAAAGGAGAAATAAAGAATACTTATCCTGCCACTTTTCTCACAGATAAACCTAACAATATCACACACAGACTACTCTCAAAAAAAAGGGGTAAGTGACAATAGAAAAATACCTTGCACAAAATTCTTTTTTTATGATATAATATAATAAAATGGCAGTTTTGAATAACATTCCAAGCCAAAATATTCTCAATATCTCAAAGGCAAAGGCATCCCGCCTTGCGCGTACTGAACGTGGTGATACAGAAGCGTTGCAGCAACTACTCTCTGATTATTGGTTGTGGCACTTTGAGGAATCGCTATCTGATGCGGTGCTTCTACTGTTAAGCATGGAACTCGGTTGGGAGAAGAGGCCAATTTTGACAACGCCACCGGTTGGGGAAATTATCTCACCGCTCGGTTACGCACTTGGGCATCCGGATAAACAGGTTCGCAATGCAGCACTGAAGGTGCTAACTGCAACCGTTCGTATTCCTAGCGGAACAGCACGCATTGGTGAAGAATGTGCACCTTTGGAGATTGACAAATTTGAGATGAGTGTCTATCCGGTGACGAACGCGCACTACTATCAGTTCGTTCAGGACACTGGCAGTGAACCACCTCCAGATTGGATTAATGGGAGCTACCCGGAGAATAAGGGTGACCATCCGGTTGTTTGGGTGACATGCGAAAATGCGGAAATGTATTCCCGTTATGCCGGTGGTAGATTACCCACGTTTCCAGAGTGGCAGTACGCCGCACGTGGGAATGATGATAGACTGTTTCCATGGGGCAATGAAATTGACAAACCGCGGTGCAACACGGCAGAACTTGGAGCCGGGGGGACGACTCCTGTTGGCGCGTTTCCTGACGGTATCAGTCCCTTCGGCTGCTACGACATGCTCGGCAATGTCTGGGAATGGACAGGCACCCCTTATGATGATAAGGAGCAATTTCGGGTGGCTTGCGGCGGTGCCTGGTACTACAACCACGACTATAGTACCTGCACCAGTTACGATTTTTTTAGCACGGGATACGCTGAATTCGTCATCGGATTCCGTGTTGCATACCCGTAGCAATTTTTAAAACCTTTGTGAAAAATGTCAAAAGAAAATCAGAATCAAAACTCAGGGCACAGTTCACAGACGACTACTGTTGCAAGAACGCAAGGCGAACCGACAGTATCCGAAAAACGGAAGCAAGAAGCACACATCCATCGTGGATACGTAGCTCTTCACATTCATCAGACAGTATCAAAGCACTTGAAACAGGGCGCGGATGCATTAAACGCAAGGGAGTATACAAAGGCGATCGAAGAATTTAAAGCCGCCCTTCAACACAACTATGAATCAGCAGAGGCACACTTTCATCTCGGATTAGCACGTTTTATGCTGGGTGCCTATGAAAGTGCCATAGATGCTTACAAAATGGCGATTGCGTGTGAACCGAGTGAAGTAATGGTACATCTCAACCTCGCTGCTACGTATCGACTACTGAAACGCTACGATGAAGCTGTTGATGTTTATACGCGCGCGATCCAGTTTATGCCTCAGAACGCCGAGTTGCACTCTGAACTAGCAGCGGTTTACACGTTTCAAGGGAAGCGACGGGAGGCAGTAGACGCTTACAAAGCAGCGATGCGACTCAAACTAACAGCCGGAAAGAAATAGTGGCAGAAACGCCCCGTGGCGTAACCCGGCAGAGATTTTTGGGCCTATACCTTTATCTGAGTTACTTGATGATTCCGCACAAAAGGAGTGGAATTCATGTTTGTTTCAGACGAAGATTTGATTGCAAAATGCGCGAAAGGCGACATGAGTGCATTTGAGTTACTGGTTCACCGGTATCAAGATCCACTAATCAACTACATTCACCGCTCCATAAACGATTATCATCGCGCCGAGGACCTTTCCCAAGAGACATTCCTCCGGGTCTTCAAAAATGCGAACCGGTACCGGCCTTCAGCCTCATTTAAAAGTTGGCTTTACACGATCGCCACCAATTTATGTAAAAATGAGGTTCGCAATCGCTCTCGCCGGAATACCTATTTCTTTGAAGATATGGTAGAAGAACAGACGGATGTGTATCACTCGGACATCATGCACGATACACGCTACTTGCCGGATGTGATGTGCGAGAAAAAGGAGCAGCGCGAAATTGTCCGAAAAGCACTCGAGCAGCTCCCGGAAAATCAACGTCTCGCGCTAACGCTCGTCACATATCAAGACTTACGTTATGAAGAGGTTGCTGAAATTTTGAATTGCTCCGTTGGTGCAGTGAAAGCACTGATTCACCGAGCACGCCAAAGAATGAAAAAATTGCTTATTAAAGCCGGATTTGGGGAAAAAACCGATGAAAAACTATAAAGACAAGGACCAGGCGAGCCGATCGCTTCTACCAAAACATGCACAGCGGCAAGTGAGAAACCATCCACCCACGTTTTCTTGTAAGAAACTACAAGTGCTTGTCGGGAATTGTTCGGAGAAGTTGACACTCCCAGAAAGAATCTCTATTGAACTGTCCGCCTATATCGACAAGGAATTGCCAACATGGAAAGGGATTCTCATCCGGCAACACCTGAAACGATGTCCGAGCTGCGCGTCTCACGTATTAAGGCTGGAAGAGACAGACCTGTTTCTTCGCCACGTGGAGCCGGTTAAAGCATCCAATGGCTTCGTAGCAGGAGTAATCGCAAAAGCACAAGCAATGAATGTACAGCAGCAGTCCTGTCTGTCTTGGTGGCCTCTTCGCAAGTCTCCTGAAAGACAAGATTTCGACTTGCATACACATTCCGATACTGAGAGGTATAAAAAACACAAGAATCCGCGGCTTTTAGAACCACTGTTCGGATGGATAAGACAGAATATTCAAACACACAGTCCGATTTACACGTTTGTGCTGACCTTCGCTGTTTTTAGCATGGTCGGTGTAACGCTTTACGCACCGCGCGGAAACCAGAGCGCAGATTTTTCTCAGCACACGTTGAAAAAAACGTATCCGCTGTCCAGCGAAAAGTTAATCTCATTTGAGGTAATTCGGCATGAAGAACCCAAACGTTCGTTTAAGAAGTTTGAATAGAAAAAATGTTAGAGCTCACAACCTGAAGTCGCGCCTACCGCGAAAACGAAACAATCAGGTTTTTACGGAAGCGAGACTAAAATCTATAACTAGTAGTGCTTTATTTATATCGTTAATATTACACCTCGTATTTTTCGTCCTGACATTTTACGTCGTAGTGCAGAAGAAGCCAATATCATCAAACACAGTGAGCATAGAGGCAGAACTGATTGCAGTAGGGAAGGTCTTGAAGGAACCAAAATCGCGTCCGAAAAAGAGCATACTTCGTTTTCATGAGACACCGCGTGATGTTTCTGCAAACGTACCTATCGCAAAGGTTGAAAGTATCACGCCGGAAATAGGCATTCAACCGAGTATCAGGTCAGTCCCTCTAGTAAATCGCACTGAACCACGTCTTAAGCAAGCCCCTCTTGAACCGGAGGTTCCATCCGAGGTAAGTACAACGTCTCGTGCTCTTCGGAACTTGGCCCAAGAGCTCTCTACAACGGAAGTAGCTGGTGTTTCAGGAACAGGTTCATTTGGTTCAAAACGAAGTGGGAAGTTAGGTATTCAACGCGCGCCACTGCGAGACCATGGACAAGAAGGGACCACTAGGCTCCTCGATATCACAGAGGTAGAGGGTGATAGCGATTTTGCATTTGACAGAAAAAAGCCGGCCGTTATTTCCCAGAATCGATTTAACAAACTGATGAAAGGGCTTGCTCAGCAGATTGTTGACACGAGTGAGGGCGGTCCAATTGATGTCGTGTTTGTAATTGATGCGAGTGGGAGTATGAGGAATAATATCAAAGCAGTTGCAGAACATTTGACAGAGATGATTGACGTATACCGTTCCTCTAAAATTGATTACGCGCTCGGTTTGACAGAATTCTGGGGAGATCCGAAGGAGAAGAAAAACACAATTAACGTGCTGCAGTTGACAAAAAATCTTTCAGTCTATAAACGGGCCATCCGAACAATCATGCCGCATCAAGACGAAAACGCGCTCGATGCAATTGTCCAGACGGTGAAGGAGCTCCAATTTCGTCCTACCTCCAAAAGACATTTTATTCTCGTGACAGATGAACCGTTCACAAGCCTTGAGGGACTGACGGTGAGTGATGCTATCGCCTACTGCCGTGAATTCGGTATCTATGTCAACGTCCTCGGGCTTCCTACAGCTGAGCATCAGGCACTGGCAACACAAACCGGAGGTAAATGGCACGTTATTCCTGAAGATGCCCCGCCTCTTATGCATCTCAACACCGCTACGACACCGCGGGCTATGGCACAGACATTACGCCTTGCAGAATGGACAAACGTCGAAAAGATTGGAGATCATCTGCTTCAAAAACACAGCCACACTCCGGTTGATATTATCTTGTTCATTGATAGTAGCAAAAGCATGGAGGATAAATTGCCTAACCTTCTGAAGCAATTCGAGTTGATGCTTCGAAATTGGGATAACGCATTCATTGATTACGAAATCGGCGTGGTGCGTTTCCGTACGCGTGCCTCCGTAAATATGGTAAACGTTTTCAGTCCACCGCAAACGCTGGTGCAGATTCAGAAAATCGCAGCTCTGCCGTACCAAGAGGATGAAACGCTGTTAGATGCCATTGAGGAAGGACTGCGGCGGGTCAAATTACGGACAAACGCACAACTTTATCTGATTTTGGTTACGGATGAACCTGCTAAGGGCAAGTACTCAGCGTTAGCCACTATCCAACTTTTGCAAGGCAAACACGCTATAGTCAGCGTTATTGGCACTTACGACGATTTCCAACATGAGGTAGCTGTGAGAACCGGCGGCGTATGGATACCCATCCCAGGGGGCCACACCTCAAATAATTCATATTGGTAAAGAAATAGAGTTTTTTGTCGATCTAAGCGATAAACCGTGTTTTAATCCGATGAGATATGAAAATAGCAGTTCTTGTTTCAGGAAGCGGTACCAATCTGCAGACACTGATAGAAAAATTACATGGAGACGAAACTTGTAGCATCAAAATCGCTGTTGTGATTAGCGACCGGGAAAAGGCGTATGCACTCACGCGGGCGAAAGCCGCCGGCATTCCAACACAAGTTGTCAGAACCCGAGATTTTGACAATCGAACCGATTTTGACGCGGAGATTTCAAAGCAGATTGAGCGTTATGCTGCGGAACTGATAGTACTTGCAGGTTTTATGAAACTGTTTCAACCTCCGTTTGTCCGGAGGTACCAGAACCGAATTATTAACGTGCATCCGACGCTCCTGCCAGCGTTTCCGGGCGCACAGCCAGTCGCCGATACGTTGGCGTATGGGGTTAAAGTGACCGGTGTTACCGTCCACTTCGTTGATGAAGAAGTTGACTCAGGTCCTATTATTGCACAAGCGGTTGTCCCAGTTTTGGACACAGACGATGAAGAAAGTTTGCACGCCCGGATTCAGATTGAAGAACATAAACTCTATCCACAAGTTATTAGGTGGTACGCGCAAGGCCAACTAAAGGTCGAAGGTAGAAAAGTTATCATTCAGGACAGTGAAGCAGAAAAATGTTAGCAATTTCAACAATGTGGAATGCGTTGAAACAGCCTGATGGTGCCGTGCTGTTTGATGAACTAAAAGCCCTCGGTTTTGCGAGCATTGAACTCAGTAGACACCTTACCGCAGATCAGATTGAGCAGCTCAAGCCGTTATTACGCGACAATACTGTGGGGTTGCCTTGTTCCATCCATAATTTCTGTCCACAGTACGATCCGACAAGGGGATTCCAGAGCAAAGCCCGGTTCATAAAGACGGGAACTGATGCCGTTCAACTTGCCAGTCTTGACACTGACGAACGAAAGGAAGCGGTACGCAGAACCGTGCGAACGATGGAACTCGCGAGTGAATTGGAAATCTCAACGGTGGTGCTGCACCTCGGTGAAGTAGATACCTACGATAGGTCACACCTAATGGTAGCCCTTTACACGTATGGCGAACGCGAGTTTGAAGCTTTCAGCCAGAAAGTCACAGAAGCCACTGAGTGGCGCAAGCGCAAAGAGGCAAAACACCATGATGCTGTCCTCCGAAGCCTTGATGAATTGAATGAACGCGCCTTGCGGATGGAGCTCCATCTCGCGATTGAGAACCGCCCACACTATTATCAGATTCCGAATTTTGACGAAGTCGGCTTGCTCTTTGAGGAATTCTACGGCAGCCCTATGCGCTATTGGCACGATGTTGCACACGCAGCACTTCAGGAACGACTCGGGTTGTGCCAGGCAGAAAAGTGGTTAATGGCTTACACAGAACATCTCATCGGTGTAAACCTCCACGATATGCAAGGACTTGAGGCGTACCATCCGCCAGGGACCGGCGACATGGATTGGGATGAGGTGTTCATGCAGTTCCCCTCTGATGTTCTAAAAGTTTTGGAAATTCAACACGGTGAAGCAGAACAGGTTGTAGAAGCAAGAGAACTGTGCGAATCTCTCTCGCAACAACGTGAACAAGACGATGCTCAAAACAGCGTTAAATGATAAAACGTTCTTCACGCAAGCGGAACGCTGCATCCTCAAATCTGTGTTTATCTATATGGTTGGCATTCCTACTGACACCGCATTAGATGAACCGCTTCTTGCAATTGACACCTTCGTGTCGCGGCTGCCCAAACCGTTGCAAACGCAACTCCGTTCCGGGCTACAAGTTTTTGAATGGTGTCCACTTCTGTTTATTGGAAAACCGCGCCGTTTTACACAGCTTTCCGCGCGTGATGCCGTGCACTACATCGAAACCTGGGCGGGGAGCCGCTTCCGGGTGTGCCGCCTCCTGTTCCGTGGGCTGCGGGACATCGCATTCCTCGGCTATTACAGTTTTCGAGCCGATTCTTCGCAGCAAGGCAATGAATTGTCACTCTAAAATAGTACTTGTCGGCTCATGAAGCGGAAAACCGAAATCTGTCCTAACATACGGTTTTCTGTCCGCGCCAACAGTTTTAAAACCTTCCGTGGTGGAAGAAAAACATTTTTCTATTGAAAAAATCTTCATATTTTGCAATAATAAAAATTATCACTCAGAATTTTGAGAGTCGACATACGCTCGTGTCGAAAAAAATTTAACCCCTATATCTGAAAAAGGAGATTGATAAGGAGGGATAAAAGTGGTTCGAGTGTTAATTTTTACGTGTTGTGCTACGCTGTTATTCTCGATTAGTTCAACAGAAGCGCAGCGAGATGAAGCTACAGTTGCAGCAAACTGGACGTTCAATGACGGCAGTGCGAAAGACAATTCCAAAAAAGGAGTCAACGGGAACTTTGTTGGGAATCCGAAAGGGGTTGACGGTATCGCCGGGAAAGCGTTGCAGTTTAACGGAGACAACGACGGTATAAAACTCCCTGACTCCGCCGATATCAATACAAGCGGTCCCTACACCGATCGAACAGTCGCAGCACTCTTCTATTGCGACGATGTCGGTGTGAAGGACCGGAAACAGGTGATCTATGAAGAAGGCGGACGCACACGTGGTTTAGTCATCTATGTGCACGACAAGAAAGTTTACGTCGGCGGCTGGAATCGTGCCGAATACAACTGGAACGGTGAATGGCCTTCTGCAGATGTTAAATCGAAGAGGTGGTATCACGTCGGTTTAGTGATTCGCAATGCAGCCGCTAAGGTAGAAAACAAAAAATTTGAGATGTGGTTGGATGGAAAGCGGATCGCCCAAGAAAAAGGGGGTCAACTCCATGCACACTCCGATGATATTGGTATCGGACACACCAACCAGAACGCTGTCTATCACGATGAGGGTGGCTCTGGAACTGACATTGATTGGTTTGGTGGTTTAATTGACGAAGTCATCGTCTACGGTTCGGCTTTCGACGAGGCTGACTTTGCAAAACTCGCGCAGCCGCTCAGCGTAGAACCTCAAGGCAAATTCACGACAACGTGGGCAAACCTGAAAGACCGACGGATTGAAAGATAGCCTTAACCGTGCATTGAAAACCGTTTTAGCACGCGTTGACCCGCTGCGTTAATCGCAAATTTATAATGTAGTCTCTGCCTGTACCGTTTCGACAAGCATCTTTGTCAAAAAGGAAGCGCCGCGGGCAGAGAGAAAAAAAACATATAAAGGAGATATGCCAAATGGTAAAATTGAGTTCCTTTTCGATATTAAGTGTATTCCTAATGCTAACCGCCGTCGCAACCTTTGCAGCAAAAGATGAAACGACAGTAGAAGGCGTTTGGAATTTTGATAATGGAGATGCCGCAGATACCTCCGGAAAGAGTTTGGACGGAACTATCGTCGGCGACCCAGAAATCGTTGACGGTGTGGTCGGCACAGCGTTACTGTTTGACGGAGACGATGATGGGATAAAACTCCCCGATTCCATCGGCATTAATACAATTCCACAACCTGAATACTACAGCAATCGGACAGTCGCTCTTTACTTTAACTGCACCGATGTAAACATCACCGAGCAGAAGCAGACAATTTATGAAGAAGGTGGACGTACACGTGGGCTCGTCATCAATGTATTTGATGGTGAAGTCTACGTCGCCGGATGGAACCGCGCCGAATACAATTGGAATGGGGCGTGGCCCTCTGCTCCAATAGAGTCAAATCGGTGGTATCACGTCGGCCTGGTTATCCGTGAAGGCGGTGCAGCTGTCGAGCCCGGAAAATTTGAGATGTGGTTAGATGGTGAACTGATTGCTAGTGAAGAAGGTGGGGGACTCTATGGCCACGGAGACGATATCGGTATCGCGCACGTCAATGCCAACGCAGTCTTCCACGATGAAGATGGTGAAGGCACAGATATTCACTACTTCGGTGGTATGATAGATGAAGTCGTTGTCTACGGTTCCGCTTTTGACCAATCCGATTTCACAGAGTATGCCGCAGTCGTGACGAGCGTTGAACCACAAGATAAATTCACAACCACCTGGGCAGACATCAAAGCACAACGGACTTTGAAATAGCACTGCAGACGCTTGTATTATATGGCGAGGTCTATGTCCCTCGCCATTTCTCTTAACCTTGAAACAGAAGGCAGGTTTAACCTACCCTTCTCCTCTTTTTTTCAAAAAACTATGTTAGGTGCAATTATTGGCGACATTGCCGGCTCTATCTACGAACCGAAGGATAAGCGGATTAAAACTAAAGATTTTCCATTCTTCAGCGAAAGTTGCCGTTTTACAGACGATTCGGTTTGCACTGCGGCTGTAGCGGATATTCTGCTGCACGGTTTACCACCGGCAGAAACGATGCGTGCATGGGGCCACCGGTATCTCGGCTGTGGTTTCAGCCAGATATTTACGAAGTGGATCCGTTTTGAAAAAGCTGCACCGAACTGCACTTTCCGCAACGGTGCAGCTATGCGCGTCTCACCTGCGGCGTTTTTGAATCGCGAAGACCTGGATGCAGCCCTCAATGCTGCCGACCAAGTAACCGTTATTAGTCACAACCATCCGGAAGGCATAAAGGGGGCGCGGGCAACAACACACGCGATATGGCTTGCATATCAAGGCGAACGCGCAGCAGACATCCGCAACGTTATCGCTACGACGTACGACTACGACTTAACCCGGACAGTGGTGGATATTCGTCCCACATACGAGTTTGACATGACGTGCCAAGGCACGGTGCCGCAGGCTGTCACGTGTGCCTTAGAATCAGCGAATTTTGAAGACGCGGTTTGTAATGCCATCTCCCTTGGAGGTGACTCTGATACCCTTGCCGCCATCGCCGGGGCGATGGCGGAGGCACTTCACAGTATACCCGAAAATGTCAAAGAAGAAGCGGAAAGCCGTTACCTCGCCGACGCACCAGACATCCGTCAAATTCTGCGGGAGATGTACGGTTAAATCTGCTGGGACGCACACATGACACCCATACTTTTAGAGCCGGCGCTTCACTTTGATGAACCCGTCCCAGCCACTGTCCCATGGAAAAAATATATTTGCCTTATAGTCAGTCTTCTGATAGTCTTGATCCTATACCCTTTCTCCGCCCTCCCTATTGAACCCTCTATCTACTTTAAAGATGTTACCCAGATTGCAGGGCTCCACTTTACGCACACAAACGGTGCAACAGGCGACTATCATCTGCCTGAGACATTGGGTGCCGGGGCGGCATTTTTTGATTATGACAACGATGGATATCTCGATCTTTACTTCGTTAATGGTGCGGCACCGAGTGCACTCTACCGAAATAACGGGGACGGTTCCTTTACCGATGTTCCTGAAGCTGGCGGTGCAAGCAATCGTGGCAACTATGGGCATGGGGTAGCATGCGGTGATTATGATAATGATGGTTACGTAGATCTCTACCTAACCAATTTTGGAAAAAACCGGCTCTATCACAACAATGGTGTTGGCGGTTTCACTGATGCCACCGCCCAATCTGGAACAGGGGATACGCGCTGGAGTAGCAGCGCAACCTTCTTAGATTACGATAAGGATGGCGACCTGGACCTCTACGTTGTTAACTACCTGCACTATGCCTTAGATACACCTCATCCGCCGTGCCATGAAAACCTCACCTTGGACAACGGTTTTAACACAAAGCGGGTTCGCGGTTATTGCCATCCGAAAAACTTTAAAGGCGAACCGGATAGGCTCTACCGAAATAACGGAGATAGCACCTTTACAGATGTAACCGAAGCAGCAAACATTCGAGATCCGGGAGGCATGTTCCATGGCAAAGGGTTAGGCGTTGTAGCCGCAGATTTTGATACCGATGGATATCCCGATATTTACATAGCAAATGATGATACACCTAACTACCTTTTTTATAACAAAGGCGACGGCACCTTCGGTGAACTCGCCATTCTCACCGGATGTGCTTACAGTGCAGATGGAGTAGCACAAGCCGGCATGGGCGTAGACGTTGCTGACTACAATGCCGATGGATTCCTTGATATTTTCGTCACAAATTTCTCTTATGAAACAAATACTCTTTATCGGAATAATGGCGATGCCACGTTCACCGATGTAAGTTACCAAGCGTGCTTAGGTGAGGAAAGTTATCTCTATTTAGGGTTCGGGGCAGGTTTTCTTGATGCCGATAATGATGGAGCCCTTGATATTTTTGTCGCGAATGGGCACATCTTTCCAAACATCGCAAAACTGACAGATGTTCTATCTTATGCCCAACCCAATCAACTTTTCCGAAACCGCCGCGATGGGACGTTTGTCGAAATGCCATTTGAGAGACATGAGTCCATAGAAACGAAAGCCGCCAGTCACAAGGTTAGCCGTGGGGCATGCTTTGGGGACTACGACAACGACGGTGACACCGATGTGGTTGTCACGCAGCTAAATGGCAAGGTAACACTACTGCGCAATGAGAGTCAGGGCATCCACAATTGGCTGCGGCTCAAAACAGTTGGTACAATAAGCAACCGGGACGGTATCGGGACGCGTGTCACGTTGAAATTCCCGGATTCCTCAGCAACACGTGAAGTCCGCCGAAATGCAAGTTACCTGAGTAGCAATGACAGTCGTTTGCTGTTTGGACTGGGTTCCCACACTGCCATCCCATATCTTGAAATTCATTGGCAAAGTGGCACTGTGCAGGGGCTGAAGAACGTCACGGCGAACCAACAACTGGTCATAACGGAACCGGAAAACGAGTAACCCGATGAAACAGTTATAAGGCTTTTGATATGTCCTTGTGCTGGATGACTTCGGTTTCAGATAACCACCACACAAGACCTACCCAAGAATACCGTGCCCTCTATAAACTTGATATCAGTCTTGTGCGCGTCCGAATGAAGAGATGCAACCTCACATTCAAAAATGTGAAACAAAAATCTAGCATCTCCTATGGTTGGCGAGCGACGCTTCCGGAATCATCGAAACCTTATTCAACTCGCGAGGATATTGAACTTTGAGAGTTTGCCGAGACAGTAAAAATTCACCTTTTGCCGTGGCACATGCAAGAAGATTTTATCTAAACACGGACCACAGGCAGTGATTACACCTGTTAAACTAGCTCTGTAGTTGTCAAAATGGCACGCCGTGTGCCATTTTTTTCGGTTTCTTCGGCTTCAAATACTCTCCACAGCTAACTTAAATTGGCACGAATTTTGCTTATTATTCATGAAAAAATAAAAACATTGAGGAGGTATCCCATGAGATCCGATAAATTTACCATCAAAGCCCGTGAAGCACTTCAGACAGCCCAAAATTTAACCAGAGAAAGCCAAAGCCCAGAACTGAGCGTTGAACATCTAATGTTAGCCCTCATCCGGCAACCTGATGGGATTGTTACGCCGATTTTTCATAAACTCGATGCTGATCCCATTAGCATCAGCGAGGAGATTGAAGCTGCCATTCAGAAAGCACCCAAGGTACAACAGACAAACTTGGAACTTTACATGTCATCCGCACTTCAATCGGTTTTGGAGAATGCCTTCAAAGAGGCGGCAACGCTTAAAGATGAGTACGTAAGTACCGAACATCTCCTTATTGCCTGCACGGAGGCGAAACAAAGCGAATCCGGCAAGATTCTGCGGAATGCTGATGTCACGAAGGAAAAAATCCTGAAGGCATTGGTAGACATCCGTGGTAACCAAAGGATAACAGATGAGAATCCTGAAGACAAATATCAAGCGCTCACTCGATTTGGGCGCGAGTTGACACAAGAAGCCATATCCGGTAAACTGGATCCGGTTATCGGAAGAGACGATGAAATCCGGCGCGTGATGCAGGTGCTTTCCCGCAGACGAAAAAATAATCCGGTGCTTATTGGTGAACCGGGTGTGGGTAAAACAGCTATTGTGGAAGGATTAGCACAGCGCATTACAGATGGTGATGTGCCAGAAAGTCTACGTCACAAGCGGCTTATTGCCTTGGACTTAGGTGCGCTCATCGCCGGGAGTAAGTACCGTGGGGAATTTGAGGACCGGCTGAAAGCCGTACTTGCTGAGGTAGAACAAGCCGCGGGTGAGGTTATCCTTTTCATAGACGAACTCCATACTATCGTTGGCGCGGGTGCAGCAGAAGGCGCAGTCGATGCCTCTAACATGCTAAAACCTGCCCTGGCACGGGGCGAGTTGCGATGCATCGGCGCGACCACGGTTGATGAATATCGAAAACACATTGAGAAGGATGCAGCCCTGGAACGCCGATTCCAACCTGTTTTGGTGCAAGAACCCTCTGTTGAAGATACCGTTGCCATTCTACGCGGGTTGAAGGAACGGTATGAAACACATCACGGGGTTCAGATTCAGGACAATGCCATTGTTGCCGCCGCTACACTTTCAAAACGTTACTTGACAGAACGTTTTCTACCGGACAAAGCAGTAGATCTAGTAGACGAGGCAGCATCACGGCGCCGCATTGAAATTGACAGTGTACCCGAGGAAATTGACGAAGTCGAACGTCGTATCATCCAACTTGAAATTGAAAAACAGGCACTCACAAAAGAAGAGGACGATACCGCAAAACAACGTCTAGACAAATTGAATGCGGAACTTGCTGAATTGAAAGAAAAAACGAGTGTTCTCAAGGCAGTCTGGCAACATGAAAAGGCAAACTTGACTAAAATCCGAGAACTGATGGAACAGGTAGAGGAACTTCGCCTTGAATCAGAACAAGCGAAACGGAGAGGTGACCTCGCGACAGCCTCAGAATTGGAATACGGAAGGATTCCGCAATTGGAAGCGCAATTGGAAACTGTGCGAAATGCTGTTGAGACCTCGGCAAGCGGCAAGCAGATGTTAAAAGAGCACGTGAACGAGGAAGACATCGCTGAAATTGTGGCAAAATGGACTGGCATTCCTGTCTCTCGACTCATAGAAGGCGAAACAGAGAAACTGCTGAACATGGAAGTCAGGCTTTGCGAACAGGTTATCGGACAGGAGGAGGCAGTCGCTGCAGTCTCTCATGCGATTCGACGTGCCCGCGTTGGACTCGGAGACCCGAGCAAACCCCTCGGTTCGTTCCTTTTCATGGGGCCGACTGGGGTTGGAAAGACACATCTCGCCAAGTCGCTGGCAGAATTCCTATTTGACGACGCTAACGCAATCGTACGTATCGACATGAGCGAGTATATGGAAAAGCACACCGTCTCCCGGCTCATCGGTGCACCCCCCGGGTACGTAGGCTACGATGAAGGCGGGCAACTTACCGAGGCTGTCAGGAGACACCCGTATTGCGTTATCCTACTTGACGAGGTTGAGAAAGCACATCCAGAGGTATTCAATGTCCTGCTGCAAATGCTGGATGATGGCAGAATGACAGACGGTCATGGACGCACGGTGGATTTCAAGAATGCGGTAGTCATTATGACATCTAACATCGGGAGTCAATGGATTAGCGACGCAGGCTTAGAGACGAAAGCACTTCGCCAGAAGGTGATGGAGGCGTTACAAGCCCACTTCCCACCAGAATTCTTGAACAGAATCGATGATCTGATTATCTTTGAGCGGCTGGGTATAGATGAATTGAAAAAGATTGTGAGGCTGGAACTGGCGCAACTCAGCACCCGATTCGTGGAGAAGCAGATGACGTTGACGCTGACAGACACCGCAGAGACAGAACTCGTAGAACGCGGTTTTGACGAGGTCTACGGGGCACGTCCGCTTCGAAGAACAATTGAGCGGCATATTCTCAATCCGTTAGCGATTCAGATGTTGGAAGGTCGATTCAGCGATGGCGATGCCATCACTACTGATTTTACGGATGGCAATTTCGTGTTCCAAACAGCAGACTAAGGCTTATAATACAAACAAGGCGGTACTTTCTGTACCGCCCTATTGTTACTATTTTATTAACCGTTCAGCAATTGTATCAACAACGGTATCTGCCCTTTCACGAATCTGCTCTGGTGTAAGACTTTGAATCGGGTGTGCCACGGTGAGCGGTTCCAATTCACCATGCCCCAATACGCGAGCTTGCACCTTACCGGCAGCGAAAAACACTTCTGTACAGATGGCGACACTCGGCACGCCGCGCTCTTCTAAAGCACTTCCATCGTGCATACTGCACGATATACAAGAGCCTCAGTCGGCGAGTCCTTCAATGACAAAGTCAACTTGTTCCGCAAGGTCATTAAGTAAGTCTATCGGCGCGGGCCTCGAAAAAGTCGGTTTTTTGACGTGAATAACACCGGCAAGTTGAAACCGGTGTTGCATTAACTCCTCAACACGTGTCAGAAAAATATCGCTGCCATTTTTCGTGATATCGAGCAAGCCCATCACTTTCCCATCAAGGCTATCTAGGCGCGGTGCGAGAAATTTTGTCGGTGCATCGCCCTGAGAAGTCGGATCGAGTAAAGTAACGTTTGCCATGGAAAGCCTCCTTTAGTCTGAATTATCGGGACGTTTCAATCTGCACACGCTGCGATTTTGCCATCGCATCTTCTGCCTCCTGAATCATCCCTTTTCGCTGGTAACAGATAGATAAACTGGTATAGACAAGCGGGTCATTCGGGTTGAGTTCAATCGCTTTTTGAACAGCTTCAATCGCTTCATCGTACATCCCGAGTCGTTCATAAGCATGGCCAAGCCCGACGTATCCTTCGATATAGTCAGGGTAGGTTTCAATCATTTTTTTGAAAACGTCAACTGCCGCCTCAAGTTCATTTTCAGCAAAAAGGGTGAGCGCGGCATCGTACAGTTCTTCTTGAGTCGGCATTTTTTGTTTCCTCTCTAGTATTAACAAGATCATTGACCAAAAAGTCTGTGCCGAGATGGGTACAGATAGAATTATTATGAAGGTTGACTCACCTCATTAATATCTTAACAAAAAATTGAGAAAATGTCAATTTTTTTTCACGTACTGGCACGAGGGCTATTTATATTGGAAAGCCCAAAAGTAGAATTTAGAAAATGCAAGTGAGGTTCAGGTAGCGCGGACTCATCCTATTCGTTATGGCGCGAGCATTGGCATCGTTGGCTAATGGCGCGATGCAGGAAGCATGTAACTTGCTAAAATTGCCCAATTTTGTGCAGCTTGAAAAATAAGCTGCACCTTTTCGTACCGTTCAACCTTGTTGGAGCATGGATATGTACAAACTTCAACGTCTCCGCGAACGCGTCTCTGAGCAGATAGGGACGGGAACGTTCAGACCAAACTCTCCCCAGCCGTGTTAGATATCAATGTTTGGTATGTAACTTACAAATATTTTCGCATCAACAACTCTATTTAGCGTGTTATACGACAGAAAACAGTTCATCTCTACCAACTGGCCCGGCTACTGCATGAATGCAGGCTATGACGAGTATGGAGAGGATCCGCACCTTGTCTTCGCCGCCGTCGATAACCAGGCACGAACTGCGACGAACCCAAGCGATGTCTCGTTCACTTGGGAGCTCCACGGCGACAATGGAAATGCGATCACGGTCTCCTGGGGCAATATCGTGCCGACGCAGTTCAAGCTCCGCATCAACTCTTACGACTACGGGAGCATCGGTAAAATCAATGCACGCTTATACGCGGGACCGGATCCAGAAAACCCGTCAGAAAGACGCTACGTCTACGCGGATTGCATGGTTCCGTATTCCCGAGACCCAGAAATCCTGTATATTGCATGGTTCTAAACCAGCGCGAAATCGCAAGCCCGCCGCTAAGAGGAATTTCTGGGATTAAGGACACTGCGACTCACGAGGTTAAAACATGTCTGCAAAACCAGCCTCACCGTAAAATCGCTAATTTCTCAATATAGGTATGAGTCTGACCTTTCGCCTCCACCGAAATATGGCAGACGTATACCCCCGGTGACACTGCCAACCCGTACGAAGTCTGCTGATTCCACCATGTACGCCAGATGCGCGAATCCCGCCGGTCCCGGACACCTTCGATCCGTTTGATCAGGTTCCCCCCAGCATCATATACAGATACAGCCATGTCTGTTATCTCAATATTTGCCTCGGTGCGGAATTCGGTTAAACTATCGGAGCGCGCCGGGTTCGGAAATATGACGACCTCTTCCCATGCAAATGCTTGCTCCAAAAGGATGGATTTTTTGATTGACGTAGCTCCTAGCGCGTACCGTGCTGTGACACGTAGACTGTTCTCTCCCGGAGATAAGGGGACTATCGCTGTGTAAGTTTGCGTTTCTCTATCCACGAGTGCCTCCGTTTTGCTGGGATGCACGATAATATCAATTGGAAATTTAGTGCGAAAGGTCCCACTAATGTGGAATGGGCTCTCGGTACCGGTCACTGGTAGGTTTAACGTCACTCTCGGAACAGGTCGTGTGGATTGGAACATGTCGGTGAGAAGACTATCCACTGTAACCAGTACAAGCTGCGTCACTTTTCTTACCAAACCAAAATTAACTTTATCGACAGTATCCCGAGAGGTATGATAGAACGGATTGGCATCGTAATTTTGGGAATCTCGCCACGGTGTAGAGTTTTCAATCAAAGTTACAGCATTATAGCCTGCATCCCAAAAGGATTTATGCGAAGATATATTAATAAATTCATCTTGCGTTCGCCGAATTTTTAAGTCAATATTGTACCATTTGTTGGCAATTGTGAGTGCCCGGCTTATCCACGCTGAATCTTTGTTGGTTACAACTTCAACGAGGTCGCGTTTCCAATTATAACCGAGCATATCAAGGTTGAAAACCGCCACGATGTTTTCTGGTTTTATATGTATATCTGATTCCAGAATATCGATAGTTCC
This sequence comes from Candidatus Poribacteria bacterium, assembly GCA_965215265.1. GTDB lineage: Bacteria > Poribacteria > WGA-4E > WGA-4E > WGA-3G. Next base: position 567,900 of record OZ244048.1, on the reverse strand, counting down.
GCTTTGTCGCTGTGCTTGATGCACATAGTAACGACTGCCGAGTGCTCCAATTTCTTCACCACCTAGGGCGATAAACCTCAGTTCATGTTCATATTCATATTGACTTAAGAGGTTAGCGATTTCTAACATCGCTGCTACCCCCGTGCCGTTCTTATTCGCGCCCGGTGCACTGGTAATTAATGGATTCCACCCTGGTTCCCGCACGGCTTGCGTGTCATAATACGCACAGATAATAAACACACGTGTGCTGCCTGAATCGGAGTTTTCATTGCGTTTCGGCGGCAAAACAGCAAGAACGTTCCTGACTCCGCCGACAACCTGCTCGGTTACTTGTAAACGTGGGGCGCGGCGAAACTGGCTCATAATGTAACGCACAGCATTATCTGTCGCCTCACGATGATGCGCGTTACGTGTGCGGTACGCGAACTGATATGGAAAGACTGTTGCGTTTTCTTGTAACGCTGTGACATGCGCTTGAAGTGCCTCAGTCTGCACTCTGATGAGTAGTTCGTCAGCACGTCCCCGAGGTGGGCTTTGTAATCGCGCATCCTCTGGAAAAAGCAATAGACATACCACTAAAAAAAAAGCGTAAATTGGCCTTGACATGAGAACGGAATTTCTGATATTCTATATAAGAGTCAATGATTAATTGTTGTTTTGATTCTAATCGATCTTCGGAGATATTGCAAGCCAAGATTTGGAGCCCTACAATGCCAGCGAATCTACCCCCAACTTACTATAAATTGAAGCATCAACATGAAGCAGCAAAAACGGACTCTGAGCAGCTTGAGCTGTTAGAGGAGATGTTGCGTATCGTTCCCCAGCATAAAGGCTCAGAGAAAGTAGTATCCGATTTACGGAAGCGCATCGCTAGACTCAAAAGAGACGTTTCGGCATCCAGCAGCAAAAAAGGAGGCAGAAAAGGGTATAGCGAGCATATTCCGAAACAAGGCGCTGGTCAAATTGTACTCCTCGGTCCGCCGAATGGCGGTAAATCAGAGATGCTTGCCACTTTTACCAAAGCAAAACCGGAAGTGGGTCCGACACCTTATATCACAACAACACCGACGGTTGGGATGCTCCGTTATCAAAATGTTCAATTTCAACTCATCGATACGCCTTCTATCATGCCTGACTTTGTTTCTCCAACAGTGTTAACGCTTGCTCGACATGCGGATTTGCGGGTTATTGTGCTTAGTCTTGCATCCGATAATCTGTTGGATGATTTGGACATGGTACTCACAGTACTGCATGAGGCTGACATCATTATAACCGATACGGACAGGACGCACCTCGTTGTAGCAAACCAGCAGGATGCTGACGGTGCAGCAGATAGATTGGAAATTCTTACGGAATTTTATGGGGAGCAACTCCTCCCGATTTCTACTCTAACAGGTGCCGGCAGCGATTCTCTCTTTCAAGCAATGTATAACGCCTTGAACATTATCCGAATCTATCCAAAAGCCCCCGGAAAACCGCTAGAGCATGAGCATCCGATCGTTCTCCCAATTGGTGCAACAGTGCAAGATGCTGCCATCGGCTTACATAAAGATTTTGCTGGATTCAAATTCGCAAGGATATGGGGACCGCAATGGCACGCCGGGCAATCTGTCAGCCGCGACGATGTAGTTTATGATGGTGATGTGGTGGAATTTCATCTGTAGAACGTATTATAGATGTGCCGGAAAACGAAATATCCTGGAAAATTCTCATGAAAACTCGAAAGAAGGATTTGGGCGGGTGGGAGCCAGAAAACGAAATATCCTGGAAAATTCTCATGAAAACTCGAAAAACCCCATATCTGATATACTCATTGCTCATTCACCTCATCCTGATGTCAGTGCTTTGGCAGTTCGCACCAAAGTCTGAATTACAAGCACCGTTTTTTAATGGACAAGAAATATGGATAGACTCCATTAAGCCGACTAAGGATTCGGGTGGGCGGGAGCCAGAACCGATTATTGTTGAACCGCCGAAATCGGTTGAACCCGCTGTAACTTCTGTTACGGAGGCGGTACCCGAACTGTCAAAACCGCAACCCAGCTCCAACACAAGTTGGTTCACAGAAAATCACGATGAGAATATGGGGCCAACAGGTCGGGTTCGCAAAGTTTCTGTGGGAAAGGTTTCTCAGGTTCCGTCGGTTAGCAAGAATCGGAATCCAAACTTACCAACCCGCAAGCGGGGAGAACTTCCCTTCCCCCGCAAGCGGGGAGGAATCCCCTTTCTTTCTCTGTCCTCGAGGACAGAGGAGTTGGGCGGGTGGGAGCCACAAGGGGCGGACTTCCAAATAACTTTAGGCAGAGCGGAAGGACTCAGCGTAGTTTCGCCAACGGTGGATACACCGAATGTTTATTATGGCGGGAGACGGGGGGACGCGCTCGGAGCAACGGGTATGGGCAACACCCGGGGCGGTGGTAGCACGTCGGGGGCTGCGAATGTTGGAGGAAGATACGTTTCTATGATGAAGGCGCTCGCGCACGAACTCGCCCGTGCTGCAACGGCTGAAAAAATCGACGTTGTCTTTATTCTTGATGAGACAGCGAGCATGGTAGACAATATCCGTGGCATCCGGGCTTATGTGCATTTTCTTTTTGATGCCCTAAGATTGGATGGGCACGATGCAACCTTTGGGTTGGTTGTGTTTAGCGATGAAATAAGAACATATAAACGCACCGATGACTCGGGGACCTTTAGAAACTGGCTGTTTGAAATAGGAACGGATGGCGGCGGAGATCTGTCAGAAGCCGGATTGGACGCGTTAATGGCAGCGATGACACATAGCAAGTTCCGGCAGGGTGCACAACGGTTGTTTGTGCTTGCCAGCGATGCAGCGTTTCACGATGCAGACTACAACGGCAGATCGCCATATAGCTTAGACACCGTGATTGAAACCCTACAACGCCAGGAGATTCGGGTTGACGTTATTGGGCTCGATTATCTACCTATTAAACAAATTGCGATGGCAACAGGCGGCACTTGGCGCGTTATCCCTGGCAAAGGTTACCTTGAATACATTCCACCGTTACCCTTGACAGAAAAGATGTTTTCTCAATTAGGCACGCTGCGTGTCGGGAGTGGCAGCGTCGGCGATAACATCACGGTGTATTTTAACAACCCGCCGCACCCGAAACGGTTGACACTAACTTGGAAAGTCCTTAACCCTCTCGGTGAAAGGTGCTACGGGCCATTCACAGAACATCGGGCCATTCCACAAAATGACTCAACCCAGTTTGAATTCACACCCAGGCTTGACTCTTCAGCGTTCCAAACGGTTCCTGGCATTTATACGGTGATTTACCGGCTCGAAAACGAGCAGGGACATCAGAGCATTCTGAGACGGCACCTTAATTTTACTAACCAGAGCGATGGGGATTCCTCCCGCGAGCGAGGAGAACTTCCCTTCGGGCAGGAAAAGGATTGAAAGGAATAAATGAAAGAACTCATTTTTGAACAGTGCCATGCGAAAAACATTATGAAGGCATCCGTCCAACTTGGCAGCACTGTTCGGACTTTACAAAAATCGGTGTGGCATACGCAATCCGGACACCCTCTTGGAACGAGTCCCTTCTTGCGAGCTTCGCTGCTGCACATCAGTCAACTTACACTTATGACTCTCGCGAAGGATTTGGGTGGGCGGGTGTCACGTACAATCAGGAACCGTGTGTCTCCAAAGCAGTGTCAATAGCAAATCTAATATCTACGACAACAAATTGAAACCATGGCACAACAGAGTCAGTTAGCAGCCGTGCAAGTTCCAGATCCCAAATCAGAAAGCAATGCAACCGCACATATTTCAAGAGGTACTGTTACCTTGATGTTTACGGATATTGAAGGTTCTACATTGCTGTGGGAGCAACATCAAGACACAATTATGGCAGCTGTCATAGCCTCGCACAACGCGATATTACGGGAAGCAAGCACCAAATGGAGTGGGCAAGAACTTAGCAGTGAAGGGGATGCATTTGCTTTTTTGTTTTCTACAGCAAGAAATGCTGTCGCGTGCGCCCTTGAAGCACAGTTAGCCTTCGAGGCATACGACTGGCCCGAACCCGTAGACAAAGTGAAGATTCGGATCGGAATTCATACCGGTGATTTGCTGTTACTTGATAATGAATATCAAGGAATGCCTGCGAACCTCACAAAACGGATTACGGATGCTGGACACGGCGGACAGATTTTGCTATCTGCAGCAACGCACGAACTCGTCAAATCACAATTTCCAAATGGAAGTTTCCAGGATGTCGGGGAGCATCGCCTAAAAAATCTCCAGCGTCGGGAACGAATTTTCCAATTGCACGTTCCTTACAAGAACGAATTTCCACCGCTGCGAACCGTTGATAGATTCCCGAACAATTTGCCGGTATCGGTGAACAGTTTTATCGGAAGAGAAACCGAGGTTCAAAGCATCACACACTTGTTTACGAGAGCAGAGAGTCGCCTTGTCACCTTGACTGGCCCCGGCGGCATCGGCAAAACCCGCCTCGCGCTCTACGTTGCATCAGAATTACTAGATAAATATCCAGACGGTGTGTGGTTCATTCCCTTAGCAGATCTGGTTCAGCCTGAGCATCTCGTCACAGAGTTAGCAACTGCCCTCTCTATTTCATTGAGATTGCCTCAAAAATCTGATAGCAAAATAACCATCGGATCGGAGCCAGATGATATAAAAACGTTGGACACCGTGACGAATATAATGGAGCAGGTTGTCACATACCTTGCAGAAAAAGAACTGCTGCTGGTCCTAGATAACTTTGAACATCTGATTGGAGGTGCCGTATATGTGAACACCCTTCTGCGCAGGTGTCCTAAATTGCACTGCTTGGCAACTTCACGGGAGTGGCTGCAAATTTCCGGGGAACAAACGTTCGTTGTACCGCCGTTATCTGTCCCGCCAGCGGAATTTGCGTTGTCCAGAGACACTCTGCCAATGTATGAAAAATCTGAGAGTGTTCAACTCTTTTTAGCGCGAGCGAAGGCTGTCTCACCGAATTTTAAATTAACCCTCGAGAATGCTGAGGCTGTTGCAGAGGTCTGCCGTTCACTTGATGGACTCTCCCTCGCAATCGAACTTGCTGCAGCACGGGTCCGCAGCATGACACCGCAACACATCCTCAAACGATTGTCAACACAACTCGGATTCCTTTGCACACCGCACCGTGATGTGCCTGCACGGCATCAAACACTCAGTGCTGTGATATCCTGGTCGTACCAACTTTTAAATGTTGAAGAACAGGACATGCTAGGGCAGCTAGCTCTCTTTTCAGGTGGTTTTTTCTTAGAAGCCGCCGAAGTTATCTGTAGTGAAAATACCGATAAGACACTTGATCTGATTTTCAGTTTACACGATAAATCGCTGCTCATTCAGGAAAAGCATTTAACTCGAACGCGCTACCGTCTCTCTGTCCCTTTACAAATATACATGCGTGAAAAACAGAAAGACACCACAGACTTTAGACGAATGCACGCCAATTATTATCTCAACTTAGCACAGGAAGAAGACAAGAAACTAAAAGGGGCAGAACAGAGTACAGCGCTTGCCGAAATGGCAATTGAACTAGATAATTTTCGCGCCGCTTTAACATTTAGCATGGAACAAGGCGAGTGGTACGTCTTCAGCCAACTTGCAGCTGCACTCACACAGTTTTTCTATATCCGTGGTTTGTGGGGCGAAGGCATTAAATGGCTTCGAGCTGCAGAAACTGCCTTGCGGAAATGCGAATTGAAAGACGGAATCAGACGCGAACTACTAGCGAATGTCCTCATATCGTTGGCGAAATTCTATAATACCCAACAGAATTGCGAAACTGCACGGCAAGTGTGTGAGGAAGGACTCCAGATTTTCAGAATCACAGGCCATCAACAAGGCATCGTCAAGGCATTAAACCAACTCGGAATTATCGCCCGTTATCAAGAGCAGCATGAAAAAGCGGATGCCTATTTTACGGAGAGCCTCCAGCTTGCAAAAGCATTGGAAGATAAATGGTTAATCGCTTATGCCCTAGACAACTTGGGCCTCACAGCATATCACCATCGTCGTTTTGAAGAAGCGAAGGGACTGTACGCGGAAAGTTTACACCTGGCTCGCGAGCTCCGGGATAAACGCGGTATCGCTTATTCTCTCAACAATTTGGGGAAAACTGCAAACCAGCAAGGATTACGAGACGAAGCAAAACGCTACCATGAGGAAAGCTTAGAAATTCGGAGAGAACTGGCAGATAAACGCGGCATTGCTACCTCACTGAACCACCTCGGACTGCTTGCATATCGTCAAGAGAGATACACTGAAGCGGCTAGCTATCACAAGGAAAGCCTCAATCTTCAGAGAGAGCTCGGGGACAATCAGGGGGTCTCTTATTCATTAAGCCACCTGGGCTTAATTGCGTACCGGCAAGGCGATGATACAACAGCAGCCGGCTATTATACAGAGAGCCTGAACCTTGCTCGTGAATTGTCAGATGCAACCCAGTGGGTGGCGAGTCCTGCCATAAACGGCATCGCGTATTTGCTGGATAGCCTTGGGAAAATCGCACTGCGGCAAGGAAAACTTGCTGAAGCACGACAATACTATACCGAAAGCCTGCAGATACGCTACAACACCGGACAACTACGCGAGATTGCAGATTCGCTCTATCAATTCGGACGGTTGTACCGTGCCGAACAAAAATTTTCCGAGAGCTTGCTGCTCTTTTCTACTGCTGCACATATCTATACCGAAACATCGACAACAGACACGTTAAACGCACAGGCGGTACAACGCGCCATTGAAGCGCTCAACCAACAGCTCGAAACTCAAACATAAAAAAACTTCGTATTGACCTGAGCCTGTCAATACCCAATGGGTGGCAGGTAAAAGGTAATCTTCTCTCATGGACAGAGAAAGAATACCTATTCTGCCACCTTATCCGTCAATAGGGAACAACATCAAAAACTCAGACACTTGACCCATTGGGAGATAGTTCCGGTAATTTTGTCGGGTACTTCTCTCAAATTATTCTGGAGAACGAAATGCAAAAACTACTCGCTTTTTTGTCACGCACAACCACCGTGACATGCACCAAAGGTCGGCAGGAAAAGGTGCGGGGTCAGGTAATCTATTCACTGGCACTGCCAGAGTCGGCAGTGCCAGAGACAAGAACCTATAGGTGGCAGGTAAAAGGTAATCCCAGTGGGTGGCGAGTAAAAGGTAATCTTGTCTGTCCTTCAGGACAGAGAAAGAAAGGAATTGGGTGGGTGGGCACCATCCCTTACCTGCCGAGATGTCGAAAGGCATGTAGGTGGCTCCCATTGCCTATCCTGCCACTCATTGCCCTCTCTACTATCACCCTCTTTGTTAGTGGGCAGAGCACTCTATCCTCAGCCGTTGCTCAAGTCAACGTTGGCGAAAGACATCAAGTCTTAAATACAATTGAAAACGCGCACGATCATTATTATGAGCGGAGATATGCAGAAGCCATTCAAGCATATCAAGCGTTGTTAGAAACACCCCTTGAACAGAGCGAAAAGGATAACATTCGACTCAGGTTAGGACAGAGTTATGTGAAACGTGGGGAAGATGCTGATGCCCGACGTGTCTTTAAAGAGATAATTGACGAAAACCCCAATGGTTCTTACGCGACACAGGCAGTGCATAGGCTTGCCAACCTATATTGGCAGCGTTATCAATTCAATGAGGCTGTTTCACAATGCAAGGAGATTCTGAAACAGCACTCCGGCACGAGTGTCGCCTCCACTGCTGCCTATCTTATCGCACAATACGAGGAAGCACAGAACAAATACGCGGAAGCCGTGGAGTCATATCGCTATTTCCTTGAAACTTTTCCAAATTCGCCTTATCGTTCTAGTGCGATTAAGAGTCTCATTAGTCTCTATACAGAAAACAAACACTATACAGCAGCAGAAAAATTGATTAGAGCGCGCATGGAAGCGAATCCGAACGATAGCACGTTTTTGGAGAAATTAGCGGAACTCTATCAACGTCAAGGCGCGCATTCTAAGGCATTGGCACTTTATCAGAACGCGCTCAAACAAAATAGTGCGAATACAAACCTTCGCAGAAAATTGGGCGAACTTTACGCAAAACTTGGCAAAATGCAAAAAGCCGCCGCCGAATGGGAAAAATTGGTAAACAGTGAACCAGCACACGCAGACCGGCAGGAGCAACTGGGTGGCATCTACCTTTCGCACAAAATGTACCCAGAAGCGATAGCGGCGTATCGACAAGCCATCCGCCTAGAACCTCAAAACGGCTATCTCTACATACAATTAGCAGCCGCGTACAAAATCCAAGGGCTTCTTTCAGACGCAGCAAGGGTGTACGTAGAAGGGCTACAAAATGTCGGCATGGTCCATAACCAACGGGACGCGATTTTGTTTGCTATGCAGGACATCTATGAGCCCCCTGTTTTACCACCCGTAAGCAATAGAGAGAAAACATCCAACCAGAGGTCGGCAGGAAAAGGTAATCAGGTAAGGACTGAAAGGAGAGACAAGAATACCTTACCTGCCGATAACGCATCGCAAAATCCAGTGATGGCAAAACTTATTGGCGACATTGAAAAAGCACTCTTGTTTCAACCCCGGAATGCAAACCTCACCTTAACCTTAGCAGAACTCTTGTTTCATGATGGACAGCCTCAGAAAGCCCTTGAAAGGTTTCTACAACTCTATGAGAATTATCCGTCGTACACTGAGATAACTCTTGACAGGTACGCGACAGTCTTGGCGCGAAGCGAACACCCGGCATCGATAGACTTCTATAAAACTCTGATGCAAATTGCCACGCACGAAACACGTGCCCGGAATGCGAAGCGCAATTTAACAACGTTTTATCAGAAAAAGGAGAAATGGGGCGAAGCCGTTGAACTCTTAACCGGCGAAGAGAATGCAATCCTGCCGAGTAGTGATGCTATTGAAACCCAAATGCAACTCGGCCAAATGCAATTGCAAGGCTTGCGAGCACCGAAAGCTGCCCACATGACATTCCAAAGGTTACTCACTCGCCGTTTATCCGCCAGCCAACGCCAAGAAGTGGAGGTGGGCCTAGCCGAATGCCACCTCCTATTGAAACGATACAACCTCGCTCAAGAAATCCTTGTTCGCATCGCCGCCAGTCCTAACGCATTTCGGGCAATCGCCCGTAAACAGCTGGGCGATTCTTATTTCTTTGCTGCCAACTTTGAAAAAGCATTGGAAGAATACAAAAAGGTTATCCTCGTCTCAAAATCCGACAAGATAACGAATGATGCCCTCGAACAGATTGTCCTCATCCAAGATCATCCTGATTATCTCAAAATTCCACTCACAAACTATGCAACTGCGGTGCAGCTCCATTTGAGTGGACAAAAGGATGCCGCCGTACAGCAGTGCCAACAGATTCTTGAAGCGCACCCACAAGCCCTAATCCGCGACGATATATGGCTCCTCCTTGGTGATATCTATCGTGAAAATCACAAAGATACTGAGGCGATAGGTGCTTACGAACAGGTTACCGCAATGGAGAGCCCACATGCGGCGAAAGCCTTGATAACTCTCGCCGAAATTTACCAGCGGCTCGCCGATTTCGAGAAGGCGATTTCCGCTTATACCACGTTGATTACAAATTACCCGGAAAACGTTATCACTGTCTATGCTCGCCAGCAGCTTGATGACATCGCGAGCCTACAACGAAAAAATAGTTCCGAATGAACTACTGCCGACCATAGGAAGGAGAGAATGATGCCTCAATCATCTCAAAATGACGCGCAGTGTGCCATCGATGCATTCAATACATGTCGAGTTCTTGAAAACAGAGGACTCAATTACAACTACTATTCCATTCCGGCGCTTGCAGCGGCCGGTATCGGTTCAATAAATACCTTGCCTGTCAGCATCCGCATCCTGCTTGAGTCCTTATTGCGGAATTGTGACAGACACCATATCACCGAACAAGACATCGTAAATTTGGCAAATTGGGATGCACGTTCGCCGAAGGCTGCCGAGATACCGTTTAAACCTGCCCGAGTCGTTGCACAAGATTTTACAGGGGTGCCGCTCGTGGTTGATATCGCCGCGATGCGTTCTGCTGTTGCTGCGCTCGGTGGCGATGCGAGTCTGATAGAACCGCTTGTTCCTGTAGATCTAGTTATAGATCATTCAATACAAGTAGATTCATACGGGACAGAGAACGCTTTTCAGTTCAACACTCGCCGCGAATTTGCACGCAACAAAGAACGGTACGAATTTTTAAAATGGGGGCAGCAGGCGTTTGAAAAATTCAATATCATTCCACCTTCTATCGGTATAGTTCATCAGGTAAATTTGGAATACCTTGCCCAAGTCGTCATGTCAGAAGAGGGCCTAGCCTATCCGGATACCGTCGTCGGGACAGATTCACACACAACCATGATTAATGGACTCGGCATCGTCGGCTGGGGTGTTGGCGGCATCGAAGCGGAAGCTGCAATGTTAGGACAGCCGGTTTACATTCTGACTCCGGAAGTCCTGGGTGTTCACATGAAAGGGGCACTGCAAGAAGGCGTAACGGCAACCGATTTGGTATTGACAGTAACGGAACGTCTCAGAGCAACTGGAGTCGTAGATAAGTTCGTTGAGTTCTTCGGTCCCGGTGTAGATGCACTTTCACTGCCCGACCGGGCAACACTCTCCAATATGTGTCCTGAATACGGCGCAACAATTGGATTCTTCCCTACAGATGCCGAAACAATCAGATATCTACGTCTCACCGGACGCGACGACATACAGGTTGAACTCGTAGAGGCATATCTCAAAACACAAGGACTCTTTGGCATTCCACGACTTGGAGAAATCAACTACTCCGACATTTTGGAAATTGAACTCAGTGACATTGAACCGAGTGTCGCTGGCCCAAAACGTCCCCAAGACCGGATAGCACTCTCTGCCGTTAAAGCAAAGTTCACAGAACTCCTGACACGCCCAACCGCTGAAGACGGGTTTGGGATGACTGCATCAGCGCAGCTTGATGGACTCCGGCACGGCACGGTTGCTATTTCCGCTATTACTAGCTGTACTAACACCAGCAATCCCTCCGTCATGATTGGTGCGGGACTACTCGCTAAGAAAGCAGTGGAGAAAGGATTACGCGTTCCTGATTATGTTAAAACCAGTTTGGCACCAGGCTCTCGTGTTGTAACGGAGTATCTGCAGAACACAGGATTGTTACCCTACATGGAAAAACTGGGATACAACGTTGTCGGCTACGGGTGTACAACCTGCATTGGAAACAGCGGACCGCTCAACGAAATCGTTCAGGAGGCGATTGATGCCCGGAACCTCGTGACTGCGAGTGTACTGAGCGGCAACAGGAATTTTGAGGCACGCGTGCATCCTGAGGTAAAAGCGAATTTTCTGATGTCACCACCTCTCGTTGTGGCGTATGGACTCGCAGGCAGAATTGATATAGATCTCACGCAGGAACCACTCGGACACAATGACGCGGGTGAGGCTGTCTATCTACGGGATATCTGGCCGTCTCGCCACGACATCGCGGACATGATTCGTGCATCTGTCAATAGGAAGACATTCCGAGAGATGTATGAGCAGATTGGAAAGCAGGCACCAGAGTGGGAAGAACTTTCAGGTGCCAGCGGCGTTCTCTACCCATGGAACGAAAAAAGCACCTACGTGCAGCATCCGCCATTTTTTGAAGGGTTTACACGTGAACCTGAACTTATTTCGGATGTTGTTAATGCCCGTATCCTTGGCATCTTTGGAGACTCTGTCACGACAGACCATATTTCACCAGCAGGGGCAATCGCTGCAGCGAGCCCGGCAGGACACTATCTCCAAGAACGCGGCGTTGAACCTCTTGATTTCAATACCTACGGTGCCAGACGTGGAAACGACAGGGTGATGAGCCGGGGCACTTTTGCCAACAGGCGTGTCCGAAACCTCATGAGACCGGATGTGGAAGGTGGATTCACCGTGCAATATCCCGAAGAGACCGAAACCACTATCTATGAAGCAGCGCTTAACTACCGTGAAAATGGCGTGCCAACCGTAATCTTTGCTGGCAAGGATTACGGGATGGGGAGCTCCCGGGATTGGGCAGCCAAAGGACCCAAACTCCTTGGAATTAAAGCCGTCGTCGTGGAGAGTTACGAACGCATTCACCGAACGAACCTCATTGGAATGGGCATTTTACCCTTGCAGTTTAAACCGGATGAAAACGCGCAAACCCTCAACCTAGACGGCAGCGAAATTATCAGTATTACCGGATTCGCTGAAAACCTTCAGCCAGGGCAAACAGCAAACCTGAACATCGTCAGAGCTAACGGTGACACGCACAAGACCGAATTACGTGTCAGAATTGACTCTCCTGTAGAAGTGGAGTACTACAAACATGGAGGGATTTTGGATTACGTCATCCGGAATTTTTTGGCAGCTTCGTAAGGGCGACACACACAGAGCGGCAGGAAAAGGCTTTTTGTATATAGGAGCCCAATGCCAATTGCTGCTATATTAAAACTCTACGGTTAAAGTCCGGTCTGGGTACCGCCTCAGAAGCCCAATGCCAATTGCTGCTATATTAAAACCCTTACAAATCTCGCCAGAGCCTGCTTAGGTATCGTCTTTAAAGTCAAAACCGAAGGTGTCTCCGACGAGATGTACATCGGATTTAACAATACATAACCCTTGACGGGGCTGAAAAATACAAAAATACAAAAATACAAAAATTTAGCGTCCATGAATTGCGCGCAGATCCAGTCTCGCAGCGACATCGTTAGAAACAGCTGTTGTCCATTCCACGTCGGCAACGCTTTGTAGACTCATCAGTGCAACGTCCACCAGCGGGTTAGAGAGTGAATAGTTGAGCAGAAACCGATCTATGTCGGCATCCGCCATCTCGGTTGGAAAGCAGTGCTGTATGAGGTTTTGGAAGGCGTTGCTGGTTGTGGAGCGCATCAGCACGATGCCCATCTCTTGTGCAGCAGCATCGGGGATAACGCCACGGTTGCCAAATGCGTCACAAGTGCTCTGGTACATCAGATTGTAATGTATCTGCATCATGTCAAATTCACCCGTGGCAATAAGTTGTTCTACACCGCCGGAGGGACCGTCCGCTGAAAACCCTATGCAGAGTACTTTTCCTTGTTCTTTCAGTTTCAGATAGGTTTCTAACCCACCGCCATCCAGAATCTGTTGCGTCTCCTTTGCATAGAACCAACCGCCGTGGAATTGCAACACATCAATGTAATCCGTATTAAGCCGTTTTAAGCTGCCTTCTACATCTGCAACGATGCCTTCCGGCTCGAATGCCTCCGTTTTGGTAGCAACGATACAATCATCACGTTGTCCGGCAATCGCCTTCCCTATAATCGTTTCACTGTAGCCGCCGCCATAGGTGGGCGCGGTATCAAGGAAGTTCAAGCCGTTCCCTAACGCGTGATGGAGCATCTTAACCAGTTCAGTTTCATCGTGTTCCGGGCGAACTCTTCCACCACCGTATCCGATTTCTGAGACTGTGAACCCTGTTTTGCCGAGTGTGCGATACTGCATAAAAAAACTCCCTAGTGGGTTGGCAAGTTCGGTATTCCCAGTGGGTGGCGAGTAAAAGGGAAGGGAAGTTCTCCCCGCAAGCGGGGAGGAATTCCCTTTCTTCTCTGTCCTGAAGGACAGAGAAAGAATACCTATCTCGCCACTTGTCTCTCCTACAAGGAGAGACAAAGATAACCTTATCTTGCCAATCTATAGCTGACATTCTATGATGGCTCCGTAGCGTGCGGAACGAATGCCACAGACTTTCCTAGACGTAATCCATTTGTGATGCGCGCCCTTTATGATGGCGAATAGTCCGGTTGCTCGGTTTGATGCAATCTTGCCCGAATAAGTCTTCAATCTGTTTAATGACCTGTGGTGCATAATCGATGCTATAGTCAGAGCTACACTGTGCGACAACTTCCCCATAGCGGGAACTGATGAGGTGAAGAATGAGGTCGTTATCGCCTTTGTTGTTACGTGCGATGTTCTGAAGTGCTTCCAATTTTGGGACGTTGTCGACATCCCTTTCAGGAATTGTCACTTCAATGGCGGAAGTCTGATCTTCGATAACAGCGTTAATATCTGTAACCAAATCTGCATGGATTTTACGGACTTCCTGTTGGGTCTCGTCGCTGCTGCGGCTGTTTCGGTTATCTCGGTTGTCTTGGTTGACAGTTCCACGCAGCCATACTACTTTGCTCTCCGTTAACATTTCTGCTGACCGTTTATAGGCATCAGGAAAAACTACGACTTCAACGCTACCTTCCAAATCCTCAAGTCCTACGATTGCCATGGTATCGCCTTTTTTCGTAACATGAACTTTCACTTCTGTAATCATACCGGCCATGCAAACCTCAGTCCCCAAGGTGGGTTCAAAAAGGGTTTGTGTACTCACTGTAGTGAAGTGCTCAATAATGTCATCGTATTCCTCAATAGGGTGGCCGGAGACGTAGAAACCGAGTTGCTCTTTCTCATGCTTGAGTCGTTCAGACATGTCCCATTCCTGCGTGTCTGCGAAAGTCATCTTCGGTGAGAGCTCCTCAACGTCGCCGAACAAATTCATCTGTCCACGGGCGCGCTCAGCCTGTGTGCTTTGTGATGCTTTCAGGACGCGCTCTAAATTCTCACAGAGTTGTGCACGGTGTCCATCAAGCGAATCAAACGCCCCACTCATAATGAGGCTCTCAATCGCGCGCTTATTCACTACTTTCGTATCCACACGTTCACAGAAATCTTGTAGTGATGTAAATGAGCCGCTCTGTTTCCTCTCTTTAACAATCGCGTCGATCGCTGCATCTCCCACACTTTTCACAGCCACTAACCCAAAACAGATATCGTTCCCGTTTACGGTAAATTCCTTATCACTGCTATTAACATCAGGTGGAAGGACGTTGATTTCTATGTCCAAGAAGTCAGCAAGTTTGCCGCATTCGTTGCGGTAGCGCGTAATTTTTGACGATGCCCCGGCTTCACCAGTCATCAAAGCCGCCATGAATTCATGCGGATAGTGCACTTTCAGATATGCCATTCGGTAAGCTAACATTGCATAGGCAACAGTATGCGACTTGTTGAACGCATAGCCCGCAAAAGGCTCAAGCAGGTCGAAGATTTTTTCAGCCTCGCTCTTTGCCGTGCCTTTTTGAGTAGCACCTTGAACGAATTTATCGCGCTGTGCAGCAAGCAAAGTCTCATCCTTTTTCCCCATCGCGGAACGGAGAATGTCAGCCTCACCCAGAGAGAATCCAGCCATATCACGAGCAATTTGCATCACCTGTTCCTGATAGACGCAAACACCGTACGTATTTTTGAGGGCATCAAAAAGCAAAGGATGTATAGGCTCAGCCTTTTGAAGCCCGTTTTTCCGATCTATGAACTGCTGCATCGTGCCGCTTTCAAGCGGACCCGGACGGAAGAGTGCCGGAATCGCTGAAAACTCTTCAAAATTATCCGGTTTCAATTGGGTGACGACTCTATACATACCAGAAGAAGTTTCCAATTGAAATAAGCCAGCAATAAGCCCCTTGCCGATCAGCGAATACGTGGCTTTATCATCAAACGGAATCTCTTCCAGCTTAATTTCCTTGCCATGATTCTCCCGAATCAGCTTAAGACAGTCGTATGTCTCCGTCAGGCTCCGCACCCCAAGGAAATCAAATTTGACGATGCCAACATCTTCAACGGTTTTGTGTTCAAACTGCGATGCAACTTGCCCATGTTTATCCTTGAAGAGTGGCACATAATCTGCGAGGGGTCCATTTGAAACCACAATAGCAGACGCATGACATGAAACATGCCGTTTCATCCCTTCCACGGCCTTGCTGAGTGTCATCAATTCTTCATTTTCAGGGCGTTGGGCGAGTGCTTGAAACTCCGGCACCTGTTCCGACACATCATCAAGAGTAATCCCTACAATGCTCGGAATCAGACTTGTCAACTTTTTCACAGCTTCCCTCGGCATTTCCAACGCACGCCCAACATCACCAATCGCCGCTTTTGCACTTAAGGTACTAAAAGTAGCAACTTTTCCGACAGATGCCTCGCCGTACTTTTTCACCAAATAATCAATAACATATCCGCGTGCACGGTCGGCAAAGTCAATATCAATGTCCGGCGGGCTGACCCGTTCAAGGTTTAGGAATCTTTCAAACAGGCAGTCATAATCCATCGGGTTGAAGGTGATTACGTCAAGTGCGTACAACACTAAACAACCTGCTGCAGAGCCGCGCGCGGTGAGGGGATACCCTTGTCGATGCGCGTATTTCACGTAGTCCCACACAATCAAGAAGTAACCAGAGTAGCCGGTTTGTTCGATGATATTCAGTTCATGTTCTAGCCGTGCACGAATCGGTTCCGAGAGTTCACTCCCATATTTTCGCTGCAATCCTTCGTAGCATAATTCCTTCAGATAACTGTGGTTGGTATGCCCTTCGGGTACCTCATATTTGGGCATCACACTTTCGCCGTAATCAAGCACAAGATTACAGCGATTGGCAATTTCAACGGTATTGCTGATAGCTTCCGGCGGGTAATCTTTAAGCACTTCTCGCATCTCATCAACACTCTTAAAATAGAAATGGTTGTCGAAACGCAGCCGCTGCGAGTCATTGACTGTTTTCTTCGTCTGGATGCATAAAAGGACATCGTGCATGCGATGGTCGGTTTTTCGGAGATAGTGGCAATCGTTAGTCCCGACGAGCGGCAGGTTATATTCCTTAGCCAACTGCATCATGACCGGGTATGCCTCTATCTCTTTATCAATATAGTGATTTTGAACCTCAACATAGAGGTTCCGGTCTCCCATAATAGAAAGTAATTCCAAGAAATTCCGTATACCCTCGTCTTTTCTGTTTGAGCAGAGGAGTTGGGGGACTTGTCCTTGGATACATCCGGTGAGTGCAATAATTCCGCCGTGGTATTCGCGGAGGATTTCCATGTCAATGCGCGGTTTACCGTAGAATCCTTCGGTATAACCGAGCGATACCAATTCAAGGAGGTTGCGATAGCCGCTAGCATCCTCCGCAAGAAGCGTGAGATGGTACGGTCCCCCTTGTGCTTTGCCTCGAGTTTTTCTGTTGCCGGGTGCAACATACACCTCGCATCCAACAATAGGGTTGACACCGGCTTCTTTCGCCTTGGTGTACAGTTCCAATGCCCCGAACATATTCCCGTGGTCAGTCAAAGCAACAGCGGGCGCGCTGTTTTCGACCGCCCACTGCACCATGTCTGCAATCCGGCAGGCACCATCCAGCATACTATATTCGCTATGATTATGTAAATGAACAAATTCTGAAGACATGAGGACACCACTTTAATTCGGTTATAATTGCTTGAGTTTATGAAGACGGGTGAAAGTGAATTTGATAATTGCTATTATAGCAGAAATCGTGTATAAATGTCCATAAAAATTTCAGAAGGATTTCATCGGCATGCCCCGGCAGCATTGCATGCAATTTTAGTCACTTACCCCTCTTTTTTTGAAGGTTTGTGGTGAAAGGTTTTTGTTTGGAAAAGCGTGAGAAAAGCAGTCGGTTTATGATAAAATACCTCAGATGCATGCAGATTGAACACGGATGCCGAGATATAAAGACTGGTTTTTGTATACTGCAGCACGTTAACGCCGGATGGTGTGATAATTCTTTTTCAAATCTCGTCGGAGTCTCTCTGTTTTGAATCTAAACATCGGAACCCTCCGACGAGATTTACACACGAGTATTCATGACATAAGCGTTGACGGTACGGAGAGATACGAAAAGTAGGACGTTTATAGCCCCAGAACTGTTTATTCTGTTACCACGGTTTCCTCACCCAGCATATCAATAATCTTGATGGCAACGCGGGCATCACGGCGCGGCAGCACTACCGTGTATTGGCCCTTGATAAAATCGCTCTGCTTCTCCGGCACATCACTCTCAACGATTCTGAAATGCGTGCCGTTGTAGTCCGTATCCATGAGCACGCAATCAATCTGCGCACGGAAATCATCAACTTGTTCGTCAAAGAGGGTGCGGGCTATCTCCAAACGCCCTAAGAGGCTCGGACTGATATAATCTACGAGGGTGATGGTGACGTGCTGCCCGTCTCTTTTGAAGGCAACTTCTGCTTCGGCAGGGGCGAAGGTGGTGACACCGTCGCGTTGGATGTCCCGCACGATGAGTTGATTAATCGGGTGATGCTTGTTTTCTGCGTCAAGTTCGGCTTGTATTCCCAGCTCGCTACCGTTGCAGAGCACCGTCACCGAGCGCGTCTCATCAGGGCGGTGCTGCAGTTCGTCTTTGATAAGCTGAATATCTAATCGGGTGAGCGGTTTCGTCAGCTCAACGATTTTGACAAGCGTCCCCTCTACGGTGCCGTCAAAGAAGCGGTCCTTCTTGTCGGTTTCGACACCATACTTTTCGATGAGGAGCCTGCGAAGTTCCTGTTGTTCGCTAAAGTGATAGTTATTGATGCGATAGTGAGCGATTCCGCGGTGTTCGGCAATAGTTGTCTGGATGCGTTTCATTGTCGTCTGTATGGCCCCTCTGTTCAGATCTGCGGCAATCCAGCGTCTGCGGAGTTTTTCAGCGGCGACTGCGGTGGTGCCACTGCCCACGAAGCAATCAAGCACGATGGAGTCTTCGTTGCTTGACGCTTTGATGATACGTTCTATTAGGACTCCAGGTTTTTGAGTCGGATAATCCACACGTTCATTTGACTGTGGATTAAGAATTGAAATGTCACTCCAGACTTGTCCCATAGCAGATTTCCGTGCTTCTGTTTCAACCACCTTATCATATTGACTTAAATCGATACCCGCCCGTTTAACTTTTTCCATGTCATAGACTAGTAGTTTTGTCACGCCACTATCGGTAACAGTATGCCAACCTTTCTCATACCTTCTCGAATCTCTGCTTTGGGTATGCTGAACATGAAAAAAGTTTTCATCCGATTTTGAGTAAAAAAGGATGATGTCATTCATGCGTGCGAACTGCTTATCTGATTTTCGGGAAAAGCGATTATAAGTCCAAATGATTTCATTTCGAAATGAATCTTTGCCGAAAATTTCATCCATAATCAGTTTCAGATAATGACTCATCGTTGGGTCACAGTGTAGGTAGATAGAACCCGCAATCGACAGCAGTTCGCGCATCAAGATAAGCCGCTCAAACATGAACTGGAGATAGTTATCGTTTGCCCAGATGTCGGTGTATTGTGTCTGTTCAATAATGGAGGGGCCTTCGCCTGTTAAAGAAGCCGGTTTACCCCCCCCTACTCCCACCTGGGTTCCCAGCACCTTCACTCAGGATAGTCCCTCTAATGCCGCGGAGTTTCACCTTTCGGACATAGTCCGCACCACTAGCAAATGGTGGGTCAATGTAGATGAGATCTACCTTGCCACGGAAGCCGTTGACAAGTAAGGTGGAGAGAATTTCCTTGTTATCCCCGTGAAAGAGAAGGTTCGGCCCCTCCAAAAATCTATCATATAGCGGCTCTTTCTCTGGGTTTTCAACGTTACAAGTTTCCACCAATTGGGCGGGATAGTTGCTCACCGTCTCGAGGGGACGTTTGCCCACCCAATGAAGCATCGCTCTCCCTTTAACAGGGCTGATTTTCATCGTGTTCCTCCGAATGTCCAGATTTTTCATGTGCCACAGAACGCATTTCCTCAGCCGGATGTGTGCGGCGGCACTCCTTTAACCCTGAGAGAATATCTAACGTTTTATCCAATTGCAATAGATGTTTGACACGAAGAAGATAAGCAAGATTCTGATAACCTTTTGCAAACCCCAGTTCAGCAAGCTCTTTAAGAAGAGTGGGATTGAAAGGCACTGTGCACTTCTGAAGCCTGGTTTCGGTATTCCTTCTCCTTGTTCCTTCCTGTGTTCTAAGAAGTCGTTCCAATAGTTTTGTGTTCTGGCAATGTCTTGCTGTTGTGTGCGTTTCGTTCCGCCACAAAGCAGAATAACTGTGGTTCGAAACACGCAGAAATAAACCCGGTATCCAGGGACGTAGTAGATTCTCCATTCATATAAATCCGCGCTCAGTTGCTTGAAATCGCCAAAGTTACCTGCTCGTAAAGTCCAATTCTATGAGAGATATTTATCTTTGCCTTTTCATCTTTAATCCGCGTGTATCACTGCCGATAAGGACTAAGTCCGCTTGGCGTAGTATAGACGAGTATCTCGCTGGTGCGACTTTGCATATCTCAAGTATAGAAAATTTTTGCCGAATTGTCAAGCCCTTTCTCACGGATTTATGGAATCAACCGTTTCTTATTTCGTTTTTCACGCAGAGCCACCAGAGAGGAGATCCATTCTGACTTCACATAATAGCACTGCTTTTCTCACACACAAACCTAACAATATCATACACAGACGACTCTCAAAAAAAAATGAGGGTAAGTGAGGCAATTTTAACGTTGACATCCCTCATCAAACTTGCTATAATAGATAGATATCCTCTAAAACTGTTCTGGGACGACATCTTCTTTCTATGGAAAAACCGCGACTCCTTCTGCTGTTCTTAACCCAATTTTTCGTGATGCTCGGGTTCGGCATCATCATTCCTAATCTTGCCTATTATGCTGAGGACATTGGCGCGACACCGACCGAAATTGCCGTGCTGCTATCTGTCTATTCAGGCATGCAATTGCTGTTTGCCCCAGCGTTGGGTAGATTATCCGATCGATACGGTAGAAAACCTCTGATTCTTATAGGCTTACTAGGTAACGCGGTTACCCTCACCGGTTTCGGTCTGGCTAAAAGTTACTTCTTGCTCTTTATTGCACGCAGCGGTGCCGGCATCGCTGCCGCGGCAGTGCTGCCGACTGTGATGGCTTATGTCGCCGATGTGACAAAAGAAGAAGAACGTGGCAAGGGCATGGGGTTGATGGGAGCCGCGATAGGGCTCGGGTTTATCCTCGGTCCAGCGATTGGGGGTGTGTTGGGACGGCATGATCTACCGTTCTTTGTCGCGGGTGGTTTGTCGTTGCTTACCTTTCTATTTGCGTCAATTTTATTGCCGGAATCCCTCCAGCAGCACACCCGTAAGGAACCGGTGCACGAATGGGTAGAACCTCGAGAAATCCTCCGGTGGACAACGTTGAAATCTCCCTTTAATTCACTCTTTCTCGTTGCTTTCTTCACAACCTTCAGTTTTGCTGGACTGGAAGCGACGTTTCCGCTTTTTATTGAAAAGGGTTGGGATTACGGGCAGAGAGAGTTGGGGTGGATGTTCATGATAATGGGTGCAGTGGTTGTACCGTTACAAGGCGGCTTACTCGGTAGGCTGATTAATTGGTTCGGTGAACGCAAGCTCATCCTCGCGGGGATGTTGCTCAACGCATTAGGGATGCTCCTGCTACCGCGCGCGCGTGCATTTTTGACTCTTACGGTATACCTAACGATAACAGGCATTGGTAACCAACTCATTCGCCCTACCAATACGTCGTGGATTTCTAAGCAGACTCGAATCGGACACGGCACTGCAATCGGGATTATGGATGCCTTCTTAAGTTTTGGACGTATCCTGGGACCACTACTCGGCGGTTGGCTCTATGAAAAAGAATTTTCTCCGTACGTAGTTTTGGCTAGTATCTTGGTTATTGCTACTTGTGTTCTATATTTCCCGTTGCGTCAAATTGGGGAGATTGAACTGCAAGAATAAGCGAGAATGCGGATTATAACTTGCAAATACGGATTACTCCGATTTTTGAATTTTCTGCAACAAGGGTAACCGATGCATGACACGCCGCGTATTGTATTCAAGCCTATATCGTCGATGTTCGACATCGTCCGGGTACCTTTCGGTCTCTGGATACGGATAGACAGACATTCCGTGAAACGGCAATGGTTCAACCGTCTGCGATGTGAGCGTATTGATGTCTCCATCTTTATCCCACCCGTCGCTGAAGAGAATAAAGTCTCGCGTCCATCCAGTTTTTAGTCGCGGTAAGTGCATTTCATCAAATTGAACGGTGATTTCATCTCCTGCGTTGAGGATGACGTACATATCGTCAATCTCTTGCAATAAAGGTGTGACATCTCCGTAGCGGGTATAATAGCCCTCAAGGTCTCGCCACTGTGCGGCTGTTGTCACTTTATCGTAGTCAAAGAGATGGGGAGCATGAGGTGTTGGGCGGTACATCTCAGAAAACCCGCGGTAATGGAGGTTGGCACTATCTGGATTAAGCTCCGTGATTTGCATGGGGACATTCTGTTGTCCAAGTGTAAAAAACGCCGCATCCCAATAAATCTGCAGATCTGTTTCAATCCGAACGTGCCTATCATTAGATAGAAATTTGCCAGTCAGATCCACGGTTATCGTCTTGTTTTTCCCAGCTGGCAAGCCTATCATATCGATCACGGTTTGCCATTCTCCTGCTTCATTCTTCACCGCAATTGACGGAAAACGCGGACTTATAGATGGATTCTGGAAAAGTGAGACGTTGATGCTGGTATCCGTTGGGAAAATCCAGCCTGTTAGGAAAAGTGTGAGCGGCATGTCATTTGGGACATCTCCTAAGTCCAGAATGATGGCATGTGGCTTCACAACGCCTTGATGGATGCCCGGTGCGTGTTCAACGGGATAGCGATAATCAAATGTGCGCAACGCCTCGGAAACTTCCTCGCCTTGATGCGTAAAGGCAGCTTTAGGGTGTCGTTTCTCGGCGACACCGTAAACCGTAAATTCTGCAAACGGTGGCGGCGTGTACTGTTCGTTGACGAAGATGTCGGTGCCTACGGGATGGTCAACGGCTATCAACTTGACTATATCGAAATAGGCAGTCTCCCAGAGTTCCTCCGTGATTTGCAGGGTGTATTTTCCTGACTTAGGTTGTATACGCGCCCCCGGGATTTTGACGAAATCTTTTGTCTCATCTGGTGCAACAAACCCCATGGAGGTAATTAGTCCAAGCGGGGCACGCCAGAGTAAGTCAGTGGCAAATTGATATCGTTCTCCGTCGTAAACGTACAAAAACGGGCAAGACCCTTTGAGTATCTGCTTCTCTAGAATCCGCTGCTTCGCTTTGGGTGTGATAACGTTTTGCGGCACGCCGTTTGTCCAGACAACACGAACGACATCGGCTTTGTCAAATGTGCCGATTCCAAAGTGCGAAACAGGTTGTGAAACGTACTGCAATTGATACAGATCGCCGACCTTAACCTCTAGTTTTGAGCCGAGTGCATCTCTATTAATTTTATTGTTTCCTGCAGTGATACCTTCCAGTTTCACCTGTATCCAATTATTTAGGTTGCCGCCCCTGTTTTGGAGGGAGCGCAGTTGTCCTCCGGTATTGATAAAAAAAATCTCAATATCTCCATCATTATCGGCATCACCGACGGTCCCAGTTACGCCTCCAGCGTATCCAGCAAGTAAATCGGAAGGCGCGGTGAATTGTCCAGTGCCGTCGTTCCGAAATAAGTAGAGTTTGTCTTCTGCGAGAACCCACAAATCGAGAAAGCCGTCGTTATCGTAATCGAAAAAATGTGCATCGCGTCCACTTATGTTATTTAGTATCTGTGAGCGTGTATCAGGTACAAAACTGCCATCACCTCTATTGCGGTAGAGGTGGCTTCCGGACTGCGTGGTTAAGAAAAGATCAACATTTCTATCGTTGTCATAATCGGCGGTGGCAAGTGCAGTATAGCGAGGTTCCTGTGGAATTCCGGTTTCATCTGATAGGGCGCGGAGTCTGCCTTGGCGGAGGTTGTCCCACAAGGTGCATCCAGTTTCGTTGTGGATAATGAATATATCAATGTCTCCATCGTCATCAAAATCAGCAAATTGTGCATCTGTTGCCCCATATTCATCTTGGCTAATCCTATTCGCAGTCAGAAAGGTTTGCTCCGTTACATCAATGAACGTGCCATCGGCGTTATTTCGATACATCTCAACGCTGGTGCGACTCGAGAACAGGTCAAGATCTCCATCATGGTCGTAATCAACGGGTAATAAGAGGTTAGGTGCATCTGCTTTGTCCTCATTCGCATATTGCACGATTTCAGCGGCAATCCAGTTCCCCTCTTCAGTCTGCTCTAAGCGTGCGATGCCGCTTGGGGTTTGCAAGAGGAGTTCTTGTATTCCATCTTTATCCAGATCTGCGAAAGCAGCTCTATGCGGCTGTGAAACGTCCGCAGGAAATTGTTGGACCTGGATAAACTTCTCGCCATCATTACGAAAGAGCCTACCGAGCGGGGACACGTAAAGGTCTAACTGTCCATCGCCATCGTAGTCAATAAGAAAAAGCGCCGGGTTTTCGGTTTGCATTCGCACGTCATCAAGCCCGATATCTGGCGTGACATCAACAAATTGCACGGGGATCGGTTGGGTCTGTTTAGCAATAAATCTGGCTTTGAAACCGGTGCTAAATGTCTCGATGGGATGTCCCAAGATGTCTGTCACCAATTCGCCGATGCCTTGCTGGTATCGCGGTGTTGCGCGGTGGACGTTCTCAAAAATTCGGATATTGCGCGCCGCCGTTTTGATGTCCGCTTGCTCAATCATAGCGATTCCGTTCGTGAGATATTTTAGTTTTTCCGGATCTGTATCCCATAAGAGTGTATTCAATTCCATGCAGAGGTCTTTTACTTCGGGAAGCGTTACATCCGGTCGTGCCAAAAGTGCCTGCGTTAGTTTTAGAAGTATGACAATATTGGCGGGTGATAGGGTGTGTAGTACCTTTAAGTGCTGTACTGCGTTTTGTAGAGCATCCGGATTATTCCGCTGTCCGAGATAGTGGCGCGCCAGTTTGTATCGAAACTCCAATTCCTCTGGAGCGAGCCGGACGGCTTCCGTCATGGCTTCAATCGCTTCCGTGCTTTTCCCTTGTAACTGATAGATTTCCGACAAGATAAAGTGCAACTGGCTATTCATAGGTGCTACTAGAATGCCGCGTTTTACCGCGGACTCGGCGGCCGCTGCCTGCTGTAATCGCAGGTGCGCGACAGCTAGGTTACCATAGCCGATTGCCTCATCAGGTAAAAGTTCAACCAGGGATTCAAATACCTCTACTGCCTTGGAGGGTTGGGATTCTTCAAGGTAGGCCAACCCTAAATTCTGATGTCGGATTGCTTGCTCAATCAGGTCGGTGCTCTTCTGTGTTTGTGCGATGGAAGAAACTATGAAAGTGAGAAGCGTCAAGACGGTTGCACATAATACAAAAACGTCCTGTTTTGAACGAGACAAAGAAGACATGATTATTCCTCCGCTTTCGATATTTCGTCGCCGGCTTCACGAATTGCTAGTCGTAGTGCGTTACGCCGTACTGCCAATGAATCTTCAAGTTGTTTGAGGTGAAGGAGCCACGAATCCTTAGATTCGCCCTCACCTTCGCCAAATCCGTTAGTCATTGAGAGGCGGATATATTTCAACCGTTCTGTCTGAAGTAATTTCAGTTGCGCTTCGTAGTCCTCAATACCTGATTCCAATAACGAAACAAGTTCGCGGATTTTTTCCAAGGGACATCTCCTTTTTGGCGGATTGGTGTTACAATTTGTAGTATACCTAATTTTGCTTTTTGAGGCAACTTCTGCGGTTTGGGGTTTAGAGACGTTTTGCTTTCGATATGCTTGCTGAAGAAAGCGTGCTGCTGGAGGAATAGGGCGAGGCGTAGGCGATAAATCGCCCAATTACAAACAGATATACTCTGAGCGGAGCATGCCACTGGGTTTTATCAGGACGCGGTAACACCGATTGAAGCGTGGATTTGGACAAATTTCCATGCATCGTCATTCCGTTCTAACACACCTGTCATACGCATCAGGAATTCTTCTGGTGTCCCTTGCCATTTGAGTCGCCAGATTTGTTGAGTATAGAACCAGGCGACGGTGTCTCGTTCCTGTACATCTAGGGTAATGAAGGTGATGCTGAAATCCTCGGTGCTTGCGGTGTGGTTTCGGTAATACTCGGCAATCCGTTGGTGCCCTTGAATGACTTCGCCGTGATCTGTGCCAATTTTCACATAGTGTTCGGCGTGACACATCATCGCGATGAGGGTTTCAGCATCTTTTGCAATAAGTGCGTCAAAGTACGCGGTGAGCGTCTCATGCGCGGTCAGCATCATGAATTCCGGAGAGTGCATCCCATAGAGCAATGCTCATCTGCTCGCATGCTTGCACAATGGTTGTGTGGTCTTCCGAGGGCAATGTGCCGATCCGGGCGAGCAATTTCTCGGCTTCATGTTCGTTGTGTGCATGCGTTTCAAAATAGGGTTCCACCGTCTCAGGGAGTTGATAGAACGTTTTCAACCCGTCGAGTTTTGATTGCGCGGTTGCGGGCTGCTGTGCTTCAAAAGCATAAAGCGCGCCTAATGCTGTGACGGGTTGGGAGAAGAGTTCATCAGCTGCGTGCATCAGGGTTTTCACCTGGGGTATCTGCGCTTCGGCGACTACAGTATCCAATCCGCGAGCAAAGTCTGCCCACATGTCAATGTGTTCGGTCTCTTCTTCTGCGGTTTCGGCATCGTCCAAAGTCTCCCAGCCGGTTGGTAGTGTTGCGACGAAGGCACCGTATTCACGTGCGTAACAACGTAGTGCTTCCACTGACAATTCCCCAGCACTCCACGCTTGGTAGAACGGGTGGTTGAGTAGGTTATAGTCTGCAATTTTTCTATCTAACTGTTGCTTGATATCTATCAAAGTCTTTACTCCATTCTATTTTTGGGTATTTTCCAGCAAACCGCGCATTGTATCGCGAGCCGGATGCTATTTATAGTATAGCATACAGCGGTAAGGGTGTCAAGGAAAATTGAGTTGTGAATTTCCTTGTAAATGTGCTATAATGATTCAAAAAGTTGGTAGCGTAAATGGAAAAATCAACCCCTTACAAAGACCTTGAAGACCAGCTCATCCTACGCGATCATCTTGCGGCGGACCGGACGATTCTGGCAAATGAGCGGACATTCCTTGCCTATATCCGTACGGCGTTAACGCTATTTGTTGCTGGATTATCGTTTGTACACCTGAAGATATTTAGTTCACCGATCGTTGAGGCGATCGGTGTTATCTTCATTTTATTGGGCATCGCCACTTTTTTCGTAGGTCTTGTTCGGTATAAGCGCATGCAAGCACTCATTCGCAAGATAAAACAAAAAGAATTAGGAGATGAGAATCAGCAATGAGAATTAGAGAAGTAGTTGTAACTGGGCAGCACCAAGTTGAGTTGCAAAGCAACGAAATTGAGGAAGCTGTGCTCACGCCGAACGAACTCTTGATAGATACAGAATACACGTTCATCAGTAGCGGTACGGAATTGGCCAACTACACCGGTAGAGAGCCGAAGGTATTTCAGGAAGGAGCGTGGTGCGCGTATCCGTGGCGTTCCGGCTATGCAAACGTTGGGATTGTACGGGAAGTCGGAAGGAATGTTACTCGTGCGGCTTCGGGTGAGCGGGTCTTTAGTTACGGCAGGCATGCCTCCGTCGTTCGATATTCACAAGAGCGGCTCGTGGTACCCGTGGGCGACACTGTAGATGCGGCAGTCGTAGCGGCATCAAGGATGGCAGGCGTTGCTATGACAGCTATCGTCGTTGCTAAAATTCAGGCGAACCCGTGGGTCGTGATCTTTGGGCTGGGGCTCGTCGGCAACCTGGCTGCGCAGATGTTCCGCATCCACGGTTGCCGTGTCATCGGTGTAGACCCTGTAGCCGAGCGGAGGGCACTTGCCGAGCGGTGCGGGATTGCACATACCTTTGGCGGGGACACGGCTGCGGCACAAGCACAAATTGAAGAGCTGACTCAAGGTGAACTCGGTGCTATCACGGTCGATGCAGTGGGACACAGCGCGGTTGTGATGCAAGCACTACGTGCAACCGCAAATCATGGGCAGCTAATTATCTTAGGCTCGCCCCGGGTCTCTGTGCAAGGCGATTTAACGGAGCTGCTTTCAGAAACGCATCTGCGATGGATTACTATCCGTGGTGCGTTGGAGTGGTGCGTCCCGATGTATCCTGACATTGGCAATCGCACGTCACAGTTTAGCAAGCAACAGTGCATCTTTGACTGGATGGCCCGTGGGCAGCTGGAAGTTGGTGCCTTGATTTCCCATTATCTGAAACCTGAGCAAATCAAACGTGCCTACGATGGGCTCCTCAATGAACCGAACGTTTATACCGGCGTTGTTTTAGATTGGAAAAATAATTAGGGACAAATGAAAAATACAGATTTGTTTGCGAACTGTAGACAAGCCGAGCTGCCACTCGGATTCAGACAGAGACTCGGTAGGAACCAGATTACGGAAATTGCTTTTTCGCTAGACTGCAGGCGGTTGGCTGCAGGCAGTGACAGAGACATCCGTATCTACGATCTGGAGACAGGGGTCCAATTTGCGATGCTCGTGGGCCACGCAGACCGTGTGCGTGCATTAGCGTTCGCGCCAGATAATTGTGTACTGGCAAGTGCAAGTGATGATAATACGCTGCGGCTGTGGGATACGAACACGGCGCGTGAAACGTACATGTTAACTGGGGACTCTCATTTAACCTATGCGTTGGCATCTTCGCCCGACGGCATTCCGTTGCCGGCATGGGATGAAAGTAGAAAGCATCTTTTACCACTTACGGGAGCATCGCGGGTGCGGGCATTGGCTTTTGGGCCAGACGGTGCGATGCTTGCAAGCGCAAGCGCGGATGGTAAGGTGCAATTGTGGGAACTAGAAACAGGCGAACTGAATTACACCCTCGCTGCACATGACGGCTTAGCCCTGGCACTCGCCTTTACGGCAGCACGTACAGCACCGCATAAATGCAGGCTTGTCACAGGGGGGTCCGATACCTTCATTCGGTTGTGGGATCTGGAACAGAAAAACTTGTTATCTACTTTAAAAGGGCATACAGATTCTGTCCATACGGTAGCAGTTTCTGCAATCAGTGGCACTATTGCCAGTGCTGGAAAAGATAGGTCAATTCGGTTGTGGGATCTGGATACCGGTAAGTTGCTGGCAACTCAAGCAGCGCGGGATATCTGGAAATTGACTTTCTCAACAGATGGCGAGCAATTGATCTGTGTGAGCCGTGCCGGCAAAATATTCTGCTGGAATTCAGATTAAGTTTTAGGCTAATCCATCAGTTTTCATTGCTTGGACCGTCTGGCTGTCTGGGTTGTGAATCAAATCCGTAAATGCGGCGCATGACCGGGGTTGCGCGCTCTATGACCTCCGGCTTGAGGTAATGCACAAAATCAAACATAGGTTTGACGAAGGAACGGCAGCAGAAACAGATTAGGGCAATGCGGGCGCGGTCGGTTTTATTCGCCCCGGCGGAATGCCAGATCGCTCCGTTGAAGAGAAAGACAGAGCCCTTGGTGGCGGAAAGCCGAACCTCGTTCGGGTGAGGGGTGGTGCCGGATGGGGGCTTTGACTGCTGCAGATGGATTCCCGGCACGTAGCGTGTCCCGCCGTTCTCCGGGGTAAAATCATCAAGGAGCCAGAGACTGTTGGCAACCATCGGAAAACTGGGGAGTGGTTCTGGCATTGCCCCGAGGATGCTATCAACGTGGTACCCACCATCGGGTGCACCGGGCTCAATGATGTTAGAAGTGAGCGTGCTCAGTGTATAATCCTCGCCAAGTAGATGTTCAAAGAACGGCATCACCTTCGGATGTGCAACCAATCGTTCGTACATCTCTCCTTTATTTACTAACCAGCGGACGTGCTGTCCATAGCCTGCGGTGTGCCGAAGTGCCGACCCTTCCTCTTTTTCTTGTGCTGCCAGCCGTAGCAGATCTGTCCGGTATACCGCAATCTCCTCTTTAGAAAGCACGTTTGGAATGACGATGCATCCGTGCTCATCCAATTGCTTCTTTTGTGCTTGAGTAATAGCCATTGGAGCCCTCCTGTTGTGTAAATTCGTCAACGAGCGAATGTTTGGTTTCTATGCGGAGTGGGTTTTACGCGGCAAAAGGCTTGAGGCACTCCTCGTAGACATTAAACTGCTCGCCTTCGTGTTCTTCAGGATCTACGAGTTTGAGCCAGAGTGCACTGTCCTTTTTATCGCCGCTGAGTTGGCGGCGGCTTCCGAGATTTGCGGGGTCAGGTCCGTTCCAGACGACTTCGCCGCCCTGCATGTAGATAAAATTATCCCGATACCGGTCGATGAGTTGTTTTCGGTTTTCAAGATAGAGGATACCCTGTTCACAGGTGGTGCGCCGCCAATTCGCGACGGTTTGCGGAGTATCTGTCTCAATAGAATCGAATTCAGCAAGTGGGGCGGAGACCTCACTTGTCCAATCGATTTCATCAAGATTTACCGTGCCATATCCGCGCTGCGCTGCGATTAGAATATGGTTTCGATCGCGTTTGAACGGAGGTGTTGGCCAGTCGGATGCTGGGTCGTGTCCCATGAGGTGCATCCCGACGGTGTCTGTAGCTATCGGATGATCTCCAGCGATTAAGGCGTTGCAGATTCTACCCTCCCCACCCCATTCGCGTCCCCACTGTCCGGTAAGTGCGTCGATGATATTGAGGCATGGTTTGGTTATCAGCGCAAGATCGGGTAGGACGTAGGAGAGACGGATGAGGTGATGGTAGTAGCTGCGCGTTCTGCCTTCCGGTAGCAACATCGGGGGTAATCCGAATAGATTTTTGGTGCATAAGGTGATGCCCATGAACGCGTGATTTTTCATTTTTGCGACAGAAATGACAGCATCAGCGTCGTCAAAGCAGGTGCTCAGCGTATAACGATCGAACATAGAGCCCCCGCCGGGGACATCGTAAACCTTAAAAGGTGGGAGGTTAGAATCGACAAATTGCACGTCGAATTCTTTGAGATGGTGCTCATAGTTAAATCCGGGCGGCATTCGGTGCCGGTGGGTGTAGGGATTTGTATCGGTTGCGATAATTTGTGCGGTGGTATGCTCTTTAATCAGTCGTAGTGTTGCGCGGCAGACTGCATCATCGACGAGTTCCCGTCTCCGTCCTTCATAGTAGATGATGCGTTCGTGCGGTTTCATCATGTTGAGTTTGATGACTACCTTTTTTGCGGTTTCAATCGGTTTCCAGGCACGGTTTAGCGGATCTGTGATGCGACGGAGAATTTGGTAAATTTCCTCTTCAGTAGCACGATAGTCGCACTGCGCGGCTCGAACTTTGAACTGTCTTTCAGGCATTTTTCACTCCTTAGGTTATAGATTCGTAGCACTCTTGTCATTTTTCCTAAGGATAACAAATTATCTGCAAATTGTCAAGTCGGTTCTGGAGTTCATCCTAGGATATGCTTGAAATAGCAAGGTACGCAGAATGGAGACATAATAGAAACCATCCAAAAACAACTATAGGTCCTCGAGCCTTAGAACAAGGATAATAATAAGTCGTAATGTCTACCATTTTCCTATTTTTCTAAGACTTCAGTGCTTCCAAGTGTTCGTCCAATAACTCAAGCAGTGGGCGATGCCCTCCCCAAGCAACGACTTCTTCTAACGGAGAGGATTCGGAGCGTTCTGCGTAGGCGAGAATGGCATAAGCTAAAAACGCAGCGTAGAAATGGAGTCGCCATCTCGGAAAACGACAGAGTTTGTGTAACTCATCTACTATCGGAGTTCCGTAAAAGTGGATCATTGCTTCTCCGTATGGAACGGCCGGATCTCCATATTGGACATTGGGCATGTGTATTTGACACAAGCGATTCGTTAGAGAAACGACAAGGAAATTTCGCGCATTTGTATCACCGTTGATTACCCTCGGGATGGGGTTTTGTGAGTCAAGTTCCTGGCTCAAGCTTTCAAAGATACCCAACAGCTGTTTGAACCTCATCTTGGCTAGACGAGGTCCCTTTTCCTTTTGTCGCTTGAGGTACCATGCCAGAAAACTCGTCCATGAGTCGAAGCCTGGTCCCCTTACCAATGTTGGTTTGCCAAAACCTTGTGCCGGAAGCGTACGCAAGTGTTGGAAAATTCGATGCAAATCGTTAGCCCACAACCTGCCTTGATCAACTGAAACCCTGCCTTGACTAATGAAGGAATCTAATGAAGTTCCTTCTATATAAGGCGCGATGGCTAAGGAACTCCCAGTGTCATCTAGGCGTTGAATGTGCAAAATCGGTCTGAAGAGATCGTTAGACGGGATTTTCTGTAGAATTGATTTCTCTAAATGAACATCTATAGTGGGATCGTGAATTTCCTTAACAACGTATCTTCCTCGATCGACTACCACCATATAGACGATATTATGTGTCTGGCTTAGGAGTTCTACTTCATGAATAGACCCTAAAATTTCCCGGACGGTTGATTGTGCAGAGGTAGAGAGCGTTTTAGGGGTCAGTTGCGAGGACTCGTTTCTTCTAGCCATTGTATACATACCTCCGTCAAGTGGCTGATTTCGTTACCATTCGCTATATCCCTATCGAAAGTACGCTTTCGATTCCAAATTGGTGCGATTAAAAGAATAAGATGCAGGAAAAAAGACTAAGTCTTTTGATAAAGAGTTTCGATTCCAAATTGGTGCGATTAAAAGTGGACAGACCCGGAAATCCAACGTCGTATCCAGACGGTTTCGATTCCAAATTGGTGCGATTAAAAGTGTATCCGAGTTGAAAAAGAAGTCCTATGTCTGCTAGTTTCGATTCCAAATTGGTGCGATTAAAAGGCAACCTATTCATTCAGATACTATGCGATGCTATACGTTTCGATTCCAAATTGGTGCGATTAAAAGTTAATCCCAGCTATCAACTTGTCAATTTCGTTTTGCGTTTCGATTCCAAATTGGTGCGATTAAAAGACTTTCCCCTTGCAAACAGTTCTATCTTTTTCTGGCCGTTTCGATTCCAAATTGGTGCGATTAAAAGGCCTAACTTTTAGGGGAATCTCAAATGTTCGAAAGAAGTTTCGATTCCAAATTGGTGCGATTAAAAGTCAACTTACAGAATAATAGAGTGTTCGGAAAAGCATCCGCCAGTCGTCAACAACCGACGACGCATGTGCTGACGTTTCGATTCCAAATTGGTGCGATTAAAAGAACGGGCACAGTGGCTTAAATTCGGTGCTTGGGAAAAGAGTTTCGATTCCAAATTGGTGCGATTAAAAGATATAGCAGACGAATTGAAAAAGCACGTCGAACACGGTTTCGATTCCAAATTGGTGCGATTAAAAGGCCTAACTTTTAGGGGAATCTCAAATGTTCGAAAGAAGTTTCGATTCCAAATTGGTGCGATTAAAAGAATACCGGTTTACGGGGTGCCCAAGGGTCCACAGGCGTGTTTCGATTCCAAATTGGTGCGATTAAAAGTGCCCTGCCAACGTGTCTGTGCTTGACGTATCCACGCAGGTTTCGATTCCAAATTGGTGCGATTAAAAGTGATGGCGCGCTGTGATAAAGTGCTACGGATTACTTGTTTCGATTCCAAATTGGTGCGATTAAAAGTTCCGAGTGGCTCCAGTCAGACGATTACGCTTCTATACGTTTCGATTCCAAATTGGTGCGATTAAAAGTTGTCCGCATGCGGGTTCTCTGCGAGGACCTCTTCAGTTTCGATTCCAAATTGGTGCGATTAAAAGTATGAACATAGAGGAGATTTATGAAAGTATTGATAACGTTTCGATTCCAAATTGGTGCGATTAAAAGTGATAACATCCGTATTGGTAAAGGTAAGGGTAAGGAGGTTTCGATTCCAAATTGGTGCGATTAAAAGTTTCTGAAATAACGTCGCCGTCTCCTACCGTCTGCGTTTCGATTCCAAATTGGTGCGATTAAAAGAGTACGTCAGCTGGTTAGAAACTTACCACCCACATAATGTTTCGATTCCAAATTGGTGCGATTAAAAGTTTATTCTTGCATAGACTTCTTTGAAGGTTTCTAGGATGTTTCGATTCCAAATTGGTGCGATTAAAAGCGTCGTCGCCTAAAATGTCTCGCGCGTCTTGAAAGTTTCGATTCCAAATTGGTGCGATTAAAAGTTCCACAACGAGGTGCATTTTTACCCGGCCTATTAGTTTCGATTCCAAATTGGTGCGATTAAAAGCCAAAACTTTTTTACCAACTCCTGCTGCTTCCAATCGTTTCGATTCCAAATTGGTGCGATTAAAAGTGGGCGGGGTGACTGAGGTTGATGTTTCTCGTCAGTGTTTCGATTCCAAATTGGTGCGATTAAAAGCGGAGGATGTGATTGCGGTTTCCGATGCTGCTGCGCGTTTCGATTCCAAATTGGTGCGATTAAAAGCTTTGAGTCTACTTGTTGAAGCAGGGGGGAATGTTGGTTTCGATTCCAAATTGGTGCGATTAAAAGCTGGTTAGCGATTAAATTTCGTCTTCAATCTCAGATGTTTCGATTCCAAATTGGTGCGATTAAAAGGGTTTCCGAGTGGTCGATTTTGTTGTCACGTCAACAGTTTCGATTCCAAATTGGTGCGATTAAAAGGCGAAAAAAGAAAACCGCTTAACTGCGATTGACTGCGTTTCGATTCCAAATTGGTGCGATTAAAAGTGTACAATTCTTCCTTGCTATCGACCGTGTCAATCATGTTTCGATTCCAAATTGGTGCGATTAAAAGAATGATAAAGAATTCAGAAATGAAATGCTCGAACTTGTTTCGATTCCAAATTGGTGCGATTAAAAGTGAGTAGCACAATGAGATTCAAAAAGAGTCTGGTTTGTTTCGATTCCAAATTGGTGCGATTAAAAGCTTACTCTTACAGAATCCAGACGGGCCACACTCTCCGTTTCGATTCCAAATTGGTGCGATTAAAAGGGCGCAGATGGCACGTTCAGTGTCTTATGAAAGAATGTTTCGATTCCAAATTGGTGCGATTAAAAGAATTCAAAGGGCTTTTATGCATTAAGTGAGTGCATGAGTTTCGATTCCAAATTGGTGCGATTAAAAGACATGCCGTTTAAATCGCAAACTGAGGCCATTCATGGTTTCGATTCCAAATTGGTGCGATTAAAAGTCAATCCTGCCGCTTACTCGGCAAGTTGACACTAAAGTTTCGATTCCAAATTGGTGCGATTAAAAGTGAATGCATCAAAGACACGATGATCGACGAAGCGTACGGTTTCGATTCCAAATTGGTGCGATTAAAAGATTGACACACGAGCAGGCGGTTACGTCTGTGGATTCTGGTTTCGATTCCAAATTGGTGCGATTAAAAGGAAGAAGACATGACAGACGAAGACATGCTTGAGTGGGTGTTTCGATTCCAAATTGGTGCGATTAAAAGATAATTATGCACTGTACGTGACTGAGGAAAGTGTCAGTTTCGATTCCAAATTGGTGCGATTAAAAGGTGCATTTTTCTTCCAATCAAACTCTGCATCGTAAGTGTTTCGATTCCAAATTGGTGCGATTAAAAGTACCTGTTCCGTGCGCGTTTTTCCAATTTCGTTAAGGTTTCGATTCCAAATTGGTGCGATTAAAAGATTTTTGATTAAGCGGTTTGTAGGGTACGCAATCCGTTTCGATTCCAAATTGGTGCGATTAAAAGATTTGCAATTCGAAGGGGAAATTTTCAAAGAATGGTGTTTCGATTCCAAATTGGTGCGATTAAAAGCGAAAGGATCCACGGTGTACTGACTTTTTTGACATGCAGTTTCGATTCCAAATTGGTGCGATTAAAAGCCATAAATTCACGGAAAAAGGAGAATGAAAAATGACTAGTTTCGATTCCAAATTGGTGCGATTAAAAGATGTTCTTGGGAAACGGCATTGGATACCGCGTCGGAGTTTCGATTCCAAATTGGTGCGATTAAAAGCTGAAAAATTGGCATATTACTGGGATAGCGGCTCAAAGTTTCGATTCCAAATTGGTGCGATTAAAAGATTTCGGGCCCTCAACAGATTTCTCTCGCTTCAAAACGTTTCGATTCCAAATTGGTGCGATTAAAAGACCACTTCATGGGTTATTAATTTTCTTGCTTTCCATTGTTTCGATTCCAAATTGGTGCGATTAAAAGATAATTTCGTCCTCTGTGTTGACGTGACAACAAAAAGTTTCGATTCCAAATTGGTGCGATTAAAAGTTCCTCTTTGCTGTCAACCCTATCCACCATTGAATCCAGTTTCGATTCCAAATTGGTGCGATTAAAAGTGCATGAATCATGCACTCACTCAAAGCGTAGAAACCGTTTCGATTCCAAATTGGTGCGATTAAAAGTGTGCTACTTATGAAGAGTATTTAAGACAACGTAGGGTTTCGATTCCAAATTGGTGCGATTAAAAGATCAATACGTCAATGCGAAATTGACGTATTGATAGCGTTTCGATTCCAAATTGGTGCGATTAAAAGGTCTGCACAAAATCACCCCGTACAGTCAATATAGAACTGTGTTTCGATTCCAAATTGGTGCGATTAAAAGGAGCCACGGTGTGGCTCGAGGGCAAACGCGAGGAGTGTTTCGATTCCAAATTGGTGCGATTAAAAGCACATTGGCAGCGTTGAATAAAGTGCAATTTTAACTGTTTCGATTCCAAATTGGTGCGATTAAAAGTAAATTGATGCATGCAGGCGGGCCTTGAACTTGCAGGTTTCGATTCCAAATTGGTGCGATTAAAAGTAAAAGACATGACGTTCTCCTCGTCTTTTTTCATGATAGTTTCGATTCCAAATTGGTGCGATTAAAAGATTGCGTTTTCCGGGTCGTATGTTAACGACCATGACCGTTTCGATTCCAAATTGGTGCGATTAAAAGAACGTACGACGACACATATTTTGACAGAATTATTTAGTTTCGATTCCAAATTGGTGCGATTAAAAGAGAATGCCTGCCCTTCGCCACTGCCGAATACGTCTGGTTTCGATTCCAAATTGGTGCGATTAAAAGTTCGGAGGATACAATGAAGTGCAAAATCTACATCGACGTTTCGATTCCAAATTGGTGCGATTAAAAGTCTGCAAGATATATCTTGCATGACCGCTACATCACGCACGTTTCGATTCCAAATTGGTGCGATTAAAAGTCTAAATTAGAGAGGAGGTAAAAATGCGAAAGAAATGTTTCGATTCCAAATTGGTGCGATTAAAAGTTGGCAATGGCAATGGGTGGCTGGTACTTTCTGATTCGTTTCGATTCCAAATTGGTGCGATTAAAAGTGGATAAGTACAAAAAACTAAGACTCGTACGAGAATGTTTCGATTCCAAATTGGTGCGATTAAAAGGAATCTATCCGGGTCATGGTCATTGACTTATAATCGTTTCGATTCCAAATTGGTGCGATTAAAAGTCCGGAAAATGCAATCTGTTCCGGCGCCACGGTGTGGCGTTTCGATTCCAAATTGGTGCGATTAAAAGGCAATCACACACTGGCAAGGCGAATCGGACATCGACGGTTTCGATTCCAAATTGGTGCGATTAAAAGGCTGCAGTGTGTGCTGCAGCTGGCTGATTGGTTTACTGTTTCGATTCCAAATTGGTGCGATTAAAAGTGGTTTGATGTGCTTGGTCAGCAGAGTTTTAATCCAAGTTTCGATTCCAAATTGGTGCGATTAAAAGAAGCGATTAGTCAAGATGCGAAACAATATAGAGAATAGGTTTCGATTCCAAATTGGTGCGATTAAAAGGGTACGAAAAGGGGAACAAGGTTTCAGCAGACTTGAGTTTCGATTCCAAATTGGTGCGATTAAAAGGATAAGGAAAAAATAGACCTGATTGACGAATTCAGTTTCGATTCCAAATTGGTGCGATTAAAAGACACTGGCGCTATTTCTGCGAAGAAGACAATTTTTGGTTTCGATTCCAAATTGGTGCGATTAAAAGCCAAATGAAAGTAAACACATTAGAAAAGAAACTAAAAAGTTTCGATTCCAAATTGGTGCGATTAAAAGATGGCATCATTTATATTTCCACTTTCTCCATCCCATGTTTCGATTCCAAATTGGTGCGATTAAAAGTCGAACGTCAATCGCAAAAGCACCTTTATGCCCAAATGTTTCGATTCCAAATTGGTGCGATTAAAAGCCCTCTCGCTTTCTTATCAAAGTCAATTCGAACTGTCGTTTCGATTCCAAATTGGTGCGATTAAAAGGAATGTACAGCATGAGGGCAAACGAAAGGGTTAAGAAAATGTTTCGATTCCAAATTGGTGCGATTAAAAGTGTAATTGGAAACGGCGGCCGTTTTCATTCGATGAGTTTCGATTCCAAATTGGTGCGATTAAAAGCAAAGTACGTTGTGTTCACTGCGCGCCCACGGTACAGTTTCGATTCCAAATTGGTGCGATTAAAAGAGGGTTAAACGAGGTAAAGTGGGAAATTTCAAAAGAGTTTCGATTCCAAATTGGTGCGATTAAAAGTTCAACGTTTCGACGCAATCACATCCTGCTGCCCTTAGTTTCGATTCCAAATTGGTGCGATTAAAAGTCTATAATCCAGTCCGCGTTGTCAAATGACTTTTCATAGTTTCGATTCCAAATTGGTGCGATTAAAAGAAGAACTTATCTATGATAACCGTTTTGCATTTGAATGTTTCGATTCCAAATTGGTGCGATTAAAAGTATGAAGGGTTGTCGGTATCCGAATTAGCGGAGCGATAGTTTCGATTCCAAATTGGTGCGATTAAAAGTAAGAACCTTGCAGGCGAACTGATTCAGTTTGTCCAACCGTTTCGATTCCAAATTGGTGCGATTAAAAGGTTGTCTGTCATGTAAATTTCAATCTTCTGATTCGGTTTCGATTCCAAATTGGTGCGATTAAAAGGTTTTATGCATTCTAATTAAAAATGCTAAAACAAGTGTTTCGATTCCAAATTGGTGCGATTAAAAGCCGTTGCGTCCGTCTCGCATGCGTATCGTGCCTGATGGTTTCGATTCCAAATTGGTGCGATTAAAAGTGACAGACAACCGTGCCGCATGGGCACGTGTTGTCAGTTTCGATTCCAAATTGGTGCGATTAAAAGGTCTGATGCTACCTGCGACGCCTCTAATGATGGCAGTGTTTCGATTCCAAATTGGTGCGATTAAAAGAAGCCCTGCCTGCTTCCATTTCTTTTCTGATGTTAGGTTTCGATTCCAAATTGGTGCGATTAAAAGTCCAGCTCTCTAATCTGCATTGAAAGAATTGTGACTGTTTCGATTCCAAATTGGTGCGATTAAAAGAAACAGGAAGTTAATCGCTTTCTGATTAAGCAATTTGTGTTTCGATTCCAAATTGGTGCGATTAAAAGGGCCCTGGGCTCTCTGAAGATGCTAAGGCGGCAGTAGTTTCGATTCCAAATTGGTGCGATTAAAAGCGATACGCTCGTAGTCACGAAACGCTACGATGCCGGTTTCGATTCCAAATTGGTGCGATTAAAAGCGACTGCGTCGACACGCGGTGCTACTGCCTCTGAATACAGTTTCGATTCCAAATTGGTGCGATTAAAAGGATATGGCACTTTTTTCTCTATAAAACATAAAAAGGTTTCGATTCCAAATTGGTGCGATTAAAAGTAAAACTGCGTTGCATCCCACAACGGCAACGCCGTATCGTTTCGATTCCAAATTGGTGCGATTAAAAGTGTACAGGCGAACAACAGCCCTCAAAGGACAACTTACAAGTTTCGATTCCAAATTGGTGCGATTAAAAGTTGACTCTCACCATACTTATCTAACGGGTCAATGTGGTTTCGATTCCAAATTGGTGCGATTAAAAGTTTGAAAAAGACATCAATAGAATCACCGAACGTGGTTTCGATTCCAAATTGGTGCGATTAAAAGATGTTCGCCAAAGATTCCCTGCCCTCGTTTTGATTGAGTTTCGATTCCAAATTGGTGCGATTAAAAGGTTCCGTGCCTGACGTATTGACGTTGATAAACGAAGCGAGTTTCGATTCCAAATTGGTGCGATTAAAAGGATGTTCGCCAAAGATTCCCTGCCCTCGTTTTGATTGAGTTTCGATTCCAAATTGGTGCGATTAAAAGCCACGAACGTGACAGGTGCTGTCAACATGCTACTGTTTCGATTCCAAATTGGTGCGATTAAAAGTTTTTATTATTGACGTTTCGATACAAACATGATAGTTTCGATTCCAAATTGGTGCGATTAAAAGAGACGGTGCGATGATGAACATAGAACCCGCAAAGTGTTTCGATTCCAAATTGGTGCGATTAAAAGGTAAACTTGATACTGACGTTAAGTCGGAATAAAACGTGTTTCGATTCCAAATTGGTGCGATTAAAAGATCAAAAAGATTGCTGTTGAGCATGTCAAGTTCGACGTTTCGATTCCAAATTGGTGCGATTAAAAGTCTATTTCCCTACCTATCCAATATCTTGTTTGATACCCGTTTCGATTCCAAATTGGTGCGATTAAAAGATCAACTCCACCCTGTCAGATGCAACGGTATACGTATGTTTCGATTCCAAATTGGTGCGATTAAAAGCCCCGATGAGACACCTAACTTCTCCAATATGCACGTCGGTTTCGATTCCAAATTGGTGCGATTAAAAGCAAACCGCGTCACAACTGGCTTGGTGGGCATGTTATTGAGGTTTCGATTCCAAATTGGTGCGATTAAAAGACTAGGTTCTTCAGTTCATCTGTGCCACCTCTAATAGTGTTTCGATTCCAAATTGGTGCGATTAAAAGGTAACCTGATGCCAGTCAGACAGAAAGACAACAGCAAGTTTCGATTCCAAATTGGTGCGATTAAAAGCGCACCACAATTATTGACGAGCGAACTGCCGTCCCGTTTCGATTCCAAATTGGTGCGATTAAAAGCGGATGTTCTTTTCAATTGGCGGTTTTGAAAAGTTATGTTTCGATTCCAAATTGGTGCGATTAAAAGTCTTTACATAAAGTATTAGAATCGTAATGCCCGACTTTCGTTTCGATTCCAAATTGGTGCGATTAAAAGGATGACAACAGCCTGAACTTGATACCGGCCGTTGACAGTTTCGATTCCAAATTGGTGCGATTAAAAGTATAGAAAGTAGCAACCGCTTTGTAGATGTGCCTCGTTTCGATTCCAAATTGGTGCGATTAAAAGGAACTTACAAATATGGTGGCGTGATGGGATTGGAGCGTTTCGATTCCAAATTGGTGCGATTAAAAGGATTCCCAGCAGTGCTGAGAATCTTGTTTGCTTTTTCCGTTTCGATTCCAAATTGGTGCGATTAAAAGGCTGCGCCCGGCATTCATTAAAGTCGTAGAAAAGATAAAGTTTCGATTCCAAATTGGTGCGATTAAAAGTCATGCTGGGTATGCGTTGTCGTATCCAGACGCGTTTCGATTCCAAATTGGTGCGATTAAAAGAAGCAGCCATCCAAGCCTTCAAAACGCTTTCCAATTAAGTTTCGATTCCAAATTGGTGCGATTAAAAGTTAATTTACAATCATCAAAAACATACTGCGAAACTCGTTTCGATTCCAAATTGGTGCGATTAAAAGAAGACTGTCTTTACCTTCTTTGTCTTTTCTTTCCCCTCGTTTCGATTCCAAATTGGTGCGATTAAAAGCCAAACATCTGCCCATCTTTTTTTAACTTAACAGTTTCGATTCCAAATTGGTGCGATTAAAAGTTAACGGAGCGTCAGCGGTCAGCAGCATTGCACTATTGTTTCGATTCCAAATTGGTGCGATTAAAAGGATGCGGACGTATCAACCGAGCATAAAGTGGCCGTGTTTCGATTCCAAATTGGTGCGATTAAAAGGCCACTTGGCGAGGCACTACAAACCGCTATATCAGCAAGTTTCGATTCCAAA
The DNA here is from genome assembly GCA_965215265.1 of Candidatus Poribacteria bacterium. GTDB lineage: Bacteria > Poribacteria > WGA-4E > WGA-4E > WGA-3G. Next base: position 526,324 of record OZ244048.1, on the reverse strand, counting down.
TTGGTGCGATTAAAAGCGTTATCGGAGTGGGCGGTTCAGGAGACACGCCTGAGTTTCGATTCCAAATTGGTGCGATTAAAAGGTGTCGGAGCAAATATAAATATTTACCGCCGCCAACTGTTTCGATTCCAAATTGGTGCGATTAAAAGTAGTTATCTCCTCTGGTTTGGATAAAATTCAATATCGTTTCGATTCCAAATTGGTGCGATTAAAAGGCATAAGGAACGCTATGAAGATTATGAATTCCGTATTGGTTTCGATTCCAAATTGGTGCGATTAAAAGGTCGTATACCGCGACGACACTTTATCTATCAAAGTGAGTTTCGATTCCAAATTGGTGCGATTAAAAGGCACAGATACAGTATACCGAAAACGCAGGCACGCTGGTTTCGATTCCAAATTGGTGCGATTAAAAGAAGGTTTTGATTAGGACGATACCGACAAACCTCGCAAGTTTCGATTCCAAATTGGTGCGATTAAAAGCCCGCTTTCTAAAAGCAGCATTCTGAAACATCCAATCAGTTTCGATTCCAAATTGGTGCGATTAAAAGGCGGGGGACAGCACGAAGGCGGTTTTACCTTTGGGCGTTTCGATTCCAAATTGGTGCGATTAAAAGTCGAAGAAATATTCGCGGATGAGAATTATATTTTCATGTTTCGATTCCAAATTGGTGCGATTAAAAGGCCGAAGCAAACCGCTTCGGCACACAATTCCAAGCCAGGTTTCGATTCCAAATTGGTGCGATTAAAAGATAGAGCCTGATTCTTTGATTTTACCATTTTCTAAGGTTTCGATTCCAAATTGGTGCGATTAAAAGACATAATTCTTTTTGCGATTGTCCGTATTCGTCTACGTTTCGATTCCAAATTGGTGCGATTAAAAGTTTTTTTTATCCTTTATTCATCAGATGGTGATTCCGTTTCGATTCCAAATTGGTGCGATTAAAAGAAACCCTGCATGTTAGAAGTCCCCTCCAGTTTACGTCGTTTCGATTCCAAATTGGTGCGATTAAAAGTCTGAAGACAGTGAAGACTTCAATACGTGGCTGACTTTGTTTCGATTCCAAATTGGTGCGATTAAAAGTCGTCGTGTATACTCTTTTTTACGTCAGATTGGTTTGTTTCGATTCCAAATTGGTGCGATTAAAAGTAAACGGTGGAAAGACAGTGACATCAGGTTTAGCTAAGTTTCGATTCCAAATTGGTGCGATTAAAAGATAAACTGATCTGGCCCAACCCTGCGACGGCCACCACGTTTCGATTCCAAATTGGTGCGATTAAAAGAAAACGGATCAGGTATATTGCTAGTGACAGTGGCATGTTTCGATTCCAAATTGGTGCGATTAAAAGAGTGGGTTGGCCTGCTGCAGTGTGTGCTGCAGCAGGCGTTTCGATTCCAAATTGGTGCGATTAAAAGATCCGCACATGCGTTTACAAAGTCAGCGAGGTACATGTGTTTCGATTCCAAATTGGTGCGATTAAAAGTGTTATGCAACATCATTCATAGGGAGGAGTAAGACGAGTTTCGATTCCAAATTGGTGCGATTAAAAGATATCGTGATTAGTTCGCGTTATGATTTTCAACTGAGTTTCGATTCCAAATTGGTGCGATTAAAAGCAATGCCGATTCACTACTGGTGAATACGCTGTCAAGTTTCGATTCCAAATTGGTGCGATTAAAAGAAGTAGTGTGCCGATAAACAACGCCACACGGAACTCGTTTCGATTCCAAATTGGTGCGATTAAAAGTTAAAATCATGTGTCTTCGCAGTAGGACAGTCAGTAGTTTCGATTCCAAATTGGTGCGATTAAAAGTTTTCATCTTGTAAAGTTTTTTCTATACTTTGCTTATGTTTCGATTCCAAATTGGTGCGATTAAAAGCGTATTCGCACGACCATTCTTGCTCTTCTATAAGTCGTTTCGATTCCAAATTGGTGCGATTAAAAGGCGTCGCGACGGAAAAGTGCACTGTTTTTTCGCGTACAGTTTCGATTCCAAATTGGTGCGATTAAAAGGCAGCTGAGACTACAAATGATGTAGCATATGCGGTTCAGTTTCGATTCCAAATTGGTGCGATTAAAAGGCTATCTAAAACTGATATATATAGTATACCACATCCTTATACAGCTTGTCAAGTTAATTTTTATTTTTTTTGACATTGCTGTCGACCTCTAGTTAGGTCTATTTCCTAGGAGGTCGACGACCTTTGATACGGTAAAGGGTTATCCGTTGTTTTCTGTCAAAATGGCAAGGAAACTTGGGGCAAAATATCCTCGTTTCACGGCGATCGACAGCAGTTTGTAAACCACAATCTATAGTAGATTTGTGGCTGGATTTTTGTCGATGCCCATGACTTCTTTTTTCATCCATTTTGCGTGACGCAATTGATAGATGATGACCGAGTCCTTTTCAGGGTTGGTGATTGTGGCTAAACCGGCTTTGACGCGCGCAAGTTGTGCCTTCGTCAACTCTCCTTCAAAAACTGAATTTTGGATCCAGTTGAGGTGCTGACGTAGGTATTTACAGACTTTGGCGACGCGTTTCGTTTCAATGTCATAAACGAGAATGATGTACATTTTGCTTATCCTTCAATGAGACTTCGTTGCTATGATCTGCGCAAAAAGTAGACGGAGCCGCAGTGGCTATAAAAAATGATGTTGTCCTATCTACCACCATGGGCGGAGGGCGTGATAAGGTTCCATTCCGACTAAGTGTTTGATGAGTTTGTAACATTCTAATCGTATGAGTCGCTGGTAGGAGACTTTGCGTTTGAGTTTTCGATGTGCGACGGTCTGTTTGAGTTGTTCATCGAAGGCGGCGATGAAAAGTTTCCTGCCGTTTTCGTTGAGGTAGCATGCACCGATTTCAGTCTCAAAGTGCTTCTGCTCGTTGAGCTGTCGTCGGTTAAAAAGGCGAAAAATAATACGGTCTACGATGAGGGGTTTGAAAATTTCGGCGAGGTCGAGGCTGAGTGAGAATCGCCGATCTCCGGGTTCGTGGAGGAAACTGATTGTTGGGTTGAGTTGGGTTCGATAGATTTCGGTGAGGCATGCGGCGTACATCAATGAGTTTCCGAAAGAGATTGCGGTGTTAATTGGGTTATCTGCGGGTCGGCGGACGCGCTTTTCAAAAGGTGTTTGGAGTTCAAGGATTGTGTTGAAAGCGGTGTAGTAGGTGTCTCGAATTAGGCCTTCGTATCCCATCAATTCATTTGTGTTTTTCGCCGAGGGCATCTCCGGAGCGATGGCTTCAATTGCGTTAATCTGGTCGGTGCAATCTTTGCCGCGGTTGCTATAGTATCGCAGATTTTTGAGGATGTTGAAAACAGCAGATGCAACGAATTCTTGTGCGAGTGGTAAACGTTTTCTCGGTTTTTCATAGTGTTGGACCTGTTTAACGAGAAGGGAGCCTGAGTTAAGATATTCGCGCGGATAATAACTGCCGGCATAGTATCCGTAGTAATTGAAGACGTGGAACGGAATCTGTTTCTGTGCAAAGAAGCTGAGTAGCTTTGTGTTGAGGTCAAGCTCGCCATAAAGATAGAGTGCGTCAATATCCTCTATGGGAATCGGGACACGTGAATTATCGACTTTTTCCAAATAGAGGGTGTTATTTTTGCGGCGGAGTCTACCGGGTTGGGTAATGTAGTAGTTACGTGACATAATTTCCTCCGTGTTAGCTCCAGCAGAGCTCTTGGTAGCTGCATGATTTGCAGATTTTCATGTATTCAACGTGCGGTGGCGTAGGCAATTTGGCAATTTGTTTGACCTGTTGGATTGCGTTTTCCACTTCGTGCTCCATTTCAGTTGTGAGTTCTACCTCAGCAGTTCGACGTTGACGTGGATAGTTGATGATGCCGTTGCGGTTGGTGAGTCCCTTCTGTTTAAGGAGGTAGAGGTAATAACAGAGCTGCATCGTGTGTGCTTTTTCCATAGCGGGTCCGTGTTTTACGTCGTGTAGAATTCCGTCTTTGTCAACGAAGTCAATTCGTACCATGTCGTCAATGAGCCATTCTTTCCGTTTTTCGCGGGTGTACGTTTCGTCGTGTAGGAGTTTGCCCAGTTGGACGTATTCGGATGTATGTTCCATCTCAAGATGATTTTGAAAGAACCAGAGTTTACGGGTGCAAATATAGAGGTAGTTGATGGCTGTGCCGGTGATGTGGTTTGTATCGTTATTTTGCATGAGTATGTCTCCTTGGCGTAATATCGTGAAATTGAAAATATGTTGACAGGTTAATATAGGTCAAAATCTATCTCCTAACTGCCTTTGCCCACAACCCCTCTTCTGTCCTTATCAGCGGAACAAGACAGGAAGCTGTTATTAGGGTGAAGGCAAGCACTATTAACAAGCAGGCAAGGAGATGGGTTATAGGATGTTCGTGCTATGTTCATCAACGAGCAAACCGAGTGTTTCATCGTAGGTAACCTTTATGAACCACTGACCTAACTGTCCAAAGCGTTTACACTCATAGAGTTGTCCATCTTTGTGCAATCGTGCAAATTGGTTATGACTAATTTGGGTGATGTAAGCTTTGGCTTCATAGTACTGGCGCTTCTCAATTTTCTGCCAGAATTCTTCTTCATAACACGCTGGTACGACCTCAATGCTCTTGAAAAGTGCATAAAATTCTTGCAGACTTGACGGATTTTCAATAAAGGGTACGAGCCCTTGTAGGTGTCGTTCAAATAGCTGCTTTGCGGTTTCAAACTTTTCCTTCTCTTTCTCATCGTAACCTGCGGAATAGACTTCATCAATAAGGTCTTGGATTTTAGATTCATGCAAGACATCGATCGGTGCGAAGGCGTTTAGGGTAAGGTCAACCTTGGTTTTGGAGTAGATGAAGTGATCGTTTGCACCGCCCTCTTTGCAAATGCAGACATCACAGATGCCGTTTTGACCTTTCCTATTGATTCGCCCGAAGCGTTGGATCAGTGCATCGATTGGTGCGGGTTCTGAAAAAAGGCAGTCAAAATCGATGTCAAGTGAGACTTCTACTGCCTGTGTGCCGACAAGGAGATCTGCGTGTTCAAGTTCTTTTTCAATGCGTTCTCGATCTCTGAGGATAAAGCGGCTGTGAAGGAGTTGAGGGTTATCCGCAACTGCTTGCAGTTCTTCAAACAAGGTTTGTGCCTGCTGAACGGTATTGCAAACGACTAAGACACGCTTTCTACGTGCCAGTTTCTCTTGAATCTGCGGAATTGCATTATGGAGAGAGCCATCAAGTAACTGAACGCGATGGCGCGTGAATGCATCGCGTTCGGTGGGCGGCATTTGAACGTGCTGCAGGTCCCCGAGTGCTTGGGCAAAGATTTTTTTGAGAAACTGTGGCATAGTGGCTGTCATGATGCAGAATTTTGCGTCATAATCTCGGTGGAGCTGCTCGACCATCGTTAAGATGAGGGCGGTTGTATGCGGGTCATACGCGTGGATTTCGTCGAAGATAAAGAGCCCTTTGGACATCTCTGCTATTTGCATCTCAAAGCCGCGGATGCCAAAAAATGCTTTTAGCAGCTGAAAGGGAGTCAGGACCTTGTAGGGGCGGCAAATCTTTCGTGTCAAGTCTTGTTGCTGTTTGGCAGATTGGGCGGCATCTTCGGGGGTATGCTCCTTGTCTATCAATTCTTGATAAACAAAGTAACTGGCTTTCCCGTGCAATATCCCGATTTTTTCGTCCGAAAGCAGTTCCGTGAGGCGTTTATACATGGCGTTGATGCTTGCGGTGTAAGGGAGTACGTAAAAGACCCGATTTCCTAAAGTTTCGTTTTGATTATTAGCGGACCAGAGGAGTGCGGCTTCAGTTTTGCCGGAGCCAGTGGGAGCCGAGAGCATCAGTTGTCCTGTTATTTTCGCGGTCGCTTCTTGAAAGGCTTCCCAGCCGTGAAAGGTGCCTTGAATCTTCTCTTTCAGGTGCTGCGAGAGTTGTGCTTCTAGGTTTTCAAGTGCGGTGTGTATTTGATTTTTTCCGGCGGATGCGAGGTGGTCACACGCAATCATGCATCCGCGTAGGAGCATCCCGTAGGTGCCGTGTAAATGTGTTAATTCTGCGTCGTCGAAATTGTTCTTATAGGGTATAAGAAAATCGTGATAGCCGTTGTTCAGTGCTTCCACGGAGTGTACTGGTGCGAAGAGGCACTTTCGTCCCGGGTACCAGTGGTGGACCTGCTGTTGAATTTCCATAAGTGGTTCCCAATTTTGCTTGAGTTCAGCAATTTTTTGCTTCCAGGTCTTGTATCCTGGGTTGTGAGGTGGGAAGCATGGGTATCCATCTATTAATGCCTGAATATCCTTATGATGGGTAAGAATTGCGAGGCTGATTGCCTGTTTTGCTGCGTGTGGCAGTTGCAGCCCAGCCACGAAACCGGCGGATAGGATTTCGTGTCGATAATTCCAGCGTGTGCCCGTGGTGAGTTGTTCTTGGAACCCGGTGGTGGCTTTTCCGAAATCGTGAAGCGCGACGGTGTAGAAGAGGTGATCGAAGAAATCTGGTTCTTTGGAGACATCTGCCAGAAACGGCATCCGTTCCCGGAGACTGTCGAATACAGCGATGCAATTCTGTGTATGTCCAAGGAGCGTTTCTGTTGGGTTGCTTTTCGCAAGTAGTGGTGGCATATCAGTTTCTCCAATCGGTTAGATGCCGGGAAATATCAATTGTTCTCCGTCGACAGTGTCTATATTAAAATCTTTATCAACAGGTTTGCTAGTTCGTGGACTTCGCTCAATAGGGACGTGGAAATCCCCGGGGATACGTTCATGTAGGTAGACACCCCAGTTCTTCTCTGGATCATGGTAGGCTTCGCCCTGATAATTAATTTTTTCAGTGACGAGGCAGTAAGCGCGCGTGCCGAGTGGTTTTCGTGGGATCTCTGCCGTGAAGTGGGTTGGGAGTGCCTGAACTTGTCCATGTATCTGTGGATGTGGAAAAGGGATCAGGGTATCTTGATACGTTGTTTGTGAGACTTTCTGTAGTTCAATTTCTGCTATGGATGCTACCGTTGCTAACTCTGTGGAACGTCCCAAAAGGAGCGGATAGTGCGGGCGTTCAAACGTTTCTCTGAGAGATGTGTCAGGGGTATAGAGAAAGAGATTGGGTGTGACCAAAAATTCGCGTCTAGTGATATTGGGCTTTACGTCATCAAGCCGTATTTCTTTTGATCGTGATTTACCTTTGAATTCGTAGACAGTTTCTAAGTCAACGGCTTTTCCGTTGCTCTGAAAGACGAACCCAACTGCGGCATGATGGGGTGTCACCCAGGTGCCTTTGACTGCAGTGAGGAGTCCGTAGATTGTTGAGAGGGGTGGTATAGCGAGTGTGGGTTGGAATCCGCTAATAAATAGCGGATTCCGGAAGGATGCCACCCAACTTGTGATGTGAACGCGAATTACCTTCATGGGGTGTCTCCGATGTGTTCTTCGAGTTTCTGCGCCAATTGGGCAATCACTCGATTTGGCGAATCGTAAACGACTTCGCATGGCAGGGTTGTATCGTCTTTTAATTGACTGAGAGATTCGTCTAGATTATCCATGAATCCGGTTCGCCTGCCGATGTAAATCGGCTCTAGGAATCTGTCCGCGTAGTCCTCCATGACTTGCCTTAAAGCGGGGAGGCTTAGTTTGCCGGTCCCGTCCTCCTCAACTATCAGATTCATGAAGGGGTGGTTTCCGCCGTCAAGTATAGAGAGAATGATTAGCTTAGGCGTAACGTCGGTGAGATGCGACGTGAGTTTGGCACCGCCGCTGAGTAATGGGAGAGTTTGGAGCGTTTGTTGGCATCGCCGTGTGCGAATATCCTTTGGCAATATCCAAGGTGAATTTTCATTTTCCTGTGTTCCGCCTGCTTTTTCAATAGTTGGAACGTAACTGTCCGCGATATTCCTATAGCCTGTTCTGTTGATGTCCGAAAATGTGCCGACCGCGTTAAGGTCAAGCGAGAAAATTCCTTGGAGTACGCATGCATAAAATTGATGTTCATAAGGTACCGGATTGCCTTCTTGCCGTGCCATAACTCCCCAGTCGTTGGTTGGTGTTTGCGGTGCGATGGCAATGAGCGGTGAACACTTGAGAGGCGATAAACGTGTTACGGTTACATTGACTTTCTTCTTGCCTTGCATTTGACTCTGTGCTCGCATGTAGCCAAAGACATCGTCGTCGTCATACTTGACAGGATCCGCGGCAGTGAAAGCAATTTTTGTCTCTCGTTCTATAGGCGAGTTGTTCCAATCCTCAAATTCTTGTTCGAGCGTGGTCCGCCACCAGTTTCGCCAGGCTTGTCCTGAAACATAGGGGTAAGTATTTCGTCCTTTCTGAAGTTTTTTAACGACAACAATGTTTTCTTGGGCTAGGGATGGTTCTATGCCCGCGTTGTTGAGTGCGGAATGCGGGGCATCTATCAGTGTGAGTCCAATAAGATGTTTAGACATAGTTAGTCCTCCTGGGTAGTTTGGGTTTCAAGTTCGTCGTTTGTATCGGCTGTGTGCTCTTCTTCATCAAAATCAACAAAACCTTGTGTCTGCAGCCAATCGTGGAGTTGTTCGTAGAGTCGGAAAAGCAGCAAGTCACGTGTTTCGGTCCAAAATGTCATGTTATCACTCGTTGGAAAAAGATATTGAATGTAATCCTCGAGTGAGAAAAGCGGTTCTTTAGCCTCTTGCGAAATTCTGTCACGAATAACAAAGCGCAGCACGTTACGGCATTCGCGGTAATTTCTGGCGTTCTCCAACTGCCGCAGTCGCCGATCTCGTCCAGATTGACGAATACTTTCGGCGATGAGATCAGCGACCTGCTTGATTTTATCAAGTTTGGCTTGTTCCATAGTTCTAACCTCCTTTAAATAGAGAGAAAGCAATTTCCAATTTCCTCTCGGTTTTCGAGCACGTAGATTTAAAAAGGACCGGAGAATGGATTGTCCCTGGAGCAGGGACTCGTACACACGGTTCGTCCGGTTTTTATAATCTTCCTCAGATTTAACTTTATTCCAATTCACGTTATAGTAACCACTTCTGACGATTTCCTGCCATGCGGTTATGAATTCTTTTTGATAAGCGAATCTCAAAAAGCGGAAAATGGGGGCAGGCATATAGAACACCTCTAGGGCTGGGCTCTGTCCAAAGTTTGTAAAACAGTAGACCTGCATGGATACATTTGCATCCGGGCGTCTCTCCTCCAATTGAACCATTTCTTGGGTCATGAAAAATAATCCGTTTCGTGGATTCGAGTAGCCGGGGTTAAAACATCCAGTAATCTCTCGCCTGAGTTGTTGTTGCCGAACATCTGTTACGCATTTTCGTGCCCACATTCTTAGAGCTTCCCAAAAGTTGGAGTGAAGTATAAGAAACCTACCACCAGAGGCGACAAAAGCAAGCGGTGACATCTGAATTGCAAAGGCACACGCAGAGCAGTAGCCTGCTCCCTCATCAAAGACTGGAAAAAAATTCCGCAAGGTTCCTGATCCGGTCAGTGGTACACCTATTCTTGATAACCATGTGTTGGCCTCGCGTCTTCCACATCCTATACAGTTACCGATTTGGCCGAGGGCCTCCATGTTAGTAATGTGGTTAAGGAGCTGCGCTTTAAAATCTGCAACCCGATTACTTTTTCTAGATGGGTTTGTTAACGGGTGATTTGTTGTGAAGATGGAAACCCAATTTTTCCAACCGTGTGCTTCAGGTCTTTTTTTATCGAACGGTTTCATAATCGGAACGACTTCCTCAACAACCTTTTGAAGGTCAGCTGTGGTAATTTGCTCCGGTTGGACTGTGCGCCCCAACCATTCACAGATTCCGCAGACTCCTGCGTCGACAAATGGGTTGCCCATGAGTTTTTCGTAGATTGGCACAGCGATTGCCTCCTTTCAAAGGGTGTAGGTACGTCGTGAATTTTTTGCTGCATCAAAAGCGTGTAAAAATTTGATGTCACGACATTCGGAGAATTGGTTAATAATGATCATAGTTTTAAATTCCTTAATACCAGAGAGTGATTTCGGGGATTCAAGCAAGCGAATTTCCTACCCAAATTCGAGTCCAATGTCAAAAGTGTAAGGGGCTTGAATTTCTTTAAATGGAATTTCTATTTTTCGCGTTTTTCCTTGACGGTTCATTAGTTAAGGTGCAGAGGAGGATAAGTCCTGGCAGAGGCTAACGATGCCAAAATCGGTCCAGGGGTTCCCCGTTAGTTCCAGTACCAATTGTGGCATGTTCACCGGTTGTGAATCTTGCAGATTAAACTCTAATTGTTCTTCCATCTCAATTCCTCCTTTGGAAAACAAATAATAACTTATATATATTATACCATTTTTATCGTCATAAGTCCAGAAAAATCGTAAAAGGGCATGACAAGCTAAGAGGGTAGCTTAGGGAGCATGAAACATCCACGTTCTATTTCCAGGGTAGCCGTTTGTCCGGACGGAACTACGAAATCTGTGACTACAACGCCATCAGACACACCCGCGGCTAAATCTTCATCCAACCGTAAAGCAAATTGTGCTTGTGGTACCCGCCATTCTGTTCCTCGTGGATGCATGTCGTGATAAATTTCTACGACCTGGATTGGGTTTTTCATTCCCAATTCCGCCTTGAATACGAAGGCTTGCAATTTTTCATTTACCAACAAGTGCGGTATTAGATAGTCGACTCCGAGTTCGGTGAGTTGGTTAGGGACATTGTTGATCCTATCTACATTAGACACGATCGTCCCCTCGAAATGAGTGCACTGCCTCCAAGCGTCAACCAATTGTCTAATAAGTTGTATTCTGGAAATCATTCCTTAATTACCTCCTTTAAATTTTTTGTGTTATTAATCAACATAACAATGGATATTATATAATAAAAAAAACAGATTGTCAAATTTTTTTTAAGAATTAAAGATTATGTAAATTTCCAAACTGGTTCGATTAGAGAGATGCAGCATTGCATTAAACAACACAACAATTTTCAATTCCAAACTGGTTTCGATTAAATGCTTACGATTCTATGATTAAGACGTTCTTTCATTACAAAACTGGTTTCGATTAAATTATACCTTATCTTTCTTTTTTTTTGTCAAGGTCTTTCGTTTCTTTCTTACAAACTGGTTCTATTATATGCTTACTATATGATGGTTAAGACGTTCTTTCTTACAAAAAGGTTTAAAAAATTATCAGAACTTCCTTCGCCTTGATGGAGAGAGGAATGTTGGTGTATTTTCAAGCAGATCTGCTCGGCGGGTATACCAAATTTTTGTTCACAAAATCCTCAAATTTACTGAAAAGCTCATTAATGGCTCGAATTGCCTCTCTGGCTTTTTGTGGTTTGTGGCGCATTCCACAGTGGGCAAGATCGTTTCGGATATCAGCGCATTGCGCCCAGAGTTGGGTAGTCGTCGCATTGGAAGCGAGTGACGCGAGTCCTGTCGCGAGTTGTGATGATTGCTGTTCTGTGCGTTGTCCTAATGCTTTTTCAGCTCTTTGCCTGCTGTCTCGACTCAACCAATCTCCTCGATTTTGTTGAATGCATTCCCACGATATTAACCATTCGCGAATCAGGGTTATGGCTTGGAGATAGTGTTGGTTTTCAATGTACCACCTGATTTGCTCATGCTGCTTTTTGAGGCTTTGTCGAGGATGCTTGCGCGGTTCGTAAACAGCAAAAGATGCGTAGCTATCCTGCAACCCTTTTATTAACATACCGAATGGGGGTTGACTGGGCGTGTTTTGTAAGAGATTCAATTGGTTAAAGCTGAAGGCCGCGTGTTGAGCCTCCAGGGTTCGATTTGTAAGAAGTGCCTCGGACATATCTGTAAGGACTTTCCCAATATCGTCGTGTGTATCTAAGTCGGCGATTGGACGTGCATCTCCGGACCGTTGGAAGACGTTAACGGCGTTCATCCAATCGAGCAGTTCCACAAATGGCGTTAAGTCAAAAATGGGCGTTTGATTGTTTTGATCTCGTGCCTCAAACGCGCCGTAGATGATATGCTTGAGTGTGACCTGCTTGACTTGTCGTAAGTATGCAGCAACGATGAAAACGAGCAGTGGAATTGAACGAAATGCATGCGTAATATCGAGAATAATTTCATCCCTATCGTCGACTGCAGCTGCGCAGGTTTCAAAAATCTCCCAAAGTTCCTCTGGTGAGTTTCCATTAGGAATATCCTCTGTACGAAATTTACCTCCGAGTTGCTCGGTGAGGCGTGTAATATCGACATGTTTTTTTATTTTGACGCTTTCGGTAATAAAAGCGATGAGCAGATTTGGCTGATATAACTCGGCAACGGCTTGAGGAAATAGATCAGTTTTACACATACTCTGTTTATCATCATGCTTGATATAGGTTGTGTCCTTGTATCCTCCAAGGCCGAGGAAGGTGAGTGCTTTGAGCATTAGGTTTCTCCTTAGGTTCAGGAATGCTAGTATCAGCAGTATTCATGCTCCGAGCGGTGAAATTTCTACCCAGCCTAAGGGGCAAATAGGGTTTTCGCCGCGATATAAAATTCGTCGGGTTTTGGGGAATTCACGGTTGTCATACTGTCCTCGGCGAGAACGGCTTTCGCCTAACCGAAACCGTTTTTGCAGCTCCAATAGGTCTATAGGTGCTTCTTCGTCGCTTGTGAATAGAGATGTGACGGTGTTAGCGCGATAGCCGGTGCCCCATCCGAGCTGTAAAAGGAAAGCGCCCTCGGGAAGGTTTACGTTTTTATGGAATAGTCGCTCATAAAAGTTGACCATTTCCGGGAAATGGTAGTATTGAAAAAAATCGTGTTCACTCTGTATGAATTCCTCTGTTACTAAACTGCAGATCTCGGCAACATCTTGGAGGGCTTTCATTTGTGAATCGGTAAAACGGAGTTGTGCTTTTTCGCGTTCCCGGAAAAGCAGTTCATCAATCTTGAGGGTAAATGTGAGACGTTGCCCGGCTTGAATTTGCTGGACAAAGTTTTTGTATTCCCTGCCTCTGTCAACTTTTTGGACGAGTTGATCGTTCGGATCGAGCGTAACTGTCCATGCCATGCCGATTGCAAGTGAATTTGTCTCAATTGGGGTAGTATCACTGATGTGTAAAGTGCGGAGTACGTCATGATTCGCGTCTCTTCCGAAAGCATCCTGTTCAATTCGGAGGGCGGGTGTCTCTTTCCATGGATTGCCTCCTTTCCGTTTTGTTAGGCGTTCTAAGTGTTCGCGACTGTCCTGATATAGCGTATCATCTATATTAATAAGTTCAGCTAACAACATGGTTCGGATTGCGCCTTTGAGGGTGCTACCGGGAATAAAAGGGCAGTTGTCAAAGTTTTTGATTGCTGCTCGGATTTCGACTGTATTTGGGTTTTGGGAGCAAGGTAAGCTATAGGCGGCAAAATCTGCTGGATTGGTACCATCTTGTGGAAGGTGATGTTCCCAGCGGAAGTGGTGTTGTGCCATAGAGCTCGTTAAACGGTTGACATCGGTTGCGGGATGTTTCAAGACTCGGTCTAAATCGATCTGATGCCATCTGCCGTTTGCGTAGTATCCATCGAGGTGGTTCAACATTTGGCCTGAGCCAATGTGAATAGGCGTAATGGTTTTAAGTTGATATCTCTGTTTCATTTTGGATTCCTTTGATCCCGACTGTCCACGCGTATCCGTAACGATAGACCGGATGCACCCAATTATCGGGTTTTAAATCGACTAGTCCTCCGACTTGTTTCCCGGTTGTATGGAGGACGGAGCCTTCGGTGAACATCATGACCTGCTTTCGGCGAGAAGGGGTTCCTCCGGCACTGCTCATCCGTCCTCCAGAAAGATTGAGATTGTAGGCGACATCGCCGGTGAGAAGCACCTCGAGCTCATCTGGGGCGGCAGGGCATATCGGTGAGAGCGTGACAAATTGCTCAGGTGCGTCTACTGTAGGCATCTCAATTGATGTTTCGTCAAAATCAAACAAGCCGTATCCTGCATTCCGTTCACCGCCAATGCCTGTATCTCCAAGTACACGTAGCAAGGTTTCAATTTTCTGTTTTGTTTCGTCAGAATTAAAGGTCACAGCGAACCAGAGTCCGCAGCCTTTGTTGAATTGGACATTCTCGATATGCCATATTTCGGAGCCGGCAGTTCGGCTGCCGGTGGTAACACGTGGCCGGGTGGTAGTTTCCCAGACAATTAGCTCATCACCCATTGATATTTTAAGCGGTTCACTTTCTTCTGGACTCACCCAAACCCTTTCACCATTAATCAGATTATTCTCATTGAAGTCGAGAGAGTGTCCGGAGATGATATCCTGAAAAATGGAGCGAGAAACGAATTGGACGTGCTTGCTCTTTTTGGAAGGGTGAACGAATGTCAAAGGTTTTGGAAAAAAGTAAACGTCATGAGCAAAAGGGAATGCCGAGGTTAGGGTAAATGGTAGCGGATCATTGCCTTCCGTGTAGCCAGCGAGAAAAGCAGTGAGGCTTTTGGTGTCGTAAAATATGCTCCAGGTTTGGCATAATGCAGAAAAGAGGGTGTCTGCCTGGATATAGGTTTCGGTATTTTCTAGGCCGAGATTGCCCTTTAGCGCGGGCCCGGAGGTACGTCCAAGATGTAACTGGGTTTTGAATGTTAATCGATAGACGGTATAAGTTGCCATATTCGGACCTATTCAGTAGGAATCGCCTCCAAAATCTTTGCTGCGTACCCGGTTTTCCGTAAGGCTTTAATACTTACGTCTTCAGCAATGAGCTCCGGTTCGACATCTGCTCGTTCATAGTATTGACGGGGTTTAAAGGTCATCTGTAAGTTTTCAAACGCGATCTGTCCATAGCCGCGGGATCCTGAGCCGCCGAGGTAGTCATCCTCTAAGAGTTCCATGCCGGTGAGGACGGTGTCGAAAAATCCGATTTCATCTTGAATTCGATTGCTTGGGCTGTTTGAGTTTAGTATATAAAAACTGTGGGCTATCTGGAAGGGTCCGAAAGTGGCCCCGGCGGGGACTCGTTCATTCTGCCGTGGTGTTGATGCGGCGGTAATTCGGTCAATGGCGACTTCCGTTTTGATCTCTGTGAAGTCGGTATCCATATCCGCTTTCTCTAATGCCAATAAGGATGCCTGAGTCAAGAAGGTATCTCGGACAATTAGGCGCGTGGGCATGGTTTTGCCACTTAACTGTCGGATGGGTGCAACTCCGAACACTTGACAGATTGGGCATTTATCGTAATCCGCGGGGCGATCGCACTCGTGTACGCGGACATTTCGGCCAACAGGTCTGTTTAGCTGCTTATTAAAATGTCTGTCAAGTAAACCGCGCATTTTTCCTCGCAATGAGGAACCTGGTATGTAGGGTTGTCTTGTGAGAGGATTGCGGATTAAGGGATTATCAATTCCGCCGATGTCTAATTCGCCGGAGTTTCCTCCGATATGTAAACCGGTCTTGGCTTGGATTTCCCCTTGAAGAAAAATTTTACCTTGGAACTGAATACTTGGCATGTGTTTCTCCTTAGTCTTGTCCGCCGGCTGCCTTGTGGTAGGCGAGGGTTGCTTCAAAAAAGTCGACGAAGTTTTTGAATTTATCCGGATTATCGACCTGATTGATGGCTTCGGTTAAGGCATCCTTTAGTGCAGTGACTTCTCGGTTTCGTGCTGCTGCATAAGCCAATTTAGGTTTGAGCATAATCAACTCGTTTCTGCGAAACTCGTTGCTCATTTGTATCTTCTTGACAGCACTGTAAATTTTTCTGATTTGCGAGGTTTTAAGTCCACTATTTTTCAGTTTTCGTCCCAAAGCCTCAGAGGCAGAAACAAGCGGTTCGCCTCCTTTCTCGATAACATCCTCGATAACATCCTCAATCTTAACATCCGCGCGAGAGTCAATGTCTGCTACGACAACGTTACTTGCGGTGGGCCCCTTAGAACTTTGCGTGACGTTATAGGATGCAACCTTCTGCCCCTCCTCAAGTTGATCAAATTTGGCGTTTTTAAGTGCTTTAGCATGGAAGTAGACACCCTTACCGCCGTCTTCTGAGTCTATGAAACCATGATTGTCCCGTAATGTCTTAATTGTGCCTGTAGGCATCTGTTTCTCCTTTGGTTTTCCCCGGATTGGGGAAGTCTCTTTAAGTGCTTCACACATCTGCGAAGTGAATTCTGTTGCCCGATTTCCTGCAACGGTTTTAGAAACGTTCTTTATTCTCGAATTCTTAAAGCGGTCCATCTTGTAATGATGTCGATAAATTGCCTTAATTGAAAAGAGGTTTCGAGGTTAAGTTCGCGTTGCAATTCCTGGAGAAAAGGTTTTTGCGTGCTGTATTGTTCTTTTAAACGTTGGAAATAATAGAGGGAGCGCCATGCCCATCGCTTTTCATCTGCGTAAATCCGGCTGAATTGAGCGAGTGCGGCGTGTGGGAGTGGTCCCTTTTGAGCATGAAAGGCCTCCAAGAAGCGTTGATGCCAATGTGAGACGTTCTCAAAGTCGGTCCAGGCGATGGGTTTTTGTAAGAAAACGATGGCATTTTTGTCGTGAAGTCGTTTTGCTGCGTTTTGTGCCTCGCCGCTCTGCAGAGCAAATTGGTAGAGCGGGTATTTCTTATGTTGAATTGCGATGCCGCCGGAAAGTGTGACGTGGTCGCCTGTGACAAATTCTCGGAATTCATCACGAATCTGTTTAGCAATTTGTGGGAGTGCGCTCCAGCCTCCGACAAGGAATAGATCGTCTCCGCCGGCATAGATGAGTTCGAGGATCTCGTGCTTCTGTTTGGCGTTGTATTCACGGCAGAGCCTCGGGAGGTATGCCTCAAAAAAGAAACGTAAGGATTCACTCAAGGTAGCCAGACGGGATATAGTAGCATTGTCTCCAAGTTTCTCAATGAAAACAGTAGCGAGATTGTCAACATCCATACGCAAGGCACCGAGCCATTCGACACCTTCGGAGGCATTAGCGAGATCGTCGTAATCAGCGATTTTCTCGTCGTCGGTGTTCCGATGGGCAATCACTCGTGGTAAAAATTGGAAGTCGTAATTGACGGGGAGCCCGTCCCATTGGAAGGTATAGAGGATTTCGTCTTTCAGAAAATCGGTATCCCCAAGGCGGTAAACGGTGGCACTCTCAGCGTGCTCGGGTTTTTTGGGTTTTTGAGCTTCATCTGGCAGGAGGTGGATATCCCATCCGAAGGTTTGCATTGTTGAAAGCCAATTTGGTTTTTCTGGAATTGAGGATTCTGGTACCTCGAAGGCGACGAGGGTAGTAGCCTCCCGTAAGTCGCCACCGAGCGTCTCAAAATTCCACTCGGTTTCGTTATTTTTATGAGGTTCAAAGAATTGCTTGAACATTTGGTGAGCGTCGAATTCTGACCATTTTTGCTGTTTTCGCCGATTAATTTGTTTTGAAACGGCGCTCCACCTGTCCGAGAAATTCTGCACTTCGAAATCGCGTGGCTTTAGTGGGACATCTGCTAAGATGCAAGAGAGATCTCCGGCGTGAAGTGCCCATAACTTTTCGGAGATGGTTTGGCGCAACTCATCCAACCTGTTTATGGATTGGGTATAGGGTGCGAGGATATAAAAGTGCCCGCCACTAGCAAGCAGCAGATTTGTGATAGGTAAGCCTAGCTGCCTTAGCACCCAGTGTGCGATGGCTTCGGTCAAGAGCTGGAGGTAGAAAGAGCGACCTCGCAATTGGCGGGCAGCACCGTCAGAAACGATGTGATAGAGGAAATCCTGAATACCGGAAATGTCGCCTTTAATTAAGGTGGCGATGTTGCGTTCCAATGCAGTTTCATTCCTTCGAAGTAACGAATCAATTTCGGAATCAGATAGTTCTTCATCCCAGATACAAGCGGCAATCGCGGCAGCAGTACGTAGATGGTTATAAAGGGAGATATCCGGGACTGCTCGCTTTTCGCTTTGCCCCCAGGGTGTTGCGGAAGGCATTCTTGACGTGTATTTGTGGAGCAAGGCACCAATGGTTCGGTAAGTAGCTGGGACGTAACTCCCTTTGCGGGTTAATTTCTGGAATTCTGAAGTGAAGGCTTTCCACAACTCCGTGTAGGCAGCCTGATCCACGTCTGCCGATTCTTTGGGGATGGTGGTATCTCGTTCTAAGTCAAGTGGTCTCAAGAGATATCGGGTTTCTTTTTTGGAGCCTTTGAGTCGCGACATAATGGAGACAAGTGGCGATTTACCGAAGTACTCTCGTTCTCTTTCCTCGTCATCACGCTCGGATGCAGAAAGGCGATCTGCCAGAATCACCAATTTTTCGATTCGGTGTTTTAGTTGGGTTGGGGGGCACTTGGGGTAACGTTCTGGGTGATGGTGCCGGATAGCATCTTTGAAAAGTTCTCCACACGGTGCGAAGAAATCCGCAAATTCATCGTTGACAAATTCGTAACTATGTTCTTGGTGACGTTTTGTGGGTTGCGTATGTCGCATCCGAAATTTCCCGATGTCATGAAGGAGAGCTGCGAGGTTTAAGAGTTCTTGTTGTTTCACTGAATTTCTCCGCCTAATTTAGTTTACGTTAAATATTACCAAATTTAAGAAAAAAAGTCAAATGCTTTTAGCAGTACAGGTAGGAGCGCTCCGCCGGGTTGCTCCTACCTGTGCTCAACCTGCTTGATTTGAGACGTGCCAGGGTTCTGGTGTTTGCAATACCCCTTGTAGCTTCGTTTAGAGACAGGCGTTGTTCACTCGGCACTGTGGCGGTGTGCAAAACCCATCTCCATGGGGGAGGCAAGATTCTGGGATGGCACCGCTTGGAGTGGAGCGTGCGCCCAGGTAGCAAGCATTCTAAAAAACTACGATAATCAGACTTCAACCATGCCGAAGCCGGCACTGTTTTTGTCGCCGAAGCCGCACTCGTAGCCGACGCGTATGAGCTCGGGACTGCCGACAACTCGAAATGGACATAAGACACCACGTATTTTGATGCCTTTGTAGTCTACTAAGCGGGTGACGCGTCCTTGGTTCCGATTGATATAACCTTGGTCAAAGTGGAAAGTGAGGTTCTGGTTATGAGGAGGTTTAGCGTACAACGCCTCATGTTTGTGGATAAGGTTTTTCTTGATGAGCTCGGAGAGTTGTGGGTCATCGGGTGTACAATAGTGACAACGGCTTTTTCCGTTGTGTGTTCGGACAGTGGACATGACAATAGGAGAGAGACAGCGGAATTGCATCTCTCTCTTAAAATGTGGGCTGCGCAGAACGTTGACATCTTGAATTTGCAGCTGATGGTGTCCTATGAAGAGTCTCCGTTGTGTGAGGAGGGTATCGGCGAAATGGGTTAAGAACTGCTCAATTGGAGAAGAAACGTACCATGTCAAAGTTGAGGCGAAGTGGATATATTGCTTGCGCACTTGCCGTCGTTGTGCCATCAACTGTGAGAAGGTGAATAGTTTGAACTGTTTCTTTTGCACGCGGTACCCCTCATTGTGTAGGAAATCGGCGTATTGGGCATTGGAACCGGCAAGGAAATGATAAACGGTTGCAGAAAGCCAATGGTTATAGTTAATAGGGATGGTGATTCCTTCGGCAACGTCGGCGAGAATTTGGATTCGCATAGGTTTTCCTCCGTTTGTTATGAAAAGATTAAATTCCCATCCGTAGGGCAACCGCTGCTAAGAGGATGAGCAATGAAACAACCCCCATGAGACTAGAAATCGTCGACATTTGAGAACGGAGTCGATCAACTTCAGGCGGGAGTGCTTCAAGCGTTGCGTCCAAGGAGTCGATGGCGGATGATAATT
This sequence comes from Candidatus Poribacteria bacterium, assembly GCA_965215265.1. Classification (GTDB taxonomy): domain Bacteria; phylum Poribacteria; class WGA-4E; order WGA-4E; family WGA-3G. The sequence continues at coordinate 506,664 of OZ244048.1, read as the reverse complement.
TCGGTCCAAAAATAAAGCTGTGAAGTGCTGTCAAGATAATAAGAACAATAAAGAGCATCAACTTGATGAACAAAGTTCGCATGAAGGTTCCCAGTATTTCAGATGGCGTGTTGAACGAAATGACGTTGAAGATGTTGAAAATGCCCGTGAAAAATAGGACAATTACACAGCCCCAAACAACAGGTTCAAAACGTTTACCGAGCTGTGTCAAGAGTTGAATGCGTTGGACAGGTGGTAAGGTCTTTTTGAAGTATGGGACGATAACGATGGCAAGGATGAGATTGCCTCCGATCCAGGTTACGGCGGCGATAATATGGAGCCAAAGCCCTAAGAGATGAAACCAGTCAATTAATTGTGAAAGGGTATCCATTTTGTGGTGCTCCTTTGTGTTAGTTTAGGTTTACATAGTAAACCTATAGTGGTGGTTTACGATTTTTTACGGATTTCTATGTGAGCATGAGAGATGACAGTTTCCGTGCGTGCGATTAAGGCGTTCCGCGCCTCTGCAGAAAGGGGTGCAGGCGAGAATCGATAGTAATCGCATTGCGTTAGAATATCTATTAATTCATGTAGAATGGGTTCAGAGAGTCCTGCTTGTGTGCCGAGTTGACGAACTGTGGTGGTGTTACGCTGGATGTCGGGCATTCCAAATATCTCGCAGAGGTAGCGATATAAGATTTGTGCGAGTGCATTGCCAAATTCAGTGGTGTTTTGAGCATTCCTTGAGGCGAGTACTTTGAGTGCCGAGAGTGCTTGTGTATTTAGCGGGGTGTCCGGTGCTGCATTTTGTGATTGTTGTGGTTTTGATTTGCGTCGCGCCCAGAAATAGCTGGCTATTGCTAAACCGATAAGGACAAAGAGGGATAACACGAAGAGCCACGGTTTCCATTGTGTGCTATCGGCTGTGCTATCGGTTTGATCTGTTAGTTTTGGGAGTACGGTAACGAGAATTGGAGTTGTTCGTGCGGTTTGGTATTCACGGCGTTGTGTGTGCCAGTATGGATATTTAATTGAAGGTATCTGCAAGGTCCCGACTTGAGATGGCACTAGTGCATAGACGTAAACGCGGCTTTGCGGTGTTGTTTCTTCAGCGCGATTGGGTCCGTTAATAGTGAGTCCGGGTATTGTTGGTAGCCTGGGAGGTGCTACTGTTTGCATATTGCCGTTGCCAGAGATGCGTAATGTGAGTGAGAGGGCGCTATCTGCTTCAACAGGGTTCCGGTCAACGTGTGCGGTGAGTTGGTATTCACCGACGGCTCCGGTGAAGTCGTGCGGTTTCCCAATTTCTGGTAGGGCTTGGACGTTCAGGATGATGGTTTCAGTTTTTAAGGTTTTGGCTCTGCGTTTGAGCGGGAGTGTGATTGCTGCAGGTTCAATAACGATGGTGCCGGTTTTTTGTGGGTAGAGTCTGCGTAGGTGTGTTTGTACCCAGAACGTCTGTCCTCGAATTTGCTCGGTTTGATTAGGCGGTGGTGGTAGTTCTTCGACTAAACAGTCAGGGAACTGGGGAAAAGTGGGTGTAGGCGCGTCGGCGGTAGGGAGGATGGTTGTATAGAGATATCGGAATGTATAGGTAACTGCCTGATTGAGATAAGGGTTTTGTGAGGTGACTTTTGCCTCTGTTGTGTGGGTGCCTCCTGTTGTAGCATCGACATAGGTGTCTGCTGCGCTGACGCGAACGGTGCCGGGGTTTGCGAAATAGGGTGTGCCTTGGTAAGAGAACCGGATATCAGAGAGTGAAAAATCACCGGTTTTCTGTGGTATGAGTTCATAAAACCATGCCATAGAGACAGCGATTTTATCTGCCTCGAGCCGTGGCGTGGTGGTAGAACGGAGTGGGACTGCGATAAACGCCGGAAGAAAGTTGAAGGTCGGTGCCTCAATATGTTCAAGGAAAGTAGTTCCGGAGATGCTGAGTTCCAAGGTGGCTTTTTCGGTGGATTGGATGTGTCGGGGTTTTACGACAGCGGCGACATCAACGTTAGGAGGATTAGGTTCTGCAGCAGGAGTCCATTGGTAGGTAGTGTTGCCGTATAAGAGGCTGAGGGTGAGTATAAGGATTGCCGGAATGATTTTTTTATTCGAGGCTGAGAGTAGTTTTCGTGGGCTACCTATTTGATTGCGAATCATATTGTGCTCTACCTGAAAAGAGGGTTGCAATACGTTACCAATCCTTCTGTCGGCGATATCCGCTTTTAAGTTTCTGTTTTAATAAGTTCTGGCGGAGTCTATTTTCGTTGTGTGTAAGCCGTTGCAAGAGTTGTCGTGCTTCGGTTTTATGGATTTTGCTGGCCCCGTTTTTTGTCGGTTTTTGTTGGGGCTGCTTTCCGGCTTGATGTGTAGGTTGCTGCTGTATTCGCAGGAGTGCGAGTTGAAGGTTGTACTTTGTATCAACATCGGTGGGTTGCAAGCGTAGTGCGTGTCGGTAAGCTTGAATAGCATCTGTAAAATCGCCGAGTTGGAATTGTGCGTTGCCTAGGTTGTAATAGGCGGCTGCTTGATTAAGTCTATCGTCAGTTAATAGTGCTTTTTGAAATGCTTGTGCGGCTGCTTTAAAGTTACCATTTTTGTAGAGTGCAGTTCCGAGGTTATGGTGCGCGATGGCGTTTTCCGGTTTCTGGTGAGTGGCTTTCTGAAAAACTTCAAGTGCGTGTTCGTAGTTTCCGCGTAGATACGCCTCGTTGCCGTCTCTGATTGTGCGGTTCCAACTCCCGATCCATCCGCTGAGGCAGAGGAGAGAGATAAGTGTGAGTGAACAGTGGATGATTTTGTATGACATGCTATTATTATACACGAAACGGTTGCGATTTGCAAGTTTTTCGCAGTGAGTAGGATCCAATGAAGAAGGAGAGAAACGGTTAAAAAAGATGGCGAACTGTCTTCTATGAGAGAGAACAGTTCGCCAGGGTGTCAGATAGTTTTGAATCGCTGCAAGAACCGACAACTAAAGGCTTAGGTTTTGTAGCGTGTCGCAATAAAGCGCCTGCAAGGTTCGTGCTTGCAATAGTTATGCTGCTTTATCTGCGTTTAATATCTGCCCAAGTGGTTGTCAGTTTTCCGGCTGCTTCAACGGCAGTTAGTGGCAGAATTTCCTCGAAGAAGCTCTGCTTATCGGTAGAGGCATTCGGATAAATGGTGACAGCATCGTGTGTTGCATCATCAAAGTGTAAGTTGAAATATGCGGAGCCGCCACTTTCTCCACAACGGTAGAGTAAGACGTTGGCCCCTTTTTGAAGTGACACTTCAACATTGAAATCGACCTGTGTCGCTGCGCCGGTCCATGCAGAGTTATTGTACCATTTCTCGCCGTTGATCCAGATTTGTGCATGATCGTCGTGTGCAGGTGACATGACGGCATTCATTGCATCAGGGGCATCAATAACGATAACGGCGTATGTATCGATATTGTCAACAGGTCCGTCTCGGTTCATATTATCGCCGTCGGCGGGATCGATTTCAAAGACTGTCCAGGCTCTGGTTCCGCCATGGTCGTCGCCCCATTCCATATCAATGCTTTGGGTTTGGAGGAGTCCATCAAGGGTTGAGAGTGAAACCTGTGAAAGCGCGCCTCCCGTTCCTTCTTCAATGAGATCGATGGGCGCGGAAGTTGCGAATCCTCCGTTAACTTCATAATTGCCATCGGGTCCGTACCATTTGGTAATCCAAGTTTCGACATCAGCGTGATCTTCGTTGAGTGCGGCTTCTGTGGGGTTTTCTAAGAGTGCATCTTCCGCCAGGGGGCCGCCGGCGAGATTAACAACGCCTTGCGCCATAGCAAGGTGCGAAATGGCAATTAGAAGTGTGAAAACTATCGCAGTTGCGAAGATAACATTAAAAATCTTTTTCATTTGAACTTAACTCCTTTTAGAGAATCAAAATAGATTAGTAAAGTTTAAAACAAACTTTGTTAATATTATGGCATTTTAATCAAAATTTATCAAATTAAATTTAATGATTAAGCATTTTTGCTTTCGCGTTTAGCGTTCTTGCTTAATATCCGCCCAAGTGGTTGCCAACTTTCCAACGGGATCTACATCTAAAACCCCGGCGACTTCGTCAAAGAAACTTTTCTGGTCGTTCGCTTTCTGGGGATAGATGTCGGTTGCTTTGTGGGTTTCATCGTCAAAGTGGAGGTTGATATATGCGGAGCCGCCGGATTCGCCAACTCTGTAGAGTAGGACGTTCGCGCCCTTTTGCAAATCGACCTCAATGTTGTAATCGACCTGCGTTGCAGCCCCTGTCCATGCAGAATTATTGTACCACTTCTCGCCGTTAATCCAGATTTGCGCGTGGTCATCATGTGCAGGTGACATGACGGCTTTCATGGCTTTTGGAGCATTAATAACAATAATTCCGTATGTATCAATATTATCAACGGGTCCGTCTCGGTTCATATTGTTGCCGTCGGCAGGTTCTAATTCAAAGACAGTCCATTCTCGCGGGCCGCCGTTTGCTTTTGGCCATGATATATCAACGTTTTGGGTCATTTGCAAGCCTGCCACGGTTGAAAGTTTAGGTTGCGTCAATTTCCCTTTTGTGCCGTCTTCAATGAGATCTTTGGGTGCGGAAGCGGGGAACCCGCCGTTATTTTCGTAGTTTCCATCGGGTCCGTACCATTTCTTAATCCATGTTTTAACGTTCGCATGGCTTTCGTTCAAAGCGGCTTCGCCGGGGTTTGCGAGCCAATCTTTCTCTTTTAAGGGACCGTCTTTAAGGTTAACTTTGCCTTGTGCGCTTGCGAGTGTCGTCACACCAATCAGGTATATCAAAACCAGTACGGTTTGAAATGTCAAGGTGTTTAATATTTTCATAAGCATTATTGTTTTGTACAATATATTTGTCCTCCTAAAATAGGTTAGTATTGGAAGATACCGCCGGCCGCATAATTTTGCGTTTCTGAAAAGTCGGGTTACGATCGGCGGTATTTTAGTGTGCGTGATTCGCGTTTAGCGTTCTTGCTTAATATCCGCCCAGGTGGTTGCCAATTTTCCAACGGGATCTACATCTAAAACGCCAGCGACTTCGTCAAAGAAACTTTTCTGGTTGTTCGCTCTCTGGGGATAGATGTCGGCAACCTTGTGGGTGTTATCATCAAAATGGAGGTTTATATAGTCATCTCCACCGGATTCTCCGACGCGGTAAAGGACGACGTTAGCACCTTTTTGGAGGTCGACTTCAATATTGAAATCAACCTGTTGGACGTGTCCCGTCCATGTGGAGTTATTGTACCATTTCTCGCCGTTGATCCAGATTTGTGCATGATCGTCGTGTGCGGGTGACATCACGGCTTTCATATCCTTGGGTGCATCAATAACACAGATAACATAGGTATCAATGCTATCACCAGGACCTTCGCGTGTCATATTATGGGTATCCGCTGGATCGAGTTCGAAGACGGTCCACCCTCTCTTTCCGCCGTTTGCGTCTTTCCAATTGAGATCGATGCTCTGTGTGAGTTTAAGTCCTTCAACAGTGGAGAGCGAGACTTGCGTCAGTTTACCGTTTGTCGCTTCCTCAATGAGGTCTTTGGGTGCGGAAGCGGCGAACCCGCCGTTATTTTCGTAGTTTCCATCGGGTCCGTACCACAAACTGATCCACGTCTTAACTTTGGCATGGTCTTCGTTTAAAGCGGCTTCGCCGGGGTTTGCGAGCCAATCGTCCTCTTTTAAGGGTCCACCTTTCATGTTGACTTTGCCTTGTGCGACAGCAAGATCCGGGGTGCTTACAACGAGTCCGAAAATCAGTGCTGTGGCAAGCATAAACACAATAACTTTTCTCATTTAATTTTTCCTCCTTGTAAATGGGGTCTAGATACCCGCTATAAGAAGTTTAACGTTGTGCTAGAACTAGCATTTAACACGTCGCCATGCAGTCATGCTTTAGGTTTTTGTGCATCCGACGTGATCTCTCATATAAACGAATTATAAAATTTTGTAAAAAATTTGTCAAGAAAAAATATGAAAAATTTTGATAACCCGCCAGTAATTTGCGGATAAATTTCGTTGACTTTTACTGGTTAAATCTGTATAATTTAAGATATGCGGTTCTACGAGGGTGTGAGAGGGATTTAGCAGGGGTGTAGGATGTATGTTAAAAAAATCGCTATCATGGGCGGCACTTTCAATCCGATTCATTGCGGTCATTTGCTAAGTGCTGAGCAGGTGCGTGAAGGTTTAGGTTACGATGAGATTCTTTTTATGCCTTCCGCGCGTCCGCCGCATAAGTATGCGAGTGATATTATTTCAGCAGAGCATCGTTACGAGATGGTGTGCTTAGCGATAGCAGATAACCCGTGTTTTGGGGTGTCTCGGATTGAATTGGAGCGTGCGGGTCCGTCGTATACTATTCAGACTTTGAAGGTGTTGGCGGAACATTATAAAGAGAGTACAGAATTGGCGTGGATAATCGGTGCGGACTCGTTGATAGAGTATAAAATTTGGAAAGATTTTGATGACGTTTTGGCAAGATGCCGTATGATAGCGACGACGCGTCCGAACTATGAACTTGATGGGGTTCCGCTGGAGGTACGTAATAGAGTTACGCTGTTTGGGATAACTGGTGTGGATATTTCTGCGACAGAGATTAGGGAACGGATTAGAGAAGGGCGTTCGATCCGCTATCTTGTTCCGGAGTCGGTTCGCGTGTATATCGCTCAGCATGGGTTGTATCGGTAGAGAATCGATAAAGTTGCTGTGGCGTAAGCAGTCAGGTAGGATAGGAGATAGAAAAAATGGAACATACTTGTAGCATGTGCGGGACGGCTTACGAATTTAAATGGGAAGCGGGGGCTCCGTTACCGAAAAATTTTCCATTCTGTAGTGAACGTTGTAAGGCGCTAGATTTGGGGAAATGGCTGAATGAGGAGTATGTTATCAGTACGCCTTTGCCGGACTTCTCGGAATTGGAGATGCTTTTTGATGATGAGCACGAATAATTGTTCTGAAGGGGTTTTTTCGTTAAGCGAGCTCCGTGCACATCGGAAGTCCATTGAAATTGAGGCATACCTTTCCAAAAAACTGTCGCGTAACCGGTATTGTCATGTGCTTTCGGTTCAGGAAATGGCGGTCAAGCTGGCACGTTGCCATAAAGCGGATGTGTGGAAGGTGAGCCTTGCGGCACTGCTGCATGACTGCGCGAAATGGATGGAGCCAGATGAGTTATACAGTGCGGTTTCTCGTTATGAGATTCGCTTGGATGCGATAGAACAAGTTACGCCGGTGCTCTTGCATGCGCACGTCGGTGTTAAACTTGCATTAGAGAGGTTCGCTGTGACGGATTCGGAGGTTCTTGAAGCGATTCGGTGTCATACGACGGGGCATGCGTCAATGGGTGTGATTGCCCAGTTGGTGTATGTTGCGGATTTTGCGGAGCCGATGCGGACGCATGAAGGTGTGAAGGTAGTTCGGGATTTGGCTTGGCGGCAATTATCAGTGGCTGTGCATTGGGTTGCGTGCTATAAAATTTACCATCTGCTAAAAAAACGGGTGGTGATTCATCCGGATACGCTTGCTACTTATAACAGTACATTGTTATCTTAGGTGTGGTAGAGTTCTGCAAGTTCTATTTTGTCAAGTATTCTGGAAAAGTTAGAAAAGGGAGTATCATGTCAGAAGATCGGACGTTAAAAATGGTGAAAGCGGCGGCAGTGGCGGCGATGGGCCGTCGTGCACAAAACGGGGTTATCCTCGATCTGCGTGAGTTGGGCAGTTTTACGGACTACTTTGCCATATTCAGCGGTATTTCGGATATCCAGGTTGAAGGTATTTCAGAGGCAGTGCAGGATGAGCTGGAGGAGCATTGGGGGCAGCGTGTTTGGCATCGTGAGGGTGCCCGTAAAGCAGATTGGGTTCTGTTAGACTATGTTGATTTTGTCGTGCATATTTTTCTGGAAGAGCGCCGTGCCTACTATAATCTTGAGCGGCTGTGGGCAGAAGCGGTTCGAATAGAGATTCCGGAGGTAGCAGGTCAGGTAGGAGTGGAATCTTTGGAGTCGGATGAGGATGCGTTAATTTTGGGGTTTGACCCGGCAAAATCTATTGAGGAGTGAGGGATAAGGTAATATAAAAACAGGCGAGAGAGCCGTGCTTTAATTATATTAGAAAATAACTTTATATCGTGTTGGTGTATTGGGTTTAATCAACGTTAGTGAGTAGGACAGTAACATTATCAGTGCCGCCATAATTGAGAGCGGTTTCGATAAGGGTATCGCATGCATCCTCAAGAGTTGATGCGTCCTGAATGATTTGTACGATTTCGTTATCGTCAACGATTAAGTCGTGCAGTCCATCTGTACAAGCGAGAATGATATCGCCGGGTATGAGGGGGTGCAAATCGGCAGTGATATTGACGGTTCCCGCCCACCCGATTGCCTGCATAATGATATTGCGTTTTTCATGGACCCTGCTTTGCTGGGGTGTTATTTCGCCTTTGTCAACCATTTCTTGGACGAGTGTATCGTCTGTTGTTATCTGTGTCATGACATCATCATGTAAGATGTATAGTCGGCTGTCCCCTACGGAAACGTAAGCTAGGTAGTTAGATGTAACAAAGCCGGCAATCAGCGTTGTGCCCATGCTCTGTTCATGCTGTTGTGAGGCCTGATAAACACGCAGGTTTGCTTCAGTTGCGAGTTCACTTAGAATCTCAAGTTTTTTTATATATCCTAAGTTGCGAGTTGAGTAGTCGGTGTTTTCGGTCCACTCCTGAATGACTTGGATTGCAATTTGACTGGCCAGATCTCCGTGTGCCTGTCCACCGACTCCATCAGCGATGGCAAAAATTTGGAGTTTCTCATCAAAATAGCACAGATCTTCGTTTCTATGGCGAAATTTACCGATGTCGGTTTTAGCTACAAATTTCATGTGGGGATTCTACCTGATGTCCTGCTTGGCGTTTTCTGCCTACTTCTCTTTTTGTTAAAGTTCCGGTCAATCTGGTCAATCTGGAGTAACTTCGTTCTCCGTGCGAGGAACCACCTTGAGGCTGTTCTTCTTAAAATGATTGAAATTGAAAATATTAAAATAAAAAACGATGAAAGCCGTGTCTGCGTTTCGAATTTTTGCTTATGCGTGTAAAAAAATTATCGGCAGGACCTAGACATCACTTTTTCGGTTATTACGGTATCAATCCATGGGATAGTACAGGGAGGTATCACCTTGCTCTGGAAACGGATTTCCATAAGCGTCGCCCATTGGCTGAAGATGTGGCGGTGGTTGGGCTGATTCATCGTGAGACGGGTGAATTTACGGCTTATGGTTCCACGTCTGCCTTCAACCTGCAACAAGGCAGTATGATGCATTGGATAGGTGCTGCATTCACGTTTAACGACTGGGATGGTGACAGATTGGTATCGCGTGCAGTGAATCCGTTGCTGGGGTCGGTTAGGACGATTCAGGGTGCAATAGCGGCTGTTTCGCCTGTTGCGCCGGTGGCTATTGGGTTGAATTACGCCCGCATGGCCCACTGTCGTGCGGTAGTCGGATATGCGAGCGAGATGTCGCACTCTGATATTGTAGCGCAGCCAGAAGATGACGGTTTATACTTGCTGGATCTTCGAGATGGAAGCGCGCGTCTTGTGCTCTCTATAGCGGATGTTATCCGTGCAAGTGGTGATGCCCGTTTGGTTGGGCGGTGTACTTGGTTTAATCATGTACTTTTTAATCCAGATGGTACGCGCCTTCTGTTTTTCTGTCGATGCCTCCGTACTCGTGAGGGTGGCGGTATGTATTCCTCATTATGGACTGTTAACTCGGACGGTTCGGATTTAGCGTTGCAGATTCCGTTCGGGTACCGTGTGTCCCACTTTGATTGGCGGACATCTGCACGGATTTTAGTCTCTTCGGATATCTGTGGTGAGATGGGATTCATAGAATTTAGCGATGGTGTTGGTGATTTCACGCCGTTCGGGCGAGGCGTTCTTCCGAGCGATGGACACGCTTCGTTTTCACCGGATGGGGAGTGGTTGCTTTGTGATACGTATCCTCAGGGCCCAGCGCGGTTAGCACAGTTAATGGTTTACAACATCGAAGAAAATCGGAAGACAGTATTAGGCGAATTTCATCATAGCGAAGCGTTTGTAGGGGATATCCGGTGCGATTTACATCCTCGCTGGTCTGCTGATGGCAAGATTGTTACGTTCGATTCGGTTCATGAAGGTTCCCGGCAGATTTTTTATATAGACTTAACCGTATTAGGTTGAATAGTTATTTTTGTAGTAGTTTTAATCGGGTTTTGTGAGGTGTAGATAGAGAAAACATGAAAATTTCACGATTACCGAGTATTGAGAAACGTCCATTTTCGACAATAGAAGAAAGTCGTGAGGCTGTTGTATTGACAACACAAGTGGCGTGGGAGTATGCCAAGCTGAAGGCCTTAAACGTTCGCCGGCGTGTTGCTGTCGAAGGGAACTCAAAGTCGGATATGGATGCTCTGGCTGCAGCGTGTGAGGGAGAGGTGGTTTACGGAATAGGGGGCGGTCTGGTAATAGATACGGCAAAGTACGTTGCTGCAGCAAAAGGGCTGCCGTTAGTAGTGCTGCCGACGCTCCTTTCAACGGATGCTTTCCTGACAGATACGACGGGGGTACGCGGTTTTGAAAAATATGATGGCTGTGTGCACTACCTCCCGACGAAAGCGCCGGACACTGTGATAGTAGATATAGAAGTGTTGTGCAATGCGCCAGCCAATATGCGTGCGAGTGGTGCTGCAGATGTGCTGTCGATTGCGACAGCGATGTGGGATTGGGAAGAATCAGAAAAACTAAACCTGAATGCGCCAACGGAACGTATCACGCCGCAAACGTTTGAAATAGGGGGCGCGCTGCTTCAAACGCTTTTAGATAACGTTAGAGAAATCGGAGCGGGAACTGCTGAGGGTTTATCGCTTCTGTTGGATCTGCTCTGTCTAGAGGTTCAACTCTGTTATTTGTGTGGGCATAGTCGTGTTGAAGAGGGTAGCGAGCACTATTTCGTTTACGCACTTGAAAACCGTTTGAAGGTTCCTGTGCTACATGGTGAATTGGTAGGATTGGGAATCTTACTGATGGCGGTACTTCAATCACAGCCATGGCTTCAGTATCGTCATGCTTTAGAATGCTTGGGGATTAACTACTGCCCATTGGGAGTTCCGGTCGATGCGATTATGGAAACACTTATCAATTTGCCGGCGTATGTAGTGCATCACGATCTGCCTTATAGCGTTGCATCAACGTTGCAAATCACGCCGGAGATTGCAGCCCGAACCTTAGAAACAGTCTTGAATTGAATTATACAAGGAGGCATCTATGCCATCAACTAGCTGCGAACGGACTCTGGCTGAGCACCCTCTAGTGATTGATTCACATAACGATGCGATTGTTTCGCATATTCGTCGAGGCAATATAAGTCTAGCAGATGAGCATGTTGCGAACGATGCGCGACATAGCGGGACGATTGCGTATCTGCGTGGTCCGGTCCCGCCAGAGGAGGCGGAGATTGGTATCCAACTCAACATTCCTAAAATGCGTGAAGGGGGCATTGATGCTGCGTTCTTCGCGGTTGACGTAACGCGTGCGTGGAAGAATCACCTCGCCTATGCCTTAGATGCTTTTGGTTGGTTTGATAGAGAGATTGAATCGCATTCTTCAGAGATTTGTATAGCGCGTTGTGCGGCAGACATTCGGGTGGCAAAGGCACAAGGCAAATTGTCTGCGGTGCTGGCGATTGAAAACAGCGAAGCTGTAGAGCGGAGTCTGAATATCCTCCATTCGCTTTATCTATTGGGTGTTCGCTCTATTGGGTTAACGCATAACCCGAATACTTGGGCTTCGACTGGTGCTGACGAGGGTGATACGGGTGGTGGCTTGACCAGGTTCGGGGTGGGGTTAGTGAAAGAGATGAATCGGCTGGGTATGCTTGTAGATGTTTCGCATATTAGTGAACGTGGTTTTTGGGATGTGCTGGACATTTCGGAACGTCCGGTTATCGCTTCGCATAGCAACTGCCAGACGTTGTGTCGTCATCCGCGCAATTTAAGCAATGAACAGTTACGGGGGTTGGCGGCAAATGGGGGTGTGGTAGGGATCACATTTGTGCCGGGATTCATTACAGTAGACGGTTGGACGAAACGTCCACCGTTTGCGCAGCTCATCAATCATTTTGCCTATGCGATTGACATAGCGGGTGTGGACCATGTAGGAATCGGTTCGGATTTTGATGGTGGTGGTGAACTTCTCAAGGATGCCACAGAATTTCCGAGGATTGCGGAAGAATTAAGTGCCCGTGGGTATTCTGATGCGGACATCTGGAAGGTGCTGGGTGGGAATCATCTACGGATTTTTGAGGCGGTCTGCGGTTGATGTGGCAACTTCTGAAGGATAGCGTCCCAAACCTGGTCAACTTGAATTTGTTTCATGCAGATATTATTTTTGCATGTATCGGTGAACTGTTTACACGGACTGCACGGTACGTTGTGCCTAATGATTTGGTGCTGTATTCCGAGTGGCTGAAATCGGATATGATTTCCGGGTCCGAACAGTGCAATAGTAGGTGTTTGGACTGCGGTGGCGATATGCATAGGTCCTGTATCGTTTGTGAGAAAAAGGTGGCAGGCATTGATACACGCCGCCAACTGCCGAATTTGAAGCGTGCCGGGGAACGTAGTGGCAGGAAAATTCATGAGATTGGCGACTGTGCGTACAAGTTCGTGCTCTTGCTGTCCCCCGAAAATGAGGACGTGTGCATTGAGACGTTGTACAAGTCTATCTCCAATGGCGGCGAACCGTTCTGGCATCCATTCCCGCAGCTTCCATCCTGCGCCGGGGAAAAGTCCTACTTTTAGTTGTGTGTCGTCAATTCCTTTTTCTTTTAATAGTTGTGCTGCGTCGGCGCGCTCTGGTTCAGTGAGGAAAAGTTCAAGTTGCCGTGCTGTGAGTGACAAATCGGTAGTGATTCCGCCTGCTTGTAGTGATGCGAGGTAGTGTTCGGTGGCGTGTCTTTCGAGGTATGGCTGATAGTTTTTTTTTTCGGGTTTTTCGGTTTGTAACGGTACTCGGACGGTGCAGAGTTTTCCTTTTCCAATGCGAGTGTGTGCGCCGCTGAGGTATGCTAACAGTTCGGTTCGGAATTTGCGTTGGAAGTCGATGGTGAGTGAGAATTTGCGTTTTCGCAATGTTCTCCCAACGCGCCACATTTCACCGGTATCCTTATCGTTTGCCAATCTGTCAAAAAGAATGAGTTCGTCGAGGTGTGGGTTGTGTCGGAGGATGTCTGCAGATTGCTTTGCGATGAGCATAGCGATGTATGCGTGTGGGAAATGTGTGCGTACGGCGCGAATAGCCGGTGTCGTCAAGACAATATCACCGAGGGAACTGAGTCGGATAAGTAGTATGTTTTCCATACGTTTTTCTGACGAGAAGTGTCAAGCGGTGCCGGGTGCTATGAAAAATCGATAATCCGTTTTTCAATTCGAATCATAGCATCTTCAACGAGAGTTTCTATATCTAAGGCTTCCTCTGCCTGTGCTAAATCGGCAGGTGATGCGTGTGTTGCAGGGTGCTTTGGTACAAAGAGTGAGCAGCAATCTTGGTGCGGGCGTATTGATATCTCAAAAGTTCCTATGCGTTGTGCTAGTTGAATAATCTCTATCTTATCATCGCCGATAAGTGGCCGTAGGATCGGAATGTCTGCGATGGCTTCAATAGCCCGTAGGTTGGTTAAGGTCTGTGAGGCGACTTGCGCGAGGCTTTCGCCAGTGACAATTGCTTCGGCGTTGGCTAAGGTGGCGACGCGTTGTGCGATGCGTGTCATCAAGCGTCGATAGAGTAGGACGCGGAAGGGTGCAGGTGTACTGGTGACGATTGCTTGTTGTAGCTCGGCAAACGGGACGAGATAGACATGACTTTGATAGTTTGATTTTGCCAAGGTCTGAATTATCTCAATAACCTTTTCCAAAGAGTCTTTATCTGTGTAGGGGTAGCTATAAAAATGAATGAAAACGGCTTTTGCGCCGCGTTTCATCATGCGCCAAGCGGCGACGGGCGAATCAATACCGCCTGAGAGCATGACGAGTACTTTTCCGCTGATGCCGAGGGGGAGTCCGCCAATGCCTGGTATTTTATCTGTATAAATATAGACAGCGTTGTGTGTAATTTGTATGCGGCAGCGCAGTTCTGGGTTGCGCATATCTGCGGTGGCCCCTGTTTTTTCTATGAGATAGGCACCTACCTGTGCACAAACTTCAGGCGAGGTTAATGGAAAAGTTTTATCTGAGCGATTTGTCTCCACTTTAAGGGTTCGAAACGATTTCCCGGAGCAGTGTCTGAGTGCGATTTCTTTAATGGCGTTCATGTCTTTATGAGTCTGGGATGCGAGTTCAAAATGAGCAACCCCCATGACGTAAGAGAGCCGTTTTTCAATAAGAGCGATATCAGCGTGAGGCTGTAATTGAACGAGAATTCTGTCGTGAAGGCGCTGAATTTCTGCATACCGTGTGCCTTGTAGAGATTTTCTGATGTTCTGCGCGAGTCGTTTTTCAAAGAAGACTCTATTTTTCCCTTTGAGTCCGACTTCGGCGTAATGAACGATAAAAAGTTCTTCCATAATGTAAAAAAAGGATAAAATTTTTAAAAGAGCCCCTGTTTTTCTGAAGCGATGACAGCGTCTGTTAAGCCAAAATGGAGTTTTGCCACATCTGCGAGCGCGTCAGTTCCGTGTACGTCGATAAATTCTCTGCCAGCTTGTGTAACTTTATAAGCGCCTCTGGGTAACCTAAATTTGTATTGTTGTGACAAGGTTTCGATTCCTGTGAGGAAGGAGTCTCGAGCGATAACAGAGGCTGCGGCGACAGCGATATTATGCTGTTCAGCTTTGTGCATTTCTACTACCTGTATAGGTAGTTTGAGTTGCTGGTTGATGAGTTCATTTTTGGCGAATTTATCAACAATTACATGATGTGCGTTGAGTCGTAGTGCTAAGGTTTGAATGACTTCTGCGTGTAGTGACGCGAGTAGATGGTTTAGATTTTGTCCGCGTCGGCGCATCTGACTGTAAAGGTTATTGTATTCGGGTGGCATTTTTTCGACGGTGGCAATATAAGGTTGATAGTGGTGCTGCATGAATTTAGCGAGTTTTCGGATGCGCTGGTTTGAGAGTGTTTTCGCGTCTGTAATGCCCAGGGTCCGGTAAGTTTCACAGAGTTCGGGATTGACGTAAACGCCAGCGACGACGAGGGGTCCGAAGTAATCGCCTTTTCCTGATTCATCAGTGCCGATCCATGCGTTCCAATTGTGTGTCAGGTCCATCTCTTTTTCCTATTCCTGTTTACAAAGGGGGTTCGCCGGCCTCTATAGCCAAGGCGGCTTTACGGAGTGCAGCGAACTGTGCGACTTCGGCTCCAACGGATTTAACACGTATGGCTAATTCAGCGTCGTGCAGATTGCCGTATTCATCAAAAGCTTCGGCGGAGCGTGGAATCGACACATCGGTTGGCACAACCCAAGCATGCAGTGCGGTTCCGACGGTGCGCAACATGGATAATGCATTGGCGGCCCCCATTCGTCCGCCGGATACTCCGACGAGTCCGACGATCTTATTCTCAAATTCGTCAAAGCCCATCAAGTCAAGTGCACTTTTTAAGACACCGCTGAAGCTGCCGTGGTACTCAGGCGAGCCGAGGAGTATTCCGTGTGCGCGTTTGATTTTTTCGCGCAATCTGAAGACCCCTGGGGGGTAATCTTCCGTGTTTGCGACGGAACCTTGGAAGACGAGTTGATAAGCCCCGAGGTCAAGCAGTTCTATCTGTGCTCCAGATTCTTGTGCTCCGGAGAGTGCGATTCGGAGGGCGGCATGGGTTGAGCTGCCTTTTCGTAGGCTTCCACAGAGGGCAACAACATGAATGGATTGGGTGTCAAGGTTCAGCATTTTGGTTTTTTGTCTGCGATCAGGGATACTACATTAAGACGTTACGTTCAGGAGTTTGATTGCCTAAAAAAGAGATTGATTACTTGATTATGATATTATACCAAATTCGCGTTTGCAGTTCAACATTTTTCTACATTGCGTCTTATTGGGGTTTTTCTTGAATTTTTGATAAAACGGTGTTATTCTAATTGGTGCCGGATGATAATGCTAGGTTAAGAGCACTAAGCAATCGATTGCAGCAGATAGGAAAAATTATGTCAGTTAATTTTGCGATTTCTCAACTGGGTGTATGTCTTGTCCTCGTCGTAGTGACGTTGGTATGGGGGATTAGGCGTTATCGGAGAGGACTTGGTTATGGTAACGTTAAGTCTCGGCATCGCTGGTTCAAGGTGCAAGGGTATCTCCTATGGTGCGTGAGTGGATTGATAGCATGCAGCAGTATTGTGCCGGTGGCTTACCTGTACACGGAGCACCTCTGGTTTGAAAGCGTAGGGTATGCGGCTGTTCTTTGGGAACGTGTATTCTGGCGTTGGGGGCTGTTTGGTGTATTTTTTATTGTGGCACTCGGTTTTATGAACCTGAATGCGGCATTTGCAAATCGGTTGTGTCCGGAGTCGCGTGAATTTGGGCGGTGGACACATTCTCGTACAGTCTCTTTTCATTGGACAGTGTTCATCTTAATCTTTTTTGCCGCTATAATTCTTGCTGCGCCGGTGTTGAATTTAGACGAGGCGGCTTTCCGGTATGTGAATAAGCCGGTTGCGGAATCAGGTCTTGAGTCAAATAGTTACTTTGGAAAGTCGGTTGATTTCTATCTCTTTGCATTTCCGTTGCATCGGTGGGTAAGCCAATGGGTAGAAATTTTACTCTGGGTGACGTGCGTTGTTGTGGGTTTGCTCTATAACTTTTACTATCGTCGTGATGCGCGTACGATGATGCGCGTAAAAAGATATATCGTTGTGCATGGTTCTATTTTATGGTTAATGTTGCTTGCTGTAGGTGTTTGGCGGGGTTATGTAAATTTATGGAACAAAGTCTACACGAGGCCTCTTTCGGAGGGATTAAGTAGTCTTCATGGCTACTTTTATGTAGATGCAAAGTTTGAAGGTGCGACGCTGCTCTATTGTGGTATTCTTATTGGAATAGGTGTAGCAATCTTAGTGAATCTGTTTTGGCGCAAGCGGCTTCTGTGGTATTCAGCGCTCTGTGTATGGTTGGTGAGCTATGTTGCGGTGATTCACATTTATCCGTTGGGCGTGTTTTTTACGGAGGTTCGGTTTAATCCTCCGCCGAAGGAGGCACCTTATATTCCGCGTCACATTCAATCAACGCGTGAGGCTTTTGATTTAGAGGAAATAGAAGAGAAAACCTATGAAAAAGGGTTTGCGACTTTGGAGATGGTGAATGGAAATATAGGGGTAAGGGACAATATTCAGCTCTGGGATCGTCGGGTGTTTTACCATGTGTTGCGTACGGCTCAAATTAAGGTAAAGCATGACTTTAACGCGTATACGGATGTGGACCGGTATCGGGTAGGCGAATCTGAAGAGTATAGACAGGTTTTTGTCGCTGCCCGAGAAATTGTTCCGGACTCTGACGATAAGGAGTGGTCAAAACTTAAGCTGCAATTTACGCATGGTTATGGTGTGTGTTTAGCGCCGGTCAACGAATTTATAGACAACGGTTTACCAAATTTATGGGTTAAGGATGTGCCGATAGTGATAGAGGATAAGTATAAGCCGACATTAAACATCACGCAACCGCGCATTTACTATGGTGAATTGACTCATGATTATGTGATTGTTAATACGAAGAATGGGGAATATAACATTATGACAGCTTCGGATACGGATTCAGTAGAAAAGGTGTCCGGTGCTGCTTCCACCCGCCCAACTCCGGGTGCCTATTACTATAGTGGCAGCGGTGGGGTTCGCCTTGGTGGTTGGTTTCGCCGTCTCTGTTTTGCGGTGCGGTTTGACTTTTTTCAGATTCTTCTTCCTGCGGAGATTACAGAGGAGAGTCGTATTATGTTTTGGCGGAAAATCGGTACGCGTCGCGGCAAGCAGCTAGTAAGCGACCGGCTGTCGCATATTGCTCCTTTCCTTGACTACGATCCGGATCCGTATATTGTAATTGACGATGGCCAATTATGGTGGATTGTTGATTTCTATGTGACAAGCACGTATTATCCGAATGCACAATTCTATGTTGACGATACGTCTCTAACCCCGAATCTTGATGTGTACGCTGAACCGACTTTTAAGAAATTCAATTACATCCGGAATGCTGGTGTGGGGGTTATCAACGCTTATACGGGTTCGGTTTCTTTTTACTTAATTCATCCGGATGAGCCGCTTACAGACAGTTATCAGCGTGGTTTTACAAATCTGTTTAAACCGTTAGATGAGATGCCGGCAGGGTTGCGGGCACATCTACGATTTCCGGATTATCTGACACGCATTCAAGCGAAAATGTATGGTGACTATCATATCGCAGCTGAGGATACTCAGAATTTTTACAATAAGACTCGGCGTTGGAAAATCCCGAAGGAAACTTATTATTCGGCAGAGCCGGATCAGGAGATGATGCCGTATTACGCGATGTTGAAATTACCGGGGGAAACAGAGTTGGAATTTGTTAACATAATCCCTTTTACACCGCCACGCCGGGATACCTTTTTGAAAGCCTGGTTGGTAGCTAGGTGCGATGCGCCACACTACGGTGAGCGAATTGCCTATATCCTGCCAACGGAGCAGAACATTGAAGGTCCGACGCAGGTGGAGGCGGATATTGAAAAGGTTCTGTCGGATCACGGCAAAATTCGAGACTGGGGTGCAGAGAACATAATCCGGGGCAATCTACACGTTATTCCGATTGACGGTGGTATTTTTTACGTTGAGCCTATCTACCTTGTTCCGAAAAATGGGGGGAAGCTGAATATTAGTTCACAAACGGGTTCCTTATCGGAGTCGGAACGTTCGCTGGATTCGGGGCAAAAACGTCCTAAACTCGTGGCAGTTGCTGTGAGGACTGCGGATCATGAAGTGGCTTGGGATAAGTCTTTTACAAGTGCGGTGGAGAATGTATTTGTGGGACAGAAGGTCGCTCCAGAGTCTAGTACAATAGATGAAAGGAAAGAAGCAGGACCAACGCTAGCTGAGATTCTGGATGAAGTTTTTAAAACAGTGGATGCGGATGAAGTTATAAAAGCCCTTGAAAATTACCGGGATGCTAATAAGAAAACGGATTAATCAAATTTTTGTATATTTCAGCCCGATAACGCCTGATGTATTGTCAATAACTGTGAAAATCTCGTCTGAGCCGTTCGATGTATTGACTCTAAACATCACTGTCCTCCGTCAACGGACTCCTCCTCCGTATCATCACCGTTTATCGCTTTCAAAACAAGCTCCTCAATCTCACGCGGATGGCCGCCTTGCTCCCGCACCGTCTTCTCCCAATCTACATTATTTGGCTACTGCTGGTTAGCCCCTGGCTGTTACGTTACCGGGTCTGGAGAAAAAGCGTCGGACTGAATCCGTCTGTTTCTGGTTATCCAGCCATTTGACAGAAAAATGGAGGAGATTCTCCATGAGATTCTGATTGGCTTCAACATCAGTTTCCATTTCGTTTTTCAAACTGGTGACGATGTACAATCCGTTCTGAAAGGGAAGCATTAGCAGAGGTGATGCCTCGTGTTCTCTAGTTCTGTTTATGTTTACCTGAAGCGCCTGCGGGTTTGAAATTTTGGCGAGTGATGTCCATTTCCCGAGTGGATCGAACCACATATCGTCGAGCCGTACTGTGGGCTTGTCTATTGCGTCGGAGTCAGTGATGCTTTTTCCATTTAAGAGATTAGGCTGTTTGAAAATGCCGGATCGCTTTCCGCGGAAAGTAGGTATCAAGTTTTCAGTTTCTTCACATTCGACCCCGGTGAGGGGTTCTGGGCTCCATCCTGTGCCGCGCCGCTGCTTATAATTTGCCTTGAAATCTTGTCCGGAGACGATGACGATACCGCCTTGGCTGACGAAGTTCTTTATGCGGTGTTCGGCGTCAATGTTCAGCCGGTATCCGGCTTTGTAGATTTCTCCTGCGCCTATCCACAAAATATCCGTTTTTGCGAGTTTGTCGGTTCGCAAATCCTGGATGGTTTTGTAGATGATATGATGTTCTCGAATGTATTCAAAACGTTCAAGGACAGGCATCTCTTGGGTGGTAATGTTGCCTGTGAGTGCGAGGACTTTAAGGGGGAGCGGGGTTTTGGTGTGCGAAGGCAGTATTCCGAATTTTTTCTGTAAGCGTTGAATTGGCGGTGTGTGGCTGCCTGCCTTAGTTTTTTCTCCATAAATTAGCGGTGCTAAGATAGATTTTCTCTTTGGGTTTTGATGCACTTGTTCAAAAAGAGAGGCGTATGCGGTTAATTGTTTGCGATTAAAAGGTAGCCATCGCTCTATTATGGAGAATCCGGTGCGGAGTTTTGTATCGAAGCGAGCAAAGGCATTTTCAACATTCCAGCGTCGGCTATAACTGACATCAATAGTCTTCAAGTCAATGCGTTCTTCATTAACATTTGTGACGTATCCGTGAACGACGTTTATGCCATGAATAGGATTTCCTTCCTTGTCAGTGATAGCGATGCCTTCGGTGTCCTGTCGGTCCAAGATTGCATCAGTCAATCCGGTTAGACTGAAGAGCTCCGGCTGATATTTTTCGGCACTTTCAACGATTGTGCAATAGCGGCGTGGGAAGACAATATCAGCATCGCGAAAAGCGCGAAACTTGAACCCGATTTTTTTGTAGTTTTTCGGTGTAAGTTGAATGCGCTTAGAGACGTTGTGAAAAGGTTTTACACGCCGATTGACCTGCGGTTGTATGGATAACTTTTGCACGCTAAAAGGGGCAATATGGTATTTATACTCATAATCCTTTTCCCACTTCGGTGCGTCTTCCTGCAAGATGATGCGTCCGAGTTGGATGGTATAGGGTGTATTGTTTTCAAAGACCACTTTGTATCCGTTCTGATCGTCGCCTTCCATTCGGCAGCGTAATCCGCGGTCGTCGCGATAATTCACTTTTTCGATATTGTGATCGTGTTTGTGCATATATTCCCATTCGTCTTTGTATCCGTTGTTGTCTTCATCTTTCACATTCATGAGGGAGATATGCTTCTCGTTGTAATCCTTGAGGATGGCGGTGTATTCTCCGGTGTGTGTTCGGACTTTGACGCGTGTGCCGATGAGACGTTCAATGAGACGTTCATAACTCTCCTGATCCAAGTATTGTGTAGATTCCTGCTGAATGGTATCAAGTCTATCCGAAAGATCTCCGTTTCCATCTTGGGTAGCACGGTAGATTTCATTGTATCTGGCGACTCGCCCTTTTGTACTTTTTTGTATACTGGACCAGAGCATAGAGATGGCTTGTTCAACAGCTTCTCTAAGTGCAATGAACATATTTCGTATTTTTCGTGCGATTCTGTAGAACAAGGGTGGATGGTGAACGCGTTCAAGTTCCCATAAGCGTTCTCGGCGTTCTCGCTCATTCATCATGTCGTGATAGCGAATGTATGCGACGATGCCGTCCTCTCTTTCCGGGTTGGTGAAGATATAACTGGGTGCATGTCCACGCTGCCTGGATTCTTCAGAGATGATTTCCATTCCGGTGAATTCAAGTCGCATCGTTCCACGATACCGATGCCCGTTTTTCATCTGGAAAACGACGTATTTGTTCAGGAGTTTCTTCAAGAGTTTGTCTTTCTTAAAGAGCCGTATCAGATAAGTGATGCTGGTAAAGATGAATACAATGACACTAACTGCAACGTAAGGTTGTACTCTGCTCCAAAGGGTTCTTACCTGTTTCTCTGCTTCTTCAACTGCAGTTGTCTCTTGCGCTATTGCAATGTGGAGGAGCGCGAATAAAATGAGGACAGCACTGAGGTAAAGGTGCATATTGCGAAGTAGTCTTGCTGAACGTTTTCTTGATTTATACATGTGTATCACCCTTTGCATGTTTGTCATGAGAATGTGATTCAAATTTTTCGTATATCTCCGTTAAGAATTGTCCCTGCAAGCAGGGCGAATTCTTAACCATCAACGTCTATGTAATGATAGCTCGTGTGTTGGCAGGATAGGTAGTAAGCATATCCTTCAGGATACGCTTACTACCTTTTACCTGCCAATCTATAGATAAATCTCGTCTGAGCCATTCTAGGTTATGATTCCTCGATAACTTTACGCGCAAGCTCTTCAATGAATCTGAATTCCATTTTGTGAGGCGATTCTCCTCACATTGGCTGCTGCAAGCGGTATTTTGTGTACGGGGAGGTGTTCTATGAGTCCGTATCCGTTTGGGTACATGTTATGAAATCGCTTCAGTGCAATGGCAATGTTTAGTTCACCTTCCCCAGGTACTTCTTCGTCAAGGTGAAGTACTAAGCCGTTTCGGACGCTGATGTCTTTGATGTGTGCCATAGGTGCGACACGTCCCATAACATCAAAAATGTGATTGAGTCGTGCCTCGGAGTCATAAACTTGGCGCAGGGTTTGGAAGTGGTTGACGAAATCCATGACGATTCGGAGCCTATCGGATCCGACGCGTTCGACGACTTCCCTGCAGGTTTCTGGGGAATCCATAATTGAGACGGCATGTGTTTCCATAACGAGGGTGAGTTCTTGCTGCTCAGCATGCTCTGCAATCGGTTTGAGCGTCTCAATTAACCGTGTCATTGATATTGGGAGATAGTTATCTCTGTGAGATGTCCATGCTCCGTCTGGATTTAGACTTCCGGGCCGGAACAAGTAGTATTGTGCCCCGAGTGAGACGGCAGTTGGCATGCCTCGTGTGACATTATCGATGGCAGCGTGGCGCACGTCGGTTCTCGGATCGAAGAGGCATTGCTCATAGGTAATGCCGAATTGGACAAGGTCGAGTTGTTCAGATTTGAGCAGTTCTGCTGTTTTGGTGCAAACGTCCGGTGAAACGGAAGGGATGTCCTCACTTCGAAAATGGAAGCTGATACCCGTGAATTCCAATTCCTTTACTTTTTTGAGTTGTTCTGAGGTGAGAGTGCGGAAGTCTCCACATATTCCAACAACACCGAGTCTCATTGTTTTGCCTCCAATTCATTGAGAAGTTGCTTGGCTGTATTGAGGTTTGGTGTATCAAAGCCTTCAGAGAACCAAGTGTATATCGGTTTTAAAAGCGCGTATGCCGCTTGCTTGCGTGAGCATGTGGCTTGTGTGTGCGAGCTGCTATGTCTCATCCACAGTTGGCAGAGGCTGATTGCTGCCCGGAGTTCCCAGGACTTAGCCCCCTGTGCCTTTGCGACTGCTAACGCTCTCTGGAAATAGGTTTCTGCGTTTGTATAGGCTGCAGTTTCTGCGCCTTCTTGATGGTGAAGGTTTCCACATTGTTGTTTATAGCATTCTGCTTTCTGTCTATAGAGTTCGGCCAAGTACATCCGCTCTCCTGTTTTTTTGACTGCGTCGATGGCTTCATCCAAAGTCTGCAATGCGAGTTCAAGTTCCCGTGCGCACTGATAAGCTTGTGCGAGGCGTGCGAGAAAAAGGGGGCGTAGTACTTCGGCGCGCGTGGTTTCCCATGCGGAGATGCCGCGGCGTATCATGGCGATGCCTTGCTCTGCTTGGCCTTTTTCGGCGAGTGCCCATCCTTTCATAACGGTTGCGGCCGCTTCCCAGATAAAGAAGCCGTGTTGCTGGCAGAGGTTCAACATTTGTGTTGCCAGGGCTTCGACCTTATCGACATCTTCTTGGTATTGGTAGACGACTGTTGCAAAGTGTAGAGAGACAACCTTACTAAAAGGGTGCTGTCTCTGGTGTCCGATGTTCTCAGCGGCTTTAATCCTTCTGACAGCTTGTTCTGGGTATCCGATGCTCCATAAAAGGGGTGCGGAATAGGAGAGTAAGGTCATCCCCGGGTCTGCCAGGTAGTGTAAGAAAGCCGGGACGGGGTGTTCTTGGGGTTGGTAGGCTGCGAGGCCGGCATCAAGGTGTGCGAGTGCACTTTTGAATTCACTGAGATAATATAGTGTAGCTCCGAGTGCTCTATGTGCTTCTACTTCAAAGGCAGGGTTGTGCTGCTGTTTTGCAAAAACGAGGCACTGTTCACCCAGTTCGCGTGCGGAGAGCAGCCGTCCCTGTACAAGATAGGAGAGCCACAAGCCAAAGAGGACGGGGAACCGTAAGGCGTTGACGTTTTGTCGGTCTTCGTTCTGTGTGAATAGACTTGAGGTAGTTTGTGCTTCAAGGGTGTCCAGCCCATCCAAGAGTTCTCGCGCTCGGGTATAAGTTTGTTCTACTTCAAGAGAGGCGTATCCCTTTGTTGCAATGAAGGCAGGTCCGATAGTTGTGAGGAGTCTGAGTTCGCGTCGTGCTCGTTCCGGTGTGGGTGGCAAGTTTTCGAGCGCGGCGAGCCCGAGTGTAATGTGGCGTGTGCCTTCAACGTTTGCGGAGCGTTCCAATGCCCGGTGTCCAGCCTGCTGCCAATAATCGACTGCTTTCTCAGGGATGCCGGCTTCGGTATAGTGATGTGCGACCAATTCAGGCTGCGCGTTCACGATTGTGCCAAATTCCTCTGTCAGGACGGTTGCTATCTGTTGATGATATTGCTGCCGTGTGCTTTTGAGTAGAGACTGGTAGGCAGTTTCCCGGATTAAGGGGTGTCTAAAGGTATAAATAACTTGATTGTCTGGTGTGGATCTCTGATCAAGGATTTGCGCTTCAATGAGTGCCTTCAATTGAGTTTCAAGCCAATTGTTTTCGGCATCGGCATCCCCCCGGGCTTCGGGTGAGGTATTCAATGCGTGTAGCTGCTGAAGGAGTTCGCCGGTCCATTCCCTTCCAAGGGTTGCGCCGAGTTGTACAATCTCTTTCGCTGGTCCGAGCCGGTCTAACCGTGCTGTGAGCAGTGCTTGGAGGGTAACCGGAATCTCTGTGGGCTGATTTCCGGGGAAAGTAGGTGTTAAAGTTATCAGGTTTCCTTCAAGTACCATGCGGGTGAGTTCTTCAACAAACAGTGGTACCCCTTCAGTCATATCGACGATCTGCGCGACGATGTCTTCAGATATAGATGTGAGCGGTTTTTTATCCACAAGTTTGAGTTGTGCTTCTGCGACGTTCTGAATCATGGTTTCAACCTGCTTGGGTGTTAAGCGTTTGAGAGTAATTGCTGTTGTCCATGAGGGTTTGGTTTCTTGTACGAGGAGTGCCATATTTTCGCTATTTTCGGAGCGGCAGGTGAGTGCTATCAACATTCTGGCGTTTTGACTGCGTGCAATTAAGAGAGCGAGAAAAGCGAGAGTTGATGGATCAATCCAGTGTAGATCTTCAACCACAAAGAGGATTGGTTTGCGCTCAGCGACTTTAAGTAAGAGGTGTACAAGGCCTTCCCATGTCTGTTGTCTACGTTGTTCTGGGCTTAAGGTTTGTGTTGCGTAAGGATTTGGGTGGGCGGGCGTTTTTAAAAAAAGGAGTTCTGCGAGGAGCGGGAAGGTCTCAGTCGGTAAATTTCCTATTTTCTGTAGAAACTTCTCCAATTTTAGTAGTCTGTTGTGCGGTGTATCGGTGCTGGTAAATTTCAAGAGCTGCTGTAGGATGACGAGTATTGGATAGAGAGGACTATTTTGGTAATAAGGTGAACCTCTGCCCTCTAGGATATGCGCTTCGGCGTTGACGTGCTCCTTAAGCCATTGTATACAGCGCGATTTTCCGATTCCGGCTTCGCCTTCAATGAGAAGTGCATGTCCTTTGCCGTTGATAACGTCGGTCCAGCATTTTTCCATGAGTTGCAGTTGAACTTTTCGTCCGATAAGGGGTGTTAATCCGCTTTCACGTTCGACATCTACGCGGCTTTGTTGTGGGATTTCACCCGAGACTTGATAGAGAGGTACCGGCTGTGAAATTCCTCGTAGTTTAGAAGTGCCGAGTGGTTTGCAGTTAAAAAAGCCTTGGATGAGTTGCTGGGTAGTGTTCCCAATGACAATGGTGTTGGGTTCAGCTCTATTTTGCATTCTGGCTGCGATGTTGGGTGTTCTGCCGACAATATCTATGGGTTCAGGTGCATCATCTCCTTCCATGTGCCAGACAACAACGAGCCCTGTCTCAATACTCAGTCGTACCTGCATTTCGGTATCAAAGTTTGCTTTAAAGTATGGATTGAGTGTCTCTATAGCGGCGACAATACCCAATGCAGTTCTGACGGCGCGATGCGCGGCATCTTCGTGCGCGATGGGGTATCCGAAATAGACGAGGATTCCATCGCCAAAGTATCGTGCGATATGTCCATTTTGTGCTAACACGACTTCCATGACGCCGGCGCGGTATGCCTCTAATAGATTTCGGAGTTCTTCCGGATCTAGTTTTTCGGTGAATTGTGTTGAGTTCACAACATCACAAAAGAGTACAGTGAGTTGGCGGCGTTCGGCGGTCCCTCTGGTTGCGATATCCAGTTCCTGGCGAGGTGTCTCGGTCGTGCGTTTATCCAGATAGACACTATCCTGAGGGTTCGGTTCTGTTTTGCTGAGTGGATTTGCGCAGTTTCCACAAAACTTGGGCATTGTTTGCAAACCGATATCGGACTGTAATGATGGATTCAAGAAGCCACAGCTGGGGCATAACTTGTGCTGCACTGCGAAGTCTCTCCTTGCCCTATGCAAATGTTTTGGAATTTCATTTTTTTATTCTTGTTATGATTCAATACATCAAAAGGCTCTGACGAGATGTACACAGTCATTAACAACGCATCAGCCGTTGATGGGCTGAAATATACGAATTTAACTCAGTTTGGCTCGACACTCCGTATATGTAGGAGGTTAAGGAGAAAGATATGAATCATAGCATAGATAACCTCCGACGAGATTTACACACGAGTACCCACGACATAAGCGTTGACGGTACGGAGATATACAAAAAAGCGATTGTTCGTGTTAACGAGTTTACTTTCTAAATTGATTGAGGTATTCCTCAAGTTCGGTGTCGCGCGGGTCCAATTTATATGCCTCTTCGTAATAGTCAATGGCGGTATCGGTTTTTCCGACTTTCATGAAAAGCGATCCGAGGTTTCGATATGCGACGCTATGCGATGGCTTTAGATCCAAGGCGCGTAAGTAAGCGTCGCGGGCTTTCAACAAATAGACTCTGGTCTGTCCAATAAGAATGTTGAGTGTAATTTCATTTTCCCATCGTGCATGATAGACTTCGCCGCCGAGTTTTTTCGCGTGTTCAACAAGTGCGGATGCGACATCATCATCACGTGTTTTGAAGGTGACCATTCCGGAGTCAACCTGTGCGAGGGCTGTTTGGAGTTCTGCGATTGCGGTGGCGTAGGAGGTATCGCGAATTTCCTTTTCCCAAGAGGGCCAACTGGGGCCGGCGTATTTGAGTCCTTGCTCGTAATAGACTGCGCCCAAATCGTTATAGACTTCAGCGTTTTCGGGCCGCATTCTGAGTGCTTTATCGTAGAGTATAATGGCTTGTTCATACTTTCCTGCGTTGAAAGCGTCAGTGGCATCAGAGCGTAGTTGCTTGAATTCCTCGCTCTCTAAATTGACAGCTATGCCGAGTTGCGTCTTACCCTTTCCGAAGAAATAGATGCCGCCGAAGATTAGTAGCGTCAGTGATGCTGCGATGATTATCGGTAGTTGGAATTTCATTTTTTTATCCTTTTTAACTCAGTTTGACTTGACATTCCGTTTTTTGTATATCTCCGTTAAGAATTGTCCCTGCCAGCAGGGTGAATTCTTAACCATCAACGTCTACATAATGATAGCTCGTGTGAAAATCTCGTTTTTTTGTATATTTCAGCCCGATAACGCCTGATGTATTGTCAATGACTGTGTAAATCTCGTCCGAGCCTCTTGATGTATTGTCTCTAAATATAACCTTATTTTGTCAAGAACTCCCACCCACTCTTTTGTCAAGAACTCCCACCCACTCTTTTCCAGTCTCTCCTTTCAGGAGAGAGAGGTTACAGATGGTTGCAAAAAAATTTAGATTTAAAACACCTATCTCCGTGAATTGTTTTGATTAAAAGAAACAATAATAGACTCGGTTTCTCCGTTTCGTTTGAAGTAAAGTCTGACTCTCCGTCTGGCTCGTACATTCTGATCTATCATTTTGAAAATTTCTAGGGAGTGAATCTTGTTATTGTCAATTTGAAAGATTAAATCGCCGCGCTTGAGTGCCCCTGCCAATCCGCTCTGTTCTTCGACGTAAGAGACGATGACACCGGGTTGTTGGTTGTAGGCTTGCCGTTCATAGTTGCGTGTTGTCCTGCGTTGCGAATCATTATGGATTCGTTGGACCATTTCTCGGTCAGGTTGTTCTAGTGTGAGTCCCCACCCGGGCGGTGTGTATTGCCATTGTCGTGTTTTTAAGGTGAGGGTAGTGTTGCGTTTTTTTCGATTTCGGAAGAATTGGCACTGAATATCTTTGTGAAGAGGGAGCAGGCGTACGAGTGCCTTGAAACTGGTTTCACTTTTAATTTGTTGTCCGGAAATAGTAGTAATAACATCCCCGCGCTTGATACCGGCGGTGTCAGCGGGGCTTTTCTTTTCTAGTTTGGATACTAAAACGCCTGTTTTGACAGCGACGCTATGAGTTTGGCTGTCAGCGTTTGGGAACAGTTTTTCTGCCAAGTCCTCTGTTACGGGTTGTGTCTCTATGCCGATGTAAGGCGGGATAACGCTGCCATAATCAATAATCTGTTGTATAACTTTTCTGGCTTTGTTTGCAGGAATTGCAAATCCGACGCCTTGTGAGCCTCCACTTGTAGTGTATATAGCAGTGTTTATGCCGATAAGCTGCCCTGCGATATTGACCAGTGCCCCGCCACTATTGCCGGGGTTAATTGAAGCATCAGTCTGAATGAGTCCTTCATGGAACCGTTCCTCGTCGTTGAGAGTGCGTTGTGTTGCGCTGACAATTCCGATTGTTACGGTGGGTTTGGCTTGTCCGACGAAGGGATGTCCGATTGCGACTGCCCATTCGCCGATTAACAAGTTATCAGAGTCTCCCCATGTGATAACAGGTAGTTTCGTGGCGTTGACAGTTAAAATTGCGAGGTCTGAGAGGTAGTCATATCCGAAGACTTCTGCCTCAAATTCGCGTCCATCTGGTAGAATAACTTTGATGCTATCGGCATCTTCAATGACATGATGATTGGTAATAATGTATCCGTTTTGGTCGACAATCACCCCGGATCCGAGTCCTCGTAGTTTTCGTGTGTAAGGGATTTGTGCCCACCAATCATCCCAAAAAGAGAATCGTGTTATTTCTTTGGTAGTGCTGATATTGACGACGGCTGGGCTTGCGCGTTCAACAGCATTGACGATGGCAGTGCGTCGAGTTTCGTCTACATCCTGTGGTGGCTCCCACCCACCCTTTTCCTGCCACCCACTGGGAGGAGTTGGGCGGGTGGGAGCCATTTGGGTAAACCCGAAGGGTGTGAATAAAATAAGTAAAAGAAGCGGTCCAATTTTCGCGTAGTTTTTCAATTTTTCGTATATCTCCGTTAAGAATTGTCCCTGCCAGCAGGGTGAATTCTTAACCATCAACGTCTATATAATGATAGTTCGTGTGAAAATCTCGTTTTTTTGTATCTTTCAGCCCGATAACACCTGATGTATTGTCAATAACTGTGAAAATCTCGTTTTTTTGTATCTTTCAGCCCGATAACGCCTGATGTATTGTCAATGACTGCGAAAATCTCGTCGGAGCCTTTTGATGTTTGTCTCTAAATATAACCTTATTTTTTGTTCAGGCATTGGGTTTTTGAGAGAGTTTAAGTGAAATACGATATCCTTCGAGTCCGGTGTCGTTATCAACGATGTGCTGGACTGCCTGTGGATTTCGCCGCGATGCGGGGAAATCGTTTTCATTGGCGCAGCGAAGTGCTATCCTTGCTCCGACAGCACTGGCGGTGCGTAGATTTTCCAATTTAATCTTATCAAGGGTATCGTAGGCGGTATGCCCGAACCCGCGCCCTGAGGGGGGTGTCTCCGGGTCTCCCATGTGGCCTGACGGGATGCCTTTCAAGAAAAAAGGGAAATGATCTGAGTAGGAGTGTACTTTCTGTCCGATTGGTATGTCGGCATTGAGTTGGGTGGCCATGTGTTTAAAAAAGGGTTGAAGCTCCTTCCATTGATGTATGACAATCCCCTTGCGACTGGCCCCTCCTGCAGCATCCATATTAAGCATAAATCTGATAGTATCTAATTCTTTTTCGTGTGCTTCAACGTAACGGAATGCGCCGGTTAGCCCGATTTCCTCGGTTCCAAAAGCGATAAATCTGATGGTATTATTCAAGGTGCGTGCGGCATAAGCGGAGAGGACGCGTGCTGCTTCTATCACTGCGACCATTCCGGATGCTGGGTCGTGTGCGCCTTGGGAGATGTCGTGCCCGTCGTAGTGGCATCCTAAAATCACCATTTGTGTGTCGCGTTTTCGTCCGGGCAGATCGGCGACGACGTTCCACGATGTGCGTGGTTCGTTAATATCGGTAGTGTGTAGTTTCAAGTTAACTTTGTTGTGATTTGCGAGGAGCCGTTCTAGAAATTCGCCATCTTCTTTAGAGACGGATATGCCGGGAATTGGTGCGGGTCTATCGTTTTGGAGGCTTCCGGTTTCGGGTCCGACGCCGTGATGTTCGCTGACAAAAATAAAGGCCTTAGCCCCGGCGAGTACTGCGCGTTCAAACTTCTCCTTTCGATGTACCCACCTACCGAGGTCGGGCGGTGAAGCACTGTGTGCCATGACGATTTTATTTTTCGCGTTGTTTCCGAGGGTGGTGTATTCTGTTGGGCTTCCACATCCGACGGAAACGAGTTCACAAGTCAAGCTGTCTGCGGGACAGTAGGGCAGAGAGATGGCGTGTAATGTTCGTTGGATGGGTTCAACGATGTCGAGCGAGATCTGGTTTCCGCGTGTCCATCCTGCGTATGGATAAGGTTCGAGTTTGACGTTGTGGAGCCCATAACGTTTGAAGCAATCAGCGATGAAGGTAGCGGCTTGATATTCTTCAGGTGTTCCAGCGAATCGGGAGCCGTATTCGTCGCAGAGTACGGTTAGGTTTTGCATGACTTCTTTGGAAGTATAAATATCGCCGACGATTTGCCGGTCTAAGTGTAAATAAGGGTTGGTATTGTTCATAATGGTGCTTGTACTGCCGTTGTTGTATTGGGTGATGTGCCTGCTGTAAAATGTTCTGTTTCAGCGAGGTTGTTGGGTATATGTGGGTTAGGCTTCATCTGGTATTTTCTGATATTAGAACGTGCATCTGCTATTTTTTTTAGTCGCCATGTATCCAGTATCTGAATTCGACGGAAGTGGTTTTTAATGAGGTTATGTTGTTTGAATTCGGTTAAGAGTGTCTGGGTTTCATCTTCCGTACATCCAATTAAACGTGATAATGCTTTTGACGAGAGCTTGCGTGCCCAGACTGTTCCATCAGTCGTGGGGGCTGCGGCGAGTTTCTGTAATAAGAGAGCGAGTCGTGCTTCCGGGTGCCGGAAGGCGATATTAGACATAAGATTTCGTGTTTTTTTTGACAAGCGGTTCGGTTTGTTATGCAGCAGTGAAGTCTGTTGGGCAGAGAGGTTCATTAGCGGATACGCTGGTTTTAGGGCCTGTATTAGGAAATTCAAAACCCGCTGAAACTGCATCCTGAGCGTTCTTTGTACAGGCATCGCCAGATGTGGTTTTCGTTTAAGAAAAAATTGGAAATTGGAAATGGTGACGGTGCCGACTACAACATCTGTGAGTGTTTCTACAGTGGCGTTTAGGTGTGCATCTTCAGATGCCTCAAGTCCGAAAATCTCACCGGGTTCCAGCACGGCGAGGATGGTATTTTGGGTGTCCGTATTGTTGCCTGAATCCTCTTTTATAGGTTCCTCGTGATTTGTAGGCGATGTTTGGTAGATTCTAATGCGTCCTTCCTTGAGTAGATAAACAAGCGGTGTGTTGAGCTGCTCTCCGGTTTTGAAAGATTTGAAGGTTGTGATGCGTGCTAATGCGTCGGCATCTGCTTGCTCAAGATTTTTGAAGATATCAAAGTGTTTGATGTGCCAGAATCTTTCTGCCGTGTTTTTAGCTAGATTTGCCATGTGTCGTATTTCCTTGCGTTGGTATTGGTTATTGATTTTTTGCCTGCAGGCGCTGAATCTCCGCTAAGGCTTCGGCGAGTTTGGCTTCGGCACTTTCAGCCCGTGCCTTTTGGGTTTCGGCGCGTTTCTTTTCACTTTCAGCCCGTGCCTTTTCACTTTCAGCCCGTGCCTTTTCACTTTCAGCCCGTGCCTTTTCACTTTCAGCCCGTGCCTTTTGGGTTTCGGCACGTTTCTTTTCACTTTCAGCACGTGCCTGAGCTGGTTGCAACCACTGCTTCGTCTGCGGGTTATAGAAATGGAGTGTCTCTTCATGCACGCCTAACTCCAGTCCTAGCACATCTGACTTGAGCCGGTCATTGACAAAATCTATTTCTTCGTAAGTGCCATCAACAAGCCGGAACCCGATGAAAGGCGCAGGCACCACGCCATACGGCACGTAGATATAATATTCTTTCACTGAAAGAAAAGATGCGTAAATCTCTTTCTTACGTCCCAGATCGTGTGAGTAGGTTCCACGGCTCGCAATCTCTAACACAAAATCGGGGGTGTTATGCTCTTCATGCACTACGTAAACTCGACGCTTTTTGTTCGCTACACCGGGCACCACAAACACATCTGGGGCGACTGACCGGATCTTCTCCCCGTCTTTGTAATAGACTAAGAGGTTTCCAGAGACATAAACGTCGTTAGCGTCACGGAAGTGGTGTTGGAGCGTTTGAATGCAATCCATAAGTAAGTTACGGTGTGTGTCAGTTTCTGCCATAGGTTTACCGTCCGATTCGGGATAGAGCATTGTGGGTGCGGATTGAATCTTTGACTGCATCGCATTATCTCCTGAAGTTATCCATTTTCGTTGATATTGTTCTTATTTTATCATATTTTTGAGTAGATGTCAACTTAAAAGTTTGATTTTCTTGTGATAAAGTTGAGGTAAGCGTGGGTGTGCGGCACTTACGTGTGGGAAGGTATGTAAGGTGTAGAAACGGTTCAATTCTTCTGGAAAAAACGATGATAAAAAAGGGTTGTAAGAATCTTATAGCCGGCTTTCAAGGTTCCGAGGAGGGTTCCACTAATTTTGGAATTGCCGATCCGTTTGCGGTATCGGACGGGGACTTCACAGACGCGCAGTGCCATTTTTGCTGCTTTGAGTTGCATTTCTACTGTCCATCCGAAGGTTTTATCCTGCATCTGCAGCGCGATGAGTTGTGAGTAACGGATGGCTCGAAAGGGCCCGAGGTCTGTGTAGTGTGTGCCAAAAAACCGGCGTATTAAGAAGGTAGCGAGCCAATTGCCGAAGCGTGCTTGGGGTAAGAGCGCCCCTTTTTCACAAGGTACACGTGCGCCGATAACCAATTCTACATTACTGTCCAAGATGGGTTGAATCAGCAGCGGTATCTCTGCGGGATAGTCGCTATAGTCAGCATCCATAAAGACGACGATATCGGGTTGGTTCAGTGCTGCAATTCCGGCGAGGCAGGCGGATCCATACCCTCTGCGAGGCTCATGTACAACGCAGGCACCGCTCTGTTCTGCTATCTGTGCAGTTTTGTCAGTTGAACCGTTGTCAACGACGATAATTTCGTGGACAAGTGGTTTGGGGATCTCCGCGATGACTTTGGCAATTGCTGCTTCTTCGTTAAAAGCAGGGATAATGACAGAAATTTTCATGTTTCTGCCTCGAAATAGATTCAGCGTTTGTGAGCTGTGTAAGTTCCGCGCCGTTATAGTTTTGTGGCTGGTTCTTCAACTGTGTCAAGGAGGCGTTGTATGACTGCGTCGGCGTCGATTCCTTCAGCTTCGGCGTGAAAGTTTGTTAAGATTCGGTGGCGTAAGACGGCGTGTGCGACGGATTTGACATCAGTGCAGGAGGCGTTGTATCGTCCCTTTAAGATGGCTCTTGCTTTGGCACCTAGTATGAGATATTGTCCTGCGCGCGGTCCTGCGCCCCAACGTACCCACTGTTGTATGAATTCAGGTGGATTTTGTGTGTTTGGACGTGTTGCGCGTGCGAGTCTGACTGCGTATTGTACGACGTTATCGGCTGCGGGTACGCGCCGAACAATTTTATGGAGTGCTAAGATAGCCTCACCGGAGAGTGCTGTTTCAAGTTCTGGTTCTTCAGCACCGGTTGTGGTAGAGACGATGGCGGTCTCTTCATCTTCTGTTGGGTAGTCTATAACGATTTTGAACATGAACCTGTCGAGCTGTGCTTCAGGGAGTGGGTAGGTGCCTTCCTGCTCGATCGGGTTCTGTGTTGCGAGGACAAAGAAGGGCTGTTCGAGTTGAAATTCGTTTCCGCCAGCCGTCACGTGATATTCCTGCATCGCTTCCAAGAGCGCCGCTTGCGTCTTAGGTGGTGTTCGATTAATCTCATCGGCGAGTAGGATGTTGGCGAAGATCGGGCCGTGAATGAACCGGATAGTTCTGTGCCCAGTTGTTCGGTCCTCTTCTAGTATATCAGTTCCTGTAATATCTGCCGGCATCAGATCTGGTGTGAACTGAATACGCTTGAATTGGAGGTTGAGAATTTGCGCCAAGGTCTTAATCATGAGCGTTTTGGCGAGCCCCGGGACACCTTCTAAGAGGCAGTGTCCGCCGGAGAAGAGTGCCATCAACATTTCGTCGATGACTTCTTCTTGCCCGATAATAACCTTTTTAAGCTGCGCCACAATTAATTGTTGGCTCTCCATCAATTCTTCGATTGCTTGGACTTCTGCTGTTGCTGGCATTTATCACTTCCTTTTTCGGTTGCTAGAGGCGTGCATCCTACCGTCTCAAACAACCGTGGGTTTGCAGGTTCTATACTGGAGTTCTACGTTTTAAAAGCGCTATGGCGACAGTTTAACACAAATTGAGATTAAGTGTCAAGCCTTTTAGGTTTATAGAGATTTGTAGAGATTTTGGGTGTTATGCCGTCAGCCATGAGCGCTGCCTGAGCTGCAATATTGCCCGGACTCCAGAGGGCTTATGGCACGTTTCCGGTTCTATACCCATGCTTGTCTTTTGTTAGAAGAAGACCACCGCCTCTATCGGTGACAGAGAATTGCCCGACATTCTGCTCGCCTCTGTTAAAGATGGCGACACCGCCACCGTATTTAGTGATACCAAGTGTTGCACCGGTTTTCCCATCTTTACTGCGAACGCCCACACGCCCGCCGTCTTCATCGGTACCAAGTGATGCGGCGCTCATCCCGGCTTTACCGAAAACGGACATGCGCCCGCCGTTTTCATCGGTAGAAAGTGATGCACCGCTTTTCCCAGCTTTATCGTAAATGTACATGCGCCCGCCGTCTTCATTGATATAAAGTGTTGCACCTAGCTTCCCAGCTTTATCGTAAATGCTCACGTGCCCATTGTAAACGTCCACGCGCCCGTCGTCTTGATTGGTTCGTAAAATAATCCGATTGTTGCCTGCGGCATCAACGACTTCCAGGCGCTTACATCGGATAAGATCCACGATGGGGGTGCCTCCTTGTGCATTTGCGTTGTCTCGGTGCAGGTTACCGAGGCTGAAGCTGATAAGGGCGATCAGCGCGCCTATGCCCATATACATTACCTTTTCTAATTTCTTGTTCATCAGAAGTCTCCTTGGTTCGGTGTTGTCTCTAAGTTGTGAATCAGATTACTTTAGCAGGGCGTGATATCGTTTCTCCTCTGCGTCGCTGCCGAGGATAATCTTGTATGACATATCACTTACATTTGCTATTTGCCGTGTGGCTGCTGCCTTTGCTTGGACTATCCGGTCATCAATCTTATTGTCTCCTTTCACTTCTACGATGAGCCAGGAGCCGTCGTGTTTCTGAATGAGGAAATCAGGGTAGTATCGCCTGACGACGTGGGAGTCTGGATCTATGTACTGGATGTAGAAATCGGATTGGCCGTGTGTCAACATCCCTGTAAAATAGACGTATTTCACGCGCTTTTCGGCTAATAGGGACCAGAATAGCGTGTGTTCAGGGGTAGAGTCAAAGGCATAGGTATCGAGATGGAAGCTTTTGTGTGCGTAATTTTTCTGTGTCGATGTACCCGCTCTGACGATCCAATCTGGGACAGCGTTGTCGTTAGCATGCGTGTTGTGGTCGTAAGTTGTGCGTGTCAGTGCTTCCTCTTGGACGACTAGGTCCGGGGTTGCTCTAACTTTGTAGTATCCATCCTCTGGCTGTTTGACCAGTTCGATCACTTTGGGTTCATGGTGTTCGAATGCCTGTAGTTCATATAGTGCCTCGAAGAGGCGTGGAATTATCCAGTCGTAGAGCAATTCGTTAAACTGATTGACGTTTTGAAGAATCTGTTCCATCCCTTGCTTTGTGTTTGTGAGGATGTGCTCTATTTCGAGTGCGGGCTGATTCAGGTAGCGTGCAATCTCGGCACAGAGCGTCAACGTGCTAAAATTGCGTTGCTGCTTGAATTCGGTTAGGTCTTCGGTTTGCACGGGCTGGGCAGCTTGGAGTCCTTCGTATTCTTCGTGTGTGATGCGATATTTCTCTGTGTCCGCCTGATCGAGTGCTAAGTCCAGTCTGTTTTGGGGTTGCTTTTCCACGAGTTGATGCATTTTTCGGATGCGTTTGAGGGTTACTTTTTTTATGGGTTCTTTGACGCGTACCTGATAATTAGCTTTTTGTGCGCCGGCATGGCGAATCTCATCAAGACTGACGCTGAAGTTCTTTTGCAATTCCTCATCGAGGATCTGGGTATTTTCTTTTGAGAGGTAGATATGCGCGGTCTGTTGTGCTTCGCCGATCTGGCGGAGGCATCGCATGCTGGCTTGTAGTACAAAGATTTTGGATGTAGGTTTCCGGTAAAGGGCTACGCCAAAGAGGGAGCGGCAGTTCCATCCCTCCTTGCCTTTATTGACTAGGAGGATAAACTGGTCTTCGGAGGCGGGGGTATCAAGATTGATGAAGCGTCGCAGCTCATCGTTGGTGGTTAGTTTGTTGTCTCCGACATTTACGAGGAGGCGAGAAGTGGGTACGCCAAGTTCGGTCAGTGCTTCTTCGACGGCGGGACGGAGCTCGTTCTGGAGCTCGTCGATGGTTGCGGCAAAGAGTGCGAGTTTCGGCAGCATGCCCTCGTGCCGTTGTTCGCTGTGGTTTTCCCAAAAGTTTTTAATTACTAATTGGACAAATTCGGTGCTTTTCGGGTTTGTGTAGCTATGGAGTCGGACCTTCTTTAGGAAGCCTTTATCGATTGCGTTCTTTAGTCCGTAGCCGTAGACCACCTCTGGGAGTACCTGCTGTCCGACGTAAGGTGTGCCTGTGAAGTTGTAACAGGCACAGACACGTGTGCCTGCATGTTCTAAATTTGCTGCGAGTTTATCGATGGTGAGTCGGAGACTGGTTTTTGATTTTTTAAGTCCCATATCTCTTTCGAGTTGGCTGCCGAATGCGTGATGTGCCTCATCGACGAAGATGCCGAGTTGTTCGAGGCGTGTCAACTTCTGGAAGCGTTGGTTGGTAGTCAGTTCGTTCTCATCTTCGGGGGCATCGAAGTGATAGAGGTCAGTGGGTTCTTCTTCTTCAGAGGCGTTGCCGGATTGATACGTGGTCCCCTCGCTTGTGAAGAGGCGCTCGTTGGCACTTTTCTCTTTGTGCTGTTGTTTGAGGATGATCTTCTGGGTGTTAGAGATGATGACGTTGAAACGCGAGCGATCTATTGTGGATAAGGCGGTGCCTGCTTCTTCAAGGAAGTGGAATTGGAGGTGACTTGATAGGAAGTTGACGTATTCGGGTGGCACAACAAGCCCCATGTCAAATGTCTCAATTTCTTTTAGGGATTGTAGGACGGTTTTATCGGGGGCGAATACCAAGGCGTTATGACAGTAGTTTGGGTCTTCTGGGAATTTGTTGGCGAGTAAGAATTCGTAGAAGATACAGGTCGCCATCAAGATGGTCTTTCCTGTTCCCATCGGGAGCGCAAATATATAGTTCGGGTAGCTGCGCTTGAATTTTCGGATATAATCGAATATAGCTTGATATTGCTCCGCATTCAGCTCGCCAAACAACTCAAGCTGCTCCAAGCCGAGATTCGAACGTGTCTCAAAGCCTTTCTGTTTTGCGTGCCAATCGGAAAATATATCGTGAACGTGCCGATTATTCAGATATTCCTTGAGGAAGATGTACATCTCTAACGCCTCAAATTGCGGTTCACGGAAAAAAGCGCCGGACTCTGGATCGTTAAAGTCGAGGATTTTTTTGGAGAGGGCACGGTAGTGCGTCCGAATTCGCCCACGATTCTCGGTATAAAAGGGACGGAGGTAGGTGAAGAATGCGAAATCAAGTGCTATTTTCTGGTTTTTTCTTGGCATTTTTTCTCCTATAGAGGCGTTATTCCACTGTTGCTTCGAGAGATTCTGATAACAGATCGGTAATTTTTACGCGGATTATGCCTGCATCTTTAGGGATGCGGTAAGTTCCTTTGACCCACCCCTCTTTTTCCGGCACATCTACCACCGACGGATTCAGCACCGCACCGTCGTAGTTAAAGTCAACTTTCACCGATTCGACTAATTCGCGCCAGTCTTCAACGTGCTCTTTCAGCAGACTTAACTTCTCGAGCAGGTTCATTGGGTAGAACTGCTCTATGCTGACTTGGCCGTTGCTACGAACAATATTCGCTTCGGATTCGCGTTTGAACGCTAACCCGGATTTGTCACGCAGGATATCCATCACTTCTATGTCAAGTTTGTAAGGCACTTCACTTTGCAACGCGGCGGCGAGGTCAGGTTCATGTCCCATACAGACGAGCAACAACTTTTCGACGGCACGGGTGGGGTGTTGTTCTTGGCGTTTCTCGAAAGTTTTGTAATCTAATCCTGCGATGAGTTCGTTGATGTCAGCGCGAGTAGCAATGCGATTGATAGGCATGATTTTGACGAGGTGTCCGTCTTTTTCGCCGTCGTATATTGCACTGGAAGGGAGCGGCTGTATTTCCAGTGCCTCGATGAGGAGCGCTTTCGCCTCAATAGGGTTGCGGAATACGTCGTAGTGGTTGACGTTATACACCTCAAATCCTGTATAGGAACTTAACACATATGAAGAAGGGGGGGGGTATTTTCGATTTTTTCCGCTTCAAAGTCAATTTTCTGTTGGCGTGTGTTCTGCTCAATGTTTGCTGCGAGATTTATAAGGCGTTTTGAGGTGGTCTCGACGGCGCCGAGGTTGATGTCAACGCCGATGAACCGGCGGCCGAGTTTCATCGCAACCGCTTGTGTGGTGCCGCTGCCCATGAAGCAGTCGAAGACGAGATCACCGGGATTGGATGAGGCTTTTATGATGCGTTCAAGAAGTGCCTCGGGTTTTCGCGTCGGATACTCTAACCCTTCTTTTCCTTCTTTGGAATTTTTTTTAATTACTGGAATGCTCCAAACATCTTCAGGAATTTTACCCTCACTAGCAGATTCGCCTCCAACATAACTTTTTCCACCAATGACTCGTGTACTTTTATACCTTTCTTTAGATGCTTCTAAAATAGGAACACGTACCTCATGAGAATTAAAAATCCACTTTGTTGGGCTTTTACTATACCAAAAGATAACATCATGTTTTTGCGGAAAATAGCTAGTTGAGCGCCCTGGAGAATCATGATAAAACCATATAATCTCATTCCGAAATTTATTTTTACCAAACACCTCATCCATAATCAACTTTAGATAATGGCTCCTTGCTGGATCGCAGTGAAGGTAGATGGACCCATTATCCGATAGCAATTCGCGCAGTAGAATCAACCGTTCATACATGAATTGGAGGTATTCATCATTCGTCCAGATGTCCGTGTACTGTTTCTCCTCAAAAGCGGTGCGGTCGTTCTCTATCTTTTTTCCCTTCAGCTCTATTTTTTTCTTATAGTCGGCTTTCGAGTCAAACGGCGGATCTATGTAGATGAGGGTCATCTTACCGCGGTATGTCTTGAGCAGGTGGCTCATGACTTGCAGGTTATCGCCCCAATAGATTTTATTTCGCCAGTCGTTGACTTTCTCGCCGTGTGTCTCCTTGAGTTGGGCGGGATAGTATTGGGTAGCGCGGAACGGGCGTTTTCCTTTCCAGCTGAGTCTTGGGTAGCCTTGGATGGGCTCAAATTCATAGTTTTCAACGGAATGGGTGTTCAAGTTGTTTTCCATAAGTGCTTAGGTGCTGCTGGCTTGCGGTTGATGCCCGGTGCGCGTTGTGCATCTTAGCAATGTCTTTTTTTCTGACATTCTTTCAAGCGTGCGCGTCACGCGCTAACCGGGTTCATCAGTGTGCTCCATTATGAGTTGGTTATGCCGCTGGCGTGTGCTTTCCGGGTGTGTGATAACCGGGTTTGTTAGCT
Source organism: Candidatus Poribacteria bacterium (assembly GCA_965215265.1). Taxonomy (GTDB): domain Bacteria; phylum Poribacteria; class WGA-4E; order WGA-4E; family WGA-3G. Next base: position 466,344 of record OZ244048.1, on the reverse strand, counting down.
GCAGCGGCATTGTGGGTGGTAATGTTGTTCCTACTCAGGCTCATCAGGGCCTTCGATGGCTTCTTTTACCTTGTTGGGTATCTCTTTCTCTTGAGGGCTCGGTTCCGAGTTGATAAAAAAGTTCCCCTGAGGGTCCGGGTCCGTGCCCAACAAAAAGTCCTCCCCACCTATGCGTATCGGGCTCACTCTCAATAATGTCACTCCGGGCAACCGCTTCTCGGGTGGACGCGTTACGCCGAAGGCTCTGTAGATCATAATTTCGTCGAATTCTTTGTCCATCAAATTTCTCCTTGCTTCCTCAATCAACTTCGGGTCGACGGTTGTGTTTAGTAATGTCTCCGCTTCCTCAATGGAGATGGAAAGTTTCCGTGCGATATCCTCCAAATTCATCCCAAACTTAGACAGTGCGTGTGCTTTTGCGATTTCTGTCGGTTTAAACATTCTGCGAAATTCTCCTTATTTTCCGTAGGGTCCCCCAAGACCGTATTTTTTTGGGGTTATCTGCTTTTTATAACGTTTCGGTGTAGCTATAATAGCGTACTTCTTCTTTTTTGTCAATTGTGAATTGTGAATTGTGAATGAAACTCTGGACGTTTCGGATATTTAACGGAAGTGCGTCTGCGGCTATGAGCGGTGAAGGTTGATGCTTTTTGATACTTTCGGTTCAGTTAATTTTGTCGTAGGCTGAACCGCTTGGGTCCGCGTCTTGATGCGATTTTGACGATGTCTTTAAGTTGCATAATTTTATTCGGATTGACGCGTGGTACGTGGAATTGAACATTCTGGTGCATCTCAGCTTTGCGTTTAGAGCGTGTATATTCCAATTTGATTTCGGCGACATCAGTTTTGAGGCTTTGGACTTGAGGGAGGGTGTCTATGACGAAAGGTGCTTCTGCGAGCACGGTGATTTTATCTTCAAAGGAGAGGGCCATGCCAATGACAGCTGGATGGTATCGGTGTTCTTCACTCAACAGTTCTGCGTAAGGGTGTTTGATGAGCGGGAGTTCGAGGATGAATTGGCTGCCGATGGCGTAGAGGTACTCGTCGCATGTCCAATCGAGGCGTACTGTTAGTTCGGGTTTTAGGGTATCAAGTCCTGAGATTTTGAAATCGTTGACTTTGGCGCGTTCATCTAGTTCGAATTCTTTGTGAAGGAATTGGGTTTTCTCTTCTTTAGTGTGTAGGTGTGCGAGTTGGGCGCGAAGTTTTGTGTTGAAATTTCCGGTGACGGTTAGTTCTTGTTGGACAGAGATGCTCATGTCTTTTTTAACTTGTAGGTGCGTGTTCATGCGTTTGACGTTGGCCTCAGCGTCAAGGGTGGGGCTCTTTTGGAAGAGATAGAGTTGTTTAGCGAGTGGCGATTTTTCGTTGTGTTGGTTCTGTTTTTGTTGGGTTTCTGTGTTATTTGCGAGGAAGTCAGGATTTATAATGAGGGTCCATCTGTCCTGATCTCCGGCGGGCAAGTCGCCAAAAGCACATGTGGATGCGGTAGGGTCAAGCCATAAGAGTTCTTTGCCTTTGTCGGCTTCGACGGCGAGGATCATATGATTGAAATATGCGAGCGAAGGGATTTCTGTGACGATTTCGCGTGCGTCTCCAGCAGAGATGAGCACGGGATATGAGGGGATGCCGGCGTGCTTGAGCATAGTGGAAAGGAGTGTTGTTTTATCCTTACAGTCGCCTCTACCATTCTTTAGTACGGTATCAGCGGAGTAGGGTTTAATGGCCCAGATTCCGAGTTCTAGTCCGAGGTACCGGATTTGTGTTGCGACGTATTCATAAAGTCGCTTAATTTTCTCTGCGCGATTGCGTGTTCCTCTGAGTAGTTCGTCGGTTTTAGCTTGGATAGCCGTGGTCATTGTATCTTGTTCGCGGATGAGCGTTGCGTACCATGTTACGAGTTTATCCCAGGAATCGAGTGATGAGATGCTGATGTTATATGCGAGATCTTGTGGTGGTGGCATGAGGTATTCCTGGGTTAGAGGTGGAACATCTCGCGTCTCGAAGGTATATGTGCGGGTGTAGTTGTTCTCTGTGATTGTTGGTTCAATGTTTGGGCCGAGGATTTGATAATAGAGCTGCTTTTTCTTAGGGATGTGCGCAGTAAATCGATAGTATTGAACGGGTTCGGATGTTTGGAAGAAGACTTGTCGCCAGAATTCTCCGTTCATGATGTGTCCTAAGTTGTTTGTAGAATAGGCGTAGTCTATGATGCATCCGTTGGTAAGTTCGGGCATTGTGAAGTGCATGAGTCGTGCGTCGACGTAGAGTCCTGCTTCTACGGCACTTGGTGGGGGTATATCTCGTATGATTTCGTTAGGGTTGAGTTCGACGGTTTTCCCTGTAGGTTTAAAAGTTTTGGCGTGATGGATGGTGACATCGTCTCTGCCCCGCATGTAAGGGATGCTGACTTCACCTAAGCCGTATCCGTCTTCGTTGAATATTTTGACAATTCTGCGTGTGGAATAGATATATCGGCTCTGCTCATCGATGTCAATGTCGATGCCTTCCCATAATATAACTGCGCCGGCGTTGGGTAGTTGTTTTTGATTGGGTGCATTTTGAATGGCGTTTTGGATTGCCAGTTCGTCCTGTTCGCTGATGAAATCATAAGGGATTGATGAAGTGTTGTTTGGTGGTATCTCTTTATTGTCGGTGTTCGAAAATTCGGGTATGTGTTCAGCGAGGGAGTTGGGTTCTGTTTCTGGTGTTTGCGTTGGCTGGGGCAGAGGAGTGCGTCGCTGTCCGAAAAATGTATTTGCGGCGAGTTTTCCGTCCGATTCGGGAGAGGTTTCTTCAATATCTTTTCGTGATGGACTGCCGTCGCCGTTGTCTTCTAAGTATGGGTGTTCAGATTGGACGGAGCCGTCATTTTCGTACCATTCCTTGGTGCGCTGCTGTAGCCATAAAAACGCCTCTAAGAGAGAGACAACTCCGTCAATATTTGTATCTGCGTCGGTGGTTGAGAAGGCATCAACAAAAACGTCGCCGAATCCTGCTTGTAAGGAGTAGCCTTCATTGGGTGAGCTTGAGGTGATAATGATGGTGCCTGGGGCGGTGACGTTTGGGACGAACTTTGCACTATAAGGGAATCCGAAGATTAAGACCTTGTTTTTGGTAGGTATTCGGTTAATGCTGTGTGCGTATTCGGCTTCACTAATATCGCGGCCGGGTAGATTAAATTTGACACCTTGCGCGGAGCGCGCTGCATGTCCGATCATGAAGAGGATGAATCGGTCTGTGGTTTGAATTTTCTCTGCGAGTTGATTGAAGGCTGCTAAAATCGTTTCGCGCTTGGCTTGTGCATCAACTATGCCGGATGCGTCGCCTTCATCTTCAAAGAGAAATGTTATCTGTTGGTGTGAGTAGCTATATTCTTCTGTGAGGAGTTTATGTAATCGGGAAGTTGCGCTCCAGAAATCATCATAGAAGGATTTTTCGCCGCCGACACCGCCGATAAGCATCACGTAATCTGCTGGAAAGCCGGTTGTGGGTATTAAGAGAAGCGAGCAGATTAGAACGGCATAGATTAGAGTGAGATGTGAAGGTTTATACCGGCCGGAGGTTCTGTTTGTGTTGTCGTAGTTGTCAGCAAGGTTTAAACCGGGTTTGGCTTTGATGCTTCTATCGAAAATATTCACCACTTTTTCCTCCAGTCTTTTTGACTAATTTGACTTCAGAGATTTGCATCTCCCTGTCGACTGCTTTGCACATATCGTAGATGGTAAGTGCGGCGATTGAGACGGCTGTGAGTGCTTCCATTTCTACGCCGGTGCGTCCGACCGTTTGGACTTCAGCTTCAATTTTTATTTTTTTGTCATCAAGGGTTAATGTGACGCGGATGGAGGTGAGTGCGAGCGGGTGACACAAAGGTATGAGTTCGCTGGTGCGTTTCGCTGCCATGATGCCGGCGAGGCGTGCGACTTCTAAGACATCGCCCTTCTTGATGCGTTGTTCTGTAATTAATTGCAAGGTTTCGGGCTTTGCAGTAACGTGTCCGTGTGCGATGGCGATGCGCAATGTTTCGGGTTTGTCCCCGACATTCACCATGCGTGCGTTTCCTTTTTGGTCAAAGTGCGTCAATTTGTTTTTCATGGGTTGTATTTCTGTAGGACGAGCCGAGAGTTTCTGGTGTGGTGCGTCTTATATAGGATTCTCGGCGATAATTTTCTGGTAAAGTTGATAAAAACGGTGTAGATATTTTCCTTGCGTATGGTATGCTTGGACATCGGTAGAGTTTGGCTGTATGGGTTCACTGCGTTTCAAGACAGCTGCACTAAAAGTCTCTATGTCAAAGGGTAGGCTGTTTTGTTTGCAATACGCGTTTGCGCCTGCGACAGCGGCGCCGAGTGCGGCCCCGCCCTTTTCTATAGGGATGGCTGGTCTATTCCAAATTCCGGCGACGCGTCGCATAATTTCGGGGCTTTCAGTGGCACCTCCAGTAACAAAGAGCGGTGCTTGGTTTTGTTTAGTAAACCCCTGAGAATAGAGGTAAACAGAGGCGAGGCTTGTCTCGATAACGCCTGCATAATCTTCTCCTAGTGTAGGGTTGCGTGTCTGCGATGTTCGTCTGAGTTCAAATGCCCCGGAAAGGGGGAAGGATTCGTTTTTTGGTTGCCAGAACGTCATGAATTGTCCGGGTGGTGCGTCTTGGAGTGCTGCTTCTGCGGGTGCGTATTCCTCTTTAGCGAGTCCGTATCGATTTCTGACAGCGTCCCATACCATTGCGCCGTTGGTTCTGCAGCCGAACATAAAAGGGCGTCCGATGCCGTCGTACATGGCGTTAGCAAAACCTTCAGGATCAAGCGTATTGCCGTCGGTTGCTACCATATTGACGAAGCTGGTTCCGAGGCTGAGCAGATCTCCGGCAACAGGGACTTTCGCCTGGGGGTTGTCTCCTGAGCCGGCTATGATGGTGCAGGCTGGGGAGAACCCGTATTTTTGAATATAGTAATTTGCAATTGTTCCGACAGCAGCGTCAGGACGTGCGAGAGTTGGTAGTTTGCTGCGGAATTCCTGTGTGCCGCCGGGCAATCTGTGTGCGGTTGCCTCTAATAATTCTGGTTCCCACATTTTTGTGCGGTAATTCATGAGTGACATGCCGCAAGCGTTTCCGTAATCAATAGGTACGAGGCTATTTGCTGTGAGTATTGCGGGTATAAAACTGCTAATAAGTTGAATGTTGGCGGTTTGGTGGTAGAGTTCGGGGAATTGCTCGGCGACGCGTTGCATGATGGTTCCTGTAAAGCGGAGCGGAGCGTCAGAGCCGGAGAGTTGCACCATGCGTTGTTTTCCGCCAACGGCCTTTCTGAGCTGCTCAGTTTGCTGGAGGGTGTTGGAAGTCATCCAGATGGGTGCGGTGGGATATGCGAAAATTTCGGTGAGCAGCTCTTTCAGATTGGCTTGACTGCTTTCAGGCTGGTTTAGTATCTGGAGGCGCTGCGCTGCGCTGCGGTTAAGATAGACGTGTCCGTGCTGTTGCCCGGATGTGTTGATAACAACGATGTCCTCGATCGGAACATCCGCTGCTTGCATGTCAGCGAACATTGCATCAATGGATGCGAGGTAGATGAGCGGTGGTTGTTCTGCCTGTCCTTCAACTGGTGAGGGTAGTATATAGTCTTCTCCGAGCCCGAACCGGTTTAGTCGTTCGTCGGTGCGATAGTCTAGGGCGTGCTCAAAGTGCTTCTCTGCTTTATCAATATCAATGAGGATGGCAGAGAGGCTCTGTGTGCTTGAATCTAGTCCGAGTGCGAGTTTTGGCTTTTGCAGTTTGGGATTTTTGTCCCGGAATTTGGCATGAGTCACTTTTATTAGTTTCCTGGGTATGCGCGGTTATCGAGTTCTGCGATAAATTTTTCAGCGGAGATGGCAGCGGCGGCCCCGGCACCTGCGGCAGTAATAGCTTGTCGGAAGAGATGGTCATGTACATCGCCGGCGGCGAATACACCGTCTACATTTGTGCGCTGCCGGTTATCTACAATGATATAGTCTTGTTCATCCATGTGAATAAGATTCTTAAAGAGTTGCGTGTTTGGAATATGCCCGATAAAGATAAATACGCCATCAATAGGAAAAAGTTCGGTTTTCTGGGATTTGACGTTTTTGAGTTTTGCAGTGGTTACTTTTTCGTTATCGCCGCAAATTTCTTCAACGATGGTGTCCCATATAAATTTGATTTTATCATTTTTGAAGGCGCGCTCCTGCATGATTTTGCTAGCGCGGAGCTGGTCTCGTCGGTGGACGATGTAGACTTCGGCGGCATATTTGGTTAAGAAAATGCCTTCTTCGAGTGCGGCATCCCCGCCGCCGACAACGATGAGCCGCTGGTTTTGGAAAAAGAAGCCGTCACAGGTAGCACAGTAGGAGACACCGCGTCCGCCGTATTCTACTTCACCGGGGATGTCAAGTGTGCGGGGTGATGCGCCGGTACAGATAATCACGGATTTTGCATGATATGTTGTATCGTATGTTGTGACGGTGAAAGGTTGTTTAGAGAAATCGACGTGGTTGACAGTATCAAATTTGACTGCTGTGCCGAAGCGTTCTGCTTGCTGTTGCATGCCTTGAATGAATGCGGCGGCTTCGTTTCCGAAGAAACCGGGGTAATTCTCAAGGTCGAGTGTTAAGGAGAGTTGCCCGCCGAGTGCGTCGCCTGTAATAAGAACAGGTTCGAGCATAGCGCGTGAGGTATAGATACCTGCGGCAAAACCTGCAGTGCCTCCTCCAATAATAACGATATTTCGTTCTTCTATGTTATTGGTATCTGTTTGCATTCGGTTTTTATTCCTTATAAGGTTAATCGGTATTCTTATCGTAAATTGTGCCATTCTTGTTTGCATTCGGTTTTTATTTCTTCTAAGGGCTAAGGGTGTTATGTTGTTTCAAACCGCCAAAGTCAGGCGGGGTATTCCGTTGATAATTGGATATTGCTGGGTGCAGGCTTTGCAGTGGAGTGTGCCTTCTGCCCAGTTAAGAGTAGTTTTGCACTGTGGGCATACAAGAATTTCTGTTAAGGTTTTTGTTTGTCGGCGTTTGTATCGTTTTGCCAGAAACGATTTTGCTTTTGAAACGACCCCGGCGGGTATAGCATTTTTGAGAATAGGCATCCATAAGTTCAGGTTTGGTTCTGCTTTTGCGATGAGGCTTTCAACTGTCTTGTGACAATCTAAGTTCATCGGTGACTTTCCGTTTTGGATTATCTCATATTCAATGTTGCCATCCCATTCGTGTTGTACAAGGAAAAGGTGATGATGCGTGAGATGGAAGCGTTTCCATTGCTTATCGTGTGCGACGAGGGTGTGGAAGAGCTGTCCAAATTGCGAAGTATGTCTCTTTTTTTGTAAGACCAGTTTTGTGCCGATGCGGTTGATTAGCCAGTGGTGATAGGGCCATCCGTAAATCCGTTCTGCGATTTCAGAGGGTGTTTCAATATATCCGCGTTTAGCAACCCGCATCAATTCGTGGATGAGTAGGACCGGATCTTCGATATGCTCTAGGACGTGTGAACAGATAACGTAGTCAAATGCGCTGTCTGCGAAAGGGAGGTGCTGCCCGTCAGCTTCAACGAGTGGGCGGTCTGCGACGATATGTCCGCCGCGTTGTCGGTCATCATCTATGAATTTATCGCATAAAACATCGGCTCTGGGCTTGGGATTGTGCCCGCTGCCGATTTCTAGGACAAAATCTCTGCGGTGAATGTTCATTTTTCTACAACCATGCTGATGTAAGGGCTGAGGTATGGTACTGTTTTTGCGATGATGCTGCCTTTGAGACCGAATCCGACGCACTTTTTGACGATGGTGCATCCGTTCAGTCGGAAAAATTGCACGAGGTCTATAGGACTTGTGTAATATGCGCTATCTGCGTCCCCGCCCATGGCATCAGTCTGTAAATCAGGGTTTCGGTAGATAAATTGAGGTGGTTGTTTTGAAAATTGTTTTTTGAAATAGAGGTGCGAGTTTTTGGCTAACTGTTGTAGTGCTTGCGTTTTGGTTTCTGCCCATACACGTCTGCCTTGTTTTCGAACGAGGAGTCTGAGACAATCGAGGAGGGGCGTTAAGGGTGAGGAGAGATTGGGTCCGGAGAGTACAATCCGTCCTCCTTTTCTGACGACGCGGATCATTTGAGCGAGTGCCGTTTCAACATCTGGGAGGTGTTCAATGAGTTCGTTTGAGCAGACGACATCAAAGGTTTCTGCTTCAAAGGGTAGTTGGTGGGCATCGCATACCTGATAACGTAGGTGCGGGTTCTCCCATTTGCGTGCATCTTCTAAGAAGAGTGGCGAAATGTCGGTGCCGGTAACGTCGTGGCCTGCTTGATGAATTAGGCGTGCAGAGATACCGTTTCCACAACCGAGGTCAAGTATTTTGCGTGCTGGTTGCGGTTGCTTTTCTATAGAGTCGGTGGCATCCTGAGTGAGTGAGGCGTTTTGACGTTTGGCGTTTTTTGCGTCCAAAGGCGGTAGTGCCTTTGTTACCAATTCAACGTAGTGTTGGTGGTATACCTCGTCGTGTGCGTCAAGGAGCGCTTTGTAGGCTTGCGATGTTTCGTAAAATTGGCGCATCCGCTGGCGAAGAGAAGGTGTCGTCGCGTTTTGTGCAGGTGCCTGCTCTTGTGGTGATGAGGTTTTTGTCAAAGGTGTTTCCATATTGACAGTTTGACAGTTTGACAGTAGAAAGAATTAGCAAAGGTCTTCTTAATCGCGGAGTGTATTCCACGGTGGCTGGTCAAAGACATCGATGAGTTGGTACCCCTCAGCACCCTTACATGGGCTGAGGGTGACAAAGAGTTTTGCTGGTTGATTTGAGACGTTAAAGGAGGCGTGTACAATATCTGCGGGTATGAAAACAGAGTCTCCTGCTTTTAGCGTCTGCTTCTTGTCCTGTAACCACTGTTCGACACTGCCTTCAATGACGTAGATAACTTCTTCTTGTTCTGGGTGCTTATGAAAGTCGTGTCCATATCCTGGGGAGAGGGTGACTTCCATTGCGACGATGTCTTTAGCGTCGGTGGATTCGGGGCGGCTGAGCCATCCGATTGTTCCCCAATCGAGGTTGTCACGTTCAACATTTGCGGAGGCGATAAATTTTCCGTTCATTATGTATGGGTTTCTCCTTTTTTTGAGGGCGTTTCCTGCGGCCTCATGTTAATTCGATCACGTTGCGAATTTCGTTTTGACGGTGTGTAGTTTGTAGATGCGTTCTGGGTGCATAAGTTTTATGGCTAGGCGCGGTTTTGATATGCACGCCTAGCTTAGAAGGATTTGCGTTAAATTGCGAGAGAGCGTGATGCACGCTAAGTTTACCGTTTAGAAGTTTTGAGGTTTCCCCAGGTGGTTGCCAATTTCTGTCGCGGATCGACGGCGGAAATCTCAAGATATCCCCATTCCATTTGCTGAATGACTTCGTCTTCATCAAGTGCGCGGTTCCAGATACGGACTTCATCAATAAGTCCGAGGAATTCTCGGCTTCCTTCATGTGTTTTTCCGATGAAGACGGAGGCGGTATCGGCTTTACCGGGTGGGGGTGGTTTCCCGTCGAATTCGCCGACGTTTTCTCCGTTTAGCCAATAGCGGTGTGTGCCATCATCGACTTGGGCGACGACATGTTGCCATTCCTCAAGTTTAACTTTTCCGTTGCAGACACTACCGCCTCCTCCGACACTGAGGTGCAAACATTCACTCGGAGATTCGGTGTAAAAACTATAGGAGCGTGGGTTGTTACCTTTAGCAACGATTCCTTGCCACCGCTGCCCGCCGGGTCCCTGATGGCGTTCGGTATTAATCCATGCCATCACGGTGACACTTTCATCGACGGTGAGGATTTCGTCGTGCGGGACCTCGATCCAGTCGCTTGTGCCGTTGAATTGCAATGCCGTTCCGAATTTTCCCCTAACCAGTTTTGGAGCTCCGACGATTTCCCCATGGTTCTCGTAATTTGAGTGGTCTATGGTATTTTTGCCATCGAGCTCGTCAAATGAGAAATAGAGAATGAGAGAGTCATCTGGTTCATTTTGTGCGTATGTGAAGGAAACAAGACACACAAAAGTTAGTAGCGTAATAGATAGGGTTTTCATTATACCTCCATGTTATCTTCTTACGTGAATTTGGTAAGACATGTGTCTTACCTATTGTGGTTTTACGGGAGCGATTGCTTCCGTTTCAACTGCCAAAAGAATCTGATTGATAGGGAGTCGTTGTGCGTGGTCGATATGGCCGCTGGGCCATTGAATTTCGAGTTGTTTAATTTGTTGAGCTTTTCCAATGCCGAAATGTGCACGTAGGTCGTGGAAGGAGAGGTAGCTACCGCTGCTCTGTACGTGCTGGTACTGTGTATGTGTTTCTGTCACGACTTTAATTCTGGCACCAATTCCACTTCGATTGCTGTTTTTTCCGATGAGTTGAATTTGTATCCAATTGTTCTGGTTGCCGATCTGGTTTTGAAGTAGATCTGGGCGTTGATTGCAATTTGTGACGAGTATATCGAGATCTCCGTCGTTGTCATAATCGCCGATGGCTGCTCCGCGGCTGACTTTTTTTAGTGCTAGTCCGTCTCGTTTGGAGGGAGTAGCGTGTTCTATTGGGGTGACGTTAGCAAAAGTGCCGTTGCCGAGGTTTCGGAATAGCAGATTTCTCTGTGGGTAGTTTACGTGTTTTTCAAGCAATTGAATGTTATCCATCAAATGCCCATTAGCGACAAAGATGTCCTGATGGCCGTCGTTGTCATAATCAAGGAACCGGATGCCCCATCCGAGGTATGCGTGGGTAACTTGTGCGATACCTGTGGGTATGGTGTTGTCGGTAAAGAAGGTGCCGTCATGATTATGATAGACGGTATTGGTTTCGGTTTGGTAATTGCTGACGGTAAGATCTAGCAATCCGTCGTTGTCGTAGTCTCCGAAATCGGTTCCCATTCCGGCTTCTTCTTTTCCCATGTCATTATAACATACTCCGGTAATTAGTGCAACCTCTTTAAAAAATCCGTCGCCGCGGTTTTGAAATAGAAAATTTGGGTCTTGGTCATTAGCGACGTAGATATCAACGTCTCCGTCGGCGTCGTAGTCTCCAAATGTTACGCCTAATCCGTGCATAGGTATGAGCTCGGGCGGCATGCGTTGTGTGGAGTCGTCGGTAAAAGAGCCATCAGCGTTGTTGTGATAGAGTGTGTCGGGTGCGGCGGGGTATGCATGCGGTCCGCAGTAGACATGGATTCCATGTTCGTCACATCGTTTATCGTCTTGCGGTTGGTATATTGCATAATTCGCGATGTAGAGGTCGAGGAACCCGTCTCGATCGATATCGCTGAAGGCGCAGCTAGTTCCCCAGCCGGTGTTGGCAACTTGTGCGTGTATTGTTACATCTGTAAAGGTTCCGTTTCCGTTATTTTTGTAAAGTTGATCAGTGCCGAAGTTAGTCACGTAAAGATCCAAGTCGCCATCGTTATCGTAATCGCCGACGGTACATCCGGTGCCGTAGGCTGTGCTTCCGACGCCTGCTATTTTTGTAACATCGGTGAAGGTTCCATCGCCGTTATTCTGGTAGAGGACGTTTGTTATTTGTGAGTGTTGAGATTTATTGTGAAGTTGAGTTTGATCGATTTGAATTGCGCCATTGACGAGATAGATGTCAAGGTCTCCGTCGTTATCATAATCAAAGAACCCGCCGCCGGAGCCGAGAAATTCATTGAAGAGTCTGCGTTTGAATTGAGTTTGTGTGCTGCTGCCGTCGGTGTGCTTAAACGTCACGCCAGCAGCGGCAGTGACATCAAGGAAAACAGGGGTTAGCGGTGTAATTGTGTCCGCTATAAGAGGACTATTGGTGTTTAAGATGGTAAGTGTGAAAAGTATATAGGCGTATTTGTACATCAGATCACATCACGGTTTTTTATTATGCAACTGTTGCAATGCTTTGGAAGCGTCTTTGTCTTCTGGATTGATTTGGATGATCTGGCGGTAGACTTGTATCGCTTTTTCGTTTTTCTGCTGTGCGAGATAAATTTCGGCTAGTCCGTGGTATGCTAATGTGAGTTGTGGTCTCTTATCTATAGCGGTTTTGAGATGGTTTTCGGCTTTTTCAAATTTTCGGAGGAAAGTGTAGAGCCATCCTAATCGGACGTGTGCTTCAAGTGCGTACGGGTTTAATTCCAGTACCTTTTGGAAGAGTGGAATTGCCTGTTGTGGTTTGTTGAGATTCATGTAGAGTCTGGCCAGTTTGTCATATCCTTCTACAAATTCAGGGTTTAGCTGTTGCAAGGTTTGGTATGTGTGAATTGCGGCGTCTGTATTTTTATATGCTAAATGAATTTCTGCCAATTTCATGCGTAGGGCGGTATTCATTGGTTGCCGGTCGAGTGCGAGTTCAATAGCATAACTTTTGTCATAATAGGTTTTCATAAGTTCAAACTGCTTAAGTTGTTGGGCTGCGGCGTTCATATCTCCGAGTAGGCGATATGCTTTGGCGAGATTATAGTAGGTGCTCTGAACGTAAGGATTTTTGCGAATGGCGTTCTGGTAATATTGCACTGCTTGCTGGGGTTTATCTTGCATGAGTGCGATTAATCCGAGCCATTCGTAAGCTTCAGGAAAATCGGGTTTGAGTGCGAGTGCCTGTTTGAATTGGGTGATGGCTGCGTCAAACAGTGCTTGATGTGTATAGATATAGCCGAGGCGGTAGTAGCTATCAGGATGTGTTGGATGGTAGTGAATAGCTGCCTTTGTGTGCTGTGCTGCTGTCTCCAATTCACCGATTTTGCAATAAGTTTCTGCTAGTGCGAGGTGGGCTAAACCTTTTCCGATAGGCGAGAGGTTAGGTTGTGTCTCAGTTTTGTCAAACGTCAGGATTTTGTCAAACGTCTGAATTGCTAATTCCAATTGGTTGTGCAATATATAGACATTGCCGAGTTGGAAAAGTGCATCGGCCTGGGTAGGTTGTTGTGCTAAAATCGATTTGAAGGCTTCAATTGCCTGTGGATAAAGTCGTAATTTGACGTAGGCGATGCCTTGTTTTAATTGTGGTTCGTTTTGGCTTACCGTGCTCGATGGGATAAGCCAGCAGGTGCCGGCGAATATTAAGGATGCTACCAGATGCGTTTTCATGATGGAACTCCGTTCTGTGGGTTCAAGCGTCTTGTTGATGAATGACATCTTGTATCCATGAGAGTGCGGCCATGCTGGCGGACCAGCCGATGGATGTCACTGCTAGGAGTGCGACTTGCTGCAATTCCTCGGGTGCGATTCCTTCTCGTAGTGCTCTGCGGGTGTGTGAGTGGACTGCGCCTTCAGATTTGGTTCCGATAGCAATGCCGAGTTTAACAAGTCTTGTCGTTTTGGTGTCAAGAGGTCCTGCATTGCTGCAGGTTTCTCCTAGCGTCTGATATGCGTTCCAAACTTCTGGGTATTCGTCAATGACGTTCAGAAGGAAATCGGGTAATTTGTCTTTCATTTTTTCTGGTTCTCAGTTTTTGGTGGTTCGGTTGTTGTCTCATCGATGGTTTCTTCGTCGTTGAGGCCTGCCTTAAAGTTGGTGATACTTTTGCCGAGTCCGCGTGCGAGTTCAGGCAGTCGTTTACCGCCGAAGATAAGTAGGATAATGCCTAACAAAATCAATAATTCCCAGGGACCAGGGACTCCCATGTTTTTTCCTCCGTAATAAGGTATTTCGTGCAATAGTGTGCTGCACGGTGATATTGTACATTATAGTATCATGTATAAGAAAAATAGTCAATTTAAATATTTGTAAGTTTAATTGTTTTAAAATGTTGTTGACTCTGGTGGAGTGTGTATGCTATAATTTAAAGTGTTGTGTAAGTTGTTCTACAAATATCCTGCTGATAAAATGCTTTAAAGGAAGGTAATGTTGTGCTATGAACAAGGTGCTGGTCAGCGATTTGCTGTCACAGCGCGGATTGGACGTTTTACATGAGAGCGGTGAATTTGAGGTAGATGTCGCGCTAGACTTGTCGCGCGAGGACTTGCTTGCATGTATTTGTGAATATGACGCGTTGCTGATTCGGAGTGCGACGAAGGTGACAGCAGAGGTTATCGATGCGGCGTCCCGTTTGAAGGTGATAGGGCGTGCTGGCGTTGGGGTAGATAACATTGATGTAGCTGCTGCGACGCGGCAGGGCATCCTGGTCGTTAATACGCCGCTGGGTAATACGATTGCAGCGGCGGAGCATACGATTGCGCTGTTATTAGGGTTGGCCCGTAACCTTGTTCCGGCGGGTATCTCTCTGAAAAATAAGAGATGGAAACGGGATGAGTTCATGGGTGTTGAATTATACGGGAAGGTTTTGGGGAGTGTGGGTTTAGGGCGTATCGGCTGCGAAGTCACGAAACGTGTTCAAGCGTTTGGGATGAAGGTTATCGCGCATGACCCGTATATTTCGATAGGGGCTGCAGAGAAAATGGGTGTCCAGCTTGTGGGCCGTGAGACGTTGTTTGAGGAGTCGGATTATATTTCCATTCATACACATCTGAATGCTGAGACGTATCATAGCATAGGTGTCTCAGAGTTTAATCTGATGAAGTCGACGTGTCGTTTGATTAACTGTGCGCGTGGTGGTATTATTGACGAAGATGCGCTGTACGATGCGCTGAGAAAAGGGGAATTGGCGGGTGCTGCGCTGGATGTGTTTGAGAATGAGCCGGCAACTGCTTCTCCGTTGCTGAGTTTGGATAACGTCTTAGTTAGTCCGCATTTGGGAGCTTCAACAACAGAGGCACAGGACCACGTTTCAATAGAGGTAGCACAACAAGCGATTAACGCGCTCCGGGGGCAACCGGTTGCTCATGCGGTTAATCAACCGCAAATTGACTCAAGAACGTTTGATATTTTAGGTCCCTATCTGACATTGGCTGAAAAAATTGGGAGTTTCCACGCACAAATTGTAGAGGGCCAAATCTCCGCGATTCAGATTGATTACAGTGGTGCTCTGTTTCGGAAGGAAGATGTGATGCCGATAACTGTTGCTTTGCAAAAAGGGCTGCTCATGGCTGTGTTAAGCAACGTAAACTATGTGAACGCGCCCTTCCTGATGAAGCAGCGCGGTATTCCTGTTAAGGAGACTCGGAGTGATTCGGAATCGGATTTCGCGAACTCTATCGCTATCACGATTATGACAGATAAAGGTGAGGCAGTGATTGAAGGTAGCGTTTTTGGGCGGCAGGATATTCGGATTGTTCGGATTAACCAAATTCACATGAATGCGAAGCCGGATAGTGATATGATTCTGATTTATAATCGCGATCAGCCGGGGATGATCGGCTTAATCGGTACAATTTTGGGTGATCACGGCATCAACATCTCGGATATGACTGTGGGGCGTTCGCGGATGGGTGAATTGGCTGTGACGTTGATAAATGTGGATAGTCCTGTGCCGCGGAGTGCTTTGCAAGCGCTCGCGTCGCAAAAGCAGATTGATTTTGTGAAGCAGATTTTTCTGTAGAATCTGCGCTGATTGCATAATTGACGAGGAGTTTCCGTTTGGATGCTAAACAAAAATGTCTATTTATTAATGGTGAAATTCCGAGGGCGAAGTTGTTCTCAGGCGAGAAACGGGCTGTGCATCCGGATTGCAATGCTACGTGGCGCATCTCGCCAGAGCCGTTCTGGATTTCCCAAGCAGAGTTAAGGTGGTTTGAAGAGTTAGGTGGGCATCTCTTAAATTTTTATCGTGCGTGTAACTTGCTCTATTCGCAAAGTGTACGGGGGATTCAGCCGGATTGGGTAGCGGAGTATTTAGATATAGGCAAACCTGAGTCATTGATTCAATATGGACGGATGAACCGGTTTAAGAGTCAGTTGCCGGGTGTGCTTCGCCCGGATATTCTTCCGACGGCAGATGGTGTAGAGGGTATGGTGATAACAGAGTTGGATTCAGTTCCGGGTTTTATTGGAGCGACGGGTTGTCTGTCAAAGTTGTATGGGGAGCTGGGCTATTCTGTTATCGGTGGTAGAGATGGGATGGTGCGTGGGTATGCAGACATGATTCGTGGCTTGTCGAAGAGAGATGAACCGGTGCTTGCGATTGTTGTTTCAGATGAATCGCAAGATTATTGGGCAGAAATGGAGTGGCTTGCGGGTTCGCTTTGTGATTTGGGTGTGTGGGCGCGTGCTGTCAAGCCGCATGATGTCATTTTTAGGGAGGATGGGATTTTTGTAAAATCCGATTTTTGTGGCGCGGTTTCGTCTCGTGTTGAACCGGATGAGATACGTGTTGATGTATTATATCGCTTCTATGAATTGTTTGATTTGCAGAACATTCCGAAATCGGAATTAATGCTTTATAGTGCGAAGAAACGGACGGTTGTGATGACACCTCCGCCAAAGGCGTATCTTGAAGAGAAATTGTGTTTGGCTCTCTTCCATCATCCGTCGTTGCAACGGTTTTGGCAGCGTCAACTCGGGCGGCGGACTTACGCTTTTCTGCGCGGGTCTATTCCGCAGACGTGGGTTTTAGATGCCCGTCCGCTGCCGCCGCATGCTGTGATTCCTGAGTTAGCGTTAGAGGGGTGTCCTGTAAGGGATTGGCATGAGTTGATGGATGTGACGCAGCGTCAGCGTGAATTGGTTATTAAACCGTCGGGCTTTTCCGCGTTGGCGTGGGGGAGTCGGGGTGTTGCCATAGGGCACGATCTTCCTGTTGAGGAGTGGGCATCGGCGATAGAAAACGGTTTGGCGAATTTTGAGAAAACGCCTTATGTGTTACAGAAGTTCCATACAGCCAAACGGGTCCGGATGCAGTATTATAATTTTGAGCTCGGGGATTTAGAAGAGATGGCCTGCCGGCCGTTGCTTCGACCGTACTATTTTGTAACAGGAAATACTGCTACATTGGGAGGCATACAGGCAGCAGTGTGTCCTGCAGATAAGAAAATTTTGCACGGTATGGTAGATTCGATTATTGTGCCGTGTGCAGAAATGAACTAGAGATAAAGAGAGAAGGGTCTAATGCAATTAACTGATATACAATTAGCCGAATTCCGAAAGGATGGCTATCTGGCGATTGAGGGTTTCTTTACTCCTGTTGAATCGAAAGCGCTGTGCTTAGAATTGGAGCGGATTTATGAGCGTGAACTGAGGCAAGGTAACGGGATTAATTGTGCTGTTCAGACAGATGGCACGAAAAGGGACAATGAGGGTGAAAGACAGAACCTGCAGGTTATTCCGCTTAACAATCGGAGTGTATTGCACAAGGCGTTACCGTTTCATCCGAAGGTGCTTGCTGTTGTTGAACAATTGATTGGTGATGAATTCATGTTGGAGTTGGACCAGGCCTTTTGGAAGCCTGCCAAAATAGGTATTGGTACAAGTTGGCATCAGGATAATGCGTATTTTAAAATTGCCGACCCGTTGCGTGGTACGGCGATGTGGATTGCCATCCACGATGCGAACATTGAGAATGGGTGTATGCACGTTATTCCGGGGAGTCATCGTGAAAGTTACGAACACTATCGAGACGCGTTGAGCGACCATCACATAAGGTGTGATCCGCCGGAGGAGCGTGCTGTGCCGATTGAATTGAAAGCAGGCGGTGTTCTGTTTTTCTGCTATGGTGTTGCTCACTGTACGAAATCGAACCTCTCCGATAAGGCCCGTGCAGGGGTTGCACTTCATTTCTTGCATAACGATTTCGGTGGTCTGGAGCTTTGGGAGAGGCACAAAGCGACAAAACCGATGCTGCGCGGTTCTCTTGCAACGGGTGGTGAGATGGAATTTGGCGAAAGATTTGAGGGCAGATGGGAAGAGGTGATGAATGCTGCGCTGACTAGCGAATAAGTATTTTTTTATAGTAGGTGGACGGCTCCGCCTGACCGCCTGAGCGTGTTTTTGAAATAGAAGTAGGTTGACTTATTTGAAAATTTGTCGTAAAATTGGGGCATAATTCAGAAGAGCAAACAGGAGGAGGAAAAATGAGAAGGTTATTTATGTATGTGGCGTTAACGATAGTGCTGTTTTTGACAGTAGGCGGCGTTATCGCGAATCTGGAAGATGGGCTTGTTCTGTATTTCACGTTTGACAACGTGAGCGGCAAAATGATTCTTGACGATTCCGGGAATGGACTGGATGCGGATATTATCGCCAATACCGAATTTGTGGCAGGTAAATATGGCGATGCGATACATATTACGGCTGAGGGTGCGGATTGCGTGAATGTGCCGGCTTCTGATGAATTGAAGATTAGTGGTGAGATTACGATGGCTGCTTGGATCTATCAGGAGGGGTGGAATACCGATGCACAATGGTTCGATAAGAACTGCCATAACGGTGGTGAACATAATTCGTACGGGATAGGTGCTTTCGGTGACGGTAAAAGTTTTAATATGTTTTTGGGTTCGGGCAATGGTCGTCCTACGTTGAACAAACCTCATCCGCTGGAAGAGAAGACCTGGCATCACGTTGTTGGTACTTATGACGGTTCGACTATGAAAGTCTATGTTGATGGTGCGCTGGCGGTTGAAGAGGATAATAAATTTGACTTTCAGGGTACAAATGACCAGGATCTGCGGATAGGCTGTTCCAAGGACCGTCCGAATTATACATTTGAGAATGGTTCGATAGATGAGGCTGCGATTTGGCGGCGTGCGCTGAGTGAGGATGAAGTCCAAGCGATTATGGAAGAGGGGTTCCTGGCCGTCTCGGCAAAGGGTAAGGCGGCAACGACATGGGGCACTCTTAAGCGAAGAAGCGTTATCCATTAGCGGCAGATTTGCACAAAAATTAACGGTACAGTGGTTCATCTTGAGAGAGGCGGCTGCTGTGCCGTTTTCTATAAAGGTAGGGAGCAAAGTGGTTAAAATTGGGATTGTGGGCATAGGTTTCATGGGTATGATGCACTACTACGGTATTCAGCGCGTGATTGGGGCCGAAGTGGTGGCAATCTGCACGCGGGATGCTCAGAAATTAGAAGGGGATTGGACGGGGATTCAGGGTAACTTTGGTCCGCGTGGTGGGATTGAAGATTTGTCGAATGTTAGGACGTACCGGGACATTGACGCGATGCTCGCGGATGAAGAGATAGACCTGGTTGATATCTGTCTGCCGACACATCTACATAAGTCGGTTAGCATGGCATCACTTCGTGCGGGTAAACATACGCTTGTTGAAAAGCCGATCTGCATTGAAATTGAGGATGCTAATGAGATAGTTGGGTTGGCGGAGGAGACGGGTAAATATTTTATGGTTGCGCATGTATTGCCCTTCTTTTCGGAATATGCGTATGCGAGGAGCTTGGTTGATGGCGGGGAGTACGGTAATATGCTGGGTGCGCATTTCAAGCGCATCATCTCTAAACCGAGCTGGTCTAGGGATTTCGCGGATGTTGAGAAGAGCGGTGGGCCGGGTATCGATTTGCACATTCACGATACGCACTTCATCCAGCTGCTGTGCGGTGTGCCTGACGCGGTTTTCTCACAAGGCAAACGGATCGGTGACAACTTCGTTGATTATGTGACGACACAATATATCTATAAGGATAAGGGGGTTGCGGTGAGCTGCTCATCTGGGGCGGTTTCGCAAAGAGGCAGGGCGTTCTCGCACGGTTTCGAGCTCTATCTTGAAAAAGCGACGCTGTTGTATGACTTCGCGACGTTGGGGGGCGAGCCGGTGGCTGCAGTGCCTTTAACGCTTTTGCATGAAACAGGCGAAGTGGAGCAGGTGGATTTGGGAGAGCCAGACCCGATTGATGCCTTCAGGAGTGAACTGCAGTACGCGGTAGATGCGATTCAGAGTGGTGAAGAGCCGACGGCTCTGTCTGGATTTGGTGCGAGAAATGCGCTGCTGCTCTGTTATAAAGAGGCAGAATCTGTTAGAATAGGTGAGATTGTAGGGATTCGTTAGGTGGCAACTGTTTAGGCATTCGTGCAGTGCTATGACTAAGCCCAGTTTGTAACTAGATTTACGCATGAATCATTTTTATAACGTCAGCAAGCTAGGGGAACTTTACGTTCCGAGAGAATGTCGGGAGTCAGTCTTTGCGCGTCCTCGTGTGAAGTACTTCGCGGCTCGCGATTTGATACACCTCGGTCGCATTTCTACGCATCTTAGTAAAGGTGGCGTTGCGGTTGTGGAGGGTCGGTGGGAACAGATTTTAGTGTTAATGGACTACATTGAACGGCATCAGAAGAGTCGGTCGAACAGAACAGTTTCACATAAGGGTTCGCGGTATGGAGAGGTGGCACCTAAGCGTCGGAAATCGGCAGGGAATCTGCTAGACGTAGACTTGACGCGGCTGATGTGCTGGGCAGATGCAGATGGGGTTTTACAAGTGGATCCGCCGTTGGATTTGCCGTATCTCTTGGAATTAATTGGGGAGCCGTCCGGTGCGAATGAAGGGTGTCCGTTTCTTGTTCCGCTTGCGTGTGTTGAGAGAGTTCGGCGTGCGCTGGAGGTGACTTATCCGGTTGGTGTGCTGGGTGTGTCGCTTGTTGCTTCAGAACATGTGCTTGCGCCTCGGTCACAAGAGACGGTTGCGTGCTTTCAGGAGGCGCTGCAAGATGTTTTTGCGAATGTTTTAAAACGGAGTGAGATTGAAGTGGTTGACGTTGGCTGTGGTAGCGGGGTGTTGACCCTGTTAGCACATCAGGAATCGCCGGAAACGGCGATTATTTATGCGTCGGATTTACTTCCGGAGGCGGTTGCGACGACAAAGTTGAACGTTGAGGAGCATCTTCCGGATTCAGGAAATATCCGTATTATGCCTGCAGGCGATCTTTTTGTCCCGTTCGGTACGCGCCAATTTGATTTAATTTTGTTCAATGCGCCGTGGGTTGTGGTACGTGCGCGCAATAGAGGGGAATTGGCGATCCACGATGAGAAGCAGCAGACGTTGAAACGTTTTTTTAAAGAGGTTCGGCGCTTTCTAAAACCTGATGGGATAATTTTATTAGGGTACGCAGATGCTTCCGGTCGAAAGGCGATTGAGAATCTAGAGGGGATAATTGAATCAGCCGGAATGACGGTGGCCGATGTGTTTAAAAGGCGAGTGGCAACGCACCGGGCTAAGCGGAAGTGGGAGCAGATTCAGGTTTCTGTTCTGATTCAGTAATTTCTATCTGTATTCGGCTGTATCCGTATGCGGAGGGCAGTGTGCTTTGGTACGCTGCCCAATTTTAATTTAAGTTTGCGTGGTAATGGTTTAAATGAGAGGACTGATGTTGATGTGTGCGACATATACCGTCTGGAATCAACGGTGAAAGAGGTATATGCGTTTAGGGGGATTCTTATGAGTCCCCCTCAAGAAGTCTGGAATCAACGGTGAAAGAGGTGTATGCGTCGTTGCGATATCTGTCGGTGCTTTTTTAATCGGGTGCAATAGTAATAGGGGTTCCGTCTTGCAAGAGGTGTTGGTTATCGACAATCACCTGCGTTTTTAGCGTAAGTTTTGATGTGACTTCGATTTCGCTTCCGTAGATAGCGCCGACGTTTATCTGCTTTCGTTGGGTTGTGTTTCCGTTGACGATGAAAATTTCGCCTGTAGCATTCTGAATGTGGATGACAGCTCGGAGCGGGAGGAGTTGTACGTCTTTCCGTTCATCTGTTTTGACGGCGACGGTGATAGTGGCCCCGGGTTTGAGGAGTTTCCGTGTGCTTTTGCGTTCTGGTTTAGAGAGGGTTGCATGAACAAGCACGGTGTTATCTTGTTTGTTGAAGGTCGGACTGATGAAGTCGATTGTACCTACAATGTTCTGAATTCCAGTAGATGTGGAGATCAGGACCATTTGTCCGATTTCAATTTTGCTGAGTTCTTGTGCTGGGATGCTCCATGCTGCGGTGAGGCTGTCGGTTGAGATAACTGTGAAAATAGGGCTTCCGAGTGCGCTGGGTGGTTTTGCGTAGTCTCCGAGTTCAACGTTGCGCGAGACAATTACGCCGTTAATGGGTGATGTAATAGCGGCGTTATTGAGGTGTTGTCGAGCGAGTTTCAACTGTTCTTCGGCTTGTTTGACAGCGGATTGAGCGATGGCGATTTCGCGTTCCCATGCTTTTGCGTCGACCAATTTCTGTGCAGTAGTGAGTGTGGCTTGTGCTTGGTTAAGTTTTGATTGAGCGGTAGCAATTTCGCGTTCCCATCCTCGGCTTTGAACGACCTTGCGTGCGACTTCCAATTCAGTTTTTGCTTTCTGTACGGCGAGTTGGGCGGTTCCGTCCTGAAACTGGTTTAGCGATGCGAGTGCCTCTTGGTAGCGTGTTTTTGAGACTTTGAGTCGGGTTTCGGCTGCTTCAAAGTCGCTATCGCTGATGTGCTGTTTTTCGTGAAGTGCCTTATTTCTGTTAAAATCGAGTTCAGTTTTGTCGAGTTCAGCTTTTGCGCGTTTTGTGGCTTGTTGTGCGTTGACTTTAGCACGTGCGTGAGTAGCTTCAGCGGCTTTGTATGCGGCTTCAGCCTGCGTCAGTTGGTTGCGGATGCGCATTTCTGCGAGTGATTTTGTCTCTTCGAGTCTGGCTTGGGTTGCGAGGAGAGCTTCTTGGGCGACAGCGAGTTGGGCTTCAATGCGTGCTTGTGCGTTTGCAGTGGTGGTGGTGAGTTGTGCTTGTGCTTGTATTAATGCGGCTTCAGCCTTTATAGCGGCGATATTTGCTTCTCGTGCGTTGCTGCGTGCTAGTATTTCGCCTTTCGTCACGAGTTGTCCGGGCTTCGCGTGGAGTTCGACAATGTTACCGGGAATATTTGCAAATACCTGCAGTTCTGCTTGGGGTATGAAGAGTCCGGTATAACGTTTTTCGCTGACAATTGTGATGCGTCTAGCTGATGTGACGTGGATAGGGATAGGCGTGTCAGTTTTTTGTGCGTTGGCATCGGCCATGATGCCAAAAGAGCTAAGTAAAATTGCGTGGATGAAATAGGTTCTGAACATTAGATTTCTCCTGTTGCGGATTTGCTATTCGTTTGGCGTTTCAGGTTCCTCTGTCGTTCCGGTAGGTTCTTCTGTGGGTGTAGGTTGCTGTGCCGACTCGCTAAGGAATTCCGCTAGTCTAGCAGCTTGAACGGCTTGGAGTGCGTCAAGGATTTCCTCTAGGATTTCGCTTCGTGTCTCTAATCCGTTATAGTATGCAATATCTTGTCCAAGAGCGATGTCTACCCACAACTCGAAAATGTCTTGCTGTGCCTCGGTGCGTTCTGACTCTGGTGTTCGCAACATGTTAAAGATTCCTTGCTGGATTTTGCTTCGTGTCTCTAATTTCTCATGGTATGCAATATCTTGTTCAAGCACACTTTCTAACCACAAATCATAGAATTCCTGCTGTTCGGTGGTGATATCGGTAGCGGGGGTGTCAGTGGGAGCGTCGGCGGGAGCGTCGGTTCTGAGTTTGTGCTTAAAGTCGGCTGTGAATTTTTGCATTTTGGGCTGGATGACGAATTGACAGTATGGTTGTCGTGGATTGTTTTTGAAATAGTTCTGATGGTAGTCTTCAGCGGGATAGAAGGTTTCCATAGGCGTAATTTCGGTGACAATTGGGTTATCCCAGAGTTCGGTGTTGTCCATATCTGCTTTAGATTGTCGTGCGATTTTCAGCTGCTCATCATTATGGTAGAAAATGGCGGAACGGTACTGTGTGCCGTGGTCTCCTCCTTGCCGATTCAGTGTGGTTGGGTCGTGTGTGTGCCAGAAAACGTCGAGCAATTCGGTGTAAGAGATGACATCTGGCTGGAATCGTATCTGAACGACTTCAGCGTGTCCGGTCGTGCCGGTACAGATTGTGCGATAATCAGGGTTGGCGGTGGTGCCGCCGGTGTAGCCGGAGACTACCTCGTGAACTCCTTCTAACTGTTGAAAGACTGCTTCTATACACCAAAAGCAGCCGGCTCCGAATGTAGCGGTTTCTAGTTGCATATTTTTTACGTGGCTTCCTTGCGTTGTGGAAGGCCGTGATGCTCCTATATTGTGATAAGTTTTAGATAAAGCTGCGAAACTTGCGAAAAGTGTGCAATTCTGTTAGACTTCAGTCTATATGAAAAGTTTACAGTTGTTCACATTTGTTGTGCTATGTTTGGTAGCGTGCCATTCACAAAAGCCGCCGGTGGAGACGTTGGTTGCCCAACTGGGTGCGCCTGATGCGAAGCGGCGTAGCGAAGCGGCAGCAGCATTAGTGGCAATGGGCCCGTCGGCAGTTGATGCGCTGATGTGGGGGATATCGCATGAAAATCCCCAAGTTCGTGAGACATCGGTTTGGACACTTAGCGACATAGCCGTAACGAGTTGCGAGGGTGTCCGTGAAGCAGAGCCGCCTGCAGATGTTATGTCAGCGTTGATTTCAGTGCTGAGTGATGCGGATGAAACCGTGCAGATTATCGGTTCTCTAGGGTTACAGCAGGTGGGTGAGCCGGCTGTGCCGTGGTTGATTGCTGCGTTGGATTCGGGGCCCTCGTCGACGCGGCTTCATGTGGCTTATGCGCTGGGCGAAATCGGTGGGCCGCATGATGTTATTGTTCCGGCGCTGATTGTTGCGCTGACCGATGCGGAATGGAACGTTCGGCGGCTTGTGGTTCGTGCGCTAGTTTCGATCGGTGTTCCAGCGGTTCCGCTTCTCAAGGCTGCTCTGACAGGTGCTGATGCGGACCGTGCGCGGATGGCAGCGCGTGCTTTAAGTGAGATGGGTGTGCCGGAGGCGCGCGAGGCGCTTAGAGCGTCCCAAAGTGCCGGTGCGTCCGAATAAATAGTCGAATCCTGCTTTGTTGCTTTCCTCCTTTCTTGTTTGCTCAGATAGAGCTGAGTTTCATCGATATTTTCTGATTTGTTGATAGTCATGAAGACATTCATCCCAGTATGCGGCGGCGTATTGTTGTACTGCGTGAGGTTGATGGTGCTGGTCAAGGTATTGTTTAATCCAGTCGAGTAATCGTTGTCGAATGGCGTTTGAGATTTGCCCGTCGGTATAAGCGAGTTCGGTGAAATCGTTTAAGGCATCGTAGTCGAGTTGTAAATCGATTTGCCGATGGAGCGTGAGGTTGACGATCAGGCCGAGCGTGATTGATTCTACAGGTTTTAAGGTGAAGTTGAGCATTGTGTCGGATTTTAAAATTTGTGTGTCGGGTTTTAAAATTTGTTCGAGGGGCAAAGCTGCGAGGTAGTGGCGTCGGTTTTCAAGGCATGCGAGTTGATTTTCCATGAGTTTTATGTCGTTCAATTGTGTAATAGTGCGCCATGGTATTGTTTCTCTAATAGTGATTTGGGGTGTTTGAATGTTGAGACTATATTGGAGCGTTGCGTTCAAAAAATCGTGCTCGGCTTTGTTGAAAATAATGAATTCTTCGGTGTTGTGGCCGGGGAAGGCGATAGGTGTAAGAAGTCCTTTGCTTTGTATGAGTTTGCGTGCGCGTGCTACGACTTTGTCGGTGATAGTGTTGCCAATCTGGAAGAATTGGACGGTTCTGTTTTTGAGGAGTTGTCGTGCTGCTTTGTGGAGGTTTCGGTTGCTGCCGTATTCAAGTCCCAGGCTAATGAGTGTAAAAGCGTTTTGCGTCTGGGTGCGTAGTCCTGCCAAGTCTGCGAGGTTTTGGGTTTTCATGGTAATAAGTTTATGTGCGATGACGGTGACGTTCTGATAGAGCTGCTCGGCCTGGAGATGTGAGATTGTGCCGTTTTCCTCTCCGTGTGCGAGGACTTGTGCGAGGAACAGCTGGGTGTCGATGGTGGTTGTTGGTACAATTGGTGCGTTATTTTGTTTCATCATCATCATTTTCCTCCTGCTGCTCTTCTTCTTCTCCGTCTTGAAGTGTGAGTGAGTTGAGATCTACGCGTTGTGTCAATTCAGCTTCTGTGACATCAATGCCGGTCTGTTTATCGCGTAGTTCGACGCGTTCTTGTCTGTCAGCTTGTGCGATACCGAGTGTATGAGCGAGTATGTCGTCGACTTCTCCTTCTTCATCAATTGCGAAGAGTTCGCGTAGTAGCATAAGGAAGATCTCGCCGTCAGCTTCCCAGATAGCCTGACTAATGGTTTTTGCTTGTTCATCGAGATAGCGAATTGCGGGGGAGCCTGGGTCGATGTATTCAGCTTCAATGAACATTGCGGCGTATTCGCTTTGCAATAGTATGCGTTGGTGGAGGAGTGCGGCGAGGAGTCGGATGTCGAGTTCTGCGAGGAATCGTGCGAGGTCGTCGCGATCGCATTCAGAGAGTTCAAAGAGCCAGAGGTTAAGAGATTCTTGATCTAATTTTCCGTCTTGCCAGACTGCAATATCGACGAGTTCTTCAAATTGTTCATTTGAGAGGCAAGGTAGCAGTGCGGATGCGAGTCCTGTGCCGAGCATCGTGTCGAGGATTTGGAGGACTTCGACGGTTGGGCTTTCTTGTATGAGTTCGGTGCAATCAGGTACGAGATAGTAGAGTTGTTCTCGCTTTCTAGGGTTTCGCGTTGCGTTTATAATATCAAGCTGCTGTTGCTTTTCATAACTTTGGAAGAGTTGTTCAGCTTCGCGTGTTGGCATTGCGAGCAGCTTGTCGCTTTCGGTGCGTGGGATTATGATTTTTGGACTGTTCATATAGCAACTCCGCATGTTTTGCGATGAAGATTATTTTGATTGATTCCGGAGGGGTGTCTTGTGTGAAAGGTTGTTATGCTCTCGCTCTGGTATAAACAGCAGAGGGTTCTTATACTTTTCATGACTAGTAAGAGATGGTGTTATGCTCATCGTGGGTTATATTAGTAGAGTGGCATCAATTTCTCGGTGCTGGGTATCGGTTTACGCTCAAATTCAGGTGTTATCCATCTAGCTCCGGAGGTTCTGCCGGGGTTTCGGTATGCGTAGACGACGGTCCAGCGTGTGTCACTGTGTTGTTTTCTGGGTGTGACGGCGTGTGCGGCGTGTGTCCACATTAAGACGACGGTTCCTGGTAGTGCGGTTAAGGTTTCGATTTTGAGGGGTTTACGGGTTATGGGGTGCGTCTTTTGTGCGATCCAATTTGCCTTCAATTCGTGATCAGATTGTGCATGAATTTTAGCGTCGCGGAAGAGGTGGCTGCCGGGGACTACCTTTAATGCGGCATCTTGGTGTTGAAATCCGTTGACGTAGAAGAAGATGCGTAGGAATCCTAGTCGTGGTTCATCGTCTGCGTATCCGTGGCTGTGCCATCCGATTCCACGATTGCCGCCGTTTCGGTTCAGTGTGACGCAGTGGTCGAAGCGAATTTCGTCTCCAAGTACGTTGCGTGCGAGTTGGAGCATTTGTGGATGTGCGATGAGGCTCTCCAAATAAGTATCAAATTCGGCTGCGAATCGGTTGGGTTCATGGCCTTGCACTGCAGCGGGTATAAGTTTCTGTATGTGTGCGAGGGATTCAGTTAGTTTTTTCTGTGCGTGTGGTAGCAGCAGTTGTGGTAAAACAAAATGCCCGTCCCGGTCTAGTGCTTTCCGTTCTTCTTCTCCAAAAATGTATGGTTGAAAAATGTCGGTTTGTGGCATGAGACATCTCCAATACGGTTTTTCTCTGTGTTTTGCTGTGGTAGCGTAGTGCGTTTTCAGAAATTCTGTCTGACGAAGTTAAGGTTTTTGCGAGCGGCTTGTATGGGTTGATCTTTGCCGGGTGTTTCGAGTACGAACCAGCTGTCGTATTCGATTGCATGGACGACTTCAAAAACGGCTTTGAAGTCGACATCGCCTTCGCCTGCGTGGTTTCCCCTGGTATCTTTAATGTGCATTTGGACGATTGCGCTGCCTAGTTCCCGTATTTCAGCGGGTGCGTCGTATCCGAATCCGGTTGCGTTGCCCATGTCGTAATAGACACCGACTGCGGGTGATTTGACGGCATCAATAATCTGTAGGTGTTGTTGAGCAGTTAGGGTAGATTCTATTGCGAGTGCGACGTGATGTTTTTCAGCGGTTTCTGCGGCGGCTTTTAGTCCGTCAAGGAATCGAGTTGCGTTGATGTGTTCTTCTTGGATGGCTCCGTTTCCGAAGAAAGGTACGAGAATTACGTTTGCGCCGAGTTTTGGACAGATTTCTGCGAGGTATTGCAATTTTGCAATGCCCTCGCTGCGTGTGCTATCTGTTGGGTGCATGAATGAGTAGGCGGTGAACCCGCCGGGCGAAAGGGAGGCGACTTCAATTCCTGCGGCTTCGGCTAAACGGTTCACCTTATCGACTGCATCGTCTTGCCAGAGTGGATGTTGGCGGTAGTTGACCCCGAGGCAGAGCTCAATGCCATCGAACCCAATGTTTTGTGCGGTTTGGAACGCGTCTTCAAAGGAAACGGGTAACATGCCATCTCGAATACCGACTTTCATAAGTTTTCTCCTTGAATTCAGTGTACGGCTTTAATTAAGAGTGTTCTGGACATTGCACGTGAATTTTACCACAATTTTAATAGAATTGCAAAGCAGATTTGAATTTTTTTTTTGCTATTGAGATAACGTCGATATCTGGTTGCCTTGGCTGGAGAACGACTCCTATTTGGGCACTACAAATGTGATATTTTTTTTAAATTGTGAGTTACGGGTGAACGGTGGTTGTCAATGGGAAAAAATGGTGTGTCTGTACCGGATGCAATTCACGAAAAGTTTCACGAGAGGTTTTCGTGAGCGTAGACTACCACTGCGTTCATACGATACAGAATCCGTTCCTTTCGTGAAACGGCTCATATCGCAACTTCCTTTGTTTTGCTCCAGAGTCTCCAATTCACGAAAAGTTTCACGAGGGATTTTCGTGAGCGTAGACTACCACTGCGTTCAGAAGATTCGACATGCGTTTTTTCGTGAAACAGGCTTATCTGGTAGTTTCCTCTGTTTTGGTTGGTGGTATGCAATTCACGAAAAGTTTCACGAGGATTTTCGTGAGCGTAGACTACCACTGCGTTCATAAAATACAAAATCTGTTCCTTTCGTGAAAACGGGTTATCTGGCAGCTGCCTCTGTTTGACTACAAACTATCCAATTCACGAACGGAGGCGGTTATCGCCGACAGCCGCTTCGGCCCCAAAGTCGTTGCCACTTAGAGCAGACGCGTTTGAAATAAATCTTGATATCCTTATCTATCTGCTTAGGCTGTTGACTTCTCATGATAAAGTATAGCAGCGTCTCTGCTTTTTTGTCAACGTCTTTTTTCGTGAAAACGGCTCATATCGTAACTTCAGATGTTTGGCTCCAAACCGCAATTCTGGTGGGTTGCTATAATATAGAGCGTGGTGCTTCATACTGTCATCCCTGCGTCGCGATACGTCTGTTCTATGAGTTGAATTTCTTGCGGCGTTAACTCATATAACTGATAGACTAAGGTATCTATCTCTTTCTCAAGTGCGTTCACGGCATCGCCGTTGGGTTCTGCCAATATCTGCGCGACGAGGCGTGAGAGTGCGGCTTTCTGTGCTTCTGTTCTATTGGCTATCGGGACATGTCGCATGTATTGAGCAATGAAACGCAAGCCACCACCTATCCACGGATCGTTAAGGCTCTGAAACTTATATTTGGCATACCAATCAAAAAGTTGGCTGTTCAAAATTGCAAGCAAAGAGAGATCCTCAGTAGGTAAGATGTAGGTAGTCTGTAAGGAAAAAGCGTTTGCGGTATCATAACACGCACGCATAGATGAGCTAATATCCGGATAGATGATCTTCGGCTTTTCGAACGCGTCGTAATAGGCGCACGAACGCAACTCCCAATAGAATTTTCCCTGGTTATCACGGGGTAAAAGCCGCTCTTTATAGCGTATTAGATGGCGATGGATTGCTGGATAGGTTTTTTCAAAAATCTGTTCGGCTTCAGATTCGCTTGCTGCGTTTGACCAGGGCCACTGTTTATTGGCACTGCTGGCTATTGCTATCAAGTGCTCGTTTGCTGATACCGCTTTCCATTTTTTGAGATTCCGCCCTCGCAGTAAAGGTTTTATGAGTTGTGCGCTTTTGGCATCCTCTGCTATTAGCTGCTGACAGAGAGATTCATCTATGATAAATGCTTCATTGTATCCGGTGAAGATACCAATATAAAGTTGACCTTGTATTGATTCGCTGAATGATGTTCCCGTGTGTTGCAATTTCTGTAGTAGGGCGAGTGTTTCTGTGCGTGCTAACGTCCATTCTTCTGAAGACAAATAGGCGAGCTGCATCGGGAATGCCTGCGTTTGAAATGCTTTCCGGACGTTAAATTCCTTTGAAACATGCCTTAGGGTTGTCGCATGGAGGGTGTGGTTTGGAGTAGGTGGCGACTTTTGAACGAGGAGAATGGATGCATTTACTGCTGCGTCAAAGACGGAAAGGCTGCCGAAATCCAAAATTGTTTTTAGTGCCATCTCAGCGGTTAGGAATTGGCGTAGTTTTTTTCCGTAGCCGCTGCGCATAAACTTGTTTGTGCAGATGTAGGAGAGTAAACCACCTTCTCGTAGTAGTTCGGCTCCGCGTTTGTAGAAGTAGACGCTGATGTCTGCCATGCCCGTAAAGAAATCACCAAATTGTGTTTTCAAGGTAGGTTTGAGATGGTGAATTTTGTGGTGTCGGATGTAGGGTGGATTGCCGATGACGATGTGAAAGCCGTGGTGGATGCCGAACATCCATGCGGGTTCAAAGAAATCGGCGACGGCGTTCTGGTTGTATGGATTCCAGTCTGCGATTTTCTGTGCCTCTTCTACGCTGGCTGTTAGCTTTTGCTGACGAATTGCATACGCTTTCTCGAGTTTTTCTTGGAGTTGGTTGCGCGCCTCCTTTTTTGGCAGCTGCGCAATCTGTTGGGATATCCGGCTTTGCTCCTGCACCGTCCACTGTTCCGACTGTGTTCTTAGCGCTCGTGCCAATTTTTCACGGCACTTTTCCTCTTTTCGCATCGCCTCAAGTTTTTGCGGACGGGTGCTGCCGGAGAAGTGTTTGGCGCGGATGACTTCAATGTCGTTGCGGAGTTGTTGGATGGTGTCTGTTTCCAGCAAGCGCTGAAAATCCGTTTCTTTTGCCCCCTTCAAGCCGATGAGGGTGTTTGCGGCAACGAACTTCGTCTCCAAGTTGGGGAGGGGTCTGATGCCGTAGTTGTCGTCAGGGTTCTGGTTGGGTATCTGCTCTATGATGAGGGAGATGAAAAAGCGGAGTTTTGCTATGGTGACGGCGATGGGTTGTATATCTATGCCGTAGAGGCCGTTTTGGATGAGGTAGAGTTTACGTCCGTAGTCGTTGTAGTGATTCGCCTTGGAGAAAACTGCCTCAATTGCCTGCTTCGCGCTTTCTCGGCTATGGGTATCTGGTATGTTCTCAGCTTGTTGAAGTTGTCGCTGCTTCCAGTTTTGATTCTGCGGGTCGAGTTTTCGGAGGATGAGCACGAGTTTATTGAGGATGCCCATAGCGAAAGCCCCGGAGCCGACGGCTGGATCTATGATTTTGAGTGCGTCGATTGCCTGAATGAGGGGTTGGATTTCCTCTGGATGAATGAGGTGATGTGCGTCTTCATCAATGTTGCCTTGGGATTCGTAAGCGAGGAGGTCTTCGCGGAGGCGTTCTTCAAGGGATTGTGTGTTTCCGTCGTAGGGTTTGACGTTTTGGAGGAGGTATGCGATGAGTGCCTCGTCTACCATATAGTCGACAATCTGGCGGGGTGTGTAGTAAGAGCCTGTGGCTTTGCGTGCGGTGGATTGTGTTTCGGGGTTATAGGTGCCGAGCAGGTTTTCGAATATCTGTCCGAGCAGTTCTGGATCGAGCGCGACTTCTTGTTCAATGGGTGTGTTTTCCTCGACGGTAAACTTATAGTGAGCGAAGAGAGGAAAGAGGCCGTGTGTTTTGTCAAAGAAGAGTTTTGCGGGGACGTGTAATTTTTGCCGAACTGTTTTGTTATCAGAGAAACAGTCTATTCGGACACCGCCGTCGCCGGTTGCCTCAAAGGTATCGAGGCAGTCAAACAGTCCGCCGTTGACAAATGGGACGTGCTTTAGGTGTTGAAGGAAGGTGTCGGGTTGTTGGAGCAGGTCAGCATAGCGATATTTGCTTGAGTCGCGGTGGCTCCGGTTATCGTGTGTGCTAAATGTGCGTTGATTTATAGGTGTGTTGAGAGTAGCAAAGAATAGGTTTTGGAGGATGGCTTGGTAGTAGTCGGATGTGTCGGGCTCAAAGTTTTTGAGGTGTGCGTGCAGGCTGCTTTCTGTCGTGGAGTTCGGCAGAAGACTTAACGTCTGTAAGGGGGGGGGTATTCAGACTGTTGGTTGTTTTGCAGGCTTACCTGCCTATTCTGTTCAGATTCTTCAGACAGCTCGTTGTTTTGCGTGCCCGCCTGCTCTTTCTGCCCGGAATCTTGAAAAAGCCACTCGGGGACAAGCCCTTTTTCTTTCAAGAACCATATAAAGAGCAGCCGCGTGATGAGCCGGATGATGTGTGCTTCGGAACCCAACGGATTCAGCTCGGCTGTCGGGAACTTCGCTTCCCTCACTGCCCACTCAAACCAGCTGAACAACCTTCGGTAGAACTGCTTATTGAGCGCTTCGGTGTTGAGTTTCGCTAGCCAGGCGGATAGCAGTCCGGCTAAGTTTTTCTGTCTGTTATTTGCGTCCATCCAGTTCAGGCATTCTGTTCGTGAAAGTTCAGAGAGGATATCTAAATGCGCACGGTGCGGTGCCTCAAGACGAATATCCTTGAT
Source organism: Candidatus Poribacteria bacterium (assembly GCA_965215265.1). Lineage (GTDB taxonomy): Bacteria > Poribacteria > WGA-4E > WGA-4E > WGA-3G. The sequence continues at coordinate 433,806 of OZ244048.1, read as the reverse complement.
GAGTGTCACTTGTTGGAGAACATCACGTTCTGGGTGGTGCTCGTGTGGACGGCGTCCCACAAAACCGAGGGTTAGCCGGGTTGACACACGAAATAACACCACCGTCGGAACAATCAGACGCTTATTGATTTCTCGCGTCAATTCTGCGTACGCACCGCGGGAGTAGGTTTTCTCTTTTAGTTCAACCGCGAAGAAAAAGAAACTTTCCGCATCGTTTCCTTCAAAGAGTTCTAACCGCTGTTGCGTTTCGCCATCTATTTCTGCGTCTGTGAGTTGGAAGATGAAGTGTATCGAGGCTGCGTGGTTTCGGAGGGCTTGTTCCGTTTGGGTGTTCGGGTTGAATGCGGGGAAAGTCTCTATAAAGTCGCCGGCTGTTCCAGAGAATGCTTCTGTCAAATCGCTGCGGTAGCCGAGCGTGGCGAGCAGGTTTTTCGCGGTTTGTAAAAAGGGGCCAGTGCATATTGCAGCGAGAGCCTCTCTGATGTGTTCTTTGTTCATGCGTTTGCTCCTCTGGGGCCATGCGGTTGAGGGACGAGGCTGGGCTTTGTGAGTTTATTGTGCATGCGGTTGTCTCCTCTGATAAGCAGGTTTGCAACATTGTCAGGCAGATTTTTATGATGTTCACATTAATATATCATATTTTTAAAAAAATTGTAAGAAAAATGTATGGGAGTCTGATTTAGCGGCACTTTTTTTGTGAGTTGCGTCTGGGGACGATGGCGGAGTCTGTGTATGAGAAAAGCTGTGAGTCCGCGCGGCGCAAGAGAGCTGCGAAATGGGGGACAGTATCGACTAACACATCTGTCGACGTATTCTGCTCTTTCGTTGAGGGGTTCCGGTAAATTCGGCTCGGATAGCATTGGCACGATGGCCGGTTCTCACAGTATTCTAGATTTGTGGAAACGTGTCAAAAAAGAATCAACTTCCACGAAAACCCGTTTCTCGTAAATCTGCTAGAAAAAATAGAGGAAGTGCGCGTAAATTTTCTATTGACTCATAACGGAGTTATCGGTTATAATTTATGAAACATAAAATTTTGGCGTAATGCCTGATGACGCTTCATGACACACTGAATGAAGAAATGAAAGGAGTCATGAATGCACGTGATAAACTGCGACTTTTCGCAATCCGGACGATCCGCGGTGCAATCCCGGATAAAGAGATTGAAAAGTGGTCAAACTTGATGATAACGGCATTCTGGAAATCATAGTTAACCAAGTAAAGAAGTGCAAAGAGGTCTTGGCACAGTAAAAAAAACAGGGGTTGAACGCAACTAATAGCCAGGAAATCCGAGCAAATTTAGGTTTTGGAGTATTTCTTCAGGGGCAGCTCTCGGAATCCGAAATTGCCGTACTCGCTAAAAAAGTTATTGACGAGCTCTGTCCTACCTCAATGAGAGATATGGGTAAGGTGATGTTTGCTTTAACTCCTCAAGTGTGAGGTAAGGCAGATAACCTTTTAATGAGTGGGCTCATCCGGAAAAAGTTAGCTTGATGACTCGTTCATTCAGCCTGTTAGATTTCTTAACGGACAAAAGTGAATTTATAGGACTGCTACCGAATTACCTCGGTTTTTTGTTGCGATTGAGATTATGGGTCCGTGCTTTAGCGCAAATTACCGGCAAGATGCTGACATCCCTGCATGCCCTATCTCTTCCGTCCGTTTTCTGGAAATAAGGGGGAAGCGTTCTACAGCATGCTCAACGCCCCGTAATTTGCTATGCTGTTTATCAAGAAGGTAGTGAGAAAAAATGAATACACAGAAAACCGTGCTGATTGTAGATGCCGACCCACGGCAACGCGAGCTAGTCTGCCAAACGCTCGGTGAAGAGGGGCTCAATTTAGTTGTGACGAGCAACATGTATCAAGCATTTTATCAGCTTGAGCATCTGAAAACGGATATCCTGATTGCGACACTGAAAGCGGAACGGATTGATGGGTTAAGTTTGTTAGAAGCGGCGATGCAGCACCATCCGGATATAGGTGTGATTTTCATCACGGCTTCCAATATTTTGGAGACTGATATCGGCATCAAAGCGATGACAGTGCATGAAGGGACCTATTTTCTGCCGAAGCCGGTGAATCCTGTTCACCTGAGGGCGCTGCTGCAGAGAACGCTCCAAAGTCAACGTCTAAAGTTTGAGAACCGCCAGTTGCAATCGCAAATAGACGAAAATGAGGGCTTACGGCGTCTGACCGGTCAGTCCCCGCAAATCATCAGGATCCGTGAGATGGTGACGCAAGTCGCGCCGACAAAAGCGACGGTGCTTATCTACGGTGCGCGTGGGACAGGTAAAGAGCTCGTTGCTCGTGCGGTTCATCATCGCAGTTTGCGGCGTGGTTCGCTCATCGCTTTTAACTGTGCGACGCTCAACGAGAACCTTGCGGAATCCGAACTTTTTGGTCATGAACGTGGTTCGTTTAGCGGGGCTTATTATCAACGCAAAGGCAGGTTTGAGCTTGCACACGGTGGCACGCTCTTCTTGGATGAAATCTCGAAACTCAGTTTATCCAATCAGGCACGTTTGCTGCGTGTCCTCGAAGAACGAGAATTTGAACGGATGGGCGGGAGTAAAACGATTAAAGTTGACGTGCGGGTCGTCTGTGCAACGAACCATGATTTGGAGTCGGCATGCCAAAACGGCACGTTCCTCCCAGATCTTTACGACAGGCTCAACGTTATCCGGATTAACCTCCCGACACTTAAAGAACGGGTAGAAGATATTCCGCTGCTCGTCAAAGATTTTCTCGCAGAATTTTGTCGGGAAAACGGAAAAGCTTTGATGAAGATGACAACCCCGGCGATTAGAACGTTAATGAAGTACGACTGGCCTGGAAATGTGCGAGAATTGAAAAATTGTATTGAGGGGCTTGTGGTTATGTCTACACAGTCAGCGATACAACAGGCTGAACTACCTGAGCGCATCCTTGAGAAGACCTTAGCGGAACATGAGTCTTCCCAATATGAACCTGAAAGCAGCATTGCGCTGAATCAGAAGGTTCCTCCGCTTTTTGAGGGAGATCAAGGTGTCTCAGAGATGCCGTTCTTACCGACGCTTCGGACGTTAGATTCGAGCAGCAGCATTGTGCCGCGCATTAATGTGGAGGTCGGCATGTCACTTGACGAAATTAGCCGCGAGGCTCTTCGTGCCACACTTGAATATGCAGAGAATAACAAAGCGAAAGCGGCGAAAATTTTGCAAATCAGCCGCCGAACCATTCAAAGGAAAGCAAAAGAATATGGGCTATGCCATGAAGATTAGGCGAGTTTTTGCGTGTGGCACAACTCTGGCAAGCACGATACAAAACAGCGAGACACGCAAAAGCCGATCTTCCACCGGCTATTTTGGAACTGTTGGGTTTCTCTCGCAAACCGTAGGAAACCAGATGGAGAACGCGGCTGGACTCCGTGCTAGTCCATATCAACTCATGGATATCGTCAGCACTCTTTTGTGGGTTGTTTTACCAGCGTGTCTCATCATTCTCGCGGCAGGTGCGCTGGTTCTTCGCTCGCGTGTCCGCCGCAACCGGCAAGCGCACCGTGAGAAGCTTCAGCACGTGCATAGAAGCCCGCAAAGTCCAAGAAGAGCACGAACGGTAAGCAAGGGACAGCCAAATCCGCAGCGGCGCAGAAGTCCGCTAACATTGGGTGACGGCAAGCCCTTTGAAGATCAAGCACTCAGCCAGCTTGAAGATGCTTATGCCCTGCGTGAGAAGGATGCAATTGCCGAATACCACAAAATAATTGCGCGTGTCATTAAACAGTACATTAGCAAAAAATACGAGATAAAGGTGGACGATGTAACAACCGCACAGATGCTCGCAGAACTCCCCGATGGAGCGGTTGATTACGTAGGGGAAATTCTTTATACTTGTGATATCGCTCATTTCGACCGTTACCACCCCTCAGATTTTGACTTAGATAATATCTACTATATTGCATGGGAATTTGTGATGAATCATGCTGAAGCATCCGAGGATTCCATGGAAGAAGCGTTAGCGAATCTCTTGGAAGAAAGGCACGAGGATTTCCTGGAAATTGAAGATAAAACAGAGCAGAATTCCACTTTTACAAGTTGAATTTCTTTGTTTATATCGCATCCTGATTCGCAGCAGAGAGAAAATGGAACTCTTCTATAGCTAAGAAGATAGAAAATGGACAGAGAATCAATTATTCAGAAATTTCAGGACTTGAATGTATGGAAAAGCGGCGGCGAAAGAGCGCCTCATAAGCCGTTGCTGCTACTTTATGCGATAGGCAAATTGCTGAACAGCGAAACTGAGTACATCCCATTTGCAGAAGCTGAAAAGGAACTCAAGGACTTACTAAAAGAGTTTGGACCGTGGTGCCAAAGGTATCACCCTGAGCAGCCATTTTGGCGGTTGCAAAACGACGACATCTGGCAAGTATCCGATGCACATAGAATTCAGCAGACTGCTAGTGGAGATGCGTACGTCACCGATTTGAGGGAGTACGGTGTCGGTAGCTTTCCGGCAGCGATTGCCGAAAAACTTAAAAGCGATTTGGGTTTAGTTTTTGAAATAACTGGGCGGTTGCTAGCTTCTCATTTTCCAATCTCATACCATGAAGATATTTTACAAGCTGTCGGCATTGAACTATCTTTCGGATCGTTCTGGCAGCCCCGTGATCCTAAATTCCGGCACCGTATCCTCGATGCTTATAACCACGAGTGTGCGATTTGTGGATTTAATGTAACGTTACGAGCTCGTCCTGTCGCTTTAGAGGCGGCTCATATCAAATGGCGCATGGCGGATGGACCGGATATAGCAGAGAATGGCATGGCTCTCTGCTCGCTACATCATAAGTTGTTCGACCGGGGGGCCTTTGCATTGTCCGAGGAGTTGACAATAGTGGTATCTGAGGATGCAGACGGGTCAGCCGGTTTTGAAGAATGGCTAATGAGATTCCACGGAAAAGAAATTAGTTTTCCTCATAGCCAGATGGATTACCCGAACGAAGAATTTATAGATTGGCACCTAAGAGAGGTGTTTAAAGGCTAGAATCGCACAAGAATTTGATAATTCATATAATAAAACAAAACGTGACAAATCCGGGAAATAGTTTGAACAGATTTGCAGTTTAAGGTATAATATAGGTAAATATGACCCGAAGAACAGAAAAATGTGTATTATCTCAATTATTTTCCATTCTGGTTTAAGTTATACTCCCTCACATCTAACCGGTAAAGTAGATGAAGAATAAACATATTAGTCCTAGATTTAAAACAGTACCAGCGTCCGGTTGCAATTGCTGTCGGTCGTTAATTCCACGAGATCCCTCTCGTACACAAGGTTTAACAGGCCACGACCCCCCCCCCAATTCACATTCGTTAAGTATTTTATTAAGTAAAACGTTATTGGCATTTGCCGATTTTTTGTCCGTGCGCTCGTGTGTCATATTGGTTGATGGCACCGGCTGCGGGCTGTTTTTGTTGTACCGTCTCTCTATCGCTTATTCTCAATTTTTTGCCCCCAGGGCTGCATGTGCTGAGGATTTGTACATTTTTGGGGGCAAAATTTGAGTAACCTACGCTTCAACCCTTCACAAGTAAGAAATCTGTCCTTTTCAGGCCATCAGACGTTTCCGATGCGATACATGTGGTTGAAGAAAGGTGTCGATGCGGTAATCGAGGATCCGGATGTTTTTTCATCGCAGGAGGCTTCCGTCACTTTAGGTGTCGGAAAAAACATGGTGGATTCTATTCGGTACTGGTGCAGAGTATCTGGACTTATTGAGACAGTATCACGTCAACCCGGGGTATTTGTGCCAACAGAGCTCGGCGAGGCTTTTTTTGGGAAAGACGGATTTGATCCGTACCTCGATGACCCTGCTACTCTGTGGTTCATTCATTGGCAGATTGCAACTCATATCAACCAGGCTACTACGTGGTATTGGGCATTTAACATTTTTAAGGAGAATCGATTCACATTTGACACCTTTATAACGGAATTGTCGAAGTGGGCATCGCAGCAGCGGGTATCGAAGCGGCCTGTTTCTGACAATACATTTCGGCGCGATGTGACTTGTTTTATTCGGACGTATTGCGCTTCACCTGATAGTTTTAACGCTGCCTTAGTTGAGGAGACTTTTGCTTGTCCGCTTGTTGAGCTCAACTTAATCGGTGAGTTGCCGGAGGGTGCGGGCTATGAGTTCCAGCGTGGGAGAAAAGAGACTTTACCGGTCGAGCTCTTTACGGCGACGCTGATTGCGTTTTGGGATAAACGTTTTTCTGCAGCGAACACATTGCGCTTCCAAGAGCTGATGTATGAACCCTTAAGTCCGGGACGAATTTTCAGAATAGATGAAGACACGATGACTCTGTATCTCGATAGGCTTGAAGAACTTACCGCGGGTGTACTGCGATATGATGATACTGCAGGTTTAAAGCAGCTCCATCGCGATAGTCGGTGTGGTTCCGAGTCGATGCGACTTTTCCATCGCGATAGTCGGTGTGATTCAGAGTCGATGCGACTTTTAAAGCAGTATTATGACAAAGAAGGGGAAGAATGAGTAACACCTTGTTGTCAGATATTTTTCAGATTAGGGGGCGTTTTAGGCGTTCGGTGCATCTGGAGCGCGATTTCTACACGGAGAGCGTTCTGGATGGGTACGTTTTGACTGTGAGTGCGCGGGATATGTTGGGGCGTGTGGTTTCTACGTTTGAAAACGAACGTGGTTCAAAGGCGTGGTCTCTGACGGGCCCGTATGGTTCGGGGAAGTCGGCATTTGCACTCTTTGCGGCACAGTTACTCGGTGCCCGTGACACTTCCGCGGCGCGCCAGGCTTTAGAAATCCTGAAGGCGGGTGATGCTGAGCTGCATGCGCGATTCGTATCTGTCGGTGCAAACGGTAAGGGGGCGGTGTCGTCATCTGGTTTCTGTCCTGTGTTGATTTCGGGGGAACGTGCGCCGCTTACGCGTAGTCTGCTGCGGGGTCTGCAGCATGGGCTCAGTCGTTCAAACGGCGATTGGGGTGCTGCTGCGGTTCTCGACAACCTGAAAGAAATGGTAGCAAATGGGGGTTCGCCGTCTGCCTCTGAGATAACTGCGCTATTTGAATCGGCGACACGTCAAATTTGTGATGCTGGAGGTTCCGGGCTGCTGGTGGTGGTTGACGAGCTGGGAAAGTTTCTCGAATATGCTGCGGATCGTCCGGCACAAGCAGATATATTTGTTCTGCAGAGCCTCGCCGAATTGGCGGATCGCAGTACGCCGGCACCGTTCTTCCTGATGACGATCCTGCATCAAGCTTTTGAATTTTACGTGGAACGTGCGAGTAGGTCACAACGAGAAGAGTGGGCGAAGGTTCAGGGCCGGTTCGAGGATGTGGTGTTTACGGAGCCGACTGAGCAGGTGCTTCGGTTAATTAGTGCGGCATTGGTGCGGCATCCAGAGGTTGTCGTGCCGCCTAATCTTAACAATGCAATTGCTTTAGGACTAAAACCGCGCCAATTGAATGAAGACGAATTTATTTTGTTATTGAAGAGTTGTCTGCCGCTGCATCCGACGGTGGCCCTCATGATCGGGCCGCTTTTCCGGCGGTTCTCACAGAATGAACGTTCGCTCTTTGCTTTCCTGAGTTCAAGCGAACCGCATGGGCTACAAGACTTTTTGGCATCAGAATCTTACGATGGAGAGGTTCTGCCTCTGTTTTCGCTCGCTGAACTGTATGACTACCTTCATACTACACAAGGGCATCGGCTTTATGCTTCTCATAACGGGAAAAAATGGGTAGAAATTGAATCTGCCTTAGATTGCTTATCGGATCCTTCACCGTTAGCGCTTCGTCTGATTAAAACTATTGGGTTACTCAATGTTGTTAACACAGGGATTCCTGAGCTGAAAGCCTCAGCACAAATGCTGCGTTATGCGTTAGACGCTAACGGAGGAGGATTTGAGGAGGCGCTTGCAGATCTGAAAAGGCGATCCATTGTGATATACCGTCGTTACAATGACACCTACGCCCTTTGGGAAGGGAGTGATATTGATATTGAGGTACGGCTCCGCGAAGCCGCGGCCCATATTGGTTCGGAGTTAGTGCTTGCTGCAGACCTCTCGCGCTATACACAACCGCGTCCGCTCGTTGCACGGCAGCATCTGTTTGAGACAGGGACCCTCCGTCATTTCACTGTTCGGTACACCAATCTTGAGAACTTCGAGGCAGATCTGAGTGAACCGTTCGAGGATGCGGACGGTCTGATCCTTTACACGCTACCTGCGACGCAGGAACAGGTCGATCAGTTCATTGAGAAGGCGTGCGGCATGGACAGTGTCGCGCACGCGGCGGTGTTGGTTGCGATTCCACGTTCGATCGAGTCGCTGCAAGAGGTTGTCTTTGAACTTGCCTGTCTACATTGGGTTGCGGAAAACACCCCGGAATTGGAGGGCGATGCAGTTGCAAGACGGGAGCTCCTCCTGCGGCAGATGGAAGCAGAACGCGCAGTGTCCGGTCAACTAACCGAAATTTTTAAGGGCGACAAGGATAGAGATAAAACTTGTCTCTGGTACCACAAAGGGAAACCTGTAGAAAGTATCAACTCCCAACGTGCGCGGAACAGATATTTGTCAGAAATCTGTAAGCAGGTTTACCCTGGGACACCTATTATTCGTAATGAGCTCATCAATAGACGTAGTATTTCTGCGACAGCGGCGACTGCCCGAAGAAAATTGATTGAGGCGATGCTTGAGAGGAGTGACATGGAAAACCTCGGCATCAACGGTTACCCGGCTGAAATGAGCATCTACCGTTCTGTGTTAGAGAGTACGGGCATGCATCGCAAAGTTTCGGACATGTGGGGGTTTTGTCCGCCAACGGAAGAAAGTCTGATGCCCGTGTGGGGAGAAATAGATGCGTTTCTTGAGGAGTGTGAAGGCGAGCGGCAACCGGTAGTAGCTCTCTATAAATGCTTAGAGGCCGAGCCTTACGGTGTTCGAAATGGTCTGCTGCCGATTCTGTTGTGTGCTGCTCTGCTGCATTACAAGTCGGAAATCGCGCTCTACGAAAATGGGGGCTTTGCCCCGGAATGGTCAGTGCCGCTTTTTGAGCGGCTGCTTAAAATGCCGCAACGATTTGAGATCAAGCGCTTCCGGATGACAGCTATCCGGGGCGAGTTGTTCGAGCAATTTCTGAAGGTACTCCGTCAATCGTCGGAACCTGGAGAACCTGATTTATTGACGGTGGTTGCACCGCTTATGCAATTTATTGCACAACTTCCAGACTACACTTTGAAAACGGAGGAGTTGAGCGATGAAGCTAAGAGGCTGCGTACATCGGTTACGAATGCGCGTGAACCGGATGAGCTGCTTTTTGGGGAGCTGCCGAAGGCCCTCGGATTTCCGGTTTTCAGCCCGGAAATCGTGGACTCGCAGGTAGTTTCGGACTTCTGCAGCAGACTACAGGAGGTTTTATCTGAATTGCGGCAGGTCTACGAGAGTCTGTTGAATTCGATTGAACAACGACTTAAGACGACGTTCGCTTTGGAAGACGAGAAAGAGCTTCAGCGTGTACTGGTTCGCAGAGCAGAGCCGCTGTTGGAAATTACCGTTGGGGGGAGGCTCAACGGATTTCTCCGTCGAGTCTGCGATGGCAAGCTTCGGAATCGCACTGACTGGCTTGAGGCAGTGGCGCTCTATGTAGCTAACAAACCGCCGAGATCTTGGAATGACGAAGATAACGCTCTATTTGAGATGAATCTTTCGACGCTCGCGCGACAATTCCATCATTTTGAAGCCGTTTCTTATGAAGAACAAGCGTGCCGTCAGCCGTCATCTAGTGAACCTGTTCGGGTCGGCATTACACGGCCTCACCAAGCCGAACAGGAGCGGGTCGTCACTTTACCATCAGCGGCTGATAAGCAGGCTTCCGAAATAGAAAAGGCTATTGATGAGGTCTTTAAGCAGTTTGGGATGGGCACTGATACCCTTGAGCTTCGCGTCGCTATTTTCGCACGAATTGCACAGAAATGGATGCAACAACTTCAAGAATAGGGAGGAAAACATGGAACAGCAGAGACGACACATTCTTGGGCTCTCCGGTGGGAAAGATAGTTCTGCACTCGCGATTTATATGCGTGACCGGGTGCCGGAGATGGAATATGTGTTCTCAGATACTGGGAAAGAATTGCCGGAGACGTATGCGTTTTTGGATCGGCTGGAGGCGTTCCTCGGCAAACCGATCGCCCGTCTGAATACGGAGCGGGATTTCGATCACTGGTTGACGGTTTTAGGGGGCTTGTTGCCATCGCCACAGGTGCGTTGGTGTACCGTCAATCTCAAGATTAAACCGTTTGAGAGATATGTCGGTGACGACAAGGCGTACAACTACATCGCGATTCGTGCAGATGAGGATCGCGTCGGTTATAAGCCGCTGAAAAACGCGGAGTTGCGAAACATTGAGCCGAAATATCCTTTTAAGGAAGATGGTATCACGAAACAGGATGTCTACCGCATTCTGGAGGAGAGTGGGCTCGGGATGCCGGACTATTACGATTGGCGGACGCGTTCCGGGTGCTATTTCTGCTTCTTCCAGCGTAAATCCGAGTGGGTAGGGTTGCTGGAGAAACATCCCGACCTTTTTGAACTCGCCAAGGCATACGAGAAATTTGACCCTGATACCGGTGAACGGTTCACATGGTGTCAGAGCGAGAGTTTAGACGAGCTTTCGGACCCGGAACGCATTGAGCAGATTAAGGCACATGCTGAAGAGTCGAAGGCGGCGAAGCGGGCGGCTCGTCCGAATCGGCGGCTGATAGATATCCTTACGGATGTGCACGACGATGAAGACGATGAGGAACCGTGTCTGATTTGTTATAAGTAGTTTTTATTAAATTTGATTATGTCTAAAAAATGAAGATGTTGGAGCTTAATGAGATGACGCTTCAGGCTGTGCCTAATATTAGACCTCTCTACATACTACCTGACGATCCGGTGTCTGAAGAGGTCCTGATCCCTTGCTTTCAGTCAGCGACTCAAGTTGATGGCATGATGGGATTCTTTTCTAGCGACATCTTCGTGTCGCTAGCCCCGGGCTTGGCAACCTTTATCAACTCCTCAGAGGAGAGTTTTCGCTTAATTATCAGTCCTCTGCTCCGCTCTGAAGATAGGGAGGCAATAGAAGAAGGGCTAACCTCTTCGGAAAATAGCGCTAATGCAATTTTAGAAGATATGTTTGTCACTGAAGACCTTATTGCGCAACATACACTGAAGTGTCTGTCGTGGCTGCTGCATAGGAGACGCGTCCAAATCAAGATAGCCGTTATGAAAGATGCACTCTTCCATCCAAAGGTCTGGCTCTTTCGGAAAGGTGATGACGTGATTGCAGCACACGGATCTAGCAATATGACTTATGCCGGTATTCAGAAGAATATTGAGCAAATTTCCATTTCTAAATCCTGGGAAGATCCTACCCAGCACTACACTACAGAAAGGTTTTGTGACCAGTTCAAACAACTTTGGGAAAATGAGGTTGAGAGTTGTATCGTGGTTGAGATGCCCCAAGCTATTCGCGACGATCTACTTCACACTTATCGTTCAGACATCCCGCCAACCGAGACAGATTTTCGGACACTCTACGACCAGGCGACTGGCTCGATAAAGGAATCTCCTGCCGATTACGATTCGTCTCGTACTTCATTTGTAATACCATCAGAACTCCGATTTCAGGATGGCCCCTTTGAACATCAAGGCAGGGCTGTAGATGCGTGGTGCGAAGCGGATTATCAAGGTATCTTAGAAATGGCGACCGGTTCAGGCAAAACGATTACTGCTATGATTTGTGCACATAGGCTTTACAATGTGCAGAAGCCGCTGCTTATCGTTGTTGCAGCACCCTACATTCCGCTCATTCAACAGTGGTGTGATGAGATTTTGCCCTTTGGACTCACGGCTGTTAATCTGACAGCGTCTACAGGAGCAAGAGGACGGGCACGTGAACTTAATAAGATAAGACGACGGCTTCGAATTGGAAGAAGCGGCATTGAAATTGTTGTCGTTTCTCATGTTACACTATGCAATAGCGAGTTTAAAACGGAAATCAAAAAAATGGATTGTAAGACTTTGCTCATTGCGGATGAAGTACACAATCTGGGAAGTGAGAGATTCATCACTGACCTGCCGACTTTTTTTGATTATAGGCTGGGTCTTTCGGCAACTCCGATCCGTCAATATGATGAACACGGGACAGAGGTCCTGTTCTCATTTTTCGGTCCGGTTGTTTTCCAATTCACGCTCGAGGAAGCAATCGGGCGATGCCTCGTTGAATACGAGTATTACGTTCATCCTGTGGAACTCACAGAGGACGAAATGGACCAATGGTATGCACTTACGGAAAAAATCAAGGCGAATTCTTGGCGTAAGGAAGAAAATGAAACTGATGAGTATCTGATGAAGTTGCTTCGGGATAGGCGTGCTCTCTTAGAGAACGCGGAAAATAAGATCGAGGCGTTGGAGGCGGTCTTGACACGTGAGGGGTTTCGACAACTCCAGTACACATTAATTTACGCATCAGACAAGGCACCGCAGCAACTTGAGGCTGTCAATGCTTTATTGAAGGCACGCGGTGTGCTTTTTCACCAACTCACATACAAGGAAACACCGAACAGTGAAAAAACAGCGAAAATTATCCAATCCTTTCAGGAGGGGACATTGCATGTGCTGACTGCAAAGCGCGTGCTTGATGAAGGTGTGAACATTCCGCAGATTAAAAAGGCGTTCATCCTGGCCAGTACTACAGTAGAGCGGCAATGGGTACAGCGTCGAGGGAGGCTCCTTCGGACATGTCGTGAAACTGACAAGACACATAGCGAAATTCACGATTTTATTGCATTGCCATCGAACATGGATGATATCGACGATGAGGCACGCAAACTTATTGAATCAGAACTCTCGCGAGTTATGAAATTTTCTAAACTCGCTCTGAATGCAGGTAGAACTGATGGGCCTTTGGATATTATTGATCGACTTGTTAAAGCGATTTATCTATAAAGGAGAGAATCATGCTGTTCAATAGACAAAAAATCTTTGACATTATCTTTCATGAATGCCAATCTATTGAGGAAAGGTACGATGGGTACAAGGAGGAACTTGCTGGTGCCATAGATAAAATCCTCGAACACGAAAAGGAACATCTTTTGAAGATGACACCTATTCACCAAAAAATACGCGAAATTTGTCAAAAGACTGGCGACTCTCTTGCAGAGAGCCGGAATCAACTAAAATAGGGAGGAGGGCTATCCAATGAAACTTATCCGTGCCCAATTTGAAAATTTCCGTCTGCTACGTGATTTAAAGTTAGACTTTTCAACGGATAAAAGGCTAACGGTTATTCGGGCAGAGAACGAAAGTGGAAAAACCACTATCCTCAATGGACTTCAATGGGCTCTTTATGGTAATGATGCATTGCCAGAAAAGGGCAAAGACTACCGTCTACATCCGATCGATTGGGACGCAGCAGATGGTCAGCGAATTCCAATATCTGTACAGGTTGAATTTGAGACAAAGAGGCTTAGTCGGAGCGGTCCGGATGACACTATACGATACCGTATTATCCGGGCTGGTTATGAAAAATTAGATGGTGTAATGGATAATCCAGAGGTCCGTTTATTTGAATTAACAGATACGGGGAGCAAGGACGTGGATAAACCTAACGTGCGGATTAAAGAAGAACTTCCGCCTGAACTAAGGGAGGTGTTCTTTACTGACGGTGATCGAGCACTCAGTTTCATTGAAGCAACTGCATCAGAAAAAATCAAGCGAGATCGCGTTGAAAAAGCAATCCGTTCGCTTTTGGGACTGAATTACATTGACAAGGCCAGGTCACATATAAAAACGACAATTTCTGACTTCAACAAAGCAGCAAAATCACTTGACATCCATAAGGAACTCACAAGCGTTGCTGCAGAATTGGAAGAGATAGAAACCGCGTATAGGAAGCTTGAGAAAAACATAGTCGATTATAAATCGCAGATTGCCGCGATTCATAAACAAATTGAGGGAACCCGGGAACAAATTGAAATCGCATTAGTTAAGGGCGACCGGGAAAAACTTAAAATCGATATTGCAGAAACCAAGGTGCAGCTAAAGCAACTTGACAAGAATCTCGCTGCTGCTGGTCAAAAACATTCTCACCTTTTTAGAGGTATGTTCTTCTCACGCGACCTGCTTGCTCCGACGTTGAAAAAAAGCCTTGAAAAGCTAAGTAAGTTGCACACTCAGGGCAAGATTCCTAGTGCAACCATTCCTGTCTTGGAAGAGCGTCTCCAGGGAATTACTTGCATTTGTGGTGAGTCGTTAGATTCACAGACAGTTGATGGCAAGAAGCGAAGAGACCACATCCAGTGCCTGATTGATGAAAGCCAACAAGCAGATGTTCTTCAAAGTAAGCTCACTGACCTCTATTACGGTTCGCGTGACTTGCAACTGGATGAAACCGCTAACAATAAGGATTGGATTGCTGAGTACGAGAAAATCGTGGAGTGCCGAGATAAACTTAAAAGGAAACGCGATGAACAAGGTGAAAAACTTAAGGATCTTGAAGCACAGTTGGACCTTATACCTGACATCAATATTCAGGGTCTTCGCTCTACCGAGCAGGACTACACTGACCAGAAGACCCACCTTTCCCGTCGTTTAGGGGGAGCTGAAACACAACTTGAAGGACTAAAAAAAGAGCGTAAAAGCTTGGTATTGCGGCGCGATAACCTTCTTAGTAAACAGAGGAAAGGTAAACACATACTTGCGAGTCTGGATGTGGCGCGCGATGTACAAAGTGTTCTGAAGAAGTCCTACGACCGGATTACAGATGAAGAATTGATGAAAGTCAGCTGTAAAATGAACGAGATTTTTCTTGAAATGATCGGTGCTGATCCAAAACAAGGGGCGATCATTCAAAGGGCAGAAATCAGCAAGGATTATGATATTCTGGTCTACGGTTTAAATAATCAAATGCTAAACCCTGACCAAGATCTTAACGGTGCATCTCGTCGTGCACTGACCTTTGCCTTTATCCTTGCTCTAACTAAGGTTAGTGAAGTCGAAGCCCCGAATGTGCTTGATACACCGCTCGGAATGATGAGCGGCTATGTGAAGCGGTCCGTACTTAGGACTGCCATCCGGGAAAGCTCGCAGCTTATTCTATTTCTCACGCGCTCCGAGATTGCAGACTGTGAAGAAATTCTGGATGAAGAAGCAGGGCGTGTGATAACGTTGACAAACTCGGCACACTATCCGCGAATTTTAGTTAATGATCCACGGGTAGAGCAACGTAAGACACTACGGTGTGAATGCAATCACCGTAAGAAATGCCGCTTGTGCCAGCGGCGAATGGATGTAGAAACAGAAGTGTAACCAATATCTTAGGAGGTAGACAGTGGCACAGCAATATCATAATCCCTTTGCTAGTATGGATTTAATCGCCCCTAAGACTCAGCGCGATGTTTATGATCGTTACTGCCAAACAAGTAGACAGGCAAGTGTAGATCGAAGCCCTTTCCCGCGAATGGTTGATTTATGGTTTGCAGGATTATCGTTTGCAGTGCGAAAGGAACTCGAACTAGTCAACCTATCCAAACAGGAAACTTTCACGTTCATCCAAGGTTCAATCTTTGACCGAGACAGTTGGCGGTTCCAGACAGTAATGTTAATTGCTATAGCAGTTGATGATGACGTGCAAGTTGTGGAAAATCCACGGCGCATGATGACTATCGCGAATGGGCTCGCTGCGGCGGGGGTCCCCCATATAGCCAGGATGCTGCAAGATGGAAAGGATGATCCAATCTGGAATCTTTCTGACGCAATTGATGAATTACTACGAGAGGAGGCGTGAATGCTAAAGATTCTATAATTCTATAGGTTGTATAGGCGGATGTATCTCGCAAGGAGGGAAAGACCACGACCTATTGGGAAGTTTAGAGCAAATTACGAATCTAATGGAGGATGAGACTGAAGAATATTTTTCCTGCTTTACGGTTTTACATGGGCTGGAGATTAGTTTGCCGCTCTACTCATAGGGGCGGCATTTTTGCGGCAGAGTCGGTCAAAAATCAGGAGTCGACGCACCATTTCGGTTTTTCGTGAGGTTCAGAGACAACGTGCTGCAGCACCTCTATCGGTAGACGTTTGCATATTTTCCAAACAATAGATTTGACTTTTCTCAGGAACTGTGATACTATTCGATAGCCTGTTGAGATGAGTACGACTCATTTTCTGCCCACAACTGTAGCAGGAAGTAGAACGGACTTTATAGAGAGCATCTATGTTTGAGCAAAAGAACAATTTGAAAAAGAGAGATAACACGATGGAACGAAAAGTTAGGAATCGGAAACAGAAAGAAGCAGCACGTGGGAAGTACTATTATGCCAATACGCATGATTTTAGTCAGGAGAGTAATGTCCTACCTGCTGAGTTTACCGATACAATTATCTGCGGCGACTCACAGACTGTTCTCACGCAGCTGCCTGACAATTGCATAGACCTCATTTTCACATCGCCGCCCTACAACTTTGGTCTGGATTACGAGGGAACCGAGGATGCCTTTGCATGGGACGCTTACTTCAGGGTGTTGTTCGGTATCTTTGATGAATGCATCAGAATACTGAAATATGGGGGCCGCATCGTTGTTAACGTTCAGCCGCTATTTTCGGATTACATTCCGACACATCATCTTATTTCACAGTACTTTATACGGAAGAAGCTGATCTGGAAGGGTGAAATTCTATGGGAGAAAAATCACTACAATTGTAAGTATACTGCTTGGGGGAGTTGGAAAAGCCCCTCGAGCCCCTACCTTAAATATACGTGGGAGTTTTTAGAGATATTTTGCAAAGGGTCTTTGAAAAAGTCGGGGCATCCAAAAGATGCGGATATTGACGCTGAGTCTTTCAAACGGTGGGTCTCGGCGAAATGGACGATCGCACCGGAACGCGATATGCGAAAATTTAGACATCCTGCGATGTTTCCAGAGGAACTCGCGAATCGGGTGTTGAAGCTGTTCAGTTTCCGAGGAGATACTATTCTCGATCCTTTCGCGGGGACTGGAACAACTTGTGTTTCAGCGTTTAAAAGCCAACGTCATTTCTTAGGTATAGACATTTCGCCCGAATACTGCCAAACGGCGGAGGATAGGTTACGCCTTTTAGTGTAAGTGAACTTGACTTAAGCATTTCAGGGCTTTAATTCTTGATATCGGAGCAGTTACAAATCACTTGTAAGATATGGAACAGCTAAATGGCTACCTATGATGTGCTTACTTATCCAGACTATCAATCAATAGTTGAGTTGTACAACAGCAGCATATATTCAATGTACGAGATGACTCCAGGACAGATTCGGGGAGCAAAAGGTGCACTAGTAGAGAATATTGTGGATGCTATAGTCCATTTAGCATGGCATGAAGTAGGGGGTGAGACTGACCGCTTCGATATACGAAAACGGACAAGAACTATCACTATCGAAGAAAATTATGTTAAAAATCTAACTCTTGAATCTATCCGGCATCATATTGAACAGAATAAGGAAAGATATGTTTATAAAATAGAGTTGGATAGAGCAGTAAAGATAGATGACAAGTTAATTCTAGGCATAGAGTGCAAGTCATATATAGAAAATGCTATGCTCAAAAGAACCTTGAAAGATTTTGAGTTAATCGCGAAGTTACTTTATCCAGACCTGCTATTTTGTGTATTTCAGCTCGAGAATGGTTTAGGTGGAGATTACGGAGAAGTTAGTAAACCGGAGCAATTAGGTAGTGAATCAACGCATACGTTACTGTCTCACACTCCGACGGTAAGTCTGGAAATCATAACTCTGCTTGATAGTAATAGAAAATCGAACAGAGAAATACATAAGCCACAACACTTTAAGGAGCTTCCAATAGAAAACGTGGCCTCTTGTGTCAATAAATTTCGAGTTTTACTTGAGCCTTTTGTGTAGCAGATACATTACCCAATTTTTCCATCTCCACGTTCGAACATACCGATGTCAGTTTTTCTACCCATGGCTTGATAGGTTGTAGGTATTAGTCTCGCCGAAACGCGGGACCTCTGTCGGTGATTGGTTTGCCGCTTGACTAATAGGGCAAACATTTTTGCAGCACGATAAAATTTTGCACCTTTGTTGATGTTACTATAAATGCCCTATCCAAAAACCGGATGGTTTCTTGCCTTTTTGTACGTTGGTAGTGAAAATTCCACAGAACCAAGCGATCAATCAGAACCCCTTACTCCTCGATTTGACATATCTCTGTGAGATGTGTTATCATCTTATAAAAATGGAAATCATTCGTTTTTAACGGAGGAGAGTTTGTGTATATGACAAGCGAAGAAAAATTTAGAGTCGATCTTGAAGGATATCTGGTAATAAAGGACGTTTTAACGGATGATGAAGTCGCGGAAATGAACGCGATCATTGATGGTGGCGAGCGTTCGGGCCCGCCGAGCCTCTGGGGTGAGCCGTTTAAGCGACCATCCGAAAATTTTGCCGTATCTCATCGAACTCCTAGGACCGCACGTCCGTCTGGACCACGATTATGCTATTTTCATGAGTAAGGGCGAAGGACGCGGCGGGCTACACGGTGGTGAGGATGGCGGACGCGCCGGCGGGCACGTCGGAGATCATTGGTACAAGTATCGCGACGGTTTTATGCGGAATGGGCTGTCTGTAATGACATACAATTTGGCAGACGCGCCTGAAGGAGCCGGCGGGTTTGCTTGTATCCCCGCTAGCCACAAGTGCAACTTTCCAACACAGCTCCCCAAAGCGGTCCGACGTTTCGAGGAGCCGGCACACTACGTCGTCCAACCGGCTGTTGGAGCCGGCGACGTGCTCTTTTTCACCGAGGCCCTCATTCACGGCACGATGCCCTGGCAGGCTAACCATGAGCGGCGCGCCTTGTTGTATAAGTATAGTCCGGGACACTCGGCGTGGTCCAGCAACTATTATGACATCAGCAAATACGGTGAGTTGAGCGAGCAACAGCAACGGATGCTCCTACCACCGTCCATCGGCAGGCGCCCGCCTGTCATTGAGGCGAATTGAAATTTCAATGCCTGTTAGGTTATACGAATAAATTGCATGGGGGTTGTGAACGTCTTGTTTCCAACAGCGAAATGTGGTTTACATCCGCAGAAGTTTCTGCTTATTGGTGTAAACCTGTTTGTAATAATCTATGCGCTTGAGTTGGGATGCTGCTGCATTGTCAGTTAGGACCACGGCTCGCGGATGCATCTGCAACACCGAAGCAGGTACTTCTGCGGTAATAGGGCCCTCCACTGCTGCAGCGACCGCGGCCGCCTTTGACTCTCCGCTGGCTAATAGTAGACATTTCTTTGCTTCCATGATAGTCCCGACGCCCATTGTAATGGCCATGGTGGGTACTGAACCCGTATCGCCCCCGAAATGCGGGGTGTTCGCCTCCAAGGTACTTCGCGTCAACGTCTTAATTCGGGTACGGGAGCCGAGGGAGGAACTGGGTTCATTGAAGCCGATATGGCCGTCTATCCCGATGCCGAGGAGCTGAATGTCGATGCCACCGGCACGTGCAATCGCTGCCTCATATTCTTCACAGAAAGTCTCGTGGGCATCTGCAGTGCTTTGCGGGATATGCCGGTTCGCAGTCGCGATATTGACATGCTGAAAAAAGTGCGTTTCCATGAAGGTATGATAACTGTAAGGATGCGTCGTAGGAATTCCGACATACTCGTCCAAATTAAAAGTGGTTACGGCTGAAAAATCGAGACCGTCCTCCTGATGCATCCGTACAAGTTCTTTGTAAAATCCGAGGGGCGTACTACCCGTGGCAAGCCCCAAAACGAGGTCGGACTTTTTCAAAAGTGCGCTGCGCACTATATCTGCCGCCACGCATACTAACTTCTGATATGTCGATTGAATAATAATTTCCATTAAACTTTGCCAGCAATAATATTGTCCATGTCCTCGCTAATTTGATGTACGGTTCCGTCCGGGTCCTCTGCATCAATAGGCAGTTCCGCTGTCATATAGTCATCGTAACCGACATCCGCAAGTGCCGTCATCACTTCGTTCCAATCAATTGTGCAATCTTCAATGAGATAGGTGAATTGACGGGTGTTCGCGTTGAACCCTTTCACGTGTACTTTGGAAATCCGGGAACCCAAAGAGCGGATCCACTGTTGCGGATACCCATACAGCACGATATTACCAACGTCAAAGTAAGCAGCGACAGCGTCACTCTCAAATTCATCAAGATATTGGGCAAATTCAATCGGGCTGAGCAGAAATTTATTCCAGACGTTTTCTATCGCAATGGTGAGCCCGTATTCGGTGGCGCGCGGAATAAGTTTGCGAATTTCGGTCTGTGAACGTTCATACGCTGCTTCGTACGGAGTGGCTTCGTTGACAACAGCTGGGACAAGTAGCACTGCATCTGCCCCGATGGTTTTCGCGGTCGCCATGGAATCCAGCATACCTTCGTGCGATGCTGCACGAACGGCTTCATCTGCATCGGAAAGGGGATGCGACCAGTGTTTCTGGTTCATTACGCTGAAAAGTTCCAAATGGTGTTGTGCTGCGAGTTGTTTTGTTTGGTGCCGGTCGGCATCATCTCCGAGTGTGCCGATTTCAACCCCGTCAAATCCGGCGGCTTTCGCGAGCTTAAACCGAGCCTCTGTAGAATTACCCGGTAGTGAACCGATACATATTCCTTTTTTCATAGTTACCTCTGTACTAAATCTCTATGGATTTTTTTTCACCTAACGTATTTAATCGTCTATCTCAGGTTTCTCAATCTCCTCTTTCAGAAGATGCATCGGCTCCTGTAAACGGTATTTCGCTGACTGTTTATCCATCTTATAATCGCTGAAATTTTCAGGAAAAGCATCGATGCATTGAATCATGAGGTCTGCAAGCTCTCCTATATCCTGAAAAATCGTGTTGGTTACCAGTCTAGATCTTGCATAAAGGAAAATTTGCCACCATTGCCCACTTTTCACAGAGTGGGTTCGGTGTTGTTGGTCTATTACGTCAGTCTTTCTTGTTGAAGCCAAAACGACTCCACCAATCAGTTCGGCAAAGTGATTTTCGTTAGCGTGCCCGCTTTTTTTCTTAGATGACGCTTGTTCCGAGGTCATCGCCCTTCTCGCCATGATGTCATGTTTCCTTTATAATTAGGAGTTCATGAGACCGTTTGACATGTCCTGTCCCATTCTCAATCCTATTTTTGCCAATGCGGGTTTCGCCTTGTCCTAAGGTATACTGCCATTCGACCTCGAGGATCCGAAACCCGGCATACCATTTCCGTATCGTCTTGCAATCGTTGTAAGAGAGAACAAAACCACTCTTGTGGTTATGGAGCAAGTCTCGGAGCAGTTCATGTCTGAACCCGTTATGATGCACAGGGAAATTGCGTTGTGGGTAGATACCTCGGAACATCTTACCCTCATCAAGGTAGTAGGGCGGATCACAGTAGAGGAAATCCGCGGGATGACAAGAGATAGTCTCCTCGAAACTTCCTGTGCGAACGGACAGGGAGGGACATCGGAAATTGCGTACTGCATTCACGGATCTGGCGTATTTCTCAGGCGACTCACAAATTTTCGACATCCATCCGAGAAATCCGGGTCCGTAGGAGAGATTATGGTTGAACCAGTAATGTGCCGCCAATTCTAACGCGTCTGAAATAGGCTGCTCACCGTTCCAATGTGCCTTGAGTCTGCTCTTAATCTCTGCATATTGTGCTTTTGTCGGTTTCCACTGTTCTAAACGTGTGGCAAGTTTTCCACCGGCACTCAGTTGGATGTGCCAATAGTTTACAAGGATATCGAAGATATCATAGGCACGAACCTGCATGCCGAGTTCTTTTGCACAGGCAATTTCAACGGCACCACCACCCATAAAAGGGGAAACGAGTCTCTCCAGGCCATCCGGAATTTGCTCTATGACGTGTCCCACGCCGAGACTTTTCCCACCTGCATACCGCAGCGGAAGTCCGCGGTAACGTGCATATTTGTACTTTCCCTGGCTCCTAAGAGATTGTAAGAATAACAGTCTTAGCGATGCCCCAAAAAGGTCTGGATACGTCTCTTGCATATTACTTTTTTGTTCCTCGTTTGCTTGTGTCAAAAAGGTCTGCATATTTCTTCGTTAAGGTCTGCATATTTCTTCGTTGCTGTTATTATATTCCGTCCATTGAAATTATAAAGGAAAATTCAGATTATGTCAATTTGTTTTGTAGACAAATTGGCATATTTTGTGCTTGGATTTTAGCGTTGGTTTCTATATCTCCTCGGTTTTTACTTTTTCTCTGCCTTTTGCGCTGTCTGGATTTTCAGTAGCAGCTTCCTATATTCAGCGACATTGGGTGCTATCGCAACCGCGCGATGGATTGCCGTTAACGCTTGTGGGTACTGTTGATTACGGTAATAGGCGTAAGCGAGGGTATCATAGTGCTTGGCCGTGGGGGCTAAGGCAACGGCTTTCTCTGCGAGGGCTATCGCTTGTTCCAACTCCTTACCAAGTGCCGCGTAGACACGTGCAAGGTTATTATACGCTTCTGCCTCTGTGCTATCAACAGAAATGGCTGTCTGGAACGCCTGAATTGCGTCCTGAAACCGTTTTTGGTTGATATAGATGACCCCTAACTGTAGCCATGCTTGTGCATCGTCGGGCCGAATTTCTGTAGCACTGCGATAAACCGCGATTGCTTTTTCAAGTGCGCGTTGTCGGATAAAGAGTTCTCCAAGTTGATGATAGGCCGGCAAAAACTTGGGATGCACTGTAATTGCAATCTGATAAACCCGCGCTGCCGATTCCAGATTGTCAAAAGATTCGTGAAGTTCCGCCAATTTGATGTATAGCATCGGCAAATTTGGGTTTTTGTAGAGTGCTTCTCGGTATTGATGCATCCTATCGGCGTAAGTTTTTAAGCGTCCAAATTGTGCGATCGCTGTTTTCGCCTGGGCGGTATCCCCTAATTGCCGATAGATAAGGGCAAGCCGGTAATGTGCTTGCGCTAAATACGGATTGCGTTTCAGCGCGGCGTTGTAATATTCCACAGCCTGCTTGAGGCGGTTTTGCAGCTCGGTTGCTCTGCCCAACCCATAATAAGATTCAGTGTAATTTGGGTTGAGGCGGATACTCTCACGATAAGCATTTTCTGCTGCGTTCCATTGCCGTTGTAGGAGATAGACATCGCCCAGCTGGATATGCACGTCAGCGTTCTCAGGCAGTTGGGTTCTGGCTGCGCTCAGGTGTTTTTCAGCCAGTCGTAATTGGCCTTGTGTTTTATAGACAATGCCCAACTGAAGATGCGCGGTACCGTGTACATCCGGTGGTGCATTCAACACCAATGCAGCTTTATAGGCAGCCGCCGCCTGACTCAATCTATTTTTTTCTTGATACACAATGCCGATATAATACTGGGCAATGCTACGAAGTCTCTCCGATTCAGGAAATTGTTGATAAATAGTTTGGAATTCTGCCAGTGCCAATTCGTACTGTTCCGTGTCAAGATAGCGAACACCGCGATGAAATCTGACCTTAATTTCCTCCTCAGCATCGTACCATCCGGCCCCCGGTAAAGGCTGAGTGAAGAAGAAAAAAAAGAGGAGCAGTCTTTGCAAGATGGGAAATAGCTGGGAGTGAGGAGTAAACATGAGTAGAAGGGGAGATAAATTCGGGACAGCCCGAAGGCTGTCCCAACATTTCAGGGTGGAAAATTAGTCACGATGCGTTTTGAGTTGTCCCCACGTAGCTGCGAGTTTGTTCTTAGGTTCAACAGGCAGAAGATTCCCTTCCATGACCTCTACAACTTCATCTGCACTGAGTGCTCTGTCGTAAACATAAAGATCGTCGAGGTAGAAAATAGCAGAGCCGTAACCGGTTTTACCGATATAGAGACTCTCTTCCCCTTGTGCGTGATCTTTCGGAACGCCTTGTTCCTCAATTTCTTCCCCATCAATGTAAAACTTCAGTTGAGCATCTTGTTTCACACCTGCAAGGTGATACCATTTACCGGTGTCAAATTCGTCGCCTTCGCCACCGGGTCCCGTGCAATGCGTCCCTTGATTTCCGGGATTGAACCGGTAGTGGATGTGCAAGGGCACACGGTTACAGGTCCATATACCGGGGGATCGGTCAGAGCCGGGCGCTTTTTTCGCGATGATTTGGTTCCATGAACCGGAGTTTTTCTCAATGAACTGGACCCAAAATAGGAAGCTATTATCCTGATAGTCTTCTAATTCTTTGAAGGATTCAACTATCACACTCGCGCCGGCATCTTCGCATGCTAACGCGCCTGTCCCGTGTACGACCTCTTTAGTGGTAATTTCAGCATTGTCGAGCACGCCATCATTTCCGCCACCGGTTTCATCTTTAACGGTCCCGCCCTTTTCCTCATCAAAACTGAAGTAAAGGATTAAGCCGTCATCTTCAACAAGGGCATGCGTGGAAAGTACGCCACCTATCAAAAGCAGCGTAATAGTAAACAGATACATTATTGAACGCATGAGTAAACCTCCTCATATGTAAGGAAAGCAATACGCTTTCAGTCTCTACACCGTTGAATGTTCTTAAACCATTCGTCGGTGATTTGACTAAATTTGTGCGAGTCGCTCTCTTTAGAACGGATAATTTTCAAATGTCGCCGTTACGACCCGCGCTTCGGTTCTGTACATTATTTTACAAAAAAGATTTAAATATATCAACAAAAAAGTCGATGGAATAATTATAATGAATTGCAATTACATTGAAATGCCAAGCAACCCTCGCGTCAACTGAAAATCCGTATTCCCTATGCCGTGCAGTTTCGGAATGTACCGGCGCGAAGCCACGTCTCCGATGCGTGCGAGCATGCTCTCCACATCGCAGGTTACAATGTCCAGGTCATCGCCGTGGTTTTCTAGTGTCTCTGCATCGGTGCTCCCCTGAATCAAGGGCACTAACTGATGTGATTGCAGAGGTGAACCTGCCACATGTGCCAGTGCGAGCGCAATTCCTGTCGCGCTTAGGCCTGTCAATGTTTCTGTGGGCTGGTCGGTCGGCGTTTCCATGATGTGTAGACCGGCACTGTTGACTACGGGCTCACCAGATTTGCCTGTACCTATGCGTTGTCCGTACGCTAATGTATTTTGCAAGGGATACGTGTTAAGAGGTGTCTGCTTTGTGAGAAACGTTGCATTGGCTGGTATGACAACGGTTCCTCCGAGTTGGACTATGGCATCCGTTAATGTCATCAAACCGTGTGCGACTTTATCTGTTGCTGGTCCGGTTGACATCAAACCGATGGAGAGGTGCTCGAAACCTGTGTCAACGAGGCGCTGCGTAGGTTGCTGCGCGAGCGCGTTCACAAACCAATTTTGTGCTTTCGTTATAACAGCGTCAATGCCGCCATCTAATTGCACACTTGCCCAACCGTAACGTTCTGGTGCGATACCCAATTGCTGGATCTGATAACGCAGATGATCGTTGTGAGTTTTCTCACAACCGTGCTCAAGGAGGAGAGCACGTGCGACTGATGGATGCGTGAGATGTCCAATCATCGTGCGGGTATAAATTTCTTCCGAGCGTCCACTTGAGACACCACAGCCTTCTGTGTGCGGAAGTGCTACAAATTGAGAGATTCCTCTCTTTTTGCCGATGCGCTGCTCGTTGCAACGTTGTGCAATCATCTGTGCAATTTGTCCGGAGCAAAGACTCGTCGGCAAAATTAACCCGAATTGGTTGCTACGATATCCGTCCTGGGTTCGGAATGCGCGGAAAGTTAAGGTATCGAATGCTGAGTGCGCCGAGGTGCCGTGTGTTTTCAAGGTAGCCAATGCGTCGCGTGCGAGTGGTGCACCGGGCTTTAATTCCGATTCAGCGAGAGCTGCGGTTAAATCTATTGGCCCGGTCTGCTTCCAATCCCGCCAGAGTGAGACTTGTGAATGCCCAGCTTTTTCTCCGACAGAGCGCTGCCCGGATGCGACATCCACGGTGAGGTTGAGCATCTCTTCCCCGAGTTCGGGCATCGGTGTGCCATCAAGATAAGCCCCTGCGTTGACATCCATGTCAGCGGATAACATCTGGTACCGGTTGCTGGTTGTAACAATTTTAATTGTTGGCACGAAGGGGAAGTTGGTAATTGAGCCGTTGCCCGTCACAAAGAAAATCATGTTAGAGCCAGAGGCGACCTGTCCGGCAATACTCTCTAAGTCGTTCCCGGGGCTATCCATGAAATAGTATCCTGGCTTCTGCATCAGTTCACTGTAATTGATGACATAGTCAAGGCAGACATCAGGGTGCCGTTTCATTGCGGCCCCAATTGATTTAATAGCAATGTTATAGAGTCCGCGGAAATTGTTACCGCCGGAAGGGTTCGCTTCTGCGGAATGCCCATGCCACGCTGCGCGTTGCTTGAAAGTTTCAATGGTATCAAGGAATTTGCGTGCTGTAGGAAGATCCTTGGTGTTCTGCAGTATGTATGCCTCTGCGCCGATAAGTTCATCCGTTTCTGCGAGGTTTGCGCATCCGCCGTAACGTATGACCTCTTTGGCAACGTAAGCGGCGAGTGGATTTCCAGAGATGCCGGAGAATGCGTCAGAGCCGCCGCACTGCAGCGCAATTTTGAGATGTTCCAAAGATTGTTCGGTCCGTTGGACGGCGTTAACACTGTCAAGCCATCGGTTGAGAATCTCGCTGCTGCGTGTCAAGCTCGCCTCAAAACCGTCCTGTATCTGAAAAAAGTGGTGGGGTACATCGTCGGTTGCATAGTCGTTCTGCGCCATATAATTCGCCAGCATTTTGTTTGTAACGGCTTCAGTTCCGTAATCAACGAGGAGCATCGCGCCGATATTAGGATGCACGGTGAACCCAGCGAGGGTGCGGAGCAACATGTTCACATTATTCGGTGTTTTGCTTTCACCTGCCTCAGTGTGTGTTACAGCGACGATGCCGTCTACGTTGGGGTATGCCTCTGCCATGTCTGCAGTGTGATGCGTGAGCTGCCGAACAAAACCGGCCGTGCGAGCGGTTGTCCCCATGACAACGATGTAGTTTCTCGTCCCGACTCCTCGTCTTCCTGGCCGCTGGTATCCTAGAAAATGACGTTCCTGTTCGTAGCGGGCGACCTGTTCTCCGAGGCAGAATTCAGCCTCATTGAGGAGATAAGGTGCCATGATATCACGAAAATTCGGTGCTGCTGGCATCGAGAAATTCAGGTTCCGGATCGACAAAGAATCGATCATTTTCTGGTTACAGACGTAATTGCCGGGTGCGATGGGCTGCGCAGCAACGCCAAAGGGTAATCCCCAGGACAGTAGTGGTGCCTGCACCGCAATCGGTTGGATAGCAAATCGGTGCCCTTCTAAGACGGTATGCGATAGGCGAAACAGTTTGCCGTTGTAGCGCATCTCCGTACCGGCTTCCAAGCGTTGGGTAGCTATCGCGACGTTATCTGTGGGTGCTGGCAGCCGTGCGATGGCCGTAAAATCGTCAGAAAGAGAGGAGTGGTCTATTTCAGTTTGAGCTAAGCCTATGGTTTGTGAACCCATATTAGAAAATCCTCCTAGAAAAAACAGTTGCCGTGGGTTGGGAACAGAGCGTTTGAGCGATTAACGCCGGTAGATGCTCACTTCAATCGCGTCCTGTTTTACCCACGGTAGGTCTATGTCAAACCAGTGCGTCTCAGACTCATACCGGTCGCGGACATGCGTCAGGTAGTCCGCCATCTGCTTAGCACCGATGCCTACGTTATCCGCTACGACTGTGGCTGGATTGGTTAAGCGTGATTCAATTGCTCGAAAACACGGGAAATAGTTGCTGAAGTTGTTGTCAAGGAGTAGAAAATCGACTGGTTCTTGAATATGATTGAGTATCTCTTGTGCATCCCCGATGCGCGAATCGACAAGGTTTGCCACGCGTGCTTTTTCAAAAGTGGCGCGTGCACGGTGGGCCCGGTCGGCATCTATCTCAACCGTTATCAAACGTCCGGTGCCGAGTGCTTTCAGGCGCTGTAATATCCACAGTCCGGAGTAGCCGATGGCAGTTCCACATTCAACAATCAGTGAGGGGCGTGCCTTTTCAACGCAGTCTGCAATAAATACTGCCTTCTCCGGGCCCAGCATAGGGATGTTCCCTTCCCGGCATTGTCCTTCGACCTGTTTTAAAATATCCAATAGGGGCTTATCCGTTTCGTCTTGAGTTCGATCAGCCATGTGTTCCTCCAATGTTATTATGCATTTGACAATCTGTAATAAGATATGATAAAATTTCCGTTAGTGTTCATGTCCGCTTAGTGAGACACCATGTTCCTTAGAATGAGCGTGTAAGATGTCCATTTTTTTTAGACAAGCATGTTTCATCATACACGACAATCGTTTTGGAGTCAAGGCTTTCAAAAAACGCTTGGCAAAAAAAAGTGCAACCAAATCGGTATTTAGGTGTATATTATAGATAAGCCTGTCCGGAGGATCTGATGTCTGAATTAGACGATGAATTAATGGAACGTTTTCAGAAAGGCGATGAGAATGCGTTTACGCTGTTGGTGCGTCGACATCAGCAGCCGCTGATTAATTTTATCGCGCAATTCTTGGGTGATAAAGAGAGCGCGGAAGATTTGGCTCAAGAGACGTTCATTCGCATTTTTAAAGCCGCCCCGCGTTACAAAACGGGGAGGGCCCGATTCAAAACGTGGATGTACCATATCGCCTCAAATCTGTGCAAAAATGAGCTTCGGAATCGTGGGCGTCGGAGCCGCTATTGGGTAGATAACATAATAGACAACAGAGACGCTGCGGATTCGGACATGGAGATGGACATCATCGCAAGTGCCCCGGCAGATACCTCGTATCAACCGGAGGTTCAACTGGAACGGAAAGAGCTCCGGAATGCTGTCCGAAAAGCGATTGCGGAGCTGCCGGAGCAATATAGACTCCCGCTTGTTCTCCGCGACCTTCAGGGCCTGAGTTACGAGGAAATTAGCAATGCACTAGAACTGCGGAACGGCACGACGAAATCCCGCATCAGTCGTGCGCGGCTGATGCTAAAGGATAAATTAAAACCCTTAATGGAGCCACTATGAACTGCTTACAGGCTGAAGAACACTTCTCCGCCTATTTTGAAGATGAACTGGATTATCAAACGCTAAAAGGTTTTGAGTTTCACCTCAGCGAATGTGAGAGGTGTGAGCATGAGTATACCGTGTTTGAAAAATCCGTAAAAGCGACACAAGAATTGCCGCAGGTTACCCCGTCCGCGCGCTTTGAATTGACACTGCATCAACAGCTCGCGCGTGAGCACGTGCTGCGTCAGGAAACAGTGCCGCTCTGGAAGCGGTTGTTATCTGCATGCGGCCGTCCGCGCTGGGCATTCAGTGGCATCACGTTGTTAATTTTGGCTGCAGTTGGCACTTACCTTTATCAAAAGGATGTGTTGGATTGGACACAAAATTCACCGGTAGTCCAAATCGATCAGAGCGACGAAGAAGTCCAACAATCGATTGAACCGATCCGGCTGCCGTTTCCGCCCATTCCACGCAGTTTTAGTGGCACGAGTATCTCTGGGTCGATGTCAACAGAACCGATGCAACAACATTACATCTTAAAGCGTGTTAATTATGCGAGTCTACCGACTGCAGGCGGCTTATAATCCGTTTAGTTAGTATCGGAGGCGTGCGAGCGATTGCGCTGCAGAGGATAAACGGATGCATCCTGATAATTTGAATTTTCTAATCCCGGTTGTTAAAGTTTTGTCCAATTCAGTACGAATGGTTTATCATCGTGTCATGAATTTCGTAGTTTTCTACATACTAGGCGTTTCGGCAATGCCCGTTTTCGTCGAATCCAACAAAAAACAGACAGTGCATCTACTTTACGAGAAGAATTGGCCCGTTATTGCTAAATCTAAAGCGGGCTTGTTGCTAACTGCACTGGTGAGCATGCTTTTATCTCCAGCTGCGTCATCCATTGCCCAAGAGAGCGCCCTACAGGTGCTTGAAAAAGAATTTCAGAAAGTTGTCACGTCCGCACGTACGGCGGTTGTTAAAGTCGTCGTGACGCAACAGCGACATGTCCAATTGCCTACCACTCAGCAGAAGATGTTGATGACCAGCCAGAGTATTGGGTCAGGTATTATAATTGACACAGATGGGTACATTGCAACAACTACCTTTGATAAAGATGTGCAAACAATCCAGGTCATCTTCAATAATGGCAAATCTTCGTCCGCCAAACTGATAGGCGAGGATAGTCTGACTGATATTGCTGTCCTTCAGGTGCCAAGGGATAAGATCGGGCCTGCTCTGCGGATGCGTCAGGGCGATTCCACTAAAATTGACACCGGTTCATGGGTTGTTACGGTAGGGAATTCCTACGGGAACAGTCCTATGATCTCCTTCGGGATTGTCAGCGGGTGGGATACCTTACCCAACCACCTCTGCACGAATTTGATTAAAATCAATGCCCCGGTTACACCCGGCAACAGTGGGGGGGCAATTGTGAATACTGCTGGGGAAACTATCGGAATGATACTTGCTGTCCTCGCGGAACCCAGCACGACGGATGTTTACACAAGATTACCGGAAGTTACTGAGTTTCGCATTGCACCGTTATCGCAAAGATGGGTTCATCAAGAAATCACGTTTGCGATTCCGATTGAAACCGTCACAATGACTGCGAAAGAGATAATAACACACGGCAGGGTTGCACGTGGCTGGCTCGGGGTCGATGTCGAAATTACATCTGGGGAATTAGGGTGCATTATCACAAAGGTGCATAAAGATAGCCCGGCACACCGTATAGGCCTTTTACCGCGGGACGTTATTCTTGAATTTGATAACACGCCCATGCGGACCTACCCTGAACTGTTGCGATGTGTGACGGGCACCAAGCCGAATACGCGGATAGACCTCAAAATTTCCCGGAACGGGCATGAGCGAAATTATGTTGTGACGCTCGGGGAACGGTAATTTTTGCGTCTCTCTTTTCACGCACGATTGCTACCGTGAACGTTTTGGGCAGCAACACGTTAAACTATATCGCGCGTGTCTTTGATATGAAGCGTTTGACGCTGAGCTCGATACGCTAAGCAACCTTGCGCATTCTCCTATTGTTCAGCAGGATATACATCCAGTGCGCTATGCCACTTTTTAAACTGCGCCACACGCTGGGCAGCCTCAGCAGGAATTTCAAGCGGTCTGCCGCGTGTATCAACAACCAAGCCGACGACCCCTCCCATGACTTCTGCCTCAACGTCTTGCCCACGTCCCGAGCCGATATCGAACCGTCGCGCAGGTTGGAGTTTCACGGTTGCTTTTTCTCCGAGTGCAAGCGGATACAGTCGGAGTTCACCAAAGTAGAGTGCTTCGGTCAGTGGTGGCTTCCCATCGATGTGAAGTTGCATGGTGATGCACGCATCGCCTTGTTTTCCAACGCCTATAGGGGCAATACAGGTGCCTAAGTGAATGAGACAATCGCGTTCAAAAATCTGTGTGGCTGCTTCTGGACTGATTTGTGCGAGTGCCCCGAGTTGCGGCATCATGAAGATACTATCGACAGCGAGATGTGTGAGCCCCTCCGGTTGGAACGCGTCGATCATCATCAGCATCGCTTGCTGTCGCCGTGGTGCGTGAGAGAGTACCCCGCCGCTTCCGACAAGCATATCCAAGCTGAGCATATTCACGAGAGACTGTCCGCTTTCTGTCTGGTCGAATGCTTCAGAAATCGTGCGCTGTTGCTGGATGCCTCGCAATTCAACGGCGAGTTGTTTGTGTTGTTCAAAAGCTAAGCGGAGTGCTTCGCGTGCAATTGCGTGTTCCAGTATCAGTGCTTCAAGTGTCTGTGGGATGGTTGTGGGGCGGACCATTTTGTTTTTCACCCGGTTCCGCAGTGCCCCGATGTCTATGTCAAAAGGCACCCACCGCAAGACGTTCTCTAAACCTGTCTCAGCCAGGACGTTGGAGATACTATAACTCATGCCGAGGTTTGCACTGACGGTTCTGTTGAAAATAGGTTCTGCTTCTCGGTTTTTGAACACTGAAAACACATCTGTCGTAGCCCCCCCAATATCCACGCCGACTACCTCAATATCCAGTTTCGCTGAAACAGTCTGGATAATTGCGCCGACGGCGCCTGGTGTGGGCATAATGGGTGCATCGGTCCAATCGATAAGTTTCTTATAGCCCGGTGCGTGTGCCATCACATGTTCAAGGAATTGTTCCTGAATCTTATGTCGTGTGGGCATTAGTTCTTCCCGTTCTAAGACGGGCCGTAGGTTATCTACTATCTGCAAAGACATAACATCTTCCAAGCATTTCTTGATGAGTTCGCGCGCGTCTTTATTGCCTGCATAGATAAGCGGGAGTTCATAAGCAATGCCTAATCGTGGCTGCGGGCGTGCGGCGGCGATGATTTCTGCGAGTTCAACCACGTGTGCTGTGGTCCCGCCATCAACGCCGCCAGAGAGGAGTAGCATATCCGGTCGCAGGTGTCGGATGCGCTCGATTTTTTCGTGTGGCAGTCGTTTATCGTTAGAGGCGATGACATCCATCACAATTGCGCCTGCTCCGAGTGCGGCACGTTCTGCACTTTCTGCGGTGAGGTTTCTGACAACCCCTGCAACCATCATCTGTAGTCCGCCGCCGGCGCTGCTTGTTGAAATGTAGAGATCCACGCCTTCGTTGCCGCGTTGTGGTTTGAGTATTCTGTCATCTTGCAGCAATTTGCGTCCGGCGAGTTCTTCTACTTCGGTGATAGCGTTGATAACGCCGGCTGTTACATCCTCAACGGGTGCCTCAACGGTTGTCGGTGCTTCGCCGCGTACAATGAGATGATATTCAGCGCCGCGTTTCTCAATCAGAATCGCCTTAGTCGTTGTGCTTCCGCAATCTGTAGCGAGGATCGATCGGAATTGCGTTTTTTTATCGATGCGGACGTTCTGTGCAAATCTCGTCGGGGGCTCTTTCGCCATCTTTTTCTCTATGCCCTCCGGCTTTGTCATAGTTTTCCTTCCTTTGTACTCCTAGTACCCCAATTGGTGGAGATATTCCCGGTTGACTGACATGCGTTCGAGATCGGAACGAGACTCAACCTGCCCTGGGCAGGCGGTAATCCATCTATCATAGCCGAGTTCTTCCAAGGTAGACATAATTCCGGGGAAGTCCATAACGGCTCCACCGCCAACATCGACCCAATCGACATCGTATGCGGTGCCGTTCCCGCCTGTGACATTGGAATAATCCTGCAGGTGAACATAAACGAGTGCGTCGCTGTAGCGTCGGATGGATTCAATCGGGTCGAAGCCCCAGAGCGCGGAATGCGATACGTCAATACAGAGTTTACATTTTCGGAGGAGGCTCATATATTTCACCCAATCGTCTATGGAATCGACCGTCGTATTGGTATGAATATGATAACAGACATCCAAATCGAATTGGGCTGCGTACTCTGCCCACTCCTCTGAGACATCAGCGAGTGCGGCGAGGTCAGAGTGATCCACGGGCCGGTCTTTCGGTTTACCGGCACCCATGAACATGAAACAGTCGGCCTCTACTTCTGCTGCAAAGTCAATTCGCCTCTTATTAAGTTCCATCTGGTTCCAGTCTTTGTCAATCGGCAAACCGCGTGCTGTGACAGCCGCGATCGGCAGCTCGACATTATTGCACAATCGCCGGATACGTTGGGGCGTTCCTACCCAGTCTAACGATTGGCGCATCTCCCAACCGTCCCAACCGGCTCCCTTCAATTGCGTCAGAAGCTCCTCAAAATCTGGCGTTTGCCAACGTAACGTACTATATCCAAATTTAAAACCCATGCCGATTCCTCCTTATTGGACCGGATTTCCGCAAATTTGATAGACGTGCTTTCGCTAAAAACAATCACGCTCAGCATGTACTATTGATGCTCCCTTTTTCTTAGAGAGAGGCAGCACACGCATAACTCATAGCGGTATTATAACACAATTGCAAATAAATTACTTGCCATAAATGGGTGAGTTGAGGTAAATTATATGCATAAAATTAACGTATTTTAAGGGAGTTAATGATGTTTAGAATTATTGAGAATCCGGGAATTTTGGGAGGAAACCTTGTAATTTGTAATTGAAGTCACCCGCCGGAGTGTGGAATAGGTTTTAGGCTTATTGGCTAATGGCACGTGAAATTATCCAATTCTAAATTACGAGCACTCCACAACGAGATTGTGATTGATGTTCCGATACACACTGACAGAACTTCTCAATAATGTTACCTCCGCTTATTGACAATATCAGTATCGCTATTCCTGCGGTTGCAAGGAGTTAAGGTTACGAAGGTAGCACAAACCATAACCGAAAGAAGAAATCAATGAATATTGTGACAGCTAAATTTGAAGGCGCGGCGTACCCACCAGGGACGAAAGTAGCATTTACTATCAAAACAGGGACGCTGCAAGGCACCGTCCAAAAACTATTACCCCGGCGGGCGAAGGTAGCAACACCGCAAGGCACACTGTGGAAGGTCCCGTACGGTGCAATGACAGTGAGTGGGAGTGCGCCAAAACCCGCTATGACGCTTACCGACATTGCAGCATTGGGTCAGCAATTCATCCGGGAGCATGAAGCCGAAAGTGGACTTGAAGCAGGCTGGCGGCTCGCATTCGACCTCGCGCCAGCGCGCGGTGGGATATGTCGGTATAAGGAGAAGTTGATTACGCTCTCAGTTAGTTACTGCTTGAAAGCCTCTAAAGGAAACATTGTAAATACCATCCTGCACGAAATTGCACATGCGATAGTCGGGCCTGGGCACGGGCATGATGTGATATGGAAGGCGACTGCGCGCCGGATCGGATGCACAGCGGAACGGTGTCACCGAGTTGAACATACACTGCCGCGCTGGCGTGGACGCTGCGGATGCAGTCAGGAGTGGAAACGGCAACGTCTGACGCAACGCGCCAGAACGGCGTTTTGTTCAAAATGCAAGAAAAGTATTGAATGGGAACGGGAAGGTGCAAGCGGAGTGGAGTATGCTTGATGAGCGGCATCTACAGCATCAAATCACGGCTGAACAACTCCGTGGATTGAACGAAGAAGGATATTTTATTGTGGAAAACGCGCTGCCACTGGCGCTCGTTGAACGGCTTGAGAACCGTGTTGATAGCATTTACCAAGCGCATCTTGATGCAGGTTACGATGCGTATACCAAAAAGCCTCTGACAGAAACCCAAAACTTTTTCTATCCCAATGTTCTCGGGAAAGATCAGCTATTCGTCAACATTTTGGATTGATATAAAACGTTTCCGAAGGTGTGGGGTGCTTTGGGCTGGAACATTTACTGCTACCATAGCCATCTGATTATCACGCCGCCGCGCCCTGAGATGTCCCGGGGTAATCCAGCGCCGTTAGGATGGCATCAGGATAGCGGTCGTGTCAATATAGAGATTGAAAGTTCGCCACGCCCGCGGCTTTCGATAAAGGTTGTGTATTGGCTCTCCGACTGTTCAGAAACAGGGCGCGGAAATTTGTACATGATTCCCGGTAGCCATCTCTTGGATACTTTAGAACTCCCAGTAGATGGTTCTCCTCCGGAGGGGGCGATACTTGTGTGCTGTAAGCCAGGCGCTGCAGTATTCTTTGACCGTCGGATTTGGCATGCGCGGAGTGAAAATGAGTCTGCTATTACGCGAAAAGGGCTATTTTACGGCTATGGGTACCGCTGGCTGCGGAGTAAAGACGATATGACGATTCCGGAAGAGATGTTTGATCGCGCCGATCCGATTCGTCAGCAGCTGCTGGGAGGAGGTACGAACGCGAATGGTCATTTTTCTCCCAAGGATGTGGATGTTCCCTTGAAAGTCTGGTTAGAGGAAACTGGGGTTATGCGCGGCTAGGATGGCGTACGAGTGCGAAGCGGCAGCCTGAATACAGAACAAAGATAGGAAAGCGGGTTGATATTTCCGTCCCTCCAACAAGTGTAGGTAATGAAACCGTTTATCATAAGCGTTCTACAAAAAATGGGGGTGAGTTTAATTTTATCTTGAATTTTGGGAGATTTTCTGCTAAATTATCTCTAAGTTATGTCTATTTTTGAATATTGTCATTTTTTATTAAACAATTTAGTTGACAAAACGTTTAAATATGATGTATTATTAGTCTAACACTATGTCAAAATTTCAGATAAGGAGAGGAGTAGAATGGAAACCGAGTTTTTCGGTGAAACAGAGAATATTGGAAGTGTTGATACGTATATTGATGGGGCCTATTCACTTAATGAGGGAGAGCTCACAGAAAGTTACGTTGGCGGCGATCGGAGTGCTTTAACAAGTTGGCTTCGGAATGTAGCCGGGCATCGTCTGTTGTCCCGCGAAGAGGAAGCAGAACTGGCAAAGCGAATTGAGGCCGGTGATATGGATGCACGGGATGAATTGGTAGAGGCAAATTTACGGCTCGTCATTTCAATTGCAGTCAAGTACCAAGGACGCAACGTGCCGCTAGAAGATCTGATCCAAGAGGGAAATATCGGGCTTATTAAAGCAGCGAACAAATTTGATTACCGGAAAGGATTTAAGTTCAGCACCTATGCTATCTGGTGGATTAAGCAGTCGATAAAGCGAACCCTTGAGAATTTCTCTAGGTCGATTCGGCTGCCGTCCTATATCGTGACGAAGATGAATAAGTTTGATTCCGTGTATGCGTCCTTGTGCCAAGAATTACAGCGTGAACCCACACGTGCCGAAATTGCAGAAGCATTAGACCTCACGGTTAGACAAGTTGAGGAAATCCTCGTTTTTAATGCAGATACTGTTTCTATGGATTCACCGCTGAGTGATGAGCGTACTGCAGCGACACTCGGCGATTTAATCGCGGACCCTGCAAGCAGTGAAGACCAAGGTCCGATTGCGGAAACGATTAACAAGGACTTGGTGGCACAATTTCTCAGTAAATTACCGGAACGGGAACAG
The DNA here is from genome assembly GCA_965215265.1 of Candidatus Poribacteria bacterium. Classification (GTDB taxonomy): domain Bacteria; phylum Poribacteria; class WGA-4E; order WGA-4E; family WGA-3G. The sequence goes on along the minus strand of OZ244048.1, from coordinate 396,914 downwards.
AAGGTGCTGAAGATGCGTTTTGGACTGGAAGATGAGGAACTGGGTCTGAAAGGCGGAGAACGGAAGACGCTGAGAGAAATTGGGGATGTTTTGGGCGTAACCCGTGAGCGCATCCGCCAGTTGGAAATCTACGCTATTGCACAATTGCGTAAAATTTACCACGAAATGGGAGAGCTTCACGTACGAACCACACGAACAAACCGGACTGCTGCCTGAACGCTGCAGTCCTTCAAGGCGTGCAACGCCTACGGGGAAAAGAATATGAAAAATTTCTTGAAGAAACAACCCAAGGAGACCGAAGCCCCTTTGCTCAAAGTCACAGCAGCTGCGCAAGAGAAGGTTTACGCTGTCATACAAGCAGAAGAAGTTGACATCGCCGGACTACGCATCAGTATTAAAGGTAGAACCGCTGCGGCATTTGAGTACAATCTCGGTTTAGCAACTGAAGTTGAAGTGGATGATATTATCATTGAATGTGATAATTTTAATGTATTCGTTGATGCCAACAGCGCGGAGAATCTTACCGGAGCAGTGATTGACTATGTCGACGACTTGAATGCGAGCGGGTTCCAGATCGAGAACCCGAACACGCCTACATGGGATAATCCAAAGGCACAAGAAATTCAAAAACTGATTGATGAGCGGATTAATCCTGCTGTTGCAGCACACGGCGGGCAGGTAGAGCTCCTGAACGTTGAAGATGAAGCCGTTTACATTCACATGGGCGGAGGCTGTCAAGGTTGTGGGATGGCGAATGTCACACTCAAACACGGTATTGAAGCGATGATTCAGGAAGCATTTCCGGAAATTAAGCGCGTGATTGATGCAACAGACCACACGGCAGGTGTCAATCCTTACTATTCCTAAAGCCAATATCCTTGGACGGTGTGTTATACATTTAAAGGGGGGACCATTCGGTCCGTCCTTTTTTTTAGGTTTATCGAGTTTTCAAGATGGGCTGCTATCCACTGGCTTCAGTCTATTACCACTCGTGCGCCGGTGTTGTTTGCACGCGTCATAAAACAGGTACCGCCGTTCGGTAGCGTTTTCAGGAAGGCATCCGTTTTCTGTTTTAACTTATCAGGTGTTGCACTAACGGTACAAATCGCTGGCCCCCAGCTGCTAACTCCTGCGCCTAATGCCCCGTTGTTCTGTAGGAACTCAAGTGTCTGTTGCAGTTCATCTCCTTGTGCATCAATTTCAACCTTCTTCCACCCAAACGTTTGAATGCGGTTTAATGCTTTGCCGAAGGTGGGCATATCCTCTTCAAGGATAGCGGGGAGTACCTGAAAGAGAAGAAGATGCGTAAGTTTCGGTGCAACCGATTTGGGTTGTGGGCACAAAGTCCGAAATAGTTCTAATTCTGCTTCGCCATAAATGCGAGAACAATTTGGGATAACAATTAAGAGTGGCCAGTCTGGAAATGGGTATCGGAGTAAAATCGGGGGTGGCGGAATGTTGCTGCCTGCAGAAGACGGTAGGAAAGAGGCTTTCTGTTCAGGGTAACGATGCCCTCCATCTACGATGAATCCGCCGGTATCAAATGCTGCAACCCCGATGCCTGAGGTCCCGCCGCGCCCTACAGCCTTGGCTAGTTCCAAAACATTTAACCGGAGTTCGTATAGAACATTCACTGCGTTCGCAATACCAAGGGCGAGTTGTGTACCGGACCCGAACCCGCTATGCATTGGGATCTCAGCAGTGAATTTTAACTTGATGCCTGGGAACGCATGGATTTGCTGGAGCCTTGTGAGAATTTTATAAGCGCGTTCCTGGTACAGAGAAGCATCCACCTGAATCCTTGTTGCAGGTTCAGCGATGATATTGAAAGTCGGTTTAGCGATTGCCAAACCGAATCCGCCGTCGATCCTGCCTAAAACCCCGTTTAGGTCGATCAGGGAAAAGTGCAGTCGGGCGGGGGTGGTGATTCTGACGCAATGCATATAGCGTTTAAAAGTGCCAAACCTTATTTAAGAGGTGTTCCTACCTACCGTCAGGTTAAGTCTGCTATTTTCGTCCGGGTATAATATATTATTCAGTTCCATTCTGTTTTACGTCACGTTCAATTAATCCGTCTCGAATGTGTAGGACGCGTTTTGCATGCTCCGCTACTTCGGGTTCATGTGTTACCATGATAATAGTGTTACCATCATTATTGAGGCGGTTGAAAATTGCCATGATTTCGCTGCCGGAGCGCGTGTCCAAGTTTCCGGTAGGTTCATCAGCAAAGATCATGGATGGGCTATTTACTAAGGCACGAGCGATCGCGACCCGCTGGATCTGCCCACCGGAGAGCTCCGTTGACTTGTGATCTACACGGTCAGCTAGTCCGACTGCTTCAAGTGCCCCAAAGGCACGGCGCTTGCGTTCTTTTCTGCCGATGCCTGAGTAAATAAGTGGGAGTTCAACGTTGTGGAGCGCGCTTGTCCGTGGTAGCAGATTGAAAGACTGAAAGACAAACCCGATTTTTTTATTTCGGATGTCTGCGAGCCGGTTATCCGAAAGTTTACCAACTTCCTCGCCTTCAAGGAAGTACTCGCCGGATGTGGGTGTCGCAAGGCACCCTAGGATATCCATCATGGTTGATTTTCCGGAACCGGAGGGCCCCATAATTGCGATAAACTCTCCGGATGCTACCGTAAAGGTAACGCCCCGTAGGGCGTGTACTTGTACATCGCCCATTTGGTAGATTTTTGTTAAATCTCTGACATTAATTAACATTGCATCGCACCTCATCTAAATTAAGCTTTCAATATCACAAGGACAAGTTTTCCGTTTATTTTTAAGATGAAAACTTATTTTGAAGAGCCCTCGTCGTTGTCCCCTGAACCTTGTGTTAATTCCATCATAGAAGGCACAAAAACCCGGTCGCCTTCCTTGAGTCCGGCTATGATTTGAAAGTGGGTGTTATTGCGCTGCCCGACTTTTATGTGTGTTTTTGCGCCTTTTTCCTTCTGATCCTCATCCTTTTTGTGTGATTCACCGGTGTCAAGTCTCACAAAGAACTGCCGTTCACTATCAATTCGGGCTTCTATTCCGGTCAGTTGTTTTTGGTCAGAGAGCACAATGATAATCTCTGTTGGACCGGTCCGTAAGCCTTGCTGCTTCTCGTCAAGCAAAATTTCAAGGTTCCCGCGTTGCTTTTCTGGTGAAACTTGTCCGACGCGTCCATTGAATTCTTTTCCGATGAGGCTGCGCATCTTCAGTTCTTGCCCGGGCTGAAATTGCGTGAGGGCATCGGTCGTTAAGTTGGCTTTGACGGTGAAAATCTCCGGATTCAGGACCGCTGCGATAGGCAGCTGCAGTATACCAGGTTCTTCAAAGACGATGATGTCCACATCAGCAGACATTCCAGGGCGGAGTTCTGGGGGCGAGCCGATAACCTCTATATCAACTTCAAATGTAATCACAGCATTTGGATTTTGTTGATTCTGCTGGGTCGCGCTGGGTGAAATTTCCCTGACTCTTCCCTCGAAAATACTGTTGGGATGGCTATCGACAGTGATTTCAGCACGCTGATCTATTTTTATTTTTCCGATTTCAACCTGATTGATTTGGGTTCTGACAATCATTTGATTCAGGTCAGCGATGCGCATGATAGCATCGCCGCGCGAAAACGCAGAACGTCCGGATGTAATAATTTCGCCCTCTTCTACAATAAGGCGCGTAATGGTTCCTGAGATAGGGGCAGTGACTGTTGTCCAGCCATGGCGCTCCTCCTGAGACTTGAGTTGGCTCTCTGCTTGAAGTAAACTTGCTTGGGCCCCTACACGTGCATGCTTGGTCAACTCTTTTTCTTCATCAATTGTCTCTTGAATCTGTTCGAGCCGTGCCTCTGCATTTTCCAAATCGACTTGCAGCTGCTTTTCTTGCGCTTTCTGCGACTCTTTTAACGTCTCAACGTTCTGTTGATTGAGTGTGAGAGTCGCTTTTCGACTTTCAATTACCTCCTTCATCGCCTCAATGTTCTGTGATTGGGAGGTAATAGTATTCAATTGCGATTCCACCTCTTTCTGAGCGTTTTCGTATTGTGACACTGCATTGGCAAGTTGGGTTTGTGATTCCTCTAGGGCCCGCTTTGAAACCAATTTTTTCTCATAGAGGTCTTTATTCCGATTATATTCGGCATCTGCTGTCTCAAACGAAATTTTAGATGATTTAACGGCTGTGTTGCCACGGTCAAGGCTTAGTTTCGCTTGTTCATGGGCGATTTCTGCCTGACTCAGATTAATTTTAGCTTGGTTGAGTTCGTTTTGTGTTGTGACTACAAGGGTTTTTGCCTCGTTTATTCGTTGGTTCTTATTTGCAATGAAGGATGTTAAAGCCGCTCTAGCTTTAGCGACACTGTTTTGCGCCTGAAGTAGGCTACTTGTCTGCTGTTTGTCGGTGATTTCAATTCGAAGTTCTGCTTGTTTGAGCTCCGCTTCTCGGGCTTCCTTATTTGCTTCAGCTTGTTTTTTCTGCTCTAAGATCTGTTTGTCATCAATTTGAAGCAAGGGTTGGTTGATTTCAACAAGATCACCTTCTTCGACGAAAATTTTCTGAATTTCGCCTTCAACGTTTGAGCGTACATCTACTTCAATAAGTGAACGTAGGTTTCCAGATTCACGGACTTTGACAAGAAATTCTCCACGCCGGACAACCTCGTGCTTCGCTTCTTTATCTTTAGGTTTTTTGCCGGGGAGCATATTAGTTCGGGAGAGGGTAATCGTCGAGGCAGCGATAACAACCAGGATAGCGCCACTAATGATAATCCATTTCTTTCTATTCTTCATGGTTACTGTAAAACTCCCATTGCATCTTGTAAACGGGTTTGAGCGATTTTGTAATCGTAGAAAGCATTAACTTGGTTTGTCAGTGCTTGCGCATATCCTGTTTGCGCATCCAGTAATTCAAGTAGAATTGCCTTGTCAACTTCAAAACGCCCCTGGATGACATCCAAGCTCAACTGCGCATTAAGAACCTGCGTTTTGGAGATGTCAACAGCAGTCTCACTGCGTTTGAGATTCAGATACGCTTGTCTTACGTCGAGTGCGACAGAACGTTCTAGCTCGCTTGCCGCTTCACGCGTCTGTTCGAGTTGCAGTTGTACTTCTTTAACGCGGTTGCTAAGAATGCCGCCATCAAATAAGGTAAAATTAAGAGAAGCCCCTATACTCCAACTTCGGAAATCTGAGAAATCCTCGCGCTCCCGAAGATAGTCATCAAGATTCACATTGTAGTCTGCGTCTGCGTTTAGCCGTGGCCACCGCTGCAATTTTGCCAACGTGAGCGTCCATTCTTGTTCCTTCAGCTGCGATTGTGTTTCTTGAAATTCAGGACGATTGCTCAAAGCTATCTGGATGGCTTCCTCGATAGAGATCTCTATTTTTTGAATGGTGCCGCGCTGCTGATATAACTGATAAGATTCGTCTATTGCGACGGTAATTAACACGCCTGGATCCAAGCCGACGATTTGTGGTAACCGTGCCTGGGCGATCTGAAGTGCATTCCGGTTGTTCAGCAGCGACAATACATCATTCGCTTCACGTACTTCGGCTGTCGCAACATCGGCGGGGATGAGGGAGCCGGCTTCGACAAAATCACGAGTACGCTGCGTGTTTTCTTGGGAACGTTCCAAAATCTGTTCACTGACTTTGACCAATTCCTGCGATTTGAGGACATTATAGTAGGCTTCTGTGATTTGAGAAATTAAATTCTGTTTAATTGACTTATTGCGGCTTGAAGTGGCACTCAAACGCTCTTTCGCTTGTGCATAGTTCCCTTCGCGCTGACCGTTATCCCAGAGCGTGTATTGCCCTCTCAAACCTAAGTTGTAGTTTTCCGGTTCAAATCCGAAGTCAATCCGGTCAGAAAAATCGTAGTTGCCGGTGGCGAAAATTTGCGGGAAATAGCCGGCTCGTGCGTTTTTCACGCGGAGCTCTTGAATCGCGAGGTTCAACCGCGCATTTCTCATATTGGTCGATTTTTCCAACCCTATCTGAATACATTGTTCAAGTGTTAAAGGTTGGGATAAGTCCAATTCACTGGCCGGTTCTTGGGCAACACCACTAATACAAAGAACCATAGTAAACTGAATAATCAGGATAAAAGTGAACCGAGTTTTCCGTTGAATCATCAGCATCTCCTTACACGCTTGGTTAAAAGTTAAGATTTACGCTATTTGGTCGTTATACGGAAGAGTGTTTCTTACAATTTAAACCGATACCTCGGCGAAAAGTTCTCTGAAATTTTACAATACATTACGCAATTGCCTACTTGCAAACAAATCTTATATTTTTTAGACGCAGTTTTGCCATAAAAGTTTAGAAATCTTAACGTCTCATTGCAACGTTTTTTCTGGCAATCAACTTAGAATTATGCTAAACTAAAGATGTATTGCTCCTGACGGATTAGAAAGGTTTTTAGTCCGGGCACGAGGAACATCTGGAAGCAATCCGATTTTAACTGAATTTAGGAATTTAGGAAAATGTCAAAACTCAATATCATCCTCACAGTTTTTTTTATCGTATTAATTTTATCTGTGCCAGCAGTTTCAGCTGTTCTTGTTGATTCTGGCACAGTCTGGCTTATTGTAGATGCAACACCGGATGCACGTGCACATGAATCGCTGGATGCTCTCATCAAATTGCTCGTTACCCGGGGGAAGGTACCGAGCGAACAACTCCATCATATTGAAGGTGAGCGCGCCACAAGCGAAGAAATCCATGCGATGCTCCAGCAAATCGGAAATAAGACACAAGAACAACAAACCCTCATCTTTCTCTATCACGGGACAGTTACCAAACCAAGGGGCATGAATACCATGCACCTATTGACACAAGGCGATGATAGCGGAATCGCTGACGCTGTATTAAATCAGTGGTTTAAGGAAGCGGGTACGGATTCAACTGTTGTTATCGTTGACGGTTACACGAACGATACAAACCTCAATGCCTATTATGCTAACCGAGAGACGTTCGGCACAGCCGCGCTGAACGCAATTCAATCTGCAGAAACCGCAAACGCTATTGGCGAGAACTCCCTTCTGCAGGAAATTAACACAGCGCTGACAACCGACGCAGTTGATGTTAATGATAACCGACAACTCAGCATCATCGAGGTTTATGAAGTATTGAGAACGAATCCCAATTTTATGGAAGGTATTCTTGCACCGACTGGCGACGTTGAAGCAGCACTGCTCAAACTGAGCCCAGCTCTTAAAATTACCACCTTTCCGGAAGGCGCGCAAATTATTCTTAATGATGTAGAGGTTGGACAAACCCCAAAACTTATCACGGACAATTTGTTAAAAGGGGCCTCCACCGTCACGGTGAAGAAAGCAGGCTACGTTATTCCAGATGCCAGGACTGCCGAGTTGCATTTAGTTCTCGGAGAATCGGTTCACCTCGCTTGGGCACTTGAACCTATTGCAGTTTTCGGGACTACCACGGATGCCTCTGGGCAATCAATTGCAGGTACACGCGTCTGGATTAACGGAACAAATTATGAACAAGTCGCTTCCGAAGACGGCACCTACCGTTTCGATGAATGGAAATCTCCCGGTTTACTAACCCTTGGCGAAACTTATACGCTCAGTGCGAAACATGGGGAGCTCAACTACGGTTCCGCTACTTTCACGTTTGACGGCTACACTTCAATAGAGCAACCGCTCTCTCTCGAAAGAAAAACCTGGTTTGAAATGGCACAAATTGCATTTGACCTGGGCAGTCCTCAGGGGGCACTTACTGCTTTCCAGAACGGGATTGAGCTCACTACAGATTTTCCGACGATGTCCCCTGATTTAACGGTTTTATTGCTTAGTTCCTTCGCTGAGGCTGTCGATAATGTAGATGTTCAAGACGTAACCTATCTGCTTGTGACAGCCAAACTTGCGGAGCAGCATGGACAGCCGGCACTTGCGAAAAGGTATTGGGAACAGGTCAAAGCGAAAGCACAAAAGGGAACATCCGCGGCGAAAGAGGCAAGTAAACGGTTGTGGGAGTTGAATCGGAAACGCAACCTCATCAATATGGGCCTAATCTGTTTGTTGGTTCTGCTTGTGGCATCCGGCGCATGGACGTTTTATAGGTACTGGAAATCAAGGCAAGGAACACAAGGCTAGCGAACCCCGGCTGCAGCTTTGTAAATTGTCGTCGCTTGGACAGTCTGTGCCGTGCAAGAAGTTCTCTTGGCTGGAGACTTCTGAACAAACTGTTTGGTTACGGCTCCTATCTCATCGAATCTTCTCCTCTTTTCAAGATGGGCTCACCGTGAGGGCTTTAATGCCGATAGGTTTCGCCGATTAAATTGTTCGCGGCACGGACGGGTCGGAAAAGCGTCTGCCGTTTTGTGGGCATCTCCGCGAGCAGCTTCGGATGCGGTTCCCAATCATGCCATTTGCTGTTAACAGTGTTATAACAGCTAAAAATAGCAAGCCGGTTGTTTTCAGCATTCGTCCATTGATGCGTGCTATGTGTCAATGCCTCTGTGAAAAAGAGGAGGGAGCCGGCAGGGCAGGCATAAGTATCCCAGATCGGGGAGTCCGGTGTTTGAATGGAATCCGGAGCCGTATATACTGCCTTGTGGCTCGCTGTGATGAACAGTGTCCCGCCTTCCCGGTATTTGACAGGGTTGAGTTCCCATACGACGCGTGTCAATCCGCTGTACGCCTTTCCCGGAATACACCGATAGAGGTGTGAGTCCCCTGGAAAACGGAGCATGCCGTTCCCGTTATGGGGGCCAAAGTGCCCATCGCCCACCGTTCGGTAGAACATGTTACATGACTCCATTCGGAACCCGTAGCACGCTTGGCTTGATAAGGCAGGATGCGCAAGGAACTCATTCAGAAACCCGATCACATGCGGATGATCAGCTAATTTCTGCATCGGTCCACCGAGCGGGGAGCGTTCATGTTCTGGTATGGATTCCGGTTCATGATGGAGGCGGTAACCGAATTCTTGCATTTCCGCGAGTTCGTCGCCTGATAGGATGCCCGGCACTAAAAGCCAGCCTCGCATATCAAAGAGGTACTTCTGCTCTTGCGTTGGCGGAACAACTGCTGTGCCGTCGGAGGTTGTCGCGGTCAGCTCGGTTTTATCCACGTCAAGTGCCGAGCCCAAGTTTTTATCTACAATAAAAGGTTTGGTGTGATGCATCTCTATTGCCATAATAGCATTTCTCCATTATTAGATGACGGTTGGTGCAGTCGTTAGGCTGCTGCTTTTGCGCGTTTGAGCGCGTCCTCAGAAACGGTCAGCGTTTTTGCAATATCTTCGTCCGTATGCGAGATAGACATGAACCAGATATGTCCCTCTGGCAGGTACAAACCTCCATCCAAGGTTGTTTGATAAAAGGTTTTGCGAAACTGTTCAGTAGCATCCGAAGTTAAACCGAAGAACGGCATGGGTCCAATTCCGCCGATACGTGTACAATCAATTCCGAGTCGTGCAGTCATTTCCTTGTAGCCATCCAACAGTTTTTGGCCCTGTTTCCACATGAAGGCGACACCGTCGGAGGCCTCCAATTCCTGAATTGTCGCAATTGCCGCTCCTACGAGTGAGACTTCACCGTGGAATGTCGCGGCTACCCATACATCAGCGACATCATCCATAATTTCTTGTTTACCTACGACGACTGCCGTGGCAAAGCCGTTTGCAAGGGCCTTCCCGAAAACTGACATATCGGGCGTAACGCCGAAATACTCTTGTGCGCCGCCTAGGGCGTATCTGAAACCGGTCTTAACCTCATCAAAAATTATAAGTGCGCCGTTCGCATTAACAAGTGCTTTTGCCTCCTCCAGATAGCCTTCTTTGGGAAGTTCGTGTCCAGAGGGCTCTGTAATGAAGCAGGCGATATCATCTGGATATGTTTTAAAAAGGTCTTCGAGTGCCTCTAGTTCGTTAAAATCGACGCTTAACGTTGCAGACGCTGCACTTGATAGGTGGCCGCGTGCATGGCTGCACCAATCGTGCCAACCGTGGTAACCGCAGCGGATGACTTTTTCTCTGCCTGTATAGGCACGAGCAAACTTAATCGCACCGGTTGTGGCATCGGAACCACCGACAAAGTAAGCGACTCTATCTGCCGACGGGATAATCTGAACCAATTTCTCAGCAAGTTCAATTTCCAGAGTATGCCCAAAGTTGTAGACATTACCACGTTCAAGGTACTTTGCTACCGCCTCATTTACAGTGGGGTAGGCATGCCCGAGTATCATCGGCCCGTAACCCATGAGGTAGTCAATATAGTCGTTTCCATCCGCATCCCAGAAGTGCGCGCCTTTTGCACCGGCAATCATAATGGGTTGTGGGGGCTGGCTCTGTTTGTGCGGCTGCCCACCCCCGACTAATGCAGATTTGGCGCGTTTCCGCCATGCCAGCGATTTTTCAAAACTTCGTCGCATCTTCAAAACCTCTACTTAATTTTGTGTGATATTTTACCATAATTTTGTAAATTTAATATAGATTTTTCTTTCAAATAGCACAATGTTATATTGTAATTAACTGGCTTACACGAAATGAACATGATTGGTGTTGCTTTTCTAATTCACATCTCCGCCCTGCTAACTGCTCCCTAATTAAATTTTTGGTTTTGTTTGGGTTGGAGTGTGCAGTTAGTTCTCTTACTAACTTGGTGAACACTTTGAAGGAATAGAAAAGATACTTAAAGAGCGTAGAGCTCTCTTCATCCAAAAAGACAGAGGTTCGCAGAATTTCCTCTTGCAAATCATGACATGTTATGCCATAATTGATGTACTCAGATTTCTGTAAATATTTGAGGAGGGAAAAAATGGCAGATCAGCTTTTAACGGATGCGCAGATGCGGCATTTCATTGTAAACGGGTATGTCACCGTCGAAACCACATTACCTGCGCAATTTCACGAATCTATCTATGAAAAAACTGTGGCTGTTTTTGAAAAAGAGGGCAATCCGGGGAATAACCTGGTCCCACGGATCCCTGAGATTCAGAAGGTGCTTGACGAGCCAAACGTCAAAGGCGCTTTGACAAGCCTGCTGGGGCATGATTATTACATGCAGCCGCACCGGCATCCGCACTACAATCCGCCTGGTAGCAATGGGCAGAGCATGCATCAAGATGGCGGAAAACGCCGGTCGCATCATACCCGCCGGTTACTGCTCTTCTATTACCCACAAGATACACCGGTTGCACTCGGACCGACAGCGGTTGTCCCGATGAGCCACTACTACAGTACCCGCGAGGGCGCGGAAATATCACCTGAACAGCCAATCTCTGGAAAAGCCGGCACTGTTGCTTTGGCAAACTATGATCTGTGGCACCGTGCTATGCCGAACATGAGCGACAAAAAGCGGTACATGATGAAATTTCTATATGCACGCATGTCAGAACCGCAATCATCCACATGGGCGAACCGCGAGACAGAATGGGTGAATGGTCAGGAAGTTCATGCGCCAGAGCATCAAGAGATGTTCAAACATCTCTGGAACTGGCACCGCGGTGCGGAGAATAATGGAGATTTGCAATCGCTCGATGTAGATTCTAAAAGCGCGCGTCTCTCAACCTTAATAGCAGAATTAAATAGCAGCTCCGAATCAACAGGATTGCGTGCGGCATATCAACTCGGTTTATACAGAGAAAAAGTAGTCGCGCCATTAGTAAACTGCCTCTACGACAAATCGGAATTGATGCGCCGAAATGCATGTTACGCGCTTAATGCTGTCGGAACGCCGGCTGTTGAGGCATTACAGGGCGCGTTGGTTGATGCGCGCGAATATGTCAGAAGCAACGCTGCAGAAGCACTCGGAGACCTGGGGGTGAAGGCAGAAGCTGCAGTGCCTACCTTAATTGACGCACTTCAGGATGCCTCCGTTTCTGTGCGGGCGTGTGCTGTAGAAGCATTGGGGACAACTAGTCAATCTAGTTCATTAGCAGTTTCAGGCTTGGTTGAGGCACTGAGAGATGAGAACGTTGGCGTAAGACGCAACGCAGTTTTTGCACTTGCCCGAATTGGTGAAAATGCTGCACAGGCCGTTGAAGGGCTGCAAAATGTGCTTTTTGATGAGAACCGGTATGTACGCGGTGATGCTGTCCATGCACTCTATCGTATTGGCACCTCTGCAGCGAAGGCAGTACTTCTCAGTCATCTAGAAACGACGCGGTGGTGTCCGTTAACAACGCGCGCAAGTACATTTTAGGTATGGGCGAGGTTACATCGCCCATATATGTCTATACAAAACAGAGCCGTCTAGGTGAAAAATTCTTCATTATATGGGCGTACATCTACCTCAAAGCTCCACGCGCTCTGCTCTTGTTGAACTAAAGCCCAATAGGTATCCGCGATTGCATCCGGGTTAAGGAGCGGCTCATTCGGTTTGAGTTTGTAGCGCTGCCGTACGCCCGGTGTATCTATGACACCGTCAATAATCACATGTGCAACGTGAATGCCATGGGGCCCCATCTCGCGAGCGAGTGCAGATGCCAAACCACGCATCGCGAACTTTGCACTGCTGAATGCCAATGCCCCGGCTCTCCCGCGAACAGAAGATGTTGCACCTGTAAATAGAATGGTGCCGCCGCCTTTTTCAAGCATTCCGGGGACGACCTGTTTAGAACAGAGGAACGCGCCAAATGTACAGACGCGCCATGAACCCTCAAATGCCTCCGGCGTTAGGTTGGCGAAATTGCCCCAGGCTGCGTTTCCAGCGTGATTAATTAAGATGTCCGGTGTGCCTAATTCCTCGCGAATCTGCACAAAACTCTGAGTTACCTGCTCTGCATCCGTAATATCTGTGGGAATCGCAACGGCAGTGGCACCTATCTCTTCCAACTTCGTTTTCAAGTTATGAATGTAGGCGTTTGAACGGGCAAGTAAGGCAACACTGCATCCTTCTTGTGCAAATTTACGGGCGAGCGCCGCGCCTAAACCAGAACCAACGCCTGAAATGACGGCTATTTTTTGGGACATACTGAATATTTTCCTTATACCAATCGGTTTGAATTCGTATCGTTTTCTTTTCTACCTTTTCTACAAGACGAGAAGTGCAGATGCCAACGTCTGCACTTCTCTGCTAATTCGGGTTTATTCATGCCTGAGTGCGTCGATGGGATGGAGTTTCGCCGCTTTCCAGGCAGGATAGGCACCAAAGAAAATGCCGACTAAGGCGCTTACAATAAAGGAGGCCCCACTGTAGATGAGTGAGATAACGGTTCGCCAACCCCAGAGCGAAGGCACCATTTCCGCCCCGATTATCCCTACACCGACACCGATTATCCCGCCTACTAAAGCCAATGTTGTCGATTCAACGAGGAACTGAAAGAGGATATCAATCCGCTGTGCACCGACTGCTTTACGCAGACCTATCTCTTTCGTCCGTTCGGTGACAGAGACGAGCATGATATTCATAATACCTATGCCTCCTACAACGAGTGAGACCACAGCAATGCCTAAAATCATGTTGGTAAAGGTCTGACTTGATTCTTCCAAGGTTTCCATGAATTCTGCCTGATTGCGGACGTGGAAGTCCGCTTCCTGATTAGGTGGGATTTTGTGTTGCTTGCGGAGGAGTTCGGTTACCTCGGTTTCGGCTGCAGTTAAGAGTTTTTCATTAGTGGCTTGTATACTAATGCTGGACAGGTAATCGGATCCGAAGACCCGTTTCATAGCGGTAGAGTACGGAATAAACACCTGATCATCGGGGTTCCGCCATCCGCTCGCGCCTTTTTCTTTCATCACGCCTAGTACGTGGAACCGGACATTCCGGATTTTCACACTTTTGCCGACCGGCTCCACTTGCTCAAACAGGTCGTCCGCAACCGTTTTCCCGAGTACACAGACGCGTTGTCGGTAGAGAATATCTGTATCCGTGAAAAATTTCCCCTTTTCGACTGTGAAATTTGCGGTTATCAAGTACTCTGGGGATGTTCCAACAATGGTTGTGTTTGTGTTTTTATTCAGGTATTTGACCTGTGCCCGGCTGCTGACTTCAGGTGTAATATATCCGAAATTCTGGGCCCGTTCTTTTAAAAATTCAATGTCTTCTACCTTTAAACTCTTCCTGGTGTCGGCGGAAGCGCGTCCACGGAACCGGCTTTGCCCTGGACGGACTGCGAGAATGTTAGCACCCAAGGTTTGGATCCGTTCGGTAATGTCTGCCTTCGCGCCCTCACCAATTGACGTTGTCGTAATAATAGCCCCGACACCGATGATAACACCGAGCATCGTCAAAATAGATCTGAGTTTATTTGCTAGTAATCCACGTAATGCGTTCGCAAGACTTTCAAGAATGCTCATAGTTTTACCGTCCTCTTCCTGGGCCTCCTCCGCCCCCCATTCTGCGCATCGTTGATGCTGGGTTTTGCATCATGCGGCGGCGCCAATCTTCTCCGCTACCTCCACCTCGTTGGAAACCCCCGATTGCAACAAGTTCACCCTCAGCGAGTCCGGAGATGATTTCTGTTCTATCAAAGCTGCTCACGCCTGTTACAATGGGTTGTGGCCGGCCGGGTTGCCCATCTTCTGCAACAATCCGGACCATTTTCCTGCCTCGCATATCAAGAATAGCTTCGTTTGGTAACGTGAGGATACCTGTTTTATTGACGGCTGATATCTGTACAGAAGCGTTCATGCCGGGTTTGAGAAATGGCATGTTTTCTTCTGTCTCAGGTTGTGCCGGTTGTGCTGTATTGGATACTTCTACAGCGGGCTCCTCGTCGAAAAATCCTCCGAAGAGTGCGCCCCAGTCGTTTTCATCGGTTTCCGTTGCCTGAGTTAAGTCCGGTTCTGTGGATGTGCTATCAGCGCTTTTGCTTTCTACGCTGCTCGGTTCTTCCACTTGAGCAGTAGTTTCTTCAGGTGGGGTGCTGCGTCCTCCAGCAAATTGGCCTGCCTCTGCCCCGTCTTGCCGCCGCCTTTCTCTGAAACGCTGACGTTGTTCGTCAGTCAGATTTCCGAAATTACCGCCGCGGTTCCATCCCTCGCGTCCTTCGCCACGTGCCCTGCTCCCGTCTGTTGTACTAGTTCTGACGTTTTTCAGTTCGGAAGTCACCTCAAATGTCGTGATGTTCTGAATCACTTGTCCTTGCGGTGCGATTTTCAACACCTCGCCTTCAAACGGCTGATCTGGGTACGCCTCCACCGTAATTGTCACCGGCTGCCCGATTTTTACCTTGCCGATATCTGTTTCATCAACCTCGGTAACAACGTAGACAGTGTCAAGATCTGCCATGGTGACGATTGTCTGGCCCTCCGAAGAAGCGAGCGAAGAGAGTCGTGACGTAATCAACTGTCCTTCTTCAACCTTTTTTTCTAAAACCGTTCCGGAGATGGGTGCCTTGATCACAGTATCTTCGTACTCAATTTTCCGGAGGTCAAGCTGCCCTTGGCTCCGTTTGAGGGAAGCGCGTGCGCTCTCCAAATCTCTCTCTTTCCGATCAATCTGCTTCTGATTCGTGAGTGCGAGATTTAAAGCGTCTTGTGCTTGCGCGATCCGATTTTTCTGCAATGTAATATCCATATCGCGCGATTTTTCGGCTTCAACGCGCTCATTAGCAAGCTGAAGGTTGAATTCTGATTTTTTAATATCTGCCTCGGCCAATTTTAACTCTGCCTCACTCGCCGGTTTCTTAACCAGTTTGACCTGTTCTGCTGCAGAATTATAGCGTGCCTGAGCAGAGCGCAGCTGCGCTTGTGAAGTGTCCCAAGCCGCTTGGGAA
Source organism: Candidatus Poribacteria bacterium (assembly GCA_965215265.1). Taxonomy (GTDB): domain Bacteria; phylum Poribacteria; class WGA-4E; order WGA-4E; family WGA-3G. The sequence goes on along the minus strand of OZ244048.1, from coordinate 381,241 downwards.
ATGAGCTCTTTCTCGTAGAGCTGCTTATTTCTTTCATGCTCCGCCCTTGCCAATTCAAGATTTGCCTCTTCCTGCTCTAAAGAGGCTTCAGCACGTTTTTTACTCTCGTCACGGACCTCATCCGATGTGAGTAATTTATACCGAAGTTTAGCAATCTCCAAACTATTTTCGGCATCCATGATACCACGTTTATTGGCAATTTTCTCAAGCCGAATTTGTTCTCTCAGCTGCTCAAGTCGCTTCTCGGCTTCAGCGAGTGCTTCGCGGGCTTGCCGAATCTGAATTTCGGACTGTTCACGTTGGAGTTGAATGTCTATTTGTGACTGTTGGAGGCGCGCTTCTGCTGCCCGAAGATCTGCTTCAGCTTGTTCCAAACTAATCTGAACGTAAGTCGTTTCGATAACAGCGATGATATCGTCCTTCTCAACGTAATCGCCCGCGTCAACGTTGAGTTGCAAAATTTTTCCACTCGCTTTGGAACTGACTTCGACGATATTCAGTGGTTTGATCGTGCCTGTTGCGTCGATTGTTACGGCAATGTCGCCGCGTTCAACCATTGCGGTTTGGATTGTTGGACTGTCGGAATCGTTCGCCCCATTTTTAGTTGCCAATACAATCCGGCCTACAACGAAAGCAGTGCCCACAACGATAACGACTCCGGCGATAATAGCGATAAGTTTCCATCTTTTCATAACAAAACTCTCCCTGTTTTATTCCGGTTCTACTGTTCAGGATGTGCTGGTTACATTTTAGTCAAATCAAACTTTAGGAAAGTTCGTTTTTTATAAAAACGGCATGTTAACGGCACTGTCACGACGTTCGTGCATATTCTTTTCCATCGCTTCCGGGTAGCGATGCGGCAGATGTGAAACGGCGTTCAGTTTTTGAAGTGCTTCTCCCTCTAATAACCATCCGGTAGTTTCCAAGTTATCGCGGAGATGTTCTGCATGTCGGGCACCCACAATAACGGAGGTTATTGCGGGCTGTTCAAGTACCCATCGGAGTGCGACTTGCGCTGGACTATATCCTAATCCATCGGAAACTTCATACAGTGCTTGCAGTGTTTCATCGGCGTTTGCTGCGAAATAGCGTTGTGGATATGCCCACCCTTCTGCTGAGCGCGTGCCGTCTTGCGTCCGTTCACCGGGCTTGTATTTACCGGATAAGAAGCCGCCTGCCAGGGGACTCCATACCACTACGCCAAGCCCTTTGTGCTGACAGAGTGGGACTAATTCTTGCTCAATATCTCGGACGACGAGACTATATTGGGGTTGATAGCAGCTAAATCGTGTCAAACTAAGCGAATCGCTCAACCATAACGCCTCAGATAATCGCCAAGCTTGGTAGTTGCTACATGCCGTATAGCGCACTTTCCCTTGATGAACCAGATCGTCCAAGGCCCGGAGCATCTCTTCTAACGGCGTTTGCGTATCCACATGGTGGATATAGTAGATATCCACGTAATCCATCTGCAGTCGTTTGAGACTGTCGTCAATTGCCTGCATGATGTGTACCCGGGACATCCCTGAATCATTGGGACCAGGTCCCATCGGATTGAAAAACTTTGTGGCGACAATGGCATCGCGACGTCTGCCTTTAAGCGCTTTACCGAGAAGGATTTCTGATTCTCCATCGGCGTACGAATTCGCGGTATCGTAAAAGTTAACACCGGCATCCCAAGCAAGATGCACCATGCGGTGAGTTTCAGTTTCGTCTGCGCCGTGTCCGAAGGTCATCGTGCCCAAGCAAATTTCAGACACCTTTAGTCCACTGCTGCCCAATCTTCTATATTCCATGTTTTTCCCTTATAAAACCTGAATTCTATCCCCTCCGGAACGGAGCCCTGCCTCGCATACCTTCATGACTTCCAAAGCGAATTCAAGTGAACCTTTTTGGGCAGGTTCATCCGCCAGAATACAGTCGCAGAAATAACGCAATTCCTGGTAGAACCCTTGTATGAAAAGTCCTTTATTCTCGAGCGTTCCGAGACTGTTTTGCGGTTCCCAGACGATGGCACCGCTGTCGAAACCTTCTGGTACAAAGTCAGTGCTGCCGCTGTAATCAAACCGCATCCCGCGTTGCAGTAAGACGCGGTTTCCGTTGGTAATTTCGGCATGGCAGCCGTCACCGAAAAATTGGTAAAGTTCCGAGGGTTGTCCGTGTAGGGCACCATCTGCTAAATGAAAGTTACCGAGTGCACCGGAGGCGAATTCCAAGATACATGCACCTCCGCCGCGTTGCCCACGATGAACCGTCACAGCAGCTACCTTTCCACCTACTGCCAAGAGGAGTGATAACGGATGACACCCGTTCTGTAACCAATTAGTATGTTCCTTTTCACGGAGTACCCGCTTTCCATCTTGGGGAATCGTCATAGGATAAACCCCGAGTGCGGTTCGCAACGGGCCATATTCCTCTTTAGCGAAAATCTCAATAATTTTCTGTGTTGCGGGCATAAACGCTTTTTTGAAACCGACAACCACCACTTTATCTTTTCGATGGCGTATCATTTCTTCAACCTCACTGGCGAACATCCCCGGCGGTTTTTCTAACCATACATGTACGCCTGCATCCAGTGCCTCACACGTTAATTCCGGATGCAGACGTGGCGGTACACAGAGGATTATAGCATCCAATTCTTCATTCCGAAACATGTCTGCCGTCTTCTTATACCACCTTTGAACCCCGTACTGTTGCGCGGTGACTGCTGCCCGGTCGACATTGACATCACAAAATGCTTTCAGCTGAATCGGGAGAAACGTCAGTGTCGGCAAAATATTCCGGTAACCGTGGGAACCGACACCGACCACTGCAACATTCAATTTATTTTCAAATTCTCTTTGGTAACTCATCCGTCTTAATCCGGTTTTGAACTGTCAAGGAACGCATCCAGATCCTTTTTCATTTTTTGCAACTCTTCCATGTCAATATACATCATGTGGCCCGCCTTATAATACGCCATAGTGATATTGTCTTGCAAGGATTTATCCAGACCCAGGTGAGTGAAGGTATATTCTGTTGCAAGGAAGGGTGTGGCCAAATCGTAATAACCGCTGGCGACAAAGAGTTTCAGTGCGGGGTTAATAGTCATGGACTTACGGAGGGTATCTGCGACGTTCACGTATTCATTTTGATGCTCTGCGTAATTCCAAGGATGCACCCGGCGACTCAGGATTTCATAAGGCAAATCGCTCTCAAATTTTAATTCGCGTCGGACATAGTCGTTGAGAGTTCCGGTGTAAGCGCCCTGAATCACCGCAGAGCTCGGATCATACTCAAAGTTTTCGCCTGCTGAATCCCGGTCAATGCCTGTATATCGGCTATCAAAACGTCCAACGGTGCGCCCCTCGTCACGCAATAACTGCTTGCAAAACCGCATAATGTTAATACGCAGATCTGTTTGCTCTATGTATTCCGCTGTCAAACTGCTAAAGGCAGCCAATTGCCGAACAATATCAGCACGTTTGTCGTCAGACAGTGCGGAGCCTTGCATCAAGGCGAGATTGTAATCTCCCATTGCGAATTTTTTCGCGGCATCGACGATTGTCCCAAATTCTGGGTCTTCAACTTTCCCGTGGTATTGAGCTGTTGCTGCATAAGTCGGTAAATAGAGAATGTAAGGCAAATCGTTGCCGGGGGCAAACCGAATCGTTTGGAAATTAAGTACGACCGAGACGAGCATAATACCGTTGAGGTAGGTGCCGTGCTCTTCTTGAAGGTAACCAGAGAGCCCTCCTGCACGCGTTGTTCCATAACTTTCACCGATGAGAAACTTCGGTGAACGCCACCGCTTGTAACGTCCTAAGTAGAGAAGGATAAAATTGCCGACAGATTCAATGTCTTTTTTGAACCCGTGGAACTCCTTGGCCTCTTCTCCCGGCACTGCTCTACTGAAACCGGTACTTACCGGGTCTATGAAGACTAAATCGGTTTTGTCCAAAATCGAGCAGTCATTATTCATCAATTGATATGGCGGTTTTAGGGGTTCTCCTATCGGGGCCGGTTCCACACGACGCGGTCCTAACACGCCTAAATGCAACCAGACCGAGGATGAACCGGGGCCACCGTTGAAAGAGAACGTTACGGCTCGTTTAGAGAGGTCGACTACATCGTCACGGGTATAGGCGATGAAAAAAATTGATGCTTTCGCCTTTTCTCCCTCTTTGTCGGTTTCTTCCTTCAGAACGAGCGTGCCTGCTGTGGCTGTATAGCGAATTTCTTCACCGTTAATTATAACGCTATGATGCGTAACAGAGAGTTTATCTTCGGGCGTAGGCGTGTCCTTTTCCTCGGATGACTGCCCTTCAGACGCTTTTTTCTCTTCTTGACTCATCTTCAAATCCTGCTTTTGAAATTTATGTGAAACCATTATAGCATATTTTCTAAAATAGGTTACGCGAAAATTTTGGCATAGATACCATAATTAGAATTTTACAGTGATCGGAGAGTTGACTTTTCTGGTAAAGTCATGATAATATGTCTATCAAAGATTTTATCCGCGGTGTGGAAGGGTTTTTCTGTTTTTTATCAGTGTAAGTCTAAAGAAGGGAACAGAGAGATGCATTCAGATCAACGCCCAGCATTAACTGCTGTCTCGCAAGATGCAGAAGTAGATGTTAACAAATTTTTGTGGTTTTTCATCGGTTTTTTTGGGAACATAGTCGGAATTCTCATTGCTTATGCGTATAAGCCGTTACCGCCTGCGTCAAGGCTCCTCGGGAAGTCGCCGGAATATGCCGCGTTTTACACAGATAGCTACAAAACCAGACTCGGAAGGCTCCAAGGACGTTGGGCAGTCATTGGCCTTATTACGGCTGTTGCTTTGGGATTTATGATTTTTATACTAATTGCCAGTGGGCTTATCTATATTGTAAATGTCGCATTCAAATAGAAAATATTTCGTGAAAATTAAAATGTTAAAAAACTTCCAACTTCCGATTACGTTTTTCCTCACATTCCTCGTCTCTTCACTCCATGCCGCGTCCCTAAAAACCCTCTCTCTGGATTTCAACCGTCAGTTAAAAGAGGTGCCATTGAACGTCAAAGATGCCGAAAAAGGTAAAGTGGAAAGGACTGAGGGGACGCTCCACTACGATGTAAAAGCGAAACGGGTTGTCGTTGAAGTCACAGAGCCATTGATGCAAATTATGATTGTCAAGGGCAAAGTCTTGGAAATTTATTACCCTGTGCAGAAAGAAGCGTTCCGCTTTATCTCGCGAGGCCGGATCCCATTGCCTTTTATTGAAGCGATTCTTCAAGCAACGCAAGCAGAATATGGGCTCACTGCCGTCGGATATTCTTTGGAGAAACATGATATCAAGGACGATGTACTTTATACTCATTGGGTGCCACCTGACGAGGAGAAAGATAAACTCGGAACGGTGATTCTGAGAATGCGAGATGATTTTCTCATTTCTGCGGAGGTTAAAAATCCGGATGGCAATCTTGCGGCGAGTTCGCGCTATCAACGTCATCGTAAACTGGGCAATTACAATATCCCGATGGAGGTCACGTCCAGTCTGTATGGTCCTAAATCAGAACTGCTACAACACGAACACATCATCTATAGCAATCCACGGATGAATCAGGAACCGTTAAATCCGATTCTGGATTTCACAATTCCAGAGTCAGTAAAAGTCAAAGAGGTTAAATGGTGATGCACACTTCAATTCTCTGCCTAATCTGCTTGATAGTTAGCGGTTGCGTTTTCCCTGCTTTCGCCGAGGAGGCAAGCGACCTCGCTTTTATCCGCAAAGTTAACCCTATCATAACACCAGAGCAGCAAGAAGTTATCCGTTTTAACCTGCGGGAGAGCTCAGAGTTGAAATTGGCCGCTACGGGGCTCATACGTCTGTATCAAAAATTCATCTCTAGCCAAGATGGACCGACATGCAATTTCACCCCGAGTTGTTCTCGGTTCGGAATGGAATCCATCCAAGAATATGGGATATTACGCGGTTTACTGCTCACGGCTGATAGGTTACTCCGGTGCAACGGCACGCAAGCTGCGCATTATCATAAAGATGAGTCGACCGGAAAGTACCTTGACCCGGTTTCTACTTATGGCTCGGAGTCCTTCGCTCGATGAATAAAATCCCACTGTGTGTACTGCCTAAACTTCTCTTGATGCTCCTATGTTTCAGCCAAGGGGATGTGCGTGCTGAGTCGGTTAACCTCTACACTCCAGAGAACATCCGCCGATTCGCGGATTTTCTATACGACGAAGGTGATTATCTACGTGCCGCTGGAGAGTATCAACGCTATCTTTTTTATCAGCCCCAAGACAGTGAACACATTCAGTATAAAATTGCTTTCTGTTATCGCTTAGGGGGCGAGTCAGAACAAGCAATCCGCGCCTTTGAAGCACTCTTAAAGAATCACCCAGACAGTCCACTAAGAAACCGTGCTTACTATCAAATTGGTGCCTCCTATTTTCTGCTGGAGCAGTTTGAACAGTCAGAACTATTTCTGCATGAAACGATGCAGCACATTGTGGATGTGCGATATCGCTCTGAATCAGAACAACTCATAGGTCTCTCTTACCTGATGCGGAAGAAGTGGCCGGAGGCAAGTGAGGTTTTCAAGAAATTGCAAGAATCGGATCTCGCAGAGGTTCGGTCTAAGGCAACGTTATATCTAGATTATGCGGAACAGGGCACCCGGCTTCCCACCCGCAGCCCGTTTTTGGCAGGACTTTTTTCAACAGTGCTGCCGGGGAGCGGAAGACTTTACACCGGGCGCACCGGCGATGCAATTACCAGTTTGCTAATTGTCGGGGTAACAGGGTGGCAGGCTTACGACGGATTCCGCAGAGATGGCATCGCATCCGTAAAGGGATGGAGCTTAGGAACCATCGGGGGAATTTTCTATCTGGGCAATATCTACGGTTCGATTATCTCAGCGCAAGTTTACAATCGTGAGGTAGAAAACGAATTTTTGACAACGTTGTCAATAGAATTTCTGTATTAAACTGTCTCATTTCGTGAGTATATGAAAACTTTACAGCTTATAGGTGTCAAGCGAACTAATATGACCTGCCGAATTCGCCATAGACGCGTCATTCCACTGTCACTTCGAGAGATTCTGATAACAGATCGGTAATTTTTACGCGGATTATGCCTGCGTCTTTAGGGATGCGGTAAGCCCCTTTGACCCACCCCTCTTTTTCCGGCACATCTACCACCGACGGATTCAGCACCGCACCGTCGTAGTTAAAGTCAACTTTCACCGATTCGACCAATTCACGCCAGTCTTCAACGTGCTCTTTCATCAGACTTAACTTCTCGAGCAGGTTCATTGGGTAGAACTGCTCTATGCTGACTTGGCCGTTGCTACGAACGATATTCGCTTCGGATTCGCGTTTGAACGCTAACCCGGATTTGTCACGCAGGATATCCATCACTTCTATGTCAAGTTTGTAAGGCACTTCACTTTGCAACGCGGCGGCGAGGTCAGGTTCATGTCCCATACAGACGAGCAACAACTTTTCGACGGGACGGGTAGGGTGTTGTTCTTGGCGTTTCTCAAAAGTTTTGTAATCTAATCCTGCGATGAGTTCGTTGATGTCAGCGCGAGTAGCAATGCGATTGATAGGCATGATTTTGACGAGGTGTCCGTCTTTTTCGCCGTCGTATATTGCACTGGAAGGCATGGGCTGTATTTCCAGTGCCTCGATGAGGAGTGCTTTTGCCTCAATAGGATTGCGGAATACGTCGTAGTGATTGACGTTATACACCTCAAATCCTGTATAAGAACTTAACACATAAGAAGGGGGGGGGTATTTTCGATTTTTTCCGCTTCAAAGTCAATTTTCTGTTGACGTGTGTTCTGTTCAATGTTTGCTGCGAGATTTATGATGCGTTTTGAGGTAGTCTCGACGGCGCCGAGGTTGATGTCAGCGCCGATGAACCGGCGGCCGAGTTTCATCGCAACCGCTTGCGTAGTGCCGCTGCCCATGAAGCAGTCGAAGACAAGATCTCCGGGATTGGATGACACTTTGATGATACGTTCAAGAAGTGCTTCAGGCTTTTGGGTAGGGTAGCCTATCCTTTCTGAAGTAGATGTGTTTAACTGTAATCCATCTTCATCCCATAGACTTGTAGCTGGTATCCCTGGATTTTCATCTAGATATTTTACGCTTGTCTCCCCTTTTTTATTTTGATAACCCCGTCCTCTCAATTTTGCATATCTCCTACCATCTGCATCTACGTACTTATATTCTTGTTTTATATAATTATCACTTAAAGGTTTGTACTGTTGATTAAAAATTGCACTCTCACTTTTCACATACCAAAAAATTGTATCTGTCTGCGTAGTAAATTTTCTGGAAGATTGATTTTTTACTCCTGAATATTTCTTCCATATAATCTCATTCCGAAATTTATCCTTGCCAAAAATTTCGTCCAACACTAACCTAAGATAACTATTCATTCGCCAATCACAATGCAGGTAGATGGACCCATTATCCGATAGCAATTCGCGTAGTAGAATCAACCGTTCATACATGAATTGGAGGTATTCATCATTCGTCCAGATGTCCGTGTACTGTTTCTCTTCAAAAGCGGTGCGGTCGTTCTCTACCTTTTTCCCCTTCAGCTCTATTTTTTTCTTATAGTCAGCTTTCGAGTCAAACGGCGGATCTATGTAAATCAGTTTCATCTTGCCGCGGTATGTCTTGAGCAGGTGGCTCATGACTTGTAGGTTATCCCCCCAATAGATTTTATTTCGCCAGTCGTTGACTTTCTCGCCGTGTGTCTCTTTGAGTTGGGCGGGATAGTATTGGGTAGCGCGGAACGGGCGCTTTCCTTTCCAGCTGAGCCTCGGGTAGCCTTGGATGGGTTCAAATTCATAGTTTTCAACGGATTCGCTGGGTTCGGAAGTAGTGAATTGCGTTTGTATTGCCAAAAGAGATCTCCTTATTTTCAGTGGGTGTTCAAGCTGTTTTCCAGCATCATTTAAGTATTAATGATATCCCAAATAGCAAAACTTTTCAAGGAAAATATGCTATTCGGGAGTGAACAGTGTTCATTATAACCCAAGCTGCCATTTGCCAATCCATGGGCTTTCCTCTATAGCGTATTTATCCAAAAACCACAGCCGTTTATACGATTTATGAACTGCTCTTTATCTCGCTTGTCCATCACAGTGCTCTTCAGGCTAAAATGCCGGATGTCTAACGCATCGCCGCAAGTTATTTCGGTGCATCATCAAACCGGAACAGGTTCATCAAGTGGAAATTTTTCGGTGATCAGCATGATAGGCAGCCCCTCTGCAATGACGTTGTAGGTACGGCTGAGAAGTGGTTCTGTTTCAAGATGCTGGATGGACTTAGGCAAATCTACATCGTGTTCAACACCCCACCATAAAAGGTTCCGGCGTGTTTCTATCATGCTCTTTTTCAAAAGCATCCCGACACCTTCAATACCGGATTCTAATCCATCCAAAATGCTTTTTGGCAATCGCTCGGTGACAATTTGCGATGCTGCGTATGCATGAATTCTTGGTGCGTGGCTGTTCGTGGCCGGTGTCTGTAGTACGACTTGCCGCTTAAGGATCTGGGTGTCTGTTGGCAGCTCAAGCCAGACGTGCTCAGCACATAACGTCTCTTGTGCTTGGTGCAGCAGGACAACTTCGACCGGTGAGAATGTGTACGCCTCAATAAAACGCGTTACGGTACCATCGGTAACGAGCAGCGCACGTTGAAATGGTGTTAAGCGGGAGAGTTTAATCTCGGCTAACCGTGCGGGCTTAGAGGCTTGGGCAGTAAATAGGGTTTTTATCCGTTTTTTTATAAAAGTCATTGAATTTAAAATTGGATTTGTTTCCATCGATTGTAGCGTCTATTAAAGATTGGAATAAATTTATTATAAGTACACACGCAGCGGCGAAAAAAGTTCGCCGAAATTTAGAGCTCTTTATATCTCTGGATTCCCAGGCAATTAAAAAAACTTGAAATCCCAACAGACTTGTGGTATACTTAAGCTATCAAGCTAATTTGCATATAATGCTCGCTCAACCTAATAAAAAATGATTCTATTACTTAATGCCGCTGTTATGCCTACTGAGGGACAATATACCCTGAAACAGATTTCACGTTCTGAATTTTGCACCATGTTGAAGGATGCCGATGCAGCGGCGAACTTCCGGAGTTATATCGGTTATCCCGAAACGGCTCGCCTAATCAAGGGGTTGACAAATGTCGAAATTGCAGTGTCTCGCGAACAGGCAGATCTGGAAATCGGGGATGTGATGTTAATTGTGAAGTTACAGAAACGAGTAACAGAGCTAGCTAGCAAGGCAACCCTTGAACCCACACTAGAGGATTTTGAGTTTTATCGATGCGAATGGCACCCTCTAACTGAAGCGGAGACACTAGGATGAGAATCAGATCCTTACTACAGTTTAAACACTGCCGAAAGCAAACTAAATCATATATCATAAAGGGATGAGAAAAACTAGTGCCCTGGTGCTCTTAAAACAACCGGTATTCCCTCTCTTCTTCATATTCATACTCTTTTCGCTGTTTTGCTGTTTCAGTATAAACGCAGAACAGCAGAATTTACCCAAAGCTGCAGAGACACCCTTAGCCCTCGGTGACCATTTTTTTTTCCTGGGTAACTATGACGCTGCCATCACTGAGTATAAACGTTTCCTCTTCTTCCAGCCTGATAATGTAAGCGTAGGAGAAGCGTACCGCAACATCGGGTTTGCTTACCGGGCACAGAGAATGTGGCCAGAGGCAATTGCTGCGATGCGCACCGCGTTCCAATACACTACGAATGAAGTAGAGAAATCGGAACGACAATTAGAGCTGGCTGTCATACTAATTGCCAGTGGAAATTACGATCTTGGCGTACTTGAATTGATAAAAATGAGGATGCGGAAACCTTCGGCGGCGCTATATCAGCGAGCACGGTTCTTGGAAGGCATCGCTTACCTTTACCAGTTTCGGTTGGGAGAAGCACACGAGGCATTGCAAGTCTACACTAACGACGGAAGGCTTCGGTTACTTTTTGAGCAAGCCCGCAATGCCCCACGAAAATCTGTTAAATTGGCAAAGCTGCTATCAGCAATCTTGCCTGGAGCAGGCCAGGTCTACGCTGGAAATTGGCAAGACGGGTTAAATGCACTTATCCTAAACGGGGCACTCGGATTTGTTACCGTTGATGCTATATTAGATGGGCACTACATTGATGCTATTTTGTGGGCAACCTATATTTTTGCACGTTACTATCAAGGAAACCCCTATCGTGCTGGAAAAGCGGTAGAGGAATTTAATGATCGGACAGCCCGCCTCGCTGCTGAAAATATTTTACAGCGACTTCAGGAAATTGTCGATGAGCGATGAGCCATGAGAACTTACTATATCGCTGTGTTCCCGCCATTGCCGCGGATTGACACTTCTCGTTTTTTTTGAACAAAATAGATGACAGTGACTATGGCTACGGCAATCATGAAAGACCAGATGTTATAGATGTACGCGAGGAACGCAGAAAGTGCCAAGAGGCACCACTCGTACCATTTTGTCTTTTGCACAAAATACCCCATCGTTACCATCGAAAAGATGACGGTTCCGACAACAGCTGTCACGACAGACAAAGTGTTTTGAACGAGCGTTCCGTCGAACAAGATATGGGTATAGGCGAACAGCAGCGGCATAACGTATAAGAGTTTGGCGAACTTAAAGCATGCCCAGCCGGTTTTCCATGGATCCGCACGTGCAATAGCGGCACCGGCATAAGCACCTAAAGCAACAGGCGGCGTTATATTAGAATCTTGGCTAAGCCAGAAGATAATCAGATGTGCCCCGATGACAGAGACACCCATTTCAGGAGAAATGAGAATCGGAACAGCAAGCTCAGAGGTAATCAAGTAGGCTGCAGTGACCGGAATACCCATTCCCAAAATTAATGAAGCTGCGGCCAGAAGGAGCACGGCGATCGCCCGATTATCACCTGCGACAGATAGAACGAGCTCCGGAAAAATCCGCCCTAAGCCTGTTAAGTCTATAACAGCGACGATGATGCCAATGGTACCGACAGCACCGCCGATGGCGAGCGAATTCTTCCCGCCTATGATCATGGCTTCCCAGAGGCGTTTGAGTGTTAACCGTGTGTCGGACCGGAAATAACTTACGCCGATTGTGACAAGGATCGAGAAAAATGCGGCTTTATAGGCGGTATACCGGGCGATAAGGATACTTATTAGCGTCAGCAATGGCAATAAGTAATACCACCCGTTTTTGAGCAACGGTAAAAGCTTGGGGATTTCTTCTGCAGGGATGCTTTCTAGCTGTTGTTTTTTCGCCTCAAAGTGTACCATTACCCAAACGGATAAGAAATAGAGTATTGCGGGTACAATAGATAAAAGGGCAATTTGACTGTAGGGGAGTCCTGTCCGTTCTGCCATCAAAAACGCGCCTGCCCCCATCACCGGCGGTAGGAACTGACCGCCAACTGAGGCAGATGCCTCAACTGCCCCTGCGATGTGTGGGCGGAAGCCGGTTCGCTTCATCAACGGTATCGTAAACGCGCCGGTCGCTACTGTGTTCGCGATTGCACTTCCTGCAACAGAGCCAAAAAAACCAGACGTAATCACTGAAACTTTCGCTGCACCGCCAATCGATTTTCCCGTAAGTGACATCGGCAGATTAATAAAAAATTGTCCAACACCGGATTTCTCTAAGAACGCACCGAAGAAAATGAAGAGTATCACATACGTCGCCATCACATTCGCCATGATTCCGAAGATACCTGCTTGACTAAAAAAGCAGTACTCGATAATGCGCGACAGTGTAAAACCTTTGTGTGCAATAGCATCCGGCATAGAGCGGCCAAAGAGCGCGTAGAGGATGCAAACCGCTGCGATAACCGGTAACCCCCAGCCGACGGTGCGCCGGCTCGCTTCAAGACTAATGACGAGCGCGAGCGCACCCATCCCGATATCCAACGCGGTATAGTTCCCGGCACGATATGCCAAAGCAGTGTATTCTACAATCCAATAACCGATGGAAGCGACGCTCAGTGCAATCAACCCTATATCAAATAGAGATGGGCGAGTAGTAGGGGATTCCGGCCGAAACTTGTAGAGTATGCCGATTAGCACAAACGTCCCCAGCAGATAGAAACCGAGGTGGTACTGTTCACCGGCACTGCCAAAACCGGCACTATAGAGATAAAAGAAGACGAAACCGACCGCGCCGATTTCAAAAATCCACTTTGCAGCTCCTTTTAGTTCAGAACGCTGTGCTTCAAAACCTGTAACGCCTTTGGCTCTTGTTTGTTCCATCGTTTCTCCATTCTGATTTTTTCTACATGGCCTCCAAAATTCCAATTTTACACGAAATTGAACGAGAAAGCAATTAATTTTGATGCTTACTAGAAAAGTGTTGGGTTTTCGCTTTAATGTCAGGGAAAATATTGACAAATGTAACGAATCACATGTATAATAACGACACGATTAGAGACTAAGCTAAAATTTCATCATCATTTTCATCTTCATCGTATCCCACGCGACTCAATATACTCGGGATCAACATAATGTGGCAAAAAAGGTTACAGCAGGCTATTTTTCTCTGTTTCGTTCTGATTGATATGGCGGTGTCCGTTTCTGCAGAGACTGCTGAGGGTTTTTACTCGCGCGGTATGGTAGCAGTGCGCCGCGGTGAGTCCAAATTGGCGCTTCAAAATTTTCAGCAAGCCGTTGAATTAGACGCGCGTTTTGCAAAAGCACATGCTGCATTAGGTACAGTTCATCTCCAACTTGGAAATTTTGCAGAAGCGGAAATTTCGCTCAACCGAGCATCGGAGATTGCACCTACCCTTTTTCAAGCGAGAGCGAATCTTGCGTTACTCTACGCCAAAACTGGACGCGTGAACAAGGCTATTGACAGTTATCAAAATATCATTCAACTGCAACCAGATTCGCTACAGACACGGCTCGGGCTCGCCTCTGCTTATCAGCAAGCGAACCGATTTGTGGAGGCGATTGAGACATATCACGAGTGTCTTAAGCATTCACCGAATCTTGCGGCAGCGATGACGAATCTTGCTTCCTGCTATGAGGCAATTAGTGAAAAAGAGAAGGCGATTCACTATTACAAAGCAGCGTTAGCGCTACAGCCAGAGCTTCCGATGGCGAATGGCAACTTAGGGGCTATTTATCAAAAGCAGGGCGAACTTGACGAGGCACTTCCGTTTTTGGAGGCCGCTGTCCGCCTGGACCCAGATTTCACCGCTGCTCGTTACAGCCTTGGGTTAATCCTCATGAAAAAACGGGATTTTCAACGCGCAGCGACAGAATACCGACAGGTTATCACACAACAAGCTGATCATGTCGGTGCACACTATAATCTGGCGCAGGCACTATTCCGGCTGAAAGAGGTGAAAGCCGGACAGCGTGCGATGGAAACTTACCGTCGCTTAAACGCAATTGCTCAGGAGATTGAGACTCGAGAGCGGGCTACCGTTATTGAACCGAGCAACCCGCAAAAACATTATCAACTTGGGTTAACCTACGAAAAGTATGCGAAATTTGATGAAGCCATTGCAGCATATCAACGTACGGTAGAGCGCCCACTGCTTGAACATCAGCGTCTGGGTAGTGAGAATTACCGTGCTGCAGCCTATTACAAATTGGGCTTATTGCATTTTCGCAACGAGAATCTTCACGCAGCAGAGGCTGCCTATCTCCAGGCAATCACCCTGGAACCAGGACAAGCAGCGCCACTCGCTGGCTTAGGTGCTGTCTATTACCAACAAGGGCGGCTGGATGAGGCATTTACCGCCTATACGGATGCGCTCGCACTTAATCCGTCATTAGCTCCAGCACAGGCCGGTATTGCTGCTATCCACCATCACCGCGGCCAGCTTGACGAGGCAATTCGGGCCTATCAAGCAACATTAAAGCTGGATGAAGAGGCACATTATGCACTCAATGGACTGGCGAGACTTTACGTGCAGAAAAATGTCCAGATAGAGACTGCCATCGCCTTTGCAGAAAAAGCGTTCCGTTTAGCACCTGCTCCGCAGTATCTTCAAACGCTTGCTTTAGCCTATTTCCAAGCAGGAGAGCATCAGTATGCGTTGAAGGCAATTCGTGCTGCGATAAAAATTTCTCCACAAAACCGCAACTTCCACAAAACTTTGGTAGAAATTCAACAATATAAAGAGGATCCCTAAAAAGAGCCCAATCCCTTAGGGTGAGTCAGGAAATATTGTCTCGTGTGTCGAAAAATGGATATCATCCTTGACACGTTCTCTCACTTATGTTATCCTATTTAAACAGAATTGCGCATCGTGGAGGTTTTGGTCGATTAACTTGCAAACTTATTCTATACGGATAGCATTTCTGATTCTCCTAACCTTAGCATTCGACGCTTTTTCAGGTACCGGGATTAAATTCGTTGATGTAACCCAAAAAGCAGGCATTGATTGGACGCACATAGACGGTCGCAGCGGACAAAAATACTTTATGGAAACACTCGGCTCCGGGGCGGCTTTCTTTGATTACGATTCCGACGGAGATGCGGATTTGTATCTTGTTAACGGTGCCCCCCTCCCTGGTTACACGCCTGCACAAATCCCGACCAATGTTCTCTATCAAAACCAAGGTGATGGCACTTTTCGTGATGTAACCCAAAAAGCAGGTGTGGGAGATACGGGTTACGGGCACGGTTGTGCTGTAGGCGACTACGATAACGATGGACATCTCGACCTGTACGTTACGAACTACAGTGAGAACCGGCTTTACCGTAATAATGGCGACGGCACGTTTACGGATGTCACAGCGATGGCAGGAGTAGCCGAACCGAAATGGAGTACCAGTTGTGCCTTTGCTGATTACGATAGAGATGGATATCTCGATCTGTATGTTGTCAACTACATCGTTTTCAGTCTTGATGAAAATCCGTGGTGTGGACTTAAGGAGAAGGGTGTACGTGCTTACTGTGAACCGGATAACTTTCCTGCCCAAGCGGATACGTTGTTCCGCAACAATGGAGACGGTACCTTTACAGATGTGACGAAAACGTCAGGAATTTACAACCGTACCGGCAAAGGCTTAGGCGTTGTATGGGGAGACTATGATAACGACGGTGCACCGGATATCTATGTTGCAAATGATTCCACGGAGAATCTCTTTTATCGCAATAAGGGCGACGGCACATTTGAGGAGGTAGGGTTCATAATTGGGGTCGCTCTCAGCGAGAACGGGGCACCTGAAAATGGCATGGGCACAGCGTTTGGCGATTGGGACAACGACGGCTGGTTAGATCTCACCGTCACGAACTATGCTGAGCAGACGAACACAGTCTACCATAACGATACGGATGGGTTCTTCACGGATGAGACGGTTTCTACAAAAACCGCACATATCACGTATCCATATCTCGGCTGGTCGACAGCATTTATTGATTACAATAACGATGGCTATGTTGATGTGTTTGTTGCAAATGGCCATCTGCACGAAAACCTTGAGGAGCTTGGGCAGGAGGGTCCCTACGGGCAGCGGAACCTGATTTTTGAAAACAGGCACGATGGAACTTTTGCTGAAGTCTCTGAGATTCTTGGACCCGGCATGAAACGAATGGATGTAAGCCGCGGTGCCACTTTTGCCGATTACGATCTAGATGGGGACACTGATATTTGCATCACGAATTCCAATACACCTCCTCGGCTGTTACGAAACGACGGAGGAAACCGCAATAATTGGATCCAAATCGACTTGTCCGGTCGAAGCGGTGCTGCAGAAGCAATCGGTACACGCGTCACGGTAACGGCTGGGAATATAACACAGATACGTGAGGTGCGCAGCGGCGACGGTTACCTCTCGCAGCGAGATTTGAGACTTCATTTCGGGCTCGGCAAAGCGGTACAGGTAGATAGCATTGTGGTACGTTGGCAAAGCGGCACCGAGCAAACCGTAGAGAACGTCTCTGCAAATCAGGTGATAGTTATTAAGGAAAATTAATGTGAGCAACAACGAATTCCGGCCGGCAAAGCACTCACATATTGAACGCCACTATTGGAAAGCGGTAGCTTTTCTGGTGGTACTCATTTTAATTGGCAGTGGATTCTGGGGGCTACGGCGGTTCTCTCCGGCACTGTTTCTCGGAAAACCAGATTTTATCGCTGTTCCTGAGGAGCGGCGCTTATCCGAACAGGTAGACGGAAATTCCGGCACAGATAACAAGAATCTGGACTTCGCGCTGCTCAATATTAACACTGCAACGGCAACCCAACTCCAAACGCTGCCGAAAATTGGCCCCCAAACGGCACACAAAATTATACAGTACCGTGAAAAACACGGCCGCTTCGCTTCTATTGATGCTTTAGGAAATGTAAAGGGAATTGGCGAGAAAACATTAGCACAATTGAAGCCCTTCATCACAGTGGAGTAACTACACCATTTTCTGTAAAGATATGATGAAGCGGGATATCCCACGGTTGCGGGAAGATATCCGCAACCAGTTGTAGTTCGTAAGCGGCTCCAACTGCTACGGCGCGAGGGCACTTCGGTAAAAATCTATCATAGAAACCTGTCCCGTATCCAAGTCGATGGCCCCGCCGATCGAAGACGAGGCCCGGGACGAGAATCAGTTCAAGCTCCGATAGAGGAACAGTCGGGCAGGTTGCCTTCGGTTCCAGCATAATGTAATTATGGCGTACTAATTCAGTCTCTGGATGCCGGATTCGACGCGGAATGAGCTGCTGGTTTTGTGCATCTACAACCGGTGCGCTGACCTGTTTTTCCGCTTGCAGCAGGCATTCAAGCAAGCTCATCGTTTCCACTTCGCTTTTCATGTTCAGATAGAGCATCACTGAATTAAAGTCTTTGGCATACATCCAACTGCTAAGATGACTGACAATCTGTGTACTGAGTGCGGTCCGGTGCACCGGTGAGAGCTCATCGCGGCGCAGTTGAATTTCGGCACGCAGTGCTTCCCGTTTTCTTGCAGTTCCATTTAAGTAGTCCCGTTTAGAGAGATTCATTTCTGATATCGAACTGTACCGCAGACTTCTACAGTATCCACAATCGCCATGATAACTGCATCCACTGGCTTATTGCTGGTTACGCGCGTCTGCCGTGCTGAGCTGCCTGTGGCAATCAGCACGATTTCACCGATGCCTGCGCCCACAGCGTCAACCGCAACGGTGTATTTGCGATCCACTTCTCCATCCAGATTTACATCTTGGACAATCATCAGTTTGCTGCCTACCAGTTTTTCGTCTTTCTGCGTAGCGACAACTGTCCCTGTCACCTTTCCAAGTATCATTTGAAATCCTTTCTACTTTCCTCACTCTATTGATTGAATGTCACCGAATTTTTCATAGAAATTATGCACATGGAATTTGCGTCAGTCTCTATTGAGATAATTATACACGAAAGCGTCTCTAATTTCAGTAAAATTAACGACTTGTGCTATTTCGTTTTTTTTCCGAAGCACCCAATGATTGTGAGCGAGTGCGGGGCTGTGGGTCTGCGGTGCGTATCCTATTATCTGTGCGGACAGACGCTATGTCAGCGAAATAAATACCGCAAACAGACTGTCAGAACTGTAATGTCTGTTATTTAGGCAATAACTCCAAGCAGCATGTTACTGCAGCGTGTTTACGTTGTTTTCGGGCTTGGTATAGTCTACAAACTCCGTCGGGTCGGTTCCGTTGAGGTATTCCTCAATGTTGGTGTACCCGTCGCTGTCGTTGTCCTGTGAGGCGTTGGAAGGGTCATGAAGATCAAATCCGTATCTCTTTTCCCATTCGTCGGGCATACCGTCGCGATCGCTGTCAAGCATTGCAGGCAGGCTCTTGAGTTCGGGCCATCCGCCGACATCTTTCTGTGAGTCAATAATACCGCATTTTTTGGATTTATCGGGAACGGACTTATTCTTTTTATATGTTACGCCTTCATAAGTTGCATAGCCATGGCGGGTTTCGTCAATAATGCGTGCATCGGCTGTATCGCGTTGCGGCAAGGAGGCACCGACGCTGTCAAGAACAGAATAATAGGCTTCTTCAGCGGTTTGTTGGTTGATAGGTACAGCTGCGAAAGGTTGGTCAAGTTTTAATCTCGCAATATGTGCTTCACCGCCTTGCGGCTGCACGCCCCCGTTCCAGTTGTTGGCTGTGACAGCTGCATTGCCATGAACAACATTATCGACAACGTACCATTTGCCAAAGCCCTCTGGGGAATTACGTGAGTACGGATTAACAATTCGAGATGTCACCTCGCCCGGACGGGTTGCGGGCCCCGGCTTATAATAATTGGCAACCATGTTGATAACCGCAAAGTTCAAATTCTCCTTGCCTGGTTGTTGTTTCTCACCACCATAGGCACTATTATAACCCCAGTTATAGACGACGTTATTTCTGAAATCGTTATATCCGCAGCCAGAAGCGAAACGTGGATTTCGACTGCTGTGGTGTGCCAGCAGATTATGGTGGTAGGTGCTGCGGTTTGAGCCCCAGATTCCGCCAAACCCATGCGTACCTTTGACGTGCCCTGCATTGTACATACTTTCTGCTATCAGACACCATTGAATGGTTACATTTTCGCAATGGTAAATAGAGACTGTTTCATCAACACTCCAACTTGCTGACACGTGGTCAATGATAATGTTTTTGTGATACCTTCCGGATATGGCATCTGCATCATTACCGGTTTCGTCACCTAATCTCACCCTTATATATCTGATAATAACCTCACTTGCATTAATTGAGAGCGGGTATTTCTTAATACAGATACCGTCTCCCGGTGCTGTCTGTCCGGCGATGGTGATATATGGATTGGAAAGCCTCAATCGACTGTCAAGCGTGATAGTCCCTGAAACCGTGAACACGACGATCCGCGGCCCTTCAGCTTCGCAGGCATCGCGCAAGCTGCCCGGTCCAGAGTCGTTTAGATTCGTCACCGGAATCACTTTTCCGCCGCGCCCTCCGCGCGTCATTGCGCCATAACCTTCTGCGCCTGGAAATGCGGGAACAGCTGGGGTTTCGGCCGCAAACCCATTCGGAATCAGCACGAAAATACCGACACATACAAGAAGCTGGCATCTGTGCAGAAGTGCTGGCTGGCGAAAACAGATTCGGAGATTGGTGAGAACGCCGGTGCAAAATGAATCTATGAATCTCTTTGTTATAGTAGGTTGCTTTTCCATAAAATTTAGCCGCCTATTTG
The DNA here is from genome assembly GCA_965215265.1 of Candidatus Poribacteria bacterium. Taxonomy (GTDB): domain Bacteria; phylum Poribacteria; class WGA-4E; order WGA-4E; family WGA-3G. Next base: position 361,066 of record OZ244048.1, on the reverse strand, counting down.
AGGGTTTTGATTATAGTAGATTTTACAATTATTTAGACATTGTGCCCGGCGAGAGTTCCCGTCTCGTCTTCCGAGGCAAGGTGTCTTTGCAAGTTTGTCCACCAAAATGGCGACTTATTTTCAGATTTAGAAACCGCATTTTCTCAGATTTGCCAAGGAGGTCGCGATTTAGAGATCTATCCCACCGGAGAGTCTTGTGATTTAGAGTCTGTTATTAACAGATAACTAAATGGTTCTCGGTATGAAATTAAAAAGAAAAACTTTGAAATTGGTTATAATTTGTGATATACTATTGACTAACATAAAACAGTGGACAATTCAACCTTAAATATGCTATCATAAAACAGTGGACAATTCAATCTTAAATGTTATCATAGGAGATATATAATGAATTCAGCAAAAAGAGAAGAAATTATCACTGAACTTACCTCCGCCTATTGGCTGGAAGTTGAGGCTACAATTAACTATCTGGCGATTTCTGTAGATTTGGATGGTATCCGGGCGGAAGAGATTAAAAAGTCACTAGCAACAGATATCCAAGTTGAATTAACACATGCTCAGGAACTTGCAAATCGCGTCAAGGAACTCGGTGGACGTGTCCCAGGTTCGTTAGCCTTTAAGGCAGAACAAGTATCGCTGCAACCACCTGAAGACCCCACAGATCTTGTGACAACTATCCAAGGTGTCATTGAGGCAGAAAACCTTGCGATTGACCAGTACAACAAGATTATTCGACTGAGCGATGGGATTGACTACGTTACACAAGATCTTTGCATCAAACTCCTTGCCGATGAAGAAAAACATCGGAGGGAATTTATAGGATTCCTCAGGGAATTTGAAAAAGACTAATTTTTTCAGGATATCGTGCTCGGGTACTCGCCCGACAGACAGTCTGAAACACTCCGACATAGACAACACAGTACGAAACGAACAATGGGCCAGATGGTTCATTGTTCGTTTTTACGTTATTAATAAGGTTGTTAATAAAGGGTTACTCTGTCCTTAGCCTCGGATCCAAGGCATCGCGAACGGCATCCCCGAACAAGTTTGCGGGCAGGACTAAGCCAAACATGAAGACGAATGCCGCCGTTAGATTCCACCAAACAATCGGGTCGCGTGCCAACTCCAAGCGTGCGGTGTTAATCATATTGCCCCAGCTCCCGGTTGTCGGTTCCACTCCGATTTGCAGATAACTCAGCAACGCCTCTGTCAATACCAAGCCGCTAAACCGCAAGATGGCGAAGATCAGGACGATGTGCATAAGGTTCGGAATTAAATGTTTGAGGATAATCGCGACGCGGTTGACCCCGAACGCCTCCGCGGCTTGGATATATTCTTGTTCCCGAAGTTTTAAGGTCTCACCGCGTAGCACACGGCACAGTCCTGTCCAACTGCTAATGCCCATAATCAGGCAGAGGTTGAAGAGTCCTTGGCCGAATAACAGCATGAAGGAGACAATGAGCAAGATACTCGGGATTGAGGCGAGTGTAGAATAGAGATATTGCACCGCATCGTCTACCCAGCCGCCAAAGTACCCTGCCACGACACCGAAGAAGATCGCAAACGGCACGATGATGAGGGTTGTGAATCCGCCTATAATGAGTCCGGTGCGGATGCCTTTCAGTGCACGATAGAGGACATCGTTTCCGACTTTGTCAGTGCCGAAAAGATGCGTGCGCGGGTGGTTAAGCGGTGGGTATTCCCGAATTGTCTGTCCATCTGGGGTCTGGATAGTGCTCTTCGCGTAGAGCTGTGTGGCTAACGGCGCGGAATAGGTCTTTTCGGTTTTTTCGCGCAGCGGTGTACAGAGTCTATCGAGGAGACTCAAGCCGTGTGGTTTATAAACAACCTGCCCCCTTTCATTCCGGGTTAACGTTGTTACACCGTTCGAGGATCCGCGCTTTATGAGCGGGTCCCGCCAAGCGATGCTATCCAATACGCCAATGAGCAGGTAGCAGACGAGGATACCGAGGCATACGAGCGCGAGACGGTTGTGGCGAATTTGTCTCGCCGCGTTACGCCAATACTCTCTCTGTGAAACGTAGCGAATTAGCCATGCGCCTGTAAGGATAAGGGCGATAACAATCAGGTTCTGATATGCACCAGAATGCCACATCCAGTCGATCCGGTCGCCGGTTTGGATATCTCTTGTGTCTATTCCTAAAAGAAAGATAGGCATTTTATCTATACTAGCGTTCTGTTTCTATTTCTATTCGCATCACACCTTGGGTTTGGTTGGACTCACGCCGGACTTGTATGGAAAATTACTCGATTGTAACTTTCTCTACCTCTGTTTCCGTTCTGCGTGTTTTGGTTTCGATAATAGCATCCACAGTGGATTGCATCGCAAGGAGAATCTCTCGTGCGGCGCGGGCGAGATGTCGGCTCGTATCCGAGGTTTCAATTTTCTTGCAAAGTTGTTCTAACGTGGACGATTGGGTTTGGTTTGACATTTTTTCTCCTATGTCTCTAAAAAGAGATGTGAAATAACCTTTGCTGCGGCTACTGTGTCTGATAGACAGCCTCGACGGGATGGAATCCATCTTTGATGACAACCTCGTCGAGGTTCGCACTATCGATTTGAATCGGGTTCAGCAAGATGGAGGGGACATCAATTTTACCGTTGTTAACGATTTGTGTAGTTTGGGCGATGGGTTCCCCTTTGGCAAGGGTGACGGCGGCCTGTGCGGCTTTCGTTGCGATGAGATGAATCGGTTTGTAAACCGTCATGGTTTGCGTGCCTTTGACAATTCGCTGGCAGGCGGCAAGTTCGGCATCCTGTCCGGAGACAAGCACTTTCCCTGCTAAGTTTTGCCCTTCAAGTGCCTGAATCGCTCCACCGGCGGTGCCGTCGTTAGAAGCAACCACGGCATCTATTCGGTTATTCGTCTGTGTGAGAACCTGTTCTGTTTTCTTCAGTGCGTCGCGCGGGTCCCAATTGACGGCCCAATGTTTTCCGCCAGCGACTAAGCGAATATCCCCGGCATCAATAGCCGTTTGCAGGGCGCGAAGCTGACCTTTCCGAAGCAGTTGTGCATTGTTATCAGTCGGCGCGCCACCCAGTAGGAAGTAATTCCCCGCCGGTTTTTGACGAAGCAGGTATTCTGCTTGTAGGTACCCGACCTGTTCGTTATCAAAAGAGATGTAAAGATCCGGTTCGCTCTCGCGAATTAACCGATCGTAAGCGATGACTTTGATGTCTTCAGCGTGCGCGGCTTGTACAATCTGTGCAGCGGCGACACTATCTTTCGGAATGACGACAAGCACATCCACGCCCTGCGTAATCATATTCTCGGCTTGCTCGTTTTGTCGACGTTCGTCGCCATCAGCAGACTGCACGATAACTTCTGCGCCCAGTTTCTCTGCCTCGGCTTTGAAGATATCCCGGTCCTTCTGCCAACGTTCGACGCGCAAGGAATCCATGGATAAACCGATTTTAATTTTCTGGCTCTCGGTGGTAGCGTTCTGTTCACCTTTTTTTCTGGCACCCGGATCTTCGCATCCAGTGCAGAACAATCCGTTTGTGATGATCCATGTCAAACTGATAAGGAACAAGAAGCAGGGCAACGGCTTGAAATTCAGACGGTTCATGTCAAACTCCTTATTTTTCTTCGCTTTTCTCCGCATCCTCGGGTGTGATTTCACGAACGACATCACCTATTTTAAGCGTATCTTCACCTTCAACGAGACGGAAAATCGAAATTTTATTATTCAGAATTTCAGCAACAGCGACGGTAGCGATTTTGCGCGGCATATATGTCAAGATTTCACCCGTGTCTATATCTCGTATCGGTTTCCCTTGTGTGTAGACAGCGAACTGTTGGTTAATCGCGATACCTTTAGCAGCACCGATGCTGACATAGATTTTGTCCAAATCTTCGCTATCGACATATTGAATTTTCCCTTTGATGGGCTCATCCGAGTCTCTTTCGGCTGAATTCGTTTCCTTTTTGTCGGTTGCAGGTTGTGTTTCCCATGGGGTAATGAAGTTCGGGCCGACGTTATCTCGCAGTGCCATCACTACCTTAATCAAAGCCTCGTTGGTTACCACGCCGAGCAGCGTTCTGTCGTATTCAGTACTTGCAAACTGAATTCGGTTGAGTTCAGTGGGTCTGACAATCGGTTTTTGGTTTTTCCGCTGCTTTGCTGTTGTCTGCCCAAAGGAGAGATTTGTTCCGTCCTCAGTTACACTAGCTTGCAGGGAGGCAACTCTTGTGCCGGCGAGGGAATGGTCGCGGCTTGCGGCAATGTTCGGTGCTGCGATGATGTCACCGGCAGGGTTATAAAACTTCATGTCCAATTTCACTGTTGCACGGTGTAGGTAACCCAGCACCTGGATGGGTGCAATGAAGCTGGCGGAAGATCGGTTATCCCGTCCGCCTTCTCTTAGCGTGCGGGAGGCGTTTGTTTTTAGACGTTCCTGGTTAAACCTACGGATATCCCCGGTAACAAGGACATCTGCGTTGAGCAATTTTGCGAACTCTGCCCGCTGTGCTTTATCCAGTTTTTTTAAGTTGTCTCGAGAAAGCGTCATCTGTGCCATAGCATCAAGCAGCTCATCTCTACTTAGGGGTTTATACACGCTTGTTTCAACTAATTTTCGGCTGAGTATCTTGGCGAATCCGGCCTCCAAATCCCACCGTTTCTTGGTACCGAAGATTTGCCCGATGAAGTTCGGCACACAGCCACAGCCGGTGGAGGAATCGAATTGAGTGGAGTCCTCGAAATAGAGCACGGCGATGCGTTTCCCAGCAGAGGACGATTCTCCGGAGGTTAACTCACTAGCGGAGGTAACGCCTAAAACAACGCACAGGCTAAATCCCAACAATAATAGAAACAAGATGTTAATGTGAACGAAAGCGGCTTTTCTTTTTTTCAAGAAGCGTTTCATCTGTATTAAGTCTCCTTGTAGCAACCAGATAATAATACAACCTAACAGTTCGTTATTAAGTTTACTACAGTTTCGGATATTTTTCAAGATAATTTATTTTATGAGTGGGCGAGGTGTGCCCTTTTCTTCAATTTGGGATTGAGCAAGGGATAGAACAAGGTGCACGCCGGACTGCGATAGAAAACGTCATCACGGTGCTCACCGCACGGTTCCCACAGAGCGACGTGCAGACGATCCTACCGCGCCTTGAAGCGATACCGGAGCTGGCGCGGCTCAAGCAGCTGCATCTCAGCACCGTTGAGATACCCAGTTTTGAAGCGTTCCTGCAAGCCTTGATGGCATTTGAAGCTTCAGAATCCGCCGAGGGCGGTTTGGTTCCGTCCTGCAACACCGAAAAAGACACGATGGGTTTTCAAAGACTTTTATCAGGGGATACCTTGAAGTGCTGCTTTATCATTCCCCATTTTATCGTCAGTTTCCCGGATGCCTCAACCGCTAACGCGTCTGATAGATTCATGGTAATATCGCGGATTTCATTAGCAGTCAGTGCCTCACTGAAAATGGCAACGTCATCAATAATACCTTCCATGAAGTCACCTCTCGGTGCTCCCCAGCGTCCAATTCTGACTGGTTCAGTGTTATGGTCTGGCGGGATATTCGTGGCGGTTTCACCCTCCATATTGCCGTCCATATATGCCCGAAGCATCTTTCCATCATAGGTAGCGGCAACGTGATGCCATTTACCATCTGCCGCGATCGTCTTGCTAAAGGCAGTCTTCCACTGACCTCCTGTGGTATAATTAACACCCAGCAATTTTGTATCCCCGGCAATGAAGACACCATAATTCCGTGGATTCCCAGCAATAGGTTCCTTCCCGAGCACCGTTTGCCATTTGCCGTTGGGCTGCGTTCTGATCCAAGCGGATACTGTGTAAGTGAGGAGGTTAAATGTATCCTGATGTGGAATTTCCACGATATTGCCTGCACCGTTGAATTCCAAAGCGCTACCTCTTTTTCCTTGGACCCATTTCGCACCCTGAATATCACCGGTATGCCCGTTCCCAGAGGCATCACTCGCTTTATTGCCTTGGTCCTCGTCAAAAAACCACGCAGCAACAAGTGCATCCTCTAATACATCTGCTATAGCGAGGTCGGAACTACACAACAAGCCTATTAGCACTATCAAAATCACGATAAGCAATTCTCTAACAGTGGATATCATGTTCTCCATTCTTGATTCTCCATTGCGCTATCTGTTTGAGTTTACATATCAACCTGATTCCGAAACAGGCACTATGTCACGTTCAACTTCGCGAACCTTGCCAGAGAAGGTCTCACCACGAATCCACATAATAGGTTGCCCTCTACCGGCCGGCTTAGGCGATGACCATTCGGCGTGAGCGCTGAGGTAATGGGAGACGTAACTTCGACGGAAGCGGAGGCTGTGATTGTCTGTACTCTTATGCAAAAGGTGGCTGTGGAACCAAATAACTGCGCCGGGTGGTACTTCTATAGCGACACCGTCTTCATCGCGCACCCCGCGTGCGAGCTTGAACTCACCTTGTTGTGAGCCTTCAAGTTCGTCGTGCTGAAAAATATCGCCCGTGTGGCTGCCGGGGATAACATAGAGGCAGCCGTTCTCCCGATCTGCCGCGTCAATAGCAGTCCAGGTCCCGATGGTCGTTTCGGTCTTAAACCGAGTGCGGAAGTAGAATTTGTCTTGGTGCCATGGAAAGCCGAGGCCTATTTTGGGTGCTTTCCAGATAAAGAGATTGTTGATGCCGAGAATATTAGGGCCGAGCATGTCAACGACCGGATCTGTTAGACGGGCATCGCGTACTCGCTCGAGAAATTCTGGACAGTAACAACTCGGATGGTGGATTTTATGCATCGCATAGATACCTGACTGCTCCACTTTTCCGTCTCTCACAAGTGCATTCTGATCTATATGCGCGGCCGGAAACGGCCGTTTCCTATCTACAATGTCTTCAGCGACTTGGCGGAGTGCTGCATTTTCTTCAGCGGTAAATACGTCCAATCGGACGATGTAACCGTTTTCGTTCCAGTATGAGAGTTCGTCGGGACTTAGCGCGAAACGCCTGGCTTCGGGCGTTGATGTTGTGTTCATGGTTAACTCCGTAAGCGTCTGATATAACAGATCTGAATATACGTCAATTGAAATAGGAAGTTTTGGGTGGTAGCATTTGATAAACCCACGGATTTTGTTCATTGGGCGATTAATATTGTCACCCGGTGGGGTTCGGTGGTAGAAAGATGGTGGAGGAGGATGTCCTGTTTGCCATCCTTGTTGAGGTCCACCAGCCAAGTGTATTCCTCATTGGGCATAGCGACGGCTATCTTCTTGGGCTTCCGAGCGAACACGTCAGGTCCCGGCACGCCAGGAAAGACGTGAAGCTCTTTTCGTCCCCATCCCATCACCAGGTCTGTGTATTTATCACCGTTCACATTTCCGAGCAGTACGGCTGGGAACAAAGTTTTTTCCATTGTCTCATCAGGGGTTTGCGATTTAATTTTGCGGATAGTGTTGGCTTTATTGGAATAGCTACCGTTTTCCATATAATAGCAGTGAAGGTCCAGTAACACAGAACGCGTCAGAATCGAACTGACGAGCATGCCGATGGCCTTAAAAACGCCTGGGTTAATGGTTGTGAACATCATATCGACCTGGCCGTCCTGGTCAAAGTCGTGCTGCTCTACCCCGAACGGAATACCATCCGATTCAATCGTGGTGGCGATTTCGGGAGAGAACACGGTGCCGCCATCAGGTGTGGGGATTCCGAAATGCACCTCGTAGGTGGAGTGCATGTTCCACAGCCCGCCCCCTTTTAGTGAGAAAACGGAGAGGTCGGCGATGTTATCGCCGTTTAAGTCGGCTAATGAGTGCAGTACCCTTCCTGTCATCGCGCCGGTCGGCATGTTATCCTTACGTCGACTGCGTACGCCTTTCGGTGCGGCGAGTGAGGCGAGCTCGTTCGAATCAAAAACAACATCAGTCGTGAAGGTCTTTGGCTCCGGTACAAATAGCCCCTGCTCATCTTGGAGATGAGCCACGAAGTGATCTTCGTTCCAGAATACCAAGTCGCTCCGTCCATCGCGGTTGTAGTCAATCTCGTGGATGCGGCTCTGATTCCAAGGGGTGTATCGATAGCCACCGGCTTCGTAGTGTTCGTCGAATTCGGGTGCGGTGCCAAGTTTTATAGGTTCGGCGAAAGTGCCATCATGCTTTTGGATGAATACTTGGAAACCATCGACATCCGGCACCACCAGATCATCGATGCCATCGTGGTTTACGTCTCTGGTGATGTCAACATGAGGAATCTCGCCACTGTGAGGCGGTTTAATAGCCGTAACCGTTAGCAGCACGCGTTCCGATGCTAATTCCGAATCGAAACAGTTGAGAGAACCCTCTTCATAGGTAATCAAGCAGTCCTGTCCACCGATGTTGACAACGTCGACGAACAACACACCCGGACGTAGAATTAAGTCAATCTTGGGAACCCATCTTCTATTCTCAAACGTGTAGATGTGCAAGCGCCGGTCGTCGTTGAGTACGGCAAGCTCCGCCATAGCACCGCTCAGCAAGAATCCGCTCAACACAGTCTGACGTTTCGTCAAGCCGGTGATGACTTCGTAGCGCTCAAAAGTGAATTCGCTGGAAGTAGGTATCATCGGTTTGACTTCTTCGTCAAATAGTGCTGAGCATCCGGAGAAGTAGATACAAAAAAGCAGTATGAAGAACAAGCGGTGAAAGAGAAATTTAGAAATAGGCATGTACGCCGCCTCCTACATAAATCCCAGCAATCCCTTTGGATTGCGAACCCTCTGTTTCTCTGCCAACCCCTTGTCCTATTTCCATGTTGAGTCCGAGCGGAATCCCCATCAGGGAAACCACCAATTCTCCGCCAAAAGCGAGCCCAGCTCCGAGTGTCGTAGTCTGTGTCGTAGTCTGGATTTCCTTATGAAAGTCGTCCTCCTTCTGGAAGTAGTACTCCTCCTGTCTCTTATCTCGCCAGCCTCCCTGTAAGGTAAAATAAAGCCGCGATATGCCAAATCTATTTTCGTGCTGAAAGATGGCGTAAGAAACCCCAGCCCCTAACATATGATCGCTATCCTGATTATTGAGAATAAAACGTCCAACGGTTTGAAGATAGATGGGGGCGAGTCCCGTGTAACGGAAACTAATTCCACCAAAAGCAGGGGTGGCCCCCTGAAATCCGATTCCGAAATTTTTGGTAAAGTCTGTTCTTTGCGACTCACGGTTATTGGCTTCCAAGGTATTAGCAAGTTCAAAATTCCTAGTGAAGTCAGTTTTTTGTGCGTGAGTCGTGAGACTGAAAACAGTACTCAGAAAGAGACAATTCAAGCAGAAAATTAAACGTGTCATTCTCTAATTTCTCCTATTTTGTATTGATTAACGTCATAACCGATTTTTGTATTGAGTTTAAACTGAAATTCTTTTATGGTTAAACTAAAATTACCTTTTTACTTTTACATTCATTTTACCAGATAGTACAGTGTATTGCAAATCTTTTTTATGGATGTTGTGCTGCACGCAAACTGATTTCTCACGTGCCTATCCTGATTTGGCAGTATTAGAAAAAGATAAACGTTTCACTTTTTAATTTCTATAGCAAAAAAATGCAACTTTTTTGTAAATTATTTGTGGTATGCGTCACAACAAAACGTGCAGCGTTGAAACATGACTGTAAATACAACCTATATATCTCCGCGGCGAAGTGTCTCACGACTCGCTTTTGATAGAGACGTGCCCTAAATTAGCCTATTCCCAACGGACTAGAAAAACCAAATGACTGTATCTCTTTTCGGTATGCATACATTTTTAATTAGATTTATAGTATAATTCTATAACGATACGTTATTAACTAAAAACTATTTAGAAAAGGTATATTATGCAGACACCCCAAAACATTGACACAATGCGCGCTGACGATGTTGCTGCGATTGACGAACTTCGCAACGTCTATGAGCAATTAAAAGAATCGCTCGCCAAGATCATCATCGGGCAGGAAAAGGTTATTGAACATTTAGCCATCTGTCTATTTTCTCAGGGGCATGCACTGTTGATGGGTGTCCCCGGGTTGGCAAAGACGCTTCTGGTGAGCCGATTTGCTGAGACGATGGCGTTGTTGAAACAATTGATTGCCAAAGTCGAATTGCCCGCCTATCTACAGCACCAAGAACCACTGAACGTAGATGTACGCGGTGGAATAGTTCGGGTGCTGAAGGGTAGCACTACGGCACTCGAAGCCACAACCATACAGGAACTCGCAGAGGCAACCTTGAACGATGTTCCACAACAGGTAACTGGGGCGAGCCTGATTACCGAAGCAATCCTTTTAAACACGCCAACGGAAATGCGTCTGACGTGGCAAGATCGCTTCGGGCTCTCTGCACGTGAACCGCAGATGTTACGGTTTAAGGAAAGTAATAGGGATGCGGCGCGCTTCCCAGCCGTGTCCCGTAAAACAGAGGTGAAATTAATGGCATATCCGCCGAAAGATACCATCCCATTTGAAGTATTTGCCAGTTTCAAGAGAATAGAAACAGGTAATCCAATTATCTCGCTGCCACCGCCGCGCTGGGCGGCAGCAACCCATGCTATCATCGTTGATGATACGCTACACTACATCTGGTGTAAACGCGAGCCTGATGTTCGATGGGTGATGATGCACGCGACAGCTCCCATCAGTGCCCCTACTGACATTACTCAGGATTCGCGGAACCCTATCCTTGAGCCTTCAGTTGATGGTTTCGATAGTACAGCCGTCGAATACCCCTTTCCGTTCCTAAATCCTGCTGATGGTAAATTCTACATGTACTATCGTGGAAAAGGGAAAACAACACCTGAACAGACCGGCTTGCTTGTGAGCAATGGAGACCTCGGCGAGTGGCGGCGCGTCCAGCGAACTCCTGTTATCCCTGCAGATACCGAACACGAACGATACGGCTCAACGCACCCGTCTGTCGCGGTCGTAGGCAACACGATTCACATTGTTTATACTGGGAAGGCGACCCGGTCGTTCGCGGACGGCCTGACGATGTGTCACGCAACCGCACCGACCGAAAACCCAGCGTCGGTCACAAAAAATACTACCAATCCTGTTTTCAGAGGGAGTGGGCAAGCATGGGACAGGCAAGCCGTTCGTGAAACCGAATTGTTCAAAGAACCACACTACTTCCACATCCTTTACGGCGGATACGACGGAAAAGTCTGGCGCATCGGGCATGTGCGCACTCGCGATTTCCGAACCTTTGAACCCAACCCTTATAACCCTGTTTTTACACCATCGGAAGACCCGGATGCGTTTGATTGCGACGGGGTTTTGACGGGACAGATCTTTGAAATCGGCGGTACCTACGCCATGCTCTACGCAGGCAAGAAAGGTCAGGAATGGCAGACTGGACTGGCTACAATGCAAGAAGTTTAGATCTTGGAACGTTCAATATTCGTATTGTGCTAAGAACTAAAAATAACTTGACATTTTCTCGGAATCATGTTAACTTATCAAGTATTAAGGACGGAGTTCACTATAAAACGTCCCATCGTCCGAAAAATGAGACGGTGAGACCTCATTCCAATAAGAAGTTCTCCCTGCTTGCAGGGATGAATTCTTTTCTCAAAACAAGCTGCACGGATTCGCGTGTCCAAAGGAGAAATCATAAAATGAGAAAATCTAAAAGCATCATCTGGCGCGGTTTTATCTGCATATTCATGCTCCTCGTGGCTTATCAAAACGGTGAGGCACAACAGCCGCTCGCACAAAAAGTTTACGCTATCTTTGAACAACACTGCCTGAATTGCCATGGTGAATTCGGGGCTTACGCCGATGAACTGACAATGCAGCATGCCGAGCTCATCGCGTCTCAAAACGTCATCCCACGAGACACCGATGCCTCCTTGCTCTATCAACGCTTAATAACAGAGAATCCTGCGGAACGGATGCCGTTAAACCTACCCCGGCTGTCCGATGACGATATTTTTCTCATCCAATTGTGGATTGCCGCAGGTGCCCCAGATTGGCAAACCACCGCCACACACGGCGGCTTCATCACAACCGAGGAGATGTTCAATACCATTGAGAAGCATGTCAACTCGCTCGCCCCTTTTGACCGGGGATTTGCACGCTATTTCACGCTCACACACCTCTATAACGCAGGCGAGAGTGCGGAGGCACTACACGCCTATCAACGCGCCCTCTCCAAACTCGTCAATAGCCTCTCCTGGGGGCGCGAGGTTATCAACCCACAATCGATTGACGCGGAAGCCACGATTTTCTACATAGACCTTCGCGACTACGAATGGGAGATAGGCAGTAACCGATGGACACAGATTGAAAGCGCCTATCCGTATAAAAATAACTATGCAGCACCCACACAGACACATCTGCAGGAAACCTTGGCGCGCCTGCGTGAAGCGATGCAATGCGAAGTGCCGTTTATCCATGTGGATTGGTTTCTGGCAAACGCCTCCTTGCCCCCGCTCTATCATGATATTTTGGCGCTGCCTGCGACAGACCGGGAATTAGAGGCACGTCTTGAGGTGAACGTTGTTGAAAACCTGCGGAATGCGGCGGGGCGGCGCGTGTGGCGTGCGGGTTTCAACGACTCCGGTGTCTCTAATCACAACCGTGTTGTTGAAAGACATCTCTCGCGATATGGGGCGTATTGGAAAAGCTACGACTTCGCAGGGAGTGCGGGCACGCAGAATATCTTCACGCATCCCCTCTCTTTCAGACACGACGGCGGGGAGATTATCTTTAACCTGCCGAACGGCTTGCAGGCGTACTATCTGGTAGATGCGGGTGGGAATCGCCTGGATGAAGCGCCGATAAGCATCGTCTCAAATCCTGCGGCGAGCGATCCGACGGTGCGGAACGGGCTGTCCTGCATAGGTTGCCATACAAAAGGGATGAAGCCGCTTGAAGATGAGGTGCGTGCGGTTGTATGGGAGAATGCGAACCCGCCCTTCAATAGAGCGCAGGCTTTACGTCTCTATACAGAGAAAGGTGTGATGGATGAGTTAGTTGCTGAGGATACCGCGCGTTATAGGGCGGCACTTAAAGACACCGGTGGTGTATTCGGTGGTATTGAGCCGATTCAGCGATTCCACGAGGCGTTCCAAGCGCCGCTGGATGCGGCGCACGCTGCCGCCGCCGTTGGGTTAGAAACGGATGCCTTTGTGGGAAAGATTCGTGAGAACGCGAGTTTGCAAAACTTATTGGGTTCGCTGTTGGGCGAAAACGGCACTGTGAAACGGGACACTTGGACGGTGCACTTTAGTGAAGTGATGTTTGCGCTGGATTTCCCTGTGGAGAGCGTAGCGGTGCCTGTTGCGACTCAGACAGAACGTCTCCCTGGGGCGACTGTTCACATCCCTGACGCAAACCTGCGTGCCGTGATTGAAGAAGCAATTGGCAAAGCCCCTGGCACCCCGATTACAGTCAAGGAAATGGCAACGATTGTGGACATTGGTGTGCGGGAAGTCCGAGAATTGACAGGGATTGAGTTTGCAACAAATTTGGAAAGATTATTTATTGACGTGGGGTCGGAGGATGATTTGGGGTTCATATCGGATCTATCACCTCTCGCCGGATTAACAAAATTGCACCGTCTCACCTTTTCGAGCAAATCAATATCAGACCTGTCGCCACTTGCAGGATTAATCAACCTAGAGTTTCTTCGGTTCGGGGATACCGATGTATCTGATTTATCGCCTCTTGCAGGGCTTTCAAAACTGAAGTCTATATGGTTCACTCACTCACCAGTATCGGACCTGTCGCCACTCGCCGGATTAACAAATTTGGAAAGGCTGAGATTTTTCTACGCAGAGAGCCCGAGCCTTGCACCTTTGAAAGGACTCGTGGGTCTGAAAGAACTAAGTGCCGCACGGAGTGGAATCTCAGATATCTCACCCTTAGTAGGATTGATTCATTTGGAAGAATTGGAGTTATTTGAAAATCATGACATATCAGATATTTCGCCGCTTGCATCCATGCGCAAGTTGAGACGGCTACACCTGCAAAGCAACCATATATCAGATGTCTCACCGCTTGCATCTTTGCACAATTTGCAATGGGTACACCTGGGCCACAATGATATATCAGACATCTCGCATTTGAACCGGTTACCCGCCGATGCAAATATCATCTGGTACAGGAATCCGGGTTTCCCGCAAGGCGGCCCGAAAATAGTGGGTCCCTGGTTATGGGCAATGGTACCGGGACCCGAGCTGAATAGAGAAACAGATTTTCTGTCTCAAGCGAGTGGCGGTGCCGTAACCGAATTACAGATTGCTACCCGCGGGGCTAAGGAGGGAGCAACTGTTGCAGATAGCGTATGGACTATCCACGAGATTTCACCCACAGGAGGAAATAATATCGGCGACATGACGAACGCTCTGGGCTGGGGAACAGGTGAAGAGACAGTTGGTTATGTTCTCTACGGTTCAATCCTGTTGAATTCTCCACGCGAACAACAGACGAAAATATTTGTCGGAGCGGATGATGGTGTCAAAGTCTGGCTCAACGGGCAGTTGATTTACAAGGAGTTCGGCCCGGGCTGGGATCCATCTGCTATCAATTATCAGCATATTATCCCTGTAACGCTAAATGAGGGTACAAATATGTTATTAGTGGCTGTTGACAATATATGGGGTGATTGGAGCGGCTTCTTTGGGTTTGCACCTGAGGCAGAATATGCCGTAGTCTACCCTGGCACTGGATTCGTGCTCTCAACAGACACAACGAGTGTTCGCGTTGGTGATACCTTCACTGTTCGTATTGGTGCAGAAAAGGTTACCGATTTAGCCGGGTGGCAATTTGATGTAGCATTTTCCCCTGAGATACTTGAAGCGGTTGAAGTCAGCGAGGGGGATTTGCTGAAGAAAGGTGGTGGGACGACCTTCTTCCAGCGAGGCACGATTGACAATACAACAGGTAAAATTGCGGGGCTCAGCGCTGCGTTGCTTTCTGAAAAAGGTGTGAGCGGCACCGGGAGATTGCTGTCAGTGGTATTCTCCGCGAGGGGGGCGGGCGACAGTGAACTCACACTGTCTAGCTTCCAACTTGGTGATAGCACCGGTGAGGTGATTGCAGCCGGTGTGCCAAATCTTACCATTACTGTAGAGTCTAAACCGACCTGGGATGTGAATGCCGATGGGCAGGTGAGCGTTCTGGACATGATTCAGGTGGCGCGCTACTTAGGCGAGGATGCGGCTGCTAACCCGCAAGCGGATGTGAATCGCGATGGGAAGATTAACGTCCAAGATCTCATCCTTGTGGCACAACACATGGGCGAATCCACCACTGCCGCCGCCCCTTTTGCTGGGGTGAGAGACAGGGTGGAACTAACTCCAGAGATAGTTCGGGCGTGGATAACACAAGCACAGGCAGAAAATGATGGCTCACTCGCTTTCCAACAAGGGATTGCGAATCTCCAAAGTCTTTTCGCCTCGCTGCTGCCTGAAGAAACGGTGCTGCTGGCGAATTATCCGAACCCGTTCAACCCAGAGACGTGGATACCGTATCAGTTGTCGGACGCTGCGGATGTAAGTTTGACTGTCTATTCTGCGCGGGGGCTGGTGGTTCGGCAATTGTCGCTGGGGCATAAGGCGGCGGGTCTGTATGAGAGCCGGAGTCGTGCGGTGTATTGGGACGGTAAAAATGAACAGGGTGAGCCTGTGGCGAGTGGTGTCTATTTCTACACGCTCACGGCAGGTGATTTCACTGCGACGCGTAAAATGCTGCTAAGGAAGTAGAGTTGCTGTCCCACCGCACAATTTTCGTGAGAAGTGCGGTCGCTAACGGAGCAACGTATCACTTTATTTTTTTTCATCTTATGTTTAGAACATTACAGAGAGAGGATTTGGGCCCACCCAAATCCACGAGATTTACACACGAGCCAGCAAAGCATAAGCGGTGATGGTACTGAAGTATACAAAAAAAACAGTGTTTGTTGAGTACGCATGAAGCGGCTCCTGACAAATACAATTTGGCACGATACCGTAAAAAAATTATGAGTTGTAAAAGATTTAACGCAGAGAAACTTCAAATCAAATTCCATCACTTGTCTCTAACAGACTGCTATAAGGAAGTGTATCATGGAATTGAACCGGATTAAAAATGAAAATTGCATAGACACGATGGCATTGATGGACGATGAATTCGTTGACCTTGTCGTGACTTCACCGCCCTATGACAATATGCGTGAGTACGAAGGGTACATGTTAGAAGGCTTTGAAAAGATCGCTGTTGAGTTGTACCGCATTATTAAAAAGGGCGGAGTGGTCGTTTGGGTGATTGGAGACGAGACGGTAAAAGGGAACGAGTCAGGCACCTCATTTCGCCAAGCACTCTATTTCAAGGAAATCGGATTTAACTTGTTTGACACGATGATCTACTTGAAACCACCCAGAGGTGCAGTCGGCAATAATAAGACCTATTGGCAATCATTTGAGTATATGTTCGTGTTTTCTAAGGGACAGCCGAAAACAATCAACCTGATCAAAGATCGAAAGAATAAGAAATCACGTAAAGGCGATATTGGCACAAAACGCTTGCGTGATGGCTCTTTATTGCGAATGAAGCGAAAGGGCTATGCGGAGTACGGTAGACGCACGAACGTCTGGGAATATCTCATCGGCAGTGGACACTCAGCATCGGATAAAATAGCACACAAACACCCCGCCATATTCCCCGAGCAATTAGCGAACGATCATATTATCACGTGGAGCAACCCTGGGGATTTGGTATACGATCCATTTTTAGGGAGCGGGACGGTTGCAGTAATGGCTGAGAAGAACCACAGAATTTTTCTTGGTAGTGAAATTAATGGAAATTACTGCGAAATTGCACGAGAAAGACTACAAAAGTTGTGTCAATCTTCCAGAGAATTCTGGCATTGCCACCCCCATCCCCCTTACTAACGATTCTAGACGGCTCTCCGTCTAATTCTAGCGGTTTGCCAACTCCTATCTATGCCATCATCGAGAAATCTTTGGCATCGCCAAAATCGAGATTACCATCGGTGGGGGAACCAACATCAATCGCGTCCGGCTTCCCAGCAAATTCAAACGCTTCACCGAATTTGCCTCTAACCTGTTTAGGTCCATCTACAATCGTTCCGTCATTGCCTCCCACAACGTCTTTAACGGTGTTGCCTTCAACATCTGCAGCATCAAAACTCCAGTAGTTAACCAGGCCGTCTCTAACGACTTGACTTTGAGAAGGATTCACTTGTAAAACCGAGCTCGCCAGAGCCAATGTCAAAATTATTTTTATATTCATTCGATCTGCCTTCCCTGAACCAGAGAAATCTCATCCAAATTATGTTGTTATATTGCGTTGCATTATAAGGTAGCGCACAAAAAAGTGCACTCGCGGAATACTTTCACTATAAGGTCATTCAGTTTTCTTGTAGCAGCCAAAATAGTTAAAACGCCAAAAACCGAATAGCCCTGGCAGAATGGAAATTCGTTATCCATCAAGCGGCAGAAATGTGCGATAATATAGTAAAGCTTAGAATTAACGGGATACCCTGGCTCGGCGCACTTTGATAAAAATTAAGAATTTAATCAGGAATCTCCCAGCAGCTGGCGGCTCCCCAAACTGCTTCGAGACAGCGCGTACTAAAAGTCTTGAATTCCGTTGAGACATCGTGTATAATTTGCTTACTATTTCGCCACACAGAGGTTTCATAGGAAAACACCCATGCAAATCAATCTCCCAGAAATACGCCAATACCTGAGAGCATCCGCATTTGAATCTATCTTTATTGAAGAACTCGGTTGGGATTATCATACACAAGTGCTCTCCGTTACAGTAGATGAAACCGACTACCAACTCACTGCAATCGCCCAAAAACGCGGCCTGGTTGTTTTTCAGTCCACCGCATCGCTTGACGGACAAATCCCCGATTACACAACACGCCGCAAAATCCAAAAACAGGTCGCAAAATCTGTCCATGAACACTTTATCATCTACACGGACGCTCAAAGAAAAACGCAAGTCTGGCAGTGGGTTAAACATGAGGCAGGGAAACCCACCGCTTCTCGGGAACATCGGTATCAGATAACACAATCCGGCGACTCCCTCATCCAAAAACTCAAAACCCTTGCTTTTGGTTTGCAGGAGGAAGAACAACTCACGCTGCCAGACGTGACTGGACGCGTTCAGGCAGGCTTCGACGTTGAGAAGGTCACCAGACGGTTTTATGAGCATTTCAAGAGGGAACACACCGCCTTTCTCAACTTCCTCAAAGGCATTCCCGATGAAGAGATGCAACGTGGGTACGCCTCCGTCATGCTCAACCGGCTGATGTTCATCTATTTTATTCAGAAGAAAGGGTTCCTTGATAACGACGATAACTACCTACGCACCAAACTGGCAGAGAACCAAGCCGCCAGTGCTGCTGCGCCCCCCTCATCCAATAGATACTACAAACACTTCCTCTGTCCGCTCTTCTTTGAAGGGTTTGCGAAACCGGAAGCGGAACGCAGCCGAGAGATACACCGCTTGCTCGGAAAAATCCCATACCTCAACGGCGGCATCTTTCAGAAACACGAGATTGAGACACTTCACGGGGAAACCATTGAGATTGCCGACACGGCTTTTGAACAGATTTTCACCTTCTTTGAACGTTACCAGTGGCATCTAGACGAGCGCCCGCTGCGAAACGATAACGAAATCAACCCTGATGTGCTGGGTTACATCTTTGAAAAGTACATCAACCAGAAGCAGATGGGTGCATACTACACGAAAGAGGACATAACGGAATATATCAGCAAAAATACGATGCTTCCGTTCCTATTTGATGCGGCGCGGCGTTCGTGTAGAATCGCATTTGAAGGGGACACGTCCGTGTGGCAGCTGCTACAGGCCGTGCCGGAACGCTACCTCTACGATGCAGTGAAAAAAGGGGTAGACTTGGATTTACCGCCAGAAATCGCTGCTGGCATTGACGATGTCTCCAAACGGACAACCTGGAACACGTTGGCCCCTGCGGAGTACGCCTTGCCGGTGGAAACGTGGCGAGAAGTCATCGCACGCCGGCAACGCTACGAAACCGTTCGCGCCAAACTCGCCAACGGAGAAATCAGGGACATCAACGCACTGATAACAGACAACCTCAACATTCGTCAATTCGCGCAAGACGTGATTGAGAGTTGTGAGGGCCCCGAGCTGCTCCGTGCGTTTTGGAAGGCGATGACGCAGCTAACTGTGCTGGATCCGACGTGCGGCTCCGGTGCCTTCTTATTTGCTGCGCTCAATATCCTCGAACCGCTCTATGAGGCGTGCCTAAATCGGATGCAAGCCTTCTTGGACGAAGCATCGCAACATTCCCGTAAATACACGGACTTCCGCCAACTCCTTGACCGGATTAAGCAGCACCCAAACCGCCGCTATTTTATCCTCAAGTCCATCATCGTCAACAACCTATATGGTGTAGACATCATGGACGAGGCCGTCGAAATTTGCAAGCTGCGTCTCTTCCTAAAAATGGTGGCGCAGCTTGAGAACGTGAAACAGATTGAACCGCTGCCGGACATAGACTTTAACGTGCAGGCAGGCAACACACTCGTCGGCTATGCGACTTATGAGGAGGTAGAAAGTGCAGTCACGGGTAAGTTCGACTTTGACGACACGATGGGGCGGATTCAAGCACGCGTGGAAGACGTTGAAAGTCTGTTTGCCCTGTTTCGCCAGCAGCAAACCGAATTGGGCGGGACGGTGAAACCGGCTGACAAACAGAAGTTGCAGGGTAAACTGAAGGAGTTAGGGTCCGAACTGAATCAGTACCTTGCGGGAGAATACGGCGTGAAGACTTCACAAAAGTATAGTGGAAGGGGGGGGGAAATAGAGAAATTATAGGTGACGCTGCTTATCAGGCGTGGCTTTCTTCACATAAGCCGTTCCATTGGTTCATCGCGTTTTACGGCATCCTCAAGAAGGGCGGGTTCGATGTGATTATCGGCAATCCACCGTATGTGGAATATAGCAAGGTGAAGAAAGAGTACACCATCAAGAGATATGAGACAGAGAGCTGCGGTAATCTCTACGCGTTTGTGTTTGAAAGGAGTTTCCAGCTGCTTCAAAAGAGCGGGTGGAAATCGATGATAATTCCACACTCCGCTTACTGCACAAATAGAATGGCCCCGCTCCAAGTTCTATTTCATCGCTCCAAAGGGGCTGGATGGGTGCAAACATACGGAATTCGTCCGGCAAAATTGTTCCTTGGAGCAGATCAACGCTTGGCGATTTACATTATTCGGCACAGTGCAAAGCCTACACCTACGTTGTTCGGGTCTCGCTATAATAGATGGCATGAGCAAGCTCGTTCCCATCTATTTGCCGTTATGGAACATGCCGATGTTGCACAGGTGTCGTTTCAAAATTCAGTTCCCAAGTTTCACAATGAAATAGAACAGAACCTATGGGAGAAATTAGCCCAATTCCTACCTTTAGGTACGTATCTTGAGAGGAGGCGAGATTCCCACACAATATACTTCCATAATTCACCACGCTATTGGGTCAGAGCAATGAACTTTATTCCTTACTTCTGGAATGAACGAGATGGGGAGCGAAAATCGACAAGTGTCAAATCTCTGTCCTTAGCAACGGAATTAGATGCAGCTGCAGTCGTCGCACTTTTGAACAGTTCCCTTTTCTATTGGTGGTTCATCATTCTCTCGGATTGCAGAGTCGTGAGTGTACGTGAAATTAGAAGCTTCCCCATAGGCATTACAGAAATGGACACGGCAATAAAACAACGTCTCTCTGAGCTCTCCGTCGAACTGATGCAGGACCTGAAAAATCACGCACAGCGCAAAGAATGTTATTACAAAACAACAGGCCTCGTCATCTATGATGAATTTTTCCCGCGCTATTCCAAGCCCATCATAGATAAAATTGACCAAGTACTCGCACAACACTATGGGTTTACGAACGAGGAATTAGATTTCATTGTCAACTACGACATCAAATATCGGATGGGGTTAGGAAAGTGACGGCACCAATTGAATGCATCACATAAACGGAGAAGAGAACTATGCTTTTGATGCGGCAGGCTACCTACACATTCAGGGCATTCTAACCCAAGAACTCAACGAGGCATTAGATTCAGAAAGGAGTATCGTATGAGACGCAATGAGGTGCGATGGGAACGGATGTTTCCAGATGAATTAGAAGCAGCATTCGCGGGATGTCCAATGGTATATCTACCTTATGGGTTATGTGAACCGCATGGTTGGCATAATGCGGTGGGGATGGATGCCATTCGGGCATACGAATGCTCATGTCATGCAGCGCAAGAACACGGCGGAATTGTCGCCCCCCCGTTTTATTGGCACTGTCATGAGATTGGCGGCTACGGGGCATGGGGACACAATAAAATTAATCAAGAGCGCCCGTGGCTGACAGCGATACCGCCTTGGATGTTTTTGAAGAATATCTGCTATCACATTCGAGCGGTGGATGCATTGGGGTTTCACGGGGCAATTCTGTTTTCGGGACACTCGGGCCCGCATCGGTTAGACGTGCCGGTCGTGATTGAAATTATGCAAGCACATGTCGGCGTCCGGATGTATTCCTCGATGAGTATAGGGGCAGATATCCAGCGCTTCAAGGATGGTAAAGGATTGGGCGGGCACGCCGGACGCGGGGAAACGTCCGTGCTGTGGGCAGTCGCCCCAGACTGTGTAGATATGTCACGGATGCCCACGGATGAAACACGTGCACCTCATTTTGCAATGGGAGAGCTCAACGAATCCGCCAGTCGTCTCGTCGGAGAACAGATGGTATCAGATATTGTCGCACATTTTGGTGAAAAGACAACGGAGTTGCTAGCCGCATATAAAGCAGAAGTCTCCAATCCGATACCACTGACGTTTGATGATGTCGAGGGGATTTGGGAAAACGAGATCCGACCGAAGTTGGCTGAGTTTGCTTCCATGCAACCGCCTGACCCGCAACCGCCTGCTGATTCTCGCTGGTACCTCAACTCGCATATACCCAAAGGGCGGATACTGTAGCGGACGAAGTATACTAAAACGGGGGCTCAACTCAACACTTGGAATGCACCTGAGAACCCTCTTGCAGCAGACTCCACCCAAATAACGGACACAAATGACATGCTGGCTATACAACTTAAACAGTTCAGTCAATCGGAGCTTGCACGGAAGATAGCCGTCTGGGCAATATCAATCGGACTCCTATTTTCCGGGTTCTTTTCTAATTTATGGCACGTTGCCGAACAGCAATGGTTTGAGAACCATCAGCGAGACACCGAAAGTCTCATTCTGGGCAGAATGGTCAAATCTCGTCAAGACGGTATCTTCTCAGCCGGCGGCCTGACGGGCGCGGGAATTACAACTGATATCCAGCAGCAGTGGATATCTTCAATTCAGATTGATAATCAATACGCTGCTTATCTCAATAAACTCGCCTTTGATGAATTCTCGACTTACATGTCACTGCCCGGCGGTCAAGGGATACTTTTCAGTCTATTTGATAAGCTCATCCCGCTATCGCCTCAAATCAAGTTACGCGCATTCTATCTGCTGAGCGCCCTACTCTCAGCAATCGCATTAACCACAATTATAGGGTGGTTCTATGAGGAGTTTGGCGGATGGGTTGCGATATGCGTCATAGGTTCGACGTTACTCTCACAATGGTTGACAGTCTTTGGTCGAAATCTTTGGTGGAGTCTATGGGCTTTCTACTTCCCGATGATTGTCGTCATGTACTTCCTTAAACGCCACAGAGTCCAAGCGAGCCGTCAACTCATCAAGTTCGGAATTCTGATTTTTGGCGCGGTTTTCATTAAGTGTTTCATCAACGGATTCGAGTATATTACAACCACTCTGGTAATGATGATGGCACCGTGTATCTATTATGCCATCCTCGACAAGTGGAACCGGCACCAATCCCTGAAGTGCACGCTTGCAGCAGGACTCGGATCCGGCATAGCAATTCTTTTCGCTCTTATACTTTTATGTTTCCAAATCGGTGCCGCGAAGGACGGCTTCTTGGATGGCGTTGAGCATGTGCTCTATTCCTTCGGAAAGCGAACACACGGAGAGTCCGAAAATTTTCCGCCTGTATATGCTGCAAGTCTTGAAGCCGGTACCATACCGGTGGTTATGACTTACATGAAAGGTATCTTCTTAGATCTCAACAACTATCTCTCCGACACCAACGCCTTTGTCTCTAATTACCTATTGAAAATACGTTATCTTTACCTCATAGTTCTTTTTATGATGATGTCCGCTCTGCTGTTTTTACAAAGAAATGAAGAGATGATGGCCGAGCGACGACAGCACGCCATCGCACTGATCTGGACAACGTGGTTTTCAATTCTGGCACCTTTATCGTGGTATGTAATCTTCAAGGCACACTCATTCATCCATACCCACATGAGTTTTCTTCTCTGGCAGATGCCCTTTACTCTCTTCGGCTTTGCCGTGTTAGCATCCGCCGTTATAGCATCGGTGAAAGGAAACAGACAAAAAAGTAGCATGGAGGAGTCTGAAGGTTGAGCTATCGGACCGATTGAGTGCCAACGAAATAGAAATAGATAGAAAGAGATGCTTATTATTTTAACCGAGAAAGAGAGGAGATATAGAGACCGAATGTTCATCCGTTTCAATCCCGCAATTTCGGGTCGGTAATGTCTGGTAAAAACCATCACGCGGATAAAGTCAGTTTGTCAAGTGAAATGTCTATTTTACGAATTCTCATTTACCCCTATTTTTTTGAGAGCAGCAGCCTTTATAGCGCTGAAATAGACGAAAAGACGGGATTTACACAGTAGCTGACAAAACATAACCCTTGATGGGGCTGAAAGATACGAATTGCCATTTGTTTTGAATTCTGCTATGATAAAGGCATGCGACACTTGAGGCTGAACTCCAACAGTAAATCTGTCCGCGACTACTACACGACGCTGGAACGCTACGAACAGAACCACATCGTCCACGAAGGTGCGGTGAGTATTCCGCTCGGGACGCTGCTGCAAACGTGTGCGCGACAGGTAGATGCGGTATTTGTGTCGCAATATGCTATGCGTACGGAACGCGGAAACCGTATCGTGCTTGACGGTGCGATTCTTGACGAATACGAACTCCCTTTCGCTAGTTACTCCCGGAACCAGAGTTTCTGTTATAGGCCTAAATAGATGTTCCTCCGAGGAGGCCAAGTAGTAGGGCATAAGATAGTATGCGTTTCAGCGTTTATCTCCTAAATCTAAAAAAGTGTAGGGGTCAATACCCGCCTCTTCGTAAGATAGCATTTTTATGTCTAATGGAATGTCTGCCTTGGTAAAACCATCGCCTCTGGCTTCTTCAATAGCACTTATGCGATCTACAGCATCCGAATCACCAGACAAATCAGTAATATAGAGAGTCCCATTTTTTTCTCGATACGCCCATTTGATATAGACGCTACCAGGGTATGTTGGGTATACCAAGCCGTCCTCCATTATGGAACCTCTGGTAAGTATCCCCTGATGGGCTAATTTGACCTGCACGCGCGTCATCAATTCATGATTAGCAGAGATACATGGCCATATCTGATCAGCAGGCCATCCTTCAGGTAATTCAGGATACGGTCCGAAACCGTAGGGCGAGACCTGTATATCGGCTGAGTCTTCATCCGCTATAGCGTCAGATTCAAAACCATCCACCGAATCTGTGTGAGCCTCCGATTCCATCGGCGGCGTGTCTGTGCCAGCTACCTCCTCGGGCGTATCATTAGTTTCAACGGACATAGGTTCCGCTTGTCCAGGGACCTCGATATCTGTTGGAACGCCAACATCTTGTGCGGTGCGTGTTCCTCTTTTCGTTTCTAGCTGCTGTAGAAACTGTTGGTGTTTCGCGTCTGCGTCCTGAATAGCACGGTTGACGTACCATCTATAGAAGAGGCTCCCGCCAACCATGAGACTGAAGAAAAGGAGACAGGCGGGCACCCCTTTATTTGTGAGAATGTCACGTAGCATAAGGCACTCCATAGGTTATAATTCCCGGGAAGGGAATCGGTTTGAACTCGTAAAGAGACATTCGTTCTCAAGTTAAGGCGCTGAGAACACTTTTACCTTCTTTGCAAAAGGTTATTTTAAGGATACCGTCTGAAAATGCGTTTGTCAAGTTAAAATAAAAAAAATGTGCCTGTGAGGCAGCCTTTTGGGGTTCGCGTGCATTTTGCACGCGGTTTGCACGACGAATCCGCGCAGTTTCAAGAGGCACGATTAACGGCTTGCATCCGCGTATCTGCATCACGGATTGGCTGTCTTTTCAGATTTTCAGGAGAAGTCGGGTTGTTGTTTTTTATGCTTCCTATTGTGAGGGCGAAAGTCTTCCACTTTCATTAACCAAGAATGCGAGTTAGATAAAAAAGTCTCATAAAACGTGATTTTTTTTATTCTTTTTCTTTGCTGCACGATTTCCCTGCATTCACCGTGTGTTAACAGCACGGTGAAGGTAACGGAAGCAGCACTCACGTTTGACTTCGCTCTTGACAACATCAACGGGGACGCATAAAATAATGCTATCTCATATAAGGAGCCACGCAATGCCGAATTTTACAGCTGGAAAACTCACTAAGATCTGTCTAAATGTGTTTGAGAAATGGGGTGTGCCGAGAACCGAAGCCGAGATTGTCACGCGTTCTATGGTGGATGCCAATCGCGTCGGGCACGATTCACACGGTGTTATCCATCTGCCAAAGTATGTGAAGGAATTGGGAGCCGGATTAATTCACCCCGGTGTGCCGACAGAGACCTTGCATGAATCAACGTCCATGGCCGTGTTGAATGGGAATTGGGGCTTTGGGCCGGTCATCGCGACGCGAGCAGTTGACTTGGCAATTCGCAAGGCAAAGCAGAGCGATGTCAGTGCCATTGCGGTTTCACAGTGCAATGAAGTGGGACGGTTAGGCGGATACGCATGTCTCGCTGCAGAAACGGGCATGATCGGATTGTTGATGGCGAACGACCACGGTGGCGGTGTTTGTGTCGTGCCGCATGGCGGGGTTGAACCGCGGCTCTCGACAAATCCGATAGCGTGTGCTGTTCCGATTGAAGGGCAGCCGCCTATTGTACTGGATATGTCTACCAGTGTTGTGGCTTCGGGAAAAATTCGCGTCAAACAGCATCAGAATGAGGACGTGCCGCACGGCTGGCTCATCAACGCGGATGGCTTATCAACGACTAACGCTGGCGATTTCTATGGCATTTCGCCTGCTGCGTTATTGCCGTTCGGTGCGCATAAAGGCTATGGGCTTAGCATTATTGTGGACATCCTGGCGGGCGCGCTCACAACTGCCGGGTGCAGCCGAGGCGAAGACGTGCGTGTCGGCAATGGCTTATTTGTACTTGTGATTAACATCGCTAGCTTCAGAGACTTCCCCGGTTTCAGTGAGGAGGTAGAGAGATTTATCCAGTATCTCAAATCGGCCAAGGGCGCGGCAGGAGGTGATGAAATTCGGGTACCGGGTGAGCGCGGTTGGGAGGAGCAGCGCAAACGAGAACAAGAAGGAATCCCAATAGATGCAGAGACATGGCGGCAGATCTCTTGTCTTGTTACCCAGTCTAGACAGCGAGAAGGCAGTTAAATAACACTTCCCTATGTGTAGCGCACTCACAGTTTGGAAACGCTTACAGCAATTTTTAATTTCGAGATCTACGGCGCTCAGGTCGCACCTACGGGCTCAGTTGCTGTCAACGCCTCGCCGGTTTCTGTATGAAACAGATGTGCTTTTTCCATGTTAAAATGGATCGGCAGCGATACATGCGTGTGGGGCAAGTTCACATCATCAACATTTGCAATGAAATTATTTTCCCCGGTCTGAAGATATAAGAGGGCGTGATTGCCGAGCGGTTCAACGAGCACCACCCGCGCCGACAATCCGCTTTTATCGGAACTGCCGACGTGAATATTTTCGGGACGGATTCCGAGCGTCACCGCTGAACCGTCGAGCTGATGCAAGGATGCACGGAGTTTTTCGTTCAGTTCCAACTTGAATCCATCAAATTGGAGTGCGTTGTCACCGCCGTTATTGACAATTTGGGTATTTATAAAATTCATGGGCGGTGTGCCGATGAAACCTGCGACAAATTGGTTCGCGGGCTTATGATAGAGCGTCGCCGGGTTCGCTATCTGCTGTATTTTACCGGCATTGAGTACTACAATCTGATCGCCCATTGTCATCGCTTCAACCTGATCGTGTGTGACGTAGACGATCGTTGCATTAAGCCGGTCGTGCAGCCGGCTAATTTCCATCCGCATTTGCACCCGCAACTTCGCATCGAGGTTGCTCAGCGGTTCATCAAACAGAAACACCTTCGGCTGTCGGACAATCGCGCGTCCGACAGCAACCCGCTGTCGTTCACCGCCGGAGAGATGTTTCGGTTTTCGCCCTAACAGATGCGATATACTCAGGATTTCTGCGGCTTCTTTCACACGTTGTGCAATCTCTGCTTTAGGGTACTTACGCAGTTTCAACCCGAACGCCATGTTCTTATACACCGTCATGTGCGGGTAGAGCGCATAGTTCTGGAAAACCATGGCGATGTCCCGCGCTTTGGGCGGAATATCGTTGACACGTTCACCGTCAATATAGATATCGCCGTCCGTAATTTCTTCTAGTCCGGCGATCATCCGCAAGATTGTCGATTTGCCACACCCGGACGGTCCGACAAGCACTGTAAAACTTTCATCGGGAATCTCAAAATCTGCTTGTTCGACAGCGCGGACATCGCCATCATAAATCTTGGTGACATTCTTTAAGGTGACCTGTGCCATAATTATTCCTTTCCTATTAGAAGGTTCTAATGTTATCAGGCAGCATAGACGTTTCTATTGAGGTGCTTGCGAATCTGTGGCAGCTTTTTTTTCAACTTGCTTGGCTAAGTTTTCCTTCACCAATTCGGCTACGGCAGTCTCAAGTGCGCTACCACGTAGATTTGTCTTGCGAACAACACCGTCACCGTTAATCAAAAAAGTGGACGGAATTGCACTAACATTATACAACTTGGAGATTTTGCGTCCATCGTCCAAAAATTGGGGCCAGGCGAGCCCTTCTTTCTTAATATATTCTTCAAGCGGCTGTACTGCCTGATCCAAGCTGATGCTGATAATCTCAAAGTCCTGATCTTTGTACTTTTGATAAGTCTTTTTGACATGCGGCATCTCAGCGATACACGGTGCACACCAAGTCGCCCAAAAATCAAGGAGTACGACCTGCCCACGATATTTCTCCAATGAAAGTTTTTCTCCGTTCAGTCCTATCACCTCAAAATCCGGTGCCGGTTTTCCGATGAATGAATTTGCAGGCGAAGAGTTGAGTTCTCCGTTCCGTTCACTTCTGTCGCGTTCAAGAAGCTGCCTTGCAATTTTCGCTTGCGCCCGGGAACCGTATTTCGGATGATTAACTAATTTTTTATACGCATCATCTGCTTTGTCGTGCTTGCCGAGTTTGTCATAAGCCAATCCCAATTTCAATAAACTAATTTCAACATAGCGCGCAGCCGGATACGTCTGAATGAGCGCTTCAAAGATCAGGATGCCTTCTTCAGTCCGTTGCTGCTGAACTAAAGCATTACCGAGGATGTAGTAAACCTCGTCCACTCTTTTGTATTGCGGATACTCATTAATAAACGCTCTGGCCTTCTCAACCAATTTCTCAAAATCATCTGAATCCTTGCTTTTTTTCAGATTTTTTGAGATTGCTTTAATTTCTTGATATTTGTAACTCACTTTAACTGGTGCAGCCCCGGCGAAGTTTGCACAAAAACTGAATAAGATAACAGTAGCGAGCCCAATACCAAGGTAACGCCGGACATAGAATTGGATTGTTTCCTGTCGCAGTAACATCGTTATACCTCCCTATGATTCTGTACTACTTGCAGATGAAGGAGTCTAAGAGCCTTACTCTCACTTCTGATTGGGCACTACTGCAGACTTTCCAGCAAGTCCGAAACAGCGGTTTCCAGCAGGTACCCACGGAGGTTCGTCTTACGAACGATGCCATCACCGTCAATGAGAAAGGTCGACGGAATCGCCGTAACCTGATACATAGAGGCGATTTTGCCTTGATTGTCTAAAAATTGGGGCCAGGCAATTCCTTCTTGCTGAATGTAAGCCTCAAGTGGTGCCATTCTCCTATCTAAACTGATGCCGATAATTTCAAAATTCTGATTGCTGTAATTCTGATAAGTCTTCTTAAGGTTTGGTATCTCAGCGATACACGGCGGGCACCAAGTCGCCCAAAAATCGAGAAGTACAATCTGGCCACGAAACATCTCTAGCGAGAGAGGATTCCCTCGCAAATCTGTCACCTGAAAATCCGGTGCAGGTTTTCCAATAAAAGCGCTTGAACTGGGGAGCGAGACGGACGAATTCGGTAATTTGCCAGTTCGTTCGGTTGGTTCTTGTTCAAGCAGCTCCCTAGCAATTTGTGCTTGCTGTACTGCGAGATACTTGGGCTTATCTGCTAACTTCTCATAGACTGCATTCGCTTTATCGTGCTTGCTGAGTTTATCATAAGCCAGCCCCAATTCCAATAAACAAGGTGCGACGTAGTTTGCGGTAGGGTAATACTTAACCAATTCCTCAAAAACCCCAATAGCTTCTTCTACACGTTCAAGTTGCACCAAGGCACTGCCGAGTAGGTAATACACCTCGTCGACTTGTCTATGTTTCGGGTATGCCTTAATAAAAGTTCTGGTTTTTTCTACTAACTTTTCACAATCAGCGGTCTCGTGAGTCTGTGCAAATTGTTGAGAAATTGCCTTGATTTCCTGATATTCCGCTCCAACTTTACCCGGATTCTGTCGAGTAGAAGGCACGCAGGAGCCGAGTAAGACAAATCCTATCATGACAATAACAAAGGGGTACCAAACATTCGCCTTGCTTGTTGTGAACATTATTAACCTCCTTCAGAACGTTGCTATGAATTTCTATCTGAAGGATTCAGACAGCGTTCCGATAGGAATACGCGAGTAACAGTTTAATCTCTTCTGCCTGCACCTGTTGCAAGAAAAGCATCACATCTGCGTCGCCACTGCTTTCAGCAGCCTGACACCAATCAATAAACTGGTATGCATCCCACTGTGCGTTTTCCTCAATAGTCTGTGCCATTGCGGTGAGCGCAGGCGATGGATTCTGTATCTCTTTCAAAAGCGTTCTCGTGCGCTCGCGAAGCACCGGAAAAATAGGATGCGTTCCTACTCTACCGAACCAATACTTCGCGTTACTATAGTCGGGCTCCCTCCGGTGCATGATGCCATGCCAGTAGCTCCCGGTTGGGTTCAAGAGGTCTTGCGAGATGGTGTGTGAAACGTCTAGTGCATCGTTCCACAAGAGTAAGCCGCTTTTAATCGCCTTAGCAAACGTAGTGTCTTTGAGCGGCTGCCCTTCAAAAAGCACGTCCGTCGAGGTGTCTTTGAGGGAGGCTGTCAATTCAGGATTCCATTCCTGTTGCGGCACCAGTCGCGGAAGTGGATGCTCCGCTTCTAATTTATCAATGATATCGGCAATCGCCGGGGTATATACTACACCCATGGAAAAACTCCTTTGCAATTAAATGCCTCAAAATAAAGTTACATCAACTTCAGACTTGAATTATCTAATAAATTAACTTACCATCTTTTTTTGAATAAATCAAGGAATTTAAGGTTAAAATAGAAATAAGGTTGCAATGAGGTCTAGGATATGCTACAATTAACGGTATAATCCAAGTTTTCTCAGGTGACTTGCCTAAATGAGAACCGCGTTTAAAAGGGCCTTACTCGTTTTCCTGAGTTTTACCGCCCTGTTGGCTGGTGTGCTCATCGTCGTGGTGCTCCGTTATTCACAATACGGGACGCTTCCAGAAACCCTGCAGATGGTAGATTTTTCAGGGATGCTGTTGGCTGTTTTGGGTGCATCCTTATTGAGTCTGGTTAGCGTTGCCTTAACCTTTAGCTTAGCGCGTGCATGGGCAAGCGAGCAGCCGGAACATGGGGAACGGATTGTGCGGCTGGCACTTGTAGTCAGCCTCGGTTTCATCTTTGTATTCGGCGGCTTGGCAGGCGGCCTTATTATATTACGCACTTTGTGGACAATAGGTTTTTTTTAATTTGCATTTTTATTGAATTATGTAGTATAATTAATTAAGTTAAGTCGTTTTGCTATCATAGCATCTTGTCTTCGCCAAAGCAGCAAACGAAATCACTTTGGTTGGACACGACGAATAGTTTTGTAGTACTTCTGTGTGAACCGGTTCATGTCGATATTTTTGATATGCTGCGAGGAAGGTGTCATCTACGGCTAACCTATTAATTTTTAATCCGGTTCTCAAAGAGGTTTCTTGGGATGAGTTTGGGGCTTACCAGACCGGTCGGCTCACTTTTGCCAAAATAGAAGATTCGCGAGTTGGGGGTGTGGAAAATACACTACAGAGGTAGACGTACGCAGAGAACGAAGCAGAGACAGAGCCGCTCGAATTATCAGATTCGGGCAAGAGAGGTGCTGGTCATCGACCAGAATAATAAGCAGGTCGGGGTTCTACCGACGCGCGACGCTATGAAACTTGCTGAAGAAGCCGGCTTGGATTTAGTAGAGGTCTCGCCCAATGCAAATCCGCCTGTTTGTAAAATTATGGACTACGGCAAGTATCAATACGAAAAGAACAAGCGTGCGAGAGAAGCACGGAAAAAGCAGACTAAGATTGTCTTGAAAGAGATGCAGTTCAGACCGGATACTGCCGAACACGACTACCAATTCAAGAAACGGCACGTCGAAGATTTCTTGGGGAATGGTTGGAAGGTACGCGCAACCGTAAGGTTTAAAGGACGCGAAATGCTACACACTAACCTGGGCAAGAATATGCTTATCCGACTCAGCGAAGATGTTAGTGGACTCGCTGAGATCGAGCAGCCACCGAAAATGGAAACACGGATGATGTCCATGATTCTCACACCAAAATCTTCGTCTAAAGAAGGACGTTCTAATGCCGAAAATCAAAACGCATAAAGGCGCAGCCAAACGTTTCAAATTCACGTCCAAAGGAAAAATACGACGCAAACGCGCGTATGCAGGACACCTGTTTCTCACAAAGTCATCTCAACGCAAGCGCAGATTGCGCCAATCAACCCTTGTTGACCCGAGCAATGAGAAACGTTTGAAACGCCTAATTCATCAGTGAAAATTTTAGAATCGCACCAAACGTCAACCCCAATGGGTGGCAGGTAAAAGGTAATCAGGTCTCTCCTGAAAGGAGAGACCTGATTACCTATCCTGCCACTCCGTGAAACAGACAAACACGCACGCTTTGTCTGCAGTCCGGAGTAGATACATTTGATATAGCGCAATAGTTGATGCACCGTCTCTCACAATCCGTTTGTGAGAGACGGGACGCAGTAGGAGTTTTGAATGGCACGAGTAAAAACCGGAAGTGTGCGACGCAAACGGCGCAAACGGATACTAAAGCACTCCAAAGGGTACCGAGGCGGCAGGAATAACCTCAAACGTACCGCAATGGAAGCTGTCGAGAAGGGGTGG
This sequence comes from Candidatus Poribacteria bacterium, assembly GCA_965215265.1. Taxonomy (GTDB): domain Bacteria; phylum Poribacteria; class WGA-4E; order WGA-4E; family WGA-3G. The sequence goes on along the minus strand of OZ244048.1, from coordinate 328,601 downwards.
AATCACGCCTACGCACACCGACGTGCACGAAAACGCGATTTTAGACGACTCTGGATCGCACGGATTAATGCCGCCGCAAGATTGCACGGACTCTCCTATAGCCGATTCATGCACGGACTCAAGAACGCAGGTATCGCCTTGGACCGCAAAGTCCTCGCTGATATTGCTGTGCATGATGAAGCCGGATTTGAGCAGCTTGCTGCACTCGCAAAGGGATAACGCACACCAAAAAATTGGAGGGTTTTTCGTTAAATGAGGAACGCCTTATCGTGTCGTTTTTCGCCGACTCTAGAGTAGAGACGAGTAAAGGCTATGAAGGGACAGAGTAAGCGATTGAGGTTGTTCAACCAGAGAGGCTGTGCCACCGGTTGGAAGCATGGCTTTGAGCACAATCGCTGAATTTCATCCTGGAGCCGCCGGACTGAACACCACTGCAGTCAGTAGGTTCGCGCCGGGCCGTTCGCCGTTATTGAACCAGAAATGAAGTGGACACATTCTAGCTAGGAATTTGTCAAGCGGGGTGGTACCGCGGAAGTAGATGCTTGTTGCTTTCGTCCCCATGAAGGAAAATACCTTCAGAGGACAAGTGACAGGCATTTCTCTTTTTAGAAAAAATGATTATGCAAGACGAATTAAAACAGATTCAAGCTGACGCACTTAACGCTTTAGGAGATATCAAAACGCAGGATGCACTGGAATCCCTACGCATTGCGTACTTTGGACGAAACGGGCAGCTAACAACTGTGATGAAACGGATGGGGAAACTCTCCAAGGAAGAGCGACCCGCTGCTGGGAAACTTGCCAATGAGGTACGCGCCACCCTAACAAAAGCTTTTGAGGACAAGGTGAACCGACTCGCAGCCCTGCAACAACAACAGCAGCTCGAACAGGAGACTGTGGATATCACCCTCCCCGGGCGAAAACCCCAATATGGGAAGGCACACCCGGTCATGCAAACCTTGGACCGGATAGAGACGATTTTCAAGCACATGGGATTCCAAGTGGTTACCGGACCGGATATTGAGACAAAGTATTATAACTTTGACGCACTCAACACGCCTGCTGACCATCCGGCCCGAGATCTGCACGATACTTTCTACCTAAACGATGGACATCTGCTGCGCACACATACCTCACCTGTTCAGATTCGTGCAATGGAGCAGCAACAACCACCTCTGCGTATTATTGTCCCAGGTAGAGCGTATCGCGTCGATTACGACGTTTCCCACACCCCGATGTTCCATCAGGTAGAAGGCTTACTCGTCGATACGCACGTCACCTTTAGCGAATTGAAGGGAGTGCTGGTATCCTTTGCCCTGCAGATGTTCGGGGCTGAGACACGAATGCGGTTCCGTCCGCACTTCTTTCCTTTCACAGAACCGAGCGCCGAGATGGATATCTCCTGCACCGTCTGTAGTGAAAACGGATGTCGCACTTGTGGCGGCACGGGGTGGCTCGAAATCCTGGGTGCGGGCGCAGTCGATCCGGAGGTATTCAAAGCTGTCAACTACGACCCGGAAGAAGTGACCGGCTTTGCCTTCGGCATGGGCGTAGAGCGCATCGCGAATCTCCAATTCCGCGTACCGGATATCCGTACTTTCTATGAAAACGACCTCCGTTTTTTGCGACAGTTCTGAATCCTCTTTTATAGTAGATTTTAGAATGATTGATACTGTAGCCCCTGATAATCTTGTCCACGCTCTTTGACATACCTTTCAAGATAAATATCTCTGTATTTTTCTAATTCACTATAAAAATGGATGCTAGCTTATTGTGACGAAGAAAAAAGGTTCTGATTTATGAAAGTAACCGTAAATTGGCTAAAAACCTATACTGATTTTGCCTATTCTCTAAGCGAACTCGCCGACCGGCTCGCCATGTTGGGCATTGAAGTTGAATCCATCAAGCAACTCGGTGCTGAACTAATGGGGGTCGTTGTCGGCAAAGTGACAACTATTCGCCCACATCCGGATGCAGATAAACTTGTGCTATGTCAGGTTGATGTAGACGATGAAAGTGAATTACAAATTGTCTGCGGTGCCCCGAATGTGCGGGAAGGCATGCTCGCGCCTGTCGCTACAGTCGGTACCGAACTACCTAACGGCTTGAAAATCAAGCGTGCAAAACTCCGGGGAGCAGAATCAAACGGAATGCTCTGTTCCGAAAAGGAGCTCGGCTTATCGGACGATGCTGCGGGCTTGATGGAATTGCCCACAGAAATGCCCATCGGTACCCCACTCGCCAAAGCATTAGGCTTAGACGATGTTGTCCTAGAACTCGAGGTTACCCCTAACCGTCCGGATTGCCTCAGCCTTATCGGTGTGGCGCGCGAAATCCGGGCAGATACCGGCAACCCGTTAAAATTGCCAGAGGTTAAACTCGGACAAGGCGACGTGGATATTCAACGGACTACGTCTGTAACTATTGAAGCCCCAGACCTGTGCCCTCGTTACGCAGCACGTGTCATTCAGGGGGTGAAAGTCGGACAATCTCCAGCGTGGTTACAGCGACGACTTGAAACTGTCGGCATCGGTGTTATTAACAACATTGTTGATATTACCAACTTTGTGTTGATGGAGTATGGACAACCCCTCCACGCCTTTGATTATCACAAACTCTATGAAAACCGCATCGTGGTGCGGCGTGCAATCCAAGGCGAATCGCTGACCACACTAGACGAAACCGAACACGAACTAGATTCCACTATGTTAGTCATTGCCGATGCACAAAAGCCGGTCGCTCTTGCCGGCGTGATGGGCGGCTACAATTCTGAAATTAGAGCTGAAACCTGCGACATCCTGCTGGAGAGCGCCTATTTTCAACCCACTAGCATACGTGCAACAGGAAAGGCATTAGGCATACAGACAGAAGCCTCCTACCGGTTTGAGCGTGGCACAGATCCGGAAGCCGTCATCCCTGCACTTAACCGCGCCGCACAACTCATGGTTGAATTAGCAGGCGGGACTATCTGTAACGGTATCGTTGATGTCTATCCAGGGAAACGTCAACCGGTTCAGGTTGAGCTCCGTCCAGACCGGGTCAACTTCGTGTTGGGGACTCAGCTGACAGCAACGCAGATGCACGACATTCTAACCAGACTCGGTTTCGATGTAAACGATACCCGCCCAGCTGAATACCGTGTCACCGTACCCACGTTCCGTCCTGACGTGACTCGCGAAATAGATCTGATTGAAGAGATCGCGCGCGTCTACGGTTACGATAACATCCCGACAGCACTACCAAAGGGGGATATTCCGATTCCCACCTCGGACACTCAGACGGAAGTCCGCAGACAGATTAAGCACTTTCTCATCAGTACCGGGATGATGGAAGCGATAAACTATAGTTTCTGTAATCCGGACAGTTTTAATAGGATGCGCCTGAACGCCGACGACCCCAGGCGAGAAGCACTGCAGTTGCAAAATCCGTTGAGCCCGGAGATGTCAGTCCTGCGGACGACCCTGCTACTGAGCCTCCTAGCAAACGCTCAACACAATCACAATCACCAGGTCGACACTATCGCGCTCTTCGAGATTTCCACAGTGTTCATACAAGGAAAAGAGCCGAGTCGTGTTGCAGGTATCCTCGCCGGTCAAATCGGAAACGGCGTTTATGAAGATCCATACAGACATCCCGATTTCCTTGACATCAAGGGCATTGTCGAAGGGATGCTTGAAGTCTGCGGCATTAACGATTATACGCTCGCAAAAACTGTAGAACCTACGTTCCATCCAGGGCGAAATGCTGAAGTCTTATTAGCAGCACAACGCATCGGTATCTTCGGTGAGGTGCATCCAGAAGTGCTTGACAATTACGACCTGCCCTACAAGGCATATCTCTTTGAATTTGACCTGGAGGCACTCACTAAGTACGCTGAATTCAACAAACGTTTTGAGCCGATGTCTATCTATCCAAAGGTCCAACGCGATCTTGCTATTGTCCTAGATGCCAACATACCCTCAAATCGCCCGATAGAATTCATCCGAGCAGCAGGCGGGGAATTAGTTGAATCGGTACACCTCTTTGATGTCTATGAGGGTGAACAGGTCCCAGACGGTAAGCGGAGCCTCGCTTATACAATCGCTTATCACTCTGCCACCGGGACTTTGACCGACAAAGCTGTCAATAGCGTTCACGCTAACGTTATTGAACGACTCAATAGAGAACTGGGTGCAGAGCTCCGAATGTAGAGTAGAAGATGTAGAAGCGATTCCGTTTAGAGTACGGAGCGAGCTGCCGGGCGCGATAGCAAAACTATGCACGAGAACCGAATCAAAAACATGTTCGCGCTCATTGCGCGCCACTATGACTTCCTCAACTCACTTTTAAGCCTACGGCTTGACAGGACGTGGCGACAAGAAACCGTTAAAGTCAGTCACGTTACACCGGGTAGTCAAGTTTTGGATGTCTGCACCGGCACTGGCGAGCTCGCGCTCGCTTATGCAGACAAAATCCGCGAGAACGGCTTCGTCATCGGTTCCGATTTCTGCTTCGAAATGTTGGTTATCGGGAAGCAAAAAGTGGCACCGCCTGCAGTGTTGGGTTCGGCAGTGCCGCCGACAAGGTTTATTGCTGCAGACACCCTCACCCTCCCCTTTCTCGACAATACGTTCGACATTGTCTCTGTTGGATTCGGCATCCGGAACGTTGCAGATCTGGAAAAAGGCATCCGTGAGATGGCACGCGTCGCTGTTCCCGGAGGCCGGATTTCCATATTAGAGTTTACGCAACCCGTAAATCCTGTGTTTCGGCGACTCTACTATTTCTATTTCACCAAGATTTTACCCTTTATCGGGAACCTCATCTCCCGAAATAGAGACGACGCTTACGGGTATCTGCCGCGTTCTGTCATGCAGTTTCCGGATTGTGATACCTTAAAAGGAGTTATGGAACAGTGTGGACTCACGGATGTCCGATTTTATCGGAAAACGTTCGGCATCGTCGCAATTCACGTTGGGAAAAAAATGAGTACTAGAGGGTCGTAGCCTTTTCATGAACGTGATGTTCATGCTGCTATTAACATCGTAAAGGTGGGGCATCCGCCTTTTCAGGAGCAGACATGACACCTGCAATAGCAGGCTATCTCTGAAGAGAAAAGAGTCATCGATGCTTTAGTACGGTGAGTGTGTCAACGATTAACCAACCGTTCTACATGCGCCACAACAGATTCCGATAACCCTTGCAAGTCATAACCGCCCTCTAACACGGAAACAACGCGTCCGGATGCTGTTTCCATGGCAAATTCAAGCATCAGGTCAGTTAAAGTCGCGAACCCCTCAGCGGTGAGTGCAATCGTAGCAAGTGGATCCCGGTAGTGCGCGTCAAAACCCGCCGAAATTAGGATAAACTCCGGTGAGAAATCCTGTAGCGCTGGCATCAGGACATCCTCAAAAACCGTAATGTAATCTCTGTCACCGCTGCCCGATGGCATCGGCACGTTCAACGTTGTGCCACGAGCATCATCGGTACCGCGTTCGTACCGAGAGCCTGTCCCCGGATAGAGAGGCGATTGATGAATAGAAAAGAAGAAAACAGACGCGTCTGCATAGAAGATGTCCTGCGTACCATTGCCGTGATGCACATCCCAATCCACTATCGCGACTTTCCCGAACCTGTGTTCGCGTTGGAGGTAGCGCGCCGTAATTGCGATGTTATTAAACAGACAGAACCCCATACTCCGATTCTGCGTAGCGTGATGCCCTGGCGGACGCACCAACGCGAACGCATTGTCGTACTCTTCTGTGACGACTGCATCTGCTGCGCGTAATACACCACCTGTTGAGAGCCGAGCAATGTCAAAGGATGCATTCACCACAGGCGTATCGTAACTCAGCGCCATTTCCTGCGTGCATGCCTGCCGGACGCGTTCAATATACGGAGATTCATGCACATAGACGAGCTGCGTAACGCTTGCCGGCGTTGCATCTATTGGGTAGAGGTATTCCCAAATGGTGCTCTTTTGAAGCGCAGCGAGGCTAGCTCTTATCCGGTCAGGACGCTCAGGATGACCTGGGCCCGTGTCGTGGTTCAGGTAATCTGGATGATGAATGAACGCCGTTTTTTGTGGCATCGGTCCTATTTTTTATTTACCTACCTTACAAAAATATCCTACCAACCTGATTTGAGTTGTCCGCACACCATGCTAATCTTCCCAGCTGCATCTACAGTTTTCGCCGTTGCAAATCGATTGGAAATCAGTTCGGCGTACTCCTTAGCAATTTGGGCATTAGGGGGGATGGCAGTCCCGCAGCATGATGTATGGAAATTGATGAACCAACCCTCCATATCCTTAGTGCGATAAGCAATGGGATCTGCGTTGACCCCGTCGTCTGCGTAGCTCTCATATTCAAAATCGTTTTGCTTCAAAACGCCGAGTCCTGTTGGACGATTTGAAGACCATTTTTTGAGTGAAGGGATGTATTTCTTTCCTAGGTCTGTCGGCGTAACGGCTGTGACGGTACCGTTAGTGACAGTCGCGCCAAAAACACTTTGCTGACCTGCCCCGGCAGCTGTAACCCGTGCGCCTTTATCCCAATAGTAGTAGAAAGCATAATCGCCAATGAAACCGCCGATACCCCCTTCTCTTAACCAAGAATAGACCAGGTCTTTCTTACCTTCATTCTTAAAGATTGTCCCCGGCGTATTCCCTTGCGTGATGATATAGATACCTTGTGGGTTTGCCTTCATATATTCCGCTAAACCATCACTATCGACGATTTCTGCGGTTAGTTTTTTCGATTCAAGTTCTTCTACGATCATTTCTGCTAATTGGTTCGGATTTGGCACCGCCAAGCCACCGCCATTTTCAACCTGTTGGTCATAAAAGACAGCGACATCTTGTCCAAATGCAGTACCTATAGCAATTAGTACGAAAAATCCTGCGAAATAGAATAACCTTTTCACTGTTTTTGCCTCCTATTATTGTTAAGGTTTTGGACTAAAAACTTTTTTCTCAATACTTGTGCGTTTGACCTTAACACTTTTCCTGCATTAGGGTATCACTAGGGGGGCGTATCTACTATGGGCGAAATTCATTCCTGACACCTAACGATTTGCCTTAACTCTTCCCCAGCTTGTGGCTAGTTTTCCGTGCGGTTCGACAGCGAAAGCATCCTCCCAGCCGTTCAGTAGCTGCCGGATCTCTTCCTGCGCAAGCGCCCGACTGAGAAGCACGACCTCGTCTATGCCACCAGTAAACGCCTCCGGACCGTATTTGAGCTGCAAAACCTGACCGACAGCGACTTTTCCACCCCATTCCGGCTTCCACGCTGCTTTATCGGCTGATAGTGCCCCTTTTACACTCTCCGGTTCGCCATCAATGTACATTTCAACATTTGTGCCATCGTAAGTCCCGGCGATATGATACCATTTCCCTTGTTCCAGCTCCGTTTTCCCGTAGAATCCGGGTGTGATGCCTTGCGCAGTCCAGACACGGAAGGAAAAACCGTCCGGTACCGGTTCACCGCCAGACTGATCTTCTAGCAGATACGCGCCATTTTTCCTCACACCGGTATCCGAATCCGCGTCCACACGGAACCATGCGGCGACTGTCAACTCATCTACAACACTCTGTATACTCTTGGAATCTTGGACATCAATGCTACCACCGCCTGCAGCGACGACAGCCTTGCCAAACTTACCGTCTTCAAACTTAAAATTTCCGTTAATATCGCCATCATTACCGTTTTTTGTGGCATCGTCAGCATCCCCTTCAAAGAGTCAAACACCAACGATCGCCGGGTCATCCATTTAACTATAGCACAGAAATAGGAGCAGTGCCATACTAATACTCAATACTTTCATCGCAATTCCTCCATTAAAGTCTTGTAAGAGTGAACAGTCCTGTGACTGTTGTGGTTCATTAGTTCACCTTAAACACTTAGTATAACGGATTTTGAACTTTTTTGCAAATCAAACACTCCTGCCCTCTAGTCTGCTTACGCCCTCGGTTAAGAATCTGCTTTCAAACGCCAGGTCCCCGGTAGCATCCTATCTCTGGCATGAAAATCTAAAATCTTCACGATTTTTTCTTGCAGACAGACGCAAACTGTGCTAAACTTTAACGCAAACCCGTAACCGAAAGGAAAATGAGATGGTTCAATACAAAACACCGCGCGCATTTCATGTGATGACAAAACCCATTGGGCCGATATGCAACTTAGATTGCGAATACTGCTTTTATCTCGATAAAGAGAAACTCTATCCGGAAACAGGCTCCTTCCGGATGAAAGACGAGATTCTAGAGAACTATGTCAAGCAGTACATTGAGGCCCAGCAAGTCAACGAGGTCACGTTCGCATGGCAAGGCGGAGAACCGACATTGATGGGCGTGGACTTTTTCCGCAGCGCAGTCAGATATCAGCAAAAGTATCGACGCACCGGCATGCAGATCCAGAATACATTTCAGACGAACGCCACACTCCTGAACGATGAATGGGGCCAATTCTTCAAGCAAAATAACTTTTTAATCGGTGTCAGCATCGACGGCCCGCCAGAAACCCACGATAAATATAGGTATGACAAGCGCGGCCGCTCATCGTCGGAACAGGTAATTCGCGGGTTACGCATTTTGCAAGAGCACAAGGTCGACTATAATGTTCTATGTGTTGTCAATCGCCACAACGCAGACTATCCAATGGATGTCTACAACTACTTCAAGCAGCTCGGCGTGGAGTTTATGCAGTTTATTCCAGCCGTCGAACATTTCGGTGGGAAAAATGTGTCACTACGTTCGGTTAAAGCACGGCAATACGGGAAATTCCTCTGCACGATTTTCGATGAGTGGGTAGTGAACGACATCGGCAAAATCTTCGTTCAGATTTTCGATGTCGCACTCGAGGCCTGGCTCGGATACAATCCCAGTCTGTGTGTTTTTAATGAGACCTGTGGCGATGCACTCGCCATCGAACACAACGGTGACCTCTACTCCTGTGATCATTTCGTTACCCCCGACTATCACATCGGTAACATTACCGATAACACCATCGCGGAGATGGTCGATTCCCCGTTCCAACGTAAATTTGGCACCGATAAACGCGATACTCTCCCGGAATACTGCCGGACCTGCGAGGTTAAGTTTGCTTGTAATGGCGGCTGTCCCAAAAATCGCTTTATCAAAACACCTACCGGCGAGGACGGATTGAACTATCTCTGTGCTGGCTATAAGCAGTTTTTCAATCACATTGACGAACCGATGAAGTTGATGGCATCTGCCATCCAAATGGGACAACCTGCTAACAGTATCATACCGGTGCTGCGCGAACGCCGGCAAGCAAAAGCACAAGCACGCACACCGCAAAACTCTCGAAAGGTTGGACGCAACTCGTCTTGTCCCTGTGGCAGCAGGAAGAAATATAAGCAGTGTTGCTTGCGCAAATGATAGTAAAGCAGGGCCTATATGAATTTCATAGAACAACTAACCCTTTTCTCCATGAATCATACAGATAATGAAGCCGACGACGGAGGAGAACTCATTTCCTTCCGAGAACTTGTCCCCGAAATTACGGACACGGGATACCTAACCCACGCGATTTTTGCTTACCCAGCCAAATTCATACCCCAGGTTGTTAGGTACGCCATAACAACTTATACACGAGAAGGTGCGTGGATTGCCGACCCGTTTGCAGGCTCAGGAACAGTCGGACTGGAGGCGTATTTGTGCAAACGGAGCGCTGTACTCCTAGATCTGAACCCACTCTTGAATCATATCATGCCCCTAAAGGTTTACCACGGTAAAGAGCGACTCAATCAAGGACCGTTGTGTCAGTTATTAAAAGGAATGGAGCACAGCACACAGCAGTTCATGCCATCGTGGTCAAATGTTAACTATTGGTACCCGCCGGAAATACTAGACTTTCTCTTAAAACAGTGGGGCTTCATCAAAAACACCGAGCAGAACGTGTACACACAGATTATCGAATCGGCACTGCTGAAGGTCAGCAAACGTTTCTCTTATACTGAACATAGGACACCGAAGTTAGCACGTTCTAAAAGGAAGCTGCACGCCATAGAAGAATTACTGAGGCAAGATTGGGAGGGGCTGCTAAAAAAGCAGCTTTATAGCCACTCCCTTAGCACGCTAAAAAATCTCAATGCCTTTGTCACCGCAACGTCACATCACGACAACCCCGTTGAATTTAAAGGCGGCGTTGATTCTTCATACTATACAATTGGACAACCGTGTGACGCACTCATCACCTCGCCGCCGTACCTGCAAGCGCAGGAATACATCCGCTCCACCAAAATGGAACTCTTCTGGTTAGGGTATACCGAAGATGAGATTCGCAAATTAGGGCGGCTCGAAATTCCGTACAGAAAAGCCGATAGGGACGTTCAAACGCCAACGTTGGACGAAATTAGGGCCGAACTCACCCGGGCAGATCTGTTGAGACGACTTAATTCGTATTTTTGCCACACTCTCAACGCATTGGAGAATGCAATGAGCTCCTTAAAAGCAGGCGCACCGGCCTGTATCTTTGTCGGGAATCCGAGAATCGATGGCATGGAAGTCGAAATCTGGCGGATATTCATGGAGTACTTTACAGAACGCGGCTATCTCTTTCAGAAAAACTATGAGGATAGAATTAAAAGTCGTCAATTGTTCCGCTCGAGAAAAAACAAAAATCCAGACGGCATGAAGTCCGAATTTTTATTGGTTTTACGAAAAGATTTTGAGGAAACCGAATATGGCAAAAGATAGACCCAATATCTTACTCATCACCAGTGACCAGCAGCATTGGAACACCTTGGGATGTCTCAATCCGGAAATCCGGACACCGCACTTGGATGCATTAGCCAGCCAAGGCACCTTATTTCACCGTGCTTATTGCCCCAATCCTACCTGTACGCCGACGCGGGCATCCATTATCACCGGCAAATATCCGAGCCAACACGGGGCCTGGTCATTAGGGACAAAACTCTCTGAGACAGAGCACACCGTCGGCCAAGATTTCACCCAGGCCGGATACCGAACCGCACTCGTAGGAAAAGCACATTTTCAACCGCTGCACGGCACAGAGGAATTCCAATCTCTCGAATCCTATCCGATTTTGCAAGATTTGGACTTTTGGCGCAACTTCAACCAACCCTTCTACGGGTTCGAGCATGTCGAACTCGCGCGGAATCATACCGATGAAGCACACGTCGGACAGCACTACGCTATCTGGATGGAGGAGAAGGGCTGCACAAATTGGCGTGACTATTTCCTGCCACCCACAGGAAATAACCGAAACCAACGTCGCAAATGGCTCATTCCTGAAGAATATCATTACGATACGTGGATAGCAGAACGCACGAATGCATTAATGGAACAATATCAACAGAACAGCGAGAATTTTTTCTTGTGGGCGAGTTTCTTCGATCCGCATCCTAAATATCTGGTGCCTCAACCATGGGATATGATGTACAACCCAGCAGATATCACCGTCCCTTCCGTAACCGCAGGCGAACATCAGAACAATCCACCTCATTTCCAATTAACACAACAGCCAAAACCAGATTTCTCCGCATGGCGTGAAAGCGGAAAGGGCGTTCACGGTTTCAACTCGCATCTACGGGATAGAGACGAACTCGCTAAAGACATCGCTATCTACTACGCCATGGTGAGCCTCATGGACAAGTACATCGGGAAAATCTTGGCGAAACTTGACGAGCTCGGACTTGCCGATAACACGCTCGTCGTTTTCACCTCCGACCACGGGCATTTTTACGGGCAGCACGGGCTTGTCGCAAAAGGCGCGTTCCACTATGAAGACGTAATTCGAGTACCCTTCCTCGTACGCTATCCGGGCGTTGTACCTGCGGGTGTAGAATCTGATGCCTTGCAGAGTCTCGTAGACTTAGCACCGTCGTTCCTTAGCGCTGCCGGGCTTGACATTCCACGTCCAATGACCGGCGAAGATCAGACACCTATCTGGTACGGACAGCAGGCACATGCTCGAGAACACGTTATCGTAGAGAACCATCATGAACCGACAACCGTACACGTCAAAACCTACGTCGACAAGCGGTATAAAATTACCGTCTATTACAACCGTGATTACGGTGAACTGTTTGACCTTCAAGAAGACCCAACGGAAATCAACAACCTCTGGAACTCTCCTACGCATGCAGATTTGAAGGCTGACTTAATAATGAAGCTATTGTTTGCAGAAATGGGGAAGGAACCACTTTGGATGCCGCGTACCTCAGGTGCGTAATAAAAGTCTAAAACCAACAACCCACAACAGAAAGGCACCACGCATGAAATACACCGCAGACCACCCGCATCCGCTCTCCACTCGCAAAACCGAACTGATCTGGGAGGGCAAATACGACGAATAGGGCAACAGACGGCCCATTGACATCAACGCCGCAACGCTACCCCTCCAACACATCGAACAGGTTGACCAGCCACGCAGCGAGGCACTCGCCAGTGGACAAGACGAACTCTTGGAGAGGCAAACCCAGCGTCAAGATGACTTCCGAACAAACCTAAAGGGAAAAATCAACAAGCACGGCGAGTTCATTGAAAACGAAAAACAGATGAGCAACACGGAGCTGAAGGCCCTCCGCAAGCTGAGCAGAGAACTGGATAGCAATCAGAACCCCTATGCTTGCATCGTCTCTGTACTCATGTTACGAGAAGGATGGGATGTCAAAAACGTCACAGTAATTGTGCCGCTTCGGCCGTTTACAGCCGACTCCAAAATCTTGCCGGAACAGACACTCGGTAGAGGCTTACGCAGAATCACACCCCGGCACGACGGAAGTCGCTGAGACAGTTGTCGTCATTGAGCATCCGGCGTTTAACACTTTATATCAAGAGGCACTCGGAATAGAAGGAGTCACCCCAATTATCCAAAACCCGACCACCATCAAATCCACCGTTGCTTCAATCTACCCGGAACAGATTCCTGCACTTGATATTGAAATTCCGTGCATCTCCGATGCACACCGGCTAAATCCTGTTGCACTTGACGCTATCAACCGCCGGGATGTTGAAGGGCGGTGTGCTGAGCTGCCCAAACTCTCATTAGCAAACCCACAAACCGCTGAATACATAGGGCGCCACCTCATCACCAATCAGCTCGTTGAATGGATGACGTTTCACCTTCCGCTCCTTGAAAACGGTTGGACAGCCATCTCTTATTTCGTCAAACAGTTAGAGCGCGTCTGTTGTCTCCCGCCGATACTACACCCGATTATTGCACCGCTCTTGGCACAATTTCTCACAGAGATGCTCTTTGAAGAAAAAGTAACACTGACTGACGCGCGCCTCATTCAGCGCCTCAGCGATGATGATGTTGCCCAACGTATCCACGCTGTGTTTGCCCCCTTAATTTCAGAGCGACTAACGGAGACGCGCAAGAGGCGTGCCTTTGAAACGGCACCGATGCGGTTGTCTACATGGCAACCGTACCCGTTCACGGCGAGTGAACGGAACCCCGTCGTTACTGCAAATAAGACGATGTTCAATTTAGTACCATGTCAGCGCCATTTTGAAAAGCAGTTTGTCCACTGGTTAGAGCAGGCAATAGATGTCGTTGCTTTTGCCAAAAACGCCGGACCGCAAGCACTTCGGATCGATTATCTGAACGTTGAAGGCAGAATCGCCCGCTATATCCCTGATTTCTTTGTCCGAGCTATTAGCGGGACCTATTTCTTAGTGGAGACGAAAGGCTTTCCTGATGTGAATGCTAAGCAAAAAGCACACGCGGGGCGTTCCTGGGGTCAAGCCGCATCTGAGGCATCGCAGGTGCAATGGGAATACCTATTTGTCGATCAAACAGAGTGGAATTCCTTCAGTAGCGACTCGTTAGCAGCCTTAATACGCCACCGCCGTTTCCTTTTTTCGTAGGGTGGATGCTTATAGCCGCCTCAATACCGCCGTTTCCAATGCCAACTATCACTCCCGGAAATGAGCGGACGGAGTTCCTCTGGAAGTGTCTCAACAAATTCGGCACTGACCTCGTTCCCCGGCCACTCGCGCACCATCGGCGGCGTGTACCCCGCGATTAAAATCACACGCTCCCTGTCACTCCGAATGGCTGTCGTACTGTGGATCAACGCCTCCGCAAAAAGAAGCACTGAACCTGCTGATGCCTCTACTTGATGAATCAGTTTGTCATCCGCCAAGGCGGCTTCAATCATCTCATTTTGCGGCCACGTCAAACGGTGACTTCCGGGAATCACACATGTTCCCCCATCATCGGGACCGACATCCGTCAGGTAAGCCAATGTCTTCACAAAGATGCAGTGATACTTGTTTTGTTCAATATAGGTACCCCACCCGTGTTGCGTGCCTCGGTGGAACCCGGTCGGGTTATAGCGGCGTTTGTGGAGTTGTTCGATATCTACTTCTGGGTTCCGCCGGTTGATAATGGCCTCAGTTTCCTCAAGGCGTACGGCACCGCCGACGACCTCTTCAACAAGCGGTACGAGTTTCGGGTGCGCGGCGTATTCCAATAAGGCCGCATCATATTCAACCAAATTTCCGAACAGCACGTGATGTGCGCCACCCGGGCGCATGTAGACGCGTTTGCAGTCGAGGTTTTCATCGGCTTTTATCCGGTAGAGCGCATTTTTCATCCGTGAGATTTCATCGATACTCAGAACGTCCTCAAGTAACACAAAGCCATAGATGTCGAAGTGTAGCCGTTGGGCAGCCGTTAGACAAATCGTCTCATTACTTTTCATGATCTCTCCGGTTTTTCAGGATAGGTGACTTGTGCACCTATAGTAAGTCTTTAACTTGTCCCCACGTCGTCGCGAGTTTTTCATCCGGATCAACGGCAAGGTTCACGGGCTCGTCCCCTTCGTAGATAAGCAAATCGTCCACGTAACCAGGGGCTGTCATACCCCAGACATAGAAGACAACCCACTTTGCAACGGGACCCAGGGCAGCGTTCCGAAACGCAAGTCCTTTTTCCGGTTTGGCAGTCAACGTCGCGTTCCGGCTATCTCCTACATAGAAGTCAAATTCACTCTTGTCAAAATTCGCGACAATCCAGACGTATTTCCATGTATCAGTTTCAAAATCGCCAATAGGCTGCCACGCCGCACCATCGTAGAGGCGAACAATACCGGCATCCCAGTTAATATAGGTGCAGCCGTTGTTTTCCCCGATATTGTCCGCGGACGCAACTTTGATATTGAAAGAACGGCCGCCACTCTCAATAGAAACCCAGAATTCCACAGAGATAACAGGATTCTCGGTTTCTATCGGCACGCCCAGTCCATCTCCATCTGCACCGCCAAGGATGGCGAGTGATT
Organism: Candidatus Poribacteria bacterium; assembly: GCA_965215265.1. GTDB lineage: Bacteria > Poribacteria > WGA-4E > WGA-4E > WGA-3G. Next base: position 313,349 of record OZ244048.1, on the reverse strand, counting down.
TTTTGTCGGTTTTGACAGTGTCGCCAGTCACTTCAAAATCGCCCCCCAGCGTTTCCCAGTCTGGGGGCGGCTTACCGACGGTAAATTCCTCGAATCCAGTCTGTACCGATACTTCCTGTGCCGTTGAATTGATGACAAAAGCGAGGCTTAAAACAACAAAAGCTGCCAGCGACTTTATGAAAACATTCCTCATTTTTTCTCCTATATGTTACTGAAATTTTCGGTTCTCTACGGCATCCAGATATTCCATTCGCCCTTTTTTTGCCACACTTGACAGTCAAGACAGAGACACATATACCGAATTGCAAAGCGAGGTGAGGAACTAACATTTATCGTTCCGGAGTGGGGCAGTAGGTGGTGGAAAAAGAGGACATCACCCGGTTTTGCCGTGACCTCCGTCGGTTCACCCAAGTCCATATCCGGAAACATTGCTCGGACATCTCGAACGTGATTGGAGAACTCCGGATGTTTTTTGCGAAAATCCCGAATGCGCTGGGGGCCCTGGGGCCAGATCATCGTGGTCCCACCGTGGGAAGGTGCGCCGGTCAGATACGTTAAACTCGTGGCTCGAAAACTTCCAGGGTCGAGTCGCAAATCCCTGAAGTCCCCGTCTAAGTGTGGATTTGGAGATTTCCAAGATGCAGAAACTGGAAATTGATTGAGGGCCCAGATTCCGTCCGGCGACTTGCTCTGACAGTGCGGAATGTCTGGATATCGCCTTGTAAGTTGACGCAGCACCAAGCGGTAATCTTGCGTGCAACACGCCAACACATCAGGATGCGTCACACCGAAAAGTTCAATACGGTTCCCATTTGACAGCTGCTCCATGTAAAAACCGGAGAGCGGAGGACGTTGGAAACGCTGCCATGAATCCGTATCTGCCGCATCCATCCCCATCAGTTTCCACATCGTTTCTTCTGCTTTTTTCACAGTTTCTGCCGGAATCAATCCAGAAAGCAGTAGATATCCTTGCTCCTCAAATTGGGACAACTGCTGTTTTGAAAGCATCTAATGCTCCTTCGCCTCTTGATGATAGAGACAATTTATATAAAAGCAGTCTAGGGATTTATCGTCCGTTTTCGGACCGAGTTGCTAATCTCAATACTGCGGTTTTTCACCGGCTCCGCGCCTGTTTCCGGAAACTGGCAATCACCTGAACGCGATATCCCTTCTTCTCCTCCAACGCCGTGCTCTATTATAGAACAGAACGCCTACACTGCATCCGCATCATATCCCGCCCGGCTTTTCTCCTGAAAATCCTCATTCAGATAACATTTTCCGCTTGCTTGCGGGGGTAGGAGTGTAAACAATCTCCGGCTCGCGTAAAATTCAATCGTCAATAACAACTTTTGAAAAGTCAAAAGCCGGAGCAGGATACTTCATGTCCAATCCCTTTAGGGTTTTAATCAGGAACTCAGCAATTACTAAGTTGCGATACCATTTCTTGTTTGCCGAAACGATGTGCCAGGGAGCGTATTCGGTGCTACACCTATCAAACACTGCCTCGTACGCTTCCCAATAATCGTACCAGTAGGCACGATCGCGTATATCGGATTCCTGAATTTTCCACTGTTTTGTCGCATCCTTCATCCGGGATTCAAGCCGTTCTTTCTGTTCTGTTTTTGAAATGTGCAGGAAAAATTTGAGCACAACCGTCCCATTTTCTACCAACATCTTCTCAAAATCGTTAATCTGCTGATACCGTTGGGTCCAAACACGTTCTGGAACAAGCGCATGCACCCGGGGGACAAGCACATCTTCATAATGCGACCGGTTGAAAATTCCTATTTTCCCGTTGGGCGGCACGACTTTATGCGCTCGCCAGAGAAAATCTCGAGCGGCTTCATCGACGGACGGGACCTTGAAATTGACAACATTACACCCTTGCACATTGATACCGGCCATCACACCGCGAATTGTCCCGTCCTTTCCGCAAGTATCCATGCCTTGCAGAATAATCAGAAGTGAGCGCTTGCTTTCTGCATAGAGTAAGCCTTGAAGTCTCCGCATCTCCTTCAGAAGTTTTTTCAAGGGCGCTTTCGTCTCTCCCTTTTTTTGATAATGCGCTGTGTAACCAGGGTCAATAGATTTCAACCGAACATGACTGCCCGGCTCTACAATAAAAGGTTCTGGCATAAGATTCCTCCGTTTCGGACATGAAGCCCAATGCCACTTGGCTGTGCTTACTCTGATAACGACTCATAATAATTATCAACAAGTCTCCGGTATTCAGGCGGAACATTCTCTTTTGTCACTTGTGAGAGCCGCTTTTTCTCTTGAAGTACATTGAGCCGGTCCTCCAGGGCCGCCTCAAGTTTCTGCAAGTCACGGATAACCAACTCATAGTTCGGGAATGGCCGAGAACGATTACTCGGATAATGCTCCATACTGTTCAGGAGGTCCAACCACAATTCCTTAATTTCCTGGTCTGATTCACGTCCTGCGCGCGCGAGCGGATTTTCGACTTCGTCCTGGCCCGGCTGTTGTCCATTTTGCATTGCTTGCTGTGCCTGTTCCATCCGTTCCTGAATCTGCCTCTGCTGTTCTGCGAGCTCCTGCATCCGCTCCTGTTGCTCCGGTGCCTGCTCTTGCCCCTCCATCGCTTGGAGTTCACGTTGAATGTCCTGCATCTGTTCTTCTAAACGTTGGAGTTGTTCAAGTGCGGCTTCCAACTGTTCTGCTTCTGTCGTTGCCATATTCGCTCTCGCCTGTTGCAAGTCGTTTTGTGCTTGTTCAAGCGCTTGCAAGGCTTCCTGCTGATTTTGCTCAGCGGCCCTGAAGCTCCTCCATTGCAACGCGCGCTGTGCGGTTGCCATATCTTCGGTGGTACTCTCCTCCGCAAATCGACGGGTTGCATCCGCAACGTTTCGCGCCGCCTCTGGATTCGTCTGACTCAGCTGCTCATGCAGACTTTGAAGTGTGCTTTCGAGGGATTCCAAATCCCGCTGAAGCGTCCGCTGTTGATTTGCAACTTCAGAGGCTTGCTGAAAATCTTCAGGCTGCATATCCGAATTTTCAGACTGATTCCTCAGCGCTTTTGTCTGCTGTTGAACAGCGGATTGGTCAGCTGTCAACTGCTGCAGCTGCTGCATTGCTCTTTCAAGCGTATCCTCTGTGAATTCAGCAGCAACTTTCTCCAGCTGTTCAATCGCGTCTTCAAGCTGCACGGCGGCTTGTTCACCTTTAGCAGCACTTAATTGCGGTGTCTGCTGTTCCATCCCTTGTGCTGCTTGTTCCATCTGTTGTCCGGCCTGTTGCATGGCTTGCCCTGCTTGCCCATATCTGTCAGCGCGCTGCTCCCCACTCGGTTGACTATTTTGCTGCATCTGATTTAGCCGCTGTGCCATATTACCGGCTTGCTCGGATAGCTGCCCCTGTTGCTGGCTATTCTGCTGCATTTCACTCGGCGAAGGTTGACTTTCCCGTCCTAACTGCTGACTCTGTTCATTCAACTGTTCTTGCTGCTCCAACATATCACGTGCCTGTTCTAACATCTCTTGCGTCTGTTCTTGCATCGCCTGATCCAATTCATTTTGGTCTTGCTGAATTTCGCTTTGCAAGTCCTCCAATTCAAGTTCAAGGTTTTCTGCGAGTTGTGGATTACTATTCCGCATCTGTGTCAAAACCTTGGGGAGTTCAAGACTCACCTTGAGTAGGAGCTCAAGTGCGTCTTGTTCAGGGGGCATCGCCACTTCCGGTTGGATGGCGTGCAGGCTATCGCTTGCTGCACCCATTTTGTCAACTGCCTCTTCCAAATTCATCAAAATTTCTGGTGACACTGCCTCTGTCTGCATCGCCATGCTAATTTCGTCTACCAATCGCTGCGTTTTCTGCTTGATGTCCGACTGCTTCTCACCGGTTTTCTTAACGGCAAATCTATATTCTTCTGTGACCGTTGGAGGCTGCCCATTGATGTGCTTCCACGTTTCGCGAATAACCTGTTTTTGGGATGCAAGTATCTCCCGGAGTGGGTTCAGTTCAGGCTGCCCTTGCTGTGCCTCGGCTTCTTGAAAGCGTTCATTAAACGGCCGCACCTCAATGAAGTAGATATCACTGCTCGCCTCTCCAGGCCCTGTGAGCGTGTTGTTATCGGTCGCTTGGGCATAGTATGAAATGATTTCCCCCGGCTCCACGTCAAACTCTTCTAGATAGAAGGTGTAACTGCCTCTGCGGAGATTCTTTTCTTCTACATCAGCCGTTTCCATCGCCAGTTCCTGCACATCGCCAGAGCCAACGCTATACATCAGCGATAACCGTTCAACGCCATAGTCGTCCTTCGCCTCGGCGACGACCTGCACTTCTTCAAGTTTTGTCGCTTTCACATCTCGCCCGGGCTCTTTGATAACTACTTCGGGGGCACCATCCGGAACTGCCTTAATCGTGTATTTAATCGGAACTTCATTCTTAAAACCATCAATACACAGAAGTTCGACAGTGTAACGGCCATCTGCTTGAACATCTAACGTTGTAGTAAGCGTCATGCCATCAAAGATTTCCATTTCAATCTGATTCGGCACCTGTACCTCCGAATCTTTCTCTTGAATAACGGAGACATCTCGCGTGGTATTATCATGAACCGTGAACTTTGCGGTTTGGATGGCCTTGTTCGTTTTAAGCCGGATCTCTGCTTGTGTACCTACCACTGTGCGGATATCACCATTCCCTTGTTGTACAACAGGTTTGAGTCCGGTATAGTCAGGATAGGTATAAGCCACAGAGATTTCGTCCATTCTCGGCATTTCAAAGACTTCAACCGTAAAACGTTCTGATATCACCTCATTCGCTTTAACATAGTATTCCATGTCCGCAGTAATGTTGAAAATTTCATAACCAAAATCGCGTCTATCCTCCGGGTCTTGCACCATATTAATCTCTTGTTCCGTGCTAACGGACGCGTTTTGACCATCTACCGGTGCCACTCTACCCGGTTTTTCATAAACCAAGACAACCTTGTCAGCAGACTTACCCGTCACGGTAACCTGAATTGGCACGCTTTTGCCACTCAATATGCGAGCGTTTCCTGGTGCCACAGCGAGTTTCGTCATCAGAATTGGATCTGTTTTTTCCCAAGGCACGAACACCCGCAGCAGGCTCGTATGGATTTCTGTCGGAAATAGCAGTGAAAGAAGCGCGCAAACAGTGAGGCACAAAAATGCAATACCGACCGACTTCCGCGTCCGACTGTGGTCTATTGTCGCTTTAAAATCTATGCCTTTTACACGTTGCGTCGTATCCTCAAGCAGCCGTCCCAGCATGTGCGCTTCTATTTCATCGGTCGGCTCGCGATTCCCAAATTGCACAGCACTCACCAGTCTATCTTCAAGGTTAGGATGGTTACGTTCCACATTAAGGGCGACATCGCGCAGCGTGAGGGACGCACGTAGTGGTTGAATGAGGTATCTGTAAAGTAGATAGCATGCTGCAAGTAAGATGCCTCCAAGCAAAACAATCCGGACCGGGCTCGGCAGCGGCATCAACCAATCGACCAAGGATTCCCCGACTACTACTGCCACTACTCCTATTAAAACGATAGCGGCACCGGTCCAGAATAGACTCCGTTTCCAGACGCGCCGCGCTCCTAAAATCTTTGACTGTAATTCCGCGTAGCTCTCTCTACTATTCATCTTTTCCTCCGATCAGACCAACGAAGTTGTTTCTCCACAATGTCGCCTTTTTGCTCAAAGTTTAGGCAATCACGAGTATCATAGATATTTTAAAAACGTTCGTGACAGGTGCTTCACATGTTTTATCTTTTAACAGACAAAGTTTTTCTAAAAAAGTTCACAACGGTATAATGAAGTATAGCAAATTTCATACAAAATCGCAAGAAATATTCCATCTACAATCCGTAATCAGGTCCTCAAGATGACGAACACAGACTTCCGCGACTTCATCCGGACACTCTTGGGCCAAGTAATGTCCAGCGTTGTGAAGCCATCTCCATTCAATTCTCGGATTAGGCGGTACGCGCAACTTCTTTTCACTAGAATCATTCCGTCCCATACTGCCAAAGACCTCACAAATAGGGATGCCCGCGTCCTGAAGATAACTGTAGCCATCAAATCTCTTCACAGATGCCCAGAAACTGTTCCAGACTTGAGGTTTAAAACGGTGCCGCGTCCCTTATGCCTTGCACTGAATATGAGCAATTTCGGTTTCGGACAGCGAACCGTAAAATCGACCTGTCTCGAAAGCTTCACCCGCCGCGGAAAGGCTCGTCCACCCTTCTATCAGAACAAGCCCAGCCACACGCAACGAATGCCGAGCAACTTCCATCGCAACCATGCCTCCAAGACTATGCCCAATAAGCAGCATCTCTTGAACCTGCAAATAGTCTGTCAGGAACAAAACATCGTCAGCGAGGTCTGCTACTGTAAACGGTTTTAGAGGCACGCTACTCTGCCCGTGCCCACGAAAATCGAGCGCGATGTACCTCAGATGGGGTGTTAATCCTTCAACTACCGACATCCAATCCCATAAATCACACCCGGTACCGTGTAAGAAAAGCAGAGGAAGCCGTGACCTGTCTGAATCAACGTAGGCCATCTCTCCCCAATCTGTTGTAACTGTTTTTATACTCATGTTATGCGAAGGCACCGCTCCCCTTTAATCAAGGCGAGTACGTTGTGCTGCTCTGAAGAAAGAGATGATGTGCTTCCTCCGATGCTGGGCAGAGGAGATACCTCTGCCTCTTTATAGACACGGCACTCGGAACGTCGGTGCGTGGGCGTTCGGGGCTCCTTTTTTTCGTAAAAGTTACTCATGCCCCAACCGTCTTGAAGAGGTACGCCGCCACTTCAGAGAGATAGCTCGCCACTTTGTCAGACAACTCTAAGAGCTATCTCTTCATCGCGATACGCATCAAATCTGGCCAACTCGCTCTAACAGATACGACACAACCTCCGAAACAGCTTCCCGGTTTACCCATTCAAGACGCGAATCTTTGCGGAACCACGTCAACTGCCGTTTCGCAAACCGCCGGGTGTTCTGCTTTAGCTGCGCAACCGCCTCCGCTAACGCGCACTCCCCATCTAGATAGGCAATCAGTTCCTTGTACCCGAAACTTTGGAGTGCGATAGAATCACGGGCATATCCACGCACCAATAATCCTTTAACCTCTTCAACCAAACCGTTCGCTATCATCAAATCAACCCGCCGCTCAATACAGCAGTACAGATTCGCCCGCGACATCGTTAGACAGAACGCACGAAACGCATACCTTGGCGGTTTATTCCACTGTTGCTGTAGCTCGGAGATTGGGGTGCCCGTGAGTTCGTAGATTTCTAAAGCACGAATGACGCGCACCACGTCATTCGGATGGATACGGACAGCAGCATCCGCATCGTAGCTACAGAGACGCTCATAGAGCGCTGCTGAACCGAGCTGCTCTAATTCTTCCTGAAGCCGCCTCCGAATCGCATCATCTGCCCCAGGACCCTCAAACAGCCCATCTACAATTGCACGAAAATAGAGCCCCGCACCCCCGACTAGCAGCGGCAGCTTACCTCTATTTTGGATATCCGCAATTGCAGCATCCGCCAATTCTTGAAAGTCAGCAACGGAGAAGGGCTGCGCAATGTCCACACAATCAATCAGGTGGTGCCGGGCAGCCTTCCGCTGTTCCGATGTCGGTTTCGCAGTGCCGATATCCATATACCGATAAATTTGCCGTGAATCTACAGACACAATCTCAGCCTTAAGGTGTTGTGCCAGCTCAATTGCTATGTCTGTTTTCCCAACGGCTGTAGGACCAAGGAGGCAAACGAGCTCTGGTTTCATGTGGATGTGGAATGGAACGGCCGGTCGGGGGCGATGAGGTTTGAATGTTCCTTTAAAACTTTCGAAGCGAAAGGGCGCTTGCGTTTCGCTGTCCTTTCTACTTAGACTTTTATCCAGCCGCCACCGATAACATACTCGCCATCGTAAAACACAGTGGCTTGTCCAGGTGTAATCGCGCGACGAGGAATATCAAACTTCACCTCGGCTTCGGTTTCAGTCAGAGGATATATCGTTGCGAGGGCACCTTCGTCCCGTGAACGAATTTTGACGTGCGCGCGAAGCGGCTCTGTTAGCCTATCATACGCAATCAAGTTGAGGCGTTCAACGTTCATCGTATCTGCCAAGAGTTCATCAGATTCGCCGACGACCACGGTATTCTCTGCAGCGTTGAGCCGCGTAACGTAGAGCGGTTTTCCGGTAGCGATGCCTAAACCCCGCCGCTGTCCAACGGTATAAAACGGCACACCTTGATGCTTACCGAGAACCTTGCCTGCTCTATCTACAATATTGCCACCCTCAATTTTTTCAGGCACTCTATCTTTGAGGAAACGTCTATAGTTCGTATCCGCCACAAAGCAGAGCTCTTGACTCTCAATTTTTTCAGCCGTTCGCAAGTCATACTTTCTGGCCAGCTCTCGGACCTCGGTTTTGGTGTATTCACCCAAAGGCATCAAGGCACGAGAAAGCTGCGCCTGCGTGAGTGCAGCGAGGAAATAGGACTGATCTTTGCTTAAATCACGGGCCGTGCGTAACATCGCACGCCCCGTTCCTGCGTCCTTCTCGACGCGCGCATAATGTCCAGTCGCGATAAAGTCACATTCCAGCGTATCTGCCAGGTTGAGGAGCTTCCCGAACTTCAATTCGCGATTACATACCATACACGGACTCGGTGTCCTGCCGACGAGGTACTCCTCCACAAAGTAGTCAATAATCTGTTCCCGGAAAATATCCTCATAGTTGACACCGTAGAACGGGATATCCAATTGGGTTGCAACACGCCGAGCATCTTCAATCCCCTCAAGCGAGCAGCAATTCGGACGCTCCGGCTCAACACCGATCGTATCCGGTGCCCCAAGTCGCATGGTAATGCCCGTCACATCGTGCCCCGCCTCCACCATCATGGCGGCTGTAACAGAACTATCCACCCCACCGCTCATCGCAACAAGAATTTTTTTCATAGTATGCCTGCTTCTGCCTGTACTGGTAGGCGCGCTCCATGCTGCTGACGCAGAATCTGATTGTATGGGCAAGACCTTGTTTAATTGTTAATGTTGTGGAAAAGCGTTCATCGCAGTTTCTGTAGCCACGCAAATCGTCTCAGTTAACCCGCCAATCTTCCCGACCTGCGTAACGCTCCGCATAAACCTTTTCATGCAATTCCAAACCGAGCCCGGGAGAATCTGGCACCGTGAACATGCCATCTTTTAAGCGATAGCCGGAGGTATCTATCACATCACTGGTGAGCGTGGCAACTTCACCGTAGAGGAAGTGCGGGATCGTTTTACCGAATTGCAGACTGAGGAAGAATCCGAGCAACGAGCCCCAATTATGTGGCGCACATTGGACATCTGCCGCCTCCGCCATAGCGGCTAGCTTCCGCCAACCTGTAACCCCCAGCCCCTTCATGTCGTGCTGGATGACATCAATCACACCTGCCTCAAAGAACGGCTCATAAAATTCCAGCGGTTCACGTGTCCGAGTCTCACCATCAGCGATGAACGTCTTCAACCCCTTTTCTTCAATCCAAGCCTTAAGGTTGCGATACAACTCAACGTCTTCTTCGAACATCTCTTCAATCCAAAAAACATCGCAATCGCTCGTTTCTGTCAGGAAAGTGAGGACCTCGTCGTAAGTATAAGCATTATTTGCATCAACGAGGATATTGAATCCTTCGCCTGCGGTGCTGCGCGCAAGACGAACGAGCTCAATATCTCTATGGAGCCCGGCTTTCCGTTCCATTAAATGGTTACCGCGCCCGATTTTCATTTTGCAAGCCACAAACCCATTCGCAAGACTACTTTTGACATCATCTTCAATCCGTTTCAGACCTTCAGTCTTTGTATCATAAAGCAGATCATTGAAGTAGATGGTGCTGTCATAAGCCGGTAACCCGTTCGCAGAGACATCCACATCTGTTCCCATAAGTTGATAGGCAGGCTTTTCGAGGAGACGTCCGGTGAGATCCCACAAAGCGTTTTCAATGCCCCGGAATTCTTCTAATACGCCAGTTTCCGCATCCAGCAATGAGAACGGGTTTTGGTTCAGCGCCCCTTGGACATCTTCTGGTGTCGTAGCACCCCAGCTCCCAGCACCCCAACCCACCGTTCCATCCGTTGTATAGATACGAATAATCCGTTCTTTCCATTTTCCATTCGGCTCAGGCTGTTTTATCTCACGTGCACCGGAATTACAGCCGATAGCAGGCTGGTCGATTTCCAACGTAACCTGCTCAATTTGCGTAATCTTGATGTCTGTTGGAGAATTCAGCATCGATGTCCTCCTTGAAGTAACCCTGAGAAAAGCTGACACTTGAGACATGGATTGAGCGGGAAGTGGGCATTGTTCTGTTACTCAGGTATTAAGTGCAGGAGTGCATTTAGTTCCTCTTTCACCATGTCATTGCTTTCCTGGGTATCAAAGTAATCATAAAGTTTAGATGGCAGATTTTCGTATTTATCTGCCTCTTCAATTTGTTTGAGCAGTGCAGGCTTTTTAAGCAGTTGCACCATGCGAATCCGGTCCTCATGATTCACTACCTCAGGGCTCATTAGCAAAGGTATGAGGCGTTCTGCTAACCCTGTTGCAAGTCCTTTCTCTGCGTAAAGGTTCAAGGTATTTACAACTGTCTGCTTTGTGATGGAACTTGAATTGCTGGTGAGCAGGGCCACCAGAGAATCAACCGCGCTTGCGTCATGATGTTTCTGCAGCGCGTTCGCGATGTCGTGCCTCACGGTGTCATCGGAATCTTGGAGTGCCTTTATCATCATATCTGTGGGCGGTTGGTTAAGCGAAATCATCGATTTTGCAGCGGCTTGACGAACGGTGACGTTACTATCGCTGAGCCCCGCAATGATGTTTTCTTGGTACGTTTCGTTTCCAAGCAGATAGAGTGCTGTGCTCAATTCCATCTTTAATCCAGCATCATCACTGCTTTTATGAAGTGATTCTAATCTATCTGTGGCAGACGAATCACCGCTGTTGCCTATAATTCGGACCAATTGTATCTTAACAGCGAGTGGTGTCTCTACCGCGGCAACGGATGCAAGGAGTTGATCTGTACCTTTAGAACCGATCGCGGTTAGAATTTGGATAAAATCGCCGTGGGCATTCTTATTACGTCCTTTAACGAGATTGTCCACAAGCAGCGGAACAACCGGCGCGCCTTTATCAATAAGGATTTGTATGCCGGCTTTCTGAACCCGGTGACGTTCATTAAGAATTTGTACAATTTTTTTCATTTCATACTCACTGAGTTCCGAAATTCGCTTAGCACGTTCACGTTGGTAATCGCTTTCTACATGGTGAACTTTTGCCATGTTTTCATGAAGTGCATGGCTATAGGCAATGAGCAAAAGCGCGCGAGGTTCAACCTTGTTGACTTCTTCTTGTTCTGCCTGTTTAAGGTGCTCAACCGCTTCAATTGCGAGCCCTGCGCCCAGCAATTTATCTCGCCCCACTTCTAGTTGACTGATAACCTGGTCCGGCTGGCAGCCAACGCTTAAGACGGCTATAATTAGCAGTATCGTCAAAACTATTTTCATGTTCCCTTTATCTTTCCTCCTCAATTCTCGAGCTACTCAGTTTGTGGCACGCACGGAGTGTGGACATTTGTATCTATCAATCCGCGGCAGAAAGTGCCTTACATTTACTAAGCTTTGGACAATTTTTTGCGTGTATGATACCCGAACTTAATGAAAAGCTTTCGCCTGGTACATCAGCTTAAGTGCCAAACCCTCGGAAAAATGAAGTAATACTTGAAAACTCAACCTGAAACCAACATTAACTGTCCAAACTTTAAGTACATTAAATAAATATTCTAAAATAGATCTATTTTTCTGTCAACAAAATTTTAAAATAACGTAAAATTTCCTTATGCATGCGGTTTGCGTCCGCCGAAGATCGCATGACCTGCCTTCAGCCAGAATACATCAACCCCAATGAATCCAACTTCATTGAGCCAGTTAAGTTGATTGAGTAAGGTTGAGGGTTTGTCAATAGGATCCGGATACGTGAAGAGATTCCACTCTATCTCACGGAAGTAATTATAAGCAGAAAGGGTTCCATCCAAATCGAGTGAACGCTGACGCACTGTTTCGTCCCACGTTTTAGCTGCATGCCTTTTCCCGAGTTGAGTCACAGGTTCAATTAAGTCAGCGATAATGAAACTACCGCCTGGTGTTAGGAGGGATAGCATATCTTTGAACAAGAGGTGTTTCTCCGTATTATCTAAGTGGTGAATAGCGAGAGAAGATACCACGGCATGAACAGGGAAAGGAAACTCACGCCAATCCCTTGCGGCTAAATCGATTTGCCTTGTATGAAAACGGCCCCTATAAACAGAAAGTTCTTTTTCTACCTGATCAATCATTTTGAGAGAACCATCCAAGCCATGAACTTGGCACTCAGGGAACCTGCTGAGCAACGCGCGAGTTAGCAAGCCTTGCCCACAACAAAGATCAAATATATGAGCAGGCTTCGACGGACGAGGGATTAACTCGCAAATGCAATCAATCTGTGCCTCCCGGTCAGGTACAAAGTACTTTCCGTATTTAATGAAATCTTGAGAATCTTTTTCTTCCCATTGGGGCCTGGTTGAGGAATTAAGCATAAGATTCACTTGTCTATTTGAGACCTATTTACCGCACGCGCCATTTGAGACGGCACACATAAACGGAAACGGAGAGAATCCCTTAATTTTGAAGTAGATCCAGCAGCTGCTTCAGCGTTGTTTTCACGAGCGTGCTCTCCTCAATTTTATAATACTCATAGAGTTTATACCCAAGATCTTCAAATGATTTTATCGCCAGTATCTGCTTACGCAACGGTTCCCGTTTGAGAAGCTGCACGAGATGGAGCCGATTGTCCGCATTGCTCACCGTCCCCCCAGTAAGGAGCGCTGTAACCTGCCGAGCTAACGTTTTGGCTAATTTGTTATCAGTATACAGCGAGAGTGTCTCAATCGCTGCCTGCTTTGCATCTTTGCTTAATTCACTAGTGAGGATATTTACCAAGCTATCAACCGCAGCCGCGTCTCTGTGGATTGCCAATCCCTTTACCAGGTCTGTTACCACTTGTGAATCGCTGTCTGTCAGTCCGTCGATCAGGGCCTTCGGCGGAATATCGCTGATATTCACCATCGCCTTTGCTGCAGCACGCCGAACCGCGATGTCACTATTTTTTAACCCCAAAAGAATATCTGCTTTATATGATACTTCACCCAGTTGATAGAGCGTGGTGTTAATCGTCATCGCCAAACCTGCATTTAAAGTTGATTTTTGCAGCAATTTTAATGCTTCTACTGCTTGCCGGTCACCAATATCCGCTATCACCTGCACCAGTTTAACGCTGACCGGGTCAGGTGTTGTCTCTGCTGCCAACGTTTCTAAAATCTTAGGGAGCCCTGCAGACCCTATCTGGACCAGCATCTCGCTAAAATTAGAATGCAAGTTCGGATACCTTCCCTTGACGAGGCTCTCCAAGAGTAAAGGCACCGCTGCCGTACCTTTGTCAACAAAAATTTGCAACCCCGCCTTCCGAATACGGGAAGGTTGGCTGAGAATTTGAAGCATCGCTTTCATCTCAGTCTCGTTAAGTGCCTCTATCCGTTGTTTCCGCTGATTTTTGAACTCTGCCTCAACCCCGTGGTGCCTCGCACTTGTATCCTCTAGTCCATGCGAATATGCAATCAGAAGTAGCACACGCGGCTCTAATTTATTTTTTTCTTCTTCTTCCGCTTTTTTCAGATGTTTAACAGCCTCTAAGGCAAGCCCACTCTCAACCAGTTTACTTTTGCCTACCGACAGGTTGCTCGGGCCTTTCTGTTTCGTATCACAGCCAAAGCCACCAATCAGTAGCAAAACCAGTGGTATCATCACAACCTTTTTCATCAAAATTCTGTTTTCCTCCTTCTTATAATGGTCTTAAGGCGTTCATAAGTCTATTTATTGCAGGGACATCTCCGCTGGCTAAAATAAAAACTGTTTATAAAGATACTACAAAACCCTAAAAATGTCAAGCGTTAATCAGGGCTGCTAAAAAATTGAAAGCCACGCAATACCTACTCTAAAGTTGACACGTTGACACATTGAGGGTTCTTTGTTATACTTTACTAAAACCTGAAACAAATTAACCAAAGGAACTGTTCATGAAATTGTTTAGCATCATGCATAAACTCACAAGTGCGACACCGTGGGGGCAACTGTATGCCTTGCTCCACCTTTCGCTTTTCATCACTACTTCACTCGCCACTGCACAACTGATGAGCCCTGAACGGACACTTGGCTTTAAGGTCGGTTCGGATTATCAAGTCACAGATTGGGATACGCTCTCTAACTACTTACGGCACGTCGCAGACAACTCTCCCCGGGTAGAAATAGTGCAGCTAGGGAAAACTACTGAAGGAAACGATTTTCTGATGGTGCTTATCTCTGAACCCCAAAACTTAGAGAATCTTGAACGCTACCAAGCTATACAATCGCAATTGGCACAGCCCAAACAAGGTCAAACAGAGGCACTCGACGCACTCTGTCAAGAAGGCAAGGCCGTTGTCCTGATTAACTGCAATTTGCACTCAACTGAGATCGCCTCTTCGCAGATGGCGATGGAATTCGTACACCAATTCGCCACAGTTGATACCCCGGAAGCGATGTCAATTCTTGAAAACGTGCTGATTCTGTTGATCCCATCAGCGAATCCCGATGGATTAAACATCGTAGTCGATTGGTATAATCGGACCGTCGGAACCCCTTACGAAGGTGCCGAACTGCCATGGCTCTATCAGAAATATACCGGGCATGATAATAACCGGGATTGGTTTATGCTGACACAAGTCGAGACGCAACTCTTGACGCGCGTCCTTTATGAAGAATGGTTCCCAGAGATTGTTTACGATGTGCATGAGATGAGTCATCGGGGCCCCCGGTTCGTGATCCCTCCCTATTTTGAACCTGTCAATCCGAATATCCCACCCCTGTTACAGAGAACGTTGTCCTTAATTGGAGCACAACTCGCCTTCGATTTAACCACACAAGGCTTCACAGGCGTACTATCAAATGCTGTTTATGACACATGGTGGCATGGCGGATTTCGTACAGTCCCCTATCGACACAACATGGTAGGAATCTTAACAGAAGCAGCGCGCGTCGAAATTGCAACCCCGATCTTTCAACCCCATCCGACCTTAAAAGGATATCGACGCGGATTGGATGAATATACGCTCCGAACCAACTTTCCAGAACCCTGGCCGGGCGGATGGTGGCGGTTGAGAGACATCGTTAACTATGAACTTGCCGCCGCGCATTCAATCCTCGCCTTCGCCGCTGAACATCGAGTCACACTAAAAACCAACTTTTACAAAATGGGACTCCAAGCAATACAGAAAGGACAACAGCAACCACCACGGGCTTTCCTGATACCACCGCAACAACGCGACCTGCACACCACTCACAAGATGTTAGATATCCTCCAACGCGGCGGCGTTACAATCCATCAGGCAAACGCTCCCTTTACTGCTGATAGTGTGGAATACCCTCATGGAACCTACGTCGTTTCGATGGCACAACCTTTCCGCGCACACGCTAAAGATCTACTTGAGGTACAGAGATACCCAGAACGCCGACCGGCACCAGAAGCACCCTACGAACGCCCCTATGACATCGCAGGATGGACGCTACCTTTGCAGATGGGAGTTAGAACAGTGCAAGTCGTCCATCCGTTTGAGGCTGATTTGACAAAAGTTGACACCCTACCTACCATCCAGGGGATACTCAAACTTGTACCCGAACCGACTTCCTATCTTTTTCAAAATAGGTCAAATCGGGAAGCGATATTGCTCAATAGACTGTTGCAGGCAACGCGTGAAGACAATACACCGCTATATCAGCTCTATTGGGCGCAACGCGAAGTCATGGTACACGGGAACCGTAAACTCCCCCGTGGCACCGTTCTAATCCGCACTGCAGAACCACCCTTACAGAAAGCCGCAGAAATGCGAGCGCTCGCAGGGGAATACGGCGTTCACATCTATGCCGATGCATCTATTGAGGAGAGCACCTTTGAACGGACCTTCAGGCAACTTTCACGCCCGCGGATCGCACTGTACAAACCGTGGACCGCCAACATGGACGAAGGATGGACGCGTTGGGTTTTGGATACGCACCAGTTCGCTTATCACACACTCACCAATGCAGAGATGCGTGCAGGCAATTTGGCAGCGCGCTACGACACCATAATTTTGCCTGATATGAGTGCAAACGCTATCCTTAATGGACACGCACCGGGGAAATTACCACCAGAATATGCCGGGGGAATTGGCACAGAGGGGCTCGCGAATTTACGCACATTCGTGGAACAAGGCGGCACGCTTATCTGCTTAAATCTTGCCACACAACTGCCTTTGAAATACTTCGCGTTAAAAGAGAAGGGCATCGTCAATATAGTAGAGCAGACAAACCCTACAAAGGCTAATGAATTTTTCTGCCCCGGCTCCCTATTGCGTGTCCGGATAGATACTGAACACCCTATCGGTTATGGACTGGATACGGAAACAGCAATCTTCTTTAAATCCGGGCCAGTCTTTGACGCGAGACCCGGCAGTGCAAACCCGGTCGCTACTTATCCGGAGTTTAACCCACTCATGAGCGGATGGCTTGAAGGCGAAAAACGCATCCGACAGAAAACCGCACTATTGGAAACAACATTAGGAAACGGACGAGTCATTCTTTTCGGGTTTAAACCACAGCATCGCGGACAATCCTTCGGAACGTTTAAGCTGCTCTTCAACGCAATCTATTATAGCAGCGTTCAGGAATAAGCTTCGACTCGTTTTTCGGACGTGGGGTAGGATTTTCGATATTGTGATTTTTGTTATCTATTGCAGCATGCACCTTTTTTGACGTAGCAGAATCACTGCGGTTCAGATAAAGACCGATGCCTGCTATGCAAGCTACCAAACTGAAAATCGCAAAAACTCGTTTTGTTAGTATCCACCTTCAATGCGAACTTGACTTCTATAGAGAATTTCCTCTCCGGATTCCAGGGCATATTGTTTGAGTTCTTGGAGCATCTCCAGATCCTGTTCGAGTTGCCATACGACTTCCGATACAAGTAAGGAATGCGGACCTCATCAATATATCCCCCAAATAAATCAGAAAACCTTACTTCCTTAACAGGTATCCGAATTCTTTTTCCAAACCCTCCAAGCACAAAATCCTTAATCGGAAACCAAGCAGCGTGTCCGAGAGGGAAATTTTGTTGTATTGTCTTTACGAAATCATTGACAATCATTGTTGTCTGAAGTCCATTAGACTGATAAGCGATGTGGTGCCATTGGTTCGGCTCCAGCGGAACCGGGAAAAGGAGTCGTCTCTGACTAGATTTTCCCTCAATATAGGCACTCATTAGCAAGATAAAGTCCTCCTGCGGAGGCTTGATATTTAGCCCATTAGCTAGATTATTTAGCCACGGTTGATATTCATCGTTCACAATGAGCGTCCGCGCCTGTTGATGGAATATTATTCCCGCTGTGTCCTGGTCGGGCGGTGTGGTAGGATATATCCATGCGTCGATGGTGAATTCGTTTGTCCCTTCCGGTAACAGCAGCCCGAACGCTTCAAAATCTAAAACGGCGTAGTCATCAACCCCATCCAGGGCTAAATAGTTTCCCCCAGCCGGTGACGGAGGCGGGAGTGCTTTGGCACTCAGCGGCATAAAAGCGAGCAAAAAGAGACAGGTAAGGATTTGTCGGTATCTCATTTTTTCTCTCCTTTTCGTAGATAAGTCTGTGAGTTTCGTTGTAAATCTCAGTTTTCAGTGCCGGAGCAGCCACCGTTTCTATTCTATCTTAAAGCCACTTTTTTTGTCAAAAAACGGGCATAATCTGACATGAACTTCAGGGAATCGAAGAATCGTCCATATCATTTTCTTCTGTTAGGTATACTTGCGTAAAGTTATATGCATAACCTCTTAAAAAGTACAATCTGAAGGGAGATGTCCTCTAGGTATTTGTGTGTTTGCACGAAGGGTTTCATCAGAAAAAATAGGAGTATTCCCGCGATGAGGATTCCAAGGTATTGACAGGTTGTTTTCATTAGGAGTCATAGAAACTCAGTGTAACTTGATGCAGATGCCTTTTGTCAGGAAGTTATCATCCCAATTTAGCCCAGCAGATGGCCCCGATTAGACCTCCTCCGCAGCGGTGACAACTTGGTAATCCACGTTCAGGGCTTCCCGGAAATGCCGTTCGCCGCATCGGATTTTATCGCTCTCACCCCGCCTAAGCTCCCCTACATCCGTTGTGCCTTTCGTCTCTCGCACTAAGTACAGCGTCTCACCCATCGATTCACCATGCGCGTCACGCTCCTCTTTCACTATCGCCCAATCCGGATTATACGCACCTATCGGTGTCGGAACGGTAAAGAACGCCGGAAGTTTGAGGTAGCACCGGATGTCATCCCGGTTTTCTAAACCCTTAACAAACTCGCGTTCTACCTCCGAATCACATATCACCTTATCATAGACGCAACGCTTCGCCGGCACCAGATATTTCTCCCAACTTTCCAACTCGCAATCCAATTGGCACATCTCGTAAACTTCGCCTATCTTCTCATATTTTATCCCCGCAATTACCTGCTCTCTAAGCTTCTCTCTGATGAGCCGCACCACAACCTTTACGAATTCAGGGGGATTGTCTATCGCCGCACGTTGCTGTTCAGTGCGCTTGAGGATTTCTAACAGCGTCGCACGCGTCAACCGCAGCGGCGGCGTGGTATGCTCCAACCGATGCGCTATGTCACTCAAAACGTCCGAACGCCCCGATAACTGATAGGTAAAATGACTCTCCCCACTGTGCCGCCCCTCAAACCTCGTCGTTTCTTCATCAATCACCACGCTCCCTTTACCAATTTTGAGGGTAGGCGCTAAAATCTTTGTTTCATCTAAGCCGGCGACAACGGCTCCAACTAATGCCTCCGTCTCAATCTCGACCTGGTATCGCGTCTTATGTTTTATCCGTTCCCACAACGTCTGAAACTCAGGCGTAAGCACTTTCATTTTGTCTAAGCGTGCGGTGTCCCGTTTTCGTGCATTCTGCGGTGTGGACGAATGCCCCACATCCCCTAATTCCTCACGCACCTCACTTTGCAGCTGCTCTATATAACTTGTATAACTCTCGTTCGCGATGACGCTCAGCACATTGATGGACTCATCATGAATCCGTTTACCCGCCTGATTCACCGCAAGCCGAACACCACGCCCGATTTCCTGCCGTTTTTTCATCTCGGAGACAGTCTGGTTTAGCGTGCAAATTTGAAACACGTTCGGACTATCCCAGCCTTCACGCAGTGCGGAGTGCGAAAAGATGAAGCAAGTCGGCTCATCAAATGAGAGCAGCCTCTCTTTGTCTTTCATGATGAGTTGATACGCCTCGGCATCTTTCTGTGCGTCTCCGGTTTTGCTATCTTCATAGACGACTTTTCCGCCCTTCCTGCTTTGGGCAAAATAGGCGGCTTGCACATCCGCGGCACGCAGCGCTCGCCAGGCCACAAATCTCTCCGCTTGTTTCAACTCATTGAAACATTTCTCAAACAACTGACGAATGATACCGGCTTCGCTGGCATAATTATCCACCTTATCAATAAAGAAGAGCGATAGCACCTTGATGTTATGTTCTCGGAGCCGCGCTTGTTTTCGAAAGTGCGCTTCTATTGTATACCGGATTTGCGCCTCAAAAATATCAGAGTTATCTGCCCCGTGTGATTCGCCCGTTCTGATTTCTATACCGTTATCAAAGCGCACAGACTCCCAGCTCAAGTCAATCTCATTGACACGGTAGCCGCGATATTCCGGCAGATTTGTCTTGCGAACGGCTCCCAAATCATCTCCTGTTTTGACAGTGAGGGTTGTGCGTTTGACAGTGCCGCTCTTCTGCAGTTTATGAACGGCGAGC
Source organism: Candidatus Poribacteria bacterium (assembly GCA_965215265.1). Lineage (GTDB taxonomy): Bacteria > Poribacteria > WGA-4E > WGA-4E > WGA-3G. The sequence goes on along the minus strand of OZ244048.1, from coordinate 293,407 downwards.
TTCGCCGTCACATGGGTTTTCTGACTCTGAATGCTCTTGACTTCTATGAACGCCCGAGTTGTGTTTTCGCGCTCTTCAATACCTGCTACCTCTATCCGTTTGACTAAGCCTTGGCGATAGGCATCATAAGGTGTGAGGCGATAGACGCAATTGTAGAGGTGCCGATGTGTGGCACTGTAGCGCAATGCGAAGAGCGGAGATAAGTTTGCCAACGATTTGAGGCTGAGGGTGCTTTCCATGTGCTGCGGCTCGTCTAAGATGAGAATAGGGCGCGCCGCTTGAATGAGGTGAATCGGGGTGTCGCCCTGCAGCCTGTCGGTGCGTTGCTGAATGATGTTAGTCGCTTTGTTGAAGGAGGCAAGCGTCATCACCAGGAACTCCACACTCCCCGAGAGTGCGAATTGCCGAACTTGCGAGAGATTCGCAGAATCGTAAGCATAGTAACAATAAGGTAGGTTCTGATATAAGTTTTTGAAGTGCGCCTCCGTCATCTGAAGGGTTTTCACCACGCCTTCACGAATTGCGACAGATGGCACGACAATAATAAACTTCCGCATGCCGTAATGTTGAAAGAGTTCCAGCGCGGTGCGTAAGTAGATGTAAGTCTTCCCGGTGCCGGTTTCCATCTCTACAGAGAAGTTTGGAAACTCCATGGATTCTGTTAGATTAGCGTCAAGTGCATCGCCAATGAGCGGCTGAAGATTGGCGTTCAGTTGTTCTGGTTCTAAGTCAAGCCGGTTTGGTATAACGGCAGCGTGAGTGTCGCCGCCGAATTGAAGGCTAACCTCAACGCGGGGCTGCCCTTCAAACAGCTTGATAACCGCATCTATTGCCTCCCGTTGGTAAGCTTGATTGGCATCAAATTCAAACTGCATCTCTCCTCTTCTTTCTCGTATCTGCTCGTAAAACGTTACCTTTTGGTAACATTACCGGCTCGTTGTGGGAACGGCTAAGAAATCAGTCACCGTGTGCGTTTTGAGGCGATTGGACACGTCATTTTTCGCAGAAAAAAAATAGCAAAAAGTGTAACATTTTCCATATTCCGTGTGTTAGATTGTCTTGAGTCTGCATTGTAGTGCCAGATTGGCGGCAAGCGTATCGGTTAGCGCGACATCTCGGCAGACAAACACCGTCTCTTTTTCAAGCGGCAGCCGAACTATATCCGCAGGTGTGAGTTCGGCATCTAAACAGATGAGAAACGACTGCGCATCTCCCGGCGTGCTAACCCGAACGACACGGTTTCTCTCAAGTCCTGCTACCTGCTCAAAAGTGCAGTTGAGGGGGTATCCCTCTTTGAGTGCGACTTCATAGAGCACATCCTCTTCCTGCCAACCGGGGCGGAGGGGCTCCACGGTGTTCTCCAACTGTTGGATATAGATTTGCGGATCGTCGGTTTGGAGCGTCTCTTGTTCTCGATAGTTGGATGCTGCGAGTTTGAAGACGCGGAAGCCTGTGGGTGTGAGCATATTTTGACAGGCGCGGCGGATGCGTTCCTTGCCGATTTGTGCGATGTCTTCAAACCCGGCGTTGCGTGCGGCAGATTTTTGGGGTGTGCGTTCAGGCAGCTGCACCATGATGAATTGGCGATTGCCGCCGTCTTCTTGATTGAGTTCCATAACTGCTTGTGCCGTCGTGCAGGAACCCGCAAAGAAATCTAAAACAATGGCATCCTTGTTCGTACTGAATTGGAGGAGGTGTTTGATTAAACCCACTGGCTTCGGATTAGTGAAGATACCATCCGTACTTAAAAGTTCGCGTAACTGTGCTCTGCCATTGCTATTTTTTTCAACATGAGTTAACAAACCTCGTGGAACTCTACCGCTAGATTCATTAAGGTAACGTTTGTACTCTACGAGCCATTTCCCTTTTTGCGTCTTCCTAAAAACGATTCTATTTTCCTTTTTCATTTCAAGAAACCGTGATTCCTTTCGATTCCATTCATTGAAGACAAAAGAACCATCTGGACATTTAATTTTATATTGTAACCCTGGAGATGGGTTGTCTGGGCGACCTCTCGTGAAAGCATCGGTTTTATATGGACCACGCACTGTATAGTGTTCGTCTCTCTGTTTGTATGCCTTTCTCTCTTTTTCACTTAGAGGGTATCTAAACCGACCTGTCATAATCCGATTCTTCGAGTACGTGAGGATATATTCATGATTAAGCGCGAAGTATTTAGCATCATTACTACCACTTGCATACCGCTGCCACACTAGCTGTTGCAGGCAATTCTCTTCGCCAAAAATTTCATTCATCAAAAGACGGAGATTGTGTACCTCATGGTCATCAATACTGACGAAGATGATACCGTCATCCGTTAGCAGCTGACGCGCCAGAAAGAGGCGCGGATATATCATCGAGAGCCACGCGGAATGATAACGACCGCTGCGCTCCGGATTGCTGGTTAGTAGGTTGCCCTCGGCATCGCTCTGTCCTGACAGTTGGAGGTAGGTATCTAACGGGTTAGCGTAGTTATCGGTGTAGACAAAGTCTGTGCCCGTGTTGTAGGGTGGGTCAATGTAGATGGCTTTGATGCGTCCGAAATACGGTTTATAGAGGAGTTTGAGGACTTCGAGGTTGTCGCCTTCAATGAAGAGGTTAGGGGTGTCGCGAAAGTGAAGGGATTCTTGTGTGGCTGGCTTTAAAGTGGCCTGGGTAGGTGCGCTGAGGATTCGGATGGCTTCGCGCTTACCTGCCCAATTGAAGTTATATCTCTCTGCGGTATCGGTTTGTTTCTGCTCTACCCCCCCCCCCTTGATAATTGTTAAGTAAAGTGTTAAGTTTCTCGGTATCAAATGCGCCTTCGGACACGCATTCAGGGAAGAGGGCCTTGAGTTGGAGGAGGCGTTCGTCATTTGCGGTGGTGGCAATGCTTTGGATTTTCTCTGTTTTCATCGGTGTGACTTTATGATTCGTCGACGCTATCTAGTGCAGCGTTAAGTTTTCGTAGTTTCATAACTACAGCGGTGATTAGATTAATATTCACTTTGATGCCGGGTGCCATACAGATAATGGCCAAAAAAATTGTTGCAAAATCGGAACCGTGCTATAATGTTGTATAATTATAGCACAATTGTGGGAAGGAATGCAAGGATGAATCAGAAATCAGTTGAGCTGCTTGAAGTACTGACGCAGGCGGATGGTGTCCCCGGACACGAAGCAGCGGTGCATGCGATTTTTCGCTCGGAATTGATAGGGACTGGGACACTCGGTACAGATAGGCTCGGGAGTATATTTTGTACGTGCGTTGGTAGTGCGGAATACCCACGTATCTTGCTCGATTCGCATTTAGACGAGGTAGGGTTTATCGTGCAGCGGGTTACGGATGCGGGTTACGTTAAGTTTTTACCTTTGGGGTTTTGGTGGGCACACACACTATTAGCGCAGCGCGTCACGATTTCAACGAAGGTAGGTAAAGTGCCTGGGTTTATCGGTTCCGTGCCGCCGCATCTACTTGAGGCAGGCGCGCGTGACAAAGTGGTAGAGATGAAATCGCTTTTTATTGACATCGGTGCGGAGAATAAAGAACAGGCAGAGGAAGAATTCGGCGTGCTGCCTGGGTGCCCGATTGCGCCCTACGGTCCCTTTCTCTCTCTGAAAAATAGCAAGTTTTTCGCTGCAAAAGCGTTTGATAATCGCGTCGGTGTTGCCTTGGTAATTGAGACGCTTTTGGGGCTGAAAGTGCATCCGAATACCGTTGTTGGTGCAGGGAGTGTGCAGGAAGAAGTTGGGTTGCGCGGTGCTAAGACGGTGGCACAGCATGTGAATCCTGACGTTGCGATTGTGCTTGAAGGACCGCCTGCAGATGATACGCCTGGATTAAACGGCGAGGAGGTCCAGGGGAAGCTGGGTGGCGGGGTACAAATTCGGTTGTATGACCCTTCACTCATTGTGAATCCAAAGTTGGGAGAATTTGTGATTGAAACAGCGAGGCGGTATGACATTCCGCATCAGATTGCTGTCCGCCATTCTGGTGGTACGGACGGCGGTGCGATTCACCAAGTGGGTGCAGGTGTGCCTTCAATTGTTCTCGGTGTACCCGTGCGCTATGCCCATAGCCATGTCTCTATCATCAATATTGATGATTACGTTGCCACTTTGGACTTAATCCGGTATCTGGTTGAGGAAATTGATGCCTCTGTGGTTGAAGGTTTTTTTTCTGTGTAGAGGAGAATCAAAATGGCACAAGTTTTACCTAAGGTTTCGTTTTGTAAGCATCAGATTAGCAAGTTGATCATCGGGGATAATCCGATTTACGGTTATTCGCACTTTAATCAACTCCTCTCGCAGCACCAGCAGGCGTATCATACACCGGAGCGGGTCGTCGCGACACTGAAACGTGCAGAGGAGGTCGGTATTAACGGGTGGCAGAACAGTTTGACGGCCCGCTCACTCTCTGATTTGATGAAGTATAGGGCAGAGGGCGGGGCGATGAATTGGTTCTGTCTGAGTCCGGGTTCGGCATGGTATGAGGAGCCGGACTTAGTGTTCGAGGCAGCGAAACACGCGCCGTTCGGGATGGCACCGCACGGGGGCGGCGTTGGGCATAGGTGCCTGCGCGAGAATAGACTGGATCTGTTACAGGATATCCTCAAGCGGATCCGCGATACAGGTGTGCTGGCAGGATTATCTGTGCATGACCCGAGGCTGCTGCACATTGCAGAGGATGAGGCGTGGGATATAGACTATTACATGACGGGGCTATATAACCTCCACGGTGGTAGTCAAAAATTTACGGATAAGTTCGGGTACGCCCCATTGGGGGAGATTTACGCACGAGAAGATAGAGATGCAATGTGTAAGGCGATACAGAGAACGGATAAACCGTGCCTTGTTTTTAAGGTGCTTGCAGCGGGGCGCGTCATCGGAAGTTCCGCGCAAATTCGAGAAGAAGTTAAGTACACCTTAGAACGGATTAAACCGGTAGATGTGCTGTTGCTCGGTATGTATCAGGAATTTGGCGATCAGGTTGGAGAAAATGCGGCGTTGGTTACCGAACTTTGCGAGGAATTGTAAAATGGAAAAACGGACATGTGGACGTTCTGGGATTGAAATATCATCGATGGGCATCGGCTGCTGGTCCTATGGCGGTGGAGATTATTGGGGGGCGCAGGCCCAGTCGGATGTCACTGCTGTTGTGAATGCGGCATTGGATGCCGGTATCAATTTCTTTGATACAGCGGAGGGCTACAACAACGGACGTAGCGAAGAGGCGCTCGCCGTTGCACTGAAGGGGCGGCGGCATGAAGCTGTCATCGGTACAAAGATTAGTACACCGGATCCGGCACGTATACGCGAGCGGTGTGAAGGGAGTTTGCAGCGGTTAGAAACCGATTATGTTGACATCTATATGATTCACTGGCCGCATGATGAATTTGATATTGAAGAGAGTTTAGCTGAACTGACGAAGTTGCAAGAAGAAGGGCTCATCCGTGCAATCGGTGTAAGCAACTTCGGAGTCGGGCAACTGACGGAGGCACTCAATACCGGTGCATCCATTGCTGTGAATCAAGTCTGCTATAATCTGTTGTCCCGTGCAATAGAGGTCGAACTGCTTCCGCTTTGCCAGCAAAGCAGCGTCGGTATTTTGGGATATATGCCGTTGTTGCAGGGGATTTTAACGGGACAGTACAAGAATGCAGATGAGATACCGCCAACGCATTCTCGGTTTCGCCATTTTGGAGCTGACCGGCCGCAGGCTTCACACGGAGAAGAGGGCGCGGAGGTAGAGCTCTTTGAGGCACTGGATCGCATTCGCCGGATTGCAGAGGAGGAACAAGTCGCTATGAGCCGGCTCGCAATCGCTTGGACAATGGCGAAACAGGGAATTACGTGCATGCTGGTTGGCACGCGAAATATCTCCGAATTACAGCAAAACCTGCAGGTGATTGACTATACGCCGTCTGCTGCTTTGATTGAAAGTCTTGATAGGGCGACCGGGCCACTCCTTGAGAAACTAGGGGCGAATCTGGACTATTTCACCGGACAGAAGATTCGGTAAAAAAAGAGGTTAACCGATGCTCAGAAAAATAGATTTAACACCGCTACGAACTAGAAAGGGACTGAGGCATGACAGATAGAATAGGTATTAAATTTAACAAAGACTTGGGTGCCCCGTTAAAAACGGCGGCGGCGGAACTGACACAAACTAATGCCGATGGTAAACCGGTTGTTCCATTAACGCAAGAGCAGAAATATTTGTTTGATAAGAACGGGTGGCTCTTAATTCCGGGGGTACTGACAGAGTCAGAGATTGAAGAAATGCGTGAGTTTTGCTATAAGCTCAAAGATGCGCCCGAAACTCTTCCGGAACACCACCGTTCTAGCTACGGCGGTCCTTTGGAGGGGCTCACCGATCATCCGGTAGTGGTGGCGTTCGGGAATGAATTTCTAGCATCACCGTATTTAGCCTCGGAGAGCTGCTACGGTTTTCGTATGGAGATGAGTTTTTTAGCGTTGCGTTCCACAGCAGACGAAGCGCCTTTCACCTTCCATGCACACAACGGCAGCGGCATGTTGCGGATGCCGGGGGACTGCCATGAATACTGGTGCATGCCCGGCCAAGCATACAGCGGTTTGACGCGTGTTGTGTGGGAACTGAACCCCGTTGAAAAAGGGGATGGCGGAACATTGTTCATCACAGGGAGCCACAAGGCTGCCTATACTGCCCCGGATCGTGCGTGTAGGCAAGACTGGGAATTTTGGGATACCTATTCTTGTCCGGCAGGTTCTGTGATAATCTTTACAGAGGCGATTACGCACAGTGGCCAGCCGTGGCAAAATCCCGACACAGCTCGGGTTGCAATTTTCAATGCGTACAATTCTGTTGATAAGCGGTGGAGTCTGTCAAGGCCGCCGGCCGCGTTGCTGGAAAGTATGCCGCCGAAGCGGCAGACGTTGTTCCGCGATGCTTACGTGAAAGGCAATGTAACGGGGGCAAAGTTTAACATGGCACTGTGAGCCGTGTCCGTTTACCAAGTGTATCCGCGTTTGACGTTTGCCCACGTAGATGAGAGTTTGCCTATTGGGTCAACAGCAAAGGTGCCGGAGATGTTTTGCTTGACTTCCGCTTCGGTCAGTGCGATGTCGTAGGCACGGACGATGGCGAAAGAGCCGTTAAAAGTGCGTCTGCGTTCATCATGAGAATTGGCACCGATTGAGATATCGTCTATAGGTAACGCTTTGTCAAACTCAAAACCGGCTTGTTTGCTGACCTCTTCACCGTCTTGATATGCGACGATCGATTTGTCGCTGGTGCCGACAATCGTTATCCATGTCCATTCGCCTTCATTAAGTTGAAGGTTAAGGGGTTGAACGCCCTGTTTAGCACCTTGTGCATGAATAGAGATGTCTAGCTTTTGGCCGTCTACTATCCAGAGTCGAATGCCTTGCTTACCTTCGCGTGGACTGTTTTGAAAACCGGCGAAGTGATGTTCTTCGAGAAAAAAATCGCCGTTCCGTCTACAAAGAAACTCCAATGTCCAGTCTTCGAAAAATAGCTGCGGATTTTTGGCGGGTGGGCCGCCAAAGGTTTGATGGGATTTCTTGGCTGTGTAGTATTTCATGTTCGGCTCATCAATGCCGAGTGCTGGAATTTTAACGGGGCCTTCTTCAAGCGTAGGTGCATCGTCTGCGGCGAGTAATTCACCGCCCGCGGCACCTAGGTTCGTCCAGGCACCATCATGGCCGGGGTTATCAGAAGCATCAAGATAGAGCACCGGATCTGGAACGATGTTCGCCCATGCAATGGTGCATGCTAAGGCTAAGAGACAGATCGGGGTGAAGATTGAGATAACAGTTTTCATCTGCGGGTCCTCCCTGGGTTGGTGATTTATGCTAATAACTGCATCCAAAGTGTACTAGATTGTGACAAATAATAGGGTGAGAAGATTCTGGAAAATTCTGCCTATTATGCTTGGATGTAACCAATTGGTTAAATACTAACAGATCTGAGAGAAAAAGTCAATATTTTTCTTGGTAAAATTCCGCGAGGGCGTATATTATAGGAGAAACTTCGTATCATTTATTTAAGGAGAAATCAGTTTATGACACCAAAACAACGTTATCTGTTTGATGTGACAGGCTATCTGCATTTGGAAAACGTTATCACGGGTGACGCGTTAGCAGAGGCCGCCGAAGCAGTCGATCGATATATCACAGCACCAGCTGATGAATTGCCGCCGGGTTTTGAAGTGAGGGGGCTCCATCAGCACGGGTTCGCGTTTAATAAATCGCTGGAGTGCTTGACGATGCATCCCGCTACCTGGCCGATTATTAAGGAATTTACAGCGAATCAACCAAGATTTGGTAGAGGTTCCCTGAAACACGACCAGCATGAGTTGTGGGGGGCCGGGGAACGAGCGAGAGTGAATCCGGGCGGATTGCACTGTGCACGTGACGATTACGGTTGGTATAGCACTCGCTATGCGGTTGACAACGGGCAAATCTATTGTGACGACTTCGTCTGCTTTGTGTATTTCACGGATGTGTATCCTGGTGACGGTGGGCTCATCGTAATTCCCGGTTCTCATAAAAGCGAATTCGGTCGGCCCGAGAATCTCCTTGTACTGGATGAAGAGGATGGCATCGACCCGATGGCGGATGCGGTTTTCACTAATATTACACCCAAGGCGGGGGATATCGTGATTATTTCAGAATTGCTCACGCATGGTGTGCTGCGTTGGAAGCCCACCGACCGGGATCGCCGGTTTCTTGTTTTACGCTATTTTCCGCAATTCAAAGGGAGACACGGGTTACCGCAGGTCATCCTTGACCGGTTATCCCCGGAAACGTTGGAGTTGGTTGAATCAGCACCTTATGGGCATATTAAGGAAATTGTGAAACAGGATAAAATTACGTTGACAGTCTAATGGTGGATATCGAGGTGCCCGAATTGGGAAGCAGGGGAGCGCATCCTGCACAACGACGGACAGACCTTAGTGATGTAGGTGCTCTGCGAACACTACGAATGCTGTAAAAGGGGATTAGCAGAGTTTTAATAGCTGCGTGTTAACAGAAAGTTCTCTTAGAAGATTCCGCCGTGTGCCAGTAGGCGTTGGGTTGTCTCGGCGGCACCGCTTTATTCGGTGAGCGTCTGCATGAACGTCTCAAGGTTCTCAGCGGCGGCGGCGGCTTGGCATAACTGCTTGAGGCGATCGATGTCTTCGACAGCTTCCAGAGATGGTTTTAAGAGGTGCGCCGCCCCGGGATGGAAACGCGTCTCAAGGATATCTAAGATAGCCTCTATGCATCCTTTAGCACGTCCTCGTTCTAAGCCTTGTTCTAAGCCTTGTTTTCGTCCTGCCTCACGTTCTTTTTCGAAGTAAAGTTGGAAGAGGGTTGATTCTTGCATGATGACCTCCTTGCGAGCGTTGACATCCCAGAGCCGAACGGTTTTGTCTTCCCAACTCCCCATAGCGAGCTACCTGCCATCTGGGCTGACCCCTACGACATGCCCGGTGAAAGTTTTGACGTTTTCGCCCGTGTTGACATCCCAGAGCCGAATGGTGCCGTCCCAACTCCCACTAGCGAGCGTGCGCCCATCTACGCTGAACGCTATGCTCGTGACATACCTCGTATGCCCTGTGAAAGTTTTGAGGTTTTCGCCCGTGTTGACATCCCAGAGCCGAATGGTTTTGTCCGAACTCCAAGTTGCGAGCGTGCGCCCATCTACGCTGAACGCTACGGTATAGACCCTACCCGTATGCCCTGTGAGAGTTTTGAGTGTCTCGCCTGTGTTGACAGCCCAGAGTCGAATGGTTCTGTCCGCACTCCCAGTTGCGAGCGTGCGCCCATCTACGCTGAACGCTATGCTCGTGACATGCCCCGTATGCCCTGTGAGAGTTTTGAGTGTCTCGCCTGTGTTCACATCCCAGAGCCGAATGGTGCCGCCCCTACTCCAAGTTGCGAGCGTTCTGCCATCAGGACTGAACGCTACGCTTTTGAGTGTCTCGCCTGTGTTCACATCCCAGAGCCGAATGGTGCCGTCCCAACTCCAAGTTGCGAGCGTGTGCCCATCTACGCTGAACGCTATGCTCGTGACAGACCTCGGATGCACAGTGAGAGTTTTGAGTGTCTCGCCTGTGTTCACATCCCACAGACGAATGGTGTCGTCCCCACTCCCACTTGCGAGCGTGCACCCATCTACGCTGAACGCTATGCTAGAGACAGGCTTCGTATGCCCTGTGAGAGTTTTGAGGTTTTCGCCTGTATTGACATCCCAGAGCCGAATGGTTCTGTCCGCACTCCCAGTTGCGAGCGTGCGCCCATCTACGCTGAACGCTATGCTCAAGACATACCTCGTATGCCCGGTGAGAGTTTTGAGTGTCTCGCCTGTGTTCACATCCCACAGACGAATGGTGTTGTCCGAACTCCAAGTTGCGAGCGTGCGCCCATCAGGGCTGAACGCTATGCTCTTGACCCAACTCGTATGCCCCGTGAGTGTTTTGAGCGTCTCGCCCGTGTTGACATCCCACAGCCGAAGGGTTTTGTCCAAACTCCCACTAGCGAGCGTGCTACCATCTGGACTGAACGCTACGCTCAAGACAGCCCCCGTATGCGCAGTGAGTGTTTTGAGCGTCTCGCCTGTGTTGACATCCCACAGCCGAAGGGTTTTGTCCAAACTCCCACTAGCGAGCGTGCTACCATCTGGACTGAACGCTACGGGATCGGCCTTATCCGTATGCCCAATGAGAGTTTTGAGCGTCTCGCCCGTGTTCACATCCCAGAGTCGAATGGTTCTGTCGAAACTCCCACTTGCGAGCGTGCTACCATCGGCGCTGAACGCTACGCTCATGACGCTATCTGTATGCCCTGTGAGCGTTTTGAGCGTCTCGCCCGTGTTCACATCCCAGAGTCGAATGGTTTCGTCCCTACTCCCACTTGCGAGCGTTCTGCCATCTACGCTGAACGCTACGCTCTGGACAACCTCCGTATGCCTCGTGAGTAGGTCGAGCGTCTCACCGGTTTCCGCATCATACAGCCAAATACCGATACTACTTGCCACTGCAAACTGAGAACCATCCGGAGAATACGCTATCTCAAATACACTCCCTCTGCCGAGAAGCGCAATCGCACCCTCCGGTAAATCCCACTGCGTCTTCGCTAGAAACTGACCTAACAGGCCCTTTTGCATCTTAATGCCTCCACTCATTATTTTTTGCTTGCATGCCGCAAGCTGCTTTTTTCGAGTTTGTCACTTGGTTCGTTAAAAAAGTATACCATAGATTTTGAAAAAAGTCGCTCTTTTTTTTGACTGGCTGCGTCCACCTGCACGAAAACAGAAAAAAAAGAAAAGGCAGCCCTCTAACCACCCGCAAGCAGCGAGCGGGGAGTGGCCAGACTCATCCGACTTGTAAGGGGGTAAAACAGGTTCTACCGTATTCTGGTCGGTTGTTTGTATGTCAATTTCGTCGAATTCCGACACGATCGTTAAATTGCCGCCCGGTTTTACATCATAAGTTTGCTGAATTTTATCCCTAATCTGTGTCTCCGCGTTTGGTTTCGTAGAATAAAATAGGGATATTGCCGTGTGAAAAATGGCAACGAAGGCGATAAAGGGCTTGATAGAATTCTCGTGTATGTTGAAGATGTCTAGCAAAAAAGCTGCGGTTTGATATCGCTCAGAAGTGCGGTACCAAACCGCAGAATAAGCGTGCTGTCGATAACAACGCTAGGCAGAAAAAGCGTGAGTTTTAAATATGGAGCAATATCCGTTTCATTCGACATGCCGCAATTGACTGGAGTATCTATGAAAAAGAAAGCGTGCTGCATTTTGGATTATAAATTAGCAGCGACCTGGATGCGATTTTGTGAGCGTGCGAATGCCGCTTCTGCACGTGGCCTGTTAAGTTCGGGAGCGTTTGCGTTGAGCAGCGCCTTTGCACGTTCCAGTGCAATTTGCGCGCGTTTAACATCAATCTCTGATGCCCATTCTGCGGTTTCGACTAATACGGTAACGCCGGTGCGCAGCACTTCAAAGACCCCGCCACTGGTTGCCAGGAGTTGTGGTGCTGCTCCTTCTTGGATTCGGATTTCGCCGACTTCCAAGACGGTTAGGAACGGCATGTGTCCTGCGAGGATCTCAAAATTTCCTTCAACACCGGGGGCGCGAATGCTCGTGACATCGCCTTCATAAATCAATTCTTCAGGTGTGCGAATTTCGACGTGAAAACGTTTATTTAGCATTTTTTCCCGTAGCGATTTAGCTGCATTGGGGTGTATCTAACCGGCAGCATCTTCCAGTTCAGCGTTTTTCTGGCTGTCAAAAGCCTCGTCAATGGTTCCAATGTAACGCAACGCCTGCTCAGGTAGCTCGTCGCAATCACCGTTTAGAATGGCTTGACAACCTTGCACAGTATCTTCAATTTTGACGTATTTGCCGGGGTATCCTGAGAATCGCTCTGCGACGAACATGGGTTGCGTCAAGAACATTTCAAGTTTCCTGGCTCTCCCGACAACGAGTTTCTGATCATCGGAAAGTTCATCTACTCCGAGAATAGCGATAATGTCCTGAAGGCTTTCATACTCTTGTAGTACCTGTTTGACATTAAAGGCTGTCTGGTAATGCTCGTTGCCGATAACGTCGGGTGTTAAGATACGGGAGCTGGATGTAAGCGGATCCACGGCTGGGTATCTCCCTTTTTGAGAGATATCGCGCTCCAAGCGTGTAACCGCATCGAGATGGGCGAAGACGGAGACGACGGCCGGATCCGTGTAGTCATCGGCTGGTACGTACACTGCTTGGAATGAGGTGATAGAGCCGTGTTGTGTGGAGGTAATTCGCTCTTGGAGCTCGCCCATTTCGGTAGCAAGTGTAGGTTGATAGCCAACGGCGGATGGCATGCGGCCAAGGAGAGCGGAGACTTCGCCGCCTGCGAGTGTGAATCGGAACACGTTGTCAATAAAGATAAGCACGTCTTGCCCTTGCTCGTCGCGGAAATATTCTGCCATAGATAACCCGGCGAGTCCGACGCGTAGCCGTGCGCCTGGGGGTTCGTTCATCTGTCCGAACACCATGGCGGTTTTGTCTATAACACCGTATTCGTCAAGCTCGAGCCAGAATTGATTTCCTTCACGCGTGCGTTCGCCGACACCGCAAAATACAGAATATCCGCCGTGTTGTGTGGCGATGTTGTAAATGAGTTCGGCAACGAGTACCGTTTTGCCGACACCTGCGCCCCCGAAAAAACCGACTTTTCCACCTCTGACTACGGGTTGGATGAGGTCAATAACCTTGATGCCGGTCTCTAACATTTCGGCGGCGGTGCTGAGTTCTGCTTGTGGGGGCGGTGGGCGGTGGATAGAGTAGCGTTCGGATTCGCCGGTTTCGCCCCTTTCATCGATGGGCTGGCCGGTTACGTCAAAAACACGTCCGAGTACTGCATCGCCGACAGGAACGGTGATGGGCCCGCCGGTGTCCGTCGCGAGTGTACCGCGGATGAGGCCATCAGTCGTATCCATTGCAACCGCACGGACGCGGTTCTCGCCGAGGTGCTGTTGGACTTCAAGCACAAGCTCAGTATCATCATAGCGTTTAACTTTGACAGCGTTCAGGATGTCAGGCAATGTGCCTTCTGAAAAATCGAGATCGACTCGTGCGCCCACAACTTCTAAGACTTTTCCTTGGTTCATGTGAGAGACTCCTTTCCATTGCTGTGAGTCAGAATTTACAAGTTTATTGGGTAAACGTGCACCGTGTCTGTGAAATTTTGCTCGCGCTTTGAATCAGAGTCGGTGCTATGTCCCCGAATTATTTTTTTTCTGTTCATCTGCACCTAACCAAATACCTACAAACTTGGGCATTGCTTGTGGAAATGGGCGTACGCCTCAGCGTGATTTATCAATGGCAATTGCCGGTTTCGTGCAGGCATCAGAAGGTTCAAACGTTGGATTTTCTTGTTAAGGCTTTTAAGTTTGTCGCCATACTGTGTAAGTGTGCGTGCGCGTTCGTGTTCGAAACACTGTTTAATAGCTGGACCCCGGTGTGGATGTTGCAGAAAGAGGGCAGCCAAACGTTCGCGGCGTGCTTTGAGATTTTCAACCAATCTGGTGAGTTTTGCTTTTTGCTGCCGTATCTCTTTCTCTAATTCAATCCACTGTGGCGCGAATCCATTATTTTTTAGGAGTCGATTCGCCATGCGGACTTGAGGAGTTATGAAAGGATTCGTCTCCAGTCTAAGCGGTTTCCCTTTGCCGGGCAAGTTGGAGAATTCTCCACGTTTCATCGCCTCTTCAATCTGTTCGTTGACGTTGATGGACATCTGAGACCTCCTTATTTTTTAGTGCAGTTCGTGATGGCTAATAGGAGTAGATAACGTGAAACTTGCAAGGTATACCCAATGGATTTAAGAATCAGCCCGATAGATGGCTCTAGTATTTTGGTGGCGACGACTTCTACCTACGATTTAGTGCCAAACAGGAGCAGAGTTTGCTATTCTTCTAGCGCAGCAGCACCGCTAACAATTTCCGAAATTTCTGTCGTGATTTGCGTTTGACGTGCCCTATTGCGCTGCAGAACGAGCTCGTCAATTAATTCCTTTGCTTTCTGGGTTGCATTCTCCATCGCAGCCATCCGCGCGGCTTGTTCTGCAGCGTTGGAATCTAAAAGCACCTTCCACATCTGCATATTCAAGTCTTTGCTGAGGAGCATCTCAAAGAGTTCTACCTGCCCCGGTTCATAGATATAATCTAAGAAAAGTTCGTCGCCTTCAGGGAGCGCCGGCACCAAGGGGAGGAGTTGTTCAACGAGGACAGTTTGGAGGATTGCAGACTTAAAGTTGTTGTAGATAACCTCAACCCTATCAATTTTTTTGTCAATATAGAGTTGTTCGAACTCATGGACGATATCAACGGCGGTTTGGAATTCCAATTGACGAAAGATATTGACGTATGCATCGGTGATGTCGTAGCCTCGCCGTGCGAAATGTTCGTGTCCATGTCTCCCAATACAAATGAGCGTTACGTCAGCGCCGTTGTCCTGATAGTGTTGTGTGCGTTGGGTCGTTGTACGGATGACGTTGCTATTAAAGCTGCCACATAATCCGCGGTCTCCAGAGACTGAAATGAGGCAGGCATGCTTGACTACACGTTCTTCCAATAGAGGGTGGATAGGCTTCTCCTGATTCAGGTTACCCATCTGTGAGATAAGATGTCCTAATATCTTATCGAGTTTCTCTGCGTAAGGGCGGGTGGCCATAATATTCGCTTGTGCCCGGCGTAACCGTGCGGCAGCGACAACGCGCATGGCTTGGGTTACCTGTGAGATGTTTGTAATGCTAGTAATCCGCCGTCTGATTTCTCGTAGTGTTGCCATGTTAATTCCGTATAGACATTGCACTCATCCGGAGTGCATGATTCGGCATTTAGTCTGCAGTAGCCTCTTCTTCTGCTTGTGGTTCTTGAGCTGTCCAGTTTTGCTTGAATGCCTTGACAGCCGTGTGTAGATTTTCAATCAATTCATCGCTTAGTAATCCGGTTTCAACGATTTCTGCAAGTGTTTCGGCATGATTTCTGTCAAGATAACTCAGAAATTCGGATTCAAAGCGGGCGATTTCGGGTTCAGGGATGTCGTCGAGGTAGCCGTTTGTACCACAGAAAATAGATGCAACTTCGCGTTGCATGGGCATCGGCTGATACTGGGGTTGCTTGAGCAATTCAACGAGCCGGGTGCCGCGCCGTAATAGGGATTGCGTGGAAGCATCTAAGTCTGCTCCAAATTGCGCGAAAGCTTCTACCTCGCGAAAGTTGGCAAGATCGAGTTTAAGAGTGCCTGCCACTTCTTCTGCCTTCATCGCTTTGACTTGTGCATCACCGCCGACACGTGAAACAGATGTGCCGACATCAATGGCGGGCCTCACCCCTGCATTAAAGAGATTCGTTGTGAGGTATATCTGCCCGTCGGTGATAGAGATAACGTTAGTTGGAATGTAGGTAGTCAGGTCGCCTTCAAAGATTTCAATGATTGGTAGTGCGGTGAGTGAGCCGCCGCCTAAATCGTCGCTCAGTTTTGCTGCGCGTTCTAAGAGGCGCGAGTGCAGATAGAAGACATCGCCGGGATAGGCTTCTCTGCCGGGCGGGCGGCGTGAGAGTAAGGACATCTGCCGGTATGCCCATGCGTGCTTGGTCAAATCATCGTATATGATGAGCGCGTGTTGTCCGTTATCCCTGAAGTACTCACCCATTGAAGTGCCCGAGTAGGGTGCGATGTACTGAAGGGGTGAAGGTGCACTTGCTGGTGCAGCGACGATGGTGGTATATTCCATCGCGTTATGCTCGCGGAGCGTTGCTGCCACTTGCGCCAAGGTTGAGCCTTTTTGCCCAATTGCAACATAGATGCAGTAAACACCGGTGTCTTTCTGATTAATGATTGTATCTAAAGCAATTGCGGTTTTGCCTGTGCGCCGGTCCCCGATGATGAGTTCTCGCTGTCCTTTTCCGATAGGGGTTAAGCTGTCAATTGCCTTCAACCCGGTGTAAAGGGGTTCATTGACAGGTTGACGTTGAACAATACCGAGCCCTTTCCGTTCAACGGGGAGCCTGTGTTCTGTATGAATATCGCCCAGGCCGTCAACCGGTTGGCCGAGTGCATCAACGATTCGTCCGAGGAGTGCTTCGCCAACAGGGACTTCTGGCAATCTGCCTGTGCGTTTTGCCACGTCGCCCTCATGTATGAGTTGATCTTCTCCAAACAGTACACAGCCAACATTGTCCTCTTCAAGATTGAACGCGATGCCGTAAATACCGTTTGGGAATTCAATCATCTCGCTCGCCATGGCATTGGCAAGTCCGTGTACCCGTGCGATGCCATCGCCAACTTCCAAGACGGTGCCAGAATCGTAGACATCTACATTTTGTTCAAATTGTACTAGTTGTTGTTTAAGAATATTTGATATTTCGTCCGGTCGGACTTCTCTTGACATATCCGCAATTCTCCAATTTTGATATGGTGACGCTTAGTTTCTCATCAGCAGGTCAGAAAGTCTCTTGTCCTTTGTGAAGGTAGCACCTTCCGTTGCTCAGGGCGGTTCCTGCGAAGACAAGAGGGTTTGCGCACGATAGAAGAAAATTGATTATCCTGTTGCGAGTTGTTGTTTTAAGCGTCGGAGTTGTGTTGCGACGCTTGCATCAAAGACCGTGTCCTTTAGCTGCACAATGAAGCCGCCCTGAATGTCCTTGTCAGTTATGCTCTCTAACCGGACCTCTCTTACGGCTGGTCCTGCGTATTCCCTTAATTGCTGTGCTAACCGTGTCTGCTGTTCAGCTGTCATTGGCACAGTTGTTGTCACTTTTGCGACAACCCGGCCGGCGGCTTCATCAACGAGCTGCATAAAGAAATTGGCTATTGCTGCGAAATAACGTTCCCGTTGTTTAAAAGCCAGAAGTTGTAGGAAGTTAAGCGTAAGCGGCAGTAAGGTGTCAGCGAAAAGTCGCTGAAACAGATCACTTTTAAATTGAGGTGACAGCAGCGGATTGTTAATGAATTGTGAGAATTCTTCAGACTGCTCAGATAGTTCTATCAACAGGTTTACATCGGTGATGATAGCGTCCAACGCATTCTGTTCAACGGCTGCTTCATACAGTGCACGGGCGTATGGCTTAGCAACCCGAGTGTCTCTCATAGTCTATATTCCTTTGCCTCGTGGCTATTCGTATCATCGCGATATTTCAGGTAGTCTGCTGATGGATGCATCAATAATATGCTGATGTCTCTCCGGATTCAGTTCAGCCGAGATAATTTTGCCGGCAGCATCGATAGCGAGTTCAGCAACGACACCGCGGAGTTCAGCGATGGCTTCATCCTTTTCCCGTTGAATTTCTGCGCGTGCTCTTCGTATCTCATCAGCGGCTTCTTGCCGTGCCTGTTCAAGGATGCCCTGACGCTCAGCGTTACCCTGCTCGACGGCAGCTTGGATTTTTGCTTGTGATTCGGTTTCAATATCGGCTAAGCGTTGGCGTGTCTCGGCGGTGAGCTGGTCTAATTCCTCTCGGTCCGTTTTGAGTTGTTGAATTTGAGTGGTGATTTCAGTTTTGCGTTCTTCTAAGAGTCCGCCTACCTTCCCGAAAACGAACTTCCATAGGACTGTGAGTACGACTAAAAACCCTATTACTTGGATGATAATCGTCTGGGGGTCAATACCAAGGAGGGCTAAAAGCCCCCCTTCACTGGCTTCAGGCTCCGCAGCAAAAGAGTTTACCGCGGTGAACCCGAGAAAAAGTAGACAAACCACGACGTGATTTTTTATTTTTAATTCCGTTTTTTGGAGTCCCAAGAAACGGCTAAAACTCTCTGTGTTGGAGCGAATACCCATATTGCACCCTCCCGCTATTATCGAACATGTGCTGTTGTCCGTCAAAACGCTGGGACAACTTGATTCCTATTATCGTTCTTGTGATGCAACTCTTTGGGCATCAGCTTCAATTATCTCTTTGAGCATCTCATCTGCAGGAAGTTTAGCTTGTAGGACAAAGAACATCAATAGTGCGTAAATAACAAGCGATTCAATGAGGGCAAGCCCGATAATCGTTGCGGTTTGAATTCGCGGTGCTGCCTCGGGTTGACGTGCGATTCCTTCAAGTGCGGTGCTCGTTGCTTTCCCTTGGGCTGTGGATGCAAAAATAACGGCAATTGGCAGTCCAAGTGTTACCCCAAAAGCCAAAACAGCTAGATATATCATGATGAAAGATCCTCCTATAATGTGTAGGAACGGATTCCTACGAATTGATCACTCCGATGAAGCGGAGTGGTATGTGTTTCGTTAGTGTGCTTCTGCGTCGTGTTCTACAAATAGGACAATGTAAATTGAGGTTAAAATGCTAAAGACAAAGGCTTGGAGAAAACCGCCGAATAGTCCGAAGAAAAGCATTGGTACTTGAACGGGTAGAAACGGAATCGACCCGAGAATCAGCACGCCGAGTCCAAGTTTAGTGAGTTCAATGATTACGGATTCTTCGCCGAAGATATTTCCGAATAAGCGGATAGCAAGAGACCCGGCACGCGATAATTGGGCAATGACTTCAAGCGGGAACATCAGAACTCCCAGCCAGGGTGGGTTGCCGATGAGATGGTTGAGATAGCCAGCGATTCCGTTCTCTTTGATAGCGATGATTTGAACGCCAAGCACGGCTGTGATGCCGAGGGCGAGCGTGGTATTCAAATCTGCGGTCGGGGACTGAAACCCTGGAATGAGACCGAGGTAATTGAGGGTGAGAATAAAGATGAAGTATGAACCGACAAAAGGCACGTACTTTTTGCCGTGTTCTCCGAGGATACCCCCAAAGAAATTCATGATGCCACCTACAAACAACTCTAAGAGCGTTTGCCCCTTCCCTTCCGGCAGGCGTTTGAGTTTACGCGTCACAAAAATGAAGAAGATGACTAAAAGAACAACCGCAAAGTAGGTATTTGAAATGAGATCCGGCTGATGCCAGCGCGTCGGCTCCGGCACGATATTATCAGGGAGGACTCGTGAAAGTGGCGAAAGCCAGGAGCGGTGTATGTCTTCAGCGGCCCAGCTCAGATTTGCAGCAGCTAAACCGAGCCCGGTAACTAACAATCGGAGTGAAGTCGTGCAACGGACCCCAATAAACTTTGCCCTACGTACAAAGCAATAGAATCGTTTCGTCATTTTTCGTTTTTTGCGTTGGAGAGAACCGATATGATCAGCCCTATCGCTTTAAAAATGAATACAAGTTGCGTGAGTGCGATGCCACCGGCTAGGGCGTAAATGTTCAGCCAATTCATTTTAAATAACAGATAGAGGCACACGCCAAGCACAAGGTACTTGCCGAATGCGATCGCGGCAAGGACGTGCTTCGTTTGGGCGGATTTTCCAGGACGGATGAACCTCCGCACTGTAAATTCAAGCGTCCAGAGCATGCTGAGACTCATAGCACTTCCGATTAGAAAGCTGGGAACCGTCATACGTTTGAACCAGAGAAGCACACCGGAAATTAGCACTGTTAGGATTATATTCAAGACATAGACCTGTCTGATAAACCGGTCGTCTACTTCAAAACGGGTGCTCATAGGCTTCATTCCTCTATAGAGATTGAATAGTGGAAGCATTCTTAATCCGCATCTTGTGGTTCTGTTTTCTGTTTTTCTTGCTGCTCAAGTTGTCTATTCCAACGTGCTACTGCGCGGAACATTTCCATGAATCCGGCGGCAACGCCCATTCCAAAACCGATGAACAAACCAAGTGTTTCGTTGCCTAGCTTCCCACCCAGCCACTTACCTCCGAAGGCCCCGATGAAAATGGCCAAGGCAAGCGTTATGCCGATTGAGGCGAGGTCCAACATCCCAATATTTTCATGTTTGAATTGATTGAGCCGACGTTTAAACATGACGTTTACTCCGATAAAATGAAAATAGTGTTAGAGACAGATTCCTCATTAAGCAACGGTATATATTATACCACAAGATTGGGGAAAATGCAAAAAAAAAGGTGCCTTTTCTGAATTATGCGAATTTTAATAACGAGTACCGCTAAATAGATCTCCGTATTTCTCTGTGTTTAATAAAATGCGAACGGGTGGTCCGGCGTGACAATTTGCATATTTCCGTACGACAACGCCTGATGTTGTGCTAAATGCAGTATAAATCTCGTCTTTTTGTATATTTCTGTACCATCACCGCTTATGTTGTGATGACTCGTGTGTAAATCTCGTCGGAGGGTTCCGATGTTTAGACTCAATACACCGAAAGCCTCCGATGAGATTTGTAAAGGTTTTAACATTACAACTGCCTTTGTTGTGCTGCAGTAGACGGAAGAATTGTTTTATTAGATTAGATTTTACAATGGGGGATAGTTTGTGCCCGCACGGTTCCCAACCTCGCCTACCGGGGTCCGGAGCACTCCTAACCGTGAGAGCCGACAGGGCCCTTATTTTCAGAGTACACTATAATAGGCGTTTCATTCGGTTTGCTCTGGGGTTAAGTACTGGAGTGGACTTTCTACCACGTAATCGCCTGAATCCTGCAGAAATTGCTGAACCAGATATACATGCCCTGCCCCGATAAGTAACAAAATCCTATCTTCAGCAGATTCTGTGATGCGTGTCAGATTGACAAAAATTTTGAGATTCCTATCATACCAAGAGTGTGACACCCAATTCGTTGCCGGATATTGTGCCTTTTGTCCAATTCGTGCCGCTCTCAAGTAATGTTGATGATCAGCCAACCGACCTTCAGGCTGGTTCAACCGGATATAGGTATTTATCAGAGGTTCATACTTCTCAGGCTCAATCCAGATTGTCCCGTCTTCATCTTCAGTTATACGCCCTTCAGGAACAGACGACAACAGATGTTCTTGATTGTTGGCTTTGGCAATTGCCTCAGAATCCACCCAAATCTTTTTCAGTACATCATGAAAGGGGTCCTGCACACTCACTCTCTGGAAAATAATCGACACAGTATACCTTTGAATGCCCCATTTGCTTGGCTAACCTGAACCCGATCTGGTCGCCTTCGGATCGTGTCAGTTCATATGTTCCATTCAGATAGCCTTGATACTTTTCCTGAACATCAGCGTCAGACCTTTCTTCATCAATCTCAAGCGCTACCTTAGTGGGTTTAAATTCTGTCAATTGCTGAGTGAGTTGTTCAAGTTCTCGTTGGCGTTTGGGGGCGAGGACATCATCCATCTTCCGATTGAACGTGTCTGCACCTGGGTTTGCCAAATGCTCACTGCCTAAAATCATGATTGTTGGTTTCATCTCTGAATTTTCCCCTTATTCCGTTGGTGTGGGATATCCGGGAGGAAATCCTCCGTTTCACACCTGTGTAAACTATTATAGTGAATCCCGTAATTACTTATACATTTTTATAATGTCATCAATAGATGCCTCATGGTTATATTGCCGTATCCGTTTGATGATGGCGACATCCTTCTCAATCGGGTTCAACTCCGGCGAATACGGCGGCAAAAATAGCAAACTCTCTGTTGAATATGCCATAATCGTAAACGATAACATAAGTCTCAGAAAATATAAACTTATTTTTGGGATTCACTATAATGAACATGAAAGTTTAATCACACCAATGTGGCATGGAAAGTTTTATCGAATCAATTGAGTTGGAGTTGTGGAATCTCTAGCTCAATTGCCTTCAGATTTTCAAATATTTCGCCCAACCGTTCGGGTTCAATTCGTCCAACGATATTCACCAATTGCGTCTGGGTTTCATCTCCAGCCATCACAAATAGTCCTGCTATCGTTTGGGAGATAACAAGGGCATGTATCTGAATGCGTTCATCGTGCGTTCTAATTTTGACCAGCGTATCCCATCCGTTTTCAACCAAAGTCTTCTCATAATAATAGATGGTCTGAGCAAAGCTGCCAACACTATCAGCGTAGCCGCGAAAGTAGACTCCATCGATCGTTCCCATCAACTTGGATACATCATATCTTTTCTGGTGTATAGAAACAATATTTTCTGCAAAAAGCGAGAGGAATTTAAGATTCAAATCGACTTCGTGCATCGGTGGTGGAACATTGGGGCAATTAAAGGGGACGGTTCCCTCTATTGGGCTGCAGTATACAAACATATTCAAGGGTCCTATGAGCAGACTGCCTAAAATGACAATCATGAAAACGATTCTTGCAAGTTTGAGGGTTCTCATTTTAATCCTCCGTGGTTGTGGGTTTTCTTGTTTTCTAAATCCAATTCAACATCAATAACTTTTCCTAAATTCACGAGCAGTTCACCAATCCGCTCGGTATCAATATCGCCTATAATATTGACAAGTGTTAACTCTTCAGACTTGGAATCGTTTTCCATGATAAAAATTCCCGAGACAACCTTTTTATCAAAGAGTAGTCTGATTTGGAGCTTTTCGTTATCTGTGTTGATTTTGACGAGCACTTCCCACTTTTCTGCCTTGAGTTTTTTCTCGTAATATGCAACCAAGGCATCCTGATTTATATGCGAGTTATCATAGACACGGACATAGATCCCGGAGATCATCTCAATTAGCTCAGCAGTTTCGGATTTGGCATTCATGGACTTCGTCACTAATCCGATTAGTTTTTCTGTGAGGTTAATCTCAACAATTGGCTCAGGCGCGTTGGGATAGTCAAAAAGAAGCTGCCCTTTCCGCTTTTTTTCGTCCGTTTTCTCATCGCCAGGCGATGCAACGCTGATA
Organism: Candidatus Poribacteria bacterium; assembly: GCA_965215265.1. Taxonomy (GTDB): domain Bacteria; phylum Poribacteria; class WGA-4E; order WGA-4E; family WGA-3G. Next base: position 270,266 of record OZ244048.1, on the reverse strand, counting down.
GCTATCGAACATGATGCTAAGAGAATTACTATGCACAACAAGGCGAAATGTTTCATTGGTTTCATGGCTTATTCCACCGTATCTGAATCGTCTTCGCTGTCCGTTTCGGGTTCCTCCTCTGACTCAAAGGAACCCATTCCATTTTTAAAAGTTCCTTTTCCGTTTGAGTTCAAGTGTTCGTTCAACTGTTTGATAAAATCAGACTTCATCAATTTACCGAATAGAATCCCGAGTTTTCGAAAGTCGATTTTTCCATAAATGTTTACGAAATTCGTGGCCTCCTGATCGTCGGTAAAAATGATGAAAATACCGTGGACAACACCAGGTTCCTCAGCGAAAAGCAGATTGACGTGAAGTCTGTCCTTTGCCTTGACAAGCGTTTCCCAATTCTCTTTTTTAAGGATGTTCTGGTAGTGGGTTGTCATATCACCAAGGTTTTCATTATCTTTTTCGTAAGAACGGATGAAGATTCCCTCTATCATCTTAGCGTACTCCGCATATTCGGGGAGTTTCGCGGTGACATTAATAAAAAGAGAGAAAAATGTCTTATCTAGGTTGATTTCGAGTATAGGTGTCGGGGCGTTCGGCATGTCCAATTCTATTTTGCCGCGCGTCGCTGTTTCTGCTATACCGTTAGAAAGGATGCAGAAAACCAGTAAAAAGGTTGTAAGGGTGAAACGTTTCACTGTGTGTCTCCTTCTTTATCTGAACGTTGTAGAGGTTCCATTGCTGGAATATTTTCAGGTGAACTGTTAAGTGTTTCTAAGCTTTGATGAATTGCAGATGAGAGATTCACTGTCCGTTTTAAAGTACGACGCGAGGTCTGCTCAAGCTGGACAGCGGTTAATTTTTCGCTGAGGACAATGCCTGTCCGTTCAACTACATCCTGCACCTTACTCAGGGCATAATGCATCTCCCGGGAAGCTTGTTCTATCTTTTGCTGCTGTTGATGCTGATGGATTCCAAACAAGGCAGCGACAACAAGGCAGAACAATGCCCCCGCGCCAAGCAACACGCTACTGTAAGCACGCCCGAATGCGAAGAATCTGAATCTATCAGTAATCCGCTGTAGCCATCGGCTGTCATTGGAATACGTGCGAACGTGCGCAGCAACCCCATTGAAGATTTCTGGAGGCGGTTCTGGTGCTGGAAGTTCATGTAATACCTCCCTAATTGCTTGCGCCAAACGCGCTTCTTCCTGACAATTCTGGCAAGTAGTCATGTGGGATGCTATTGCGGATTTCGTTGCTGTATCTACTTCATCGTCAAAATATTCCTCTAAGATGTCCTGTACATCCGCACATTGGATGTCTTGAGGCGGTATTTGTCTCATGCGTCATCTCTCCAATAAGGGCTTAATATTTGCCGCAATCTCTTACGGGCACGGAACACAGTAGATTTGACAGTGCCCACGGGTTGTTCTAATACTGCTGCGATCTCTTTAAAACTCATTTCCTCCAATTCTCGCATAATGACTACTGTTCGCATTTCCAGTGGCAGCTGTTGAATTGCGCGATGTACAACGTCCTTCAGTTCCTGCTTGACAGCAATTTCATCTGGAGATGGATTTGAGAATCCGGTGTGAAGTAATGTTTCAAGCTCCGCCTCATCTCCTTCAACCAATGGCCTTTCGAATTGTTGCCGTTTTAACAGATTAAAACAGAGGTTTTGCGTGCATTTTATCAACCATGAATGAACAGTTTTCATCCTCAATTTTGTGCGATGCTCCCATGCTCTTATGAACGTTTCCTGAGTGATATCCTTGGCATCTTCAGAATTTCTAAGCAGGTAGAGAGCATGCCGATAAACCCGAACTTGATGTTTTTGGACCAGTTCAAGGAATTCGTCTTCTGTCATGTTGCAACTCCGCGCGTTTTTTCGTTACTGATACTACAAACGAGTTGCAAAAAAGTTGCACTTTTTTTCAAAATTATGGGATTTTCAACAAGCAAAAAGTAGAAAACTGGAAAATAAGCGTCGCTATGATTCATAACCTAGAAAGGCTCTGACGAGATGTACACAGTGATTAACAATGCATCAGCCGTTGTGGGGCTCTAGTATACAAATATTTATGGAGAGGATACCACATTCACCGCTGTATTGTGAGTGAATGTGGTATGTTTCGGTGATTGAAAAGTAGTTTTCGCTGTTCTGGCAGCGTAGAGTCTTAGAGCCCGGAATTTTGCACAGAGTTGAATAGGAGAGACGGCAGCATTCCGATGAGCAACACGCCAACAGCGGCGAGGATCACCCCAACAAGGAGGGTGCGTGGATACGGATTAAAATCGCGTTCCGTCTCCGGCTCACGCATGTACATCGTTACGATGACACGTAAGTAGTAGAACGCTGATAGCGCCGTGTTGATAGCGCCGAAGACGACGAGCCAGATATGTCCCGCTTGCACGGCTGATTTGAAGATGTAAAATTTCCCGACAAACCCGGCAGTCGGTGGGAAACCCGCAAGTGATAAAAGCATTACACTCATAAATAGAGCCAGCAATGGTTTACGGAATCCGAGTCCTGCGTAATCCGAAATCGTCAGGCTTTCACCGTCTGAGGTTTTTGCCAAAATCATCGCGCCGAATGCTCCGATGTTCATGATGCAATAGACAAGAAGATAGAGCATGGCACTTGAGATGCCATCGTTGTTGGCTGCTGCCAGGCCGATTAGGACGTAACCGGCGTGTGCGATACTGGAATATGCGAGCATCCGCTTGATGTTTGTCTGTGCAATGGCAATGATATTGCCAACTGTCATCGTCAGCATGGATAAGAGGATGATAACGCCGATCCATTCGGTTTGTAGGTTTTGCAAGGCTTCTGTGAATATTCTCAGGAACGCGGCAAACCCTGCGGCTTTGGGACCTGCGGAGATAAATGCTGCAATCGTTGTCGGTGCACCGTCGTAAACATCCGGTGCCCACTGATGAAAGGGGACAATTGCTACTTTAAACCCAAACCCAACGATGAGCAGGAACATCCCGGCTAAAAGCATCGGTGATTTGTTATCTGCCGTGATGGCTGCCGCAATATCAGGTACATTCGTTGTTCCGGTACCACCGTAGATGAGCGCGATACCGTAAAGAAAAAAGGCACTCGCAAACGCGCCGAGCAATAGGTATTTCATGCCCGCTTCGCTCGATACGGAATATTCACGGAAATAGCCCGCTAAGACATAGAGCGATAATGACATGAGTTCTAACCCGAGGAAGACGATGATTAGTTCATTACCTGCGGCCATCAACATCATGCCTAACGTCGCAAGCAGTATCAGCAGGTAATAAGGACCTTGTTTTCTGTCTCCGTCCTGCTGTCTGCTGGAGCCTTTTCCTAAATAGTTCAATGAGATAAGACTAACCAAAATCGTTGAAACGAGGAAAATGATGTTGAAAAAGAGGGAGAAACTGTCCACCTTAAACATTCCGTTAAATTGAGTTCCTACCTCGCCTGCTTGGTGCATCTGTATGGATACCCATAACGCGATTCCGGCACCCACGATTGTCAACCATCCTAATATAGCCTTTGAGATGGAGTCGAACAGATCGAAAACCAAGACGATGAGCAGCGTAAAAGCGATGACAAGTTCTGGCATTAGCAATTGCCAGTTAATGTTAATGTCTATATCTATTGGCATTTTTTATATCCTTCTTTAGTATATTTCAGTCCGACAACGCTTGATGTTTTTCGTATATCTCAGTACCGTCAACGCTTATGTATTAACGGGCGTGTGTAAATCTCGTCGGAGCCGTTCGCGGTTTAGATTCAATACATCGAAGGGCTCTGATGAGATTTGTACAGGTTTTTACATAATCTATAGATGGCAGGTGGCGGGGTTCGGTTTTCTTGTCCCAGTGGGTGGCAGGTGGCGGGGTTCGCTTGAGGGAGAGGTTTTCTTTCTCTGTCCATGAGAGAAGAATACCTTTTACCCTCAACTTCGTTTTCTTGTCTCTCCTACAAGGATAGACACAGAATACCTTATCCCCGCCATCTATAGATAAAAGGTAGCAAAGCGTCACCTGAAGGTGACGCGATACTACCTATCTCGCAACTTTTCACTCCTTGCAGGAGTGAAAAAGAACCTATCCTGCCACTGCTATGCTAAAACCTGTATAAATCTCGTCTTTGGATTAGGGCTCAAATCCTTTGAGATAAGCGTCAGATGATACTCACGTTGTGCTTGAATTTGTAATGTGCTAAAGTAAAAAAACGAACGTCACAATGACAAAAAGTGGCATTAAGATCACAACCGACCAGAGCATATAACCGAAGAAGCTCGGCATAGGAATGTGACTGTGCTCTGCAATTGACTTTACCATAAAATTCGGGGCGTTCCCGATATAGGTGTTCGCGCCCATAAATACTGCCCCGATAGAGATTGCGGTTAGCAATTTCACAAATTCCAGATGCTGCGGTTCAGCCAATTGTCCAGATACAATTTGCGGAATGAGGTCTTCCGTGAGATGCAGCTTTCCAAGGGCGGTATTAAAAAAGGTTAAGTACGTGGGTGCATTGTCTAAAAAACTGGACAGAATACCTGTTATCCAAAAATAGTGCATCGGCTCTTGAATCATTCGGTTTAACCCGCCGAGTGCCCCATTTTCGCCTGCTTTGAGAATAGCCAATGCCGGTATGATTGTCATAAAGATACCGGCGAACACCTTGGCCACTTCTTCAATCGGTTCCCATGAAAATTCGTTGGCCTGTCGTAATTCTCCACTAAAAGGGGTCCATTTGAGGGATAACAGCCCCATCACGACGATTAAAATGTCGCGTGCAAGGCTCTGCCAGTAGACATGAACCCCGAGTATGTTAACTTCCCCAAGTTTCAGGGTCCCGCTCATTAAGACAGCGGCGATGATGCCAAATAAGAAAACAAGGTTAAACAACCCCTCTACCCGAATGGGTTCGCTGGTACCATCATCTGGAACCTGCCCGCCTTCGCGTTTAAACATAAAGGTGTCTAGAATGAAGAAAAGTACTATTAAGATGACACTAATAAACAGCATGTGTGGAAAAAGGGCGGTTGTTGTCCAGAAGAACGGTACATTGTGTAGGAATCCTAAAAACAGCGGCGGGTCTCCCAGGGGCGTTAGGGAGCCGCCAATGTTACTGACAAGGAAGATGAAAAAAATGATGAGATGGACCTTGTTTTTCCGGTAGGCATTCGCACGAATCAACGGACGAATGAGGAGCATTGATGCCCCAGTCGTCCCCACCCAGGAGGCAATTGCGGTACCGATGAGCAGTAAAAAGGTATTTACTAACGGTGTGCCGCGCAGTGTACCCTGCACCAGGATGCCGCCTGCGACAGTAAACAATCCCCATAACAGAATAATGAAAGGAATATAGTCGATCAGGTAAATATGCAGGATATCGTAAAACGCCTCACCTCGGAAGACAGCAAGGTACGGAATTGCAAAAATTAACGCCCATGCTAAGGACATCTTTCCGCCATGGTGAACGAGGAAGTGCGGTTCCCAGACGACAGGAATAATCGCAATACAGAGTAATATACCGACAAAGGGGATAATACTCCAGATGGGTAGTTTCTCGCCGGACACGCCATGGCTATCGTGCGCCTCGTCTGCTGCGAGCGCTACTTCAGCCGGACCGGCGAAGACTAAAATTATAAAAAGAATCAGGGTTATAAGGGCGAACTGAGATATGTTAGGAAGACATATGCGCCCACGTTTGGCTGTCACTGACTTATTTCTCCCTCCGTGTGTAAAAATGATTTATTGGACGTTTGAGGTACAGAGATTTCCCCTATTTGAGGGGTGACCTGTCCAATTGCTGGAGCTGTTCCACGCCGTACTTGCTTCACGACGACATCTACAGACTTCTCCATTCGACTGAGAAATGGCTTTGGATAAACGCCTATCCAAACAATGAATAGCATGAGTGGCAGCAAGACAATCAATTCACGCGCTGTCAAATCAGGCAGTGCGGCGTTAATTTTATCAGGCGTGCCAAACATGACACGTTGAAACATCCATAACATATAGATGGCTGCAAGAATCACACCGGTTGCCGCGAGTACGACGTAGACTTTGGAGAAGGCACCACTGACAAAACTGCCGAGCAGTATCATAAATTCACCGACGAATCCGTTCAGCCCCGGTAGCCCAATAGACGATAAAGTTGCAATCATAAAGAGTGTGGCGAAAATCGGCATCTTTTTCGCAAGACCGCCGAAGTCCACAATCATTCGACTGTGCCGCCGTTCGTAAATCATGCCTACCAAAAGGAAGAGTGCCCCCGTACTCAATCCGTGATTAATCATCTGCAGAACACCACCTTGGATGCCTGCGTGATGTGCGGAAAAAAGCCCTAACACCACAAAGCCGAGGTGGCTGACACTAGAATAGGCTACCAGTTTCTTTAAATCGGGCTGCACCATCGCCACCAACGCGCCATAAATAATGCCGATTACAGCGAGCGTAGCTATCAAAGGGGTATAGGTAACCGCTGCCTCAGGGAAGAGAGGCAGGCAAAATCGGACGATACCATAGGTACCCATTTTGAGGAGCACACCGGCAAGGATGACGCTCCCGACTGTCGGTGCTTCTACGTGTGCATCTGGCAGCCAGGTATGGAATGGAAAGAGCGGCACTTTTATGGCGAAGGCAATGAAAAATGCAAGAAATAAGAGATTCGCGTGCTGGAAGGTTCCCGTGCTTGCTTTCTCGTATAACGTCAGCAGTGCAAAACTATTGTCGTTTTGGAAGTAAAGGTAAAGAATACCAACCAGCATCAAGGCACTGCCAGCCATCGTATAGAGTACAAACTTCACAGTCGCGTAAATGCGGCGTTCACCGCCCCAAATTCCGATGAGAAAATACATTGGAATGAGCATGGATTCCCAAAAGACGAAAAATAGGAATAGGTCTAAGGCACAGAACACACCCAACATTCCAGTCTCAAGTGCGAGCAATGACATGAGGAAGCCGCTCAATCCCTTCTCAACTGAGTTCCAGGCTGCGAGAATACACACGGGTGTCAAAAATGTCGTTAGCAGCACTAACCACAACGAGATACCGTCAATGCCGATGTGGTAATTTACTCCTAACCCTTGGATCCAGGTTCGATTTTGCTCGAATTTAGGTTGTATTCCCGCTATATCGGTGTCAAACCCGGTGTAAAGCCCCAGCGAAATGACAAAGGTTAGTAGCCCGATAGCAAGTGCGATGCATTTGATAGCAGATGGGCCTAACCTTCTGAGCAACGCAATCGCTATCACGCCGAGCAATGGTAAAAAAATGATTATTGAAAGTAACAATGAAGCCTCCTTTTTTTGTATATTTCAGTTTTTTGTATATCTCCGTACCATCAACGCTTATGTCATAAATACTCGTGTGTAAATCTCGTCGGAGATTCCTTAGGCATAGCATAAAGAGGCTCTGACGAGATTTACACAGTCATTAGCAAAGCATCAGGCGTTGATGGGCTCCTGTAGACGAAAAAGCGACTTGTGATGTGCTGCGGTATACAAAAATCACCGAACAAATAGATAGTATGCAAGAAACAAGACAATACCCACCACCATCGACACAATATAGGCTTGAACTACTCCTGTTTGCAACCGTCGCAAAGTTCCACCAATGAGCCTGATGGCAGCAGCCACACCGTTGACGATACCATCAATAATGCCGGTATCTACGACGCGCCATAATAGATAGTGCGAAATGTTTTTAATCGGCTGCACAAAGACGGTGTTATATATTTCATCAATGTAGTATTTGTTTGCGACAAGTTTATGGAGAGTATTTCCGGGTTGTGCCGAAGGCGTGCGATTTTTATATCGCAACCATGAAAGCGCAATTCCTGCAAGGCCGACAATTGCTGAGATTACCATAAATAGGAAAACGTTGCCAGATGACTCACCGTGTGCCGCTGGAAAAACAGTTTTCGTGAAATGATGGAACACGCTATTATGTCCGTCCCACCCAACTAGGATACCGAGGATTGCTGATGGAATAGCGAGGATCGCCAAGGGCACCCACATTATCGCAGGAGATTCGTGGAGGTGGGAGGCAACGTCGGATTCCACACGCGATTTTCCGTAAAAGGTGACGAAAATGAGCCGGAACATATAGAATGCTGTCAAAAATGCCGTGAGCAAGCCGATGATGTAAATCGCTTTGCTACTGCTCCATGCGCTGTGCAGAATCTCATCTTTACTCCAAAAGCCGCTGAGAAGCGGAACTCCGGCAATTGCAAGGGCACCAATAAGGAATGTCCAATGCGTTATCGGCATCTTGGTTCTTAGTCCACCCATCTTCCGCATATCAAGTTCATTCGCCATGGCGTGCATCACACTGCCTGCGGCGAGGAACATTAACCCTTTGAAAAAGGCATGTGTCATTAAATGGAAAACCCCTGAGGCGTATGCGCCGACTCCTACGCCGACGAACATATATCCGAGCTGGCTCACCGTTGAATAAGCGAGGATGCGTTTGATATCGTTCTGTGTGATAGCTATTGTGGCGGCAAAAAGCGCGGTCAAAACTCCTACCCATGCTACTACTTGCCCGGTGTGCGCCAAATCATAGAGCACCGCGGAACGAGCTATCATATAGACTCCGGCGGTTACCATTGTGGCGGCGTGGATTAAGGCACTGACAGGCGTTGGACCTTCCATCGCATCCGGAAGCCAGACGTAGAGGGGAATCTGTGCTGATTTCCCAATTGCACCTACAAATAGCAAAAGTGTGGCGATAACAAGCGTACTTGCACCGAAAACCTGTTGAAAATTACGAGTCTCCGCGCTATCAAATATCGTCGTGAAATCAAGGCTACCGAACGCCGCGAACAGTGTAAACATGCCCAACAGAAACCCGAAATCACCGATGCGGTTGACGATAAATGCCTTCTTCCCGGCATCCGTCGCGGACTGTTTGTCGTACCAGAACCCGATCAGGAGATAAGAGCAGAGCCCAACTCCCTCCCAGCCAATAAACATCATCAAATAATTGTTACCGAGTACCAGTAGCAACATTGCGAAAACAAACAGGTTCAGATACGCAAAGTAACGTGTGTACCCGGCATCGCCATGCATATACCCGATAGAATAGACGTGGATGATGAACCCTACACCGGTAATAACCAATAGCATGACAGTCGTGAGTGCGTCAACGTGGAAACCGATGTTGAAAGTGAACGAATCCCCTGAGATCCATTCATAAAGCACGGCATCAAATACCGGGCCACTGCTTACACTTGTGAACACCACAACGGAACAGATAAACGAAACTAATACCGCTAGGGCACCGATCCACCCGCTGAATTTTTCGTTACCTTTCAAAAATTTGCCAAATAGTCCGTTAATCAAGAATCCAATCAGAGGAGAGATTAACAGAATAACAATGAGTTCACGCGACATTTTCGTTTCCTTCCTTGCTTACCCTTTCAGCGAGCTGACTTCGTCTACATTAATGGTTTGGCGATGTTTAAACACGCTTACAATAATTGCTAGGCCAATTGCGACTTCGGCAGCGGCGACAGTCATGACAAAGAAAACGAACACCTGACCTGTCGCTTCACCAAGGCTACGACTGATCGCTACGAAAGCGAGGTTGGCAGCATTCAGCATCAGTTCAATACACATAAAAATAATAATCGCGTTCCTACGCACGAGAACTCCGATAACGCCAATTGTGAATAGGAGCGCACTTAAAATAAGGTAGTATTCTAATCCCATATTAAATCCTCCTGGCACTACGTGTTTAGTTTTTCGCGTTTTACAAGCACGAGAACTCCAATTAACGCTGCAAGCAGTATAAGGGAAGTTACTTCAAAAGGCAAAAGATACTTGCTGAATAGGAGTTCTCCAATCTTGTAAGTTGTTATAGGTTCGGTAGCCTGCTCAGCATCGCCGGTAGTTTTAACGGCTATGTAGATGCCTTCAACGGCAAGAAGAATGCCCAAAACGATAGCAAATCCCTTCACTTTTCCGCCCATACTCTGCCTTGTGGAGAGGGTACCTAAATTCAACAGCATAATTACAAAAAGGAACAGTACCATAATAGCCCCAGCGTAGACAATCACTTGCGCAGCGGCTACAAAATGTGCACCAAGAATTACAAAGAGTCCGGCTTGCGAGAAGAACGTCACAATCAGTGACAGTGCACTGTAAATTGGATGACGAAACGAAATGACAGCAATCGCGCCTGCGAGCGAGATTAACCCAAAAATGATAAACAAAATTTGTTCTGCGTTCATGTGGATAATCTCCTATTCGTTCACATTGCGTTCAAGCGTGCTTAAACCAGAAATTTCTGGTGTTGCAGGTTCAGGTTGTTTATTCATCACAAGCAAGCCTCCTACGATGGATACCACGATAAACGCCGCAACCACGTTCCCAATTCCTACCGCGACCCGGTTACCATCTGTTGTTACCCAGAGTAACCCCGTGACGACGATTGAACTCAGTGCTATCGGTAGCAGGAATTTCCAACCGAGGTTCATCAATTGATCATAGCGGAAGCGTGGAAGTGTCCAACGTACCCAGATAAAGACAAATAGGAAAATTGCGGTTTTGACGAAAAAGATGGCAAAAGAGATAAGTCCGCTCAGCACCGGACCGCCGATATTTTCCAATCCGAAAAAGTGCCAACCGCCTAGGAAGAGCGTCACCGTCACCGCGGAGCCGACGATCATATTCATATATTCTGCCATGAAAAACATAGCAAATTTCATGCTGCTGTATTCCGTATGATAGCCTGCGACAAGTTCTTGTTCTGCTTCAGCGAGGTCAAACGGCAATCGGTTGGTTTCTGCAAACATCGCCGTAGTAAATGCCAGGAACGCGGGGAAGTGAATCAGGAAGTTCCATCCCCATGGATATGCCCCTTGTTCCGATGCAATATCTCGCAAACTCAGTGAGCTGGATAGCATCAACACGCCGATAATAGCTAAGCCGAGCGTCAATTCATAACTAATCATCTGAGCAGATGAACGCAATCCACCTAACAGCGAGTACTTGTTATTGGATGCCCAGGCACCAAGTACGACACCGTAGACACCAAGTGACGTAATTGCCAAAACGTACAAAATACCGATGTTGATATCCGCAATTTGTAGTGGGATTTCATGTCCGGCAATCGTGATCGCGCTTCCAAAAGGTACAACTGCAACTGTGACCAGGGCCGGTATCAAAAGCATTGCTGGTGCAAGAACGTAAATCGGCTTGTCGACGTGATTTGGGATGAGATCTTCCTTGAACAAGAATTTGAGCCCGTCTGCGATGGGTTGGAGCAATCCTAGGGGCCCGACACGGTTGGGACCGAGCCGGTCTTGCATCCAGCCGCTTACGCGGCGTTCTGCCCAAATCATAACCATCACGCCAATAATAAGCAGATGTGCGATAACAATGATTTTAGCGACTGAACTTAAAAGAAAAACTTTAATTGGTAAATCCATTGTTCCTCCTCTTTTTGTATGCTGCAGCACAACAAAGGCAGTTGTAATGTTAACCCCTTTCCAAATCTCGCTTTTTCGTCTACAGGAGCCCAATAAAGGCGTTTGTGGCAGGATAGGTATTCTTTATCTCTCCATGTAGGAGAGACAAGAAAACCGAACCCGGCCACCTGCCATCTATAGATTATGTAAAAACCTGTACAAATCTCGTCAGAGCCCTTCGATGTATTGAATCTAAACCGCGAACGGCTCCGACGAGATTTACACACGCCCGTTAATACATAAGCGTTGACGGGACGGAGATATACGAAAAACATCAGGCGTTGATGGGCTGAAATATACAAAAAATCAGTCTTTGTCGTGCTGAAATATATGAATTAGTTTGATGCCTCTATCAGTAATATTTTTGTGGGTTGCTTCACTGTACCCGGGCACATTCTCAGCGATGTGCTGCGCGATTTCGCCTGCGAAATGATAGTCCATCTCTGCGCCTAGCTGCTTCGCGATATGTTGAACGATTTCCCAATCAATGCGCGCCTCACCTGGCGCATCCACTGTTTTGCGAATACGCTGCACCCATCCCTTTGAATTCGTGAAGGTACCATCTTTTTCAGTAAACGTTGTGCCTGGTAACACGACATCTGCCAGCTGTGTGAGTTCGGAAGGCAACACATCTTGAACGATCAGGAAGTCAACATTTTCTAAGGCTGCTCTCTCTGTTTCTTGGAGGAGTCGTTCCGGTGCCCCATTGATAAGATAAACAAGTTCCGCTTCAGTAACTTTCTCCCACAATGCTTCACCTTCTAAGACGTGATTCCCATCAGCAGCACTCAGCATTTTTCGTGCGCCGGCGGTATTCGGATTTTTGTCAGCTTCAATTGTAAATTGCGGGAATTTGTGCTCCTGGCCGGCGAGATTCCCGAAGAGCCCGATTTGTGTTGTGTTTAGCACATCACGAGCGAATTGCTGTAAGATGTAGTTGTCCTCGTTCGTTGCTTGTGCGGAACCGATAACAAGGATATTCTCAGCGTCCGTTTCGGACAATTTTTCCGTAATCAGTGCTAAGGCATCAGCCCAATGGGTGTGCTGCAGTTCGCCTTCCATGCGTTTCATTGGGAGTTGGAGCCTATCGTCGCTGTTGACGTAGTGATAACCCAAACGTCCATCGTCACACATCCAGTGCTGGTTAATCTCAGCGTGAAAACGCGGTTTGATTCTATAAACACCATCCTCTTTGTACTCTACTGTAATGTTGCACCCAACACTACATCCAGTACAAACACTGCTCTGCTTTTTCATGAACCATGGACGTGATTTAAAGAGGAAATCCTTACTGATTAAAGCACCAACGGGACAGATATCAACAACATTACCAGCAAGTTTATTATCTAACAACTGCAAGGGGGCACCATCGTGTGAACGTGGAATGTCAATTTCGTCATGAGAGCCGCGGTGAATGAGTCCAAGTTCGCCTGTTCCGGAGACCTCCTCACAAAACCGGATGCATCGCGTGCAAACAATACAGCGCGTAGAGTAGAGTAAAACATCGGGGCCCAGGTCTTTCTTGGGTGGCACGTTTTTGACTTCCAGGTACCGGCTCTTGTCATGTCCGTGCCGGTAACTAAAATCTTGCAAATCGCATTCTCCGGCCTGGTCACAGACAGGACAATCGAGAGGATGATGAATGAGCAAGAATTCGAGTATATCTTCTCGTGCTTTTTTGACACGTGGGCTATCAGTATACACGATGAAGTCATATTTTCCATCAAGTTTTCTATCCGGTGGGGCTGTTCGGAGTACAGTTGTGCATCCGGTGGCGAGCTGCCGATCGGGTACAATTGCTCCGGCGGGTGGGAAGAAAACGTGAGGTTCTACGAGGCACATCCTGCAATTCGCTGGACGGCTGAGTCCAGGGTGATAACAGTAGTGCGGTACTTCAATACCGTGCTGCCTCGCGGCTTCAACTACATTCGTTCCATCTTCGACCTCTACCTCGAGGTCATTCAGTTTTATAAAAGCCATAAGGGTTCGCGTTCCTTTTTTCCCGTAACCGTATTTTTCAGCTTCTTTAGTATCTTTTACGCCATTTCTTTCGGTACAATCCGTTGTTGGTAAGCGTAGTTTTCCTCCGGCGGTACGGTTGCTGCTTCAACAGCGAGTGTTGTTAATTTTTCTTCGCGGATAGCTGCTTCAAATTCGGGCCGGAATTTCCGCATATAGCTAACCGCAGGCCAAGAAACGGCGATACCGAACACACAGATAGTATTCCATGTCATAGTATCGACGTTGGCAATATTGTTGGCGACGCTTTCGAGCAAGTCAAGATCTTCATAAATTTCCTCAGTTTCGCCGGTATCGCTCCATCTACCGTTTTTTGCGATGCCAAACTTGGGGCGTGTAACGGTCTTCTGCCGTCCTCCTCCGTCCGCAATTCGTTGGACAATATCGCGGACCCATGGAGTGCCCCAGCGGCAAGGCGTGCACTGCCCGCATGATTCATGCGCGTAAAACTTCATGATGTTAAGCAGACAGTCAACGATATTTCGTGTTTCGTTCATCACAATGATACCGCCTGAACCGAGCATCGATTTAGCGAGTGTCAATGAAGTAAAATCGAGCCGGGTGTCTAGCTCATAGTGTGTCAAAATTGGGGCTGAGCTCCCGCCCGGGATGACTGCCTTCACTTGTTCGCCACGGATGCCGCCTGCAACCTCAATGAGTTCAGCACAAGTTAATCCGAGTTCAAGTTCATAAACCCCCGGTTCGTTCACATCGCCACTGATGCAGTAAAGTTTAGTGCCGGTGTTCGGATCCGGCTTAGGCGGGTCGAAGCGTGTGTCACCGTACGTTGGGCCCATCTGTGTGTACCATTCAACCCCGTTTCCGACAATAAATGGCAAGTTGCACAAGGTTTCCACATTTTGTACGACGGTCGGTTTTCTAAACACGCCTTCAACAGCAGGGAAAGGTGGCTTATTCCGTGGTTGTCCACGTTTCCCTTCAAGCGATTCAATGAGCCCGGTCTCTTCACCACAGATATAGGCACCGGCACCTGGATGCGTGTAGATATCAACGTTCAACCCTGTACCGCGAATGTTTTTACCGAGGTACCCGTGGGCGTAGGCCTCTTTGATGGCGGCATCCAACTTCTTTTTCCCGAGCGTAAATTCACCACGGATATAGACATAGCAAGTCTCAATACCCATGGCATAGCAACAGATAAGAATGCCTTCAATGAGGAGATGCGGATTCTTTTCCAGCACATAGCGATTACTAAAAGTGCCAGGTTCACTTTCGTCAGCGTTGCAACAGAGATAACAAGGTTTGATATCCTTAGGGACAAAACTCCATTTTAATCCGGTGGAAAACCCTGCCCCGCCCCTGCCTTTCAATCCTGAATCCATCACGATTTTGGAAATATCATCAGGTTGGTACTCTGCGATTGTCTTCTCAAAACGGGTATATCCCTCGTACTGGCGAAACACATCAAAGGTATTAATATTGGGCACATCCAAGTGTTCGTAAAGAATGCGTCTTTCTTGAACCATAAATCGTCTCCAGTATTGTCAGGAGCTCTCCTTCTACAGATTATCTAAAATTTCGTCAACTTTTTCGGGGGTCAAATTTTTATGTAAATCGTCGTTCACCATGATAACAGGTGCAACATCGCATGAAGCGAGGCATTCGACTTTCATGAGGGTGAATTTAGCATCCGCAGTCGTACCTTTAGCAAGATTTGTTTCGGAGGCGACATCCGTCCCAAGTTTCGCCTTTAGATGTTCCAAAACGACTTTGCAGTCACGTAAAGCACAAGGCAACGTCTGGCATACCCGAATCACATACTGCCCTACTGGCTCCTCAAAAAACATCGGATAGAACGTTACCACATCTTTAACCTTCATCAGGGGCACCTCCAGAAGTGATGCCACGTAGTTCATGACAGCAGGACTGATGTAGCCTGCCTGCTTTTGTGCGAGGTGAAGTGTGGGCAGCATTGCTGCTTCCTTAACCGGGTAACGCCCGATCAGTTCCTCAAATTCCTGTTGATTTTCTTCGGTAAACCGAAAAGGTGTCTCGATTTGGATGATTTCATCTGACATCTATGTTTTCCTTCATCCGTTTAGCAGAATTTATCTTCGCTTTACATTGGAACAATACATCGGTTTGTTCCGGACAATTGTCAAGAGCGCAATTAGAATAATGACGCTAAGTAGGTTTGAATGAATCCTCGAGAGCTGAATGGGCCTAATGTCCAAAGTAAATGTATTTGTCAGGAGTTTGTTCCTCTTTTCAGGTTATTTGGGCTGATACCCGTGCTCTCTGAAGTTCAAGGCTTGGCTAGTACTTTCCGCCAAACTGAATACGGTTACCTTCCGGATCAGAAATATCGAAGCACGCGAGCCCGTCTTCATTCTGAAGTTTTCGCAATCGCAACCCCTTCGCCTTCAGTTCCTGATGAACGGCATTGACACTCTCAACGTGAAAGACGATCTTTTGTCTTCCTTCATTCGGTTTACTTGCGCTATGGAGGCACAATTTGCATGCCCCGGTATTAAAACGAAAAAAGCGGTGTTCCGGGAACGGCTGCTCGTCATCAGGGCGTAACCCGATGACATCTCTGTAAAATGCGATTACAGCCTTCATGTTTTTGACAAAAAGTATGATGCTGCCAAGTTCCATGCACATCTCTCCTATAGACAGTAGACGCTATAACATTTTACACGTCTACCCGATTCTAGTGGATGTTTTGCCCAAACATTTAAGATTTTACCAGAAATAAAAAAAAGGTCAACCTGAAAAGAACTTTGGAACGTGCTACCAGATTCGGAAATCTCCGTATAGATAGGCACGTTAACCGCTCAGATTCTACCGATCCAATTCTCCTGCGATGACGTTTAAACTGCCCAAGACAGCCACGGTATCAGATACCATGCCGCCCTCTAACATGTGAGGCAGTGCTTGGAAATTCAAGAAACTCGGGGGACGGATACGAATGCGATAGCCAGTGCCGCTACCGTCGCTAACAATATAGAATCCGAGTTCACCGTTAGGTGATTCTGTAGCACAATAATACTCCCCTTTCGGAGGCAGTACACCGTGCCCATCCATGATAATCTTGAAATGATGGATTAACCCTTCAATGTGTCCGTAAGCGTCAGTCTTTTGAGGCAGCGAGATTTTGTTATCCACTACGTTTACCGGGCCCTCAGGGAGGTTATCCAGCAATTGTTGTACAATATGACAACTTTGGATCATTTCTTCCATGCGTACCAAGTAGCGATCGTAGGCATCACCATTTGTCCCTGTAGGCACCTCAAAGGTAAATTCTTCATAAGAAGAGTAGGGTTCGGCCTTACGGAGGTCATGTTCAACCCCGGTGGCACGAAGACATGGGCCGGTGAGACTATAATTAATAGCATCTTCTGCTGAGATTACGCCAACGCCCTTCGTCCTATCCATCCAGATACGATTGCGTGTGAGGAGGGTATGCGTCTCCCCTAGCGCTTTGGGGAAATTCGTGATGAACTGCCGAACATCGTCCTCACATCCGTCGTAAAGATCACGGAGCAGTCCCCCGACACGCGTGTAGCTAGTAGTAAGCCGTGCACCTGTCGTTTTCTCAAAAATGCTGTACAATTTCTCGCGTTCCCTGAAACTGTAGAGAAAGACCGAGAACGCGCCCAGGTCCAGCGCGGCAGTCCCCAGCCAGAGCAGATGGTCTGCGAGTCGGGACAATTCCGCCATTAAGACACGGATGTATTGGCACCGCTTCGGTACTTCAATACCGAGGAGTTTCTCTACCGCGAGCACATACCCGAAGTTATTGGAAAGCGGAGAGAGATAGTTCATCCGGTCAGTGACAACAATATACTGATTGTAATCCAGGTGTTCTCCCAGTTTCTCAAACCCGGTGTGTAAATATCCGAGGTGCGGAGTTGCTTTCAAAATTGATTCGCCATCCAGTTCTAACACAATGCGAAGAGTGCCGTGTGTTGCAGGGTGCTGCGGGCCGAAGTTAAGAACCATCTTCTCACCGGTTGCCCGCTCCATATCAGCGTGCATGTTCTCCTCCTTTAGACATTTTGCGTCTCAAAATTAAAACTCTCTCGCTCACCGCGGCCGCGGAGCGGATAATCCTTACGGAGCGGGTAGCCATCAAAATCGTCAGGCATTAAAATCCGCCGGAGATCCGGATGTCCATCAAATTTGATGCCAAACATGTCGTACGTTTCACGTTCAAGCCAGTTCGCGCCCTTCCAGAGGCGCGTTACGGATTGGATACTCAGGTCACGTTCATGGATAGGCACCTTGATGCGAACGCGACCATGGCCCTGGTATGAGTAGAGTTGATATACCACCATGAACCGGGCATAGTCAAATTGCTCTAATTCAGATTCCAGATGCGAATTGTCTACAGCGGTGACATCAACAAGATAAGTGTACGCAAGTTCAGGCTCAGTTTTTAGGTATTCCAAAAGTGCGTAAGCATTCTCTTTGCTAACAACAACGACAACTCCATCTCGTGTTTCATTCTGTGCTAAGAGAATGTCAGCGTATTTTTCTTGAAGTTTCTGAAGTACGAGAACGGTTTGTTCCTCATTCATACATTGTCTCCTGAATTAACGCGCTGCTATCACGCCTGTACCGATGCTTTGTCCTGCTACCCCTTTGGGAACCTCGCCACGCGTAATTTTCTGTTGCACCTGCATGACGGCATCAATCAAATCTTCGGGGCGCGGCGGGCATCCTGGAATATAGACATCCACCGGAATAAACTGGTCCACGCCTTGGATTAAGGTATAGGTATCAAAAACGCCGCCACACGAAGCACATGCACCCATGGAAATAACCCATTTCGGATCTGGCATCTGGTCGTAGATGCGTTTAAGGACCGGCATCATCTTAATCGAAATCCGCCCAGACACGATGAGTAAGTCAGATTGCCGCGGCGAGAACCGGATCGCTTCAGAACCGAATCGGGAAAGATCGAACTTGGAAGCTAAAGTCGCCATCATTTCTATTGCACAACAAGCCGTCCCGAACGGCATCGGCCACAAGGAGTTCTTTCGCCCCCAATTCACTACCTTATCAATCGTAGTCGTCAGGATGTTGCCATCCATCTGCTCACCACCATTTCCAACATTTAATCCCATGTTAAGCCTCCTTTCCTCCAAGCATAGATATAGCCCAGGAGGAGAATGCCGATGAACACTAACATTTCAAATAAAATAAACAATCCACTGGTTTTAGAGAAATCCTTGAAAACAACAGCCCACGGATAAAGGAAGACCACTTCAATGTCGAAGATGATAAACAGCATTGCAATGAGGTCAAAACGAATCGTAAAACGCTGTCTTGCATCCCCGACCGGGCGAACACCAGATTCGTAAACGGAGAGTTTGGTGCGTGTCGGCCGTTTGGGTCCAAGAATATGGGTTAGTGCGAGATTGACACCCGCAAACAGGACTGCGAAGAGCCCCAGCAACAAAATCGGAAGATAATCTATTAGCATTGGCTTATTGTCTATTCTCTCCTACACAGATTAAAGTTACATCAAAACCTCAAACGAAATTTCACCGTTCGTGCAATTCCGCCAAGAAAATGATGCCAGATTACATTAGCCAAACGTTTTTTTATTATGCACTTAATAGTTTCTCATATTTTGTAAATAATGTCAAGTTTCAACATGTTCTGCTAAAAAAAATGCGAATTGGGCGCGCGGATGCAAAAAAGTCAACGTTTGCTCATTTTTTTTCTTACGGTCTTAACATATAAGAGGTATGATTAAGGTTACAAATGCACCCGCAAAAGAATACTTATATCGTTGCTGGTAGTTCTACCCCATCTAGAAAAAAAGGTTTTTATGACAGTTAGGTTGATGATGATACCGTTACCCAGCTCTATTATGGCAGCTTCGCTATTGGGCTGGCCGAGCGTGAGTGCGGTTGCCAACGTCTCAAGCTACGGTGAGAGGCGCGTCAGTTGCCATGTACCATGGGGTTGCAGCGTGTAACAGAGCCGGTCGTGGAGGCGGTTTGGGCAGCCTTGCCAAAATTCAAACATGTCCGGGACCAATCGATAGCCTCCCCAATAAGGGGGGCGCGGGATCTGCCCATCCAGAAATCTCTGTTGGGCGGATGCGAATCCTGAGGAAAGCACTTCTGGTGCTGTAATGACCTGGCTCTGGCGCGATGCCCAGACTGCGAGGCGGCTTCCAAGTGGGCGGCTCTCAAAATAAGCATCTGATTCTTGGCGAGACATTTTCTGAACGGTGCCGGTGCTCCGGACTTGCCGGTCAAGTTCTCGCCAATAGAAAACGAGTGCGGCATGTGGGTTGTCGGCGAGTTCTTTCCCTTTTTGGCTTTCATAATCTGTGTAGAAACAGAAACCGTTTTCATCAAAGCCTCTGAGGACTACCATTCGTGCGGAAGGAATACCGTCTGGCGTTGCAGTGGCCAATGTCATAGCATCCGGTAGATCCAGTTTTGCAGAGCATGCGTCTGCGAACCATTTCTCGAACTGTTCAAAAGGACTTTTTGCAGCGGCTTTTTCAAGTAGCCCTCCGTGGGCTGCGTATTCTCTGCGGAGTTTATCAGCCTTCATGGTTCCTCATTTCCTCCAGAAATTTGGCGAAAAAAGAATTAATACAGTATAGAGTTCCAAGCGCCCCAATAACATACAAAAGGATAGGATAAACTTTCCGATGGTGGGGATGTGTGCGTAGTTATCCATGGGCCCGACACTCCCGAGGCCGGGGCCGATGTTACCCATTGTGGCAATGGTACAAGCGGCAGCGCTGACGAGGTCTATCCCTAGAGTTGCCATAATGCATGTGACAATGGCGAAGATACCGATAAAAAAGAAAAAGAAGCCGAGAACATTTGTCATGACTTCAGAAGGCACGACCTTTTCATTCACACGAATTGGAAGGACGGCGTGGGGGAAAATAAGACGTTTAATTTCAGCCCTGCTCTGCTGAATGAGCAATAGGAAACGTATCTGCTTCATGCCCCCGCCGGTGGAGCCTGCGCATCCGCCGTAGAACATTAACGTCACAAGGACGAATTGAGAAAGGGCGGGCCATTTTTCAAAGTCTGCAGTACCGTATCCGGTCGTTGTAATGATGGAGAGGACTTGAAATATAGCGTGGCGTATAGATGGCCACATTGAATCGTAAGGAATCTGTCCATCATCATTCTGAAACTTGACGGTATTCCAGGAGATGATGACAATGCTGATGAGGATAACCGTAAAGTAGAAACGGAACTCTGTATCTCGGAGATATGCCTTGAAATTACCGCGAATAAAAGAAAAATGGAGTGCAAAATTGGTGCCGGCGATGAACATAAAAAAGCAGATAACTAAGTCAATATAGACACTATCGTAGTAAGCGATGCTCTCGTTTTTGGTCGAAAATCCGCCGGTGGCCATCGTACCAAAGGTATGGCAGAGTGCATCAAAGAGAGACATGCCGCCAAACATGAGTAAGAGTGTTTCAGCAACCGAAACCAGGACATAAACCGCCCAAAGTAGCTTAGCTGTCTGGGTGATGCGTGGTGTGAGCCGGTCTGTCTGTGGCCCGGGTGCCTCTGCACGAAATAGCTGCATCCCGCCGACACCGAGCATGGGCAGGATTGCTACCGCGAAGACAACGATGCCCATTCCACCAAGCCAATGCGAGAAGCTCCGCCAGAATAGGATAGAATGAGAGAGATGCTCAATTTCAGTTAAGACGGTAGCCCCTGTCGTCGAAAATCCGGACATAGATTCAAAGTAACAGAAGGAGAATTCTGCCCAGGGGGAGCGTCCCTCTGCTTCAAACACATTCCCTATCATGTAAGGAAACGCCCCGAAGAGTGCTACCGTTATCCATCCCAATGTAACGACAGCGAAACTTTCCCGAATCCTGAGTTCTTGCTGTCGTTTTTTTATACTGAAGCGCAGCCCTAGCCCAACGATGAGGGTGATTACGGTAGAGATAGCAAAGGCACCCAAATCGTTTTGAGAGTCACCCGATTCTACCTCATAGCAGAGAGCAACTACCATAGGAAGTAGCATCGTTCCTGCGAGGAAAATCAATAAATTACCGAGGGTGTAAAAAATTAGGCGGCGACTCATGTTTTTTTGGGTGCAAGCTAATTTCTCCGTTCTGCAAACAGGTCTTCTATTATAGGAATAGCATCCGGCATACAAAACACGATGACTCGATCTGCGGGTTGTAGGACGGTCTGCCCATGGGGAATAATGAATTTATTGCGACGAATTATAGCACCAATAAAAGCGTTTTGCGGAAATTTCGTTTTGAAGGAAACGAGTGCTTTGTGTACAATTTTAGCGTTGACTCCAGCGACAATTTCAATGACTTCTGCCTCTATTCCACGAAGCGAGGCGACAGAGACAATATTCCCACGTCGAATGAGTCGTAGGATATTGCTGACGACAGAGAGATGTCTGCTGACGGCGCCATCAAGACGTGGGATGCGTGCGAGCAGTGGGAGGTAGCGGGGTTGTTGGATAAGGGCGAGAACGCGGTGCGCACCGTTCTCTTTCGCTGTCATACACGCCATAATGTCATTTTCATCATCACCCGTGACAGCAACAAAGCCGTTTACATCCGCCACTCCAGCTTCTTCCAAAAGCCGGAATTGGAGATAGTTGCCATGTAAAACCGTTGTGTGTTTCAAGTTTTCAGAGGCCAATTCAGCTCTCTTTGGCTCGGCTTCAATAAGTTTGACATCCGTGTGATTTTTTTCTAATTTGCGAGCGAGCTGTATACCAATTGCACTTCCTCCAACAATGATTACCCGCTCAAGGTGTTGGTTAAACAGAATACCGCTGATGCGGAGGAGCTGCTCAACAGCAATAGCACTGCCTATAACAAATACATCATCGCCTTGTTGCAAAACATCGGTGCCTCTAGGGATGATGATGTTCCGGCGCGAAGTTTGCTGCGCCCCTGTTCCGTTTGCCCCTCTCCGGCGGCTAATTGCTGCGAATCGGATATCAGTTAACATGCCATTTTTATCCAATTCGGCGAGGGATTTTCCGATGAACGGATTGGACTGTTTAACGCGGAAGGACACGAGTTGGATGCGCCCATCTTCAAATTCGACAATTTCTCTGGCTTCGGGTATCTTTAGTAAACGGAAAAATTCCGCGACACACAGTTCCTCTGGATTAACCAGCAGGTCTATGCCGAAATCAGCAGGTGTGAATTCACTTTCTGAGGAGAAATAGTCTGGATTTGAAACGCGGGCGATTTTGATCTCTACATTGTATCTTGAGGCTATTTGACAAGCGAGTATATTGATTTCATCTCTGTTGGTAACAGCAATGAGGATTTCTGCTTCATCAATGCCAGCTGCTTTGAGTAGGTGCGGCGAGGCACCCGAGCCACGAAGTGAAAGCAGATCCAATTGTTCATCTACCCGCTGACAAGCTTCCTCAGATTCGTCAATCAGGACGACATCATTACTTTGAAGGGTTAGGAGTTTGGCAATATGAAAACCAACTTCTCCGGCACCTATGATTATTGCTTTCATTTTTTCGTTTTTTTGTATATTTCAGCCCGATAACGCATTATGTATTGTCAATAACTGTGAAAATCTCGTTTTTTTGCATATTTCAGCCCGATAACGCATTATGTATTGTCAATAACTGTGAAAATCTCGTTTTTTTTGCATATTTCAGCCCGATAACGCATTATGTATTGTCAATGACTGTGAAAATCTCGTCGGAGCCTCTTGATGTATTGTCTCTAAATATCATTTTCTTCACCGCTGATAACTTTTGGCGGGGTTCGGTTTTCTTTCTCTGTCCATGAGAGAAGATTATCTTATCCCTGCCATCTATAAACTACCTTTTACTCGCCACCCATTGGGAATACCTATCCTGCCATACCTTATCCTGCCACATTATTCATAACCGAATTGATGAGAGATAATTCTGTTTTTAAGAGTATTCATCAAGTGATGGGCAGCTACAGATAAGATTCCTATCCCCATGGACTTCATTAATACGTGTGACAGCGGGCCAAAATTTATGTTCGCGTACCCACGGGGCTGGAAACGCGGCTGCTTCGCGCGTGTACGGATGATGCCAGTCTGTCGCGGTGACTGCCCCTATAGTGTGGGGTGCGTTTTTGAGTACATTATTTTGCCGGTCAGCGATGCCAGTCTCAATATCGGCAATCTCCTGTCGTATCAAAATAAGGGCATCACAGAACCGTTCCAATTCGGTTTTTGATTCGCTTTCCGTCGGTTCAATCATCATTGTGCCAAGGACTGGCCAAGATACAGTGGGTGCGTGGAACCCATAGTCCATGAGGCGTTTCGCGACATCAGTGACATCTATGTCTGCTGTTTTCTTAAAGTCCCGCAAATCGATGATGCATTCATGAGCAACCCGTCCGCTTTTTCCTGTATAAAGGATAGGATAGTACGTTGCCAAACGGGCGGCAAGGTAATTCGCATTGAGAATTGCTACTTCAGTTGCTGTTTTCAACCCTGCTGCGCCCATCATGGCGATGTATGTCCAAGAAATCGGGAGGATGCTAGCGCTCCCCCACGGGGCTGCGGAAACGGGGCCAATTCCTTGAGGGTTCTCTTCTATAGAGATAATCGGATGCGTTGGCAAAAACGGCTTGAGATGTGATGCAACCCCAATGGGTCCCATTCCAGGCCCGCCGCCGCCATGGGGAATGCAGAACGTTTTATGAAGATTGAGATGACATACATCGGTCCCGATATCCGCTGGACGGCTAAGCCCGACAAGCGCGTTGAGATTGGCGCCGTCCATGTAGACTTGCCCCCCTGCCTGATGAACAATATTGCAAAGAAGGCGAATCCGTTTTTCAAAGACTCCGTGCGTTGAAGGGTAGGTAATCATCGCAGCAGCGAGCCTGTCACGATGTATCTCTGCTTTCTGCCGTAAATCAGTTAGGTCTATATTGCCATCTGAATCGCATGCAACCCCTACAACTTTCATCCCTGCCATGACAGCACTCGCTGGATTTGTGCCATGGGCGGATGTCGGAATTAAACAGACATCTCGGCGTGCCTCATTTCGGCTCTGGTGGTATTTGCGTATAACTAACAGTCCAGCATATTCACCTTGTGAACCGGCATTCGGTTGCAGCGATACCGCGCTATACCCGGTAATCTCGGCTAACCATCCTTCCAACTGTTCAAATAATGTATGATAACCCTTCGCCTGCTCGCGAGGTACGAAAGGATGAAGTTCGCTGAACTCCGGCCACGTCACCGGTACCATCTCCGCCGTCGCATTGAGTTTCATTGTACATGAACCGAGAGGAATCATCGCGTGGACTAAAGAAAGATCTTTCGTTTGGAGTTTGTGAATGTATCGGAGCATCTCCGTTTCAGAATGATACCGATTGAAAACAGGATGAGTGAGATAAGCCGTTTCTCGATGTAAGGCTGTAGGAACCTGATTCTTGTATATCTTCGTACCATCAACGCTTATGTCATGAATACTCGTGTGTTTTTCGAGGCTATGAATCATATGTTCTTTTGCTGTAGCAGAATCGATAGTTCTATTTATTGGACGAGAGACAGCTGTCGCAAAGATTTCAAGAATCCGCTCAACATCAGTAGATGTAGTTGTTTCGTCAAGGGAAATCCCGATGCGAGTTGCATCAATTTTGCGGAGATTTATCAATTTCACGCGTGCCGCCGCGAGAAGTTCTTCCACAAGTTCCGGGCGGTTGACTGTAATGTAGACTGTATCAAAACAAGGAGCATCGCCGGTTTTCCAACTGAGCTTCTCAAGTCCTGTACGAAGTGTGTAGGTTAAGGTGTGAACGCGTTCTGCAATTTGTTTTAAGCCGCTAGGACCGTGATAAACAGCGTACATCCCTGCCATAACTGCCAGCAGTACTTGTGCTGTACAAATATTGCTTGTCGCTTTTTCGCGGCGGATATGTTGTTCGCGCGTTTGGAGTGCGAGGCGGACAGCAGGTTTCCCCGTGGTATCGTGCGAGACACCTGCGATACGCCCGGGAATACGACGTTTGAGTTCTTCGCGGGTAGAAAGGAATGCTGCATGCGGACCGCCATAACCGAGGGGAACTCCAAACCGTTGTGCACTGCCAATTGCGATGTCAGCACCGAACTCACCAGGGGGCCGCAGAAGCGTCAGAGCAAGCAAGTCTGTGGCGGCGATCAGTAACCCACCGAGATGATGAACTTGCTGAGCGAAGTCGCTGTAGTCGTAGATTGTCCCGTCTGTTCCGGGGTATTGCACAATCGCTCCCAGAATGGGTTGATGGGAATTCATATCTAGGTGATTTCCGATTTTCAATTGGATACCGAGCGGTTCAGCACGCGTTTTTAACACAGCTATTGTCTGTGGATGGCAGGTCTGCGAAACAAAAAAAATATTGCCGCCGTCAGTTTTACCCGAACGACGACGCGCACTTGCTACAGCGAGGCACAGCCCCATGGCTTCAGCGGCAGCTGTCGCCTCATCCAAGAGTGAAGCATTCGTGACAGGAAGTGCTGTCAAATCAATCACCATTGTCTGGAAGTTGAGCAATGCTTCCAAGCGTCCTTGTGAAATTTCGGCTTGATACGGCGTGTATTGTGTATACCATGCTGGATTTTCAAGAACGTTTCGTTGGATGACCGGCGGCACGATGCAGTTATAGTAGCCCATGCCGATAAAGGAACGGTAGATCTGGTTATGAGAAGCAAGCTGCTTTAATGCAGCAAGCATCTCGGATTCTGAAAGGGGGAAGGCATTAGCACACAGTTCATCTAACTCTAACGCGAGTGGCTCGGTAAGGCGAATATCTGCCGGAACCACATTTTCAATAAAGGCTTTCATGGAAGTGTAACCGAGGGTGGCTAACATCTCCTGAATCTCTTCCGGGCGTGGGCCTATATGACGATGTGCGAATGTGGATTGTGAAACCATGCCTATTCCTGAAAAGAGCGAGCTCGTCGCTGCCTATAGTTTATGAAAAAGTAAGCCTTTTTCATAAATGAGCAATCATTTTTGTTATTTTGCTTTCCTATAACTTTAGAAGACCTCTATATAACTTTCTATGATTCAATTTGTGCCTGATATCCTTCTGCATCAAGGAGTTCCGCTAGCTCCCCTGCATCCGTCATTCTGATTTTTATCAGCCATCCTGCGTCATAGGGTGATGTATTGACAGACTCCGGGGTGTCATCTAGGGATTCATTTACTGCAAGGACTTCACCACTCACTGGTGCATAGAGTTCAAATGCAGCCTTGACAGATTCTATTATGCCAAACTCAGTTTTCTGCGTGACGTGGGTCCCGATATCAGGTAATTCAACATAGACGATATCCTGAATTTCGGCTTGGGCGTAATCTGTTATGCCGATAATTGCGATATCGCCTTCTTGTCGTGCCCATTCATGGCTTTCCAGGTATTTCAAATCTTGTGGAAACAATTTTGTATATCTCCGTACCATCAAGGCTTAGGTTTTGAGAGTTCCTGCCACAAACATCTTTATCGTGCTCTTGTAGACGAAAATTCAAAATTATAAACATCTATAAAAAAGGGATTTCCACGATTTTCGCAGGGTGCAGTTTTCCTCGGATGTCAATTTCGATGCTTTTCCCAATATTTTGAGAGATGGACGCGAAACCGATATTACATTTAAGACTCGGTGAAGGTGCACCGCTCGTCACATTCCCTATGTGCTTGCCCTTTTGATAGACGTGATGGCCAGCACGTGCCACGGCGCGGCCAAGCATCTGAAAACCTACCATCTGCCTTGCAAGGGCTCCTTTCCGTTTCTGTGCGAGGAGTGCTGCCTTGCCAATAAATTGTCGGTTCTTAAATTTGATAAACCTACTCAGCCCAACTTCAAAGGGTGTCGTGTTTTCGTCCATGTCCATGCCGTAGAGTCGAAGCCCTGCTTCAAGTCGTAGTGTATCACGTGCACCAAGTCCGACGGGTTGTCCGCCAGCCGATGTCACTGCGGGATAAAGCGTATCCCACAAACGTTTTGCGTTTTTGGTGTCCACATACAACTCAAAACCGACTTCCCCTGTGTAACCGGTTCGTGAAATCACAGTCCGCATCCCTGCTATCTCGCCGTTGGCAAACCGAAAATACGGAATTTTTCCCACATCCAACTTGGGTACGAGGGGACGCAGCGTTTTGATTGCTGCAGGTCCTTGTAGCGCAATGAGGATTGTGTCCTCGCTTACATCTCTTACATCCGCGTCCTCGTCATTATGGAGTTCCAGCCATGCCAGATCTTTTTCAATGTTGGCAGCGTTGACAACCAGCATATAGTAGTTATCGGTGCGGCGGTAAATGAGAATATCATCAACTATTCCACCTGTCTCGTTACAAAGGAGTGTGTACAACACACGTCCATCGGTTAAACGGTTCACGTCGTTGGTGCTGAGTTTTTGAACCAACTCGTTTGCCCCGTGTCCGCGGACCTCAATTTCTCCCATGTGGGACAAATCAAACAGCCCAACAGCGCGCCGCACAGAGAGATGCTCCGTGACAATGCTGCTGTACTGGAGCGGCATCTCCCATCCGCTGAAGTGGGTAAATTTTGCAGTGAGTGCAGTGTGAACATCATAAAGAGGTGTGCGTTTTAGCGTGCTCACCTTTAAAAACCTCTCTGTATATCTCCATACCGTCATCACCCAGTGGGTTGCGAGATAGGTATTCTTATCTCGCAACTTATGTCACGATGTCCTGTGTGTAAATCTCGTCTGAGCCTTTCTAGGTTATGATACAAATGTGCCTACGTTTCTAATCCGTAAATGCGAGCAAGGTTCCCACCAAAAATAAGAGTTTCTGCGTCGTCACCGAGCTCCAATCTCTTTAGGGCATTGATAACCTGAATTGGACGGTACTCAGGCAGATTGGAGCCAAATACAATTTGCTCGGGCCCCACGGCAGCGACTGCTTTCTTTACCTCCATCGGAACGACCGTATTTGCATCCGTTCCCCAGCGTCTATGAAAGCGGAGGATTGTAGTTCCGAGGAAGACATTCGGGTTTCGTTGTGCTACCGAAATTGCTGCATCCAAATCCTCCGGCAAGCCCATATGATCCATGATGACCGGTGTCTCAGGCACCCAACTTGCAACTTTGCCGATACGGTTCGGATGACAATTGTTAGGGCCGGAATGAATTGAGATGATGAGCCCATGCTCACGTGCAGCTTCAACTACCGGTTGTACTATTTCATCATCCACATTGTAATTATGCACAGTTGGCATGAGTTTAATACCACGCATTCCCCAAGTATCTGCTGCCTGCTGAACCTGCTGTACAGGTTGCGCTTCTGTCGGATGTATAAGGGCACATCCAAGCGCGCGTGGATTTCCACGAATCGCATCAGCAAGTGCCGCATTTTGCGGATTCGGTTGGGTATTCGGCATAATCACAGCAACATCAATGTCCGCTTCGTCCTCTAATTCCAAAAGACTTCCTAAATCCAGTTTTCCATTTTCATCGCGAAAATCGTCATTCAGATACGCTTCAAAATCGCCTCGCACAACATTCCTCCTTGACTCACTTTTTCGTTTTTTGTATATTTCAGCCCGATAACGCATTATGTTTTGTAAATTACTGTATAAATCTCGTCTGAGCCGTTCGATGTATTGACTCTAAACATCATTCTCTTCACCGCTGATAACTTTTGGCGGGGTTCGGTTATCTTTTTTACTCCTGAAAGGAGAGACAAAGAATACCTATCCTGCCACTGCAATGTTAAAACCTTTACAACACGAACCATCAAAAGCATAGACGTTGGTAGTACCGAGAGATACGAAAAAACGGAGATATACGAATACGAAAAATTCTGCGAATTTTCATAAACGAGAAGTTTCATCGATTAGGATTTCCCCATCTTCTCCAATTTTGATAGACGAGGTTTTCTCTGTCACAGCGTTCCGGTAAAGTGCGTAAACAGACTCAGCAGTGGAGGCATCGGAAAAACGTATAATGAAAACAATCGGTGCATCCAGCCAGTTTGTGGTCCCCTTAGCATGATAACGTGCTGAAACACCAATAGGAGTTTCAGCACTGATTTCCATCGCAATCTCAGTTGGAAGCTCGCTTGAAGCCCACTCTGCTGTATTGTTGCTCCGTTCATTGTGAAGAGCAGCGGTATCTACTTCACGAAGTGCGGGCAACCTTTTGTCGGTAAATTGGGGGAGATGAGACGGCAAGCCATTATAGATTTGGTCTAGCGTCCAAATTGTGCGGAAGAGTTTTTCACTTCCGTTGATTCTATGACTTGGTAGCAGTGCTAGTAAAGGCACTTTAGTTGGAGGTTCTTTAATCTGGGAAGCGACGACTTTTGCCAAGGCGATCATTCCTTCGCGAATGCCGGTTGCAAATTCGTACCCCTCTATCTGAATAAAATATTTACTTTTAGAAAACCGGAGGTATCCACCTGAAAGAAGTGCCTTACTGCCAACCCATTCTATCTTCGCTTGTGGATAGGTGTTAAAACTATAAATGCCAAAGGCGTTTTCTGGGGTTCCCATATCGAAGATTTCAAGTAAAATTAGGGGTTTGGCACCGAATCTTGATGCTTGGTACTCTACCTCTGCTTGTCGCTTGAAGCCATAGGCATAGTAGATATCGGGTTTTACAGCCCTATCATGGTAGAGCGTTTGGGTATTATGATATGTTGATGGTGTTCTAGATTGTATCCAATCAGATGCCGTTGCCCCGCGTCCGGCGGACACTTTTATAGGCAAGAGGGACTCCGGGGCAAGAGTCGTTTGGGTAGCTAGTGCCGACGGCCGGTCACCTTGAGCGCCAATGTTCACAGCGATTTCTCGCATTGCTTGCGACGCTACCTTCACCGTTGGCCCCTTCCATACACCGTAGATATAATTACCAATTTGGTTGACAACTGTCCAATTGCCTGGTTCACTATCACAGGAACCGCATCCAAGCATTGAGATCGATAAAATTGCGAACAAAACTATGCCGTGCCTTTTCATTTTTTCGTATATCTCCGTACGTACCATCAACGCTTAGGTATTGACAGCTCGTGTATAAATCTCGTCGGAGGTTCCTGATGTATTGACTCTATAATTTTTGGGAATGCTACCACTGTTCAGCAAGTTGATTGTAAAGATCCTCTATCAATTCGTCTACTATCAGCCCTTTTGCTTGGTTGACGGTTTCCGGCGGTTCGCCTCGGTTGGGTACAAGGTAAAAATCATGAACCTGGACGTGGTTCGTACTTTGTGCGATTATGTTATTGCGGATTCTATCAAGAAATTCATATTCCACTTGTAGGCTCATCCGCAACATCTCAACTTCACCGCTGGGGCCAAACCCGTGCTCCTTTATATTATAATCCTGTATCCGCATCGTAAATTGGGAGTCGCTTCCATCTCGCCATTTGCGGTTGAAACGTTGGATGAGTTTTTCTTGAATGACTTCATCATAAGGACGTTGTGTGATTTCATCATAAGCAAAATCAGCATCCAAGATCTCAATGGGTGGGACCCTGATCGTTTCAATATGCTCCAGATAAGCGGACTTGGAAACATATCCACAACCCGGGATTATACATAGCAATACCGGGATGGCTAAAAGTAACATCAATTTAGACATGTTCTACCTCCCAATCAGAGTCGGTCCCTGAAAAGCCGCCGGTGAAGCTTGAGGACGTCGAGTCTTCTGTTTCTTCCCATAAAATACGGTTTTGACACTTTCAATAAACTGTTTTTTATACGCGGGGGATGATAAAACCACAAATGTCACAATAAGCAGAACGAGAATAATAACCAAAAAATAGGTTAGCCATTTCTGATCTAGCAAATCGCCTTTCGCCTTCTGAATCTGTCGTCTTTTGGATAGTCGAGCTTTCATGAGTAACCTCCCCTTCCGTTATTTTTCCAAGATGTCTGTTTCTTCTGCGAAAAGTGCCACCTGAGTGAGCCGCTAGGAGAGAATTTGAACGATATGGTAGTATGAAAAATGAAGCATTTATCATACTACCGTTTCTGCGACGATTCACAAATCCTTTTTATCACACTTCTTTAAAATGGAAAGATTCTATCTGGAACGTCCCTTTGGGATGCGTGGTGTACGACGATTTCGGAAGTCGCGTTCGTTATCCGACGAATCATAGCGACCGCCGCGTCTTTCCCGTGAATCACGATTCCGTCGATCTCCACGATAGTCTCGCGAATCGCGGTTGTCACGGTAATTGTAGCGGCCTGAGTCCCGGGGTTCCCTCGAATCATTCCATTCCGAATCGTTGTCTGAGTTTCCGCCTACGTTGAGTTCTTCGACGGGTATTCCCCTAGCAGCTATCAAAGTCAGATCCAGCCGGTCCTGTTCATCTATAGTAAGAATGCGCACGGTAACTTCGTCTCCAACTTGCATAACATCTTCGGCGCGGCGGACATAGCCGTCGCCCATCTGCGAAATGTGGACGAGGCCGTCTTTACCCGGTAGGATTTCAACAAAAGCACCAAAAGGAGCAGTGCGGACGACTTTGCCTGTGTATTCCTTACCGATCTCCGGCATCGCGGTGATTGCACGAATTTTTTCTTCAGCGAGGCGTACATCTTCCACGCTAGTTGCGGCGATCTCCACGGTCCCATCATCTTCGATGTTAATCGTGGTGTTAGTCTCTTCCTGAAGACCTTGTACGGTTTTACCACGCGGTCCGATGAGGTCTTTAATCTTCTGCTGCGCAATCTGTATAGAATGGATACGCGGTGCATAAGGCGACAATTCTTGACGAGGTTCAGCAATGATAGCGTTCATCTGTTCAATGACAGCAAGCCGTGCTTTCTTTGCTTGATGGATGGCGGTGCGCATCAGTTCCGGTGTCACGCCATCAATTTTGATATCCATTTGGATGGCAGTAACCCCTTCGCTTGTACCTGCGACTTTGAAATCCATATCCCCGAGGAAATCCTCAGTGCCAAGCATATCGGTGAGAATAACCTCGTTCTCGCCTTCTTTGATCAAACCGATGCCAATTCCTGCCACGGGTTTTTTAATAGGCACTCCTGCATCCATCAGGGCGAGCGTCGCGCCACACACGGTTGCCATTGAAGAAGAAGCATTCGATTCCAATATCTCAGAGACAACCCGGATAGTATAGTGAAAATCCTCTTTTTTTGGAATCACCGGTTCGAGTGCTTTCTCAGCGAGTGCGCCGTGTCCGATTTCCCGGCGTCCGGGGCCCATCATTCGTTTGACTTCACCGGTGCTAAAAGGGGGGAAGTTGTAGTGGAGGAAGAAGGAGCGTCTGGCTTCTCCTTCAAGTCCCCGTTGCACGTCTTCATCGCCGGAGGTACCAAGGGTTGTTGCACAGAGTGCTTGTGTTTGTCCACGGGTGAAGAGTGCAGAGCCATGGGCGTATGGAAGTAAAGCGACTTCACCAGAAATAGAGCGGATGTCGGTTACGCCCCGTCCATCAACGCGCGTTCCCTCGGTCAGAATCGCCTGACGCATCTCCTCTTTCTCAATGTCACTCAAAATAGAAATTGCATCCTTCGTCGCTGTTGGGTCTACCTCTTCCGGTATTTCCACCAAGATCTCCGATAACACCTCTTCCTGTACCTGTTCGAGATAGTCTTCGCGGGATTTCTTATCTGCCATTCCGATAGATTCCTGGATTTTTGATGTAGCCAGATCTCGGACGCGACGGTTGAGCTCTGATTTTACACTTTTTGCTGCATAGTCGCGCTTCTGACGACTGCTAACAGCTGCTAAGGCTTCTTGAATTTTGATAGCTTCCTTTATCTCTGCGTGCGCAGTGATGATTGTATCAATAACTTCGTCTTCGGGAATTTCATGTCCCCCGCCTTCAACTGACATCACCGCGTCTATCTTTCCACTGACGAAAAGTTCCATATCTGATTCATGCAGTGCCTCGTAACTGGGGTTAACAATCAGTTTTCCGTCTACTTTTCCCATAGTTACCGCTGCAACCGGACCGTTAAAGGGGATATCTGATATGGAGAGTGCTGCCGATGTACCGATCAGCGCGGGTACGTCGGCAGAGTGGATGCCATCCGAGGATAACACATTGCATAAAACCTGAACCTCGGCTTTAAAGTCCTTTGGGAATAATGGCCGGATGCAGTGGTCAATTAATCGTGCAACGAGTTGTTCTGATGTACCGGGGCGTGGTTCTCTGCGCCCATAGACAGTCGGGATGCGCCCACTGGCGTAGGCCCTTTCTCTATAATCTACCGTTAATGGAAAGAAATCCAAGTCATTTTCACTCGGGTCGGCTACTACTGTAACGAGGACAACTGTTCCGCCGTACTGTACCCAAACGGCACCGTCTGCTTGTTTTGCAACTTTTCCGGTTTCAATAGATAACTTCTCACTCCCAAGTTGCATTTCAAATTTCATCTTTTATCCTACTCCTATTATGGGGCAAAACTTGCAAGCCCATATTGCGAAACAAAATTAAAATACTATTTACGTTCTCTGTTCTAAAGGCATGCGTCTGCATGCGCGAAAAATCTCCCTCTATGGCACGTTGATTCGCCAATAGCAAAAGAGGGGAAGCCTCCGACTGAATCTTGCGGGAGCCGACGGTGGCCGGTGCGTTGCAATATGCCTTTGCAAGCTGCTTCTTACGCTTTGCTGGATCCAATAGTATCACGAATTTTTAACTCATTAATTAAACTGTAATAGCGCGTAATATCCTTTTTGTAAAGATACCTTAACAAACGTCGCTGTTTTCCAACTAAGCGAAAAAGTCCATGGCGGGAATGATAGTCTTTCCTATGCGTCCGAAAATGTTCAGTGAGTTGTCGAATGCGTGCATTCAACACCGCCACTTGTGCTTCCGGGGAACCGGTATCCCGTTTGTGCATCTGGTGCTGTTGGATTATTTCCTGCTTCCGTGCCGCATCAATTGCCAATCGCGCTCACCTCCTTTAGATTGCCTAATAGCCATTATTGATACATATATTATATCACAGAATGACGGAAAATTCAAATTAAATTGAGAATCCTTTAAACGTGGCCTGACTCCGCCAGAATCTCGGTGGCGGCAGCTATATCCCGCTGAATCTGTTGTACAAGAGGAGCTGGATGTGGAAACTTCCGTTCACTCCTAATTTTTTCTACAAAAAAAAGCTCTACAGATTTGCCATAGATGGTTTGATCAAAATTGAAGAAGTGTGCTTCAACTTGAAATTTCACTCCATCAAATGTAGGACGTGTGCCTATATTCAAAACACCGTCTAAGTATCGAGTTGATTCAGGCGCAGCTGCCCGGTCTGTAGGCATGAACCTAGCCCGAATCGCGTAAACCCCATTCGGTGGGCAAACCTGATTTTGTGTCTCTATATTTGCTGTTGGAAAACCGAGCTGCTTCCCTCTACCATCTCCGCGCACTACATGTCCAATGAGAGAATAGGTCCGCCTCAATAGTCGCGAACTCCAGTTGAGGTCTCCTCTGGCTATGGCTTCGCGAATGCGAGTGCTATGCACAGGTGCACCATTTACCTCAGTCGGTGGCACAATTGAAACATCAAAAGGTTGAAACCTGCTGAGCTCTGCTAAGTATTGTGCGTTACCTTCACGGCCCTTCCCAAACTGGCATGCATAGCCCACAACTATATGCTTTGCCCGACATTTCTCTAATAATACGCGCTGCACAAAGGTTCTCGGTGGCATACAAGCAATCTGTTCATCAAAACGGAGAATGACCGTTTTATCTATGCCAATTTCTTCAAGAATTTCAAGCCGCTTAGCGAGAGGCATTAAGATCGGTGGACACTGTTCCGGATCTAGAAACGCCAACGGATGCGGATAGAAACCTACAAGGATGCTGATTAGATTTTCTTGTGAGGCACGCTGGAGAAGCACTTTAAGAACGGTTTGATGTCCAATATGGATCCCATCAAATACGCCAAAGGTGACTGCCGCGTTTCTATCAAATTGGGGGACATCGTCCAAAGTATAAAAAGTTTCCAAAATCGTTATAAACAGGATATCCCTAACGGGACTAAAGTTGTGCAAGGCACACTGTATAACCCTGACTCCTATATTGCCAAAATTAGGATAAAAAAGTTCCCGAACCTCATTGTCACTTGCGCGATGTGCCCCTTAAAACACTAAACCCTTACTCAAAAATGGACTATCGATTTGTTCTCACCGAAGAGGTTTCTTCAGTCCGTCCAATGTAGCGTTGTGCTGTTGCTACCAGTGCTGTTATAGCGGAAAGATACGGCATCGAGATGCGGCAACCGGATGCACGCTCATGGCCGCCACCATTGAACTCGGCAGCTAGTGCCCCTACATCCACGCGTCCTTGACTGCGCAAACTCACCTTTGTACTACCATCTTCTAACTCGGTTACACAAAGAGCGACTTCAATGCCTGCAATCGTTTGAATATGATTCACAATCCCTTCTACCGCATCGGTTGTCGCCCCTGTTTGATTGAACATTGCTTGCGTTGCATATACCGAGGCTATCTTTCCGTTTTTTGTCACACGCAGTGTGCCAAGGACTTTACTCAGTAGGTGTACTTTGCAAATAGGTACCTGTTCATAAACACTACGATAGACTTCATCCGGTGCGAAACCACCGAGCTCAATCAAATCAGCTGCAATGCGATGCGTTTCTGCCGAAGCATTACTATGGCGAAAACAACCGGTGTCAAACATGATGCCAGTATAGAGACAGAGAGCGCATGCCTCATCTAGAGAGTCCGCCGTAGAGAGATTTTGTCTATTTAACATTATTGGTGGAGTCTGGGCTTTAATCAGCCGATAAATAATTTCTGAAGTGGAAGAAGCTGAGGGCTCAATGAGATTGATATCGCCGAACGCTACTGCTGTCGCGTGATGGTCTATATTGATGAGAATATGTAAGGGTTTCAGTGTTTTGGATAACTTAACGCCAATCCGTTCGTGGCTGCTCGCGTCTAATATAACCAGAACCTCAGGGCGATACCCTTCAATAGAAGATATGCCTTCAATATCATCCCAAAACGGTAGGAATCTATAGTTCGCGGGCACCTCGTCGCTGTTAAACATTTTAACGGATTTGCCGAGCCGTTTCAGAAAAAGATAGAGGGCTAATTCCGAACCGATCGCATCGCCATCAGGATGAATATGCGTTGAGAGCGCAAAAGTCTCATATTGCTCAAATAGGGTAAGGAGAGTACAATAATTCTCCATATCAATTTTATTTTTCTAAAGAAACAAGGTTACAACCCGTTTATCAATTCTTATCCCGAATCTTCATCTCCCGAATCAGCCGATTTTAAGAGCTCATCTATCTTCATCAGATGATCAACAGAGTCGTCCAAAGCGAATCGCAGTTCCGGTGAATATCGGAGTGTTAGACGACGCCCGATCTCGCGCCTGAGAAACCCAGTAGCACTTTTCAAGCCGGCAATAGCGTTATCCTTCTGTTCTGCATCCCCGATAACACTTACTTTCACGTCCACATATTTTAAGTCCGCAGAGACCTCTGCATGTGTAACAGTACACAATGCAAGCCGCGGATCTTTGATTGCTCGCTGAAGAATCTCGCTTAATTCTCGTTGGATAAGCGATCCAACCCGATCGCGTCTTCTACTGTTTTCCATTATTTGCCTCTAAAAGAAAAATTCAGTTTCATAATTCACCAATTCAGCGGCGGCATTTGTATCAATAAAGGTGACAACCCGTGAAAGAATGCCATTTAGATATGCAGCATCGTTAGAAACCGATACAGCAGCTAGCACAGCAGTTTGATGCGCATCTAATGCATCCACTTCGGCAACGGCAACATTGAACCGATTCTTGAGCCGGATAACAAGGCTTTTGATAACGCGACGTTTCTCCTTAAGTGAACAACTTTGAGGGATCCTGAGACAAACTTTACAAATACCGATGTGCATGAATTAACCACTTGCAAGCTTACCTAAGAAAGAGATCGTGCTACCTGTTCGTGTACATAACACTCAATAACATCTCCAATTTTCAAGTCCTCAAAGGTCTCAATACCGATGCCACACTCATAATTCGCTTGAACTTCATTGACATTGTCTTTGAATCGACGGAGGGAATTGACCTTGCCTTCATGAATTAAGCGATTCCCGCGAAGAATGCGAAGCGGATGGTCATGAGCGATTCTGCCCCAATTAACATAACTGCCGGCAACTAACCCAAGCCGGGGAACCCGGAACAATTCTCGTACCTCTGCTCGTCCGATAACTATCTCGCGGACTTCCGGGTCGAGTAAACCCTCCATGGCAGAACGAATGTCGGAAATGAGGTTATAGATGATGTCATAAGTACGCATATCTATTCCCTCTGTCTCCTTCGCCTGCAAAGCTTCAGGTGTCGAATCAACATTGAATCCAACAACGATGGCTTGCGATGCTGATGCCAGCAGAATGTCGGTTTCCGTAATGTTGCCGGTGCCTTGATGGATAATATTGATTTTTACCTCATCAGTGTCCATATTGAGCAACGATTCACTGACAGCTTGGACAGAACCCTGCACATCACCTTTCACGACAACACTCAATTCTTTGATGTCGCCATCCTGAATCTGCTGGAATAGTGCATCTAAGCTGACGCGGCTGTTCTGTCCGAGTTTCGCAGACCGGTATAAGTCTTGCCGTGCCTCGCTTATCGCCCGTGCATCTTTTTCAGATTCAACAACGTGGAATTTGTCTCCGGCTTCGGGTACTCCTGTAAAACCAAGCACTTCGATTGGACAGGCAGGGCCGGCTTCCTTCATCCGTTTTCCAAGGTCGTCCATCATTGCCCTGACTTTTCCAGAGAATCTCCCGGAAACGAACACATCGCCAACCCGCAGCGTTCCAGATTGTACCAAAACTGTGGCGAGTGCACCACGCTCCTTATCGACTTTTGCTTCTATAATTACACCACGGGCAGGCTTTGCCGGGTTCGCCTTAAGTTCCAGCAAGGCGGCTTCCAAAAGAAGCATCTCAAGCAAAAAATCAATGCCGATACCATCAATAGCGGAGGTTTCAACACAAATTGTCTGTCCCCCCCATTCTTCCGGAATCAATTCGTGTTCACTCAACTGCTGCTTTACATAGTCAGGGCGTGCACCGGACACATCAATCTTGTTAATCGCGACAACGATTGGAACTTTCGCCGCTTTAGCATGATTGAGGGCTTCTACTGTCTGCGGCATCACACCGTCGTCTGCCGCAACAATCAGTACCACAATATCCGTGACTTGAGCCCCACGGGCACGCATGGCCGTGAACGCAGCGTGCCCAGGGGTATCAAGGAAGACAATGCTTCCGCCATCTAAAGTTACATGATACGCGCCAATATGTTGTGTGATATTACCTGCTTCTGATTCACTGATATTTGATTGTCGAATTCGATCCAAAAGGGACGTTTTACCGTGGTCAACGTGGCCCATAATAGTAATAACCGGCGCGCGCGGTTCTAATGATTCCGGTGTATCCGGTGTATCTTCTAAGAGCTCCTCTTCTAACGTCCGGGCCTTGATAACTTCAAAACCCAGATGCTCCCCAAGCATCTCAAGTGTTTTATAATCCAATTGTTGGTTAATAGTCGCCATAACCTTTAAATTCATCAGGCGTATAATCAATTCAGTAGGTTGTAGACCCAGCATTGAAGCAAGATTGGAAACAGTAATACCTTCAGTGACTTGCAACTTAACATTGGAACCGTCACTTATCCCTGCCGATTCGTCCCCTGTAGACGAGCCCTCAAGCCTCAATTCTTCTGCAGAAGGACTTGCTAATCCAGACTCCTCAGCCTGTAATTCAGCTTCAATAAGTAACACCGTTTCCTCATCGAGGAAGCTCGTCTGACTCCTGACACGAATGCCCAGCTTCTCCAAGAACGTCATGAGTTCCCTATTAGTCAACTCATACTGCTTTGCCAATTCTTGAACCCGCGTTCTCCGGGTCGTCCGATTCTCTTTGGCTGACTTTTGCCCTCGCTGTTCGGCACTTTTCATAACAATTCCTCCTTTTTGGGTTGTAAGCCCTATAACTATCGAAATTCTCTAGTGAATTCAAGGAAACATACAAACCCAATTAATCCGTTTGCCAATTATTTGTACGAAACTACAATATCTCATCCAAAGAAACATCGGACGCAAGTCGATATTGGCTTCGCTTATGGAAGAATGCTTTCTGAATACAAGTTTCAGTCGGGCAGACGTAGACACCCCGCCCGGGCAATTTCTTTTCCGGATCGCTTTGCAATATTCGGCCTGCCTGAGATACAAACCGGCTTAACATTTTTTTCAAAAATTTACCACGGCATCCGATACAGGTGCGGATAGGCTGTTTCCCCATGTCAATCGCTCTACTTTCGTTAAACTTGTGTCGTGCTTATAGTACTCTGTTACCCATCTCCTGCATCAGATTTCTCTGTTTTAAGCGACAAGTTCTCCGGCTCAGTCTGTGGAACATCAATTGGCAAAGCAGGTACATCTTCTGTAGATACGTTGGCAGTCTCTGCTTTCACTTCTTTTGTGTCTTCCGAGGGCAATTCCGGTGATTGCAAAACCTTGTCTTCTGCTTCAAGTCCGTTGGAATCGTGCAGGGGGGCGTTTTCATCACTGTGCGCTGTAGGTTTAAAAAGTTCATCAATTGAAACCGTTGCCTCGGATTCACTCTTGATATCAATTTTCCAGCCTGTCAATTTTGCGGCGAGTCTCGCGTTTTGTCCTCGTCGTCCAATTGCGAGGGAAAGTTCATTATCGGGAACAATAACCCGGGCACTGTTTTCATCAGCGTTAAGTTCAACCCGCTGTACTGTAGCCGGGCACAAGGCGTTAGCAATAAAAACGCTTGCCTCCTCATTCCATTCGATCAGATCAATTTTTTCATTATCAAGTTCATCAACAATAGTTTGGACGCGAACGCCTTTGACACCCACGCAGGTTCCAACAGCATCAATCCCTTCTTCTGTTGCCATGACAGCGACTTTCGCCCGTTTGCCCGGATCGCGGGCAACTCCCATAATACGCACCTGACCTTCATAAATTTCGGGGACTTCTTGCTCAAATAACATCGACACAAGGTCACGATGCGTTCGTGAGACGACAATAGGAGCCCCTCGGGTTTCATTTTTCACTTCTAAGATGAGACATTGTAGACGTTTGCCGCGTTCGTAACTTTTTGCACGAGGTATCTCCCGCGGTGGCAAAAACGCTTCAGTCTGCTCTAAATCGAGAATGATGCCGCCGCGTTCAAAACGCTGTACGTGCCCAGTGACAACTTCGCCTTCACGCCCTGCGAATTCCTCATAGATTTTTTCCCGTTCTGCCTCTTTTATTTTTTGGCGCAAGATTTGACGAGCTAATTGGGCTGGAATGCGTCCAAACTCAGTCGGGTTAATCTCTACCTCAAGTTTATCTCCAATTTTTGCATCTGCATCAAGTTTTCTCGCTGCTTCAATCGGAATTTCTGTAGAGAGATCCCGCATAATATCAACAACCTGCTTAGGAACGGAGCATCGTATCTCGCCTTGTTCAAGGTTAATTTCCACAGAAATCTCAG
The DNA here is from genome assembly GCA_965215265.1 of Candidatus Poribacteria bacterium. Classification (GTDB taxonomy): domain Bacteria; phylum Poribacteria; class WGA-4E; order WGA-4E; family WGA-3G. The sequence goes on along the minus strand of OZ244048.1, from coordinate 229,352 downwards.
CATTATTACCATAAACTCGACGCGCAGCAGCAAGCAAAGCAGCTTCGATCGCTTCAACAAAAACCTGCTCAGGTAAATCGGTTTGGGCTATATTTTGACGAATAGCATTTTGAAGGTTCGCTAACATACATTATCTCCTATATAGAGTTATTTAGTTTTACAAATTTGATTTATATGCGTGAATTACTTTTATCAGATATTGCAGAGAAGACACACGACACCTCATAAAAAAACTTAATTAGAAGCAAAACCTAAAACTAAATAGCCCTATCTCCTATAAGGCAGTCAAGAGACAAACACCACCTAATGGATAGGCTTCTCAATGAAACAAAGTGCAAATGGAAATCGTGTACTGTTAACACTGTCAAATTGCCTCCCATAAGACGGTAAGCCACAATTCCTCTTAGGTATTCTAATCCTGCAAATTGTTTTTTGAATTTTCATCACCACTCCAACTGTATGCACGCATTGTGAATGCAGGATAATTCAATCTGCATACTCTTTCCATCGCTTTGAGTAACGACGACCGTGCCATCCAGGACTTCCTTGATAGAACCTTGCACTACCGCGTTTTCTACGGAGGGGGCGTTACAGCTTCCGCTCGTGCCTTTTTCGTCTTTCGACACAGTCTCAATCCGGACAGTCTTGCCTTGATTTCGACGGAAGTCTGCAGCTGTTTTCAAAGGTCTATCTATCCCCGGAGAAGCCACTTCAAGCTGCGCATAGGTTCTTAAATACTGATGCACCTCCAAAATTGGGTGAACAATAGCATTCACGGACTGGCAATCCGCTATTGAAAGCCCCCCGGATTTGTAAATCAGGAGCCGTAACGTCTTCCCTTGTGCCTCAACATCTACTAACTCAATGCTATCAATCAATAGCATAGGAGACAACAATTCAAAAATGTGGGATTTTTCGGTTTCTGTCATTATCTTGTTAAAAACAAAAAACGCTATACAGCCCAATCGTGGAGATTCCTCGCAGAGAAATTCAGTAACTGATACCCAAGCAACAGACGATGGATTCTCTTTATCTCATAACCGGGAATCTTAAGCGCACTACCAAAATACCTAACCAAGAATTACATATTAACTATTTCTCATTTTGTAACCAAGTGATTAATGCGTTTGAAAAAAACTCAATTACTTCACCACTAGGGCCCGTAAAAAAAGCAATAGTTGCATTACATCGAGCAGCTCCAACGTTATTTTGGTACCGGCTTGTTGAACTTGTTCGACGGCATCGCGCACATCCGTTGTGGCAAGAGCGAAATGTGTCGCCGGGTCATTCGGGCTCGCATCTTTGGGCCCAGGAGGAATCTGCAGCCGGTTGAAACCATTCCATGTGACTGTCATCGCCCATGTCTAACAGTACAATTTTCCGGATGTCCCCCTAAATTCGGCAATAGGCTCCATTCCGAGACATCTCTATAGAAAACTAAGGATGTTTCCCAATCACGCGTCTGGATTGCAATATGATCTACACCGCATCCAAGCATTACTGAATTTTTTAGTCTCCACACCGTGATAATTTAAACCTATTATAGCATACAGATTAATCGTTAAGCAATATTTTGACATAAATTATATCATAATTTTCAATGTAAAGTCAAATTAAAATAAATTTGTCAATGCTTGTAACCGGAGCATAGAATGTTGTGCCTCCCAGTACCTCACAAAACTGAACCGGTTGAATCCATATAGTAAAACAGTATTATCAGGACAAATCTCTCACTTGCCCCCATTTTTTTTTGAGAGTAGTATGTGTGATATTGTTAGGTTTGTCTGTGAGAAAAGCAGTGCTCTTGTATCACCTCAGACTGGATCGCCTCTGTGGTGGCTCTGCATGAAAACCGAGATAAGAAAGCGTTGGTTCCATAAATCCGTGAGAAAGGGCTTGACAATTCGGCAAAAATTTTCTATACTTGAGATATGCAAATTCGCCAGTTATTCTGCTTTGTGGCGGAACTAAACGCACACAACAGCAAGACATTGCCAGAACACAAAACTATTGGAACGACTTCTTAGAACATAGGAAGGAACAAGGACAACAAATACCGAAACCAGGCTTCAGAAGTGCACAGTGCCTTTCAATCCCCCTCTTCTTAAAGAGCTTGCTGAACCGGGGTTTGCCAAAGGTTATCTGGAAGCTGTATGAGCCGATTTTGACAAGGATGGGAACATTGAAAGACTATTGCACGCCATAAAAGAGGTAGCAGAAGCAAAAGGCGGAATTGCTTTCCTTGTGGCATGGAGACAACTCAGTTATCAGAATCTTGCTTATCTTTTTCGTGTCAACCATCCATTGCCATTGGATAAAACGTTAGATATTCTCTCAGGGTTAAAGGAGTGCCGCCGCACACATCCAGCTGAGGAAATGCGTTCTGTGGCACATGAAAAATCTGGAGATTCGGAGGAACACGATGAAAATTACGCCGGTTAAAGGGAGAGCAATGCTGCACTGGGTGGGCAAACGCCCCATCGGCACGGTGAGCAACTATCCCGCCCAATTGGTGGAAACTTATAACGTTGAAAACGCAGAGAAAGAGCCGCTATATGATGGATTTTTGGAGGGCCCGAACCTCCTTTTTCACGGGGATAACAAAGAAATTCTCTCCACCTTACTTGTCAACGGTTTCCGCAGTAAGATAGACCTCATCTACATTGACCCGCCCTTTGCTAGTGGTGCAGATTACGTCCGAAAGGTGAAACTCCGCGGCATTAGAGGGACTACTCTGAATGAAGGTGCTGGGAACCCGCGTGGGAGTAGGGGGGGGTAAAACCGATTCTTTAACAGGCGGAGGTCACTCCATTATTGAACAGACACAATATACTGACATCTGGGCGAATGATAACTATCTCCAGTTCATGTTTGAGCGGCTTATCTTGATGCGGGAACTGCTGTCGGATGCTGGTTCTATTTACCTGCACTGTGACCCCACGATGAGTCATTATCTGAAACTGATTATGGATGAGGTTTTTGGTGAGGATAAGTTTCGGAATGAGATTGTATGGGGGTATGGAGATAGAGGCAAGCCTGCAGAAGGGGCATATCCGCGAAAACACGACACTCTCCTTTTCTACGCAAAAGGAAAAGCGAACACATTGAACAGGCAATTTTTAGAAATGTCACATGATGAACTTATTGAGCAGTATCCCGAAATAGATGAAAATGGAAAGCGCTTTTATTATTGGTCTAGGAAAGCTAATAAAAAGGCGTATTACAATGGAAAAGGTAGGAATGTCCTTTCTTATTGGACAGATATTCCTATTATTAACCAGCAGGCTTCAGAAAGGCTGTATCCTACGCAGAAACCGTTGAAGCTGCTTGAGCGGATTATCAAAGCCTCTTCTAACGCAAACGACATTGTCTTGGATTGCTTTGTGGGCAGTGGCACCACCGCAGTCGCCGCTGAAAAACTCCGCAGACGCTGGATTGCCGCAGATCTGAACAGAGGCGCGATACAGACGACAATGAAACGCATCCAGACAACCATTGCCGAACACCGCGGAATCGCTCACTATCGCATCAATAATTATCACTTTGGCAAAGAACAAGAACTCCATCGGCTTGTCATCGAAAAGTATGGCATAGAAACGGACAAGAAAGACCGATTCTTTGACGGCACCGTAGAGGGGACGCTTGTCAAAATCGTTGAGCTGACAAAACCGCTCACCCGATTAGATATTCAACTTATCAAAGACGAACTTCAGCACCGCCCTGATGAGGCACGCGCTGTTACAGTCCTCTGCAACGGCAGCGAGTTGGGAATACAAGCCGAACTTGACTCAGAAAACAAGCGGCACTCGATTAATAAATTCATCGTGCGGGACATCCAACGCGACGGTGTCACCACCTTCGCCCCTGCTGAAGCAGAAGTTGCCTTCAAAAGAGACGGGCAACACGTCACCATCACCCTCGTAGATTATATCAGTCCGAGCCTCTTAGGGCGTTTGGAGATAGCCCGCACCCTCTTTGACGAACAAGTTGATGATTTCCGTGCGCAGATTGATTGCGTGCTGATAGATACGGACTACAACGGCAGGCATGTCAGAATCGTTGCGAGTGATGTGCCGGAGAAGAGAACCGATTTTATCAAGGGCCAATACACGGTAGTGCTGCCGCGTCCTGATGCCCGTGTTGCCGTCAAGATTATTGATATGCTTGGCGAGGAAACTCTCATCACAGAATAACATCAAAAAAAAGGACCTGAAGCCCTATGCGAGAGGAGAACTCATGAAAATTACGCCGGTTAAAGGGAGAGCAATGCTGCACTGGGTGGGCAAACGCCCCATCGGCACGGTGAGCAACTATCCCGCCCAATTGGTGGAAACTTGTAACGTTGAAAACGCAGAGAAAGAGCCGCTATATGATGGATTTTTGGAGGGGCCGAACCTCCTTTTTCACGGGGATAACAAGGAGATCCTCTCCACCTTACTCGTCAACGGTTTCCGCAGTAAGATAGACCTCATCTACATTGACCCGCCCTTTGCCAGCGGTGCAGACTACGTTCGAAAGGTAAAACTCCGCGGCATTAGCAGGTCAACCTTGGATGAAGGTGCTGGGAACCCAGGTGGGAGTAGGGGGGGGGTAAACCTGCTTCTTTAACAGGCGAAGGCCCCTCCATTATTGAACAGACACAATACACCGACATCTGGGCGAATGACAATTATCTCCAGTTCATGTTTGAACGCCTAATCTTGATGCGCGAACTGCTATCAGATAAAGGTTCAATTTACTTGCACTGCAACCATGAGAAAAGTCACTATTTAAAAATAATCATGGATGAGGTATTTGACGAAGAACTATTTCAGAATGAAATTATTTGGTACTACAAGAACGCCTCTCGTGGAAAAAAGAGATTAGCCCATGCGCATGAGACTATTTTCTGGTATACCAAATCGCAGGACAAATACATTTTCAATCGTGACGAAATACTTGTCCCTTATGAAAGTAGTATGACTGAATGGCGATACAAAAGTGGTGGTCAAGAGGGTAAAGAAATGCCAAAAGGTAAAACTCCTGATGATGTAATTATTCTTCCCGCTCTTAACACTATGGATGGGGAACGTTCCGACTTTCCTACTCAAAAACCGGAGGCTCTTCTAGCCCGTATCATCAAAGCGTCAAGCAACGAAGACTCCATCGTGCTTGATTGCTTTGTGGGCAGTGGCACCACCGCAGTCGTCGCTGAAAAACTCCGCAGACGCTGGATCGCCGCAGATCTGAACAGAGGCGCGATACAGACGACAATGAAACGCATCCAGACAACTATTGCCGAACACCGCGGAATCGCTCATTATCGCATCAATAACTATCACTTTAGCGAACAACAGGAACTTCGCAGGCTCCTCATCGAAAAGTATGGTGTCGAAACCGACAAGAAGGACCCCTTCTTTGACGGCACCGTAGACGGAACCCTCGTCAAAATCGTTGAGCTGACGAAACCGCTCACCCGATTAGATATTCAGCTTATCAAAGACGAACTGCAGCACCGCCCGGATGAGGCACGCGCTGTTACAGTCCTCTGCAACGGCAGCGAGTTGGGAATACAAGCCGAACTTGACTCAGAAAACAAGCGGCACCCGATTAATCAACTCATCGTGCGGGACATCCAACGCGACGGTGTCACCACCTTCGCCCCTGCTGAAGCAGAAGTTGCCTTCAAAAGAGACAGGCAACACGTCACCATTACCCTCGTAGATTATATCAGTCCGAGCCTCTTAGGGCGTTTGGAGATAGCCCGCACCCTCTTTGACGAACAAGTTGATGATTTCCGTGCGCAGATTGATTGCGTGCTGATAGATACGGACTACAACGGCAGGCATTTCAGAATCGTTGCGAGTGATTTGCCGGAGAAGCAGAGCGAATTTATCAAGGGCCAATACACGGTAGTGCTGCCGCGCCGTGATGCCCGCGTTGCCATCAAGATTATTGATATGCTTGGCGAGGAAACCGTGGTAACCGAATAAACAGTTCGTATCTCTCCGTACCGTCAACGCTTATGTCGTGAGTCCTCGTGTGTAAATCTCGTCGGAGGTTTTCTCTGTTTAGATTCATAGCATCAGAACCCTCTGACGAAATTTGTGCTTAGGTTTTCAAAACATAAAGAGTTATTGGGCTGAAAGAGACGAAAAAACGAGATTTATACAGTGATTGACACAACATCAGCCGTTGATGGGCTCAAGATACGAAAAGAGGTATTTTATTATAAACCCACGGCTTTTCTCACACGTTTACAAACAAAAACCTTTCACCACAAAACTTCAAAAAAAATGGGGTAAATGAGACGACAAATCTATATTGCTTTCCGTTAAAAACCATGCTATACTATTTTTCATGAGTATGTTTCGTGAACACTGGATCGGCGCGTTAATAACCTATAGCGCGTTTTTCGCAATATCGTTCGTTGCTACTATCACCGTTTCAATCCTTACGGGCTTATCATGGGAATGGAACCCAACAGTTTCCATCAATAATCCTATGAAAATAATCGGATGCTTCGCAGTAGCTGTCTTATTCGGGCTGTGGCCGGATGTGGATATTAAGAGCAAAAGTCAGAAAATTTTTTATCGTGTGCTATTCGTTTTGAATGCTCTCCTCATTATTTTTCAGAGGTATCTGGAATCAGCAATCCTGGGGCTCTGTGCAATGCTCCCGATTATCAGTAAACATCGCGGTTGGACACATTCCAAGGTTACGATGCTGCTCTTACCGTGTCTATTTCTGATCGTTCCGATTTACGCGGCGTATCCAGACTGGAATACAACCTCGAAGTCGGTTTCAGTTCTATTCGATCTTGCATTAGAAGAACTTCCTGCTGCAGCCCAGACCGGTTTACCGTTTTATGTCGCAAGTTTTATCGGGTACGCGACACATCTTCACCTTGATGGCATCTTGTTCCAATCGCGTAAAGTACAAAGACGGAAAGCCCGGCAAAGAAATTAAGTACCTCTATCGTGAAAAATAAGAAAGAATAAACTGGCTGCCCAAATGATCTTACCTACACATGCTCCCTTTATTGAAGCACTAGCTACTTTTGCAAAGGCACGCGGGGTTCAGTTATACCTCGTAGGAGGCAGTGTTCGCGACTTGCTACTTAATCGCCCAATCACAGATATAGATTTCGCACTGGCTGGGGATGCAATTCAATTTGCTAAAGCGTTCGCCGAGCACATCGATGGAACTTTTATCGCTATGGAAGAGCATCCGCCTACCGCGCGGGTCGTTGTCAAAACGCTTAGTCTCGACTTTGCGCAATTTCGAGCGGCATCTCTATTAGACGATTTGCGTTTGCGCGACCTGACGATTAATGCAATGGCAATCTCGCTCAACGCTATTTTGACATCAAAAGAAAAAGATGCCTCTTTGCAAAGCATATTCACCGGAAAACAGGCAGTAATCGACCCTTGTAGCGGCATGGGCGATCTTGCAGCATGTCAACTCCAATTTCCGAGTGAGCAAGTTATCCAAGACGATCCACTTCGCCTCATGCGGATTTACCGATTCGCAGCGCAACTCGGTTTTAAAATATCTCAAAATGCTACTAACCTCATCCAGAAATATCATCATCTATTACCAGATGTCTCCACAGAACGGACTCGTGACGAATTGATGAAAATTCTCGCGACTCAACAAGCGTACACGCATTTGCAGAAGATGTTTGAAGTTCAGCTGTTGCAACATATTTTTGTGCCTACAGGATGGGCAGCTTTAGAAATCTTTGAAGCATGCCCAATTCCAAAAGCAGTTTGCGTTTACCAGACTAAAATTGAGGATTACCTCTCAGGAAAATTAGGTTCAGAAGTCAGCCGTCGTTCTCTCATTAAACTCTGTCTACTTTTGCAAGGTGAAATTGGAAATGTCGCTAAACGGCTTAGGTTAAGCCGCAAAGCGACGCGTTTTATGAAATGCATCGCTTCAGAGCACCAACAACTAACAGCAGCACAGTTGGGACAACAGGAGATAATTCGATTTTTGCAGCGAACAGGTGCTGAGTGGTGGGGCGTACTGCTTTTTTCTACTACCCTGCATAGGCTAACAGACTCACAGATCAGCCGGATTGCGGATATTTATTACCAACATTTTCTTCCGATCCTCAAGCAGGGCAGACTTATCACAGGCAAAGATTTGATGCGCACGTTCAACTTGAAAGAAGGGAAAGAAATTGGAATGCTCCTCAAACAAATCGAGGAACGCCAATTTAATGGCGAAATTCGAACGCGTGAAGAAGCCTTTGCTACTGCTAAAACGTTAATTCGGTTACCGTAGATTCGGTTTTATGAGATAGCAGCCATCTGAACCCACTACAAATCCGGTTGACGTTTGCGGAGGAACTTTGGAATGAAGGAAAGTAACAAAATAAAAACTCCCGCGAGCGCGAGATAGAGCATCGTCTTCCAGATGTCGCCTTCTCCACTGACTAACGAAGCCCCAATTTGTACCCAAGCGATGGTACCAGGTAACATAAATACTGCCGAAACCATAATATAGGTCGAAAACCTTATTTGCGTGATACCGTAGGCATAATTTTGGAAGTTGTAGGGAAAAATTGGCATCAACCTTGTAAACATCAGAATCCGCCAACCTTGCTGTTTGACTCCTTCATCTACTTTTTTGAATTGTTCGTTGCCGGCAACCCAACTTTCAACAAGACTGCGTGCAGTGTAGCGAGCAATGAGGAAAGCAACCGAAACCGCGATGATAGAAGCTATCCATGCGTAAATAACACCCCATACTGGCCCGAATGCGATGCCAGCCAGCACTGTTGTTGGAAGCCCCGGCAGGAAGAAAACCGTCGCAGCAATGTATAACCCAATATATACAAGCGGAGCTATCGCGCCAAAACTCGCTACCCACGTTTTGATTTCCGGAACGTTCTCTAACCGGATAGCATCAGTCGCCCCATAGTGTCTTAGTAGAAAATAGACACCAACAATAATTAAAACAGTAATAATGAATTTAATACTATTTCTCATCTAACGTCGTAATTACCTCCAAATAGACTTTAATTTGTTTTTGATATCGAACTGGAATTCGTTTATTCTCAATAGCCTGAGCATATTCCCGTCTTGCACTCAGCACAACATCACTAAAACGTTGATAAGGCTGATCACCATCACCTGCATCCAAAGGCCGATCGCCTGTAAAAACTCTCGAAAAACGCTGCGAATCCGTTGTTGATGGTGTTGTCACAGTCATTTGTGTCCCTACAACTTGTCCTGCCGAGGCGGCATCACCCATAAGTGGGGCCAGTTCACCATCTTTTGTCTTGTTTTTCTTCACTTCATCATTTATCGACGTACCCTCTAAGGCTGCTTTCCCATCCGTAGTTTGTTCAAGGGTGCCTTGCACTTTCTCACTACCTGCCTCTTGGCCTGGGACACCCCTAGTATTAGCAGTCCTATTTCCCTGTCGTTGCATGTCAATATTCGCCAAAGCAAGCTCCTTGCGGCTTTCTATTAGTTGAGTTTCCAATTGTTCAAGCCGATCGAGTTGCTCTATCTGCCGCAGTGTATCAACAATGTCCTGAAGCGTTTTCTGAGTAACCGGCTTTCCTTGAATCTCTTCCAATGCATCACTTAGCGAAGGCTGATGGACTGTTTTAGCGATTCGTGCAAAGAGGGCAGCAAGTTCACCTTGGAGTTCAGGAGACAACTCAGGTTGTTCCGCCATAGTTTCCAATTCCGCTGCGAGTTGCTTGGGATCCATACCACTCAAGCGGGGTACTGCTTCGGTTGCTTTATTAATAGCAATTTGTGCTAATTTCTGTTTGCGCACTTCCTGCGTCAAAGCACTGAGTTGCTTCTCAACCGTGTTAACATCGGATGCAGTTTTCAAACGTTTGACTGTTTCTTGTAAACGTTTCTGCAGCGTCTGATTTTCCACCTCCTCATCTGCAAGGTTTTGAATAGCGCGATTAACCACTTTCTTTTGAGCAGCATTGAGTGGTGGTGGTACCTCATAAACACGTGGAACAGTAAAAGAGAGCGCAATTAACAGAAGTGGAATTGGAAATGCCTTTAGGAGTCGCGGTGGGCGATACGGACTGATCTTTGCGATATCCAGCATGGCAACGGCATTCGCGGCATCCGAGATTTGGAATTTCGCGAATTCGCTGCGTTCGTCTCCGAGCTCTGTCTCAGCGTCTATTAATTCAAACGCTGTGCTGAATCGCTCCTTCAACTCCATCTTCCGGTCTACGGTGCACGCCACAGTTCGTAAATCCTTCAGATGCCTGAAACTCAGGCTGATACTGATAACAATTGCACCTAAAAGGACTAGAACACTGATGTACGTAATTCGGACTGGCAGGTAAATTATCCGACCGGCAATAAACAGAATAACAAGCAAAAACAGCCCATAAAAGACAGCCTTTGTTAATGTTTGCAAGAAGACTTGCCGGCGCATTCTGCCACGAATCGCAGCAAGGCGATTTTTGATGCAAAGTTCATCTGAGATTTTCAATGTATCGCGATTCCGCTTTTCCATCTAAGTTTCTCCACTGTAGCCATGACTGCGTCTGGAGTAATCGCCTCCAGATTCTGACGTGCAATCTCAGTATGTGCATTCCATTCTTTCGGTGATAACGTTCTCATAAAGTAACAGTCTTTGGCAGTAACTATTTTATGACTACCCCACGGCGGACCCCATTGCAGCGGGTTTGACGCGCCAAATAGCGCGATAGTTGGAGTCTTAACCGCAGTACTTAAGTGCATTGGACCAGTATCGTTGCTAATGTAGAGATGACAACGCTGAAGCAGTGCAGCCAGCTGCATTGGTGTCGTATCATTAACAATAACAGGAGAAAACCGCATCTGGTCTGCTATCTGAACTGCGAGCTCGCCTTCCTGGGGCCCTGTCGTAATGATGATGTGTGCGTGATAAGCTTTGCGAAGCCTATCACCAAGAATAGCGAAATTATTCCTCGGCCATCGGCGATAGGTTGTCGCTGCCCCTGGGTTAAGCCCTATTAAAGGACGACCGGCATCAAGGTTCAGTTTTTCGAAGAAATTGTCTGCCCAGGCAGCAGCAGCACTATCTACAAAAACCTCAGGCTCATCATTTACTGTATCAATACCTAGCCAACGGACAACATCAAGATAGCGTTGCACTTCATGCTGATCGGTATTATTCGGCACAACCAGGTTTAGCATATAGCGTGCAGCTTGCAAGCGCATTTTGCGCAGTCTCCCTTCCTTATTCGTTTCAAATCCGACGCGGAAAGGAATTCTGGCGAGAAATGTGTGTAGTACCAAACGGAACGTCGGTTGCAGTACCACTGCCATCTGAAATCTCCTACGCACAAACTGATAAATAAGGCGTGGTACCGAGGATGTATATGTAAGCACCTCATCCAGATGCGGATTTGCTGCAATCAACTCTTCTCGTTGGGGTGCCACCATATAGGCAATATAGGCATCTGGGAAACGATGGCGTAACGCACGAATAACGGGCGTTGTTAAAATCGTTTCCCCCAGTGGAGCCAGTCTTATGATTAAAATACGGTTAATTTGTTCAAGCTCACGCATACTTTTTTTGTACCGTAGAATGATTTTGTTCTCAGGTTCATATTCTGTGGATTTTAAGGTGTGTAATATACCATCTATATCTGCCTTCCAGAAAAAGTGTATGCTATGGTATAATAACATAAAACGCATAGGATATTCAATGTGAATTCGCGCCGCCAAACATTAAAAGAAAAATATGTACAAGGCTGGGAACGGCAAGTGACAGTAATTTTGCTCACTGCTTCGCTGCTATTAACACTCGACAGGTATTATAGCCGTCCGCGTTTTTTTCGACTCCATTTCGCAGCCGCCTTCGGAGACGGACCGCTGGCAGAGAGTTATCCATATTACTACTGGTTTTTAACTACGGCACTCATGCTGTTACTGATTCCCGCTCTCGTTGCTATATTCGGAACAAAGACACCTCTGAACGAGTACGGGTTTCGTTTGGGGAGCCAGAAACTCGGTTGGAGTGTGACATTAGGTGCGTGGTTCCTTATGATTCCAACAGTTATCGCAGCAGTGATGGTTTACCCACCCTTCGTTAAAAAGTACCCCCTTTGCAAAGTCGTCGCGGACAGTTGGCAGACATTCCTGCCGTACCAACTCGCATACGGAGTTTACATGTTTTCATGGGAATTTTTCTTTCGTGGGTTCATGTTATTCGGATTAGAACGACGATTCGGGAAGTATAGTATCCTCATCCAGACGGTTCCATTTGCAATCATGCACTATTCTAAGCCTTTGCCGGAGGCAATTGGCTCAATCGTTGCAGGTATATTCCTTGGTGTATTGGCTCTCGAGACGCGCTCTTTTATCTATGGGGCGGCCATACACTGGCTTGTCGCAATGACGATGGACATAGTGGCGCTCAGTTGGAGTTGACAGATTCCAGAATTCGTTATAGTATAATTTTAGGATGAGAGAAAACAACACATGGGCGGAAGTAACTCCTCCCATCCTAGACAGGAGAAACAGAATGGTTAATAACCTTTTCCCGCCGATGGAGACTGACTATCCTATCGGTGAAGCACATGTCAATAGTTTAGAAGCATACCACGAACAGTATGCTGAATCCATTAGAGATTCGGAGGCATTCTGGGCAAATGTCGCAGAACGACTGACATGGTATCAGAAATGGAACACCGTTTGCGATTATGATTTTATCAACGCGAACATTGAATGGTTTAAAGGAGGCACTCTAAATGCATGCTATAACTGCTTGGACCGGCACGTTGAAGCTGGACACGGCGACGTAACGTCTCTTATTTGGGAAGGAAACCATCCTTCCGAAGATAAAACATTCACCTACAACGAACTCTTAGCAGAAGTGAAAAAATTTGCCAATGTCCTAAAAGCACAAGGCGTTCACAAGGGCGACCGGGTTTGTATTTATCTACAGATGGTACCGGAATTGGCAATTGCCATGTTAGCTTGTGCCCGGATTGGAGCTATCCACTCGATCGTCTTCGGTGCCTTTTCGGCGGAATCCCTACGTGACCGGATTCAGGATTCGACGTGCAAACTACTCATAACCCAAGACACCGCAATGCGCGGTCCCCGAAGCGATATTCCGATGAAAGCGAACGCCGATGCTGCTGTATCAGAATGCCCTTCCGTTGAAAAGGTTATTGTCGTGGAACGCACCAGCGACGAAGTTGATTTTGACTCAGGGCGTGATGTATGGTGGCACCAAGCGATGGCGGAGGCAGACACCGAGTGTGAGCCTGAAGTCATGGATGCTGAAGACCCGCTCTTCATACTCTACACCTCCGGCTCAACGGGCAAACCTAAGGGTGTGCTGCATACGACAGGCGGGTATCTCGTTTACACCTCTTATACGCATCAACAAATTTTTGACTATCATGAGGGTGATATCTATTGGTGCACAGCAGATATTGGTTGGATTACTGGGCATTCCTATATTATCTATGGCCCCCTTGCAAACCGTTCTATTACCGTAATGTTTGAAGGCGTGCCGAACTATCCAAACTTCAGCCGGTTTTGGCAGGTGGTGGAAAAGCATAATATTAATCTCTTTTACACCGCACCTACGGCGTTACGTGCCTTGATGAAAGAGGGAGACCAATGGGTTCAGAGGTATGAGAGAACCTCACTCAGACTGCTTGGAACGGTAGGGGAGCCGATTAAAGAGCCTGAGTGGCTTTGGTACTATAACACAGTGGGCGAGAAACGCTGCCCGATTGTCGATACCTGGTGGCAAACTGAAACCGGCGGGATTCTAATCACGCCACTGCCTGGTGCCACCCCGCTGAAACCGGGGTCCGCAACCTTCCCCTTCTTCGGCATTCAACCGGTCATTTTGGACGAAGCCGGCAATGAGGTAGAAGGAAATCCCGCATCAGGTTATCTGTGCATCAAAACAGCGTGGCCCGGCATGATGCGAACAGTTTACGGAGACCACGAGCGGTTTATTGATACCTATTTCAGACGTTTCCCCGGCTACTATATGACAGGCGACGGGGTACGCCGTGATGAAGACGGCTACTATTGGATCACGGGCCGCGTTGATGACGTGCTAAATGTCTCCGGACACAGGTTAGGCACCGCCGAAGTTGAAGGCGCGATCGGACAGCATTCGGCAGTAGCAGAAGCTGCAGTTGTCGGATATCCACACGATATCAAAGGGCAAGGCATCTATGCGTATGTCACGCTCATGACAGGGGAAACCCCATCCGATGAAGTAGAGACAGGCGTTAAACAAGCGGTACGCCAACATATCGGGCCCATCGCGACACCGGATAAGATTCAGTTTGCGCCCGCTTTACCGAAAACCCGCTCTGGTAAGATTATGCGGCGTATTCTTCGCAAAATTGCAGAAGGTGACATCACTGACCTCGGCGACATTTCAACGCTCGCAGATGCAACAGTCGTTGACGCTTTAGTTGAAGGCAGAAGGTAAGCTGAGCTGCAAGCGGTTATGAGGTTATCCGATCCAGCCAAAATCTTGTGTCCGTGATTTTCTGATAACTTGACAGAAATCCTTGGCTAGATATTAGGGGCCTGAATCGGGACAGAAATCTACATCTGTCCCTCATGCATTTTGTCAGAACGCACATAGGAGTCCGAGATGGTATCAGCACAAAACATAGTGGATGAAATGAAAAAATGGAATATCACACATGCTGTGGGCGTTCCAGATAATGGCAGTGCGAAAATTTATGACTGCCTCCGGGTAGAATCAGACATTGAAGTCATCACGGTAACCCGCGAGGGCGAGGCATTCGCCATCGCCGCCGGGTTGTATGTCGGCGGCAAACGACCTGTTATCATCATCCAGAACACAGGCTTTCTGGCATCCGGCGATGCTATCCGCGGCACAGTTATAAATATGCAGATACCCGTTGTAGTCTTCATCGGGTATCGTGGCTATCATAATCGAGATGAAAATGGCCAGTGGGTTGATTCAGTCGCGACATTGTTGGAGCCGACGTTGCACGCGTGGAGTTTGCCTTATGAGATATTGGCAACTGATGCTGACATGCGCAGTATCAATAGAGCGTTTGAAAACTCGGAAAAGACATCGCTGCCAGCCGCGGTGCTGCTGATTGGGCCTGCAAGATAAACTTGTCTATCTCGGTACTATACGGGTTTATGTGATGTGACATCCGATTTTTGTGTATTTGAGTCCATCGATGTCGTCTGATGTTTTGATAACCGTTGTACAAATGTCGCCAGGGCCAATCTCTGTTTTGCATTGTCTTATGTGCTGAAAGATACCAAAAAACCGTCGGTGACGTGCTGAAAGAGGCGAAAAAATTTGAAAAAAAGAGTTGACAATAAAATGTTCATTGTGCGATACTGTAAACTTTGCCAAAAAGTGTTGTTTTCTGATAAACTTGTATAAAAGCAACCGTTGCCATAACGGCATAGATACTGTACGTCATCGTACGAAGAGACGTGGTTGCTATACCAGCTGGCAGTGCCATCGGATGTGGAGATATCTATCTATGCGTTGGACGGGCGGTTAGTCCGGACGTTAGCATTGGGACATCAAGCGGCGGGCCGCTACGAGAGCAAGGCACGCGCCGCGTATTGGGATGGGCGTAACGAGCATGGTGAGCGTGTTGCAAGTGGTATCTATTTCTATACGCTGTGTGCGGGCGACTTCTCCGCGACGCAGAAGATGTTGATAAGGAAGTAAAGGGAGACAGATGTGTAAAGGGGTTTGTGCCGTCTGCGTTTGACGCGGCGGTCCCGGCTCCAAGCACTCCGATTTAGCGGCGAGCGTTTCGCGGCATTTAGAGGTATGTAATGTATGATAAAAACGTGTCAAAGGTTTGGAGCCCTTTAATGTGTGCTAAAAACGGTTCAATGATGTTGTCTATGTTGGCGTGTATGGTTCTGAGTTTAGGTAGTGTTGGGGATGTATACGCGCAAACAGTGAGCATTTTGCCTGCCACGGTGAATTCGCCGTCGGTAGGGCGTGAATTCACTATTCAACTTCAGATAGCGAGCGGGAATCAGGTTGCCGGGTATGAAGCGACGGTGAAGTATGACAGCTCAGCACTGCGGTATGTGCGCTCGGCAAACGGGAGCTATCTGCCAGCGGGTGCGTTTGTAGTGCCGCCGATTGAAGAGGTGGGCAGGGGCAGCGTGAAGGTAGGTGCCACAGCACTAGGCGGTAGTAGCAGCGGTGGAGGGACACTTGCATCGGTGACGTTTGCGATAGTCTCTGTGAAATCGTCGCAATTGACGTTAACAGATGTGCTGGTGGTGGATGCGACTGGTAGGACGATAAGTCCACGTGTGGTAAATGGGGAAGTTGTGCCAGCACCCCAGAATCCTCTGCAGAATCCAGCGGATGTGAACGGTGATAATGTAGTGAATATAGCGGATCTGGCACTAGTAGCGGCGCGTTTGGGTGTGCGGGGTCAAAATAGCGCGGATGTGAACGGTGATAATGTAGTGAATATAGCGGATCTGGTGTTGGTTGCGCAGAATTTCGGCACCACAAGCGGTAGCACTACCTCGCCGCCGGTCACCCCCACTACCGAGCTGCCGTCGGCACCCGCCGGGATGGTGCTCATCCCCGCCGGCACATTCCAGATGGGCAGTGATGATGCCGATGCCGATAATGACGAGCAGCCTGTGCATACGGTGTATGTGGACGCGTTCTACATGGACACGCACGAGGTGACGAATCTGGAATACAAACGTTTTGTGCTGGCGAACCCGCAGTGGCAGAAGACGCGTCTTCCGGATGCCCTCCATGATGGTAATTACCTAAACCATTGGAGTGGTAATAACTATCCTTCGGGTAAGGCGAACCATCCTGTGACGTATGTGTCGTGGTATGCGGCGATGGCATATTCCGTGTGGGTAGGTAAGCGGCTTCCAACGGAGGCGGAATGGGAGAAAGCGGCACGGGGTGGTTGGGTAGGGTTAAAGTATCCGTGGGGAAATACGATATCCCCTGCGAAGGCGAACTACCATAGGACTGTAAACGATACAACGGCTGTGGGGGATTATGTGGCGAACGGGTATGGGCTGTTCGACATGGCCGGCAACGTTTACGAGTGGTGTCTGGATGCGTATGATTCGGATTTCTATTTTAGTTCGCCGTCTCGGAATCCGCTGAGCGACGTGAACACCATATCGAATCTGGATTTGATTGTAAATAAATTCACACATGTTAAGTCATATCGCGTGTTGCGTGGCGGGAGTTGGAACTTTAATTCACGTTCCCTGCGTGTCGCCGATCGCAACGGGGGTACACCGACGTACACGTTCGACAGCTTCGGGTTCCGGTGTGCGAGGGCTGTTACTCCTTAAATCTTTACCCGTTCCGATCCGCATGCAGATAGGCTTATGAACAGCCAAAGATAAAACCCGGGGTGTGATGGTGAGTAGGCCGTGTGCCGAATGCCATCACACCTCTTTCTCTTTTTTCTCCGCCTGATTTATCTCTGCTTGAAAATAATTCACGGATGTGTTATTATAAATAAAAAGTATAAGTTTTGAGGAAAAAAACGCATGCCACCTGTCGCCTTTTAGGAGGACATCCGGCACTTTTTGTCAAAGATGTCTGTTTCGAACTTTCCGGACCGGCGTATACGCTGCTTATTCCAAAATACGGAAAACTGTGGAATCTGTCTCACAGATTAATAACAATGAAAGGAACTTCAGACGGTAGTGCGAAAAAAAACGGTTCAAAAAATTGAAGGACAAGCAGGAAATATGTTACTCTATTGGGGAGAGCCACCAGCAGACATAGGGCAAATCCAGTTTGTGGTTTGTCTCGCCCATCAGCAAAATTGCATCCTGTTCTGCAAATGGCGTGAGAATCAAAACTGGATGTTACCTGGAGGAAGGGTTGAACCGGGGGAATCGGCCGAGGAAGCTGCTCACCGTGAACTACTAGAGGAAACCGGGGCGACGCTAAAAAACATTGAAGTTCTGTGTTACATCCACTGTTTCATGTTCGATCTTGAATACTGGGGCCTCGCTTACTTGGGAGAAATCAAGCAGTTAGGATATCCATTAGACCTTGATGAGGTTAGTCAAACGGCTTTGTTCTCAAAATTCCCTGACAATCCAGTTAAGTCATGCCCATTTCAGAAGCAAGGCCAAGAATTATATTTAGCTGCAGCACGTAAACTATCAGAACCAAACGACTAAAAATGATAACTATCTCTTAAAATCGCACAATGGAAGGAACTTGGAAACCGGCGATAATTTTACGTTAGGAGTGCCGAGCTATATCCACTTCTTTCTCAAGACATATTTCAGAGCAGAATTGGAGGCTTCGCCCTTTCAGATCGTTGATTCATCTTTGACGGACATTCTGTCAGCCTGGGTTTTACAGAGTAGGGGACCGCACCGATAGAAAAGAGAGATTCATTCCACTTACCCTGGAGCATCAGTAACAAGGGTTTTCAAAGGTGGAAGTTCTGGATAATTCCCGCGTGCATTTCGCCACGCGATGACACCTTCAACTATCATCCAGACCTGTAGTGCCTCCACAGCAACACCAAATCCAAAGAGCAGGTACTGTTCAGTAAAGAGCCAACCTGTCTGTGGGTTGAACATTTGGTGGAGCATTGCCCAGGCAGGCATCACCAACATAACTAGCATTGGTAGCAGTGCGAACCAGAGTGGCTTATTGCGGCGGAGAAGGTAGAAGACAATTACCATGAATGCAAGTCCAGCTAAGAGTTGATTGGTTGCACCGAAGAGAGGCCAGAGTGTCAAGCCACCGCTTCCGGGGCCGCTAGATCCCTGCAGTAAGGCAACAGCAGCCGCAAGCACGAGCGCAAAAGCCGTAGCAATGTAACGATTGGTTAAAGGTTTGATATTAGCGGTTTGTGCTAACTCGTGGATTACGTAACGTTGGAGACGCGTCGCTGTATCCAACGTGGTGGCAGCGAAACTGGCAACAAGCACCGCCATAATTGCAATGCCCATCTTGAGCGGAATGCCGAGGCTCCTGAGGAAATTCCCGCCGCCATCGACAAAGGCACTTACTTTCGCTTTGAGGTTATGACTCGCCCAACCCCCTTTGAGACTAGTTGTTCCATCGGGGTTTTCCACTGTTTTGCTCGTTGCATAGCGTGTGCGCCATGCATCTTGATGCATTATAGGTTGCGAACTTTCTGCTCGGACAATAGGTTGGAAGGTATACGTCGCACCGGTGCCGGTCCGATTGAAAACCCCCATGCCAATGCCAGCACAACAAGCGAGGATAACGACAACGGCAAGCCCACCCTCCAGCAACATCGCACCATAACCAACGTATTGTGCATCCCCCTCTGAAGCAATCTGTTTACTGGAAGTACCAGAGCTCACCATGCAGTGAAAACCACTCACAGCACCACAGGCTATTGTAATGAAGAGGAACGGCCAAATCGGCGGTGCATCAGGCGGAATATCCGAGGCAATAGCAGGGGCAGAGGCCGTTAAATTTGCTTGGCCTGTTAATCCAGCAACACCAAGCCCTAACACCAACAGCAGTAGTGCTAACACCAATTCATGGCTGTTGATAAAATCGCGCGGTTGAAGAAGTGTCCATACCGGCAGCACGGATGCAATAAAGCAGTATATAAAAAGTACTAACGTCCAAATCACAACAACGCTTATGTAAGTCTGCCCAAGCAACGGAATGCCTAACCAGTGCCCGAGATCGATCGGGAGAACGTATGCACCAATCGCCATAGCAATATACATTATACCGAGCGCAATGATGGAAGGAAACAAGATATGCCCACCTCTCCGATAGATCCAGACACCGATAAGTACAGCAAGCGGAATTTCCACCCAGACCGATAGTACTGATTCTGGGTAGTAGGAGAAAATGAGGGCGATAACCAGTCCGAAAATAGCAAGAACAATGGTTAACCCCATAAAAAGCACAAAAAGGAAGAGGATTTTGGCACGCGGCGCAATCATTCTGCCCGCGACTTCACCGACGCTCTGTCCACGGTTGCGTAGTGAGACAACCAGTGCACCGAAATCATGTACAGCACCAATAAAAATCGAGCCGAGGATAACCCACAGCAATGCGGGCAGCCATCCCCAAAAGACAGCGATGGCAGGACCAACTATAGGACCTGTTCCTGCAATGCTGGTAAAGTGATGCCCGAAGATGATCTCTTTCTTTGTCGGAACGTAATCTACGTCATCCCGTAACTCTTCGCTCGGCACCTTTGCTTGTACATCTAATCCGAAAATCTTTCTTGCTAACCATTTGCCATAAGTATGATAAGCAACAATGAATCCAACAAAACTCAAAATTGCAACAATGAGCGTGTTCATAAGCAAAACTCCGAGTTTTCTTAAGATAGCCTTATAGACTGTGCTATATTACCTAACACCGGTCAAAATCTCAAAGGTGAGCTGATCAAGTTTCTCGTAACCGAGTCCTTTCTGTGCGAGTTCATCGGGCTTGAAATCAATTTTCCTCAGTTTTCCAACGTTTTCGGCATTATAGGTACTGATCAACGATTCTAGTTTTTCATCGCGCGCTTGTAATTCCGCCAGAATGTCCTGAATTTCGGCATCTTCGTTGAATCTGCGTGCCTTCTCTTTCAAAATAAGATAGCTACGCATACATCCGGCGGCGAAGTCCCAGACGCCTTCTTCGTCTTCGGTGCGATAGGCGTGTGCGTCAAAGTGACGGCAGCCAGTCCATTCGACATCTTCAAGGAATTTGACGAGGAAGAACGCGCCCTTGATGTTTTCCGACCCGAAACGTAAATCTTGGTCAAACCGGCTCATCTTCTGATCATTCAAATCTATATGGAACAGTTTTCCAGCTTCATAAGCTTGTGCAACGCCATGGAGGAAGCTTAACCCGGCCATCGTCTCGTGTGCGAATTCCGGGTTAACGCCAACCATTTCCGGATGGTCGAGCGTCTCAATAAAGTGGAGCATATGTCCGGTCGTAGGTAGGTAGATATCGCCGCGCGGTTCATTAGGCTTTGCCTCTAACGCGAAGCGGAGATTATAGCCTTGGTCCCTGACGTAGTGTGTGAAAAAGTTCATCGCCTCGCGATTCCACTTAATCGTATCAGGACCATTTTTGGCAGCATCAACTTCTGCACCTTCACGTCCACCCCAAAAAACATAAGTCTGCGCACCAAGTTCTACACCGAGATCAATGGCATTGAGCGTTTTTTGGATGGCAAATGCACGCACCTTCGGATCATTCGCGGTAAACGCTCCATCTTTAAAAATCGGATGATAAAAGAGGTTAGTTGTTGCCATCGGCACCTTCATGCCGTAGTCATCCAACGCCTGCTTGAATTCTTTAACAATCTGATCGCGTTCGGCAGGAGAAGCATCAAAAGGAACTAAGTCATTGTCGTGTAAATTGACACCATAAGCCCCTAATTTGCTTAAGTTCTCGACGGTATAGGTAGGTTTAAGCGGCGGCCTGACTACGTCCCCGAAAGGATCCCGGCCGGGATTTCCAACAGTCCACAATCCAAAGGTAAACCTATGTTCAGACATAGGCTGATACAATTCTGGCATTCATCTCCTCCTATTGATTCTAATCATCAAGGTTTATTATAGCATATTTTCGATATTTATTGTAATTTTATCTTAATTTCGGACAGCAGGGCATGGTAAAAGCATGTTACATACCTACTGCAAACACTTAAATTCCTAATCATCAAGGTGAGTGGCAATCTCCCTGATAACGGTATCATAGTCCGCTTGCAACTCAATGGGCACGTTAAGGTAACGCGGCGGGGGTTCGCCGGGGGAAACATGATGATACCCTACCTTGAAATCGGGGAATTTGAGTCCATTCGCAGTAGAAATAACGATGACCCGTTCATCAGGGCAGATCTGTTTCCGCTTAACCATTTTGATGAGGACAGCTAAAGCGACACCAGTATGCGGACAATTGAAGAGTCCTGTCCGGTCAGCTCTGGCAGCAGCATCCGCTAATTCCTCTTCATTTGCCTGGTCTACGATGCCGTCAAAGCGCTTCAAAGTCCGGATAGCACGATGGATAGAAACTGGATTCCCAATCTGAATGGCTGTTGCTTGGGTCGGTTGCGCACTGATCGAGCGAAACTCTGTAAACCCAGTTTCGTAACTCCGGTAAAGCGGATTCGCCCTCTCCGCCTGTGCACAGGCGATCCGCGGAAGTTTATTGATGATACCCAACTCCTGCATTATTAAAAAACCGAGCCCAAGTGCTGACACATTACCGAGGTTCCCACCCGGAATAATAATCCAATCCGGAACTTCCCAATCAAACTGCTGGACTATCTCAATGCTGATAGTTTTCTGCCCTTCAATACGGACTGAATTAATCGAATTTGCAAGATAGAAATCTTCCCGGGCCGCGAGTTTTTGGACAATCTCCATACACCCATCAAAATCGGTTTCCAGAGAAAACGTCAAGGCCCCATTTGCAATGGGCTGAATCAACTGTTCACGCGTGACCTTCGCCTGCGGTAAGAGAATGATAGCCGGAATGCCCGCAGCGGAAGCATACGCCGCCAAGGCAGCAGAAGTATCCCCTGTTGAAGCACACATAACAGCACGGATATCTTTACCCTCTGCAATAATTTGTTTCACCATTGAAACAAGCACCGTCATCCCCAGATCTTTGAATGAACCGGTGTGGCTGTTTCCACACTGTTTTATCCACAAATCGGTGACTCCAAGTTGTTCGCCAAAACGTTCCGCCCAAAATAGATTCGTCCCACCTTCATACATAGAAACAATGTTCTCGTTATCAATGGTTGGACAGACGAGTTCCTTTTTCCCCCACACACCGCTGCCGTAGGGATATTTCGTTCGCATATAACGTTCTTCAAAGAGGGATTTCCACTCCTTAGCTTGGCGATGCTTTAACTTGTCAATATCGTGTCTGACTTCTAACAGCCCATTACAACGTTTACACCGGTAGACAATTTCGGTGAGCGGATAGGATTCATTGCAGCCTTCACTGCACTGGAACCATGCATTGTAGTCCATTATTTACCACGCTCCTGTTCCGCATCGGTAGTTCCTTCTGTAGATTCCGAGGCATCCACTTCACTCAATGCAATCTCTTGTTCTAATGCTTTTTCCTCAGAAGCAGCGGTTTCTTCTGTCGACAATTCTGTATTTGCTGAAAGTTCTGCCCCGGTTTGGGCATGTTCTGTGCCGTTTGAGGTTTTAAGCAGTTGCTCAATTTCTTCCAAGGAAGGTAATTCCGAGACATCTTTCAGTCCGAATTGTTCAAGAAACGCGTCTGTCGTGGAAAAGAGTAAAGACCGGCCCGCTCCCTCTTTTCTACCGGCGATGTAAGTGAGTCCTTTCTCAACAAGCGAATTGAGGACGCTATCGCTGTTAACGCCACGGATTTCGGCAACTTCAGCACGCGTGACAGGTTGTTTATATGCTACGATTGCCAGCGTTTCTAATGCCGATGGCGATAACGTGACGTTAATCTGCCGGGTATAAAACTTCTGGATCCACTCCGAGTACTCAGGGCAGGTGCAAATTTGGTACCCGTTCGCGATTTCAAGGAGACGGAAACTGCGGTTCAATTCTCGGTAGTCTTCACGAAGTTCTGCGAGCCCTTTCCGTATAGCACGTGTCGAGAGTCCCGGAAGGGCATGTCGAAACTGCTTCACGGAAATCGGTTCACTCGCCGCAAACAGAATCGCCTCCAAGATGGACTTAGAAGATAGGGAAACCCTGGGTTGGTTGTCTATTGGCATTTGACCTGTGATGTTTTCAGAATCCATAAGCAAATTTCCTATTTAGAACTAAATATAGAATCATTCTGTTTTCAACACGTACATCTCTGTTGCAGCGCACCATCTCCACATGCATCGTGTTTGATGCAATAGTTCCTACCGACTGAAGCAATCCTTTCTACCGTTTAACGATGTATATACTTTCAAAATGGCCAGTTTGGACAGTAACAATCGTTCCTACCCGAACCAGTTCTAAAACGGCAAGGAATGTGACAATACGCTCCGTAGTGTCAGCAGATAACGGAAACAACTCGTCAAAAAGAAGCTGATCTGTACTTGCCAATTGCCCTTCAATAAAAGCAATCTTGTCCTCAACAGTAATTGTTTCTTCTTCGACTGTTTCATAAACCTCTTCCGGTTCAGCAAAAGCAAACCGATTATTTACATCTTTAAAAGCTGTAAGAAGGTTAAACAGTGTCGCTTTAATCTCAAACTGCTTACAGTCATCCAATTCTGCATGCAGCTCAGGATGTCTGCTGTATACCTCAGTGCGATGCTCTCTATAGATTTCTAAAACTTGCGAGGCCTCTTTAAACTGCTTGTACTCTAGCAGCTGCTGCACTAGTTGTGCTCTGTCACCGATTGGATAATCTGAATCCGCGATGATTTTGGGGAGGATGCTCTGCGATTTAAGATGGAGGAGCGTCGCTGCCATCACTAAAAATTCGGAGGCTACATCAAGATCTAACTGCTCCATGAGATTCACATATTCCAGATACCGGTCGGTAATCTGGGCAAGCTGGATGTCGTGAATACCCATTTCCTCTTTCTGAATTAGATGGAGAAGCAGGTCCAGCGGTCCCTCAAATCCTTCCAATTTGACAGAATAGATCGGAGTTGTCTGTGCAAGAGTTTGTGTTACGTCTACTAACATATTTAGCGTATAGTTTTCACATATTGCGAAGTCCGCTTTTTAACGCCACCCCACGATTTTAGCAATCAGATTAAACGTTCCGTCACTAATATCAGACAAAAACCCAAATACTGGATTCGGGATTCCGATGAGCAAAGGTAGAAAAATAAGACACATCAAAATCGGCATACCGTAAGGACTAAGTCTTTCCCAATACTGTGAAGCTCGATCCGGAAGTAGTCCGTTCAAAACGCTAAATCCATCTAAGGGGAAAAGCGGGAGCATGTTAAATGCCGCTAAAAATACACTAATACGTCCAGTCCTAGTCAATTGTCTACCAATTTCACTTTGAAGCTCGGAACCTCTGGCCGGAAAATCTAGAGAAACTTCTAACAATTTAAGGGTTCCCAAAACCACGAAAGTCAAGACGATGTTCATGAAAGGGCCTGCTGCCGCAATTAGCATCAAATCTTTTCGTGGGTTTCTAAGGTTAAAAGGGTTAACTGGTACCGGTTTCGCCCAGCCAATAAACGCACCTCCAAATAGTGTCCCCAACAACGGTAGTAACAACGTTCCAATCGGGTCGATGTGCACGGCTGGATTGAACGACATGCGTCCCATATCGCGAGCCGTCGAATCGCCCAACATATAGGCAGATTTAGCATGCCCCCACTCATGAAAGGTTAGTAAAATGATGAATTGGGTAATAACAAGAATAGCTTCAAAAGGGTTAAAATTAGGCATGGTTTATCTTATTTCTACAATGTTTGATTATATCGCACAGATTGCAATTGCTACTTGAATTTCCTGAGTGTTTTGTGGAGACGAGTCTGTGAACGCGATTACTCTTTTTTCATTTTTTCGAGAAGGGAATATGCCTCCGACTTTGTTGTAAATTTTCCATCTAATTGTGCAGCGAATAATCTTTGAAGTAGCAGTTCAAAAGAATTCCCTGGCTTTTCCCCCCAATCAATCAGATCTCGTCCTGTGACAAGAGAAGGGATTTTCCGCAGCGTCAGGAGATAATTTACTATCTGTTTCCGTTGCAGATGCGGTACACTGCGATTTTGATGCGTTAAAACCAATGCTTCCACCGGGTAAGTCTTTAGCAATTGGTAAACTTCACTGGGTTTTGCCGCCGGCGTTAATTGCCTAAGTGCGTCTACCAGCTGCCGATAGGCCGTTAGAGGCGTTTCGACTAGATAAAGATTTCCATCTCCACAGACGTAGGTTTTCCTATTTTGGGTATCTACTATTACCCATTGCCCATTTTGATTTTTGACTGCGGCATCTTGGGCTATCGAAAGGCCGAGTTTTTCCAAAGCGTTCCATAAGGATTCTCGGTGTGAAATCTGGCAATTCATTGCTTGCGTGATTTCAAGGGAGGCACCGTGCTGAGATGCGTGGGAACGGCTGATGACTCGCCGAAGTTGATGTTCTAATACCAACCTGAAGCTAATCGCCTCGATCTGATACACCGGAAGTTCCTTGCCGAAGAGAGCCATCCACCGAACGCGCTCACGGAGAAATAGTTCATCTCCGAGATGTTCTAATGCCCACACGAATGCCTGCTGTGTATGCTCAAATCGGCGTGTAAACATTGGGCTTATTTTCCAACCATCGAAAATTGTTTCAAAGATGCCAAGTTGTGCCAACTGTTGGATAATTTCGGGAGCATTCTCCTCCTCCAGCACTCTGTTGATTTCATTCCGGATGCGTTCGCCGCTAAGCTCTACCAGCCCCGGAAGTGCCTCTTGCATACGGAGCTCATCGTCATCAGCAATTTTAAAGCCGTATCTGCCTGCATATCGTAAAGCACGGAAGATACGGGTTGGATCGTCCAAGAAACTCCGGGCGTGGAGAACCCGAATGATACCGTTTTTCAGATCAGCTAAGCCACACGTTTCGTCAATGAGAGTTCCAAATCCTTCTCCACCTAACTGTATCCCTAAAGCGTTAATTGAAAAATCCCTACGCTGCAAGTCGTCGATGATAGTTGCTGGTTTCACTATAGGTAACGTTCCTGAGCGTTGATAAGTTTCACGGCGTGCTGTAACGAAATCAACTTTGGGATAGTTTGGATTTTCAGATGTAACGGTTGCTGTTCCGAATTGCCGATGAACGTGCAAAGTTCCATTCCACCGCTCACACATAACTTCTGCTATCAGAATTGCATCGCCTTCCACAACAATATCAATGTCGAAACTGGGACGTTTCAGAAGTAGGTCTCGGACAAATCCGCCAACGAGGTACACACTTTTTCCGCCTACTTCTCCAATTTCTCTCAAGCACGATGAAAGCGGTTCAGGAATTTTCAGTCTCATCACTCATACTCGGTGAAAGGAAGCTACCCCTTGTACCCTAAACAAGAATAGGGGAACGGACTCCTCATCGCGATGTATACTTTCCCTATACGAACGCCAAGACGCGCGTCGGTGCGCCGGAACTTCGCACCAATTTTAAGGGAGCAATCACCACGTAGAAATGCGTTGGCAGTCGGCTCAGATTACACAAATCTTCAACGTGCGGGATGCCGGCACCCAGAAAGACAAGATGCGCAGGAGGTAAGCCATCGTGCAGCGGCGGATGTCCAGCCACTGAGTCAATGCTACATGCATCTGTACCGATAACCTTTATACCCTTTTCGACAAGCAGCTCGGCGGCATCCTCGCTGAAACCAATCCATTGCCGGTTGAACTTGTCTTGATAGACGAAGCGATCCATTCCTGTTCTCATAAAGACAATGCTGCCCTCCGGAATCTCGCCGTTTTGATCTATCCACGCTTTTACATCTTCGGCAGTAACTGCATCGTTAGGTTTCTTAATTGCAGAAAAGTCCATCAACACAGCGTTTCCTGTTAGTTTTTCTTTTGGAATTTCAGCGACAGTATATCCATTAGGGTACATCAAGCATGGTGCGTCAATATGAGTCGAGCAGTGTCCAGACATGTCCACACGGCTCTCGAAATAACCATCTTTCTCTAACGTCGCCTGGTCGTAAATTTTAACCGGGTCAATGGGCAATTCGCGTGGACTATTTTCG
The DNA here is from genome assembly GCA_965215265.1 of Candidatus Poribacteria bacterium. Lineage (GTDB taxonomy): Bacteria > Poribacteria > WGA-4E > WGA-4E > WGA-3G. The sequence goes on along the minus strand of OZ244048.1, from coordinate 201,719 downwards.
TCTACGACATAAGACAGGTCAACAACCTCTTGAAAATTAAGGTTCATTTTGTCTTACTCACCTCCTCTCTCTTTGCCTTAAGACTGTATTAATTAGTATAGCATAAGTTTGGACATTAACACAACAAACAAGATGTTAATTTCAGTGTTGCCAGAATTTTAAGGAAAATAGTTTTGCACTGCCTGATGGAGATGTCCATTGGTTGCAATCATAGACACAGTTGATTTTGTTATAGGACCACCCTGTATATCACTTACCTGACCACCTGCTTCTTGCACAATAATGCTCAAAGCAGCGATATCCCAAATGCTAATAGTGGATTCAACTACGACATCAGCTCTCGCGGAAGCAAGGAGGTGATACATATAAAAGTCACCAAACCCTCGGGAACGGCTGCTATCGTTAATCAGGTTGCACATGTTAGGCAAAATGCCTTTCGGTGTAAACCATTTTAGGCCGCCGTGGCAAATCATGGCATCGGATAGGTCTGCTACGTCAGAAACGGTTACCGGTTCACCGTTCAAGAAAGCGCCACCGCCGACTTCGGCATAGAACAGTTCATCCAAGAGCGGAGCATTGGAAACACCGAGGATGAGCCGATCGTCTTTCATGAGGGCAATTTGCGTTCCGAAGAGCGGAATTTTCCGGATGTAATTCTTAGTCCCATCAATCGGGTCTATAATCCACATGTGGGGTGAGGTACCGACTTCTTTGCCATATTCTTCCCCTAAGAAACCGTGATTAGGAAATGCCTGTTTGATAGTTTCGCGAATGATTCTTTCAGCTTCGGTATCGGCTCTGGTGACAGGCGTTTGGTCCTCTTTTAGTTCAACGTTTATCGTCCGTTTGTGATAGTAAGTGGTAACGATCTCTTGTGCATTCTTTGCGGCTTCGAGCGCGACAGTTAAAAATTGGCTCGGCATATAAGGTTCCTTCAAGGATTATTGGTTTTCCAAAAACGGCGTGTCAAAGCAGAAAAGAGAGGACGGTGCCGTGCAATAAAACGGTAGACAAGCTCAGCTAAGGGGGCGAAACCGGGGAGATTTCGGTAACTCCAGCATAACCAACGATTTCCAAGCGCATGGAAAACGGCTGCTGCACCCCTAAAAATGGTCCCGTCCGACAAAATCAACAGAACAGAAGTCTCAAAGAGAGATATCGGTATCTGCGGAAACAACTCTGCAACTTCTTGGTAAGCGGCGTAGTGAATCCTGTCATTGGTGACGTGCCGCCACCGGGCAACCCAATATCGGCAAAAATCGCACGCACCGTCGTAAACAAGGAGTGGTTTAGGAATTCCATGCATGTTGAATTTTGGAGATGGCAGTAACGATGTCATCCATATCTTGCTCTGAACCGAGGAAGAGGTTTTGAAATAGCCATACGCTTTGCTGGCACACCTGTTCTGCATGCCGTGACGACAAAGTCCGGATGAGATGTGGATATTTTTCAGCGACACGTGCCATCCCTGGTTCTTGCGAGAGGGGCGAACGATACCCAATTGAACAAGGGATCCCTTCTGCTGCAAGCGCGCTGATAAATTCGCCACGCGGTCTGCCGCCAAATCCGTCAGAATTATACTTAAGGCAATAGAGGTGATACCCGTGTTTCGTAACCCATGGCGCGAGTTTCGGAGAGGTGAGCCCATCTGTTGTCTCCAGTGCATTTGATAAATAGGAAGCATTTCGGTTGCGGAGAACTGTCTGGGTTTCAAGCAATTCTAACCGCACGTGTAATATGGCAGCGAGGTATTCAGACGGACGGTAATTCCAGCCGAGACGCGGGTATTCCCACCTGGCACCACCGGGTGCCCGCCCGACATTCATGAATGCATGAACCCGATCGTGGATATCTTGATCGTTAGTCGTAACCATGCCACCTTCACCACTCGTCAGATTTTTAGAGGATTGGAAACTAAACGCACCGACATCTCCTAGTGAGCCGACTTTTTTTCTCTGATATTCTGCCCCGTGTGCTTGTGCACAATCTTCAATAATTGCAAGGTCATATCGTTCAGCTATGTCCTGTAACGCTCCCATATCCGCCGGATGGCCACCGAGATGAACGGGCAAAATCGCGCGAGTTTGCCCCGGCTGAATTGCCTCCTCTACACATTCGGGCGAAATTGTAAACGTATCTTCATCAATATCAACAAACGCAACAGTACAACGACGTTCCAAGACAGCACTGGCTGTTGCCACAAACGTGTAGTTTGGTACAATGATTTCACCACCATCGCTAAATCCATCAAGATCCAGTGCACCTGCTAACGCTGCGCTGATCGAATCTGTACCATGTGGCATGAAGGTAGCATGGTTTGTTCCAGAATACCGAGCGTATTGCACACTGAACGCGGAAATCATTTTTCCCCCAGAGCCCTCGTTGCCACTCAGATAGACTTCACGGAGCAGCGGTTCAATCTTAGATTCCCACTCTTCTTCGGTATTCAACGGCCATGAAGGCCATGGATGAGTCTGCATATTTCGGACAGGGGTACCACCCGAAACGGCTAATCGGTTAGACATGAAATTTCCCTCAGACAACTAACTTGTATAAGCGACCAGACTTATGTAAATTCAACCGTGCGATAATTTTCTAAGGCACGTTCTTAGATATTCTATTCTACCTAATTTTTGTGTGAAAGTCAATTTTTATTTTCAGATCAAACTCTCTTAATGCCCAATAAGCTTGTATGGATAGAAATTCTAAATGTATAGTCTCATCCAAAAAAATACTAAAATTGCCAAAACCGCCTAGCAAGTGCATCAATCGCGTAGTGAACCTTTCCATAGATGGTGCCAACCGTCAGCAGCAGCAGGATGAAGAAAGTTATCATATTGAGAGGATCACGTGCGTCAGATAAAAAAACGCCTGCTACCTTTCCTTCAATCTTCTCACGGTAGTAACGCGGAGCTGTTGCAGGTAAAAATGGAATTCTTTTGTATTTGCAATCACCACCGGCTCGTATCCATGAAAAGACTACAAATCGCGTTTGCCGCTGTCTGTGTATCATCAAGGGGGCAAGTACGCATCTGCTCCGTCAACAGTTTAGAGAGTTGTTCTGCTAAGTCATGAAGGCCACACTGTTGCAGAATAGAATGTTGCTCCATATAGTCATAGACCTGATACCGTTTCGGTCGCTTGGTACATGAGAGTTTCAGGACGATGACTGGGTGGCCACTGCTCGCTGCCTCACAAACCATCGAGAAACTATCTGCTGTGACGATAATCACGTCACTCAATGCAAGAAGGGCTTGATACAGATTCGTGAATGTAGAACCCACCCCCGGTTCAACAAACAAGGGACACCAAGCTGCCGGCGCCAAAACATTTGCAAGACGAGCAGTGACTGCCTCAGGTGTCCTGCGGGAAGTTGTTAAGAGAACATGGACACCCAATTCCTCTGCAGTCATCGCTAAGATATCAAGTAGACGTTCTACGTGTTGTTCCGTTATAGTTTCATGCCGGTCGGTACCGCCGATAAGGATACCAATGCGCGGGCAATTGGGCAATGCCATCTCTGTTTGCAACTCCATTTTCATCGAATCAAGGATTGCCGGCGAAATGGGATTCGGCACTCCCACGGTTGCGCAGACATTTTTCCGTTTCGTTCTAAGCCGCTTTAACCTTGGGAGAATAGCTAAATCAAAATAGAGAATCCCTAATGGCGAAGGTCTGCGACAAGTAACCGTTTTTGCGCGCAATGCTTTAGCAAGCAATAGGTTAACAGCAGCAACAGATGAACCGGTTGACAGAATCAGGTCTGCGGTGTCAATGTTAGAGAGCGCTGTGTCCGTTTCTTCGCAGAGACACCAACTGAGAAGCCCGTGGATGAAAAACTTCGGTAACGGCACACCACCGAGTAGACACATGATACACCGAAGAAGATTATCGTGCCATTTGCTTCGGAAACAGACATCTACCCAATGTGCATCACATTCTGGTAAACGCTGAATGATGCCTAAGGATTGATTATAGTGGCCGGGTTTACCGTCGCTTAAGATGATAACATTCATTTCATTATAAGAAAAACCGGCGCATCGCACCGTGCAACGTTCACACTAAGGTAAGAGGACGTATTCAATCAGTTCTGTTGCACCCGATTCGTCTTCGACCTTGACAATGCCGATATGTGGAGCAATCCATACCTTCTGAACGCTCTCTGTTATTTCTGTTTGTTCAAAAACAGTTGTTATAATTTCGGTTTGATACACAATCTGATATGTTTTTTCAAAAATTCCAGCCGGCGTTTGAAGACGGTTTTCGCCAACGACCTGTGCTGCAACTCGGAAATTCACTTTAAATGGGATTTGCAGCAACACGAGATTTTGTAACACGAGCGTACCACTCACCTTCATACGAAGTGCATCCCATTGGAAATTAGGCATCAGCGGAATATAACAAAAAGCGAGTTCATGTTCCGAGATGTCCTCTACGGTAACGTTAAGCTCCAAACCTTCAAATTCATCTTGTAGTATTTTGGGGAGCTCAGTTTCAACGTAAGCGTAAATCTTTTCACGAACACTGAAAAAGACCTGGTCCTGCGTAACGCGATAGGACGTAGGTTTCAAGTAGGAAAATCCCATTTCTTCAATAAATGGTGTGTAGTCGAAAACCGGATAGAGATTTCCGTCAAAGATCTGTTCGCGCTTGACTTCCCGGGCCCACAAAGTGTCATCGGGTCCCCTATATACCCACCGGCTCCCAACTGCGTCAGGAAAATAGTTCGGGAGTAGCGGCTCTATGGACTCAGTTGGTACGCCAGTTTCATCGGAGCCACAGCCAATTAGGAGTAAGATACTGCAGAATATAAGGATAATTGATTTCATTCAATATTGCTTTCTAGTGAATTGCTTCGCAATTGTGCTTGTTCACCGTTTTTTTTAGCGTAACATGTTGAAAAAAAATAATGCAAGTTTTTTAATAATTGAATTAAGGGACACAATTGTGTTATAATTTCAATAAGACAATTACGTAAAGAGGAAAAACTGAATGAATTGTGAAATGAGTGACACACGTATGCGAATCCTGCAACTGCTTAAAATGCGTGCTCGCATGACCGTCAATCAACTTACAGCCGCGCTGCATATCAGTGCCATGGGAATACGGCAGCACCTCGCAATTCTTGAAGATGAAGGCTTGGTTGAATACGATCGAGAGAAGCAGGAACGTGGACGTCCACACCATCTTTATAAACTCACCGATGAAGCAAACAGCCTCTTTCCGACAACGTACGCTAATTTTGCAGTTGAATTGATGCACGAAGTAGCGAAATTCAACGGGCCGGGGTTTATTAATAAGGTGTTCCGGAGCCGTATGCAATCCCAAATAGAGATATACCGTCAACGCCTTCAGAGTAAACCGCTACCGGAACGGGTTAAAGAACTCGCCATCATCCGTGACGAAGAAGGATACATGGCACGGGCGGATGAGAGCGGAACAGATTACATCCTCACTGAACACAACTGTCCCATTGCTGCAATCGCTGAAGAATATCCGCACGTCTGTGAAATTGAATTGGCACTCTTTCGGCAGGCTTTAGGAGTGAAGGTGTCCCGCGAAGAGCATCTCATGGCGGGAAGTCACAAATGTTGTTATCGGATTCCTAAAGCTTCTTGTTCAAATCAAGATGAACAAGATAAGTCAGAAAGAACGTTGAAAAGTCTCCGAAAGGTCTAAAATGTCTAATAAAAAAGGGAGACGCGGCTTTTTTAAAGAAGCGTTGCACCAAGTCCTCCAACCCGTCGCAGAACTCTTGGATGAACAGGTAGGAGAACGGCTTATTGGTGCAACTCTAGAGAAAGAAAGTCTGCAGAACCGTCCGTCATTTTTTCTACGGCCACCGGGGGCACTCCATGAAGCAGAATTCTTGGAAAAATGTCTCCGGTGCGGGAACTGTGTCAAAAACTGTCCAGCCGATGCAATAATGCCAATGGAAAGCAACGATGAGACACTCGCACAAACGCCTTATATTAATCCAGATGTACAACCATGTGTGATTTGTGACGCATTGGCGTGTATGTACGTCTGCCCTAGTGGTGCACTGCAAAGTGTCTTTGCTGAAGATATTGCAATGGGTATCGCTGTTTTCACAGCAGAAACTTGTCTCCGTACAAAAGATATCTCGTGCACATACTGTGTCGACAACTGCCCTATTGGGGCGGAGGCAATCCATTTTTCAACTACCGGACTTGTTGAGGTGATAATACCTGGATGCACAGGTTGCGGGGTCTGTCAGTACGTCTGCCCAACGGATCCAAAATCTATCATTGTTGAACCCCAGTCACTTCAACATATCGGCTCACACGTCCTACCCTAACACCATGCCTTTTCTCTATCAAATCCTTTCGCAGGGATCCGGGGATCTGCAGAGGTTGCGCGATATCAAGCCTCCCTTAGAGGTACCACAAAGTTTACTCCCTCTCCTTTTAGTGGGCGGATTTCTATTCATTGCTATTATTATAATATCAAGATGGCTTTACATCCGGAAACGCCGACAACCCGCATCACCGGTTCGGGTTGCGGAGGTGAAAACCCACACACCGCACGAAATCGCCTATGAACAACTAAAAGCAATTGAAGCAACAGAATGGTTGGCGAAAGACAATATGAACGCTTATCATACCCAAATTTCCCACGTAATTCGCGAATATATTGAAGCACGCTATCACATTCCTGCGCTTGAATTGCCGACGACACACCTGCTTGTGCAATTGGAACAGCAACAAATCGGGGGGCTTTACCTTGAAAAGGTACAGCATTTCCTCGCTAATTGTGATAAGGTGAAATTCGCGAAGTATCATCCAGGCAATTCCGAAGCCATCGAGCGGATGGCGGAAGCAAAATGGTTCGTTGATGTTACAAAAATGCCTGACTGAATGAAGGCAATTGGGTCATTCCGAGCATTCACTGGCTGTACGCCAAATCATATAACAGCAAGCAAGATATTCGTGAATCTGTCCTGCACTTCTAACAACATGAATTTTCAGAACCGTTATGACATAGTTTTTGAAAATCCATAAGTCCAATCTGAAACCCGGTAACCGAAGTTACTGTAAAATAGAAAAGCACGATGGTTTTCCCAATCTGTACTGATTGCAGCGTGGCGGTACCCGACGTTGTGCATTTCATGTAGTGTGTATTGAAGCAGGTAACGGCCTAAGCCTTGACCTTGGAATTCATCTTCAATACCGAGCCATACGGTATGAAACCAGTCTTGTGTATCCGGATGGCTTGAAAATTCCCCGCAGGAGAGAGACTCGCAGACACCAATTTCTTCTCCATCGCGGCGTGCTTGTACCTTACAGTTAGGGCGTTTACCTCTACCCGATTTCCATTCAACAGCAATTTCAACAGGTAGTGGTAGTGGCGGCAGCGTAACCTCGTAATTTTTCCACGCCAAAAATACCTCACCCTCACTACGTTTATACCCATTGAATCCCAAGAGTGCCTGGTTCTGTCCGAGTGCATCCGATAGATATGCGTGTGCAAAGTGGTAGAAGTGATAACGGTGCTCTTGCATAAAAGCCACAATTTGCGTCGCGTTGTACATTTGCAAGTAGGATTCTGCCTTTTCAAGTAACGCTTGTCCTGCGCGTCGTTCGCCAGGAAGATAACCCAAAAATCTAATCACACCGTTGTTACGCTTGTGCTGACGCAATTCGTTAATGCCAATTTGTACAAACCCGAGCACCTCATCATCTTGTCGTCCACCGACTTCTGAAGAAGCAATAAAGGTGATTTGCGAATGGTAACGGATTTGAGGATGCCCTATTTCGGGCATATTGGACAATTCCTCTCCCAATTCATCTTCGTTTACGGGATAGCAGTGCGGAACATCAGCAATCAAGCGATTATAGCATTGCGTCAACGGACCCAGCATGTCTGGTGTATATTCAACGATTTCCACTCTTCATCCTCATCGAGTCATGTTTTAATAAATGATAACACAAACTTAGAAGTGAACGCAACGCTCATTTGATTTAGTCAACACGGTGTGATAAAATAACAGAAGAACTCACCGTGTTGAAACTACAATGTAAGCCATAAGTGAGACGTTATAGGGGTGCAGCTAAAACATTGGTAATTCAGGTAAAAGAGATGATATAATTTAAGGTGTATCTGGCGTGTTAATTTTCCAAATCTTTAGAAGTAGGATTTACTAACCTCTATGAAAAATTTGTTCTCTGTGCTGTTGGTTTTCGCGGTGCCAATCGTAGCCTTCTCACAGACAGGAGGAATTGAAGGGACTGTCTATCGCAGCGATACCGGTGCCCCATTAGCAGGGGCAAATGTATATCTGATTAAGATTACCGTAAATCAAAAAACAGATGAAAACGGCAATTTTGTTTTAACAAACATTCCCGAAGGTACTTATACGCTATTCGTCTCTTTCCCAGATTCTGAAGTAACAGCGAGAACTTCTATTGTTGTCTTGGATGGTCAAACCGTTAAACCTGAGATTTACATTGAAATGGCACCGTACCGTCTCAAGGAAATAGAGGTGAAGGAAAAACGTACACCCAAAACTGTGAATAAAAAGAGCCTCCGGGCCTCGGAAATGGCACGGCTGCCTGGCACCGGCGGTGACGTGCTTCGTGCCCTCCCGTCCCTTCCTGGCATCGGCGTATCAAGCGATTTTAGCGGAGCGCTCTATATTCGTGGCGGTTCTGATGAAGACAACCTGTACTACTTTGATAGGGTGCCGTTTGGCTATCCCTATCATTTTGGTGGTTTCGTCTCCTCTCTTAGTTCCGAAATCATTAATCGTATTGATGTTTACGCAGGCGGATACGGTGCTGAATTCGGTGTTAATTCTCAGGCGGTTATTGATATTCATTCACAGGAAGGTAGCAATGGGCATTTGCATGGAAAATTCAATTTAAATTTGCTTTACTCAGAAACTGTGTTGCAAGGGGGTATTGGTAAAAAAGGATACTGGTATGCCGCCGGAAGGCGGAGTTACATTGATTTATTTGTGGATTCTCTCTCCTTCAATACCAGCCAGATCACTGCCTTCCCACGTTTTTGGGATTACCAATTCAGAGCCGGTTATGATCTGAACGAGACACATCAGTTTTCCATCAACCTTTTTGCAGCAGGTGACCGGTTTGCGCTTAGACAAGCAGGTCAAAACGTTGATGAAGATTTCCGAGGCGATTCACGATTCCAGACCGGTTTTAACGGGGCTGGCATCCACCTTCGTTCCGCACTCTCAGAACAACTCACCTCTCTTTTATCCATAACACGCTCGGACATCCAATTCGACGTAGCCATTGGACCTGAAATCTCGCTTGAAGTTGAAGCACCAGACTATGTCCTTCGCGAAGATCTAACATACACCGTAACTCCCAAGTATCAACTCGAATCTGGACTCGTACTTGCCTTGCAACCCGGACGAGTTGCAGGCACGTTTAGCCGCCTACCCGATGAAGGAGAAGATGATTACGACTTTAGGTTTGAGGAACGCCAAAAATTAGATGAGTCGATCCGGGGGCAAAGGGTAGAAGGCTACCTACAAAGCCGGATCTCACTGCTACCGTTCCTATCAGTCGTGTTTGGACTGCGGGCTGACTATTTTAACCGGACAGATCTGCTCGCCATCCAGCCGCGAGGCAGCTTTCTCGTAGAACTGTCAAACCAGTCCGAAATTCAATTTTCATACGGCGTTTACAAACAGACACCGCAGCCGTGGCTCCTCTCCACTAGCATCGGAAACCCTGACTTGGATGTGAGTCAAGCACAACACTATATCTTAGAACTCAAACGGCCACTTACCGCCAACACCGAAATCAAAATGGCAGGTTATTACAAAAATTTGACAGATTTGGCAACAGTCGACGACGAAGCCGGGTACCTCAATCAAGGCGTTGGGCACGCACAGGGAACCGAAATTTTCTTAAGGCACTGGCGCGACGACCGCTTTTTCGGTTGGGTTTCTTACGCCTACACGCTTTCTAAACGCAAAGACCGGCCGAGTGAACCCTACCGCTTCTATTCTTTCGATCAGACACATGTTGCTACCTTTGTCGCGAGTTACACACCCGCACCTACATGGGAAATTGGGGCGAAATGGCAATACCGCACCGGCAACCCGTACACTCCTATCGTAGATGCAACTCTCGGAATTGATCCGAGAAACGGAAAATTCATCTGGATCCCTATTTATGGTGAAACTAATTCAGATCGGCTCCCGCCCTACCATAAACTGGATCTGCGAGTGAGCAAAACTTTTAACTATGATAGTTGGCAGATGAACGTCTACCTTGAACTCCTCAACGCCTATAACCGACAAAACTTGTTACAATACAGCTACAGCACGGACTATAAGCATAAGAGTCCGGTGAACCAGTTCCCTATTATTCCGTACCTCGGGCTTTCCGCAGACTTCTAAGCTGTTTATCTGAATTTGTAAAATCAGTTGCATCCGGCATGGAAACCGGTCTTACTAAATTATTTTTACGTTTCACATCAGAAGATTTTATGAAGTATATTCACTGTTTAACGTTTCTCCTATTATTGATACCCATCCCTGCTCATACGCAAATTGATGATATTGTTGGCACTGTTTATGACGAAAAAACCGCTGACAGTATGCACGGCGTTGAAGTACGCCTTGTTGAAACCGGACAACGACAAGTAACAGATGAAAATGGCGAATTTCGGTTTACCGATGTACTAAGAGGCACCTACACACTCACTATATTGGTTAAAGGTTACGAAAGCACTTCTGTTACGGTGCAAACGGACGCATCCGATGTGCTTAAGGTACACCTAAAAAAGATACATCAACTAGAAACTGTTGACTCAAAAATCTCACGCCTGCAAAATCCGGCACGCAGAACGAATGGCGAAACAATAAGGACTATCCCAGGTAGTGCCGATGATCCGTTCCGGGCGCTTACATTCCATCCTAGCATTGGAACAGTAAATGATTTCATGAGCGTTCTCTCTGTTAGAGGCGGCGGGCCCGGGGATAATGTTTACTACTTAGACCGGCTACCTTTAGCATTCCCTTATCATCTGCTCGGTATTGTCTCAACGGTCAGTTCCAATGTCATTGAACGCGTTGACGTTTACCCCGGAGGGTTTGCTGCGAACTTTGGCGCGGATTCACAAGCCGTTATTGACATTCATTCCTACCCTCAAAGCAAAACCTCACTCGGATATCTAGATGGAGGCATCAAAACTAATTATATCTATTCTGAACTTTTCTTGAGTGGCAAGATAGGCAAACGTGATGAAAACAGTAAGCGAACTCGAGCAGCTACTGACGCAGAATTCTTAAAAAACGAATTCCTTCTGCCCGGAAAGGGATATTGGTACGCCTTCGGTAGACGGAGTTACTTAGAACCCTTTTTCGAGCTGGCTTCCAGACTTGTAAACATAGAAGATCTGGTAAAAGAACTTCCAAATTTCTGGAGTTATCAGTTGAAAGGGGTTTACAAACTCAATCGTGCCCACGGACTCGTTATTAATACTATTGCCGGGTATGATTCCTCTAAATTCCAATTAGCATCCAGAGAGACACATGAAAGCGATCTGCAGGGACCTGTGAATTCAGATAACCCTTTTGATGCACAAGGCATCCACCTCTACTCTCAATTATCTTCTAAACTGAACTCAATTTTGTCACTTACTCGCTCTTTTTCGGAAACTGAACTTGCGTTTGGTGAGGGCTACTTCTACCGGACCGCAGCGTCTAACTATATGCTTCGTAGCGACGTGACTTACGAAGCATCTATTTATACAGATGTAGTCTTAGGTTTGCTACTTTCAAGTAGCCCGACAACAGTCATCAGCGACGGCGCGCGTCGTCCTGAAGAAGGCGATCCGCACTATAATTTTAGGATTCGTAGTGATGGCAAAATTGTCAGTGCTGCCAGCACAGAAAACTTGCACCGTTTTGAAGGATATGCCCAGACAATACTCCGTCTCTCTCCCTACTTCGCCGGAACGTTCGGAATGAGACTGAGTTACTTTAATCTGATCGATAGCTTATCACTTCAACCCCGCGGACAACTCAGTATTGTTCTCGGGTCGGATGCATCGCTCCATTTAAGTTGTGGCCGCTATACGCAAGTACCGAGATTGGATCAGGTTGTACTTGGAAACCGAAATCTGTCCCTAACGCCCAGCCTTGCTACGCATTACGTTGTTGAATTGGAACAAGGTTTAAACACGCAAACGAAGATATATCTCGCCGGCTATTACAAGGATTTCCAAGCTCTGATTAGGTACAACGAAGCTGAAAAGCAGTATCAGAATACCCAGGTCGGTTATGCACAAGGTGTTGAGATTTCGCTACAGCACAAAATTTCGGAAGCATTTGAAGGCTGGTTAGCGTATGCTTATACTGCTTCCAAACGTCAGGATTTCCCTGGGGCAACCTATCGCGATTATTCCTACAACAAACCGCACTCGGTGACAGCCGCAGCACGTTATAGTGGAGAATCATGGCATATCGGCGCGAAATGGCAATATATGAGCGGCGTTCTTTACGCTCCGCTGGAAGGACGTGAACTGTATACCAATCCCCGGACCAAAAAGACAATATGGCAGCCCATTTACGGGGCACTGAAACGGACAGCCCCCTACCATCGCCTCGATTTAAGTCTCCGTAAATCAATCCGTATCTACGGATGGAAATTGGGCATTATCCTCGAAGTCTGGAATCTCTATAACCGTGAAAATGTTCTACAAGTCCGCTACGATAGCGGCTTTACAAAGGTGGAACCTAATTTCCAGTTACCCATCGTGCCCTTTATAGGGGTCACGTTAGAATTTTAAAATTTTCTGTATTGCCGCCCCGTATAAAGCAACGTGGGCCCTCTAACGCGATTTCCTCTTTTTTTTACAATTTCGCCGGAGACGTTCCACATGATTTCAATTTCACGGAAAAACAGTGTGAAAGACGACTGTTCAAAAATTGTATAACCCAATTTACCTCCTTTTACGTCATTTAAATATATTAATCAAATTTGACGTAAAGGGGGCAAGGTTTTTGAACGAATATCTAATATCTTTCTCGCAATTAGGCAACCGTTTCCCCGGCATATCCGCACTCAGAATCCTCTTAAATGTAACATTCATCTTAGTCAGTGTTGCTACGCAGGCGTTTGCAGAAGGAAACGATTATCAAATCCGGGCATATCGAACGTACCAGAGTATTGAAATTGACGGCGATTTAAGTGAGACCGATTGGCAAAACGCTGAACCAATTGACCAATTTGTCCAAACCGAACCTTATGAAGGAGAAAAGATCTCCGAATCCATGGAAGTTCGGATTCTCTATGATGATGAGAATATTTACTTCGGCTTTACCTGTTTTGATTCAGATATGTCTAAGTTAATTGCGAATGAGATGCGCCGGGATGCACGCGACATACATGAGAATGACAATGTTTTCTTGTTGTTGGATACCTACAACGATAAACGGAGCGGATTTTTCTTCCGCATGAATGCACTCGGTGCGGTACAAGACAGAGCCGTAACGAATAGTGGAGACACCTTCAATAGTGACTGGGATGCGGTTGTCCAATGCAACTCGAAAATCAATGATAAAGGTTGGACCTTGGAGTTTAGTATTCCGTTCAGCCAGCTCCGTTTCAATAAACGCGACCTAATGGTATGGGGTATCAACACGGGACGGGGGCTTCCGCGAAATCAAGAGGAATCGATCTGGGCACCTGTTCCAGCCTCTTATGGTGGATTGGCGAAATACCGTACGGCTAATCTCGGGAACCTTGTTGGATTAGAAGGTATCGCCCCAGCCCGAAACTTAGAAATTCTTCCGTATATATTGCCCGGCATCACACAAGCAAACGATGATGCAGCAGTGCTACAAACAACGCGAGAATTCAAGGTCGGCTTTGATGCCAAGTACGGCATTACCTCAAACCTTATTGCAGATTTCACCTATAATACAGACTTCGCACAAGTTGAAGCCGATCAAGAGCAGGTCAACCTGACCCGGTTCAGTCTCTTTTTCCCTGAAAAACGACCTTTCTTTTTAGAGGGCGCGGGACTTTTCGATTTTGGGGTGCCCCGCAGCAGTTTTCGCCGCCCCCCCCCGATGTTGCTTTTCTATAGCCGACGCATCGGACTCGCTGAAGGAAACGCTATCCCGATTATTGTCGGCGGAAAAGCCACCGGCAAAATCGGTTCGTACGGGCTCGGAGTTCTCAACGTACTTACCGACGAATTCTATGAAGAAAACAGCGACGGCCCGATAGAAATTCCACGTACTAACTACTCTGTGATGCGCGTAACAAAGGATGTATCCACCGGCTCACGCATCGGGGCAATTGCTGTTAATAAAGACGGTACCAGCGATTACAATCGCGCAGGCGGCTTCGATTTTGAATATAGACCAAATGATAGACTGGATGTCCGCGGGATGTGGTCACGCACGTTTGAACCTGAGATGTCCGGTAGAAATAACGCTTGGTACCTCGGATCTCGATGGCGAAATGGCAATTTTCGACTGGAAGGTTCTTATACCGATATTGACGACGATTTCAATCCTGCTGTTGGGTACGTCCGGCAACAAGGGGTTCGGCGCATGCAAGGGCAATTCCGTTGGACACCGAGACCGCAAAAATACGGTATCCGTGAAATCTGGTCAGGTCCTGAGATAGACTACATTCTTAACCAAGAAAATGAATTGAAAGAGTGGAAGATTTCTTACACACACTGGTTCGGTTTTTCAACAGGCGACTCGATTATGTTTTTCGGCAAACGTGAGTTTGAAAGCCTTGACGAAGTTTTTGAGATTCGGGAGGGCGTGATTATTCCGAGTGGTGGCTATCAATTTAGTGGATTGGGCGGACGAATCTCAACGAGCGACAGCCGCCCCGTCAACGCCACAACCGGATTTGAATTCGGAAATTTTTATAATGGCGGCATTCGCCGGTTCTACGTTCACGTAACCCTCAAACCCACCGGCAGAATGAGTCTTGAATCTTCTTATCAATTTAATCAGGTTAACCTCCCAGATGGCAATTTTGACGCGAATCTCTTTAACAGTCGATTCAACTACTCATTTTCCACAAGTCTATTTGCGAAATTTTTTGCCCAGTGGAATCAAGAAACTAACGTCCTCTCTACCAACCTCCTGATTAACTACATTTATCGCCCCGGCAGCGATTTCTATTTCGTTTTCAATCAAACGTATGATACAGATAGAACTACCAAAACTTCTCTCGTAGATTCAACCGTAGTGGGGAAATTTACGTATTGGTGGAATCCATAAAAGTAAAAAAGAATTGACAAAGTTACAAAAATGCGCTATAATTATTTTTATATGTTCATGCTAAATTGGGATATTTAGGGACATTTTCTGTACTTCTATTAAACTTTTTTGCAAAACGTGACGTTTAAACGTTTACCTTGGATTCCCAATACCTATTTTTCAGGAGGTAAAAAGGATGAATAGCAGAACTTCCAGCATTCTTGCTGGCCTGCAGAAGCATCGGATTGAACGAAAAAAGCCGAAACGTGCTGTTCCTTTGAAGACAATTTCGCTTGATACATCCCAAAAAAATGCAGTCTCCAATGTACAATTGCGGCACGCAGACCCACCTGTTTTAAAAAAGAACGTCGGTCGCAACTCCGCTGCGTTCTCAATTTCTATAATGTTTCACGTTATTATTGCGTTTATTATCAGTATCCTCTTTATTGCAAATCAGATTGAAAAAAATAAAGAGACAATTGGTATTGATGTTTTCGTTCAGGAAGATAAACCGACAGTCCGCCCTCCTCGGGGGAGAGATCCGGTGAAATTCCCTACAAAGCAGCTTGAAACACAGCAGAATATTCCTCAGACACCGCTACAAACCGCCGCTGCACTGCCGTTATCTGATACGGGGTTCACAATTCCTGATGACACGACAGTCGATGTTGGCGTACCTGAGATTTCTGCAGATGATGGACCGAAAATTATAGGAACTGATAAGCTGCCAGGCCGGCCAGTGGGTTCAGAGGGAGTCGAAATAGAACCTCCGGAATTCGAGCTCCCCTCCACACAGGAATCTGGCTTTAATAAAGTTGATAACATTCAACTGGATGACAATAGTGTGCTTGGCGATTTTGGAGATATCGCAATTGGTCAGAATAAACCGACTCGCCCCAAGTTCAAGTACAAAAGGAAACCTGATTATCCCAAAAGCGCGAGCCGGGCACAAAAGGAAGGACAAGTTCTTTTACAAGTAACTATTGATGAAAACGGAAACCCGCAAAACATTGTTGCAATAACAAAACTTGGATTTGGGTTTGAAGAGGCAGCAATCGCAGCTTTGCAGAAATCTACTTTCGTTCCGGCTATGAAGGATGGAAAAACGATTAGTATGATAGTCCAGATCCCTTATGATTTTACATTAGAAGATGAATAATTTAGTGCAAACCACAGTTCATGGCAGTTTCATCAAGTCTTTTGCCGCGAAGTTGCGGACCAGGCTCACTAATGATTGACGTGCTGTTTCCACGAGCTGTGTTTGTTCAAACGTCAACCGTTCGGTTTCTATTGCCACTGCTTCTGCCTGGGATTCAGACATATTTTCAAAGAACCTGTTCGCAATTGCCTCGGGTGCCTTGTGCAGTGCAAGGGCTAAGGTTGAACTGTCCAGCACTTTCGCGATAGTCAATATCGCCTCATCCCCCAAATTAGCCAATTCATCAAAGGTGAACAGTTGCTCAGAGACGCTGTTCACCAATTCTGGCTGCTTCTCTGCTAACGCCTCCAACAGTCGATTTTGAGATTCTATGTCAACATGTGCCAGCAGTTCGGCAAGATTCGCGGCTCCTTCCCCTAAGCACGTTGTCTGTTGGAGGGCTTCCTTAATCTTAGTTACGAGCTCGTTCCAGAGCTGCGCTGCGTGCTCAGATTTAACAATCTCTGTCGTGCCAACCTTTTCAGCAATGCCGACTTGCCTCTCAAAGGGAAGTCGTGCGAAAATTTGTCCTGCCTGAACAGCAAGCGCTTCAGAAGAGGTTTTAAGCATCATTAAGAAAACGGCCGCATCGCCATCGTCAACCTTTTGGAACGCTGACAACAAGACTTGCGGATGCACTTCGTCAAGCAGATTCATCAGTTCTTGGATAGCCGCTTTATCAGGCACAGTGCACTCCCTTTTCGCCTGCCGCGATCTCGCCAATCTGATAAACTGATTCTCCCGAAGCAGTAAGTGATGAAAGCGCAGAATCAACGGCATCGGGGGCAAGCAGTACAACCATTCCGATTCCCATATTGAAAACTCGGTACATTTCTGATTCCACAACATTGCCTTTTTTCTCGAGAAACGGGAAAATTGGCGGGATGGTCCAGGTCCCTTTTTGAATCACGGCTCGACATCCAGCCGGCAGTATGCGCAGCACATTTGCCGGCAGTCCACCACCGGTAATATGCGCAAACCCTTTAATGTCACACACCTTGCAGAGTTCCAAAATAGAGTTCACATAGCTTTTATGAGGTTTGAGCAATTCATCACCCAGTGTCCCAGAGAGTTCAGGAATATAGCTATCCACACCGTAGTGACACTTCTCAAACACGATTCGCCGCACTAACGAAAACCCATTGGTATGCAACCCCGCTGAAGCTAAACCGATGAGTTTGTCCCCCGGTTCAATCGCACTGCCGGTAATCACATCAGCCTTCTCAACTGCCCCTACGATGGTCCCAACAAGGTCATACTCACCAGGGGCGTAAAAATCCGGTAACTCCGCTATTTCTCCGCCGATAAGTGCACAGCCGATTTCCCGACACCCCGCCGCCACGCCGCTGATAATTTGTTCGATGACTTCTGGTACGACTGTGTTGATACCGATATAATCTAAAAAGAAGAGCGGTTCCGCACCTTGCACAACAATATCATTCCCACAGTGTGCTACAATATCAAACCCTACTGTATCGTGACGCTCTGCTTCAAATGCAATCTTTAGTTTACTGCCAACGCTATCTGTACTAGAGACAAGGACAGGTTTTTGATACGAAACGAGTTCAAAAAGTCCGCCGAAATTACCGACATCGCTGAGTACCTCAGGGCGATAGGTACTTTGCGCGAAACCTTTCAGGCGTCCAATTGCTTGTGTCTCTGCCTCAAATGAGACACCTGCATCCGCATACTTAAGCGTTTTTTTATTCTCCATCCGGTTTCTTCTGTCCTTTAAGTAAAGTTGGTTTGAGAAGCATTACTACCAAAGTGAGTCCGCTGATAACTAAGGCAATAAGAATCCCCACCTCTTGGGCCTCACCGGCCGACATCATAGGACGTAGTTTAAGCATAGCGGACGGTAGGAGGCGGCTTAAAATCATACCGAGTATCGCACAAATCAGGAGGGAAATGAGCGTGTGCCGCCCCTGGGGGGTGCCTATTGAGCGCGATTTTTTATGATTTCCACGCGGTCGATATTTCATCATTTTTCTCCTTACTCTGGAATCAGCGGTAGCTGTCCAAAAATCGGCTCCTTAAAAAAATGAACCGGATATTTTCCATCAAAGCAGGCAGTACAAAAATCCCGCTGTGAGTTCACTGCCTTGAGCATCCCTTCAATTCCCAAATAGCCGAGGCTGTCAGCACGAACATATTTACGGATTTCCTCAATCGTATGCGAACTCGCAATTAATTCCGCCCGGGTCGGTGTGTCTACCCCGTAGAAGCACGAAAATTTATTCGGTGGCGACGCAATACGCAGATGCACAGCCGTTGCACCACCCTCCCGTACAATTTTAACTAATTTTCGACTATTCGTGCCTCGCATGATGGAATCATCTACCACAACAACGCGTTTCCCTTCAAGAACCCCACGGATGGGGTTGAGTTTAACCTTCACCATAAGTTCCCTAATATCTTGTGTAGGATTCATGAAAGAACGTCCCACAAAAGCGTTACGCGATAAGCCCAAATCAAAGCGGATACCTGATGCCTCGGCATAGCCGAGTGCCGCAATTGTCGCTGAATCAGGGACAGGGATGACAACATCCGCCTCGACCGGATGTTCACGCGCAAGCTGTCTTCCGAATTCACGCCGGGTATTATTTACGCTCTGCCCAAACATCATGCTATCCGGACGAGCAAGATAGATATATTCAAAGATGCATTGCGATAATTCTGATTGCTGCGGTTGAATGCGGGAAGACTCAATACCGCGATGCGTTGAACGTAAAGTTACCAATTCCCCAGGTTCAATCTCACGAATCGGCTCTGCTTCTATTACATCGAGAGCACACGTTTCAGATGCTAATACGTACGCCTCTCCGAGCCGCCCGAGCCACAAAGGTCTAAACCCGTACGGATCCCGGGTACCCATCAAAGCCGTTTTATTCATCATCACAAGCGAGTATGCCCCCTGAACGGTGCGAAGAGCATCAAATATCCGATCTTCCAATTGCGGAAAACGTGAACGCGCAATTAGATGAAAAACCACCTCTGTATCTAACGTTGTGCTGAAAATTGAACCCGCATCCTCAAGATGATTTCGAAGCTGCGCTGCGTTAACCAGGTTCCCGTTGTGCCCCAGCGCAAGCGGGCCTTGCTTATAATTCCTCACAAGAGGCTGCGCGTTGTCAAGACTACTCTCTCCAGCAGTTGAGTAGCGGTTATGCCCAATAGCAATGTCACCTTTGAGTTTCCCTAACACGTCAGCGTTAAAGACCGAATGAACCAATCCCATGCCGTGGTGATATGAAAGTGTATCCCGATTTGAAGCGACAATTCCGCTGCTCTCTTGCCCACGATGTTGAAGCGCGCGTAACCCTAAATAGGTTAATTCCACCGCTTGAGGATGTCCAAAAATGCCGAATACACCGCATTCATCCTTGGGTTTGTCATTATATTCCATGCGTCTGGGTAAAACCTCCAGCAGGTACGTGATAATGCCAACCAATGCCTAAACAAGATGGCTTCTGTGAACAATAACCGCCTACCTTTTTATTTAAGCTTGTTCCATTTCAACTTCAGGTGTCGCTGCTGCTGGGAGTCTATAGCCTAATATGGCGCCCACCGGCACAGCAAGGATATACCAAATTTCCACAGGTAATCCCAGGCTGACCCAACCGCGCATCGGTAACGAGACAACGTACGCTATAGCCTTCAATAACGGAAGCAGTAATGCCAGAATTAGATTCGGCGTACCAAAGATTTCCCATGGAACATTCAATAGGGCAAGTAAACCGACAACCGCAGGAGGCCCCAAAAGGGCACCAGAAAAAACAGGTTTAAAAGGGATATCTATACCGAATTTCCGACTGATAAAGCGAACACTCTCGCTTGCAACAGTTATCATAAGGCCATACGTAAGACCTAAGGAGATAAGCAAGAGTAAACCTGCCCAGAAACCATGCAGTACCCGTGGCCCTATCAGCCATTTCCACATGACATTCTCAAGGATAAGCAGACACAGCCAGCTGCTAAGCAGGGCAGCAATACTCCCTAGAACTATTTGACCTAAGGTTAACCTTATAAGCTCTTTTTTTGACATTTTTCCTCGTTTTGAAAATAGCATCCGAATAAGAGGAGAGGATGCAGTTTAAATTCCGTACCTATTATATCATAATGTAACACTTCTGTCAATTTTTTCTCAATGGGAAATATCTATTGACAAAAAGGGCGTTGGACTGTAGCATGGATTAACAAAATTGGTGGAGGAATAAAATGCCAATGCGTTTAGCAATCGATGGCGGAACCCCTGTTATCACGCAGCCGATTCCGGGCGGAATGCACGGACCCAGTGTGATAGACGAACAGGAAGTGAATGCTGTCACCCAAGTTCTACGGAGTGGTAAGCTTTTCCGGTTTGTTGAGAATTCTAATGTGGCGAGTTTTGAAGCAGACGCAGCAGCACACCTTAGTGCCAAGCATGCGTTGATGGTCAATTCAGGGACCAGTGCAATTATCTGTGCCTTAACGGGGGTTGGCATCGGGCCCGGTGATGAAGTGATTTTACCCGGCTATACTTTTATCGCAACTGCTGCCGCCATCGTCGGTGTCGGCGCAATCCCTATCATTGCCGAAATTGACGATTCCCTCGGATTGGACGTAGCAGATGTTGAACGAAAAATTACGTCTCATACAAAAGCGATTTTACCAGTTCACATGCAAGGTGTGCCTTGCAGGCTTGAGGCACTCGTCAAGCTCGCCCGAAAACACAATCTCAAAATTGTAGAAGATTGTTGTCAGTGTGTTGGTGGGAAATACAAAGGCAAATATACCGGCACTTGGGGTGACGCAGGCACATGGAGCCTCAACTATTACAAATTAATCTCTTGTGGCGAAGGCGGCCTGGTCTTCACGAACGATTATGACGTTTATGAACGTGCCGCTTTCGCAGCAGAACCCGGATTGCCGATGTGGATGAGCGATACCGAGTGGCAGAACAAACCCTTCTCTCGCCAATGCTACCGGCCCAGTGAGATTTTGGGGGCCATTGCCCGCGTGCAGCTGTCAAAATTGGAAGATATCTTGGCACACACGCGACGACTCAAGAAGGCATTTGTAGCTGAACTCGCAGAAAAACCGAAGGGCTATATCCTGCAACACGTCGATGACCCAAGTGGCGAATGTGGAATCAGTAGTGCCATTATTGTACGAGATACCGAACTCGCCAAAAAATACGCTGCTGCACTCAAAGCGGAAGGGTTGAACGCAGGAACTGCTTATAATGAAGGCTTCCCCGATAGACATATTTATACCTATTGGGATTCTATCCTATTTAAGCACTCGCCGCATCCGTCCGGATATCCGTGGAAAGATCCGCGTTATACAGGCAACGTCGCATACTCGCGTGATATGTGTCCACAGACACTTTCTATCCTGGGGCGTGCCCTGCGGTTCGGCTTTAACGTCAATATGCAAGAAGAGCACGCACGGTTAATGGCAGCGGCGATTAATAAAGTTGATGATATCCTAGGTTAACCGTAGCTTGCAAGCGTATTTAGAAGAAGGTGATTCCACTCACGCAATAACAACACATATCACACTCAGGGGCAGTTACCGGTTTTTAGGAGGGGATGACGTACATCCGGCGGGCAACTTCCGTAAAACCCAGTTTTTCGGCAACGCGCCGGGATGCTGCGTTATCCTCACCGCAACTCCAAACTGGAACTTTCCCTTGCTCTTGCACCCGTTTCGCGACAAGGGCTGCCGCGGCTGTGGCAAAGCCTTTCTCGCGCCATTCTGCTAAAGTTGACACGCCGATGTCAACATGCAGTCGCGTTTCGGCATATACATGAGCAAGGGCGACAAGTTCCCCGGCAACGATAGCTCCAGCAGCAATGCCTGCTGTTACCATCTCATGAAACGTTGTGTAACCGTTTCCCTGCACTTCCGAAGGAGCCTTTGCTAAACGTTCTACGTCCGCCACTGTCAAAAGTCTAACCACTTCATTGGGCTGAGAGATAATAGGTGTCAAAAGGGTATAATAGACATCACCGTAGTAACGTACGGACATGCCGGATTCAGCCGCCATAAGTATTCCAAGGGGTTCTGCACACGTGGTGCTAACGTTGATACAACTCCACCCTTTCTGAGATTTGAGCAGATGCCATATTGCCTCAGCATCCGTGCCGAATCCTGCAGGTTCATCCGGACAAAATTCATCAAAGACAAGCACGGCGGTCCGGCGACTTTCACCTGCTTTTCCATAAGAGGAACCACCGAGGTACGCAGCGTAAGCGCGGCAGAACCCTTGCTGGAGTCGGGCCACAGATATAACCGTCGTCGGTGTATCCCCGAGATGGTCAGCTAACACAAGGCACTCTTGCAGAGTCAATCTTTCCATAGGTTTTTTCTCAGGCGGATCTGAGGATAGCCTTAGAAAATGAAAGGAATTTTCTATAGATGAAGATTACAATTTTGGGTTCAGGCACCTCAACCGGTGTCCCAGAGTATAAATGCGACTGTGATACATGTCAAGATGCCACACAGTTTAGCTCCAAAAATTACCGGACCCGCTCGTCCATCCATATTGAGAAGGATGGGAAACACCTCCAATTCGACCTTGGGCCTAACTTCATGGATCAGATTAATCGCAATCAGATTGAGTGGATTGATGCGGTTATCTTCACCCATAGCCACGCAGACCATGTCAGCGGCACCAACGACATCGTTATGCCGTGCCGAAAACAACAGATGGACATGCCTATCTATGGACCAGCCCAGACAATTCGCACCTTACAACGCAACTTTGACTATATGTTTACTAAAGAGACGTTCCAGGGCGGTGGTGTCGGGCATCTCCTCCCACATGTCATTGAGGAAAGATTTACATTACTCGGTTTTGACATCACGCCAATTCCGGTAGAACATGGCAATATGCAAACTTACGGGTACCGCATCGACGACTTCGGATATCTACCAGATGTCAAGTACTTGCCACAAGCCTCACAGGCACTGCTAAACGGAATCGATATTCTCGTAATTGATGCATTAAGTTTCAATCCACGGCACCCCACCCATCTGTCAGTAGGACAAGCATTGGAAATCAGCAGGGCACTACAGCCAAAATCTACCTATTTTACGCATATCATGCATCGCCTTGATCATCGGTATTTCAGGGAGCAGTGTGAAGAACAAGACATTGAACTTCCAGACAGTGCTAACCTCGCTTACGATGGACAAATCATTCAACTGTGATCTAAATTCATTAGGCGCGCCGAAGAAGCGCGCCTAACGGTGTTAACTTATTGAGAGTGTTTCCCTAAATACTGTTACTTATTTCCCCCAGCCACCCTGCTGAGGAGATTTCCGCTGTTGTAGAACAACCCGAGCGCCTTCAGTGAGCCCACTTTTGACAATCACGTGCGTCTCGTTCTGCATCCCAGTTTCGATGGCTGTACTCTTGCCGCTGCCTCCCTCTAGCATAACAGACTTGCCTTTCGAGAGGACAATATTCGCGCGAACACCATCAGCCTTCTTTTCGCCTTTGACGAGGAGCGAAATCGTCGTTGGACCCGGACGAATCCCACGTTGTGAACTATCAAGGCTAATAGTGATGTCGCCGGCACCGACGTTTGTCACATTTCCTCTAAAAATTTTCTCACTAATTGTCTGCACTTCAATCGGTTGCTTTACCTTATAGTGCGATGTATTATCAACCTGTGCAGTGAGCGTTGCTGATGCCTCTTTTATCAGTGCATCAATCGGGACTAACAAGACATTCTTTTCTTCATAGGTAATGATATCTACGTCGGTACTCATCCCCGGACGTAGTGCGCCGGATGAATCATCTACTTGTATCATCACTTCAAAAGAAATAATATTATCTTGCTCTTGTCCACTAGGTGAAATTTCAGAGACCGTGCCGCTATAGATTTTGTCTGCGTAAGCATCCACTTTAATTTCCGCCGGCTGGTTTAACTCGAGCCGCTCCATATCCACCTCGTTAATATAGGTTTTGACAACCATTTTAGAAAGGTCGGCAATTGTCATGATAGGCGGACTTTGTGAGAAAGCAGAACGTCCAGAAGTCACAATTTCGCCTTCTTCTATTTCAAGAAGTGTCACGGTTCCGGACATCGGTGCCTTAATAGTCGTCCAGGTCAAACGTTCATCCTGATTTTTCAAGGTACTTTGGCGGCGAAGCAAATTGGCATTAGCACTAACTTTAGATTGCGTTGTCAACAATTTCTCATTGTCGATAGTTAGTTTCAGTTCCTGCAGCCGGGTTTCTGCATTGTCCAACTGTAATTTCACCTCTTCCTCAGATTTTTCCCGCATTTTTGTGAGGTTTTCCAAGTTTATCTGCTGCTGATCCAAGACGACTTGGCGTGATTCAATAGCGGTTTCCCGCACGGTAATAGTTCGATTTTGAGACTCGACACTCTTCTCTTGGGATTCTACCCGTTTTTTGGCATTTTCATATTGTGTGAGTGCGTTAGAATGCTGCGTCTCTGCGTCTTCCAGGGCCTTCTTTGAGACGAGCCCCTTTTCAAAAAGTGCCTTGTTACGTTCCAACTCGGACTTTGCCGTGTTCAACGAAACGTCCGCTGACTGAAGCGAAGTTTTCAATTCACTAAGAGTCAGTTGTGCTTGTTCATGTGCAATTCGAGCTTGCTCTAATGCAATCTGATCTTGAGTCAGCGCGTTTTTAGTTGTCTGAATGTCAGTCACAGCTTGACTGATTTGCGTTGTGGTTGTGGCTTTCGTTGTCTCAAGATTTGCTTGCGCCATTTTCACGGCTGCTTCCGATTGCGCCAATTCACTTTCAAGCCGTTCTTTTTTTAGGTCTATATTTAATTCCGCCTGTTTCAATTGGGCTTTCGCTGCAGCCACATCTGCTTCTGCCTGCTTCTTTTCCTCTTCATAGAGTTCCGGGTCAAGTTCTACCAAAACCTGGTCTTTTTCAACGTAATCGCCATCGTTAACGTAAAGCTTAACCACTTCACCTTCAACGTTGGATTTGACTTCTACGTCGATTAACGGTTCTAAATTACCTGTTGCACTGATGCGCATTTGGAAGTTGCCGCGTGCTACTACTTCAATTTTCTGCTGTAGTGCAGGATTTTCACCATTTTTCCCTCTGCCGAGCACGACCCAGCCAATTGCTACCACGAAAACTAAAATAACAGCAACGCTAACAATAACTTTTTTCACGGCTCATTGCCTCCTACAAAATTTTGGAAGGTGCCGGTTAATGTTGCACCTTCCTTTAAGTGTTTACTCTGAACGTAGTGCATCTACCGGTGCGAGTTTCGCAGCCTTGTTAGCTGGGTACAACCCGAAGAAAATACCAATAGACACAGAAACGAGCAGTGCAATTAGCATAGTTATGGGAGAAACTACCGAGGGCCAGTTGCTTCCTTCCCAAACAAACTTGGAAATCAACGAGGCAGTCCCGCGTCCCATAAAGATACCTAAAATTGAACCAAGGATACCTCCGGAGACAGTGAGGACCGAGGCCTCTATTAGAAACTGCGCTAAAATATCGTTGCGCGTCGCACCTAATGCCTTTCGGAGCCCAATCTCCCTTGTCCTGTCGGTGACAGAGACAAGCATAATGTTCATAACACCTATGCCAGCAACGATTAGGGCAATTCCAGCAATACCGCCCATCAAGGCTTTCATCACAAGCCCTACCTTCCGTGCTGTCGCAAGTTCCTCGGTCGCTGTCCAATACTGATATTCCTCACCTGTGTTGTTATGCTGCCTCCCTAATACTCGCTTTGAATCTGCTATCGCGAGCGGAATCGTGTCAACGTCTACAGCCTCGACCCGAAGACGTTCAATATCGTCACGTCCTTTAAAACGTTCTTGGAGCGTCGTTATCGGAATAATGAAGCGATCATCCCAACCTGAGGTGTCCATCGCGTCACCTTTCTCTTCCATCACGCCAATCACCGTCAAGCGAACCTCATAAAGGCCACTTCTTCCGCGCCGATAGGATTGACGCGAGGCTTTAATTTCTTTGCCAACAGGATCTTCGTCAAGGAAAACCTCTTCCTTAATTTTAGACCCGATTACGGCAACGGTACTAGCCGCCTCTACCTCTTCCTCTGTGAAAAACCGGCCTTCCGCCGGATACCAATTGTGCGACCGGTCATATCCTGCAGTTGAAGCAACAATGCGTGACTCCTTAGTCCGTCCAGCATAGCTAACACTCCACCCTGGCATATCATCTTCAGCTACAACATTAACAATGCCGCGGACGCTTTCAAGAAGCGCAAACGCGTCCTCTGTCTCTAAATGTTCCGCACGGTTCCTTTTCCAGCGGCTACGCCCCCTTACCACGTCCCCAGCTGCACGACTCAAAGTTCCAGACTGTTTGTCCCAATCGTCGCGATAAATTTCAACGATTTTCGTACCGCCTGTCCGCTCAATCTCGCGGAGCACCATGGCGGTTGACCCATCGCCAACCGATACCATACTCACGACAGAACCAACGCCGACAATAATCCCCAAAATAGTTAGAGAAGAACGCAGCGGATTCCTCCGCAAACTCGCGATGCCCAATATAATACACTCTATCAAGTTCATTTAAATGTCCCCTTTTTCGTACCTGTACTTCAGATATGTACTTTTAACTGGAAGTTCGGACTTTTAAGTTCATCAAAAACATCTTATTCAATCCGCTTTTTATTCGGTTCGCAATGCCTCAATGGGCATGAGCATTGACGCTTTTACCGCAGGATACAGCCCAAAAGAGATCCCAATTGTTGCAGAAAACGATACTGCAATGAGGATCCACTGTTTGGAAATCACCGACGGCCATTCTGGCACAATCTTGACGATGTTAACCGCAAGATGCGCCATCCCTTCCCCAGCAAAAATACCTAACGCTACACCGAGCACACCACCCACACTGCACAGCACAACTGCTTCCATGAGAAACTGAACCAGAATATCTAATTTCTTAGCACCTAATGCCTTTCGCAACCCAATCTCGCGTGTTCGCTCACTGACAGCGACTAACATCATATTCATGATGCCGATACCCCCTACAAGCAACGAGAAACCAGCAATGCTGCCTAACGCGATTTTGATGACTTTACTAATCTTATCCAACTGTGCCATACCTTCACGCATATCCCATATACTGAAGAAATCGTCTTGATTTTTGTGTCGTTTCCTGAGGACAGTTTTCACCTCTTCAATCGCCTTCGGGACATCATCCACAGTATTCGCGTGCACAGAAAGCATTACAATCCTATCGTTACCCGTGAAACGTTCTTGTGTAGTCGTGATCGGAATAAATATCATGTCATCTAAATTCCAACCGAACCGTAGACTTCGCCCACGAGTTTCCATCGTGCCAACAACAGTAAAGCGCTCAGTTATTCGCTTCTGATCTCGCCGGCCGTACCGGTCAAAACGACCCCCACTGCCTTTACCAATTTTAACTTCTTTGCCGAGGGGGTCCTGCAGACCGAAGAGAGCCGTAACGACTTCGCTCCCCAATACACAGACTTTCGCTTGATTTTCAATATCTTCGTCTGAAATAAACCGGCCCATTTGAATACCCCAATCCATTGCCTCTGCAAAAGTCGCATTCACACCGTTATAGCCGGTTCGCGTTTCTGCGCCACCGATGGCTTGAACAAGCACACCTCGCCATTCAGGGATGCGCGGCACAACAACTTTAACCGAAGGACATTCAGCCTCTATTGCCAGAACATCGTCATAGTCAAAGTACTCGTTACTCCGATTCGGGACCCAGCGGTTCCCAACGCGCTTATGGCTGCTGCGATACATCGTAAACTGGTTCACACCACCCAACTTTTGTGCATCCTGAAGCACAATAACTTTGGCACCATCCCCGATGGCTATCATCGCAAGCACCGAGGCAACCCCGATGATAATCCCAAGCATTGTCAATAGAGAACGCATTTTGTTACTGCGAATCGCAGTAATTCCAACAGATACCCCTTCAAAGATACGCATATCGTTTCCTCCCTACCTGTCTATTACTTATATATTTTTCAATATACACTCGTAAGCTCTGCTCTAAAGCAATCCTATTTTGAACCATGAGGATATATCTATATTTAATTAAGACAACGAAGGGGTAAAAAAAGTTCGTACGAAAATTGCAAAATGTTTCTGCTTTGATAGGTTAGCAAAACACGCTGTAGAAATCCACTTATCTCTTTGACGTGAACTGGTGAAATAGGTTTATAATTTTAAAATCACCGGTTTGAATCAAGATTTATGAGGAGTGCTTGTTACGATTCAGTATAGACCTTGCAACCCATCCGGAGAGTTGCAGATAACGATAACCCCAAATTCTTTTCAGAACCTGGAGAGCTACTTTGCAATCGTGATTCTCTTGCTGCATCAGTACGGTACAATACGTACAGCAAGGCAATTAATTCATTAAACCGGAAATGTTGACAGAAAATCGCGGGTTTTAATCAGCACGTAAGGCTTCAATCGGAGCCAACTGCATCGCTTTTAGCGCCGGATATAACCCGAACGAGATACCGATTGCTGCTGAAAAAGAGACTGAAACCAGGATCCACTCTTTGGAAACAACTGCAGGCCACTCCGGAACGATCTTAACAATGTTAACCGCAAGGTGCGCCATCCCTTCGCCGGCAAAGATACCGATTCCTGCACCTAAGATGCCACCGACGCAACACATCACAACTGCTTCCATTAAAAACTGCACCAGAATATCCAAACTCTTTGCTCCGAGAGCCTTCCGCAGCCCAATTTCCCGCGTCCGTTCTGTTACGGCAACTAACATCATATTCATGATACCGATGCCCCCAACAAGCAGTGAGAAACCGGCGATGCTGCCTAACGCAATTTTGATGACTTTGCTGATTTTCTCCAACTGCGCAATACCAGCACGCATATCAAAGATTTTGTAGAAGCCGTCTTCATTCCTATGTTGTTTGCGGAGCACCGCTTCTACCTCTTCGATCGCTTTCGGGACCTTCTCTACTGTATGCGCGTGCACGACAATATCTTGCACCCGGTCGTTGCCGGTAAAACGAGCTTGGGTAGTCGTCAGAGGCATAAAGATAAGATTGTCAAAACTCCAACCGAATCTTAGGCTTCGGCCGCGTTGGACTAACGTTCCAACAACAGTAAAACGTTCCGTGCTTCGCTTTTTGTCCCTTCGTCCCCACCGGTCATACCGGGAACCACCTCTTGCAATTTTGACCTCTTTGCCTAAGGGCGATTCATCACGGAATAATGCGACTGCAGTTTCTGCACCCAGCACACAGACTTTCGTTGCATTTTGAACGTCTTCATCTGAAATAAACCGCCCTTCCTGAATGTCCCATCCCATTGCTTTTGTAAAGGTAGCATCAACACCGTTATAGCCGGCACGGGTCTCAGCACCTCCGTCTGCTTGAATTAAAACGCCCTTCCAATCAGGAATTCTAGGGGTGACTGCTTTAACAGATGGACATGAGGCTTCAATCGCCAGCACATCTTCATACTCCAGGTACTCATTGCTCCGGCTACGTACCCACCGGGTTCCTGTCCATTTGTAACGAGAGTTGTATATAACGAACTGGTTCGCACCACCAAGTTTTTCAGCGTCTTGCAGTACGATAATCTTGGCACCATCACCGATCGCTATCATAGCCAAGACTGCAGCCACACCGATGACGATACCTAACATCGTTAGCAACGAACGCATTTTGTTACTGCGAATTGCGGCAATTCCAACAGATATGCCCTCAATGAAACGCATCTTTTCTCCTTAGTTTGTTTATTCTTTATCCAAATATGCCAGCATTCTCATGCCAGACTTTTATATTTTTTATATATGTCTGTTTAACGTCTTTAGGGAAAATAGGTTTATTTAGAAAAAAATAAAAAAGCGAATCTTTCGTACCCCTCGAAAACAGCTATGCTATCTCCGCGGGATACGAAAGATTCGCCCAAAATCAGAAAAGAATAGAGCTTGAGAATACAGATTAGAAAGGTGCTCTAAACCCACCTATTTTGATTGTGGATAGGCAGTGTCAAGAGCCAGAACCGCGTAACTGGTTACCAATTCAGGGATTTGTTCCATCCAGCGGCTCTCTTTGTTTATCCAGAAACCATCAGGTTTCTGCGTCTCTATCAGTTTTCCTGCCAATTCTCGGTACCAATCGTGTGTCACACCCTTAGCGTCTACGAGCGTAGGTTTTCCATAGAGTTGCAATGCCTTTGCCATGGTATGATAGTTGTAATAGAGCCCTTGCGCCCCCATGCCGTAATTTTCTTCCACAGTGAAATGCCGCTGAATCCATTTGACTGCGGCTTGGACCCGCTCGTCGTTTTTATCAACATTTGCATAGATAAAACTCAGCAAACCGGCATACGTCATGCTAGCATAACTACGCGGGCTGCCGGCTCCATCTGTGCCGGCTTTACTTTCGCCATCTGGACTATAGATAAATCCCCCATCGTTGCCTGCCCAGGCCTGATCGTTACTTTCGCTCCGGTTCTGAGTGCGTTCTAGAAATTTAATCGCCTTATTCCAAACTTCCTCGTCATCAGAACCGCTCTCTTTGAGTGCCTGAATTGCAAGGTTTAGGTTGGACAAATCATTCACGGTTTCACGACTGCCGTAACCAATACCGCCATAATAGACGCTCTCCTCGTCTGTGATTTGCAGACTCTTGAGGAAGGCTTGCGCTTTCGTAATAACCTCTGCATATTCTGGATTTCCCGTTGAGCTAAGTGCCATGACGGAGATAGCAGTGGTATAATTCGGTAGCGCGGGCTGCCGCTCTACATCATAGATCCCACCGTTTGGTTGCTGCATCGCAATCAAGCGCTTCAGTGACTTCTGGATAAATGGATGTGATGCTTCCGAATATTTTTTTTCTGGATGCCGCAAAAAAGCCGTGATTGCGAGTGCAGTTATTCCGGGGTGTTCTGCGAAGAACCCATCTTCTGACTGCTGACCTTTTAGCCATTCCAATCCTTTGTCAATACTCACAAGCACTTGTTGATTTAATTCCTGGTACATGGATTCGTCAGCAATCGGTTGAATCGGGTTTGCCCCGCCATGTCCAGCTGCACTGACGAGCAGCACCACCACAATGAATCCAATGCTATTTTTGATGTTGATTTTCATGTTAACTCTCCTATAGGCATGCTTTATCAGCACGTTGTCCTTTTTTAAGGGTTAAAGCAAGTACAGTGCCAATGTAGGGTAAAGCTGCAAGTTCAGTGCTGCCTTGCTTCACAGTATTTCCATCGTCGGTAATCCTATCATAAATTGAACACTATTGTCCATTATATGAACAATCCTATTGCGTCACTCCGGCTATAAATGCACCGTCTCTCCTGTTTCTGCAGACTTCATCGCAGCATCATAAACCTGCATAGTTTTACGCACCTCTTCAGGTTTGACGGCCAATTCCGCACCTCTGTTCAGGACATCCGAGATGTTCTGGTAGTAAGATTTCCAAGTACTGCGTACACTCTCAACGACAAGTTCACGAGATTCTCCATCGGCCTCGGTCCAGACCTTAGCGTAGTTAGCAGGATCTTCCTCGGCGGCATCAATATTACCGTCTCGCATGGGACCCTCCTGCGGATCCAAGCCGTACTTAATTAAGCCGCCTAAATCTCCTACAACATACCACCGCGGCTTATCTGCTTTAGAAAGATTACCAATCTCAATCTGGTACCGCACATCGTTCTGAAACTTAATGATGAGATTGGCATAGTTGCCGATGTCAATATCCCATTTGGGATTGTAATGGATATCGCAAAAGACAGTTTCAACCGGTGCCTGCACGAATTGCAACGCCTGATCGACAAAGTGGGCGGGCCAATCATAAAGGATACCGCCGCTGTGTTCTTTGATGCTCCGCCAACCACCCGGCCGCCCGTAGCGCATAATAGCAACTTGGAAAAGATACGGTGTTCCAAGCAGCCCAGCCGCGATAACTTTTTTCACCGTCAGATAGTCCCAATCCCACCGCCGGTTGTGAAAAACGCTGAGCATGACATTATTAAGTTGACTCGCGGAGATCATTGCATCGGCCTCGGCAGTATTCATCGCCATAATTTTATCCGTAACCACATGTTTCCCTGCATCCATCGCTCTAATGGCAAGTTCAGCATGCGTATCGTGCGGTGTTGCTAAAACCACGAGCGCTACCGCATTATCTGCAATGACTTCATCAATCGTTTGGTATATCCGAGCGTTTGCGTATTTTTGACGAGCGGCTTCACGCCGCTCCGCGTCTCGTGTGGCAATAGCGTAAAGGTTCAGACCGTCTGCTAAGCCGACAAGATAGGAGTGAAAAGCACGACCGGCATAGCCGTAGCCAATAACTGCAGTATTTATCATAAAAATCCTCCTTACTGTTTATCGTTCAGTGTCCAATCATACTCTAAATAGCGAGATTCTACCTCTTCGGTTTCGAGGAAATTGACATCTGCTGGAGAGAGGTAATCCATCAGGAAATCGACCACACCAGCATACCCTTCTGTAAAATCGCTTTCGTACCATTTGAAAATTTTTGAAAGATACAACCGCCGTTCCTCCCGGTCAAGCCTCACTTTCTCTGGGTCCCGGGCAAATTTCAGCGTGGCAGCTTCAAGTCGTTCTTCTACTGTTTCTTTTAAAAAAGCACGATTTTCCAAACTGGGGCACCCACGTGATGCGCAGACTAAGACAAAGTGCACCCGTGCATCCACAAATTCCGCCCGGATAACATCATGCTCAATTTGATTGAGCGTGTAACTTTTTCCCGCAACCTGAAATCGAAGGCGGGAGAAAAATCCACCAAACGGTTTAATCTTTCGGACACTCGTTGTCGGATACCTATCAACAACGCCTTTAATCACTAGGGCATTGTAGGCGTTAATCCAGAAAGCGAGCTCCTCGTTATAAGACATCTCTTCACGGTTCGCAACCGCCAATAGATCCAAATACGCCTCCAATTTTTCGGGTTCTGCCTTCAGACGTGCATAATCAATCTTACCTTCTGTATCAACGAACGTTTGCAGCACATCGTCAAATAGAGTATGACTAAAAGTTTCCATACTTTGCAGCACGGCTTTCTGTCCAACTCGCGTATCATTTTCAACGCGAAACCAAGATAGAAACGCAGCACCCACACCTGATAAGACGACTAAACAGGCAAAGAACCATGAACTTATTTTCATTTCCGAATTCCTCAATGGATAATTAGGCAGCTTCCAAAACACCATATAACGATTTTCGGCATGCACAGCATGCTATTTTCCGTAGTAGACATTATAGCAAAATTTGGCTTTAATGTCATTCGATAAATCTACCATAATAGGTGTTGTGCCAACTAAATTTCAGTCATGTTTTAACCTATTCTATTCTATTATAGATTGCTCTCCCACATCATTTTCAGAGCACGATCAAAAATTTGACTTTTTTTACTAATTATTGTAAATTATGATGCATCAGTTGAGATGGCCAAAACCGTAGTTTACACCACATTAACCCCAGTCGTGTGAAATCTATAGGTATTCCACATTATGGACAGATGTAACCTATAGGCGGAGCCTCAGCTGGCTCCAGCAAGAACGGAGGATAACATGTCAGGAAACGGCGTTGCATCAGGACATGCACAACATGCTAACCTTGATATGATGGCGCATCTCATGCGCCGCGCGGGGTTCGGAGCAACCCGCGCCGAACTTGAAACCTATGTTGAAAAAGGCTACGAGAACGTAGTTGACGAGCTCCTACATCCCGAACGTGGTACCCCGATTGAAGAGGATATCTTAGAACGTTACTTTGGCGGAGAGGGTGCCTACGTCGGAATTTGGATATATCGGATGCTGAACAATAAATGCCCACTCCAAGAAAAGATGGCACTGTTCTGGCATCATGTGTTCGCCACGGGGCTCGGAAAGAATCAGCACATCCTTGCATCGACAGATCAGATTGATACATTTCGGCGCGTCGGGATGGGAAAAATGCGGGACATCCTGCTGGAACTCTCGAAAGACCCGGCGATGATCTTCTGGCTTGATAATAATGAAAATCGGAAAGGAGAACCGAATGAAAATTACGGCAGGGAACTCCTGGAACTTTTCTCATTGGGAGTAGGAAACTATACGGAAGATGACATTAAGAACTGTGCACGTGCCTTTACAGGCTGGACGTTCGCCCAACCTATTCCTTTGTACCCCCACGGTTACCATTCACCCGAATTCATATTTGTCGAAGAAGAACATGACGACGGTGAAAAAAACTTTTTAGGACACACAGGGCACTTTAACGGCAACGATATCATTAACATTATTGTAGAGCAACCCGCTTGTGCCAAGTTTATCGCACGGCATCTATATAATTTCTTCGTAGCCGATGAGCCGCAGGTGCCGTCATGGAATGTCACACCCCCTAGCGATCCGGAGGCGATTGACGTACTTGCAAACGTGTTCATGGAATCCGATGGGAATATGGTACAAATCCTTAGCACCCTCTTCAATTCCGACTTCTTTAAAGCAGCTCGATTTAAGAAAGTCAAAAGCCCAACCGAACTGGTGACAGGTATCCTTAAGTTAGTAGGTACCTTTCAACAGCCAGAACCGGGCATCTCGCGGTACGCCGGGGCCACAAGTTTGATGGGGCAGCAGCTCCTAAATCCACCCACGGTTGAAGGCTGGCACACCGGTAAGGAATGGATTGATGGCGGTTTACTCACGTCGCGCGTTAATTTCGCTGTGCAGGAAGTCAGCGATGCCTCCAAACCGGGGATCCAAGATATTATCGAACGTCTCTCTGCAGAATACAAAAGTTCTGAGAATTCCTTATCATCAGAAACATTCGTTGAGAAATGCCTTGAATTTGCCGGCCCAATGACAGTCGCCGGCACCACGCGTCAATATCTGATCCAATTTGCTGAAGAAACCGGTCAATTGGATTTTGAAGACGAAGCAGCTTCTAGGGAAAATCAAGAGCGTGTCGTTAATCTGCTCCAGTTAATTGTTGCATCAAGAGAATATCAACTCTGCTAATCTATCATACCGCACGGGCTCTGAACGCGTAACATAACATGACTACCAAAGAGCAACGTGTGAAAACGCATGCCGCGAAGTTGGGAAGGAGATAACGAAAATGACTGATACAAAGAATGCCCCAGTCCTCGTCGTCGTCCAGTTAACGGGCGGCAACGATTTCATGAACACCCTCATCCCTTACACCAGCGGGATTTATCACGATGCCCGTCCGGTTGTAGGTATTAAAGCAGGAGATGTCCTCCCGTTACACGATACACTCGGGTGGAATCCGCACGCTGCACCCCTCAAAAAGATGTTCGACCAAGGCGATGTTGCTGTTATACAGGGAATCGGCTATCCAGATTCCAACAGGTCTCATTTCCGGGCAATGGATATCTGGCATACTTGTGAACCCGATAAAATTGGTAATGAAGGTTGGGTTGGCAGGCTCGTCCGTGAATTGGACCCAAAAAGTCAAAACGTGCTAACTTGTGTTAGCTTCGGGCAGGGACTCCCCCGGGCATGCACGCTCGCCGGCATCCCTGTCACATCGGTCGGCGACTTGGACAACTACGGTTTGATGACCAGCATAGGCGATGAAACACAACGCACCCAGGCACTCGAGATATTCAAACAGATGTATAGCGGCACCGTTGGAAGCGGGATTGTCATGGATTACCTCAGCCAGACAGGACTCGATGTAATCAAAGGGGCTGATGAACTTAAAAAGGCACCTGCCATGTATACTTCCGATGTTGAGTACCCGAGCAGCTCGATTGCCAAAAGCTTGCGCGATGTCGCACGCGTACATCTCGCTAACTTAGGCACCCGCGTCTTCTACACTCAGCACGGTGGTTACGACAACCATGCTAACGAAGTCCCAACACATCCACGATTGTTAAAGGAATTATCGGAAGCGATACAAGCATTCTTCACAGATTTACGTGCACAGAACGCATCCGAAGAAGTTGTCATGTTCGTATTCACGGAATTCGGCCGCCGCATCCGAGACAATGCTAGCGGTACAGACCACGGCACCGGCGGTGGTGCGTTTATTATCGGCGATAAGGTGAAGGGCGGACTCTATGCTGAGTACCCATCCCTTGACCCTGCACGTTGGGTTCATGGCGAAGATTTGGAACATACTATTGATTTCCGCGGGATATACGGGACCATACTCGAACAGTGGATGGGCGTTGACGCAAACCCTATTGTCACAGGAAATTTCGAACAAATTCATCCGTTTTCCTATTCCTAAGTGAACCGAGCCATCAAAAATGGAGGTGCATCATGGGCAGACCCTACGGCCTATTGAGAGCCGGCTTTCCATACCTCAAATGTCTCAGTATGCGCCGGACAACCAACTTTCCTATTGATATCGCCCTCGGAAAAGAGGGACGTTTATATATCATGTGTCGCAGCACCGGCACAGCGATGATTCGGAAGTACAACGTTGATGACGAAGACCTCGGGACCCTCGGACGCTACGGACGCGGCGAAGGCCAATTTACATGGCCAGTTACTATTACTTCCGATAGCGACGAAAACCTCTACGTGTCAGATGAATTTCTGCACCGGATCGTCGCGTTTAACAAAGAAGGCGAACATCTCCGAACCTGGGGCGAGCACGGAACAGCCCCGGGGCAACTTAATGGACCTGCCGGCATTGCCTTAGATCCGGACGAAAACCTCTACGTCGTTGACAGCCTCGCGCATAGAGTCCAAAAATTTACCAAAGCAGGTACATTTCTATTACAATGGGGATGTTACGGCACTGGAGAAGGCGAATTTAACATGCCTTGGGGCATCGCTGTCGATGAACTCAGTGATGTCTACGTTGTTGATTGGCGAAACGACCGGGTACAGAAATTTACAGCAGAAGGGGATTTTCTCTTCACATTCGGGACATCAGGAGACGGAAACGGCGAATTCAATCGACCTGCTGGCATTGACGTAGACTTGCACGGTGATATTTACGTGGCGGATACCGGTAATGATCGGGTACAACTCTTCAACGCTGAGGGGCGGTACGTTCAAAAATTCCTTGGAGATGCTACGTTGTCAAAAGTCGCGCGCGATTACATGATGACGAACGCAAGTCCTAATCGGATGCGCGATATGGCCGACCTTGAACCGCAGAAATATCTCCGCAAACCAAAATCTGTCACTGTCAGCGAAGAAGGACTTATGTTTGTGCCAGACAACGGTTCTTATCGAGTACAGGTTTACCAGAAAGATGCAATCCCGTTGACCGAACAGGAATTCAGCCCCCCACGCAGGTCAGCTACACTGCACCAAGAATAACGTACACAAATCGTTGTAGGCGCGCTTGGCAGCCTCGCTAGTGCCCGGCCGCCTCAACTTTATAGGCACGGTTGCATGAAAATAAAAAAAATCGAGGCTGAAATCCAACAGATCATTTCTTTCATTAGTGAATGATACAAGAAAAATGGAGCCCCCGATGAATTCTCAAAAAATGACCGGTTTTATTGGACTCGGAAATATGGGTGGGTACATGGCAAAAAATCTTCTAAACGCCGGCTATCCGCTCATCGGCTTTGATATAGAACCTGAGAAATGTACCGTGCTTGCCGAAGCTGGTGCAACCGCAGCGGTTAATGCAACCGATGTCGTCACACAAAGTGATGTTATCCTATGCAGCCTTCGCTCATCTGATATTTTCGTTAACGTCGCCGAGAGCGAACTGATTCCAAACGCCCGCAACGGGCAAGTCTTCATCGACCTCGGCACCACAAAAGCCTCTGAAACCCGCCGTTTGTCCGAAGCATTCACACGGCAAGGGGCAACGCTCATAGACGCACCTGTCAGCGGCGGTCCCCACGGCTCATCAACCGGGACACTCCGAATTTTTGTCGGAGGTGCTCCAGAAGTTGTCCAAAGCTGCCGCCCGATACTTGAAATTCTCGGCGAACCGAAGTTCGTCGTTTACTGTGGCGAAAGTGGAACTGGACAAATCGTTAAAGGGGTTAACCAATTGGCGATGGGACTTGGAAGTGCCGCGTTTATGGAAGCAATCGCTTTCGGTATTCGCGCAGGGGTTGAACCGCAAGCTATTCGAGAAGCTGTCGGCATGGGCAACGGATGGCGTGGCGAATTTGACAGAATCGCCTCACGCATCCTGGACGGCACAGGCGATAACCTCGTCGTGAAATTTCCAGAATTACCCTATTTTCTTCAGGAAGCAGAAACAGCCGGTTTTGAAATTCCTTTAACGCAGGCGCTCTATGAATTCTGCAAAAACGGAACCTATCGGATGTACGACAACATGAACCGCCCCTCCCGTTCTTTCTGGCACGAACTGATGGACGACTCAAAGTAGGAGTTCTGTTTTTTAGACGGAAAAAAAGGTGTCAATTTCTCATAAAAGCGATATAATATTCAGAAACAACTCCTTCCGGTTCAGTGGTTGCTGCCCCGATTATACTATAGGAGTTACTTTATACCGAACGCAACTCTCTTTTATACAACTCACGTTATCTTATATCCAGTAGTGCTCAGGTGAGTTTAGCAAGAAAGTGCTTTAACCTATCTCGCGAGGGACTTTTTGACCTGTTGCGAGAAAAAGAGGAGAAAACTGTGAATTCGACAAATTTAAAAAATGCCTTAGCAAAATCTAAAGACATTGCCATCGACCTTGTGGGAAGCATCCTCGCGCGTACGCGTCTTGAACCGATTCGTAACGCTTCCGGTGTAGAAGGAGTGAAAACCAGTTGGGTCGGTGACACCGGAGAAAATCATATCAATGTGACAACCGACTCTTGGAACGCCGAACTGAAAATGGAGGGCTCACAGCCCCCAACTCTTGAGTACATACAACACGGCGAAAGAGAGAGTCTCACGCTTAGAAATCTAAAAAATCTTTCATGTGAACTGGATCGCGAAACGTTGGATCGGCTTGGCACGTCAAAGGGGGCTGCCTTTGCGGTATGTGCTGGTGCCGCCGCAGGGCTATTCGGGTGGTTTGTCATATCAATGCTCCGGATTGTATCCGCTAAGGCAACGGAGAAGACCGGAGCCCCGGAACGTTTGCCAAACGGCAATAGTGAAAAAGACTAAGCCAAAAAGACTCTGATGACAAATTAATCGGATGTCGGAACGATTTGCAGGCAATCTCTAAACAAAAACATGGAAATTATCGCTGTTGATCCGTTCTATTTACGTATGCCTGACATCACAGATGCAGCGGATGGTACACAAGATACTCTCTTGGTCCGAATTCGGACTGATACCGGGCTGGAAGGTTGGGGTGAATGCGATGCCTCGCCTTTAGTATCTATCGCTGCCTACTGCTGCCCAATGTCACACGGGAATATCATCAACATTCGTACGTCGTTGATTGGTGAAACGTTTGACAGTGTTGAAGATGTACTTCGACTTCATGAGAAGGCGATGCGGAACGGTTTGGATATTCAGCATATCCAACATGCCTACAGCGGCGCGGATATCGCCTTGTGGGATATTATGGGACAGCATCTAGAGAAACCTGTCTACCGTTTATTGGCAGCGATGTCAGGCACATCTACTATAGCACATCCGAAACTGCCGTACGCGTCTGTTCTCTTTGGAGACACGCCAAAGGCTACCTATCAGATTGCAGTAGGTTTGCGTCAACAAGGATATCGTGCTGCCAAGTTCGGATGGGGGCCGATGGGGAAATTGGGGGAAGCAAATGACCTCGCGCTTGTGCGTGCTGCAAGGGACGGTATGCACGAAGAAGCACAAATTATGATCGATGCCGGTGTCGTATGGAAAGAAGATTATGAGACGGCTTACCGGCGTGCCGAAGCGTTTGCACAATTTTCTCCAACGTGGCTAGAGGAACCGCTCGCACCGGATGCCATTCCTGCCTACCGTTTGCTCTCTCAAATGGATCCAGCCGTACCGATTGCAGCAGGTGAAGGTTCAAATACCTATCGGATGGCGGCGGACCTAATTATCCACGGTGGTGTCCAATTCGTGCAAATTGATGTCGGCCGGATCGGCGGCATGACGACAGCGTTCCAGGTCCGTCAACTTGCAGAACAACACGGCATCCAGTACGTCAACCATACCTTCAAAAGCCACCTCAGTCTTGCCGCTTCGCTTCACGTTTTTGCGACGAATCCGGATTTTAACCTATTGGAGTACCCAGCCGCCGGTTCGCCGTTGTCACAACGTTTGACAACGGTGCCGTTGCGCATTGAATCCGACGGCACGGTTCAGGTTCCAGATGCACCCGGGCTCGGGGTGCGTGTAAATATGGATACAGTTCACGACTATTTAGCACCTGTCCGGATTCAAGTAGGGACTGAAACGGTTTTTGAGAACGCGCCTTCTCTTTAACGTCTTCTATTGCTTGTAATTTGAATCTAAATTGTACCTACCTTTTATCTCAGTCACGGATTGAGCAATTTGCCAATTCACTACTAATCTAAAATTCCCCAGTAACAGAGATTCGTTGCGAACCCCCGAGTGTATGCGTGTTAAAAGCGTAATCGACAAAAAATGACATCGTATTCACTTTCAAACGTAAGCCGGTACCGACAGAGAGCCCATGTCCATTCCAGCCGCCGCGGACAGCGAGCGTGTTAAAGAGCCAATACTCACCACCGATGCGAAACAGTATACCGCCCGGACTTGTGGCTTCCCCGAGCTCCGCCTGATCTGTTTCAAAATCTGCACCGAGGATGCCTTTGCCGAAACGTGACGCTGTGAAGTGATAAGCAGCACCGAGTCTCAGCCGCCGCCCCCGTGTAAATGTCGGTTCGTCCGGGGTATTCCACTGCACCTGCGTGCCTGTCGCATCTAATAACAGCGTACCGAGTCGGAGCCCACGGTACGGTGCCACCATCACACCGATATCAACCCCATAGCCGCGGCCGGTGTTCTCAAAAATCACCTGATTAAGGAATTTGAAGTTTAGCCCCACAGCTGCCATAGAATGCAGTTGACGTGCATAGGAGATTAAAATCGCAGTATCGGTATTGCTAAAATACTCTGCAACCTCCGG
Source organism: Candidatus Poribacteria bacterium (assembly GCA_965215265.1). Classification (GTDB taxonomy): domain Bacteria; phylum Poribacteria; class WGA-4E; order WGA-4E; family WGA-3G. The sequence continues at coordinate 160,331 of OZ244048.1, read as the reverse complement.
ACGATCAATATAAGGTTCGCCGGACTCTTTAATGTCATTGCCGTTTTTATCCTGAAAATCGCCCAAGATGCCATTACCGTTGGTGTCAATGAAAGTGGTGCGCGGGATATCGTCAACACCGAGCCGGATCCAACTCAGCCCGAGGCTCCCGATGTCTTCAATTTGGTAGACGTAGTTCATGAAATTATAGTTAACCAAACCTCTGCTCAGCCAATTCCCGTCTCCAGTGCTAAATGTATCAGAGTACATGGCAGCAAAACTATGTTTTTTGACTCTGGTGAGTCCGGCAGGATTCCAATAGGTAGCGGTGGCATCGTCTGCGACAGCGACGAATGCACTGCCCATTCCTAATGCGCGCGCACCCACACCGTGGCTGAGAAATTCAGCGGCATGGCTGCCTTCATCTGCCGAGATACTGCTACTTAATAACATGAGAATGATGGACGGGGCCCACAAGTAAATTGTTGAGATTTTTGTCATAATGAGGAAATATCCCGACAGCCCAGTTATTCTAACCCGGGGCGAAGTCATAGATCGGTTCTCGAATAATGACGCTCAAGACGCTCCAGAACGCCCCGACACAGTATTCGCCAAGGATAACACCAAAAAAGAAGAAGACCATTTTGCGATAGGTGCCGGGGCCACCGAAACGGAGAGCCATCCACTTGAGGAAGCTGCTAATAACGAGGCAGCTCCAAAAATAACCTACACCAAACGTCATAGAGATAGGATAACCGGCGGGGTGGAGAGGCCACCAAATGAATCGCATCCGCATGATCATCAGGAAGAAAGTGAAGAACATTCCGCCGGCCATGAAACTCATCGCCGGAATATCCGGGTCGCGTGGGAACGCAAACAGCCCTGCGAGCCAGCCAAATTGTCCAATATGTCCAACAGATGGGCCGATGCCGCCTCCGGCACCGGTTATCGCACCACCTAAGCGATAGAGTTCGCTGAGTGTCACCCAAAAGGAGGCAAGAGAACCGAAAACGACAGCAATAACCATCGCGAGTACGAGTCGTTTGGTATTCATTTTCGCACGTTCTGCCATTTTGAAAGCCTCTAATTGATGCGGCATAATGTGTTCACGGTAGCCGCGCCCACTGAAAAACCAGAAATAGGGGAAAACAGTCAAATTATTGGGTCCGATCGCACGCGTACCTAAGATATTGATGAGGAACTGCTGCGCGTTACACATACCAGCCATTTCATGCGCAGGCGGGCCGAGCTCCGCACGTACACGCGTGATGGCTATTGAAATGGCGTAGAAAAAAGCAAAGAACGGCAGAATAATCGGAAGCGTCATCCCGGCCTTCAGGCAGAACCAAATAATATAGAGACTCGCAAGCACTATCAACAGAATTGCTGTCCGATAACGGATCGGCTCTTGAGAGTCGTCAATACCGCCATGCACCCCCAAAACGGTGCGGACAACCTTCGCAATGTGTTTGCGTGTGACAAGGAGGGCGATGACGAAAATTGCCATCCAGCCCCCGATGGATTGTTCGCTGTTATAAGGGAACGGGGCTGGAATTGCCAAGGCACTCCCGAAAACTCGCTGCGCCTTCTCAAACAAAAAGAAAAACCACATCGAAAAAGAGAGGTCGAGCGGGAGCAGAAACCCTAAGCCAATCACGAACGGGTAGAACGGAACCGGAATATTTCCCACAGCGTTCCACGGTTTTTCTGTAAAGAATCTGCCCCAATTGCGGGCATTATGCCGGACGCTGAAATCAGGTAACACCGGGAAAAAGTGTGCCAGGCCGTGCCATATATTCAATACTGCAGCGATGATAAAACCGTACCACAAAATCCGATTCCGGAACAGTGTGGCGGTCCCACCGCGCTCCGTTATGGCCATCGGCAGCTGGATAATCGGATACGCCAATTTTTCGTGCTCTGTCCACTGCTTCCGAATTAGCACATTCAGACAGATCATAATCGTACCAAGGGCGAGGATAAACGAGGTCCACCACAACGTAGGCTTTATCCACGCCCCACCAATCTTCGCGTTGTAGAATGGCGTATTGCCTTCGTAAAATCCCCGAATCAGTTCCTTGTCGGCAACCACAAGATGCTGCGGGATATACGTGTGGAACATGTCCGCCCAATCATTCTCTATTGTTGCGAACCAGAAGGCATGCGGGAGGGCCGGAATTGTGAGAGCCAGCGTATCGTGCCCCGCCAAACCAGAGGCGATGGAGAGCATCGCGTAGATGGTAATCATCTCGCCTTGTGTTAACGCAGCCTTCGGGGCAACACGCTTGATAAACAGGTTTATCAAAATCAGAAAAAAGATGTTGAGGACAACGTTCCAGAATAGGGATATCGTAGTCGGGTGTCCGGAATGCCAGACACACTCAACTTCAATGACCCAAAATACATTAGGCGGAATGAGGAAAAGAGCGATCAGAATTGCACGCCAAGTAACGCCGATATCGGTGCGGTTACGCGGTTCTGCCGCTAAGCTACCCTCATTAAGAGATTGTGAGTTTTGCACAGTTTACTTTCACTTTCTAAAATGTTTCACTATTTTTTTTATACCGCTGCCTTGCTCATCACTGCCTATTTGGCCGGAGTACACCCTAAAAATGTGTAAGCGGTTCACTCTCTTTCAATTCCCACAAGTGGTGGTCAAATTCATAAGCGCCGGGAGCAGTGCCTATAAAACTGTCTGCCTCAAGTCCCCAAGCGAGCTTATAGGCAGCAAGAATTTGTGTCAAGGCGGGCGACATAGTACCATAGCAGAGCAAAGCCACAGTGCCGCCGCCCCCACCCCCCGTAATTTTCGCACCGTAAATACCACCCTGTTCTCCAATTTTTCGAACAATGTTGATAAGCCCATCTACCTCAGGCGAACCCAGCCCAGCGAGTTCTCGATAACTCTTGTTTGATTCGTACATCAACTCCCCAGCTTCTCTGAGATACTCATACCTGCGTTCCGGGTATCTGTCTACATTTTTAAGGGCGGTAATAAATTGCTTAACCCGCGCGTTTTCGTAAATCGGATGCTGCACGCAATTCCGGATAGCGTAAACTTTCTCCGGACTGACCGAGGTCACAGTATCCACGGTCTCACCGTATTTTGTAAGAAACGCCGCTCCGTGCATACGCTCTGGCAACAACGGTTCACACCGTTCATGAAATTCTTGAACAGACAAGTTGCACAGATAGTTACTCTCGAATTTTAATTCATGCTGTAAAATTGTCAAACCCATAAAAGCAGCAGTCCGGGTGTCAATATAGGCATCGCTTGTGGTACTTCGCGGGGCTTTCGTATCAATTCCAATGAAACTGACATGCATCGGACACGAGACGTATTCAAGGATTTCATAAGGGGCTTCGGCTATGTGAGTCTGCCCTGAAAAACTGCCCCTCTCTTTTGCTTGCGGCAGCGCACGAGGCTGACATCGAATAGAAAGCACCTTTTCCGAGGTGCCTGATGTCACAGTCACCTGGTCCATAATACCGCACGGCGCACCAACAACACGATTTTCAACGATTTGGGCAGCTATAGCCAGCTCAAGTTCACTCAAATTCAGATTGTAGAGCCTGTTAATTCCCATCAAGGCTGCCACCTCAATCGCCGCAGAGGATGCAATGCCCGTGCCGCTCGGAATATTGCTGCTGAGAATAATTGCCGCCCCGTGTTTAAACTGGTCCACCCAGCCTTCTTTAAGAAGTACATAAAAAGCACCGAGGATATACCCGACCCAGGCAGACATCGAGTTCTTGCTGAGCAGTTCATGAATCTCGGAGTAAGTTTTGAGATTCCCATTACTATAGAAATCATCAAGCGATATCTGAAAACCACTCTTTACCCTCTGATTGCCTAACCATTGGATATTCTCTTCAGTCTCAAAATGCGGTGTCTGCAGGAAAAATTGGGATCCGATGCCCAGTGTGACTGCCCGGATGTTCCTATCTTCACGCGCTTGAGAGATAACAGTCGCAGTGCGGCTGAGCGTCATTTCAAAGACGTTCGCACCGCAGTAATCTGCAATACCGCCCATAATATCAAGCCGCGCCGGTGCACTTGTCACAACAACTCTTCCGCTCTTCTGAAACCCAAACGGCCCGAAGATGCACGCTGAATCTTCTTGTATAAGCCTCTCCAACTCAACAAGTTGGGACGACATAACTGCAGACCCGTGAAGTTTTTCCACTTTCATTTGCTTCATCCATGATTGGGTTTCTAATCGGCGATGTTATCTCATGCTACAGTACCCCGATGCTTGAGTCAAGTTTTTTTTCGAAATGGCCAAAATGTCTCTAATGAAATGCGGACGCGAGCTTTGCTCCAACGAAAATTGACTACGGATTGACGACTGTAACGTTCTCGCCATCTTTGAGAGAATGCTGTCCTGCAGTAACAACCGCTTCGCCTTCTGCGAGCCCACTGAGGATTTCAGCCAATCCTTCTTTTAAAAGCCCAATCTGCACGGCACGTCGCTGGCTCATACCGTTTTCAATTACAAAAACGGAGCGCGCCCCGCGTTGCTGTGCATCACTGTTTTCAATCAGTGCAGAACGTGAAATTAGAATTGCATCGGCGTTAACCTTAATCGGCACGGTGACTTTGGCGAACATGCCCGGTTTAAGCCTGCTATCTGGATTCTCAATCTGAAATTCTACAGTTGCCGTGCGGCGCGTCGGCTGTATTGTAGGACTGATAAACGCCACTCTAGAGGAGAGAGGCGTACTTATCCCATCAATCTCCACGCTTGCCGACTGATCTACTGACAATTGGCTTAACTGTGCCTCAATTACCTCAACGGTGGTTTTGAGCGTGTCAATATCAACAATCTCAAATATCGGTGCTGTAGGGGCCGCCATGCTGCCCAATTCAAGGTAACGTTGTGAGACAACGCCTGTAATTGGGGCGGTAATCGTCGCATCCCGTAGGCGTTTCTGTGCAAGCTTCAAAGCCACGTGTGCTTGCGTTCTAGTCGTTCTCGCAGTCGTAATTTCTCCCTCCCAACTTTTAGCGTTCTCTAAGGCTCGCGCCGAGGTGAGGGCCGCCCGTGCCGTTTCAACTTGTGCCTCGGCGAGCGCGATGTCCTTTTCCCACGTTCGCGTCGCCGCCTGCGTTTGCGCTAATCTTAGAACCGCAGAGGCTTGTTCAACTTGTGCTTCCACCGCTTGGATATCCTCAATCCTTGAACCGTTATCAATCAGTTGAAGTTGTTCTGAGGCAATCTTATGTTGTGCTTTCGAAATGTCTAACTGCGTCTTGGTGCTTTCAAGTGACTGTTCGCTAATCGCACCGTTTTGAAAGAGTTTCTCCATACGAGCATAGTTGCGCTTGGCGTTTTCGAGATTTGCCTCAGCTTGGTTCAGAGCCGCACGTGCTTGCTGCCGGTCTTCGCTGCGCGCACCGCTCTTAATTTTTTGAAGATTGGCGACAAGGGCGTCCAATCCGGCTTCTGCTTGTTCGATCTGTGTCACCGCCCGGATTTCAGAGAGGTCTTCCACTTGTTGGAGTGAGCTTGTCGCCGCATCAAATTGGGCCTGCGCTTGTGCAATCTGTGCCCTGACGCGGACTTCTGCGAGCAGCTTCGTCTGCTTGTAGGCGCTTTCAGCGGCTTCCAACGTCGCCTCTGCCTGTTGTACAGCCAACTCCAGCTCCTCATGCTCAATAATTGCTAACACATCGCCTTTTTTCACCCTATTCCCTTCATCTATGGAAAGTGAGATGATGCGTCCGGAAATTTTGGGAAATACACTGACCTGTGCCTCTGCTTCAATTGTTCCTGATAACTCAAGTTCCGAACGAATTTCACCCCGTTTGGCTTTTGTAACCTCCACCGGCTTAAGGATTACAGTTTCTGGCAGTTCCTCTACCGGCGTATCCGGTTCCTGAAACCTTATCACGATAATAACCCCTATTATCAGTAGTACTATAATGCCAATCCATACTTTTTTCAATTCCGTTTTCTCCTTTTTAGACGTTGATTTAGAACTATTCTGACAGCGGAGCTCCGACTGCTTTTTCTAACTGCGCCAAACCGATGGCATAATCGTGATATGCACGGAGGCGGCTGATTTCAGCTTGTGCCAGAGCAAGCTGCGTATCTGTTAAGGCAACCGTCGTAATCATGCCGTTTTCAAACTGAAGATTTGCGATGCGGACACTCTCATGCGCCTGTGCAACGGTTTCACGCTGTACCTCAATCAAGGTTTGTGCCTCAAGCAGACTCAAGTATGCCGAGCGCACCTCAAATTCTACTGCCGATGTGAGTTGCTGACTCCCTAATTCTGCTTGTTTGAGCACAGATTCGGTTTGCTGCACTGTCGCTCGTGTCGCAAACCCGTCGAAAATCGGGATGTTAATTTGGAATCCGAGGCTCCAGATACGGTTCATGCGTGTGAGTCTTTCGCTATGTGAAATTTGATAATTAGTGAAAAAATTTAAATCAGGTCTACTGCGCGATTTTGCGACATCCACCTGTTTTTGTAGAGCGTGCTCGTTTAATTTAGAACGTTGGATATCCGGCCGATTTTCATAAGCACGTTGTATTAAGGCATCCAACTGAAGGACAACCTCTGGTATTTCAAGAGCGCCTTGAATTTTTACTTCTTCACCGAGGGGGATATTAAGAAGGGTTTTATACAAATCTTTCGCGGTTCTAACGCTGTTTTTCGCTTGAACCAACTGAGACTTTGCGTTTGCCAACTGGACCTTTGCACGGAGGACATCAAAGTTAGTCGCGGTGCCTGTTGCAAAGGTGGTTTGTGCGATTTCTAACTGCTCTTCAACCAACCTAACGCTTTGCTGCGCCACTCTCACAAACTCTTCTGCCACTAAAACCCGATAGAATGCCTGAGATACATCTAAGCGGAGTTGATTATAGGCAGCTCTTAATTCTTTTTCTGTTGCTTCATAATTCAGTTTTGCAGCCTGATATGCATAGTAGTAACGTCCCCATGCAAAGACCGGTTGCGTGAGTCTCACCCCGCCTTGAAAATTATGGTGCGCGCCAAATTCCAATTCAATCAACTCTGATTCATTGTCAGCACTCGGCGGTGGGGGCGATTGTTCCATCTCCTCTTCACCCCCGGGCATAGGGAGTTGAAATCCCCCGCCGGCTTGAATCACAGAAGTTTGGATGTCTTTGAAATAGGTATAGTTGCTATCGGCTGTAACGCGAGGCAAAAGTCCAGCACGAGCAACGCGAACCTGTGCCTCAGCGGCTTTAAGGTTCTCCTCGGCAGCCTGAATCGTCAGATTGCTCTGTTTGGCAACTTCAATGCTTTCTGCTAACGTTAAAACGCTCACCTCTTGCGCTATAACGCCCCCAAAGTCTGTCAAAACTAATAAAAAGGTTCCTATTGCCATCAGACAACAGAACCGTAATCTATTCATTAACGGTGCTTCCTCCTCAAAGGCGCAGCCAAGCAGCTGCGCCAATAAGCATTAGGATACATGGTTAAACTGTCTCGCTTAGGCGGAGTTAGTAACGCAGAATTGTGGTTGAATCCCCAATAGCCCATAGCTGACCGTTTGGTGTTTGAATGATATCATAAAGATGATTCGTTGTTGGTGAGGGTTGCGTTACCCAGGTTACACCGCTATCCGTGGTGTGGAGAATTGTGCCATTTTCACCAACAGCCCAGCCCTCTTTTTCATTAATAAAGAGGATACCGTTGAGGTTCGCTGCCGTTGGAACTGTCTGTTCAATCCACTCGGTACCGCCATCAACGGTAGCCATGATAGTGCCTTGTTCTCCGGCAATCCAGGCGAGCATCGGGTTAACGGCATAAACATCTTTTAAGGCAGCACCCTTTAGCATTGTCGCCCACGTCTCTCCGCCATCGTTTGTTTTCGCGATGGTTCCTGCATCCCCCACTATCCATCCGGTTTTTCCATCAATGAAATGTACACCGTACAGATTATTAAATCCTGCCCCAGTCATCATCGGGTCACATTCTTGGCTGACCCAGGTCTGCCCGCCATCACTAGTGTGCATAATCCTGCCGGTCTCACCGACAGCCCAACCGTGTGTCGGCGTACCGAAACTGAGTCCATAAGAGCCCATCGCCCCGCGCCAGCTCATCGGTCCTTCAAAAACAATCCGTTTGACGGTGCCGTGTCCCTCATCGCGCGGGTCGCTTACGCCTGCCCAAGTTTGCCCGCTGTCTTCTGTTTCCACCAGTGCAGCATTACTCCCGACGATGTAGCCTTTGCTTTCACTGACAAACCCCACTCCGAAAAGTTCAAAGACGTTTCCGCTATTTTGGGGCTTCCATGTTTCGCCACCATCGTTCGTATGTAAAACAGTCCCAGACAAACCAACTGCCCACCCGAGCTGATCATTATAAAAGGTACCCGCCCGCAACTTACTCAAGTTAGAAATCACATCCCACGTCTCTCCGCCATCCTTACTGTGTAAAATCGTTGAAGCATTCCCAACTATCCAGGCCTCCTGGTTGTTCATCATGTGAACGCCTGTTAACCGTGCTGCGACGGGTCTCGGTTCATGGGGCTTCCACGTTTTGCCCCCGTCTGTCGTCCGCAAAATGACACCGAACTCCGCAGCTGCGAGCCCTAACATTTCATCAGCAAAATGGACATCCCAAATCGGTTCAGGCATGCCGTTAGAGTTCGGAACACTGCTTTCCTGTACCTCCCACTTCGACCCATCTGCTGTTGCTACGACAGCACCGCCAGAGCCGACTGCCCAACCCGCGTTCTCATTCAGCATAAAGATGGCATCCAATGTATTCACCGTCGCGCTCGTCTGGAATTCCCAGGTTTGTCCACCGTCCGTTGTATAGAGGAGCGTTCCGCCACCACCGGCTGCCCAGCCGACTTGTGGATTGATAAAATGAATGCCTTCTACGGTGTTATTCGTCTCGATAGTTTGTTTTGTCCACGTTGTGCCGCCATTTGTCGTACTAATGATCAGACCACCATCGCCACTCGCCCATCCATGCTGCGCATCGGCAAAAGAGACTGCTAACAAAGCGGTGCGTGTGTCCGTACTCTTTTTCATCCACGTCTTGCCGCCATCAGTTGTTTTCAGGACCGTCCCATTGTCTCCGACAGCCCAGCCTGTCTTCGGATCGATAAACCGAACCTTTTTCAATTCAATATCAAAAGGTAACGGTTGACTCGGTTGCTGCTCCCAGGATTGCCCACCATCGGCGGAGTGAAGAATCGTTGAATGGCTCCCGACAATCCACCCGTGCTGCCCATCTACAAAAAAGATATCTGAGAAATCAGCATTCCACTTTGATTCACTAATCTTCTGCCATGTTTTTTGTGCAAACGTATGCGGGGCAGCACAAAGTATCAGCAGCGCCACCACCAACCCTAATATTTTTATTCTCCGTTTCATCATTTCCTCCTGCGTATGAGTACACTGCAATTTCAATCTACGATGTAATCGATTAGATTGAAAACATGAATTCTCGTGCCGAACCACACAAGATACAATAAAAAGATGCTGTTAATCATAGTATATAATTTTCAGAGATTTCTGTCAAGACAAATTATTGACCTCGCTTACCACCATTTTTTTTGAGAGTCGTCTGTGTCTGATATTGTTAGGTTTGTTTGTGAGAAAAGTGGCAGAATACCTATCCTGCCACTGTCCTTGAGGACAGAGAAAGAATACCTATCCTGCCACATCAGCGGTTGATGGGCTGAAATATACGAATATACAAATACTTGACTTTTTTCAACACATTGGTGTATAATAACTTTATGGCACAAGACTATGATAATATGGCAAAAGAGCTGTTGACGGAGCATGCCGACGACATCTCACGGTTTATACTCGGGGTGGACAATGTTCAGGTGCTTGAAAACCTTGACACGGAACAACAGGTGGTTATCGGGCAGCGTGTCGATAGCACCAAGCGTATCCGTATTGATAACGAAGAGGCTATCCTACACATAGAGTTGCAGGTGCGAGATAGCACACCCAAACCGATGTGGGCACGAAACGCAGCGTATCACGGCTATCTGCTCGGGGAATACCAGCTGCCGGTGTATTCGAATGTGCTGTATTTCCATCCGTCAGCGGGGCGAAGGGATGAGGGTGTGTATGAATATAGTCTGTGTGGCTACGCCTATCGGTTGCGGTATAAGGTTATCCGTCTGATAGAAGTAGCAGGTGAATCTATTTTGGCGTTGGCTGCGCCTGGGCTGTTGCCGCTCACGCCGTTGATGAAACCGCCTGAAGGTTTGGAGTCAGCGGCTTGGCTTCAAAGATGTATAACCGCGACGACAGGTACGGATTTGGATGAGGGGGCGCAAGGGGATTTACTGTGTGCGCTGTCGGTTTTCGGGGGTATTGTGCATGACGCGTCGCTTTTCAAACGTCTGATACCGGAGGGACTGATGCGAGAATCGAAGTATTTCCAACTGTTACGCGATGAATTTATCGCGCAAGGTATAGAGCAAGGTATAGAGCAAGGTATAGAACAAGGTATAGAACAAGGACGCGCTAAAGGACACATCGAGGCTATCTTAGATATCCTTGAGACGCGCTTCCATCCTGGGGCGGTGCACCTCTTAAAACCGTCTCTGGAAGCCGTCCAAGACATCGAGCACCTCAAGCAGTTATGCCAAGCCGCCGCCACCGCTGAGAACCTTGAGACGTTCATGCAGCACTTCACCGAATAAAGTGGTGCCGCTGAGACAACCCAACGCCTACTCGCACACGGCGGAATCGTCCCCTGTTTGCACACGGCACGCTCGTCCGCACACTAGCGTTCGGGCATCAGCAGGCAGAGTTTTACCGGACTCGGGCACGTGCGGCGTATTGGGATGGCCAGAACGCCGTCGGGGAGCCGGTGGCGAGCGAGGTCTACTTACACGCTCACCGCTGGGGACTTCACCGCTACACCCAAGATGTTGATTCGCAAGTAACGTTCTCTCGTCTACTGCAGCCCAATAAAGGCATTTTTTCGTCTACAAGTGCACAATAAAGGCTGCTGCGAAGATGTCTTGAAAACACGTTATCATAGATGTTGGATTTCCCCGTTTCGGGTATCTCTAACCCACGGCTTTTCTCACACTTTTCTAAACAAAAACCTTTCACCACAAAACTTCAAAAAAAATGGGGGTAAATGAGAAATTATTGACAGCCCGATCCTGTCCTTCCGAATCATTTTTTTTATTGCACACAAACTGACACTTTGCTAATATACCGATACGTAATTTTAAATTATGAGGAGTCATAAGCCCATGGCAAAGTACGGAAAAGCCACCGTTCATCCATCAGAACTGAGAGAATTTACAGATTCCGAAACGGGGGCGCGGAGCTATCAACTCACCAACGATACATCTATTAACCACAACCTCTATTTCCTCACATCCTCGTTCACACCCGACCAAACGGCTGTAATTTTTACCTCTTACCGTTCGGGGAAACCCAACTTTTTTCAGGTCGCGTTTCCCGATGGCGATATCGTGCAGCTCACCGATGCTGATGACATCCACGGATACTCTGCTGTGATTGCCAAAGACGGCACTCAGCTTTTTTACACCCAAGGCCCTACTATCAAGGCAATTGAGTTGGATACGTTGGCAGAAAGGACACTCGCAACATTCCCCAGCAGCAGCCTCGGTGAATGTAGCGTCAGTGCCGATGAACGGTTCATTGTCACTGCAATGAAGCGCGACGACAAATCACACATCACTGTCACAGCAACCGATGGAAGCGGCGGTGAGGTTATCTATACTTCTCCAACGCAGACAATTATCCATCCACAGTTCCATCCCAAACATGCAGACCTCATCGCCTATTCCGGCGATCCAGCACCACGGATGTGGACTATCAGACGCGACGGCACCGAAAACCGGATGCTCTATCAACACGACAATAACGAATTTCTCGTTCACGAAACGTTCCTCGGCAACAAAGACGAACTGATTGTAACTTACTGGCCCTATGCGCTCCGGTGCATCTCGTTGGAAACGCTCCAGATGCAGACAATTGCCGATTTCAATGCATGGCACATTGCCAGCAATCGCGACGGCACCAAGATTTTATGTGATACCGTGCATCCAGATATCGGTTTAAGGTTGGTAGATGTAGAAACAGGAGAACATAGGCCCATCTGTTATCCGCACAGCTCCTCAAGCGGTAGTCAATGGAAAACTGACCGGTACGCGCTCGCAGAGGATTGGGCCGCAGCGCAACAGGCATCGGATAGAGAACAGGCACTCAGCTGGATGGAGATGAAGGTCGACACCGTCTACGGACCGCAATGGACACATCCGCACCCGTCTTTTAGTCCTGATGAAACAGCGGTTGTGTATACCTCAGACGTTTCCGGGCATTCTCAAGTTTACGTGGCAGTAATTCCGGGAGGTAGATAGTTATGAAACAGATTTGTCGATTCGGTTTAGCCATTCTGATTGTACTTGGTATTGCATCCGATTTTGCCGCAGTGGCAGAAAACGAATGGATGCCGGATCCCAATTTGCGACAGGCAGTACAAGAAGCACTCGGTTTACCTGAACAAATCCCGCTTACGGAATTGGAGATGCAAAAATTAACGCGATTAGATGCAGGCGATAGTGAAATCAAAAACTTAACCGGCTTGGAACATGCCAAAAATCTGACATGGCTTGGCCTCTATGGTAATCAAATTCGAGACCTGAGCCCAATTGACGACAAGCACATAGACAATAATTGTGAAAATAAAAACTTTGGATTCTTCTAGCAGTATAATAATCGATATAGAACTTGCATTCTCCGTCGACATATTGTATAATAATTGGGATATTTCTCACAGCATCGGACACCGGAAAATCAGTGCTTATGAACGGCTGGACAGACACATATCTTCTTAGACAACCACGAAAATCGGTGGCCTCCGCCGATATCCGAGCTCCGTTTGGGACATTTACGCACGTTGCTGCTGCGAAGTTGCGGCGCTCCCAAATAACGATTTACCCCCCCCTTAACTATACAGAAGTTAAGTTCCTTTACCGCGAAAGCAGCACCGAACGCCATCTGCACCCGCACGGCCTCGTGCACGCACGCATATCCACTCCCACAACCGCGTTCGTTCCTCACTCTCTTGCTCCACACAGCCACAGAACTCGACTCTCCAGTCGCTCCTCATATTCTCCGAAACCCGTTAACGCCACCACTTCAACACGGGAACGCGCCACAAACAACCCACACCCCCTCTTTGAAAATAGGAGCCTGATATGACACAACTGACGCAATCCTACTTTACCCCCCACAGTGCTAATAGCCAAAACAATCCTGACTTCCAAAATGTCTTAGACTACATCCGCGAAGCCGCTCAATCTGAGTCTCACAAAGGCGAACTTTTCGAACGCCTGATGCTCACATACTTCAGCGAGGACCCGGACTATAAGCAACAGTTCTCTGAAGTCTGGCGCTGGAAAGACTGGGCAGCCCGCCGCACAGACTTCGACAGAAACGATATCGGCATAGACATCGTCGCAAAGCAACGGGAGGGCGGCTATTGTGCTATCCAATGTAAGTGTTATGCCGAAACCACTCGACTCTCAAAACCACACATAGATTCTTTTCTCGCCGCCTCGGCAAGCGAGCTCTTCACTTCACGGATTATTGTCAATACCGGGGGAGGGTGGGGAAAGAACGCCCTCCGCACCATAGAACCGATAAAGGACAAGCTCCGCATCCTGAACTTCCGAGAACTTGAAAGCAGTCACTTCAAGTGGCCAGACTTGCGCCTGGAGGCACCCGAGCAGCTCACCTACCAACAGAGACGGTTCAACCTGAAGCCGCATCAAAAAGCGGCATTAGAGAAAGTGATAGAAGGTTTCAAACAAGCCGCCCGGGGCAAGTTGATTATGGCGTGCGGCACGGGCAAAACCTTCACCGCCCTCCGAATCGCAGAGCAGCTGGCCGGCATCGGCGGGAGGGTCCTCTATCTGGTGCCGTCTATCGGGCTCCTTTCACAAGTGATGCGCGAATGGTCAGAACAGCGCGGCATCCCGCATAGCTACATCGGCATCTGCTCTGATACCCGTGCCGGAAATACAGCCGAAGATGCGTCCATTCTGGAACTCAAACTCCCTGTCACCACAAACCCTTCAGCCATCTCACACACCTTGAAAACCCTTGATACGGATAAAATGAGCGTTGTCTTCTGCACCTATCACTCACTCCCACTTGTAGAGCAAGCCCAGGGAGCCGGCGGGGCACCGCCGTTTGATATTATCTTCTGTGACGAGGCACACAGAACAACCGGTGTAGAGCAGCCAGACGGGCAGCTTTCCCCCTTCGTTCTGGTACACGATGAGACTCGCATCCGTGCTAACAAACGGCTCTATATGACAGCCACCCCAAAGATTTACACCGAAGCGGTGAAAACCAAAATCGCAAACTATGAACGAGACGTGTTCTCTATGGACGACGACGAGAAATACGGACGCGAATTCTACCATCTCCCGTTTTCCAAAGCGGTTGAGATAGGAGAGCTCGCCGACTACAAGGTCGTTGTGCTCGGTGTAGCGGAAGGGGGTGTCAACGCTGCTTTGAGGGGTGAGACTGGCCCCGTCAGCAATGAGCTGAACGTTAACGATGCCACAAAGATTGTGGGCTGCTGGCGTGCGCTACAAAACCCAGAGAACAAGGCGCTCGGCGAAGACTCAATCAAACCGCTAAAACGCGTCATCGCCTTTACCGACACCATTAGAGCGTCAAAGGCACTGGTTAGAAACTGGAATCCAGTTATTGAGCGTGCGGTTGAACACTTACCAGAAGAACAATACCTAGAAAATTTCCGGTGCGAAACGCAGCACGTCGATGGAACGGAGCACGCCTTGAACCGGAAAGCGTGCCTGGATTGGTTAAAAGGGAGTGAAGAGGGCACTTGCCGCATACTCTCCAACGTGCGCTGCCTCTCCGAAGGCATTGATGTGCCGGCGCTCGACGCGGTAATCTTTATCACCCCGCGAAACTCGCAGATTGATATCGTTCAGGCAGTGGGGCGCGTGATGAGGAAAGCAAAGGATAAGGAGTTCGGTTACATCGTGCTGCCCGTGGCTATCCCAGCAAGTCAGGACGCCGCCGCCGCGCTAGATGACAATCAACGATTCGCCAACGTCTGGGGCGTGCTGCGTGCCCTCCGTTCGCACGACGATAGATTGGACGCTGAAATCAATAGCATAGATCTGAACAAAAGACTCCCTGACAGACTCATCTTCGGCAAAAGTGGAGAGAGTGGGGCTGGAGCCGGGGTGCCGGGTGCCGACGCAGATGTGCAGCAGCTGCTAATGCCGATGGATATTCCTATCAGTGCAATCCTCCCAAAAATTGTAGAGAAATGCGGCGATAAGAAATACTGGGAAAATTGGGCAAAGGATGTCGCCGTTATTTTCGGCAGGCTTGTTGGGCGTATAGAAAACCTATTGGAGAATCCTGCAAATACGGCACTTCGTGAATGGTTCGATGCCTTCCATACAGAATTGAAAGCGTCAATAAACGACACAATCACGCGGAGCAACGCCATAGATATGATGGCACAGCACATCTTAACCCAGCCCGTTTTCGCGGCACTCTTCGAGGATTACGATTTTTCCTCACGCAACCCGGTGGCTTCTGCGTTAGATAACCTACAGCAGGACTTCGCTGAATTCGGGCTGGAGAACGAAACGAGAAATTTAGAAGACTTCTACGAAAGCGTGCGGATGCGTGTCCGCGGTATAGACAACAGCGCAGGCCGGCAACAGGTCCTATCTGAGCTATACGAACAATTTTTCAAAAAGGGGTTGAAAAAAGAGGCAGACCGGCTCGGCATTGCCTATACCCCAATTGCGTTGGTAGACTTCATCTTACACAGTGTGAATGATATATTACAAGACGAGTTTGGATGCAGCCTCAGCGATGAAGGTGTACAGGTGCTGGATCCATTCACCGGTACCGGCACCTTTCTGGTTCAACTGCTGCAATCCGAACTGATTCGCCCTGATGACTTGGACCGGAAGTTCCGGGAGGAACTCCACGCAAACGAAATTGTCCTCCTCGCCTACTACATCGCCGCCGTCAATATTGAGGAAGCCTTCCGCGGAAGACGTGGCGGAGATAGCAACTATGAACCCTTTAAGGGCATCGTCCTTACCGATACATTCAACCTGAACAAGCAGGAAGCTCCTACGCTTTTGCCGAAGGAGTGGCTGCCTGACAACAACGAACGCGCCGAACGGCAACAGCAACTCTCAATCCAGGTTATCGTCGGCAATCCACCCTGGTCCGCAGGACAGAAGAACGCCTCGGATGACAATCCGAATGTGGAATATCCTGCACTTGAAGAACGAATAAAAAACACGTACGTGGCTCGCTCAACGACAACACTAGTAAGTTACCTTTACGATACTTACAAGATGGCAATCCGTTGGGCATCCGATAGGATCCAAGAACAAGGTGTCGTTGCATTTGTCACCCCTGGTAGTTGGATTACTGGAAGGGTCGATTCGGCAATTCGCGCATGTTGGGCAGAGGAGTTCAGTTCTATCTATGTCCTGAACCTCCGAGGTGATGCACGCGGGCTCCGCTCCGAAGGGGAAGGCGTTTTCGGGAATGCAACTCAGTCCCCTGTCGCTATTACCATTTTAATCAAAAATCCGAACGCTATACACGACGGCTGCCACATCCACTACCATGACATCGGCGACTCCCTCACACGTGAGGAGAAGTTGGAGGCACTCCGCAAGGCAGTCTCTATAAAAGGGTTCAACGATTGGCAAACAATCACCCCCGATGAGCACCACGATTGGATTGGACAACGCAGCGAGGCATTTGCGAAGTTTTATCCGCTAGGCACAAAGCAGGCAAAAGCAGGCAAAGCGGATAATGCTATATTTCAGCTGTACTCTTTGGGATTGGCAACAAACAGAGACGCATACCTCTACAATTTTTCTCGCGAGGCATGCGCTGAAAATGCAAGACGGATGACGCAAGACTACCTCGCCGCACTTTCTGAACTTGAGGCGAATCCTGAACTCACGGTAGATGAGGTGGTATCCCATCACAACAATCTTACGAATATTAAGTGGTCTCGAGGACTGAGGGACCAATTGAAACGAAAGAAAGGGACAGAATTTGATAAGGGTTACATCCGGAAAACTTTGTACCGACCCTTTATTGCCACGTATTGTTACGCAGACTATCTCTTTGCACAAGAGAAATTCCAAGTAGATCGAATTTTCCCAGACAGTTCCAGCGAAAACCGAGTGATATGTGTCCCCAACATCAGTTCTAAAAAGCCATTTTCTGCCCTTATGACAGATACGATGACTGATCTTAACTTTTGTGAAGCCGGTGCACAGTGTTTCCCACGCTATCGATATCTGAAGCCTATGGATACATCCGACGCAGCAAACGCTTTTCCTAGTATCGGCGGCACACCGGAACGGATTGACAATATCTCGGACACGGCACTGCGTAATTTCCAAGAACACTATCAAGATGACTCTATCAGCAAAGACGACATCTTCGACTACGTTTACGGGCTCCTCCACGCACCCAGTTATAGAGAACAATTCGCCAACGATTTGTCCAAGATGCTACCACATATCCCATTCGCACCTGAATTCCGCACTTTTGCTAAAGCAGGAAACCGTCTTGCCGAACTCCACCTCAATTACGAGACAGGCGAACGATACCCAAATCTAACAGTTGAACCCCGGACACGGACACCTATCTTATTTTGGGAGGAAAAACCGGCGCATTTTCTATTAGGGAAGCGAGCCATGCGTTTTGCCGATAAAGAAACGAAAACAACACTCATCATCAATGAACACGTCCAATTATCTGGAATTCCAGAAGAAGCGCATCGTTACGTGGTCAACGACAGAACGCCCTTGGAATGGTTTATCAACCGTTACAAAATCAAGCAAGACAAGTACAGCGGCATTGTCAACGATCCGAACGGCTGGTTTGAGCATCCGCGGGACCTTATCACAGCGATAGAGCGCATCGTCTATGTGAGCGTAGAATCGGCGAAAATGATTGAGAGTTTGCCCACGCAGCTAACCGACGAGTAAGCGAACTATCTACTAAGTAACGGTAGACTCTGTGGGAGATGTCTGCTGTTGTTAGCTCCACAGCCTATCATGCGAGCGTTCGGCATCCCACACAGTCGTTTCTGCGAAATAGTCAGGTGCATCTGGATGGAGATGCTCGCGAATCACCTCTTCGTTGAGTTCGATTCCCAATCCGGGTGTTTCTGGCACCTCGATGTAGCCATCGTGGATAATCGGGTTCGGTAATCCTGTTACCATATCATCCCACCACGGGTTGTCAACGGAGTGATTCTCCAAAACGAGGAAGTTGGCAGTGGCGGCGGCACAGTGGACACTTGCCATAGCACAGACTGGGGTGCCCGCCATGTGGAGCGCCATTGCGATGCCGTGTTCTTCTGCCAAATCACCGATTTTCTTCGTCTCTAAAATGCCGCCCGATGTGGCGATGTCGGGGTGTGCGATCGCAATGCCTCGGCTCTCAAAAAGCGGCATAAAATCCTCTTTACAGTAGATATCTTCGCCTGTACAGATAGGTGTCGCACACGAGTTGGAAAGTCTGACGTACTGCTCGGTGTATTGCCACGGCACCATATCCTCCAACCATGCGAGGTTATATTTTTCCAATGCCCGCCCGAGCCGGATGCAGTCTTCAATGCCGATATGCCCGAAGTGGTCAACCGCGAGCGGGATTTCATAGCCGATGATGCCGCGCACTGTCTCGACATACTCACATAAGAGGCTGATGCCCTTATCAGTGAGCCGAATGCCGGTAAAGGGGTGCATCAGGTCATGCGTCTCTAAATTCCCGTGTGGCGCAGAAAGGGTGCCGGGGGTTCCTCGCAATAACCCAACGCCAATATCCATTTTCAAGAAGGTGAACCCCCGGTCGATGCGTTCTTGCAGTTTCTTACCCATTTCTTCCGCGTCTTTGAGAGAGGGGGTATCACTATAGCACCGGATTTTGTCGCGAAATTTCCCGCCCGCGAGTTGGTAGCACGGCACGCCGTAGGCCTTCCCTGCCAAATCCATGAGTGCCATTTCAATCCCGCACACACCGCCGCCTTGCCGCGCATGGTGTCCAAACTGCTTAATGTATCGGAAAATTTTATCCACATTGCAAGGGTTCTGACCCAAGATACGACTTTTGAGCATCAGCGCGTAAGTAGGACTCGCGCCGTCTCTAACTTCTCCGAGCCCATAGATACCTTGATTCGTATAAAGTTTCACGATGGGCCCGCCGACCTGCGTTCGGACGATACGCATATCAGTGATTTTGAGTTGCGAAGGCTGAGACGCAGTATTCACATTGGATAGCATACTTTCGTTGTCTTTCATCAGAATTTCTCCAGAGCAGGATTAAATATCTTTAGATAGCGTGCAGTGCATCGTTGGCACTTAGTTCAACTTACATTTAACCATGCATTCCAAATTTTGTCAAGCGAACTGAAACCGGTGATAGGGCTAATGAACTAAAACGTTGACAAGAATCTAAAAAACTGATAAGATATATAATATAAGGGTGATTTATTCATCGCTCTGGAATCTTAGTCTTTATAAGGCATTGTAACTAATTAAGCAGGTTCTAAGTAGGCGACAAAACAGCGCAGTCTGCCTTAATTGAGGAGAAGATATTTGATGACAGCCCCTACCAATCAAGCCTTGATTGCTGAATGGCGCGATGCACCTGCCCCGCTTTTGGGGGTGCTACACGCTTTCCATGACAGAGACGGTTTCATTTCTGAGGACGCACTGCGTGACATCGCGGTAGGGTTTCGTATTCCGCTGGCCGAGTTATTTGGTACATTAACGTTTTACCACCATTTTGCAAGGGAGGCCCCGGGGCAAAACGCACCGCGTGTTTGCACAGGACCTGTTTGTCGGTTGAAAGGCGGTTTAGAAATTCTGGAGACACTCAAAAGCGAGGGCGCGACACCGATGCCTTGCGCCGGGCGCTGCGACGATTGTGTTCCAGTACTAAAAGCACATCAAGTACTAACAGGTAGCAGAGTAGACACGCTTTCAGTGCAACCGACTCCACTCCCCCCATCCAATCCGGGGACACACGAGGAATGTCTCTTCGCAGAAATCCGTGAACCAGAACGCGATACACTTGCTGGCTATCAACGTACCGGCGGTTATGAAGGGTTAATTCATGCTCTAACCCACCTATCTGCAACCGATGTTATTGAAACAGTGAAGCAGAGCCAATTAGCCGGGCGCGGTGGTGCAGGATTTCCAACAGGCACGAAGTGGGAATCTGTGAAAAATGCACCCGGTCAACCGAAAACAATTGTGTGCAACGCCGATGAAGGAGAACCCGGCTGTTTCAAAGACCGGGTTATCTTAGATTACGCACCGCACGCGATGATTGAAGGCATGACACTCGCTGCTTATGCCACCGGCGCGACACGCGGCTTTATCTACCTCCGATATGAGTACCCCCACACGTTTAAAATAGTTGAACGTGCCCTGGCTGAAGCCGAAGCAGCAGGACTCCTTGGTGATAATATCCTCCACAAAAACCTAGATTTCCACATCTACCTTCGACGGGGGGCCGGGGCTTACGTCTGTGGGGAGGAAGGCTCCCTGCTGAATAGTCTGGAAGGGAAGCACCCATTTCCCAGAAATAGACCCCCGTATCCTGTGACGCACGGTTTTGAGAACTTGCCCACCGCAGTAAACAATGTCGAGACACTCGCCGCCGCACCACAGATTCTACGACACGGCGCAGCTTGGTATAAAAATCTCAGTTATGACCAAAACTTCGCAGGAACAAAAATTATTAGCCTCTCCGGAGACATCCGGAGACCGGGGAATTATGAAGTACCGTTCGGGTTACCCCTACAGACGCTCCTCTATGATTGGGCAGGCGGACCGGGGACGGGACGTTCAATTCAAGCGATTACAACAGCAGGACTCTCTGGCGGCTTTATCGCAGGCGAGGACTTGGACATCACCATCGATGAACCGAGCTTCCAAAGAATTGGCGCGATGCTCGGTGCCGCCGGTATCATGGTGTTTGATGACACCAGAGATATGCTGGACATCGCACACAATGCGATGGAATTTTTCGCTGAGGAATCTTGTGGCAAGTGTTTTCCGTGCCGCATCGGGACGTACCGACTCACAGAACTACTGTCCGAAGCCCGACACGGAAACCGCCCTGATCATCGAGCCCCCAACGTTCTTTTACAAGAGCTCGGTGCGGTTATGAAAGCGACGAGTGCCTGCGGGCTCGGCACTGCTGCACCGAATATCACAGATAGTTTGATGCGCTATTTTCCAGAAATATGGCTTTCCCAAGGACGGGCAGGAGGAACGTCTACTTCCGAATGAGAATTCGATATGAAAGGTACCGGTTTCTCTTCAAGTGAAGTCATCTGCAATGTGGACGCGCGGCTTTATCCTCCTCTGCATCATCGTGTTTATCATCGGCCTGGTAACCGGGCCCGTGCTCATGTTTTTTCCGGTGTATGCAGAAGAGGTCTTAGGGGAAAAGATCCTCTTCGCCGCGTTGTTGCGTGCCCTGCCACTCGGCTTAGGTGGAATTTCCGCGATGATTGGCGGTTTTCTCAGCGACCGGTTTGGACGAAAACTGACACTGCTTATCGGCATGACAGGGGCAGTGGCAGCCGGCGGCATGTTTACAACCCAAGTACCGTTTTTTATCTGGGGCATTCTCTGCTATGAAGGCATCGCCTCCGGTTTTAAGACTGCTGGCGGGCAATCGTACCTCATCACCGCGGTACCACCGGATCGATTGGGCCTAGCGACAGCGCTTTACTTTATTAGTTCAACGGTTGGAAGTGCATTGGGCAGTGCGTTAGCCGGTGAACTAATTATCCGAATCGGTTATAGTACTTTCGGCCGCGGGGCCGCTGCACTGGTAGGATTCCTGTTTTTATGTGCGTGCCTCCTTTTACCAAAATTGAAACAGCACGCAGCCACCGGCAGCAGTGAGACGCGAGCTTGGACAGGCCTCCCTGTTCAAACTTATGTCAATTTGTGCCGACGACGTGAGATGCGTCTGCTTATCGGTTTACGCGTACTCCCTACCTACTATTGGGGAACTGTAAACCTACTCATGCCCGTACTGATTTCGCGAGCTGCCGGTGTGAAAGCCACTGGCTATTATGGTGCACTGAGCTTACTGTTCGCCTTCGGGTGCCAATTGGCTATAGGTAAAATATGTGATACTGTCGGACATCGCATGCCAGCCTTCGTTGCAACTTCTGTTGTGACGCTGCTCGCTTTGGGGCTCGCGTTTTTTCACAATTCCTTAGTCGCGCTTGAAGTGTTTGGGGTACTCGGGGCTGGGGCCGCGTGGGCACTCTCAACGACGATTCCGCGTTTTATCAACGAATTCACCGAACCGGATGAAAAAGGGCACGGTGTCGGACTTACACATTTAGCTTGGAGCACAGGATTCCTCACCGGTTACGTTGCGAGCGGATTCCTGATTAACATCTCAGTTCAGATTCCATTTATTGTTGCAGGAAGTTTCCTGACTTTTTCAACTGTCATCGCTTATCGGCTGTGGCAAGATGTTTGTTAAGCGGGACGTGCCACTTAGAAGCGCACGGCTCGACTCTATTGTCAGAAAGGAATACAAAATGATTATTGCACAACTTGATTTGGAAAATCCAGAGCACCTCCAACTCACCGAGGCACAGTGGCGTTATGCAGACGGCCTCGTCCCCGGGGAACCCAACGGGGGTTTAGTCGATCAGTTGCAAGAGACACCCGCCCGTCTCGCTGATTATGACGATTCAGATTGGCACATTTGTGAGAATATCCAAGAAATCCTCTCAACCGGATTCTGCTTCGGCTGGTATCGGATTACTGTCACAATTCCAGAAGAAGTTGACGGCGTTTCAGTCGCCGGAGCAGAGGTGTGGTTCCATACGTGCATCGACGATTACGGTGAAGTCTGGGTGGACGGAGAGATTGACCTGGCCTTTGGCGAATCAGGACGTGGCGCAGCCTCTGGTTTCAATGCCCCCCAACGTGTCGTTGTCTCCGAGAGTGCAACCCCAGGTGCAAAACACGTCATCGCCTGCTTGGCTGTCAATGGACCCTTTGCAAGGCCTGGGGGTGGGATTTTCCTCCGTTTTGCCAAGTTAGAGTTTGAAAAAGAGTAAAGGCCCCCTATTCTCTAGATAATGGCCAGCGGAATGCAATGCACCCATTCCACCTGGATGAGGTGCAGGCATTACCGCTGTCATCGACAAAAAGGAAATCAGAATTGGCTAAGAAAGCAGTCTCGCTATTAAGTGGCGGCATAGATTCAACCACCGTACTCGCCATTGTCATTGCCGAAGGTTACGATGCCTACGCTATGACTTTTAGATACGGCCAGCGGCACGAAGCTGAATTGAAATGTGCAGAAAATATCGCCAAAGTCATGGGTGTACAACAGCACACCGTCGTTGATATAGACCTGCGCACTTTCGGGGCCTCGGCATTGACAGCTGACATTGAAGTACCGAAGAACCGTTCCGAAGCAGAAATGTCCGGAAGCATTCCAATTACCTACGTGCCAGCCCGGAATACCATCTTCCTCTCCTACGCGCTCGCATGGGCAGAGGTACTCGAGGCAGATACGATGTTTATGGGGGTCAATGCTGTCGATTATAGCGGTTACCCAGATTGCCGTCCTGAATATATTCACGCCTATCAAACGATGGCGAACCTTGCTACGAAAGCCGGGGTTGAAGGCAAAACGCAATTGACAATTCAAACACCCCTTATTTATAAAACAAAATCCGAGATTATCCAAACCGGGATATCACTAGGTGTCGATTACAGTCTCACATTGAGTTGCTACGATCCGGATATCGAGGGGAATGCTTGTGCGGGTTGTGATAGCTGCGTTCTACGCAAGCGAGGCTTTGAAGAAGCGGGTCTCCCAGATCCAACACGTTACCAATAGCGAACGAGAGGGCACACGAGTATTCCTGATAACAGAACAATAAGGCAATTTAAATTCCCTCGCTAGAAAGCAACTTCTCTAGCCTTCTAGCGAGGGACTATTACCCACAAATTGTATCACGAGGATTCTATCTCTCTGTGCATCAGTAAGGCACAAGGTTTATTATAGATTTATAGATACGTGTGGTTGGATGTGCTATTCGCGTTTAAGGTCTGCCCAAACCGTTGTCAATTTGCCGGTAGGCTCAACCGGCAAGACCCCGGCGACTTCTCTGAAGAAACTTTGCTGGTCGTTTGCCTTATCCGGATAGATCTGGCAGACTTTGTGCGTATTGTCGTCGAAATGCAAATTGATATACGCAGCTCCTCCGGATTCGCCAACCCTATAGAGAAAGACATTTGCGCCTTTTTGCAACTGGATTTCTATGTTGTAGTCGACCTGTTGCGCGGCACCCGTCCAAGTAGGATTGTTGTACCATTTCTCACCGTTGATCCAGATTTGTGCGTGGTCGTCGTGTGCAGGGGACATCACCGCTTTCATATCTTTGGGTGCGGCAAGAACACACATAACGTAGGTATCAATGTTATCCGCGGGGCCGTCCCGGTTCATATTATCCTGGCTTGCAACGTCAAGTTCAAAGACTGTCCACTCTCGAGTGCCGCCGTTCTTTTTATCCCACGCCATTTTAATGGTTTGAGTCTTTTTCAAACCTTCAACCGTTGAAAGTGAAACCTGATCAAGTTTACCGTTAGAGCCTTCGTCAATCAGATCTTTCGGCGCAGAAACTTGAAAACTACCGTTGTTTTCATAGTTACCCTCGGGTCCATACCACTTACTGATCCACGTCTTAACTTTGGAATGGTCTTCGCTCAATTCTGCACCGGGGACCTTTACCATCCAATCCTTCTCTTTTAAGGGACCTTCTTTAACGTTAACTTTACCTTGTGCGAATGCAAAGTGGGAGATACTCATAACTAGCGCGAACATAATCGCCGTTGCGAGTGTGAATTGATAACATCGAGTCATTTAATTTTGCCTCCTTATAGGTTGATGATTGAGAAAGCCGAGTTGAATGCATGTGTAACTCAGCTGCTCTATCGATTTGCAGTGTAAAAAACACTGCGAGTTTTCTTAACGATGTTACCCGTTATTATAGGATTTCAGCAAAAATTTGTCAAGCGAATAAAATCGCACTGCGCAACTCGCAGATGGGGGACGTGCCGCTACAATACCAAGGTATCGCGCGAAATTGACAAGAGAGGGTACCCCTACCAAAAGCCCTACATGCTTTTGGCACGTTGACTCATAAAGGGGCTACGGAGTTGAACCGTGATTTAATAAATAAAAATGAACCCTCACGGTTTTTGGCAAGAAGATGAAAAAAGTTGCAATGCCCTATTTAATATGCTATAATAGTTAAACCTTTGACAGATCAAGAGGTTGAAAATCTAGAGGTGTCGCGGAATTCACTAAAATGGTTAAAGCAGTTTTCTTTGATTTCTACAAAACATTGTGTGTCTGGCAAGGAACACTTGCTGAAACGCTTCAAAAGATTGCTGAACGGTATCGGGCTCCAATTAACTGGAAACGTTATGAAGAGGCACGTGCGAACCTCTATGCCGATGCATCCGCTTCAGATCCGACTCACCACAGCCTGCAACAGACGATGCAAAAGATTTTTGCCAGTTATTGTGATCTGTTCAGGGAACTTGGAGCTCAACAGTATATAGAACAGATGAGTTGGGAATTGTTGCAGTATGAACACTCGCTCTTTTCTGCAAGTAAAGCGACGCTCTACGAGGATGTCATCCCGACGCTCCAGTGTTTGAGAAATGACGGATTTAAGTTAGCGATTGTCTCAAATTGGGATACACCGTTGGATCCACTGACTGAGCGGCTCGGTATTGCACACTATTTTGATGCAATTGTCGCTTCTCACGATGAACGTGTCAGGGCAGCAAAGCCGGCACCACATATCTTTAACTACACACTGAGAGCAATCAACGTTCCTGCTGAGGAAACCGTTCACATAGGGGATACCTACGAAGCCGATATCGTCGGTGCAGAGAACGTAGGCATCCGAGCTATTCTCATCGACCGGGCCGGTACGCAACCGCATCGATGGCACAAAACGATTCAGTGCCTCTCGGAATTACCAGGGCTGCTTAATACGCTTTAAATTGCGAGCACAATGCCCATAGCCCTTGCCCAGGTTCACTGATATAGAAAAAACGATCCTCATCAGATTTTCCATGGAACCCATCCACAAGCGTTTTAGGGTTATATGTGGAAAGAATTTCGTCTAAGGGAGCCCACTCATATCCGACAGATTCAATTTCAGTTTGCGTCAGATGTTCGGTAGCGTAGACAACTTTGAACCGGTTTTCTGTACTACCATGAATTAAGTGGGCTGCAGCGGAGAGGTTCTGTCGCAATTCTAGATTTTCTTCAACAGCCTGGAGTGTTGCAGTTGTGCCACGATAGCCGTATTTTCGGATGAGGCGGTCAATTTCCGGGTCTTCACCAAATTCCTGGAGCCCCGGGGCAATGATAATTAGGGTGCCGTTATCTGCCATCGCCATCCGGGTACGATAGATTGCTTTATTACCGAGCCAGGTACTCTTAAATTCCCGCGGGTCCAAATAGACAACAGATTTTTTTAAGGGTTCATCTAAAAAAGTTAGATTAACGGCGCGGCTTAATGCGGCAGCCATCTCAAAAGTGTCAGCATCGTCGCCCACGTAAAGTCCGCGCATCACACGATTTCCGGCGATGTCTACATCCATGACAGTCATCAGATAGACAATCCCAAGTTGTTTTAGGTAGTGTGCGTTCGCATAGTTGAGTACCTTCCGTACCGACGTGTGCGTCCGTCCCATCAGCTGCTCCATTCCGTCTACAGCGCCTAAGAAATGGGACTTGTTAATCATTTCAACCCCACCAGTACCGACAAGGATATTCTTAAAGCCGTTTGCCATGCCGATCACCTCGTGGGGAATAACCTGCCCAATAGAGATGATGAGCTCGTAATCTCCCTCAACTAATAGACGGTTTACAGAGACCGGGATGCTATAACTGATTTTGCCGCTTGAAACCTCATGCACAAACTCTGATGGCACCTCCCCGAAGTCGTGAAGGCCTTTCCGCCAATTATGAACGTGATAGGTTGCCTTGGGCAATTGGCCGTACATATCGTTAATCTGGTCAGATGTCATCGGGGCGTGCGTGCCGATTGCAGGCAGAATATCAAATATAGTACCGTTTGCAGCATCCCATAACTCATAGAGAATTCGGGTGAGTTCACCTGCATTTGAATGGAAGCGGGTTATATCCGGAGGAATCACCAAAATCTTTTTTGGAATACCACCCAGTTTGAGTAATGCTTCATTTAACAGGGCGCGTTTCTCATGAGCTGTTATGACGTTCTCTTTCCCGCCGTAGGTAATTACTGTTGACATATCTGTTCCAACTCCTTTTTTTACAGGTTAGGTTAAAACGGAATTAATAGGCAGTCTTAATCGCGCCCCATGTTGTGCTTAACTTACCCTGCGCTTCAACAGGCAAAACCAGGTCTTCAACGGCATCTCCGATGAAGATGTTATCCAGATAAACGAGACCATAGTTCCCGAACTGCCCCGTTTTGAAAGTCGCATCTGAACCTTCAGTGGCGGCATCAATTTTATCAAACGTGGTGTTATTCTTCCGCTCCTTTAGTTTAAAGGTGAATTCATCTCCGGAAAGTACGAGTTGTGCGCGATACCAGACTTCGGGTTCGTTTTCCACCATTCCGGCTTGTACTTGTGCCCATCCGCCTTGCCGTTTATAGAAGTGGTAATCTCGGCCTCCCTGCCGCCGATCGCTGAGATAGAATTTCTCACCGTCCTGAAACCGGAAGACAACCCCCATGTAGAAGTCGTCTGGAAACATCATGTCCCATTCCGCGACGTAGTCGTCCCAATTCGCATCGCCTACAACGTAAATAGAACCGCCGACATCATGCCGTGATTGGTTGGAGGCTTTATCCGCAGTTAAAAGCACTCTGTTCCTAGCATCTTTCGGATCTGCAACAACCTGAGCCGTTGTGCTGCCATCATGCCCCACGCTCCATTTCCCAGGTTCCTTACCAATTTCATCCTTTTCAAAATCGTCATGGAACAGCAGCACTGCCGGGGCACTCAGCGAAATGATGCTTCCGAAGGTTAATACTGTGCATAAAAGGACCAAATTTCTGAAAACCATTTTTCCCTCCGTTTTTCAATCGAATTGTCGAATTTCAGTTCTCTCTATTTTGGATTTAGTTTACCAACGTTTAAATAAAAAAGCAAGAACCACCGCTTACAATTTTCATAGAGATTTAGCAGATACGCGGGCTTATTTTCAGGTTTTCCGTTTTTTTAGAGAATTTGTTAAAATTTATTCAACCTTTTTTTAGTTTTTTCGTTAATTAAACAATTTTGAGTCTGAACATAGGGTTTCGCAAATTTTGCACTCAGTGCGGAGGTTTGCTAATGGACAGGACGCGACGTGAGTTTAGCCGACGGAGCCCCTCATACGGGCGTGCGCACTTCGATAAACAGGCAGACGAAGCGTTAACAACAACAGAAGAAATTCCTGAAAATTTGGATAAACGTTTACAGAGATTCCTTTCAAACGGGGAGAGGATTAAGGTCTCGGTTTCAACAGATCTCCGGTTTAATGGAACCTACGGCAAGGATTGGGTAATTGCGACTAATAAACGTCTCATCGCTTTTAACCAAAACGGCTCACCCGACCACGAACTACGTGAGATTCCCTTAAATTCGGTTGAGACCGTTGATGTGCTGGAGATGCACGGCAACAACATCCTGAAAGTGCGTACGCCAGACAATGCAATGGAAGTAGCACGCTACTCGAGGCGAGTTGCACCTAAGTTCGAATTGGTAACACCTGCCTTAGAATCTCTCGTGAAGGAAGCCAATCCAGATGCATCCGAGAAAGAACAGGCACCAAAACCTAAAGGGTTAGGGAAAAACAAGGATAAGTGTGAAACATGCGGACAGCCGATTCCGAGCTGGTCTGGTGTGTGTGTGAATTGCGTTGAAAAACGGAAACTGATTTTCCGGTTGATTAAATACGCGTTTCCGTTTTGGTATGTTGTTTTACCTGCCCTTGCTTTGATGATGGTGATTCGCGCGGTCTCGCTTTATCCGCCTATTCTTAGCAAACAAATGGTAGATAACATTCTTACCCCCGTTGCCAATGCTGTCGCACAAGGTAACCCGCTGCCAGTAACCAGCTGGGGACATCTTGAGGGGTTCATAAATTGGTTAGGGAATTGGTTCACCGCTATACCGGTGCCTGGCCAGTGGGGACACCTCGTTTTCATCGTCTTTTTAATGGCATCCGTAAACGTTTTCACAACAGCCACTTCCGCAATTCGTGGCTATATGATGGCCTGGGTCGGGCAGAACATCACACGCCATCTGCGAAACGAGACATACGAACATCTAAACGCGCTCTCTCTCGATTTTTATCAGGAACGGGATACCGGAAACCTGATGTCACGAATCACGCAAGATGTCGCGAGGCTCCGGGACTTCATAGCGAATGGCGTACAAGATATTATTGGCGACTCGCTCACAATAATTTTTATCGCCATTATCATGTTCTTTGATAATTGGAAATTGGCACTGTGGACACTGATTCCGATTCCGTGTCTGATCTTCTTCACGATCTTTTTCGGAAAAAAGATGGGCAAGGTCTTCACCGTTTTATGGAAAAGATACGCCAACATTAGTACCATTTTGGCGAGTACGATTCCAGGCATCCGTGTCGTTAAAGCTTTTGCCCGTGAACGCCATGAAGTGAGCCGGTTTAACGAACAGACAGATCAGGTTTTCCACGGTGAAATGAACGCCGCGAAATTATGGACGCTTTACCGTCCGGTTATGGGCTTTATCGTCTTTTCCGGTTCGATTATAATCTGGTTCGTAGGTGGACAACAAATATTCAACGGAGAACTTACACTTGGCGCGCTGTTCATGTTCCAGAGTCTGATGCATCGGTTCTTCGGGCCAGTCTACACGCTCTCTCACATGAACGAGCGATTTGTTCGAGCAGCCACTTCCGCTGAGCGCGTTTTTGAGATATTAGATACACCGCCCTCTGTTGCAGATAAACAAGAGGCTATCGCGCTTGAAAATGTGCAAGGGGATGTCGAATTCAAAGATGTCTATTTCTCTTACGATACCGAAAAGAACGCACTAAATGGGGTTAGTTTTCAAGTAGCATCCGGGGAAATGATCGGGTTAGTTGGACATAGTGGGGCCGGAAAGAGTACGCTCATCAATTTGATTACCCGATTCTACGATCCGAGCAGTGGTAATATAAAGATTGATGGACAGGACCACCAATCCATTCGTTTAAAGACGTTGCGTCAACAAATAGGCGTGGTTTTACAAGATCCGTTCCTCTTCCAAGGGACGATAGCGGAGAATATCGGCTATTCGAAACCGGGGGCAACCCGTCATGAAATTATAGCAGCAGCCAAAGCGGCCAACGCGCACGACTTTATCATTAAGTTCCCAGATGGCTACGACACCATGGTCGGGGAACGTGGTGCCCGGGTGTCCGGTGGGGAACGGCAGCGGATTTCTATTGCGCGTGCAATCTTGAAAAATCCACGCATTCTCATCCTGGATGAAGCTACCTCGTCCGTCGATACTGAAACAGAATCTAAAATTCAGGAAGCCTTAGAACGGCTCGTGCGGGGCCGCACCGTTTTCGCTATCGCACACCGCCTTTCAACTCTTAAATACGCCGACCGGCTGATTGTCTTGAAAGAAGGAAAAATTGATGAAATCGGTACGCATGAAGAATTGCTCGCTAAGGATGGTACCTATGCAACTTTATGTCAAAAACAGACAGAATTGTCAAAAATTCGAGCATGGTAACCTCCATCTTTCGTCTACAGGAGCCCGTAACAAGGCGGCTGCAATGTAAAAACCTCGGATTTAACAATACATAACCCTTGATGGGGCTGAAATATACGAAAAAAGGAAAAAATGACAGAACCTATTCACATTACAGAAGAGTTACAATTCCTTGATGCGAGTCGACTTAAAATTGAACGCGACTCGTTTGAAGAAATGGTAGTCAGACTCCCCAACGGCACAACCCATACCAACGTCGAGCCTATTCTTACGTTCCCGTTAACTGAGCCGAACAAGTACATCGCGTTATTGGATAGTGAATCAAGCGAGCTCGGGGTTATTCATGACATCAAGCAGCTCTCCAATTCCTCACAGAAGGTCCTGGTGGCTGAATTGGAAAGACGCTACTTTATGCCGAAGATTACAAAAATCCACGCATTAAACGGAGAATTTGGGGTGACAAAGTGGACGGTAGAAACCAACCGCGGTGAAGTTGAATTTGGCTTAAAGACACGTTACGATGTCGTCACACTTGAGAGTGGGCAGGTACTTATTAAAGATGCAGATGGCAATCGCTATGAGATTGAAAACTATCATCGATTAGATGCGAAGAGCCTTGCACTGCTTGAAACCCAAATATAAGGATACTTGCGATGGAGCATAATGTTAAAATTGAAAAGATTGAGTGCGCACGGTTGACAGGCGAACGTCCACGGAAAGCCGGATGCAATTCTCGATTGGGTGAACACGGACTGTATGTGCATCCCAGCATAGCACGGATAACTACCTCTGACGGCGCTAGTGGAGTCGGACGTTCATCGATCTCAAAAGAAGTCGCAGCATCCATGGTCGGTTTCCAATTCAGCGATGCCTTTGATACCGAAAATGGAGTTGCAGAGGCGTTTCGGGCTTTGGAATACCCGCTCTGGGATCTCGTGGGGCAGCTGGAGCAGAAACCGGTTTATCAGCTGCTCTCTGGACACAATGGTGCGTTCCGGGCACCGTGCTATGATACCTCGTTATACATTGATGATTTGCATCTGGATGATGATGCAGAAGGGGCCGCACTTATCGCCTCTGAAGCGCTAGAGGGGGAGGCGCGCGGGCATACCGCCTTTAAAATTAAGGTCGGACGCGGCGCGATGCACATGCCCCTTGAAAAAGGAACACAACGAGATATTCACGTTATCCGCGCAGTCCGAGAAGCCGTCGGGCCCGATGCAACACTCCTGATTGATGCAAACAACGGCTATAACCTCAACTTAACGAAGCAGGTATTAAGTGAAACCGCTGATGCAAATGTCTATTGGATGGAGGAAGCATTCCACGAAGATGCCAGACTGTATAGCCACCTGAGAGAATGGCTGAACACCGAGGACTTGCCTACACGAATTGCTGATGGCGAGGGGGGCGCATCACCACACTTGTTGCAGTGGGCAAAAGACGGACTCGTTGATATCGTCCAATACGACATTTTCAACCCCGGTTTCTCGCGATGGCTGGAGTTAGGACCGCAGCTAGATGACTGGAACGTCGGTACAGCCCCACATCACTACGGGGGACATTATGGAAATTACGTCTCAGCACACCTCGCTGCAAAAGTAGCTCGGTTTGAATTCGTGGAATGGGATAGTGCAACCACCCCTGGATTGGACGATTCAGCTTACTCAATATCGGATGGCTACGTGAATGTACCGAAACTTCCAGGCTTCGGCTTGGCTCTAGACGAAACCCCGTACCAAAAAGCAGTCGAAGAGAATGGGTTTACGGTGTGTACGCCACAATAATCCCGGATAGGCTGGGTCAGTACCCTGCACTTATGTTATGAATCAAAACAGAGAGAGGCTCCGACGAGTTTTGTAAATGTTTTATCAAAACATCGACGGTAACGTGCTAAAATATACAAATAATCTGTTTGATCAACCTGCAAAACAATAGGAGGATACCAACAGTGGCGTATTTGACAGCTCAGGACAAAACGTTTTTTAAAGAGCAAGGTTACCTCGTCGTGCGCGGTGCGCTGGAGACTGAGGCAATTGATGCTGCACTTGACAGAGTCTGGGAAGCACTTGAAACTTCAGAAGACGAACTGCAGAGAAAGACTCCTGATTCTTGGATCCGCAAGGGGTACCGCACCGTACCGATCGGTGGCGAAGATGTCATCCGCGGCACCGTCTACAACAACCCAGTGTTTGAAATGGCGGAAGAGCTCGTTGGGGCAGGTAAATTAAATACCGGCGGCGGGGCAGGGCCACATATCAATTTTCCGGATCCGGATAGGGAATGGCGAGAACCCGTCGGCCATTTAGACGGTTACCATACACCGACGAACGGTGTTCCCAAAGGGACCGTAGGCTCTTTTACACTCGGAGCGACCGTCTATCTCGGCCCTGTCAAGAAACACGGCGGTGGATTTACAGTCTGGCCGCAGAGCCATCGCGTCTGGGCAGAATATTTCAGGTACCATGACTTAGACAGTCTCCCCGGCGGTGTCGCGCCTTTCGATTTAGGACCGAGCTATGAATTCACAGGTGAGGCAGGAGATGTCTGCTTTTGGCATCATCAGATGAGCCACACAGCAGGTCCGAACTGCGCGGACAACGTCAGAATCGCGCTTATCGGTAGATACCGTCGGAAAGACTTGGACCAGATTAAATTTGAAACGCCTGCAGATATGTGGAAATATTGGGATGGCATTTCGTAAAATGCAACACAACGTTTTGGATAAAACCGCCCGCGACTCGAACGTCAAAACGCGCATCTAAAGCCAAAAGCCTATAAGTAACCTTCAAACCGCGAACTATGCTCTCTTTTACGGTGCCAGATAATTTTCATTAATATAACGCGTAATCACAGGGATTTCCGACTCTTCAAGATAGAGCCCGTGTTCTATCATCCGCGTAATCAGCACGGTGGTTTCTGCAGCAGACCGCGGTGGATAGTCTTCAACATCTGTGATTGGATGACATTGCGAACATTTATCCAAGAAGAGTTCTTCGGCTTCAGCAGCGTCATAGGTATCAGTTACCTGCGTACCGCGGGCGATTTGTAGTGCCGCCTTTGCTTCATCTGCCTGCATCTGTTGTTGCCGCTGCTCCCTCACTGATGTTTGGATATCCGGTGTAATCGCGATGAGATAGGCGGCGACGTTCCACTCCTCTTCCCGATGAATGGGCTCCCCAATAATAGGTTTCATCGCCATGCGGTTGACAAGACGGACCCAATTGGGCGGCGTATACGGCCTAGCCAGAATGGTTCGTAAATCGTGACAGACAACGCACTTCGTTTGAAGTACCTTTTGCCCAGCTCGCAACCCACGCTTTGACGCAATCTGGGTTAGCGGGGCATCAGCAGGTAAGCCGGCGGTTTCAAGCAAACGGTGTGTACGAGCAATACCTGCTTCACTAAATGCACCAGTCTGGGTACGGAGTGCTGCTTCCCGGAATGTGAAAGGCACCGACAAGCCTATCAATAGATAAGTACAGAGTAGCAGGAGGGTGCCGATGTAAGGCATCGATTCCTCAAAATGCCTGAAAAACCGCAAGATTGCAAGCTTGACAAGAATCAGGACACCGATAGTAATGCCGAGCATCAGATGGGCAACCGTGCGCGGCGGCAATTCGACTTGGTAATTCCACAAGCGCGGAACCATCTGCCACATCATAAATATATAGAGAACGGTATATGCATAACCGATGACCCGATGCAGAAGCATCAGACGGGGTGGAGCCGCGCTCGTACGAGTCTCTTTGTCAAATGGGTAGCCCCACAATTTAAACATCAAAAAAACGGAGACGTTGGCAAGGACAAGGAATACGATTCCGAGTAAAGTGCTCATTGAAGTGGACATATCAGATATTCCTTTCGTATCACTTTAATCTACTTCTCTAATACCGGACGATTTAATCGGGAATGATACGGCGGTTCCATGACAGCTCTCTGACGTTCGTTTGCCCACTCCGGGACCGGATAAGCAGGGACGTATGCCATATTGCCGGCTGTGTAGCGTGTTAAAATCGAGCGACGCGGATGCTCAACGCTCCACGGGAGCGTTCCGTGAGTGACTGCCTCTGTGAAAATCACCACATCCCCAGCCTGGCAAACCACGTGGCGAATATGCTCTTGGTACTTCTGGTACAAGCGCATCTCTTTCGGACAAGGATAGTTGCTTTTGTGGCTGCCGGGGATGACGATTAATCCGCCTGCACCCGGCGGGACATCGGTTAGTTGAAATGTGACAACCGTCAATCCGTTGTGCATCCGTCCATCGCGAAAAATGTAGTACTGATTCGGATCAAAGCCGGGGCCCGACGAACCATGAAAAATAAAGCCTTCCGCCCCTTTATCCATAGAAATCAGGAACATTTGATGGTCCATGCGGAAACCCGTTCCTAATATGACGTTGAGATATGGGATAATCTTGGGATGCGCAAGCATATCCCGGAAAGGCAGGCACCACGGCTCTTCCCAATGGAGCATACCCCCCAATTCACCACGTCCTTGTACGCCTTTCAATTGAGGTGAACCGCCATCAAGCGTCTGATCGCGGGGACGTACCCGCTCTTGAACCTTATGCTTATCAATAGCTGCATTGGCTAATGCAACCTCATCAGGCGTTAGGACATTTTCAATGACCAGATAACCGTTTAGGTCAAACAGATATTTTTCATCGGCATTCATCTTTCCTCTCCGTTATATTTTGCGAATCCACTGCCTCAATCTACCAGGTCCTCCGGGATGCATCCAGCCCTCATACTGCATAAGCGACAGAACCATCTTCTCTTAGCGGCGTAGTGGCAGTGTTCATAGGGCGGTAAGGAGTCTGCCGAATTAAACTATCATCAAGTTCGACACCTAACCCTGGTGCTTCTGGAATCGGAATGTATCCACCTTGCCGCTGATAGGCGACTTTATAGACAGCGTAGTCTTGCGATTCATCCGCCTTGGTGTACTCCTGGGTGATGAAATTAGGGATGCTCGCATCTAAGTGAAGCGACGCGGCAGTAATAAGTGGACCAAGGAAATTATGCGTAACCACCGCACTGTGGTAGGCTTCAGCAATAGCGGCAATCTTCTTGCAATGCGTTAATCCCCCCGCCAAACCGAGATCGGGGCGTACGTACTGCGGACCGCCAGCTTCCAGTAGTTCACGGAATTCCCAGATTGTCGTTAACCGTTCGCCGTTCCCGACGGGGCTAGTCATCCGCTTTGCTAATTGCGCTTGCGTCGTAATTGTATCAATCTGAATCGGGTCTTCAATGAAATAGAGATTGAAGGGGGCCAATGCCGATTCCAACACGATGCTATTCATCGGTGTAAGCTTCCGGTGTACTTCAACAATCAGGTCTAAGTCGGGGCCCCCGCCTTCGCGCGCTGCAGCAACAAGATCCCGGGCTGTTTTGACGAGCCTATCAACTGCCATATCCTGAAAACCCCCGACTAACGGGTCAAACTTCAGTGCAGTAAAGCCTTCTTCCACCGCTGCTTTTGCAGCCTGAAACATCGCCTCAGGCGTACTTCCGCCACCGAGGAGGTGCAATCGAATTTTATCCCGGCAGTTCCCGCCTAACAACTCCCAACTCGGCACGCCGAAATGTTTGCCCTTGATATCCCATAAAGCAATGTCCACTGCACTTATTGCCCCGCTCAGCGCGGTGCCTCTAAACGGGCCCATCCTGTACAGATACTGCCAATGATGTTCTATCCGTAATGGATTCTGCCCGATGAGATATTGCTCAAAGGTATTCACAATTTTTTCAACCGCCTCTGGGTACCCCCAGCAAGCCGTCTGTCCTATGCCACTGATACCGGTATCGGTATAGATACGAATTACATAACCATTTCCTATAAAAAATGATTCGATTTTATCAATTCTCATCGCGTCCTCCTATATACCACTATTCTATCATAAGCTCAGTACATTTAGCAATTTTAGTCTTAATTGGATTAGGTTTTGATTAAAAAAAACTATACCGAGTTAACCTCCGATCTATAGATGGCAGGTATAAGGTTATCTTGTCTCATGGACAGACAAAGAATACCTAACCTCCGACGAGATGTACATCGAATTTAACAATACATAACCCTTGATGGGGCTGAAATAGACAAAAAAAGAAAACCATTTTCAGGCGTAGGAGCGAGACACGGGTGAATCGACGCTACGAAGTTTCAACGGAACTGCTTTTAGACATAGCTCCCACACGGCACATCTTCTTATATGAACAGTAGCTGCAAGGTGCAGTCAAATTACGCGGAGTCAACGGAGCATCGCCATCCTCCACTGAATCGACAAACTCCTTAACTTGTGTGATGAGCGGAAACTTACCACGGCCAATTGCGTCTACATACTGCCGGACATACCCGCTCACGCGTTCGATGACATTGTCAAATTCCTCTTCGGAGACCATCTGCTTGCTAGTTATGGATTTCCAAGTTTCACCGTTATATGTTTTGTAAGCTACTTTCTTGTAAGTCTCTTTTCCTATGCCCAGTTCAACTTTGCATCCGTCAAATCTGATTTTGTAATACAGTCCTGCTGCAGGAATGGACTTTCCATTTTGCTGTTGCTGCGCCATCTTAATGTAGAGCGGGAGTTGAAGTGCACGTCCTTCAAGTATATCTGGCATTTTCGGAATTGTATTCCCTGTTTTATAATCAATCACATTAAAAACGGTGTCTCCGACATCAATCCTATCAATTTTTGCCTTCAGCCGTACGTCATCGATCTGAAGCGAATTTTGATAATCTATGTCAACTTCAAAGTAGGATGGGTGCATGTTCACATCTGACTTCTGTTCTGCCTCAAACCACTTGCGGAGAGCAGTTCTCAGTAGTGTCTCATCAATCTCGCGTAAGAGGTTATCCGATTCGCTGTTGCTTAGTTGTTTATCTATAATTTCACGTAGTTGTGCTTTTGCTTCTTGAATTTCAGACGGGCTGCATTGTGCTAACCGTGCACTGCTCGGGCGGTTGCGATGGAATTCAGAGAGAATCTGATGAACTAAATCCCCTCTTTCTAGAGCAGACAAGCCCTCTTCTTCTAGTACCTCTTCTTTTTTGCGGAAAGTCAGTACATCGTCAGCAAAAAACTGAAAAGGGCACGCTGCGTATTTTTCTAGTTTGGTTATGGAATAGGTTTCATCGCACCGCCTTCTCAATTGCGCGCTACTTTCGACAGAAAGTGGACCAGCAGTTAATATGCCTTCGTAAGCTAAACGATTATGAGTCTTCTCCCGGCTTTTTTCGACAGTGACAACGTGGTCGATCAGTGAACAACATTCTTGTAAATTTTGAAACACATTATCTCCTAAGGTGTCTGCAGCTTCCCGGCTATATAGGGTGCCCGGTTCCTCGCAATCCCAGAGATATTGGCCATATTTCCGCAGGAAGCTGCTTTGGCTAAATTCCCCCATATTTTCAACCACTTCCGTGTCAATTTTAGCAACCTGCTCCAATTGTGCGAGAAATGGGGAGGGGATAAGAAGTGTTTCATTTTCACGTTGTGGGCTCATCAGATAAAGCCGTTTTCGGAAAGTTTTGAGAACGGTATAAAACAGAAAACGGTTCTGGCAGAGCAAATCTGTCTCGTTTCGTGCATAGGCCTGAGGCAGCAATGCATCCGGGCGGAAACTCTCCGGGAATTTTCCGTCTATCAAATCACCCAGGATGACCGTGTCAAATTCCAGGCTCCGGAGTTGGGATAATCGAAGGATTCGAACACCGCCGTCCGTTTCTGGGATTTGATACGTCGTATGCATCACTATCAGCCGAAGCCACTCTATGTAGTCTTTATAGCGGTACCGTTGCTCATCCAGAGAATCGCATAGTTCTGAAACGCGCGCGTTGAGTTCGTTATACGCGTGTATTTCCGAATCCGTTGCAATCCGCGCTTGCGAATGCGAACTTCCGGATAAATTTAAAATGTTGCAGAGAACCTCCCGCTCTCTAAGAAATTCCGCAAAATAGGTTTTAAAGGCCTCTGGTGCTATCTGTTCTTCTCTAGATATTTCATTAGCCAAGGAAGTAGTAGAAAAATAGGGCGACGCTGTTGGTGATGTACCTCCTTTAAGCTGAGAAAAAATCGCCTTCACCAATGGAGAATGCACAAGCGGAATTCCCTCTAACACAGAATACGGAATACCATACTCGGGAAAGATTTCCGAGATCTGTTGTAAATAAGAACGTAAATCGTGATACGTTACACAGATGTCACTGAGTTCACACGCTCCCGTTGCCACTCGCTGTCGAATCAGTTGTGCAATCAGTTCTACTTCGTCTCTCCGGTCGACGGGTTTCACCAATTTAATTTGCTCTTCTGCGTTCCATCGTTCGGCATCCGGTTCCCCCGTACGAAATAAGTTGTCGGCAAAATGCCGGTTTCGTTCGGAGTGTTGGGAAGGAAACTCACGAATTGCAATGTTGGGACTGCTGAGTTCGTCAAAAAGCTTCTGAATATGTCCAAACAGCGCACGGTTTTCGTTAGAGTAGTCCGAACGGATGCAGAGTTGCATATTTGGCATTTCAGCAATTTGTTTTAAAAGAGCGATAGAGGCTTTGGAAAGGACATCAAAATCCTCAACAACAACAAGAGTGACATGCGGGAACGCTTTCCTCATCAGTCTTTGTTGAAACTGTGATGCAAGAAAATGGTGCATTCCGGCATCATCGACCCATTCGTTACCCATCTCTTTTTGATACGAAGCATAAATCTCAGCGAGCGTTTCTAAAATTGGGGTATTTGGCGTGCTGAATTGTGCCCATTCGACATTAGTCGCGCTATGCTCACTGAGAGAGTTAATTGTACTAACAATGAGCGAGAGTGTACTATCGGGTACCTTAACTCCCTCCATGGGCTGGAAGGTTTCTGGCCGCAGCCTATCGACAAGCTTTCGTAGCCATAAGGTTTGCATGCCGGGTGAAATCCGATTCGGCCTATCAGTTGGACGTAGTTGCGCGTAGAGTTTTTGCACAAACTTCTCTAGCGTCTCCACATGTAAATTCGCAACAGCCTTGTTCGGATGATATGCGAGCAACTCACGTTGCCGTTTCAGACGTGCGGAATTGGTAGGAACGAGTACAACGAAGGTTTCGGCATTGTTGTTCTGAATACGGGTTTTGAGGATGTCTTCAATGTTTGCCATCTGTCTTCTCAATGTATCATCAGCGGAATACTGCAAAGTGCTTAAATCGAAGTGGAATGCCATTCCGGCATTCCAACAGTGAGTCTTAATGACAGTATCTTGGACGCGATGGACACGTGCAATTCCGTGGCCAATTGGCTTTACCGCTCCCATCTGCGAAACAGAATTAACGAATTTGCGAACCGGGGGAGACCTCTGTTTCAAGCGTTGCCAAAACGACTGAATCACCACTCGCTGCGAGCAGCATGCCCTCTGATTTAACGCTACGAATCGTCGCAGGTTCTAAATTCGCCACTACAATCACCTGTTTTCCAATTACAGTTTCAGGTGTATAATGTTCGGCGATGCCAGCGACTATCTGCCGAGAAACGGAACCCAAATCGACTTGTAATTTCAAGAGTTTGTCGGCACCTTCAATGCGTTCGGCAGCAATCACCTTGGCGGCGCGTAAATCCAGTTTTTGGAAATCGGAAAATGTGATAAGGTCCTGAGAGACAACCCCCGTGCTCTGTTCCGATACCTTTTTTTGCTTGGGCTGCTTTGTATCAACGCGCGGAAAAATCGGTTCGCCTCTACTGACAATTAACCCTGATGGTAATCCACCCCATTCTTGACAAGATTGAAGGCTGTCTGTGTTAGATTCCAAGGAGGCATCTAAGCCCAGTTGTCGTCGCATCCGCTGCGCGGTATCTGGCATAAATGGCGAAATGAGCACCGAGATAATACGTAGTGCCTCAAGACTATTGTATAGGATAGTCCCCATTCTCGATTTTGTATCAGGTTTAGCGAGTGTCCAAACTTGTGTCTGTTGAATATATCGGTTGATACGTCGGACAAACTCCCAGATTGTCTCCAAGGCTCTATCGAAAGCAAATTCTCGGATTAAAACGTCAAGGTTTTCCACTGTTCCGTGCGCCATCGCTCTGATTTCACTGTCAAATTCACCCGGGTCAGTCGGCTCCGGAACGTGTTGGAAATTTTTATTGACGAGTCCGAGCACTCTATTGAGCAGATTACCAAGGTCGTTAGCAAGATCTGCATTGTAACGGGCGTGTAAGCGGCCCGGGCGGTAATCACCATCGTTCCCGAAGCTAAACTCTCGCAAGAGATAGTAACGGAAGGCATCTAACCCATATTTTTTGATGTCCATCTCCATATCAATCACGATGCCTCGCGTTTTACTGAGTGCCTCGCCATCTTTTGTTAACCATCCATGAGCGACGATATGCTTCGGGAGCGGCAGTTTCACAGCCATCAGCATCGCTGGCCAGAGGAGCGCGTGAAAGCGGATGATGTCCTTCGCCATCATATGAACATCAGCAGGCCAAAAAGTACGATACTGCTCACTCTCTGTTTCATAGCCGAGGGCAGTCATATAGTTGCTCAATGCTTCTATCCAGACATAAGAGATATATTCCGGAGCGAACGGCAACGGAATGCCCCACGAAACCGAGGCACGAGAGATGCAGGTATCTTCTAATCCAGATTCCAAAACACTCAATAGTTCGTTGCGTCGACTTGGCGGATAAATAAAATCCGGATTCGCGTGGAAATGGTCTATTAATTGCTTTTGATATTTGGAGAGTGCGAAAAAATAATTCTCTTCCTCCACCCATTCTAACGGCAATTTATGAATCAGACAGACTTTCTCAGCATTCAGCTCCTTCTCAGTAAAAAACTGTTCGCAGGGCCGACAGTAGTACCCTTGATATTTATCCTTATAGATATCGCCAGTTTCATAGAGAGCGTTGATGAATTTAGAGACACCGCGTTTGTGCATCTGGCTTGTTGTCCGCATAAAAATGTCATTGGAAATATTCAACTGCTTCCAGAGTTTTTCAAACGTGGGTGCCATCTTATCGCAATATGCTTGCGGTTCAAGCCCCTCCTGCTCTGCGGCTTTCTGAATATTTGCCCCGTGCTCATCAACACCTGTGAGGAAGCAGACAGCATTGCCTTTGAGGCGATGGTAACGGGCTAAGACATCAGCAGCTATCGTAGTATAGGCGTGTCCGGCATGCGGTTCGCCGTTGACGTAGTAGATGGGGGTAGTGACGTAAAATGCGTCCATCGGTTTTCCTTTTTCGTATATCTCGGTACCATCAACGCCTCTGCTTTTTCGTATATCTCGGTACCATCAACGCCTCTGCTTTGAGAGTTCGTGTGTAAATCTCGTATTTCGTATATCTCCGTACCGTCAACGTTTATGTCGTGAGTACTCGTGTGTAAATCTCGTCGGAGATTCCTTAGGTTATGTCTTTAAAAATCTAAACATCAGAACCCTCTGGCGAGATTTATAGTGGATTGAACATTACAGCAACTTTCATGGGGCTGCAGTAGACAAAAAAGCGTATTTCGTATATCTCCGTACCGTCAACGTTTATGTCGTGAGTACTCGTGTGTAAATCTCGTCGGAGTCTCTCTCTGTTTAGGCGGCATAGTATAAAATGGCTCAGACGAGATTTGCAAACGGGTAAATATTGCAGCTGCCTTTGTAGGGGCTGCAGTAGACAAAAATTTTAACATAAAAAATGCTATTTGTCAAGTGAGTTAAGGTGTCAAGGCTGTTTTAATAATTTTAGACACATGACCTCCAAGGCCAATGTTGCGTTTGTGTTGGTGTTCTCAATAAGTGCCTTGGTGTAAAACACAGTCTGGATAGCTTGCTGGATGCGCAATCGCGAATATCGGGGCAGAAGCGTGCTGAGTTCCTCAATCGACTGCAGGTGGGTTATGAGCTCCTTCGGCGCACCCTGATGTAAAAATAACAGGTCGCGATACCACGTAATCAGTTCGGCTAAATTTTCTGGTTCATTCTTGAATTGTTCAGCGAATCTAAAAGCGGCTAACAGGTCTGTTTCCTTCAGGATCTCCGGTACTTCGTGCGTGCGTACCTGCCCTTTTTCAAGTTGTGTGAGTGCTTTTCCGATAGCTCCCTTCGCTGCAATCGCGATTGAGGTGGCCCGTGGTCCCTCAACAGCAAATCTCCTCATCAACACTTGTGCCAATGCTTCAGTCTGCATCGGATGAAATTGGAGAATCTGACATCGTGAGCGGGTCGTCGGCAGCAAGGATTCTAGGTTTGAAGTGAGTAGGATTAAAACGGATGAGGCAGGCGGTTCTTCTAAGGTCTTGAGTAGGCAGTTTTCTGCCTCTATATTCATCCGCTCCGCGTCTGTCAAAATGTAAACCTTCCTACTAGCCTCAAGGGGCTCATAGATAATCTGTTTTTGTAATTCCCGAATTTGGGCTATCTTCAACTGGTTTCCGGTTGGCCGAATAAATCGAAGATCTGGGTGATTGCCGGATGCCACCTTTCGACAAGCGAGGCAATCTTGTAAATTCTGCGAACTGCTACTGGAAAATTCGCAAACGGCATCGGCCTCGTTATTTCGGTGGCAAAAGATTAAACGTGCGAAATAAGTCGCCACCGTCTCTTTTCCAACGCCCGGCGGTCCGACAAAGAGATACGCGCCAGCAATCCTACCGGATGCAACGGTACACCGGAGTTGTTCAACAATTTGCTGATGCCCAATGATTGTACCTTTCATTTTCTATCCTCGTCCGTGTTCCTACATAGGGAGCCTCTATCCTCAAACAGAGAGTATTCCGCGTTTCTTACACTCAGCGAGGAGCGCGGCGTGTACAGCATCCGGACAAACTGCTGCATCTATCACTTTAACTCGATGCGGTTCTGCTCTCGCGATTGCCAGATACCCTTCTCGCACTTTGCGGTGGGATTCTAACGGCTCCTTGTGGAACCGGTCGTGCATCTGATAGTGCCGTTGCAGCCCAATCTCTGGGGCAAGATCGAGTATAAACGTAAGGTCTGGAAGGATACCACCTGTGGCAATCTGATTTAAGTGATTGATGAGTGTGATATCCATACCCGCCCGATAGCCTTGATAAGCGATAGTTGCATCAATGAACCTGTCACAGATGACAATCTGGCTTCCTTCAAGTGCGGGGCGTATGAGTTCGGCAACGTGTTGTGCGCGTGCAGCGGCAATCAACAACAACTCGGTTGTTGCAGTTATACCCTCCGAATTCATAAAAACATCGCGAATGCGTTCCGAAATGAGTGTGCCGCCGGGTTCGCGAGTAACAATAACATTTCCCCGCAGAACTGCCTCCAAGTGGTTTACCTGCGTTGTTTTGCCTGCACCTTCTATACCTTCAACCGTAATGAAAAATCCACGCTGTGCCATTATCGCCTTCTCTTATTTTAATATTTGCAAATTTTAACACTTCACGCATTCAATGTCAACCAGAATTGTAAATCATCTAAAGTTTGACAAAACTCTTTTTTTGTGTTATTATATTCAAACATTACTCGAAGTGGACACTGTAGCGTTCCAGCAGTTCTGGTTAATAATTTCTTTTGGCATCCGCATCAGTCCTTTTCGTCTACTGCAGCCCCATAAAGGCAGCTGCAAT
Source organism: Candidatus Poribacteria bacterium (assembly GCA_965215265.1). Classification (GTDB taxonomy): domain Bacteria; phylum Poribacteria; class WGA-4E; order WGA-4E; family WGA-3G. The sequence goes on along the minus strand of OZ244048.1, from coordinate 115,925 downwards.
ATTAAAGCCTTTACAAATCTCGTCTGAGCCATCTTATGCTATGCATAAGGAACCTCCGACGAGATGTACACACGAACCATCAATAGTATAGGTGTTGACGGTACGGAGATATACGAAAAATATCAGAAGTTAACGTGCTAAAAGATACAAAAAGGGGAAATTTATAATGAAGCCGTCGCGCTGCTTTTTTCTTCTCAACCTCATACTATTGTGCAGGAATATCTGTTCTATTTTTGCAAAAGCTCCCAACACACCCAAAATTCTGTTCACCTCCACTCGGGATGGCAATCCTGAAATCTATGTCATGAATCCTGATGGGATAGGACAAGTCAACTTGACCCGTCACCGTGCGGCGGATTTCGATCCCGTCTGGTCCCCGACAGGTGAACACATTCTGTTCGTCTCTGATCGAAACAAAACTACGGATCTCTACCTGATGGATGCCGATGGGGGAAACCTGCGGAAACTTTTCATAAAAACTGTGCGTAGACAACGTCCAACGTGGGCCCCCAATGGAAATCAGATTGCCTACTATCGCGTTAATCCACGATGCGGTGAGATGGATATTTACATAGGTTCCATGAATGGCACCGTCGAAACGCGCGTTGCAAGTGGCATAACTCCAGCGTGGGCCCCTGACAACTCCGAGATTGCTTTTGTTTCTTCTGATCTGTTCATTCCCCAGAATGATATATTTAAAGGGATAGTGCTTGGGGAAACCCGAATTCAATTTGTGAACCCGAAAACCCATGTTGGAAAGAAGCTGATGCTACCCGGTTTCCCTTGGATATTTGATCCGGCGTGGTCGCCAGATAGTACAAAAATTGCCTTCACTGGCGTAGATGTGAAGGCAATCCCTGTGCCCCGCCTATTGAAAAAGGATCACAATCTGTTTGATGAAAAAGCTATCTATCTTATGAATCGCGACGGAATTGGGATTCAGCGGATTGTTGAAGCAGATGGTGCCGATGTTTCGATGCCAACGTGGGTTCCATCGGGCGATGCTCTGGTTTACCAACGACGCGTCGGCGAAGAGAGACAACTCTTCACAGTCACCTTAGTCGATGGTATATCAAAGCAACTCACGCGCGTCGGATCTAACACAAATGCAGATTGTTTTGATTCGACATCTGCGCTGCCTATATCGCCACGACAGCACCGGTTAATTACGGTATGGGGAGAGGTGAAAAAGCACAAACTCCCGTGAAAAAGGAGCGGGTATTAACGAACTCATGGTATGCTGTTGTGTTCGGTGTCTGATGCGGAGAATGTTATATCTCATCATGTTCGAGACACACCCTGTGTATATTGGGCACTTCAGGGGGGCGTATTTTTTGCGAATGTCCGTATCTTCTGAGCACCAATAACCCCCGGGGGTTAGGTGTTAGAGAAGGCATTTTGAGTGTATTGTAAACGTTGTGTCTACTTCTGATTTTTGTATCGCTCAGCACTACCATGCTTGAGCCGGTGCAAATGGACTGTTCTCAAACTTCAATTATTATCCCGGTTTACAAGACGTGCCATCCCCTTAACACGAATTGCAAGTCTTGTGAAGAAAGGCGAATGATGAAACCCCAACTCCACAAAATTTGGAAATTAGAAAATCCGGATCTTAATAACAGTTTTACCCTGGCAGCAGAACTCGGGGTTTCTCCGTTCGTTGCAAAACTTCTCGTTAATCGAGGACTGAAGAACGTCTCTGAAGCCCATGCCTATCTATACCCGCAGTTTGATGCACTGCACTCGCCTTTTAAATTAGCGAACATGGATAAAGCAATAACTCGGATAAAAAGGGCGATTAAACTAGGTGAAAAAATCTATATCTACGGTGACTATGATGCCGATGGAACAACAGCAACAGCCGTATTGTATAACGCGTTCCGCCACATTGATATGCCCATTGAGGCATACATTCCTAATCGATTTACAGACGGCTATGGACTGAGTAAAAAGACTGTAGAAACACTTCACAGCAACGGGGCACAATTACTCATTACTGTGGACTGTGGCGTTACGTCTAAAGCAGAAGTAGAATTGGCGAATCAACTCGGTATGGATGTTATTATCACAGATCACCATCAGCCCAATCCGCATGCAATACCGCCTGCGTACGCTCTGATTTCGCCTCTGGTGCAGGGAAATGAGTATCCGTACCCACATTTAGCAGGTGTCGGGCTTGCCTACAAATTGGCACACGGATTAATAGATGATGAAATGTTTCTGATGTCCTTGCTTGATTTGGTGGCGTTAGGAACCGTTGTAGACATGGTACCGCTGACCGGGGAAAATAGAGCTTTGAGTCGCCTCGGTTTAGATGTCCTCAACAAACGCGAACGTCCGGGTATCCGTGCACTATGCGACGTAGCCGGTTACGACGTTGCAAAACCGCTTGTTGGCCAATCACTCTCTTTTGGGTTGGGGCCACGTATCAATGCTGCAGGACGGATGGACGCAGCCAATAAGGTGGTGAAGTTATTCACAACCGAATCCGATGACGAGGCAAAACGGATTGCTGCCGAACTCAACCAAGAAAACCGGAAACGGCAAGAATTGGAAATAAACATCCGCGATAAGGCAGAAGAAATCATTAAGAAGGAAATGGATGAGAACACCATTGGCATGGTAGTTGCCAGCAATTTGTGGAGTGAAAAAGCGCAGGGCGTGGTCGGTATCGTTGCATCTCGCTTGCTTGAAACCTACCATAAGCCGGTTTTCGTCATTGCTATTAAGGGTGAGGAGGCAACGGGCTCCGGCCGTTCCATTGACGGCATGAACCTCGCGGCGTGTTTAAAAAACTGCAGCAATTTACTCATTAAACATGGCGGGCATGCTGCTGCAGCTGGGTTGACGCTAAAATCAAAAAATATACCACGCTTTAAACAGGCTTTTAACGACTATGCACGCAAAGAACTATCCGCAGAAGCACTGCAGCCGAAACTGGAACTTGATTTTGAAACGAGTCTCTCGTTATTAACGTTAAAAAGCTTAGAGGAATTAACGCAATTAGAACCGTTCGGTCGCGAAAATCCTGCTCCAAGTTTTAGCGCGCACCATGTGAAAATTAACGGCATCCCTTACCGGATAGGAAAAGGCAAACAACATCTGCGTATGTTTGTTCAAGACGGTGAAAGTAAACTCTGTGCTATTGCGTGGGGTAAAGGTGAACACCTTGTCACATTCAAACGCGAAGACTTATCACTCGATATCGCTTTTTCACCCCAAATCAACGAATGGCGGGATACACGCTCGGTTCAACTTATCCTTCAAGATTGGCAGATCAGGTCAAACAGCCGTGAGGTAAAACGAGCTGTTTTTCCGACAAGCAGTGATGCCTCAGTTACCCAGGTTATTGATGGGCGCGGTGAAAATAAAAAGGATTATCTTTTAAACTTGATTGCACGCGCGGAACCTTGTATTATATATGTCCAAAATCGCGAGATGCTTGATCAGCTGCGAACCCACTTGATTCCAGAAAAAACTCACTGCATCGGCCCGCATGACGAAACAGTGTCTGAAGGCACAGAGAAACAATTGTTAAAAAAACTAAAACATGGAGAACTACAAGCAATTGCCTCTAGTGCTAATTTCTCTCAACCCGATGAAGTTACTTTCGTCAAATATTTTGTATTCTGCCATCTGGCTCCGAGTTCAGATGAATTTTTCAAGCGATGCCAGCCTGCTTTTGCCGCTGACGCAAGTTCGGAATTGCATCTTATCTATAATGATTCAGATGCGAAGCGGCTTGCCAGTTGGATGTCTCAAAAATATCCTGAGGAGGCAGACCTCCGGGAATTGTACAAGAATTTGCGGGCTTTAATCCAGAACCATGGAGCAGATGGATGCCCTGAGGTTGAACTGATAAATCGGCAGGTCGGCGCAACGGATTCTGTGCAAACCGCACTGACAATTTTTGAGGAATTGGGGTTCTTTGAACGCCACGGAGAACAAGATGATTCGCGGATATATCTCCTGACACCCCAAAAGCGTGGGTTAGCCAATTCCAAAACCTATCTGAGAGGAGAATGGATTAAACAGACAAGCCGGTCGTTCGTAGATTTTCAATTACAAGAGGACATCAAACCGATTTGGGAGCGGATCGAAAATGAGTGTCAACTCGCTAATCAGCCGAATTCGAAACTATAATCCAGACGCAGATGTTGAACTGCTTGAGCGTTGCTACTATTTTGCTGAGCAAGCACATGAAGGACAGCAACGGAAATCTGGGGAACCGTATTTTACGCACTGTGTTAAAACCGCAGAGGAGCTTGTAGCCCTCCGTTTAGATACACATACGATTTGTGCAGGACTTATGCACGATGTACTTGAAGATACAGGTGTGACCACGGAAGAAATGGTAGTGCGGTTCGGGCGTAACATCGCGAACCTTGTGGAAGGCGTAACCAAAATAGGAAAGTACAAATTCCGCGGTGCACAGCGGCAACGGCAAGCAGAAACTTATAGAAAGCTGCTTTTAGCAACGGCCGAAGACATGCGCGTCATACTAATAAAACTCGCCGATCGGATGCATAACATGGAGACGTTGAAGTTTCTATCGACTGATAAGTGCCAACGGGTTGCTAAAGAGACGCTCGAGATTTATGCACCGATCGCACACCGATTGGGCATTTGGCGTATCATGAGCCGCCTTGAAGACTTAGCATTCAAATATCTCTTCCCAGATGAATACCGCGAAATTGCCAACTTGTTGGATGAAAAACTCGTAGAACGTCAGGCCTACTGCGAAAAAATGGTAACGCGCATCCGCGAGAAACTGGAAAAACAGAGCATCTTCGTGGATGTACGCGGTAGAACGAAACATATCTACAGCATCTATCAAAAAATGCAACAGAAAAGAACACCGTTCAAGGAAATCTGTGATTTGATAGGCATCCGCATCCTTGCAAAAACCGAAATAGACTGTTATGTGGCACTGCATGCACTCCATCAAAATTGGCAATACCTTCCAAATCGTCTCAGGGACTGGATCGGGCAACCTAAAAAAAATGGGTACCAGTCTCTTCATACCACCATTGTAGATAACGGCAAACCCATCGAAATACAGATTCGGAGCTATCAGATGCATAAAGTTGCGGAAGATGGAATCGCCGCACATTGGAGTTATAAGGAGGGAGTCCCGACGAGCAAACAAGGCAGGTCTATTTTTGCCAACTATAAACAGATGCTGGAGGATTTACAGGATACGCAAGCCGGCGCGCATCAGTTCGTCGAGTCAATGAAACTCGAGCTCTTCGAGGATGAGGTCTACGTTTTTTCTCCTGAGGGTGACGTATTTGCACTGCCTGTCGGTTCCACTGCGATTGATTTCGCGTATAAAATTCATACGGATATTGGCCATACGTGTTCCGGTGCAGAGATAAATGGCAGCATGGCACCGATCCGACAGGAACTCCAAACCGGAGACCGGGTCCACATTCGTACAAATTCGCAAAGCAAACCCAGCCGGAGTTGGTTACGCCATGTCAAAACATCCAACGCTCGAAGCAAAATTAATGAATGGTTCCGTGAAAAAGACAAAGAGGGTGCCCTTGCATTAGGGAAAGCATTCCTCAAAGCCGAATTGCCTGTTTCCTACCTTAACATCCGAAATTATCTCACCTCTCCTAAACTACTTGACATCGCCAAACAACTGCAACTCAAAAATGTAAAAGAGCTTCTGATTCGCATCGGGAATGGAAAAGAATCTGCTACCCATGTTGTCAACCTCCTAAGACCGGAAGTGCCGGAACCTGAACCACCGCAGGAAAAAACACCGTCAATGCCTACTATCCAACTCGACACCGGTATTGATTTAGGCATGACACAGATAATGAAATGCTGTAATCCTATTCCGGGGGATAAGGTGATTGGCTACGTAACGCGCGGGCGCGGCATTTCAATTCATAGGACAGGGTGTATCCGCATCCTTGATGAACCCGAACGACTTCTTGCCGTCAAATGGCCAGACAGAAAAACCCTCGAAGATTCTGGCAAACCACGAGATACTTATCCTGCAGAAATTTGCGTTGAGTGCAGCGACCGGTTCGGCATGCTTGGCAAAATCGCGACTGTTATCGGGCACTATAAAGTGAACATTCGCTGCGGCACCTTCCAACCAGCACAGATTAAAAACATGAATAATAGCGCTTATGATGTCATGACGCTAGAAGTGACAGGGGCCGAACAACTTGATGAGGTGATGAAAGCGATTCGACAATTAAAAGGAGTCCAACGCGTCAATCGCAAGGAAGTTACAAAACCTGTGCGTCCCTGATGCTATAGAACGGTATAGAATAAGAGACAACCTAGGTGCTTAAGGTATACTGTTTTGTCTCTTGCAAACTTATATCGGATTGGGCATTCTTGAAACGACTTTGGCGACTCTACCGCTTCGTAAACACTTGGTGCAAACACGAATTCGCCGCGGGCCCGCTTCCGTTTGCACACGCACACGCTGGAGATTTGGAAGCCACCGCCGTTTTGTATGGCGAAGCGATTTGCTAATCTGATGTCCTGTCATCGGACGTTTGCTACAGATACTACAGACTCGGGACATGATATTTATGTCTCCTCTCTTTTTTCTTCAATTGAATAGACAGATTGGTTAAACTTATTTTTTCTATACAAAAGCACTCAGGCCAGTTCAGATGCACACCTCAGTTACAGAAGTTTTGGCCATTACATATTAAGGATACCACAATTGATAGCGTAAATGCAAATTTTCTTTTTCTGTAAAAATAAAAAGCAGCATTCCGCTGCCTCCACAAATTGGGAACAAAAAATAAACCGATGATAGAAAAAAAAATACCCTTACTTCTACTATTACTGGCCTGCTTTTTCGCGTGTGGAGAAGCAGACGAAGAACCCCCGGAACCGCCACCTGCCACTCCTACCCTCGAATATGGAACGGTATCAGGGACTATCACAGATGCTAACACACACAACCCTATTCCTGGTGCTGTTGTCACCCTTTTAGAACAACCGTTTGAAACAGGAATTGATGGCGTTTACACATTCCAAGGCATTCTTTATGGGCAGAACTACACCTTAGTTGTTGAAGATGTCGATTATCACCCCTACCAGCAGCTGTTCTCACTCAACCAAGAACGCCATGTTTTAGATGTCGCACTCACACCGCTGCGAAACACAACTGAAGAATTACAGGAATTTCTTGATAACCTTTCAGACCTCCTAGAATCTCTAGATGTAGAAAATTTGGAGCAGATTAAGGCACTCTTCTCAGAATCCTACGTCGCAGCGGATGATGAGGCAACTCTCTTTGGTATCTTATCCGGGATTATTCCCGAAAATTATGACGACGTTATTCCTGCGATGACCCAACTTTTCCAAGACTACGTTTCACTCCAATTCCTGATTAAGGATACGCAGGCAGACATAACGCATGCAAGAAAAGGGGCAATAATACTTCAACTGGACATAACAGCAGAAAAGGGGGAACAACGGGACCTCAGGGAAATCAAAGCACATTGTCGTTTTGACTTCCGACGTGAACAATCGGATTGGAAGATTGTTTACTGGCAGCTATTTGAGATCGATATTCGCTTGTAACGTGTGGTGGCCCTTGTGCATCGAGGAGGCGGGATGCCTAGCGGGCGACGGTTTTGTCCCTACAATACGGTATATTTCCTCATTGCTCAAGGGTTGAGGGCGGAAATACCTTCAATGGCACCCTTGACAGGAACACCCTTACGAAGTTTAATTCGGTATAATCCAAGTTCCGCTGGATTCCACAAATCCTTCATTGCCGAAACAATTTTTTAGTTCGTCTAAAACCACCGTCGCGTAACCTCCTGCCGGCAGGCTGAACGCGAGACGTAACCCTACATCAAAAGCCTGAACCTGATGCAATTGCATCGGCATTCGTAAGGGACGGCGCGTCCCCGGTAGGCGAATACCTGCAACTTTGCCAAATCCATCTGGCACAAGGTTTTCCACTCCCAGAAGTGCCGCTTCCATTGCTTGTCCTTCCCCGGACGGTTGCTTCATTTTATGCCCGAAAATTGGGCCCGTAGGACTAATCTCAAACGCATCTGCACGAGGTTGTTCAACTTCAACGTTTTCAACGAGAAACGGGGCACCGTTGCTGTGCTTCATTGCTATATCCCCATCTATCAACTGTCCTAAGGCGGGCATCCGCTGCTCCAAGTAGCAGTTGAAGAGATACGCTTGATACGCAGATAAAAACAGTTTGCGAAACCGATACGGAATGCATCTTATCGCTTTCTCTAAACAGTTTCGCTCTACCTCACGCTGCACCCGCTGCCAGACCTCACCCAACTGCATTGTTTCATCTACGAACAGATAATTCAACGCTACTTCCCATGCCCCTTTCACTAATGCCTTACCGATAAGGTGCGAATCGTTATTTTGTCCAAACCGCTGTGTGCCAAATCGATTCGGCACGCCTTCTTTTGTCAAACGTGTCAGCACGTCTTGAGCAATCGCCTGTCCGCGTGGAGATATCTCGCGCAACGTTATCTTAAACCGATTCCCGCGTAGATGCCCAACCCTTAATTTGTGTCCATGCCGTTTCGCCCACAAAATTTCAATCCCAGGGAGCTCAAGTGCTAAAACCTGTCTGGGAAACACACCTTCCACCGACAATACCTGGGTTGTCACAGCTCTTTTATCCTTTAACCCCGCATAACCAAGGCACTGGGAGTTTACACGCAAGTCTTTGGCAATCCGGTCTATTGCCTCAAATGTACTCAGATTCCGTTTTCGGATAGCAAAGAACGTATGTATCCCTATCCCCGACGGTTCATAAAGCGGAAGTTCTTCAACAATGAAATCTTCAGGTGTTGTCTTTATCATACATCCTCTTTCTGTCATACCAAAAAAAAGACAAAGGAGATACCTTTACAAACTACTCATTGGCATTATAGCGCTTCCTGTCTCGTTTGTCAAATTTCTTTGCAACTTGTAAGCATTTGTGGTATACTTAAAAATAAGGAGGGAATAACATGGCTTACGTAATTTGTGAACCCTGCGTTGATGTCATGGACACGGCGTGCGTTGACGTATGCCCAGTGGATTGCATTCACACGACAGAGGGCGAAAATCAACTTTATATTAACCCCGAAGAATGCATTGACTGCGGCGCATGTGAACCTGTCTGTCCTGTTGTCGCTATAAAAATGCGCGACGAAGTACCGGCAGAATGGGAATCCTACGTTGAACTCAATTCTAAATTTTTTGAGACATTCGTTAAACCGGAAAAAACTGTCGAGGAAGCCGGTGAAACCGGAACAACGAAAAAGCAAAAAGAACAAGGTATTCCGGAAGAATTTGTACAATTACCTGAAACACCCGCGTCATCGCTTCGCGCGCCCTTCGGTGTATTGGCGATGCTTGGACAACCCATCCTCGGTGCTTTCTCAGCTAATTTTAAAAGACAACTTGAAGAAATCGCAGGAGACTCGCGCGTCTTTAGTGCTGCCGTTTCAACAGGCATCAATAGCTTAATCAATCTCACACTCTATCCTCTTCTGCTTTTCCTTTTCGGAGTAAAGTCCCGCGGCATCAGTCTCTTTACCAATGAAGGCAACCTGATGATATTTCTCGGGATAGTCGTTGCAATTGGAGAAGGAATTTACCGTTTTAAAGATGAATTTGTCTCACGTTCCGAAGATGAACAGCCACGCTACGGTGCGGCCTTCTACGGCTGGATACTCTCACTCATTGCAACACCGATGTTATCAGTATTGCGCGCAGCCCTAGTCGTCGTCCCGAACCGGCCACGCGCCACAGTGCCCGGAGCAGTCCTAACTGACGGCACAATCTACTCGGACGATTTGCGTGAACGCTACAGACGCTACGGCATGGTGAATCGCATGACAGAAAAGACTGATTACTATCAGATCGAGATTGAGTTCCCAAGGTGGGTACCAGATTCTGTCGCAAAAAAAGAGCATGAACTCCCGGATAGAATGCCCGACTACAGTTATGAAATCAACCTCGCCACGCCATATTTCTCTGACGATGCCCCCGCATCTGAAAGTATCTTGACTGTTCAGTCGCAGCTGGACGATCCGAGGTTCGCGGATGTTGTTGGTCGCACCAGTTCATTCCCCAAGGGCTTCACAACTATCCTACCTATTCCAGGGCAGCCAGAGGATTTTCACGCCACGTACCGAAATAAAGTGCTGACGATTATTGTCTCCAAAGTTGGAACATGCGATACACTAGGCATTGAACCGACAATACATTACGCAAAGTTGAAAGGGTAATTCACAGGCGACTCTACCCTTACAGATTTAGCTTAGCGGCTTGGGGTGAGAGAACCTCAGCACTATGATATTTTTCATTGCTTTAACTATCTTTACAAACGTGCCAAATAAGCGAAGTTATCCCTCAATATACCTCGGCAGGCATTAACGGTTGTAAACGTTGGCAAATAGATATGTTTGACAAAACCGAACTTGTTGCCTGGGATAAACGCTACCTCTGGCACCCCTTCACACAAATGAAAGATTGGCTAGAGGAAATGCCTCTCATTATTGCAGGCGGTGAGGGTTGTTACCTAATTGACATAGACGGCAATCGGTATATAGACGGGACTGCCTCTATGTGGACCAACGTTCACGGACACAACCATGCTGAGCTGAATGCAGCACTCAAAAAACAAGCGGATAAAATAGCACACGCTACACTGCTCGGCTGCAGCAATATCCCTGCAATTCAACTCGCAAAAAAGTTGGTAGAGCTCACGCCTGTAGGACTCAACAAGGTTTTTTATTCCGATAACGGTTCAACCGCCGTTGAAGTCGCGCTGAAGATGGCGTATCAGTACTGGCAACACAAAGGAAAACCACAGCGAAAAAAGTTTATCCACTTAGATAAAGCCTACCACGGCGATACAGTTGGTGCCATGAGTGTCGGTGGCATTGATAGTTTCCACACGACGTTTGATTCTCTCCTCTTTAAAGGCCTTCGCGTGCCTGCCCCGACAACATATCATGCTTCCGATTCGCGCAGTCAGCAGGGCTGGCAACTGCGCTCTGCCCCCCACTCTGTCAAAATGCGCTGTCTCAGCGCCATGGAACAAGTTTTAGAACAACATTTTGAAGAAATTGCAGGCATTATTGTGGAGCCCCTGATCCAAGGTGCAGGCGGAATGATTGTCGCTCCGAAAGGGTTTTTGAAAGATATAGCCGCGTTGGCTCAGCAATATAAAACGCTTCTCATTGTTGATGAAGTCATGACCGGGTTCGGACGCACCGGAAAAATGTGGGCATGCGAACATGAGGACGTTACCCCCGACTTACTCTGTACAGCAAAAGGGTTAGCTGCAGGTTACTTACCGCTCGCGGCGACATTAACCACAGACAACATCTACAACGCCTTCTTGGGGGAATATAGCGCGCGCAAAACCTTCTTCCATGGACACACGTTCACAGGTAATCCCTTGGCATGCACCGTGGCGTTAGAAAATATCGCCATTTTTCAAAGGGCAGACCTCCTCACGCGTCTCCAGACGACTATTAAACATTTTACGACTCGGCTTCAGGAATTTTGGACGCTGCCGCACGTCGGTGATGTACGGGTATGTGGATTGGCAGCCGGGGTGGAGTTGATAAAAAAACCGGATACCCACACTCCGTACACACTGGAGGAAAAGGTAGGTATCCGGGTATGTAAAGAAGCACTGGCTCGTGGAGCAATCCTTCGACCGCTTGTTAATACCTTGGTTTTGATGCCGCCGTTGCAAATTTCACTTGAAGAGCTAGATGCCCTTTTGGATATTGCCTACGGCGCTATTGCAGAAGTGACGAATTTATCCTAGAAAGTTAGTTGCAGCACTTGTTAGCAGTTTCATCAGACTAAACCTTAGAAACTTACGCGTCCGAATGCCATATTGCCAGCTTTATCTGTCACCTGAATCGTGATGGTGTGAGCCCCCTCAGGAAGTTCGCCGGTTTCCAATAGAAGCTGCTCCTGCTTTGAATCAAAGATTCCATCGTTAGGAAAGATGACCTGCCAATGTTCGTCACTGTCAATCTTATAGACGGCTTTCTGAATCAGATTCATAGCATCCATAACGTCAGAGACAATCTTGTAGGTTCCATCCCCATTCGCAGTCGCTTGAATAGCACCGACAACAGGCTGAGTATTATCCACATCAAAAGACTTGCTAATTTTTTCCACCGACTTCTCCCATCCTGCCGGATTACTCAACTTGTCTGTTGCAACAACTTTCAAGATGTATCTCCCATCAGCGACGGAAGCGATGTCCCATTCATAGTTCGCCTTCGATAATTCTTTTTTCAGCAGTTTCCAATTTGCTTCGTCAACGGCTTTATAGTAAAGGGTATACTGCAGTGTATCCTGATTAGCATCCTCAACCTTCCAACTAATTTTCCAATTTTTAGAAGGTGCTGCAGCGCTGCTACTTGGCGCGTTATCACCGCCAGAGCGCATACCGGGAGGTGGCAATCCGCCGCCTGAGGAGCGCCTGCCTTTGTCACCACTGTTGGTACTGCTGCCATCATTCACCTCAATGCTGATGAATTTCGGTTCAATATTTGTCTGGACGGAGGCAAGTGTAACCTTTTTCAGGATAGGTGTTTGCGCGTCCTCGCTCGCTGTAAGTTTTGCACGCCACTGTATGTACTGCCCATCGGGGCTTGAGATTTGCGAACCCTCTGCAGTTGTCAATTCATCAGACCAGTCGCTCCACGTATCATCCGGCTTCCGCGTTTTACCTGAACGGGTTGAGAAAGTGATCGCGTTCCCTTCTGCAACCTCTGCTTCCCACGAAAGCTTTCCCCAACGCGATAAACTTTGTGCATTGTGGACTTCAGATTCAAGCGTGCCCTCATCAACATAAGTTGCTGTTAACGTAAAGAGTTTACCAGGATTTCCAGTCGTGAGGAGTGTACGAATGTTACCCTCTACCTCTTTTTGGTGGATTGCCAAGACTTGGTTCCCGGAAGCCTTACCAAGTTCTGTGGAGTCTCCAGTTATTGGATTGACCCGGTACAACTTGCCTTTGTCACCCGTCCCAACCAAGAGTTGTAAGTCGTTTTCCAGCACAATAGCCAAGATAAGTGGTTCAGGGGAAGCCCAAACTGACATAGCCGTTCCGTCTGGACGAATTTGGTAAATATTAGATGAATTCTCTTGAGGCGGTCCGCCACCCGGCGGTGGTGGACCGCTCGGTGTCGGCGGGCCGTTTGAGCGCCGGCCCCTACTCGGTTCCGCAGGCGCAGATGTCACAACGGCTGCATAAAGGTTACCTTTGCTATCCATGACGAGAGTTCGGACTTCTTTCTCCTTCGCCTGGTAGATAACGCTCGCGGTCCCATCTGCCAGGATCCGGTAGATAATACCGTTGTCGCTGCTGCCAGCGTAGAATCCGTCTTCAGTTGGCAGCAATGCCATGATATTTTTTTCTTCTGCATCGAATAGCACACTAGATTCACCCTCAGGCGTGATTTTATAAATTTTTCCATCCGTACCTGTTGCAGCGTACAGATTCCCTGCCTCATCAAAACGCAGGGCCCACACATATTTGTCCCCTTTACTTAGAATAGTTTCTGGCGGTGTGGTTGCATCCGTAATTTTGTAAATTAACCCATCCGGTCCAGTCCCGGCGTATAGCGTATCATCAGAACCAATAGCAAGACTATAGATAGTGATCTCAGGTGAATCGTAGAAGAGCTCAGCAGTATCACTCCCAGCGCTAATTTTATAGATTTTGCCTTCGTTCCCAGTCGCAGCGTAAAGATTCCCTGCCGAATCCTCTGCAACAGCCCAGACCTGTGTCTCTTTCAGTTTCGTGAAGCCTTCGATCTTAGGGGCTAACATCACAGCACCTTGGCTCGTAAGCGAGAGATTTTTCGATGTTCCAGCTTCAAAATCGGATTGCTGTTCCTGTTCCCATAAAGATGTTTTAACAGCAAACACGGCGCTGGTATGAATAAGCACAATTAAAATGAGACTCCAAAAGGAGATGCTTCGGCGCATTAGAAAATACCCTCCTATAGGTGATTATCGCCTTTTCTCATGCAATTAAACTCCTATGCAAGTAACCTCCGCTCTTCTAAGTCGCAGTTACTGCGCGTTGTTGGAACTGCAATTGACTCAGACATGAACGGGCAATTGAATTTTATTTAAGTAAAGTTAATTCCGTATGACTAAATGTTATCTATTGAGCACTCCTGTCTATTGCAAAGCGCATTAACCCGCTGCCGAAGATAACATAATCCGTCGAGATTTTGTCAAGTTGTAACGTAGTACCTGTCGTATAACCACTCTGACCTACCTGTTTTGCAGTATTCATCACGGACATCACAGAAGTCGGTAGATTGGCGAATTCTTCACCTTGAACGGTTAGCCCAGGTTGTGGAACAAAAAGCTCAAGAATAACATCCGTGTTTCTTTCATCACGTTGCAGTAGTTCAATGAGGTGGTTGATGTTCTTCGGACGAAAATTCAGTGGTGCCCGGGAGCGTTGCCAAACTTTGTGGAAATTTGCATTGGAGGCAATCAGCATTACAACACCATCGGGGGTACCCTTGGGAATTGTAATCGTCCCGTTCTGCGTAAACGACTTTTCAAGATAGGGACGTAACCTCAACTCGACTTCTACCGTTTCCCCCGGACGATAGCGCAGCTTATCAATGCTGATGTTTTCAACGACTGCTGTTCTCCGCTTATCCTCTACTTTAAGATTCAACGCAATGCCTTCCACTTCAACTTTTGTGTACGAATTATTAATCAATTGTAACATTGGCAGCATTAGCGTATTCATCACGCGAATTCCCGGAGAACCACTTGAAGAAAAAATGTTATTGAAAATCAGTTCTCGTGATGTGAGTCCAGGTTGTTCCTGTAAGGTAATGGTTGCGTCAAGATTAAGCGTGTGGTCGTTGGAATAAAATTCAAGCGCGTCTAAGAAAAACCAAGCACCAATTCCGGCAAAAAGTGGGGTAAAACTGCGGTGACGCACCACTTCATAGGACTTTTGGTGCTGTTTCCCATCACTTGTTTGTAGTGCAACATTTATAGGGAGGTAAGGCGGATGTTTCCCTATGATTCCGGCAATCGCAGGTTCGCGGTCTTGCACTAACGTACCGATTGGCTGCGTCGGGGCTGCGACTTTGAAAGAACGGCTGCGACTCGGAAAAATGAAATTCACAGTACCACCAGAGACCGGTAGATTCACGTTGCCTTCGGCAAAATTCGGATGCCCATACGCGAGGAACTGATCTCCATCTACATAAGTAATCGTACCGTATCCAAACAAGGAAACATCGCCCCGGACCATCTCCGTTCCTATGGTCTGCGCTTTCTCAACAGGCGATTCCTTTATAGAACTACCACCCCCTGCTGCTTGAATAGGCGTAAAGTTGAATTTGTCAAACAGTGGTTTAACGATGCTCATCATTTCCGAATTCAGGGTAGGGAGCGCGACCGGCATCGGAAGATGCGCTGAATTCGCCCGAGAGGGGATATTAGAAACGCTTTCTAAAAGCCTCAAATCAAACGGACGATGCACCTGGGCGACTTTTCCATCGCCAAACAGGGACGCACCCATGTCAAGCCCTTCTTTCACTATTGCCGAATCAAGGTTAAATAGTTGAGCACCCTCGTAACTTAAGTTAGGTTCCATTCCGCGTTCAGTGACTTTCACCATCAATTCAAAAGGGGTTACGCCAAAAATATTGGAACGTTCCCGTTGATTGAAGAACCCCAGTGCTAAAGCACCCATGAGCCGCCCATCAATATACATAGGACTCCCACTCATGCCACCGGCGACACCTGTCCATTTAAAGTTGTCGCTAAGCCCTTCACACCACACGACATGCCACCCCGGGAAATAGTTATATTCAATACTCACGACTTCAAAATTAAATTCTTCGACCGTTATCCCGGAAAACACGGTGTAGCCCTTTCCTTGCATCCCGGGCATCACCTCGGACAGCGGCATAAACTTCTCGGCATCCCATTTAATTTCTGCGTAACTGTGAAGTGCCCCGAAGCATAAGAGCGCTACCGCACAAAGCCAAACTTTTTTCACAACGTTCACTCCTTTTCGCTTATTACAAATCTGTTATCGTATCTTGTAGCACAACGATTTCGCGAAGTCATTCCAACAAAAATATGCTAATGAGAAATGTTATCAAATTAATCTGTCAAATGTCAACACTAAATTGTTCAAGCCCTTCGCTCTCTCCGGCCTCTGTTCATAATTCAACCCTGTTTCTGTTTCGAGTTGCCCAAACTGTGGTTAACTACGAAGATTAACGAATTTGCAGTTGACACGTTTAAGAACTTTTGTTATTGTAACACATAACGTGCACGTTTGCAAGAACTAACTTTGGTAGAAATAGCAAATGCAGAGCCCTACCTACACGCTTTCAATTGACCAAGGAACAACGGGAACAACGGTTCTTCTTGTTGATGAACTCGGCACCGTCACCGCACGCAGATACCGGGAATTTACGCAACATTATCCACAGCCTGGCTGGGTAGAACACGACGCAGAGGAAATCTGGAACGTTACAAAACAGGTCATAGCGGACATCCTACACCACGTGGAGCGTAAAGCAGACATTGCAGCAATCGGAATCGCTAATCAACGGGAAACCACCGTCATTTGGGAACGGCACACCGGCAAGCCTATCTATCCAGCGATTGTCTGGCAGTGCCGGCGCACTTCAGATATATGTACATCACTCAAGCACAAGCAACAAGGAGTTGAGGCACTCGTAAAAGCAAAAACAGGGCTTGTGCTCGATCCTTACTTTTCAGCCACAAAAATAGGGTGGATTCTGGATCAGGTCTGCGGCGCGCGCGCACAGGCTGAGCGAGGCGAACTCGCATTTGGTAATATAGATACATGGCTCCTGTGGAAGTTGACAAACGGAAAAGTGCATAGAACCGATTACACAAACGCTTCTCGAACCCTACTGTTTAATATTGAGACACTTTGCTGGGATCCAACCCTCTTGGATATCTTCAGCATACCGGCAGCTATTTTACCGGAAGTCTGCCCATCAGCCTGCATCTTTGGCACGGTGCGAGATGAAATTCTTGAGGGAATACCCATTGCAGGAATTGCCGGAGACCAACAAGCTGCACTCTTCGGGAACTTGTGTCTGACACCGGGAATGGCAAAGAATACCTATGGCACGGGCTGTTTTTTAATGCTCAATACGGGTTCACAACGGATCCAGTCAGAAACCGGCCTATTGACAACTCTCGCTTGTAGCCTCACTGAAGAACCTGTTTATGCATTAGAGGGAAGTGTGTTTATTGCAGGTGCCGCAGTACAGTGGCTCCGGGATGGCATCCAGATTATTGCTGCTGCTTCCGAAACTGCTGATGCTGCGACCCGCGTTGCTGATTCTGATGGTGTCTTCGTAGTACCAGCTTTTACCGGGCTTGGTGCACCATACTGGAACAGTGAAGCAAGGGGCGCAATCTTCGGATTAACGCGCGGTACAACACGCGAGCACATCATCCGGGCTACTTTAGAGTCTATCGCCTTTCAATCAGCGGATGTAGTGACTGCAATGCTGGCGGATGCCGGGATAACGCTCGAACGATTACGTGTAGATGGCGGTGCTGTTGAAAATGATTTTTTGATGCAGTTTCAGGCAGATATTTTGGGGATGCCTGTAGAACGTCCTTCTCAAATTGAAACAACAGGCTTGGGGGCAGCTTACCTTGCAGGAATTGCGACCGGAGTGTGGCAAGAGGCTGCAGAACTTGAGGAGTACCGAACAATTAATGATATTTTTTTACCACAACTTGATGCAATTCAACGAGCAGAAAAACTTGCCGGATGGAAAGATGCCATCCAGCGAATTATGCACTAGAAAGCATTTGACAGACAACGCCCACACAAAACTCCTTTGCACTTGTCTGATGTAATGGAATGGCCTTGCAAGACAAAACATGAAAAATGCGACTCCAATGGAAATATTCCTTGGTTATTAACTTCACGGTGCTTGTAGTACTGGTAGCCTTTTACTTTTTTGATAGTATCCGCGTACGTCGTGAAATGAATGCTCTCCATGCTTTAGGGGCTGAGCGTGGCGCAGAACTAAAAAAAATCGCAGAGAATACCATACTCCGTCCTATTGTCAGTGAACTAAAAGCAGCAAAGGTATATGAGGCAGCGCGAATTGATGAACTCCTACAGAAACTCAAGCGAGAACACCCTGATATGCAAGATGTACTAAACGTTCACGTCTCTTTAGACAACACCCGTATTCGTTCCCGGCTGCTCGCACACGACAATACCCCCGATATTAATTTGAATGCAGCAGCTATCGCACAAATTGAAGCAAAAGGCGCGCAGATAGACTCGGTAGAAGGACAGAACGCTACCGCCATCGTTATTAAATACCATGTGTCATTGGGAACCCCAAGACAGATAAAATTTTCCAGCAAGAACGGAAATAGTCCTTTACAGTTAGCATACGAAATGACATTAGACAGAGGAAGTATCCATTTTGAACTGTGGAAAGTTCTTGTCAACAATAATATCTATGTACTGGATGCAACTATAACAGTTGAAGAAAGAGGTACACGATGGCAAATTATGGATCAGGAAAAGGGCAATATCTATACCTTATGGAAGGAAGAAGAAACGTTGTGGATACAAAAGGTGCAAACCGGATATATACAGGTGCTTTTCGATGTACCAAATATTGACAAATCCATCCGCAATTCCCTATTGATGCATGCTGTCCTTATTGTGATTGTGGGCGCATTACTCGTTATTTTGATTGATTTCACCACGAATCATCTCGTCATGAAACCGTTAGAACGCATGACGCAGATTATACAAAGTGGTAAGGAACTAGAAGAGAACCCAAACTTATTAAAGAATCAAACACCACCTATAGGGGTTTATGCTACCGATGAAATTGGGAAGGCAACCTATAGCTTAGTCCGTATGCTATGGCAGTTGCGTGAATCTCACTCCAAACGTATTGCTGCACTCGGGCAGCTCGCCGCCGGCGTTGCTCACGAAATTCGGAACCCTCTGAATTCGATTGGGATGACAGCACAATATCTGAAGACGGTTTTCTCACAACCCAAAGTCGAACCCGACGATATTGAGGAAGCAAAAGAGCTCTTAGACATTGTTAACCAAAAGATTGAAGAATTGAAGCAGATTTCAGAGCAGTTCCTCTCCCTAAATCGCCCGCGTAAACTTAATGTGGAGGCTGTCAATCTCAATTCTCTTGTAGCACGCGTCCTTTCAGAATTCGTGCTGATAGCGGAAAATGCAAACGTGCAGCTAATACAAAATTACGATCGAAACTTACCGGATATCCGACTAGACACCGGGTTAATGCGCCAGACAGTCTTTAACTTTATACAAAACAGCATCCAAGCGATGCCCAAAGGAGGCAGCATCTATATCACCACTTCTCAAGAACAGCAGAATGACGAAGCATATATAATCCTTGAAATTCGCGATACAGGCATCGGCATCCCAGAAGAAATTCAAGAACAGATCTACGATGCATACTTTACAACCAAGGATGCAACAGGCGGTATTGGACTCGGACTTGCGATTTCGCTTCAGATTATTACCGCACACAACGGAAAAATTGAGATGAAAAGTAAAATGGGAATGGGAACCGCTTTTAAAATTAGTCTCCCAATCAATAATAAGTTATAAGGACAATTAGGAGAGGCACCGGCCTTTATCATGAATCTATTGGCATTGTTCGCAATTGTGGAGCTAAAAGAGAGGAGGTAAAATAGCATGCCGTCAATACTCATTGTAGACGATGATGCTGGACAACTCACGATTTTACAACGTATCTTGAAACGCGAAGGATATACCGTGCAAACAGTTGGCGACAGCACAGCAGCACTTGCCGCGCTCGAAAAACAGATGTTCGACCTGGTTATCAGCGATATGTGGATGTCTTCACGCTTTGCAGGTCGAGACCTACTTCGAGAAATCAAACGCAACGACCCCGGACTGCCGGTACTCATCATGACAGCGTTTGCAGAACTCAATGATGCCGTAAATCTGGTTGCACATGAAGGCGCGTTCTACTACCTTGAAAAACCGATCCAAATTGATGTCCTCAAACGTGAGGTAAAGCACGCCCTGCAAACCCGCGGAGCACTGGTTTCACAAAGCGGAACCGACAGCGATGATGCCACGCCAACAATTCCTTTTAACGACATCGTTGGGGAGAGTCAGAAAATGCAGGCGCTTTTTAAAAACATGACCCGAATTATCCACCGCAGCGTCATGCAGGTTCTCATTACAGGCGAGACTGGCGCAGGAAAAAGCCTTATCGCACGACAAATCCACAAACATGGACCTCGAAAAAGCAAACCGTTCGTCGCAATTAACTGTGGGGCCATCCCAGAGACCTTAATTGAAAGCGAACTCTTTGGACACGAACGCGGGGCCTTTACAGATGCAGTCCGACAGAAGCAAGGCATGTTTGAAGTTGCCAACCAAGGTATACTCTTCCTAGATGAAATCGCTGACCTGCCCATACAGACACAGAGCAAACTCCTACATATACTAGAGGAGCGAGAAATACGTCGAGTCGGTGGAACCAAGAACATTAAAGTCGATGTCTGTGTCATTGCCGCTACAAATAAAAACTTGATTGAAGCCGTCCGAAACGGCACATTCCGGGAAGATCTCTATTTTCGATTGAACGTCATTCCACTTCACGTACCGCCACTGCGGGAACGAGCACAAGACATCCCAAAACTTGTGAATTTCCTAATTCAGAAATTCACTAGCGAGTACGCCGGAGCACCATCTAAACAATTGACATCACAAGCTATGTCAGCTCTCAGACGATACCAATGGCCCGGCAATATACGTCAGTTGGAAAACTATCTTCGACGCATCTTCGTACTTTCAGAAAACGAAGTCATTGACAAAGAAGAATTGCCACCTGAAATTTTAGATGCCTCTCTTCCATCAACAGACGTTGAATTTGATATACCCGAGGACGGCGTTTCATTAGAGGAAATTATCAAAGAATACGTCTGTAGTGCCTTGACAAAAACTGGTGGGCAGCAAATCAAAGCAGCACAATTATTAGGAATTTCGCGACGGAAACTTCAGCATCGGATGCAAAAATATGGCATCCAGAGCCAAGATTTCAGAGACAAACCAGAAACCGAGACAACAAAGGACTAGAAAATGGGACAGTTAGAGCATAAAGTCGCAATTATAACCGGGGCGGGTAGAGGACATGCCGAAGCCGTGGCACGACGATTCGCCAAAGAAGGCGCAGCCGTCGCACTCTGTGATATTATCTCCGTGCAGGAATTAGAAGCGAAAGTCGGAACCACAATTAGGGCAGCCGGCGGAAATGTGCACTGTTTTGAGACCGATGTTTCGCAAGAGGAATCTGTCAACGAAATGGTTGCAGCAACGATCGAAAATTTTGGCACTGTCGATATACTTGCCAACGTTGTCGGAATCGCCGGACCGACTAAAGACATTTGGGACATGACGTTGTCAGAATGGAGGCGTACCCTTGAGGTAAACCTCGATTCCCTCTTTCTCTGCTCTAAGGCAGTTTTGCCTGAAATGATACGCAAGCGTTACGGGAGAATCATAAATTTTAGCTCCGGCACAGGAAAGCAACCGCTTTCCCACAGAGCACCTTATGCCACTTCCAAAATGGGAGTTATCGGTTTCACAAGAACACTTGCTGCCGACGTAGGACGTTACAACATTACCGTGAATGCTATCTGCCCGGGCTGGCATGAAGAGAGAAGCGTCGAACTCGCACGCGGAAGAGCTGAATACATGAACAAGCCTTTTGATGAGGAAGTAGTTCGGACACGCCTTACACAGTCAAATCCGAAACGCGTTCTCGCTGGCAGGTGGTGCACTGATGAAGGGTATAGTGATAAAGGTGCCGGATGCGAGGATGCTGCTGCCCTCGCATCCTTTCTTGCATCGGACGATGCCGCTAACATGACCGGTCAAGACATCAATTGCGATGGCACGGTGATGTGGTAAATTTTCCGGTAGACATACTAAATTTTCTCCATCATTCAACCATATAATTATGTTTATTATCAGTCAAATTTGCTGAACAAGCAACGAATTGCCCTTCCATAAATTCGCACATCAAATTACACCTTGACACCTTCCCTACGTTTCTGTTAAAATGATTATTGATACACAAAAAACGGAGGCAGCAGAGAATATGGTACAAGAAACAATCCGAGTTGGAGTTATCGGGGCAGGGAATAATACCCGCTCGCGGCACATCCCTGGACTACAAGCAATCAATGGCGTTGAGATTATCGGCGTATGCAATCGCAGTGAGGAATCCTCACGACGCGTCGCAGATGAATTCGGAATTCCTAAAACCTACGGCAATTGGCAAAATGCTATCGCCGATACCGATACGAATGCAATTGTTATCGGAACATGGCCCTACATCCACTGCCGCGCAACCGTCGCGGCACTCGCAGCGGATAAGCACGTCATGTGTGAAGCACGCATGGCGATGAATGCAAGAGAGGCGCATACCATGCGGAACGCGGCACGTCAGAAAACGGACCTCGTCGCACAGATCGTACCCTCGCCTATGACGTTACGCGTCGACAATACGATAAAACGGCTTATCGCTGAAGGCTATGTCGGCGAGATGCTTGTCGTTGACGTACGCGCCGGCGGCGCTTTTCTCGACAGGGAGGCACCCCTCCAATGGCGACAAGATTTTGACCTGAGCGGATTGAATATCATGAGCATGGGCATCTGGTACGAGGCACTCATGCGTTGGTTAGGCGAAGCCACGCGTATCAGCGCAATCGGCAAAACCTTTGTCAAAATGCGTCCTGACGCTGATGGAATTATGCACGCAGTCCGGATTCCAGAACATATTGATGTGGTCGGAGACTTGGCATGCGGCGCGCAACTCCACATGCAGGTTTCTAATGTTACAGGACTAGCCGGCACACCCGAGGTGTTTATCTTCGGTAGCGAAGGAACCCTCCGTTTTTCAGCTAATCGGCTCTTCGGTGGGCAAAAAGGCGATGAAAGACTCTGCGAAATTGAAATTCCCGACGCAGAGGCAGGGGCGTGGCGTGTAGAAGCGGAATTTGTAAACGCTATCCGCGGCATAGAAATTATTACGCATACCGATTTTGAGACCGGCGTGAAATATATGGAATTTACGGAAGCTGTGACACGCAGCATGCTAGCCGGTAGAGCAATTGCCTTGCCACTATAGACATTACAATATAAGAATTAAAAAAGTATTCCACTTATTGGATACGCGGAGGGTCACTAGAAGAAAGCCTTATCGCTACCATGTAAGAAGTAAGAAAAAATAGAAGGTGAAACATTGACATTAGGAGAACTCTTTAATATTTGCCAAGACATTGAGCTACGTCACGCGAAAATATACGCATCCTTCTCATTACTTTTAGGGAACATTGATGAACGCATCGCACGGTTTTGGGAACGGATGAGCACAGAAGAGTGGCAGCACTACATGCTCGTAGATTTCGGACGTTCTTTATGCGCTCAAACCTGTGGGCTCAATTCGCAAGTAACAGAATTACAAGATATCCCAATTCAACAAATTACGGATGCACTGAATAGACATGAACAGATAGTGAATAGCGGGCAGCTTTCACTAGATGATGCATTCGCTATCGCCATTGCGATTGAAGGCAGCGAAGCAGATACCCTTTATATGTACCTGCTCTCCATAATACGAAAAGCGATTCAGCAGAGCGATCAGCCGTACTTAATGGCACGCATTGTTCAGGTTGAAAAGGATATCGCATCGCACATAGAAGGACTTGTGAAGGCGACTCAAAGGTTCGCGAAGGACGCAGATCTAATTCGTAAAGTGCACCGCTTGAAAGTATATCATAGTTAGGCCGTTTCTGCGGGCAGCACGCTTTTTAATTCCGAGCCTCAATGATGCTGTGCGTTGCAAAGCAGATTGCCGCCTTGTTTACACGCGACATGCTCCAGCTGAAGGGTTGTATGGTTGATGCCGAAATGCGTCTGCAATACAGAATTAATCTGTCCAAGAATTTCGTGCGAGGATAACGGACTGTTCTCGTCAACGACAACATGAGCACTCAGTGCGCAATAGTTAGAACACAAAGACCAGATGTGGATGTCATGAATCGCTTCAACTGGCTCCAGACGACAGATCTGCTCGGCGACAATCTGTGCATCCACATTCCGTGGCGAATTTTCAAGCAAAATATGCACTGCTTCTTTCGTGACGTTTACCGCACTGATCAAAATAATCCCGCCAATCAGGCAGCTGAGTATCACATCAACCAGGGACCACCCTGTCCAATAGATAACCACGCCACCTATGACAACCGCAACAGAAGAAAGCGCATCACCTATCACGTGAAGCACAGCACTCCGGACATTAAGATTGCCCGGACTCTCACCGTGCAATTGCCACAAAATAATGAGGTTTGCAACAAAACCGAGGCATGCAACAATCAGCATACCATTAACTTTAATAGTCCCAGGGAATAGGTACCTTTGGTATGCCTCGTAAAAAATCCAACCCGAAATTCCGATGAGCGATACACCGTTGATAAGTGCCGCCAAGACTTCTGCACGATGATAACCGTAGGTTCTAGACGGAGTCGCAGGACGAGTTGATAAATAGATTGCTAGCCAACTGATAAGAAGCGATGCAACATCTGACATAACGTGCGCTGCATCACTTAATAACGCTAAACTCCCTGACCAGATGCCGCCAACAACTTCTCCAATAAAGACACAAAACGTAACAAGCACCGCAATTTTAAACTTCTTTTGAAGATGCGTTTGGTGACTATGTCCGTACGTTTTGCCCTGATGGTGTTCGTGATTATGGCTGTGCACCGCTCCCCCACGGTTTCCAAGCGGTTAGTCTGCCGCTTTGCTTGTTGTAGTACTACTGCTATCTGTTTTCTTGGCTTTTTTGTCCGTTTTGCGCTTAGCGCTCGACGTATCTTTATCCTTTTTCGCGGATTCTTTATACCCCTCACTCCGGTAGTCAGTAATATAAAACCCGGAACCTTTGAAGATAAGACCTGCTCCGGCACCGATTAAGCGTTTCACTTGCCCACTACACTCAGGGCATTCTTCAATTGCGGGTTCAGTTATGCCTTGAAATCGCTCAAATTGGACATCACATGTCAGACATTTGTAGTCATAGGTTGGCATATAGCATCATCCTCCATTTACAACAAATTAGGCAAAAGCCAAAGTATTTGTTGCTAAAAATGATTCTTTCTGATAAATTGTAACTGTTCTAAGAGTAAATGTCAAGTAAAATTCTATTTTCTCTGGGCTGCGGCTGTGTTTCAATTCTTTCGTTTGCTTAGTCCTAGCAGTTTTTGCTAATGCACCAAATTTCTGGAGGTTTCTAGTGAAGCAAATCTTTGGTGTTGATGGGGAAAGTTTTCCACTCGGTAAAGGACCGATGGTGATGCTAATCCTGTTCCTGATCTCTACGATTTTCATTTTTGCCCGTTCCGAAGAGCAAGGCGAAAATCTGGAATTTTGGATTTTCGCCAATACCCATTATGAAGAATATCAGGCGCGCGTGCCAATTTTTGAGGCACAGAACCCCGGGGTTAACGTACAACTCATCAATTTCGGCGGCACTATGCACGACAAACTACTCACCGCCATGTTGTCTAATTTCGGCGCACCAGATCTCGTTGAGGTAGAGATTACCTCTATCGGAAGGTTTCTTAAGGGCGCTATAGACGAAGTCGGATTTGTTGACCTTCGACCACGCCTAGAAAACGAAGACTGGATGGAAAAATTAGTCGTCACTCGGTTTACCCCTTGGTCATACCGCGGACGCATCTTCGGTATCCCACACGACTTGCATCCTGTCGTACTCCTCTACCGTGATGACCTCTTTAAAGCAGCTGGCGTTGAGATGGCTGAAATAGAAACCTGGGCTGACTTTATTGAAGCAGGCAAAAAAGCCACACGCGATTTAGATGGCGATGGTACGATCGATCAGTACGCTATTGTGTTGGATAGACGCACGGAAAGTGACTATTTTTCACTCTTGCTCCAACAGGGAGGCGGATTTTTTGATCAAGAAGGTAATGTCATCATTGACAGCGAATTAGCAATTGAGACGCTAGAATTTTTTGTCTCACTGTTTAATGAGCATAAAATCGCTACATCCGTTTACGGCACCTGGCACGGCGATCCGAGCAACTTCGCCGCAATGCAGGACGGGGAGATACTCTCTATTCTAGCCCCTGACTGGTACGTGGGGATTCTAAAAAGCCAGGTTCCACAAATGGAAGGTAAATGGAAAGCAATAGGAATCCCTGCATGGGAACCGGGGAGTAGACGGACAACGACGCGCGGGGGAACCATGATCGGCATCACGACACAGTGCAAAAATCCGGACCGGGCATGGGAACTTCTCAAATTTACCTATTTTGACCGGGCCGGCTTAATCAACCGATACGAGACAACGCGGATTATTCCACCGCTCAAAGCAGCATGGGACGCACCTATTTTCAAGGAACCAGACCCTTACTTAGGCGGACAACCGCTTGGCGAACTGTTTATCCAATTGGCACCCGATTTACCCAAGCGCTATCAGAACCCATACTGGGCAGAAGGCGCAGACTTTCTCAACGACGCAATTTTTGCAGCAGTTACCCAAAAACAGACACCACGCCAAGCACTGACAGAACTCGCCCACAAGGTGCGTGAACTGATCGCTAAAGACCTTGGGCGTTGGGGGGAGATGTAGCAGCCCATGAAAACAACGCGTTCATACCGGTTCTGGCAACAACAACAGAAAATCGCACCCTATCTTTTTATTGCCCCATTTTATCTGCTCTTCTTGCTATTTATGGGCTACCCCCTCATTTCGTCACTTGTGATGAGCCTTTATGAGATGCGCGGTTTCCAAAGCCGCATCTTTGTCGGAATCGGAAACTTTACAGATCTCTTCCGCGACCCGATTTTCTGGAAATCCCTCAGGAATACTGCTTATTTCGCACTCGGTACACTCACACTCCAGCTGCCGATCGCCCTCTTACTCGCAATTTTGCTCAACGCAAAATTCGTCAAAGGTAAGAATTTCCTACGCCTAGCCTTTTTCGCACCAGTGCTGGTCGCAGGGGTGTTCGTGGCGATTATCTTCAACCTTGTCTACGATCAGCGCGCCGGACTAGTGAACAAGGAATTAATCCTCTTTGGACGTGAGATCGGCTGGCTGAACGAGGAAAACTACGTGATGCCCGCAGTTATTCTAACAGGCGTTTGGCAATGGGCAGGATTCAACATGATCTATTTTTTGGCCGGTTTACAAGGAATTCGCCAAGAACTTTATGAAGCGGCAGCAGTAGACGGCGCAAATTGGTGGCAGGCATTCCTGCACATCACGCTGCCCTCCTTGCGGCCGGTTATCGCTTTCGTATTCGTCGTGTCAATGATAGGTTCCCTCCAACTCTTTGACTTGCCGTACATTCTAACAAACGGCGGCGAACCTGCCGATGCAGGTTCAACTATCGTGATGTATCTCTATAAAAACGGGTTCCAATTCATGCGTCTCGGCTACGCCGCGACAATCGGATGGGTACTGTTTTTCATCATTGCCATCATCTCTATTGTCCAATTGAAACTACTCGGTATCTTTCGGGACGAATAAAGGGAATATAATGTTAATTTTACCAGCCATCGATCTACGAGACGGAAAGTGTGTTAACTTGGTGCAAGGCATAGCAGAACACGAGACAATCTTCTCAGACGCACCTGTGGAAATGGCAGAAAAGTGGCAGTCGGAAGGCGCAGAATATCTCCATCTTGTTGACCTCGACGGCGCGTTTCGAGGCGTATCGGCTAATCTTGATATTGTCAGAGAGATTGTCTCTGTACTAGACATACCCGTACAACTTGGGGGCGGCATTCGAACTTTAGAACAGGTAGAAGCCGTTTTAGGACTCGGCGTTCACCGAACAATTTTAGGGACAGCGGCACTCAAGCAACCAGAATTGGTAAAACAGGCTTGCGACCTTTACGGCCAAAGCATCGCCGTCGGCATTGATGCGAAAGACGGCATGGTTGCAACACACGGTTGGTTGGAAGTCTCTCAAAAATCCGCTGTCGAATTCGCAAAACAGATGGAAGATGTTCAGACGGTTATCTATACAGACATTAAGAGTGACGGGATGCTGAAGGGGCCGAATGTAGAGGCAACAGCGGACATCGTTAACACTATCCCAGCCGATGTCATTGCTTCCGGGGGTATCACGACTATCGAGGACATAGCCGCACTCAAGAGTATCAGGACCAGTGGAGCAATTATAGGACGCGCGCTATACACAGGTGCGCTCTTCCTTGAGGATGCTATAGCTACCGCCAAATAGCATCCGTTAGCATCTACTTCAGATGTCTGCATAGTCTGATAGATAAATGCAGCAAATCAATCCAACCCCGTCACAATACCGATACCGACTCTAGCCCCCATCTTTTTTACCTCAAACCGCGTCCCGACTTCGATCACTAAAGGTAAATCAAGTCTCATGGTGACGCTTGCATAAGTTCCCGGTGTCATAATTGAGAGGTCCGCTGGCAGCTGTAGATGGGTTGGCATATCAACACCCCACAAATGAATATCCGGCCTGTCCTTATCGATTAATGGAATATGGGTGCCGCTCTCTTCTTGGGTCAGCAGATAGATAATCGCAGAGAAAGCAGCATGCGATTTGACAGTCTTAGGCGTGCAAAGCACCTGCCCGACAGACAGCCAACCCGGTTCAGCCTCAACGTGGACTTCGTTGTCTGTTATGCCGAGGCACCGTGTCTTGATTCGATCGCCTTTTCCGACAATATCAACCGCTTGTCCGACAGCAAGATGCCCCTGAACAATTTCACCGTGCACCGTTACGCTATCGCGCGTCTCTTCTATAATCCCATAAATCGGCATTATCAGGGGCAATTGCGTAACGTTCACAGGTTCAGGCATCCACCGATTCAGCGCAAAGACCAGGTCAACAATCGGTTTCCATTGGACAGAATTAAGCTTCTCACCTTTATAGGTTAACGCGCTCTGTGCATCACCGATAATCACGGCTGCTGTCTGCTCAGCTCCCGCTGCATATTCTATCCATCCCGACTCATTGAGCAGCTCGCACATCTCCAATTCGCATATGTTTAACAGCTCATCCTCTTGAGGAATGCCACCAGTATTGAGAAACGGGATCACTGTAGGTAGACGGATGTCACTTGCAAGGCGAAGATGCGCCGCGGAATCCGGGGTGACTCCATCAACGGCGTTTACCACCCAAATCGCACCCTGGATCCTTGGAGAACCACTAATTAACATTTTTACAACATCCAGGGGCTTTTCACAATCAATCTGCTTATAAAATTTACCACTCGTTTCATAGTCGATGGCGCGGTAAGTTATGCCAACGCCTTCACGAATCGGCTGGTGCACCGGGGGCTGCGTCGCAAAGCTGCCATCTATTTCTGTCTGAATCGCCCCAATTCGTGCAACCACTTTCGCAATTGCCGCAGTCAACGTTGTTTTACCGTGTCCCGGGGCACCAAGGTTGCAAATAGGTAGCACACGATGCGAAGATGCCCTATTTTTCTTCATTGATTTCTCCTTGATTTTCTCCAATTCGGGCAAGCGATTGTGAAGGGGGTTTGTCCGAACGACTTAGGGAACATTTTCCCGTAGATGCAATTCCATGCGCCAACCCGTTTAGCTTGGTGTGTGTTGGATTTTCAATCTCACTTGAGGTTTTCTAGCAATTAATCAAGTTGATTATAGCAGAAAAACAGGATTTGTGCAATCAGGTGATTCTGGAGATTTAGGATTAGAGCAGCACTATCCTTATGAAGCAATTTTCGCTTCAACTTGCTAAACAATTCAAAGCATGCTAAACTAATACCAGAATACATTTTCTATCTATGGAAGCGATAAGTGCACAGATTGCTCCCATAGAACAGATTGTTGGTATCATACCATCATGTTACGCAAAAAAATTTACGAACGCAACGAACTGACCGAACTCCTCGCACGAGCGAAAGCAGATGGCAACGTAGTCGTCACAACCAACGGTTGTTTTGATGTACTTCACTTGGGGCACCTCCGATACTTGCAAGCGGCCCGCCAGGTTGGCGATATGCTCGTGGTGGCAGTGAACAGTGATAGTTCGGTCCGTCAACTTAAAGGCGAAACCCGCCCGCTTGTGCCGGAGGCAGAACGTGCAGAGATGCTCGCCGGCTTGGAATGCGTCGATTATGTCGTCGTCTTCCCGGAGTTAACACCGATTGCACTGCTCTCCGAGATTAAGCCAAACATCCACGTCAAAGGCGGCGATTACAAATTAGAGCAACTCGTAGAAAAGGAAACCGTTGAGGCAAATGGCGGTAAGGTTGTCGTCGGACTCAATGTCCCTGGCAAATCCACAACTAACTTAATTGAAGTGATATGCGAACGATATCGTTTCGACGGAAACTAAGAGCATACTATCGCGATTGAGCAATCGCTTCCAGAACTCCACTCTATCGCGATTGGGAAATCGCACCCACAGAGAAAAAATGCAAATAAATAATTCATTGACTGTGAATGAACTCAAGCCTCATATCGAGCGGCTATTCGAACTTTCGGGTCAAAAGATTTTAGCGATTGAGGAAACGTGGCCCGCTGACAAAGGTACACCCGTCTTTACAGTTGCAGGAACCTATACAACACGCGGCTGGACTGAATGGACGCAAGGGTTTCAATTCGGCTCTGCCATCCTCCAATTTGACGCGACCGGTGACGAACAGTTTCTCGAGATTGGAAGGCAGAATACAATTCAAAAGATGGCACCGCATGTCACACATGTGGGAGTACATGACCACGGTTTTAACAACGTCTCCACGTACGGTAATCTCCGCCGCTTGATGCAAGAAAAACTCATTCCGTGGAACGAGGCGGAGATGCATTTTTATCAACTCGCCTTGAAAGCCTCTGCCGCCGTCCAAGCAAACCGCTGGACAGCAATTAAAGATGGAAAGGGATATATCTACTCCTTCAACGGACCGCATTCGCTCTTTTCAGATACTATACGCTCACTGCGTGTCTTGGCAGTAGGGCATACGCTGGGGGCAGTACTGATGGGTGAAGGCGACACCCCTATTTCACTCTTAACCAGGCTCCTTCACCATTCCGAAACCACAGCAGCCTATAATGTCTACTACGGCGACGGACGCGATGCGTTTGACTTACCCGGCCGTGTTGCACACGAATCTATCTTCAACACTAACGATGGAAACTACCGATGCCCCAGCACACAACAAGGCTATTCACCGTTTACCACGTGGACGCGTGGATTGGCCTGGATTATCACCGGCTACGCAGAGCAGCTTGAATTTTTTGATACCTTGTCAGAAAAGGTACTCCAACCTTACGGCGAATATCCCCAAGCAACAGCACATATGCGTAAAGCAGCAGAAGCCACAGCCAATTTTTATATACAGAACACAGCACAAAATGGAATTCCGTACTGGGATACCGGGGCACCTCGCTTATCCAAACTAGGAGATTATTTAGCGGCACCCGCAGACCCATTTAACGACTTTGAACCAGTGGACAGTTCTGCCGCGGCGATCGCCGCACAAGGATTAATCCGTCTCGGCAACTATCTCAAAAAGCATAGAGAATCTGAAGCCGGGTGCACCTACTATCAGGCCGGGCTGACAGTAGCCAAAACGTTGTTCTCTGAACCGTACCTCTCTCAATCAGATGCACACCAAGGCTTACTGCTGCACTCGGTGTATCATCGCCCCAATGGATGGGATTATGTGCCTGAAAATCGGAAAATTCCGTGTGGCGAAGCATCAATGTGGGGCGATTATCACGCACGGGAACTGGCAGTTCTACTCTGGCGAGAGATAATGGATAAGCCGTACCTGACGTTTTTCTAAGTCAGAGCAATTTTTTCATCTATCCAAAACAAAAAAACCAGGGGCAACCACTTGTGAGGGTGGCTGCCCCTGGTTAGGTTAGTTTACATCTCACTGAGGTGACTCTTGTGCCTTAAGCGTCGCCCACCGTTCGGTAAGTTTTCCGTCTGCACTCAGATGCCCTTTCAAGCGGGTTGTCTGCTACATGTCGGTGTCATTGTCAGCTGTCTCCAGCTGCCGCACGAGTTCTGCACGCACCGCCGGAGATAAATGAAGTCCGGCTAACCGCTCATCGGGAGTGAGTCCTTTGACGCGCTCATCGGGACTCAGGCGTGCCAACATATCCGCCCGTTCTGCCGCGGGTAGACTCGCCAACATATCCGCACGTTCTGCCGCGGGTAGACTCGCCAACATATCCGCACGTTCTGCCGCGGGCATCGCATTCAACAGAGCCAATCTATCCGACGTAGTCAGCGCCGACAGCAGCTTCGGACCCAAAGTCGTCGCAACTTCGCGAAGACGACTCTGAAAGAAATCTTGATGTCCTTCCATTTCACAAACCTCCTCCGTGACTTCCGGCTGCAAATACAACGCGGAGTCAAAATATAACGTATTCTCTTCCGTTATCACCCGCCGCAGGAACGCACGAAACTGTTTCTGCGACGACGCAAACAGCAGCAACCAATAATTCGGCTCAACCAATTCCACTTCATTACAAACCAATAGATGCACCGGTAGACCTGCCTGGCTATAATGTCCCCGGGCTAGCGGCTCCCACGGCAACCCGAAAGGCGGATGTGTCAGCAGCGCCCGCGGCTTCCGAGACGACACTATCGTCAAAGTAACTTCCGTGTCTGGAACCTTATGCGCTGCGAGATAGCCGCACGCACGCATAAAAATCCGGTAATACGCCGATTCATTCAACGGGTCGTTTTGCCCTTTGAACTCGAACAGATTATACGTGCGTAAGTAAGAGAGCAGCGGATTCGCATGCACTCTCGCGCGGGCTGCGGCACTTTCGAGGAGAGCGAGTGCATCTATACGCTGCGGCAACCGGTTGACTTCTATCTCTGTCTCTATAGAGGCACCCAGCCCAGAGAATAGCAGCGCGAGGAACTCTTTGAAGAAAGGGTCCCAGAGTTTGCGTTTGCTTTGTGTTTCTTTGGATGTCTCTGGTGCGGTAGTTTGCCTCATCTATCTGCTTAGACGCTCCACTTCTCATAATAAAGTATAGCAGCCTCGCTTTTATGTTGTCAACCCTTTTTTTGGAGCCCCGGTGCGAAAATCGAGCCTGTTTTGACTCGTACTAGGGCATCGGATTTTCCGGCACAAAAGCAGAGCCATCTATCCAAAGCAAAAAAAATAGGGGCAACCACTTGTGAGGGTGGCTGCCCCTGGTTAGGTTAGGTTAGGTTAGTTTACATCTCACTGAGGTGACTCTTGTGCCTTAAGCGTCGCCCACCGTTGTTAATTATTGTGACAGAGGCAAGATATTCGACACTGGCGTATCACTGAGATCCAGCTTTTTCAAGTTGGTGAGGTTTGACAGCGGCGAGATATCCGACACTGGCGTACCCGAGAGAGACAGCTCTACCAAGCTGGTGAGGGTTGACAGCGCTGAGATCTCCGACACTTCTGTATCACTGAGATCCAACTCTTCCAAGTTGGTTGCGGATTGAAGGAAAGTCAGATCGCTAACGTCTGAGCCACTTAGATCGAGGCTTGTCAAGCGGAGCAGATCTGCCGTGGTGACATCCGTCCCCGCGGGGATGTTGAGTTCCTCCCTGATTCCCGCAAGGAGCGCCGCATCCCGAACCGTATTTACAGACACCGTCAGGACATTCGAGGCCTGGCTCAGGTTGAACGCTATGTCCATTGTGGCATACTCAGGCACCGTTATTTTCACATCTCCGTCAAAATTCAACGGCGGCGTGATAGTCGCTCTGTAGACTTTGAAGCCTGCAGCGTCTCTCACCCTATCAGCGATGGAAGCACCTGGCAGATCACCTCGGTCTAACGTATCGAGGGCATGAAACATCGGCTCGGAAACGGTCCAACCGTTGAGTTCCATACCTTCAGAATCCGTAAACACGAAATCTTCTGCTGTGAAGCTATCGTCTCTCGTGGTTTCCGCAATGGTATCTGTCCCTCCGGAACCAGTTCCCCAATTAGAAAACTTGATCTCTATCTCAAAGTCACCTGTTTCAATGGTTTCAGTCGACGGAAATTTGTACACGAACGTCCTTGCACGGAAGGTATCTACCCCGTGTGAATAGGTATTTGCCCCGTCTGAATAACCGAGAGCATACACTTGATAAATATTTTCTAGGTATCTGGCTTCCGTACTCCAGAATGGAGTGGTCGGATGATCTTTCCACCTATTGGCGTTCCATGGAACAGGATTATCGTTAAGCAGGGCGACAGAAACAATAGCAGCCTCCTGCTCTGATTTTATCTGATTCGGCCCTGCTTGTCTCGACCATCCTGCGCCCTGCGTTAGGTCTTCCTCGGCTATAGCAAAGAAACCCCGCCTATCAATAGCAGTAGCTATCCCACTGAAAGCGTTATCGTTATCAGCTGAACTGACCTCATACTCAAAGGTTAAGGTTTTATCACCACCACTGGTGGTCTGGTAATACGTATTATTAGGTTGCGCTGTATAATGGGAATCGCTGAAAGTGCCAGCTGCTATCCCTGTGAGGGAATCCAAGTCAAGAGAGGCCCATCTACTTGCACCATCGAAGCGCAATTGGAGACGAAGATCCTTATTGACAAACACGTCAACATCGAAAACGAGCTGAATTTGAATCGTATCACCGGCGTTATAGAAGCCAGCCGTTATAGGACTCGCATGAGCCTTATCAGTAGAATAACCTGTCTCCGCATCCACGAGACCCTCAGTCACTAGATGGTTCCCAGCTCTTGCTAAATCCTGTGAACCCCAGCCCGTTCGTCCTCTAAAATCAGCCCAACCTGCATCTTCGGCTGCTTTGCGAAACGTAGCATACATAGATGTACCAGTATGCGAGGGATTATTCAGTATAACGTTCTGTAATATAGCTGCGTTATTTTGAGCGTGAGCAGATGTCGAAATTACCGAGGAGATAAATCCGACACTCAACACGCAAACCAAAACACTTAACATACATAGGGGGGGGGTGCATTCTTCTTTTCATCTTATCTAACTCCTTGTTATTCTTTATCCCGTTCGGGAATAAACTTGACTTTATAGTTCGGACTACGTTTCCGAACAGACTACGTTTTCAACCGTTTTTGCCAATTCGTCAGACGTGCACACAGGTGCTCAAGAAAAGGAAATCGTGTTTGTGAGGCACTTTCCAAAAAATGAAGTGCATTCACAAACTCTCAACGGGCACGTCAACTCATTCTTTCACTTTTAAAGAACACTTTTGCTCTCTTCGCAAAAGGTTAATTTTAAGTATACCTCAAGAAGAAGTGTTTGTCAAATTAAAAATATGCGGAATATAGCAAGGTGAAGAAAGAGGATACCATCAAAGGATATGAGACAGAGAGTTATGGTTATGCGCCTCTACGGCATTTGCTAACTGCCGCGGGTGAACTAGTGATAAACAGTTAAGGATTTCCCTAAGTTTTATCAAATCAGGTCAGAATAAGAGTTTTCAGACTATCCTTGTACTTTTTCAATGGCTCGCTGAAGCGTTAAGGCACGATGATAATTGAAGTCAATGTTTTCTGTCTCGGTGAGCCGGGGCAGCCGCCGGGGCAGGTGTTCAAGGAAGGACTCAACCTCACTTTTTCGAACCACAAAGTTTAGCTTTTTTTCTCAAAAAGTGCTTGTTTTTCCAAACCTGCCTGTCTTTCGTCACATGGTTTCCATCTCTCTATTATATATATATACAAGTGGCTGGGAAAAGTTTAGCTTTTTTTCTCAAAAAACCGCAATTTGTTCAACCTGGCCCGTCTCAAGCGACCTGTTCGCCGCAAGTGTGACAGCCAACGTCTCTACAGCATCAGCATAAGAAGAGCGGACTAATCCCTGCTCATTCTCATCAACTGCATTAATGAACTGCTCAACTTGTCGGTAGTACCCGGCCTCAGCACCGGTATAGTCAACGGTTCCATCACTAACCTGTCCACGCAATTGCAAGTCGTGCATGAGTTTAAGATAGAGATTGTCGCCTACCAATTCGGTTGCGAAGTTTTCGTGGGCCCTGGCAACACAAGTGCTGGTGATGTTGCCTACCGCACCGCTCTCGAACTGCAGATTACACACCGTGCACTCCTCAAAATCGGCGATGCCCTCGGAAACGCCCTTAATACCGTACGCGTGAACACTGACAATATCGCCAAGGAAGTAGCGCAGCAAATCAAAAACATGGGTAGACTGCTCTACCATCTGTCCGCACGAGACCGAGTACCTTCCCCACCACGGGTGGTTGCTCCCCATCCGGGCTAGAAACCGTCCGAACCCCATGGCGAGTTTCTTATCTCCTATCAACTCTTTTGCTTTCTCAGTGATGTCACTATAACGCGCCATATAACCGACCTGATTGATAACACCAGCGGAGTTAATGGCATCACGGGCGCGTTGAGCAGTTTCTAAATCCTGCGCTACCGGTTTGGCGACAAAAAGTGCTATGCCTGATGCCGCCGCATCCGCAACTTGCGTCGTGTGGGCCCCGGGGGGGATGCAGGTAAAAACCACATCCGGACCCTCTTTACGTAGCATTTCACCGTGGTCGGTGTATGCGGTTGCATTTTCTTCTACAGCGACAGCCGCTGCACGTTCCACGTTTATATCACAGACTGCCGCTATGGGATGCTGAAGTTTTTTCAGACTTCGGCGATAATTGCCAGCAATACCACCAACACCGATAAATCCAATTTTCATCATGTAGTTCCTCCTCCATTTGAAAAGACACCAATTTAGACTGAGCGATCCGGCAAAATCATCGGATGACTAAATGATTTTATCATACTACATGGTGATAGCATTTGCAAGCCTTTCTCGATGGGCTGAAAAAAGGCCTTGACTTTCTTTTTCAAACTGTGGTAATATTATTTATGCAACATCAGGGGTGCTCTTGGAACAATTCTAGAGCTGAGAATACACCCTTTGAACCTGATCTGGGTAATGCCAGCGTAGGAAACCCTGAGGAAAGTTGACACATTTATGCCCATTTGGGCCTTTCCTTCTCGAGATCTATAAGCTGTTTCCCGTATGCTGGAAAATGTTTTTTTCAAGATTTTAGCACTTTATTGGAGGGAAATCGCATGAATTCCAAACCGAAAGCCTCTTTTCCGAAAAGTCAAAAAATGTATGTTCCCGGCAAATTGCACGATGATGTCCGGGTACCTTTCCGGGAGATTACACTCACCCCGACGCAGATAGCAGACGGGACAGTTGAGATAAATGAACCTTTACGCGTTTATGATACCAGCGGTGCATGGGGCGATGATGCACAATCGTGTGACGTTCAAACTGGGCTTGCACCATTACGCCGCAATTGGATCCTGGCACGAGGAGACGTTGAGAGATATGATGGACGCGAAATTCAACCCCAAGACAACGGCTATCTTACCAAAGGGCATGAACAGTCCGCCCGTATCCGGGACATCTCAAAAGGTGGATTAAAACGTTTCCCCGGATTGAAACGCAAACCCCTCCGCGCTAAGAGTGGCGAGGCTGTTACACAGATGGCTTACGCGAAACGCGGAATTGTGACACCAGAGATGGAGTTTATCGCCATCCGTGAAAACCTCGGCAGAGCACAAGCTTATCACACAATTGCTGGGGACTATAAGACTCGAAACCAACTGAATCATCAACACCCAGGCGAACCTTTTGGGGCAGATATCCCCGATTATATTACGCCGGAGTTTGTTCGGAACGAAGTTGCGCACGGACGAGCAATTATCCCAGCGAATATCAATCACCCGGAAAGTGAACCGATGATCATCGGCAGAAACTTCCTTGTTAAAATTAACGCGAATATCGGAAATTCCGCCGTTGCCTCTTCAATCGAAGAAGAAGTTGAAAAGATGCGCTGGGCAACCAAATGGGGAACGGATACCGTGATGGATCTGTCAACCGGCAAAAACATCCATGAAACCCGCGAATGGATATTGAGGAATTCGCCTGTACCCATCGGCACAGTGCCAATCTATCAGGCACTCGAAAAGGTTGGCGGCAAAGCGGAAGAACTGAGTTGGGATGTTTATCGGGATACCCTGATTGAACAAGCAGAACAAGGAGTCGATTACTTCACTATTCACGCCGGTGTCCGACTCGCGTACATTCCTCTCACAGCAAACCGTTCTTGTGGTATCGTCTCGCGCGGCGGAAGCATCATGGCGAAATGGTGTTTGGCACATCATCAAGAGAGTTTCCTCTA
This sequence comes from Candidatus Poribacteria bacterium, assembly GCA_965215265.1. GTDB lineage: Bacteria > Poribacteria > WGA-4E > WGA-4E > WGA-3G. The sequence goes on along the minus strand of OZ244048.1, from coordinate 77,639 downwards.
TACACATTTCCCTGAAATTTGCGACATTATGCGTGCCTACGATGTCTCTTTCTCGCTTGGTGACGGGCTGCGCCCCGGCGCCATTCCCGATGCAAACGACGAAGCACAATTCGCCGAATTGGAGACGCTCGGAGAACTGACCCAGATCGCATGGCAAAACGACTGTCAAGTGATGATTGAGGGACCCGGGCATATTCCGATGCACCTGATTAAAGAGAACATGGCACTCCAGCTTAAACATTGTGACGAAGCCCCCTTCTACACGCTGGGACCCTTAACAACCGACATCGCACCCGGCTACGACCATATCACCAGTGGTATCGGCGCAGCGATGATTGGGTGGTTTGGATGTGCGATGCTCTGCTATGTTACACCGAAAGAACACCTTGGATTGCCAAATAGAGAGGATGTGAAGCAGGGCGTGATTGCTTACAAAATCGCAGCACATGCGGCAGACCTTGCCAAGGGACACCCAGGGGCGCAAGAACGCGACAATGTACTTTCAAAAGCGCGCTTTGAATTCCGATGGGAAGATCAGTTTAATCTCAGCCTTGACCCGGAAACCGCACGTGAATACCACGACGAAACCCTGCCGAGTCAATCGGCGAAAACTGTTCATTTCTGTTCAATGTGTGGACCCCATTTCTGCTCAATGAAAATAACCGAAGACGTACGGAAATATGCGCAAGAGAAAGGCATCCAGATTGACCACGCATTAGCAACAGGAATGGCCGAAAAGAGTCAGGAATTTAAAGAGACGGAATTGCAAATCCACACCGCCGCAGCAACAGCGGAAGGCACTGATTAGTTTAGGGCTACCTGCCGCAGGGTAACGGATGGCGTTCTCCCACCGTTGCATCCTAGCCGTGCATCCGCCATCGATTTGGATAAGAGGGATTAGGCGAGTTATTCAACTTTACTCTGCTACCAGAGCGAGGAAGTTGGCTCCTCACCCCTCTTATCCTGAAAAATCCCACTTCAGATAGACGTATTCACCTTGATTTACCGAATGCCATCCTCGGGCATTTCATACTACTTGCAGAGCTAGAAGGGCAGGTTCATTATTCATGAATATCGTTTTAGACGCATCAAACAGAACGCCTAATCGCCGGCAAGAACCGCCTCACCCACGGGTTGCTCACGCTCAACAGGTGCAGCGACGCGTTCTTCATGTTTAATGAAAATGCCACGCAGGTCAACGGTAATCGCATACAATGCAGGCATGACAAACAGTGTCATCAACGTCGCAACCGAAAGCCCGAATATAATCGTATTCGCCATCGGCATCCAGATGGGTGATTTTCCCCCTAATCCGAGTGCCATCGGAATTAACCCAAAAATTGTTGTAATCGACGTTAAAATAATCGGACGTAAACGGACGTAACCACCTTTCAGAATAGCTCGCCATTTGTCGTAACCGCGCACGCGGTACTTGTTAATAAAATCAATCAGTACAATTGAATCATTGACAACGATACCGGATAACGCAACTATGCCGAACATAGCAACTATACTGAGCGTTGCACCACCCAGCAGTAATCCCACCATCGCACCTATCATGCCAAATGGAACCGCGCAGAGAATGATAAGCGGTTGAATAAACGATTTAAATTGTGCCCCTAATACCATATACATCATCAGAATTGCAACGATGAACAGTTTCCACAATTCTGAAAAGGATTCAATAATCTCGTCAAAGACCCCACGGAAATCCAATCTATAGCCGGGATACAAGGATTCAATATCTCCGAAAGCCCCGATTAAGGCCTCATTTACATTGATAGGGTTATTTTTTTCGGAATCAACCGCGGCAAAAACAGTGATTGCGCGTTCGCCTTCAAAGCGGCGGATATCGCTATATCCCTTTTCCTCTTCAATACGAGCAACATCCTTCAACGGTACGATGGCACCAGTCGGCGTTGAAATTAAAAGGTTATTGAGCTCAGTAACGGTTTGCAGGGCATCTTCTCGGTACTTGACGATGACATCAATCGCCTCATCGGCCTCGCGATAGGTTGTCGCTTTCGCACCCTCAATAGCTGTCCTGACGGTTTGGGCAATCTGGAGGGTATTTAATCCGTATTGATGGGCTTTCTCTTCCTTCAGATAAATTCGGAGTTCCGATTTACCGACGCGGAAGTCGTCGCGAACATCGTAGACACCGGCCATTTGATTCAACTCTGCTTTGAGAATACCGGAGATTTCGGTGAGTTGTTCAAAGCGTGGTCCCTTAATCTTAACTTCAACGTCGCCGCCTTGCGGTGGACCGCCTTGCAGCTTGTCAAACGTGAGTTTTTCAATGCCACTAATTTTCGAAATGTCGCTTCGCAGGGATGCGATAATTTCATCCACACCACGGCTCCGTTCACGCTTTGAGGTCAATTCCACTAACACTTCTCCGAAATTAGAACCGTAAGTGACTGCCTCAATAGCTCCTCCGGTCGGCGTATGAATACCAATATTGCTTACAATCGCGGCGCGTTCATGCTCCGGAATCGTTTTTGTAACGGTTTCAATTTGCGTGATAACCGCCGCGGTTTCTTGAATGCCATAAGCCGGGGGCATTTCGGCTTTGATATAGAATTGTGGGAACTCCTCACCAGGGAAGAGCTCTTTGTCAAGAGTAAAGAAAGCACCCACACAAGCAACGGAACCGGCAACGAGCACCAACCCGACGAACGCGTAACGCCATCGAAGTATTATTTTCAGGATGCGGACATAGCGACTTCGGAGACCGGCAAACCATTTGCTGCCTCGCTTCGCACTACTTTCTGCTTTTCCCCATTCTGAGACGTGGGCAGGTAAAATCACAAAAACCTCAAATAAGGAAGCCGCCAAAACCAGAATTGCCATGATCGGAACAACACGCATGAACTGCCCCGAAACGCCCGACATAAACATCAAGGGGCCAAACGCACCGATGGTTGTTAAACTCGCCGCTAATACAGGCCAGCTGACCTCCTCAGCACCGCGAATAGCTGCCACCTTCGGGGATTCACCAGCCTGAATATGGCGGTAGATGTTTTCTATCACAACGATCGCATCATCAACCACAATGCCAACAACTAAAATCAGCCCGAATAAAGACACACTACTAATCGTGTAATCTGTCATAGACATAAACCAGAATGTCGCCATGAAGGCCACGGGGATGCCCAAAGCAGCAAATAGCGCGTTCCTCCAGCCAATGAAAACCAGCAGCATTAACACAACTAACACTAACCCAAAGCCTGCATTGGTTTGAAGAATGCCGAGACGCTCCTTCAGGATAACCGAATAGTCGTTGACAGCTTCCAATTCAGCACCTTGTGGAAGCTCACCTCTTCGGCTAGCAACTAATTCCCGCAGTTTTTCAACCAATCTGATGGTATTGCCCTCACTCTTTTTTTGAACACTTAAACTGATTGAAGGCTGCCCATTGATGCGTGAAAGCGTTCGCATTTCCTCGTAGGTGTCCGAAACGGTGGCGATATCGCGTAGCCGCAAAGGTGTACCTGTAGGTTGGACACTCACAATAGTTTCGTTAATCGTATCCGGGTTTATAAACTCGCCCATTGTTCTAACCCGAAACTCTGTGTTTCCAATTTCCATCGTACCTGCTGGCAGATTCAAATTGCTCGCACGCAAAGCATTGCTGACAGCGGCAATAGGTAACCGATAGGCCCGGAGCTTATCCGGATCCACTTCAATCCAAATCTCACGCTCCCGGTACCCAGCGAGTTGAACTGCAGCGATATTTTTGATATCTAAAATCTCATCCTTGAGATTTTCTGCGATGCTCCGCATCTGCGACTCTGCGATGCTACCCCCGACAACAACCGTCAACATTGGAAAACCACTCGAAACATCAAGCTCTTGGACTTTGGGCTCATCTAAAATCTCATCTGGCAATTCGTTGAGTTGTTCCACAGCAGAACGGAGATTCTGAAGCTGCTTGTCAAAATCCCGATCGCTCATTTCTTCAAAATCAACCGAAATAAATGAACGGCCCTCTGACGACGTGGATAGCATGAGATTGATTTTGCTGACATTCTCTTCTATTACGTCTTCAATAGGCGCGGTTACAAGCTTTTCAACCTCCTCAGGCGAGGCACCAGGGTAGAGTGTTGTCACAGTAGCAGTCTGTAACGCAATCTCCGGAGTCAATTCCCGTGGCAAGGTTACCCAGGCATACACTCCGAAAGCAATGATAAGAATCATCAACAGGTTAGCAAGCACGGGGTTGTTTACAGACATTTTTGGGAAAGACATCGCAGTAGCATTCTCCTTTATGTTTTTATCTTTTTCGTATTACAAAATTTTTATTAATCGGTCTTCATACTCCTGATTAGTATTGCAGATGAGAAAAACGCATCCTGGGCATCCCCAGAGTCATTTAGTTTATGAACTAACTTACTTGTAATGCTTGGAGCGTCCGTCCCGATGCCGTTGCCATTTCCGCTTACCTTGCAGATTAAGATGACTCAGAAAAGAGAGATTTGCCGGGACAGCGAACCTCTCTTTTCTCGAAAAGTCACGCTATTTATATTCATTCGCGTGCCACTTTCAAAGTCCCCCACGTTGTCGTTAATTTATCCTGAGGAACGACCGCTAAAGGTTTAATTCCTTCACCTTCAATAGAGACTGTATCGACAAGAAATGTAACCGTTTGGCCACCCCAACTGTTCATGAATCCGAGCCCAACACGCTCTACATCAAACTTATGGTTCCACGTTTTACTACCTGACAACGTCCACTCATCTTTCTCACTTTCACGATAGTAACCGGAAAAAAGATCATCCTCTTTGACGATTTTCAAATGAATTGGAACATCAAACCCGGTTTGGAAATGCCCTTTATCTTGCCAATTCGCTTCTACCATACTACCGATGAGCGTCTTCTGCGGTTGATTTGCCTCACCGCCAAAGAGTAAACACGCATAATTCAAATCGTCATCGCTATAGATAAAAATGCCAATCCAAGAATCAGCCGGTTTATCGGGCTCGGTCGAAAAAATACCGCTCACGGTTAGGTTTTTCGCCGCACTTTTGGGGATCTCACGCTCCAGCATCGGCTTATCAGGTGTCGTATGGCCCCAACCGCCGTCCGGATTTGTCATCTGTAAAAAACCGTCCTTCACCTCAAACGTCGTTACCTTATCCCGATAGTCACGAAATTTCCATTCCTCAACAAGTTCGGCACCATCAAACGGATCTGTCCAGACACCAGCGGATATTATCCCAACCCATCCAACTATTAGGACACCGCTTATCAGCATAATAGACTTTTTCATGTTCAACCTTCCTTATAATAACTACGATTTACACAAAATATAAGTTGGATAAATCTTGCTTAATTTAAGGTGTAACTCTCAAGGTCAAATTCTAACATAGACTATTATAGCATTATGCTGCACACTATGACAAGGAAAATGTACCATCCCCACTTACCCCCATTTTTTACGAATAAGCAGGTATTTTATGCAAAACAGAGAACTCCGAAGCAGATGATAACACATTTCAAAAAACTCTAATCTAAAAAAAGAGTGACTTTTTTATGACGCTGTGTTATACTTCTTAGCGAGCCAAGTGGCAAACCCGAAAAATGCAGCTTGCGGCAGGCAGGTAAAAAACGATGAAAAAGAATTTCACTACCATTCGGCTCTGGGATGTCAACACAGGCGAACCCCTCAAAACTCTCATGTCTCTCTAAGTGTGCAAGGCTTGTATGAACGCTTCAAAACAGGGTGTCTCAACGGCGATGAGATGTAGCTGCTTGAGCCGCGCCAGGTCTGGTATCGCTTCAAGGTGCGGTTGAGTCGTCTGCACGTCGCTCTGCGGGAACCGTGCGGTGAGCACCGTGATGACGTTTTCTATCGCCGTCCGGCGTGCACCTTGTTCAATGCCTTGTTCAATGCCTTGCTCAATGCCTTGCTCAATGCCTTGTTCAATGCCTTGCTCAATGCCTTGTTTGAGTCCTTGTTGCACCAGGACTTCTGCCATGGTTTCTGCCATCTGTTTTACCTCCATCTTATCTTCTGCGAGTTGTTCCACTAATGTTACTAAGCCACTTTGTTCTGATAGCGGCCGACGATGCAAGATGAGTAGCAGGAAATAGACTATCGCCTCACGCCGCTGTTCGGCACCAACCGTATCAAACTCATCAAGGTGCGCTATCGCCGTGCGTAACGCATCCCGTATCTCCGCCTCGTCTGCTCTCTCTTTTTGCAGCACCGTCAAAAGCCACCCGAACGGATGATGCGTTTGAGTCAGTGTGGCGACATCGGTTTGCTTCACGCTCAAAAACAGCGTCTCAAAGGCAGGAACGAACCGGGCGAGTTCAGCAGGGATGTCCATCAGTGCCTCAAGTGTCAGCGGGGTTTTCCACTGCTGCTCGCCGGTATAAAACACAATCGGCAGTATCGGGGGCAACCGCCGCGCCGGTTTGGGCACCTTGTCGTGTTCCCATTGCCTGCGATGTGCGTCCCAAATCAGCATCATATAAAACAGCACCCGAAACCCCATCGTCGCATCCACCGTCGATTGATGTTCGACGAGCAGATAGATGAGCAGCGCCTCGGTGGCTGTCTCGGTTCTAAACGGGACGCGGAACACGCTATCCGCTTCCTGCTCCCGCAGCACTTCCGGCAGCAGGCTTCTCGGGAGTGGAACGAGTTGGCTAAAATCTATGCGTTCTGCGATGTCAGCGGCGACGATTTCTAGCACACCCCGGACGTTTTCGCCGTTTTGTAGCAAGCGCCGCACACTTCTGTCGGCGAAGTGTTCAACGCGTCCATCAAGCAGCGCGCGGATATGCTGCATCTGCGTATCCACGGCTTTGGTTTCTTGCGTCATTTCTCTCCTCAGTGCCGGGGGCCTGCCATTCGGGCAGCCCGCCGGTAAAAAGCGGTGAAGACTTAACTCAAATTATACTACTTTTGGCAGTAAAGATGCCACCCTTTTTTTTCTGGCGATTTCGTTTTCGCTTCTGACAGCGGAGGTTGTGGACTAAAAAAAGCAAAAACCGCTCACTTTTCCTTGACAATACCTCAAAAATAATGTATAATTAAAACAAAACAAACCAATAACCTGAAAACAACACTCATGCGAACACCAAAACAGAAACTCCAAACGCTTCTCCAACAACTCTTCCGTACCGATGCCGCCGAACTCGACTTCGGCATCTACCGCATCATTAACTACCGCCGCAACCAAATCCAAAACTTTATAGATACCGAGCTCCCCACCCTCATCAACGACGCGCTCCACGCAGACACACACGCAGAAAATGCACACCAACAGATAGAAACCCTCGCAAAACAGATACAACAAACCCTCGGCGACACCGTCTTAGACGCAGACGGAAACCTGCTCAACGAGAACTTCAGACAAGCCCCACTTGTCCAGCAATACCTCACCGCAAAACAACAACTCGGCACCCCCAGAACCCAAACCGAGCGCGCCGATGCCGTTTTCAATCACCTCTACACCTTTTTCTCACGCTACTACGAAAATGGCGACTTCCTCCCACGCAGACGCTACACGCAAACCCAACGATACGCCATCCCGTATAACGGCGAAGAAGTCTACCTCCACTGGGCAAACCGAGAACAATACTACGTCAAAAGCGGAGAGCATTTCACCGGTTACACGTTCAAAGCCGAAGCGATTACTGTCACCTTCTCGCTCCGCACCATAGACATAGAAAAGGACAACGTCAAAGGCGCGAAACGCTTCTTCATTCCGCTCTCTGCCGAAACGCAGTATCGCCCGGAAACCAAGCAGCTGGAGCTCCCGTTTGAACATCGTCCGCTCACTGATGCGGAAAAGAAGCGCTACGGCAAGCAGAAACAACAAGAGAAAATCCTGGATGCCGCTGAACCTGAAATCCTAGCAAACCTGAGCGCTCACTATGAAGTGCTGTCTGCCCTAGAGCGCCGCACGGATGAACTAAGCACGCTGAAGAAACACCTGCGCACCTACACGCGCCGCAACACGTCGGACTTCTTCATCCACAAGGCGCTGAAGCGATTCCTGACGCGTGAGTTAGATGTATATCTAAAAAACGAGGTTATCCCTCTGTCTGGCTTTATACTTAACACATATCAAGGGGGGGGGCGGTACGGGCAAATGGAAACGGCCCCACGCCGCCACCTTGGCTTGAAACCGCACAACTCGTTCACCGCATCGCCACACAACTCATCCACTTCCTCGCTGACATAGAAGACTTTCAGAAACGCCTCTGGCTCAAAAAGAAATTCGTCCTCTCTACCGACTACTGCCTCACGCTCGACCGGGTCCCGGAAGCGTTCTACCCCGAAATCGCTCACAACCGCGCACAACGCGAGGCGTGGCAGCACCTCTTCGCCATTGAGGATATCGCAGGCCACCTCATCAACACCGACTATTCTGAGCCGCTCACGGTGGCATTCCTCCAGCAAAACCCGAACCTCGTTCTGGATACCTGTCACTTCGACGCAGACTTCAAAGACCGGCTGCTGGCACACTTCGACGAACTGGATGCCCAAACCGATGGACTGCTCATTCATGGAGAGAATTTCCAAGCGTTAAACCTCCTCACCGCGAAATACCGAGACACCGTGAAAGCCATCTACATAGATCCGCCCTATAACACCAAAGGCTCCCCAATTTTGTATAAGAATGACTATAAAGATTCATCATGGATGTCTCTCATGGCTGACCGAATTGCTATTTCCCGGGAGTTATTAACAAACAACGGTACCTTCTGTGCCGCCATTGATGAAGTGGAAGCTCCTAACCTTTGGCAGCTTCTCCAACAGCTATTTGGCAAAGAAAATGAACTTGGGGTTGCAGTGGTCTGTACAAACATATCCGGGGTCACAACACCTAAGAGACTCGCTGCATGTCACGAATATGCCATGTTCTTCGGCAAGAAACCTGACGTAAAGGTCGGACATGTTAAATGGACGGAAAAACAACTCAAAAACTATAAAGATATTGACAATCAAGGCCGCCGTTTCAGATGGGTAAATCTCAGGAATGATGCCGGAGGCCCTAATAAACTGCGGGAAAACAGCCCGCGTATGTTCTACCCGCTTTTCGTGAGCGATCAGAACATACGCATTCCGAAAATTGAGTGGGATGAAGAAGCTAGGCAGTGGCAACTATTAGAATCCCCTACCCCGAATGAAACAGAAGTATTACCGATTCAGCCAAATGGAAATGAAGTGACATGGCAATACTCGATAGAACGGGTGGAGGCGATGTTATCATCATCCGAACTGTATGCGAGAAAAGATAAAAATGGGAATATCCGAATCCGCTTAAAGTGGTTCCTAAAAGAGGAGGGTATATTGCCAAAAACATGGTGGGATAAAAATGTATACGCTGCTGGTAGATATGGAACGACTTTTCTCACAGATATGTTCAGCGACAATTTTGCATTTCCATATCCGAAGTCCATCTATCTCGTAGAGGATTGCCTCCGCGTCTCTTCGCTGGGTAAAAACGATACTGTCTTAGACTACTTCGCAGGTTCTGGCACCACCGCCCACGCCACCATCAACCTGAACCGCCAAGACAACGGCAACCGAAAATATATTCTCGTAGAAATGGGACACCACTTCAACACCGCTCTCAAACCCCGGCTCCTCAAAGCCATATACGCACAAAACTGGAAACACGCAAAACCCACATCACGCCAAAGCAAACTCTCACACCTCTTCAAATACCAACGCATAGAATCCTACGAAGATACACTCAACAACATCCAGTTCAAAACACACCAAAATCCGCTCTTTCAAGAACCGATGCTACGCTATCTGTTAGGAAACGAAACCCATGAGAGCCCAACGCTGCTCAACATTGAGAAGCTCCAAACCCCATTTCACTATCAACTCAACATCGTCACCGGGCTAAACACACAAACACAAACCATAGACATTCCGGAAACCTTCAACTACCTGCTTGGGCTCACCGTCAAAACCCGGCGCGTCTTCTACGATAAAGCCAGACGCTACCTCGTCTACCGTGGCACTCTCCAGGCGAAGAGCGTCACGATTATCTGGCGAGAGACGCACGGCTGGCAACCGGAAGATTGGGAAAGAGACTCTCGTTTTATTCAACACCATAAACTCACGGAACACGCAGACACGCTCTATGTGAACACCGACAGCATCGTCCCCGAGGCAAAAGCGTTGGACGTGCTCTTCAAACAGTTAATGTTCACCGAACCGTGAACCGGCGGGCGCGAAAATGTTACCGGTTCCGCCTTTTTTTGGGGGGGGGAAATATGAGAGAAAACGCCTCTGCACCTATACAGGGCGTGCGTTATCAACTAGATGCAACATGTTACCAAAAACAGAAAAACGTTACCAAACGGTAACGTTTTAAGGAGAAATAAAAAGATGAAATTCAAAGAAAAACACAAGCAATTCGCCGTCAAATGCTACGCGCGATTTATGAAACGCTCTGATGTCCTTGCGGCATTCATGTCAGAATTTTTTCACGATGTATTGCAGCCACACCTCGAAGAAAGCCTTGAAGAGAACGCCTCGGTGGAGCTTATAGAAAAAGCGGCCGATTTATTCAAGGCATTAAACATGCGAATAGAAGCCACGGAGAAAAGAATGGAGTCGTGGAATCTCCCCCCAGAGTCGGATATCACCAGCGCCGACGTAATCACCAGCTTGGCATCCTATTTTGGAAACCCAGGACTGCCTAAGGAATTTATGATCACAGTCACCAAAAAACTCTCAGAGCAACTTCGCAGGTTCGACATTACCCATCGCCAATTTCCTAAAAAATACGAGACACTGTTTTACGAAACCCGCAGAGACTTTTGTGCCAGCTACAACGATGCCAACCTGCAAAACGCAGATAACATCGCTACGGAATTGAACAACCTCTACGGCTACACCAAACAACTCGCCTTTCAAGAAGAAGAACCGGAAAAGGCCATAAAACACGTGAACCTCGCACACCAACTCCTCAAAACCCTGATTACCTACAAAGCACTCAACGCAGAGCAAAACCTCGTAGATGTCACCCCCGGAACCGCAAAAGACATGATAGGAGCTCCGAAACATTTAACGCAACAATTAGAGAAGAACGCAGAAACAACAAACGGGAAACAACCGTCATGAGTGTCCGAACAGCCCCTATTGTCTTTCGCTAAAGCAAATGTCTACTTTTCAAGGAATTCGCACTATGTCCAAACCTCGCAGCCTAGAAACCGAGCTCCTCCGCCACGCCTGGCTCAATCACAACTTCGGCTACAACACCACCGGCGAGCTGCTCCACGCCATGAAAAACGAAGCGGAACGCCTCAGCCAAGACGGACACGCCGCCCTCACTGAAGCGCTCCGCGCACGCGCCACACCGCCAATCGCAGACGCACTCCCAACCTACGATGCCAACATCCAACGCCACCTCAATGCCATCAACCGCACCCGAATCCAACCCATCCGCCTCCGCTATTTCCAATACCTCGCACTCCTCTACACCGAAATCTGCCTCGATTGGACATTGAATAAACGCACCGCCTTCTTGCACCACCTCAACGCCTTCGTCCAACAACGCAACGCCGACAAAGCCCCCGGCGAACCCCAACACGCCCGCTTCACCGACGCAGAACTCGATAAACTCGCCTTCTGGATGGCGACAGGGGCAGGCAAAACCCTCATTCTCCACATCAACTACCACCAGTTCCGACACTACTGCCAAACCCCGTTGGATGACATTCTGCTCATCACGCCCAACGAGGCTTTGAGCGAACAACACCGGCGCGAACTCGCAAACTCTGACATCCCCGCAGAACGCTTCCAAATGCACCGAAACCGCATCGCACACACACACAACGCCATACAGATACTCGAAATCACAAAACTCGTCATCCAAAAAACAGGAGAAGGCGACACCATACCCGTTGAGGCGTTTGAGGGCAACAACCTTATTTTCGTTGATGAGGGACACAAAGGCACCGGCGGAGATGTCTGGCGCCACCTTCGCCAACAACTCGCCCAGACAGGCTTCACCTTTGAATACAGCGCCACCTTCGGACAAGCGCTCGCCGCCGCAAAAAACCGAGAACGCGTTGAGGAATACGGCAAAGCCATCGTCTTCGACTATTCATACCGCCACTTTTACGCAGACGGCTACGGAAAAGACTTCCGCATCCTCAACCTCAAACACGACGAACACACCCAAACCGAGACGCTCCTCCTCGCCAATCTCCTCGCTTTCTACCAACAGCACCACTACTTCACACACAACCGAGACATCGCACACACCTATGGATTAGACGCACCCCTCTGGGCGTTCGTCGGCAGCAAAGTCAACGCCGTCTATACCGAAAAGCACACAAAACGCTCCGATGTCCTCACCGTCCTCCGATTCCTCCACCGATTCCTAAAAAACCCGCACAACTGGGCCATCCGCACCCTCGCCAAAATCCTGAATGGAGAGAGCGGGCTCACCGATGAAAACGGCACCGATGTCTTCGCCAACCAATTCCCTCTGCTCTCTCAACTTCACAAAACCCCAGCCGACATATACACCGCCATCCTCACAGAAGTCTTCCATACCGATACCCATGGCGCACTGCATCTCTCTCACATCCGAAACGCACCCGGCGAAATCGCACTCAAAGCCACACACGGCCGCCAGAACTTCGGACTGCTCTACATCGGCGATACCGCTTCCTTCAAAAAACTCGTTGAAACCGATGATGCCGCCATCGTCTTCGACACCGATAATCTCATCACGGAGAGCCTTTTCACCCACATCAACACGCCCACGAGCCCCATCAATCTCCTCATCGGCGCCAAAAAGTTCATAGAGGGCTGGGACAGCTGGCGTGTCACCGCCATGGGACTGCTCAACATCGGCAGGCAAGAAGGCGCACAAATCATACAACTCTTCGGGCGCGGAGTGCGCCTGCGCGGCAAACAGATGAGCCTAAAACGCAGCAGCGCCCTCGACGGCGAACATCCACCCCATCTCCGGCTATTGGAAACCCTCAACATCTTCGCCGTCCGGGCAAACTTCATGGCACAATTCCGAGAATACCTCACCCGTGAAGGTATCCCTGCAGAAGAACCTGTCCACATAGAAATCCCCATCAAACCCAACAAAGATTGGCTACAGGCACCGCTGTTTGTCCCAGAAGTCCCAGCCTACCGCGACGACGCGAAAGACACCTGCGTGCCCTTAGCCGTCAACCCAGGCATCTATATCACCCATCGCACCCAAACCGTTGAAATCCTACAAAGTCGCAACACCGAAAGCATACAAGACAGCACCGCACAACCCGCCATAACCCACGCACACATCCCACACGACAGCCTCAACCTCCTCAACTGGGAAGCAATCTACCTCCAACTCATCGAATACAAACAGCAAAAGCAGTATCACAATCTCATCTTCGATACCCCCACCCTCAAACGCATCATCGCCCCAGACGCTGGCACCTATCAACTCGCCATCAGAGACGAAACTGACATCATACCCACGTCTCTCACAGAACTCGCCCGGGTAGAGCAACTCGTCCTCACACTGCTCCGCAAGTATCTCACCAAATTCTACGGCACCATCCAGAAACGGTGGAGTGAGCATCGCATCCGCCTCCGCATCTTAGACGAAAAAGACACGAACTTCACCAACTGGCGCGTCGCCATCTCCCAAAACAACGCACAGGAACTGGTGCCGCACCTCACAGCCCTCATAGAGGCTGGCACCATCTACGGCCCCGACTTCACCGCGCTACCCACCGCCTATAACGAATGCCACCTCTACCAACCCCTCCTCGCCGAGGACAACCGCACCATAGAACGCACCACCCCACCCCCTTTGAACGCAAGCGAAAAAGCGTTTGTCGAAGATATGCACCGCTACATCCGAAAACATCACAACAGAAAACAGATTGTCCTCTTACGCAACCACAGCCGAGGCAAAGGCATCGGATTCTATCAAAACCACGGATTCTACCCCGACTTCATCCTCTGGATGCTTCACGACGGCAAACAACGCATCGTCTTCATTGAACCGCACGGCCTGATGCATGAAGCCATCAACCCACACAACCACAAAATCACGCTATTCAAAACACTCCGCCACATCAGCGATACACGGTTCCGCAGGCAGCCCGTCGAAATGGATGCCTATATCATCTCCCACACCGATTTCACACAGATGCAGAAAAAATGCGGACTCGACAAACTGACTTTCGAGCAGTGGCATATCCTTTTCCCAAACCCTACCGATACCACATACCTCGCACCAATTTTCAAACAGACGTAAAAAAAATCATTTACCCCCATTTTTTTGGTGGCCGCTACTCCTATAAATCCTGATTCAGACACCGACTCAAACACTTTCTCACAAACCTGCTACAAAAAACGGCGTGTAAGTGAGAAATGTACCAGCTGCACTCCCTATTTCTTAAGTAGACATTAAATTGAAAATGTGGTAACCTATGATGAAATCCGGATAGCGAAAAGCAGCTAACAGATATCGTATTACGCTGTGTGAAGGAAAATAGATTATGCATTCAAAAAAAGCACTCACTGCAGAACTCTCCGAGCTCCTCGGTACCAGAAACGTTTTAACCGATGCAACTGCTCTGTCCGTCTACGAATGCGATGCAGCACCGACGTTTAAAGCATTGCCCGATGTTGTTGTGTTTGCCGATACCACGCAGCAGGTATCGGACATTGTGAAATTGGCGAATAAATATGAGGTCCCATTTATTGCACGTGGCGGCGGGACCGGCTTGAGTGGCGGTATGCTCTCAGTTCAAGGCGGTATCATCATTGCACTTAATCGAATGGATCGCATCCTTGAAATTGATTATGAAAACGAATATGCCGTCGTTGAACCAGGTGTCGTCAACCTATTGCTTAGCCAAGCAGTCCAACATCAAGGTTACCACTATGCTCCGGACCCGTCAAGTCAGAAAGCGTGTACCATAGGCGGCAATATCGCAGAAAACTCTGGCGGACCGCACACGCTTAAATATGGGGTTACTTCTGACCATGTACTCGGATTAGAAGTTGTACTGCCGGATGCGGAGATTATCGAATTTGGCAGTGTCGTTGAGGAGACACCCGGTTACGATTTGCGCGGCGTAATGATAGGTTCAGAAGGCACCTTCGGGATAGTGACAAAGGCTGTCGTCCGTCTGACGCGCAACCCACAAGCCTACCAAACCGCCTTGGCGGTTTTTGAAACAATGGATGATGCCTCCAACGCCGTTTCAACTATTATTGGCGCAGGTATCATACCCGCAGCACTAGAAATGATGGATAGCCTCGTCATTCGTGCCTTAGAGGAAGCATTCCATTTCGGCTTCCCGCTTGATGCACAAGCTATCCTAATCGTTGAACTTGACGGCATAAAAGCAGGTATGCAGAAACAGACCGACTGCATCCTTGAGATCTTCACCCAACATAACGCACGGGATGTGAGTTATGCCAAAGATGAAGCCGAACGACAACAACTCTGGAAGGCACGTAAAAGCGCGTTCGGGTCCTTCGGACGGCTCGCACCCAATTATATAACCCAAGATGGCGTTGTACCACGCACGCGCCTACCCAAAGTCCTTCGACGGATCGCTGAAATTTCTGAAAAATATCAGATACCTATTGCAAACGTTTTCCACGCCGGCGACGGCAATATCCACCCTATCGTCCTCTTTAACGAACGCGAAGCAGAACAGTGTGAGCGCGTAGAGCATGTCAATAGGGAGATTCTCACTGTCTGTGCTGAAGTCGGCGGGACAATTACCGGTGAACACGGCATCGGCATCGAGAAGATGGACTATATGCCCTTGATTTTTAGCCCCGCTGATTTGCAGATAATGGCAGCAGTGAAGGACATTTTTAATCCCACAGGGCTATGCAACCCGGGCAAGATTTTTCCGACAGCAGAATCTTATGAGAAACTCGGTTTGCAACCGGACGTAGCCAGCAACTTCTAACTGATGTCTCAACTGCATTTTTCGCTTTTCTGTTGACAACGATAATTTGGACGGAGAATGAGATAGCACATGGAAACTTCAGGTGCATTGCACAATGAGCTTAAGCCAATTGTTGGGGAAGTAGGCATCTTACCGGAGGCGCAGCTACCATCTTATACGGTTGACGGCCTCCTCCCGAAGGCTGTTGTTTTACCGGCATCTGTTCCGGAGATACAAGACGTTCTGCGTTACGCGACAAACCGGCACCTCTCTGTTATTCCAACAGGCAGCGGTACCAAACTCGGCATCGGGAACCTGCCACCAAAAGTAGATATCATGCTCTCGACAACGCGCCTCAACGACGTGGTAGAATATGAACCCGCAGATTTAACCGTTACCGTGGAAGCAGGAATCCGGCTGGCTGCCCTGCAAAAAAAACTAGCACAAAACGGACAGTTTCTGCCACTGCATCCCCCTTATGCAGAACAATGCACCATCGGCGGCATCGTCGCAGCAAATGCTAACGGCTCGCTCCGTCTACGATACGGCACTGCTCGAAATCAAGTCCTCGGCCTACAAGTGGTTCTAGCAGACGGCACCGTTGTCAGAAGCGGCGGCAGAGTCGTGAAAAATGTTGCAGGCTACGATCTTAATAAACTGTACATCGGCTCCTTTGGAACACTCGGTATCATTTCCGAACTAACGCTTAAGTTAGCCCCGCTGCCGGCACGACAAGCAGTACTGATTGCCCAATTTAAAAACGTTAAGGAAGCAGCTAACGCAGGCTTAAATATTTTGCAATCGCAGGCCCTACCGACTTTTGTCAACCTATTTGTGAATACTGCGTTCAATCAATTCTCACAGAAGCATCCAACGGTGATAGTCGGATTCGGAGGGGATTCTGAAACGGTCACGTGGCAGCTGAATGAAACGGACAGAATTCTGGAACAAAATGGCGCGATAGGTGTGACAATTATAGAAGAAGAACAAGAATCGTACCAACGGCTTCAGGAGGCTATTCATGAATTTCCCGCGCAGAAGGCTTCACAACGCAGCAGCATCGCCAAGCACATATCTGTCCAAATTCACCTAAAACGGACGGATATTGCTGAATGTGCTGAACAGATACAGAAAGAAGCCGGAGAGATGATGGCGTTACTCGGAAATGGCGTGCTATACCTCAGAATTCCGACAGATCATTCCGGAACAACGCCGCAGTCGCTAGCTGATAAATTAGCGCAGCTTCGTCAACAGGTTATAATGAAACAAGGTAGCCTTACTATAGTGTCAGCACCGCACGAATTTAAAGCGCTCATTGACGTGTGGGGAACGGTTGGCAACAAACTCCGCTTGATGAAGCAGGTAAAAGCGAAGTTTGATGCAGCGGGCTTGTTGAATCCAGGGCGTTTTGTATCAGGTATCTAAATGGACGGAGGAGAATTTTATGAGGATATCATAAACGCCTCATCAGAAGCAGAAGCAAAAATAAATGCATGGTTAAGGCACTCAGCCAAAGGGGAAATTAAATGAAAGAGAAAAAAGGGAGGATTTTGTGGATTGATAATACGATTTCTGAGTTGAAACCGTACGTTCGATTTTTAGAGTACCAAGGATACGACGTGTCATTTACAGCAAACGTTGAAGAGGGCATCGGGCTACTCAGAGACTGGAGCTACAACGCAGTACTTCTGAATCAGGATGTACCCAAACTAAACGGGTACCATCTGCTTTCACACATCCGCAAAGAAGATGCCCACATCCCGGTCATCCTATTGATAAAGGACGGGAAACTTCAGGCTCACCTGCATGAAGCCGACGATGTTTTAATCATGCCTACAAGCCCACAGCAGTTGGCAGCGGGTCTCACTTTTTTCCTTAAAAAGAATGCAATGCGAGAAGCACACACACCGCAAGCATACGTACACAACTTTAATACACAGCACGCGTTAGGACAACACAACTTAAACGATTGGCAAGCCTGGGTAGATACATACGTACATCTTGTTGAGTGGGACCTCAAACTTGACGTACTTCAAAACGCGGATGAACTGAAAAATATCCACACCATGGAAAAACAGGAAGCTAATGCCGCTTTCTCTAAGGCTATAGAGGAAAATTACTGCCATTGGATCGAGAGCGCAGATTCACCGACCTTCTCCGTGGATATCTTTTACAAGTATGTCATTCCGGAAATACAAGCAGGAAAAAAAGTACTGTTTGTCACCATCGACTGTATGCGCCTTGACCACTGGTTAAAAATTGAACCGCTCCTCTATCCGATCTTCTACATCACCAAAGACTATTACTACTCTATTGTCCCGACAGCGACTCGTTATGCACGCAATGCTATTTTTAGTGGACTTTTCCCACGTGAATTCGCACAAAGACACCCCGATTTATACGCCGGAACAGATGAATCCCCTACGAGTGGTAACCGTTATGAGAAGGAATTCATGCGTTTACAACTCGAACGGCATGGCATACTTCTCAAACCCCCTCCGCATTACTTTAAAATTTTTGATGCTCGCGGAGAAGCACAATACCTTCAATGGTTAAACACCGTAGAACAGGTCAGTTTAGCAGCACTGGTTATTGACTTCCTGGATATGCTGACGCATACTCGGTGTGAGGTGCCTTTGCTTCAACAACTTATTCCCAACGAGGAAGCGTTTAGAACGCTCATACCAGCATGGTTTCAACATTCAGCTCTGTATAAAATGTTGAGAATCGCTGCTGAGCGCGGCATCACTGTCGTCTTAACCTCCGACCACGGTTCTGTGCTTTGTCAAAATGCTGTAAAAGTTTCTAGTCGTTCCAAGTTCTCCACCGGACTCAGGTTTAAAGAGGGAAAGAATATTCTCTGCAATCCAGAAGCCGGCCTGATGATAAAAAAACCCGAAGCCTATCGGTTACCCGGCAGCAAAGAAGCATCACACTACCTCCTCGCGAAAGAGAACTACTATTTTGTTTATGAGCCGCAGTTTAATATCTACAAAGAACTCTTTGATGGCAGCTTCCAGCACGGCGGCATTTCGCTAGAAGAGATGATCTTGCCTTGTGTTGTACTTGAACCGAAGTAACTATGATAAATGAGGAAACTGAATTATGACTAAGATAAATTTGCTTTGGATTTTGTTCTTTGTGCTGAACACAGCGAGCTCTATGAACGCATGGGGACAATTAACTGATTTTGGGATTTCCGAGAATGCAGCAGTTGAGAAACTCAGCGCAAATGGGTACCTCTCAGTTAACAAAGTACAACCCAGTAGTCAATTCCAAATTGCGATTGTCATACAGTTTGCAGAGGGGTGGCATGCGAATGCCAATCCTGCCGGTCAGAATCTAATTCCGACAGAGGTGCTTTTACCCGAGGCCTCCAATTTCACCTTCGGAGAAGTCGTATACCCACCCGGGGAAATACTTGAGATTGCATCAATCGGAAAAGCCCCTGTGTATCATGATGAGGTGGTTATCGGGATTCAAACCGAATTGCGTGAGACTGCACCCCTTGAAGCAACAACTTTGGCACTGCAGCTGCGCTACCAAGCTTGTAGTGATGAAGCCTGTCTATTCCCGGAAACGGTTGCTATCCCGATTCCGATTGAAGTGGTAGGGCTCGATCAACCTATCCGGCGTGAAAATGATGCAATTTTCGCCACTCTCAAATTCGGCAGTCTTCCAGAGATGGGTGCAAGTCCAGGCGAAGAAAAAGGGAGCCTTGCACGCGCCTTGTCCGGTGGACAGGTCTGGCTCGCCTTCCTACTCGTGTTCGCAGGGGGCATCCTGACTAGTCTGACACCGTGTGTGTATCCACTCATTCCGATAACCGTCTCCATTTTCGGGGCAAATGAGTCAACAGGGCTTCTCAAGTCCTTTTTACTCTCTGTTATCTATGTGCTTGGCATCGTCGTTACCTATGCCATTTTAGGCGTAGCAGTTGCCTCCACCGGGGCAGTCTTCGGCCAGATTATGGCAAACCCGTGGGTTGTCGGCTTTATTAGCGTGATTCTCGTATCACTTGGGCTGTCAATGCTAGGCGTGTTTGAGCTCCGCTTGCCGTACGCCATCCAGAGTCGTCTTAACACGGTGGGCGGGACCGGATTCGCCGGGGCATTCGCCATGGGCACCGTCGCCGGGGTTATCGCTGCACCTTGCACTGGACCTGCCTTAGCCGTCGTTTTAACCTACATAGCCACAACGGGCAGCCTTTTTCTCGGATTCTGGCTCATGTTTACCTACGCACTCGGCATGGGGTTGCTATTTATCGGCATAGGGACCTTCTCCGGTCTGCTCTCTGCGTTGCCTCGTTCCGGCGGATGGATGTATGTCTTAGAAAATCTTTTCGGCATTGCTATCATAACAATGGCACTCTATTTCCTCAAAGATGTATTTGAACCGTTGCAGAGTTTCCTGCAGAATTCCCTCGTATTTTTTGGAATCGCCTTGTTGCTCATTGTCAGTGGGCTATTACTTGGCAAGTTGACACAACGTTTTAGTGACATTCCGCACCGCACGCAGCTCCGCAAAGCCTGCGGTATTCTGTTAGCTGTACTCGGCAGTTATATGCTTATTGGTGGAATTCAACAACCTGCCGGGCCCGAACTTAACTGGGTTTACGATGAAACAGAAGGATTGGAGATAGCTAAACGCGAAAACAAATTGGTGATGCTTGACTTTTATGCTTCTTGGTGTGCCGCTTGCAAAGAACTTGACCACGAAACCTACTCAGATCCAGCTGTCGCTGCAAAACTTGAGAACTATGTTAATATCAAACTCGACTTCACTCGAAGCTCTAAGACGACACAGGCCCTGACACAGAAGTATCAAATACCCGGATTACCTGTCATCATTTTCATGGACGCACAGGAAAATATTCGCAAGCGCGTCTCCGGATTTATCAATGCTGAAAAAATGCTCGAACTGCTTGAGGAGATTGAGCAGCAATAAGTCACATGCGGCCGGGTATCTCCGAAGTTATACCCCTCCACATCTGGCAAAGAAATAGAGGCACTCACATGTTCAAATCATTTTTAGCACGCAGCTTGCGACCGTCACTACAGCATTGGCTTTTTTACGCTGAAACGGTTGCAATTATTAGTTTTGTCGTATTAGCAGCTTTCCTCATACGCAGAGGCGGGGCAGAACCTGAACCGCCACCGTTGTCTCAAGTAGTAACCTTCATAGAAAAAGCTGATGCTGACTTTGAGAATCAAGACCTTGCCAGCGCAGTATTTCTCTATTGGCAGGCACTGCAGGCACTCGACTCAGAACCTATCAACGATTTACTGTCAGCCAAATTTCCTAATAACGATACCGCACGCCTGCATGCCAATCTACGTCTCGCTGAAATTTATTCACAGAGCAGCTGGCTGGAAGATGCCAAGGCACGTTTGGAATATGCAGAACGTATCCAACCTCAACATCAAGATGTTCGCCTCTTACGCGGCAAACTGTTTCGCGATGAAGGCCTACTTGCTGAAGCTGCAGAACAATTCTTAGCAGTCATACAAAAAAATCCCGGTAATGCAGAAGCACATTATCTCCTCGGTGTTCTGTACCAAGGAAACAAACAATTTGCAGAGGCAGCGTCACACTATAAACAAGCCATCGAAAACGACCCGCATCTACAAGATATTTCGTCTGAAAAAGCACCGATCGGCGTGTTGGCCCGCCTTCAACTCTCACGAACATACAGCAGAATGCTTCAAAATTATCGATTCTTGGATAGGGAATTCACGGAAAAGGATATGGAACAGATAACGATGCTGGAAACTCAGGCAATCCTGTTGTTAGAAGAGGCGGTTACAAAACAACAGGATATGATAGAAGCCAAAGATGCCCTCATCGCTCTCCTCTTTGCTCGTGCCACGGCACTTGAGCGCGAAGCAGAAACGCGTCCATACGCAGACGCTCTCGAAGTTTATGAACGGATTGTACAACTTGATCCGGAAGAAGTTCGCGCATGGGAACGGATGGGCGAAATTTATGCCGGCTTCCTCGACGACAAAGCAGCCGCTCTAGAAATGTATCGAAAAGTCTATGAACTAGAACCACATCCCACAGTCCTGGCGAATATCAAATCTCTTGAAGAAGATCTGGCGTATGAAGCAGAATAAGGCTGGCAACAGAACTGTCATGGCGATGCAGGAACTTCTGCGTACGAGTAAGCCACAAGGAAAGGCGCAATATAAGTCGCAAAAGTAATCACATGCAATACATCAGTGGTCGGACGGACAAGAATTGTATCATTTTTTAACAAAAAAACCTCAAAAATAAAGAAAAGCCGATGAGAGGATTTGAACCTCCGACCTACTGATTACGAATCAGTTGCTCTTCCACTGAGCTACACCGGCTGCGGAAATGCCGAGAGGCAGAATCGAACTGCCGACACATAGATTTTCAGTCTACTGCTCTACCGACTGAGCTATCTCGGCATCAGAATTATATTAGACTATATAATAATACCACAAAATAGAAGGATTGTCAAGTTTTTTACTAATTTTTTTCTGATTCTGATTACTCAGCGCGCAATGCTTCAATAGGTGACAGTCGCGTCGCTTTTATTGCAGGATACAAGCCGAAGCAAATGCCAAGGAACGCGGAAAAAGAGACCGAAATCAGCACCCACTCCAGCGAGAGAACCGCGGGCCATTGGGTACTATCTTCGCAATTCGCACCGCCAGATACGCCAGCCCTTTGCTGAAGACAACGCCTCACCCCACTCCAAGCACGCCGCCAATACTACACATCATCATAGCTTCGCTCAAAAACTGTAAGAGAATATCCAAGCGTTTCGCGCCGAGTGCCCTGCGCAACCCGAACTCACGGGTCCATTCCCCGACAGCCACCAACATCATGTTCATAATGCCAATACCACCCACAAGCAGAGAGAAACCGGCGATACTGCCCAATGCGATTTTAATAATTGTACTGATTTTTGACAACTCTTTTATCCCACCGCGCACGTCAAGCTGAAAGGTCCGGAAGGTTCCTTTGTTTACGCAGATCTGGTTCATTCGGTCCAAATACCAATTTCACGATAAAAACGGATAGCCCCCGGATGAAAAGGCGTGCCGGTATTTTTCACAACATTTTTCGGATTAATTGCCTTGCCGGCTCCATGACGTTTGACAACTTCCGCACGATTTGTGTACAGAACCTTGGTAAATTGATAGACGAGGGATTCATCGACCTTCTCGGAAGTGATAAGGTGCATCGCGCCTACATTCATGGTTGCAAACGGTTCGGTCTGACCCTTATAAGTATTAGCGGGAAGGGTAATTGCATTAAAGAAGGGATACTTTTTAAACAGTGACCGTGTTGCCGAGTCATCAAACGGAATCAAAAATATGTCTTGAGATGTAGAGGCTTGGATAACAGCAGGGGTCGGAATTGCCCCACCCATGAACGCTGCAGCGGCTGAACCGTCAGCAAGCAGATCCACGGCACCGATGTAAGTACTGTTAATGTCGGTAAAATCCTTATATGTAACACCGTGCTCAGCGAGTAGAGGCTGAAGGAAATGTTCAAAACCTGCCCCGGCGGGACCTACAACGACACGTTTGCCTTTCAAATCGGCAATTGTTTGGATGCCCGAGGATTTTGGTGTGACAAACAGTGCAACATTCGGAGCAAGTGTCATGACTACGCGGATATTGTGTGGTTCTCCCCACACACCTTCACCGCGCACAGCAAAATAAGAAATTGCCGCGTTCGCAAGTGCGAATTCTAAATCACCATTCACAAGATGTCGGATATTTTCCTGCGTCCCTTTCGTCGCTTCAGCAGTAACTTCCCAATTTTTCTCCGGAGGGTTACTACCAACAACCTCTGCAATTGCACCACCCACGGGAAAAAACGCGCCTCCGGCAGGAGCAGTCCCGATGCTGATA
Source organism: Candidatus Poribacteria bacterium (assembly GCA_965215265.1). Lineage (GTDB taxonomy): Bacteria > Poribacteria > WGA-4E > WGA-4E > WGA-3G. Next base: position 53,832 of record OZ244048.1, on the reverse strand, counting down.
TAGCGGCGCTTAGCACTGTTGTCGCACCCCATGTTAATGGATAACGCTGAGATGAGACAGATTACGGTTATAACGTTTGTAATTATTTTCATGTGCTCTCCTTACAAATTAGTTTACTATTACCCATAAGTTTCGGTTGACGCGTCACATGCCACTCCACTGGGACTGAAAAAGAAGTTCTGCTAAGAAATCGTCTACGGTATTAACTGGATGTCCGGCGGAAGTTGGCACATCTCTGCCATCGCCGGAAAAAGGGAAGTTACGTCTTTTCTAAAGACATCTCCACTGAGAATATCAATGATATTATCCTGCTGCTCCGGATGTTGTGCGAGGAACCGGGCGAAACTAAATTCCTTTGTATAGAAGGCGTAAACTAATTTCCGGAACGCTTCCATGCCCTTAACAAATGTCGGTCCGAAATTTCCCAACCGCGCCTCAGAAAAGTCGTTCTTTTTAAACGCTTCCATAATTGCATCAGCTGCCATCTCGCCGGATTTCAGGGCCAAAAACAGCCCCGTTGAATAAACCGGATCTAGAAATCCGAATGCATCTCCTACCAAAACCCACCCATTGCCTGCAATACGTTTGGCGCGATAGGAGAAATCCTTGGTCGTCTTTATCCCAAAAAGCTGCTTTGCACCGTTAAGGCGTTGCTTCAATGCTGGACACTTCTCCAACTCTTCGTCGAATATTTTCTGTGCATCCAGTTTTCCATTAGAATCCCTGCGATTCTGAAGCAGATATCCTAATTCCCCGACAACGCCAATGCTTGTGCAGTTGTAAGGAAGCGGAATCGACCAGAACCAAGATTCCTTCGCCTTGGTGTGCAGGATAAGCGTCGCACCCTCGTCAATTCCCGTATCGCGGTGTGCCCCTTCAAAATGGGTAAAGAGGGATGCCATTTTTAAGTTCGGTTCCGTCGCGTTTAGGTTTAACTGCCTTCCGAGGAGAGAACGCTGCCCCGTGGAATCAACGATGACAGAGGCGTGAATGATTTCGCACCGCGCATCTCGCCGTGCGGGCGAGATAACAACGCCGACCGCCTTGTTACCCTCAAAGAGCACGTCGTTTACTCTCATGCCTCGTCGAATTTCCGCTCCTTTTTCTTCAGCATTCTCAAGAAGCATCTGATCGAATTCACTCCGCAAAACTTGCCAAGTCACAGCACTTTCATGCGGGTTCGTTTCAAAGAAGTAGAACGGTGTAGAGGCTTTTCCGTTGCGTGAGTAGAATTGCACACTGTACTTTTTGGGAAAGTGGCTCGTTCGCAGTTTGTCAAGAACCCCAAGCCGTTTAAACGTCCAGTATGTTGCCGGGATGAGCGATTCGCCTATTTTGAAACTCGGTTGTGGTTCACGTTCGAGCAGCAAGACACGATACCCTTGCTCTGCAACAAGGGCTGCAACGGTGCTTCCGGCGGGGCCGCCGCCTATAACAGTGATGTCATAGTTTTGATCTTTTTTCATTTATTTAAAATTATAACTACCAGAGTGTTAAACGTCAAGCAAAATCAGGGACCTAACGTGTATCTGAAAATCTATTCGCTTTGAGACTCGCTCGTGGAAATGTACCGACTGGTACAGCTTTTACAATGGTGCGCAGTCCTAAAACGTCTCGAATCTTAGCGGCTACTGCCGTTGCCGTGTGTTCAGGCGTATGACTTTTAGATTCAATCTGAATTTCAAGTTCATCAAGCGTGCCGGCACGATAAACCTGCACGGAAAATTCAAGCACGTCAGGGAATTGGAAAATGATGTTTTCAATCGTGGTAGGATAAAGGTTCAGACCGCGAATGATGAGGAGGGAGTCTATTCTACCTTTGACACCGCCATCAAGCACCCGGCTCTGCTTACCACATTCGCATGGCGACGCTTTTAGTTTGACGTAATCACCCGTGCGGTATCGTATGACCGGCATACCGACGCGCCCAAGATTCGTGATGACAAGTTCACCTTCGTCAGCAGGTTTGCCAGTGGCCGGGTCAATGATTTCACAGATGAACTCCTCTTCATTGAGATGCATTCCTGCCTGTCGGAGGCACATAATTCCCCATGCACCGACCTCTGTCGCCCCGGCATGGTCGTAAGTGCGTGCACCCCACAGCCTTTCGATGCGCTGTTTTGTAGAAGATAAACTCGCACCCGGTTCGCCAGCGTGAATGGTAACGTTAACACTCGCCTCACGTGCTAGGTTAATCCCCGCTTTTTCGGCAGCTTCGGCGAGCCGCAGCGCGTATGTCGGCGTGGAAAGCAGCACAGTGACATCGTTGTAGAGGATAGCACGTATACGCTGATCAGAAGTCATTCCGCCATTCGGAATTGTCAACGCACCTAGCTGTTGGGCACCATGATAAGCACTCCAGAAACCGATAAACGGACCGAACGTAAAAGCGATCATCAGCCGGTCAACGGCTGTCACGCCTGCATCCCGGTAGATTTCCCGCCAACATTTCCCCCACCAATACCACGACTCTGCTGTATCTAACCACCGCATCGGTTCTCCCGTTGTGCCAGAAGTTTGATGAAGGCACGTATACTTCTCCAATGGATAGGTGAGGTTGGTGCCGTAAGGGGGATGTGCCACCTGGTCCGCACTAAACTCTTCCTTAGTGGTAAAGGGTAAACGTTGGTAATCCTCTAATGTTTGGACATCGTTTGGATGGGAAACTCCGGATGCCATGAGTTTCTGTTTATAAAATGCATTCGTCTCTAATACCGGGGCGAGCATGCAGCGAAGGCGACGTAACTGTATTTTTGTATCCATTTTTATTATGAGGCTTTTAAGGTATATCTGGTTGATAGTCCGATTTACTCGCTCTTCTATCACTAGAGCAGCATCCTGATTCGGCTTAAGTATAGCGTCTATTCTGATACTCAGGGGCATAAAAGGCAGGGAGTAAACTATCGACCTGGAGCAGGCCGCGTTCGCTTAATTGAATTTCATCTTCAGTGAACGTCAGCATACCGTCATTCTGCAGTTTCTCGTATGCATCAGCGAACAACGTGAGAATATCAGCGTTAAATTTCTCTCTAAAATAGGAGGTTTTAATTTCTCCTAGCTTGAGTTGAAGTATCATCTCGCGCGTCAACTGTTCGGTGTTCGCTGGGGCTAGTGCGCGGTGTAAGGGTAACTGATTTTGCTCCAGCTGTCCGAGATAGTCTCCCCATGACGGCGCGTTCTGGAAATGAATTCCGCTTAAATGTGAGAATGAGGCAACCCCGGTGCCCAGCATATCACTCCCTTGCCACACTGCATCGCGATAGACAAATTGTGCAGGCTTCTGCTTCTTAACCATAGTATATGCACTAGAGCGGCGATATCCTATCTTTGCAAACTGCTCATTCGCGTACTGGTGCCATTCACGCTTCAACTTCCAATCTGCTACCGGTAGCGCGTCTCCGCCCAGAATATCCTTGGAGTAGACGGTATTAAACGGGAGTTCCATCTGATAGATAGTAATGCTATCCGGGTCGAGTTCTATCGTCTTTTCCACCGTTTCCCGCCAGCTCTCCCAGGTTTCGCCTACCATGCCGGCGATGAGATCTATATTGACTTGCGCGAACCCTAACGCCTGTATCCACGGCGCGATACGGTAGACCTCTTTGGAGAGGTGCGCCCTACCGTTTTCGGCAAGGATGTCGTCGTTCAAATTCTCAACACCCAGGCTTAATCGGGTTACGCCAATGGCTCTGATCGCCTCTAATTTCTTTTTTGTCAATGTGCCAGGTTCACACTCAAAAGCGATCTCTTCCGCATCATCCCACGGCATCGCGCGTTTGACTCGCTCTACCAGCGTCTTGAGGTGGTTAACGCTAATATAAGATGGGGTACCACCCCCGAAATAGACGAATTTCAGCGTTCTACCTGCAATTGCTGGCTTGGCACTGTAAATCTCAATCTCTTTCGCGAGCGCGTTCAGATACGTATCAATCTCCGAACTGTTCTTATCTGTATAGACACGAAAATAGCAGAACTTGCACCGTTTGCGACAGAACGGAACATGTAGATACAGTCCAAGGGGGGTATCCAGCCGTGGCGGTTCTGCCAAGGCGCGCCTCACATCTGGAATAGCTGATTCACCCCATACAGAATAGGGCGGGTAATTGGAAACGAAAACGCTCCCGACGGTTGTTTGTTTTGAATCTATACCTGCTGTTGCAGGCTCAGGCTGTGTTTGAGACATCACTCTCTCCATTCAAGCAACTCAATATGTTCCTTAGCTTTTCAACCACGTGCCCTACCCCCATAATTTTGCATTCAGTGAGTTCGCTGCAGGGCAAGATCAACCGCTTTGTTCAGATTAGCATGGTCGAACCACGAATAGTAGAAAACTGTAATTTCAATCGCATTTTCACTGTGAATCACACTGTAACTAAGATGGTAATCCTGAGAAACAGCAGGCTCTTTTACACTCAATTCCCATCAAGCGACTCTTATCGAATTGGTCTGTAGGGTTCCTAAGGTAGATTTTCAGCTGCGCGTCTAATATCGGAAGAATACCTGCTATTGTGAGGAAAATTGTGAGAATTAAGCCAAATAGGTAGGAATGTTTTCGCATCTATGCCTCCCTGACAAAATTCAAATTCATGGCAATCTTCTTAAAGAACATTCCTTTTCTACCTTTGTGGAAAAACAATCCTATTTAATTTATTTGACATGAGTTACCACGCACTTACAAAATTATACACGCTGAGAATCAAGATTTCAAGGTAAAATTGGCATAACTTAAAAATAAATTTGACTTTAAGTTCTTCTAAAATATGATTTTTCGCCTGAATGCATGCTGTATAGTAAACTTCGATCAAAGCAAGGCACCGATCAAGCAATGGACACGAATCCGAAGGAGCAGGAGGTTACAATGGGTGACTTTCTGGCCCACCACGACCACGAATTTATGTTCGGTATTTTCGATGAAGTCGCTATCTTTAATGTGGATTTGAGTGGCGATCAGATTAACGCCATTTGAGAAAACGGCTTACAAGCGGCACTCGGGGTCAACCCGCAAGGGAAGTTAGCCACAAGTTGGGCGGTGATTAAGAGCTATTAAAATCTCTCATGGAACATTATACCGTTGTTACTGTGCCGAGTAGTACGCGGCATCACGGATTATTTTTTTCTCCAAAGCAGTATAGGGTACCTGACTCTGTGCCGATATACAGCTGACCGTCGGCGACACTCGGCGAGGCGACAATCGCTGAACCGGTTTCGAATTCCCATACCGGCTCTCCGTTCGATATATCTAAGGCAATCAAAACGCCACGGGTTGTACCAAAGAAGACACGTTTGCCGACAATGACCGCGGAGGACTCAATACGCGATTTAGCGGTGTAAATCCATTGCGGGGCCCCAGTATCTGGCGAGAGTGCATGTAGCATCTTATCGCGCCCCCCAATGATAACAACGTCTTCGGTTACAGCCGCAGAGGCAAAAAACGGAAATCTGCGCTTCGGATGTTGATACCGCCACGCAATATTGCCTGTCCCTAATTCTACACCCAGCACTTCGGTACCGTACGTCCCTGCGTAAGCCCGGTTTTCTAAAATCGCGGGACTTGCCCCGACATACGCACCGAGGTAAACCTGTTGTGTCTGACTGCCATCACCAATATTGATGACGCGGAGATAACTATCGCATCCTGTGATAACCACAGAATTCCCGAAAATCGCCGGTGTACCGTGAATGTAGCCTTCGGTTTCAAATTTCCAAACTAAGGCACCACTCTCTCTATTGAGACAATAGAGGAAGCCGTCGTAGGAACCGAATAGAACGTTAGCTCCACCGAAGTTTGCCGAGGAGAAAATTTCCCCGTCCGATTGGAACTTCCACTTCTGTTTTCCGGCGTTCACCTCTATAGCATGAAAGACTCCTTCGCCATCCCCGACATAGATGACTCCGTTATAAACAGCAGGGGATGCCTTTATTGAAACTGGAGAATCGCTCTCACCGGCTTGATACTTCCATTGCAGTTCGCCGTTTCTCGCGTCAATTGCATAGAGATAACCGTCTAACGCCCCGACGTACACAATGCCCTTAACGACTGCTGCAGTTCCCTCAATCATATCTGCAGCTTGAAACGTCCAGAGAAGTTCTAATGCATCCGGGAGTTCGGTTGCTGCAGCACCAGTGAGCTGTGGGTTACCCCGAAAACCTGTCCAATCGCTTGAAGCTGAATAAAGGCTCACACACTGTGAAAACAGAATTAAAACCAACCCTATCAGCAGAAAAAAGGTCTTTCTGTTTTGTCTATACTGTAATTTGTATGATAGATATGAATTCACTGTCTATTCCTTATTGTGAATAATCAAACGGCATTCAACACATAGAGCACGGGCAAAAATCCTTTTCTGTTTATCGGTTCGTACACTGCTTCCTCTCTTTATCACCATGACGTTAGTATACTACACTCCTTTCTCTAAATTCAAGGATAACATAAGGCAAAGACGCAGACCTGTTTCTGCGTCTTTGCATCGGTTTTCTTGATTCGCGCACTACTTCAGAATCAACATGCGGCGCGTTGCCGAGAACGTCCCTGCTTCAATCTGATAGAAATAGATACCGGAAGCGACAGGTTCATTCACAGCGTTTCGTCCATCCCAATAGGCCGCTTGGGAACGACTCATATAGAATCCTGCACCTTGATGTCCGAGGTCCAGTGAGCGGACCTGCTTGCCTGTCACATCATAGATAGTGATCATAACGGAGGCCGCTTCACTGAGTTGGTAGGGAATCCACGTCTCTGGATTGAACGGATTCGGATAATTCTGGAGGAGTACAATCGTCTTCGGTAGCGGGTTCGCTTCAAGCACGACAGAGATGAACGCGGTTTTGAGCATATCGGATGTTACTGTGTACGCTAACGGCTTCGTGATGAGATTCCCTGCTGTATCCACAACCTGAATTTCAATCACATCCCCGGCTTTAACAATAGAGTTCAACGCTAAATCACCGAACGCAGCGGCGAAATAACCGTGCCGTACGACATCACTAACAGTGATATTCGTCCTTCTGTTTCTCACTCAACAGATTGATTCAAATTGACGTAATCTCCACGTAGTTCAAATACATGCATCGTTACTCTGCCTGCTTGATTTGGAAGTTCTGCACTAACGCCCCGTGGCCCCTCTAAAATTTGATAACGGTTCGCTTCTTCCATGCTATCAAACTCAAGTTCAACGAGCCTATGCGGTGATTCGCCATAATAATTATCATAAGAGGCGATGCGTTTGAGTTCGTCGGGCGCTATAAGTGCGAGTGCCTTAGTCTCAACCCACGTCAAATACTCGTCTTTGCCTCCCAGGGGATAGTCAATTAGGTAAATCGATTTGATTGCTCGGTTGGTATCCAATACTTTTGAGTAATCTGACCGTTGAATGAACGTGTATGTTCTTGATTCACTGCTGTAGTCAGGTAGTGCTTCAAGAACCGCTGCAATGTCGGGCCTATTTAAGTAGGTCATGGCATCAACAAAACTGCCAAATTCAAATTCAACAAGTCGATGCGGATTTTCGCCATAATAGTTATCGTAAGAGGCGATGCGTTTTAACTCTGCGGGTGCGGCAAGCGTCGGGGAGACGGATGCAACCCATTCTAGGTATGCATCTTTTCCGCCGCGCGGATAGTTGATAAGCCACAGAAGTTTTATAGGTGATGCTTCTACGTCAGCTGTGGCATCCCCAATGACCGGATTTGATGACTGTGTCGTGTCCAATACAGCGTCTCGCGCTGAATCACAGCCAACCAAAGCGACCAGAAGGAATAATAATAGCAAGCTTCCTAATTTTAAGTTCATCATATTTTGCTCTCCTTTAAGCAGAAATTTAATTAAAATAAACATTTCAAGGTTTGTACAAGGGCGATAAATGGTTTCCCAACTGCAAACCTACTTTTTCGTCGTCGCACAATTTATTGCACCATCTTGGAAACTACGTAAGTAAGCTGCATAAATCCCAATCAGGTGAAACTATAGTTTGTTGTTTAAACGCTTTGTGCCAACAACAATGGACTCTGTGTAAGTACTACACTTTTTTAGTTTATCAGATTCTGTAATATTATGCAACTCTTTGTTTTTTTACGGTTTTAACGAAATAATGATGCGAAAATTAGCAAAAACCTCTCTGAAGTTCGCAATCTCATAGGGTAAACGCCATTATTATAGCAGATTTGGCAAAACGTATAGATAAAAAATTTTGCTCCTTCATGAAGAAAAAATAATTGGATAAACCGAACCCGAATTATGACCTCGCTTGCAGAGGGATATAGGGGGCGGGAGACGCTAAAAAAGGCCGTTAAAAAAATCGCTTTTTGAAAAAAAAGCTAAACTTTTCCCAGCCACTTTTGCCATTCTGAATTTCGTTTACACCTACGTGACCGGTCGGGCTCTGAATCTTATCCATGTTCTGTTGACAGAGGGTTTCCGGAAGCCCTGTTGTGCCCGAGACCTGTCGGAGATAATCCGCCGAGGATCGAACGTCCCGGTCAAGCAGAAGTTCGTTTGTCAGCTCGCTTCTGACACTCCACTAACAGATCTAACGTCTTTGCCATCTCTTGCTCTTGCAAGTGTAGTGTTTCCTGCTCAGCAACGAGGCTACTTAACATGCGCCTTAATACAAGGAAATTAAATTCGTCTGCCTCGTGCAGTTTGCCTGCCTCTGTCAGCTCGCTTCTGATACTCCACTAACAAATCTAACGTCTTTGCCATCTTTTGCTCTTGCAAGTGTAGTGTTTCCTGCTCAGCAACCAAGCGGTTACTTAACATGTGCATTAATACAAGGAAATTAAATTTGTCTGCCTCGCGGAGTTTGCCTGCCTCGCGGAGTTTGCCTGCCTCGCGGAGTTTGCCTGCCTCGTGCTGGACGTGAGTTTCTACTTTATCAAGTGCTTCCAAAAGTTTTTTATACAGATCTTTTACTTCTTGGATATCAAGATCAAGATTAACCTTCTTAATTAAAACTTCAATCTCTTTCTCAGAAACGGTTTTCCTGATCCATGCCCCGTTTACGAATTGGTTAAATTCTCTAGACAAGAACACTTCGATCGCCCCATCTTTAAGTGCTTGATCGTGGTTGCGCCTGAATCCGGCCATAAAAATTTCGCTGTTCCCAACCAAAGACAAACCAATTCTCAAAGCTATGCTTTTATCTACCGAATTGAGACAAATCACTTTGAGGACAAACGGATTTTCGTTGTGATAAAATTTGTAGTTGGGCACGCGAAACTCAATTCGCATGCGGGCACCATATTCGGATATCCGAAGGCTTGCTTCAAGAGAATCGGGATCCGTAATTGGTAAGATACGAACTTTGGAATCCGTTTTGCTTTGTTGGCTGAACACCTTTAATGTTCCCAATACGCTCTCAAGAATCTCATGGTGTTGAACGAGTTTATAGCCTTGAGAAACGTCTTCGTGTTTCCAATTCCGGAGTAGAGAAACTTTATATGGCTTTCTAACTGCAGCAACTGGTATGCGGACGCTGTTCATAGAATTAGTTTCATTCCCAAGATCGGCTTCACCTAGGGGTTCCCTCACTATGAGGTCTAAGTATCTATTTATTCCTTGACCTATACGAAAATCCAAAATTTTAAAATAAGGAATTAACTGACGGAGTTCGCCGATAGATCCTATCCACAGTGTGGAGTCTCGACCGTGCCAACGACTTTCTTTTTCTTCTATTTTTTTCATATAATGCTCCTTTCCGATTCTTTGAAGTTATTACGCAAATTGAAACGCCCGTTGCCGATAGAGAAATGCAAACAGATTTCCCTCGTGCGGACTATCCCAAGAAATTTGTGTTGTCGGGATTGGTCCGAGATTCAACCGGTCGATTAACGGAGTTGCTAGCAATTCTCCAATAAGTGCCGGGTCTTCTGTGATTGCCGTGGCAACCAGTGTCGCACCAATGGATTCTACTAACTTCGCTGATGGTACTTCGACAACACTGACGAATGGAAAGGGAAACTCTGTATTTGCTAATGGATGCTCCGCATCCTCACACCATATCACAGTCGGCCTGAGGAAGGTACAGCCATCTAACTCAACGACTCGGTCACTCGCTGTCAATTCTGTTGCCCCAGGTTCTTTAAGGTGCAGGTCAATTAGGGATGAGATGCCGTGGGCGGCTTTGGGATTCGCCCATGCCGCGAGTTGTGCTTCAGGATGATCAAGCGGTTTCGGTTGTATCTGTGCTAAACGTTCTGCTAACGCCATTGCAATGTCGTGCCCATGGGACGTTACCCATACGCCAGAGGCATTAATGCAGGATCTACCACCATTTTTGGCGACTGATTCTACAATCAGTTCCAAATAGTTTTTCCAGTGTGCACTCTGCTCCTTATCCATGATGATTTTGCTTCGACCTGGTCCGTGGATTTCGACGCACGGATCGTTCATCCACGGTGCAACAGTTGAACCACCACCGAATAGCATAGATCTGCCACAACGGAACAGGATCTCGTTTACACCCGCGTGACCAGTCGGGTAGAAACTAAATGCGGCGGCGGGACACCCTGCAGCGATAAACGCTTGGGCAATCCGATACGGAGTCCAGGGCTCCTCTCGCCCCGGTTTTAGCACGAGAGGGACTTTTAGCGGGATGGCAGGTAACCACAACGAGTGGACACCGGGAGAATTGCTCGGAAGCACGGCTGACAGCATATCCGTTTCACAAACGTAACTCAGCGTGCGGCCGTTTTGGGCACCCCAGCCAGTATCAAGGAGAGACAAATCTAAACCACGGGTTAACCCATCAAGGACCTCTGGCATTTTCTCCAGCACACTCTGAATCTTATCCATATTCTGTTGACAGAGAGTTTCCGGAAGCCCTGTTGTGCCCGAGACCTGTCGAAGATAATCCGTGGGGGATTGAACATCTTGGTCAAGCGGAAGTTCGGCCGTTGTGAAAAGCCTCGCAGCTTCTGTGCAAATTGAAAGCAATTCGGCAACAGAATGCTGTCCAAGTGCCTGCTTGTGGAGTCTCATGTCGCCCAAGTCTTTGGAAATGAGCCCACGATTGGCTTGGCTGACTTCGGCTAAGGGCTCACCTGTTTTAATATGGTAAAGACAAACGGTGTTCAAACTTCTGTAGGAACGTCCCGCTCGCAAAATTGGAATGTGTCTCATCATGTGTGTGTAATCTTTGCGATCCAGCCGGAGGCAGCATCGCAGTACAGAAAATCTTCTCCATAGATAGAAAGCCCATGCGGTTCAGGGTACGCCTCATCTACCTCGATCTCGTCTAGGATAGTGCCATCTGCCAGGTCGAGCTTGGCAATAACACGGTTGGAGGTATGTGTTACCCAGAGGCCGTCTGGAACACGAACAGTGCCGTGTCCCCGGTCGTACGGTAGGGGCAACGTGTGCTGGATAGACCAGTCTGAAGTGCTAATCTTGTGTATCTCACGGTTTTTCAGCGTCTGAACCCAGAGATGTCCTTCATCGTAATTGTCATATTCGACACCGTGCGTTCCCCCGCCATCAGGGATTGGATAGCGTCCAAGGGTTTCACCGGTATCAGGGTCGACTTTGAAAATCTCGCTCGCACCGGGTTTGGCATCTGTGTCTCTAACCGGACGCCAGCGTTCTCCAGGGCCATTTGCTGCTAGCCAGAGCGCGCCTTCGCCATACGTCATACCGCTGGTGTTAGAAGACTCACTGGAGATGTCGCGGATGAGTTTCGGCACGGTATAGTCCGGATCTGCTATGATTTCAACTAAAGCGACTCTGTCAGTAATCTGATCGACGACCCATAAGCCATCGTCTGTAACTTGCAAACCGTTCGGTACCGAATAGGGTGACCGGAACATTTTTTCAATTTTCGTTGGCATAGTCAGGCTCCTCTTTGAGTTATATTGAACTTTCATTGGACGGAGGCGGACAAAGTGCCTCCAACAAAATCCGAATTCGCAAATACCACCAAGTCTTACTTTCCGGCCCAGCACGATTTCAAACCCTTCTTATATTGTTAGTGGACATCCAAACAGGTATTTAGGCTCTACAAATCTCTACTTCTTTATTTTAGAACACCTTGTCCTTTTAAACGAGTGATCAATTCCTCCTACATGCCTCGTCCCTTTGCAACAGACGGATGCGGGTTCACAAACTTTTTTGTCTATCTCCGTACCATAAAGGGTTATGTTGTGTTAAATCCGATGTAGATCTCGTCGGAGATTTCTTAGGTTATGTCTTTAAAGTCAAAACACCGGACGGCTCAGACGAGATTTATGCAAGGGTTATCATAACATAGATTGGTGTTGGGCACCTGTATACAAACAATTCTCTTTCTGGACGCAAGCATGTGGATGGCGATGCAGCATAATACAGAAGTATATCAGCGTTGTTGCCCCACCGTGTGCTACGATGCTGAGATCCTTTTTGCGTAGAGGTTGTACGCTTCCACGTAATCTCAGACCTGAAGTTATTTTTTCCGAAGATGCTATCCATCATCACCTTCAGATAATGGCTGGCTGTCGGATCGCAATGCAGATAGATACTCCCGTTTTTTTTAACGCGTTTCATCTCTATCACGCGCACCGCCATAGTAATCAGATCAGATTTCATGCTTTTGCCATGCGTTAACTCAGCGGCGTGATCGCTTGATACAACGCAGGTTCACGGTCGGCAATCTCGCCATGCCATGCATTATCAACATCCGATAACGTCCACGTATCTTTAAACGCTGCGCCTGCCGCCTGGCTCCCTATAGGAGCGGCATAATTCCTAATTGAAGGGTGGATCCAAATAAATTAAGTCTATAGACTCGCTGTCTAAGCCCCGAAGAACAAACAAGTTGTCGTTAGAAAAAACGGTTCGGTTTTCAATATTCATAATTTTTCTTTTGTATCTTATAGAGCTACCGGTCGGAAAAAAGAAAATCTATGTGCAATTGCATATTTTGAACCCCTCTTCGGATCACGTGGACAATATCCGGTCCGGTGGATTAGTAAACACCCACGACAACGCTTTCTTGGAGCTCTGTGAGTAGGCGTAGATTCTCAACACCGTCCCAAGGGTACTCCGGAATCGGTTTTGCACGTTCAGCTTCGTCGCGCTCCAAAAAACGCGGCATGAAAAATTCTTTTGTCAACGTTGTGAGCATGACACGCCCCGTTTCGCCATAATCAACCGGTTCCTCCGGATCCGCCGGATTTACCAATTCAATCACAGCACGTGGTTGGGGCGGGTAATAGATTATGGCATAGCTATCCGATGGATTAAATGGTTTGCAAGTAGCTAGCCCCATCAACGTATTGCCATAGGTAGGGACAAAATCGATGCCTTGAACGAGCTCTTCACGCGCAAATCGGTGAAACTGTGCATCCATCTCCGTTCCACCACAAAAGATACCCTTAATGCCGGCTTTTTGCAACGAAATTTTTTCACACAATGCTTCAAGCAGCTTAGGGGTGGTAAAAAGACACTGAACGTTTTCATGCGCCCTCAGGACGTTGAGTGCTTGCGCGATGACATGATTTTTGTAAGCATCCAATTCTTGGTGCTTGCCGTACCGCACAAGTTGGTTCACCCAGCGTGGATCCAGATCTACAAGGAAACAGATACCGCCACGATGTTGGGCGAGGTGTTCAACAGCAAGCCGTAAACGCCGGGGCCCTGTCGGTCCCAGCATGAGCCAATCGCTGCCGAGCGGGAATCCCTCATCAGAGAGTGTCGTGCTAAATTGCTCATAATCGATATGGAAATCTTGGACGCTAATCCGGCACTTCGGGATGCCGGTGGAACCGCCGGTCTCAAACACGTAAATCGGTTGATTCGCGTATGCCTTTGGCACCCATCGCCGCACCGGGCCACCCCGGAGCCACTCATCTTGAAAATGCCCAAGGCGTTTGAGGTCTGCGTAACCAGCAATTTCTTTTTTTGGATCAAAAGTAAGGGTTTCAGCAAACTCCAACCAGAAAGGGCAGCCAGTCTCCGGACTAAAATGCCAGTTGACAATGTCCCTCACGTGGGCATCGAGTTCGGTTTGGGCTTTCGTAATTTTTTGAGAGAGTTTCATTTGCATAACGTAATACAGACTTGCAAGTTTGGCAGCAAATGCCTGGACGCAACAAGAATTTGCGTGCTAAATGAGCCTTGCCGCTCCTGTCTACAGAGGATTTTTCGCTATTCTGAGATGGCAAAGAGCATGTTACGGGTTACGATGTATAGTACGCCATCTTTCGCCACCGGCGTTGTGTAAACAGCACTTCCCATGTTGGTTTCAAACAGGACTTGCTCGGTTTTACCCGTTTTTAAGATAACGACATCCCCATCTTCATCGCCGAGGTAAACCTTACCATCTACGACAAAGGGCGAGCCCCAAATAGCAGCATAGGTGTCATGTTTCCAATAGAGGTCTCCGGTGTTTGCATCTAAGCAATAGAGGAATCCACTCAAATCAGATATGTAGAGCAGCCCTTCGCTAATAGCAGCTGTGGACATAGTCCGGTTAAATTGTTCATCACCGAAATGCCACACAGCGGCAGTCTCCGTTATATCACCCGTCTGAGATGCATCAATACACCAGAGGTGTCCTACGCCTTCGCCATGCTCTGGATCCTGACCGACGGCAATGTAGACTCTATCTTCGTAGACAACCGGGGTTGAAATGATGTTGTTTCGGGTCCCTCTCCCACCGAGTTCCCACACTGAGTCTTTGGGGTTGCAGTCAAACTTCCAGATAATCTTCCCGGTTTCCGGCTCAAACGCATAGATCCAACCATCACCACCGGGAATAATAACCTGTGGTACACCCTTTATAACGCCGTAAGCCGGATTTGCCCATTGGCCATGAAGTATATTTTCGCCCGGGGAAGCATCTTCCCAGACAAGTTCCCCTGTGTTTTTGTTTAACGCAATAAAACTGGGGGCATCAGGAGAAGGAATGTGGATGTGTCCCTCATCAACACCGTTGCTTGTCTCTAGGAAAAGCAAATCACCTACAGCGAGCGGAGAGCAGGTGGCGAGGTTGTGTGGAAAGACATCCAACTCATCCATCATATCATAACTCCAGATGATATCTGCATCAATCTCACTCGTCTCTGCCTCGTCTGTAACGAGACCATCGTTTTCGCCATCTAAGAAGCCTTCCGTATCTACACAGACAACTTCACAGCGGTTGGAGATATAGTAGAGCCGGTCGCCCTCAATAAACGGGGTTGAGCAGACACCTTGTTGCGGCCAGTCGTTAACGCGCCCGGAGGGCAGTTTGGTGTGCGTTGACTGCCAGAGAAATTTACCATCTGCTTCACGAAACGCCATGATGACACCCCGGTCACCTGTTAACTTTGGATTTCGGAGTGCTTGGTTATTGGTCCCAACAAATACCTTGCCTCCAATAACAAGCGGCCCGGCGTACGTTTGCGAGCCCAGTTGTGCTGTCCATTTTATATTTTCGCCGGTTTCATAATTCCATGTTGCAGGTATATTTTTTTCATCGGAGACCATGTTTCTACTGAGCGTGCCACCCCACAGCGCGATTTCCTTTTTGGCAGCGGTGCAAGGAATTACAAGACTCAAGAGAAGTCCAACGATAAGGGCAGAAAACCGCCATAATGTCGTATTTGCGTTAATGATTTTAATGGTATCTGTGCAAGTTACAAGCCCTTGCCCTCTGATAATTGACGACGCACTTGTTGCCGTCGTATAATTCTTTTGCATATATCACCATACCTTTAAATTGTCGTAATAAATTTCAGTTGCAGAGTATCCGTAAATGCCGGGGCTGCCTTCCACGTTCGGGAGCGGGTCTTCGGCTGTCAGTGTCCACGCATCCGGTTCAGGCTCACTAGTCCGCCATACTTTACCACGGATAATCGCTTTGCCATCAATAATTTCTACGCCCATTTTCATGGTATACCAGACATCGGTTTCCCAAGCGAAATCTATCGTCTTTGCCATACGAAGGTCAGATGCCCATGAACGGATTTGTAAACGTTGATGTCTACCTTGCATGTCCAACGTATACCGATTTGCAATTAGCCCCATATCGGGGAGCCTGCGTTTATCTTTCGTGCCCATAAGGTCAATTTGGATAGTGTAATCTTTCATCTTCGGCGGACCGATGTAGACGTTCGAACGGTTTAACCCGCGCTGGACAGGTGTTTTAACGAGAACTTTGTTGCCATCTTTTTCTCGGATGAAAAACTTCCTTGTTGAACCGATCCAGTGGGATGGGCTTTTTTCCGGCTCCATTGCTTCAAAATCTTCTGTCCATGGGAGTGGCGGAATAACCCGGATGCGGGCCGCCGCTTTCATGGCACCCGAGCGGACTACGACTGTTCCGGCTTGTGCTCCCGCACTTTTATCAGGTGTGAATAACCCATCTTGGACAGTTCCTGCTAAACCTATGAGCCCCCATTCGCTGTTGCCAATTTTGTTCGTACGCTTCCCGTTTACATCAAAAGCTATAAGTGTGAATTGAACAGGTTGCCTATCGGTTAAGCTTTCAGCGGGGGTTAGCAAAATAGACACCGCAGGCTCTCTTGATTGCATCCGTTCGCTGGGTACCAGAGCAACCTCTTTACTAGCGCATCCGGCCACGATGCAGCAAACTATGACACAAAGACTCGCGATCAGCAAATTGCTTCTACAAGAAATTTTCATCATTTCATACTCCCAATACAATAGATGTGTTCTTCGGTGGTAAAATAGATTTTCCCATCCGCAATTGCAGGCGATCCGTAGATCTCTACATAATGGCTGTCAATTTTTCTGTTAATCTGCTCTACATCGAGGGATTCACACCCCTCTTCTGTCGGTTGCAGAATATGAAATTTGCCGTTAACCTCTGTAACGTACAATTTCCCGTCTGCCCAGACAGGCGAACCCTTTCCGACAGTACCAATGCTGTGTTCCCAAAGTAATTCGCCGGTCTCGGCGTTGAGGCAGTGAACGTTCGCCGAATTATCCACAATGTAGACGTGGCCCGCGTGAATCGTAGGAGAGGAGTATCCAAAATTAACCCCATCATATCGCCAGACTTCATGCGTAGTGGTAACATCGCCTGTGCCGGTGGCATCAATGCAGACAACGCGTCCCATTGTCGTACTATCTATGTTCTCCTCACCGTGTGAGGCGTAGACCTTAGTACCTTCAACCACAACCGATGTATTAATCCCGCGCTGACTTAACTTAAAGCCCCATATCATTTCACCGGTCTCTTGCTTCATTGCATAAATGCTGCCATCGGCATTTCCACCAATAATTAGAGGGTGTCCATCAATCTCCGTAACAACCGGTGTTGAATAGGTCGTGTCGAGCGGTCTACCGCCCGGAGTGGATACCCATATTAATTCGCCAGTCTGTTTATCAAATGCAAAATAACGGTGCCGTGTAGCGGTTTGCTCGCCCCAGCCTGAATTCAGGTAACTGATTACGACTAAATTTCCAGCGATAATCGGCGTATGGATGCGACCTCCGTAACCAGAAATCCTGCCATATTCTTCTGTGAGCGACCGTGACCACACAATATTACCATCTTTATCAAAACAGAAAAATAGCCCTTGTACCCCATGAACGTAGATGTTTCCTGTTTCCAAATCACCTATAGGACTCGCCCAACCGACGCGGTTAAAGGAAATTGTTGTGTGAAAGACATTAAATTCGTGGCTCCAAAGCAGTTCACCTGTTTTTGCGTCAAAACAGGCAATACGCTCTTGCTGTGTGATATCTTCACCAGTACGCCCGATAACGTACACTCGTTCATTTAAGACGATAGGTGTAGAACGGCCTATAAATTCTGCGTGCCAGAGGAGGTTATCTCCGGATACCGACCAGCTAGAAATCAAATTGGTTTCAGCCGATGTACCGTTCTGTTGAGCGCCACGCCAACTCGGCCATTCGCCAGCCATAGCAGGACTTACTCCTAAGGTAACGATGAAACATAAGATGAAGAACCGACTTTGCAATAGACGTTTGCAACAGTGCGGCGTGCCTAGAATACGTTTTCTATGGTTCAAATTTCCATTCCTTTCTTATGAGAATTAATAAAATCGTTCAGGTTTGCAATCTCGGTATGCTTACTATTTTAAGACGATGACAACGTCTTGATGTTTAAATCAGAGTGTTTTGTTTCAGTCCAATGGTATCATTATATCATATTTGGCGTTTTTTGAGGAAATTTAAAAACAAGATCAGACCTAATTCATCATCTCATTATGGGAAACCTCCAAGGGACTCGTCCCAGCTTAATGATGTCTGGGTTAAGACAGGATGCGAAATTATCCAAAGCACCCTATCCTAATCCAATCTCAGTTAGGGACACATTTAGCAATAACGGGGAGCGACTATTTATCTACGTTTCCAATTTTATCTAATTCCCAGACAAGAATTGTATTATCCCTACTGCCGCTTACAAGTGTCTGGCTATTTTGTGAAAATAATAACTGTGTGACAGTAGAAGCGTGCCCGGTGAGAGCATCCAATATTTGTCGTTTTGTATCGACATCCCATACTCGAATCAGTCCATCTGAGCTTCCATTGGCTAGTCTTGTGCTATCTGGAGAAAACGCCAATGCAGTGCACGCCCTGCATTTCCCATGAAATTCGATAGCAATTCATGGGTCCTAACGTCCCATACCTGAATTAATCTGTCTCTACGTCCACAAGCAAGTGTTTTGCCATATGGAGAGAATGCCAATGCCCCAACAGTTCCAGCCAGATGCTCTGTAGATAGGGTAATTTTTCTGCCTGAGGTAATATCCCACAAGTGAATAACAGCCTCGTCCTTAGCAGTACTTGCAAGCGTTTTGCTGTCGGGTGAAAATACCACTTAGGATACGTTCTACTACCTGTTTCCGGTGTCCTCGAATCGCAGGCTTTTCCAATTCGTAGACTTCCTCGCAAATCAAATGTTTATAGGATTCGATCGGCAGTGCGCGGTGCGATCCGTCAGCAATGTATCGATTGAAGACGGTATAACGTGGATATGTTTCTGTCCAACGTCTCGCACCGTGGTAGAGTGCTTCAGTAAAGATGACGCAATCCCCTGCACAGAGCGGAACATTGATAACCGTTGGAGGACCACCGTAAATTGACAGGTTATCTGGAGGATCGAAGTGACGCTTATGACTGCCAGGCAGACAGACGAACCCGGTTCCAGGTGGTACATCAACCAATGATGTCGCTGCGTTGAGAAAGCCTGCGTAAGGCATGCCATTTTCTACACCGTAATCCTGTCCAGCAGCATGAAAACCGATATCATCCGAGGTTTTATGGTTCTGAGTCAAAGCACAGTCCACAAGACACGGAGTGTTTCGTGTCAGTGCGATGATCACCCGCATAATCTCTACATTAAGCACTAGCCGCTGGAATACCTGATGACCGTACTGGACATGATTAATCCAATGTGCAATCGTCGGAGAATGGGTACCAGTCCGGGAAGTAGAAGTAAGTGGCGGCGGCAAGGCCTCTAAACTCATCTCGTGCCATAGCTCGCCCAATTCAATCATTAACCGGATATCCTCGACTGGCACAACTTGACGAAGAATAATGAATCCGTGATGGTCAAAAAACCATTTTTCGTCAGATGTTAACATACACACTCCTTTGTAATTGGATAGACAGGATACCTAAACAGCACCGTAGGTTCGCAACAACGTCACAATTTTCCCTGCCTCTGCCCTTCGCATCCGCTGGGTAACCTTTAGCGGTGTCAATCCTTTCAGATTTTTGGCATTCGGGTTTGCCCCTTTGACGAGCAACGTTTCCAGTGATGCACGTTGCTTTTCTCTGTTCTTTATCGTTGAGCGGATTGCATCAAATAACGGCGTTTCTCCATTCTTATCGGGAGCATCAATTGTAGCCCCTTGCTCGATGAGCAGATTGATGACTTTGAGAAAACCGGCTTTTGCGGCACAATGCAACGCCGTTTTGCCTTTGTAATTCCGAACATCGATATCAGCACCAAGTTTTAAAAGCCTCTGAATTTCGTCGGGATGCTCTCCGTTGTCGCCTCGGCAGGCAATAACGAATGGGGGCCACCCCATGTGGTTTTTAGCATTGATGTCTGCAGGGAGGACACCGTAAGTCTTTAGGAGATTAACCATTTCGCCATTATCGTCCAAAATACGAGGGGCTTTGCTCAAATCTGCGCCATTGTCAAGTAACAACTTAACGAGGTCTATCCGATTTAACGCGACAGCATAATCAAGCAGCCGTTTGCTATGAAGTGCGATCGCAGCACCGCGTAAGATGAGCAATTCAACAATAGCTTTGTGTCCGCCTACAACTGCGTAGCAGAGAGGGGTTGCCCATGCTGCATCTCTATGTTCAAAAGTGACAGGTGCCCCCGCTGGAAGCATCACTGCTTGAAGGTATCCACTATTGACAAGACGTTTATCCTCGTCGAGAAGCGAGCGAACTACTTCGTAATCTCCGAGGTAAGCGGCAGTATGAATGTCAATTTTCGCACCGTGTGCCCGTAGATAATCCGCCACCTCGCCGTGCCCTTCGTACCTCGCTACGCAGTAAGGCGTTATTTCTACGCGATGTTGGATATGATAGCAACCGGGTAGATTTATATCTGCACCGCGCCCAAGAAGAAATTGGACGACTTCCAATTTTCCGCGATAAGCCGCTTCCCACAGCATTGTACGGCCGTGCGAACCGACTGTGTGAACCCAACCCGGATTGTCATCAACCAATTGGCGAACGGTTTCAAGATCGCCTCTACCCGCCGCTGCCGCAACTATTTTCAGGAAGTCACTCTGGTTTCCGGTGAGTTGTATACTTGACATTATGTTATCCTCGCTCTGTTTAACTAGGCATCGAGCACACGAGGCCGACCGCCAATAGAAGGGGGCAAAAGCATCCGGTGCTGTTGTTCAGTCAATTCACCGTATTTGCTGATGTCATAATAATTACCTGACCATGCGGAATGTCCCGGACTATATTTATACAGCAACGCGCGCCGCTGGTGTTCTGCACGCCACGGCATTGTACCGTGAACAACAGCCTCAGTAAAAAAGAGGACATCCCCCGCCTTAAGTGCAGGTTGCACGACATAGTGGACGGCCCTTTCAAACCGGCGAACCTCTGCCGGAATATCGGTAGTGAAATTACTCTTGTGGCTACCTGGTACACAAGCAAACCCACCGGCACCTTCAGGTGCGTCTACCAAATTGTAAGTCATCACGCACAAGCCGTTCCGCATGACACCATCACGATATTTGTACCAATGATCGCCCTCGTGCCCGCCCGGGCGGCCTCCATCTTCACCACCGTGCAACCCACCACGTCCTTCGCCCGCGTTCATGAAAATGGCATAATCGTGGTCCAGCCGGACATGAGGGCCCAATAACTCAATAAGATAACGCAGAATTTTCGGATGGTTAATAAGCCTCTTGAACGGTTCACCCCAGAGACTCGGTGGGCCCTGAAGGTTACCTGCGTCAATGATAGCGTTCATCTCAGCCACTTCATCATCCGTCAAAACGTCTTTTATCACGAGATAACCCTCTAGGTCGACAGTAAATTTTTCTTCGCCTGTCATGTTTAGAAATTCCTTCCTTTTTCGATTATTGATATTAACGATTGTTAAAGGTATACATACACTTGTGGCGGACAGAAGGCATCAAGTCTTCAGGGCAAGCAACCTGCTTCTAGTCAAAGTGAATTTAAACACGTAGCAGATACTTTCGCTGATTCTGAAGAATATAAATTCAATTTTCCCCAATTAGAAGAAAAAAGAGCAAAACATATTTTAAAAGCGATATCGATAGCAAGCAGACAAACTTTCAGACGGTGTGGCCTCGAAATTTTCAAACAAGTGCTCTCCACAATCTCCATCTTGTATTGTGTACCCAGTGCCTGCTTTCTGTAAAGCCTTCCAAACCGCTTGGCAAGATGAAGTGCCGGCGCGGCAGAAAGCAGAACCGATTCCAGCATCTCATATCGCCGTTAGCGTTATTCAGAACGCCCGTCCAGAAACGATACCATCTAAGTGCTTCGTGGCGGAGCCGGGCTCCGAGGTATCTCTGATTGCCTCAGAAATTTTGATAACCGAGCGGCCCCTGGACAGATTCCTCTGTGGCCTCTGGGAGTTCCCGTACGGTCGGATTGCGGAAGGCGAGACACCCAGAGCAACCTACATCCGCCGTATTTTCGAAACGTTGAACGGTCCAATAGTTGCCAAGGAGATTGCTCAATACCCGTTTCCACACGCCAATCATAAATTTATTTCGCTCTTAGCGCGCAGAACCGATACTCCGGCATATATCTCTCTTAAGATTGGGCACAGGAACGTTCACACTAAACACACCGCATCGCTTTCTACGACAAAGAACCGAACCGTGCTTCATATTTTTCCCACACCTCATCGGGTATCGGGGTACTCGCAGCACGAACGTTAGCTTCAAGCTGCTCAATGTTAAGATTGCCGATATTATTGCCGTGGATGCGTTCTTCTCGCAGGCAGAACCGCAGTGCAAGTTGCAGCAAATCAACGCCTTCTTCTAAGCACCACTTCCAAATTTCTCTGGCTTGTGGTACATCGCCATCATTTCTCCAACGTCCTTTCGCGATTTCAGCATCAATATCAACGCCTGTCAGGATGCCTCGCAGGATAGACCAGCCGTTCATGACACCGATATCGGCTTCCGCAGCGGCAGGTAGAATATCATCAGCGGCTGTCTGACGAATAAGGTTGTAATCGTTAAAGCACAAGATAAGATCTACATCACCGGTGGCCATCGCCTTAAGGTGAAAATCATGTGGGCGCATTCCGTATCCGACGAAACGCACCAATCCTCTCGCTCTGCACTGGAGCAGTCCGTCCAACGTTCCGCCTTTTTCAAGCGTCGGGTCAATTTCTCCCGGGTCGTGAATGAGCATTCCATCCAGATAATCAATTCCAAGAAGTTGAAGCTGGTCTTCCAGGTCTGCAATTGCGCGCTCAGCAGAATAATCAGGTCTGCCTTGGCCATAACCGCCCCAAGCTGATGCGGAATGACAACAGAGTCTTGCTGTAATAATAACATCTTCGCGCGGAATCTCCTCCATAGCGAGTCCCAGTTTCCGCATCGAATCGCCATAGCAGCGGGCACAATCAAAATGGTTGACACCGATAGACACAGCATGTTTAACCAATGTCACGGCATCCTTATCTGAAACAAACCCGAAATTGTTGCCGAATCCCTGGGTACCGAACGGAATGACCGGGATACTCAATTCGGTTCTTCCTAACCGCCTTCGAGGAATTGTCGGTAAAGACTGATTTGTCATAAAATTTCTCCACGTTAAAAAAGGGGAGCGGATATGAAAATCCGCCCCGACAAGTTGAGTACTTATCGTGCAAACTCACAATTCGAGAACGACGAAAAAACAGTATCAATACTTGTCCGAACCTTCAAGGGGCAGTGGAACTGCCCAGATGTTCCGGAACTTAACAAGATTCCCATGGTCCTGGAGCAACAGAGGTCCTGGTTCTCCAACCCCACCTCCAATGTTAGCACCGGTTGTTCCAGATAAGATGACATTGTTCAGGATGACAAGGCCGTTTTGCAGCACCGTAATGCGTGTCCCTTCAACTACGTCGCCTGCGTCGTTGAGACGGGGGGCTCGGAAAATGACATCGTAGGTTTGCCATTCCAATGGTGGTTTGCAGGCATTGACAAGAGGCGCAAACTGGTTATAAATAGCACCGCAATCGCCCATGCCAGGAACTTCAATGCCATACGAATCCAAGACTTGAACTTCATACCGACCTTGGAGAAACACACCGCTGTTCCCCTTAGCCTGACCGGTTGCTTCCGGCATATCCGGTGTCATAAATTCAAGATGGAGGAAATGGTCAGTAAACCGTTCTTTGCTCATAATATCCCCGGTGCGCGGGACAACTGCCATGACTCCGTCTTCTACTGCCCAGCCCGGTTCGCCACCGTCTCGGGCGGTCCAATTGTTCAAGTCTTTGCCGTTAAAAAGAACCACTGCGGATTCTGGAGATGTCTGTGTCATTGTCTTTCCTTTCTGATCTTACGAATACGTCTAATTTAAAATTTCCCTCTATTTTTAACGATATTCAATTTTTTGTCAAGTATTTGAAGAATTTAGTTCTGCGAAAACGAGATGATACCTTGAACAATCACAAAAAACTTGACAGCCCGTCGAAAATTATGTATAATATAAAATACGTCAAACTACAACATGAAAAGAATAACAAAAAAAATAAGGATACTTAATGCTTCCCCGGAGACACTCACGCATCATCGCGATACAGATGCTTTATCAGATACATATAACGAATGCCCCGGTGCAACACGTCATAGACGGATTTTGGCAAAATCACAACACGCCAGAGAAACTTCGTCCATTTGCTAAGACGCTTGTTGAAAATACCACAGCATATATGGACAGAATTGACTTAGAACTCCAAGTCACTTCCAAAAATTGGAAACTCCATAGAATGCCTATCGTAGACCTATCTATTTTGCGGTGTGCCACTTGTGAAATCCTCTATATTGACGACATAGATCCGGCCACCTCAATCAACGAAGCAGTTGAGATTGCCAAAATTTATAGCACTTTGGACTCACCTAAATTTATTAACGGTGTGTTGGATAGCATCCGAAAAAAGCATTTAAAACAGGTCTAATGTCACACAGACATTCAACGTAGATCGAAAGACTCGCTTTCAAAAAAGGGTGATTCAGAATTCTGAAAATGCATTCCATAAAAAAAGTCATGCTTTTTCTTTTACTGCTCATTCCGCTGCATGTACACGCAGCCAACGAATTTAAATTCGTTGGTGAATTTGGTGGAAAAGGTGAAGGAAATGCACAATTTGCAAAAACTGTGTTCATGGCATTCGGACCTGAGGGTGCCATCTACATTACGGATACTGACAACTACAGAATCCAGAAGTTTAGTAAATCAGGCACCTTTATTTTTGACATTCATATAGAAGACGAAGCAGCGTTCCAGTTCACCAACCCAACGGCTATCGCCGTCGGGTCGGATAGCACCATCTATCTAATGGATTGGATGATGATGCAAATTTCAGAGACAAATAACCCAAAGATCTTTAGCTATACTCCTTGTGTTCACAAATTTGATGCACAAGGGCAGTTTGTGGCTAGTTACCCCCTTCAGGTACCTAATTTAAGAAACAGACAGCAAAAGCAGGATTACGAGACAGTCGTCCCCGGGCTCGATGCTGAAGGAAATTACGCTATTATTATTCCAGACGGTGACACAAAGCGCCACTTTTTGTTGACGGTGGACTCGGATAACAACCTCTATGTTTGCGACAGTGGGCTCATTTACAAACTAAATCATGAGGGAAAACTTGTTGCACGATATTCTGTATCTCATCCAGGCCAAGGTCAGGTAATTCACCCCGCGGATCTAACTGTAGACAAAACAGGCAATCTCTATATTGTCGATGAAAAGGGGCACCGCGTCTTGAAATATAGTTCGGACGGCACGTTTTTGCTTACCTTTGGAGAATATGGCGACGCTAACGGACAATTTATCGCACCTTTCCGCATAGCCGCGTTAACAGATGGCACGCTTCTCGTCGCCGACACCGCAAAATATGAAAAGGATTTTATCTCCTCGCTTCCGCAGAGACTTGATGATCCGAGGCGATTCCTCAATATAGGTGTCCGCACATTTCGCTACCGTCTACGACGCATACAAAGGTTTACAACAGATGGAAAATACAGCCAAAAGCTGCTCATTCCGTTTCAGCGAGAAAGAGAAGTAGATGCTGCACTCCACTTAAAGGGAATTGACAAGGATGGAAATCTCTATTATCTCAATCTTGCCGAACGCAAATTCAGGAAATATGCCCGGCAGACAACCTTGATGTCATCACTGTTCCAAACAGAGTTGAAACTCCGTTATACCCGTGACTTGCAGGACGTTGAAATTGACAATCAGGACGACCTGGATGCCGATTTATATACAAAAGCCGATTTCGATCAGCAGATTTTGCAAGATACTGCTGATGCAAAATTCACTGTTACCTATGATGTCAACGAGGCTCTCCGGCTTGCTATATCTAACCGTCTCGCCTACATCCGTATGAGTGACACAAACTACTATCGCTCACAAGATTTTGAGGACTTCCGAGGCACTTTCAATCAGGATGATAAATCCAGCCAAACGACTTGGGATAACCGAATTCAACTTGACTTTATTTGGGTTCGCAACCATAATATCTATAACTATAGAGAAGCCCGCGCGTTTGCCTATTTTAGCACGATCCGGTTGAATTTCGAAACCGACGCACTCGACCCACGGAACTTCCGATTCTTTGATTTTACTGCAAACCTGTCCGATTGGGGCGGAGGCGTTTACTACGACTTAAGCCGAACGTTCCGCTTGAATTTTGAAATTACACACTTTTTTGGAGCAAATAACTATACCTATCTTGATGAAACAAACGTACTCTATGCAACCGGCTTTCAAGAAGCTGATACGATCCGGGCTGTTTTGTTCATCAACGGTTTTTTTTAAATCTAATACAAAGAGCATCTACCACCGATGCTATCAGATTTAAATTAACTCTTAAGTTACCCACGACACTTGATATTCAATCTACATTGGTATACAATAATGTTTCGAAGGCAGAGAGCACCGGGGAGATTCTAATCCGTATTGTTAAAAGGCGAATTCATAACGAATAGGAGGCATTACTATGGCAACTTTTGGAACCGGCGATTATCGATATGAAGTTGTGGAAGGTTGGGGAATGATTCCACAACTTGGGCTTGTTTCAGGTGTCGCTTGTGACTCAAACGACCGCGTCTATGTCTATAACCGCAGTCCACGTCCCGCGATGCTTGTTTTTGAGCCAGATGGGACCTTTATTGCAGAGTGGGGCATGGAAACTTTCCGGAAACCACACGGCATTTGGATGAGTTCAGATGATGAAATCTATACAACGGACACCATCGACCACACTGTACGGAAATTTTCGCTTGACGGGGAATTGTTACAGACGTTCGGGACTGTTAATCAGCCGGGGACCCCGGGGAAACCGTTTAACGAACCGACGCGCGCTGTCCTCTCTCCCGCTGCGGAAATGTACGTGTCTGATGGATACGGGCAATCGCGGGTGCATCGAATGAACACTGACGGTGATGTCATCGTTTCGTGGGGAGCACCGGGCACAGGACCCGGCGAATTTAACCTACCGCATGATGTCACAGTGGACAACAATGAGCGAGTCTACATCCTCGACCGTGGAAATCTTCGCTGTCAGATTTTCAATTCCGATGGAGAATACCTAACCGAATGGACAGACCTCCGCTCCCCAAACGATCTCTTCATTGATACTGATAATATCATCCATATCGCTGAGGGCGGGCAACGCATCAGTATCATGACATTGGACGGAGAAGTTATCGGTCGATGGGGTGAAAAAGGCAGCGCACCGGGGCAATTCAGTGATTCTCCACACGGCATCTGGATCGATTCACAAGGGGATATCTACGTCAGCGAAGTCGTCGCCGAAAGACGATTCCAGAAATTCGTAAGAGTTTAGGGCGAAATTTCGGAAATTTTGGAATGTGGGCAGATACATCCACAACGCACGCTTTCCAAGAGGACTGCAATCCACTCGTCTTTTTCATCAAACTTAGGAGGAGCTTTCTTTTGAAGAAACGTTATATCTGTTTTATCATTCTCATTTTTATAAGTGCTATTATATGCTTAAAAGTTTTTGCAGACGGAGATCACTCCGGTGAACGCATCAAGAAATTGATTTCCCAACCTTTGACACTTCAATTAGCAGTTGTTGCGTTAGTTGTCTCATTTGTGCTCGGTGGTCTGCATGCCTTAACGCCCGGACACGGGAAAGCAGTTGTCGCCGCTTACTTAGTCGGTTCTAAAGGGAGAGTTATCGACGCAATCTTTCTGGGAATCGTGGTAACCTTCACCCACACCTTCAGCGTTATTACGCTCGGTGTTATCATGCTGTTAGCTGATAATTACCTTGTTCCTGATGATATCGTTCCGTGGCTCAGCCTCTTTTCTGGTCTATTGATTGCTGGTATCGGGGCATGGCTTCTGACAAGAAATATGAAACAGTACTATACCGGACATTCCCACGGTCACGGACATTCCCATACACACGCCCCCGGCCATCACCATGAACATTCGCACAATGCTTCACATGAACAGGGTCACTCGCACACTCACACACATTCTCATGGTGGCACTACACACACGCATACACACGTGCCTGCTGATTCTTCAAAGCGAACAAGTTTTTGGGGATTGCTCTCCCTCGGCATCTCAGGTGGTATTGTACCGTGTGTAGACGCGCTAGTCGGGCTTCTCTTCGCCATCAGTCTCAATCAACTTGTCTGGGGTATCATCATCCTCTGTGCGTTTTCATTAGGGCTCGCTGCTGTATTAATAGCCATCGGTATACTAATGGTATTGGCAAAACCGATTATTGAACGTTTTACCGGCGAAGGCATCTGGCTCAAACGATTGCCTATTATCAGTGCTGCTGTCGTGATCCTCCTCGGTGTTGTTTTAGTATTCAAGGCTCTCAACGATGTAGGTATCCAGTTTTAAAGGACGGAAAGGGCGAAAAAAGGCTGTAACGATATAGAACACAAACGTTGTTTACACCGGCGACCTACCGCGCCTATATTCTACTTTGATTTAGCAGTCTTATCGCTTCTGTAGACTAAAAAGGAAATTTTAGCGATGTCTTACACTATTGGAATTTTGAGTCCCGGCGATATGGGACATACCGTGGGCAATGTTCTGCGTCACAACGGTTTACGTGTCATCACCTGTCTTGACGGCAGAAGTGAGCGAACTCGTGCACTCGCTGAGAAAGTCGGAATCGAGAACGTTTCAACGTACCCAAAACTTGTCACTGAAGCTGAGCTAATCCTCTCCATCCTAGTACCTGCACAAGCGATGTCTGCCGCTAAGGCAGTAGCAAACGCACTGAAACAGACGGACACAACGTTGACGTATGCCGACTGCAATGCAATCGCGCCACATACGGTTCGGGAACTTGGACAGGTTATCGTAGGAGCCGGTGGGACTTTTGTGGATGCGTCTATCATCGGCCCGCCTCCTCGTACCCGCGGCACGACGCGCTTCTATGTTTCAGGACCGCAGCCGGAACTTTTTTTGGCACTCAGCCAGCATGGGCTCGATGCCCGTCCAATCGGCAATGAAATAGGACTCGCTTCAGCGATTAAGATGTGTTATGCTTCCTTGACAAAAGGGTTAACCGCACTCTGCACCGAATTACTCACCGCGGCAGAGGTTTTAGGCGTTTCAGAGGCACTCAAGGCAGAGTTTCAGGTAAGTCAACCTGCCCTTTTTGAGCGTATGGAAAAAGGGTTACCGAGCATGCCGCCTAAGGCAAAACGCTGGATAGGTGAAATGGAAGAGATCTCGGCAACGTTTGAATCCGTTGGATTAACCCCAAAAATTTTGGCAGGCGCAGCAGATATGTACCGCCTTGTTGGCAAAACGTCCATTGCTGACCTCGCCCCAGAAGCACGCCACCAATTCCCAACTCTGGCAAAACTTATTGCAATTTTGGCAGCACAACTTGAGAAAAAATAGTCTAAAGCTGCAACGCAAAAAACTGCAACCATCACAACTTACAAAGAGATCCATAGCACTCGATTTCGAGGCAACGGCTACGCTACTGTCAGCACAATGGGTTAAGATCTACAACGAAACTCGCATACTGTGGAATGTGATGCAAACCATGGACAAGAAGAAACGCAATTAAAACAATAGAGAACAATAAAAATTAACTTGACAAGCAGCATAAGTTTGTGGTATACTATATATCAATTTTAGAGTGTCTTTTAATCGTACCAGTTTGGAATCAAAACAACCTTTACGGGCCATCAGGGCTGAACGATACGCTTTTTTTAATCGCACCAATTTGGAATCGAAACGGTGAAAAAAACGCAGGTGTGCTTTGCCAGCACGCCTTTTAATTCCATCGGAATTCCCTCTTTTTTAGAGGGGCCCTCCAGTCGAAACCACACCCACCTACGCGGAAAACCCTATCAGAATTACGATATAGCAGCACTCGTTGAATTGTATCACAATACACACCACTTGTAGTGAAACCTTGAGGAGGTGCCGCATGGCCGAAAACAATCGACACACACAGGATATCCCTATGAGAGTCTTGGTGGGCTCCGAAAATCCGATAAAAATTGAGAGCGTCAGGAAAAGTTTTTCTAAATTTTTCAAGGATATAGAGGTTGAAGGGATGCTCGTTGATTCAGAGGTTTCCAGTCAGCCTGTTAATGAAGATACATTTAAAGGAGCCCAAAACCGTGCTGAAAACGTTAAGCGAATAAATCATGAACAGAACCTTGGTGCAACATTTTTTGTTGGAATCGAAGGCGGTATTCTTCGATTGCATAATAGGTGGTTTAGTTTTAGTGTGATTTATATTTTAGATGAACACAATCGATACAGTTTTGGGACAACAGGACTTTATGAATTGCCCGATGGGATATCCGAGAAACTTTTTGCTGGAAAAGAATTGGGACATGTCATTGATGATCTCGCTAAAGATAACTCTACGAAGGAAAAATATGGGGCTATTGGATTTTTGACAAAAGGTAAAGTTGATAGGTTGAAAAATCATGTTCAAGGCGTAACGTTTGCATTGGTGCCTTTTATTCAAGAAAATCTTTATTTTTCTCGTTTGTGAGAGGCTGCAGGATGTCGACAGAGAGGACTAGTGATACGAATTTCGTTTTGTTAGGACAACATCGTTCCGGAACTTCCTACTTACTTGATATAAGCAGACATCACCTTGAAGTTGATACAATCAATGAGCCATTTTCGAGGCATCTTAGTTTCTTCAGATCGGATGAGATTCCCTGGTCATCAAGGATTATGAGGTTGATACCCTGCATAAATCTTTGCAGGGTTTCCCCAAAACGGTTCAATACATAGCTGAACTTTCCATTCCGGAATTTGCGAGACTTTAAAGAAACAGCGCCCTTTGAGAAATGGGATTGGGTCAAGAAGGTCAGCCATTATGACAAATTGATTCTAACTCCCGAATCCGAGTGTGTATTGGGGTGCTGCCCACCTACCCGTTTCTGCGACAGAGTTGGCAAGTCAAAGGCATGGACCACGGAGGCTGCCTGCCGGCACGCAGCAGTTTTTGGGCTGACATGAATGTTGGGATACGTTAATCGACCGGGGCGGTTGGAGACATGCTTGATTCTTTTTTAAAAAAAAGGTATACTGTAGTCCATCATGAAACTCTTATCCGTTAACGTCTCAAAACCGAAACCCATCCAATACGGTGGTAGAACTATCCGGACTGGGATTTTCAAAGCACCGGTAGCAGGCACCGTCATGCTGAGAGAGAAGAACATTGACGGTGATGGTCAAGGCGACTTGCGTGTACACGGTGGGACCTATAAAGCCGTTTACGCCTATCCTATTGAACACTACGCTTACTGGAAACAAAAATTACACCGAGATGACTTGACACCTGGACAGTTCGGTGAAAACCTTACGGTTGAAGGCATATTGGAAGATGAAGTCTACATCGGCGATGTCTTTCAGGTAGGCAAAACCGCGAGGCTGCAAGTCACGCAACCGCGCGTGCCTTGTTTTAAATTGGCATACAAAATGGGGCTGCCGGAGTTCCCAAAACATTTTTTACGGAGTAAGCGTGTCGGTTTCTATTTTCGCGTGCTGGCGGAAGGAAAACTTACCACCGGCGATCCAATTGCGCGAATTGAGAGTCCATCAGAACAGATGAGTGTCACAGAAATCCTAAATCTACGCTATTTTGATACGAGCAACTACACTCAAATTAGGCGTGCGCGTGTCCTCCGTGCCTTATCACCCAGTTGGAAACGGGAATTTACCCAAATTTTATCGAAAGCGGGGGTTCATCTCGATCCATGAACATTTTTAAAGCGGCAACGAAACGAGAAACCAGTGAAGCAGCGGCAAAAGCTGCAAGCACAAAACTACGCGAGGCGATAGTTAAAAATGGATGTGCTAGCTTCATCGTCGCAACCGGTGCTTCGCAATTCGATTTTCTATCCGCGCTCACCGCGGACAAGGCAATCGACTGGGACAAAACGACGATGTTCCATCTGGATGAGTACCTCGGAATTCCAGAGACGCACCCGGCGAGTTTTCGCAAGTATTTGCGAGAAAGGCTTGTCGACGTTGCCCATCCCGGAACCGTGCATTTTCTGAGGGGCGAAGCTGATGAACCGCACGCAGAATGCGCACGGCTCAGCGAAATTATCTCGACACATCAGATTGATGTCGCTTTTGTCGGCATCGGTGAAAATGGGCACCTCGCTTTTAACGACCCACCTGCGAATTTTGAAATCGATGAACCGTATATTATAGTTGAGTTGGATGAAGCGTGCCGTCTACAGCAGGTAGGAGAAGGCTGGTTCTCAGGACTTGACGAAGTACCATCCCGCGCCATTTCCATGTCCATCTGCCAAATTATGAAGTCGAAGACGATTATTTGCACCGTTCCTGATGAACGAAAAGCGGAAGCAGTTCGCAACTGCTTAAAAGGTGAGGTAACGCCAATGCATCCTGCGTCTATCTTGCAAACGCATCCAGATTGCACGGTATATTTGGATGCAGGTTCCGCCTCTTTATTAGATTGAAACTTAGGTTTTCTCGGATGCAAACCGCAATTCAAAACGGAGATAAGCAATGTCTATACAAAGACATCAGCACCGCGGACTTACAGTGCGGCAGAAGCAGCAATTTCATGCCGATGGTTTTCTGTTTATCAAAGGGCTGCTTCCGAACCGAACGCTTCAACCGTTAATTGATGAGTTAGCAGAGCAAGTCGAAAAAGGGACTCAGGCTGCAGTCAAAGAAGGCATCCTCAAGCCGTGGGATACGTTTAAGGATGCACCATTTGAAACCCGATTGGCAAAGGTATCCGAGGCGTGTTCGGACACAAATTGGATCTGGCGAAACTATTTTCGAGACCAGAAAATACGAACAGCCGGCATGTTTACCCTGAGAACAGCCATTCAGTTACTTGATGTCGTTGCATCCCTGATAGGCGATGAAATTTTTGCGCATCCGCAGTTTAATTTTCGCGCCAAATTGCCAAATCAAGAAATTACTGTCATTCCGTGGCATCAAGATTTGGCGTATCTCATACCCGAGGAAGCAGGCGATACATTGGTTGTCAATGTCTGGCTTCCACTAGTAAAAGCAACTGCCCAAAATGGGTGTATGCAAGTGATTCGCGGTTCACATCGCTTCAACCTCATCGCGCATAACTATCAAGACCAGACACCTAGTCATACTGGGGGGAAAGGTATTAGTGAAGTTGAATTACCGCCTGGTGACATCGTCACGGCAGAATTAGATGTCGGTGACGTTTTGCTAACAAGTGAACGAGTCGTTCATCGAGGGCTACCAAACCTTGGAGACACCGTTAGATGGAGTGTTGATACACGCTATAGCCAATTAGGTCTACCAACTGGCAGGGAAAATGTTCCGGGCTTCGTTGCTCGCAGTCAGTTAACTCCTGAACGGGTTGCCACATCTCATCACGATTGGAACAGGTTGTTCGTGGATAACTAAACAATCATGAAAGCTTCTCTCTATTTTGTATAATCTTACAAGAAAAAATAGATTTGTGTAAATTTGCTGACTTTTTATGAGGAAGCGCCTAATTACCACTCAGAGAAATAAAGGGACTTATAGTAAAGTTTTAGAATTAACCGAACACCGTCGCTCGGTGCGCTTTGATAACGATTAAAAATCATTGGGGAATCTCTCTGCATTTGGAGGTTCCCAAACGTGCAAGAGACAGCGCGTCCTATCATATTTTGCTAGATAGAGGTTTCACAAGGAAACACCGATGCAAATCAATCTTCCAGAGATACGTCAACACCTGAAAGCATTCGACTTCGAACGCCTCTTTAATGAACTCGGTTGGGATGCGCATGCCCAAACCCTCACCGTCACGGTAGATGAAACCGACTATCAACTCACCGCCATCGCCCAGAAACGCGGCCTGGTAGTGTTTGAATGTCTACCGGCAACCGAAACGGAAGGACATCCCCCCGATTACGCAACACGCCGTAGCATTCAACGACACGTCGCCAAATCTGTACACGAACACTTTATTATCTACACGGACGCAGAGAAAAACACACAGATATGGCAGTGGCTCAAACACGAGACAGGCAAACCCACTGCTTCTCGGGAACATCGGTATCAGATAACACAATCTGGCGACTCGCTACTCCAAAAACTGCAAACCATCGCTTTTAGCTTGGCGGAGGAAGAACAACTCACACTGCCAGACGTGACTGGACGTGTTCAGGCAGGCTTCGACGTTGAAAAAGTCACCAAACGCTTTTATGAGCAGTTCAAAAGGGAACACGCCGCCTTTCTCGCCTTCCTCAAAGGGATTCCTGATGAAGAGATGCAGCGCGGGTATGCCTCTGTGATGCTCAATCGCTTGATGTTCATCTACTTCATCCAAAAGAAGGGGTTCCTCGATAACGACGACAACTATCTACGCACCAAACTGGCAGAGAACCAAGCAGCTAGTGCTGCAGACACCGCGCACCCCCAAACTAATAGATACTACAAACACTTCCTCTGTCCGCTCTTCTTTGAAGGGTTTGCGAAACCGGAAGCGGAACGCAGCCGAGAGATGCACCGCTTGCTCGGAAACATCCCATACCTCAACGGCGGCATCTTTCAAAAACACGAGATTGAAAAACTTCACGGGGAAAAGATTGAGATTCCAGACGCGGCTTTTGAACAGATTTTCACCTTCTTTGAACGTTACCAGTGGCATCTAGATGAACGCCCGCTGCGAAACGATAACGAGATAAACCCTGATGTGCTGGGTTACATCTTTGAAAAGTACATTAACCAGAAGCAGATGGGTGCCTACTACACGAAAGAGGACATAACGGAATATATCAGCAAAAATACGATGCTTCCGTTCCTATTTGATGCGGCGCGGCGTTCGTGTAGAATCGCGTTTGAAGGGGACACGTCCGTGTGGCAGCTGCTACAAGCGGAGCCTGAGCGCTACGTCTACGATGCGGTGAAACACGGTGTCAAGCGAGCCCTTCCGCCAGAAATCGCTGTCGGTATCAACGAGCCCACTAAACGCAAGGAATGGAACACGTTGTCCCCTGCTGAATACGGGTTGCCGACGGACATTTGGCGGGAAGTTGTAGCACGCCGGCAACGTTACGAAACCGTCCGCACTAAACTCGCAAATGGCGAAATAAGGGACATCAACGCACTGATAACAGACAACCTGAACATTCGTCAATTCGCGCAAGACGTGATTGAGAATTGCGAGGGCCCCGAACTACTCCGCGCGTTTTGGAAAGCGATGACGCAGCTAACTGTGCTGGATCCGACGTGCGGTTCAGGTGCGTTTCTATTTGCGGCACTCAACATCTTAGAGCCGCTCTATGAGGCGTGCCTAAATCGGATGCAGGCTTTCTTGGACGAGGAAGCGCACCACTCCCGTAAATATACCGACTTCCGACAACTGCTTGAGCGTATCCAGCAGCACCCTAACCGCCGCTATTTTATCCTTAAATCCATCATCGTCAACAACCTTTACGGGGTAGACATTATGGACGAGGCTGTTGAGATTTGCAAGCTGCGGATGTTCCTGAAACTGGTGGCGCAGATTGAAAATGTGAGGCAGATTGAACCGCTGCCGGACATAGACTTTAATGTGCAGGCAGGCAACACACTCGTCGGCTATGCGACTTATGAGGAGGTAGAAAAAGCCGTCACCGGTAAATTAGACTTTGACGACACGATGGGGCGGATTCAAGCACGCGCCGAGGACGTTGAAGAGTTGTTTGCCCTGTTTCGCCAGCAGCAAACCGCGTTGGGCGGGACAGTGAACCCGTCTGACAAACAGAAGTTGCAGGGTAAACTGAAGGAGTTAGGGTCCGAACTGAATCAGTACCTTGCGGGAGAATACGGTGTGAAGACTACACAAATGTATAGTGGAAGGGGGGGGGAAATAGAGAAATTATAGGTGACGCTGCTTATCAGGCGTGGCTTTCTTCACATAAACCGTTCCATTGGTTCATCGCGTTTTACGGCATCCTCAAGAAGGGCGGGTTCGATGTGATTATTGGCAATCCGCCGTATGTGGAATATAGCAAGGTGAAGAAAGAGTACACCATCAAGGGATATGAGACAGAGAGTTGCGGCAATCTTTATGCGTTTGTGTTTGAAAGGAGTTTCCAGCTGCTTCAAAAGAGCGGTTGGAAATCGATGATAATTCCACACTCCGCATACTGTACAGATAGAATGGCACCTCTTCAAGCTCTATTTCATCGTTCCAAGCCAGTTGGGTGGATTTCAACATACGGGACCAGTCCCACCAAATTGTTTCTTGAAGCAAATCAACGTTTAGCAATCTATATCGTTCAACAGAGCTCACAACCCTCTCCAGCGTTATACGCGACGCGCTACAACAGATGGCATGAACCGTTTCGCGAACATCTCTTCGCCCTTATGGAATATACAGATGTCACACAGATGCCGTTTGAAAATTCGGTTCCCAAGGTTCACAGCGCCATTGAACAAAGCATCTGGAAAAAACTGGCTCAATTCTCAATATTAGAGACGCATCTCATTACGAGACGGGCCCCCTACACAATCTATTTCCATAATTCACCGCGCTATTGGATTCGGGCAATGGATTTCGTGCCTTACTTTTGGAACGAACGAGACGGAGAAAAAATATCAACACATCTCAAATCTCTATATTTAACAACCGCACTCGAGGCAGCCGTTGTTGCAGCTACAATGAACAGTTCTTTGTTCTATTGGTGGTTCCTCATCCGTTCAGATTGCCGATCTCTCAATATGCGAGAAATCGTCAATTTTCCTTTTAATCCCAAAGAAATGGATAAGAGAAAAATAGCCCGGCTATGCGAAATAGCAGCGGAACTGATGGAGGATTATCGTTATCATGCAATCCGCAAGAAGACAACCTACAAAACCACCGGGCGTGTTGTCTATGATGAGTTTCACCCGCGTCATTCCAAATCCATCATAGACAAAATTGACCATGTGCTTGCACAACACTACGGTTTTACGGATGAGGAATTAGATTTCATCCTCAACTACGACATCAAGTATCGGATGGGATTGGGAAAGTGACGGAGTCAATTGAAACGCGAACAAGGTACCATTTTAGCACACTGTCCGGTGGCAGGCTGTCTCGGTTTTCTTGCCGCTGTTTTCGAGAAACTCGCCGGTGCGAAGGTCGGCCTGTCTGTCCTACCGCCCTGCAAAGCCAGGTTTATGTCATTCAAAAAGGGAGGGATTAGGTGAAACATCAAATACTCCAGATTCCGAGACACAGTGCAAACAGAAACAAGAATGTCACTACATGGGCACTCCCCAAGGGGGCAATTGCCCGATTGGGGCGCGGGTGGG
Source organism: Candidatus Poribacteria bacterium (assembly GCA_965215265.1). Taxonomy (GTDB): domain Bacteria; phylum Poribacteria; class WGA-4E; order WGA-4E; family WGA-3G. The sequence goes on along the minus strand of OZ244048.1, from coordinate 16,424 downwards.
TCCAGGATATTACCTTTTCACCAGAGGGGACGTACCTCATTGTAGGAACTCGTCTCGGTCTCTGGTGGTATGAACTATCGACAATGTCTCCTATTGCATTGTGGGAAACAGAACGTGGCCTGGTTTCTGCTGTTGCTTTTTCATCCTGTGGTAGGTGGCTAGCTACTGGCAATTGGGATGGTATTGTTAAGGTATGGGACGTTCTAACCGGTGCCTGTATAGCTCAGTTCGAGCAGCCCGGGGAACGAAATAAGATTTCCCAAATCGTTTTTTCACCGGCTGGACAGCAGCTCGCTGCATCCAGCCAACGAGACGCGATTGTTTCCATCTGGGGCCCAAAGACCGGAGAGATTGCCCAATTCAAAGGCAACACGGCTTATCCCAGCTGTAGAGCTGCTGTACCCCTTACCTTTTCACCTGATGGCAGCCTTTTGGCATGTGCAAGTCCCGATGACACCTATCAAACCGCTGATTTTATCTCGGTGTGGCATGTGAATACTAGTGAACGCATTGCCTGTCTCAGAGGGCATACGGAGTATGTATATGCCCTCTCCTTTTCACCTTGTGGTCGATTCCTTGCCTCCGGAGACAAGTTAGGCATCTTACGAGTCTGGGATGTCGTCACTGCAAAAACGGTGAGAGGGCCCTCTGAGTATACTGAAAAGTATCCGGTAATTCCTTCCTATTCTCTATCGGGTGCCTTGCTTGCTGCCGGGGTTAATGAATCTACCATCACCGTGTGGAATGTGGAACGCGATGAGAAGCTGGCCACGTTTGAACATCGTGGGAACACTAGTGCGATGTGCTTTTCAAATGGCACACATCTGGCCGTCGTAAGCCACTCTGATTTCAAAGTATGGATTGCGGATACCGCTCATCAGGTTTCTTCTATTTCTGGGCACACTCACATCCCCGTTTCTCTGATATTCTCACCTGATGGGAAGACCTTGACAAGTGTCGGCTCCGGACTTGCCACCTGTTGGGATGTAGCGACAAAACAACCTCGGCGTATCTGCCGTGCCCAAACACGCGTCCGTTCGCTCTCTTTTTCCCCGGATGGCAGCAGACAGGCACTGGGCACCCAGGGCAAATCGGGAAGCACGCTCCGTGTGTGGAATGTTGAAACCAACGAAACCATTGCGACACTCAAGGCTCATGAGAAAAGTGTAAATGAAGTGGCATTTTCCCCCACAAGTGGGCTTTGGGCAAGTGGAGATGTAGAAGGGACAGTGTATGTGTGGGATGGTTCTGGGAAACAGACGGCCTGCAGAGGGCATACCGAGTCTATTCAGTCCCTGGCGTTCTCTCCGGATGAGAAGCATCTTGCGAGTGCGTCAAGGGATAAAACGGCGCGGGTGTGGGATGTTGCATCAGGGGAAGAGGTTGTCTCGCTCGTCTTAACTCCGTTATTAGATGCGTGCCTATATAAAGGGGATACTGGTGAAATTCAAAAACGGCGTAACTCACGTGCCAAAGCCGTGCCTCAACCGCGCCCAAACTGGATCGAGGCACTCGCCTTTTCCCCTTGTGGCGACTTCATCGCAGGTGGGTGCTTTCGAGAGATACGCTTGTGGGATGCGACAACTTATGACATCCGAATGTCCATTCTTTTACCGTTGGGGTGTTATTATCCATTTGCGTTAGCCTTTTCTCCGTGCGGTCAGTATCTTGCCTCCGGTTCTTGGTGGCAAGGCACGGATAAAGTGTCGATCCGGTTGTGGGATATTGCGACGGGTGAGAATGTTGCGACGTTCTGGGGCCACTCGACGGATGTGCAAGATTTGGTGTTTTCGCCCGATGGCACGTTATTAGCGAGTGGTAGTTTTGACGGCACTATCCTGCTGTGGGATATGAAGCCTTATCTATAGCATGAAATGTCATGACGCGATTGCCGCTGGGATTGCACATCTAGTGCAAAATAGAGGCAGAAGTCTCCGCGGTTATACGTCGCTGGATGAGATTGTCTGTGTCCCACTGACGACGCATCAGCAGCGGCGGAAAGGCATCCGGTATATTGAGCGGATGCATGTCTTTTTTCAAAAATCGGCAGATGTCTATCATCGGCAGATAGTTTTGCCGACACGCCTACCATTGTCCTAGAGGGCCACGTTGGTGTTCATCGATTGAATTTTTCATCTACCACGTATCTCGCACGCTAACGCCTTCTGTTTCTAAATAAGTTTTGATGTTTTCGATTGTGAATTCGCCGTAGTGTGTGATAGAAGCCACAATCGCGGCATCAGCCCCGCTTTCAACAAAGACATCGCGCAGGTGTTGTGGATTTCCGGCACCTCCAGATGCGATAATAGGGACCGGTACCAGATTGGCGATTGCACCGGTCAACGTAAGTTCATACCCAGCTTTAGTGCCGTCTGCATCAATACTATTGACAACAATTTCACCTGCCCCCATATCTACTCCTCGTACCGCCCATTCGAGAGCATCCCAGCCGACAGGTTTCCTTCCGCCATCAATATAAATTTCATAGCCGCTCGGAATCTGTTCACTTTTGGGCACGCGTTTTACTTGCATGCTCAACACGATGCACTGACTACCGAATGCCTGCGCACCTTCTGCGATGAGTTTCGGGTTTCGCACTGCCCCGGAGTCAATACTCACCTTTTCTGCACCAGCGAGGAGTACTCTGCGCATCTCCTCCAGCGTTCGCAATCCGCCGCCGACAGAAAAAGGGATGAAGATTTCGGCGGCAACAGCCGAGACGACCTCAATCATAATATCGCGGCGTTCATTGCTAGCCGTAATATCATAGAAGACTAACTCATCAGCGCCCCCTTCATAGTAAAATCGCGCCATCTCCACCGGGTCACCGACATCAACGTTGCCTTTGAAAGCAATGCCTTTAGTCACTTTCCCGGCACGTACATCTAAACATGGAATTATCCGTTTGGTTAGCATCGTACCTCCAGTATTGTAGACAAGGTTGCCAATATTGTCTCTATTTTTTACGTGTTTGAAGTCGTAAAAGTCGCGAAATATCTGCAAATTCTGGAACCTTTAGTATTTTATACATCGTCCCGAGGGCAAGTATACCGAACATTATTGGGCCAAACACTCCGACGAGTCGCGTGAGAAGCCCTTCCGTACCGAGCCAGTCCTGCTCAATAGTTCCGTTTGTAATCCAACACACAAACCCCATCACAGTGGTAGCAGTTAAGATTTTCGTCGTCAGCCGGATAAGCGGACGGAGCCCTAAACCGCCAACTTTACGATGTAGCATCAGCAGTAAAACGGAAAAGTTTAGAGTGACGGTGAAAGCAGTTGACAGTGCCACCGCACGATGGTCTAAAAAGAGTTCTTGGTAAATAAATAGATAATTCAGGCCGATATTGAGTGCAACTGTGCCAATGCTGACGATAACCGGGGCGCGTAGGTCTTTGTAAGCATAAAACCCGTCTGTCACAATCTTAACGGCAGAGAACCCACACAACCCAAAAGCATAAACAAACAAGATACTCGCGGTTGCGCTCGTGTCGACTTCATTTGTAGCACCCCGTTCATAAAGCAAGCGACATATCGGCTCTGCCAACACCATCAAACCAATGGCAGCTGGTATCGTTAACGTTAGCATCAAGCGTAATGCATACGAGAGTGCATTGCGAAAATTCGCGGTATCCCCTGCCGTTACGAACCTAGCTAATTGCGGAAGCGCGACGGTTGAAATGGCAACGCCGAAAATTCCAATCGGCAGATGCATCACTCGGTAGGCACTCGTATTCCATGTCAACCATGCCTTCTCTGATGTGATAAAGTGCGTATTGACAAACAGATTAACCTGTAGCGCTGCAACCCCTAACACGGATGGCCCAACTAACTGAATAACTTGTTGAACCCTCGCATCTCGAAGGCTCAGCTGCGGCCGGTAACGGAATCCTACTTTCCACATTGAGGGGACTTGGATGAGGAGCTGGGCCATTCCGCCAACGACAACCCCGACAGCCATTCCTGTCGTCGGATGAAGCCCTGCCCTCGTGCATACGTAGTAGCCGCCCACCCCGATAATAAGTGAACTGATGTTAAAGAAGGCGGACGCACATGCAGGCACCCCAAATTTGCTCTTACTGTTGAGTAAACCCATCGCAATTGCTGCAAGCGATACACAGACAAGGTAAGGACACATCAATTGGGTCAAGTAGATAGTCAATTCAACTTTGCTGTTAAACCCATAGTGTTGTACATAGTCTAATTGCGTCTCAAAACCATCGCGCGTTAGCACATTAACGATGGCAGGGGCGAAAACGATGCCGAGTCCAATCAGGCATGACAAGAGCAAGGAGGTTAACGTAAAAACGCGGTTTGCTAAGCGCCACGCCGCTTCTTCACCGTCTTCAATTTCTGTTGCCAAAAATGTCGTGATAAACGCCTTGCTCAGAATACCTTCGCCGAAAAGGTCTCGGAGAAAATTTGGGATGCGAAACGCGAGATTAAAAGCGTCCGCCCCCCACTCAGCACGAAAAAAGTAACGTATAGCGATTTCGCGGGCGAGCCCCAACACACGCGAAAGCATCACAGCGAGACTAACAATCCCGGCGGCGCGAGTCACGTTTTCATTTTCATTGAGTTTTTCTGAAGGTTGCCTCGCGTTTTCCATCGCGTCTCCACTTGATACTGTTACACCGTGCATTGCAAAGAAGCTATCCGTGCATCCAGATGTGCCACCCCCACTGCAGGGCTCCTCACTATTAAATTCTGAATATTTATAGAGACCTGCTTATACTGAAATGGTATTAAGCTTGACAATTAACCCAAATTCGTGTAAATTGTAAACAGAAATAGTATAGAAAGGAGACAATCCATGGAGACAAAGCGGTATTTTACGCTTGAAGAGGCGAACCGGTGCATCCCTTTCTTAGTTAAGGACATCTCAGTACTACAAACCCTGAAAAGCGAGTTGCAGGAACTTCATGCGGAACTCACTCCGCTTTTTGAAGTGATTTCCTTAAACGGAGGCGATAAAAAAGCACCCCTTTTTCTCCAAACTGCAGAACAGTTTCGCCAGGCTGTTCAACGGATTGAGGCGCGAGGCTGTCATCTCAAAGGACTTGATCCCGGGTTAATCGATTTCCCACATCTGCGTGACGGCCGGGAGGTTTACCTCTGCTGGCGATTCGGTGAACCTGAAATTCAATATTGGCATGAAATGGATACCGGTTTTTCCGGTCGAAAGCCTTTATAGTTAGGTTAAAAAATAGAAATGGTTCGTCGGCCCACTGCCATGTCCAATATCGAGCGCTTGTTCAATAGCCTTGGTGAGATAGGCTTTCGCTGCCCGGATCGCTTGAACTAAGTTCTTTCCGTGAGCGAGATGTGTGGCAATAGCAGCTGCATAGGTACAGCCAGTACCATGTGTATTTTTGGTGTTAATCCTTTCTGCTTCAAACAACGTCCACTCGTCTTGCCAATAGAGTACATCAGTGGCTTGCTTTTCTGGCAGATGTCCGCCCTTTACAAGCACCGCGTCACAGCCTAAATCAGCAATGGCTGTTGCCGCGGCTTTGGCTTCCTCAATATCTTTGATATTCTGTTGTGCGAGTAACTCTGCCTCGTAAATGTTGGGGGTAATCACTGTGGCGAGGGGAATCAGCGACCTTTTAAGGTTCTCAATCGCTTCAGTCTTCAAAAGCGGGAATTCACTTTTAGAAATCATCACTGGATCTATAACGAGTATTGGAGGCGTGTATTCAGACAATTTGCGTGCTACCGTTTCCACAATCGCTGACGAAGAAAGCATCCCTGTTTTGACACTGGCTACCTCAAAATCAGTAAACACAGCATCTAGCTGCGCTTCAATCAACGACACCGGTAGTTCAAATGCTTCTGTAACTGCGACGGTATTCTGGGCAGTCACAGAGGTTATGGCGGACATGGCGAACCCACCGTTTGCGGAAATCGCCTTGATATCTGCCTGTATCCCCGCGCCACCCCCCGAATCTGAGCCTGCAATTGTTAAAATCTGTTTCATTTTCCGCTGACTTGACCCTTCGGAACGGAACGCAAAGCATTGAGATAGGCGGATGCTTGTACCGCGGCATCGGTGTCAGACATCAGACCTGACATAACCGCTATCCCGGAGGCACCTGCGTCCATGCATGCAGCAACCCGATCTGGTGTAATTCCACCGAGCGCAAAAATGGGCAGCTTAACTTGTTCTATCAAGGCGGCGAGATTCTCCACACCGAGTGCAGGACGATATCCCGGCTTGCTTCGTGTTGGATAGATCGGACTATACGTCATGAAATCTGCCTCTTCCTGTTCACGTCTTTCTGCCTCCTCAAAATTGTGGATTGAACATCCGACTCGACACACTCCTAGTTGCTCTTTCACTGCTTCAACAGAACCTGTATACGCAGGTAAATGAACACCGGCAGCACCTACATCCTGTGCAACTGTTACATTTGTATTGATAAAGAGGGCTGCGCCATAAAGATTACACCGTTCCGCAATCGGTTTTGCCAGTTTGTACAAAGCTGCATCATCTAATGCCTTTTCGCGCAATTGGATGGACTTCACTCCGACATCCAGCAATTGGAGGATGACATCAAATAGTGGAGTTGGGGCGCAACAGTACCTGTCCGTGATAGCATACAGTTTAAAATCAATCATACACGAAAAGTGTCCGACGAGATGTGTAACAGGATGCTCAGACTTGCTGAATGTTATGCGTGCATTCCACGTCGATTCAGCAACCTAATCAATAAAGGTTATGGTATATTTTCGCCACGACTACCTTTACGCCGGAGACGTGCGGCAAAAGCACCATCAACACCGTGTTCATGGGGGAATGTCTGGAGAAATCCGTCTTGAGTTATAGCACTTTGCGGGACATCAGTCAAAAACCTGTGGGCATGCTCTATGGCGTACATTGGGAAATCCGCCAAAAAGCGGCGGATGAGTTCTTCATTTTCCATAGGTTCAATACTACAAGTGCTGTAGACGAGAACCGCGCCGGGTTTGAGGTATGATGCTGCATTTTTGAGCAAACTGTATTGTATATCGCAGAGCGAGCGAAGCTGCTCAGGCGTTTTGTTCCAACGGATATCCGGATGTCGCCGGAGCGTACCGAACCCGGAGCACGGAGTATCAATCAGAACAGCATCCGCGTTTGCAATAAAACTGAGGTTTGCCTTTGTTGCATCCAGAACCTGAGTTTCTACATTGAGAGTTCCCATGCGCCGGCAGTTTTCTTTCAACAACGCGAGTCTTTTATCCGAAATATCGACAGCGATAATTTTGCCAGAATTGCTCATCAGGGATGCGAGATGCGTCGTTTTTCCCCCTGGTGCTGCACAAAGATCAACTACTATCTGTGCATTTTTCGGTGCAACAAGCGGTGCAACTAACATGGCACTCTCATCTTGAACATAGATGTTATCCGTATTAAGCACGGATTTTAAGCTGGGCGAGCCGCTGGCAAGCCCTGTATCTTCTCGGTTCAGGAGCACCAATCCATCCGGCGAAATTCTGGAAACCTTTGTAGATAACCCATTTGCACGGAGTGATTCGCGGAGTCTGTCTCGCTCCTTCACGAAGCTATTGACGCGAAAAGCCAATGGGGCAATCTCATTACTTGCTTGGCAGAACGCCAATGTCCATGGAACACCGCGTGTCTTAATCCACCGGCTGACTAACCATTTTGGATATGACAAAGAGAATGAGATATGCTCAATAGGATTAGATTCAAACGATGGATAGGTTAACGTCTGTGCCTCGCGTTCTACTTTTCGCAAGATTGCGTTGATAAAGCCTCTGGCCTTTCGTCCGCCTTTTGCAAGTTGAACGGTTTCAAAAATTGCTGCGTGGGCAGGTATTCCATCCAGGTGCAACAATTGAAACGCCCCGAGCCGAAGGAGCGCACTGTGCCTCGTGTCTAGCCGAAAACGTGGATTGATAAAGTGATTTAGTACCCAATCCAGTTGTTTCTGCCACCGTACAACACCGTAGACAAGTGCGTTTAGCAAACGACATTCGCGCCCATTCAAGCTCTGCTTTTGGAATGCCTTGTCAATTGCAGCTACTATAGAGATACGGGTTTGAGAAATATTTAACAAGCATTCTAAAGCAACTTCGCGGACGTTCATGTCCCATTTTTCCTATTTTTTTTCTCGTAGAAAGCGATAAGTCTGATGTAGCATGAGTATTTCCGTGTACCTTGTCAGAAACATTCTGACAAGTTTCTCTTTAGGGCAGTGCACACAGATTCTCCAGATTACGACTGTGTCGCTTGGACAGCGAGGGCATTAAGTTTACTGTTGAGCCGGGACTTCTGGCGATTGGCGGTGCCTTTTTTTATTACACCCTTGCCCGCGGCACGATCCAACTGACTTGCCGCCGATTTGTACAAGGCACGCGAGGCCTCGATATTACCTTCAGCGAGTGCTGCTTCTGTCTGTTTTAGCAACGTTCGGAGCGTCGCTTTACGGTGCCTGTTTCTTTCACGTTTCGCTTGATCTGCACGCGCGTGTTTCATGGCTGATTTTCGATGCATATCTAACAGTACCATCCTTTAACGCCCCAAAAAGCAAATTCGGGGCATAATGTCTATACGAAATAAATTCATTAGTGTTGCAGCTCACAACCCTATATTGATTCTACTCATAAGGAAGTTCCGACAATATGTTTTTACTGCCAGAATCGTTAGTAATGTCCTTATATTCATGATACCACAAAATCTCGCGTTTGTCCACTTTTTCTTATTTCTCGTTTAAGCGTTCTTAATGAAATTAAGCATCTAAGTTTTCTACAACTATAATCTACCTTGACCTGATATAGAGAAGAGAATCGAATTTGACATATTTTCTGAATTGCGGTATAATTGTTTCATCACTAACACCAACGATATTTACGTTTTAGGGATAAACTTGTATGGAGGAACAAATTACATGATGAACCAATACCAAATTCTCGTGCTCCTACTACTATTTTCTCTTTTAATAGGCCTACAAGCAGCAACAGAACCGGAGTACACAATTACAAATAGACATCGCGTCATACAAGAGGCATCGGTACAGATGAGCCGCGTGCCAATTGGTACAAAGTTAGAGGATATCGCTTTTACGACTTTGGATGGAGAAAAGTACCACTTAGACGCTCTCGTTAAACAAGGCCCTGTTGTGTTCGTATTCCTCGCGACAGAATGCCCGGTTGCCCAACGCTATACTATGCGGTTAAACCGCCTGCAGGCAGAATTTGCAGGTGAGTCTTCTGCAGTTCACGATGCTCATAAACCAGTTACTTTCGTCGCGGTATATCCGAACTTTAACGAATCGGTAGAGGATATAAAAGCTTGCGTCGCGAAAGCAGGTTTCTTGTTTCCGATTGTGAAGGATACAGCTGGGCAGTTAACTCACGAATTCGGTGCGAACATAACACCCCAAGCCATGGTCGTTGACACAGCAGGTACCCTGCGTTATCGTGGTGCGATTGATGATAACCGGTATGAAACGCGGGTGAGGCACCACTATCTAAAAAATACACTCTACGCCATTTTAAGCGGCCGCGCTCTGCCGGTAGAACAAACGTCCGCGTTCGGATGCACCGTTCATCTACCGGACCCAAGAGTTGCAGAGGATGCAACCTATAGCGAGCATATAGCACCTATTCTTCAAAAACAGTGCCAGTCATGCCATCGGGATGGAGAAGTCGCGCCTTTCTCACTAGTGGATTATAGCGATGCGAAGGCATGGGCAACAGAAATTGCCGAATATACCCGGGCACGGCTCATGCCACCGTGGAAACCGGCACCTGGTTACGGAAGTTTTAAAAACGAACGTCGCTTAACGGATACTGAAATTGAAACTATCTCTCGATGGGTTGAAATGGGCACGCCGGCAGGCAATCTGGACAACGTTCCGCCCGCGCCTAACTTTCCAGAAGGATGGGCCCTCGGTCAACCAGATTGGATTATCGAAATGCCGGTCGAATATGAAATTGAGCCTGAAGGGGAAGATGAATACCGGCACTTTATTATTCCAACAAACTTTGAGCAAGACATGTACGTTCGAGCAGTTGATGTGCAACCCGGCAATAGGAAGACTGTACATCACGTTATCGCCTACCTTGATGTGAGCGGTGAGGCACGGAAACTGGATGCGCAAGACGAGAAACCCGGGTATGTAACAGAAGGCACCAGCCCTGGCTTCGACGACGCTGGAACGGTAGGGGGTTGGGCACCCGGGGTAACACCGGCAGTGTTGCCGGAAGGAGTCGGCTACCTTTTACCAAAAGGCGCGGACATCGTCATGCAGGTGCATTACTACCGTACCGGGCACCTTGAACGCGATCGCTCCCGTTTAGGACTCTACTTCTCCAAAACGCCGCGGACAACCAAGCTGCATATAACTTCCGCGATTAATTCTGAATTTGAGATACCGGCCGGCGCGAATTGGCATGAAGTCCTTGCGTCGCGGAAGTTCAAAACTGATGTCTATCTATTGGCAGCAATGCCTCACATGCATCTGCTCGGACGAGATATGCATCTGGTTGCTACAACACCGAAAGGCAAATCGATCGACTTAATCTGGATCCAAGACTGGGATTTCAACTGGCAGGATATCTATCATTACCGAGAACCGCTCTTCTTACCGGCAGGGACGCAAGTGAACTTGGTAGCACATTTCGACAATTCTGCGGAGAATCCGGCCAATCCCCATAGTCCTCCAGTTCCTGTAGGCTGGGGAGAAAGGACAACAGATGAAATGTGTATCGGATTCCTCTACTATGTCAAAGCGAATGAGTTTACCTCTGAGCAGCCCTCAGAATAGCGTGAACCCTTGATGAGAAGTTATCCAACTATAAGAATAAGGGCTAACTTGTGCTTTATTATGACAGATTCACGGCTTCTTGCCAAGAAAATATACAGCAGATGCCAGGATGTGAGCATGCGAGTTCCATAGAAGGAGCGAATCTAAAAACACGAAAGGAGACGTTAACCACCCGATAAGAAGCGATAAAAACTTTGCTAATAATAGGTTCCCAAAAGAAAAGACGAGCCCTGCATATTCCCGGAAAATCCAATGTAAGGATGCAGTGGGGCCAGCACAGGCACCGCTCTCGACTTCGACAAAAGCAGAGAAAAGCTGCACAATTCCGGGCAGCGTCCAACGTTGATAATCGTGTGGTGAGGCATGGTATCCTTGTAGAAATGGTACTGCGGCACAGACAAACCCACCCGGTTTTAAGACCCGATAGATTTCTGAAACAACCCGGGTCGGTGCACGTACATGTTCGAGTACTGCTTCAGAGATGACTGCATCAAACGAGTTATCCTTGAAAGGTAAGAGATGTCCATCGGCGACGATGTCAACTTCTGGGCCTGATTCAATTTCGAGATTGATGATATTGGATGCCCGGCGGCGGGTACCAGAACCGAGTTCCAGGATAGAGGCATCGGGTCCGAGGCACCGCAGAACCCCGTTAACACATCGGTTCCATCGTGGTGCCGGATAGGGACATCCGATAAAAGGAGCAAGCATGCGATTTTGTCGCAAACGGCGTTTTATCTTCGCTATTAAATCAGGACGTTGGGAAAGCATACAATTTTCTTCGCACGCACGTTTGAATATTATTCTGTATCCAATTTAATTTACCATGAAATTTTTGAGAGTATTACTTTATAGATAGATGTAACGAGAAAAACGCTGTGAAACTGTGAAATTGAATTCTGTCTTGCTGCAGGTTCATCGGCTTCCGAAAAGTTATGGCTTCTGACAAATTGCTTTTTCTCTCTTTATGTAAAGGTTTTCAAAATTTTTTAGTCCCAGTGTCTATTGAATTTTACAAAAGCAAAAAAAACGACTGGTTTTGACGCAAACCTTTAAAAAAAGAAAAGAAATGGAAAGATATCTTCGTACCCTCGGCTCGTTTCGTACGTATGTATTACAGGTTAGTGCAAAAGTTTGGCATCAATTCATTGAGCACAATTGTCTTCAGCAAGCTTCATCATTGGCTTTCAGTACACTTCTCTGTCTTGTGCCTTTGTCGGCTGTTGCGCTTGTCCTACTAAAAACTTTTGGTGTTGTTGAAAACGAAGAATCTCCGTTAATCGCTTCGCTGCGTGACAACTTCCTGCCTCGCTATGGTGCCGAAGAAATCGTTTCACAACTCTCCGAATTTGCAAATCAAAATTTGGGTAAGTTAAGCAGCGGTGGATTCCTTTTTTTTCTGCTCGTTTCTACAATGCTGTTTATGTCTGTAGAACAGCATTTCAATAATATTTGGGGTGCGCGATATCGTTTGCCACTCCTCCAAGCCTTTCAAAAGTACACTGTGTTTTACACACTGCTGTCACTGGGCCCGCTATTAATCTGGCTTCTGTTTTCGACGGCTACACATTGGTTGTTTAGCGACCTATTCCCCTCCTTACTTGTCTACTGTCTTTTTTTATTAATGTACATTGCGTTGCCGAATACCTCTGTAAAATGGAGTGCTGCACTAATTGGAACGTTCATAGCGGGGACACTGTTCCAAATCGCACGTCTTGCCTTCGGGCACTACTTTGAACTTGCGTGGACAAACTATAATGAGATTTACGGTGCTTTGGCGTTACTTATGATTTTAGCTATTTGGACTTATGTGACATGGGTTGTCATTCTGCTCGGTGCGGAGGTTACAAATTCGGCTCAGCATTTCCGGAAACCGCCGTCCGGCACCTTCCAGAGACTGGGTGAACAGGTAAATTATATTAACGTTCCTGGTGCAATTACGTTGTTCCTCATCGTAGCGGAGCGTTACTACCGTGGAAATGGGGCATGTTCTGCAGAGAACATTGCTGCAATCTCCGGTGTTCCCTCTGACGTGGTGCAGGCGTGTTTCAAACGTTTCAAATCATCTGGGCTCATCTATGAAGTGGAAGGGGATACGACCGGTTATCTTCCTGCGCAAGCTTTAAGTGATATCACGTTGTATCAATTGGTCGAAGTCATTGACGCGGGGCTCACGAATCAGCTGATGGAAGCAATACCGCTTACGTCAAAGGGGACGCGGATATTCGAGGATATCCAAGCGATGCAGGCAAATACCCTCAAGAACATCACCGTTGAATCGCTTCTCTAACTTGTTCGAAAGCATAAACGTAAAAGGACAAGGCATAGTGCCTTGTCCTCAGAAAGCGGTATTAGACAAACGTAATTTTTTCTTTTTCTGCCTTCTTCACCAGGTTTCGGACAATCTTTAACGTCATGTTAGCGAGTTTTCGTGAGAATTCTTCATCTGTGAAGGTTCGGTAGCGGGTAGGCTGCGAGGCTGTCAACCTTTCATTTGCAATAGTCAGTGCGCTTGAAACAATGTGAGTCGGGATTTCAAGAACTTCCACTTCTGTCACTTCTGTAGCAGCTACAGTTGGGGCAGGTTCGACTTTTTCATCTGGTATTTCCCCTGACAAAAAACGTTCGCGTCGAGAATCTATTTCGTCAAGTGCCTGCTTCGATGCAATTTGATGTGCAAGTTTTTTAGAACCAGGGATAGACTCGGTTGTCTCATGAATCCAATCTCCATAACGCACTGTGACTTTCCAGCTAGGTGCGTCCGGTGGACCTGACTGTGTTTCGGTATATATTGGTTGGCTCAATCCACGTTCCTGGCAGTATTGAATCAAAAGCCCCTTGTAATTTTCCGCAGTATCCACGGTAGCCTGTTCTGCCATACCTTCCTCCTCGTATAGCGCTAACGGCCGTTATTGTAGCGAGGCCGGTATTCCATCGTGCGTGGTTTAACCTTCCGCTGACGTTTCATCTCAATTCTCCGCCGTTTCTCGCTCGGCTTTTCATAAAAACTGCGCTTCTTAATTTCTGTCACGATTCCCGCTTTCCCGCACATTTTCTTAAAACGTGCAAGCGCCCGGTCAAATTGCTCACCTGAGTCAACGCTAACTTCTACTTGAACCATTTTTTCATTCCTCCATGAGTTATAAAAATAGAAACCAAACGTCTCCAACGAAAAGCATCAAAGAACGTTCATTCGAAAATTATTTTAAACGAAGCCGGATCCAAAAAGTATAGTGTATTATACCACATTCTATATCAAATGTCAAAACTTTTTCCGCGAGTAATTGATTGCCCAGCTGGCTGAGTTAAACGACACAATCCACATCCACCTAGGCAGGTAAAATTTGACAATCGTGCTAAAATCTGTTATGCTGTTTTCATCATAGAGGAGACCATGCATCTTTCTGTCCACGTAGTTGATTAGCTGTTTTGGATGTACCTTCAAATAGGAGATATAGTATCTACGAAGTCATTATCTTATGTTTCGGCGCATGGCTAACCGGTGTAAGCAAGGCAGGCTTTGGCGGTGGCATCGGCATGATTGTCGTTCCGATGTTCACACATTTTCGTGCTGCACGCAACGTCGTAGGGCTGATGCTCATGCTTCTCTTTTCAACGGACGTTCTGTCACTGAAGCATTATTGGAAGCGGTGGCACCATGAGAGTATCTTGTTGTTAATACCGGGTTCAATTCTCGGTATCGTTTTGGCGAGTCTCATTTTGAAAGATATTTCGGACAGCCATCTGAAGAAAGTAATTGGCGGCATCGCCTGTCTGTTTGCCCTCTTAGAATTTTTTCGTCCGTACTGGGACATCCGCCTGGGTACTTCTGAAACGGGGCCTCGATTCAAAGTAGTGTTAGGGTTTGGTGCCGGTGTCCTAACAGGTGGGTTCTCAACTCTAGCGCACATGGGAGGACTCGTTGTCATCATGTATCTCCTGCCACAACGTCTCGGCAACACAACCTTTGTTGCAACAACAACAGTGATCTACTTCTTAATGAATTTTATCAAAATCCCATTTTATACAAGGCTTGAACTGTTCTCGTTTGAGATTCTTGTTGAGTCGTTCGCCCTTCTCCCGTTTATCGGATTAGGGGTCCTGACAGGGATTTCGTTAAACAGTTGCGTGCCGGAGCGACTCTTTTCGCGAATCGTCCTCTTCTTTCTCTTCGCAACGGGCCTGCATTTGTTGTTAACCTAAGGTGGCAATGCAGGGTTTCTTTACTTGAAATATCTATAGAAAAGGTTTATACTTACAGCAAAAAATGAAGGGTACGAAATAAATGAACTTAAAATGGGGTGTTCTCGGGGCTGGAAGCGTTGCACAACGCAGAGCCATACCAGCGATACTAAAGGCAGAAGGTTCTGAATTACACGCACTGCTTTCACGAGATGTTACTCGTGCTAAACAACTCGCCACAGAATATGGTGCAGCCACCTACTACACCACTGTTGATGAACTTTTGGCAGACAATACCTTGGATGCAATTTACGTATCAACCCCCGTTTATCTACATTGCAGCCAGGTCATCGCCGCTGCGGAACAAGGGCTGCATATTCTCTGTGATAAACCAATGGCACTCACGCCCGCGGAGTGCAGAGAAATGATTTCTGCCTGCGATGCCAATGACGTGCATTTACAAATCTGTTTTCTGTTTCGGTTTCACTCCTGCTTCCAGCAGATCCAAGTATGGATAAGCGCCGGCAGGTTAGGGCAGATCGTTCATGGGAGAATGCCATTTTTGAAACAGTACCAGCTCACAGCGGATGAATGGCGTGCACAACCCGAAAAAGGCGGTGGTGGATGTTTCATGGATTTGGGACCGCACAGTGTAGATCTTCTTCGTTTCCTCATTGCGGAGGTTACCGAAGTGAGCGCATTCCACAATAGCAATATTTACAACTCGGCTGTTGAGGAGACAGGCGGCATCCTGATGAACTTTGAGAACGGCGCACAAGCATTCACCGATCTCAGTTTTTCTGTCGTGCACTGTGACATTGTGCTCGAACTCTACGGCACAGAAGGCACCATCTGCGTCTATAACGATGATGGCTGGAAAATACAGACTAATTTTGATGGCCAAAAACAATTAATACCTTCTCAATACGAAGATCTGTATCAACATCAGTTTGAACATTTTGGGGCATGTGTTCACCAGGGTATCTCCCCAATCACTGACGGTATTGATGGGTTAAGAGCCAATCAGATTTTAGCTGCGGCGTACCGCTCCGCGCAAACGGGCCAGGTTGTACAGTGTGCACCATCCTCTTCATGACTCTGAGTTCGGTTTTTCATGGGAACAATATGTGCCAAAATGGCACACTTCACCATGGAGTTGCGTACGCTATGACAATTTGTCTCACAAAGAAAGATGTCAAAATGTCACGTATGCTTGATATCTGTGGCAGCTGTGGTTTTCAGGAGATTGGCACAGATATTGCTTACTTTTGTAAGTATAAGTGTTATAAGGGCGATGCTGCAGCGCACCGAAAACCGGTCCGATAGTGAACGGTGGTTGTTTTTTGAAAACGTGCGTGAGTGTGATTGCGAAATGAACCTGGAGCAACACCGGAAAGCTAGCCCATATTAATAAAGTTGTAAGTGGACCTTATTGGGACACAACACATAAGGAGGATTTAAAAA